>NZ_CP108328.1:0-36152 GCF_036189845.1 Streptomyces griseoaurantiacus | reverse complement strand
CCGGGTGTGAGTAGTTGAGGTACAGGAAATCCCGGTGAGATTGATCTTGCTGGGATTCTCCTACTGGTCGCCGTTCCGGGCCTGTGCGAGCAGCTGGGCCACCAGGTCGTCGGATCCGCCTTCGGCCTGGCGGGCCAGGTCGTCCAGCACGGTGTCGCCGTCGAGGACCTGCGCTGTGAGCCGTTCCATCAGCGCCGGGTCGGTGCCGCTGCCGGGCCCGGTGATGCGGGCGCGGACCGGACGGCGCGGGCCGATGACCTGTGCATCGTCGGACCCGGCGGTTTCTTCGTCCTCGGCGAGCGCCCGGTACAGCGAGGCGACCGAGGGGTGCTTGCCCGCGTTCTTGCCGGTCTTGATGGTGAGCTTGCCCGCGATCTCGGGGACGGGGACGCCGCGGTCCCGCAGCGCGCGGGCGAACAGTAGCGAGTCGTCATCGATGACCTTGGGCCGTCCGCCGTGGTTGCCTTTGGCGGCCGCGGCCTGCTGTCCCTCCAGCGTCTTCTCTCGGATGTAGTTGCGGTCGAGCTGGGCGGCGACGGCGAGGACGGCGAAGAACATCGCGCCCATGCCGTTGGGGTCGTAGATGCCGGTGAGCGGGCCGGTGAGGAGTTCGAGCTGAACGCCGGCGTCCTGGAGCTGGCCGGAGAGAGTCATCAGCTCGGCGGCGTTGCGGGCCAGGCGCTTGAGTTCGTGGACGGTGAGGATGACCTCCTGGTCGGGGGCGGCCTCCTTGATGTCGTACGCCAGCTTGAGGGCCTTCTCCAGCTCGGGCCGGGTCTTGATGCGGGTGGAGATCTTCTCGGAGAAGATCCGCTTGCAGACCGGTTCAAGCGCGGCGAGCTGGGAGGCGAGTTCCTGCTGGGCGGTCGAGCAGCGGGCGTACCCGATCCGGATCGGCTTGGCCGCGGCGGCGGCCGGCAGGGCCGGGGCGGGCGGGCCCGCCTTCCACGGCCGCCCGGGGCCGCGGTCCTCCGGTACGAGTACCTCCAGCTCCTCACGGAGCGCGGGCACGAGGATGAAGCGTGCGGTGTGGTACTTCGTCGCGCACTTTCCGCTGCGGGTGCGGCATGGGCTCCCGGCCGGGGCATCACACTTCGGACAGTCGTTTCGTTCTACCGCGTTTGCGGCTTGATCGGGCGTCAGGTCCACCCGTGCAGTCTGTCAGAAACGTCTCGCACAACACGCAGGTTTTGAGAGGGGTTCTGCGAACGGCGACCTGCGGATTCGTGAGCGGTCCCGGGGTGTTCGCAGAACTCTCGCAACTGGTCATTTGTGAGAGCCGCTGCCTGCCATGTTCCCGCCCAGACGGCGAAGCCAGACCTGACCACCCGTGTGCTTATTCATGGCGCCGCCCCCGGCGCGGGGCGAGTGCCGGTTACCGCGTTGTCAGGCATCACGTCGGTGCACTGCCCACCAACCCGCCACGAGCGCGGCTGCCGCCCACAGCGCAGTCACGGCGAGACCTGTCCAAGCGCCAAGGCCTCCTGCCGGGTCCTGGTGGAGGACTTGTTGTCCGGCACGGTCGGGAAGATAGGAGGCGGCGCCCTCGGCGATGCCTCCGACCACGAAGGACACGATCAGGATGAAGGGGATGAGCAGGCTGAGTACAGCGACGGCGCTGCGCAGGAGGAAAGTGAGTCCCGTAGCAAACAAGGCCATCAGAGCGAGGTAGATCCCCCCGCCGATGCAGGCCCGCAAGGCTCCCGGCTCACCGAGGCCGATAGCGTACTTTCCTAGGAACGCCTGGCCCGCGAAGAAGGTGGCGAACGCGGTGGCGAGTCCCACGACGAGGGCGGCCGTGGCCACGATTGCCGTCTTGGCCGCGTAGAGGAGACCCCGGCGTGGCACCGCCGACAGGGAGATCCGAAGGGCACCGCCCGCGTATTCGGAGGATACGGCGGTGGCCCCGAAGGCGATCGCGGCGATCTGCGCGAAGTTGATCGCGTAGAAGGCTCCGAAGACGGGATCTTCGCCGCCTTCCGCCTCTGCGCGGCCTACAGTGGCGAACACGAGCAGGGTGATGGCCAGCGTGGCGGCGAAGACCGCGAGGAGTGATCCGAAGCTCGACCGGACTGACCTGATTTTGATCCACTCGGAGTGGAGTACCGCGGGGACAGACATGGTCAGGCCTCCTGTGGGGCGGTCGGGAACGCGGGGGCCTCGGCGGCGAATTCCGCCTCGGCGGCCGTGAGAGCGAGGTAGGCCTGCTCCAGGGAGGCACGTTCGTCGGTGAGTTCGAGGACGGGGATGCCCTCGCGGGCTGCGGCGGCTCCGATCTGTTCGGCTGTGGCGCCGTCGACGATCCATCGGCCGTCATCGTCTTCCGCGACCGTGTGTCCCTGGGCCAGCAGTGCAGCCCGAAGTCGGCTGGGGTCACTGGTGCGTACGCGTACGCGTGGGTGGCTGTGTTGTTCGATGAAGTCCTGTTTCGGGATGTCGGCGAGGAGTCGACCCTTGCCGAGGATGACGAGATGGTCGGCGAAAGCTGCGGTCTCGTTCATCAGGTGGCTGGAGACCAGGACCGTGCGGCCTTCGCGAGCGAGCTGGCGCAGCAAGTGGCGGATCCAGATGATCCCTTCTGGGTCGAGGCCGTTGGTGGGCTCGTCCAGCATGAGGACGGGTGGATCCCCGAGGAGTGCGGCGGCGATGCCGAGCCGCTGGCGCATGCCGAGCGAGAAGGTTCTGATACGGCGGTGTGCGACAGCGGTGAGACCGGTGTTCTGAAGGACGTCGTCCACGCGGCGTGCCGGGAGGCGGTTGCTGACGGCGAGGAAGCGCAGATGGTCCCGTGCGGTTCGGGAACCGTGGGCGGCCTGCGCGTCCAGTAGGGAGCCGACGGTGCGCAGGGGCTCGCGCAACGTCGCATAGGGGTGGCCGCCGACCGTGACGGTGCCGGAGGTGGGGCGGTCCAGGCCGAGGACGAGGCGCATGGTGGTGGACTTGCCGGCACCGTTAGGCCCGAGGAACCCGGTGACCCGGCCCGGTTCGATGCTGCACGTCAGACGGTCGACAGCCCGAATGCCGCGGTACTCCTTGGTGAGTTCTTTGACGTCGATGCTGGTCATGGCCTCAGCGTGGTCCGGCAAGCGTGGGCAGGCATCCCCCGCCCGGGGAGAGCGTCTCCCCCGCACGGGGGAGACGGCGGCCCCTTCTGCTCTGTCACGATGTCGGCATGCCGGGCTTCCTGCTGCCGCTGACACGTGCGGTGACCTATACGCGCTGGCTGCACATGCTGGTGGGTGCGATCGTGCCGTTCGCCTGCGCCATGGTCTATCCGGGGCTGAGCGACCCGTCACCGCACGACTGGTTGCTGGTCGCGGTCCTTCCCATCCCCCTGGCTCTGGCCGCTGGCATGGTGCCCTCGGTCCGTCATGCGGAGGGGCTGCAGGCGCGGCTGATGCTGTTTCCCGGGCCGCACGCCCGCGTGAGGAATGTCGAGGACCCTGGTGTCTCCACCGTTTTCTCCGCTTCGTGGACCGACCGGGCGAGAACCGGTGCCTGGCTGGTCCTGCGTCTGGAAGCAGGGCTCGCCCTCGCACTGGTGACCAACACCTTGCTGACACTCGCGCTGTCGCTTGCCGGGACGGCCGCCGGGGAGCCCGGCCTCGCCGACCCGCTGCCGTACATTTCGGGTGCGGGCTGGGTGTATGTCCTGCTGGCACCGGTGCCCGTGCTGGCGCTGGTCATGGTGGCCGCCGGGGCGGGGGCGCTCATGGCCCAAGCCGCTCGCCGACTGCTCGGGCCGTCGGTCAAGGAGCGGCTGGCCGAGTTGGAAAAGCGCACCGATCAGCTGCTGGAACGCAACGAAATTGCACGGGAGTTGCACGACACGCTCGGCCACGCGCTGACCTTGGCCGTGGTCCAGGCCGGTGCCGCCCGGGCGGCAGGCGACCCGGATTTCACCGACCGGGCGCTGGAGGCCATCGAGGAAACGGGACGGGCCGCGCTGGAGGACCTGGACCGCGTCCTGCTCCTACTGCGCGAGACAGGACAGCCAGCCGGCGCACGCCCGGCTCTCGACGAGGCGGGCCGTCTGCTGGATTCCGCGCGGTCCTCGGGTGCGCAGGTCGACGCCGAAGTGACCGGACCGTTGGAACACCTTCCGGGGCCGGTCTCCCGCGAGGCCTACCGGATGCTTCAGGAAGCCCTCACCAACGTGCTGCGGCACGCGGGCCCTGTCCGCATCGGCGTGCGCATCGCCGTCGAGGCAGCGCGGCTGCGGCTTGAGGTGCGCAATCCGTTGCCCGATCCGGCACCGGTGGCCGGCACGGGCGGTGACAGAGGACTGCGCGGGATCCGTGAACGTGCCGCTTTGCTCGGGGGCGAAGCCAAAGCGGGACAGCACGGCGACCACTGGCTGCTGCACGTCGATCTGCCGCTGTAGTTGATCTAGGCTGACCGGATGCCGCTCACCGTTCTCCTGGTCGACGATGAGCCGCTCGTACGGGCCGGGCTGCGCGCCGTGCTGGAGGCTCAGCCGGACATCGAAGTGGCGGGCGAGGCCGCCGACGGGGCCGCCGTGATCCCCTTGGTACGGCAACTGCGCCCCGCCGTCATCGTCATGGACGTACGCATGCCGCTGATGGACGGCATCGAGGCGACACGGACGGTGCTGCGCACCATAGCGGACCCGCCGAAGATCGTGGTGGTGACGACCTTCGAGAACGACGAGTACGTGTACGGGGCGCTGCGCGCGGGAGCCGACGGCTTCCTGCTCAAGCGGGCCCGGCCAGCCGAGATCGTGCACGCCGTACGGCTGGTGGCCGAGGGAGACTCCCTGCTGTTCCCAGCGGCGGTGCGGCAGCTGGCTTCCTCTTACAGCCGGGACCACGGCAATACCGCCGCCCGGACCGCCATGGAGCGTGCCGCACTGACCGAGCGCGAGGAGGAGGTGCTGCGTCTCATGGCGCAAGGCCTGTCGAACGCAGAGATCGCCGCACGCCTGGTGGTGGGGACCGAGACCGTGAAGTCGCACGTCAGCTCCGTACTGGCGAAACTTGGCGCACGGGACCGCACCCAGGCAGTCATCGCGGCATACGAGTCCGGCTTCGTCTCCCCGGGCTGAGGATCGGGCTGCGACCGGCGACTGTAACGTTCGTCGTCCTGCTCCGCGGGGCGGACGCCGATCGGTCTACTGACGCGTCCGGCCAGGCCTGTCAGTCCAGGCTGCCGTCGTCTTCCTCGTCCAGTTCGGGCGCGTCCGGGTCGCGCAGCGGGCGCAGACCCTGACCGGGGCCGCTGGCCTTGAAGTTGAACAGGTAGCGCCCCAGGAAGTTGATGTGCCGGTCCTTGAGCGGGGAGAGCCGGGCGATGTCCTCGTCCTTGATGTCGTGGCCCTCGGCGCGGAGCCGGGTGATGGCGGCGTCGAGATAGCGGGTGTTCCACAGGACCACGGCGTTGAGGACGAGACCCAGACTGGCCAGCTGGTCCTCCTGGCCCTCGCGGTATGCCTGGCGGATCTGGCCCCGGCCCCCGTGGCAGATGGCGCGGGCCAGGCGGTGACGGGACTCCTGCACGGTCAGCTGCCGGTTCATCAGCCGACGGTAGGTGTCATCGACCGGGTCGACCAGGGCGAGCAGGTGCATGGTCTTGTCGATGCGGCCGTACTCGGCGAACGCGGCGCCGAGCGGGGTGGGATGTCCCTCGCGGCCGAACATCCGCAGCAGGTCGTAGGCGCGGACCTGGTTGGTGATCAGCGATCCTGCGACGCGGAGCATGTCCGGCCAGTGTGTGGCGATCCGCTTGAGGTTGACCTTGTTGCAGGCCACAGCCTCCAGTGGCCCGTACCCGGCGGCCGGCATCTCACCATCGGGCAGGTCCGCGCGCCAGAACCGCTGGTCGGCCAGGTCTCGAAAGCGCGGAGCGAAGCGGAAGCCGAGCATCTTGTACAGCCCGAAGGCCATGTCGGAGTACGAAGCGTTGTCGGTCGCCACCATCTCCGGCCTCACTCCGCCGTCGAGGTTCAGCAGGGTGTCCAGCGTGTAGAGGCTGTCGCGCGGGGTGCCGCGCACGACCATCGCACCGATTCCGGCGACCTGATCGTTTACTGCGTTGAGCCAGGTCACGCCGCGTTTGTAGCCGTAGTACTTGGGTGAGGGGCCCGTGTTGATGCTCTTGACGGGGACGACGAAGCGCAGGCCGTCGACGGAGGCGAGCAGCCCGCCGCCCCACATCTGGGCCAGCTCGATGCGGGACTGGGCGGTGATGAGCGCGGCGTTCGCCGCGGCGATGGTGTCGGCGCGCACATAGTTCTGGTCGACGTGGGACAGGCGCGAGCGGGTCAGCGCCTTGTTCTCCGGGTCGATGACCGGAGTCAGGCCGATGTTGCAGCTCTCAGAGACCAGCAGGGCGACCAGGGAGACGAGCAAGCCCTCCATACGGGTGCGCCGGTCGGAGACGTGGCCGAAGGAGTCGAGGAAGCCGGTCCAGGAGTGGACCTCGAACAGCAGGTCCGGCAGGTCGATGCGGGGCAGCATGGCCTCGGTGGTGGTCTTCAGCCAGGTCAGCGACTCGGGTTCGCCCACCGCGCCGAGCTTGTCGACCGACAGTCGGGCACGGCCGCCGCCCTCGGGAACGACGATCTCCACCTTCGCGTCGGCGCCAGCCTCCTCCAGCCGGTCGGCCATCTGCCGCCACGCCGCATCGAGCCCGCGGGTGAGCTGGGCCAGGTGCTCGCCGGCGTCCTCGGTCAGAGACAGGCCCGCCAGCACATCCGTGCGCATCGCCTCCCACCGCGGGCCGTCCAGCAGCCGGGCGCGGGGGTCGGCCCACCGGTTCGAGGGGGCAGCGAACACGTCGCGGCGGTTCAGGGCGCGGTGCAGCTGCTCCAGCACGCACACCACGTACGCGTCGCGATCGACGGCTCCCTGCGGCAGGTTGGCGTTGGAGAACACCGCACGACGCCACACCGCCGGGACCAGCTCGGCGTCGACCTCGCGGGGCAGCAACGGCCGGTCCTTGACCCGGCGGCGCGAGAGCACGGGAAGACGGCGCACCGCCTTCAGGACGCGCCGCCCGGCCGGGGCCGCGCCCAGTGCCTCCGACTCGCCCAGCAGGGAGAGGAACGGGCGCACGGTGTTGTAGCGCAGGGCCAGCTTCTCGCGCATTGCCGCTTCAGCCGACCCGTCGTCCTCCGGCACCAGGGCCTCGACAGTCGCAACCGCCCCGGACACTGCCGTACGCGGCACGGCCTCCTCCACCGCCGCCCACAGCGCGGCCACGTCCAGGTCCGTCTCATGCTCGGCGACCAGGTCCAGCTCCTCGGTGAGGATCTTCGATGCCTTCGCCAGAATGCGCGCAGCCTTTTCCAACTGCGGCAGCATCGCGAGACGCTCGCGGTCCGAGGCCCGCCGCGCGGGACTGATCAGCCGGTTCGCCATCAGCACCGCGAACAGGTCCAGCGCGTCATCGACCGCCTGCGCCTCCAGCTGACGCACCACCGCCGTCAACAAGGCCGTGCGCCGCGGCTCCGGCGCCCGTTCGATCGTCTGCGCCTTGCTCAGCTGCCCGTACCGCGCCAGCGTGGACAAACGGTTCACCGGAACCCGGGAAAGGTTCACCCGGCCCAGCGCGAACGCGGAGATCTCCTCCACCCGCTGCATGGCCCGGACCATCGCAGTCCCCGTCGACTTCACCGGCGGCGTGCGCAACCGCTCCAACTCCGAGACCCGCTTGCCCTCCGGCACCGCCAGCAACGCAGCCAAGGCCGGCGCGAGCGCGGGATCGGCGCGGCCGGTGGCCCTGGCCACCGCCTGGTACAGGCGCCGCTCGGCCGCCGTGCGGGCCTCCGACACCTGCCGGGCCAGCACCGAGACGCCCGGCAGCAACACACGGTTCTTCCGCAGCCACGTCACCGCGTGATTGAACAGTGCCACCGGACCCTCGGCGTGCGTCCACGCCCGCCCGTACAGGAAGCCGCGGAACTCCCGGCCCCACCGCCGGTCGGTGAAGTCCCGGTACCTGAACCGCTCCTGGATCTGCGCCGCATGCTCGTACACCGTCGACCTGCGCTCCGGATACCGCTTCACGCACGAAGCATCCTCGATGCCGAGCTGCCCGGCCAGATACTCCACAGCCTCCCACGGCACGGCGAGGGGGTCCTCGCCCAGAAACCGGCCGATGTAGCGGACCGTGCAGATCTGCACCGCCATCCCCAGCCGGTGCGCGTCCGTACGCCGCAGCGCGATCAGATCACGGTCGTCATCATCGAGGAAGAAGAAGCGCTCCAGCTCCGGGCGCGTGGGCACCTCGGTGAACGTTCCGTACGCCTCGGCCTGCTCATCAGTCAGAAATTCCACCGGCACGAAGTGGACCGTAGCCAGCACCGACGCCCGCCCGGCCTCATTCCGTGAACCCCAGCGGAGCCGCCGATCGGTGTGCTAGCCGACCATGATCGTTCTCACCGGGATTTTCTGTACCTCAACTACTCACACCCGTGACCCGACCACTCCCACCCAACCCCGCCGGGCGGCGACGACACCGCCGCCCGGCACACAGAGAGAGGCACCAACCCCCATGACCGAGATCACCCGCCGCGACAACACCCCCGACCGCTCGTTCGCCCCGACCGACGGCTACACCGGCCCCGTCCTCGCGGACGTCACCTGCCCGACCGGCACCGTGCACGTCACCGTCGACCCGGCCGCCGAGGTCGCCGCCGTCCGCGTCCTCACGCAGGACGGCCCCGACAGCCCCGCCGCGCGAGCGGTCCGCGAGGCCACCATCACGCAGACCCGCGAGCGCCTGGTCGTCGTCGTGCCCAACGTCCCGCAGGGCGCGGGCGGGTTCGGGAACGTGTCGTTCTCCTCGTTCGGCGGCGGGTCGACGTACGTCAACGGCGTCCGCTTCGACGGCCCGGTGTCCGTCGTGAACGGCCGCGTGATCAGCGGCGGCGGCACGGTGCACATGTCCACCGGCATCGAGGTGCACATCACCGTGCCCGCCGGGTCCGGCGTCCGCTACCGGTCCGAGAACGGCAGTCTCCACACGTACGGCCCGGTCGCCGCCATCGAGGCGCAGACGAACAACGGCTCGGTCAAGGCCGAGCAGGTCGGCCGCCTCAAGGCCACCGCGAGCAACGGCTCGGTCAAGGCCGGCACCGTCACCGAGTGGCTCGACGCCGAGGCCGACAACGGCTCGGTCAAGGTCGAGGACTACGCCGGGTCCGCCTGCCGCGTCCGCGCGAGCAACGGCTCGGTCGCGCTCACCGTGGCGCCCGCCGCGTCCGGCCGCATCGAGGCCCGCGCGGGCAACGGCAGCATCAAGCTGTACGGCGTCCGCCACCGGTCCGACCTCGACCTCGACGCCACCGCCGGAAACGGCACCGTCCGCAAGTTCTGACCCCACCCGACCCGGCCGGGCGGCGACGACACCGCCGCCCGGCCGTCCCATGCCAGGAAGGACACCGACCACCATGACCAGCACCCGCCGCGCCGCCTACCCGGCCGCGTACGTCGCCGTCCGCGACTGACGCCCGCCACCCGGCGCAATACCAGGCCCGTCCCGGACCCCGGGGCGGGCCTCGCCATGTTCCCGGCCCGGCCGGGCCGCTACCGTGCCCGGCATGATTGTGCTGCTCGCCAACTACAAACCAGGCGTCGCCAAGACGACGTCCGCGGCCTACCTGCTCGCAGCGCTGCACGAACGCGGCGAGCAGGTCATCGGCGTCGACGCCGACCTCAGCCGAGGACTCCAGCGATGGGCCGACGCCGCAGAGTTCCCCATGCCGGTGCTGAGCATGGCGTCGCCGCAGCTCCATACGAACCTGCCGCCTCTGGTCCCGGCCGGGGCGCACGTCGTCATCGACGGCCCGCAGGCCGAGGACCATCCCGGCATCGTCGTCTCGGCCGCCCGGATCGCCGACGTCGTCCTCGTCCCGCTCGCGCCCTCGGCCGCCGAGCTCGAACGGACCCTCGTCATGCGGAAGCTGCTCGTCGACGACGTCTCTCCCCTGCGCCCCGACGGGGCGGTGCCGTTCCGTGCCCTGCTCAACCGCGTCGTTGCCAACGCGTCGAGTACCGGGCAGGTGCGCGAGGTGCTGCAAGGGGAAGGCTGGGACGTCTGCACGACGACGATCCCGCGCCGCGAGGAGTACGCAGGCGCATGGGGCAACCCCATCACGGCACGCGGCACCGCGTACGACGCGCTCGTCACCGAGCTCGGGATCGGCGCCCGTGGCTAAGCGTCCCAACCGGTTCGCCGCCGCCGCAGCATCCGGCGCCGTCCGTACGCAGGCCGACCGGCCGAACCTTCCGGCGAGGCCGGCGGACCCGGTCGACGCGGTGCGCGCCCTCGCCGAGCAGCTCCCCAAGCTCGACGAGGTCCGCGCCGTCGACGAGGCCGACGAGTCGCCGCTCACCCTCACCGAGCAGGCGCAGCGCGCGGCCGCCGAGAACACCATCACGACGGCGCAGGCCGCCGGTAAGGCGGCGGTATGGGTGATCGGCCGGGCCCTTGAGGTCATCGCCCGGGGCCGACTGCACCGCGACAGTGGCCTCACGCTTGAGGAGTACGTGAACGGTGCCCTCGGGATCTCCGCCCCGCACGCGCGACGGTGGCGAGCAGGGGCACCGGTCGCGGCCGCCATCGAGGCCACGCCCGCCGGCGAGCGGGTAGGGCCGCCGCCGGAAAGTCACGTCCGCGAGCTACCGGGCGACCCCGAGCTCGGCGCAGCGCTGTACGAGGCCGTCGTCGACGTCGCCGAGGCGGCGGGGGAGAAGGTGACGGCCCGGGTCATCGCGCACGCCCGCCGGCGCCTGCCTCGGGTGGTCCCGGCCGACCAGGTCGAGCGGGCCGCCGTCATGCGCACCGCCGCCCGCGAGGCCCTCGTCGAGGTCACCCCGAGCGCTCCAATTGGAGCGCTCGCCGTCGAGGACCAGGCCGACGGCGAGGACCAGGCGCAGCGCGAGCAGGCCCTCGCGCTCCCACTGCACGACGCCCTCGCCGAGGACGCGTTCGCCCTGTACGCCCGGCTCGGCTCGACCGAGCTCAAGGCCGAGGCTGCCGTCGACCCGGGCGCCGCCGAGGAGCGGCGGCGCCGCATCGTCGACACCCTCGGCCGCGCGCTGCACCGGGCGCGAGGGCTCGACGGCCGGGACCAGGACCAGGCGTAGGAACGGTGGTGGCCCCGCCGACGGATGCGTCGGCGGGGCCCTGGTGTGCACGGGTCAGACGGTCGCGGCTTGGGTGGCCAGACGTACGAACTCCTCGATCACAGGTTCGTCTGACTCGCCCGGCATGAACCGGTTCTCGACCACCGGCCCGCCCGGTTCCGAGTAGGACAGCAGCCAACCGGGGCCGTCATGAGTACCGGGTTCCGGGAGCGTCAGCCTGCCTTGCGCGCCGTGCTCGAACGCGAGCAGGAACGCGGGCTCGTCTTCCGGAATGGTGATGCGGGCCCGGACCTCACCGGGCATGACGACGTCGTACCAGAGGCGGCCGTCGTCCTCCAGCCGGTACTTGGTCCGGTATCCGCGCGGGCCTGCGGGCTGCGAGGTGTCGTTGTGCAGCATGTCGATCCCTCTGTGTGGTTGGGGGCCGCACAGGCTACGGGTGGTCTTTGATCAGTTTTGGCGGCCCCCTCGCGGGCTACTGTCGCTGTCGGGCAGGGCGACTGTCAGGTACGCCCGGACCCCGTCGCCGTCCCGCGTAGGCCGGTACGAGGCCGGTGTCGACCTCGACGGCCCGGCCGCCGACTCCAGCGCCTCGACGAACCGGCGTACGGCCGTCTCCCGGCCGATGAGTCGCACCTCGACCACTCCGCCCGCCTCGGCGCCCGTCGGGCCGTCTGCGGGCCGCGTACGGTGCTGCGGGACGCTCCGCCGGGTCATGCCGCACCCCCGAGCTCGTCGCGGCGCACGGTGCGCACCCGGCCCTCGGTGCAGCCGCACGGGGCGATCAGGTAGACCGTGGCGCGCTGCGCCGCCTCGGCGAGGGCCTGCGCCCCGTCGCCGAGCAGCTCGTCGAGGTTCCCCCACGCCTCCGCGCTCATAACGTCCCATGCGCGCACTCCTTGGGCGTGAGCGCGGGCGAGGAGCTCCTCTAGCGCCTGGTCGTCGACCTGGTCGACGGGCGAGGGCTCGACCGGCAGGCCGTAGAACTCGCGGCCGCCGCACGACAGGCAGGGCTCGCCCTGGTCCTGGTCCTCGTCGAGCTCGTCGTCGAGCAGCTCCTCGACGTCGTCCTCGTCGTGGCCGACGTGCACCCCGGGCGCGCACCCGTCGTGTTCGGCCCGGCCGCACCCCATGCACGCGGCGCACCCGACCGGCACGGCGAGCGGGGGCCGGCCCCCGTCGCTCGGCTGCTCGAACCACTGCCCCGACACGCCCTTGCCCGCGCACTCGGGGCACGGCTCGACGCCGTCGAGAGCGGGCGGGGCGTAGTCGACGACGAGGACCAGGCCGTCATCGGAGGTACCCGTCAAGGCAGGCAGGGCCTTGCTCTTGAAGGCGGTGATGTGCCCGCAGGGCCACGGGTCCCAGCGGTGCCCCGGCGGAGCCTCGCGCACTTCCGCGTCGTATCCGGCGGCGGTGATCCGAGCCTCGGCGGCGGCCTGGTGCTCGGGGCACACGTAGATCACTGCGTGCAGAGTCCCCAGACGGCCGGGGCCGGGAGTCATGGCCTCGATGATGAGCGAGGCGCCCGTGTCGCACGTCCAACCGGTGCGGCCGTCCGCCGGCGTCTTCAGTCGCACGACGTCCTCGGCCTGGTCGCGGCGGACCGCGTCGACGGCCTGCCGGTGGGTCTCGCCCGTCGCCGAGCGGCGGCCGCGGGCCTCGTTCTTCCGTGCGTGATGCTTCACCATGTGCCTGCCTCGTATCCGGCGCGCACGGTCCCGTGACCCGGCACGCCTACAGGGCGGCGGGTGGTGTCTCGGCTGCGGTGATGCGGTGCACCTGGGGCCGTCGGTGCCGACAGTCACGGGCCGTCGACTCGGCCGGGCCGCCGCAGGAGCGGCCATCGGGCGCCACGGTAGCGGATGCCGCCCGGCCCGGGGCGCCGCCTGCCACAATCGGCAGAGACGCGGCAGGGCGGCCCCCAACTCACCTGGGGACCGCCCTGCCGTTGTGCGTAGGGTCCTGCGCCTACTGGCCTGCCCACTGGACGAACGCCGACCAGGGGGCGCGGCCGACGGTCACCGCCGGCCCCTGCGGCTCCTTGCCGTCCTTCACCGCGACGGGTCCGGCGGCGGGGCGGGCGACGTAGACGCAGTTGTCGGGGTCGCTGTGCGAGGACTTGGCGTACCGGACGCCGCGCCACTCCTGACCCTGCATTCCATGAGACATTCCTCGATCACCCTCCGCGTGTCCGTCGGTTCGAGGGCGGATTTGCCCACCAACGAAAACGCAGCGTACAGACGGCTCACGTCCTCGGAACGGGTCGAGTACCAACCGCCGATGACGGTTTCGAGGTGCCCGACGCGCGGGCCGTCCTTGAGCGCGTGAATGCTGAATGGCTCGATGGTGCCTGCGGTGCTCGCGTAGTCCGGCAGGACGCGCACCTTGATACGCGGGTGCCGGTCGATGACGTCGAGCAGGTGACGGAGTTGGTGCTCGTGGAAGGCCGGTGCCGTCACGGCCTGCGTGAGCGCGGCCTCGCCGAGGACGAACCAGGCGTGCGTATCGCCGGGGCCGGACATGCGGCGCAGGAACGCATCCGAGCGGCGCAGGCGGGTTTTCATGCGGAGGCCGGCCTCGTCGTCCGGGAGCGAGGGCGTCCTCGACCGGATGGCGGCGAGGGCGTAGGCCGTCGTCTGGAGTAGGCCCGGAACGAGCAGCGGCGACCAGGCCCGGATGGATTCCGAGGCCGCGTCGAGGGCGGCGAGGCGGTCCGTCGCCGCCGCTCCCATGCCGCCCGCCATGCGGCCACAACTCCTCTGGTCGGGCGCCCGCAGCGCCCGGATGATCTCGTCTGAGTGGTGCACTTCCTGTACCTCCCGTTACGGGTGGTTGGTTGGGTGGGACTCACCGTAGCCAACGTGAGACGCAGCTCACATCGGCTACGGGAGATCGGGGGTCCGCTACTCGGCGTCCTCGGCCGGGACGATGCGGAACCGGGCCCGGACGGCGGCCCCGTCGCGGGCAGGCCGGTACGAAACCGGCGTCGCCGTCGAGGGCTCGGCCGCCTCGACGAGGGCCTCGACGAGCCGGTGCACGGTCTCGTCGGGCCCGGTGAGACTCACCTCGACCAGGCCGTCAGACGACGGCGCAGGACCGGCGGCGAGGAGCGGCCGCAAGGGGTTGTGCACGGTGTCGAATGCGTCGGTGTAGAGGGCCTGGTCGTCGTCGAGCTCGCCGACCAGGCGGCGCAGCTCGGCCGCGACGACGGCCGGGCCCGGGGTGAATCCCTCGAACGTGGGGCGGGCGAGGACGTCGAGGACGTCGTCGACGTCGACGCGAGGCCGGCGGCCGGGCGGGGTCGCGCTGCGGGCCTCGTCGACGGCGAGGGCGACGGCGGCCGCGAGGTTTGCGTCGTGCTGCTCGTCCTCGGCGCGCATCTCCTCGCGCAGCTTCCGCCCGCGCGGGTGCAGTCGGGTGAACAGGTACCAGCCCAACCGGCTCACCGGGCGGCCCCCTGTCCGGCGCGGCGCACCCATGACGCGATGGTGGCGACGGTGGACCACTCCCACCCGCCGAGCCACTCGACGATGCGCCGGTCGTGCTCGCCGAGCTCGACGCCGGCCTCGGCGAGGACCGCGAGGAGCGCGGCCCGCTGCTCGGCGTCGCTCGGCACGCCGCGCGGCCCGTCGTCGATGGGCCCGGCCGGGATGCTGGGCGCTCCAATTGGAGCGCTCGGGGCGGCGAGCTCGGCAAGGCCGGCGACTCCAGGACGGGGCGTCGTCCATGCGAACGGCCGCAGGTCGGCGGCCGTCTTGTAGACGCGGATGGTGGAACCCCACGGCGCATCCGGCAGGCTCACGGGGCGGCCGCCGTCGAGGGATGCGAGGAGTCGGGCGGCGTGATGGTGGCACCCGTCGGCGCCTGCGTTGGTGCGGTCGAGGACGGTCACGACGGGCGGCCCGTCGCACGACGTCGGATCGTCCGGGTGTGCGGCCGGGCAACGGCCGCGGGTCGGTTCCTGCATGAGGTCGGGTTCCTTCCTGGTGACCGGGCGTCGTCCCCAGCTTGGGGACGACGGCCCGTCGGTGTGTGGGTTTCGGCGAGGCCGCCACCCGCGAGGGGCGGCGGCCCGGCGGGGTCACGCGGCGAGGAGCTCCTCGGCGGCCTGGTCGTCCTGCTCGACGCGGGTGAGCTTGAGCTGCGGCGCGGTCGGCTTGGTGGGGATCGGGCGGCCGAGCTCGGCGAACACGGCGGCGATAGCGTCCCGGTCCCACTCGCGGCGCGAGGACTGCACCCAAGAGACGAGCCACCCGCCGTACGTGCCGGTCGGGGTGCGGTCGAGCACCTTCCGCGCGGCGCGCTTCCCGCGAGCGCCCTCGTTGTAGACCAGGCGGGCGGCCTCGTGCGCCTCGGCGGCCTCGGTGATCTCCTCGACGGTCGGGGGCTCCTCGACGTCCGGACCGGCGACGACGCGCTCGCCCTCGACGAGGGCGGCCTCGACGCGGGCGCGGGCCTCGCGGACGGCGCCCGTCACGGTGTCGCGGCCGGCGGCGGCGAGCTCGGTGACGGTGCGGACGGCGCGGCGTGCGATGCTGAGGATCATCCGGGGCGCTCCCTTGCGACGGTGTTCCGGTACGGCGGCGACCCCCTGGCCGGGGTCGCCGTCGGCGTTTCCTGACACCACACACTCTACCGTCAAACCTAGGTGTATTGACAGGGTTCGGGTCCAGCGAGTTGGTCTGTTACGCCCCCGTGACGATCCGGAGTCCCGGCACCCGCCCCGACGCACGCGACCCCCCGTCCCGGGGCGCGGGCAGGGGGGTCGCGCCATGCGGTCGGGGTTATGCGGCCCCGGAGTCCTATCCCGGACACCAGGGAACAAGTAACCCACCGGTAGCTATCTCGGCTTCGTGATCGTGCTCTTTATGCGGCCTGGTCGCCGTCGGCGGCCGCGATCCGGTCGGCGTACGTGCGGTGCGCCTTCCGCGAGGCGGGAGCGGCGCCCTCGGCGGCGAGCTCGGCGGCGGCCGCCAGTAGGGCCCGGTGTACGGCGAGCGGCGCCTCGACGCGCACCGAATGACCCTGCCCTCGCCGGATGACCCGGCCGTCGTCGAGGGCCTCGCGCAGCTCGCCGCCGGCCTCGGTCCGGACATGCTCGGCGAGCAGGCCGGGCACGTCGAGGACGACGGGCGCGGCGGCGGCCTGGTCCTGGTCGAGCTCGTCGACGAGGGCCTCGTCGGCGAGCGGGACGGTGCGGGCCTCGGCGTCGTCGAGGACGCGGCGGATCGTCTTGGGGCTCACGCCGTGCTGCCGGGCGAGGGCCTTGACGGCGGCGCCCTCGCGGTACGCCTCGACGACGGCGGCGGCCTGGTCCTCGTCGAGGGCCGACGGGCGGCCGAGCCGCTTCCCGGACGCCTCGGCGGCCGCGACGCCCTCGCGGGTGTTCTCACTGATCATGTCCCGCTGGAACTCCAGCACGGCGGCGAGGACGGAAACGATCATCTTGGTGCCCGGGTCATCCGAGGCGAGGTCGATTCCGGAGAGTAGGCCCGACTCGACCTTGAGGTGCAGTCCGCGCCGGATGAGCACCGGGCGCAGCGCGAGGACGTCGGCGACCGAGCGGAACAACCGGGCCGCGTCGGCGATCCGGACGGTGTCGCCGACGGCGGCCTCGTCGAGCAGGCGGCGGAACCCCTCGCGGTCGAGGGACAGGACGCGGCTCGACGTCGCCGGGTCCTCGTACACCGGGGCGCCGGCGGCGAGGAGCGCGGCGAGGGCGTGACGTTGCCGGGCGTCGGTTTGCTTGTCGGTCGAGTGGCGCAGGTACACGCGGTCCACGGGTCCCCCGGGGGTCGGTGTGGTCGGAACCCTCACCGTAGGGGGGCGAAATGGGGGGGCGCAAGTATCGACCGGTTCCCATTGGATCGGGGCACCCGTTCGCCCTGGTCGCGCCCGCCATCCGATTGGATCGGGGGAGGGGGGGCGTAACCGACCGATTCCGCCCCCGGTTCGGATTGGTCAGTGCACCAGGTGCTCGCCCGCCGTCGCCTCGGGGGCGTCCGGGTCGGACCCGCATGTGAACGGCCCGCACTGCCGGGCGAGCCAAGCCGTGTCCACCAGGGGCAGGCCGTCGCGCTGCTCGGCGAGCGGGCGCCCGTCGGCGTCGACGCGGGCGAACGGGCCGCCGTGCCGCTCGCCGCACGCGGTGCAGCGGGCATCGAACCAGTAAGAGAGCTCGGTGTGTTCGTCGACCAGGACGACCGGGTACCGCTCGCCGCCGTCGTGAAGTTGGACCGTGAGGGCGGCCTCGCAAGCGCAGGACATGCCGCGCATGCTCCCAGGCTCGCGGCCGCTCGGCACCTTCCGCGTCATCCGTCGTTGACCAGGTCGGCGGGCCGGGATGCCGGGGCCTGCCTGCGGGTTGGGTGGCCGCTCCGCACACCGGCATACGGCCCGCCCCCTCAGTGCTCGGGGGCGGGCCGTCCCGCGTCTAGGGCCGCGAGGGTCCGTCGTCGTCCTGGTCGTCGTCCTGGTCGCCGAGGAGCACCTCGGTGAGGTCGAGCTCGCGGTCGAGCGCCGTCCGCCGGCGGGACGGTGCGGGGGCAGGCCCGCCGAGGCGCTCCCACCGGTACGCCCGGGGCCGCACCCACGGCTCGCCGTCGACCCATCGCACCTCGCCCCGGCCGGGCCGCAGGCGCAGCGCGTCGCGCCCCTCGCAGGCGAACCCCGCGATCCCGGCGACGATGCCACAGACGAGCTCCTCGTACGCGCCTACGTGCTCGCCTACGAAGTTGCGGGCCGCGCTGCTGAGCTCGCCGCCGTTCGCCTCACGCAGCAAATCCGCGGCCGCCGTCAGGTTCGTCGGGAGCGAGCGAACCAGGGCGAGCCATCCCTCGACGTCCTCGGCGAACGCGTCCCAATCGCCCTCGCTCGACACCCGGTCGACCGCGTCGACCCACCAGCGCGGGCACGGGGCCGCGCCGGGGGCGAGGCGCTCCTCGGCCGTCCGCTCCAGCCACCACACCCGCACGACGGCGAGCTCGGCGTCGTTGAACGGCTCGGCGTCCCGCTCCCACCGGGCCGCGACCAGACCGAACGCGTCCTCGGCCCGCAGCTCGGCGCCGCTCGCCTGCGCCCCCGTCACCGGATGATCCGGCGCTGGTAGTAGTCACCGAGGCCCGTCGAGCCGAACCGGCGGGGGGACCCGTCGGGGTTGTGCGTGAAGCCGATCCCGACGCGCATCCCCGCCGGGGGCCGCGCTGCGCCCTGCTCCTCGGCCTGCCGGGCGAGCTCGTCGAGCGCGGCGGCCGACTGCCGCAGCACCCGCACCAGCGTGCCGACCGCGTCCACCGGGTCGGCGTCCGGGTTGCCGACAACCATCCCGAGGAGCTCCTCGACGGACCGCTCGGGGTCGGCCGCGCCAATCTGGTCGGCGTTGGCGAGCAGGCCGTCGAGGGCCTGCCTCACGCGCTGAGGATTCACCGTCACCGTGTCTGTCCTTCCGTCGGGCCGGGGGCCGGCCTCGGGTCACCGGCCCGGCCGGGGGTCGATGTACGGCACCAGGCGCAGCGCGAGGTACACCGACGCGTCGAGCCTGCCGGGGGATACGCCGGTCGCCGAGGGGGACCAGGTCGACCATTCGAGCTCTAGCTCGGGCAGGGCCCGGACCAGGCGCACCATGTCCTCGGCGAACATCTGCGCCACCGGTTCGGCCCGGATGTGCTTGCCCTGCCGGGCCGTGACCTCGACGACGTACGGGGCGTGCCGGGCGCGCACGCGGCCCTCGGCGGCGAGGCTGCGCCATGCAAGGTTGATCATCCGGCGGGGCATGTCGCCGCCGTAGTTCCGCTCGACGACGACCGTGTCCGCGCCCGTTTCGGCGACGAGCAGGCAGGCCCGCCGCGCCCACTCCTCCGAGCTCATCCGGCCCGACCAGTCGTGCGTGAGGTAGAGCCGGTGGTCGGTGCCCGCGAACCCCGCGACGATGCCGGCCTCGTCCTTCCCGCCGCCCGACGGGTCGACGGCAACCGCGCGTTGCACCGCGCCGGGCAGGGTCGAGCCGAACGGCACCCGCCGCTCGACGAGGAGCGAGGCCGGTACGAGGGCGCCCTCGCCCGCCGTCGGCGAACACATGTAGAGGGCCTGCCAGTCACGGGGGATGGACGTAGCGGCGCGCTGCGCCTCCCAATGCGCGCGGGCCGCGTCGACGTCGTCCTCGGGGATCTGCGGGTGCGGCAGGGGATCGCCGGGGGCGCGGCCGAGCGGGTCGCCCTCGACGGCGTACGCGGGCAACTCCAGCACGCGCCACCGGCCGCCGTCCTCGACGCGGCCCTCGCGGTCGAGGAGCATCCCGGCGAGATCCTGCGGGTGCCACCGGGTCATGATCAGGCAGGCCGAGGCGCCGGGCGCGAGGCGGGACGTCAGCACCGATGACCACCACTTCCACACCCGGGCGCGCATCACCTTGCTGTCCGCGTGCTCGCGGTCCTTGTGCGGGTCGTCGACCAGGGCGAGCGAGGCGGGGAAGCCGGTCAAGGACCCGCCGACACCGACCGAGCGCAGGCCGCCGCCCTGTACGGTCCGCCAGTCCGTCACCGAGGCCGAGCCGCGCCGCAGGCCGGTACCGAACCGGCGGCCGTGCTCGGCGAGGACGGCGCGCACCTCGCGGCCCTTTTCGCGGGCGAGGTGATCGGCGTAGGTCGAGATCACGACGCGCTGCTCGGGGTTGCGCAGGAGCCACCAGGCCGGGGCGTACACCGACGCGAGCTCGCTCTTGCCGACCTGCGGCGGGCAGGTGACGAGGAGCCGCTCGCCGTGCCCCTCGGCCATGTCTGCCCACGCTCGCGCGATGAGCCGGTGATGGGCCCGCACCTGGTAGTGCCGGGGCCGCGCCCACATGGCGAGGGTGAGCGGCGAGTACAGGGCCGCCGCCTCAAGCCGGTGCGCCGTCTGCGGGTCGACCCGCGCGGCCGCCGTCACCGGCCGCCCTCGTCGTCGTCCTGGTCCTCGTCGTCGAGGAGCTCGGCGACGGCGACCAGGCCCTCGGCGCGGCGGCGCGAGGTCGAGGCCGGCCCCGCATCGTCCTGCCCCGCAGGGGCGCCCGCGGATCGCGCCGCCCGCGCGTCGACGTCGCGGGCAATCTCGGCGAGCATCCGGTCGAGGGTCTCGCCGTGGCGCCCGTGTTCCTGGTCCTGCTCCAGCAGCTCGGACGACGCCGACCCGTCGGCCGCCGGCGCGGCCGGACCGGCGTAGTTCAGCAGCGCGCGGGGCGCCGTCACCTCAAAGTGCTTCTTGGTGAGGTCACCGGTCGCCCGCAGCAGGTCGGCCGGTTTCATGTCGGCCGCGTTCGCCTCCAGCGCGAGCAGGGCGCACCGCTCGGCGAGGCGGCCGAGCAGGTCGGCGTTCGTCGCCCGCTGCTCGGCGTCGCGGATGCGGTACCGGCGGGCGACGCGCGCATACTCGGCGTCCTCGCGCCACGCGACCCGGCGGACCCAATCGCCCGCCGCCGAGGCCCGTTCGATGGTGCGCACCGACCGGATCGGCTTGACCCGCCGGTCGAGCTGCGCCCGCCGGTTCCACTCGGCGAGCAGCAGCTCGTGAGACCGGTCGGGGCCGAGCGAGTAGTACAGCGCGAGCAGCTCAGCATCCCGCGCCGATTCCCAGGGTTGACGCTGCCACGGCTCGCGGTCCGGGGCGTAGGTCACAGCCATACCGACACTCCTCCGTCAGTTCACCGACAGGCGGGCTACGCCGCCGTAGCTGCGGGGTTTTCCTCCGTACCCCCGGACCCCGAACGGGCCCTCGCGCGGGCGGAGTTACCGCGCCGTAGCGGCTCGGGGGCGACGCTGCGCCTCAGCTGCTCCATACGGCGCGGCAGCAGTTCGAGGCCGGCCTCGGTGCGCTGCGCATTGAGGCGGCGCACCAGGCGCGAATACGTCTCGCGTAGCTGCACGGCCGACAACGGGGTGCCGGGCAGGGCGGGCATTCCGTTCTTCGGTGTCCCGCCGCCGCGCACCACCACCCACAGCGCGGGCGGCGGGGTGCCCTGTAGGCCGCTCACGAGCTGCTCGCGCTGGTCGAGGTAGCGGCGCAGCACCGGCCGCACCCGGGCGTCGAGCTCGTACACCTCGCGGGTGCCGGCGGTGCGTTGCCCGTGCTGCGGGAACCGGGCGAGGGACACCTCGCGCAGGTCGGCCGACACGTCGTCGAGGACCTGGTCGGCGAGCTCGCCCGACCGGGCGCCGGTCGACAGGACAACGCCGATCGCGGCCGCCGACCGCAGCGCGGCCCGCCATGCTCCGGTGCCGGGCCGCATGACGTCGACCTCGGCGACGGCGTACCGCCACAGAGACTCGCGCATTTCCACGGTGAGGGGCTCGCGCAGGACCAGGCCCGGCGAGTCCTCGGGCAGGTGCAGCGGCACGCCTGCGAGGGCCGCGACGCGGCCGAGGACCCGGCGCCGGGTCCGCTCGGTGTTCTCCGCACCGGGGGACGCGTGCACGTCCTGCCGGGTCACGAGGAGCCGCTCGCGGGCGACCGTGAGGTACGCCGTCACGACGTGCGGGGCGAGCAGCTCGGAGAGAGAGACACACCCGGACACCGGCAGGTATCCGGCGTCCATCGCGCGGGTGAGCTCGCCGAGGACCATCCGGTACTGCCGCACCTGCGGGGCGCTGGTCGCCGTCCTGGTGAGCCGCTCGACCACCTCGCGGAACTGCACCAGGCCGGGGCAGTCCTGCTCTTGCTCTTGGGTCCGGTCGTCCATCACCACTCTCCCGTCATGAATAACGGTGCCGAGCGCATCCTTGCCCCCCGACCAGGCTCGCTGGTCCCTCTCGGGGGCCGGTGCGGGCCCGGCCGTGGTGCATGGCACCCTACGGGCACCAAGCGCGGGGAGATCGTCTCATGCGGGCGCAAGTGGTGGTGTTACCTCGCTGCGCCCTTGGCCTGCGGGTTCCGCTCGGCATTGTTATTCCGGGGTGCGGCGTAGCGGGTCTCTCTCCGCGTCAGCCGACGGCGAGCTCGTCGACCAGGCGCTCGCGCTCGCCGGGCCGCCGAGGACTTATCCCGGGATATCTCTGCGGCCGCCGGCCCCGGGGCGGCCGGGTCTTCGCGGGCGCGGGCCGTCGGTCGGCGTGCACCTGGGGTGCTGCCGGTTGGCTGGCGCGGAGAGAGGAGCTGCGCCACGGGCCCGGACCGACGGCGGCGGCCGCCGTCGAGGTGCGGGTGCGCGGGTGCTTCTTACATACAGAAGGGGGCCCATCCGCTGACCTGCGATGATGCGAAGCTAAGGGCGGGATTTCCGGGCCGTAAGGTCGGGAAATCCCGCCCTTAGCCGTGTCCCCTTGGGAGGCTCGAATGCCTGCTCGCCGCAGCGATGACCTGGTGCTCTACAACCGGCGCGACGGGACGTTCGTCGAGCCGAGGCCGAGGACGCCGCACCAATTCGAGGGCCGCGGATTCACCATGTCGGCCAAGGGGTGTGAGGTGCCGTTGTGGGAGCTCGACCTCACGGCCGTCGAGTGGGCGACGCTGGAGTACCTCAAGGACGCGGGGGGTGCGCACTCGCCCGTGCGGCTCGCGCCCGCCCGGCTCGCGGCCGCGCTGCGGACGACGTCGACGACGGCCAAGGCTGCGCTTACCCGCCTGGTGCGGCTCGGCCTGGTCCTCAAGCCGTCGCCGAGGGCCGGGACGTATCAGCTCAACCCCCGGCGGTGGTGGGAGGGTGCGGGCAGTACGCAGGCGACGGCGTGCGCGCGGCTGGACCCGCCGCGAGTGGTGCCCGACGAGCGGGCCCTCGCGCACGCGGCCAAGCCGGTTCCGGGGCGGGGCCGGCGGCGGCGCGAGGTGCGGCTCGTCGACGTCGCCGAGCTGCTCGACGACTGACCCGGGCGAGGGCCTGGTGCGCCTTCCGGCGGGACGCCGGTTCTCGAGGACGCGCGTCCCGCGCTTAGAGGCGCGGGGACCTCGAGGACGCGCGGCCGCGCGTAGGGCGGGGTCGGGTGTCGGCGGCGTGCGGTGTGCTGGGGGGGATGGACTACCCCGAAACGCAGGACCAGGCCGAGGAGCTCCTCGGCCTGGTCGACGAGCTGCTCGACCGGGCGGGCCGCGACGGCGAGCTCGCGGTGCGGCTCGCCCTGGTCGACGTCGGCCCGGTCGAGGCGCGGCTCAAGCGGTGCGCCGCGCGGGCGGGATGCGGGACGCCTCGAACTCCGCCTCAAGGCGCTTGAGGTCGGCGGCCGCCGCCGCGAGGGCGTCCTCGTCGAGCCACCCGAACCGGTCCGCCGGCGGGGTCGCCTGCCGGTCGGCGTCGTACCAGGCCGTCACGCCGTGGCGTGCGGCGACGGTCTCGCACCATCCGGCGCGGAAGCCGGTGTTCTGCCACTCGCGGCCGAGGCCGAGGGCGGCGACCAGGGCCGAGGCGGCGCGGCACCACTCGTTCCGGCCGCGCGGCTGGAGATCCCAGCACCGCAGGCACAGGAACGAGCTCACGTGAACGTCGCTCTTGAGGGTGCGCTCGGGGACGCCGGGCACGCCGCACAGCCAACACCGGGTGTCGGTGCGGTGGGGTGCGGCGGCGCGGGGGGTGGCGGGTCCGGGCATGGGGTGCGGGTCCTTCCTGCGGGTGGTCGAGGGGGCGAGGGGGCGGGGCGGCGGGCAGGCCGGCCCCGCCGCGAGGGCGAGGCCGCGGGCGGGTGCGGGCTCCTGTACGGCGGCGAACCGGGAGGCCTCGCGGGTGTCGCGGGTGCGGGCCCGGTCGTCCCACCGGTAGGCCGTCGACCAGGCCGTCATGGTGTCGAGGTCGGTCCCGGTGAGGGCGGCAAGCCGGGTGAGGACGCGATACGGCGGACTGACCGAGGCGTACCAGCGGTACGCGGTGAACGCGTCGTCGGGCTCGTCGACGAGCTGCTCGTCGGTGCTGGGGAACGGGTCGGGTAGCGGCATGGGTGTCCTGCCTGCGAGTCGAGGCGCTGAGCGGCCGTCTGACGGCCTGCTAGAGGATCAATGCCCCCATGATGCCCGGCGGGGGCTGCGGGGCCGCGAGGCGGCGACGAGGGGCCGCCTCGGGTGATCTGCGGGTGATCGCCCCCGGCGGCCCCGAGGGGTGCGTCAGTCCTGCGGGGCGGGCACGGGGTCGACGTGCGTGAGGGCGATCCCGCCGGTGTGCCCCTCGACGGCGACGACGGGGGCGCCGTGGCCGAGGGTCCATGCGGCGCTGCGGGTGCGGGTCTCCAGCCTGGTGCACGGGAAGCCGGTGGCCTGCGCGTCCTCGGGCCGGACGTCCGGGTACGCGACGACGGGCGTCCCGACCGGGTGCCGGCCGTTCCACTGCTCGGCGGTGAGGGTGGTCATGGTGCGGTCCTTCCAGTGGGGGCCCCGGGCGCGCGGCCCGGGGCGGCAAGGGTGGTTGGGTGCGGGCGCGCAGCTCAGGTCTGCGCCATGTCGACGAACCGGGAGTAGTGCCCCTGGAAGGCGACGGTCACGGTCGCCGTCGGGCCGTTGCGGTGCTTGGCGACGATGAGGTCTGCCTCGCCCGCGCGGGGCGTCTCCTTCTCGTAGGCGTCCTCGCGGTGCAGCAGGATCACCATGTCTGCGTCCTGCTCGATGGCGCCGGACTCGCGCAGGTCGGAGAGAACCGGCTTCTTCTCGGTGCGCTGCTCGGTGCCCCGGTTGAGCTGCGACAGGGCGATCACGGGAATTCCGAGCTCCTTGGCGAGGAGCTTGAGCGTGCGGGACATGTCGGCAACCTCCTGTTGCCGGGTCTCGGCGCGGCGGGTGCTGCCGGACTGCATGAGCTGCAAGTAGTCGACGACGAGCAGGTCGAGGCCGCGTTGCTGCGCGATGCGCCGGGCCCTCGACCGGATCTCAAGGCAACTCAGGTTCGGCGAGTCGTCGACGACCAGGGGGGCGGCCTCGATGGCGGGCGTCCGCTCGTACATGCGGGCGAGGTCGGTCTCGCTCACGGACCCGGCGCGGATGTGGTGCAGACCGACGCTGCACTCGGCGGAGTACAGGCGGTCCGTGATCTCGTCGCGGCCCATTTCGAGGCTGAAGAAAGCGGCGGTCTTGCCGTGCTTGATGGCGGCCGCGCGGGCGAAGTCGAGGGCGAGCGTCGACTTGCCCATTGCGGGGCGGGCACCGATGACGATGAGCTGTCCCGGCTGGAGTCCCCCGGTCAGTGCGTCGAGGTCGGCGAGGCCGGTAAGGACGCCGGTCGGTGTGGCGCCGCCCTTCATGCGTGCGTCGAGGCGGTCCCAGAACGGCGCGACGTCCTCGCGGACCGGCGCGTACCCGGCGGCCTCGTCGCGGCTCTTGAGGGCGTCGAGCAATGCCGCCTCGGCCTGCCCGCGGATCTCGTCGACCTCGCCCTCGCCCGCGTTGCCGAGCTGCGCGATACGCACGCCGGCCTCGGCGAGGCGGCGCAGCACCGCTTTCTCGGCGACGATCTCGGCGTAGTACAGGGCATTCGCTGCGGTGGGAACCTGCTGCACCAGGGTGTGCAGGTAGGCCGGGCCGCCAACCTTGGTGATCTCGCCGCGCTTGGTGAGCTCGGCCCCGACGGTGATCGGGTCGGCCGGTTCGCCCTGCCCGTAGAGGTGCAGGATCGCGCGATGGATCGTCTCGTGCGCGGGCCGGTAGTAGTCCCGCGACTGCATGGGGCTGTCGATGATGTCCGCGATGGCGTCCTTGGACAGGAGCATTCCGCCGAGCACGGACTGTTCGGCCTCGACGTCGTGCGGCGGGATGCGGTCGGACCCGTGGGCGGCCTGGTCGTCGGCGAGGGCGTAGTCGTCGGGTGCAAGCATGGTTGCGGGGTCTCTCTCGTGAGGCTCCCTGCGGCGGCCGGGTCTTTGCGGGATCGGCCGCCGCAGGCGCGTTCGGGGAAAGTCAGGCGGACTGTGCGGCGCGGAGTCGGGCGAGCAGGCCCGCGCCGTCGACCGGGGCGGGCCCGGTGTCCTCGGCGCGGGCGGCCCGGATGCACGGCGGGCAGTCACCGGCCTTGAACGCGGGGTGCCGCTCGCACCGGTCCGGCTCGGCCGCAGGGCGGGCGGCCGCCGGCGGGGCGGGCCGGTCGTGCAGCCAACGGAAGTACAGGGTCGGCACCGCGCCCTCGGCAACGCGGCCGACGTCGACCTTCCGCACCAGGAAGGCGCGCAGCGCTTCCGGCGTCCATCCCTCGGCGAGGGCCTCGACGACGCCCGGCACCAGGCGGGCGACGGACGCGCGGCCGAGGCTGCCCGGCAGGGCGCGGGCGAATGCCTCGGCGCGCTCCTGGTCCTCGTCGAGCTCGGCCTCGCGCTGCTGCGGGACGCCGCCGAGGGCCTGGTCGTCCTCGCGCGCAGCGCTGCTCTCTCTCGCCGTCGGGGCCTCGGCCGAGGCCGTCGGGTCCGGTGTGACGTCCGGGTCCGAGAGAGAGGTATGGGACTGGTTGTTCTTACTGTTTTGGGGATCTTCAAGTTCCCCCGTCGACGACTTGTAGTTCCCCCGTCGACGACTTGTAGTTCCCCCGTCGGGGGTTCCGGCCGCGCTCTTACGGGGGGTCTGTGAGTTCCCCCGTGCGGCAGGGCGAGGCTTGCCCTTGTCGGCCCGCGCAGGCTTCACCGGGGCCGGTGCGATGGGCGGCCGATCCTGCGGAGTGAGGGGAGGCCGGCCGAGCCGTTCCCGCTCGGCGTTCACGCGGTCGATGTTGCTGAACCACCCGTAGGGGATGAGCAGGTCATAGACCACCGGCCGCCGGTCGGCGCGGTAGTGGCTTACGAGCGACTGGTCACCCTTGGCGATCACGCCGCGCCGCGCCATGTTCCGCCAGCAGCGTTTGACGGTCTCCTCGCTCACGTGCACGCGGGCGGCGATCGTCTCCTTGGACAGCCAACTACCGCACCCGTCCGGGTCGGCCTTGTCAGCCATCGCGCCGAGGACGGCGTATTCGTTCACGTCGGCGACCGGGGCGTCACCGCTCAGGACCCACACCATCGCTTCGAGGCTCACCGGGCACCCCCTGCGAGGTGCGCGGCACGGCGGCCGTGGTGGGGCAGAATGCTGACGTTCATAGGGCAGGAGCCCTTTCGGTTACGAACCTTCGCCCGGCCTCCCCGTACGACGCGACGGGGGATCGCCAGCGGCGGGTGAACGCGAGGTGATCTCTCGTGTTCCGTTGACCCGTGAGGGTCGGCGTCGTTGCACCGCTGAATCGGTGAGGCGGGAGTCGTGTCCCGGATCACCTGGGGAACGGTGGCGTAGTGACCGGCCTGGTCACGGCGCATATGGGGTTCCTTTCCGACCCTTGTGCGCCGCCACTGCTCCCGATGACCGTCGGGTCGCCTAGCCATCTCGGCAAGGCACCCCGTACGATCAAAAGCAGACGGCGCCGCGCAAGCGGTCCTCTGGAGCCCGGCCCTCGATTCTTGGCGGAAGAGGGGCCGGGCTCAGTGCTGTTCTGGTGGGGATCTTACGGCCGAGGCAGGCACTCACGCCCGGCCCCGGCCCGGTGTCGTCTCAGCTGAGGGGGACGCCGTACCGCAGGGTCCATCCGCGGCCGAGGACGTGACGCGTCACCTCGACGACGCGGCCCTCGGCCGTCCGCCCGGTGTGCGTGATGACGAGCAGCAGGTCGCCCGGCTCGACGCCGAGGGCCTCGGCCTGCTCGGCGGTCGCCGGACGCTGCTCGACGTCCTCGACGACGTCCGTCTGAGCGAGGCCGGCCTCGGCCATGCGGGAGATGATCCCGCCCTCGCCCGTGTCGAGCTCGGCGACGGCCGGGGCCGCCTCGGCGACGAACGGCGGAAGGTACGTGTCGGCAAGCTGCACCAGGCGCTCGCCGTCGTACATGCGGCGCGAGCGGACGACGACGGCCTCGGCCTGGTCGACGGCGAGCAGCTCGGCGACGTCGGCCGGGGCCGCGCCACGGGTGACGGTCACCTCGGCGCGGGGCGTGCCACCGGCCCGGCGGGTCTCGGCCTCGAACGCGCCGTGCGCCCCGCCCTCGGCCCGCTGCACGTAGCGGGTGCGGGCGTCGCGCAGGATCTCGCCGTTGGCGCCGATCGTGTTGGTAGGCATGTGCGGGTCTCTCTCCTCGGTGTGGTTGGGTCGGTCGGCCGCGCCGGTTAGGCGTCGACCTCGAACGTGTAGGACAGGCTCCAGAGACGCACCGGCATGATGTGCACGGCGACCTCGACGACGCGGCCCTCGGCCGTGCGCCCGATGTGCGTGATCTCGTACACCGGCCGGTCGGCACTGCCCTTGAGCGCGGCGGCCTCGGCTTTGGACGGCGCCCGTACGTCGATCTCCTCGGTGATCGTCGTCTGAGCGTGTCCGAGGTCGGCGAGCCTGCTCTTGGACCCGCCGGGGCCGGTGTCGTCGGCCTCAAGCTGAGTCCCGAACGCGAGGTCGCCGGGGAAGTACGAGGCCGCGAGCTGCGCGACCGTGGCGCGGTCGGCGCGGACGGGCGGCCGGTCGGCGTACATGATCCGGTCCCGTACGAGGACGTCCTCGCTCGCGTCGACGCCGAGGAGCTCGGCCACCCGGGCGGGTGCGGGCTCGCGGGCGATCCGGGTAGGCCCGGCCCGGTAGACCAGGCCGAGGCGGGCGAGCTCGGCCTCGAACGCGCCGTGCGCCCCTGCGGTCTCGCGGGCCTTGCGCGAGTAGCGGAACGTCGCATCCCGCCGGATCTTGACGAGGGTCTCGGCAACCCGAGTCCCGCCCCGCTTGCTCATCACGACGAGGCCCTCGTCGCTGAGCGCGCGGTACGCGTTGCGGACGGTTTCGCCGCCCCATCCGAGCTCGGCCGCAAGGTCGGCGATCTTGGGCAGGGTACTTCCGGGGGGCCGCTCGCCCGACCGGATCTCAGCGGTGAGGCGGTCGGCGAGTTCCCTCCACTTCGGTGTCTTGGGCTGCGCCACGGTGTGACTCCTGCGGTTGGTTGGGTGAGGCTGCGCCACCGGATCATGCCCGGCGACGCGACACCATCAAACCATACACCTAGTCGTGTTGACAGCCTCGGTGATCGGTGGTGTCATCGAGTCGTGCCAGTCAGTGACCGGGACCCAACCCCGGGAACCGACGCGGTGCGCAGCACTACCGCCATGCCCGGAAACGGGCGCGCGGGGCTCGGCGACCCAACCGCCGGCCCCGCGCTCGGCGGAACACCCGAGACCCTGTGAAGGAGAGTGATCTCCGCCGTGCGCACAACCATGCCCGAACCCCGTACGCCGCAGCGAATCGCCCCCCTGCTCGACACCATCGAGCGCGAGGACGACGCCCGCGGATTCGAGCCCGACGAGCAGGCCGGCGGGGGGTGGACCGCGTGACCACCGCCGCCGTCCGCCGCAACGCCGCCGCGTTCCTCGCCCGCCTCGACCAGGTGCACCCCGCGCTCTTGCCCGTCGTCGCGCCGCTGCTCCTCGTCGTCCTCGGCGCCGTCGTCGTCGCCGTCGTCGCCGTCCTCGCCGCCGCCCTCGTCGCCGCCGGTTCCGGCGTCGTCGTCCTGCTCGCCCGCCGGGCAATCCACGCGGCCGCGACCTACCAGCACAAGGCGGTGCCCGCGTGATCCGCGTCGTCCGCACCCGCACCCTGCGCGCCCTACGCGGGGACGTCGTCGAGGCCGAGCAGGCCGCCAGCACGTACGAGGCCGAGGCCGACC
Organism: Streptomyces griseoaurantiacus; assembly: GCF_036189845.1. Taxonomy (NCBI): domain Bacteria; kingdom Bacillati; phylum Actinomycetota; class Actinomycetes; order Kitasatosporales; family Streptomycetaceae; genus Streptomyces; species Streptomyces griseoaurantiacus. The sequence continues at coordinate 6,455 of NZ_CP108328.1, read as the reverse complement.
GGTGGCACCGGCTGTACGTCGAGGAGTCCGAGCGCGCCGAGGCCGAGGCCGAGCGCGCCGACGGCCTGCTTGCCGAGCGCGACGCCCTGCTCGCCGAGCTCACCGAGTGGCGCCTCGTCGCCGGGGCCGCCCGTGTCGTCAAGGCCGGCGCCCTCGCCAACCACCAGGACCAGGACGCCCGGCACGCCGCCGCCGCCCTCGCCGCCGAAGCGGCCCGCACCAGCAAGGAGACCGACCAGTGAGCAGCACGTACTACGAGGAGCGCCGCAAGGACCGGGCGGCCGAGCGTGACGCGGACCGGGCCGACCGCCTCGCCGAGCGCGAGCAGCGCCGCAAGGACCGGGCCGAGGCCGAGGAGCTGCGCCGCAAGGCCGAGCGCGAGCGCCGCCGCGAGGCCGACCGCCGCAAGGCCGACCGCCGCGAGCGCCGGGCCGCCCTGGTCGCCCGCCTGCTCGGCGAGGGCGACACCGTCGCCGCCCTGGTCGTCATGGGGTGCAGCATCACCCCCGCGTTCTACTTCCAGGTATCCGCGCTCACGGCCGTGCCGGGCCTGCCCGGGTTCATCGCGGTCTGCCTCGCCGTGATGCTGGAGGCCGGCGCATGGGTGGCCACCGTTGCCGGGGAGCGCGCCAAGCGGCAGGGCCGCCCGGTCGGCAAGTTCCGCGCCGCCATGTGGGGATGCGCCGCCGTCGCCGCAGGGATCAACTACAGCCACGCCCCGGCCTCGCCGGGCAACTGGCTCGCGTACGTCCTCGCCGCCGCCTCGCTCGGCGGGGTGTTCTTCTGGGAGCTGCGCGGCCTCGGCCGCCACGGAGGCAAGGCCGGCCGGACCCTCGCCGAGCGCCGCGAGGCGGCCCGCCGCCGCCGTCACGCCCTCGCCCGCCGGTTCCGCTTCCGCGACGTGCACAAGCGCTACCGGGAGATCATGACCGCGCACCCGTTCGGCACCATCGACCCCGAGCAGGCTTGGGCCGACGCGTGGACCGACGTCAAGGGCGGCCCGCTCGCCGTCGACGCCCGCTCGCTCGGACGCCGCGCCGCCGCCGTCCGGTCCGTCGAGGACGTCGTCGCCGACACCGCCGTCACCCCCGAGGCCGCCGCCGTCGAGCTGTTCCTCGCCGAGGTGTTCCCGACCCTGCCGGGCGACGACGGACCCGCCCCCGAGGCGGCCGCAGACGGCCCGCAGGGCGGCCCGCAGGGCGGCGGCGGGACCGGTGTCCGGACGCGTCACGCCGAGCCCGCAGAGGGGCGCGGAACCCTTGGGCGTAAAGGGCGAGAGGGGTCCGGGCGCACCGCTCCGAAGACTCCGGAGAAGGAGCCGAGCGAGGCCGACCTCGCCCGCGTCCGCAAGCTCGCCGAGGCCCTCGGCGGAGTGGACAAGCTGAGCGCGCGGAACGTCCGCGAGGCCCTCGGCGGATGCGCGCAGGCGTACGCCGTCCGCGTCCGCGACGCGGTCCGCGCCGAGGCCGAGCAGTGAGCCCCATCGTGGGCGCGGCCCTGTACGACGCCGTCACCGGCCGGGCGAACGGATCGTGCGAGTGCGCGCACGACCGGCCCGGCGGGTGCGGCCGCCTCGACCACCCGATCACCGGCCGGTGGTGCCACCAGGGCGCCGGGCCTGCCGCTCCGCTTCACGTCGCGCCGGTCGACCCCAACACCCCCGACCACGTCGCCGTGACCCTCGGCCCCGACGAGCTGCTCGCCCTCTGCCGGGCCTGCTACGTCCGCCGACGCAACACCGCCCGCAAGGCCCGCGAGCAGCTCCTCGCCGAGCAGCTCGCCGAGCAGCAGGGCGCACTGTTCGCCCTCGACACCGTGAAGGAGCCCCGACCGTGAGCGAGTCCAAGCCGCGCCGCACCCCGGCCCCCCGCCTGCTCATCGTCGCCGCCCCGCTCGGCCTCTACCTCGGGATCACCCGGGCCGCCGAGGAGCCGGTCGCCGACGCGGCCGCCACGGGCGGAATCGCCGCCGTCGCGGTCCTCGCCGCGCCCGCCCTGATGAGCGGCGCAGGCAAGGCCGCGGCCGCCGCCTCGGCCCGGAAGAAGGCCAAGAGCAAGGCGAAGAAGAAGACGGACGACGACTGACCCACCCGGCCCGACCGCGCCCCCCACGCAGGGCGGCCCGGCCCGGACGACACCCGGACCGGGCCTCATGCCCACCCAACCAGGAAGGACACCCCGCCATCATGTCGCAGACGTACGGCACTGAGCACCCCGCCCCCGGCGGCGACGAGGGCCGTGTCATCGAGCTCGCCAAGTTCATGGACCCCGAGGCCCGCGCCCGCGTCGAGGCCGAGGCCCGCGAGGCGGTCCGCCTCACGCCCGCCGGCCTTCCCGACCTGTCCGCCGGAACCCTGCGCCTGCCCGACGAGGACGCCGTCGAGCAGCTCGTCGAGGGCGGCGTTGTCGAGCAGCTCGACGAGGACCAGGACCACGGCGGCGCGCTGCGCCCGATCATCCCCGCCACGTTCCGCGACCCGGCCGTATGGCGGCACCGCCGCGACGCCGCCCGCAACGCCGCCGCCTTCCACGCGGTCCGCTCGCCCCTGTACGCGGGCCGCGCCCTGCGGGTCGCCGCCATCGGCGCGGCCGCAGGCATCCGCGACGCCTGGTCGTACGTGTTCGCCACGGAGTACGGCGAGCTCGCCGACCAGGTGCGCCGCAAGGGCGCGGGCGCCGAGCACATCGCCGACCTGCGGGCCGACCGCCGCAAGGTCGCCGCCGAGCGCCGCCGCGAGCCCCTCGTCGTCTACACCGCGACCGGCGTGACGAGCTACGTCTCGGCCGTCGTCGCCCTCGGCGTCGCATGGAGCGGGGCCCTCGCCGGTACCGCGCTGCTGCCGCTGCTCCTCGTGCTCTACCTGCTCGGCCGCCGCGAGCTCCAGCGCCGCAACCCCGACGCGGTGTTCACCATCACCGACCTGCCCGCCGACCACGGCCGCGCGGTCCTCGGCGCCGACTCCATCACCGCCGCGTTCCGCCGCGCCGGCCTCATCCGCGAGGGCGTCGAGGTCGAGCTCGTCGGCCCCGTGCGGGCCGTCGCGCTGCACGCGAGCGAGGCCGTCATCGACCTGCCGGGCACCCTCACCCTGTCCGACCTCATCAAGGAGCGCGAGCGCCTCGCCAAGGGGTTCCGCGTCCGCCCCGAGTGGCTCGACCTGAGCGAGGCCGGCGACCCCGGCCGGGTCCGTCTGTGGGTCGCGTCCGAGGACCCGTTCGGCACGGCCCGCCCCGCCCCGCTGCTCACCAACCCCGCCCGCACCGACGTGTGGTCGACCGGTATCCCCATCGGGTTCAACCGGCGCGGCGAGGTCATCACCCTGCGCCTGCGGCACGTCATGGCGCTGCTCGGCGGCATGTCCCGCACCGGCAAGGGCATGATCCTGCGCAACCTCATTTGCGGCCTCGGCCTTGACCCGCGGGTGAACCTGCGCCTGGTCGCGGGCGCCAAGCCGGGCGAGCACCGGGGGTATGCGCGGGTGTGCTCGACGTTCTTCGGTCGCCGCCCCGAGCGCCTGGTCGCCCTGCTCGACGCCGTCCTCGCCGAGGCGTACCGCCGCGAGGACCACCTCGAAGAGATCGGCCGCGCCAAGCTCGGCGAGGCCGACCTCGCCCGGTTCCCCCTTGAGGTCGTGATCGTCGACGAGTACAAGCAGTACGCGACGAGCTCGGCCCGCATCCCGGACCCGGCCGACCCCGAGGGCAAGCGCACCATCAAGGCCGCCGACCGGATCGCCGAGCAGTTGGAGGAGCTCGCCGCGTTCGCCGCCGCCCTCAACATCACGTTGCTGATCTCGACGCAGGACCCGGACGCCAACACCGTTCCGCGCGGCTACAAGTCCAACTCTGGCGCGCGTATCTGCACCCGCACGGGCGGCGCGACGCAGACGAACGCAATCCTCAAGGACGGCGCGACCGGGGCCGGCCTGCGGGCGCACGAGATCCCCGAGGCCCTCAAGGGCGCCGCCATCGTCGACATCGACGGCGCACCCGGCGAGCTCATCCGGGGCTACTTCATCGAGGACGAGGAGTACGACGGGGCCGAGCCGCTCATCACCGCCGGCGCCGAGCTGCGCGCCGAGCTCGGCCGCCTGCCCGGACAGTTCGAGGACCCCGTCGAGGCGTACCTCGTCGAGGTGACCGGCGAGTCGTCCGTCGCAGGCGGGCCGACCGGCTCGGGCCGACCGGGCGCACCGGCCGCGACGTCGACCGGCGTCGACGGCGTCCTCGCCGACCTGCTCGCGGTGTTCGCCGCCGAGGGCAACCCCGACCGGATGCGCACGGCCGAGATCCTCGCCGCGCTCGCCGAGCTCGACCCCGAGGAGTGGTCGGCCGAGGCCCTCGGCGTCGACCAGGACGACGCCCGCGCCCTCGGCCGGATCGGCGGCCGCCGCCTCGCCGAGGCGATCAGCCGGGCCCTCGACGGCACCGGCCGGACCCTCGCCGCCCGGGAGTGGACGGCGGGCGAGCGGGGGCGCGGCTACTTCCTGGCCGACGTCCGCGCCGCCGCCGGAATTGCCCCGGAATGACCGATGCGACGGCGACGCGACGCGATGCGTCGCCGCAGGTCGGCTAGGTCGACGCCGACACGACGGGGCCGCCGGTCGACGCGATGACGTCGCGTCGACGAGGCCCTCGTCGGATCACCGTCGGAACCCCTGACCAGGCACGACGCAACGCGTCGCGTCGCCGTCGCAAGGCACAAACCACCGCATAGCGACCACCCGCCGAGGAGCAGCAGCGATCATGAACCGCCCCGAGTCCGCCCCCATCGAGCCCGCCGCCGTCTACCCCTCGGCGGTCTCGCACGCCACCGCCGGCGGCCGCGCCGTCGAGGCCCGCGCCGACTACACCCCCGCGCCCCTGCCGGGCGCCGAGCTCGTCACCGTGCCCGGTGTCGGCCGGGTGTGGGCGTACCCCGACGCGAGGCCGGCCCCCGCCGCCCCGGCCCGCCAGTCCGAGCCCCTGCCCATGTGGGTCAAGGCCGTCGCGCTCCTCATGCCCTCGACCGCCTGCTCGGTCGCCGTCGGCGCGTGGGGCCTGTCCCTCGCGGTCGGCGCGTTCGAGGCGATCACGTCCGCCCTGTGGGCCCTCACCGGAGCGACGGCCGCCGTCGGCGTCGTCGTCGGCGGCGCGGCCCTCGCCGTCCGCTCCGCCCGCCGGGGCGGCGGCTCCGCGACCGCCACGGCCACCGCCACCGCGCACGGCCTGTTCGGCAAGGCCACCGCAACCGCCACCGTCAAGCGCTGAGGAGAGAGAGAACACCGTGACCAGCATCGTCATGACCGGACGCGTCAGCATCGACGGCATTCCTGTCCAGTGCCCCGGCCGGGGGTCCGCGCCCTACCGGCTCACCCTGATCGCCACCGGGTCGGGCGTGCACGCGAGCTGCGGAGAGAAGCACCGGCCCGCCGACGGCGGCGCCCGCGCACAGTGCTTCTTTCCCCTCAAGAGCCTTACCCCCGCCAACCTCGCCGCCCTCGCGCAGGCCAAGCCGGGCCGCGTCCGGCTCACCCTCGCCAACGGCAAGCGCCTTGAGGGACGCCTCGCCTCGGCCGGCGCGAGCAGCTCCTCGACGGGCAAGGCCGCGGCCGCCCTCGCCGCCAAGGGGGGCAAGGGCGCGGGCAAGCCTGCGCCGCCCAAGCCTGCGGGCCGGGCGACCGGCGGCGCGTTCGTCGCCGCGATGGGGGCCGTCGCCGCCGTCGCGGGTGCGGCCGGGCAGACGGCGGCCGCCGCCGGGCAGGTCGCCACCGCCGGCGCTTCGGCGGTCGGCTCGGTCGCCGGGGTCGCCCGCGAAGGGATCGCGGCCGGACGCGACGGCATCAAGGCCGCCGACCACGCGGCGCAGCGTCGACACCAGCGCGCGATGCGCAAGGGCGACGACTGACCAGGGGCGACGCCCCGGCGAGGGGCGGGCGCAGGGCCCGCCCCTCGATCTCACCCGAAACCACGCCTTGCCAACAAACCTAGGTTTATGGCAGGGTAGGAACCGCCCGGAACACCCCGGGCCCGACAGGAAGGGACACACCTCGCATGAACCCCGGAAACGCACGAACCAGGCTCGGCGGCCGCCTCACCGAACGCGGCCTCGCCGCCCGCGCCGCGCTCGTCGGCCTCGGCGTCCTCGCCACCGTCGTGCCGCTCGCCGCCGCCGTCCTCGCCGCCGTCGTCCTCGACCCGCAGCTCGCCCCCGGCCTGCCGCGCTGGCAGCACCTCGCATGGACCGTGACCGGCGCCGCCCTGGTCCTCGCCGCCGTCGACTCGACCCTCGGCCGCGCCACCGCCGGCCTGAACCGGCGACTGCACGGCCGCGTGCACGGCCCGCGCACCTGGTCGTGCGAGGACTGCGGCGTGAGCATCACCGCCGCCCGCTGGACCCCGTACGAGGCCGCCGTGTTCGAGGAGCACCTCGCCGACCCGGCCGCGCACGACTGCACCGGCACCCCGCAGCACTGA
>NZ_CP108327.1:0-121679 GCF_036189845.1 Streptomyces griseoaurantiacus | reverse complement strand
GGATGGTCCCTACAGCGACTACCAGCTGTCCGAGGGCTACTCCTGCTCCCCGCACCCGCGGGGATGGTCCCTGCCAGCGGCCCCGGTCGTCCATCACGACCGGCTGCTCCCCGCACCCGCGGGGATGGTCCCCCTCCGCCGTTGCAAGCATCGTGTGGCACGGCCTGCTCCCCGCACCCGCGGGGATGGTCCCGTCTGGCTGGGCGTCTCGGTGGAGGACCAGAACTGCTCCCCGCACCCGCGGGGATGGTCCCTCAAACCCCTCCTCGCCGTGGCTGCGGCGTACCTGCTCCCCGCACCCGCGGGGATGGTCCCAGGGCGGCGTACAGGTGGAGTCCGAGGAGGGCCCTGCTCCCCGCACCCGCGGGGATGGTCCCGCGATGGCGCTGGTGCGGGAGGCGGTCAGGGGCTGCTCCCCGCACCCGCGGGGATGGTCCCGACCGCGGACTCTGGTTCTCCGGCGCCGCCGCCTGCTCCCCGCACCCGCGGGGATGGTCCCCGGGCCACGGCCCCGGCGACGCCCGCGGCCGTCTGCTCCCCGCACCGCGGGGATGGTCCCTGCACGGGCACCTGCAGAATCCAGGAGAACGACTGCTCCCCGCACCCGCGGGGATGGTCCCAACGCGATCGAGCTGGCGCGCCCCTCGGCAAGTGCTCCCCGCGTCCGCTGCCAGGGCCCCTCTCCGTACCAGAGGGTGTCAACTGTAAGCGGCAGACGTCACCACGCCTTCGGCTGTGAAGGGACCGTCCTGCGCCGGGATGTCGCCCGCCGGCGAACTGCCGGCGACGGACGGCCCGGGGGCCTGTCCGCCGGGCCTCTTCGCCGCCGAACGCGGTCGCTTCCGCGGCCGTCTGGCAGGCTCGTCAGCGCCCAGCTTCGCCAGTTCCACCGCTGTCCAGCCTGCCGCTTCCGCGTCGCTGTACGCCTTGCCGTACGGCTCATCCAGTTCGGCGAGTTGTTCCAGCAGTCTGCTCCGCTTGGCCAGGATGTCCACGAGCGGACCCGCGGCCGCTTCCCGGCGCTCCTGGAGTGCCCTCATCTTCCGCAAGATCTCGTCTGCGCTTGGCATGCCGTGATCGTATTGCCGCCCTTCCGGCGGTCGCTGCATTTGGTCCGTGATGCGACAAGCCGGGGCGGTCTTGACCGCACGTCATGAAGGCCCCGTGTCGCGTGGGGAGACAGTAGCCACGGGAAGCGAGTTGTAGGTTATTGGGCCCAATGACCGTATTTAGCTGACCGGGCTGTACTAGGTTGGCCGTCATTGCGATCTTGGTCCAGGAATGGACCGGACGGGGTAGGGAAGGGGCCGCCAGCGTGGACGAGTCGCCGGTGGACGCGGAGGGGGCGCGCGCTCCGGTGCGGCGCCGTGGGCGGGAGCCGGGTGGGCCCCGGTCGCACCGGTTCAAGGTCTCCTTCAACGACGCCGAGATGGCGATCGTGCAGGAGGCCGCTGACCGTGAGAACCAGGCCTTCGCGGCATGGGTCGGTGAGGTGTCGTTGGCCGTAGCCACCGAGCGGGTGGTGCCCGTCTCCCCGGACGCCAAGAAGGTTCTGCAGGAACTCATCCAGACGCGCGGGCAGCTGCGCCGGGTCGGCAACAGCCTCAGCCAGGTGACCTCCACGCTGAACGCCGAAGATGAGATGACCGACGCTCGGATCAAAGCCGTCCTGGCACTGGTCGACGAGACCGTCCGGCGCGTCGACGAGGCCACACTGCAGGTGATGAGAGAGCGGCGGCCGCGCTCGTGATCCCGAAGGAGGCCCGGCCGGGCGACGACACCGCCGGCCTGCTGTTCTACCTGTACGGCCCGGGCAAGCGCGACGAACACGCGGACCCGCACATGGTCGCCGCCTGGGACGTCACGGTGCCCGATCCGGGACGGTCGGACGAGTTCTCCCTCTCCGATCTCGCACTGTTACTGGACGCGCCCGTGCACGCCCTGCGGGGCAGGCGCCCGCCCCTGCACGTGTTCCACGTCGCGGTGCGCAATCCGCCCGAGGACCGCAGGCTCACCGACGAGGAGTGGGCCCGGGTGGCGCGCGAGTTGATGCACGCGGCCGGCATCGCCCCGCACGCCGACGACCAGGGGTGTCGGTGGGTGGCCGTGCGGCACGCCGAGGACCACATTCACATCGTGGCCACTCGGGCCCGTGAGGACGGGCGTCAGCCGGACACGAGCTGGAGCAAGTTGCGGATGCAGGAGGTCGCGCGCGGGTTCGAGGTTGAGTTCGGCCTGCGTCGCCTCACGCACGCCGACGGCACCGCGCGCCGGTGGGCGAAGACCGGGGAGACGGAGAAGGCGGTGCGCCGGGGCCTGCCCGAGCCGGTGCGCGAGACACTCCAGCGTGCCGTGCGCGAGGCGGCGGCCGCCGCCGTGAGCGACGCCGACTTCTTCGGACGGCTTGCGGCGGCAGGACTGCGGGTCAAGCAGAGGATCGCCCCGGACGGCAACGTGACCGGCTACTCCGCGGCCCTGCCGGGCGACCGCGACGGCGGGCAGAGGCCCGTGTGGTTCTCGGGCTCCGGACTCGCCCCCGACCTGTCCCTGCCGCGTGTACGTGAGCGCTGGAGCGGGCCGCCGGTGAAGACCGCGGCGGGCACGGCGGATGCGTGGGGTTCGGCGGCGGAAAAGGTTCGCGCCGCCGCCGACCAGCTCGGTGCGGGAGGGCTGCACCAGGGCGCCGGGGACGTGGCCGCCCTCGGGGACCTGATCGTGGCCGCCGCAGTCGTCTCGCCGCACTCGGTGCGCAGCCAGACGCGGAAGGCCGCGTACGAGTTCGAACGGGCGGCTCGGGCCCCGTCCGCACGCCGGATGGAGGGGCGGGCACGCGAGTTGTACCGGGAGTCGACGCAGGTCCTCGCACGCTCCATGTCGGCGGCCGGCTGTAACGACACGGTCGCCGCACTCGGTTTCCTGCTCGCCCTGGTGACCGCGGTGGAGGCGTCCCGATGCTGGCACCAGGCCCAGGAGTACCGCGTCCAGGCGGAGGCCGCCGGACGGGCCGGACGGCTGCTGCACGAGGCGGTCGAGGTGACCGTCGGCGTCAACGCGGCGCGCGAGTACACGCCACGCCCCGAGCGCACCGCGGCCCGGAAGGGAACCGGTCCGCGCGCGGCCGCGGAGCCCGGCAGCCGGCCGATGGCCGGAGTCGTCGAGGAGGCTGTGCCCGAGCATGCGCGCGAGGTCCTGGCCGACCCGGCGTGGCCCGCGCTGCGGAGTCGGCTGGCAGTGATGGAGAAGGCCGGTGACGATCCGGCCGAGGTCCTTGCCCTGGTCGCCCGGCGCAGGGAGTTGACCTCAGCGGACTCGGTCGCCGAAGTGCTTACATGGCGGCTGGACGGGTGGAGCCGTCAGCGCGGTGCGACGGCGGCGGCCACCGGCAAGGGCCCGTCGCCGACGTCTCCGGGCGGCACCGGCCGCACCAGTGGGCCGCGCACGACGGGGGCGCCCGGACCGACGCGTCGGCCGCCGGGCGACGAGCAGCACAGGGGTCCGCGCCGGGCCCGGTGACGGAGGGGAGCGAGCATGTCGATGCCGACGCCGGAGGAGCGCCCGGGGGAGGCGTTCACAGAGGCGGTCGCCGAGGCGGTGCAGAGCTCCGTGATGGCGTTCCGCCTGGTCATGGCCACCGCGGACGCGGTACGCCGCCGACAGCAGAAGCGGGCCGGGAAGGAGGACGAACTCCCGGACGCCGAGAAGTCGGCGGCGGAGGCCTCGGAGGAAGTGAGGAAGTTCCTCCCCGACGACATCGCCGCGGCGTTGCTGGAGGGCGCGGACTGGCCCCAGCTCGCCCAGCAGCTCATGGCGCTCAAGCGGGCGGGTGTCGACCTGGAGACGATGCTGCCGCGCGTCGGCGAGATCACCGTGACGGTGCGGGACCAGGTCGTGGCGAACGCCGAGAAGGTGAGGCGCGAGGGCACCGAGGAGTGGGCGAAGGCACTGCGCGAGACGCTGCCGGCGGGACCGGTGCGCGAGGCGATCCTGTCCTCCCCGGCATGGCCGGAGATGGCCCGGACGATGGCGACGCTGAACGAGCGCGGAGTCGACGTGCGAGCGATCCTCGCTTCCGCGCACGAGGAGGGTGTCGGCGTCGACCAGGCGGTCGCCCTGGTGCTCGCGACGGCGGAGGCGCCGACCCCGAGCCGGGACGCGACGCTGTCGTACGGGCCGCTGACGGTCGGGCTGGACATCCCCAAGGATCTCGACCTGGGGGACCGGGAGCGGGCCCTTCGGCAACTGTCCGTCGCACCGTCGGAGAACCAGCGGTTCGCGCGCATGGTGCGCGAGGCGATGCCCGGCGCGGAGCGGGAAGCGGACCTGCTGGTGACGGCGCGTCAGTGGCCGCTGGTCGCGGCACGGATGGCGGACATGGAGAGCAAGGGCCGGCCGGTCGCGGAACATCTGGCCGGGCTGTCGAAGGACACCTCATGGCAGCAGGGCCCGCAGTCACAGAGGGGGCGGCGTCTGGTTGAGGCGGCCGACGACGCGCTGCGCAGGCCGGTCGGTACGGCGCCGGCGCCGGCGGGGCCGGGGCCGGGGCCGAGGGTGAGCACCGCAGCGGCCCGGTCGACGTCTCCGAGCGTGGGCCCTGCCAGGGCGTCCGGGAAGGGCGCGGCACCGGCTACGCCGGGCGTGGCCGCGCACCGCGAGGCCGGGCCCGCGGCGAGGAGTGGCAGGAGGCGGTAGCACCGGCCGGACCCATGCGTGCCGCAGACCGAAGGCCGCTCTGCGGCACACGTCGTTCCGGGTGCGGGCCTCGAGTCCATTTGTCGTTCGACGCCATCGTGACCTGCGGGTTCGAAGTGCTGAGCAGCACGGCCCCGCGCCCGACGAAGCCTTCGCGCGTATCCCCGTCCGGATGATGAGGTGGCACGGTGACCAACCACAATGAGGCGGTGGCAGTCCGGCCGTTGACGCTGGCTTGGGTGAACCGGCACTTGGAGGCCGGCGAACGAATCGTCGGAACCGAGGTGCTGCACGGCGGCATCACTGCCGAGATGCGAAGGCTGACCGTCGGCATGCGGGACGGAGGCAGTCGTGACCTGGTGCTGCGGAGCTTCGTCGACCCGTTCTACGTGGAGCACGCCGAGGACTCGCTGAACCGGGAGGCCGGCGCCCTCACCCTGCTCACGGGGACCGGCGTCCTGGCCCCTGAACTGGTAGCGGCTGATCCGACCGCCGCGCATTGCGAGTATCCCTCGCTCCTCATGACGCATCTGGTGGGCCGGACGGTCCTCGACGAGGGCGGACTGGAGGCACGCGTCCCCCAGCTGGCCCGCCAACTCGTGGCGATCCACGCGGTACGACCTGCCGTGCGGCCCCGGGAGTATGCGACGGCGACGACCGCCGACACCGTCGTGGTCCCGAAGGGCGCCGACGCGGCGGCATGGACCGCGGCGATCGACGTGATCCGTAAGCCCGTGCCGCCCTATGAAGGGCGATTCCTGCACCGGGACTTCCAGCCCGGCAATGTGCTGTTCGACGTGCGACCCCCAGGACCGGCGAGTGCGCGGATCACCGGCGTCATCGACTGGGCAGCGGCGTCCTGGGGCCCGGCGGATCTCGATGTGGCGCACTGCGCCGTCAATCTGGCGCTGCTGCACGGCCCGGCGTGGGGGCTGCGGTTCCCGGAGGCGTACGAGGAGGCCGGCGGGGTGCTGGCCGCGGCAGCGGGCGAGCGGCTGTACTGGCTGGTCCGGGACGGGTTGGCGTCCTCGGAGGAAGTGCGGTCGGTGTCACAGCCATGGCGGGAGGCAGGAAGGACAGACCTGACGACGCGGGTCGTGGAGGAGCGGCTGGATGCCTATGTCACCGCCCTGATGGACACGCTGGGCTGAGCCGAGACGTCCGGGGCGCGGCCCCGCCTCATTGTTCGACCGAGTGGGAACCGTGCGGATCCTGGGGGAGGGGCCCGAACCGTAGGGCGCGGCCAGAGCGGAACCTGCCCCCGGGTCAGGGCCGCGTCGCGCCGAAGTAGTCCCGTTCGGGCATGGCGGAGGTGAGGGGGGCGACTTCGACGTGGCGGCCGGTGCGGGGTGCGTGCAGGACGTTGCCGTCGCCGGCGTAGAGCGCGACGTGGTAGATGGAGCCGCTGCCGCCGTGCGACCAGAACAGCAGGTCGCCGGGCTCGAGGTCGGTGCGGGAGACGGCGCGGTCGGAGGTGGCGCCGTACTGGGCGGCGGCCGTGCGGGGCAGTTTCACCTTCGGCCAGTAGGCGTACTGGACGAGGCTGGAGCAGTCGAAGCCGACGGTGCTGGAGGCGGCGCACTTGCCGCGCTGGTAGCCGTTGGTGCCGTCGCAGAAGCCGGTCGAGGGGCCGCCGGGGCCGCCGCCTCCGTAGGCGTACGGGGTGCCCGTTCGGGTGACTGCCTTGCGCAGGGCGGTGACGCCCGTGCCGGATCCGGAGACCTGCAGCAGGCCGGGGCCCTCGAACCGCGACATGGTCGACAGGATGACCTGGACGTAGTGGTGGGTCTCGCCGTTGGCGAAGGACTTCGGGGGGACGCCGCCGAACTGCTCGACGCGGTGCCAGCCGGCGTTGTATCCGGCCAGCGCGAGGGCCCGGACGTCGCCGGGGAGGCCGGAGTTCTTCGCCTGCTTCAGCAGGGAGCACATCATGCGGCCCTGTGCCATGACGGCGTCGCCGATGTCCCACGGGCTCGACTCGCCGTTGCCGTCGGCGTCCCTGCCCCAGGTGGCCCAGGCGCTGGGGGTGAACTGCGCCGGGCCCTCGGCGCCGGCTTTGCTGGTGGCCTCCTCACGGGTGGTCTTGAACTTGCTCTCCTGGTAGAGCTGCGCGGCGAGCAGGGAGGGGGTCATCGCCGGTTCCTTGCAGGCCTTGTCCGCCTCGAGGATCCACGTGCGGAATTCCTCGGGTACGCCCCGCAGCCCGCCTCCGCCGTCGGACGTCTCGGCGGCGGAGGCTTCCTCGTCGGCGATCACGAGCCCCATGAGTGACAGGGTCACCACCAGGACGAGGCCTGTCACCGCGGCGGCGGCTGCCACGAGCACCTTCACGCGCCATCCCCCCGTCTTGTTCTCTTCGCTGCGGTGGCCTGCGGGACGTTCCGCGGTAGCGGATCACGTCCTGTCCACCGGAGTCGCCGCGGTTCCGCAGGGCCGGACGAGTGAGTGATCACTCTTCGCGTAGGGTCGGACACGCTGGGTGCGGCAGTGGGTCACGCTAGCCGCAGTGGTCCCAGAAACCCAAGAGCGTCACTCAGACTTCAGGCATGCAGGGGGAGTTGCGGCTTGACCAGCCAACCGGTGATTCCGACCCCGCGCGTCATCGCACCCGTTGCGCTCCGATATGCGCTGATGCCCGTCGACGGTAATGGCATCCAGGTGGCCACGGTGGCCGCCATGCTCGACGACGGGGCGGGCGGCGCACGGGCGCGCGTCCTGCCGCCGGGGGAGACCCTGCCCTACGGGGTCGTCCCGGTGCTGCTGACCGACACGACCGTGCACGGCGTCATGCAGCTGGAGAAGACGCTGCGGCGCTGGGGCGCGCTGCCCAGGCCCTGGCTGGTGTGGCTGGCCGATGCCCCGGCCCGGCCCGTGCAGGACGCGCGCTTCCTCCTGCGAGCCCTGGAAGGGCGCCTGGCCGGCGTCGCGCGCGTGCCGTATCTGCCCGTTCTGCGAACCGTTAAGGGGCCTGACGAGGCCCTCGCGTACAGGGACGTCCAGCGCGCAGCCGCGAAGCTGCGGCGCACGATCGAAGGGAAATGAGCATGGCCATCGGGCGGGCTGCCGCTGACCTCTCTCTCGCCGCCGGGCTGATCCCCGGGGCGAAGCCGACGAAGATCCCGGGGATGGAGGGCCCGGTCAGCGAGATCTTCGGCTACGGCCTGTGGCTGCTGATCCTGGCCGGGGTAGGCGGCGTGGGGTTCGGCGTCTACAAGCTCGCCGTCTCGGACAAGAGCCGCAACGGCGGAGGCAGCGAGCCCTTCAAATGGATGGGCGGCGGACTGGCGGCGATCATCCTGTCCAGCTCCCTGATCGCCATCCTCAACGGCATCGCGGGCTGAGGGCGGGGCGGAGATGGGGCGCACCAGGGGGACCTTCAACACGCGGGGCATGTGGCTCGCGGGCGGTGTGCTCGCGGCCGTGCTCGCCCTTACCGGGTACGCGGTGCTCAGCGGCGACGACGGCGACGGCGGGAGCACGCCGGCGGGATCGGGCGGTGCGAGCGCGAGCGCGTCCGCCTCGCCCGGCCCGAGCGCGACGTACGCGCCGCCGGAGGACTGGACCGAGCCCAACTCATGGGCGGCGCTCCCGCGAGGGAAGCGCACCGACGAGCACGGCAGCGAGGTCGGCTTCCCCCGGTCCATCGAGGGGGCCGTGGCGATGATGGCGGCCATGAACACGACCGTCATCGAGGACAAGAGGTCCACGGTCGACGAGCAGCTGCGCATCTACCACTCGTACGTCGGCAAGGCCGACCGGTCGGCGGACAACGCCGAGCAGATCGAGCACCAGGCGGTGGACACCGACAAGGACCTCGCCCAGCAGATGGGCGTGAGGCCGGGGGGACCGCTGCCGGTGGGCGCGTACGTCCGCAGCACTGCGATCGGCTTCAAGGTGATCAAGAAGTCGGACACCGAGGTCAGCGCGTGGGTGCTGGAGCGGGTGGTCCAGAAGGACGGGGAGATGAAGAAGGAGGCCGGTTCCTACACCCGCACCCTGGCCGGGGTCCAGTGGCAGGACGGCGACTGGAAGATGACCGGTGCCGCCACCACGAGGGCCCTGCAGAACGTCAGGGGCAAGAGCAGGCCCGCGATCATGGCGCCGGGTGACCCGGAGTTCAACCAGGCGGGATGGACGGCCATCAGGGAGGCCTCGTGACCGTGAGCAGGCGTCTCGCCGCGCTGCTGCTCGCCCTGGTCGCGGTCTTCGGTGTGTCGGTGTGCGCGCCCCAGCCCGCGGCCGCCGATGGAATCGCAGGCAATGCGGTCGAAGGCGCATGCCGGTTCATCACCGGCCCCCTTGCGGGCGTCATCACGGGCGGCGGCGGTGGCAAGGCGACCGGCGTCGGCGGCCTGACCGGCTCGGACGCGTGCGACAAGGTCGGCGACGCGAGCGAGAAGGCCATGAAAGAGGAGTGGGACAACGTATGGAACTCCGTCCTCGGTGACGTCATCAAGTCCGCCCGGGACGTCACCAAGTGGGTCATCAAGAAGACGCTGACGTTCTCCCTGCTGGCGCCCTCGGTGGACCTCAAGGGCACTGGTCTGTGGACCGGCAAGGCGACCTTGGCGGGCATGCTCGTGTGGCTCGGGCTGGTGGTCGCCGTGGCCGGGGTGATCTGGCAGCTCGCCAAAATGGCCGTCACCGGCAAGGCGCAGCATGCCGGGACGGCGATGCGGGGGTGGGTGGAGAACCTCTTCCTGTCCGCCCTGGGGGTTTCGCTGTTCGCGTTCCTGCTGACGCTCGGGGACGTGCTGAGCACCGGTCTGGTCAACGCGACGTTCAAGGATGACAACCAGGCCTACGAGCGGATCATCAAGGTCCTGCTGCCCAGCGTCACGACCGTCTCCAACCCGATCACGATGCTGAGCGTCGTCGCCGTGCTGCTGCTGATCGGGTTCGTCCTCATGGTGATGATCTTCCTTCGGCAGAGCGCCATCCCGATCATCTGCCTGCTGATCCCCGTGGCCGGCGGCGGCCGGACGGGCGGTGAGGCCACTCGGAAGTGGGCGCCCAGCCTCATCACCTCCGGCATGGTCATCGTGGCGTACAAGCCGATGGTCGCCGTGATCATCTGCACGGGCTTCGCCGAGTTCGGGCACTCCGCGACCCTCGCCGAATGGCTGCGTGGCTGCGCCACGCTCGTCCTCGCGGTCATCGCCCCGGGCCCGCTCACGAGGATCTTCGCCCCGTTCGGGGCGGCGGTCGGCGCGGGCATGGGCGCGGGCGGTGCCGGGGGCGCCCTGACGGCGGCCGCGGGCTACTTCTCGGGCAAGGCCGGAGGCGAGGACAGCGGCGGCGGAGACAGCCCGACGAGCGCGGTCGAGCACGCCCAGTACGTCGAGCAGAGCATGGGCCGCCGGAACGACGGTGCCGACGGTTCCGGCGAGGACGGCGGCCGGGGCGGCGACGCCCAGGCGCAGGCCGCCCGGAACGAGGCCGGTGCCCGCGTGCCCGGCCAGACCGGGCCCGAAGGTGCTGCCGGAGCCGACGCTGCGGCAGCCGGTGCGGGAGCGGGCGGGGGAGTGGGCGCCGCAGGTGCCGGCGGCACCGGTGCGGCAGCCGCGGGAGGCGGCGCCGCGGCGGCCGCGGGCCCGGTCGGCGTCGGCATCCAGGTCCTGGACGGCGTCAACGACGCACTGCAGAGCGCGAGCGGACAGATGGGCGGAGACAGGCAGTGACCACCCACGAGGTGCCCCAGACGCTGATGGTCGAGGGCTTCCGGGCCCGCCGTTCCTTCGGGTTCGGCGGGCTGTCGCGCAACGCGACGATCTTCGCAGCGGTTATCCTCATGGCGGACGGTCTGATCGCCACCCAGTTCCCGCTGTCCCTGCTGGTCACGCTCCCAGCGACCGGGGCGGTCTTCGGTCTGGCCGCCGCGAAGCGGCACGGCATGTCCGCGCTGAGCTACTACTGGGCCAAGGTCGCCTGGAAGCGGGCGGCGAAGTACGACGCGACCTCCTACCGGCGGCTGCTGCTGCCGCACCCGTACGCCCTGGACCTGCCCGGCGTCGGTGCCAGCTCCACCCTGATCAAGGCCCACGACCCGACCAGCGGGCGGCCCGTCGGCGTCGTCCACGACCGGACGACGGGCTACATGACCATCACCACCCTGCTCGCCCCGGGCGGCAGCCTCATGGCGCCCACCGGGGCGGTGCAGAGCAGCTTGCGCACCTGGTCGTCGGTGCTGGACGCGATGAGCACCGACGAGCAGGTCAAGGGCGCGTCGGTCACCATCCAGATCACCCCGGGCGCCGGGGAGGCCCTCGGCGACGACGTCGCCTCCCGCAAGGACCCGAACGCCCCGCGGCTCGCCAAGAAGATCATTGACGAGCTGGTGCGCACGACCCCGCACGCCACCGCGAGCGTGGCGCCGTGGATGAGCGTGACCGTCGACCCGAACGCCTGCGCCAACCCGCCGGCGGACCTCGCCGAGCAGGTCGCCGAAGCGCTGCGGGTGGTCGACTCGCTCGACCTGTCCGGCACGGGCACGGACATCGAGCGCCGGGCGACCGACATCGACCTGCGCCGGATCGTCCGCAGTGCGTACGACCCGGAGGTGTTCAACGCCCGGGACAAGGAGTTCGAGGAGCTGTCCTGGGCGGAGTGCGGTCCGCAGGCAGCGGACGACGGCTGGGAGGAGTACGCGCACGACGGCGGGGTGTCCCTCAGCTGGGTGCTGCGCGAGATGCCGCGCCGTCCTCTGCCCTACTCGGTGCTGCTGCCGCTGCTGGCCCCGGGCCGGTACCAGCGGCGCATCACCCTGTCCTACCGCGTGCTCGACCCGTACGAGGGCGAGGCGGTGCTGGAGCGGGAGATCTCCCACGCCCACCAGCGAGCGCAGGCGACCGCCGAGGTCAAGGGCCGCGCGAAGTACAGCCAGCGGGCGGATGCCGCCCGCGCGGAGCGGGCCGCCGCGCAGGTGGCCGGGGGCGCGCAGGTGGTCGACTGGACCCTCATGGTCACCGCCACCGCCCGCCGCACCGCCGACCTGCCCGCCGCGCGCCAGGAGTTGGCGCGCGCGGTCAAGGCCACGAGGGGGATCCGGATGCGGTCCGCGTTCGGCGCGCAGGCCGCGGTGTTCGCGGCCGGACTGCCGATCGGCTACTCGCCGCTGGTGAAGTGACAAGAGGGGCTGACGACGATGGCACGCAAGGCCAAGCCGGTGCCGGTGACCACCCCCAAGCGCGTGGTCCAGGAGAGCGCCCAGGCACCCAGCCGCGAGGAGCGGCGGGCCGAGAGAAAGCTCAAGGGCCGCTTCGCCCCGCGGCTGGGCTGGGGCGGACGGTTCAGCGGCCGCGCACCGGTGGAGGACACCGGCACCGTCTACACCGGTCCCACCTCGCAGGCGGGCGGCATCTATCCCTTCCTCCTCGGCAGCGGCCTGCCGCCGCGCGGTGTGCCGGTCGGCCGGGACGTCCTCACCGGCGAGCTGGTGTGCATCGATCCGTCCGGCTGGACGGGCAAGCTGACGACGAACCCCGGCGTGTGGGTCATGTCGCAGCCGGGTGCGGGCAAGTCGGCGCTGGTCAAGCGCATGTGCCTGGTCTATGCGGCGTACGGGTTCCTCACCTGCGTCCCCGGGGACGTGAAGGGGGAGTACAGCGAGCTGATCCGCGAGCTCGGCGGTTCCGTCGTGCGGATCGGCGACGGCATCGGCCGCCTGAATCCGCTGGACTCCGGCCCGCTCAAGGGGCGCGTGCACACGCTGCCCGTCGACCGGCGCGAGGCCCTGCTGGACGTCCTCAACGGCCGACGCCTGGAGACCCTGGTCGCCCTGCTGTCCACGAAGCACGGGCTGGGCCGGTCCCCGAACGAGATCGAACGCTCGGCGCTGGACACCGCGGTGCAGCTCGCCTCCGCCGCGCAGGAGTCCGGCAGCGACCCCGTGGTCGCCGACGTCGTCCGGGCCCTGCGGGAGGCGCCCGAGGAACTGCGCACGAAGCTGGCCGCCCAGGGCGAGCGGTACCAGGACCTCACGAGGTCGGTCGTCGCCGGACTGGACAACCTGATCGGCGGGCCGCTCAAGGGCCTGTTCGACGGCCCGACGACGACGCCCCTGGACATCTCGGCACCCGCCGTGTCCGTGGACATCTCCGCCTTGCGGGCCCGCGGCAACGACGTGGTGAGCGCGGGCATGATCGCCACGTGGGCGTACACGTACTCGGCGATCGACTCCGCCCGCAGCATCGGCCTGATGGACCGTTCGCTGGTGCTGCCGATGGACGAGATGTGGCGGGCCCTGCGCTCTGGGCCCGGCCTGGTGGACGCGATGGACGCCATCAGCCGACTGAACCGGACGACCAATGACGTGACGATCTACGTCACCCACTCCCTGCTGGACGTCGAGGCGCTGCCGACCGAGCAGGACAGGGCCAAGGCCCGGGGGTTGATGGACCGGTGCGACACCTGGGTGATCGGCGCGTCCTCCGAGGAGGAGCTGCGCCGGGTCACCGGCAAGCGCAGCCTCACCGAGCAGGAACGCATGATGATCGGTTCCTGGTCGTCCGCGACGTCGACGGGCCTGGACATCGATCCCAGCTTTGACGACAGCGGCGGCGACGTGCCCTTGGAGGACGAGGGTGCGCGGCACCCCGGCCGCGGCAAGTACCTGATCAAGATCGGCACCCGGCCGGGGATCGCGGCCTCGCTGGAGCTGACCGCGACGGAACTGCGGCTCTACCGCACGGACACCAACCGGCGCCGGAGGACGACGAGCGAGGGAGGCGAGAGCCGATGATGACGGACAACGACCGGGCATGGGCCGGCGCGGGCATCCTGTTCGGCGGCGCGGTGACGCTCTCCGCCACGACATGGGCCGGGGCGGCCGCCGGCGCGCTGGCCACCGGCGAGGACGCCGCCCCCGCCTCCCCGCTGACCGTCTACCGGATGACGAAGGACTGGTCGGCGGTGTGGCCGCACGCGCAGACCGCCTCCGTCGTCGGCGCCACGATCGCGGACCTGGCCGTCGTCGTCTTCCTCGTGTGGGGGCTGCGCTGGGCCTTCCGCTGGTTCCGCAACCCCTCCAGCCTCGCCACGCTGCACCAGGTGCGGGAGCTGACGCCGAAGCACGCCGCCCGGACCGCCACCCGCCTACGGGCCTCGCTGAAGGAGACGAAGCCGTCCACGCTCCCGGCCCGCGACCGGGGCGTGCTCCTCGGCGACCACCTGCCGTCCGGCGTCGAGCTGCGCGGGTCGGACGAGGACACCTACGTCGCCATCATGGCGCCCCGCGCGGGCAAGTCCACCTCGCTGGCCATCCCGGTGGCCGAGGAGGCGCCCGGCGCCCTGCTGATGACCAGCAACAAGGCCGACGTCTACGCCGCCACCCTCGCCAGCCGCGCGAAGGCCGGCCACGCCTGGATCCTCGACACCCAGGGCGTGGCCCAGGCCGAGCGCCAGATGTGGTGGGACATGGTCGCCCAGGCGGAGACCCTGGAAGGCGCCGAGCGGCTGGCTTCACATTTCGTCACCCAGATCACCAGCGACCAGGCGGACCCCTTCTGGAGCCAGGCCGCCGGCGACCTGCTGGTGGGCCTGTTCCGGGCCGCCTACTGGGAAGGCGGCACCGTCCGCGACGTCATGAAGTGGCTGAGCGACCCGAAGGAGAAGGCGCCGCTGCGCGTCCTGTACGCCAACGAGCCGGTCCTCGCCGAGCAGGTGGACAGCTCGATCAACATCGCGGAGGAGACGCAGTCCGGGATCTACCAGAACGCCCGCACCGCCGTCTCCGCGCTGCGCGACGAGAACGTCCTGGCATGGGTCACCCCCGACAAGCGCCACCCGCGGTTCGACCCCGAGGACTTCGCCACCAGCACAGACACCCTCTACCTGCTGTCGAAGAAGGGCGGCCCGGCGAGCGCGGTCGTTGCCGCCCTCGCCGACGCGGTGTTCACGGCCGGCGCCGAGGCGGGCGAACGCCACGGCGGCCGCCTGCCCGAGCCGATGCGCGCCGTCCTGGACGAGGCCGCGAACATCTGCCGGATCGCCGACCTCCCCGACCTCTACTCCCACCTCGGGTCCCGGGGAATCACCCCGTTCGTGATCCTGCAGTCCTACCGGCAGGGCGTGAAGGCCTGGGGCGAGGTCGGCATGGACGCCCTGTGGAGCGCGGCCACGAAGAAGGTCATCGGCGTCGGCCTGGACGACGCCAAGTTCGCCCAGGACGTCTCCACGCTGACCGGCGCCCACTACGTCGAGCGCGGCTCGTACTCCAAGTCCAGAGACGGCGGCAGCCGGAGCTGGTCCGAGCAGCGCGAACAGGTGCTCGACCCGGCCGAGATCCGCGCCATGCGCAAGGGCACCGCCCTGCTCCTGGCGACCGGCATGCCCGTCGCCCAGATCAGCCTGCGCCCCTGGTACGCCGAGAAGCCGATGGCGCACATCGGCCCGCAGATGAAGGCCGAGGAGCAGGCCATCACCAAACGCGCGGTCGCCGCCTACGAGGAACGGAAGGCAACGCGCAGTGGCCGATGAACCCGACGACGTCCCGGAGCTGGACGTGCCGGTCGGCATGTTCGAGGACATCGAGGACCTCAAGGCCCAGGTCGCCGGCCTGACAGCGCTGGTCAGGACGCTCACCGCGGGCGAGACGGGGGAGGCGGGCGAACCGGTCCCGCCTCCGGCCGACGACGGGCCGGCACCGGCCTCGGACGCGGAGCAGGACGAGGAGGAGTGGCGGTACCCGCCGTTCATCCTGCTGCTCGAATCCCCGGAGTACGACGACGAACTGCGCGCCCTGATCGAGTGGGTCGAGGGCGTCCTCGTCCCCGGCTACCTCGCCGAACCCAGCGCGGACGCCCGCTGGTGCCACCTGTGGTTCGAGCACCCCGTCGCCGTCTCCCGCCTCCACGCCTGCTGGCTGGCCTGGCAGGAACTCACCGACCCCGCCACCTGCGGCCACACCGGCCCCAGCACCTGGCACCGCGACCACCTCGACCCCGCGGTGCGCGAGCTGCGCGCCTCCAACGGCCCGTTCAGCGGCTGCGTCAAGGGCGAGCACCAGATCGACCACCGCATGCCCGGCCTGGTCCCCAGCGCCTGGCGGACCGAGGGGGACCTGGCCTCCTGAGCACCATCACCCCCGTCCATGCACCACCTGCAAGCGATCACAGAGGAACGATGAGGAACATGTTCAGCACTCGAGCGGCAACGGTCACCTTGGGCGCCCTGGCACTGGCGGCCGCGTTGACCGGCTGCACCAAGGAGCCCTCCGGCTCCGGGGCGGCTGGCTCCGGATCCCAGGCCAAGGAGACCTCGAACAGCAAGACGACCTACAGCCTGGGCGAGGCCAGCCCGCCCCAGGAATCCACCATGCAGAAGAGCAAGGGAGCCAAGTACACCGTCACCCCCACCAAGGTGCGGACCGGAACGCCGACCGACCTGAAGAACTCCGGCCTCGACCTGGACAAGAAAGAGGCTGACCAGGTCCCGGTGTACGTATCGGTCACCCTCACCCACCAGAGCGGCAAGGCCATGACGGTCGGAGACATGGACGAGGGCCTGATCGTCAAGACCGACAAGGACGAACGCGCCCGGGCCCTCCTCGTCCTCATGGGGCAGGCCAAATGGCCGAACTGCCCAGAACCCGACACCGGGGAACAGCTCAGCGCGGGGAAGTCGGCGGACATCTGCAAGGTCTTCTTCATCCCGGCCGGCCAGAAGGCCGCAGCGGTCGAGCTGACCCAGGGCTTCTACTCCGAGCCACTGCGGTGGCCGGTCAAGGACTGAACGGCTGACGCAGTGCGAGGCTAGGCCGCGTATCGGAAGTCCCAGGTAGGAAGGCTCGGGGTTCCCCTGTGAGCCAGAATGCTCGGGAACTGGGCCCGCTGTTCGGTGTGTCGGAGTCTGCCGCAGACCGCATCATCTACGACCTCGGCCCGGCACTCGCGCTACAGCAGCGCAAGAGGTTCCGCGAGGAAACCGTGCTGATCGTGGACGGCCACCTGGTGGTCCCCACCCGCGATCACCAGGTGGCCGAGCAGTTGAAGAACTACTGGTACTCCGCCAACCGCCAGGTCATCATCAACGACGACACCCAACTCGTCGTCGCCGTCGGCCGACCGCTGCCCGGCAATCGCAACGACTGCAAGACATGGAAGCTGTCCGGCGCCAAGGCCGCCTCGGCCACCACCGTGATCGCCGACGGCGGCTACCGCGGAACCAGCCTGGTCATCCAGCACCGCCGTGAGAGAGGCCAGGCCGACTTCCCCGAGTGGAAAGAGGAACACAACTCCCCTAACCGTAAGATCCGCGCCCGCGTCGAGCACGCCCTTGCCCGCATGAAGACCTGGACGATTCTCCGCGACTGCCGGCTGCAAGGCGACGGCGTCCACAACGCCATGCTCTCCAGCGGGTGACGAGGAAACAAGCAGGCAGCAAGCATTTCGTAGATCATTTACGGGGAAACCCTGAGAGCGAGATCGCCGACGTGCTCGGCATCGCGGTCGGCGACGTCGAGAACGCCCGCTACCGCCTGCGCAGCCAGGTCAGGACGCGCAGACGCAACGGCGAACCGCACGCCCCGCCGGGCGTCGAAGCCGAGTGGGCCCGCACTCGCGCGCAGGCCAAGACCAAGAAGAAAGCCGCCTGATGAGCACCCCGATGCAGCAGCCGGGGCCGTCTGCCGTACCGCCGACGCCCGGCCGGGCACGACGCGGGTGACGGGCGCCCCGTGCTTGGCGGAGGCGCCGCGATCGGCGCGCTCACTTTCGTAAGCGCCCCTTGGTGGGTGGCCGCCATCGCCGTGGTGCTCGCGATCGTGACGTCCGGCGTGGATCTTCTTCGTCCATGCCGTCGTCCCGCAGGACTCCGAGCACAAGCGCGACATCTGGCTGGCCCTCATCCGGTTCCTGGAACGCAGTCGGGCGCAGGAGGACCGGCCGGAACCGCCAGTGAGCGGTCGTCGGCATCATCAGGTGCCACGGCACCGACGATGACCCGACGGTCGCGACGACTTCTAGCCCTTCCCGGTTCTGGTCATGATCTACTTGGCTAGCCAGTTCAAGGCATCTGCGCCAGCGTCGGCTGCTGCCACCTGATGGCCGAGGACATCGCGCCGCCACAACACTATCTGCTCCACCCCGTTGTGGTACCAGCCGGGCCCGACAGCCAGTCCGATGCCAGGTTTGTCAGCCAGCCACTGGTGGATCTCCGGCGCGTGGTGTTCGTAAGAGTAAGGGGAAGCCGTGATGGCGGCCGGTTGCCGGCCTCGGACCCAGCACAGGGGATGGTCCACCCAACTGGGGCGTGTCCCGTACTCTCGACGCGCTGTCGCCTTCAGCAACCAAGCAGGATCGTCACTGCCCGGGCCCAGGCGCACCCCGTTGTTCTCTGCCCAAGCCATGCATGCTTCCATCCGCGCGATCCAGGACGCCACTTTGAACTCCTGCTCCTCCGCCGGGACCTTCCGCCAGCCGAGGCCAACCATGTCGGCGGGGTGGACCAGCTCGTAAGGGTCCTCGCCGGGGCGAGAGCCGGGGATGCGCAGATGCGGGGGTCTTTGAGGATTCGTCATGACCAAGTACCGTACCGAGCCCTCCTGACAGGAGGGGTGGATTCGCCCGCAGGCGCTGATGAGAGCTAACGGTTGGGATAGTGGTCAGGCATCGCCGTGGTGGTGGGGCGAGGCATGGTGTGGCGGTCCGGGAATGCGTAGGCGCATGATCTGGCGTTGATGTTTCTCCATCCCCGCTATCTGCTCGGTCCTCGGCGCTGCTCGGGTCTGAGCGGTTGATGTCCTGCGGTCCGCGCAAAGGCGCGCCTGCCGGACTCCCGCACGACCGCTTCCCGGTCCAGGCTCGTCACCCCGGGGAGCCGGATATCTCTGGCGCGCAGCTCAGGGGAAGCCCGGCCGCTTCTGTTCCCTGCCGGCGCCCGCTTCCGGCCGGCCATCATCGAACAGCCGCACGCTCTTGTAGCACTACCACGGCCACCGGGCCCAGTTGACCTCGGAAGGTGATTGTCGTGTCTGACCTTCACCGTCGCCCAGCTCACCACCGCTGGCTGTCTCTACTGTCTCCGCCTTGTGGAGCACTGACTCTGAACCGATGGACTTGATCATCAATGTCCTGAACATGCAGATAGTGACCAGGGAGTTGCCCAGAGTTCTTCACATGGCGAGAAAGGATCTTCACCTGGCGAACCCTGCGTGATCAAGTACTCACAAGATCAGTCGCATGCGCCCGCCTCTCCTACGGGGGAGGTGGTGACATGCGCATTACATATAAGGGGATCCCATGCGTCGTAGAGTCAACGTCACGCTCGCCGCCCTCGCCATCGCTGCAGGGTCTGTCATGTTCGGCGCACCGGCCGCCTCGGCCGCCAGCTACTGTGACAGCTCCGGCTACTCCTCCACTAACCAGCCCATGGAGCGGTGTACTTCACTGTCGAACGGCATCCTCACCGTCCACCAGAGTTCCAGTGGCAACGTCGGCACGTCGTACTACAAGTCGGGCGGATCCACCATCTCCGCCAAGCTGGGCTACTCCCGCTCGGGGACCAGTCACTACGCCAGCGCCGTCTCCATCAGCCAGGGCTCGACCAAGAGCCACACGTGGTCGCTCGGGGCCAGCGCCTACTGCTCGAGCATATATGGCCTGCTCAGCTACAGCGGCGGCACGTACCAGACGCCTGCCTCGCACTGCTGAACCGGTCCCTCACGGGCCCCGTCTGCAAAGGCGGGGCCTTCCCCTCTCCCGGCCCCGCTCTCCACGCCATGACCACGCAAGGAACCGCGCCGTGTTTTCCGCCATCTTCCAACACCATGTCGGCTATCTGGCCGTGTGCACTTTGATCGGCCTCGTTCTCGGTGGCGCAGCAGGTGCGCTCGCCCGTAAGCGGGGGAATCCGCACGGGGCATGGTGGGTCGCGCTCGCCTTCACTCTCACCGGTGTCCTCGGTGTCACTTTCATGGGTGGTGGCTCGGCCAGCGGCGTGTGCGTGCTCAATCATCAGTTCGCCGAGCCCTTCCACACCACGCAAGGGCTGTGGAACCTTGCCATGACGGTGCCCGTGGGTGCCTTCGCTCTACTGGCCGTCCGACGCCCGGTGCCTGTTCTCATCGGTGTCCTCGCGCTGCCCCTGGCCATCGAATTCACCCAGGCCACAGTCGACGGCCTGGGGCGCGTGTGTGACAGCTCGGACGCCGAGATGAACATCATCGGCGGGCTGATCGGACTCACCGCCGTCGCGGTCGTCCTCGCAGTCCGCCACTCGCTCGCCTGGCAGGCCGGCGTCAAGGGCGCCCTGATCACTTTCGTGGCGCTGGTCCTGCTGGGCTCGGGAGTGGCACGCCCGATGCTCGATTTCACGAACGTGGACGGCAGCAGCCTCGCCGACGCGAGTTCTGGCCAGAAGCAGGCAGTCGAGGCCGCCGTCAAAGAGGCTTTCGGCGACCACTACAGGATCGGCCAGCTGTACGAGCAGCCGTGCGGGGACTCACCGTGCACCAACATCATCTTCAACCTGCACAGTCGTGAAGGGGGGCACTCCGACGACTTCGGCACCGGCAGCCTTTCCTGGCCGGACAGGAAACACCTGAACGTACAGCTGGAGAACAGCGACCGCACCACCGTCATGGGATACCCGGTGGGGGCAGCGAAACCGCCGTCCAGCGATGCCGCAGCCTCTCGGATCGCGACGTCGTACGCCCAGCAGAGGTATCCGTGGGCGATGAGCGCAACCGTCAGCGAGACGTCCCCTGTGGGTACGAAGGCCGAGCTCGGCTGGGTCACGGACTGGAGATGGACTCACAACGACGTCCTCATGCCCAGGATGCTGGACGTGCAGGTGGACAGGGCTGGCCATGTGTCCCAGATCGACGTCACTCGTGGCCCGACCCGGGTCAAGCTTCCCGACGCCCGGATTGATGCCGAACAGGCCGAGAAGACGGCAAGCAAGGCGGTGGCGACCCTCCTGCGATCCAACGGAAACGCCGGCGCGGAATTCCATACCGAAGCGGTCACCGTGAAAGCCGTCGAACAAGACGGTGACTGGCAGCCGAACTGGCTTGTGAACGTGACGTGGCCCAGCAGCGGAAAGAGTGAGGACGCGCAGGAGCAGGCAGCGGTTGAGATGTACCGCGTGAACGCCGTGACCGGGAAGGTGTACGACGCGGCAGGGAAGTCCCTCAAAACCGGCTGAGCACACCATCGGCGTGTTGAGTACCGACTCACTGCTCGTGCGCGCCGACCGCTGTCCCCACCAGGGCCAAGGCCACCGATCTGGCTGGGCCGGGCCCTGGCTCGGGGCGTATGCGGGGGAGTCCGGCCGGACATCGCCGCCCGGGACGAGGCCGGGCGGCGCGTCGTCGTCGAAGCCCAGTACGGCCCTGCCGATCACAGGCACCTCGGCCGGCTGCTGACGTACGGCCGGGCCACCGGGGCGGCTCTTGCCGTGTGGGTGGTCGCGGATCTCGACCCGTTCCGGTCCTGGCTTCTCCTCAGCGTCCGCCTGTCGCTGACCCTTCAACGGCCGTGGCTCCGCCGGGGAAGCTGTGGTCCCCGGGCTTCACGCAGGTGCGGAGGCTGAGCGTCTCCTCCGGCCGATCCCAGGGCGGTCCTGGCCACTGTCGTCGAACGGGCCCGGGCGGCTCGAGCCGAGGGACGCTCGGTCTCCGTTCCCCGGGGTGCCGGCGTCTCGAGGGGCAGCCACGGTTGGCCGGACCGGATGTGCCGGTGGGCGGCCATGTCCAGTCGGGCGCGTGCGGTGTCCATGCCTGTGCGGGGTGCCGTGCGCACGAGGCTCGCCGCGGCCGCCTGCTCGGCCTCGGTGACCTTCTCGTAGTGCTCCGCCAGTCGCCGCGCCTGGTGACCGGGCAACGGGTAGAAGCGGTGGGTGGCGTCCGCGGGCCGGTGATCGATGTTGTCGGTCACCAGGGTGGACTCGATACGCCGGACGGTGACGGGCATGGCGGCGGCCAGCTGCCACCCGGTCGCCGTCGTGCGGTACAGCGTCTGCGTCAGCCCCGCCAGGCCGCCGGTGTCGGCGAGGATCGCGAGGGCGTCCCGCTGCTCGGACCTGGGCTTCGGCGTCTCCGGGGTCCAGTCA
This sequence comes from Streptomyces griseoaurantiacus, assembly GCF_036189845.1. Classification (NCBI taxonomy): domain Bacteria; kingdom Bacillati; phylum Actinomycetota; class Actinomycetes; order Kitasatosporales; family Streptomycetaceae; genus Streptomyces; species Streptomyces griseoaurantiacus. The sequence goes on along the minus strand of NZ_CP108327.1, from coordinate 99,941 downwards.
GTGCCGTACAGGAGCTGGCCCAGGCGCGTCGTGCTCGCACGCGCGACGAGGAGGGCGGAATGCGGAGGCGTCCTTGGCATCGGCGTGAACCGGCCGCTGCGCACCAGCTGGTAGTCGGGCAGCGGCAGGGAGGGGTGGGCGCGGGGGTCGGCGAGGTCGACGATCCGGTGCCATCGGGACGCGGAATGCTGCCAGGCCTGTGCGGCCGTGCGCAGCCGGTCGGCGGCCTCTCGCAGTCCCTCGGCGGTTTCCGCGTCGGCGTGCGCGGCGACGTGCAGCAGGAGGCGGCCGGAGAGCAGGTTGCCCATCGCGAGCCACCGGGCCATCTGCCCGAGGTCGGATCCGCTCAGGGCCCGCTCGCCGCGGCCGTGGAGGGACTCGAAGGCGGCCCGGGACAGGCGTTCGCAGTCGTCGGAGAGGTGCGCGGAAAGGGTGCCGGCGGGGTCGGTGGGCAGGGCCGGGCGGGGAGCGAGCGGCAGTGCGAGCGGGAACGCGGCGAGAGCAGGGTTCCGGTGTTCGCCGGCGGCACGGCCGGAGACGAAGGCGTGATCCAGGTTGGTGCGCGCGAGGTGCAGTTGGACCGCGGCGGCCTCGCCGGTGGCGGCCCGTCCCAGAGCCCGCACCACGTGAGCCGCGCCCCCGGCCAGATCCGCCGAGCGGTGCACCAGGTAGGCGCGGGCGGACCGTTCGGTGAACGCCAGGGCGTACGGCGTCAGCGGAGCGCCGTCCTGTCCGTGGTGGCCGGCGAGGAGGTCCCGGACGACGGCCGCGGCCTGTACCGCGCGGCCCAGGGGAGTGTCGTACAGGCCGGCCCCGTCCGGGGAAGCGCTGTGCGGGCCGGCCCCGTCCGGGGGAGCGGGAGCGGGCAGCCGCCTGGCCATACGGCGTAGGGCATTCCGGGCGACGGCCAGAGGTGTGGCCGGGCCCGGATTCAATCGGCGGGGCCGCTCCCCGGCGGTCTCGAGCGTGCTCTGCACGTGCCCGAGGAGTTCGTCCAACAGCCGCAGTACGACGGCCTGTTCCTGGACGTCGCCGGGCAGCGGAGGTGCGGCGGCCGCCACGCGCAGGTGGTGGCCGGCCGTGTCGTACAGCTCTCCCAGGGTGGTGGGCACGACTACCCCTCCCGGGTGACGAGGAGCGCCTCGGCGGCGGTCCCGGCCTCGCCGGCCGCCTGCCGCAGCACCGCCTGGCCGTCCTCCTCCGCCCCGGGCCCGGCCGCCACGCGCTCCAGGGCCGCCTGGGCGCGGCGCAGCAGGTCCACGTACGGGGCGAGTCCCTCCGTGCCGGGTGATGGGGCCGGTACATCGAGAGGACGGCCGGACTCCGGCAACGGCAGCAGACTCCGGCCCGCCGCGCTCGCCTGCGCGGCGATCAGGGCCTGCAGCTCATCGCTGCCGTCCTCGAAGGCGATGGCGTCCGCGACCCGCTCAGCCACGTCGAACACCTCCCACGCGGCCGCCACGACCTCGGACCGGCTCGTCGAGTCCAGGGCCACAGCCACGGGCTTCAGCACGTCGGTCAGGGACATCGCGCCCCTCCTTGCTCACTCGGTCGGCGGCGCAGCGATCATCTCACTCAAGACGGGCGAGATCGGGCACTCTGCGGACAACCACCCTGCTGTGGACAGCTGGGCTCCGGATGCCACGGCGCGTCGGCGAGGTCGCAGCCGGCTGCCCCCGAAGAACGGCGAGGCCCCGCCCATCCGCCATGAGGCCCCGCCCATCCGCCACGGGGGGAGCGGACGAGCGGGGCCGTCTTGGGGTGGGGTGCTACCCGAGCTGCGGGAGGTCCCAGGCGGGCCCGTCCTGCGTCCGGTACCAGACGGTCTGCCGGCCGGGTGTGATGCTGACGCGGAACTCCTGCCGCTCCGGCTCACCGGCGAAGGTCTCGGCGAGGGACTCCACGACGTCCCACAGGCGGCGCGGCCCGACTTGGCGGACCTTGCCGGAGACGTGAGCCGTCGCGGTCGACCCGTCCTCCGTCCAGATGCCAACGGCCGTGACGTCGCCGTCGTCGTCGCGCCACGAACACGTGGTGTGCCCGGGCAGCGCGAGCGCGAGCGGGAACCGGAGCCGTCCCAGGATGTCGCTCGGCGCCGCGGTGGTCGTGGTGGGCTCCGCCGTCTCCGCCTGGGCGAACGCGGGCGGGACGGACGGGGTGCGGCGGGGCATGAAGTAGGCCGGAGTCGGGAGGAAATAGCCGGTGCCACAGCCGGGGTCGGTCACGGTGACCCGGAGGATGCCGTACCCGACCGGGGCCACGATCACCGCTCCGGGCGCGGCCTGCCGGAAGAACGCGTCCGGGATCGAGCGGAGCGCGGCGGTGGCGATCAGCCGCTGGTAGGGGGCGCGGCCCGGCCAGCCGCCGGCGCCGTCGCCGGTGGCGACGAACGGGCGCAGGCCCACGCCGGCCAGTCGTCGCGCGGCTGCTTCGGTGAGGTCCGGGTCGACGTCGATCGTGGTGACGTTCTGCTCGCCGAGCCGGTGGGAGAGCAGGGCCGCGTTGTAGCCGGTGCCGGTCCCCAGTTCGAAGACGGTGTCCCCCTCGGCGGCATCGAGTGCGTCGAGCATGGTGAGCATGACGGACGGCTCGCTGGAGGAGCTGGTCGGGATGCCCCGCTCGTCGAGCTGGGTCGTCAGCGCCCGGTCGGAGTAGACGGCTTCCAGGTATCCGGGATCGGCCGGTCCGACGCGCTCCCACGCGCCGTCCGGGCCCTGGGTGTAGAAGGCGGGCACGAACGCGTGGCGCGGGACCGAGGCGAACGCCTCGACCCACCTGCTGGTGCGGGCGGGCGCGAGGCCGGTGGCGAACTCCTTCCGCAACACGGCCGCGGTGTCGTTGTCCGGCTCGGTCATGCGCAGGCTCCTCGCAGGTAGTCGGCGTGTGCGGCGGCGATCGGCAGCCCGGTGCGGTTCTCCACCCAGGCCCAGGTCCCCGCGGGGTTGTTCTCGAAGAACACCCACTCTCCGGCCGGGGTGACGGCGAAGTCGAAGCTGCCGAACACGATGCCGTAGTGGGCCAGGAAGCGCCGCACGCCGGTGGCGACCGCCTCCGGCACGTCGACCGTGCCGTAGGCGATGTGCTCGTAGTCGGTGCGCCAGTCGGTGCGGGCCTTCTCCGAGGACGTGTGCAGGGTGCCGCCGAACACCCGGTCCGCGACAGCGACGAGTCGCACCTCGTAGGCCTTCTCGATCGCTTCCTGGAAGTAGTGGGCGGTGGTGCGGACGGTGTCGTCGAACGTGGCCGGATCGACGTAGTGGGTGGCCACCATGAGCTCTCGGCCCTCGTCCACCGGCAGGCGTCCGCCGAGTACCGGCTTGCAGATCAGCGGCCCCGCGACCTGCTCGGCGAAGTCGCGGGCGGCATCCGGATCGTTGGTGATCAGGCTGCGGGGCACGCGGAGACCGCAGCGCGTGGCGACGACCAGCTGCTGGGGCTTGTGGGCGGCGATGCGGTCGTGGTGCGGATCGTTGATCCACCGGGCGCCGGGCAGAGCCGCGACCACGTTGAGCAGCGCGCAGTCGGCCTGGTTCCGCGCCCACGTGGCGTAGGGCTCGGGAACGGCGTCGGCGATGACGGGGCGTCCGGGCCGCCTCCAGTAGACGGCCCGGACGTCCTCCAGCCGCGCCGTCCGGCGCCCGTCGTCGAGGAGTCCCGTCCAGCCCGTCTCAGTAGGCGCGTGGCCGGCTGTGAGCGTGAGCCGTTGGGGGAACTCGGCGGCGTCGAAACGGATCACGGGAACGTCGCGCTGGTTGAGCTCATCCACGACCATGTCCGCTGACGGGTCGAGTCGTTCGGCGACGACGAGCACAGGGCGGGCGGCGCGGGTCATGACGCGGGCGCGAAGTACGGGTCGGAGACGTCGTCGCCCTTGCCGTCCTGGTTGGTGTCGGTGGTCGACGCCGCCAGGTCGGACGTGTGCCACGGCGTGCCGTCGGCCCGCACGTTCAGCTGCCGCTCGAAGTCCCAGGTCACGCCCTTGATCGACGTGGTGACCAGGCACGGGGGCGCGGCCGCCTGCGCGCCGAACGGAATGAGTGGTGTGGTCACGTGTCCTCCATGTGCTCGTGTGATGCCCGGGTGTCGGCCGGGCCCTCCGTACCGTCCCGCCCGGGGGCTTCCCCGGGTGAGGCGGTGCGGGAGTCTCGGGGGCGGCGCATGCGCGTCCTCCACGTGCGGCGCCGAGGCGCGTCAGGGGGGCGCGGTCCCGGCGCCGCGCTTCCGCCCGTGTCGACTGCCGGTGCCGACTGCCGGTGACGGGGGTCGGCGACGGGGGTCGGTTGTCGGGCGGAACTTGGGCCCGCCCGATGGCCAAGGGGGAGTTCGTCCTGGCCACCGGGCGGGGGATCAGGGGGCGGCGGCCGGCGGCGGGTAGTCGAGGAACACGCCGCGGGTGTGCAGGTACTCGAGCACGTGCGCGTAGGCGTCGTTGTCGGTCGTGAGGGCCGGCCGGGCGGGGGCGAGGATGCCGTGGGCGTAGCCCTGCGCCGCGTACCGGCAGGCGGCCGCGAACCCGGCCCGCTCCGCGAGGGGCGGCGGCTGCCCGATGTCGGCGAACGAGCTTCCGGCGACCTTCCAGCCCATCCGTTCCGCGTGGCGGGCGAGCAGCTCGACGTCGGCCTGCCGCTCCCTGCCTGGGCCGGCGAGGACGTACGCGGCGACCCGCACCGGCCGCCCGGAGGCCTCGAGACGGCCCAGGATCGCCGCCCTGTGCTCGCACCGCAGCCCTTCGAGGCGTGCCGTGCGCAGGCTGGATCTCAGAGACGTGAGCATGGCGCTCCTTCACTGGATCGTGGTCAGCATCGAGCCGATCACCGCTTCGTACGGGGCCGGACCGGGCCGGCACTGGTCGAGCAGGCCGCGCAGCGCTGTGGCGGGGACGAGCCGGTCCCCGCGGAAGGGGCGCAGCCAGTACGGGCCGGGCGGCTTCGTCGCCGTCACCGCGGGCAGCGCCAGGCTGTGCGGGCGGCCGAGGCACGTCGCGTACCGGTGCGGCTGCCACTGGTCGCTCGTGCCGGGCGGCACCAGCCAGATCAGCCAGGAGCGGTGCGGGTCCTCGACCACCGGCCCGCACGCGGCGCCCTGCTCGCTCCGGGAGCGCTGGATCCCGTCCATGACCGCGACGGCCGCGTGCGCCTGGGCGCCGCCGGCGGTGAGTACGACGTCGAAGAAGCGGCCGCCGAGCGGAAGAGTGAGCACGCCCTGCCGCTGGAGCGCCCTCAGGGCCCGCACGCGCCCGGCCAGGTCCCCCATGTCGGTGGCGACCTGGCCCGGGGCGACGGTTCCGGAGCTCTCGAGGAAGCCGACCGGCGCGGCGTCCGGCAGTACGCGAGCCGGGTCGACCTGGCGGCGGCGGTGCGGCTCCCGTGCGGCGCTCACGCCGTGCCCTCCCCGCGGCGGGCGGCCAGACGCGCGGTGACGGTCTTGCCGTGGACCAGGCCGTCGTCATCCCGCCGCGGCTCCCACGTCAGGTCACCCCTGTGGTGGCGCACCCACCACAGTCCGCTCCGCGCGGGCGGGGCGCAGGCCACCGCGTCGAAGTCGGCGAACTCGGGGCCGGCGTCGGTGACGCCGATCTCGAGGTCGTCGGTGTCCGAGGCCACCCTCAGCCGGATGCTCACGCAGCCGTCACTGAACGGCGTGCCGTGCCGGACGGCATTGGTCACGAGCTTCTCGGCGACCTGCGCGGCGGCGTCGACATCGCCGGGCCAGAAGGCGATCGTGAGCCGCGGGCGCACCCGCAGCCGGGCGTTGGGGCCGGCCGCGCGGTTCGCCAGGAGCCTGCTCGTCCAGTCGAGCCGGGGCGTCCGCTGCTCCTCCTGCGACGGTAAGAGGCTGACCGCGGCATTCGGGTGCCGCCGGCCGGGGTGCTCGGCGCCGGACGCCGGGACGGCGCGCTGTTGCTCTGGCGGGTTCACAGGGGGGCTCCAGGTTCCGTTTCGATCATGCACTCAGTCAGTGAGGGCGGAGACGCACGCGCGAGGCCTCGTCACCGTGAGTGGTGGTGAGGTCACCAGAGAACACCCGGGCGTCGATTCGGTGGAAGGAACTTTTGGCGAACTTACGTGCCGTCATACTCCCTGCGGCCTTCGGTGATTGCTGCTCCGGCTGCCATCCTGGGAGGCATGGCGGAACTCGACGGACGACCCGTTACTCCTGATGACCTGCTGCCCCTGGCACTCACGAACTACGGCCATTTCACCTCCATGCGCGTGGACGACCAGCACGTTCGTGGCCTGGGCCTTCACCTCGAGCGCCTGGTCCGGGACTGCCGGATCGTGTTCGGCGCGGACCTGGACCCGGAGCTGGTGCGCGGCCATGTCCGCCAGGCCGTCGGCGACCGGATGGGCTCGTTCGTCGTCCGCGTCACCGTCTTCGACCCGGCCGTGGAGATGGCCCACCCCGACAAGGCGGAGAACCCCGGCGTCCTCGTGACGCTCCGGCCGGCCGCCGATCTGCCGATGCCTCCGCTGCGCGTGCAGTCCGTCCGTTTCGAACGGGACGTGCCCGCGGTCAAGCACGCCGGTCTCTTCGGCGCTCTGCACGCGCGGCGTACCGCGATACTGGCCGGCTACGACGATGCCCTTTTCATCGGCCCTGACGATCTCGTGTCCGAGGGCGGCACCTGGAACGTCGGGTTCATCAGTGAGGACGGCATCGTGTGGCCGAAGGCCGAGGTCCTGCCCGGCGTGACGATGGCCCTCCTGCAGCAGATGGGTCAACACCACACCGCGCCGGTCACTCTCGCCCAGGCTCAGGGCATGCAGGCCGCGTTCGCCACCAACACCAGCGTCGGAGTGCGTGCGTTGTCCGAGATCGACGGCTCGCCGTTGGCCACGGACCACCCCGTGCTCACCCAACTGCGCGACGCCTACCTCGCCCTCCCGGGCGAGCGCCTGTAGGGAGCCACTATGACGGTGGTCGTACGGTGGACCGGGCTCGAGGTCCTTGCCCTCCGCAAGGCTTTGCGCAAGACCGGCCGGGACTTCGCCGCCGAAGTCGGTGTCAGCCACCGCATGCTGACCAAGTGGGAAACCCGCGGGGAGCAGATCACCCCGCGGGCCGGGAACCAGGCCGCACTGGACACCCTGCTCGCCACCGCCGGCCTCGAAGCGCAGGAGCGTTTCGCGGCGGCCGTCACCGAGCGGGCCGCGGCCGTCCAGGACGCGCGGGCCGAGGAGCTGCTGCGCCGCGAACCCCGGTACACGAAGAGCCCCGTCGACGGGAAGCTCATGGTGACCGTGGACGAGGGCATCTACCTGTCCGGGCCGAAGAACACCCCTGCCTGGACCGAGGCGTACCTCATCGACGTCTACCCGGTCACGAACGCCGACTACGCCCGGTTCGTGCGCGCCACCGGGCACCGCGTCCCACAGCACTGGCCCGACGGGAGGTGCCCCGACAGCCTGTGCGACCATCCTGTGGTGTGGGTGACCTGGCATGACGCGGCCGCCTACGCCAAGTGGGCCGGGAAGTCGCTGCCGACGAGCCGGCAGTGGGAGAAGGCGGCCCGCGGCTCCAAGGGGCGCACCTACCCCTGGGGGGACGAGCCGACGGCCGCCAAGTGCAACGTCCTGGACAGCGGGATGGGGCGCACCACCCCCGTCTTCCGCTACCAGTCCGGAGTGAGCCCGTACGGCGTGTTCGACCTGTGCGGGAACACCTGGGAGTGGTGCGCCGACGAGACGCAGCCCGGCCGACACGAGCTGAAGGGCAGCGCGTTCACCTCCCCGTTCACGCGCGCGGCCCCCTCGCTGGTGAACGACGCCGACGCCACCATGTTCGACAACGACACCGGTTTCCGCTGCGTCGGTGCGGGCCCGTGAGACACGGCCCGGGCCCGCACCGACCAGCCTCCGGCTCCCGGTGGTCTCCGCGCCGCCGCGCTGCGACCGGGCCTGCCTGACCGCGGGGTGGGCGGGGCCGCCGTACGCGGGGCCGGCGGCGAGCGAGGCGCTCTGCGCGCGCCCCGTGGGTGCGGTCATGGGCGGTGTCGGCGGTGGGGGAGCCGTCCGGTCACCGGTCGGCCCGGGTCACAATCCTTAAGCGTTTCTCCATCTTGGACTGACGCGCGTCGACGGCGGCAAGGTGAGCATCGCCGGTCCGGTGCACCCCCACGGGCACCCCGGTCGTTCCGCACGACACGACACGACACGACACGGCACGGGGTGCGGGAGGCCTGCACGGCCAACTTGGCGGAGGGCGGATGCTGGGGGGCGTGCGCTCTTCGTACAGCCCGGTATCGCCGTGAACGCCCGGCCAAACGCACCTGCGACTGCCGACGCCGGTCGAGATCAGGCACGGGTGTCGTAGACGGCCCGGTCGGAGTCGGTCCTGACCAGGAGGCCGGATGCGGCCAGGTCCCTGAGGATCTGACGAGCCCGCTTGTCACTCGCCTTGTGGCCGGCGTCATCGAGTGCGGTGACGGCACGCCGGGTGTCCCAGGTGCCGCCCTGCGCCCGGACGGCCCTTTCCAGGGCGGCGGCCTGGGTAAGGCGGTGTTCCGCCCACTCCTCGGGCTCGGTCTCGACGTTCCGGATCGCGGTGAAGAACGCCGGCACGAGGTCTTCGTCCATGTCGTACCCGACCACCTTGCCGAAGCCGGGGCCGACGGGAGTGATCGGCGGATGGATGCTCTCGGGCCACAGGCCACGCAGGGCGCCGCGCTGGAGGAGCCGCTTCAGGGCGGCGCTGTGTCCGCGAAGACTCGTCGTCTCGTCGTCGCGGAGGTCCTCGGAAGCGACGTAGCCGTCGCCGGCGACGCAGAGCTTGACGATGCGGCGGGCGCGCTGGGGCAGTGACCGGTAGTACTGCTCGGCTCTCTCCGGGGTCCAGGTCGCGCCCACCTCGACCTCGGAGGCGTGTTCGGCAAGGAGGGCGAGGAGGCGCTGCTGGAAGTCGTGCGTGGGGTGATCGATGGTGACGGTGATCTTCAACGGGCTCCCCTTGCAACGGACGAGACCTAACGGTGCTATGACGGGAGCACAGTAACCGAGGACGGCTCATCTGCTCATGCTCGGAGTGCGAGGTACGGCGCGGCCGCCATGGATCCCGGATAAGCTCCCCATATCAAGAGTCCATGCGGACGCTGCCATATCCGGTAAACGGGGCCAGACGTGTCAGATAATCAGAAGTCGGTTGACCCGGTTGTCGTCCCGGCGGCGTCGACCCTGCCGGAGGAGTACGACTCGGCGACCCGCGCCGTACTCGACCACATCGACCGCCAGGCCGTGCGCGTCGTCACCGACGGCCGTCCGGAAAGCACCCGTCGAAGCTACGCCCAGGACTGGACGAGCTGGACCAGGTTCTGTGCCGACTCCGGCGTGCCCGTACTCGCCGTCACTCAGGGCACGTTGGTGATGTTCGTCGAGTGGCTGTGGACCCAGCCCGGAGCAAAGAAGGGGACGTGCACCGCGCCGTCGACCATCGACCGGCGGATCTCCGGCACCGTGGTGACCGCCCGCGCCGAGCACGGCGTACGGCTGGAGGACGGTATCGCGCGCCTCGCCCGCAAACGCCTCAAGCAACTGATGAAGGAGATGGAGGAGAAGGGGGAGACCCGCGGCCGGGGCCAGGCTCCGCCGCTGCTCGTGGAGCACCTGGTGAAGATCAGTGCCGCCTGCCCGGACAACCTGCGGGGCATCCGCGACCGCGCCTTGGTCCTCATGCACTTCGCCGTCGCCGGCCGCGAGCACGAACTCGCCTTCAACCGGGTCCGCGACTACGCCGAGACGTCCGGCGGCATCCAGGCCGACCTGCGTGTCTCCAAGGTTCGCCCCCGCGTCGTCCCGGTCCCCTACGGCTCCCGACCCTCGATCTGCCCGGTCCGCGCCTGGCAGGCATGGAAGGAGGCGGCCGCCCTCACCGACCCGGACGGCTACGCCTGGCGTCGCCTGCACAACCGCTGGAACACCGTCCTGAAGGGTGGCCTGGCGCCCGAGTCCATCGGCGACATCGTCACCCGCGCCGGCGAGCGGGCCGGGATCGAGATCCGCTTCACCGGTCACAGCCCCCGCCGCGGCCTCGCCACATCGTCCCGTCTGAAGGGCCACGACCAGATCGTCATCGCCAAGCAGGGCGGATGGGCACCGCACTCCAAGGTCCTCGCGGGCTACCTCGAAGTCGTCGACCAGTGGGAGGACAACGCCCTGCTCGGCCTGCTGTAGGGGCGTGACGAGCAGAATTCCAGGCCGGCCGCGTTGTGCGCGGAGGCCTGGAATCTGCGCTCGGTGAGCATTTTCAGCGTTGCCTCTCCAGGGTGAGGACTTGGACCTGGTGCCCTACCCGCGCTTCTGACAGTCGTCGGGACCCATCGCCACCTGTTCGCATGGCGGCGCGCTCCGTCACCTGGCCACGATCGGCCGTGTGCGGGAGCTGTTGACGGTGCCGCTCTGGACCGGGCGGTGGGCGCCGCCCCGGCCGACCGGCATCGCGCTGCACTGAGGCCGCCCAAGCGCCGTTGTCGTCCGGGGCCGGGCGTCCGCGGCTGATCGCGTCGATGGCAAAGCACCGAGGGGATCAGCCCGTCTCATCGGGATACGCCGGCATCTGCTCTCCCGGGTGTGAGTAGTTGAGGTACAGGAAATCCCGGTGAGATTGATCTTGCTGGGATTCTCCTACTGGTCGCCGTTCCGGGCCTGTGCGAGCAGCTGGGCCACCAGGTCGTCGGATCCGCCTTCGGCCTGGCGGGCCAGGTCGTCCAGCACGGTGTCGCCGTCGAGGACCTGCGCTGTGAGCCGTTCCATCAGCGCCGGGTCGGTGCCGCTGCCGGGCCCGGTGATGCGGGCGCGGACCGGACGGCGCGGGCCGATGACCTGTGCATCGTCGGACCCGGCGGTTTCTTCGTCCTCGGCGAGCGCCCGGTACAGCGAGGCGACCGAGGGGTGCTTGCCCGCGTTCTTGCCGGTCTTGATGGTGAGCTTGCCCGCGATCTCGGGGACGGGGACGCCGCGGTCCCGCAGCGCGCGGGCGAACAGTAGCGAGTCGTCATCGATGACCTTGGGCCGTCCGCCGTGGTTGCCTTTGGCGGCCGCGGCCTGCTGTCCCTCCAGCGTCTTCTCTCGGATGTAGTTGCGGTCGAGCTGGGCGGCGACGGCGAGGACGGCGAAGAACATCGCGCCCATGCCGTTGGGGTCGTAGATGCCGGTGAGCGGGCCGGTGAGGAGTTCGAGCTGAACGCCGGCGTCCTGGAGCTGGCCGGAGAGAGTCATCAGCTCGGCGGCGTTGCGGGCCAGGCGCTTGAGTTCGTGGACGGTGAGGATGACCTCCTGGTCGGGGGCGGCCTCCTTGATGTCGTACGCCAGCTTGAGGGCCTTCTCCAGCTCGGGCCGGGTCTTGATGCGGGTGGAGATCTTCTCGGAGAAGATCCGCTTGCAGACCGGTTCAAGCGCGGCGAGCTGGGAGGCGAGTTCCTGCTGGGCGGTCGAGCAGCGGGCGTACCCGATCCGGATCGGCTTGGCCGCGGCGGCGGCCGGCAGGGCCGGGGCGGGCGGGCCCGCCTTCCACGGCCGCCCGGGGCCGCGGTCCTCCGGTACGAGTACCTCCAGCTCCTCACGGAGCGCGGGCACGAGGATGAAGCGTGCGGTGTGGTACTTCGTCGCGCACTTTCCGCTGCGGGTGCGGCATGGGCTCCCGGCCGGGGCATCACACTTCGGACAGTCGTTTCGTTCTACCGCGTTTGCGGCTTGATCGGGCGTCAGGTCCACCCGTGCAGTCTGTCAGAAACGTCTCGCACAACACGCAGGTTTTGAGAGGGGTTCTGCGAACGGCGACCTGCGGATTCGTGAGCGGTCCCGGGGTGTTCGCAGAACTCTCGCAACTGGTCATTTGTGAGAGCCGCTGCCTGCCATGTTCCCGCCCAGACGGCGAAGCCAGACCTGACCACCCGTGTGCTTATTCATGGCGCCGCCCCCGGCGCGGGGCGAGTGCCGGTTACCGCGTTGTCAGGCATCACGTCGGTGCACTGCCCACCAACCCGCCACGAGCGCGGCTGCCGCCCACAGCGCAGTCACGGCGAGACCTGTCCAAGCGCCAAGGCCTCCTGCCGGGTCCTGGTGGAGGACTTGTTGTCCGGCACGGTCGGGAAGATAGGAGGCGGCGCCCTCGGCGATGCCTCCGACCACGAAGGACACGATCAGGATGAAGGGGATGAGCAGGCTGAGTACAGCGACGGCGCTGCGCAGGAGGAAAGTGAGTCCCGTAGCAAACAAGGCCATCAGAGCGAGGTAGATCCCCCCGCCGATGCAGGCCCGCAAGGCTCCCGGCTCACCGAGGCCGATAGCGTACTTTCCTAGGAACGCCTGGCCCGCGAAGAAGGTGGCGAACGCGGTGGCGAGTCCCACGACGAGGGCGGCCGTGGCCACGATTGCCGTCTTGGCCGCGTAGAGGAGACCCCGGCGTGGCACCGCCGACAGGGAGATCCGAAGGGCACCGCCCGCGTATTCGGAGGATACGGCGGTGGCCCCGAAGGCGATCGCGGCGATCTGCGCGAAGTTGATCGCGTAGAAGGCTCCGAAGACGGGATCTTCGCCGCCTTCCGCCTCTGCGCGGCCTACAGTGGCGAACACGAGCAGGGTGATGGCCAGCGTGGCGGCGAAGACCGCGAGGAGTGATCCGAAGCTCGACCGGACTGACCTGATTTTGATCCACTCGGAGTGGAGTACCGCGGGGACAGACATGGTCAGGCCTCCTGTGGGGCGGTCGGGAACGCGGGGGCCTCGGCGGCGAATTCCGCCTCGGCGGCCGTGAGAGCGAGGTAGGCCTGCTCCAGGGAGGCACGTTCGTCGGTGAGTTCGAGGACGGGGATGCCCTCGCGGGCTGCGGCGGCTCCGATCTGTTCGGCTGTGGCGCCGTCGACGATCCATCGGCCGTCATCGTCTTCCGCGACCGTGTGTCCCTGGGCCAGCAGTGCAGCCCGAAGTCGGCTGGGGTCACTGGTGCGTACGCGTACGCGTGGGTGGCTGTGTTGTTCGATGAAGTCCTGTTTCGGGATGTCGGCGAGGAGTCGACCCTTGCCGAGGATGACGAGATGGTCGGCGAAAGCTGCGGTCTCGTTCATCAGGTGGCTGGAGACCAGGACCGTGCGGCCTTCGCGAGCGAGCTGGCGCAGCAAGTGGCGGATCCAGATGATCCCTTCTGGGTCGAGGCCGTTGGTGGGCTCGTCCAGCATGAGGACGGGTGGATCCCCGAGGAGTGCGGCGGCGATGCCGAGCCGCTGGCGCATGCCGAGCGAGAAGGTTCTGATACGGCGGTGTGCGACAGCGGTGAGACCGGTGTTCTGAAGGACGTCGTCCACGCGGCGTGCCGGGAGGCGGTTGCTGACGGCGAGGAAGCGCAGATGGTCCCGTGCGGTTCGGGAACCGTGGGCGGCCTGCGCGTCCAGTAGGGAGCCGACGGTGCGCAGGGGCTCGCGCAACGTCGCATAGGGGTGGCCGCCGACCGTGACGGTGCCGGAGGTGGGGCGGTCCAGGCCGAGGACGAGGCGCATGGTGGTGGACTTGCCGGCACCGTTAGGCCCGAGGAACCCGGTGACCCGGCCCGGTTCGATGCTGCACGTCAGACGGTCGACAGCCCGAATGCCGCGGTACTCCTTGGTGAGTTCTTTGACGTCGATGCTGGTCATGGCCTCAGCGTGGTCCGGCAAGCGTGGGCAGGCATCCCCCGCCCGGGGAGAGCGTCTCCCCCGCACGGGGGAGACGGCGGCCCCTTCTGCTCTGTCACGATGTCGGCATGCCGGGCTTCCTGCTGCCGCTGACACGTGCGGTGACCTATACGCGCTGGCTGCACATGCTGGTGGGTGCGATCGTGCCGTTCGCCTGCGCCATGGTCTATCCGGGGCTGAGCGACCCGTCACCGCACGACTGGTTGCTGGTCGCGGTCCTTCCCATCCCCCTGGCTCTGGCCGCTGGCATGGTGCCCTCGGTCCGTCATGCGGAGGGGCTGCAGGCGCGGCTGATGCTGTTTCCCGGGCCGCACGCCCGCGTGAGGAATGTCGAGGACCCTGGTGTCTCCACCGTTTTCTCCGCTTCGTGGACCGACCGGGCGAGAACCGGTGCCTGGCTGGTCCTGCGTCTGGAAGCAGGGCTCGCCCTCGCACTGGTGACCAACACCTTGCTGACACTCGCGCTGTCGCTTGCCGGGACGGCCGCCGGGGAGCCCGGCCTCGCCGACCCGCTGCCGTACATTTCGGGTGCGGGCTGGGTGTATGTCCTGCTGGCACCGGTGCCCGTGCTGGCGCTGGTCATGGTGGCCGCCGGGGCGGGGGCGCTCATGGCCCAAGCCGCTCGCCGACTGCTCGGGCCGTCGGTCAAGGAGCGGCTGGCCGAGTTGGAAAAGCGCACCGATCAGCTGCTGGAACGCAACGAAATTGCACGGGAGTTGCACGACACGCTCGGCCACGCGCTGACCTTGGCCGTGGTCCAGGCCGGTGCCGCCCGGGCGGCAGGCGACCCGGATTTCACCGACCGGGCGCTGGAGGCCATCGAGGAAACGGGACGGGCCGCGCTGGAGGACCTGGACCGCGTCCTGCTCCTACTGCGCGAGACAGGACAGCCAGCCGGCGCACGCCCGGCTCTCGACGAGGCGGGCCGTCTGCTGGATTCCGCGCGGTCCTCGGGTGCGCAGGTCGACGCCGAAGTGACCGGACCGTTGGAACACCTTCCGGGGCCGGTCTCCCGCGAGGCCTACCGGATGCTTCAGGAAGCCCTCACCAACGTGCTGCGGCACGCGGGCCCTGTCCGCATCGGCGTGCGCATCGCCGTCGAGGCAGCGCGGCTGCGGCTTGAGGTGCGCAATCCGTTGCCCGATCCGGCACCGGTGGCCGGCACGGGCGGTGACAGAGGACTGCGCGGGATCCGTGAACGTGCCGCTTTGCTCGGGGGCGAAGCCAAAGCGGGACAGCACGGCGACCACTGGCTGCTGCACGTCGATCTGCCGCTGTAGTTGATCTAGGCTGACCGGATGCCGCTCACCGTTCTCCTGGTCGACGATGAGCCGCTCGTACGGGCCGGGCTGCGCGCCGTGCTGGAGGCTCAGCCGGACATCGAAGTGGCGGGCGAGGCCGCCGACGGGGCCGCCGTGATCCCCTTGGTACGGCAACTGCGCCCCGCCGTCATCGTCATGGACGTACGCATGCCGCTGATGGACGGCATCGAGGCGACACGGACGGTGCTGCGCACCATAGCGGACCCGCCGAAGATCGTGGTGGTGACGACCTTCGAGAACGACGAGTACGTGTACGGGGCGCTGCGCGCGGGAGCCGACGGCTTCCTGCTCAAGCGGGCCCGGCCAGCCGAGATCGTGCACGCCGTACGGCTGGTGGCCGAGGGAGACTCCCTGCTGTTCCCAGCGGCGGTGCGGCAGCTGGCTTCCTCTTACAGCCGGGACCACGGCAATACCGCCGCCCGGACCGCCATGGAGCGTGCCGCACTGACCGAGCGCGAGGAGGAGGTGCTGCGTCTCATGGCGCAAGGCCTGTCGAACGCAGAGATCGCCGCACGCCTGGTGGTGGGGACCGAGACCGTGAAGTCGCACGTCAGCTCCGTACTGGCGAAACTTGGCGCACGGGACCGCACCCAGGCAGTCATCGCGGCATACGAGTCCGGCTTCGTCTCCCCGGGCTGAGGATCGGGCTGCGACCGGCGACTGTAACGTTCGTCGTCCTGCTCCGCGGGGCGGACGCCGATCGGTCTACTGACGCGTCCGGCCAGGCCTGTCAGTCCAGGCTGCCGTCGTCTTCCTCGTCCAGTTCGGGCGCGTCCGGGTCGCGCAGCGGGCGCAGACCCTGACCGGGGCCGCTGGCCTTGAAGTTGAACAGGTAGCGCCCCAGGAAGTTGATGTGCCGGTCCTTGAGCGGGGAGAGCCGGGCGATGTCCTCGTCCTTGATGTCGTGGCCCTCGGCGCGGAGCCGGGTGATGGCGGCGTCGAGATAGCGGGTGTTCCACAGGACCACGGCGTTGAGGACGAGACCCAGACTGGCCAGCTGGTCCTCCTGGCCCTCGCGGTATGCCTGGCGGATCTGGCCCCGGCCCCCGTGGCAGATGGCGCGGGCCAGGCGGTGACGGGACTCCTGCACGGTCAGCTGCCGGTTCATCAGCCGACGGTAGGTGTCATCGACCGGGTCGACCAGGGCGAGCAGGTGCATGGTCTTGTCGATGCGGCCGTACTCGGCGAACGCGGCGCCGAGCGGGGTGGGATGTCCCTCGCGGCCGAACATCCGCAGCAGGTCGTAGGCGCGGACCTGGTTGGTGATCAGCGATCCTGCGACGCGGAGCATGTCCGGCCAGTGTGTGGCGATCCGCTTGAGGTTGACCTTGTTGCAGGCCACAGCCTCCAGTGGCCCGTACCCGGCGGCCGGCATCTCACCATCGGGCAGGTCCGCGCGCCAGAACCGCTGGTCGGCCAGGTCTCGAAAGCGCGGAGCGAAGCGGAAGCCGAGCATCTTGTACAGCCCGAAGGCCATGTCGGAGTACGAAGCGTTGTCGGTCGCCACCATCTCCGGCCTCACTCCGCCGTCGAGGTTCAGCAGGGTGTCCAGCGTGTAGAGGCTGTCGCGCGGGGTGCCGCGCACGACCATCGCACCGATTCCGGCGACCTGATCGTTTACTGCGTTGAGCCAGGTCACGCCGCGTTTGTAGCCGTAGTACTTGGGTGAGGGGCCCGTGTTGATGCTCTTGACGGGGACGACGAAGCGCAGGCCGTCGACGGAGGCGAGCAGCCCGCCGCCCCACATCTGGGCCAGCTCGATGCGGGACTGGGCGGTGATGAGCGCGGCGTTCGCCGCGGCGATGGTGTCGGCGCGCACATAGTTCTGGTCGACGTGGGACAGGCGCGAGCGGGTCAGCGCCTTGTTCTCCGGGTCGATGACCGGAGTCAGGCCGATGTTGCAGCTCTCAGAGACCAGCAGGGCGACCAGGGAGACGAGCAAGCCCTCCATACGGGTGCGCCGGTCGGAGACGTGGCCGAAGGAGTCGAGGAAGCCGGTCCAGGAGTGGACCTCGAACAGCAGGTCCGGCAGGTCGATGCGGGGCAGCATGGCCTCGGTGGTGGTCTTCAGCCAGGTCAGCGACTCGGGTTCGCCCACCGCGCCGAGCTTGTCGACCGACAGTCGGGCACGGCCGCCGCCCTCGGGAACGACGATCTCCACCTTCGCGTCGGCGCCAGCCTCCTCCAGCCGGTCGGCCATCTGCCGCCACGCCGCATCGAGCCCGCGGGTGAGCTGGGCCAGGTGCTCGCCGGCGTCCTCGGTCAGAGACAGGCCCGCCAGCACATCCGTGCGCATCGCCTCCCACCGCGGGCCGTCCAGCAGCCGGGCGCGGGGGTCGGCCCACCGGTTCGAGGGGGCAGCGAACACGTCGCGGCGGTTCAGGGCGCGGTGCAGCTGCTCCAGCACGCACACCACGTACGCGTCGCGATCGACGGCTCCCTGCGGCAGGTTGGCGTTGGAGAACACCGCACGACGCCACACCGCCGGGACCAGCTCGGCGTCGACCTCGCGGGGCAGCAACGGCCGGTCCTTGACCCGGCGGCGCGAGAGCACGGGAAGACGGCGCACCGCCTTCAGGACGCGCCGCCCGGCCGGGGCCGCGCCCAGTGCCTCCGACTCGCCCAGCAGGGAGAGGAACGGGCGCACGGTGTTGTAGCGCAGGGCCAGCTTCTCGCGCATTGCCGCTTCAGCCGACCCGTCGTCCTCCGGCACCAGGGCCTCGACAGTCGCAACCGCCCCGGACACTGCCGTACGCGGCACGGCCTCCTCCACCGCCGCCCACAGCGCGGCCACGTCCAGGTCCGTCTCATGCTCGGCGACCAGGTCCAGCTCCTCGGTGAGGATCTTCGATGCCTTCGCCAGAATGCGCGCAGCCTTTTCCAACTGCGGCAGCATCGCGAGACGCTCGCGGTCCGAGGCCCGCCGCGCGGGACTGATCAGCCGGTTCGCCATCAGCACCGCGAACAGGTCCAGCGCGTCATCGACCGCCTGCGCCTCCAGCTGACGCACCACCGCCGTCAACAAGGCCGTGCGCCGCGGCTCCGGCGCCCGTTCGATCGTCTGCGCCTTGCTCAGCTGCCCGTACCGCGCCAGCGTGGACAAACGGTTCACCGGAACCCGGGAAAGGTTCACCCGGCCCAGCGCGAACGCGGAGATCTCCTCCACCCGCTGCATGGCCCGGACCATCGCAGTCCCCGTCGACTTCACCGGCGGCGTGCGCAACCGCTCCAACTCCGAGACCCGCTTGCCCTCCGGCACCGCCAGCAACGCAGCCAAGGCCGGCGCGAGCGCGGGATCGGCGCGGCCGGTGGCCCTGGCCACCGCCTGGTACAGGCGCCGCTCGGCCGCCGTGCGGGCCTCCGACACCTGCCGGGCCAGCACCGAGACGCCCGGCAGCAACACACGGTTCTTCCGCAGCCACGTCACCGCGTGATTGAACAGTGCCACCGGACCCTCGGCGTGCGTCCACGCCCGCCCGTACAGGAAGCCGCGGAACTCCCGGCCCCACCGCCGGTCGGTGAAGTCCCGGTACCTGAACCGCTCCTGGATCTGCGCCGCATGCTCGTACACCGTCGACCTGCGCTCCGGATACCGCTTCACGCACGAAGCATCCTCGATGCCGAGCTGCCCGGCCAGATACTCCACAGCCTCCCACGGCACGGCGAGGGGGTCCTCGCCCAGAAACCGGCCGATGTAGCGGACCGTGCAGATCTGCACCGCCATCCCCAGCCGGTGCGCGTCCGTACGCCGCAGCGCGATCAGATCACGGTCGTCATCATCGAGGAAGAAGAAGCGCTCCAGCTCCGGGCGCGTGGGCACCTCGGTGAACGTTCCGTACGCCTCGGCCTGCTCATCAGTCAGAAATTCCACCGGCACGAAGTGGACCGTAGCCAGCACCGACGCCCGCCCGGCCTCATTCCGTGAACCCCAGCGGAGCCGCCGATCGGTGTGCTAGCCGACCATGATCGTTCTCACCGGGATTTTCTGTACCTCAACTACTCACACCCGTCTCCGCGGTCACGCAAGGCGGCACCGTCGTGACCCTCGCTCAGGGGAGGTCGGCACGAAGGCGAACGGAACCGCACATATTGCGCCCACGCAAGTGAGTGAATTGCCCCGAACAAACCAGTTGCAATCCTTCCGCGTGACCAGTTCTGGCCATTTTCATCCCTCGGGCAGCTGTGGACCGATTACATCTCTATCATTCACTGGTCAGCTCCCTCGCATCCTTGGAATGGAAGCATATGTTAAGACGCATGCGCGGATGGAGTGCAATGATCATTGCGATTGCACTTTTCTTCTTTCTATTCGATGCATCCGCAAGTGCTGCTCAAGGCAGCGATGGCAGTGCAACTTGGAGCATCCCGAAGGGGCTTCTCGATACGTCTCCAGCCGCCCTCATTCCCAGCGATGCAATCTCCTCGCGAAGTGCATCCGCTGGAACTCCGGGGAGCTGTAGATCGACCAGTGACATACACGTAGGCCAGAAATTCACGCCCGAAACTCCGGGATACTTGATGTCCGTCAATTGGGCGGGAGGCGGTACCCTTACGTGTACGGCACCCATGCTGCTCATGCAGTACGACCAGTGGGCGACCGCCCCTGATGGGGGAACGCATTATATCGCCACCGGGGAGTGTGCAGGATGCTCAACTCTTGCGACGATCAACTCCGGATATTCCTGCATACAGGATGGTAGTGCAGGATCGGATTGCAGTGGCGTCTGGTACGTCACCGCAGAAGCAATATATGAAGCTCCTCCCGGCTTTGAGTGGGCTCCACCGAATTCAAACTGTGAGGTCGCAGGTCAAATCCTTACGTGCACGGCAAGCGCCAAGGCCGGTACGGCAGCCCTGTTCAGCGGACCGGAACCAGTACGTTGCACCGAAACAGTGACCACCAACTGCGTGCATTTGCCCACTGCCATGCGTGAGGTTCCACGGCTGAGTGAAAAAGCCCTGACCGATATATACAATATTCACTACGTAGATGTTCCGGCGGGGGTAGAACCTGCACAAGACAAGTCGGCATTCTATGCCGGGACCACTCCGAGTCGTCTGCAAAAAATACTTCTGAAGGCGCTTGAGGGTGACAGTGCCGAGTGGCAGCCGGCCAGTTCGGGATACTACGAGAAAGATTTTACCTATTATCCCAACGGTGGCGGCCTCTCTGAATATGTAGGCGTAAAATCCGCGAACAATGGAGGAGCCGATACGGCCGACGTTACTGTCGTAGCGGACGCGCACACCGGGCAAGTGATAACCATGTATCCCAAGTGAGCCCTGCGAGTCTCGATATACGTGTACCGGAGCGAGGCCCCATGAGTCTTGGAATGTACGTATTGGATCGGTCGGGGCGGCAAACGAGATACTTCAGCGATGACGTGAATAACAGCTTCATGAGAATCTGCGAGTCCGCCCCGCCGGAGAGTGTGCGCAGCGGTGTCATGAAATACGGAGACACTATGTTCAACAGGAATCAGCTGGTGAGGTTGATCGAGGAGCTCGAAGCACTCGAAGGGGGACCTCCAGCGGTTGTCATCGACATCCTCGACGCAGCTCGATACGCCTGGCGCGAAAGTCTGTACCTCTTCATCAGGGGAGACTGATGCCAATGCCATGCTCCAGCCACCGAACAGCCCGGTGAAAGCCGCCGATTGTCCCGGAGCGCCAGGACGTTGACCTTGGTCCGAGTCATGGTCGGCTGCGCAAACTCGCCATCACCCTCCTCCGCCGCAACGGACACAAGCTCTGTCCGTTGCGGGCACCGAGGTCAGCACCCGATCGGTGGTCACGCTGAAAGGCTTCGTGAGAGAAGGGCCGCTCTTCGGTTCGGGCCTTCTGCGTCTTGCTGGGAAGGCAGAAGGCCCTTCCAGAGGGTTACTTCACGTTGACGTAGTCCGCCGTGGAGGCGACCGCCGGGGTGGTGGACGTGCCGGCGAAGGAGTAGCGGAAGTAACCGTCCGCCGTGGCCTTCGTCGTCGTCTTCAGGTTGCCCTTGCTGTCCGTCGTGACGGTCTTGAGGGTCTTGTAGGAACTGGTGCCCTTCTTCTTGAACTGCAGCTTCACCGGCTGCTTGGTGTAGCCCGCGTACTTGTAGGTTTCCCAGTTGGCGCGGGTCAGGGCGCCCTTGACGGTGATCGTCTTGTTCTTCTTCACCGGTTCCGGCGTGGCGTTGACCGTCAGCCTGGAGTTGCGGAGGACTTTCGCCTTGGCGGCGGAATCCTTGGTGAGGTAGTCACCGTCGTTGGCCAGGACGTGGGCACTCACGGTCCACGTCCCGGCCGTGGTGTTGTCCTGGGGGTGGATGCGCGGATTCATTTTCAGCACCCAGGTGCAGGTGGTCGTGGTGGCGCTCTGGTCCACGCACGTGCCCGCGATGTCTTCCGGGCCAACGAGACCGTAGTAGTCGCCGTTCGGGAGCGGGGTGTGCCACATGACGGGGAAGGTGTTCCCGGTCTCGATGCCCGAGTCGTCCGCAGCGGTCACCGCGATGGTGAACGTCTTCACCTCCGTGGTCCCCAGGACGATGTCCTTCCCTCCGTTGACGACAACCTTCGTGATCTTGATGTCGCCCGAGTAGTCGTCCGCCTGGGCGGCTACCGGAATCGTGAGCGCGGACAGGGCGAGAGCCCCGGCGAAGCCGGCCACGGCGATGCGGTGATGCATGAAGGCGTGTCCCCAAGTTCCAGCGCCTCAGGAACGTCCCGAGGCGGAGCTGACGCTGCCCCCCCGATACGCGGGGAACACACACATGACCATCACATCGCGGGAATGGTTGCCCATCACGTGGCTGTCAGAACGATCGGGGGCTCATGTACCGGGCCGTTCCCGTGTAAGTGCACAAGAGAGCATCGCCAGGGGCCCGGCAACGTCACAGGGGTCGTGACGGCTGAGCAGCCCGCGACAGGGCCGCCCACTCACGGTCGAGGACGGCGTGCAGGACGGAGTCGCGCCACTGGCCGGCCTTGAGGACATGCTCGCGGATGGTGCCCTCTTTGACCATGCCCGCGGCCGCCGTGGTCTTCGCTGAAGCTTCGCTCCGCGGGGCCCGCGCTCCCCGGATGCGGTGCAGGGCCGAGGTCGTCGAAGCCGAGGGTGAGCAGAAGCCCACGGTCTCGAGCCCGTAGCCGACACCCCACACACCCGGGCGCAGCGCGAAGCCGATGTTGGCTCCGTGCTGCTGGTGGGGGTCGGTGGTCAGACGGCCGAACCCGATCAGTGCACTGGTGTTCCGCTCCACGGCCGCGAGGGCGAACTCCGCGCGGGGTGTCACTGTGGCAGCGGCGATGGAATGGGCCAGCAGCTGCCCGACCTGCCCACGGGCCCGCGGTTCGAAGTCACACGGCAGGACGGCCGGGGCGGAACGCGGTGACCAGGAGCGTGTCGGCGGCGCGCGGTCCGGCCCCGCCGGGCAGCGTCTCGGCGCTGATCCGGGTGAAGCCGGCCTCGTCGAGGAGCTTGGTCCACACCTGTTCCTGGAGAATCCAGCGGTGCATGGTGGCCGCCGCACCGTCAGGGGTCTTCGCGCCGATTTCGGTGTGCTGCACGTCGGCGTGGGCGGGTTCGCCGCCGAGGTGATGGGCGAGGGTCGAGAACACGAGACGGCCGCCCGGGCGCAGGGCGGCGGCTGCCGCCGGGAGCAGCTCATGTGGCTCGGTGAAGTCGAGGGCCCCGAAGAGGCTGTAGAGCACGTCGTAGGAGTCGGCCGTCGCGTGGAGGTGCCGGGGCACGTCGGAGTGGACCAGGCGCAGTCGGGAGGCAAGGCGGCCGTACAGGTCCTGGGCCATGGCGTGCTGGGCGGGCGAGGCGTCGACGGCGAAGACGCGGGAGGGCCGGTGGTGGACAGCCAGGTGGGCGGCGTGCCGGGCGGCACCGGCGCCGAGGTCGCCGACACAACGCCCGGTGACGTCGCCGAGGGCTTCGGCTCCGGGCCCGGCGTTCTGGCCCCAGTTCCAGAAGAAGCGGTCGGGCACGGTGCGGTCGAGGGCGTGACGGGTGCGGCCGTAGTGGTGCCAGAGGTCTGCGGTGGGGGTGATCACGCCGCCCATCCTGGCGGGCGCTACCGCGCGACGGGCCGGTTCGCGGGAATGTCACCCGGGGGCGCCGTCAGGCCCCGGCCGCCCGGCCGGGGCCTGCGGTCACCATGCGGGGGTCAGTGCGAATCGTTGCCGGGGTGGCAGGGGCCGCACTTGGCGGCGTCCGCCCACAGGGGCAGGTCGACACTCCAGCCGTCGGCGGCGATCAGGTCGGCCGTGCGCAGCACGGAGCCGTCGTCCTTGAACTCGACCTCGGGGACGTGGTGGAGGAAGTGCCCGCCGTTGAAGCGCTCGCACAGCTCGAGGTAGCTGACGGTGTCGAGGATGATCGCGTGGACACCGACGTCGACGAGCGCGCTCGGGGCGAGGCCGAGGCCTTCGCCCCGGTGCCGCATGGCGGTCAGCAGGTAGGCGTATCCCTGCTCGAGGACGCGGGCCGCCATGACGGAGTCGTAGGGGTAGTCCCGCATGAGGAGTCCGACCTGCTTGTCCCACAGCGCGGGCGGCACGACCTCGCGGGACGCACGGGTGGTGCCGGTCGTCGGCTCGGTGGCCAGAGAGGGTTCGGTGACGGTAGCCATGATGCCTCCGGTGGACGGTGCCCCGCGGCTCGGGGCGGCGTGTCCAGCACACTGCGGCAGCCGACGGCATGGTGGTCGTCTGCCGTTCGGCGCAATGCGCTTGCACGGCCTGCAAACCGTCTCGACTCGAGTCGGCGGCGCCTTTACCGTGGGACGCCCCCGGTAGTGCGGCGTGGGAGGGTCCAGTGCCCGTAGACCCGCTCTGGAACAGCACGACGGCACGCCAGTTATGCGAGCAACGATGCCCCGGCGCCCTGATCCGGCTGGGGCGCGAGCACCGGTCATGGACTCAGACCGACCTCGGTGAGCGGATCGGCTGTTCGGCGGCAACGGTGTCCCGGCTCGAACGCCGTTCACGCGTGGCCGACTTGGCGCTCGTACACCTGGCGGCGGCCGAGGTCGGTGTGCCCCGACCCATCCTGATGACTTCTCTGGCGCCACCGTCCCCGGCGGCACCGGGCGGCACTAGAGTGACGGCCAGCCCGCGTGACGCCGAGGAGGACCCCATGCGCCGCCGCACGTTGCTCACCGCCACGGCGGCCGCCGGACCGGCAGCCCTGCTCATGGGGCTGGACGAAGCTCTCGCCGCCACCCCGGCGCCGACGAGTGGCCTGGGCCCTTTGGACGGCCGCCTGGCCGCGGCCCGGGATCTGTACGACAAGGGCGTGCACGGCCGGCTCCTGGCGGTGCTGCCCGGCCTCATCGCGGACGGGCACCGCGCCGCAGCCTCCCGCCGGGATCTCGACCAGGCGCGGCTGTCCTCGGTCTACACGCTGGCCTCCTCAGTTCTCAGCAAGGTCGGCTCGTACGAGCGGGCGCGGCTCACCGCCGACCGCGCCCGTACCTGGGCCGAAGTGTCCGGGTCCCCGCTCGCGGCTGCGGCCGCCGCACGGGAGCTGGCGATCGTGCTGCGCCACCAGGACCGCCACGGCGAAGCCCAGCGCCTCATGACGTCGGCAGCCACCGACGTCGAAGCGACCGGTCTGCGCACCGACGCCTCCGCGGCCGCCTACGCGCAGATGCTGTGCACCCTGGCCTACACGGCCGCGCGGGGCGGGCAGCGGGCCGAGGCATTGTCGATGGTCGAAGAGGCACGACGCTCCGCCCGACGTCTGCCCGGGACACCGCCGCCGGGCCGCCTGTTCCCCATCGGCCCGGCCGCCGTCGACCTGTACGCGGTCGGCGTGCACTGGGCGCTCGGCGACGCCGGTGCCGCCCTGGAGGCAGGGAAGGACCTGCGGGCCGACCAGTTCCCGACTGCCGAGCGCAAGGCACGGCTGGGCACGGACATGGCACGGGCCTGGTGGGCCTGGAACCGGCCCGAGCAGGCCGCCCGCGCGCTCCTGGACGCGCACCGGGCCAGCCCCGGCGAGGTCCGCGACCGGCCCGCGATCCGGAGCATCGTCAACGAACTGGCCGAGCGGCACCCGCGAACCGCGGGCGTACGCGAGCTGCACGCCGCCGTGGCGACGGCCGGCTGACCCGACCACCGTGACCGGCCAGAGGCCCGCGCGCCCCCGCGTCACCGAGACGGCACGCACCCGCGCCTTGTAGCGGGCCTCGTACGCCACGGCTTCCGCCGCCGGCCACCGGGCAGATCATCCACCGCACGGATCTCGCCCTGGTGCCGCTGGACCGCCTTGTTCTGCCAGTCGTAGTCCGCCCACGCCTCTGCGGGCACCTTGACCTACTGGGCCACGTACTCCACCGCAGCGGTCGGCACCTCCTGGGCCGACAGAAGGAACCGGGCTTCCACCTGGAGAAGTTTGGCAGCAGCGCGACCCCGAGCCGAGTCGCCCCGAACGTGTTCCACCTCCGAGTTATGTCGTCTTCCAACAAGGCGTGGTGGTGGTCCTCGGCGAGGTCGCGGGTGACGGTCGGGCTGTTGTGGCGTTCGGACCGTCGGAGTGGGCCGCGTTCGAGGCCGCAGCGCGCGAACGCGGCCCACTCCGGGACCGTGCAGTGGCTCAGACCGGCAAGTACGGGCTCGGCTTCCCGTACCAGCTGATGCGGAGCGCGTCGCGGGCGCGGGTCGCGGCGACGAAGAGGAGGGAGCGGGCCCGGAGTTCCTCGCGGGCGTAGCGGCGGGGGTCGGTGGTGCGGTAGCGCTCGAGGATGTCCGTGCGGGGGATGACGCCGTCGCGGGCGCCGACGATGGCGAGCTTCTGGTACTCGAGGCCCTTGAAGCGGTGCATCGTGCCGACGTGCACCTCGCCCTCTCCCTTGGGGCCGTCCTTGGTGAGCTCGGCGACGGTGATCCCTGCCTTGGTGGCCAGGTGGAACATCACCTGGCTGACCATGTCCCGTTCCGCGACGCACACGGCGATGCTGCCGCGCGGGTCGCGGCGCGGGCCGGCGCCGCCGTTGCCGGTGGCGATCTCCTCGCGCCAGGCGGTCAGCGTCGTGGCGAGCCGGTCGAGTTCGTCCTCCCAGGAGTCGCAGCGGACCAGGTCGGGCGCGGGGCCGCGCAGGACGGAGCGGTAGCCGTCGAGGGTGTCGGTGCTGTCGTCGAGGTCGTCGTAGGCGAGGTCCTTGCCGGTGAGGTCCACCACCCGCAGGGCCCGGGAGAGGATCTCCCTGGTGGTGCGGTAGCTGAGGGTGAGCCGGGAGGAGCGGCCCCGGATGTTGATGCCGACGGTGGAGAGGGTGACCTGCTGGTCGTAGATGCGCTGGTGGGTGTCGCCGGCGATGAACAGGTCGTCGGGCCCGGGGGCGACCATGGCGCGCAGCATCTTCCAGTGGGCGGCGCGCAGGTCCTGGGCCTCGTCGACGACGATGTGCCGGTAGCGGTGGTGGAGGAAGCGCATGCCGGAGCCGTCGTCGCGGTGGATGAGGTCCTTGCCGCCGACGGCTTCCTTGTGCTCCTGCCGGGCCCTGATCCTCGCGTCGCGTTCCGTCTCGAGGCGGGCGGCGCGCTCGGCGGCCTGGCCCCAGGTCTCCAGGCCCTCCTTGTCCAGGCGGGCCGTGAACTGCTCCAGGATCTTCCAGATCTGCGCGCGTTCGGGGCGGGTGACGGAACGGCCGCGGCCGGCGCGGCGGGCGTCGAAGTACGCCTTGCGGGTGCCGATGGACTGGCCGAGGACCACCTGGTCCCACTCCTCGTAGAGGAACTCGGCGTCCCAGCGGCGCTCGTCGAGTTCCAGCAGGAGCCGGCGCAGCACGGTGAGCGCGGTGCTGTCGTACACGCGCTGCCTGGCGGTGCCCTTGACGGAGTTCTCGCTGAGGACGCGCGCGGCGAGCTGGTCGATGTGGGCGATCTCCACGCGGGCGAGGAGCTCGGGTTCCATCAGCGAGGCGAGGCGGGCGCGCAGGTCGGTGGTGAGGTTCTTGGTGAACGTCGTCAGCAGGATGGGCTTGCCGTGTCCGGGCGGCAGCTGCTGCGCGAGGTGCTTGACCCGGTGCAGGGCGACGATGGTCTTGCCGGTGCCGGGGCCGCCCGAGACGCGGGCCGGACCGTTGTAGGCGCGGTGGACGAGCTTGGCCTGGGTGGGGTGCAGGAAGACCTTCCAGGCGCGGAAGTCGCCCTCCTCCAGGGCGGCCTGGATGTCGGCGTCGATGGTGGTGACGGTGGTGCGGGCGAGCGCGGCGCCGAGGTCCTGCGCGTAGTCCTGGCCGAGGTCGACCTTGACCGGGGCGGTGATCTCCTTGCGGACCTCGTCCAGGGGCATGCCCGCGGCGAGCCCGTACAGGATGTCCTTGGACAGCAGGGGCGCGCCCTCGACCAGCTGGTCGAGTTCGTCGCTGCCGGTGACGGCGAGCGCGAGGTCGATGAGCTGGTCGGCGACGCCGAGGTCCCGCAGGTCCTCCGCGGTGACGCCGGTGAGCAGGGGCTCGGCGGCTGCCGGGGCGGCCTCGGGCGCGGGCTGCGGGGCGGGCTCGGGCTCGGGTTCGGTGGGGGTGAGGGTGACGCCCGCGCGCCGCAGCACGCTCTCGCCCACCACGGAGAGGTCCACGAACTCGATCTCGCCGGTGATCCGGTTGATCGCGACCGAGAGTTCCTCGTAGACGTGCTTGCGGTGGCGCACCGCGATGACGAGCCAGTTCTCCTGGCCCTTGTCGTCGACGCCGGCCCTGGCCAGCAGGGCGCGGTACGACTGGTCGATCTTGGCGCGGAAGACGCGGCCGTCGCCCTTGAGGGGCTTGAGGTCCAGGCCGGGGTGGTCCGGGTCCTCGCGGAAGCGGTGGCAGAAGTCGTAGAACCTGCCCTTGACCGAGCGGTCGAGCTTGTACAGCTCCTGTTCGGCCTTCTGATACAGGCTGAGCCGGGCGGTCATGGGATGAGTGCTGCCTTCCGTCGCCGGGGAGTCGTAGGAATCGTGGAGACCGTAGGAGTCACGAAGGTCGTCACGACCGGGGAAGTCGTTCGTATCGGGTGCTCACGAGGCATCGGGGAGCCTTTCGACGAGCGCGTCAAGGTCGTCGAGCCAGTCGGCCGCCGTGCGGGCCGTCCATCCCGCGTCGGCGTAGGCCCTGTCGCGGCGGAGGGCTTCCTCGTCGTCCTCTCCGTGCGGGACGGCGACGACGGCCACCCGCACGCCCGAGTCCTTCCAGGCGAAGTCGGCCGGCCAGCCGCGTTCGCCGAGTTCGAAGCCGAAGACGGGGGCCTGCTTGCCGTGTTCGGCGAGCGCGCGGGCGAGCCGGGTGAGCGCCGAGTCCGGCTCGTCCTCCTCGAGGAGGGGCAGGATCTCCTCGTCCCAGGCGGCATCGCGCAGCAGCCTGGCGACGGCCCGCTCGGCCGCCGAACCACCGGCCTCCGCCTCGGCGACCGCGCTCGCGCCGGTGGGCGTCGCCTCCCGCACCGCCTCCTCGGCCGGCGGTGTCTCCTGCGGCCGGTGCACGGCGATGAGGGAGTCGAGTTCGCCGATGCCGCCGGTGACGGTCAGCACGTCGACCGGGAAGGCGGCCGCGCGGCTGCCGGCCAGCTGGACACCGTCCCCGCCGGCGAACGCGAGGAACTGCAGCAGGTTCGACCAGTAGAGCCAGGCCCGCCAGCGCTGCTTGTGCGCGTCGGTGCCCAGGGCCTCGTCGCGGTCGTCCAGCACGGCCAGCGCGCTCCACCGCACCGCGTGCGGTTCCTCGCCGTCGCTCATGTCGACGGTGAAGAGGAGCGGGAGCCCGTACGCGTCGCTCGCCCGCAGCACCAGGACGGGCCCGTCGCCCGTGACCGGTTCCCCGGACGGCTCGAGGCCCGCGCCGTACGCGTCGAGCGCCGACCGCAGTGCCTGCCGCGCCTGGGCACGGTCCGCCTGCATGGCCAGGGGTGCGGGCTCGGCCATGAGGCCGGCCACCAGGGCCCTGGCGCGGCGCCCCCACCGCTCCTTGGCCGGGTCGCGCAAGTAGGCGAGGAGCGCCTCGACGGGGTTGGCGAACACGGCCTGCGCGAAGTCGGCGCGCGCGCCGCCCGTCTCCTCGTACCAGTCCTTGGCCGCGTCCTGCGCGCTGCGCGGGTACGGCGGCCAGACCGGCTCGGCCCTCGCCGCCTCGCCCTTCTCGAACAGTTCCAGGTCGTCCCAGGTGAGCTGGAAGACGACGTGGTTCCTGTCCCGCAGCCGGTTGCGCTTCTCGCAGTCCGCGGCGATGCGGTTGTGCGCGCGGGTGGCGTGGTAGCGGTGGCCGTCCAGGTAGACGGTGACGTACTCCTTGGGGCCGTCCGTGGACTCGAAGGTGAAGTCGGTCCGGGTGTACTCCATGTCCCGCTGTGCGGTGAGCCGCCAGTTGGTGCCCTGGCCGAAGCGCAGGTAGCCGCTGGCCGTGCTGCTCTCCTCCAGGACGGCGTCGCTCTCCTGACCGGTCCAGGTGCGCAGGGCGGCCAGGAACCGGGCCTCCAGGTCGGACTCGACCTGCCTGTCCAGGCCGATCAGGTCCGTGCTGGGCAGCCGGGTGACCTTCCACAGGTCGACGGGCCGCCCGTCCTCGTCGAGCACCGGCCCGCCGTCCTGGTCGACCGGGCCCAGCAGGTCGTTGATGATGCCCAGGGCCTCGAGGCGGGAGACGGTGTCCTGGTGCCGCTCCTCGGTGTAGCGGTGCAGGCACCGGTGGCAGGCGAGCCGGCCCTCGTCGCGGCACGGGCACGTCAGCAGCGCCCGCCGGGCGTCGGAGAGCGCCGCCCGGAAGTGGGCCGGGTCGGTGAGCCGGTGCAGGTAGCCGGTGCCGCCCGGCAGACGGTCGAAGAGCACCAGGAAGTGCCGGGTCTCACCGGTGCCGTGGTCGGGCATGCGCGCCAGGGTCGAGTCCAGGTGCTGCGGGTCACCGCCGAAGTGCTGGTCGACGCCCAGCCGCAGGGCCGCCCGGAAGGAGTGGATCTTCTCGTCGACCAGGACGGTGGCGGCGGGCAGCAGCACCCGCAGCGCCTCGGTGCGCAGCTGGTGCGCCAGCAGCACCGGCTCCTGCGCCACCTCCCGCGGGTTCTTCCCCCGGCGCAGCGGGCACCACGGCTGGTGGTGCTTCAGCTTCGGGTTGCGCGCCGCCGCGGAGTCCAGGGCGTCGGTGTCGTGGTCGAAGACGGGCCGCCCGTCGGCGGTCGCCGCGCCGCAGCCCGTGCACACGTGGAACGGCGCCATCCGCACGCTGTGCCCGGCGAAGTCGTCCTCGGCCTTGGCGTCGAAGCGCATCGGGCCGACGTTCACCCGCCGGACGACGGCCGTACGGCAGAAGTCGACGCCGAACGTCTGGGTCTCGTGCCGCCAGGAGGTCTTCGGTTCGATGTCCTCCTTCGCGATGTCGACCGCGTCGATCACCGTGTAGTACCGCTGCTCCCGGTCGTCCTTGTCGTCGCTGATCCGGGCGTCCTCGCGTTTGTCCCGGGAGGTGACGACGGCGGGCTCGACGACCTTGTGCAGGCAGGAGCCGTCGTCCGCGATCCGGGCACTGCCACAGCGCGGGCACGGCGAGCGGTCGGCCTCGGCGTCCTCCGTGCGTACGTATCCGCACTCCTCACAGAACCGCCACAGCCGCCAGTCGGGATCGGTGGCGGTCCCGATCTCCAGGCCGGTGACCTGGTGCTTGTAGCCGTTGACGTAGAACGTGTTGCCCGGCGCGAACTCGGACAGCGCGTAGCGGCGGGGCCGCTCGTAGGCGCGCGGCTTGGACTTGAACGTCTCCCGGCCGGTCTTCTCGTCGACGCCCTCCGGCCAGTAGAGCGTGGCGTTCAGCGTGGTCACCGCGTCGATGAGTGCGTAGTTCGGCAGCAGCCCGAGGTCGCACAGGGCCTGCTGGGCGGTGGTGAGCCCGAGGGAGAGCAGCCGTTTGCCGACCGACCGGTGCTCGGCGTCCAGTTCGGCCTTCTGCCGGGCCTGCTCGTCGTCGCTGTCGTGCAGTTCCTCGCGCGCCTCGCCGATCAGCTTCAGCCGGCGGCGCAGCACCTCCTCGCCGCGCCGCCATTGGCGTTCGGCCTCCTCCGCCGCGCTGCGCAGCCCGCGGGTGGCGTACGCGCGCAGTTCGGTCCGGGACCGGTCGCTCACCCCTGCGGGGAACAGGTCCAGGAAACCGTCGACCAGCTGATCGGCGTGGGCGAGGGCTGCCTCGACCAGGTCGGCGAGGTAGCCGGAGGGGCCGAACAGCTCGGGGGCCCTGGCCGGTATCGCGGCCAGGGGCTTGCCGTCGGGGCGCGGCAGGCGCCCGCGCGCGGCCAGGTCCAGCAGGTGGGCCAGGTACTGGCGGCGCAGGATCTCGATCGCCGACAGGTGGCTGCCCGGAGGCACGATCCGCCCGGCGATCATCTCGCGCGGCTGGTCCAGGAAGTACAGGTCGCGGCGGCTGCGGTCGGGGATGGTCAGCAGGAACGCGTTGCCGGTGCGCCGACCGGCCCGCCCGACCTGCTGGGCGTAGTTGGCGGGCCGGCGCGGCAGCGCGGCCAGCACGACGGCGGACAGGTCGCCGATGTCGATGCCCATCTCCAGGGTGGGCGTGCACGACAGCACGTTGGGGTCCTTGAACCCGTTGCCGTGCTTGAACGCCGCCTCGACCCGCTCCCGCTCCGGGCGGGTGAGCATCCCGGTGTGCTCGGCGGTGACGACCTGGTAGGTGCCCGCCTTGCGGTACAGCCGTCGGTAGTAGTCGTCCCGGTAGTTGCGGTCCCGGTGGTGCACGCCCAGCTCCTCCGGGCGGTTCCCGGCGACCAGCCGGCCCCGGCGGCAGCGGTACGACGGGCACGGCTGCCCGTGCCACTGGTCCAGCAGCTCCGGGTGGACGGTCTGCTCCCAGAAGCAGACCGGGCAGCGCACGAACGCCTCGTTGACGACGTCGTCGCCGAGGAGCCGCACGTCGACCGCGCCCGGCTGCAGCCCGTACACCCGCAGGCTGCCGTCGGCCGGGGTGCGCACCGACAGCAGGCCCGCCGAGACCAGCTCGGGCAGCAGCCGGTTCCAGAAGCCGGCCGTCTGCTCGCGGGGCAGGTCGAGGCAGCGCTGCGCCCAGCGTTCGTACCAGGACAGCCGTCCCGTCGCGAAGTCGAACTCGCTGTTGGTCTTGGGCTGGTCCAGGAGGAACACCGGGGCCGCGACGCCGCGGGGGAAGGCGCGCATGCCCACCGGACGCTTGCCCCAGATGAAGTAGCGGCTGGTCCCGGCCTCCCTCAGATAGCCGTCCAGCCACTTGTGGCCGATCGCGCCCCTGGTGCGCAGCCGCTCCAGGAGGATCCGCAGGAACGCGAGGTAGCGGGCGTCGTCCTGTTCGACGGGCGGCAGCCCGCCGCGCCGTCCCTCCTCCGCCAGATGCGCGCCCTTCACGAGCGCCACCGCCGCCCGCGTGTCCGCGATACGCACCTGGGCCGCCGCCGTCCGGGTCAGCTCCAGGGTGCGGCCGTTGCGGGAACGGAACCCGAACTCCATCAGCGCCTCGAACGCGAAACGCTCGCCGATCAGGTTCCACGTCGGGCGGTCGCCGCCGCGTCCCTGGCCGGACAGCAGCCGCTGGACGCCCCGGATGTCGTGCAGGTCGGTGGGGACGACGGCGGCGAGCGTCGTACGGTCGGTGGTGGCCGCGACGACGTCCGCGATCAGGTCGTTGAGCGCGGTCGGACGCTCCTCCGACAGGTGCTTCTTGAACAGGGCGCGCAGGGAGAAGGTGTACGAGCGGGAGGCGACGAACCCGGCCCGGTGCGCGGCGTCCTGCACCGAGTCGTTGAACATCAGCGTCTTGTCCTCGCCCTGCTCCTCGTCCAGCTCACCTCCCGTGAACAGCTGGGTCACCGAGGCCGCGGCGAGAGCCGCCGCACCCGTGCCGAGGAAGCGGATCGCGTTGCGCGAGCCGCACGCCGGGCACCAGTCCTCCTCGGCCGCCGTGTTCGCCGTCTCACCCAGATTGACCAGCACGAAGGCCGAGTCACCGGTGGCCGGGCGCGGCTGTCCGTCTCCGGGCGCGTAGTCCCTGACCGGGTCGGGCAGCCGCAGCGTCCGGTTCGGCCCGTCCAGGACGCGCAGCTGCCCGCCCCGGCCGGCGGAGAGCGCGGAGACCGCCCGCCCGCCGTCCGCCCCGCGGCCGGCCGACGCCATCGGCGCGGCACCGGAGCCCTCGCGGGCCTCGGCGTCCGTCGCCGCGATCAGGTTGCGCACCCGCATCTTGTCCTGGCTGACCGAGGCCCGCCGGATCTTGTGCGAGTCGACCTGGACGTAGGTGTCGTCCGTCTCCGGGGAGAACACCGCCCAGCCCGAACGACCGCAGTCACGGCAGTAGACGGCGGGCAGGAACAGGTTCGCGGTCTGGCCGGCCGTCGCCGTGGTGACCGGCGCCGTCCGGGCGTGCTGCTCGCTTGGCCGGTCCGCCGCGCCGGCCGCGTCCCACTGGAACTCCGCCTTCGGCCACGGCAGCACCCCGCGTACGAGGCGGGAGACCGAGCGGGCCCACTGGTGCACCTCGATCTGCACCAGTGGCCGCGGCCGCTTCGGCGTGGACTCCGGGTCGCGGGCGACGGCCAGCAGTGCGACGAACCGGGCGAGGGCGGAGGCGGCGACCTCCGGCCGCTCGGTGATCGTCTTGCCCCACGACCGCGCGCCCCTGCGCCACATCAGGTCGAGCACTTCACCGGTGGTGCGGACCTCGCCGTCCAGCGCCTGCATGACGGCCGAGGTCAGCGTCTGCCGCTTCAGGTTCCGGCCCAGCAGGAACGGGTCCGTCTCGCGCGTGCCGGTCACCGTCTCGACGAGGTCGACGAACTCCGCCTTCCCGAGGGACGGGTCGGGCAGCAGCGCCAGCTCGTCGGGGGAGGGGTCCGGCAGCGCCGGGTCGAAGTCGTCCGGCGGGATGAACTCGTCGACGCTCTGCCGGTCCTCACCGATGATCGCGTCCTCGGTGAACACGGTCCCGAAGACCTGGGTCGCGACGTCGAGGAGCTGACGCACCCCGTCCCCGTCCGTGCCGGACGCGAGCGTCGCGGACGTGGCGACCGGGCAGATCCGCCCCAGCGGGTTCCCCGGCTCCGACGCCCCGACGGCGGCGGCCAGGCGCCGCAGCAGCATCGCCACGTCGGTGCCCTGGGCACCGTCGTAGGTGTGGAACTCGTCCACGACGACGTACCGGATGTCCGCGCCGTTCCACAGCGCCGCGTCCTGGGAGCGCTGGAGCAGCAGGTCCAGCATCTTGTAGTTCGTGATCAGGATGTCCGGCGGCGACACCCACATGTCGGAACGGCGGGTGTACACCCGGTCGTACGTCGTCTCCGCCCGGTCCCCGATGTACAGGCCGGCGCGGAGCTTGCCGAGGTCCGCGTCGTGCGCGCACAGCAGGTCGTTGATGCGCTGCGCCTGGTCGGTGGCGAGCGCGTTCATCGGATACAGGAACACGGCCTTGACGCCGCTGTGGCCCGCGTCGCGCTCGCGGGCGCAGTGGTCCAGGACCGGGTAGAGGAACGACTCCGTCTTGCCGGAGCCGGTGCCGGTCGTGACGAGCGTCGGCCGCGGGGTGCGGCCGCCGGCCGACGACAGCCGCTCGAACGCCCTGGCCTGGTGGGCGTACGGGGTCCAGTCGTCCGTCCGCCGCCAGTCCAGCAGCTCCTTCCAGGAGTCGCCGGCCCGCGTGAACGGCGTCCGTATCCGCAGGAACGGCCCCCGGAACATCCCGGACGTCTCGTCCCCCAGGAACCGGTGCAGCGACTCCCGGGCGCCCTCGTCGGTCAGCGCGTACGTCGTCGACAGGTACTGCAGCAGGCTCTCCTTGAGCCCCTGCGCCTCGAGCGTCGGCCTCACTGGCTGGGAACCTCCTGCATCACCGGGTCCCACTCACCCCGGGCAACGGCCTCGTCCAGCCGCTTCTGGAAGTAGGCGTGCGCTTCGCGCATTTCCTTCTCCCGCTCGGCCTTGTAAAAGGGGGCGGTGTAGCCCTCGGGGACGGGGGCGTTGTCGGGGTCCTTCCGATATTTTTCGAACTGTGTCCAGTGCTGCTTCTCTTGGCCGTGGCCGTAGGTGTGCCGCTTCGCCGCGAGTTTCCGTTCATTGGAATCAAACCATGTCACCAGATCGAAATCCTGCATGATTGGGAACCGGGACCTATACATGGTGATTAGCGTGTCAGCATCGATGCCGAGACAAACAGCGACCAGGGCGTCGATCTCGACCAGGGCGGCACGACGAGCGTACTCCGTGCGGAGCGGAGTGTTACGCTCCCAATCACGCGTAGCGGCGTGAAGTTCTGTCTTGATGCCGGGCCAGGCGCGAGCCCAAAAACAGCGGGTCGTCCAAGTGGGATCGAAGAGTTCGCTCCAAAGATCGGCGTAGGCATTGGTTAGACAGTTCAGGCGAAGGGTGCGGAGAAGGAGGTCGGAAGAAAGTGGGTGAGTCAGGTCCGGGGCGGGAAGTGAACGGGCTCCCGCAAACTGAAGCTGTGAGCGATTGGTTGTTCGGAGAAAATAATCCAACGGTAGTGATGTCCAGAATCCAGCTACCAGAGCAGTCTCTTTATTCGTCGGCATGGTCAAACTGAACAAGCCATCGACGTGGGTGACATCTCGAGGGATTAGTGCAGAATATAGCGCTCGCTCTGTATCAGGGGCAATCATCTTACGCCATGCCAAGCGGTAGAATCGGGTGCACGGCTTAGTGGCCTTGGAGATGAGTTGGTCTTGAACCGCTTCGTCAGTAACTTCGCTTGGCTCGCATTTGGAGGTTCTCGCGAGCTCCAACCGTGCGCTCTCGATCGCTTCTGTCGATTCTTGCAGTACCTTCAATTGAGAATGATCAAGCCAGATGTCTTGCTCTGCGATGTAGGTAGGGTTGTCGACTACTCGTCGATACTCTGACTCGGGAACGGCGTTTGTGTCGAGCTCTCCATGGTTAAGTCCTCGGGTCTCGCCACTTCCCTGGCTCGGCTGTTTGAATAGGGGATTGGCTACGCCGATCTGGGGACCTTTGAGGATCACGTCACCCCAAGATTCGGCTTGGTAATCCACCTTTGCTTCGATGTTTTTGTTATAATCGATCAGTGGTAGATTTTTGGTGGCGCCATATTTGGGCTTCTTTGCGGCGCCTTCATCGAATCCGATGGTGATCTGTGGCGACAATCGTTCGAGGCGCAATGGGTATGCGGCGAGTGCGTCAATGGCCGGATCTTCCGCCGTACTCACTGGTGTCAGTAGACGCGCCTGCTCTACGGGAGTTTCTTGTTCTCCTGATAGCCGTTGCCATCGGGCCAAAGTGTGCGGCGTTACGCGCACAATCCGCTTCCGGTGGGGCCGCTCATCCCAGTCGGTACCGAACTTCACTCCAGGCGCATTGCCGCTTCCATCATGCGTGGCCGAAAAGCGCAAAGCATCTACGGAAAATAGCCACGACAGGTGATCAAATGAAACTTCGCCCGCGTCGCCATAAATGTGCACACCGAAGCGACTGGAATGACCGACAGGCGGTGGAAAAAATCGGTTACCAGCATTAACGAAGTCGGCATGAACTCGAAGACGGCGATAGGAGGCTTGCCGCAAGCGTGCTTCACTGGCGCCGCTAAAGTGAGTGTCGGGATGCACCAAGCCAACGATCCCGCCCTGGGCTGCGTGACCCCAAGTTTGACTCATAAATGCGCGATAAAGATCTGGCTTCGTGCCTGCGATGAGTGGGTACACCTGTGAAGCGGCCAGGTAGCCGGCGGTAGCGGCAATCGAGGTCACCTCTCGCAAGAGATAATCGGTCACCTTTGGCTTCGCCAGTTCTGCCGAGCGCCGTTTCCCCTTGTCTGACGCTGTAGGTTTTTCGGTGAGCATGAACCATGGTTCATGCTCCGCGAGTACAGCGTTCTCCTTCCATTCCGGCCGCACCCACGGCGGATTCCCCACCTGCAGATCGAACCCGCCCCCCTGCGCGAAGACCAGCGCGAAGTCCAACTCCCAGTGCAGAAAACCCTGTTCCTCCGCGATGTTGGTGACCGTGTGCATCCAGGGGAAGCGGATCTCCGGGTCGGCGAGGTCCATCCCCATCAGGTGGGGGAGGTTCTTCTCGAAGTCCTTCAGCGCGTCCAGGTTGTCGAACTCGGTGACCAGGTTCTGCTCGTCGGGGTCGACGGTGCCCAGGAGGGCCTCGAGGAAGTCCAGCCAGTCGTCCAGCTCGACCAGCGGAATGGTGTCCCGCCACGTCCGCTGCTTGGACTGCTTCGGCGCACCGCGCCTGGACCGACCGCTCGCCTCCACCGCCTGCAGGGCGATGAGCGGCTCGTCCTCCGCCGCTGCGGACACCAGCGTCTCCTGCGTCGGCCCCGACGCGAACAGCATGGTCTGCTCGGTGAAGCGCGGCTCCGGGACCGTCGCCGTCAAGCCCTCGCTGCCCTTACCGGGCCCCGTCGCGTCCCCGCCGATCAGCGGCACCCCCAGCAGTCCACCGAGCGCGTCGGCGGAGGCCACCGCCGGCACCGTGGCGTCGTAGGCCCCGTCCGTGCCGTCCAGCAGGGACGCCTT
Source organism: Streptomyces griseoaurantiacus (assembly GCF_036189845.1). Taxonomy (NCBI): domain Bacteria; kingdom Bacillati; phylum Actinomycetota; class Actinomycetes; order Kitasatosporales; family Streptomycetaceae; genus Streptomyces; species Streptomyces griseoaurantiacus. The sequence continues at coordinate 62,469 of NZ_CP108327.1, read as the reverse complement.
GTCCGCCGGCCAGAACCACAGCGCGCACCACGCGTCCATGACCTTCTTCAGGCGCCAGTACGGCGTCTCGGTGGCCTCGAACAGGTCGGCCATGACCTGCTCCTTCGGCACCGCACCCGCCGCCGTGCGCAGGAAGTCGTACTCGGCATCGCCCGGCTCGGCGCCCCACACGTCGATCTTGCGGGCGATCGCCGCCTCGGAGAGCCGCATGCGCTTGATGACGAGCGACCACAGGAACTCCGCCCGCTTGGCCGCGTCCCGCAGCCGCGTGAACTGGGAGGACGCCTCACGCCTCGGCCTGCCCGCCTTGTCGAGCTTGGGCGTGCCGTCCTTGTTCAGGTGCGCGGTGCTGCGCTTCGGCCGCTGGAGGATGCCCTTCTTCCAGGCGGCCAGGCGCGCCACCTCGTCCTTGGCGAGTTCCTTGGCCTCCTTCGAGCCGGTCACCGCCGCCCACCCGGGGCTCGGCAGCAGGAACTGGTGCACCGCGTCCTTGGGCAGCGGCTGCGGCTCGCCGTCCTTGAGGAACGGCAGCGGTGTTGGAGCAAGCGTGTTCTTCGCCGCGAGCCAGGCCTTCGCCGGGGAGACGACGTCCTCGCCCGCGTACACCGCCCGCCGCCCGCCGATCAGCGAGTTGCCGCGCCGCAGGTGCAGTCCGAACCACGGTGCCCGCATCCCCGGGTGCATCGTGTTGAGCCAGAGGGAGACTTCCGCCAGCTCCACGCCCGTGGCGTTGAGGTCGACGCCGTACGCGTTGTGCAGGGCGACGTACGCCTTGACCTTCTGCTTCTCCGTCAGCGCGGAGGAGGCAGGCAGGGAGACGCCCAGTTCGTCCTGGCGGCGGCGCAGGTACTCCTCGGCGACCTGGTTGATCGCCTCGTTGAGGAACGCGCCGGAACCCAGCGCGGGCTCGCAGATCTTGTACTTCAGCAGCTCGGACGCCCGCGTCCGGACGATCTCGCCGGTCTCGTCGCGCTCCTGGTCGAGGAGGTGCTTGAGCGCCAGCTCGACGGTCACCTTGGTCAGCGACTCGGGGGTGTAGTAGGAGGCGGAGGTCTCGCGGTCGCGGCCGGCCAGCCGGTAGACGAACTCGCCCACCTTGTACTTCTTCGGCCCGCGCAGGCCCTTCACCGCGTCGTGCTCGTCGTACTCGACCCAGGTCTTCTCCGGGTACTCCTTGAGCCGGTGGGCGGGCACCAGCCAGGAGCCCTTCTCCGGGTCACCGCCCTTGGCGACCTCGCACAGCTCCTCCTCGGCGATGATGCCGGTGTACGACATCAGGCCCTCGTACACGGCGCCGAGCTGGTTGATGCCGAGGTTGCGGTAGGAGATGAAGCCGCCGCGCTCCCCGCGTCGCCGGGCCTTCTTCATGGTCAGCAGCCGCAGTACCTCGTGCAGGGCGTGGTTGCGCAGCCGCAGGTCCAGCCACTTCGGGTCGGTGTCCTCGTCGCTGCGGGGGTCGAGGACGCCCCGGCCGATGAGACGGATGGACTTCGGCTCGAAGAGTTCGCTGCGCAGGGGCTCGAAGCGCAGGCCGCGGTCCTCGCTGCGCCGCTTGGCCTTGAGCTTGCGGGTCTCCTCGTCGTCGTCCGGCAGGTCATCGTCGGGTTCGGTGCCGTAGGGGCGGTGGCCGCGGTTGACCTTGTTGAACAGGACGTCGAGGGAGGCGAAGAGGTGGTGGCCGTTCCTGGCCTCCTCCTCGACGAGCTGCTCGTCGCGCTCGACGAGTTCCCGCAGCCGCGCCACCGAGTACCCGGCCTCGTAGGTGCCGTCGTCGGCGGGCAGGATGCCCAGCTCCGGGCGGGCTTCGGCGTACAGCAGGAACAGGATGCGGTAGAGGTAGCGCAGCGACTCGCGGGTGAGTTCCTTGGCGAACGGCAGCTTCGGGTCCTCGATCCGCCGGGGCTCGAGGCCGGCCTGCTTCAGCCGGGCGAGGACCTCGTTGGCGATGATCTCGACCGAGCGCTGCAGCCCTTCGCGCAGTTCCCCGGAGACGCCGACCGCGTTGTCGCGGGAGGCCTTGACCAGGGCGTCGATGCCCGGTCCCTTGCCGTCCTCGGCGGGGGCGAGCAGCTCGTGGCTGAAGAGGGCGGCGATGGTCGCCAGCTCGCCGCCCTGCTTGCGGTCGTTGCGTTCCAGCGCGGCATCCAGGTTGGCGGCGAGGAAGCGGCCCTCGCCCCACACCTGGCGGTCGGCCAGGACGATCACGCCGCCGCACAGCAGCAGCACGAAGCGGGGCGGCTCCCCGCCCGGCTCACCCAGTTCGCTCTGGAAGAGCCAGGTGGCAAGGGACTGGCCGCTCTCGTAGACCTCGCTGCCGCTCACCCGCAGCGGGTGCTGCAGCCGGCCGGGGCCGTCCGCGTCCAGGGCCGTGTCGTTGCCGGCGGCCCAGCCGCACTCGAGGGCCACGATGCCGTCGCCGTGCCAGGCCGTCGCCACGGTGTGCTCGCGCCCGGCGCGGTGGACGGTCAGCCGGCGCCGCTCGGCGGCGCCGGCGAAGCCGAGGGCCGCCAGCACCTTGTCGTGCCAGGCGCTGAGCCGCTCGCGCCAGTCGCCGTCGTCGTAGGTGTTGAGGCGGGCTCCGGCGGCGGCGCTGTTCTCGTCGGCGTCGTCCTCGGCGTCCAGCTTGGCGCGTTCGGCGAAGAAGTTGCGGTACTCCTCCGAGAGGTACGTGCCGCGCAGGGCGCGCAGCATCTCCCTCGGCGTGGGACGCGGGTCCTTCTCGTCGCCCTCCCGGACCGTCCAGGTGGCGAGGAGACCCTTCTTGAGGTCCTGGCCCAGCTGCTCGGCGAAGTAGTGGGCGGACAGGTACTCGCCGCGGTTGGAGAAGGAGTCGAAGTCGGTGCTCATCGGGTGGTCTCCCCAGCGGCGGCGGCGGTGGCGGCGGTGGACAGGGGCTGCAGGACGCAGAGCAGGCGCAGCATGGGCGCCCCCGAGGTCTTCAGCGACTTGATGAGGGTCTTGCGGCGGCTCGCCGTGAGGTTCACGTCGTTGCGGTCCTTCGCCGAGCGGGCCGAGGCGAACAGGGCGTCCTGCTGCCACCGCGTCACCCGCTTCTCGTACGGGGCGAGCATGTCGTCGATGCGCCGCGCGTACTCGGCCTCCTGCTCGCGCAGGTGGCGCGCGGCCTCGTCGACCGCCCGGGGGACGAGCCCCCGCAGCGCCTTGCGCTCCTCCTCGGACACGGCGCGGCCAGGCATCTTCGGTCCGACACCGCACGCGGCGAGGAAGGCGGCGTCCATGCGCACGACCCGGGGCGCGTCGGGCAGTCCGACGACGGCCATCCACTCCACCACGGTGGGGCGGCCCACGGCGTTGGAGTGGATGCCCTGCACCAGACAGACCGGCCCGGACAGCTCCGCCGGCAGGCGGGGATCCAGCTTGGCCGCCGCCGCGGCGTCGGGGCGGTGGGCGAGGACGAACGCCTCGTCGTGCCGCAGGGACGCGAGCGCCTTGTCGGTCACCCAGTCCAGGACGGGATGCACATCCGAGACGTAACTGACGTTGGGCCACTGGGTCTTGGACGACTCGCGGGCCGCCTTCAGCCGCTTCTCCCCGAGCCCCTTGTCGAAGGTGATGCGCAGCCGTCCGGGGGCCTTGCCCGTGGGCAGGATGTGCTGCTCGGTCAGATACGACTTGGGCAGCGCCTTGAAGCGGTACTGCAGGTCGGCCGGCGGCTCGAACGCGATCGTGCCGTCGTCCTCGTGGCGCAGCTTCAGCTCGTTGTCCGGCCCCGTCGGGCAGATCTGGCGCAGGGCCTCCTCGAAGTAGGCGGAGGTCGAGCGGAAGACGCTCGGGACGGTCGCGGACGCCACGTCGTCCTGGGCCGACCGGGACCCGATGTTGCCCATCATCTTCCTGAGCAGCGACGAGGAGCCGCCGCTGGACTGCTTGATGGACTCCTCCACGGTGCGGCCGGCGAGCAGGTCCCGCGTGAGCCGGTTCTCCTCCTCCTGCGCCCGGTACAGGCCGGTGACCGTCTCGGCCGAGCCGTCGATCCGGTGCGCCTCCTCCTCGCGCTTCAGGAGCTTGGCGCCGACCAGCCGGTCGTCGAGCGGGAGGGCCTCGCCGGTCTCCGGAACGCGCCGCCACTCCACGTCGCTGGTGAGCACCAGGGCGCGGAACTGCGGCTTCTCCTTCTGCCCGTAGCGGTCGATGCGGCCGTTGCGCTGCTCGATACGGATCAGCGACCAGGGCAGGTCGTAGTGGATGAGCTGGTGGCACTCCTGGTGGAGGTTGACGCCCTCGGAGGCGACGTCGCCCGTGAACAGGATGCGCACCGGGTCGTCACGCAGCCCGAACTTCTCGACGATCCGCTTCTGCTCGTCCTCGTTGGTGGCCTCGCCGTGCATCACCTGCACCGCCCCGCCGTACGCCAGCCAGGGCCGGTCCTTCTTCTCGCCCGCCTCGACGGCACCGCTCTTCTGGAACCCGAGCCGGGCGGGGACGGTCTCCGCCAGCCAGGTCAGCGTGGGGATGCGCTCGGAGAAGACGACGACGCGGGTGTCCGACCCCGGGCCGAGACCGATCTCCTCGAGCTGCTCGACCAGCGCGTCCAGCTTCGCGGAGTCCTCGTCACCGAGCTCACCGGCCAGCCGCTCCAGCTCCACGATCGCCTCGCGCTCGACCTTGAGCGCGGCCTCGCGGGCGGCCGGGTCCTCGCCCTTCCTCCCCTTCGCGGGCCCGGCCAGATAGCGGCGCCGCGCCTCCAGCGACTTCTGGAGCGCCTTGTGCGAGGAGAGGAAGGCCTTGAAGAAGTTGTAGGCGGCGAGCGGGTCCGCACACACCGAGGAGGCGGCCGGATCGCGCGGGATCCAGCGGGCGGCCAGCTCCTCGAAGACCGCACGCTCCTTCAAGGTGGCCTGCGCGGGGACCGGCTCGGACGGGCCCCGGTCGGCCCACACGCCCTTGAGGGAGTCCCGCACCTCCTTGTCCGTCTTGGTGCGCCGGATGTAAAGGTGGTCGAGGTCCTTCACGTCGTAGTCCGACGGGTTCGCGATCGCGGCCTCGTCCAGCATCCGGATCAGCTCGGCGAAGGACCCGGCGTCGCCGTTGTGCGGAGTCGCCGAGGCGAGGATCAGCGCGTCGGTGCGGCGGGCCAGCAGACGGGCGAGATCGTTGTTCTTCGTGCCGCGGTTGACCAGGTTGTGCGACTCGTCGATGACGACGGCGTCCCACTCGGTGGAGTCCAGGTGGTGGGCGTACACGTCGCTCTTGAGCGTGTCCACGGAGATGATCGCCCGCTTGAAGTAGGCGAACGGGTTCCGCCCGGCGGGGATGTCCTGCTGGATGCGCTGGATGCCCGTGGAGTCGAGCCTGACGAGCGGGATGGAGAACCGGGTCCACAGCTCGCGCTGGAACTGCTCCAGGACGTGCGCCGGCGTCACCACGAGGATCCGCTCACCCCGCCCGCGCCGGATCAGCTCGGCCAGCAGGATGCCGATCTCCAGCGTCTTGCCGAGCCCCACCACGTCGGCGATGAGCAGCCGCGGCTGCGGGTTCTTCATGGAAAGGGCGAGCTCGGCCGGCCGCAGCTGGTGGGTCTGCTTGTCCATGAGGAAGCCGTCGGCCAGCGCGAGCCCGTGCTCGGTCTGGGGCAGCGCCGTCTTGCGGATCACCGCCTCCAGGTAGAGGCGGGCCTTGCGGTGGTTGGGAGAGCCGTCGGGAACCAGTTCCGTCTTGCGCGGGTCGAGCACCTGGATGTCGTCGAGCAGGCTGTAGAAGACGGCGTCCGTGCCCCGCACGAAGGACGAGACGCCGGTGACCTCCACCATCCAGCCGTCCCGCGCCGTGGGCGCGACCTTCCGGACGAGCCACTGCTCGTCACGGATGCGGACCTGGGCCCCCGGCGCGTAGGAGACCGCACCGCCGTCCGGTCGTGCCACGTCCCCCGACGCGTCGAGAACGATCCCGTCCTCGCTCACCGCGTCGTCGAGCACCCCCTGACCGTCACCGGCCCCCGCAACGGTGGTCACGTCCTGCTCCACTTCCCGCCCCGATCTTCCTGGACCACCGCCGTCGTGCACGGCCCGTCCGTATCAATGCTGCCTGCATGTATCACGTGCCACGGACACCGCCCCCACGGTGTCACCGGAACCCTCGCTCAGAGACCGGGCTGCGCGGCGTACCGGCTCCGCAGTTCTTCCGCCACGCGCAGCGACGCGGGCGGCCGTCCCGGCTTCCGGGGCACGGGCACGGACACGGGCGCCTCGGCCACCGGGGCGGAGGGCGCCGTACCGCCTGCCGCCGAGCCGGGCGACTGCTCGGGTCCAGCGACTCCGGGGGCGTCCTCCGCCACTTCTCCGCTTTCCGGGTCCTGCGGGTCTTCCGCGTCCGCCGTGACCGGCTCCGGCGCGGCCGGTGGGGGACCGTCCAGAGGGCTGTCCGGCTCGTCCTCGCCGAGTTCGACCGCCTGCTCGGCTATTCGCCTCCACACCGCGGAGGGCGGCTCGTTCCCGGGAGCCGGCTCCTCGGCGTCCGTCGCGGTGGCGTCGATCAGGGCGTGCCGGGCCGCCATGGGGGACAGCCCCGCCGCGGACAGCACGCTCGTGCATCCGGCCATCACCGCGTCGAGGGAGGGACGGTCGGCCGGGTCGTGCGCCAGCATGGAGCCGATCAGCGGTTCCAGGGCCTGCGGGAGGCCGCTCAGGTCCGGGGCCTGGTCGGCGCTGGCGACCTGCCCGACGATGGCCTCCCAGCGCGCCCCGTCGTAGGGGTAGTGCCCGGTGGCCGCGTACAGCAGCACCGTGCCGAGTCCGTACACGTCGGCGGACTCCTTGACCTTCGTCTGCCCCAGCGCCTGCTCGGGCGGCATGCAGCGCACGGTGCCGATGATCATCCCGCTGTGGGACAGCGTGTCCTTGGCGGTGTCGAGGAACGCCCCGAGACCGAAGTCGATCAGGATCGGGCCGTACGCCCCGAGCATGACGTTCTGCGGCTTCAGGTCCCGGTGGAGCAGCCCCACCGCGTGCACCGCCTGCAGCCCTTCCGCCAGCAGGGCACCGAGGCTCGCCACCAGGGGAGCGGACAGCGGACCCTTCCCGTTGACGTACGACAGCAGGGTCTGGCCCGGCACGTACTCCATGGCCAGCCACGGCCGTTCGGCGTAGGGGTCGGCGTCCAGGAAGCGGGCGACCCGGTTCGTCCCCACGACCGTCCTGGCGATGAGGGCTTCCTTCTCGAAGCGTGCGCGAGCGACCGGGTCCAGCCGGTCCGAGCGGATCAGCTTCACCGCGACCGGGTCGCCGGCGGGCGAGAAGGCCAGATAGACCTCACCCATTCCCCCCGAGCCCAGCTCCCGTTCGACCGTGTACCGGCCGATCTGTCCGGGCACCCCGTTCATGAACCGTGCGCATCCTCTCGCCCGCCGCGCGTCCCCCCGAGCGGCCTTCACAGGTCCTACACCCTAGTCCCAGAGCTGAACCGGCGGGACCCCCCGTTCCGCCATTCAACGAGCGTAAAGGCCGCATCGGCCGCCGGTGGCGAGTACCGCAGGGTGACCCCGAGGGACAGGTCAGACTCGGCCCCGCCCCAGACCTGCGAGGAAACCGGACCATGCACTGCGGGGGAAGGCGAGCCGAGGCCCGCCGCGGTCCTTGGAGTCGCGGACGTGTATGGAGGTGGCGTCGGGGGCGACTTCGACGCATTCGCCGCCCTCATCACCGCTGTAGCTGCTCTTGAACCAGGTGAGCCGTGCCGGCTGTTCGGTGTTCATAGGTCTCCCAGCATCTTCTCGATGAGGCGCAGGGATTCGCGTGGGGTGAGCGCCTGCCCTCGGATGCTGCCATGTTTCGCGGCCAGGACGCGTACCTCTTCCGGGTCAGTGATGAGGCGACTGATGTGCTGGACCTCCAGATAGGCCACCTGCGGCTTGCCCTTCGGGGTGAGCAGGGTGAAGGGGCCGCCCATGCCCGCGTGTTCTTCGCTCGCGGTCGGCATGACCTGGATCTCCACGTGGCGCAAGCGTCCCGCCCGCAGCAGTTGTTCCAGTTGCCCGCGCTGTACGTCCGGCCCGCCGAAGGGATGGCGCAGGACGCTTTCCTGGATGGTCGCGCTCACGGTCGGTGGGGGCCACCGCGTCATGAGCTCCTGGCGAGCCATCCTCGCCGTCACCCGTTGCTCGATGGTCTCCTCGTCGAAGAAGGGCTGTCGGCTGGTGAAGACGGCACGGGCGTAGTCCGGGGTCTGGAACAGGCCGGGTACTGCCTGATTGGCGAAATAGCGCAGCTCCACGGCCTCCTGCTCCAGCCGCGCGTAGTCCCGGAACCACTCCGGATGGCGGACCCGGCGCCGCGTCTTCGCCCGCTCCACGTCCTCCGCCGCGGATGCCAGCAGGCCTCCGCACTCCAGCAGCCGGTCGACGGCGAGGAGCAGTTCCGGCTGGGGGGTGCGCCGGGCCCGCTCGACCGACGAGATCGTCTCCTCGCCGTACCCGAGCCGGTCGCCCAGCTCCTTCTGGCTCAGCCCGGCCCGCTCCCGGGCGACCCTGATCTGCCGGCCGAGGGCGCGGAACAGGTCCGCGACCTCGTCGGTGCCGTCCGCCTCGCCGCCCGTGGGGACCCCCGTGCCCGGCTGCGCCGTCATACCGCACCACCACCCCTGTTCTCGTGCGCCGGGGACGAACCGACGACAGCGCGGGCCGGGACACGGCCGTACGCCCGTACATCCCACCGTCCGCGCCGGGACAGTCACCCTGCGTACCGCCCGGACCACTCCACACGGTAGGCCGTCTCGATCACGCTCGGTGAGGTGAATCAGGAAACAGTCACCGCACCCGGTGAACCGACCGTCAACACGAGCCACTTCCGCACCCTGTTCCCCACCACGGCGCGTGGCGCGCACGGCGCCCGCCACGCCGCGGAGCACTGGCTCGCCACGCAGCAGCAGGAGCAGCCAGAGGCGGCCGTCGCCGACGACGACACGGCCACGGCGTCCCTCCTCATCGCGGAACTCACCGCCAACGCCGCCGTGCACGGCCGTGTCCGCGGCAGGAACGCACGCCTCGCCCTCACCCTGACACCCACCACCCTGCGCATCGAGGTCACCGACGCGCGGGGCGACCGCCTTCCCGTGCGGCCCTCCGAGGCCGACGCCGACGGCGAGTCCGGCCGCGGCCTGCTCCTGGTCACCGCGCTCGCCGACGCCTGGGGCTGCGAACCCCACCACCCGGGCGGCAAGACGGTGTGGGCGGAGTGCGGCAGGAGAGACGCAGGGGGAGGGCGGTAGGCGGCAAGGGGGCGTGGATACTCCCTCGCGCATCCGAGGGCGCGTCTCGTTTCACCCACTTCGCACAACCGGCAACGCCGCCTACCACTTCACACCGTGGCGTCTGCACCCGGGAGGGCTCGGGCCCTGAAGCCCGTCGCCGGGATCACCGGACAGCCCTCAGCCCAGCGAGGCATCGCGGCCCAATGCGTCGACTTGTCCCCCTACTCCGCGGGTCGGTCTCGCCTCGTTGTCGGCGAGACCGACCCACAGACCGTGGATCATCCCGAGCTCAGAGCAAATCGCGCTCCATGAAATCCTCTGTCTCCTCGAGGCTGAGGAAACGACAGGATCCGGTGTTCAGGTCGACAGCGACTGGAAGGTTACCCCCGAGTTGCATGTCTTCATTGCCATGGTCGAGGTATTCGACGTTGTCGTACGGAGCGATGAACTGCTCCTGGTTCGTGAAGCAGTATTCCGGGATGATCCGAACATTGGATGACGGCCCCCAGGAAGTGCTTTCTTCCGCCAGGAATCTCGCCGCTTCGCGCACTGCTTGGTCCCGGTCGAGCATGTCAATTGGTCCTCATGAGGTAGTAGTCGCGGTAGCTCGACTTCGCCGGATTGGCCTTCCCTTGCTGGAAGTCGAGGAACACCACTTTGCCATCGATGTTGGCGACGTTGAAGTAGTGTCCGATTCCCTTCTTCGGCCAGGCTCCCACTATGGCCCGCGCGCCTGGTCCCCAGCGCAGGACGTCGCTGACGACCACATTCAAGCCGCCGACCTTGCGGAAGGAACGGCCTGTTATGGCCGACACCTCGGCTCTGGTCATGGGGCGGTCAGCCCCTGGGACCGAGTTCGGGTTGCGTCCGGCCATGAGGTCGTCGCCTGCGGTAGCGCACAGTCCGCAGTTCATGTTGCCGCCCTCAGGGTTGATGCGCTGCTTTGAAGACGGGGTTTCGGGGGTGTAGTAGGGAAGTCCGAAGCGCGTCGAGCCCGGTTCACCGTAATAACGGCCACCGCCAGGCGCGACGGCTGCCCTGCGCCACCCGGTCAGTCCGCCGACGCCGGTGAGGACGATCTGTTGGGTGAGTTCGTCGGCTGCCTCTGCGTACAGGTCGGCGAGGGCGTCGCAGCCCTGTTGGCGGAACATGTTCTCAGCGCGGTAGAGGCGGTAGGCGGGGCGGACGGGGAGGTACTTGTCGACGAAGGCTCCGGCGCCGCCGTTCTCGCCGGTGAACGCGTCGTGCGCGTCCCCGAGGAACACGAACGGTGACTTGACGACGTCGGCGAAGGCGTCGCCGAAGATGCCGAGCACCTCGCCGATGCTGCCCACGTGGCCGTCCGGGTCGTCGGGCGACAGCCCGCTGGGGTCGGTGTACAGCGTGGGGGCGTTGTTGGCGTAGGCGTAGGCCGAGACATACGGGTTCGACGTGTCGGGGGTTGCGGGGTCTCGGCGGTTGAAGCGGCCGGTGGTGGTGTCGTACTGGCGGGCGTTCAGGTCGAGGTTGCCGGTGGTGGTCTCGTAGCGGGCGCCGGTGTAGGAGGGGGTGCTTGCGGCGGCGCCGCTGGTGGTGGTGTTCAGTACCCGGGTGCCGTAGGGGTCGTAGGCCCAGCGCTGGTAGAGGGTGCCGGTGCTGCCTGCGACGTCGACCGGGGAGCCCTGGGTGTCGTGGTGGTAATAGAAGAGCGAGCCGGTGCCGGTTTCGGTGGCGGTGGGCTGGCCGAGGGGGTCGTAGCGGTAGGACTGCTTGATGGCCCAGGCGCTGTCGTACTCGGTGGCCAGCAGGGGCAGGGGGGCGTTGGGGTCCCACTGGGTGCGGTTGGTGACCGTGCCGTCCTTGGCCGCGGTGACCTGGTTTCCGCCTGCGTCGTGGTCGTATGTGTAGCTCGCACCCGCGACGGTGGCGGCGGAGATCTGCCCGGCCAGGTCGTAGGTGTAGGTGTTGTCGCCGGCCTTGGTCTGGTTGCCTTCGGCGTCGTAGCCGTAGGCGGTGGTGGTGGTGCCGGTCGTGGTCGAGGTGAGCTGGTCGGCCGCGTCGTAGGCGTAGGCGGTGGAGGCGGTTCCCAGGGTGGAGGTGAGGCGGTTGCCGACCTTGTCGTAGGTGTAGGAGGTGGTGCGGCTTGCGGCGCAGCCGGTGACCCAGGGCTGGGGGTAGCAGCCGGAGGTGAGGCGGCCTGCGGTGTCGTAGGTCAGGTCGTAGCCGCCGGTGCCGACGCCGGCCCGGGTGACGTCGACGTGGGTGGGCAGGCCCGCCGCGGAGAGGGTGAGGGCGGTCTTGGTGACCGTGGCGGATGCCTTGGCGGAGGTGACGGCGGTGAGGCGGCCGGCCCGGTCGTAGGCGCGGTCCTCGGTTTCGGTGTTCGGCAGGGCGGACCTGGTGAGGTTGCCTGCCGGGTCCCAGGTGTAGGTGGTGGTCTTGCCGTCGGCGGCCATGGTGGTGGTGCGGCCGTCGTCGTCGTAGGTGTAGGTGGTCGTGTTGCCGTCGGAGTACTTGCGGGTGAGCATCTGCCCGGCGGCGTCGTAGGTGTAGGCGAAGCCGCGGGTCTTGGTCAGGTTGCCGACCGCGTCGTAGCCGAAGTCCTCGGAGATCTTCGAGTTGGCGCGGGCGGTCATGCGTCCGGCGTTGTCGTAGCCGAAGGTCACATCCGGTGTGGTGTCCGAATAGTCGATCTTGGTGAGCAGGCCGCGCGGGTCGAAGGCGTAGTTGGTGGAGCCGCGGGGGGTGGTCTTCTTGACCAGGTGGCTCTCGGCGTCGTAGCCGTAGGACGTCACCCGGTCCAGCGGGTCGGAGACCGTGGTCAGGCGTCGGGCCGCGTCGTAGCCGTAGGTGGTGGCGTGGGCGTTGGCGTCGGTGCGCTTGGTGAGGTTGCCGACCGCGTCGTAGCCGTAGGTGGTGACCGCGCCGTCGGGGTCGGTGACCTTTGTCAGCTGATCGAGTTTGTCGTAGCCGTACGAGGTGGCCCGCTTGTCGGCGTCGGTCTGCTTGGTGACGTTGCCGACCGCGTCGAAGGCCGTGGTGGTCACACCGCCGAGTGGATCGGTGACGGTGGTGGGATTGCCTGCCGGGTCGTAGCCGTAGGTGGTCGTGTACTGGGCGGGGCTGGCGCCGGTGGCGTTGCCGCGCGGGTCGACCGTGGTGGCCTGGCGGCCGTCGTCGTCGTAGGTCCAGCTCTCCTTGCCACCCAGTGGGGAGGTGGTGCTGAGCAGGTTGCCGTCGGCGTCGTAGGCGTAGGTGGTGGTCTTGCCGAGCTGGTTGGTGCTGCCGGTCAGGCGGTTGTTCTTGTCGTAGGTCCGGGGGAGGGTGTGGCCGGCGGCGTCGGTGATCTTGGTGATGTTGTCGTTGGCGTCGTAGGCGTACGTGGTGGTGTGGTGCAGAGGATCGGTGACCACCGAGGGGCGGTTGACCGCGTCGTAGGTGGTGGAGGTCGACGCGCCGGTCGGTCCGGTGACCTTGACGGTGTTGCCCGCCGCGTCGTAGGCGTAGCTCGTGGTGTAGGCGGCGGGATCGGCGCCGGGGGCGTTGCCGCGCGGGGAGACGCTGGTCAGCAGGCGTCCCGCCTTGTCGTAGGTGTAGGTGGCCTTGTTGCCGACGGCGTCGGTCTCGGCGGTGAGGTTGCCGTTCGCGTCGTAGGCGCGGGTGACGGACTTGCCCGTCGCGTCGGTCGTTCCGGTGAGGTGGCCGGCGTCGTCGTAGGTGTAGGTGGTGGTGTTGCCCTCGGGGTCCCGCGCGCTTGTCAGCTGCTCGGCACCGTTGTACTTGTAGGCCGTGGTGCGGCCCAGTGCATCGGTGGCCGAGCTGAGCAGTCCGCGCCCGTCGTAGACGTACGTCGTCGTGTAGTCGGCCGGATCCGCACCGGCGGCGTTGCCGCGCGGGTCCGTCTTGGACAGGATCCGGCCTGCCTTGCCATACGTGAACGTCGTCTTCTCGCCCAGCGGGGTGGTGACCGAGGTCCGGTTGCCGGAGGCGTCATAGCCGTAGGTGGTGACCTTGCCGCGGGGTGTGGTCACGGTCGCGATGGCGCCCAGCGCGGTGTACGTGTAGGCGGTCTTGCCGCCCAGTGGGTCGGTGGTCGAGGTCAGCTGGTTCGACGCGTTGTACGTGTAGGTCGTCTTGTTGAGTCGGCCGTCGGTGTGGCTGGTGATGTTCCCCGCGGGGTCGTAGGTCCAGCTCTCCTTGTAGGAGAAATCTGACGGCGCACTGCGGGTGAGCATCCTTCCGGAGCTGTCGTACGTCATCGACGTGGTGTTGCCGCGCTGGTCGGTGATGTCCACCGGGTTCAGGTAGCGGTCGTAGTCGTACGTGATGCTCTCGCCGTACGGGTCGATAGTCTCCATCAGAACGTTGGCGGCGTACACGTCGGTCCAGATGCCACCGTCTGGGGCCGTGGTGTGCGCCTCGCTCTTGCCGTCCCAGGTGAAGGTGGTGATCTTCCCGTTCGGGTCGGTCTGGGAGGTGATGCGGCCCGCAGCGTCGTAGGTGTTCTTGACCTTGCCGCCCGCCGGGTCGGTGTAGGAGGACAGCCGCTTGCCCGCGTCGTAGGTGTACGACGACGACTTGCCGCCCGGGTCGGTCACCGAGGTCAGCAGACCGTTGGTGTAGCCGTACGAAACCGACGTCCCGTCCGGCAGGTTCACCTTCGACAGCAGCCCGTCGGCGTCGACCGCGAACGTGCTGGTGCGGTCCGCCGCGTCCTTGACGGAGGCGAGCTCACCGGAGGCGTAGGCCAGGCTCAGCCCTTTGCCGGCGGTGTCGACCACGGCAGTGAGCCGGCCGCTGCTGTCGAAGGCTCGTTTGGTGTGGTCGGGTGTGGTGAGGGTGTAGCCGGTGCCGCTCTTGACCAGCTTGGCCGTCGACGCTGCCGGAGTGGTGTACGTTCCGTCACTCGCCTGCGGGAACACGAACGACGCTCCGTCGTCCGCCTGGTAGGTCGCCTTCCCGTCGGTGATCGTCAGCTTCACGTCGAAGGGTGTCGCCCAGCCGCGCCCCAGCAGGCCGGCCGCACTCGAATCGGAGCGGTAGGTGCGTTCCAGCGCCAGCGGCACACCGGGACCGGTCAACGACGCGTCGGTGAGCTGTTCGTGGAACATGCCGGTCGCCGTGTTGACCGGATCCGCCCGGTCGGCCTGCGCGTAGCACGTGCAGATACCCGCCTGCGCACCCGGGATGCCCGGCGTGTAGAAGGCCTCCACCCAGGGTGAGGTGGTTCCGTTCGGGCTCGAGCTCCCGTCGGTGCCGTCCATGAAGATCCAGGCGTAGTACTTCTTGCCGTCCTCGAGAATCCCGCCCAACTCGCCGCCGGCCCACCAGAAACACTCATCTGCGGCGTCGGCGGGGATATTGCTGTCGGTCCACCAGCCGTAGCACCAGGCCCCGCTGTCCGGGGTGTCACCACGGGGATCGTCCGTGGCTTTCTTGACCTCCTGCTGAAGGACGAATCTCCCGTCCTCGTCGATGACGTACAGCCACAACCCGGAATACGAGGCCGCGGTCCCCGAGCCGAACTGCAGATGCCCGCCGATCGACAGACTCCCCGGATACGCCTCGGCCCACGACGACACCCATGCCGGATCAGTGGCCGACGCGGCCGCCAGCGCTCTGGGCGCCGCGCCTTCCTCGGCCGCGGGGCCGTGCTTGGCACCGTCCCCCTTCGGGCGGCCGTGGGGCTTCCCCTTCGGCTTCTTACCGGGCGTGTGCATGAAGCCGCGCATCGGCGAGAGTTCGTTCCCGGATGCCTTCACTTGCTTGCGGCGCTCGGCCAGCGACATGGCCTTGGGCGGCTTGGGCAGATCAGCGGCCGTTCTCACTCCGGTCTGCCCAGAGGCGGCTGACGGCAACGAGCCCGGCCGGTCCCGGGGCGACGCCCACGACGGCGCGACGCCGGCGACGACCAGGAGTGCCAGGGTCAGGGCGGCTATGACAAGTCTTCGCGCTCGTGTGCGCACAGTGCATCACCCGTGGAGTGGTAGGGAAAGAGGGCCGGATGATGCTTGATCCACAAGGAGCAGGAAATAACGCGTCACGGCGAAACCGGCTGGAACGATTCGGTGACGAAGCGTGAGATGATCGTCCGCTTCCTGGTCGCATGCCCAGCAGGGAAGATATCGCCATGCGTATTGGCGTGAAAACGATCACGCCAGTCGGGAAAGGCGCATTACATCGTTCACGGTTTCCGGTGAACAACAGGAAAAGGCTGGATGTTCGGAAGCATCATCGGCTGTTCGGGATAAGTGTCCCTTGACCAACCGCTGTCCGCGGCTCAGCGCCACAGGTCCCGAGACGGCGGTGTGAACGCGGCAAGGCCGAGACCCTTCTCCTGGCCTGGCGCTGCAAGCTCCTGCTGGACAGCCGGACCACACGCTTCGGCGGAAGCGCGATCTGCCAGGGACAGTTTCGAAGGCATGGGCTCTCTGCCCTCCGCATGCCGAAGCGGGGGTCGGCAGACGGCCCCGTCAGAGCCTTCCGCAAGCGCTGACGGCCGGTGTGACATGCCTTCACCAATGCCGAGACAGTCCTCCGTCCGTGCCCGACATCCGCTGCGAGCCTCCTCCGCGAAGCCAGAAGGCGTCGAGACGTTCCTGCGCTGAGCGGTCTCACTCGGTAGGATCCTGACGCTATTTCAGGCGAATAACGGGGGGCATCGGGAGTCGGGATCGGGAGCCGGTGTGGGGCAGTCGAACTGTTCGCCGAAGGCGGCTGGTTCGGCGAGGTCTGGCATGCCGCAGAACCTATCGCGAAGGGCTTTGTGCGAAAGCTGTTTTGCGAGAGGTTACGAGAACGAAGATCGGGGGCAAACCGGACACGGTCCGGCGGGAATTTCCGGTCCCTCAGAACTACTCATTTCTGCGAGCCGGACCCGGGGGCGTTCGCTGCGAGCCAGCTCCGGATGTCTCTCGCCTCTCGCATACGCCCGAGCCTCAGGAGCAGGTGCGCCTGCAGGCCCAGCACATTGCGGAGCGGTGAAAGGGGATGCGTGGGAGCGGCTGACACGAGCCGGCGGTAGATCTCTACTGCTTCCCCCGTAGCTCGCAGCGCTCCAGATAGGTCCTGCTGTGCTTCATAGCGCACCCATGCCCAGTTGGTCAGTGAGCGTTTTCAGCGTTGCTTCTCCAGGGTGAGGACGGCCTTGGTGATGACGCTCATGCGGTTGGGGCTGATGCGGGATCTGCGGAAGATCTGCCAGGACTTCAGCCGTGCCATGCCTCGTTCGACAGGTGCCCGGGCCGCAGACAAGGCCCGGTTCTCGGTCCGCTCGGTGAGGGTGAGCTCACCGCCTGGCGGGCGGCGTTTGGCGGTGGTGACCCAGTCGCCTGCACCGATGTAGGCCATGTCGGCGAGGATCGGGACGCCCTGGCGCGCACAGATCCGGAGGATCTTGTGGGTGCGGGCGGCCGTCAGATCGTGGGTCCGGCCCGGCAATGCCGGCGACAGCCACAGACTCTCACCGGCCGGGTCCGTGACGACCTGCACGTTCACCCCGTGCCGCTTGTGTTTCGAGGAGTAGTCGGCTCTGCCGTCGCCGACGCGGTCGCACTCGGCGAGCGTGCCGTCCAGGAGGACGAAGTCCGGGTCGTGCACGCGCAGCGTCTTCAGCAGGCCGGGGGCCTGCTCGGCGAGCAGACCAGTGACCGCGGTGACATAGGCGTGGGCGGTGCCGACGGATATCCCGAAGGCTCTGGCGATACGGGCGAGGGTGTCATGGCGGCGCAGGTACACGAGTGCGACCAGCGCACGGCGGTGCGGCGGGAGTTTGCACCGCCGGTCACCCTCACGGGTGACGATGAGCATCGTGACCCACTCGACCAGGGCGTGGGGCAGGTC
The DNA here is from genome assembly GCF_036189845.1 of Streptomyces griseoaurantiacus. Classification (NCBI taxonomy): domain Bacteria; kingdom Bacillati; phylum Actinomycetota; class Actinomycetes; order Kitasatosporales; family Streptomycetaceae; genus Streptomyces; species Streptomyces griseoaurantiacus. Next base: position 45,444 of record NZ_CP108327.1, on the reverse strand, counting down.
GAGTCCGGCAGGATACGGAACCAACAGGGCTCCTGTGCTGCTGAGTTGAGACGTCGAACACCTCCCTCAACGGCACGGGAGCCCTGTCCGTTGCGCACCCCGACCTCACACCGCCTCCGTCACCCGATCAGTGGCCACGCTGAAAACGCTCAGTGTCTTTACCTGATTTACGCCCAGCATCGCCGCCTGGTTCCTGCGCGCCGCCGCATCGGCGGTGGCCCGCGCACCGCTGACACCGAGTCGGCCACGGCCACCCCCGGGAGCGCGACCGGCCTACGGACGGCGCCCGGACAGGCCCCGCCGACTGGCGACCGCTGTTGACGCAACTCTGCAGGCGATCAGGGACGAAGCGCCCCGGACTCCGCGTCGGCAACCGGACGTCATCGCGCATCTGACGCAGCGGCTACGGAGATGCCGGAGTTGGGGCAGAATGACTGGCCGAAGTCATCCGCTGTCGGAGCGTGTTGGGGGAGAAGCGTGCGGAGGAGTGGAGCCGGGGGAGCGGTGATGCGGTCGGTCCCCCTCGTGGAGCGGAGTCCGGCATCGGGCCCGGCGGTCTCTCCGTTCTCGCGGCCCCGTGGCTGAGCCGACGGCCGCTCCGCCCGTGGAGGTATCCGGGGTCGGCGCCGTGGAAGGGCCCCGGTGGAGCAGCCCGGGGCTGGACGTCGCCGCGGGGCGTTATCCGCTGTCGGTGGAGCGGCACGTGATGCGCATGGCCGACCACCTCGTGCCGGGAGTGACCACGGTGACTCCTCATGCGCGCTACTACGCCCTGCACGCTCTGGTCGCGGCGCACGCCGAGGCGGCGGGACTGACCGCTCCGGCCGCCCAGGAACTCCTGCGCCGTGCCGAAGTGGCCCTGGCAGCGGTGTCGTTCACCCATCGTTCCCCCGCGCACGAGTGGTTGCCACACGCTCACGGGATCGACGCCCTGGCCCAGCGGCTCCGCTCCGGATCGGTCGCCGTGGCCGAGTCCGCGATCCCCGGCAAGAGTGGCTATGTGCGCAACGCATGGGGCTTCTGGGGTCCCTACGCCGGGTCCGAGACGGTGCTCGGCATCCTCGCTCCCGGCCCCATGCCCCTGCCTGGGCCAGGGCTCGACGAGGCTGCCGTCCGTGACGGTCTGGGCGAACTGCTGGACCTGGCTGCGGAGGAGACGCTGCGTGTGGAGGATCTCGCCCCGCTCGGCGACCGCCTGTGCGTGTGCGCGGGTGGCGGCCGCTCCGACGGGACGTGGCTGGCACGCCTGATGTGCGGGTCCGACGCGGCCGGCGCGGAATCCCGTTCGACGACACGACGCCAGACGATCCGGTTGCTGGCACGAGTGGTCGACACGCACCGCGTCGTGCGCTTCACCCGGGACGTCGGACACGCGCTGGCCTTCGGCGACTTCCTGACCACCGATGCCGTGGCCGGCGGTATCGAGGTGGCGCCCGCGTGGCGGGGAGTGGTCCTGCGGAACTACTCGGTCGGCGCCTGGCGCCGCCTGTGGTCCTGGCTCGTGGAACAGGTGGAGGGAATGGTCCAGGTCGAGGAACTGGCCGACCGCTTCGCCGCGGAACTGCCCGACGTCACGGTGGCCGCGTTCCTCTCGTCGCTCCCCGCGACCCGCAGTACGGCCGGTGCGCCGCTGCCCGCCGAGCACACCCTGCGCCTGGCGGACGAACCCCTGCCCCTGACCGAACTCCGAGTGCTGGCGGTCGGGGCACGCCGGGCCGACGAGCTCACCGGCCGGGTCCGGGACACCTTCCTCGGCCCGCGCGGTGTCGAACTCGGTCCCGAGTGGGTCGCACGGTGGTTGGACGAGAACAGACCCGCGGCATTGCGTGACGCGGCCCGCCGTCTCGTCCACGTCCTGGTGGCGCGGTCCCAGCGGGTGGCGCGGGCCAAGGCCCGGCGCCGCCCCGACGGCTCTCTGTGGCTGCCGACCCGCCTCCACGAACGCGGCGGGTGGCTGTACCGGACCAGCAAGGAGGGCCGCGGTGACGTGGGACTGCGGCTGGGCCAGCTGAGTACCGTCCTGGCCACCTGCGGTGTGCTGCGGTACCACGACGAATGCTGGTCGGTGACCGGCTTCGGGAGGGATCTCGTTGACTGACACCGGACCGGCACCGGCTGCCGTGGAGGCGCCGTCCGCGCTCGCATCCCCGCTGACGCTCGTCCTCGAGGAGGAGCGCGGCGGCGGGCACGGCCTGGAGGAGGCGCTGTTCCTCAGCTTCACGGCCGACTTCGGTTTCTTCGAGGAGATCGCCCTCGGCGTCACCCAGGCGACGGGCGCGCGCGTCACCGTGGTCGGGGACGTGGCCATGGCGCGCAACGACCCCCGGTCCGTGCGGCGGGCCGGACGCAGCTACCTGGCGGGCCTGGCCTACGCGGGCGGGCCCGCGTTCCATCCCAAGCTGATGGTCCTGGCAGGGCCGGACCGCGCCACGATCGCGCTCGGCTCGGGCAACACCACCCTGGCCGGCTGGCAGGCCAACGCCGAGCTGTGGACGGTGCTGCGGGTGCGCGGTGACCAGAGCCCCGCAGCGGTCGCGGACCTGTCGGCCTGGCTGCGCGGCCTGCCGGAGAAGGTGCGGTTCTCCGCCGGCGTCCCCCAGGCGCTGCAGCGGGTCGCAACCCTCCTCGACCGGCTCCACCGCGACAGGACCTCCGTGGACCGGGACGTGCGCGCCGTGCACAGCCTGCACTCGCCCGTCATCGACCAGCTGCCCGAAGGGCCGGTCGACGAGCTCGCCGTGTCCGCTCCCTTCCACGACCCGCACGCCCGCGCGCTGCGACGGGTGGTCGAGCGTTTCCGCCCGAGCCGGCTGACCGTGGCCTACCAGCCGGGACTCACCGACCTCCACGGCCCGTCGGTCGCCGACCTGGTCCGGGAACACGGCGGCCGGATCATCAGCGACAACGAGCAGCGCTACCGCCACGGCAAACTCGTCGAGTGGACGACCGGCGACCAGCGCTGGACCCTGACCGGCAGCCCGAACCTCTCCGCCGCGGCCCTGCTGCTCCCGCAGGGCCGCGGCGGCAACTGCGAACTCGGCCTCGTCGCCCCCTGCACCACCACACTCCTGCCGGACGGCACGGAAGAACCCGCCGCCCGGCTGCGCGCCGCCGCGACCCTGCCCCGCCCGCGCGAAGCCGGCGGACCGCTGCTGCTCGGGGCCGTACGGGTGGCCGACGGTCTGGAGGTGAGCCTCGCCCGGCCGCTGCCCCACGCGACCCGCCTGGAGCTGTCGGCGGCCGCGGCCCCACCGGAGTCCTGGGAACGCATCGCGGACGTCCCTGCCGACCGGGCCACGATGACCGTGACGGCTCCGGCCGACGCGGGCAGCCGCGTGCGCCTGGTGGCCTTCGACGAGGCCGGCGCCCCGAGATTCGGCAACACGGTGTTCGTCGTCGACGCCGACCGCGTACTGCGACGCACGGTCCCCGGCCAGGCCCGGACACCCACGACACAGCCCTCGGACCTGTTCGAGGATCCCCGGCTCGCCGAACGGTTCCTCGGAGACCTGGAGACCCTGCGGACAGCCCTGACCCCGGCGCCGGCGGCCGCCGCGGCGACCGGCAGGGCTGCCGGCGCGGACGCGGAACCGCGGGCGTCGGGTGACGAGGGCGGGTGGCAGAGCTACCTGGACGAGTGCGCGGGACGCGTCGGGCACCCCCTCGCGCGCTTCGCACTCGGTGTTCCGCCGCCCGCCGCAACGGGAGCCTCCTTCACGGACCTGCTGACGGTGACCTGGGACGAGCGGTTCACCGACGACATCGAGCCGGCGCTCGAGGAGGACGACACCGAGACGGTCGCCGCGGAGCAGGACACCGAAGCGGTCGGCACGGTGACGAGCGCACCGTCCTTGCCCGACCTCCGCATGGCCGGGCAGGAGAACCGTCGCAGGTACCGCCGCTGGGTCGAACGCCTCGTCGAGCTGGCTCCCCGCCTGGACCCGCCCGAGCGGATGCTGGCCGTGCGTATGACCCTGTGGACCGCGGCCGCGGGCGCGTGGCCGCCGGCCGACACCGACTGGCTGCCCCTGCTCTCCCAGTCCCTGCGGGCTCTGGTGAAGCACGCTCTCCCCGACCGGCTCGAGCCCCAGGTCGGCAGCCTCGCCGCGGTCGCCCTCGCCGTGCTCCGGAGCCATGCCCCACGCTACGAGGTGACCCCACAGACCCTTGCCTTCACCGAGGCGTCCGCGGCGGTCGGGCACCTCCTGCCCGCGGCGGACGCCGCCTACGTCGCCGAGTACGCGTCCCTCCTCGAGACCGCCTTCGGGCCCGCCGTGCACCCGGAGGCCGTGCTCGCCGTGGCGGCGGAGGTCGTCCAGGACGATCCCCTCGACGAGGCGGTCTCGGCCCTGGCGGAGAAGGGACGCGACGTGCACCGCCACGGCAAGCTGTTGCTCCACGTCACCGGCCGCTTCAGCAATCCCGGCCTCGCGGCCCTCGAAGCCGTCGGTGCCGCCGAGGACGCGCCCCTGGTCGGTGCCTGGGCCGGCGACGGTGGCGACGGCGGGCCCTGGGCCCTGGTCGTGTGGCGTCGTCCCGACCTCGTCGTCGTCGACGTACGCCGGACCGTCCCCCTGTGGCGGCACCACAGGCTCACCGGGCTGGTGGGGCCCAGGGCCCTGGCCGCACAGCGCGGCTTCGGATCCGTGGCCCCGGTGCAGCACGGTCCCCGCAACCAGCCGTTCGGCCTCGCCGAACAGGTCCTCGCGGAGCTGGGGCTGCCCGGTCCCCGCCCGCCGGGCTGCGGCGAGAACGCGTGAAGGGGGCGTGCCGCCGACGTCCTTCACGCGTCCCGTCCCACCCCTCACGGTGGTCAGTCCCGCACGCCGCGCAGGACCGGATCACCGGCCTCGACCGCGATGTAGGTCTCCGCGGTCGCCCCCTCCCACACGCTCCTGCGACCCCGCTCCACCGCGGGCTCCCTGCCACCCAGCAGGGTGCTCCAGGACAACTCGTCCGCTTCGCGGAAGCCCGCCCGGACGGCTTCACGCTGATCCGTGAGCCGCTGACGCTCGACATAACCCGCGCGCTCGGCACGGGCCGCTGCTTCCAACGCCGCGTCGTCCCAGAACAGCTCCTGCTCGGCCGGTTGCGGACCCCGGCGTTCCCTTCCCTCACGGGCTGCCTCGGCCTGCAGCGGGTCCAGGCGCCGGCACGCGGCGAACAGGCGCCGCGACATGCCCACATGTATCCCGGTCCCCGGAACGCGGCCGGAGAGGAAGTCGGCCACGTCCGGCCGGTCGCGCACCTGTCTCGCCGTGGCAGGAGGGGCGTCCGCGAGACGCAGGCGGACGGCTTGCGTCTCCTCGTCCTCCTCTAGGAGCGAGAGGGACCCCGTATCGCTGCCGCACCGCGCCGTGCGGGCGGAGCCGAGCGGGACGATGCGCAGGTCTTCCACCACGCCGTAGGCGAGTGCGCGGTAGATCAGCATCTGCGACCGCGTGGTCAGAAGCAGCGCATCGTCGTCCTCCGCGATGTGCGCCTCGGAACCGCTGCCCGCCGGATCCACGGGAAGTGGGGTCCTAGTTCCGGGGCGCATCGGCGTTCCCGGCACGTGCACCGTGTCCACGGTCATGAAGAGGTGGTCCTCCTCCCACCTCTGGGGCGCGGGCAGGGACGTGCCGCAGAGAACCTGCAAGTGGGACTTTCCATGCATCAAGGCGCTTCCACCCTGGAGTTGTTCCATACCTTTCTCCAGGTCGGAAAGGCCCAGGAGCCGTCGTGCCTTGGCTTCGATGAGCCAGTGCAGCGGTCCGTCGGGGTGAGCGCCCCACAGGTCGGGCAGCTGGGTGGATGCGTTCAGGAAGCCGGGGTCACCGTTGGGGCCACCCGCTTCCACGTGCTGAGTGGGGCCCAGCCCCATCATGCCCGCGCACATCCACTGGGCCATCGTCATCCCGAGGTGGTAGCCGAAAGCGGTCTGCGCGCTGCGCTCGGTTCCGTGCCGGTGGAGGGCGTTGACGAACAGGCGGCGCCCGGCCGCACTGGGAGTTGGAGCCTTGACCGTCTTCAGGCACAGGTAGGCGTGCAACGGAGATATGCGGGACACCAGGAGGTTGACCGCCAGATTCGGCGTGAGAGCGAGCCAGGGATCGATGTCCTGGCCGACCTCGGTCGCCGCCTTGACGATCTGCCGCCAAGTGGTCGTGGCGAGGTACCAGCCGTTTGCCGGAACACCGGTCACGCCGGGCCAGGGCTGCTCCGCACCTTCCCACTGTTTCCTGCTCGGGCGGCGCTGAGGCCCCGCACGGAGGAGGACCGGAACGTCCAAGCGGTCGGACGAGTACAAAATGTGGTCCTGGGCGTCTTCCGGGGGCTGCATCTTCATCCTGCGAAGGGTGCCACTGTCCACTCGCCGGGCGGAGCGGTTCGCCGAACTGAGGTACGCCCGGGCCGCCGGGCACCTCACCGCGGACCTGCACCGGCTCCGGCCCGCTGTCCGCCCGCAAGATCTCCTGACCCGCCATCGCGATAGGGCGTCCCGTGGGCCGTCGCGCGGAATCTCAGGTCGGCCGTAGCCACTGAGCGAGGACCGCGAAGTCCTCGTCGGTGAGGCCGCGGGACGGCATGACACGGTGGAGGAGTGTCCGCGCGGGGTGGTGGGCGGACACCCAGTCCCGGTCGGCGTCGGTGATCTCGTCGTCGACCCAGACGAACGGACGTCCGTCCGCCCACGCGACGAGCGCCCGGGTCTTCCAGTGGAGCCTGAACCACTGGTCTTCGTGTACGTGGGCGGCCGTGGGCTCCGGCCAGGTCACGACCGGCAGCCGCGGCAGACCGAGCCGGGGTGCCAGCTCGGTGTTGGCCTCCTCTCCCCAGGTGGTGGCCCAGACCAGATCGCACGGCAGCCTCGAGAGCCGTGGCCCGACTCGCGGGTCGAGACGTGCCAGGTGCGCGTGCGGTGCGGTGTCCGCCGGCGCGCGCTGCGGGCCGGCACCGAACGGCAGGAGCGGCCCGTCGACATCCAGGAAGAGCAGAGGGCGGCTTGGGTGTCCGGTCACGCCGCGCCCGTCCTGGCACGCTCGACGAGGTGGACGAGGTAGTGGTTGCGGACCTGCTGCCGTTGGCCCGCTCCGAAGGGTCCGTCGTTCTTGGTCACGCCGAACACGACCGTGCCTCCTTGTCCCGCGCGAGGGCGGACTCACTCGATGACCACAAGGGACGATGGGGGGAAGGTACGCCCTCCGTGGTCGATCGTCAGGGGCACGACGATCACCTGCCCCGGGAGTGAGCACGCCCGGCCGGATGATGCGAGGGAGCGAACGAGAAGTGGGTGTCGGAGTGCTCAGCCAGAGGATCAAGGATTAGAGAATGAACTTTACGGAACAGACTGACACCTCAACCAAATAGCCCGGGAGGGCGACCCCGCGCCACGCTCCGCACTGTCCGTACGAACCTTGGCGAACCCATAGCTTTTGGATCAGGGCTTATGTCTGTTCCGTAAAGTTCATAGAGGGATCGCGAATCGACCTCCACCACCGTCAAGCTCTGCACCGAGGTCGCCCGCGGCGCCGGCAGTCCGGCCGCAGCCCTGGCCATCGTCCTCAGCTCCTCGACTCCGCCCAGGCCCGCCGGCGCGCGATCCGCAGAGCCCTCCTCGTCGCCCTGCTCCGGGCGGGCGCGGGGTTCGAGAACGGTGTGTTCTGGCCGAGGGCGAGGAGACCTCCGCCGCCTGATGGAGGCGGGAGCCGGCGCGTGATCCGAAAGGGCCGGGGCGTCTGGCACCATGGCGGCCATGAGGCGCATCGTGATCCTCGGCCGTGGCGGCGCAGGAAAATCGACCCTCGCGGCCAGGCTGGGCGCCGCGACCGGGCTGCCCGTCATCGAACTCGACAAGCATTTCTGGGGACCGGACCTGGAAGCGATTCCCCCTGACCGGTGGGCCGCCGTCCAAGGCGAACTCGCCGGCACCGACCAGTGGATCATGGACGGCGATCTCGGCCCCTACGATGTCCTCGACGTCCGCCTCCGCAGAGCCGACACCGTTCTCCTGCTCGACTACTCCTTCCTCCGCTGCACCTGGCAAGCACTGCGCCGCTCGCGGAAGCGGGCGGATTTCTGGCTCTGGCTGTGGTCATGACGCCGTTGGAACCGACCGCTTCTCCTCAAGGCGATCACGGCTCACGCCCCGGATGCGCGACTACGCGTGCTCCGGAACCCGCGCGCGGCGACGCGTCTCGTGGCACAGGTCCGGGACGATCAGAACGGTGGACAACCCTGACGTCGATTCAGGCATCGCGGCAATCACTCGTGCCCCGGGCACTCCTGATGAGAAATGGCCATGTGGACATCACTGCGTCCTGCTAGCGTCTGTGGCATGAAGCGCGCTGCGATGACGACGACGCCGGAGAGTGTCCCGGCGCGCTGACAGATGATCTGATGCGAAGCCCCGGGGCAAGTGCCCCGGGGCTTCGTCGTAGGCCCGGTCACTTGCTCCGCGACCAGCAGGGAGACCGCGATGACCACCGTGCACGACCACCGCAGGCTCGGCCGTGAACTGGGCCTGTTCGACACCGATCCGCTGATCGGCGCCGGCCTGCCGTACTGGCTGCCCGACGGCGCGGCCGTCAGGCACACCCTGGAGGAGTACATCCGTACCGCCGAGCGGCAGGCCGGCTACCAGCACGTGTACTCACCGGTCCTCGGCAAGCGGGAGCTGTACGAACTCTCGGGGCACTGGGCGCACTACAGCGACGACATGTTCCCCCCGATGGACCTCGGCGGAGAGCAGGTCGTCCTGCGGCCGAGCCTGTGCCCCCATCACGCGGTGATCTACCGCTCCCGCTCCCACAGCTACCGCGAACTGCCCCTGCGGATGGCCGAACTGTGCGGCATGTACCGCTCCGAACTCTCGGGCGTGCTCGGCGGGCTGACCCGGGTGCGGGCCATCCAGCTCAACGACGCGCACATCTTCGGCACCCTGGACCAGGTCGCCGAGGAGGCGCAGGCGGCGCTGGAGATGATCCGCCGGGCGTACGAGGCACTCGGCATCACCCCCGCCCGGTACCGGCTCTCCCTCCCGGGCCCTGGCGGCAAGTACGTCGCCGCACCCGAGAAGTGGCAACGCTCCACCGCCCTGCTGACCGATGTCCTGGACCGCTCCGGCCTGCCCTACGAGGCGGCCCAGGGAGAGGCCGCGTTCTACGGCCCCAAGATCGACGTCCAGGTCACCGACAGTGCCGGCCGGGAGTCCACCCTGTCCACCGTCCAGGTCGACTTCCACCAGCCCGAGCAATTCGACCTGCACTACATCGGCGCGGACGGCGACAGACACCGCCCGGTCATGGTCCACCGCAGCATCATCGGCAGCGTGGAACGAGCCGTCGCCCACCTCATCGAACAGCACGGCGGCGCCTTCCCCGCCTGGCTCGCCCCCACCCAGCTGGTGATCCTCCCGATCTCCGACACCGAACTGCCGAACGCCGCAGCCCTCGCAGGGCGCTGCACCCGCCTCGGACTGCGCGCCCGGATCGCGGGACCGGACCGCGGCAGCCTCAGCGCCCGCATCCGAGAGGCCCGCCTGGTTCCCTACCAAGCCGTCATCGGCCCCAAGGAGGCCGCGGACGATCACGTCGCACTGCGCCTGCGTGACGGACGCCGACTCGACCCGCAGCCGGCCAGTGACGTACTCACCCACATCAACGCTCTCATCGGTGCCCACAGCACCGACCTGTGGGCCGACCCCACCCCATAACAGGCGTCACACTCAGCGCCTGCTGTCGCCCGGTGCAAGGAGACTCGTGATCTCCGCGATGGGCTCAGGCGAGGGCTTGAAGCGGCGGACGTTCTCCGGCCTCTTGTGTCTCGACCTGGCCATCAGCATCAGCAGGCCGGCACCGGCCTCGCCCAGATGGGTGAGGCCGAAGTGACGGTATTCGTGTGCAGGTCCCAGCCCGTGCCCGGTCCGTGCAGCGCGGTGTGCTCGTCGAAGAGCGCGAGCCTGCCCGTACGACAGCCGGGCGCGGGCGAAGCCGGTGTCCGGGCATATGTCTCGGGGACTGACGGCCTTCCCCGGGCCGGGGCGTCGATGGGCGACGAACACCGGCCTGCGGGTGCGGCCCTTGAGCAGCCGGGGCAGGGGCCGGGCGGTACCGGCATCCCAGTACACGGTCTCCATACGAAGTCCTCGAGGGCCGGGCCGCGGCGGCGGGACTTGGACTCCGCCCCCTTGCCTTGACCGGGCAGCGGCGGCCGGCGAAGTCCAGGTCCTGGATGTTCACGCCCAGGATGTCCTCCGAGCGCCCGGCGGTCTCGTAGAGCATCTGCCACAGGGTCTTCTCCCGCAGGTGCACCTCGCGCCGCGCGATCAGCCGGTCGATGGCCATGCGCGAACGGGCCGAGGTCTCGGAGTTCGGCACCGCGAGGCGCTTGGCCCAGGCCGGGACGGCGGTGGGAGCCGGGCGTGCGGAACCCATCGGCACCTGGAGGGACTCCATGGGGTGGCGGCATCCAGGGCCGCCGGGTGGATCACTTCTCGCCAAGTGCCAGGTGCGATCTTGTTCCCTTCTGCGCAAACGTGATGAGCTCTTACGTGGCATGTACAACTCACTACGCCACAAGGAGAACTGCCCCCGTGAGACGCTTACGTGCGCCGGCATGGCGGCACACTGTCGTTGGATCCGTACTCGTACTACTGACGGGACTGGGGGTCGGTACCGCAGCGGCGGCCCCGACGCCACCCGCACCCGGTGTCGACGCGTCACCAGCTGCGGTCGGAGCGGCCGGGCCACAGGATTCGGCAGCCATCGTTGCCGGGGGTGCGCGGCCGGTGTCGGGTCAAACCCCGTCGGCTGGTCCGCGGTTCACCAAGTCGGGCAGTGTCTGGACGGTCGTCTCCCCGGACGTGGTCCTGAAGAACAAGGTGACCGACGCCGACGGCGACACCGTGAACGAAACGTTCCAGGTGTACACCACGAATGCGGACGGTACCCCGAAAGCGCCGGTCGACCTCGACGGGTCGGGATCGAACGGGGTGCTGGTCTCGCCGTACGTACCCTCGGGCAGTGAGGCCAAGGTAACGGTGCCGTACGGCATCCTGAAGCCCGGCGTCGTGTACACGTTCCGCGGTTCCGCGTACGACGGCAGCCTGTACGAGACCGTCTGGTCGCCGTGGGCGAACTTCCGCATCGACCCCTACGTGACCTTCCCGGCGCCGCAGACCTCCTCGTCCATCGACTCGGTGGCGCAGGTAGAGCAGGAGATATTCCGCTCCGACCCGGGCGGCAACCTGATGGCTCCCGACTCCGGCGGAAAGCAGAAATGCTCCTCCGCAGACGACGCGGGACACAAGCTGTGTTTCTCGTTCACCCCGGCGAAGAGCAACGACGCGAAGATGCGCCCTTCGGTCAGGACCGCTGCGGCAGGCGACCTGGTGCCCTGGTGTGAGGACAAGCCTTACGATCACTCCTACATCACCCGCACCGACGCGTGTCTCAAGAGCCTCGGCAGCGGAAACCTGATATTCGCGTCCACGGACGAGAGCGACCCGCCGCTCGGCATCGCCACGTTCAACTTCGAACAGCGCATCAAGGCATACCGCAACAAGGGGGAGAGCGGCAGCGACTTCGCCGAGTTCGACCAGCAGTTGTTCATCACGCCGACCCACATCGATTCGGCGCTGCTGGGCGTCAATCTGTACTGGCCCATCACGACCCACTGTTCCGCCTGTGACGTTACCTCTGTGCGCTGGACCGACCTCAATGGCGGGACCAACGACGGGCGTTGGGAGGCCGGTGAAGAAGGTGCCTATGCCACGCAGATAGCCAACGTCACCACGAAGTGGACCGGTACCGGCAAGGAGAACATAACCCTCGATTGGAACATCCGTGGCCAAGTTGATGTCTCCGATCTGACGGTGACGTCGGACTACGGATCGAGCGGCCCGGAACTCACGGTGCGCTGTGACGACATAGTCCCGTCGTCAGCGCCCGGCTGCGTGCTTCCGTACTTCACGCCCACCTACACGGTCGACACGAACCTGTATCCGGCGGCCGGAGCCTACTACTGGCTGATGCAGCGCAAAACGGGCGGACTCGGATATGGCGACGAACCGCTGCACTACCTGGGCAAGGACACAACAGTCACAAGGCCCGACGGAGCTCCTTGGACAAAAGATGACAGCAGGAGCATCGTGTGTCCGACGGGTAACAACGGCTGGAAAGCGCACGTGACAGACGCGTCGTTGGGCAAGCAAACCTGTGACGAGTTCGCCATGGCCACCACGCATGAAAGCGGAGGTTTCCCCGGCGGCCCCTACCAGGTGCCCTCTGGCGACAAATGCGCCCAGCTCTTCGTGGACAAGTCCGGCAGTGGCTACGGCCTCTTCGCCGACACGCGCACCGCCGTGAACGGCCCTTCCTGGTCGGAGACCTGTGGTCGCGCCGGCGTACCGGACACCCAGAATACGGGACCGTTCAATTCGCTCCAGCCCACTACGTGGCGGCTGTTGGACAACGACGCGTTCTATCTGAGTAATCCCGGATTCGAGCACTGCACGACTGCCAACACCACCTGCGCCTGGAAGAAGATAGGCTAGGTTCACCTGACGTGTGGGGCCGATGAGTTCGGCCCCACACATCGCATTTCCAGGGTCAGCCGGTGAACTCGGCCCATTGGGCTGCCTGGTCGGCATTTACCGGTGGTCCCCACACAAGGCCGCCGTGCAACAACCCTGGCTTTGTTCCGTCGCTGAGTGCGGGAGTCTCCAGAAGGTCCGCCATTTCCTCCAGATAGACTGTCAGCGACTCGAACTCCGGAGTACGCTCCCCATATCGGTCCCAGTACCATATTTTTCCTGTTTCGGCGTCCATCAGCAGACCCGATGCGTAGTCCGAAGCGCCGTACGAGCAGAAGGGGATCCAAGCGGGCCGCCAGATCGGGAATTCGTCGTTTCCGATCCTTTGTTGTGATTCCATGTACTGGCGATAGACCCAGTCGATCCCCTCGAAGCGCATCAGGGCACGGTTTCCCAGCATGAAACTGACGTCGTTGTCCGTTTCGGCGGACACACCCGCACAGTGCCGCCACAAGGCCTTCAGCTCGGCCGGTATACGGACATCAAGAATCTGCTGAAAATCGGCGATCTCTTCCTCGGAGGCTCCGGGCCGCAGTATCTCCACAGTTGCTGGAGCATGCCGGCGCAGCCAGGTCTCGATGCGCTGCCATGCGTCGGCGACCTGACGCTCCGCGATCGCGTCAGCGGCAGGACCGGCAGGCTGCTCCGACTTCCGCTCGAATACCAACTCTTGCCTTTGGGCGAGGAGAGCGGGCTCGGCGGAGGAAGCCAGGTTCACGGACCGGATTTCGATCCGCTCAGCCTCGTGGACGTAGTCGACAGCGAGGGCAGGGCAGTCCTCGAACAATTCGCCGTCGACCGTCACGGTGCGGACACCGGGCCGACTCGAGGGCCGACCCATGTCAGGGTCGCCGGTCAGCTGGGCCGCCACGACTTTCAGTGCGTAGGGGACGCCGGCCCCCAACCGGGCGGCAGCGTCGTGCACATCCGAGGGAATGTCGATATCCACAGGCTGGTCCTCCTAGGAGGCGAAGAGGCGGCGATACCCTCCACACAGTAGGACTTGAGCGGCCTTCGCCAGTGCCGACTACGACCTCTCGCCGAGCCCTGTGCGCCTGGTCCTTGATCATGTTGGGCCAAGCGGCGCCGATCGCGCCCGAAGTACTTCGGGTTCGGCCGCGCGTACACCGACGGCACGGGGACGACGAACTGCATGCCGTCCACGGAGGTGACCAGGCCGCCACCCCACGCCTGCGAGAGCGGAATGGCTGCCTGGTAGTCGATCAGCGTGGCCTTCGTAGTCCGACACCCCGCCAGCCGCAGATACGTCGGTTGACATGGGACAGGCGGCGGGAGTACTTCCGCGCGTCTGCGGCACCGATGACCGGAGTGCAGTCGGCGTTGCGGCTGAGCACGACCAGCAGCGTGGCAATCGTCACGTGCAGGTCCTTCATCCGGGCCTCACCGCAGGTGACCGAAGTGGACGCCTGGTGTCGGCGCCGGTCCACGAGAACATCTTCAACAACGCCTCCAGCAGGGCGACACGGGGGTGAGCTGCGGACTTCGGTGCAGGCGATCGGTTGCCCGGCCGGTCCGTTCGCTGCCTGTTTCGCGCTCTCCGCGCCCGGGCGCGCGCCGGGTCGGCAGCTCCTCAGCCCTGGCGGGCTTGCGGTGCCCCGACGGGGCGGTTACTCGCCGTTGGCGACCGCGGGACCGTGCGTGCGGGGAAACGAGAGAGGCGTGGCTGAGACCGGGAAGGGGTTGTTCGAGGCACACGCGCGCCTGCCAGGTCGGGTGCGGGCATCGTCGTGGCGGGCTTTCGGTGGTGCGGGTCGAATGAGGTGGTTGCCAGTACCGGAGGTTCGACAGGTGGAGGGTGCGCCGTGGCAACGCCGTTCAGGAAGCGTTCCTTCCTTCAAGGCCTTCGTCCAGAGGACTGTGGAGGAGGGCTGGGCGGTCCTGCACGGACCGGTGCGAGCGGCGCTCGACAGTCCGCCATGAACCAGTGCCTGACGAACCGTCCTCGGCAGCCAAGGAACACGTGAGGCGGGGCACCCGGGCGTGCTCGAGGTCCACCCATGCCGTGGTGACCGTCGCTGCTTCGGCCTCAGGGTTAAGGGAAGAGAGCGCATCCGCCATTAGGCCTTTGACCTGCATGGATTCGCCGCTGACCACGATCGTACGGACTGGCAGGCAGTTCTCCCAGCCTGCATGGGCGATCGGTGGAACCGAGTGCCCAGATCGCTCGGTCGTGGCACTCGGTTCCTACGAACCGTGACCACGTTCCTAGGGACTGGCACCACGGTTCTAGGAACTGGGTGCCCAGTTCCTAGAACATGTGCAGATTGACGTGACGTCAATGACTCGGACGTTCTCGACGGTCGGATGGACGGCGTCGGCATCGTGCTCGTTCGGACAGGAGCACGACCTACAGGCGTGGCTGATTGCCTTTTTGCTCATGTACGTTAAGTTCATCTGGTCGGCCTCACGGCCGTCTTCCTGAACCGTTCACGAGGTCGCCGTCCCAGGGGGTCCGTTGGGAGCAGTACGCAGGCTGGTCGACACCGAGACAGGTGAGTCGGTCCCCTACGCGCCGTATGCCTTCTCGGGGAGGCACACCCAGGTCGACAAGGCGCGCGTGGCGGCGATCACCGAGTCGAAGGCGTTCACGCCCAGCCAGAAGTTCCTCGTCCTGTGGTGGATCGGGGTCTCCCCCGAAGGCATGGATCCGCTGAGGGCCACCGGTGCGGACATCGCCAAGAAGGTGGGGATGTCCGCTGACGCCGTCGGTAAAATCAACAGGAAGCTGGCGAAACACCGCATCCTGATCGTGCGTGGCCGTATCGGCAACTACAACTTCTACCGGATCAGTCCCTACATCGCCTTCCACGGCACAGGACTCGAGCAGCGAGAAGCCGTGAAGACGTGCAACCCGCCGGACATCCCCGGCTTCGATGCCACGACCCTTGCACGGTGGGAGGCCCAGTGAAGGACGAAAAGCAGACGAACCTCGAACTGCTCGAGGCCACGGCCGGCATGACGGCCAACCAACGGCTCGTGGTCATGCTGTACGCCCTGCACCCGACCGATCGGTCCGGTGCGGTGCTGGAGACGGCCGCCCAGCTGGCCAAGCTGGTCGGCATGGCGGCGCCGGTCTTCTCGCGGACCCGCAAGCAGGTCATCGAGGCCGGCTGGCTGGAGGAGACCGAGCGGATCGGGCACATCAGGTACTACCGGCTCGACCCCAAGCGCCTGGGCGAGAGCGTCGTCGTCCCTCTTCGCCGCGCGACCTGACCTGTCCACCGACCGCACCTCATGTACGTCACGTCAATGAGGTGCGGTCCGTGGGACGCCCTGCCTGATCGTTTCGGCAGGACCGCCGCCCGGCCGAGCCGGCCCGGGCGGCGGTCCTGCGGGACTCCGGCAGCCGCGGTCGGGCGCAGGCCGGGGGTGGTGTCGGCTCCGGGACCCGGTGCGCGTCTCGGCAACGACTGCTGGGGGACGTAGGACGGCTTCCGCCGGGGGGGTGGGGGTTTGAAGCGGCTTCTTCCGGGTTGAGGCGTTCCTCGTCATGGTGGGCGAGACCTCGAGCGACCAGGGCCTCGACGACCGTGAAGCACCCGCGTCCCGCACGGGCGACGAGCAGCACGCCGCCCCTCCCGCCGGCGGCGCGGGTTTACGGGCAGTACTGCCGGAGCACGACGTCCCCGAGAGCGTTTCCTCTACCCACGGTAGAGGAACGAGGTAGGATGCGGGCATGGCAGCAGACGAGACGAGCATCAAGGTGAGCACGGCCGCGCGGGACCGGCTTGCGCAGCTGGCGGCCGAGCACGGCACCACCATCCGCGGCCTGGTCGAGGACCTCGCACAGGGCACCCCGACGCAGGCCGAGTACGCCGAGCGCGCCGAGCTGGCCCGCGCCGAGCTCGCCTCCGCCCTCGGCAGCGTGCCGAGCCCGGAGGCCGAGGCCAAGGCCCGGGCGCTGCTCGAGCGCTTGGGCGCCGGCTCGCACAGCCCGCGTGCGGCCGCGTAGTGGCGGCCATCGCAGTTGTTCTGGACCACACCACCGCTGCTGCTCTGTACGACCCGAAGGATCCGTTCAACGAGGCCGTCGCCGCGTTCTACGTCCAGGCATCCGGCGGCCTCGGCGAGCTGTACGCGCCGGTGCTGTCGCTGACGGCCGGTGACGTCGAGCGGCCGGGCCTGCTCGGGTACATCAAGGGATTGCGGTTCATCCGGATCGAATCCTTCGACACCGACGCCGCGGTCACCGCCACCGAGCTGCTGCGCTTCGGGCACTCCTTCGCCGCCGTCCACGCCATCCACGCCGCCCGCCCTTCCCCCGCCCACCCCGGCGGTCGGTACCTGCTCACCCTGACGCCGAAGGCGTACGCGGGCACCGGAGTCCAGGCCGTCCACCCCGGCCAGTGACCTGCGGCCGCCGAGG
The DNA here is from genome assembly GCF_036189845.1 of Streptomyces griseoaurantiacus. Lineage (NCBI taxonomy): Bacteria > Bacillati > Actinomycetota > Actinomycetes > Kitasatosporales > Streptomycetaceae > Streptomyces > Streptomyces griseoaurantiacus. The sequence goes on along the minus strand of NZ_CP108327.1, from coordinate 28,483 downwards.
TCGGCGGTTGCTCGCCAGGGGCCTGTCTGCGCACCCGGCGGCCCGTCTTCTCGCACCGCACCGCCTGGCCCTCGCCGAGCGCGATCCGCTCGGCGACCTCCAGCTCGGCGATGGGGAAGAGGTCGACAGCTCGGCGGAGCGGAAGGCGCCGGCGGCGATGGCCTTGCCGCCCTCCCGGGAGGCCCCGGCCCACCGAGTTCCTAGAGTGACCTCATGACCCGCTCGACCGAGACCCCGGACCCCTACGCGATCCTGCACGGCTGGCTCTCCGGGGTGTACGTGCGGCCCGACGGCCAGGAGGTGCGCGGTCGCGCCTGGGACGAGGACACGAAGTACCGCTACGGTCTCCTGCTCGCCGGAATCGACGCCCCACCCCAGTGGCGCCAGGACTGGTTCGCCTACATCGGCGACCGCGTGTGGCACGTCGAGCCCCCGGACATCCAGGACTGGGCGTCCCGGCTCACCAACCTCGACGGCAGCGCGATGGCGGCCGCCTCCCGCGGCCGCGCGGTCTCCGCAGTCCGCTCCTTCTACACCCACTGCGCCGAGGACCTCGGCGCCGCCCGTTGGAACCTCCCGCCCCGGCGCGCGCTCGCCGGACCGACCCCGCCGGCCGTGCGTGAGACGCTCACCCGCTTCCAGACCGACGCCCTGCGCACCGCCGCCGACCGTTACCGCGGTCCCCATGCCGAACGCGCCCGCCTCGCCGTCTACATGACGCTCGCGGGTCTGCGCCCGGGGCAGTCCATCGCCGTCGTGCTCCAGCACATCCAGCGCGACAACGCCGCCGGCCCGACCTGGCGCCTGCCCGCGAAGAACAACAGCGCCTCCGCCGTCGCCCGCTCCCAACGCATCCCCAGGCCGGTGGTGTGGGCGCTGGACGAGTACTTGCCCGTTCGCACCCACAAGGCCCCCCACTCCACCGAGACCACCGGTCCCCTGCTCCTCTCCCGCACCGGCCGTGCCCTGGACCGCGTCACCTTCCCCCGCCTCCTGCGCGACGTCGCCGCCACCCACCCCGACCTCCAGGAGACTGCCCCCACTCTGCTGCCCGACGTGGTGGCCCACTCCCCTTCACCCTTCGCCGAGGAGACCTCCGGGGCACCGTCCGAGCCCGCTCCCTCGACCCCGAGCTGACCGATCTCCTCCTATTCACCAGCTGTTGCTCGGCGTTCAAGGGGCCGCCGAGCGGTGATGGCGACGTCCCGTCGGCGTGTGTTCCGGCGGAACGAGTGTCGGCAAGGTGTCGCTTTCGTAAGCTTGTTCTTTATCTACCAAGATCTTCCGGGCTTGCCGATGGCCTTGAGGGTCTCGGAGCGTTTGACGGTTTTGCCGACGTCGTAGCGGGGTGCCCGGTGTCTGTTCTTGGCGCCGGGTGGTCGTCCGGGGCCGGCGCCGCGGGGTTTGGGAACGCGTGCCGGGCAGGCGAGGTGGGCGCGGATGTTCCTGAACCCCCGGCGGACCCGGGCCGGGCTGAGCCGGTCCGAGGCGGTGGGTTTCTCCCAGGGCCGGCGGAGGTCCTCGGCGAGCGGTCGGGCGAGCCGGAGCTGGGTGTGAGCGACGATCAGGATCCAGGTCCAGCGGTCCGCCGCCTCGGGAGTACGGAGCTTCGGGGTGGTCCAGCCCAGGGTCTGTTTCGCGAAGCGGAAGGTGTGCTCCAGATCGAAGCGACGGAGAAATGCCTGCCAGAAACGATCCACATCGTCCGGGGTGGCGCCGGTTTTGAGGCGCAGTCGCAACTCCGCGTGCTACGCGTCCAAGCATTGGGTGCCCGCACCCGCGACGGCCTGGGCCTGTCAGCAGCATGCGACGCCGAGTTGGAGGAGCTGCGGAGGCAGCGGGACGCCGCACTGGCTGCCAGCCAACGGGCAGAGGCCGACCTCACGGCTCTCCGTAACGTCAACCAACGCTTGATCGTCGAGAACAGCCGACTGATCGAGGCTGCGAACGCAAAGACACCACCTGCCGAATAAGTCCTATACCCCAGAGGGGTGACGACGGCCCACTTGTGAGTTGTGGTTGCTCCAGGAGGTTACGGATACCAATAAGTTCGAGTCCCGCGGAGGCATAGATGACGATGGCACCACCCCCCGATTCGCCCTCTCAAGGGTGCCGGTGCCCCGAGTGCAAAGGGCCACCCGGTAAACACATGCCGTCATGCAAGGTAGGCGCCACGGAAAGTCAACTGCGGGAAACGACTGAGCGACTGAAGAAGACAACGCGTGACGTACAAGCTAACGCTACACTCACCCTTTCAAGGAAAGACCAGAAAACCCTCAAAAAGCTCATGGAAAAGATTCGATCCTCCACGGACGGAGCGGAACGTCTGGAGATCACATCAACTGCAATCAAGCTGCTGGCCGGAGACGAAGAGCAGATTGCAAGACTGGAATCCCTTCGTGAGGCTATCGAGCAGGTAAAGGCGCTGAGTCAAGAACTCTCAAGAAACTAAGGGTTCCTGGGGCTGCCGGAGCAAAAACATGTCGACGTGCGCCGCGCTGACCTCGCACCGTAAACCTGTAAGTTGATCCCCGGACCTACCCTCGCGAACAGTCGAGGTTAGTCTTCAGTCATGACTTTTTATCCATGTTGGGGTCATGTCCCCTGTCGTGGTGTAGGCGATCAGTCGTCTGACGTGGCGGGCAGGGCGGTTGGGGTATCGAGGTAGAGGGCGTCCATGCTCTCGTTGGAGAGGTAGCGGCGGGGGAAGGCGATCCACTCGTCGTGGAGTTCGGCGAGGACCGCGGTGGCCAGGCGGAGGACCGCGGGCGGGTTGGGGAAGACCTGGACGACGTCGGTGCGGCGTTTGATCTCCCGGTTCAGCCGCTCCAGCGGGTTCGTGGACTGGATCTTCTTCCAGTGCTGGTGGGGGAAGTCCGCGAACGCGGTCAGGTCTTCTTTCGCCTCCAGCAGCATCTCTCTGACCTTGGGGAACTGCCGGCCGAGCATGTCGGCGACGGTGTCGAGCTGGGTGCGGACCGCATCCGCGGTGGGCTGGGCGAAGACCGTGCGGATCGTCGCGGCGACCATCTCTGCCGAGCCTTTCGGGATCACGGCGAAGACGTTGCGGACGAAGTGGACCCGGCAGCGCTGCCAGGCGGCGCCGAGCATGACCTTGCGGATTGCTTTGACCAGGCCGCTGTGGCTGTCGGAGATGACCAGGCGGACGCCACTCAGGCCGCGTTCGCGCAGGTGACGCAGGAACTGGGTCCAGAAGGCTTCGGTCTCGCTGTCGCCGACCATGACGCCGACGACTTCGCGGCCGCCGTCCTGAGTGACGCCGGTGGCGATGACGATCGCCTGGGAGACGATGCGGTGGTCGACGCGGGCCTTGACGTAGGTGGCGTCGAGGAACAGGTAGGGGAAGCGGATGTGGTCCAGCGGGCGGGTCCGGAAAGCGTCGAGCTGTTCGTCGAGGTCCGCGCAGATCCGGGAGACCTCGCTCTTGGATATCCCGGTGTCGGAGCCGAGGGCTTTGACGAGGTCGTCGACGGAGCGGGTGGAGACGCCGTGAACGTATGCCTCCATGATGACCGCGTAGAGGGCCTGGTCGATGCGCCGCCGGCGCTCGAGGAGGCTGGGGAAGAAGCTTCCGGCCCGCAGTTTCGGGATGGCGAGTTCCAGGTCGCCGGCCTGCGTGGTCATGGTCTTCTCGCGGTGCCCATTGCGCCAGGTGGTGCGGGTGTCGGTGTGTTCGCCCCACTCGGCGCCGATCTTCGTGGTGGCCTCGGCCTCGATCAGTTCCTGCAGCAGCCGCTCGGCGACCTCGCGGACGAGTTCAAGACCATCGGCCGAACGTAGTGACTCAAGCAGGCGAAGTAGGTCATGCTGGGACAAGGCCACCGTGCACCCCCTGGGGTTGAACTGCCCGTTCACTCCGGACAGTTGCACGGTGGCCTGCCAGTTGAGCAGGGAGCAGACACCGGCAGACGGTGCACCCGAGGGAGCAGAACCCGCGCACTCAACCGCAAAGATCCCCTACACCACCAGGCGGGACGCCATCATCGCCCGCCGTCCAGCGACACGCCGACACCGTCCGGTTCGTGCTCTTCGAGGCCCGCCCGGCCGGTCTGACCTTCAACCAGCTGGTCAGATCCAGCGAGCTGTCGCCCCACCAGACCCGCTCCGGCCTGGCCTGTCTGCGGGACACCATCGCCGAACGCGGCTGGCCGCCCCTGATCTGGACCAGGAAGGACGGTTACCAGTTCTGCGCCGACCCCGCCGAGCTCCGTGCATATGAGGTCGCGGTCATCCGCGGGAAGCTCACCGAGATCCGCCGGTTCATCACCGGGACGGTCGCTCCGCACTCCGCCCTCCAGCCCAAGGGCCGGTGGATCAAGCACCTCAACACCCAGCTCAGCTCGGTTGAGTCCACGCTCGACGTCATCGCTGACTTCACCGATGCCTGACCGGCGGGGCTGGCCGCTTCGCGGCCGGCCCCGCCCTGTCCTTGGAGGGAGCAAAGTTGCCGCGGCGACGCTGCTATCCCTCTGACACCTGGGACGACGAATGGGCCCTGATCGAGTCCTTGTTGCCGACACCGGCCTGCGAAACGAAGGCAGGCGGCCGTCCCGAGAAGCATCCCCGCCGGGAGATCGTGGACGCGATCCGCTATGTCGTGGGCACCGGCTGCAAGTGGCGGGCACTGCCCAAGGACTTCCCGCCCTGGCGCACGTGTTACGGCTTCATGGCGCGCTGGGTCGCCTGTGGCGTCGTCGGCCAGATCCGTGACCTGCTCCGCAAGCGGATCCGCCGCGAGATGGGCCGGGCTCCCGGAGCGGTCGCCACCGTCATCGACTCCCAGTCGATCATGGCCGCCGACACCGTCGGCAAGGACTCCCGCGGTTACGACGCCGGCAAGAAAATCAACGGCCGCAAGCGTCACCTGGTCGTGGACACCAAGGGCCTGCCCCTGTTCGTCATGGTCACCCCGGCCGACATGACCGACCGCAACGCGGCCAAGGAAGTGCTGTTCCGGCTGCGGCTGATGCACCCCGAAATCACCATCGTCTGGGCCGACTCCGCCTATGCCGGGCAGCTCGTGACCTGGGCGAAGACTTACCTCAACCTTACGATTAAGACCATCAGCCGCCCGAAGGATGCCTCCGGGTTAGTCGTTCTGCCCCGACGCTGGGTCGTCGAACGCTCACACGCCTGGATCATGCACGCCCGTCGACACACACGCGACTACGAACGGCTCATCCAGCACTCGGAAGCGCTCATCACCTGGGCCGCAATCACCCTCATGACCAGGCGAATCACCCGCCGAAACTCCCGCAGAAGCGGGCAACCGGACTCCCGTGAAGCGCAACGGGACTGATCAAAACGGCGGTGACGGTCACCACCGTCACCCAGAGCTGATTCATTCGTTCCAGGTCTGCTCGAACGCGCGCATGAAGTTCTCGCCCATAATGCCGGTAACCTCCTCTTCACTGAAGCCGCGCCGGCGCAGCGCGGGGGCGATATTGACTGCTTCCTCCCACCACGAGATACCAGCCGGCCAGGTCCACGGCGGGCGGGGATAGTAGCGCTCGTCGTAGCCGAAGTAGTCGTAGTCGTTCTCGTCCTCGTCGGCGAAGTCGAGCCCGAGGCCCACATGCTGAGCTCCGACGAGCTCGCTGATATGCACGGCGTGATTGATGAGCTGGTCGAGAGTCGGCACGGGGTCGCTGGACACGAACGTGGGAAAGGCGCACAACCCGACGATGCCCCCGGTCGCGGCGACCGCGCGGATCACGTCGTCGCTGAAGTTGCGGGGCGAGTCGCAGACTGCACGGGCGTTTCCGTGCGAGATGATCACTGGCCGCTGTGCGATGGACAACGTCTCCAGGGAGGTTCGTTCGCCGGCGTGTGAGAGATCGACGGTGACTCCGAGGGTTTGCATTCGGTGCACTATCTTGCGGCCGAACGCCGTCAGCCCGGCGTTCCGCACCTCAAGGCACCCGTCGCCCGCTAGCTCGGCGTAGTTGTAGGTCAGCTGGATGACCCGCACGCCGAGGCGGGCGTAGGTGTCGACCATCTCAACCTGGCCGCCGAGCGGGGCCGATCCCTGAAAGTGCAGTACCACCGCGAGGTCGCCCGCCGCCACGGTCTGCCGGATCTGCTCCACACTGGTTGCGACGCGTGCCCCCCGATCCAGCGCATGATCAATCTTCCACCACTCGTTGACCGCATTGATCGCTTGCTGTGGTGGCTCCAGCGCGGTAACCGTCGCCAGGACAGTGTTGAGCTTTCCCTTCCTGATACGGCCCAGCTGGGTCGACAAAGTCCGCGGGGTCAACTCGGGTCCGGCCGCATCGAGACGGACCGTGCGTGAGCGGGAGCCATCCATGAGCAGGAGCCTATGGCAGAACGAAGGGCGGGGCGCCAACGGGCTGAGACTGCCCGCCGAGCTGTCACGTCAGCGCCGTCAGCCCAGATCATCTAGCCCTGCCCGCCCCCAGGTTCGGAAACAGGCACTTACCTTGTTCTTTTACTTCCGGCCTCGAACGGTGTCTCGAACTGAGTCGCTCACCTGGGGATTCGCCGGATGTGGGGGCGGCCTTCGTCTGATCCTGTGCTCCGACCAAGGTGCACGTGAACAAGACGAAGGCCGTGAGGATGAGTCTGCTGCCTGATGCTGTCCGGAGGGAAGCGTTCGCGGAGGCGTCACGCTTCCGAGGCGAGTTCTACGAGTGTCTGACCGCTCGGCGCGATGAGTTGTTCGAGCTGATGGACGCGGTGTTGTGTGCGGACGGTGCGGTGAGGTCCCCGGTGGATCTGACGCTGTTGCCCGAGCATCGTCGTGGGCACGGAGCGATGTACGGCGGCCTGAACCGGGGCCGGATCAACGTCGGTCGGCTGCGGGCGGTGCTGGCCGGGCTGTCGCTGCCGCGTTTCGACGGCGGGCGCCTGGTCCTGGCGGTCGATGTCTCGCCGTGGCTGCGTTCGGACGCGCCGTGCTCGGCGGAGCGGCTGTTCTGCCACGTCTACGGCCGGGCGAAGACTGCGTCGCAGTTCATTCCGGGCTGGCCCTACTCCTTCGTCGCCGTGCTGGAGCCGGGCGCCACGTCCTGGACCGCGATCCTGGACGCGGTCCGGCTGGGACCGGTGGACGACGCGACCGCGGTCACCGCCGCCCACCTGCGGGGTGTCGTGGAGCGGCTCGTCACCGCGGGTCAGTGGCAAGCCGGGGACCCGCATATCGTGATCGTCAGCGACGCCGGCTATGACGTCACCCGCCTGGCGTGGGTCCTGCGCGACCTGCCCGTCGAGCTGGTCGGTAGGGTCCGGTCCGACCGCGTCATGCGGCTGCCGAAGCCGCCCCGCCAGCCGGGGACGAACGGCCGGCCGCCCAAGCATGGCCCGGAGTTCCGCTTTGCCAAGCCGGAGACCTGGCCCGAGCCCGCGATCACCACGGTCACCGAGACCACCAACTACGGCAAGGCCGAAACCCGGGCATGGGACCGGGTCCATCCCCGGCTCACCCACCGCTCCTCATGGCTCGACCACGACGGTGAACTCCCTTTGGTCGAAGGCACATTGACGCGTCTGAAGGTCGAGCATCTGTCGAAGGAACGGGACGCTCCGCCGGTGTGGCTGTGGTCCTCGAAAACCGGCGCCACCCCGGACGATGTGGACCGTTTCTGGCAGGCATTTCTCCGTCGCTTCGATCTGGAGCACACCTTCCGCTTCGCGAAGCAGACCCTGGGCTGGACCACTCCGAAGCTCCGTACTCCCGAGGCGGCGGACCGCTGGACCTGGATCCTGATCGTCGCTCACACCCAGCTCCGGCTCGCCCGACCGCTCGCCGAGGACCTCCGCCGGCCCTGGGAGAAACCCACCGCCTCGGACCGGCTCAGCCCGGCCCGGGTCCGCCGGGGGTTCAGGAACATCCGCGCCCACCTCGCCTGCCCGGCACGCGTTCCCAAACCCCGCGGCGCCGGCCCCGGACGACCACCCGGCGCCAAGAACAGACACCGGGCACCCCGCTACGACGTCGGCAAAACCGTCAAACGCTCCGAGACCCTCAAGGCCATCGGCAAGCCCGGAAGATCTTGGTAGATAAAGAACAAGCTAAGACGGTGTCCTATGTGGTGAAGGCTCGTTGAGCCATGTATGGGGCGGGGTACGTGGAGTTGGATTGTTCCGGACGGGCTATGGGAGATCGCGAAGCCGTTGATCCCACCGTCGAGGGTGCGGCCACAGGGCGGCGGAACACAGGACACGCCTGATGAGACGCTGTTCGCGGCGATCATCTACGTGCTGGTCAGCGGCTGCTCCTGGCGTTCCCTGCCACCCTGCTTCGGGATATCGAAGTCCACCGCCCATCGCCGGTTCCTGATCTGGTCCAGGGCCGGCGTGTGGGGCCGTCTGCACGAGGCCGTCCTGCACCGGCTCGATGACGCGGGCCTGATCGATGTCTCCCGCGTCGTCCTCGATTCCGCCCACGTCAAGGCGAAAAAGGGGGCGGTCATACCGGCCCGAGCCCCGTGGACCGGGGTAAGCCGGGTTCCAAGATGCACGTCCTGTCGGACGCGAACGGACTGCCCCTGGTCGTCGGCGTCTCCGCCGCGAACGTCCACGACAGCGAGGGCTTGAAGCCAATGGTGGCCGGTCACCAAACGAGACACGACCCCCACCGCGGCCGCCACTTCAAGCCCCGACGGCTCCATGCAGACAAGGCATACGACGTGTCTCACCTGCGGAAATGGTTACGTGGCAAACGCATCGGCGTGCGCATCGCCCGCAAAGGCATCGAGTCCAGCGAACGTTTGGGCCGCCGCCGGTGGGTCATCGAGCGGACCCTCTCCTGGCTGTCCGGCTACCGCCGACTCAGCCCCCGCTACGAACGAAACCCCCGCAACTACCTGGCCTTTCTCGGCCTCGCCGCAGCCCTGTGCTGCTACAAGCGACTCGTCCGCCTCACCACATAGGACACCGTCTAAGGCTCGTGTGGGCGTTTTTGGCTGTAGCCAGCGCCGTGGCGGCGCTGGTCAAGGGCTGGCAGTTGTTCGGCTGACCTCGCTGAGGGCCCGAGTGCTGTCTCGGGGTGGCGCCGGGGCTGCAGGGACCTGCAGCAGCAACCGGCCGTTCGAAGCGGCCGTCGCGGTTGCGTCGACTGGTCGGCTTGGTGATCTTCAGCGGACTCAACTCAGTGCCTCTTCCTCGCGCAGAGGACGCCGAAGGCGGCACCACTGCACGAACCAGTGATGCCGCCTTACGCCGGCCGGGCGGGCCTGCGGCCTGTTGTGCCGACGTCTGCCGACGTCCGGACGTGAGCCGGGCACTCGTCGGCCGCCGTCTCGGGGTGGGGCCGGCGTCGAGGATGCAGCCGGCACCGCCGGTCAGGCCGACGGCTGTTCCTCCTGCCGACCGAGCTCGAGGAGCAGCTTCCGGTACTCCCCCGGGTGCTCCTCCCGCAGGACCGCCATCCAGACACGCGCGCCCTCGAGGAAGTCGGCGGCGGCCATCTTCGCGTGCAGGTGCCGGACGACGTAGAACGCGTCGTCATACGGGAGCATGCGCGGCTGGTCCCCGGTTCCGGTGTCCTGCTCCGTGATGCCCGCGACGCCGCTGGAGCCGACCGCAGGACTGCGCGGGGGTTCGGCGACCGGTGAGTGCGTGCGCTGCGCCGGGGGCATGGACAGGTCTCGCGCCGGCTTGTCGGCTGGTTTGTTGTCCGCGGACAACAAACCAGCCGCTGCCCGTGCACCGTCGGCCTCTCCACCGTTCTTGTTGTCCGCGGACAACGAACTCTCGCTCCGAGGCTCCGCAGGTCGAACGTCCGTCCTCGCCTGTGCCGCAGGCGGCCCCGGCTCAGCGTGTTTGTTGTCCGCGGACAACAAGGAGTCGTTCCGCTCGGCGCGGAGCGTCTGGAGCTTGAGGCGTTCCTCGGCCTTGGCGAGTGCCGCGGCCTCCTTGGCGGCCTTCAGGTGATCCAGCAGTGCCGCTGCCTCGAGGCCAGGGTTCTCCTTGGCGTACCGGGCCAGCGTGCGTCCGTCCCGCTCGGGAAGGGAGCCGGCGCTCAGCATGGCCTGGAGTTCCACGGGCAGGTCGAGCAGCACCAGCTGGTTGGTCACCCAGGAACGGTCCTTGCCGAGCTGCTCGGCCGCCCGAGATCGTGCTCCGCGCTCCCCTGCCTCGGCGCACACGGCCACCAGCTGCTCGACGCCCCGTGCGCGCTCGATGACGTCGAAGTCCTCCCGGTCGAGGTTCTCCTTGAGCAGGTGGTTGATGAACTGCTCACGGCTGGAAGCCAGGTCGTCGCGTACGACGAAGTCCAAGGCCTCGAGACCGACGTGGACGGCGCTGTGGTATCGGCGCTCACCATTGACTAGGACGTGCTCGGCGTCACCGATCCGGTCCTCGTGGTCGGGCCACAGCGCAAGATATGCGGCTCGCGTCACGGCGACGCACGCGGCCAGCTGAGCCTGGCGCAGCTGTTCGCCGAAGCGGGTCTTCTCGTCGTCGGTGCCGAAGTTACGGCGGGGGTTCAGTGGGGTGGGGGAGACCTCGCTCAGCCGAAGCCGGACCAGTTCGTAGACCGGGACGTCTCCCTGGGTCACCGCCTTGGCGCGGCCGCGAGCGCTTCGGCTACGGCGCGTCTCGCTGAACGAAGAGCCGGTTCCCAACCGGTCGGCGACACTCATCCGCTGATCCTCCGTGCGATCGTCCGCATAGCCTCCGCCTGCTCGCAGTACGGGGCGTGTGCCAGCAACGGCGCCTTCACCCGCACCGCCTCACGCTGGTCCTTCAGTTCCGGTACGACGGCCAGAACCTGCGGGTCGCCGATCTTCTGCCACTGCTCCAGGGAGGACGTCGCCACGTAGCCCTTGCGGCTGTCGTACATGTTGACGACGAAGCCGAGCTGAGTGATCTCGATCTCCAGGTCGTCGATCAAGTCCTCGATCTGCTCCTCGAGCATGTCGTAGGCATCGGCCGAGGAGTCCTCGGAGAGCACCGGGACGACGATGCCGGAGGTGCCGGCTTCCTCGCCGTCGCGGGTCCGGCAGTAGTAGATCGCCGTGTCCATGCTGTAGCCGAGGCTCGGCGGACAGTCCACGACGATAAAGTCGAACTCCTGCTCAAGAGGCTCGAGCGCCTTCTCCAGCGCGGTCTCCTTGATCCTCACGACGCGGCTGGTGGCCAGCTTGGCGTCCAGGAGGAAGGCGTCCTTGCACGCGGGGAGGAGCCAGAGGTGGTCCTCGAAGTCGCCTCCCTTTATCGGGACGAGCAACTCCGACAGCATCTCCCCCTTGACCTCACCGAGCATGTGCTTGGCGAGGCTGGGGGCGTCGATGTCGATCAGAGGGTGGCCGAGTTGCTTGGTCAGGTGCCCCTGCGGGTCGAAGTCGATGAGCAGAGTCCGGTGACCGGACTCCGCGAGGGCCTGCGCGACTCCGGCGGACACCGAGGTCTTGCCGACCCCGCCCTTCTGATTGCCGAAGATGATGCGCCGTGCGCCGGTGACCCGTTGAGGCCTGGGGCGCGGCGACGGGTGCTCGTCCAGCCACAACCTGATCGACTGGGCGATGCCCTGGTTGTACGAGAGGCCCCGGGACTTGCAGTCCTTCTTGAGTTTGTCGTACAGCCCGGCCGGCAGGTACGTCGCGAAGGAGGTGCCGCCGGTGGTGTTGACCAAGGGCCGGTCCTTGGCCTTACGCCATGCTTCGACGCCCTGGGTCACGGCGTCCTGGATGTCGGTGTCCAACTCAGCGGCGCGGACCTTGAGTTCCTTGCGGAGCTCCGACGGCAGCTTGGCTACTACCTTTTCCCGATGGTTCGGATCGTATGGAGCGGTCATGGCGCTACCTTACTTACTCTCCTCGTAGTTGGACAGCAAGATGTCGCAGGTGTTGTTTGTTGTCCGCGGACAACAAGTTGCTGACTACCTGCCAGGTGAAGGCGTTGTCCGGTGCGTCTGGAACCACCCCCGCGGGTGCGGGGAGCAAGCCTCGAGCATCGTGCCCTGCCCGAGGTAGGCGGGACCATCCAAGCGGGTGCGGGGAGCAGAACGGCTCCGGGGTCGAGGGTCAGCCCCAGGTGGGACCATCCCCGCGGTGTGCGGGGAGCAGGTAGCGGTCGCCCCCGTGGCGACGGGTGAGCCGGGACCATCCCCGCGCGTGCGGGGAGCAGGCTCCGACTGCGTTCGGTGCGCCGGGAACCTAAGGGTTGTCCCGTAACTGCTGGTCATGGTGCGGAAACTGCGTGGCTGATGAGTACGTGTGCCGGTATCGTCCGCTCTCCCGTCCCGCCGCCCCAGCGGCCCACGTTCAGAGAGCGATGCAGATGACCAGCCAGCAAGCAACGACGACCCTGTGGCGCCCCACCGGCCCCAAGGAGCTGGATCTGGTTCGGGAGCTGAACTGGCGTGCCTGGCCGTCCCGGCTGCCCGAGCAGCCGATCTTCTACCCGGTCCTCAACGAGGACTACGCGGTCAGGATCGCGCGGGACTGGAACGTGAAGCACGATGGCGCCGGCTTCGTCACTCGCTTTGAGGTCGAGTCGGAGTTCTTGAGCCGGTATCCCATCCAGCAGGCCGGTGGGCAGACGATCCTCGAGCTCTGGGTTCCGGCCGGGGAGCTGGACGACTTCAACGCCCACATCGTCGGCGAGATACAGGTGGTCCACGAGTTCCGCTGAGGCGGGGAGGCCTGCTGGCGGGGCACGTCGCGGTGCGATGATCCCGGCGTGGCTGGTGTGATCACGGTGTCGGAGCCGTCCTGGGCAGCCCCCGTTCACCGGGCTGAGCCCGCGTGCCTTCGGGAAGCTGGTGACCATGCTGCGGCGCGAAGGTGCGGACGCGGTCCGCGAAAGTCGGCCATGGGGCCTGCCCCTGGAGGACCGGACACTGCTGGTCGCGGCGTACTGGCGCACGAACCTGACGATGCGCCGGCCCGCTCCGCTGTTCGGGGTGGCCAAGTCGGCAGCAGACCGCATCATCGACCACCTCGGACCGCTGCTCGCGCTCCAGCCCCGCAAGTGGTTCGCCAGGGACGTCGTGCTCATCGCGGACGGCACTCTGGTGCCTACTCGCGAGCACACCATCGCCGAACAGTCGAAGAACTACCGGTACTCCACCAACCACCAGGTCGTCATCGACGCCGACACCGGACTCGTCGTCGTGGTCGGCCAACCGCTGCCCCGGAACCGCAACGACTGCAAGGCGTGGGAGGAATCCGGCGCCAGAACCGCCGTCGGCAGGACACTCACGATCGCCGACGGCGGCTATCCGGGCACGGGACTCGTCATGCCCCATCGTCGACGCGAGGGCGAAGACCTGCCCGACTGGAAGAAGGCGCACAACAAGTCCCACAAACAGGTCCGTGCCCGTGTCGAGCACGTCTTCGCCCGGATGAAGACCTGGAAGATCCTCCGAGGCTGCCGCCTCAAAGGCGATGGGGTCCACCACGCCATGCTCGGCATCGCCCGCATGCACAGCCTCGCCCTCGCCGGATAGGCGAGCGGACCGCACTGCGACCGACCCCACTCCTGGCGACTCAAAGATCATTTACGGGACAGCCTTTAGGGACCATCCCCGCGCGTGCAGGGAGCAGCTGTTCGTCACGATGCTCGCCGGAGTGCTGGAGGGACCATCCCCGCGCGTGCGGGGAGCAGTCCGGCAACCTCTCCCCCGGCCAGCTCGCCGCGGGACCATCCCCGCGCGTGCGGGGAGCAGTTGTTGTTCACGGCCCACCTGATGTTGGCCGCGGGACCATCCCCGCGCGTGCGGGGAGCAGCGGGTCGGTGCCGTCGGTGTTGATCACGCCGTTGGGACCATCCCCGCGCGTGCGGGGAGCAGGCGGCCCCGTCCGTCCGCACCCGAATTCAACAGGGACCATCCCCGCGCGTGCGGGGAGCAGTCATTTCCACGGAAACCTGAGTCAACGTCCACGGGACCATCCCCGCGCGTGCGGGGAGCAGCCCTGCACCACATCCGCTTTGTAGGTCGTGTAGGGACCATCCCCGCGCGTGCGGGGAGCAGCCGGGCCGGTCGAACCGGTGAAGGGCGACCGAAAGGACCATCCCCGCGCGTGCGGGGAGCAGGTCGTCTCCATGGCCCGCGAAGCGGTCAAGCGGGGACCATCCCCGCGCGTGCGGGGAGCAGTTGGGGTTCGTGGACCGTAATCCGGCGTAGGTGGGACCATCCCCGCGCGTGCGGGGAGCAGGACTTCGCCCAGAGTTCACCGAGCACGCCAGCGGGACCATCCCCGCGCGTGCGGGGAGCAGATCGGGGTCGGCGTGCCCGCCACCGGTGTGATGGGACCATCCCCGCGCGTGCGGGGAGCAGCTGGCGAGGGTGGCGTTGGTGGTGCCCGTCATCGGGACCATCCCCGCGCGTGCGGGGAGCAGGCCGGCATCCCGCTGGTGGAGTTCGGCGGCCCGGGACCATCCCCGCGCGTGCGGGGAGCAGACGCTCACTGACGGCCTGTGGTGGGACCTGGAGGGACCATCCCCGCGCGTGCGGGGAGCAGTTGCCGGTGGGCGGGAGCTGCGGGGCTGGGGTTATGTCCCTTGACGTGGTGTAGGGGATCAGTCGTTTGATGCGGCCGGTAGGACGATGTTGTCGTCGGGGTAGAGGGCGTCCATGCTCTCGTTGGAGAGGTAGCGGCGTGGGAAGGCGATCCATTCGTCGTGGAGTTCGGCGAGGACCGCAGTCGCGAGGCGGAGGACGGCGGGTGGGTTCGGGAAGACCTGGACGACGTCGGTGCGGCGTTTGATCTCCCGGTTCAGTCGTTCCAGCGGGTTGGTGGACTGGATTTTCTTCCAGTGCTGGTGGGGGAAGTCCGCGAACGCGGTCAGGTCCTCCTTCGCCTCCAGCAGCATCTCTCTGACCTTGGGGAACTGCCGTCCGAGCATGTCGGCGACCGTGTCGAGCTGGGTACGGACAGCGTCCGCGGTGGGCTGGGCGAAGACCGTGCGGATCGTCGCGGCGACCATCTCCGCCGAGCCTTTCGGGATCGCGGCGAAGACGTTGCGGACGAAGTGGACCCGGCACCTTTGCCAGGCGGCGCCCAGCATGACCTTGCGGATCGCTTTGACCAGGCCGCTGTGACTGTCGGAGATGACCAGGCGGACGCCACCCAGTCCGCGTTCGCGCAGGTGACGCAGGAACTGGGCCCAGAACGCTTCGGTCTCGCTGTCCCCGACCATGACACCGACGACCTCGCGTCCGCCGTCCTGCGTGACACCGGTGGCGATGACGACCGCCTGCGAGACGATGCGGTGGTCGACACGGGCCTTGACGTAGGTGGCGTCGAGGAACAGGTAGGGAAACCGGATGTGGTCCAGTGGCCGGGTCCGGAAGGCGTTGAGCTGTTCGTCCAGCTCGGCGCAGATCCGGGAGACCTCACTCTTCGATATCCCGGTGTCGGAGCCGAGGGCTTTGACCAGGTCATCGACCGAGCGGGTGGACACGCCGTGGACGTATGCCTCCATGATCACTGCATAGAGGGCCTGGTCGATGCGCCGCCGGCGCTCCAGGAGGCTCGGGAAGAAGCTCCCGGCCCGCAGTTTCGGGATCGCGAGTTCCAGGTCGCCGGCCTGTGTGGTCACCGTCTTCTCCCGGTGGCCGTTGCGCCAGGTGGTGCGGGTGTCGGTGTGTTCTCCCCACTCGGCGCCGATCTTTGTGGTGGCCTCGGCCTCGATCAGTTCCTGCAGCAGCCGTTCGGCGACCTCGCGGACGAGTTCAAGACCATCTGCCGAACGTAGTGACTCAAGCAGGCGAAGTAGGTCATGCTGGGACAAGGCCACCGTGCACCCCCTGGGGTCGAACTGCCCGTTCACTCCGGACAGTTGCACGGTGGCCTGCCAGTTGAGCAGGGAGCAGACACCGGCAGACGGTGCACCCGAGGGAGCAGAACCCGCGCACTCAACCGCGGAGATCCCCTACACCACACAGCGGGACGCCATCGGGGCTGGCGGGGGACCATCCCCGCGCGTGCGGGGAGCAGGGGGTCTTCGCCTCGCCCTTCCTGGCGAGGTAGGGACCATCCCCGCGCGTGCGGGGAGCAGTGCAGCCGGTCATCGCCATCCACAACGCTGAGGGGACCATCCCCGCGCGTGCGGGGAGCAGCTGGTCTCGCCGATGGGCGGGGTGGCGGCCCAGGGACCATCCCCGCGCGTGCGGGGAGCAGGCCACGGGGCCGCCCTGGTCTGTCTGTGGGCCGGGACCATCCCCGCGCGTGCGGGGAGCAGCGCCTGCGGACCCGCAAGCTCGCCCAGGCCGTGGGACCATCCCCGCGCGTGCGGGGAGCAGCCATCACGGACGACGAGATCATCGACCGTGCGGGGACCATCCCCGCGCGTGCGGGGAGCAGGGTCAGCAAGGGGGTCCCCCGGGGGGTGGTGGGGGACCATCCCCGCGCGTGCGGGGAGCAGTCCGTTGGACCTGCTTGTCGTCGTGGAGCTGCTGGGACCATCCCCGCGCGTGCGGGGAGCAGGCACGGTCGGCGATCGTGGTGGCCAACGTTACGGGACCATCCCCGCGCGTGCGGGGAGCAGCGGGCGGCTGGACCGGAAGGGATGGAATGAAAGGGACCATCCCCGCGCGTGCGGGGAGCAGCGGGCGAGCCTGCGCAGTCGGCGCTTCGTGTCGGGACCATCCCCGCGCGTGCGGGGAGCAGACCCTCGCGGAGCTCCTCGCGGTCCAGGCCCAGGGACCATCCCCGCGCGTGCGGGGAGCAGTGGCAGTCCTCCACACCCGAGCATCCCGACACGGGACCATCCCCGCGCGTGCGGGGAGCAGGCGCGTTCAGCGCGCGCCCGGCCGGCCGGACAGGGACCATCCCCGCGCGTGCGGGGAGCAGTCGGGGCCCTCGTGTCCGTGTCCGTCAAGGACGGGACCATCCCCGCGCGTGCGGGGAGCAGGGACTCGCCCAAGAGCTCGGCCTAGACAGGGAGGGACCATCCCCGCGCGTGCGGGGAGCAGCTGCGGTTCTACCGCAATGCCTATGACGCCGGAGGACCATCCCCGCGCGTGCGGGGAGCAGGTTCTTCTTACGGGCGGCTTTCCAGAGCCGTCGGGACCATCCCCGCGCGTGCGGGGAGCAGATGCTCTACGCGCATAGACGTTGTACGATCACGGGACCATCCCCGCGCGTGCGGGGAGCAGACATCAGCCACTTTCTGAGCCTGCCCCATGGCGGGACCATCCCCGCGCGTGCGGGGAGCAGGCAACACCCTCGCCGACGCCGCTCAGGACCTGGGGACCATCCCCGCGCGTGCGGGGAGCAGGCCGGAGCGGCGGCCCCGGCCGCATCCCGCCCGGGACCATCCCCGCGCGTGCGGGGAGCAGACTTTCTGACCTGCGGGTCTATCGGCGCGGAGGTGCCGTTTCATTGACTTTCGATGATCTCGGCAAATGAGACATAAGCGTCTTCTTGTGTGGTGGTGCTGACCGTGGGGCGGGCCCGAATCGGTCAGGTTACCCCGATGCGAAGCCGCCCGCTCAGGACCTGTCTGCAGGGGCAAGGAGTTTCGACTTGTTTCCGGAATTCGGCGTACCAGGCAGCGTCTTGGCTGTATGCCTGCATTCATGAGCAGTGGGGGGAACGCCCGCGGCACGCTGTTGCGCGGGCTCGGGGCGCCGGCGCGTGCCGTGTGGGCCAAACACGATCGTGACAGTGATGGCTGGTTGCCGCTGTGGCGGCATATGGAGGACAGCGCTGCCGTGGCCGGCCTTTTGTGGGACCGGTGGGTGCCCGTGGGGGTGCGGAGGCTGATCGCCGATGCTCTGCCGGGGGGTGAGGGGGATGCGCGTGCTCTGGCCGTGTGGCTCGCCGGCGTGCACGACATCGGTAAGGCGACACCTGCGTTCGCCTGTCAGGTCGAGCAGCTTGCCGACGTCATGCGTGGTCACGGCTTGGAGATGCGCTCGGCCAAGGCGATGGGGCCGGAGCGTCGTCTCGCCCCGCACGGTCTGGCCGGGCAGGTGCTGCTGGAGGAGTGGCTGGAGGAACGGCACGGGTGGACGCGCGCCCGGATCGGGCAGTTCACCGTTGCTGTGGGCGGGCATCACGGTGTGCCCCCGGAGAACGGGCAGATCAAGGCCCTGTACGAGCACGAGGAACTGCTGCGCACTCCCGGTCCGAGCGCAGGCGTATGGCGGCACGTGCAGGCCGAGTTGCTCGACGCCTGCGCCGACCGCTACCGGGTGGCGGACCGTTTCGCGGCCTGGCGGGCGGTGAAGCTGCCCCAGCCGGTGCAGGTGCTGCTCACCTCCCTGGTCATCGTGTCCGACTGGATCGCGAGCAATCCCGACCTCTTCCCGTACTTCCCCGACGGGGCATCGCGCACGGACGAGGAACGCCTTGCCGCGGCATGGCAGGGGCTGGACCTGCCGGAGCGATGGCAGGCTGCGGAACCCGTGGAACCGGCACAGGAGTTGTTCGCTGCCCGGTTCGCCCTGCCGCCGGGGGCGAAAGTACGTCCGGTGCAGGAAGCGGCGGTGGAGCTGGCCCGGGAGATGGACACCCCCGGTCTGATGGTCGTCGAGGCTCCGATGGGTGAGGGAAAGACGGAGGCCGCTCTCGCGGCGGCCGAGATCTTCGCCGCGCGTTCGGGCGCGGGCGGAGTGTTCTTCGCCTTGCCCACCATGGCCACCGGCAATGCCATGTTCCCCCGCCTGACGGACTGGCTGAAGCGGCTGCCCGCGGCGGAGGGCGCACGGTACGCGGTGCACCTGGCGCACTCCAAAGCCGCCCTGAACGACGACTTCGTCGGCCTGATGGACCGGAGCGGGAAGGTCACCGCCGTCGACCTGGACAGTCCGCCGGTCTCTCCCCGCCAGCCGTCCACCGACGCAGCCCGCGCCGACGCGGTCCTGGTGGCGCACACCTGGCTGCGCGGGCGGAAGAAGGCCATGCTGGCGTCGTTCGTCGCGGGCACCGTCGACCAGTTGCTGTTCGCCGGGCTGAAAAGCCGGCACCTGGCACTGCGGCATCTCGCGGTGGCGGGGAAGGTCGTCGTGATCGACGAGGCCCACGCCTACGACACCTATATGAGCGTGTATCTGGACCGGGTTCTGTCCTGGCTGGGGGCGTACCGGGTTCCGGTGGTGGTTCTGTCGGCGACCTTGCCGGCCGCGCGCCGGTGCGCGCTCATCGAGGCGTACGCCGGCCACGTCGTCGATGCCGACGCTGCCGAGGAACACGAGGCCTCCGACGCGGGTGCGTACCCTCTGCTCACCGCGGTGACGCCCGGCGGCACAGTGGCAACGCGTTGCCCTCAGGCGTCGGCCAGGTCCACGGACGTGCGACTCGAGTCCCTCGTCGACGACGTGGAGGTGCTGGCCGATCGGCTGGAGCTCGAACTCGCCGAGGGCGGCTGCGCCTTGGTGGTGCGCAACACGGTCAGGCGCGTACTGGAGACCGCCCGGGTCCTGCGGGCGCGGTTCGCGGACGACGAAGTCACCGTCGCGCACTCGTGCTTCGTCGACCTCGACCGCGCGGCCAAGGACAGCGACCTGCTGCACCGCTTCGGACCGCCGGGAAAACCCGGCGAACGCCCCGCCGGTCGTCACATCGTGGTGGCCAGTCAGGTGGCCGAGCAGTCGCTCGACGTGGACTTCGATCTGCTGGTCAGCGACCTGTGCCCGGTGGACCTGCTGCTGCAGCGCATGGGTCGGCTGCACCGCCACGAGCGCGGCCTGGACCAGAGCGAGCGGCCCGAACGCCTGCGCACCGCACGCTGCCTCCTCACCGGGGCCGACTGGAGTGATCGAGAAGCGGACGTGCCAGAGCCCGTCCGGGGTTCGGCCGCGGTGTACGGGCGCTACGCCCTCCTGCGATCCGCCGCGGTGCTGCTGCCTCACCTGGACTCGCGAACGGCGCGACCGGTGCGGCTGCCGACGGACATCAGCGCACTCGTGCAGGGCGCGTACGGGCACGAACCCGTGGTGCCGGAGCACTGGGCCGAGGCGCTTCAGGAGGCGCGCACGCAGTTCGACAGGCATCGGGCCGATCAGGCCGAGCGTGCGGCCGTGTTCCGACTCGGCGAGGTCGGAAGGCCGGGACGTCCGCTCTTCGGCTGGGTGGCGGCCGGGGTGGGCGACGCCGACGACTCCCGTACCGGGAAGGCCCAGGTACGGGACAGCAGGGAAAGCCTGGAAGTCGTCGTCGTGCAACGGCGCCGTGACGGAAGCCTGGCCACGCTGCCCTGGCTGGGAAAGGACAGCAAAGGCAGGGCACGTGGGGGCATCACCCTGCCGCAGGACCAGACACCGACGCCGTTCGCCGGCCGAACGGCGGCGAGCTGCGGACTGCGGCTGCCCCTGCAGTTCTCCAGCCCGCAGACCATGGACCGGGCCATCGAAGAACTGGAGCGGCTGTACCTGCGGGCCTGGCAGTGCAAGGACAGCCCCTGGCTCGCCGACCAGCTGATCCTCGCTCTCGACGAGGATTGTCAGACCCGCCTGGCAGGCTTCCGCCTCAGCTACAGCAGTCTCGATGGCCTGGAGGTGACCCGTGACCGTGACTGAGTCGGCCGGGGCGGGTGCGGACGCGGAGAAGGTGGTTCCGTCGTTCGATCTGACCAGCAGCCCGTGGATCGAGGTCCTTCGGCACGACGGGACTCAGGACGAGCTGTCGTTGCGTCAGGTGTTCGCCGAGGCGGGGGATGTGCGTCGCGTCGTGGGGGAGGTGGCGACGCAGGAGTTCGCTCTGCTGCGGCTGCTGCTGGCCATCACGCACGATGCTCTGAACGGCCCCCGTGACCTCGAGGAGTGGGCGGAGCTGTGGGAGGACCGGGAGGACCCCGAGTGCCTCCGCCCCGTCGAGCAGTATCTGCTCGACCACCGGCGGCGTTTCGACCTTCTCCATCCCGAGGCGCCCTTCTTCCAGACGGCGGGGCTGCGGACGGCGAAGGACGAGGTGTTCTCCCTCAACCGGATCGTGGCCGATGTGCCCAACGGGGAGCCGTTCTTCACCGCGCGGATGCCCACCGTCGACCGGCTGACCTTCGCCGAGGCCGCCCGGTGGGTCGTTCACGCACACGCCTACGACACCTCAGGCATCAAAACCGGTGCGGTGGGCGACAGCCGGGTCAAGGACGGCAAGGTCTATCCGCTGGGCGCCGGCTGGGCAGGAGGCCTGGGGGGCGTCTTCGTCGAAGGGGAGACGCTCCGCGAGACGCTGCTGCTGAACCTGGTGGCTGGCGACACCACGGAACTGGACATTCGCGCCGACGACCGGCCGGCATGGCGGCGTGAACCGTGCGGCCCGGGCGGCACCGAACGCCCGGCGACCGGCCCGCGCGATGTGTACACCTGGCAGTCGCGCAGGCTGCGCCTGCACTTCGACGCGGCCAGTGTCCATGGAGTGGTGCTCGGTTACGGGGATCCGCTCGCGTGGCGGAACGCGCATCGCCTCGAGCCGATGACGGCATGGCGGCGCAGCACGGCGCAGGAGAAGAAGCTGCGCCAGTCGCCGGTCTATCTGCCCCGCGAGCACGATCCGGCGCGCTCGGCGTGGCGTGGCGTTGCTGCCCTGGTCGCCGACCGCCCGGGCACGGCACAGGGCGCGGAAGCGGCCCCGTACCTGCGCCCGGGGATCCTAGAGTGGATTGCCCGGCTGGTCACCGAGGGGCACCTGTCGCGCGACTTCCTGGTGCGGGCTCGGGTGATCGGCGCCTCGTACGGGACGAAGCAGTCCGTGATCGACGAGGTCGTCGACGACCATCTGACGATGCCGGTGGTGCTGCTGCACCGGCAGGACCGGGTCTGCGCCCGGCAGGCGATCGGCGCCGCCGAGGAGGCCGAACGGGCCGTGCGTGTTCTGGGGGACCTCGCCGCCGACCTGGCCCGCGCGGCAGGCGGCGAGCAGGACGGACCCCGTGCGGCGGCCCAGGCGGTGGGGTTCGACGCGCTGGAAGGTCCCTACCGCACGTGGCTGTCCACTCTGGCCGAGGCCGGCGATCCGTTCGAACAGCGCGGGGTCTGGCAGCGCGAGGTGCGCGCGACGATCGGCCGGCTCGGCGACCGACTCGTCACGGACGCGGGCGAGGCCGCCTGGCAGGGCAGGACGGTCGTCGACAGGAAGGGCACCACGCACTGGCTGAGCGCCGGTCTGGCCGATACCTGGTTCCGCGCGCACCTGGCCAAGGCAGTGGGGGACTCCGGCAGCACCGGCGCGCAAGGCGGCACCGGCGCGCAGGGGGACACCGGATAACCCGAGGGCGAACAGACCCGTGCGGGTACCGGTTCCCCGCCGCCCGCACCGGAGCCGTGAACCGGCCGTCCGCGCCGCCGGCCCTGCCCTTCTCACTTCGCGAACGCCTCGACGTCTCACCCGAAGGTGCCAGCATGACCACCGCCGCAGCCCCGCCCACCACCACCCGAGCCCGGGTGGCCGAACTCACCGCCGCCCTGATCACGAGGTGGCAGGAGGGATACCTCAACGACCGTCCCGGGGACGTCGCCGCGCTGGCCCGTCTGCGCCGCGGCGCCGGCCGGGACGCCGGAGACGTGCCCGATCTGTGGGGACTGGTCGACACCGGCGCGCTCCACACCCGCACCGACAGCCTCCGGCCGCTGAGCGAACAGGAGCTGGTGAGGGCCGAGAACGCCGTGTACGCGGCGCTCACCCTGTGGGCACTGCACCAGCAGTCCCGCGGTAGCCGGATGCACCGCCCCTCGCGCCAGGGGCGGCAGTCCGCGGGTCTGGGCGCGGCCGTCCGCCGCCTGATGCCGGCCGGCGGCATCGACGAGGCCGTACGCAAACGCCTGGTACGCGCCGGCACCGCACCCGACCTGGTCGGCCTCGCCCAGCGGCTGCGGGACATCGTCGTGCTGCTGCGCCGTGCGGACATCCCGCTGGACTACGGCCTGCTCGCCGGACAGCTCTACGCCTGGCAGTGGCCGGACGGCCCGAGTGCCGTCCGCCGGGAATGGGGCCGCTCCTTCCACGCCTGGCAGCCCGCCGCCCCCTCCGACGGCACCCACCCGAACCCGCCCACGGACACCGACAAGGACGCCTCGTGAACCGCATCTTCCTGGACGTGCACGCCCTGCAGACCGTCCCGCCCAGCAACCTGAACCGGGACGACACGGGCGCGCCCAAGACCGCCGTCTACGGAGGGGTGCCGCGCGCCCGCGTCTCCAGCCAGGCATGGAAGAGGGCCATCCGCACCTTCTTCAAGGACGAGCATCTGCTGGACCCCAGCGAGCTGGGCGTGCGGACCAAGAAGGTCGTGGAACTGCTCGCCGACCGGATCACGGAACTCGACGCCTCTCCCCAGGGGGAGGAGGCCCTCGCGCTCGCCGACGAGACGGTCAAGGCGACCGGGCTCAAGACCGAGATCCCCAAGCGCAAGTCGGACCAGGCCAAGGAGACCTCCGGCCCGGCGCCCGCCCCCGAGACCAAGTACCTGGTCTTCCTCAGCGCCCGCCAGCTCGACGGCCTGGCCCGCCTCGCCCTGGAGGGCGCCGCGGACATCACCGGCTTCTTCAAGGACAAGAAGAACAAGGACCGCGTCCGCGAGATCGCCGACACCCGCCACTCCGTGGACATCGCGTTGTTCGGCCGGATGGTCGCCGACGCCTCCGACATCAACGTCGACGCCGCCGTACAGGTCGCCCACGCCCTCAGCGTCCACCGCGTGGAGAACGAGTCGGACTACTACACCGCGGTCGACGACGAGAACACGGACGAGGAGACCGGCGCCGGCATGATCGGCACGGTCGACTTCAACTCCGCCACGCTCTACCGCTACGCGGCCCTCGGTGTGCACAAGCTGGCCGACAACCTCGGCCAGGGCCTGCGCGAGGACGAACCCCGCACCGAGCCGGTACGGCGTGCGGTCGAGGCGTTCGTGCACTCCTTCGTCGCCTCCCTGCCGACCGGGAAGATCAACACGTTCGGTCACCACACGCACCCGGACGCCGTCGTCGTCAAGCTCCGCACCACCCGCCCGGTCAGCTTCGTCGCCGCGTTCGAAGAGCCCGTCCGCAGCGACGGCGGAGGCCACCTGCGCGAAGCGTGCGACCGGCTCGCCGCCTACGTGCCCGACATCGAACGCGCCTACGGCGACCAGGAGACCACCCTCACCTGGGTGCTGCGCGTCGGCCCCCAGACCCGGGAACTCGCCGGCCTCGGCACCGAAGCCGACACCCTGCACGCCCTCGTGACCGCCGTCGGCCAGGCCGTGGCCGAACGCCTGGACAAGCCCGCATGACCCGCATGACCACCCGCACCAGTGTGCTCGTCCTCCGCCTGGCGGGCCCCCTGCAGTCCTGGGGGGCCTCTGCCCGCTTCACCCGCCGCACCACCGAGTCCGCCCCCACCAAGAGCGGCGTCATCGGCCTGCTCGCCGCCGCGGCCGGCATCGAACGCGACGACGACGAACGTCTGGCTCCCCTGGCGGCCCTGCGGTTCGGGGTGCGCATCGACCAACCCGGCACCCGCATCCGGGACTTCCACAAGGCGATGCACCCGGTCACGGGGAAGACCATGCCGCTGTCGGAGAGGTTCTATCTCGCCGACGCCGTCTTCGTCGCCGCCGTCGAGGGCGACCCCGCCCTGGTGTCGGATCTGTTCACCGCTCTGCGGGCACCCGTCCACCTGCCCTTCCTGGGCCGCCGCTCCTGTCCCCCCTCCGGCCCCGTGGAACTGGCCCTGAGAACCGGCGCACGCCTCGAGGAGGTACTCGAAGACGTGCCCTGGCAGGCGTCCGACTGGTATCGCCGACGCCACCGCGACCGGCTCCCCGACCGGCTGACCGTCCTCCGCGAGAAGTTCGCCGAAGAGACGGACGCCGCCGCGGACGTACTGCGCGACCAGCCGCTCAGCTTCGCCGCATCACACCGCCGCCACGCATGGCGCACCGTCGTCACCACTCACGTACCGCTGCCGCACGCCACCCCGCCCCACGACCCGTTCGAGGCGTTGTCGGACCACCTGGAGGAGGAGAGCGCCTGATGTTCCTGTCCCGCTTCCGTGTCAACACAGCACGCCCCGGCGCCAGGCGCCTGCTGTCCTCACCACAGGCCATGCACGCGGCCGTGATGTCCTCCTTCCCCCACATCCTGCCCACCGACAACCCGGCCCCCGACGCGGCACGCGTGCTGTGGCGCCTGGACCAGCGCTCCCGCGCCGAAGTGATGCTCTACATCGTCAGCCCCGACCGACCCGACCTCACCCACCTCGTCGAACAGGCCGGCTGGCCCGCCGCGGCCGCCAACGACCCGGAGCAACCCGGTTGGCAGACCCGCCCCTACGCGACCTTCCTCGACCGGCTGTCGACCGGACAACGCTGGTCCTTCCGGCTCACCGCGAACCCGGTGCACACCATCCGCCGCAAGGAGGGCGAGCCCCGCAAGCTCACCGCCCATCTCACCCCCGTCCACCAGATGAACTGGCTGCTCGACGCCGAACGCCAGAAGCGCGGCGGCTTCCGCATCCTCGAGAAGCCCGACAACCGTCGGCTCCTGCCCCACGGCACCACCCACAAGGGCAAGCCCCACCACGGAGACCGTTACGAACTGACGGTCGGCGACATGCGCAACCTCTCCTTCGACAAGTCCCGCGGCTCCGACGGCAACCGCCGAGGCAAGCCGGTCACCCTCGTCACCGTCACCTTCGACGGCCGGCTGGAGATCACCGACCCGGACGCGCTGCGCCGCACCCTCACCCAGGGCCTCGGCCGCGCCCGCGCCTACGGCTGCGGCCTCCTCACCCTGGCCCCCCTCCCGCAGCCCGCCCTGCAGACGGCATGAGCACCGTCTCCCGGCGCCCGGCCCTCACCCCGCGCCACCTCACCCGCACCGCGGAACGGCTCTCCTTCCTCTACCTGGAACGCTGCACGATCCACCGCGACGCCAACGCCCTCACCGCCCAGGACGCCGAAGGCACCACCCATATCCCCTCGGCAACCATCGGCGCCCTCCTCCTCGGCCCCGGCACACGTATCACCCACCAGGCCATGAGCGTGCTCGGCGAAACCGGCGCGGCCGTCTGCTGGGTCGGCGAACACGGTGTGCGCTACTACGCCTCCGGCCGCGCCCTCAGCCGCTCCTCCGCCCTCATGGAAGCCCAGGCCCGCCAGTGGGCCAACCCCCGCAACCGCCTCGCCGTCGCACGCCAGATGTACCGCATGCGCTTCCCTGACGAGGACCCGGCCGGACTCACCCGGCAGGAACTCCTCGGCCGCGAAGGGCGACGCGTCAAGGACTGCTACCGCGCCCAGGCCGCCCGCACGGGCGTTCCCTGGCGAGGCCGACGCTACGTCCCCGGCGACTTCACCGGCGGCGACGCCGTCAACCAGGCCATCACTGCCGCCGCCCAGTGCATGTACGGCATCGCCCACGCCGTCGTCACCTCTCTGGGCTGCAGCCCGGCACTCGGCTTCGTCCACTCCGGGCACGAACTGTCCTTCGTCCTGGACATCGCCGACCTCTACAAGACAGAGATCGGCATCCCACTCGCCTTCGACGTAGCCGCACACGACGAGGAGGACGTCGGCCCTCGCACCCGCCGGGCGCTCCGCGACCGCATCAACGAGACCGCCCTGCTCAACAGGTGCGTCGACGACATCAAACGCCTCCTGCTGCCGGACGCAGCCTCGGCGCCCCCTCCCGGCGACGACGACCGGGACGTGGTCACCCTCCAGACCGACGGCGGCCACAACATCGCTTCCGGCGTCAACTACGACGGGCCCGACCACTACGACGACTACGGAGACACGCTCTGGTGACCGTCATCGTCCTCACCAACTGCCCAGCCGGACTGCGTGGCTTCCTCACCCGCTGGCTCCTGGAGATCTCCGCGGGCGTCTTCGTGGGCAACCCCTCCGCCCGCATCCGCGACGTGCTCTGGAACGAGGTACAGCAGTACGCCGGCCAAGGCCGCGCCCTGCTCGCCCACACCACCAACAACGAACAGGGCTTCACCTTCCGCACCCACGACCACGCCTGGCAGCCGATCGACCACGACGGCGCCACCCTCATCCACCGCCCCGCTCCTGACGCACGAGCCGCCGCCTCAGCGCCGCAGGCCGAGCAACCCTCCGGCTGGAGCAGAGCATCGAAACGCCGACGCTTCGGGAGGAGGTAATGCGCGAGAAGGCTGGAATGAGAGTTTTGCCGGGATCGGCGAAGGTGAGTGAAAAGCGCCTACCCGAGCACTAAAGACGCAGGTCACTGAGTCTGCTCCCCGCACCCGCGGGGATGGTCCCGACGTGACGATCCGTGGGGGGACCAGCGTGTCCTGCTCCCCGCACCCGCGGGGATGGTCCCGCCATGGGGCAGGCTCAGAAAGTGGCTGATGTCTGCTCCCCGCACCCGCGGGGATGGTCCCACGCCCCGGATATCCGACAGGGCCTCGGCGGTCTGCTCCCCGCACCCGCGGGGATGGTCCCCTTGGGGTGCTCGGCGAGCCACTTCAGCAGCACTGCTCCCCGCACCCGCGGGGATGGTCCCCTGCCCGACCCGTTCGGCCTGTTGGCCATGGTCTGCTCCCCGCACCCGCGGGGATGGTCCCTCACCCCGGGCCCGACCGAATTCGACAAGGCACTGCTCCCCGCACCCGCGGGGATGGTCCCCGAAGTCACGTTCGCCATGCACGTGCTGGAAGCTGCTCCCCGCACCCGCGGGGATGGTCCCCGGGGCCCTATACCACATGGAGGCATCGTGGCCTGCTCCCCGCACCCGCGGGGATGGTCCCAACGGCGGATGGACCGCGAAAAAGTGGCAGAACTGCTCCCCGCACCCGCGGGGATGGTCCCGTGAGGGCCGCGATGCCGGTCGCCACGAGGATCTGCTCCCCGCACCCGCGGGGATGGTCCCGTCGCATAGGTGCGCGACGAGGAGTTCGCGGCCTGCTCCCCGCACCCGCGGGGATGGTCCCGCCCCCGTCCGGCTACGTGCCGGGCGGGGGTTCTGCTCCCCGCACCCGCGGGGATGGTCCCTCTGGGATGTCCGTGTTGGCCAGCCATGAGACCTGCTCCCCGCACCCGCGGGGATGGTCCCGAGGCCACCGGGAAGCAACTCACCGGTGCGGAGCTGCTCCCCGCACCCGCGGGGATGGTCCCAAGCTGATCGAAGCGCGCACTTCCCGCCCCGTCTGCTCCCCGCACCCGCGGGGATGGTCCCTACGCCGGCCGCAGCGCTGCGCAGATCCGGGCCTGCTCCCCGCACCCGCGGGGATGGTCCCCAGGTGGCCAAGCCGTCCCAGGCCGACATTCACTGCTCCCCGCACCCGCGGGGATGGTCCCTCCTCGCCGAGATCCTCGCGGACGCCGCCGAACTGCTCCCCGCACCCGCGGGGATGGTCCCGTCCCCGGAGACCCCTCCCAGGCCGCGTTCTGCTGCTCCCCGCACCCGCGGGGATGGTCCCAAGGCGGCGCCGACCAGGTCCGAGCTGAACGCCTGCTCCCCGCACCCGCGGGGATGGTCCCCGGCACGGCGTCGCCATCAACCTGGCCCGCATCTGCTCCCCGCACCCGCGGGGATGGTCCCTCCGCGCCCCCCACTTGCACGGCAAGCTCATCCTGCTCCCCGCACCCGCGG
>NZ_CP108326.1:5520000-7415029 GCF_036189845.1 Streptomyces griseoaurantiacus | reverse complement strand
GGCCGCTGTCCGTGAGCGGGAGACCGCACAGCGGTTGAGGGGGAACGGTTCCTTCTACACGTTCGAGATGGACCGGGAGCGGTTGGCTTTCATCTGGCTGGCCAAACATGCTGAGTGGCAGCGTGTCAGGGACTTGATGCGTGCGCTGGGTTGGGGTGTGTACCAGCCGGAGCAGGATGTTCAAGGCTCGATGTGGGCTCGTGAGCGTGAGGAACGGCTTGCTGGTGCGCTTGAGGCGCAGTCCTCCTCCGGGGAACAGGGACAGGAAGGAGCGGACGAGCTGCATACCGAGGTCTGGCTGTCCGCCGCTTCCAGCCGACTACTCCGGTCGGTGGCCTACCGGGCGGGGCTCCCTCCCT
This sequence comes from Streptomyces griseoaurantiacus, assembly GCF_036189845.1. Taxonomy (NCBI): domain Bacteria; kingdom Bacillati; phylum Actinomycetota; class Actinomycetes; order Kitasatosporales; family Streptomycetaceae; genus Streptomyces; species Streptomyces griseoaurantiacus. The sequence continues at coordinate 7,414,670 of NZ_CP108326.1, read as the reverse complement.
CTCAGGTTCTGGCCCAGCTCGCCGAGCGAATCGTGGTAGGCGAGGACGGTACGGTGTCCGTGCCGCCCTTCACACCGTCCCAGTGATTCCCGAAGCGAGTGAAAAAGAAGCCAGAGGAAGGGCTTGAGAATGCTGAGAATTCAGCTTCGGGAACACCAGGTGGTCCAGAAAACTGCTTTCCGTAAGTGGGTGAGATTCCCTGCAAGGACGTCTGTGCCCGCTCAGGGAGCACGGGGCACGATCGTGTCCGCGACCGGGTCGGGCAAGACGATCACGGCCGCCGCGTGCGCGCTGGAGTGCTTCCCCACCGGGCGGATCCTGGTGACCGTGCCGACCCTGGACCTGCTCGTGCAGACCACCCAGGCATGGCGCCGGGTGGGCCACCGGGCCTCCATGGTCGCGGTGTGCTCGCTGGAGAACGATCCAGTGCTCACCTCGCTGGGGGTACGCACCACCACCAACCCGATCCAGCTCGCCCTGTGGGCCGGGTCCGGACCGGTCATCGTGTTCGCCACGTACGCCTCCCTGGTGGACCGCGAGGACATCGACGCCCCCGAAGGCCAGCGGAAGGTCCGCGGGCCACTGGAGGCCGCCCTGACGGGCGGAGACCGGCTCTACGGCCAGCACATGGACGGCTTCGACCTCGCCGTCGTGGATGAGGCCCACGGAACCGCCGGTGATCTAGGTCGTCCGTGGGCGGCGATCCACGACAACGCCCGCATCCCCGCGGACTTCCGGCTCTACCTCACCGCCACCCCGCGCATCCTCGCCGCGGCCCGCCCGCAGAAGGGCACGGACGGCCACGAGGTGGAACTCGCGACCATGGCCGACGACCCCAACGGGACCTACGGCGCGTGGATCGCAGAACTCGGGCTCTCTGAGGCGATCGAGCGCGAGATCCTCGCCGGGTTCGAAATCGACGTGCTGGAGATCCGCGACCCCTCCCCCGTTCTCGGGGAGTCGGAGGAGGCCCGGCGCGGCCGGCGCCTGGCGCTACTGCAGACCGCGCTCCTGGAGCACGCCGCCGCTTGGAATCTGCGTACGGTCATGACGTTCCACCAGAAGGTCGAGGAAGCCGCCGCATTCGCGGAGAAGCTGCCCGAGACGGCAGCCGAGCTGTACATGAACGACGCCTCAGACGACGACCTGGCCGCTGCGGACAAGCTGCCGAAGTCCTCCATCGACGCGGAGTCCTACGAACTCCAGGCCGGCCGCCACGTACCCCCGGACCGCGTATGGTCAGCGTGGCTGTGCGGCGACCACCTCGTCACCGAGCGCCGCGAGGTCATCCGCCAGTTCGCCAACGGCATCGACACAGCCGGGCGGCGGGTGCACCGTGCGTTCCTCGCCAGCGTTCGCGTGCTCGGGGAAGGCGTCGACATCACCGGCGAACGGGGCGTGGAAGCCGTCTGCTTCGCCGACACCCGCGGCTCCCAGGTCGAGATCGTCCAGAACATCGGCCGCGCGCTGAGGCTCAACAGAGACGGCTCTACCAAGGTCGCCAGGATCATCGTGCCGGTGTTCCTGGAACCCGGCGAAGACCCGACCGACATGGTCGCCTCCGCGAGCTTCAAGCCGCTCGTGGCCGTGCTCCAGGGTCTGCGCAGCCACGATGAGCGCTTGGTCGAGCAGCTCGCCTCCCGCGCCCTCACCCACGGGCAGCGCAAGGTCCACCTCCGGCGTGACGAGGACGGGCGGATCGTCGGGGCCGGCGGCGAGGGCGACGGCGAGGACCAAGAGGACGACACGCAGGCCGCCGCCGAAGCGGCGCTACTGTACTTCTCCAGCCCGCGCGACGCCGCGACCATCGCGGCCTTCCTGCGCACCCGGGTCTACCGCCCGGAGTCGCTGGTGTGGCTCGAGGGCTACCAGGCCCTGCTCCGCTGGCGGAAGGAGAACCAGATCACCGGCCTCTACGCCGTCCCGTATGACGTTGAGGTCGAAGTCGGCGTCACCAAAGACTTTCCGCTTGGACGGTGGGTGCACCAGCAGAGGAAGGCGCTGCGGGCCGGTGAGCTGGAAGAGCGGCGCAAGAGACTGCTCGACTTGCCGGAAGCCGGGATGGTCTGGGAACCCGGTGAGGAAGCGTGGGAGGCCAAGCTCGCCGCCCTCCGGTCCTACCACCGGGCCACCGGGCACCTCGCCCCGCGTCAGGACGCCGTGTGGGGCGAAGGCGAGGCGATAGCGCCCATCGGGCAGTACATGGCCAACCTGCGCCGGAAGGGTGGTCTCGGGAAGGACCCGAAGCGCACGGCGGAGCGCGCGAAGCAGCTGGCCGCGATTGACCCGGACTGGAACTGCCCCTGGCCGCTCAACTGGCAGCGGCACTACCGCGTCCTCACCGACCTCGCCGCCGACGAACCCGCCGGCCGGCTCCCCGACATCGCACCCGGCGTCCTCCACGAAGGCGACGACATCGGCAAATGGCTCCAGCAGCAAACCCAGCCAGCCACCTGGAAGCTACTGTCGAGCGAGCAGCAGGAACGGCTGGCCCGGCTGGACATCAAGCCGCTGGAGGAGCCTTCCGCCCCGGCCTCCAAGCGTGCGGCGAAGGGCCAGGGCAAGGCGCAGCAGGCGTTCCAGCGCGGCCTCGCGGCCCTCACACAGTGGGTGGAAAGGGAAGGACAGCGGCCCGTGCCACGGAGTCACAGCGAACAGATCACGCTCGACGGCGAGACGAAACCGGTGCCTGTACGACTGGGCGTATGGCTTTCGAACGCGAAATCAAGGAGGGACCGGCTGGACGCCGACCAGCTGGCTGCGCTCGCGGAGCTGGGCATGGACTGGACGTGATACTGCGTGCAGGGGATTCGGCCAGTGCGGAAGTCCGTCTGACTGGCAGCGCCGGACTGATCATCTCCCTTAAATTACCGAGGGTAGGACGTAGTTGCACGTCTAAGGGCTGTCCCGTAACTGCTGGTCACGGGTGAGATGATCTTGTTGTGTCTGGTGTGATCACGGCGTCGGAGCCCTCCTGGATAGCCCCGTTCACCGGGCTGAGCCCGCGCCAGTTCGGCAAGCTGATCACCGCGCTCCGGCGTGAGGGTGCGGACCCGGTGCGCAAGGGCCGGCCTTGGAGCCTGCCGCTGGAGGACCGCGTGCTACTGGTTGCCGCGTACTGGCGGACGAACCTGACCCTGCGCCAACTGGCCCCGCTGTTCGGGGTGTCCAAGTCCGCGGCCGACCGCATCATCGACCACCTCGGGCCCGCGCTCGCGCTCCAGCAACGCAAGCGGTTCCGCAAAGACACCGTGCTGATCGTGGACGGCACCCTCGTTCCCACCCGCGACCACACCATCGCCGAGCAGTCCAAGAACTACCGGTACTCCACCAACCACCAGGTCGTCATCGACGCTGACACCCGGCTCGTCGTCGCGGTCGGCCGACCAGTCGCAGGCAACCGCAACGACTGCAAGGCGTGGGAGCTGTCCGGCGCGAAAGACGCCGTCGGCAAGACCACGGTCATCGCAGACGGCGGCTACCGCGGCACCGGCCTGGTCATCCCGCACCGCCGCGAGAAAGGCCAGACCGAACTCCCGGCCTGGAAGGAGGAGCACAACGCCTCCCACCGCAAAGTCCGTGCCCGCGTGGAGCACGCCTTCGCCCGGATGAAGGGCTGGAAGATCCTTCGCGACTGCCGACTGAAAGGCGACGGCGTCCACCACGCCATGCTCGGCATCGCCCGCCTGCACAACCTCACCCTCGCCGGGTGACGCAGAAACCACCAGGTCACCCCAGCACACCAAAGATCATTTACGGGACAGCCCTTAGGGCCGAAAGGCAACACGATCGCGGTGGAGTCGCCTATTGCGACAGGGAAGGTGGTCCTGGTTTCACTCTGCCGTATTGCCAGGGCCGGGGTGTCGCCCAATATGAACTCCCCAGCGGCGGGCACAAGGATCTCCAACCCCGCACTGCTGATCATCTCTTTCGCCTTGCCGAAGGTGAGCTCGATCCGCGCGCGGAAGTCCGCACCGTTCTCGAAGTTCGCCAGGTGCGGGCTCAAGATCTGGTCTGCCGCCGCGGCCAGGCCCTGCGGTCCGGAAAGGTGAAGCCCGCTGCGTTGCAGCACCGCGAGCCGCAGCAGGTCGGACTTATCTGTAAGCAGGGCGGTGCGGTGCTCGGAGTAGACTTTGGCGAAGGTGCGCTCGTGGATATTGCGGTAGTGCAGCGAGCGGACCAAGTGCAGGGCAATCAGCTCCTTCAGGGTCTGTACATGCTGCTCGTGCTGGAAGACATCGCCCCGTTCCACCGCGCGCGCGGCGTCAGGTATCTGCGTCTCGAGCTTGCCCCACACCTGTTCCAGGGAGGCGGAAGCGAAGCGTGCGAAGTGCTTGACCTTGCCGCACTCGCGCGGACTCGCCCTCTTGTGCAAACGGTCGGGGTGGTCAAGGTTGAAGGGCACGAGCTTGAGCCCGTGGCTGCCGGATGGAGTGGCGAAGCGCTTGAGTAGCACTTGAGAGACCACGTGCTGACCGACCACGTGACGATCGGCCTCAGGGCGGAGTTCCTCGATCCGGGCATCGATCTGCTGCGCCGCCACCAGCCACGGATTGGATGATCCCTCGTTCATCCGCCCAGTGTGGCAACCAGGTCCGACAAGCGAGACGAAATTTCCGTCTGCCCTGATCGCCTCATCCGACAGCCGTAGTCGGCAACCGCGCCACGCCAGGTTCGTCCTTGATCCGCGCTCAGCATCGGATCGCCCTTAACGGCTTCGCCCCAGGGTGCCTGAAGAATCGGAACCCGACCAGATTGGAAGAGGAGCCGTCACTGGTCCAACGCCTCGTCCTCGAAGGCAGACACCTCCTCGTATGGAGCCGGTTCTACTGGGCCCTTCCATGAACGTTTCCCGAACGGCGTCTCCGGGTTCCAGTTGAGCTCGTGCGCTCGCTCCTGCACCGCGGATCTACATCGGCCCCAGACGCCTGGAGGCCGGACTCGATGTCGTCTGCCTCAGCGTACGTGCCGAAGGGAGGTCTACGAAGCGTGAGTGGGACCCCTCCGTCGTCGCGCCGGCTGCGGTGGTCTGACTTACCACACCCACGAGTGAGTAACCTCGGGATGCCCCACCTGCCCGCCTGTCCTACCGCTACGAAGGTCACGACTCTTCGGACTTCGGAAGGACCCGCCCGTGCGCATCCTCGCCGCCTTCGCGGCCGCCGCTGCCGCTCTCGCTGCACTGATCACCCCGGCGCACGCCGACGGCCCGCTCGGGGCCAAGGGCGACACCCTGTCCATAGCTCGCCGACGCACTTGCCGCACTGCCCGCCGCGGGAGAGAACCGCGCCGGCTACCAGCGCAGCGCGTTTAAGAGGTCATCTCAATTGGTGAGGACGCTCGCCCGTCAGGTTGCAGTGCAGGCGTGAGGGCTTGACCGTGATGTGAGACTTTCGGCATGGACATGGGGCGTGAGTCGCGGTGGGAGAAGGACGCGATGACGGTGGAGATCGTCTTCGCTCTGGTGACTGCCGCCGTGCTGGCTGGGTTGGTTTTGCCGTCTCCTGGACTCTCGCCCTGACCCTTGACCTGTCGGGATCGGCAGAGAGACACGTACTCGCGGGGGTGCGCTGCTCGGAGCGGTGGCCGGAGCGTGGCGTCTTGTGCGGGTGCTGCTTCGGTTCGACAAGCAGCGCCGCTTGGGCCGCTGACCACGGATCTTCCTGTTGGGGTCGGTAGCCTCTCAACATGGGGATCGTTGAGCGCCTGGTGCCCGATGAGCTATGGGAGCTGTTCCAGCGGGTGGTTCCGGAGGCGCCGTCACGGCCGCAGGGAGGCGGCCGACGCCGACATGGCGACCGTGAGGTGCTGGCTGCGATCGTGTTCGTGGCAACCTCGGGCTGCACGTGGCAGCAGTTGCCGGCGGCGTCCTTCGGGCCCTCGGGCGGGTTATGTCCCTTGACGTGGTGTAGGGGATCAGTCGTTTGATGCGGCCGGTAGGACGATGTTGTCGTCGGGGTAGAGGGCGTCCATGCTCTCGTTGGAGAGGTAGCGGCGTGGGAAGGCGATCCATTCGTCGTGGAGTTCGGCGAGGACCGCAGTCGCGAGGCGGAGGACGGCGGGTGGGTTCGGGAAGACCTGGACGACGTCGGTGCGGCGTTTGATCTCCCGGTTCAGTCGTTCCAGCGGGTTGGTGGACTGGATTTTCTTCCAGTGCTGGTGGGGGAAGTCCGCGAACGCGGTCAGGTCCTCCTTCGCCTCCAGCAGCATCTCTCTGACCTTGGGGAACTGCCGTCCGAGCATGTCGGCGACCGTGTCGAGCTGGGTACGGACAGCGTCCGCGGTGGGCTGGGCGAAGACCGTGCGGATCGTCGCGGCGACCATCTCCGCCGAGCCTTTCGGGATCGCGGCGAAGACGTTGCGGACGAAGTGGACCCGGCACCTTTGCCAGGCGGCGCCCAGCATGACCTTGCGGATCGCTTTGACCAGGCCGCTGTGACTGTCGGAGATGACCAGGCGGACGCCACCCAGTCCGCGTTCGCGCAGGTGACGCAGGAACTGGGCCCAGAACGCTTCGGTCTCGCTGTCCCCGACCATGACACCGACGACCTCGCGTCCGCCGTCCTGCGTGACACCGGTGGCGATGACGACCGCCTGCGAGACGATGCGGTGGTCGACACGGGCCTTGACGTAGGTGGCGTCGAGGAACAGGTAGGGAAACCGGATGTGGTCCAGTGGCCGGGTCCGGAAAGCGTCGAGCTGTTCGTCCAGCTCGGCGCAGATCCGGGAGACCTCACTCTTCGATATCCCGGTGTCGGAGCCGAGGGCTTTGACCAGGTCATCGACCGAGCGGGTGGACACGCCGTGGACGTATGCCTCCATGATCACTGCATAGAGGGCCTGGTCGATGCGCCGCCGGCGCTCCAGGAGGCTCGGGAAGAAGCTCCCGGCCCGCAGTTTCGGGATCGCGAGTTCCAGGTCGCCGGCCTGTGTGGTCACCGTCTTCTCCCGGTGGCCGTTGCGCCAGGTGGTGCGGGTGTCGGTGTGTTCTCCCCACTCGGCGCCGATCTTTGTGGTGGCCTCGGCCTCGATCAGTTCCTGCAGCAGCCGTTCGGCGACCTCGCGGACGAGTTCAAGACCATCTGCCGAACGTAGTGACTCAAGCAGGCGAAGTAGGTCATGCTGGGACAAGGCCACCGTGCACCCCCTGGGGTCGAACTGCCCGTTCACTCCGGACAGTTGCACGGTGGCCTGCCAGTTGAGCAGGGAGCAGACACCGGCAGACGGTGCACCCGAGGGAGCAGAACCCGCGCACTCAACCGCGGAGATCCCCTACACCACACAGCGGGACGCCATCCTCGGGCGCGACGGCCCACCGCAGGTTCACTGAGTGGACGAAGGCCAGAGTCTGGGCCAAGCTGCACCGCCTGGTCCTCGACGAACTCGGTGTCCGTGGCGACCTGGACTGGTCGCGGTGTGCGATCGACTCGGTGAACATGCGGGCCCTGGAAAGGGGGACCTGACAGGTCCGAATCCTGTTGACCGAGGCAAGTTCGGCTCGAAGATCCACCTGATCACCGAGCGGACCGGTCTGCCCCTGTCCGTCGGCATCTCGGGTACCAACGTCCACGACAGCCAAGCCCTGATCCCGCTCGTGAAGGGCATACCCCCCATCCGGTCCCGCCGAGGCCCCCGCCGGCGCAAGCCTGCCAACCTCCACGCCGACAAGGGCTATGACTACCACCACCTGCGGCAATGGCTGTCACGGCGCGGCATCCAGCACCGCATTGCTCGCAGAGGCGTTGAAGCCTCACAGCGACTCGGGCGGCACCGTTGGACCATCGAACGCACCATGGCCTGGCTCGCCGGCTGCCGCCGACTCCACCGCCGCTACGAGCGCAAAGCCGAGCACTTCCTCGCCTTCACCAGCCTCGCTTGCACTCTCATCTGCTACCGCAGACTCCCCAAATGAGATGGCCTGTAAGGGCTGTCCCGTAAATGATCTTTGGATCACTTCGGGCGTGCTTGGCCGCCGCGTGTCCCGCGCTCGTCTATCCGGCGCCGAGCGAGGTTGTGCAGGCGGGCGATGCCGCGGATGGCGCGGTGGACTCCGTCGCCTTTGAGGCGGCAGTCGCGGAGGATCTTCCAGGTCTTCATGCGGGCGAAGGTGCGCTCGACGCGGGCCCGGACCTGCTTGTGTGACTTGTTGTGTGCTTGCTTCCAGTCCGGCAGTTCCTCGCCCCTGCGGCGGCGGTGAGGCATCACGAGGCCGGTGCCTGGGTAGCCGCCGTCGGCGATCGTCATGGTGTTGTCGACGGCGGCCTTGGCCCCGGACTCCTCCCAGGCTTTGCAGTCATTGCGGTTGCCGGGAAGCGGTCGGCCGACCACGACGACGAGCCGGGTATCGGCGTCGATGACGACCTGGTGGTTCGTGGAGTAGCGGTAATTTTTTGACTGCTGGGCGACGGCGTGGTCGCGCGTGGGCACCTGAGTGCCGTCCACGATGAGCACGGCGTCCTTGGCGAACCGCTTACGGGGCAGAAGCGCGAGCATGGGGCCGAGATGGTCGATCACACGGTCCGCTGCGGACTTCGACACTCCGAACAGCGGCGCGAGCTCGCGCATCGTCAAGTTGATAGGCCAGTAAGCCGCGACCAGCAGTGTCCGGTCCTCCAAGGACAGGCCCCACGGTCGGCCCTTGCGGACCGAGTCCGCACCGTCGCGCCGCAGCAGGGTCACCAGCTCCCCGAAGGCGCCCGGTGAACGGGGTTATCCAGGACGGCTCCGACGACGTGATCACACCAGCCCCCCTGGGATCATCGCACCGGCCCGGCGTGCCGCCACAGCATCCCCCTCGCCTCAGCGGAACTCGTGGACCACCTGGATCTCGCCGACGATGTGGGCGTTGAAGTCGTCCAGCTCCTCGGCCGGAACCCAGAGCTCGAGGATCGTCTGCCCGCCGGCCTGCTGGACGGGATACCGGCTCAAGAACTCCGACTCGACCTCAAAACGGGTGACGAAGCCTGCGCCGTCGTGCTTCACGTTCCAGTCCCGGGCGATCCTGATCGCGTAGTCCTCGTTCAGGACCGGGTAGAAGATCGGCTGCCCGGGCAGCCGGGGCGGCCACGCACGCCAGTTCAGGTCCCGAACCAGATCCAGCTCCTTGGGGCCGGTGGGGCGCCACAGGGTCGTCGTTGCTTGCTGGCTGGTCATGTGCATCGCTCTCTGAACGTGGGCCGCTGGCATGGCGGGGCGTCAGACCGGACGATAACGACACCGCGAACTCAGTAGCGACCCAGTTTCCGCAGCGTGGGCAGCTCCATGACCAGCAGTTACGGGACAGCCCTTAGTAGAGACGCATGACATCCAGATGAGAACCATTGGTGACGCCGAAATGAGAAGTCGCACCGGTCCTTGAGGACGAGGTTGTCCCCGCGGCTGACGGTCTGGAGCAGCTGCGCGCACACGGTCGCTTCAACGGCGAGGCCGGCCGGGCTGCCCAGGACAGGGAAGGCGGCGCGGACGCGGGCCGCGGTGTCCGGGCGGAGCAGCGAGTAGGGCTGCCGTACGGCGACGCGGCCGGTGTCGAGCGACCGACGCCTTGTCCAGCGTCCCGGCGAGGTCGCTCCACCAGGAGTCCGGCAACACGAGACCGTGCCAAAGGACCGGCTCGTCGGACAGGACCGGGTCGTCGACGCGGACCGGCAACTCCGCCCGGTAGGCGATGGTGTCGTCGACGGCGTCGTGGACCACCAGGAGAGCGGGCCGGTGGCCCTCGAGGTCGCCGAAGGCGTGCCGGGCCCGTCGATCTGCACGTCGATGCTTCCTTGGACGGCGCTCTCCCGGCCGCCGGCCTGGGTGACGGTGGAGCCTGCGGTGATCCCTCCGGAGGAGGTGAGAGTGAAGTCCGCCGTGCCGCCGGCGCCGCTGCCGACAACGACCTGGTGACCTACCGGACATCGGACCGGACGACAGCTACAAAACCACCGCCCTCACCGCGACCATGAACTGAACACCGCACGGCCGTCACACCACTTAGCCCCACAAAGATCCGCCAACGGCCGCAGCCCGACACCCGCCGCGACCACCGACACCCTCCACCAGCACGGCACGGCAGCAGGGGACGGCACAGCACAGCACGGCAGCAGGACAGGGTAGGGCACGGCAGCAGGGCAGGGCAGAGCGAACCGTTCCGGATCCGGCAGACACTCGATCACTTGGACAGAAGAACGATGGCGTGCGGGATTTCAGCGCCGTCTTGTGAAGCAGCCGTACTGGTGCAACTTGCAGATGACCACGGGGGCCAGAACCAGCCACAGGGCCAGGAACGCCCATTGCGCCCACGGAGGTCCGTCCGGCCTCGTGCTCTGGGCCGGCTGTACAGCGGCCGCACTCGGCCGAGCCATGCTCCTCCAGCGTCCTCTCCGTCGGTCAACACCACGATGGCGCACCACAGGTGTGAAAGGGGCCCCGCCTCGCGTTCCAAAGCGGTGGGACTCCCTGCTGCCTGGGAGCAGCAGGGAACTCCGCCGGCCCGCCGGGGGAACTGGTCAGCGTCTGCGCGGCCAGGTGCTGCCGATTCCCGCCACATGCAGCGCCAGTGCGGTCAGACCCAGCAGCATGACGTTCGTCGAGGAGAACACATCGTTGGTACTGAGGTCTGCCGCATTGATGAGGAACGAGATGAAGAACAGCACTGCCGCGACTATGCCGAGCATGACGAGTCCCTTTCGGTAGGAAGTGAAACCCGTATGCCCGGCCATCGGCGCTACAGGCCCCGACAGATCCGAAACCGTGTCCTGCTCCCGCAGAAGCCGGCCAGGCTGACGTGCCATCAGGCGTGAGCGTGGCGGGTGTTCGCAGCCTTGCGCGGGGCCGCATGATGCGCAGGCCGACGAGCAGCGGGAGCCCTCAGCGAGCGCAGCAACAGGCCCGCCGCGGCGAGAAGAGCGGTGAAGACCGCCAGGAGAAGGACGGACACCCACATCTGCCGGCTTCCCGGCGCCCGCCATCCGGCCCAAACGGTGGACCCCGCCCACAGCAGAACACCTGCGATGTAGAAGGAACGGACGCGGTGCAACTGCCGCACAGCCCGCAGAAACTGAATACCCTCGGTCTTCGGTGCCATGCGCAGCCGTGTACCCCGTCACACCAAAGAACACCACGTTCCCGTGAAGCTCACGCACGCACTCCCCACAGAAAGATCCCTGCCCCAGCCCCCTGTTGCAATGCAACATGCGGCATGCAACGTCGGCACCCCTTTTGGGCACACCCCAACCCCACACCCCACGGGAAGCAACGCGCATGGTGATACACAAGCGCCTCCCGCACCCGACACTGCCCACTTCAGCACAGCCACAAGCACCATCCGGAGCCGAGTCCTGCGTGGGTGGGTGCGGGTGGGGGAGTGTAATTATTGGTGGTTTTGTGGGTTTCGTTCGTGTTCGTGGGGTCGGTGTCCGTGTTGTGGTGGGTGTAGGGCCTGTCTGTGCTGGTCTGGGTGGTGTTCAAGGGCTCGCGATGCCTGGGCGGGCCTTTTGGGTGTGTTGATGTCTTCATGGCCCACCCGTGGCGTGTGCGCTAGGGGCACGAGCAGCGGTCCGGACCCGGTCGGTATGTCTGTACAGTCCCGTCGCGGTGACACCCACCACCACCGAACCAACCACCACCCCAACACCGAAGACCTGGCGACTTCTTCGCACGCTCCGGTGCTCGACCACCCGAATCACCTGCCGTGTCCCAGGCCATCCTCACCCTGTAACTGGCCAGCTCAGCGTGAGGATGGAAAAGGCTCATCGTCAGCGTGTCCGCACAACCGGGGTCGCCTCACCTGCGGCCGTCTCCGGCATCGACGACGCCATCGACCTGCCCCTGCCCGATCCCGACTTCACCGACCACATCACCGCCCTCACCTCCTCCTCCCTCCCCCCACACACACCGCCGGTCGCCGCGGCCCTCACACCGCTCCCCCACTGCCGCCCGAGAGGTCACACGCCGTCGATGATGTCGAGAACGGCATGCACTGGGTCTGCGGACCGGTACTCCTCACTCAGGTCCTTGCGCCCGGCGTCGGAACGCCGGCTCGTCAAGCACCCGCCGGACGGCCTGTCCGACCGCGGCGGTTCCCGGTCGTCCGGTGCGCAGGTCGACACCGACTCCGAAGTCCGCGACCCGGGCGGCCACGGCGGGCTTGTCCTCGCTGCCGCCCGCCACGACGAGCGGCACACCGTGGTGCAGGGCGAGCTGCACACCGCCGTATCCGCCATTGGTGACCACGACGTCGGCCAGTGGGAACAGCGCGTCGAACGGGAGGAACGACTCAACACGCGCGTTCGACGGCACGCGCAGCTCGCCGGCGACTATTTCGCGTCCGCCGAGCCCGGCCACGACGAGCACGCCCTCGTCGGCGAGCGCGTCGAGCGCCGGTTGGACGAGATCAGTCAGGTCGTGGTCGGCCACGGTGCCCTGCGCGAGCGCGACGACCCGGCGCTGCGACAGCTCGGGCCACCAGGAAGGCGGCTGCCATGCGGTGGGCGGCCCGGGCGGCAGCGCCCCGATCAGCCGCAGTGCCGGCGGCGCATCGATCCGGGGATACTCGAAGGACGGGACGGTGAGCTGAGCGAACACGCCAGGCAGCAGGATCTGTGCGTCGCTGATCACGGGCAGCATGGCCGTCGCGCCCAGCCCCGCCATGACGTACTGGGCGTGCGCGGTGGCGCCGGTCAGCTGGGCGGCGAGTTCCGCGTTGAACGCCGCAGCCGCTCCCCGCACGTCGAGCCCGGCGCGCGGGGGAGGAGGTCCCATCATGGTCAGTTCTGCCCCGCTGAGGGTCAGAGGGAAGATCCCGAGGCCGACGGTGCGCCGTGACCGGATCCCGGGAGCGCCCAGCAGCTGCGGCCACGTGCCGCAGAAGCCTGCCCCGTGGATGACGGCAGCGTCCGGCTGCTGTGCCAGCACCTGTTGCAGCACAGCATTCTGCGTTAATGCCATACCGGTCAACCAGCCGAACAAGGCCCCCAGGAAGACCCGACCCGGCGACAGCTCGTGCAGCCACGGCCGCAGCTCACCGACGCGGCGGTCACCGAAGCCGGCCGGCCCGGCCAGCGGGACGAACACCACCCCCACCGCGTCGGCCAGCCACACGAACCAGCTGCCACTGACGACCAAGACCCGTCATCCAGCCGCCACAAGGTGCCGGACAAGGCTCAGGACCGGCCGGACGCGACCAGTCAGCGGGCTCGCGGCAAACACAACGGGAGCAGCCGTCATAGGGGGCTTCCCCGGGGTCGACGGAGGCCCGCCCGCAGGCACGACCGACCCGATAAACCCGACCCTGACCCCCACACCCCGGAGAAACCACCAGACAACGACCAGACAACACCCGTACGGACAGACGACCCGGCTCAACCCCACCCAGAAACCGCCCCGACACACCAGACAAGCTCCCACAACCGCACACCAAGCCGATCGGAGCCCAAAACCGAACCCAAACCAACCACCCCCTCCTACCATTGCGCTGATGCCACGTCACCGAGGTCGGCGGCCACGGCTGCGGCCACACCCGCCAACTGTGTCCGCAGCCGCTCGTCCTGCCGGGGGGAGAGTTCGGCGGCGGCGGCGAGCATCACGGCGGCGTCGTCCAGGCGTCCCTCGCTGCGGGCGGCCTGCGCGCACTCCGCGAGGACCGCTGGGACCGAGAAGTCGCTGCCCAGCCTTCGCGCCGTGTCCGCGGCGGCCCGCCAGTGCCGCGCCGCCGCGGCCCGGTCGCCGCGCAACAGCGCACCGTCGCCGTGGCCGATCGGCACGTGCACGGCCGCCCACACGTCACGCTCCACATCAAGGCGCTTCTTCATCAGAACGTCTGCCCTGGCCAGCAGAGTCTGTGAGCCGTCGAGGTCCTCCAGACGCAGCGCCGCCGCCGACGCGAAGATCGCTGCTTCCACGGCCAGCGAGGCGTCGTCGGTCCGCTCGGCAAGGTGCATCGCCCGCTCCGCCGTGGTGAACAGATCCGCGGCCACGCGATGGGACCCGGCGCGCGCCACCAGCCAGCGGGCCCGCCCATGTTCGCTCAGGTCGTCCTCGTGCAGGCGGTTGGTCCAGGCGTGGGCTTCGTGAGTGTGCCCGGTCATCCACAGTGGCAGCCACACCGACCACAGCAGCTCGGCGGCGGCGTCGTACTGGCCGGTGTCAACGAGGTGGTCGAAACCGAGCCGCAGCACATGACGGTCGGTCTCGACCCGCTCGACCGCTGTCATGTCGCCGCGGCCCCGGATCCGCGCGCCGTGCTCGCGCCCCGTCCGCAGGGCCCATCGGGCCACGCCCCTGCGGACGTGTTCCCGGTCGGCCGGTTCCAGGGTCTCGACGGCGTGCCGGCGGACCGGCTCCAGCAGCCGGTACCGCGTGACCGGCCCCGTGTCGTCGGCGCGAGTCACCAGGAAGTGCTCGATCAGCTCGGCGAATGCCCCCACCGCATCCGCCGCGTCCGGCGCGGCGATCGCGTCGACGGTGGCGAGGGAGAAGCTGCCCGGGACCATGGCAAGCCGGGGGAGCAGCCGCTGTGCTGAGGGGCCGAGCATCCGGCAGCTCCACTCCACGGTGGCCGCCATGGAGCGTTGCCGCGCAGGCAGGTCCTGCGGGCCGGCCACAGGCAGTTCCGTGAGCGCGTCGATCCGCTCAAGCAGCGCCCGCGGCCCCAGCCGGGCCGCCGTGGCAGCCAGAAGCTCGATGGCCAGGGGCAGCCCGTCGGCCTGTCGACACAGCTGCGCGACGGCACTGTCGTCCGCCCTCCCCATGGGCGGTGCCCCGGCGGCGGCCAGCCGCTCTCCGAAGAGCCACTCCGCCGCGCTCGGACCGAGCGGAGCGATACGCACCTCACGTTCCCGGCGTAAGCGCAGCGGGACCCGGCTGGTGGCCAGGATCACCGTGTCGGGGGAGGCCGTGAGCAGCTCGGTCAGGTGGGGGCCGCAGGCCGTGACACGCTCCAGGTTGTCGAGCACGAGCAGGGCCGACATCCCCGCGAGATGCTCCGCGAGTCCAGTCCAGGTGTCGGCTGCACAGGCCACCGCGTGGGCCACGGTCGCGAGGGCGTCCTCGGATTCGGTGACGTCGGTGAGGTCGGCGAAGTACACGGCGCCCGGGCGCCCGGCGGCCATCGCATCAGCGGCTACGAGGGCGACGGTGGTCTTGCCCACCCCGCCCGGGCCGGTGAGCGTCACCAGCCGGCCCGGCGCGGTGCCCAGGGCGGCGACGATCTCCGCGACCTCGTCGTCACGCCCGACCACCTCGACGCTCGGCGGCGACGGCGTGCGCGGCGTCAGCTTGCGAGACGGCATTTCGAGCGCCGCGTCCCCGGCCCGCCCCAGAGCGGACAGCAGCGCCATGCGGTCGGCGTCGCGAAGCTGCAGCGCCGTGGCCAGAGCCCGCACGGTGTGCGGCTGGGGCCGGGTCCGTCGCCCGCGTTCCAGCGCGCTGACCGCGTCGACGGACACCTTGGCAGCGGTGGCCAGCTCCTGCTGGGTCAGCGACCTGGCCTCCCTGAAGTCCCGCAGGAGCGCCGCGAAGCTGATCGCCTTCTGTGCCGGTCCCGCTGAATCGTTCACCATGTCGATTATGCCCGCCGGGTCGGGACGGCTGTCCGGGCGGTGTCCCGGCAGTGTCCGGTTGTCCGGCGGCACCTCCGATACGCATGATCGACATGACAGGACGAACCACCGCTAGGAGATCCCCGCCATGCTCCCCCAGGCTCTTCAATCACTGCGCGACGCGATCAACTCCCACGTCCCGGAACGGATCGCCGCCTGCTTCACCGATGACTACGTCGCCGAACGACCGCTGCGACCGGCCGAAGGGTTCATCGGTTCCGGCGAGGTCGCCGCAAACTGGACGAAGATCCTGGCCGGGCTGCCCGACCTCCACGTCGAGATCCTGCGCCACGCCCAGAACGGCGACGAATCGTGGTCGGAGTGGGAGTACCGGGGCACCGCCCCGACCGGGGCGACGGTCCTGCTGCGGGGCCCGGTCATCCTCACCACACGCGACGGACGGATCGCCTGGGCCCGGTTCTACCCCGACCCGGTCACCATGGAGGGCCCGACCCGCACCACCGTCTCCCAGGTACTGAACGCACCGGCCGAACGGGTCTTCGCCGTCCTCCGCGACCCCCGCCGCCACCCCGAGCTCGACGCCACCGACCGACTCCGGCACGCCGAGACCTCCCAGCCGCTCGCCGCCGTCGGCGACACCTTCATCATGGTCGTGCACAGCGAGGAGCACGGCGACCACCGGATCGAGAACCGTGTCGTCGCCTTCACCGAGAACCACGTCATCGGCTGGGCCCCCGGGCAGCCCGGACGGCGCCCGCCCGGGCACCGCTTCACCTGGAACCTCACTCCGACCGACGACGGCCGCACCGAGGTGACCCTGACCTACGACTGGACAGCGGTCACACACCCGGCACACCTGGTGCGGCAGCCGGTCGTCGCCGCCGGTGAACTCGATGCATCGCTGACCCGCCTGGCCACTGTGCTGGCCCACTGATCTCTTCGAGGTGTTGTCGGAGAGGTGACGGGTGGTGATCCCTTCGGTAGGCCGGTGGTGTGCGGTACGCGCAGGGCGCCGAGCTGACCGCCGAGCGACGGCAGTTCCGGGAAGGGATCCGGTTCGAGGCCGGCGAGCGGCGTCACGTCCAGCAGATCGAAAGCGGCCGTCACCGTCCGGGACGGGAAATCCTTGCCACGGTCCACCCGTACCTTCTCGGGCACCCTGCCGAACGGGCGCGGGACCGTGGAGCGCAGCGCCGCGTGCACCGACTCCCGCGACGGGTCCCCCGGCGTGACCGCGACGCCGGTGACCGCGTTCGTCGCGCGGTCGGTGAACCAGGTGATCCACGGCCTGCGGGCCTTGCCCTCGACGTCGGCCGGCACCGGCGCCTGCATGTGGTCCGTCTCCCACACCTGGTTGCGCCGGCCCCGCGGCCGGGCCAGGAAAGCGTCATGCTCGCGCGCCGCCCACTCCCCTGCCGCCCACTCTCTCCCCCCCCCGGCAAGTCCGGCCCGCTCCCCCGGCGTCAGATCACGGCGGATCGCCCGGTGCAGCGTCGTCAGCGACGGTGCGTCTGCGGGCGGAGACTGCCTGGCAGCACGCAGGACCAGTCCGCGGTGGACCGCCCGCACGTTCCCCTTCCACAGCGCCAACGGTCCACGGACCTCGGGCGTGACCGTGAACCGTGCATCGACCCGGGAGCCTGCGCCGTCCCCGCCCGGGCCGGCGCGCGGGCGGTCAGGACTCGGAGGCCGACGGTCGTGTCTCCAGCGTGCCCGTCAGGACGTCGCGCACGGTGAAGTGCCGCAGTGTGGCCGTCACCGAGTCGGCGACG
Source organism: Streptomyces griseoaurantiacus (assembly GCF_036189845.1). Classification (NCBI taxonomy): domain Bacteria; kingdom Bacillati; phylum Actinomycetota; class Actinomycetes; order Kitasatosporales; family Streptomycetaceae; genus Streptomyces; species Streptomyces griseoaurantiacus. The sequence goes on along the minus strand of NZ_CP108326.1, from coordinate 7,397,356 downwards.
GCACGGTCGAGCGTGGTCAGGCTCTTCTGCACCTGGCGGCCGGTCGCGCAGGCGGGGTCCGGTCCGTGCAGACCGAGTACCGGATCGGTGCCCTGGAGCAGCGACCACACCTGTGCCAGTGGAATCCCCGCGGGGTCCCCCGCCAGTTCCCAGCCGCCGCGGACGCCGGGGCGCGAGCGCACCAGTCCCGCCTCGCGCAGCGGGCCGAGGACGCGGCGCACGTAGACGGCGTTGACGTTGGCACTGCTGGACAGTTCCTCGGAGCTGACCGGGTGGCCGTCGGTGACGCCCGCCAGGTAGGTCAGCACGTGCACGGCGACGGCGAACTGGGTGTTGGTGGAGCGGGCCATGGGCCCATCTTGTCATTTCGTAGCCGTCGTGGCTACGCTTACGGCAATTCGCAATCGCCATAGCTACAGTTAGGCAGAGTGATGATCGGTATCACGGGTGCTTCCGGATCCCTGGGGCGCGCCACCGCCGAAGCCGTGCTCCGTACGGTCGATCCCCGCCGGGTCGTGCTGACCACGCGCCGGCCGGAGGCGCTGGCCGACCTCGCGGAGCGTGGTGCCCACGTGCGGCCGGCGGACTTCGAGGACGTGCGCGGTCTGACCACCGCGTTCGAGGGCGTCGAGAAGCTGCTCCTGATCTCCACCGACCGGGTGGGCGCGCGTCTGGAGCAGCACCGTGCGGCCCTCGCCGGGGCGGCCGCGGCGGGGGTGACCCATGTCGTCTACACCTCCGTCCCCGAGCCCGTGCCCGGCAATCCCGCCTCGGTGGTCCCCGACCACGCCGGCACGGAGCGGTCGCTGCGCGAGAGCGGGCTGCGGTGGACGATGCTGCGCAATCACCTCTACGCGCACCTCCAGGCCTCCGCGATCGCGGGGGCACTCGTCTCCGGCCGTCTCGTCACCAATCACGGCACGGGTGCGGCGGCGTACGTCACGCGGGAGGACTGCGCGGCGGCCGCGGCGGCGGTGCTGACCCAGGAAGGTCACGAGGACCGGGTGTACGACATCTCGGGGCCGGAGGCCGTCAGCGCCGAGGACCTGCTGGCCCTGGCCCGGGAGCTCGGCGGCCACGAGGTCGAGCTCGTCGCCGTCGACGACGAGACGTTCGCCGAGGGGCTGCGGGCCGCCGGTCTCCCGGAGGCCGCGGTGCGGTTGGTCACCTCGTTCGGCGCCTCGACGCGTGAGGGGTATCTCGCCGCTGTCAGCAGCGCGGTCACCGATCTGACGGGCCGCCGGCCGACGCCCCTCGCGGAGGCGGTACGCGCGGCACTCCCCCGGTGAGGGCCGCCGCGACGTCCGTGTCGGCGGCGCCTCCGCCGTCCCGGCCGTCGGTGCCCCCGCTTGTGCACCCTCCGTACCGGCCGGCTCCGGTACGCCCTTCCTCTTCCTTCCCTTCCACCGCATCGAGGCGGCCACGGCCGCACCGGAGAGGTTCGTCATGAGCACCCACACCCCGACCGACACCCTTCGTCTGCGCCGCCTGGGGTGGGCGGGAGTCGAGATCCGGCTGGGCGAAACCCGGCTGCTGATCGACCCGCTGGAGAACGTCGAGCCGCTGGAGCCCGCCCTGGGCAGGCCCAAGCGGCCCCTCCCGCCCGTGGACGTACCCGCGGGAACCCACACCCTGCTCACCCATCTCCACCCCGACCACTACGACCGCGAACTGGTCACGCGCCTCGCCGCCTCCGGGACCGTCGGCTGTCACGCTCCCCTCGCACCGGCGCTGGCGGAGGACGGCATCGAGGCCGTGCCGCAGGAGCGGGGGCGGCCCCGCCGCATCGGCCCGCTGACGGTGACGCCGGTCGCCTCCCTGGACTGGCGGGGCAGTGAGGCGGACCAGGTCGCCTGGGTGGTGGAGGGCGCCGGGGCCCGCGTCATCCACTGCGGGGACACCATGTGGCACGGCGACTGGTGGAGCATCGCCCGCGAACACGGCCCCTTCGACCTGGCGTTCCTGCCCGTCAACGGGGTCATCGCCAAGTTCGAGGGCTACGAGGCCGACGTGCCCGTCACCCTGACGCCCGAGCAGGCCGTCGAGGCCGGCGCGATCCTCGGCGCCTCCGCCCTCTGCGCCATCCACTACGAACTGTTCGACAACCCGCCCACCTACGTCGAACAGCGGGACATCGCCGGGCGGTTCGTCCGCGCCGCCGCGCGGCGCGGCCTCACCGCCCACCTGCCGGGTGACGGCGAGGCGGTCCCCCTGGTCACGCGCGGGGGCGGGAAGGCCGTCTGACCCCGCCGCCGTCGACCTTCGGGACGCCGTGCCGCGCAGGCGGTGGCGGCCCGGACACCGGTCGCCGCCGCGCTCACGCGCAGCGGACTCCGGTCAGTTCCTCGGAACGGGCCCAGACCCGCTCGGCCTCGTCCGTGCTGTGCAGTCGGCTGTACAGCTTCTGCCGCACGGGCGGGCCGCCGAGGTGGCCGGGCCCGCCGGGACCGTAGAACGCCCCGCCCTCGGCCTCGGGCGAGGTGGCGGCGTACAGGGCGGGAAGCTGCGCCGTGCGGACCGTGCCGAGGAGGATGCCGCGGGCGGACAGGGCACGGATGACGCGCACGCCCACCGTGTCCTTGGCACGGCCCAGTTCGGGGCGGGCGGCGAGGAGGCTGGTGGGGGCGATGCCCGGGTGGGACAGGTTGCTGGTGATGCCCCAGCCGCCGGCCGCGCTGCGGCGGTCGAGTTCCAGGCCGAACAGCCCGGCGGCGATCTTGGACTGGCTGTAGGCGCGCCCGCCGCTGTACGAGCGTTCCCAGTTGAGGTCCTCCCAGTTGATCGCGTACTGGTTGGCCGCGACGCTGATCTGCGTCGTCACGCGGGCCCGGCCGGCTCGGAGCAGTGGCAGCAGACGGGCGACGAGGGCGAAGTGACCGAGGTGGTTGGTGCCGAACTGCAGCTCGAATCCGTCCTCGGTCGTCTGCCGCTCGGGTGGGGTCATGACGCCGGCGTTGTTGACGAGCAGATGGATCGGGCGGTCCTCCGCCAGCAGGGTCTCGCCCAGTGCCGTGACGGACTTGAGCGAGGACAGCTCGAGTGTGCGCAGCGACACGTCCGCGTCGGGGACCTCCGTGCGGATCGCGGCCAGTGCCGCCTCGCCCTTGCGGGGATTGCGGACCGGCAGGAGCACCTCGGCTCCGGCGGCCGCGAGGCGGGTGGCGAGGACGAGTCCGATGCCGTCGCTCGCGCCGGTGACGACGGCGCGCCTGCCCGACAGGTCGGGGACGGTGATGTCGATGTCGGTACGTGGCATGAGTGGGCTCCTTCGTGGTGTGCGGTGAGACCACCGTGACGCAGTCCGCCGGCCGGGTGCAGGGCCTGCCTAGCCACTGATCGCGGGGCCGTGGACACGGGGGACTTACCTCGCGTTTCGCCGTGGCAAGCGGGGTGAGGGGGTGAGGCCGGTGCGGTGCGGGGACGACCGGGCGCGTCATGGGCCCGGCGCCGCTCCCAGAGGGGGATCGACGATCCGTGGTGGGCCGCCGTGACCACTGGTGGGAGGCGGTAGAAAAGGAGGCGTCACGGAGGAGGGAACATGACGATCGACCGGGCCGGACTGGCCGCGTTCCTGCGGCACCGGCGGGAGTCGCTGCAGCCCGAGGACGTGGGGCTGCCCCGTGGGCAGCGCCGCAGGACGAGTGGTCTGCGGCGCGAGGAGGTCGCGGCGCTCTGCCACATGTCGACCGACTACTACGCCCGGCTGGAGCGCGAGCGCGGCCCGCAGCCCTCCCCGCAGATGGCCGCCTCGATCGCGCAGGGGCTGCATCTGTCCCTGGAGGAGCGCGACCATCTGTTCCGTCTCATCGGGCTCGGTCCGCCCGTGCGCGGCGCGGCCGGGGACCACGTCGGCCCCGGTCTGCTGCGCATCCTCGACCGTCTCGCCGACACCCCCGCCGAGATCGTCGGCGAACTCGGGGAGACCCTGCGCCAGACCCCGCTCGGTGTGGCCCTCACCGGTGACACCACACGGTTCACCGGTCCCGAGCGCAGCATGGGCTATCGCTGGTTCGCCCGGCCCGAGACCCGCACCCTGTACGCGCCGGAGGACCACGCCCATCTCTCCCGCATGTTCACGTCCGGGCTGCGGGAGGTCGCGACGTTGCGGGGTCCGGACTCGCGGGCGGCGCACTACGCCGGGCTGCTGCTGGAGCGCAGCGAGGAGTTCCGCGCACTGTGGGACACCCACGAGGTGGGTGTCGGCCCTCAGCAGGTCAAGCGGTTCCTCCACCCGGAGGTCGGGCTCCTGGAGCTGAACTGCCAGTCCCTCCTGGACACCGAGCAGTCGCACCGGCTGCTCGTCTACACGGCCGCCCCCGGCTCGGAGAGTTACGAGAAACTCCGTCTGCTGTCCGTCATCGGCACCCAGACGGTCGGCTGAGCCCCTGGGTACGGGGGCGCGGAGGCGGAGGCGGGGGCGGTGGTCTCGTAGTGGCCCTCAGTCGAGGTGGTCGGCGAGGAGGGCGGCGAACTCCTCCGGGGTGGCCAGGCGGATCCCGAGGCTCTCGGCCTTGGCCCGCTTCGAGCCCGCGCCCTCCCCGGCGACGACGAGAGTCGTCTTCCTGGAGACGCTGGAGGAGGAACGGCCGCCGGCCTGCTCGACGAGTTCGTTCATCCGGTTGCGGCTCAGTTTCTCCAGGCGGCCGGTCATCGCGCCGGTGACGACCACGGTCATCCCGGCCAGTGGCCCGCCCGGGCTCTCCTCGGCGGCCTCCGCGCCTCCCCGCGTGTCCTCGGCCTGCTCGCCGGTGGTGGGCTCCTCGGGGGCGGGCGGGGTGGCGCCGGGTTCGGTCATGTTGACGCCGGCGGCGACGAGTCTGTCGATGAGGGGCGCCAGTTCGGCCAGTTCGGCGACGATCGAGGGGGCCTTCTCGGTGCCGATGCCCTCGACCCGGCGCATGGCCTCCGCGTCCGCGGCGCGGATGTGGTCCATGGTCGCGAAGTGCCGGGCGATGCGGCGGGACATGGACCGGCCGGTGCCGCGGATGCCGAGGGCGCACAGCACCCGCGCCAGCGGCCTGCCCTTGGCCGTCTCCAGGGCGGCGAGGAGGTTGTCGGTGCTGGTCTCGCCCATCCGCTCCAGACCGAGGAGCTGCTCCCTGGTGAGGCTGAACAGGTCGGCGAGGTCGGTCACGAGGCCGGCGTCGACGAGCTGGACGACGCGGGTGTGGCCGAGGCCCTCGATGTCGAGCTGGTCGCGGCCCGCCGCGTAGGACAGGGCGGCCACCAGGTGGCAGTTGCGGCCGTTCTCGCAGCGCCAGCGCTGCTCGCCGGTGTCGATTCCTGCCCCGCAGCGCGGGCAGACGGCGGGGAAGACGATGGGCTGCTCCTCGCCGGTGCGCAGATGGGCGACGGGGGCTTCGACGCGTGGGATGACGTCGCCGGCCCGGTGGACCATGACCCGGTCGCCCAGCCGCAGGTCGCGGCGGGTGATGTCGGCGGGGTTGTGCAGGGTGGCGTAGGTGATGGTGGCGCCGTCGATCTCGACCGGCTCCAGTACGGCGCGCGGGGCGATGATGCCGGTGCGGCCGACGTTCCACTCCACTTCGAGCAGCCGGGTGATCTTCTCGACGGCCGGCAGCTTGTAGGCGATGGCCCAGCGCGGGGCGCGTGAGCCCGAGCCCGCCGCGCGCTGGTCGGCGGCGAGGTCGGCCTTGATGACGATGCCGTCGATGCCGAAGGGCAGCTCGGCGCGCAGGGCGGCGATCTCCCGCACCCGGTCCAGCACCTCCGTGACGGTGCCGGCGGTGCTGCCGGGCACCGCGGTGGTGGCGGTCGTGTTGATCCCGTACGCGGCGGCCCGCGCCATCAGTTCGCTGTGCGCCTCGTCGGCGAGCCGGGTGGCGAGTGCCGTGTCGGTCCCGGGCAGGGGCAGCAGGCCGTAGCCGAAGAACGTCATGGGCACGGTGTAGGCGCGCTCCCGTGCGCGCAGGCTGCCCGCCGAGGCGCCGCGGGGGTTGGCGAAGGGCTGCCCACCGTGTGCGGTGCGCACCTCGTTGGCGTGTTCGAACTGGGCGGTCGTCATCAGGACCTCGCCGCGCACCTCCACGGTGACCGGTTCGGCCAGTTCGACGGGCAGTCCCTCGATGGTGCCGATGGCGTGCGAGACGTCCTCCCCGGCCGTCCCGTCCCCGCGGGTGATGAGCCGTTCCAGCCGGCCCTTCGTGTAGCGGGCGGCGACGGCGAGCCCGTCCAGCTTGGGTTCGACGCTGAACCGCTCGACCTCGTGGCCCGCGCGGCGGGCGAGGGAGGCGGTCCAGGCGGTGAACTCCTCCGGCGAGAACACGTTGTCCAGGCTCAGCATCGCCACCGTGTGCGGGACGTCGCCCTCCACGGCCCCGCCGGCGACCTTTCCCGTCGGGGAGCCGGGCAGCACCTGCTCGGGATGGTCCGCCTCCCAGGCGGCGATGCCCCGCACCAGCCGGTCGTAGGCCTCGTCGTCCAGTGCGGAGGTCCCGTCCGCGTAGTAGGCGGCCGAGGCCGTCACCGCGTCCTCGACGGCCTGCGCGTAGGCGGCGGCATCCATGATCACTGCTGCGGGAGTAGTCATGCCGGTCATCCTGCCTGCCGCCACTGACAACGCCCCTCCCCCGTGGTGGTACCAGCTGTTACCATCGGGGCATGGCGAAGACGCAGAAGGGCTGGCGGGTCGACGACGAGATCGCGGAACTGGCCACGGCCCGGGCCAAGGACCGCGGCATGAGCGTCGGCGACTACATCGCCGCGCTCGTACGGGAGGACGCCGACGGATTGCGGCAGCGCGGTCTGGAGGCGGCGCGGCGGTTCCTCGACGAGCACCAGGCGGTGTTCGACGAGGCCGAGGACGCCGACCGCCGCGCCCGGGGAGCGCACGCCGCGTAATGGACCTGCACATCGACGTCCCCTGGATCCTGCAGGTCGCCGAGGTCGCGGGCGCGGCGGACCCCGCCCCCGAGGACTACGGGGTGCCCGTCGCCGCGGTCGCCTGCCACCGGGCGGAACTGCTGGACACCCCCGTCTACGACGGCCCCTACGCCCGTGCCGCCGCGCTGGTGCACCTCCTCGGACGCTGCCGCTGGCTGGAACGCTCCAACCTGGCCGTGGCGGCCGCGACCGGGGTGATGTACCTGGAGGCCTCGGGGATCACGGTCAAACCCGCGCGCGAGGACGCGCTCGCCCTGCGCGACCTGCTGCGCGATCCGGCGTGCACCGCCTCCCGGATCGCCGCGCTGCTGCGCGGCTGGCCCCGGGTGGGCTGAGGGCCGGGCCGGGCGCCGACGGCGGCCGGGAGGCCGGGCGTCGTGCGGGCGGTCAGAAGGTCAGGACGATCCGTCGGCGCAGGCCGCCGGCCTCGAGCAGGCGGTGGGCCCGCGCCGCCTCCTCGGCGGGGAGCGCGTCCGCCTCGCGCAGCACGAGCCCGCCGTCCTCGACGGCCTCGCGGAGCGCGTCGAGTTTCTCCGGGGAGCGGTACTCGTCGGGGACCCAGGCGGCCTCGTGACGGATGCCGCGCTCGGGCTCTCCCCTCCAACGGCGCAGTGAGACGAACATGCCGCCGTCGCGCAGTGCCGGCACGACCTTCTCGTGCAGCAGCGCGGTGTCGGCCACCGCGTCGACACCGTCGCCGAGGACGGCGCGGATCCGGGCCGCGAGGTCGTCGCCGCGCTCGAGGACGTGGTCGGCGCCGAGCGAGCGGAGCAGCGGGAAGTCCTTCGGCGCCGCGTCCGCGATCACGGTCAGTCCCCGGCGCCTGGCGAGCTGGACGAGGAGACTGCCGACCACCCCGGCCCCGCCGGTGACCACGAGGCGCTCCCCGGGACTCAGGGACATGAGTTCCAGGATCTGGAGGGCGGTGAGGCCGTTCATCGGCAGCGTCGCCGCCTGTTCGAGCGAGGTGCCCGCGGGGACGCGCGCGAGGGAGTCGTCCGGAGCGAGGAGGTACTCGGCGTAGGCCCCTCCGTGCCCGGACATCGGCACGGCCATGGTCATCACCTCCTCGCCGATCCGCCAGGTGCTGCCCGCTCCGACCTCGTCGATCACCCCCGCCGCCTCGGCGCCCGGGATGTAGGGCGGGCGCGAGGTGCCGACCCCGAGCAGGCCGGTCCGGCTCGCCACGTCGGTCGGGTTGACGGCGGCCGCCCGGACACGTATCCGGACCTCCCCGGCGCCCGGGTGCGGGTCCGGAAGGTCGTGCACACCGAGCACCTCCGGCCCTCCGAACTCGGTGAACCCCACTGCTCTCATCGTTCTTTCCTTCCAGAACTCGGCACCGAGGGCTCGGGCGGGCGCGTGGGCGCCGGCCGGTCCACGGAACCGCTGAACCAACAACAACGTTGGCGGCGGACGAGCCGCCACCCTACACCCGTCGCCAACGTTGGTGTCGGTACGCTGCCCCCATGGTTCGCGACAGCGCAGAGACTCAGCGGCGTCTGCGGGAGGCCGCAGCCGCGGAATTCGCCGAGCGCGGCCCCGACGGCACCACGATGACCCGGATCGCCCGGAGGGCCGGCGTCAACAAGGAGCGTCTGTACGCGTACTTCGGGGACAAGGACGATCTTTTCGCCACCGTCGTCACCGAGGCACTGGAGCGGCTCTCGGCCGCGGCCGCGCCGGACGGGATCGACTTCGGCGACCTGGGCGAGGTCGCGGGCCGCACCTTCGACTACTACGCCGCGCACCCGGAACTGGCGCGCCTGCTGCTCTGGGAGGGGCTGCGGGCCGACCGTTCCACCGACCTGCGGGCCCGGGCGGAGCACTATCGCCGGAAGGTGGCGGCGACCCGGCGGGCCCAGGAGCGGCAGGCGATCGACCCCGGGGTCGACCCCGGGTACCTGATGTTCGCCGTCATCGGCCTGGTGACGAGCTGGTACAGCCTCCCGCAGGTGGCCGAGATGCTGACCGGCGAGGCGACCGTCGCACCGGCGGAACTGGCTCGCCGACGGGCGTTCGTGGTGGCGACCGCCCGGCGCATCGCCGCGCCGGACTGACCGGCGGCCCGGTGCGGGCCGTCCGGCGGGCCCGTCGCCCGGTCAGGCGGCCGGCCGCGTGAGGTAGTCGCCGTGCGTCAGGTCCTCGAGCAGGGTGGGACGCCGGGGGGACCAGCCGAGCAGTGTCCGGGTGCGGGCGCTGGAGGCGGGGCCGTCGAAGGCGTAGACGCGGGCCATGAACGGGTTCGCGAAGTGGGCCGCGGCCTCCTCGGGGGCGACCGAGGCGGCGGGCACGCCGAGGCCCCGGCCGATCGTCTCGGCGACCGTGCGCAGGGTGACGCCGCTCTCGTCCACCCCGTGCAGCACGCTGCCCGCGGGTGCCTTCTCCAGGGCCAGGCGGAACAGGACCGCCGCGTCCTCGCGGTGCACCGCGGGCCACCGGTTGGCGCCCTCCCCGACGTAGGCCGAGACGCCGGTCCGCCGTGCGGTGGCGATGAGCATGGGGACGAAGCCGTGGTCCCGGGGGCCGTGCACGGTGGGGGCGAGGCGGACCACGCTCGCGCGCACTCCGCGGGCGGCGAGGTCCAGGCAGGCCCGCTCCCCCACGAGGCGGAAGCCGGCGAGGCCGGCCGTGTCCGGTTCGTCCCGCTCGCCGCTCACCCGGCCCTCGCGCAGGACCAGCGTGCCTGAGGTGACGACGAGCGGTTTGCCCGAGTGCTCCAGCGGTCCGCCGAGCGCCTCGATCGCGGCCCGGTCGCGCCGCTTCATGTCGTCGAGGTCGGAGAAGTCGCCCCCGTAGGCCATGTGCAGGACGCCGTCGGCCGCCTCGGCGCCCCTGCGGAGGCTGTCGAGGTCGTCCAGGGAGCCGCGGTGCGGGGTGGCGCCGAGCGCCTCCAGCCGGGCGGCGGCGGCGTCCGAGCGCGCCAGGGCGGTGACGGTGTGACCGCCCGCGAGAAGCTCGGTGACGACGGCGGGACCGGTCTGGCCGGAACCGCCGGTGACGAACACATGCATGGGGAACTCCAGGACACGTCAGTGACTGGCGCTTCTTAGCGCCATTCACTGACATTACGTAGTGCCAGTGAATGGCGTCAAGTAACGCCAGTCACTGGCCCGCATGTATGCTCGACGGGTGCCACGCAGCGGAGCAGAAGCGCGTCGCCGCCTCCAGCAGGCGGCCCTCGAGCTGTACCGGGAACGCGGATACGACCGGACCACGGCGGCCGAGATCGCCGCTCGCGCCGGCGTGAACGAGCGGACGTTCTTCCGGCACTTCCCGGACAAGCGGGAGGTGCTCTTCGACGGCGAGGCCGACCTGCGGGACGCGCTGGTGCGGGCCGTGGAGGAGGCGCCCGGCGACCTGGCGCCGCTCGACATGCTGCTGCGCGCCTTCCGGACGGCCGGACGGATCCTCGAGGAGAACCGCCCCTTCACCGAGCCGCGGCTGGCCATCATCGCCGTGACACCGGCGCTTCGCGAACGCGACATGGCCAAGGCGGCGTCGCTCGTCGAGGCGCTGACGGAGGCCCTGCGGCGGCGGGGTGTCCCCGGTCGGCTGGCGGGCCTCGCCGCGCAGACCGGCTGGGGCACCTTCCATCACGCCGCCCAGGCCTGGATCGACGACCCCTCGCAGGACCTGGAGACACATCTCCAGCGGGCCTTCGCCGACCTGCGGGCCCTGTCCGGTGCCGCCCCGTCGGCACAGGACGGGGCCCGGACGCAGCCCTAGGCTGGCCCGCGCAGCACGGTGGTGAGCATGCGCCGTTGATGGCAGCCCTTGAGGGGGGGACTGTCGGGCGTTCCTCGAGTGCGGCGCCCGTGTGGGTGGAATGGTCCTACCGAAAACGGTGAGGCACAGCGCTTGCAGCGCGCGGCGGAGGGCCAGCACTCAAGATGCTGCGTACCCGGTCGGGTGACGCTGCCCGAACGCGAGACCTTTGGCGGGCACCGGCGCGTCGTGCCGGGTATGAAGCCGATCGACGAGGCGCAGCTGGCGGAGCGGGGACTCCCGGTCGTGGAGGTCGCCGCCGCCGATGACGAGACTGCGTTCACGGTCCAGGAACTGCTCGCCACACGGTGGGCGACCGCCCCGGCGGACCGCAGGACCGCACTACCTACGAGCCGGGTGAGCCGGGTGTCCGGCTGCGCTGCCTCCTGGACCTGCGGCAGCACTCCGGACACGAGACTGATGGCCGGCTTCCCAGCAGTTACTGGTCAACTGCGCGGTCCTTGTCCAGCTCGAACTCGACCTGCTGGCCTGGATGCCCATGCTCGCCCTGGCCTGAAGGCCCCGCTCTGGTAGCCCCGCCGGCTTCGACTCCGCCTCTTCTCCGCGGTTGCCCAACTCTTCACGACTGGCCGGCGTCGCATCCTCCGCATCGCCCGCCACTGGCCGTGGACCGGCGAAATCACCACAGTTCTCGCACGGGCTCGCTCTTCTGCCGAAGCCCGGAGGACCAGCGACTTCACGCCCCTACGAGGAGCACCATCCCTACCGGAGCAGTGGAGCCCGGCGCCCACTCGAGGCGGCACACGGACTGTCGGCTTGCCCGGCATCAGCCACCGAAAACTAAACGGTCCGCCGACGGAGTCGGCGGACCGTCAAGAAAGATCGAGGCTAAGGGCTGTCCCGCAATCCCCGGCGGGCGTGCGACGACAGCTACGGCAACTCGCCGCGTTGTCGGAACGTCCGCATACATCCAGTATGCGGACGCCCCTCCGCCTTGCGATGCACCGCATCTGACGCCGCACGCTGATCCAGCAGGCATTACGGGACAGCCCTTAGCGACACGGGCGGCGCTGGAGGTAGCAAACCGAGCCGCAAGCTAACGGTTGTCAGCGTCGTACGCATCCCTGTGCTGTTCCACTTCGGCGAGGTGATCGGCCGTCCATGCAAGAAGGGTCAAGAATGGCTTATCGAGAGTGCGCCCGAGCGGTGTGATGCGGTACTCCACGGCAATGGGACGTTGCTCCAGCACCTGACGTTCGACGAGGCCGTTGCGTTCCAGGCGACGCAGCGCCTGCGTCAAAGACTTCTGCGTGATCCCGTCAATTTCTCGCTTGAGTTCGTTGAAGCGTCGCGGTTGCTGGCACAGCGACGTCAGTAGCAGCTGACCCCATTTATCGAGGATCTGATCCAGGAGTTCACGCTGCGGACCAACGATGGTGCCCGGGGCGGCCTGGTCTCCAGGGGTACCAGGTTTCGTTGAAGTACCTGCCATGCACCAGGTATACCAGAAATACCACCCCGATCAAAGGAAAACCATGCCTGAGCAGCCCCTGACCACCCTCCACCTGAAGCGCCAGGGCGGCGTGCTGTGGGTCTCGATCGATGTCCCGCCCGTCAACCTCATGACGGCCCAACTCCTCCTCGATTTGGACGCCGTTGCCGCATCGGCCGAGAACGATCCCGACCTGCACGTCATCGTCGTCCAGAGCGCCAACCCGGAGTTCTTCATGGCGCACGGCGACCTGACATTCGTCGAGAACCCTGAGACGTACGCTGCCCTGCCGATCGCGGAGGAGACGCTCGTCGGAACCGGCCCGATGATGCGGCTCCACGAACGCTGGCGGCGTCTGCCCCAGACCACCATCGCGAAGGTCGCAGGACTTGCCCGTGGCGGCGGCCCCGAGATGATCTCCAGCCTGGACCTCCGCTTCGCAGCGCTCGAAACCGCCGCATTCGGCCAGTTCGAGACCCTTACGGGTATCGTCCCCGGCGCTGGCGCAACTGCTCACCTGCCCCGTCTCGTGGGTCGCGCTCGCGCCCTCGAGATCGTGCTCACAGGCGGCCTCGTCGACGCCGCGACCGCCGAGCGTTGGGGATGGGTGAACCGGGCCTTGCCCGCCGCGGAGCTGGACGCTTATGTCAACTGGGTCGCACTGACCATCGCCAACCTGCCCGAAGGTGTCCGCGTCGCAGCTACCAAGGCGATCGACGCTGCCGACGGCCCACTCGAGGATGCACTGCGCGCGGAGGACCGCTACCTCGGGGAAACATTCACCCCTGCCTCCGGGGAACTCGCTAAGGCAGCACTTGCGGCTGGCGCTCACACGCGCGAGGTCGAACTCAACCTCGAAGAGGTCCTGCGGGCAAACCTCGCCCGAAATTCCTGAAATTCCGCTCTGCGGTGAATGGTTCGAAGAAGTCGATGCCTTTCGAGTGCGACGCATTGTGGGCCATTCAGCCGCTCGGCGTACCGGATGCAGCGGGAGGCACGACCTGGGCATGCTTCGGGCTCTGCTTCGACATTAAGTTATTGGGCGCGCCCCGGCCTCGACTCACGTCTTGAGGAGAACATCAATGACCGATTACCGTCTCGACGATCAGCTCGCGCAGGCGCTGGCGCAACTCCCTCCGGAGTTTTTGAGCATGCCCGATCCTCCCGCGAACGATGTGCGGGCACTACGCGATCGAATCAATTACCAGTACACCGAAATGGGCAGGCTCGCGCCGCCCGTCCCGGCCGGTGTCGATCGAGAGGACGTCTCCATCCCCGTCGGCGGTGACGTCTCGCTCGAGGCCCGTTGGTACAGCAAGGGTGGCGCCCGTCCCGGCTCCGCCGTCGTCTACGCTCACGGAGGCGGTCAGGTGGCCGGCACCCTCGATCACTACGATCGCAGGATGCGTGTCTACGTGGCCGAGACGTCCGTCCCCATCTTGTCGGTCGGCTACCGCGTGGCTCCCGAGGGAAAAGGCCAGCAGCTCAGCGAGGACGTTTTCGCTGGGGTGATGTGGCTGCTTGAGGAAGCAGACCGGCTGGCGGTGGACCCTACGCGCATCGCCGTGATGGGTGACAGCGGGGGCGGAGGGCTCGCGGCGTCGGCCGCCGTCCTGGCGAGGGACCGTGGAATCACGATCGCCCAGCAGATACTGCTGTACCCCATGCTCGACGATAGGACCACGGTCGCCAGCTCGGCCCTCGACCCCTTCCTCGCATGGACCGCTGGCATGAACGCGACCTCCTGGAACGCCCGCGCCGATGGTCCGGCCTCGGAGACGACCTCTCCCGCGCGATTGAGCGATGCCCGTGGTCTGGCGGCCGCCTACATCGAGGTGGGCGATCTCGATCTCCTGCGGAACGAGAGCCTCGCTTACGCGCAGAAACTGGCGGCCGCCGACGTCCCGCTCGAGCTCCACGTTCATCCCGGGACGCCACATGCCTACGAATGGCTGGATGAGAACGCGGCTGTAACTCAGCGCGCCCTGGCGGACCGCTACCGCGTCCTTCGCTCCCTTTGACGCTGATCGGGGATGTGATCGACGGGGAGAATTAGGTTCTGTCCGGCGGATCACTGGCGGAGCCGGAGCCGGATCGCTGCGGCGGTGATGGTGCCGTGGAAGACGTAGGCCCGTTTGTCGTAACGGGTGGCGACCGCGCGGGAGTTCTTGAGCCGGATGATGGTCCGCTCGACCTCGTTGCGCCGGCGGTAGCGGTCGCGGTCGGAGCCGGCGGGCCTGCCGTCGGCTCTGCCCCTGCGTTGGCGGTTGGCCCGCTGATCCTTCGGTTCCGGGATCGTGTGCCGGATGTGACGTCTGCGCAGGTAGCGGCGGTTGCGGCGAGAGCTGTATGCCTTGCCGCCGCTGATGTGCTCGGGCCGTGTCCGGGGGCGTCCGCCAAAGGGCCGGAGGACCCGGATGCGGTCCAGGACCTCGATCATCTGTGGGGCATCGCCCCACTGGCCCGGCGTGAGCAGGAGGGCCATGGGACGGCAGCCACCTTCGCCCGCGAGGTGGATCTTGCAAGTCAGGCCGCCCGGGATCGTCCGAGTCCCTCGTCGGGCCGGTGGTGCCGGGGCGTCGTCCTTTTTTCGGGACCCGCGGCTTGGCCTTGCGGGCACCGGCCGCTTGCTGATGGGCCCGGCACGACGTCGAGTCGACCCCGGCCATCGACCAGTCGATCCACCCGCCAGGTCGGCATCGGCCTGAACCGCGTGCGGGATCCGGTCCCAGGTGCCGTCCGCCGACCAGCGGCGATGTCGCTCATAGACGGTCTTCCACGAGCCGTAGCGTTCCGGCAGGTCACGCCACGGAACACCGGTCCGGATCCGGAAAAGGATCCCATTGATCACGGTGCGGTGGTCGTTCCACCGGCCGTCCTGGCCACCCAGAGGTGGCAGATGCGGCTCCAGTAACGACCACTCGCGATTCGTCAGATCCCCCCGACCCATGACCGAACCAACGAGTGACCAGCCAGTCACATGATCCGCCGGACAGAACCTAGTGACCTGAGTCAGAGATTCGTCGTTAGTCGGGCATGAGTCGTCCGGGGCCGAAGATTCCGCCGTTGTCGGTCACTGATGCCCAGCGGGCTGTGCTGGAAGGCTGGTTACGGCGCCGGACGACGGCCCAGGCGTTGGCTCAGAGGTCGCGGATCGTGCTGGAGTGCGCCGAGGGGCACTCGATCATGGAGGTGTCGCGCCGGCTGCGGATCGCTCCGGACACGGTCCGCACCTGGCGGCGCCGGTTCATCGAGCGCGGCCTGGACGGCTTGTGCGACGACCCCAGGCCCGGCGTCCCGAGGAAGATCACCGACGCCGACGTCGAACGGGTGATCATCAAGACGCTGGAGGAGAAGCCGAAGAACGCCACCCACTGGTCGACCAGGTCGATGGCCGCGGCCACCGGCATGTCGCAGTCGGCGATCTCGCGGATCTGGCGGGCGTTCGCCCTGGCGCCGCATCGGTCGCAGACGTTCAAGCTGTCGACCGATCCGTTGTTCATCGACAAGGTCCGCGACGTCGTCGGTCTCTATCTCGATCCGCCGGAGAAGGCGCTCGTTCTCTGCCTGGACGAGAAGTCGCAGATCCAGGCCCTGGACCGCTCCCAGCCGGTCCTGCCGATGATGCCTGGTGTTCCGGAGCGCCGCAGCCACGACTATGTCCGGGCCGGCACCACGACCCTGTTCGCCGCCCTCGAAGTCGCCACCGGCAAGGTCATCGGCTCCCTCCACCGCCGCCACCGGGCGGCGGAGTTCAGGAAGTTCCTGGCCAAGCTCGAGAGGGAAGTCCCGGATGACCTGCAGATTCACCTGATCCTGGACAACTACGCGACCCACAAGACACCCGACATCAAGAAGTGGCTGCTGGCTCACCCGCGGTTCCATCTGCACTTCACGCCGACCAGCGCGTCCTGGCTGAACCTGGTCGAGCGGTGGTTCGCCGAGCTGACCCAGAAGAAGCTCAGCGCGGCGTCCACCGCTCGGTCCAGGCCCTCGAACGCGACATCCGGGCCTGGCTCGCCGACTGGAACGAGCACCCAAGACCGTTCGTCTGGACGAAGACCGCCGACGAGATCCTCGACAAAGTCGCCGCATACTGCCGACGAATCTCTGACTCAGATCACTAGTAGTGCTTCGTTAGGTTCTGGGCTGTCTGTGGCGGTTTCGTGGGCTGGGCAGGGGGCGTCCGCAGGTGGCGCATGCACCGGTCCAGCACCTGAGCAGGTCCTGGAGAAGGTCGAGGACCTGGTAGAGGGTCAGGCCGGTGTATGGGCTTTCGGGGCGAGCCCCCTGAGGGTGAGGAATGCCTTGGCGGCGGTGACGAGGGTGACGTGGTGGTGCCAGCCGCGCCAGGTGCGGCCCTCGAAGTGGTCCAGGCCCAGGCCGTGCTTGAGCTCGCGGTAGTCGTGTTCGATCCGCCACCGCATCTTCGCCCACCGCACCAGGTCGGCGACCGGGGTGGCGGCGGGCAGGTTCGATGTCCAGTAACCGGTCGGCGCATCCTGGTCCTCGGGCCATTCGGCCAGGAGCGTCTGGGTGGGCAGGACTCCGTCCCAACGGTTGCGGCCGCCGCCCGCCTCCTGAGCTGCGGCCAGGGACTGCTTGCCCGCAGGCCGGACGGTCAGGACCGCGAACCGTGAGGTCATTGCGCCTTTGCTGCCCTGGCGCCAGGTCACCTCGGTGAACCGGCCGGCACCGGCCTCGGCCGTGAGGGCGCGGACGGCTCGTGGTGGGGTGCGGTAGCGGGGCAGCGTCGGCGGACCGAGCCCGCCGTAAGCGGGCCGGTGCGGCCGGGCATTCTCCCGGTGGGCGACTTCCTTCCCGGTCAACGCCAGGACATAGGCCAGCCCTCGCTCCTCGAGGCCGAGCCGGAAGGGCGTGCTGACGCCGTAGCCGGCATCGGCGACCACGAGAGACCCTGGTTGCCCACACCCAGGTTGGCGATCATGGTTCCCACCTCTTCCGGTTCCACCAGGAAGGTGAGGCCGATGTCCTCCGCGAGGGGCACCGCGAGCATCGGCTTCCCGGGGCGCTCAGGGTGACGGCGTCGGCGATCAGGAGGACGTCGGAGACGTCCTCGCCGTCGCCGAAGCGGAGCTGCGCCATCACCTGCTCGGGGGTGGCTCCCGCGAAGGCCGGGTCGTCCACGAATCGGAGGTAGGGACCGAAGTCATCGATGACATCGCTGTGCGGGGGCCTGCGCACCGGCTCGACCAGGGCGGCCCAGGCCGCGTCGTCGCCGAAGTCGGTGCGCACCAGGAGATCCGTGTCCTGGAGCAGCGCGGGCAGTTCGCGGGCCGGCCTGGTGTACCGGGGCGGAGCGTCCCGCTTCTCCAGCTCGGCGCCCACGGGCCCGTACCGCTCCTCGTCCACCTCGTCCCCCTCGTCCACGGACTCCCGGTCCAGGTCGAGGGGCCCCC
Source organism: Streptomyces griseoaurantiacus (assembly GCF_036189845.1). Taxonomy (NCBI): domain Bacteria; kingdom Bacillati; phylum Actinomycetota; class Actinomycetes; order Kitasatosporales; family Streptomycetaceae; genus Streptomyces; species Streptomyces griseoaurantiacus. The sequence continues at coordinate 7,379,812 of NZ_CP108326.1, read as the reverse complement.
ACGTGGCGAAGTCGTCGAAGGTGAAGCCGAGGTGGAGGCGGTGCAGCACCAGGTAGGTCATGGCCGCGTGCCGCGGTGTGATCCAGAAGGTGTCCCCGCCCCGGAAGGCGGGCAGCGGGCGTATGTCCGGATGCCGTTCGGTCCGTTCGTCGGTGAGGACGACCAGGTCCGGCACCCACACCCCGGGCCGGTCCGGGGCGGCCTCCTCGGCGGTGGCGCCGCGCCATGCGGGGTCGTGCGCCACGAGAAGGCGGCGGGGAACCGCCGTACCCCTGCCGGCATCGGCCGCGGGCCCCGGGGAGGGGTCCTGTACGCCGGGCAGTTCGCCCATGCGCCACAGGACGTCCTCCCAGGCGTCCTCGTCGTCGCCGGTGTCGAGCAACAGCATGCCGTGGACACGGTCCGTGTCTGCGGTGGCGGAGGGCAGGGGAGGTCGCGTGAGGTGACACCTCGTCGAAGGGGTGGCGGTGAAGTGGGTCGCGCGGTGACCAACTCCTACCAGCGGCCTCCGACAACGGGCCTCAGGTCAGTCGGCGGTCGAAGCAGACGGCGAGGGGGTGGCCCTTGTAGGGGCCGTAGCCGTCGGTGCGGCGATAGCCCTCGCGGTCGTAGAAGCGGATCGCGTCGGGCTGCTCGACGCCGGTCGACAACTGGACGGTCTCCACCCCTCGTCGGCGTGCGTGCTCCTCCAGCGCGCGCAGGATGCCCGTGGCCACGCCCGTGCCGCGGGCGTCCGGGGACACGTACATGCGCTTGATCTCACCGGTGCCGTCGGGCAGCAGGCGGAGGGCGCCGCAGCCGGTGGCCCCGCCGGCGGCGTCACGGGCGATCAGGAACACGTCGACGTTCTCCGCCGTCGGTTTGTCGGTCTCCTGGTCCGGGATGCCGTAGCGGGCGGCGAGTTCCTTCTCCATGTCGTTGCGGAGGCGGTCGCCGTCGGCGCTGTCCCAGGGCTCCGGCGAGACGGTGAATGTCACGGCACTCCAGTCGGGGTGTACGGGCGGCCCGGTGCGGCCGGCCGTGGCGGGTGGTGTCCGATGATCCAATCAGCGGCGGTGATCACCTCGGTAATGCCGATGCGGCAGCGGTGGTCATGCCTCAGCGGCATGCCCCGGCCCAGTGCTCGCGTGCGTGGGCGAGGAACTCCTCGGCCAACGGGTGCGCGCCGTGCGCCGGCACCGCGACGTCGAGGCTGCTCCCGGAGAGGCCCTCGACCGGCCGGACGCGGAGCCCGGGGAGCACGGGGGGCAGTGTCGAGCCGTGGGCGAAGGCGACGGCCCGGCCGAGGACGACGGCGGCCAGTACATCGGTCGCGTTCCGTACGAGGGGGCCGTGCCGGCGCGGGCGCGGGTCGGTGTCCGCGCCGGTCCAGTGGTCCGCCTCCTCGGGTGTCATGCCTGCCCAGTGGGTGACCGGTTCCTCCCGCAGGTCGAGGAGCGTCAGCCGCTCGCGGCCGGCGAGGGGGTGGCCGGCGGGGAGCAGCACCATGCGGGGTTCGTGGGCGAGCCGGTGGACGTCCAGCCCTTCCCGGTCGTGGCTGTCCCGCAGGAACGAGACGTGCACCGCGCCCCTGCGCAACTCCTCGGCCTCGGAGAGCCATTCGCGCGGCACGACCTCGACGCGTACGCCCTGACGGCCGGCCTCGAAGGACCGGCTCGCCGCCGTCACGGCCGGGATGTCGCAGACCGGGGCGGTCACGGTGAGGGTCTCCGCGGTGGAGGCCGTGCCGCGGACGCGGTCCAGGGCCGCCCGGGAGCGGTCCACCAGGGCGTACGCCTCGGTGAGCAACGCCGCTCCGGCGGGGGTCAGTTCGGTGGTGCGGGAGCCGCGTACGAAAAGGGGGACGCCGACCGTGCGCTCCAGCGTCCTGACCGCCCGCGAGAGCGCCGGCTGGGTCATCGTCAGCCGCTGTGCCGCCCGCGTGATGCTGCCGGTCTCCGCCACGGCGATGAGATACCTGAGGTGTCGCAGTTCGAGATCGGGCACGTCAGTGACGATAGGCGATCCGTTCCGCCCGCGCGGGGGTGGGCGGCGAGGTGCCTCGCGGGGTGCGTGGCGGCGGTCGCGCTCCCCGGCTCACCCGATGCGGTATCCCTCCCACAGGGGCCCGCCGGCGGTGTCCAGTGCCCTCGTCACCGCGGCCTCGAAGGGCTTGGTGTTGCCGTCGGCCGCCTCCCTGACGGCCTCGTGGAGCGCGTGGTGGAGGCCGGGGTCGGCGGCGGCCAGGCGTCGGGAGAGCCACTTGCCGCCGCCGAGCCAGTGTCCGCCGGCCAGGAGCACGAGTTCCGCGGCGCGTTGGAGGAGGTGCGAGACGAGGTAGACCCGCTCGGCGGGGTCCGTGCAGCCGCGCAGGTCCTCGAGGAGGTCGGTCACGATGTACCGCAGGTAGTCGCGTTCGGCGTCCGAGAGCGGGGGCGGGCCCGCGGCCCAGCGTCTGCGCGCCTCTTCCTGGAGCGAGGCGCCCAGGCCGTCCTCGTCGAACAGGAGGGTGCCCTCGGAGCACATCGCGAGCAGCGGCGAACTCCGCTTCGCGGTCTCCTTGTCGGCGAAGTCGCGCCAGACGGCCTCCGTCTGCAGGAACAGTTCCGTGGGCCAGCCGCGGTGGACGAGGTTCTCCCGGCCGGGGGCGGGCGGCCCGTCCATGAGGACCACGATGTCCAGGTCGGAGGTGGGCGTGCGGCGGTGGGTCAGCACGCTGCCGGCGAGGAAGGCCGTCCGGGCGGTGGGGAACCGTTCCCTCACCAGGGCGAGGGCGGTGGGCAGGGGTTCGTCCATCTCCGCAGCCTACGTTCCGGCACCACCCCCGCCGGACGGGGCCGACCGGGCCACCGGCCGCCGACGTGGCGGGCCCGGCCGGGTGCCGGGCGGGTCAGCGGGCCAGGGAGGCGGCGTCGCCCATGACGATCATCGGCTTGCGGGACGGGTCCAGGGCGCGCAGCAGTTCCTTCATGCGGTCCCGGGCGATGCTGACGCAGGCCTGGGTGGGCCCGTGATGGTCGACGTGGACCCAGATGCCACCGCCCTTCGAGGGGCCCTCGGGGCGGGTCCAGTCCAGCGGGGTGGTGCCGGGCTGCCGGTTGTAGTTGATCGCGACGACGTAGTCGAAGGAGCCGGCCAACGGTTCGCCCCGTGAGCCCGTGCCGGCGATCCGGAATCCGGTCCCTTGGTCGTAGGGCAGCCGGGTGCCCGGGTCGGGCAGCAGGCCGCCCGCGTCCGTGAGGGTGAACGCGCCCACGGGGGACCGCAGGTCGCCGATGCGATGATCGTCGGTCCAGCCCTTGAGCGCGTTGTGGGCGGGCCAGGATGCGCTCGTGGGCTCCCAGCCGTCGGGGGTGCGCCGGTAGAGGCGGGCGGTGGCGGTGTTGCCGTCGCGGTCCTTGCCGGTGACGAGGAGGACCTGGCCGGTGGAGTCGGGGATGCGGGCGAGCAGGGCCGGTCCCACGCCCGGCAGGACGCGCGCGGCGTGGACCTCCTTCTCCGTGATGCCGGGCCGGCCGGCGGTGGTCGTGGGTGTGGTGCGGCCGGCGGGCCGCTCCGCCCCGGCGCCGGTGTCCGAGGGGACGGAACAGCCGCACAGGAGGAGTACGGCGCCGACGGCGACCGCGGTGCCGTGGCGGACCGGGCGGGACGGGAAAGGGCGGCACTGGGGCATCACGAGGGGACCCTTCGAGGGCGAGGAGGTGCGGGGGTGTGGTGGTGGACCGGGGCGGTGGCGGTGCGTGGCGTCAGTCGTGGCGGGCGGATCCGATGAGCGCCTCGGCCTGGTCCAGGAGGTCGCCCCAGGCCTCGGCGGTGCCGTCGGGGGCGGTCTGGATGTCGAAGGCGTGCGCGGTGTCCCGGCGGGGGTCGACCGTGGGTGACGAACTCGGGCCGTGGCTGTTCGGGTTCGCCGGGGTCGCCGGGGGCTCGCCCAGGCAGATGCTCACCCGGAGGACGGAGCGGGCCTGATGCGGGGCAGGCAGGACGAGGGCGGCGTACTGCAGTTTTCCGCCCAGGCTCCGGCAGACGTCGCCGGGCCCGGGGTCCGGGGTGAGCCGGGTGCGGGGCGGCGGGGTCGACGTCACGCCGTCGAGGGTCTCGAAGGCGACGAGGGCGCCGCCCCGCACCAGCGCGGTCAGGGGCGCGCAGGTGAACGTGTCCACGGTGCCGGTGGTGTCGCCGCAGCCCGCGGGGACCCGGTCGGCGTCGAGCGGCTGCACGGCGGCGTAGACGACGGCGGTGTCGTCGCCGCGGGGCACGTCGAGGGCCCGCCACCCGGGCGGCAGCGTCAGGGTCAGACCGGAGGCGGTGGTGAACCGCCGGACGTTCGTGTCCGCTTGCCCCGGCGGAGACGCGGCCGGGAGCGCGGCGTCCGGCGGTGCTCCGGGCGAGCCGGTGGCCAGCCAGAACGCGAGGCCCGCCCCGGCCAGCGCGCCCGCCGCCGCGGCCCGCCTGCGGCGGCGGCGCCGGACGCGGCGCCGCACCTGGCGCATGCGGTCGGCGGGCGCCTCCAGGTGCGGGACCACCCGCTGCAGCAGCACCCGCAGTTCGGCGTCCTCGCCGGTGTCCGTCATGTCGTGGTCATGCATGCGACTGCCTCCCGTCCGCGGTACAGACCGGCGCCGCGCCCCCGGTGCCGGGCCCGTCGGTGTCCGGGTGCCGGTCGCCGAGGGCGGTGCGCAGGGTGCGGAGCGCCTTGACGCTCTGGCTCTTGACGGTGCCGGATCTGCAGCCCATGATCTGCGCGGTCTCCTCCACCGAGAGGTCCTCCAGGTAGCGCAGCACCAGTACGGCGCGCTGCCGCCGGGGCAGACTCCGCACGGCGGCGGCCAGGGTCTGCTCCAGGTCCACGGCGGCGAAGGCGTCGCCGGTCGAGGGCCGGTCGGGCAGTTCGCCGTGGGGCACCTCGCCCCGCCAGCGGCGCTGCCACCAGGAGGCGTGCGTGGTGACGAGTGTCTTGCGCACATACGCCTCGGGGTGCTCCTCGGCGATGCGGGGCCACTTGGGCCACACCTTCGCCAGCGCGGTCTGCAGCAGGTCCTCCGCCTGGTGCGGGTCCCCGGTCAGCAGCCATGCCATGCGCAGCAGGCGGGGTCCGCGGGCCTCGACGAACGCCTCGAAGTCCCGCGCGCTGCCGCTGTTGCCCATCGCGCCGGTCATGCCCCCGCCATCGTGCCCGTGCCGTTCGTATGTCGCTCACACCAGAGGAACGGGGTGGGGGCCGTGCGGGGTTGCCCCGTGTGCGGAAGAATTCTCGGGGGAGGTGGCGGTGGTGTCGGTCACCCGGCCCGTGCGGCGATGAGGCGCGCGCACCCCATCGCCTCCGTGCGCGTGGTGTCCACCTCCAGGTCGTAGGTCACGCCCCGGTGGACGAGGTCCGCCTGGGCCACGGCCATTCCGGCGGTCCGGTCGCCCCGGGCGATCTCGCGGCCCGCGGCCACCGCGGCCTCGCACCTGACGCCGACCCACAGCACCGGCAGGTCGCCCAGGGCACGCTGCCATCGTCGTTGCGAGTGGGCGCCGCCGAGGAAGACCTCGTCGACGACGATCCGGGCGCCCGCGCGGGCCATCGCGGCGACCCCCTCGATCCACGCCGCCTCCACCGCACGGAACTCGGGGCCGACGCTCACCCCGCCGTCGTCGGCGAACCCGATCCCGTCGCCGGCCTCCCGCAGTGACGGCGGCAGTGCGTCGACCAGTGTGTCCGTGCCGAGGGCCAGCCAGGGCCCGGGCAGCAGCGTCTGCAGACAGCGGACGATCCCGGACTTGCCTGAGCTGGAGCCACCGTTGAGGACGATCACCTGGGTCTTCACACCACCACCGTAGCCACCGGCGCGAGCCGGGCCCACGCCGGTGGCCGCGTTCTCACCGGTGCGCTGCCGATCGGTCGTTGCCCCGGAACGTGGCACGGTAGGCGGTCGGGGAGACACCGAGTTCGGCCTGCAGGTGCAGGCGCAGGGAGCCGGCGGTGCCGAAGCCGGCGTCGGCGGCGACCTCGTCGACGGAGAGGTCGGTGCGCTCCAGCAGGGCGCAGGCGCGCTCGACGCGCTGCCGGGTCAGCCACCGTCCCGGCGAGGTGCCGATCTCCTCGCGGAAGCGGCGGGTGAACGTGCGGGTGCTGGTGGCCTCCTGGGCCGCCAACTCCCGCAGGGTGACGGGCCGGTGGAGGTTGGCGAGTGCCCAGGCGCGGGCCCGGCTCGTGGAGGAGACCGCGGGTTCGGGCAGTGGCCGGCTGATGTACTGGGCCTGTCCCCCGTCGCGGTGCGGCGGGACGACGGTCGCGCGGGCCACCTCGTTGGCGACGGCGGCGCCGTGGTCGGCGCGGATCATGTGCAGGCAGAGGTCGATGCCGGCGGCGGCGCCCGCGGAGGTGAGCACGCCCTGGTCGTCGGTGTAGAGGACGCCGGGGTCGAAGTCGACGTCCGGGAAGCTCTCCCGGAAGAGCGCGGAGGAGCGCCAGTGGGTGGTCGCCCGCCGTCCGGCGAGCAGTCCGGCCCGGGCCAGGACGAAGGAGCCGGTGCAGATGGAGGCGACGCGTGCGCCGGGCCGGACCCGGGCGAGCGCGGCGGTCAGCGCCGGGTCGAGCGGGCCGGCCTCGGGTGCGCGGTCGTTCTCCGCGCCGGGCACGAAGACGGTGTCCGCCTCGGCCAGCGCCTCGGGGCCGCGGGGGACGGTGACGGTGAAGTCGGTGTCGGTGCGGATCTCGCCCGGCGCGAGGGCGCAGGTGAGGACCTCGTAGAGCGGAGTGCCGGTGTCGTCGCGGGCCTGGCCGAACAGCCGGTGCACCAGGCCGAGTTCGAACGGCAGCATCCGGTCGCGGACCAGGACGGCCACCCGGTGGCGGCCGTCGGCCGCGAAGACGGTCATGGCCCGATCTTCGCACATGTTGTCCATCGGGCCAGTCGTGGCGGCGAAGGTGCCGTTCGAGGATCGACGGCATGAACGTTCTCTGGGTCATGTCCCATCCCGATCCCCGCTCGCTGACCGCCTTCCTCGCCGCGGAGGGCCGGCGCGCGCTGAGTGCCGCCGGACACGAGGTGGAGGTCTCGGACCTCTACGCGATGGGCTGGAACCCCGTCGTCGACGCCGCGGACTACGCCCACGATCCCGCCGAGCGGTTCCTGGTCGCGGCCGCCGCGAAGAAGGCCCACGGCGCGGGTGCGCTGAGCGCCGACATCCGGGCCGAGCAGGAGAAGCTCGACCGGGCGGACGCGCTCGTCGTCCAGTTCCCCCTGTGGTGGTTCGGGATGCCCGCGATCCTCAAGGGCTGGTTCGACCGGGTCTTCGTCCAGGGCTACGCCTACGGTCTCAGCGCGCCGGACGGGCGGCCGCTCGGCTACGGGGAGGGGTTCCTCTCCGGCAGGCCGGCGCTGACCGTCGTGAGTACGGGCGGCCCCGCCCGCCTCTACGGCGGTCGGGGCATCCACGGCGACCTCGACGAGCTGCTGTTCCCGCTGCAGCACGGCACGCTCTACCACTCGGGGGCCACGGTGCTCCCGCCGCTGCTGGTCCCGGGCGCCGACCGGTACACGCCCGAGGACGCGGAGAGCGCCGCCAAGGAGCTGCGTGAGCGCCTGCTCACCCTGTGGACGACCGAGCCGGTCCCGTTCCGTCCGCAGGACGGCGGGGACTACGAGGCCGACCGGGTGCTGCGGCCGGAGGTCGCGCCGGGCCGCAGCGGTCTCGGTGTGCACCGCGCCTGAGGCCGGCCCGCTCCCCCGCCGTGCGCCGGTGGCACGGCGGGGCCCCGACCGGGGTCACTCCGCGTGCGGGTCGGAGGAGTTGAGCGCCTGGACGACCTGGTCGTAGTCGCCGCGGGACTCGCCGTGGCGCAGGAACTTCACCCGCTCCACCAGAATCTCCTTGGCCTCGGGCTCCGCCTCCAGCAGGGCGACGGTCTCGTTCACGTACGCCTCCAGCGGCATGGCGAGTTCGTTGGTCTCCTGCCCGGGCAGCAGGGCGGTGCGGACGGAGGGCGGAACGAGTTCGACGACCTTCACCGAGGTGTCCGCGAGCTGCAGCCGGAGGGACTCGCTGAGCATGTGGATGGCGGCTTTGGACGCGTTGTAGCTCGGCGTGACCCGGAGCGGCGCGAACGCCAGGCCGGAGGAGACGGTCATGATCGTGGCGTCCGGGCGGGTCCGCAGATGTTCGACGAACGCGGCGATCAGCCGGATCGGGCCGAGCACGTTCGTCGTCACCGTGGCCTCCGCGGTGGCGAGGAACGTCTCGGGCGCCGTCCAGTCCTCCACCTTCATGATCCCGGCCATGGTGACGAGGACGTTGAGGTCGGGGTGGTGCGCGAGCACCGTCCGGGCTGCGGCGGTGATGCTCTCGGGGTCCGTGGTGTCGATCCGCACGGTGTCGATGCCGGGGTGCTCCGCGGCGATCCGCTCCAGCACGTCGGCCCGGCGGCCGCCGAGGATGACGGTGTTGCCCCTCTCGTGCAGGGCGAGGGCGAGAGCGAGGCCGATGCCGCTGGTGGAGCCGGGGATGAAAACGGTGTTTCCGGAGATGTTCATGCTCCGACTGTCGCCCCCGGGCCGGCACCGGTGCAGAGTCCGTTCGTCGGGGGATCGGCGATCCCTGGCACAGCTCACCCGCACGGACGACAATCGGCCTCATGGACCGTGCAGAACTCGCCGACTTCCTCCGTCGCCGCCGTGAGGCGCTCCAGCCGGAGGACGTCGCGCTTCCCGTGGGGGTGCGCCGCCGCACCCGGGGTCTGCGGCGCGAGGAGGTCGCCTCGCTCGCCGTGATCTCGACGGACTACTACACGAGGCTGGAGCAGCGGCGGGGCCCGCAGCCCAGCGAGCAGACGCTGGCCTCCCTCGCCCGGGCCCTGCGGCTGACGAACGGCGAGCGCGACTACCTGTACCGGGTCGCGGGACACAACGCACCCGTCTCCCTCTCGGCCTCGGCGCATGTGGCGCCCGCGTTGCAGCGGGTCCTGGACCGGCTGGAGGACACCCCGGCGCTCGTCCTGTCCGACCTGGAGGAGACGCTCGTCCAGAACAGGATGGCCACCGCCCTCTTCGGTGACGCCTCCGGGCACACGGGTCCGGCGCGCAGCGCGATCCACCGCTGGTTCACCGATCCCGCGGAACGGCTGATCTACCCGGAGGCCGACCGGGACCGGCAGAGCCGCGCCCGGGTCGCCGGCCTGCGCGTGTCCTACGGGCTGCGCGGTCCCCGGTCCCGGGCGGGCGAGCTCGTGCGGCTCCTGCAGCGGACGAGCGCGGAGTTCGCCGAGCTGTGGGAGCGGCACGAGGTCGCCCGGCGCTTCGAGGACCACAAGACGCTGCTGCACCCGGAGCTCGGCGCACTCGAACTGCACTGCCAGGCACTGTTCACCGAGGACCAGTCGCAGACCCTCCTGGTGCTGACCGCCCCGCCGCACACCGAGAGCGAGGAGAAGCTGCGGCTCCTCGGTGTGCTGGGGCTGAACCGCTTCGCCGGGTCGGACCAGTAGGCGGGCCCGGCCCGGCGGGCGCGGGTCAGGCCCTCAGCGGGCCGCCGTCGATCGCCACGCGGCGCCCGTAGCGGGTCCGCGGATGGTAGTCGTAGACGGCGTGGTGCTGGACGCACCGGTTGTCCCAGAAGACCAGTGTCTCGGGTTCCCAGCGCACCCGGCAGGCGAGCATCGGGCGCTGTGCGACCACCTTGAACAGCAGGTCGAGCAGCGCCCGGCTCTCGTCGGCGGACAGTTGCGGGATGCGGTCGGTGTAGGCGGGGTTGACGTAGAGGAGGCGGCGGCCGGTCTCCGGATGCCGGACGACGAGCGGGTGCTCGGCCACGGGGACCACGTAGTCCGGGGGCATGGTGTAGCCCTTGAGGGACAGCCCGCCGTCGTGGATCGCGGTCAGTCCGTCCAGCATGGCGCGCAGGGTGGGCGAGAGCATGTCGTAGGCCAGGTGCATGTTGGCGAACAGGGTGTCGCCGCCCGCGTCGCCCTCGGGGGTGCGCAGGATGTGCAGCATGGAGCCGAGCGAGGGTTCGGCGTCGGCGGAACCGTCGGCGTGCCAGCCGTTGCCCGCCACGTTGTTCGCGCCGCTGTCGGTGCGGATCTCCAGGAGGTACGGGTCGCCCTCCGGCGGCGGCGGGTTGACCGGGCGCAGCTCCCCGAAGTGGGCGGCGAACCGCTTCTGGTCCTCGAATTCGATGTGCTGGCGGCGGAACACCAGCACGTGGTGGTGGAGGAACGCCTTGCGGATCTCGGTGAGTTGCTCCTCCGTCAGGTCCCGGCTCAGGTCGACGCCCTCGACCTCTGCGCCGATGACGGGGGTGAGCGGGGTGACGTCGAGGGTGCGGTACTTCAGGGGCGGCCGGGTGGTGATCCGCTTGAGGGCGTCGAGCTCGTAGTCTTCCATGGTGCTCCCTGTCGGGTCCGGGCGGTCGAGGGCGGCGTGCGGTCGTGCGGGGCGGTGGGGGGCACGGGCGGGGGCACGGGCGCGGCGGGGGCGTTCCGCACCCCCTCGGTCAGCGGACGGTGGCGTTGACCGCGTCCGTCACCGCCGTCACGTGGGGCGGGCGGACCAGGCCGTAGTGCGTGGTCTCCACCTCCTCCCAGTGGCTCGGCGCGGTCAGCACGGTGTCCCACAGCCGGCGCTGCTCCGCGGGCGGGCCGAGTCGCGGCAGGCCCGGTACGGGGTGCCGGGCCAGCCACACCCTTGCCGGGGTGGTGGCGAGCGGCGGCAGGTCGTGCGCGGCCATGGAGCGGAGGTTGGCCAGGCAGCGGCGGGTGAGCCGTTCGGCGTACTCCCGGGCCGCCTCGCCCGCCCGCCTCTCGCCGAGGCCGAGTTCGTGGGCGAACAGCGCCTGCAGTTCCTCCTCCCCGTAGGCCTGGTGGAGCGGTCCGGAGCCGGGCGGCGGCGGGTCGAGCAGGTGGAGTACGTCCGCGGGCCGGCCGGCGGCCTCCGCCTCGGCGGCCATGCCGAGGGCCACCCAGGCGCCGAAGGACCAGCCGGCGAGCTGCCGGCGCCACCGGGTGGCCGGGAAGCGCGCCTCCAGGGCCGCGTGGTAGTGCCGGGCCCGTTCGGTGAGGGTCCACTCGGGGCGGGCTTCCGGCCGGCGCAGCGCCGGGTCGGCGATCAGCGCGACGGTGAGCCGGGGGTCGAGGCCCGCGACCAGCGCGCGGTACGCCTGGATGTCGCCGCCCACCGGGTGCACCAGGCACAGCACCTCCTCGCCGGTGCCCTCCCGCCACACCTCGAGGGGGACGTCGGGCGCGGGGCCGGCGGACAGTGCGCCGGTGGCGGGGGGTGCGGGGGTGCGGGAGCGGTCCAGGAGGGTCAGCACCTCGGTGAGGGTCACGTCGGGGCTCAGTTCCGCGAGGTCGAGCTCCACGTCGAAGTGGCGTTTGATCCGGTCGATGAGTTCCAGCAGGGTGAGGGAGTCGGCGCCGAGGTCGTAGAGCGGGGTGTCGGGGGCGAGGGTGTCCAGGCCGAGCCACTCGCGCAGCCAGCCGCCTACCAGTGCGGCCGCCTCGCCCTCCCCGGGGACGGCGGCCGACGCGGAGGTGGCGGCGTCCGCCGGCACGGTCGCCGCCGGGGTGGCGGGCGCCGTCGCCGCCGGGGCGGGCGCGGGGCCGGCGTAGAAGGCGCGGGAGGCCTGCGGTTCGGTGGTGGAGACCAGGACGTGCGGCAGTCCGGCGGACAGTGCCCGTTCGAGGGTGCGGCGGCCCTCCGGCACCGTCAGCCCGACCGCCAGGTGGGCGCGGTGGCGGGCGTCGGCGGACGGGACGCGCAACGCCATGCCGACCTCCCGCCACACGTCCCAGGCGAGCGACAGCCGCAGGGTGTCCCCGGCGTGCGGGGGCCGTTCGGGCTCGTGGTGGGCGAAGGCGTCCAGCACGCCGGCCGCCGCCGCGTAGTCGTACTGGCCGACTCCGCCGAGGGTGCCGGCCATGGAGGAGCAGTAGAGGGCCGTGCGGGGCCGGAACCGCTCGATGAGGCGTTCCACGAGGAGCGCCCCGTTCAGTTTGGCGAGCGAACCGGCGTGCGCGGTGGCGGGGTCCCGGCGGGCGAGCAGTCCGCCGGTGCCCTCCCCGGCCGCGTGGACGACGGTGTCCAGCCGCCCGGTCCGTCCGGCGACGAGGGCGGCGAGCGCGTCGGGGGTCGCCGCGGTCAGGTCGGCCGTGACGAGGTCGATCCGGTCGGCCCGGGCGGTGAGCGGCTCCGGCAGCGCGGGGTGCCGGGACAGCAGCAGGACCCGGCCCGCGGTCCGTTCCAGGAGCCACCCGGCGAGGGTGGCGCCGATGCCGCCGGTCCCGCCCAGCACCAGGTGCACGGTGTCGGGACCGGCCGGCACACCGGTGTCGGCGGCGGTGGCGGGTGCCGTGACGGGCGCGGTGTCCCGCCGCCACCAGTAACCGCGGCGCAGGGCGAGGTGCGTGGGCAGTTCCTCGCCGCTCGCGAGCAGCGAGGCGAGCGGCGGCACGGCGGCGAGGTCAGCCGCGGGGAGGTCCACCCACAGGCCGGGGGCGGCGCCCTCCTGCGGTGCCACCTCGGTGACGCCGGTGAGCAGTGCCAGTTCGGGCCGGTCCACCGGTCCGTCCACGGGCCGGGCCCGGTACGAGAGCCAGACGGGGCGCGGCACGATGCCGGTCCGGCCGGCCGCCGCGCGGACCAGAGCGGCCGGGGCGTCCAGGCAGGCGCGGCGGGCCCGCCGCAGCCGTTCCTCGTCGACCGGTCCGTCCGGCACGCCGAGCGGCAGCGCGTGCAGCCAGTCCACGGTGCCGAGACCGTCCAGCACGTCCAGGAGCTGGCCGAGGGCCTCCGGGTCGGCCGGGTCGACGCGGTAGGAGTCCTCGTCGAGGCGGGCGAACGTCTCCCCCGCCGTCACCAGCACCACCCTGGGCCGCAGCGCGCGCAGTTCCCGTGCCCGCGCGGGTCCGGCCGGGTCGTCCGTGACCAGGACGAGGGGCCGGGGTGCCGGGTCCGCCGTAGTGGCCGTGCCGGCCCGGCGGAGGCGCACCCAGTGCGGCTGGTGCAGCCACCTCTCCTCGGGGAGCCGTTCCGGACCGGGGGCGGCCCCTGTCGCCTCCGCCGCCTTCACCGTCGTCGCGGCCGTCGCCGTGCGCGGGAAGTCGTACGCGGCCCGGGCGAAGGCCGGTGGCGGGAAGTCCCACGGCGCCTGCGCCGGTGCCTTCGGCCGGTCGAGACGGTGGCCGGCGAGGAACGCCTCGGCCAGGTGCCGCGCGTCGAGGCCCTGCGCCGCGACGGTCTCGCCCGACGGTTCGACCTCGGTGCCTTCCGCGCCGCGCAGCCACCGCACCGCCGAGGCCGGGTCGGGGCAGACCGCCGCCATGCGCCAGCGGCGGGCCGGCCGGCCCGACTGGAGGTGCTGGAGCACGGCCGGGTACGACTCCGGGTGGGCCTGGAGGTAGTCGGCGACGCGTTCGGCGTCGGCGCGCAGCGCGGCGGGGCCGGAGGCGGAGAGCGGCAGGGAGGGCACGACCTCGCCGGCGGGCCTGCCCTCCTCACCCGCCTCGATCACCACGTGGGCGTTGGCGCCGCCGATGCCGAAGCTGCTGACCGCGGCGACCCGCGGCCGGCCGGCGGGCCAGGCGCGGGCCTCGGTCGGGAAGTGGAACGGGGTGGGGTCGGGGCCCAGCCGGGGGTTGGGGGCGCGGAAGTCCCGGGTGGGCGGGACGATGCCGTGGTGCACGCACAGCGCCGCCCGCACCAGCCCGGCCGCACCGGCCGCCGCGCCGAGGTGGCCGATCTGGCTCTTGAGCGAGCTGATGGCGGTGCGGCCGGACTCGGCCACGTCGTAGGCCTGGCGCAGTGCGCCCACCTCGACCGGGTCGCCGAGCCGGGTGCCGGTGCCGTGCGCCTCGACGTAGCCGACGTCGGCGCCGGTGCGTCCGCTGCGCCGCAGGGCGGTGCGGATCACCTCGCGCTGCCCGGCGAGCGCGGGGGCGCTGTAACCGAGCTTGTCCGCGCCGTCGTTGTTGACCGCGGACCCGGTGACCGTGGCGTAGACGGTGTCCCCGGCCTCGCGGGCGAGCCGCAGCGGCTTGAGGACGAGCATGGCGATGCCGCTGGCGCCGACGGTGCCGGTGGCGTCGTCGCTGAAGGCCCGGCAGTGGCCGTCCTCGGAGAAGATGTGCTGCGGACGGTAGCGGTAGCCCCCGCTCAGCCTGGTGTCGACCAGGACGCCGCCGGCCAGCATGACGTCGGCGTCGCCCTGCCGCAGCAGTCCGGCGGCGGTGTGCAGCGCGAAGAGCGAACTCGCGCACGCGGCCTGCACGGTGAAGGCGGGGCCGGTGAGGTCGAGGTGGTAGGCGGCCTTGGTGGCGAGGAAGTCCTTCTCGTGGTGGAGGGCGAGCTGGAAGTCGTCCGGGAGGCGGCCGGGGTCGCTCTCGCGGAGCATGTCCTGGAAGTAGGTGTTCTCCCCGGCGGCGGCCACGATGCCGACCCGGAGGGCGGAGGTGTCGGCGACGCCCGCGTGTGCCAGGGCCTCGACGCAGGTCATGAGCATGTGCCGTTGCTGGGGGTCCATCAGCCGGGCTTCCTGCGGGCTGATGCCGAAGTGGTCCGGGTCGAAGTCGAGGAGTCCGTCCATCGCGCTGCGCGCGCCCACGAGTTCGCCCTCGGTCTCGAAGTACTCGATGCCGGTGCCGCCCCGCCGGATCAGGTCCCAGAAGGACGCCAGATCGGGGGCCCCGGGCAGCCGGACGGCCATGCCGACCACCGCGATCGGTTCGAGGTGCCCCGGCAGGGCCGGCGGGGTGCCGGGCCGTTCGGCGGAGGACGACGGGACGGTGCCGCTCGCCGGGGCCCTCGGGGCGTCGGTGCCCGCGTCCGCGGCCCCGGCGTCCGTCCCCCGCCCCGGCGCGTGATCCGTCCCGTGGTCCGCCTCCCTTCGGTCCAGGAACCGGGCGAGCGCGCGGATCGTCACGTGCTCGAACAGGTCCGTGATCTCGAAGCGCAGGCCCAGTGCGGTGCCGCACCGCAGGTGGAAGCGCATCAGGCCGAGGCTGGAGGCGCCGGCCTCGAAGAACGTCCGGTCGGGGCTGATGGGCAGCCCGGTGGCCTCCTCGAAGGCGGCCGACAGGTCCCTCTCGCGCCCGGACGCGCCCTCCGTCCCGGCGGAGGCCGCGGGCAGTTCCGTGCCGGGGGCGCGCAGGGCCGCCCGCCGGTCGACCTTGCCGCTCGGGGTGCGCGGCAGCGAGGCCAGCACCCGGAAGCGGCCGATCCGTACGTGCGGCGGGAGCAGGGGCGCGAGGTGTTCGGTGAGCGCACGGGACGTGGGCGCCCCGGCGCGGCATTCGAGACAGGCGGTCAGGGCGCCGTCCTCCAGTCCGACGGCCGCGTTCACCACGTCGGGGTGGCGCAGCAACGCCGCTTCCACCTGGCCGAGTTCGAGCCGGTGGCCGCTGAGCTTGATCTGCTGGTCCTGGCGGCCGTGGTAGTGAAGGAGCCCGTCCGGGGTGAAGGAGGCCCGGTCACCGCTGCGGTAGAAGAGTCCCTCGCCGGGGAGTTCGACGAAGCGTTCCTCGTTGAGGGCCGCGTCGCCGAGGTAGCAGCGGGAGGCCATGAGTCCGCCGATCAGCAGGTCGCCGACGCGGCCGGGCGGCAGCGGCTGGTCTCCCGGGTCCACGACGCGCAGCCGCGCACCCGCCACCGGGGTGCCGATGGCCGGGCGTTCCGGCCAGAGCGCCGGGTCGCCCTCCAGGCACAGGGCGCTGACCACGTGGGTCTCGGTGGGCCCGTAGTGGTTGAAAAGGCGGGCGCCGGGCAGTCCGGCGAACCAGCGGCGGATCGCGTCGGTGCACACCAGTTGCTCGCCCGCGGTGACCACCTCGCGCAGCCGGGAGGGGTAGCGGCCGAGGTGGACGGCGTGTTCGGCGAGCAGTTGGAGGGCCACGTACGGCATGAAGACGCGCTCCACGCCCGCCGCTTCCATCCGGTCGAGCAGCGCCGGGACGTCGTGCCGCCACTCGGGGCGCACGAGGTTCAGGCAGCCGCCGCCGCACAGCGTGGTGAAGATCTCCTGGAACGACACGTCGAAGGACAGCATGGAGAACTGCTGGGTGACGGCGGGCCCGGTGAGGCCGCCCTCGGCCGCCTGCCAGTGGAGCAGGTTGGTCAGGGTGCGGTCGTGGACCTGGACGCCCTTGGGGACCCCGGTGGAGCCGGAGGTGAAGAGTGTGTACAGCGGTCGCCCGGCGTGCGGGGGCGGGGGTGTGGGCTCGGTCTCCGTCAGGGTGACGGTGCGGCGTACCGTTCCTCCGGGGTCCACCGCGTCGAAGGCGGGTCCGCCGCCCGGTGCGAGGAGCACGCACACGGGGGTGATCTGGCGCAGGATCTGCCGCAGCGGTTCCGCCGGGTAGGCCGGGTCGAGGGGCACGGCGGTCCAGTTGAGGCGGGCGAGGGCCAGCAGGGCGACCACGTGTTCCACCGAGGGCTCCAGGAACAGGGCCACGTGCCGCTGCTCCGTCTCCGTCCCGTCCGTCTCTTCGGATGTCCCTTCGAACTCCTCGGTGGCGGTGCGGAGTTCCTCGGCGAGGGCGGCCGCCCAGCGTGCGAGGCGCGCGTAGGTGATGTCCCCGTCCCCGGTGCTCAGGGCGGGGGCGTCGGGGGTGCGGGCGGCCTGGGCCGCGAAGCCCTCGGCCACGGTGGCCCAGCCGGGGGCCGGTGCGCCGCCCCGGCCGAGGGCGGGCAGTGCCCGCCGGTAGGGGGCGGCGAGTTCGGCCGGGGTGCCGGGCCTGCGGTCGGCGAGCAGGTCGAGGCCGGTCCGGAACATCCGGTCCATCGCCTCGATCTCGGCCTCGGTGAAGTGTCCCGCGGCGTACTCCCACAGGCAGTCGAAGCCGTCGGGGCGCTCCACCACGGAGAAGGTCAGCGGGACCTTGGCCTCGGCGGGTGCCCGCCAGGCGGGCCGGGCGGTGACGCCGGGCAGCCGGAGGGCGTCGAACTCGGTGTTCTCCAGGACGAAGAGGATGTCGAAGGGGGACTCTCCGGCGGGGTGGCCCCGGTCGTCGAGGACGTCGGCGAGGGACACGTCCTGCCGGTCCAGCGTCTCGCGCACGGCCGCGCCGAGCCGCAGTACCTCGGCGCGCAGCGCGCCCCGGGGTGCGAGCGTCACCGGGAGCAGCACGGTGTTGGCGAACATGCCGACGCTCGACTCGAACTCCGGCACGGCGCGGCCGGTGACCGGTGCGGCGATGCGCGGCCGGGTGGTGCCGGTGACGGCGTACAGGCCGCAGGCGAACACGCCGAGCAGCAACTCGAAGCGGCTCAGCTCCAGTTCGGCGCAGAGCCGGTCGACGGCGGCCCGGCGGTCCGCGCCGAGGACGGTGTGCGTGAGCCGTCCCCGGGTGCCCTCGGGGCCGGCGGACGGGAGTGGTTCGGCGGGTTCCTCCTCGGCGTCCCCTCGGTTGCGGGACTCCTCGCGCAGGGCCCGGTAGGTGTCGTGGGCGAACCACCTTTGCTGCCAGTGCGCGTGGTCCAGGGGGGTGGGTGCCGGGGAGGCGTCCGGCAGGGGGGTGTCCGGGACGTCGAGTGCCCGGGTGTAGGCCTGCGAGAGGTCGCGGAGGAGGAGGGTCATCGACCAGCCGTCGACCGCGATGTGGTGCAGGCGGAGCAGCAGGGTGCCGCCCTCGGGGCGCGGCAGCCAGCAGGCGTCCAGCATGCGGGGGCGGGACAGGTCGTGGGGCAGGCCGAAGAACGTGTCGATGAGCACGGACTCGGCTTCCGCGGGGGGCGGTTGGACGCCGTCCGGTGCCGGTGTGTGCGCGGTGAGGTCGGCCGGTGCGGTCCACGGGTCATAAGGGTCGCCCACGAACTGCGTCAGGCCCTCGGGTGACTCCTCGAACCCGGTGCGCAGGGCCGGGTGCAGGGCCACCAGGTCACGGAGGGCCCGGCGCAGCGCGGCGGCGTCCACGGGGCCGTCCAGGCGGAACGCCTGCCCGACGGTGTAGGCGCGGGAGTCGGGGAAGCGCCGTTGGTGCAGCCAGAGCCGCTGCTGCTCGCTGGTGGCGGGGCCGCGCCGCGCGCCGCCGGGCGGGTCGGGCACCGGGTGGCGGGGGCGGGTCGCCTCGGGCGTGCCGTCGATCGCCTCGGCGAGGGCGGCGAAGTCGGAGCGCAGCACCGCGGCCTGGGTCAGTTCGCGTCCGAAGCGGCGGCGGATCTCGAAGCGGAGCCGCAGCGCCCGCAGGGAGTCGCCGCCGCTGGGTATCCACCGGTCGGCGGGGCGCAGCCCGGAGGTTCCGAGGACCCGCTCGGCCAGTTCCAGCACCTCGCGCTGCCGTGCGGTGACCTCGGCCGCCGGGGCGGCCCCGGCGGGGTTCTGCCAGGGCGGGTCGGTGCGGCGCAGCAGGGCCCGGCCGTCGACCTTGCCGTTGCCGGTGTGCGGCAGCGCGTCCACCCGGTAGACGTGGTGGGGGCGCATGTAGGCGGGCAGTGCGGAGGCCAGGTGCCGGTCGAACTCCTCGTAGCCGAGGCCGGGTTCGGCGACGAGGTGGGCGAGCAGTTCGAGGGCGGCGGTCTCCGGGTGCGGGCGGGTGCTCACGTGGACCTGGCGTACGGCGGGGTGGGCCGCGATTCGGCGTTCGACCTCGGCGGGTTCGATGCGGAAACCGCGCACCTTCACCTGGCGGTCGGCGCGGCCCCGGCAGGTGAGCGCGCCGTCCGGCTCGGCCCGGACGAGGTCGCCGGTGCGGTAGAAGCGTTCCCGCCCGCCCTCCTGCCGGGGCAGGCGGACGAAGCGGCGTGCGGTCTCCTCGGGCAGGTTGCGGTAGCCCGTGGCGACGCCGGTGCCGGAGAGCAGCAGTTCGGCCACCTCGCCCGGGGCGGCGGGCCGTTCCGTGCCGGGTGCCACGAGCAGCACCCCGGTCTCGGGCAGCGGGCGGCCGACCGGGACGACGTCCCCGTCGAAGTCCTCGGAGATCGGGTGGATGAGGGCGAAGGTGCAGACCTCGGTGGGTCCGTAGACGTTGTGCAGCACGGTGGCGGCGCCGGCGTTGTGGGCGTACCAGCGGCGCACCGCCGAGGCGTTGAGCTGTTCGCCCCCGATGAGGACCTCGCGGGTGCCGGCGAAGCAGGAGGGCACGGTGTCGACCACGGCGTGGAAGAGCGCGGTGGTGACGAACACGGTGTCGACGCGTTCCCGCAGCAGCGCGGCGGCCAGCCGGTGCGGGGTCTGCACGTCCTCGTCGCGCAGGACGACGCAGCAGCCGCCGGTCAGCAGCGGGACCCACAGTTCGAAGTTGATCGCGTCGAAGGCCGGGTTGGACAGGCAGGAGTACCGCTGCCCCGGTTCCGTCCGCAGCCAGCCGGGGCGGGCCAGGCGCAGGACCCCGGCCTCGGGGACCTCCACTCCCTTGGGCCGGCCGGTGGTGCCGGAGGTGTAGAGGGTCATCCCGGCGGGCCGTTCGGGGAAGGGGTGCGTGGCCTCCGCGGTGACCGCGGCGCGTCCGGCGTCACCGGCGTCCCCGGTGGCCGGTCCGGCTCGACCGGGGACGTCGAGCACGTCGGGCGCTTCGGGCACGTCGGGCAGGCCGGCCAGCAGCCGTGCCGCGGGCAGGGGGCGCGGTCCGTCCGGCAGTCCTTCCGGTGGTGTCGTGCCGTGCACGAGGACGACGCTGCCGGAGTCGGTGAGGATGTGGGCCTGCCGCTCCGGCGGGCTCTGGGCGTCGAGGGGCACCACCCGGGCGCCCCGCCGCAGCGCGCCGAGCACCACCACGAGGAGCTGCCAGGAGCGGGGCAGCACGACCGCGACGGCGTCGCCCGGGCGGACGCCCTCGTGGTCCAGGGCGGCCGCGACCGCGGCGCCCGCGGCGTCCAGTGCCGCGTAGTCGAAGCGGTGTCGCCCGTCCACCAGGGCCGGGGCGTGGGGGGTGCGCCGGGCCTGGAGGTGGACGCCGTGCGCGAGGCCGGTCGCGCTCGTGGCCGGGGTGCCGTGCGCGAGCGGTCCGCCCGTGCCGTGGAGCGGCAGTGTCATCGCAGCCCCCGCGTTCCGGACGGCACCGACCGGCGGACGGGTTCCGCGGCGTGGAGCCGGTCCATGTCGGCGAGGATCGCCTCGGCCACCGAGGTCACCTGCGCCCCCTCCAGCAGTTCCCAGTGTCCGCAGTCGAGCGGCACCACGGTGAGTCCGGCGCGGGCCCGCCGCCGCCAGAAGTCGCGGGTGGGGTGCGGGCCGCCGGGTCCGGGGCCGTCCGCCGCGGCCTCGATCAGGGTGAGGGGAACGGTGGTGGGCCGCGGCTCGTGGGCGCGGGCGGTGGCCCTGCTGTGGTTGTACGTGGCGTGGTAGCGGGCGAGCTGGTCGGCCTCGATGCCCGGGTACATGCCGTTGAACCGCACCAGTTTCTCGGTGAACTCCTCGTACGTCACCGGTTCGATCGCGGCACTCGCGGCGGGGTCCTCGGTGGCCTGGGTGTCGAGCAGGACCACGCTCAGCCTCCGGTGGCCGGCGCGCGCCAGGAGCCGGCCCATCTCGTGGGCGATCAGCCCTCCGTAGGAGAGTCCGCACAGCACCAGGAACTCCTCGGGGCGCGCGTCGACGAGGTCCAGGTACGCCTCGGCCATCGCCTCGACGCCGGGAAGCGGTTCCTCGCCGGGTTCGATGCCCGGGGCCTGGATGCCGAAGACCCCGATGTCCTCGGGGAGGGCGTCGGCGAGGGGGAGGTAGCAGAACGCGGTGCCGCCCGCCGGATGGACGCAGATCAGGCGTCGCCGGCCGGTGCCCGGCCGCAGTTCCAGCAGGTTGCCGCCGGGTGGGCGGGGGCCGCCGCGGCGCAGCCGTTCGGCGAGCGCCTCGATGGTGCGGTGCCGGATGACGTCCTGGATCGGCAGGGGTGTGCCGAACTCCTCGCCGATCGCGTGGGCCACCTTGATGGCGGAGACGGAGGTGCCGCCGACGTCGAAGAAGTCGTCGGTGATGCCGATGCGGGGGTGCAGGAGCAGCCGGGACCAGATGCGGTGCAGGGTCATCTCCACGTGGTCGCGGGGTGTGCCCGTGTTGACCCGCGAGGTGAGTGCCGCCCGGGCCTTCTCCAGGAGGGCGGCCCGGTCGAGTTTGCCGCCCCGGCCGAGCGGCAGGGCGGGCAGTTCGACGAAGGCCGAGGGGATCATGTGGTCGGGCAGGTGCGCGGCGAGGGCGGCACGCCATTCGTGCGGCTGCCGGGCGGGTTCCCCGCCCCGTCCGAGGCCGGCCACCAGCCGGAGTTCGCCGGCCGGGTCGCGGTCGGCCAGCACCGCGGCCTCGCGCACCCCGGGCAGGGCGAGCAGGGCGGCCTCGACCTCGCCCGGTTCGATCCGGAAGCCGCGCAGTTTGATCTGGTCGTCGCGGCGTCCGGCGTACTCGGCGTTGCCGTCGGGCAGCCGGCGGGCCAGGTCGCCGGTGCGGTAGACGCGGCCGCCGGGGACGAAGGGGTCGTCGAGGAAGCGTTCGGCGGTGAGTTCCGGGTGGCCCAGGTAGCCGCGGGCCACGCTCGCCCCGCCGATGTACACCTCGCCCACGACGCCGGGCGGCACCGGGCGCATCCGTTCGTCGAGGAGGTAGAGCCGGGTGCCGGGCAGCGGACGGCCGATCGGGCACGGTCCGTCGACCGGCCGCGGGTCGAGGTGGGCGGTGCTGTAGAGCGTGGTCTCGGTCGGCCCGTAGCCGAAGCAGATCCGCAGTCCGGGCAGGGCGGTGGTCATCCGGTGCAGCGCACCCTCGGGGAGCGACTCCACCCCGGTGAGCACCTGACGCAGCGCCAGCCCGGCGAGGCGCTCGTGCGGGGCCTCGTCGATCCACCGCACGTAGGCCGGCGGCAGGAAGGCCTGCACGACGCGGTGCTCGCGCAGCCAGTCCATCAGCGCGGCCGGGTCCCCGCGCACCTCCTCAGGGACGAGGTGCAGGGCCGCGCCGGTGGTGAGCGGCAGCAGCAGTTCGTGGACGGAGGCGTCGAAGCCGATGCTGGACCAGGCCGAGGTGGCCTCGCCGGGGGTGGCGCCGAAGCGGTCGAGCCACTGGTCGAAGAGGTTGAGCACATTGCCGTGGGTGACGGCGACGCCCTTGGGCCGCCCGGTGGAGCCGGAGGTGTAGATCACGTAGGCCAGGGCGGAGTCCGGGACGGTGACACCGGGGGCGTCCTCGCTGCCGCCCTCCGCCTCGACGGCGGTGAGCGGCCGGGCGGCGGCCGGGAAGGCATGCGGACCGGCGTCCGCGTCCCGGCCCCGTTCGGCGTCCCCGTCCGGTGCGGCGTCCCCGTCCAGTCCAGCGTCCGCGTCCGGGTCCCGTTGGTCGGTGAGGACGAGGGCGGGCCGGGCGTCGGCCACCATCGCGGCCAGGCGACGGACGGGCTGGCCCGGGTCGAGGGGCAGCCAGGCGGCGCCGGCCTTGAGGATGCCGAGCACGCCCACCACCAGCTCGGCCGTGCGCCCGGCGTGCAGCGCGACCACCTGGTCCTCCCCCACACCGCGCGCGATCAGGGCGTGCGCCAGCCGGTTGGCCCGCCGGTCGAGCGCGGCGTAGGTCAGGCTCCGGTCACCGGCGACGACCGCCGTGGCCTCCGGCGCGGTGCGGACCCACTCCTCGAACCGTGCGAGGAGCCCGGCGGGCCGGGAAGGCGGGGCGGCACGCTCCTCCCCCGCGGCGGCGCGGGCGTCCGGGGCGCCCGCGCCGTCCCCGTCCGCACCGGGCCGCTCCCCCGGCGCGCGGAACCCCGTCGCGTCCCAGTCCGCCAGGAGTGCGGCCGTCTCCGCCTCGTCCATCAGCGCGTACTCGTCGACCGCGCGTTCCGGCGCCCGGGCCAGCTGCTCCAGTACGCGGACCAGATAGCGCAGGTGGCGCTCGACGGTCGTCCGGTCGAACAGGGCCGTGGCGTAGTCGAGTTCGCCGACGATCCGCCCGTCCTCCTCGCGCAGGGCCAGCACCTGGTCGAACTTGGCCGGGGCGAAGGGCACCGGCAGCGTCCGCACCTCCACTCCGGGCAGCTCCATGAGGCCGTCCGTGGGCGGGACCCAGGCGAGCATCGTCTGGAACAGCGGGGTGTGCGCGGTGCTGCGGGGCGGGTTGACGAGCTCCACGACCCGCTCGAAGGGCAGCTCCGCGTTGCGCACCCCGGCCCGGACCGTGGCCCGTACCTGCCGCAGCAGCGCGGACCCGGTCGGGGCGTCCGCCAGGCGTATCCGAAGCGCCAAGGTGTTGACGACGAAGCCCATCAGGCCGTCGAGGTGCTCGCCCCGGCGGTTGGCCGTGGGGGTGCCCACCACGAGGTCCCGCTGCCCGGACAGCCGGGACAGGACGATCGCCCACCCCGTCAGCAGGGTGGAGAACAGCGACCCCTCGTGCCGTTCGGTGACCGCCTTGAGCGCGACGGTCAGTTCGGGGCCGATCTCCAGCCGCACCCGTGCGCCCGTGTGGTCCTGCGTGGGCGGGCGGGGCCGGTCGGTGGGCAGCTCCAGCAGTGGGGGCGCGCCCTCGAGCAGGTCGGTCCAGTAGGTCTCCTGCGCGAGCGGCCCCGGGCCGGCCATCCACGTCCGCTGCCCGCGGGTGAAGTCGGTGTACTGCAGGGGCACCGGCGGCAGCGGGTCGGGTTCGCCGCGCAGCAGGGCGGTGTAGAGGGCGCCCGTCTCACGGAGCATCATGCTGCGGGACCAGCCGTCGAACATGGCGTGGTGGACGGTGAGGACGAGGACGTGGTGCTCGGGGCCGAGGATCAGCAGGCGTCCCCGGGCCAGGGGTGCGTCGGCCATGTCGAACGGGGCGAAGCTCTCCCGGCGCACCAGTTCCGTGACGCGTGCCTCGGCGTCGGGGAGGCCGGTGAGGTCGTCCACGGCCAGCCGGAACCCGCTGTCCGGGGGGTCGACCCGCTGCTGGGGCTCGCCCCGGGACGGCACGATGCGGGTGCGCAGCACCTCGTGACGGGCGGTCACCGCGTCGAGCGCCCGGCGCAGCACCGTGCGGTCGAGGGGGCCGCGCAGCCGGAAGGGCATCGGCTCGTTGTACGCGGCGTGGGCGCCCTCCCGCTGGGTGAGCAGCCACAGCCGGCGCTGGCCGTACGAGAGGGGGGAGGAGGCAAGGCCGGGCAACGTTGTCATCGACGGGTGCAGCCTCTCAGTCGTGATACCGGAAGGTGCGGGGTGCGGAAACTGCGCACCGGCGGACGCCCGGCCGGCGACGTGCCGGACGAGGCGAGGTGGTCACTGGGAGGGTGGGGGAATCAGAGTCGGACGAAGATCCACTGGCTCGGACAGCACAAGAGTTTTGGACAGCGCGATGACCATGTCAATGGCGGCCCGGGGGACGCGCGGGAGCCGGCCGAAGCGATCATTCCGTTCGTGTGCGTGGCCAACGGGGCGTTGAGCGGCGGGAATTCGGGTGCGCGACCCGGTTTTCGCGGTGGGTGGTCACGGCACGGTTCACCGGGTCGTGCGGGGGCGAATTCGGGTCAGCGTGCTCCCTCGCCGTCGCCCGGCGTGCGCGCGTCGGCGCAGGTGGCCCGGGTCCGCCCGGGGGTGGCCGGTGGCGAAGTGGATCACTTTTCGGACAACGCCTCGCGGGGAGGAGAGATCGCCGATGTGCGGGGCATGCTCCACGCGTCGCGCCGGGTCCCGCAGTCCGGACGCCCGGTCGTGTCCCCGCGCGCGGGTCCCCTTCAGCCCTCCGAGGGAGCGAGCACGATGTCGAAACGCACCCGGCTCCAGGTGCCCTCGACGGTCCGGCCGTCCGGTGTGGGAGTACCGGCCGGCTGCCGCTCGAACCGCTTGATCAGGGAGTCCCTGATCCCGAAGACGGAGTCCTCGCGGCCGACCGGGTCCCCCTCGGGGAAGATGTGCGTCACCAGCGTGCCCGCGCTTTCGTGCGCGACCTTGAAGTGCAGGTGCGCGGCGCGCAGCGGTGAACGGCCGGCCGCGCGCAGGAGCCGCCCGACCGGGCCGTCCTCGGGGATGGGGTACGGCGTCGGGGTGAGTCCCCAGAAGCGGTAGCCTCCGTCCTCGTCGGTGCGCAGGCTGCCGCGCGCGGAGCGCCGTGCCGGGTCGTACTGGACGTCGTAGCGGCCCTCCTCGTCGGCCTCCCACACGTCGAGGCGCGCGCCCGCGAGCGCGGTGCCGTCCGTGCGGGTCACCGTGCCCTCGACCCAGCAGGGTTCGCCCGGGGCGCCGAAGGAGAGGTCGCCGCCGAGCGGCACCCGCGGGACGTCCTCGACGAAGAACGGTCCGAGGACGGTCGCCTCGGTGGCTCCCCCGTGGGCGGTGCCGTTCACGTTGACGGTCTGTGTCGAGGCGCCGAGGACGTCGGAGAGAAGGATGAACTCCTGGCGTGTGTCGTCGGTGAGGTGGCCGGCCCGGGTCAGGAAGTCGATGGCGGCGGCCCATTCCTCCTGGGTCGGCCGCGCCTCGCGCAGGAAGGCGTGCAGATGCCGGACCAGAGACACCATCAGCTCCTTGAGCCGAGGGTCGGGGCAGGCGTCGAAGGAGGCGACGACGGCGTCGACGAGCGCTCCCTCGGCGGCCTCCCGCGCGGGGCCGGGCCCCGTGGCGGGGCGCGGGCGGGCGTTCTCGGGGGCGGGTTCCGGGTGTGCCTCGGTGCTCATCCTCGTTCTCCTCTCCACGCGGCGTACAGCAGGGCCGTGAGGTTCTCCTCGGTGACGGGGGCAGGATTGCCCTCGGGTACGGCGGCCAGGATCGGCGCGACCGCCCGCGCGATGCCCTCCTCGGGCATGCCGTGCTCGCGCAGGGCGTGCGGGGCGCCGACCTGAGCACGCAGTGCCGCGAGTCCGGCCACGGCGGTGGGGGCGCCGAGGGCGGCGGCGATGCGCCCCTCGGCCTCGGGCGCGTGCGGGGCGTTGAGGGCGAGGACGTGCGGCAGGACGACGGCGTGGGTCTGGGCGTGCGGAAGGTCGAACATGCCGCCGAGCACATGGCAGATCCGGTGGTGCAGGCCCGAGCCGGCCGAGGCGAAGGAGACGGCGGCGAGGTGGGCGCCGTACAGCGTCTGTTCGATGCCCTCGAGGCCGCCGCCGTTCCGGGCGAGGGCGGGCAGCCCGGCGGACAGCGCCCGGATACCCTCCGTGGCCAGCGCCCGGTCGATGGGGTCGGCGCGCGGCCCCCACATCGAGTCGACGCAGTGGGCGAGCGCGTTGAGTCCCGAGGCGACGGCCAGGGCGGTGGGCAGCGAGGTGAGCAGCGCGGCGTCGTGGACGACGGCACGCGGCAGGACCGCGTCGTCGACGCCCGTGGTCTTGGTGCCGCCCTCGGTCAGTCCCCAGACGTTCGTGGCCTCGGAGCCGGCGTAGGTGGTGGGGACGGCGAGGAGCGGCAGGCCGGTGGTGAGGGCGACGGCCTTGCCGAGTCCGGTGGCGGAGCCGCCGCCCACGGTGACGAGGGTGTCGGCCCGCGCGTCCGCGGCGGCCGCCCGCGCCCGCTCCGCCACCTCGGCCGGGACGTGCATGACGACCTCCTCGTGCCGGCGCACGACCGGCAGTTCGGCCGCGATCGGGTCGGCGGCGGCCGCGGCGCGGCGGGAGGCGATCAGCAGGACGCGGCGGGCGCCCAGGCGCCCGGCCTCGCGGGCGACCGCCCGCGGCGCGTCCCGGGGGGCGAAGACGACCCGCTGGGGCAGCGTCGTGTGGGTGAACCTCATGGGCGCAGAGTCCACCACGGGGGCGGCCCCGGGTCCACCGTCGGCGCCGGACGCGGACCGCCTCCCGCCGCTTCACGGACGCGGACCGCCTCCCCGCCGGTTCACGGACGCGGGCCGCCTCCCGCCGGTTCACGGACGCGGGCCGCCTCCCGACGGTTCACGAACGCGGGCCGCCTCCCGCCGATTCACGGACGCGGGCCGCCTCCCGCCGGTTTGCCGAAGCCGCAAGGAAGCGTGCGAGGCACGGTCGGCCCGAGGACACTGACCCCGGACCCGGTCCCCCACCTCGATCACCCCCCGGAAGCAGGCAGCCACCATGGTCACCTCGTCCTCCCGCCGCACCGTCCGCACCGACACCCCGCCGCCGCGCACCGGTGACGGTGAGCTGGACGTCCTGCGCGGCTTCCTCGACTACCTGCGCGCCTCCGTCGCCGCCAAGGTCGAGGGCGCCCCCGAGCCCGGCGTCCGTTCGGCGGCGGTGCCCTCGGGCACCAATCTGCTCGGTCTGCTCCACCATCTGACCCATGTGGAGCGGGCCACGTTCCTCGGCGACCGCGTCACCGACTGGCAGGCCACCTTCCACGCCCCCGCCGAGGACGGTGTGGACGAGGTGGTCGCCCGCTACCGGCGGGCGGTCGCCGAGGCGAACGAGGTGCTCGACACCTGCACCGACCCCGGGGCGCCGCTGCCCCGCGCCCGGCCGGGCGGGCGCCCGCCGGCCGTCCGTCGGGCGCTCACCCATCTGATCGAGGAGACGGGTCGCCACGCCGGTCACGCGGACATCCTGCGCGAACTCCTCGACGGCTCGACGGGGCGGTGAGCCTGGCCCGGGGTGCCCTCGGGCACTCGTGAAGATCCGGCACGTTCCGTGCGGCCCGGCTCAGGGGACCAGCACGATCCTGCCGAACACCGTGCCCTCGTCCATCGCCCGGTGGGCGGCCGCCGCCTCCGTCAGGGGCAGTACCTCGTGCACGGCCGTGCGCAGTCCGCCACGTGCGGCCTCGGCGAACTGCGCCGCCCGCACCGCCTGCCGCTCGGGGCCGGGCACGGTGTCCAGGCTCAGGGTGGCGAAGGTCAGGGACCTGCGGAAGCCCGTCACCAGGGGGGTGCCGAAGTCCGCGGGGAGCTGCCCGCCGACCACGCCGACGATGAGGTAGCGGCCGTTGGGGTTCAGCCGGTCCAGGAATCCGGGGAGTCCGGGGCCGCCCACGACGTCGATCACCACGTCGAAGCCCTCGGGCGCGTCCGGGCCACCCCCGCCCGCGCGGTCGAGGACGTGGGTGGCGCCCAGGTCGCGCAGCCGTCCGCCGCGCTCCGACGAGGAGGTGGTGACCGCCACCGCGCCCGCGCCTCCCTGGGCCGCGAGCTGCACCGCGGCGATGCCGATGCTGCCCGCCGCGCCGCGCACCAGCACGCTCTCGCCGGGCGCGAACCGGGCGCGTTCGAGGGCGAAGTGGGCGACGACGGCGGAGCCGCCGAGGGTCACCGCCTGGGCCGGGGTCAGCCCCTCGGGCAGCGGCAGGACGTCCTCGACGGCGGCGACGGCCCGCTCGGCATATCCGCCCGTCAGCCCGGTGAAGGCCCATACGCGCCGGCCCTTCCAGGAGGCGTCCACGCCCTCCCCCACCGCCTCGACGACGCCGGCGACCTCGCTGCCGAGGAGATGGCCCTCCTTGAGGCCGAGGCCTCCGATGGTGGCCCGGCGGATCACGGCGTCGACTCCTCCCACCCCGATCGCCTCGGTCGCGACCCGCACCTGCCCCGGGCCCGGGGCGGGCACCGGCAGGTCGACGACCTCCAGCCCTTCGGGCGCTCCGAACGTCCTGATCACAACGGCCTTCATGGCGACTCCTCGTTCCCTCGGGGCGGCCGGCCCGCGCTTCCTCCCGGCGGGCCCCGCCGGTTCCCGAACGTAACGGACGCCCCCGTCCGGTTGGCTAAAGTGAGAGACGATGAGCGAGCAGATGACTCACCCCGCCCGCGCCGACGCCCGCGACAACCGGGCCCGCATACTGGACGCCGCCCGCGCGGTGTTCGGCGAGGAGGGCCTCGGCGCGCCCATGCGCGAGGTCGCCCGCCACGCGGGCGTCGGCCCGGCCACGCTGTACCGGCACTTCCCCACCAAGCGCGATCTGGTCCTGGAGACGTACGCCGAGCAGCGGCGCGTGTGCCGGTCCGCGGTGCACGAGGCCCTCGCCCACGCCGACCCCTGGCACGGCTTCCAGGACGTGGTGCACCGCATCTGCGCGCTCCACGCCGAGAGCCGGGGCTTCGCGGACGCCTTCATGGCGGCCTTCCCCGAGGCGATGGACTTCGCCGCCGACCGGGAGCAGGCGGTGCGCGCGGTCGCCGAACTGAGCCGCCGTGCCCAGCGGGCGGGCCGGCTGCGGCCCGGCTTCGTCGTGGACGACCTGGTCCTGATGCTCATGGCCCACCGCGGCCTCCACGACGCCCCGCACGCCGTGCGCCTGGCGGCCTCACGCCGCTACGCCGCCTACGTCATCGAGGCGTTCCGGGCCGTCCCGGAGGGCGCGGCCGAGGCGCCCCTGCCGCCGGCCCCACGGCTGCGGGGGTGACGCCGGCCCGGGCACCGGACCGAGCCGTGGGGGGGCCAGGTTCCCGCAGGGCCGGTCCCCCGCAGGGCCGGTCCTCGGCGGGGCCGGTCCTCACCGGACCGCTCCTCAGCGGTTCCGGTCGAGGGTGAGGGCGAACAGTTTCAGCCGGGGCTCGTCCGGAAGCGTGATCGAGGCGACCGTACGGTCCGGGTCCAGCGCGAGCGTGCGCGCGAAGATGCTGACGGCCGGGCCCTCGCGGCCCGTCCCCGCCCGGTACCGGTACGGCGCCGCCACCGCGAGCGCCTCCCCGGGCTGCGGCTGCGCCGCCCAGTCGCTGAACCGCAGCGGCAGCTCGGCGGTGGTGCCGTCGGTGTAGGCGACGGTGGCGGTCGCCTCGACGGCGCCGCTGGAGGCGGCTCCCAGCAGATGCAGTTCCCGGGCCCGCAGCCCGGGCAGCTCCAGTGACTGCCCCCGTGCGGTGAGGGCGTTGCGGTCACCCTCGGCCGAGGAGGGGAACACGAACGGCGCCCCACCGAGTACGGCCGGCCCGGCGGCGGGCACGGTCTCGGCGGCGTAGCTCCAGCCCAGGCCGTCGAAGTCGCCGTCGTCCGGGTGCTCCGCGCTCGCGATCGCGTCGCGGTCCAAGGCGCCGCTCAGGTTCACCGGGCAGGAGTCCCCGGACTCTCCGCAGCCCAGCCGGCGGACGTCCAGGACGGCCGTCCGTGACCGTCGCCGCCCGTCGCGGGCGGCGACCGTGATCCGGACCTGGTGCTCGCCGGCCCTCAGCCCGGCCGCTACGGGGACGTCCTGTGTCACGTCCACCTGCGCGAAGCGGCCGTCACTGCGCACGGCGAAGGGTTGTGTGTGGCGCGTGCCGCCGAGGGTCGTGGTGAGGGTGCCGCGGACCGTACCCGGGCCCTGGACGGTCGCCCGGGTGCGGAAGGAGACGGTGGTGGCGCGGCCGGCGAGGGTGACGGCCCGACCGGGGGTGGTGGTGAGCGAGAGGGAGCGCGCGGGGCGGTGGGGCGGCGTGGGCCGCACCGGGCCCGGGCGGCCGAGCAGGTCCAGGTCCACGGCGTCGCCCATGGCGCGCAGTCCGGCGTCGTTCGGGTGCAGGTGGTCGCCGCTGTCGTACATGGGCAGCATGCGGTGCGGGTCGGCCTGGTCGCGGACGGCGGCGTCGAAGTCGACCATCCCGTCGAGGACCCCGCCGGCCCCGGTCCCGCCGTTCTCGCGGATCCACGTGTTCACGGTGTTCCGGGCGGCCTCCTGCTCCGGGCTGTACGTGCGCCACCCCTCGAAGGGGATGAGGGTGCCGCCCAGGACGCGCAGCCCGGCGGCGTGCGCGCGGTCGGCGATCTCGCGCAGGCCCGCGACGATCTCGTCCGCGCTGCCCTCGTCCGGGATCCGCTGGATGTCGTTGATGCCTTCGAGCACGATCACCGTCCGGACGCCCGCGCGGCGCAGCACGTCGCGGTCCAGCCGGTCCTTGGCGCTGGGCCCGGTGCCCTCGTGCAGGACGCGGTTGCCGCTGATGCCCGCGTTGAGCACACCGAATCCGCGGGCCGGGCCGTGGCTCGCGCGCAGCCGCTCCGCAAGGCGGTCCGGCCAGCGCCGGTCGGTGTCGGGCGTCGAGGCGATCCCGTCGGTGATGGAGTCGCCGAGGGCGACGACGGCGCCGCTGCCCGTCGCGTACTCGGGGCGGCCCGGCTGGACGTCGACCTCGCTGACGTAGTGCCAGGACCGGGTCGTCGAGGGCAGTGCGTCGCCCCCCGTGTCGCCCGCGTGGTCGGTGCCGTCGGTGGCGTAGTAGGAGGTGGTCAGGGCGTCGGTGTGCCGGGTGACCGGCCCGGAGGGTTCGGGGGTGTAGGTGGTGACGAACAGGTCGGTGGCCGCGGCGAGGGGGAGGGAGACCGGATCGCTGTAGACCTCGGCGCCCGCGGGGACGGTGACCGCCCGGTTCCCCCCGAAGGTGAGGTGGCGCAGGGTGCCGGGGGCGAGCGCGGCGCTGCCGGGCATCTTCTGCAGCCCCACGGTGGTGTGCGCGAACAGCACCGGCCGGGTGCCGAGGGCGTTGGAGAGTTTGACGCGGACACGGTCGCCGCCGACGCTCGTGCGGACGAGGTTGCGGATCGTGTACCCGGCGTATCCGGTGTCGCTCGCCGTGCCTGCGGCCGCGGCCGCCCAGGTGCCGGTCCAGGTTCCGTGTTCCGCCCTCGCCGCCGAGGGGGCGGCGACAGCGGCGGCGGGCGTGGGGAGGGCCACGGCGCTCGTGGGGAGGGCCGCGGTCGTCAGGAGCAACGCGAGAAGGGTGGCGCATCTTCGCATGGACGTTCCCTCCACAGACGGAAAGACAACGTTGTCAAGCCTCAGGCAAGTTATCCGCGCCCCTCACGCCCGGTCAATCCCCGTGCACGCAAAGGCTGTTGGCGACAAGGACGGGCCGGGACCGCCCATGCCGCGCCCCACCCGCCGACCTTCCCGGCCCACCCGTCGGCCTTCCCGCCCCTCCCGCGGGCGGCCGTCTCAGTCGGGGGTGACGGCTCTGCGGACGCAGTCGCGCAGGAGCGCCCGCCGCCGCTCGTGCGCGTCCTCGGGCTCCTGATCGTCGGCCGCGTACACGTTGCTCACGGGCGACCAGGCCATGGACATGGCGATGACCAGGGCCATGAGGTCGAACGGGTCGCCCGGCCGGACCCGCCCGGCGGCCTGCGCCTCGGCGATGGCCGCGAGCTTGCGGTCGTCGTACTGCTCGTGGGTCTCGACCAGGTGCCCGGCGGGCCGGCGTTCCAGCCGGGTCCAGGTCGCGAGCCGGATGAGGTCCGGGCGGCGCAGATACTCGTCGTAGAGGCGCACGGCCCAGCCCGGGAGGTCGTCCGCGTCGATCGGCACGACGTCGGTGATGCGCTCCAGCGAGCCGAGGAAGATCGCGTCGAAGAGACGCTCTTTGTCGCCGAAGTAGGCGTAGAGCTGCGCCTTGTTGGTGCGCGCCGCCGCGACGATGCGCTCGATGCGCGCCCCCGCGATGCCGTGGCGGGCGAACTCCTCCGTGGCGGCGTCGAGGATGCGCCGGTAGGTCGCGGCACCACGTGCGGTCTGGGGTTGTTCCGGCATGGGCCGCAGCCTATCAAACAGAACAGTTGGTTTGCTTTGAGCCCTCTCCACACCTAGGCTCCTGATAGACCGAACAGTTTGTTTGTCGAGGAAGGCCTGAGACTGTGCGAACGACCCCCGGATGGCGGGCCACCGGCCCCGGCACACTGCGGCGCACTCCCCTGCACCGCCGCGACCTGCGTGCGGACGACCTCGCGGTGCGCGTGGATTACTGCGGGCTGTGCCACACCGATCTGCACGCCGTGCGCGGCCACTCCCCCGACGCGTCGCAACCCCTCGTGCCGGGGCACGAGTTCACCGGCGTGGTGACCGAGACCGGGAGCGGGGTGACGGCCTTCTCGGTCGGCGACCCCGTCGCCGTCGGCAACATCGTCGACTCCTGCGGCACCTGCCCCATGTGCGAGGCGGGACAGGAGAACTTCTGCCATTCCTTCCCCACCCTCACCTACGGCGGTACGGACCGCCGGGACGGATCGACCACCCTGGGTGGTTTCTCCCGCGAGTACGTCGTGCGCGAGGCGTTCGCCTACGCGCTCCCCGCGGGCCTGGATCCCGCCGCGGCCGCCCCGCTGCTGTGCGCGGGCGTCACCGTCTGGGAGCCCCTGCGGTCCCTGGGAGTGGGGCCGGGCAGCCGTGTCGCGGTGGCCGGACTCGGCGGTCTTGGGCACCTCGCGGTCAAGCTCGCGGTGGCGCTGGGCGCGGAGACGACCGTCCTCAGCCGCACCGAGGCCAAACGGGAGGACGCCCTCCGGCTCGGTGCGCGGGAGCTGATCGCCGCCACGGACACCGCACGCATGGCCGCGGCCCGGGACGGATTCGACGTCGTCCTCGACACGATCTCCGCGCCCCACGACCCCGCCCCCCACCTGCGGCTGGTGGCGATGGACGGCACGCTCTGCCTCCTCGGCCACCTGGGCCGGATCACCGTCGAGGTCATGGATCTGCTCGTCGGCCGCAAGAGGCTCGGCTCCGCGGGCAGCGGCGGCCGCCGCGCGACGGCCGAGATGCTGCGCTTCTGCGCCGAGCACGGCATCACCGCCGACGTCGAGGTGCTTCCCTCGGCGCGGATCCACACGGCGCTCGACCGCCTCGCCCGCGACGACGTCCGCCACCGCTTCGTCCTGGACATGTCCGACCTGGACTGAGCGCCCGCCTTCCTCAGGGAAGCCGACGGCAGAGCAGCGCGTCGGGGCGGCCCGCGCTGCCCACACGGGTGGTGAACGCGATACCGGCGGCGTACTCGCCGTCGGCGCACTGGCCCTTGTAGTGGCCCGAGGCGAAGTCGCCGCCGGAGTCGGGCCGGTTGTCGGACCGGTCGAACCAGACCGTGCGCCCTCCGGTGCCGAGCGAGGTGCGGGCGGGGACGCACAGGGCGGCCGAGGTGCGGTCGCCGCGGCGGCTGTAGCCGATGAGGTAGGAGTCGGAGGGGCACTGGAACTTCGTGTAGCCGCCCGCCCAGTCACCGCCCTGCGGCACGTACCGCTCGTCGGTCACCACCGTCCGGGCGTCCCCGGCGGCGCGCAGGTCGCCGGCGCCCGTGTCGGTGCACAGGCCCCGGCCCCCGGAGTGACTCAGGCCGATCAGCCGCAGTCCGTCGGGGCAGGCGGCCTTGTAGGCGCCCGGGTCCCAGTCGCCGGTGGCCCGTACCCGCAGCGACTGCACCTGGTCGCCGTGGTCGGTGCTGAGCATGCGCCACGCGGGCACCGGGGCGACGGGGCCGGTGCGGCCCGGTGAGGTCATCAGACGGTCCCAGCCGGTGCGGCGCCAGTCGCCCCCGTCCAGCACTCCGTGCCGGTGGCCGTCGGTGTCGTAGCGCAGCAGCGCCCAGTCGTCGTGTCCCTCCCAGCCGACCAGCGGCCAGTAGGCGAAGTCGGCGTCCTGGTCGGCGAAGTAGTCGGTGATCCGGCCGAACCAGGTGCGGGCGGCGCCGTTCGTCTCGCCCGAGCCGATGCCGAACTCGCTGATCCACACGGGGGCCGTGTAGTGCCGGCCGGTGTCCTGCGAGACGAAGAACGCCTCGTCGTACAGGGCCTGCCGCAGTTCCTGCTCGGTGAGGTCCTGGTAGCGGGGGTCGCTGGTCTCGCCGAGGCCGGTGGCTCCGCTGTGGTGGGGGCCGGTGTAGCCGTAGAAGTGCGCGGAGTAGACCAGTTTGTCGCTCTCGACGAGGGTGTGCGAGAGGGTGCGGGCGGGGGTGAGCGTCGGGCGGCCGTGCGGGAACCCGTCGACGGGCAGTCCGGTCCAGTTGATGCCCTCGATGACGACGAGGAGGTCGGGGTCGCCCTCGGTGAGGATCCGGTCGGCGGCCCACTGTGCGGCGGCGTACCAGTCGTAGTCGTCGCCGCCGCCCCAGTCGGGGTCGTGCAGCACGTCCCGGCGCACCTCGTTGTACAGGTCGGCGCCCACCACCCGGGGGTCGTCGGCGTAGCGGCGGGCCATGAAGACCCAGTCGTCGGTCCAGCGCCGGGTGTCCTGGCCGCTGTTCCAGCGTTCGTTGCCGTCCAGGCCGCAGCACCAGCGGGAGGTGTTGGTGTGGTTGTTGAGCACGACCGCGAAGTCCTCGGAGGTGAGGGCGGCGACGACCGCGTCGAAGACCTGAAGGGGGGTCCTGCCGCGCAGTGCGGGGTTGGCCGCGACGGCGGAGTCCGGTACGGGGTCGGTGGTGTGGATCATCTCGTTGGAGAACGGCAGCCGGACGCTGTTGATGCCGAGCGCGTGGAAGTCGGCGAGCAGGGTGGGCAGAGGTACGCGGTCGAGGCCGAGGGGGATGCCGTGGGAGTCCTGTCCGGCGTGGTGCCGGGCGGGGTCGGCCCTGTCGCCGCTGCCGGTCCAGGAGCCCTGTGCCCCGTCCCAGTTGGCCGACTTCAGCCGGAAGCGGTTGCCGGCCGCGTCGACGATGTAGCGGCCGCGGGTGGACAGGGGCGGCTGCCAGGTGCCGGTGGCCGCCTTCGGCGCGGCGGGCGCCGGGGACGGGTCCGGCGTGGCGGCGAGGGCACCGGGAGCGGTGGCCGTCAGGAGCACGGCCGAGAGCGCACATGTCAGGTACTTGACAATACGTGGAATCGACATGGTCCCCTACCGGTGGATGGAAGACGGCGACCGCTGCGTCAACTGCCCCTGCGAAGCGGGTGGTTGAGCGGATGGTAGTCCTCTCGCGGCAGGGCGTCGACCGGGCGGACCACGGCACACGGCAGGACACCTCAGGGGGTGCCCCGGCGTACGGCCGTGGTGGCCAGCGTGGTGAAGCACGCCGTGAAGCGGCCGCCCAGAGCGTCGATGGCGCGGCCGACCGCGTCGAGGATGTCCTGCCGCCTGTCGGGAGGAAGCACGGTGAGCCCACCGGTGGTGGGGAGGAGGTCCAGCCACCGCTCGCGCGTGCAGGACCACTCCCAGTCGAAGCGCCACCGCTCCGGCTCCTCGAAGCGCCCCGTCGCACGGATGTCCTCGGCGATCCTCGCGTATCCCGCCAGGTACGTCTCCAGCGGCTGCCGCGCCGACCGGGTGCCGAAGGGCGAGTCCGGCGCCACCCGGCGGTACGCGGCGGCGAACGGCTCGGCGACCTCGGCGGGTGGTTCGAGCACGTGCCCGAAGACCGCCAGGCGCCCGCGCGGCCGCAGCACCCGGGCCGCCTTCGCGGCACCGGCGGCCGGGTCCACCCAGTGCCAGGACTGGGCGGCGATCAGGGTGTCGAACAGCCGGCCGCCCGCCTCCCAGTCCTCGAAGGTCGCCACCTCGACCCGCAGGCCGCGCTCCCTGGCGACATCGGCCATCCGGGGATCGGGTTCGACGCCGAGCACCGCGCAACCGGCGGCCAGGAACTGGCGTCCCGCGATGCCCGTGCCGCAGCCGACGTCGAGCACTTCGGGCCCGGGGCTCCCCTCGACGACCCGGCCCACCAGGGCCTCGGGATAGGCCGGCCGGGCCCGGTCGTAGCGTCGCGCGTCGGTGCCGAAGGACTCGGCCGTCCGCCGGAGCCCGTGCGGACGGGCCGGACCGGACCGCTCCCGCGGTGGTTCGGGCTGCTCGTGCGGCGATAGAGTGGGCATGCGCCCACCTTAGTGGGCGCATGCCCACTTGTCAGCGGGACCGGGTCCTGGGCCCGAGGGGAGAGGCGCGTGCCTACCGGGGTGCATCTGCGCGACGCGCGACAGCAGTTGTTCGACGCCGCCGAGCGCGTACTGCTGCGGGACGGGCCCCACGCGTTGACCAGCCGGGC
The DNA here is from genome assembly GCF_036189845.1 of Streptomyces griseoaurantiacus. Lineage (NCBI taxonomy): Bacteria > Bacillati > Actinomycetota > Actinomycetes > Kitasatosporales > Streptomycetaceae > Streptomyces > Streptomyces griseoaurantiacus. The sequence continues at coordinate 7,343,368 of NZ_CP108326.1, read as the reverse complement.
CGTCACCGAGGAGGCGTGCTGCGCCAAGGGAGTCCTGCACCGGCACTTCGCCGACTTCGACGCCTTTCTCACCGCGCTCGTGCTCGACCGGTCCGCGCGGCTGCGGGCGCAGGCGCGCGAGCTGCGGGAGGCCGTCGGCACCGGCACCGTGACCGACCACCTCACCGAGGCGCTGACCACCTTCTTCGGACCCGTTCCGGTCGCGATCATCCCGCTCGTCACCTTCCGCGAGGAGTTGCGCGCGCGGCTTCGGCGGGCCGCACCCGGAGGCGGCCCGGCGATCCTCGCCCAGATCACCGAGGCGGTCGCCGCCCTCCTGAGCGAAGAGCGCGACCTGGGCCGTGTCGCGGCCGACGCCGACATCGACTCGCTCGCCCTGTCCCTGGTGGGCGGCGGCCACCTGCTGTTCGCCGACCGCGACTCCGGCCCGCCGGCCAGGGAGGCCGTGCGTCAACTGGTCGCCACGGTGCTCGCCGATGTCGTGCGGCGGCGACCGGACTGACCCTCGGCCGACGGGCCGGGGGTCCTGCCCGATCAGCGGGGCTGTCTCCCGGGGCCCCGGGTCTCCGGTCCCGGAGCACGCGGAGCCCCGTGTCCGGGCCTCGCAGGCCCGGGCACGGGGCGGCCCGGCGGGTGGTCGGATTCAGGCGGGGCGCCGGACCGTTCCCGGTGCCGAGGGGTGGTCCGTGAGCTGCCCGGACCGGCTCCTGCCGATGCTGCGGCAGGTGGAGATGCCGAGGGCGAGCAGCCAGTAGCTGAGGATCGCGCCCATCGAGGCCGTGGTGCCCCAGCCGTTCGCCGCGTAGAAGTGGGCGGGGTCGTTGCCGAAGAACAAGGAGGGCACGAAAGCCGCGTTGACGCAGGCCAGCACGTAGGCGCTCCGGTGGGTCCAGCGCGGCAGCAGCTCGGTGCGGGAGAGCGTGTAGCCGACGGTGGTCAGGAACAGGGTGAGCAGGACGCGTCCGATGGTCCCGTACAGGATGTAGGTCCCGCTCACCTCGATGGTCGGGTCGATCGGGTGGTCGGCGGCGATGACCGCGCCGGCCTCGAGCCCGCTGGAGACCAGGGTGACCGTCACGTAGACGACCCCGGCGGTGAAGGCGAGGTTGCCGGCCCACTCGTAGGCGGGGCGGACGGCCCTGACCAGTTCACGGAAGGCGGCCACGAAGACGAGCAGGAACGTCAGGCCGAGGATGCCGATCAGAAGTCTCGCGAGGACGTTGGAGTCCGGCGGCGGACCGTCGTAGACGAAGTACAGGGGTACTTCGACGATGAAGGCGAGGGCGGTGGCGAGGCAGGCGCGTCCCGCCAGGCGCCGGGCGGTGGTCTCGTTCATGGGTGTTCCCCCGTGGGTGTGTCGGATGGTGCGTCGGTCGTGGGTGTGTGCCGAGCGGTTCACCGGGGCCGGGCGGGCATGTCCGCCCTCCCCGGTGCCGGCTCAGCCGCCGCCCATGCCGCCCCGTGCGGCGATCATGGTCGTGGGCAGGGTGCGGACGGTCCTCTCCAGGCCGGGCGCGAGGGCGCCGAGCCGCCTCGTGCAGGCGTCGACGCGGGATGGGTGGAGCGTGCGGTGCCGGCGGGGTACGACCGAGGGGATGCCGCCCGCCGCGGCCAGCGCCAGCAGCGCCGCGTCGGCGGCGGGCAGCCGCTCCACCGGCCCCGTGCCGTGCAGCGCCGCGAGGACGCGGTCCCGGACGGCGGCGGCCGCCGAGGCGTCCACGGTGGTCGAGCGCCGGCTGCCGAGGAGGCCGCGGGACGCCCGCACGGTGAGGAGCCCGGCCGCGGCGAGCCTGTCCTCCACCTCGGTCAGGGTCCGCCGGCGGTGGCGGCGCACGAGGTGCTTCCAGCCGTGCCCGGCGGCCTCGCGCAGCACCCCGTCCAGGACGGGGTCACCGGTGGACCCGGTGCCGTGCACGGTGACGGTGCCGTGCTCCTCCCCCAGCCGGCCGCGCAGCGCGAGGTCCGTGAGGGCGGCGGCGCGCAGCAGCAGTGCGGTGCGGGAGCGGTCGTAGGGGCCCTCGGCGGTCTCGTCGTGGGCGAGCAGGTAGGTGAGGCAGGCCAGGTCGTCGATCACGTTTCGACGCTACGGCCGGGCGCCCCGGCCGCGGATCGGCCGCGCGGAGGGACCGGCACTGGGAGCACGGGAGGGCCGGGGGGCGCTTCTCCTCCCTGAGGAGGAGAGGGCGCCTCAGGGGTGGGGCCCGGGAAGGGGGCAGGTCAGGGGCGGCGCGGCCGGACCAGGCCGTGGTCGTAGGCGGTGACGACGGCCTGGACCCGGTCGCGCAGACCGAGCTTGCGCAGCACCGCCGTGACGTGGTTCTTGACGGTGGCCTCCGACAGGCACAGCCGTGCGGCGATCTCCGCGTTGGACAGCGCCTGTCCGATGAGGGTGAGCACCTCCCGCTCGCGCCCGGAGAGATCCCGCAGGGAGGACGGGGGCTCCGGGTCGGGCAGGGTGCGCAGGAACCGGTCGAGGACGCGGGTCAGCACGGTCGGCGCGAGCAGGGCCTCGCCGCGCGCGGTGAGGCGGATGGCCTCGACGAGTTCGCCGGGACGGATGTCCTTGAGGAGGAAGCCGCTCGCCCCGGCGCGCAGTGCGTCGACCACGTGCGCGTCCACGTCCCAGGTGGTCAGCACGAGGATCCGGGCCCGGCTGCCGGTCTCCGCGATCCGCCGGGTCGCCCCGATGCCGTCGAGGACGGGCATGCGGACGTCCATCAGCACCACGTCGGGTGTGAGTTCCCGGGTCAGCCGCACCGCCTCGGCACCGTCGGCGGCCTCGCCGACGACCTCCAGGTCCTCCCGGGCGTCGATGATCATGCGGAATCCGGTGCGGACCAGGGCCTGGTCGTCGGCCACCACCACGCGCAGGGTCATGACACCCGCTCCACCGGCAGCCGTGCCGCCACCTCGAAGCCGCCGCCTGAGCGGGGTCCGGCACGCAGGCTGCCCCCGAGCAGCCGGGCGCGCTCCCGCATCCCGACCAGTCCGCGCCCCCCGCCGGTGAGGGCCGAACGGCCGTGCCCGGGACGCCCGTTGTCGGTCACCGTGATGTTCACGCAGTCCCTCTCCGCTCTCACCCGCACGCTCACCTCGTCCGCGTCGGCCGCGTGGCGCAGCGCGTTGGTGAGCGCCTCCTGGACGATGCGGTAGGCGGCCAGGTCCACGGCGGCGGGCAGCCCGTCCAGGGTGCCCTCGTGGTGCACGTGCACGGTCATCCCGGTCGCGCGCACCGGGTCGGCCAGCTCCGCCAGGCGGGCCAGCCGGGCCCCGGGGTGGCGCGGCGCGGCCGGCCCCTCCTCCGCCGTCTCGGGGCGGAACGCCCGCAGCATCGTGCGCAGTTCGCCGAGTGCGGAGCGGGCGCCGGTCTCGATGGCCCGCAGCGCCTGACGGGCCTGGGCGGGCTGTTCGGCGAACACGTCCTCGGCGGCGCCCGCCTGGACGACCATCACCGACAGGGTGTGCGCCACCACGTCGTGCACCTCGCGCGCGAGGCGTTCCCGTTCCTCGGCGAGGGCCCGGCGCAGTTCGGCGCGTGCCCGCTCCCGCTGGGTCCTGCGCCACTGCCCGAGGGTCCAGGCCAGGGCGGGCGCCAGCAGGCAGAGCACGAGGTCCGCGGTGCCGCCCGTCACCAGGGCGAGCGGGGCGGGCGCGCACATCGCCGCGAGGGCGCGGGCCGAGGTGCGCGGCGGCCGGAGGGCCGAGAGCACGCACAGGGTGATCTGCGCGGCGAGCAGCGCCCCGGTGAGGGTCACGGCGGGCAGCAGCGCCCAGAGGGTGAGCCCCGTGGCCGCGTGGGCGGCGAGGACGGTGGCGGGGGCGCGGGTCTGCCACCTCAGGGCGCAGACCTGGGCGAGGACGAGGGCCTCGGCGAGGGGCAGCCGCCCGCCGCGCCCCTCGCCGGCGACGAGGACCGAGGTCCCGAGGACGGCGAGCACCAGCGCGGCCGAACCCCACCACAGCATCCGGCTCTCCCGGGTGGAGGGCGCCTGCCACGGTTCCGGAGTCTCGTGGGCCGCCCCGGTGCGTGCCTCGTCCGGGTGCGTCCCCGTTCCGCTGTCCCACTCCGTGCCGCCGCTGCGCCCCACGCCCCGACCATACCGCCGGCGGGGGGCCGGGAGAGTGACGCCGGTGCGCTGCGGACGGATCGGGCTCAGGCGTGGGCGCCGGGGGCGGCGCGGTCCCGCAGGGCGGTGGTGCCCTCGCCGATCAGGCGCAGGGTGCGGGGGAAGTCCCGGAGCCGGCCGGCGAGGAGATCGAGGCCGATGGTCAGGGAACGGGCGGGCACGTCGCGGGCCTCGAGGATGCTCGCGGTCCAGGTGAGGAAGTCGGTGAAGATCCCGGCGTCGTCCATGTAGAGGGCGGTGGCGAGGAAGTCGACGATGTGGGCGAGGTCCTCGGCGGTGCGCTCGCGCTGTGCCTCGCTGTACTCGCGTGCGGCGGGGAAGGCGTCCTCGAGGTCGGCCAGGGTCTGTTTGACCAGCTGGGCCCGGGACCGGACGATCATCGTGTATTCCTGGTCGGCCAGGTGCGGCAGGTCGTCCACGGCCTGCCGGCCCCGGGAGGGGTCGGGGCGGGTGAGTCCCTCGGCCAGGGCGGCCGCGGCGCCCCGGGCGTCGGGCGCCCATCCGTCGACGCCGAGCGTCCGCGCGTGCCTGCCGTCGATGCCGAAGGCGCGTCCGCCCGCGAGGACGGGGACGCCGACGGACCGGCAGGCCGTGATGGCCGCGTGCGCGGCCGGGAGGTGGGTGGGGATCGACCCGGACAGCAGCACGGCGTCCGTGTTGGTGTGGTGCAGGTGGGCGACCAGGTGCGGGGTGGGGGTCTGCGCGCCGAGGTAGTCGACGTGCCAGCCGCGCAGCCGCAGCACCTCGGCCACGAGCCGGGCGGGGAAGGCGTGCCACTCGCCGTCGACGCAGCCGACCGTGACGCGTCCGCGCGGGGCGCCCCGGCGGGCGAACGAGGGGTGGTGGGCGAGGATGGCGACGACGCGTTCGTTGATCGCGGTGGCGGCGTGTTCCTGGGCGACGGTGAGCCGGCCCGCGGCCCACTCGGTGCCGATGCGCTCCTGCACCCGCGCGATCACGTCCAGGAGGAGTGTCTCCCCGTCGACGTGCCGGGCCGCGGCGTCCTGGACGAGGGCGACCGCGGTGTACTCGTCGCCCTCGGCGACGGCGTGCCACAGTGCCTCGCGCAGGCCCGCCGCCGTGGTCGGGTCGCTCACAGGTTCATCCCGTCCTTCGCGCCCGCGACCGTCGGCGGGCCGCCGCTCCGTGCCGCGCCGATCGCGACGACGGCCATGTCGTCGTGGCCGCCGGAGCGCAGCCACTGGAAGGCGAGCATCTGCACGTGTTCCACGACGGCCTCCGCCGGCATGCCGGCGCAGCCGGCCAGCGCCCGACGGAGCCGTTCCTCGCCGAAGAGTTCCTCGCCGAGCGGGCCGCCGCGGGCCTCGGTGATGCCGTCGGTGTACAGCAGGCAGATCTCTCCGGGGGCGAGCACCGTCTCGATCGTGCGGGCCCGCACCTGGGGCAGGGCTCCGACGAGGGTGCCGTGGGTGGGTGCCTCCTCCACCGTGCCGTCGGCGCGGATGATCAGGGGCGGCAGGTGGCCGCCGCTGGTCAGCCGCAGGTGCACTCCCTCGTCGCCGCGGCGCACGGAGGCCAGGACGAGGGTCGCGAAGCGGGTCTGGTGGGAGGACAGGAGGGCCCCGTTGAGGAGGCTGAGGACCCGCTGGTGGTCGTCGGCGAGCGGCAGCAGGGCCTGCAGGGTGTTGCGGATCTTGCCGGTCAGCACCGCCGCGTCCAGTCCCTTGCCCGCGACGTCACCGAGGACGACGAGGGTCTCCCGGGAGGGGTCGGATCCGGGGTGGACGTCGTAGAAGTCGCCGCCGATGCGTTCCTGGTCCGTGGCGGCGCGGTAGTTCCCGGCGTACTCCACGCCGTGGACGCTGCCGAGTTTCGGCGGGAGCAGTTCCCGCATGAGGGTGGCGGTGATGGCGGACTGCTCGGCGTAGAGGCGGGCCGCGGAGAGCGCGGCGCCGGCCCGGGCGGCGAACAGGCGGGCGAAAGCCTCCTCGCCCTCGGTGAACGCCTTCTCGGTGCCGGAGCGCAGCAGCACGAGGGCTCCGGCGGGCACTCCGTGGCCGGGCAGCGGGGTGACGATGACGGAGCCGACCGGGCCGGTGAAGCCCTCGGGGATGAGCCAGTCGGGGATGTCGTCGGGGTTGAGCCAGCGGGCCGGGACCGGCGGGAAGCCCTGCAGGGCCTCGGCGAGTCCCGGCACGGCGCGGGTGTCGACCTGCCGGGTGACCTGGACGGCCCCCGTGCCCCGTGCGGCGTACGTGAGTTGGTGGCGGCGTCCCTGGGGCGGGGCGATCAGGACGGCGCCCTCGGCGAGGTGCTGGGCGGCCAGGGAGGCGGTCACCTCCATGCAGCGCGGCACGTTCAGCGTCGACAGGAGGGTGGAGGCGATCCCCGAGAGCATCTCGGACCGTGTCCGGGCGCTGTGCAGCGCCGTCTCCGCCTGCAGGGCGTCGGTGCGGTCGATCAGCCACCAGACCACTCTCCCGTCGCCGGCGGGGGTCGGGTGCGCCTCGAAGAACCGGTCGCCGAGGTGTCCGGCCGGGACGTCGCCGCCGCCGGGGCTCCGTGCTTCCGCCAGGCGGTGGTGGGCCTCGGCCAGCCAGGAGGGCGCGAGGTCGCGCAGCCGGTCCCCCGGGGCCGCGCGCGGCAGGTACCGCCGGGCGGCCTCGTTGAGCCCCGTCAGAACGCCGCGCCGGTCGGCGACCAGCACGGGGTAGGGGGCGTGGCGCCATGTCTCGCCCACCGGGGCACCGGCGTCACCGGCGCCGGGGGCGGAGCGGAGGCCGGGGCCTGTGGTCGGACCGGGAGAAGCATTCAAATCGGCAGGCACGCGCCGTGCGCACCCCACCACCTTTCCGTTCGGGTGTGGTCCTGTGGGCGAGGGACTGTGGGCGAGGGCCTCTGGGGAAAGGCTCTCCGGGGCGAGAACGTGGAACGTTCAGAGTTCCGCAATCGACCCTGCGTCGCAAGCCGCCCCGAATCGCCTTGTCGAAACATGCAATCGGTCACTCGCGGATCGCGGCACGGGGCTCGGACGGGCGGGTCAGGTGCCGGGGGCGGGCGAGTCGCCGACGAGCGCGATCCGGGCCGTGACGCGCTTGCCGGTGCGTTCCCGGCCGGCTTCGAAGTGCTGAGCGATGGCTTTGACGATCTCCAGCCCGTGCTGGCCGATCCGGTCGGCGTCGGCGGGCCTGGGCACCGGGAGCTCCGGGTCCTCGTCCCGCACCACGACCTCCAGCAGACCCTCCGTGAAGCGCAGTTCCAGGGTGACCGGCCCTGGGGCGTACTTGCGCGCGTTGGTGACCAGTTCGCTCACCACGAGCTGTGTGTCGCCCACGGTCCGCGCGCTCACGGGCACTCCCAGTTCCTCGCGGATCCGGCCGAGGAACGCGGTGGCGAGGTCCCGGGCCCGGGCGATGCTCAGGCCTTCCTTCTCCAGCGTCACCGCGACCCGTATCGGTGTCCCGCTGACCGGAGCAAGACGGCCGTCGCCGCCGGTAACCGACTCCATACGCCCTCATTCGTACTCGACCCGCACCTGCCTCGGCCGCACAGATGTGCCCTCGCACCGACTCAGCCGTCTCCTCAGGGTAGAGCAGACGTTCGTGCAGGCTGCACAGGCGTTTCCCCCGGGGAGTACCCCGAAGTGCTCCGGGCGTGCCTCCCGGCGTCCCCCGGTTCGGGAACTCAGGTGTCCTCGGCGGTGGCACGGAGGGTGAAGACCTGGACGAGACCGACGATGGTCAGGATGCGCTCCAGGTGGGCCGGCACGGCGGCGAGGACGACCTCGGCCTCGGCGGCCAGGGCGTGCTGGCGGGCGGCGAGGAGCGCGGTGATGCCGGTGGAGTCGCAGAACTCCACGCCGGACAGGTCCAGGACCAGGCACTGCCCGGCGTGCAGCACGAGCCCCTCGACCTGGCGGCGCAGCTCGGCGGCGTGGACGAAGTCCAGTTCGCCGGCCACGAGCAGGACGGGGCCGGCGACGGTGTCGCGGTGGGTCAGGCTCAGCGGGCTCATCGCGGGTCGTCCGATACCGGGAGGGGGTGTGCGGGGATGCCGGGGACGCCCAGGGCGAGCAGTGCCGTGTCGTCGTCCAGTCCCTCTCCGAAGCCCTTGAGCAGTGCGGTGAGCGCGGTGACCAGCTCCTGGGCCGTGGTGGGGGCCTGCGCGGCGACGAAGCCGTACAGGGCGTCCTCGCCGTACAGGCTGGCACGGGTGGGTCCGGTGCGCGCCTCGGTGAGGCCGTCGGTGTACAGCAGCAGCGTGTCGCCGGGGGCCAGCGTGGTCCCCGCGGTGACGACGGGGGCGCTCGGCAGGACGCCGACGAGCAGTCCGCCGGGGGTGGACAGCAGGTCGACACCGCCGTCGGCCCGCAGGACGAGGGCCGGGGGGTGACCGCCGGAGGCGAGCTGGACCGTGGCGGGCCCGCCGTCCCGCCCGGGTTCGAGGATGCCGTAGACGACGGTGCAGTAGCGGGGGTCGCCACTGGCCGAGTAGCGCTCGTGCAGGACGGTGTTCAGCGTGGTGAGGGCGGTGACGGGGGTGGGGTCGTGGTGGGCGGCGGTGCGCAGGGTGTGGCGGGTGAGGGAGGTCAGGGAGGCCGCTTCGGGGCCCTTGCCGCACACGTCGCCGAGGAAGAAGGCCCACCGGCCGTCCCCGAGGGGGAACAGGTCGTAGAAGTCGCCGCCGAGCCGGTCCGGGGAGGCCGTGTGGTAGTAGACGGCGGTCTCGATGCCGGGCAGCCGGGGCAGGGTCTCGGGCAGCAGGGACCGCTGGAGCACGGCGAGCGCGTCGGCGAGCCGCTGCCGGTCGGCCTCGGCCTGCCGGCGGGCCGCCTCCGCCTCGGCCCGCGCGTGCTCGGCCTCCTGCCTGCGGCGCAGGAGTTCCTCCTCGTAGGCGCGCCGGTCGGAGGCGTCGAAGACGGTCGTGCGGATGAGCAGCGGATCGCCCTCGCTCCCGTACTTGACGGCGGAGGAGACCAGCACCGCGAGCCGGGCGCCCTGGGCCGTCCGCATCTCCAGGGCGATTCCGCGCAGCTCGCCCTGCATGCGCAGCAGGGGCGCGAAGTGCGTCTCGTGGTAGAGCTTGCCGCCCACGGTGAGCAGGTCGACGAAGCGCCGCCTGCCGACGACGTCCTCGCGGTCCAGGCCCAGCCAGTTCAGCAGCGTGGTGTTGATCTTGGCGATGGTGCCGTCCATCAGGGTCGACAGATAGCCGCAGGGCGCCGACTCGTAGAGTTCCTCGGCGCTGTCCTCCAGCAGCGCGCTGAACGCCGCGTGCGTGTGCGCCCGTCCCCCGTTGCCGCGGGAGGAGTCGGGTCCCTCGCCCGTGCGGCTCATCACTGGAGGTTCCGCAGGAAGTCGAGGAGGGCCCGCGCGGTGGCCTCCGGCGCGCTGAGCTGCGGGCAGTGCCCGGTGGCGTCCAGGGTGACCAGGCGGGAGCCGGGGATCGCCCCGTGCACGTAGGCGCCGACCTCGCGCGGGGCGATGACGTCCTCGGAGCACTCCATCACCAGCGTGGGCACCTTCACGCGGGCGAGGTCCTCGCGGCTGTCGGACAGGAAGGTGGTGCGGGCGAAGACCCGGGCGATGTCGGGGTCGGTGGCGCAGAAGCTGTTGGTCAGCTCCTGCCCCAGTTCCGGCCGCTCGGGGTTGCCCATGATCACCGGGGCCATCGCGGAGGACCAGCCGAGGTAGTTCGACTCCAGGGAGTCGAGGAGTTCACCGATGTCCTCGCGGGTGAAGCCGCCCCGGTAGCCCTCCTCGTCCACGTAGCAGGGCGAGGGCGCGACCATCGCCATCGCCCCGATCCGCCCGGGCGCGGCCTCGGCGGCGAGCACGCCGACCATGGCGCTGACGGAGTGCCCGACGAACACGGCGTCCCGCAGGTCGAGTTCCTCGCAGACCTCCACCACGTCACGGGCGTAGCCGTGCAGCGAGGAGTAGCGCTCCTCGGTCCAGGCGGAGAGGTCCGAGCCGCCGGAGCCGACGTAGTCGAAGGTCACGACGCGGTGCTGCTCCGCCAGGGCCGGCTCGACCAGGCGCCACATGTTCTGGTCGCAGCCGAAGCCGTGGGCCAGCATCACCACCGGCCCCTGGGCGGCACCGGTGATCCTCACGTTGTTCCTGCGGCGGATGTCCATTGGCCCATCCTCGCACCCCGGCCGGGAGACCGTGGGGGCGGCCGGATCATGGGGCCCGGCGTCCGGCCGGCACTGTCACCGGGCGTCCGCCGTGCGGATGGCGCGGCTCACGTCCTCGCCGCGGACCGCGCCCCTTCCCCGTCCCGCTCCCCCGCCCCGCCGCCGTCCCGCCCGCCGCCCCGGCCGCGGTCCGCGTGCTTGTCCGCCCGGTGGACGAGAGCGACCGCGGCGAGGGCGACGCAGAGGCCGACGGCGGTGCGGACGCCGAAGGGCTCGTGGAACATCAGGGCACCCCAGACGGCCGTGACGGGGGCCATGAGGAACATCAGGGTGTTCACCTCGGTCACTCCCGAGCGCCTGAGCAGGATCCAGTAGAGCCCGTAGCCGCCGAAGGTGGACAGCGCCACGAGCCATGCGATCGCGGCCCAGAAGGACGGTTCGGCGGGCGGCCGGGCGGCTCCCGTGCCGGTGGCGAGGGCGGTGAAGACGAGGGCGCTGGTGAGGCAGTGGGTGGTCATCGCCGCGTCGGGCGCGACGGTGGTGCGGGAGCGGCCCTCCAGGAACGTGGCGGCCACCAGCGACAGCATGCCGAGGAACGGTATGAGGTAGGCCCACCAGGCCACGCCGGTGCGGGCCGCGGCGTCGGCCGTGGTGACGAGGACGACGCCGCCGAGGCCCAGGCAGAGGCCGAGCCACTGCCGTGGCGAGACGTACTGCCGCAGAACGGGTCCGGCGAGCGCTCCGGCGACCAGGGGCTGGACGCCGTCGATCAGCGCGGTGGTGCCGCTGGAGACCCCGAGCTGGATGGCGTAGTAGACGGTGAGCAGGTAGCCGCTCTGCGAGAGCAGCCCGATCGCGGACTGCCGGGCCACGTCCCGTGCGGTGAGCCCGCGCCACGCCCCGCGGGCGAGGGAGACGGCGCCGAGGACGAGGGCGAGGGGCAGGAATCGCCACATCAGGATCGTGACCGCGGTGGCGCTGCCCGCGCCGAGCTTGGCGCCGATGAACCCGGAGCTCCAGCAGAGCACGAAGGCGGCCCGGAGCAGGACGTTCACGTCGGCCTCCCGTCGTCGGTCCCGGCCTTCACGGACCGAGACTAAACAGATCTGTCTACTCCCTGGCCCGCAACTATACAGGTCGGTATAGTCGCTGTCGTGAGCACTGTGAGCGAACCGCGTCGGATCACCAAGACGCCCGCCGCCCTGCGCGTCCTGGCGGCCGCCGAGAGGCTGTTCTACGCGCGCGGCATCCATGCCGTCGGCGTGGACCTGATCGCGGCCGAGGCCGGGGTGACGAAGAAGACGCTCTACGACCGGTTCGGCTCCAAGGAGCAGATCGTCGTGGAGTACCTCGCGGGCCGCGACGAGCGCTGGCGGGCCTTCCTCGACGAACTGCTCGACGCCGCGCCCGCGGAGCCCCGGGCGCGGGTGCTGGCCGTCTTCGACGCCTCGCTCGCGTGGACCCGTTCCCAGGAGTCCCAGGCCAAGGGGTGCGGCATGGTCAACGCGCACGCCGAGATCAGCGACGCCTCGCATCCGGCGTATCCGATCATCATCGGACAGAAGCAGTGGATGCTCGCGCTGTTCACCCGCCTCGCGGAGGACGTCGTGCGAGGCGGGGCGGAGGCCGCCGAGCGGGCGGTGTCGCTGGGCCGGAGTCTGATGCTGCTGCACGAGGGGGCGTTCGTCGCCCACGGCCTGGGCATCTTCCCCGACCCGCTCGGCCGGGCGCGCGCCGAGGCCGAGAGACTCCTCACCGAGGCGGCCGGGGCCTGACGCGCGGGTGCCGCCTCGGCGGATCCCCGCGCGCGGGGCCCCCGCGGCGATGTGCGGTGTTCAGTGGCTCGCGGTGAGTTCCCCGCTGAGCCGGCCGTGCAGCCGGGCGCTGGAGCCGTTCAGGCCGATGATCTCCACGGTCTTGCCCCGCTGGGCGTACTTGGTCTCGATCGCGTCCAGGGCGGCGACGGAGGAGGCGTCCCAGACGTGCGTGCCGGTGAGGTCGATGACGACCCTGTCGGGATCGCCCGCGTAGTCGAACTGCCCGACGAGGTCGTTGGACGAGGCGAAGAAGAGCTGACCGGTGACCGCGTAGACGACCTGGCCGCCCTCGGGGTCGGTGACGGAGGTGACCTCGGTGAGGTGGGCGACACGCCGGGCGAAGATCACCATCGCGGCCAGGGAGCCGACGACCACGCCGATGGACAGGTTGCCGGTCGCCACGACGACGATGACGGTCACCACCATGACGGCGGTCTCGCCGACCGGCATCCGGCGGAGGGTGGCGGGCTTGAGCGAGTGCCAGTCGAAGGTGCCGACGGAGACCAGGACCATCACGGCGACCAGGGCGGCCATGGGGATCCGGGAGACCACGGGGCCCAGCGCGATGCACAGCACGAGCAGGAAGAACCCGGCGAGGAACGTCGACAGCCGGGTGCGCGCCCCGTTCTTCACGTTGATCATGGTCTGGCCGATCATGCCGCAGCCGCCCATGCCGCCGAAGAACCCGGTGACGATGTTGGCGATGCCCTGGCCGACCGCCTCGCGGGTCTTGTCGGAGGGGGTGTCGGTGAGGTCGTCCACCAGCTTGGCGGTCATCATCGACTCCATGATCCCCACGAGCGCCATCGCGAAGGCGTAGGGGGCGATGACGGTGAGGGTGTGCGTGGTGAACGGCACGTCGGGGAGGCCGGGCACCGGCAGGGAGGACGGCAGCCTGCCCTCGTCCCCCACGGTCGGCACGGCGATCCCGGCGGCGACGGTGAGCACGGTCAGGATGACGATCGACACCAGCGGCGCGGGCACCGCCTTGGTCACCCGGGGGAACAGCAGCATCAGCGCCAGACCGCCGGCGACGAGCGGGTAGACCGGCCAGGGCACGTCGCGCAGGTTGGGGATCTGGGCGGTGAACAGCAGGATGCCCAGGGCGTTGACGAAGCCGACCATCACGCTGCGGGGCACGAACCGCATCAGCTTGGCCACGCCGAGCGCGCCGAGCACGATCTGGAAGACGCCGGCGAGGATGACGGTGGCGATCAGGTGACCGAGGCCGTGCTGGCGGACGACGGGGGCGACGACCAGGGCGACGGCTCCGGTGGCCGCGGAGATCATCGCGGGCCGGCCGCCGACGAAGGCGATCACCATGGCCATGGTGCAGGCGGCGAACAGGCCGACCTTGGGGTCGACACCGGCGATCACCGAGAAGGAGATCGCCTCCGGGATGAGGGCGAGACCGACGACGAGACCGGCCAGGGCCTCGGTGCGGAACACGGCCGGCGAGAGCCAGACGGGACGGCCGGGGCGGCGCGGCAGCCGTGCGGAGCCGGACGGGGCGAAGGACGCGGGACTGGGCAAGGAGGGCGGTACCTGTCGTGCTCGGGCGCACCCGCGCGGCGGCAGCCGGGGGCGGCGGGGGACGGACGCGGCGGGCCGGGGGGCGGCGGGCCGCGGTCGGCCCGTCGGGGCACGGGCCGTTGGCGACGTGGGGAACCGGCGGCACGGGAGCGTCCGCGCGGTCCGCCCGCGGTTCAGGACCGGTGCGTCACGGCGGGCAGGCGTCGGCGCCGGGCGTCATCGGCTCGCGCACGCGTCTCTCCCGCGGGACTCGGCTCTCGTTCGCCGGGAGCGGCATCGGCCCCGGCCTCGGCAGCGGCGGAGCCGTGACGGCGCCCGTGCCGCGCACGACACTCGGGGCCCGGCCCTCACCAGCCCGCAACTCTACCCCGACGTCGGGGTGTACCGAGGCGGGAGGGCCGGGCCGCGGCACCGCCGGGCGGGCACGGACCGGACGGGCACATGGACGCGAAGCACTCCCCCGGGGAACGCAAGGAGTGCGTGCGGCGGCTGCGGGGCTTCGAGCGAGCCACCGGTGAGCCCGTGGCCGGTCTGCGGCTCCGGCCGGCCCGCGGCGCCGGCCGGTGCGGCCGGAGGAGTGCGCGGCGACGCCGCGGGAGCGGGAGCGGCCGGCCGGGGGCGGGAGCCGTAGCGGCCGGGCTCCCGCCGGGTCGGACCGCCGTGAGGCCGCGTCAGGCCGCCGTGAGGGCGTGCAGAACGGTGGTGACGGCATGGGGCGGCGGGCCCGGGAGGCGGGCCGCGAGGATCCGGCGGACCTCGGGGGGCGCCCCCTCGACGTGCAGCAGGCTCACGCCGGGCGGCAGCACGGGCCCCATGAGCCGGGGAACGGTCGTGACGCCGCATCCGGCGGCGACCAGCCGGAGCTTCGTCAGCCAGTCCCGTGCGGTGTGGACGACGCGCGGGCGGCCCGGCAGCCCGGGCCACACCCCGAGCAGGGGTTCGGCTCCGGAGGAGGGCGAGGCGATCCAGGGGGCGTCGACGAGCTCCCCGGTGCGCACCGCGGTGCGGCCGGCGAACACGCCGGTCGTGGGTGCCGCCACGCACAGTTCGGTGTCCGCGATCGTCTCGACGTGCAGCCGGGGGCTTTCGCCGTCCGAGGGCCGGTGCGGCGGGCGGGAGGTCAGCACGGCGAGGTCGAGCGAGCCGGCCCGCAGGGACCGGATCAGGCTGGGCGTGGTGCCCTCACGGGTCGTCACGGCGATGCGGGGGTCGCTCGCGGCGAGCGAGGTGAGCGCCGCGGGCAGGAGCAGGGCGCCGCCGCTGGGGAAGATCCCCAGCCGTACGGGTTCCGGCCGGGACGCGGGACCCGTCAGGTCCTGTGCGGCCTCGTCGAGGCAGGCCAGGATGGTGCGGGCGTGCCGCAGCAGGGTCAGTCCGGCGGGGGTGAGCCGCACTCCGTCGAAGTGCCGTTCGAACAGCGCCGTGCCCGCCCCGCGTTCGAGGGCCGCCGCCTGCCGGGAGATCGCCGACTGCGTGTAGCCGAGCCGGGCGGCGGCCGCGGTGAAACTGCCCGACTCGGCGACCTGGCGCAGCACCCGCAGCGCCGTGGTGGAGAAGTCCATGCGTCCTACGCATACCAGATATGCGGGACTGTCGCTTCACGCATGCCCCCCGCGCTCCTAGTCTCGGCAGGGATCGAGCAAGGAGAAAGACGATGCGAGCAGCGGTTCTGGTCGAGTTCGGCGCCCCTCTGGCGGTGCGGGACATACCCGCCCCGACGGCGGGCGGCGGCGAGGTGGTGGTCGAGGTCCTCGCGGCCGGCGTCGCCCCCTACGCCGAGGACGTGTTCAGCGGCCGGCGCAGGTACCCGCTGGTGCCCCCGGTGGTGCCGGGCATCGGCGGGGTGGGCCGCGTGGTCCACGTCGGCCCGGACGCCACCCGGCTGCGCGTGGGCGACCTGGTGTGGTGCGACTGCACGGTGCGGGCCCGGGACGACGCGCTGACCCCGGACATCACCCTGCAGGGATGGAGCGCGCGCGGCGAGGGCGGGGCCCGGCTGGCCGAGCACCTGCACGACGGGGCGTACGCCGAGCTGATGCGGGTGCCGACGGAGAACGTGCACCCGCTGCCGGACGCGGCGGGGAAGGACCCGGCGCGCTGGTCGGCACTCGCCCTCTACGTGATCCCCTACGGGGGTCTGCTGGCGGGCGGTCTGGAGGCGGGCGAGACGCTCCTGGTGAGCGGGGCGACCGGCAACCTGGGCAGCGGCGCGGTCGCCCTGGCGCTGGCGATGGGGGCGGGCCGTGTGGTCGCGCCGGGCCGCAACCGGGCCGCGCTGGCCCTGCTCGCCGACCGGTTCGGCTCCCGGGTCCGCCCGGTGGAGCTGACCGGCGACGAGAGCGCCGACCGGGCGGCGATGGCCGAGGCCGCCGGAGGTCCGGTCGACATGGTGCTGGACCTGCTTCCGCCCTCCGCGCCCAGCACGGCGGCCCGGACGGCGGCCATGACCGTCCGGGAGTACGGGCGCGTCGTCCTCATGGGCGGCGTCGGCATGCTCGGCGGGCCGGAGTTGGCCCTGCCCTACCCCTGGCTCATGCGCAACTCGGTGACGGTGCGCGGGCAGTGGATGTATCCGCGCTCCGCCAACGTCGGCATCATCCGGCTCGCCGCCTCGGGAGCGCTGGACCTCTCCGGCGACCGGGTGCGGACCTTCGGTCTCGAGGACGTCAACGAGGCCGTCGCGTACGCCGCCGCGCACCCGGGTCCCTTCGACCGCACGGTGCTGATGCCGGGCTGAACCCCGGCCGCGCCGGATCCGTTCACAGGTGTCCGGTCAGGAACTGGACGGCCAGGCCGGTGGCGGTGACCACCAGCCACAGACAGCCGCCCAGCAGCAGGGGCGCGGGTCCGGTCCGGCGCAGCCGGGCGGGGTCGGTGGACAGGCCGATCGCGGAGAGGGCGAGTGTGATCAGGAACCCGGCGAGGGCGCCCAGCGGGCCGTGGGCGGCGGCGGGCAGGAGGCCGGCGGTGTGGGCGGCCGCGAGGGCGAGGAAGCCGAGGAGGAACCACGGCACCAGCCGGGTGATCCGCACGGGGGCGGGCCGCCCGAGGCCGCTGCCCGCGTCCGCCTCGCCCTCCGGACCGGCACCCGTGCTCCCCTCGGCCTCCGCCCGTCCGGCCCGGCGGCGGGCGAGGGCGGCGAGGCCGAGGCAGATCGGGACGATCATGAGAGTGCGCGCCAGCTTGACCACCACCGCCTGGTCGGTCGCGTCGCCGCCGTACGCCCTCGCGACGGCCACCACCGAGGACATGTCGTTGACGGCGGTGCCCGCGAAGGTGCCGAAGGCGTGCGGGTCCATGTCCAGCAGATGTCCGAGGAGGGGGAAGACCAGCACCGCGGCGATGTTGAAGACGAAGATCGTGGAGACGGCGTAGGCCACCTCCGCGCCCGCCGCGCCGACGACCGGCGTGACCGCCGCGATCGCGGAGGCCCCGCACACCCCGGTGCCCACGCCGATCAGCGTGCGCAGGTCGCCGAGGACACCGAGCCGGCGCCCGATCCACTGGGCCGCCACCAGGCACACCGTGAGGGTCACGAGCGTGACCGGCAGCGAGTCCGCCCCGGCCCGCAGCACCTGGCCGAGGGAGAGCCGCGCGCCGAGAAGCACCACCGCCGCCTGGAGCACCCGGCGGCCGGCGAAGTCGACTCCCGGCCGGGTCCGCTCCCCCGGGCGCGCCGCGACCGCCACCAGCACGCCGAGCGCGATCCCGGCGACCGGCCCGCCGACGACGGGGAGGAGCCGCCCCACGGCGGTCGCGGCGGCGGCCACCGCGAGGGCGAGCGCGAGGCCGGGCAGCTGGGCGGCGGCGCGCGGGGCGGAGCGCCGTGGGCTCCCCCGCACCAGAAGGCGCCGCGGGCGGGCGGGTCCGGCCCCGGCGTTCCCCCGGGGTGCCTCGGCCGGAGGGGAGGCGCTGATGTCCTTCATGATCACCACTGTGCGCGCGCCCCGGCCCGTCCTGTAGCCCCCGATCACGGGGGAGCTCATAGCGCAACTGCATGACCTGCTCATACGCTGGCGCTGTGACAGACGCTCCCGTCCCCCGGGACACGCCCCTTCCGCCGCGCACTCCCGATCTGGAGTCCCTGCGGCTGCTCGTCCTGGTCGCGGAGCTGGAGAGCCTCGGCCGGGCGGCCGGGCGGCTGGGGATCTCGCAGCCGTCCGCGAGCCGCCGGCTGACGACGCTCGAACGCGGGCTCGGTCTGGTGCTGGTGGACCGGACCCGGCGCGGCTCCCGGCTGACGCTGGCCGGACGGGTCGTGGCCGGGCACGCCCGGCGGGTGCTCGACGAACTGGACGACCTCCTGGCCGGGGCGGGCCGGCTGCGCGACCGGCGGGAGGCGGAGCTGCGGGTCGCGGCGAGCCTCACGATCGCCGAGTACCTGCTGCCCGCCTGGATCGGCGAGCTGCGGGCCCGCCGCCCGGAGCTGTACATCGGGCTCCGGGTGACGAACAGCGCGCACGTGCCCGAGCTGGTGGAGTCGGGCGAGGCGGACATCGGGTTCATCGAGGGGCCGCATCTGGCCCGGGTGATGTCGACCCGGCAGGTGGCCGAGGACCGGCTCGTCGTGGTGGCCGACCCCGGTCATCCGTGGGCGCGCCGCCGGGAACCGCTGACGGCGCGCGAGTTGTCCCGTACGCCGCTGGTGCTGCGGGAGAGCGGGTCCGGCACCCGGCAGACGCTCGACCGCGCCCTGCACCTGGCGGGCTGTTCCCGCGCCCGGGCACTGGTGGAGCTGGGGTCGACCACGGCCGTGCGCGGCACGGTGGTCGCCGGCACCGGTCCGGCCGTCCTCAGCGAACTGGCGGTGCGCCGGGACCTCGACGACGGTCTGCTGATCGCCGTCGAGGTGGCGGGCGTCGACCTCACGCGTGAACTGCGCGCGGTCTGGCCCACCGGGCGGCGTCTGGTGGGCCCTGCGGCGGAGCTGGTCGCGGTGGCCCGCCGGACGCGGACCGCCCGGCGCGCGGCGGGGCCGTCGGCGGGGTGAGCGCGGTCGAGGGCCGGCCGCGGCTCAGGACAGCGACCGGTGGGCGCTCTTGAGGTAGTCGCGGAAGCGTTCGACATCGGCCGGGGCGAGGTCGTGGACCATGCGGTCCTCCAGTGCGCGGGCCGGTTCGGCGTACCGGGCCAGCAGCCGGCGTCCCGCCTCGGCGAGCAGGATGACCTTCTCCCGGCCGTTGCGGGGGTTCGGCTCGCGCCGGACCAGGCCCCGGGTCTCCAGGGCGCGGACCATGTCGGCCATGGACTGGGCGGTGACGAACGAGTCCCGGGCGAGCTGCGCGGCGGACACCCCGTCGCGCCGCTCCAGCACGGTCAGCGCGGTGTACTGCAGCGCGGTGACCCCGGCCGGTTTGAGGAGCTCCTCCAGCCGGGCGCGGACGACGAGTTCCGTGCGCTTGAGCAGATAGAGCAGTGAGGGGCTGGTCTCCACGCCGTCCGCCGTGGCGGACGGGCCCGTCTCCGTCATGCCGTGCCTCCCCTGGCAGCCGACCTGCCTCGTCCCCTAGGGCCTCTCGTTCGGATCGTTCCGGCGTCGCGGGCTCCGGCACGCGCTCCCCCACTGCCCTGAGCGGGCGTGGGGGCGCCCCCGGCGGCGTTGCCGTCGGTCGCCGGGGCTCCGCTCGGGTCGGTCGAAGGCGCACCGCGCCTCCCGGCCGGCCCGATCCGAACGACGGACCCCAGCGACGCGCGACGCCCACCCTAAGGCATTGACAGGATTCCTGTTGAACGAGAACACTGAGCGAACCAACAGGAATCCTGTCGATCAACCGGTGGGCGGCCGCCCTGTTCGGCACCCCCGCACACAGGAAGAGGAACAGCCATGGATCTGCACGGGAAGGTCGCCGTCGTCACCGGGAGCGGGCGCGGTCTCGGGCTCGCCTACGCCCGGGCCCTCGCCGCGGCCGGCGCCGCCGTCGTGGTCAACGACGTGGACGCCTCGGCGGTGGACACCGCCGTCGCCGGCATCACGCGGGAGGGCGGCCGGGCCGTCGGCCTCGTGGCCGCCGTGGGTGACAGCGAGGCCGCCGAGCGGCTGACGGAGACGGCCGTGCGGGAGTTCGGGAGCCTGGACGTCCTCGTCACCAACGCCGGCATCCTCCGCGACCGGGTGCTGTGGAAGATGACGGACGAGGACTTCGACGCCGTCGTCAGGGTCCATCTGCGCGGCACCTTCACCTGTGCTCGCGCGGCGGCCGTGCGGATGCGCGAGCAGGGCACCGGAGGACGGATCGTCCTGATCGGCTCCCCCGCCGGCCAGCGCGGCAACTTCGGGCAGACGAACTACGCCGCCGCCAAGGCCGGCATCGTGGCGATGGCGCGGACCTGGGCGATGGAGCTGGCCCGGGCCGGCGTCACCGTGAACGCCGTCGTCCCGGTCGCGGCCACCGAGATGACCAAGACCATCCCGGTCTTCGCGCCGGTGCTGGAGGAGGCCGAGCGCACGGGCGCCCCGCTGCCGGACTGGCTGCGCAAGGACGAGGGCCTCGGTACCGTCGAGGACGTGACGGGCCTGATCACCTTCCTCGCCTCCGACGCGTCCAAGGACATCACCGGCCAGGCCATCGGCGTCGGCGGCGACCGCCTGGCCCTGTGGTCCCACCCCGCCGAGAAGGCGGTCGCCTTCGCCGACGGCGGCTGGAGCGCGGAGACCATCGCCGAGCGGTGGCACGAGGGCGTCGGCGCCGAGCCCGCGACGTACGGCATCCCGGCCCCCAAGGCCCCGGAGGCATGAGATGAGCGACCCGGTCATGGACGTCGGCGCGCTGACCGCCATCGACGTCCACACCCATGCCGAGATCTCCCGGTCCGGCCACGGAGCCCTGAGTCCCGAGCTGTTCGGCGCCTCCGAGGAGTACTTCAAGGCGCACGGCCACCGGCAGCCGAGCATCGACGAGATGGCCACGTACTACCGCGAGCGCCGGATGGCGGCCGTCGTCTTCACCGTGGACGCCGAGCACGCCACCGGGCACCCGCGCATCTCGAACGAGGAGGTCGCCGAGAACTGCGCCGCCCACTCCGACGTGCTCATCCCGTTCGCCAGCGTCGACCCGCACAAGGGGCGGGCGGGGGTCCGCGAGGCCCGCCGGCTGGTGACGGAGCACGGGGTGCGCGGCTTCAAGTTCCATCCGAGCATCCAGGCCTTCTCCCCCGACGACCGCATGGCGTACCCGCTGTACGAGGCGATCGAGGAACTCGGGGTGCCCGCCCTGTTCCACACCGGGCAGACCGGCATCGGCGCCGGGGTGCCCGGGGGCGGTGGCATCCGGCTGAAGTACGCCAACCCCATGCTCGTCGACGACGTGGCCGTGGACTTCCCGGAGCTGCGCATCATCCTGGCGCACCCGTCCTTCCCCTGGCAGGACGAGGCCCTCGCGGTCGCCACGCACAAGCCGTACGTGTACATCGACCTCTCGGGCTGGTCGCCGAAGTACTTCCCGCCGCAGCTCGTGCGGTACGCCAACTCGCTGCTCAAGGACAAGGTGCTCTTCGGGTCCGACTATCCGGTCATCACACCCGACCGCTGGCTCGCCGACTTCGAGAAGCTCGACATCAAGCCCGAGGTGCGGCCCAGGATCCTCAAGGACAACGCCGCCCGCCTGCTCGGCCTGACCGAGGACTGAGGGAGACGCCGTGTTGAACCAGGGAATCGGTTCCTGGCCCGCGCGCCGGGCCCGCAAGACTCCGCGGCGCACGGCGATCGTCCACGAGGACACCCACCTCACCTACCGCGATCTGCACGAGCGGGTGCTGCGTCTGGCGCACGCGCTGCGCGCGCTGGGCGTGGCCCGCGGGGACCGTGTCGCCTACCTGGGCCCCAACCATCCCTCCTTCCTGGAGACCCTGTTCGCGACCGGTGTGCTCGGCGCCGTCTTCGTGCCGCTCAACACCCGGCTGGCCGCGCCGGAGCTGGCGTACAACCTGTCGGACTCCGGCAGCACGGTGCTCGTGCACGCCGCCGGGCACGCCGGGACGGCCGCGGCGGCCGGCGCGGAGGCTCCCGCCCTCCACCGCATCACCCTCGGGCCCGCCGCCGAGGACGCCCTCGGCTACGAGGAACTGCTGGCCGGCGCGCCCGCGGACCCCCTCGACGAACCCGTCGGGCCGGACGAACCCTGCATGATCATGTACACCTCGGGGACGACCGGCCGCCCCAAGGGGGCGGTGCTCTCCCACGCCAACATCACCTGGAACAGCGTCAACGTCCTGGTCGACACGGACCTGGCGGGCGACGAGGTGACCCTGGTCGTCGCCCCCCTCTTCCACACGGCCGGGCTCAACATGACCTGCCTGCCCACCCTCCTCAAGGGCGGCCGGGTGGTGCTCCACGGGGCCTTCGACGCCGGGCATGTGCTGGAGGCGGTCGCGGCCCACCGCGTGACGTACATGTTCGGCGTGCCGACGATGTACGACGCCATGGCCGCGCACCCGCGCTGGCGGGACGCCGACCTCTCCAGCCTGCGCTCGGTGAGCTGCGGCGGGGCTCCGGTCCCCGCGCGCACCATCGAGACCTACCTCGCGCGCGGGCTGGCGTTCAGCCAGGGCTACGGCATGACCGAGGCCTCCCCCGGCGTGCTCTTCCTCGACCGGGAGGAGGCCACGGCCAAGGCCGGTTCGGCCGGGGTGCCGCACTTCTTCACCGACACCCGGGTGACGGCCCCCGACGGCGGCCCCGCCGCGCCCGGCGAGAAGGGCGAGATCCTGGTCCGGGGTCCGAACGTCATGTCCGGGTACTGGGGCCGCCCCGCGGACACCGCGGCGGCCTTCACCGAGGACGGCTGGCTGCGCACCGGTGACGTGGCGCGGACGGACGAGGACGGCTACGCCTACATCGTCGACCGGGTCAAGGACATGTTCGTCTCGGGCGGGGAGAACGTGTACCCGGCCGAGGTGGAGGACGCGCTGCTCGGTCACCCCGCCGTCCGCGAGTGCGCGGTGATCGGTGTGCCCGACGCCGTGTGGGGCGAGGTGGGCCACGCGGTCGTCGTCCTGGAGCCCGGCGCCGACGCGGGCGCCGACGGCGCGGAGATCCTCGGCCGGCTGCACGGCCGGCTCGCCAAGTACAAGATCCCCAGAACCGTCGCGTTCGTCGACGCGCTGCCCCGCACGGCCTCGGGGAAGATCGTCAAGTCGGCCGTCCGCGGGGCCCACGCCCCCGGTTCCCGACCCTGACTCCCCCACCTTTTCCCTCCGCTTCCCCCTACCGAAAGGCAGAACGCCATGCCCACCACCGCCAAGGGTCTCGACGGCCTCCTCGCCCTCGCCGGCCGCGATCTCGGCCGCACCGAATGGCTGGAGATCACGCAGGACCGGGTGAACACCTTCGCCGACGCCACCGGCGACCACCAGTGGATCCACACCGACCCCGCGCGCGCCGAGAAGGGCCCCTTCGGCGGGCCCATCGCCCACGGCTACCTCACGCTCTCCCTGATCATCCCGCTGTTCGGGGACCTCCTGGAGATCGAGGGCACCTCCATGAGCGTCAACTACGGCCTGGAGAAGGTGCGGTTCCCCAGCCCGGTGCCGGTCGGCTCACGGATCCGCCTGCACGGCGCCGTCGACTCCGTCGAGGAGGTCAAGGGCAACGGGGTGCAGATGGTGCTGACCTTCACCGTCGAGGTCGAGGGCAGTGCCAAGCCGGCGTGCGTGGCCCAGGCCGTGTACCGGCACTACGCCTGAGGGCGCCCGGCTCCGGCACCCGCCGGAGCCGGCCCGGGACGCTACTTCTTGGGCAGGCGGAAGCGGCCGAACGTCCTCGCGAGGGTGTCCATCGGTGAGCGGTCCGCCCCGGCCTCCCCGGTCACCGGCGGCCGGGGCGCGCCCTCACCGCCGGTGAAATCGGCGAGGGCCGCCCGCGCCGCCTCGGCCGCCTCCTTGTAGAGGTCGCAGGACTTCGTCATGGCGTCCAGGGCCTCGGCGTACCTGACGACCATCGCCTGCGCGTGGACCAGTTCCTCCTCCGGGGTCAGCAGGTGCCAGCCCTGGCGCAGCCGGGCCAGGGCCCGCTCGGCGTCCTCGGGCAGCGGCCGGGGCAGGGCGGCGAACTCCAGGAGCGTGCGCAGCACCTCGGTGGGCTCGGAGCCGTCGAGGAAGACGGTGCGCACGGTGAACCGCTCGGCCTCGTACTCGGTGCCGCGCACCGCGGCGGGCAGGACGACGGCGCCGCCCCGCGGCATGCGGACGTTCAGCTCCCGCTTCATCTCGAAGTCGGCGGTCTGCGCCTGCTCCGGTGTGGCCCGGTGCTCGACGACGCGGTGCCGCAGGCTCGGCGGCAGGAACGCGGAGAGCGGGCGCATCCCCCGCGCGTCGGGCGTCATCGCCTCGTGCACCACCAGGTGGACGTACCAGCTCCCGCGCACGCAGTCCCGCAGCCGGTGGCGGATTTCGTCGCCCTCCTTGGGCAGGTGGTTGACCTCGCGCAGCCGTACGCCCGGCACGGTGTCGTGGTCCCAGGGGACCTGCTCGCTGTCGGGCCAGAACATGGTGGCGGGCGAGGGCCAGTGCGGGTCCCAGGCACGCTCGGCCTCGGCGGCGAGGACCCAGACGACGCCCTCCCCGTCCTTGCGGCGGTTCTCGGGGTCGTACGTGGTCAGCTGCGCGCGTACGGTGACGTCGTCCGCGACGCGCCAGCGGGCCTCGAAGAGGCGCCGGGCCGAGGGGCCGGGGTCGGCGGCCGCCTCCCGCGGGTGCAGGACGGTGGAGCGGGCCGCCTCGACGGGGTCGAGGTCGAGGAAGTCGTCGAGCACCCCGGCCGCCTTGAGGGCGATGAGGTTGCGGCGGACGTCCTGCTCGGGCTCGTGCCCGGTGTGGCGGCCCCGCGCCAGCCACACGGTGGCGGGGACGAGCGTCTCGGAGCTGCTGTTCTTGGCCATGGAACCGTTCTGTGGAGATACCCGGAGGGACCCGACCAGTATGGTCCCCGCCGGACGGATGCCCACGCGGGACCCGCGCGACACCGGGCGTGCGCGCGTACGCCCCCGGCGCCGCCCCGGGGGATGTCGTTCAGGGGGCCTGCTGGACGTCTCCCCGGGTGGAGGAGGCGACGGGGTCGCCGTGGGCGAAGTCGCCGGGCGGGATGCCCGGGTGGTGGCCGGAGGACGGCTCGGGCGGGGCCTCGGCGGTGGGGCCGAGGGTGAGGCGGGAGACGATGCGGTAGCGGTCGCCGCGGTAGAGGGAGTGCACGTACTCCACGGGCCGGCCCCGTACGTCGGAGGTCAGCCGCTCGAAGAGCAGCGCGGGTGACAGCTCGGGCACGTCGAGCAGTTCGGCCTCGGCGCGGGTGACGACGGTCGGCTCGATGCCCTGCACGGCTTCGCGCACGTGAACGTCGTGGTGGCGGCGCAGGTGGTCGTAGAGGTCGCCGCTCTCCAGTTCCTGCGGGGTGAGGCCGGGCACGAGGTCGGCGCGGATGTGCAGGTGCTCGATCGCCATGGGCGTTCCGTCGACGAGGCGCAGCCGGGCCACGTAGACGATCTTCGCCGCGGGTGAGAGCCGCAGGCGGTGGCCGATGCGGGCGCCGGCCCGGAGGGTGGTGAACTCCAGCAGCCGGCTCGACCAGACACCGTCGGCCTGCGGCACCGTCATCGCCTGTTCCCCGGAGACCAGCTCCTGGGTGATCTTCTCGGGTGCGACGAACATGCCGCGGCCGTGTTCGCGGACGAGAAGTCCGGCGGCGACGAGTTCGTCGACGGCGGCGCGCAGGGTGGGCCGGGACACGCCGAGGCGTGCGCACAGGGTGCGCTCGGAGGGGATCGGGTCGCCGGGGCGCTGGGACTCGATGAGCTGGAGGATGTGGTCGCGCACCAGCTCGCGCTTGAGCACCGGTCCCGGCACACCGCTCTCGGCCTCGGTGTTCACGTCACTCCCCCGCGTTCGTACGACCAGTCGCCTGACCAGTTGACCACGTGCCGCCCGAGATCGACAACTACTCGCTGTTCGTCGAGGGTTGACGGCCGCATTGGTCCATGCCACCTTTCTCCACCAACAGAGGTCACCTGACCAGTTCGCCAACTGGTCAGGTACGACTCCCGGCGCGACTTCCCGAGGTGACCCGTGAAGCACCGTCTGCTCGTCGGCCTGTCGCTCCTCGCGGCCGTAGGAATGAGTGCCTGCAGTTCGTCCGGCTCCGACGGGGCCTCCGGCGAGGGCGGGCGGACCGTCCTCGACGTGTGGCTGATGCGCGACAGCGTCTCGGCCGCGTTCCAGAAGGAGTTCGAGAAGGGCTTCGAGAAGGACCGTCCCGACATCGACGTCCGGGTGCAGATACAGGAGTGGGACGGCATCGGGGAGAAGGTCACCGCGGCGCTGGCCAGCAATGACGCCCCCGATGTCATCGAGACCGGCAACACCCAGGTGGCGCAGTTCGCGCAGAGCGGCGGCCTGCTGGACCTCAGCGACAAGGTCTCCGACCTCCGGGGTGCCTCCTGGCTCAAGGGTCTCGCCGAGCCGGGCGCCTGGCAGGGCAAGCAGTACGGCATCCCGTATTACGCGGCCAACCGCGTCGTCGTCTACCGCAAGGACCTGTTCGCTAAGGCCGGGATCGACGCCTCGGACATCACCACGCGGGAGCGGTGGATCGAGGCCACCAGGAGGCTCGACAAGGGCGGCCGGCAGGGCATCTACCTGCCCGGACAGAACTGGTACACCCTCGCCGGCTTCGTCTGGGACGAGGGCGGCGACCTCGCCGCCGAGTCCGGCGGCACCTGGCACGGCACCCTGGACACGCCCGGGGCGCTGCGCGCGATGGCCTTCTACAAGAAGCTCCAGGCACTCGGCGACGGCCCCAAGGACTCCGACGAGGCGAACCCGCCGCAGGCCGAGGTGATGGCCAAGGAGCAGGTGGCCCAGATCATCAGCACGCCGGGCGGCGCCAACGTCGTGGTCCAGAACAATCCCGCCCTCGAGGGGAAGCTCGGCTTCTTCCCCGTCCCGGGCAAGAGCGAAGGCACCCCGGGGGCGGTCTTCACCGGCGGTTCCGACCTGGTGATCCCGCTGGTCTCGCGGCACCACGACGCCGCCTACGCCTTCGTCAAGGAACTCACCGGCGACGCCTGGCAGAGGAAACTCGCCCTCGCGATGAGCTACGTGCCCAACAGGACGACGCTCGCCCCGGCGGTCGCCGGCGATCCGGGCGCCTCCGCCATGGCCGTCGGCGCGGCCAGGGGCCACGCGACACCGAACACGCCGGGCTGGGCCGCCGTCGAGGCGAAGAACCCGATCAAGGACTACATGACGGCGGTCCTCACCGGCAAGGACCCCGCCGACGAGGCGGCGAAGGCCTCCGCGGCCCTCACCCGGGCCATGAAGTCCGGCACCTGAGCCCGTCCGCGACCGCCGGCGAAAGGAGTGCGTCCATGTCGGTCGTCCGTGAGCGGCCCGCACGCCGCCCCCTCGTGCCCTCGCCCCGCCGTCCGCCCGGCTCCGCCCGCCGCCCCACGATGTCCGGCGTCTGGCCCTACCTGCTGATCGCGCCCGCCGTCCTCGGCATGCTCTATCTGCTCGTCTACCCCCTGGCGCGGGCGGTGCTGATCTCCCTCCAGGACTTCGGCCTGCGCCAGCTCATCCTCGGTGACGCGCACTTCGTCGGATTCGCCAACTACCGCACCCTGCTGGGCGATCCGCGTTTCTGGACGGTCGTGCGCCGCACCTTCCTCTTCATGGCCGTCAACGTGGTGCTCATCATGACGTTGTCGACGCTGGTGGCGCTGATGATCGAGCGCCTGGGCCGCCGCTGGCGGACGGCCGTGCTCAGCGCGCTGGTCCTGGCCTGGGCGATGCCCGTGGTCGCCGCGACGACGGTGTTCCAGTGGCTGTTCCACTCGCGGTTCGGGATCGTCAACCACACTTTGACCGGACTGGGGTTCACCTCGTTCGAGGACTATCCCTGGCTGGCGCACGGGTCCGCGGCCTTCGCGATCCTGGTGGCGCTGGTGGTGTGGCAGTCGGTGCCCTTCGCGGCGATCACCCTCTACTCGGCGCTCACGACCGTGCCCTCCGAGTTGTACGAGGCCGCGCGGCTGGACGGCGCCTCCGCGTTCCGCGTCGTGCGGTCCGTGACCCTGCCGCTCGTGCGGCCCCTGTTCATGCTGGTCCTCTCGCTCGAGGTCATCTGGACGTTCCGGGCCTTCGTGCAGATCTGGGTGATGACCCGCGGCGGCCCCGGCGACGCCACCACCATCCTCCCGGTGTACGCCGTGCAGACGGCGCTCGCCCAGCAGCGCTACGACCTCGGTTCGGCGGCCTCCATGCTCACCGTGCTCCTGATGTCGGGCGTGCTGGTCCTCTACTTCCGGCAGATGTTCCGTCAGGAGGCCGAGCTGTGAGCACGACCGTGAGCGCCCGACGGGCGCTTCGCCGTCTTCCGCTGCACCTGGCCGCGGGCGTGACCGTGCTGGTCTGCCTCTTCCCCGTCTACTGGATGATCAGCACCGCGTTCACCCCCAACCGCGACATCCAGTCCGCACACCCCCGGATCGTCCCCCGCACCTGGACGCTGGACCACTTCCGGCGGGCGGTCGACGCGGACGGCTTCGGCCTGTTCTGGCGCAACAGCCTGCTGGTGACCCTCGGCGCGGTGCTGCTGGCGCTGGCCGTGGCGCTCGGCGCCTCCTTCGCGGTGGCCCGGATGCGCTGGCGGGGCCGGCGGCAGTTCATGCTGGCCGTGTTCCTCGCCCAGATGGCGCCCTGGGAGTCGCTCATCATCCCCGTGTACATCATCTCGCGGGACACCGGCATGCTCGACCGGCTGCCCACGCTGACGCTCGTCTACTTCATGATGACGCTGCCGTTCACCGTCGTCGTCCTGCGCGGCTTCCTCTCGACTATCCCCCCGGAGCTGGAGGAGTCCGCGCGACTCGACGGCTGCACCCGGCTCTCGGCGTTCCGGCACGTGGCCCTCCCGCTGCTCGCGCCCGGGCTGATGGCGACCTCCCTGTTCGGCTACATCACGGCGTGGAACGAGTTCGCCTACGCCAACTTCCTGATCATCAAGCAGCAGGACCACCGCACGCTCCCGGTGTGGCTGTCCTCCTTCCACAACATCTTCGGCACCGACTGGGGCGCCACGATGGCCGCCTCCACCCTGTTCTCGCTGCCCGCCCTGGTGGTGTTCCTGCTGCTGCAGCGGCACGTCACGTCCGGCTTCGCGGCCGGCGCGGTCAAGGGCTGATCCGCCCCCTTCGTCCCCCGGAGGACAGCAGTGTCCGCTCACCGACGCGCACTGATCCCCCAGCCCACCCAACTCGCCCACCGGCCGGGCTTCTTCACCCTGCGCCCGCACACCTCCTTGCGGATCTCGCCCGGCGCCGAGTCCGCGGCCGCCCTGCTGCGGACCCTCCTCGGTCCGCCCTCCGGGCCGGCCTTCCCGGCCTCGCCGGACGGGTCCTTCGTCCTGGCGCTCGACCCGCGGCTCACCGGGCTCGGCGCGGAGGGGTACGGGCTCACCGTCGCCCCGGACGCCGTACTGCTGCGGGCCGGCGAGGTCACCGGACTGCTGCGCGGCATCCAGACCCTGCGGCAACTCCTGCCCGCGGAGGCCCTGTCGGGGCTCCCCGTGCCCGGTGCCGTCCGGCGGCTGCCCTGCGTGGAGATCACCGACGTGCCCCGGCACCCGTGGCGGGGCTTCATGCTCGACGTGGCCCGGCACTTCCAGCCGGTGTCACTGCTGCGCCGCTACGTGGACCTGCTCGCCCTGCACAAACTGAACGTGCTCCAGCTGCACCTCACCGACGACCAGGGCTGGCGGATGCCGGTCGCGGCGTACCCCCGGCTCACCGAGGTGGGCGGACGGCGCGCCCAGTCGATGGTGGGCCCCGCCGGATCCGCCGAGTTCGACGGAGTGCCGCACGAAGGCGCCTACACCCGGGCGGAGTTGACCGGCCTGGTCGCCTACGCGGCCGCGCGCGGGGTGACCGTCGTGCCGGAGATCGAGATGCCGGGGCATTCCCGGGCCGCGATCGCCGCCCATCCGGAACTCGGCGCGGTGCCGGGGCGGCGGGTCGACGTGTGGACCGAGTGGGGCGTGTGCGACACCGTGCTCGGCGTCCACGAGCCGGTGTTCGACTTCTACCGCACCGTCCTCGACGAGGTCCTCGACGTCTTCCCCTCCCCGCACATCCACCTCGGCGGCGACGAGTGCCCGGCGACCGAGTGGGCGGCGAGCCCCGTGGCGCGGGCACGGGCGGCCGCCGAGGGGCTGGCGGACACCGGGGCGCTGCACGGCTGGTTCCTGCGCCGGATGGGCGCGCACCTGCGGGAGCGGGGCCGCACCCCGGTCGCCTGGGCGGACACGGGCGAGGGGCTGCCGCCCGAGTTCACGGTGATGACCTGGCGCGAACCCGAGCACACCCGTATCGCCCTCAAGCGCGGCCACTCGGTGATCAGCGCCCACCACCGTGCCGCCTACCTCGACTACGCCCAGACCGCCTCCCCGGGCGAACCTCCGGCGCAGCCCGGGGCCGTGGTCGACCTGCGTGCCGTCCACGCGCACACCGTGCCGGAGAGCGAGGACACGGCGGGCGAACTCATCGGCGTGCAGGCCGCGTTGTGGACCGAGTTCGTGTCCGACCCGGAGCACCTCGACCGCCTCGCCTTCCCCCGCCTGTGCGCCTTCGCCGACCGGGCCTGGTACGGCGCCGCCTCCTGGCCCCACTTCCACAGCCGCCTCGCGGCGCACTCCGCGCGGCTCGGCGCGCTCGGCGTGCGGCACGGGCCCCTGCACCCCCACCTCCCCACCCCCCACAGTTCCGGAAAGGAACAGTCATGAGAAGGACGACCCCCGTCCGGTCCGTCACCTACGCCCTCGCCGCCGTGCTCGGCGCGGCGGGCCTCCTCGCGCTCCCTCCGGCCGCCGGCGCGGCCACGAGCGCGGTGGCGGTCCAGTACCACACCGGTTCCACGGGTTCCGACCAGGCGGAGCCGTGGCTGAAGGTGCGCAACACCGGGGACACCGCGGTGTCCCTGAGCGCGGTCAAGGTGCGCTACTACTTCAAGGCCGACTCGGCGGGCGCGAGTTACCGCTTCGCCTGCTCCTGGGCGGTCAGGGGCTGTGCCGACGTCACCGGCACCTTCGGCACGCTCGCGCACCCCACCGCGAACGCCGACCGCTATCTGGAGATCGGCTTCACCTCCGGCGCGGGCACGCTCGCCGCGGGCGCGGACTCCGGTGACCTGCAACTGCGGTTCCACCGCTCGGACTGGCAGCCGCTGAACCAGAGCGACGACTACTCCTTCGGCGCGGGTCAGACCTCGTACGCGAACTGGTCCAGGGTCACCGCCCAGCTCGGCGGGGCCACGGTCTGGGGCACGGCCCCCGAGGGCAACGACCCGGGAGGCCCCACGGACCCGGGCGACCCCGGGAATCCGGGCGACCCGGGCGGCCCCGGCTCCGGCACCGCTCTGTTCGACGACTTCGCCTACACGGCGTACAACGACCCGAAGATCTCCGCCCACGGGTGGAGCGTGCGCTCCAACGCGGGCGGCCCCGGCATACCGGGGGCGACCTGGGCGCCGCAGAACGTGACGTTCTCCTCCTCCGGCGGCAACTCGGTGATGAATCTGGAGACCTCCACGGCCGGGTCCGGGGCGAACACCGAGCAGACCGAGATCCTCACCAAGTCCCTGAAATTCAGGAACGGCACCTACGCGGCACGGGTGCGGTTCAGCGACGCCCCGAGGAGCGGACCGGACGGGGACCACCTCGTGCAGACGTTCTTCACCATCAACGACCTCAAGGCGCCCATGGCCGACGACTACTCGGAGTACGACTTCGAGTACCTGCCCAACGGCGGGTGGGGCGAGTCCTCGAACATCCTGTACACGACGTCCTGGGAGACCTACAACCCGGACCCGTGGCAGGCGGTCAACCAGCACACGGAGGGCCGGCGGAGCTACGACGGCTGGCACGACCTGGTCCTCACCCTCGACGACAGCACCATCCGGTACTACGTCGACGGGCAGCTGTTCGGCACGCACGACGCGCAGTACCTGCCGGAGCGGCCCATGTCGATCAACTTCAACCAGTGGCTGATCGACTTCGGCGGGCAGTCGAGCACCAGCCCGCGGGTGTACGACGAGAAGATCGACTACGTCCTGCACGTGAAGGACCAGGTGCTGACGCCGGTGCAGGTCGCGGCCAAGGTGTCGGCCTACCGCGCGGCGGGCACGACCTTCGAGGACACGGTGCCTGGGGCGTGAGCAGCGGGACCGGCCCCGGAGCCGGCGCGGGTGCGCGGATTCCGGGGCCGGTCGCCCTTCCTACCGGGCGCCGGCCCGGTAGGGCCGTGTTCCCCCGTGCTCGCCGGTCGTCGGGGCCGTCTCCGCCCGGGCGCGGGCGGCGGCGCCCACCGGTACGGCGTCGGCGCCGAGCCCGGCTCTCACCAGGTGGATCGGGTGACCGCTGACGGGGGGCTCCTCGGCGAGGTGCTCCCGTATCGCCGGTTCCAGCAGGTGCCAGGCCCGGCTGACGCCGCCGCCGATCACCACCGTGGTGAGGTCCAGGAGACCGGCGGCCATGACGATCGCCCGGCCGAGCCCGGCACCGGCCGCGCGGAAGACCGCGCGGGCGTCCTCGTCGCCCCGGTCGGCCGCCTCCGCGACCTCGTGCGCCGTGCGCGTACGGCCGGTGCGGTCGGCGTACCGGGCGGCGAGAGAGCGGCCGGACGCCAGGGTCTCCAGGTGGCCGCGGCCCCCGCAGGTGCAGGGCAGGTCGCCGAAGCCGGGGATGTGCCCGATCTCGCCGGCGGCGCCGTGCGGTCCGGCGAAGAGCCGTCCACCGGTCCACAGGGCGCCGCCGACGCCCGTGCCGAGCGTGATGCCGAGGACGTCGGGGGCGTCCCGGACCGCGCCGGAGGACACCTCGCCGCGCAGGAAGGCGTTCACGTCGTTGTCGAGGTGGGCCGGAACGCCGAGGGCGTCCGCCACCGCGGCGGTGACCGGGAAGCCCGCCCAGCCGTGGAAGGAGTCGCTGGCCACCAGGATGCGGCCCTCGACGGGGTCCACCAGCCCGGCGGCGCCGACGCCCACGCCGGCCAGCCGGCCGGGAGTGCTCACCAGCAGGGGTGCCAGCGCGCCGAGCGCGGCGTCGATCATCGCCCGGCCGCCGAGCGTGGCGGGGGTGCCGGTCTCGGCCCGGTCCAGGACCGTGAGGGTGTCGTCGCAGAGGACGGCCTGGGTCGTGGTGCCGCCGATGTCCACACCGGCGTACAGGGTGCGCTCGCTCACGCCCCGCCCTCCGTACGTCCGGCCGCGAGCGCGGCCAGCCGTTCGGTTCTGCGGGCCCGCTGGACCACCGGGTCGGGGACCGGGGCGGCGGCCAGCAGCCGCCGGGTGTAGTCGGTCTCCGGGTGGAGCAGGGTCTCGCCGGTGGGGCCCTGCTCCTCGATCCGTCCGCCGCGCAGGACGGCGACCCGGCGGGCGAAGTGCTGGACCACGGCGAGGTCGTGGGAGACGAACAGGCAGGCGAAGCCGAGTTCGTCCTGGAGTTCGGTGATGACCTCGAGGACGGACTCCTGCACGCTCACGTCGAGCGCGCTGGTGGGCTCGTCGGCGACCAGCAGCCGGGGTTCGAGCACCAGGGCGCGGGCCAGGCTGACCCGCTGGCGCTGTCCTCCGGACAGTTCGCCCGGGGCGCGGCGGGCGAGTGCGCGGGGCAGCCGGACCCGTTCGAGGACGTCCTCGACGAGGCCCCGCCGGTCCCGCGCGGACAGTTCGCGGCGGTGCACGCGCAAGGGTTCGGCCACGCACTCGCCGACGGTCATCCGCGCGTCGAGCGAGGCGACCGGGTCCTGCAGCACCACGCCGATCCCGGCCCGCAGCCTGCGCCGGGCGCGGGCCCGGCTGTGCGCGAGGTCGGTGCCGAACAGGGAGACGGTGCCGGCGTTCGGGGTGATCAGCCCGAGGGCCACCCGGGCGGCGGTCGACTTGCCGGAGCCGGACTCGCCGACCAGGCCCAGGGTCTCGCCGGGCCGGACGAGGAAGGACACCCCGTCCAGCGCGCGCACGGCCCGCCGGCCCCGTCCGAAGACGACGGACACGTCGTCGAGCGCCAGCACGGGCGTACCCTCCTGTGCCGCCGGGGTCCGCCCCTTCTCGCGGGGCGGCTCAGTGGTCCGCGTTCCCGGGACGGGCTTCGTGAGCGCGTTCGCGGCGGCTCCGTCGTCCGGGAGCGCGACCTCCAGGCGCGGTACGGCGGCCAGGAGCCTTCGGGTGTAGTCGTGGGTGGGGCGGAGCAGGACGTCCTCGACGGTGCCGCTCTCCACGAGGCGGCCCTGGTACATGACGGCGACCCGGTCGGCGAAGTCGGCCACGACGCCCATGTTGTGGGTGACGAGGAGGACGCCGGTGCCGGTCTCGGCGGCGAGCCGGCGGAGCAGGTCGAGGATCTCCGCCTGCACGGTGACGTCGAGCGCGGTGGTGGGTTCGTCGGCGATGAGCAGGGCGGGGTCGTTGGCGATGGCCATGGCGATGACGACGCGCTGACGCTGGCCGCCGGAGAGCTGGAAGGGGTAGGCGGCGGCGCGCCGTTCGGGCTCGGGTATGCCGACCCGCCGCAGCAGGTCGACGGCGCGCGCGGCGGCCTCCCGGGCGGAGACGTCGTGGTGGTTGCGGATCACCTCGGTGATCTGTTTCCCGATGCGGGTGAGCGGGTCGAGGGCGGTGGCCGGTTCCTGGAACACCATGGAGACGGTGCGGCCGCGCAGCCGGGCGAGCCCCGCCTCGTCCGCGCCGACGATGTCGGTGCCGGCGACGGCGGCCCGGCCGGTGACGCGGGCGTTGCCCGGCAGCAGTCCCATCGCGGCGAGCGCGACGGTGGACTTGCCCGAGCCGGACTCGCCGACCAGGGCGAGGGTCTCGCCGGGCCGTACCTCCAGGGACACTCCCCGCACGGCGGGAACCTGCGCGGACTCGGTGGTGAAGACGACGCCCAGGTCGTCGAGTGCGAGTATCGGCTCGGCCGGCCTCGCGGTGTCCTTGCGGTGGGCGGTCATCCTCGTCCCCTCACGTCGAATGCGTCGCGGAGCCCGTCCCCGATCGCGTTGAACGCCCACACCACCAGGATGATGGCCAGGCCCGGCGGCAGGATGAGCCACCAGTAGCCGGAGTAGGCGGCGTTGAGCCCGGCCGAGAGCATCCCGCCCCAGTCGGTGGCCGGTGGCTGGACGCCGAGGCCGAGGTAGGAGACGTAGGCGACGAGGAGGATGGCGTCGGCGATCTGGAAGGTGGTGGCGACGACGAGGGTGGAGACGGAGTTGGGCAGGATGTGCCGCAGGATGGCGCGGGCGTGGGTGCCGCCGATGGCGCGCAGGGTGAGGACGTAGTCGCGGTTCTTCAGGCTGAGGGTCTCGGCCCGGATGAGCCGGGAGGGCACGAGCCAGGACACCAGGCCGAGGATGAGGATCATCCCGGCCAGGCCCGGTGTGGTGATGGCGGAGACCACGAGCAGGATGAACAGGGCGGGGATGGCGATGCCGGCGTCCACGACGCGCATCATCACCGCGTCGATCCATCCGCCCGCGTATCCGGCGGTGGCGCCCCACAGGGTGCCGATGACGGTGGCGAGGACGCCCGCGGCGAGGCCGACCACGAGCGAGACCTTGCCGCCGTACATGAGCCGGCCCAGTTCGTCGTGGCCGACGGCGTCGGTGCCGAGCCAGTGGTCCCCGCGCGGGGAGAGGTTGACCTGCTGGAGCGCGGTGTGGGTCTGGTCCGTGGAGTACACCAGGGGACCGGCGAAGCAGAAGAGGACGAAGAAGGCGACGACGCACAGCCCGGCGACGGCGAGCCGGTTGCGCAGGAAGCGCCGGACGGCGAGCCGCACGCCGGAGGCGGCCTCGCGGGGGGTGTCGTCGGTGCCGGGCATCTCGGCCGGCTGGATGAGGGCGCTCATGCCCTGCCTGCCTTCACTCGGGGGTCGATGACGCGCTGCACGATGTCGGCGAGCAGGGTGCCGACCACGGTGGCCAGGGCGATGACCAGGACGCAGCCGAGCAGGACCGGGTAGTCGGAGGCCTGCGCGGCGGACCAGAACAGCAGCCCCATGCCGGGGTAGTTGAAGAGCTGCTCCACCACGAGGGCGCCGCCGAAGAGGACCGGCACGTAGTAGCCGAGCATGGCGACCACGGGGGTGAGGGAGTTGCGGAAGACGTGCTTGCGGAGGATGGCGCGGGAGCGGGCTCCGCCGGCCCGCGCCGTCCTGACGTAGTCCTCGGAGAGGTTCTCCAGGG
Source organism: Streptomyces griseoaurantiacus (assembly GCF_036189845.1). NCBI lineage: Bacteria > Bacillati > Actinomycetota > Actinomycetes > Kitasatosporales > Streptomycetaceae > Streptomyces > Streptomyces griseoaurantiacus. Next base: position 7,307,568 of record NZ_CP108326.1, on the reverse strand, counting down.
TGGCGGCGCGCATGTAGCGGCTGAACACCGCGACCATGGAGGCGGCGCCGGCGACCACCGGCAGTACCAGTGCGCGCGGCTCGGAGAACACGTCGGCGAGGGAGTCGCCCTGGGGTGCCTGGGAGGGGAACCAGGGAAGTACCTGGCTGAACACCAGGACGAGGATGAGTCCGAGGAAGTAGACGGGCGTCGAGTAGGCGATGAAGCTCAGCGTGGTGATGACGTAGTCCACCGGGCGGTTGCGGCGCACGGCCTGCCACATGCCGAGCGGGATCGCGAGGAGCAGCCCGATGAGGGCCGACAGGACGGTGAGGACGAGGGTCTTGGGCAGCCGTTCCTCGATGAGCCGGGAGACCGGCGCGTTGAGGGTGTACGAGGTGCCGAGGTCACCGTGGAGCAACTGGTTGAGGTAGTAGAGGTACTGCACGGGCAGGGGCTTGTCGAGCCCCTGCTCGTGGTTGAAGCGGGCGATCTGCTGGGCGGTCGCCTGGGGGCCGAGGATCCCGCGGGCGGGGCCTCCGGGCAGGGCGTGCAGGAGGCCGAAGACGACGATCGTCACGATGACGACGACCGCGAGGGCCTGGAGGACGCGTCTGATCAGGAACGAGGGTGTGCTCATGTGTCTTCCGGTCGCTTCGGCTCAGGGGTGCGCGGGCTCACCGGCCGGGCTCGGTCGCCGGGCGGCCGGGCTCACTTGCCGGTCCACTGCCACATGGCGGGGTGGAAGTTGGCGAGGGAGTCCTGGGCGAAGCCGCCCAGTCCCTTCTTGACCACGGAGACCTGGTAGTCGGGTTCCGGGAGCCAGATCACCGGCAGGTCCTTGGCCAGCGCGGCGCTGTACTCCTGTACCGCCTCGGTGGAGTCGGAGGTGGTGGTGCGGGAGATCAGCTTGTCCACGGCCGGGTTGGAGTAGCTGCCGAAGTTGGAGCCGCCGCCGGTCTGGAAGAGGGAGTCGCCGCTGGGGTACGCCGGGAAGTACCAGCTTCCCGCGGTGCCGAAGAAGGAGAGCTGCCACTTGCAGTTGGAGTCCCCGGGCTTGCACTGACCGGACTGCGAGAGCACGGAGTTGACCGGGGCGGTCTTGATGTCGAACTTGATGCCGGTCTTCGCGAAGGAGGACTGCAGGGCGCTCATCATGTTGTCGGTGACGGCCGAGCCGGACTGGGAGAGCACCTGCATGCGGAACTTCGTGCCCTTGGCGACGCCCTCGCCGCACTGGTCGTCCCCGCTGCCCGCGTCGGTGCACACCATGGTGCCGCCCTGCTCGGTCCAGCCGTGGGAGGTCAGGAGCTTCCTGGCCTCGGCGGTGTCGAAGGGGTAGGGGTTGTTCTTCTGCACCGGGGAGACGAAGTCGGAGGTCTGGCCCTGCGGAATGGGGCCGTAGGTGGGCACCGCGGTGCCGTTGAAGATGACCTTGGACAGGCTCTTCTGGTCGACCGACCTCTGGATCGCCTGGCGGGCGTAGAGCTGCTTGAAGACGGCGCCCATGGAGGGGTTGTTGAAGTTGTAGGGCATGTAGGTGATCGCCCAGCCCGCCCACGGCTCGACGCGGTAGCCGCGCGAGGTGAAGGACGCCTTCTGGCCGAGGTCGGTGGCGTTGATGTAGCCGTAGTCGACCGTGCCGGCGCGCAGCGCGTTGGCCTCGGCGTCGGTGGTGGTGAACGGCAGCAGGTTCACGTCTTTGATATGGGCCTTGCCGCCGCCGTCGTACTTGGCGTTGGCGGTGAGCTGGACCTTGCCGGCGGTGGAGAAGGACTTGAGGGTGTACGGGCCGCTGACCGTCTTCCAGAGCGGGTCGCTCGCGTAGCCGGAGATGTTCTTGGCGGCCTTGTTGAGGTAGGTCCACACCTTCTTGGCGCCGGCGGCGGTGCGGTCCTGGTCGGAGACGGTGCCGGAGTCGCTCGTCTTGTCCCAGACGTGCTGCGGCATCGTGCGGATCATGCTCAGCTCGTTGGCGAGCATCCACTGCCGGTTGTACGCCTTGTCGAAGGTGAGGGTGAAGTGGGTGTCGTCGACGGTCTTGAAGGAGGTCCAGTTGTCCGGCGCCTTGCCCGGGCTGTAGCTTGCCCAGTCGGCCTTGTTGGCCTTGACCAGGTTGAACCAGAACTCCACGTCGCGCGAGGTGATCGGCTTGCCGTCGCTCCAGTGACGGTTGCCGAGCGTGAGGGTGACGCTCTTGTTGTCCTTGGCGAAGTCCGCGGCAGTGGCCAGGGAGTTGTCCTTGTTCCAGCCGACCTCGCCGGTGGAGCCGTCGTAGGCGATGAGCGGCTCCCACAGGGCCTGGGATATGGAGGCGTTGTTCGTGTTGAGGTGCGCGGCCGTGCCGATCGGGAGGATCCAGTTCGGCGTGAAGTTGGCCGGGAGCGCGTAGTTGATGCTGTCCGACGAGTGTCCGCCGGAGGACGAGTCGCCGCCCCCGGAACAGCCGGTCAGCAGTGCACCGGAGAGGACGGCGGCACCCGCGACCAGGGCCCAGCGGCGGCCGGAAGCCGTGCGAGCAGGGAACATGACTCTCCTCGAAGTGGAAGGACCCGTGAGAGACCCCGGCGAGTGCCGGGGCGGGCGCCGCGGGAACCGGCGCTGCCTGCACGACAGTCAACGTCCCACACGTCTGCCGAACAAACAAGGATCGGTAAAAATTAAGTTACTGCGGACTCGCAGCAAGCCGCATGAGCTCTCGTCAGCTCGCGAGATCGCCGCATTTGCCCTGTTTGAAGCCTCTTTCGGCTCTCGTTTTGCCGTCCGGGAGACGGTTCCCGTCCGCGTCGCGCGGGCGTACTGTCTTCGTCACCACCACCGCTGCGGAAGTTACTTCGTACATGACTGAAATAAGTGCGCGGAACCGCCGGCCCGTGAAGGGGAAGTCCGAGAAGGGGAATGCCGGGAGGGAGAACCCCGGAAGGGGGGCGTCCGTGAGAGGAACCTCCCCGCTCGCCGCCCGGGTCCTGGAACTCGTGGCCTCGGGCCAGGCCTCCTCACGCGCGGAACTCGCCGCCCTGCTCGGCGCGGCCCCCTCGACGATCTCCCTCACCGTGGGGCAGTTGGTGGAGCGCGGGCTGATCGCGGAGGAGGGCACCCACTCGTCCACCGGCGGGCGTCCGCGCAAGGTGCTGCGGCTGGGCGGGACCGACCAGTTCGCCGTCGCCGCCGACCTCGGTGGCCGGCACGCGCGGATCGGCGCGGTGCTGCCCGGCGGGCGCCTGGAGCGGGTCACCACCGTTCCCTTCGTCATCGACGACGGCCCCGAGGAGGCACTGCCGCGGCTCGCGGACACACTTCAGGCGCTGGCGGAGGAACAGGGGCGCGACCGGCTGGTCGGCGTCGGGCTCTCCCTGCCGGGGCCCGTCGACGTGGACCGCGGGGCCGTCGTCCTGCCCTCCCGGATGCCGGGCTGGAACCGCTTCCCCGTCGCCGACTGGCTGCGCGAGCGCTTCGCCGTCGCCACCGCCGTGGACAACGACGCCAACTGCATGGCGATGGGTGAGCACACCGTGCGGCCCGCCGAGCACCGGCAGTCGATCATGGTGAAGATCGGCTCGGCGATCGGGGCCGGCGTCATCGTGGACGGCCATCTCTACCGGGGCGCCAACGGCGCCGCGGGCGACATCACCCACATCCGCATCGACGGCGCCGCCGACATCCCCTGCTCCTGCGGCAAGACCGGCTGTCTGGAGACGGTGGCCTCGGGGGCCGCGCTGGTGCGCATCCTGCGCGAGCGCGGCGCCGACGTGGCCAGCCCCGAGGACGTGGTGCGGCTCGCCGCCGACGCCGATCCCGAGGCGAGCCGGGCGGTGCGCCGAGCCGGGGAGCATCTCGGGCAGGTCCTCGCCGCCAACGTGAACTTCTTCAACCCGGACGCCGTCTACCTCGGCGGCATCCTCTCCACCCTGGAACCCTTCGTCGCCGCCGTCCGCAGCCGGCTCTACGAGAGCTGTCACCCCCTGGTCACCGAGCACCTCACCATCGAACGCGCCCGCCTCGGCGCCGACGCCGGTGTCGTCGGCGCCGGGCAGTTCGCGCTGCAGCGCGCGATGGCCGACGCCCTGCGCGGCCTCGGCGCCGGCGGGTCCGGTGCCGGACGGCCGGACCCTCACGCACCCCGCACTCCCTGACGCCTCCGCGTCCGCACCCCGTACGGAGAACCATGCCGCAGTCCCCCGCCGACCCCGTCTCCCCCACCCGTCCCGACCCCGTCTCCCCCACCCGTCCCGACCCCGTCTCCCCCAACCGCCCCGCCGCCCGTCCGGTCCTCGCCGTCGCCGGACTCGGCATCGAGTCGTCCACCTTCTCCCCGGCCCGCACCGGGGCCGCCGCCTTCCATCCCGCGCGCGGCGCCGAGGTGTTCGACCGCTACCCCTTCCTCGCCCCCGGCGAGGAACTGCGTGAGGCGGCCGACTGGCACGGGGCGCTGGTGGGCAAGTCGCTGCCCGGCGGCACGGTCACCGCCGCCGCCTGGACCGCGCTCACCGACGAGCTCGTCGAGCGCCTCGCCGCGCTCCCCCCGCTCGACGGCCTCTGGTACGACATCCACGGCGCGATGACCGTCGAGGGCGTGGACGACGCCGAGGCCGTCCTGCTGGAGCGCATCCGCGCCACCGTGGGACCCGACGTGCTGGTCTCCACCTCGATGGACCTGCACGGCAACGTCTCGCGCGAGCTCGCCCACCGCAGCGACCTGATCACGTGTTACCGGATGGCCCCGCACGAGGACCACATGGAGACCAAGGAGCGCGCCGTGCGCAACCTGGTCGACCTGCTCGCCTCCGGCGGCCCCCGCCCGGTGAAGGCCTGGGTGCCGGTGCCGGTGCTGCTGGCCGGGGAACAGACCTCGACCCGGATCGAGCCCGCGCGGAGCGTGTACGCGGCGGTCGAGGAGGTCGAGGCGGCGGACGGCGTCATCGACGCGGCCATATGGGTCGGCTACGCCTGGGCCGACGAGCCCCGCAACCGCGCGGCCGTGGTCGTCACCGGAACCGACCGGGAGGCGGTGGCGGCGGGCGCCGAACGCCTCGCGCGCGGCTTCTGGAAGGCCCGTCACGACTTCGCCTTCGTCGCCCCGACCGGCACCTTCGACGACATCCTCGACGAGGCCCTCGTCTCGCCCGACCGGCCGTACTTCGTCAGCGACACCGGCGACAACCCCACCGCGGGCGGCGCGGGCGACGTCACCTGGGGCCTGACCCGGCTGCTGGAACGGCCGGAGTTCCGCGAGGAGGACGGTCCGACCGTCCTGTACGCCTCGGTGCCGGGCCCCGCCGCCGTGGACACCGCGGTCGCCGCGGGGGTGGGCGCCACGGTGACCGTCACCGCCGGCGCGGAGGTGGACGACCGGCACGCCGGGCCCGTCACCCTCACCGGCGTGGTGCACGCGATCCGGCACGGCGACCGGGACGCCGGGACGGAGGTCGTGATCCGGGTGGGCAGCGTGTACGCGATCCTCACCCGGCTGCGCAAGCCGTACCACCACGAGCACGACTTCACCGATCTGGACCTCGACCCCCGCTCCGCCGACATCGTCGTCGTGAAGATCGGTTATCTGGAGCCGGAGCTGTTCGACATGGCGGTGGGCTGGAAGATGGCGCTCACCCCGGGCGGCGTCGACCAGGACCTGCTGCGGCTCGGCCACCACCGGGTGCGGCGCCCCCTGTTCCCCTTCGACCTCGACATGGCCGACCCGGACCTGAGGGCGCGCGTCCTCCCCGCCTCCGATCTGCCGCTGACCGGGGAGGACGAGTGACCGGCCGGAACGCGGGTGCCGCGCTGGAGATAGCCGTCACCTCCCCGGCCGGCGCGCGGGCCGCCCTCGCGCACGGTGCCGACCGGGTCGAGCTGTGCGGGGCACTCGAACTGGGCGGCCTCACCCCCTCGGCGGCCTCGGTGGAGGCGGCGGCCGCCGTCGGACCGCCGGTGCAGGCCCTGGTGCGGTGCCGTCCCGGCGACTTCGTGTACGAGGCCGAGGAGATCGCCCTCATGGCCGCCGAGGTCCGCTCCGTCCTCGCCTCCGGTGCGGCCGGGGTGGTCGTGGGGGCCCTCACCGCCGAGGGTGTCCTGGACCGCGACGCGGTGGCCCGGCTCGCGGAGGCCGCCCACGAGGCGGGGCGCGACCGGGGACGGGACGTGGAGGTCACCCTGCACCGCGCGGTCGACCAGTCCGCCGATCCGGTCGCCACCGCCGCGCTGCTCCGCCCCCTCGGCATCACCCGCGTCCTGAGTTCCGGCGGCGCGGCCACCGCGGCGGCGGGCCTGGCGACGCTGGCCGAGATGGCCGCCGCGGCCCCCGGTCTCGAGGTCATGGCGGGCGGTGGTGTGCGCCTCGGCGACATCCCGGCGCTGCTCGGCGCGGGTGTCGCGGCCGTCCACCTCTCGGCCAAGACCCGGGCCGAGCCGCGCCGCGCGGGCACCTGGACACCACTTGGCGCCGCGGGAACCTCCCCCGACGAGGACACCCACTTCGTCACCGACCCGGCCCTCGTGGCGGCGGCCCGGCGCGCGGTGGACGCGGCGCCGGGCCCGCTCGCCAGCCGGGCCCGCTGACGGACGAGGTCAGGCCCGGGGGCCTTCGCGCAGCACGACGAAGTCCCCGCGCACGGTGCCGCCGTCCGGCGTCCGCCAGATCCCGGCGACGCGACCCGCCTCGTCCTGGCCCTGCCCGGCGGGCCCGGCCGGGGCGGGCCGCAGTACCCGGCGCACCCGCAGCTGCGTGCCGTGCGAGGTGGTCAGCACGGTCTCCTCCCCTTCGTCGCCGGTGACCGTGAAGTCCGCGGGAAGGGGCCCGTCACCGGTGCGGGTGACGTGGACGTCCGGGTCCGGGGTGTCGCTGACGGACTGGTGCTGTGCCCGCGTCCTCCCCTCGAACAGGGCCGTCAACTCGGCCACGAGCAGCGGGTCCTGGCAGCCGTCGTAGATCCAGCGCCGCCCGAGCACCCCGTGTTCCGCCGTGGTGAGGAGCGCGTGCTCCGCCCCGTCCAGGGGCGCGCCGCGGTAGGTGAGCGGTACCAGGTAGGTGACCGGGTGCGGCCCGGCGGTGTCGGTCACCGCCATGAACTCGATCCCCACCTCGCCCTCGGGGTCGTCCAGCCGGAAGCCGCCCGCCCTGGCCAGTTCGGGCCCGCCCGCGCCGCCCCGGTACCACGGGCGGGAGGGCAGCCAGGCGGTGAGCAGCTCCAGCTTGCCGGGGGTGAGGGTGGTGCGGTGGATGACGGACATGTCCAGGGGTGCCTTTCGGTCGGACGGCCGGGCGCGGTGGGCCGCGACCGGTGCGGGAGGGGTCTCCCGGTGGTCGGGGGTGCCCAGCAGGGCGAGGAAGGCGGCCGCCGCGGGTGAGGGCGGGAAGCGGCTGTGGACGAGGCGTTCGACGCGGACCGGGCCGTCGATGAGCGCCACCCGGCGCACCCCGTGCAGTTCGGCGGTGAACGCCTCGGGCAGCAGAGCGACGCCGAGGCCGTACCGGACCATGCGGACCATCAGCTCGACGCCGGACACCTCGAAGGCGACCTCGCGCCGCAGGCCGGCCGCCGCGAAGGCCCGGTCGGACTGGGCACGGGCGGCGCTGCCCTCGGCGAAGTCGACGAAGACCTCCTCGGCCAGGCGCCGCAGGTCCACCTCGTCCTCCCCGGCCAGCGGATGCTCCGGGGCGACCACGGCGACGTGCCGGCCCCGGCACAGTTCGCGGCTGTGGACACCGTGCGCGGGGAAGCCGGGCGGGACGCCGAGGAAGGCCGCGTCGAGGGTGCCCTCGCGCACCTGCTCGACCATCCGCTCGCTGGAACCCGTCCGCAGGCGGATCCGCACGTGCGGATGGCGCAGGCGGTACTCCCGCAGCACCGCCGGGAGGTCGACGGCCGCGACGGTCGGGATCGAGCCGAGGGTCAGCGTGCCGCGTATCTCTCCGGTGACCGCCGCCACCTCCGCGCGGGCCCGCCCGGCCGCCTCCAGGGCCTGCCGGGCGGCGGGCAGGAACGCCTCGCCCGCGGCGGTCAGCCGCACCCGGCGGCTGGTCCGGTCGAACAGCCGGGCGCCCAGTTCCCGCTCCAGCCGGGCCACTTGGTGGCTGAGCGCGGACTGCACGACGTGGCACCGCTCGGCGGCCCGGGTGAAGCCCCCGGTCTCCGCGACCGCGAGGACGTAGCGCATCTGCTGGAGGTCCATGCGAGCGATCGTGGATCACGATGGAAGGGATGACAAGCATGTATTGGACCGATGGACGGCCGCGCGGCCATGCTGAACAGGGCGGCGCGCCCGCGTCGTTCCCGCACCGCGGGCCCGCCGTCATCCCTCGGGCACCCCGCCTCTCACCTGGGAGCCTTCCATGCGTGTGATCGCCTTCGACCACCTCGTCCTGAACGTCGCCGACATCGAGCGCGCGCTCGCCTTCTACACGGGTTCGCTGGGGCTCGCCCCCGTCCGGGTGGAGGAGTGGCGGGCCGGCCGGGCGCCGTTCCCCTCCGTGCGGGTCGCCCCGGACACGATCATCGATCTCGTCGAGGCCCCCGCCGGCCGGCCCGAGGGGTCCAATGTCGACCACCTCTGCCTGGTCGTCGAGCCCCTGGACTGGCAGGAGGTCGTCGACTCCGGGGTCTTCACCGTCCTGGACGGCCCCGGCGAACGCTTCGGCGCCCGGGGCACCGCCCAGTCCCTCTACGTCCGGGACCCGGACGGCAACACGGTGGAGCTGCGCTGGTATCCGCAGGACGCCTGAGCGGGGCGCCGCTCGCGGTGGGCCCGGTTCCCGGCTCGCGCCCGGGTCTTGTCAGTGGCCGGTGTCAGTATCCGGGCATGACGCAGAACACGGCATTCGACTGGCGGCGCTTCCTGCTCAGGTGGAGCGGGGAGTGGGCGGACTCCCCGCACGGGGAGACCGGGGAGGCCGGGGAGACCGACGAGGAGTCCGCCGCCCGACGGGCGCGGTGGCTCGGTTTCCCGGCCGCGTCCGAGGAGCGGATCGCCGCCATGGAGAGGCGTCTCGGCCGCCGGATGCCTCCGTCGTACCGGGAGTTCCTCGCGGTCAGCGACGGCTGGCGGCATGCGGGCGGCTTCGTGTCACTGCTGGCGGGCACGGAGCAGGCGTGCTGGCACGACAACGACTCCGGACTCGCCGAGGACTTCGAGGAGTACCTGCCAAAGGACGCCACTCCCGAGGAGCGGCGGGAGGCGGAGATCTGGCGGAGCGGGCTGCAGCTGGACGTCGAGTCGGACGCGCTCTACGTGCTCATGGACCCCGAGGACGTGGACGAGGACGGCGAGTGGGCGGTGTACACGTGGGCGGGCTGGCACGCGGCTCCCCCCACGCGGCACGCGAACTTCCGGGAGTTCATGCGCGAGATGCACCGGGAGTTCCACCGGTTGCGGGTGCCCGCCACGGACGAGGGGCAGCCGGAATTCGTCAACGACACGACGCGCGAGACGGACGCCCTGGTGGAGGAGGCCCGGCTCGACGCGCTGCGCGGCGACTGGGAGAAGGCGGTGCGGGCCCTCGACGAGGCGAAGGCGTACGGCAGACCACGGGCCGAAGGTCTGGGCGACCAGATCCGCCGCCTGCTGGGGCGCACGCACATGGTGTACTTCCGCGGCCTGGCGACGGACCCGCGGTACGCGCCCGAGCTGCTGCCGCCGCTGGTGGGCGAACTGGCGGCGCAGTCGTACCGCGACGACTCCACGCTCGAGTACGACCTGCGCGGCGGCGACGAGGAGTTGCTCTCACGTGCCTACGCGACCCTGGAGCAGGTACGGAACGGCACGTACCGGTACGCGCCGGACGGGCCGTTCGGCGAGGCGGTCGAGCGGGCGCGGGAGTCGGCGCGCTGGGGCGACACCGACGAGGCGTGGCGGACGCTGATCGGTGCCCTGCCGCTGTGGGAGCCGCTGGGACCGGACCACCTGGCGCCGCTGGCGTGGGTGGCCGACCCGCTGCTCGGCCCCCTGCTCACCCCGGAGCGCGGGCGGGAACTGCTGTCCACGCCGAGGGGTGGACAGCGGGGTGCGGTGCCGTCGCCGGCGGACGGGACGGACCCTGGCGGCCTGGCGTGGCTCGCGGAGCCGGACCCGGGCAACCAGCGCACGTCCTACCGGTTCGTCCTGGTGGAGGGCGTCCGGCCGGAGGATCTGCCAGGGCGCCTCGGCGAGGAGGGCGCCGCACTGAAGGAGCCCATGACCCTGTGGGACGCCTACCGGGCGCGGGACGACAAGGGGGAGTTCTCCTCCTACGAGGACAAGGCCTTCATGGCCGTCGGCCGGGCGGGCCCCGGCTGGAGCTTCGCCTTCGACGGGGAGCCCGCCCCGTTCCCCGGGCAGCGCTTGGTCTCCCCGGCGGGCGCCGCGAGCGGGGGCACCCGTGCGGTGGTGGTGTGGGGCGGGCTGAGAACGTGGCGCGAAAAGCCGTTCTTCCACCTGTCGGTGGCACAGGACGGCATCGAGGACTACACGTTCACCTACGAGGACGGTCAGATCCGTGCGAGCGGAGCGATACCGGAATCCCTGCGGCCGGGCCGGTTCTTCGGTGATCCGGAGAAGGACCCCGGCGCGGAGCGGGCGCTGCTGGAGGCCGTAGGTGCGGAGTTCGGCGTCCGTCTTCCGCGTCACGCCCTCACCCACGGCCGGATGCACACCTTCACCACCCGCTCGTGGACGCGTCCGCCGGGGGACGGAGAGATGTACTCCGTGGTGACCCTCAAATGGGGCTCGGCGTTCGTGGCGGACGGCAGCACGGTGGCCGGAAGCGCCGGACCCGAGGACGCCCGCCCCGTGGGCGGCTGACCCGAGGGCGGCTGACCCGAGGGCGCCCGCCCCGAGGGCGGCTGACGGCGCCGGACGCGGGCGAACACCTCGGCGTTCACCAGGGCACGGTCCCGCCCGTCCGGTCCAGGTATGCCAGGCCGGGCGTGCCCAGCCGGGAGAGCAGGACGTCGACGATCAGGGGGGTGCTCTCCTGGACGGTGTACGGCGCGTCGGGCCCGCCGAGCGCGGTGCGGATCCAGCCCGGCGCCATCAGGACGAGGGCGCGGCCGGTCCCGGACTGCCGGGCGGCGAAGCCGCGCATGAACATGTTGAGGGCGGCCTTGCTGCCCCGGTAGACCTCGCGGCCGCCCTTGGTGTTGTTCGTGATGCTGCCCTGCCCGGAGGACATCGCCCCGATGAGACCGGTGTCGGACACGAGGTCCTCCAGCGCCTCGATCACGCGCATCGGACTGAGGGCGTTGGTGACCATGATGTCGACGAAGTCGGCCGTCGGTACCGCGCCGATCGGTGTGTCCACGTTGTTGGTGGTGCCCGCGTTGACGAGGAGCAGGTCGAGGCGGCGCGGGGCGAGGCGTGCGTGCAGGGGTGGCAGGTGGGCGGGTTCGTTGATGTCGAGGTGTTCGACGGTGACGCGCCCGCCGGACCGGTCGGCGAGGTCGTGCAGGGGGGTGCGGGCGGTGGTGTCACGGACCGTGCCGACGACGTTCCATCCCCGGTCGAGGAGTTCGGCGGCGATCGCGTGGCCGAGGCCGCGCGAGGCGCCGACGACGAGTGCGGTGCGAGTGCGCGGGCTCTGCGGGTGCTCGGTGGTGGACGGCATCGGGTGTCCTGTTCGTTCGGCGGCCGGTGGTGTGCGGCCAGTTTGTGCGCGGCCACGCGGACGGCACGAGTCAGGAGGGCCGCTCTGTAGGATTCCCGCCGTGTCGCGTACCTCTGCATCGGAATCCTTCATCGTGCGGCCCGAGGACGTGCGGATCATCCGGGCCTTGCAGATCGCCCCGCGTGCTTCCTTCGCCTCGATCGCCGGTGTGCTCGGGCTGACCGAGAGCGCGGTCAACCGCCGGTACCGTCGGCTGTGTGCCGAGGGGGTCCTGCGGGTCGCGGGGGTCGTCAACCCGGGGGCGCTGGGGCAGAGCAGGTGGCTGGTGCGGCTGCGGTGCCGCCCCGGTGGCGTCGGGGCGATCGCGGAGGCCCTGGCCCGGCGCGAGGACGTCAACTGGGTGGCACTGAGCGCGGCCGGTTACGAGATCACCTGCGCGATCCAGTCACGGAGCCGGGAGCAGCGCGAGGAACTGCTCGGGCGGCGGCTGCCGCGTACGGCCGCGGTGCTCGACATCAACGCCTACGCGATGCTGCGGCAGTTCCTCGGGGGTCGCGGTCACTACTGGGCGGCCCTGCACGGGGTGCTCTCCCCCGAGCAGGAGGCCGCGCTCGGGAGTGAAGGGCCCCCGTTCGCCGAGGTCCCCGTCGTCTCCCGCGAGCCGGTGGTGCTGACCGCCGAGGACGAGCGGATCTGCGAGACGCTCGCGATGGACGGCCGGGCCAGTCTGGTGGACCTCGCGGCGGCCGCGGACTCCTCCCCGGGCCGGGTCTCGCGCCGCCTGCGCACCCTGCTGGAGCGCCGGGCCGTCCACATCGACGTCGAGATCGCGGCGGCCGCCCTCGGGTACCGCGCACGGGCGAACCTGTGGCTGCGGGTGCATCCCTCGGCGGTCAAGGAGGTCGGGCGCACCCTGGCCCGGGAACCGGAGATCGCCTTCGCGGCGGCCGTCTCCGGTCCGTACAACGTCCACGCCGTGGCGCACTGCCGGGATCTCGACGACCTCTTCGAGTTCACCTCGGACCGCGTCGGCTCCCTCGCCGGTCTGCAGAGCATGGAGGTCTCTCCCGTGCTGCGGCACCTCAAGCAGGCCGGCACGCTGCTGTCCGGCGACCGCCTGGCCGGACCCGCGCGCCCCGGCGGGTGACCTGGGGCGCGGCGGGCCGGGCGGTGCGGCCGGCCCCGGTCACCGCGTGGCGGCGCGGCGGCGGCGTCGCGGGTCGGCCAGGATCTCGGCGCCGTACCCGGTGTCCTCGGGGTTGAGGTCGGTGCCCGGGGCGACGACGCGGTCGATCCGGTCGAGCACCTCGGCGTCGAGGACGACGTCGGCGGCGGCGAGCTGGTCCCGCAGATGAGCGGCGGTGCGCGGGCCGATGATCGCGGCGGTCACCGCGGGGTGGGTGGTGACGAAGCCGAGGGCGAGCTGGATCAGTGTCAGGCCGGCCTCGGCGGCGATGCCGGCGAGTTCGGTGGCCGCGTCGAGCTTGGCCCGGTTGGCCGGTATGCCGAGGTCGTAGTGGGAGAGCGTGGTGCGGAAGGGCATGGTGCGGGTGCGGTGGCTGGAGAGCTCGGCCGCGTCGCGGTGCCAGCGGCCGGACAGCCAGCCCCCGGCGAGCGGGCTCCACGCGAGCACGCCCATCCGGTGGGCCTCGCAGGCGGGTAGGACGTCGGCCTCGATGCCACGGGCCAGGAGGGAGTACGGCGGCTGCTCGCAGACGAAGCGCTCGCGCTGCCTGCGTTCGGCGGTCCACTGCGCCCGGACGATCGCCGAGGGCGTGAAGGTCGAGGAGCCGGCGTAGCGGATCTTGCCGGCGCGGACGAGGTCGGTCAGGGCGCCCAGGGTCTCGTCGAGGTCGGTCGTGGGGTCGGGCCGGTGCACCTGGTAGAGGTCGATGTGGTCGGTGCCCAGGCGGCGCAGGCTCGCCTCGCAGGCCCGGACGATCCAGCGCCGGGAGGCTCCGCGCTCGTTGCGGCCGGGGCCCATGGGGCTGGACACCTTGGTGGCGAGGACGACCTCGTCGCGGCGTCCGGCGATCGCCCTGCCGACGAGGACCTCCGACTCGCCGCCCGAGTACACGTCGGCGGTGTCGATGATGTTGACGCCCGCGTCGAGCGCCGTGCGGACGATGTCGGCCACGTCCTCGTGGTCGGCGTTCCCCCAGGTCCCGAACATCATCGCGCCCAGACACAGCGAGCTGACCTGGACGCCGGTGCTTCCCAGCGTGCGGTACTGCATGTCGTGCACCTTCCTGGTGGCTGCGGTGGTACGGGGCGGCCGGTGGCCGCTGCTATCGTCCACCCAAGCGGAGCCGACTCCGCTTGTAGACCGCCACAGTAAGCGGAGTCGACTCCGCTTATCAAGCAGGAGGGGAGAGACCCCGCATGCCCGAGCCATCCGCCCGGCCCGTACGGGCCGACGCGCGGGCCAACGAGGACAAGCTGCTCGCCGCCGCCGCGGCCGCCTTCGCCCGGGACGGTGCCGCCGCGACCCTCAAGGGGATCGCCAAGGACGCCGGGGTCGGGATCGGCACGCTGTACCGGCGCTTTCCCACCCGTGAGCAGCTCGTCGACGCGACCTACCGCTACGAGACGGCCCGGCTGGCCGCCGGGGCCCGTGACCTGCTCGCCGGGCTGCCCGCCGACCGGGCCCTGCGGACCTGGATGTCGCAGGTGCTGGACTACCTCGTCACCAAGCACGGCATGGCCGAGACCCTCAGGACCCTCCTGCGGGAGGACGCGGAGCTGGGCTCGCTGACCCGTGAACAGTTGACGGGCGCGATCGAGGAGTTCCGCCGGGCGGGCATCGCCCAGGAGGTCCTCCGGGAGGACGTGCCCTCCTCCGACATCCTCATGGCCCTGGCGGGCGCCACCCTCGTCACCGGCACCCCCGAACAGCGCGCGCAGGCCGAGCGCCTGCTCGACCTGCTGATGGACGGTCTCGTCCGCGCGCACCGCCCACGCGACGGCCGGTAGCCCCCGGTGCGGTCCCCGGCACCGGGTCCGGAGGACCGCGCCCGGTCCCCGGCCCGGTTCCCGGGTCACCGTCGCGGGCCCCGGGTCACCGGCGCGGGCCGGCGAGCGCGTAGGCCGTGGTGCCCGCCACTGTGAGGGCCGCGGCCGTCCAGGTGGCCGCCACGGTGCCCGTGGGCATCAGCATCCACGAGGCGATCCGGGTCGGGGTGCCGGTCGCGGGCGGGGCGAAGAGGGTGAACGCGAGCCAGGTGAACGGCAGGGTCCAGGCGTACTGCCCGCCCCAGAGCGCGGCGCCCAGCGCGGCCAGTCCCATCAGGCCCGCGGCGTCCCGGACGGCGAACGCGGCCGTGGCCGGGGCGCCGGCCAGGAGGCGCAGGGCCGGCGGCAGCACACCGACGACCGCGCCGGCGAGGAGGACATGGGCGCCCCTGCGGGGCACCCAGCGCAGCGCGGCCGTCCGGTCCAGCGCGAGGTCCTGGCCGCCGAGTCCGGCGGAGGCCGCCATCGCCCCCGTGGCGAGGACGAGCAGGAGCGGCTTCGGGTCCTCGGCACCCCCGGCGAGGGCGGCGAGCGCGCTCACCAGGAGCACGGCGAGCGAGGCGGGCACCTGGCGCGAGCGTGCGTACAGCGTCAGCCACCTCACCGGCCGGCACCCCCCTTGAGCGCGTCGAAGGGATCGCCCTCGCAGGAGAACGCGGCGGCGCGCATGGCCTCGATCCGGGAGAGCTGCTCGTCCCGGGGCAGTGCCCGGAGCTTCCTCCACACCGGGCGGGCCTCGGCGTCGATATCGTGGCGCAGGCCCTCGGAGCCGGTGCCGGGGAACGTCACGGGGCGGCCGAGCACCCAGTCCAGCGCGGCCGCCTGCGCGAACTGGTCCCCACCGAAGCCGCTCCAGCCCACGGGGGTGCACTCGGGCGCCATGCCCTGGGCGACGAGGGCCCGGGTCAGGTCCTTCCCCTTCGTCCCGCTGAAGAGGTCCTCGTCGAAACCGAACAGCACCGTCTTCCGGGACCGGGGCGGGGTGGTGCCCGAGAGCTGGACGGAGGTGTTCTCCCGCACGGCCGCGGGCGCGTCCTCTCCCAGGGCGCGGTGCAGCAGGCGCAGGGCCTCCTTGCCGGGGCCGGCTACCTCGGCGAGCCGCTCCCGGTGCAGCCGGGCCACACAGACCGGGCCGTCGCACACCGGGGCGACCGCTCCCTCGTCGGCCACGTACATGCGCTGCGGGTCGGCGGGGAGGACGAGGAGGGCGAGGACGGCCCCCGCCAGGGCGGGGGTCACCGCGAGGAGGCGGGTGCGCGGGGCGGCCGCGATCAGCAGGGCGAAGCCGGTCGCGGTCAGGCCCAACAGCCAGAGCGTCTGCCCGAGATGCACCGAGCCGGAGAGCGTGACGAAGGCATTGCGCACCTCCTCCACCGCCGGCGACAGCAGGGAGACTCGGTTGGGCTCGGAGGTGGGGAAACCGTCCGGCCCGGTGGTCTCCGTGCGGCCCGGAGAGGCGTTCATCAGGACGGTCAACGCGAAGGCCGCCATGCCCAGCACGGGCGGCGTGAGCACGGAGGGCAGCGCCCGTCCCACGCCCATGCCGAGCACGGCCCCCGCGACCAGGGACAGCGCCCCCACCAGCGAGATCGGCAGCCATCCGAGGTGCGTGTAGTCGGTGTGGGCGACCACCTGCACCCCGCCCACGAGGACGAGGAGCGCGAAGGCGCAGGTCAGTGCGAGCGCACTCGCACCGGCCGGCGCCGCCGCGCGCTGCCAGGCGGGCCTCGGGATGCTGCTGAGCAGTTCGGGCATCCGGGAGCGGTGGTCGCGCAGCCCTTGCAGCGCGCCGAGGCCCACGGTGATCGGCCACAGGTAGAACAGCAGGCCGCGGAGCCACAGGGCGAGGGAGGTCCACTGGGCGGTCCACGCCGTGCCGCCGTGCCGCCAGGAACCGTCGATCAGATACAGGAAGGCGAGCGCGCCCGTGAGGACGACCGCTCCGGCCCAGGGGGCGGTGGAGCGCCGCAGCTCGGTGCGCAGGACGGGGACGTTCACCACGCTCCCCCGTCCCGGCCGGGGCCCTGCAGCAGCGCCGAGTAGCCGCGTTCGAGCGGGCTGTCGCCCACGTGCTCGGGGCCGCCCGCCGCGGCCAGTTCCTTCGGGGTGCCCCGGAAGACCAGCCGGCCCTCGGCGAGGAGCACCACATGGGTGCAGGCGGCGCCCACGTCCTCCACCAGGTGGGTGGAGACGACGACGCAGGTGTCGGTGCCCAGTTCCTGCAGCAGTTCGCGGAAGCGCAGCCGCTGCGCGGGGTCCAGACCGACCGTCGGCTCGTCGAGCAGCAGGACCGCCGGGTCGTTGACGAGTGCTTGGGCGATGCCGACCCGGCGCACCATGCCGCCGGACAGGGTCTTCATCCGTGTGTCGGCGCGGTCGGCGAGACCCACGCGCTCGACGGCGCGCTGCACGGCCGCCGGGATGTCCCGCTTGGGTACCTCCTTCAGCCACGCCATGTACTCGACGAACTCGCGCACGGTGAAGCGCTTGTAGTAGCCGAACTCCTGCGGCAGGTAGCCGATCCGGCGGCGCAGCGCACGGTACTCGCCTCCGCCGCCCACGGGCTCGCCGAGCAGTTCCAGGGTGCCCCCGGCGGGGCGCAGCACGGTGGCCAGGGCTCGGATGAGGGTGGTCTTGCCGGCCCCGTTGGGGCCGAGCAGGCCGTGCACTCCGGTGCCGAGAGAGAGGTCGAGGCCGTCGACCGCCATGCGTTTCCGGCCGGCCCTGACCTTCAGGCCGGTGGCCCTGATCTGCCAGGCGTACGCCGTCGGCGCGAGGTCGGCCGCGCTCACTGCGGGCGTCATGCGGGGTCCCTTCTTGTCGTCATCTGCTTCATCTGCTTCGTCTGTTTCGTCTTCTTCGTCTTCTTCGTCAGCGGGGTCCCCGGAGTCGCCGGTTCACCGGTGACTCCGGGGAACCGGTTCACCGGGGGGCGTGCGTCACCGGTGGGCGCCCAGGACGGCGTACGCGCCCCTGCGGGCGAGCACGACGCCGGTGGCGAGGGCGAGGACCAGGGCCCACACGGGCAGGGCGCCCTCCCGCAGGACGGCGGTCGTCCGGCCCGCCGCCGCGGTGGGGGCCGCGATCACGGCCGCCCACACCGCCACCAGTGACACGGCGGCGCGGGTGACGCCGACGACGCCGCCGAGTGCCAGGGCCGAGGACGTGAAGGCCAGGCAGGGCAGCAGCCACTGCCAGGCCGTCACTCCCGTCACCCACCCGCAGACGAGCAGGGCGGGCAGGACCACGGCGAGCACGGCCGTGGTACGCCGCAGCACCAGGTACAGTCCCGCCCTCGGTGCGGAGGCGGTCAGTTCGTACGCGGGGTCAAGGCCGCGCGACCAGGAGGCGGCGACGCCGAGCACGGGCAGGACGGGCGCCAGCAGCAGGACGAACGGTGTCTCCCCGGTACCGGTGCCCAGCAGGTCCAGGAGCAGCGCGAGCAGGGTGACGCCGGCCGTCATGGCGAGCCAGGGCGCCATGACGGGGGTCGTCCACCGCGACAGCCGTGCGGAGGGGCGCCTGCGGTGGGGCATCACGGGGGTGCCGGCGAGCCGCTCCTCGAGGCCGGACCACACGGTGGCGACGAGTGCCGTGACGTCCGGGGCGCCGGCGGTCACCTCGGCCGACAACCGGTCACGGCAGTCCCGGCACTCCTCCAGATGCGCCTCCAGGGCCCACACCTCGTCCTCGGCGAGGCCGTCCGCAGCGCCGCGCGCGTAGGCCGCGAGGAACGGCGACGACGCGTGTGCCCCGTGCGGGCCGCCCCCGCCCCGACCTCTTCTTCCCGTGCCGCTCATGTCAGTGCCCTCCGCATCTCGAGCCGGGCCCGGCGGGCGCGGGTCTTGACGGTTCCCTCGGGGAGTCCGAGCAGGACGGCCGTCTCCCGGACGGTCATGCCGTCGAGGACCATGGCCTGCAGCACCTGCCGGAGTTCCGGCGCGAGGCCCCGCAGCGCGTCGCCGACGTCCCCGCCGACGGTCGCCGCGAGCGCCTCCTCCTCGGCCGCGGGCGCCACCGCGTGCGGGGCGGCCGCGGGCGGGGGTTCGGCGTGGTGGGCGCGGCGCCGGAACGCGTCGACCAGGCGGCGCGCCGCGATCGTCCACAGCCAGCCGACGGCGGTGCCCCCGGCCGCGCTCCCCGCGAACGCGCCCGCCGCGCGCCACACGGCGAGGTACGTCTCCTGCATGACCTCGGCGACGATCTGCTCGTCGGCGCACCGCCGGCGCAGCCGTACGGCCAGCGACGGCGCGGTACGCCGGTACAGCTCCTCGAACGCGGCCCGGTCGCCGCGGGCCACGCGCTTGACGAGGTGCTCCTCGTCCAGCTCGCGCGGTGCCCTTCTCCCTGCTCTCACACCCTCTAGACGCGGGGCACGGACGCGAGGTTTTCCTTTCGGAGTGACGCCGGTCACAGTGGGCGGCGGGGCGGCGTGCGCGGTCGGCTAGGCTACGGGCAGAGGTGGATCCCCCGTCGACCACAGGAAGCGACCGTGCCCGACACCGCAGTGCGACGGCCCCTGCGCGCCGATGCCCGGCGCAACCACCAGCGCATTCTCGACGCCGCCCAGCAGGCCTTCGCCGTCCACGGGGCCGGCGCCTCGCTGGAGGAGATCGCCCGCCGGGCCGGCGTCGGCTCGGCCACCCTGCACCGGCACTTCCCCTCCCGGCGCTCCCTGCTGGAGGCCGTCTTCCGCGACCGTGTCGAGGCGCTCTGCGCCAAGGCGCGGCAGTACGCGCGGGACAGCGAGCCCGGCACCGCGCTGTTCTCCTGGCTGCGGGACTTCAACGCCTACGCGGCCACCTGCCGGGGCCTGGCCGCCTCGCTCGCGCACGAGGAGCGGGAGCCCGCACGGGTGCGGCAGGACGAGGGCTGCACCGTGATGATCACCTCCGCGGCGGGTGAACTGCTGCGCCGGGCACAGCGGTCGGGTGCGGCCCGCGACGGCCTCCGCGTGGACGACCTGCTGGCCCTCGTCGGCGCCATCTCGCTGGCCACCGAGCACCGGGGCGACGAGGAACAGGCGCGCCGCCTCCTGGACATCGCGATCGACGGTGTACGCGTGCCTTGACCCTCACACGGTGTCAGGCGGTCGACTCGGAGACATCATGTTCACCATCGGAGACTTCGCCCGGCACGGCCGTGTCTCGGTCCGGATGCTGCGTCACTACGACGCGACCGGTCTGTTGCGCCCGGCCCATGTCGACCCCGCGAGCGGCTACCGCCACTACACCGCCGCCCAACTCGCCCGCCTCAACCGGATCATCGCGCTGAAGGACCTCGGCTTCACCCTCCGGCAGGTCCGGGACATCGTGGACGAGAAGGTCGGTGCCGAGGAACTGCGCGGCATGCTGCGTCTGCGGCGGGCCGAGCTGGAGACCGCCGTGTCCGCCGCGCGGGCCCGGCTCGTCCAGGTCGAGGCGAGGCTCCGAGCGATCGAGAGTGAGGGGCACATGCCCACGAACGATGTCGTTCTCAAGGAGGTCCCCGCCCTTCGGGTGGCGGAACTGACCTCGACCGCCGCGGGCTTCGGACCCGCGGACATAGGACCCGTCATCACCCCGCTGTACGAGGAGCTGTTCCGGCGCCTGGAGGCGGCGGGTGTCACGCCCACGGGCCCGGGGGTGGCCTACTACGAGGACGCCCCGGACGGCGAGGGGAGGATCACGGTCCACGCCGCCGTCCAGGTCTCCGCCCCGCTCCAGGACGGCGAGTTCCGGGTCCTCGACCTGCCGCCGCTGGACAAGGCGGCGACCATCGTGCACCGCGGCTCGATGGACGACGTCCTGTCCACCGCGCAGGTCCTGGCCCGCTGGACCGACGCCCACGGCTACCGGCCGACGGGCTACCCCCGGGAGATCAGCCTGGAGTGCCCGCCGGAGCGCGAGGCCTGGGTGACGGAGCTGCAGGCACCGGTGACCCGGGCCTGACCCGCTCGCGTCCGAGCCCCGATTCCTCCCGGATTCCCACGTGTTCGGGCCGGTGGGTCGGGGCCCGTGGCGTGTGCGGCACTGTTTCGGGAGGCGGTGGCGGTGTCTAGGATGCGGGAGTCATCGCAGCGTCGCGAGTGGCGGAGGGCGCGTGCAGATGACCCGCACCCGTCCGCTCACGTCGGAAGGCACCCCCATGCGTCCGTTCCCTGCCCGCGTGCCGCACCCCACCCCCTCCCGCACCCGACGCGTCGGGGCCGCCCTGGTCCTGGCGGTGGCCTCCTCCCTGCTCGCCACGTCCGCGACGACCGCGGCCACCTCCGCCGGGACGGCCCCCGCCCGGCACACCGGGAAGCAGGGCTGGTTCACCTCCTGGGCCACCTCCCAGCAGCGCCTCTCCCCCACCCCCCTGCGCGAGCAGTCCCTACGGATGATCACCCACCTCAGCCAGGGCGGCGACGCGGTCCGCGTCCGCATCCAGAACACCTTCGGGGACACCCCCCTCACCGTGGACGCGGCCACGGTGGCGCCCAGCACCGGCAAGAGCGCCGCTACGGAGGGCACTCCGCGTGCCCTCACCTTCGGGGGCCGGCACGGCGTCGTCGTGCCGGCCCACGGCGAGGTGTGGAGCGACGGCACCCGGCTGCGGACCGAGGCGCAGGGCGACGTCGCGGTGTCGCTGTCCGTGTCCGGCTCGGCACCGGCGGGCCGGCACGACAGTGCCTTCCGCACCAACTACCTGAGCCCGGCCGGCTCCGGGGACCACACCGCCGAGGCGAGCGGTGCCGCCTTCACGGAGAAGACGGAGTCCACCCTCCTGGTGAGCGCCGTCGACGTGCACAACCCCCGGCTGAGGGGCAGCCTCGTCGCCTTCGGCAGTTCGGTCGTGGACGGCACCGGTTCGACCAACTGCGGTGCGGGGTGCGAGCGTCCGGGCGAGAACCTGCGCTGGACGGACGACCTGGCCCGGCGGATCACGGCCGAACTCCCCGCCGGGCGGCGGTTCGCCCTCGCCAACGCCGGCATCGGCGGCACCACCAGCGCGGCGACCTGCCCGCGCACCGGCGACTCCCTGCGCGGCCTGGACGCGGTCTCCCGGCTCGAGCGCGACGTCCTGGCCCTGCACGGGGTCACCGGCGTCCTCTACTACTACGGCACCAACGACCTCGCGGACGGCTGCGGGGCCGAGCAGATCCTGGCCAGTTACCGGGAGGTCTTCCAGCGGCTGCGCGCGGCCGGGATCAAGGTGTACGTCACGCCCATCACCCCCCGGCCGGGCTACTCCGACCAGAACAACCGCGACCGGCACACCGTGGGCACGTTCGTCGCCAAGTGGAACGACTGCGGCGGCACCTGCGACGGCGTCCTGCCCTTCGACCGGGTGCTGGCGGACCCGGTGAAGCCGAACAGCATCGCCCCGGCGTACGACACCGGTGACGGGATCCACGCGAACATCGCGGGCCAGCAGGCCCTGGCCGACATCGTCTCGCTCCCGATGCTCGCGTCCTCGGCCCGTCACTGAGCGCCGGTGGGCGGGCGGCGGCACACGCGCCGCCCGCCCGCCTCCCTCATTCCGCGGGCGTCCCGCCCGGCTCCCTGGTCTCCAGCCGGGCCGGTGCGGCGGCGCCGCCGGAGAGCGCCTCGCGTGCCGCCGCCCAGGCCGTGTCGTCGACGCCGAGGGCGTGCCGCAGATAGGCCCAGGTCACCCGCTGGAGCAGAGCGACGTGCTCCGGGTTCTCGTCCGTGGTCTCGCGCGCCTCGTAGCCGGGTATCCCGCCCAGCGAGTGCTCGGCACCGAACAGTGTGAGCAGACTCTTGTCGCCCGGGCTCAGGGTGTAGGCGTCGGTCATCCACTCCGGGCCCCGGCGGGACAGCGGGGAGTCGTCCCGGTCGCCGACGACGACGAGGGCCGGTGTCCTCATGCGGGCGAAGTCCGGGTTGAGGAAGGGGAAGGTCTCCGCCGCGTACGGGGTCAGGTCGGCACCGCCCCGCCCGGCCGTGGCGAGCAGGACGCCGGCGGTGATCCGCGCGTCGGACAGGTCGTCCTCCTCCCGTCCGGTGACCGGGTCGAGGACGCGGAGTCCGAGGAGGTTGCCGACGGTCTGGCCGCCGAAGGAGTGCCCGGCCGCGGCGACACGGGTGCGGTCCGGACGGCCGCCGAGACCGGGGACGGCCGCCTCCAGCACGTCGAGGTGGTCGAGGACACGCTTCATGTCCTCGACGCGGAACCGCCACAGGCGCGGGGTGCGGGGATCGTCCTGGGGCAGGCCGACGGTGCGGGAGTCGAGGTGGGTGGGCTGGATCACCACGAAGCCGTGGGCGGCCCAGAAGTCGGCCAGGGGCCCGTAGCCCTCCAGTGAGGAGCCGTGGCCGTGCGAGAGGAGGACGACCGGGAGCCCGCTTCCGGCGGCCGGCGCGGAGATCCGCACCCGCAGATCCGTCCCCCGGCCGGGCGAGTCGAGTGTCACCGGCTTGACCGAGACGACGGGGGCGGCGGGCGTGAGATGCGCGTCGAGGGCCGACACAGCGGATACAGCGGAGAGGGCGGACGTGTTCATGCCGGTGGTGGTCACAGGGGTTCTCCGTCGAGAGGCGTACGAGAGACGTGAGGGGAAGCCGCCGGACGGGGCGGGGCCCCGCCCGTTCCACCCCGAGGGGGTGTGCTCGGCGGGGACTACGCTAAAAGCTCACGTCGGCGTCAGGAGCAAGCACGGGCGCCGGTCCGGGCCGGAGGAATCGATGCGCATCGGCGAACTCGCCGCTCTCACCGGCGTCAGTGTCAGGGCGCTGCGGTACTACGAGGAGCAGGGGCTGCTCGACCCGTGGCGCGGCCCGAACGGCCGGCGGCAGTACCCGCAGGACGCGGTCGACCGTGTCCGCCTGATCCGGCGGCTGTACGCGGCGGGCCTGTCCAGCCGGACGATCAGGGAGCTGCTGCCGCGCGCGGCGAACGGCGAGGCCACGCCGGAGCTGCTGGAGCGGCTCTCGGCCGAACGGCGGCGCCTCGACGGGCAGATCGGCGATCTCGTGCACGCCAGGGGCGAACTGGACGAGGTGATCACCCTCGCCACCGAGAGCCGGCGAACGGGCCGGCCCTGCCCACGCCCCTGACCGGCCCGACCGGGCCACTCCTCTACCAGCCGTCTGCTACCAGCCGGGCGGCCTCGCGCTGCCCATCACCCGGTCGACGGCGACCTCGATCACCACCCGCTCCGGATTCGGCCGCGGGGTCCGGTAACGCTCGGCGTACCGGCGTACGGCCTCCGCGACCGACTCGGCGTCGTCACGGACGACGGCCGTCCCCTCCAGGGTGCACCAGCGGCCGCCGTCCACCTGGCTGAGGGCGACCCGCGCGCGGGGGCCGGCGGCGCGCACGTTGCGGACCTTCCGGCTGCGTCCGCTGCTGATGACCCGTGCGATCCGCGCCTCGGGATCGTAGGTGACGCCGACCGGCACCTGGTGCGGTGTTCCGTCGGGGCGCAGGGTGACGAGGAAGCAGAGGTGGCGCTCCCGCCAGAACGCCTCGTCGGTCGCGGACGGGATGTCGGCAGGCACGTGGTCTCCTCGTACGGGCGGCACGGCGGGGGTGTGGCACACCGTACCCGCACATCGTACGGAGTGTGCCGGGCTCCCCCGGGCGCGTCCCGGGGAGCCCGGCGTTCGCGTTCGCCCAGGGGCCTGAACGGCCCCCGCCGCGCACACCCGCGGGTCCAGGAGGAGCCCGTCGGCAGTCGACGGCTGGTCCCATGACGGAGCAGAACGGGCACGGGGCCCATGGCCGCGCCCCCGCACGACACCGCGTACGCGTGTCCCCTTCCCGGCCCGGTTCGCACGAGTTTCCCGGCCTGGTTCACAGGCGTTCCCCGGCCTCGTTAGCACGCGTGCGGCGGCGGCGTTCCCTCACTCCCGGACGGACCGGCGGCGGGCCGGCCGGGGCCTCGGCGGCGGACCGGCCCGTACGAGGCGTGCGGGGCCCGCCGCGTCCCTTAAAGTGACCAGGATCCATACCGGCGAACAGACCTGTGAGGTGAACGCCAGCCATGCCGGCCGAAACGTTTGAGTTCCAGGTAGAGGCCCGTCAGCTGCTCCAGCTGATGATCCACTCGGTCTACTCGAACAAGGACGTCTTCCTGCGCGAACTCGTCTCGAACGCCTCCGACGCACTGGACAAGCTGCGTCTGGAGGCCCTGCGTGACGACTCCCTCGGCGCCGACACCAGCGATCTGCACATCGAGATCGAGACCGACCCGGAGGCCCGCACGCTCACCGTGCGGGACAACGGCATCGGAATGTCGTACGACGAGGTCGGACGGCTCATCGGCACCATCGCCAACTCGGGGACCGCCGAGTTCCTGCGGGAGCTGCGCGAGGCCAAGGAGAAGGAGACCGGCGGTGAGACGGACGGCACCGAGGGGCTCATCGGGCAGTTCGGCGTCGGCTTCTACTCGGGCTTCATGGTCGCCGACGAGATGACCGTGGTGACCCGCCGGGCCGGCGAGTCGCAGGGTACGCGCTGGAGTTCGCGCGGCGAGGGCACGTACAGCCTGGAGAAGGTGGACGAGGCTCCGCAGGGAACCGCCGTCACCCTGCACCTGAAGCCGGCCGACCCCGAGGACCAGCTCCACGACTACACCTCCCCGTACACGATCCGCGAGATCGTCAAGCGGTACTCCGACTTCATCACCTGGCCCATCCGCATGGCCGGGGAGAAGACGCCCGGGGACGGCGAGGGGGACGACGGGGCCGAGCCCGCGCCCGAGACGCTGAACTCCATGAAGGCCCTGTGGGCGCGGCCGCGTGACGAGGTGTCCGAGGACGAGTACCACGAGCTGTACAAGCACATCGGGCACGACTGGCGTCCCCCGCTGGAGACCATCCGGTTCCAGGCGGAGGGCACGTTCGAGTACCAGGCGCTGCTGTTCCTCCCCGAGCACGCCCCGCACGACCTGTTCACGCGCGGCTACCGGCACGGACTGCAGCTGTACGTGAAGCGCGTCCTGATCATGGACGACTGCGAGGCGCTGCTGCCGTCCTTCCTGCGGTTCGTCAAGGGCGTCGTGGACGCGCAGGACCTCTCGCTCAACGTCTCGCGGGAGATCCTGCAGCAGGACCGGCACATCCGCATGATCCAGCGGCGGCTCACCAAGAAGGTGCTGTCCTCGCTGAAGGACATGAAGAACCGTGAGCCGGAGCGGTTCGCCACGTTCTGGCGGGAGTTCGGCACGGCGGTGAAGGAGGGCCTGGTCACCGACCCCGACAGCCGGGACGCGATCCTCGCCGTCACCACCCTCGCCAGCACGCACGGCGAGGAGCCGACCACCCTCCACGAGTACGTGGAGCGGATGAGGGACGGCCAGGACGCCATTTACTACATGACCGGCGAGTCTCGGCAGAGCATCGAGAGCTCCCCGCACATGGAGGCGCTGCGCGCCCGCGACATCGAGGTGCTGCTGCTCACCGATCCCGTCGACGAGGTGTGGGTCGACACCGTCGGCGAGTTCGAGGGCAGGAAGCTGCGCTCCGTCGCCAAGGGCGAGGTCGAGGCCGTCCCGGACGAGAAGGGCGAGGAGGAGCGCGAGAAGCAGGGCGAGGAGTACGCGGACCTGCTCGGCTGGATGAAGGAGCGGCTGAGCGAGGAGGTCAAGGACGTCCGGCTGTCCTCGCGGCTCACCACTTCCCCGGCGTGTGTCGTCTCCGACACGGACGACCTGTCGCCCGCGCTGGAGAACATGTACCGCGCGATGGGCCAGGAGGTGCCGAAGGCGAAGCGCATCCTCGAACTCAACGCCGGCCACCCCCTGGTGAGCGCGCTGAACCGGGCGTACGGGGAGCGTGAGGACCGCAGCGGTCTGGTGGAGACCGCCGAGCTGCTCCACACCCTGGCCGTGCTCGCCGAGGGCGGTCGTCCGGAGGAGCCAGGACGGTTCGTCAGGACGGTGGCCGACCGTCTCGCGGCCACGCTCTGATCCTATGGGAGGACGGGTGAGCGGGCGGGGCTACCCGGGCGGGTAGCCGCGAGGCCGGGCCGGTGGCGCGGGAGCGTGCGGACAGCACGGACGCGTGCCGGTGGCGCGGGGGCGTGCGGGTGGCGCGGGGGCGTGCGGGTGGCGCGGGGGCGTGCGGCGGTGCGTGCGGGTATCCGTATCGCACCCCGCACTTCCCCCGCACTCCGCCGCACTTCAGGAGGTACAGCGCGATGAGCAGCCGACCGGTTCCGCCCCCGCCCGCCGGGCCCCTCCCCCGGCCCGAGCGCTCGCTGGCGGTGTGCGCGCTGCTCGGGGCCGCGGCGATGGCCGCCGTCGACGAGATCGGGTTCCACCAGCTCCTGCACTGGCACCACTTCTACGACCGCTCCACCTCCGGCGTCGGACTGCTGTCCGACGGGCTGCTGCACACCGCCGAGCTGCTCGGGCTGGTCGCCGGGTTCTTCCTCTTCGCCGACCTGCGGCGCCGCCGCGCCCTCGCTCCCGCCCACGCCTGGGCCGGGCTGTTCCTGGGCCTGGGCGGCTTCCAGCTGTTCGACGGGATCGTCGACCACAAGCTGCTGCGGGTGCACCAGATCCGTTACGGCGTCGACGTGACCGGCTACGACTGGGCGTGGAACGGCGCCGGAGCCGCGCTGTTCCTCCTCGGTGCCGCCCTCGCCGTCCGCGCCCGCGGGCGCGCGCCGGGCGGGCGGGCGGTGGTGTGATCTCCGCCCACACGCCTGGCGGCGGACACGGCACGGGCCTCTTCGGGGCCGTGCTCGTCCTCGGCGCCGCGCTCTCCGCCGCCGGCTACCTCGCGGCCGCGGCGCGGTTGCGCCGACGGGGTGACGGCTGGCCGCGCCACCGGGACGCCCTGTTCGCCGCGGGCTGCGCCGCCCTGGCCGGCGCGGCGGCCGGAACCCCGCCGGGCGGGCCCTTCACCGTGCACATGATCCGCCACCTCGTGTTCGCCATGGCCGTTCCGCCCGTGCTGGCCGCAGCCCGCCCGGTCACCCTCGTCCTGCGCACCCTGCCGGCCGGGCCCCCGCGGCGGGCGCTGCGGGCGGTGCTGGGCTCCCGCCCCGCGGCCCTGCTGCTGTTCCCACCGATGGCGGCGGCACTGGACGTGGGCGGTCTCTGGCTGCTGTACCGCACGCCCCTGCTCTCCCGCTCCGCCGGCCGGCCCCTGCTCGACGCGGCCGTGCACCTCCACGTCCTGGTCTCCGGACTGCTCCTCGCCTTCGCCGTCTGCTCCCTCGAACCGGTCCGCCACCGGTGGAGCCTCGCCTGGCGGGGCGGCGCCCTGCTCGCCGCCGGGGCGGCCCACGCCGTACTCGCCAGGACGCTCTACGCCACTCCCCCGCCCGGCACCGCCTTCGCGACGGCCGACCTGCGGCGCGGCGCCCAGTGGATGTACTACGGCGGCGATCTCGCCGAGCTCGCGCTCGCCTCGCTCCTGGCCGCCGACTGGTACGCGCGGACCGGCCGCGCCCGGCGCCGGGCCGCCCGGCGGGAGACGGCCTTCCCCGGCGCGAGCGCGCCCCGGGAAGGCGTCCGGACCGGCCGTGTCGCGGGCCGACGGGTTGTGCCGGGTTGTTCCGCTCTTTTCCGGCTACTCGCCTCCCATGACCAACAGCGCATTCCCGCGCCGGGCAGGCGCGAAGATGAGCCGGGCACTGCCCGACGCCAAGGGCCCCGGCCGCGTTCTGGCGGCCACGGACCGGATCGAACGGTTCACCGGGGCCGACCGGCTGCTCGCACAGGTGCAGCAGGCGGTCCGGGCGCTGCCCCTGGGGCGGGCCCGTGACGCCCTGCACGGGCGGTGGCTGGGCCATCCCGTGCACCCCCTGCTGGTGCAGGTCCCGGTGGGCAGCTGGCTGTCGGCCGCCGTGCTCGACCTGTTTCCCGGCCAGCGCCGGGCGGCACGCACCCTGATCGCCACCGGGCTCGGTGCCGCCCTCCCCGCGGCCCTCGCGGGCTGGGTCGACTGGGCCGAGCTGCACCGCGAGCAGATGCGCGTGGGCCTGGTGCACGCGGCCGCGAACGTCGCGGGGATCGGCCTCTACGCGGGCTCGCTCACCGCACGCCTCCGCGGCCGTGAGGCGCTGGGCCGCACGCTCGGCCTGGCCGGTCTCGGGGCGGTGGGGGTGGGCGGCGCGCTGGGCGGGCACCTCGCCTACCGCCAGGCCTCCGGCGCCAACCACGCCGAGCACGTGCCCCATCT
This sequence comes from Streptomyces griseoaurantiacus, assembly GCF_036189845.1. Classification (NCBI taxonomy): domain Bacteria; kingdom Bacillati; phylum Actinomycetota; class Actinomycetes; order Kitasatosporales; family Streptomycetaceae; genus Streptomyces; species Streptomyces griseoaurantiacus. Next base: position 7,278,882 of record NZ_CP108326.1, on the reverse strand, counting down.
GGTCCGGCCCGGCTGGCATCCGCTGGCCGAGCTGGACGACCTGCCGCTGGGCCGGCCCGTGCGGCGCGACATCGACGACATCGCCGTCGTCGCGGTGCGCGCGGAGGACGACACCGTGTGGGTCCTGGCCGAGCGGTGCAGCCACATGGCCGGACCGCTGTCCGAGGGGACCGTGGAGGACGGATGCCTGCGCTGCCCGTGGCACGGGAGCCTCTTCCGGCTCAGCGACGGCTGGAACGTGGAGGGCCCCGCCACCGCGCCCCAGCCCGCCTTCGAGACCCGGGTCGTGGACGGCCGGGTCGAGGCCCGGCTGCGACTGGAGCCGACCGACCGCGCCTGACCGCACCCCTGAAACGGGCCGCACCGAGGTGCCGAGGTGCCGACGTACTGACGTACTGACGTACCGATGTACCGACATTTCTCCGTGGCCCCACAGCGCCCTACCGACATGAGGAGCAGACACCATGAAGACCCTCCGCCGCGACCCGCTCGTGCGCGGCCTTGGCCTCGCCAGCGCGGCCCTGGGCGTCCCCCAGGTGGCCAGGCCCGCCGACGTGGCCCGGGGCATCGGCGTGACCGCCGGCCCCCGGCAGCGCACGGCCACCCTCGCCGTCGGCGTCCGCGAACTGGCGGCGGCGGGCGGGCTGCTGGCCCGTCCGCACCCCGTCTGGCTGTGGGGCAGGGTCGGCGGCGACATCGTGGACCTGACCCTCCTGACCCGCGCCCTGCGCCGCCACGACGGGCGGGGCCTCGGCCGGACGGCGCTCGCCACGGCCGCGGTCGCCGCGCTGACCGCCGTGGACGTCTACGCGGCCGTCACCCGCACCGGCAGGGGGTCGGAGACGACGCTGACGGCCACGACGACCGTGAGCACCTCCCCCGAGGAGACCTACGCCTTCTGGCGGCGCCTGGAGGGGCTCCCCACGTTCATGGCGCACCTGGAGGAGGTGCGCCGGACCGGGGAGAGCACCAGTCACTGGCGGGCGAGTGCCCCCTTCGGCCGGACGGTGGAATGGGACGCCGAGGTCACCGAGGATGTGCCCGGCAGCCTGCTGGTCTGGCGTTCGCTGGACGGCGCCGACGTCGACAACGGCGGCGAGGTGCGCTTCTCCCCCGCCCCCGGCGGAAGCGGCACGGAGGTGCGCGTGACCCTGCGCTACGCGGTGCCCGCCGGCGCGCTGGGCCGCGCGGTCGCCCGCTACTTCGGCGAGGAACCCTCACAGCAGCTCGACGACGACCTGCGGCGCTTCAAACAGGCCGTGGAGACGGGGGAGGTCGTCCGTTCCAAGGGCGCCCCCGCGGGCAAGCGGGCCCGCGGCGAGTTCCCCCAGCACCCCGCCCGCCCCCTCACCCCCAAGGAACTGAAGGAGACGCTGTCGTGAAGGCCACCTGCTGGATGGGCCCCGACTCGGTGTCCGTGGAGGACGTCCCGGACCCGTCGATCCTCAACGGCCGGGACGCCGTCGTGCGGATCACCTCCACCGCGATCTGCGGTTCCGACCTGCACCTCGTGGACGGGTACGTGCCCGGCATGCAGAAGGGGGACATCCTCGGCCACGAGTTCATGGGCGAGGTCGTCGAGGTGGGTGCCGGGGTCGACCGTTCGAAGATACGGGTCGGGGACCGGGTCGTGGTGCCGTTCCCCATCGCCTGCGGGGCCTGTGCCGCCTGCCGGGCACGCCTGTACTCGTGCTGCGAGAACAGCAACCCCAACGCCGGGATGGCCGAGAAGATGTTCGGTCACCCCACCGCCGGCATCTACGGCTACTCCCATCTCACGGGTGGTTTCGCGGGCGGTCAGGCCGAGTACGCGCGGGTGCCCTTCGCCGACGTCAACCCGCTGGTGGTGGAGTCCGACCTGGACGACGAGCAGGTGCTCTTCCTGTCGGACGTGCTGCCCACCGGATACATGGCGGCGGAGATGTGCGACATCGGGGACGGTGATGTCGTCGCGGTGTGGGGCGCGGGCGCGGTGGGTCAGTTCGCCATGGACAGCGCGCGCATGCTGGGCGCGGCGAAGGTGATCGCGATCGACAGGGAGCCGTACCGGCTGGAGATGGCGGCGGCGCAGGGGTACGAGACCATCGACTTCGAGGACACGGACGTCCGTTCCGCCCTGCTGGACATGACCGGCGGGCGCGGTCCCGACAAGTGCATCGACGCGGTCGGTCTCGAGGCCACGCACGGCGCCCCGCACGTCGCGCTCTACGACCGGGCGAAGCAGGCGGTCCGCGCCGAGACCGACCGGCCGCACGCGCTGCGGCAGGCGATCACGTCCTGCCGCAGCGGTGGTGTGGTGTCCGTCGTGGGTGTCTACGGCGGATTCGTCGACAAGTTCCCCGTGGGTTCGTGGATGAACCGCTCGCTGACGCTGCGGGCAGGCCAGTGCCACGTGCAGCGGTACATGAAGCCGCTGCTGGAGCGGATCGAGCGCGGGGAGATCGATCCCACCAGGATCATCACCCACCGGATGCCGCTGTCCGAGGCACCGGCGGGCTACGAGCTGTTCAAGCACAAGCGGGAGGACTGCGAGAAGATCGTCCTGAGCACCCGCTGACCCGCCCGGTTCCGCAGGCAGCCCCACGCCCGCCCGGCCATCCGCCCGCCCGCTCAGGGAAGGCTCGCCTAGGGGCGGCTCCCGCCCGGGCGGGCGAGTGCGAGTGCGATGGGCGCCGGACGCCGGGCCGGTTCCGGCGGGACCGCCGCCGGGACGCGCTCCAGGACGCCACCCGCGAAGACGTCGTACAGCGGCAGTGTCTCCAGGTGCACATAGCCGATGTGGCAGTCGCAGACGGCGAGTGGGCAGGGGCGGGGCCGCAGGGCGGCGCGGTAGGAACCGTCGTAGAGGTTGCCGAGTTCGGCGGGCACGAAATGGCAGCGGCGGACGGTGCCCTCGCCGTCGACGGAGATCACCGACTCGCCGGTGCGGCAGGGCAGTCCGGCGCTCGCGTGCGGGTGGCGGCTGTAGGGGAAGAGCGGGTCCAGGGCCGTCCACACCTCGGCCTCCGCGTCGGTGTAGGTGTGGCCCTCGGCCGCGTTGATCCACAGGTAGACGTGCTCGGGCAGTTCGGTCCTGAGCCTGCGGGCCGCCTCCAGGTGCTCGGGCAGGCCGACGATGCCGACGCTGAACCGCACGCCGCGCTCGGCCAGTTCGCGGCACTTGCCGAGGAAGCGGTCGTAGGGGGTCTGGCCCGGGTGGTACGTGCACCACAGGGCGAGGGTGTCGGGTTCGGCCTCGGCCAGCCAGTCGGTGCGGCAGCTGAGGTTGGTCTGGATGGCGACGCGGCGGATGTGCGGCAGGTGCGACAGCTCCGCGAGGGTGCGCCGGTACCAGGAACGGACCAGCCCCTCCCCCCACGGGGTGAACAGCAGGGACAGGCGGTCGTCCGTCTGCCCGGCGGCCCAGTGCGCGAAGCGTTCCAGGGCGGCCCGGTCGGCGCGGAGTTGCTCGGTGGAGTCGCGGCGCTTGGCGAACGGGCAGTAGGGGCAGTCGTAGTCGCAGGAGGCGAGCGGCCCCCGGTACAGGACGGTCAGGTCCATGGGCGGCCGGTCACTTCCTCTCGTAGGCGGCCATGGCGGCGCGCACGGCCGGGGAGAACAGCAGCGGCCCGACGGCGTCGGAGTGGGCCAGCCCTTCCGGGGTGAGGCGCAGCCGGCCGTCGGCGGCCGCCAGCCAGCCGCGGTCGGCGAGCACGTCCAGTGCGCTGCCGAAGTCCTCGGCGGGTGCCTGTCCGAACCGGGCCTGGTAGTCGCTCTCCGCGAGTCCCTCCGCCTGGAGCAGGGACTGCAGCAGGTGCCGGCGGCGGGCCTCGTCGGCGTCCATCCGGTGGCCGACCTCGGCGCGGGTGAAGTCCTCGGTGGCGACGTAGTCGTCGATGATGCCGCGGATGGCGTGCATTCCGACGGCGTAGTCGAAGGAGTAGTGCAGGGCCGAGGTGTAGGAGCGGGCGCCGCAGCCCAGGCCGATCATGCCGTCGGTCTGGCAGGCGTAGTCGTCGGCGCCCTGCGGCGGGGCGTCCGCGCGGCGGAACATCCGCATGGACTGCTGGGTGTAGCCGCGGGCGAGCAGGTGGTCGCGGCCGGCGCGGTACAGGCGCAGCCGCTGGGCGTCCCAGGCCGGGTCGCGGGCGGGTCCGGAGGCGGCACGGTGACGGTCGAGGCCGGTGAGGGGGCGGACGTAGAGCGGGTAGAGGTACAGCTCCTCGGGGGCCCAGGCGAGGGCGGCGTCCAGGGAGTGGAGCCAGGTCTCCTCGGTCTGGCCGTCGATGCCGTAGATCAGGTCGATGTTGAGCACCGGTATGCGGGCCTCGCGGATCCGGGCGAGCGCCGCCTCGACGTCGGCGCGCCGCTGGGGGCGTACGGCGGCGCGGGCCTCGGCCTCGACGAAGCTCTGCACGCCGAGGCTGAGCCGGGTGGCGCCCCGGTCGGCGAGGACGGCGAGCCGGTCGGCGGTGGCCGTGGCGGGGGACGCCTCGACGGAGAGCGGGATCGCGTCCAGTCGGGCGCCCATGCGCGACTCTGCGATGTCGCACAGTCGTTCCAGTTCGGGCGCGGTCAGGAAGGTGGGTGTCCCGCCGCCGAACGCGGCGGTGGCGAACCGGATGTCCTCGCCCTCACCGAGGGCCTCGCGCACCGCGCTCGCCTGCCGTTCGAGTGCGTCCAGGTAGGCGCCGGTGAGCCCTTCGGGGGCGCCGATGCGGGTGAAGAGGTTGCAGAAGCCGCAGCGCACCTCGCAGAAGGGGATGTGCAGGTAGAGGGAGAGGGCGCTCTTGTCCTCCGCCGCCCAGAGGGAGGTCAGGGTGGGCCGCTCGGGCAGCCGTCGGTAGGCGCTCTTGTGGGGGTAGGCGTAGACGTAGTGCTGGTAGGGGCCGGCCGCCTCGGCGGCGGAGGGTGTGGTCGCCGTGGTGGCGGGGGCTGTGGTCATCGGTGGGCCTCGGCGGGTTCGAGGAAGAAGTGGGCGTAGGGGACGGTCCACACGCACTCGTGGCCGAGGCGGTGACCGGTGTAGCCGTCGTCGCCGTAGGCGGTGCCGTGGTCGGAGCAGACGATGGCGAAGCAGCGGCGGCGGGATGCGGCGGCCGCGAACAGGCGGCCGATGTGCCGGTCGACGTACTCCAGGGCGGCGGCGTGGGTCTGCCGGGTGTCTCCGGCCTCCCGCGTGGCGCCGGGCAGATGGAACCAGTTGGGCTGGTGCAGCGCGGAGACGTTGACGAAGAGGAACAGCCGCTGCTCGGCCGGGAGTCCGGCGATCACTTGTTCCGCCCGGTCGATCTGGTGCTCGAAGGAGTGGGGCGAGGTGACGCCGAACTCCGGTTCCCAGTGCGACTCCTGGAAGAGACCGGGGAGGACGGAGCCGAGCGGGCCCTGTCCGTTGAAGAAGCCGACGCCGCCGATGCACACCGTGCGGAAGCCCTGCCCGGCCAGTCCGGAGACGAGGTCGGGGGTGTCGTAGACGAAGGTGCCGGGCGCGGTGCTCTCGCTGCCGGCGAAGCTCGCCGCGAACAGGCGCGGGTGCGGGCCGGGTCCGGCCGGGGTGGGCAGGAAGCCCGCGAAGATGGCCTGGTGGGAGGCGTAGGTGAAGCTGCCGGGCGCGTGCCGCTCCTCCCATCGGCCGTCGGGGAGGTGACGGGCGAGGTTCGGCAACCGGCCCTGTTCGGCCAGTTCGACGGCCACGTCGTGGCGCAGGGTGTCGAGGGTGACCAGCAGGATGTCGTGATCGCCGACGATCGCGTTCATGTCGGGAGACGGTGTGCCGGGCGGAACGGGTGTGGCCGGTGGGCCCGGTGGGCCCGGTGTGGTGGACTGGTCCATGGGTGGTCCTGTTCGTTACGGGTGGTGCGGGTGCGGCGCGCTGCCGAGGGTGACGGCCGCCGGGTCGTGGGTGCCGTGGCCGTGCAGGGCGGCCGCGACCTGAGCCGCGTAGGTGTCGGCCCCCTCCGCGCCGCTGCCGGGCAGACCGGTCAGCCCGGGCAGCAGGTCGCCGAAGGCGTTGACCTCGCCGACGAAGACCTTGCGCCAGCCGATGGCCGGCAGCAGGTCCACGCCGACGCACAGGGTGCGCGGGAAGCAGGCCGCGGCCCGCTCGCACACCTCGAGCACGTCCGCCCAGCGCCCTCCCGCGGTCTCCACCGCCTCGCGCACGGCGTCGAGGTCGCCGCGCCGGCCGCCGAGGTGGAGGTTGGTCATGGGGGCGCGGCTGGTGCGGACGACGGCGTGGGTGGCCCTCCCCGCCACCACGACCACCCGCAGGTCGGCCGCGCGGCCCCGCTGGGAGGCCTTGGGCAGCCAGCGTTCCAGGTGCAGCCCGTCGGGGGCGAGGGCGTCGACGATCGCGGCGATGTCCCGTTCGCGTTCGTAGCGGCGCACCCGAAGGGAGTTGTAGAGCGCTCCGTCCGGGGTCCGTTCCACCGAGGTGGTGGCCCGGATCCGGCCGCCGCCGCCCGTCTCGACGGCAAGGACCCCCGAGGCGGACGAGCCGTGCGCGAGCTTGACGAACGCACGCAGCATGCGGTGGGTGCGCATCAGCGACCGCACGTCGTCCCAGCCGCGCACCGGGGCGGCGCCCGGGCCCGAGGTGGGCGAGGCGGGCACCGGCACGCCCGCGGCGTCCAGGACGGCGTGGCAGCGGCGCTTGTCGAACAGGACGGCGAGGTCGCCGGGGTCGTCCAGCCGGGCGCCGCCACGCAGGGTGCCGACCGCGGCCGTGAACCGCGCGTACCAGCGCGCCGAGCCCTCCACCCGGGCGGGGTCCTCCGCGTCCCGCAGCAGGAGGTCGACCTCCGGGTCCTCTCCCGGCGAGTCGAGCCGGACCGTCTCCTCGGGTGCGAAGTCCGCTCCCCCGTCGCGCAGTACGTCGATCCACGGCACGACGCGGGGGCCGGGCAGCCCGGCCGCGCGCACCGCCTGCGTGAACAGGGTGACCCGGCGGTTGCCGGGGTTGCCGACCACCGCCAGGCGCCGGTCGTGCGGCGCCGGCACGGCCGGTGACCCGGCCGGCGGGACCGTGGACGGCGCCCGGCGCGGCGCCCGCGGTCCCGCCGTGTCGGGGAGGCTCACTCGCCCACGGCGACGTAGCGCCACACGGTGCCGTCGTCCTCCGTGTCCTCGTCGGCGTCGCCCCGTTCCAGTTCGAGCTCCACGCCCGCCGGCTCCAGAACCTGGCGGAGGCGGTCCCGCATGGGCTCGCTCAGGTAGTTGTGGTGCAGGTCGAGCCTGCGGAGGTGGGTCAGCGGCTGTCCGCCGAGGAGCGCGCCGACGCCCTCGTCCGTCAGTACGCCCATGGACATGTCCAGGACCTCGAGCCGGGCGACGACCGGGGCGGCGGCGACGGCCGCGGCCACCGCGTCCTGCATCTCGCTGTTGCGCAGGGCGAGATGGCGCAGCTTCGGCAGGCGCGCACCGGAGAGGATCGGCTCCAGGTCGGCGACCTCGCTGTCGCCGCCGTAGTCGGGGGTGCCCAGCCACAGGTCGAGATGCTCGAGGGCGGGCAGGTCGCTGGCGCCCACGCCGCGGACCATCGCGGCGGGCAGTCCACCGGCCTGCGCCTCCAGGCGGCGCAACCCCTCATGGCGCAGGGGGGTGAACTCCAGTCCGCTGCCGCCGCGCACCCCGAACTCCTCCAGCGCGGGGTAGGCGGCGAGGAGCGGGGTGACGTCACTCTGGCTGATCCACGATATTTCGGCCTCCTCCATCGAGATGTCGCCGAGGAAGATCGCCCGCAGCGCCGGGAACCGGTCCCGGGCGGCCACCAACGTCTCGACGACCTCGGAGGAGTCGCCCTCGTACGCCGCTGCCCACGCGCCCACGACCAGTGCCCGCACGCGAGTGGTGTCGACGCCGGCACAGAACCGCCCGAACGCCTTGGTCCACTCCTCGTCGACCTCGTACAGGCGGCTGCTGACGCGCCAGGCGACCGAGTCGGCGGCGGGCAGGCCGTCCACGGGCTCGTCGGGGGCCGGGAAGTCGTGGGCGGGCAATCCGTACAGCGTCTCGATCTCGTCGGCGTCGTACACGCGCATGCTCCTTGGCAGTCGATTGCGGCGGTCTCGCGATTGCCGCAGTTCTACCAAGAGCCACTGACATTCGCCGTCGGCGGGGCGGACGGAGCGCGGTGCGGGGACGGATCGGGCGGCGGCGAGGGGGCGTTGTCAGTGGTGGGTCCTACGGTGTCGTTCATGAGGCCGGTGCACGGTGCACCCGGCCGGAGGGGAGAGTCATGTACCGGCAGGGAGACGTACTGATCGTGCCCGTCGCGGAGGAAGCGGTCCCGGCTCATGTGGCGCACGCGCCGAGGGAGCGGCGGGACGCGCGGGGCCGGCTCGTGCTGGCGCTCGGCGAGGTGACGGGGCACGCCCACGCGGTCGTCGGGCCGGGCGAGTTGATACGTGAGCCGGGTCCGTTCGGACCGATGCTGCTGCACCTGCCCCGGGGCGGCCGGGTGGTGCACGAGGAGCACGCGGTGATCACGCTGCCCGAGGGCTGGTTCCGGGTCATCAGGCAGCGGGAGTACGTGCCCGGGTCCGTGCGCATCGTGGCGGACTGAGCGGGCGCGCGGCACCGGCGCGGACCGGACGGACGCGGGTGTGGGCGCAGGCGTGGGTGTGCACGCCGGCGCGGGGCCGGAAGACACGAGGGACACGAACATGAGAGGGAACGGAACGGACATGGGCGGGGCGGACATGGGCGGGGCGGGCATGAGTGGGGCGGGCATGAGTGGGGCGGGCATGAGTGGGGCGGGCATGGACAGCGGGGCGGACGGGAGCGGCGCGGCGGACGCCGCCGGGACGGATCCGGCGAACGGCGGTTCCGTGAACGGCGGTTCCGTGAACGTCATGTCGGCGGAGGGCGATTCGGTGGACGCCACATCGACGGACGACGGTTCCGTCGACGGTCTGGGCACGTGGCGCACGTGGACGCGGGCCACCGTCCCCGCCGACCGGGCGGCGGCCGAGGCGGGCGTCCGGGCGGCCTACCGGGCGGCCGGACTGCCGGAGCCCGAGCGGATCGTGTGGGCCGGGTCCCCGCGCGCGGCCGTGTCCTTGATACGAGAGCTGCCCGACCGGGGGGCCTGTGTCCGGGACGCGATACGTGACGCCCCCTGGGCCGCCGAACGTGCCCGGTTGCACGCCGAGTTGGGCGCCGGCGGCTGGTCGGAGCACTGGGCGGCGACGGGCGGCCGGCTGTGGGAGTCCACTCAGGCGCTGGTGGACCGGATCAGGACCGGGGTGCTGGAGGAGCTGGCCGGCGGGACGACGGGCGAGGAGGCGACCGCGGTACGGCTGCTGCTCCTGGAGGCGGTGCTCGGGCAGCACGACGCGCCCTGGCTCGCCGCGTTCGCCCCGGCCGGCGGCCCGTTCGAGGCGCTGACCGAGGTGTGCCGCAGCGCCGGCTGGTGGTGGCCGTACGCCCGGGTCGCCGTGGTGTCGGAGCGGCCCGTGGCGCTGCACCAGGACGAGGCCGGACGGCTGGACAACGGGGAGGGACCCGCCCTGGCCTACCCGGACGGCTTCGCCCTGCACGCCTGGCGCGGCATGCCGGTCCCGGCCGATTTCCTCACCGAACTGGCGACGCTGACGCCGGTCCGGATCCACAAGGAGGAGAACGCCGAACTGCGGCGCGTGATGCTGGAGTACTACGGATACGACCGCTACCTCAAGGACTCCGACGCCAAGCCCCTGCACCGCGACGAGACCGGCACCCTGTGGCGCATCGACCTCGTCGGTGACGAACCGCTGGTGATGGTGGAGGTGCTCAACTCCACGCCCGAGCCGGACGGCACGCACCGCACCTACTGGCTCCGCGTGCCCCCGAGGACCCGCACGGCGAAGGAGGGGGTGGCCTGGACGTTCGGTGTCGAGGCGGAGGTGTACGCGCCGTCCCAGCAGACCTGACGCACCGCCAGTTCCGGGCACCGGGCGGCCGGCGCCCGTCGGCGAGGAACCGCGAGATCAGCTCGTGCAGGACCCCGGGCCGTTCCAGATGCAGGTCGTGCCCGGTGCCGGGAACGCTGACGGACGTCAGGCCGGGGCGGCGGCGCAGCAGTTCGTCGATCTCCGCGGGGGGAAGGAGGCTCGACCGGGCCAGCACGAGCAGGGTGGGGCAGCTGACACCGCTCCACTCGGCGGCGAAGGAGCACCGGGCAAGCTCGGCCAGTGAGGCGACCATCGTGTCCCGGTCGAAGCGCGGCCACAGCCCGCCCTCGCCGACGGGTCCGCCGCCGAAGAACCGGACCGCGGCCTCGCGCGAGGGGAAGGGCACCGGCCAGGAGTCCAGCCACGCCCCGATGTCCGCCGGGGTTCCCGGGCTGGGTTCGCCCGCCCCGGCTTCGACGAGCACGAGCGCGCGGACCAGCCCGGGGTGCCGCGCGGCGGTGAGGACGGCGGTGTGCCCGCCGAGGGACTGGCCGACCAGGACGGGCGACTGAAGGCCCAACCGGTCCGTCACGGCGAGGACGTCCTCGACGTAGGCCGCGCGGGAGACGACCGTCGGGAGCCGTTCACTCGCGCCGTGTCCGCGCTGGTCCACGGCGACGACACGGTGCGTGGTGCTCAGCCGCGCGGCCGTCGCGTCCCATTCGCCGGCGTGACCTGCCAGCCCGTGCAGCAGCACCACGGCCGCTCCGCTCCCGCCCCAGTCCCGGCACACCAGCCGCACGCCGTCCCGTAGGACCGTGCGTTCCGTCCAGGTCATCGCGCCTCCCACGTGTCTCCCCTCCCCCGCTGTACCGGACCGCCGTCAGTCGCGTACGCGCAGGCCCGCGACGAGAAGGCCGACGAGCCGGCGTGCGTCGTAGTCCCTGTCGCGTTCGGCGCCGACGCAGAGGTTGCCGATGGCGTGCAGGAGGTGCGGGGCGCCGAGGCCGGGGCGGATCTCGCCGGCGGCCACGGCGGCATCGAGGAGGCCGGCGCAGACCGGCAGCAGCCGGTCGAGGAAGTAGGCGTGGAGGGTCTCGAAGCGGGCGTGGTCGGCTCGGAGCGCGGCGGCCAGACCGTGCTTGGTGACGAGGAAGTCGACGAAGAGGTCGACCCAGCGTGCGAGGGCGACATGGGGGGACGCGGAAGCGGCCAACAGCGCCGGCCCGGCCTCGACGCAGGCGTCGATCTGGTGCCGGTAGACGGCGATGACCAGGTCCGCCCGGGTGGGGAAGTGCCGGTAGAGGGTACCCATGCCGACGCCGGCCCTGGCCGCGATGTCGCGGACCGGTGCGTCCACTCCGGAGGCGACGAAGACCTCGGCGGCCGCGTCGAGCAGGGTCAGCGCGTTGCGCCGGGCGTCCTTGCGCCGGGGTCCGGCCTCCTGCGTCGTGCCGTGGTTCACGGTGGCGTGTCCCCTCTCGTGCTGCGCCGGTCGCGGGAACATTGCGAAGCGGAGCAACGTTCCGTATCGTGAGCGGAGCGACGTTCCGCTTCTGCCATCCTGGCAGTTCCGGGGCGTGCCGTCCATCCCGCGCACCTGCTGGCGGAATGTGGCGGCACGACGCCTTGACCACCGCGGTTCCCTACCGAACAGAAGGCCTCACTCATGCCTGAGCCCGCCCTCCCCAAGACGACCGACCTGCGCGAGACCCTCCCGCCGCCCACCCCGGTGGTCTCCCTGCGCCCGATCGCCCTGCCCGCCCCCGGACGCGGCGAGGACCTGAAGGTCCGCGTCACCGCCCCCGCGAGCGGTGACGGCCTGCCGGTCCTCGTCTTCTCGCACGGCTTCGGCGGATCGATGAACGAATACGCCCCGCTGGTGGACTTCTGGGCCGCCTCCGGCTTCGCGGTCGTACAGCCCACCCATCTCGATTCCAGGACGCTCGGCGTTCCCCCCGAGGACCCTCGGACGCCGCACATCTGGCGCCACCGCATCGAGGACCTGGTCCGCGTGCTGGACGGCCTCCCCACGCTGGAGGCCGCCGTACCGGGTCTCGCCGGGCGACTCGACCACGGCAGGATCGCCGTCGCCGGTCACTCCTGGGGAGCCCAGTCGGCGAGCGCGCTGCTGGGCGCGCGCGTCCTGGACGCCGAGGGCGTACCGGGCGAGGACATGACCGACAGCCGCGTCTCGGCGGGCGTCCTGCTCGCACTGACCGGCCTCGGGGACAGTCTGACGCCGTTCGCCGCGGAGAACTTCCCCTTCATGAAGCCCTCGTTCGAGAACATGCGCACGCGCGCCCTGGTCGTCGCCGGGGACAACGACCAGTCGTTCCTCTCGACCCGAGGGCCGGACTGGTTCACCGACCCCTACACCTACAGCCCGGCCCCGAAGAGCCTGCTCACCCTGTCCGGGGCGGAACACTCGCTCGGCGGCATCTACGGTCAGGAGTCGACGTCGACGACCGACGAGAATCCCTCGCGCGTCGCCCTGCTCCAGCGGCTCACGACGGCCTTCCTGCGGGACGCCCTCATCCCCGGCGACTCCGGCTGGCCGGCCGCTGCCGCCGCCCTCGAGGAGGGCCGCGACCCCCTGGGGAAGCTGCAGAGCAAGTGAGCGAGTGAGCGTGGCGGTGCGGGGGTGCGGGGGCCCGCCCCTCCGCACCCTCGGGCAGACCTTGCCGGACCGGCATACGATGCTGCCCATGACGCAAGAGGACGACGGCGACCTGGACGGTCTCGTGCGCAGGCGCATCCGTGCCCTGCGCGTCGCGCAGGGCTGGTCGCTGGAGGAGCTGGCCGCCCGCGCCCGGCTCAGCCAGTCCACCCTCAGCCGGATCGAGACGGGCCGAAGGCGACTGGCCCTGGACCAGCTCGTCACCCTCGCCCGCGCGCTGGACACCTCCCTCGACCAACTGGTCGAGACGGCCGTCGACGACGTCGTCTCGCATCCCTCGGTCGACGCGGCCCACGGACAGCTGAGCTGGCTGCTCAAGGCGCAGCCGGGGGTGTCCGTCGTCCGGCAGCGCATGACCAACCCGCCTCCGGACAACCCCTCACGGATGCGGGCCCACCCGGGACGTGAATGGCTCGTGGTGCTGTCCGGCACCGCCACTCTCCTGCTGGGCAACCGGCGGCTGCGGCTCGAGACCAACCAGGCGGCGGAGTTCCCCACGATGCTGCCGCACGCCATCGGGGCCGAGGGCGGGCCCTGCGAGATCCTGGGCATCTTCGACCGCGACGCACGCCGAGGCCACCAGCGCGGTGAGGCAGGCACCGACCGCCCGCCACGACGGTCCCCCTCCTGACCGTGCCTTGCGCCTCCGGCAGCGGATCGGGCCGCCCTCTTGCCGATGCCGGGAACGGGCGGGCCGTGGGCGCGAGGCCCGCCTAGCGTGACCGTATGACCCACCCCTCCCCGCACACGGCGCACTCCGCGCAGGAGCAAGACGCCGGTGACCTGTCCGAACTCCTCGACCTGGACGCGGAGGTGCTCGCCGGGCACCTCGCCTCGCTCGTCGCCCGGCTGCCCGTCACCGACACGCCCCGTCACCTCCTCGACCTCGGCTGCGGCACCGGAGCCGGCACGTTCGCCCTGCTCGACCGCTTCCCCCGGGCCGAGGTGACGGCCGTCGACTCCTCCCCCGCGCACCTGCGCCGGCTGCACGAGAAGGCGGCGGCGGCCGGTCTCGCCGACCGGGTGCACCCCGTGGCGGCCGATCTGGACGCCGAGGAGTGGCCCGACCTGGGCGCTCCCGACCTGGTGTGGGCCTCGGCCGCGCTGCACCATCTGGCCGATCCCGAGCGGGCGCTGCGCCGGGTGCGCGGCCTGCTGGCGCCGGGCGGGCTGCTGGCGGTCGTCGAACTGGCCGGTTTCCCGCGGTTCCTGCCCGCGGACGCCCCTGCGGGGGCCCCGGGTCTCGAGGACCGCTGCCATGCCGCGCTCGACCGCCGGCACGCCGCCCACCTGGCACATCGTCATGAAAACTGGGCGCCCCTGCTGAGGAGCACGGGATTCGACGTCGAGGCGGAACGTACCCTCGCGATCGAGCCGGGTCGTGGCCCGCAGGCCCCGTCGGACCGGGAGGCGGTGGCCCGTTACGCGTCGAGTGCCCTGCGCCGGGTACGGGAGGCCGTCGCCGCCGAGTTGACCCCGCGGGACCTGGCCGCGCTGGACGCCCTCCTCGACCCGGACGGGCCCCACGCCCTGGCGCGCCGGAACGACCTGGGAGTGCGCACCACACGCACGGTCTGGGCGGCACGCCCCACCGTCTGAGGCCGTGGCCGAAGCCGTCTTCCGGGGGGGCTTCTCCCCTGCTCGGGTAGTGCCTGCGGTACCCGGGGGCGGGCAGCGCACGGGTTGGTGGGCGAGGGTGTCCGGGCGGGAGTCTGGAGCCATGAAACGACGCACGGCGATACTGCTCCCCTCGGCCCTCCTCACCCTCGCCACCCTGACCGCGGCCACCCCGGCCCTCGCGGACGCCACGGCCCACGGGCCGACGCGGGTCGCCGCGGACTCCGTCGGCTCCGGCGGGGTCGGCGGGACCGCCTCGGCCGCGGACCGGGTGGTGCGCGGCATCGAGCGCAGTGCCCACGCGCTGCGGTCGACCGATCCCGACAGCTCCCGGCGGGACCTCGACGCACTGGACCCCATGGTCGGGAACGCCCAGGTGGTGGGAGTCGGCGAAGCCACCCACGGCTCGCGGGAGTTCTTCCGCATGAAGCACCGGGTACTGCGGCACCTGGTCCAGGAGAAGGGGTTCCGTGCCTTCGCCCTGGAACTGCCCTGGAGCAGCGGCCTGCGCCTCGACGACTACGTGGTGCACGGCAAGGGCAGCCTGGAGGACATCGCGCACGAGGAGTTCCAGGGCTCCTACGAGATCTGGAACAACCAGGACTACCGCGACCTCATCGCCTGGATACGGGAGTACAACCTGCGTCACCCGCACGACCCGGTGCACTTCGTGGGCACCGACATGGGCTACGCCGGGCCGGAGCTGTACGACCGGATCACCGACTACGTGGCCCGCGCCCACCCGGAGTTGCTGGACCGGGTCGCCGCGCTCTACGAGGGACTCAGGCCCACCACCGACGCCGCCACGTACAGCGCGCGGTACTCCGCGCTGTCACTGGCCGAGCGCAAGGATGGTGCGGAGCGCACCGGGAAGGTCCTCGACCTGTTGGAGAAGGCCCGCCCGGGGCGCGGCGCCGACGCCCGCGACCGGCTCTGGGCGGTGCAGAACGCCAGGGCCGTGCACCAGATGGCCGAGGGCCTCTCCTTCGACGTCGAGGACGAGACCCAGGTCGCGCGGATGATGAAGTACCGCGACCGGACGATGGCCGCGAACACGCTGTGGTGGAACCGGCACACCGGCGACCGGATGCTGCTGTCGGCGCACAACACCCACGTGTCCTACGACTCCTTCGACCCGCGCTACCCCAAGACCGAGGGGGCGTTCCTGCGCGACGCGCTGGGCGGGAAGTACGTCAGCATCGGATTCAGCTTCTACAAGGGCGACTTCAAGGCGTTCGGCACCGACGACGGGGTGATGCGGACCCGCACCATCGAGGGCGCCCGGCCCGGTTCGAACGAGTACACGCTGGACGCGGCACGGCAGCGCGACTACATCCTCGACATGCGCACCGCACCGCCCGCCGTGCGGGCCTGGCTGGACCAGCGGCGCACCACCTACAACGTCGGCGCGGGCTGGCCCGACACCTACAGGTACGACATGGCGCTCGGTGAGGCGCACGACGTGCTCATCCACCTCCACGAGATCCACGCCACCACGTATCTCGGCACGTCCTGACCCGGGCGGGCCGGCCCGGCCGCGTCGAGCCCCGTCAGCACCGGCGGGGCTCCTCGCGCACCTCGTCCGGCCCGGTTTCGTCCGGCCGCACGTGCGGTGGCATGGGACCGCCCCAGCCGATCCTCGGATCCCGCACGTGCGCGGGCAGGGGCCCGCCGTGGGCCAGGTCCCCGCGCCGGACGGTGACCGTGTGGGCGTCGAAGGGGTTCAGCGTCACGGTGTCGGCCTCCAGCGGGACGGGCGGCGCCGGACGCGCCGGCTCCGCGACCGGCTGGTGCCGCATCCCCGAGAAGGGGTCGCGCCAGAAGTGCGAGCGCGGGGTGCGCCAGCCGTAGCGCAGGGCGAGCAGCCGCAGGGAGATCGCGAACACCGAGGCGCCGACCGCCGTACCCACGTTGAGCGTTCCGGCGAGGTGCAGGACGGCGGTCGAGCCGGCTCCGGCGACGGCGGGCAGGGCGTACAGGTCACTGTCCCAGCGCAGCAGGGACGGCACCTCCATGGCGAGCACGCTGGCCAGCACGCCGCCCCCGACGGCGCTCGCGGCGCCGAGGGTGACGGCGGCGGGGACGTTGAAGCCGTGGGTGAGGGCCTTGATGGTGCCGGTGACGCTGAACAGTCCGAGCGCGCCGGCGTCGGGCACGTCGAAGAGGACGCTTCTGCGCACCAGGAGGTCGTCGTAGAGGCGGTGTCCGAAGTACACGGCCGCGGCGGCACCGACGGGGGTGAAGTAGTAGCCGAGGTCGGTGAAGGCGGCCGGCGGCACCTGCAGGACGAGGTCGCGGAAGAGGCCGCCGCCCAGTCCGGCGGCCTCGCTCAGGATGACCGTCCCGAAGACGTCGAAATCCCTTCGGACGGCGATGAAGGCGCCCGAGAGGGCGAAGGAGAAGATGCCCACGAGGTCCATGACGTACTGGGTGACGCCGTTCAGTTCGTTGATCGGCATGGGGGTGGGGCCTCCGGAGCGGGGTGAACATGTGCGGGGAGTACGGCGGACACCTGACTCGGGGACGGGGCACCCGCACGGCGTTCCGAGACGACAGACGCCTCGCACGCCCCTCAAGTTCCCTTGCCGCAGCAGGAGTTACGCACTCGCCTCGCGTGTCGACCGTGCGGTGCGGATACGCCACGCACGGTGACCCCACCAGAGGCACGCGTACAGGAGGAGGGCGAGGACCAGCGCGGCCCCGCCACCCGTGGCCCAGTCCGAGGCCACGGTCTCCAAGGCCTCCCGCGTGCCCACGCGGTCGGCCGCCGCGGGCCCGCCCCGGTAGGAGGCCAGGGGGTGCGTGCGGGCGGCGGCGCCGGCGAGGGCCGCGAGCGCCAGTGCCGCCACGGTGGTGCGACGGACCGGCGCCGGCAGCGCCGTCGGCCCGGCGCCGCCGCCCGGCGCCCGGCGCCCGCGCCGCCACAGGTGCGCGGCCACGGCGGCCAGCCCTCCGGCGGTGCTGAGGTGCTGGACCGCCCGCGCCACCGTGAGGTCCCCCGCGAGACGGGCCCGCAGCGGGCTCACATGGACGACAGCCCATCCGTCGGCGTGGGTGAAGGAGTCCCACAGCAGGTGCGTCGCCACCCCGATCAGCACGGACAGCAGCACCCCTCCCACCCGCCGGGCACTGCGCCCGCCTCTTCCGTGCGGCGCGCGCCCGCCCGGGAGCAATGCCGCGACCGGCCGGCGCACCCCCGCGTACAGCAGCAGGAGTGCGAGCGCGAAGGACACGGACACGGCGAGCCCGGACAGGCCGTGCGACACGGTCGCGTTGAGGAAGGGCTCGTACCAGGACCGGGCGCTCACCGGGATCCGCGCGGCGGCCAGGAAGTAGGGCATGTCGGGCGCCATCGCCCCGCAGACGAGAGCGGCCGGGGAGAACGGTGAACGCAGCAGGGGCAGCACGGCCGCGGGATGGGCCAGCGTGAACGGCATCGAGGGTTCGCTCCCATGTCGTCGGAGGACGGGCGGCCGGCCCGGACAGGAAGGGGCGGCGGGGCCGATCGACTACATATGACGCACGGAAGTATATGTCGTTGAACTGACTATGATGAACCGGCCGGGCGCCCAGCGTCGGCCGGCAGGCCTCAGTCGCGCGTTCCGGGCACCCGGCGGCGGAGCGTGCGCAGCGCTACGGCCAGGGCTCCCGCCAGGGGGATCGCGGCGATGCCCGCCCAGAGCGGGAGGGGGTACTCCCAGGCGCCGCTGGTGCGGGCGTGGGCGAGGAGGAGGGGGGAGGCGGTGGCGGCCGCGGCGGTGCCGGTGAGGACGGAGGACGCCGTGCGGAGCGTCCGCAGGAGCGCGGCGGCCGCGAGGACGAGAAGGGGCCACATGCCGTAGTCGGTGCTGACCGGCAGCGCCCCGGCGTAGAGGGCGGTGAGGGGCAGCCACGCGGCGGCCGCCATGGCACCGGCCGCCGCGCACGCCCCGGGGTCCGGCGGCAGGTCGGGCGGGCCGGCGACGAGGACGAAGGCGGTGAGCAGGGCCATGGCGGGGGTGACCACGGGATCGCCGAAGGCGGGCCCGTCGACGACGGCCGCGACCGCCAGCGCCACCAGCCCGGTGACGAGGGCGAGGGTGCCCGCGCGCCGGTGTCCGGTCAGTGCCGTGACGGCGCCGACGAAGGCGAGGGCGGCGGCGAACAGCAGGACGCTCGCACTGTCGGCCTCGAGATGCGCGGGGCCGGGTGACACGACCGTCGAGATGTACCAGCGGCTGAGGTGGAGGCCGCAGTAGGCCGCCGCCGCGCCCGCCGCCAGCGGCCCCGCCTCGGCCAGCAGCCGTCCGGCGGCCGTCGCGGAGGTCAGTCCGAGGCGCATCCGCAGCGCGTGCGCGGCGATGTCCGCGGTGTCCCGCACCCTGCCGAGGCGGGTGAGGTGCGCCGCCGCCTCCTGGTGGACGGCGAGAATCTCCGCACCGTTCTCGCGGCGGTAGCGCCGCGGGTACAGGCGCAGCAGGAGGGCGATCATCACCGGGCCGCCGGGTTCGCCGCCGTGGCCGTCGGTCCGGCGAGGCGCAGTCGGCGGGTGGCCTCACGGGCCGTGGCCGCCATCCGCTCGGCCTCGGCGACCAGGCGTTCCCGGCCGGAGGGGGCCAGCGTGTAGACCTTGCGGGCCCGCCCGTCGACGACCTCCTCGCGGTGCACCTCGATCAGCCCCTCCTTCAGGAGCCGGTCGAGGGCGCCGTAGAGGGTGCCGGTGCGCAGGACCACCCGGCCCGCGGACAGGGCGGTGACCTCCTGGGTGACGGCGTAGCCGTGCCGGGGCCGGTCCGCCAGTGCCGTGAGGATCAGCAGGGTGGGTTCTTGCAGCACGCGCTCGCTCATCCGGTCAACATATGCCGCCCGGCGACGCATCGGCAATGCGGGAGGAGGACAGCCGGCACCATAAACGAGCAGGGACCGCCCGGGCGGCTTCGCCGTCGGCCTCGCCCCCCCGACGCCGACAGCGGCCGCGGCGAGGAGCCGCTGTCCACGTCGCTCGGCGTGTCGGGGCCGGCGGCGCGTGGGCCCTTCTCCGACGGCGGCCACTCCATCAGGACCTTCCGCGCCCGCTTCGGCCGCACCCGCTTCGACCGCACCCCCGGGCCCTGCGCCGCGCCTGAGCGCCTCCCCCGCGGGGACGGCGGCCGGGGCGGGGCTCAGCCGGTGATGGACGCCCGGAAGTGGTAGCGGTCGCCGCGGTAGATGGCCGCGGTCAGTTCCAGGGGCTGGGAGTACTGGTTGAAGGCGAGCTGGGTGGCCACCAGGACGGGCGTGGTGTCCGTTATCTCCAGCAGTTCGCGCTCCACGTCCGTGGGCTGCCTGGCCTCCACCGAGTAGTCGGCGACGCGCGGCAGTTGGGGCGGGTCCGCGCGGCGCAGGGTGGCGAAGAGCGAGTCCTTGGAGAAGTCGGTCTCGGCGAGCAGCGGGCACAGTTCGAGGGGCAGCCGGTTGTGCTCCAGGACGACGACGCGGTCGTCGAGGTAGCGGACGCGGCGCATCTCGAAGAGGTCGGCGCCGGGGCCGATGCGCAGTCGTTCGGCCTCACGGACGGTGGCGGGCCTGACCTCCGACTCCAGTACCTCGGCGCGGATGCGGAAGCCGTGCTGTTCGGCGTAGTCGGCGAAGCCCTGCACGGTGCGGCCGCCGGCGGGGCCGGGCGTGCCCGTGGGCCGGCGCGGGGCCGAGAGGACACGGGTGATGCCCTCGGCGAGGAACCAGCCGCGGGCCGGTGAGGACTCGATGACGTCGCGCGCCGCGAGTTCGTTGAGCGCCGCCCGCATCGTGACGCGGGAGACGCCGTAGCGGCCGGCCAGCGCGCGTTCGGAGGGGAGGCGGTCGCCGGGGCGCGCTCCGTCGCCGGAGATGTCGTCGAGCAGGCGCGCGGCGACCTGGGCGTAGAGCGGGAGGGCGTCGTTGGAGAGGAGTCCCTGCGGGAGAGCGGAGTCCGAGGCGGCCATACCAGTACCGTACCAGTGAGTTGCCATACCAGATACATACCAGACTCAGACCATTGACGACCAGTTTTCAGGCCAGTATCGTTCCAGTTGGTTTTCCGGGGTGATTCAGGCGTCTTCGCCTGTGGCGCCCGACTTGTGCGACCGTGGGGTGAATCATGAGCAGTGCCTTGGACGAACTGGTGCGGCACCAGAAAGGTGGTGACGCCCGGGGGATCACGTCGGTCTGTTCCGCCCATCCGCTGGTGATCGAGGCGGCGGTCCTCCAGGCCCTGGAGTCCGGGGGCACGGTCCTGGTGGAGGCGACGTCGAACCAGGTGGACCAGTACGGCGGCTACACCGGCATGCGGCCGGACGACTTCCGTTCCCTGGTGCGGGGCATCGCCGGTCGTCTGGGCCTGCCCGCCGACCGTGTCGTCCTCGGCGGCGACCACCTCGGCCCCAACCGGTGGCGCGCGCTGCCCCCGGAGGAGGCCATGCGGGAGGCGGAGCGGCTCGTGGCGGCATACGTCCGGGCGGGCTTCACCAAGATCCACCTGGACTGCAGCTTCTCCTGCGCCGGCGACCCCGCGCCGCTGAGCGACGAGGTGGTCGCCGACCGGGCGGCACGTCTGGTGGCTGTCGCGGAGGAGACCGCACGCGAGATCTCCGAGGACGGCGGCGCCGCGCTCCGCTACGTGATCGGCACCGAGGTGCCGGTGCCGGGCGGTGCGCACGAGACGCTGGACGGCGTCCGCCCCACCACCGCGGACGGGGCCCGGCTCACTCTCAAGCGCCATCACGAGGCCTTCGCGGAGCACGGGGTGAGCGAGGTGTGGCCCCGGGTCATGGCGCTGGTCGTGCAGCCGGGCGTCGAGTTCGACCACCTCAAGGTCGTCGACTACGACCGGGAGCGCACCGGGGAACTGCGCACGGTGCTGGACACCGAGCCCGGCATGGTCTTCGAGGCGCACTCCACCGACTACCAGACCCCCGAGGCGCTGTCCGCGCTGGTCGAGGACCACTGGGCGGTGCTCAAGGTCGGCCCCGGCCTGACCTTCGCCCTGCGCGAGGCGCTGTACGCGCTGGCCGGCATCGAGGAGGAACTCCTCGCCCCCGAGCGGCGCTCCCGCCTCCCCGAGGTCGTCGAGCGCCGGATGCGCGCCGAACCGTCCTGGTGGGAGGGCTACTACGAGGGCGAGGAGCAGGAGCGGCGGCTCGCCCGCCGCTACAGCTACAGCGACCGGGTCCGCTACTACTGGCCGGACCCCGAGATAGAGGCGGCCGTGACCGCGCTCTTCGAGAACCTCTCCGCCACCGGCATCCCCCTGCCGCTGCTGAGCGCCCGGCTTCCCGAGCAGTACCGGCGCGTGCGTGCCGGCCGCCTCGAGCCGAGCCCGCGGGCCCTGGCCGTCGACCGGGTCCGCGACGTCCTGCGCGACTACGACCGCGCCTGCCGCACCACCGCACGCCGCACCACCGCACGCCATGACAAGGAGTACGCGTGACCACCACGACCGACACCCCCACCTCCCGCCACGAGGGCGCCGAGCACACGGTCGCCGAGATCGGGCAGCAGCCGCGGATGTGGCGCGAGGTCGGCCGGATCCTGGCGGACGGCCGCAAGGAACTGGACGACTTCCTGGCGCCCTTCCTCGCGCGGGAAGACCTGCGGATCGTGCTGACGGGCGCCGGTACATCGGCCTACGCGGGGCGGATCGTCCGCGGCGTACTGGCCCGCCGCACCGGGCGCCGTGTGGACGCCGTGGCGACGACCGACATCGTCTCGGACCCCTACGGCTCCTTCAGCGAGGACGTGCCGACCCTGCTGGTGTCCTTCGCCCGCTCCGGGGACAGCCCCGAGAGCGTCGCGGCCGCCGAGCTCGCCGGCCGCTGCCTCAGCCGGGTCGGACACCTGATCATCACCTGCAACAGCGAGGGCCGGCTCGCCCGCGAGCACGCCGCCGATCCCGGCGCGCACGTCCTGCGGATGCCGGCCGCCTCCAACGACCGCGGCTTCGCCATGACGTCGAGCTTCACCTCCATGGTGCTGGCCTCCCTGCTCGCCTTCGGCGCCGTGGACGGCGAGGCGGAGGTCGAGACGCTCGCGAAGGCCGCGGAGCACCTCACCACCGGCGGCCTGGACGAGGGCATCGAGGCCCTGGTCGCCCGCCGTCCGGAGCGGCTGGTGTACCTCGGCAGCGGGGCGCTGAAGGGGCTGGCGGAGGAGTCCGCGCTGAAGCTGCTCGAGCTGACCGGCGGCGCGGTCGTCGCCCTGGCCGAGTCCTCGCTGGGCTTCCGGCACGGCCCCAAGGCGGTGCTCGACGACCGCACGGCGGTACTCGTCTACGTCTCGAACGACCCGTACACCCGTGCCTACGACCTGGACATCCTGGCCGAGCTGCGCGCGGGCCTTCCGCAGGGCGCGGTGATCGCGGTCGCCGGCCGTCCGGACGGGCTGCCCGAGGACGGCACCTGGATCGTTCCCGGCGCCGGAGAGGCCGAGGACGCCGCGCTGGCCCTGCCCGCGGTCGTCTGCGCGCAGCTCCTCGCCCTGCGTTCCTCCCTGGCCCGCGGCATCCCTTCCGACAACCCGTTCCCCTCCGGCGAGGTGAACCGGGTGGTGCAGGGCGTGACTCTGCACCCGCTCCCGGAACGCGGCACCGACCGTGCCTGACCACGACACGCGCACCGAAGCGACAGGAGGAGCGAGGATGTTTCTGGGTGTGGACGGCGGAGGCACGAAAACGGCCTTCTGCCTCGTCGACAGCACCGGCACCGTACGGGCCGAGGCCCTCGGCGACGGCGCCTACTACTTCGCCGAGAACGGCTCGGGCGGCGTCGAGCACGTCGTCCGGGTGCTGGAGAAGGGCATCGCCGAGGTCTGCGCCAAGGCCGGCATCACGACGGACGGCATCGACCACGCCTTCCTCGGCCTGCCCGGCTACGGCGAGGCCCCCCGTGACCTCCCCGCGCTCGACGCGGCCCCCGCCAAGGTCCTCGGCAACGACCGCTACGCCTGCGACAACGACATGATCTGCGGGTGGGCGGGTTCCCTGGGCGCCGTCGACGGCATCAACGTCATCAGCGGCACCGGCTCCATGGTGTACGGCGAGCGGAACGGCTCCGGCGTCCGCGTCGGCGGCTGGAGCGAGATGTTCAGCGACGAGGGCTCCGCCTACTGGATCGCCGTCCAGGCGCTCAACGCCTTCACCAGGATGAGCGACGGACGGCTCCCGGAGGGTCCCCTCGCCGAGGTGCTGCGCCGGCACCTGGAACTCATCGACGACCTCGAGGTCATCGACGTGGTCCTCAACCGCTGGCACGGACGGCGCAGCGACATCGCCGGCCTGAGCCGCAGCGTCTCCCGGGCCGCCGAGCTCGGCGACGAGGCGGCCGCCGGCATCCTGGCCGAGGCGGGCCGGGAATTGGCCGTGCTCGTCGACACCGCGCGACGCCGGCTGGGCTTCGCCGCCGACGAGGCGGTACCCGTCTCCTACTCGGGCGGGGTCTTCGGCTCCGCCGCCGTGCGGGAGGCCTTCACCGCGCGGCTGCGCGAGGGCGACGGGACGTACGACCTGCGCACCCCCTTGTTCCCCCCTGTCATCGGGGCCGCGCTCTACGCGGCGAAGCGGGCCGGCACCCCGCTGGACGCCGCGGCACTCACCGCTCTCCGCGACAGCGCGGACCCTCACCCCCTGGAGGACAGAGATGACGTCTTCTGACCTGGCCGGCGCGTCCGGCACCCCCGGCGCGCCCGGCGGGAGCAGCCGGAGCTGGATCGTCTACGCCGGACTGCTGGTGCTGTTCTGGGGCGTCTGGGGCGCGACCTCCAGCCAGCCCGTCGAACGGTACGACTACCCGGACGAGATGATCTACATCATCTGGGCGTTCACCATGCTGGTCCCCGCGGCCGCCGCCCTGCGGCGCGAGCGCTTCGACCGCCGCCCGGTGGCCGCGTTGTACGGTCTGCTGGCCGGACTCACCGGTGCCGGTGGCCAGTTGCTGCTCTTCCAGGCACTCGCCGACGGACCGGCCTACCTGATCTTCCCGGTGGTCTCGCTCTCCCCCGTCATCACCGTCCTGATGGCCGTGGCGCTGCTGCGCGAGCGCATAGCCCGGCTCGCCGTGGTCGGTGTGATCGCCGCGGCGGTCGCGATCGTGCTGCTCAGCATTCCCTCCGGGGCCGGCGGTGACGTCGACACCGGCTCGTGGATGGTGCTCGCCGTCATCATCTGCGTGGCCTGGGGCGCCCAGGCGTTCTTCATGCGCAAGGCGGCGCTGGCGGGCGTCAACGACGCCACGACGTTCGGCTGGATGACGATCAGCGGTCTCGCGCTCGTCCCGGTGGCCTACCTGATGATGGGCAGCCTGCCCTCGGCTCCCTGGCAGGCCCCGGCGATCACGGCGGGGACCCAGGTCCTCAACGCGGTGGGCGCGCTGTTCCTCGTCATGGCGCTCAGCCGCGGCAAGGCGAGCGTGGTGGCACCCATCACCAACGCGCTGGCGCCGGTCCTGACGATCGTGCTGTCCCTGATCATCTACCAGACGCTGCCCACCGTCTGGGGCACCATCGGCATCGTCCTCGCCCTCGCCGGTTCGACGCTCATGGTCTACACCGACGAGAAGCGCGGGGAGGACACCCTCGCCCCGGGGGCCACGGCGGAGAAGGTCGGCTAGCCGGTCCCGCCCCGTCCCCGCCGCTCCCCCGTCCACCCCACCCCCGTCCCGTGCGGCCGAGGCGTCCCGCTCCCGCCGGGCCCCTCGGCCGCACGGCCGCTCCGCCCTCCACCCCTCCCCGCCCGCACCGGCCGTCCCGGCCCCCCGCCTTCGCGCCCAAGAGGATTCGAACATGCCCCTGGTCCCCACCGGAGAACTGGTCTCCCGGGCCGCCGCCGCCCACGGCTGCGTCCCCGCCTTCAACGTCATCACGCTGGAGCACGCGGAGGCGATCGCGGACGGCGCGCAGGCGGCCGGACGGCCGGTGATCCTCCAGATCAGCGAGAACGCCGTGCGCTACCACGGCGGCCGGCTCGCCCCGCTGGCCCGTGCCACCGCCGCCGTGGCCGAGGCGAGCGAGGTGGAACTCGCCCTGCACCTGGACCACGCCACCGACATGCAACTGGTGCGGCAGGCCGCGGACAACGGCTTCTCCTCGGTGATGTTCGACGCGGGCGCGCTCCCCCACGACCGCAATATCGCCGCCACCGCCGAGGCCGCCCGATGGGCGCACGAGGCCGGCCTGTGGCTGGAGGCCGAACTCGGCTACGTCGGCGGCAAGCCGGACGCTCCGGCGAGCGCCCACGCCGCCGGGGTGCGGACCGACCCCGCCGAGGCGGCCGACTACGTCGCCCGCACGGGCGTGGACGCACTCGCCGTCGCCGTCGGCAGCAGCCACGCGATGACGGAGCGCACGGCCTCGCTCGACCACGCGCTCATCTCCCGGCTGCGCGGACGCGTCCCGGTCCCGCTGGTGCTCCACGGCTCCTCGGGGGTCCCCGACGGGGACCTGCGCCGGGCGGTGGAGTCCGGCATGGCGAAGGTCAACATCGGTACGGCTCTCAACGTGGCGTTCACGGGCGCGGTGCGCGGGGTCCTGGACGCCGAGTCCTCGCTCACCGACCCGAGGAAGTACCTGACGCCGGCCCGTGAGGCCGTGGCGAAGACGGTCGTCACCCTGCTCGCGGTGCTGCCCGCGGGCCGCTGAGCGCAGAGGCACCCGACGGGGGGCAGGGGCGTGCCCCCTGCCCCCCGTTGTCACTTCTGCCGGAGCGACACCGCGAACGTGTGCTTCCCGGGCCCCACGTCCGACACGGTCACCCGTCCGTCCCCGCCGGAGACCCCCTTGACGTGTCCGCGCTTCCCGTCCCACAGGAGGCGCCCTCCGGCGCGCACGACCACGTCCCGTCCGCCGGTCGGAAGCGCCACGCTCCCCCGGGTCCTCGCGGGCACGCGCACCGTCAGCGAGAACTCCCCGCCCGTCTGCGTCCACTCCACTCCCAGTCCTCCGTGCGGCGTGGGCAGTTCGCCCTGTGCCCACGCCACGTCGCCCGGGTGCGGCCGCACCTCCCAGGTCGCGTAGCCCGGTGACAGCGGAGACGCGCCGAGCAACTGGTGGGTGAGCGCGGGCAGTACCCCGGTGGACCAGCCGTGGGCCATGCTCGTGTACGCCCCCTCGTACAGGGAGCCGCCCGGCCCGATGCCCTCCCAGTTCGTGATGCCGGGGTCGTGGCGGTCCATCCAGTCGTAGGTGCGCCGGATCTGGTCCAGTGCCGAGTCGGCCCGGCCGCTCAGGAAGCGGGCGACGATCTCCGGGTAGGACGTGAAGGCGTACACCCGCTGGGAGGCGTCGGCGAACAGGGTGTCGTTGTCCATGAACGCGTTGCCGTAGGGCCGCCGTGTCGTGGCGTCGAGGTGGGCGAGCGCGGAGGCGGCCCGGTCGGCCCCGGCCACCCCGGCGACCACGGCCAGGGCGTTGCCGTCCTGGGCGTGGCGCACGGCACCGGTCCCGGAGTCGAGATAGGCGCCGGCGGAGGCGTCCCACAGGTGCGCGTTGACCGCCTCGGCGACGGTGTCCGCCCGCTCGCGCCAGCGGTCGGCATCGGCGCCGTGGCCGAGCCAGTCGGCCAGCCTGGCGGCGTCGTTCAGGGCCTGCACGTAGAGGACGTTGTAGTAGGTGACCCGTCCGGTGCGGCCGAGGAAGGCGTAGTCGCCGTAGCCGCCGGTGTCGTTGAGTCCCTTGCTGAGCAGTCCGGCGGAGTCGGTGACGCTCGGGTACCAGGTGTCCAGCACCTTCACCAGGTTCGGGTAGGTGCGGGAGGCGTAGGCGCGGTCCCCGGTGTAGAGGACGTAGTCCCAGCCGCAGGTGACCCACCACAGCGGATAGTCGAAGAGCGGGAGGGTGTAGCCGCTGATGGAGGCCGGGGGGATCCAGCCGTCGGACCGCTGGTGGTCGGCGAGGTCGACCAGGACGTTGCGGGCCGCCGCCGCGGTGTCGTCGTGCGTCAGGTACAGGGTCCGCGCGGAGACGGCGAGGTCGCCCACGTACGGGTCGCGGTCGCGCTTGGCCCCGTCGTGCAGGACGAGCTTGCCCTCCAGGGTGTCGCTCCAGGCGTTCCTGGGGTCGACGTCGTCGCGGCGGAAGGTGTCGGTGACGAGTTCGTTGGTGTACGAGGCCCCGTACCAGAAACGATTCAAGTCGTCCTCGGAGCACAGGAACCAGCCGCGGTAGGTGCTCGGGGTGCCGAGGTAGGCGGTGAAGTCGAGGCTGACGGAGTCGATGTCGACCCTGCCCCACGGCTGGGCCACGGGGGCGTCGGAGGCCAGGGCGTCCAGGGTGATGCGGAGGTACCGGAAGCCGTGCAGCCCGTCGGCGAAGACCTTGCCGTCGCGCTGGAATCCCTTGGTGTCCTTCCAGTGGGCGCCGGCGGCGGGGACGGCGAACTGGTCGGTGCCCCGGCCGGTGCCGCCGGCCTGGTCGGACCGGGTGAAGTCGGAGCGGTCGGTGAGGAACTCCCGCGTCTCGGAGAACGCGAGCCGCACACCCGGGGAGTTGGCGGAGGCGCCGGTGAAGCGGATGTCGGGGTGGCCGACGACCACCTTGCCGAAGTCGACGGTCACACTCGGCGGCGCGGCGGGCTCGACCGCCTCGGGCCACACCTCGTTGACGCGGGTGAAGACGCCCTTGCCGGTGTCCTGCGCGGCCGTGACGGTCAGGCGCAGCCGGTCGGTGGTGACCGTGCGGGAGAAGGGGACCGCACACTGGACGACATCGTTGTCGGCGACGGTGGCGACGGTCTCCCAGCCGCCGCCCTGGCGGCCCGCCTCGACGGTGAACGCGGTGGGCACGCCGTCGGCGTTGGAGACGACCGTGATGCCGGACAGTTCGATCGGGGCCGGCACGGTGAGGGTGAGGACGTCGGGGAAGCCCCGCTCGGTGTCGTCGTTCCAGAAGGTTTCCGGGTCGCCGTCGATCGCGTTGGCCGCGTCGTAGGTGCGGTGGTTGCCGTCGTTGCCGTTGTTCGGGGCGTGCGCGGAGGATGCCTCGGCGGTGGTGCCCTCGGGCCAGCGGGGCGCGGCCTTCGGCTGCGGCCGGCGCAGCACGGTTCTGCCGCCACCGGGGCGCAGCAGGGCCTCGGGGTCGCTCACGTCGCCGGTGGACTCCGTGATGCGCACGGGGCGCACGGTGGTGGAGGCGGGGGCCTGGACGTAGCGGTGCCAGTCGCCGCGGCGGGGGCCGGCCGCGCGGGCGGGGGGACGGGCGCCGGCGGCCCCGGATTCCGGGCCGGCGGCGGTGGCGGCCTGTGCGGGGCGGGCCGCGGCGAGGGCGGTCAGGGTGAGGGCACCGGCGGTGACGACCGTGCGCCGTCGGGGTCCTCGGTCGTGCGTGCGGTTCTCGGGCATCGCGGCTCACCTCACGGAGCGGACAGGGTGGAAACGTACGGCGTTTGAAACGTTTCATACGACGCGGGCGACGCGAACGTATACCAGAACGGCCGAGGCGTACAGGGGGTGCGCCGGGCCCGTCGTACTACGGATTCAGTAGCGGCGACTGCCGACAGGCGTACGACGACACGGCGGGGTGCGCCCCGGGAGGCTGGGCCGACCACCAGCACCAGATGGGGAGAGCTCCTGCCGTGGCCATATTCCTTCACCGAGTGGGCCGGATCGCCTTCCGGCACCGCTGGTACGTCGTCCTGGTCTGGGCGGCCGTGCTCGCCCTCGCCGGATTCGGGGCGCTCAGCGCGCCCAAGGCGTCCGACGAGGGCTTCTCCATGCCCGGCATCGAGTCGCAGAAGGCCTTCGACCTGATGGAACAGCGGTTCCCCGGGACCGCGGCCGACGGGGCGAGCGCCCGCGTCGTGTTCGTCGCGCCGGACGGGGAGCGCATCGACGCCGGCGGGAACAGGAGGGCGGTCGAGGCGGCCGTCGCCTCGCTGGCCGAGGGCCCCCAGGCCGTGAGCGCCTCCGACCCGTTCCGCGCGAAGGCGCTGAGCCAGGACGGCCGGACGGCGTATGCGACGGTCACCTACGAGGCCGGTCCCAAGGACCTCACGGCGGCCGCCCGGGACCGGCTGAAGGGCGCCGTCGAGGACGCCCGGGGGGCGGGGCT
The DNA here is from genome assembly GCF_036189845.1 of Streptomyces griseoaurantiacus. Lineage (NCBI taxonomy): Bacteria > Bacillati > Actinomycetota > Actinomycetes > Kitasatosporales > Streptomycetaceae > Streptomyces > Streptomyces griseoaurantiacus. The sequence continues at coordinate 7,249,704 of NZ_CP108326.1, read as the reverse complement.
GACCGTCGAGGTGGGCGGGAAGGCCCTGGACGAGGGCGGCGGACCGGGCGGGACGGCCGAGGCGACCGGTGTCGCGGTGGCCGCCCTGGTCCTGCTCGTCACCTTCGGCTCGCTCGCCGCGGCCGGGCTGCCGCTGCTGACCGCCCTGATCGGCGTCGGGGTCAGCCTGGCGTCCATCCTGACGCTGGCCCACGCCCTGCACCTGTCCGCGACGACGAGCATCCTGGCGATGATGCTGGGCCTCGCCGTCGGCATCGACTACGCCCTGTTCGTCGTCTCCCGCTACCGCGAGGAGCGCTCCCGGGGCCACGAGCCACGGGAGGCGGCCGCTGTCGCGGCCGGCACGGCCGGCTCGGCGGTGGTGTTCGCCGGGCTGACGGTGGTCATCGCGCTGGCCGGGCTGTCGGTGGTGGGCATCCCGATGCTCACCAAGATGGGCCTGGCCGCGTCCGGCGCGGTCACCGTCGCCGTGCTGATCGCCCTCACCCTGGTCCCGGCGCTCCTCGGGTTCTGGCCGAACGCCGTCCTCACCCGGCGGGCCCGCGCGGGCCGGGCGGGCCGCGCGGGCGGCACGGGCGGCACGGGCGGCGGACGGAGCGCCAGGGACGACGCGCCGAAGGACGCCACGGAGGGCTGGGGCACCCGCTGGGCGCGGTTCGTGCTGCGGCGTCCGCTGCCCGTGCTCCTCCTGGGCGTGGTGGGCCTCGGGGCCCTCGCGCTGCCGATGACGGACCTGCGGCTCGGCAACCCCGGGGACGAGGCCAAGCCGGTCTCCACCACCGAGCGCCGGGCTTACGATGCCCTCGCCGAGGCGTTCGGCCCCGGCTTCAACGGGCCCCTGACCATCGTCGTGGACGCCCGTGGCACAAAGGACGCCAAGGATGCCGTCAGGACCGTCGCACGGCGGATCGGCGACACCGGGGGAATCGTCTCCGTCTCCCCCGCGCGCTTCAACGAGGCGGGCGACACGGCCGTCTTCCAGGCGGTGCCGTCCACGGCGCCGACCGACGAAAGGACCAAGGACCTGGTCACGTCCATCCGCGAGGAACGGCCGGAGATCGTGTCGGGGACCGGGGTGACGTTCGCCGTCACCGGCACCACCGCCCTCGACATCGACATCGCCGGGAAGGTGCAGTCCGCCCTGGTTCCCTATCTGACCGTTGTCGTGGGCCTCGCGGTCATCCTCCTGCTGCTGGTGTTCCGGTCCCTCCTGGTCCCGCTGAAGGCGGCCGCCGGTTACCTGCTGTCGGTGCTGGCCTCGCTGGGCGTGGTCGTCCTCGTCTTCCAGCAGGGGCACGGCGCCGGACTGCTGGGCGCGGAGCACACCGGCCCGATCATGAGCCTGATGCCGATCTTCCTGGTGGGGATCGTCTTCGGCCTGGCCATGGACTACGAGGTCTTCCTCGTCTCCCGGATGCGCGAGGCATACGTCCACGGCCGGACACCCGGCGAGTCGGTCACCGAGGGGTTCCGGCACAGTGCGCGGGTCGTGGCCGCCGCCGCGCTGATCATGGTCGCGGTCTTCGCCGGGTTCGTCAGCGAGGACGACTCCATGATCAAGATGATCGGGTTCGGGCTCGCCTCGGCCGTCCTGCTCGACGCCTTCGTGGTACGGATGGCGCTCGTGCCCGCCGTCCTCGCACTCCTCGGCCACCGTGCCTGGTGGCTGCCGGCCCGGCTGGACCGGCTGCTGCCCCGCGTCGACGTGGAGGGCGAGGCACTGCACCGGCGGCCGGCCGGGACGGACACCCCGCCGTCGGGGACGGTGGCCCCACGGGAGGTGTCCCGCACCTGACCCCCTCACCAGCCGTCCGCCGGGGGCGCCCACCCCCGGCGGACGGCGCGCCGCGATTCTCACCACACACACCACACACACCACACAGCACACAGCACGCAGCACGCAGCACGCAGCACGCAGCACGCAGCACCGACCGGAGAACCATGAGCGACAGCCCCGTGCACGCCCCCGGCCCCTTCGGCCCTGACCGTTTCGGCCACGACCGGCTCGGCCACGACCGCTTCGGGCAGTACGCCGACCGTCATCCGCGCGTCGTCGACACCTTCCTGGTACTGGCGCTCGTGGGCTGCGCGGTCGCGGGCAGCGGTCTCACCAGGCCCGGCGTCACCTCCCCCGGGCAGAACGCCACCGTGCTGTCCGTCATGGGGGTCGCGGGTCTCAGTCTGTTCGGGCACCGGATCCTCCCGCGCACCGTCTCCGCGGTGAACGCGGTGTGCGTCGTGGTCGTCACCGCGCTGGGGTATGTGCTGACCCCACTGCTGCTGGCCCCCGCCATGGCCGCGACGTACTGGCTGAGCACGCACGCCGGCCCACGGACCGCGCGCCTGCACAGCCTCGTCACGGCGGCGGCGCTGACGGTCACCTCGGCGGTGTTCGACCCCGCCTTCGCCTCCTCCCCCGTCCCCCGTACCGTCGGCTACTGCTTCTGGCTGCTGCTGCCGCTCGCCGCCGGCAGCATGACCCGGCTGCGACGCGCCTATCTGGCCTCGGTGCAGGCCCGTGCCGAGTACGCCGAGCGGACCCGCGAGGAGGAGGCACGGCTGCGGGTCGCCGAGGAGCGCCTGCGCATCGCCCGCGAACTGCACGACGTCGTCGCCCACCACCTGGCCCTGGCCAACGCCCAGGCCGGTACGGCCGCCCACTTCGCGCTCACCGATCCGCCCCGTACCAAGGAGATCCTGACCGGGCTGAGCGACACCACGTCCTCCGCGCTGCGCGAACTGAAGTCCATGCTGGGGCTGTTGCGTCACCACGGTGGCCCCGAGGCCGGGACGCTCGCCCCCTCCCCGGGCCTCGCCCGCCTGGACGAACTGGTCGCGACGTGCGCGGTGGCCGGGCTCACCGTCTCGGTCACCACGACGGGCGAGCCGCGTCCGCTCACCTCCGGGGTCGACCTGACCGCGTTCCGCATCGTCCAGGAGGCGCTCACCAACGCCACCAAGCACGCCGCCACCGACTCGGCGCACGTGCGTCTCGCCTACGAGGAGTCCCGCCTGCTGATCACCGTCACCAACGGCGAGCCGCCCGGGGCCGCGAAGGTCCCGCCCGGCGCGCCGGGCCGGGGCTTCGGCATCATGGGCATGCGCGAACGGGCCCGCACCGTGGGCGGCGAGTTCCACGCGGGCCCCCGTCCGGGCGGCGGCTTCGAGGTGGCGACGAGTCTGCCGCTGCCGCCCGCCGCGCCCGAAGCGGCCCCGCACGGCGCGGGCGACGCGACAGGGGAGGACGCATGACCGTCAGAGTGCTGCTCGCCGACGATCAGGCCCTGCTCCGGGCCACGTTCCGGATGCTGATCGACTCCTGCGAGGACATGACCGTGGTCGGCGAGGCCTCCGACGGCGCGGAGGCGGTGGACCTGGCACGGGCCACCCGCCCCGACATCGTCCTGATGGACATCCGCATGCCGGGCACGGACGGGCTCGCCGCCACGTCGGTCCTGTGCGCCGACCCGGACCTGTCGGCCACCCGCGTCCTCATCCTGACCACCTTCGAGACCGAGGAGTACGTGGCCCGGGCCCTGCACGCCGGCGCCAGCGGCTTCCTCGGCAAGGACGTCACGACCGACACCCTGCTCGCCGGCCTGCGCACGGTCGCCTCCGGGGAGGCGCTGCTGTCCCCCGCCGCCACGCGCACCCTCATCGCGAACTTCCTGATGAGCCCCTCCCCCGGCGCGCAACTCGCCTCGCCGAAGCGGCTGTCGGAACTCACCGCCCGTGAACGCGAGACCATGGCGATGGCCGCCGAGGGGATGTCCAACAGCGAGATCGCCGAGGCGCTCGTCCTCAGCCCGCTGACCGTCCGCACCCACATCTACCGGGCGATGGCGAAGCTGGGCGCCCGGGACCGTGCCCAGCTCGTCGTCATCGCCTATCAGACGGGGCTCGTACGGGTGACCCGCCCGGCGCCCGGGCCCGGCCCGGGCACACCGTAGGCGGGCCCGGACCGGGCACGCCGGATCATCGGACGCGGTACGTCCGGCCCGTCCCGGCGCCCTCGACGGAGCGGACGTAGGCCGTCGCCACGCGGGAGACGGGAGCCGGTTCGACGCCGGGGAAGAGGGGGCCGTAGGCCGCCAGGGACTCCTCGACGACCGTGGGGCTGACCACGTTGATCCGCCGTGGCGGAAGTTCGATCGCCGCGGCGCGGACATAGGCCTCCACCGCGCCGTTGGCCGCCGCCGCGGCCGCGCTCGCCGGTATGGGCTCCTCGGCCAGGATGCCGCTCACCAGGGTGAAGGAGCCGTTCGGCGCCACGTGCCGGATGCCCTGGCGGACCAGGTCCATCTGGGCGAGCACCTTGCCGTGGAAGGTCCGCAGCGCGTCCTCGGGTGTCAGTTCGCCGAGGGGACGGAACACCGCCTCGCCCGCCGCGACCGCCACCGCGTCCAGCGGGCCCGCCTGTGCGTACAGCCGGGTGACCGCCTCGGGGTCGGTCACGTCGGCGACCAGGTCGCCGCCCGAGCGGCCGACGCCGATCACCTCGTGCCCGCGCTCCACCAGTGTCCGGCGCACGGCACCGCCCAGTGTGCCGCCCGCGCCGATCAGGAGAATCCTCACGCTCCACCGTTCCTCATGGTCGAAAATCTCGCGCTCGGGAACCCGCGGCCCGAAAACCGCGTGGTCCGCGAACCGCGACCGAAGGGCCGCTCCCGGGGACAACTCCCGGGCATCGGCGACGCTACGGAGGCCCGCACGGGTCGGGGAAATGCCGTCTGGGCAGGGTCTATGCTTGGCGCGCATGGATGATGTGGAGCTCCGCCATCTGCGCGCGCTGGACGCCGTGGCCCGGGCGGGCACCGTGACCGCCGCGGCGACGCTGCTGCACATGACGCAGCCCGCCCTGTCCCGCACGCTGGCCCAGCTGGAGTCGCGGGTCGGCGTCCGGCTCGTCGACCGCTCCAGCCGGCACCTCGCCCTCACGCCCGCCGGGAGCACCCTGCTCGGGCACGGACGGGCGATCCTCGCCCGGCTCGACGCGGCCCTCGCCGACACCCGCACGGTCGTGCGCCCGCTGCGGCTCGGCTACACCTGCGCGGTGCTGGGACGGCGGACCGTGCCCCTGTTGCGCACCTGGCGCCGTACGCATCCGCACATCCCGCTCGACGTGGTCCGGCAGGACGACAGCACGGCGGGGCTGGCCACCGGCGCGACCGACGTGGCCGTGCTGCGCACCCGCCCGTCCGGCCCGCTGCTGCGCACCGAGGCCCTCTACCGGGAGGACCGTGTCGCCGCCCTCCCCGACGACCACCCGCTCGCCCAGCGGGAGACGGTGCTCATGACCGATCTCACCGCCCCGTCCGCCGCCCCGGGGCTGCCGGACGAGCTGCCCCTCGCCCTGTGGCCGGACACCGGTACCGCCTCGCCGGAGCTGTGGCCCCCGGGGCACCGCCCGGGCCGGACGGTCGAGGTCGGCAATGTGGACCAGTGGCTCAACCTCATCGCCACCGGTGGCGCGTTCGGCCTCGGCGCGGCCGGCACCGCACAGAGCTTCAGCCACCCGGGAGTCCGTTTCGTCCCGGTGCGCGACGCCCCCGCCACCACCGTCTACCTGGCCCACCCGGCGCACCCCACGCATCCGCTCACGGAGGAGTTCGCGGCGGCGGTCCGGGAGACCGTGAGCGCCTGAGGGACGCCGGCCGCGCCGGGGCCGGGCGCCTCACCCGGCGGCGCGACGGGCCCGCCGGGCCGCCCAGCTCATCTCGGTGACCACCAGCGTGCCCGCGCCCAGCACGACGAGGGCGGCCACCTTCAGCGCGGTGTCCGCGCTCGCCGTGTAGGCGCCGACGACCGCCCCGTGCTCCCCCGGCGCGGCCGCAAGGGCCTCGGCGACGCCACCGGGCACATGTCCGGGCCGGACGGCACCGGGCGCCCGCTCCGGCAGGGTGTGGACGAAGCGCGCGGTGAGGACGGTGCCGATCACCGCGACACCGAGGGCACTGCCCAACTCCCGTGTGGTCGCCTGGAGTCCGCCCGCGACACCGGCCTGCTCGCGGGGCAGCGCGTTCGCGATCGCCGCGGTGAGCGTCGGCAGCGCCAGGGCGATGCCGCACCCGAGGACGAACAGCCACAGCGCGTAGAGCGGATAGCCCTCGTCGAGTGCGGCGGCGAGCCCCAGGAGTCCCAGGCCCGAGACGGCGAACGAGGCCGTCAGGACCACGCGGTCGCCCCACCGGGCGACCAGGGCCGGCACATGGCGGCTGCCGAGCAGCAGTGGGGCGCTCATCGGCATGACGGCGAGGCCGGTCCGCAGGACGGAGAAGCCGCGCCCGTACTGCATCAGGGAGGCGTTGAGGTAGAAGAAGCCGAACATCCCGAAGAAGACGACCAGCATCCCCAGGCAGGCGGCCCGCAGCGCCGGCACGGCGAACAGCCGCGGATCCAGCAGGGGGTGCGGCGCGCGCAGTTCCCCGACGGCCCACAGTCCGAACAGCACCGCTGAGCAGCCGAAGGCGCCGAGCACCACGGCACTCCCCCAGCCCTGCTCCGGGCCCTGGATGACGCCGAGCAGCAGGGCGAGCGTGGCCAGGGTCAGCAGGGCGGCGGCCCGTGGGGCCAGGTCCCGGTGGCCGCGCGGCCCGCGGGGCGCCGCCACCGCCACCCACACCGCGCACAGCACGCCGAGGGGGGCGACGGCCGCGAAGAGCAGCCGCCAGGACCCGGCGGTGAGGAGGGCGCCGCCGCCCACGTTGCCGAGCAGTCCCCCCAGTCCCGTCATCGCGGCCCAGACCGCGATCGCCCGGGAGCGGCGGGCCGGTTCGGTGGCGTGCAGGAGCACGGCGAGCGCGTTGGGCAGCACGCAGGCGGCTCCGGTTCCCGCGAGGGCGCGGCCGGCGAGCATCACCGCCACGTTCCCGGCCGCCGCCGAGACGAGGGCGCCGACGGCGAGGAGGAGCAGCCCGGCCTGGAGCACGCCCTTGCGTCCGGCCCGGTCACCGAGGGCGCCGGCGGGGATGACGAGGCAGGCGAAGAGCACCACGTAGCTGTCGACGATCCACAGGAGCTGCGTCGGGGAGGGGTGCAGGCTCCCGGCGGCGAGCGGGGGGATCGCGAGGTTGACGGCCGCGACGAAACCGACGACGAGGACCGTGCAGAGGGACACGCAGGCCAGCACGTTCCCCGCCCCGCCCCGTGGGGCGGCACCGCGTGGTGCCGCCCCACGGGAGGGCGCCGGCCGGTACGTGAGCCCCGGCGGCTCAGACGAGGTCATACGCACCGGCCTCGATGTCCTCGACCAGGGTCGGCCCGGTCGGGTGCCAGTTCAGCGCCGCGCGGGTCAGTTCGCTGGAGGCGGTCATGGTCCTGGCGAAGAAGCCGCCGACGAAGCCGAAGTGCGCCCCGGCGTCCTCGGGCGCGACCCGGACGACCGGTATCCCGAGGTGACGGCCGATGGCCTCGGCGATCTCCCTGGTGGTGACGGCCTCCTCGGCGGTCACGTGCATCCGGGTCCCGGCGGGGGCCCTCTCCAGGCCGAGCCGGAGGAGCCGGGCGGCGTCCGGGCGGTGCACCGCCGACCAGGTGGTGGTGCCCTCACCGAGGTATCCGGAGCAGCCCTGCTTGCGGGCGGCGTCCACCAGGAACTTGACGAAACCCCAGTCGCCCTGGCCGTGCACGCTGGGCGCGAAGCGGCTGACGACGGTGCGCACGCCCTGCCGCACGTAGTCCAGGGCGAGGTTCTCGCTGCCGCCCCGGTTGGAGTCCGGGCCCACGGCGGGCGAGGGGTCCGTCTCGAGGACGGGCCGGTCGCCGGGGAAGCCGGACAGTACCGAGGCGACCACCAAGGGGCGGTCGCTGCCCGCGAGTTCGCCGCCGAGGGCGTCCACCGAGGCCCGTTCGGCGCGGTCCGACCCGACGGGGTCGCTCCAGTCGTGCTTGTTGGCCAGGTGGATGACGCCGTCCGACTCGGCCGCCCCGCGGCGCAGCACGTCGAGGTCCTCCATGTCCCCGCGCAGGACCCGGACCCCCTTGCGCTCCAGCGAGCGCGCGGACTTCTCCGAGCGGGCGAGGCCGACGACCTCGTGGCCCGTGGTGATCAGTTCGTCCACGACGGCGGATCCGATCCATCCGCTCGCTCCCGTCACGAATACACGCATGGGTATGGCCTCCTTCTCGCCCTCTTCGAGGGCGTTCACCATGGCGGCACCCGAATTACGGAGCACCGTGTCCAGAAACCTAACAGATACGAGACACCGTGTCCATGTATAGAATTCCGGGGTGACGGAAGCAGCGAGGAAGGAACCCGGGGCCGGTGGCCGACCGCGCAGCGAGGAGGCCCGCGCGGCCGTGCTGCACGCCGTCGACGACCTGCTGCTGGAGGTCGGCTACGCGGGCGTGACGATGAAGGGCATCGCCGAACGGGCGCGCGTCTCCCGCCAGACGGTGTACCGCTGGTGGTCCACCAAGGCGGAGGTCCTCTTCGAGGCCAGCGTCAACGACGCCGCCGCCGAACTGGCCGTCGAGCCCACGGACGACCCCCTCGCGGATCTGACGGCGTACCTGGAGGCGCTGGTCCGCTTCCTCGCCCACTCACCGGCCGGAGCGGCCTACCGCGCGCTCATCGGGGAGGCGCAGGGCGACCCGGCCGTCGCGGCACTCCTGGCGACCAAGGACGTCCTCGGGGACAGCGCCCGCGCCGTGGTGCGCCGAGCGGTGGGAGAGGGACGCGGAAAACTCCCGCTCGACCAGGCCACGGCCCTGCTCATCGGGCCGACGTTCTTCTGGGTCCTCAGCGGCCGCGACCCCGGCCGGCTCGTGGCGCGGGAGCGGGCCGAGGCCTACCTGCACGAGGTCCGTGCGGGGGAGATCATGGGCACCGCCTGAGAACCGAGGGGCCGTCACCGCCCGGCCGTCACCGCCACGGTGGGGGGCGGCGCCCCCGTGCGCCACTGGCCCCACGGGCACGCACCGCGCACAATGGGGCGTCCCGAACCCCGAGCGAGGAGCGGAGCGCCTGTGGAAGCGACGGTGGAGTGGGTGGACGCCCGCGAGCGGCTCCCCCGGGACGGGCTGCCGGTGGCGGCGGCGGTGACCGGGCGCTACCCGCCGGAAAGGGAGGGGGACGATCCCGCCTCGGGGGAGGCCTTCTGGATCGTGCTGCCGATGTACTTCACCCGGCGCCACTTCGCCGAGGACGGCACCGAGCACCTCGACTGCTTCGTCGACTCCGACCGCGTCGTCCGCCACCCCTACGGCGGCCCGCCCTGCGAGGAGCCCGTCACCCACTGGGCGGCGCTGCCCGCCCTGCCGGGCCTGGACGTGCACATCGTGCTGGGTGAGAAGGCCCCCCGCCTGGTCCGGGACACCCTCGCGGCCGGCGGCGGTCAGCGGGGCTGATTCCCCGGCCCCGGCACCCGTCCCCGCACCGACGCGAACGCGGGGGCGCCCTGCGGGTCCGCCGCGCCCCGCAGCGCGGCGAGTGCCTGGCGGTGGCGCTCGTGGAGGCGGTACACGCCGTCCTCGCCGAGCGACCCGGAGGCGAGGTAGTCGTCGAAGGTCTGGTTGTCGATGGCCAGATTGCCGAGGGCGGAGTCGAACGCGTCGGGGACGGCCGCGCGGAACGTGCGGCCCGGCTCCTCGCGGACGTCGACCAGGAGCAGGGTGCGTTCCTCCCCGCGGAACGTGTCCCGGTCGGCCACCACGAGCACCGGGTACCAGGAGCCGTCCGGTACCAGCGCGAGCAACCGGTCCGGGGAGAACCCCTCGTGGGCCGGATCGTCCATGACGGTCAGCCAGCTCTTGTCGATGTCGTCCAGCAGCGTCCGCCAGGCCGCGTCGTCGGTGAAGTCGGTACGCAGCAGCGGGGAGAAGTCGGTCCCGCTCAACGGTGCGGTGGTCATGTGTCCTCCAGCGTCGGAAGAGGACCGAGTGTAGAGGCAACCCCCCTGCGTGTCGCGGCTGTTGGGGCAGCGCCGTCGGCGGCGGGAGCGCCGGTCGGTGTTCCCGCCGCCGGTGGTGACGCCCCGTCCGCAGCGGCGGCGTCCGCGTTGTCCCCGGTTCCCCGCCAGATTGTCCTTGATCGGTAACAGCGGGATCCCCGGGCCCGTTTCTGCTGTCTGATGGGGTGCAACGGGACGACGCGGAACAGCACGGACGGAGCGGCGGAGCATGAGCAGGCATGGCGGGCGGGGTTGGCACGGCCGGGTGTTCGTGGCGGCGGTCGGTGTGACGGCGGCGGTCACGGCCACCGCGCTGTGGACCGCGGGAGCCGGCGCGGCCGAAGGGCAGAAGGCGCGGGACACCGCGGCGCACTCCACCGCCCCGTCCGACCGTGCCCCGGCGAAGGTGTCGGTGGACATCGCCCACGCCTCGGACCGCGGTGACCGCGGTGTCAACATCACCATCGACGACGGCCCCGACCCGACGTGGACGCCGCAGGTGCTGAAGGTGCTCGAGGAGAACGGGGTGAAGGCGACCTTCTGCATGGTCGGCTCCCAGGCCGAGGCCCACCCGGACCTGGTGAAGGCCGTGGTGGCGGACGGGCACCGGCTGTGCGACCACACGGTGGCCCACGACGTCGCCATGGACAAGAAGCCCGAGGCCTACCAGTCGCAGCAGATCCTGGACGCCGAACGCATGATCACCAAGGCCTCCGGCGGCGTCCGCCCGCAGTACTACCGCGCGCCGGGCGGCGCGTTCACCCCCTACAGCCGCACTCTGGCCGCCTCCCGGGGGATGCGGCCGCTGGGCTGGAACGTCGACACCAAGGACTTCGAGCACCCCGGAACGGCCGCCATCGTCGCCACGGTCAAGCAGGAGATCTCGAACGGCCCCACCGTGCTCTTCCACGACGCGGGTGGCGACCGCGCCGAGACCGTCGAGGCGCTGCGCCAGATCCTGCCCTGGCTCAAGGAGCAGGGCTACACCTTCGGCTTCCCCGTGCGCTGACCCGCCGCCCTCCCGGGACCCGCGGGGCCGTCCCCGCGGGTCCGGCGCTCAGTTCCCCACGCCCAGGGCGGACATGGCCCCCGCCGGGTAGCGGTCGCCGCGCGCGGCGCCCCTCGGAACCGCCTTCTCGATCGCGGCGAGGTCGTCCTCGGTGAGCCGCACCTCCAGCGCGGGCAGCGCCTCCGCCAGTCGTTCCCGGGTCCGCGCGCCGACCAGCGGCACGATGTCCTCGCCCCGCGCGGCCACCCAGGCGATGACGAGCTGGGCGACCGTGCACCCCTTCGCCTCGGCGACCGTCCGCAGGGCCTCCACGAGGGCCAGGTTGTGCGCGACGTTCTCCTTCGCGAACCGCGGGCTGTGGGCGCGGAAGTCGCCCGGGGCGGCCTCCTGGCCGGCCTGCCAGTGGCCGGAGAGCAGGCCGCGGCCGAGGACGCCGTACGCCGTCATGCCGATGCCGAGTTCCCGCAGGGTGGGCAGGATCTCGGGCTCCACCGCGCGGGAGAGCACCGAGTACTCGATCTGCAGGTCGGCGACCGGATGCACGGCGTGCGCCCGGCGGATCGTGGCCGCGTCGACCTCGGACAGGCCCAGATGGCGTACGTACCCGGCCTCGATCAGCTCTTTGATCGCGCCCACCGTCTCCTCGATCGGCACCGCCGGGTCGAGCCTGGCGGGACGGTAGATGTCGATGTGGTCGGCGCCCAGCCGGGCCAGGGAGTAGGCGAGGAAGTTCCGTACCGCCTCGGGGCGGCAGTCCCGCGTGCCGGGCCCCGGCAGCGGGCCCCGCAGCTCGCCGAACTTGACGCTCAGCTGGTAGCTGTCCCGGTCCCGGCCGCGCAGCGCCTCGGCGAGCAGCATCTCGTTGTGGCCCATGCCGTAGAAGTCGCCGGTGTCGATCAGCGTGACGCCGGCGTCCAGGGCCGCGTGCACGGTGGCGATGCTCTCGGCGCGGTCGGTCTCGCCGTAGACGCCGGACATGCTCATCGCGCCCAGCCCCAGCGCGGAGACGGCCGGTCCGGTGCTGCCCAGGGTTCGCTCTTGCATCGTTCGCTCCTCGGTTCGTCGGTGCACCACCACTGTGGTCGGCCGCCGCGGGGCGCGAAAGCGGAGCGTGTCTCATGGGAGCGGCGCTCCCTGGATGCGCCGCCGGCCCGGGAGGACCATGGGCGTATGGAACGTGAGCAGCTCGCCGATTTCCTGCGCCGCCGCCGTGAGGCGATCCGTCCGGCCGAGGTGGGGATCCCCGACGGCCCCCGCCGCCGTACCGCCGGTCTGCGCAGGGAGGAGGTGGCCATGCTGGCGGGCATGTCCGTGGACTACGTCGTTCGGCTGGAGCAGGGCCGCAGCAGTCAGCCCTCGCCGCAGCTGCTCGGGGCGCTGTCCCGGGCGCTGCGGCTGTCCGAGGACGAGCGCGCCCACCTGTTCCACCTGGCGGGGCACCGGCCGCCGCCCGCCGAAGGGGTGGCCCGGATGGCCCGCGCCGGGCTGATCCGCATGCTCGACCTGCTCGGCGACACCCCGGCCGTGGTCCTCTCCGACCTCGGCGAGGTCCTCGCCCGGAACCGGATGTCGACGCTCGTCGGAGGCGCGGACACGGGCCTCACCGGTGACCGGCGCTATCTGGCCCACCGCTGGTTCACCGAGCCCGAGGTCCGGGCGGTCCGCCCGCCGCGGGAGTGGGAGCACCACTCACGCGGGCTCGTGGCCGATCTGCGCGCGGCCGCGGGACGCCGGGCCGGCGACCCGGAGGTCGCCGGGCTCGTCTCGCGGCTGCGGGCGGCGAGCTCCGAGTTCGACCGGCTGTGGCAGGAGCACGAGGTGGCGGTGCGGCGCGCCGACCGCAAGACCTTCCTGCATCCGCGGGTGGGGCAGCTGGTGATGGACTGCGAGACGCTGGTGACCCCCGACCGGAACCAGCAACTGCTGGTGCTCACCCCGGCGGACACGGAGACCCGTGAACGGCTGGAGCTGCTGCGGGTCCTCGGCAGCGAGGAGTTCACGGCCGGAACGCCGCGCCCGCCCGCGCGGTGAGCGCGGGCCGCGCCCCGGATGTCACAGGGCGAGGAGTCCCGCCGCCGTCTCCCGGAAGCCGCACCCCTCGAGGTAGAAGTGTCGCAGGTGCTCCTCGAAGTCGACGTGCAGCCACTCGCACCCGGCGGCGCAAGCCTCCTGCGCCGCGCGGGCGACGAGCGCGGTGCCGATCCCGCTCCCCCGCTCGCCGCGGGCGACGACCGTGTCCAGCAGGAAGGCGTGCGCGCCGCCGTCCCCGACCACGTTGACGAAGCCGACCAGGGCGTCCTCGCGCAGGGCGCACACCCAGCCGAGGCTGTGGCGTTCCAGCCGGGCACGCCAGTCGGTGTTCCCGGCCGGGTGCCCGAATCCCTCGGCGTGCAGCGTCTCGAGGGCGGCGTTGTCGAAGCCGCCCCGCCATGTGTACCGGATCGTCATGCCCCGAGCGTAGGCGAGGCACCGCCGGCCCCTCGCGGCAATACCTCACTCGCGCGGCAGCAGCACGCGGGAGAGCGCGGCGGTGGCGAGCAGCAGTACGGCGACGGCGAGGAGGCCAGCGCGCATGCCCGGCAGCGAGAACGCGCCGCCGGGGCCTGCCAGCAGGCTGCCGAAGAGGGCGACGGCGAGGGCGCCGCCGGTCTGGCGCAGGGAGTTGAGCAGCCCCGAGGCGGTGCCCGCGCGCTCCCCGGGGACGGCGTCCATCAGGAGCGCGGTGAGCGCGGGGACCACCACCGCCCCGCCGATGCTCAGCGGCAGCAGCAGGACCAGGACGAGCCACAGCGGGGTGTGCGCCGCCAGCGGCAGCATCGCCACCATCGCCCCGGCGAACACCAGTTGCCCGGCCACGAGCACCGGCCGCCGCCCGTACCGCTCGGCGAGCCTGGGCGAGAGCAGGTTCGTCACGGTCACCACCGCCGACAGGGGCACGAACATCAGCCCGGCCTCGGTCCCCGACATCCCCCGCATCTGCTGGTAGTACAGCCCGAGGACGAAGATGCCTCCGTAGAAGGCGGCGTTGACCGCGAACCCGACCGCGAGCGGCACGGACACCCGGCGCTCCGCCAGCATGCCGAGCGGCACCATCGGCCGCGGATGCCGGGCCTCCACCACCCGGAAGGCCACGGCGCAGACGAGGGCGAGCACGGCGGCGGCGAGCACGGGCGCGCTGCTCCAGCCCCGGTGGCCGCCCTCGATCACCGCGAAGGCCAGCCCCGCGAGGGCGAGTACGGCGGTCGCCTGGCCGCCGAGGTCCAGGGCGGCGGGCCGGGACGGGGAGCGCGGCACCCGCGCCAGCAGGCCCAGGATCACCACGCCCACCGGCAGGTTGAGCAGGAACACCGCCCGCCAGCCGGCCGCGTCGGTGAGCAGACCGCCCAGCACCGGGCCGGCGGCCATCGCCACCGAGCCGCCGACCGCCCACAGGGCGAGGGCGCGGGCCCGGGCCCGCGGGTCCTCGTAGACCTGGCGGATCAGTGCGAGGGAGGCCGGCATGACGACGGCGGCCGCGGCGCCCTGCGCCGCGCGCGCGGCGACGAGCGCCCCGATGCCGGGCGCCAGCGCGCAGCCGAGGGAGGCGAGGGTGAACAGGGCGACGCCCCAGGCGTAGGCGCGGCGGGCACCGGCACGGTCGGCGAGGGCACCGGCGGAGAGCATGAGGGCCGCGCACATCAGGGTGTACGCGTCCACGACCCACTGCAGCCCGGTCATGCCGCCGTGCAGGGAGTTCCCGATGGCGGGGAGGGCGATGTTGACGGCGGAGACGTCGATGGTGATGACCGTGAAGCCGAGCAGTGAGGCGAGCAGGCCCGCTCCCCCGCCGCTGCCGCCCGGGGGGCCCGGCCGGGACCGGGGAGCGGCCGGCACGGTGGGCTCGGTCGGCGTCGTCCGTGCGGTCGGTGTGGTCCGTGTGGTCGGCGTGGAGGAGGGGGACGGTGTGGGCGGCATGGTGACTCCTTGGGCGGTCGGGCACCCGGGGCGGTTCCCGGGGCGCGGGGACCGGTGTGCGGGTGGCCGGTGTGCGGATGGCCGGTGTGCGGATGGCCGGTGTGCGGATGGCCGGTGTGCGGATCGCGGCCGGTGTGCGGATCGCGGCCGGTGTGCGGATCGCGGCCGGTGAGGGCGTGGGGGTGGGCTCACGCGCCACCACCGGCCTGCGGATGCGACGGGCGGGCGGGCGGCCACGGACCGTCGGGGACGCGGACCGGTGTCTCGCACCCCCTGGTCCCCGGCGGCCGGGCCGCCCGCTCCGGCATCGACTCTCCTCCGCCGCGCCCCCGCGCGGCAGACCGCCTCGTTCCCGGGGTGCGGGGTTCCTGGCCCTGACACGGCCCCCCACACGCCGTCACCTCCTGCGAGAATGGCCGGATGGCAGCGACGGAAGCGCGGGGCACCGAACTCGGCAGATACCTGAAGGCCCGCAGGGCGCAGGTGCGGCCCGAGGAGGTGGGGCTTCCGGCGGGCGCGGGACTGCGCCGCACTCCGGGGCTGCGCCGGGAGGAGCTTGCCGCGCTGGCCGGGGTCAGCGTCGACTACTACATCCGGCTGGAGCGGGGCCGCGAGACCAACCCCTCCCCCGCCGTCCTCGACGCCCTCGGGCGCGCCCTGCGGCTGCGCGGGGACGGCTACGAACGGCTGCACGAGCTGGCCGAGTTGGCCTCGGGGAGGGTCGGCGAGCTGCCCGCCTCCGCGGACCACACCGTGCGCGACTCGGTGCTGCGGATGCTGGAATCGGTCCGTCCGCTGCCCGGGTACGTGGTGAGCCGCTACAACCGGGTGCTGGCCGCCAATCCGCCCGGCCGGCGGCTGCTGCCCGGTCTGTGGGACTGGCCGGAGGAGCGGCGCAACCTGACCCGCTACCTCTTCCTCCATCCGGTCGGCCGCACGCTGTACGAGTCCTGGGAGGACACGGTCACCTCCTCGCTCGCCCACCTCAGGGCGGTCGCCGGAGCGGATCCCGACGACCCCGAACTGACCGCACTGGTCGGCGAACTGACTCTGAAGTCACCGGAGTTCGCGCGTCTCTGGGAACGGTACGACGTCTGCGAGCGCGGCGGCGGACAGAAGCGCTTCCGGCATCCGGCGGTGGGCGTGATGACCCTCACCTACGAGGTCATGCGGCTGGCCCGGACGGGTGGCCAGCGGATGGTGGTCTACCAGGCGGCGCCGGGCACCCCGGACGAGGAGGCGATGCTGCGCCTGGAGTCGGGCGACGCGGTGGCGCCCGCCCCGGCGGCGGCCGGGAACGGGGACCGGCCCCCGCGTGCCGCCGTCAGCGTGGTTCCGGCGGGGAGGCGTCCGAACGGAACTGGGCGGGTGTCCGGCCGAAGTGGCGTTTGAAGGCGTGTGAGAACGCGAACGGCGAGCCGTAGCCGACCTGCCGCGCCACGGCGGTGAGCGGCTGCTCGCCGGTCCGCAGCAGATGGGCCGCGCTGGTCATCCGCCACCAGGTCAGGTAGGTCATCGGCGGCTGCCCGGTGAGCGCGGTGAAGCGCCGGGCCAGGGTCGCGCGGGACAGGCCGACGCGGGCGGCGAGCTCCTCCAGCCGCCAGGGCGCGGCGGGCTCGGTGTGCAGCGCCTCCAGCACGGCGGCGACCTCGCGGTCGCGCAGGGCGCGCGGCCAGCCGTCCTCGGGGTGCTCCTCGAACCAGGCGCGCGCCATGTAGACGAGCAGGAGGTCCAGCAGCCCGGAGACGACGGCGTCCCGGCCCGAGCGGCCGCCGGTCACCTCGGCCGCCAGGAGGTCGACGGCCGCGCGCAGCTCAGCGTGGCGGCCGGGTCCGGCGGGAAGGTGGACGACGTCGGGCAGCGAGCCGAGCAGGGGGTGCCCGCGCGTGTGGTCGAGGCGGTACTTGCCGCACAGGAACTCGACGCGTCCCTCCGGTTCCGCCTCCGCGTCGTCGAGCGGGACCGCCCCCTCGGGCCGGGGCACGTGGGAGAGGACGTGGGCGCTGCCGTGCGGCACCAGGACGACGTCGCCGGTGGCCAGCGGCACGGGTTCGGCGCCCTCGGCGAGCAGCCAGCCGGTGCCGCGCAGCAGGATGTGGAAGCCGGCGCCCTCGTAGGGGTCGAACCGGTAGCACCAGGGCGCGTCCACCCGGAGCCGGCGGGAGGCCGGACGGCCGGTGCGCATCGTGGTGATCACGTCGCTGAGTACGTCCACGCCTTCACCGTACCCGGAGCGGCCGGCGCACCGGAAGTGCCGCCGTTGAGACGATCGCGCAGGTGAATGAGTCGTTTGCGCATGGATTCGCTCACCGGTCCGTCCTAGCGTGGCCGTATGCACACTATGCAGCGTTTCCGGCTCGGCGAGGTCGAGGTCACGAAGGTGGTCGAGTGGCAGGGCGAGATCGCCCCCGCCCGGTTCATGATCCCGGACAGTCCGCCGGAGATCTGGCGCGAGAACGAGTCCTGGCTGGCCCCGGACCACTGGCGTCCGGAGACCGACGCGTACCACGGCGCCGTCCAGACCTGGGTGCTGCGCAGCGAGGGCAGGGTGGTCCTGGTGGACACGGGGGCGGGCAACGACCGGACCCGGCCGCAGGTGCCCCTCTTCGACCATCTGCGCACGGACTTCCTGGACCGTCTGGCGCGGGCCGGCGTCCGGCCCGAGGACGTGGACGTCGTGATCAACACGCATGTCCACTACGACCACGTCGGCTGGAACACCCGCCTGGACGGCGACTCCTGGGTCCCGACCTTCCCGAACGCCACCTATCTGATCCCGAAGGCCGACAAGGAGTACTTCGACCCCCGCAACGCCCACCGCCGGCCCGTCCCCCGGGACGAGTACGAGCAACGGCGGCGCGAGGGGAGCCACTTGGTGTACGAGGACAGCGTCACGCCGGTGCTCGACCGTGCCGTGCTGTGGGAGGGCGGCCACCGTGTCGACGCGCACCTGACCCTGGAGCCCGCGCCGGGGCACACCCCGGGCTCCTCGGTCGTCCGGCTGTCCTCCGGCGGGGACCGCGCCGTCTTCGTCGGGGACATGCTGCACAGCCCCGTGCAGATCCTCGACCCCCGGTTCAACAGCTGCTTCTGCGAGGATCCGCGCGCGGCCGCCGCGACCCGCCGGGCGGTGCTCGAACAGGCCGCGGACCGGCGGGAACTGGTGGTTCCGGCGCACTTCGCGGGCCCGGGCGCGGTCGAGGTCCGGCGGGACGGCAGCCGCTTCGCGGTGAGCGGCTGGGCGCCCGGGACCGACTGAGCGGGGAGGCGGGGCGGAGCGGAGATCCTATTGGTCTATACCTTGACTGGTACATACCAATGCGCTTGAGTGGGTGTCACCCCCCACCGCGGCCGCACCGTGACGACCGCCGGTCCCCGCCGGCGTGTACGCGGCAGGCTTCGCCCTGCCCTCGGTGCGGCCCGTACCCCGAGGAAGTGGTCCCGTGCCCAAGCGCCGACTCTCCGCTCGCCTTTCCGCCCTCCTGGCCACGCTCGTGCTCGGCACCGCCGCGCCGCTGCTGTCGTCCACCCCCGCCTCCGCGACGGCCGCCGCGTCCTGTTCCAGCTACCCGAGCTGGGCGGCCGGACGGTCCTACGCCACCGGCGACATCGTCCGCTACACCGACGGCAGGGCGTACATCGCCGAGCACGACAACCCGGGCTACGACCCCACCATCAGCACCTGGTACTGGGAGCCCTACGCCTGCGACGACGGCGGCTCCACCAACCCCTCCGGCTTCGTGGTGAGCGAGGCGCAGTTCAACCAGATGTTCCCGAACCGGAACTCGTTCTACACGTACAGCGGTCTGCGGGCCGCACTGAGCGCCTACCCCGGCTTCGCCAACACCGGCAGCGACACCGTCAGGAAGCAGGAGGCGGCGGCGTTCCTCGCCAACGTCAGCCACGAGACCGGCGGGCTGGTGTACGTCGTGGAGCAGAACACCGCCAACTACCCGCACTACTGCGACTGGAACCAGCCCTACGGCTGCCCCGCGGGCCAGTCGGCGTACTACGGCCGCGGCCCCATCCAGCTCAGCTGGAACTTCAACTACAAGGCGGCCGGCGACGCCCTCGGCATCGACCTGCTCAACAACCCGGGCCTGGTGCAGTCCGACGCCTCCGTCGCCTGGAAGACGGGCCTGTGGTACTGGAACACCCAGTCGGGCCCGGGCAGCATGACCCCGCACAACGCGATGGTCAACGGCGCGGGCTTCGGCCAGACCATCCGCAGCATCAACGGCTCCCTGGAGTGCGACGGCCGCAACCCCGCACAGGTCCAGAGCCGGGTGGACGCCTACCAGCGGTTCGTGGGCCTCCTCGGCACGTCGGCGGGCGGGAACCTGTACTGCTGACGGACCGTCCGGCCCGAAGCCCCGTCCGCCCGACGGTCAGGCGGACGGGTGCGCCCGGTCGCGCGGTGCGCCGGGGCGGGTCGCTCCGGCCACCGCCAGCCGGGTGAGCGTCCTGCGGCAGATCTTGCCGGTCGGGCCGAGTGGCATCTCGGTCACCCGGAGCAGGAGTTCGGGGAGTTTGCGGCGTTCCAGTCCGCGGGCGGTCTCCAGGTAGCCGGTGAGGTCCCGCAGGGTGAGCGCGGGGGTGCCGGGCGGCTGGCGCACGCAGGCGCACAGGCGCTCACCCAGTTCCTCGTCGGGCACGCCGACACAGGCGGCCTCGGCGACGGCGGGGTGGGCGGCGAGTGCCTCCTCGACCTCGGCGGGGCTGATGGTGTAGCCGCCGCGCAGGACGGTCCCCCGGAGGCGGCCGAGGACGTGGAGCCTGCCGTGGGCGTCCAGGCGGCCCCGGTCGCCGGTGCGGACCCAGCCGTCCGGGGTGCGGTGCCGCAGGTCGAGCTCGGGCGCCGCCACGTGGCACAGCGGCGTCATGGGGCCCCGGGCGAGGATCTCGCCGGTGCCGGGGGCCACCCGTAGTTCGGTGACGGCCGGATCGGGCAGGCCGGTGCCGGTCTCCGGGGACAGTCCGGTGGCGGCGGTGTGGCAGTTGACGCCGTCGGAGGAGCCGTAGACGGTGACGACCGGGCGTCCGAAGCGGCGGACGCAGAGTGCCGCCGTGGCCTCGGGGAGTGCCGCGCCGCTGGAGACGAGGGCGCGCAGCCCGCTCAGGTCCTCGCCGGGCGGCGGGGGCGCCTCGGCGAGCCGGCGCAGCATCGTGGGGACGCCGAAGACGTGCGTCGGGCGGTGCGCGGTGAGCGTCCGCAGCGCCTCCCCCGGGTCGAAGGCCCGCTGGACCAGCAGCGTGGCGCCCAGGGCGGCCACGGTGACGGAGGTGCCGAGGGAGCCGAAGGAGGAGGCGAGCGGCACGAGGACGAGGTTGCGCATGCCCTCCGGGTCGCCGCAGGCCAGGGCGCGCAGGTAGTTGGCGCGGCCGCCCGCCATCGCGTTGTGGGAGTAGGCGACCATCTTCGGTTCGGCCTCGGACCCGGAGGAGACGAGGATGCGTGCGGGCGCCTCCGGGTCGACGGGACGCGGCCGGAACGGCTCCCGTGCGGGGGCGGTGAGCCGGACTCCCTTCGGGTGTGCCGATTCCCCCCAGGAGAACACGGCCTCCAGGTGCGGGAGCGGGGTGTCCGGCAGTGCGTCGCGGGCGTGCTCGACGATCACCGCACGGGCCCGGGAGCGGGCGAGGAGGCTCGCGGGGCCCCGGCTGCCGTGCCCGGGCGGGTAGGGCAGGACGAGGGCGCCCAGTGCCGCGACGGCGAGTTCCGCGGCCACCGCGCGGCGCCCGTCGGGCACCCGGACGGCGATGATGTCCCGTGCGCCCAGGCCTCGTTCGGCCAGGCGGGCGGCGAGGTGGCGCACCTCCGCGTCGAGGCCGGCGTAGTCGAGGGCGCCCGCCGCGTCGACGACGGCCGTGCGGGTGGGGTGGGCGCGCACATGGGCGGCGAAGAGCGAGTAGAGGTCGCGGTCGGGGCAGTGGCCGCGGGCGACCCAGGAGCGGCGCAGCGCGGCGGGCACCAGGTCGCGGATCTCCACGCCGGCCGAGGAGGTCCATAGGCGCGTCATGCGAACTCCCAGGGGGTGCGGGGGGCGGCGTAGGCGCCGGTGTGGAGCGCGGGGGCGAGGCGGGGGTCGCGGGCCAGGGCGGCGAGGTCGGTGCACACGGGGAGCGCGGAGACTCCGGCCGCCGCCAGCCGGGGCAGCAGCGCGCCGGCGGTCAGGGCGCGGGCGCGGGCGGCGAGTGCCTCGGGGTCCCCCGTGGCCGGGGCGCCCAGCGCGCGGGCCACGCGCTCGGGGTGGGCCCGGGCCTCGGGCCCCAGCCACAGGTGGCCCTCGCCCGTGGCCAGCGGACGGTCGTACGGGCCCCAGTGGACACGGTGTCGCGGGCGTGGGACGAGCGCGGCGGCGGAGTACAGCGAGGAGTCCGCCCGCCGGCCCTGTCCGCTGCGCAGCCGTTCGAGCAGTGCCGCGAGGACGGCCTGGGCGCTGAGGAGTCCGCCGAGGACGTCGGTGAGGGTCATCAGGGAGGGCGTGGGCGCTTCGCCGGCCGGGCGGAGGGCGGCGGCGAGGCCGCTGCGGGCCTGGACGAGGTAGTCGGTGCCCAGCGGTGGCCGGGGGCCGAGTGCCTCGCCCCAGCCGGACGCCCAGGCGTACACGAGGGAGGGCCGCACCCGGCCGAGGTCCCCGGCGTCCAGGCGGAGGGCGGCCGCCTTGCCGGGCGCCCAGTTGTGCAGGAAGACGTCGGCCCCGCGGACCAGTTCGCGCACCCGCGCGCGTCCGGACCCGGTGGTGAGGTCGGCCTCGACGACGGTCTTGCCCGCGTTGAGGGCGGCGAACCGGGCCGAGCAGTCGCCCGTCAGGGGCGGGATGCCGCGCATCGGGTCGGCGCCGGGGGGTTCGACGCGGACGACCTCCGCGCCCAGCAGGCGCAGGAGGTGGCCGGCCAGCGGCCCCTGGACGCGTCGTGTCGACTCCACGACACGCAGTCCGTCCAGGGGCGGCGCGGTGTCCGGCCCGGCCGGGCGGGGGGCGCCGCCGCCCGGGAGCGGGGCGAGTGTCCACGGGGGGACGCCGGCCGGAGGTGCCGGGTCCTCCCGCACGGCCAGCAGGCTCGCCCCGGCCGCGTCCGCCGCCGCCCGCAGCACGGTGAACGGCAGGCCGCGGACGGTGGCGGCCAGCGCGGGCGGCAGCGGGCTGACGGCGGTCGCGAACCGTCCCTGGAAGGCGCGCCAGCCTCGGCGGACGGCGTCCGGCGGTGCGCCGAGCCGCCGCCAGAAGGCGATCCACGGTTCGGCGTCGAGGGCTTCGAGTTCGAGGCGGACGCCGTCGCGGGAGACGAATCCGGGGGCTCCGGGGCCGTCCGCCCCGGAGGGCTCGGGGGTGCCGTCCTCCTCGGCGGTCGCCGCCGCCAGGTACTGGGTGAGGGCGAGCAGCGCCGCCTGGGCGACCGAGGTGCGCACGGCGGCGGGGCGGGCGCCCCTGGTGCGGGCGATCAGGGCAGCGGTCACGCCCTGGGCGGCGAGGACGCCGGCGACGGTGGAGGCGTAGTCCACGGCGAGCGGGGTGGGCCGGCCGGCGGCGCGGCCGTGGACGTGCATGAGGCCGCAGGCCGCCTGGACGTCCCGTTCCCCGGACAGGGCGAGGTCCAGTGGGCCCGACCAGTCGACGGCGCAGGTGACTGCGGCGGTGTCCGGTGCGCCGGTCAGGGCGAGCAGCCGTCCGGCCACGCGCCTGGCGACGTCCGGGCCGGTGCGGGCGGGCGGCACGGCGAGGGTCATCGGCTGGCTCCCGGGAGGGGCCCGTCGAGGGGGCGGCGAGCCTGTACCGAGTAGAGGACGCTGGAGGCGGCCCGGAAGCCGGGGTCCCGCATCAACGCCCGTACGCGGTCGAGCTGTTCGTCCGTCATTCCGGCCGCGAGGAGTTTGTCCCGCAGGTGGTGGGTGTGGTGGAGCTGCAGCCGCAGTCCGGGCGAGTCGGCGGTGCGCAGTTCGACGCGGGGCCTGGGGTCGACGTCGACGAGTCCGGCGGCCCGCATCGCGGCCGGGGCGCGCCGCCCCCACTCGGGATCGCCGCCGGCGGCCCGCATGACGGCGCACTTGGTGGCGAGGAATCTCTCGTACAGGCGTGCCGATTCCTCGTCGGGGGTGAGCAGGGGCGGCTCGTAGGAGGTGTCGAACTCCTCGATCTGCAGCCGGCCGCCCGGTTTCAGTGCCCGCGCCAGCTTGCCGAGGACGGCGAGCCGTTCGGGCACGTGCTGGAGGACGAGGCGGGCGAAGACGAGGTCGAAGGCGGCCTCGGGGAGCGGGTCGGTGGCCACGTCGTGCCGCAGCGCGGTCAGCCCGGGCCGGTGCGGGATGCGGTGCGGCGCGAGGTCGGTGGCGAGGACCTCGCCGTCCGGGGCGACGCGCTCGGCGAGCCAGGCGGCGACGCTGCCGCCGCCCGAGCCGATCTCCAGGCAGCGCCAGCCGCGCGTGACCCCGGTCTCCGCGAGCCGCGCGAAGGTGGCGGCGTCGTAGGCCTCGGCGAGGCAGCGGTGCTGTTCCCGGCGGTGCGCCTCGTCGTCGTCGAAGACGTAGCCGGGGTCCTCGACCAGGTGTGCGGGCATGCGGTGTCTTGCTCCCTTCCGTGTCGCGGGCCCCTGTCGTGGGCCCCGCGGTGGTCCTCGTTCAGGTCCAGCGGCCGGAGCCGCCGGTGCCGGCCGTGCCGGTGAGCTGCCGCAGCAGCACCGTGCGGCGGACCTTGCCGGTGTCGGTGCGCGGGACCTGATCCCAGGTGAGGGCGACGGGTGCGGCCAGGGGCGGCAGGCCGTGCGTCGCGGTGCGCCAGGCGTCCGCGTCCAGGTGCCCGTCGGCGGTGACGACCACGGGCAGGGGCGGGCCCTCGGCGCCGCTCAGCACGAGGCATTCCAGTGCCGAGGGCAGCCGTTCCTCCAGCACGTCCTCGGCCCGCAGGCAGCTCAGGCCGGGCCCGTGGTCGACCTCGCGGTCGAGCAGTTCCACGCTGCCGTCCCGCCGCAGGCGGCCGATGTCGCCGGTGTTCCACCAGTCGCCGAGCAGTTTCGCGGCCCAGCGGTCCTCCTCGCCGACGTAGCCGAGGGCGCGGGCCCTGGTGCGGGCGAGCACCACTCCGGGCCGGCCCCGGGGCACGGGCCGGAGGGTGTCGGGGTCGACCACCCGCAGCCGGGTCTTGACGGGTACCGGCCGGCCGAGGTTGCGGCTGCCGGGGCCGCGGCCCTCCTCGGTGCTCGCCCGGGTGTGGAAGCGGAAGGTGAGCGGACCGGTCTCGGTCTGGCCCCAGCCCTGCATCCACAGCGGGGCCCGGTGCCGGCTGGCGGTCAGGTAGGCGCGGACGGTGGGCGGGTGGACGGCGTCGTAGGTGCTGACGAAGAGGCGGACGTCGCGGAAGGGGTTGTCCAGCCGCTCGGTCAGCGGCCGGAGGCGGACGTAGGTGGCGGGGGTCGCCTCGACGAGGGTGGGCGGGTGGGTGCGCAGCAGCGGGTCCGCGAGGTCGGGGTCCGGGCCGGTGACGAGGACGATCTCGGCGGGGGCCAGGCACAGCGTGCTCGCGGTCCAGCAGAACGTGCGCCCGTGGGCGAAGGAACTGGCGTTGAGCAGGGTGTCCTCGCGCCGTACGCCGATGCGGGGGTAGCGGACGCTCTCGAAGCGGGCGAGTTCGCCGATGATCGTGCGGGTGGAGTGGGTGACGAGTTTGGGCACGCCGGTGGTGCCCGAGGTGTGGTTGATGATCAGTGGCCGGTCCTCGCCCCTGCGGACGGGCGGGGGCGCGGGGTGGCCGCGGACGTCGTCGGGGCCGAGGGTGCCGGGTACGTCCGCCTCGGCGTCCAGGACGAGGGTGGTGCCGGCCGCGGCGGCCGGGTCGGTGCCCTCGCGCCGGGCGCGTGCGAGGACCTGGGCGGAGGTGACGAGGAGGGCCGGGGAGAGCCGGGCGAGGAGCGTCACCAGTGCCTCTCCGGACAGCCGGGCGGACAGCTGTGCGGGCACGGCGCCGATCCGGACGGCGGCGCAGGCCAGCAGGTCGTAGTCCCAGTGGTTCTGCTTGACGAGGGCCACCCGGTCGCCGGGGCGGACCCCGGCGGCGGCCAGCATGCCGGCCGTCTCCCGGACGAGGGCGGCGAGGCCGGGCACGGTCCAGCGGGTGCCGCGCTCGGGGGCGAGGTCGAAGGGGCGGTCGAGGTGGACGGTGGTGCGACTGCCGCGTGCGGCGCACTCGTCGAACAGGACACCCATGTCACGCGGTTTCACGGACCTCGCTCCTCGGTGCGGGGACGGCCGGCCGGGCCGTGCGGACGGTGGTGGGGGCGGGGCGCAGCCGGCTGAGGACCCGGGAGGCGGCCAGGGCCCCGGAGCGGACGGCGGCCTCACTGGCGGGGCGCAGCAGGACCCAGTCGCCGGCGTACTCGACGGGGCGGGCGGGCCGGGCCTGGAAGGCGGCCCGGCCGCGCAGGGCCTCGGGGGTGACCTCGGGCAGGCCGTGGGTGAAGCGGTGCACGAAGTGGCGGCGGGCGGCCTCCCGCAGGCCGGGGACGTAGCGGGTGGCCGCGCCCACGAGCAGGTCGGTGGTCTCCCGTTCGGAGGCACCGCGCAGTCCGGGGATGCGGCGCGGGTCGGCCATGAGCGTCAGCAGGCCCTTGCCGGCGGGTGCGCGGCCGGGGTGTTTGGCGTGGTCGACGAGGATGCCGGAGAGCGTGTCGTCCTCGGCGTCGGGGGTGAGGAGCGCGTACAGGGCCGTGGAGGAGGCCGGGGCGAGCGGCCGGTCGAGCAGGCAGCTCACCTTGAGGGTGGGGGTGAAGGTGCACGCGGTGAGGTGCGCGCGTTCGTCCTCGGGGGCGGTGACGTGCAGCCGGGCGGCCACGGGCGCGGGGACGCACAGGACGGCCGCGCGGGCGGTGACGGTGCCCCCGGCCGTCCGCAGCCGGACCCGGTCCCCCTCGGTGACGACCTCGCGCACGGGGCGGGCGGTGGCGACGTCGAGGTCGCCGGCCAGCCGCCGGGCGAGGAGGTCCATGCCGTCGTGGTAGGTCCGCCAGGTGGAGACGGGGCCCACGGAGTGCAGGAGGCCGAGCAGGGGCGCGGCGGCGGAGCGGGTGGTGTCCCAGCCGAAGAAGCAGGAGGCGACGGGCTGGAGGAGGTAGTCGTGGAGGTCCCGGTGGTAGCGGCGGGCGAACCGGGCGAGGGTGCGGTCGCCCGCGGGGCTGTGCTCGGGGTGTTCGCTGCCGAGGGGCCGGCGGTGCCGTGCCGTCCAGGCCAGGAGGCGGGCGAGGTCGGCGCGGGCGCGTGGGGAGAGCCCGGCGCCGGTCAGGACCGCGGAGGGGTCGGCGACACCCGGGTGGGCGCGCCCGTCCCGCCACACGCCGATGGCCCTGCCGATGCGGGGCACCTCGGCGGCGGTGACGCCGAGGCGGGCGAGCAGTTCCCAGGTGGCGCGGTAGCCGCGGGCGGAGATCTGTTCGGCGCCCTCGTCGATGGTGTAGCCGTCGTGCCGGAAGGAGTGCATGCGGCCGCCCACGTACGGCCGTTCCTCGAAGACGCGCACCTCCAGTCCGGCGCGCCGCAGTTCGTGCGCGGTGGTCAGGCCGGCGATGCCCGCGCCGATCACGGCCACGTCGAGGTCGGGGCTCATGCGGCGGCCTCCGCCCCGGCCAGGAGGTTGGCGGCGATCAGCAGGACGAAGCCGAGGCGGTGCGCGCGGAAGCCGATCCGGCGGGCCCGCATGATGTCCCCGGTGCGGAAGCCGAGGAGGTACTGGCGGGTGCGCAGGGCGGTCACGGGAAGCATCAGCGGCGCGAACCACCACGGGGCGAGGCCGGTGGCGGAGGCGGCGAGGCCGAGCAGGAACTCGGCGGCGGACAGCGCCCCGACGAAGACGGCGTTGCCGCGGGGGGTGGTCAGGGCGGCCACGGTGGGGCGGCCCACGGCGCGGTCCCCGGGGATGTCGTTGGTGTTGGAGTACACCCCGAACATCAGCGGCCCGAGGCCGAAGAGCACGCCCTGCACGAGCACGAACCCGGAGAAGTGTCCGGCGGCCAGTCCGTAGGTGGCCATCACCATGCCGACACCCAGTCCGCAGATGAAAGCCTCCTGGAAGCCGTGGTAGCTGATCTTCAGGCCGTAGGAGTACTGCAGCGACACCACGAAGAGGACGGCGAGCAGCATCAGTGTCCAGGTGGGCCGGTGGGGGGCGGTCAGGGCGGCGCCGGCCCACAGGAGGGCGCCCATGACGGCGGTGACGCGGGCGAAGACGAGCGCCTGACGGACCGTCAGCTCTCCGGACACCAGCGGCTTGCGGCGTTTGTTGCGCAGGGGGTCGTCCGGCCCGTAGTTGGTGATGTCGCTGCCGTCGCGGTAGCCGGTGACGTCGTCGAGGGCGACCATCGCGACGATCACGAAGACCGAGCCGCACAGGAAGAGCGCCGAGGCCGTGAGCGCCCCGGAGGTGAGCCGGCCGCCGGGCAGAACGAGTGCCGAGAGCGCCACGGCGACGGCCGGGTAGTAGTCGTAGACGTCGAGCTTGCCCAGGCGGGCGTAGGCGCGCAGCCGGCTCTCGGCGGGCGGGCCGCCGGGCGGGGGCCCCTGGCCCGCCGAACCGCCGGCCGGAGAACCACCACCCCGCGAATCCCTGGCCCGGGAATCACCGATTACTGAATCGTTGGCCGAGGAATCACCGATTTCTGAATCGTTGGCCGGGGAATCACTGATACGGAAATCACTGGTCACAGAATTCACTCCGGGTGCATGCGGTCGCGGGCGGGTCCCGGCGGAGGCACGGGAATCGACAGGCACGTCATTCGACGCACCGGCATTCCGGCATTCCTGCCGGAATACCGTCAAGGACTTTATGACCGGGCCGGGACGGCTTCGCACCGGGGCGGCGACTGTTCGCCCCAACGAGTGAAGACCTCTCTCCCCCGAAGCGCCCGCCGGCACCGCCGGGGGCCTGTCCGAGCCTTGGACGATCCACCAACACACCCGAGTTGACGAGGGACGATGGCCGACGGTCACACATTCCCCTCTCGCACTGCCGAGCGATCCCGCACCCCCCTCCGCTCACTCGTACGGGCTATCCGCCGCCGGGTGAGTTCGGCGCGGGAATACCTGGGTAATTCTGCATTCGTACGATTCACCCCCCATGCCGGACGGCAGCGGCGGAGGAATGGGCACGCCACCGAGGAACACGCGGAGAACGCGAAGGAAAACCAGGGGAACGTCCCAGAATTCCCGCCCTGCCGTCCGTCCAGAAGGAGAGAGATGTCCCTCACCGGCACCCAGAGGAAGCGGCTGGAACAGCGCTTCGACCTCTACGACATCAATGAGGACGGGCGCATCGACCGCACGGACCTCGAACGGGAGGCCCAGCGCATCGTGCGCGCCTTCGGGGAGCACGAGAGTTCGCCCCGGGCCCAGGCGCTGCTGCACGCGTACCCGCAGATGTTCGACTACCTCGTCGCACGGGCGGACCTCGCCGCGGGCTCGTCCATGACGAAGGAGCAGTTCGTCGGCGTGGCCGAACGGGAGATGCTCCGGCACGGGGCGGCCGGCTTCGGGAAGGTGCTGCGGCCGAGCATCCGGGCCATGGTCGACCTGTGCGACATCGACGGCGACGGCCAGGTCAACCCCGCGGAATTCCGCAGGTGGCTGGAGGCCATCAGCGGCGACATCGACGCCGCCCGGGCCTTCGAGGCGATCGACGCCAACGGTGACGGACAGCTCAGTGTCGACGAGCTGGTGACGGCGGTCGGCCTCTACCACGAGGGCAAGCAGGACGCTCCCCTCCTCGGCGTCTGACCGGCGCCGCGCAGCGGACGGGCCGGCCGCACCCCCTCGACGCTCCCCGCCTGGAAGGCCGTCGTCTGTCGTGGGCGCGGGGCTGCCTGGTGGTGCTGGCGCTCGGTGAAGGAGTGCCGGGCGCGTGGGCGCTGCTGCTGCCTCGCGGCTTCTACGCGGCCTTCCCGCTGCCGGGCCACCCGTGGGTGGCGCTGTTCCCGCCCTACAACGAGCACCTGCTGCGCGATTTCGGCGCCGCGGTGCTCGGCCTCGGGGTGGTGCTCGGCTGGGCCGCCTGTGTGCCGCGGCCGTGGCTCGTGCGGGCCGCCGCCGCCGGACTGCTCGCCTTCTCCGCTCCCCATCTCCTCTTCCACAGCGCGCACTTCGGCCGCTCGTCCGGGGCCGAGGTGTTCGCCCAGGCCGTCTCGCTCGTGCTGCCCTGCGTTCTCGCGGGGATCGCGCTGGCGGCGACGGTCACCCGGGGCGGCCGCACGCCTCCCCCCGCGGACGGGCGCACGACGGCCCTCCGTACGGGTCTGCACACGGTCATCCACACCCCCCGGCAGCGGCAGGACAGCCGGCCGGAGACCCCGCGGACCCCGAGAACCCCAGAGATCCGGCAGAACCCGACAGAAAGAGAGTTCACCATGTCCCCCACCGTCCAGGAAGAGCGACTCCAGCGGCGCTTCGAGCTGTGGGACCGCGACGGAGACGGCAGGATCGACCGCGGCGACTGGGAGCACGAGGCCCGCCGCATCCTCGCCTCGTTCGACGAGTCGCCGACGTCGGACAAGGGCCAGGCACTCCTCGAGGCCTACCTCGGCATGTGGAACTACCTCGCCGGGCAGGCCCAGCTGGGCCCGAACGGCTCCCTGGACCGGCAGAAGTTCCAGGACCTCGCCGACCGCCAGATCCTCGCGCGGGGACGGACGGGCTTCGACGAGGTCGTGCGGCCGACCATCGCCTCCATCCTCGACCTGTGCGACAAGGACGGTGACGGACAGGTCAGTCCCAAGGAGTTCAAGCTCTGGATCAAGGCCACCGGCGCCGACGAGTCCACCGCCGACACGGCGTTCCGGGCCATCGACGCCGACAACGACGGGCAGCTCAGCGTCGAGGAGCTGGTCCAGGCCGTGCACAAGTACCACACGGGCGAGCTCGACGTCGCCCTGCTCTGACGGCCCCACCGGCCGCGCAGACCCGGTCCCTTCCCCGGCGGCCGCTCACCCGCCGGGGAAGGGGCCGCCCCCTGCCGCGGGCCGGCCCCGTACGGACGACACCCGCCGCCGACCCCGAGGACCCATGAACCCCACCGCAGCCGGCCCCGTCACCGGTCCGGCGCCGGACCGCTCCCGTCCGGTGCCGTTCTTCACCCAGGCCGCCTCGTTCGAGGAGGCCTGGCCCGACATCCGCGCCCGTGTCACCGAGGTGATCGACGACGGGAAGTACTCGCACGGGCGGCAGGTCGGCAGATGGGAGGAGGCGCTGGCCGAGTGGACCGGGGCCCGCCACTGCGTGGCCGTCAACAGCGGTACCGACGCGCTCGTCCTGCTGCTGCGGGCCTGCGGGCTCGGCCCGGGCGACGAGGTCGTCGTGCCCGCGTTCAGCTTCTTCGCCACCGCCTCCTCCGTCGTCCTCGCGGGGGGCCGGCCGGTCTTCGCCGACATCGATCCTGTGACGTACACGCTCGATCCCGGCTCGGCGGCGGACGCGGTCACCGCGCGCACCACGATGCTCATGCCGGTGCACCTTTTCTGCCAACTGGCCGACATGAGCGCCCTGACACGGGTGGCCGAGCGGCACGGGCTGACGCTCGTCGAGGACAGCGCCGAGGCGATCGGCATGCGCTGGAACGGTGTGCACGCGGGGCTGCTGGGGGCGGGCGGCGTGCTGTCCTTCTTCCCCACCAAGACGCTCGGCGCCCTCGGTGACGCGGGCGCCGTCCTCACCGACGACCCGCGGATCGCGGAGCGGGTGGCGGCCCTGCGCCACCACGGGCGCACCGCCCGTACCCTCGCCCACTTCCCCGGCATCTCCAGCGCCACCGAACTCAACGGCGTCAACAGCAAGATGGACGACCTCCAGGCCGCCGTGCTGCTCGGGAAGCTGCCCCGGCTCGAGGGGGCCGTGCGTCGCCGGGCCGCGCTGGCGGCGGCGTACACCGAGCGGCTGCGTGACGTGCCCGGTCTGCTGCGCCTGCCGACCCTCGCCGCCCGCGCGGCCGCCACAGAGGCGGTGTTCTACGTCTATCTGGTGGAGGCCGAGCGGCGGGACGCGCTCGTCTCCTTCCTCGCCGACCACGGCGTGGGCACCGAGACGTACTACCCGGTGCCGCTCCACCTCCAGCCGTGCTTCGCCGAACTCGGCTACCGGCGCGGACAGTTCCCGCACGCCGAGGCCGCCTGCGGGCGGACCCTCGCGCTGCCGTTCCATCCGGACCTGACGGACGCCGACCTCGACACGGTGTGCGGGCTGGTCCGCCGCTTCTTCACCGGGAGGGCTGCCGCATGACCCGAGCCGTGACCCGCGGGAGGACGATCCCCTTCTTCGCGCCCGACCTGTTCGAGGAGGACCGCGAGGTGCTGCTCGACCTCGTGCGCCGCACCGGCACGGTCGCCGGGCAGCGGTTCATCCTGGGCGAGCGGACCGCCGCCCTGGAGGAGGCGCTGCGCGCCACGGTGGACGGGGCCGAGGTGGTGGCCTGCTCCAGCGGCACCTCCGGGCTCACCCTGATCCTGACGGCGATGGGGGTGGGGCCCGGGGACGAGGTCGTCGTGCCCGCCTACGGCTGCGCCCCGCTCGGCAACACGGTCGCCAACCTGGGGGCCACGCCCGTCTTCGCGGACATCGACCCGGTGACGATGGTCGTGGACCCGGCGGAGGTGGAACGGGCGATCACCCCGCGCACCAGGGCGGTGATGCCGGCGCACATGTTCTCGGTGATGGCGGACATGCCCGCGATGCGGGAGATCGCGCGGCGGCACGGCGTACGGCTGGTGGAGGACTCGGCGGTCGCGCAGGGCGGGGTGCTCCACGGGCGGCCCGCGGGGACCTGGGGCGAGGCCGGGGTGTTCTCCTTCGTCCAGGTGAAGACCTTCGGCACGGCGGGCGAAGGCGGCGTGGTGGTCACTCATGACGCCGAACTGGCGCGCGTGGTGCGCGCCTTGCGCAACCACGGGCAGGAGGGTCCGCGCTTCGTGCACCAGCGGGTGGGGCTCAACAGCCGGTTCGACGAGCTGCAGGCGGCGTTCCAGCTCCATCGGCTGCCCGGCCTGGCCGCGCGCCTGGAGCGCCGCGCCCGCATCGCCGCCCACTACACGGAGCGCTTCGCCCCGCTGGCCGAGCGGGGGATCGTGCCCCCGCCGCCGGGGCGGGACGGCCGTTGCTACTACGTCTACTCGGTGCTCGCCGAGGAACGGGACGCCCTGGAGAGGCATCTGGCGGCGCACGGCGTGGCGAGTCACGTCTACTATCCGCTGCCCCTCCCCCACCAGCCGGCCTTCGCCCGTTTCGCGCCGCCCGGCCGGGAGTGGCCGCACGCGTGGGCGGCGAGCCGCCGCCAGCTCGCCCTGCCCGTCAACCCGCACCTCACGGACGCGGAGGTCGAGTACGTCGCCGACACGGTGTGCGCCTTCGCGGCGGGAGGGCGGGCGGTGTGAACGATCGAGGGGGCCCGCCGGGCGGGCGTTCAGAGCACATGGGCGGTGCTGTCCCGGAGCCGGCCGCGGGTGTCGAGCAGCAGGGGCGCCCAGTCGGGGAGCCGTTCCACGGGCAGCACGCCGTGGTCCTGGAGCAGGATGGTCAGGTCCGCCCCGGCCGCCGCCTCCCGCAGCCGTGCGGCGCGGGGCACCGCCTCCCCGTCGACGGCCCAGGTGTCGGCGAGCGGGTCGTGGTAGCACACATGGGCGCCGGCCCGGCGCAGCAGCCGGGTCAGGGGGGTGGCCGGGGTGCAGCGCAGATCGCGGCTGTCCCGCTTGTAGGTGACGCCCACCAGCAGCAGGCGCGCGCCGTCCAGTTGTCCGCCGGCGCCGGAGAGCAGTTCACCGGCCCGGCGTACGACGTGCGCGGGCATCGCGGCGTTGACCTCCTGGGCCAGTTCGACCAGGTGCAGCGGGCTGCCCGCGGCGCGGGCCCAGTGGGCGAGGTAGGCAGGGTCGACGGGGATGCAGTGGCCGCCGACACCGGGGCCGGGGCGGAAGGGCTGGTAGCCGAAGGGCTTGCTGGCGGCGCAGTCGAGGGCGTCCCACACGTCGACGCCCAACGCGCGCCCGGCGACCGCGAGTTCGTTGACGAGGGCGATGTTGACGCTCCGGTAGACGTTCTCCAGCAGTTTGGCGAGTTCCGCCTCGCGTGCGGAGCCGGCCTCGACGACCCGGTCGCACAGGCGCCCGAAGAAGGCGGCCGCGGCCGCCGTGCAGCGCGGGGTGCAGCCGCCGACGACGCGGGGGGTGTTGCGGATGCCGTAGCGGCCGTTGCCCGGGTCGATGCGCTCCGGGGAGAAGGCCAGCGAGAAGTCCGTCCCGGCGGTGAGGCCGGAGGCCTCCTCCAGGAGGGTGCGCACGAGTGTGTCGGTCGTACCGGGATAGGAGGTGGACTCCAGGACCACCAGGCTGCCCGGTTTCAGATGGGCGCCGACGGCGGTGGCGGCCCGGCGCACCGGGGACAGGTCCGGCTCGCCCGCCTCGTCCAGCGGTGTGGGGACGCAGACGACGACCACGCCGGCCTCGGCCAGTAAGCCCGCGTCCGTCGTGGCGGTGAATCCGGCGGCGCGCATGCGGGCGAGATCGGTGTCCGGCACGTCCGGCACGCGGGAACGGCCGGATTGGAGTGCGGTGGTGACGGCGGAATTCTCGTCGAGACCGAGGACACGCATTCCCACCGCGCACGCCTCACGCGCCAGTGGAAGTCCCGTGTACCCCAAGCCGATGACCGCGACAGTATCCACCGCAACTCCCCTTGTTCCGTTCCGGACCGAAAGGTCTCCGCGACCACCGTAGGCAGGTCAGGGGCACACAGCACCGGGCAGGAAAGCATGTCACCCGGAATAGTGAAAAGAGTACGGAGTGAGGTCATATTGTCTTCTTCGCGCGCCCGTGAAGAAGAGGGAACGACGTCGGAAAAACACCGCGCCGCGTACCGCGATCAAGTCGACGGAACGCGCGCGAGACGTTTTCCGGTGTGTTCGAGGAACCGGCGGGAAAGCCTGCCGAAACTCCGGCTTCGGGCCGGCCGAAAGGGGTGGCACCGTCATGCTGCGCACATTGCTCCTCGGGCTCGGACGCGCCGGGGCGGGACTTCATCTGCCGGTGCTCGCCCGCGCGCGGGCCACGCACCCGGAGCTCTTCGCCGGGCGCCCCGTGGTGGGCGTCGACCCGGGCCCCCGCCCGCTGCCCGGCGGCCCGCCCGGCACCGGCGGGGACCCCCTGGTCATCGCGGACTCGCTGCAGCGGGCCCGCCGCTGCCTCGACCCGGACGTCACCGTCGTCCATCTGTGCACCCCGCCGGACGTGCGGGCCGCCCTGCTGGAGGAGGCCGCGCAGCTCGGCTACCGACGGTTCGTGGTGGAGAAGCCCCTGGCCGCCGACCGCGCCGCGCTGCGCCGGGTCCGGGAGGCCGTGGACCGCCACGGCCTGCGGGTCGAGGTGGTCTCCCCCTGGCTGCACAGCGCGCTCACCGACCGGATCTCCGCTCTCCTGGCCACCGCCGGGCAGGTCCGCTCGGTGTCCGTGACGCAGGACAAGGCCCGCTTCCGCCGCTCCCTCACCGGCGGAACCCACCGCCACGCCTTCGAGGTGGAGGTCCCGCACGCGCTGGGGGTCCTGCTGCGGCTCCTGGGCGACGGCGAGGTGTGCGCGGCCTCCTGGAGCGATCTGCGGCTCGGCGAGCGGGTCGTGCCGCACATGGGCGGAGCGCGGCTGGCCCTGCGCCACCGCGGGGGTGCGCGCGGGCTGGTCGACTGCGATCTCACCTCGCCGGTGCGCCGGCGCCGCATCACCGTCGACACGGCGGACGGCGTGCGTCTGATCGGCCACTATCCCGTCGCGCAGGACGACGACGTGGCCCGGCTCGACATGTGGCGCGAGGGGCGCCGGACACGGGAGCTGTTCGAGGACGACGCGCTGCGGCGGTGCCTGGTCGCCGCCTACCGTCGCTTCGCGGGAGACGATCCGCCCGGCGCCGCCGGGTGCCTCGGGGTGCACGCGCGCACCGTCGAACTCCTCGAGGACGCCCGGCACCTGG
Source organism: Streptomyces griseoaurantiacus (assembly GCF_036189845.1). NCBI lineage: Bacteria > Bacillati > Actinomycetota > Actinomycetes > Kitasatosporales > Streptomycetaceae > Streptomyces > Streptomyces griseoaurantiacus. The sequence continues at coordinate 7,214,876 of NZ_CP108326.1, read as the reverse complement.
CGGCGGGCGGCACGATTCCCCGCCTGCCCCGCCCCGGCGGCCCGGCCGCTCCCGGCCCCCTGGAGGCCCGCCGTGCGGGATGAACACCACCGGACGAAGGGGCCCGTCGGCGTCCCCCGCCGCCCGGCCGGCGTCCCCGCCGGCGACACCCCGACCGCCCCGCCGCCCGGTATCCGCTACGCCGGCATCGGCGACGAGGCCGCCCCCGGCCTGACCGGGCAGCTCGCCGCCCTGCGCGAACTGGGCTGGACGGCTCTGGAGTTGCGCACCGTCGACGGGCGGGCCCTCGCCGACCTCGACGAGCACGCCTTCGGGCGGCTCGCCGAGCGGATCGCCGAGGCCGGCACGGAGGTGGTCTGCGTCGACTCGCGGATCGCCGACTACAACCGGCCGGTCACCGGCCCCTTCGCCCGCGACACCGGCGAACTCCGCGTGCTGGCCCGGCGCTGCGCGGTCCTCGGCACCCGGTACGTGCGGGTCATGTCGTACCCCAACGACGGTCTGGGCGAGGCGGAATGGGCCCGGCGGGTGAGGCACCGGATGACCGCACTGACCCGGCAGGCCGAGGACACCGGGCTCGTCCTGCTGCACGAGAACTGCGCCGGCTGGGCGGGCACGCGCGCCGAGCGGATGCTGGACCTGCTGCACCACGTCGACAGCCCGGCGCTGCGGCTGCTCTTCGACACCGGCAACGGCGTGCCGTACGGCTACGGCTCGGCCGCGCTGCTGGAGGCGGTGGCGGAGTTCGTGGCGCACGTCCACGTCAAGGACGCCGTACGCACCCGCGCCGGCGAGGTGGCCTACGTGCTGCCCGGCCACGGCCACGCCGAGGTGCGCGAATGCCTCACCACACTGCTGCGGCGCGGACGGCGCGGCACCTGGTCCATCGAGCCCCACACCAGACTGCGCCCGCACGACGGCACCGACACGCGCGAGGGCGACGGCGTGGCGGCCTTCGTCGCCCACGGGCGGGAGCTGGAGCGCCTGGTGGCCCGGGAGGTCCTGCCCGCCGTGGCGGCCCTTCCGCACGGGGGCGGGCGTGGCTGACCCGTCCCGCTCCCCGAGGGCCCGGCTCACCGGCGAGGACCACGCCCTGCTGCTGCGCCTCCTCGGCATTCCCACCGCGGGACCGCTGGAGACCGGCGACACCGGCACCGTACGGCTGTGGGAGGCCGGGCGCGCCTACGCGGCGGCGGCGCGGCGGTTCGGGATGTCGGTGGTGCGGCACGCCGCGCCGCCCGGGACCGTGCTGCTGCGGGACGACGTCCCCCTGCCCGTCCGGGAGGCCGCCGAGGATCCCGCCTTCCTGGTCTGCCAGCCGAGTCTCGTGCTGCGCCTCGGGCCGCCCGGGCTGCCGCGCGAGGCGACCGTCATGTTCAACGTCCATCTCGACACGGTGGCCGGCTGGTGGCCGCCCTCCTTCGACGGCGCCCGGTTCCGCGGGCGGGGGGCGATCGACGCCAAGGGCCCGGCGGTCGCCCTGCTGGCCGGCATCCGGGCGGCCCGCGCGGCGGAACCGGCGGTGGGCGGCCGGGTCGGTGTCCTCGTCCAGGCGGTGGCGGGCGAGGAGGGCGGCGCGATGGGCACCTTCGGCACCCGGCCGCTCGTCGAGCAGGGCCTCGTCGGACGGCTCAACGTGTTCTGCGAGCCCACGGGGCACCGGTACCTGCCGCGGGCGACGGCCGCCATGACGGCCCGCGTGCGGGTGCGCGGCGAGGACGCGGTCGACGACCACCCGGAGGCGGGCCACAACGCCACCGTGCTCCTCGGATTCCTCGGCCACCACCTGGCGACGGTGCTGCCGGGGCGGGTGCCCGGCACGCGCGTCTGCGTGGCCGGGCTGCACACCGGGGAGCGGCACAACAAGGTGTACGGCAGCGGGCAGTTGCTGCTCAATCTCGCCTACACCGACCCGGAGCGCGGGCGCGCGGCCGAGGCCGCGCTGCGCGAGACGCTCCGCGAGGGGCCGGCCGCCTTCCGCGCCGGCGCGCGCGGGCACCCCGGCCTGGCCAGGACGGCCGGTGACGCCGAGGCCATCACCTCGCTGCACTGGCTCAAGCGCGGGCTGCCCGCGCTGGGCGGCCCGGCCGGCGACCCCGCCTGGGCCGAGCGGCTGCTGGAGTCGTGCGGGCTGTCGCGGTGGCCCGCCGAGGAGCCCGCGTTCACGTGCGACGCCGTGTGGATGAGCGGCGTTCCCGGCACGTACACCGCCGTGCTCGGCCCCGGCGGCCTGGACACCAACCGGGCCCATGCGGAGGGCGAGTACGCCGACCTCGCCGAACTGGACCGGTACGCCGGCGAGGTGGCCCGGCTCCTGGTCGCCTTCGCCCGCGGCGGCCGTGCGCCGCGACCGCCGCACCCGTCCGGCGTGCCCCGCACCCGTCCCCCGGAATCCTCCACCGACGACCCTTCTCCGCACGCCCCCGAAAGGCAGGACACGTGAGCGCACACCGTCCCACGAGCACCACCGTCACCCCCGGGCCGCGCCCGCACCGGGCGCCGCCCGGGCCGCGCTCCTCGCGCGGCGGCGAGGTCCGGGTGCCCTACGAGGGGCTGCGGGACTTCGTCACGGGGGTGTTCCGTTCCCGGGGGCTGCCCCCGGGCCGTGCACTGGGGGCCGCCGAGGCTCTGTGCCACGGCGATCTCACCGGCTTCAGCACGCACGGTGTCGGCAATCTGACCCGGCTCTACCTGCCCTTGCTGGACAGCGGCCGCTGCGATCCGCGCGCCGAGCCCGAGGTCCTCGCCGACAGCGGCGCCGCGGTCCTGCTCGACGCCCGGCGCGGGCTCGGCCTGTGGACGGCGACCGAGGCGATGGAACTGGCCGCCGAGCGCGCCCGGCTGCACGGGGTCGGCCTGGTGTCGGTGCGCGGCGGGACCCACTTCGGGTGCGCGGGGCACCACGCGCTGCGGGCCGTGGACCAGGGCATGATCGGCCTGGTCGCGTCCAACTGCGGACGGCAGCGTCTCGCCCCGCCGCCCGGCGGCGCCCTCCCGATGCTGGGCACCAACCCGCTGGCGCTGGCGGCACCTGGGGGCGAGCACCCGCCGTTCGTCCTGGACATGAGTACGACCGTGGTGCCGACCGGCCGAATCCGGGCCGCCGCCCGCGCGGGCGAACGCGTCCCGGAGGGCTGGCTGGAGGACGCCGAGGGCGCCCCGGTCGGCGATCCGGCGGCCTACGACCGCGGCGAGGCCCGGCTGCGCTGGCTCGGCGGCTCGCCGGAGACGGGCGCCCACAAGGGGTACGGGCTCGGTCTGCTGGTGGAGGTGCTCTCCGCGCTGCTGCCCGGCGCCGGTCTCGGCCCGGCCCGCGACACCTCGCCGCGGCCCGACGACGACGTCGGCCATCTGCTGCTGGCCGTGGCCCCCGGCCGGCTGCGCCCCGAGGCCGAGTTCCTGGACGCGGCCGGCGGGCTGTTCGGTGCGCTCCTCGACTGCCCTCCGCTGCGGCAGGACGAGCCGGTCGGCTATCCCGGCCGGCGGGAATGGCAGCGCTCCCGTGACCGGCTGGCGCACGGTGTGCCGCTCGGCGCCGTGTCGCACCGTGAACTCCTCGCGCTGGCGGGGCGGTCCGGGATCGTCTTCCCCGCGTCCGTGACCGGTGGGGGCGAGGGGCAGGGGGGCGCGGCATGACGGCGGCGCCGTACGGGCGAGGGCGGGACGGGAGGCGGCCGTGGACCGCCCACGGGCAGATGGCGGCCCCGCAGCGGACCGCCCTGCGGATCGGGATGATCGGGCTCGGGGTGATCTCCCGCTTCTACCTGGCCGCGCTCGAACGCTCCCCGGAGGCCGAGCTCGTGGCCGTGTGCGACCGCGATCCCGCCGCCCTCGCGGGGCTGCCCGCGCACCTGGAGCGTCACACCGACCACCGGCGGCTGCTGCGGGAGGCGGAGGTGGACGCCGTCGTCGTCAACGTGCCCAACGACGCGCACTTCCCGGTCTGCCGGGACGCGCTGGCGGCCGGGCGCGCGGTGTGCGTGGAGAAACCCCTGGCGACCCGGGTGGCGGACGCGCGCGCCCTCGACCGGTACGCGCGCGAGCGCGGACTCCCCCTGTTCACCTCCTTCCACCGGCGTTACAACGACCCCGTCCGCGCCCTGCTGGGGCGGCTTCCCGAAGGGGTTCCTGTGGACACGCTGACCGTGCGCTACAAGGAGACGATCGAGGAGCACGCGGGCCGCGACCGCTGGTACCTGGACCCGGCCCGCTGCGGGGGCGGCTGCCTCGCGGACAACGGCCCCAACGCCCTGGACCTCGTACGCCTCTTCCTCGGCGGGGACGTGAGCGTGGACCGGGTGGCGCTGGACCGCGACCGGCTCGGTGTCGACCGCGCCGCACGGATGCTGCTCCGGGCTCCCGCGACGGGCGCGCGGGCGCGGGTCGAGCTCGACTGGTCCTACCCCGGTGAGCGCAAGACGGTGGAGGTCCGGCTGGCCGACGGCCGCGCGGACGCCGCCGACATGCTCGCCGGGCACACGGAGTTCAAGGGCTCCCTGTGGCACGAGTACGCCGGTGTGCTGCGGGACTTCGCACGGGTCGTGCGGGCGCACGGGACCTCCGGTAACCGATCCGGGCCCGCTTCCCGCCCGGGCCCCGCTTCCCCGGTCGGCTCCGGACCCGGCCCCGCGCCCGACGGCCTGGCCGTCGCCGAACTGGTGGCCGCCTGCTACACCCTGGCGGACGGCGCCCCCGAACGAGAGGAGACCCACGCGTGAACCCCGCGGAGGACGGCGCCAAGCGCGTCGTCCACGGCCCCCTGGTGAAGGTCCTCACCCACCGCCTGGACCGGCGCGGCATGTCGCTGGAGCCCTACGCCAGCCGGTGCGTGCGGCGCGGCGAGGTGCACGAGCTGGTCACCACCGACCACACGGACACCTCCGCCGGTGCCCGCGTGGACCGGGTGGGGTTCCTCGGCTTCGTCGAACTGGCCTGCGCCGGAGTGCTGGACCGCGGTGACACGGTCCTGGCCGGCGGACTGCCGATCGGCACGGTGCTCGGTTTCGACGCCTGCCACTTCCCGAACCACTACAACATCCTCATCCGCGCGCCCCGGCCGGTGACGGGCCTGGAACTGTCGCTCTCGCCGGAGACGGAGATCCGGTTCGAGTGCGCCTCCCGCCGGGCGCGCGGGCCGGGGGTGGAAGACCTCAGCGTGCTCCTCCGCTGAGACCGGTGTCGACGAGGGCGGCGAAGGAGCGGTCGCCGCCGTAGTCGAGTTCGTGGCGTTCGAGCACCCGGGAGCCGGGCAGCAGGTCGAGGAAGTGGCTCAGGGGCCGCAGTCGGGAGAACCGGCCGACCGGGACGGCCGCCCGCTCGTACTCGATCAGCAGCAGGTGCCGGGTGGCGAGCGACAAGGTGCGGAAGAGGGCGGCCAGTTCGGCGTCGTCGAGGAGGTGCATGAGCACCCACACGCAGACGGTCACATCGGCCGGGCGGCCCACCAGACGGTCGACGTCCTCCAGGGTCAGGTCCTGGGCGCGGAGCAGGTGCAGGCTGACGTGATCGAGGTCCGCGCAGGCCGTGCGGGCCGACTCCAGCATGCCGGGGGTCATGTCGAGCGCCGCGACCCGCCGGGCCGCGGCCGCGAGCGTGGGGGTGAGCCGGCCGATGCCGCAGCCGATCTCGAGGACCGTGCCGATGCCTTCGGGCAGTTCCTGACCGGCGCGCTTGAGCAGACGGGCGAGGGTCCGCCGGGTCTCCTCGGTGACCGCCTCCCCCAGTTCGGGCGGCTGCTGGGCGCGCATCACGCGGGCGAGTCCTGCGCGTCGCGCACGCGCGTGCCATTCGCGGGCGATCTCCTCGGGCGAGGGGGGTGTGGTGTGCGTCATGCGGTGATCAACGACCTTCGTCCGGAAAAGGAACCGGAGTCCGCCCCACCGTCACCGTCCTTGACGTGCACACCTCTTGACCGGGGATTGGTTCAGTCCAATAGTGGAACTCGCGCTCACTCCCCTTGAGAGCGCTCTCACACGGCACCCTCCACCCCACACTCCCCCAGGAGCCCGTCGTGCTCTCCCGTCGTGCCCTTCTCACCGCCGCGGTGGCCACGGCCGCCGCGCTCCCGCTCGCGAGCGCCGGCACCGCCAGTGCCGCCGCCTCCCTCCCTCTCACCCTGGCCAACAACTCCGGCAGTTCCGCGCAGGTCTACGCCTACGTCACCGGCGCCGACACCTCCGGCTGGCCCGGGTTCGTCACCGGTGACGGCGTCTTCCACCGGCTGGCGGACGTCTCCGCCGTGCAGACCCCGACGCCCGACTACTCCATCGCCCTCGGTGGTTCGGGCTCCTCCCCCGTCCGGCTGACGCTGCGCGACTACATCATCGGCGGCCGCGTCTGGTTCTCCGTCGGGAAGAAGATCCAGTTCTTCGTCAACCCGGCGAGCCTGAACGGCGGGAGACCCGGCCTCGTCCAGCCCGGCTTCACCAGCAACGACCCCAACTGGACCACCAACTGGGGCTTCGCCGAGTTCACCTACAACTCGGCCAACCTGTACGCCAACATCAGCTACGTGGACATGGTCGCCCTGCCGATCTCGATGTCCACCACCGGCGCCTCCGGGAACCAGTCGGTGCCGGCGCTGCCCTCGACCGCGCTGGCCTCCATCGCCTCGGGGCTGCGCACGCAGCACTCGGCGGACGGGGCGCCGTGGGACCGGCTCGTCGCCACCGACTCCTCCGGCGCGGTGCTGCGGGTACTGGCCCCCTCGCACGCGCCGGCCGACTTCGGCTCGTACTGGAGACCGTATCTGGACCGGGTGTGGGACCACTTCCGAAGCAACACCCTCACCATCGACGGCCAGGGCTCGATCGGGGCGTACTCGGGCCGGGTCAGCGGCGACGTCCTGACGTTCTCGGGGCTCAACACCAACGGGGTGCCGTTCACCAAGCCCTCGGCCGCCGACATCTTCGGCTGTGCGAGCGGTCCCCTCTACAATTCCGGCTCCGACGCGCGCGGCGCGATCGCGGCCCGGCTGGCCGCCGCCCTCAACCGCTCCAACCTCCTGGTGTCCGGGGGCGCCAACCAGCCGAGCGGGGTGCGGCCCGACCAGTACTACACGGAGTCGATCACCAACCACTACGCCCGGCTGGTGCACCGGTTCTCCACCGTCGGCTACGCCTTCCCCTACGACGACGTCGGCCCCACGGGCAGCGCCCCGGTCGACGGCCATCTGCAGGACGTGGCGCCCACGTCCTGGACGCTCACCCTCGGTCCCGGCTCCGGCGGTTCCGGTGGCGGCGGGGGTGGCGGAGGCGGCGGCACCAGCGCGTACGCCACCGTCCAGGCGGAGAGCTACAGCTCGCAGAGCGGCACCCAGACGGAGGCCTGCTCGGACAGCGGGGGCGGGCAGGACGTGGGTTACATCGGAGCCGGTGACTGGCTGAAGTACTCCGGCCTGGACTTCGGCAGTTCCTCCCCCACGCAGTTCGTGGCGCGGGTCGCCTCGGGGGTCGGGGCCGGGGTGAGCGGGGCGATCCGGGTACGGATCGACAGCGCGACCGGGCCGCAGATCGCGGAGATCGACCTCGGTGACACCGGCGGCTGGCAGAGCTGGCGCACCATACCGGCGAACGTCACCCGCTCCGTGACCGGTGTGCACGACGTCTATCTGACCTTCGCGGACAGCAGCACCGAGTTCGTCAACGTCAACTGGTTCACGTTCACCAAGTGAGGGCCTGAAGGCGGCCGGCCGGTCCCCCGCGCACCTGAGGTGGGCGGGGGACCGGCCGGCCGTCGTGCGCGGGCCGTACCGGTCAGGCGGGCAGCGTCCACCTCTGGGCGGCGCCGCCGTCGCACGCCCGGAGCTGGAGCTGGGTCCCCTCGGTGGTGGACGGCGCGGCCAGGCAGAGCCCGGAGTTGGTGTTCACCAGCCGTCCCGCGGACGTCGCCCGCCACTGCTGGGCGTTGGTCCCGTTGCAGGTGTAGAGCTGCACCCTGGTGCCCTCGGTGGTGCCGCTGTCGGCGGCGTCCACGCAGCCGCCCCGCAAGCGCAGGGTGCTGTCGGCGGCCACGGTGACGGTCTGGGCCTCGCCGCCGTCGCAGCCGCGGATCTGGATCGGTGTGCCGTCGGCCGTGGCACCGGACCTGTCGTCCAGGCACAGGTTCTGGCCGGCCCCCGCGGTGACGGGACCGGTGCGGGCGCGCGGGGCGGCGGGCAGGTTCCACTTCTGGGCGGTGCCGCCCGCGCAGTCGCGGATCTCCAGACGGGTGCCGTCGGCGGTCGAGGCGTTCGGATCGTTCAGGCAGCGCCCTGAGTTGGTGTTGACCAGGGTGCCGCCGGACCCGGGGGACCAGGCCTGCGCCCCGGTCCCGTTGCAGGTCCACAGGCGGACCGCCGTGCCGTTGGCGGTGCCGCTGTTGGCGACGTCCAGGCACTTGCCGAGCGCCCGCAGGGTGCCGTCGTCTGCGACCGTCCAGTCCTGTGCGTAGGTGCTGTTGCAGGTGTGGATCTGCACGGCGGTGCCGTCCGCGGTGCCCGAGTGGTCGACGTCGAGGCACGTGCCCGCGTTCACGCCGGAGGTGACGATGCCGGCCCTCGGGTCCGGCGGGGCGAGGACGGAGCCGTGGTAGGAGGGCGGTGCCGCGCTCGCCGCGCTCGCCCAGGAGGTGTTGGCGGTGGTGCCCAGGCGGTAGGTGAGGGTGCCCCCGTCGCTGAGTGCGTTCGTGGGCGCGTAGGCGTTGTTCCAGGCGGCGCCGTCGAAGCTCGCGGACTGCACGTAGGGGGCGTCGTCGGCGGCTCCCTCACCGTTGATCGTGAGGGTCCGGCCCGAGGGCAGGGTGAGCACGGCCTGGGGGAACAGCGGGGAGCCGAGGGCCAGGTCGTCGGTGCCGGGGGTCATCGGGAACATGCCGAGGGCCGACCACACGTACCAGGCGCTCATCGCGCCGAGGTCGTCGTTGCCGTCGGCGAGACCGGCGGGGGTGTTGGCCCAGATCTGGTCCTGGATGGCCCGCACGGTGCTCTGGGTCTTGTAGGGCTCGCCGAGGTAGTCGTACTCCCAGGGCAGTTCGATGCTGGGCTCGTTGCCGACCCAGGCGTAGCCGTTGGCGCCGGTGTAGCTGCGCAGCACGGTGTCGAGGTAGTCGCTCATCACGGCGTCGCCGCCCTTGGCGGCGGCCAGTCCGGCCACGTCGAAGGGGACCATGCCGCTGTAGATCCAGGAGTCGGCCTCGACCATGTCGGTGCCGCTGGTGGGGTCGAACCCGGCCGTCCAGGTGCCGTCGGCGTTGCGCGGCTGGACGAATCCGGAGGCCGGGTCGAGGGTGCCGCGCCAGTCCTGGGCGCGGTCGGCGTAGGTGCGCTGGTTCGCCGTGTCGCCGAGCGCGCCGGCGAACGCGGAGAGCGCGAAGTCGGCGGTGGCGTACTCCAGGGTGGTGGCCACCGGGCCGTAGAAGTTGCAGCAGCCGTAGCCGCCGTTGTGCGGCAGGTAGCCGGGGGCGTCGAGGTAGTTGAGGCCCGGCCGGTCGTTGTTGGTGGTGCTCGCCTGTTTCACCAGGCCGGCGAGGGCGGCCGAGGTGTCGAAGTCCCGGGCGCCGAAGGCGTGGTAGTCGGCGAGGATGGCGGCCGCCGGGTCGCCGACCATGACGTAGGACTCGCCGTTGTTCTCCGACCACTTGGGGAAGACGCCCGTCTGCCGGTAGTCGTCGAGCATCGACTGGGCGGTGTCCGAGGCCACCTCGGGGCTGACCAGCGCCTCGAGCTGCGCCTGGGAACGGTAGATGTCCCAGCCGGAGTAGTTGGCGTAGGCGGCGTCGTGGCCGGGGTCGACGGTGTGCGTCCTGCCGTCGAAGCCGTAGTACTGGCCGGTGGTGTCGCTGATGACGTTCGGGTGCAGCAGCGAGTGGTAGAGCGCGGTGTAGAAGAGGGTCTGCCGGTCGGTGGTGCCGCCGGAGATCCCGATCTTCCCGAGTGCGTCGTTCCAGGCCCGGTGGGCGGCCGCGCGGGTGGCGTCGAAGTCCCAGCCGGGTGCCTCGGCGGTGCGGTTGGCGACCGCGCCCGCGACGGAGACGTAGGAGAGTCCCACCTTGGCCCGGACGACCTGGCCGCCGGTGGTGTCGAAGGTGACGCGGGCGTTCGCGCCGGAGGTGCTCTGCGCGGTGTACGGGCGGTCGAAGACCATGTCGAAGTAGACGGTGTAGGTGTTGCCCGCGCCGCAGAACCGGCCGCTGGTGACCTGCCCGCTCACCTCGGTGGCGGAGACGGCGGTGAACCTCGTGTTCGAGCCGCCGTTCTGGCTGCCGCCCAGTTTGAAGAGCAGATTGGCCTGGGTGGTGGAGGGGAAGGTGAAGCGGGCCATGCCACTGCGGGTGGTCGCGGTGAGTTCGGTGGTCACCTTGTTGTCGAGGGCGACCTTGTACGCGCCGGCCGTGGCGGACTCGGCGGAGTGCGAGAAGGAGTCCTTGGCCGCGTAGTCGACGGCGCCGACGGTGGGCAGTACGGGGATGTCGCCCGCGGCGCCGCAGCCGGGTCCGGCGATGTGGGTGAGGCTGAAGCCGGTGATCGAGGAGTCCTTGTACTCGTAGCCGCCGCCGGGCGGCCGGGAGGGGGTGTCCGGGCTCCACTGGACCATGCCGAACGGCATGTCGGCCCCGGGGAAGTCGTTGGCGTCGTTGGACGTCCCGATGAACGGGTTGACCAGAGCCGCCGGGTCCGTGACGGGCGCCGCCGCCCTCTCCGCCGGACGGGCGGAGCCGGCCGAGGCCTGGACGGGCATGGCGAACGTGGCGATCAGGGCCAGGCCCGCGCCCGCCCCGGTCAGGGCGGCGAGGCGCCGCCATCGGGGTGGACACCTGCGCGCCGCGGCGCGCCCGGCACCGGTCGAGGGGGATCTCATGAGCCGCCTCCTGTGCGAGGAATGGGGGGTGGCCGTGCGGGTCGGAGGGCGCCGAACGCGGCGAGTGCCGGGTGACAACGTTGTCCGAGCAGATGCGGAACGCTCGGCGGGGCGGCGGGCACGGTTGCGGTGCGGGGGCAGGCGCCGGACTCCCGGGGCGCACGGAGTGCGGGCCGGGACGGCCGACGGATGCCGGGGAGGAGCCGAAGAGGGAAGCGCTCCGCCACGTTAGAGATCGATCATGGCCATGTCAACAGAGGGGGTGGACACCGTTCCCCGGCGCACGGCGCGGGCCGCCGGGTAGCGTGGAGGACGGGGTGGTGTCCGGCCCGGAGCGGCGGCGCCCGGAGGCCGGGCTCCCACGAGGAGGTACCCATGGCACGCACGAAGGCGGTCCACGTCCGCCGGGTCTACGAGGAGCCCGCGCGGGACGACGGCACCCGCGTCCTGGTCGACCGGATCTGGCCGCGCGGCATGAGCAAGGACCGGGCGCATCTGGACGAGTGGTGCAAGCAGGTGGCCCCGTCCACGGAACTGCGCAAGTGGTACGGCCATGTCCCGGACCGTTTCGAGGAGTTCGGCCGGCGCTACCGGGAGGAACTGAAGGAGCCCGAGCGGGCCGACGCGCTGGCGCACCTGCGCGAACTGGCCGGGGACCGGCCCCTGACCCTGCTGACGGCGACCAAGGATCCCGGGATCAGCGCGGCCCGGGTGCTCGCGGGGCTGCTCCGGGCCTGAGCGCGGGGCTGCTCCGGACGTAGGCGCGGGGCCGCCGCGGACCGTGGGCCACGGGTCGGGGGACCGCGCCCTGCGGCGCGGTCCCCGGTGGCGGGCGGTGGGTCAGCGGGACAGGGAGACGGCCGTCGGCCGCAGGCCCTGGTGGCGCAGCACCTGGGTCACCAGGAGGATGAGGACCTCGGTGGCGCGCGCGGTGCCGATGTCGCCGATGTCCTCGATCCAGTCCGGCTTCCAGCCCAGGTCGCCCAGGAGCCGGGCCACGGTGTCCTTGGCGTCCTGGTCGTCGCCGGAGAGGTAGGCGGTGGGCGGGGTGGCCAGGGACTCGGGCGCCGTCATGACCACGTGCAGCATGGTGTTGAGGGTCTTCACGACGCGGGTGGCGGGCAGTGCCCGCTGGAGCCGTTCGCCGAGGCTGCCGTCCTGGTGCACCAGCTCGCCGGGGAGGCCGTCGGGACCGTGGTGGGTGGCGTTGGCGATGTCGACGAGGATCTTGCCGGCGAGCACGTCCGCCATCGCGCCCAGGCGTTCGAGGGTGGTGTCGCCGGGCGTGGCGTTGATGACGAGGTCCCCGGCGGCGGCCGCGGAGCGCTGGTCGGTGAAGCGGACGCGGGGGCCGAGGTCACGCGCCTGCGCGGGGAGTTCCCGGGCCGGATCGCGGCGGCCCACGACGACGTCGTGACCGGCGAGGGCGAGCTTGCGGGCCAGGCCGAGGCCGACGCGTCCGGCGCCGAGGATGCCGATGGTGGTCATGAAGAGTACGTCCTCACTCGTGAAGGGGCGGGTGGTGCCGGTCACTTGACGGGGGCGAGGGCCGCGGAGACGGCCCGGTGGACGCCGGGGGCGGCGGCCAGGAAGTCGCGACGCGCGGGCGTCCAGGGGTCGCCGTGGATGTCGGTCACGACGCCGCCGGCCTCGGTGACGAGCAGGGCCCCGGACACGAGACCGGAGCGCACCTCGGAGTACTGCCAGAAGGCCTCCATGCGGCCGGCCGCGACGTTGATGAGCTGGAGGGTGGCCGGAACGGAGACCCTGACCACCAGACCGGCCGTCAGCAGGGCCGTGACCGACTCGCCGATCCGGCGGTAGGTCTCCTCGTCCTCGTCGGGCCGGGCCTGCCCGGTGGCGACGAGTGCCGCGTCCAGACCGGTCTTGGTGGAGACGTGCAGCGGCTCGCCGTCGAGCGTGGCGCCGTGGCCGGCGACGGCGGTGTAGGTGTCGCCGGCCAGCGGGAGGTGAACGGCCGTCAGGACCGGCCGGTTGTCCCGCATGAGGGTGGCGGTGACGGCCCATTCGGGCATGCCGTGGACGTGGTTGATGTTGCCCTCGGCCGGGTCGACGATCCACCACTCGCCCTCCGGCATCGCACCGGTGGCCAGTTCGTCCTCGACCCACCGCGAGCCGGGCCGGGCGGCGAGCAGGCGTCGCTCCAGCTCGGGCAGGACCGCGTTGTCGTTGGCCTGGAGCTCCTCGAAGATCTCCGCGATGTTCCGGGCACGGGCGTGGGTGGTGTAGCGCTCGCGCAGGACGGCGCCGGCGGCCTCGACCGCGGCGCGCGCCTCGCCCAGCAGCACCTCGTCGATACCGGCGGCCTTCATCTCGGCCTGCAGCGCGGCCTGGCTCTCGGACTTGTTCTGGGACTTTTTCTGGGACTTGTTCTGGGACTGGACGGCGGACATGGCGGACTCCTCACGCAGAAGGGAAGGCAGGGGAAGGAGAGAGAGGTCGGGCCCTCGGCCGCCGCTGCCTCACTCACACGGGCGAAGCGGCCTGCACATGACGTTAGGTACGGCGCGGATTAACTACAAATGCACGCTCGTCATCCATAAACTTACTCACATGCAATTGGACCTGAATCTCCTCACCGCCCTCGACGCGCTCCTGGAGGAGGGGAGCGTCGCCGGCGCCGCCGCCCGGCTGCATGTGACCGCTCCGGCGATGAGCCGGACGCTCGGCCGGATCCGCAAGGCGACCGGCGATCCGATCCTGGTCCGCTCGGGGCACACGATGGTCCCCACCGCCCACGCCCTGGCGCTGCGCGAGGAGGTGCACGAGCTCGTGCACCGCGCCCACGGCGTGCTGTCCACCCGCAGGGAGATCGATCTGGCCACGCTGGAGCGGGTGTTCACCGTGCGCTGGCACGACGCGCTCACCGCCGCGTGCGGCCCGGCCCTGGTGGCCGCGGTGCACCGGCGGGCCCCGGGGGTACGGCTGCGGCTCGTCGCGGAATCCGCCTCCGACACCCCCGAGCTGCGGCGCGGCGAGGTCGACCTGGCCTCCGGGACCGCCCCGTCGACGGCGCCCGACGTCAACAGCCGGTTCCTCGGTGAGGACCGTCTCGTGGTCGCGCTGCGCACCGGGCATCCGCTCACCGCGCGCCCGCTGACCGTCGAGCGGTACGCCTCGGCCGACCACCTCACCGTCTCCCGCCGCGGCCGGCTGCACGATCCGGTCGACGCCGCCCTGGAGGCCCTCGGGCTGCGGCGGACGGTCGTCGCGGCGGCGCCGAGCGCGGCCACGGCCCTGCAGCTGGCCCGGGAGACGGATCTGCTCGTCACCGTCCCCGGCACCATCATCCGTACCGCGCTGGAGGCCCTGGGGCTGACGACGCTGGCGCTGCCGGTGCCCATGGAGCCGATCCCGGTGCACCTGATGTGGCACCGGCGCCACGACCAGGACCAGGCCCACCGCTGGCTGCGGGAGCAGGCGTACGCGGCGGTGGAGGCGGTACTCGGACCGGTGCCGCCCACGTGACCGGGGTGAGGGAGGGGGACGGTGGACCGCTCCCCCGCGTCCTCTCCCCCCGCGCGGTCACCTCCCGCGGGAGCCCCACGCGGCGGCCGCGCCGAGGCCCGCCGCCGCGGCGGTGAGGCCGCCCAGCAGGGCGCGCCGGTGCCGGGACAGCCACAGCACCGGGTCGCGGCCGTGTGCCCGCGCGCCGAAGTCACCGTGCGCGCCCCGGTCCTCGGTCTCGTCGGAGGGCTCGTCGACGTTGGCCCCCCAGCGCGGCAGGTCCTCCTCGGTCTGCTGGGCGGCGACGACCTTGCGTCCGAGGTAGAGGTCCATGAACGTGGGGGCGAGGCGTTCGCCGAGGATGGTGTAGGCGGTGGACAGGCCGACCCACAGGTTGCGCCGGGGGTGCTCGGCGAGGAAGACGATGCCCTTCGCGGGGAGTTCCGGCTGGAACACGGGCGGCACGGGCCTGGGGTGCTTCGGCATCCGGCTGAGGTTCCAGTCGAACTGCGGTGTGTTCAGACCGGGCAGCTGGATCATGCAGATGCGGACCTTGCTGCGTTCGTGGATCAGTTCGGTCCTGACCGACTCGGTGAAGCCCTTGACCGCGTGCTTGGCGCCGCAGTACGCGGACTGCAGCGGGATGGAGCGGTAGGCCATCGCCGAGCCGACGTTGACGACGACACCCCGGTCACGCGGCCGCATGTGGGCGAGCGCGGCCCGGGTGCCGTTGACCTGGCCCAGGTAGGTGACCGCGGTCATGCGTTCGTACTCCTCGGGCGAGGTGTCCCAGAAGAAGGTGAGCGCGCCGGCGAAGGCCACGTTGACCCAGACGTCGATCTCGCCCATGTCCCGCTCGACCCGCTCGGCGGCCCGCCGCACCGCCTCGTGGTCGGCCACGTCGACGGGAACGGCCAGGGCGCTGCCCCCGGCGTCCTCGACGTCCTTCACCGCGCCGTCCAGGCCGGCCCGGCCGCGGGCGAGCACCGCCACGTCGTATCCGCGTGCCGCGAACTCGCGCACGGTCGCGCGGCCGACCCCGGCCGTTCCGCCGGTCACCACCGCGAGCTTTCGCCCCGTCCTGCTCGGCATGCGCTTCCTCCTCGGTCCTCGTTCCCGCCCCCGTGCCCGACCTGGGTCGATCCTCGGACGGCGGTCTGCTCCGCGTCTCGAGGGGTGCGGGGTACCCGCGAGGTGGGGGCGGGTAAACGGGGGCGGAGGTCCGCCCTCCGGCAGGGAGGGAAGCCCGGTGGGGCGAGGGCCCGCTCAGGTCGGGAGGCGCACGCCCTCCGGTCCGACCCGGTCCCGGTCCCGGTCCCCGTCCCCGTCGCCGTCGCCGTTGCCGGCCGGGCCGGGCGGGCCGGGCGGGGGCGCCGCCGAGGACGCGGCGGCACGGCGTCGCTCGCGCAGCGTGAGCCCGGCGCCCGCCCCGGCGAGCGGCACGCACACGGCCAGGAGGACGGCGCCCGGCACCGACAGCATGGACAGGCCGGACCCGGTGAGCAGCACCACCAGGGCCCACCGCAGGGCCGGTCCGGTGACCCGGGTCGACAGCCGGGCTCCGAGGAGGACGCCCGGTATCGCCCCGACGAGCAGGGTGGCGGCGAGCCCGAGGTCCGCGTCGCCGCGCACCAGGTGCCCGAGCGCTGCCGCCGCGACCACCGGGATCGCCTGCACGAGATCCGTGCCGACGAGATGGTTCGCCCTGAGCCGGGGGTGCGCCAGCATCAGCATCACGATGATCAGGGAACCGGAGCCGACCGAGGTCATCCCGACGACGGTCCCGCCGAGCAGTCCGATCCCCAGGGTCGCGAGGGGACGCACCGGCACGTCGCCCGACTCGTCCGGGGCGGCACCGCGCCTGCGGTCGAGCGCCATGCGGACGAGCATGCCGAGGACGGCCAGCAGCAGCGCCCCGCCGATGACGTACTTGACGTGCCGTTGCAGCGCCCCGCCCTCGCCGAGCGCGCGGAGCAGGAACACGCCGCCGAACGCGGCGGGCACGGCCGTGGGCAGCAGCCAGCGGACGAGGTCCCAGCGCACGGTGCCGGCCCGCTGGTGCACGACCGCTCCGAACGGCTTCATGAACACCGAGGCGGCGAGGTCGCTGCCGATGGCCGCGGTGGGGTTGACGCCGAACGCCATGACCATGATCGGTGTCATGAGCGCGCCGCCGCCCATACCCGTCAGTCCGACGGCGAGGCCGACGAGCGCCCCGGAGAGGATGAGCGGCCCGGAGAAATCCATGGCCGCACATTAATGAGTTCTCCTATGGGGAACGTAGGGAATCCACCCCTCGGACACCGTGCCCCCTCCCCGGCCCTCCGAGCGCGCCTCGCAGGGGCGCGGAGCTGGGGAAAGGAGCGCGCCGGGGCAGTCCGGCCCTTCGGTCACCCGTTGTCGAACACGGCCTTCTGGACCTTGTTGGGACCGTCGAACTCCGAGACGCCGGAGTTCGACAGCTTGTCGACGAGGGCGTCGTCGGCGCCGTTGTTCCTGGCCAGCTCGACCAGGTCGTCGCGGCTCGCGGGGTAGTCGGCGCCCTTGAGGGCCTTCTGCAGGTCGATGGGGCTGATGCTCGCCATGGCGCGGCTCCTCTTCGGGATGGTTTCCGGTGAAACGCACGGTTCCGGGTCAAGTCACCGCAGCGTCCGGGCGTAAACGGCCGGCGCCCCGATTCGCACGGCACGCCCGGGGTACTTCCGCGGCAGCACACTGGCCGGTGGAAGGGAGCAGGCATGCTGTCTCATGCGCTCGAGCGTGGTGTCCTCGTCCTCACCGTGCACCGCGATCCCGGTCCCACCGGGCGCGCCGCGCTCGCCGCGGAGATCGGCAACCTGGTCCACGCGTACCGTCCGAGGCCCGTCGTGGTCGTGCTCGAGGAGCCCGCCGCGGGCCCCGCCACGGTCGGTGCGGTCCTGCGTGCCCACCGCCTGTGCAGCGGTCTGGGCGTCCTGATGTCCGTGTCCACCCACAGTGCGCCCGCGCGGCGGCTGCTGGAGGAGGGCGCGGACACCGGCGGCTGCCGGCTGGTCGTGCACGCGCGCAGGGACACCGCCGTCGCCGCGGCGTTCGCGGCGGCCTGACGTCCTTCGCCGGACGCCTCTCGTGCGCCCGCGCCCGCACTAGGCCCGGTCGGCGAGGCCCGGTACGGGGTCGTCCTGGAGGGCATGGCCGGGCCGGGGCGCCCGGTGGTCCGGCCGGTGCGTCGCGGCACCGGCGCCGAGGGCGGACGTGAGGGCGATGACGATCAGTGCGACGGCCACGCAGGCCGCGATGACGAGCCGTCGTCTGCGGCGCGCGGTGCGGGTGCGGGCCGGTGCGGGGGGCGCCTCGGGAGCGGCGGCCGGCGTGGGCGGGCAGGGGGCCCGGCGGGCCTTCGTGATGTCGCCGAAGGTGTCCAGTTCGGCCGCGAGGTCGGGATCCTGGGTCAGGAGTTGCCGCTCGATCTCGGCCAGCTCACGTTCGTAGTCCATGAGGCGCTCCTCAAGGTGCGGCGCTGCGGCGGTCGCGCCGCGCGGCGGCGGCTGCGGTCGACCGGAGGCGGCACGGCGCGTCCGGCGCGCGGTGACGCGGACCGGGCCGTGCGGCCCCTCGCCGGTGAAGTACCCGCACTGGGTGAGCCGACGCCGGACGGACCCACAAACCCCCGGGAATCCGCGAAACTCACGAACGGCGGAAGAACGAAGGCAAGGAGCGCTTGCCGGCTCCTTGCCACGCTCAACGTATAGCGCACGGGGGGCCTTGCGGCAAGGCCGGGGTCGTGCCGCACAATCGTCGACCCGAAGCCGGAACATGGGGTTTTCGGTGATTCATGACGTATGCGCGCCTTCGACGTACGCGGTCCTCGGCGTATGCGGTCCTCGGCGTATGCGGTCCTCGGCGTATGCGGTCCTCGGCGCGTGCGGTCCTCGGCGCGTGCGCGTCTTCACGTAGGGGGAAAGTCCATGATCGACGTGATCATCGCCGGTGGCGGTCCGACCGGCCTGATGCTGGCCTGCGAACTGCGGTTGCACGGGGTGCGCACGCTCGTGCTGGAGAAGGACGCGGAGCCGACCAGGGTCGTCCGCGCGCTCGGGCTGCACGCGCGCAGCGTCGAGGTGCTGGACCAGCGGGGTCTGCTGGAGCGGTTCCTCGCGCTCGGCACGCGGCACCCGGCCGGCGGGTTCTTCGCCGCCCTCGTCAAGCCGGCGCCGGAGGGGCTGGACACCGCGCATCCGTACACCCTCGGCATCCCGCAGACGGCCACGGACCGTCTGCTGGCCGAGCACGCCGCCGCGCTGGGCGCCGAGATCCGGCGCGGCCGCGAACTCGTCGGGCTGAGCCAGGACGAGCAGGGGGTGAGCGCCGAACTCGCCGACGGCACACGGCTGCGCTCGCGCTACCTCGTCGGCTGCGACGGTGGCCGCAGCACGGTGCGCAGGCTGCTCGGCGTCGGCTTTCCCGGGGAGCCCTCCAGGGTCGACACGCTGCTCGGGGAAGTGGAGTTGACCGCTCCCCCGGAAACGCTGAACGCCGTGGTGGCCGAGGTGCGCAGGACCGAGAAGCGGTTCGGCGCGATGCCCCTCGGCGACGGGGCGTACCGCCTGGTCGCGCCCGCCGAGGGGGTCGCCGAGGACCGCACGGTCCCGCCGACCCTGGAGGAGCTGAGGCGGCAGGTGCGCAAGCTCGCCGGCACCGACCTGGGCGTGCACTCACCGCGCTGGCTCTCCCGCTTCGGCGACGCGACCCGCCAGGCCGAGCGCTACCGGTGCGGCCGGGTGCTGCTGGCCGGCGACGCCGCGCACATCCATCCGCCGACCGGCGGGCAGGGCCTCAACCTCGGCCTCCAGGACGCGTTCAACCTGGGCTGGAAGCTGGCCGCGGAGGTCGCCGGCTGGGCACCGGAAGGGCTGCTGGACAGCTACCACGCCGAACGGCACCCGGTGGCCGCCGAGGTGCTGGACAACACCCGTGCGCAGATGGAGCTGATGTCCGTGGAGCCGGGGCCGCAGGCGGTGCGGCGGCTGGTCTCGCGGCTCATGGACTTCGAGGAGGTGAACCGGTACCTGACGGAGCGGATCACGGCGATCGGCATTCGTTACGACTTCGGCGAGGGCCATGAACTGCTCGGCAGGCGACTGCGGGACGTGCGGCTGGGGCGGGGGCGCCTCTACGAGCTGACGCGCGGCGGGCGCGGGCTGCTGCTCGAGGGGACCGGAGGCCTCTCGGTGGCCGGCTGGGAGGACCGGGTCGACCATGTCGTCGACACCGTCGACGACGGCGAGCGACTGGACGTGCCCGCGGTACTGCTGCGTCCGGACGGCCATGTGGCGTGGGCCGGTGACGACCAGGGGGAACTGCTGGACCGGCTCCCCCGGTGGTTCGGCGCTCCCACCGCCGGCTGAGCACGCCGGTGGGGTGCGGGTGGTCGCGGGCCCGCGCGTCCCGCGCCCCACCGTCGGCATCGCCGTCGGGGATCGCCAGGGGGGGTCCCGCGGTCCCCGGTAAAACGCGGCCTGGTAGTCACCGTGGCGCCGGACGAGACTCTTCCTCACCGCACGACACGGAAGGAGGCGGTGATGGAGGACCGGAACGCGCTCGGTGAGTTCCTGCGCTCGCGTCGCGAGCGGCTGCGCCCCCGGGACGTGGGCCTGGCCCCCGGCGGCCGGCGCCGTACTCCCGGTCTGCGACGCGAGGAGGTCGCGCAGCTGGCGGCCCTCTCGTCCGACTACTACTCCCGTCTGGAGCAGGGACGGGTGAGGACGCCCTCGGAGGCGGCCCTCGCGGGTCTGGCCCGGGCGATGCGCCTGAGCGGCGAGGAGCAGCGGCACCTGTTCCGCCTCGCCGGTCAGCGACCGCCCGAGCCGCACTCTCCGCTGGCCCCCGTTGATCCGGCGATGCGGTACCTGCTCGACGTACTGGACGGCACCCCGGCGCAGATCTGCGACGACCTGCTGACGGTCGTGGCGCAGAACCGGGCCGCGGAGGCCCTGCTCGGGGGATGGACCGGACTGCCGGGCCACGAGTCGAACGTGACCTGGCGCTGGTTCGCCGACCTCTCCTCGCGCGAGCTGAACGACCCGGCCGAACACGAACGCATCGGCCGCGCGTACGCCGCCGATCTCCGCGCCGGCCTGGCCGGACGGTCGACGCGCGATGCCGCCGCCCACGGACTGGTGGCCGATCTGCTGTCCCGCAGCGGGGAGTTCGCCCGCATGTGGGAGGAGCACGAGGTGGCGGCGCTGTCCTCGGCGCCCAAACGCATCCTGCACCCGCTGGTCGGCGAGCTGGACCTGCAGTGCGACGTGGTGCTCAGCCCGGCGACCGGGCACCGCCTGGTCCTGTTCCGTCCACGTGCGGGGTCCGACGCCGTGGCGAAGGTCGACTTCCTGACCGTGCTGGGGTCGCAGTCCTTCGACTGAGTCCCCCCGCCCGCTCCCGCTTCTCCCCCTCCGCCGGTCCGCCCGGACCCGCGGCCATCAGTCACGCCCTCACACCCCATCGACAAGGAAACCCGTGAACGTCACCAGCAGCACCGTCTTCATTCCCGGCGCCACCTCCGGGATCGGCCTGGGCCTGGCCCTGCGCCTGCACGCCGCCGGCAGCACCGTCATCATCGGCGGACGCCGCACCGAGCTTCTGCGGCGGATCGCCGCCGAGCACCCCGGCATCGACACCGTCGAGATCGACACCACCGACCCGGCCTCCGTCGCCGCCGCGCGGGAGGATCTCGCGCGCCGGCATCCGAGCCTGAACGCGCTCATCACCATGGCCGGGATCATGGAACCGGAGGACCTGCGGGACCCGGCCTCCCTCGACGTGGCCGAGCGCACCGTCGCGGTCAACCTGCTCGGGCCGATCCGCCTGGTCAACGCCTTCCTGCCCGGTCTGCTCGCCCGGCCCTCGGCGACCGTCATGACCGTCAGTTCCGGCCTGGCCTACGTGCCGCTGCCCGCCACCCCCACCTACAACGCGACCAAGGCCGCGATCCACTCCTTCACCGAGTCGCTGCGGGTGCAGCTGACCAGGAGCAACGTGCGGGTCGTCGAACTCGTCCCGCCGGCCACCCGGACCTCGCTGATGAACCAGGAGAACAGCGAGGTCGCCATGCCGCTGGAGGAGTTCCTCACCGAGGTGATGGATCTGCTGCGGACCCGGCCGGACGCCGAGCAGATCCTCGTCGAGCGGGTGAAGTGGCAGCGCAACGCCGAGGCCGAGGGCCGCTACCAGGACGTCCTGAACGTCCTGAGCGCCCGCTACCGCGACTGAGCCACTGGGCGGTCTCAGGGCAGCAGCACGATCCGGCCCGAGGCGGCGCCCTCCCCCTGACGTTGCCACGCCCGGGTGGCGTCGCTCAGGGGGGCCGTCTCGTGCGTGACGGAGAGGTGTCCCTCCGCCGCCCGCCGCGCGATCTCGGTGATCGCCTCCGCCCGTTGCCGCGCCGTCAGTTCGTTGTTGGTGTAGCCGAGGACGCGGAGCGACTTGCTGCGCAGCGTCGCGGAGTCGAGGGGGCTGGTCCCACCGGCCGCGCCGCCGAGGTTGACCAGCCGGCCACCCCGGCACAGGGCCCGGGCCGCGGCCGCGGCGGGGGCGCCGAACAGCGGGTCGAGGACGAGGTCCACCGGGCCGTCGGCGG
This sequence comes from Streptomyces griseoaurantiacus, assembly GCF_036189845.1. Classification (NCBI taxonomy): domain Bacteria; kingdom Bacillati; phylum Actinomycetota; class Actinomycetes; order Kitasatosporales; family Streptomycetaceae; genus Streptomyces; species Streptomyces griseoaurantiacus. Next base: position 7,192,955 of record NZ_CP108326.1, on the reverse strand, counting down.
CCTCGGTGAAGCGCTCGGCCAGCACGGCCACGTCATCGGTGTCCAGGGCGACGACGGCGTCGGCGCCGGCCCACCGGGCGCGGGCACGGGCCGCCGGAGAGCGGGCCCCGGCCACCACCCGGCGGGCGCCCGCGGCACGGGCGAGGCGGACCGCCGCCTCGCCCACCACACCGCCGGCGCCCAGCACGATCACCCGCTCACCGGGCACGAGTCCGCCGCGCCACGTGAGCGCCATGTGCGCGGCGACGGCCGACAGGCCGAGCGCGGCGACGGCGACCGGGTCGGCGCCCTCGGGGAGTGCGACGACGTCCTCGGCGCGGGCCACGGCCCGTTCGGCCATGCTCCCGTCGCCGGGGGTCATGCCGGCCGGGGTGGCGAACCACACCGTCCGGTCCCCGACGCTGCCCACGCCCTGCACCCCGGGCACGTACGGCGTCGCGGGCCGGCCGAAGTAGGAGGTTCCGGTGGCGCAGAGCAGGTCCAGCGGGGTGATCGGGGCGGCGAGCACCTCGATCAGGACCTCCCCGGGCCCGCACACCGGCTCCTCCCGGTCGGTGACGGCGGGGGGCCGTCCGGGTTCGCGCAGTTCCGCCGCCCTCATGTGGCGATGTCGGGGTAGGGCAGCGACATGTGCGCGAGTCTCCTCGCGTACTCGGTCTGGAAGCCCATCGGCGGGTGGTCCCGCTCGAACAGGCCGATGAACAGGGTGAGGGTGAGGAAGGGGTGCGCGCCCATCTCGAAGAGCGTCACGTAGTCGTGGGTGGCGAGCGCCTCCCGTTCCGCGTCCTCGAGGCGCAGCCAGGTGGAGGACTCCCCGGTGACGCAGTTGAGGATGCGGTTCGCGTACACCTCCTCCCAGCGTGCCACGGTGGCGCGCGGGTCCTGGCGGTAGCTCTCGACCAGTTCCGGGTCGCGGTCGACGGTGAACAGGAACTTGTTCAGCAGGTACTTGCTCACGCGCGGCCGCCCTTCGGGTACCAGGTGAAGTACGCCTCCATCGTGTGGAAGAGGTCGTAGGTGTCGACGTAGTCGGCGGCGAGCCCCTCCCCCGCCACGCCCATCATCAGCATGAAGTCCATGAAGCCGTGGGTGGCGTTGCCGGGCAGGTGGAGGCTGTCGAGGGTGACCTCGGACAGGCAGCCCTCGATGTCGCCGGAGGAGATCCAGCGGACGGCCTTGCGGTCGAACTCCGGGTCGGGGCCGGTCGGCCCGAACTGCCGTGGCCCGCCCAGTTCCAGGGACAGGTGCCCGGTGCCGATCACCGCGACCCGCTTCTCGGCCGGCCACGACTCCACCAGGGCCCGTATCGCGCGCCCGAGCTGCACGAACCGTTCGGGGCGCGGCAGCGGGGGCGCGAAGATGTTGGTGTAGACGGGGACGATCGGCAGGTCGTTCCCCGGGCGCAGGGTGATGATCGGGCACGTGATGGAGTGGTCGATCCGCAGTTCGTTGGAGAAGGCGAGGTCGAATCCGGCGTCCAGACCCCCGCGCAGGAGGTGCGCGGAGAGGTCCTCCTGGCCTCGCAGCACCATTCTGGGGAGGCCGAACTCGCGTTCCTCGTTGTAGAAGTTGGCGTCGTAGACGGGCGCCTTGCCGACCAGGAACTGGGGCATGTTGTCCAGCCAGAACTGGTGGAAGTGGTCGGAGCCCACCATCACCAGCACGTCCGGGCGTGCCTTCGTCAGGGTTTCGCGGAACGCCTCCACCTTGCGCACCCATTCGTCCGCGAAGGGCGGGCGGTCCTCGCCGGTGGAGGTGCTGGCGCGGTAGTAGAAGGGGTGGTGGGTGGACGCGATGACCGCGACCAGTTCAGCCATGCGGACCTCCGTTGGTGTGGCCGGCGGGTGGCGGCCGCCCGGGGGTGGGGGCCGGGCGTACGGGTCAGGCGTGCGGGGGCTCTGGGGTGTACGGATCGGGCGGCACGGAGCGGTTGTTGAGGTCGACGGAGAGGAACATCTCGTTGGCGACGGGGTGGCGCAGTTCCTCGGCGAGTTGCCCGATCAGTCCGGCGGTGCGGGCCAGCAGGGCGAAGCCGCGCAGGAGTTCCAGCGGCAGGCCGAGGTCGGCGAGCGCGGCCCCGCAGACGCCGGCGCCGTTCAACGGCAGGGTACGGCCGAGGACCCGCGGATGGACCCGGCCGATCGCGGTGAAGAGGGTGAGATGCGGCCCGAGGAGGTGCTCCTCCTCGGCGAGGGCGAGCAGCCGGGGGGTGCGCGGGTCGCCGTCCTTGTGGACGTGGTGGCCGAGTCCGGGAACGAACCGGCCCTCGGCGCGCCGCGCCCGTACGGTCTCCAGCGCCACCGCGTCCCAGCCGGACTCGTCCTCGGGCAGGGCCCCGCCGAGTCCGGTCAGTATCTCGTGCAGGAAGCGGCCGCAGTCCTCGGTGACGCCGAGGAAGCGGGAGCCGCCGCCGAGCAGTCCCGCGGCGAGCGCGCCCTGCACGGAGTCCGGTGCGGAGAGGTAGGTCAGCCTGGTCACCATGGCGGTCGGGGTGAAGCCGTGGTCGGCGAGGGCGGCGAGCACGGCCTCGAACACCCGGGTCTCGCCGGGCGTGGGCCGTCGCTGGGTGGCCAGCCAGAAGGCCAGTTCACCGAAGCCGACCTCGCCCATGATGTCGCGGGCCAGGTCGTGCCCGAGCAGGGTGATCGACTCGCGGGAGGAGGCGCCGAGGGCGGTCGGGTACACGGGTACGGGGCGTTCCTCAGCCATCGCCGTCCTCCCGGGGAGCCCGCAGGGCATCGGGGGCGGGCGAAGTGCCGGCCGGGTGGGGGGTGTTGAGCCAGGCGCGGATCTCCGCGCCGTGCTCGTCGGGTTCGGGCGGGGGCAGCCGGTAGGCGGCCGGGGTCTCGGAGAAGCGGATGGGGTGCCGGGTGGTCGGTACGGCGCGTCCGCCCTCGCCGACCTCCACGACCGGGTCGAGTCCGAAGCGCTCGGCCATGGCGAAGCCGCCGTCGATGGTGTTGATCGGCCCGCACGGCACGCCGGCCGCCACGAGCAGGTCGAACCACTCGACGGCACCGCGCGCACGGAGCCGTTCGACGAGGAGCGGCCGCAGTTCCTCGCGGCGCTCGGTGCGGTCGGCGTTGCGGGCGAACCGCGGGTCGTCGGCGACCTCGGGGATGCCGAGCACCTCGCAGAGCTTGCGGAACTGGCCGTCGTTGGCGGCGGTGACGATGAGGTCGTTGTCGGCGGTCGGCAGCGGCTCGTAGGGGAAGACGCTGGGGTGGGCGTTGCCCATCCGGTAGGGGACGACGCCGCCCGCCGCGTAGGCGGAGCTGTGGTTGACCAGTCCGGTCAGCGCCGAGGACAGCAGGTTGACCTCGACGTGCTGTCCTGTGCCGGTGGCCTCGCGGTGGCGCAGGGCGGCGAGGATGCCGATGACGGCGTGGTTGCCGGCCATCACGTCGAAGACGGAGATCCCGGCCCGGTACGGCGGCCCGTCCGGGTCGCCGGTGAGGCTCATCAGCCCGGAGATCGCCTGCACCATGAGGTCGTACCCGGGCACGTTCCGGCCCGCGCCGGTGCCGAAGCCGCTGATGGACGCGTAGACGATGCCCGGGTTGGCGGTCCGTACGGAGTCGAAGTCGAGGGCGTAGCGGTCCAGGCCGCCGGGCCTGAAGTTCTCGATCAGGACGTCCGCGCGGCGGGCGAGTTCCCGGGCCGCGGCGGCGTCCTCGGGTTCGCGGAGGTCCAGGGTGAGGGCGCGCTTGCCGCGGTTGACACCCAGGTAGTAGGTGGAGACGCCCTCGCGCACCGGGGGCGTCCAGGTGCGCGTGTCGTCACCGCGCGGTCCCTCGACCTTGATGACGTCGGCACCCATGTCGGCGAGCAGCATGGTGGCGTAGGGGCCGGCCAGGATACGGGAGAAGTCCGCGACCAGCAGTCCCGACAGGGGACCACCGCCTCCGGTCGTCGGGCCGGGTCCGGTGTCGTCTGGCATCAGGGACCGCCTCCATGCGTCGACCGCTGTACGGACGACTGTCCGCTGTACGATTCTGGCATGACGAACGGCGCGGACGTCAAGGGGCGGCGGACGCGGACCTCCGCGGCGGGAGACGGATCTCCGCGGCGGGACGGCGAGGCGCTCGCCCGGGGCGGGCGGCCCTCGGTGGGACCCGCGCGACAGGGGCCACGGCCCTACCGGACGACGTGCGGGGCCGTCTCCAGGCGGGCGAAGTCGGCACTGATCTCGCCGGCCGCCTGCAGCAGCAGCGGCAGATGGTGGTCGAGCAGCCGCTCGACGGAGGTCTCGGCGGCGTGGGCGTTGACGTTGAGCGCGGCGATCACCCGGCCCGAGCCGTCGCGCAGCGGCACGGCGACGGAGCGGATCCCCAGGGTGAGCTGCTCGTCGGTGAGCGCCCAGCCCCGGGCCCGCACCTCGCGCAGTTCCGCCTCGCGCTCGGCGCGGTCCGGCTGCCAGCGCGGCACGAGACCCGACCTGCCGGGCTCGGCCAGGACCTCCTCCAGCCGCACCGGGTCGAGGGCGGCGAGCAGCACCTTGCCGAGCGAGGTCTGCAGCGCCGGGAAACGCGTGCCGATCTGCACGGCGAGGGCGACGATCTTGGGCACCGACACGCGTGCCACGTAGACGATGTCGGAGCCGTCGAGCTGGGCCGCGGAGACGGATTCGCCGGTGCCGGCCGACAGCCGCTCCATGTGCGGCCGGGCCACGTCCCACAGCCCCATCGACCGCACATAGGCGACCCCCAGTTCCAGCACGCGCGGGGTGAGGGCGAAGCCCTGCGGGTCGGCCCGCACGTAGCCCAGCTCCTGGAGGGTGAGCAGGATGCGGCGCACGGTGGGCCGGGCCAGTCCGGTCCCCGTCGCGAGTTCGCTCAGGCTCATGACGGGCCGGTGCGGGGCGAAGGCGGTGATCACCTCCAGGCCGCGGGCCAGCGCCTCGATGAAGTCCGGTCCGGTGCCTTCGCGCGGCATGGCCTCTCCTCACAACGGTCGATCGGTGACGGTGGGGAACCGCCTGACGGAGCGGGCGTCACCCTACTGCACGAGGCCCCGGCACGTCCGCCAGACGGACGGCCGGAACGCACCCGAAGACCACACCCGGCCCTCCCCTCGCGGGCGGCGAAACCGCAGGTGGCACGGATGCACCCGGCGAAGCCGCACCCCGATGCCGCCCACCTCACGGGAAGAGGCGCCGCAGGTGCGACCGTTGTACGGACGTACTGGCTCCTTCCCCTTCCCCGCCCCGCGCGAACCGATTCCGTACGGGCGCTTGACACTGCCGGAGCGGCTGCCCAGAGTGGCACCCAACTCTTGGCGACCGCTGAGCGGACACGCGTCCGCCACCGGGGTCGCGTCCACGGTGTGAGGAGTCCACGGATGAGCGAGTCGAGCGAGTTCCGGCCGGGCCGACCGGTGGTCCTGCGAGGCGGGACGGTGCTGCCGATGGACGCGTCGCGCCGAGTGCTCCCGGACGCCGACGTGCTCGTCGTCGACGACCGGATCGCCGCCGTCGGACCCGCCCTGGAGGTGCCCGAAGGCACCGCCGTCATCGACGCCACCGACGGCATCGTGATGCCGGGCATGATCGACACCCACCGGCACATGTGGCAGACCGCGATGCGCGGCTACGGCGCCGACTGGACCCTCACCCAGTACTTCGTCTGGTACTACCTCGAGTCCGGCAGGCTGTTCCGGCCCGAGGACGTCCACGCCGGCAACCTGCTCGCGGCGATCGAGGCGATCGACGCCGGTGTCACCACGGTGGTGGACTGGTCGCACGGCCTGCAGACCGTGGACCACGCGGACGCCGCCGTGGACGCCCTGCGCGCGGTGCCCGGCCGGGCCGTCCTCGCCTACGGCAACATCCAGCAGCCGCCCGCCGAGTGGACCGGCAGCCCGGAGTTCCGCGACTTCGTACGGCGCCGGATCACCGGGGACGACATGCTGGGCTTCCAGCTCGCCTTCGACGTGACGGGCGACCCCTCCTTCCCGGAGAAGCCGGCCTTCGAGGTGGCACGCGAACTCGGCGTGCCCGTGACCACCCACGCCGGCGTGTGGGGCGCGACCGGGGACGACAGCATCCGGCTCATGCACGAGCACGGGTTCATGACCCCCGAGACGGTCTACGTGCACGCCGCCTCGCTGTCCGCCGACTCCTACCACCGCATCGCGGCGACCGGCGGCTCCGTCTCGGTGTCGACGGAGAGCGAGCAGAGCGCGGGCCAGGGTTACCCGCCCACCTGGGCGATCCGCGCCCACGGCATCCCGGTGTCGCTGTCCATGGACACCAGTGTGTGGTGGAGCGGCGACCTGTTCTCCGCGATGCGGACCACCCTCGGCGCCGACCGTTCCCGGGAGCATCTCCAGGCGCAGGCGAAGGGCGACACCGTCACGCACGCCGCGCTGCGCGCCGAGGAGGTGGTCTCCTGGGCCACCCGCGGAGGCGCGCACGCGCTCGGCCGGGACGACCTGGGCAGTCTGGAACCCGGGAAGAAGGCGGACCTGGTCCTGATCAAGAACGACCACTCGCCGGTCTCGTTCCCGCTGCTCAACCCCTACGGCCACGTGGCCTTCCAGGCCCAGCGCGGTGATGTGCACACGGTCCTGGTGGACGGCCGCGTGGTCAAGCACGAGCACCGGCTGCTCGGCGTGCACCTGGCCGCCGCGCGGCGGGAGATCGAGGCCACGGTCGCCCATCTGCGCGAGTCGCTCGGCGAGGAGGGCTGGCGCAAGGGCATGAACCCGGACGTGCCGGAGACGAAGATCCTCGACAACCCGTACACCTACACCGACTACCGCAGCGGCTCCACCCACGGCGGCTGAGCGGGCCGCCGCCGGGGTCGGCCCGTCAGGCCTGCGCGGTCGAGCGGACGACGATCTCACCGACGTCGACGTGTGCGGGCTGCTCGATCGCGTAGGCGATGGCGGAGGCGACGGCCGAGGGCGGCATGGCGATCTCGTCGCGCTGCCGCACCAGCGCCGCCGCGATCTCGGGGCCGGCCCCCTTGCCCACTCCCTCGGTGTCCGTGAAGCCGGGCGAGACCAGGGTGACGCGCAGGTCAGGTCCCGACTCCTGGCGCAGCCCCTCGCTGAGGATCTTCACCGCCGTCTTCGTCGCCGCGTACACGCCCTGCGGGGACTTGACGAGGTAGGCGGCGGTCGAGGCCACATTGACGAAGTGTCCGGAGCGCTGGCGCCGGAAGACGGGCAGGGCCGCTCCGATGCCGTTGAGCAGGCCCGTGACGTGGGTGGCGACCATCGCGTCCCAGTCGTCCTGACGCAGCTCGTCGAAGGGCGAGATCGCCATGGTGCCCGCGTTGGAGACCAGCACGTCCAGCCGGCCGAACCTCTCGACCGCCTCCCCGGTCAGCCGGGCGAGGTCCTCGCGTCGGGTGACGTCCACGACGAGACCGACCGCCTCGCCCCCCTGTGAGGTGATCCGCTCCACGACCGCGTCCAGCCGTTCCTTGCGCCGTGCTCCGAGCACGACACGGGCCCCGCGGGCGGCGAGGTGGACCGCGGTCTCCTCCCCGATGCCGCTGCTGGCGCCCGTGAGCGCGATGACCTTGCCGTTGATTCCCGACATGATGTGTCCTTCGACAGGTGTGCGCAGGTCATGCCTGACCTACAGTGGAAGTGGGGGCGCCCCCACTTCTCCGAGACTAAGTGGGGGCGCCTCCACTTAGCAAGTCGTCATGCGTGTGAAGGGATGACAGGGTCGATGACCGAGGAAGCGGCACGCCCGCTGCGGGCCGACGCGCGGCGCAACCGGGAGAGGATCCTCGCGGCCGCCGTGCGCGTCTTCGCGACGGAGGGGCTCGACGCCCATCTGGAGCGCATCGCCAAGGAGGCGGGCGTGGGCAGCGCCACGCTGTACCGCAACTTCCCCACCCGGGAGGCGCTGGTCGAGGCCGTCTACCGCAACGAGGTGGCGCAGCTCTGCGACGCGGCCCCCGCCCTGCTCGCGACGAAGCCGCCCCTGGAGGCGCTGCACGACTGGACCCGCCTCTTCCTGGACTACGTGACGGTCAAGTACGGCGTGATCGACGCCCTGCGCGCCATCGCCGCCTCGGGGCGCGGCAACCCCTACGGCCACAGCCGCGAGTTGATCTGGGACGCACTGAAGATCCTGATGGACGCGTGCGTGGCCGCCGGCGCGATCCGCACCGACATCGGTCCCGACGACATCGGGACCGCGCTGGAGGGCATCGCCCTCACCTCCTCCGGCGCCGAGGACCGGGCCAGGGCGGAACGCCTGCTGGACCTCACCCTGGACGGCCTGCGCCCCCGCACCTGAACCGGCCGGGCCGGCCAGGGCGACCGCCCGCCGGCCCCGCCCCCGTCCTCGGCGGCCGCTCAACACCACCGCTCGTCCGCCCCGTTGACGTCCCCCCAGCTCAGCACTACCGTCTGAGAGCGCTCTCTGTGTCAGGCGCCGTGCGTGCGCCTCACCGTCGGCCCGCTCCCCCCTTCGTTCCACCCCGCTCTCACCCCACACCCCCGGGCCACCCTCGCGGCACGCGACCGCACGGCACACGTCCGCGCCGACCCGGTCCGGGGTCCCCCCACCGAGCAGGGAGGTCCCATGTCCCGCAGATCCGGGCCCGGTGCGCTGCGCCGGCCCGCCGTGGTACTCGCCACGGTCCTCGGTGCCGCCCTCGCGGCCCTGGTCCCCGTTCCCGCCGCCGCGGACACCTCCGCGGCGGCGGCCATCTGCAACACGTACTGCGACGCCCGCGACCCCGCCGCCTCTCCCGGCGACCGCACGCCCGTCACCGCGAGCGTCTTCGGCCGCTCCCTCGTCCTGCACTTCGACGACGCCGACGCGATGGGCTGGGCGTCCCTCGGCAACGGCACTCCCGGCGACGAGGTCTGGCTGGACCGCTCGCTCGACGGCGGCCGCACCTGGAGCGCCGGCAGCAGACTGGGGGACACCACCGTGCCCGCCGGACAGCGTGGCTGGCGCACCCTGATGTACAACGTCGACGACTGGAACAACCACGGTGTCGGCGCACTGCGGGCCTGCGGCAAGGCCGGGGACCGCGCCGACATCGCCTGCACCCCGTGGGCGCGCACCACCTGGAACGCCGGTGAGCGGCGCACCGCCGCGGCCACCGGTCTGATGAGCCTGTACAACTACGGCACCGGCCTGTTCGACACCACCGGCTGGTGGAACTCGGCCAACGCCCTCACCGCCGTCATCGACAACATCCGGGTGACGGGGATGGGCAGTTACCGGTACGCGATCGCCCGCACCTACGAGCGGAACCTGAACGCCCAGGGCGGGCAGTTCCGCAACGACTACCTCGACGACACCGGCTGGTGGGGACTGGCCTGGGTGGCCGCCTACGACCTCACGGGCGACAGCCGCTACCTGAACACCGCCCGCGCCGACGCCGACCACATGGCCGCCCACTGGGACGGCACGTGCGGCGGCGGGGTGTGGTGGAGCACGGCCCGGACCTACAAGAACGCCATCACCAACTCCCTCTACATCCAGCTCAACGCGGCCCTGCACAACCGCCTGCCGGGCGACAGCGCGTACCTGAACCGCGCGCGGGCCGGCTGGAGCTGGTTCCAGGGCACCGGCATGATCAACGGCTCGTACCTGGTCAACGACGGGATCAGCCTGTCCACCTGCCGCAACAACGGCGACACCGTCTGGTCCTACAACCAGGGCGTCCTCCTCGGCGCGCTGGCCGAGCTGAGCCGGGCCACGGGGGACGGCGCGCCCCTCACCGCCGCGCGGCGGATCGCCGACGCGGCGACCACCGCGTCCTCGCTGCACACCGGTGAGGGCATCCTGCGCGACCCGTGCGAGAACGGTGACTGCGGGGGCGACGGACCGTCCTTCAAGGGCGCGGACGTACGCGGCCTGGCCCGGCTCGACTCCGCGCTCCCCGACCACCCGTACACCTCCTACCTGCGCCGTCAGGCGGACCGCGCCCACGCGGCCGACCGCAACGCGCTGGACCAGTACGGGCTGCGCTGGTCGGGTCCGCTCGACAAGGTGGACGCGGCACGCCAGCAGAGCGCCCTCGACCTGCTCGACGCGGCGTCGTGAACGGGCCCCGGAACATCTCGCGCCGGCTTCGGACAACGTTGTCCGCACGGTCGTATCCGCCCTGCGCACGGTCGTACGCGCCCTCCCCACGGGTGCGCGCCCTCTCCCTCCTCCTCTCCGGACTCCTCGTCCTCACCGCCGCCGTGGCCGGTGTCCTCGCCCTGCCCACACCCTCCCGGGCCGCGGCGAACCCGGTCTGCGCGCTGGCGTGCGACACCCTCGACCCCTCCCGTGCGCAGCGGGAGACCTTCCCGGTCGCCGACCGCACGCCGGGCGGCCGTCTGCTGCGGCTGCACGTCTCCGACCCGGACGGCATGGCCTGGGCGAGCATCGACCGCGGCGCCAAGGGCGACGCCGTCTGGCTCGACCGCTCCTGGGACCGTGGCGCCACCTGGGAGGGGCTGCTCGGCCGGGCGAGCGTCCCCGCCGCACGGACCGGCACGCGCACCCTCATGTACAACATCACCGACCCGGTGGGGCACCGCCGGGGGTGGATCCGCGCCTGCGGCGACGCGGCCGGTGTGACCTGCACCGACTGGGTCTACCCCACGGTGTGCGACGGCACCCGCTGCGACGGCGGCGACCCCGCCGGCGCGCCGTCCGACGAGCGTCCCGTGCCGTCCACCACGCTGTTCGGACGCACCATCAGCCTCCACGTCGACCAGCGCGGCGCGACGGCCTGGGGTGTGATCGAGAACGGCGGCCCGGGCGACGAGATCTGGCTCGACCGCTCCTGGGACGAGGGCGCCGGCTGGCCGGAGGGCTCCTCCCTGGGCCGCACCCAGGTGCCCGAGGGCGCGGGCTCGACCCGTACCGCGGTGTTCGCCACCCGTGATCCGCGCGGGCTGCTCTACGGCGGGGCGGTGCGCGCCTGCGGCCGGGAGGCCGGCCACCAGGAGGGGAGCTGCACGGCGTGGGCCCGCCCCGCGCCGAGCCGGGCCCGTGCGGCGGCCGACGCGCTGATGGCCTCGTATCACGTCAACGAGGGCTGGTGGCGGAGCAGTTGGTGGAACTCGGCGGTGGCCCTCACGGCGGTCGTCGACTTCTCCCGGCGCACCGGGGACCACGAGTACGACTGGGCCGTCGCCCGTACCTTCGAGCAGAACCGGGGCGTCTTCCCGGCGGGCGGCCGGAGTTCCGACCCGATCGAAGGGCACTTCATCAGCCGCGCCGTCGACGACGCGGGCTGGTGGGCGATCGCCTGGCTGGACGCCTACGACCTCACGCACGAACGCCGTTACCTGGACGAGGCGGTGACGATCGCCTCGTACCTGCACACGTTCTGGGACACCGGGACCTGCGGCGGCGGGATCTACTGGAACCGCGAGCGCACGTACAAGAACGCGGTGACCAACGGTCTCTACCTGTGGATCACGGCCGCACTGCACCAGCGGCTGCCCGGTGACACCCTGTGGGGCTCGCGGGCGAGTACGGCGGCCGACTGGTACCTGGGCAGCGGGCTCATCGGCTCCTCCTCCCTCGTCAACGACGGCCTGACCGACGGCTGCGCCAACAACGGGCAGACGGTGTGGAGTTACAACCAGGGCCTGGCCATCGGGGCGTTCACCCAGATGTGGCGGTCCACGGGCGAGGCCCGGTACCTGAGCACCGCGAGGCGTCTCGCGGACGCGGCCCTGTCCTCCTCCCGGCTGACCCGCGAGGGTGTCCTGACGGAGGTCTGCGACACCGGAACGAGCACCTGCGACGACAACCAGAAGCAGTTCAAAGGCGTCTTCGTCCGTCATCTCGCCGACCTCGCGGACGCCACCCGCTCACCCGCCTACCGCTCCTACCTGCGCACGCAGGCCGATTCGATCTGGACCGCCGACCGCGATCCCCTCAACCGCCTCGGCCAGCGCTGGGCCGGCGGCACACCGAACACACCCGGCGGCACGAACGTCCAGGACTGGCGCACACAGGCCAGTGCGCTGGAGGCGCTGACCGCCGCCGACGGTCTCTGACCGCGCGCGTGCCGGGCGACACCGCGTGTCGTCCGGCACGGGCGTGCGCGACACCCCGAACACCACGACCCCACAGGTGAGATGCGTCCGAACACCGCCAGGCCGGCGCATCCCGGTACCCGTGTTCCCCGTCCTCCTCGGGGGGTGTGCTTCGATGTGCGCGACCCGCGGCATCCGTTCGCGAAGTGACGGGTGGGTCGCACGGGATTCCGAGACGTTCGGTGGAGAGCATGACCGAGGACGAGTTCGACGCCTTCTACGCGGCCGCGTTCCCCCGTCTGACCGGTCAGCTCTACGCCTTCACCGGGGACCTGGGGGAGGCGCAGGACGTGGTGCAGGAGGCGTTCGTACGGGCCTGGGACCGGCGTAGGAAGCTCCTGGCCGACGAGGCGCCGGAGGCGTGGATACGCACCGTGGCCATGCGTCTGGCGGTCAGCCGTTGGCGCCGGGCCAAGCGGTGGGTGGAGCTGATGCGGCACAGTCCGCCGCCCGAACCGGATCCGGGCCCGGGGCCCGAGCGCGCCGCTCTGGTGGCCGCGTTGCGGGAGCTGCCGGAGAGTCAGCGCATGGCGATCGTCCTTCACCATCTGTGCGACCTCAGTGTCGAGCAGGTAGCCTCCGAGACCGGTGCGCCCGTGGGAACGGTCAAGGCCAGGCTGTCGCGCGGGCGGGCGGCGCTGGCTCGGCGGCTGGCGGTGGACGAGGCCGAGGAGCCGGCCTGGAGGGAGAGCGGCCGTGTCGGATGAGCTGGCCACCGCGCTGCGTGAGCTGGCGACCGCACACGAGGCCGCGGCCCCCCTGCCCCCCGACGAGATCCGCGGCCGGGCGCGGCGCCGGCTGCTGCGGCGCCGGGTGGCGACCGCGTTCGGCGCGGCGACGACGGCCGCCTGCGCCCTGACGGCCGCCGCGTTCACCCTGCACGAGGACGAGGCCGCCCCGCGTCAGCACCGGGCGGCCGCCGCCTCCGGCGCCGACAGCCGTTCCGCGGCGAGCCCGGCGCCCTCTCGGGCGGAGGGGTCCCTCGATCTCGGCGGGCACCTCCTGCACTCCGGGGACCGGGTGCTGCGGATCGACTCCGCCTCCCTCGCCACGGTCCCGACCGGCGGCACGCTGACGGTGACCGCCAAGCGCCGGCCCCTGCTGCTGCCCAGCGGCGGCACCAAGGGCCGTCGTTCGTACCAGGTCCCGTACGTCGTGGAGCTGCGCACGGCCCGGAACACACAGGTCTACGCGGGGGCCCTCGCCCCGGAGAAGGCGGCCGGTTCGCTGGGCACCGGCACGGGGTGGGTGGGTCTGCGGGCCGGCGACGCCAAGTGGTTCTACGAGCGCGCCCGGGTCGGGGACCGCATCGAGGTCACCTCGGACCCGCTGCCGAGCACGCGGACGCCCGCGGCCGGCGCACCGCCCACCGGGTGACCGAGGGGCCCCGTCCGGGCGGCCCCCGAGACGCACCCTCAGAGGGTGCCCGCATGGCGAGACGGCGTTGCCGCCCGTTAATACATGGCACTTACATGCATCACATGCGCAACTCCCAGTCCCCCGCACCGGCCACCGGCTCCCCCACGGGCACGGGTGGCCCGGCCCCCGCGGACCGTGCCGCCCGCCGGGCCGTCACCGTCTTCCCGCTCCTCGTCATCGCCGCCGGCCTGGCCGGCCTGCTCTCCCCCGGCACGTTCTCCGGGTACGGCACCGACGTGCCCTACCTCCTCGGCGTGGTGATGTTCTGCATGGGGCTCACCATGTCCCTGGAGGACTTCCGGGGTGTGGCCCGGCGCCCCTGGGTGGTGCTCCTCGGGCTCGCCGCCCACTACGTGATCATGCCGGGGCTCGGCTGGCTGCTCGCACATCTGCTCCACCTCTCCCCCGCCCTCGCCGCCGGTGTCATCCTCGTCGGCTGCGCGCCGAGCGGCACCGCGTCCAACGTCGTCACGTACCTGGCCCGGGGCGACGTGGCACTGTCCGTCTCCGTGGCCACCGTCTCCACCGTGCTGGCCCCCCTGCTGACGCCTCCGCTGACGCTGCTGCTCGCGGGCGAGTACCTGCCGGTGGACGCGGGCTCGATGGTGACCGACATCCTGAAGACCGTGCTGCTGCCCGTCGTGGCGGGCCTGCTCGTACGGCTGCTCGCCGGGCACCGCGTCGAGCGCGTGCTGGGCGCGATGCCGTGGCTGTCCTCCCTGGCCATCGCCGCGATCGTCGCCGTGGTCGTCGCGGGCAGCGCGGACGCCCTGAAGTCGGCCGCGGGGACCGTCCTGCTGGCGGTCGTCCTGCACAACGGCTGCGGGCTGGCCCTCGGTTACTGCTGCGGTCTGCTCGGCAGGCTGGGCCGGCCCGCCTCGCGCGCGATGGCCTTCGAGGTCGGCATGCAGAACTCCGGCCTCGCCGCCTCGCTGGCGACCGCGCACTTCAGCCCGCTCGCCGCGCTGCCCGCCGCCGTCTTCTCCGTGTGGCACAACATCTCCGGCGCCCTGGTCGCCGCGTGGATGGCCCGCCGTGCGCCGCACGGAGCGGGGGCCGCCGGCTGACCCGGGGCACGCCGTTCGGCGCCCGCCGGGGGCGCCGCCCGCGCACCGGAGGGACGGTGGGAAAATGGGAGCGCCGGGGCGGACCCCGGCGAACCGAGCAGACGGCAGGACGCGCCGCCGTACGGGTCAGTCCCCGTACGGTGGGGCGCCGAGAGGAGCCGCGTGGTGGCCGACGCCCACGAACCCACGGTCCGGTCCAAGCGGGCGGACGCCCGGCGCAATGAGCAGACGCTGCTCGACGCGGCCTCGGCGGTCTTCGTCGCGTCCGGCGTCGAGGCGCCGGTGCGGGACATCGCGGCCAGGGCGGGCGTCGGGACGGGCACCATCTACCGCCACTTCCCCACCCGGGCCGACCTCATCGTCGCCGTCTACCGGCACCAGATCGAGGCCTGCGCCGAGGCCGGTCCCGCCCTGCTGGCGAGTACCCCCTCCCCGCACACCGCGCTGGGACAGTGGATCGACCTCTTCGTCGACTTCCTGGTCACCAAGCACGGTCTCGCCTCGGTGCTGCGCTCGGACGACCCCGGCTTCCAGGCGCTGCACGCCCACTTCCTCGACCGCCTCCTGCCGGTGTGCGCCGGGCTGCTGGACGCGGCGGTCGCGGCGGGCGAGATCCGCCCCGGCCTGAGGGCGTACGAGCTGATGCGCGGCGTCGGCAACCTGTGCATCGGCGCCGACCGGGACCCGGACTACGACGCGCGGCGTCTCGTCTCGATCCTCGTCGCGGGACTGCGCCACCACCCCGGCGGGGACGGGGCGTGACACCGCCGCGGTGGACGCCCGGCGCGGGCCGGCCGCGCGGGTCCCGCCGCGGCCGGGGCGCCGGTCAGCGCCGCGCCTGAACCTCGGCGTGGGCCTCGGCGAAGTCCCGGACGACCGGCAGGAGCATCTCGGGGGTCTCGATCTGCGGCATGTGCCCGGTGCCCTTCAGCAGCCGGAACTCCGCGCCGGGCACGGCCTCGGCGTAGGCGCGCCCGTAGTCGGCGTCCACCACCCGGTCGCTCTCGCCCCAGGCCACCAGGACCGGGCGCTCGATCAGCGCCAGCCGTACGGCGAGGCCGGGGTCGGCCATGGTGTGCGGGCCCGAGTAGACCCGGAGCGCGGCCTGGTTGGCGGCCGCGGTCGCGCGCTGCTCCTCGGTGAGCGCCGCCGGATCGAAGCGGAACTTCGAGGGGTCGTGGAAGGAGAGCCGGGAGAGCTCCACCGGTGTCAGCGAGAAGGTGTCGGCGACGGGGTGCCCGGGGACGGCCATGCCCACGGCGTTGACGAGGGTGACGCTGCTGATCCGGTCGCCGCCCAGGGCCGCCAGTTCAGCGGCGATCCAGCCGCCTATGGAGTTGCCGACGACGGCGACGTCCCGCAGGTCGAGGACGTCGAGCAGGTGCGCGTAGGCCCGGGCCAGCGTGGGCACGTCGGTCAGCCACTCGGGCCGGGGGGTGCCGGCGAAGCCGGGGTGCAAGGGGGTGAACACCCTGGCCGGGTGCCGCTCCGCCAGCAGGGCGGCGAACGGGGTGACGGTGGCCGGGCCGCCACCCCCGTGCAGCAGGAGGAAGGGGCGGCCCTGCTCGCCGTGCCGCTCGACGGTGAGGTCGAGGGTGCCCTGATCGAGGGCGACGGTGTGGGTGGTGCGGGTCATGCGGTGCTCCTTGGCCGGCTCGTCGAGCCGTGGAAGAAGAGGTGAAGGGGCAGGAGGGGAAGGGCGGCGGACGGCGCGGACGGTGTCCGGACCGTCAGGCGAAGTCGGTCGCCGGGACCGTGGCGTAACGGCTCATCACGGCCACGGTCGCCTCCGGGGTCACCTTCCGGCCCTCGGCGATCATGTCTCGCAGGTCCCGGAAGTACTGCACGTACAGGTCGGGCGTGAAGGTGTTGAGCAGTACGGCCGGCTCGTCGCCGGGGTTGGCGAAGGTGTGCGGGGCGCCCGGCGGGATCATCGCGAGCGTGCCGGCCGGGGCCTCGTACGTCGTCTCGCCGACGGTGAAGCGGACGGTGCCCGAGACGACGTAGAAACCCTCGTCGTGCTGGGCGTGGCGGTGCTGGGGCGGGCCCTCGGTGCGCGGGGCGATCGTGATCTCGCCGATGCCGAGGCGGTGGTCGGTGGTGCTGCCGTCCTCCAGGATGCGGATGCGGGTGCCGCCGAGGTGGACGCTCTCCCCCTCCTCCGGCCCGACGACGGACGGCTGGTTCGTGGCGCTCACGAGGACCTCTTCTCACAGTCGTGTTCTCGCAGTCATGAGAGCTGACTCTCACGAGAGTAGAGATGTCACTCTCCTTATGCAAGTGCACTCTCATCATGAGAGGTAAGCGTTAGTATGGATTCCGCACACGGACCACCACGACAGGAGGAGCCCTCGATGACCGCGCGCACGGGCACGGGAGCGGACCCCGGCGGGGACACCGGCACGAAGGGGGCCGCCGGCACCGGCCGTGCCAACCAGCGGCAGCGCACCCGGACGGCGATCCTGACGGCCGCACGCGAACTGATCGCCGCCGGCACGGAGTTGACGATGCCCGCGGTCGCCCGCGCGGCCCTGGTCTCCGAGGCCACCGCCTACCGCTACTTCCCCGACCTCTCCTCCCTGATCGGCGAGGCACTGTCGAGCGCGTGGCCGTCCCCCGCCGAGGCCCTGGCACCGGTCGCGGGCAGCCCCGACCCGGTCGAACGGGTCGCGTACGCGACCGAGTTCCTCCTCCGCGGCGTGTTCTCCCGGCAGCACGCGGTGCGCGGGATGATGGCGGCGACGATCGTCCGGCCGGAGGCCGCGAGTCTGCGCCCCGGGATCCGCTTCGGGCTGATCGACCAGGCACTGCTGCCACTGGAGGGCACCCTCGGGGCGCGGGACCCCGAACGCCTGGCGCAGTTGAAGCGGGACCTCGCGGTGGCGGTGAGCGCCGAGGCGCTGTTCGTCCTCACCGATCTGTGCGGCCTGCCGCCCGAGGACGCGATCGCCAGCGCGGTGCGCACGGCGACCACCCTGACCAGCGCCGCCGTCCCCTCGGACGCGTAGCGCAAGGTACCGGGCGATTCTCCGCAACTCCCCGATTCCGTCAGGTCACTTGCATGGACATCAACCGGAGGTCCGTGCTCCCATGCCATGTGCACGTCGTGCGGCCGATCACCCGTCGCGGCCCGCCCGGCGTGACCGAGCGGCATTGCCGACAGGAGAAACGGAATTGTCCATGACCAGCACCGCACCACCGAGAAGACGGCTGAGAACCGTACGACGACACACCGGGGTGGCCACCGTTCTCGCGGTCGCCGCCGCCATGACCGTGGCGGGCACCGGCGCCGCGACGGCCAAGGGGGCGCAGAGCCACCGCATCCCGACGGTCACCTCCGGTGACGCCCGCTTCCAGGTCCTCTCACCGACGCTGATCCGCACCGAGTACGCGGCCGACGGCAAGTTCACCGACGACCCGACGTTCAACGCGATCGGACGCGCGGGCTTCACCCCGGCCTCGTACACCTCACGGACGGCCGACGGCTGGCTCACCCTCAAGACCAGTGCCGTGACCCTGCGGTATCGGGTCGGCTCGGGGCCCTTCGACGCGAGCAACCTCTCCGTGGCCCTGAAGGCCGGCGACACCCCGGTCACCACGACACCGTGGCACCGCCTGACGTGCACGCCCGGCGCGTTGTGCGAGGCGGAGGACCTCCAGCTCAACGGGGTCTCCCAGGCCTCCGACCACCGCGACCACACCGGTCTCGGCTTCGCTGCGGGCTTCGAGGCGACAGGCGCCTCGGCATCCTCTGACATCGATGTCAAGGAGGCCGGCACCTACCAGTTCGGCCTGCGCTACGCCAATTCGACGGGCGGCGACGGCAAGACCGAGACCCGCACCCTCACCCTGACCGTGGACGGCGGCTCCCCGCAGAAGATCTCCCTGCCGACGACCGCGAACTGGGACACCTGGAAGCTCGTCACCGCCAAGGTCGACCTCGGCGCGGGCCACCACACGCTGGCCCTGACCCGGACCGCCTCCGACTCCGGCGACATCAACCTGGACAGCGTCGCGCTGGTCCGCCCCGGCGACCCCTACCCGCCGGTCTCCGCCACCGCGATCAAGGACTGCCTGTTCGGCGTGAGCTGCGAGGCCGAGGCCGGACGGATCGGCGGTTCGGCGGGCGGCGCCACGGACCACACCGGCTACGCCGGCACCGGCTTCGTCGCCGAACTCAACAAGGGCTCCAGTGTGACCACGCACGTGGTCGGCGTACCCGCCGAGGGCGACTACACAGTGCGGATGCGCTACGCCAACGGCACCGGCGGCGACGGCCAGCACAAGACGCGCACGGCGACCGTCACCGCCAAGGGCACGAGCGGCACGATCGAGTTCCCGGCGACGGACGACTGGGACGACTGGCGGACCACCTCGGCCACGGTCAGGCTCGCCGAGGGCGAGAACGACCTCACCCTCGGCTGCCCGGACGACGCCAGCTGCCACGTCAACGTGGACACCGTCTCGGTGGCCGCCGCGAAGGACCCCGCTCCCGCGCCGCACCTCGCGCTCGGCGGCTACCGCCGCGGCCTCGACGGTGTGAACGGCAGCGGCCCCGCCCCCGTCACCACGCCCGGCCTGCTCAACAAGGACGGCTGGTACCTGCTCGACGACACCCCGTCCGCGCTGTACGACACCGCCACGCAGAAGATCCGGCAGCGCCCGGACCACAAGGGCGGTGCCTACCAGGACGGTTACCTCTTCGGCTACGGGCACGACTACAAGCGGGGCCTCACCGACCTGGCCACGCTCACCGGCCCGCCCGCGCTGCTGCCCCAGTGGGCCTACGGCGTCTGGTACTCGGAGTACATCGACCGTACGGCCGAGGACTACCAGAAGAAGATCCTGCCGGCCTTCCGCTCCGAGGGCGTCCCGCTCGACGTGCTGGTGACCGACACGGACTACAAGGGCGTCAACGACTGGAGCGGCTGGGAGATCGACAAGAAGAAGTTCCCCGACCCCACGGGCTTCTTCCGCGACTGGTCCGACTCCCAGGGCCTGCACAACACGCTCAACGTTCACCCGAGCATCCTCGGCTCCGACCCGCAGTTCGCCCAGGCGCAGTCCACCGCCAAGGGCAAGCTGAAGAAGGGCGGTTGCGGGGGCAGCGCCGGCGCCGGCGGCGACTGCTACGTCTTCGACTTCGGCGACCCCGACCAGCTCCAGGCCTACCTGGACCTGCACCGCACCATGGACGAGCAGGGCAACGACTTCTGGTGGCTCGACTGGTGCTGCGACGGCTCCCAGTCCTCGCTGCCTGGCGTGACCCCGGACGCCTGGATCAACCAGCAGTACGCCTCGATGACCGGGAAGAACAACGGCGGCCGCGGCTTCGTCCTGTCCCGGGCCTACGGCTCGCTCCAGGCCGCCGGGTACAGCGGCCAGGCGGCTCTGCCCACCGGCCCGTGGGCGGACAAGCGCTCCACCGTCCACTTCACCGGTGACACCTCCTCCACCTGGGGCGTGCTGAAGATGGAGGTCGGCTACACCCCGGGCGAGTCCGCGGCGACCGGGATGGCCTCGATCACCCACGACATCGGCGGGCACAACGACACCACCGGGCTGACCGGTTCGGAGAAGTACACCGAGGGCGGGCAGACCCGCACCACGCACAAGCTGCCCGACGACCTGTACGCGCGCTGGGTGCAGTTCGGCACCTTCCAGCCCATCGACCGGCTGCACAGCAACCACAGCGACCGGCTGCCCTGGCAGTACGGCACGGCGGCCCGCAAGTCGGCCGACGCCTTCCTCAACCTGCGCGAGAACCTGGTGCCGTACACCTACTCGCTCGCCGAGGAGGCCAACCGCACCGGGGTGCCGATCGTCCGGCCCACCTACCTGGAGTACCCGGACGAGGCGCAGGCGTACGCCACCGCGGGCAGCGAGTACTTCTACGGGTCCGACGTGCTGGTCGCCCCGGTCACCGACCCGGGCGAGTCCGCGACGACCTCGGTGTGGTTCCCGCCGGGCCGGTGGACGGACTACTTCACCGGCAAGACGTACACGGGCGGGAGCACCCAGAAGGTGACCACCACGCTCGACACCATGCCGGTGTTCCTGCGGGCCGGCGGCATCCTGCCGACCCGCACCCACGACGTCTCCTCGCACGACCGCAACCCGCTGACCGACGTGACGCTGACCGTCGCGGCCGGGAAGTCGGGCTCCTACCGGCTGTACGAGGACGACGGCACCGGCACGGGGCGCAGGCACAGCGCCACGACGGCCGTCCGGTACCACCACAGCGGCACGCACCACACGGTCACCATCGACGGGGCGAAGGGCTCCTTCCGCGGCCAGGTGAAGAAGCGGCAGTGGACGGTGTCCCTCGTGGGCGCCGGGGACCGGGCGCCCACGAGCGTGTCGGCGAACGGGAAGCGGCTCTCGCCGAAGTCGTACCACCTCGACCGGGACACGGGGGCGCTGACCGTCACGCTGCCGAGCCGGTCGGTGCACGCGCCGGTGACGCTCACCTTCCGGTAGCACCCGCCCGGGCGGCGGGGACGGGAGCCCTCCCGTCCCCGCCGCCCTCGCGTTCCCCGCCCCCGTAGTCTGGTGCCGTGTCCGCTCCCGCCCTCCACCGTGTCGCCGTTCTCGTGCTCGAAGGGGCCAAACCGCTCGACGTGGGGATTCCGGCGCAGGTGTTCACCACCCGCGCGAGCATGCCGTACGAGGTGCGGGTGTGCGGGGCGGCGCCCGGGCTCGTGACCGGCGGCGACGGGCTGTCGTACCACGTGGCGCACGGCCTGGAGGCGCTGGCCTGGGCCGAGATCGTCTTCGTACCCGGCTACCGGTTCCCGGACCGGGAGGACCCGCCGCCCGCGGTCGTCGAGGCGCTGGTCGCCGCCCACGAGCGGGGCGCGCGGCTGGCCGCCATCTCCACGGGGGCCTTCGCGCTCGCCGCCACCGGACTGCTGGACGGCCGGCGCGCCACCACCCACTGGCACTACACCCGGGCGCTGGCGGCGAAGCATCCGGCCGTCCGGGTCGACGAGAACGTGCTCTTCGTCGACGAGGGCAGCGTGCTGACCTCCGCCGGCGCCGCCTCCGGCATCGACCTGTGCCTGCACCTGCTGCGCGGCGACCTCGGGGTGGCCGCGTCCCACCACGCCGCCCGGCGGCTGGTCGCGGCGCCCTACCGCAGCGGCGGCCAGGCGCAGTACGTGCCGCGCAGCGTGCCGGAGCCGCTCGGCGAGCGGTTCGCCGCGACCCGCGAGTGGGCGCTGCGCCACCTGGACGAGCCCCTCACCCTGCGGGCGTTGGCCCGGCACGCGGAGGTGTCGCCGCGCACGTTCTCCCGGCGCTTCGCCGAGGACACCGGGTACACGCCGATGCAGTGGGTGATGCGCGCCCGCATCGACGTGGCGCGCGAACTGCTGGAACGCTCGCAGCGCGGCGTGGAGCAGATCGCGGGCGACGTCGGCCTGGGCACGGGGGCCAATCTGCGGCTGCACTTCCAGCGCATCCTCGGCACCACGCCCAGCGAGTACCGGCGCACCTTCGCGAAGGGCGAATAGCTCCCGCGTGTGCCCGTCGGCGGGCTGGCACGATCCTTGCGGACCGTGGCGATCGTGCCGCTGTCCCGTCCGGCCGCGGCGCGCGAACCTGGTGGTGAACACGGAGGGATCACTACTTATGACTCGCATCGCCATCAACGGATTCGGCCGCATCGGACGCAATGTGCTGCGTGCCCTGCTGGAGCGCGGCGGCGACCTGGAGGTCGTCGCCGTCAACGACCTCACCGAGCCCGCCACGCTCGCCCGGCTGCTCGCCTTCGACACCACCGCCGGCCGGCTCGGCCGTCCGGTGAGCGTCGACGGGGACACGCTCGTGGTGGACGGCCGCCGCATCAAGGTGCTCGCCGAGCGGGAACCGGCGAAGCTGCCCTGGTCGGAACTGGGTGTCGAGCTCGTCCTCGAGGCCACCGGCCGCTTCACCTCCGCCGAGGCCGCGCGCGTCCACCTGACCGCCGGTGCGCGCAAGGTGCTCGTCAGCGCCCCCTCGGCGGGCGCCGACGTGACGCTCGCGTTCGGCGTGAACACCGAGGCGTACGACCCGGCGGCGCACACCGTCGTCTCCAACGCCTCGTGCACCACCAACGCGCTCGCGCCGCTGGCCTCGGTGCTCGACGAACTGGCGGGCGTGGAGCACGGGTTCATGACCACCGTGCACGCCTACACCCAGGAGCAGAACCTCCAGGACGGCCCGCACCGCGACGCCCGCCGGGCCCGCGCCGCCGGCGTGAACATCGTGCCGACCACCACGGGCGCCGCGAAGGCGATCGGCCTGGTGCTGCCCAGCCTCGACGGCAAGCTGTCGGGCGACTCGATCCGGGTCCCCGTGCCGGTGGGTTCGATCGTCGAGCTGAACACGACGGTCGCCCGTGACGTGACCCGCGAGGAGGTGCTGGAGGCGTACCGGAAGGCGGCCGAGGGGCCGCTCGCCGGGATCCTCGAGTACTCGGAGGACCCGCTGGTCTCCGCCGACATCACCGGCAACCCCGCCTCGGCGATCTTCGAC
Source organism: Streptomyces griseoaurantiacus (assembly GCF_036189845.1). Lineage (NCBI taxonomy): Bacteria > Bacillati > Actinomycetota > Actinomycetes > Kitasatosporales > Streptomycetaceae > Streptomyces > Streptomyces griseoaurantiacus. The sequence goes on along the minus strand of NZ_CP108326.1, from coordinate 7,169,925 downwards.
TCGGCGCTCACCCGCGTCGACGGCCGCCACATCAAGGTGGTCGCCTGGTACGACAACGAGTGGGGCTTCTCGAACCGCGTGATCGACACGCTGCAGCTCCTCGCCGCCGGCTGAGTCCGCGGCAGGGACAACGGGGACCGGTCGCCCACGGCGGCCGGTCCCCGCCGCGTTTCCGGGGGCCGGGCCTGACGGTGGTGGGCGGGTTGTGCGCGGGAGGGGTGCCGGAGCATCAGGGGGAGACGCCGGCGAACGGCGAGGCGGGGTGGGGGCCTTCGGCCGGTCTTGCGCCGCTGCATGCCGGTCGGCCGCACGGCGAAGTGCACGGCGACGACCGCCGCGAGAAGGCTGCCGAGTCCGGCCGCGTCCGGATCCATGGGGACCGGGCCGGGGCCGGGCCTGGCCGGATCGCCCTGATTTTGCAGAGCCTGCACTTTTGCATACCATGCAAGCATGTCGGAGAGAGGCGCCGCCGAGGGCGGGCTGCGGGAGCGGAAGAAGCGGGCCACACGTGCCGCGCTGGCCGAGGCCGCGATCCGTCTCGCCGCCGAGCACGGTGTGGACAAGGTGACGGTGGAGGCCATCAGCGCGGCGGCCGGCGTTTCCGAGCGGACGTTCTTCAACTACTTCGACACCCGTGACGACGCCTTCGTCGTCATCGACAGCGAGGCCACCGACCGCGTGCGCGCCGCGCTGCTCGCGGCCCCCGCCGAACTCTCCCCCCTGGAAGCCCTGCGCGACGCGCTCGCGGCCGAACTGGCCGGCGCCGAGCAGGACCACGAACTGTGGGGGCTGCACGCCGGGGTGCTGCGCTCCGCACCGCATCTGCTGGTGCGCAGCCTCGGGGCCCACATGGCCGACGAGACGGCGCTGGCGGAGGCCGTGGCCGCCCGGCTCGGAACCCCCGTCGCCGTACCGGACGGGGCGGGTCCGCCCGGCGAGGAGGAGCGGCGCGCGGCCCTGGAGCTGTACCCGCGGCTGCTGGCGGCGCTCGCGCACACCGCGGTCCGGGTCGGTGTGGAGCACTGGTGCTCCCGCCGCGAAGGAGATTCGTTCGCCGAGGTGTTCCAGCAGGTGTTCACACTGCTGGCGGCGGGCCTCCCGGCGCCCACGCGGTAACCGGCGGCCCGGCCCCGAAGGGCCCCTCGCCTCGGGCCCGCCCCGCGTACGCACCGCCTCGGCCGCGTCGCGCCCCGGCCCGCTCCGAGCCCTCCCGGCTCATCCGAGTTCCCCCGAGTTCACCCCGATCGCCGCGGATCCCCGTGGAGCCGCACGGCCCCGTCGCATCCCGCCGATCACTCCCCCGAAAGAAGAGACCGTGACCGCACCACCGGCGCCCGAGCAGGCGTCCCCGACCTCCATGACGAACCGCCAGATACTCCAGGCCATGTCCGGCCTGATGGCGGGCATGTTCGTCGCGATCCTGGCGGGGACCGTGGTGTCCAACGCCCTGCCCACCATCATCGCGGACCTCGGCGCGAGCCAGTCCTCCTACACCTGGGTCGTCACGGCGGAACTGCTGGCGATGACCGCGACGGTGCCCCTGTGGGGCAAGCTGTCCGACCTGTTCAACAAGAAGTTGCTGCTGCAGCTCTCGCTCGGCATGTTCGTCGTCGGCTCACTGCTGGCCGGGTTCTCCCACGGCGTGGGCCTGCTCATCTTCAGCCGGGTCGTCCAGGGCGTCGGCGCGGGCGGTCTCACCGCGCTGGCCCAGGTCGTCATGGCCTCCATCATCCCGCCGCGCCGGCTGGGCAAGTACGCGGGCATCTTCGGTGCCGTCTTCGCCGTCGGCACGGTGGCCGGGCCCCTGGTCGGCGGTGTCCTGGTGGACACCTCGTGGCTGGGGTGGCGCTGGTGCTTCTTCATCGGCGTGCCCTTCGCACTGCTGGCCATCGCCCTGCTGCAGCGGACCCTGCATCTGCCCACGGTCAAGCGCGAGGTGCGGATCGACTTCCTGGGCGCGTTCCTGATCGTGGCGGGCGTGTGCGCCCTGCTGGTCTGGGTCTCCCTCGCGGGCAACCAGTTCGACTGGGCGTCCTGGCAGACCGCCGCGCTCACCGGCGGCGGTGTCGTCCTGCTGGCCGCCGCGGTGTTCGTCGAGGCCCGCACCGCCGAGCCCGTCATCCCGCTGAACATCTTCCGCAACCGCACGGTCACGCTGACCACCGTCGCCAGCCTCCTGGTGGGTGTCGCCATGTTCGGCGGGACCGTGTTCCTCTCGCAGTACTTCCAGATCTCGCTCGGCAAGTCGCCGACGGTGGCGGGGCTGATGAGCCTGCCGATGATCCTCGGTCTGCTGGTCTCCTCCACGGTCGCCGGTCAGATCATCAGCCGGACCGGCAAGTGGAAGCGGTACCTGGTGGCGGGCGCCGTCATCATGAGCGTCGGCCTCGGGCTGCTCTCGACGATCGGCGCGGACACCTCCTTCGCCCTGCTCAGCCTGTTCATGGCGATCCTCGGCATCGGCGTCGGCATGCTGATGCAGAACCTGGTGCTGGCCGCGCAGAACGACGTGCCCGCCGCCGAACTCGGCGCCGCCACCTCCGTGCTGTCCTTCTTCCGCAGCATGGGCGGCACCATAGGCACCAGCGTCCTCGGCGCGGTCCTCGCCAACCGGGTCGCCTCCGAGACGGCCAAGGGACTGCGCGAGGCGGGCATCACTCCCACGGGCGGTGGGAGCGGGGACGGCGGCGGCAGCGTGCCGGACATGAGCACCCTGCCGGCTCCCCTGCGTACCGTCGTGGAGCACGCCTACGGGGTGGCCACGGCCGACCTGTTCCTGTTCGCCACGCCGTGCGCCCTGCTCGCGCTCCTCACCGTGGTCTTCCTCAAGGAGAAGCCGCTGAAGACCTCCAGCGGGATGGAGCGCCTCGCCGAGGAGGCCGCCGCCGAGACCGCCGCCGAGACCGCCGGCCCGGTGGAGGCCCTCATCGAGCTGCCGCGTCAGCGGACCGGCGACGCGCCGGTGCCGGCCCCCGCGCCGGGTGACCAGGACCCGACGGAGCAGCGCGCCTGAGCGCGCGTTCCAAGGGCTCCCGGGGTTCCGGCACCCCGGGGGCCCGAGGGCTCTCACACCACCGTCACCGCCACGCCCGCGTCCATGATGTCCGCGAGGACGGCCGCGGGCGCGGCGGCGTCGGTGACCAGGCGGTCGATGTCGCGCAGCGGGCAGATCTTCGCGAAGGTGACCCGGCCGATCTTCGAGTGGTCCGCCACCACGACCGTGCGGTCGCTGCTGGCGAGGAACGCCCTGTCGGTCGCCGCCTCCAACTGGTCGTGCGTCGTGCACCCGTGGTCCGCGCCGACGCCGTCCACCCCGAGGAAGGTGACGTCGGTGTGGTGGTCGGCGAGTGTCTTCTCGGCGATGGGGCCGACGAGTTCGTAGCTCTCGGTGCGGGCGGAGCCGCCCACGACGACCAGCGTGACGTTCTTGTGCGGCACCATCTCGGCGGCGATGTTGACCGCGTTGGTCACGATCGTGACGCGGCCGCGCGCCGCCAGCACCCGGGCGATCTCCGTGACGGTGGTGCCGCCGGTCATCCCCACCACCGCGCCCTCCGGCACCAGTTCGGCCGCGGCCCGCGCGATGGCCTGCTTCTCCGCGCGGCGGTGCCCGCTGCGGTGCGGGACCGGCAGCTCGGGGCCCGCGCCGCGCAGCGCGGCGCCGCCCAGTACCGCTCCCCCGTGCGTGCGGCGCAGCAGGTTCTGCCGGCTGAGCTGTTGCAGATCCCGCCGGATGGTGGCTCCGGAGACCTTGAGCAGCCGGGACAGCTCGGTCACATCCATGGCACCACGCGCGGAGACATGCTCAAGTATGCGCGCATGACGCTCGGTCTTCAGCATGCGAGGAAGCATAGACCGCCGTGCGCCGACCCGACATCCACCTTTCTGCCTGGTACGCGTGAGGCTCGCACCGCACGGTCGCGTGCCGCGAAGTGCGCACCGCCCTGACCATGTGCGCAAAGTGCGCACGTTCGATCTGTTGACATGGCGAAAGCTGCTCGCTTTACTCCATGCAACGCACGGGTCGAACACCCGGCGCCAGAGGTACGCCCAGCCGGTAGCACGGCCCCGCGCCGTAAGTCCGGACTGAGTCGCCAGGACTCCCGCGCGGAGGCGGGGTCCGAGGCGGGGACGTGCCCCCACATTCTCTGGAGCGCAGGAGATGCCCCACACTTCTCACCCCCGGTCCCGCAGGCGCGCCCTGCTCGGGACGGCCGCCGCGGCGGCGCTGTGTCCGCTGCTGGCGTGCTCGACGGCCGACGCCTCGACCACGGCCGACGCAAACGCCACGGCCCGCGCCCCCAAGGCGGCGGCGTCCGTGACACTGCCGCCGCTGCACGCCGGCTTCGACTACCAGATCGGCCAGCCCTACACCCCGCCCACCGGGGTGGGCATCGTCAGCCGTGACCACACCGCCTCCCCGGCCACGGGTCTGTACAACATCTGCTACGTCAACGCCTTCCAGGCCCAGCCCGGCACCGAGAACGAGTGGGGCGACCTGCTCCTGCGGGACTCCAAGGGCAAGGTCGTCTACGACGAGGACTGGGGCGAGGCGATCCTGGACATCCGCACCGCCGACAAGCGGCAGCGGATCGCCGACCGGGTCGGCACCTGGATCGACTCCTGCGCCACCAAGGGCTTCAAGGCGGTCGAGCCGGACAACCTGGACACCTTCGACCGCACGAGCCTGATCAGCAAGGCCAACGCCAAGACGTTCGTGAAGCTGCTGTCCGACCGCGCCCACGGCAAGGGCCTGGCGATCGGCCAGAAGAACACCGCCGAGCTGGCGTCCGCGCACAAGGAGATGGGCCTGGACTTCGCCGTCGCCGAGGAGTGCGGCCAGTACGACGAGTGCGGTGACTACGCCGAGGCCTACGACGACCACGTGGTCGTCATCGAGTACACCAAGTCCGGCCTCGACAAGGCGTGCTCGAAGTTCGGCAGCCGGCTGAGCATCGTCATGCGCGACGTGGACGTCACCGCCCCCGGCAGCAGCGGATACGTGCGCAAGACCTGCTGACGGACCCCCGTACGCGGCGGGCGCCCTCCCCGGCGTACCGCCGCCCCCGGCCCGGCGCACCGCGCTCCTGCGATCCCGGTGCGCCGGCATCCCCTCCGCCCCACCCCGCCCCACCTACGCCTCTCCGCACCGCGCAGTACCCCCACGCCGCCGCCGTGCCGGTTCCCCCTCCGCGATGTCACCGCCGATGTCCGCCACTCCGTGACGGCAGTGACTCGATGTATCTCCGCACCGCCCGCGTATCTCCCCGGGAGCACCCATGGCAGCAGTACACCGCCCCTTCGGCACCCCCTCGGGCCCGTCCCGCCGCACACTCCTGCGCCGGGGCACGCAGGTCGCGCTGGGCGCCGCCGCCACCACCGCCCTGGCCGGTTGCGGCTCGGGCACGGACGACGGGGTCGGCGCCGACGGACGGGTCACGATCGAGCTGTGGCACGGGCAGACGGACACCGGACGGACCGCGATCGAGAAGCTGGTGGCGGAGTTCAACCGCACCCACCCGCACATCCGGGTCGACGCCGGCGGCGGCGTGCTGGCCGACGCCATGCTGCAGAAGATCACCGCGGCCCTCGCCTCCGGCTCCTTCCCCGACATCGCCTACATCTTCGGCTCCGACCTGGCGAGTGTGGCCCGCAGCCCCTCGGTGGTCGACCTGACCGACACCTTCCACGACGGCCCCCTGCCGTGGAAGAGCTTCTGGGCCCCCGCCCGCGCGGCCGTCACGCTCAACGGACAGGTACGGGCCGCGCCCGCGCTGCTGGACGCGCTGGCCGTGGTGTGCAACAAGAAGGTGTTCCGCGAGGCCGGGGTGCCGCTGCCCGAGCCGGGCTGGACCTGGGACGAGTACGTCGAGACCGCGCGGAAGCTCACCGACCGGGGGCGCGGTGTCTTCGGCACCGGCTGGCCCGGCGTCGGCGACGAGGACACCGTGTGGCGGCTGTGGCCGATGATCTGGGACCTGGGCGGCGACGTCGTCTCCGAGGACGGCAAGCACATCGGCTTCGCCGACACCGGGGTCAGGGCGCTGGAGACGGTCGCCGCCCTCAGCCGCGACAAGAGCGTGTACATCGACCCCAAGCCCGGCAGCGAGCAGATGTACCAGGTCTTCACCTCCGGCCGGATGGGCATGGTGCCCACCGGGCCGTGGCAGCTTCCCGACGTCCGCCAGGCGAAGATCGACTACCACGTGGTCCCGATGCCCACGTACAGCGGCAAGGAGATGACCATCTCCGGGCCCGACACCTGGACCGTCTTCGACAACGGCCCGGCCCGGGTCCGGGCGGCCCGCACGTTCGTCACCTGGCTCTCGCAGCCCGCGCACGACGTGCAGTGGGACATACAGGCCGGCAGTCTCCCGCTCAGCCGCGCCACCGAGGAACTGCCGTCCTGGCGTGCCCAGGAGAAGCGCACCGAGGGGCTGCACGTCTTCACCAAGGCGCTGGAGACGGCCCGGGCCCGCCCGGTCCACCCCGCCTACCCGCAGATCTCCCAGGCTCTCGGCCAGGCGATCGTCTCCGTGCTCCTGGGCCGCAGTTCTCCGGCCAAGGCACTGCGCACCTGCGCGGACGAAGCCAACGCCGCACTGCTCATCCCGCGTTGAGAGGACCACCATGCCCCGTCTACCCACTCCCCTCACCCTCGCGGACCGCGGCGACAAGCAGGGCGGCCGCACGGCCGCGGACGCCGGGCGCCCCGGCGCACCCGCCGGCTCCGGCTCCGTCCGGCAGCGCCGGCGCCGGGAGTCCGCGACCGCCTGGGCGTTCATCTCGCCCTCGGTCCTCGTCATCCTCGGACTGAGCGTCGTCCCGGTGCTCTGGTCGCTGCTGCTGTCCTTCCAGGCCGACGACCTGGTCACCCCCAGCCGCTGGGTCGGCCTGGACAACTACCGCGCCCTGGCGCAGGACCCGCACTTCGCCGAGGCGGTCCGCAGCACCCTGCTGTACACGGTGCTGTACGTGCCGCTCAGCATCGGCCTGGGACTGTTCCTCGCCCTCGCGCTGAACCGGCGGATCCGGCTGGTGGGCCTGTACCGCACGCTGGTCTTCGTCCCGTTCGTGGTCTCGGCGACCGCCCAGGGCGTGCTGTTCTCCTTCATCCTCGACCCGGAGTTCGGCGCCGCCAACTCCGTGCTGCACAGTCTCGGCATCTCCTCCCAGGGCTTCCTCACCGACCCGGGACAGGCGCTGTACGCGCTCATCGCGATCTCGCTGTGGAGCGGCACCGGTTTCTGCGTGGTGGTGCTGCTCGCCGCCCTCCAGGACGTGCCCGCCTCACTCATAGAGGCGGCCCGGCTGGACGGCGCCGGGCGCCGCCACCTGCTGCGCCACGTCACCCTTCCCACGATCACCCCGGTCCTGGTCTTCCTGCTGCTGTGGCAGACGATCAACGCCCTGCAGGTCTTCGACCTGGTGTACGTGACGACCAAGGGCGGGCCGCTCGGCTCCACCTCGGTCATCGTGTACTTCATCTGGGAGCAGGCCTTCAAGAACTTCACCGCCGGTTACGGCGCCGCGGCCGCCTACACCCTGGCGCTCGCCCTGATCGTCCTCGCCGCGGCGCCCCGGCTGGCCCGGGCGCTGCGGGCACGTACCGGCCGCGGCATCCAAGGAGCCACCCGATGACGGCCACGCACTCCGCCCCCTCCCTCCCCTCCTCCGCATCCTCCCCGGCCGCCCCGTCGGCGGGGACGGCGGACGGCCTCCCCGGCCGGCGCCGCGGTCGGCTGCCGTTCAGCGCCTGGCACCTGCTGCTCGCACCGCTGTGCCTGCTGTTCGCCGTGCCACTGATCTGGCTGGTCCTCAGCTCCGTCATGAGCGACGCGGAGATCAACCGCTTCCCGCCCGCCCTGTGGCCCTCGGGCATCCATCTGGACGGCTACCGGTACGTCGTCGGCAACGCCATGTTCCCGCGCTGGTTCGCCAATTCGCTGATCGTGTCGGTGACCGCGGTGGTGTCCAACCTCGTGCTGGGCGCCCTCGGCGGCTACGCCTTCGCGCGGATGCGGTTCGCGGGCTCCAAGCTGCTGCTCGGCATGATGCTGGCCACCATGGCCATCCCGTTCCAGCTCACGATGATCCCCACCTTCCTGGTGATGAAGCGCATGGGGCTCATCGACACCCTGGGCGCGCTGATCGTGCCCTCGCTGGTGACGCCCTTCGCGGTGTTCCTGCTGCGCCAGTTCTTCCTCTCCCTGCCCAGGGAGCTGGAGGAGGCGGCCTGGCTCGACGGCTGCTCGCGGCTGCGGGTGCTCTTCCGGATCGTGCTGCCACTGTCCCGGCCGGCCCTGAGCACGGTGGCGGTGCTGACCTTCCTCACCACGTGGAACGACCTGAGCTGGCCGCTGATCGCCATCAACCACGACACCCAGTACACGCTGCAGCTCGGCCTGACGACCTTCCAGGGACAGCACCACACCCGCTGGTCCGCGGTCATGGCGGGCAACGTGCTCACCGTGCTGCCGGTGCTGCTCGCCTTCCTCGCCGCGCAGAAGACCTTCATCCAGTCCATCACGTCCAGCGGCCTGAAGGGCTGAGCCCGCGCAGGGCCGAGCCCGCGCGAGGCACGGCTTCGCCGCGCCCCTACGACCCGCTCCTTCCCGGCGGCACACCATCCGCCGCCCGGACCACCCCGATCGAGGCCCGCTCCGCCGGCGCCTGCAACGGAGAAGAAACCTGATGTCCCTCACCACCCCGAAGATCGCCTTCATCGGCGCGGGCAGCGTCGTGTTCACCCAGGGCCTCCTGGCCGATCTGCTGGCCTTCCCCGAGCTGCGGGGCGCGCACATCGCCCTGCACGACATCGACCCCGAACGGCTCGAGACCGCGCGCGGCGCCGCCCAGTTCATCGCCGACAAGCTCACCGGGCAGGACGGCGAGGGCGGTGCCCGGCCGCGGATCACCACCCATGCCGAGCGGCGCGCGGCGCTGACCGACGCGGACTTCGTCATCAACATCGTCCAGGTCGGCATGCGGGAGTCCACCCGCACCGACTTCGAGATCCCGGCCCGCTACGGACTGCGCCAGACCATCGGCGACACGCTCGGCGTCGGCGGCATCTTCCGTGCGCTGCGCACCTTCCCGCTGCTGAAGTCGCTCGGCGAGGACATCGCCGAGGTGTGCCCCGACGCGTGGCTGCTGAACTACACCAACCCGATGGCGATGAACGTCCAGTACCTCACGCAGGCCACCGGGCTGACACGTGTCGTGGGACTGTGCCACTCGGTGTACTGGACCGTCCGCGATCTGTCCGACCTGCTCGGCGTCCCGTACGACGAGGTCACCTACCGGGCCGCGGGCGTCAACCACCAGGCGTGGTTGCTGCGGCTGGAGCACGGCGGGACGGACCTGTACCCGAAGCTGGACGCGCTGATCGCCGAGGACCCGCAGCTGCGGCGCCGGGTCCGCGTGGACATGTACCGGCGGCTCGGCTTCTACCCGACGGAGACCAGCGAGCACTCCTCGGAGTACGTGCCGTGGTACCTGCACCACGACAGCGAGATCGAGCGGCTGCGGCTGCCGGTGGGCGCCTATCTCGGCATCGTCGACGAGAACATCGCCGAGTACGAGCAGACGCGGGACGCCCTCGCCAAGGGGGAACCGCTCACCGTCGAGGGCACCATGGAGTACGCCCCGCAGATCATCCACAGCATCACCACGGGCACCCCGCGCACCGTCTACGGCAACGTCCCGAACCGGGGGCTGATCGACAACCTGCCCGCCTCCGGGACCGTGGAGGTGCCCTGCCTGGTGGACGGCGGGGGCGTCCAGCCGACGCGGGTGGGGGCGCTGCCCGCCCAGTGCGCCGCGCTGAACCGTACCTATCTCAGCATGAACGACCTGGTGGTGCGGGCGGCCCTGGAGGACGACCCGCGCTCGATCCGCCAGGCCGCCATGACGGACCCGGCGACCGCGGCGACGCTGCCTGTGGAGCGCATCTGGGATCTGTGCGACGACATGGTGCGTGCCCACGCCGACCTGCTGCAGCCCTCGCTGCGCGCGACGCTCGGCCACTGACGTGCCACGGGCCCGCCCCCGCCCCTCACGGGCGGTGGCGGGCCCGTTCCCGCTCGGCCGCCCTGCTGAGGTTGTTGTAGATACGCCGCAGGTGTTTCGCCGCGGCACACGGTGTCCGGTCCCGGTCGCACTGCCGGCACGCCCCGAGGTGGTTCTCGTAGTCCAGACGGGCCCGCTCGAGAGGGCTCTGCGAAGGATGCATGCGGAGATTCGATCTTGTTACTCCGGGTACGACCCTCAACTGCCGCTCAAATATGGGTTGTTGATCCGAGGAAGCGACCCACCCCGGCATGAGCGGCGGTCTCCCGCCCCCCTTGCCGGATCCGCGTGCGGCGGCCCGGTTAGGCTGCGCGCATGACCTCGAAGGACTACCTCTCCACCCTGTTCGCGCTGGACGGCCGGGTGGCCGTGGTGACCGGCGGCAGCTCCGGGATCGGGCGCGCCGTCGCCGGGGCACTGGCCCGGGCCGGGGCGCGGGTGGTGATCGTGGCGCGCGACGAGGCAAGGCTGGCCGGCACCGTGGAGGAGCTGAGGGCCGAGGGCTGCCGGGCGGACTGGGTGAGCGCGGACCTGACCGACCGCGAGGGGGTGCGCGCGGCCGCCGAGGAGGCGGCCGGAGTCTTCGGCGAGCCCGACATCCTCGTCAACTGTGCGGGGGTGAACCTGCGGCCCCCGATGAACGAGCTGGACACGGAGGTGTGGGACACCACCCTGGCCGTGAACCTGGAGGCGCCGTTCCTGCTGGGGCAGCGCTTCGGGCCCGGCATGGCCGAGCGGGGCTTCGGGCGGATCATCCACGTCACCTCGCAGCAGGCGCACCGGGCGTTCGTGCACAGCGGCGCCTACGGGGTCTCCAAGGGCGCGCTGGAGTCGCTCGCCCGCTCGCAGGCCGAGGCGTGGTCGCCCCACGGCGTCACCTGCAACACGCTCGTGCCGGGTTTCGTGATGACGCCGCTCAACGCGCGGCTGTCGTCCGACCCGGACAAGGTCGCGGAGCTCGCGGCGCGCACGATGACCGGCCGCAACGGCCTGGCCGAGGACTTCGCCGGCGCGGCCGTCTTCCTGGCCGGGCCGGCCTCCGCGTACGTCACCGGGCAGTCGCTGTTCGTGGACGGCGGGTTCTCGGTCCACTGAGCCTCGGGCCGCCGAGCGGCCTGGCCCGCGCGTTGGTGTGCCGGCCCCGCTCCGCTCCTGCTGGACGAGCCGTTCGGCACGCTGGGCGCGCAGACCCGGGAGGACCTGGAGGACCTGCTGCGGGAGGTGCACCGCGCGGAGGGCACGACCACCGTCCTGGTCACCCACGACATCGACGAGAGCGTCTACGTCGGCGACCGGGTGGTCGTCCTCTCCCCCGGCCCCGGCGCCCATGTCGTCCTCGACCTCACGGTCGAACTGCCCGCCGACCGCGGGCAGATCGGCACGCGCGGCTCTCAGGCGTTCGTCGCGCTGCGGGCGAAGGTGGGCCACGCGGTGCGCGCCGGGACCGGGCACTGAGCGCACGGCGGGGGTACGGCACCGGGACGGCGCCGTACCCCTTGCCGGTGCCGGTCGCCCTCAGCCCAGGGCGAACTTCTGCGCGGCGGAGCCGTCGCAGTCGTGGATCTGCAGCCGGGTCCCGTTGCCGGTGGCCCCGCCCGGCGCGTCCAGGCAGCGGCCCGACTGCGGGTTGCGCAGCGAACCGTCCGCCTGCTGCACCCACTTCTGACCGCCCACCCCGTTGCAGTCGTACAGCTCCAGCTTGGCGTCGTTCGCCGAGCTGTTCCCCACGACGTCCAGGCAGCGGCCGAGGGTGCGCAGCGAGGAGTCGGAGGCGTGGTACCAGTGCTGGTCGACGGCCCAGGTCTGGCAGTCCCAGAGCTGCACCGGGGCGCCGTTGCCGCCGGTGTCGTCGGCGGCGACGTCCACGCACTTACCGCCAGGCCCGCCCACCGGCGCGCCGGCGTTCACCGAGAACTTCTGCGCGGCGGAGCCGTTGCAGTCGTGGATCTGCAGTCGGGTCCCGTTGCCGGTGGCGCCGCCCGGCGCGTCCAGGCAGCGGCCCGACTGCGGATTGCGCAGCGAACCGTCCGCCTGCTGCACCCACTTCTGACCGCCCACCCCGTTGCAGTCGTACAGCTCCAGCTTGGCGTCGTTCGCCGAACTGTTCCCCACGACGTCCAGGCAGCGGCTGATCGTGGAGAGGGAGCCGTCGGGGTTGTGGGTCCAGTGCTGGTCCTCGGCGTAGGACTGGCAGTCCCAGAGCTGCACGGCGGCGCCGTTGACCCCGGTGTCGTCGGCCGCCACGTCGACGCACTTGCCGCCGGGCCCGGTGATGGTGCCCTGGGGGCCGTTGGGCACGTTGGTCTGGCCGGAGTAGCCGACGGAGACGATGTTCGCCTGGACCGCGTTCTCGACGGCGTCGCTCGGGTAGCCCGCGACCATGGCGCCCTCGAAGAAGGTGCCCATGTTCCAGTTGCTGTTGTCGCCGCCGGTGCCCAGGATGATGCCGCCCTCCTGGTGCATGGGCTTGTAGCCGCCCCGGGTGGGCAGCCCGCCGTCCCACCAGGTGGTCAGCCCGCCGGACTGGGAGTTGCCGCCCTTGAGGGCGTACCGGGTCTGCCCGTTGTTCTTCAGCACGGCCGTCACATAGGTGCTGTTGTTGCCGCGGTTGGCGGTGTTGGAGCCGTTGTCGCCCTGGAACATGCCGTTCTCCAGGTCGGCCTCGACCCAGGGCCCGGATCCGGTGCAGGGTGCGAAGTAGCAGGTGGTGGCGATGGAGACCGCGTCCATGTGGCCGTTGCCGGTGTCGGCCGGGGTGCTCTCCGCGTTGCCGTAGTCGAAGCAGCAGGCGGAGCCGACGTGGGTGCCGCTGGCCACCATGTAGACGCCCTCGGGCTGCCCGTTCACGGCGACGCCGGAGGCGGCGCCCGTCGAGCGGTAGCCGACGCCGGGTGAGGTGAAGATGCCGTACACCTTGTGGCCGCCGGCGGTGACGGCGAGTTCGCTCGCGTCCGCGCCGCGGTCCGCGCCCATCCCGGCGGTGCCCGCGGGGCCGGGGTTGAGGTCGTTGTGGCGCGAGGTCTGGTCGTAGATCCGGGTGATGCGGCAGCTCGTGCCGCCGCAGAAGGTGTCCTGCCGTCCGGCGTCGGCGTAGCCGCCGGGGGCCAGCAGTCCGATGTCGGTGGCGGCACCGTCCAAGACACGGGTGACCCGGTAGAGCGGGCCGTTGTAGGAGGAGAAGAGGGCGCGCACCGTGCTGTGGGCGGCGACGCAGGGGGTGCCGGCGTCACCGTAGAGGTCGCACGGCAGGGAGCCGGCGGCCTGGGCCGCACCCGGGAGGCCGACCAGGGCGCCGAGGGCGAGCCCGAGGGCGGCGAGGACCGACAGCAGGCGGGCGCGCAGGCGTGCCGGGCGGCGGGTGTTCCCCGGCGGGCCGGAGGCGACGGAGGAGCTGGGTCTGGACATAGGCATGACAATGCGGCTCGTTCCGCGCACGGCGCACTCCTCGACGGAAGGTGGGGGCGAAGCTTCCAACGGGCGGGCTTCCAGGCCGACTTCACGCACCTGTGGCCGTTGCGGAACGTACGCGCGGCGGTTGTTCTCGTCAAGATTTGTTGCTTTGGCCTTGTCCAGACTTTTGCAAGTGTCTCCAAATGTTCGGCCTCGGCGGCTCGTGGGACGGGGCCCACGCCCCGGCCCGCGCGAGGAGCCGGGGCGCGGGCCGGGGATGCGGGCCGGGGACGAGGGCCGGCGACGCGGTGGGGCTCAGCCCCGGCGTACGGCCGCCGCCCGCCTGCGGCGCGCCAGGGTCAGGCCGAGACCCGCCCCGCAGGCGAACAACGCGGCGCCGGCCACCGCCGGCAGGGCCGCCGACGTCTGGGTGCCCCCGGCCCCGGCGTGTGCGAGACCCTGGGGCGCCGGCGCCGTCTGCGGCGTCGGCAGCGTCCCGTTCTCCTGGGCGTCGGCGACCTGGCCGGTCAGCCAGCCGATCAGCGCGGTGACGCCGGCGAGTTGGGAGGTCATGCCGGAGGCCGCGGCCTCGCGCAGTTCCGGGTGCGTGGCGCGCGCCTGCGGGGCGGGGAACTCGACGGCGGCGGAGGAGGCGAGGGACACCATCCGGCGCGCGAACTCGGTGTCGAAGCCCGCGCCCTTGTCGACCCCGCGCAGTTCCTCCACCATCCGGGCCATGCCCTCACGGAGGGCGGCCATCGCCTCGCGGGCCTCGGCCGGCGCCTTCTCCGCGGCCTGCTCCGGCGTCAGGCCGTACCAGTCGCGCAGCCACTTCACGCCCTGCTCGGCGCGCTCTCCCTGGTCGGTGACCAGGGCCCTGGCCCGGTCCCGGACGGCGCCGTCGGTGCCTCGCTCGACCTCCAGTTTCGCCAGGTCGACGACGACCCGGTGCTGGGCGACGAGCTGGGCGAGGAACGTCGTCTCGAGTTCCTTCGCGTCCAGAGACGCCAGGATGCGGCCGAGCTCGTAGGCCATGGGATCGGCCGGCATCACCGCGCTCTCCCCGCTGTCGCCGCCGGGCGGGGTCGGGCCGCCGTGCGGGACCGCGAGGACGGGGGCGGCGGGCACGCTCCACGCCGCCGTACCAGCCGTGAGGAGCAGGGACGCCGTGCACGCCGCCACCACCGTGACGCGCCGGACAAGGGATATCGCCACTTCCGAGAACCTTCCGCCGGGCCGGCGCACGGAGGAGTCCCGTGCGCGAGCGGGATGGGAGACGGGCCGGTCACCCGCCCGGGGCCACGTCCCGGGCACCCGGAGAGGGCGTGCGCAGGGTAGTCGGCCCGCCACCGAACGTACGCACGCCGCACCGGCGCCGCCCGCCCACGGCACCCATTCGGGGGCGTCGGCAGAGGCGCCCCGCGGCGCGGAGCGCCTTTTCTTCCCCGAGCCGTGTCACACCCTGCCGGGCTGTCCGGTCAGCTCTGCGTAACCCGTCATCCGATCAGGAGAACACCATGGAATCGCGGCTCGACTTCTTCGCCAGTCCGCTCGGCGGCAAGGTGCTGAAGCACATCAACTCGGCCGGCCGGGCGGCCGCCGAATCGGGTCTGCCCGCCGCCACCCAGGAACTGGTGAAGATCCGCGCCAGTCAGATCAACGGCTGCGGATTCTGCACCGACATGCACACCAAGGACGCCGCTGCCGCCGGGGAGACCTCCGTACGGCTGAACCTCGTCGCCGTCTGGCGCGAGGCCACGGTCTTCACCGAGGCGGAGCGGGCCGCGCTGGAGCTGGCGGAGCAGGGCACTCGGCTGGCCGACGCCTCCGGCGGGGTCACCGAGGAGGTGTGGGCGAACGCGGCCAAGCACTACGAGGAGGAGCAGCTCGTGGCGCTCGTCTCGCTCATCGCGGTCATCAACGCCTACAACCGCATCAACGTGATCAACCAGCAGCCGGCCGGTGGCTACCGGCCCGGCCAGTTCGGCTGAGCCGCCCGGGCCGGCGGGGGCGGGGATACGATGGCCGCCCCCGCCGCCGGAAGGAACGAGTATGCGGACCGAGGCCGAGGCCGACTCCCTGGACCTGGCGACCCGGCAGTTCCTCGCGGCGCGGCCGCAGCTCTTCGGCATCGCCTACCGCATGCTCGGCAGCCCCGCCGAGGCGGAGGACATCCTCCAGGACGCCTGGGTGCGGTGGCAGAACACCGACCGTACGGGCGTGCGCGAACCGGCGGCGTTCCTGGCCACCGTCACCACCCGGCTGGCCATCAACAGGGCCACCTCCGCCCGGGCCCGGCGGGAGACCTACGTCGGTCCGTGGCTGCCCGAGCCGCTGGACACCCGGGCCGATCCGCAGGTGGGCGCGGAGCGCGCGGAGGCCGTGGAGCTGGCGGTCCTCTTCCTGCTGGAGAAGCTGAACCCGGTGGAGCGGGCCGCGTACGTGCTGCGGGAGGCCTTCGACTACCCGCACAGGCAGGTGGCGGAGATCCTGGAGACCAGTGAGGCCAACGCCCGCCAGCTCGTGAGCCGGGCGCGCCGCCACCTGGCCGCCGAGCGCAGGGAACAGGTGAGCCCGGCGGAGCACCGGCGGCTCCTCGAGGTGTTCCTGGCGGCGGCCCGCACGGGCGACCTGGCGGCGCTGGAGCGGGTCCTCACCGCCGACGTCGTGCACTACTCGGACGGCGGCGGCATCCGCAACGCGGCGCGCGTCCCGGTCGTCGGTCGGACGCGGGTGGCGAAGGTGCTCGTGGCCTTCGCACCGCGGTTCTGGCCCGGCGCCGAGGTGCGGTGGGTCGAGGCCAACGGCCGTCCGGCGGTGCTGGTCTCGTCCGGCGGGGAGGCGAAGGCGCTGCTGTCCGCCGACGTCTCGGCGGAGGGCATCGAGCGGCTCCTGTGGATTCTCAACCCCGAGAAGCTGGCACCCTACGTGGCCTCGCTGGACGGCTGAGGAACGGCCCGGGACCCCCGCTCCGCCCGTTCGGCGAGGTGGGGGTCCCGGTCCGTTCCGGCAGGGGTGCCTCGGTCACCGCTTCGCGGTCACGTCCCCCTCGTAGACCAGCGCGGTGCGGTGGTTGTACTGGATGGTGTACATCTTCTTGCCGCCCGTGACGACCCGGCCGCTGGAGGGGAAGTAGTCGTCGGTGGGCTCGGCCTGCGCGGTGGCCACGTAGGCCTGTCCCGGCGGCACCTGGTAGAAGCTCAACGGGGCCTGGGTGGAGGGCGAGAGGTTGTCGGGGTACTCGGCGGCGTCCGGGTAGCTCGTCCCGTACACCGCCGCCGGGGAGGTGCCCGCCGCGCCGACCAGCGTCACACCGCGGGCGGGGGTGGTGTTGCAGCCGTGCGGGTTGTGGAACCACACCTTGGCGCCGCTGAACCAGATGGCCGTCCAGTCGCCCTTCTGCCCGGCGACGACGAACTGCTGGCCGGCCTGCGCGGTGCTGCCCCAGTCGTTGACCCGGTCGGTGCCGACGCCGTCGGCGTGCAGGGCCTGGTCGCCGAAGAGGGGGGCGGTGGCGCTGGGTTCGGTGCGCAGGTACACGAAGTTGGACGGCTGGGTCCGCTCGGTGCACTCCGGGGTGTTCCCCGTGGGGTCGTCGGAGGGGCACACCTGCACGGTCTGCTCGTTGTGCGCGTACTCGGGCGTGATCGTCACGGCGGTGCCGACCGGGCCCACACCGTGCCTGCCGGCCGGCGGGGCAAGGACCAGGCGCATGAAGCGACCCCAGTCCCAGGACGGGCCCGGGTCCCAGTGCATGCCGGACACGAGGGCGGAGTTGGGGCCGGTCACGTTGTCGTGGCCGATGATGTGCTGCCGGTCCAGGGGGATGTCGAAGCGGTCGGCCAGGTACCTGACGAGCGCGGCGCTGGTCTCGTACTCGGTCTGGGTGTACCAGGTGCCCCCGGCGGCGGCGTAGCCCTCGTGCTCGATGCCGAGCGAGTGCATGTTGACCGAGTAGTTGCCCGCGTGGAAGGACAGGTCCTTGGTGGGCACCATCTGGGTCACGGCACCGTCCGAGGAGCGGATGACGTAGTGCGCCGAACCGCCGCCCGGCTGCTGGAAGGTGGTGATGGCCGACTCGTAGGAGGACTCGGTGTCGTGGATGACGATCGAGTCGATCCGGATGCCGTTGGCGGGCCGGTTCGAGACCTGGCCGTTGGCCGAGGCGGCCGGGAGGAAGGCGCAGTCGAGCTCCGGCGGGCACTCGGTGTCACCGGCGGTCGTCCTCTTCAGGTCCAGCGCGGCCAGTTGGCCGGTGGCGGGCCGGACGTCCGGCGCGGCGGACAGGCGTACGCGCTCTCCGTCCGCGGTCTTCTCCTCGGCGCCCGCCTTGATCGTGGCGAACACCCGGTCGGCGAAGGCGCGGGCGGCGCGCTCGTCCCCGGAGCCGCTGTAACGCGCCACGGCGGCGTACCACTTGCCCGGGTCGGAGGGGGTGCCGCCGACGGTGTCCTTCGCGTAGGAGGCGAGCAGCGCGGCACCGCCCCGGATGTTGGCCTCCTGCTCCTCGCGCAGCGCCTTCGCGGCCAGGCCGGTCAGCCCGGCCGCCGCGTCCAGGGTGTGCAGGGCGGGGTCGGCGGCCAGCTTCTTGACGTCGGCGCGGCCGGCCGCGCCCGCGTCGCCCTCGGCCATCATCTTGGGCGTCACGTCCGTCAGGTGCATGAGGCCGTAGCCGCCGCTGGTGCTGTGCTCGCCCCGCGGGGCCTCCCACGCGGACTCGTGGTAGGCGACGGCGAGGAGGACCGGCAGGGGGACGCGGTACTCGGCGGCGGCGCGGGCGAAGGCGCTCTGGCGAGCCGAGTCCGCGCTCCGCGCCGGGGCGTTCGCCGCGGACTCCGAGGAGGACGCGAGGGCGGTGGGCGGGACGGTGGCGAGTCCCGCCGCGGCCAGCAGACCGGCCGTGACGGTCAGGGGCAGCCGCCAACGCGGCTTGCGTTCATGCACTTTGCGGTACCTGGCTTCCGTGCGCTCGTGGGGGTTCGCGCGCCACCGCCGCACCGCCTGCCGATGAACACGCGTGCGGCGCAGGGCTGTTGACGCGCCTGGGACTGTACACGCCCGGCCCCCGCCCCTGCCGCCCCACGCGGCGCACGGGGTGCGCTCAGTCGGCGTCCGCCAGGGAGAGCAATGCCGCCACGACCGTGTCCTGCGAGGGCGCCAGCGGCTGCTCGGTCCAGATGGTCTTGCCGGAGGAGGTGAACCGGCTGCCCCACCGCTCCGCCAGCACACTGACGAGTTGCAGGCCCCGGCCGCCCTCGTCGGTCTCGGAGGCGCGCCGGATGCGCGGCATGGTGAGACTGGCGTCGCTCACCTCGCACACCAGGGCACCGGTGCGCAGCAGCCGGAAGCCGATGGGACCCTTGGCGTGCCGGACCACGTTGCCGACGAGTTCGCTGGCCAGCAGTTCCGTGGTGACGGTCAGCTCGTCCAGGTGCCAGGTCGCCAATTGCTCGCGGACGTGCCGGCGGGCCTCGCCGGCCGCCCGGGGTCCGTCCGGCAGACGCCAGGAGGCCATGTCCGCCCGGGGCAGCGCGTGCAGGCGCCCCACCAGCAGCGCGGCGTCGTCCGAGACGGGCTGTCCGCCGGGCAGGAGCCGTTCGACCAGCAGGTCGGCGAGCCGGTCGAGATCGCGGCGGTCGGCACCCTCGACCAGCCGGGCGAGCTCGTCCATGCCCTCGTCGAGGTCCCGCTGCGGCGACTCGACCAGGCCGTCGGTGAAGAGGAGCAGCAGCGTGCCGGCGGGCAGCGCCAGTTCCGCCGTCTCGAAAGGAGGTTGGGCGCCGCCCAGCGGCGGGTTGTCGGGGATGTCCGGGTAGGCGGTACGGCCGTCCGGGTGCACCACCAGCGGCGGCGGATGGCCGGCCCGCACCACGGTGCAGTTGCCGGTGGTGGCGTCGTACAGGGCGTACAGGCAGGTGGCGTAGGCGTCGGGGCCGATCTCGGCGACGATGTCGTTGAGGTGTCCCATCAGTTCGTCCGGCGGCAGTTCCAGGGCGGCCAGGGTGTGCGTGGCGGTGCGCAGCCGTCCCATCGTGGCCGCCTCGGACAGCCCGTGCCCCATGACGTCCCCGCACACCAGGGCGACCCGCCCGGCCGAGAGCGGGATCAGGTCGTACCAGTCGCCGCCGACGTCCGCGCCCTGTCCGGCGGGCAGGTAGCGGGCGGTGGCGGTGGCCTCGCGCAGGCGGGGCAGGTGCCGGGGCAGCAGGTCGCGCTGGAGTTCGCGGGCCCGGGTGAGCTCGGCCTCGGACAGCCGGGCCCGCTCCAGCGCCTGCGCGACCAGGGCGCTGACGGTGAGGAGCAGGGTGCGTTCCTCGGGGCTGAGGCGGCGTTCGGCGTCGAAGGCCATGACACACACCCCGAAGGTGCGCCCCGAGGCGGTGAGCGGCAGGAACGCCCAGGCCTGCATGGTGCTGGGCGGCCGTTCGCCGTGCGGGTTGTCCGCGAGCCACTCCTCGCGGGAGGAGTAGAACAGCGGCTCGTCGCGCAGGAGTGCCCGTTCGGCGGGGAGGCGGCCGGTCAGGGGCAGGCCGTGGGTGCCGCCCATGTGTTCCAGGAAGGCACGCGGGTAGCCCACGGACCCGATGTACGCGAGCCGGTCGCCCTCGCGGACGAGGACCAGCAGCCCCTGCGC
This sequence comes from Streptomyces griseoaurantiacus, assembly GCF_036189845.1. NCBI lineage: Bacteria > Bacillati > Actinomycetota > Actinomycetes > Kitasatosporales > Streptomycetaceae > Streptomyces > Streptomyces griseoaurantiacus. Next base: position 7,149,830 of record NZ_CP108326.1, on the reverse strand, counting down.
GGCGAAAGGTGGCAGCACGCGCGCGGCCACCGCCTCGACCACGTCCTGGGGGGTGCGGGCGGCGGCCAGCGCGGCGGTCAGCTCGGCGGTCCTGCGGGCCCGTTCGGCGGAGTCGCGGATGGCTGCCACCTCGTCGGCCTGGCGCAGCCGCCAGGGGCCCGCCTCCATGACGTGCACGACCGCCCCGTCCGTCGCGGGCAGCACGCGCACGTGGTGGCAGCGGCCGGTGGCGGGCAGGACGGCGTCGAAGCCGGCGGCGTGCCCCCGGGCGAGGGCGAGACGGCACCGCTCCTCGGCGTCCGGCGTCCGCCAGGGACCGGGCTCCCGCCACAGGACACGGTCGGCCGCCACCTCGTCGGGGGAGCCGAGCAACGCACGGGCGGCGGGGTTGGCGGCGGTGATCCGCCAGGCGGTGTCGACGCGGAGGACGGCGTCCTCGGCCTCCCACAACGCGCGGGCCAGCGTGTGTGCCCCGTCGGGCACGGTGGCCTCCGGGGCGGGGCCCGTCCCGGGGGCGGGGGCGGGGGCGGGGGCGGCCAGGCCGGGGAGGGGCCGGGCGGTGAGCCGGGCGCGGACCCAGCCGGCGATCTGCCGCAGGAACCGCCAGTCCTCGGCCGAGGGCTGCCCGCGGTGGCCGGTCAGCAGGGTGAGCGCGCCGATCCCCTCCTCCGCGTCGTGCAGCGGGACGGCGGCGCGTCCGGCGGAGCCGGCCGGCGGCGCGAGGGCGTCGGCCGGCCGGCTGCCCGGCGGGTCCCAGGCGCATCCGTCGCAGTTCACCGCGCGCGCCGTCGCGGAGGCGCTGTCGGCGGGGAGCACCTCCCAGGCGCGGACGGACGCCGCGGGCAGGCCGGCCGAGGACACGAGGTGGAACTCTCCCCCGCCGCCGCGCACGTGGACGCATCCGCCGAGGGCGCCCAGTTCCGCCATGGCGTGCTGCAGGGCGAGCCGGAGGACGTCACTGTCGGTGACACTGTCGTCGGCGGCGCGCAGGTAATCCAGACGACTGATCACCAGGCCAATATAGGCGCGGCGGGCCTTACGGACCTTTCGGACGGAAGGTGGCAGGCCGGGCGGGGCTCTCGAAACGTGCCCCAAGGGCTGTCCCGCAATCCCTGGCGGGACAGCCCTTAGAAGAGCCGGCCCTGCCGGCCGCGGGGATCGCGGGTGCCGCGGCGTCCGGCGGGCCGGGGCGCGGCGCGCCTCATGGGTGCCTCGTCGCCGAAGAGAGGCGCGGTGCCGTATTCGTCGGGCTCGGCCGGCACGGGGGTGGGCCCGGTCCCCACGTTGAGGCACAGGGGCGCGTCCCGGTCGAAGTCACCGGGGGTCATGGCGGTCCAGTCCTGGTCCCGACGCTCGCTCACCGCGCTCCTCCGCCCCCGCCTGTGTCCTCACCCCATCGTTCCCTGCACCCCGGGGTTTCCATGCACCGGCCCCCCGAAGCCGGGGAAAGGCACGTCCCACCGGCACCCGAGCGGCCTCGAAAGTTTCGCATACAGGTGACCGGGACCCAGTCGAGCACACGGGACGATAAGTATGACTTTCCAGGTGGTCGGCTCGACACAAGACATGACCAGCGCTTACTCCACCCGGGATCCTGCGAAACTTCCGAACGTTTCGTTAACGCCACCGAAACTATTGACAGTCGAATAGGCCGGGCCAACACTGTTCGCCGTTGAGCCCCACGGGCCGTGCCGGCGCCGCCCACCCCCCACCAGCCACTCCCCCAGGAGGAAGCACGGACATGAACGCGCTCGTCCATCCCAGAGGCCGAAAAGCCGGCCGCCTCACCCTGCTGGTCAGGGCAGCCTGGGCCATCGCCCTGGCCGCCGTGGCCTCACTGATGCTGTCGGGCACCGCGAGTGCCGACACCATCACCTCGAACCAGACCGGCACCAGTGGCGGTTACTACTACTCGTTCTGGACCGACGCCCCGGGCACCGTCTCCATGAACACCGGGTCCGGCGGGAACTACAGCACCTCCTGGAGCAACACGGGCAACTTCGTCGCGGGCAAGGGCTGGAGCAACGGCAGCCGCCGGGCCGTCACCTACTCCGGCAGCTTCAACCCGTCCGGCAACGCCTACCTGTCGCTCTACGGCTGGACATCGAACCCGCTCGTCGAGTACTACATCGTCGACAACTGGGGCACCTTCCGGCCCACCGGCAACTACAAGGGCACGGTCAACAGCGACGGCGGCACGTACGACATCTACGAGACGACGCGCTACAACGCCCCCTCGATCGAGGGCGACAACAAGACGTTCAACCAGTACTGGAGCGTCCGGCAGTCCAAGCGCACCGGCGGCACCATCACCACCGGCAACCACTTCGACGCCTGGCAGGCCCACGGCATGCCGATGGGCAGCTTCAACTACTACATGATCCTCGCCACCGAGGGTTACCAGAGCAGCGGCAACTCCAACATCACCGTGGGTGACACCGGTGGCGGAGGCGGCGGTGGCGGTGGCGGAGGAGGTGGCGGCGGCGGCGGCGGAAACGGTGGTTGCAACGCCGTCCTGTCCGCCGGCGACAAGTGGAGCGACCGCTACAACCTCAACGTCTCGGTGAGCGGCTCCAGCAACTGGACCGTCACCATGAACGTGCCCTCCCCCGCCAAGATCCTCTCGACCTGGAACATCAGCGCGAGCTACCCCAGCTCCCAGGTACTCACCGCGAAACCCAACGGCAGCGGCAACAACTTCGGTGTGACCATCCAGACCAACGGCAACTGGACCTGGCCGACCGTCAGTTGCAGCGCCGGCTGACACGCGCGGAACGAGAGGAGGTCCCATGAGAACCACCGGAGCAACGGCACCACCGGCGTTGCGTTCCCTGGTCGCCAGAGCGGCGGTCGTCGCGCTGGCCGTGGCGGGCACGGCGGTCGTCGACGCGGCACCCTCGCAGGCCGCCCCGGCGGCGACCTGCAACGGGTACGTCGGACTCACCTTCGACGACGGTCCGTCCAACGACCACACCCCGGCCCTGCTCAACGCCCTGAAGCAGAACGGGCTGCGGGCCACCATGTTCAACGAGGGCCAGTTCGCGGCCTCGTACCCGTCCCAGGTGGCGGCCGAGATCAACGCCGGCATGTGGGTGGGGAACCACAGCTACACCCACCCGCACCTCGTCCAGCAGAGCCAGTCGGCGATCGACTCGGAGGTGGGCCGGACCCAGCAGGCCATCGCCAACGCCGGTGGCGGCACGCCCAAGCTGTTCCGGCCGCCCTACGGGGAGACCAACTCCACCCTGAAGTCGGTCGAGGCCAAGTACGGGCTCACCGAGGTCATCTGGGACGTCGACTCGCAGGACTGGAACGGCGCGAGCACCGACGCGATCGTGCAGGCGGTCAACCGGCTCGGCAACGGGCAGGTCATCCTCATGCACGAGTGGCCCGGGAACACCCTCTCGGCCATCCCGCGCATCGCGCAGACGCTGGCCTCCAAAGGGCTGTGCGCCGGCATGATCTCCCCGTCCACCGGCCGAGCGGTCGCCCCTGACGGGGGCGGCTCGGGCGGCGGTGGCGGTGGCGGTGGCGGTGGCGGTGGCGGGAACGGTGGCTGCAACGCCACCCTGTCCGCCGGCGACAAGTGGAGCGACCGCTACAACCTCAACGTCTCGGTGAGCGGCTCCAGCAACTGGACCGTCACCATGAACGTGCCCTCCCCCGCCAGAATCCTGTCCACCTGGAACATCAGCGCGAGCTACCCCAGCTCGCAGGTACTGACCGCCAAGCCGAACGGCAGCGGCAACAACTGGGGCGTCACCATCCAGACCAACGGCAACTGGACCTGGCCGACGGTCACCTGCAGCACGTCCTGATCACCCGGGGCTCCGCGCAAGCCGGCTTGCGCGGAGCCCTCCCGCACCCCCCACCCACCTGCGAAAACACCCCTTATTACACTGGAGGACCGCACACCCCCCACCCAGGACGTCCATGAACCCCCCGCACCACCCGCCGTCCCCGCCGCCCGCCGCCGGACCGGGCATCCGGCTCGTCGTCACCGACATGGACGGCACCCTGCTGGACGGCGAAGGCCGCATACCCGAGGACTTCTGGCCCCTGCTCAGCCGGATGGAACGGCGCGGCATCGTCTTCTGTCCCGCCAGCGGCCGCCAGTACGCCACACTGCGCGCACAGTTCCGGCGGGCGCCCGCCGACACCGTCTTCATCGCCGAGAACGGTACCTACGTCGTCCAGGACGGCCGTGAGCTCAGCTCCGACGTGCTGGACCGCGACGTCGTCACCGAAGCCGTCGGCACGGTGCGGGAACTGTCCGCGCGGGGCGCCGACACCGGCACGGTGGTCTGCGGGAAGCGGTCCGCCTACGTCGAGCGCACCGACCCCGCCTTCCTCGCCGAGGTACGCACCTACTACGCACGGCTCGAGCAGGTGGAGGACGTCACCGCCGTCGACGACGACCTCATCAAGCTCGCCTTCTACGACTTCGGCCGGGCGGAGGAGGGTCTGGCGCCCGCGCTGAAGCCGTTCGGCGTCACCCACCAGGTCGTCCTCTCCGGGGAGCGCTGGGTCGACGTGATGAACCCGGGCGCGAACAAGGGCGCCGCCGTGCGCGGCCTCCAGGGGCGGCTGGGCATCACACCGGACCAGACGGTGGTCTTCGGGGACTACCTCAACGACCTGGAGATGATGGACACGGCCACCTGGTCCTTCGCCATGGCCAACGCCCACCCCGACATCAGACTCCGGGCCCGCCATCTCGCGCCCGCGCACACCGAGAACGGCGTGGTCAGCACCCTGGCCGCCCTGCTGGGGCCGGTCTGACGATTCCCGGCGTCCGCCCGGAGGGCGGCACCGGTCGCCTCGGGAGGTGGCCCGCCGCCGGCGTGGTGCGGCGGCGGGCCACCCGTCGGTGGGGTCAGCCCAGACCGAGGGCCGACACAGTCTGCTCCGCCATCGCACGCTCGCCGCGGGCGTTGGGGTGCACGGGAACGACGTTGGTGCCGAACAGGAGCGGCTCGATCCAGCGGGTGCCGCTGGGCGCGCAGGCGTCGTGCCCCTCGGAGGTCTTCGAGAAGTCGACGAAGGTGGCTCCGGTCTCGCGCGCGGCGCGCCCGATGACGGCGTTCAGATGGCCCTGGAGGGCGCGCAGATAGGGCACGTCGCCGGAGGCGATGGGCATCTTCACGAAGCAGGAGCTGTCGGCGGTGGCCGGCATGATCCAGGGGTAGCCGAGCACGGCGACCCGGGCGTTCGGCGCCTTGGCGCGGATCTTCTGCAGCGCGGCCTTGACGTCGGGGTAGGTGTGGGCGTCGATCTGGTCGTCGAAGGTGCTGCCGTACAGCGTCTTGCAGGGGTGCCCCAGTCCGACGGTGGCGATGCCGGCGGTGCCGCAGGCCAGCATGGCGCCGATGAAGGTGTTGTTGTCGTTGCCGCCGATGGTGAGGGTGATCAGCCGGGTGTCGCTCTTGACGGCGTCGAGCTGGGCGGGGACACCGGGGTACTGCGCCTGGGTGAAGTGCTTGGTCTGGGCGGCGCCGCAGGTGACGTCGGTGAGGGCGGCTCCGGTGCGTTCGGCGACGACGCCCGGGTAGTTCAGTTCGGAGCGCAGGCAGAGCAGGGGGGCCGAGAGGTCGGCGGGCAGCACGCCGGATCCGGCGCTGTAGCTGTCGCCGAGGGCGACGTACGGCAGGGGCGTCGCGGCGTGGGCGCTGGGTGCGGCCAGGCCGACGGCCAGTGCGCTCACTGCGGTGGCGGCGGCCGTCAGGGCACGGCGGAGTGCACGTCTGGGCATTCTGCTCTCTCCTCGGAGTCGGGCAGGCCGGATCCGGGCACGGCGGTGCCCGGCGGCGTACGGGTGGGGAACTCGGCGGCTCAAGAGAGGCCGGCGGCGGCCGGGCGCGGGGACGCCGGGCGCGCCGTCGGTGAGGACGGGGAGGACGGCAGAAGGGCCGTGCGGTTACCGAACGGTTCTACCGAGAAGTAATCTGCGCCTTGTTCGACTCGGCGTCAACAAGCGCGACACGACTTCTTCAATCCTCCACGAGCAGGCATGCCTCCGGCCCCGCGACGCGGCGCCCCGTGGCCGATGCCCCGAATGACGCCACGTCAGGGCGCGTGCCCCACCCGTACGCGGGAACGGCGCGCCGCTCAGAAGTCGAACCGCTCGATGTTTCCCTTGTCGAACACCTGCGGCTTGCCGAGGGTGATCACGCCGTCCTCGTCGATGGTGTACTCGCCCATGTCGCCGGCCTTGAAGGTCTCGCCGCGCCTGCCGGTGATCCGCCCGGAGGACAGCGCGAGGGCCGTGCGGGCGGTGAGCTCGCCGAGCTTGGCCGGGTCCCACAGTGCGAACGCCTCGACCGTGCCGTCCTCGACGTACGCGCGCATCTCGTTGGGCGTGCCCAGGCCGGTGACCCGCACCTTGCCCTTGTGGGCGGCGGAACCGGAGACCACGCGCGCGGCGGCCTCGATGCCGATGGTCGTCGGGGAGATGATGCCCTTGAGGTCGGGGTACTTCCGCAGCAGGCGCCGGGTCTCCTCGGCGGACTTGTCCGGGTCGTCGTCGCCGTAGGCGATCTCGACCAGCTCGACGTCCTTGTGCTCGGGCTTGTCCAGCTCGTCCTTCATGCAGTCGATCCAGGAGTTCTGGTTCTCCGCGCCCTCGGAGCCGGACAGGATCGCGATCCGCCCCCGGTCGCCGATCTGTTCGGCCATGAGCCGCACCTGGGTGCGGCCGAGGTCCTCCGCCGATGCCTGGGAGACGAACACGTCGCGGCATTCCGGGCGGGTGTCGGAATCGTAGGTCACGACGGTGACACCCTGCTTCATCGCCTTCCTCAACTCGGTGCACAGCTTGGCCGGATGCACCGCGGAGACGGCAAGGGCGTCGACCTCCTGCCGCCTGAGCATCTTGATGTACGAGTTCTGTCCGACCGTGTCGGTGGCGTTGCTGGAGCCGAAGTCCTCGTACACGGAGCCGAGTTCCTCGACGACCGTCTTGGCACCGAGGTCGGCGTTGGTGAAGTACAGGTTGTTGTCGCGCTGTTTGGGCAGGAAGGCGACCGTCAGGCCCGTCCTCGTGGAGGAGTCGGGCTCCGCCGTCGCGTCCCGGTCGCCGTCGCCCTCGGCGCCGCAGGCAGTGAGCGCCGCGGTGAGGGAGACGGCCGCGGCCAGGGCGACACAGGTACGACGGACGTTCGGCGAGCGCATGACGCAGGTCCTCTACGGAAGCTGGGAGTTATGCCGCGCTGACACGGCGTGAAAGGTTTCAATGTGATCTACCGGACGGTAGACAGGCCGACTGACACGCGTCAAACGATCTTGAAGCGATACTGGTCGGAACTCGTGAAGGTGCGCTCACACGCCCTGCACCGGAGGCTGCTTCACGACACCTGGAGGAGCCGTCCAAAGCAGCACTTTCCCGCCCCGCGTGAATCGTTCAAGCGAGGACCCGCCGTGCTGGGCACGGCACCCGCCACGGAGACCGCCGGATGCCGGCCGGGCGGCGAACGGCCGAAATGCGCCGTCCCCGGCGCGCGGTGAGGTGGTGACCCTCACTCCGCGCGGTGGGCGAGGAGCAACGCGATGTCGTCCGCGTTGCCGGCGGGATCGGCGACGGCGGTGAGCAGGTGGTCGGCGAGCGTCTCGAGCGGGGCGGGCGCGGACTGGAGGCACCGCAGCAGTGCCGTCTTGCCCACCTGGATGTCGGCCGTCCGGGACTCCACCAGGCCGTCGGTGCACAGCACCATCGTGGCGCCCGCCTCGAACGGGATGCGGGTGCTGGGGCTGTCCTCCTCCGGGAACGGTCCGAGCGGCATGCCGCCGGGCACCGGGTACCAGGCGCAGTGCCCGTCCGCGTGCCGCACCAGCGGGCCGAGGTGCCCGGCGCGGACCACCTCGGCCTCGTCGGCGGCGGGGTCGAGGACGGCGAGGGCGCACGTGGCGAAGCGGTCCGTGCCCAGCTCGGCGAGGAACCTCCCCGCCCGGCTGAGCGCGGCCCGCGCCGAGTGCCCCTCGGCGAGGTAGGCCCGCAGGGCCGTGCGCAGTTGCCCCATCACGGCGGCGGCGTGCACGTCGTGCCCCTGGACGTCGCCGATGACGAGGGCGGTGCGGCCGTGGGAGAGGTGCACGGCGTCGTACCAGTCGCCGCCGACCTCGTGCGCGAACGGCGCCGGGCGGTACCGGGCGGCGAGGGTGAGTGCGGACGTCTGCGGCAGCCGCGCCGGGAGCATGCTGGTCTGCAGCCCGGCGGCCATCTCCCGGGTACGGTCGTAGAGCAGCGCGCGTTGCAGCGACTGGGCGATCGTCCCGCTGAGGGCGAGCAGCACGGTGCGCAGCTGCGGCGGGAAGGCGCCGCCCTCGGAGGCCAGACCGACCGCGCCGAAGGTGCGCCCCTGGGCGGTCAGCGGGAGGACGGCGTAGCCGACGCGGTCGTGCGGGGGCAGCAGGCGGCGCAGTTGCGGGTATCCGTCGAGCAGGGCGGCGTGGTCGAGGAAGACGGGCCGGCCCGTGCGGATCGCCTCGCTCAGCGGCAGCGGGTCCTCCACCCGGCTCATGCGCAGCGCGCGCACCGCCGGGGCCGGGAAGCCGCGGGAGGACAGCAGCAGCACATGACCGTGGTCCTCGCAGCACACCGCGACGCTCCGGACCGCCGCGGGTCCGAGCAGCCCCGCCCGCACGAGGGCCTCGGTGACCTCCTCGACGGTGGCGGCCTGCGTGAGCGCGGTGGTGAGCTGCTGCACGAGGTCGGCGTGGCGGGCGCCGGTGGGGTCCGCCGTGTGGGACTCACGGGCCTCCACGTCGGGCCGGGCGTCGCGGACGACGCCCACCACGCGCTGGAGGTGCCCCTCGGCGTCGCGCACCACCCGGCCCTGCGCATGGGTCCAGCGGGCATCGCCCTCGGCGTGCCGCAGCCGGAAGTAGAGGCTGAAGGAGGTCTCCCGGTCCAGTGCGCGGCGCGCCTCGGCGAACACCCTGGGCATGTCCTGGGCGAGCACCCGGGCGGCCAGCGCCTCCGGGTGCTCCTCGCACTCCTCGCGGGTCAGGCCGAGCACGGCCCTCGCCGTGGCGTCGCAGTGCAGCCGGCCGGCCGCCGGTTCCCACACGACACCGCCGACCCCGACGAACGCGGGCACCCCGGCGAGCGCCGTCCCCGCGCCGTCACCGAGGCCGTCTCCACCATCGACTTTCATTCCGGACATCTCTGCCATTCTCCGCCTCCGGCGCCGGAGGGCACGTCGGCGCGGGCCCGGCACACCCCGGAGGGCACGCCGGAGAGCCCTGCGGAGCACTCCCCCGCTGGTCCCGGACTCGTGGCCGCACTGGCGCCCGGCCGGAACTGTGCTACCGTTGACCTTGTTGCAGTTTTGGTTACCAGAGGCTTCGAGTGCTCTTCCGACCTTCGTCGACGGGCACTTTTTTCGTTTCCGGGGCCTTCGGATTTCATTGCATCCGGGGTCTTCCGAGTCTTCGGTCGGGTAAATCGTCGCTGCGGCGCCGGTCCGCACACGCGGCTCCGGGCACTGCCCCAAAGGAGATTCAACATGGCATCTGGCACCGTGAAGTGGTTCAACTCGGAAAAGGGTTTTGGCTTCATCGAGCAGGACGGTGGCGGCGCCGACGTCTTCGCCCACTACTCGAACATCGCCACCTCCGGCTTCCGTGAGCTTCAGGAGGGCCAGAAGGTGACCTTCGACGTCACGCAGGGCCAGAAGGGCCCGCAGGCCGAGAACATCGTTCCTGCCTGACGCCGAGGCGTTCTTTACGGCTGGGACCCGCACTCCTGGGGTGCGGGTCCCAGCCCGTTGTATGTCTTCAGCTCATTCGCTCGTCCCCATATCCGTCGGCGTCCGTCCGACGTCTCTTCGGCTCATTCTTGCGATTCCCCCACGGCCGGTCACCGGCCGGCCGACGGCACCCTCGTGCCGCGGGAATTCCTCGATACGTGCCGCATCGAGGAAGGCCCGCATGAATCGTCCTGCCCGTACCGACAACCGTTCCGCCCGCAGCCGTCGGCCCCGTCCCCAGCGGGCGGGAGGCCAGCAGGCTTCCGGGAGCGCCCCGCGCTCGGGGGGCCAGGGTTCCGGCCGCGGCGGCCGCGGACGCGCCTCCGCCCCGCACGGGGAGTTCGCCCTTCCGGCGACCGTCACCCCGGCGCTCCCGGCGGTCGAGTCCTTCGAGGAGCTGGACCTGCCCGCGCGGCTGCTGACCACCCTCTCCGCGCAGGGCATGTCCGCGCCCTTCCCGATCCAGGCCGCGACGCTGCCGAACTCGCTGGCCGGACGTGACGTCCTGGGCCGCGGGCGGACGGGCTCGGGCAAGACCCTCGCCTTCGGGCTCGCGCTGCTGGCCCGTACGCACGGGCAGCGGGCCGAGCCGCGGTATCCGCTGGCCCTCGTCCTCGTCCCCACCCGGGAGCTGGCGCAGCAGGTCACGGCCGCCCTCACCCCCTACGCCAAGGCCCTCGGGCTGCGGCTCACCACGGTGGTCGGCGGCGTGTCGCTGGGCCGGCAGGCGAGCGCGCTGCGGGGCGGGGCCGAGGTCGTGGTCGCCACGCCCGGCCGCCTCAAGGACCTGATCGACCGCGACGACTGCCGGCTGGACAGTGTCGCCCTCACCGTCCTGGACGAGGCCGACCAGATGACCGACATGGGGTTCATGCCCCAGGTCACCGCGCTGCTCGACCGGACCCGCCCGGACGGCCAGCGGCTGCTGTTCTCCGCGACCCTGGACCGCAACGTCGACCGGCTCGTGCGGCGCTACCTGCACGACCCGGTGGTCCACTCCGTGGACCCCGCGGCGGGTGCGGTCACCACGATGGAGCACCACGTGCTGCACGTGGACGACGAGGACAAGCACGCCACCACGGCGCGGATCGCCGCGCGCGAGGGGCGCGTCATCATGTTCCTCGACACCAAGCACGCGGCCGACCGGCTGGCCAAGAAGCTGCTGGCGGTCGGGGTGCGCGCCGCGGCGCTGCACGGCGGGAAGTCGCAGTCGCAGCGCACCCGCACGCTGGCCCAGTTCAAGGACGGCAACGTCACCGCGCTGATCGCGACGAACGTCGCGGCCCGCGGCATCCACGTCGACGACCTGGACCTCGTGGTCAACGTCGACCCGCCGGGCGACCACAAGGACTATCTGCACCGCGGCGGGCGCACGGCGCGCGCGGGCGAGTCCGGCACGGTGGTCACCCTGGTGCTCCCGCACCAGCGGCGGGAGATGACCCGTCTGATGGCGGACGCGGGGATCACGCCGCGGACGACGCGGGTGCGGGCCGACGAGCCCGTGGCGGCGGAGTGGGAGCGGATCACCGGGGCGCGCGAGCCCTCGGGTGTGCCGGTCGTCCTCCCGGCGCCCGCCGCGCCGGAGGAGCGCCGGCGCGGGTCGGCGCCCCGTCGCGGCCGACGCGGCGGCACGGGACGCGGCCGCCCCAGCCCGGGCGCGGGCTCCGGCTCCGGCTCCCGGGGCGGCGGCCGGCGAGGCTGAGCCACGCCGGACCCGGTGCCCCCGTGTCCCTGACACGCCGACGGCCCCGTGCCCCCTTCGGGGGGTGCGGGGCCGTCGGCGTGTCTCGTGGCGTCCCCGTCAGGGGCGGGCCGCCGTGTCCTCGGACGCGTCCAGCGCCTCGTGGGCGGCGGCATCGCCCGCGACCGCCTCGCCCTTGTTGACCGGGGGACGCAGGCGCCCGGTCAGCCGCAGGCCGATCGGTTCCGTGAAACGTGCCGTCAGCGGGCCGATGACCACCAGGATAAGGACGTACGCCGTGGCCAGCGGGCCCAGCGACGGTTCGATGCCCGCGGTCACCGCGAGCCCGGCGATGACGATGGAGAACTCGCCGCGCGCGACCAGCGTGCCGCCCGCCCGCCAGCGCGCCCGCACCGAGACCCCGGCCCGCTTGGCGGCCCAGTACCCCGTCGCGATCTTCGTCAGCGCGGTGACCAGGGCCAGCGCGAGGGCCGGCAGCAGTACCGGCGGGATGCTGGAGGGGTCGGTGTGCAGGCCGAAGAAGACGAAGAAGACCGCGGCGAACAGGTCCCGCAGCGGGGCGAGCAGATGGTGCGCACCCTCGGCGACCTCTCCGGAGAGCGCGATGCCCACGAGGAAGGCGCCGACCGCGGCGGACACCTGGAGCTGCTGCGCCAGGCCGGCGATCACCAGGGTGAGGCCGAGGACCACGAGCAGCAGCTTCTCCGGGTCGTCGCTGGAGACGAAGCGGGAGACCAGCCGCCCGTACCGCACGGCGAGGACCAGGACCAGACCGGCGACGCCGAGGGCGATCGCGAGGGTGAGGCTGCCGGCGGCGAGCCCGGATCCGGCGAGCAGCGCGGTGACGATGGGCAGGTAGACGGCCATCGAGAGGTCCTCGAGGACCAGGATGCTGAGGATGGTCGGCGTCTCGCGGTTGCCGAGCCGTCCGAGGTCGCCGAGCACCTTGGCGATGACCCCGGAGGAGGACACCCAGGTGACTCCGGCGAGCACCACCGCCGCCACCGGCCCCCAGCCGAGCAGCAGCGCGGCGATCGCGCCCGGCAGCGCGTTGAGCGCGGCGTCGACGAGTCCCGCCGGGTACTGCGTCTTGAGATTGGAGACCAGGTCACTGGCCGTGTACTCGAGACCGAGCATCAGCAGCAGGAGGATGACGCCGATCTCGGCGCCGATCGCCACGAACTCCTCGCTGGCGCCCAGCGGCAGCAGTCCGCCCTGGCCGAAGGCGAGTCCGGCGAGCAGGTAGAGCGGGATGGGCGAGAACTGGAAACGGGCGGCGAAGCGGCCGAGGAGGCCGAGCCCGAGGATGATGCAGCCGAATTCGATCAGGAAGACAGGAGAAGAGTGCACAGGCGCTCACTCCCGTCCGAGTATGGACGCGGCGGCATCGACCCCTTCACGGGTCCCGATCATGATGAGGACGTCCCCGCCCGCCAGCCGGAAGTGCGGGGTGGGCGAGGGGATGGCCTCGGCCCGGCGCAGCACGGCGACGATGGAGACGCCCGTCTCGGTGCGCATCCGGGTCTCGCCGAGCAGGCGTCCGTTCCAGTGCGAGGTGGCCGAGAGTTCGACCCGTTCCGCGACCAGCCCGAGCTCGGTGGTGGAGAGCAGATTGGGGCTGTGGTGCTCGGGACGCAGCGCGTCCACCAGCGCTTCCGCCTCACCCGCGCTGAGCCTCGCCGACAGCGCGCAGGCGTCGGGGTCGTCCGTGCGATAGGCGCTCAAGGTCCGTGCGCCGTCGCGGTGGGCCACCACCGAGAGCCGCCGCCTCTCCCGCGTCGTCAGGTCGTACCGCACGCCGATTCCCGGCAATGGCGTACTGCTCATACGTGGAGCGCCCACCACTGTCCCCCTTCATGTTTTTGTCATCTCTTGAACCACACTTGGTCGACAGTCTACCTATCGACATCCAGTTGTGGGGTGCACGCACATATCGGACACAGGGCGCCGATCACGTGGGACGGGGCCCCGGAGGGTTGCTCCGGGGCCACGTCGGTGCGCTCGTGCGCCGTGGGATCACTTCGGTGTGGTGACCGGGGTCTCCTCGCGCGAGGTCTCCTCCAGGTGGAGTTCCGGCGGCTCCCGGCGCAGTCCGCCGGTGAGGACGCACAGGTACACGATGCCGAGGACCAGCCAGCCCAGGCCCAGCAGGACGGCGGTGTGGCTGAGCTTGGTGAGCAGGTAGATGTCTGCCGCGGCGCCGAGTACCGGCAGGACCACGTGCACGAGCACGGACCGGTGACCGCCGGAGCGACGGTGCCCGGCCCAGGCGACGACGACGCAGACGTTCACCAGGGTGAAGGCCAGGAAGGCGCCGAAGTTGATGAACGAGGTGGCGGTCTCCAGCGAGAGCTGGGTGGCGAAGAGGCCGATCGCCGCGATGAGCAGCAGGTTGAACAGCGGGGTGCGCAGCCGCGGGTGCAGTGCGCCGAAGGTGCGCCGGGGCAGGACCCCGTCGCGCCCCATGACGTACATCAGGCGGCTGGTGCTGGCCTGGATGGCGACGCAGGAGGCCATGCCGCCGATGAGGGTGACGGCGTTGAGGACGTTGGCGAAGCCCTTGCCGCCGGCCATGATCGCCACCTCGTAGCCCGCGGTGGAGTCGTCCTCGAAGACGGCTCCGGGGTGCACCCACTGCAGGAGCAGGGAGAGGACGAAGAAGATGCCACCGCCGACCAGCACCGTGAGCAGGATGCCCCGGGGGACGTTGCGCCGGGGGTCGCGCACCTCCTCGCTGAGGGTGCTGAGGGCGTCGAAGCCGAGGAAGGAGTAGGCGGCGATCGCGGCGGCGGCGGTGACGGTGCCCAGGGAGGCCGCCGGGTTCCACAGCGCGTGCGCCCCGTCGGAGGCGGAGGAGCCGCCCAGGGTGTGGACACAGACGACCACGAGGGCGAGCAGGCCGAGGCTGGTCAGCGAGAGCAGCACCCTGTTGACGCGGTCGGCGAGGACGATGCCCAGCGCGTTGACGAGGGTGGTGACGGCGATGACGAGGACCAGCCAGGCCCAGGTGGGCAGGGCGGAGAACTGCACATGGAGGTAGAGGGCCTGGATCAGCCAGGCGACCATGGGCAGGAAGAGGTAGTCCAGCAGCAGGGCCCAGCCCGCGAGGAAGCCGATGCGGGAGCCGAGGAGCCGCCGCGCGTAGGTGTAGACCGAGCCGGCGACGGGGTGGTCGCGGGCCAGCTTGCCGTAGCTGAGCGCGGTGAGCGTCATGGCCACGGTGGCGACCACGTAGGCGGTGGGTGCCACGCCGCCCGAGGTGCCCGCGATGACCCCGAAGGTCGACACCACGATGGCCGGCGCCATGTACGACAGCCCGAAGACGACGAGGGACAGCAGGCCGAGCCTGGGCACCAGGCGACCGGACGGCGTCGTCCCGGTCTCGGAGGTGGTGGTCATGAGCTCTCGTGCCGTTCCGTGAGGGGTGAGCCGCCGTGGCCGGCTCCCCAGGTGCTGGGGTCGATCCTGCCCGAGTAGAGCGGGAGGTCGAGCGGGGCGTCGCCGGGCCGGAACTGCCGCCAGGGACGGTTGAGCCCCGCGGTGCCGTAGTGACGGACCCGGGCGGTCTCGCCGAGGTCGATCACGTCGGTGAGCACGCACTCCTCGGCGGCGGGGGCCTGGGTGCGGACCCGGCCCTCGGGGTCCACCAGGAGGCTGCGGCCCACCCCGGTGGGGGTGGCCGCGTTGACGCTCGCGAGGAACACCTGGTTGGTGAGGGCGTTGGCGCGGGCCAGTACGGTCTCCTGCTCGCGGTCGCTGGTGGGCGTCTGCACGAGGTTGAGGACGAGTTCGGCGCCGAGGTGGGCGAGGTTGCGGGTGATCTCCGGGAACCAGGCGTCGTAGCAGATGGTGAGGCCGACCCGACCGTACTCCCCCATCGCGAAGACGACGAACTCGGTGCCGGGCGTGACCTTCTCGTACGGGCGCCACGGGCAGATCTTGCGGTACGCGGCCACCCGGCGGCCGTCGGGCGCGTACACCGGGGCGGTGTTGTAGACGTTCCCGTCCGCGCCCCGCTCGTAGAGGCTGCCGGGGGCGAGCCAGACGCCCAGGTCCCCGGCGAGCTCGCCGAGCCGCCGGTCGAGCGGGCCGTCGAGGGGCCGGGCCAGTTCCTCGGGGGCCGGGCCGTCCTCGCCGGGGACGGCACCGGGGGTGGCGGTGGCGAGATGGAGCTCGGGATAGACGTACAGGCGTACTGCCGGCCGCTGCCGCGCCAGCCGCTCCAGCCCGAGGGCGAAGGAGTCGAGGTCCCCGGCCGGGGGCGCGGGGGCCTGGACGAGCGCGAGAGGGAGGGGTGAGGCCATGGGGAACTGCCTTCCGTGATTCGTTAAACGAAGTTTGATTAACGAATGCGGAGGCGTCAAGGGCCCGTCCACCAGGGCGTGAGAGGATGACGGCATGCCGCGCCCCCGCAACCAGACCGCCCGACGCGCACAGCTGGTACAGGCGGCGACACGGACCGTGCTGGAGCGCGGGGTGACGAACGCGCGGCTTCGGGACATAGCGGCCCAGGCGGGACTGACGCCGGCCTCGGTCCTGTACTACTACCCGGACATCAACGACCTGCTGGCCGCCGTGTTCGCACAGGGCACCGAGACCTATGTGCTGCGGCGCCGCGAGGCCGTGGAGGCGTGCGACACCGCGTGGGCGCGGCTCTCGGCCTGCGTCACGTCCGGCATCCCGTTCCCCGGCGAGGCCGAGACGACGAGCCGGTTGCTGTACGAACTGCTGCCCGTGGCCTTCCGGGTCGAGGCGGTCGCCGCACGCAACACCGCCTTCCTCGCCCAGCAGACCGGTCTGTACCGGCAGGTCCTGGAGGAGGGCGCGGCCTCGGGCGACTTCCGCCTGGCGGCCCCCGCCGACTTCCTCGCCCGCTCCTTCGTGGCTCTGGAGGACGGGTACGGCATCGACGTCCTCTCCGGGGTGGCGACGGCCGAGGAGGTCCAGGAGCGGCTGCTCCACCATGCCCGGCTGATGACGGGGACGTCCGAACCGGACGAGTGACCCCTCGACAGCACCTTCGGCCAACTCCCGCCCAGACGAACGGAGTTGCGCACTCCGCCCTCCGGCGCCATCCCTGACCTGCACCGCGCGCACCCCGATGCGGCCCGCGCGGCCCGTCCCACTCCGTGGGCCACCCGTACGAAAGATGAGTAAGGGTAGGCTAACCTTCATCGCGTGACAGCAGGTGACACGCCCGCCGCGGGCTTCTCTTCGCGCGGCCATGAACTGACGGCTCGAGAGATGACCGTGGCGTACGACGGCGTCGACGTCGTCCACGCCGCGGGCCTCACCCTGCGCCCCGGTGAGGTGACCGCGCTCGTGGGCCCGAACGGGAGCGGGAAGTCCACGCTCCTGCGCACCCTGGCCCGGCTCCAGCGGCCGCGGGGCGGCACGCTCACCCTCGAGGCCCCCGAGGAGGACGGGCCGGCCGACGGACTCGCGCTCAGCGGGCGGGAGTTCGCCCGCCGCGTCGCCCTGCTGACCCAGGGCCGGCCCACGCCGAGCGGTCTGACCGTGCGTGACCTCGTCGCCTTCGGCCGCTATCCCCACCGGGGCCGCTGGGGCCGCCACGACCCGGGCGGGGCGGCCGCGGTCGACCGGGCGCTCGCCCTCACCGGCGTCACCGCTCTCGCCGACCGCGGCGCCGACCACCTCTCCGGCGGTCAGCTCCAGCGGGTCTGGCTCGCGAGCTGTCTCGCCCAGGAGACCGGCGTGCTCCTGCTGGACGAGCCCACCACCTACCTCGACCTGCGCTACCAGGTCGAACTCCTCGACCTGATCCGCGATCTGGCCGACGACCACGGCATCGCCGTCGGCGTGGTCCTGCACGACCTCGACCAGGCGGCCGCCGTCGCCGACCGGATCACCCTGCTCGGCGCGGGCCGCGTGCTCGCCGAGGGCCCGCCCGAGGACGTCCTCGTCCCCGACCTGCTGACCCGCACGTACGGCATCCGTATCGAGGTCGGCACCGATCCGCTCACCGGGCGGCTGCGCACCCGCGCGCTCGGCCGCCACCACACCCGTGATGAAAGGCTCCCCTCCCCGTCATGAGACGCTCCCTCGTCCTCACCGCCTCCACCGCCGTAGCCGCCCTCGCGCTGACCGCGTGCGGCACCACCGAACCCGCCGCCGACCCGGCCGCGAAGACCTCCGCGAAGATCACGCTCACCGACGCGACCGGTACGACGGTCACCCTCGACGGTCCGGCGAAGCGGGTCGTGGGCACCGAATGGGGTGCCGTGGAGAGCATCGTCTCCCTCGGGGTGGACCCCGTCGGGGTGGCCGATGTGAAGGGCTACACCAACTACGACTCCGCCGTCCCGCTGAAGAACTCGCCCAAGGACATCGGCACCCGGGGCGAGCCCAGCACCGACACCATCGCCTCCCTCTCCCCCGACCTGGTCGTCGCCACCACCGACCTGTCCTCCGCCGTCCTCAAGCAGCTCCGCAAGGTCGCCCCCGTGCTGACGCTGCGTTCCGCGGACGCCTCCGACCCGATCGGGCAGATGGAGGACAACCTGGACCTCGTCGCCAGGGCCACCGGCACCACGGCGAAGGCGGCAAAGGTGAAGAAGTCCTTCGACGCGAAGATCGCCGAGGGTACGAAGGCACTGTCCGAGGCCGGCCTGGACGGGACGAAGTACGCCTTCGCCGACGGGTACGTCGTCTCCAACCAGGTGACGGTCCGCCCCTACACCAGTGGTTCGCTCATCGGCGCGGTCAGCGAGAGGATCGGGCTGAAGAACGCCTGGACCGTCAAGGGCGACAAGAACTACGGCCTCGCGAGCACGGACGTGGAGGGCCTGACCGCGCTCGGTGACGTGCGGTTCGCGTACATCGCCAACGACAAGGACGGCGAGGACCCCTTCGCGGACGGACTGGCGAAGAACTCCGTGTGGAAGTCGCTGAAGTTCGTCCGGAAGAACCACGTGACCCGGCTGCCCGACGGCATCTGGATGTTCGGCGGCCCGGAGTCGATGGAGGCGTACGTCGACGCCGTCGTCGACGCGCTGACGAAGTAGTGCCGTGACCATCACCTCGACCCCACCCCTCACCCGCCCGCCGGCGGCCGCCGCCTCGCGGCCCGCCGGCGCGGCGGCGGTGACTGCCGCGCTCGCCCTCCTGGTCGTGGCGCTCGCCCTCGTCGACCTCACCCAGGGCACGGCGGCGGTCGGCCCGGCGGAGGTCTGGAAGGCACTGACCGGCCGCGCGGAGGCCGGGGACGCGTCGGTCGTCATCGCCTCCCGGCTGCCGCGGGCCGCCGCCGGACTGCTCGTCGGCGCCGCCCTCGGCATGGCGGGCGCCGCGCTGCAGGCGGTCAGCCGCAATGTGCTGGCCGCGCCCGACACCCTCGCGGTCAACGCCGGCGCCTACCTCCTGCTCGGCGTGGTCACCGTCACCGGGATCTCGCTCCCGCTGCTCGCCTCCTCCGGCGTCGCTTTCCTCGGCGGGCTCGCCGCGGCCGCCCTCGTCCTCGGCCTGTCGGGGCCGGGCGGCGGCACCGTCCGCCTGGTGCTGGCCGGCAGCGCCCTCGCCCTCGGACTGACCTCCGTCACCCAGGGGCTGCTGCTGCTGTTCCCGCAGCGCACCGAGGGCCTCTACCAGTGGAACCAGGGCAGCATCAGCCAGAACGGCTTCGACGGCGTGCTGCAGATGCTGCCCGTGGCGCTGATCGGGGCCGCGGGGCTGCTCCTCCTGGCCCGCCGGGTCGACGCGCTCGCCCTGGGCGACGACGCCGCGCGCGGGCTCGGCGTCCCCGTGCGCGGCACCCGCGTCGCCGTGGTGGTGCTCGCCGCACTGCTCTCGGCGTCCTCGGTGACCCTCGCCGGGCCGATCGGCTTCGTCGGGCTGTGCGCCCCGGCGCTGGTGCGGCCGCTGGCCCGCCGTCATCGGGCGTTCACCCGGGCCCGGGCGCTCGTGCCGGTCGCCGGGCTGGCCGGGGCGGGCCTCGTGCTCGGCTCGGACGTGCTGCTGCGGGCCCTCGTCCCCGCACGGTCCGCGGTGGCCGTGCCGACAGGCGTCGTCACCGGCCTCGTCGGAGCGGTGTTCCTGGTCGGCATGGCGCTGCGGGTGAAGGACACCGCCTCGGCGGGCGCGCCGGACCGGCTGCGCATCCCGGGCCGGACGGTGTTCGCCGCGACGGTGGCCGGCCTCGTCCTCGTCCTCGTCGCGGTCGTCGTGGCCGCCGTCCTGCTGGGCGACTCCAAGCTGCTCTTCGGCGATGTCGTCAACTGGCTTCGGGGCAGCGCCGGACGGACGGTCTCCTACGTCCTGGACACCCGCGTGCCCCGGGTGCTGGCCGCGCTGCTCGCGGGGGCGGCGCTCGCGCTGTCCGGGACGCTCGTGCAGGCCGTCACCCGCAACCCGCTCGCCGAACCCGGCGTCCTCGGGGTCACCGGCGGGGCCGCGCTCGGCGCCGTCGCGCTGGTGACCTCGGTGCCGGCGGCGGGTGCGTGGGGGGTGGCGGGCGCGGCGTTCACGGGAGCGACCGTGACCGGCGTCCTCGTGTTCGGGCTGGCCGCGCGCGGCGGGTTCCCGCAGAACCGGCTGGTGCTCGTCGGCGTCGGCGTGTCCGCCGGGACGACGGCGCTGATCGGTCTGCTGATCGTGCTGACCGACCCGTTCAACGCGACGAAGGCGCTCACCTGGCTGTCCGGTTCCACCTACGGGCGCACGTTCCCGGACGCGCTGCCGGTGGCGGCGGTGCTGGTGCCGGCGCTCGTGGTGGCCGTGGTCCGGCGGACGGAGCTGGACCTCGTCTCGCTCGACGAGGACACGCCCGGTCTGCTGGGTCTGCGGCTCGGGCGGACCCGGCTGGGGTTCCTCGCGCTCGCCGTGCTGCTCGCGGCCACGGCGGTCGCGGCGGCGGGCACGATCGGCTTCGTCGGCCTGGTGGCGCCCCACGCCGCGCGCTCCCTGGTGGGGCGCCGGCATGTGCGGGTCGTACCGGTCGCGGTGCTGCTCGGAGCCGTGCTGGTGTGCGTGGCGGATCTGCTCGGCCGCACGGTGATCGCCCCGGCGCAGCTCGGGGCGGGTCTGATGACGGCGGTGGTCGGCACGCCGTACTTCCTGTACCTGCTGGTACGAGGGCGTCGGTGAGGCCCGACGCCCGAGGGCTGTCAGGGGTGCGGGGGCGCGAGGACTCCCGCACCGCTGACACTCGCCCTCAGCTGTCGTAGTCGACCGTCAGCGTCTCCGTCACCGGGTGGCTCTGGCAGGTGAGGACGTATCCGGCGTCCACCTCGGCCGGTTCCAGCGCGTAGTTGCGCCGCATGTCCACCTCGCCCGCCGTGACGCGCGCCCGGCACGTTCCGCAGACGCCGCCCTTGCAGGCGAACGGCAGGTCGGGCCGCACCCGGCTCGCGGAGTCCAGGACGGTCGCCCCGCGCGGGAGCACGAAGGTGGTGGCCCGGCCGTCCAGGACGACGGTGACCCGGCTGACGGGGCCGTCGACGGGCGCCTCCTCGTGCCGCGCGGTACGCACCGGTTCGTCGTCCGCGTAGAACAGCTCCTGGTGGATCCGCTCCCCCGGCACGCCCAGCCCGGCCAGGACCTCGTGGGCGTCGCGCACCATGCCGTGGGGGCCGCACAGCCACCAGTGGCCGGCGCCCTCGACGTCCACCAGCGCCTCGACGAGCGTGCCGAGCCGGCCGGCGTCCAGCCGCCCGGTGAACAGCTCCGCCTCGCGGGGCTCCCGGGAGAGCACGTGGACGAGCTGGAAGCGGGTGGGGTACAGGTCCTTGAGGTCGGCCAGTTCGTCCGCGAACATCACCGAGCCGGTGCGGCGGTTGCCGTAGAAGAGGGTGACGCGGCAGCGGGTGTCGGCGGCCAGGACGGATTCCGCGATGGACAGCATCGGGGTGATGCCGGACCCGGCGGCGATCAGGACGTGGTGGGCGGGCACGGTCAGGTCCGGGGTGAAGGCGCCGGTGGGCGTCATCACCTCGATCGTGTCGCCGGGCCGCACCTCGTGGACCAGCCAGGAGGAGAACAGTCCCCCGGGCACCTCGCGCACCGCGATGCGCGGCGCGCTCCCGGCGGGGGCGCAGAGGGAGTACGAGCGTCGCTCGTCGCGGCCGTCGACGCGGCGGCGCAGGGTGAGGGACTGCCCGGGCTCGAAGGCGAAATCCCCGGTCAGTTCCTCGGGCACCTCGAAGCCGATGGCGGCCGCGTCCTCGCACAGCCGTTCCACGGAAGCGACCCGCAGCGGGTGGAAGACGGGGCGGCGGCGGGGTCGACGGGCCGTGACCGTCGACCCCGGGGCGGCGGTCCCCGTCGCGCGGGCGGGGCCGAGGGCTCCAGGGAGCACGTCGTCCATCAGATCTCCTTGAAGTGCTCGAACGGCTCACGGCAGTCGAGGCAGCGCCACAGCGCCTTGCACGAAGTGGAGCCGAAGCGGGAGGTCTCCTCGGTGCGGGACGAACCGCAGCGGGGGCAGGGCACCGCGCGCCGCGTCGGCGACAGCGAAAGGGATACGGGGCCGCCGGCGGGCCGGGGCGCCGGGCCGGGCGGGGCGATGCCGTGCGCGGCGAGCGTGCGGCGGCCCTCGGGGGTGATCCAGTCGGTGGTCCAGGGCGGGTCGAGGACCGTACGGACCTCGACCCGCGGGTGTCCGGCGGCGCGCAGCCGGGCGGCCACCTCCGCGCGCATCTCGGCCATGGCGGGACAGCCGGAGTAGGTGGGCGTGAGGTCGGCGACGACCGTCCCGTCCTCCTCCACCCGTACGTCGCGCAGGACGCCCAGGTCGGCGAGGGTGAGCATGGGCAGTTCGGGGTCCGGCACCCGGGCGGCGACGCGCCGGGCGGCGGCCGCGGCCGTGCCGCGCGGGTCGAGGGTGCGCACGGTCACCACGCGGCTTCCGGGTGGGCGCGGGCCACGCTCTGCAGTTCGGCGAGGAGCGGGGCGAGGTGCGCGGTGTGGGTGCCCTCGCGGCCGGCGCCGGGGAGCGCGGCCCCTTCGAACGGGGGCAGTCCGGCCGCCTCGGTGACCTGGGCGAGCACGGCGGTGACCTCCTCGCGCACGTCGCAGGCGGCGAAGAGCTCGTCGAGGTAGGGGGCCACGGCGTCCAGTGCGGCCCGCATCCGGCGGTGCGACTCCTCGGTGCCGTCCCCGAGCCGGAGGGCCCACTCGGCGGCGTACTGCCGGTGGTAGGCGAGCTCCTTGATCCCCTTGGCGGCGACGGCGGCGAGGACCGGGTCGGGCGAGGCGGTGAGCCGCTGGAACCCGGCGAGCCGCCAACTGGAGAGCACCAGCAGCCGCACGATCGTGAACGCGAAGTCCCCGTTGGGAAGTTCGGCGAGGCGGACGTTGCGGAAGTCGGCGGCGTCGCGGAAGTAGGCGTAGGCGTCCTCGCCGCGTCCGGTGCCGTCGGTCTGGCCGCAGCGCGCGTACAGCAGCCGGGCCTGGCCGAGCAGGTCGAGCGCGATGTTGGCGAGCGCGACCTCCTCCTCCAGTTCCGGGGCGCGGGTGGTCCACTCGGTGAGCCGCTGGGCCGAGACCAGCGCGTCGTCGGCGAGGGCCAGGCAGCGGGCGGCCAGCGCGGCGGTGTCGAGGCCGGCGGGCACGGCGGTGTCCACGCCGTGCAGCGGGTCCTCGAAGCCGGTGCCGAAGGCCCAGCGGGCGTCGCCCTCGTCGGCGCCCGCGTCCGGTCCCTGGGCGAGGGACAGATAGACGTGGTCGTCGCTCATGCCCTGCTCCTAGATGTGGGGGACGTCGTCGGGGATGTCGTAGAAGGTGGGGTGCCGGTAGACCTTGTCGGCGCTCGGGTCGAAGAACGGGTCCCGTTCCTCGCGGGTGGAGGCGGTGATCAGGTCGCTGCGCACCACCCAGATGCTGACGCCCTCGTTGCGCCGGGTGTACAGGTCGCGGGCGTGGGTGAGGGCCATCCGGTCGTCCGCCGCGTGCAGGGAGCCGACGTGCACGTGGTTCAGGCCGCGCTTGCCGCGGACGAAGACCTCGTACAGCGGCCAGTCGCCCCTGGGGGTCGTGGTGTCGCTCATGCGGCCATTCCTCGCTTGCTCCGGGACGCCTGCTTGGCGGCGTGGGCGGCGGCCGCCTCGCGCACCCAGGCGCCCTCCTCGTGGGCGGTGCGGCGCCGTTCCATGCGCTCGGCGTTGCAGGGGCCCTCGCCCTTGATGACGCGGACCAGTTCGTCGAAGTCGGGGGTGCCGAAGTCGTACCGGCCGCGCTCCTCGTTCCAGCGCAGTTCCGGATCGGGCAGGGTGACGCCGAGGGCCTCGGCCTGCGGGACCGTCATGTCGACGAAGCGCTGCCGCAGTTCGTCGTTGCTGTGCCGCTTGATCTTCCAGGCCATGGACTGCGCCGAGTTGGGCGAGTTCTCGTCGGGCGGGCCGAACATCATCAGGGAGGGCCACCACCAGCGGTTCACGGCGTCCTGGACCATCTCGCGCTGGGCCTTCGTGCCGCGGGTCATCGTGCGCAGCAGTTCGTACCCCTGCCGCTGGTGGAACGACTCCTCCTTGCAGACGCGCACCATGGCGCGGGCGTAGGGGCCGTAGGAGCTGCGGCACAGCGGGACCTGGTTGCAGATCGCCGCGCCGTCCACGAACCAGCCGATGACGCCGACGTCCGCGAAGGTGAGCGTCGGGTAGTTGAAGATCGACGAGTATTTCTGGCGGCCTTCGAGGAGCCGGTCGTTCAGCTCCGCGCGGTCCACGCCCAGGGTCTCCGCGGCGGAGTACAGGTAGAGGCCGTGCCCGGCCTCGTCCTGCACCTTGGCCAGCAGGATCGCCTTGCGGCGCAGCGAGGGGGCGCGGGTGATCCAGGCGGCCTCGGGCTGCATGCCGATGATCTCCGAGTGCGCGTGCTGCGCGATCTGCCGGATCAGCGTCCTGCGGTAGCCGTCCGGCATCCAGTCGCGCGGCTCGACGCGCTGGTCGCGCGCGATCGTCGCCTCGAAGCGTTCCTGGAGGTCCGCCGGGCCGGTGCCGCCCGGTGCCGGGGGTGCGCCGGATTCCGTCGTGGTCATCTGCCCGCCTTCCGCCACGTGTGCCTCTCGCCTCGTGCCCGGCCCCACGCGGTCGCCCCGCGCGCGGTCGCGGACACCTGCGCCAACCGACCGTTCGTTCGGTCCATCTTACGGCGAAACCCCGTGGTCCTGGCAAGACCCGAGGGCACGCACCACCCCTTGACACCCCTCGACATGGCTGGATTACATGACCGTGCCGTCCGAAACCGAATGGTCGGTCGGGCGCCGTCCCGGCGCCGGACGGCCAAGGGCGGCACGAGACGGGTGGCGGCAGGTGACACGGAACGCACAGGTGGAACCGGATCCCGCGCGGAGGATGTTCGAGGCGGACGAGGCCTCCCGGCGGCTCGGCATCGAGATCGTCGAGTACGGGGAGGGCACCGCCGTCCTGCGCATGACGGTGACGGCCTCGATGGTCAACGGGCACGGCATCGCGCACGGCGGCTATCTGTTCCTCCTCGCCGACACGGCCTTCGCCTGCGCCTGCAACGGCGGCCCGGTGACCGTGGCGGCCGGCGCGGGCATCGACTTCGTGGCCCCGGCCCACGAGGGCGACGTCCTCGTGGCCACCGCGCGGGAACGCACCCGGTTCGGCCGCAGCGGCCTGTACGACGTGAGCGTCCTGCGCGGCGAGGAGACGATCGCGGAGTTCCGCGGCCGCAGCCGCACGCTCGGCAGGACGCGGGCGGACTCCCCGCAGGACACCGGGGCCGGCGCCCGGACGAAGGAGTGAGCATGAGCAGCGAAGCGAAGACCCCGGCGGACGCGGCACCCCGGCGCGGCCTGCCGCTCCCGGCGGAACTGCGGGACGAGGCCGAACGGATGCCCCTCGAGGAGCTGCGCGCCCTCCAGCTCACCCGGCTGCGCACCACCCTGCGGCACGCCTACGAGCACGTCGAGCTGTACCGCAAGAAGTTCGACGCGGCCGGCGTCACCCCCGAGGACTGCCGCTCCCTGGAGGACCTCGCGCGGTTCCCGTTCACCACCAAGGCCGATCTGCGCGAGACGTACCCCTTCGGGATGTTCGCCGTCCCCATGGACGAGGTCCGCCGTGTCCACGCCTCCAGCGGCACCACCGGACGCCCCACCGTCGTCGGCTACACCGAGCACGACCTCTCCGTCTGGGCGGACCTCGTCGCCCGTTCGATCCGTGCCGCCGGCGGCCGCCCCGGCCACAAGGTGCACATCTCCTACGGGTACGGCCTGTTCACCGGCGGCCTGGGCGCGCACTACGGCGCCGAGCGGGCCGGCTGCACCGTGATCCCGGCCTCGGGCGGGATGACCGCGCGCCAGGTGCAGATCATCCAGGACTTCCGGCCCGAGATCATCATGGTCACCCCGTCCTACATGCTCACCCTGCTCGACGAGTTCGAGCGCCAGGGCATCGACCCGCGCTCCACCTCCCTGCGGGTCGGCATCTTCGGCGCCGAGCCGTGGACCGAGGAGATGCGCCGGGAGATCGAGGAGCGCCTGGATCTGCACGCCGTGGACATCTACGGGCTCTCGGAGGTGATGGGCCCCGGCATCGCCCAGGAGTGCGTCGAGACCAAGGACGGACTGCACGTGTGGGAGGACCACTTCCTGCCCGAGATCGTCGACCCGGTGACCGACGAGGTGCGGGAGACGGGCGAAAGCGGGGAGCTGGTCCTCACCTCCCTCACCAAGGAGGCCCTGCCCGTCGTCCGCTACCGCACCCGCGACCTCACCCGGCTGCTCCCCGGCACGGCCCGCCCGGCCTTCCGCCGCATCGAGAAGATCACCGGCCGCTGCGACGACATGCTCATCCTGCGCGGGGTGAACGTGTTCCCCAGCCAGATCGAGGAGCTCGTGCTGCGCACCCCCGGCGTCGCCCCGCACTTCCAGCTCCGTCTGACCCGGCAGGGCCACCTGGACCACATGGCCGTCCGGGTCGAGGCCCGCCCCGGGGCCACCGCCGAGCAGCGCGAGGCCGCGGCGGGGGCCCTCGCGCGGGGCATCAAGGACGGCGTGGGGCTGACGGCGGAGGTGTCCGTGGTGGACCCGGAGACGCTGGAACGCTCGGTGGGCAAGATCCGCCGCGTCCAGGACCTGCGACAGCGCTGAGGCGGGAGCGGGGGGCGCGAGCCACCCTCAGCCGTGAGCGGCTGCCGGACGGACGCCCACGAGGGAGCGGCCACCGGCGGACGTCATCGCACGCCGGGGTTGCCGTGGGGGTCCTCGGCCAGGGCGACCGAGGCGATCGTGCGCTTGCCGACCGGTTCGCGGTGCACCTCGTAGCTGTGGCACACGGCCATCACTATCTCCAGACCGTGCTGGCCCACCCGGCCCGGATCGGCCGCCTTGGCCACCGGCAGCACGGGGGCGCTGTCCCAGACGGCGATGTGCACCCGGTCGGCGCGCTCGGCGTCCAGTCCGAGGTCGACCAGGCAGGGCCCGCTCGCGTACTTGCAGGCGTTCGTCATCAGTTCGCTGACCACGAGCTGCGCCGAACCGAACGCGCGTTCCGTGACCGTCACACCGTGCGCGGACCGGAGCCGGGTCAGGAAACCCCGGACCAGCTCACGCGCCCGCGCGATGTCGCCGGGCACGCCGTCGAAGGCCGCGGAGACCCGCATCGGCCCGTCGTCGAGCAACTGGTCCCTGTTCCGGGCAGCGCCGTCCATCCGATCCGCCCTCTTCCCGAGCTCTGACCGTCGTTCCTCAAGCCGTCTACCCACAAAGTCGGCGCCCACCGGAATTCGCCGAGCCCGTTGCCGGGTCTCCCTACAGGCCCGGATTTCCCTCCCGGCCGAGGTTTCCCGCACACGCCCGCGTGCGCGGACGGCCGCCCCGGTGGAGGCTGAACCGCATGCGGGACAAGGGCAGGGGCCACCGGCACGACGGCCGGGACGGAGCCGGGTCGGCCCTCGACGAGCTGTACGCCACACCGCCGTCCGCTTTCGTCGCCCGGCGTGCGGAACTGGCCGCCGCCGCGAAGGCCGAGGGACGCGCGGAGGACGCCCGCGCCCTGCGCGCCGCCCGCCGCCCCACCCTGGCCGCCTGGGCGGCCAACCTTCTGCTGCGCGCCGAACCCGAGGAGAGCCGGCGGTTCCTGCGGCTCGGGCGGTCGCTGCGCGAGGCGTACCGCACGCTGGACGCCGCCGGGCTCAAGGAGCTGTCGGCACGGCGCCGGAGCGTCGTGGCCGCGCTGTCCGGGCAGGCCGCCCGGCACGCCGAGGACGCCGGGCACCGGCTGTCGGACGCCGCGCGCCGGGAGGTCGAGGAGACCCTGCGGGCGGTGCTCGCCGACCCGGAGGCCGCCGAACGGTGGGCCACCGGCCGACTGGAACGTGGACTCACGCCGCCGTCCGCCTTCCCCATGGGGAGCACCGGGGCACCGGACGGCGGCGCCGAGGACGCGACAGGGCCGAAGGAGGCGCCGCGCCCGCCTCCCGCGTCACGCCCCGCCGCGAAGAAGGCACCGGCCCGTGACGAGCTCGCCGAGCGACGGCGCGTCCGGCAGGAGCGCCTGGCCCGGGCCCGGGAGGCAGCACGGGAGGCCGGGGAACGGCTGGACGGCAGGAGGGCGGAGGAGGCGGACACCGGCGCGGGGCTGGAACGGGCCGGGGAGCGCGTCGAGGCGGCCCGGGAGCGGGTGTCCGCGGCCGAGCGGGCGCTGCGGGAGGCCCGCGCGGAGCTGGAGCGGGCCGAAGGGGAGCGACGGCGCGCCGAGGAGGGCCACCGGACGGCGGCCGAGGCGCTCGCCGAGGCCGAACGGGAGGCACACCGGACGGCACGGGAGCTCGAGCGGTCGGAACGGCGGCGGTAGCCGCGGCCCGGCCACGCGGATCGCGACCGTGCAGCGGGCGTCACCCGTGCCCGGAGGGCTTACTCCGCCCGCCACGCCGGACGCGCGTCCCCCGGCGCCAGGTGCCAGCGTGGTCGGCGACAGGGCCCCGTC
Organism: Streptomyces griseoaurantiacus; assembly: GCF_036189845.1. Lineage (NCBI taxonomy): Bacteria > Bacillati > Actinomycetota > Actinomycetes > Kitasatosporales > Streptomycetaceae > Streptomyces > Streptomyces griseoaurantiacus. The sequence continues at coordinate 7,121,472 of NZ_CP108326.1, read as the reverse complement.
GGCGCGCCGCGGGCGGGGCGGGCCCGGCGGCACGGCACGGGATGGGAGTGGGTGGTCATGGCACGCGCGATCTGGACCGGCGTCCTCACCTTCGGGCTGGTCACGGTGCCGGTCGGCCTGTTCACCGCGACCGAGGACCACACCGTCCACTTCCACCAGTTGCAGCGAGGCACCGCCGACCGGGTCCGCAACAAGCGGATCAACGAGCGCACCGGCGAGGACGTCGACACCAAGGACATCGTCAAGGGCTACGAGGTCGAGCCGGGCGAGTACGTCGTCGTGGAGCCCGAGGAACTCGACGAGGTCGCCCCCGGCCGCTCCCGGACCGTCGACATCACCGACTTCGTGGAGCTGGCCGAGATCGAGCCGGTCTACTTCGCCCGTACGTACTACGTCGCCCCGCGCGGTGAGCAGTACCTGAAGGTGTACGAGCTGCTGCGCGCGGCGCTGGAGCGGACCGGCCGGGTGGGGATCGCCACCTTCGTCATGCGCGGCAGGCAGTATCTGACGGCGCTGCGCGCCACGGAGCGGGTCCTGGTGCTGCAGACCCTGCACTGGGCGGACGAGGTGCGCGACCCCGGCGGGGAACTGCCCGAGCTGCCGTCCGAGCGAGTGGAGGGCGGCAAGGAGCTGGACATGGCGGCTCGGCTCGTCGAGACGCTCAGCGCGCCGTGGGAGCCCGCCCGCTACCACGACACCTATCAGGAGAGGGTGCGCGAGCTGGTGCGGGCCAAGGCGGAGGGGCAGGAGGTCGCGGCCACGGAGGAGGCGCCGGAGGCCACCGACGTCCTCGATCTGATGACCGCCCTGCAGGGCAGCATCGACCGGGCGGGCGGGACCTCCCGGGAGAAGCGGCCGGGACGCGAGGAGCGGAAGACGGAGCGCTCGCGCGCCTCGGCGAAGGAGGACCGGCGGCCCGAGGGGCGGAAGGACGACCGCGGCCGTACCGCCTCCCAGCCCGGTCGCGGCCGGGCACCCGCGAGGTCGGACCGGGGGTCCTCGTCGGAGACCGGGCACGGGCGCGCCGCCGGCAGGTCCGACCTGCGGAAACTGAGCAAAGCGGAGCTGTACCGGCGGGCCGCCGACCAGGGCGTCGAGGGCCGCTCCCGGATGAGCCGCGACGACCTCGTCGAGGCACTCTCCCGGTCGGGGAAGGGCCGGAAGAAGGCCGCCGCCTGACGAGCTGGGGCCGGGTCCATCCCCGAGGGGGCGGCCCCGGCCACGACGACCCGCCTCGCGGACCCGGCCACGGACTCCGGCCTCGCGGACCCGGCGCGCGGGCCCGACCCGGGGGCCCGACCCGGGGGCCCGACCCGGGGGCCCGACCCGGGGGCCCGACCCGGGGGCCCGACCCGGGGGCCCGACCCGGGGGCCCGACCCGGGGGCCCGACCCGGGGGCCCGACCCGGGGGCCCGACCCGGGGGCCCGACCCGGGGGCACCGGCGCGCGGGCCAGGCCCGGCGGCGCCGGCGCCGGGACTCCGCCCCGCCCTCGCCCCCGGGTCAGAACCTCGGCACCTGCGCCTGGCTCTCGACCATCTCCGCCGCCTCCTCCGCGGTCGCCACCGACGGAGGCGAGCCCGCCAGCGGGCGCCGGGCCGTCTCCTTCATGCATGCCACCGAGACGACACCGACGAGGGCCGCCGCCACCGCGTAGAAGGCCGGCATCAGATCGCTGCCGGTGAGGGAGATCAGCGCGGTGATCACCAGCGGGGTCGTGCCGCCGAACAGGGAGGCGGAGAGGTTGTAGCCGATGGACAGGGAGCCGTAGCGCACCTGGGTCGGGAAGAGGGCGGGCAGCGCCGCGGACATCGTGCCGAGCAGGCAGACCAGCGACAGGCCCAGCATCAGCATGCCGCCGGAGACCGCCACCAGGCTGCCCTGCTCGACCAGTAGGAAGGACGGGATCGACAGCACGAGGAAGCCGAGCATTCCGGCCATGAGCACCGGCTTGCGGCCGACCCGGTCGGAGAGCTTGCCGACCTGGTTGATGACCAGCATCAGCACCACCATGGTGATGATGAGGATCAGCAGGCCGTGCGTCTCGGAGTAGCCCATCTCGTCGGAGAGGTAGGTCGGCATGTACGACAGCAGCATGTAGTCGCAGATGTTGTAGGCGCCGACGAGGCTGATGCACAGGATGAGCGTGGGCCAGTACTCGCGGAAGATCTTCGCGATATCGCCCTTCGCGGTCGACTCCACCGTGGAGGCCGCCTCGGAGGCCCGGTGGGACGAGGAGTCCTCGAGCTTCTGGAAGGCGGGCGTCTCGTCCAGTTTGAGCCGCAGGTAGAGGCCGATCAGCCCGATGGGCCCGGCCACCAGGAAGGGCACCCGCCATCCCCAGGAGTGCATGCCGTCACTGCCGAGGAGGGCGGTGAGGACGGTCACCAATCCGGAGGCGCCGACGTAGCCGGCCAGCGTGCCGAGTTCGAGGAAGCTGCCGAAGAAGCCGCGGCGCCGGTCCGGCGCGTACTCGGCGATGAAGGTGGAGGCGCCGCCGTACTCGCCGCCCGTGGAGAAGCCCTGCACCAGCCGGAAGAGGATCAGCAGGGCGGGCGACCAGAAGCCGATGGCGGCGTACGAGGGGATGAGGCCGATGGCGAAGGTGCCGATCGCCATCAGGATCATGGTGAGGGCGAGGACCTTCTTGCGGCCGATCTTGTCGCCCATCGGTCCGAAGACCATGCCGCCCAGGGGGCGTACCAGGAAGGAGACGGCGAAGGTGGCGAAGGACGACAGGAGCTGCACGGTGTCGTTCCCCGACGGGAAGAACACCTGGCCGATGGTGACGGCGAGGTAGCTGTAGATCCCGAAGTCGAACCATTCCATGGCGTTGCCGAGCGAGGCCGCCTTGACCGCGCGCCGCACCGCCGACTCGTCGGTGACGGTGATGTCGGTGCGCCGCAACGGGGGGTTCCGGCGCCGGTTCACCGCCCTGAACAGTCTGCGGTGGCGCTTCAGGGCCTCGCTGTCGGCGTCGAGCGGGGGGAGATCGGTGTCACTGTCCGCCATTGAGGGCTCCTATCTGCCGGCACACGGGGGTCCACGGCATCACCTACTCGCTCGCGGCCCGGGCAAACCGGCCACCCTCCGTGGCGGAAAACACTCGTCCGGATCAGCGACCGCCACGGGCGGGGAACCTCGTGTCCGCCCGCCCGGTTCCCGGCCCGGGAAAACCCGAAGGGGCCCGGGGACGTACCCCGGGCCCCTTCTCGCGCGACGGCGGTGGGCCGAACCGCTCGCTCAGACCGTGCCCGAGGCGGCGATGGTGACCTTGCCCTTGGGGGCGCCGGACTGGCTGCCCAGGGCCTCGATCTGGTCGACCAGCTCCTTGCCCTCGACGACCTCGCCGAAGACGACGTGCTTGTTGTCGAGCCAGGACGTCACGACCGTCGTGATGAAGAACTGCGAGCCGTTGGTGTTCGGGCCGGCGTTGGCCATCGAGAGCAGGTACGGCTGGGTGTGCTTGTGCGTGAAGTTCTCGTCGGCGAACTTCTCGCCGTAGATGCTCTTGCCGCCGGTGCCGTTGCCCCGGGTGAAGTCACCGCCCTGGAGCATGAACTGCGGAATGATGCGGTGGAAGGACGAACCGGCGTAGCCGAACCCGTGCTCACCGGTGGCCAGCTCGCGGAAGTTCCTCGCGGTCTTCGGCACGTCCTCGTCGTACAGCTTGAAAACGATGCGGCCCGCGGGCTGGTCGTTGATGGTGATGTCGAAATACACGTTGGATCCCATGGGAAGATCATGGCATGTTGCCCCCGGCGGCAGCAGCCTGGCCCCGCAAAAGCCGCTTGTCGGTCACCGGGGATCGCCTCCCGCCGGGGTCATCGAGCGCTCCTGGGGTACGCACCCAGGAGAAGGAGGCCGCCATGACATTCCTGGACAGTGACCTCTGGGCGGGGAGGTTCCTCAGCGAGGGCTGGGAGGACGCCCCGCGGACACGGGCCGTCGTCGAACCCGCGACCGGCGAGCGGCTGGGCACGGTGGGCCTGCCCGGGGTCGAGGACGTGGGACGGGCGGCCGCGCGGGCTGCCGGGGCGCAGCGCGCCTGGGCCGCGACCGCCCCGCAGGAGCGGGCCGCCGTGCTGCGCCGCGCGGGCGAGCTCTTCAGGGAGCACGCCGGTGAGGTCGGGGACTGGCTGGTGCGCGAGGCCGGTTCGGTGCGGTCCAAGGCGGAGTTCGAGGTGGACCTCGCGATCGGTGAGTGCTTCGAGTGCGCGGGCCTGCCCACGCATCCGCAGGGCGAGGTGCTCGCCTCGCAGGGGCCGCGCTGGTCGATGTCCCGCCGCCGGCCCTCGGGGGTCGTCAGTGTGATCGCGCCGTTCAACTTCCCGCTGATCCTGGGTCTGCGCTCGGTGGCGCCCGCGCTCGCCCTCGGCAACGCGGTGCTGCTCAAGCCGGACCCGCGCACGGCGGTGAGCGGCGGTGTCGTCCTCGCCCGGATCTTCGAGGAGGCGGGGCTCCCGGCGGGCGTACTGCACCTGCTGCCGGGTGACGGCGCGGTCGGCGAGGCGGTGGTGGAGGCGCCTCAGGTGCGGGTGGTCTCCTTCACCGGTTCGACGCCGGTGGGGCGGGCGATCGGCGAACGGGCCGGGCGGCTGCTGAAGCGGGCCCATCTGGAGCTGGGCGGGAACAACGCCCTGGTCGTGCTCCCGGGGGCGGACGTGGCACGGGCGGCCTCGGCGGGTGCGTTCGGCTCGTATCTGCACCAGGGGCAGATCTGCATGACGGCCGGCCGGCACCTCGTGCACGAGTCGCTCCTCGAGGAGTACACCGCCGCGCTCGCCGCGAAGGCCGAGGCACTGCCGGTCGGGAACCCGGCCCGCGAGGACGTGGCGCTCGGCCCGCTGATCGACCGGCACCAACTGGAACGGGTGCACGGCCTCGTCACCGGGAGCGTCGCGGCGGGCGCGAGGGTGGCGGCGGGCGGCGAGATCGTGGGCGCCTGCTACCGGCCCACGGTGCTGACCGGGATGAGGACGGACATGCCGGCCTGGCGCGAGGAGATCTTCGGCCCGGTGGCGCCCGTCCTCGGCTTCTCGACGCCGGAGGAGGCCGCCCGCCTCGTCGAGGACAGCGCATACGGGCTGTCCGTCGGCATCCTCGGCGACGTCGGGGCGGCGATGACGCTCGCCGACCGCATCGAGTCGGGCATCGTCCACATCAACGCGCAGACCGTCGCCGACGAACCGCAGGCGCCGTTCGGCGGGGTCGGGGCGTCCGGGACCGGCTCACGCCTCGGCGGCGCGACCGCGAACATCGAGGCGTTCACCGAGACCCAGTGGCTCACCGTGCGGCCGGACATCGCCGAGTATCCGTTCTGAGCCGGAGACCTTTCCCGCAGCTTCACACCTAATGCTGGTATGCATTTGCCTAAAAGGTTTAGGTAAATGCATACTCACCATGGACGCCGTCGAAGTGAGGGGAAGCGTCATGGTGCGTGCGGGGCTGACCGCGGAACGACTCGCCCGTGCGGGTGCGGAACTGGCCGACGAGGTCGGTTTCGACCAGGTCACGGTGTCGGCGCTGGCCCGGCGGTTCGACGTCAAGGTCGCCAGCCTGTACTCCCATGTGAAGAACTCGCACGACCTCAGGACCCGGATCGCCCTCATCGCCCTCGAGGAACTCGCCGACCGCGGGGCCGCCGCCCTCGCCGGACGCGCCGGCAAGGACGCGCTCACCGCACTGGCGGACGTCTACCGGGACTACGCCCGGGAGCACCCCGGCCGCTACGACGCGGCGCGGTACCGGCTCGACCCGGAGACCGCGGCCGCGAGCGCGGGCGGCCGGAACGCGCAACTGACACGGGCGGTGCTGCGCGGCTACGACCTCACCGGGCCGGAGCAGACCCACGCCGTCCGGCTGCTCGGCAGCGTCTTCCACGGCTACGTCAGCCTGGAGGCGGCCGGCGGATTCAGCCACAGCGCCCCGGACTCGCAGGCGAGCTGGGCGCGCATCATGGACGCCCTCGACGCCCTGCTGCGCAATTGGCCCCCGGCGGCCTGAGCGCGTCCACCCGGCGTGCCCCGCGACACCCCTCCCCGAACGAGAGCCTGAGGCAGCACCCCCCCATGAACGACTGGATCACCACCCCCCTCTCCCCCGCCCTCGTGCGCGGCGCCCTGGAACTGGAGCGCACCGCGCGGGGCCTGCTCCCGCACCGGCTGCCCGCCCGGGCCCGCGCCCAGTTCTCCGACGGGCAGCTCGCCATGGCCGAGTCGCAGCCGTCCGGCGTGCGGCTCGTCCTCCGTACCCGGGCCACGGCGATCGAGCTGGACACGCTCCCCACCAAGAGGGAGTACGTCGGGGCCCCGCCCCGCCCGGACGGCGTCTACGACCTGCTGGTCGACGGACGGCTGTTCGGGCAGGCGAGCGTCACCGGCGGCGACACCCTGGTCGTCGACATGACCGCCGGCACCTTCGAGACCCGGCCCGGCGCCCCGGGCACCGTCCGGTTCACGGACCTGCCCGAGGGACCCAAGGACGTAAAGCTCTGGCTGCCGCACGACGAGACGACCGAGCTCCTCGCCCTGCGCACCGACGCCCCCGTCGAGCCGGCGGCGGACCGGGGCCGCCGGGTGTGGCTGCACCACGGCAGCTCGATCAGCCACGGATCGAACGCCGCGAGCCCCTCCACCACCTGGCCGGCGCTGGCCGCCTCCCTGGGCGGGGTGGAGCTGGTCAACCTGGGGCTCGGCGGCAGCGCCCTGCTGGACCCCTTCACCGCCCGCGCCATGCGGGACACCCCCGCCGACCTGCTCAGCGTCAAGATCGGCATCAATCTTGTCAACGCCGATCTCATGCGCTTGCGTGCGTTCACCCCGGCCGTCCACGGCTTCCTCGACACGCTCCGTGAGGGCCACCCGAGGACGCCGCTGCTGGTCGTCTCACCGATCCTGTGCCCGATCCACGAGGACACCCCGGGCCCGAGCGTCCCGGACTTCTCCGACATCGCCGCCGGCCGGCTGCGCTTCCGGGCGGCCGGGGACCCGGCCGAGCGCGCCGCCGGGAAACTGACGCTGAACGTCATCCGCGAGGAACTGGCCCGGATCGTGGCGCAGCGAGCGGCCGAGGACCCGTATCTGCACCACCTCGACGGCCGCGAACTGTACGGCGAGGCCGATGCCGCCGAGCTGCCGCTGCCGGACGCGCTCCACCCGGACGCGGCCTCCCACCGCCGCATCGGCGAACGCTTCGCGGCCTCCGTCTTCACGGAGGGCGGCCCCTTCGGGACGGGGAAGGCGTAGGGCCTTCCCCGCACCGTCCCGCGCGGGATCAGCCGGCGTGCAGGGTGCCCTCCTCCAGGGTGAAGTGCTGCGGCTCGGAGCAGCCGAGGGAGGGCGTCCTCAGCAGGCTGATCTCGATCGGCGCGGGTTCGCTGCTCGACGTGGAGAACCGGCAGACGGCGCCCTTGCCGGTGAGCGGGTACCAGAACCAGCCCTCCGGCTCGCCGACCAGTGCGCTGTCGGACTGCCGCCAGGCGCCGCCGCTGTGGGTGTAGACCCGCAGCCGCACGGAGGCGGTGTAGTCGTCGGCCGTGCCGCGCTCCGCCGTGAGCGTGAGCTTGTAGTCCTCGCCGAGCACCGAGGAGGCGATCGGATGGGTCTCGGCGGCGGTCGCGGACTCGGCGCCCGCCGTGCCTGCGCCGGCCAGCGACAGAACGCCCGCGGTGAGGACGGCGAGCGCCGCGACGGTGCCCCGGCGGGCATTCCTGTGGTGCGTGTTCATGTGTTCCCCCGTACAGGTGTGGTCCGGAACGCGGGGCTGGGGAGAGGGAGAAGGCGGGCGGTATCCGCCCATTGGCCCCTTGTCCGACTCGATGTACCCCGTTTCCGCTTACCGACTGAGACATCCCGGCTTGGCCGAAGGTTGTACGGGGGATCGGGAAACGCCCCTCAGTCGTCCTTCCCCTCCCGGTAGGGGGCGAGGAAGCCGGTGAGTGCCTCGAGCATCGCCTCGGGGGCCTCCTCGGCGGGGTAGTGCCCGCAGCCGGGCAGGACGAGGGTCTCCACGTCGTCCGCTCCGCGCGCCATCGTCTCGCCGACCCCCGCGCCGAGCACCTCCCCTCCCCCGATCGCCAGCACGGGGAGGGTGAGCCGGCGCAGGGCGCGGCGCTCGTTCTGCGCCATCGTCTCGCCCAGTGCCCGGTAGGGGGCGAAGCTGCACCGCAGGGCCTCGGGGTCGCGGGCGAGGGTGTCGATGTAGTACCGGACGGCGCTCACGGGCAGCGGCTTCGCCGCCTTGGTGGCGAACTGGTGGCCGAAGAAGAGCTCTTCGCGGCCGCTGACGAGTTGTTCGTTCAGCTCCGGGAGCCGGTTGAACGCGAAGTGCGCCAGCCGGTTGTTGGCCTCCGTGCTCCCGAAGAGCGGCGGCGAGGGGGACAGTCCGGGGATGGCGGCCTCGGCGACGGCCAGGCGCGCCACCCGCTCCGGGTGGTCCGCGGCCAGGGCGTACCCCATCCACATCCCGATGTCGTGACCGACCACGGCGAACCGGTGGTGTCCGAGCGCCGTCATCAGGTCCGCCGTGTCGGCGGCGAGCGTGCCGGTGTCGTAACCGTCCCGGGGCTTGTCGGAGAGGCCGACTCCGCGCGGGTCGACCGCGACGACCCGGAAGCGGCGGGCCAGTTCCGGCATCAGGAGCCGCCAGGCGTACCAGTTCTGCGGCCACCCGGACAGGAGCAGCAGCGCGGGACCCTCGCCGCCGGTGACGGCGTGCAGGCGCAGGGTTCCGGTGTCGACGTACCCGCTGGTGAAGGTGTCGGCGAAGCCGGGCGGCAGGTCGGGGACGCCGGTGACGGAGCCGGGGCCCTCGGGCGTGGACGTGCTGGGGGCAGGGGTGGGCATGGCGTGGCCTTTCGACGCGGGGGCCTCGGTCGATGCCACGCTAACCATCTTGGACCGATCGGTCAATGATCAGTCGACCGATCGGTCCAAGATGGTTGTAGGGTGTCGGTGGACGCGGGCGCACGAGCCGGAAGGACAGGTGGGCGGCATGCCGGGCAGGAAGCAGTTCGACGTGGACGAGGCCCTCGACCGGGCCATGCGCGTCTTCTGGGAGCGCGGCTACGCCGACGCCTCGCTCGACACCCTGGGTACCGCGACCGGCCTGGGCCGCGGTTCCCTCTACGGCGCCTTCGGCAACAAGGACGCCCTCTTCCGCTCGTGCCTGGACCGGTACGCCTCGCGCTACGGCACCCACCACGAGGAGGCGCTCACGGCGCATGCGGGAGATCCGGCGCGTGCGGTGGAGGCCTTCCTGGAGGCCACCCTCGCCCGCATCGAGGACCCCTCGCTGCCCACCGGGTGCCTCATCGCGCAGTCGGCCGCGCAGTCGGCGACGCTGGAGGAGGACAGCGGAGCCCGGGTGCGCGCTCTGCTCGAGGGGCAGCGCCGCCGGGTGCGGGCAGCCCTGGCCCCGGCCCCCGCCGAGGGGCACGTGCTGGACGAACTCGCCACGTACGTCGTGGCCGTCAACCAGTCGCTCGCCGTCCTGAGCCGGGCCGGCACCCCGGTGTCCGAGCTGCGCGCCGTGGCCCGGCTCGCCCGCACCACGGTGGCGGACACCCTCGCCCGGGCGGCGGACGGCGGCGGCCGTCCGCCGGCCTGAGACCTGAGCGGGCCCGCTCAGGCCGCGTACTGGTACGTCGGGTAGGTCAGGTAGCCCTTGTCGCCGCCCGTGTAGTACGTGGCCTCGTCGACCGGGGCGAGCGGAACCCCCGTGCGCAGGCGCTCCACCAGGTCCGGGTTGGCGAGGAAGCCGCGGCCGAAGCTGATGAGGTCGGCGCCGAGCCCGAGCCAGTGGTCGGCCTCGGCGCGGCCGGCCTGCTTGGCGCCCATGGGGAGCACCGGGTTCATGACGAGCGTGCCGGGCCAGGCCCGCCGCAGTTCGAGGAGCACGGCCTCCTCGGCGGTGGCCTCCAGGTGGACGTAGGCCGGCTCCAGTCGGGCGAGCTCGGTGAGCAGGGCGGTGTAGAGCCCGGGCACGTCCTCCTCCTCGACGCCCCAGAAGGTGCCGCCCGGGGAGAGCCGGATACCGGTCCGCGCGGCCCCCACGGCGTCGATGGTGGCGGCCACGGCCTCGACGGCGAACCGGATGCGGTTGGCCGTGGAGCCGCCGTAGCGGTCGGTGCGCAGGTTGGCGTTGGAGGAGAGGAACTGGGAGATCAGATAGCCGTTGGCACCGTGCAGTTCCACGCCGTCGAAGCCGGCGTCGAGGGCGCGGCGGGCGGCCGTCGCGTAGGACAGCGCCTGCTCGGGGACCTCCTCGGTCTCCAGGGCACGGGGAACGGGCGGGGCCTGCGGACCCGTCGGGGTGAAGACCTCACCGGTGGCGGCGACGGCGGACGGGCCCACGGGCCGGTGGCCGGTGGTGTCGGGGTGGGAGACCCTGCCGCCGTGCATGAGCTGGGCGAAGATGCGGCCGCCGTTGGCGTGCACGGCGGCCGTGACGGGCCGCCAGGAGTCGACCTGCGCGTCCGTGTACAGCCCGGGGGTGCCGGGGTTCGACTGCCCGACGAGGCTCGGCTGCACGCCTTCGGAGACGATGAGTCCGGCGCTCGCGCGCTGGGCGTAGTACGTGGCCATCGAAGGGGTGGCCAGCCCCTCGGCGGTGGCGCGGACCCTGGTCATCGGTGCCATCACCGTGCGGTTGGGAAGCGTGAGTCCGCCGAGGCGGTAGGCGTCGAAGAGACTGGTCATGCGAGACTCCGTGGGATGCGGGGCGCCCGGATCTCGGGCACGGCGCTACGCTAAAACCTGACATTGACGTCAGAGGCAAGGTCTGTGCGACAGGTCACAGCGGGTGGGAGGACGGCATGCGCATCGGGGAGCTCGCGTCACGGGCCGGGGTCAGCGTCCGGTCGGTGCGCTACTACGAGGAGCAGGGGCTGCTGACGAGCGTGCGCAGCCCCAGCGGGCAGCGGCACTACACCGAGGACCAGGTCGAGCGGGTGGGGTTCATCCAGCGGATGTACACCGCGGGGCTCTCCAGCCGGACCATCCTCGAACTGATGCCCTGCGTGGACGCGCCCAGCATGGACAACTCCGACGCCGCCCTGGAGCGGATGACGCAGGAGCGCGAACGGCTGTCCCGCCACATCGAGCAGCTCGTCGAGACCCGGGACTCGCTCGACCGGCTGGTGGCGGTGGCCACGGCCTACCGGGAGCTCCTGCACGCCCGCAGTGAACCGGTCTCCCCCGACCGTCCGAACTCCTGCGCGCCCGAGGCCGCCCGCGGACGGGGGCCGGAGAGCAGCCAGGCGCCGGCGGGGAGCGCGCACGCGTGAGCACCGATCCCCGTGTCCCGCCGCCGCACCTCGGCAGTGAGCGGGAGACCCTGCGCGCGTTCCTCGAGTACCACCGGGCGACGCTCGCCATGAAGTGCGAGGGGCTTAGCGACGAGGAACTGCGGCGTCGCTCCTCGCCGCCCTCGACGCTGACGCTGCTCGGCCTGGTCCGGCACATGGCCGAGGTGGAACGCGCCTGGTTCCGCCGGGTGTTCGAGGACCACGGGGCGCCGATGGTGTGGTCCGAGACGGTCGACTTCCAGGCGGCGTACGACGCGAGCGCGTCCACCCGCGCGGAGGCGTTCACGGCCTGGGAGGCGGAGGTCGAGGTCTCCCGCCGCATCGAGCGGGAGGCCGCCTCGCTGGACCTGGCCGGGTACCAGCCGCGGTGGGGCGAGCGGGTGTCGCTGCGCATGGTGCTGGTGCACGTCCTGCTGGAGTACGCGCGGCACAACGGCCACGCGGACTTCCTGCGGGAGGGCCTCGACGGCACGGTGGGGGCCTGAGCGCGCCGGGCGGCCGGGCCGCTCGGCGCACCTCCGGGGGAACGCGAAGGCCCCGTCCCGGTGTCCCGGGTCGGGGCCTTCGTCCTGGAGCGCTGGGCAGGCCTTGCACCTGCATCTCCCCGCAGGAAGCGGGGCGTCTTTCCTTGGACGACCAACGCGTGCACTCCGGCCGGTCGTTCACTCCCGGCGGCGTGTTGTGATGATCGTACCCCAGGCTCGCCGGGCGCGCGAATCCACGGATCACCGCTCCCCGGGAGGAACTTGTGGGACCCGCCGGTAGTTTCTACAGTGCTGTCGAAGATCGACGGCAGCCGGTCCGTCGTACGGGTGGGCCGGACCGTTCACCACGTAGGAGTGCGCATGGCCCTGTGGGACCGCTTGAAGGAGTCCGCGTCGACGATGCAGACGCAGCTCACGGCGAAGAAGAACGACCTCAAGAGCGGTGCCTTCCGCGACGCCAGCATGGCGATGTGCGCCCTGGTCGCCGCCGCCGACGGCACCGTGGACCCGTCCGAGCGGCAGCGCGTCGCGCAGCTCATCTCCACCAACGAGGTGCTGCAGAACTTCCCCGCCGAGGACCTGCGCCGCCGCTTCGAGGACAACCTGAACAAGCTCACCACCGACTTCGCGTTCGGCAAGGTCAGCGTGCTCCAGGAGATCGCCAAGGCCAAGAAGAAGCCCGCCGAGGCACGGGCCGTCATCCAGATCGGCATCGTCATCGGCGGGGCCGACGGGGACTTCGACAAGACCGAGCAGGCCGTGGTGCGCGAGGCCTGCTTCTCCCTCGACCTGCCGCCGCACGAGTTCGACCTCTGACGGTCCCTCGCTTCCCCACCATGGCGGGCCCCCCGTCCGCCGTGGGCCCGCGGCGCCCGGCCGGGCGCCGCTCCCGCCCTACAGGGGCGTCGCCGCGCGCAGCAGGGCGATCAGGGTGACGGCGGAGCCGGCCGAGGACATCGCCGAGGCCGCAGCGCCGGCCGCGGCCGCCCAGGCCGCCAGCCCGGCCGCGGTGAACGTGGGCGGCCAGCGGCGCACGGCCGGAGCCGGCTCCAGCAGGGCCGCCACCCTGCGGGGCACGGGCCCGACGGCCGCGAAGGCCGGCAGGGCGGCCCCGGACGCGGCAGCGGGGACGGTGCCGGCGAGCAGCGCGGCCCGGGCCACCGCCCGGGCCGTCACCCGCCGGTCCCCCACCCGGGCCGCGGCCTCCTCGTCGGCCCACCGCTCCACGCTGTACGCCACGCCGGTGCGCAGCGGCCGCAGGAAGGGATTGGCCCGGGCGGCCAGTCCCGCCAGCAGCAGATGGCGGTGGTGGCGGGCGCCGAGATGCGCCCGCTCGTGCGCGAACAGCGCCCGGCGCTCGGACGGGCCGAGGGCGGCGAGCATCCCCGTGGAGACCACGATCCGTCCGCGCCGGGCACCGCGGGCGGGCAGGGTGTGGGCGTAGGGGACGGGGTCCCGGAGCACGGCGACGGTCGTGCCGCGCAGCCCGTGCAGGGCCCGTGCGGCGCGCCGCCGTACACGGTGGTGCCGCAGCAGCAGGGCCGCGCAGGCCCAGGCCGCGCAGCCGAGCGCGCCGATGGCCGCCCTGCCGACCACCTCGTCCCGCGGCACCGCCGCCCGCACCTGAGGGTCCGCCCAGGCGTCCGGGAGCGGATTGCCGGGCAGTTGCGCGGTGCCGACGATCGCCAGCAGCCCCAGGCAGAGCGTGCTGCACACCGCGAGGACCAGGCCGACGCCGGTCAGCAGCCGGGTGGCCGCGCGCGGATGGAGACGGTGCGCGGCGAGCCGGGCGATCGGCCAGGCGGTCAGCGGCAGCACGAGCGGCAGGAGGACGAAGACGCCCACGGCTCAGCGCCCCCGCCCCTCCGGCAGGCCCGCCGGGGACTCGGGCGGCCCTGCCGCCGGCGGTCCTTCGGGGGACGGGGCGGGCACGGTGCCGTGCTCGGCCGGTACGTCCTCCGTCCTGCGCAGCAGGGCGCGCAGCAGCCGTTCGTCCTGGTCCGTGAGGCCGGAGACGAAGCTCGCCAGGACGGCCTCGCGGTCGCTCTCGCCGTCCAGCACCCGGCGCATGCGGTGGGCGGCCAGCCCCGCCTCGTCCGAGGCCGCCGTCCAGGTGAACGAGCGGCCCACCCGCTCCCGGGTCACCGCGTGCTTGCCCTGCAGCCGGGTGAGGATCGTGATCACCGTGGTGTAGGCGAGCGTGGCGCCCAGCCGTTCGCGCACCCACCCCGCCGTCACCGGTCCCGGTGCCGCGCGCAGCGCCGCCAGCACCTGTGCCTCCAACTGCCCCTGGGCGCGCCGCCGGGCGGGCCCCCTGCGCTCCTCGTCCACCGCACCCACTCCCTCGCGACCCGTCCGGGCGCCCGTCCTTCCGCCCGGCGGGATCGACTCATCGTAGTGAGCGCGCGCGCCTCACCGTGCACGACCGCGTCCGCCCGCGGCCTGGCCGGGCGCACGGGGGCGCCGGCGTTCCCTGGCCAGGCGGGCCGGCCCCGTGGTACCGCTGAACCGCCCGCACTCCCGCGGGCCGTGACCACACCGGGAAGACCGCAGCGGAGGCCGACATGACCGACACCGGGTTCAGCGCGAGCGAGATAGACACCGGCACACCGCATTCGGCCCGTATGTACGACTGGTTCCTCGACGGCAAGGACCATTACCCGGCCGACGTCGAGGCCGCCGAGAAGATCGTCGAACTGCTGCCCGATGTCAAGGAGACCGCCTGGTCCAACCGTGAGTTCATGCACCGGGCCGCCCGCTTCCTGGCGCACCGGGGGGTCCGTCAGTTCCTGGACATCGGCACGGGGATACCGACCGAACCCAATCTCCACCAGATCGTGCAGGGCGTCGCGCCCGAGGCCAGGGTGGTCTACGTCGACAACGATCCCATCGTGTTACGCCACGCCGAGGCGCTGCTGCGCAGCACGCCGGAGGGCCGAACTGCCTATCTGCACGCGGATGTGCGGGAGCCGGAGAGGATACTCGCCCGAGCGAGGAAGCACCTGGACTTCGACCGGCCGATCGGCCTGTCGCTCATCGCGCTGCTGCCGTTCGTCGCCGACGGACACGACCCCTACGAGATCGTCGCGACCCTGACGGAGCCGCTGGCACCGGGCAGTCACCTCGTGCTCTCACACGTCACCGGGGAGTTCCAGCCCGAGATCTGGGACCGGGTCGACGCCGTCTACCGGGCCGGGGGGACGCCCGTGAAGGCCCGTTCCCGGGCCGAGGTGACCCGCTTCTTCGACGGGCTCGAACTGTGCGAGCCGGGCGTGGAACTGGCCACCCGCTGGCGTCCGGACCCCGAGGCTCCGGTACGCCGGGACCAGCCGCTGTACGTGGGCGTCGGCCGCAAGCCGTGACGACGGCGGGCACCTCCGCGCCCGTACGGGCCTCGCGCGCGAGCGCGACCGGAGGTGCCCCCGCCCTCCCTCAGACGCGGCTCGTGCGGCGGACGCGCGCGGCCCGCCCGTACTGGGGCGGGAAGGGGTGCTCCTCGCCCAGCGCGAGGGCGGCCTCACGCGGCCAGTACGGGTTGAGCAGCAGCTCGCGGCCGAGCGCCACCGCGTCCGCCTCCCCCTCGGCGAGGATCCGCTCGGCCTGCTCGGGCTCCGTGATCAGGCCGACGGCGGCGGAGGGCAGCCCCGTCTCCCGGCGCACCCGGGCCGCGAAGGGCACCTGGTAGCCGGGCTCGGCGGGGATGCGGGCGTGTGGGACGTTGCCGCCGGTGGAGACGTGGAGCAGGTCGACGCCGTGTTCCTTGAGCAGCGCGGCCAGCCGGACGGTGTCGTCCGCCGTCCAGCCCTCCGGCTCGACCCAGTCGGTGGCCGACACCCGGAAGAAGAGGGCGGTCTCCTCGGGGACGGCCGCGCGGACGGCGTCGGCGACCTCCACGGCGAGCCGGGCGCGGTTCTCGAAGGGGCCCCCGTAGCCGTCCTCGCGGTGGTTGGAGAGCGGGGAGAGGAACTCGTGCAGGAGGTAGCCGTGCGCCGCGTGGACCTCCAGGACCCGGTAGCCGGCCTCGACGGCCCGGCGGGCGGCGGCGACGAAGCCGTCGACGACGCCCCGGATCTCCTCCGCGCTCAGTTCGTGCGGCACCGGGTGACCCTCGTCGAAGGAGAGCGCGCTCGGCGCGACGGGCCGCCAGCCGAGGCGGTCGGACGTCAGCGGGGAACCGCCATGGAATGCGGCGTCGGTGCTGGCCTTGCGGCCGGCGTGGGCGAGCTGGATGCCCGGCACCACCCCGTGCGCGTCGAGGAAGGAGGTGATCCGGCGGTGCGCCCGGACCTGGATGTCGTTCCAGATGCCCAGGTCGTAGGGGCTGATGCGGCCCTCGGGCACCACCGCGGTGGCCTCGACGAGGATCAGCCCGGGACCGCCGACCGCCCGGGCGCCGTAGTGCTGCAGGTGCCAGTCGGTGGGGGCGCCGGTGTCGGCGCCCTCCGCGGGCGCGCTGTACTGGCACATCGGGGCCATCCAGACGCGGTTGGGAAGGGTGACGCCCCGCAGGGTGTACGGCGTGAAGAGACTGCTGGACAAGGGTGCTGCTCCTCCGGGCGGACACACGGTTACGCTTGCTTCGATCGACATTAAATGCATACGCCATCAAAGGGCGAGTCCGTGGTCCCGCCTCCCGTGAGGGCGCGGCCCGCCCGGAGGTGCCGGGGACGTCAGCCGTTCCCGCGCGCGGGCGGCTGCTCGAAGCTGGCGTAGTAGGCGGCGGCCATGTCCTCCTCCCCGTGCCCCTGCGCGGCGGCACGCTCCATACGGGCGGCGCTCGCGGCGGCGACGTCGAGACGGACGCCGTTGCGCTCCCCGGCGCTCACGATCAGCCGGGCGTCCTTGGCCGCCGTCGCGACGGCGAACTGAGCGGGCGTGAGCCGGTCGTTCAGCACGAGATCGGCCTTGACGCGCAGGTAGGGCAGGTCCAGGGCGCCGCCGCCGATGGCGTCGAAGAAGTGCGCCGGGTCGACGCCGAGCGCCTCCGCCAGGGCGAGCACCTCGCCGGCGGCGCTGGTGGCCGCGAGGACCCAGCTGTTGGCGACGAGCTTCAGCCGTGTGGCGGTTCCCGCCGCGCCGTCCTCGCCGGTCCACACGGTACGGGCGCCGACGGCGTCGAAGACGGGCGCCACGGCCGGGCGGTGCGCCTCGGGGCCCGCCGCGAGGACGAGGAGCTGCCCGGCCTCGGCCGGCTGACGGGTGCCGAGCACCGGGGCGTCGAAGAAGACGAGGTCGTGACCGCGGGCGAAGGCCGCGAGGTCGTCGATCGCCTCGATGCCGGCGGTGGTCGACTGCACCCACGCGGTCCCGGGCCGCAGGGCCTCGGCGGCCTGCCGCATGACGTCGAGGGTCGCGGGACCGTCGTAGAGCATGGTGAGCACGACGTCGGCACCGGTGACCGCCTCGGCGGGGGTGCCGGTGACGGTGACACCCTCGGCGGTCAGGGGCTCCGCCTTGTCCCGCGTACGGTTCCAGGCCCGTACGGCGAGCCCGGCCCGGGCGAGGTTGCGCGCCATGGGCGCGCCCATGATGCCGGTGCCGAGGACGGCGACGGTGGGGGTGGTGGTGGAGGAGGAGGTCATTCGGAGTGCGCCTTCTCGTGGTCGGGGTGGACCGGATCGCGTCCGGTGGGCCGTGCGACTGCACGTTACGTCGCGGGACCCCGGCCCGCGCCCCACCGGCCGACACCGCCCGGCCGTGGATCCCTCCCGACGGGGGCGGCGGTCCGGCGGGGGCCCGGCCGGCGGGTCACCGAGGCGCCCGGCCACCCCCGACGGCCCCGAGGGCCGGCCACCCCGCCGGTCCCTCGCCGCATCGGCCCCGTTTCAGGTCGCCGAGCGCGGGGCCGCGCCCGTCCGGCGCAGCCGCCAGACGTGGTCCTCGCGGAACCCCTCCGCCCCGTCCGGGGAGGTGCTCGGCCTGCGGAGTGTCTCCTTCGTCTCGAGCACCCACTCCTCCTCCGGCAGCGCCAGCCGCTCCAGCAGCCCGTCGAGCGTGGGGAACTCCGCCTCGAACGGCGGCTCCTCCTGCCACGAGGGCCACCCGGCGTGCATCACGATCAGCAGGGTCCCGCCGGGGGCGAGGGCGTCGGCCGCCCGGCGCAGCGCCCCGTCCTGGTCCAGCGCGACCGGGGACTGCAGGTACTCGACGTTGACCAGGTCGAAGGTGCCCTCGGGGAAGGAGCGGCCCAGTTCGTGCCGCTCCCAGGTGGTGCGGTCGGCGAGTCCGGCCTCGGCGGCGTGCGCGGCGGCGCGTTCCAGGGCGGTTGCCGAGATGTCGACGCCGGTGACCCGCCAGCCGCGGGAGGCGAGCCAGACGGCGTCGGCGCCCTCGCCGCAGCCGAGGTCGAGGGCGCGGCCGGGCGGCAGTCCCTCCGTCTCCCGGACGAGCGGGGCGTTGGGGCGGCCGCTCCAGACCCGGCCGTTGTCCCGGTAGCGGGCCTCCCAGAAGGCGGCGGGGTCGCTGGTGGGAGTGGGTCGCATGGGGCCCTCCTGTGTGCGTCGGCGTGGTGCGGCGCCGGGATGTCCGGTGCCCGTGGAGGAAGCGTGCGACCCGGTCGGCGCACGGGGCAAACATCCTTGCCGTTTCGGCAATGACGTGTTTCGCCGGGCGGGAGAGGGAAGTGGGCGGGTAACGCGTCCCTCTCCCTTCCAGGGTGACCCTCGCCTCGGGGCGGCGCGCAGTGTAGACATGGGGCATGGTCCGACTGCCGGGTCGATCTCGGACTCAGCCGCCCCGCCGCGTCGGCGCCTCGCGTGCCGGTCGCGTGGAGGAGCATGCTCCGCCGTCCTCCGCCCGCCCTCGCGGCCGGCGTCCCCTCACCGGGGTGCGCGCGGCGGTCGGCGGCCGCAGCGTCGCCGGACAGGTGTTCCTCCTCCAGGCCGTCATCGTCATGCTGCTGATCGTCGCCTCGGTGATCGCGCTGGTGCTGCAGGTGCGTCACGACAGCACGGAGGAGGCCCGCAACCGGTCCCTCGCCGTCGCCGAGACGTTCGCCAACGCGCCCGGCACCCTCCAGGCACTGCACGGCCCGGATCCCACCAAGGTGCTGCAGCCCAGGGCGGAGGAGGTGCGCAGGAAGGCGCACGTGGACTTCGTCGTCGTCATGAACACCGACGCGATCCGTTTCACCCACCCCAAGCCGGACCGCATCGGGAAGAAGTTCGTCGGCACGGTGGCGCCCGCGCTGGCCGGACGGCCCGTCACCGAGGAGATCGACGGCACGATCGGCCGGCTGGTGCAGGCCGTCGTCCCCGTCGAGGGCCCGGACGGTTCGGTGGAGGGGCTGGTGTCGGCGGGCGTCACCACCGACAACATCGGCGGCGCCGCCGACCGGCAACTGCCCCTCCTGCTCGGCGCCGCGGGCGTCGCGATGGCCCTGGCCACGGCGGGCACGGCCCTGGTGACCCGCCGCCTGCAGCACCAGACGCACGGCCTCGGCCCGGCCGAGATGACGCGGATGTACGAGCACCACGACGCGGTGCTGCACGCGGTGCGCGAGGGCGTGGTCATCGTCGACGGCGGGGGGCGTCTCGTCCTCGCCAACGACGAGGCGCACCGGCTGCTCGACCTGCCGGACGCGGCCGAGGGCCGGCGGGTGGACGAGCTGGGCCTCGTCCCGGACATGGCCGATCTGCTGGCGTCCCGGCGGGTGGCGACGGACGAGGTGCACCTGGTCGAGGACCGGCTGCTGGCGGTCAGCCAGCGGCCCACCCAACTGCGCGGCGGCCCCTTCGGCAGCGTCGCCACGCTGCGCGACACCACCGAGCTGCGGGCCCTGTCCGGCAGGGCCGAGGTGGCGCGCGAGCGGCTGCGGCTGCTGTACGACGCCGGGGTCGGGATCGGCGCCACCCTGGACGTCACCCGGACCGCCGAGGAGCTGGCCGAGACGGCGGTGCCGCGCTTCGCCGACTTCGTCAGCGTGGACCTCTCCCCCGAGGTGCTGGAGGGCCAGGAGCCGAAGGCGGGCAGCACGCTGCGCCGCTCGGCGCTCTGCGGTGTCCGCAAGGACGCGCCGCTGTACCCGGTGGGCGAGCGCATCACGTTCGTCGCGAGCTCCCCGCAGGCGCGCAGCCTGAGCACCGGCACGGCGCTCCTCATACCGGAGCTGTCCCGGGCCCCCGGCTGGCAGGCGCAGGACCTGGAGCGTTCCGCGCAGGTGATGGAGCGGGGCATCCATTCGCTGATCACCGTGCCGCTGCGGGTGGGCCCGCTGGTGATGGGTGTGGTCAACTTCTGGCGCTCGGAGCGGCCGGAGCCCTTCGACCAGGAGGAGCTGGTCCTCGCCGAGGAACTCGTGGCGCGGGCGGCGGTCTCCATCGACAACGCGCGCCGCTACACCCGTGAGCACACGATGGCGGTGACCCTGCAGCGCAGCCTGCTGCCGCGCAACTTCCCCGCGCAGAGCGCCCTGGACCTCGCCCACCGCTACCTCCCGGCGCAGGCGGGGGTGGGCGGCGACTGGTTCGACGTGCTGCCGCTGTCCGGCGCCCGGGTCGCCCTCGTCGTGGGGGACGTGGTCGGGCACGGGCTGCACGCCGCCGCCACGATGGGGCGGCTGCGCACGGCGGTGCGCAACTTCTCGGCGCTCGACCTGCCGCCGGACGAGATCCTCGCCTACCTCGACGAGCTGGTCGACCGCATCGACCAGGACGAGGCGCAGGACGACGCCGCCGCGATCACCGGCGCGACCTGCCTGTACGCGATCTACGACCCGGTCTCCCGGATGTGCACCATGGCGCGCGCCGGTCATCCGCCGCCCGCGGTCGCGGGTCCGGACGGCGAGGTCGTCTTCCCCGAGGTGCCGGCCGGTCCCCCGCTCGGCCTCGGCGGTCTGCCCTTCGAGACGGCCGAGGTGGAGCTGGCCGAGGGCAGCCGACTGGTGCTGTACACGGACGGCCTGGTGGAGAGCAGGGAACGGGACATCGACGCCGGTCTCGAGGAGCTGCGGCGGGCGCTGGCCGCGTCCGGCGACGAGTCCGTGGACGCCACCTGCCGGTCCGTGCTGGAGACGCTGCTGCCGGACGGCCAGAACGACGACGTGGCCCTGATCGTGGCGCGTACGCGGGCGCTCGGCGCGGAGGACGTGGCGGAGTGGGACGTGCCCTGCGATCCGGCGGCGGTCGGCGCGGTGCGCGCCCAGGTCTCGCGGCGGCTGGCCGAGTGGGGGCTGGACGAGCTGGTCTTCACCACGGAGCTGATCCTGAGCGAGCTGGTGACCAACGCGATCCGCTACGGCAGCGGTCCGATCCGGGTGCGGATGCTGCGGGACCGGAGCCTGATCTGCGAGGTGTTCGACGCCAGCGGGACCTCGCCGCACCTGCGGTACGCGGCGACGACGGACGAGGGCGGACGGGGACTGTTCCTCGTCGCACAGGTCGCCTCGCGGTGGGGCACCCGGTACGTGCGCGAGGGGAAGGTCATCTGGGCGGAGCAGGCGCTGGGGTGAGGGGGCGCCCGGGTGCGGCCGGCGCGCCCCGGCGCGGGCCGGTCACTCGGGCCCGGCCCCGCCTCACACCTCCGACTCGGGCCAGCCCAGCAGCCGGGCGCCGATCGCCGCCGTCTGCAGCGTGTACCGGTGCACGGGATCGGTGGGGTCCGAGCCGGTGAGCTTGCGGATGCGCTCCAGCCGGTAGGTGAAGGCGCGGACGCTGAGACTGAGCCGGCGGGCGGCCTCGGCGGCGACGCAGCCGGAGTCGAAGTAGGCGGTGAGTGTGTCCAGCAGCGGGCGGGCCCCGCCGCGCGCGGCCTCCAGCGGGCCGAGGGCGTGCCGCACCAGATCGGCCATGGCCTGCCGGTCACGGGCAAGCACGGGGTAGACGAGCAGGTCGGCGGCGTGCAGTACGGGCTCGCGCAGGTCGAGCCGCTCGGCGAGATGGAGGGCGTTGAGTGCCTCCTCGTAGGAGTGCACCACTCCCCCGGCCCCGGGGTGGGCGCGGCCGAGGCCGACCTGGCCGCCGTCCAGGCAGGCGTGGGCCTGCTTCGCGAAGTAGGCGAGCACCTCGCTCTCGTCGCCCGGGGCGATGCAGATCAGCCGGCCGTCCTTGGTCGTGAGCAGGATGCGCCGCTCCCCGAAGCGGGCGACGAGGGCCGTCTCGACCTGCCGGGTGGCCGGATGGGTGTCGTCCACGGCGCGCTCGCCCACGGCGACGGCGACGGCGTGGGCGCGGGAGAAGAGCAGACCGAAGCGTTCGGCCCGTTCGGAGAGCCGGCCCAGGTCGCTGCGGCCGTAGAGGAGGTCGTCGATGAACTCGCGGCGGGCCGCCTCCTCCTGACGCATCGCGAGCTTCTGGGCGCGTTCGTGTCCCTCGGCGAAGGCGTCCACCGCGTGCTCGACCACCGCGAGCAGGCGGTCGGTGCCGGTGGCGGGCAGGCTCGGCCAGAGCTCCCGGGTGACCGCGAGGTGCCGGCGGACGAGGGCGCGCAGCCCGTGTCCCGCCTCGGCCGCGCGCTCACCCTGCGCCCGCAGCGACTCCAACTCGTCCCGGGTGAGACGTCTGCCGGTCGCGCAGACCTCCCTGAGGATCCGCGCGTACTTCGCCAGTTCCTCCTCGCCCGCATCGGCCCCCGCCATGTCCGCCCCCGTCCTCAGCGCTCTCTCCCCCCACCCGTACGCCGCGGCTTCGGGAGCCGCGTGCGTGGGAACAGGGTAAAGGGGCCTGCTGACAGCAGCAGGTCGCAGGGGGTTCACGCGCGCTCGCGGGGACGCCGGCCCGTGGCCGCACGGGCCGGACGGTGGTTCTCGCGCGGTCCGCGGGCGGAGACGGCCTCGACGCGCCGTCCGTCCGCGCTCATGGGCATGCGTCTGCGGTCCCTGCGCACCATGATCGCGGTGCTGACGGCGACGACCAGGACGGCGGCGGCGAGCGGCACCAGGAAGGCCACGGTCACTCCTCTCGGTGGCGGCCCTGAGCCCCTCGTCCCGGGTCCGCGCGGTGGAACGGTCGGCGGGCCGGCACTGCGGCACCGCGGCGGGACACAACCGGTCCGGGCGCCGGGCACCTGCCAGTGCCCGGCACCCGGACCGTCCCCCGTGCTCCCCCGGGCCTCATCATGCCGATCCGGAGAAGGGCCGCGCATTGCCGGACTCAGGCAATGTTTTCCGGCTTCTCGATGCCGAGGCGCCGCACCGGGACGCGATCCACGGCGCAGCCCGGGGAGACGGGCACGGGGCGGTGCCCCCCGAGCCCGGCCGGATTCAGACCGGGCGCGTCCCGTGCACGCGGTAGGGCTCCGCGTCGGCCCACTTGACGTCGAGGCCCAGTCCCGGGCGGCCGGTGTCGGGCCGCAGGGCACCCCCGGCCGGGGACAGGGTGCCGTCGAGGAGCAGCCCCTCCACGCGGACATGGTCGTGGAAGTACTCCAGGTGCCGCGCCCGGCGCACGGCGCAGAAGGCGTGGGCGGAGACGGCCGGGGCGCAGTGCGCGGACAGATCGAGGTGCTCGGCGGCCGAGAGACCGGCGATCTCCAGCAGCCCGGTGATCCCGCCGCAGCGGGTGACGTCGGCCTGCAGGCAGTCCACCGCGCCGGCGTGTACGAGGTTGACGAAGTCCCGCGCGGTGTAGGCGTATTCGCCCGCGGCGATCTCCAGCCGTGCCGGGCCTCGCTCGCGCAGCAGCCGCAGGCCCTCCAGGTCGGCGGAGCTGACGGGTTCCTCGAACCAGCGCACGTCCCACTCCTCGTGGAAGCGGCCCGCCCAGTACAGGGCCTCCTTGCGTCCCAGCGCGCCGTTGGCGTCGGTGAGGATCTCCACCTCGTCGCCGAGGGCCCGGCGCACGGCGGTCAGCCGCGCGGGGTCACGCCCGGGTTCCCGGGAGGTCTTCAGCTTCACCCGGGGGATTCCCTGCCGGGCCCAGCCGCCGAGCTGGTCGGTGAGCCGGTCGAGCGGGTAGTTGGTGAAGCCGCCGCTGCCGTAGACCGGCACGCGCTCGTGGTACGCCGGGAGGAGGTGGACGAGCGGGAGGTCCAGCAGCCGGGCCTTGAGGTCCCACAGCGCCACGTCGACGGCGGAGACCGCCATGGCACCGACGCCGGGGCGGCCCGCGTTGCGTGTCCGCACCCCCATCGCCTGCCACAGCGCGGCCGGCGCGGCGGCGGAGGCACCCCGCACCACGGGTGCCAGCACGGACTCGGCGAACGCCGCGACCGAGAGGTCGCCGTACGTGTAGCCGATGCCGGTACGGCCGCCCGCGTGCACCCGGACCAGCACCATGGTGGTGGAGTGCCAGTCGAGGGTGCCGTCCTGCTCCGTGCCCCCGGGGCCGTCGACGGGCACCTCGAAGGCGTGCACGTCGACGGCGTCGACCGGGCAGTCGGGATCCGGCGGCACGGCCGGGACGCCGCCGGAGGGCTCGGGTCCGCTGCGCGTCATGTGCTGTCCCCTCCCGTCGATCCGGCCGGTCCCGCCCGGCCGCCTGCCTTCGCATCCGCGTGGTCACCCCTGGGTGACCCGGCGGCGCGCCCGGTAAACGACGCGCGCGTGCGGCCGTCCCGCCCGCCGTCGCGGGGGCGGCCGGGGCCGGCCGACGCGGGGACCGTCGAACCCGGCCCGCGCAGACACCGCCAGACCCGGCCCGCGCAGAAACCACCAGACCCGGCCGACGCGAGGACCGCCGAACCCGGCCCGCACAGACACCCCCAGACCCGGCCCGCACAGGAACCACCAGACCCCGTGGACGCGGGGCACCGTCGAACCCGGCCCGCGCAGAAGCCACCGGACCCGGTCGACGCGAGGACCGCCGAGCCCGGCCCGCACAGACACCGCCAGACCCGGCCCGCGCAGAAACCACCAGACCCGGCCGACGCGAGGACCGCCGAGCCCGGCCCGCACAGACACCGCCAGACCCGGCCCGCACAGGAACCACCGGACCCCGTCGACGCGGGGCACCGTCGGACCCGGTCGGCGCGGGGCGCCCGTCCGTGCGAAAATCTCGGAGCCCCGCGCCCCGGCCTCTCCGTGGGGGCGGGCCGGGGCGGGGCGGACGAGTCAGGGAGCGGGACGGTCGTGACCGATCAGGGTGCGGGGGGCGGGGACTCCCGCAAGGACGAGGGCGGCACGCCCGCCATACCGGACGAGGTGTGGGCGCGCTTCGCCCACGACACGGAGCGGGCCATCGCGCGTTCGGCGCCCCGGGAGCCCTCGGCGCGGGAACGGGCGGACGGGGCGCGGATCGAACCCCAGGCCGGCGGGTCCGGAGCGTCACGGCCCGAAGCGTCGGGGCCCGAGGTGTCGGGGCCCGGCTCCGGCGGCTCACGGGCCGGTGGGTCCGACCCCGGCACGTCCGCCGCCGACGGCCCTTTCGGAGAGGGCACCCGGACACCCCGTGCCGACCCGACCCGTGCCGGCCGCCACGGCAGCGAACGCTCCGCTTCTCCGGGCCACGCCCGCACCGGCCCCTGGGCCGTCCTGCGCTCGCGCCGGGACACGGCGGACGAGTGGGGAGGGCACCCGGCCGACGAGGCCGTGGGGGAACTCTGGCAGCCGGAGGAGCGCCCGGCCGGGCCCCTTTGGCGGGATCTGGACGCCAGGGCCAGGCGCCGCCGGGTCGCCCGGCTGCTCGGCGCGGCCACCGCCGTCGTCCTGCTGTGGACGGTCGCCTCACGCGCGCCCCTCGGCTCGCGCGAGGGCTACGGGACCGAGGACACGACGGTGGAGCAGTCGGAGGACGCCCCGCTCCGGGTCCCGGCGACCCCGGGGCCCACTCCCGCCGTCTCCCCGGGGGACGCGACCCCGGCCCGCCACGTCGGCTGAGCCCGAGGGCACGGACCCGCACGCGGTCCGTGCGCACACCGCGGGCGCTATGCCGTGAGCCGCTCGCCCTGTCCCAGGCATCCCAGCAGCCGCGCCCGGTGCAGGGCGGCGACCGGTGAGACCAGGTCCGGGTGGCGGAGCAGGGCCGCCGCCCGGACGTCCCGTGCGTCCGGTGCGAGCAGCCGCCGGAAGTCGAGGGGCAGACCGTCGCCGTGCTCCCCCGCCGTGACCGCGGCGACCGCGCCCCCGGCGAGGTCCGGGTCGGTGAGCAGGCAGGTCGCCCAGCTCGCCACGACCTCGTCCACCCAGGTGCGCCAGGCGTGGCCGAGCCATTCCGCCTCGTCGGCGGGTTCCATGATCTCCAGGCCGGTGAGCCGGTCGAGCCTGCCGGAGCCGCCGGGGCCGGCCATCACGGCGAGCTCGGCGTCGATCGCGGTCGGGTAGCGCAGCCAGGCGGCGACGGTCACCGCCTGCCGTGCCTGGACCTCGGCGAGGGCGGAGTCCAGCGCGGTGCCGGCCGACGGGAAGGCGAGCATCAGCCACTGCGAGGTGGCGGCGATGAGCGGGGAGAGAGCTGCGGACACGCCGGGGCCGTTCCGATCGCGGGGGCGGTGGGAGGACACCGGGAAGATATCCCCGCCCTCCCGTCCCGCGATATGGCGCAGACCACGCGGCGGACGTGGCCTCGGCCACGTCCGGGTCGTCGGGTGCGGCCTCAACGCGCCCCGGAGGCCTGTTCCACGTGGTACAGGTCCTTCGACGTGCTGATCAGCTCGCTCCGCTCCTCCGTGGAGCCGACCATCGGCTGGGACCCGTGCAGCGGCACCTGCGCGCTCTCGGGCAGGAACCTGACGGTCACCAGCCCGATGACGCCGGCGAGGATCAGGTAGTAGGCGGGCATCATGTCGTTGCCCGTGATGTTGATCAGCGCCTCGGTGACCAGAGGAGTCGTACCGCCGAAGGCCGAGACGGCGATGTTGAAGCCGATGCCCATGGCGGCGTAGCGGACGGCGGTCGGGAACAGCGCGGGCAGGGTCGCGGCGCTCGGGGCGGCGAACCCGGCGAGCAACGTGGACAGGATCAGCACCCCGCAGATCGGCGCCCAGGTGCCCGCCGTCTTGATCAGCAGGAACGAGGGCACCGCGAGGATGATCATCGCGACCGCCGAGACGGCGTAGACGGGCCGTCGGCCGACCCGGTCGGAGAGCCGGCCGAGGAAGGTGATCAGCACGACGATCCACACCATGCCGATCAGCACCATCACGTCGGCGGAGCCGCTGGAGCGGCCCAGGGTCTCGGTCTGGTAGGTCGGCAGGAAGCCGGTGACCATGTAGTTGGTGACGTTGTAGAGGAGCACCAGGCCCATGCAGATCAGCAGAGGCCGCCAGTGCTCCCTGACGATGGTCCTGAACTCCGTGCCCGCCGACTCCTGGGCGAGGCTCTTCTCGTGCTCGTCGAGCTGCTGCTGGAAGGCCGGGGACTCCTCCAGCCTGAGCCGCATGTACAGGCCGATCACACCGAGCGGCCCGGCGATGAGGAAGGGGATGCGCCAGCCCCAGGCGAGCATGTCGGCGTCGCTGAGCGCCAGGTTCAGCACGGTGACCAGGGCGGAGCCGAGCGCGTAACCGACGAAGGTGCCGAAGTCGAGCCAGCTCGAGAGGAAGCCGCGGCGGCGGTCGGGCGAGTACTCGGCGACGAAGGTGGTGGCACCGCCGTACTCACCGCCGGTGGAGAAACCCTGGATCATGCGGGCGAGCAGCAACAGGATCGGCGCGGCGATGCCGATGGTGGAGTAGCTGGGGATGATCCCGATGACGAAGGTGCCGATGGCCATCATGATCATGGTGGTGGCGAGTACCTTCTGCCGGCCCAGCCGGTCGCCGAGCGGTCCGAAGACGAGGCCGCCGAGCGGGCGCACCACGAAGGCCGCGGCGAACGTCGCGAAGGAGGAGATGAGCTGGGCGCCGGGCGAGGCTCCGGGGAAGAAGACCTTGCCGAGGGTGGCGGCGAGGTAGCTGTAGACGCCGAAGTCGAACCACTCCATGCAGTTGCCGAGCGCCGAGGCGCCGACGGCCCGCTTGAGCAGGGGCCCCTCCACGACCTGCACGTCCTCCGCGCGGAATGCCCGCCGGTTGCGCCGGAGCCTGGAGGCCAGCTCCTCGCGGACCTGCCGCGGCAGCTCCGCGACGCTCTTCGGCACCCTCGTCCGGTTCCGGGGAGAAAGTTGTCCGTCCGGCCTCGCGTCACTCACGCCGCCGCCTTTCCACGTCGTGCCCTGCATGTACCGTTTGCTTCGCTTGGGCGGTTTCATTCCTGTACCGCCCGGGCGAAATGCCACGCCGCGGTGATCACCGGACGCACCCGGACCGCTTGCCCGGTCTGCTGCGGGACACACGGAGGTACCTGGGCCGACCCGCCTCCACGGCGGGTCGCGGGAGGCTCAGGGCGGGGCCGCACGCTCCCCGCACGACGTCACCGGCCCGCCTCCAGGAGCTGCTGGAAGCGGGTCATGCAGGGCAGGCAGTGGTGGTCCGTCTGGTCGGGCGCGGCCGGACCGCCCGAGACGTCGGCACCGCACAGGCTGGTGCCGCGCTGCTCGGTCACCACGTGCCACACCGGTTTTCCACTGCCGGGTTCCGGACCGACGCGCATCTCGTGCATGGTCACCACCTCCTGGGACGACGCCGTTTCCAGCAGACCCCGGGCGGCGGCCCCGGGCCCCGGTCAGGGCCCCCATCCGGGTGATCCGGGCCGTGGAAACGCTTCGGCCGCCCGGGGAAGGGGCCACGTGGACACGGCGGGACACCACCGCGGAACGGGGGCCGGGACGCGTCGTCCCCCGGGTCCCGGAGCCTCTTTCGTCCGCCGTGGGTGGTTCGCGGGGCGGGCGGCGGGAACTCCTCGCAGAGGGAAGCGAACCGGTGGACCCGGCGAGCGGAGGAGAGGCGGACCGCCCATGCCCGAGCAGCACGCTGGTGACGACGACCGTGCGAGCCGTGATCTGGAGATCAATCCGGTCTTCAGCCGGGAGCCTCTGCGGGTGCCGCGGTACGCGCTGCCGGACGCCGAGATGGAACCCGACACCGCCTACCAGGTGATCCACGACGAGCTGATGCTCGACGGCAACGCCCGGCAGAACCTGGCGACGTTCGTCTCGACCTGGGCGGAGCCCCAGGCCCGGCGGCTGATGAACGAGTGCGCCGAGAAGAACATGATCGACAAGGACGAGTATCCGCAGACCGCCGAGCTGGAGACCCGGTGCGTCCACATGCTGGCCCGGCTGTGGCACGCCGAGCACCCGCAGCGCGCGATCGGCTGCTCGACGACGGGGTCGAGCGAGGCGGCGATGCTCGGCGGCCTGGCCCTCAAGCGGCGCTGGCAGCAGCGGCGCCGCGCCGAGGGCAGGCCCACCGACCGGCCCAACCTGGTCATGGGCATCAATGTGCAGATCTGCTGGGAGAAGTTCGCCGACTACTTCGAGGTCGAGCCCCGGTACGTGCCGATGGAGGGCGAGCGCTTCCACCTCACCGCGGAGACGGCGACGCAGCTGTGCGACGAGAACACCATCGGCGTCGTCGCGGTCCTCGGCTCCACCTTCGACGGCTCCTACGAGCCCGTGGCCGGCATCGCCGCGGCCCTGGACGATCTTCAGTCCCGTACCGGGCTCGACATCCCCATCCACGTCGACGGCGCCTCCGGGGCGATGATCGCCCCCTTCCTCGACCCGGAGCTCGAATGGGACTTCCGGCTGCCGCGGGTCGCCTCCATCAACACCTCCGGCCACAAGTACGGCCTGGTCATGCCCGGGGTCGGCTGGGCCCTGTGGCGGAACGAGGCGGCCCTGCCGGAGGACCTGGTGTTCCACGTGAACTACCTCGGCGGCGACATGCCGACGTTCGCGCTCAACTTCTCCCGGCCCGGCGCCCAGATCGTCGCCCAGTACTACAACTTTCTGCGGCTGGGCTTCGAGGGCTACCGGCGGGTGCAGCAGACCTGCCGCGACGTCGCCACCGGCCTCGCCCGGCGGATCGCCGCCCTCGGGCCCTTCGAACTGCTGACCGACGGCGGCGACATCCCGGTGTTCGCCTTCCGGCTGCGGGACGGGATCGAGCACTTCAGCGTCTTCGACGTCTCCGCGGGACTGCGCGAGCAGGGCTGGCTGGTGCCCGCGTACACCTTCCCCGCGCACCGCACCGACCTGGCCGTGCTGCGGATCGTGGTGCGCAACGGCTTCAGCCACGACCTGGCCGACCTGCTGCTGCGGGACCTGCGTCGCGTCCTCGCCCGGCTGGACAAGCAGCACGAACCGCACCGCGACGCCGAGGACGCGGGCGGCTTCGCCCACGGCGCCGAGACCAAGAACCCGCGCACCCCGGGCCGCCACTGACCCGGTCCGAGCCGGAGGAGGAGAGCGATGTGCCGTCTGTTCGGTCTCAGCAGCGCTCCGCGGCGCACCCGCGCCACGTTCTGGCTGCTGGACGCCCCTGACAGCCTCAGCGAGCAGAGCCGTCACGACCCCGACGGCACCGGTCTCGGGTACTACGCCGCCGACGGCGCTCCCGTGGTGCACAAGGCCCCGCTCTCCGCCCGCGAGGACCGCGCGTTCGCCGAGGAGGCCCGGCGGGTGGAGTCGGAGACCTTCCTCGCCCACATCCGCTTCGCCTCCACCGGCGGCCTGGACACGCGCAACACCCATCCCTTCGCGCAGGAGGGACGGCTGTTCGCCCACAACGGCGTGGTCGAGGGCCTCGACCGGCTCGAGGCGCACCTGGGCGAGGACCGGGCCCTGGTCGGCGGGGACACCGACTCCGAGCGGTGCTTCGCCCTGATCACCCGGGAGATCCGCCGCCACGGCGGCGACGTGACCGCCGGAATCGAGAGCGCCGTCGGCTGGATCGCGGAGAACCTGCCCGTCTACGCCCTCAACCTGATCCTCACCACCCCCGGCGAACTGTGGGCGCTGCGCTACCCCGAGACCCACCGGCTCTACACGTTGCGCCGGCACGCGGGCGGCCACCACGGCTCCCGGCACCTGGACCACAGCGGCAGCGAAGGCCATCTGCGGGTCCACTCCGCGCATCTGGCCGAGTCGCCCGCCGTGGTGGTCGCCAGTGAACGCATGGACGACAACCCGCAGTGGCGGCTGATGGACCCGGGCGAACTGCTGCACGTGGGCCCCGATCTGCACGCCACGCACCACGTCGTGCTGCCGGATCCACCGGCGCACCGGCTCACCCTGGCGGACCTCCGCCCCGATGCGGCCACCTCGCAGAGGGCGGCCTGAACAAGAGACCTGGAGGAACCATGTGGAAGCGCAGGAAAGGCGCCCGACCGGCCAGGATCCTCCCGCTGGAGCTGTGCGACCTGTGCGCGGCGACGTTCCCGCAGGACGAGGCCAAGCACGGCTACGTGCCCGACTCCTCGTCCGTCCATCCGACGAACGACGGCTATGACGGGCTGCGCGCCCTCACCGCGTGCGGCGACGAGCACTTCGAGGAGCTGCGCAGGCAGTACCTGCGACGGCCCTACGTGCAGGAGGAGTTGTGGGCCGCGAAGATAACGCGGGTGCTCACCACGGGCCCGCCCACGCTCACCATGGACCAGCTCGGCTGCCGCACCGGGCTGCACGAACCCGAACTGC
Source organism: Streptomyces griseoaurantiacus (assembly GCF_036189845.1). Lineage (NCBI taxonomy): Bacteria > Bacillati > Actinomycetota > Actinomycetes > Kitasatosporales > Streptomycetaceae > Streptomyces > Streptomyces griseoaurantiacus. The sequence goes on along the minus strand of NZ_CP108326.1, from coordinate 7,090,289 downwards.
GCCGGGCCATCGCCTGGCACAACGAGCGCATGCGACGGTACGCCGCCGAGGAGTGACGGCCGACGCCCCACCCCGCGGACACGGAGCACGGGCCCCGCCCCGGACGGCGGGGTCCGGTGCTTTCCGGCCCGCCGCCGTGACACGGGGCGGACGCGGGAGGCGAGTCAAGCCGGATCGCGCGTGTCCGTCAAGGCTCGCGACCGCCCCCGGGGCGCACATGTGTTGAAGACATCGTGAAGGTCGCCGGTCCGGTGCCGACCGCCATGAAAGGGACAAGAACTCGCTTTCGGCGGCGAATTGACGTCTCCTCATGGGCCACCGGAGAAACTTGCCGCTCGGCTCTTGACGCACGGATCGGGCCAGATGAAGCATTCACGAAAAGAGAGCGCTCTCAAAGCCGCACATCGTTCAGTTCCTGAACCGTTCGCTCACTCCCCCTTCAGGAGAGCCGCCCCATGCGCCCTTCGTCCTCCCCGGACCCCACCACGCCTGCCACACCCGTCACCCCTTCCGGCGCCTCCGACCCCGCCCCGGGCCGCAGGGCCGTCCTCGGCGCCGCGGCCGCGGCGGCCGCCGCGCCGGCTCTGCTCGCCCTGTCCACACCGGCGTCCGCCGCACCCGCCGGCCACCGGCCCCCGCATCCCCGGCCCCGCCCGCGCCCCCGCCGGCTCGCGGCCGGCGGGGATCTGGGCCCGAACGTGCTGGTCTTCGACCCGTCCACGCCCGACATCCAGGCCACGCTGGACGAGGTGTTCCGCAAGCAGGAGAAGGCGCAGTTCGACACCGGCCGCTACGCCCTGTTCTTCAAGCCCGGCACGTACCACGGGCTCAACGCGCAGATCGGCTTCTACACCTCCATCGCCGGGCTCGGCCTCTCCCCCGACGACACCACCATCAACGGGGACGTGACGGTCGACGCCGGCTGGTTCGACGGCAACGCCACGCAGAACTTCTGGCGTTCGGCCGAGAACCTCGCGCTCGTGCCGGTGAGCGGCACCAACCGGTGGGCCGTGGCTCAGGCGGCCCCCTTCCGGCGCATGCACGTACGGGGCGGGCTCGACCTGGAACCCGCGGGGTACGGCTGGGCGAGCGGCGGTTACATCGCCGACTCCCGGATCGACGGCCAGGTGGGGCCGTACTCCCAGCAGCAGTGGTACACCCGGGACAGCGCGATCGGCAGCTGGCTCAACGGCGTCTGGAACATGGTGTTCTCGGGCGTCGAGGGCGCCCCGGCGCAGAGCTTCCCCGACCCGCCGTACACCACGCTGAACACCACCCCGGTCTCCCGCGAGAAGCCGTTCCTGTACCTGAGCGGCAGCGAGTACCACGTCTTCCTGCCCGAGAAGCGCACCGACGCCCGTGGCGTCAGCTGGGGCAACGGCACACCCCGCGGCACCTCGCTGCCGCTGACGCGGTTCTACGTCGCCCACCCGGGCGACAGCGCCGCCACCCTCAACCAGGCGCTCACCCAGGGGCTCAACCTGCTGCTCACGCCCGGCATCTACCACGTGGACGAGCCGCTGCGGGTGGACCGTGCCAACACCGTGGTCCTGGGCCTCGGTTACGCCACGCTCGTCCCGGACAACGGCGCCATCGCCGTGAAGGTCGCCGACGTCGACGGCGTGCGGCTCGCGGGCTTCCTCGTCGACGCGGGCCCGGTCGACTCCGCGACCCTGCTGGAGGTCGGTCCGGCCGGCGCCTCGAAGGACCACTCCGCCAACCCGACCACCGTGCAGGACGTGTTCGTGCGCATCGGCGGGGCGGGCGCGGGCCGGGCGACCACCAGCATGGTGATCAACAGCAGGCACACCATCGTCGACCACACCTGGCTCTGGCGCGCCGACCACGGCACCGGTGTGGGCTGGGAGACCAACCGGGCCGACTACGGCCTCGTCGTGAACGGCGACGACGTGCTGGCCACCGGCCTGTTCGTGGAGCACTTCAACAAGTACGACGTGCAGTGGAACGGGCAGCGCGGACGCACGATCTTCTTCCAGAACGAGAAGGCCTACGACGCCCCGAACCAGGCGGCGATCCAGAACGGCTCGATCAAGGGGTACGCCGCCTACAAGGTGGGCGACCGGGTCACCAGCCACGAGGGCTGGGGGCTGGGCAGTTACTGCTTCTACAACGTCGACGAGACCATCGTGCAGCACCACGGCTTCGCCGCTCCGAACACGCCGGGGGTGAAGTTCCACGACCTGCTGGTGGTCTCGCTGGGCGGGGCCGGGCAGTACGAGCGGGTGATCAACGACATCGGCGCCCCCACCTCGGGCACGTCGACGGTGCCGTCCACGGTCGTGTCGTACCCGTGAGCGCCTCGGGCGGTTGAGAGGACTGCCGGTGGCCGGACGGCGGGCCCAGCGCCCCGCCGCTGGTACAGGTCACTCCTGAGCACCGGGCCGCGCCCCGGCCACCGGCAGACCCGACGGAGCATTGCACACTGCAAATAGCGGTGCCAAGCGTCTACCGGGATTCGTCCTCGGGACGGTCGCCGGGCAGGGGCGCGGGCCAGGGCGGCGGCGGGGTGCCGAAGCGCACCTCGACGTGCTCGAAGCCCTTGAACGCCTCGGTCCTCGCGTACGCCCGGTAGGCGCGGCGGTCGCCCCGGGTCAGCCGCACCCGGTCGGTGAACGGGGTGAGCAGGCTGCGCGGCCACAGCCGCAGTACGCGCACCGCGCTCACCTCGGCCGTCATCAGGAAGACGAGGGCGCCGAGGTAGATCCAGGCCAGCAGACCGAGGACGATGCCGAACATGCCGTACGTGGCGGTCGCGCCGCGCAGCACGTCCTGCACGTAGTACGAGCCGGCCCATTGGAGCGCCTGCCAGACGCAGGCCCCGCCGAGCGCCGCGCCGTTCATGTGCCGCAGGGGCAGCCTGCAGTGCGTCAGGACCCGGTAACTCAGCTGGAGCAGCGCCGCGTTGAGGATGATCGCGCCGACCGCGGCGCTCACCCGGATGCCGGTGGCCAGGCGGGTGCCGAAGACGTTCGCGTCGGAGACGGTGACCGACAGCAGCGTCGTCAGGCACAGCCCGAGCGCCAGCACCGACAGGAACAGGGCCCCCTTGAGCCGGGAGCGGAGCGGATCGGGGCGGGCGTACCGGGGCACCGCCCAGATCTTGTTCAGCGCGTGCTGTGCGCCCTGGGCGACCCCGAGGGCGCCGTAGAGGCTGCCGGCGACACCGGCGGCGAGGGCGAGTCCGTTGCCGTGGAAGGAGTGGATGTTCTCGGCGATCTGGTCGCCGAGGACGGGGAACTCGCCGAGCGCGGAGTCCAGCACGTCCTGTTGCAGCCCGGGGTTGTGGCTGAGCAGGGTGCCGAGGACGGCGACGAGGATCAGCATGATCGGGAAGAGGGACAGGAAGGCGTAGTAGGCGAGGAGGGCGGCGAGGTAGGTGGCCTGGTCGTCGAAGAACTTGTAGACGACGGCGAGCGGCAGCCCCACCCAGCGGTGGCGTCGCTGGTACGCGTCGAACCGGGCCACCGCTCGCATGGGCTCACCCTCCGTCACCGCCGCGGGACTGCTCCGTGATCACATCCTCTCCTTCCCCGCGGGGCGGGGAGGGAGAGGCCACGCGGGGAAGTCGGCGGGCAGGGGTGCGCTCAGGTGGCCGCCGGGGCGGAGTGGTGGTCGTCGAGCAGCGGGTCCTCCTTCTCGGGCCCGGCCTTGCCTCCGCGCAGGGCGGTGGCCACCAGCACCGCCGAGAGGAGGGCTGCGCAGCCGCAGACCACGAAGCCGATGCCGTACCCGTGGCCGAGCGCGTCGAGCGCGTACTCCCGGGCGGCGCCCGGCGGCGAGGCGGGCGGCACCGAGTTGAGGGCCAGGGGGCCGCCCTCGGCGAGCACCTCGTGCGCGGCCGCCCTGGACTCCGCGTCCAGCGAGGAGGCGTCGGCCAGTGCGCCGTTCACGCGCGAGGCCGCCTGGCTGAGCGCGACCGCGCCGATCACGGCGGGGCCGAGGGTGAAGCCGAAGTCGCGGAGCAGGTTGGTCGCCGCGCTCGCCATGCCGGCGAGCGGGACGGGCACCGTGTTGACGGCGGTCGCGGTGATGGACGAGACGGTGAGGGCGAAGCCGCAGCCGACGAGTCCGAGGGGCAGGATCAGCGAGGGCAGCGCGCGGTCGTCGACGTCCAGTCCCGCGGCGAGGAAGTCGCCCGCGGCCATGAGCACGAGGCCCGCGGTGAGCAGGACCCGTGCGTGCAGACGGTGCAGCAGCCGTGAGGTGAGCGGGGTCAGGGCCGGGGTGATGGCGTTGAGCAGGAGGAAGGCGAACGCGGTCCGCATGGGGCTCTGGTGCTGGATCGGGCCGAGCCGGATGCTGGCGGCGTAGGCCGTGCCCAGGAAGCTGAACATGCCGACGACGGCGACGACGGAGGCCACGGCGAAGGAGCGGTTGCGGAACAGCTCCAGCCGCAGCAGCGGCGAGCGGGCCCGCCGTTCGGCGGCGACGAACAGGACGAGGAAGAGGGCGGCCATGAGGAAGGCGGCGATCACGGGGGTCGAGTCCCAGCCGTCCTCCGGCCCCTGGATGACGGCGTAGAGCAGGGCGAACAGGCCGACGCCGATGGCGAGCTGACCGCCGATGTCGAGGGAACGGCCCTCCGGGGAGCGGGAGTCGGTGGCGAACAGGCCGCTGACGAGCGCGCTGATCAGGGCCAGGACGACGACCACGACGAAGGCCGAGCGCCAGGAGCCGTAGGTACCGGTGATGCCGCCGATCAGCGGGGCCAGGAATCCGCCCGCGGACAGGCTGGAGGCCCACAGGGCGATCGAGCGGGCGCGCTGGGCGCCGGTGCGGGTGCCCGCAGCGATCATGGCGAGGGAGGTGGGGAAGAGCGCCGCCGCGCCGAGCCCGGCCAGCGCCTGCCCGGTCCAGAGCTGGTGGATGCCGGAGGCGGTGGCGGCGACGAGCTCGCCCGCGCACAGCAGGGCGGCCCCGCCGACCAGGAGCCGTTTGCGGCCGAAGAGGTCGCCGAGGACCCCGAAGGAGAGTTCGAGGACGGCGACCGGCAGCAGGAACGCGTCCGATATCCAGGTCAGTTGGGAGCCGACGGGGTGCAGGTGTTCCTGGAAGAGACCGTTGAGGGTGGCCGGCATGGCGAGGCCGATCTGCGCCAGGCAGACGGCGAGGCAGCCGGCGAGGAGCGTACCGAGGGGCAGCGAGCCGCGCGGCGCCGCGGAGGTGTCGGACATGGGCGATCCCAGGGTCGTCGGGGGCGGTCGGAGTGCGGGAGCCGGAGTGCGGGAGCCGGAGTGCGGAGGGGCCGGTGGCGACGGCGATGATCAGTGCACTGAACGAACGACTCGGGGAATGTAGGGCTGTTTTCTCACCCCAGTCAATGGAATGCACAACATCATGACGGCGACGCGCCACACCGGGCGAGGGAGGGCGGAGGGCGGGGCGCGCGAGGCTAGAGGGCCGGGACCGTTTGGATCACGCGAGGCTAGAGGGCCGGGACCGTTTGGATCAGGCGGCGGGCGGTGTCCCGGGCGGGGGCGTCCAGCAGGGCGTGGACCGCACGGAAGGTCTCCTCCGCTCGCGCCGCCGGCCAGTCCGGGGGAAGGTGGCGCACGGGGAGCCGGGGGTCGGCCCGGATGACACCGAGCCACTCGGTCGCGAGGCGCAGCCGGGCGGCGAGGGCGTCACCGCCGGCCGAGGCCGCCCCGGCGGTGCGCAGGGGGCGCCAGGTCTCGTCGAACTCCCGGTAACGGGCGGCGAGTTCGGGAACGTCCCAGGTGTCGTGGATCATCTCGGCGATGTCCATGCCCGCGTCCGCCGTGGCGCGGAAGACCTTCACGCGGGCGCCGAGGCCCAACTCGCCCACGAGAGGGGAGACGTCGACCTCGCCCGGCGCCAGCCACAGCCCGCTGAACAGCGGTCCGAAGCCGGCCCAGGTGAGCTGGGAGCGCAGGTCGTGCCGCTGGCGCTGCCAGGACTCGGGGAGGGAGAAGCCGAGGAGCGTCCAGGTGCCGTCCCAGTCGCGGTTGACGGCACCGGTCCCCCAGATGCGCCGCTCCCCGTCGCGCAGGATGGCCTCCGACCGTGCGGTCAGCCCGACATACGTGCGCCGGCCCTCCCGCTGCCTGTGGAGCAGCCCCCGGCCGACCATCCGGGTGAGGGTGGAACGGGTGGCCTGCTCGCCGACCCCGACGCTGCGGAACACCTCGATGACGCTTCCGGTGTAGACGCGGACGCCGCGGCCCAGCACCTGGTCGCCGAGGAAGGTGAGCATGAGGGACTGGGGACGGAGGGCGCCGGACACGGGCCCAGGTTACGACGCCCGGCCTGCGCTCTGGTCAGGAGGCGGCGGACTCGTCCGGCCCGGGGCGCCGTTCGACCTCCAGCAGGCCCTCGCGTTCGGCCAGCGTCTCCAGGGAGAGGGTGCGGTAGCCGTGGGTGTCGAAGAGGACCGTGATGCGGTCGCCCTCCTCGCTGAGCACCGTGCCCTCGCCCCACTGGTCGTGCCGCACCTGGGAGCCGACCGGGTAACCGGCCGCGGCCGGGTGGGGCGCGGCCTCCGACGTGCCCTCGCCCCCCTCTCCCCCCTCGCGCTCGGCCGCCTCGCAGACGTCGCAGGTGCCGCAGGGCGCCTCGTACTCCTCGCCGAAGTAGCCGAGCAGGAAGCGACGGCGGCACCCGGTGGTCTCGGCGTAGGCGCGGGCCATCTCGACGCGTGAGCGGTCGGTGCGCCGGTGGGCCTCGGCGGTCTCCTCGGCCCGCGCGACGGCCGTCTCGGGCCGTGTGCCCGGGGCGGGGGCGACCTCCCCGTCGGCGCCGGTGGTGACCGTGCCGGCCTCCTCCAGGAGGTTCACCGCGGTGGTGACCCTTTTCCTGGACAGCCCCGTGCCCTCGCGCAGCCCGTCGAGGTCGGCGCCGTCACCCTCGCCGTCGCCGTCGCCGCCTCGGTCGTGGACGGCGCCGGCGACCTCGGCAAGGGTGTCGTGGCCGGGGGCGCGGCCGGCGAAGTAGGCCTGCATGCCGGTGTCCTGCGGCCGGTAGTGCAGGGCGGCCAGAGCCGGTTCGCCGTCGCGGCCGCAGCGGCCGATCTCCTGGTAGTAGGCGTCCAGGGAGCCCGGCAGCGCCGCGTGCAGCACGAAGCGGACGTCCTCCTTGTCGATGCCCATGCCGAACGCCGAGGTCGCCACGACGACGTCCGCCTCGCCGGAGAGGAACGCGTCGTGGATGCGGGCGCGTTCGGCGGCCCGGAGACCGGCGTGGTAGGCCTCGGCGGCCAGTCCGAGCGCGGCCAGCTCCTCGGCGAGGCGTTCGGTGTCCTTGCGGGTGGCGGCGTAGACGAGGCCGGGCTTGGGCCGGGCGGCGGCCTGTTCCACGACGGCCCGGCGGCGCGCGTCCTCGTCCCGGTGGCGGGTGACCTCGAGGCGGATGTTGGGCCGGTCGAAGTCGGTGACCAGCTCGCGCGGCTCCTCCATGCCGAGACGCTCGACGATGTCCCTGCGCACGGGCGGTGCGGCGGTCGCGGTCAGGGCCAGCAGCGGTGGCCTGCCGATCCGCCGCGCGGCCCGCTCCAGGCGCAGGTAGTCGGGGCGGAAGTCGTGGCCCCAGGAGGTGACGCACTGGGCCTCGTCGACGACGAGGAGCGCGGGGCGGGTGGCGGCGAGCCGGTCGAGGACCTCGTCCTTGGCCAGTTGCTCGGGCGAGACGTAGACGAAGCGCGCCTCGCCCCGCTCGACCTCCTGCCAGGCCTCCTCGGACCGGGCGGCGGTGAGGTCGGAGTTGACGGCCACGGCGCCGGTGCCCTCGGGCAGGCCGGCGATCTGGTCGCGCTGGAGGGCGAGGAGGGGCGAGACGACCACGACGGGCCCGTCGAGCAGGGTGCCGGGCACCTGGTAGATGGCGGACTTCCCGGAGCCGGTCGGCATGACGACGAGGGTGTCGGTGCCGGCCAGCACCGCCTCCATGGCGGCGAGCTGGGCGGGGTGCAGGCGGTCCCAGCCGAAGACCTCCGCGGCCCGCTCGCGGAGGCGGGCGGCGTCCCCGTCCGCCCGGTGTGCTGTGGTCCGGCCCATGTCCCGCTCCCTGGTGCTTCGCGCGGTACCGTGCCGCGACGGAGTGCTCCGGTACCCGAGGTGGCGGCCCCCACGCGTGTCAGGGCTCAGGAACCCCGTGCCCGGGTCAGCACCCGGCCCTTCCGGTGCGGGTCGGCGTGCGGGAAGGCGTGGGCACCGGGCAGGACCACGGGGGTGCCGTGCGGGGCGCGGCGGGCCAGGGTGTGGATCCAGCCGGGCGGGGCGAGCGCGTCGCGGGCACCGCCCGCCACCGTGACCGGGCAGGACACCGTGCGCAGGGTCTCCTCGGGGGCGTCCGCCTGGGCGGAGCGCAGATAGCGCACCAGCCGCCCCGTGCCCGCCCGGGCGTAGGAGGGCAGCAGGGTGGGCAGGACGGCGGGCGATTCCCACCGGGCGGTGCGGGCGAACGCGGTGGCCAGCGGGAGGGGGCGCCGCAGGGCGGGCGGGAAGGTGGGGGCCAGCAGCACCAGGGCGTGCACCCGCTCCGGGACCAGTGTGGCCGCGCGCAGGGCGACCTGGGCGCCGGTGGAGTGCCCGGCGAGGACGACCGGGGGCCCGTCGGTGGCGGCCAGCCATCCGGCCACCGTGGCGGCGAGCGGGTGCAGGGCGGCGGGGCGCACGGGTCCCCGGGGGTCGTCGAAGCCGGGGACGTCCAGCAGCCGCACCGGTCCGCGCGCGGCGCAGCACCGGGCGGCGCGCAGCAGGTAGCCGGGAGCGCCGAGGCCGGGCACGAGCACCACCGGCCGGCCGTCGGGGCCGGGGCGGCCGGCGCCGAGGGTACGTACGGCGTGCGGGCCGGCGGGCTCGTGGCGGACGTACAGGACGGGCGCGGGGTGTGTGGTCGGCATTTCCCCGACGGGTACCCGGTCGGGAGGGCGCCCACGGGTGGCCGGGCATGAAAAAAGAGCCCCGGCCGGACGGGGGAGGCCGGCCGGGGCTCGTACGGGGTGACATGCGGAGGGCGGTCGCCTCGCGGCGAAAGGCTCCATGGGGCTTCAGCCGAACGATCTTCCCCATGGGCGGAGGGTGAGGCCCGGGGACACTGTTCCCTCCGCAGTCACATACGAGATAACGGCCGGCCGCCCCGTATTGTTCCCCCACGTTCACCGTCCCCGGTGAGGTGAGCCACACGTGCCACCGACGAGCCGGCTCCGGTCCGGACGGGCCCTAGGATGCGGGCGCGGGTCCCCCGGGCCCCGGGCCCCGGTGGCTCACGATCCGGTACGGACGTCCCACGCCGGGCGGGACGGGACGAAGGGCGGGCACATGGCGGACACGGAACACGACCTCGAGAGTCACTACCGCGCCTACCTGCGTGCCCTGAACGAACGCCGCCTCGACGATCTCGTGCACTTCGTGCGGGACACCCTCACCTACAACGGTGAGCCGATGGAACGCCGCCGGTACCGGGACATGATCGCCTCCGACATCGCGGCCGTTCCCGACCTCAGGTTCGACGTCGGGCTCCTCGTGGTCTCCGGTGATCAGGTCGCCTGCCGTCTCGTCTTCGACTGCACGCCCCGGCACGAGTTCCTCGGCTTCGTCCCGGACGGCGGGCGGGTGTCCTTCGCCGAGCACGTCTTCTACACCTTCGAGGACGGCCGCATCGCGACCGTGTGGTCGCTGATCGACAGGGACGCCCTCGCCCGGCGGCTGCGCCGGGTGTCGGAGGGCTGAGGGGCCGCACGGACCCCGGCGGCGGGGCCGGCCGGGGGGTGGTCCGCCGGGAGCGGTCAGGACGTCGACGCCTTGACCGCCACCAGGTCCTCCCCGGTCAGCTCCGCGATCCGGTGCGCCGGGACCCCGGCCGCCGCGGCCCGGGCGAGCAGTTCCTCCCTGCCCTCCGCGTGCGAGCGGTAGGCCAGCAGTTCCTCCTCCATCCGGGAGATGTCCTGCGGTGCGGCCCGGTGGCGCAGCAGGCTCAGCTCCTCCCCGTCGAGGGGGACGGGCAGCCGCTCGGCCCCCTCGGGAATGGCGGCGGTCTCCTCCGGCGGCAGCAGCCGCAGTCGCGGCGAGGAGGGAGTCACACCCTGGGCGTCCAGCCACCCCTGTACGGCGGGGGTCGCCATGCAGGCCGGTTCCCCGACGGCCGCGAGGGGCACGCCCAGTGCCCCGGCGGGACCGTCCAGCAATACGAGGTAGGCGTCGTCGGTCATCCTCGGTTCCTCCTGTGCGCAACGTCCGCGCGCTCTCCGGCGCTGCCACCCCTCTACCCTCCCCCGGCCGTTCCACCGCCGGGACGTGCGACGGTGGAACGGCGCCGGTCCGGGGGTCCCGGTGCGCGCGGCCTCAGCGGTCGCTGACGTCCCGGTCGAAGTCCTTGGCGCACTGCTGCCGGTCGGACTTGGTGTCGGCGTGCTGAAGGCAGTCCTGGTAACTCTTGAAGTCGTCGCTCTTGAACACGGCCACGCCCAGCGCGAGGAGCAGGGAGGACGCGAGGAGGGCCAGGGTGCCGATCACCGCGCCGACGAGGGACATCACCCCGTTGGTGGCCAGGCCGCGCTTGCTGCGGCGGTGTCCGAGCACGCCGAACACCAGCGCGAGCAGGCCCAGCACGATCCCGCCGACGACGGTCCAGAACAGGGCCGCGCCCACCAGCCCGAGCACCAGCGCCGCGATGCCGAACCCGTTGCGGCGCGCGCCCGGGGCCGCGCGCCCGTCCTGCCTCGTCCCGTAGTGTTCTCCGGCCGCAGTCATCCTTCTCCACCTCCGATGTGAGGGACCGTCAGTCACGGTCGCACACCCTGCGGGTGCCCTGCGGATGCCGATCGACAACCCCCGGGGGGGCGGGAACGTGAGCGGCCCGCGTGGTCAGTGGGGGCGGGCCGGGCCCGTGCTGTCCCGTTCGATGAGTCGCGGCACCGGCACCTGGACCGTCCGTGCCGGGCCGCCGTCCAGGAGGGCCATCAGCTCACCGGCGGCGGTGCGCCCGAACCCGACGGTGTCCCGGGACAGCGCCGACAGCCAGGGTTTGACCAGGCGGCACAGGGCGGAGTCCTCCCAGGACACCACCGACAGGTCCGCCGGCACGGCGAAGCCCAGTTCGGTGGCCGCGGCGAGTCCGGCGACGGCCATCACGTCGTTGTCGTAGACGAGCGCGGTCGGCGGTTCGGCGGCGCCCAGGACGCGGCGGGTGGCGGCGGCGCTCTCCGCGTCCGAGTAGTCGGTGGTGACGGAGTGGACGCGGGCCTGCGGACCGTGCCGCTCGGCCTCGGTGCGCAGTGCCCGGATGCGGCGCTCGGTGTGGGCGAGCCGGGGCAGTCCGGCGACGTGCACGATGCGCCGGTGCCCGAGCTCGTACAGCCGGTCCACCAGGGAGGCCATCGCGCCGGCGTCGTCGGCCCACACCGTGGAGGTGCCCGGCTGCCGGGAGTCGGGCCCGCCGCCGATCACCACGGCCGGCAGGCCGAGTTCGCCCAGGAGGTCGGGGCGGGGGTCCTCGGCGCGCGGGTCGACCACCAGGACGCCGTCCACCCGGTGCTCGGCCCACCAGCGGCGGTAGACCGCGCACTCGTCCTCGACGCTCTCCACCACCTGGAAGAGCAGCCCGAGGTGACGCTCCGCCAGCACCTCCTGGATGCCCGAGATGAGCTGCAGGAAGAAGGAGTCCACCCCCAGGGTGTCGGCCGGGCGGGCCACGACGAAGCCGACGGTGGCGGCGCCCTCCCCGGAGAGCTGGCGGGCGGCCGTGCTGGGCCGCCAGCCGAGCTGTTCCGCGACCCTGCGCACCCGCTCACGGGTGACCTCGGAGACTCCGGGCCGCCCGTTGAGCGCGAAGGAGACCGCGCTCTCGGAGACCCCCGCGCGCCGGGCGATGTCCTTCATCGTCGGCCGGCGCGCCGGTGACCGTCTGGCCGGCATCGGTGCCACTCCCTCTCGCCCGGGCGGTGAACCCACCGCCGAGAACATACAACACGTCCAGGAACTAATGCGCTTCAGCGATCAAGGCTAAAGCGCATTAGCGATCTCCCGCAAGACCTCTCACGCAAGGCGCTGACCTGCATCTCATCTCCACTAAAGCCTTTAGTTGAGCGGAATGCATTGACTTTCTCCCGCCGTGCGCGGCAGGGTCGCTGCCAATCAGCTTTCCCGACACCGCAAGGGAGCCGTGTCACCGTGCCCCTCTCCCGCAGAGCCCTCGCCGCCGCTGCCGTCATCGCCGTCGTCCTGCCCCTGAGCGCCTGCGGCTCCGGGGACGACACAGGCGGCTCCTCCGACGCCTCCGGGAAGGTCGAGGGCGACATCACGTTCCAGACCTGGAACCTCCGGGCCAACTTCAAGTCGTACTTCGAGGGCGTCATCGCCGGCTTCGAGAAGAAGTACCCGGACGCCCATGTGAAGTGGGTGGACCAGCCCGCCGAGAACTACGCCGACAAGATCAGCGCGGACGCGGCCGGCGGCACCCTGCCCGATGTCGTCAACGTCTCCCCCGACCTCGTCGCCCCGCTCGCCAAGGCCGGTCTCGCGCTCGACCTGGACAAGTCCGCGTCGAAGTACAAGAAGGAGTACCTGCCCGGCGCCTGGGCCAGCCACCAGATACCGGGGGTGAAGGGCACCTACGCCTTCCCCTGGTACCTCAACACCGGCCCGCTCTTCTACAACAAGGCGCTGTTCGAGAAGGCCGGCCTCTCCCCGGACCAGCCGCCGAAGACGTACGACGACCTCTTCGCCGACGCGCTGAAGATCTCCGACCGGACCGACGGCAAGGTCGCCACCCTCGCCAACGTGCCCACCATCGAGGACTTCGGCCGCTACGGGGTCCCGCTGATGAACAAGGAGGGCACCGGGTTCACCTTCAACGACGCCAAGGGCGTGGAACTCCTCACCAAGTACAAGGAGTTGTACAAGGTCAAGGCCCTCGACTCGCAGGCTCTGACCGCGACTCCGGAGTCCTCGGGCCGCAAGTTCCTCACCGAGGCCGTCGCCATGAACCCCGGCAGCGCCCTGGACCTCGGCAACTTCAAGAAGCAGGCGCCACACCTGTACAAGAACATCGGCATCACGGACCAGATCACCAGCACCGGCCACGTCAACATGTACGTGATGGGCGTGATGGTGAACTCCCGCACCAAGCACACCCCGGCCGCGGTGGCCTTCGCCCACTACGTCACCGACGCCGAGCACCAGATGTCCTTCGCCAAGAAGGTCGCCATCTTCCCGAGCACCGCGGGCTCCCTGGAGGACCCGTACTTCACCAAGGAGGACGGCACCGACGAGACCCGGGTGCGGGTGGCCGCCGCCAAGTCCCTGAAGACCGCGGTGAACTACACGCCGGTGCTGTTCAGCGACCAGATGAAGACGGAGCTCGGCAACTCGGTGGCCAGGGCGCTGCAGGGCAAGCAGAGCCCCAAGGAGGCGCTGGACGCCGCCGTCAAGGCGTGCGACCGGCTGCTCCAGCAGCAGGGCTGAGGCATCCGATGGCCACCTCCACCGTCACCCGGTCCCAGGGGCCGGGACGGCCGGACCGCCCGGGTCCGCTGGGACGCCTCGGCCGGCTGGCCCGCCCGGGCGGCGCCGCCGGCCGGACCCCGCCCCCGGCGGTCCGGGTACGGCGCCAACTGGTCACCAGCCCTTGGCTGTTCGCCGCTCCCGGGCTGCTGATCACCGCCGTCTTCATCCTGTACCCCTTCGTCTCCACGGTGATCAACTCCTTCACCGACCGCCGCACCCTGCTCCCCGGCCACTACGTGGGGCTCGCCAACTTCCGCGAGCTGCTGCACGACGACATGTTCTGGATCGGACTGCGCAACAGCACGGTGTACGTCCTCGGTGTCGTTCCCGCGCTGGTGATCCTGCCGTTGCTGCTCGCCCTGCTGGTGCAGCGGAACATCCCCGGCATCACCTTCTTCCGGTCCGCGTTCTACACCCCGGTCGTCGCCTCGGTCGTCGTGGTGGGGCTCATCTGGGTGTGGCTCCTGGACGAGCGGGGGCTGGTCAACTCGCTGCTGGAGGCGGTGGGTGTGGGCAAGGTCGGCTTCCTCAGCGACCAGTGGCTGCTGCTGTTCAGCGCCATGACGGTCACGGTGTGGAAGGGCCTCGGCTACTACATGATCATCTATCTCGCGGCGCTCGCCAACGTGCCCCGCGAGCTGCACGAGGCCGCCGCGGTGGACGGCGCGGGCGCGGTGCGCCGCTTCCTGACCGTCACCGTGCCGGCCGTGCGCTCCACGATGGTGCTGGTGGCCGCGCTGTCCTCGGTCGCCGCGTTCAAGGTGTTCTCCGAGGTGTATCTGATGGCGGGCCCCAACGGCGGCCCGGCGGGCGAGGACACCACCCTCGTCATGCTGGTGCAGCGCACCGGCACCGGCCTGTCGGGGCGGGTCGGTTACGCCTCCGCGCTCTCGCTGGTCGTCTTCGTCGTCGCCGTCGTCCTGATGCTGCTGGTGCTGCGCGCCGACCGGAGGGAGGAATCGTGAGCACTGCCCAGAAGACCCCGGCCCCGGTCCGGGCCGGCGTGCGCGAACGCCGCCGCATCACCGACGAGCACGGCCGCCGGGTGCGGGGGTGGGAGCTGGTGCTGCGCTACGTCCTGCTGCTCGCCGTCCTGGCGCTGACGGTGGGCCCGTTCCTGTGGCAGCTCTCCACCTCCCTCAAGGGGCCCACGGAGGACATCTTCACCTCACCGCCGAGGTTCCTGCCGAGCCGTCCCACGCTGCACAACTACGAGCGGGTCTCGGAGACCATCCCGGTCTGGGACTACGTCCTGAACTCCCTGAAGGTGGCCCTCGCCAACGTCGTCACCAACTGCGTCGGCGCGGCGCTGGCGGGCTACGCCCTGGCCCGGCTGCGCTACCGGGGCCGCCGCGCCGCCACGCTGGTGTTCATCCTGGCGATGCTCGTACCGGCCGAGGGCATCATCATCGCCCAGTTCACGACCATGCGGGAACTCGGCCTGAACAACACGCTCCTCGCCGTGGTCCTGCCCGGTTCCGTCGGCGCGCTCAACGTGCTGCTGATGCGCAACGCCTTCCTCAACGTGCCCTACGAGATCGAGGAGGCGGCGTACGTCGACGGCGCCAACGTCTGGCAGCGGTTCTGGCGCGTGGCGCTGCCCTCGGTGCGGGGCACCCTGGCCGTCGTCGCGATCTTCGCGTTCATGTTCTCCTGGGACGACTTCCTGTGGCCGCTCATCGTGCTCAGTGACCCGTCCAAGTACACCCTGACCATCGGCCTGAACTACCTGCACGGCACCTTCGCCAACGACGAACGCCTCGTCGCGGCCGGCACGATCATCGCCGTGGCACCACTGATCATCCTGTTCGCCTGTCTCCAGCGGTACTTCTTCCGCGGGGTCGGCGAGGGCGCCGTCAAGGGCTGACCCCCCTCCCCCACCGCCTCCCCGCGTCCCTTCTCCGCGTCCAAGGACACGTATGCCTTCTGCTGTGCGCTTCGGCGTCAACTACACCCCCAGCGAAGGGTGGTTCCACCACTGGCTCGACTTCGACCTGGACTCCGTGCGCGCGGACCTGGACTCCGTCGCGGCGCTCGGTGCCGACCACGTGCGGGTGTTCCCGCTGTGGCCCTACTTCCAGCCCAACCGGACGCTGATCCGGCCCCGCGCCGTCGAGGACCTGGTGCGGCTCGTGGACGCGGCCGCCGAGCGCGGGCTCGACGTCAACGTGGACGGGCTGCAGGGGCACCTGAGCAGCTTCGACTACCTGCCCGCCTGGACCCGCACCTGGCACCGGCGCAACCTGTTCACCGACCCGGAGGTGCTCGACGGCCAGGCGGCCTATCTGCGCACCCTCGCCGCCGCGCTCGCCGGCCGCCCCGGCTTCCTCGGCATGACCCTCGGCAACGAGGTCAACCAGTTCTCCGCCGGACCGCACCCCGACCCCGACCGGGCCACGACGGAACAGATCGACGCCTGGCTGACGCGGATGCTCGCCGCCTGCGAGGAGGGCGCCCCGGGTGCGCTGCACCTGCACGCCGAGTACGACGCCACCTGGTACCAGGACGACATGCCGTTCACCCCGGCCCAGGCCGCCCGGCACGGCGCCATGACGGCCGTGCACTCCTGGGTCTTCGACGGCACCGCCCAGCGCCACGGCCGCACCTCGGTGCCCACCGAGCACCACGGCGCCTATCTGATCGAACTGAGCAAGGCGTGGGCCGAGGAGGCGCACCGGCCCGTGTGGCTCCAGGAGGTCGGCGCGCCCGCCCCGCTGATCCCCGCCGCGCACGCGGCCGCCTTCACCGAGGCGACGATCACCGCCGCCCTGGACTGCCCCGACCTGTGGGGCATCACCTGGTGGTGCTCCCACGACGTCTCCCGCGACCTCGCCGACTTCCCCGAACTCGAATACGGCCTGGGCCTGTTGACCAACGGACGGCGGCCGAAGCCGAGCGCGGAGGTGTTCGCCCGCGCCGCCCGCGCGCACACCTACGCGCCCAAGCCGCGCACCACCGCGCTGGTCGTCCCCGCCGACCCCGCCGCCCGTTCCCACTGTGCGCCGGGCGGCGTGGTGTTCGAGGCGTTCTTCCGGCTGACCGCCGACGGCGCCCGCCCCACCACCGTCCTCGACGGCCGGGCCAAGGACGCCGCCCACCTCGCCGCACGGGGCATCACCGAGGTCGTCACCCCCGACGAGGTCCTCGCCCCCTGACCCCGGCGGGCCGGCTGCCGCACGGCCCCCGCGCACCCTGCCCCCCCCGCAGTCCCATGAGGTACTCCCCCGCCCCCGAGGAGGAACCGTCCGTGACCCCCACCAGACGTGCCGTCCTGTTCACCGGCGCCGCCACCGCGAGCGCCGCCCTGCTGCCCCTGCCGTCCCCGGCGGCGGCCGCGTCCGGCTCCCCCGCCGGCCCCGGTGCCCTCCCGGCGGCGACCCCGCCGCTGGCCTCCTACTGGTATCCGGACTCGCTGCCCTCCGGCGAACCCGGCGAGGGCATCACCTGGCGCAGTCTGCGCGAGTGGCGCGCGGAGGGCGACGCCGATCTCGCGTTCAACGCCTCCACGGTGCCGCTCGCGCCCCGCTTCACCCCGGCACCGGTCAACACCACCGCGCGCACCGGTCAGGCCCGCATCCAGTCCCTGGTCTCCTTCGGGCCCACCGCGGGCAATCCCTCCCAGGGGTCTCCCACCGCCGACTACTACGCGCTCACCCACTGGGCGTACCTGGACGAGCTGGTGTTCTGGGGCGGCTCGGCGGGCGAGGGGCTGATCCTCGCGCCCAACGCCCCCGTCGTGGACGCCGCCCACCGTCACGGGGTGCGCGTCCTCGGCAACATCTTCCTGCCGCCCGTCGTCTACGGCGGTCAGCTCCGGTGGACCCGGGACCTGGTCCGAAAGGACGCGGACGGGCACTGTCCGCTCGCCGAGCGGCTGGTCGCGGTGGCCGCCGCGTACGGCTTCGACGGCTGGTTCGTGAACGCCGAGACCGAGGGCGGGGACGCCGCGCTGGGTGCCGACATGCTCGGCTTCCTCACCGAGCTGAAGAAGCTCGCATCGGCGCGCGGACAGCGGGTGACCTGGTACGACGCGATGACGGTGAACGGGGCGGTGAGCTGGCAGGGCGCCCTGAACAACCGCAACGAGGCGTTCTTCGAGAAGGCCGACGACATGTTCGTGGACTTCCGCTGGTCCCCCTCCTCCCTCGCCTCCTCCGCCCAGCTCGCCGACCGCCTCGAACGGGACCGCTACGCACTGTGGGCCGGGGTGGACGTCGAATCGAGCGGCTGGAACCGCTCGGTGAACTGGGACGCGATCGTCCCGGCGACGGCCCCGCACGTGACCTCGCTCGGCTTCTACCGGCCCGAGTGGACCCGCAACCACCTGCCCCAGGGGCACACCCCGGCCGACTTCCACGCCGCCGACGACCGCTTCTGGACCGGCCGTTCCCTCGACCCGGCCCACCCCGACACCACGGACGGCTGGCGGGCCCCGGCGCTCTCCGTCGCCGACCGCTCGACGGTCTCCTCGCTCCCCTTCGCCACCACCTTCAACACCGGTCACGGACTGCGCTGGTACGAGGAGGGACGGGTGACCTCGGAGACGCCCTGGAACCACCTGGGACTGCAGGACAGGCTGCCGTCCCGGCGGTGGGTGGTGCGCACCGAGGGGACCCGGCCCCAGGTGGCCTTCGACTTCGAGGACGCCTGGCGGGGCGGGAACAGCGTCCTGGTGTCCGGTGCGCTCACCGCGCCCGTCACCCTCGACCTGTACGCGACGCGGCTGCCGCTGCGCGGGGGCGCGGTCGTCGACCTCACCTACCGGGACGAGAGCGGGGCGGCGGTGGGCGTGGAGCTCGCGGTGGCCACCGTCGAGCCGGCGGCCGGGGCGGCGCCGCCGTACACGTATCTGCCGGTGCGCCCGCGGCACCACGGACGGGCCGGGGGCGGCTGGCGGACGGTCACCGTGCGGCTGCCCGGCCGTTCCGGCACGGTGCACGCGCTCGGGGTCCGGCTGAGCGCGGCCGACGGGACGCCGGTCGCCTGGCGGCTGGGCGCCCTCGCCGTGCGGCAGGCCGACCGGCCGGAGCGCCGGCCCGCGCCGCCCACCGGGCTGCGCGTCACCGCGGCCTCCGAGGACGCGCTGCGCCTCGCGTGGCGCCCGGCGCGCGGGCAGGTGCGGCAGTACACGCTGCACCGGGTGCTGCCCGACGGCACCCGCCGGTTCCTCGGCGGCACCTGCCAGAGCGCGTTCCACGTCGCCGGGCCGCGCCCGGTGGAGGGGGAGCGGACGGCACGGTTCGAGGTGCGTACGGTGGGGGAGGTCTACACCGCATCGTCCCCCGCCCACGTCCGACACACCTGGTGACCCGCACTTTTCTGCCCAGACCCATGGAGAACGACACGCATGCATGACGACCGCAGCCTCGTGGAGGCCCGCCTCAAGCGCGTCCTCGAGGAACGCATCCGTCCCGCCGTGTACCCCGACTCGGTGCCGCTGGAAGTGGCGGTGTGGCACGCCCCCGGCGAGCCCGTCCCGGTGTCCGAGGGGCTCGCCGCCGAGCCCTCGCCGATCGAGGTGGGCGCCCGGTGGGGAGCGCCCTGGGGCACGAGCTGGTTCCGGGTCACGGGGACCGTGCCGAAGGCGTGGGCCGGGCGCACCGTGGAGGCCCTGCTCGACCTCGGCTTCGACGAGAACATGCCCGGATTCCAGTGCGAGGGCCTGGTGTACCGGCCCGACGGCACCCCGGTGAAGGGGCTCAACCCCCGCAACCAGTGGGTGCGGATCGGCGCTCCCGTCGCCGGCGGCGAGGAGGTGCGGCTGCACGTCGAGGCCGCCTCCAACCCCGTCATCCTGGACTACCACCCCTTCCTGCCCACGCGGCTCGGCGACAAGGAGACCGCGGGCAGTGAGCCGCAGTACACGCTGACCCGCATGGACCTCGCCGTCTTCGACGAGACGGTGTGGCAGCTCGTCCTGGACCTGGAGGTGCTCGGCGAGCTGATGGCCGAGCTGCCGGTGGAGTCCGCCCGCCGGTGGGACGTCCTGCGGGCGGTCGAGCGCGCCCTGGACGCGCTCGACCTCCAGGACGTGGGCGGCACCGCCGGGCGCGCCCGGGAGCGGCTCACCGACGTCCTCTCCTCCCCCGCCGTGCCCTCCGCGCACCGGATCAGCGCGGTCGGCCACGCGCACATCGACTCGGCGTGGCTGTGGCCGCTGCGCGAGACGGTCCGCAAGGTGGCCCGCACCACCGCCAACATGACCTCCCTCCTGGACGAGGAGCCGGACTTCGTCTTCGCCATGTCCCAGGCGCAGCAGTGGGCGTGGGTCAAGGAGCACCGGCCCGAGGTGTGGGCACGGGTGAAGAAGGCGGTGGCGGACGGGCGGTTCGTGCCGGCGGGCGGGATGTGGGTGGAGTCGGACACCAACATGCCCGGTTCGGAGGCGATGGCCCGGCAGTTCGTGCACGGCAAGCGGTTCTTCCTCGACGAGTTCGGCATCGAGAACCAGGAGGCGTGGCTGCCGGACACCTTCGGTTTCGCCGCCGGGCTGCCGCAGATCATCAAGGCGGCCGGGTCGAAGTGGCTGCTGACGCAGAAGATCTCCTGGTCGCAGACGAACACCTTCCCCCACCACACCTTCCAGTGGGAGGGCATCGACGGCACCCGGATCTTCACGCACTTCCCGCCCGTGGACACCTACAACTGCTCGATGCAGGGCCGCGAGATCGCCCACGCGGCCCGCAACTTCAAGGACAAGGGGGCCGCCCGGCACTCCCTGGCGCCGACCGGCTGGGGCGACGGCGGCGGTGGCACCACCCGTGAGATGGTCGCCAAGGCGGCCCGGCTGCGGGACCTGGAGGGTTCGGCGACCGTCGCCTGGGAGACACCGGAGGCCTTCTTCCGCAAGGCGGAGGCCGACTACCCCGAGCCGCCGGTCTGGGTGGGCGAGTTGTACCTGGAGCTGCACCGGGCGACGCTGACCAGCCAGGCGCGCACCAAGCAGGGCAACCGGCGCAGCGAGCACCTGCTGCGCGAGGCCGAGCTGTGGGCGGCGACGGCCGCCGTACGGGCCGGGTTCGCCTACCCCTACGAGGACCTGGACCGGATCTGGAAGACGGTGCTGCTGCACCAGTTCCACGACATCCTGCCCGGCTCGTCCATCGCCTGGGTGCACCGGGAGGCGCGGGCGACGTACGAGCGCCTGGAGCGCGAGCTGACCGCGATCATCACGGCGGCGCAGCAGGCGCTGGCCGGGAGCGGTGAGACGGAGCTGGTGTTCAACGCCGCCCCGCACGCCCGCCGCGGTGTCCCGGCGGGCGGCGCCGGCACGGTGGCCGTCGAGGGGAGCACGGCCCTGGAGCCGCGTGCCGGGGGCGGGTTCACGCTGGACAACGGGCTGCTGCGGATCGAGGTGGACGAGCGGGGCCTGGTGCCCTCGGTGTACGACCTCGCCGCCGGCCGGGAGACCGTGCCCCCGGGCCGGCCGGCCAACCTGCTGCAACTGCACCCGGACTTCCCGAACATGTGGGACGCCTGGGACGTGGACGAGTTCTACCGCAACACGGTGACCGACCTGACCGACGCGGAGGAGGTGGGCGCGGGCGAGGACGGCTCCTCGGTGCGCGTCGTGCGCTCCTTCGGCGGCTCCCGGGTCGTGCAGGTGCTGTCACTCGCGCCGGGTGAGCGGCGGCTGGTGGTGGACACGGAGGTGGACTGGCACGAGACGGAGAAGTTCCTCAAGCTGGCCTTCCCGCTGGACGTGCACGCCGAGCGGTACGCCTCCGAGACGCAGTTCGGGCACTTCCACCGGCCGACGCACACCAACACGAGCTGGGAGGCCGCCAAGTTCGAGGCGTGCAACCACCGCTTCGTGCACGTGGCGGAGCCGGGCTGGGGCGTGGCTCTCGTCACCGATTCGACGTACGGCCACGACGTGACCCGTGCCGTGCGGCAGGACGGCGGGCGCGGTGCCACCACCACGGTCCGGGTCTCGCTGCTGCGCGCCCCGCGCTTCCCCGACCCGGAGACCGACCAGGGTGTGCACCGCTTCCGGCACGCGCTGGTGCCGGGCGCGGAGATCGGGGACGCGGTCCGCGAGGGCTGGTGGGTGAACCTGCCCGAGCGGCGGGTGAGGGGTGCCGGTCCGGTGGCGCCACTGGTGTCGGTCGCGGAGGACGCGGTGGCGGTCACCGCGGTCAAGCTGGCCGACGACGGCAGCGGTGACGTGGTGGTGCGTTTCCACGAGGCGCACGGCGGCCGGTCCACGGCGACGCTCGCCCCGGGCTTCGACGTGGCCTCGGTGACCGTCACCGACCTGCTGGAGCGTCCGCTGTCGGACGCGCCGGCGCCCCGGTCGGAGGACGGCCGGATCGTGCTGCCGCTGGGACCGTTCGAGCTGGTGACGCTGCGCCTGAGGCGGGCGTAGGACGGCGCGGGCCCCGTGCCCCTCGAAGGGCGCGGGGCCACGCGGGCGTGTGGTCCGGCCGGCCGTCGGCCGGCCGGGTGCGCCTCAGCCGTCCTCGGCCCAGAGGTCCGCGCTCTCGCACACCCGCGCGCCCATGTTCCGTTCCATCATCCGCAGCGCCGCCTGCGCGAGGTCCTCGTGGATGGGGGCCACGCCGTCGCGGGGCACGACCACCTTCAGGTGGCGGATGTGCGCGTCCAGGGCCGAGTACAGCACGCACTGCTCGGTGACCTGGCCGCACAGGACGAGCCGGTCGATGCCCTGCTGGCCCAGCAGATAGCCGAGCGGGGTCTCGAAGAAGATCGAGTGGCGGGCCTTCACCACGAACAGCGAGGCCTCGTCGGGCCGTACCGGTTCGACGAGGTCGGCGTGCGGTCCGGCCAGTGCCTTGTCGAGCAGTTCACCGTGGTGCGAGCGCCACTCGCCGAAGTTGTCGTTGACGTAGATGACGGGCGCGCCGCTCGCGCGTGCCCGCTCGAGCAGTCCGGCGACGACCGGCACGACCGTCTTCACCGACGGCAGCAGCAGGTCGGCGTCGTCGTGATCGTAGGTGTTGATCATGTCGATGACGACGAGTGCGGTGGTGCCCATGCGCACCAGTCTCCCTCCGCCGTACCCGGCTGTCCTGTCGGCCGGGCCCTCGCCCCGCTTCAGTGACCGGAGCCGTAGTGCCCGCCGAGCTGGTCGCGGTAGCGGGGGTCGCCCAGGTGCTTGTCCTCGTCGAACTCGGGGGCGGCCTTGATCTCCTCCTTGGTGCGGGCCACGTGCACGGTGCGGTCCTCGTGCCGGATGAGGGTGACCACGCCCGCGGGCAGCAGCACCTTCCTGCCGAAGATCCAGACGCCGGTGTCGACGACGAGGTACTGCGAGTCGACGTCGGCCGAGTGCTTGTCGACCTTGCCGATGTGGCCGTCGGACGCCTCGACCCGGTAGCCGGTCAGATCGTCGTCCGGGGTGTGTCCGGCCGTCGGGGCGTACCGCCAGATGCCTTCAGTCACCGTGACCTCCGTGGGGTGTCGGCTGAACGGGGCGCGCGGCCGGCTGCGGGCCGCGCCGCCGGGCCGACTGCCCCGTCACGGCGGTTCCATTCCCCGAGGTCGGCGACCCGGCGGAGGGACCGGCCCCGCCGGAGCGGGGTCAGCGGGCGGCGGCCACGGGGGCGTCGAGGATCTGGCGCAGCGGACCCGGGGGCAGCAGGTCCCACAGCTGGCGCAGGTCGTGGCGGGCGGCCGCGGCGAGGGGCTCCTCCTCGTGGTCGCGGCCGTCGAGGAAGTCGCGCAGGGCGAGGTCGCCGCCCCGGGCCATGGTGTACGGGGGTACGGAGTGGCGGGTGAGGACCAGTGCGCCGGGGTCGTCCGCCCCGGTGGACGCCGCGAACCAGCGGCGCACCTCGTGGAAGTGGCGTTCCTGGAGGCTGCCCACGTCGATCACCGCCGGGTCGGCGGGGGCCGGGGTGCCGTGCCGCAGGACGAGCGGGACCCGCGTCCGGTCGTGCGCGCGGTCGTGCACCAGGACGTGCGCCGCCGCGTAGCGCAGGGTCTGCTCCTCGTGGCGGGCGCCGCCCTTGCCGTCGAGGCGGCACAGGATCCGGGCGCGCCCCTCGGCCGGCAGCGCGGCCACGAGCTCGGTCAGCGCCTCCAGCACCCGGGGCGGTGCCGCGGTGCGGTACACGCTGTGGGCGACGGGCCCGAGGAAGCACAGCAGCCGTTGCAGGCAGTGCCCGAGCAGTTCGGTCTGCTCGGCCACCCTCTCCTCGCACAGCGCGTTGAGCCGGCCGCTCAGGGGCCCGGCGAGGACCACCTGGACGTGGCAGCCGGGGTGGCCGCTCCCGGTGAGCCGGGCGGCCATCCGCACGGCCGGCAGGACGTAGCTCAGGGCCCGCAGCGGGACCTCGGTACTGGCGCCGTAGACCACCCGCAGGACCAGCGGGGCCCGGGCGGCCGCGGCGGCCGCGCGCAGCAGGGGCGGCACTCCGTGGCAGGGCAGGCCGTGGACGTATCCGGTGCGCCGGGCCTCCGGTCCGACGACCGCGTGCAGCACCCGCGGCCGGGTCCGGTTGAGCTCGGCGGTCTCCTCGGCCGAGGGGGCGAGGGCCGGAACGGGGGCGGCGCGCAGCAGGCGCCGGGCCTCCTCCTCGGCCAGCGGTCTGGCGTCGTTGTCGTGTCCCAGGACCGGAACTCCCCGCAGGATCGCGGCGAGGAGATTCTCCTGTTTCTTCCCCAGGGGCGGCGCCGCCCCTCCGGACACATCGAGCATGTCACCGTACATTTCTTCGAGCTGGCCTGACGGACCATCAGTTGCTGCGGCGGATTCTGCCACGCCCGTCGCCCGGCGCAGTGCCAGACTGGTGGGAGAAGCGGGTGCGCAAGCCGATCTACGGGGGAAGTGGTGTCCGTGTACCGCTATGCCGTCAGCTATTTGCGGGGCCGTGACGAGGCCTGGGTGGCCCGTTTCCTGTACGAGCTGCGCAGACGGCTGGACGCCTCCAAGGGCCCGCAGTTCACCCGCGTGCTCGCTCCGGCACCTCAGCCGCCGGACGCGCGGCACTCTCCGCCGGCCGAGTCGCCCGGGGTGGCCGCCGCGGACGTCGTCCTCGCCCTGTGCAGTCCCGCCTACTTCAGCGAGGGCCCCGCCGACCAGGACTGGGCGGTCCTCGCGCACCGTCAGACGCTGGGCCAGGCCCGTACCGGCACCGCGCCCCGCACGGCGCTGCCGCTGCTGTGGGAGCCGATCCCGCAGCGGCTGCCGGAACCGGTCGCGGCGGCCGACGTCCTCACCGCCGGGCAGCCGCCGGAGTACCGCTCGCTGGGTCTCGCCCTGCTCACCATGCAGGCGCCCCGGTACCGCGGGGCCCTGGACGAGGTCCTCTCGGCGATCGTCGCACACATGAACGAAGCGGTCCGGAGCGGTACGACGGCACCGCCGCTCGCCGACCGCTCGGCCGGCGAGCCGCCCCGCGCGCTCGCCGTGGACGACGGCGTGTTCACCGAGGAGTTCCGCAAGCACCTGGCACCCGCCGTGCCCGCGCCCCGCATCCCCCGCACCCTGGTCGCCGACGACGGCGCGGACGGGACCGTGCCCGCCGAACTGCTGCCCGAACTGGGCCGGCGGCTGCTCCTGGTCGGCCCCCTCGGCGCGGGCCACAGCACCGAACTGGCCCGGCTCGCCGGGCAGGCCCTCGACGCCCTCCCGCACACCCCGGCCGGCTCCGCCCGGGCACCCTGGGGCTGCCGCATCCCGTTCGTGCTCTCCGCCCGCTCCGGAGCCCTCCCCGACCTCGACGGGCTGGTGCCCGCCCTCGCCCCGGGCGCCGCCCCCCGCGAGCCCGCCGGCTGGGCGGCGCGCCAACTGCGCGCCGGACACGCCTTCGTGGCCGTCGACGACCTCGACGCAGTGCCCTCGCGCAACCGCACCGCCGTCTGGGAGTCCCTGCTGCGCCTGCTGCGCACCCACCCGCAGGCCCCCTGCGTCATCGCCACCAACGGGGCCACCGTGCCCTGGGACCGGCTGGGCTCCGAGTTCCGTACCGTCCGGCTGCGCGCCCTGGCCCCGGCGGGCGTCCGGGCCCTGCTGGACTCCCTGGGCGCCGGCGGCGAGCAGCGGACCGCACGGGCGCTGACGCGGCGGCTCGACGAGGACCCGGTGCTCTCGGGCGTCGCCGGTCGCCCGGCCGCCGCCGCGGCGATCTGGCGGGCCTCCCGGGCACACGCCCTGCCGGGACCGCCGCCCCGGCACCAGCTCCTGCGGGCCGGGATCTCCGCCGGGTGGCGCCGGGCCCGGCCGGAACCCGGAGGGGTGCCCCCGGTACGGGAGGACGGGGCGGCGGTGCCCGACAGCGTGCTGCGCACCGCCTGCGGCGGCCTGGCCGTCGCCACCCTCGACATGGACGGCGCGCGCATCCCGCTGCGCACGGCGCTGGACGCGCTGCGCGAGCGCGGCACCCGCGCGGCCGGTGCCGCCCCGGCGCCGGAGCGGCTGCTCGCCGCCCTCGCGGACCGCACCGGCACGCTCTACCAGCCCGGCCCCGACACCGTCGCCTTCTCCGACCCGGCGGTGCGCACCTTCCTGGCGGCCCACCACCTGGCCGGCGCCGAACACGCGGACGCGGCACGCCTGCTGGCCCGCTCCGGCTCCCCCGAACTGGAGGAGCTGCTCGGCGAGTTGCGGGCGGCGCGAACCGGCACCGAGCCGCGTGGCCTGCTGACCTCCGGCCACCGGCCGCCGCGGCGGCTGCCGGCGGCGCGGCCCGCGCGCCCCGCCCCGGCGCGGCGCGCCCTCGTGCGCTCGGCCGGGGAACTGCGCGCGCTGGCCGCGTCCGGCGGCCCCGGCGGTCACGAACTGTGGTGCGAGGGAACGGTCGAGGGCCTGGACGAACTGCTGCCGCGGCTGCGCGGCCTGCGGGCGCTGGTCCTCGCCGACGACCCCGCGCGCACCGCCCTCCCCCCGCTGGACGGCTGCCCCTCGCTGCGCGCGCTGCGGGTGGTGCGCTGCCCCGCCCTGACCGACTGGACGGCCCTCGCCTCCTCGACGGTCATGTTCCTCACCCTGGAGCCCTGGCCGGACGAGCCGATACCGGAGGGTCTGGACGACATGCCGTGGCTCAGCCAGGTCGACCTGGTGCCGGCGGAAGCACGGCCCACCGCGCGCGCCGGGGCGCACACCGTCCCCCGCCCGGGAGGAACGCCCAGGCCGGGAGCGGGTTTCCCCGGTGTCCGGGTGGTGCGCCCGGGCCGGTCCCGCGGAGGCAATCTTCAGCACTGACGGGGTGTCGGCTACCCTCGTCGAGGGAGCTTTCGCGGTACACGGACCAGGGGGAAACAGTGGGCTACGTCAAGCTTTTCGACCCCGACGTGGAGTCCACCGGCACCCCGCACCAGCGCCCCTTACCGCCCCTCCCGGCGCGGGGCGTGGCCCGCCCGGACGAGGAGGTCTACCTCTTCGACGAGCGCACGGTCCTCGCCGTCAACATCGCCCTGGCGACCGGCCGTCCCCTGCTGGTGCTGGGCCCGCCCGGCTCCGGCAAGTCCACCCTGGCGCCCAACGTGGCCCGGCTGATGGGGCTGCGCTACTACGCCGAGGTCGTCACCGCCCGCACCGAGCCGCACGACCTGCTCTGGCGCGAGGAGGCGTTCCGGCAGCTCAACGACGCGCACTCGGGGAAGCTCGGCGCCCCCGACTCGCCCGCGTACTTCCGGCCGGGCGTGCTCTGGAAGGCCCTGGACCCGTCCGTCGACCCGGTGTTCGCCGGCTCGGCCGAGCCCGCGGACGCCGGGGACGAGGGCACCGGGGCCGACCCGGCCCTGCGCGGGCGCCCGGCCGTCGTACTGATCGACGAGATCGACAAGGCCGATCCCGATGTGCCGGACGCCCTGCTCGACCCACTGAACAACCTGCGCTTCGAGGGCCCGGGCCGCCGACTCGTGACGGCCGCCGAGGGGATCGACGCCCCCCTGGTGGTCATCACCAGCAACGAGGAACGGGAACTGTCGGCCGCCTTCCGCCGCCGCTGCATCCCCCTGGTCCTCGAACCCCCGGACCGCGAACACCTGCTGCTGGTGGCCCGGTTGCACATGGGCGCGGCCTACGACCCCCTGCTGGCGGGCGAGTTGGCCGAGATGTTCGACGCCGAGTCCTCCGTCGCACGGCCGGTCGCGAGCACCGCGGAATTCCTCGACACCCTGCGGGCCTGCCGGCAGCTCGGTCTCACCGCCGGCTCCCCGGAATGGCGTGCCGTGGCGGACCTCGCCATGGTGAAGGGCTCCCCCGACGTCCTGCCGTACGCATGAGCCGAGGCCGGACCCAGGTGGGGGACCTGCTGCGGGCTGCCCGCCTGCTGGGTGTACGGGACGCGGACGGCGTGGCACGGCTGGCCGAGGCGATGGGGCTGCCCGCGGGAGCCGGCCGGGACGTGCCGCCGGGCCCGGGTCCCGACGGGACCGGCGCGAGCGGCGGGCCGGGAGCAGGGGGCGGCGGACGGGGGGCGGAGCGCCGTCCGGTGCGCTCCCTGCACGCCGACTCCGGGCCCCGGCCGGACCGCCGGGACCGCCCGCGGCCTGCCTCCCGCCGTACCGGACCGGCGCCGGCCGACGGCGCAGGCGGGGACCGGAGCGGGGAGGAGCCGGGGCCCGTCACCCCCGCGGTCGCGCGCCGCCGGACCGAATCCGCGTCCGACGGCGCACGACGGGGCCCGCGTTCCACGCTCCCCGCCCCCACCGGTGCCTCCCTCCTCATGCTCCGGGCGCCGGTCCCCCCGCCGGACCCCACCGGACCCGAGGGCGAGCCCGCCCTGCGCGACCTCACCGACCCGACGGACCCGCCACCACCGCCCGACATCCTCGAGGTGCCCTGGACCAGCGCCCCGCCCCGGCCCGCCCCGCCCTGGGACCCGCGGACCGAACGGGCCGTCTTCCTGGCCGTGGCCGCCACGTACCGCGACGGACACACCGTCGACCACGACCGGCTCATGGAGCTGGTGGTCCGGGGCCTCGCGGGCGGCCCCCTCGGCCGTCCCCGGGTCCCCTACCGGCAGCGGGCGACCACCAGGGCCGGGGCGCACCTGCTGCTGGACCGGGGCGAATCCATGCGGCCCTTCCGCGAGGACCAGTCCTGGCTCGCCGCCCTGGCCGCCCGGGTGCTGCCGCCCGACCGGCTGACCGTCCTCGACTTCCGGCTCACCCGGGGCGCCAGCCGCGACGGGGGCCGCACCTGGGAGCCCCGGCCCGTCCCGCCGCACGGGCAGCCGGTCCTGCTGATGTCCGACCTCGGCCTGCTGCGGCCCCCGGTTCCCGGCCGCCACCACGCAGGCCCCGCCCAGTGGCTGCCGTACCTGCGCCGGCTGTGCGCCGCGGGCACCCCCGTCGTCTGCCTCACCCCGCACCCCGTGCGGCAGTACCCGTCCGCGATCCGGCAGCTCACCACGCTGCTCACCCTGGACCGCGGCATCCCGGTGCGCACGGGGCGGTCCACCGCCCGGGGCGGCCGGCGCAGGCCGGGGCGCGGCTCGTGACGGCGGCACCCGAGCGCAGCAGCGCCTTCCGGCTCATCGCCGAGCAGCGCCGCGACCAGCCCGACGTGGTGCTGCTGGCGCGCTCGCTGTGCCTGGCGGCACAGGCCGAGCCGTACTTCCTGCGCGGCGCCCGGCTGCGGTTCCTGCCGCGCAGCGGCATCGGGCTCGAGGCCAGGCTGTGGTTCTCACCGCTGGTGGAGGCCGCCGACAGCCGGGCCCTCGTCCTCAACCCCGAGGTGAGCGCCGAGCTGCGCCAGGAACTGTCCGCACGGGACCTGAGCCTGCTCGGCTCGGTCCGCGAGTACACCCGCACCGCCCACCGGTCCGCCCCTCCCCTCGTCCGCGCGTTCGAGGACCTGCTGTGGCGGGCGACGATCGGTCCGCGCCCCGCCGAGGCGGAGGTCGAGGAGGCACTGGCACCCCTGTTCCGGCAGGTCCTCGCCGAGGGTGCCGGGGCGGCCGACGCCAGCCGCTGGGTGCTGCGCTTCCTGCCCCGGCTGCCGGAGGACGTGCACGGCTCCTGGCCGGCCTGGCGGCTGCAGGTCATGGCGGCGGAACGGCTGGGCATGGAACCGCCCACCGGTGTGGCCGCCCGTACCGACGCCGACCGGGTGCGGGCGGTGCGGTCCCTGGTCCACAGCGAGGTCGACATCGGCGTGCGGCCGGTGGCCGACGGCCTCGTCCTGACCCGGCCGCCGGAACCCGACGCCCTGGTCTGCCCGGCGAGCGGCGCCGCCCGGGTCCGGCTGCGGCTGCGCGCAGCGCTGCCCGGGGCCGGCTGGCACGAGCTGGACATGTACGCGGACGAGCGGGCCGCGCTGCGCCTCGGTGTGATCGCCGAGGCCCTTCCCGACGGCACGGTGCTGCACGCGCGGGCGGAGCTGGGCGGCACCCTGGCCTGCGTGCGGGCTGCCGGGCGCGGGGCGACGGCGGTCACCGCCGACGGGCACACCGCTCTGTCGGTCGACGACGGCGAGACCGTACTGCCTCTCGAACTGCCCGAGGCACCCACCCTGCTGGCCGTCGCGGACGCGGGTCCCGCCGCCACGGCCGCCCTGACCGGCAGCGGACTGCACGTGGTGTCGACGGCACTGGACGGCACCGCCGACGCCGTACTGCACCGGTTTCCGGCCGCGGCGGCGGAGCCGACGGCGCTCGGCTGGTCGCGGCTGGCCCGGCAGACCGTGCTGTGCCTGGTGTCGGGGACCGACGTGGTCCTGGCGGCCGACGGCGACCCGCGCCGCGAACTGGCACGGCTGACGCACTCGGCCCGGGTGGTGGGACTCTGGTCCTCGGTGCGGGCCGGAACGGTGGCGGTGGCGGACGCCCGGGGCGACCTCGTCGTCCACCGCCCGGCCTCGGGCACAGGTCCGCCGACGACACTGTGGGGCACCGGCCAGGCGATCACCGCCCTGACCGGCGACCCGGCCTCGGGCGCGGTGGTGTGGGCGACGGAGGACGGCCGGGTGCACGCCTGGCGCCCGGACGGTGCCCCGGAGGCGGGCGGCGACGGGGTGGACGGAGCCGGAGAGACGGCCACCGGCCGCCGCGACCGCGAGGAGGACGACTGGGACGTCCTGGCTGTGCTGCCGGCCCCGGCGACCTCGCTCGCCGTCTCGCCCGAGTCCGGTCTCGTCGTCGCGGCGGACGGCGGCCCCCGGCTGCTGCGGCTGCCGTGGCCGGAGGGCGGTCCCGCGACGGGGGCGCCGGTCCCCTTCCCGGTGCGGGAGGTGTGTCCCGCTCCGAGCGGGCGCCTGCTGCTGACGGGCCACGGCGGCGAGGTGGAGATCCGCTCCGAGGACGGCCGGGCCCACCTGTTCACCCCCGCCCCCGTGCCCGCCGCACCGGGCGGCGCCGGCCCCGCCTGGCTCCGCGACAGCGTCGGGGTGGTGCTGCCTGCGAGCGATCCCCAGCTGCCCTCGCGGGCACGCCGCTGGGGCCTCGGCCACGTCTGCCTGCCCGCCTCCTGCGAGCCGGGGGCGCCCGGCACGACGGCGCTGGTGGAGGAGGCACGGGCCCAGGGCCTGCGCCTTCTCGCCTGCCTCGACCCGCCGGACGGCACCGCCGCGCACGGGCCGCTG
Organism: Streptomyces griseoaurantiacus; assembly: GCF_036189845.1. NCBI lineage: Bacteria > Bacillati > Actinomycetota > Actinomycetes > Kitasatosporales > Streptomycetaceae > Streptomyces > Streptomyces griseoaurantiacus. The sequence goes on along the minus strand of NZ_CP108326.1, from coordinate 7,059,314 downwards.
CTGCGGCGGGCGTACGACCTGCTGGAGGAGGGGCTCGACGGCCTGCGGCTGCGCGAGGCCGCGCGCTGGCCCGAGCCCCTGCTGGTCCGGCTGCGCCACCTGCTGGACGCGTTCCCGGGGGCGGCACTGGTGGGAGTGGCGGACGGGCACGAGGCTCCGGACGGGCCGGAGCCGGCCAGCGGTTCCGCAACGGCCGCCGCCCACTGCCACCTCCTCGTCGGCGCACCTCCGGGCGTCCCGGCGGACGCCCCGGGCCCGCTGTCCCCGTGGGCGCTGCCGCCCGGCACCCCGTACCCGGAGGCGTGCCTGCTGCTGGCCCTGCCCGGCTGCCACGAGGTCCCCTTCGCCGTGCTGGACGCGGCGACGCCCCGGACGACGGCACTGCGCACCCTGCTGGCCGCCCGCGCCACCCAACTCGCCCTTCACGGCGAGGACTTCACCTTTCTCCCCACCGGGGACCCCCGGCTCACCGCCGTCCGCCGGAGCCACGCGGGCCAGACGGTGCTGTGTCTGACCAGCACCGCCGACACCCCCGTCCTCGCCCGGATCCCCGTACCGGACCCGACGCCGGCGGCCGCATTCGTCGAGATCGCCCACGACATCCCCGCACCGCACCCGGCCGCCGACGAACCGGAAACCGTACGCGCGGCCGAGGGCGTCCTCACCCTCCCCCTCGGACCGGGCCGCACCCGCTGGTTCCGGCTCCGTCCCGCTCAGCACTCCCGGTCGGCGGAGGCGACCGACCCCTTCGGCCCACCCACCCCCTGACGCCGCACGCCGCGAGCCGCGACCGGCCGACGTCAGCCCCGTCCCCAGTTCAGCGAGGAGCACCATGCCCGGTCCCCATGTCTTCCTCAGCCGCAGCGAACCCCTGGACTGCCCGTGCAACTGCTGGCCCGCACGGCGTGCCATGGAGGAGCTGCTGCGGGCGGAGGGCTGCGCCCCGGTCGTCGTGGACCGGGAGTCGCTGGTGCCCGGGCAGGAGTGGATGGAGGCGATCTCCGACGGCATGGGCAGTGCGCACGGCATGCTGCTCATCGTCTCGGTGCACGCCCTGCGGTCCGAGCACGTGCAGAACGAACTCGCCATGGCGGAACTGCGCAACCGCACCGACGGCTTCCCCGTCATCCTGCTGATGCTGCCGGAGGTGGACCTCGAGGCGCTGGAGCGCAGCGGACTCAACTCCCTCAACCCGACCCGGCGGCAGACCGTCGAGTGGCCGGAACGGGGCGATCTGGAAGCGGTACGGCGTGACATCGCCCCGCAGCTCGAGCTGATGCGGGCCGGACTGAACGACTCCCGGGTGCACCACCAGGTGGTACGGCACCTGCGCGAGGTGCCCGACCGCAGCCTGGACCGCGCCAGCGCGACACTGGGGGTGCCGCTGGCCGGCCTCTCCCCCCTCAAGCAGCACCGCCTCGCCTCCGGTCTGCTCGCCGAACGGCCCAGCGAACAGGAGGCGGACGCCGACCCGTTGCGCGCCGCCCTGACCGAACTCCTGCCGCTGCCCGGACCCGGTGACTCCCGCGAACTGATCGAACTGAGCGTGACCCACGCCAGGGTGCCGGGCGCCGAGGCCACCCGGATGCGCGAGGCCCTGTGCGGTGCGGGCCCGCGCGTCGCCGTACTGCCCGCCCGCTCCACGGACACCGCGCGCCGCTACGTCCACCGGGCGACCGAACAACCCCTCGCCTGGGACCACTTCGTCGTGCCGATCACCGCGGGCACCGGCGTCCTGGACGGCCTCGTGGAGGGCATCCGGGACCTGCTGGAGGACGTCGACGTCTACGACGAGGAGACCCTGCGCGAACACGAACGGGACTTCGGCCCCGTGGTGGTCATCGTCCCCCACCCCCCGGACACCGACCTGGTCCGCGCCCTGGACGCCGCGTTCCCGGTGGGCGTGCTGTTCCTGTTCGTCGTCGACGGCGACCTGCTGGGCACCGCCGGCGCCCACACCCTGCTGGACGGCCTGCCGGCCTGGCGCGAGGAGGAGATGAACCGCACGGTCCGCCGCTTCGTCCGCAAGTACGCGACCTCACGCCAGAATTGACGCGCGTCGACCGCGGCGCGGACGCCCGGACCACACCCCGACGGGCCCCGGCCGGTCGGCCGGGGCCCGTGGGGCGTGTCTCTTCGTCTTCAAGGGCGGTCACCGATCAGATCGGCGGCATCTCCAGGTCGAAGTCGATGCGCCGGCGGTTGACCATGGCCCGGCAGGTGGGGTGCCGCGGGCCGAGTTTGCGCTCCGTGTCCTCCCCGGCCTCCCGCAGCGCGGTCTCCGCCTCCTCGTCCCCGGCGAGGATCCGCTCCAAAGCCGCGTTGTACCGCGCGCACAGCACCCTCGGATGGTCGGGACCGTACAGCGCGAGATAGGCCTCGTGCACCTTCTCGTCCTCCGCCGTCGCCTCCCGGTGCCGCCCCAGCGCGGAGAGCGCCCCGGCACGGTTCGCCCGGCAGGCGACGGCCGCGGGATGCTGCTCCCCCAGCCGTCCGACCAACTGCCGCAAGGTGTCGTCACCGAGCTTCAACGCCTCCGTGGCCTCGTCCTGGTTGCGCAGAATGGCCACGAGGTTGGTGGCGGCGGCGAGGGTGAAGGGGTGATCGGCGCCGAGCTGACCCTTGTAGACCTCGAGATTACGCTTGCCCAACTCGGCCGCCTCGGCGCGCCGTTCGGGCTGGGTCTCCGACAGGGCGAGCAGGTCGCAGGCGAGGTTGGCGCCGCACGACATGGTTTCAGGGTGGAACTCCCCGTAGCGCTGACGGTACGCGTTCATCGTCGTGCGGGTCAGCGCCTCGGCAGCCGTGTGATTGCCCAGCCGACGCTGAGTGACGGCAAGGGAGGCGTCGGTGCGCAGCACGTCGTCCGCGCCCTCACCCAGCAGACCGGCGAACCGCCTGCGGATCTCGGTCAGCAGGTCGAGAGAACTCTGGTAGTCGCCCATCTCGCGGCGGTCCAGTGCCACACCGTTGGCCAGGATCCAGGTGAGCCGGTTTCGCACGCCGAGCGCCGAGCGGCACTTCGCGTACGTGTCCTCGGCCAGGCGGAGTGCCTCCGCGGGCCGGCCCGCCAGGTTGAGTGAAACGCCCAGGTTGTTGGCGGCCCGCAGTGTCGCTTCGTGTTCCTCTCCGAAGTCGGGGTTGGTGCGGCAGAGGTCGTAGGTGCCCTTGTCGGACTCGTAAGCCTCCTGATAACGGCCGAGGCCGCGCAGGTCGCCCCCATAGTTGCGGGCCGTCACCAGGGTGTGGCCGTGGGCGTCGCCGAGTTGCTCGCGCTGGCGGCGCAGGGTGTCTGCATCCAGTTCGTACGCGTCCTCGAACCGTCCCAGGGACCGCAGCGGGTTGGCCACCTGGGCGGCCAGACGCAGCGTCAGATGATGGTCACGGCCCAGTGACTCGCCCCAGGTGTCGAGGGCGCGGCGGCCCAGGGCGGCTGCGGCACGGTGGTCGTCGATCCCCCACTGGTTGCGGACCTGGCGGATGACCCATTCACAGACGCGTGGGTCGGTACTGGAGACCGCCCTGGACGGTTCGAGGTGCGGCAGGAGTTCCGCGAAGCGCTGGCGTACCGTCGTGTCCTCCTCCGGCAGCGCCGCCGAAGGCAGAGCGCTGGCCAGCACCAGGTGGGCATGGTGACGGATGCGCTCCTCCCGGGCAGGGTCCTCCTGGAGCCACTCGCGGACCGCGGCCTGGAGCAGCCGGTGCACCTGGATGTAGCGGTTGCGCTGGTCCACGGTGGCGAGGGCGTACCGGCCCAGGTCGCGGATCAGGTAACCCATCACCATCGGGTCGAAGACGGAACTGTCCCCGGTCGCTTCGGCGAGGTAGTTGCGCATGCCGTCGCTGTAGAGCAGCGAGTGCGCGATGGGCTCGGGTGAGAGGAACGAACAGAGTTCCAGCAGGCGGACGGCGGCCGGGCGGTCCTGGGCGAGCCGGTCGACGGAGAGTCGCCAGACCGCCGTCAGGGACTGCTGCGGCCCGTCCCCGGTGGCACCTTCCCGCCGCAGCACGGCGCTGACTCGGCTGTTCACCAGGTCGAGGTAGGTGTCCAGGGGCATCGCGGTCTGCCGCAGCCACGCCGCCGCCATCTCCATGGCCATCGGGAAGTCGCCGAGCCTGTCGGCGATCCGGTCGGCGTCGGAGGTCGACAGTCCGTCCACCCGGCGACGCAGCAGTGCGACGCTCTCGGACCGGCTGAACGCGTCGACCTCCATGGACGCCTGGCTCTGGCCGATGGGTGAACGCCGTGCGGTCACGATGACGTGGCCGGGACCGTCGTCGGGGATGTACTGCGAGACGGAGGCCTCGGGACGGTCCGGACCCTGACTCTCGATGTTGTCGAAGACCAGCAGCCAGCGGCCCACCCTTCCCGTGCGCAGCGCGGCTCGGGTGGCCTGGACACGTTCGTCGACCGAGGCGCCGGGGAGTTCCAGCTCTGTGCCCAGGTCGGCGAGCAACTGCGGGATCGCTTCCGGCTGTTCGGAAGGGATCCAGTGCACGACGTCGTACTGGGAACCGTAGCGGTGGACATACTCCTGGGCGATCTGGGTCTTTCCGATACCACCCAGCCCGTAGAGGACCACCCTGCCCACCGGGGTGTCCTGCCGCAGCGCCTCCGCGCCGAGTTCGGAGCGTACGTGCTCAAGGTACCCGTCCCGGCCGGTGAAGACGTTGTTGCGCGGGGGCACGTTGAAGGCCTTGGGGACCAGGCCAGGGTAGGCCGGGCCCTCGGTGGCGACGGCGGCGGGCGGTTCCAGGTCCAGGAGCCCGAACACCTGATTGAGTGCCTGCTGCGCCGGCAGGTCGGCGAGGGTGAACCCCGGCAGTCCGCGCAGCGCCGGCTCCGGGGTGTGCTCCCGGGCACGCAGTCCGATGATCCTTGGGCCCTCGGGAGCGGACGCGAGGGCACGAAGTTCGTCGGCGACGGGAGTGGTCGCGAAGTCGGGTGAGAGCAGGGCGATGACCACGTCGGCGCTCTCCGCCGGGCGGGCGGCGAGGGGGACGGAGGGACTGCTTCCACGCTGGGTGACCGCGATACCCGCGGCCTGCATCTGGGCGGCGAGCCACTCCGCCCAGGCCCCGTCCCGCAGTGCGAAGTCCAGCCGAACACGGGGCACCAAGCCCCCGCCGGGCATCCGTACGCGCTGGAAGCGCGCCAGCAGTTGCCTGCGGGTCTGCTCGTCGATCGGCTGGACGGCGGTGATCGCGCCGTCGGTGACGGTGGCCGTGAGGCGCTCGTAGGCGGCGAGGAGGGAGGCCGGTTGCCGGGGCGTGTCGGCGACGGTGGCCAGGACCTCCTCGTAGGCGAAGTACGAGCGGTAGGGGATCTCCACCGCGCCCCAGTAGCTGTCGGGGTCGGCGGCGCGGGGGGTGTCCTTGAGGAACTCCTGGAAGCGCCGGCGGGCGTGGTCGCGGCTGGCCTCGAGCTTCTCCTGCTCGGCGTAGTCGACCCGCATCGGCACAGGAATGATCTTCACGTGGGGGGCCCCGCGCTTGACGTCCCGGGCGATGTCCGCGCCGCCGTCGACCGACTGGGTGTTGAGGGTGAAGCAGTTGACGAGGACGTCCGGGAGCATCATGGTCGTGATGCCCGAGGTGTCGCCGAAGCCGGTGCGGCTGTCGATCAGGACGTAGTCGTAGTTGCGACGCATGTCCTCGCGCAGCGCGTGAAGGAAAGCCGCTCCGTCCCGGCGTTCGTAGAAACCGCGCCAGTCGTAGGTGTTGATCGTCTCCGAGTACTCCTCGGTCTGCTTGCCCGAGGAGACGAAGTCGATGTACCCGCCGTCCGGGAAGGTGGTCGTCAGCGTCGTGGCGTAGCGCTCGACGCGGGCGTATTCGCGCAGGTCCTCGTCGGTCGTGCGCGGCACGCGCAGCTCGAACTTGCGGACGAGGTCGATCAGGCCCTCGGTGGAGGCGAGATCGGGGTCCCCCAGGAAGGGCGTGAAGTAGCGGTGCAGGCCCGGTGCCTCGAGGTCCCAGTCCATGACGAGCACGCGTTTGCCGTTGCTGGCGAGGATCCACGCCACGTTCGCCAAGGACATCGTGCGGCCGGTGCCGCCCTTGAACGAGTAGAAGGTGACGATGGTGCCGGACTCGGCGGTGCCGGCGTCACCCGAGTCGAACTTCATGAGGAACGCCTTCCAAGCAGGGGAAATGGTGCGAGACCGGTGGTCGGCGCCGGAGCCCGGTCGGCCTCCACGGACTTCATTGCGTCGTTCTGCAGGCGGATGAGGGCCTTGCGGAGCGCGGAGGTGAAACGTTCGGAGTCGGGCAGGCTCCACCGCTGGTACTCGGCGAAGCTGCTCCGCAGGAGCGGGAGCATGCGGTCGACCGCCTCGTCGAGTTCGGTGGAGCGGGCGGCCGACTCGGTGTCGTCCTCGCTGCGCGGCTCGAGCACGGTGGTGGACCGGCCGGGACGACCGTCGACGGCCGCGAACAACCGTTGTTTCTCCCGGACTCTGGCGACCCAGGCGTCCACCAGCAGTACCACCAACCGGTCGGGGTCCCGGCCCACCCGATCGACGGCCTTGTCGTCCAGCGCGAGGACGTCGGGGGCAAGATCGAGGGCGGTGGCCACGTCCGTCACGAGGGAAGCGAGCGCGCCCTTGCCCTCCGGGGCGTAGGGCGACCAGTCCAGGGGGCGGTCCCCGTAGAACTGCCCCGCCTGCCGGTCGGCGGGCAGGTCCTGGCGCGACATCGAAGCCATGACGAAGTCGACGGCCCTCCTGCCCGCACGAGCGCCCGGCCGGACGCCTGCGCCTGTCGTCGTCCGGAAGCCGTGCATTTCCGGCAGTTGCTCGCGGGCTGCCGTGATCCGGCGCGCCAAGGCGTCCAGCACTTCGTTGTACTCGTCCTGGTAGCGGGCTTTCAGGCGCAGCAGGTGCAGAACACCGTCCCGCTGATAGGCCTGCGACGGCACACTCAGGGGAGGGAACGGGGAGGTGGCCGCCGGAGGGTGATCCGGGTCCGGTTCCCAGACCACGGGAATGACGGCGTCGGCGCGGCGACCGGTACGGGACCAGTGCACGTCGAGCCGCTGCTGGAAGTAGTTCCACTCGGCAACGCAGTATGACTGGCTGAAGTAACGCGGTGAAAGGAGCGCGACAAGAACGGTGGAACGACTCAAAGAATCGAGAGGCACCTCAAGGGTGTACGGATCGCCGCGCGAGCCCAGCGTTTCGGAGGGACGTCCGGTACACGCCGCCACCGCCGCGCTCAGATCACGGAAGAACGCCGCGACCCACTCCTCGTCGACCCTGCGGACATGACTCAGGTAGAAGTGGCTCACCGTGACTCCAGTTGCATGACACGTTCCCAGGGCATGGGCGGCCTCCGGGCGTGCCACGGCATGGAGGCGCCGCAGGCCTCGCTGCCATCCTGCACCCAGGATCGACCGAATCTCCCTTTACGGGCGATAGAGACGGCAATGACACTCACGCACAATATGGGGCGTTCAGCCCGTTCTCGCGCTGCCACCCCGCCGTCGGCTGCTCCGTCCATGCCCCCCTCCTCGTCTGAATGGCTGATGCGTTCCCGCCCGTAGTGGCGGATGCTTCACCGGTCCCCACCGCGTGCCCCTGCGGTGAACGGCCCTCGTTCCCCTTGGGAAGTGCCGCATCACCGGACGTCACTCGAAGGGAGGACGACGTTTCGAGCCCTCCGCCCGGGTGATGCCCTGCCTGGAACCGGCGCACCCGCCGACCATGGTGTTCGGCCTCGGCGATCATGTGGTCGACGAAGAGGGCCCCGCGCGGCGTCAGCGCACGGTGGCCGTGCAATTGACGGAGGGCGGCGGCGACCTGGCGGCCGTAGCGCTCGTGGCGCGCGGCCGCGATCCGGGCCGTCGCGTCGCTCGTCTCCCGGGCACGGCGGGCCCAGAACTCCAGCAGCGCCAGGTGCGCATGCGCACCGGTCAGTACTGCCCCGACGGGGCGGGGGTCCGGGCGCCAGCCCACGCGGTGCCGCGACTCATCGTGCGGGTCCGCCAGATCGACCAGATCGGTGAGGGCGGCGAAGGAGACATGCGCGGTCTCGTGGAGCAGGGTCTCCGCCAGGCGCTCGGGATCGTCCTGGGGAGCGACCGCCACCGCACCGTAGGTCTCCCGCGACGACGAACTGCGGCCACGTCCGGCGGGATCCGGGAGCAAGGGCACCAGGGTGGTGCACAGCCCGGCACAGGCGTCGGCACGCTCGGGCAGGACGGCTGCGAGCAGCCGCCAGGCTTCCCCCAGCGTCTGCTCCCAATGGGCCACTTGGAAGGAGTCCTGCCGCTTCTGCACGGGATGACCATGGGCCGGCAGCCGGTAGGGGTCGACGTCGTCGATGGCCACCGACAGCACCGGCCCCCTGCCGTCCGGGTGAACCGTGACGCGGTGCGGGGAGAGCCACCGCGGGCCTTCCGTGGCCAGTCGCCGACCCTGGTCCTCACGCAGGCCGACTGTCCGTCCCGCCAGACGCAGATACGGGCCGTCGAGCCGGACCCGTCGGGTCCCCTCGGGCAGTTCGGCCACGCCCAGGGTCGGCAGCCAGAGCAGGCCGTCCGGCGTGGACAGTGTGATGTCGGGATGCAGACCGGCGCGTAACGCGGCGGCGGCGGCGAACGACCCGAGCCGGGACAGGTCCACGGACAGTCGGGAGGCCGGGCCGGAACGGGTGAGCGCTCTCAGACACCGGCCGAGCCACACCCCGACGTGAGGTGCGAGTACCACCCACTCGAACGCCTGCGCGTCGGCCCCGCGAGCCCTCCCGCAAAGCTCCCATCCGTCGGCGGCACCGGATCGCGACCACAGCCCGGGCACGGTGCGCCGGGCCATGTCGGCGACGCTCTTGAGCATCAGCAGCCGTCTGCTGATCTGCCCCTCGCGGAGCACGGTCAGCGCCTGGCTCGTGGGACGGCAGCCCGCCACGGCCGCGAAGTCGGCGGCCGTCATGCGCAGTGTGTCGAAGGGGGTCACGAGGCCCTCCCCAGCAGTGCGGCGGCGTCCGCCAGTGCGCGGTCCCGGATGTGCGTCGTCAGGACGCGCAGATCGGCGGTGTAGACGCTCGGGTTGTCGAACCCCGTATCGGGCGCGAAGCGGTGGGTGCGCAGCCCTCCCCCGCAGATGCGCACGACGGTGCATTTCCGGCATTCCTCAGCGAGCGTCTCCCGTCCCCCGCCCCGCGCCTCGACGACGGCCGGATGGCGTGCCAGTGCGTCGAAGTCGTGGTCGAGGACGTTCATCCCGGTGGCGGCGGCACCCTCGTAAGCCGCCTTGAGGGAATCGGGCAGCTCCATCGTTCCGTCGGTCTCGACGACGATGAAGTCCGTCTCCCCCAGTCCCACACTCGCCGACCGCGCCCACCCGCCGAGCGAGAGGTCCAGGAGATCGTCGAACAGACGGATCCGGGTCTCCCGGTGCGGCGCGGAGTACCAGCGTTCGAAGACGGTCAGCAGCCACCGTGCGTACGGCGTGCGCCGGGGGTCGTGATGCGGCGGAGGATGCTCCCACGTCGCGTGCGGCAGGAGGAAGTCGATGGCGCGGGGCTCGTGGGACAGCAACTCCTCGTAGACGGCCGTCGGATCGGTCGTGACATCCACCGTGCACAGCAGACCCCGGTAGAGGGCACGGTTCCCCGGTTGCCTTAACAGTTCCAGCCCCCTCCGGACGGCGGTGTAGCTACTCCGTCCGTTCCTGGAACGACGATGCAGGTCGTTGGTCCCACGGTCACCGTCAAGGCTGACCCCCACCGACACGTGGTGCCGGCGGAACAGTTCCAACCAGAGTGGATCAAGGAGTGTTCCGTTGCTCTGCAAGGAAATATCACAACGGGCAACGCTGTGGAGCGCGGACCGAAGGACCGTTACCAAGTCTTCGATCCGTTCCCTCCCGGCGAGCAGCGGCTCCCCGCCGTGGAGGACGATGCGGACCTCCTCCAGTGCGTGGGCCCGCGCGTGTTCCGCTATTCTCCCGGCAAGACGTTCGGCCGTCTCCAGCGACATCACGCGAGGTTTGTCCCGCCAGGTCGAATCCTGGAGTTCATAGACGTAGCAGTAGTCGCAGGCCAGATTGCAGGGCTGCGCGACCTTGACCACCCATTCCCGGAAGGGCCGGACCTCCGACACTCGCCACCTCCTGCTCCCGGTACCCGACCGATCTCGCCAGAGCGTCTCGTCGTGCCACCACGCGGAGGGTCAAATGGCCGAACTGAACCCGGCCACGTCGGAGAGCGTCCCGTCGACGACATCGCGCAGCACCCGCCGCAAGGACTCCCCGAGCGCACTGTCCGGCAAGTCGTCGAGGTCCACGGCCGCCGAGGCCGAACCGGACAGGTTCACCACGTCGAACTCCACGTCGCTCGCTGACGTCTTCATCGCCCCCGTGCTCGCTCTCGTCGCCGGCTCCGTGCGTGTGCGGGCCGGGCGATTGTGGACATGTGTCAACCCGCAACCGGCACTGCGGTGTGCCGAGTTGCGGGTGGAATCGTGCGGTTCTGTTCTCAGGGAAGCACACTGATCACGTTCCGGCCAGATCGCGCCGTACGATCCGGAGGCGGGCCGGGTGACAACGGCCGGTCCGCCACGGTGGTTGGCTGATTCGTGCCCCGTACATCTCTTGGGCAGTAGGCCCAACGCGCCTATTTGATCAGGGCGTTGGCCAGGATGATGACCAGTCCGACGATCATGTCGACGGCCCCGGCGCGCAGGCACGCGGGCCAGCCGCGGCCCGCGCTGCGCGCGGTCCACACGCCCCAGCCGGTGAGCAGCAGGGTGTTGAGCAGCAGTGCGGTGTCGACCGCCGTTCCCTCCGTCCACAGCGGCGGCAGGGAGAGCAGCAGGAAGACGACGGTGGGGGTGGCCGCGGCTACCACGGGCCACTCGGCGGCCATCGCGCGCAGCCCGGCGCGGGCACCCCGGCCGCCCGAGGAGGCGCGGTGGGCGACGACGTGGGCGTAGCCGTGGGCGGCCGCGGAGGCGACGGCGGTGAGGAGCACCCAGAGCGCGTCGGAGCCCGGGTCGGAGGGTTCGCCGGGGCTGTCGAGCGCGGCGGCCATCGCGCCGGCCATGACGAGGCCGTAGACGCCGCTGAACAGGGTGACCTCACTGGGTCGCCGGCTCCTGGCCCGGCCCCGGGGTACGGCGGTGGCGCCGGGGGCGGGTGTGGCGTCGCGGGGTTCGCGGTCCGACATGGCTTCGGCCTCCGCCGGGAGGGGACGGGACGGGACCGCACGGGACGGTCGCTGCGCACGGTTTCGCACGCGCCCTGGTCGTGCGGCGCGCGCGGGAGCCGCCGGACCATGCTGGTCGTGCGGCTCCCGGGGAGGCGGCGGTACGCGCCGGGGACCGCGCGGTCGGGTTCGTACGTGGCACCCGTACGGCGCAGGCGCGGCCCCACCCGGGCGTCCCCGCCGGAGCCCGGCCGGGTGTCACCGGCGGGGCCGCCCCGGTGCCCCCGCCGAGGGTCCCGGCCCGAGGCGTCAGGCGGACGGGAGTCCGGCGAGCCAGTCCGTCAGCAGTCGGTTGATCTCCTCCGGGCGCTCCTGCTGGATCCAGTGGCCGCAGCCCTCCAGCAGGTGCGAGCCCACCAGCCCGGGCAGGGTGTGGGGGAAGGCCTCGATCGCCTCGCTCATCCAGCGGGTGGAGGCGTCCTGCGCGCCGCCCGCGAACAGGGAGGGTTGGGTGATCGCGGCGCCGTGGTGGGCGGTGAGGTCGGCCCAGTCGCGGTCCATGTTGCGGTAGCGGTTGAGCGCCCCGGTCAGACCGGTCCGCTCGAACTCGCCCGCGTAGACGTCGAGTTCCTCCTCGGTGAGCCAGGAGGGCAGCCGGTCGGCGGGGAAGCGGTCGCGCATCCGGCCGCCGCGGGATACGAAGTGCGGGTCGGGGGCGCCGGCGGCGGGCATGGTGTCGGCGGACAGCGCCGCGTAGACGCCGGCCAGCCAGCCCCGTACATCGGGCTCGATCTCGGCCTCGGCGCGTCCGGGCTGCTGGAAATAGGACACGTAGAACTCGTCCTCGCCGCCGATCCTCGCGAAGGCCTCGGTGGGCCGGGGGCCTCCGGGCGGGGCGTAGGGGACGCTGAGCATCGCGACGGCGCGGAACACCTCGGGCCGCAGGAGTGCGCAGGTGGCGGCGATGTTGGAGCCCCAGTCGTGGCCCACGACGACGGCCGTCCGCTCGCCGAGGGCCTCCACGACGGCGACGCAGTCCTCGACCAGCTCGACCATGCGGTAGGCCTCCATCGCCTCGGGCCGGGAGGACCGCCCGTAGCCGCGCACGTCCATGGCCACGGCACGGTGGCCGGCCGCGGCGAGGGCGGGGAGCTGGTGGCGCCAGGAGTACCAGGACTCCGGGAAGCCGTGCACGAGCAGGACCAGGGGGCCCTCGCCCTGTTCGACCAGATGGGTCCGCCCGGCGGGCGAGGGCACCAGGCGGTGGACGGGTGCTCCGGTGGCGGGGGTGAGGGGCACGAGGTCTCCCGGGGTATCGGCGGAACGGTACGCGTGACCGTACGAACGGGGTACGCGGGACCGATCCTGCGGCACCGGCGACAACCCGGGCGACGCGCCTTGCCGTTTCGGCAAAAGAGGCGGCCGGGGTACGGGTGCATCACCGATCGCGCCGGAACGACGGTGCCTCCGCTCCTCGGCGGTCCGCCGCCGTGCGGGGACGTGCGTACATGAGCGCGGATGCCTGAACGCGCCGGGGCCGGGGGCCGCAGCCGCCCCCGGCCCCGGCGCCGTCCGGCCGCGCGGGCCCGCCCTACCTCGGCGGGCCCGGCCCGGACTTCCGTGGTTCCGCCTCAGCCGTTCTTGCCTCGGCCCGAGAGCGCGTCACGGAGCCGGTCGATCATGCCGGCGCCCGGGTCGAGCAGCTTGTTGGCCGGCGGCTTGTCCGGGGAGGCCGGGTGGGGCCGGGTCGGGGCCGTCTTCTTGGCCGTACGCACCTTCTCGCCGAGCTTCTCCAGGTCCTCGGCGTCGGCCGCCTGACGCAGTCGCGGGAACAGGTTGTTCTCCTCGTCGGCGACGTGCTCGCGGATCTCACTCATCAGCGAGGTCATCAGCTGGTCGAAGCGGGGGTCGTCCGGCTCGCAGCCCTCCAGCTCCTTCATGGTGCGCTCGGCCGTGCTGTGGTCCTCCAGCTCCTTGTCGGCCAGGGAGTCGCCGTCCGGGAGGTACTTGCGCACCGCCGGGTACAGGTGCATCTCCTCCGCGACGGAGTGGCGCACGAGTTCGATGGTGACCTGGTCGACCAGTTCCTTGCGGCGGCCGTCCCCGGTCGGCAGTGCCTCGAAGCGGGCGAACATCTCCTCCACTTCGCGGTGGTCGGTGGTCAGTTCGTGAATGACGTCTCCGCCGTGTCCCACGGATGCCTCCTTGCTGTGAGCGGTACTGCTGCGAGCGGTTGCCGGGACGGCAACGGTCGCGGGCGCCGCTGTACGCGTCGCCGGTGCTCCCCGGGTGCCCGCAACCGCGCGCCTTATGACGCCCGGTGCCCGCAACCGCGCCTCTGGCGGCGGGGAGGTGCCGGGCGGCCGATGCGGGGTAGCCGGGGCAGGGAGCGCGTACGCGGGAAGGCGGCGCGCGAACCGCCGACCGAAGGCGCGGAGGCCCTGGCGGGCCCACCGGCCGGGAGGGAACGTCATGCCCGGAGTCATGGAACGCATCAAGCAGTTCGCAAGGAGCCCGCAGGGCCGGCGGACGATCGACCAGGCGCGCCGCACGGCCTCCGACCCTCGGCGCCGTGCCCAGGCGCAGCGCCTGCTGGGCAAGCTGCGCACGCGCCGCTGACCGCACCGACCGGCGGAACCGGCGGAACCGGCCGGACGGGGCACGGCACGCCCGTCCGCGTCGCACTCGTCCGCGTCGCACTCGTCCGCGTCGCACTCGTCCGCGGCAGAACCCGCCCGCGACGGGCCGGCCCGCCCCCGTGGCGGCCCGCCCGGGGCGGGCGGACGCGCGTCCGTGAGCGTCCGCCCCGGATGACACGGGTGCTCCGGACGCGCCCGCTCGCCCGGGTCACCGGAGGAGTGGGCCGCCCGCGGCGAAGCAGCCCGTCCGGGTCACCACGGGAGCGGGCCGCCCGCAGCGAAGTAGCCGCCCGTGGGACCGTCCGCGCCCACCTGTGCCATCCGGACGATGATCTCGGCGCCCTCCTCCACGGTCTGGACCCCCGTGTTGCCGTTGAGGTCCGTCTTGGTGAAGCCGGGCTCCACCGCGTTGATCCGCATCTCCGGGAACGCCTTCGCGAACTGCACGGTGATCATGTTGACCGCCGTCTTCGAAGCGGGGTAGGCGACGCCCGGGTAGGCGTACGCCGGGGTGCCCGGGGTGCTCAGTCCGGTGAGCGAGGCGAGCCCGCTGCTGACGTTGACGATGACCGGGGCGGCGGAGCGGCGCAGCAGCGGCAGGAAGGCGTGGGTGACCCGGACCGTGCCGAAGACGTTCGTCTCGAACATCTCGCGCATCATGTCGGCCGTGACGTCCGCGGCGCCGATGACGCTGTTGCCGGGTCCCCGGCCCTCGATGCCGGCGTTGTTGATCAGTACGTCCAGGCCGGCGCCGTCCGCCCGGACGGTCTCGACGGCCGCGGCGACGGAGGCGTCGTCGGTGATGTCGAGGGTGAGCGGGCGCGCGCCGAGGGCCTCGGCGGCCCGGCGGCCGCGTTCGGCGTCGCGGGCGCCGAGGTAGACGGTGTGGCCCGCTTCGGTCAGGCGGCGGGCGGTCTCGTGTCCGAGGCCCTTGTTGGCCCCGGTGATCAGTGTCGTGGTCATGTGTCCCAGGCTGCGTCGGTGCGGCCGGGCCTGCCAGGAGTCCCCGCTTCCTGGGACCAGCGGTACCAGGAAGCCGGACGGCGGACGGGGCACACTGGAACGCATGGCGACGGCGGAATTCGGCAGTGCGGTACGCCGGTGGCGGGACCGGGTGTCCCCGGAGGCGGCGGGTCTCCCGGCCGGGGGGCAGCGGCGGGCGGCGGGGCTGCGCCGCGAGGAGCTGGCCATGCTGGCCGGCATCTCGGTCGACTACGTCACCCGGCTGGAACAGGGCCGGGCGTCGAACCCCTCGCCCCAGGTCGTCGAGGCGCTCGCGCGGGCGTTGCGCTTGTCGGGGACCGAGCGGGCCCATCTGTTCCGGCTGGCCGGGTTGCTGGCGCCGGGCGGGAGCACCGTGCCCACGCATGTCACGCCGAGTGTGCAGCGCATGCTGGACCGGCTGTCGGGCACCCCTGTCGCCGTCTTCGACGCGTCCTGGACGCTGCTGTTCGCCAATCCGCCGTACGCGGCGCTGATGGGCGACCCGTCCGGATGGCGGGGCGATGAACGCAACAGCGTGTGGCGGCACTTCATCGGCCCGGGCAGCCGCGCCCGGTACACCCCCGAGGCGCTGCGGGCGTTCGAGCGGGCGCTCGTGGCCGACGTACGGGCGACCTTCGCCCGCTACCCGGACGATCCGCGTCTGCGGCGGCTGGTGGCAGAACTGCGGGCGCGCAGCGAGCGGTTCGCCGAGTTGTGGGACTCGGGCGCGGTCGGCGCGCACGAGGCGGCGCGCAAGATCATCGACCATCCGCGGGTGGGGGCCGTCACGCTGGACTGCGATGTGCTCTCCGTGTCCGGCAGTGATCTCCGGATCATGGTGTTCACGGCGGAGCCGGGCAGTGAGGACGCCGACCGGCTGGCGCTGCTGACGGTCCTGGGCACGCAGACACTGGCGCACTGAGCCTCCACCCGTTTCCGCGCCGGAACGGGTGGGGCTCGTGCACCCCGCGCGGGGGATGGGCGGAGGCCCGTGAACCCCGCGCGGAACGGGTGGGGTTCAGACGTCGGTGCCCGTGCCGGTTCCGGCACCGAGCCCGCGTGTCGTGTACGCGCATTCCGTGTAGACGTACCCGGGGCGGAGCTTGGCCGTGTCGGACGAGGGTGTCGTGGTGCTCGCGTTGCCGCGGGACTTGTGCACGAAGTACGTCGTGCCGACGGGCAGTGAGATCGTGCGCTGCGGATAGTTCCGGCCGCTCTTGCCGCAGGGCTCGAAGCCGGGGCTCAGGGTGCTGCCCCAGTCGTACTCCGTGCAGCCCCCGCATCCCTTGAGGGTGAAACTGCCGGTGACCGGGCCCGTGTAGAGGACCCTGATGTCGTCGGGGCTGTCGTTCTTGACCGTGACGGAGATGCTGCCGCCGGAGGCCGTGGTGGGCAGCCGCTTGCCCGCGGCCGGGATCGTCTGCGCGACCTCCGCGGCGATGGCGATCTTCTGGGCACGGGCCCGGTTCCTGTGGTGCTTGTTGTTCTTCAGGAAGTCGCTCATGCTGTCGAGGGCCGCGTCGAAGTCCTTGTCCTCGTACTCGTCGACGCCGCACGCGTAGGCGCCCTCGTCGGCGCCTCGGCCGGCCCGGTCGGCGTCCTTGGCCAGGGCCGCGTCCACCCCGGCCTTCTCCCCCGGCAGATCGCCGATCTGCGAGGAGAGGCCCTCCAGCCGGGAGACCGCCGTGCACGGTTCCTTCCCCCGCACGTCCCCGACCGCCTTGCCGACCGCCGACTTCACGGCCGGTTCCACCTCGGCCGCCTGCGCCGACTCCGGGAACGTGGTCAGCAGGTCCCCGAAGAGGCCGGGCCACTCGGCGTCGCCCGAGGTGAGCCCGTCGGAGGCGCACTCGTAGAGGGATGTGGCCAGCCGGTCGTCGGGCCAACGGGCCAGCGAGCCGAGGTGCGCGCGGTCGACGGTGCGCGGAACGGTACGCAGGAAGGTGAGCGCCGGTACGGCCTCGCAGTACCGGCCGCGGGCGTAGGGCGCGCCGACCGTCGTGTAGAAGTCGTGCAGCCGGCCGGGCACACGGTCGGCGGCTCGGGAGCCGGGGTGGTCGGAGGCGAGGGCGTCATAGGCGTTCAGGGCACGGCGGTAGCCGGCCCTGGCCTGGGTGAACGGCTGCTCCGAGGCGGCCTCGACGAGGTGGTCGGCGTGGTCCAGCCGGTCGAGGAGCATCCGCTCGGTGGCCTCGTCACGGGCGTCGTCGTACAGCACCGCGCCGCCCGCCGGGACGGCGAGGAGCAGGACGCCGAGCGCGAGGGCCAGCGGGGCACGCGGCGGCCAGGCGAGACGGGTCCGCAGGCCCACCACGGCACCGTGGGCGGCGGCCGCGAGGAGGAGAACCGCGTAGAGGGCGAGCGCGGGCACCGGAACGCCGTCCGGGTCCGCGGGCAGCGCGAGGAACAGCAGACCGGCGGTCACGGCACAGCAGAGCAGGGTCAGCAGGGGGCGGCGGACGAGCGCGTACCCGAGGCCGAGACCGCTGAGGTTCAGCAGCGCCACCCCGGCGGCCCGCACGCCGTCCGCGGGGGCGGGCGGCGGGGCGGAGGGCATGGGCGGCACGGGCGGTCCCTGGGGACCGTGGAAACCGTCGAAAGCGTTGAACCCGCCCCCACCGGGCGGGCCGTACGGCGATCCGGGACCGCCGGGTGATCCGTACGGCGTTCCGGGCGGCCCGTACGGGGTGCCCGCCGTGCCGGGCGGGGGCCCAGCGGGGGCCGATGGGGGTCCCGCCTGCCCGGGCGGAGTCGCCGGGGGGCCCGGTACGCCGTACGGAGGTCCGGCCGGGTCGGGGCGGCCGCCCTGGAGCGGCACGGGCCGGCTCCAGCCCGCCTCCGACCGGTCTTCGGCCGCGCCGGCCGCGCCGGCCTGGCCTGCGGGCCCCTTGCCCGCCTGTCCCCCGGCCCCGCCGCCCGACTGCCCTGCGGCCGTCTCCGGCCGGTCTCCGGCGTCGCCGCCGACTCTGTGGTCACCGTCTCCGGACGTGCCGTACTGATCCCCGGACATGCCGTTCCCCCCGCTCAACCCCGCACGCGCACGCGTGGGTTGCAGTGTACGGTCGGTCGACCGGATCTGACAGTGAGTATCCGGCTCCCGGTGGCGCTCCCCGCGCCCTCGTGGCCGAAGGCGGACGTGCCGAACGCCGCCGAGCGGGTACCCGGGACCTCGTGCCGGGAGTGCGCCGGACGGCGCCCCTCCGGGTGGACTCCGCCCGTGGGAGCGACGGCGCGTCCGCGCGCACGACGGTCCGGGAGACGAACACGTGGAACGGTGAGGTCATGTCTGAAGCCGACGGTGTGGGGCCCGCTCGTGTCGTGGTCGGTGCGAGTGACTCCCTCAGCAGCCGAACGGCCCTGTACCGGGCCGCCGAGGAAGCGCGGCGCAGGGGCGCCGAACTGTGGGCCGTGCTCGCCTGGGAGGCGCCGGGCGGGGACCTCTCCGCCCACCGCCCGGCCGGGGTCGAGCCCCTGCTCGACGAGTTGCGGCGGACGGCCCGGCGCACCCTGCTGACGGTGCTGCACGAGACGTTCGGGACGGCCGGGCCCGGGGTGCCGCTGCGGGCCGTCCTCGGGCGGGGTCCGGCCGGGCGGGCCCTGGTGCAGATCGCCGACCGTGCGGGTGACCTGCTGGTCGTGGGCGCCGGCAGGCGTGGCCGGCTGCACCGGCTGGTGTCGCCCTCCGTGAGCCGGTACTGCCTCGCCCACGCCGCCTGCCCGGTCCTCGCGGTGCCGCCCTCGCCGCTGGAGGCCGACTGGAAGGCGGCGCACCGGCGCAACGCCCTGCGGCTGCCGCTGGACACCCGCCACTTCACCGAGGAGACGCGAGCGACGGTGCCGCCCGAGCGGTGACGAGCGGTGACCGTCACTCTGCGGGGCTGCGGGGGCGGGCGGATTGATCACCGTGCCGGTGGGGAACCCGGCAGCGGCCGCTTCACGGCGCCACGGGCACCCGCCCGGCGCCCGACCCTGTCTCTGTCCCCGTCATCCGAAAGGTCCGACCATGAGTGTGTTGCGAGTGCTGGGCCGCCCGATGCTGGCCTCCATGTTCATCGCGGGCGGTCTGGACTCCGTCCGTCACCCCGAGCGGGTGGCGGAGATCGCGGAGCCCGTGGTCCGGCCCGTGTCCGACCGTGTGCCGATGCTGCCCGACAGCACCTTGCAGGCCGTGCGCCTCAACGGCGCCGTGCAGGTCGCGGCCGGTGTGCTGCTGGGGCTCGGCCGCATGCCCCGGCTCTCCGCCCTGGCCCTCGCCGGCACGCTCGTGCCGACGACGCTGGCGGGGCACCGCTTCTGGGAGGCGGAGGAGGGCGCCGACCGCGTGCAGCAGCGCATCCACTTCCTCAAAAACGTCTCGATGTTCGGCGGCCTCCTCGTCACCGCCGACGACACCCACGGAGTTCCCTCGCTCCTGTGGCGCGGCCGTCACACCGCGAAGGAGCTGCGCCGCGAGGCGCGGCTGGTGCGCCGCTCGGCCCGAATGGGCGCGCTTCCGGGGGCCGCGGTGGGCGGTGTCCGGGCCGGCGCGAAGGGCGTGAAGGGGCTGAAGGCCAAGCTCCCCGGCTGAACGACGGCCGGTTCACACCCTCGACTGAACGACGGCCGGTCCACGCCCCCGGCTGAACGACGGCCGGTTCAGCACACGGCCGGTTCGGCCGCCCCGCTCGGCGGGGGTCACGAGACACCGTCAACTCCGGTGCGCCGCCCCCGCCGAGACGTCCGTTCCTCGCGGAAACTCGATTCTCCTGAGACTGCTGTGAACATCCTGTGTCCCGGCTCCGTATAGAGCCCGAGGGCTGTTCCGCCCTGTCCGGTGGCAAGTCGAGGAGGAAGTCGTGACCGGAGGGACCCGCAGGAGACCGAGGGCCGCGCGACGCAGTACGGTGGCGGCGATCGCACTGATGGTCGGCGGGGCCGGTCTGATCGCCGTCAACACGTACGCCTCCGCGAGCGAGACGAACGAGACGAACCAGTCGGGGACGACCCGGCTCGCGGCCGGTGCCGCGGGGAGCACCGTCGACTGTCCCGAGGTCGCAGACAGCCTGCCCGAGCTGTCGGAGAAGGCCCTGGCCGGTGTGAGCGACGAACTGGCCGCGATGGACACCCAGGTCACCGACGCCTACCAGCGGCTGACCCGGATGGGGACCGCGCCCGGCGCCGGGGAGAAGGTCAAGGGCGAGGTGCTCGACCCGCTGGAGAAGTCGCGGGCGGAGAGCATCGGCAGGATCACCGACTCCATCGGGAAGTCGACCGGGGAGCGTCCGTCGGGCCTGGACGACCTGGCCGCCTGCGAGGTGAGGACCGCCCCCGGCGGCACCACCGGCAACGGGTCGGGTGACACGGGCGCCGACGGCAAGGATTCCGGCGACAAGGGCTCCGGGGATCAGGGCACCGGCGGGGACGGCGGCACGCCGCCGGCCGCCGGAGGGGAGAACGGCAACGGCCCGGAGGCCACCGACTTCGTCGACATCCGCACCGTGAGGCCGAACGTGAACCGTGCCCCGGAGGCGCGGTCGGGGGCCTCCCGCGGTTCCTTCTCCGTCGACTGCGGGGTGAACGAGAACAAGAACTACAACACCGACAACGTGATCGTGGCGCCCGGTGTGACCAACGGCGCGCACCACACCCACGACTACGTCGGCAACCAGGACGTCAACGCCTTCTCGAACAACGACACGTTCGCCGCGGCCGGCACGTCCTGCGACAAGAAGGGCGACAAGTCCTCGTACTACTGGCCGGTGATGCGTGTGCAGGACGGCACGCAGGAGTTCGACCAGAACAACGACGGCGGCGGCAAGGAGGGCAACGTCGGCAAGATCCTCACCGCCAAGCAGGCCGAGATCAAGTACGTCGGCAGTCCCACCTCCAAGGTCGTCGGGATGCCGAAGTTCCTGCGCATCATCACCGGTGACGCCAAGGCCTTCACCAACGGCACCGCGAACGCCAACGCGCACTTCTCCTGCACCGGCTTCGAGGACAAGGTCCAGCTGACCGACAAGTACCCGATCTGCCCCAAGGGCAGTGACGTGGTCCGCTCGTTCGCCTTCCAGAGCTGCTGGGACGGCCAGAACACCGACAGCGCCAACCACCGCTCGCACGTCGCCTTCGCGGACGCGAACGGCAACTGCGCGGGCGGGTTCAAGGCCATCCCCCAGCTCACGATGCGCCTCGTCTACAGCGTCCCGACCCCGGTCATCGCGAACGGCCAGGTGAAGAACGCCTACGCGGTCGACGGATTCCCCGAGCAGCTGCACAAGCCGATCAACGACCACGACGACTTCATCAGCGTCATGGACCAGAACCTGATGAACCAGGTCGTGGACTGCCTCAACAAGGGCCGGAACTGCGGCGCCGGCACCCCGCCCGAGAACGGGAACGGCGCCGGCAAGGGCGACGACGACGGCGGCAAGGGCAACGGCGAGTCCGACGACAAGGGCGGCCAGGGCGGCAACGACGGCAAGGGTGACAACGACGGCAAGGGTGGCAACGACGGCAAGGGCGACAACGGCAAGGGCGACACCGGGAACGGTGGTGCCACCGAGGCCCCGGCCAAGGGCGGCACGCCGAACGGGCAGGACGAGGCCAAGGGTTCCGGAAGTTCCGGTGACGAGGCCGTGAAGTCCGGCGGCACCGCCGGTGCGGACGCCCCGAGGACCGAGTCGACCGTGGCGTCCGAGGCCCAGCGTGCGCAGTCGGGCGCGAATCCCGACACCTCCGCCTCGCCCTCCGCGGTCTCCCGCCCCGAGGGCGGGGAGGACCAGGAGCCGGCGGGTTCGGTCAACCCCGCGCCGCAGGCCGAGGGTTCGCAGGGCAGCCTGGCGGAGACCGGGTCGCAGCTCTGGCCCGCGGCGGCCGGTGCTCTGATGCTCTGCGCCGGTCTTGTGGTGCTGCTCCGTTCGCGGCGTCACACCGCGCGCCGCTGAGCGGCACCACATCGCCCCGGTGGGACGCGTACGGCATCACGCGTCCCACCGGGGTTCTCGGCTTAACCCGGCGATCTTGGGCACACGTGCGAGGAGAGTGATCTTCGGAGTGTGATCCGCGAGGGGGGACCGCCGTCCATGACCACCACACCCGCGCCCCGGATACGTCCACGTCGTCGTGGCCGCGGTTTCGACCTGCGGCGCACCTCGCTGTTCTTCGGTCTGCTCGCTTTGGCCGTCGTGGTGCTGGGGCTCGCCGCACGGACGGCCGCGCGGGCCGTCGCGCACCGGCCCGTGCCGGCCGTGGCACTGTGCCTGGTGCTGCTGCCGTGCGCCGCGCTCGCCCTGCGGCAGGGGTGGCGCGGCTTCTCCGCGCGACGGGCCGCGCGCCGCGCGCTGGTCGCCTTCGACGCCGCGACGACGACGGCCCTCGACGCCCTGGAATCGGCTCCCGCCACCACCGGTCCGCGGACGGCCGGGCCCGAGGTCGCCCTCGCGCCGGCCGAACCCGCGCTCGCCGGCGCCGGGTCGGCACCGGAGTACGCGCCGGAACTCCCCTCCGTTCTCGCCGCGGACACCGTCACCGCTCCCGTGCGGTACACGACGGTCGACTACGACTCGCTCGACGCCGACGCGTTCGAGCAGGCGGTCGCCGCACTGTGCGAACGGGACGGGTGCACGGAGGTGGAGGTGGTGGGCGGCGCCGGGGACCTGGGCGCGGACGTGGTGGGTCTCGCCCCCGACGGCCGGCGTCTCGTCGTCCAGTGCAAGCGCTATGGCGACACCCACAAGGTCGGCTCGCAGGACCTGCAGCGCTTCGGCGGCACCTGTTACACCGTGCACGAGGCCGAGGTCGCCGCCGTCGTCACCACGAGCGACTACACCGCGCCCGCCATGGAGTACGCCGAGCAGTGCGGCATCCTCTGCGTCGATCGGGACACCCTGCAAGCCTGGAGCGACGGCACCGGTCCGGCGCCCTGGCAGCTCGACCGGGGCCCGGACGCCGACGACCGCCGGTGAACTGCACCCGGCCACCGGGAACGCCGGAACCACCGGAACCACCGCAAGAAGGAGACCCCACCATGACGGACCAGGACAGGATCGCGGACGCCTCGATGCGCGCCATGACCTACGACCGCTTCGGCGGCAACGAGGTGCTGTCGGAGACCCGGCAGCCCCGCCCCCGGGTGGGGCCGAGCGAGATCCTCGTACGAGTGCGCTGCGCCTCGGTCAATCCCGTCGACTGGAAGGTCATGGCGGGTGGGCTCAAGGACCTGATGCACACCGTCTTCCCCGTGGTGCCCGGCTGGGACGTGGCCGGTGTCGTCGAGCAGGTCGGCATCGACACGCCGGAGTTCTCGGTCGGCGAGGAGGTGCTCGCGTACGCACGCAAGGACTACGTGCACGGCGGGACGTTCGCCGAGTTCGTCACCGTCCCCGTGCGTGCCCTGGCCCGGCGCCCGGCCTCGCTGTCGTGGGAGCAGGCGGCCGGGCTGCCGCTCGCGGGGCTGACGGCGTACCAGACACTGACCCGCCTGGGCACCGGCGAGGGCAGCACCGTGCTGATCCACAACGCGGGGGGCGGGGTGGGCACCCTGGGCGTGCAGATCGCGGTGGCGCTCGGCGCACGGGTGATCGGCACCGCCTCGCCCGGGCGGCACGACACGCTGCGCGAGCTGGGCGCGGAGCCCGTCGCCTACGGTGACGGGCTGGCCGAGCGGGTGCGGGAACTCGCGCCGGACGGTGTCGACGTGGTGGCCGACTTCGTGGGCGGTGTCCTGGACGTCACCCGCTCGGTCCTCGCCGAGGACGGACGGCACGCCTCCATCGCCGACCCCGCCGTCCTGGAGGCCGGCGGGCAGTGGATGTGGGTCCGGCCCAGCGGCAGTGACCTGGCCGAACTGGGCCGACTGGCGGACGAGGGGAAGCTGACGGTGCCCGTCGCCGCGACGTACCCGCTGGAGCGGCTCGCGGACGCCTTCGCGCGCAGCCAGGAGGGCCACACGCACGGCAAGATCGTCGTCACCGTGTAGCAGACCCCGGTGAGCGGCGCCCGCGGCGATCTCGAGGTGCCGGGACGTGTCAGGTGCCGCAGCCTGGTTACGCGGTTCCCACGGCATCGCGCGGGGCCCCGGCCCCGCGCGCACCGCGACCGCGTCCCGCCGCGACGGAAGGCTCCCCACGCCATGGACGGTCCGCACCACGAGACAGGCACCGGCGACCGGGCCCGTGAGAGCGCCCGGCCCACCGGCCCGGGGCCCGGGGCCTCCGGTGGGGGCGGTGCCCTCGGCACCCTGCCGGACGCCTGCCGGTCCACGACGACGCTGCGCGTCAACGGCGTGTCGCACACGCTGACCGTCGACAACCGGCGTGTCCTGCTGGACCTGCTGCGCGAGGACCTGGACCTCGTCGGCGCGAAGAAGGGCTGCGACCACGGTCAGTGCGGCGCCTGCACGGTGCTCCTCGACGGGCGCCGCGTCAACAGCTGTCTGCTTCCCGCCGTGGCCCTGGACGGCTGCGAGGTCACCACGGTCGAGGGGCTGCCGGCACTCGCCCCGCCCGAGGACCGCGAGGACGGGGAGAACGGTGGTGACCCGCTCCACCCCTTGCAGCGGGCCTTCCTGGAACGTGACGCGTTCCAGTGCGGCTACTGCACCCCGGGCCAGCTCTGTTCCGCCGTCGGCGCGATCGCCGAGGCGGTGGCGGGCCATCCCTCGCACGTCACCGATCCGGCCGCGCCCTCCGGCGAGCCGGTACCGCTGACGCGGGAGGAGATCCGCGAGCGGCTCAGCGGCAACCTGTGCCGCTGCGCCGCCTATCCGCACATCGTCGAGGCCGTGGAGGACGTACTGCCGTGAAACCCTTCGCGTATCTGCGGGCCGGCAGCGTCGAGGAGGCCGTCGACGCGCACGCCGCACACCCCGGTGCCCGTTACCTCGGGGGCGGCACCAATCTGATCGACCTGATGAAGCTGGAGGTGGAACGGCCCCCGGTCCTGATCGACGTGAGCCGGCTGCCGCTGGAGGGGGTGCGGGAGCTGCCCGAGGGCGGGCTGTGGGCGGGGGCCACCGTCCGCAACAGCGACCTGGCCGCCCACCCCGCCGTACGGGACCGCTATCCGGCGCTCTCCGAGGCGTTGCTGGCCGGGGCCTCCGGGCAGTTGCGCAATGTCGCCACCACCGGCGGCAATCTGCTGCAGCGCACCCGCTGTCCGTACTTCCAGGACGTCACCAAACCGTGCAACAAGCGGGAGCCGGGCAGCGGGTGCGGGGCCCTGGAGGGCGTGCACCGCGACCACGCCGTCTTCGGGCACTCGCGGCACTGCGTCGCCACGCATCCCTCGGACATGGCGGTGGCGCTGGCCGCGCTGGACGCCCGCGTGGAGCTGTACGGGACGGAGGGGAGGCGGACGGTTCCGGTGGCGGAATTCCACCGGCTGCCCGGCGAGCACCCCGAGCGGGACACCGAGATCCGCCCCGGGGAGCTGATCACCGGGGTGGTGCTGCCGGCGGCGACGGCCGGGCTGCCCTCGGCGTACCGCAAGGCCCGGGACCGTGCCTCGTACGCCTTCGCGCTGGCCTCGGTGGCCGCGGTCCTGGAGGTGGCGGACGGTGTCGTGCGCCGGGCCGCGATCGCCTTCGGCGGGGTGGCGCACCGGCCGTGGCGGGCGCGGCGGGCCGAGGAGGCGCTGGTGGGCGCCGCGCCCACGGAGGACGCCTTCGAGCACGCCGTGGACCTGGAACTCGCGGCGGCCAGCCCGCTGCGGGACAACGCCTTCAAGGTGCCCCTGACCCGGGGTCTGGCCCTGGACGTCCTCACCCGGCTGGCGCCGCGCACCGCGTCACCGGCCTGACCCCGGCGTCCGGGGCACGCACCGCCGCGGGCGTCCGGCCGTCGTACCGACCGCTGTCTCCCCCTCGTTCCCGCAGGGCATGTCAGGAGGACCTCATGGATTCCGTCGCCGCGCAGACACCGGCCGGCTCTCCGGCCGTCGGTGCCCCGGCCGAGCGCCGCGAAGGGCGGGAGAAGGTCACGGGGCGCGCCCGCTACGCCGCCGAACACCCGCTGCCCGGACGGGCGTACGGGTGGCCGGTGGCCGCGTCCGTCGCGCGCGGCCGGGTGCGGTCCCTGGACACCTCGGGCGCCCTGGAGCAGCCCGGGGTGCTGACCGTCCTCACTCCGGCGGACGCGCCCCGGCCGGCCGAGCCGGACGACCCGACGCTGAGGGTGCTGCAGGACGACCGGGTGCCGCACCACGGCTGGTTCGTCGCCCTGGTCGTCGGGGAGAGCCTGGAGGCGGCCCGGGCGGGCGCCGCCGCCGTGCGGGTCGAGTACGCGGCCGAGGAGCACGACGTGCTCCTCACCGCGGACCACCCGGCGGCGTACACCCCCGAGCGGGCCAACGGCGGGAACGCGGGCCGTCGTCTGCGCGGCGACCCGGAGGCGGCGTTCGCCGCCGCCGCGACCCGGGTGGACGTGTCCTACCGGGTGCCGCCGCTGCACAACCACCCGATGGAGCCGCACACCTCCACCGCCCACTGGGACGGCGACCGGTTGCGGGTGTACGCCTCCACGCAGGGCGCCACGACCGTACGGGCCACCCTGGCCGCCCTGTTCGAGCTGCCGGAGGAGCGGATCACGGTCACCGCCGAGCACGTGGGCGGCGGCTTCGGTTCCAAGGGCACCCCGCGTCCGGACGTCGTGCTGGCCACGATGGCGACGCTGCGCACGGGACGTCCGGTCACCGTGGCGATCCCCCGCCGGATGCTGCCCGCCGCCACCGGCCACCGCGCGCCCACCCTGCACCGGCTGCGGCTGGGCAGCGGGCCCGACGGGCGGCTGGCCGGGCTGCTGCACGAGGTGACGACGTACACCTCGCGCGTCAAGGAGTTCACGGAGCAGGCGGCCGTTCCCGCCCGGGTGATGTACGCGGTGCCGCACAGCCTCACCGAGCACCGGGTGGTGCCGCTCGACGTGCCCACGCCCTCGTGGATGCGCGCGCCCGGCGAGGCGCCCGGGATGTACGCGCTGGAGTCGGCGATGGACGAGCTCGCCACGGCCCTGAACCGGGATCCCGTCGAGCTGCGGATCGCCAACGAGCCGGACGCCGAACCGGACAGCGGCAAGCCGTTCAGCAGTCGGCACCTGGTGGAGTGCCTGCGCGAGGGAGCCCGCCGCTTCGGCTGGTCCGCGCGCGATCCGCGCCCCGGCACCCGCCGCGAAGGAGCCCTGCTGATCGGCACGGGCGTGGCCGCCGCGACCTATCCGGTGCTGGTGGCGCCCTCCGCCGCGAGCGCCGAGGCCCTGCCCGACGGCACGTTCGTGGTGCGGATCAACGCCACCGACATCGGCACCGGCGCCCGTACGATCCTGGCGCAGGTCGCCGCCGACGCGCTCGGGGTGCCGCTGGAGCGGGTGCGCAGCGAGGTCGGCAGCACGGACCTGCCGCCCGCCCCGCTGGCCGGCGGCTCTTCGGGGAGTTCCTCGTGGGGCTGGGCGGTGCACCAGGCGTGCGCCGAGCTGGCGGCCCGGCTCGCCGAGCACTCCGGGCGGGTTCCGGAGGGCGGGCTGAGGACGCTGGCCGACACCAAGGGCACGGCCGACGCCGAGAGCCCTTACGCGCGGCACGCGTTCGGCGCGCACTTCGCCGAGGTCGCGGTGGACACGGCCACCGGGGAGACCCGGGTGCGCCGGTTGCTCGGGGTGTTCGCCGCCGGGCGCATCCTCAACGCCCGCACCGCGCGCTCGCAGCTCGTCGGCGGCATGACGATGGGGCTCGGCATGGCGCTCACCGAGGGCAGCACGACGGACCCCGTGTTCGGCGACTTCGCCGAGTCGGACCTGGCCGCGTACCACGTGCCCGCGCACGCCGACGTGCCGGACGTGGAGGCGCACTGGCTGGACGAGGAGGATCCGCACACCAATCCGATGGGCAGCAAGGGCATCGGGGAGATCGGGATCGTCGGCTCGGCGGCGGCCGTCGGCAACGCCGTGCACCACGCCACCGGTGTGCGCTTCCGCGAGCTGCCGCTCACCCCGGACCGGGTGCTGACGGGGCTGCGGGCCGCCCGCCGCTGACCCGCCCTCGGGGCCGCTGACCCGCCCTCGGGGCCGCTGACCCGCCCTCGGGGCCGCTGATCCGCCCTCAGGGCGTGCCGGCCCGTCGTCAGGGCGTCGGGATGCCCGCCGGGCGGGCGGGGCGGCCGAGGGCCACGGGCACGCCCGGCGAGTAGAGCACGCTGACCGGCTCCCCCAGCCCGCCGGGCAGACCGGCGGCCGCCAGCAGGTTCTCCTCGCAGCGCACCAGTTCGGCGCGGTGCAGCGGCCAGCGCGGGTGGGCGTTGGGCAGGAAGCCGGTGTCGCCGAAGAAGGCGTTGTGCATCCCCCAGCGGGCGGTCAGGAAGTGTTCGAGACCGCTCGGTTCGGCGATCGGCTCGCCCCGCCGCACGACCAGCCTGCTGTGGGCGCCGCGGGGGCCGGGCAGGCGGCGGGTGCTGGTGTAGCCGACCAGGTCGCCCCTGTGGCGCACGGCCATCCGGGACCAGACGTACGGCAGCCGGAACGCGATCCGGCCCATCAGGACGGGGAGCAGCCGGGAGGCGTCCATCGAGCGGAACACCACCCCGCGCCGCCCGTGCGCGTCGACCGAGTAGAGGCGCACGTTGGTCTCCGGGAAGGAGCCGAGGTAGGGCACTCCGGGCGAGCGCAGCCAGCCGACCCGGTGCATGCGGAACGCCACCAGGCCGACGTAGGTCCGCCCCTCGTACACGTCCGGCACGGTCCCGGCGGGCAGCAGCGGGGCGACGGCGTCCGGGTCGAGCGCCCAGTGGACGAAGGAGAGGTCCAGCCACTCCTGGGTGAGCAGCGGCCGCTTCAGGGCGGCGGGCGCGTCGGGGGTGACGGGTTCGGGGACGGGCGTGGCCCGCGAGGTCACCGGGCCGGCGGCTCCGGTTCCGTGTCCCTGTCCCTGTCCCTGTCCCTGTCCCTGTCCCTGTCCCTGTCCCTGTCCCTGTCCGGCAGGAGCGTGTCCGGCAGGACCGGGCGGCTGCGGGGTCGTCGGCGGCATGGCCTCAGCATGGCAGGGCCCGGGTTGCGCCGTTCGGGTGACACGCGGGGCTCACTCGCCGCCGCGGTCCGAGCCGGGCCAGAAATAGGGCAGGTCGTCCGGCACACCGGGGAAGTGCGGGGCGTAGAAGTCCGGGTCCTTGCGGACCAGGGCGGAGCGGTGGCTGCGGTGCAGGTCGGGAACGCCGAGCCAGGGCGGCAGTTCACCGGCCTCGGCCAGCTCAGGCTGCTCCCGCACCCGCGTCTCGGGACGGTGGGCGGCGAAGTCGGCGACCATGGTGGCCGCGCAGCTGTCCTGGTGGCCCAGATCGCGCCAGACGTGGCACATCTGCAGCCCGTAGCGGACGAGGGCCTCCTCGTATCCCGTCCACATCCGCACCGCCGGATGCCTGCGCCAGCCGTAGCCGGGCACGGTCAGCCCGCGCAGCACCTGGAGGGCCTCGACCCGCTGCTTGCCCAACCGGCGGCGGTCCAGGACGCGGGCCGACTCGGTGAAGTCCGGATACGGGAGAAATGTCTGCACGGCTCATGGGGTACCGCGCGGCGGCGGGATCGAATCACTCGCGTTCGCGGTGACGGATCCGCGGGCGGCGTCCGTACTACCCGGTGTGCGCCGTACCACTCGGTACGACTCGGCGCACGCGCTGTATCGGCAGTCCCTGTCTGGAGGCACCCATGCGCATGTCCCGCAACATGGCCGGAACCGTCTTCGTGTTCGGCGCGCTGAGTCTGACGCTCACCGCCCTCGCGTACCCGACCATGCTCGGGGTGCAGAACTCCGCCACCGATCCCGACCGTGTCGTCGCCAACACGCCGCACGGCCCGCTCACCGAGGGCGACCGCGACTTCGTCGTGAAGGTGCGTTCGGCCGGGCTGTGGGAGTACCCGCTGGGCGAGATGGCGCTGGAGCGGGGTACGACGGCGGCGATGAAGGAGGCGGGCAAGCACCTGATCGTCGGGCACGCCGGGCTGGACGAGACCTGCCGGAAGATCGCGCCGGAGCTGAACATCACCCTGCCCAACCAGGCGACGCCGCAGCAGCAGCAGTTCGTGGCGACGGTGAGCGCCTCCCGGGGCAAGGAGTTCGACTCCACGGCGGTCAACATCATGCGGGTGACGCACGGGCAGATCTTCCCGGCCATCGCCAAGGTCCGCGCGAGCACCCGCAACAGACTGGTGCGGCAGCTCGCCGACCAGGCCAACGACACGGTCCTCGACCACATCACGGTGCTGGAGAAGACCGGCCTGGTCAATCACGACCAGGTCAACTTCCAGCAGACCACCCCGCCGAAGCTGAGCCGGGATCAGCTCACCCCGCCGCCGCCCCAGCCCGGGGCGCCGTTGGTGGCGCTCTCCCCGCGTCCGGACCTCAACGTCCGCACCGACGCTCCGGCGCCCTCCTCCTCGCCCTCGGGGTGAGCCGTTCGGCGGGGAGAGGTCTTACGGAGCGGTGACGTGCGGGCGGCGGGGGCCGACGCCGGGCCCCGCCCGCCCTAGCGTGGTCGGCATGCGCGTACTGGTCACCGGCTCGGCCGGGTTCATCGGGTCCCATGTCGTCGAGGCGCTCGCCGCGCGCGGCCACGAGAGCGTCGCCCTGGACGTCCGCGAGGACGGTGGCGACGTGCGGGACCCCGAGGTGGTCGCCGACCGGCTGCGCGGGGTGGACGCCGTCTGCCACCAGGCGGCGATGGTCGGGCTCGGCACCGGCTTCGCGGACGCCCCCGAGTACGTCTCCCGCAACGACCTCGGCACCGCCGTACTCCTCGCGGCCATGGCCGAGGCGGGGGTGCGGCGGCTGGTGCTGGCCGGCTCGATGGTGGTCTACGGCGAGGGCGCCTACGCCTGTTCCCGGCACGGGGCGGTGCGGCCCGGCCCCCGGACGGTGGCCGACCTCGACGCGGGCCGCTTCGAGCCGCCCTGTCCGCGCTGCGGCGCGGCCCTCTCCCCCGGCCTCGTCGGCGAGGACGCCCCCGCCGACCCCCGCAACGTGTACGCCACCACCAAACTGGCGCAGGAGCACCTGGCCGCCGCCTGGGCGCGCTCGACCGGCGGCTCCGCGGTGTCGCTGCGCTACCACAACGTGTACGGCCCCCGGATGCCCCGCGACACCCCGTACGCGGGCGTCGCCTCCTTCTTCCGCTCCTCGCTGGCCCGCGGCGAGGCGCCCCGGGTCTTCGAGGACGGGCGTCAGCGACGCGACTTCGTCCACGTCCGCGACGTGGCGGCGGCCAACGTGACGGCCCTGGAGGCGGAGGCCGCCCCGGGCGCGCTCACCGCGTACAACACCGGCAGCGGCACCCCGCGCACGATCGCCGACCTGGCCGAGGCCCTCGCCACGGCCTGCGGCGGCCCGCGGCCGACGGTGACCGGCGAATACCGGCTCGGCGACGTCCGCCACATCACCGCGGACTCCGCCCGCCTGCGGGCGGACCTGGGCTGGAAGCCGGAGGTCGCCTTCGAGGAGGGCGTGCGGGAGTTCGCGCGGTCGTGAGGGGGCGCCGTCGGCCGCCACGGTGCCGGGCTCACTGGAGCAGCTCGAAGTGGGGGTGGTGCGGGGACGACGGGCAGACGTGGAGTTGCAGGTTGTTGCCGCCTGTGATGTCGATCAGGGTGAAGTCGCCGTCCCGGGCGCCCAGGGGCGGCGGGCCCGGCGCCGGCCGGTCCTCCTCCGCGATCCAGGTGGCGCTGCCGCCGTCCCATTCCGAGGAGGCGATGGTGAGGAGCGGGACCGCCTCGGTGCCGCACTCCGCGCCAGCGGGGCCAGTCGGGGGAAGAGCGCGGTGACGTCGAACGGCCGCGGCGGAGTGGTGAGCGTGGCGTCCATGGCGGTGATGCTGCCGGCAGCCAGTGACAACGGGGCGCCGACCCGGGCGCCGACCCCCCGCCGACGTGGTGACGCGCCGTCCGGCGCCACCTGCCCGGCGGGCGCCGGCTTCGCGGGGCGCGAACGAGCACCGCGCGCGTGAGCCGGCGGCGCGGCGCCCGGCCCGCCCTCCTAACCGACCAGGCGGCGCCGCCAGTCCAGCGGTGTGACGGTGACGGCCCGGGTGGGGTCGCCGTCCCACTCGGTGCGGAGGCCGACCGCGTCGAGGGCGGCCACGATCTCGTGGCCGAGGGCCGCGGTGGTCCCGGACGAGCCGTCGAAGCCGCCGTAGAGGAGCATCAGTCCCCGGCCGGCCGCGGCGGAGTCCGTGCACTGGGTGTGGAAGTAGACGAAGCCGCGGGCGTCGGGCCCGCCCTCGCCGGCGATCTCGGAGTGTCCGCAGTTGCGGCAGCAGGCGAAGTTCTCGCGGGCGGTGACGCCGGCCTCCCGCAGGGCGGTGAAGGCGCGGGTGAGCCGCTCGGGGTCGGTCTCGCCCCGCCACTCGGCCTGCTCCGCGACCCGCTCCAGCCACAACCGGTCCGCCAGCACCCGCGCCTGCTCGCGCGACACGGGGCGGCGGTCCCCGGAGACCAGGTGGTCCTCGGCGAGCTCGGCCAGTTCGGCGCGCGAGGCGTAGCCGCCGACCAGCACCTCACGGACGCGCCTCTCCAGCTCCACCCGCTCCTCCTCGCCGAGGTCGAGCGGCGGCACCTCACGGACGGGGCCGAGGTCGAGCGGCGACCAGGCCACGCCACTGTGCCATCCGGCCTCCTGTCGGGCCCAGCCGGTCAACACGGCGGTCACGGCCCCGGGGTCCTCGGTGCTCGCCCGGAAGTGCCGGTCGGCGGCGCCGTCCCGGTACTCCACCGTGTAGTCGCCACCGGCCTCGTGCCAGACCTGGGCGAAGACATCGGGCAGGTCGGGTATCCGCTGGAGCACCAGGAACCGGTCACCGTCGCCGCCGATGCGCCGCACCAGTGCGGCCAGTTCCTCGGCGGGCACACGGATGTGCCGCTCCCCCGTCTCCCTCTCCACTGCGATCTCGAGCATGCGCAGACTCTGGCACACCCCTCCGACAGTCCGGACGTCCCGGCCGTCGAGGTCCTACGGCAGTCCCGGGGCCCCCACCACCGGCAGGGTCACCTCGAACCGGCAGCCGCCGGACACGTTGCGCACCTCCGCCCTGCCCCGGTGCGCCTCCACGATGCCGCGCACGATGGCGAGGCCGAGTCCGGCGCCCGCCGGGGGCGTCCGCGCGTCGGTGCCGCGCCAGCCCGTGTCGAAGACGCGGGGCAGCTCCTCCTCCGGGATGCCTCCGCAGGCGTCCGTGACGGACAGCACGACGCCGTCCTCGGACCGTTCCGCCGCCACCGCGACCGTGCCGTCCGCCGGTGTCCGGCGGATCGCGTTGACCAGCAGGTTGCCCAGGACACGGCTCATCTCCTTGCCGTCCACCTCGACCGGCACCGCCTCGATGCGGTCCCCCACGAGCCGTACCCCGTGTTCGCGGGCGAGCGGGTCCGCCCCGGCGAGGGCGTCGCCGACGAGGTCGTAGACCGACATCCGCGAGGGCGAGAGCGCCAGCGTCCCCGCGTGGATGCGGGAGAGCTCGAAGAGGTCGCCCACCATGCCGTTGAGGCGCTCCACCTCGGTGCGGATGCGGCGCAGATAGCGGTCGGGGTCGGCGACCACGCCGTCCTCCAGCGCCTCGGCCATGGCGCGCAGTCCGGCGAGCGGGGTGCGCAGGTCGTGGGAGATCCAGGCGACGAGTTCGCGGCGGGAGGACTCCAGGGCCCGCTCCCGCTCCCGGGACCGGGCGAGCCTGGCGCTGGTGGCGGCCAGTTCCCGGCTGACCTCGGCCAGTTCGGCGGTGCCCGGGCTCGTGGGCGCGGCGAAGTCGCCGCCGTCGCCGAAGGAGCGTGCGGCGAGGGCCAGTTCGCGGCTGCGGGCGACCACCCAGCGGCCCAGAAGGAGGGCGGTCCCGAGGGAGACGACGGCCGCCATCGCGACGACCGTGGTCACCACGGAGAGGTCGTGCGCGGACAGGAACATGGCCTGGGCCACGGCGAGGGTGCCGGCGAGCATCGCGCCGACGGCGACGGCGGCGACGACGGCCACGGAGAGGGTGAGCGAGCGGCGGCGCAGCAGCCACAGCGCGCCCAGGCCGAGCAGTCCGGCCGCGGCGGCGCCGAGGAACGCGAACAGCATGATGAGCAGCATGTCACGCACGGCCGGTGCTCCCCTCGGGCGCGGCGCCGGCGCCCGTGCCCCCGCCCTCGCCCGCCCTCTCGAAGGTGCCGGGCTCCCCGGCCGGGCCGGTGCCGGTGCCGGTCGGTTCGAAGCGGTAGCCCACGCCCCACACCGTCTGGATCAGCAGGGGTCGGGCGGGGTCGTCCTCGACCTTGCCGCGCAGCCGCCGGACGTGGACCGTGACGGTGGACAGGTCGCCGAAGTCCCAGCCCCACACCTCGCGCATCAGCTCCTCCCGGCCGAAGACCTTCCGGGGGTGCGCGAGCAGGAAGGCCAGGAGGTCGAACTCCCGCAGGGTGAGGGCGAGTGCGGCACCGTTCTTGGTGGCGCGCCGGGCCGCGGGGTCGAGGACGAGGCCCGCCGCGTGCAGCGGGCGGGTCCCCGGACCCGGGCGGGTGCGGCGCAGCACGGACTGGACGCGCAGGACGAGTTCGCGCGGGCTGAACGGCTTGGTGACGTAGTCGTCGGCACCCACTTCGAGGCCGAGGATGCGGTCGTCCTCGTCGCCGCGCGCGGTCAGCATGACCACGGGCACGGGCCCGTTCTCCCGCAGCCTGCGGCACACCTCGAGTCCGTCCATGCCGGGCAGCATGAGATCGAGCACGACGAGGTCGGGCCGGTGGGCGGCGGCCCGGTCGAGCGCGGCCGGGCCGTCCTCGGCGCGGTCCACGACGTATCCGGCGCGGTCCAGGTATCCGGAGACGACCTCCGCGACGGTGGGGTCGTCGTCCACGACCAGGATCCGGGCTCCGGTGGCGTCCGGCGGTGCCGCTTCGGGGGCCGGGGACTCGTTCGGCTGTCGCATGCGGTCCAGCCTCCCACCCTGCCGGTCCGAGCGGCGCCGACGCCCTGCGACGTCCCTGTTTCGTAAGGAGCCGATGCCCGGATTGTCCTTTTCCAGTTCGTAGGGTGAGGGCCGTGACGACCCCTTCTCCCCCCTTCCCCGCCCCGGACGACGCGTCCTTCGGGGCCGCGGACGTCGACGTGGTCCTGCCCTGTCTCGACGAGGCCGAGGCCCTGCCCTGGGTGCTGCGGCGCATCCCGCCGGGCTGGCGTGCCCTGGTGGTGGACAACGGCTCCACCGACGGCTCGGCCGAGATCGCCGCCGCGCACGGCGCGACGGTGGTCCACGAGGAACGCCGCGGCTTCGGCGCCGCCTGCCACGCAGGACTGACGGCGGCCACCGCCGGCATCGTCTGCTTCTGCGACTGCGACGCCTCGCTGGACCCCTCGCTCCTGGTGCCGTTCGTGCGCGAGGTCCGCGAGGGCCGGGCCGACCTGGTGCTGGGCCGGCGCCGGCCGCAGGGGCCGGGTGCCTGGCCCGCACACGCCCGGGCCGGCAACCTGGCGCTCTCGAGGATGCTGCGCCGCCGCACCGGGCTGCGGCTGCGCGACCTCGGCCCGCTGCGCGCCGCCCGCCGCGAGGCACTGCTCGGCCTGGGCCTGACCGACCGGCGCAGCGGTTATCCGCTGCAGATGGTGGTCCGCGCGGCCGACGCCGGCTGGCGGGTCGCCGAGCACGACGTGCCCTATCTGCCGCGCACCGGGGCCTCGAAGGTGACCGGCACCTGGCGCGGCACCTGGCAGGCGGTCCACGACATGCGCCGCGTCCTCGCCGAGCCGCCGGTGCGCCACCCCGCGCAGGAAGGCACGTCACGATGACCTCCTCCCCCACGCCCCCGCCGACGCTGCTCGTCATCGCCAAGGAGCCCCGGCCCGGCCGGGTGAAGACCCGGCTGACGCCGCCGTTCACCCCCGGGCAGGCGGCCGCCCTGGCCGAGGCCGCGCTCACCGACACCCTGGAGGCGGTGGCGGCGGCCCCGGCCGCCCGGCGCGTCCTGGTCCTCGACGGCCGGCCGGGGCCCTGGCTGCCGCCCGGCTTCGAGGTCGTGCCACAGTGCGCGGGCGGCCTGGACGAGCGGCTGGCCGCGGCCTTCGCACAGGTCACGGGTCCGGCCCTGCTCCTCGGGATGGACACGCCCCAGGTGACCCCCGCGCTTCTCACGGTCGACTTCGGGGACTGCGAGGCGTACCTCGGGCTCGCCGAGGACGGCGGCTTCTGGGCGCTGGGGCTCGCCGCGCCCGATCCGGCCCTGCTGCGGGGCGTGCCGATGTCCACCGACCGCACGGGCGCGGTCCAGCACGAGCGGCTGCTGCGCGCGGGGCTGCGGGTGCGGATGCTGCCGCCGCTGCGCGATGTCGACACGGCCGCCGACGCCCGCGCGGTCGCCGAGGCGGCTCCGGGCAGCCGTTTCGCCGCCGCGTACAACCGCCTCGCGACGGGCCCGGAGCGGCCGGGACCGGTGGCGACGGGCGACGGGCGGTCCGAGCGGGCCGCCGCCGGTGCCCGGCCGGTGCGAGGCGAGGCCCGATGACGACCGCACGCCCGGCCCGCCCGCCCGCCGTCACCGCCCCGGCCCCGGGCGTCACCCAGGTCGCGGGGGTCGCCCCGACGCCCCGCCCCACCCGTACGGCCCCCTCCCCCTACCGGGGCTCCCCGGCCTCCTCCTGGTCGGCGGACCCGTACGCCGAGGCCCTGCGCACCGGGCGCGGGCCCCTCTTCCTGCGGCGCTCGGACGGGTGGCTGCTGCCGCTGGAGGTGGAACGCTGGTGCGCGGCCGCCGACGCGGCCGACGAGGGGGTGCTGCGGCGCTGCGAGGGCCCGGTGCTCGACATCGGCTGCGGTCCGGGCCGGCTGGTGGCCGCGCTGGCGGCGGGCGGCCGGCCCGCGCTCGGGATCGACGTCAGCGAGGCGGCCGTGGCGCGCACGCGGCGGCTCGGCGGGCAGGCGCTGCGCCGCTCGGTGTTCGAGCCGCTCCCGGACGAGGGTCGCTGGGGCACCGTCCTGCTGGTCGACGGCAACGTCGGCATCGGCGGCGACCCCGTGTCCCTCCTCGCCAGGGCGGGGGAACTGCTGCGCCCCGGCGGGCTGCTGCTCGCCGAGACGGTGCCCGGGGCGGACGTCGACGAGCGGGCCGACGTCCGTCTGGTGCGGGAGCCGTACGGCGCGGGCGGCGGGGCCGGCCCGGCCGGGGCCGCCTTCCCGTGGGCCCGGCTCGGCGCACCGGCACTGCTCCGGTACGCCGCCCGGGCGGGCTGGCGCCCCGCCGGTCAGTGGTCGGCCGACGGGCGCCTCTTCGTCGCCCTGCGCAGCCGCCACAGGAACAGCAGCGCGCTGCCGCCGAAGAGCACGGCGGTGATCAGCAGCCAGCGGCCGAGGAACCCGTCGGCCGAGAGCGCGGTGGCGGACCGGTAGCGGTCCGCCACCCGGCCGCCGATCAGCGGGAACCACACCAGCAGCAGGAGCCCGGACAGTGCGGCCGGTACACGTACGTATCCGGCCCACTCCCGGCGCCCGAGCGTGCCGAACGCCCGCACGGCGGCGCGGTCGAGCCCTCCGTACAGCGGCACCAGGACCAGGTCGTGCAGCAGGGCCGCGCCCACGAACCACAGCACGATCCCGAACCAGTCCCCCGCCAGCAGCCGCGTCCCCGCGTAGCCGGCGAGCGCGAACGAGCAGGCGAGGAGCAGCAGTTGGAGCGGGCTGCCGAGGGCGACAGCCCTCGGCAGCGGCAGTCCTCGCGTCCGCACGGGACGGCTCCCCTTCTCCGGTCGGGCCTTCCTCACTTCACACCCCCGAAGCTCAGGCGGGTCACCCATTTGGTGTTGAGCACTCCGGGTGCCCCGGGCACGATCACGCGCGCGGGATGGCCGTGATCGGGTGTCAGTTCCTCGCCGTTGACGTCCAGGGCGAGCAGGGAGCGCGGGTCGGCGACCTGGTTGGAGCGCAGCGCCGCGTGGCGGAAGGCGCCGCGCCGCTGGAGCGACTCGACGAACACGTCCGGCGCGTCCTCGTGGCCGACCAGCGCGGCCAGGTCGCGCAGCCGCACTCCGCGCCACCACTGGTCGGAGGTGGACCAGCCCTCCACGCAGGCGATCGGCAGGGCGGAGCTGTGCTGGGGCATGGCGCGCAGCGCGGCCCTGGTCAGCCGGACGGTGCCGGTGCGCCCGGTGACGACCAACCGCCAGGCCTCCTCGTCGGTCTCCGCCGTCGAGATGCCGGCATACGCGGCCGTCTTGTTGATCTGGAAGCCGCCGGGGCCGCTGCCCGGCTCGGCTCCGCCGTGCGGGGCGAGGAGCGCGGTGCGGCGCAGCGGACCGTCGAAGCTGCGGCCGGCCGTGGTCGCGAACAGCAGCAGGGAGGCGCCACCGACCAGGCCGAACGCGCCGCGCCGGGAGACGGTGGGGTCGGCCGGCTCGGGGGCGGCGAGTTCGTCGGGCTCGTCCCGCGCCACCCGCGTGGCGCCCTCGCCGGGCTTGCCGTGCTCGCCGTGCTCCTCGCCGCCCTCCTGCGAGGGCGCGCGCATGCGGCGCAGATTGCGCAGGGCGGTAGGGGTGCGCAGGATCGCGTGCGCGAGGAAGGCGGCGAAGAAGACCCATGCCCCGTAGAAGTGCAGCGGGTAGAACGAGCCGGGGAAGACGTAGTCGAGCTGGATGTTGAGCACGCCCGTGGTGAACTCGAACAGCGCGCCGCCGACGAGGAGCAGCAGGGACAGCCGTTCCAGGGCATGGGTGAGGGACCGCGCGGGCGGCAGCGTGAACAGCTTGGGCACCACCGACCAGA
This sequence comes from Streptomyces griseoaurantiacus, assembly GCF_036189845.1. Taxonomy (NCBI): domain Bacteria; kingdom Bacillati; phylum Actinomycetota; class Actinomycetes; order Kitasatosporales; family Streptomycetaceae; genus Streptomyces; species Streptomyces griseoaurantiacus. The sequence continues at coordinate 7,020,821 of NZ_CP108326.1, read as the reverse complement.
GCTTGGCGAGCAGCACCGGGATCAGGGTGACGCCGAGGGTGACGTGGACACCTTGGGTGAGCCGGTAGAGCCAGGGCGGATCGGTGGGCCAGTCGAAGAGGTAGAAGCCGAGGATGCCCTTGTCGGGGGTCTTGTCGTTGACCGCCGCGAGGTTCGGGTTGTAGGCGGCGTACGACAGCAGCCCGGTCACGAACAGCAGGGTGATGCCGCCGAGGAGGACGACACCGAGGAGCGCGGTGAACCGGGTGCCGCGCACGGGGCTGCGCCAGAAGGAGGGCGCGAAGGGTGAGCGCGCGAGGAGGGAAGTCCGAGCCATGTGCCTGACCGTAGGCGCGGATCACCTGCGGGAAGGGGTTGCGAACGATGACGAAACGCTGACGTGTGCCCCGGCTTCCACCCGGTCGGCGCTTGTCCGGCCTAGCGTTCCGGTGTGAAACACGCCCCCCTCCGCGACCGTCTCGGCGGTCGTCCGCACGAGCGCCGTTCCGGCCGTCCCTCCGTGCGCCGCAGTGCCCGTTCCCGTGATCTGTACGTCCTCGCGGCCGCCGTGCTGCTGGTGACGGCGGCCGGGCTGATCGGCCTCGCGATCGAGCGCCGGGACGGCACCCTCCACGTCGGATGGCCGCCGCTGTACGCCACCTGGGAGCCGCACGTGGGCCCGGGCACCCCGGCCGCGCTGCTCGTGGCGGTCCTGGTGGTGGTGTACGGCCCTCCGCTTGCCGCCCGGTTGCCCTGGCGCGCACTGCTGGGGGCCGTGTGGGGGACGGCGCTGGCGTGGACGTTCTCCCTGGCCCTCGTCGACGGCTGGCAGCGTGGGCTCGCGCGGCGGCTGACCACCCGGTACGAGTACCTGAACGCCGTGGACCGGTTCTCCGACATCCCGGCCACGCTGCGGGACTTCACCCACCACATTCTGATCGACTCCCCCGCGCACTGGCCCCCGCACGTGGCCGGGCACCCCCCGGCCTCGACGCTCACCTTCGTCCTGCTCGACCGGATCGGGCTGGGTGGCGGCGCCTGGGCGGGCGTGTGGTGCGTCCTCGTCGGGACGTCGGCGGCGGTCGCGGTCCTGGTGACGGTCCGGGCGCTGGCGAGCGAGGAAATGGCCCGCCGGGCGGCGCCGTTCACGGTTGTGGCGCCGGCCGCGGTGTGGGTGGGGGCCTCCGCCGACGGGTATTTCGCGGGGGTCGCGGCCTGGGCGGTGGCCTGCCTGGCCCTGGCGGTGACCGGCCGCCGGCCGTGGGCCTTCGGCCTCGGCGCGGGGCTGCTGTTCGGCCTGACGGTCTACCTCTCGTACGGTCTCACGCTGTTCGCCGTGCTCGCGGGGGCGGTCCTGCTGCTGGGCACGCGGCGCCCGACCGTGCTGCCGTGGCTGCTGGCCGGCTGCGCGGTCGTGCCGGTGGTGTTCACCTGCCTGGGCTTCGACTGGTGGGAGGCGTACCGGCTGCTCGTACGGCGCTACTACCAGGGAGCGGGCGGGATCAGGCCGTACGGCTACTGGGTGTGGGCCAACCTGGCGTGCACGGTGCTGGTCGCGGGGCCGGCGACGGTGGTGGGGCTGCGCCGGACCGGGGGTGTGCTGGTGGGTGCGGTGCGCCGGACCGGCGTGCGGGCGCGGCCGCGGCCGGCCCGGTGGTCCTCCGAGGTGCGCCTGTCGGTGCTGGCGTGGGCGGCGCTGGGTGCGCTGCTGGCCGCGGACCTGTCCGGGATGAGCAAGGCGGAGACGGAACGGATCTGGCTGCCGTTCGTGATGTGGCTGCTCGCGGCGGGGGCGCTGGTGCGGGAGGTACGGGTGTGGCTCGCCGCCCAGGCGGTGCTGGCGCTGCTGCTGAACCATCTGCTGCTGACCGGCTGGTGACGGGCGGGCCGTGCCGGGGCGCGCCGTGAGGGGTGTGCCGTGAGGGGTGCGCCCCGGGCGGTGCTCCCGGTTCAGGGCCGGGGCCAGGGGCGGCCGCCGATGCGTTCGATGCCGGTGTTGAACCGCTTGAGGTAGGACGCGAAGGCGGCGATGTCCTCGTCCGACCAGTCGGCCATCACCCGGCCGAGTGCGTGGACGATCCCCTCGCGCTCCTCGTCGAGCAGCCGGCCGCCCTTGTCGGTGAGGCGGAACTTGCGGGCCATCCCGCCGTCGGGGTCCGGGATGCGCTCGACCAGCCCGGCCCGCATGGCGGCGGCGGTCTGCCGGTTGAGGGTGGAGGCGTCGAGGCCGAAGGCCTCGCTGAGTTCGCCGATGGACATGGGCCCCTGCACGCGGATGCGGCTGAGCAGGATGTAGGCGCTCCGTTCCAGTACGCCGTCCTTGCGCCGGCCGCCGCCCTTGTTCAGGAAGGTGTGGCGGCTGAGCAGCATCTGCTCGTACTCGACCTCGTGCGCCGGACTGTCCATCCCTACCGCTGCCTCCCGCTTCCCGGCGGGCCTCTCCCGCCCGCCGTGTCGCACGCGGGTGGCCCGCTCCATCGTCTCACAGGGCTGTGCATGGCACAGGTGACATGCTTGATACACATCGCATGTACGATGCACATCGCCCTGTCGGGCTGTCGCACGCGCCTTCGCGCACCGTCGCGCGTCCTCGCGCGGCCACCCGCGCCTTGCGGCCACCCGTGCCTTTCGGAGAACACAGTCGAGGAGTCCCATGGACGCCCCCCAGCCCACGGCCCGTTCGGGCGGCGTGGTCGCCACGCTGGCCCTGGCCGGCATCACGGCAGCGATCATGCAGACGCTGGTCACCCCGCTCCTGCCGGAGCTGCCGCGGATCCTGCACACCTCGTCGGCCGACACCGCCTGGGTCATCACCGTCACCCTGCTGGTGGGCGGCGTGTGCGTGCCGATATCCGGGCGTCTCGGCGACCTGCTGGGCAAGCGCCGGATGCTGCTCGCCTGCGCCGTGCCGCTGATCGCCGGCTCGGTGGTGTGCGCGCTGTCCTCCTCCGTGACTCCCATGATCATCGGACGCGGCCTGCAGGGGATGGGCATGGGCATGGTGCCGCTCGGCATCGCCCTGCTGCGGGACGTGGTCCCGGTGGAGAAGCTCAGCTCCTCCATCGCGCTGGTCAGCGCCTCCATGGGCATCGGCGGCGGGCTCGGCCTGCCGATCGCCGCGGCCGTCGCCCAGTACGCGAACTGGCGTGTGCTGTTCTGGGGTTCGGCCGTGCTGGCCGCCGCCGTCGGCGTGCTGATCTGGTTCCTGATCCCGGACGTCCCGGCGGGTGCGAAGGGGCAGCGTTTCGACGTGCCCGGCGCGCTCGGCCTCGCGGTCGGCCTGGTCTGCCTGCTGCTGGCGATCTCCGAGGGCGCCGACTGGGGCTGGGGTTCGGCCACCACCCTCGGCCTGTTCGCCGTGGCCCTCGTCGCGCTGGTGGGCTGGGGCTGGTGGGAGACGCGCACCACCGACCCGCTGATCGACCTGCGCACCACGGCGGCCCCGCGGGTGCTGCTGACCAACGCCGCCTCGATCTTCGTCGGCTTCGCCATGTACGCGAGCATGCTGGTCATGCCGCAGCTGCTGCAGTTCCCCGAGGCCACCGGGTACGGGCTGGGGCAGTCGATGCTGGCGGCCGGTCTGTGGATGGCGCCCGGCGGCGTCATGATGATGTTCGTCTCGCCGCTCGGCGGAAAGCTCACCGACGCGCGCGGCCCGAAGTTCACGCTGATCTGCGGGGCGCTGGTCATCGCCGCCGGCTACGGCCTGTCCATGGCACTGATGGGCACGGCCTGGGGTCTCATGCTGGTCGGCATCGTCATCAACAGCGGCGTCGGGCTCGCCTACGGGGCGATGCCCTCGCTGATCATGAGCTCGGTGCCGCTGAGCGAGACGGCCGCCGCGAACGGTTTCAACACGCTGATGCGTTCGCTGGGCACCTCGATCGGCGCCGCCGTCATCGGCGTGATCCTCGCCCAGATGACCACGACCATGGGCGGCTACTCCTTCGCCTCCGAGGACGGCTTCCGGACCGCGCTGCTCATCGGCGGCGGGCTCGCGCTGGTCTCCGCACTGATCGCGGCGGTCATCCCCGCCGTGCGCGGCGGCGAGCAGGGCGGCCCCGGAGCGGCCCCCGCCACCCCGGCCAAGGAAGCGGCCGTCCAGGGCTGACGGCCGCGTCGGGGGCGTTGTCGGTGGCCGGCTCTAGGGTGGCACGGACGGAACCGAGCCGGGGCCGGCCGGCCATCGGGTCGGCCACCGGCACGAACCCTGGGGGCTTCCATGACGACCTTGTCCGGCCGGCCGCACACCGCGCTGCTCGTGATCGACGTGCAGAACGACGTGATGACCGGCGCCCACGAGCGCGACGGCGTCGTCGCGAACATCTCGGCCCTGGTGGACCGGGCCCGTGCCGAGGACGTGCCCGTGGTGTGGGTGCAGCACTCGGACGACGGCCTCGCCTTCGGCAGCGAGGGCTGGCAGTACGTGCCCGAGTTGGCGCGCCGGGAGTCCGAGCCGCTGGTGCACAAGAAGTACGGGGACTCCTTCGAGGCCACGGACCTGGAGGAGGTGCTCGCCTCGCGCGGTGTCGGACGGGTCGTGGTGACCGGCGCGCAGACCGACATGTGCGTGCGCTCCACGCTGCACGGCGCCTTCGTCCGGGGCTACGACGTGACGCTGGTCTCCGACGCGCACACCACGGAGGACCTCACCTCCTACGGGGCGCCCACCCCTGCGGAGGTCGTCGCCCACACCAACCTCTACTGGGGGTTCCACGGCGGCCCCGGCCGCCGGGCGGACACGGTCGCCACGAAGGAGGTCACCTTCGCCGCGGCCCCGGCGGGAGGACCCGCCACGCGGGACTGAGCCACCGCGACACCCGGCGCCGCCTCCCGCGGGCCGCGGCGCCGGATGTCCCGGGCGGTCACCCTCCCCACGCTCCGATCCGGCCCCGTGCCGCAAAACGGTTCAGACTGGACCCAGGGGGAACCGAGGGGGTCGGACCGTACGGAAAGGCGGTGAGGGTCCGTGAGCGGCTCCGACCGTGCCCCGGGACCGGACTTCTCGGCAGCCGTCCTGCACGACCTGGGCGCCGGCGTGATCACGACGGACCCGGACAGCCGCATCACCTCCGTCAACCCCTGGGCCGAGGAGCTGCTGGGCCGGTCCGCGGCCGACATGATCGGCCAGGACGCGCACGACCTGCTGCACCGCCGGGCCGACGGCGGCCGCGTGCCGCGTGAGCAGTGCGCGCTGACCCGGCCGCTGCGCGAGTCGGGGGTGACCGAGCAGGGCAGCGACGAGTACCTGCTGCGCGCGGACGGCACCCCGGTGCCCGTCATCTGGGCGAGCACCCCGCTGCGGCTGGACGGCGGCCGGGCCGGGTCCGTGGCCGTCTTCCACGACTTCAGCCTGCACCGCAGCGCCACCGAGCAGGCGGCCGCCCACACCGCCGCGCTGGAGGAGCTCACCGCCCGGCTGCATCTGGTGGCCGACATCTCCTCGGTGCTGATGACCGGGGTGAGCACCTCGGGCAGCATGCGCCGGCTGCTGCGGCTCCTGGTCCCCGGAATGGGCGCATGGGCGGCGGTCGACGTGTGCGCCGAGCACTCCACGGCGCTGGAGCGGATCACCGTGCGCAGCGCCCACCACCGCCGTACGAGCCGGCTGAAGGGCACCCTGCCCCCGCCGGAGGAGAGGACCCGCCAGGCACTGGCGCGGGCGCTCAACAGCGACCGGCCCACCCGGCTGACCGCCGCCGAGCTGCGCGAGAACCCGGACGCGCCGCTCGCCGCGACCCACGGGGCGCTGTTCGAACGGCTCGGCGGCGACTTCGCGGTCGTCGTGCCGCTGCGTACCCGGCAGCGGCCGTACGGGCTGCTCACCGTGGCCCGGGAGGGCGCCCCGCACAGCGATGCCGAGGCCGCCGTACTGGCCGACATCGGACGGCGGGTGGCCCTGGTGATGGACAACGCCCGGCTCTACCACGAACAGCGCAACGTCGCCGAGACCATGCAGCGCCAGTTGCTCGCCCCGCTCCCCCAGGTGGACCACCTGCGGATGGCCGCGCGCTACCGGCCGGCCCAGCGGGCCATGGAGATCGGCGGCGACTGGTACGACGCCTTCCTGCTCGGTGACGGGGTCATGGCCCTGGTCATCGGGGACGTGGTCGGGCACGACCTGAAGGCCGCCGCGCACATGGCCGAGGTCCGCAACATGCTGCGCGCCCTGGCCTGGGACCATTGCGAACCGCCCAGTCTGATCATGCGCCGGCTGGACGAGGCGGTGACGAACACCAGTGACGCCCCGATGGCCACCATCGTCTTCGCCCGGGTCGAGGGTCCCGAGGGCGGGCCCTGGCGACTGCACTGGGTCAACGCGGGCCATCCGCCTCCGCTGCTGATCACCCGTGAGGGCAACACTCGTTTCCTCCAGGGTGGGCACGGCCCGCTGATCGGCATGAGCGCCACCCTGCACCTGGGCCTGAGCTGGCCCGACGCCAGCGAGGAGCTGCCGCCGGAGAGCACGCTGCTGCTGTACACCGACGGTCTGGTGGAGAGCCGCAACCGCCCGATCGACCTCGGCATGGCGACCCTCCGCCACCACGCCGGTGTGCTGGCGCGGCGGCCCGCGGGCGACACCGTGGACGACTTCTGCGAGGCGCTGCTGGAACGGATCGCACCGAGCGGCGACGACGCGGCCCTGCTGGCGCTGCGGCTGCCCGCGGCCGGCGCGGGAACGGCGGACGACCCGTTCCCGGTGCCGCCGCCCCAGTCCTCGCACAGTCCCGCCGCGCCCGACCGGGCGGCTCCCGGCTCTCTCCAGGAGCATCCGCCGGTGGAGGACCCGAGCCGCGGCTTCCGCGAAGAGTGAGGGTGTTCCAACACAAGGGGGAATACCCCCCTGGGGTATAGCGTTGGTGCCGTACGCAGGCACCCGGACTCATCGAGGGGGACCACTCATGGATCACGCGTCACACGGCGGCATGCACTCGCACGGGCTCGCGGACTGGGGCACGGCCGCACGGGCGACGGCGCACTGTCTGACCGGCTGTGCCCTCGGCGAGGTCGCCGGCATGGTGATCGGCACCGCGGCGGGGCTGCACAACGCGGCGACGGTCGTGCTGTCCATCGCCCTCGCGTTCGTGTTCGGCTACGCGCTGACCATGCGGGGCGTGCTGCGCGCGGGGCTGCCCCTGCGGCGGGCGGCGAAGCTGGCCCTGGCCGCGGACACCGTCTCCATCGCCGTGATGGAACTGATCGACAACACCGTCATGGTCGGTGTGCCCGGCGCCATGACCGCCGGGCTGTCCGACCCGCTGTTCTGGGGCGCCCTGGCGTTCTCCCTGGTTCTGGCGTTCCTCGTCACCCTCCCCGTCAACCGGTGGATGATCGGCCGCGGCAAGGGGCACGCGGTCGTGCACGCCCACCACTGAGGTGCCGCACCCGGCCGGAACGGGAGGCGGCGGACCGGCGGCTCCTCAGAAGGCCCCGGGGTCCAGCGTGATCACCGTCTTGATGTCGCCGGGACGCCGCTCGAACGCCTCCTCCGCGCGTTCCAGCGGCACCCGGCGGGTGAGGAGGCGGTGCAGCCAGTCGGCCTCGGCCCGGGCCAGGGCGTCGGCGGCCTGCCGGTAGTGCCGCAGGTTGGCGTTGACCGAGCCGATCACGGCGTCGTTCTCCAGGACGATCTCCCGGTTCACCAGACCCGCGTCCACGCTCGTGCGGCGCCCCGCGGGCGAGACACCGGTGAGGCAGACGATGCCGTAGGCGGCGGTGCCGCTGATGCAGTCGAACACCACCGATCCAGCGCCGGTGGCCTCGACGACCACTTCCGGACGGAGACGGGGGACGAGGTCGGCCGCGTCCCCGGCGTGGTAGGTCGCCCCCAGGGCCCGGACCGCATCCGGCTTCGCCCCGTCCTCCACCCGGTCCAGCACATGGACGTCCAGGCCGCGCTGCCGTCCCAGCAGGGCCGCGAGCAGACCGATCGGGCCCGCGCCGGTCACCAGCGCCCGGCGCGGCTCGAACCATGCGCGGCCGCCCACCCGTTCGATCTGCTCCCAGGCCTTGGCCACCACGCTGGTCGGCTCCATCAGGACACCGGCGAGGCCGAGCGCGGGGTCGATCCGGACGGCGTAGTCCGCCTCCACGCACCACCTCTCGGCCCCGTAGCCGTCGCGGCCCTTGATGCCGCGCTCCTCGTAGCGCCCGTTGCGGCACATGTCGAACTCTCCGTGCGCGCAGGCGCCGCAGGGCACCGGATCGGGGCGGCGCACCACGCCGGCGACCAGGTCGCCCGGGGCGAACCCACTGCCGTCCGGGGCGCGTTCGACCCGCCCCAGCGACTCGTGCCCCAGGATCAGCCGGTCGCTGCCCCTGGGCGCCTCGCCGTACTCCCCGCGCGCGATCTCCCGGTCGGTGCCGCAGACGCCCAACGCGAGTCCTCTGACGAGGAGTTCGCCCTCGGCGGGCACCGGCTCGTCGACGTCCTCCGGACGCGGGGTGGTGGCGTGGCCGGGTCGGACCGTCAGGGCGCGCATGCTGCTCCTTCTCGACAGGGGTGAGGACGGGGGACGGCACCGGGGCCGGGTCGGCACGCGGGCCGCGCGGCGGGCCCTCGGCCGTGCGGTGCGCCACCGCTTCGGCCCCGGGCCGGTCCTGCCCCGTGCCGTCCGGCCCCGTACGGGTGCCCTTGGCGGCCGGCGTCATGCGCGGGCGGGAGGGCAGGGGCGGGGGGCCGGTCTCCACGGGTGGCGGCGTGGATTCGGGCGCCGGTTCCGGCGGTGCGAGCCGTGCGCGCAGACGGGACAGACAGCGGGCGAGGAGGCGGGAGACCTGCATCTGGGAGACGCCCACCGCCGTGGCGATCTGCTGCTGGGTCTGGTCGTGGAAGAACCGGAGGTACAGGATGCGCCGTTCGCGGTCCGGCAGGCAGCGCAGGGCCTCGGCCAGCGCCAGGCGGTCCACGACCAGGTCGAGCGCCGGGTCGGGGCCGCCCAGGGTGTCCGCCACCGAGCGGCCGCCGGTCGGCCCGTCCCGGTCCGGGGTGTCCAGGGAGCGCAGCCGGCACGCCGTCTCCGAGCGCAGCGCCTCCGTGACCGCCTCCGCGCTCACTCCGCTGACGTGCGCGATCTCGGCGGCCGTGGGGGCCCGGCCGCCGAACCGCTGCTCCAGTTCCCGGCGGGCGTGCCCCACCCGGAGGCGGGCCTCCTGCACCGGTCGCGGCAGCCGCAGCAGCCCGCTCCGGTCGCGCAGATGGCGCTTGATCTCACCGGAGACGGTCGGCATCGCGTAGGCGAGGAAGGCGTGGCCGCGGCCTGGGTCGTAGCCGTCGACGGCCTTGACCAGTCCCAGGCAGGCGATCTGGGCCAGGTCGTCCGGGTCCTCGACGGTGACGTTGCGGTACTTGGCGGCGATCCGGCGCGCGAAGGGCACGAGCCGGCGGATGGCCTCCTCGCGTGCCGCCCGGCGCGCGGGCCCGTCGGGCAGGGCGTGCACCCGGCCGACGAGGGCGTCGATCCCCTCGGACGTCAGTTCGGGCGACGGATCCGGCGCCGGCTCCGGGTCATCGGCCGGTGAGGGCGGGGCGCTCACGCCGCCGGTTCCGTGCTCCGACGGCGCGGAGCTGGTCAGAGTCGTCATCTGGGCCTCGTACTGTCAGCAGGAGTCGGGACTGGGACAGCGGGTGCCCCGCATCGTTTGCCCTATGCAAAGGTTCTGCCCTTCCGCTGCGCCGCACGGCCGGATCACTGCTTCCCGGGTGGTGGTCGTCCCCTGTTTCCCCACCATGCGGCCCGCCGCGCCATCCGGCGTCCGCTGCTCGTCCATCCCGGTGCCCCGCCCCGCGGGTGCGCGACGTTTGGCGAGTCGCCGCCGGGGCTACCCCGCTCCGGTCCCGCCGGAGACCGGCTCCTTCGGAACAGCGCGTCGGAGGGCGTCCATGTCGCAGACTCATCCCGGGCCGGCCAGGCCGGTGGAGGCCGAGCAGAAGCCCCGGATCTCCGTGGGCGAGCGGGTCCGGGACTACCTCACCACCACCGACCACAAGAAGATCGGCAACCTCTACCTGGTCACCTCGTTCGCGTTCTTCCTGGTGGCCGGAGTGATGGCGATGCTGATGCGCGCCGAACTGGCCCGGCCCGGGCTGCAGATCCTCAGCGCCCAGCAGTACGACGAGCTCTTCACGATCCACGGCACGATCATGATGCTGCTGTTCGCGACGCCCACCTTCGCCGGGCTGGCCAACGCGATCATGCCCCTGCAGATCGGTGCCCCGGACGTCGCCTTCCCCCGGCTCAACGCGCTCACGTACTGGCTGTTCCTGTTCGGCGGCCTGACCGTGCTCTCCGGGTTCCTCACCTCGGGGGGTGCGGCGCCCTTCGGCTGGTTCGCCTACGCGCCGCTGAACAGCGCCGTCGAGTCTCCCGGGGCGGGCGGGTCGCTGTGGGCGACGGGGCTGGTGGTGGCGGGCCTGAGCACGACGCTGGGCTCGGTCAACTTCATCGCCACGATCATGTGCCTGCGCGCCCCCGGCATGACGATGTTCCGGATGCCGATCTTCACCTGGAACATCCTGTTCACCTCGATCCTGGCCCTGCTGGCCTTCCCGGTGCTCACCGCCGCCCTGCTCGCCCTGGTCGCCGACCGCGAGTTCGGGGCGCACATCTACGACTCCGCCACCGGGGGCGCCCTGCTGTGGCAGCACCTGTTCTGGTTCTTCGGCCATCCGGAGGTCTACATCGTGGCGCTGCCGTTCTTCGGCGTCGTCACGGAGGTCATCCCGGTGTTCAGCAGGAAACCGGTGTTCGGGTACGTCGGCATGGTGGGCGCGACCATCGCGATCACCATGCTCTCGGCGACCGTGTGGGCGCACCACATGTTCGCCACCGGCGCGGTGCTGCTGCCGTTCTTCTCGATGATGTCCTTCCTCATCGCCATTCCGACCGGGGTGAAGTTCTTCAACTGGATCGGCACGATGTGGCACGGCAGCATCTCGTTCGAGACGCCGATGCTGTGGGCGCTCGGCTTCATGGTGACGTTCCTGCTGGGCGGGCTCAGCGGCGTCATGGTGGCCTCCCCGGCGCTGGACCTCCATCTGACCGACAGTTACTTCGTCGTGGCCCATCTGCACTACGTGCTGTTCGGCACGATCGTCTTCTCGCTCTTCGCCGGGCTGTACTTCTGGTGGCCGAAGATGACCGGGAAGATGCTCGACGAACGCCTGGGGAAGATCCACTTCTGGACGCTGTTCCTCGGCTTCCAGACGACGTTCCTGGTCCAGCACTGGCTCGGCGAGGCGGGCATGCCGCGCCGCTACGCCGACTACCTGGCGAGCGACGGCTTCACCGCCCTGAACACCGTCTCCTCCATCGGCGCCTTCCTGCTGGGCATGTCGACGCTGCCGTTCCTCTACAACGTCTGGAAGACCGCCCAGTACGCGCCCGAGGTCGAGGTCGACGACCCCTGGGGGTACGGGCGTTCGCTGGAGTGGGCGACCTCCTGCCCGCCGCCCCGGCACAATTTCGACACCCTGCCCCGCGTACGGTCCGACTCCCCCGCCTTCGACCTGCACCACCCCGAGTTCCAGCGCCACCTGAACCCGGAGGCGCGCGGGGAGTCCGAGCCGACCCCGGACACCTTCGAGGGGCGCTGAGCGCATGAAGCACGAGAGTTACCTCTTCGCCGGTGTCTCCCTGTTCTTCCTCGTCACCGCCGCCGCCTACGGGTGGTTCTCCCGGGAACCGGCCGGCACCGTCGCACTGCTGGTGTCCTGCCTGATGGCGGGGGTCATCGCGTTCTTCTCGATGGTCAACTACCGGCGCAAGGGGCTGCGCCCGGAGGACCGCCCGGACTCCGAGATCCGCGAACGGGCCGGCGCGGTCGGCTTCTTCCCGCCGCACAGCCCCTACCCGGTCGTCACCGCCCTGGGCGTCACGGTCCTCGCCGTCGGGGTCGTGTACGGCGCGTGGCTCGCCCTGATCGGCCTCGGCGTCCTGGGCGGCGGCGTCTTCGGACTCGTGTTCCAGTACGTCGAGCGGCGGGGCGCCTGACCCGCCCGGCGGCGAGCCACCCGGACAGGCCCCGGCTCCGAGAAAGGACGTCCCCCATGCGGAGCAGCCCGCACCCCCGGACCGTACGCCGCCGCGGCCGGCATGGACTGCCGGCCCTGCTGCTCGCCGCCGGAGTGGCCCTGACAGGGTGCACGGACTACCGGCTCGAGCCGCCCACCGAGGTGCTCCCGCAACTGGAGTTCCCCTACGACGAGGCCTTCGCCAAGGCGCGGCACGAGGTACCGGACAGCCGGCCGTTCTCCTTGGGCCTGCGGGACAGCGACGCGCCGGCACCCGTCTGGTACGGCAGGGTCGTCACGCCGGACGGGACGGTGCACGAGGTGCGGATGGACGCCGTGCGGGGCCGGGTGCTGGGCACGTCCGTCCCGGCCGGGCAGAGCGCCTCGGCGAAGGCGCGGACCGCCGCCCTCACCGAGCGGGCGCGGCTGCTGCCCTCGGAGGCGGTCGGCAGGGTCAAGGAGCCGTACTTCGGCAAGGTCACGCAGATCGAGCTGAGCGAGGGCAGGAGGAAGGCGGTGGTGTGGCGGATCACCGTCGCCGCGATCCGCCAGGACGATCTGCGCACGTATCAGGTGGACGCGGTCACGGGCGAGGTGCTGAGCGTCCGCGAGGGCGGTCCCGCCGCGAGGGCGACGGTGGCTCCGCCGTCCACCGCGCTGCCGACGCCGCCCACGGTCTCGCCGCCCGAGCCGCCGAGCGGCCCGCCGTCCACACCGGCCCCGTACCAGCCCTCCCCTTGACCCGGTAGGCGCCCCCACCCCCCGCATCACGCCGCACACTGCGGGTTAAAACGGGATAAGTAGGGCATAAATCACCTGAACGGGGGCACCCCACGCTCACAGAGCAAAGACCTCCATTGAGGAGAGGAGACGACAGTCATGTCGTATCCGCAGCACTCCAACGGGCCGCGGCAGACGCATCCCGAAATGGGCTCGCACTCGGACATGTCCACGCATCCCGAGATCGCCGAGATGCGCGCACGCCTGGAGCGGACCGGGTCCAGCGGCCGGGCCATCGCCCTCGAGGGGCTGGCCCTCATGGCGGGCCTGTACGCGGCCATCTCGCCCTGGGTGATCCACTACTCGTCCGCCGCGCCCAACCTCCGCACGAACAACCTGATCATCGGGCTGGCAGTCGCCCTGGTCGCCCTCTGCCTCACCATGGCTCCGGAGCGCATGCTCCGGATGGCGTGGGTGCTCCCGCCGCTCGGCATCTGGCTGCTGATCTCCCCGTGGGTGGTCACCGTCGGTCACACCGCACGGACCGGCGCCATCTGGAGCAACGTGGTGGCGGGGGCGGTCACCTGCCTGATGGGACTGGCCGCCATGGGATTGACGGTCGGCATGAACAAGCGCAAGCGTCAGTCCCACTGACCCTTTCACCGCGCTTCAGGGGCCGGTACGACCCGCGGACGTCCTGTCCGCCCGGTCGCGCCGGCCTCCTTCCGTGCGCCCGCACCACCGCGGAAGCCGCCTGCACCGACCGCCTGCACCGACCTCCTCCGGGAGCCGCCTACTCCTCCTCCGGCGCGCCACCCGCGACCGGGCCGGCCGTGCGGCCGGAGATCTCGCGGCGTTCCTCGTCGGTGAGCGACAGTTCGACCCGGTCTGCGTAGTACCAGGCACTGAGTCCGGCCCGCAGCCGCTGCCGCAGCGGGGCGCCAGGCCCCGGATCCTCGAGGGGCCGCGGGATCTCCCGGACCAGCAGGCGGTAGCGCCGCTCCGCCCCCAGCGGCCGGTGGGTCTCGCCCATCCCGCCCGCCACGTCCTGCTGGACCTGCCCGCTCTCCTCGCCCTCCGCCAGGAGCCGGCGTTCATGGCGCTGGAGCGCGAGGCAGACCCGCCGGGTGAGCAGGAAGGCGGCGACCGGGGCGAGGAAGAAGGCGGCCCGGAAGAGCCACGTGAGCAGGTTCAGGTCGGCGTGGAACTCGGTGGCGATCACGTCGTTGCCACCGGCCATCAGCAGGACCGCGTAGCCGACGAGGGCCGCGACGCCGAGGCCGGTGCGCACGGGCCGGTCGCGCGGCCGGTCGCACAGGTGGTGCTCCGCCGTGTCGCCGGTCACCCACCGCTCGAACACCGGATACAGGTACAGCACGAGGAACAGCAGGGCCGGAAGGACCACGGCCGGGAGGAAGACGTTCCACATGACGGTGTGTCCGGCCACGTTCCACTCGACACCGGGCATCAGCCGCAGCGCACCCTCCAGGAAGCCCACGTACCAGTCGGGCTGGGCGTCGGTGGAGACCTGGTCGGCGCGGAAGGGCCCGTAGGACCAGATCGGGTTGATCTGCGCGACCGCGCTCATCGCGGCGACCAGACCGAACACGATCAGGAGCAGGCCGAGGGACTTGGCGGTGTAGACCGGGAAGAGCGGCTTGCCCACCACGTTGCGGTTGGTACTGCCCCTGCCGGCCCACTGGGTGTGCTTGAGGTACACCACCATGATCAGGTGCAGCACGATCAGCGCCGCCATCACGCCGGGCACGAACAGGACGTGCGTGATGTAGAGCCGCCGGTCGATCACCTCCCCCGGATACTGCCCGCCCCACAGGAAGAAGGCCAGGTACGTCCCGACCACCGGGATCGACTGCACGATGGAGTCGGCGGTGCGCAGACCGGTGCCGGAGAGCAGGTCGTCGGGCAGTGAGTAGCCGCAGAAGCCCTCCACCAGGGCGAGCAGGAACAGCGTGACGCCCACGAACCAGTTGGTCTCGCGGGGCCGGCGGAAGGCGCCGGTGAAGAAGACCCGCAGCATGTGCACGCCGATGGAGGCGACGAACACGAGCGCCGCCCAGTGGTGCATCTGCCGGATCAGCAGCCCGCCGCGCACGTCGAGGCTGAGGTGCAGGGTCGAGGCGTAGGCCTCGGAGACCAGTACGCCCCGCAGTGGTTCGTAGGAGCCGCGGTAGGGGACCTCGGCGAGGCTGGGGTCGAAGAAGAGGGTCAGGTAGGTGCCGGTGAGGACCAGCAGGACGAAGCTGTAGAGGGCGATCTCGCCGAGCAGGAACGACCAGTGGTCGGGGAATGCCTTGCGCAGCAGGCGTCCGGCCAGTTCGGAGGCGGGGGTACGGCGGTCCAGGACCACATAGGTCCGGAAGGCGCCCTGCCGGGCCCTCGCTCCGGCTCGCGCCCTCCGTCGCCCGAGCAGCATGCCCGCACCACGCTCCCTCCGCCTCGTCGCCGTCCCTGCCGCGCGCCGGGGCCGGCCGGCGCCGCGGCGGCCCGGGGGTACCCGGAGGCCTCCTTCCTCAATCGCCGTCGGGCGGAGGGAACCTTTTACCGGGGAGGGGATTGTCAACAATTTCGTCAGCGGTTAAGTTGGCGACCACATCGCCCCCCCTCTCCCCCTTCCGAGGTAAGCCCCGCATGATCATCGACTGTCACGGTCACTACACCACCGCCCCGCCCGCTCTCGAGGCCTGGCGCGGCCGGCAGGTGGCGTCCCTCACCGATCCCGCGGTCACCCCGCCCACCCCCGGTGACCTGCGCATCAGTGACGAGGAGCTGCGTGAGACCGTCGAGTCCCACCAGCTCCGCCTGATGGACGAGCGCGGCATCGACCTGACGGTCTTCTCCCCCCGCGCCTCCTTCATGGCGCACCACGTGGGTGACTTCGCCACCTCCTCCGCGTGGGCCGCGCTCTGCAACGAACTCGTCCACCGCGTCAGCACCCTGTACCCCGAGCGCTTCGCCCCGGCCGCGATGCTGCCGCAGTCCCCCGGCGTCGACCCCGCCACCTGCGTCCCGGAGCTGGTCCGCTGCGTGGAGGAGTACGGTGCGGTGGCGGTGAACCTCAACCCGGACCCCTCCGGCGGCCACTGGACGGCCCCGCCGCTGACGGACCGCTCGTGGTATCCCGTCTACGAGAAGATGACCGAGTACGACATCCCGGCGATGATCCATGTGAGTACCAGCGTCAACCCGGCGTTCCACACCACCGGCGCGCACTACCTCAACGCCGACACCACCGCGTTCATGCAGCTCGTGCAGGGTGACCTGTTCAAGGACTTCCCGACCCTGAAGCTGATCATCCCGCACGGCGGCGGAGCCGTCCCGTACCACTGGGGCCGCTTCCGTGGCCTGGCCATGGCGCTGGGCAAGCCGGCGCTGGAGGAGCACGTGCTGAACAACGTGTTCTTCGACACCTGCGTCTACCACCAGCCCGGCATCGACCTCCTCCTCGACGTCGTGCCCGCCAAGAACATCCTGTTCGCCTCGGAGATGATCGGCGCCGTCCGCTCGGTGGACCCCCGCACCGGCTTCCCTTTCGACGACACCCGGCGCTACACCGAGGCCGCGAAGCTGTCCGCCGAGGATCTCGCGGCCGTGCGGGAGCACAACGCCCGCACCGTCTACCCCCGGCTCGACGCCCTCCTGCGGCGCCAGGGCCGCTAGGGCCCGTTCCATCATTCCCGCCCTGCCCCGCACCACCTCCCCGACGGGCCCGTTCGCCCCCCACCGCTCCCCGCCGAGGACGCTCCCCCACTCGGAGATCCCATGAGCACCCTCTCCCCCAAGACCCCCGGCTGGCTCGACTGGTACCGCGCCCCCTCCCGGCCCCGGTTCACGCTGCCGTCCGGCACGGTCGACACCCACTGCCACGTCTTCGGCCCGCAGGCCGAGTTCCCCTTCGCCCCCGAGCGGAAGTACACCCCCTGCGACGGCGGCAAGGAGGACCTGTTCGCCCTCCGCGACCACCTCGGAGTCTCGCGCAACGTCCTGGTGCAGGCCACCTGCCACGGCGCGGACAACTCCGCCATGGTCGACGCCGTACGGGCGGCCGGCGGGCGGGCGCGCGGTGTCGCCACCGTCCGCCCCGACATCACCGACCGGGAGCTGCGCGAGCTGCACGAGGCGGGGGTGCGCGGCGTGCGGTTCAACTTCCTGCGGCGGCTGGTGGACACCTCGCCCAAGGAGGACCTGGCCACGATCGCCGCCAGGATCGCCCCACTGGGCTGGCACGTCGTGCTGTACTTCGAGAGCGCCGACCTGCCCGAGCTCGCGGACTTCTTCGGGGCGCTCCCCACCCCGCTGGTCATCGACCACATGGGACGCCCGGACGTGACCCGGCCGGTCGACGGACCCGAGTTCACCGGATTCCTGCGGTTCGTGGCCGGCAACGACGTCTGGGTCAAGGTGACCTGCCCCGAGCGGCTCACCGTCACCGGCCCCGCCGCGCTCGACGGCGAGCGCCACGCCTACACCGACGTGGTGCCCTTCGGCCGGCGCGTGGTCGAGGAGTTCCCGGACCGGGTCCTGTGGGGCACCGACTGGCCGCACCCCAACCTGAAGAGCCACATGCCGGACGACGGGCTCCTCGTCGACCACATCCCCCACGTCGCGCCCACCGCCGAGCAGCGGCGCCGCCTGCTGGTCGACAACCCGATGCGCCTGTACTGGCCCGAGGAGGCCACGGAGCCCGCGCGCCCCGCACGGTCCGAAGAACGCGAAGAAGCCGAAGAAGCCGAAGAAGCAGTCTCGTCCGCCCCGTGACGAAGCGCCCCCGGAACGACCCGGAAAGAGAGCCGCACATGGACCACTCCAACGCGCTGAACCGGCTGGACAGACTGCCGATCTCCCGGTTCCACAAGGCCACCCTGCTGGCCGTGTCCTTCGCCTACTTCTTCGAGTTCGCGGACATCAACACCTTCGCCACCACCGCGCCCAAGCTGATCCACGTG
Organism: Streptomyces griseoaurantiacus; assembly: GCF_036189845.1. Classification (NCBI taxonomy): domain Bacteria; kingdom Bacillati; phylum Actinomycetota; class Actinomycetes; order Kitasatosporales; family Streptomycetaceae; genus Streptomyces; species Streptomyces griseoaurantiacus. Next base: position 7,003,145 of record NZ_CP108326.1, on the reverse strand, counting down.
TGGGGCATCACGGTGGACCAGATCGCCTACGTGACCTCGCTGTCCTTCGTCGGCATGTTCATCGGCTCGGTCGTCGCCGGCGGCCTCGCCGACCGGTGGGGGCGCAAACGGACCCTGGTGTGGACGACCGTGTTCTTCGGTCTGTTCTCCTTCGCCTCGGTGTTCTCCTGGGACCTCGTCTCGCTCGGGGTCTTCCGGATCCTGACCTCGGCGGGCCTGTCCGCGATGACCGTCGTCGCGGTCATCTACGTCAACGAGATGTACCCCTCCAAGGTCCGCGGCAAGTTCCAGGCGTACGCCATCGTCGTCGGCATCTGCGGCACCCCGGCCACCAACCTCATCGCCAGCGCCGTCGTGCCGCTCAGCGACTGGTCCTGGCGGCTGGTCTACCTGTGGGGCTCGCTCGGCCTGCTGCTCGTGCTGTTCACCCGCCGGCTGAAGGAGTCGCCGCGCTGGCACGAGAGCCGGGGCGAGTACGACCGGGCGGACGCGGTGCTGCGCGAGATCGAGACGCGGGTCTCGGCGGAGACGGGCCCGCTGCCCCAGCCGGCGCCGCCGGTGGTGGAGACCGCCTCGACGAAGGCCCCGCTGAAGTTGCTGCTGCAGCGCAAGTACCTGATGCCCACGCTGCTGCTGACCGTGCTCTGGGTGACCCAGACCATCGGCTTCTTCGGCTACTCGAGCTGGGCCCCGACCCTGCTGGCCAAGGAGGGCTTCAGCGTCGAGAAGTCGGTGTTCTACGTCGCCCTGACCACCGTCGGCGCCCCGCTCGGCTCGTATCTGGCCTCCCTGGTCACCGACCGGTTCGAACGCAAGTGGTGCCTGGCCGGCTTCGGCACGGTGATCGCGCTGTGCGGTCTGCTGTACGGGCTGACGTTCAACCCGGTGCTCATCGTCGTCTTCGGCTTCCTCGTCAACATGTTCGAGCGTGGCTACACGGCCCTCGGCTACGCCTACTCGCCCGAGCTGTTCGACACCCGCAGCCGCTCGCTGGGCACGGGCGTCTCCTACGGCCTGGGCCGGTTGTCCAACGCGGCGGGCCCGCTGATCGTCGCGGCGCTGTACAACACCAGCGGCTACCGCAGCGTCTTCTTCTTCATCGCCGGCACCTGGCTGGTGGGCGCGGTCGTCCTGGCGGTCTTCGGCCCCCTCACCCGGGGCGGCGCCCGCTCCGCCCCCGGCACGGGCCCCCGGGCAGGCGACAGCCCGGACGAGGGCCCCGGCACGGCGGACGGGCAGGCGTCCCGGTCCGTCCGGAAGACCCCGAGCTCGTCCTGACCCGCGGATCGGGAGGTGCCCCGCACACACGGAGGTCCGTGTGCGCGGGGCACCTGTGTGCCACGGCGTCCGTGCGGTGCGCGGATCAGCTCGTCGTCAGGGCCGTGTCGTCGACGACGAAGCTGGTCTGCAGGTAGGTGTCCTCGACGCCGGTGAACTTCAGCGTGACGGTCGAGCCGGCGAAGGAGGACAGGTCGAAGGTCTTCTTGCTGTAGCCGGAGGCGGCGTCGAGGTTCGAGTACGTCGCCAGTGTCGTCGACCCGGCGGTGACCGTCAGCGTGTCGTACTTGGCGCTGCCGGAGCTCTCCGAGGTGTCGACGTGCAGGTAGTAGGTGAGGGTGGCGCGGCAGCCGCTCGGGACGGTCACCGACTGGGACAGGGTGTCGGTGTGCCGCGAGCCGTAGCCGTTCAGCCAGGCCTTGTACGAGCCGCCGTGGGCCGCCTCACCGCTGGAATCGGTGATGACGCCGCTGGACGCGGACCAGGTGGTGTTGCCCGATTCGAAGCCCGGGTTGCCGAGGAGCTGGGCCGAGGTGCAGCCGCCGCCACCGGCGGGACTGATCGTCCAGGTGAAGCGCGCGGTGCCGGTGGCGCCGGTGGAGTCGGTCACCGTGACGGTGGTGTCCGAGGTGCCGGCCGCGGTCGGCGTGCCGGAGACGACGCCCGTGGAGGCGTTGATCGACAGTCCGGCCGGCAGACCGCTCGCGGAGTACGAGAGCGTTCCGCCGTTGCTGCTGCTCGCGGAGATCCGCAGGCTGACGGCGGTGCCGACGACGGAGGACTGGTTGCCCGGGTTGGTGACCGTGACGCCGCTCGCGGGCGGGTCGATGTGGCTGCCGACGTTGATGCCCGCGAAGGCGTTGCCGACCCCGGCGTACTGGGTGGAACCGGTGCCGTAGAGCGAGGCGGCCGCGTCGAGGGCGGCGGTGCGGGCTCCGGCGTAGTTGGTCGACGAGGTCATGTACGAGGTGAGCGCCTTGTACCAGATCCGCAGCGCGGCGGCCCGGCCGATGCCCTGCACGGCGACACCGTCGGAGGTCGGGCTGTTGTAGGTGACCCCGTTGATGGTCTTGGTGCCGCTGCCCTCGGACAGCAGGTAGAACATGTGGTTGGCCGGTCCCGAGGAGTAGTGCACGTCGAGGTTGCCCAGGCCGGAGTACCAACTGTCCTTGGAGGCCCCGTCCTTGCTCGGCTTGTCCATGTACCGCAGCGGCGAGCCGTCGCCGTTGATGTCGATCTTCTCGCCGATGAGGTAGTCGCCCTTGTCGGTGGCGTTGTCGGCGTAGAACTCCACACCGGTGCCGAAGATGTCCGAGGTGGCCTCGTTCAGGCCGCCGGACTCACCGCTGTAGTTGAGGCCCGCGGTGTTGGAGGTGACGCCGTGGCTCATCTCGTGGCCCGCCACGTCCAGCGCGGTCAGGGCGTGGGTGTTGCCCGAGCCGTCGCCGTAGGTCATGCAGAAGCAGCTGTCGTCCCAGAAGGCGTTGACGTATCCGCTGCTGTAGTGGACCCGGGAGTAGGCGGCGACACCGTCGTCGCGGATGCCGCTGCGGCCGAAGGTGTCCTTGTAGAAGTCCCAGGTCTCCTGCGCCCCGTAGGCCGCGTCGGCGCCGGCGGTCTGGGTGTTCGAGCCGGTGCCGTCGCCCCACACGTCGTCGGCGTCCGTCATCAGGGAGCCGGTGCCCGAGGTGCCGCGGTTGAGGCTGTACGTCTTGTGGCCGCCGCGCGTGGTGTCGTAGAGCTGGTACGTGGAGCCGGACTTGGTGGTGGAGAGCGTCACCGTGCCGCTGTACTGGGTGTTGCCGGTGCCGGTCTGCACGGCCTGGTAGCGGTGCAGTTCCTTACCGGTGGTGGCGTCCGTGACGACGTGCAGCTTGCTGGGCGTGCCGTCGTCCTGGACGCCCTCGACCACCGTCTCCCAGGCGAGCTTCGGGGTGCCCTGCCCGGCCCAGATCACCTTGCGGGCACTGTCGGTGGCGGGCGCGCCGGTGTCCAGCGACTCGGCTGCCCGCAGCGCCTTGGTTCCGGCGTCCGCCCTGGTGACCTTCGGGGTGGTCGTGGGCACCGTGAGGGTGTGCGTGTTGTTGAAGGTGGCGCTCACCGTGCCCTTGGCCCGCGTGGCGGGCGGGGTGTGCACCACGAGGTCGCCGCCGAGCACGGGCAGGCCCGCGTAGGTGCGCTCGTAACGGGTGTGCAGGGTGCCGTCGTTGTCCTCGACGACGTCCTTGACGAGGAGTTTCTCCTTGGCGCCGAGGCCGAGGGTGCGCGCGGTCGTGTCGGTCGCCGCGCGGGCGCTCTTCACGAGCGCGGTCTGCTGGGCGGGGCCGAGTTCCGCCTGCAGTGAGCCGGTGCGCAGGGGGCTGGGGTGGGGAGAGGTGCCGGCGGTCGCCGGCACGGTCTGTATGCCGAGGGCGAGCAGCGCCGCGGTGGCCACGAGGGCTCCCGTGGCGGCCGGTCTGCGGGGGTTGCGTCTCACGCGCACTCCTCTGTCTGCGGCGGCCGCGATGCGCGGCCGGGGGAGGGACCGGGCAGCCGGGGTGTGCTGTCCGGGTCCAGCTGAGCTGTGCGGACGTGCTGTGCGGGAGGTGCGGTGTGGGGGGTGTGGGGGGGGTGGGGGGTGTGCGTGGGGGGTCTATGTGGGGGGTGGGGGGTGGGGGGGCTGTGTTTGTGGGGGGGTGCCGTGCGTGGGGGTGCCGTGTGCGAGCGGGACCGTGGCTCGCCGAGAATGGCACCGTTGACCGGTCCATGCCATCTCTCGGGGCGGCATCCGAGGGTTATCCCTAGACGGACCCTCGGCCCGCGCCGGTCCCCGCGCGCACCGCGGGCGCCCCGGCGGTCGCACCGGCCACACGCGTACCCCGGCCGCCGCACGGAGGCCGGGGCCGGGGACGAGGGCATCGCGGAGCGACACCCACCGGTGCGTCAGCCGCGCGTGAAGTACCAGTGGGTGTCGTCGTTGGAGCTGTCGTTGCAGGTGCCCACCTGCAGGGCCGCGTCGTTGCGGCCGGTGGCCGCGCCGGCGACGTTCAGGCACAGGTTGCGGCTGGCGAGGTTGCGGATCCAGTAGGTGCCGTCGGAGCGGCGGTCCAGCCAGTAGAGCTGGTTGTCGTTCCGGTGCGGCCGGCAGTGGTACTCGGTGATCCGCGTACCGCCCGACACCGCGCCGAAGTTGGGCAGGTCCAGGCAGAACCCGTCCTTGTTGTTGCGGATCACGAAGAGCACCGAACCGCCGGGGCCCTTGCCGACCTCCGAGTGCGGCACGAGGTTCCAGAGCTGGTTGTCGCCGGAGGTGCCGTTGCACGGGTACTGGTTGACCGGGCCGTCCACCCGTCCGTTGCCGAAGTTGGGCACGTCGGCGCACTGACCGGTGCTCACGTTCTTCAGCAGGACGCGTGACTGGGAGGAGGCGGCGTTGGCCAGGGAGCGGGCGCTGGGACGGGAGGACTTCTTCTTCTTCGTGCTCTTCTTCGTCGTGTGTTTCTGGGCCGTGCCCTGCTCCCCCTCCTTCCCGGAGTTGCCGGAGTTCCCGGATCCCTGCGCGTCCCCGGCCCCGGAGCCTCCGGCCGCCGACCCGTCACCGGCGACCTTGTCGCCGCCCTTGCCGTCCGCCTTGTCGCCGGGCTTGTGCTTCGTGGAGTCCGTGGCGGAGGCGGACGGTGAGGCGGACTCGGCGCGATAGGCGGCGCCCGGCTCGCCGGCCAGGCCCGGATCGAGGGTGGCCCCGCCGACGGTCTCGGTGCGGACGCGGTCCGAGGGCGAGTTGTCGTCGTTCATCGCCATGACGAGGAGGGGGACGGAGATCAGGAGCGTGCCCGCGATACCGGCGGCGGCGAGCAGCGAGCCGCGCGGGCGTCCGGGCGGCGCCCCGGCCGCCGCCGCGCCCGCGGCGCCGGGGCCGTCGACGACCGCCATGGCGACGGCGGCCGGCGCGGCCTCGGGCTCCGGGGCGCGGGCCGCCTCGGCGGCGGCCTCCGGCTCCGGAGCGGCGGGCTCGGGGGCCGGCTTCCCGGACGCGGTGGGGTGGTCCTTCTTCTCGGCCGCGGCGGGGGCGTCCGGGGTCGCGTCCGGTGCGGGCACGGGCGCGGGTGCGGCGGCGCTCGCGGCGGCGGCGGTGCCGGACATGCCGGACGCGCCGGGCGTGGAGGACGCCGCGGACCCGGAGGAGGGGGTGGACGCGGAGGACGTCGTGGACGCGGGCTCGGAGGGGGCCTCGGACGAATCGGCGGCGGGGTCGTGCGAACGGGGCATGGTCAGGCCTTCCGGGGCAGTGGGCGCTGCGGGGTCACGAAGCGGAGGGGCGGTCCGGGGCGGTCTCGGCAGGCGGGAAGTCCTGGCCGGGCGCGGTCGCCGGGGAGCCGGGGCCGTCCTCGGACGGCGGTGCGCCCTGCTCGGCGGCCGGAAGCGGGGGGCGCGGGTTCTCGTCGCCCGCGGGCCGGGGTGCCGCGTCCGGCGTCGTTGCCGTCGCGCCCGTGGTGTCCGTGACGTTTACCGCGTCCTCGGCGTCCGCCGTGCCCGTCGCCTCCGCGAGGACGTCGGGGGCCAGGACCGCGCCCGCGGGTCCCGCCGGGTTGACGTAGAGCCGGTGCTCGGGCGGGAGGTCGGGCAGCAGGTCGGCCGCGGTGCGGCGGGCGAAGGCGAAGCCGCCCACGAGGTCGAGGTGGGTGGAGGCGCTGAAGACGGGGACCACCGGGGTGCCGTCGGCGGCCGTGGCGGTCACCGGGGACCCGTCGGAGGAGGTGAGTACCAGCAGTTCCGCCTCCGCGAGGGCCCGGGCCACCTCCTCGGGCGGTCCGTAGCCCGTGACGGCGCCCTGGAGTGCGGCGTCGAGGGCGTCCGTGGGCTCGGGCCAGTCGAGGGCGCGGGGCGAGGGCCGGTAGTCCTCGTTCCCCTCCCACTCCTCGACCTCCCCGGTGGGCCCGGTGCGCCAGCGGCCGGCCACGGCGAACGCGGGCGGCAGTCCGTCGCCGGTCCAGCCGGGGTCGATCGCGCTGATCCAGTGGTCCGGGGCGAGCCGGGCGGCCTCGAGGAACTCCTCGGGAAGCGGCGGGGAGTCCGGCGGGAGGGTCGCGGCGGCGACGGTCGCCGTACCGGCCTGGGCGGGCTCTCCCGGCGGGGTGTCCGACTGCGGGGAGGGGGGCGAGGTGGTCACTGTCGAAACTCCAACGGGTCACCGGTCGGGGCGGGTTCGGCCGGGGCGGGGGCGCTCCGCGCTGGTGCGGCCGGTTCCGGACGAGCGGGGTCCGGCTCCGGGAGGGCGGGCGGCGGGTCGAAGTGCCGCGCGCGACCGCCCGGTTCGGTGAGCGTGACGCGGAGACCGAGGTCGGCCGCCGCCACGGCGGCGGCGACCTCCGTCAGGGTCTCCTCGCGGTCGCCCCACAGCCGCAGCAGCCGGTAGCGCTGGGCAGGAGAAAGCGTGACGTCCGTCAGCGGCACGCCACCGCCCGACAGGACGGCGAAGGCGTTCTGGTCGTCGAGCAACTTCACACCAGCGGACTTTAGTTCATTCGTGGTCACAGCGGTGCGCCCGCCTGCCCAGTTGTGATCGATGAGTTGCGGCGCACGCCGGGCCCCGTCCGGTGCGGCGAGCCGGAACTCCACCCAGCGGTGCAGCGCGTCCGCCGCGTCCGGGCCTGAGAGGAGGGCGCCGAGGCCCGGCCGGTTCAGCAGCGCGGGGGCCTGTTCCCTCAACGCGCCCGCGAGCGCCTCGGGCAACCAGTCCTTCGTGCCCGGCACCAAGGCGAGCGTCAGCTCGTCGGCCACCTCCCCGTCCGTCCGCGTACCGGCCTGTCGCGGTGCCGCGGCGAACTTGACCTGGACGGGCCGTACGGTGAAGCCCAGCCGTTCGGTGAACAGCGCGGCCACGTTCTCCAGCCAGTGCGCGGCCCGTTCGGGCGGCAGGTCCGGGCGGACGACCTTGCTCATGTAGCGCCCCGACTTGTCGTTCACCGTCCAGGAGCCCAGCTCCTCGCTCCACAGGAACTCGCCGGACACCCGGCTCGCGCCGGGGTCCAGCCTGCCGTCGGAGCGGAACCGGGCGGCGATGCCCGTGTGGCCGAGGCCGTCGACGGTCCGGCGCAGTTCCTCTGCCGTCGTTTCCGGGTGCCTGGTCCGGACGCCGGCGAGCAGCGCGTCGAACTGGTCGGCGGGCAGGACGTCCGACGGCTTCTCGCTGCCCAGCAGGATGCGGCCCTCCGGGGTGACCGTGTAGATCCACACGGCGTCCCGGCCGCCGGCGAGCAGCAGGTCCGGGTCGATGTCGTCGAGGGGGATCCACAGCGGGTTGATGCGGACCTCCCGGTCGGCGTCCAGCTCCTCGTCCTTGACCCGCTTGGGCAGCACGGGTGCGGCGAGGGCGTCGTCGCGCCGCCGGGCGTGCGCCCGCAGCGCGGCGACGGTGCCCGCCGACAGGCCGCCCGTCAGCTCCGCCAGGTACTCCTCGCCGGCTCCGTGTCCGCGGGCCAGGTCCGCGACCCAGGCGCGGTCGGGCCCATCGGACCGGGGGGCGGGCGAGGGCAGCGGACCGAGCCGCACGGGACCGGGCGGCTCGGGTACGGCCGTTCCGTCCGGCTCCAGCGACTCGTAGTGGTCGATCCCGTCGTAGTGGACGTGGACGGTGGGCCCCGTGGCGGCGGCGTCCAGCGACCGGGCCTCGTGGCCCCGGGCCCCGGGCCGCACGACGACGAGGTCGACGCCGAGCGCACGGGCCACCAGAAGGGGGACCTCGTCGTAGAAGGGGGACTGCCACAGGTCGGCGGAGGACAGAGCGCGGACGACGACGTCATCCAGGCGCAGCGCCAGGAACTCGGTGCGGTCGTGGGGAAGTCCGCCTTCGCGCACGCGGTACGGCAGCTCTGCGCGTACCCGCTGCCACAGGGCGTCGGCGGCCGGGTCCCCGGGGCCGGCCCGCAGCACGTGCAGTGTCTCGGCCCGCAGGGTCTCGGCATGTGCCAGGGCGATCTGGCGCTGTTCGAAGTCCCGGTCGGCCGGGGGGAGGGCGGACGGGTCGGCCGGGAGCAGGACCCGGGCGACACCCGTGGGCAGATCGCGCAGCAGTTCCCGGTCGCCGGGCTCGGCGGCCAGGGCGATCAGGGCGGCGCGCATCCGGGCGTCCGAGACTCTTTCGTCCACCCGCTCGCGCTGGGCGGGGGTGAGTTCCGGGGGCCGGGTGCGGCCGAGCAGGGCGAGGAGGGAGGCCCGGTCGGGGAACTGGTCCCGGATCAGGAGGTCCAGCGGGTCCTGTGCGGCGTGCGCGGCGCGCAGTTCGGCGGCGGCGTCCGCGTGGGTGTACCAGTGCGCGAGGTACCGGCGCAGTCCCGCCACGTCCATGCGCCCGGCGGGCAGCCCGGGCGCCTGCGTTCGCAGCCCGTGTCGTACGGCGTGCAGCAGGCAGTCCCCGTCGGCCGCCACCGCGCGCCGTACGAATGCGTGACCGCCCACGGTGACGCGCGGCCCGACGGCCGGGGAAACGGAGGCCGTCCGGACCGGAGGCGGCGGTGCGGTCTCCGGTCCGGTCGGCGGTACGAGGGGTGCGGCGACGGGCGCCCCTCGGGCGTCTTCGGCCGCGGGGGCGGACGTGCCCCTCGCGGCGCCGGGCACGACGGGGGGCACGGGCTTCCCGCCGCTCGGCGCGGCAGGAGCCGCCGCGAGGGACCGCTCGGCCGCCGCCCCGAGCGGCGGGGCCGGCGGGGCGGTCGGCGCGGGCGGTGCGGGCGGCGCAAGCGACGGGCCGGTCCCCGTGCCGTCCGAAGGGAGCAGGGAGCCGGGCTCCCGACCGGACGGGGCGGGGCGGAGCGACGGCCCGCCCGTGTGCGGGGCGGTAGCGCGTGCGGTGTCCGTGACGGAGGAGGTGGCCGTGGTGCGGGGGACGGCGGGGAGGAAGGAATCGCCCTGCCGGTAGATCGTCACCTCGGGGACCGGGCCGGTGTTGCGAGAGGTCCTGCCGGGGTGACGGTGTTCGGTGCCGTCCTCGTCGACCACGACGAGGTCGACGCCGAGATGGCGGGCGGTCGCCGAGGCCGCCAGCGCGGCCGTGTCCGCGTCCCACCGACGGGCCCGCTGCACGTGCAGCCGCACGAGGGCGGCCCGTTGCACCGGGTTCAGGACCGCCCGCACGGCCTCGGGCAGGCGGCCCCCGTCCGCCTCGACCGCCGCAAGGTCGAGGCGCTCCCGGGCCGGGTTGCGGCCGTAGTCCGTGCCGCCGATCCGCCGGTCCAACTCCTCCGTGCGGAAGACCGCGTCCGGGTCGAGGGGCGCGTCCTTCGGCATCTCCTCGCTCCGGACCACCGCGGCCGCCAGCAGCGCGGGGTCGCGGTACCGGCCGCCGACCACATGGGCGACGGCGGCGAAGAACCCGTTGCCGTCGGCCTCGGGCCGGTACAGGTCGTAGACGCGGGTGCGGCCGTCGGGTCCGGTGGCGGTCAGGGTGCGGTGGTCCGTCGCCGCGTCGAAGCGGACGCCGGTTCCCCCGGGGTCCGGCTGCCAGGGCGGACGCGCGTACGCCGGACGGGCGCCCCGGTCGGGGCCCTCGGCGCCTCCGCCGGACCCCTCCCCCGTCCTGCCGTCGCCGGACGTGCCCTCCTTGGCGCCGCTCTCGCCGGACTTCGTCTCCTTCGCCGTGCCGTCGCCGGACTTCGCCTCCTTCGCCTTGCCGTCGCCGGGCTTCGTCCCCTTCGCCTTGCCGTTGTCCTTCCCGCCGTTGTCCTTCCCGCCGTCGTCCTTCATCTTCGGCTTCTTCGGTTCCTCCGGCTTGCTCTCCGGCGTTCCCGGCGGAGTGAACGTGACCTCCCCCGGTTCGGGTGTGCTGCCGAGCCGTTCACGGCCCTCTTGTGTGGCGTGCAGTTGGTGCCAGCGCGTGAGCCGGTCGGCGCCCTCGCGGACCCGGGCGTACTCCAGTGCCAGCGCCTCGGCCTTCTCCCGTGCCGCCCGCAGCACGGCGTCGAACTCGTCCACCCGGACACGTGCCGCGTCCCGTACCCGGGTCACCTCCGCCAGGGCCTCCCGCTTCACCCGTGCCAGCCGGTCCACGGCGTCCTGGCGCTGCTCCTCCCGCAGTTCGGCCCAGCCCTCGTGCGCGGGTTCGGTGGTGTGCGCCTCGTCGTCGAGGGCGCGCAGCGCGTCGCGTGCGGCGACGACCTCCGGCAGGGTGTCCAGCACGGCGATCCGGGTGTCCAGGTCCCGCTGGGCCGTTTCGAGGGCCGCGTCCCGCGCGGGTCCCTCGTCGCGGCGCAGGTCCCAGTACTTCTTGTCGGCGGCCGTCCACTCCTTGTCCGCCTTGGTGACCGCGTCCCACGCCTTGCCCACCTTCGGCGGGAATCCGGTGTCGTCGATCAGTCCGAGCGAACGGGCCACGTCCTCGCGCACCCAGGCCAGCACGGTGGTGTCGGTCTCCACCGCCTGCGGTGCCCGCTTCGTCTCCCCGAAGGGGCCGCGCAGCACCCGTACCGCCCGGCTGTCCTTGGCGTGGTGGTGGACGGCGGCGACGCTGAGCCACGTGGTGGGGATGGCGAAGAGGAAGGAACGCGTGGTGTTCGGCTTGACGTTGACCGAGCCGAGCCGGTCGCCGGACTGGGCGAGGGCGTCGGACTCGGTGGAGGAGTCGCCGGGCCCCGAGGCGCCCATCTGGTTGGTGCCGGTGTCCTGGGAGGAGGTGAGGGGGCCGCCGCCCAGGGAGGACTCGGTGGAGCCGACGCGGGCCGCGGACATGCCGGCGCCGTGGGTGTCGCGCCGGGGTGCCTCGTGCTTCATCCCGTCGGCGACGGTGAGGAGTTGGGCACCTCGGAAGTCCGGCCGGGAGTACATCCGCAGGTCTCCGTCGGCGCCGCCGAAGAAGCCGCTGTCGGTCAGCCCGGGGATCTGGTAGCCGTCGGCGGTCAGGGTGTGGTCGTAGAACGAGGTGAGGGCGCCGTTGCCGGTGCCGTCCTCGAGGTTCTGCGCGGAGCCGCTGCCGGCCCGGGTCAGCGGGGTGTCCAGCGCCTTGGCGACGAGCGCCTCGCCGGGGGTGCCGGTGCGCGGCACGTCGAGCGAGGCGTCGTACGCGGCCGCCAGGGCGAGGGTGTTGGCGGTGTGCAGGTGGTCCAAGCCGACGACCCGGCGGATCTTGAAGCCGTCCGTGGGCAGGGTGAACGGTTTCGTGGTGCCGTCACCGGGGTGCACGACGTCGTGCCAGCCGCCCGCGCCCATGACGCGGGGGATGTCCACCTTGTGGGGGCTGCCGGCCGGGCCGAGTCGCGGTGGGGCGAGCGGATCGGGGCCGGTGCCGTCGGCGCCGCCGGTCCCCTCGGTGCGGTCCGTGCGGGGCGGGTCGGGGCGCATGAGGCTGAGCGGCAGGTGCTCGACCAACTCGCCGACGTCGCCCTCCTCGACGATGGTGTGCCGACGGTGCCCCGTCCACTTGTGCCACCAGCGCCCGAACCCCCGCCGGAACGCGGCGAGTCCGGTCGCGGGAGCCGGCGCGGTTCCGTCGGGGGCGGCCGGTTCGCCGGTGTCGGTGACCTCCAGGGTGAGGCGGAGCCGGTAGCGGGTGACGTACTCGGCGTGGGCCTGGGTGGTCGTCGCGGTGGCGATGCGCACCCCGCCCTCGGAGTGGGTCTGGCTCGCGTTCTGCTGGGTGGCACCGACCTCGGAGTACTGGGGTCCGGCCGCCCTGACGACGTCGTCTCCGGTGTGCACCCCCTCGCTGACGGTGGTGCCGACACTCGCGCCGACGGTCCGGCTGCTGCCCTCCAGCTCCGTCTCCACGGCCTGGCGGTGCTCCTCGAACTCCACGCTGTGTCCGAGGCCGTTGAAGCCCGGCTCCCCGTCGGTTCCGGTGCCGGCCGGGGTGCGGGGCACCTTGACCGGGATCAGTTCCGACCGGACCCTGACCTGACGTTCGCCGATCCACAACTGCGCGGTCTGCGAGCCCCAGCGGCCGATACTCGCCGGCACCGAGGAACCGGGACCGATCATCTCCTTGCCGAGGGAACGCACCACGCGCGCCGACACCAGCCGGTGGATGGCGTCCCGATCCGCCTTGGGCAGGCCGAGCGGACGCAGCTTGCGGTCGAAGTCCCGCAGGACGGGCGCGGCGTTGAGGGAGTTGACGGGAAAGCCGCCGAACGGGTTGTCGAGCAGCCAGGGCTGCGGCGACCAGGAGCGCCCGGTGTACATCGGCACGTCGCCCCACCGGTCGGTGAGCAGGCCCAGCCGGTAGGCGCTCTTCTCCGGGATGTGCCCGGTCCAGCCGTCGTTGACGAGGACCCGGCGTCCGGCGGCCCCGGCCAGCCAACGCGGCACGTACCGCGAGCCGGTGGCCGCCCGGCCGACGGTGGAGGAGGCGGCCGCGACCTCGTGCTGGACGTCACCGGTCACCAGGACCTGCCGGTTGAAGTCCTTGCGGTTGATCTCCGCGAGTGCGACCCGGGAGACGGTGCGCGCCTGCGCGCGGTCCAGCCGGTAGGGGCTGACGACGAGACCGTAGGCGCCGGTCAGGCCGGGCCCGGTGCGGTGGGACTGCAGCAGGGTGACCTGGCCGCCGAAGAACGTGGTGCTGGTGCGGATGTTGCGGCCGACGGCCGGGGTGACACCGCCGAGCGTGGTCTCGGTGTCGACGGAGACGGCTCCGGTCAGCGCGGTCAGACTGCCCGGGATCAGCCGGGTGCGGTGGGCGACGACTGCCGAGCGGTTGAGGTACGGCGCCTTCGCCCACAGTCCGGAGACCCGCCACCCCGAGGGCGTCGAGGTCTGGTCGAAGTTGGAGGTCAGGTACTGGCTCTGGAAGGCTCGCATCGCGGCGTCGTGTGCGGGGGCGCCCTCCTCGGCCAGCAGCCAGGAGCCGCCGGACGCCTCCTCCAGCACCTGCTGCGCCGCGTCGGTGATCCCGGGGTGGGCGGTGACGGCGAGGGTGAGGAAGGGGTGGCGCTGGTGGTCCTCGGGTCGCTGCCGTGCGGCCCGGTCGAAGAACCGGCGGGTGGACAGGGCGAGGTCGCGGGCGCCACGGGCGGTCATGGCCAGCGGGCGCCCGTGGAGCGCGGAGAGGGGCCGGTGGGTGAGGCGGGTGGGGACGTGCTCCGTGGGGATGCTCAGCAGCACGCGTCCGACGACCGGCCCGCCCGCGTCCGTGTCTGTGCCCGTGTCCGTGGCGCTGCCCGGTGTCGTGGACGGTGCGATCAGGTCGGTCCGCGGGTCCCGGAAGACGAACGGCTGGGTGCCGAGCAGGTTCAGGAACAGGATGCCGCGCAGCATGCTGCGGAACCGCCAGAACCCGCCCCGCCGGGCGGTGAGGGTGAGGTCGTAGCTGTAGAGGTGGGCGCCCTTGGTGCTGATGGACATCGCCTCGTGCGTGGCGCTCGGCCCGTAGCCGCTCTCCACGTCACTGCGGCGGCCGTACCGCCCGCCGAGGGAGGCGGCGCCGGCCCGGTTCGGGCGGCCGATGTCGTCGGTGGCCGGGTCGCGCACGGAGAGCAGGCCCTCCACTCCCCCGTGCAGTCCGCGCCCCGCGCTCTGCTGCCCGCCCAGGTTCTCGCTGCCGGGCGCGCTGAACCGCAGCCGCAGGTCCTTCTGCTTCCCCTCGTATCGCCGCCCCGTCAGCCTGGCGTCGATCCACACGTGGCGCAGACCGCGGGTGGCGCGGCCGGAGTCGACCAGCGACAGGCGCAGGCCGTCGGTCGCCATCGTCTCGAGGCTGCCCGCCATGCCGTGGTGAGTCAGCGTGTTGAGCACTTCGAGGGTGTTGTTGAGGACGATCTCGTAGTGCGCGGCGTCGCGCCAGCGCGGGTTGTCCGGGTTCAGTTCGTCGATCGGCGCCACCAGGTCGCGGTGGACCCGCGCGACCTCGCTCAGCACCCGCTCGGCGACGTACTCGGGGAACGTGCGCTCCCGGCCCCGGTCGGTGCGGGTGGCGGAGCCGTCCGCGAAGGAGAAGCCCTCCACGCGCGCCATGCCCAGGGTGGTGGGGTCGTTCTCGGCCAGGTAGGGCGGGGCGGCCGGCTCGGGCCCGGTGGGCAGGTGGCGGTCCTCGCCCGCGAGCCGCCGGGCCTCGGTGCGCGTCATCCGCTCCACCGCCCAGGTCTGGAAGGTCTGGCTGCGCGGCGGTGAACTCCAGCTCCGCGGCGGGTTCTTGCGCAGTTTGCCGCGGCGGCCTTCGCCGCGGCGCCGGTCCGGCAGCGGTGCCTTGGTGTCGGGCGGCGCCGTGACGGTGATCGTCTTCTGCACGAGGTAGAGCCCGGTCGGATCGCCCTTCGCCTGCGCGGCCGACTTGACGGCGCCGGTGCCGCCGGTGGTGGCGCCCCGGCTGCGGGAGCTGCCGTAGCGGAAGTTGCCGCCGAGCAGCAGCCGCAGGTTGAACTTCCCGTCGCGCAGCCCGAACCACTGGAACGAGGGGCCGACCGCGCCGCCGATCTCGGTGTTCCTCGAGTGGCCCACGGTGCGTTCGTTGCGGACCGTGGACTGCGTGATGTCACGCAGTTCCGCCGCCTTGGTCTCGCTGATGAGGACGGCCTCGCCCGACTCGACCCGGACCGAGAACACGCCGAGCGGCGAACGGCCCGCGTCGTCGCGGAAGAGCGGGGGCGTGGTGGTGCGGCCCGCGTTGAGGACACCGCCGGCGCGCTGGAAGGTGTCGGAGGAGAAGAACTCGCTCAACTCCGTGCCCGCCGCGGTGTCCGACTTGACGCCTGCCTGGTGCAGCACCCAGGTGCGCACGTGCGCCATCGGGCCGTAGGTCTCGGTGGCGACCGAGCGGTAGGCGGGCCGGCCGCCCAGGTCGATCCGCGCGGGCAGCCGTTCCGCGGGCGGAGCGTCGTGGGTGAGGCTGTCGGCCAGCCGCACCATCAGTCCGTCCCGGACGGCGAATCCGAAGCCGATCCCCCGCGTGCCGCGCCTGGTCACCGGCTTGCCCAGGCCGTCGACCGGGCGGCCCCGGCGGTCGGTGACCGCGACCTCGTACCAGACGTCGTCCAGGTGGGCGTGCGAGCCGTCGGTGGTGCGGGTCTCGACCTGGTTCACGGTCTGGTTCTGCTGCCCGTACTGGACCCGCTTGCCCCAGGACGTGCGGAAGAAGACCCGGCCCCAGACGCTGTACGGGTGCTTCGCGGGGCCGAGCGGCACCGACGGCAGCAGGGAGGTGGAGGTGCTGTTCACGGCGGTCCGGCCGGTCGTCGCGGTGGTCCGCTGCATGGTGTCCACCTTGACCGGGTTGGCGTAGCCGAAGGTGAAGCGCTCCCACTGGCCGTACGGGCGCGCGGTCACGGTCGCCACCCGCGTACGGCCGCTCCTGGTGCGGTAGGTGAACTGCCGGCCGTCGCCGAAGAAGGCGTGCGGGTTGCGTTCCAGGTGCAGCCGTACGTCGTCGACGAGGGTGCGCTTGGGCGTGCCGCGGCGCTTGGCCGCCGGGGCGGGGGCCAGGTGCCAGTGGGTGCCGAGGCGGTCCCCGATCTCCCGCGCCACCTGCTCGCCGCCGCGCAGCACCCGGTCGCCCTGGCCGAGCCGGTAGGAACGGCTCAGGACCTGGGGCGGCAGTCCGGGAAGCAGGGCGCCGACGCCTCCCATGTACGCGGGCAGCCGTGAACGGTCGGTGAACTTCACGGGCCCGCCGCCGCCGACGGGGGCCGGTGGCAGGTCGCGGTCCAGGCGCGGAGGGCGCCGTGCGTCGAGGTCGTCACCGACCCAGGCGGGCCGGGGCACGGCCGGCAGCCGCAGGGGGGCGGGGGTGGGGGCGGGAGCCGGGGCGGGGGCGTCCTCGGGGATGGGGGCGAGCGCGGCGGCAGCGGGGGGCACGCGTGGCGGCGCGGTGCGGGACCGGGGCGAGGGGACCTTCCCGCCGACGGTTCTGGGGCGCCTGGGGGCGACGGTGGTGGTGTCGGACGGGTTCGAGCGGGAGGTGGACGCGGCGGACGACGTGGGTCCGGGCGGGGACGCATGGGGCCGGGGCGGAACCGGGGCCTGCGCCGGGGGTGTCTGCGCCGTCGGGAGCAGGGCGGACGGGTGCGTGCGGGTCCAGTCGGCGGCGGCCGTGACGCCGGGCGTGGCCGGAACGCCGGCCAGCGAGACCGGACCGGTGCTGCCGGACCGGCCGAGGCCGATCACGCCCCTGGGCGCCCAGACGGTCCGGCCGGTGGCGCCGACGACGGCGTTCCGCAGGGACGGGGGCGCGACGGGTCCCGGGGCGTTGGGCTGCGGCGCGGTGGGCCGGCCGGAGGCGGGCAGGGGGGCGGTGGGCTGCGCGGGGTTCGGTTGCGCGGGGTTCGGTTGCGGGACGTTCGGCCGGGGTGTGTCGTCGCCGGAACGGGAGACCGCCAGGACGATGTCCGTCTTCCACAGGTCCCGGGCGAGGAGTTCGGGGTCGCGCGCGAGGAGTTGGGCGAACTCGGCGTGCGGCACGGCGACCCGTCGTCCGCCGGGCAGCGTGATCCAGACCCTGCCCGTGCCGGTGTCCTCCGCCGTCACGACGTACGCCGGGTGCTCTCCCTGTCCCGCCCAGGGCGTCGCCTCGCCGCCGGTACGCCGGTAGGAGCCGTCCGGCTGCCGGGTCAGCGTGCCGAGGACGGAGGCGTCCACGTGCGTGTTCGGTGGCATCGGCCCGCCCCAGTTGCGGCCGCTCGGCCGGCCCGCGGCGTCGCGCATCAGCGACTGGGGGTGGAGGGCCCCCTGTTCCTCCAGGTGGTGGGCGGCGAGTTCGACGGAGTCGTACGGGTTGCGCCCGGCGGCGATCGCCCGGGTGGCCAGCAGACCCAGTTCGTTCCGCTTCGACGGGTCGGGCGACGGCAGGTGCAGTGCCGCCGCCGCGGCGGCGCCCACGTCGGGCAGGGAGGAGAGCCACTCGTACGCCTTCACCTGTGCCCAGTACAGCCGGGAGACCTCCGCCGGCCCGACCGTGGCCGAGGGATCGAGCCGCAGCAACCGCGTGGCGGCGGTCGGCAGGTCCCCGAGATTCCGCGTCTGCCGGGCGACGCCGACGAGTTGCGGCACCCGGACCAAGTCGGTGAGCCGGGTGCCCGCGGGCGCGCCGGCCGCCCGCGTGAGCAGGGCTCGGTAGGCACCCTCGTCCAGGACGCGCAGGCCGTCGACGTGGTCCCGCCGGTTGGCCAGTGCCGCTCTGTGGAACAGGTCCAGGGTGAACGGGCCCATGCCGTTCAGGTGCGGGTCCTGGCGCCGCATCGTCTC
The DNA here is from genome assembly GCF_036189845.1 of Streptomyces griseoaurantiacus. Lineage (NCBI taxonomy): Bacteria > Bacillati > Actinomycetota > Actinomycetes > Kitasatosporales > Streptomycetaceae > Streptomyces > Streptomyces griseoaurantiacus. Next base: position 6,985,727 of record NZ_CP108326.1, on the reverse strand, counting down.
CAGGGCGCCGATGCCGCGCAGGAGGCCGTCGTGGGAGGGGTCCTCGCCGATGCCGGGGCCGAAGGTCTGCCGCAGGGCCCGCACCAGCCGCAGGGTGACGTCCAGGGTGTCGCCGGGGACGTGACCGGGGCCGGTGTGCAGGCCGGCGGTGCGGGCCAGGCCGGCCAGTTCCGCGTCGCGGGGCTCGGGCCAGAACTCCAGGATCCGGCCGCCGCGTCCGCGCGCGTCGGTGTACGCCTCCAGCCAGAACCGCGGGTGGGGGGCCTCGGTGCCGGCGTAACCGACGGGACGGTCGCCGGCCCGTACCCGCTTGCGGGTGCCGTTGGCCACGACCTGGGCGAGGGAGGTGTCGGCGAGCGGGTCGGGGGCCGGAGGGAGGGAGGCCGCCAGGTTGGAGTACGCCTCCGCGTCACCGCCGTACACGCCGCCGGTCCAGCAGGCGTCGAGGTAGATCCAGTCCTTGTCGCGCAGACGGCGGACGCTGGGCCGGCGGTTGAGCCAGCCGGTGAGCTCCTCGCCGGAGGCGCGGTAGGTGGTGCCGTCCTCCTGCGGCATGTCGACGTGTCGCGGCCCGCCGTGCGCGGAGATGTGGTGCACCCGCTCCCCGGGCTTGGCGCCCACGGTCAGCGGTCTCTCGGCGGTGGCCACCGCGGCACCGGAGTGCCGGTGCGCGAGGGTGGTCATCCGGTGTGCGTTCCGCGACTGCTTCTCCCGGACGCCGGCGAACTCCGCCGGGTGGAACGCGGCCCGCCCGGTCTGCTCGGTGCCGTCCCCGTCCGCGACCATGGTGTAGCTGACCAGGTTGCGGTGCCACTCGGGCACGTCCGCGGTCCCCGCGGTGGGGGGACGGGACACGGCGGGTGCGCCGGGCGTGGCCGCGACGGTCGGTGCGGTTCCGGGCGCCGCGTGCGTCGGCACCTCTCCGGGGAGGCTGCGGATCCAGTCGCCGCGCGGCACGTCCGGCCGTTGTTCCAGGTAGATCCTCGCCGACGTCCCGTCGTCCCGGATCTCCAGGGCGGGCTCACCGCTGCTGGACCACACCTGCCGGCCGAGCCGGTCGGCCAGGGACCGCGGCAGGTCGAGCTGCCGTCCCCCGGCGTAGGGAACGGCGAGCAGGACCGGCACGTCGCCGGGCAGGCCGGACAGCACGGGATCCATGGCCAGCAGTTCGACGAACACGTCGATCGGCACGTCGCTCTGCGCGCCGTCGCGTGTGAGGACCGCGACCCGGTAGGGGGTGCCGCCGGCCACGACGACGAAGGGCCGGGGCCGCCCCGGTCCCGGGCGCCACGGCGCCGGAACAGGGTTGGCGGTCTGGGGCTGCCCCTCCGGCTGTCCGGTGGGCTCCCAGAGGTGGTCCAGGTCCAGGTCGAGGCCGTGGCTCTCCTGTGGATCGCCACCCCAGTCGCGTCCGTACGGGGTGCCGTCCGGGGCGGTCATCGCACGCGGATGGGCCAGCGCCCCGCGCAGGGAGAGCCCGAACGCGGCGAGGGTGGCCAGCCCGGGTGCCTGCTCCATGGCCGGCTCGAGGGCGAGACGGAACAGCTCCCCGTACTGGCCGGGGCCGACCGGCTCCGTCGGGTCCAGGAGCAGTACGCGGCGGGCCACGGCCTCCAGGTCGAACGGCCCCTCGCGGAGTGAACGGTGGGTGTCGAGTGCCCGCAGGGTGTCCAGTCGTCCGACGGCGTCGTGGAGCCGCGGGTACAGGCGGTCCCCGGTGATGCGCTCACCGAAGGCGTGGACGAGGGGGGCGCGGTACGGGTCCGGGGACAGGGACCCGTGGGGACCGGCCTGGGGTTCGGGACCGGGCGTGTCGAGGTCCATGGCCGTCGAGCCGAGCGAACCGGTGGGTGAGGGCGGGCCGGCCGGGGGGCGGCCGGACAGGGGGGTGAAGTCGGCGTCGATGCCGGGGACGAAGGTGTGCCGCTGCGGCGGGGGCGTGGTGAAGGCGTCCGTGTCCGGCGCCGGGACGGGCGAGGGGGAGGACGTGAGGGACGAGGTCGGGGCGAGGAGGTCCGCACGGCTCGACGTGGCGACGGACGGGGCGCTCGGGTCCGTGACCGGCGTGGGCGCGGACGAGGCGCTCGGGTCCGTGACCGGCGTGGGGACGGACGGGGCGGGAGGGCCGCCCCGGGGGGCCGGGGCGGGGTCGAGGGCCGCGTGCGTGCCGGGAGCGTCGGTGTCCGGAACGGGCGGGTCGGAGGCGTGCGGGTCGAGGGTGTGTGTGCCCGGGGCGTGCGTGCCCGGGGCGGCGAGGTCATCCCGGGTCGGCGCCGGGTCCGTGGGGTGACCCGTCTCCGTCCGGTCCCTCCGGTCCGAGGGGCTCGACGAGGTGGGGACGGGGCGCGGGTCGGCCGTCGTCGCCGTCGCCCCGGGGCCGTCGCCCCGGCCCCGGACGGGCAGACCGAGGTCGTCGCGGAGGCGGTCGGCCAGTCCGGCGGCGGCCGGCCGGCCGCCGCCGTTCACCAGTGTGTCGGCGACCTGGCTCACGGCGTCCCGGTACGCGTCCGGCGCGTACCGGGAGTCGGCGAACACGGAATGCGGTTCCGGGGGCAGTACCAGTGCGGAGGCGGTGTCCCACGCCTGCCGGACGGTCCCGGGATCGACACCGGGCGGCGCCGATCCCGCGAAGTCCTCGAAGGAGCCCCGCCACAGCCGCAGCGAGGCGTTGGCGGCGGCGGTGTCCAGGCCGGCCGGCCATGGACCCGGCCGCGTCATGAGTGCCTTGACCTGGTCGACGGTGGACAGCCCACTGTCGGACAGGGCCACCCGGCCGTCGCCCAGCTCGGCCTGCGCCCGCGCCGCGGGACCCAGGGTCACCCCCGCGGCGGTCAGGTCCCGCACGCTCACCGTCGTGTCGGGGGCCGGCCCGTCCGGCAGTCCGTCCGCCGGGAGGTCCTCGGCGCCCACCTGGGAGGCGATCCACTGCCGCTGGGCCCCGTCCCGCTGTACGACGGGGGCGGGGCCGGGGGCGGACTCCGGAACGGCGCCGAGGGTGGCGTGCGGGGAGGGCGCCGGAACGGCGGGGCCCCCGCCGGGTTCCTGCACCCGGCCCTCGCCCCCGGCCGGCCGCTGCGCGGACCGCCCCACCGGTTCGGTCACCTCGTCGGGGGCGGCGGGATCCCGGCGGCTCCCCGCGGCGCCGTCCGCCCCGGACCGTATCCGTTCGGCGTCGGGGGACGCGTCGGTGAACTTCCGTCCGGCGCCGGTGTCGAGCGGGTCCGCCCGCCCGTCGTCCCCGCCGTTCGCCGGGGCGGGGAGGGGCGCGTCCCGGTGGTCCTCCTCGTCGCTGCCGTAGCCACTGTCGGTGTCACCGTCGCCGTCCCGTTTCGTGGGGACCGGGTCGTACCCCCGCACGCTGCCGGCGTCCCCGTCACTGCCGTAGCCACTGTCCGCATCGCTGTCGCCGCCCCCTCCCGTGCCGCCGCCACCGGTCCCCGTGCCGGCCCCGCCGGCGGGCCTTCCCCCGCCCGGCAGGCTCACCGGATTCTTCAGCCAGTTCGCCGTGTTGACGATCCCGGCCTCCGCGCCCGCCTGGAACCGTTCGCTCAGGCCTGCCCCGACGAACGTCTGCCAGCTCGGCGTCCAGTTGCCGTAGAACGCGCCCATGACGACCGACTCGGCCAGCGACTCGGAGGCGCCGTCGGCGAGGAACTGACCACCCTGGTGGACGGAGTGCGTACCGAGGCCGTCGCCCCCGGGGGTGGGGCGCGGGCCCGGCGTCGGCAGGCCGGCGCCGCCGTGCCCGGTGGCTCCCGTGGTCCTGCCGTTTCCGGGATTGCGGAGGTTCCCGGGATGCCCGGGATTCCCGGTGTTCTTGAAGGGGGTGTCGCCGAACTTGCCGACGATGTCGTCGATGTTCTTCTTGAAGGGGTTCACCAGGTTGTCGGTGACGTTCTTCATGAACTTGGCGAACACCGGCGCGAGGCCGCCCGCGACGCCGCCGAAGGCGCCGCTCACCCCGACGTCCTTCCAGTCGATCGAGCGCGGCCGCTGTCCGTCGGGGGCCAGCGTCATCATCGCCAGCCGGACGGCCAGCGTCGTGAACGCCTCCTCCACGGCCTCCGTCAGACTGGGCAACAGGTGGGTGCGGTGGGAGAGTTCGTACAGCGTCTCCAGGATGAACACACGGCTGCGCGCCCGGGCGAGGGCCGCCTGGGTGGCGCTCGCCCCGCCCGTGAAGAAGGACAGCAGGGCGAGGACGGCCAGTTCGACGGCCAGCCGGACCAGTTCGGCGATGATGTTCCACTTCGCCTCCCTGATCTGCATGGAGACCTTCACCTGCCCCGACTCGACCCGGTCCAGGTCCTCCTCGAAGGCGTCGAGGTAGGGCAGCACCTCGCCGATGGCGGCGACGAACTGCCGGGCGACGCCGGGCGGGAAGCCCTGGCTCACCGCGGCCATCGCCGCCTGTGCCTGTTCCCTGAGCTGACCGACGTCCCGCTTGATCGCCCGGTAGGACCTGCTCGTCCCGTAGGCCGTGTCCTCGTCGGCCTGGAGGAAGGTCTCCCCGATGAGGACGAAGAAGAGCCAGTTGAGCTTGGGCGAGACGATGATGGCCACGTTACGGACGGCCCCCGCGGGCGTGTTGGCCGATGCTCTCCATGACGCCGCGCTGGGTCGCGAGGATGGTGCCCAGGTTGTCGATGGTGCCGTCGCCGATGGCGAGCACGCCCTCGGCGACCGCGTCCAGGGTGCCGAGGACGGAGTCACGGGTCTTCACGTACGTGGCGCGCAGTTCGTGCCCGTAGTCGTCCTCGCCGGTCCAGCTCGTGTCGGAGAGCGCGAAGTGCGCGGAGGTGGCCAGGGCGCGCGTGGCCCTGCCGAGCTCGTGGATGGCCCTGCTCCCGGCCATGAGGAGCGCGGAGTCCGCGGTGAAGGCGGGCCCGGTCATCGCTGCGGTCCTTCCGTGTCGTCCTCGCCGTCCTCGTGGATCTCGTCCCGCAGCCGTAAGCCGTCCGCGGGCCGGGGAGGCGTGGCGGATCCGCCGCCGGCGTCGTGGTGGGCGAGGAAGCGCTCCCAGTCGACGTCGAGGCCGGACAGTTCGGGGATCCGCTCGCCGGAGCCGCCGAGCGGCCGGAACACCCGTACGGCCTCCCGGGCGGCGCGGTCGCGGCCCTGCCGCACGGCCTCGACGACGGCGGCGCCGAGTTCGGGGCCGGTCATGTCGCGGTACTTGGCGTCGAGGAAACGCAGGCCGGTGAGTTCGCCCTGCGCGCCGACGGTGGCCTCGACGGCACCGTCCTCGGACCGTGCGACGGTCGACGAGCCGCGCAGGCGCTCCTCGGCCCGGCGCACCGCGGCCTCGACCGCCTCCGCCTCGGCCCGGGCCTGCGCGACACGCCGCTTCAGCGCCTCGGCCGGTCTCCGCCTTCCCTTCCGGTCCGGCTGTTGACCGTTCATCACCGCGCCTCCCCACTACCTCGTCCCACTCGACGAAGCGATCGTCGACGGCTTCGGTGACGACTGCGCGAACGAGACCTTCCGGGTGGTTGAACCGGAGACACTCTTCGTCCCGCGTCGATGCGCCGGCAGGCCTGGGCCGACGGGAGCGGGAACGACCCGGGGCCGCCACGAGATCACCCTCCCCCCTGCGACTTCACACTTTCTGCACCCACTCGCCACTTTCCCCCCATCCGGCGTGTAGGCTCCATCCGCTTCATCCGCACCATCGAGGGGGGAATCCTCATGCGCACGCGTCATGCCCTGGTCGTGGCCGCCACCGCCGGCAGTCTCGCCGCCGTCATAGCCGGCCCGGCCCAGGCCGCCGAGTACTCTTCGGCGCTGAAGATCCGCGGCGTCCAGTACGACGCACCGGGCCGGGACTCCAACAGCTGCACTTCGGGCAACACCAAGCAGGAGTACCTGACGGTCAAGAACTACTCGAAGACCGCGACGATCAACCTCAAGAACTACGTCGTGAAGGACGCGACCGGGAACCGGTTCAAGTTCACCGCGAACCACTACCTCCAGCCCGGTGACTACGTGAAGCTGCGCGGGGGGCGCGGCACCGACTCCGACGCGGGCAACGTCGTCTACCGCAACAACTGCAACTTCCTCTGGAACAACGACAAGGACACGATCTACCTGTACAAGCCGTCCGGCAGCCGCTCCGACGTGCACGCGTACACCAAGTCCCGCGACGACCGCGACGGCAACGGGTACATCGGCTTCCACAAGTGAGCCGCACCGCCGGCCGCTGAGCCACGTCGCCGGCCGGCCGGCGTCACCGGAACGGCCGAAGGCGGCACCTCCGTCTGCGGGCCGGCGGGACACACCGCCGGCCCGCAGGCGAGCGGGGCGGATCCGGGCGACACGGGCCCGTTCGAGGGGAAGATCCACCGAACGCCCTGTTTGGGCGGGAACGGGCGGGGCATTCGGCTCCGGTGCGAGTGCATTCCTCTTCCGCGCCCGGGTCCTCCGCGCCCGGGTCCTCCGCGCGGGCCGCCGCCGTTCCGCCCCCGGCGGAGGACGGACGGCGCCTGCTGATCCTGAGCGCGAGCATGGGCGCCGGACACGACACGGTGGCCGCCGAACTCGCCCGCCGGGCCCGTGAGCAGGGCCATCAGGCCGAGATTCTCGACGTCCTCGAACTCCTGCCCTACCGCCTCGGCACCGGACTGCGCCTCTTCTACCAGTCCTCGGTGCGGCACTACCCGTGGGCGTACGCCGGGCTGTACCGGCTCTTCCTGCGCCGCGGGACGGGCAGCAGGCCCAGCGGGGTACCACTGGCGCGGCTCGCCGGGCACCGGCTGGCCGAGCGGGTCGAGCGCTTCCGGCCCGACGTGGTGGTGCCGGTCTTCCACCTCGCCGCACAGCTGACCGGTCATCTGCGCGCGCGGGGCGCGCTGCGGGTGCCGAGCGCGGTGTACGTCCTCGACTTCGCCGTGCACCGGCAGTGGCTGCACCCGGGCAACGACCTCTACCTGTGCCTGACCGACCGGGCCACCGCGGAGGTCCGTGAGGACATCCGCAGACCCGCCCTGACCGTCGGCCCCTGCGTGTCCCCCGACTTCGGCGCCGGCAGCCCCTCCGGTCCGCACGGCGACTCCCCCGGTGCGGACGCCTGGCGGCTCCTCCTCGAACGCCACGGTCCCGGCCGGACGCCCGTCGTGCTGTCCTGCGGCGCCTGGGGTGCCGCGACCGGGCTGGCCACGACGGCCCGGACGCTCACCGGGCACGGATACCTGCCGGTGGTGGTCTGCGGCCGCAACGACCGGCTGCGCCGGGCCCTGTCCGAGGTCCCCGGGGTCCTCGCACCCGGCTGGGTGCGCGACATGCCCGGTCTGCTGCACGCGGCGCGCGCCCTGGTGGACAACGCGGCCGGGCAGACCGCCGTGCAGTCGCTGGCCGCAGGGCTTCCGGTGATCGGCCACCGGCCCCTCCCCGGCCACGGCGAGGAGGGCGTACGGCGGATGGCCGACCTGGGCCTGACCGAGGTGGCGGGCGACGAGCGGGAGCTGTGTGAGGCGCTGGACCGGCTCACCACCGAGGGCGAGGCGCGGCGCCGCCGGATCGCGTACGGCCTGACGGTGTTCCGGGAGGCAGACCCCCTGAGCCGGCTCCTGGCCCTCACGGAGCGGGCGGAGACGGGGTGACCCCGCCGGGCGCCGCCGGCCGCGGTCCTCGCGCGGAGCCGGGCGCGCGCCCACGCCGGGCATGCCCCGGCACGCGAACCGGGTGCGCGCCCTCAGTCCGTCGCGGGCGTCAGTTCCGCGAGCAGCAGCGTGCGGTCGTCCGCGCTGCCGACCTCCGCCGCCTCCCTCAGCAGCACCTCGCACAGTTCGCGCAGTTCCTCGGGCCCCGTGACGTCCGCCGGGCCCGCGGGGTGGTCGCCCTTCGCGGGGGTGTCCGCCTCCAGGGCCCCGACCAGCCGGGCGATGCCCTGGTCGATGTCGGTGTGGCGGGACTCCACCAGGCCGTCGCTGTACAGCACGAGGAGCGTCGGCTCGTCCACCTCGACGACCGTGGGCTCGTAGGTCCCCGTGCCCAGGCCGAGCGGCAGCCCGGGGCTGGTGAGCGCGAGCGGCCCGGCGGCCCGGTCGGGGCCCCGCATCAGCGGCGGGGGGTGCCCGGCCGCGACGACCGTGCAGGTGTGGCGCCGCGCGTCCCACTCCGCGTACACGCAGGTCGCGAAGGACGCTCCCGGGGTGTCGCAGGCGAGCGCGTCGAGCCGCTGCATCAGCTCGGCGGGCGTGATGTCGAACCCGGCCAGCGTCCGGACGGCGGTGCGGAGCTGGATCATCGCGACCGCCGACTCGGGCCCGTGCCCCATCGCGTCCCCGACGATGAGGCTGACCCGGTGGCCGGGCCGCGGCAGCACGTCGAACCAGTCGCCGCCGATGACGGTGTCCTGTCCCGCCGGGAGGTAGCCGTGGGCGATGCGGCAGCCCTCGAACTCCGGGGCGGTCGCGGGCAGCAGGCTGGTGCGGATGGCGAGGGCGGTGCGCCGCTCGTGCTCGTAGCGGCGGGCGTTGTCCAGGGCGACGCACGCCCGTCCGGCCAGCGCCTCGACGTGCGCGGCGTCCTCGGTGACGAAGGGCGGCCGGCCCGGGCCCCGTACGCAGACGATGACCCCGACGGCCGCGTCCCGCAGCCGGAGCGGGACGACCAGGAGGGAGACCGACCGCAGCACCTCCCGCAGGACCGGGTCGCCGCCCTGTGAGGCGGTGAGCCGCTCGGAGGTGTGCTCGTCCATCGCGTCGAGCAGTTGCGGCCGCCCGGTGGCCAGCGCGCGGGCGTACGGGGTCTCGCGGGGGAAGACCACCACCTCGCCGAGGGGCAGCCGGCGCTCCCATTCCGGGGCGGACCGGAAACCCGAGCCGAGCGCCAGCCGGCGTGCCTCGATCTGCGGCGGGTCGGCGGTGAGATAGGCGTTCTCCTGCTGCAGCCACCGTTCCAGCAGGTACACCGAGGAGGCGTCGCAGAACTCCGGCATCAGGGAGTGCACGACGTGGCCGCCGGTGAGCCGCAGATCGAGTGCCGAGCCGATCAGACCGGCCATGGAGGGGCCGCCGGTGGGTGCGCCGGGGGCGGGAGGACCGGCCGGCCGGTGCTGCGGGACCGGCGGCACGGCAGGGGCCGGCTCGGGCTGGGCGCGTGCTTCGTTGCGCAGGATCGTGCCTTTCCGGGTGGGGCCGGGGGCCGGTCGCGCGGCAGGGAACGGACCTCCCCGCGTGACGTCGGCAACTATATGATGTTGCGTCAAGGATGCTCGCTGTCGGAGGAGTTGATGTGCCCATCGGCGAAGGTCTCCCGCAGGGAGTAGACCCCGAAAGGGCGAGCGTCGCTCGCATGTACGACGCGATGCTCGGCGGCCGGCACAACTTCGCCATCGACCGCGAGGCCCTCGCGGCCTTCACGGCCATCGACCCCCAGGTGCGCACACTGGCCCGGGCGAACCGTTCCTTCCTGGGCCGGGCCGTGCGTTTCCTCGTCGAGCAGGGCGTGCGGCAGTTCATCGATCTGGGCTCCGGCATCCCCACTCAGGGCAATGTCCACGAGGTGGCGCAGGCGGCCGCTCCGGGCGCCCGGGTCGTCTACGTGGACAACGACCCGGTGGCGGTCGCGCACAGCACCTCGCTGCTCTCCGACAACCCGGACGCGGCCATCGTGAACGCCGACATCCGCCGTCCCGCCGACGTCCTCGCCTCCGCCCGGCTGCGCGAACTGATCGACCTCGACCGGCCCGTGGCGGTGCTGATGATCACGATCCTGCACTTCGTCACCGAGGAGGAGGATCCGGCGGGCATAGTGGCCGCGTTCCGCGAGGCCCTGCCCGCGGACGGCTGGCTGGCGCTGACGCACGCGACCAACGAGGACCGCCCCGACACGGCCGCCGCCGTGGGCACGTTGTACCGCTCCCGCGCCACCTCGCCCGTCACCGCCCGCTCACGGGCGGAGATCCTCGGCCTGTTCGACGGTTTCGACCTCGTGGACCCGGGTCTGGTCCACGTACCGCTGTGGCGCCCCGGCCCGAAGGACGAGGTCCCGGACGACCCCTCGGAGTACTGGGTGTTCGCGGGGGTCGGCCGCAGGACCGTCTGAGGAGTCCGCGCCCTCCGGCCTGCCGCGGGCAAGGGCCGGCCCCGCCGCGAAGGGGGGGTGCGGCGGGGCCGGGAGGCTCGGTCCGCCAGGGGGGGTAGGCATGTTTCCGAGCCTTTCGTAACTGCTGGTGCCCCCTCAGCTCGCATATATGCGCGCCGATTTCAGTTCTTTTTCTCGTCGGGGATGCGGAAGCAGGCGATCACCGTCTTGCCGTCCGGACAGGGGCGGGTCCGCAGGGTGTCGGCCAGCGCGTCGACCAGGAACATGCCTCGTCCGCCCAGGCGTTCGGCGCTCGGCGCCTGGGCCACCGGGAGTTCCGGCGAGGAGTCGTGCACCGCGACGTGCAGGCACCGGGTGTCCCAGGTGAGCACGAGCTGTGCGTCGCTGCGGGCGTGCACATGGGCGTTGGTGACCAGCTCCGAGACGGCCAGCAGCACCGCGTCGGCGGTGGCCGGCGCCTTCGAGGTCCAGCCGAGGGTGTCCAGGTGCCCCCGGGTCCAGTCGCGGGCGGTCTTCGCCCCGGTACTCATCGGCAGGGAGCGCGCCCAGCCCACTGCTCGCAGCGATTCGTTCACCGTTCGTCCTCCCCGGGTGCCGTCCACTGTCGCGGGTACCCGCGCCGGGCGTCCGCATGACTGCGGGCCGCCGGGTGCCGGGGGCCGTTCGCGGGATTTTCGCGGTCCGGCGGGTGCGTACGGCGTATCGGGGACCTCCGGCCCGGGCGGGCCGCCGCCTTCTGGGACAAGCTGGAGGGACAGGACGACGCAGGAGACGCAGGATGTGCCGGGCCGGCCCCGTGGCGGCGGACCGGTGGAAGGAAGCGAGGCACCATGTCCGAACAGCAGCGGCCGCCGTCCGGCCGCGACCAGGCCCCCTCCGCCGCCGGGGAGCCGCCGGAGGGGTCCGCCGCCCCGGAGCACGCGCACGCCGGTGATCTCGGGCGCAGGCTGGCGCACCGGCGCCGGGAACTGGGGCTCACCCGGGAGGACGCGGCGGCCCGGGCGGGCATGGCGCCCGACTACCTCCGCTACCTGGAGGAGAGCCCCGGGGCCTCCCCCGGCACCAACGTGCTGCTGCGGCTGGCGGACGTGCTGCGGACCACGGTCACGGAGTTCACCGGCGCCGCCGCCGAGCGGCCGCCGGGAACCGGCCGGGCGGCCGCGCACCCCGCGTTCACGGAACTGAGCGTCCGGGAGTGCCGGGCGCTGCTCGCCTCGCACGGGGTGGGTCGGCTGGCGGTGAGCACGGCCTCGGGGCCGGTGGTGGTACCGGTCAACTACACCGTCGTCGACGGTGCCCTCGTGTTCCGCACGGCGCCGGGGACGACGCCTGCCCTGGCGGTGGGCAACCGGGTCGCGTTCGAGGTCGACCGGGTGGACGAGGCGCTCAGCGAGGGGTGGAGCGTGCTGGTGCGGGGAAACGCGCGGGCGGTGACCGACCCGGGGTCGGTGCGCCGTCTCGGCGAGCGGGCGGTGAGCGGCCCGTGGGCGGGCGGAAAGCGGGAGCTGTGGGTGCGGGTGGACCCCGTGGAGATCACCGGACGCCGTATCACCGTGTGAGGCGCGGCGGCGAGGGGCTCCGCCGGGGTGGCCCCGCTCCGCCGCTCCGGGCGGCGGGGGGAACCACCGTCGCAGCCACCGTCACCGGTGCCGTTCTCGCCGTCGGCTCACGGTCGTTCGGTGAGCGAGGCGAAGAACTCCTCGATGGCGGGCCGGACCCGGCTGCCGCCGGACAGCCCGCGCCACTCCCGCCGTACGAGGGCCACCACGCGGAAGCAGTCGTCGATCGGGGTGATCCAGTGGTGGCTCATGCCCCACGCCGTGTTGACCAGCAGGGCCTCGACATCGGGCCGCAGACCGGCCAGTTCGGGGTGACGGTCCACCACGGCCCGCCAGGCCTCGGCCTCGGGCTCCCAGCGGGTGGCGCCGGCGGGGCTCGGGTAGTGGGCCGTCACCGTGTCGTCCGGGCGCCGGACGAAGAACGCGAGGCCGACCGGGACGCCGAGGGCGCCGGTGTCCACGGGCGGCAGCCGCAACCGTCGCTCCGGCACCAGGCGGTAGCGGCCCTCCGCGGTGCCGCCCTCGGCGAAGAGCAGCGCGCACGGACGGCAGCCGCAGTGCAGTCGCTGCCGCTCGGTGTCGTACAGGTGCTGGTGTTCGGCCGGTAGCGGGACACCGCACAGGTCGCAGCGTTCGGCGTCCGCGGCGCGCCGGTCGGCGGCGTCTCGGATCACTCGGGCCAGCGCGCCGGCCGTCACGGCGACCCCTGGGGTTCGGCCGGCCCGAGGGCGAGGGTGTCGAGCGGGACGAAGGCGGCCTCGCGCTCGGAGTCGCCCACCCGTTCCACGCCGGACAGTTCCGGCGCGGCGGCGAGCAGGGCCTCGCGCACGGCGCTCTCCAGGCCGGCGGTGGTGGACCCGCAGCCCCTGACGTCGAGGCGGACACGGGCGACGCCGTCGTCGATGCCGGTCAGTTCGATCTCGCCGCCGCTCTCGCGGACGACGGTGCGCAGTCCGTCGACGGCACGTTCGGCCCGGCGTTCGACGGGATCGGGGTGCAGGTCGTGCAGCACCAGGAGGTGGCCGAGGAGCCGGTCCTCGGCGAGCCGGGCGGCGAGCGCCTCGTCGGCGAGTTCGAGGATCCGGGCGAGCCCCTCGCCGTAGACCTCGGTGAGCGCGCCGACGGCCTCGACGGCGGCCCGCGCCGTGGGTTCGGACGCCTCCTCGACATGGCCGAGGAGTTCGTCGATGCGGGTGAGGCGCTCCTCGACGGCCGGGTCGTCGAGCCGGCCGGCGCCGGGGCCGTACGCGGCCGTGGTGTGCTCAGCCATGGTCCGCTCCGCGGGCCGGCGAAGGGTGCCGTGCGGGGGTGCGTCCGGCGGCGATGCCGCGCAGCCGCCGGAGGACCGCCCCGTAGGGCCCGGTCACGGAGGCCGGCGGACCACCGGCGGCGGGCTCCTCCCGCAGTGGCAGGAACGCGTCCGGGAAGCCGGGCACGGCGCAGCCGATGCAGACGCCGCCGGCCTGGGGGCAGCCGCCGGTGCCGTCCGCCCCGCGCGCGGGCACGGCGCAGTCGAGGACGGGGGCCGAGAAGCCGAGCCTCACCTGGCACGTGGACGAAAGGCGGTCGGGTGTCGCGGGTCTTCCGGGTGCCCGGCTCACCTCGGTGGCGACGGTTGCGGTGGTCATGTGCGCGGCTCCCTCGGAGACGGTCGCGGAGTCGGTCGTGGGCCGCGGTCACCGGGGCATCCCCCCTGTCGCCCTCGCCTCCTCGTACCGCGAGACGACCGTGCGTCCGGTACCCACGCCCGCCCTCACGCTGCCACCGGGGGCTCGGTTACGCCCGTTGTCGGGGGCATTGGGGTGAGGGGTGGACGGGCGGCGCCCGCGGTACGGGAGAATGGCGCACCGGTGCCCCTGACCTGGGGACACCGCGGGTGGTCCGTGCGGCCCGGGTGGCGGGCGGCGCGGCGTGAGGGGAACGAGGGGAAGGGCCCATGCCCGAGAGCGGGAGACCGGCCGGTGGGGTCGTGCCGGCACACGGTACGGGCCCTGCGGGCGAGGTGGACGAGGTGGCGCGTGCCGTCCTGACGGCCTCGCGGCTGCTGCTCGCGGTGTCGGCCCGCTCCCTCGCCGAGGTCGAGGAGCGCCTCACGCTGCCGCAGTTCCGGATGCTGGTGGTGCTCTCCACCCGGGGCGCCACCAAGCTCGTGGTCCTCGCGGAACTGCTCCAGGTCGCCCCCTCCACCGCGATGCGCATGGTGGACCGGCTCATCGCGGCGGGCCTCGCGGACCGGCGGATCAACCCGGACAACCGCCGCGAGACCCGGTTGACGCTCACCGAGGAGGGCCGGCGGGTGGTGGGCCGGGTGATGGCCCGCCGCCGCGAGGAGGTCACCGGGATCGTCCGGCGGCTCGCGCCGGAGCAGCGGGCCTCCCTCGTCGAGGCGCTCACGGCGTTCACCGAGGCGGGCGGCGAACCGCCCGTGCCGCCCCTGGCCCAGGTGACACCGGCGCGGCGGCCCGGGGCGGGAGACCGCACGACGTAGAGGGCCGGAGCCGACGTACGGGGCCGGAGCCGACGTAGAGGTCTGGAGCCCGTCCTCGTACGGCCGCCCGGCGTGGTGAGGTCGGTTTTCCGGCGTGGCGGTGACGGCTCCCCGCCGCGGTGGGGCGGATCAGGTCCGTCCGGCCGCCGTGCGTGCCCGGAGCGCGTCGCGGGCGCGGTCGAGGGCCGCCACGGCCGGGCCCACCGTGCCGAGGACCGCGGGGCGCGCGGGCAGCCACGGGTGCGGGCGGGTGGGAGCGCGACGGCGTGCGGCGCGCCACCGGCGGGCCAGGGTGGCGTCGTCCCGCTCGGTGAGCCGGCTCTCGAGCCGGGGCCATACCTGCTCCTGTTCGTAGGTCAGATGGGCGCGGGTCAGCCCGGCGAGCGTGCGGAGGCACGCGGTGAACCCGGGGCCACCGGACGGCAGCCGCGCCAGTGCCCGCAGCGCCCGCTTCGCCTCGTCCTCCTGGGCCAGTGCCGTGCGGGCGAGCGCGTCGCCGTCCTCGCACAGCCGGCGCACCGCCGGCCAGACCACCCGCTCCTCAGCCAGTTCGTGCGCGGACAGCAGCGCGACGAGCCGCCGGGCCGGCCGCCGCGGCACGGGGTCCCGGGCGGGACCGCCGGTGGCATCGGTGGTGTCGGTGTCATCGGTGACGTCGTCGAGGAGACGCCAGAGGGCGTCGTGGTCCTCCCGCAGCAGGTTCACGAGCCGGTTCATCGCGGCCCTCCGGCCGGGCGGAGGCGTGTTCGCCGTCCACCGGAGAACGCTGCGTCGTCTCGTGTGGGCATCGCCGGCTCCCTCCCGCGTAGGGCCCCGTAGTTCCCGGCGCGCCGGGTGCGAAACGCGGTGCGGGGGAAGTGCGTCCGCCAGGGTGAGCGGTGGGGGGCGGGGCGGACCCCGTGGGGGCGGGTCAGAGGTCGCGGGCGAAGCCAGGTTCGCCCCATCCGAGGGTCTCGGCCTGCCCCTCCTCCGGCACGGGGACGGCGGGTTCACCGCCCGCCTCGTTGAACGCCGCGAGCGCCTCGACCAGCGCGGCCCGGTGCGCGGGGTCCAGCCGCTCGACGATCGACGCGATGGCCGTCCGGCGCCGGGCGACGACGCCCGCGACGGTGCGCCGTCCCTCCTCCGTGAGGGTCAGCAGGGTCTCGCGCCGGCTCTCCGGGTTGACCTCGCGCACGGCGAGCCCCGCGGTGATCAGCCGGTCGACCATCCGCATCGCCGTGGACGGCGCCACCTGGAGCAGCTCGGCCAGCGCGACCAGCTTGGTGGCGCCCCGGGTGGAGAGCACGATCAGCATGCGGAACTGGGGCAGGGTGACCCCGTCCTCGACGGCGGCGAGCGAACGGGCGGAGACCGCCATCAGCAGCCGGGAGGCGGCGAGGACCGCCCGGGTCACCCGCTCGACGTCGTCCGTGTCCTCGTGGGTCCCGGAATCTACGGGGGCCCCGGAATCTACGTGGGTCCCGGACTCCTCGGGGGTCCCAAACTTCTCGGGGTCGGTGTCAGTGTCGCGCTCCGCCATGGGTTCTTTCTATCGCGGAGGCGGCCGCCGGGGCGGGCCGGGCCGAGCGACCGCAAGGTGAGCGAGGGTCTCGGGGAGGTGAGGGCCGGCGAGAGAAACGCCGGAGGGAGGGTTCAAGGGCTCCAGGTGGGATAGTCCGTACGAATGAGTGCGATTTCGACCAGAAAATCTGCTGACGCAGAGATTCGTCCGGGTCCGATCGGCCGTGTGGCGGGACCGCGCGCGAAGGAACTGCACCACGTGCCGCTGAGCGTGCTGCTGATGCTGGCCGGCATGTGGTTGTTCATCTGCATGGCGGCCCTGCAGTACCCGGAGGACCTCGGCAACGATCCCCACCTCGTGGAGATGGGCGCCGGGATCATCGTCTTCCTCACCGGTCTGGTCCGGCTCTCCCGGCCGCGCGGCAGGGAGACCGATCTGCTGGTGACGGTGGTCGGGGTGGGCCTGATCCTCTCCGGCTTCTTCGGCGACTGGGGCGCGGAGGTCATCCGCTGGAACCAGGTGGCGTCCGGCTGCGTGCTGGCCCTGCTCGGTCTCCTCGGCCTCATGCTCGCGGAACGCTCGCGCGACTCCGGGAAACCCGGGAAACCCGGGGAACCCGGGGAACCCGGGGAACAGGACGGTTCCACGGGTCGCACGCGCTCCGCACGGCGGACGGCCCGGCACACCTCCTGACCCCCCGGGGCGAGGGCGGGCCGACGGGCGGCGCCCCGCGTCCACGCTCCGCGCGCACCCTCCCCGTGCACGCGGGCACGCTCCGGCGCCCATACCCGTGACCGCCCCCGAAAGCCCCATACGTGCGGACATGCACACGTTTCAGAACACGGCCGGGCGGATACTCCATCACCGCCCGCTCCGTCCGCCCGTCCGCCCGTCCGCGCACCGTTCCGGCCGCCGGCCGGCTCCCCGGTGCTCGCCGTCCCGCAGAGGTCGCACCATGGCTCACGCCTTCTCCCGCGCCCCCTCGTACGCCCGAGACGCCGCCTCCCTCGCCGAGGTGCCGACGGGTGTGCCGGGCGCGGAGCCCCGCATGGTGCGCCGGCCGGCCGAGGGGGAACGGGCCTGTCCGGGAACGGCCCTGGTGACGGGGGCCTCCTCCGGCATCGGCGCCGCGGTGGCGCGGCGTCTGGCGGCCGAGGGCTGGCACCTCGTGCTCAACGGACGCGATCCCCAGCGGCTCGCGCAGGTGGCCGACGCGACCTCGGCCGCGGTCTTCCCCGCCGACCTCTCCCGCCCCGGCGCCGAGGGCCTGCTCGCGGACTTCGCGCTGGACGCCGCGGGGGGCAGGGTGGACCTCCTGGTCGCCGGGGCGGGCATCGGCTGGGCGGGGGACTTCGCGACGATGCCCCCGGGCTCCATCGACACGCTCTTCGAGGTGGACGTCCTGCCGGCGATGCACCTGGTACGGCGGCTGCTGCCGGGCATGGTGGAGGCCGGCGCGGGCCGGGTGGTCCTGGTCGGGTCGGTGGCCGGGATGCTGGCCGTGCGCCAGGAGGCCGTCTACTCGGCCGCCAAGGCGGCGCTCGCCGCGTTCGCGGACGCGCTGCGCTACGAGCTGTACGGCACCGGCGTCGGCGTCAGCCATGTCGTACCCGCCGTGGTGGACACGCCGTTCTTCGAACGTCGGGGCATGCCCTACGTACGGTCGCACCCGCGGCCGGTGCCGGCCGAGAAGGTGGCCGAGGCGGTCAGCACCGCCGTGGCGCGGGGGCGGGACGAGGTCTACGTCCCCGGCTGGCTGCGGCTGCCGGTCCGGATCCGGGGCACGGCCCCCGCCGTCTACCGACGGCTCGCCGCCCGCTTCGGGTGAACCGCCGAAGCCGTCCGAGCCCCCGAAGCCGTCCGAGCCCGCAGAGCCGTCCGAGCCCTCAGAGCCGCCGAAGTCACCCGAACCCCCGCCCCCGATATCACCGAAGCCGTCGAAGTAACCGAAGCCGCCGAGGAGTCACGGCGTGAACGCGCCCACCGTCGTTCTGGCCCTGCTCGCGGCCCTCGCCAACGCCGCGGCCTCGGTGCTGCAGCGGCGTGCGGCGGCCGACGAGGCGGATTCCGGCGCCGGGATGCGGCACGCCGCGCACTGGATGGCCCATGTGCTGCGCCGCCCGTTCTGGCTGGCCGGTTCGGCGCTGCTGGCGGTGTCGACCGTGCTGCAGGCCGCCGCCCTCACCGTCGGCAGCCTCTCGCTCGTCCAGCCCCTGCTCGCCGCCGAGCTGCTGTTCACCCTGGCCGTCGGCAGCCTCGTCTTCCACCACGCGCCGGACCGGCGCACCTGGCTGGCCTTCGTCGCCCTCGCGCTCGGCCTGGGCCTGTTCCTCGGCGCGGCGGCGCCGACCGAGGGACGCTCCGCCGCGACGCCGGGGCGCTGGCTGCTGGTGGGGGCGGCCACGCTCCTCGCGGTCGTCCTGCTCGTCCTGGCCTCCCGGCCGACCAGGGGTTCCTGCCGGGCGGCGCTGCTCGCGCTGGCCTCGGCGATCTCGTTCGCGACGACGGCCGCGCTGATGAAGGAGGTCACCGGGCGGATCGGCGACGTGGGGGCGGGGATCTTCGCGAGCTGGCCGCTGTACGCGCTGGCGGTGGCCGGACTGACCGCGTTCGTCCTCCTCCAGGGTGCCTTCCGCGCCGGCAGCCTGACCGCCTCGCAGCCCGCCCTGACCCTCGGCGACGCGCTGACCAGCGTGGCCCTGGGGTGGGTGCTGTTCGACGAGCACATCGGCCTGGGGCTGCGGCTCGTGCCCGAGATCCTCGGCATCGCGCTGATCGGCGCGGGCACCGTGGGGCTGGCCCACGCGGCCTCGCAGCACGAGACGTGGGACAAGGGCTCCGGTGGGACCGGCACCGGGGGTGCCACCGCCTCGCGGTCCGCCGCCCGCACGCGTTCGCGCCGCGAGCCCTGACCGAAACCGGCCACGCCCGCCGGGCCGTGCACGAACTCCCGGACGACGGGGAAACATCACGGCGGGGCACCACCGGCACGGCACCAGTCGGCAGGGCATGACGAGGCCCCACGGCAGGGCACGACCTCAGCAGCGCACCACGGCGGAGACACACCGAGGACGACAGCCGCACGACAGAACAGCCACACGACAGAGAGGTACCGAGAGGCATGAGCCGCACGAGCCACGAGCCCGTTCCCGTGTCCGGCCCGCGCGCGCCGGTCCCGCCGCCGTCCGTCCGGCGTGCGGCGGCCCTGGCCGCCGTGCCCCTCGCGGTCACCGCCGCGGCCGGCGCGCACATCGTCCCGGCCGCCACCTGGCTGCCGGGGCTGCGGCGCCGCTGCTTCCCCCGGCTCGCGGGCATCGGCCGGCCCGGCCATGTCGCCCTCACCTTCGACGACGGCCCCGACCCGCTCTCCACCCCGCTCTTCCTGGAAGCGCTCGACGAGCTGATGGTGCGCGCCACGTTCTTCGTCCTGGGCGAGAGCGTCCTGCGCCACCCCGAGGTGGCCCGCGAGACGGCCCGCCGGGGACACGAACTGGCCGTCCACGGCTGGACGCACGACCGGCCCTGGCTGCCCGCACCCGCGCGGGACGCGCGCGAGGTGGCGCGGGCGGCCGAGGCGGTGGCCGAGGTGACCGGCCGCCGGCCGCGCTGGTACCGGCCGCCGTACGGGATCCTCACCTCCGGCCGCTGGGCGGCGGCCCGGCGGGCGGGGCTGCGCCCGGTGCTGTGGTCGGCCTGGGGCAGGGACTGGACGGCGGACGCCACCGCGGACTCGGTGCGCGCGACGGTGGAGGCCGATCTGCGCGGCGGCGGCACGGTGCTGCTGCACGACACGGACCGGGCCGCCGCCCCGGACTGCTGGAAGGCGACCCTGGAAGCGCTGCCGGCTCTGGTCACCGACTGCCGGCGGGCGGGCCTGACGGTGGGACCGCTCGCCGACCACGGTCTGCGCGCAGCCCCCTCCGGCGGTGTCCGCCGCCGGGCCGTGGGAGGTGTGCGCCCACGTGCCGAAGAGGACGTCCCGGCGTCCCCCACGGCTCTGCCGTCACTGCACTCACAGGGACAACATGCGAGGTCAGCGGGGTGATGACGGGCCGCCCCGAGTTGCCGGAAAACGGCCCACTCCCCGGATCGCGGCGGATAGCGTGCGAAAACCCGTTCCCCCGCTTCCCTCCCCCACGGTCCGCTCCCGCCGGACCTCCGAGCCGCAAGGAGAACCGGGATGTCCCACGACCCGCACTCACCGCACCCCTCCTCCCCGGTGCCACCGCCGCACATACCGAGCTGGTCGGTCTCCGCCCTGCCGCACCCGTGGCCGCCGGACGAGGAACCCGTGGAGGAACCGGTGGCGCACGCACGGGACGGTGATCCGGCCGAGTACGAGGGGGACTTACCGACCCGCCCCTTGCGCCGGGCGTTACCGCACCGGGCGCGCGGGCACCACGGGGACCTCCGGATGCTGCGCCGCGCCTACCGCAGGCAGCGCCGGGTCGCCACTCTCGCCGCCCTCGGCTACTTCGTGGCCTTCCTGCTCCTCTCCGCGTACGAGCCGTCGGTGATGACCCGTCCCGTCACCGGCGGCCTGTCCACGGGGCTGCTGCTCGGGCTGGTCCAGCTGCCGGTCACCTGGCTGGCCGTCCTGCTGTACGAGTACACCGCCCGCCGCTACGTCGACCCGCTCGCCGCCCGCGTACGCCGCCACACCCCACCCGATCCCCTGGCCCGGGCCGCCGAGGGCGAGGGGCTCGTGGGGCCGGGACGATGACCGAGTTCGACGGTTCCGCCCAGTCCTGGTCCCTGGTCGCCTTCTGCGCCGTCGTCACCGTCACCCTGCTGCTGTGCGTGATGACCGGCCCCGACCGGGACGATCTCGCCGAGTTCTACACCGGCTACCGCACGATGTCGCCGCTGCGCAACGGGCTCGCGATCGCCGGGGACTACATCTCCGCCGCCACCGTGCTCACCATCGGCGGGGTGATCGCGCTGTGCGGCTACGACGGTGTCGTCCTCGCCCTGAGCATGACGCTGTCGCTGATGCTGCTGATGTTCCTGCTGGCCGAACCGCTGCGCAACACCGGCCGGTTCACCCTGGGCGACGCGCTGTCCCGGCGGATGCCGGGCCGGTCGGTGCGGATCACCACCTGCGCGGTGACCCTGATCGCGCTGCTGCCGATGATGCTCGTGCAGCTCGCCAGCACCGGCCAACTGCTCGCGTACATCCTGGGGTTCACCGGGAGCACCATGAAGACCGGGTGCGTGGTCGGGGTGGGCGCGCTGATGATCGCCTACGCGGCCATCGGCGGTATGAAGGGCACGGCCCTCATCCAGCTGTTGAAGATGGTGATGCTGCTCGGCTCGGGTGCCGTCGTCGCCGTCCTCGTGCTGCGCGCCTTCGACTGGGACCCGGGCGCCCTGTTCACCGCCGCCGCCGAGCACAGCGGCGCGGGGCAGGCGTATCTGCGGCCCGGGCTGCAGTTCGCCGCGGGCGAGCACCCCCGGCTGGACATGATCAGCACCCAGCTCACCATCGTGCTGGGCGCGGCCTGCCTGCCGCACGTGACGATGCGGATGTACACCGCGGGCAGTGCCCGGCAGGTGCGGCGCTCGATGTCCTGGGCCGTGACCGCGGTCGCGGTGTTCGCCGTGGTGATCACCGTGGTGGCCGTCGGGGCCACCGCGCTGGTCGGCAGGGAGGGGCTCGCCGCGGCCGATCCGCGCGGCAACACGGCGTATCTGCTGGGTTCCCGGGCCGCGTTCGGGGCGCATCTCTCGCGTCCGGAGACGCTGCTGTTCACGAGCGTCACCACGGCGCTCTTCCTGACGCTGCTCGCCTCGGTGGCCGGAATGATCCTCGCCTGCGCCAATTCCCTCGCCCACGACGTGTTCGCCACCCGGTCGAAGCCGCCGGGCCCGCAGCGGGAGACGATGCTCGCGCGAGTGTGCGCGCTGGTCGTGGGTGTGCCGGCGATCCTGCTCGCCACCCTGGTGCAGGACCGCAGTCTGCAGCCGCTGGCGACGGCGTCCTTCTGCGTGGGCGCCTCCGCGCTCGCGCCGGCGCTGGTGTACGCCCTGTTCTGGCGGCGGTGCACCCGGGCGGGGCTGCTGTGCACGCTGATCGGGGGCACGCTGGCGGTGCTGGTGCTGATGCCGGGGACGAGCCTGGTCTCCGGGTCACCCACGGCGGCGTTCCCGGGGCTGGACTTCCACTGGTTCCCCTTCACCACGACGGGGGTGGCGTCGATCCCGGCGGGGTTCCTGTGCGGCTGGGTGGGGACCATGCTGTCGGGGCGGTCCCGGAAGGACCGTCAGCGGCGGCTGTACGACCGGGTCGAGCCGCGCATCCTGGCGGGCGCGGCCCTCCCCCGCTCCCGCGCCGACGCCCCGCCCGTGACGGGGGGCGGTGGGTAGCCGAGGGGGTGCGGGCGGGCGGGGGGCTGTGCTCCGGCTCGTTCCGGTTCACCCGGCCGCCCGGCAGTCGTGGAGCAGGTGGACCTGGTCGAGGACGTTCTCGATCAGCTCGGCCGCGCTCATGGTGCCCTCCTGCTCGTGCAGCAGTCCGTTCTCGACCAGGGCGACGGCCACGGCCAGCGGGCCGGCGGCCGGCGCGGCGCCGAAGCGCCGCTCCACGTCGGCCGTGATGAGCGTGCCGAACAGCAGGTGCGAGAGGCGGTGCCACCGGGCGACGCAGGAGGCCGCGTGCATCCGCTCGTGCACCACCGCGTAGACGCGCCGGTAGGGGCGGAGCCGTTCGATCAGTACGGCGAGGCTGCCGGGCCGGCCTGTGGCGGGGTCGAGGGAGCCGACGGCCGCCTCGAGCATGTCGAAGCGCTCGGCGACGGTGGTGGGGCTTCCGTCTGCCCGCGTGGCCCCGGCGGCCTCGGCCAGGCCGACCTCTTCGAGCACGGCGGAGGTCCACCGCTCGAGTACGGCGGCCAGGATCATGTCCTTGCTGGGGAAGTAGTAGGTGACGGCGTTGGCGGTGAGGCCGCAGGCCCGGGCGAGTTCCGAGACCGCGGTCTCGTGGAAGCCGGCGTCGCGGAACATCTCGGCGGCGCGGTCCAGGATGAGTGCCTCGCGTTCGGCCCGGGGGACCGCTTTTCGGTTGACTGGCATGGTCACCGGATCCTAAGGGCTGTCCCGCGGTCCCTGGCGGGGCAGCCCTTGGCCGGACCGTTCCCGGCGGTATTGCCGGGCGGGTGCGGCGGGCCGGCCCGCGCACGCGGGCGCAGACCACGCCGGGAACGCGTGGCCTGCGCCGGGGAGTGCGTTACCGCGTCTGCAGCCAGTGGTCCCGCCGCCTGAGTTCGTCGACGGGCACTCCCCCGGCCAGTTCGGACACCAGCACCTCGGGGTCGAATTCGAGGCCGGCCGGGTTGGCGTCGAAGGCACCGGTCGCGAAGAACCGTTCGAGTTCCTCGTCGGTGTCGAAGTTGTCGATCTGGAGTTCGAGCTGGTTTCCGTCCGGGTCCCGGTAGTACATCGCGGTGGTCGGCCCGTGGTTGATGCACCAGTACGGGCTGATCCCCCTGCCCTTCAGGAACTCGTAGTTGGCCGCGAGCGCCTGGAGGTCGGCGAAGGTGAAGGCGACGTGGTCCACGCCCGCGGTTCCGGGACGCGGCTCGTCGAGCGAGTTCATGCCGAGGACGGCTATGCGGTGGTGTTCCTCGTCGTAGGTGAGGAAGGACAGGTGGTCGTCCTCGAAGACCGGAGCGGCCATCAGCACGAGCTTGTACCACTCCTTCATCTCGACGAAGCGCGTCGTCCTCAGGACGATGTGGGCCAGCTTGACCGGCGGGGTGCGTGTCATCTCAGATCTCCGTGTTCCCTGCGAGCTCGGTGCCGAGCTTCTCGAAAGCCTGTAACCGTTCCTGGCTGCGGCACATGGGCGTTCCCTTGCCCCCTCCCCGACTGCGACCGCGTGAAGTGGATGACTCCATCGTACAGTTTCTTGCAGACTCTTCAAGAAAAGAGCGGGCACGGATTTCCGCCGGACGGCATGCGAACGCCGCAGACACGGGTGGCGGGCCCGCGTCTGCGGCGTGATCGGGGCGGCGTCGGCCCCTAACCCTCGCGCGCCGTCGCCCTGTTGGGGCGGCGGTGTTCCGGCTGGGAGGGGGAGGCGAGCGGCTTGAGCGGCGGGATGTCGCGGCGGCTGATCTTGTCCACCTCCACCGTGAGCGACTCCCCGTGATGGTGGATCACCAGCGGATCACCGCTGAGCAGCGTGTACGCCGCCGAGCCCCGCCCGATCTCCACCCGCACCCGGCGCCCCAGCAGTTCCAGGGTGAACGCCAGGCGGCTGAACGTCTCCGGCAGCCGGGGCGCGAACTGCAGGGTCCCGCCGTGGTGCCGCATGCCGCCGAAGCCCGCCACGAGGACCATCCACGTGCCCGCGAGGGAGGCGATGTGCAGCCCGTCGCGGGTGTTGTGCTCCAGGTCGTGGAGGTCCATCAGCGCGGCCTCGTGGAGGTAGTCGTAGGCGAGCGACAGGTGGCCCGCCTCGGCCGCGATGACCGCCTGGGTGCACGCCGACAGGGAGGAGTCGCGCACGGTGAGCGGCTCGTAGTAGGCGAAGTTGCGCGCCTTGTGCTCGGCGTCGAAGAACGCGCTGCACGTGTACATCGCGAGCACCAGGTCGGCCTGCTTGACGACCTGTTTGCGGTACAGGTCGAAGTAGGGGAAGTGCAGCATCAGCGGGAACTGGTCGGGGCGGGTGGCCGCGAAGTCCCAGCGCTGGTAGCGGGTGAACCCGGCGTGCTGCTCGTGCACGCCCAGTTCGTGGTTGTAGGGGATGTGCATGGCCTCGGCGGCGTCCCGCCAGGCCGCGCTCTCCTCGTCGTCGACGCCGAGCGCGGCCGCCTGCCGCGGATGCCTCTCGACCGCGTCGGCGGCGGCGGTCAGGTTCATCCGGGCCATGAGGTTGGTGTACGTGTTGTCGTCGGCGACGGCGCTGTACTCGTCGGGGCCGGTGACCCCGTCGATGTGGAAGGCGCCCCGGTGGTCGTGGTGACCCAGCGAGCGCCACAACCGGGCGGTCTCGACGAGGAGTTCGACACCGGTGTCGCGTTCGAAGCGTGTGTCGCCGGTGGCGGCCGTGTAGCGGACCACCGCGTCGGCGATGTCCGCGTTGACGTGGAAGGCGGCGGTGCCGGCCGGCCAGTACGCCGAGCCCTCCTGGCCCGCGATGGTGCGCCAGGGGAACGCGGCGCCGCGCAGGCCGAGTTGCGCGGCGCGCTCGCGGGCGGCGGGCAGGGTGTTCTGCCGCCAGCGCAGCGCCTCGGCGACCGCCTCGGGCGAGGTGTAGGTGAGCAGCGGCAGGACGAAGGTCTCGGTGTCCCAGAAGGCGTGGCCGTCGTAGCCGGAGCCGGTCAGTCCCTTGGCGGGTATGGCCCGCTGCTCGGCCCGCGCCCCGGCCTGCAGCACGTGGAACAGGGCGAACCGCACGGCCTGCTGGATCTGTTCGTCGCCGTCCACCTCGACGTCCGAGCGGGCCCAGAAGTCGTCGAGGTACTCCCGCTGCTCCTCCACCAGGCCCGTCCAGCCGCGGGTCGCGGCGGCGGCGAGCGCGGCGTCGACCTGGTCGCTGACGGCGGGCAGCGAACGGGTGCTGGACCAGCCGTAGGAGACCAGCTTGTCCACGCGCAGGCTCTCGCCCGGCGCGAGCACGGAGGCGACGGTGAGCCGGGCGAGGTCCTCGGTGGACTCGCACTCGGTGGCGGTCTCCTCGGGGCCGGTGACCCGGTGGTCGGCCGCCGCGGCGACCCGGAGCCGGCTGCGCCGGGTGCGGTGCACCAGCCGGAGCCGGGTGCCCTTGGCGAAGTGCGTCTCCGCCTCCAGCGGGGACTCCAGGGCGACGGCCGCGCGCGGGTCCCCGTTGTGGCCGGGGAGCTGCTCGTTGGTCACCAGTTCGGACTGCACGACGATCCGGACCCGGCTGTCGACGGCGGACACCTCGTAGGAGACCGCGGCGATGGCCCGCTGGGTGAAGGACACCAGGCGGCGGGAGCGGATGCGGACCGTGGTGCCGGCCGGGGAGGTCCACTCGCAGGTGCGGGTGAGCAGTCCGGTGCGCAGGTCGAGGACGCGTTCGTGGGAGCGCAGCCGTCCGTAGCGCACGTCGAAGGGCTCGTCGTCGACCAGCAGGCGCAGTATTTTGCCGTTGGTGATGTTGATGACGGTCTGTCCGGACTCCGGGTAGCCGTAGCCGGCCTCGGCGTACGGCAGCGGGTGGGACTCGTAGACGCCGTTGAGGTAGGAACCGGGCAGTCCGTGCGGCTCGCCCTCGTCGAGGTTGCCGCGCCAGCCGACGTGGCCGTTGGACAGGGCGAAGACCGACTCGCTCTGCGGGAGGACCTCCGAGTGCAGGCCGCGTTCGCGCAGGCACCAGGGTTCCACGCCGTAGGAGGTGTGCGTGATCACACCCACCTCCCCAGGTCCACGAGGTCCTTCACGACGATGTCGGCGCCGTGTTCGCGCAGGGCGTCGCCCTGGCCGACGCGGTCGAGGGCGACGAGGTAGCCGAAGTGGCCCGAGCGGCCGGCGTCCATGCCGGCCAGTGCGTCCTCGAAGACGGCGGCCGCCTTGGGCGCGACGCCCAGGTCGGCGGCGGCGGCGAGGAAGGTGTCCGGGCGGGGCTTGCCGGGCAGGCCGCGCTCGGCGGCGACGACACCGTCGACGCGGACGTCGAAGAGGTGTAGGGCCTCGATGGAGCGCAGGACGTCACGGCAGTTGGCGCTGGAGGAGACGACGGCGGTGCGCAGGCCGGCGGCGCGGGCCCGCTCGATGTAGCGGAGGGTGCCCTCGTAGGCCTCCACGCCCTGGGTGCGGATCAGCTCCAGCAGAAGGTCGTTCTTGCGGTTGCCGAGGCCGTGCACGGTCTCCCGGTCCGGCGGGTCGCCGGGCTCGCCCTCGGGGAGGTGGATGCCGCGCGAGGCGAGGAAGGTGCGCACGCCGTCGGCGCGGGGGCGGCCGTCGACGTACCGGTCGTAGTCGGCGCCCTTGTCGAACGGCCGGAAGTCCGTGCCGTCGCGTCGCCGCAGATACTCGTCGAAGGTCTGTTTCCACGCGGCGGCGTGGACGACGGCGGTTCGGGTGACGACTCCGTCGAGATCGAAGAGGCAGGCCTGGATTGCGTCCGGGAGACCGAGCTCAGTCATAGGGGACAGCTTCCCCCCGACGGGCGGAACAGGGGGCGGGCCCGGGGTGTGTGTCGAGCGCCACATTCCCGGACGCGGCGGGGGTACCCGTACCCCATGAACGATGTCGTGGACTCGGACGAACTGCTGCGGAGGATCCAGCGGGCACGGGGGTGGGCGGAGGAACAGGAACGGGAGTGGCGGGAGAGGGGGGAGGAAGGGGCGGTACGGGCCCTCGTCTACGAGACGGTGGGCAGGGTGCTGGAGGAGATCATCAGCCCGGGTGCGGGTGGCCCGGGCGCCGGGGAGGGCCGCGCGCTCTGAGGCCCGGTGGGGGCCGGGAGGAGTGAGGCCGCGCGGGGCGAGAAGAATGGGGGCGTGACCTTCGACGACCTCCTGCGGCGGGCCGCCGGCCTGATGCGTCCGGGATCCCGGGCCATCCTCGGTCTCGCCGGTGCTCCCGCGTCCGGCAAGACGACCCTCGCCGCGCACCTCGTGCGCGCCCTCAACGCCGCCTCGGACCCGCCGCTCGCCGCCCATGTCCCCATGGACGGCTTCCACCTCGCCGACGCCGAGCTCGACCGGCTGGGCCGCCGCGACCGCAAGGGCGCGCCCGACACCTTCGACGCCGCCGGCTACGCGGCCCTGCTGCGCCGGTTGAGGGACCCGGAAGAGGACGGCACCGTCTACGCGCCCGGTTTCGAACGGGACCTCGAACAGCCGATCGCCGGGACCATTCCGGTACCGCCCGGCACCCGACTGGTGGTGACCGAGGGCAATTACCTCCTCCTCGGCACCGGTGAGTGGGCACGCGTACGCCCTCTGCTGGACGAGGTCTGGTACTGCGAGCCCCGCGACGAGGAGGCGCGCGTCGCACGGCTGATCGCCCGCCACGAGGAGTTCGGCAAGGACCACGGGGCGGCGGTCGCCTGGGCCCTCGGCCCCGACCGGCGCAATGCCGCGCTCATCGCCACGACCCGCGACCGGGCGGACCTGATCGTCCCGGAACCCGTCCTGCCCGCCATGCCCGAGCTGGCAGGGTTGCCGGACCGGCGGGACCGGCCGCTTCCCGCGCCCTCGCGGGCCGAGTAGGCAACGGGCGTGCCACGTGCGGGAGATGCGCGGCACGCCCGTTGCGGCGGGCGGGCCCGGGCGGTGTGCGGCGTGGAGGTGAGCGGCCTGCGCACCCCGGCCCGTGCCCGCCGTCGGGAGGTCATCGCACGGTGCGGGACTCCAGGTCGCGGCGGGTGTCGTCGCCGTAGACGCCGCTCTCGTCGCCCCTGATGCCGTACCAGAGCTGGAAGCGGGCGACGGCCGCGCGCAGCACGGCGTCGTAGTGGCCGTCGGTCGCGCCGTCCCGGTACACGTCGGGGACGCGCAGCAGCCGCTGCTGCAGTTCACTCACGGCGGGCCCGCTGTCCCCCTCGCGGAGGGTGCCGGCCCCGTCGGGGTCGGTGTCCGGGGCCCCGGCGGGCCGGGAGGCGGCGCCGGCCGCGGCAGGTCCCGGCGGTGCGGCGGCCCGCCGCGCCTCGGGGCCGTCGAGGCCGGTGACCGTGAGCGCGGCGGCGAAGCCGAGGAGGGCGGCGGCGGCCACTCCGACGGCGAGGGCGGCCCGCCGCCGCGTGACCCCGGCTCCCGCCGCCCGCCCCCGCACGCCCCGCGCCGGGTGGCCGCGCCGCCGCGGGTGCCGACCCGTCCCCGGCCCGGCACCGGCGTACGGCGGTGCCGGAGGTGCGGTGCCCGAGGAGGCCAGGGGCTCGGTGACCGGGGTCATCTCCTCGGTGGCGAGGTCGGTGACGGGGACCGCGCCGGGCCCGGGTCCGCCGGGCAGGACCGCCTCGTAGTCCGGCTCCGCCTCCATCCCCGCCCCGGCCCCACGGTCCTCGCGGCTCTCCCGGTGCTCCCGCACCAGCTCCGCGAGCGCCTCCGTGCGCCGCCGCCGCATGACGTACGTGGGCTCCAGCACCGGGCGTCGCGCGGGCTGTCCGGGCCGGTCGGGGGGATCGGTCGGTGTCGGCACGCCGTTCTCCTTCCGTGCGCCTTCCCTGGGCCGTGCGTCAGGTCCGGTGAGGGATACGTGCGCGCCCGCCCCGCGGTTCATCCGCCCGCCCGCGGTCCGTCCGGCCGCACCTCGTGCGCGCGCCGCCCGTGCTCCCGCGTGCGCCCCGGCCCGGCGGGGCCTGGACCGCTCGACGCGGATCGTGACCACCCCGCACGCGGCCCGCCGCCTCAGCGTGCTGCACGGGTTCCGGCAGGCGGCGGGGCTGCGTACGTGGGAGGGCTGCGTGCTGCGCCGGGGCGGCGTGCGGGTGCGGATCACCTCGCTGCCCGGACGGCACGCGGGGCAGGCGGTACTGCGGGGACTGCTGCCGCCGGTGAGGGGCTCCCTGCTGGAGTTCGGCCCCGAGGACGGGCCCGTACGCCTGCGGCTGTACCTCTCCTGAAGCCGCCGGGCAGCGTTGTGCCGCCCTGGAATTGCCCCGGGCGGAAGGCGTAGGGGTCGCCCCGGAGGGCTCCGTGCACCGGCGGACATCGGCCTCGTCGTGGAAGAACCGCACGGCGTCCGGGCCGCGCACGGCCAGGGCGGGGTGGCCGAGGAACCGGGTGCTCAGCACCGGCTCCGCGCTGTCCCGCGTGCGCGTGGGCAGCCAGGCGTGTCCCTCGGTGAGCACGGCGAGGGAGCGGTCGATCAGGGCGTGGCGGTTCGCGGTCTTGGGGAGCGGGTGCCCGGCCGGGGCGCGGGGCTCCGGGGCGCATGCCGGGGCCGGGTGGCCCGGGCCGCTCGTCTCGCGCGCGCCGGGCGGGGTGGCCGAACGGGCACGGCGGGTGTCCCGGTTCCGGGACCCGTACCGAGGGCGCCGGTCGAGGATTCCGTGCCGTGCGCACTCCGGGCAGACTCGGCGGCCGGGCGCCGTCCGGCGCCCGCCCGGGAACCGGTCGAGCCGGGACCGCGACGCGTCCCGGGAGAGGACGTGACCCATGGAGCGCACAGGAGGCACCCGGTCCACGGAGAGCGGTCTGCCGATCGAGCCGGTCTACGGGCCGGGGGATCTGGCGGGCTGGGATCCGGCGGAGCAGCTGGGGGAGCCGGGGGCGTATCCGTACACGCGGGGTGTGTATCCGTCGATGTACACGGGGCGGCCGTGGACGATGCGGCAGTATGCCGGGTTCGGGACGGCGGCGGAGTCCAACGCCCGTTACAAGCAGTTGATCGCGAACGGCACGATGGGTCTGTCGGTGGCGTTCGATCTGCCCACGCAGATGGGGCACGACTCCGACGCGCCGCTGGCGCACGGTGAGGTCGGCAAGGTGGGGGTGGCGATCGACTCGCTGGAGGACATGCGGGTGCTGTTCGGCGGGATCCCGCTGGACAAGGTGTCCACCTCGATGACGATCAACGCGCCCGCGGCGCTGCTGCTCCTGCTGTACCAGCTGGTGGCGGAGGAGCAGGGGGTGGCGGCGGACAAGCTGACGGGGACGATCCAGAACGATGTGCTGAAGGAGTACATCGCGCGGGGCACCTACATCTTCCCGCCCAAGCCGTCGCTGCGGCTGATCGCGGACATCTTCCAGTACTGCCGGGCGGAGATCCCGCGCTGGAACACGATCTCGATCTCGGGCTACCACATGGCGGAGGCGGGGGCCTCGCCGGCGCAGGAGATCGCGTTCACGCT
The DNA here is from genome assembly GCF_036189845.1 of Streptomyces griseoaurantiacus. Taxonomy (NCBI): domain Bacteria; kingdom Bacillati; phylum Actinomycetota; class Actinomycetes; order Kitasatosporales; family Streptomycetaceae; genus Streptomyces; species Streptomyces griseoaurantiacus. The sequence goes on along the minus strand of NZ_CP108326.1, from coordinate 6,955,362 downwards.
GGCCGACGGCATCCAGTACGTGCGCACGGCGGTGGCGGCGGGGATGGACGTGGACGATTTCGCGCCGAGGCTGTCGTTCTTCTTCGTGGCGCGGACGACGATCCTGGAGGAGGTGGCCAAGTTCCGGGCCGCCCGCAGGATCTGGGCGCAGGTGATGCGTGAGGAGTTCGGGGCGAGGAATCCCAAGTCGTGGATGCTGCGTTTCCACACCCAGACGGCCGGGGTGCAGCTGACCGCGCAGCAGCCGGAGGTGAACCTGGTGCGGGTGGCGGTGCAGGGCCTGGGCGCGGTGCTGGGCGGTACGCAGTCGCTGCACACCAACAGCTTCGACGAGGCGATCGCCCTGCCCACCGACAAGAGCGCCCGTCTGGCGCTGCGCACCCAGCAGGTCCTGGCCCACGAGACGGACGTGACCGCGACGGTCGACCCCTTCGCCGGTTCCTACGTGGTGGAGCGGATGACCGACGACCTCGAGGCGGCCGCACGCGAGCTGATGGGCAAGGTCGAGGACCTGGGCGGCGCGGTGGAGGCCATCGAACACGGCTTCCAGAAGAGCGAGATCGAACGCAGCGCCTACCGCATCGCCCAGGAGACCGACGCCGGGGAACGCGTCGTCGTCGGCGTCAACCGCTACCGGCTCGACGAGGAGGAACCCTACGAACCCCTCCGCGTCGACCCCGCCATCGAAACCCGCCAGGCCGAACGCCTCGCGAAACTCCGGGCCTGGAGATGCCAGGGACGCGTCAACAATGCGTTGCTGACGATGCGGAAGGCCGCCGAGGGCGAGGACAACGTCCTCTATCCCATGAAGGAGGCGCTCGCCGCAGGTGCCACGATCGGGGAAGTGTGTGACACATTGCGGGAAGTGTGGGGAACGTACCGTCCAAACGATGTCTTTTGACGAGGAAAATTTCTCGTAATGTCGTCCGACGCACGGGCTCGGGGCTCCCGTTGTGAGAAACGGCACGGTCCGAGCCCGTTTAGGGCCCTCACGGGAACCCTTTCCACGGCCTTCGCGGTCGGCCGGCGGGCGCACCTCCGGACGTCCCGGATTACTCCGCCACGCGCCGCCCGGCGAAAGGTAGACTCCCGGCCGAAAAGTTCGAACAGTTCGACTCCAGGGAATGGGGAATTGCCGAGTAATGCCCACTGCCGGAATGACCGCCTCAAACGACCGAATTCAGCCATTGTTTATCCCTGAATTGGTTCATCTTTCAAGAGTCTCTCGCTGTCGTCCCTGACGCGCGGCCGTCCAGGCCGCTCCCTGCCACCGCGCGCTCCCTCTCCCCACAGTCCATGTCGTCGCGCCATGCCAGGAGTACTCATGCTCAGCCAGGACCAGCGTTCCGGGGTCGCAGTGCCGCGCCCGGACGATCCGCAGCCCGTACGGTTCCGGGTACTGGGGCCGCTCGCCGTCCAGGGCAGGGACGGCCGGGCCATCCCGGTGCCCGGGACGAAGCAGCGGGCGGTGCTAGGTTATCTGCTGCTGCACCCCAACCAGGTCGTCGCCACCAGCCGGCTGGTCGACGCCCTGTGGCCGGGCAGAAAGCCCGTCACCGCCCGGAAGATGGTGCAGAACGCCGTCTCCGCGCTCCGTACCGCACTCGCCCGGGGCAACGGGCCGGACGACGAGGTGGTCCTGCTGACCCACGCGCCCGGCTATCTGCTGCGCGTCGACCCCGAGCTGATCGACCTGCACCGCTCCCGGCGGCTGGCCGAGCAGGGACGGCGCGAACTGGCCGCCGGCTCGCCGGCCGCCGCGGCCGAGTCCTTCCGCCAGGCGCTGGCGCAGTGGAACGGCGCGGTCCTCGCGGATCTCGTGGAGGCCGGGGCCTCCTGGCCGGAACTCGCCGCGATGTCCGAGGAGCGCCAGGCGATCCGTGAGGACCGCGCCGACGCCGAACTGCGCTGCGGCCGGCACCAGACGGTGCTCGGCGAGTTACGTCTCCTCGCCGAGGCCGACCCACTGAACGAGCGGCTGTGCGCACTCCTCATGCTCGCGCTGCACCGCAACGGCAAACCCGTCGAGGCCCTGGAGCTCTACCGGCGCCAACGGGACCTGATCGCCGAGAGGTTCGACAGCGAGCCCACCCGGGAACTGCGGGACCTCGAGCGGGCGGTGCGCACCCGGGACCCGGCCATCGACCCGCCCGCACCGGCGCAGACGGTCCCGCCCCTCGCCCCGCCCGAGGAGGTCGCCGCGGACCTCGCGGCGGACCGGTCGGCGCCCCCGGCGGCGACCCGCACCGTGTTCCGCCCGCCGCCCGGTGCGCCCCCCTCGGCGCTGGTCACCGAGGCCCTCCCGTCGGCCCCCGTGCTCGCCACGCCCACCGGGGAGGACGCCCCGCCGGGGCACGCGGCGGGGGAACGCAAACGGCTGAGCGCCGTCCTGGTGCGGGTCGAGCCGCCGGCCGCCGTCGGGGGCGACGACGCGGAGGCCTTCGACATCCGCTTCCGCGAGGTGTCGGCCGTGGTCGCGGAGGAGGCCGCGCGGTACGGCGGAACCGTGGCCGGCCGGATCGGCTCCACGCTGCTGATGCTCTTCGGGGTGTTCCGCAGCCGGGTGGACGACGCGCTGCGCGCCGTGCGCGCCGGGCACGCGGTGCACGACCGGCTGCTGCGGCTCGCCCTGCCCCTCGGCGTCGTACCCGGGGCGGGACGGGTGCGGGTGGCGGTGTCGACCGGGGACGCGCTGGTCCGGTTCACCGAGGCGGGCCAGGACGCCGCGCCCATGGTCGTCGGCGCCCTGCTCGACCAGTGCCTGCGCCAGCTGGAGTCCGCCGAGCCTGGCCACATCAAACTGTGCGACGCCACCCGCCGGGCCGCCCGGCTGGTCACCGCCGGGCTCGGCGACCCGCTGGACAGCGGCTCGGCCTCCGCCGCCGTGGCGGCCCTCGGCCGGTCCCCGGCCGCGCCGGGTGCGAGGGCCCCGCTGGTGGAACGCGAGGCCGAACTGGACGTGCTGACCGCCCTGTTCAACCAGGCGGTGCGCACCGGCAGGCCGCACCAGATCAGCGTGCTCGGCGAACCCGGCGTGGGCAAGACCAGGCTGGTCCAGGAGTTCGCCCGGCTGGTGGGTGCGCGCGCGGAGGACGCGCACCTGCTGCGGCTGCGGATGCCCGTCCTCGGCCGCCCCACCGGCCGGACCGCGCTCGGGGAACTGGTCGGCCTGTGCGCGGGTCTGCACCCGGCGGACCCGCCGCACACCGTCGACGACAAGCTCTCGGCGGCGCTGCGGCGCTGGCTCGGCCCGCGGGTGGTGGACCGCGAGACGGTCCTCGGCCATCTGCGCGCCCTGGTCGCCCCGGCGCACACCGGCGGCGTCCTCGACGGCGAGGCGGTCGCCGCCTGCCGGCGGATGCTGGAGGCGCTCGCGGCGGAGCGGCCCCTGGTGCTCGTCCTGGAGGACCTGCACCTCGCGGACGACGGGGTGCTGGACTTCGTCGACGGCCTGGCCGAGTCCTCGGCCCGGATCCCGCTGCTGGTCGTCACCACCGCGCGTCCCGACCTGATCGAACGCCGGCCCACCTGGGGCGGCGGGGGCTACCGCACGACGAGCACCATGCACCTGGAACCCCTGAGCCAGGACGCCTCGGCGCGCCTGGTGAGCCGGTTGTGGGAGCAGTGGGGCGTGCGGCGCACCCTCGACCGGTCCGACCTCACCTCGGTGACGGGCGGCATTCCGCTCTTCGTCGTGGAGTACGCCGCCCTGTTCGGGCGGCCCTCGCCGGCGGAGCGGGCGGAGGTTTGCGGCGCGTGGCCGGAGCATCTGCCCGAGCGGGTCAGGGCGGTGGTGACCGAGCACATCGACGCCCTGCGCCCGCAGGCCAAGGCGGTGCTGCGGGACGCCTCGGTCCAGGGGCCCCGGTTCTGGTCGGAGGCCGTCGCGGCCGTGGGCGGGCGGGAGGTGGCCGAGTGCGAGCGGTGGCTCGCCCATCTCGAACGCCGCCACTTCCTGGTCCGGGCCGACCGCAGCTCCATCCCGGGCTCGGACGAGTACGTCTTCCGCAGCGCCTGGGTGCGCGAGGTGACCCGGCTGTCGGTGCTGCAGCCCGCCCGTCGGGAGGGGCGGCGGCGGGCGGACGCCTGGCTCGCGGAGCGGGCGGCGGGGATCCGGTGACTGTCCAGTGGACCGGGAGTGGAACTGTGCCTCTACGGTCCGGGCCGGGTCGCTGACATGCTTCTCCCGGGGCCGGAGAGAGCACTGGTCCCCGGGGAGACCCGAGGGCACGCGCGTGACACGGCGCACCGCCACCGGCTCCGGGACAGATCCGCAACGCACCACCAGATGGGTCCAGTTCGTATTAGGGGGATGACCGATGTCGTACGTTCAGACGCAACCCGCCTCACCCACCGCGCCCACCGCTCTGACAGCCGCCCGGCCGGTGCTCACGGTCCTGCCGAACGAGGTCGCGCGCCGGGGGGTCCGCAGCCTGCTCGACGGTCCCGGCCACGGACGCGCCGTGGTGGCCTGCCCCGCTCCCGAGGAGGCCGCGGCCCTGCTGCGCGCCGAGCGGTTCGGCCTGCTGATCGTCTCGGCCGCCTACGGCGAGGCGCGCCTGGCCGAACTGGTCGGGGAGAGTTCCCGGTCGGACGTGAAGTCGCTGCTGCTGCTGGACAGCGCGGAGCCCGAGTACATTCCGTGGATCGCCGCCATCCCGTTCGACGGCTATGTGATGCAGGAGGACCTGACGCCGGATTCGATGGCGGAGGCACTGCGGCGGCTGGAACGGGGCAAGCTGCCGATACCCGACACGCTCGCCCGGCTCTTCATCCGGCACGCCGGCCGCAGCCGGGGCACGCACCGCAGCCCCCGGGTCCAGCTCACGCCGAGGGAGCAGGCGGTCCTCGGGCTCATCGCGGAGGGGCTGAGCAACCGGATGATCGCGCACCGGTTCGGCATCTCGGAGCACGGGGTGAAGCGCCACGTGGCCAACCTGCTGGCCAAGTTCAACTGCTCCAACCGTGCCCAGGCGGTCTCGGTGGCACTGCAGCAGGGACTGCTGGCCTGACGTCCCCGCGCCGGCGCCCCTCCCCCGGGCCGTTCCCGGTGGGGATCAGTCCGTCGAGGACAGGGCGTGCCACGCGCCCTCGGCCATGGCGGCGGCCTCGACCGGTTCCGGTGCCAGCAGCCAGTGGCGCAGGACGCCGATGAAGGCGCCGGCCGCGCAGTGCGCCCGCAGCGCGGTGCCGGCGCCGTTCCGCGGCCCGGCCGGGGAGGCGGTGAGCTGCCGCGCCACCTCCTCGGCGACCAGTTGCTGCAGCCGGTTCAGGAACCGGGCGGAGCCGCAGGGGCCCAGCATGCGCCGGTAGAGCACGAGTTGGGACTCCACGTGCCGGAAGACGTCGGCGAAGGCCGGCGGTGTCCTGACCGGGCCGTCCACCAGGGGGCAGCGGGCGAGCACCGCCACCAGCGCGGTCAGCTCGTCCTCCATGGCGTCCAGCAGCAGCGCGTCCCGGTCGCTGTAGTGCTGGTAGACGGTGGCGCGGTTCACCGTCGCCCGTTCGGCCACGTGGGCCACGGTGATGCCCGACAGCTCGCGCTCGGCGGCCAGTTCGAGTGCCGCCGACCGCAGCAGCGCCCGGGTCCGCAGCACCCGCGGATCGACGCGCTTGGCGCCGTGGTCTGTCGTCGTGTCGGGCATTCGCCCAGATTACACCTGTACCCAACAGGTGTCGCAGAGTGATCCGGCCGGGCCGAGGGGCGGTGCCCGGCCGGCCGCGCCCGCCCGGTGGTCCGGGGCGGCCGGACGGGCGCCGCCGGGCGGGCGCCCCGAACGGCCCGCCCGGACGGGTCTGGGCGCCCGGCGGGGGCTTCGTGAGGATGGCCGACCAGTGACGGCCACACAACGGAGGAACCCGATGACCGCAAGCGATCGGAACCCAGTCGGCGGCCCCGGGGCCGAGGTGGACGTGTGCGTGACCGGCGGCGGCTCGACCGCGCTCCTCGCGGCGCTGCTCTGCGCGCGGGCCGGCCGCTCGGTGCTGCTCGTGGCCCCCGAGGCGGAGTTCGAGCCGGCCGGCGCGGGCATCTCCCCCCTGGTGGCCCCGCCGACCCTCGGCCTGCTCGCCGGGGAGGGCGTCGAGGAGGAACTGCTGGGGGCCGGTCAGCGCATCCTCGGCGCCGACGACCACGGGCGGGACGGGCTCCTCTCCCGCTGGCGGTACTACGACCTCCCCGGCATCGCCCGCCCCTACGGGCTGACGGTGCCGACCGGCACGCTGGTGCAGGCGCTGCTCGCCCGGCTGCGCGCCGAACCGTCCGCGACCGTGCGCACCGGCCGTCGGGTGACCGCCCTCGGCCAGGACGAGGGCGGTGTCCTCCTCACCTTCGCCGACACCACCGCAGGCACCACCGGTGACGGTGCCGGGGGCGGGGCCGAGGAGCGGGTGAGGGCGCGGTACGCGGTCGCCGCGGACGGCCGGCACTCCCCGCTGCGCGACCTGAGCGGCATCACCGTCCGCGACACACCGTTCGGGCGTCCGGGCTGGCTGGTGGCCGCGCCGGTCGTGCCGAGGCGCGAGCCCGTGCTGCTCGTGCGGCACCCGGCCCCGCAGGCGCTGTTCACCGTGCCCACGCCGGGCGACTCGATGGCCGTCGTGTGGTGCCCCGACCGGGAGCAGGGCGAGGCTCTCGGGCAGGCGGACCCGGAGGTGTTCGCCGGGCAGATCAAGACGGTCGACCCCGAGCTCGCCGACTGGCTCGGCGAGGTCCGCGACCGCACCTCCCCGGTGTTCCGGATCGACTTCGCGATGTGGCAGGCCGCGTCCTGGCGCCGGGGCCGGGTGCTGCTGCTCGGCGAGTCCGCGCACGGGATGCACACGCTCGGCGGGCAGGGACTCAACCAGTCCCTGCACAGCGCCGCCTCGCTGGCCCGCGCGGTGGACGAGGCGCTCGCGCACAAGGACCCCACGCGGGTGGAGGCGTACGAGCGGATCCGCCGGCCGTACGTGGAGCGGCTGCAGGAACTGCAGTGGAACACCCCGGCGCTGCGCTCCTACGAGGCCGAGCCGCCGCGGCGCGGCGCCCACCAGGACTTCGTCGAGGTGATGACGACGCTGCAGCCGGAGCTCGCCGAGCAGCTCGGTGCCGGCGCCCGCTGAGGACGCCGTCACCCCACGCACCCGCACCGCCGAGGCGACCGGCTCGCCCGGCTCGTCCACGCCCCCGCACCACTCACCGCAGCACGCATCGAATCGAGGTCGACCATGGCTCTACCGGACGGCTGGTGGGCACCGCACGACGGTTATGTCGCGCGGGTACTGTCCGCGCTGACCGCCCAGCCGGATCGCATCGCCGTGCACTGGCGGCAACAGGCCCTGACCGGAGGCGAGTTCGCCGCCTCGGTCGCCGTGACGGCCGCGCGACTGCGGGAGCTGGGCGCCGGGCCGGGCGCCGTGGTGGGCGTCCTGACCGCGTCCAACAGTCCCGACATGCTGCGGGTCCGCTACGCGGCCCACCTGCTGGGCGCGGCCGTCTGTCACGTGCGGTCCACCAACCCCGGCACCTCCGGGCCGGCGCTGCCCGTCGGGGAACAGCTCCGCATCCTCCTCGACACCCGGGTCCGGGTGCTGTTCACCGACGCGGAGAACGCCGGCCGCGCCCGGGAACTCGCCGAGCGCGCCCGGGGCCGTGTCGCCCTCGCCGAGGCCGGTGCCTCGGGGGACGTGCGGGAGCCGGCCGCCGTGCCGTGGCGACCGCGCGCCCTGGCGGTGATCGGGTTCACCAGCGGCAGCACCGGCCGTCCCAAGGGGATCAGGCTGTCGGCGGCGGCCTGGGACAACCTCGTGGAGGTGACCGGGCAGGCCTTCACCGGCGAGGCGGGGACGGCCGCCCGGCTGCTGGTGACGACCCCGCTGAGCCATACCGTGGCCACCATGGCGGACGCCGTGCTGGCCGGCGGCGGCACCGTCGTCCTGCACGAGGAGTTCGCGCCGGAGCCCGTCCTGCGGGCACTGACCGGGCACCGGATCAGCCACACCTTCATGGCCACCGCGCAGCTGTACCAGCTGCTCGACCACGCGCCGCTGCGGGAGGCCGACCTGTCCGCGCTGCGCCAGCTCATCTACACCGGCAGCGCCGCCGCGCCCGCCCGTGTCGCCGAGGCCGTCCGTCTGCTCGGGCCGGTGCTGGTGCAGGGCTACGGGACCAGCGAGAGCGGCCGGATCACCCTGCTGCACCCCGGCGACCACCAGGATCCCGGGCTGCACTCCACCGTGGGCCGCCCGTTCCCCGAGAACGAGATCGCCGTCCACGACCCCGAGACCGAGGAGGAGCTCCCCCCGGGCGCGACGGGCGAGGTGTGGGTGCGCTCCCCGCACCTGATGGACGGCTACTGGGCCGACCCGGCGCTGAGCATGCGCACGCTGCGCCGGGGCTGGTACCGGACCGGCGACCTCGGCCGGATCGACGAGCGGGGCTGCCTGTCCCTGCTCGGCCGGATCGCGGACGTGGTCAAGACGGACGGGGTGCTGGTCCATCCGGCGGTCGTCGAGCGACGGATCCTCACGCTCCCCGGCATCGCGCAGGCCGCCGTCTTCGCGGTGCGCGACCCCGATCTCGTCGAGCACCTCAAGGCCGCCGTCGTGCCCCGGCCGGGTGCGCGGATCGAGGCCGAGGACGTGCGGGCGCACCTCGCCGCGGGCCTCGGCGCCGGGCACGTGCCCGAGGAGGTCCTGATCCTCGACGCGCTGCCGCTGAACGCCGGGGGCAAGCCGGACAAGCGCCGGCTCCGTCTCGCCTGGCACGGCACCACCCATTCGAACACCCCCGTACGAGAGGTGAGTTGACGCCATGAACCGACTCCTGGACCACTTCGCCGGTGAACTGGAGGCCCTCGGCGGGCAGCGCAGGGACTTCCTGGAGATCGGCCGCCGCGCCGGCCGCTTCCCCAGTGCTCTCGCCCGGCTGCAGGACGCCCCCTCCGACGTGGAGATCAGCGTCTGGTGCAGCAACGACTACCTCGGCATGGGCCAGCACCCCTCGGTGCTGGAGGCGGCCAAGAACGCCGTCGACGCCTTCGGCGCCGGCTCGGGCGGCTCCCGCAACATCGGCGGCACGAACTTCTACCACGTGCTGCTCGAACAGGAACTGGCCGAGCTGCACGGCAAGGAGGCGGCGCTGGTCTTCTCCTCCGGTTACACGGCCAACGACGGGGCGCTGACGGTGCTCGCGGGCCGGGCGCCGGGCACGCTGGTCTTCTCCGACGCGCTGAACCACGCCTCGATCATCGACGGACTGCGGCACAGCGGCGCCGAGAAGCGCATCTTCCGCCACAACGACGTCGCCCACCTGCGGGAGCTGCTGGCCGCCGCCGATCCCGAGCGGCCCAAGCTGATCGTGCTGGAGTCGGTGTACTCGATGTCCGGGGACGTGGCGCCGCTCGCCGAGTTCGCGGACCTGGCGGAGGAGTTCCACGCGGCCACGTTCGTCGACGAGGTGCACGCGGTGGGCATGTACGGCCCGCAGGGCGCCGGCATCGCCGCCCGGGAGGGCATCGCCGACCGGTTCACCGTGTTCATGGGCACGCTCGCGAAGGGATTCGGCACGGCGGGCGGGTACATCGCCGGTCCGGCCGACCTGGTGGACGCGGTGCGCGCCCTGTCCCGGCCGTTCATCTTCACCACCTCGCTCCCGCCGGCCACCGCGGCCAGCGCGCTGGCGGCGGTGCAGCACCTGCGCTCCTCGGAGGCGGAGCGGGACCGGCTCGCGGCCAACGCCGGGCTGCTGCACCGGCTGCTGGGCGAGCGGAGGATCCCGTTCGTCTCGGACGAGTCGCACATCGTGTCGGTGTTCGTCGGGGACGACGCGCAGTGCCGCCGGGCCTCGGCGATCCTGCTGGAGCGGCACGGCATCTACGTGCAGCCGATCAACGCGCCCAGCGTCCGGGCGGGCGAGGAGATCCTGCGGGTGGCGCCCTCCGCGACGCACACCCTCGGTGACGTGGAGAAGTTCGCCGAGGCTCTGGACGGCATCTGGCAGGAACTGGGCATCCCGCGCGGCGGGGTCCGCGGCGCCTGACCCCCGGCGGGCCCGCGCGTCCGTGCCGGGCGCGCGGCGCCCGCCCCGTCCCGTCCCGGCACCCTCGCCCGGAGGCGCATGACCGGCCGGGCGGAACGGAGTTGATGACCCATGTCCCTCTCGCTGGCCGCCGTGCTCGCCGAGCCGGCCGCCCGACGCCCGGACCACCCGGCGATCGTCTTCGACGGGCAGGAGGTGTCGTACGCCCGGCTGTGGCACCGGGCGCGGAGCTACGCGGCCGTGCTCGGTGAGCGGGGGGTCCGGCCCGGTGACCGGGTGGCCCTCCTGCTGTCCAACACACCGCACTTCGCCATGGCCTACTTCGGCGCCCTCGCGGCCGGTGCCGTCGTGGTGCCGGTGCACGCGCTGCTCAAGGCGGAGGAGATCGCCTACGTGCTGCGCGACAGCGGGGCCCGCCTGCTGGTCTGCGGGGGCGCCTTCCTCGGCGAGGGCACCAAGGCGGCCGAGATGGCGGGCGTCGAGGTGCTGACCGTCCTCGCCCCGGGGGAGCCGGCGGCGCGCCGCCTCGACCTCCTGGCCGAGCGGTCCGCGCCGGTGGAGACGTACCTGCCGCGCGCCCCCGCCGACGCGGCCGTCGTCCTGTACACCTCCGGTACCACGGGCCGGCCCAAGGGCGCGGTGCTCACGCATCTGAACCTCACGATGAACATCGGCGTCACGATGCTCTCCCCCTTCGACTTCCACGCCGGGGACGTGCTGCTCTGCCCGCTGCCGCTGTTCCACACCTTCGGGCAGATCTGCGGCATGGGGGTGTGCTTCCGGGCGGGGGCGACGATGGTGCTGATGCCCTCCTTCGACGCGGAGGAGGCCCTCGAGCTGATGTGCCGTCACCCCCGCGCGGTGTTCATGGGCGTCCCCACCATGTACCTGGCGCTGCTCGACGCCGCCCGCGCGCGGCGGGCGCCCGGCCGGCCGCTCCTCGCCCGCGCCTACTCCGGGGGGTCCGCGCTGCCGGTGAAGGTGCTGGAGGAGGTCGAGGAGGTCTTCGACTGCCCGGTGTACGAGGGCTACGGCCTGACGGAGACCTCGCCGGTGGTCGCCTACAACCAGCCGGGCCTGCCCCGGCGTCCCGGCACCGTGGGCCTGCCGGTGTGGGGCGTCCGGGTGGCCGTCACCGCGGCCGACACGGCGGAGGTCGTCCCGCTGCCGCCCGGCGAGGTGGGCGAGGTCGTCGTGCGCGGGCACAACGTGATGGCCGGGTACCTGGGCCGCCCCGAGGCCACCGCCGAGGTGCTGGTGGACGGCTGGTTCCGCACCGGCGACCTGGGCGTCCTGGACGAGGAGGGCCGGCTGACCCTGGTGGACCGCAAGAAGGACATGGTGGTGCGGGGCGGGTACAACGTGTATCCGCGCGAGATCGAGGAGGTGCTGTCCCGGCATCCGGCGATCGCGCAGGTCGCGGTCATCGGCGTGCCCCACCCCCGTTACGGCGAGGAGGTGTGCGCGGTGGTGCGCACCCCGCCCGGCACGGACGGCACCGCGCGGCTCGGTGCCGAGATCGTGGCGTGGAGCAGGGAACGGCTGGCCGGCCACAAGTACCCGCGGCGCGTGGAGTTCGTGGACTCCTTCCCGCTGGGTCCGAGCGGGAAGGTGCTCAAGCGGGAGCTCGCGGCCCGGTTCGCGCCGTAGGGCGTACGGCGGCGGGCGCTGCCCGGCATCCCTCGGGGTGCCGGGCAGCGCCCGTCGTGGTGTGGTCCGCGGGTCACCTGCCGGAGAGGGCGCGGGCGAGGTCCGCCGTCCAGGTGTAGGAGTCGGTGACGCCCTTGAGGGAGCCGTTGAACCGAGGGGCGACGAAGCGGGCGAGGAGTTCGAGGCTGCGATGGGTGGCCTCGCGGTCCGCCCAGTCCATCACGTTGACCAGCAGGCGCCCGAAGCCGCCGGTCTCCTGCTGCACGTCCCGGATGGCCTCGGTGACCTCGTCGACGGAGCCGACGAGGGTGCCGCGCTGCTCGATCAGTTCCTCCAGCAGCGCGCGGGCCTCGGCGCGTGAGGCGACGGGCGGGGTGCCGAGCAGGGCCCAGTACTCGTTGCGGTACCGGGTCCAGCCGTCGACGATCTCGTCCAGGGCCCGGTCCCGGCTCTCCGACACGTGCACGGTCAGCGCGACCCGCCACTCGGCCCGGTCCAGTTTGTGGCCGTGCTCGGCGGCGGACTCCTCGGCGTGCTGCCACTGGCCGACGAGGTCGCCGATCCGGCTGCCCGGCTTCGGCGGGATGCCGAAGGACAGCGGGGCGATGCCGTACTGGCCGGCCAGCCGCATGCCGAACGGGGAGACGGCGCTGGAGACCGCCATCGGCAGTCCGGCCGGGGTGCTCGGCCGCAGGTGCAGCCGCGCGTCGCGCAGCCGGAACCAGTCGGTCTCCCGGGTGACGGGGCCCTCCCCGGCGACCAGTTGGCGGATGACGTCCAGGGACTCGGCGGTGCGGCGCCGGGTGTCCGCCGGGTCGATGCCGAGGAAGTGCATGTCGGTGGGGATGGAGCCGGCCCCGACGCCGAGGGTGAACCGGCCGCGGGTGAGGTGGTCGAGCTGGAGGGCGCGCGTGGCCACCATGAAGGGGTGGTGGTAGGGCAGGCTCACCACGCCGGTGCCGAGGCGGATGTGCCGGGTGCGCTCGGCGGCGGTGGCGAGGAACAGCTCGGGCGAACCGACGGTCCCCCAGCCGGCCGAGTGGTGTTCACCCACCCACAGTTCCTCGTAGCCGAGCCGGTCGAGCCACTCGGCGAGTTCCAGATCCCGCCACAGGCTCAGGGCGGGGTCCTCGCCCAGCGGGTGCAGGGGCGACAAGAAGGCTCCGAAGCTCATCCGGTCCATGGGGCTCCTCACTCACGGAAGTCGTGGCGCTCGTGACGATCGTGCCGAGTCTGTCGCCGGGGGCCCGGGCTTTCGCCCCCCGAACGGACCGGTCCTTCCACGGCCCCGAACACCGTGGCCGAACGCCGTGGCCGGACGCCGTGACCGAACGCGGCCCGCCGTACGGGCACCCCGGCCGGGCACCCTCCGGCGGCCCTACCCGACACATGTTGCCAATCCAACATATGTTGTGGAACGCTGAGCGTCATCGTTCGTGACCCACTGCACACCGGCAACCCCGTGCGCGGCCGGCTCACGCGCCCCTGTCCGTACCCGCGACAAGAGAAAGAGACCGACGTGACGACCCAGCAGGAACGGACCCCGGCGGAGGAGTCCGAACGCATCGGTCCCGATCTGTGGTGGCTCGCCGCCATCATGGCCTTCGGCAGCTTCGCCGGGCTCCTCGACGCCACCATCACCAATGTCGCCATCGGTCCGCTGGCCTCGGCCTTCGACGCCGAGATCGCCACCGTGCAGTGGGTGGTGACGGGCTATCTGCTGGCCATCACCGCCACGCTCCCGCTCGGCGCCTGGGCGATGGCCCGGTTCGGGGCCCGCGAGACACTGCTCTTCTCCCAGGCGGTGTTCCTCCTCGGTTCCCTGCTCTCGGGGCTCGCCTGGGACGCCCCCAGCCTGATCGGCTTCCGGGTGCTCCAGGGCATCGGCGGCGGCCTCGCCCTCCCCGTCGGCCAGGCCCTCATCGCCCAGGCGGCCGGGCCCCGCCGCCTCACCAAGCTGATGTCCCTGGTCACCGTGCCCGCCCTGTTCGCCCCGCTGGTCGGCCCCTCGCTCGGCGGTGTGCTGGTCGACCACGCGAGCTGGCGGTGGATCTTCCTGATCAACGTGCCGTTCTGCCTGGCCACCATCGGCCTGATCCTGTGGCGGGTGCGCAACGTCATCGCCCCGACGAAGGACGCCGTCCTGGACACCCTCGGCCTGGTGCTGCTCGTTCCCGCCCTCGCCGGGCTGATCTACGGGTTCTCCGAGGCCGGCGCGGCCGGCGGGTTCACCGGGACGCGCGCCCTCGCGGGACTGGGCGCCGGGGTCGTGCTCGGCACCGCCTTCGTCGCGCACGCCCTGCGCCGGCGCAGCGAGGCCGTCCTCGACCTGCGGCTGTTCCGCGTACGGGACTTCGCGGCCGGGAATTTGGCCAGCATGGTCATGGCCGTCGCGATGTACGGCGTCCTCATCCCGCTCCCGCTGTACTTCCAGGTCGTCCAGGGCACCAGCGTGCTGGAGTCCGCCCTGATGCTGCTCCCCCAGAGCCTCGGCTACCTCGTCGCGGTGTCCCTGCTGCAGCGGCTGACCGTGGCCCTCGGCGTGCGCACCGTCACCCTGGCCGGTGTCGTCCTCGTCGGCGTGGGCACGCTGCCCTACGTCGTCATCGACGCCGATCCGAGCCGCTTCCTGCTGGGCGCGGCGCTGGTGGTGCGGGGTCTGGGGCTCGGCGCCTCGATGATGCCGACGATGACGGCCGCCTTCAGCAGCGTGCCCAAGGAGGTGGTGCCCCGGGCCACCAGTGCCTTCCACGTCTTCCAGCGCATCGGCGCCTCGCTGGGCACGGCCGTGCTCACGGTGGTCCTCCAGAACGAGGCCCTGCGTCATCTGCCCGAGGAGGTGCCGGGCCTGGCGGCCGTCGCGCCCGGCAGTGCCGTCGCCCACGGGCTGGCCTCGTCCTTCCGGGCGCCGTTCTGGTGGGCGCTGGCCTTCACGGCGCTCGCGCTGGTGCCGGCCTTCTTCCTGCCGGGCCGCCGCCCGGCCGCCGCTGCCGACGAGGCCGACGGGTCCGCGGCGCGTCCGGGGACGGCACCCGTGCTGTCCGAGTAGCCGCCGGTCCCGTCGCACCCGTCGGCTCCGGCTCCGCGGAGCCCCGGGCCACGGCAACCCCCGCAATTCCTCCGCATCACCCCTCACGCGCCCCGCGCGGACGACGCAGCACGCGTCCTCCGCGCGGGGCGCCTCGCGTGCACGCCCGGCACCGGACCGCCTCACGGCTCCGCCTCCCCCACCGCCCTGCCCGACCGGGCCCCCTCGCGCTGCCTGTCCGGCCACCTCCTCGGGCGTGCTCCCGTTGCCCCTGCCGGAGGGCCACCCCGTTCGAGGATTCCACGCCCGGCCCGCCCGCCACAGACTCGGATCACCAACAGCCGACGCCTGTGCGGGCGGACAGGGGGAATGGACGATGGTGGCACTCGACACCGGGGCGGCGGTCCGCCTGGCCCGGTTGTCACGGCACCGGGACGGACGCTTCCTCTTCGTGCCCATGGACCACTCGGTGGCCGACGGGCCGATCGTTCCGGCCTCGCGCTTCAACGACCTGGTCGCCTCCGTGGTCGCGGGCGGCGCCGACGCGATCGTGGTGCACAAGGGCCGGGCCCGCACGGTCGACCCGGCCCTGCTGCGCGACTGCGCGCTGATCGTGCACCTGAGCGCCAGTACCCCGCACTCCCCCGACGCCGACGCCAAGGTGCTGGTCGGCGCGGTGGAGGAGGCGGTGCGTCTCGGCGCCGACGCGGTCAGCGTGCACGTGAACATGGGCTCCGACACCGAGGCCCGCCAGCTCGCCGACCTCGGCACGGTGGCCGAGGCCTGCCAGCAGTGGTCGGTGCCGCTGCTGGCCATGGTCTACCCGCGCGGGCCCCGGATCGCCGACCCGCACGACCCGGCGCTCCTCGCCCACGCGGTCAACGTGGCGGCCGACCTGGGCGCCACGCTGGTGAAGACCACCTCACCGCTGCCCCTGTCGGAGCTGTCCGCGGTCACCGCGAGCTGCCCGATCCCGGTCCTGGTGGCCGGCGGCGGCGACCAGGACGGTGACCTCACCGCCTTCGCCACCGCCGCCGTGGAGTCGGGGTGCGCGGGACTGGCCGTCGGCCGCCGGGTGTTCCTCAGCCCCTCCCCGACCGCCGCCCTCAAGGCCCTGGCCTCCGTGGTGCACGCCGACCCGCCGGTGGGGCCACTCGGCGTCGACGCCGCCGTCTGACGTCCCGTCTCCCGGCGGAAACCGCAGCCCACCCGCGTCGGAAGGAAGACACATGCGCGACGAGATCCGCGAGTTCGTCCTCACCACCATCCGTGAGGTGATGAACCTGCCGCTGCCCGAGAACGTCACGGACGACACCCCGCTCGGCGAGAACGGCCTCGGCCTGGAATCGCTGTCCCGGCTGGAACTCATGATCCAGCTCGAGAGCGCTTACGGCATCGAGGTCCCCGAGGCGGACAGCGACGCCCAGCAGGACGCGACCCTCGGCGAGTTCGTGGACGCCGTGGTGGCCCTGCGCGGCACGGCGGTCGCCGACGGAGCCGGCCGGTGACGGACGACACCGCCCTCGGCGCGCTGCTGCGCGACTGCGGGCTGCTGACCACCGACTCCTTCGACGACGACACCGAACTCGTCCTCGACTCGCTCACCCTCGTCTGGCTCGCCCACCTCCTCGACGAGCAGCACGGCATCACCGTGTCCGTCGAGGACGAGAACGGCCTGGCCTCCTGCGCCTCGGTGCGGGACCTGCGCCGGTTCCTCGCCGAGGCGGCGGAGGGCACCCACACCTCTGCGGAGATCCTTCATGGCTCATGACGTCGCGATCACCGGCCACGGGGTCCTCACCGCGTTCGGCTTCGGTGAACAGGCCCTGCTGGACGGGGTGTTCGGGGGCCGGCCCGGCTTCACCCCGGTCACCCGCTTCGACCCCACGCCCTACCGGGCCGGGCATGCCGCCACCTACGAGGGCGAGGGCCCCGAGATCCCCGGGGTGCCGGTCAAACCCGGGGTGACACCGGGACAGTTCGAGGTCCTGGTCGCCTGCGCCGCCGCCGCGCTGGAGATGGCCGGCACGGACGGCGCCGGCGCCCCGGTGCTGCTCGGCACCAACGGCGACCACTCCGCCGCCCCGGACTTCTGGTCGGGCACCGGCGCGCGCACCGCCGCCGACCCCCGCACCCTCGACAGCCTCCCCGCCCGCCTGCCCGAGCTGCTCGCCCGCGAACTGGGTCTGGGGGCGCCCCGGACGGCCTTCGTGAACGCCTGCGTGGCCGGCACCAACGCCCTCGCCCGGGGCGCGGAACTGATCCGCCGCGGCCTCGCCGACACGGTGGTGTGCGGGGGCGCCTACCTGGTCACCGAGGACGTGTTCGCCAAGTTCGACTCCGGGCGTGCGCTGTCCCCCGAGGACGCCGTGCGCCCCTTCGACGCCGGCCGCCAGGGGCTGCTGCACGGCGACGGGGTCGCCGTCCTGGTGCTGGAGGCCGCCGACCGGGCACGGGCCCGCGGCGCCCGCGTCCTCGCCGGGCTCACCGGCTGGGGCATGGCGGCCGACGCCCACCACGTCATCCAGCCGCATCCGCGGGGGGACGGACTGGCCCGGGCGGCCCGCGCCGCGCTGCGCCGGGCGGGCGCGGAGCCCGGGCGGATCGGCTACGTCAACGCGCACGGCACCGGCACCCCGCTCAACGACGTGGCGGAGACCGCGGCGCTGCACCAGGTGTTCGGCGAGGGCGTCCACGGCGTTCCGGTGAGCTCCACCAAGAGCAGCACCGGTCACATGCTCGAGGCAACCGGGGCGGTGGAGGCCGTCATCACGATGCTCGCCCTGCGCGAGGGCCTGTTGCCGCCCACCCTCGGCACCCTGGAGCCCGACCCCGCGTGCGACCTGGACCACGTGCGGGACACCGCCCGGCCGGCCCGGATCACCCACGCGCTGTCCCTGAACGCCGCCTTCGGCGGGGTGGACGCCGCACTCGTACTGGAGGCGCCGTGACCGTCCCGGACACCCACCCGCGCACCCATCGGACGGCAGGCCCGTCCGCCCCGGCGCGCGCCCTCCTCTCGGCGGCCTGCCGCACCCCCTGGGGCGGCGCGGCGACCGGGCTGCCCGGCGCGGCACCGGTCGAACTGCCCCGCGTCACCGGCTTCGTGACCTCCCGCTTCAGCCCCCTCGTGCACAGCGTGGCCACCGAGTGCCTGGGCGCGCCCGGCTCCGCGGACGACCTCGTCGGCGCGGCCGGGCCGCGTACCGGGACGGTCCTGGCCACGATGTTCGGGGACACGGTGACGCTGGACACGGCCACCCGGCGGCTGACCGAGGGCCAGGTGCACAGCCCGCTGCTGTTCTTCCAGTCCGTCACCACCTCGATCCTCGGGCGACTGGGCCAGTCGTACGGCATCACCGGCCCCGTCGAGTGCCTCTCGGTCGCCCGCGACGGAGCCGGCGAGGCCCTCTCGGCCGCCGATCTGATGCTGGAGCAGGAGGACATCGACCGCGTGCTGCTGGTCGGCGTCGAGCTCGCCGCCAATGAGCGGGCCACCTGGATCCACCGGCGCATCACCGGGCCGGACGGTCCGGACCCGCTGCCCGACGGGGACTGCGCCGTCGCCCTGCTGCTCGCCCGCACGGACGAGGGCACCGGGCGGGTGCTCCTGCGCGCCGGCGCGGGGAGCGGTTCCCCGGCGGACCGGGCCCCGGCGGACGCCCGCCACGCCCGCTTCGGCTGGCTGGCGCCCCTGGTGGCGGCCGCCGAGGCCGTGCGCCCGCCGGAGGGCGGGCCCGTGCCGCGCCCGGTCCGTGTGCCGGGCCGGTACGGCTACGTGGTCGCCCCGGCGGGCCGGGCCGCGGCGCCCGCCGCGCCCGCCGCGCCGGGAGGTCCGGCATGACGGCCGCCGAATCCGCCCCCGGCACGCTGGTGGCGCGCATGGGCATCGAGATCGTCGAGGAGGACCCCCGGCGGCTCGTCGCCCGGATGCCCCTGACGGGGAACCGCCAGATGTACGGCTTCCTGCACGGAGGGGCCAGCGCGGCCTTCGCGCAGGCGCTCGCCACGCACGCCGCCGCCCTGGAGGCCGGCCCCGGCGGCCGGGTCACCGGCCAGGAGCTGTCCTGCACCCACCACCGGGCGGCCCGCGGCGAGGGCTGGGTGGAAGGGGTGTGCACCCCGCTGTACCTCGGCGACGCGTTCGGCACCTACGACGTGGCCGTCCACGACCGGCGCGGCAACCGGATCGCCTCGGCCCGGCTCACCTGCCGGCTGCGGCGGGCCGCCGGCCCGTCCGCTCGCCCCGCGCCCACCGGGGAGTCCGCACTTTCCAGGGAGCCCGCACTTTCCGAGGAGTCCGCATGAGCACGACCGAGCCCGTGGAGGACAGGGCCGCGGTACTGGCCGGCGTCGGGGGCTGGGTGCCCCCGCACGTCGTCACCAACGACGACCTCTCCGCCCATCTCGACACCTCCGACGAATGGATCCGCACCCGCACCGGCATCCGGACCAGGCACCGGGTCTCCCCCGGCATGGCCACCTCCGACCTCGCGGTGGAGGCCGGACGGCGGGCGCTGGACTCCTCCGGCGACGACCGGGCCGGGGCCGTCGTCCTGGCCACCACGACACCCGACCGGATCTGCCCGGCCACCGCCCCCGACGTGGCCGCCCGGCTCGGCCTGGCCGGGGTCCCCGCCTTCGACGTCTCCGCCGTGTGCACCGGCTTCCTGTACGGGCTGGCGACCGCGGCGGGGCTGATCGCCACCGGCGTCGCCGAACGCGTCCTGCTCATCGGGGCGGACGCGTTCACCACCATCGTCGACCCGACGGACCGCTCGACCGCCGTCATCTTCGCCGACGGCGCGGGGGCCGTCGTGCTGCGGGCCGGCCGGCCGGAGGAGCCCGGCGCGCTCGGCCCGGTGGTGCTGGGCACCGACGGGACCCTCAGCCATCTGATCCGGGTACCGGCGGGCGGCTCGCGGCAGCGCTCGCTGGCCCCGACGCACGCGCCGGGCGAGCAGTTCTTCCAGATGGAGGGCCGGGACACGTTCCGGCACGCCGTGGACCGGATGGCGACCGCCTCGCGCCAGGCCGTCGCGGCCGCGGGCTGGTCGATGGGGGGCGTCGACCGGCTGGCCGCGCACCAGGCCAACGCGCGGATCCTGCACGCGGTGGCCGACCGGCTCGGCATCCCCGCCGAGCACCAGCTCTCCAACATCGCCGAGGTCGGCAACACGGGCGCCGCCTCCATCCCGCTGCTGCTGGCCCAGTCCGCCGCGGACGGCGGTCTGGAGGCCGGGCACCGCACCCTGCTCACCGCCTTCGGCGGCGGTCTCGCCTGGGGCGCGACCACGCTCACCTGGCCCAAGCTGTCGGCCGGCTGAGAGCGCCGGCCGCCCCGCGCCACGCCATCCACCTCCCACACGGAGATTCGTACCCAAGGAGACGACCCGACCATGTTCACAGCACTGCGTGACATCCTCGTCGGCCCGTTCAAGGTCGATCCGGAGAAGGTCACCCCCGAGGCGACCCTGGAGCAGCTCGGCCTCGACTCGCTGTCCGTCGTCGAACTCTCGCTGATCCTGGAGAAGGACCTCGGAGTGAGCGTCACCGACGACGAGTTGCTCCAGACCCCGACGATCGGCGCCATGGCCGAGCTGATCGGCGAGCGCGGCGCCCCGGTCTGATGCCCACCTCGACGAGCCCGAGCGGCCATGCCCCCGCGGTCCGGCGGGAGGCGCCCGACGGCGAGGCCTACCGCCGCGCGATGGGTCGGTTCCCCACCGGGGTCGCCATCCTGACGCAGGGGTGCGGACCGCTGACCCGGGCGGTGACCGTCAACTCGGTCACCTCCGTGTCCCTGGACCCGCAACTGCTGTCGGTCTGCCTCGGCGAGGACAGCACGGTCCTCGAACCGCTGCTGCGGGCCGGGCACTTCACCGTGAACCTGCTGTCCAGCGCGCAACGCGAGTCCTGCGCGCGCTTCGCCGGCCGGAGCCGGCCGACCGGGGCCGACGCCCACGAGGAACTCGGCGGGAGCCGGGGGGACAACGGCTGCCTGGTCGTCGAGGGCGCGCTGGCCGCCCTGGAGTGCCGGGTCGACGGCACGGTACGGGCCGGCGACCACGTCATCGTCCTGGGCCGGGTCGAGACGCTGCACCACGGTCCGGCCGAGGCGGAGCCGCTGGTCTTCTACGGCGGCGGCTACCGCAGGCTGGCCCCGCCCGCCCCCGGCCCGCGCTGACCCGGACACTCCCGCCCGTCCCCCACCACGCCACCAGGCACGGCGCCGCCCCCCGCACACCGGCACACCTGCCCGTGCGCCGCACGGCACGCCGCCCGACACGAAGGAGCCATCATGTCCGACCACCCGAGGACCGCCGAGGCACAGCCGTGCGGCGTGGGCATCAGGGCCATCGGCCAGTACCTGCCCGAGCGGGTCGTCACCAACGCCGACCTGGAGCGGATGATCGACACCAGCGCCGAGTGGATCACCGAGAAGATCGGCATCCACTCCCGGCGGTTCGCGGCGGAGAGCGACACCACCGCCACGATGGGCGCGAGCGCGCTCCTCGACGCGTGCACCCGCTCCGGCGTCGACCCGGACTCGATCGACCTGGTGATCTGCGGCACCGTCACCCCCGACCTCATGGCGCCGGCCACCGCGGTGTCCGTCATGCGGCACGCGGGGCTGACCCAGGCCGTGGCCTTCGACGTGAACAGCGGCGGCTGCGCCGGTTCCGTCTTCGCGCTCGACGTGGCCTCCAAGTACGTGCGCTCCGGCGCCTACCGCAGGGTCGCCGTGGTGCTCGCCGACACCGTCACCAAGCTGCTGGACCCGACCGACCGGATGACCGCGGTCATCTTCGGCGACGCCGCGGCCTGCTATCTCGTCGAGCCGGTGGTGCCCGGCAGCGGCGTCACCACCACCGTGCTGAGCAACGACCCGAGCGGCTACCACTCGGCGCTGGTCTCCCGGGACCCGGTCACCGACGCCGAGGGCAAGGAGGTCCACTCCGCCTTCGGGCAGAACTTCATCCGCATCGTCGGGCGCGACATCCGCAACTTCGCCCTGGAGAACATCCCGGGCTTCGTCCGCAAGCTGGCGGAGGAGGAGAACCTCACTCCGGAGGACCTCGACATGGTGGTGCTCCACCAGGCCAACCGGCGCATCGTCGAGGGGATCATGGACGCCCTGCGCCTGCCGTACGAGCGGACGTCCATCAACGTGGACCGCTTCGGCAACACCTCGGCCGCCGGTTCCGTGCTCGCCCTGCGCGAGGCGGTGGACGACGGCCGGATCACCGCCGGCGACCGGGTGGTGCTGGTCTCCTTCGGGGCCGGGCTGAGCGTGGGCGGCGCGCTGATGCGCTGGAACGCCCCGCAGGACTTCCTCGCCGCCCCGTGAGGAACAGCGCGAGGAATCCCGTGCGGAGCCAGGAGCCGACCGTCGTGGAGACACCCGCGCGGACCCGTGCCGGGGCCCCGGTCGTGCCGCCCGGGCTGCCGATCCGGCTCGGTTCGCTGGACCCGGCCGAACTGGTCACCAGCACCCTCGGCGTGCGGATCACCGAGTGGCGCACCGGCCGGCTCGTCGGCACCCTGCCCCTCGCGGGCAACCGCGACCGGTACGGGCGGCTCGACGGGGCCGCCCTGGCCGTCCTGGCCGAGACGCTCGGCTCGGTCGCCGCCGCGCTCGACCTCGGGGAGGGCGGCATCGTGCTGGGCCAGGAACTGTCCCTGGCGCACCACGAGGAGGTCACCGGGGAGGGGAGCGTCACCGGGGTCTGCACCCCTCTGCACCGCGGCGAGGACGTCGCCACCTACGAGGTCCACGTCACCGACACGCACGCCCGCCGGGTGTGCACGGCCCGCCTCACCTGCACCCTGCGCCGCACCGCGCGCCCCCCGGCCCGCCCCGCCGGCCCGCCTGGACCGGCCGGCCCCGTCACCGAAACCCCCGCGCCCACCGGCAGGAAGGTCTGAACCGCCATGCAGTCTCACCGGCCGCCACGGGACCCGTACTGGGACCGGATCGGCTATCACGGCCCGCTGGAGCCGACCCTCGACGTGCTGCGCGAGATCTGCCGCAAGCACGTCCTGGAGGTGCCCTTCGAGGCCCTGGAGGGGCCCGAGGGCATCCGTCCGGTCATCGACCGGGCGGGCGTCTACGACAAGATCGTGACCCGGCACGGCGGCGGCTTCTGCCTCCAGGCCAACGGGCTGCTCTCCCACCACCTGCGGGAGATCGGCTTCGACGTGACCGTGCTGGCCGCGCACATCTGGGTCCCGCACCGCGAGTACTTCAGCAAGGGCGGCGACCACCTGATCATGCTGGTCCGGCTGGACGGCAGGGAGTGGCTGGTGGACGCCAGCTACACCCACCTCGTCTACGTCGACCCCATCGAGCTGGTCCCCGGCGAGCAGCGCCAGGACGGCTGGGTGTACCGCGTGCGGGCCGAGGACGGCTGGTACGTGGTCCAGCGCCGGGGCGAGCGGGAGTGGCTGCCGCTCTACCGGTTCGTGCCGGAGGCGCACACGGTGGAGGACTTCGAGGAGTCGGTCGCCTTCCACCTCGACGGGGAGACCGTCTCGGAGACCACCCGCACGCTGATGTGCTCGCGTGGCATCCGCGGCGGCAAGGTCTCCCTGGTCAACAACGTGCTCACGATCGCCGAGCACGGCACGGTGACCACCCGTCAGGTGCGCGACGCGCGGGACTGCGCGCAGATCATGGCGCGCATCTTCCGCGGTCACCGGGGTCTCGCCGAGCGGGGCCTGCGCATCTGGGAGCGGATGCGGGAGGAACGCGAGGCCGCCGGGTCGGCGCCGCGGCCCACGGCCGCGCAGGGCGCCTGACTCCCGCACCGGACAACGACGGAGGACGTCTGATGACGATCGACAGCAGCACACCCGTCGCCGTGGTGGGGGCGGGCGTCATGGGCGCGGGGCTGGCCCAGGTCGCCGCCGCCGCGGGACACGAGGTGGTGCTCCACAGCCGGCGGGAGGCCACCCTGCGCCGGGCCCTCGCCGGCATCGGCGCCTCCCTGGAACGGGCGGCCGCGCGCGGCGGGGGCGCGCGGGCGGAGGATCCGGGCACGACGCTCGCCCGGATCCGCACCACGACGGACCTGGGGGACGTCGCCGGCTGCGCGGTCGCCGTGGAGTCGGTCGCCGAGGACGTCGACCTGAAGCGGCGCGTCTTCGCCGAGCTGGACCGGCTCTGCCCGCCGGGCGCCCTGCTGGCCACCAACACCTCCGGCATTCCCGTCACCGAGATCGCCGCGGCCACCGGCCGGCCGGGCTCCGTCGTGGGCACGCACTTCTTCTCACCCGTGCCGCGCATGGAGCTGTGCGAGATCGTGCGGGGCCGGGAGACCACCGACGCCACCGTCGCCGCGGCGCGCTCCTTCGCCGAGGGGATCGGCAAGAGCTGCGTGGTGGTGGAGAAGGACCTGCCCGGTTTCGTCACCACCCGTCTGATCATCGCCTTCGTCCTGGAGGCGGTCCGCCTGGTGGAGACGGGCATCTGCCGGGCCGAGGACGTGGACCGTGCCTGCCGTCTCGCCTTCGGGCACGCGATGGGACCGCTGGCCACCGCCGACCAGGCCGGGCTCGACGTGCTGCGCGAGGTCGCCGCCGGGCTGGCCAAGGAGTACACCCACCCGGTCTTCGCCACCCCCGGCCTGCTGGACCGGCTGGTCGCGGAGGGCCGGCACGGCCGCAAGACCGGGCGCGGCTTCCACGTCTACGACGACACCACCCCCGCGCCCACCCGCCCCTGACCCCGATCCCCCAGCTCCCGACTCCCGACTCCCATTTCTCGGCTTTCAGTTTTCAGCTCCGCTTCACACCACCACCGGAAGGTTCTCCCGTGAAGTTCGCCTGGATCGACCTGCGTTCCACCCACGACGACCTGCGTGCCGGCGTGGTCGACGCCGCCGTCCACGCCCGCCTCGAAGGAGTGCTCGACGACCGGCTCGAGGTTCTGCGCACCCTGCCGCCCACCGTCACCAAGGTGCTGCTCCCCGCGCCGGGCGACCCGCTGCCCGCCGAGGCCGCCGACGTCGCCGACATCGTGCTGACCCGGGTCGGCACCGCCGCCGAGCTCGACAAGCTCAAGCTGGAGAGCGAGAGCGACCCGGCCCGCACGGCCGCGTTCGTGGAGGTCGTCGACGACGCCACCCTCAAGGTCGCCTGCGAGGCGGCCCGGGCGCTGCCCAACACGCTCGTGAAGTTCCGCGACCCGACCAAGATCCCGCTGGAGATCGTGATCGCCGCCGCCGACCACAGCCCGGGCCGGCTCATCTGCGAGGCCGGCGACCTGGAGGAGGCGGGCATCGTCGTCGACGTCCTGGAGAAGGGCTCCGACGGGCTGCTCCTGGCGCCCAAGGACGCCAATGACGTGTTCGGTCTGACCGGGCTGCTCCGCGGCAGCAGCCCCGATCTGTCGCTCACCACCCTCACCGTGCGGTCCATCGAGCACAACGGCCTGGGCGACCGGGTGTGCGTCGACACCTGCTCGCACTTCGGGCAGGACGAGGGCATCCTCGTCGGCTCGTACGCGCACGGGTTCGTCCTGTGCGTCAGCGAGACCCACCCGCTGCCGTACATGCCCACGCGTCCCTTCCGGGTCAACGCCGGCGCCCTGCACTCCTACGTCCTGGGCGAGGACAACCGCACCAACTACCTCAGCGAGCTCCAGGCGGGCAGCACGGTGCTCGGTGTCACCACGGAGGGCAAGACCCGCCGGATCGTGGTGGGCCGGGTCAAGCTGGAGTCCCGCCCCATGCTGACCATCCGGGCGGTGTCGGAGTCCGGTACGGAGGTCAGCCTCACCGTCCAGGACGACTGGCACGTACGGGTGCTGGGCCCGGGGGCCGCCGTCCTGAACGTCACCGAACTGAAGGCCGGGGACCAGCTCCTCGGCTACCTGGCCGACGACAAGCGCCATGTGGGCTGGCCGGTCGGCGAGTTCTGCATCGAGAAGTAGCCCGGAGAACGGTCGCGGCGGAGACGGATCCGCCCCGTCTCCGCCGGCCCGGCCCGGCCCCGCCCGGCCCCGCGCCCGGCACACGCGCGCTCGCGCACTTCGCGCACACGGAAGGAAAGGATGCGATGGCTGTGGACTCGGCCGCCCCGGACTTCGGGCGATGGCTCGACACGGCGCTCACCGGCGACGACCTGGACGAGGAGGTCTGGGGGCATGCCGGACGGGCGATGTCTTTCGGCCGGATGCGGAAGGAGACGGCCCGCACGCGGGAGGTCCTGGCGGCCCACGGCATCGGCCCCGACAGCACCGTCGCCGTCCAGCTCCTGCCCAGCTTCACCCTGCTGTGGACGGTGTTCGCCGCCTGGTCGGCGGGCGCCCAGGTGATGCTGATGGACCCCCGGCTCACCCCCGCGGAGACCACCCGGCTGCTGGACCTGTGCGAACCGCAGTTCCACCTCGCCGTCGAGGGACCGGTGCCGCTGTCGGCGCCGTTCCGCGAGGAGTGCGAGATCGTGGTCCTGCCCCGCCGCTCGGGCCGGCCCGCGCAGAGTGCCCACCGCCTGGTGCAGTTCAGCTCGGGCTCCACCGGCCTGCCCAAGGTCATCGGGCGCACCGGGCGGTCGCTGCTCGACGAACTGGAGCGTTTCGCCCGGCTGCCCGACATGCCCGGGCGCGGTGAACGCCTGCTCCTGCTCAGCTCGATGGCGTACTCCTTCGGGCTCATCGGGGGCGTGCTGCACAGCCTGCGGACCGGCGTCTCGCTGCACTTCAGCGGCAGCACCCAGCCGCGCGAGCTGCTGCGGCTGCTCGCGGAGCGGGAGATCCACGCGCTGTTCGGGGTGCCGGTCCACTTCGACCTGCTGAGCCGGGTCGGCCGCCCCGGCGGCCTGCCGTCCCTGCGGCTCGCGGTGTCCGGCGGGGAACCGCTGCGGCCCGAGGTCTTCACGCGCTTCGAGGAGGCCTTCGGTGTACGGATCGGGCAGGCCTACGGCATGACGGAGGCGGGCATCATCGCCACCGACCTGACCGGCCGGGCCGCGCCGCCGGCCGTGGGCACCCCCGCCCCCGGCATGCGGACCGAGGTGGCGGACGGCACCCTGCGGGTGCGGCTCCCCGAGGACCCGTATCTGCACGCGGACCGGTCCGGGCGCTACGCGGACGGCTGGCTCGACACCCACGACCGCTGCCGGGTCCGGCCGGAGGACGGGGTCCTGGAGATCCTCGGCCGGAACGACTCGACGGTGATGATCGGCGGCCTCAACGTCGACCTCACCGAGGTCGAGTCGGTGGTGCTGGCGCATCCGTCGGTGACGGACGCGGTGGTGGTGTACGGCGAGGCGATCGAGGCCCATCTCGTCGCCGAACCGACGCTGGCCAAGGGTGAGTTGCTGGCCTGGTGCCGAGAGCGGCTGAGCCCGCACAAGCTGCCCAAGGCGCTGCACTTCGTGCGGAAGCTGCCGCGTACCGCGAACGGGAAGACGGTCCGCAACCGCGAGCTGCTGCACGCGAGCCGGGAGCGGGAACGGCAGGTGATCATCCGGTGATCGACCCCTCGTACGCGGGCACCCGCCATCCGCGCTTCGACGCCGAGGTCGAGCGCGGCCGGCTGCGATCCTTCGCCGCCGCGGTGGGTCTGGACGAGGCCGTCTTCCACGACGTCGACGCGGCGCGTGCGGCCGGCCATCCGGACCTGCCCGTCCCGCCCACCTTCCTGTTCGGCCTGGAACTGGAGCATTCGCAGGGCACACTCGCCGCGATGGGAGTCGAGATGGCGCGGGTCCTCCACATCGAGCAGGGCTTCGTCTACCACTCGACGGCGCACGCCGGTGACCGGCTCATCTTCGCGCCGGTCCTGGTGTCCGTCCGCGCCCACCGGGGAGCACGTCTGCAGCTCCTCGCCACGGAGACGGCCGTCACCCGGCGGGACGGCACCCCGGTGGCCGACCTCCGCCAGGTCCTCGCGGTCCGCGAGGACCCCGCCGCGCGGGATGCGCGGAGTACGGGGGCTGCCTCGTGAGGGTGGACCCGGCCGGCCTCGCCGTCGGCACCGAACTGCCCGAGCTGGTGCCACCGCCCGTGACCCGGGCGATGCTCGCCCTGTACGCCGGGGCCTCGGGCGACCACAACCCGATCCACATCGACTCGGACGCGGCGGTGGCCGCCGGGCTCGAGGACGTCATCGCCCACGGCATGCTCTCGATGGCGTTCCTGGGCCGGATGCTCACCGCCCGGGTGCCCGTGAAGGACCTGGTGTCCTTCCGGGTGACCTTCCGCGCGCCGACCCCGGTGCACGCCAGGCCGCGCTGCACCGCCCGGGTCGTCTCCGTCGATCCGCCCGCCGACGGGAGCGACGGGCCCCGCACGGCACGGCTCGACCTCACCGTACGGCTGGAGGACGGCCCCGTGACCGTGCGCGGCGAAGCGGTCGTACGCCTGCGGGACACCGGTGCGGTCCCCGCTCCGCCCCACTGATCGAGGAGGCTCGACGATGGCACGATCCGTGCTGGTCACGGGAGGCAACCGCGGCATCGGCCGCGCCGTCGCCCAGGCGTTCGCCCGCCAGGGCGACCGGGTGGCGGTCACCCACCGGGGTTCCGGGGCGCCCCCCGGGATGCTGGGCGTCAAGTGCGACGTCACCGACGCCGCCCAGGTGGACGCCGCGTTCGCGGAGGCCGAGGCCGCTCACGGCCCGGTGGAGGTGCTGGTGTCCAACGCCGGCATCACCGACGACGCGCTGCTGCTGCGGATGCCGGAGGAGCGGTTCGCCCGGGTGCTGGACACCAACCTCGCCGGCGCCTACCGGGTGGTGCGGCGCGCGGTGCCCGGCATGCTGCGGATGCGGCGCGGCCGGATCGTGCTGATGTCCTCGGTGTCCGGGCTGTCGGGTGCCGTCGGCCAGGCCAACTACGCGGCGAGCAAGGCGGGCATGGTGGGCATGGCGAGGTCGCTGGCCCGGGAGCTGGGCGGGCGCGGGATCACCGTGAACGTGGTCGCCCCGGGGCTGGTCCTGACGGACATGGCCGAGACCGTCTCCGCCGCCCGCAAGGAGCAGATGCTCGCCGGGGTGCCGCTCGGGCGGCACGCCGAGCCCGAGGACGTGGCGGGGCCGGTGCGCTGGCTCGCCTCGGAGGAGGCCGGGTACATCACCGGGGCCGTGCTGCCCGTCGACGGCGGCCTGGGCATGGGGCACTGACGTGGTCGGCGACGCGCGGCGCGCGGCGGACACGGAGCGGGCCGGCGGGCCGGGAGGGGAGCACTGATGCGGATCGCGATGGCACTGCCGTACGCGGGGAGCGGCTTCCGGGAGACGGCGGCCCGGCTGGTCGACTACGAGCGGGCCGGGCTGGACCGGGTCACCGTCCGGGAGGCCTACGGCTGGGACGCGGTCAGTCAGTTGGGGTATCTGGCGGCGGTCACCGCACGCGTGGAGCTCGCCTCCGGCGTCCTGCCGCTGCCCACCCGCACGCCCGCGCTGCTGGCGATGACGGCGGCCGGCCTCGACCACGTGTCCGGCGGCCGGTTCGTGCTCGGGCTGGGTGTGTCGGGACCGCAGGTGGTCGAGGGTTTCCACGGGGTGCCGGCCGACGCGCCGCTGGCCCGGACCCGCGCGGTGGTCGGCATCTGCCGGACCGTGTGGCGGCGCGAGCCGTTGACGTACCGGGACCGGCACTATCGCATCCCGCTGACCGCCGAGGACGGCGGAACGGGGCTGGGCAAGCCGCTGAAGCTGATCAACCGGCCCGAGCGCGACCGGATCCCGATCGTGCTGGCCGCGATGGGGCCGCGCAGCGTCGCCCTGGCCGCCGAGATCGCCGAGGGCTGGGAGCCGATCTGGTTCCACCCCGAGCGGGCCGGGCAGGTGTGGGGCGGGGCGCTGGCCGAGGGCGCCGCGCGGCGCGCTCCCGCGCTGGGCGCGCTCGACGTCGTCGCCCCGGTGCACCTGGCGATCGGCGCGGCCGAGGAGTCGCGTGCCCTGGCGGCGGTCCGCGCCGACATGGCCCTGTACGCGGGCGGCATGGGCGCCCGCCGCCGCAACTTCTACCACGACCTCATGTGCCGCTTCGGATACCCGGAGGAGGCCGGGCGCGTGCAGGAGCTGTATCTCGCCGGACGCCGGCAGGAGGCCGCCGAGGCCGTCCCGGAGGAACTGGCGCGGGCGGTCTCCCTGGTGGGCACCGAGGACGTGGTGCGCAAGCGGGTGGCCGCGTTCCGCGAGGCCGGCGTCACCACACTGAGCGTCGTCCCCACGGCCACCACCCATGCCGCCCGGGTGGACGCGGTGGGGCGGCTGAGGGATCTGGCCGGCCCCTTCGGCTGAGGGAGGCGGAAGCGGACGGCGAACGCGGAAGCGGGAAGCGGGCTCGGGCGCCCGGCCGCCGACGGCGGGGAGCCCAGCCTCCCGCCCGGCCGCCCCCGGCCCCGTCCGCCGCGCACCTGCCCCACCCGGCCCGCGCGGTACTGAACGCGGGCGTACGGGCGCACGTATGGAGGGACGGCGCCCGACGACCGGGGCGCTCCGTACGGTGGTGGCCCGCCGGCGGTGTTCAGCGGTTCGGGAGCCCTGCATGAGGCACGTACGACGACGGATCGTCCGACGCGGGATACGGCTGTCGGCCGTCGGCGGGATTCTCCTGGGGGGCCTGATGGTCACCCAGGCCATGGCCACCGAGCCGGCCGGCGGCACACCGGCGCCCGGCGCGCACGCCGCCGGTTCCTCCGTCGAGTCGGCCGCCGCGCGGGGCGCCGGGCTCGTCTCCCGGCTCGGCACCGGGCGCACCGCCGGCACCTGGATCGGCGCCGACGGCCGCCCCGTGGTCGCCGTGACCGACGCGGGGGCGGCCGGGACGGTGCGGGAGGCCGGGGCCCGTGCCGAGGTGGTGCGGCACAGCATGGACGAGTTGAGGTCCGCCACGAAGAGCCTGCGCACGGCGCCCCGGGTCACGGGCACCGCCTGGTCCGTGGACTACACCCGCAACGAGGTCGTGGTACGGGCGGACCCCACCGTCTCCGCCGGTGACTGGTCGCGGCTGACGCGACTCGCCGATTCCCTGGGCGGCAGGGTGCGGATGGAACGGACGAAGACCGAGTTCACCACCAGGCTGAACGGGGCGCAGCCCATGTTCTCCACCGGCGGCCGCTGTTCGGCCGGGTACAACGTGACCGACGGGCAGGGTTCCTTCATCCTCACCGCCGGTCACTGCGGGCCCAAGGGCGCGGTGTGGTTCGCCGACCAGGGGGGCGCGACCGAGCTCGGCCAGACGGTGTCCTCCCGCTTCCCCGGCAACGACTTCTCGCTCATCCGGTACGGCAACGGGCAGTCGGCCGGGGCGGACACCAACGTGATCGCGATCGGCGGCGGCAAGGGCGTGCGCATCGCGGGGGCGGGAGACGCGGCGGTGGGCCAGCGGGTGTTCCGCAGCGGCAGCACGAGCGGGCTGCGCGACGGCAAGGTGACCGGGCTGGACGCGACGGTCAACTACCCCGAGGGGACGGTGACCGGGCTCATCGAGACGGACGTGTGCGCCGAACCGGGTGACAGCGGGGGGCCGTTGTTCTCCGACGGGCTCGCGCTGGGGGTCACCTCGGGCGGCAGCGGGGACTGCGA
The DNA here is from genome assembly GCF_036189845.1 of Streptomyces griseoaurantiacus. NCBI lineage: Bacteria > Bacillati > Actinomycetota > Actinomycetes > Kitasatosporales > Streptomycetaceae > Streptomyces > Streptomyces griseoaurantiacus. The sequence goes on along the minus strand of NZ_CP108326.1, from coordinate 6,924,122 downwards.
GAGCGGGGGGACGACGTTCTTCCAGCCGCTCCGGACGGCGATGAGCGCGCTGGGCGTGCGGCTGGCGGGGGACGGCTCGGGCGGGAAGCCGTCCTCGGCGGCGGCCGGTGCGCCGGAGCCCTCGGCCTCCGCCTCCCAGGGAGCGGTGATCGCCCCCGGGTCGGCGAACCCCGGCGCGGTCGAGCAGGTCGGTGCGGGGGCGGCCCCCTCGCTCGCCGCCCGGCTCACCGATCCGGGGACGGTGGGCCCGGGGCTGCTGGTCCTCGCGGGGAGCATGGTGGCGTGGGTGGCGGCGCGGTACATCCGCTCGGAGCGGGACCGGGAGGCCTACCGCAGGCAGTACGCCCGCAGCTGGAGCTGAGCGCCCGGGCGGCCGCCGGGGTCAGGCGGCGCTACGGGGGCGGGGCACCGCGGTGGCCCATTCCGTGACCAGCCGCTGGTACTCCTCGCGCTGCTCGCCGGTGAGCGTGCCGCCGGACCGGCGCCACAGGGCGCGGATCTCGTCGTTTACCTCGTCGGCCGACCTCTCGACGGCCGGTTCAGGAGTGATGGACATGCCGTGAAGCATACGAGTCCGCTCGTGAAGGCGTTGTGAGCAATGCTACGTATTCCGGCAATTGGGTGCGTGAAGCTCATCACCCCAGCTCAGCACCGGTGCACAGGTGGCGCGCGTCACTTCCCGCGCCCCCTGCGCACCGTAGGCGCCACACACGCCCCACGTGCCTCAGGTGCCCGGCTTGCGCCCGTACACGTAGACGTCGTCGCCGTTGCGCAGCAGCGACCAGTACTTCTTCGCGGCCTTCGTCGTCATGTTGACGCAGCCGTGGGAGCCGGGCGGGTTCCACATGCTGACGCCGACCGAGTGGAAGGCCTCGCCGCCGTCGAAGAACTGGCTGTACGGCATCGGCACGTGGTAGATCGACGACACGTGGTCGATGTGCCGCCAGTAGATCTTCTTGAGTCCGGTGCGGGTCTCGTACCCGTTGCGCCCGGTCCGCACCGGGACCGGACCGTACACGAGCCGGCTGCCGTCCTGGATCCAGCTGAGCTGGAGCGTGAGGTCGACGCAGGCGATGCGGCCCTTGTTGACGGGGCACCGGCCGGCCCTGTTCGGGTTGTGGCCGACGGCCTTCTGCTTATTCATCAGATCCATGACGCCCCAGGTCACGGGGCCCGCGTACCCGATGGTGGGGGTGATGCCGTGCTTGGACTGGAAGGCCCGGATCGCCCGGCAGTCGGCGGCGGACTGCCTGCCGTCGGCCGGCCTGCCCAGGAACTTCTCCACCTTCTTCTGGTACGGCCCGGTCGAGCTCGTGCAGCTCGCGGCGCTCGCGGGCGCGGACCCGAGCGTGAGCGCGAGCGGTGCCACCAGCCCGGTGACGCCGAGCGCGACGGCGGTCCGTCTGCGGATGTCCCCCATGCTGTGTTTCCCCCTGCCCCGTCCTGCCGGTCCCGGTACCTCCGGGGCGGTACGGACTCGTCCTGGTAGACACGCCAGGGCGCCCGGTGGTTGCACGCGGCGGCGCCCGGGTGCGGGCGGCGGTCGGGGGCGTTCAGGAGGTCCGGTGCGCGACACCCTTGAAGCCGGTGTTGACCGCCGTCACACCGCCGTCGACGCACAGGGTGGTGCCGGTGATCCAGGCGGCGTCGCGGGAGGCGAGGAAGGCGACGGCGGCCGCGATGTCCTCCGGTTCGCCGACCCGGCCCAGCGGGTACAGCCGGGCGGCGGCGGCCAGGTCCTCGGGGCGGTCCGCCCAGGCGGGGGTGCGGACGGTACCGGGGGCTACGAGGTTGACGCGGACCCCGCGCGGTCCGGCGTGCCCGGCGAGCGTGCGGGTCAGGGAGATGAGGCCCGCCTTGGCGGCGCTGTAGGCGTGGTTGCCGAAGTCCTGCAGCCCGTTGACCGAGCCGATGGTGACGAGGGCACCGCGTCCGGAGGCAGCCAGGTGCGGCATCGCGGCCCTGGCGCACCGGTAGGCGCCGGTGAGGGTGACGTCGAGGTCGAGGGACCAGCTCTCCTCGTCCTCGTCCTCGAACAGCGGGGCGTCCGGGCTGCAGTGGTAGGCGTTGTTGACCAGCACGTCGAGGGAGCCGAAGGTCTCGACGGCGCGGGCGACGGCGGCCTCCACCGAGGCCCGGTCCGCCACGTCGCACCCGTACGCCTCGGCGGCCAGTCCCTCGGCGCGCAGCCCGGCGGCCGTCCCGGCGGCCGCCTCCGCGTCCACGTCGGTGACGAGGACGCGGGCGCCCTCCTCGGCGAGCCGCCGCGCGACGGCCGCCCCGATGCCCCGTGCCGCGCCCGTGACCAGCGCGCCGTACCCCTCGAACCGCTCCGCGTGCCTCGCAGTCATGGTCCTGAACGTACCCCGCGCCGATCATCGGGCACAGTGCCCGGTCGTGATCAGTGCCCGCGGGCGATCCACTCCTGGAGGTGCGGGGCCTCGGCGCCGATGGTGGTGCTGTCGCCGTGGCCGGTGCGGACCACGGTCTCGGGCGGCAGGGTGAGCAGCCGGTCGCGGATGGAGTCGACGAGGGTCGGGAAGTGCGAATAGGAGCGTCCGGTGGCGCCCGGGCCGCCCTGGAACAGGGTGTCGCCGGTGAAGACCGTGCCGAGTCCCGGCTCGTACAGGCAGACCGCGCCGGGGGCGTGTCCGGGCGTGTGCAGCACGGTCAGGTCGGCGCCGGCCGCCTCCAGGACCTGCTCGTCGTCCAGCCACCGGTCGGGCAGCCGGTCGGGGTGGGTGAGCTTCCACAGCGGCAGGTCTTCGGGGTGCAGCCAGATCGTGGCGCCGGTGCGCTCGGCGAGTGCGGGGGCGGCGCCGATGTGGTCGTTGTGGGCGTGGGTGCAGACGATGGCCCGCAGCCGCCGCCCGCCGAGGGCCTGGAGGATCGCGTCGGCGTCGTGCGCGGCGTCGATGACGAGTGCCTCGTGGTCGTCGCCGAGGATCCACACGTTGTTGTCGACGTCCCAGGTGCCGCCGTCGAGGCTGAACCGGCCGGAGGTGACGAGGTGGTCGATGCGCGCGGTCATCAGAAGGTCACCACCGAGCGCAGCACGTCGCCGTGGTGCATCCGCTCGAAGGCCTCTTCGACGCCGTCGAGCGCGATCGTCTCGGTGACGAAGGCGCCGAGGTCGAGGCGGCCCTGCAGGTGCAGGTCGATGAGCATGGGGAAGTCCCGGGAGGGCAGGCAGTCGCCGTACCAGGAGGACTTGAGCGCGCCGCCGCGGCCGAACACGTCGAGCAGCGGCAGTTCGAGCTTCATCTCGGGGGTGGGCACGCCGACGAGGACGACGGTGCCGGCCAGGTCGCGGGCGTAGAAGGCCTGCGTGTACGTCTCCGGGCGGCCGACCGCCTCGATGACGACGTCGGCGCCGAAGCCGCCGGTCATCTCCCGGACCGCCTCGACGGGGTCGCTCTCACGGGAGTTGACGAGGTGGGTGGCGCCCAGCTTCTTCGCCGTCTCCAGTTTGCGGGGGTCGATGTCCACGGCGATGATCTTCGCGGCGCCCGCCAGGCGGGCCCCGGCGATCGCCGCGTCGCCGACTCCGCCGCAGCCGATGACGGCGACGGTGTCGCCGCGGCCGACGTTGCCGGTGTTGATCGCGGCGCCGATGCCCGCCATGACCCCGCAGCCGAGCAGTCCGGCCACCTCCGGGGCGACCGCCGGGTCGACCTTGGTGCACTGGCCGGCGGCGACGAGGGTCTTGTCGGCGAAGGCGCCGATGCCGAGCGCCGGGGAGAGTTCCTGGCCGGTGGAGGCGAGGGTCATCCTCTGCTTGGCGTTGTGCGTGTCGAAGCAGTACCAGGGACGGCCGCGCAGACAGGCCCGGCACTGGCCGCAGACCGCGCGCCAGTTGAGGATCACGAAGTCGCCGGGGGCCACGTCGGTGACGCCCTCGCCGACCGACTCGACGATCCCGGAGGCCTCGTGGCCGAGCAGGAACGGGAAGTCCTCGCTGATCCCGCCCTGCTTGTAGTGCAGGTCGGTGTGGCACACGCCGCAGGCCCGGATGCTCACCACCGCCTCGCCGGGGCCGGGGTCCGGCACCACGATCGTCTCGATGCGGACGGGTTCGTCCTTGCCGGGTGCGATCACGCCGCGTACTTCCTGCGCCATGGTGCTGCTGCCTTCCCTCGCTGCCGCGCCGGTGCGGGCGGCGGTGCCCGCCGCGGGACCGCACCGGCCCACCCCATGATCCTCGCGCGGTTCCGGGCGTTTTCGCACCCCTTCGGCGGGAGGGACCACCTGGTGTCGCCGGGCCGTGCGGATGCGGGGCGCGGCGGACGGGACGATGCTGGATACATGTCCGGGCGCGCACCTGTAATCGTTCATCCCCCGCTGGGGTCGGGGGGCAGGCGCGTGACGGCGCGCGGGGAGAGCCTGGGGGTGGCCTTCTCCGACGAGGACCTGGTCGAGTTCCTCGGCCGGGCGGGTCTGCCGGATGCGGAGGAACTGCTCGACGACCCGGCGTGGGTGAAGTGGCGCGGGGCGGACGCGCACCACTACCTGGCGGCCTAGACCGCGACCGGCGGACTCACCGCCGCCGGGCGGCCCTCCGGCGGACGGCCCTCCGGCGAGTTCCTCCCGGCAGGTTTCCTCCCGGCAGGTTTCCTCCCGGCTGGGTACCCGGAGAAACGGGATGTCCCGGACAACCGGGAGAACCCCGAGCAACCGGACAGAACTCCCGATGTCGAGGGGATGACTCGCATGCTGGTCCTCGGACTGCTCCTGCTCGCGGCCACCGCGGCCTTCACCGGTCTCGCGATCGCCGACAACCTCGGGGGCGGCCCCGAGTACTCCGTGTCGGTGCTGGGCAACCACATCGCCACGATGAACGCCCTGGCGCTCTTCTGCGCGGGGCTCGCCCTCGCCCTGATCTTCAGCCTGGCCATGGCCACCGCCGTGAGCAGCGCCCACCGCGGCCGTCGTCGCCACCGCCGGAGCCGCGGCTACGGCAGGGGCGACGCACAGGCCTTCGACGACCCGATGGGGCCCGGCCGTCACGCCTGAGGCTCACGCCCCGCAGGAGCGCAGGAACCTCCGTGTCCGCACGGCGATCGGCAGCGGCTTGTCCGGCGGGCAGGGGTACATGTCCTGCTCGACGATGGCGAACAGGTCCACGTCCAGCTTCTGTGCGGCGGTGAGCACCGGCCCCAGCTCCGGGACACCCCCCGGCGGCTCGCACATCACCCCGCGGGCCACCGCGGGCCCGAAGGGCACCCCTTCCGCGACCACCCCCGCGAGGATCTCCGGATCGACCTGCTTGAGGTGCAGATAGCCGATGCGCTCGCCGTAGGTCTCGATCAGCCTGACGCTGTCGCCGCCGCAGTAGGCGTAGTGCCCGGTGTCCAGGCACAGGTTGACCAGCGAGGAGTCGGTGGCGTCGAGGAGGCGCGCGACGTGCTCCTCGGTGTCGAGGTGGGTGTCGGCGTGCGGGTGGACGACGATGTCGAGGCCGTACGTCTCCTTCACCTCCCGACCCAGGCGTTCCATGCCCCGGGTGAGGTGGCCCCACTGCTCGGCGGTGAGTTCGGCGGGCTCCAGGATCTCGGCGGTCTTGTCGTCGCGCCAGAAGGACGGGATGACGACGAGGTGCCCGGCGCCCATGTCCCGGGTGAGGGCGGCGACCCGGCTCACCTGCTCCCACGTGCCGTCCCACTCGGCGGGCCCCCGGTGCAGACCGCAGAAGATGGTGCCCGCCGAGACCCTGAGGTTCCGGCGGGCCACCTCCTCGCCGAGGCGGGCCGGGTCGGTGGGCAGGTAGCCGTAGGGGCCCAGTTCGATCCAGGAGTACCCGGCCTCGGCGACCTCGTCGAGGAAGCGCCGCCAGGGCACCTGCCGGGGGTCCTCGGGGAACCAGACGCCCCAGGAGTCGGGGGCGGAACCGACCCGGATGCGGTCCAGGACGGGAGCGGGCGAGTCGGTTCCGGTCATGTCAGGCGGTCCCTTCCGAGGGTGTCCCGGCCGGTTCCCCGGCGTCCGGCGCCCCGGGGAGCGCCTCGACGTCCACGCCGCCGGCCCGTTCCAGTTCGTGCTTGAGCGCGTCCAGTTCCGCACCGCCGGCCATGTGGTTGGTGAGCTGTTCCAGGCTCACCTCGCTGCGGGCGGCGGACAGCTCCAGGGTGCCCAGACGCAGCACGCTGAAGTGGTCGCCGACCAGGTAGGCGTGGTGGGGATTGTGGGTGATGAAGATGACGCCGAGGCCGCGCTCGCGCGCGGCCGCGATGTACTTGAGCACCACGCCCGACTGCTTGACGCCGAGGGCGGCGGTGGGTTCGTCGAGGATGAGGACGCGGGCGCCGAAGTAGACGGCGCGGGCGATGGCCACGGACTGGCGCTGGCCGCCGGAGAGGGTTCCGAGGGGTTGCTCCAGGTCGTCGAGGACGATGCCCATGTTGCGCAGTTCCTCGTCGGCGGTCCGCTTCATGCGGGCGATGTCGAGGCGCCGTACGGGCCAGGGGCCCTTCGTCATCTCGGAGCCGAGGAAGAAGTTCCGCCACACCGGCATCAGCGGCACGGTGGCGAGGTCCTGGTAGACGGTGGCGATGCCCTTGGCGAGGGCCTCGCGGGGGGTGTTGAACCGTACCGGGGTCCCGTCGACGAGGACTTCGCCCTCGGTGTGCTGGTGCAGCCCGGAGATGATCTTGATGAGGGTGGACTTGCCGGCGCCGTTGTCGCCGAGCACGCAGGTCACCCGGCCGGGGTGCACGGCGAGGTCCACCCCGTGCAGGGCGCGGATGTTGCCGTAGGACTTCCCGGCGCCGCGCAGCTCGACGAGCGGCCCCGCGCCCTCGGGGGCCGGGCCGCCGGCGGGGTCCTTCTCCGCCACGGCGGTGGTCTTCTGGGGGTCAGCGGTGGTCATGGGTGTCACCTCCGGGTCGCCGACTGGCGGACCCACAGATTGATGAGGGTGGCCCCGAGGAGCATCACACCGAGGAAGGCCTTGAACCAGTCGGGGTTCCAGCCGGCGAAGACGATGCCCTGGCTCACCATGCCGAACATGAAGGCGCCGAAGACGGGTCCGATCGCGGAGCCGTAGCCGCCGGTGAGCAGGCAGCCGCCGATCACGGCCGCGGCGATGTAGATCAGTTCCTGGCCGACACCCTCGCCGGACTGCACGGTGTTGAACGCGAACAGCTGGTGCATGCCGACGAACCAGGCGCCGAAGCCGACCAGCATGAACAGCGAGATCTTGGTGAAGGTCACCGGGACCCCGACCGCGCGGGCGCTGTCCTTGTTGCCGCCGACCGCGAAGATCCAGTTGCCGTACTTGGTGCGCAGCAGCACCCAGGTGGCCAGCGCCGCGAACACCAGCCACCAGACCACGGTGATCTTCACCTGCACGTCACCCAGGTGGAAGGAGGAGGAGAAGACGCTCTTGGCCTGGTCGAAGCCGTCCATGTCGCTGATGTCGTCGGTGGCGACGTTGCCGGTGACCAGCTTGGTGACGGCCAGGTTGACACCCTGGAGGCCGAGGAAGGTGCCGAGGGTGACCAGGAAGCTGGGCAGTCCGGTGCGGACCATCATCCAGCCGTTGAAGGCCCCGACGGCGAGGGAGAGCACCAGCGCCACCAGCACGCCCACCCACACGTTCATGGTGAGCTGGAAGCTGATCATGGCCGCGGTCAGCGCGGAGCTGATCACGGCGACGCCCGCCGACAGGTCGAACTCGCCGCCGATCATCAGCAGCGCCACCGGCAGCGCCATGATGCCGATGGTGGACGCCTGGTAGAGCACGGTGGCCATCGAGCTGCCCTGGCGGACGGTCGGGGCCTGAACGAGGAAGAACACGAACACCGCGACGGCGCCGAGGAAGACGCCGACCTCGGGCCGGGCGAGCAGCCGCAGCGCCAGGGAGCGCTGCCGGGTGCGGCCGTCCCGCTGCCCCGTGCCGGAGGCCGGCGGCGTGTCCGCCGCCGGCGCTGCCTGCTGGGTCACGTCCATCACCGGGTGCCCTTCGCGGCGAACTCGGCGACCCGGTCCACGTTGGACTTGTCGACGAAGGCCGGGCCGGTCAGCACGGGCTGCTCGCCGCCGCCGCTGTAGTTGCCGTTGTTCTTGTACAGCCACAGGGAGTCCACGGCGAGGTAGCCCTGGAGGTAGGGCTGCTGGTCGACGGCGAACTCGATGGTGCCCTTCTTGATGGCGCCGGTGAGGTTCTTGTTGAGGTCGAAGGTGGCGACCTTCGCCTTGCTGCCCGCGTCGCCGACGGACTGCGTGGCGGTCATGGCGAAGGGCGCGCCGAGCGTGACGACGTGGTCGATGTCGCTGTCCCGCTTGAGCTTGGCGGTGATCGTCGACTTCACGGACGGCATGTCCGTGCCGTTGACGTACAGGTTTTCGACGTCGCCCTCGAAGGTCTTCTTCACGCCGTCGCAGCGCTGGGTGAGGCCGACGTTGCCCTGCTCGTGGACGACGCAGACGGCCTTCTTGGCGCCGACCTCGTTCAGCTTCTTGCCGAAGGCCTCGCCCGCCACGCTCTCGTCCTGCCCGAAGAACTCCAGCAGGCCGAGCTTCTTCCAGTCGGCGAGGCCCGAGTTGAGGCCGACGACGGGGATGTTCGCCTTGCCGGCCTTGCCGATGACGTCCTTCATCGCGCCGGGCTTGGCGAGGGTGACGGCGATGCCGTCCACCTTCTGGTCGATGGCGTTCTGCACCAGGTTGGCCTGGTTGCCCGCGCTGGGGTCGGAGGAGTAGACCAGCTTGATGTTGTCCTTGGCGGCGGCGGCCTCGGCCCCCTTGCGGACGATGTCCCAGAAGGTGTCGCCGGGGGCCTGGTGGGTGACGAGCGCGACCTTCATGGCGGGGGTGTCCGCCTTGCCCGCGGAGGCGCCCTTGGCGTCGTCCTCCGCCTTCTTGCCTCCCGAGCTGCTGGAACAGCCGGCTATCAGCAGGGCCGATATCGCGGCCGTGGCGATGAGCGCGGCTCTGCGGGAACGGGGGTCTCTCGAGCGGTCCATGTCTTCCAGTACCTCACTGTGCGGCCGGGGGCGGGTGACGGGACGGCGGCGGGCGTCGGTGCCCGCTCACAGGTCCGGGGCAGAGTACCCGGGCCGTGGCAGGTGGTCGTGGAGGGGTGTTGGGACGGGATACAAACCCTTGTGATACCCCACTGTCAATACTTTGTTAAGACATCAGTTCAGGCACAGGTCCGTATGTCAGTACAAATTCTTGACATGCGGTTCGAGGGCGCCTACACCTGTGTGACATCGGCGCGGCCCCGACGCCCCCGCCCCCGCCCTCCAGCCGACGAGGAGCCACGCGATGTCCCTGCCCTCCGAGCCCGAGCCCGTCGTCACCTTCGACCTCCTCACCATGGGGCGCATCGGAGTCGATCTCTACCCGCTGCAGACCGGGGTGCGACTGCCCGAGGTGGAATCGTTCGGCAAGTTCCTCGGCGGTTCCGCCGCCAACGTCGCGGTGGCCGCCGCGCGCCTGGGCCTGGCCACCGCCGTGATCACCCGCACCGGCGACGACCCCTTCGGCACCTATCTGCACACCGAGCTGCGCGCCTTCGGCGTCGACGACCGGTACGTCACCCCGGTCCCGGGCGAGCAGACGCCCCTGACGTTCTGCGAGATCTTCCCGCCGGACGACTTCCCGCTGTACTTCTACCGCCGGCCCAAGGCCCCCGACCTGTACCTCACCGCCGACGCACTGGACCTTCCCGCGATCCGTGCCGCCCGCGTCTTCTGGGTCACCGGCACCGGACTGAGCGAGGAGCCCAGCCGCTCGGCCACCCTCGCCGCCCTCCGGGCCCGCGCCGGACGCGGCACCACCGTCTTCGACCTGGACTGGCGGCCGATGTTCTGGCAGGACCCGGAGACCGCCCGCCCCTCCTACGCGGAGGCCCTGAAGCACGCCACCGTCGCCGTCGGCAACCTCGACGAGTGCGAGATCGCCACGGGGGTGCGCGAGCCGCGCGCCTGCGCCGAGGCCCTGCTGGCCGCCGGCGTGGAACTCGCCGTGGTCAAGCAGGGCCCCAAGGGCGTCCTCGCCGTCCACCGCGACGGCGAGGAGGCCGAGGTGCCGCCGGTGCCCGTGGAGGTCGTCAACGGTCTCGGCGCGGGCGACGCGTTCGGCGGGGCGCTCTGCCACGGCCTGCTGTCCGGCCTGCCGCTGGAGGAGACCATGCGCCGCGCCAACGCGGCCGGCGCGCTCGTCGCCTCCCGGCTCGCCTGTTCCGCCGCGATGCCGACCGCCGCCGAGATCGAGCACCTCCTCACCGGCCGGGAGGGGCCGTAACGGGGAGGCATCCTCCCCCGCGCGGCCGGCCGACGCCGCCCCGTCCCCGCCCCGCCCGCGGCCCGTGCCGCTCCCCCACCCCGGCCCACCGGCGCCGGCCCGAAACGGAGTCACCCCCTTGAGCATCAGCATCCCCGACCTGGTCGCGGTGCGCGCCCGCCGTCCCGAGGCGATAGCCGAGGCTGCGGCCCGGCGCGCCCGGCGGCCGCTGGTCGGCGACAGCGGCCGACTGATGATCGTCGCCGCCGACCATCCCGCCCGGGGTGCCCTCGGCGTCGGCGGCGACCGCCTGGCCATGGCCAACCGCGCCGACCTGCTGCACCGGCTGTGCCTCGCGCTGTCCCGGCCGGGCGTGGACGGCGTCCTGGCCAGCGCCGACGTCCTGGAGGACCTGCTGCTGCTCGGGGCCCTGGAGAACAAGGTCGTCATGGGCTCGATGAACCGCGGTGGTCTGGCGGGCGCCGCCTTCGAGATGGACGACCGCTTCACCGGGTACCGCGCCGAGGACATCGAGCGGTTCGGACTGGACGCGGGCAAGCTGCTGCTGCGCATCGACTACGAGGACCCCGGCTCGCTGCGCACCCTGGAGTCCGCCGCCCGCGCGGTCGACGCCATGGCCGCCCGGCGGCTGCCGGTGTTCGTCGAGCCGTTCCTCTCCCGCCGGGTGGACGGCGGCGTCCGCAACGACCTGGGCGCCGAGGCCGTGACCCGCTCCCTGGCCATCGCCTCCGGGCTCGGCGGCACCTCCGCCTACACCTGGCTCAAGCTGCCCGTCACCGAGGACCCGGACGACATGGAGGGGGTCCTGGCGACGTCCACGCTGCCCGTGGTGCTCCTCGGCGGCGACGTCGGCCCGGACCAGGACGCCGCCTACGAGAGATGGCGCAAGGCGCTGCGCCTGCCGACCGTGCAGGGGCTGGTCGTCGGCCGCTCGCTGCTCTACCCGGCCTCGGGCAGTGTGGAGGCGGCGGTGGACACGGCGGTGGGACTGCTGTGACCGCCGGCACCGCGCACCCGATGTCCACCGCTCCCGCCACTGCCGCTCTTCCCGCCACTCCCGCCGTCTCTGCCGCGGTTCCCGTCCCTCCCGCCGTCTCTGCCGCGGTTCCCGTCCCTCCCGCCGTCTCTGCCGCGGTTCCCGTCCCTCCAGCGGTTCCCGCCGCGTCCGCACTCGCTCCCGTCGGTTCCTTCAACTCCCCGGTGAGGTTTCGATGAGCCCATCCCCGCGCGTCCGTCTGACCGTCGCCCAGGCACTGGTGCGGTTCCTGTCCGCGCAGTACACCGAACGCGACGGGGCCCGCCACCGGCTGATCGCCGGCACCTGGGGCGTCTTCGGCCACGGCAACGTCGCGGGGGTGGGCCAGGCGCTCCTCGAGTACGCGGACGCGATGCCCTACCACCAGGGCCGCAACGAGCAGGCGATGGTGCACGCGGCCGTCGGGTACGCCCGGCAGCTCAACCGGCTCTCCGCGCAGGCCGTCACCACCTCCATCGGGCCCGGCGCCACCAACCTGGTCACCGGCGCCGCCCTCGCGACCATCAACCGGCTGCCCGTGCTCCTGCTGCCCGGCGACCACTTCGCCACCCGGCCCGCCGACCCGCTGCTGCAGCAACTGGAGCACCCCTCGGGCGCGGACATCACCGTCAACGACGCCCTGCGTCCGGTCTCCCGCTTCTTCGACCGGATCACCCGCCCGGAGGCACTGCTCGCCTCCGCGCTCCAGGCGATGCGCGTGCTCACCGATCCCGCCGAGACCGGCGCCGTCACCCTCGCCCTCCCGCAGGACGTGCAGGCCGAGGCGTACGACTGGCCCGAGGAGTTCTTCGCCGAGCGGGTGTGGCACGTACGGCGGCCCGAGCCCGACCCGGCGGAACTCGCCGAGGCGGTGCGGCTCCTCAGGGGCGCGCGCCGGCCCCTGCTCGTGGCGGGTGGCGGGGTCCACCACAGCGAGGCCGAGGAGGCACTGAAGGCACTGGTGGACGTGACCGGCATCCCGGTCGCGTCCACCCAGGCGGGCAAAGGGTCACTGCGCCACGACCACGCCGCCGACCTCGGCGGCATCGGCCACACCGGGACCGCGGTGGCCGACGCGCTGGCCCGCGAGGCCGACCTGGTCCTCGGCGTCGGCACCCGTTACTCCGACTTCACCACCGCCTCCGGGACCCTCTTCCAGCACCCGGACGTCCGGTTCGTCAACCTCAACATCACCGCCTTCGACGCCCACAAGCTCGCCGCGCGCCCGCTCCTCGCCGACGCCCGCAGCGGCCTGACGGCGCTCACGGCGGCACTGGCCGACCATCGTGTCGACGCCGCGTACGAGGCGGAGTACCGGGCGGGCAAGGAGCGCTGGGAGCGGGTCGTGGCCGCCGCGTTCGACGCCGAGGACGACGCGGTGCCCACCCAGACGCAGGTGCTCGGCGCCCTGGACGCCGTCGTCGGCGACACCGACGTGGTGATCAACGCGGCCGGTTCGCTCCCCGGTGACCTGCACAAACTGTGGCGGGCCCGCTCGCCGCGCCAGTACCACCTGGAGTACGGCTACTCCTGCATGGGCTACGAGATCCCGGCCGCCGTCGGCGTGCAGCAGGCGGCCCCGGAGGTGGTGGTGTGGTCGCTGGTCGGCGACGGCACGTACCTGATGATGCCGACCGAGATCGTCACCGCCGTCCAGGAGGGGCTGCCGGTCAACCTGGTGCTGCTGCAGAACCACGGCTACGCCTCCATCGGCGGCCTGTCCGAGGAGACCGGCGGCGAACGCTTCGGCACCGCCTACCGCTACCGCGCCGCCGACGGTTCCTTCACCGGCGACCCGCTGCCCGTGGACCTCGCCGCCAACGCCGCGAGCCTCGGCATGGACGTCCTGCGCGCCAAGACCGTGCGGGAGCTGCGCGAGGCCCTGACGGCGGCCCGTGCCTCCGACCGGCCGACCTGCGTGTATGTCGAGACCGATCCCGCGGCGACGGCGCCCCCGGCCGAGGCATGGTGGGACGTACCGGTCGCCGCGGTCTCGGGCCGCGAGGCCGCCCTCGCCGCCCGGGAACGCTACGACCGCCGGGTGACCGCCCGCCGACACCACCTCTGACCGCGCCCCGTCCCCTCCCCGCGCTTCTCCTCCGTCTCCTCCGCACGGAAAGGCCCCGCCCGTGAACGCCCCCGTACACACCGCCCCGCACACCGGCACCGTGAGCCACTGGATCGACGGCCGGCCCGTCGAGTCCGCCTCGGGCCGGTCCGGCCCCGTCTACAACCCGGCCACCGGGGCCGAGGCCAGGCGGGTCGCCTTCGCCTCGGTGGAGGAGGTGGACACCGCCGTCGCCGCCGCGAAGGCCGCCTACGCCGGCTGGAGCCGCACCTCGCTCGCCCGGCGCACGACGATCCTGTTCAGGTTCCGCGAGCTGCTCGACGCCCACCGCGACGAGATCGCCGCCCTGATCACCGCGGAGCACGGCAAGGTGCACTCCGACGCACTCGGCGAGATCGCGCGCGGCATGGAGATCGTCGAACTGGCCTGCGGCATCCCCGCGCACCTCAAGGGCGAGCTGTCCACCGAGGTGTCCACCCGGGTCGACGTGGCCACCCTGCGGCAGCCGCTGGGCGTGGTCGCCGGGATCACCCCGTTCAACTTCCCGGCGATGGTGCCGATGTGGATGTTCCCCGTCGCGATCGCCTGCGGGAACACCTTCGTGCTCAAGCCGAGCGAGAAGGACCCCTCCGCCTCGCTGCGGCTCGCCGCGCTGCTGTCCGAGGCGGGGCTGCCGGACGGCGTGTTCAACGTGGTGCAGGGCGACAAGCCGGCCGTCGACCGGCTCCTGGAACACCCCGACATCGCCGCCGTGTCCTTCGTCGGCTCCACCCCGATCGCCAGGTACGTGCAGCTCAAGGCGGTCGAGCACGGCAAGCGGGTGCAGGCCCTCGGCGGCGCCAAGAACCACATGCTGGTGCTGCCCGACGCCGACCTAGACCTCGCCGCCGACCAGGCGATCAACGCGGCCTACGGTTCGGCGGGCGAGCGGTGCATGGCGGTGTCGGTGGTGGTCGCCGTCGGCGGCGTCGGCGACGAGCTGGTCGCCCGGATCGCCGAACGGGCCAAGGCGCTGCGCATCGGACCCGGCGACGACCCGGCCAGCGAGATGGGCCCGCTGATCACCCGCGAGCACCGCGACAAGGTGGCCGCCTACGTGGCGGGCGCCGCCGCGCAGGGCGCCGAGGTCGTCGTCGACGGCACCGGCTGCACCGTCCCCGGCCACGAGGACGGGTTCTTCACCGGCGTCTCGCTGCTCGACCGGGTGCCGGTGACGGCGGACGCCTACCGCGAGGAGATCTTCGGGCCGGTGCTGTGCGTGGTCCGCGCCAAGACGTACGAGGAGGCGGTCGAGCTGATCAACAGCTCCCGCTGGGGCAACGGCACCGCGATCTTCACCCGCGACGGCGGGGCCGCCCGCCGCTTCCAGCTGGAGGTCGAGGCGGGCATGGTGGGCGTCAACGTGCCGATCCCGGTGCCCGTCGGCCACCACTCCTTCGGCGGCTGGAAGGACTCCCTCTTCGGCGACCTGCACATCTACGGCAGCGACGGCGTCGCCTTCTACACCCGGGGCAAGACCGTCACCACCCGCTGGCCGGACCCGGCCGACGGCGGCATCAACCTCGGCTTCCCGAGCCACTCATGACCCCGGCGGCACCCGGGACGCGGCCCTCCGCGCCCCCCGGCGACCTCGGTCTCGTCCTGGACCGCGCCAGCCCCGTCCCGCTCTACCACCAGCTCGCCCAGCAGCTCACGGCGGCGATCGAAGGGGGGGCGCTCGCCCCGGGCAGCCTGCTCGGCAACGAGGTGGACCTGGCCGGCCGGCTGGGGCTGTCCCGGCCGACGGTGCGCCAGGCCCTGCAGTCGCTGGTCGACAAAGGGCTGCTGGTGCGCCGCCGGGGTGTGGGCACCCAGGTGGTGCACACCCGTGTGCGGCGCCCGCTGGAGCTGAGCAGTCTGTACGACGACCTGGAGACCGCGGGGCAGTCCCCCACCACCCGGGTGCTGCGCAACGAGGTCGCTCCGGCTCCGGCGGCGGCGGCCGCCGCGCTGGGCCTCGCCGAGGGGGCCCCGGCGCACCACCTGGAACGGCTCAGGTTCACCCGCGGCCGGCCGGTGGCGCACCTGACCAACTTCCTCCCCCAGGGGCTGCTCGAGCTGGACACCGGACGGCTGGAGGCGACCGGTCTGTACCGGCTGCTGCGGGCGGCCGGCCTCACCCTGCACAGCGCCCGGCAGTCCGTCGGCGCGGCCTCGGCCGGCGCCGAGGAGGCGGCCCGCCTGGAGGAACCCGAGGGCGCCGCCCTGCTGACCATGCGCCGCACGGCCTACGACCACACCGGCCGGGCCCTGGAGTACGGCTGCCACCAGTACCGGGCGTCCTGCTACTCGTTCGACTTCCACCTCCTGGCGCGCTCCTGAGGGAGCCGGGCGCCGGCACGACGGCCCGTGCGGATCTCGCCCCTGCCGGGCACCCGGCCGTCCCGCCCGGCTCACGCGCCGGCCATCTCCGCCAGCCCCTTCTCCAGCGTCGTCCCGGGCTCGTAGCCCAGCTCCGTCCGTGCGGCCGTGATGTCGTAGCTGCGGTCACGGCCGGCGAAGCTCACGAGCCAGTTCGTGAGCGGGGGTGCCGAGCTGCGGCGGAGCAGCCGCGCCGTGCGGTCCATCACCGCCGCCATCGGAGCGGCCACGGCCAGCGGGACGCTGCGGATCGAGGAGAGGTCCGCGCCGCGGGTCGCCAGCAGGGGGGTGAGGAAGTCCCGGACGGACATCGGCGTGCCGTCGGTGACGTAGTAGATCCCCTGGTGGCGCCCCTGGGTGAGGGCGCGGACCACGGCGCCGACCAGGTTCTCGACGTGCACGAAGTCGATGGTGTGGGTGCCCCGGTCGATCCAGGCGAAGCGTCCGGCCGCGACGGCCTCGGCCATGTCCTCGAGTGCCGCCATGCCCGGGCCCCAGATGAACGGGGGGCGCAGGACGACCAGTTCGGTGTTTCCCGCGGGGGCGCGCAGGAGGGCGCGTTCGGTGGCCAGTTTGACCCGGCTGTAGGCGATGTTGGGCCGGCCTTCGGGTGTCGACTCGTCGACCACGGGGCGGCGTTGGCTTCCGGTGGACACCGAGGCGGCGCTGACGAGCACGAAGCGACGTACGCCGGCCGCCACGGCGGCGGCGTGCAGGGCGACGGTCGGCACCTGATTGGCGCGTTCGAAGAGCGCGTCGGGCCCCCAGAACTCCATGTGGGCGGCGACGTGCACGACCGCGTCGGTCTCCCGCAGCCGGGCGAGCCACTCCGGCGCCGGGGAGTCGTCCCGGCCGAGCTCTGCGAGGTCGCCGGGAACGGGCTCGGCCCCGGCCGCCCTCACCCGCTGGATGCTCGAACCTGATCTGGCCAGTGCCAGGACCTGGTGTCCCTCGACGAGAAGGCGGCGGACGAGCGCGCTGCCGACGAAACCGCTGCCGCCGGTGACGAAGATCTTCATGTTTCCCACTCCTCGTGGTCGGCCCGGGGACGTCGGTCGTCGCCCGGTTCCGTGCGGCGCACCGCAGGGCGTCCGGCGGGCGGCTTCGAGCGCCACACCGGATGCTTCGACGACTAATAGTTCGGCGTCGATGCATCTACGCCTATGTAACCGCCGTAGGATGGGCGCGTCAAGCGCGGGCAGGCAGGAGGTGGGCGGTGCCGGAGGCGAGAAGGAACCCGACCGCGGCTCAGGTGGCCGACGAGTTCAGCCGTACGGCGAAGGTCCTCGTACGCCACTTCAACGAACGGCTCGGCGAGCACGGGGTGTCGACACCGAGGTCCCGCCTGGTGGTGGAGGTGGCACGGTCGCAGCCCGTGCGGCTGACCGAGCTCGCGCTCGCGGTCGGCATCGCCCAGGGGACCGCCTCCACCCTGGTCGACGCGCTGGTCCGGGACGGCCTGCTCGAACGGCAGACCAGCCCGCGGGACCGCCGCTCGGTACGGCTGCGCGTGACGGAACAGGGGGCCGCGCTGGCCCAGGACTGGACGAGCGGCTACGAGGTGGCGGCGGAGGAGCTGTTCAGCCCGCTCAGCGAGGAGCAGATGACGACACTGGTCGACATCCTGCGCGTTCTCGGCGCCGAGGAGAGGTCCCCGGCCGGCGACTGACCGTCCCGACCGGCCGTCCAGCCGCCGGTGCGTTCCGCGCCCGCCATCCGCGCGGCCGACAGGGGTGGGGCGCCTTCCCGCGGGAAGGCGCCCCACCCCTGTCGGCCGACCGGTTCACACCGCGGCGAAGGCCGTCCGCAGCGTGCCGATCGCCTGGGCGATCGCCGCGCCCGCGGCCTGGGTGCCGCGCAGGGCGTTCAGCATGACGAAGTCGTGGATGATGCCCTGGTAGCGCACCGCGGTGACCGGGACGCCCGCCTCGCGCAGCTTGTTCGCGTAGGCCTCGCCCTCGTCGCGCAGCACGTCCGCCTCGCCGGTGACGACGAGGGCCGGCGGGAGACCGGTGAGCTGCTCGGTGGTGGCGCGCAGCGGCGAGGCGGTGATCTGAGCGCGCTCGGCCTCGTCGGCCGTGTACTGGTCCCAGAACCACTGCATGCCGTCCCGGCGCAGGAAGTAGCCCTCGGCGAACTGGTGGTAGGAGGCGGTGTCGAAGGACGCGTCGGTCACCGGGTAGAACAGCACCTGCTGGACCAGGGGCACGTCGCCCCGCTGCTTGGCCATGAGGGTCAGCGCGGCGCTCATGTTGCCGCCGACGGAGTCGCCCACGACGGCGATCCGGCCGGCGTCCAGGCCGTGGGCGGCGCCCTCGCTCACGATCCACCGGGCCACGGCGTAGTTCTGCTCGATGGCGACCGGGTAGCGCGCCTCGGGTGAGAGGTCGTACTCGGGGAAGACGACGGCGGCGCCGGCGCCGACGGCGAGTTCACGGACCAGGCGGTCGTGGGTGTGGGCATTGCCGAACACCCAGCCGGCGCCGTGGATGTAGAGGATGACGGGGAGGGTGCCCTCGGCGCCCGCCGGGCGGACGAGGCGGGCCCGCACGCTGCCCGTGGGGCCGCCGGCGACGGTGATCCACTCCTCGTCGACGGCCGGCTTCTCGATCTCGCCGGACTGCACCTCGTCGACGGTCTTGCGGCCCTCCACCGGGCCGAGGTCGAAGAGGTAGGGCGGATTGGCCGTGGCCTCGACGAACGCCTGCGCGGCGGGCTCCAGGACGGGACGGGTTCCGGTGGTGTCGCTCATGTCGTTCTCCTCGGGTCGGGTGCCGCGGGCACGCCCCGCCGGTCTGCTTTCGCCGGGGCGGCGGCACAGACATGACAGTAGCGCTCGATTAAGTCGTGCGCAACTGATTCGTGGTCGACGTTCTTGTGAGCGATACAATCGGACAGACGGAAACGGCAGGCACAGGGACGGCAGGCACAGGGACCGGACCCGGCGGCCGGACCGCCGCGAGGAGGACGACGAGGCGATGAGGCGATGACGGCGAGAGACACGCACGACGAGGAGCCGCGGGAGACACCCCCGGCGCCGGGCTCCCTGCTCCTGGACGACCAGCTCTGCTTCGCCCTCTACGCCGCCTCGCGCGCCGTCACCGCGCGCTACCGGCCGCTGCTGGAGGAGCTGGAACTGACCTACCCGCAGTACCTGGTGATGCTGGTGCTGTGGGACCGGGACGGCAGCACCGTGAGCGAACTGGGCAAGGCCCTGCAGCTGGAGTCCAGCACCCTCTCCCCGCTGCTGAAGCGGCTGGAGGCGGCGGGGCTGCTGCGCCGGGAGCGGCGCCCGGACGACGAGCGTTCGGTCGCCCTGCACCTCACCGAGGCGGGCACGGCCCTGCGCGAGCGCGCGGCCGCCGTGCCCACGGCGATGGGCGACGCGATGGGGCTGACGGCGGAGGAGGACGCCACGGCGAAGCGGTTGCTGCGCCTCCTCACCGCCCATGTGACCCAGGACGGGTGAGCGCGCACCGTACCGTGCGGTACAGCTCAGAAGCTCCTCAAGTCGCTTGATCCGCGCGGTGGTTGGCGCCGAGCATGGAGTCACCCCCGCACGGGTGGCACCGGGCCGCACAGGTTCGGTGCCACCCCACCGGGTGTGCGCTCACAGGGCCACCCAGCCTCCCCGCTCCGCGGACCGTGCCATCGCGTCCAGCGCCTCCCCGCTGCGTACGGCGTCCGCGAGGGTCGGCCCGTGAGCGCGCCCTTCCGCGATCGACCGCAGGAAACCGTGGGCCTCGATCACCTTGAGGTCGTCGTAGCCCATGGCGTTCGCCGCGCCCGGCTGGAAGGCCGCGTACTCGCCGTGGCCGGGGCCTACGTGCACGGTGCTCACCGGCTGGTCCTGGTACGCCGTCCCGGAGCTCACCCCCAGCTCCCCCATCCGGCGGAAGTCCCAGAACAGCGCGCCCCTGGTGCCGTGCACCTCGAAGCCGTAGGCGTTCTGCTCGCCGACCGAGACGCGGCAGGCCTCCAGGACGCCGCGCGCGCCGGAGGCGAAGCGCAGCAGGCAGTTGACGTAGTCCTCATTCTCGACGGTCCCGACGGCTCCGACGGTCCCGACGACCCCGACGGCCGTGACGGTCTCGGCGTCCCCGGCCGGGCCCCGCCCCCCGCCCGCCACCCGCTGGTGCCCGGTGGTGGCCCCGGTGGGCCGGGGCCGCTCGGTCAGGAAGACGGCGGTGTCGGCGACGAGTGCCTCGATCTCGCCGAGGAGGAAACGGGCCAGGTCCACGCCGTGCGAGGCGAGGTCGCCCAGCACCCCGCTGCCACCGCGCTCCCGCTCGTAACGCCAGGTCAGTGCCGCGTCGGGGTGGGCGGCGTAGTCGCTGAACAGCCGGATGCGGACATGGGTCACCCTCCCGACCGCGCCCTCCGCGATCAGCTCACGGGCGTGCCGGACCGCAGGGGCGTTGCGGTAGTTGAAGCCGACGGTGCCCTGGACGCCGGCGCCCGCCACGGCATCGGCGACGGCGCGGGCGTCGGCGGCGGTGAGCCCGACCGGCTTCTCGATCCAGAGGTGCTTGCCCGCCTTCGCCATCGCGGTGCCGATCTCGCGGTGCAGGAAGTTGGGCGCGGCGATGCTCACCGCCCCGACGCGGGGGTCGCCGACGATTTCGCGCCAGTCGCGGGTGGCGGTGGCGAACCCGTACTGCTCGGCGGCCTGTTCGGCGCGTCCCGGCACCTCGTCGGCGACGGCGACCAGCCGGGGGCGCAGGGGCAGGTCCGGGAAGTGGTGCCGCACCCGGGCGTAGGCCTGGCTGTGCACCCGTCCCATCCACCCGAACCCGACGACGGCAACCCCGAGCGACTCCACCATTGCGTGCCCCTTCGACTGCTGCGAACCGATCCGAACCGCCAGGTCAGGCTGGAGCGGACGGCCCCGCATGTCAATCAGGTGCGGCGTGGGCGGCCACGCCGCGCGGACGGCCGCCGATTTGTCGTGCGCGGACCCTTGTGTCGCACCCCCCTCTTCCTTACTTTCCAGTAAGTCCGAAGTCCGTTGTCATGTTCTCCCCAACGACAGGACCCCCCATGTCCACACGCGCCCGCAGACCCCGCCTCCTCCTCACCCTCGCCGCCGCCCTCTCCCTGACCGCCCTCGGGCCCGCCGTCGGCAGCGCCACCGCGGCCGACGCCGGGCTGCTCCAGGAGGTCATGTTCGTCGGCAACAACTGGGACGGCACCGCCGACGTCATCCACTCCTCCGGCACCTACGCGAAGATCGGCAGCGTCAACGTCGTGCCCGACAAGGCACAGCGCATGGCCGAGATCAACGCCGACCCGATCAAGTGGATCTACTTCCAGGCGATCCGCAACAGCGTCGGCGAGGGCCACGACCAGTTCGTCGACGACATGTACGCCACCCCCGACGGGAAGTCGATGGTGGTCTCCCGCCCCAGCTTCGCCGACGTCGTCTCCCTCGACCTGACCACCGGCAGGATCAACTGGCGCTTCCCTGTGGAGGGTTACCGCGCGGACCACATGGCCGTCTCCGCCGACGGCACCCGCGTCGCGGTGTCCGCCTCCACCGCCAACAAGGTGCACGTCCTGGACATCACCACCGGGAAGCAGCTCGGCCAGTTCGCCACCGGCGACAAGCCGCACGAGAACATCTTCACCAAGGACGGCAAGTACATCTGGAACATGTCGATCGGCGACGTCAACACGGCGCTGGACGACCCCATCTGGGACTGGACGAAGGGCGACCGCCACATCACGGTCGTCGACGCCACCACGTTCAAGCAGGTCAAGGTCATCGACATGCGGCAGCGGCTGGACGCCTTCGGTCTCAAGGACTATTCGGACGCGGTCCGCCCGGCGGTGTTCTCCCCGGACGAGTCGAAGTTCTACTTCCAGGTGTCCTTCTTCAACGGCCTCTTCGAGTACGACGTCGCCACCGACCGGATCACCCGGATGAAGACCCTGCCGAAGAACTCCTCGACCAGCGACGACCGCACGACCATGGTCAACGACTCTCGTCACCACGGGCTGTCGATGAGTCCCTCGGGCGACAAGCTGTGCGTCGCCGGGACGATGGACGACTACGCCACGGTCGTCGACCGCGCCACGCTCCAGGAGGGCCCCCTGGTGACGGCGTCCAAACCGTACTGGGCGACGGTCGGCGGGGACGGCAAGGACTGCGTCATCTCCGAGAGCGGCGCGGACCAGGTCACGGCGATCGACTTCGCCACGGGCCAAAAGCGCCTGTCGGTCCCGGTCGGCGACCACCCGCAGCGGGTCCGGCTGGCCCATGTGCCGCAGGGTTGGACGGGGGTGTCCGGCGGCTGAGGTGAGGCGGTGAGGGGCACGGCCCGCGGTCAGCCGCGGGCCGCGCCCGTCCCCGTCCGCGGCGGGAGGCGGTGGAGTTCCACCTCCGTCAGCCCGTCGCGGGCGGTGACCCTCGCCGTCATGTACGTGCAGTGCGGCCGGCGGCGGCGGTCGGTGGGCGAACCGGGGTTGAGCAGGCGCGGCCCGCCCGGTGCCGTGGTGTCCCAGGGGATGTGGCTGTGCCCGAAGACCAGGACGTCGAGGTCGGGGAAGCGCGCGGCGCACCGGCGTTCCCGTCCCCGCGCCTCGCCGGTCTCGTGCACGACGCCGAACCGCAGCCCCTCCAGCTCGGCCCGGGCCACCTCGGGCAGCCGGGCCCGCAGTCCGGGCCCGTCGTTGTTGCCGTACACCCCGAGCAGCCGGGCGCTGCGGCTCTCCAGCAGGTCCAGCGTGGCCTCGTCGACCCAGTCACCGGCGTGGATCACGACGTCGGCGCGCGGCAGCTCGGCGAGCAGCGCGGCCGGGAGCTCCCGGGCCCGCTTGGGCAGGTGGGTGTCGGACATCAGCAGCAGGCGCACGCCTCCAGCGTCCCACGCGGGCGCGAGGGGGAGCGGCAGCAGCAGCCGGGGGCGGCGCTCTCAGTCGGACGCCGGGCCCTGGAGCTCCGGCTCCAGGGCCAGTTCCGCCCACACCTGCTTGCCGCCGCTCGCCGGGACCGAGCCCCATGCCGCCGACATCGCCTCGACCAGGAGGATGCCGCGGCCGCCCGTCGCCTCCCAGCCCAGGCCCGTCGGCTTGATCGGGGTGCGCGGCGAGGAGTCGGCGACGGCGATCCGCAGCCGGTGGTTGATCAGGATGAGGTCGAGGCGGACGGGGCCGTCGGTGTGCACCAGCCCGTTGGTGACCAGTTCCGAGACCACCAGCATCGCGGCGTCGGCCTCCTCCCCCACGCCCCAGGCGCGCAGCACGCGCCGGGCGAACCGGCGGGCGTGCCGCACCGCCTCGGGCACCCGCCACACCGACCAGCTCTCGCGCAGCGGCCGCTGGGCCATGCCGTCGTAGCGCAGCAGGAGCAGGGCGACGTCGTCGCTGCGGTTGGCGTCGGTCAGCAGGGCGTCGGCCGCCTGATCGAGCCGGGCGGGGTCCCCGGCGGCGAGCCGCGCGGCCAGCCGTTCGAGTCCGGTGTCGAGGTCGACCTCGGCGGACTCGACCAGGCCGTCGGTGGTCAGCGCGAGCACCGTGCCCGGCTGGAACCGCAGCGGTGACATGGGGTAGTCCGCCTGGGCGACCACGCCGAGCGGCGGACCGCCCTCGAACTCCACCGTCTCGGTCCGTCCGTCGGGCAGCCGCAGCACCGGTGGGAGGTGGCCGGCCCGTGCGCACCAGGCGGCCCCCTCCTCCAGGTCGATGTCGATGTAGCAGCATGTCGCGAACAGATCGCTCTCCAGGCCCACCAGCAGCCGGTTCGCGTGCGAGACGACGACGTCCGGGGGGTGGCCCTCGACGGCGTAGGCGCGCAGCGCGGTGCGCATCTGTCCCATGACCGTCGCGGCGGAGGCGTTGTGGCCCTGGACGTCGCCGATGACGAGGCCGACGTGGTTGTCGGGCAGCGGGATCACGTCGTACCAGTCGCCCCCCACCTCCAGGCCCGCGGTCGTCGGCAGGTAGCGGGCGACGGCCTCGGCGCCGGGAAGCCGGGGCAGCCGGCGCGGCAGCAGGGTCCGCTGGAGCATGCCGATCAGTTCGTGCTCGGCGTCGAAGGCGTGGGCGCGCAGCAGCGCCTGTCCGGCAAGGCCTGCGGCGGCGGTGAGCAGGGCCCGCTCGTCGGGGGCGAAGTCGTGCGGGGCGTCCCAGCCGAGGAGGCAGGCACCGGCCAGCCGGCCGCCGGCGGGCAGCGGCAGCACGGCGAGCCCGCCCGGGCCGACCTCGGCGAGGGCGGGTTCGAGGACGGCGCCGGCGGGCCGGATGGTGATGCGGCCCTCGCGGAGGGCGGCGGCGAGTGTCGGCATGGCGCGGACGGGGGCGTCGGGCCATTCCGAGCGCCACTCGGAGCGCCACAGGGCGGGCCAGGCCCCGGGTTCCGGCGGGTCGAGGACGGTGACGACGAGGCGGTCGCCCTCCAGTTCGGCGAGGGCGAGGCGGTCGGCGCGGAGCGGGACGCGCAGCGCCGTCGCGACCGCCTCGCCGACACCGCGGACGGTTCCGGCGGTGGCGAGGGCAGCGGCGAGGCGCTGGATGCGGGTGACGTCGCTGACGCCGGGGCGCAGGGTGGAGGCGTCGGCGACGGTGCCGACGAGACGGGAGGGGCGGGGCGGTGGGCGGGACGCGTCCCCGCCCGTCTCCTCGGCGGGCAGCATCCGGCCGCGCATCCGCAGCCAGCGCGGCTCCCCGGAGGGCTGGAGGATGCGGAACTCCAGTTCGCGCTCGCCCAGCGACACGTGGTCGGGCTCGACCAGGGACATCAGGGAGGGCAGGTCCTCGGGGACGGTGGAGGCGAGCAGGGTCTCCACCCGGCCGTCGAAGGCGTCCCGGCTCAGGCCGAAGAGGTCGAGCACGGCGTCGTCGACCTCGATGCGGCCGGTGTCCATGGCGAGGCTGAAGGAGGCCGCGCGCGGGGTGTCCCGACCGCTCTCGGCGGGTGGTCCGGGGGCCGGCGGGCGGGTGGTGAGGGCCTCGGCGATCGCGGTCAGGCAGGCTCGGTCCTCGGCCTCGAAGCCCTCGGGTGCCTCGCGCACGGCGACGAGGCAGCCGCCGTCGCGCAGCGGCAGGACGCCGAGGAAGAAGTCACCGAGGGGCGGCAGGGAGCGCGGGTCGGCGCGGCGGGCGAGGTCGGCGGCGGTGAGCCACCGCGGGTGGCCGTCGGCGTGGGCCTCGGCGAGGGGCGAGGAGGTGGTGAGGGGATAGGCGTCGCGCAGGCCGTACAGGGTGCGGGGCACGCCGACCGACTCGGCGAGGGCGAGGGCGCCGTCCCCGCCCTCGCCCTCGCCCTCGCCCTCGCTCACGGTGTAGAGGGCGGCGGCGCAGGCACGGGCGAAGACCAGGGTCTGCTCCAGGGTGCGGCGCAGGCGGTCGTGGGCGGAGAGGTCGGCGGCGAGGGTCTTGAGGGCAAGCTCGGCCCGCGGTGTCCTCGATCCGCTGTCCGCGGTGCGCCGCTCACTGACCACGCCGTCATTACAGCGCGTATGGGACGGATGTGCAGCCCCTGTGACACATACGCGGTTTCCCGCCCCTGCCGCCTCCGGGGCGGCGGACACCTCCGGCCGGGTGGGCCGGTGCCGCCGGGGGGTGCCGCTCGCCGTGCGCGGCGGGTGACCGTGCGGGAGGCTTGAGGGCGGGCAGCCGGAAGGGAGGAGGTGGTCGGCGTGGCCGACGTACCGCCCCCGCCGCCTGAGTCCGAAACGCCCGGCCGGTCCTCGCTGTCCCCGGTCCTCGCGGCCCTGCTGGACGATCTGCACGCGTTGTCCGGCGCGATCTACCTGCTCTCCCCCACCGAACCGGTGCTGGAGATGGCGGTCATGGCGGGCCTGCCCCGCGTCTTCGCCTCTCCCTGGGAGCGCCTGGGTCTCGGCTCCTCCGTGCCGGTCGCGGACGCGCTCCGCGAGCGGCGGCTGGTGTGGGTCAGCGGTGAGGTGGAGATGGCACACCACTACCCGCGCATCGCGACCGTCCTGCCGTATCCCTTCTCCATGGCCGCGCTGCCGCTCGCGACGGAGGACACCGCGTACGGCGCCCTGTTCGTGACCTGGCCCGGCACCCACTCCCCGCAGCTCTCCGACCACGAGCGCCACCGTCTCACCACGGCCTGCGAACGGCTGGTGGAGCGGCTCGCGCGGGCCGCCACCGAGCACCGGCCGGTCGGACCCGAGCCCGACCTCCTGCCGCCGCCCCCCGAGACGGACCCCGACGCCCCCTCCGGCGCGGCGGCGGCACTGCGCGCGGTGGCCCGGCTGCCGTACGGGCTGTGCGGGCTCGACCTGCACGGCCGGATCACGTTCGCCAACCGGGCGGCGGGCGAGCTGCTCGGAATACCCGTGGCGGACCTGAGGGGCGCCCTGCTGTGGACGGCGGCGCCCTGGCTCAACGACCCCGGCTACGAGGACCGCTACCGGGCCGCGCTGCTCACCCGGGAGGTCACCACGTTCGTCGCACTGCGGCCGCCGGGGACGTGGCTCTCCTTCCGTCTCTATCCCGGCGAGGACGGGCTCAGCCTGCGCATCGCCCCCTCCCGCGCGGTCGCCCGCGAGGACCCTCCCGGCCGGGCCGGGACCGTCGATCCCTCGCGGCAGGTGGGAGGCAGACGTCTGGTGACCATCGGGCACGTGCTCAACCTGGCGGGCGCGCTCACCGAGGCGGTGGGGGTGGAGGACGTCGTCCAGCTCGTCGCGGACGAGATCGCGCCGGCCGTCGGCAGCCAGGGCCTGATGATGCTCGGCTCGCACGGCGGCCGGCTGCACATCCTGGGCCACCGCGGCTTCCCCGACGACGAGGCCGTCGAGCGCTGGAACGGTACGCCGCTGACCGCGCCGATCCCCAGCGCGCACGTGCTGGCCACCGGCGTGCCCGCGTTCTTCGAGTCGCCGGAGCAGCTCGAGCGGCTGTACCCGCTGCGGACGACGCCCACCTCGGACGGCATGGCCGCGTGGGCGTGCCTGCCGCTGATCGCCTCGGGGCGGCCGGTGGGCACCTGGGTGCTGGCGTACGCGCAGCCGCACGCGTTCCCCGCCGACGAACGGGCGGTGCTGACCAGTCTGAGCGGTCTGATCGCGCAGGCGCTGGAGCGGGCACTGCTCTACGACGCCAAGCACCGCCTGGCGCACGGGCTGCAGCAGGCCCTGTTGCCGCCCTCGCTGCCGGCGCTGCCGGGCCTGGAGACGGCGGCCCGCTATCTGCCCGCCACCCAGGGCATGGAGATCGGCGGCGACTTCTACGACGTGGTGCGCACCCACGACAGGGCGGTCGCGGCGATCGGGGACGTGCAGGGGCACAACGTGACGGCGGCCGGGCTGATGGGGCAGATCCGCACCGCCGTGCGCGCGTACACCACGGTGGGGCAGGGCCCCGGGGAGGTCATGCGCAGCACCAACCGGCTGCTGATCGACCTGCGTGCCGACCTGTTCGCCAGCTGTGTGTACCTGAGCGTCGACCGGGAGCGCGGGCGGATGGTCCTGGCGCGGGCGGGGCACCCGCCGCCCCTGCTCCGGCGGCCGGACGGGCAGGTGCGGGTGCTGGACCTGGCCGGGGGGCCGCTGCTGGGCATCCAGGAGGCGGCGGTGTACCCGACGGTCGAGGTGGCGTTCCCGCGCGGGTCGGTGCTGGTGCTGTACACGGACGGGCTGATCGAGAAGCCGGGGACCGACCTCGACGAGGCGCTGGCGGAGCTGGCGGAGCGGCTCGCGGGAGATCCGGGCGAGCCGCTGGACGCACTGGCGGACCGCTTGCTGGGCCGCGGGGCGGCGGACGGCGAGCGTCCGGACGACGTGGCGCTGTTGCTGCTGCGTGCGGTGTGAGGCGCTCCGGGACGGAGCGCGCGTGTGTGAGGGTGCGCACGCGGGTGAGGGTGCGCACGCGGGTGAGGGTGCGCGGGGCAGCCCCGGGCACCCTCACCTCACCCTCACCCGTTCTCTCTCACCGTGTCCCTCAGTGACCGCGACGCTGGCCGTGGCGGGAGGACTCCAGCCCCGAGCCGCCGGCCTGCGCGTCCCCACCGGTCTGGTCACCGGCCTGGCCGCCCGCCTGGTCACCGGCTTGGCCGCCCGCCTGGCCGGCGCCCTGGTCGCCGGCCTGACCGCCGCCCTGGTCGCCCGCCTGGTCACCGCCCGTCGCCTGCCCGCCGCCCTCGCCCAGCGTCGCGCCCGTCGCCTGCAGCGCCGTCGTCACCGGCTGGAAGAAGGTCTCGCCTCCCGCGTCGCAGTCACCACTGCCTCCGGAGGTCAGGCCGATCGCGCTGCCGTCCTCGCTGAACAGCGAGCCCCCGCTGTCGCCCGGCTCGGCGCACACGTCGGTCTGGATGAGCCCGGTGACCGTGCCCTCGGGGTAGTTCACCGTGGCGTCGAGGCCCAGCACGGTCCCGTCGTGCAGGCCCGTGGTGCTGCCCATGCGGAGCACCTGCTGTCCGACGGCGGCCTCGGCGGCCTTGCCGATCGCGACCACCTTCCCGCCGCCCACGTTCACCTCGCTGGGCGCCTGCGTGGCCGGGTCGTCGTACTTGACGAGGGAGAAGTCGCCCTCGCCGGGGAAGGTGGCCTGGTCGACGGTGGCGATCGGCTGCCCGTTCTCGTCGTCGGCCCACTGGTCGACCGCGACCCCGCAGTGACCGGCCGTCAGGAAGGCGGGGCTGCCGTCGCCCGCGGTGACGTTGAAGCCGAGGGAGCAGCGGGCGTTGCCGCCGAAGATGGCGTCGCCGCCGGAGACGAAGGTCTTGAAGGTGCCCTCGGACTTCTTCAGGGTGGCCATGCCGGAGCCGAGTCCCTCGACGGTCGACTCGAGCCGGTCCCACCCGGCGCCGGTGACGGTGCTGTCGGCGGTGACCCGGATCTCGTTCGTCCTGGGGTCGACCGACCAGGCCGTGCCGGGGATCGCGGCGTCCGTGCGCAGCGTCCTCGCGGCGGTCTCCAGCGCCCCGGTGCTGTTGCGCACCTGGTGCGGGACCGCGCCCGCCTCCTTGACTGCGTTCATCGCGCTCTCGTCGTCACCGACGACGTTGACGACGATCCGCCGGCCGGCGGCGTCGTAGTAGGAGCCCGCGAAGGTGTCACCGAGCCGGGCCCGGAGTTGGGCGGAGAGGCCGGGTACGTCGGCCGCCTTGAACGTCCTGGGCGTGCTGTCGTCCGAGTCCGTCTGCGAGGCGTTGGCATTGGGCAGCAGGAATGCCGCCGCTCCGAGTGCCGCGACGCCACCCACCGCGATGGCGGCTTTGCGCTTGGGTATGCGTTTGTGACTCAACTCTGGACCTCCTGGGGAACGGAGTCGCGCGATCGCCGCCGTACGGCGGCGGGCTGGGGACGCCTTGTCGCCCGGTGGTACGCAGAAGAGCTGCCGGGTGTTCAAGTGTCTTTCAGACAGACCGATTTGACCGGTTCCGCGACACGGTGAGGCTCCGACGGAACGTCACCGGAGGGGCACACTCCGCATTTGCGCCGGAGCGGAACGTCGGCTTCAGCAAATCTGCACATCGAATGCGCAACGGGGGCACCGGCCACCGCGCGCGTCCACATCCTCCGCACCGGTCGGCGCCCGCGGGCGGAGCCACCCCCCGGCGGCGGGTGCTCCGCAAGGGAGGGGACGCGACGAAGCCGCGCAGCATGTGAAGAAGTGACCGGCGCGACGTGTCCGCGTCTGCACCCGAGGAGCCCTCCGTCCGGCAACCGCGCTGGTGAGGGCCCCGATCGGGTGGAAGCCCGGAGCGGGGTCGTGCTTTGATCCTTCGCACCGCGGCGGTCGCCCCCACGGCCTTGTCGCACACAGGGCCCGATCGCCCGCGGTCGCGGCCGGTCCGCTGTCCGCAGAGGCCATCTGCCGGCGCCGGAGGCCGCTCCCCCCTTGTTGCACACACTTACGAAGGGAAGTTCCCTGATGAACTCCACCCCCCAGGTCGAGACCGCCGAGATCTCGGACGCGGACCTCGACGCCGTCTCGGGCGGGCTGTCCCTCAACGCCGTCGGCACCGTCACCGGCCTGGTGGACGGCGTCGCCCCGGTGTCCGGCCTGGTCAACACGGCCGTCAACACCGTCGAGGGTGTCACCGGCCTGAACACCGCCCCGGTCACCGGCCTGGTCGCCGGTCTCTGAGCGGAACCCGCTCGTGGACGTCCCGGAACCGCCCCCCGGTTCCGGGACGTCCGGGTGCCCGCACGCCCTCCCCCACGCACTCCCGTTCGTCCCGCACCAGATGAGGCAGTAGCCCGTTGCAGTTCCGCCAGCAGGCCCTCGCCAAACTGCAGTCGCCCGAGGAACTCGACCTCCCGGTGCGGCTGGCCCGCCCCCAGGGCTGGGCGGCGCTCTGTGTGACCGTCCTGGTCATGGCGGCCGCCTCGGTGTGGGCGGTCACCGGTTCGGTGCCCTCCACCGTCGACGCCCCCGCCGTCCTCACCCACGCGGAGGGCAGTTACCTCCTGCAGAGCCCCGTCGCCGGACAGGTGACCGCGGTCCTCGCCGAGGAGGGCGAACGGCTGTCCGCCGGCGCCCCGGTCGTCGAGGTCCGCACCCGCGAGGGGGACACGGTGGTGCGCACGGTGGCCGCCGGACGGATCACCGCGCTCGCCGCCGACATCGGCCGCATCGTGCAGGCCGGTACGGACATCGCCGCCGTGGAGAAGGTCGCGCACGCCGACGACCCGCTGTACGCGACGGTGTACGTCCCCGCGCAGAACGCCGCCTCGGTGCCCGCGAAGGCCACCGTCGACCTCACCGTCCAGTCGGCGCCCGCCCAGCGGTACGGGGTGCTGCGCGGCACGGTGGTCCGGGTCGACCGCACCGCCCAGACCCGTACCCGCATCGCCGCGTTCCTCGGTGACGGCGCGCTCGCCGAGCAGTTCACCGCGAAGGGCCCCCCGGTGGCCGTCCTGGTACGGCTGCTGCCCTCCTCCCGCACGCGAAGCGGCTACCGCTGGTCCTCCGCGGACGGACCGCCGTTCCGGCTGACCTCGATGACCACGGCCACCGCCTCCGTCCGGCTGACCGACCGGCGTCCCCTCGATTGGCTGCTGCCGTGACCGCACCCCGTCAGACCCTCCCCCCGCGCGGCCGGCGCCGGGCCGCCCCGCCCCGGCGTGCCGCACGCGCCACCGCGCCCAGCACCTCGCGTACCGGGCGCCGTACCGTGCGCACCCCCACCGTGCTGCAGATGGAGGCGGTGGAGTGCGGGGCCGCCTCGCTGGCCATGGTGCTCGGCCACTACGGCCGGCACGTGCCGCTGGAGGAGCTGCGCATCGCCTGCGGTGTCTCCCGCGACGGCTCACGGGCGAGCAACCTCCTCAAGGCGGCCAGGAGTTACGGGCTGACCGCCAAGGGCATGCAGATGGACACCGCCGCCCTCGCCGAGGTGGCGGCCCCCGCCGTCCTGTTCTGGGAGTTCAACCACTACGTCGTCTACGACGGCACCGGACGCCGCTTCGGTCGGCGCGGGGTGTTCGTCAACGACCCCGGCAAGGGGCGCCGGTTCGTGCCGAGGGAGGACTTCGACACCAGCTTCACCGGCGTCGTCCTCGTCATGGAACCCGGTGAGAACTTCCGGAAGGGCGGCCGCCGCCCCGGTGTGTTCGGCGCGCTCCCGGCCCGGCTGCGCGGCACCGCGGGCACCCTGCCCGCCGCCGTCCTGGCCAGTCTGCTCCTCGTCGTGGTCGGGGCGGCCGTGCCCGCGCTGAGCCGCGCCTACATCGACACCTTCCTGATCGGCGGACAGACCTCCCCGCTCGGCGTGCTCTTCACGTCGATGGCCGCCTGCGTGCTGCTCACGGTGGTCCTGACCTGGCTGCAGCAGGCCAATCTGCTGCGCGGCCGGCTGATCTCCTCCACCCTGTCCAGCGCCCGCTTCCTGCGCCATCTGCTGCGGCTGCCGGTCACGTTCTTCGCCCAGCGCAGCCCCGGCGACCTGGTCCAGCGGCTGGGCTCCAACGACGCCGTCGCCGAGACCCTGGCCCGGGACCTGGCGGCGGCGGGCGTGGACGCGGTGGTCGTCGTGCTGTACGCGCTGCTGCTGTACACCTACGACCCCCAGCTCACCGCTGTCGGCATCGGCGTGGCGCTGCTGAACGTGGTGGCGATGCGGGTGGTCGTACGGCTGCGCGCGACCCGGACGGCGAAGCTGCGCGCCGACACCGCCCGGCTCACCAACACCGCTTACACGGGCCTGCAGTTGATCGAGACGATGAAGGCGACCGGCGGCGAGGACGGCTATTTCCGCACCTGGGCAGGGCAGCACGCCACCACCCTTGAGGAGCAGCAGCGCCTGGGGGTGCCGAGCGCGTGGCTGGGAGTGGTGGCGCCGACGCTCGCCACGCTGAACAGCGCGCTGATCCTGTGGATCGGCGGACTGCGCGCCGTCGAGGGGCATCTGTCGGTGGGCCTGCTGGTCGCCTTCCAGGCGCTCGTCGCCCGGTTCACGGCACCGCTGACCCGGCTCAACGGGGTGGCGGGCCGCGTCCAGGACTTCGCGGCCGACGTGGCGCGGCTGAAGGACGTGGAGAGCTTCCGCGCCGACCCGCTGCACACCCGGGGCGCGGACGGCGCGTCCACCCGCCGGCTCCAGGGGCACGTCGAGCTGGAGAACGTCTCCTTCGGCTACAGCCCGCTCGACGCGCCGCTGCTCACCGGCTTCGACCTGAGCGTCGGGCCGGGCCGGCAGGTGGCGCTGGTGGGCGGCTCGGGCAGCGGCAAGTCGACGGTGTCCCGGCTGATCGCGGGCCTGTACGCGCCGTGGGAGGGCGTCATCCGGATCGACGGGCGGCGGCTGGAGGACATCCCGCGCGGCGCGCTGGCCGCCTCCGTGTCCTTCGTCGACCAGGACGTCTTCCTCTTCGAGGGGTCGGTCCGCGACAACGTGGCGCTGTGGGACCCCTCGGTGCCGGACGAGGCGGTGGTGGCGGCGCTCAGGGACGCCGCCCTGTACGACGTCGTCGCGCGCCGCCCCGGGGGCGTGCACAGCAGGGTCGAGCAGGACGGACGCAACTTCTCCGGCGGGCAGCGCCAGCGCCTGGAGATCGCCCGGGCCCTGGTGCGCGATCCGAGCATCCTGGTCCTCGACGAGGTGACCAGCGCGCTGGACGCGGAGACCGAGCAGATCGTCATGGACAACCTGCGGCGGCGCGGCTGCGCCTGCGTGGTGATCGCGCACCGGCTGAGCACCGTGCGCGACAGCGACGAGATCGTCGTCCTGGAGCGCGGCACGGTGGTCGAACGCGGCCGGCACACGGACCTCCTCGCGGCGGGCGGCACGTACGCGGCCCTCGTCGGGGAGCGGTGACGTGATCCCTTCCCCGACCGACGGGAGCCAGGCCCCCGCACCCGGCGAGGACCTGGTGCTGTCCGCCCTCGGCGGGCTCGGCACCCCCCTGGACCGGGTGGCGGACGGGAGCCGCCTGGACCTGGACGGCCCCCAGGTGCTGTGGCTGGTGACCGCCGGAGCGCTGGACCTGTACGCGGTGGACGCGGCCGCCCGGGGTCACTGGCACCACCTGGGCCGGCTCGAGCCGGGCGCGCTGCTGCTCGGCCCGGTCGCCGGCCCTCGCCACACCCTTGTCGCCCGCCCGGTGCGGGACTGCGCGGTGCGCCGCATCGCGCTGCGCGAGCTGTACCGGCAGCAGGAGACGGCGAGCTGGTCCTACGACGCCTACGGCAACCCGCAGTACGTGCCGCCGGCCACCAGCCCGCTGGAGCACGCCCTCGCGCTCGGCGTCGGCCGCGGCCTGTCCGTGCTGTTCCAGGCGCCGATGGCGGGCGAGGCCGCGGCCACGCCCGCCGACGACGACGTGTTCTGGATGCAGGTGCCCCCGGGCAGCGTGGCGTACGGCTCGCTGTACGGGGCCGAGGCGGCGGCCGACCTGCTGATGGACCCGGGGCTGTGGCAGGGCCTGGTGGACCAGCAGTACCGGCTGCTGACGACGCTCGACCGGTGGATCGAGGAGCTGGAGCGCAGCCACGAGGACCGCGCGGCGGCGGGCATCCGGGCCGGTGAGGCGGCGCGCGCGCAGGCCGACCGGACCCTGCTCGCCTCGCTGGGCCCCACGGGCCGCGCGGCCGGCCGGCGGGCCACGGCCGCCGAGGCGGACGCCACGTACGCCGCGTGCGCGCTGGTCGCCGAGGCGGCCGGTCTGGAACTCACCGACCCGGCGCGGGGCGGCGCCGGCGGCGAGCGGCTCGACCCGGTGGAGCGGATCGCGCTCGCCTCCCGGGTGCGGACCCGGACCGTGCGGCTGGCCGGGCGCTGGTGGCGGGAGGACGTCGGCCCGCTGGTGGGCCGCCGGGCCCTGTCGGGGGCGCCGGTGGCACTGCTGTGGCGGCGCGGCGGCTATGTCGCGGTGCATCCGGCCTCGGGCCGCGAGACACCGGTGGAGAAGGTCAACGCGGGCGAGTTCGAGCCGGGGGCGGTGATGTTCTACCGTCCGCTGCCCGAGCGGCGGCTGTCCCTGCCGCGGCTCGCCCGGTTCGTGCTGCGCGGCAGCCGCCGCGACCTCGGCCGGCTGCTGCTGAGCACCCTGGTGACGCTCGCGATCGGCGCGCTGGTGCCGGTCGCCACCGGCAAGGTGCTCGGCTCCTTCGTACCGCGGGCCCGCGAGGACCTGATCGCCCAGGTGTGCCTCGCGGTGATCGTGGCGGGCCTCGTCTCGGCGGCGTTCACGCTGCTGCAGAACATGACGCTGCTGCGGCTGGAGGGCCGGATCGAGGCGACGCTCCAGCCGGCCGTGTGGGACAGGCTGCTCCGGCTGCCCACGGCGTTCTTCGCCGGGCGGTCCACGGGCGAACTGGCCAGCGCCGCGATGGGGGTGAGCGCGATCCGCCGGCTGCTCGCGGGGGTCGCGCCGGTGTTCGTGCAGTCGGTGACCGTCGGCGCGATGAACCTGGGCCTGCTGCTGTGGTACAGCGTGCCGCTGGCGCTGGCCGCCCTCGCCATGCTGGTGGTGATCGCCGCGGTGTTCCTGGCGCTCGGGCTGTGGCAGGTGCGCGGGCAGCGGCGGCTCAACGTGCTCACCAACAAGCTGAACAACCAGGCCTACCAGACCCTGCGCGGCCTGCCGAAGCTGCGGGTGGCGGCGGCCGAGAACTACGCCTACGCGGCCTGGGCACGGCAGTTCGCGCGCAGCCGGGAGCTGCAGCGCGGGGTGGGCGCCATCAAGAACCTCAACACCGTGCTGGGCGCCGTCTATCTGCCGCTGTGCTCGCTGCTGATGTTCATGCTGCTGGCCGGTCCGGCCCGCGGCTCCCTGTCGGCGGCGGAGTTCCTCACCTTCAGCACCGCGGTCACCATGGTGCTGACCTCGGTGACCCAGCTGACCGGCGCCTTCGTCTCGGCGGTGGCGGCGCTGCCGCTCCTGGAGGAGATCCGCCCGGTGCTGGACACCCCGCCCGAGGCCGGCTCCGGCAGCACGCCCCCGGGCGAGCTGAGCGGCGCCCTGGAGGCCCGGCGGGTCTCCTTCCGGTACGGCGAGGACGGCCCCCTCGTCCTGGACGACGTGTCCTTCGCCGTCCGGCCGGGCGAGTTCGTGGCGGTCGTCGGGCCGAGCGGCTGCGGCAAGTCGACGCTGCTGCGGCTGCTGATCGGCTTCGAGCGGCCGGTGTCCGGCAGCGTCCTGTACGACGGTCAGGACCTGTCGGCGCTGGACCACTCGGCGGTCCGGCGGCAGTGCGGGGTGGTGCTGCAGCACGCGCAGCCCATGACGGGCTCGATCCTGGACGTCATCCGGGGCACGGAGCCGTGCACCCCCGAGGAGGCGATGGCGGCGGCCGAACTGGCCGGGCTCGGCGAGGACATCCGCGCGATGCCGATGGGCCTGCACACCATCGTGCAGGGCAGCGGCTCGCTCTCGGGCGGTCAGCGCCAGCGCCTGATGATCGCGGCGGCGCTGCTGCGTCGCCCCCGCGTCCTCTTCCTCGACGAGGCGACGAGCGCGCTGGACAACGCCACGCAGCGCACGGTGATCGAGAGCACCCGCGCGCTCGACGCCACCCGCGTGGTCATCGCCCACCGTCTGACCACGGTGCTGGACGCGGACCGGGTGGTGGTCATGGAGGACGGCAAGGTGGTCCAGGAGGGGCCGCCCGCGGTCCTGCTGGCCCAGGAGGACGGCCGGCTGCGGGAACTGGTACGCCGGCAACTGACGTGACCCCTCGCGCCCCCGGCGCCCGGGCGTGCGGGGCCGTGATCCGGGTAGGTCGCACCCCATGCGGGTGAGTGTGCTGGATGTCGGGTCGAACACGGTGCGGCTGGTGGTCGCGGACGCGGTCGGCGGCATTCCGCTGCCCGTGCACACCGCGAAATGGCGGCTGCGGCTGTCCCAGCACGCCGAACCGGGCGGCCCCCTGCCCGAGGAGGCCGTGCGGCGGCTGGTCGGGGCGGTCGCCGCGGCCGACGCGACGGCACGGCGGTGGGGCGCCCCCGAACCGCTGGCCTTCGCGACCGCCGTCGTCCGGAGCGCGCCGAACCGCCAGGAGGTCCTGGACGCCGTGCGCGCCGGCACCGGGGTGCCGCTGTGCACGCTGCCCGGCGAGGTGGAGGGCGAGTTGACCTTCCTCGCGGCGCGGCGGTGGATGGGCTGGCGGTCGGGTCCGCTGGCGCTCCTCGACATCGGCGGCGGCACCCTGGAGGTGGCGTTCGGCCGGGGCCGGCTGCCCGACTTCGTGGCCTCGCTGCCGTTGGGGGCACGCCGGCTGACCCACGAGTTCTTCGAGGACGAGGAGGACCCGCCGTCCCCGGAGAGCGTGCGGGCGATGCGGCGCGCGATCCGCCACCGGCTGCGGGACGTGGCCGCGCGGATCCGCTGGGAGGGCCCGCGCACGGCGGTCGCGACCTCGCGCACCTTCCAGCAGCTCGCCCGGCTCTGCGGAGCCGCGCCGGGCCGGCACGGCCCCTTCGTGGAGCGGGAGCTGCGCCGCGGCGAGCTGCGCCGTCAGCTCGACCGCCTGGCCGTCCTCCCGGCGGCGGAACGCGCCCATCTGCCCGGCATCTCGGCGCCGCGCGCCCGGCAGAGTCTGGCGGGCGCGGTGATCGGCCACACGACGATGAAGCTGACCGGCATCAAGACCCTCACGGTGTCCCCCTGGGCGATCCGCGAGGGCATCCTCCTGCGTCATATCGAGGACGGCCCCGCCTGGTGGGCCGACCTCACCCGCACCCCGGCCGGCGGAAGCTGCCCCGCGCCCCGGACCCCCCTGCGCATGGCCGCGCGCGGCGCGCCGTAGGAGACAGGGCGCGGCGGGGGCGAAACAGGGTACCCGCACCTCATGAGCAACCGCCCGCGCACTTCCCGCACCGTCCAGGAAGGCCCCACCCTCCCCGCACCCCGCGGCCCTCTCTCCACCGCCGTCCTGCACCGCCTGCGCCACCCCGGCGTGCCGCACCCCGCGCCCGACACCGCCACCGCGGACCCCTACGGCGAGGACCTCCAGCTCGCCCTGTACACCTGCTACGAGCTGCACTACCGGGGCTTCGAGGGCGTGGACGCCGACCTGGAGTGGGATCCCGCCCTGCTCGGCCTGCGCGCCGCCCTCGAGGAGCGATTCCTCACCGCCCTGCGCGCCGACACTCCGGCCCACAAGACCCTCTCCGACGCGCTGGAGGACCTCCTCGTCGAGCCCGTGGACACCCCGGGCGCGCCCACCGCGACCGGCGTCTCCCACTTCCTGCGCGACGAGGGTGCCCCGGAGCACCTGCGCGAGTACGCGGCCCACCGCTCGCTGTACCACCTCAAGGAGGCCGACCCGCACGCGTGGGTGCTGCCCCGCCTGTGGGGCCGCGCCAAGGCGGCGATGGCGGCCGTGGAGTTCGACGAGTACGGCGGCGGCCGCCCCGAGCGCGTGCACGCCCGGCTGTTCGCCGACCTCATGACGGACCTGGGCCTGGACACGGGTTACGGCCACTACCTCGACGCCACGTGCGCCGAGATGCTCGCCAATGTGAACCTCATGTCCCTGTTCGGGCTGCACCGCGGCCTGCGCGGCGCCCTCGTCGGGCACTTCGCCACCGTCGAGATCACCTCCTCCCCCGGCTCCCGCCGCCTGGCGGAGGCGATGCGGCGCGCGGGCGCCGGGCCGGCCGCCCGGTTCTTCTACGACGAGCACGTCGAGGCGGACGCCGTGCACGAGCAGATCGTCCGCCGGGACGTCATCGGCGGCCTGCTGGAGCAGGAACCGGAGCTGGAGGAGGACGTCACCTTCGGCATCGACGCGACGGAGTACCTGGAGGGCCGCTTCGGTGAGCGCCTCCTGGCGGCCTGGCGGGCCGGCCGTTCCTCCCTGCGCACCCCTCTCCCACCGGCCCCCGAGGCCCTCGTCGGGGCCTCGCGGACAGGTCAAGATATTTGAGGAGATCGCGGGTACCCGGCATCCGTGAAACCTCTGGTTCTCCCGGGTGTCTACGCCCCGCAAGACGACACGGCCCTCCTGGCCGGTGCCTTGTCCGACGAGCCGCTCGCACCGGACGCCCTCGTACTCGACGTGGGCACCGGCTCGGGCGCCCTCGCCCTGGTCGCCGCACGCCGGGGCGCCCGTGTGACGGCGGTGGACGTGTCGCGTCGCGCGGTGTACGCGGCCCGTCTCAACGCCTGGCGGGCCGGTCTGAGGATCCGCGCGCTGCGCGGCAACCTGTTCACGCCGGTGGCCGGCGAGACCTTCGACCTGGTCCTGGCCAATCCCCCGTACGTCCCCACCCCGCACGGCCACCAGGAACCCCGGGGCCGGGCGCGGGCCTGGGACGCGGGCCACGACGGGCGTCTGGTCCTGGACCGCATCTGCGGGCAGGCACCGAAGCTGCTGCGGCCCGGTGGCGTGCTGCTCCTGGTGCACTCGGTGCTCAGCGGCCCCGAGCGGACCCTGGAGCAACTGCGCGCCGCCGGCCTGGCGCCGGAGGTCGCGGACCGCCGCTGGGTGGCCTTCGGGCCGGTGCTCAGGGAGCGGCGGGCCTGGCTGCGCGAGCGCGGCCTGCTGGCCGATGACCCGGCCATGGGCGAGAAGGAGGAGCTGGTGGTGATCCGTGCCGTACGACAGCGCTGACGGGCCGTGCCCGCAGGACGGCGGGGGCACCGCGTCCGGCGCCCCGCGCCGCATCACCATGGGCCGCACCGGGCCGATCCTGATGGAGGGCCCGGTGGAGGTCGAGACGGAGGACGGCACGGTGGTGTCCTCGGACCGCTTCCGGGTCGCCCTGTGCACCTGCCGGCGGAGCAGGCGCTTCCCCTGGTGCGACACCAGCCACCGCCGCCGCGCCCGCACGCCGGAGTGAGCCCGCCCGCGCGGACAGTCCCCCCATGCGGCGGAGGGGCCCACTGTCCCCCGCGCATGAATGCGGGGGCCGGCCGGCAACCCCACATTGCCCGACCGGCCCCCGTACGGGACCGCGTGACACCGTGACGGAGGTGCGTTACTCCCCAGTCACGAACCCCCGAACCACGCTCACGGGGTCACACGGTCCCGAGCTCCGCGGTGTCCTGCGCGACGGAACAGTCTCCGAGGCGGACACCGGCTCAAGGGACTAGAACGCGAAGACGGCGGGGCCGTACGCGTTCTTCACACACGGATTGGCGAAGCTCCGCTCGTAGGAGAGCCGCTTGCCGCGCCATACCCCCTCCACGGTGACCACCACCGGGTCGTACTCCTTCGTACAGAGGACACCGTCCCCCGGGCTGAGAGACGCCGGATCGCCGTCGACGGTTCTCAGTTCGGCGCAGGCCTCCGCCGGAGCCGGGTGCGTGCCCGAGGGGGTGGGCGCGCAACTCAGGGTGACGGCGCGCTCGGCGGTGGCGTCGGCCGCCCGCTCGCCGTGGCCCACGCTCAGCACCAGCGCCGTGGGCGCGTAGAGCGAGGCGGGGCCGGCGGGCGCGGCGTGGGCCGCCGCGGCGGGCAGCGCCAGGGGCCCGCAGACCGCGGCCGCGCTCAGGGTCAGGGCCGCTGTCCAGCGTGCGGGGCTCGGCATCGTGTGCATCCTTCCGCTCGATCGGACGACCGGGTGCGGCTCCGGGAGCGTGTGGGCCTCGGAGCCGGCCGGCCGGGTGCCGGTTCGGCGAGCGTGAGTCTGTCGAACGCCCATCGAAAACACACATCGGCCCCACACTTTTCAGTAACTTTGAGTATTGAATCAGTGGCGCGAAGTCACGCTGCTCGCACACGTGTCCCCCTCAACAGAGCCGCCGTAGGGTGTCGGGATCGCCAAGGTGGCGAGATTGCGGCGGTTGGTCAATCGGCCTGAAACATTCCGCTTCGACGGCGGAAAGAGAGGCGAGAGGTACGGATGACGCGGCACTGGGCGGACTTCCAGTACGAGATCTACCTCAACGGGATGACGGGAGCCGTGCCCCGGCTGCCCACCGATCTCACGCGGCTGGAGGAGATGGCCGAGCGGCGGCTCGGCCCCGGTCCGGTCGGCTACGTGGCGGGCAGCGCCGGGGACGGCAGCACGGCGCGGGCCAACCGCGCGGCGCTGGAGCGCCACCGGATCGTGCCCCGGATGCTGCGGGACGTGCACGAACGGGATCTCTCGGTCGAGGTGCTGGGCCGCCCGCTGCCCGCTCCGCTCGCGCTGGCCCCCGTCGGCGTGCTGTCGATCATGCACCCGGAGGCGGAGTCCGCGGCCGCCCGCGCCGCCACGGCCCTCGGGGTGCCGTTCACGCTGTCCTCGGCCTCCAGCACCCCGCTGGAGGAGGTCGCGAAGGCCTCCGGGGAGGGCGAGCGCTGGTTCCAGCTCTACTGGGCCAAGGACCGCGAGGTCACCCGGAGTTTCCTCCGGCGGGCGAAGGCCGCGGGCTTCACGGCGCTGTTCGTCACGCTGGACACCCCGCTGCTGGCCTGGCGGCCCCGCGACCTGGACCAGGCGTACCTGCCGTTCCTGCGCGGCGTGGGCACCGCCAACTACTTCACCGACCCGGCGTTCGCGGCGGGGCTCGCCAAGCCGGTGCACGAGGACCCCGACGCGGCCGTGCTGCACTTCGTGAACATGTTCGCCGACCCGGGCAAGACCTGGCCGGACCTGGCCTTCCTGCGGGAGAACTGGGACGGCCCGATCGTCCTCAAGGGCGTGCTGCACCCGGACGACGCCCGTCTCGCGGCCGAGGCCGGGATGGACGGCGTGGTCGTCTCCAACCACGGCGGCCGGCAGGTGGCCGGGTCCCTGGCGGCGGCCGACGCGCTGCCGGCCGTGGCCGCCGCGGTCGGGGACCGGCTGACGGTCCTGTTCGA
This sequence comes from Streptomyces griseoaurantiacus, assembly GCF_036189845.1. Taxonomy (NCBI): domain Bacteria; kingdom Bacillati; phylum Actinomycetota; class Actinomycetes; order Kitasatosporales; family Streptomycetaceae; genus Streptomyces; species Streptomyces griseoaurantiacus. Next base: position 6,883,236 of record NZ_CP108326.1, on the reverse strand, counting down.
CAGCGGGATCCGCACGGGGGACGACGTGGTCAAGGCCCTGGCCCTGGGCGCCGAGGCGGTGCTGCTGGGCCGCCCGTACGCGTACGGACTGGGTCTGGACGGCCAGGCCGGGGTCGAGCACGTCCTGCGCTGCGTGCTGGCGGAACTGGACCTGACACTGGCCCTGTCGGGCCACGCCGGTGTCGGCACGCTGACCCGCGAGGTGCTGACCCAGGCGCCGCTGTAGGGCACGGGGGGCGAGGCGGGCGCGACCGGCCCGGCCCCCTTCGGCCCCGGCCTGTCCCGCGGGGACCACCGCCCCCCCGCACCCCTCGCTACCGGCCCCCGCTCCGCCGGGACCGGCCTCAGATCTGCCAGGAGCGCAGCCGGTCCGCCGCCGCGTACACGTCGGCCTTGCCCGCTATCAGTTCCCGTACGAGATCCACCAGCGCCCCGTAGGGCGGATCGATGCCGACCCCGCTGGCGAACATGTACGCCACGGCCGTCGCGCAGGCGAAGCGCGCGTTCGCGGACGGCAGGGGCTTGAGCAGGGCCAGCGTGTGCAGCAGGGCCGCCGCCCGCCACGCCGGGTCGGAGTCCACACCGAGCCGTGGCGGGTCGACGCGGTGCCGCGCGACCGCGGCGACCAGCGCCGAGAAGTCGTTGACGAGGGGTTGGTCCGGCAGCACCTCTTCATGGCGCTGGAGCAGCCAGGGCACATCGATATGGAGGTCCGGTGGCATCGGTCAGGCGTCCCGCCCCTCGCTTCCGCTGGGTGACTCGTCCTCGGGGAAGGCGGCGGCGAACTCCGCGGCGTGGGCGGTGAAGAAGCGGCGGAACGCCTCCGCGCCCTCCTGCAGTGCCCGGTGCCGGGCGATGTCGGCGGCTGCCGCCTCGCGCACGAGTGCCTTCATCGACGTACCGCGCTCCTTGGCGATCTGCCGGAGGTCCTCGAGCTCACGCTCGCTGAACTCCACATTCAACGCTGGCATGCGCTTACGGTACTCCGAAGGTACTTACCCGTAAATATCCGCTGGTAGGAGCGGGTGCATCCCGGTACCCGGTGCCCGGCGCCCACCCCCGCGAAGCCCTCGGACCGGTCGACCGGGTACGGAGGCGTGCGGCCGGGGCGGCCGCCACCGGTGGAGAGCCAGAAGAAGCCCGGAGAAGCCCTGCGAAGCCCTGCGAAGCCCGGAGAGGGAGGAGCCGCCGATCATGGACGAACGGGGTGCGCGCAGGTCTGCCATGCCCCCGTCAAGGGCCCTGCAAGGCTGATCCACAGCACAGGCTCTAACCTGGGTACGACGTGTGACGCCCCTGTTCACTCGGAGTGTGCGCAAGGAAGTGGCGAGGATGAGCCCGGAGTACCCGCACGACGACGCCGCCACGGCGCGGGCGGTCGTCGACGACGCCGGCACGCTGCGGGAATGGAACGAGGGCGCACGGCGCCTGCTCGGCCACACGGCCGAGGAGGTCGTGGGACGCCCCGCCGCCGCCCTCCTGGCCGACCCCGCCGCCCCGCTCCTCCCCGCGCCCCTCCCCCACCGCCTCGACGGCGTCCTGGAGCTGCGCCACCGGGACGGGCACACCGTCTCCGTGTGGGTCCTCGCCCACCACCGCCCGGCCGGCGAGGACGGCCCCGGCCACTGGCTGGTGGTGACACCGCTCGAGGACACCGCGCCGCTCCCCGAGGACGACCCGCTGGCCCGGACGGCGCTGGCCCAGTCCCCGTGCGCCACCGCCGTCTACGACGAACGGCTGCGGCTGCGCCGGTTCAACCCGGCGATGTCCCGGACGATGGGCGTGCCGGAGGACCGTGTGCGGGGACTGCGCCCCTCCGAGATCGGCGGCCGCCGGGAGAGCGACCAGATCGAGCGGGACATGTTCCGCGTCCTCACCACCGGCCGCGCCGAGGACATCCGCACCCTCGTCTCCCCCGACGTGGCCGGGCGGGACAGCGCCTGGCTCTTCCGGGTGGCCCCGGTGACCGACGACGGGGGCCTCGTGCGGGGCGTGTGCCTGACGATGCACGACTTCACCGAGGAGCACCTGGCCCGCAAGCGGCTGCAGCTCGTCAACGAGGCGAGCGTGCGCATCGGCACCACCCTCGACGTGGCCCGCACCGCCCAGGAACTGGCGGAGGTCTGCGTGCCGACGCTCGCCGACTTCGTCAGCATCGACCTGCTGGACCCACCGGAGGACGGCAGCGACCCCTCCCCCGTCTCCCTCACCCTGCCGGTCGTGCTGCGCCGCGTCGCGCACCGCTCGGTGACGCCGGACGTGCCGGAGGTGGTCGCGACCCCCGGCGGCACCCGGCGCTATCCGCCCTCCTCCCCGCAGGCCACGTGCCTGACCACCGGGGACACCGTCCTGGCCGGGGACCCCACGGCCACCCTCACCGAGTGGCTCGGCGAGAGCCGGGAGCGGGCGGAGTGGGTCCGCGCGCTCGGCATCCACTCCTCGATGTCGGTGCCGATCCAGGCCCGCGGCAGCACCCTCGGGGTCGCCGTCCTCAGCCGCTTCCACCGGCCCGAGGCGTTCACCCCGGACGACGTGCTGCTGGCCGAGGAGGTCACCGCGCGGGCCGCCGTGTGCATCGACAACGCCCGCCGGTACTCCAGGGAGCGGGAGACCGCCCTGGCCCTGCAGCGCAGTCTGCTGCCCCAGCGGCTGCCCCGGACGGCGGCGGTGGAGGCGGCCTCCCGCTATCTCCCGGCCGCCCGGGCCGGGGTCGGCGGCGACTGGTTCGACGTGATCCCGCTGTCCGGGATGCGGGTCGCCATGGTCGTCGGCGATGTCGTCGGGCACGGCATCCGCGCCTCGGCCACGATGGGCCGGCTGCGCACCGCGGTCCGCACCCTGGCGGACATCGACCTGGCCCCCGACGAGCTGCTGACCCACCTCGACGACCTGGTGCTGCGGCTGTCCGTGGAGAGCGGACAGGACGGCACGACCGGGGAGGTCGGGGCGACCTGTCTGTACGCGGTGTACGACCCGGTCTCGCGGCGGTGCACGATGGCCCGCGCCGGGCATCCGCCACCGGTGATGGTGCCGCCCGGGGGCGGGCCCGCCCGCAGCATCGACCTGCCGGCCGGGCCACCGCTGGGTCTCGGCGGACTGCCCTTCGAGGCGGTCCAGGTCGAGCTGCCCGAGGGCACGGTGCTGGGGCTGTACACCGACGGCCTGGTGGAGAGCCGGGAGCGGGACCCGGAGACGAGTCAGCGGCTGCTGTGCGAGGCGCTGCCCCCGCCGCCGGGGCCCGAGGCGGCGTCCCCCGACGCCGTGGCCGACTCGCTCGACGCGGCGTGCGACCGGGTGCTGCACGCGCTCCTGCCGGCCGGCGGGGCCGCCGACGACGTGGCGCTGCTGCTGGCCCGCACCCGGGGGCTGCCCGCCGCGCAGGTCGCCACCTGGGACATCCCGGCGGACCCCTCGCTGGTCGCGGCGATCCGCAAGCAGGTGGTGGGGCAGCTCGAACGCTGGCGGCTGACGGAGACGGCGTTCACGGCGGAACTGGTGGTGAGCGAACTCGTCACCAACGCGATCCGCTACGGGGAGCGGCCGATCCGGCTGCGGCTGATCCACGACGCCGCCATCCTGATCTGCGAGGTCTCGGACGCCAGTCCGACGGCACCGCATCTGCGGCGCGCCAAGACCTACGACGAGGGCGGGCGGGGGTTGCTCCTGGTGGCCCAGCTCACCCAGCGCTGGGGCACCCGGCACACCCCGGACGGCAAGACGATCTGGGCGGAGATGGCACTGCTGGAAGGGTGGTGACCCCTCCGCCGAGAGGGTGAGGCGCCGGCGGGCCCGCCCGCGGGCCGCGCCGGGGCGGACGGGTCGTGGCAGGTCACACGGTGCCGCGTGACGGATGAGGGCGCCCGAAGCGGGAAAATGGGGGGCGTGCGGGCAGACCCGCGCCCCACCGCCGCCGGAGGCCGTCCCTGAACACCCCGCTCGCCGAAACGCTGTCCGTCCTCCTTCTCGCCGCCGTCCTCGCCTGTGCGGTGGCCAGGCCGTTCAACTGGCCGGAGGCGGTCGTCGCCGTACCCGCCGCCGCCCTGGCCGTCGCCACCGGGGCCCTCTCCCCGCGGCACGCCGCGGACGAGATCTCCCACCTCGCGCCCGTCGTCGGCTTCCTCGCCGCCGTCCTCGTCCTCGCCCGCTTCTGCGACGAGGAGGGCCTGTTCCGCGCCTGCGGCGCGTGGACCGCGCGCTGGGCGGCGGGCCGGCCCGGCCGGCTGCTCACGGCCGTCTTCGCGCTCGCCTCCGCGATCACCGCGGCGCTGAGCCTGGACGCCACCGTGGTGCTGCTCACCCCCGTGGTCTTCGCTACCGCCGCCCACATGGGTGTGCGCCCCAAACCGCACGTCTACGCCTGCACCCATCTGTCCAACACGGCCTCGCTGCTGCTGCCGGTCTCCAACCTCACCAACCTGCTCGCGTTCACCGCCGCCGGGATCGGCTTCGTCCGCTTCGGCGCACTGATGGCGCTGCCCTGGTTGGTGGCGATCGCCGCCGAGTACGCCGTCTTCCGGCGCTTCTTCCGCCGGGACCTCGGGACGGCCGCCGCGGACGGCGCGAACGGCGGGGAGCCACCGCCGATGCCGATGTTCGCGCTGCTCACCGTGGCCGGCACGCTGGCCGGCTTCGTCGTGGCGTCCGTCCTCGGCATCGACCCGGCGTGGTCGGCACTGGCGGGAGCGCTCCTGTTGTCCGTGCGCGCGCTGGTGCGCCGGCGCACGACCCCGCTCACCGTGGTGCGGGCGGCGGCTCCGGGTTTCCTCGCCTTCGTGCTCGCGCTGGGCGTGGTCGTACGGGCCGTGGTCGACAACGGGCTCGCCGACGCGCTGGGGCATCTGCTGCCGGACGGCTCCGGCTGGGCGGCGTTGCTCGGTGTGGCGGCCCTGGCCGCGCTGCTGGCCAACGTGATCAACAACCTGCCCGCGGTCCTGGTGCTGCTGCCGCTGGTGGCCCCGGGCGGCACCGGACCCGTGCTGGCCGTGCTGCTCGGCGTCAACATCGGCCCGAACCTCACCTACGCCGGTTCGCTGGCGACCCTGTTGTGGCGGCGCATCCTGCACCAGCACGACCACGGAGTCGACCTCGGCGAGTTCACCCGGCTCGGGCTGCTCACCGTGCCCGCGGCGCTGGTGCCGGCGACGACGGCGCTGTGGCTGTCGCTCCGGTGGTTCGGCGGCTGAGGCCGGGGCTCAGCGGTCCCCGGGCGTGCCCTCGGCGCCCCAGTTGACGGACTGCGTGCGCGGGGTGCCCTCGGGGTCGGCCTGCCAGCGCTGCTCCGCCCCGCCCTTCGCGCGGGGCTTCAGCACGAGAGCGGTGCCCTGGCCGGGCGCGGCCCCGGGGGCGGCCGGGGCGAGGGCCAGGTCCTGGTCCCGGCGCGGCACGAGGCCGCCCTGCGGGGTGAAGTCGTACCGGACGTCCCCGGCCCGGGGCGCGGAGCCGTCGGGACACGGGGCGAGGACGACCGAGTAGCCGAGGCGGGAGTCGAGGCAGAGCGAGGGTCCGGCGAGGCTGCGCAGGCGGCCGTCGTCCTCGTAGGCCCAGCGCTGGGTGCGGGCGGAGCCGCAGTCGGCGAGGACCGCCTCGGCGCCGGGCACGGCCTTCCCGCCGTGCACGTCGAGGCAGAGCCCGTCGCCCGCGTTGCGCAGCCGGCCCCGGAAGGTGCCCCCGGTGCCGCCGGAGGCGTCGGCGGCCGTCCCGGCCCAGGGCGGCGGGGAGGACTCCGTGTCCCCGGACTCCTCCGTCGTGCCGCCCGCTCCCCCGCCGGTTCCCAGCACCGTCCAGGCGAGCAGCGGGACGAGGACGCAGGCCCCCACCAGGCCGATCACGAGGAGCGGTTCGCGATGTCCGGCCGGCGTCTTCCCGAAACGGTGCGCCCCCACGCCGAGCGGGCCGCGCCACGCGCCGGCGGGAGCGCGGCGCCGCGACCGGTGCCGGGCGGGCGCGGCCACGGCGGGCGCGGCCACGGCCGTGGCGTCCGCGGGCGCCCGCGGCGCCGGTGTGTCCCCGTTGGCCGTCCCCTCCCCCGGCGGGCCCTCCGCCGGGTCCCGTTCGGCGGGGGTGTGCCGGGCGGGGCGGCGGGGGCGGGGTGCGGTGGTGCGGAGGCGGTCGGCGAGGGCGCGCACGGTGGCGGCGGCCGTGCGCGCCCGTGTACGCGGGCGGGGAACGGTGGGTCCCGGCACCGCTTCGGGGGCCGTGAAGTCCATGCGCGTGTCGATCGCGCTCGGCACCCTGGGGGGCGCCGGCTCGGGTTCCCGGGGGCCCCGGGTGTCGAGGTAGGCGCGTGCGGCCCAGCCGAGGACCCCCTCGGTGAGCAGGACGGGCAGCCGTTGGTCGAAGCCGTCGAGCTGCTCCGCGGCGCCCCGGCAGTGCGCGCAGCCGTCCATGTGGAAGAGCAGGTCGGGGTCGAGGACCCGGTCCCCGCGCCGCAGGGCGACGTCGAGCAGCCGGGCGAAGCGCCGGCAGTCGTCCCGGGGGGCGGTCTCCCGGTGGATCTCCAGGCAGGCGTCCCGCAGCCGGGCCCTGGCCCGGGCGAGCCGCACCGGGACGTCGCCCGTGTCGATACCGAGGAGCGCGGCGGGCACCTCGGCCTCCTCGCGTTCCACCTCCATGTGCCACAGCAGGCACCGCGCGGGTTCGGCGAGCCGCTGGAAGGCGGCGGACACGAGCCGCCTGTTCCCGGGCGGCCGCAGCCGGGCCGCCGCACCGCCGGTCCCGGAGCGCAGGTCGGGGTGGAGCATGTCGCGCCGGTGGTCGGCCGCCCACTCCTCCGCGATCCGGCCGACGGTGACCAGCAGGGCCGGCCGCCACGCCGCCGAGGGTCCGCCCTGCCGCCCCGTGTTCTCGAACAGGCGGGTGAAGGCGGCGGTGGTGAGCATTCCGGCGGGGTGGGCCCCAGTCACGCACAGGCGCGCGTAGGTGTACACGGCCTCTCCGTGCCGGGCGAGCAGTTCCTCGACCGGCCGGTGGACGGGACCTTCACCGCCGGACTTCTTGAGCTCGGCGGCGAGTTCCGCGTCGGGCACCTCGCGCGGCACGCCGGGCCCGGGGGAATGCGGCACGGCCCCGTCGTTCACGTTCACTTTCCTCCACAGCCCCTGGGCGCGAGACCAGGTACGGACCGATGACGCTTCGCCCGGCCGACCGTCTCGCGGGGAGCGCTCGCATCCGTCCGCGTTTTTCGCCCTCTCGAACGCGCGATCACGACCGCTTTTCCCGAGGGGGAAGGGAACGGCGTACCGGGCGCGTCCGGCGGAATGGGAATTGTCCGCACGTCGGCGCCCCACACCTTCGCACACGGCGGCGAGCAGTAACAAGACAGGGGCTCATTTTACCGGGGCCGAGCCCCTCCCCCTGAACTCCGAGTTGGTTGACTTATTGTCAACAGCGCGGTCCGTACGGGGCGATTGACCGAATCGGACGCGCCATATCGTGCCTTGTCGACAGGAATTCAGGGAGTCGGCGGAACGTCACCGGAACGTTTCGCGAAAAGGCGCCGGTGTCCTCGCGAAGTGGACCCGAGGAGTGCGCCTGTGACCGTGCGCACGCTCTTCTCACCCGCTTCTTCCCGTGCTCCCCCGCCCGGGCGGCTGCGGGAGCAGGTCCAGCACTCCTTCCCAGCCGAAGACCGGCCGGTCCGTGCCGCCGGTCGCGCCGTACGGGTCGGCGAACCGCACCCCCATCCCGCGCAGCCGCCGCAGACTTGCCGCGTAGGCGGGGTGGGCGGCCAGCGCCTCGCCCACGCAGGGCAGCACACCGATGGGGACGCCGAGCCCGTACGCCTCGTTGAGCGTGCCGAGGGCGAGGGTGTCGGAGATGCCGGCCGCCCATTTGTTGAGCGTGTTGAAGGTGGCCGGGGCGACGGCCACGGCGTCCGGCGGCGGGAAGGGGCGCGGTTCGCCCGGCAGCCGCCAGGCGGACCGGATCACGCGTCCGGTGCGCGCCTCGACGGCGGCGGTGTCGAAGAAGCCCAGGGCGAGGGGGGTCGCGAGGACGCCGACCTCCCAGTCGCGCTCCTGCGCCGCGGCGATGAGCTCCGCCACGCCGGAGGCGACTCCGGCGGCGCACACGACGACGTAGAGGAAGGGCTTCCCGGGGCCGGCGGCCTGTGCAGTCACCCGGGAACCCTACTCATCCGCTCAGCCGCGGCTCACCCCGCGTCGCCGCCCGGGACGCCGCGCACCGCCACGGCGCCGACCGGGCAGGCCCGGGCGGCCTCCCGGACCAGGGGGTCGCCGCCGCCGTCGCGTCGGCCGGGCAGCACGGTGCCGTAGCCCTCGTCGTCCTGGGTGAAGACGCGGGGCGCGGTCAGCGCGCACTGGCCGGCGCCGATGCACACGTCGTGGTCGATGCTGACGTGCAGCGTGCCCTCGTTCGTCATGGGTGCCTCCTCACCAGGCCACGGGGAGTTCGACCATCCCCTGGATGGTGTCTCCCGGCTTGTGCGGGATCTCCTCCGGGGGCGCGGCGAGCCGCAGCCCGGGGAACCTCTCCAGGAGCGAGCGCAGGGCGATCTCCAGTTCGGCGCGGGCGAGGTTCTGCCCGAGGCACTGATGGATGCCGAAACCGAAGGCGAGGTGGCCGCGGGCCGAGCGGTGCCAGTCGAGGGAGTCGCCGCCGGGGAAGGCGTCCGCGTCCCGGTTGACGACGGCGTTGGAGAACACCACGCCCTCGCCGGCCCGGATCGTCTCCCCCGCGGCCTCGACGTCCTCGGTGGCGACCCGGGTGAGCCCGTCGACGATGGACAGGAAGCGCAGCAGTTCCTCGACGGCCGCGGGGACGAGCCCGGGGTCGGCGCGCAGCTCGGCCAGGCGGGCGGGGTTCCGCAGCAGGGTGAACGTCCCGAGGGAGAGCATGTTGGCGGTCGTCTCGTGCCCGGCGATGAGCAGCAGCACCGACAGCGAGACGAGGTCCTCCCGGTCGATCTCGCCGCTCTCCAGCCGCTCGGCGACGAGTTCGTCGAGGATGCCCTCGCCCGGTTCCTCGCGCTTGCGGTCGATGAGCGCGCCGAGGTAGGCGTCGAGCCGGTCGCGGGCGTCCTCGACGTCGGCCGCGGCGGGGCCGCGCAGCAGTCTGCGGGACTGCTCCTCGAAGAACTCGTGATCGGCGTAGGGGACGCCGAGCAGGGCGCAGATCACGGTCGAGGGCAGTGGCAGCGCGTAGGCGCTCACCAGATCGACGGGGGATCCGGCCGCCGCCATGCGGTCGAGCAGCCGGTCGACGGTCTCCTGGATGCGCGGGCGCAGCGCGGTGGCCCGTTTGAGGGTGAAGTGCGCGAGGAGCATGCGGCGCTGGGTGCGGTGTTCGGGGTCGTCCACGCCGAGGAGCGGGAAGCGGCGCCTGCGGCGGACGGTCGCGATGCGCGCGTTGAGCATCGGGAAGTCCGGCCGGGTGCGGTCGGCGGAGAGCCGGGGGTCGGCGAGCAGGGCCCGCGCGGTGGCGTGGCCGGTGACCAGCCAGACGGGGCGGCCGTCGTAGAGGGTGACGCGGGCCAGCGGCCGCTGCTCGCGCAGGGGGGCGTAGCCGGCGGGCGGATGGTAGGGGCACGTGCGGTCCTGGGGGAAGCGGACCCGTACGTCCTGGGAAGCGTCGAGGGGTGCTGCCTCGTGGGCAGTGGAGTGCGTCATGAAGGAACCTCGCATGCGAAGACTCGCCCTTGCCGTGCGTCGGGGGGACGCCCGTTCATTGGATGCCTGAGGCGACCATCAGGTCACCGGAAAGTTCGGCCAGACCACCCGGCCGGCGGGAACTGGCCGAAGCCGCACGGGTGAAAGGGCGTACGGCGGACGGGTGCGCGGGCCGAACGGGCGGACGCGTTCACCCGCCGATACCGGGTAGTCCCGGGTCATGAGCAGCACCGCCCGGACCGTCGCCGTGTGGGGGGCCGCCCCGATGCCCTTCGGGCGGTCCTTCCGCGATCAGACCCTGCGCATGGTCGTCCGCCCCACCGCCTCGGGGAGCCGGGCGCGGCTGCGGCTGTCCCATCTGTACGGCACCGGGGAACTGACCGTGGGCGCGCTCTCCGTGGCGGTGGAGGGGGCCCGGCCGAGGCCCGTCACCGTCGGCGGGTCGCCGAAGGCGATGCTCGGCCCTGGCCGGGAAGTGCTCACCGACGTGCTGCCCGTCGAGGTGGAAGGCGGCCGGGACCTGACGGTGAGCCTGTATCTGCCGGACGCCACCGGGCCCACGACCCACCACCGGGACGCCTTCGCCACCACGCACCTCTCACCGCCGCGCTCCGGCGATCTCACCCTCGCGCCCGGGCTCGACGGGTTCACCGAGCCGGGGTTGCGCTCCTGGTACGTGCTGGCCGGGCTGACCGTCGTCCCCGCCGGGGCGGAGGGGACCCTGGTGGCCTTCGGCGACTCGATCACGGACGGCGCGCACTCCACCGTCGACGCCAACCGGCGCTGGCCCGACCTGCTGCGTCCGGACGGGCTCGCGGTCGTCAACGCCGGGATCGGGGGCAACCGGCTGCTCTCCGACTGGACCGACCCGGCGGGGGTGCGGCGGTTCGGGCGGGACGTGCTCGGGCAGCCGGGCGTGCGCACGGCGGTCGTCCTCCTCGGCGTCAACGACCTGCTCGGCGGGCGGGAACCGGAGGGCACGGCGGTGACGGCCGAGGAGCTGCTGGAGGGGTACCGGCAGTTGGCACGGGCGGCCCGGGCGGCCCGGATACGGGTGGTGGGCTGCACCCTGCCGCCGACGCGGGAGCTGGACCGGGCACGGGACGCGGTACGCCGGGAGGTGAACGGACGGCTGCGGGCGGGCGGGGTGTTCGACGCCGTGGCCGACGTGGACACGGCCCTGCGGGACCCGCGGGACACGGGGCGGCTGCACCCCGCGTACGACAGCGGGGACGGTCTGCACCCGAACGACGCCGGCATGGCCGCGCTCGCCCGCGCGGTGGCCCCGCACGTCCGGCGGTGCCCCGGGGCCGGCCCCGCCGCTCCGCGTGGCGGGCGGAACAACCACGTCCGCGATCATGTTGAATCGTGACACCTACGAGGAACGGAGACCCATGCCTCTTGAGGGTGAGTACGAGCCCAGTCCGACGCAGTGGGTGCGCGAACAGGTCGAGTTGTACGAGAGCTCCGGCGGTACCGAGGGCACGACGCTCGGGGACACGGGCCTGCCCGTCATCATCCTGACCACCCGCGGCGCCCGCAGCGGCAAGCTCCGCAAGACCCCGCTGATGCGCGTGGAGCACGAGGGCCGCTACGCCGTCGTCGCCTCCCTCGGCGGTGCCCCCAAGCATCCCGTCTGGTACCACAACGTCCTCGCGGACCCCCGTGTGACGCTGCAGGACGGCCCGGTCCGGCAGGACATGACGGCCCGGGAGCTCACGGGCGAGGAGAAGGCCGAGTGGTGGGAGCGCGCGGTCGCCGCGTATCCCGCGTACGCCGACTACCAGAAGAAGACGGACCGGGAGATCCCGGTGTTCGTGCTGGAGCGCGACGGAGGCCACTGACTCTCCGGTCGCCACGCGGACGGCGGTGCTACGCCCCCCGGCGGAGCGCCGCCATCTGCTGTTCCAGCGGGGCGAGCCCCACGTCCGTGCGGCGCTCGTCGACGGTCTCGGGGCAGCGCACCGGGTACGGCCGCAGCGTCACGGGGTTGACGCGGGTCCCGTAGAACTGCGGTTCGCCCCGGGCCACCGCGCAGTGGTCGGCGATGTAGGCGAGGTGCACGGCGGGGCAGTGGCCGTCGGCGGCGGCCTCGGCGACCAGGTCGCGGCAGCGGAGCTGGAAGGCCAGGTCGGGGGCGTGCAGCAGGATCATCAGGGCCGCGGTCGAGGCGGGTTCGCCGACCAGTCGCCCGGTGGGCCAGCCGTGCCGGTCGACGATCGTCCGCAGTGCCTCGGTGTTCTCGGCGCGGCAGCGGGCGAGCCGGTGCCGGGCGAGGGCGCCGGGGTCGCCCTGGGCCCGGCGCATCAGGTCCCGCTCCTCCGCCGCACGGCGCAGGAGCTCGCGTCCCGCGGCGGCCGTCGCCGCCGGGAGCGCCCAGGCCACGGCACTGGTCATGGCGTCCCCTCCGGCGCGGCGGGGCGCGCGAGGGTGAACCAGACCCGTTTGCCGGGCTTCCCCGGCTCGGCCGGGGCGATGCCCCACGCGTCGGCGAGCACGCTGACGATGGCCAGGCCCCGCCCGGACTCGGCGCCGTCGTCGACCGTGCGCGGCAGGGGCGGCACGGGCGAGGGGTCGGCGACCATGACGCGTACGGCGCCGCGGATCAGTTCCACCGTGAGGGTGACGGTGTCGTGGACGCGAATACCCGTGTGGGTGACGGCGTTGGCGAAGAGCTCATCGGTGGCGAGGACCACGGAGTCGCTCAGGTCCTCGGGCAGGGCGAGCCGGGCGAGGTGTTCGGTCACCCTGCGGCGTACCTGCGCGGCACGGGAGGCGTGGGCGGGAACCGTGAAGCGCAGCGGGCTGTCGCCGGGCGGGTGCGGCCGCGTGGGGGCCATGGGTTTCACGGGGGGCGACGCGGCGGAGGCGCGTAGCGGGGCGGCGGCCGCGTCCGGCAGGGCCGGGGGCGGCAGGGGCCGCCGTTGCCGGGGCTTCTCCGGGCCGCCGTCGGGGGCCTCGCGCGGTGCGCCCGCGCGTGGCACGAATAAGGCGCGGGCGCGGTCGGGCGCTCCCGGTGCGGGGGCCGGCTGTTCGCCGGCCGCCGCGGAGGTCCGGGCCGAGCTCCTCGGTTGTCCGTCGGTCACGGTGGCCATCCAGGTCTCGCCTCACGGTCGCGTGCGCCGCACCGGTCCCCGACGGCACGTCAGAGCCGCGGGAAACGGGCGCCGTTGAGCCTTCCGCACACGCGGTGTGCGGCAGGTCACTCGGTCACTATGGTGGCGTACGAGCTCAGTACGCAACCTGCGTTCTGATAATTTCAGATCTATCGGCATCACTCTGTCCCTCCTCCGCGCCGCGTGCCACACTGCACGCGGTGACGGCCGTTCCGGGGAGGCAGGCGTGAGTGACAACCGCCCCGCCGGCAGCGCGCCCACCGTCCTGCGGATGGTCCTCGGCAAGCGGCTGCGGCACCTGCGCGACCGCGCCGGACTCTCCTTCGACGAGGCGGCCAGGATCATCGAGGTCACGCCGCTGACGGTGCGCCGGATGGAGAAGGCCGAGGTCGGACTGCGCATCCCCTACGTCAAGGAACTCCTGCGCGCCTACGGGGTCCCGGCGAAGGAGGTCGAGGACTTCGTCACCATGGCGAGGGAGGCCAACAAGCCCGGCTGGTGGTACGGCTACCGCGACGTACTGCCGGACTGGTTCAGGGCCTACGTCAGCCTGGAGAGCGAGGCCAGCGTCATCCGCATGTACGAGCCCCACTACGTGCCCGGCCTGTTGCAGACGTACGACTACGCCACCGCGCTGCTGCGCACCGGGTTCCCCAACGATTCCGAGGAGGCGATCGCGCGCCGCGTCGATCTGCGCGTCAGACGGCAGGACCTGCTCGACCGGCCCAAGTCGCCGATCCTGTGGGCGATCCTGGACGAGACGGTGCTGCGCCGCCCGGTCGGCGGAGCGGACGTGATGCGCGCGCAACTGGACCGGCTCGACGAGGCCCTGGACCGGCCGAGGGTCCGCGTCCAGATCATGCGGTTCGGAGTGGGCGCCCACCCGGGCGCCTTCGGCCCCTTCCACCACTTCCGTTTCGGCTTCTCCGAACTCCCCGACGTCGTCTACACGGAGAGCCTCGCCGGTGCCTCGTACGTGGACCGGCCCTCCGACGTCGTCAGCTACCTAGAGGTACTGGACCGGATGGCCGTGCAGGCGGAGCCGGTCCGCCGCACCAGGAGCATCCTGGCCGAACTGCGTAAGGAGTTGTGATCATGGCAACCGAGGGTTCCGTCTACAGCGGCATGCCGGCCGGCGAACTGGGCACCGAGGGCTGGGAGAAGCCCTGGAGCGGTACGAACGGCGGCAGTTGCGTCGAGGCGAAGCGGCTGCCCGACGGCAGCGTCGCCTTCCGTCAGTCCAGGGACCCGGAGGGACCCGCGCTGGTCTACTCCCGGGAGGAGATGATCGTCTTCCTCGAGGGCGCCAAGTCCGGACGGGCCGACTTCCTGGTCGCGTAGCCCCTGTTCACCTCGCGGGGGCCGGGCGCCGGACGGGATCCGGCCCCGCCCCCCGCATGGTCAACACACCTGTCCCGCAAGGCTGTTGACGGTAAGTTGAGAAACGTACCCGAGACGCACGGCAGGAGACCCCCATGACGGACGGCCCGATCCCCGACCCGGAGGCATGGTCCAAGATCGACACCACGGTGCCGCACTCGGCCCGCATCTGGAACTACTGGATGGGCGGCAAGGACAACTACGAGGTCGACCGGATCGCGGGCGACGCCTACCGGGAGACCGCCCCCAACATCGAGACGATGGCCCGCGCCTCCCGTCAGTACCTGATCCGCACGGTGACCCACGTGGCCGGTGAACTCGGCGTCCGCCAGTTCCTCGACGTCGGCACCGGGCTGCCGACGTACGACAACACCCACCAGGTGGCACAGCGCACGGCTCCCGAGTCACGGATCGTCTACGTCGACAACGACCCGCTGGTGCTGCGCCACGCGCAGGCGCTGCTCACCAGCACGCCCGAGGGCGTCACCGACTACATCGACGCGGATCTGCACGAGCCGGAGCGCATCCTGGAGCGTGCGGGCAAGATCCTCGACTTCGACAAGCCGGTCGCGCTGATGCTCATGGGCATCCTCGGACACGTCCAGGACTACGAGGAGGCCAAGTCGATCGTGCGCCGGCTGCAGGCGGCGCTCTGCCCCGGCAGCTACTTCGTGCACTACGACAGCACCGACACGGACGCGGCACTGCAGGAGGCCCAGCAGGGCTACGACGACACCGGTGCGGTGCCGTACGTGCTGCGCAGCCCCGCGCAGATCGCCGCGTTCTACGAGGGGCTGGAGCTGCTGGAGCCGGGGATCGTCTCGTGCCCGCTGTGGCGGCCCGAGCCGGGCGCCGCGACGGAGCCGACGGACGTCTTCGGAGGGGTCGCCCTCAAGCGCGGATGAGCGGCGCACCGGCCGCTCCGCGCGCCCCACGCCGGGCGCGGGTGTGCAATGGAGGGGACGGGGTTCTGTCTGCGTGACGGAGGTCGTGATGTCCGCTCCGCCCCGGGTGCTGCACGCCCTTTCCCCGGAGCACCGCGCGCTGCTGCTGTCCGTGGCGCGCGAGGTCGCGTTCGCCGAGGACACCAGGATCTTCGAGGCCGGTGGGGTCGCCGACCGGTTCTGGGTCCTGCGCTCCGGCACGGTCTCGCTCTACCAGTACGTCCTCGCCGAGCGGCGCATCTCCGTGGCCACGCTCGGGCCCGGTGACCTGCTGGGCTGGTCCTGGCTGTTCCCTCCGCACCGGTGGGACTTCGGTGCCGAGGCCTTCAGTCCCGTACGGGCGTACGAGTTCGACGCCTCGGTGGTGGCCGCCCTCGGGGAGCGGGACCCCTCCCTGGAACTCGCCCTGACCCGCACCGTCGGCACCATCCTCGCCCACCGGCTGGAGATGACCCGCAGCGCCCTGATCGAGCGCTACGCGCACCCCAGCGGCCGGCTGGTCTGAGCGCTGCCGCCGCACCAAAAGCGCCGGGTCCGGGCTCCGTCGTCCCGGGGTTCCCCTCCCGTCCGGAAGAATCTCGCGATGTTTCCGTACGGGGAACGCATGGCCCGGGCAGGGCCGGGCACGCGTAGGTCAGGCCCCGCCGCGCTCCCCCGTCGCGGCGGGGCTTTCGGCTGCCCGGCCGCGGCGGCGTTCGGCGGCATGCATGGCCGCGTCCGTGACGTCGAGGTAGATCCGGCCGGCCGCCTCCGGGGCCAACCGGGCGATCTCGCCCTTGATGCGGACCGCGGCCTCCTCGACCTCCTCGCTGTCCATGCCGGGCACCAGGTCGACGCGGGCCGCCACCAGGGTGGCGTCGGGGCCCATCTGCATGGTCAGCAGCGACTCCACGCTGTCGATCTCGGGCTGCACGGCCAGCAGTTCCTTGATCCGGTCGCTCTGCCCGGGGTCGGCCGCCTGTCCGATGAGCTGCTCGCGGGCCTCGCGGCCGAGCCGGTAGGCGACGTACACCAGCAGGGCGCCGATGGCGAGGGAGGCCGAGGCCTCGTACGCCACCTGGCCGGTCACCATGTGCAGCGCCATGCCGATCATCGCCAGGGTCACGCCGAGCACGGCGGTGCCGTCCTCGGCGACGACCGTGCGCAGCGCCGGGTCCTTCAGCTTCTCCCGGCTGAAGCCGCCCTCCTTGCGCACCTGGTGCACGGCCCGCAGCAGCGAGGCGCCTTCGAACAGGAAGGCGAGGGCGAGGACGACCAGGCCGGTCACATAGCCCCGCGTGGTCTCCTCCGCCCCGCTCCGCAGCGCCTCGTAGCCCTGGAAGAAGGAGAAGCAGCCGCCCATGACGAAGATGCCGACGGCGGCGAGCAGCGACCAGAAGAACCGCTCCTTGCCGTAGCCGAAGGGGTGCTCCCGGTCGGCGGGGCGGCGGCTGCGGCGCAGCGCGGCCAGGAGGAAGACCTCGTTCAGCGTGTCGGCGACGGAGTGCGCGGCCTCCGAGAGCAGCGCAGGGGAGTGCGCCACGAGTCCCCCGACGGCCTTGGCCGCCGCGATCAGAAGATTGGCGGCGAGTGCCACCCAGACGGTGATCCGTGTCCTACGGTCCGAGGATGTCCCTGTCACGGTGGCCGAATGCCCGTGCGCGGGCGTCTCACACCGGGGCGCCGGGCGGGAATCGGACAGTGTCGGCCAGGGCACTCGTACCGGTACGCATCGCGGACGGGCCCCGGTGGGCGCGCCGCAGGAGGGAGCACGGCATGGGTGAGGGCGAGGGCAACCGCGCCTACGGGCACAAGCCGTTCAAGCGGTCCCGCAGTCACTTCAGTGACCGGATCACGGCCGACGGGCGGGAGGGATGGCCGGTGGAGGCGGGCCGCTACCGCCTGGTGGTCAGCCGCGCCTGCCCGTGGGCGAGCCGCGCGCTGGTCTCGCGCCGGCTGCTGGGCCTCGAGGGCGCCCTGTCGCTCGCGGTCGCCGACCCCCTCCAGGACGACCGGAGCTGGCGCTTCACCCTCGATCCCGACGGCCGCGACCCGGTACTGGGGATCAGCCACCTCGCACAGGCGTACGAGGCCCGCGAGCCGGGTCATCCGGGCGGCGTCAGCGTCCCGGCGGTGGTGGACGTGCCCAGCGGCAAGCTGGTCACCAACGACTACCAGCAGCTCACCCTCGACCTCGCCACCGAGTGGACGGCCCTGCACCGTCCCGGGGCCCCGGACCTGTACCCGGAGCCGCTGCGGGAGGAGATCGACGAGGTGATGGAGGGCGTCTACCGGGACGTGAACAACGGTGTGTACCGCGCGGGCTTCGCGACCGGCCAGGCGGAGTACGAGGAGGCGTGCGCCGGGGTGTTCCGGCGCCTGGAGCGGCTTGCCGACCGGCTGGCGGGGCAGCGGTACCTCGTCGGGGACACGATCACCGAGGCGGACATCCGGCTCTTCACCACACTGGTCCGTTTCGACCCCGTGTACCACGGCCACTTCAAGTGCAACCGCTGGAAGCTGGCCGAGAACGCGGTGCTGTGGGCGTACGCGCGGGATCTGTTCCAGACCCCCGGGTTCGGCGACACGGTCGACTTCGACCACATCAAGCGGCACTACTACCAGGTGCACACCGGCATCAACCCGACCGGCATCGTGCCGCTCGGCCCCGACCTGGACGGCTGGCACACCCCGCACGACCGTGAGCGGCTGGGCGGCCGTCCGTTCGGGGAGGGCACCCCTCCCGGGCCGGTGCCCGCGGGCGAGGAAGTGCCGGCGGTCCCCGCGGCCGGGGCCTGAGACCACCCCGTTTTCCGATCAAGGAGAAGTACATGGCGAAAAAGAAGAAGCAGCAGTTGTCGCTCGCCTACAAGCCCGTCGGCTTCGCGCTCGGCTGGGTGAGCGGTGCGCTGGCCGGGAAGGCCTTCCAGCTCGCCTGGAAGGCCTTCCGGGACGAGGACGACGCGCCCGACGCGCTGGACCGGGACCGCGGCTGGGGCGAGGTGCTGCTCGCCGCGGCGGTGCAGGGAGCCATCTTCGCGGTGGTGCGCAGCGCGGCGGACCGCGCCGGTGCGAAGGCGATCGAGCGCTCCACGGGCGTGTGGCCGACGGCGGAGAAGAGCGGCCGGGACTGACGTACCGAGCGCGCGAGGGGGCGGTTCCGGTGCGGAACCGCCCCCTCGCGCGTGGCGCGCTCCTCAGCCCTGCTTCGGCGCGGGGTCCGGTGTGCGGCGCAGGGTGAAGGAGTGGCCGGCCGGGTCGGAGTAGCCGCGCTCCTCGTAGGGGCCCGGCGCGTCCCTGGTCTCCAGCGGGCGTCCGCCGAGGGCGACGACCCGGCGCTCCGCCTCGTCCAGGTCCTCGACCAGGAAGTCGAGGTGGACCTGGAGGGAGTTCTCCGGACGCGGCCAGCTCGGCGGGGTGGCGTTGGCGTCCCGGCGGAACGCCAGCCGCAGTCCGTCGGCGGCGCGCACCTCGACCCGGTTCGCGCTCGCGTCGCTCTCCTCGCCGTCCAGGAACTCCTTGTAGAACGCCGCGAGTTTCTCGGGTTCGGCGCAGTCGAGGACGACGACGCCTGCCACTACCTGTCCCATGTCTCCTCCGTACGGGATCGGGCGTGGGCTCCGCGCCGTCCGCCCTGCCTCCCGATGCGGCTACCCCGTCGATACCCGCCAACTCCCTTGCTAAATGGCCGACATATGTCAATCGAACATGCTGGACTTCACTCCTTCGGGGTAACTTGCAGAGCGGGGCAGGAGCAGCCAGAAGGAGATGTCGTCGTGCAGCAGGACCCCCCGCCGTTGAGCCGGCATCTCCGTGTCCGCACGGAACACGGGTACACGGTGCTCGAGTTCCGCGGTGACATCGACATCGCGGCGGCCGTCGAACTGACGCCGCTGCTCGACGCCGTGACGCAGCGGCCCGCCCCGCGGATCGTGATCGACCTGCGGCAGGTGGACTTCTTCGACTGCTCCGGGCTGCGGCTGCTCACCCGCGCCCGGTCGCGGGTCCTCGACCACGGCGGACGGATCCACCTGGTGTGCACGCACCCGCTGACGCTGCGGGTGCTGCGGATCACCGGCGTCGCCGAGGTGCTGCCGCCGCGCGCCGGCATGGCGGAGGCCCTCGGGTCCCCGGGGGCGGCCTCCGGCCGTTCCTGAGGCCGGACCTCCGGCCGTTCCTGGGGCCGGATGCGCCGGGGCTCCTCCCGACGATCGGCAACCGGGCGTTGTGCCAAGGCATTTGGCGGGCATCCGGCAGGGGAAGGGAGGACTGTCGACATGACGACGTCCAGCAAGGAAACCTCCGAACGCTCCCCCGCCCGGGCCCCTGCCCGCCGGATGCCCGGCTGGGCCAGGGCGCTGATCGCCGTGGTCGCCGTGCTCGCCGTGCTCTTCGCCGGACTGCGGCTGGCCGTGCTGCCGGGGCTGCGGGACCTGTTCGGCGAGGAGACCCACGACCGCTCCGGCCCCGCCCTGCTCAAGTCCATCCAGGACCTCAGCCGGTACGAGGCCGCGTCCGGCAACTTCCAGGTCGTCGTGGACCTGGAGAAGGACGCGAAATTCCTGCCCGACGCGGTCCGCGGCAGCCGCACGCTGTACGTGGGCGCCGGCACCGTCGACGCCTACGTCGATCTCGGGCGCCTCGGCGAGGGTGACGTGAAGGTCGACGAGGACCGCACCTCCGCGACGCTGCGGCTGCCGCACGCCGCCCTCGGCAAGCCGTCCCTCGACCCCGACCGCTCGTACGCCGTCTCCAAGCAGCGGGGCCTGCTCGACCGGCTCGGCGACCTGTTCTCCGACAATCCCAACAGCGAGCGCGCGGTGCAGAAGCTGGCGGTCAAGCACATCGGCGAGGCCGCGAAGGAGAGCGAACTGACCGCCCGCGCCGAGGAGAACACCACCGCCATGCTCGACGGCCTGCTGCACTCCCTGGGCTTCGAGGACGTCGGCGTGACGTACGGGAAGTGACCGGGGGCGGGGCGCCGCCGACGGCCGGAAGTGGCCGCGCGGCCCCCGCATCACCCTTCCAACCCCGGGTAACCGGCCCGGAAAGCGCGGCAGTTGACCGCAGAGGGGACGGCATCTCAATGACGACCATGGCGCAGCGCCTACGACACGCCACCCGCACCCGGCGCCTGACGAGGAAGCCGGCGTCCGCGCCCCGGGACCGGGCGCCCGGGGACCGCGCGCCCCGGGAACGCACACCCCGGCGCCGCGCGCCCCGGGGCCGGGACGCCGCCCCCCGGGACCTGAGTCCGCGTCCGCTGCCCCTCCCCCTCCGGTTGCTCGCGATGCTCCTCGCCTTCACCGCGATGGTCGCCTTCGCCGCCGTCCTGGCCCGGCTGACCCTGGAGCCCTCCCCCGCCTCCGTCTCGCTGACGCACAGCAATCTGCACCCGGGCCGCTCCCTGCGCGCCTACCTCGAGCAGCCGGGCCTGCGCGACGCCGTGAAGCAGATCGGAGGGAACGTCCTGCTCGGCGTGCCGTTCGGCCTCCTGCTCCCGGTGCTCTCCCCCGGCACCCGCGGCCTGCTGCGGGTCTGCCTGGTGACCGCGCTGGTGATGCTGGCCGTTGAGCTCGTGCAGGGCGCGCTGATCACCGGCCGGGCCTTCGACATCGACGACGTCATCCTGAACACGTCCGGCGCGCTGATCGGCCACCTGCTGCTGGGCCGCCGCATGGGCCGCGCGGTGCACGCCCGCAGGCCCCGCCCGAAGCCGGCCGGCTGACCCTCCGGGCGTCGGCGGTCACCGCGTGCGCACCGTCCAGGTGAACTTGTCGCCGCCGACCCAGCGGACCACCTCGGGGTCGTCGAGGTCGTGCACGGAGATGCCGGCCGCCGCGGCGACCGTGAGGACGTCGATGGGGCCCACGGCCTCACCGACGACCTCGCCGTCGATCTGCACGATACGGAAGGGCGGCGTGCCCGGCTGGACCCCCAGCACCAGGATCCGGGGCCAGGAGATGTGAGGGCTCGCACTCTCGGTCATGTCTTCGAGGGTAGTGAGTGTTCAGCCGTCGAGCAGGTCAAGGACGGCGGCCTCCACCGCTCCCTGCGTGGCGGGCCGCCCGAAGTCGCCGTGCTCGCCGAGCCGGCTCAGCGCGGGCGCGACGGTGTGCCCCTGCTCGAACATCTCGACGAAGACCTTCGGGTCGATGTAGGAGGAGCGGCACACGGCCGGGGTGTTCCCCAGGTAGCGGCTGACCTCCTTGACCGCCCGGGTCATCTGCCGCTTGCGGGCGGTCCCGGACTCACGGCCCGCCTCGACGGTCACGGACACCGCGACGGCCGCCGGCACGGTGGCGTGCCAGGTGCGGAAGTCCTTGGCGGTGACGTCGGTGCCGGAGAGGGCGCGCAGCGCCTCGTTCAGATCGGCTCCGCGCAGCTCGTGCCAGGTCCGGCCGTCCCGGTAGGCCAGCAGCCGGTCCCCGCCGTGCGGCCGGCGCAGCAGGGACCGTACGACCCTCTCGGCGTCCTCGTCGACCAGTGCCCGCACCATGCGCACCCCGGACTTGGCGGGGGAGTTGAAGGCGATCTCGCCCCGGCCGCAGGTGACGTGCTCGCGGAGCATGGTGGTGAGGCCGTAGGTGTCGCTCCTGCGGGCGTGGCTGTCGCTGCCGATGCGGAAGAACCCCAGGTCGAGCAGGCGCACGGCACAGGCGGTGACCGGGGGCGGGTCAGTCCGCGGCCGCGCAGGTCCTCGTGGACGTGCGCGCGCAGCTCGGGCAGGGCGCGGGCGACCTCGCGGACGTGCGCGTGCTTGGTCTCGTCCTGCCGGGCCCGGAACTCCTCGTGGTACAGGTACTGGCGGCGTCCGGCGTCGTCGGTGCCGACCGCCTGGAGGTGGCCGTTGGGCCAGGGGCAGATCCACACCTCGCGCCAGGCGGGCGGGATGACCAGGGCGCGGATGCGGGCGAGGGCCTCCGCGTCGCCGAGGCGTTCGCCGCGGCAGTCCAGGTAGCGGAAGCCGCGACCGCACCGGACGCGGGTGTAGCCGGGGCCCTCGCAGGAGGCGGTGCGCAGTCTCATCGCCGCGCGCGGGCTCAGGGCCGGCGCCAGTCGTCGGCGTCCAGGTGGGAACCGGCCATCGGGCCCATGCGGAGCATGCCGCCGTCGGCCGCCCAGGAGGAGCCGGTGACGTAGGACGCGTCGGGGCTCGCGAGGAAGGCGATGACGGCGGCGATCTCCCGGGCGTCGCCCGGCCGACCGAGCGGGATGCCGGGCCGTCGCTCGGTGTGCGGGTCGGTGTCCTCCTGCCCGGTCATGGGGGTGGCGATCTCGCCGGGCGCCACCGCGTTGACGGTGATGCCGTGCTCGGCGAGTTCCAGCGCCATGACCTGGGTGAGCAGTCCGAGGCCGCCCTTGGCGGCGCAGTAGGGCGCGGCGCCGACGCGGGGCGCGTGCTCGTGCACGGAGGTCACGTTGACGATCCGGCCGCCCTCGCCCTGCGCGATCATCCGGCGGGCGGCCCGCTGCCCGCACAGGAACGGGCCGAGCAGGTCCACCTCGAGGACCTCGCGGACGTCCTCGAGGGCGAGGTCGACGAAGGGGGTGGCCGTTCCGGTGCCCGCGTTGTTCACCAGGACGTCGAGGCGGCCGAGGCGGTCGGCGAGGTCGTCGACGACGTCGGCGGCCTCCGGCAGCCGGGTCAGGTCGAGGCGGGCCGTCTCGGCGCGGCGGCCCAGCGCGCGGACCTCCTCGGCGGTGTCCTCGGCGCCCTTCTCGTCGCGGTGCCAGGTGATGCCCACGTCGAGCCCCGCCTCGGCGAGGCGTACGGCGGTGGCGCGGCCGATCCCCGAGTCCGAACCGGTGACGAGGGCCACGCGGGCCGCTGCTGCCGGGGAGGCGCCGGACGCGGTCATGGGGGTCTCCTTCGTGGTGCGGGTGTTCCTCACGGGGCGGTTCGGGGTGTTCGGGGACTGCTCGCAGTACCCGGGCGGGGTACGGGCAAACCCGGCAGGGGCCGGGGCGGGCGCGGTCCGGCAGGGGTGAGCGCCGTGCGGAGGGGCACCCCGTGAGCGAGGGTGGCGAGGACGGCCCGGCAGGCGAGGAGGCACCGATGGACCCGCTGGAGGCACTGGACCGGATCGCGTTCCTGCTGGAGCGGAGCCAGGCGCCGACCTACCGTGTCCGCGCGTTCCGCACCGCGGCCGGCGTCCTCGCCCCGCTCTCCGCGCGGGACGTGGCCGAGCGGGCCCGCACGGGCTCGCTGGAGCGGCTCAAGGGCATCGGCCCGAAGACCGCGCAGGTGGTGCGCGAGGCGCTGGACGGCGGCACGCCGGGCTATCTGGAGAAGCTGGAGGCCGAGGTCGGCGGGCCGCTGGTGCAAGGAGGTGAGGAGCTGCGGGCGCGGCTGCGCGGTGACTGCCATCTGCACTCCGACTGGTCCGACGGCGGCAGCACCGTCGAGGAGATGGGGCGCACCGCGGCACGGCTGGGACACGAGTGGGCGGTGCTGACCGACCACTCCCCCCGGCTCACGGTGGCCCGGGGTCTGTCCCCGGACCGGCTGCGCGAACAGCTCGACGTGGTGGCGGAGCTGAATGAGCGGTGGGCGCCGTTCCGGCTGCTCACCGGCATCGAGTGCGACATCCTCGACGACGGCTCGCTAGACCAGGAGCCGGAACTGCTGGAGCGGCTCGACGTGGTCGTCGTCTCCGTGCACTCCAAACTGCGGATGGAGGAGCGGCCGATGACCCGGCGGATGGTGGCCGCCGTGCGCAATCCGCACGCCGACGTGCTCGGGCACTGCACGGGCCGCCTGGTGGCCGGCAGGGAACGGCCGGAGTCGCGTTTCGACGCGGACGAGGTGTTCGCGGCGTGCGCGGAGTCGGGGACGGCCGTGGAGATCAACAGCCGCCCCGAGCGCCTCGACCCGCCCCGGCGGCTGCTGCGGCGGGCGGTGGAGGCGGGGGTGCTGTTCTCGGTGGACACCGACGCGCACGCGCCGGGGCAGCTCGACTGGCAGGCGTACGGCTGCGCGCGGGCGGAGGAGTGCGGGGTCCCGGCCGACCGCGTGATCACGACATGGCCGGTGGAGCGGCTGCTGAAGTGGACGGGCGGGGGCGCGTAGGTCCCGCCGCCCCCGCCGCCCCTGTCCGTCCCCACCCCGGCGCTCCTCCTCCGGCCCCCGGGAAGACGCGCGGTTCCCCGCGCCCCCGCCCGGCGTGGACCGGGCTCTCCCGTGGTACCCGTCCTCCACGAGAGAGAAGGGAAATCAATGGAGCGAGCCGCCGTGTTCGACGTCGACGGGACCCTCGTCGACACCAATCATCTGCACGTCACCACCTGGTGGGAGGCCTTCCGGCAGGCCGGGCACCACGTGTCCATGCACGCCATCCACCGCTCCGTCGGCCTGGGCTCCACCGATCTGATCGCCCACCTTCTCGGCGACAACCTGGAGGACGAGGAGGTCGCGGCGCTCAGTGCCGCCCACAAGGCGCTGTACGGCGCCTACTTCGACCGGCTGCCCGCCTTCGAGGACGCGGGCCGGCTGCTGAAGCGGCTGGACGCGGCCGGCTGGACGGTGGTGCTCGCCACCTCCGCCGGCGGTTCCGAACTGTCCGCCCTGCGCAGGGCGATCGACGCCGACGACGCGATCCGCGCGACGGCGAGCGCGGACGACGTGGAGGCGGGCAAGCCCGCGCCGGAGCCCGTCCACCACGCACTCGACCTCGTCGGCATCCCGCCCGAGCGGGCGGTGTTCGTCGGCGACACGGTGTGGGACATGCGGGCGGGCACCCGCGCCGGGGTCACCTGCGTGGGCGTCCTGTGCGGGGGCATCCCGCGGGCTTCCCTGGAGGACGCGGGGGCGGACACGGTCTACCGGGACCCGGTGCACCTGCTCACCTCGCTGGAGGAGGGCAGCGGCCCGCTGGGCAGGCCGGCGCCCCCGGCGGAGTGACGTCCGCCGTGCCCGCGCTTGCCTTCGAGCGCGCTCCAGTCCGTAGCGTGCTCGCATGACCACTGCACAGCACGGCATCGGAAGCGGTTTCGGCGCGCACAGCACGGCGGACGACGTCCTGCGCGGCATCGACCTCACGGGCAGGCTGGCCGTCGTGACCGGCGGCTACTCCGGGCTCGGCCTGGAGACCACCCGGGCGCTGGCGAAAGCGGGCGCCCGGGTGGTCGTGCCGGCCCGGCGGCCCTCCGCCGCCGCCGAGGCGCTGGAAGGGATCGGCGGCGTGGAGGTCGACGAGCTCGACCTCGGGGACCTCGACAGCGTGCGCGGCTTCGCCGAGCGGTTCCTCGCCACCGGCCGCCCCCTCGACCTCGTCATCGACAGCGCCGCCGTCATGGCCTGCCCGGAGACCCGGGTCGGCCCGGGCTGGGAGGCGCAGTTCGCCACCAACCACCTGGGCCACTTCGCCCTGGTGAACCGGCTGTGGCCGGCCCTGGAGCCGGGCGGGGCGCGTGTCGTCTCCGTCTCCTCCGTCGGCCACCACGCCTCCCCGATCCGCTGGGAGGACCCGCACTGGCGGACCGGCTACGACAAGTGGGGGGCATACGGCCAGGCGAAGACCGCGAACGCGCTGTTCGCCGTCCACCTCGACCGGCTCGGCCGCGACCGCGGCGTCCGGGCGTTCTCCCTGCACCCGGGCGGCATCCTCACCCCGCTGCAGCGGCATCTGCCGAGGGAGGAGATGGTCGCGCGCGGCTGGGTCGACGAGGAGGGCCGGCCGCTCGACCCGGCGGGCTTCAAGAGCCCCGAGCAGGGCGCGGCCACCCAGGTGTGGGCCGCGACCTCGCCGATGCTCGCCGAGCGGGGCGGGGTCTACCTCGAGGACTGCGACATCGCCGAACCCGGCCCCGCGGACGGCGCACGCAAGGGCGTGAAGGACTGGGCGCGCGACCCGGAGCAGGCGGCCCGGCTGTGGGAGCTGTCGGCACGGCTGACCGGGGTGGACGCGTTCGGCGGCCGCCCCGGCGCCTGAGCCGGTCCCGGCCTCCCCCGTGCGGGCGGTAGGGGCGCCGCCTGCCGGGTACCCGGCGCCTCGTTGTCGCAGCGGCGAGAGGAGCCGAGGGTGAGCAGCACAGCGGGCAGCAGGGTCGTCGTCACGGGGGCCACCGGCAATGTGGGCACGAGTGTGATGCGCCTGCTCGCCGAGGACCCGGACATCGCGTCGGTCGTCGGTCTGGCGCGCCGCCTCCCCGAGGAGCGGCCGCCGGGCACACAGTGGTCCGCGGTGGACCTGGCCTCCGAGCAGACCGACCTCGTGCGGGAGTTCGAGGGTGCGGACGCGGTCGTACATCTGGCCTGGGCGTTCCAGCCGACGCACGACCCGGCCACCACCTGGCGCACCAACGTCCTCGGCAGCATCCGCGTCTTCGAGGCGGTGGCGGCGGCCGGGGTGCCCGCGCTGGTGCACGCCTCCTCGGTCGGCGCGTACTCGCCGGGGCCGAAGGACCGGGCCGTGGACGAGTCCTGGCCCACGCACGGCTGGCCGGACGCCGCGTACACCCGGGAGAAGGCGTACCTGGAGCGCACGCTGGACGCTTTCGAGTACCGGCACCCGGAGGTGCGGGTGGTACGGATGCGGCCGGCGTTCCTGTTCAAGCGGGAGTCGGCGAGCGAGCAGCGGCGGATCTTCGGCGGGAAGTTCCTGCCGGGACCGCTGGCGAAGCCGGAGACGCTGCCGTTCCTGCCGGACGTGCCGGGGCTGCGGGTGCAGGCGCTGCACACGGACGACGCGGCGCACGCCTACCGGCTGGCGGTGCGGACGCAGGTGCGGGGGGCGTTCAACCTCGCGGCGGAGCCGGCGGTGGACGCGGGGGTGCTCGGGGAGCTGCTGGGGGTGCGGCGGCAGGTGCGGCTGCCGCGGACGGCGGTGCGCTCCGCGGTGGCGGCGGCCTGGGGGCTGCGGCTGCTGCCGGCCTCCCCGCACCTGTTCGACGCGGTGCTGCGGTTGCCCTTGATGGACTGCACACGGGCGCGGGTGGAGCTGGGCTGGCGGCCGACGAAGCCGGCGACGGAGGTGCTGGAGGAGTTCCTCCAGGGGTTCCGGGAGGGCGCGGGGGCGGGCACGGAGCCCTTGCGGGGGCGCAAGGTGGGGTGAGGCGGTAGGGGGGACGGGGCGGCGGGGGCGGGCGACTCCGCTCGGGGCCCTCGCCCGACCCGTGGGCTCCGGGCCCTCGCCCGGGCCGTCAGCGCATCAGCGCTTCGCCGCCGCCGTCGCCGGCTCCCGTCAGCCTTCGCCGTGTCTTCGCCGCCGTCGCCCCCCTCCCGTCAGCCCTTCTCCGTCTCCGCCGCCGTCGCCGCCGTCTCCGCCTTCGCCTTCGCCGCCTCGAGGCGCTCCCGTTGCGGGACCACCGTGTACTTGGGGTCCTCGGCGGAGGCGGTGCCCGCGGCGAAGACGCCGAAGCGGGTGCAGGCGGAGCCGGCCAGCAGGGCGGCACCCGCGGCGACGGCGGCGATCCGGGAGCGGCGGCCCAGCACGGCCGCCGTCACCGCCCCGCCGACCGTGAGGGCCTTCGCCGTCTTCAGCAGCGTCCCCGCCCGTCCCTCCCGCCACGTCTGCGCGACCATGCCGAGGCGCCGCTCGGCCGCCTGGGAGACGGCCACGTCGGCGACGGCCGCGAGGCCCGCCGCCCAGCGGGCCGGCGCGTTCTCCCGGGTCGGGCCCACGGCCAGCGCCATGCCCGCCGAGGCCGCCGTCGCCGAGGCCACGAACAGGTACGGCAGTTCGCGGTGGACCCCGTGCCAGGCGGGGACGGCCGTGTCGGCGGCGAGGACCGCGGTGTAGGAGGCGAGGGCGGGGCCGAGCAGCGCGGCGGCACCCGTCGCGAGCGCCCCCGTCCTCGGCAGCCGTCCGGTGACGGCGGTGGCGGCGGCCGCACCGGCCGCCGGACCGTAGGCCGCCAGCAGCCAGGACCCGACGCTCATCGGCGAGGTCGGCTTGGCGACGCGCAGCATGT
Source organism: Streptomyces griseoaurantiacus (assembly GCF_036189845.1). Taxonomy (NCBI): domain Bacteria; kingdom Bacillati; phylum Actinomycetota; class Actinomycetes; order Kitasatosporales; family Streptomycetaceae; genus Streptomyces; species Streptomyces griseoaurantiacus. Next base: position 6,855,276 of record NZ_CP108326.1, on the reverse strand, counting down.
TGTAGAAGCGGCTCGGCACGCCCAGGTCGTGCACGAGGGCCGCCGCCGAGAGCGAGACGGCGGCGAGGGAGGACACCTTCATCGCCTTCGCCGTGCTCGCCCGCCCGGTGAGGTGTGCACCGGCGGCGAGCACGGAGCCGCCCCCGGCGAGTCCGCCGAGGAAGAAGTACCCGGCGATGTCCCGCGCCTCCCAGGAGGGCGCCTTGATGACGGGGCGGCCGTAGTACGACTGGAACTCGGCCTTCGGCACCATGAGCTGCTCGCCCCTGCGGCGTCCGCCGCGCCGGTGCCTGCCGTGCCGTCCGCCCTCGTCCGCCCGCCTGGGCAGGGAGCTCTCCGCGCTGGTCATCCTCGGCCCCTTCCGGTGTTTCCGGTCACCGCCGCCGCCGCGAAGGCGGCGCCGCACGCGCCCAGCAGGGAGAGCGCCGCCACCCCCGCGTGTTTCCACATCGCCGGGAGGTCGCGTGTGGTGACGACGGGGTCCGGCGGCAGCCCGTACACCTCGGGTTCGTCGAGGAGGAGGAAGAAGGCGCCGTCGCCGCCGACCCCGTCCTCCGGGTCCTCGCCGTAGAGCCGGGCCTCGGTGACGCCGGCCTCGTGCAGTTGGTCCACGCGCAGGGCGGCGCGGGCGCGCAGTTCGTCCAGCGGGCCGAACTGGATGGACTCGGTGGGGCAGGCCTTGGCGCAGGCGGGTTCCTGGCCGGCGCCGAGGCGGTCGTAGCACATGGTGCACTTGAACGCCCGTCCGTCGTCCGGGCGTTGCTCGATGACGCCGTAGGGGCAGGCGGGGACGCAGTAGCCGCAGCCGTTGCAGACGTCCTCCTGGACGACGACGGTGCCGAACTCGGTGCGGAACAGCGCGCCGGTGGGGCAGACGTCGAGGCAGGCGGCGTGGGTGCAGTGCTTGCACACGTCGGAGGACATCAGCCAGCGGATGTCGCCGCCGCTGCCGCCCTCCACCGTCTCCTGCGCGGTGGCGCCGCCTGGCACGCCCGCGCCCTGCGGCTCCCCGCCCCCGGAGGCCGTGCCCGCCTCCGACCGCCCGCCGAGCAGCGGGAGTTCGGTGCGCCCCTCGGGGGCGGGCCGGGTCTGCTCGACGAAGGCGACGTGGCGCCAGGTGGAGGCGCCGAGTGCGCCCGTGTTGTCGTAGGACATCCCGGTGAGGGACATGCCGTCCTCGGGGATGGCGTTCCACTCCTTGCAGGCCACCTCGCAGGCCTTGCAGCCGATGCACACCGAGGTGTCGGTGAAGAAGCCGACGCGTTCCCGACCGGAGTGCGGGTCCATGCCGTCCGGCACGCCGCGGCCACCGCTCGCGAGGGTGCTCGGCGGGCCGGCGGGGCCGGTCCCGTCCGTCACGTCCGTCATTTCCTGACCTCCGTCCCGGTCCGCTCGGTGATGCCCGCGCGCCGCCGGTACTCGGCGACCAGTTTCGGCAGGTCCGGTCCGCGCGGCCGGCGGCCGGGGCGGATGTCGGCGGTGAGCGCCTTGTCCTCCTGGATGTGGGCGTTGGGGTCGAGGGAGATGGCGACGAGTTCGTTGGCCGCGTCCCCCGTCACCACGCCGTTGGGGCCCCAGTGGAAGGGCAGTCCGATCTGGTGGACGGTGCGGCCCTGCACCCGCAGCGGGCGGATCCGCTCGGTCACCAGGACGCGTGCCTCGACGGCGTTGCGGGCGGTGACGATGGTGGCCCAGCCGCCGTGTTCGAGGCCGCGTTCGGCGGCGAGCTGCGGGGAGATCTCGCAGAAGAACTCCGGCTGGAGTTCGGCGAGGTAGCCCGACCAGCGGCTCATGCCGCCCGCGGTGAAGTGCTCGGTGAGCCGGTGCGTGGTGACCACGTACGGGAAGACCTCGGCACCCGGCTCGTCGCCGCTCGGGTGGTAGCGGTTGCCCTCGCGCGCCATCGTCTGCCGGACGGGCGAGCGCGGGGTGGTGGGGTACAGGGCGTTGGGGAAGGGCGAGTCCTGCGGCTCGTAGTGGGTGGGCAGCGGCCCGTCCTCGAGCCCGGCCGGGGTGAACAGCCAGCCCTTGCCGTCGGCCTGCATGATGAACGGGTCGTCGCCGCGCAGGGCGGCCACGCCCTCGGCGCCGTCCTCGGGCACGTGGTCCGGGGCGAGGTCGGGGACGAAGTCGGGCACGTCGTGGCCTGTCCAGGTGCCGGACTCCGCGTCCCACCACACATAGCTCTTGCGTTCGCTCCAGGGGGTGCCGTCGGGGGCGGCGGAGGCGCGGTTGTAGAGGATGCGGCGGTTGGCGGGCCAGGCCCAGGCCCACTCGGCGGCCACCCAGTCCTGTTCGGTGTGCGGCTTCTTGCGGGCGGCCTGGTTGACGCCGTCGGCGTAGACCCCGCAGTAGATCCAGCAGCCGCAGCGGGTGGAGCCGTCGTCCTTGAGTTCGGTGTAGGCGCTCAGTGGGCCGCCGTCCGGGCCGTGTCCGCTGATCTCGGCGAGGACCGCGTCGGCGACGGGCTCCTCCAGCGGGCCGGTGACCGGGTAGTCCCAGGCGAGGTCGAGGACCGGGCGGTCCATCGGGTCGGTGGAGCCGGCCAGCTTCTCCCGGATGCGGCGGCCGAGGTGGTACATGAACCACAGGTCGCTGCGCGCGTCGCCCTCGGGTTCGACGGCGGTGTGGTGCCACTGCACCCAGCGGTTGGTGTTGGTGAAGGAGCCGGACTTCTCGGTGTGCGCGGCGGCGGGGAAGAAGAACACCTCGGTGCCGATGTCCTCGGTGCGCAGTTCCCCGGTCTCGATCTCGGGACCGTCCTTCCACCAGGTCGCGGACTCGATGAGGGAGAAGTCGCGGACGACCAGCCACTCCAGGTTGGCCATGCCGAGCCGTTGCAGCCGGGTGTTGGCGGAGCCGACGGCCGGGTTCTCCCCCATCAGGAAGTAGCCCTTGCAGGTGCCGTCGAGCTGGGCGGCGACGGTCTGGTAGGTGGAGTGGTCGCCGGTCAGGCGCGGCAGGTGGTCGAAGCAGAAGTCGTTCTCGGGGGTGGCCGCCTCGCCGTAGTACGCCTTGAGGAGGCTGACGAAGTAGGACCGCATCTCGGCCCAGAAGCCCTTCTTGGTGCGGCTGGCCTCGATGAAGTCGTCGAGCGTCTCGTGGGCGTGGGCGTGCGGCATCGGCAGGTACCCGGGGAGGAGGTTGTAGAGGGTGGGGATGTCGCTGGAGCCCTGGATGCTGGCGTGGCCGCGCAGGGCCTGGATGCCGCCGCCGGGGCGGCCGATGTTGCCGAGCAGGAGTTGGAGCACGCTGGCGGCGCGGATGTACTGGGAGCCGACCGTGTGCTGGGTCCAGCCGACGGCGTAGCAGAAGGCGCTGGTGCGCTCGGGCCCGGAGTTCGCGGTGAGCGCCTCGCAGACCTCCAGGAAGGTCTCCTTGGGGACGCCGCAGATCTCCTCGACGAGTTCGGGGGTGTAGCGGGCGTAGTGCCGCTTGAGCACCTGGTAGACGCAGCGCGGGTGTCGGAGGGTCTCGTCGCGGGGCGGCCAGGGGCCGGTGCGGGCGCCGCCGGAGCCGTGGGTCTCGGAGCCGCCGTAGCCGCCGGTCCGCTCCTCGTACTGCTCGTCGGGGTCGCCGGTGGGCTGCTGGACCTCGGTGCCCTCGTACTGCCAGCTGTGCGGGTCGTAGACGTGCCCGTCCTCGTCGAGTCCGGAGAAGACGCCGCCGAGGTCCTCGGTGTCCTTGTAGTCCTCGCCGACCAGGGTGGCCGCGTTGGTGTAGTTCAGGACGTACTCGCGGAAGTCCTTCTCCTCGGTGAGGACGTGGTTGATGATGCCGCCGAGGAAGGCGATGTCGGTGCCCGCCCGCAGCGGGACGTGCAGGTCGGCGAGTGCGCTGGTGCGGGTGTAGCGGGGGTCGACGTGGATGATGCGGGCGCCGCGCGCCTTGGCCTCCATGACCCACTGGAATCCGACGGGGTGGGCCTCGGCGAAGTTGGAGCCCTGGATGACGATGCAGTCGGAGTGCTGCAGGTCCTGCATGAAGGTGGTGGCGCCGCCCCGCCCGAAGGAGGTGCCGAGACCGGCGACGGTGGCACTGTGGCAGACCCGGGCCTGGTTCTCCACCTGCACCACGCCGAGGCCGGTCAGCAGCTTCTTGATGAGGTAGTTCTCCTCGTTGTCCAGCGTCGCGCCGCCGAGGCTGGCGATGCCCATGGTGCGGGCGGTGCGGGCGCCGTCCTTCTCCCACTCCCAGGTCTCGCGGCGGGTGCGGATCACCCGCTCGGCGACCATGTCCATCGCGGTGTCCAGGTCGAGGGTCTCCCAGTCGGTGCCGTGCGGGCGCCGGTAGAGGACCTGGTGTTCACGGGAGGGCCCGGTGGTGAGCTGGAGGGTGGCGGAGCCCTTCGGGCAGAGCCGGCCGCGGCTGACGGGCGAGTCGGGGTCGCCCTCGATCTGCACGACCTTCTCGTCCTTGACGTACACGTCCTGGCCGCAGCCGACGGCGCAGTACGGGCAGACCGACTTCACCACCCGGTCGGCGCTGTGGGTGCGGGGGCGCAGGCGGGCGGTGGTGGGTGACGTGGCGGCACCACCGCGGCCGGAGCGGTCCCCGGCCTCGCCGGTGAGCTGACGGTAGACGGGCCAGTCGCGGAGCCGGTCCGGAATGCGCATGGGGTCGTCCGTTCTCCGGCCGGCGGTCAGCCGGTGGGCTCGTCGGGGGTGGGCTCGTCCTCGGTGCCGGTGGTGTCGTCGGCGCCGGTGTCCCCGCCGTCGGCGGCGTCGTCCTCGCCGTCACCCGCCTCCCGTCCGGCGGCCGGGGCGGCCTCCCAGGGGTCCTCGCCCGCGCCGGCCTGCTGGTCGGGCATGTCGCGCGGTACGGGATCGCCGTTCTCTCCAGGCCCTTCGAGGCGGTGGTCGCTCACGTCGTCGTCCTCCCTTTCCCTCCCCCGGGCACGGCGGCCCGCGGGAGCGACGCGCAAGTACCCGGGCGGCCACGGCCGAAACGCACGGGAAGCGGCGGAGGGCGGGCGTCACCCGGGCGGGCGCGGACGCCGCGTCAGGAGGCCCGCCGCCTTCCGGTAGTCCGGCACTCCTCCACCGCGCAACACTTTGCGTTCTCTTTGCAACTGACGTCACCGCAGTCCCGTCTCTCCCACCGGGCTCAGGACAGCGCGCAGTGCCGCGCCCAAGAGCTCCCGTACCGGCCCCCGGGGCACGCTCCCCGCGGTCCGGCCGACGCCCCCTCGCCCGACCTCCCGGAGAGACCCCTACCCATGCACCCGACGCACCTGCCGCACCCGATCAGCGCATCCCCCCGCCGTCCGGACGACCGTCGCACGTCCTTCCGCCTCGGCGGGGTGGCCGCCGTCCTCTGCCTGTGCGCCGCCCTCGTGGCGGCCCCGGCCGCCGCCGCCCAACCCGCCGCGGCCCCCAACCCGCCCGTCGTCACCGCGAACCAGGTCATGCCGCACCTCACCGCCCTGGAGCGGATCGCGGACCGAACCGGGGGCAACCGCGCCCACGGCACCGAGGGGTACCGCGAGTCGGTCGCCTATGTGAAGGCCGCGCTGGACTCGGCCGGCTTCCGCACCACCCTGCACCGCTTCACCCACGACGGCGCCACCGGCTACAACCTCGTCGCGGACTGGCCCGGGGGCGACCCCGAGCACATCCTGTTCGCCGGAGCGCACCTCGACAGCGTGGAGACCGGCCCCGGCATCAACGACAACGGCTCCGGCTCCGCGGCCCTGCTCGCCACCGCCCTCGAAGTGTCCAGGTCGGGTCTGCGGCCCGACCGTCATCTGCGCTTCGCCTGGTGGGGCGCCGAGGAGCTCGGCATGGTGGGCTCCAGTGCCTACCTGAAGGATCTGTCCGCCGCCGAACGCAAGCGGATCGACCTCTACGTGAACGTGGACATGGCCGGCACCAAGAGCATCCGGCAGTGGCTCGTCGTCGAGGACGACACCGCGGCGAACGAGGCGTTCGAGAGCTACTTCGCGGCCCGGAACCTGCCCACCTTCTCCATCGGCATCGGCGGCAGCGACCACGTGTCCTTCGGTGACGCGGGCATCCCCGTGGGGGGTTTCGCCACGGGCATCGACGACTGCACGCACGCGGCGTGCGACCGCGTGGACAACGTGGACCCGGAGACCGAGACCACCAGTACCAACGCGCTCCTCAGCGCCGTCTGGAAACTCGCCGCGCACCACTGAGGCCCGGACAAGCCCCTCCTGGCGTCCCCGCCGCTCGCTCCGCGCCCTTCGCGGCGCGCCCCACGGTTCGCACCCGGCACCCGGCGTGCGACACCACCGCACGCAACGCCCCACACCCCCGAAGGAGCCGACACATGCCGACCCCCCGGCATCGCCGCCGCGCCACCGCCCTCGCCACGGCCGTGGCCGCCGGCATCGTCCTCACCACCCTGCCCGCCGCCGGCGCCTCCGGCGAAGGCGGGCTCGGTGACCCCTACTTCCCCGAGGACGGGAACTCCGGCTACGACGTCTCGGAGTACGACGTCCACGTGCACTACGACCCGGCCCACCCCCGGTACCTGGAGGGCGACACCACGGTGGAGGCCGTCGCGACGCAGGACCTGGACGTCTTACACCTCGATCTGGAGGGCTTCACGGTCACCGGCGTCACCGTGAACGGCACACCCGCCCGCACGGTCTCCCGCGAGGGCGCGCACGAACTCGTCATCACCCCCGCGCGACCCGTCGCGAAGAACACGCGGTTCTCCGTACGCGTCCGCTACTCGGGAGAACCCGTCGGCAAGGGCTGGCACACCCTGGCCGACGGCGGCGCGAACGCCTCGGAGGAGCCGCACTCCGCCACGGCCTGGTACCCGGCCAACGACCACCCCTCGGACAAGGCCACCTTCCGGCTCACGGCCACGGTCCCCACCGGCTGGACGGTGGTCGGCAACGGCCGGCCCGGCGCCACCACCACCGAGCGGGACACGAGCACGTTCCGCTGGTACGAGGACCGCCCGATGGCCACGTACCTCAGCACGATCGCCATCGACACGTTCACGATGCGCACCTCGAAGCTCTCCGACGGCACACCCGTCGTCAACGCCTACAGCCCGGGATCACGCATCGACCCCGAGGCGGAGGCACAACTCCCGGAGATCCTCGACTTCCTGGCCTCGAAGTTCGGTCCGTACCCCTTCTCCTCGGCCGGGGCGATCGTCATCAGCGGCAACGACGACGAGGGCCCCCTCGCCCTGGAGACACAGAGCCGCCCGACCTACCACGGAAGCCTCTTCGACCTCTCCATGGTCCACGAGAACGCCCACCAGTGGTTCGGCAACAGCGTCTCCTTCACCGACTGGCGCGACGGCTGCCTGGCCGAGTGCTTCGCCCAGTACGCCGGCCAACTGTGGGACGAGAAGTCCGGGGCCGACCTCGACGAGGGCTTCTACGCCGCCATGGTGGAGGAGAGCGCGGAGGACCCCGACTTCTGGACGACGAGACTGTACGACCCCGGCCAGGGCCGCGAACTGGACGGCGCCCTGTACAGCAAGGGGTCCATGATGCTGCACGCCCTGCGCCGCACGGTCGGCGACGACGCGTTCTTCGGCACCCTCAAGCGCTGGCAGCGCGACCACCGCTACGGCAACGCGTCCTGGCCCCAGTTCGAGGCGCTCGCCCAGAAGGTCTCCGGCAAGGACCTGACCGGCTTCTTCGACGCCTGGGCCCACAGCACCACCGCCCCACCGAAGGAGTACCTCTTCCCGGGTTCCCTGGGGTCCCTCGACCCGTCCGCCGACCCGGCAGCCTGAACCCCGCCCCGCCGGACGCGAAGACCCGCCCGCCGACGGGGACACCGAGGGCTGGGCGGGCCCTCCACCGCGGGGCAGGAGGGCCCACCCGTGCGGAGGTGCGCGTGTCCGGAAGGCTCCCGCCTCCGGCCGGTCGAGTCGGCCGGACGGCCGGGCGGTCCAGGGCCGGGACCAGGTCCGGCATGCGCGCACGGACCACCGACATCCGGGTTCCGTCCTACCGGGAGGGCACGGGTGCGACCGGGCGGACCGCGGTGAACTGCCGGAACTCGTAGCGGATGGCCGAGAGCAACAGCAGCCACTCGTCGCAGCCCTGCCACGGGTGGAGGTCGGCGGCGCCTCCGCGCACCGTCCGCGGTCCGTCGCCGCTGCGAGGGCGGGCGTCCTCCGGCGCGTCCTCGAAATGCGGGATCCACACGTCTGCGCAGATCTCGTTCGCCGATCCCATCGCCGCCAGCCCGAAAGCGTTCTCAGCGGCAGCGGTGCGTTCCTCGTCCGCGAAGTCGCCGAGCACCTGGTCCTCGTCCGGCCTCCCGTCCCCGCGGAAGGTCAGAGTGGTCGTACCGGCCCGGGCCGCGTACTCCCACTGCGCCTCGCTGGGCAATCGGAAGGGCAACACCCCGAGCAGGTCGTCCAGGTCGTCCTCCAGCCGGGCCGTGCTCGAAGCCGAGTCGCTGAAGCTGTCCTCGTACTCGGGCAACCAGTGCCGCACTTGTGCCACCGTCAACGGATGCCGGGCGATCAGGAACGGCTCGACCCGTACTTCCCGGACCGGCCGGGCCCGGCCGGCCTCCACGAAGAACGCCCCGAGGTCGTCATCGGCACCGTCGGCCCGCTCGATCGCACGAACCGCGTCCAGTTCCTCGTCGGACAAACCCATCCGGAACGTCCCACCCGGAACAGCCCGGAAGACCACTCCGGAAGGGCTGTGCCGCCACGCCGGGCGTCCTGCCACGATCACTTGAGCCCACATGGTGCCGGACGCTAGCAGCCGGGCGTCCCGGACGAGGAGGGGAGGCCGGCAAGGGGGTACGGGGCCGAGTTCCCGGTACGCCGCAGCCGTGAGATCTCAGGCCTCTCGGCGCCGTACGTGCCGATGCCCCTCGCCGGGATAGGAGGGCGGTGCCGCGGGCAGGACGGTGTCGAGGACGTACCGGCTCTTGTGCGCCACGCGGCACGAGGCACGGTTGTCCACCTGGTGCAGCAGTTCCAGGTGCTCCAGCCCGTCGGCCGCCAGGACGTCGAAGGCCCAGTCGGTGAGGGCCTCCACCGCGCGCGGGGCCACACCCCGCCCGCGGGCATGTGCCGCGGTCCAGTAACCCACCTCGGCAGACGGTTTGCCGGAGGCCACCTCCTTGAGGACCACATGGCCCGCCAACCGTCCGTGGCGCGCACCGGGTCGTGCGTCGAGGACCGCGAACCCGAACCGCTCCCGCGCTGCCCAGCCCTGCTCCTGGTTCCGCACCCACCGGATCGCATCGCCCTCGTTCTCCACGACCGAGTCGGTCCAGCGGCGCAGCGCGGGGTCCCGGAACACCTCGACAAGAGCGGCGACGTCCTCCGTGCACCAGGGACGAAGGACGAGGTCGGGAGCGGACGGTGTCGCGCCCTCATGCAGGATGACGATGTCGTTCACCTGCCGATCGTATGCGGCAGTGTTCCACCGCCGCTGCGGACGTGGTCGTCGGACGCGGAGACCGTCCGCCGACCGGGGCGCCGAGGGGTCGGCCAGGGCTCCGGCCCGCGGGCGCCTGCCTGGACGTGCCGTGACAAGAGGTGAGATGCCTCTGGACGGGAGCGAGGGGGGCTACCGCGCCCCGCCCCCCGACGCCCGGTCCTCCAGCGCCTCGCGCCAGCCCGGTGGCCGGCGTTCGGGGGTGGCGGGGGTGCCCGTACGGCGTCCGCCGGCCGCGAAGAAGTCGGCCAGGGGGAGGATCGCGGCGCCCACCGTCACCGCGTCCGGGCCCAGTCGGCCCAGTTCGATGGAGACCCTTTCGGCGGGGTACCGCAGGGAGTACGCCGCCGCGTGGCGACGGACCGCGGGGAGGAAGCGGGCGCCGAGCTGGAGGCCTGCCCAGCCGCCGATGAGGATGCGTTCGGGGCGGAAGAGGTTGATGAGGTCGGAGAGGCCGGCGCCGAGGTACTCCGCCGTCTCCTCCAGCACCGCCGAGGCCACCGGGTCGGGGGTTCCGGCGCCCTCAGCGTCCGCGGCGCCTTCATCGGGGTGGGCCGCCGCGAGCAGGGCGGTGAGCGCGGTCTCCTCGTCGGCCTCCTCGGGCACCTCTCCCCCGGCCTCGCGCCAGCGTGCGAGCAGCGCCTCGGCGCCCGCGTACGCCTCCAGGCAGCCCAGCGCCCCGCACCGGCAGCGGCGCCCCCCTACCCGTACCGTGAGGTGGCCGTACTCGACCGCCCGGCCGCCGGTCATGTCGCCGGTGACGACGCAGGCGCCGACGCCCGAGCCGAAGAGGACGACCACCGCGTCCCGGGCGCCTCGTCCGGCGCCGAACCACATCTCGGCCTGGCCGAGGGTGCGGGCGCCGTTGTCGGCGAAGTAGGGCACGGAGTCGGGCAGCAGGCGCGCGGAGCGCAGCAGCGCCTCCAGCGGGACGGCGTCCCAGCCGATGGTCTGGCCGTGCACGACGGCGCCGCGGTCCTCCTCGCGGGCCACGATGCCGGGGACGCCGATGCCGACGCCGAGCAGGCGCTCGGGGGCGAGTCCGGTGGTGTCCAGGACCTCGGCGATGCCCTCGAGGATGTGGCCGACGACGACGTCGACGTCGTACCGGTGGTGCTCCAGGGGGTGTTCGGTGCGGGCGAGTTCGGTGAGGGCGAGGTCGAACAGCTCGACCCGGACGCGGGTCTCGCCGACGTCGACGCCGATCATGTACCCGGCGGTGGGGGCCACCCGCAGCAGGGTGCGCGGGCGGCCGCCGTCGGAGTCGACGGAGCCGGCCTCCTCGACCAGGCCGTCGGCCACGAGTTCGGCAACCACGTTGCTGACCGAGCCGGAGCTGAGCCCGGTCACCGGACCCAGTTCGAAGCGGCTCAGCGGGCCGTCGAAATACAACCGTTGCAGTACCTCGGCGCGATTGCCGCGCCGCAGGTCACGCACCGTTCGCCCGTTCCGCCCCGCCATGTGGCTCCTCCCGGCCTTCCCCTCCACGCAAGATACCTTTGCGCGACATCTTGACGCGACTTTCCGCGGGGTCTTAACTCACGCCCTAAGTTAAGCCATGAGGATCGTTCGGGGAACGATCGGGTCCGGGTCCGTACCGGCCCGCCCGTACCGGTCCTCGCGCTCGCCCTGAGGAAAGGGACGCCTGAGCCATGCGCAGAACCCGAGTCGCGGCCACCGCCGCGGTCACCGTCTCCCTGCTGACCGCCGTGACCGCCTGCGGCGGCGGCTCGTCGACGAGCGGCGGGTCCGACGACTCGCCGAAGACGCTCACGTACTGGGCCTCCAACCAGGGCGCCAGCATCCAGGTGGACAAGAAGGTCCTCCAGCCGGAGCTCGACAAGTTCGAGAAGCAGACCGGCATCAAGGTCAAGCTGGAGGTCGTGCCCTGGTCGGACCTGCTCAACCGGATCCTGACCGCCGCCACCTCCGGTCAGGGCCCCGACGTGCTGAACATCGGCAACACCTGGAGCGCCTCCCTGCAGGCCACCGGGGCACTGCTGCCGTGGGACGCGAAGAACCTCGCGAAGATCGGCGGCAAGGACCGCTTCGTCGACTCCGCGCTCGGCTCGACCGGCGCCGAGGGCAAGGACCCGGCCGCGGTCCCGCTGTACTCGATGTCGTACGCGCTGTACTACAACAAGCAGATCTTCGCCGACGCCGGGATCTCCCAGCCGCCCGCCACGTGGGAGGAACTGGTCGCCGACGGCAAGAAGATCAAGGCCGAGGGCAAGAACCCGCTCGGCGCCGAGGGCGCCAACCTGTCCGAGAACATCCACCACGTGTTCGTCTTCGCCAAGCAGCACGGCGCCGACTTCTTCACCGCCGACGGCAAGCCCGACTTCACCAACGACAAGGCCGTGGCGGCGGTCAAGCAGTACGTCGACCTGATGGCGAAGGACAAGGCCATCCCGGCGGGCAACGCCGAGTACGCGCAGAACCAGTCGGTGAGCGACTTCGCCAAGGGGAAGACGGCGATGCTGCTGTGGCAGTCGGCCGCCGCCAACCTGAAGTCCCAGGGCATGGCCGAGGACGCCTACGGCGTCGCGCCGGTGCCCGTGCAGTCGGGCACCCCCGGCACCGGCACCCAGGTCAACTCGATGGTCGCCGGCATCAACATGGCCGTCTTCAAGAACACCCACAACCTCGACGGCGCCACCAGCTTCGTGAAGTTCATGACCAGCGACGCCGAGCAGAAGGTGCTGAACAAGGCGTACAGCTCGATCCCGCCGGTGAAGGCGGCGCAGTCGGACCCGGCGTTCAACTCCGGTGCCACCGCCGTCCTCAAGCAGACCCTCGCCACCAGTGCCGCCGCGCTGCCGCAGGTCGCCGACGAGTCGCAGTTCGAGACGACGGTCGGCACGGCCGTCAAGGAGCTGTTCGCCGACGCCGCCGGCGGCCGGTCGGTGACCACCGCCTCGGTGAAGGCGAAGCTCGACAAGGCCCAGCAGCAGATGCCCAAGAAGTGAGCCGCATGACCACCACCGCCCCGGCACGGGAGCCGGCGGTGCGCAAGGACCCGCCCGGTGCGGCGCGCGGCCCCCGCCGCCGCCCCGGGCGGCTCCGCCGCGTCACCCTGCCCTACCTGCTCCTGCTGCCCGCCCTGATCCTCGAACTCCTGGTCCATCTGGTGCCGATGGTGATCGGCGTCGTGATGAGCTTCAAGGAGCTCACCCAGTTCTACATCCGCGACTGGGGCACCGCGCCCTGGTCCGGACTCGACAACTACAAGGTGTCGGTGGACTTCGACGCCCCGGTCGGCGAGGCGCTGCTGCACTCCTTCCTCGTCACCGTCGTGTTCACCCTGCTGTCGGTCGCCCTGTGCTGGCTCATCGGCACGGCGGCCGCGCTCTGCATGCAGGACACCTTCCGCGGCCGCGGTCTGCTGCGCGCCCTGTTCCTGGTGCCGTACGCGCTGCCGGTCTACGCGGCCGTGATCACCTGGGTGTTCATGTTCCAGCACGACAACGGCCTGGTGAACCACGTCCTGCACGACCAGCTCCACCTCACCGAAGGGCGCTCCTTCTGGCTCATCGGCGACAACAGCTTCTTCGCGCTGCTGACGGTGTCGGTGTGGAAGGGCTGGCCCTTCGCCTTCCTCATCGTGATGGCCGGACTGCAGAACATCCCCAAGGAGCTGTACGAGGCCGCGGCCCTGGACGGCGCCGGGATGTGGCAGCGCGTCCGCCGCATCACGCTGCCCTCCCTGCGCCCGGTCAACCAGGTGCTGGTGCTGGTGCTGTTCCTGTGGACGTTCAACGACTTCAACACGCCGTTCGTGCTGTTCGGCAGGGGCGCCCCGCGGGCCGCCGACCTCATCTCGGTCCACATCTACGAGGCCTCGTTCGTCACCTGGAACTTCGGTACCGGCTCGGCGATGTCGGTCCTGCTGCTGCTGTTCCTGCTGGTGGTCACGGGCGTCTACCTGGCGCTGACCTCGCGCGAGCGGACCGGCCGCCGTGCCCGCACCGGGCCCCGCCGCACCGAGGAGAGGGCCGATGTCTGAGACCGTACGCACCGCCGGGGCACCCCGCACCGCCCGGGCACCCCGCACGACCAAGGCACCCCGCACCGCCAGGCCGCCCCGCTCCCCGATGGCGCCGCCGCGCGCCTTCCTGTGGACCCGGCGGATCTTCCTCACCCTGCTGGCCGGCTTCGTGCTGGTGCCGGTGTACGTGATGGTCTCCAGTTCCCTGAAGCCGCTCGCGGACGTCACCGGTACGTTCCACTGGCTGCCCAGCGAGCTGACGATCCGTCCGTACATCGACATCTGGTCGACGGTGCCGCTCGCGAAGTACTTCGTGAACTCGCTGATCGTCGCGGGCGCGGCGACCGTCTGCTCCGTCGTCATCGCCGTGTTCTCCGCCTACGCGGTGAGCCGCTACAGCTTCCGCGGCAAGCGGGTCTTCACGGTGACCGTGCTGTCCACGCAGATGTTCCCCGGCATCCTCTTCCTGCTGCCGCTGTTCCTGCTGTACGTCAACATCGGCAACGCCACCGGGATCGCGCTGTTCGGTTCGCGCGGCGGGCTGATCCTGACGTATCTGACCTTCTCCCTGCCCTTCTCGATCTGGATGCTGATCGGCTACTTCGACTCGGTGCCGCGCGACCTGGACGAGGCGGCGCTGGTCGACGGCTGCGGTCCGCTCGGCGCGCTGTTCCGCGTCGTCGTGCCGGCCGCGATCCCCGGCATCGTCGCGGTCGCCGTCTACGCCTTCATGACCGCGTGGGGCGAGGTGCTGTTCGCCTCCGTCATGACCAACGACACCACCCGCACGCTCGCCGTCGGGCTCCAGGGCTACTCCACGCAGTACGACGTGTACTGGAACCAGATCATGGCCGCCTCGCTCGTGGTGAGCGTGCCCGTGGTCGCCGGGTTCCTGCTGCTCCAGCGCTACCTCGTGGCCGGCCTCACCGCGGGAGCCGTCAAGTGACCGCACCCCCCGCCCCCACGCACCGCCTTCCCGAAAGGACCCCCGTGACCATCGACCTCGGCGCCTTCCCGCGCGACTTCCTGTGGGGCACGGCCACCGCGGCGTACCAGATCGAGGGGGCCGCCGCCGAGGACGGCCGCTCCCCCTCGATCTGGGACACCTACTCCCACACCCCCGGCAAGGTGGCAGGCGGCGACCACGGGGACGTGGCCTGCGACCACTACCACCGGTGGGAGGAGGACATCGAGCTGATGCGCCGCCTCGGGACCAACGCCTACCGGCTGTCGGTGGCCTGGCCGCGTGTGGTGCCGGGCGGCACCGGCGAGGTCAACGCCAAGGGGCTCGACTTCTACGACCGGCTGATCGACGCCCTCCTCGCGGCCGGCATCACCCCCTCCGTCACGCTCTACCACTGGGACCTGCCCCAGGTGCTCCAGGACCGGGGCGGCTGGCCCGAGCGCGACACCGCGCTCGCCTTCGCCTCCTACGCCGGTGTCGTCGCCGAGCGGCTCGGCGACCGCGTGAAGATGTGGACGACGCTGAACGAGCCGCTGTGCTCGGCGTGGATCGGCCATCTGGAGGGCCTGATGGCGCCGGGCCTGACCGATCTGACGGCGGCCGTGCGGGCCTCGTACCATCTGCTGCTCGGGCACGGACTCGCCGTCCGCGCGGTGCGCGCGGCGGTGCCGGACGCGAAGGTCGGGATCGTCAACAATCTGGCCTGGGTCGAGCCGGCCACCGACCGGCCCGAGGACGTGGCGGCGGCCCGGCGGATGGACGGCCATTCCAACCGCTGGTGGCTGGACCCGGTGCACGGCCGCGGCTTCCCCGAGGACATGCGCGAGGTGTACGGCGTCGAGCTGCCCGAGCGGGCGGGCGATCTGGCGGCGATGGCCGAACCGCTGGACTGGCTGGGCCTGAACTACTACTTCCCCTCCGTCGTGGAGGACGACCCCACCGGGCCGGCGCCCCGGGCCCGCGCGGTGCGGCGGCCCGGACTGCCGCGCACCGGCATGGACTGGGAGGTCGACGCGCACGGCATCGAGCGACTGCTGCTGCGCCTCACCGAGGACTACGGCGCCCGGCGGCTGTACATCACGGAGAACGGCTCCGCCTACCCCGACGTGGTGGGCCCCGACGGCACGGTCGACGATCCCGAGCGCACCGCCTACCTGGAGGAGCACCTGGCGGCCTGCGCCTCGGCCGTCCGCAAGGGCGTGCCGCTGGCCGGGTACTTCGCCTGGTCGCTGCTGGACAACTTCGAGTGGGCCTACGGCTACGAGAAGCGCTTCGGCCTGGTCCACGTCGACTACGCGACGCAGCGGCGCACGATCAAGGGCAGCGGCCACCGCTACGCGGAGCTGATCCGCGCCCACCGGGAGCCAAAGGTGTGAGGCGGTACTGCGCCACACGGGTAGGGCGGTGCCGCCGGGGCGCATGAGCCGCACGGGACGGGCCACCCGTGCGGCATGGGGTTCGGCAGAGTGCCCCCGAGGACCCTCCGTCGCGAAGGCGCGCGGAGGGTCCTCTCCCTTTCCGCGCCGCTCGCCCCGAGAAAACCCGTGGCGCCCTCCGGCATTCGCTCCCTACCGTATGTGTGATCCTAGAAACCTAGGAACCCTAGGCTCACACGCAAACACTTCAGGAGCACGCCATGCGATCCCTCACCGAGCGCGACATCCGCGGCTCGTTCGTCAACTGTTCGAAAGGTGAGGCGCAGCGGCTCTCCGTGCCCCGGGACCTCGGCGAGCGGGACTGGGAGGCGCTCGACTTCCTCGGCTGGCGCGACCCGGGCGCCCCCGACCGCAGCTACCTGGTCACCGAACGCGGGAGCCGGCTCGTCGGCGTCACCCTTCGCCTGGCCTCCGCGCAGCGCGGCTTCCTGCACCGGAGCATGTGCTCGCTGTGCCTGACCACCCACCCGGGCAGCGGCGTCTCCCTGATGACCGCGCGCAAGGCGGGCGCGGCGGGCCGTGAGGGCAACTCGGTCGGTCTGTACATGTGCACCGACCTGGCCTGCTCGCTCTACGTGCGCGGCAAGAAGGTCCCGGAGGGCGGCGGCAGGTTCCAGGAGAGCCTGACCACCGAGGAGCAGATCGAGCGCACCCTGGGCAACCTCTCGGCGTTCCTGGGCAAACTGGACGTCCCCGGCGCCGAGTGACGCGCTTCATGCCCGCCCGGGCCGGTGCACCCAGGTGAGCGGAGGGGCGGATGCGTTCGATGCGCCGGTGAGGGGGCAATGGTCCAGGGATGCGAGAGGTACGTAGGCCCTGGTCCGTGATCACCGGTCAGGTGGCGAAGTGGCACCGCGATCCCGTGATCGTGCAGTCGGTGCGTTCCACCGCCGCCGCGACCGTCGCGTACATCGTCGCCCTCCGGCTGAGTCCCGAGCACCTGCCGCTCACCGCGCCCCTGACCGCCCTGCTGGTCGTCCAGGTCACCCTGTACTCGACGCTGACGACCGGCATCCGGCGCGTCAACGCGGTGGTGGCCGGGGTGGTCGTGGCCATCGGGTTCAGCGTGCTGGTCGGCCTGACCTGGTGGAGCCTGGCCCTGCTGATCCTGGCCGCACTGGGGGTCGGGCAACTGGTGCGGGTCGAGGAGTTCGTGGTCGAGGTGGCGATCAGCGCCATGCTGGTCCTCGGCGTGACCCAGGTCGGCTCCACCGCGTGGGTGCGGGTGCTCGACACCCTGATCGGGGCCGTGGTCGGCATGGCCACCAACCTGCTGTTCGCACCCCCGGTGTGGGTGGGCACCGCCGGGGAGTCGATCGAGGAACTGGCGCGCGGGATGCGGCAGCTCATGCTGCGCATGGGCGAGGAGGCGGCCGGTCGCACGGAGGTGGAGCGGGCCACCGCCCGGCTCTACGAGGCGCGCCGCCTCGACCACGACATCGTCGGGGTGGACGCCTCCCTGCGGCAGGCCGAGGAGAGCCTGAAACTCAACCCGCGCGTGCGGGAGGGACTGCTGCACCGGGTGGTGCTGCGCACCGGCCTGGACACGCTGGAGATCTGCACGGTGGTGCTGCGGGTGCTGGCGCGCTCCTTCGCCGACCTCGCCAAGGCCCGCGATCCCGGGCCGCTGTTCCGGCCCGGGATCGGGGTGGTGGTGGAGGAGCTGCTGTCCCAGGTCGCCGACGCCGTCGTCAGCTACGCGGTGCTGGTCACCACGCACGTCAGCAGCAACGCCGAGTCGGCGGAGGAACGGCTCGCCAACGAGCTGGCCACCGCGGCGGCCACCCGCGACCGGCTGGCCCGGCTGATGCTGGAGGAGGTGCAGCGCGACCCCGGCCAGTGGCAGTTGCAGGGGGCGGTGCTGACCGAGGTCAACCGCATCCTGGACGAGATGGACACCGAGCACCGCTCGCGCCGCCTGCTGGAGGAGCTGGACCGTTACACCCGTGAGCAGCGGGAACGCGCCCGGTGGCTGACCCGGCTGCGGGACGCCCTGGGCACCGCCCGCCCGGCCCGCCTCCGCGAACGCTTCCCGCTCCCCCGCCGCGGCCGGAACCGGCCGGCCCCCTGACGGCGTTCAGTGAGTGGACGGAGAACGCGCCGGACCGGCCGGCGCGCGAGCCGCCGCGGCCGGAGGGCCGGACACGGACACCCGGCCGAAGCAAGGCCGAGGAGACGACGAGACCGACGAGGTCATGAGGCCGACGGGGCCTCGGGGCCCGGAAGGCGGACAGGGGGACGGCACATGCCCGAGGACACGGTACGGATCGACGGGAACACACTGCTGCTGCCGGGCGGTGTGCGGGTGCGCTTCATCCGCACGCTGCGGCTGCCGGAGAAGGGCACGCACGCGCTGCCGCCGGGGCTCGGCGAGTTCCCCGTCCGGCGCGTGGAGGACTACGCGGAGACCGTTCCGGCCGAGTGGCGCGAGCGCGGCGGGGTGATGCTGCCGGTGTACCTGCGGGAGGCGATGTGGCTCGCCTTCGGCGGTTCCACGGAGCCGGCCGCGTTGCAGGTCGGGGTGGGCAAGGTGTGCGCGGTCTCGGGCAGGCCGTGGAGCGCCCGGCTGGACCGGGACCCGCAGAACTACGTGGTGCTGCCGCGCCAGCCCTGGCTCGACGGCATCAATTCCGGGAAGGGGACCGTGCGCCAGTTCGTGGCGGTGCCGCTCGGGCTGGGGGCGACGGTGGAGGGCCAGGTGACCGGCGAGGAGGTGTGGGGCGGCATCCAGTTGCAGTCCTTCCCGCTGAGTCCCGAGAAGCTGGAGCGGTGGCGGGCGGACCAGCGGCGGCTGGCACGGGCGTCCCGCACGGCGGGCGCGGCCGGCGGCTACGGCGCTCCGCCGGCGCCGATGGCCATGGCCGCACCGGGGGCGGCGCCGGGGTCCGCGCCCAAGCGCCGGGCCGCCGCGATGGGGCTGGGGGTGGGCGGCACCATGCGGCAGGAGATCTACCGGGACGAGCGTCCCGCGGCCGACTGGTCCTCGGAGCCGGGGGCGCGGGTCTTCGTGCACCTGGTCACACCGCCGGAGTGGCGCCGCATCACCGGCGAGGCACCGCCGCCCTCGCCGGTGGACAGGGCGGCGTACACCCGTGCGGGGCTGCCCTGGTTCGACTACTTCGACGAGGACGGGACGGACGTGGCGCCGGCGGAGGAGCTGACGTCGGTGCAGCCGGTGGGCGAGTGGCTGGGTGAGGACCACGAACCCTGGCAGTCCCCGGCCCCGGGCCAGATCAAGCCGCTGGGGGACGCCCCGGGGAAGCCGGTGGCCGACGGCGACTGGTGAGCCGGGGGCGCCTGCCGGGCTCCGGAGAGGGCCCGGCCCGGCCGCCTTTCGGGCTCCGGACGGGCCCGGCCCCGCCACCTGCCGGGCCCAGCGGTTCCGCCCCTCCGGGCGCTGCCGGGCCCGCCCCTCACCCCCGCGGCGCCGCCCCGGGATGCTGGGGGCCCTTCGGGGGGAGGGGGAGCGAGATGGGACATGTGCCGTTCTTCCGGTGGGTGCTGACGCTGGGGTTCATGCTCTTCGCCTGTGCCGTCGGGCTGTACGCCGCCGGGACGCACCGGCCCGAGACGCGGCAGGTCGATCCGACGGTGCTCGACGAGAGGCCCTACGGCTCGTGCGGGGTCCAGTGGTACGACCCCGGGGTCGGCTCCCCGCTGCTCACCGCGCTCTGGGTGCTGCGCGAGGCGGGTTCCCGCGGGCCCGCGACGGCGGCGATCTCGGTCTCATCGGGGACGGCAGCACCACCCGGGCCCCCGCGGGCCCGCGACGGCGGCCCACGGGCGCGAGTTGGCCGAGCCGCTCGACGGGCCGCTGAAGGACGCGGCCCCCGCGACCGGGCTGGGCGGCATGCTGCGGGCCGGACCGGTGGCCCGCGCGCACGCGGCACGGGCGGTCAGCGAAATGCGTGCGGCGCGGACCGTCGCGGAACGCGAGGGCGTGCCCGGGCGCTCCGCCCAGACCGCGGTCGACCTGCTCCGGGGGGCGGGACGGTGAGCGGGCCGCCCTGGCGGCGGCGACGGACTTCGCGCGGACCCGGCCTCGTACCGGCCTCTGCCGGCCCGGCTGACGGGACCCGCGGATCCCGGGCCGCGCGAGGCGCCACGCGAGGCCCGCGGCCGCCGCTGGTTCGTCCGGCGTCCGGCGTCCCGGCCGGCGCGCTGACACAGATCGTCAACTGATCGATCCGGACGGGCATGGTCGCCGGTCCGGCGGCGCGAAAGGGTTTCCAGCAGGCGCCGGCGCGGTTCTCCGCGGAGACGAAGCGGCGCCGGCGCCGGGTGTTCCGGCGCCCCTGCGGAAGAAGGACGATCCCTATGCGTGCCCTTGTGGTCGATCACACCGAGGCCGGACCGGTGCGGTTCGCCGATGTCGACGAGCCCGTGCCGTCCGACGGTGAGGCGCTGGTGGAGATACGGCACATCGGTCTCAATTTCGGCGAGCTGAAGTACGTGGAGCAGTGGCCGTCCGGCGCGGTGCACGGGCACGACGCGTCCGGTGTCGTGCTGCGTGCCGCCTCCGACGGTTCGGGGCCGCCCGAGGGGGCGCGCGTGGCGCTGGGGATGGCGCCCTACGCGTGGGCGGAGCGGGTGGCCGTCGGATCCGGCTGGCTCGGCACCGTCCCCGAGGGTGTGGACCTGGCCGACGCCGCCGCTCTGGGGATCGCCGGTGTCACCGCGCTCCGCGTGCTGCGCACCCGGTCCATGCTGGCGCGGAACGTGCTGGTCACCGGTGCCAGTGGCGGCGTGGGACGCTTCGCCGTGCAGTTGGCGGCGCTGGCGGGCGCCCGGGTGACGGCGCTCGTCGGCGGGCCCGGCCGGGGCGACGGCCTGCGCGGGCTCGGCGCCGGCGAGGTGCTGACCGACCTGGCGGGGACCGAGGGCCGTTTCGACCTCGTGCTGGACACGGTCGGCGGTTCGCTGACGGCCCGGGCGTGGGGCTCCCTCGCCGAGGGCGGCACCCTCCACCTGGTCGGCACCGCCTCGGGCGAGGACACCACGTTCCCCTCGGGCGCCCTGTTCGGCTTCGGCGAGCCGCGCCGGATCGCCACCTACGGCGATCTGACGCCGCCCGGCGCGGAGCTGACGGATCTTCTGGGCCTCGTGGCGGCCGGGCGGCTCACGGTGCCGGTCGGACGGCGGGGCGACTGGAAGGAGGTCGCCGAGGCCGCCCAGGCGCTGTTCGACCGGACGGTGCGGGGCAAGATCGTCCTCGACGTGGTCTGAGCCGCGAAGGGGCCGCCCCGGCCGCGGGCCGTGCGCGGGCCGTGTGCGGCCGCCCTCGCGCGCTCGCGGTGTCCGGCGGCCGGGGACAATGGCCCCCATGGACGTGCTGGCGGAGGTCTTGCGGGTGTCGGGGGCGCGCGGCGCGCTCGGGGTGGTGGTGAAGGCCGGCGGGCTGTGGGGCCAGTGGCTGGACTCCTACCCGGGGGCGGCGCTGCACGTGGTGTCCCGCGGCACGATGTGGCTCCACGTCACGGGTGACAAGCCCCTGGAGGTCCGGGCCGGGGACGCGGTCCTGGTCTCCCCCGGCACCGCGCACGGGATGGCCGGCGGCCCCGGCGTGACGATGGGCACCTGCGACCGGGAGGCGGCCGTCCGGGCCATCGACCGGGGAAGCGCCCTGCGTCTGGGGTCGGCACCGGCCACGACCGAGGTGATCACCCTTCACTACGAGCAGGACCCCGAGGTGAGCACGCCGGTGCTGTCCTCCCTCGCGCGGCCGATGCACGTCGCGGCCGGGGAGAACGCACAGCTCGGCCGGACCGTCGAACTCCTCACGGCGGAACTCGCCCAACCGGGGTTCGGCGCCACCGCCGCCGTCAACAGCATCGTCGACCTCCTGCTCGTCCAGTTCGTCCGGGCCTGGCTCGACCGCCACCCCGAGGAGCGGTCCGGTTCCTGGCTGGGCGCGATGCGCGACCCGGTCGTGCGCGACGCCCTGGCGTGCGTCCACGCCCGGCCGGAGCACCCCTGGACCACCGAGTCCCTGGCCGCCGCGACGCGCGTCTCGCGGGCGACGCTGTCCCGGCACTTCCGGTCGGCCCTCGGGCAGACGCCCGGCGCGTACGTGGAGCAGTGGCGCATGGACCTGGCCTCGCTGCGGCTCCGCGACACCGAGGAACCGGTGGAGTCGATCGCCGGTGCGGTCGGCTACGGCTCGCCGCACGCGTTCAGCCGAGCCTTCCGGCGCGCCCGGGGCATGCCCCCGGGCGAGTACCGTTCCCGGCTGCGCGCATGAGGGCGGACGGCCCGGCCGGGCGCCGCGCACAGGGATTCCCCCACCCCCGTCCGCGTGCTCCCCTGTCATGTGCTGGACTGATCACCACCCGCCCCACCGTTCGCACGCCCCAGGGAGACCCCCTTGAGCCCCACCTACCGCCAACCCGGCGTCGTCCTCACCGATCACAGGTTCACGGTGCCCCTCGACCACGACGACCCCGAGGGCGAGCGGATCGAGTTGTACGCCCGCGAGGCCGTGGCCGGTGACAAGGCCGGGGAGGACCTCCCCTGGCTGCTGTACCTGCAGGGCGGCCCCGGCTTCGGAGCGAACCGTTTCAGCGGGAAGCAGGCCTGGCTCGGCCGGGCACTGGAGGAGTACCGCGTCCTCCTGCTCGATCAGCGCGGCACCGGCGCCTCCACCCCCGCCAACCGGCAGACCCTGCCGCTGCGCGGCGGCCCCGCGGCGCAGGCCGACTACCTCGCCCACTTCCGCGCCGACGCCATCGTCCGCGACTGCGAGGCCATCCGCCCCCGGCTCACCGGCGGCGCCCCCTGGACCGTCCTCGGCCAGAGCTTCGGCGGCTTCTGCACCGTGCGGTACCTGTCCACCGCGCCCGAGGGCCTGAGCGCCGCGCTGATCACGGGCGGTCTGCCCTCGCTGAGCGCCCACGCGGACGACGTCTACCGCGCCGCGTACCCCCGCATCGAGCGCAAGGTGGCCGCGCACTACGACCGCTACCCCCAGGACGTCGAGCGCGCCCGGCGCATCGCCGAGCACCTCCTCGCCCACGAACCCGTCGTGCTGCCGGGCGGCTACCGGCTCACCGTCGAGGCATTCCAGTCCCTCGGCATCCTCCTCGGCGGCTCCGAGGGCAGCCACCGGCTGCACTACCTCCTGGAGGACGCCTTCGTCACCACCCCCGAGGGGCCCGCGCTCTCCGACGCCTTCCTGGAGGAGGCGCAGGCGCAGCTCTCGTACGCCGGGCACCCTCTGTACGCGCTCATGCACGAGCTGATCTACACCCGACAGGGCCGCCCCACCGCCTGGTCCGCGGAGCGGGTGCGCGCCGAGTTCCCGCAGTTCGACGCGGCGAAGGCACTGGCCGGGGACGGTCCGGTGCTGTTCACCGGGGAGTCCGTGCACCCCTGGATGTTCGAGTCCGATCCGGCGCTGCGCCCGCTGCGCGAGACGGCGGACCTGCTCGCGGCCCGCGCCGACTGGGCGCCGCTGTACGACCGCGAGCGCCTCGCGGCCAACGAGGTGCCGGTGGCCGCCGCCGTCTACCACGAGGACATGTACGTCGACACCGCGCACGCGCTGGAGACCGCCCGCGCGATCCGGGGCCTGCGCACCTGGGTCACCGACGAGTTCGAGCACGACGGGCTGCGCGCCGGCGGTCCCCGCGTCCTGGACCGGCTGCTGGCGCTGGTCAGGGACGAGGTCTGAGGCCACCCGAACAAGCGGCGTTCGAGCGCCGGCCGGTGTTCGAACGCCGACTAGGGTAGGCACATGCCCGTCTCCCCCGCCGGTCCCGAGCTGCGCGCGGACTGCTCCCGCTGTTTCGCGCTCTGCTGCGTGGCCCTGCCGTTCAGCGCCTCCGCCGACTTCGCCCGGGACAAGGCGGCGGGCACGCCGTGCCCGAACCTCGGCGGCGACCACCGGTGCGGCATCCACGACCGGCTGCGGCCCGAGGGATACACGGGTTGCACGGTCTACGACTGCTTCGGCGCCGGACAGAAGGTCTCGCAGGTCACCTTTGGCGGGCGGGACTGGCGGACCGGCGGCCGGGAGCACGCCCGGCTGATGTTCGCCGTCTTCCCGGTCGTCGAGCAGTTGCACGAGCTGCTCCACCACCTGGACGAGGCCCTCGCCCTGCCCGCCGCCCGCCCTGTCCACGCCGAGCTGCGCCGCGCCCGGGAACGCGTGGAGCGGCTCAGCCTCGGCACCCCGGACGAACTGGCCGGGCTGGACGTCGGACCGCACCGGCGGGAGGTGGGCGCCCTGCTGCAGCGGGCCGGCGAGCTCGCCCGGGCGGGCCTGCGCGGCCGCCGCAAGGACCGCCGGGGCGCCGACCTGGCCGGTGCCCGCCTCAGAGGAGCCGACCTGCGGGGCGTCAGCCTGCGCGGCGCCTGTCTGATCGCGGCCGACCTCACCGGCGCGGATCTGCGCGGCGCGGATCTCCTCGGCACCGATCTGCGCGATGCCGACCTCACGGACGCCGACCTCACCGGCGCCCTGTTCCTGACCCGGCCGCAGCTCACCGCCGCGCGCGGCGGCGCGGGCACCAGGCTGCCGGCCTCACTCCCCCGCCCCGCGCACTGGACGGCCCGGGGCTGAGGAGTCCTCCGGCGGTGACGCCCGCACCGGTTCGGGGGCCTCGCGCCGTTCCAGTCCCAGTCGCAGTCCTTCGGGCATGAGCGTGAGCCGTTCGGCGATCCGGAGCCGGTAGGCGGGGTCCGGCTTCACGGTGTAGCGGCGCAGGAGCAGTCCCAGGACGAGCGTGGCCTCGTGCAGGGCGAACTGCCGTCCGATGCAGGCGCGGGCGCCGGTGCCGAAGGGCTTGAAGGTGTGCGCGGGGCGGGCCCGTACGGCGGCGGCCTCGAAGCGGCCGGGGTCGAAGCGCTCCGCGTCGGGGCCCCACACCTCGGGGTCCCGGTGCAGCAGCGGGGTGAGGACGAGCGTCCAGGCGCCGCGCCGCATCGGGTGCTCCCCGGCGAGCACGGTGTCCTCGCGTGCCTCGCGGGCGAACGCGGGCGCGGTGGGCCACAGGCGCAGCGACTCGTCGAGTATCCGGCGCACCAGGCGGAGCCGGGCGACCCGGTCGTAGCCGGGCCGGGGGTCCTCGCCCCAGACCTCGTCGACCTCGGCCCGGGCGCGGGCGGCGATCTCCGGGTGGCGGGAGAGGTGGTACAGGGCGAAGGAGAGCGCGCCCGAGGTGGTCTCGTGTCCGGCGACGAGGAAGGTGATGACCTGCCGGCGCACGTTGTCCGGGGCGAGCCGCTCGCCGGTCTCGGGGTGCGCGGTCTCCAGCATCCGGTCGAGCAGGTCCCCGGTGCTCCCGGAGCCGTCGGCCTCGCGGCGGGCGGCGACGACCGCGTCGACCGTGCGGTTGAGCAGCGCGATGTCGTCCTCGTTACGGCGGGCGGCGGCCCGCAGGAGGAGCGGGGCGAGGGGCCCGGGGACGGCGTTGCGGCGCTGGGCGTGGGTGAGGGTGCCGATCATCGCGGTGACGAAGGGGTGCGGGCGGGGGCGTTCGAAGGAGCCGAAGTCGTGTCCGAAGCCGGTGCGGGCGATCGTCTCCAGGGTCAGTTTCGTCATGTCGGCGGGTACGTCCACGGGGCGGCCCGCCCTCTCCTCCGCGTCCCAGCGGTCGAGCAGCCGTTCGGCGACGTCCAGCATCATCGGGTGGTAGCCGCTCATCGCCTCGCGGCTGAAGCCGGGCGCGAGCACGTCGTGGGCGAGCTGCCAGTTCGGCTCGTGGTTGTAGGCGGTGAACAGCCCGTCTCCGGCGACGGGGCGCAGATTGGCCACACCGAGGCCGACGTGCTTGGCGAACCTGGACTCGTCGGCCAGGTCGGCGGCGTACCGGCCGCCCCAGACGAAGACGAACTCCCGCCGGAAGACCTTGCGCCGGTATATCGGGCCGAGGAGGCGGCCGTGGCGCATCGCGTCCTGCAGCGGGCGGCGCACGTCGGCGCCGAGCACGTCCCCGGCCAGCGGCAGCCGGCGCGGGGGGTGGGGTATGCGGTGCAGTGCGGGCCAGCCCGCCTCCGCGCCGCGGAACCCCTTGGGCAGTCCTTCCGGTGTGCCGGGCGCCGTCCGGGCGGCGGCCTCCGTCCTCGTCCGGGCCATGACACCCTTCCCCTCGGCGCGGCGGCCGGGTCACGCCCCCGGCGCACCTCGTGTTGTACGTGGGTTCAATAACGCGGCCAGTGTGGTCCCCGCCCGAGGCCCCGTCAAGCGTCCGCGAGGCCTGCGGACTCGGGGCCGGGGGCGCCCGGTCGCGGGTCCGCCCGGCGGTCTCGTCCGCGAGCCCGCGCTACACCGGCGTCACCACGGTCGAGACCTCCCTCGACGACATCGACACGCGGCACCCCGGCCTGGCCCGGCTGATCGGCGACGGTTCCGTCGCGGTGTACGGCGTGAACCGGGGGATCGTCGCCCCGCGCAACAGGGGCGGCCATGTGAAGGTGTACGCCCAGTTCCGCGCACCCCTCGACCGTCCCGCGCACCCGGACCAGGCCGACGGGGAGGCCGTGCGGGCCTCACTGCTCACCCTGTTCGAGGGCTGGGCCTCCCCCGTCCTCGACCTCCTGCGGCAGGGCACCTCCTTCACCCGCCGACCCCTGTACGCCCTCCCGGCGTCGCACACCTGGACCCATGTTCCGGGGGTGACCCTGCTGGGTGACGCCGCGCATCTGATGCCGCCCCTGGGAGCGGGGGCGAACCTCGCGATGCTGGACGGTGCCGAACTCGCCGAGGCGCTCGCCGCCGGACCCGCCGGACCCGCCGGACCCGCCGACCCCGACGAGGCCGTCCGCGCCTTCGAGGAGCGGATGTGGGAGCGGGCCGGCCGCTGGGCGCGGATCACGGCGGCCGGACTGGAACGCCTGGTGAGCCCCGACCCCGCCGAGGCCCTCGCCCTGTTCGAGGAGGTCCACCAGGAGGCCCCGGCCTCCTGACCGCCCCGCGCGCGGCGTGGGACGGCGCGCGGCCCCAGTACAGTGCGGCCATGACCGACGGGGGCAGGGTGCGGGTGCGGCGGCGGTTGAGCACGGAGGAGCGCCGGGAGCAGTTGCTGTCGGTCGGGGCACGGCTGTTCTCGGACGACCCCTACGAGGACGTGCGGATCGAGCGGGTCGCCGAACTCGCCGGGGTGTCGCGCGGACTGCTCTACCACTACTTCCCCACCAAGCGGGACTTCTTCGCCGCCGTCGTCGCGCGCGAGAGCGAGCGGATGCTGCGGATGACGGCGGCCGTGCCGGGGGTTTCCGTACGCGCCCAGTTGCCCGCCGGGCTCGACACCTTCCTCGGCTACGTGGCGGAGCACGCGCACGGCTTCCGCGCCTTCCACCGCGCCGACGCGGCCGGCGACCGGGCGGTGCGTCAGGTGTACCGGCGCTCGCTCGCCGCCCAGGAGCGGCAGATCCTCGCGGCGCTCGCGGCCGACCCCGAGTTCGGGCCCGCCGGGGAGGGGCCGGAACTGCGGATGGCGGTGCGCGGGTGGCTGGCCTTCACCACGGCGGTGTGCCTGGAGTGGCTGCGGCACGGGGAGCTGAGCCGGGAACAGGTGCGGGACCTGTGCGTGCGGGCGCTGTGGGGAGCGGTCTCGGCCTGAGGACGGGTCCCGGCGCGGGCCGGCCGTCGCGGGGGTGTGCGGTTGGCGTACCCCGCGAACTCCGATAGGTTAGGCGAGGCTTACCTAAGGAGGCTTGGGCATGGGTGACTCCCACACCTGGACGGCGGCGCCCACCGCGGCGGAGCACGCCCGGTCGGTGACGGCCGCCGCGTGGAGCTGCGCGGTGACCTCGGAGGGCGGCAAGGAGGAGTTCCTCGGCGCCCACCGTGTCGGGGCCGACGGCGGGATCCTGCTGACCGTGCCCGAGGACAGCGGCCTGCGCACCGCCGCCCTCTGCGCGCCGCGCGGCGAACCGGCGGCCGTGCTGGAGTTCGCCGACGTCGCCCCCGTGCCGGTGCGGGCACGGATCCGCGCCCGGCTGTGGCTGGCCGGCTGGTTCACGGCACGGGAGGAGCACCTCCTCTTCCGCCCGACGCGGATGGTGCTGCGGCGGGCCTCCGGCGCGGTGCTGGTCGACCTCGACGAGTACGCCGCCGCCGCGCCGGACCCGCTGGCGGAGGCGGAGGCGCGACTGCTGACCCACCTCGCGGACTGCCACCCCGACGCCGTGGAGCGGCTGAGCCGGCTGATGGAGCACGGGCATCTGCAGGGCGCGGTGCGGGTGCGGCCGCTCGCGGTGGACCGGCACGGGCTGACGCTGCGGGTCGAACGGGCCCGGGGGCACGGTGACGTGCGGCTGACCTTCCATCGCCCCGCGGACGACGTGGTCCAGTTGACGGAGCGCATCCATGTGCTGCTCGCGCAGGCGGCGCGGGCCTGCGGGGCGAGGGCCCTGCCGCACCTCAAGGGCAACGGCGGCTGAACACCCCCTCCTCCGGCCCGGAGCTCGCGCTCAGCGCGGGGACAGGCTGGAGCGGCGGACGACCAGTTCGGGCTGGAGCACGACCCTGCGGTGCTCGTGCGGGCGGCCCGCCGGCCCCGTCTTCGCCTCGGCCTCCGCCTCCGTCTCCTCCAGCAGCAGCTCCGCCGCCAGCGCGCCCATCGTGACCGCCGGCTGCCGCACCGAGGTGAGCGGCACGGCGGCGGCCGCCGCGAACTCGATGTCGTCGTAGCCGACGATCGCCAGGTCCTCCGGCACCCGCACCCCCGCCGCGAACATCGCCTGCAGCACCCCCAGCGCCAGCAGGTCGTTCGCGCAGAACACGGCGGTGGGCCGCTCGGCCAGACCGAGGAGCCGCGCGCCCGCGTCACGGCCCGCGGCCACGTCGAGCCGTTCGGTGGGCAGTTCGCGCAGCACGTCCGCGTCGAGTCCCGCCTCGGCGAGCGCGTTGAGCGCACCCGTGCGCCGGTCCCGCACCTGGTTGAGCCCGGGCGGCCCGCTGACGTACGCCAGCGAGCGGTGCCCGGCGTCGACCAGGTGCCGCACCGCGAGCGCCCCGCCCGCGACGTCGTCGACGGAGACGGAGCACTCGGTGGTGCCCTCGGCGACCCGGTCGACGAGGACGAACGGGATCCGGTGGCGGCGGAAGGCGTCGATGTTGCGGCCACTGGCGTCGGTGGGCGTCAACAGCACGCCCCGCACCCGCTGTTCGGCGAAGAGGGCGAGGTACTCGGCCTCCTCGCCGCTGCTCTGGGCGCTGTTGCAGACCATCACCCCGAGCCCGGCGTCCCGGGCGGCCCGTTCGGCGCCGCGGGTGACGTCGACGAAGAAGGGGTTGCCCATGTCGAGCACGAGCAGCCCCATGATCCGGCTGCGTCCGGCCCGGAGCTGGCGGGCGGACTCGCTGCGGACGTAGCCGAGCCGGTCGATCGCGGAGAGCACCCGGGCACGGGTCTCGGAGGCGACCGTGTCGGGCCGGTTGATGACGTTGGAGACGGTGCCCACCGAGACTCCGGCGGCACGGGCGACGTCCTTGATACCCACTGAACGGGCCATGGCGCAGGGACCTCCAGTGAGGGCTCGGGTGAGATGGTCGGACGGGGCGGGCGGGAGGAGCGGGCGGCCGGGCGGTCCGCGCGGGACGGCCGGCCGCGGGGCTCAGGCGAGGTGGAACACCTCGGTGAGCGGTTTCATCGCCTCGTCGGGGCGGCTTCCGTCGAGCGTCTCGAAGAGCGGGCCCATCTCGGCCTGCCAGCGGCCGTTGACCTCGGTGGTCTCCATGCCGGCCCTGGCCGCCTCGAAGTCCTCGGTCTCCAGGTAGCCGACGAGCAGGCCGTCCTCACGCAGGAAGAGCGAGTAGTTGTGCCAGCCCGTGGACGACAGTGCCTCGCGCATCTCCGGCCACACGGAGGCGTGCCGCTCGCGGTACTCGGCGACGCGGTCCTCGCGGACCTTGAGGAGGAAACAGACGCGCTGCATGGACTACCGCTCCCTGAGGGGGTGGAGCGGGCCGCCCGGGGGGCCGGTGACCCGAGGGCCACCGGTACCGCGACCGGCCCGCGCTCGCCGGGACCCCCGGCGAGATCGAACGATCAGTGAAGAATAAGGCACCATAAGGCACCGTTCGGCCGTCGCTCAGAAGTTGAACCGGTCGATGTTCTTCTTGTCGAACACGGTGGGCTTGCCGAGCGCGATCACGCCGTCCTTGCCGATCGTGTACTCGCCGAGGTCACCGGCCTTGAAGGTCTCGCCCTCCTTGCCGGAGATCTGTCCGGAGGACAGCGCGACGGCTGTGCGGGCGGCGAGCTCGCCGAGCTTCGCCGGGTCCCACAGCTCGAACGCCTCGACGGTGCCGTTCTTGACGTACTTGCGCATGTCGTTCGGGGTCCCGAGGCCGGTCAGCTTGACCTTGCCCTTGTACTTGGAGCCGGACAGGTACTGGGCGGCCGCCTTGATGCCGACGGTGGTGGGCGAGATGATCCCCTTCAGCCCGGGGTGCTCCTGGAGCAGGCCCTGGGTCTGCTGGAAGGACTGCTGGGCGTCGTCGTTGCCGTAGGCCGTCTTGACGAGCTTGATGTCCTTGTACTTGTCCTTCTTCAGCTCGTCCTTCATGAAGTCGATCCAGGTGTTCTGGTTCGTCGCGGTCTGCGCGGCGGACAGGATCGCGATCTCGCCCTTGTAGCCGATCTGCTCGGCGAGGAGCTGCACCTCGGTGCGGCCGAGGTCCTCGGCGGAGGCCTGGGAGATGAAGGCGTTGCGGCAGTCGGTCTTGGTGTCGGAGTCGTAGGTGACGACCTTGATCTTGTTGTTCATCGCCTGCTTGAGCGCGGTGCACAGCGCGCCCGGGTCCTGCGCCGAGACGGCCATCGCGTCGACCTGCTGCTGGGTCAACGTGTTGACGTAGGAGACCTGGCCGGAGGTGTCGGTGGCGCTGTTCGGGCCGACCTCCTTGTAGCTGGAGCCGAGTTCCTTCAGCGCCTTCTCGCCGCCCTTGTCGGCGCTGGTGAAGTAGGGGTTGTTGACCTGCTTGGGCAGGAAGGCGACCGTCAGGCCCTTCTTCGTCGCGGCGTTCGGGTCGGCCTTGCCGGCCGACTTGTTCGTGCCGCCCTCGTCCTTGACGTCGTTCTTGGTGGTGCCCCCGCACGCGGTCAGGGCGAGCGCGAGGGAGGTGGCGGCGGCGAGGGCGGCACAGGTACGGCGGATGTTCGGCGAGCGCATGACGTCGATTCCTTTACGGGTGTACCAACGAGGGACGGGGCGGGGGCTTACGGAGTCGGGGCGGCCGTCGGTTCGCGGCTCGTGGGGTTCGCCGGTGGCGCGGCCCTGCGGCCCGCCCGCGCGACGGAGATCTGCCGTGCCACCCGGGGGCCGAGCACGGAGACGACCAGCAGGACGCCGGTGACGACGATCTGCGACTGGGCGGAGACGTTGAGCAGGCTCATCGCGTTCTGCAGCGCGCCGAGCAGGAAGACACCGGCGATCGCGCCGCCGAGGGTGCCCTTGCCGCCGTCGAAGTCGATCCCGCCGAGCAGGACCGCGGCGACGACGGAGAGTTCGAGGCCGGTGGCGTTGTCGTAACGGGCGCTGGCGTAGTGCAGGGCCCAGAAGATTCCGGTGAGGGAGGCCATGAAGCCGGTGGCGACGAAGAGGATCAGCTTGTGCCGCTTGACCCGGATGCCGGCGAACCGGGCGGCCTCCTCGCTGGCGCCGATCGCGAAGAGCGAGCGTCCGAACGGGGTGGCGTGCAGGACGACCACGGCGATCGCGAGCAGCACCAGGAACGGGAGGAAGGCCTGCGGCAGGAAGGTGTCGCCGAGGCGGCCGGCGGCGAAGTCCAGGTACCGGGTGGGGAAGTCGGTGACCGCGTCGGAGCCGAGCACGATCTGCGCGATGCCCCGGTAGGCGGCGAGGGTGCCGATGGTGACGGCGAGGGAGGGCAGTCCGAGCCGGGTGACCAGGAGCCCGTTGACCAGTCCGCACACCGCGCCGAGCAGCAGGCACAGCGGAATGATCGTCTCGATGCTCATGCCCTGGTTCCACAGGGCGCCCATGACGGAGCCGGACAGGCCCGCGGTGGAGGCGACGGACAGGTCGATCTCGCCGGAGACCACGAGCAGGGTCATCGGCAGCGCGATCAGCGCGATGGGCAGGGTGTTGCCGATGAGGAAGGACAGGTTCAGCGCGTTGCCGAAGCCGTCGACGAAGGCGAAGGAGAGCAGCAGCAGGACGAGGAGCAGGGCACCCACCGCCGAGTCCCACCTTCCCAGGCCGGGCCGGCGGACGAGGCGCGTCAGGGAGTCAGGCATGGCGGGCGTTCCTCTTCTTCAGTGCGTCGGCCACCCGCAGGGCGACGATCCGGTCGACCGCGATGGCCAGGATGAGCAGCACACCGTTGATGGCGAGCACCCAGACGGAGCTGACGCCGAGGGCGGGCAGCACGCTGTTGATGGAGGTCAGCAGCAGGGCCCCGAGGGCGGCCCCGTACACGCTGCCGGAGCCGCCGGTGAAGACGACGCCGCCGACGACGACGGCGCTGACGACGGTGAGTTCGTAGCCGTTGCCGGTGCCGGAGTCGACGTTGCCGAAGCGGGCGAGGTAGAGCGCGCCGGCCAGGCCCGCGAGGGCGCCGCAGAAGGTGTAGGCCAGCAGGATGCGCTTGCGCACGGGGATGCCGGCGAGGCGGGCGGCCTCCGGGTTGGAGCCGAGCGCGTACAGCTCCCGGCCGCTGCCGAAGTGTTTGAGGTAGTAGGCGGTGCCGACGAGCACCACCGCCGCGATCATCGCGAGCCACGGCACGGCGGAGAGGCCGCCGGAGCCGAAGTCGACGAAGCCGCCGGGCAGGTCGGCCGCGGTGATCTGCCGGGAGCCGACCCAGATGGAGTCGATGCCGCGGATGATGTAGAGCGTGCCGAGGGTGACGACGAGCGCGGGCACCTGGCCGAGGCTGACGAGCAGCCCGTTGAGGAGGCCGAAGCCGATGCCGAGCAGCACGGCGAGCAGGATCGCCACGGCGGGGTTGCCGCCGCCGTGGAGGTAGAGGCCCGCGGCGAAGGCGCTGATGCCGAGGGTGGAGCCCACCGACAGGTCGACGTTGCGGGTGAGGACGACGAGGGACTGGCCGGTGGCGACCAGCACCAGGATGGTCGCGTTCAGCAGCAGGTCCTTGATGCCCTGTTCGGACAGGAACTCGCTGTTGCCCGCCTGGGTGAGGGCGATCATCACCAGGAAGACGAGGAGGATGGCGAGTTCGCGCATCCTGAAGACGCGGTCGACGAGCCGGGTGCCGCTGGACTTGGGCACCTCGGTGGCGGCGGGGTGCGGAGTGGTCACCGTCATGCGGCGGCCCTCCCGGTGGCAGCGGCCATCACGGATTCCTCGGTGGCTTCGGAGCGGGGGATCTCGGCGGTGAGCCGGCCCTCGTGCATGACGAGGACCCGGTCGGCCATGCCGAGGATCTCGGGCAGGTCGGAGGAGATCATCAAAATGGCGACGCCGTCGGCGGCCAGCTCGCCGAGCAGGCGGTGCACCTCGGCCTTGGTGCCGACGTCGATGCCGCGGGTGGGCTCGTCGACGATGAGCACCTTGGGGCCGGTGGCCAGCCACTTGGCGAGGACGACCTTCTGCTGGTTGCCGCCGGACAAGGTGTTGACGGTGTCGGCGATGCGGGCGTACTTGACCTGGAGTTTGACGGCCCAGTCCAGGGAGCGGCTGCGTTCGGCGCCGCGGTCCATCAGCCCGGCCCGCACCGTGGTGCGCAGCCCGGTGAGTCCGATGTTGCGCTCGATGGACATGTCCATCACCAGGCCCTGGGCGCGGCGGTCCTCGGGGACCAGGGCGAGCCCGGCGGCCATCGCGGTGGAGGGTGCGCCGTTGGTGAGCCCGCGCCCGTCGAGTTCGACCTCCCCGGCGTCCCAGCGATCGATGCCGAAGACCGCGCGGGCCACCTCGGTGCGCCCGGCGCCGACGAGTCCGGCCAGGCCGACGATCTCGCCGCGCCGCACCTCGAAGGAGACGTCGGTGAAGACGCCCTCGCGGGTCAGCCGGCGGACGCTCAGGGCGACCTGGCCGGCCTTGACGTCCTGTTTGGGGTAGAGCTCGTCGAGTTCGCGGCCGACCATGCGGCGGACCAGGTCGTCCTCGGTCATTCCGGCCAGCGGTTCGCTCGCGATCCGGGCGCCGTCGCGCAGTGTCGTGACCCGCTCGCAGATCTCGAAGATCTCCTCGAGGCGGTGCGAGATGAACAGCACCGCGGCGCCCTGCTCGCGCAGGGTGCGCACCACGCCGAAGAGGCGGGCGACCTCGCTGCCGGTGAGGGCGGCGGTCGGTTCGTCCATGATCAGGACGCGGGCGTCGAAGGAGAGCGCCTTGGCGATCTCCACGATCTGCTGGTCGGCGATGGACAGTCCGCTCGCCGGGCGCTCGGGGTCGAGGTCGACGCCGAGCCGCGCCATGAGGGCCGCCGTGGCCGCGCGGGTGGCCCGGTGGTCGA
Source organism: Streptomyces griseoaurantiacus (assembly GCF_036189845.1). Classification (NCBI taxonomy): domain Bacteria; kingdom Bacillati; phylum Actinomycetota; class Actinomycetes; order Kitasatosporales; family Streptomycetaceae; genus Streptomyces; species Streptomyces griseoaurantiacus. The sequence goes on along the minus strand of NZ_CP108326.1, from coordinate 6,821,094 downwards.
TGCGGCCGAGGGCGCGCCGCGGCTGCCGGCCCATGAAGATGTTCTCGGCGATCGACAGGTCGGGGAAGAGGGTCGGCTCCTGGTAGATCACCGCGATGCCGGCGTCCCGCGCGTCGCCGGGCCCGTGGAAGACGGCCGGGGCGCCGTCGAGCAGGAGCTGCCCGGAGTCGGGCCGGTGCACTCCCGCGAGTGCCTTGATGAGGGTCGACTTGCCCGCGCCGTTCTCTCCGGCGAGGGCGTGCACCTCGCCTGGGAACAGCTCCAGGGACACGTCCCTCAGGGCACGCACGGCCCCGAAGGACTTCGACACGCCCCTCAGTGCGAGCACGGGGACCGGGCCCTTGTCGGCCGGCTGGGTCATGAGGGCTCCTCGACGACGTACGGAGGAGGCCCTCACCACGTCGTGAAAGGTTTCAACTGGATGGCCGGGACGTTAGAAGTTCCGCACAGTCGGCGTCAATGGGTTCCGGACACAATTCTCGTCCGCCGTAGGTCACAAGACCGTCACGCGTAACGGTCCTTCCCCGAAGGGTTGACACCCCTGTCGGGTCGCCTTAGCTTCCCTCCTGAATCGTTTCACAACCTGCTGCTTCGCGGCACGGACGCGCCAGTGCCCGGCCGTGAGGATCGTTCCGACGTCACGGGAGTCACGAAGTGACCGAGCTCGCCGCGGTGAAGGCCGCCCTCAAGACCCAGGCCATCGAGACGCCGTCGTGGGCGTACGGCAACTCGGGAACCCGGTTCAAGGTCTTCGCCCAGCAGGGCGTGCCCCGTGACCCCCGCGAGAAACTGGACGACGCGGCCAAGGTCCACGAGTTCACGGGCGCGGCCCCGACGGTCGCCCTGCACATCCCCTGGGACAGGGTCGACGACTACGCCGCGCTGGCCGCGCACGCCGAGGAACGCGGAGTGAGGATCGGCGCGATCAATTCGAACACCTTCCAGGACGACGACTACCGGCTGGGCAGCATCTGCCATCCCGAGGCCGGTGTGCGCCGCAAGGCGGTCGACCACCTGCTCGAATGCGTCGACATCATGGACGCCACCGGCTCCCGCGACCTGAAGCTCTGGTTCGCCGACGGCACCAACTACCCCGGTCAGGACGACCTCCGCTCCCGTCAGGACCGCCTGGCCGAGGGCCTCGCCGAGGTCTACGAACGCCTCGGCGAGGGGCAGCGGATGCTGCTGGAGTACAAGTTCTTCGAGCCGGCCTTCTACGCCACGGACGTCCCGGACTGGGGCACCGCCTACGCGCACTGCCTCAAGCTGGGCGAGAAGGCGCAGGTCGTCGTCGACACCGGCCATCACGCGCCCGGCACCAACATCGAGTTCATCGTGGCCACCCTGCTGCGCGAGGAGAAGCTCGGCGGCTTCGACTTCAACTCCCGCTTCTACGCCGACGACGACCTGATGGTGGGCGCGGCCGACCCCTTCCAGCTCTTCCGGATCATGTACGAGGTGATCCGGGGCGGCGGCTACACCTCCGAGACCGCCTTCATGCTCGACCAGTGCCACAACATCGAGGCGAAGATCCCGGCGATCATCCGCTCGGTGATGAACGTCCAGGAGGCCACGGCGAAGGCGCTGCTCGTGGACGGCGAGGCGCTCGCGGCGGCGCAGCGCGCCGGGGACGTGCTGGAGGCCAACGCGGTGCTGATGGACGCGTACAACACCGATGTGCGCCCGTTGCTCCGTGAACTGCGCGAGGAGTCGGGGCTGGCCCCGGACCCGATGGCGGCGTACCGCGCCGACGGGTGGCAGGAGCGGATCGTCGCCGAGCGGGTGGGCGGCGAGCAGGCGGGGTGGGGCGCGTAGGCACCGAAGGTCATCGACCGGCTCCGTCCGGCTCGTCCGGCTCGTCCGGCTCGGCCGGCCGCGGGCCGGTCCGGGGCCGGACGCGCTCCGCTACGGAGCCGTGAGAGACGACAACCCCGCGCCCCCCCGGGCCGCTCCCCTCCCCCTGCCGCCCACGTCACACAAGGACGGAAGACGCACATGGCACTGCATCCCGCCGCCGAGGACCTGCTCGCCCGCTCGCACCGGCTCGGCGCCGACCCCCGCAACACCAACTACGCCGGCGGCAACACCTCCGCCAAGGGCACCGCGACCGACCCCGTCACCGGCGGTGACGTGGACCTGATGTGGGTCAAGGGGTCCGGCGGCGACCTCGGCACCCTGACCGGGGACGGCCTCGCAGTGCTGCGCTTCGACCGGCTGCGGGCGCTCAGGGACGTCTACCCGGGCGTCGAGCGCGAGGACGAGATGGTCGCCGCCTTCGACTACTGCCTGCACGGCAGGGGCGGCGCCGCGCCCTCCATCGACACCGCCATGCACGGCCTGGTGGACGCCGCCCACGTGGACCACCTGCACCCCGACTCCGGCATCGCGCTGGCCTGCGCGGCCGACGGGGAGAAGCTGACCGCCGAGTGTTTCGGCGACAGCGTGGTGTGGGTGCCCTGGCGGCGCCCCGGCTTCCAGCTCGGACTGGACATCGCGGCCGTCAAGGCGGCCCACCCGGAAGCCGTCGGCTGCGTCCTCGGCGGGCACGGCATCACCGCGTGGGGCGACACCTCCGAGGAGTGCGCGCGCAATTCGCTGCACATCATCCGCACCGCCGAGGCCTTCCTGGCCGAGAAGGGCAGGCCCGAACCCTTCGGCCCGGTGCTCGACGGCTACGCGCCGCTGCCCGGGGCCGAGCGGCGGGAGCGGGCGGCGGCGCTGGCGCCCCACGTGCGGGCGCTCGCCTCCAGGGACAAGCCGCAGGTGGGGCACTTCGAGGACGCGGACGTCGTCCTGGACTTCCTGTCCCGGGCCGAGCACCCCCGGCTCGCGGCACTCGGCACCTCCTGCCCCGACCACTTCCTGCGCACCAAGGTCCGCCCGCTCGTCCTCGACGTGGCTCCCACCGCACCGCTGGAGGAGGCCGTCGCCCGGCTGAAGGAGCTGCACGCGGAGTACCGCGAGGAGTACGCCGCCTACTACCGGCGGCACGCCGGACCCGACTCCCCCGCGATGCGCGGCGCCGACCCGGCGATCGTGCTGGTGCCGGGCGTGGGCATGTTCTCCTTCGGCAAGGACAAGCAGACGGCGCGGGTGGCCGGCGAGTTCTACGTCAACGCGATCAACGTGATGCGGGGGGCGGAGGCCGTCTCGACGTACGCGCCGATCGAGGAGTCGGAGAAGTTCCGCATCGAGTACTGGGCGCTGGAGGAGGCCAAGCTGCGGCGGATGCCGAGGCCGAAACCGCTGGCGACCCGGGTGGCGCTGGTGACCGGCGCGGGCAGCGGCATCGGGAAGGCGATCGCGCACCGGCTGGTGGCCGAGGGCGCCTGCGTCGTCGTCGCCGACCTGAACGCGGAGAACGCCGCCGCCGTCGCCGAGGAGCTGGGCGGAGCGGACCGGGCCGTGGCGGTCACCGTGGACGTGACGGACGAAGAGCAGATCGCGGAGGCGTTCAGGGCCGCCGTGCTCGCCTTCGGCGGGGTCGACCTGGTCGTCAACAACGCCGGCATCTCCATCTCCAAGCCGCTCCTGGAGACCACCGCGAAGGACTGGGATCTTCAGCACGACGTCATGGCCCGCGGTTCCTTCCTCGTCTCCCGCGAGGCGGCCCGGGTGATGATCGCGCAGGGGCTGGGCGGCGACCTCGTCTACATCGCCTCGAAGAACGCGGTGTTCGCCGGCCCGAACAACGTCGCCTACTCGGCGACCAAGGCCGACCAGGCCCACCAGGTGCGGCTGCTCGCGGCCGAGCTGGGCGGGCACGGCATCCGCGTCAACGGCGTCAACCCGGACGGCGTGGTGCGCGGTTCGGGCATCTTCGCGGGCGGCTGGGGGGCCCAGCGGGCGGCGACGTACGGCATCGAGGAGGAGAAGCTCGGCGAGTTCTACGCCCAGCGGACCCTGCTCAAGCGCGAGGTGCTGCCGGAGCACGTCGCGAACGCGGTGTTCGCGCTGACCGGCGGGGACCTGACGCACACCACCGGGCTGCACGTCCCGGTCGACGCCGGCGTCGCCGCCGCGTTCCTGCGGTGAGCGAGCCCGTGAAGTCCTACGCCGCGGTCGACCTGGGCGCCTCCAGCGGGCGCGTCATGGTCGGCCGCGTCGGCCCCGGCACCCTGGAGCTGTCCGAGGCGCACCGCTTCCCCAACCGTCCGGTGCGCCTGCCCGAGGGGCTGCGCTGGGACGTGCTGGGGCTGTACGGGGGTGTCCTCGCGGGGCTGCGGGCGGCCGGCCCGGTGGACTCCGTCGGCATCGACAGCTGGGCCGTGGACTACGGGCTGCTCGACGCGGACGGGGCACTGCTCGGCAACCCGGTGCACTACCGCGACGCCCGCACCGAGGGGGTCGCGGAGAAGGTGTGGGAGACGGTGCCGGCCGCCGAGCTGTACGCGGCGACCGGCCTGCAGTACGCGCCCTTCAACACCCTGTACCAACTCGTGGCCGCCCGCGGCACCGCCCAACTGGCGCGTGCCGAGCGGCTGTTGCTGATACCGGACCTGCTGGCGTACTGGCTCACCGGCGAGCAGGGCACCGAGCTGACCAACGCCTCCACCACCCAGCTCCTCGACCCCCGTACCCGGGACTGGGCGCACGGCCTCGCCGCCCGCCTCGGCATCGACCTGGACCTGTTCGCGCCGCTGCGGCGGCCGGGCGATCCGGCGGGACTACTGCGGCCCGGGGTGCTGGAGGAGACCGGGCTGACCGGCCCGGTGCCGGTGACGACGGTGGGCTCGCACGACACCGCCTCGGCGGTGGCCGCGGTCCCGGCCGAGGGCGAGCGGTTCGCGTACATCTGCACCGGGACCTGGTCGCTGGCGGGCCTGGAGCTGGACGCGCCGGTGCTGACGGAGACGAGCCGGAAGGCCAACTTCACCAACGAGCTGGGCCTGGACGGCACCGTCCGGTACCTGCGCAACATCATGGGCCTGTGGCTGCTCCAGGAGTGCCTGCGGGACTGGGGCGAGCCGGACCTGGCCGCGCTGCTGCGGGCGGCGGCCGAGGTGCCCGCGCTGCGGTCGGTGGTGGACGCCGGGGACGCCGCGTTCCTCGCGCCGGGGCGCATGCCCGAGCGGATCGCGGAGGCGTGCCGGGCCACCGGGCAGCCGGTGCCGGACTCCCCCGCAGAGACCACCCGGGTCATCCTCGACTCGCTCGCGCTGGCCCACCGCGGGGCGATCGCCGAGGCGCGGTCGCTCGCGGACCGTCCGGTCGACGTGGTGCACATCGTCGGCGGCGGCGCCCGCAACACCCTGCTGTGCCAGCTCACGGCCGACGCCTGCGGGCTGCCGGTGGTGGCGGGGCCCGCCGAGGCGGCGGCACTCGGCAACGTCCTGGTGCAGGCGCGCGCCCACGGGCTGGTCGGCGACCGGGCCGGGATGCGCCGGCTGCTGGCCCGCACCCAGCCGCTCACGCGCTACGAGCCGCGCGGCGGCACCGCCGCCTGGCGGGCGGCCGGGGCCCGGCTCGCCGCGCGGGCGGCAGGGTCCGCCCCCGTACGACGACGGGATGCGGCGGGTGGCACGGGGTAAGGTCCCCTACCGCCGTCGCGTCGTACGCCGTACCTCTCAGATGATCGACAGCAAGGAGCCACCATGCGTGTCGCCCTCTTCCTGACCTGCGTCAACGACACGCTCTATCCCGACACCGGCCGTGCCGTGGTGAAGCTGCTGAGACGGCTCGGCGTCGAGGTGGACTTCCCCGCCGGCCAGACCTGCTGCGGGCAGGCGCACTACAACACCGGCTACCGGCACGAGGCCGAACCGCTGGCCCGGCGGTACGCCGAGGTCTTCGCGGACTACGACGCGATCGTGACGCCCTCCGGGTCCTGCGGGGCGATGGTGCGGGAGCTGTACCCGCGGATGGGCGAGCGCGCGCGGGCGGAGGGCCGGGGCGACACCCTGGCCCGCACACTCGCGCCGGTCGTGCCGAGGACGTACGAGCTGAGCGAGTTCCTGGTCGACGTCCTGGGCGTGAGCGACGTCGGCGCCTTCTACCCGCACACGGTGACCTACCACCCCACCTGCCACGGGCTGCGCGCCCTGGGCCTCGGGGACCGGCCGCTGCGGCTGCTGCGGGCGGTGAAGGGGCTGGAGCTGGTCGAACTGCCGGGCGCCGAGGAGTGCTGCGGCTTCGGCGGCACGTTCGCGGTGAAGAACGCCGACGTGTCCACCGCAATGGGCGTCGACAAGGTGCGCAACGCGGAGGCCACCGGCGCGGACGCGCTGTGCGCGGCGGACAACTCCTGCCTGATGCACCTGGGCGGCACGATGAGCCGGCTGAAGGTGGACATGCGGCCGGTGCACCTGGCGGAGATCCTGGCGAGCACGGAAGAGGAGCCCCTGGTATGAGCGGGACGAGCGGCGGCACGTACCTCGGGATGCCCGCGTTCCCCGAGGCGGCACACGACGCGGTCCGCGACACCACCCTGCGCGGCAACCTGCGGCACGCCACCCACACCATCCGCGCCAAGCGCGCCCACGCGGTCGCCGAGGTGTCCGACTGGGCCGAACTGCGCGAGGCGGGGAAGCGGATCAAGGACCACACGCTGCGCCATCTGGACCGCTACCTGGTGCAGGTGGAGGAGACGGTGACGGCGGCGGGCGGCACCGTGCACTGGGCGGCCGACGCCGAGGAGGCCAACCGGATCGTCGCCGGACTCGTCCGGGAGACCGGCGAGTCGGAGGTCGTCAAGGTCAAGTCGATGGCCACGCAGGAGATCGGGCTCAACGAGGCGCTGGAGGCCGAGGGCATCCGCGCCTACGAGACCGACCTCGCCGAGCTGATCGTGCAGTTGGGCAAGGACCGGCCCTCGCACATCCTCGTGCCCGCCATCCACCGCAACCGGGGTGAGATCCGGGAGATCTTCGCGCGGGAGATGAGCGAGTGGGGCAGGCCCGCGCCCGAGGGGCTCACCGACTCCCCCGCCGAACTCGCCGAGGCGGCCCGGCTGCACCTGCGGGAGAAGTTCCTGCGCGCCAAGGTCGGCATCTCGGGCGCCAACTTCGTGGTCGCCGAGACCGGCACGCTCGTCGTCGTGGAGTCCGAGGGCAACGGGCGGATGTGCCTGACCCTGCCGGAGACGCTGATCTCGGTGGTCGGCATCGAGAAGATCGTGCCGACCTGGCGGGACCTGGAGGTGTTCCTGCAGACGCTCCCGCGCTCCTCGACGGCTGAACGGATGAACCCGTACACCTCGATGTGGACCGGGACGTCGGACTCCGACCGCGCCGACGGGCCGAGAACCTTCCACCTGGTGCTGCTGGACAACGGGCGCACCGACACCCTCGCCGACGAGGTCGGCCGGCAGGCGCTGCGCTGCATCCGCTGCTCCGCCTGCCTGAACGTGTGCCCGGTGTACGAGCGGGCCGGCGGGCACGCCTACGGCTCCGTCTACCCGGGCCCGATCGGCGCCATCCTGAGCCCGCAACTCAGGGGCACCGGAAGCGAGATCGACGCCTCGCTGCCGTACGCCTCCTCGCTGTGCGGGGCCTGCTACGAGGTGTGCCCGGTCGCCATCGACATCCCCGAGGTGCTGGTGCATCTGCGCGAGCGGGTCGCGCAGGGCGGCACGGCGACCCGTGAGGGCGCCAAGGTGGTGCTGCGGCCGGCCAAGGGGCACGCCGCCGAACGCGCGGCGATGCGGGCCGCCCGCTGGGCCTTCGGCCGCCCCGGCGCCCTGCGCGCCGGCCAGCGGCTCGCCTCCCGCACCCGCCGCCTGCACCCCCGTACGCTGCCCGGTCCCGGCCGGGCGTGGAGCGAGAGCCGGGACCTGCCGCCGGTGCCGGCGGAACCCTTCCGGGACTGGTGGCGGCGGACGAACGGCGGAGAGGACGGGGCGAAATGAGCGACAGGGACGTCATTCTGGGCCGGGTGCGGCGCGCGCTGGCCGACGTGACACCGGACGGGACGCCCTACGAGGCGGCCCTCCCCCGCGACTATCTGCGCGAGCACGGGGAGCGGTCGCTCGCACGGACGGTGGAGCTGCTCGCCGAGAACCTGGCGGACTACCGGGCCCTCGTGCACCGGTGCGCCGGCGTGCCGGAGCTGTCCGCGCTGATCGCCGTGCTGCTCGCGGGCCGGGGCGCACGGTCGGTGCTGGTCCCGCCGGGGCTCGACGGGGCGTGGCTGGCCGACACCGGCGCGGAGGTGACCCGGGTCGCGGACGAGGCGGCGAGCACCGCGGCGGAGCTCGACCGGGTGGACTCCGTGGTCACCGGCTGCGCGGTGGCGGTCGCCGAGACGGGCACGCTCGTCCTCGACGGGAGCCCGGACCAGGGCCGCCGCCGGATCACGCTGATCCCGGACCACCACATCTGCGTGGTGCGGGTGCCGGAGCAGGTGGTGGGCTCCGTCCCGCAGGCCGTGGCACGGCTGGACCCGCGCCGCCCGCTCACCTGGATCTCCGGCCCCTCGGCGACGAGCGACATCGAACTGAACCGGGTGGAGGGGGTGCACGGACCGCGCACCCTCGAAGTGGTCCTGCTGGGCGACGCGTGAGGCGGAGCCGGTCGGCGCGGCCTCAGGACAGGGGGCCGGTGGGCGCGTGGTCGTCCGGTGCGGTGAGGTACGCCTCCGCCGCCTTGCTGAACGCGGCCACCAGGCGGCTGCGGTCCCCCGCGCGCGTGGCGAGGACGACGTGGCTGGGCGGGACGTCGCGCAGCGGCACGACGGTCAGGTCGGGGCGCGGCACGCCTCCGTCACGGGCGGCGGGGACGATGGCCACCGCCTCCCCGCTCGCCACGAGCTCGAACTTGTCCTCGTAGGACTCGGCCAGCGGCCCGTCAGGCACGGGGCTCCCGTCGGGCCGGGGGTCCATCCGCCAGTAGGCGTTCCATTCCGGGTCGGGCACACGGAGCAGCGGCTCGTTCGCGATGTCCTCGAGGCCGAGGGACTCCTTGCCGGCCAGCGGGTGGTCGGCCGGCATCAGCAGCATGCGGATCTCCTCCCGCAGCACCGTCACCCGCAGCCCCTCGGTGGGGAGGGGCAGCCGGGTCACCATCGCGTCGACGCGGTGCTCCCGCAGTGCCGCGGCCGAGTCGCCGAACTCCACGAACACCGCCTGCACCTCGGCGTCCGGGTGCCGGCGCCGCAGGGCGCGGACGGCGGGGGTGACGATGAGGCCGCGGGTGTAGCCGACGAGGAGCCTGCTGGGTTCGGCGGCGGCCCGGGTGGCGGCCACGGTCTGGTCCGCGGACCGCAGCAGGGAGCGGGCCCGCGGCAGGAAGACCTCCCCGGCCGCGGTGAGGACGTTGCCCTGCGGAGTGCGGTCCAGGAGCCGGGCTCCGAGCTGCTGCTCCAGCCGGTGAACCTGGCGGCTGAGCGAGGGCTGGGTGAGGTGGAGGTGCGTGGCGGCCCGGCCGAAGTGCCGGTGCTCGGCGACCGCCACGAAGTAGCGGACCAGCCGCAGGTCGAGATCGGGCGCGGAGGCCGATTCGGTCATGCCCACAGCGTACTCACCCGGAGGGGGAAGCTGCCACATCCCACCGGGCTGAGCTGTGGTGATGCCCGAAGCGCAACACGTGGTGCGCATCGGTCCCGGGAGCCCGGGCCCCGACCCGGACCCGGGCCGCGGGACCGCCGCGGTCAGTCGCGGTGGCCGGTCCGGCCGGGTTCGCCCTCGGGGTGGCCCTCGGCGGCCTCGCGGTTGGCGTGGCGGCTGGTGGTGAGGGGGTCGCCGGAGCCGCCGGGGGTGCCGGCGGAGGTGTCGGTGTCCTCCTCCTCGCCGAGCTCCTTCAGCTCCTCCAGGACCTCCTCGGCCGCGGTGCCGGCCGGCTTGCCGCCCGTGTCGTCCGTCCTGTGCGCCTCGTGTCGTGCGGTGTTCTCGTGCATGGCACCCGAGTACCCGGGGTTGCGCCGTCCAGCCGGTGGCGCGAGGTGGTGACCGTGACACTCCGTCCCGGCTCGCACACGGCGGCCCGCGCCGCGACCATGGAGGCAACGCCCCGCACGGTGGGCCCCGAACAGGAACCCGGAGGGACGATGACCTCGAGTGCCCGGGCTGGGCAGGAACCGCAGGACCGCGAGGGGGCGGCGGCGGACGCGGCGCGGATCTTCGCCATGCAGGAGGAGATCTGCCAGCTCAAGGAGGCCGTCAGCTCGCACGCGGTGGTGGACCAGGCGATCGGCATCGTCGTCGGGCTGGCGCGGGTGACGCCGGAGGCGGGGTGGCGGGTGCTGGTGGAGGTCTCCCAGCACACCAACACCAAGCTGCGCCTCCTGGCGGAGACGCTCGTCCACTGGGGCGGCACGGGGGTGCTTCCGCCCGGGGTGCGGGCCGCCCTGGAGGACGCGCTGGACCGCCACGGGCCGACCCGCCTGCCGGACCCCCGCGAGAGCGCCGCCGCGTCCTCGGGGCGGGAGGGCGCGGAGGAACCCGGGTAGGCCGTCGCGGAGAGGCGCGTGGTGCCCGGCACCCCTCGGGGGGTGCCGGGCACCACGCGCCTCTCGCGGGGCCGGGGGCTATGCGGGCCTCAGCCACACCGTGGCCAGCGGCGGCAGCGTCATGCGCAGTCCGTCCGCCTCCGGCTTGACCAGCTCGCCGCCGCTCACCCCGCTCCCGCCGTACTGCTCCGCGTCCGTGTTCAGCACTTCCCGCAGCACCCCGATGCGCTCCGGCACCGCCACCCGGTAGTCGTGCCGGACGACCGGCGAGAAGTTGCACACGACGACGAGCGGGGCGCCCTTCGCGTCGTACCGCACGAACGACAGGACGTTGTCCTCGCCCGCGTTCGCGTCGATCCACGCGAAGCCCTCCGGCGAGGTGTCCCGCTCCCACAGGGCGGGCGTCTCCCGGTACCGCAGGTTCAGATCGCGCACCAGGTCCCGGATGCCGCGGTGGTCGCCGGCCGCGCAGTACCCCTCGTCCATCAGCCACCACTCCGGCCCCGCGTCCGCCGACCACTCGGCGCCCTGGGCGAACTCCTGTCCCATGAAGAGGAGTTGCTTGCCGGGGTGGGCCCACATGAAGCCCAGGTAGGCGCGGTGGTTGGCGCGGCGCTGCCACCAGTCGCCGGGCATCTTGCTGACCAGCGCCTGCTTGCCGTGCACGACCTCGTCGTGGGAGATGGGCAGGACGTAGTTCTCGCTGTAGGCGTAGACCATCGAGAAGGTCATCTCGTTGTGGTGGTACTTGCGGTGCACCGGCTCGTGCTGGATGTACTCCAGCGAGTCGTGCATCCAGCCCATGTTCCACTTCAGCCCGAAGCCGAGTCCGCCGAAGCCGCCGGCGCCCACGATGTCGGTGGGCCGGGTGACGCCGTCCCAGGCGGTGGACTCCTCGGCGATGGTGACGACGCCGGGGCAGCGCCGGTACACGGTGGCGTTCATCTCCTGCAGGAAGGCGACGGCGGCGAGGTCCTCGCGCCCGCCGTACATGTTGGGCACCCACTGCCCGTCCTCGCGGGAGTAGTCGAGGTAGAGCATGGAGGCGACGGCGTCCACGCGCAGGCCGTCGATGTGGAACTCCTCGCACCAGTACACGGCGTTGGCGACGAGGAAATTGCGCACCTCGTTGCGCCCGTAGTCGAACTCCAGGGTGCCCCAGTCGGGGTGCGAGGCGCGTTGCGGGTCGGCGTGCTCGTAGAGGTTGGCCCCGTCGAACTGGGCCAGTGCCCAGTCGTCGCGCGGGAAGTGGGCGGGCACCCAGTCCATGAGGACGCCGATGCCGGCCCGGTGCAGCGCGTCGATCAGGTACTTGAAGTCGTCGGGGGTGCCGAGGCGGGAGGTGGGGGCGTAGAAGCCGGTGACCTGGTAGCCCCAGGAACCGCCGAAGGGGTGCTCGGCGACCGGCATCAGCTCGACATGGGTGAAGCCCAGTTCGCGGACGTACGCGGGAAGCTGCTCGGCGAGTTCGCGGTAGGTGAGGCCGGGCCGCCAGGAGGCGAGGTGGACCTCGTAGACGGAGAACGGGGCCTCGTGCACCGGGCGTTCGCCGCGCCGGGACATCCACTCGGCGTCGTTCCACTCGTGGTGCGGGGCGGTGACGATCGAGGCGGTGGCCGGGGGGACCTCCGCGCGCCGGGCCATCGGGTCGGCGCGCAGGGTGTGGCTGCCGTCGGGGCGGGTGATGTCGAACTTGTAGAGGGTGCCCTCCCCGAGACCGGGCACGAACAGCTCCCACACCCCGCTGTGGCCGAGCGAGCGCATGGGCCAGGCGGTGCCGTCCCAGTGGCAGAACTCGCCGCACACCCGGACTCCGCGCGCGTGCGGTGCCCACACCGTGAAGCGGGTGCCCTCGACGCCCTGGTGGACCATCGGCTCGGCGCCCAGCGCGGTCCACAGCCGCTCGTGCCGCCCCTCGTGGACGAGGTGCAGGTCGAACTCGCCGAGCGCGGGCAGGAAGCGGTACGGGTCCTCCGTCTCCGACACCGTGTCCCCGTAGGCGACGCGCAGCCGGTGGGCGGGGAGTTCGGGCCGGGGCAGCAGCGCGGAGAAGAAGCCCTCGCCGTCCTCGTGCAGCGCGGTCTCCCCGTCGTCCGTCACCACCGTGACCGCCGTGGCGTAGGGACGCAGCGCCCGTACCGCGACGCCGCCGGGCACGGGGTGTGCGCCCAGGACGGCGTGCGGGTCGTGGTGGGTGCCGGCCAGCAGCCGCTCCCTGTCCTCCGCGGTGGGCGGCGCGGGCCGCGCCGGCGGGGCCGGGCGGGTTCGTGTGCGTGCGGTCATGGTGTGGGCCTCCTCGATCCGGCCGGTGGACGTTCGGCGAGACGGGTGATCGCCGCCATCGGCACGGGTAGCCAGTCGGGGCGGTGCCGGGCCTCGTAGAGGACCTCGTACACGGCCCGGTCCGTCTCGTGGGCGCGCAGCAGTTCGGGTTCCTGCCGGGGGTCCCAGCCGGCCGCGGCGGCGTATCCCGCGCAGTAGGCCTCGCGGCAGCGCTGGGACCATTCGGGGCGCCAGGGTCTGCCCGTGCGCGCCGCGTAGTCGAAGGACCGCAGCATCCCCGCCACATCCCGTATCGGCGACTGGGCGCGGCGGCGTTCGGGCAGCGGGCGGGCCGGTTCGCCCTCGAAGTCGATGAGGTGCCAGCGGCCCCCCGTGCGCAGCACCTGGCCGAGGTGCAGGTCGCCGTGGATGCGTTGCGCGGGGCGGGCGGCGTCCAGTCCGGCGAGCGCCCCGACCGCCGAGCCGAGCGCGGGGGCGTACGGCTGGAGCTGGGGCACGGCCCGGGCGACGGCGTCGATGCGGTCGCGCATGGCGCTCGCCAGCTCGCGGTGCTGCCGCCGGTCGGGGTACTCCAGCGGGAACGCGGCGGCGAGCGCCAGGTGGACCTCGGCGGTGGCGCGGCCCAGTTCGTAGGCCTCGTCGGTGAAGTCGGCCCCGGAGGCGAGGGTGCCCAGGGCCTGGGCCCAGCCGTCCTCGGCACCGCGCAGATAGGGCTGGAGGACGGCGAGGGTGGCGTCCCAGGGCAGCGAGGTGCGGACCCAGGCGACGGGCGCCGGGACCCGGGTGCAGCCCTGCCGGGCGAGCGCGCCCGGCACCTCCAGGTCGGGGTTGATGCCGGGCTGGACGCGGCGGAACACCTTGAGGATGTAGGTGTCGCCGTATACCACCGAGGAGTTGGACTGCTCGGCGTCGAGCAGCCGGGGGGTGAGGCCGGAGGGCAGCAGCACCTTGGCGTCGCGTTCGAAGGCGAGGGCGCCCGCGGTGCCCGGGGTGCGCAGCCGCTCCAGGAGCAGGGCGGCAGAGCGGGGGTCCTGGAGGGCGTCGTAGACCATCAGGCCGGCCAGCGGGCCCTCGGTGGGGCGGCCGATGGCGGCGGGCGCGAGGTGCGGGGGAAGCGTCTCGTGGGCGCCGAGGAGTAGTTGGTAGCAGTCGTGCAGGGGGTGCTCCCCGGAGGGCGGTTCGGCATGTCCTGCGTGCACCAGCAGGTGAAGGCAGCCGGGGTGCAGTTCGGTCACGCTGAGCAGGGCGAGCTCCGTGACGGGACGGCCCTTGCCCGCGAACCAGCGCTGCCGGGGCAGCCAGCCGTGCAGGAGGTCGGCCAGTGAGGTCAGCAGCGAGCCCGCGCCCAGGCCACTCGGGCGGAGCGTTGCGGTGTTCGGCATGGCGTCGCGTCCTTTCCGGGCCACGCGGCGGAATCCACGGGAGGAGGGTGCTTCGGGTCACGCGCTGGCGATCAGGCTCACCTTGGTGGCCGGGGCCGCTTCCCTGCGGAGCCGGAACCAGTAGAAGCCGTGCCCCGCGAGCGTCAACAAATACGGAAGTTGCCCGATGGCCGGGAAGCGCACGCCGCCGATGAGTTCGACGGGGTGGCGTCCTTGGAAGGCCTGGAGGTCCAGTTCGGTGGGCTGGGCGAAGCGGGAGAAGTTGTGGACGCACAGGACGAGGTCGTCGCCGTGTTCCCGCAGGAAGGCCAGCACGGCCGGGTTGGAGGAGGACAGTTCGGTGTAGGAGCCGAGGCCGAAGGCGGGGTTCTGCTTGCGGATCTCGATCATCCGCCGGGTCCAGTGCAGCAGCGAGGAGGGCGAGGACATCGAGGCCTCGACGTTGGTGACCTGGTAGCCGTAGACGGGGTCCATGATCGTGGGCAGGAAGAGCCGGCCGGGGTCGCAGGAGGAGAAGCCCGCGTTGCGGTCGGGGGTCCACTGCATGGGGGTGCGCACGGCGTCGCGGTCGCCGAGCCAGATGTTGTCGCCCATGCCGATCTCGTCGCCGTAGTAGAGGATCGGCGAGCCGGGAAGGGACAGCAGCAGCGCGGTGAACAGCTCGATCTGGTTGCGGTCGTTGTCCAGCAGGGGTGCGAGCCGGCGCCGGATGCCGATGTTGGCGCGCATGCGGGGGTCCTTGGCGTACTCGGCCCACATGTAGTCGCGTTCCTCGTCGGTGACCATCTCCAGGGTCAGCTCGTCGTGGTTGCGCAGGAAGATCCCCCACTGGCAGTTGGCGGGAATCGCGGGGGTCTTCGCCAGGATCTCCGAGACCGGGTACCGGGACTCCCGCCGCACGGCCATGAAGATGCGGGGCATGACCGGGAAGTGGAAGGCCATGTGGCACTCGTCGCCGCCGGTGCTGTAGTCCCCGAAGTAGTCGACCACGTCCTCCGGCCACTGGTTCGCCTCCGCCAGCAGCACGGTGTCCGGGTAGTGCGTGTCGATCTCCTTGCGCACCCGCTTCAGGAACTCGTGGGAGGCGGGCAGGTTCTCGCAGTTGGTGCCCTCTTCGGCATACAGATAGGGGACGGCGTCGAGCCGGAAGCCGTCGATGCCGAGGTCCAGCCAGAAGCGGAGGGCCGCGAGGATCTCCTCCTGCACGGCCGGGTTCTCGTAGTTGAGGTCCGGCTGGTGGGAGAAGAACCGGTGGAAGTAGTACTGCTTGCGCTCGGGGTCGTAGGTCCAGTTCGACGCTTCCGTGTCGACGAAGATGATGCGCGCCTCGGGATAGCCCTCGTCGTCGTCGGCCCAGACGTAGTAGTCGCCGTAGGGGCCGTCGGGGTCCTTGCGGGACTCCTGGAACCACGGGTGCTGGTCACTGGTGTGGTTCATGACGAAGTCGATGATGACCCGCATGCCCCGCTGGTGGGCGGCATCGGCGAACTCGACGAAGTCGGCCAGGTCCCCGAACTCCGGCAGCACGGCCGTGTAGTCGGAGACGTCGTAGCCGCCGTCCCGCAGCGGCGACTTGAAGAAGGGCGGCAGCCACAGGCAGTCGACACCGAGCCACTGCAGGTAGTCGAGTTTGGCGGTCAGTCCCTTGAGGTCCCCTACGCCGTCGCCGTCGCTGTCCTGGAAGGAGCGGACCAGGACCTCGTAGAAGACGGCTCGTTTGAACCAGTCCGGGTCCCGGTCCTTGGCGGGGGTGTCCTCGAAGGTGTCCGGGACGGGCTCGTTGACGATCATGGTGTGGGTGACCCTCCGATCTGCGGTGAGGACGGTCGCAGGACGGTCAGCACGTGTGCCGGCCTGTCGCCCGGCTCCAGCCGCACGTAATTGGCCCTGCCCCAGGAATAGGTGTCACCGGTGAGCTCGTCACGCACCGGCACCACCTCGTGCCAGTCGAGGCCGAGGTGCGGCATGTCCAACGACACCGTCGCCTCCTGCGTGCGATGCGGGTCGAGGTTCACGACGGTCACCACGGTGTCCGTGCCGGTGCGCTTGCTGTACGCGAGCACGGAGTCGTTGTCGGTGTGATGGAAGTGGAGATTGCGGAGCCGGCGCAGGGCGGGGTGCCGGCGCCGGACGGCGTTGAGCGTGGTGAACAGAGGGGCCAGCGTGCGGCCCTCGCGTGCGGCGGCGGCCCAGTCGCGGGGGCGCAGCTGGTATTTCTCGCTGTCGAGGTACTCCTCGCTGCCGGGGCGCAGGGGGGTGTTCTCGCACAGTTCGTAGCCGCTGTAGATGCCCCAGGTGGGGGACAGGGTCGCGGCGAGGATCGCGCGGACGGCGAAGGCGGGGCGGCCGCCGTGCTGGAGGTAGGCGTGCAGGATGTCGGGGGTGTTGGCGAAGAAGTTCGGCCGCATGTACGCGGCCGCCTCACCGGAGAGCTCGGTGAGGTACTCCGTCAGCTCCTCCTTCGTCGTCCGCCAGGTGAAATAGGTGTACGACTGCTGGAAACCGACCGCGCCCAGGGTGTGCATCATCGCCGGCCGCGTGAACGCCTCCGCCAGGAAGAGCACGTCCGGGTCCCGGCCGTTGATCTCCCCGATCACCCGCTCCCAGAACACCACCGGCTTGGTGTGCGGATTGTCCACCCGGAAGATCCGCACCCCGTGGTCCATCCAGTGCCGCAGCACCCGCACCGTCTCGGCGACGATCCCGTCCATGTCCGCGTCGAACGCGATGGGATAGATGTCCTGGTACTTCTTCGGCGGGTTCTCCGCGTACGCGATCGACCCGTCGCTGCGGTGGTGGAACCACTCCGGATGCTTCTCCACCCACGGATGGTCCGGCGAGCACTGCAGGGCGAAATCGAGCGCGATCTCCATGTTGAGCCGCCGGGCGCGGGCGACGAAGGCGTCGAAGTCCTCCAGCGTCCCCAGCGCCGGATGGACCGCGTCGTGTCCGCCCTCGGGCGAGCCGATCGCCCAGGGGCAGCCGACATCGGACTCGCTCGCGGAGAGCGTGTTGTTGGGCCCCTTGCGGAAGGCCGTCCCGATGGGGTGGACGGGCGGCAGGTAGACGACGTCGAAACCCATCTCCGCGATGGCCGGAAGTCGTTCCGCGGCGGTCCGGAAGGTGCCGTGCACCGACGGGTCCAGTTGCCCGCTCTCGCTGCGCGGGAAGAACTCGTACCACGAGCCGAACAACGCCCGCTCCCGCTCCACCCGGAGCGGGAGCGCGGCCGAGGTGGTGACGAGTTCGCGCAGGGGGTGGGCGGCCAGGATCGCCCGGATGCGGGGGGCGAGCGCGGCCCCGTGCCGGGCCTGCGGGGAACGGGTCCCGTCGCGCAGTGCCTCGGCGGTGGCGAGGAGCGCGGCGCGGGCCGCCGCGTCGGGCACCCCGTCGGCGGCCCGCTCGTGCAGTCGCGCACCCTCCTCCAGCATCAGCTCGACGTCCTGGCCGGCCGGGATCTTGATTCCGGCGTGGTGCCGCCAGGTGGTGACGGGGTCGCTCCACGCCTCCACCCGGTAGGTCCAGTCGCCGACCGCCGTCGGGGTGACCTCGGCGCCCCAGCGGTCGGTGCCGGGGGCCAGCTCCCGCATCGGCGTCCAGGGCCCCGGACGGCCCTCCGGATCCGTCAGCACGACGTTGGCGGCGATCGCGTCGTGGCCCTCCGCGAAGAGCGTGGCGGTGACCTGGAAGGTCTCCCCCTCGACGGCCTTCGCCGGACGCCGGCCGCCCTGGACGAGCGGCCGGACGTCCAGGACCGGAATGCGGCCGATGGCGGGGTCGGGGTTCATCGGTGTCGCCTCCTCCTCCGCCGTCCAGTACCGGCCGCGGTGGGTGTGGGTGGTCGGGTGACTGTGCTAGCCCGCCGGGGCGGGTTCTCCGTGGTGGGTCGCGCCGGAGGGCGCGCGGGTGCCGCGGCGGGATGCGGCCGTCGCGCGGCCGGCGGTCTTCGTCCGTGGGGAGGCATGCTGCGGCGCCGTCGCCGCCCGTGACCGCTCCGCGGTCAGCGGCAGCGTCCGCGCGGGGGCGATGCGGGGGGTGGGGGCGACGTCGGCGGCGCGCAGCCGGCGTTCGGCCGCCTGGGCGGCCTCCCGCGCGCAGCGCTTGCCCATGAGGGTGCGGAGGATCCGGCCCTCGTTCTCGAAGCCGTCCCGCACCCGCGGGTCGTCGGGGGCCGCGAGCATCCGGCGTTCCCATTCGCGGTACCGCTCGAGATGGCGGGCGATCTCGGCCCTGGCAGGCTTCGGCATCGCACCGGTCACCTCCTTCTCCTCTGGAATGCCGCTGGGTTCCGCCGGTCCCCGCGGTGCCGCGCGGGGCGGCCCGGGGCGTCCGGCGTCGGGTGAGGGCCGTGCACACGGACACATCGCCCGGCCACGGCCCTCGACAGCTTTCACTCATGGTGCACGCAACATCACGAAGCGTCCTGTTCGGATTTCAACCACCCGACCTCACGGCCGACCCTCCGCGCGCCCCACACGCGCCCCCGCGCACGCCCCAGGGGCCCCACCGGCCCGGAACGGGCGGGGCACGCGGCTTCGAGTTGCGCGGATGGAGTAGCGATCCCACCCTGGGAGTGACTCAGGAGCGATGACCGCTCACGCTTCGTGATCGGGGCTCGGCCCACAAGGGCGAGGAGGAGCGCGAGCTTCGCCGGTGAGGAGCCAACGACGATGAAGACCGCAGCACCCTGTTACTACCACCTCGAGGTGGACGTCACCCCGGACCGGATCGACCAGATCCGCCGGATCCTGACCGCCCATCTCCGGTACTGGAACCTGGAGGCGCACGCCGAGACCGTCTGCCACTGCACCGACGTGCTGCTGCACACCATCGCCCGGCACGCGGTGGACAAGAACACCACGCTCGAGATGTGGTGGAACGGCCAGCACCTGATCACCGCCGTCCAGGACAGCGACCGTGACATCCGGCCGCACTACGCGCCGAGCGGCTGTCTCGCGCAGATCGCCGCGCTGAGCGACGGCTGGGGCTGTTGCGCCACCGCCGGCGGCGGCAAGATCATCTGGTTCTCGCGCCGCGCACGGGCGGCGGAACGGGCCCCGCTGAGGGCGCCCGCCCCGACCCCCGGGATCAGCACGGCGCTGGGTGTGCCGCGCGCCCTGCCGGTGCCCGCGCTGGCGCACTCGGAGGAGGTGGCGGCCTCGGTGCACGCCTGACCCGCGGCCACCCGGCCGTGCCCGGGCCGCCGGACCGACGTCCGGCGGCCCGCTCGCGTGTGTGAGGGGCGCGGTGGACCTGACGTCATGGTTACCGTCCGTGCGTCCCGGGGAACTCACCGGCGTGACCACCGGGAGGAGCGGGCAGAAGGAGCCGTCGAGCATGGAGCCGTCCGGGGAACCGCGCGAGCGGTCGTGGCTCGGTGAGCTGTACCGGCGTGCCAAGGACCTGGAGCTGCTGCACCGGGCCATGGGGTTCGCCACCCTCGCCCTCGTCACCCTCGCTCCCCTGCTGATCGTGGTGGCCGCCGCCGATCCGCTGCGGCACGAGGGGTTCGCGCTGTGGCTGGTGGACGGCATGGGGCTGTCCGGCCGGTCCGCCGAGGCGGTCGACCGCGTGTTCTCCCCGCCGAGCCGGGTCGTGGGCACGACCAGCCTGTGGGGTGGCGTGCTGCTCGCCGTGTTCGGGCTGTCGTTCGCGGCCAGCGTGCAGAACGGCTACGAGCGGATCTGGGGGCTGTCCTCGGGGCCCTGGCACCGGGTGTGGCGGCAGCTCGTCTGGCTGGTGGCGCTGATGGCGTACCTGTACCTCCAGGTGCAGTCGCGGACGGTGCTGGACGGCTCGTACCGCATCGCGCTCAGCGCCGGCACGGGCCTGCTGTTCTTCTGGTGGGGGCCCCGGTTCCTGCTGGGACACCAGGTGCGCTGGCGGGAGCTGCTGCCGGGGGCCCTGGTGACGGTGGCCTGCCTGGCCGGGCTGCGGGTGTTCTCCTTCCTGGTGTTCACACCGCTCGTGGTGACCAACGCGCTCAGCTACGGGGCGGTGGGGACCGTGCTGGTGGTGGAGTCGTGGTTCGCGGGGGTGGGATTCGTGGTGTACGGGGGCGCCCTGTTCGGGCGGATGGTGTGGGAGGGGCCGGCCTCCTGGCGCACGCGCGGCACCCCATGATCGGCGCCCTGGGTTCGTGCGGGGCGGCCGGGGTACTCGCGGGGTCTGGTATCGGCCGAGGGCGCGGGTTTTCGGGAGACCGGGCGACGCGCCGGACGGAGGTCGACCCGCACATGAGCATCACGGGCCTGGATCTGATGAGACCGCGTGTCGTCGTCGCCTCACTGATGGCGTTGCGCGGTGCCGCACTGGAGACCGGATGGGCGTACGTGCGGCTGGCCGGACTGCCGTGGGAGCTGACCCTCCAGGGGGTGAGGGGCCTCGCCTCCTGGCTGGGGGGCGCGGACGCACGGCTGGAGGAACTGGACTGCGCCGACGAGGACGGTCTGCCCGTGCTGTTCGTGCACGGGCTGGCCGACCGCTCCTCGATCTTCACCCGACTGCGCCGGGCCCTGCGCGACAGTGGTGCCGGGCCGTGCTTCATGGCCACGTACAACGCCTTCAATCCCGACATCCCCGAGGCCGCCCGGCTGCTGGGCGAGCAGGTGGAGCGGGTGCGGCGGCAGACGGGCGGGCGGCCGGTGTGCCTGGTCGGGCACAGCCTGGGCGGCCTGGTGGTCCGCTACTACGTGCAGCGGCTCGGCGGCGACGCCCATGTCCCGCTCGCGATCACCCTCGGCACCCCGCACGGCGGCACCGCGATGGCGCTGTGGGGCATTCCGCACCCCTTCCTGCGCCAGCTGCGGCCGGGCAGTGAGCTGCTGGCCGAGCTGGACGAGCCGTGCCCGGGCTGCCGTACCCGGTTCGTGTCCTTCTACAGCGATCTGGACGAGGCCGTCATCCCCACCAGCCGGGGCCGGCTCGACCACCCCGACCTGCGGGTGCGCAATGTGCAGGTGCACGGGGTGGGCCATCTGATGCTGCCGGTGGACGGCACGGTGATCGAGGAGGTCCGCGCGGTGCTCGCCGAGGGCACCGCGGAGGTGCCGCTCGCGGGGTGAGCCGGCGGCCGGGCCCGCGGCCGCGCGCCCGGCCCCGCCCATCCGGCCCGGGTTTCACCCGGACGGCCGGTCACCCGCACGGACGCCCCCGTCGGGTGCTCCTCCCGGCGGTCCGTTCAGCCGGGCCGCCGTTTCCAGCAGCAGGGCGTGCACGAAGGCCTGGGGCAGGTTGCCCCGCAGCTGGCGCTGGGCGAGGTCGAACTCCTCGGCGTACAGACCGGAGGCACCGCAGGCACCCCGGTTGCGTTCGAACCAGCGGTACGCCGCGACGGGGTCGCCCTCCCGGTGTTCGGCCAGTGCCATGGCGAAGCCGCACAGCAGGAAGGCGCCCTCGGCATCCTCCAGGGGTCTGTCGTCGTGCCGGAAGCGGTAGAGGAAGTGGTCCTCGGCCAGGTCGCGGCGGCAGGCCTCCAGGGTGGCGCGGGTGCGCGGGTCCCCGGGCGGCAGCGCCCCGCGCACGGCGGGCAGCAGCAGCGCGGCGTCGACCTTCTTGTCCTCGGGGGCCCGCTGCCAGTGACCGTCGGGGTGGACACAGCTCGCCTCGGTGGCGGCGAGGACGGTGTCGGCGAGACGGGCGCAGGTCCCGGCCATCGGGTGGCGCGGGGCCGCGTCGGCGAGGGCCCGCAGGCCGGCGACGCAGGTGAGCCGGGAGTGGGTCCACCGCCTGTTCGCCAGTTCCCAGATGCCCGCGTCGGGTTCCCGCCACCGCTCGGCGACCGCGCGGACGGCGAGGGCGGCCGCCTTCCACCCGGTGTCGTCGAGCCGTCCCAGCCGGGCGGCGGCGGCGAACAGCAGCAGCGCCTCGCCGAACCCGTCGAGCTGGAACTGGGTGCGCACATGGTTGCCGATCCGGTCGAACCCGCCCGGGTAGCCGGGGAGCCGAAGCTCCTGCTGGTCGGGGACGGGGGCGCCGTGCACGGTGTAGGCGGGGGCGAGGCGCGGCCCGTCCTCGTGGAGGCGCTCGGCGACGAACCGGACGGCGTCGTCCAGGAGTTCGTGCGTCCCGACGGCGGCCGCGGCCTGCCCCGCATAGCTCTGGTCGCGGATCCACACGTACCGGTAGTCGTAGTTGCGGCCCTCCTCGGCCCGCTCCGGCAGACTGGTGGTGGCCGCGGCGACCATGCCGCCGCCCCGTGCGGTCAGCCCGCGCAGCACGGCGTGGGCGCGGCGGGCGTCACCGGGGGCGACGGTGTCGTCCAGTGTCGGCACGGCCCGTCGCCAGGCGTCCTCGGTGGCACGCCACAGGTCCTGCGCGCGGGGCGCCTCCCGGGGCAGCGCCACGTCCGAGCACTCCAGGACCAGGTCCAGCCCCTCCCCCTCCGCGAGGTCCACCTCGGCGGTGAGGCCGTCCGCGCCGGGCACGGCCGACTCCGGGCCCTGCCAGCGCAGTCGGAGGCCGCCGGTGCGCAGCTCCCACACCCCGCGCCCGGTCCGGCGGGGCGGCTCCAGCGGGGCGCGGCCGTAGTCGGCGTGCGGGTCGAGGACGACGGAGAGCCGGGCCGGCCCGTCCACGGCCCGGAGCCGGCGCAGCAGCACGAGCCGGTGGGGGTCGCCGGGGAAGGCGAGGGCCTCGCGGCACTCGACGATGCCGTCGACGGTCACCCAGCGGCTGCGACGGACGAGGGTGCCCTCCTCGTAGTAGCCGCCGGGCACGTAGGGCTCGCGCGGGGTGACGGCGTAGACGCCCCGGCCGCCGATGAGGTCGGCGAGGACGGCGCCGTCGTGCCAGGAGGGCGCGCACAGCCAGCCGATGGCGCCGTCCGGTCCGATGAGCGCGCCCCGTTCCCCGTCGGCGAGGAGCGCGTAGTCGTGCAGCGCGTGCGGCGGGAAGGGCCCGCCCGGACCGGCCGGCCCGGAGCCGCTCGTGCTCATGCGGTCCTTTCCTCCTGTGGCGGGGTGGGCGTGCGGGTGGGGCACGTGCGCCTCACTTGCCGTTCTCCGCGCCGGGCCGGTCCGCACGGTCCCGGCCGCCGGGCAGCATCTCCTGCACCTTGGCCTTGAGGCCCTGGCGGACCATTCCGGCGCGGTCGCTGTCGCCCTTGAGGACGGCCGTGGCGGCGGCCTCGATCTGGTCGAGGGAGGCGTGCGGCGGGATCGGCGGCACGGCGGGGTCCGTGACGAAGTCCAGGACGAAGGGCCGGTCGGAGGCGAGCGCCGCGTGCCACGCGGCCTGGACGTCGCCGGGCTTCTCCACCCGCATGCCGTTCAGGCCGAGGGAGCGGGCGAAGTCGGCGTAAGCCACGTCCGGGAGGGACTGCGAGGCCAGGAACTGCGGGGCGCCGGACATGGCCCGCATCTCCCAGGTGACCTGGTTGAGGTCCTGGTTGTTGAGGACGGCGACGACCAGCCGCGGATCCTCCCACTGCTCCCAGTACTTCGCGACGGTGATCAGCTCGGCCATGCCGTTCATCTGCATCGCGCCGTCGCCGACCAGCGCGATCGCGGGCCGGTCGCCGTGCGCGAACTTGGCGCCGATGACGTACGGGACGCCGGGCCCCATGGTGGCCAGGGTGCCGGAGAGCGAGCCGCGCATCTCCCCGCGCAGACGCAGGTGGCGGGCGTACCAGTTGGCGGCGGAGCCGGAGTCGGCGGCCAGGACGACGTTCTCGGGCAGCAGTTCGTTCAGGGCGTGGACCACGTACTCGGGGTTGATCGGTTCGGCGTCCACGGCGGCACGCCGCTGCATCACCTCCCACCAGCGGGCGGTGCCCTTCTCGATCTTCTTGCGCCAGGCCTTGTCCGCGGAGCCCTCCAGCAGCGGCAGGAGCCGGCGCAGGGTCTCGCGGGCGTCGCCGACGAGGTTGACCTCGAAGGGGTAGCGCAGGCCGATCATGTGCGGGTCGATGTCGATCTGCACGGCCCGGGCCTGCCCGAACTCGGGCATGAACTGGGTGTACGGGAAGCTGGAGCCGATGACGAGGAGCGTGTCGCACTCCTGCATCAGCTCGTAGGAGGGCCGGGTGCCGAGCAGTCCGATGGAGCCGGTGACGTAGGGCAGGTCGTCGTCGAGGGCGTCCTTGCCGAGCAGCGCCTTGGCGACGCCCGCGCCGAGCCGTTCGGCGACCTCCATGACCTCCTGGCGGGCGCCGCGGGCGCCCTGGCCGATCAGGAGGGCGACCTTGCTGCCCGCGTTGAGCACCTCGGCGGCGCGCGCGAGGTCGGCCTCGGCGGGCACCGGCGCGTAGTGGGTCATGCCCAGGCTGGAGGGCACCATCTTGAAGGCGTGCTCCGGCGGCGAGTAGTCCAGTTCCTGCACGTCGGCGGGGATGATGACGGCGGTGACGGAGCGGCGGGCCATGGCGGTGCGCATCGCCCGGTCGAGCACGTTGGGGAGCTGCTCGGGGACGGTGACCATCTCGCAGAAGTCGGAGGCGACGTCCTTGTAGAGGCTGAGCAGGTCCACCTCCTGCTGGTAGGAGCCGCCCATGGCGCTGCGGTTGGTCTGCCCGACGAGGGCGACGACGGGAACGTGGTCGAGCTTGGCGTCGTACAGCCCGTTGAGCAGGTGGATGGCGCCGGGGCCCGAGGTGGCGGCGCAGACACCGACCTTGCCGGAGAACTTGGCGTAACCGACCGCCTCGAAGGCGGCCATCTCCTCGTGCCGGGCCTGCACGAACTGCGGGTGGTTGTCGGCGCGGCCCCAGGCGGCGAGGAGGCCGTTGATGCCGTCCCCCGGGTAGGCGAAGACGTGTTCGACCTCCCACTCGCGCAGCCGCTCGAGGACGTAGTCGGAAACCTTCTTCGACGACATGTTCGGGACCTTTCCGTGGAGAAGAGCTTCGGGTGGACGGGGCGGTTGTTTTTGGGGGCCGGTCCGCACCCGGTTACCCCGCTGCCCGGCGCTGTCACGTGTGCCGGGCCGGTGGCGCGGTCCTCACCCGCCGCCG
Organism: Streptomyces griseoaurantiacus; assembly: GCF_036189845.1. NCBI lineage: Bacteria > Bacillati > Actinomycetota > Actinomycetes > Kitasatosporales > Streptomycetaceae > Streptomyces > Streptomyces griseoaurantiacus. The sequence goes on along the minus strand of NZ_CP108326.1, from coordinate 6,796,095 downwards.
GTGAACCGGCGTACGGCACCGCGGCCCAACGCCGCGGCGGCCGTCGCGGTGAGGGCGGCGGCGCCCGCGGTGGCCGCCCAGCGGGCGGTGCGGGAGGGGCCGGCCGGGCGGACGGTCAGCCGCTCGGGGTGCTCGCTGGGCAGGGTCTGCTGGTCGAGGCCGAGGGCGAGCGCCTCGGCCAGGTGCATCGCGCGGCGTCCCGTGCCGCCCTGTTCGATCTGGGTGCGGCAGCTGAAGCCGTCGGCGAGCAGGACGTCGCCGGGGGCCGCCGCGCGGACGGCGGGCAGCACACCCTGCTCGGCGACGGCCATGGAGACCTCGTGGTGACCGCTTTCGAAGCCGAAGTTGCCGGCGAGTCCGCAGCAGCCCTCGTCGAGGACCTCGGCCTCCAGGTGGGCGCGGCGCATCAGCTCGCGGTCGGCCTCGAACTTCATGACCGCGTGCTGGTGGCAGTGCGTCTGCACCGTCGCCCGCCGGGACAGCCGGGGCGGCTCCCAGCCCTCGGGAGCGTGGTGGACGAGCTGCTCGGCGAAGGTGCGCACCTGTCCGGCGAGCCGCCGCACGTCCTGGTCGGCGGGCAGCAGCTCGGGGGCGTCGGAGCGGAAGACGGCGGTGCAGGAGGGCTCCAGCCCGACGATCGGGGTCCCGGCCTCCAGATACGGCTTCAGGGTGTCCAGGGTGCGGCGCAGCACCTTCTTGGCCACGGTGAGCTGACCGGTGGAGATCCAGGTCAGCCCGCAGCACACCGGCCGCTCGGGGACGGCGACCCGGAAGCCCGCGTCGCGCAGGACCCGTACGGCGGAGATCGCGATCGCCGGGTGGAAGTAGGTGCTGAAGGTGTCGGGCCACAGCACCACTGTCCGGGGGTCGGCCGGATCCGGCGCGTCGGCGCCGTAGCCCGCGAAGGCTGCCGAGCCGGTGTGCGCCCCCTCCTCCCGCCACCACTGGAGGAAGGACCGCTCGGCGAAGACCGGGGCCTGTCGCGCCTTGTCCACCCCGGCCACCCGGCGGCCCGCCCGGTCCAGGACGGGAGCGTGCAGCACGGTGTTGACGAGGGTGGGCGCGATCCGGGAGAGGCGGGCCCACACCGGCAGCCAGCCCATCGAGTAGTGGGCGGGCGGGCGGAGCCGCCCCTCGTAGTGGTGGGCGAGGAACTCGGCCTTGTAGGTGGCCATGTCCACCCCGGTGGGGCAGTCCGACTTGCAGCCCTTGCAGGCCAGGCAGAGGTCGAGGGCGTCCTTGACCTCGGTGGAGCGCCAGCCGTCCTGGACGGCGGAGTCGGCGTGCCCGTCGAGCATCTCGAAGAGCAGCCGGGAGCGGCCGCGGGTGGAGTGCTCCTCCTCCTTGGTGGCCCGGTAGGAGGGGCACATCACGCCTCCCTGGTGGCTGCGGCAGTTGCCGATGCCGACGCAGCGCAGCACGGCGCGGGTGAAGGAGTGCTCGTCCTGCGGATAGCCGAAGTGGGTCTCGGGGGTCATCGGTGTCCAGGAGGCGCCGAGGCGGAGTTGCCCGTCGACCGGCCGGGGGTGGACGACCTTGCCGGGGTTCATCCGGTCGTCGGGATCGAACAGTGCCTTGAGCTCGCCGAAGGCGCCGACCAGCCGCTCGCCGAACATGCGGGTGAGCAGTTCGCCGCGGGACTGGCCGTCGCCGTGCTCGCCGGACAGCGAGCCGCCGTAGGAGGCGACGAGGTCGGCGGCGCGCTCCAGGAACCGCCGGAAGACGGCGACGCCCTCGGCGGTCCGCAGTTCGAAGGGGATGCGGGTGTGCACACAACCCTGCCCGAAGTGCCCGTACAGAGACGGGTGGTCGTAGTCGAACTCCTCGAAGAGCCCCTTCAGGTCGCGCAGGTAGTCGCCGAGGCGTTCGGGCGGGACGGCGGAGTCCTCCCAGCCCTCCCAGGTCTCCCGGTCGTCCGGCGGGCGGGCGGTGACACCGAGCCCGGCCTCGCGGGCCTTGAGCATGCGCTGCTCACGCTCGGGGTCGTCGGAGAAGGCGACCCGGGGGTCCTTCTCCTCGCGGCCGAGGGCGCGCAGCAGGGCGTGCGCCTGCCCGTCCACGTCCTCCTGGCTGTCGCCGGCGAACTGCAGGAGCAGCCAGCTGTTCCCCTCGGGGAGGGAATCCAGGGACTCCTCGTGGGCGTGCTCCTCGCGCATGAGCTGCGCCATACGGTCGTCAAGCGCCTCGAGCTGGGCGGGCCGGCAGTGCTCCAGCAGATGGGTGACGTCGTCCGCGGCGTGGCAGATGTCCTCGTAGCCGAGGACGAGCAGCGACTGGTACGCGGGCACCGGCACCAGGTCGAGTTCGGCGCGCAGTACGGTCACCAGGGTGCCCTCGCTGCCGACGAGGGCACGGGCCACGTCGAACCCGTTCTCGGGGAGCAGCGAGTCGAGGTTGTAGCCGGAGACGCGGCGCGGGATCTTCGGGTAGCCGGTGCGGATGTCGGCGAGGTACTCGGCGACGATGCGGTCCAGGCCCTCGTAGATCTCGGCGCGGCGGCCGCCTGCGGCGGCGATCGCGGCGCGCTCCTCGGGCGAGGTGGGGCCGACCCACATGCGGACGCCGTCGTAGGTGAGGACCTCCAGGCGGCGCACGTTGTCGACGGTCTTGCCGTACGCCTGCGCGGAGGCACCGCAGGAGTTGTTGCCGATCATGCCGCCGAGCGCGCAGTGGCTGTGCGTGGACGGCTTCGGCCCGAACTGCAGCCCGTGGCCGGCGAGCCGGCGGTTCAGTTCGTCCAGGACGATGCCGGGTTCGACGACACACGTGCGGGCCTCGGGGTCGACGGAGACGAGGGCGTCGCAGTACTTGGTCCAGTCGAGGACGACGGCCTCGTTGGTGGACTGGCCGGCGAGGCTGGTGCCGCCGCCGCGGGAGAGGACGGGGGCGCCGAAGCGGGCGCACACCTCCACCGCTCGGGCGCCGTCCTCGACACTCCGGGGGACGACGACGCCGAGGGGGACCTGCCGGTAGTTGGAGCCGTCGGTGGCGTAGGCGCCGCGGCTGCCGGCGTCGAAGCGGACCTCGGCGTCCGTCTCGGCGCGCAGGGCGGCTTCGAGCCGGTCGACCGGGACATCAGCCATGTTCGCTCCTGCGGGTGTGGGTGCCGTACGGCGGTACGGGTACCCAGGATTGCAGTGTGCAAAGGTCCTGCTTCGGCCCAGGCGTCCGGGCTGGTCCGCCGCACGTTCCCCAGCCTCCCCCGCGTCCGCGCCGGGCGCCCCTTCGTCCCGTCGCGGGCGCGGCCGGGCGGGTGGCCGCCCGGTGCCCGGGGCGGGGCGGCACCGGGGGTCCCCGGACCGTGCGCGCCGCACCGCCACGGCCCCGCCCTCCGCACACCCGTACGCACCCCGAGTCACCGGGCGATCCGCCCGCGGGAGCGCCCCCGGGTGCACTAGCGTGGGCGCGGATTCCGCCGCGTCAGAACGGCTGAACCACCCCTTGGCGCGGTCGCCCCCGTGGAGAATCCTGGGAGGGCCCGCTCCAGTACAGCCGCTGGCGACGGGAGGACACCGGGTGGTCGGAAGAGTCGAGGTACCGGTCCGTGGGCCGGGCGTTCCGGGGCGGACCCGGACCCTCGTCTACCAGACGTGGGGCGACGAGCACGCCCATCCCGTCTTCCTGCTGCACGGCACCCCCGGCAGCCGGCTCGGCCCCCGGCCCCGCACCTTCGACCTGCACAAGCTCGGCGTCCGTCTGATCGCCTACGACCGGCCCGGTTACGGCGACTCCGACCGGGACCCGGGCCGTACGGTCGCGGACGCCGCCGCGGACGTCGACGCGATCGCCCGGCGGCTGGGGCTGGAGCGCTACTCGGTGGTGGGCCGGTCCGGCGGCGGTCCGCACGCGCTGGCGGCGGCCGCGATCAACCCCGGCGGCCGGGTGGCGAGCGCGGCCGCCCTGGTCTCGACCGCCCCGCCGGACGCGGACGGCGCGGAGCTGGACTGGTTCGAGGACATGTCGCCCTCCAACGTCGCCACGTACCGACTGCTGGACCGGTGCGCGCCCGACGTGACGGAGCTGGGGTCCCTGCTGGCCCGCAACGCCGAGGCCATCCGCAGCGATCCGGCCTCGCTGCTGCGGTCACTCGACGAGGAGCTGCCCGCGGTGGACCGGGTGGTCGTCACGGACGCCGGGGTGCGGCGGATGCTGCTGGTCAACTATCTGTCGGCGGTGGGGCACGCCCGCTCCCCCGGTGCCGGGCCCGCGCGGATGGATCCGCGCGCCCCGCTGGGCTGGGTGGACGACCTGGTCGCCTTCCGTACGCCGTGGGAGTTCAAGCTGGCGGAGATCGACCCCGCGCTGCCGGTACTGCTCTGGCACGGCGAGCACGACGTGTTCGCGCCGCTGTCCCACTTCCGCTACCTCGAACGGCACATCCCCTCCGCCCGGGCGGTGCTCCAGCCCTCGGTGGCGCACTTCGCGGCGCTGCCGGCCATGCCGCAGGTACTCGCCTGGGTGCGGGACCGGGCCCGGGAGGTCAGATCGGGGACGGCTCCAGTTCCAGGCAGGTGATCCGCTCCTCCCGCAGGGCCCGCACCCGCGGGTGGTCCTCGCCCAGCCGCTTGGCCAGGGCGGACAGCGCGGCCTGCAGGGTGCTGCGGGCCTCCTGCGGCCGGCCGAGCAGTCCGAGGATCAGTCCCAGGTTGCCCGCGCAGGTCAGGGTCGAGGGGTGGGTGGGTTCCAGGGCCTCGCGCAGCAGGTCGTACGCCTCCTGGCAGCCCCTGCGGGCCTCCTCCCGGTCGCCGAGGGCCGCGTCGGCGGCGGCGAGGTTGACCCGGCAGACCAGGGTGTAGGGGTGGTGCTCGCCGCTCAGTTCGGTGAACGCCTCCAGCGCTCGCAGCAGCAGCGTCCGCGCCCGGGCCGCCTCCTCCACGGTCGCCGTGTCCCCGGCGGGCGGGTGCGCGGCCGTGTCGATGTCGCCCAGCAGCAGGACCGCGTAGTTCGCCGAGCACGCGACCGTCTGCGGATGGTCCTCGCCGAGGCTGTCCCGGAGGTCGTCCAGGACCCTGCGGATCAGCCGCAGCCCCTCGTCCCTGCGGTCCTGCGCGGCCAGGTCGCCGGCCAGGCTCATCTCCACCAGGAGCCGCTCCGGGGAGGCGCCCTTCTCCCCCTCCGGCCCGTGCTTGAGCACATGCTCGACGAGTTCCTGGGCCTCGGCCGGCCTGCCCGTCCGGCGCAGCGCGCCGGCCAGCCCCTTGGCGGTGTTCAGCACCGTCGGTGAGCCCTGGGTGAGCCGGGTGTTCTGCAGGCAGCGGTCGTAGGCGCGGCGCAGCAGGCTGACGGAGGCCGCGTAGTCCCCGCAGTCGCGGTGGTCCCGTCCGAGGTTGACCGCGGACTCGATGGTCAGCGGGTGGTCGTGCAGGAGGATCTCCTCGCGCAGGGCGAGGGTCCGGCTGTCCAGGGCACGGGCCCCGTAGTAGTCCCCGGACAGCCGCAGGGAGACGGCGAGGTTGTTGGCGGCACCGAGGGTGCGGGGGTGGTCCTCGCCGTAGATCTCCGCGTAACGCCGGTGGGTGCGGCGGTCGTGGTCGAGGGCCTCGGACAGCCGGCCGAGGCCCCGCAGGTCGGCGGCGATGCTGCTGGTGGTCATCAGCACGTGCTGGTCGTCGTCGGGCAGGGTCGCGAGCTGGCGTGCGCGGACCTCCTCGTCCAGGGCCAGCGACTCCTCGTAACGGCCTTGCGCGCGCAGGATGTTGGCGATCTGGAAGCGCATGTGCAGGGTCCAGCGGTCGTCGGGCGGGCCGTTCTCCGTCCAGGTCGTCACGCAGCGGGTGCTCAGCTCCATGGCCTGGGCGAGTTCGCCCCGGCGGCGCAGTTGCCGCACCCGGTCGACGAGGAGTTCGCGGATGCCGCCCTCGGTGGCGCCGAGCGCCCAGGGGGTGCCGAGGTGGGACCAGATGACCCGGTAGCTCTCCCAGGTGTTGGGGTCCTCGGGGTCGTCCTTGCTGGGCCGGGCCGCGATCAGGGTGCGGTAGACGACGTCCCGGGCGGCCTGCCGCTCCTGTTCGGTCATGCTCTCCCGCATGGCGCGCTGCACCAGGCGGTGCACCTGGACGCCCCAGATCTTGCGGTCGACGGTGACCAGGGAGAAGCGGCTGAGTTCCTGGTAGGCGCGGGCCACGGTGCGGGAGTCCCCGAGGGCGCGGGAGACCTCGGCGCCCTCCAGCAGGTCCATGGAGATCGGCTCGGGTCCGAAGTAGGCGCAGATCTGCAGCAGCTGGACGGCCTGCGGGAACTTGCGGCGCAGCTGCCCGAGGGCGAACTCCCAGGTGGCGCCGCTGACCCGGGTGACATCGCCGACCTTGTCCTCGCCGGAGCCGCGGGTGCGGGCGGCGCCGGTGGCCGGGGCCTGCAGCTCACGCAGGTAGGCGCGGGCGCCGACTTTGGACTGCTCGATGCCGGCGGCCGCCTGTTCCACCGCGATGGGGAGGTCGCCGAGCGCCTCGGCGATCTGGTCGGCGTCGGCCCGCCCGCAGTCGGGCAGCCGGCCGCGCAGGTGGGTGATGCTCTCCTCGCGTTCGAACACGCCGACTTCGAGGGTGTCGGCCCAGCGCCCCCAGCCCTCGGAGCGCTGGCTGGTGATCAGGACGTGTCCGCTGCGGCCGGTGACCATGAAGTCGGGCAGGTTGCCCGCCTCGACCGCGTTGTCCAGGATCAGCAGCCAACTGCCGTACGGCTCCCCGCGGTCGAGTGCCTCGCGGACGGCCTTGGCGGTGTCGGTGGGGTTCTTCCGCTCGGCCACGCCCAGCGGTCCGGCCATGGCCGCGAACTGCTCGACGGCGAGGTTGCGCTGCTCGGCCTGGATGTGCCAGGCGATGTCGTAGTCGCTCTTGTAGCGGTGCGCGAACTCGCGGGCGAGCAGGGTCTTGCCGACTCCGCCGAGGCCCTTGAGGAGCAGCGCCCTGCCGTCGCCCTCGCAGAGGCGTTCGCGGATCCGCTCCAGCAGGGAGGTGCGACCGGTGAAGGAGGCGGTGCGCAGCGGGACGGACCAGACCGGAGGTTCGGCGCCGGGGTAGCGCGGCATCCGGCGTTCGCCGCCGGTGTAGTGCTCGCGGGAGGCGGGGGCGAAGGTGCGGCCGAAACAGGCCAGCAGGGTGTCGCGGGCGGCCTCCCCGGTGTCGCAGCGGGTCAGGTCGGCGAGCCGGTCGGTGAACGGGCTGCCCAGGGACAGCCGTTCGACGCTCATGGACACCAGGCGGCGGTCCTCGTCCATGCCGCCGGCCGCGTACACGGCCTCCCATGTGGTGCGGAAGCGGGAGGAGCGCAGATACGCCTCGGAAAGGACGACGAGGGTGTGCGGGGCGGACTCGACGACGCGTTCGATCTCCTGGCGGTGCCGGCCGCCCTCGGCGGTGCCCTCCTGCGCGAGGTGGACCTTGAAGCCGGCGTCCTCCAGGACCGCGCCCGCCCACATCGCCCAGCTCCGGTCCTGCGGCACGAAGCTGATGTACACGTCGGAGACGCGGGGCGGCCGGTGCCGGGTGTAGCGCTCCAGGGTGCGCCGGCGCAGTCCCTCGTCGATCCGCGCCATCCGGGTCACCCGGCCGTCGGAGAGGACCTCGGCGAGCCGCTCGTAGGCGGCCAGCAGGCTCTTGGGGTCGCCGGGTGCCTCACGGAAGGGGGCGAGGGTCTCCTCGTAGGAGTAGATGGGCCGGTAGGGGATCTCCACCCGGCCCCAGTAGTCGTCGGGTTCCGTGCCGGGGGCGAGGTGGCGGCGCAGGATGCGGTCGAAGCGGTACTGGAACTGGCCGCGGGCGGCTTCGAGGCGGTCGGCCTCGGCGTTCTCGACGCGCATCGGGACGGGGAGGATGCGGATGCGGCGGTCGCGGTGCATCTCCTCGATGCGCTCGGCGACGGCGACCGCGCCGTCGATGCTCTGGCTGCTGGGGGTGAAGCAGGTGACGAGGACGTGCGGCAGGTTGACGGTGCAGATGTCGGAGATGTCGTTGAGGCCGGTACGGCTGTCGACGAGGACGTAGTCGTAGCGGTCGCCGAACTCGCGCTTGAGGCGTTCCAGGAAGCGGGTGGCGAGGGGGCCGTCCATGAACGGCTTCCAGTCGAACTGCGAGAAGGCGGTCAGATATCCCTTGTTCTTGGTCCCGGCCGGGAGGTAGTCGAGCCAGCCGCCCGCGGGGAAGTGCCAGGAGACGGGGAGCACGCAGCTGTCCAGCGGGAGCATCTCGGCGCCCCATTCGCCGCCGGGGAGGGTGACGGTCTCGACGGAGCCGTGCCCCTCGCCGTACGCCTCCGCGGCGGTGGTGTGCCGCACCCGGGTCAGGGACTCGCTGAAGCGGGAGACGAGTTCCAGCACGCCGGGGGTGGTGCGCAGCTTCTCCTCGTCCAGGAAGGGGTGGAGGAAGCGGTCGAGGCCGGGGGCGTCCAGGTCCCAGTCGACGGCGAGCACGCGGTGGCCCGCGGAGGCGAGGATCCAGGCGGCGTTGGCGAGCGCCATCGTCCGTCCCGTACCGCCCTTGTACGAGTAGAACGTGATGATCCTGCCCTCGTCGCCGGTCATGGCCTGCCCTCCGTGCGGTCCCCGGTACCGTCTCCCCCGGCGGACAATTGCGAGTGAATGTATCGCAAGTACCGCATCCTGGCGGACTCGGCCAGTTCGCTGAACCACAGAGCGAACACGTCGGCGTCGGGCAGACCCCGCACGGCATTCTGCTCCCCCGCGCGGCCCTCGCGCAGGAAACGGGGAAAGCAGGTCTGCAGCAGCCGGGTCAACCGCTCGGAACGCTCCTTGGTCTGCGGGTCGTCCTCGGGCAGCACGCTCAGCACGGCCGTCCACGGCCGCCGGACGGCGTCGAACTCCCGTACCTGGGCGGCGACTCGGGGGTTCTCCAGGGCCCACGGGTCGACCACGAGGACCCAGGGGGCGTCCGGGACGGCCGTGCCGCGCAGTTCGGCGCGGGGTTTGTCGAAGGCCACGAGGTCCGGGGTGAAGCCGAGGTTGCGTGCCAGCGCCCGCACCTGGTCGGCGAGCGGGCCGAGGGCGGGACCGTAGGGCCGCCAGTCCTCCGCCGCCGGGCCGTAGCGCGATTCGTCGCGGCCGATGGGCAGTTGCTCCTCGGTGGGGGCGAGGACGGTGATGCGCAGCGTCGGCGGGGCGGGCAGCGGGGCGGTGAAGGCGTTGTCCAGCGCGGTCAGCGGCCCGGGGACGTGCCGGTCCCCGGGGGGCGCGGGCACGGTGGCGGCGGCGTACAGGACGCGCCGGGCGAGCCAGGCGGTGATCCGCCCGGCCCGGTCCCCGGCCCGCCCGTCGCCGAGTTCCTCGCCGAGCTGGAGCATCTGGTGCAGGCCCGTGGCGGCGTACTCCTCCTCCGCCTCGTCGCCGTCCCCGGGCATCGCGGGCAGGTCGTACTGGGCGGCGCGGGGCAGCGCGGCGGGCGGGTACGGCGTCCAGAGCACGGGGACGACGGCCGGGCGGGTGTCGGCGGGGCCGGTGGTGGCCGCGGTCCAGTGCCGGCCGCACTTGGGGTCGGTGAAGTACCGCTTGGCGTACAGGGGGACGAAGACCCGGCAGTCGGCGAGGGCCCGCAGGGTCTCCTCGGCCGGTGTCCCGGGGCGCTCGACGAAGCCGGCCGCGTTCCCCTCCGGGCCGCCGGCGGCGGCGAGGTGGCCGCACAGGTCCTCGAAGAAGCGGAAGACGAGCCGGTCGAAGTCGGGGCTGCGGCCCGCGCGGTGCGCCGGGACGTGCGAGTAGCTGAGGAAGAAGAGCGGCATCCTACTGTTCCTCCTCGAAGACGTTCCTGAGTTCCTTGAACAGTTCGATGTCGCAGGGCGCGAGCCGGGTCTGCTCGGCCACCTTGACGATCGTCTGCGCGATGCCCCACACGGCCCTGTGGTACTTGGCGTGGTAGCCCTTCGCACGCAGCCCGTACAGGCCCGAGGCGAGGTACTCCGCGCCGAGGTCGGGGTGCTCGTACTGCACGCGCCGGGCGACCGGGGGCAGTCTCAGGTGCCCGGGGCCGACCCACAGCACGGGGACGATGGCATTGCCGGTGTAGGGGCGGCTGCGGCCGTGCTCCTCCTGGCGGCGCGCGAAGGCGTCCCACTCACGGCCGCACCATTCCCGGGTGAAGTACCGCTTGGCGTAGACGGGGACGAAGACCTGGCAGTCGGCGAGGGTCTCCTTCAGCCGCCGTTCCCAGTCGGCGCCGACGCCCATCCTGCGGTCCAGGAAGCCGGGCGGGCGCACCCCGTCGTGGTCCGTCAACTGCATGATGTGCCCGCACAGTTGGCGGTGGAAGGCGACCAGGTCCTCGTCGGGGTCGGGGGCCTTCGCCCCGTCCTCGGTGGGCGGCACCCGGGCGTAGCTGAGGAAGAAGACGTACGGGTCCGGCGCACCGGCCGCCCCGGCCGGCTCGGGAGCCGGATCAGTCATGGCGTGTCCCTCGTCCCCCGGTCCTCGCCGCACGCGTGGTACGGACCGTGCGGCCGGTCCCTGAATGCACCATTGGAGCGCGAAGTCCCCCGCGGATGCCAGGGGTTGACGCGTTCCGCTTGTGCCGGGGGGCGCACGGACGGCGCACGCGCACCGGGTGGCCTCCGGCGGCGGCGTCAGGGTTCGAGTGCGGCGGCCGCCTCGCGCAGGCTCCGGACCAGGCGAAGTCCGTACGGTGTGAGGGAGCCGGTGTCCAGCAGGGCGTCGAGCACCTCCAGCACTCCCTGCCGCCAGGCGGCGGCCGCGGCCCGCGCCTGCCGGGCCCCCGTGGCGTCCCGGCCCGGCCCTGTCCGGGTGCGCACGGCCCGTAGACGCCACACGTCGGCGACGGCGAGGTGGGCGTAGGCGCCCTGCAGCGCGGCGGGCGGCGGACGCGGATCGGGACGCCAGGGAACCGGCAGGAGGCGGGTGTCCGCCGGGTCGAAGAGGTCGTACATGTCGTACAGCGCCCACAGTTTGGTGTGCTGGAACTCGTGGATCAGGAGCATGGCGAGGTCCTCGGCGGTCCGGGGCAAGGCGAGACCGATCGCGCCGAAGGCGGGCCCCGAGGTGGCGCTGATGTCCTTCCCGGGCCGGGGTGTCAGGGGAACCAGTGTGGTGAGCCCCTCGGCGATGCCGGCCGCGTAGACCGGGTAGGCCTCCCGGATCAGCCGCCAGCCCTCGGCGAAACGGTCCTGCCACTGCCCGGCCTGCTCCTCCGTCAGACGGGGATGGGCACGACGGTCCTCGCCGTAGCGGTCGCGCCCGGGATCGAGGTCGTCCAGGGCGACCCTCAGGCCGTCCGCGGCGAGGTGGCGCAGGGGCTGCCAGCGCATGCCGCCGGGCAGCGGATCCACTCCGGGCACCCGTCCGGCGAGGGCGATCCGGCCGTCCGCGGCCTCGACGGTCACCGTGCCACCCGCGCCCGGCGCGGGGCCGTCCTCGGGGAGCAGCAGCCGGCCGAGGCCGGGGAGGTGGATGCCGGTGCCCTCCGGCCCCCGACGGAGCGGCACGGGGAGGGTGAGCCGGCCGCGGGTGCGGGCGGTGGCGGACAGCGCGGCCTCGGCGGGGCGTCCCCCGGCGGGACGTTCGAGCCGGGCGTGCGAGAGGGCCCAGCTCCTCAGATGGGGGTCGGCGAGCAGCAGCCGGCGGACCTCGGCGGGCAGTGCGGCGAGAGCCTTCCAGCCGGCCGCGGAGGCGTCGGGGCGCCGCTCGGCGGTCCGGGCGGCGGCGGCCAGCGCGGTGGTGCGCAGGCTGCGCTGGGCGGCGGCCAGTTCCCGCACGTCCTCGGCGGTGCCCAGGCCGGCGGCCAGCGCGTCGAAGCGGGGCCAGGGCAGGGTGTGCCGGTTCCTGAGCACGCCGGTGGCCGGGGCGGGCTGCGTGCCGGTGGGCCTCCGCTCGGCGGCGCGCACGTGGTCGATGAGCTTGAGGAGGTCGGCGCAGTAGACGGAGGGGTTGTCGAAGCCGTTGGTCGCGCGGTACCTGTGCCCGTACAGGCCGCCGCCGCAGACCTCCACCACGCGGCAGGAACGGCAGGCGGCGCTCAGTCCGGCGGTCCCGGTGCGGCGGGCCCTGATGCCGGGGTGGGCGGCGGCCTCCTCCAGGCGGTGGGTGGCCAGGTGCAGTCCGGTCTCCGGGGCGCCGGGGTACGCGGTCTTGAGCCAGTCCGCCTGCTCGACGGCGCCGTCGGTCTCGAGGACCAGCAGGTCGGTGCCGTCCGTCCCCAGCGCCTCGGTGAAACTGGTGCCGCCCTCGGCGAGCCGGCTGATCGACTCGAACATCCGGATGGGCATGGGGCGTCCCTCGGCGGCCCACCGGTCGTGGACGGCGATCAGCCAGTCCGCGTACTCGGTGGCCCCGGTGGACCCGGTCGCCCCGCGCGGGCGGGGCGGCGGGCGGTCCCAGGTGGCGTGGGGCAGCAGGAAGTCGAGCGCGGGCGGGTCGAGCCCGGCGAGGGCGCGGTAGACGGCCACCGGGTCGTTCTCGACGTCCACCGTGCAGAGCAGTCCGCCGAAGGCCCGGCGGTGGGCGGGGGCGTTGAGGCGCCGTATCGCGCGCACGACGTCCCGGTGGCTGCCGGAGCCGTCGGCGCGGACGCGGTGCCGGTCATGGGCCCTCTCGTCACCGTCGAGGGAGACGCTGGTGAGGATGGACTCCTCGGCGAGCATCGCGCAGAACGCGTCGTCCAGGAGGAGCCCGTTGGTCTGCATCCGCAGGTCGAGGGCGGCGGTGCCGCGCAGGGCGGAGCGCAGCGTGCGGGCGAAACCGCGCAGCCGTTCCCGTCCGGCGAGCAGCGGTTCACCGCCGTGCAGGACGACGTGGACCCGGGGCAGGCGGTACGCGACGGCGTGCTCGGCGATGCGGGCGGCGGCGAGCCGGAGGGTCTCCTCCGACATGGTCACCGGCCGCCCGCGCCAGCTCCGGTCCGCGTGGGTGTAGACGTAGCAGTGGTCGCAGCGCAGGTCGCAGCGGCTGTGCACCTTGATCACGAACTGCCGGAAGGATCCCGTCGCCGCGGTCACGGTCCGGTCAGAGCAGGGAGGACTGGACCGACTGGAACCCGGCCACGGGCTCCTCCTCGCCGGGGAGCGACCTGGCCAGTGCCGTCCTGAGGGCGGCCTCGGGCACCTCGTCCAGTGGTGTGTCCTGGTAGTCCTCGACCGTGCTCGTGGCCGCGGGCTGCCGTTCGTAGCTGTCCACAGGCGTCTCCTCGGGCATGGGGCACCGGGTGGCACAGCCATCGTGACGTTCCGTCCGGGGCCCGGCAAGGCACTCCCCGGCCAACCCCCGGTGTCCCCTCAGGGGCGCGAGGGGCTCAGGTGGCCGCCTGGTCGCTGTCGCGGAAGCCGCCCCAGCCGTGCCAGCGGTCGATCTCGAGGTACGCGCTGACGCGGGCGCGCCCGCGCTCGGCGTAGGGCTGACCCAGGTAGTGCCGGGAGAGCCGGTCGATGTCGGTCAGGCCCTCGTCGTCCTTCATCTCGGCGACCCGGCCGATGAGGGTGACGTGGCTGTACCAGTCGGACTCGTCGAGCACCGTGAGCGTGACCCGGGGGTCGTTGCGCAGGTGCGTGAGGCGCTTGCGGCCCTCGTCCATGTTGACCAGGATCCGGCCCTCGTCCCACAGGTACCAGGTCGCGGTGGACACCGGCTGGCCGTCGGAGCGCAGGGTGGTGATGACGGCCGGGTTCGCCTTGCGCAGCATGGCCACGGCGGAGTCCGGAAGCGGCGGCTTCGACATGGGGGTGCCTCCTGTTTCCACGATCGGGTCGGGTGTCGCTCGTGCGGGTCGAGTGTCCGTCGGACGGGGGCCGCATGCGTGCGTGGTGGGTGGACCCGTTCCCCCGGTGCCCGGTCGATCACTCGTCCGGTGCCACCGTGTCACACGTGGCGGTCCGCCGCCCCGTGATCCGGTGCGGGTGCCTCGGTAGTACGGTCCCGCTGACGCCGCGGACACCGAGCGGTGCGCCGGCGGGGAGAGGAGCGGGCATGACATCCGCGTTGCGGACCGGGGACGTCGTCCGGATCGACGAGCACGTGCACGCGGTGAGGGGCGGCGACACCAACTGGGTGATCGTCAAGGAGGGCGACAGCGCCGTCCTGATCGACACCGGGTATCCCGGCGACCGGGAGCGGCTGCTCGCCTCGCTCGCCGCCGTCGGGGTGGCTCCGGGGGCGCTGGCCGCCGTTCTCGTCACCCACGCGCACAACGACCATCTCGGCTCCGCCGAGCGGCTGCGCGCCGCGCACGGGACGCCGGTGCTGATGCACGAGGACGAAGTGCCGCACGCCCGGCGCGACTTCCTGCACCAGGTGAGCGTCGGCCAGGTGCTCGCCCGGGCGTGGCGGCCGGGCGTGGCGCCGTGGGCCCTGCGCGCGCTGCGGGCGGGCGGGACCGCGCACCTCCCGGTGGCGGATCCCCGCGCGTTCCCGGCGGACGGCCCGCTGGACCTGCCCGGCGCCCCGGTTCCGGTGCACTCCCCCGGGCACACCCGCGGGCACTGCGCCTATCTGCTGCCGCGCAGCGGTGTCCTCGTCAGCGGGGACGCCCTCGTCACCGGGCACCCCACCTCGCGCACGCGGGGGCCGCAGTTGCTGCCGGGCATGTTCCACGCCGACCGGGCCCGCGCGCGGGATTCCCTGGCGGCCCTGGAAGCGGTCGATGCGGACGTCCTCGTCCCGGGGCACGGCCCGGTGCACCACGGCAGCGCGGGGGACGCGGCGGCCGTGGCCCGTGAGCGGGCGGACCGTCGCGCGCGCTGACCCGGCGGGCCGAGCCGCCCTCGTAACGGGCCCGCCGTCCGGGCCGGTTGGCGAGGGGGCCGGGTCCGCCAGTCGGGGGACGCCGGCTTGACAGCCGGAGAGCGGCCTCTCCACGATGAGATCATGAAAGCCGTTTTCAATTCCATTGGCGTCCCTGTCGGCGTCTTCCCCGGCGCCCTCACCGGCGCCGGCGAAGGGGGCTCGTAGTGCGTGTCGCGTTCGTCGGCAAGGGCGGCAGCGGCAAGACCACGCTGTCCGCCCTCTTCGCCGGTTCCCTGGCCCGCTCCGGCGCGCCGGTCCTCGCCCTCGACGGCGACATCAACCAGCACCTGGCGCACGCCCTCGGCCTGCCCGAGGAGGCGTCCTTCGGCGCCCCTCCGCTCAGTGCCCGCACCGGTGAGATCAAGGACTTCCTGCGCGGGAGCAACCCGCGGATCGCCTCCCGCGAGGCCATGCTCAAGACCACTCCCCCGGGCCGCGGCTCCCGTCTGCTGCGCCTGCTGGGCGAGGACGAGATCCACGCACGGCACGTCCGCGAGGTGGCCGGGGTGCCGCTGATGGTCACCGGCGCCTTCGACGAGGAGGACCTCGGAGTGGCGTGCTACCACTCCAAGCTGGGCGCGGTGGAGCTGTACCTCAACCACCTCGTCGACGGCCCGGGCGAGTACGTCGTGGTCGACATGACCGCGGGCGCCGACGCCTTCGCCTCCGGGTTGTTCACCCGGTTCGACATGACGTTCCTGGTCGTCGAGCCGACCCGCAAGAGCGTCTCGGTGCTGCGTCAGTACCGCGAGTACGCCGCCGAGTTCGGCGTCGCCGTCGGGGTGGTCGGCAACAAGGTGAACGGCGAGGACGACCTGCTCTTCCTCAAGGAGCACGTCGGTGACGACCTGCTGGCGCACTGCCCGCAGTCGGCCCATGTCCGCGCCCGGGAACAGGGCCGTACGCACGAGGGGCCCGAGCCGGCGCTGCTGCGGGCGCTCGGCGAGCTGCGCCGGGCGGTGGACGCCCGCCCGAAGGACTGGGAGACGTTCCAGCGGCAGGCCGTGGAGTTCCATCTGCGCAACGCCGCCGCCTGGGGCGACCGGGCCACCGGGTCGGACCTGGCGGCCCAGGTCGACCCCGGCTTCCGGCACGGCCCGGCCGCGCTGCGGGCCCTCACCGGCTGAGCGGGCCGTCACCTGCCGGGCCGGGCCCCGCCCGCCGGACCGCCCTCACCGGCCCGGCGGGCGGATCACCTCGCCCGCCGGGGCGTCCCCGCTCCCCCACCGGGCATTCCCGCTCCTCCCTCACCAGACGGGACACACCTCCCCATGTCCTCCGACGTCACCCCGCACCCACTCGCCGACGTCGGGGCCCGGACGGCCCGCGACGAGGACGTCGTCGCCGCCGTCCGCGCGTCCCTGCCGCACGCCTACCGGCTCGTCGCCGCTCTCGCGGACGAACTCCGCTCCGGCACCGCCGAGTTCGCCGACGCGCCCGCCCCCTCGGAGGCGGAGCGCGGCCAGGTGCGGTGCGCGCTGTCCAGCGAGGCGATCCGCGGCAGCCTGGAGCGGCACTTCGGTGTCGTCCTGGCCTCCTGACCGCCTCCACGGCGCCCGGGCACGGCGGTCACTCGCGCGCGCCGGGGCGCACCACCACGGCGAGCGTCCCGACCGGTTCCCCGTCCGCGAACCGCAGCACGAAGGGCACCAGATCGCCGGTGCGCCAGCGTGCCGCGTCGGGGACGGGGACGGTCACGTCGCTGCTGAGGGGCGACATGTCGAGGGTGCCGCCCGCGGGCACCGGCAGAGACTCGGCGGGCTCCCGGTAGGCCGCGTTGCCCTCGGTCATACGGTGGCGGCTCAGGGCGATGCCCGGGCCGACGGCGGACGAGGTCACCTCGACCAGCGTGTCCGGCGCGCCGCCCGTGTTGGTGACCCGGAAGAACGCGGCGGTCTCGGCGGCGCCCGGGGCGGGCAGATACAGCCGCGCGTCGGCGACCGCCACCCTGGCGGGGCTGCCGGCCCCGCCCGAGGCGGTCCACACGGCGAGCCCGCCGAGCGCGAGCACCGCGGCGCACACCGGGGCGAGGGCGGCCAGGGCGGCGTCCTCCAGGCCGCGTCGGGTGGGCCGCCAGGGGTGCGGGGGCGTCTGCGCCCCCTTCCCCGTGCGGGAGTCGGGAACCGGAGGCGCGGCGGCGGGCGCCGCCCCGGAGGTCACCGTGCCGCCCGGGCACGCGGGGCGGGCACCGTCCGCCGCCGGGCGGCCGGTGACGGCTGCCAGGCACGCAGCCGCAGGCTGTTGCCGACCACCAGGAGCGAGCTGAGGGACATGGCCGCCGCGGCGAACATCGGGTTGAGCAGGCCGGCCATGGCCGGCGGCACGGTCACCAGGTTGTAGCCGAACGCCCAGAGGAGATTGGCGCGGACGGTGCCCAGGGTGGCGCGGGCCAGCCGCACGGCGTCCGCGAGGGCCTCGATGTCCCCTCGGACGAGGGTCACGTCGGCGGCGCCGATCGCCACGTCCGTGCCGGTGCCCATGGCGATGCCGAGGTCGGCGCCGGCCAGGGCGGCCGCGTCGTTGACGCCGTCGCCGACGACCGCGACCCGGTGGCCCCGCGCCCGCAACTCCTCCACGAGCGCGGCCTTGTCCTCGGGCGAGCAGCGGGCGTGGACCTCCTCGATGCGGAGTTCCCCGGCGACGGCGCGGGCCGGTTCCTCGCGGTCGCCGGTGGCCAGGACGGGCCGCACCCCGAGCTGCCGCAGCCGTTCCACGGCCCGGTAGCTGCCGGGCCGCAGGGTGTCGCCGATCAGGAGCAGGGCCTCGGCCCGGCCGTCGACGCGGACCACGACCGGGGTGCGGGCACCGCCCGCCCCGGCGGTCAGCGCCTCGGCGAGGACCTCGGGCAGCGTGTCGTCCGGGGCGAGGACCTCGACCGTCCGGCCCTCCACCCGCCCGCGCACGCCCCGCCCCGGCAGGGCCTCGAAGCCCGCCACCGCCGGGAGTTCGCGCGCGGGCGCGGTGCGGCGCGCGTACGCCACCACGGCCCGGCCCAGCGGATGCTCCGAGCCCTGTTCGACCGCCGCCGCCAGCCGCACCGCCGTCCCCTCGCCCACCCCGCCGGGCACCGCGGTGACCGCGGCGACGCTCATGTGCCCGGAGGTGAGCGTGCCGGTCTTGTCGAGCACCACGGCGTCCAGGTGCCGCAGACGCTCCAGCGCCCTCGGCCCGCTGACCAGGACGCCGAGCTGGGCGCCCCGGCCGGTCGCGGCCATCAGCGCGGTGGGGGTCGCCAGGCCCAGCGCGCACGGGCAGGCCACGACCAGGACGGCCACGCAGGCGGTGAGAGCGGCCTGCGGCTCGGCCCCGGCGCCGAGCCAGAAGCCGAGCACCGTCACGGCGAGCACCAGCACGACCGGGACGAAGATCCCGGCGACCCGGTCCGCGAGCCGTTGCGCCCGCGCCTTGCCCGCCTGCGCCTCGGTCACGAGCGCGGTGATCCGGGCGAGCCGGGTGTCGGCGCCGACCGCCGTGGCCCGCACCAGCAGCAGTCCCCCGACGTTCACGGCGCCGCCGGTCACCGGGGCGCCGGGGCCCACCTCCACCGGTTCGCTCTCCCCGGTGACCAGGGAGAGGTCGAGCGCGGAGCTGCCCTCCTCGACGACGCCGTCGGTCGCCGGCCGTTCCCCGGGCCGCACCACGAAGACCTGCCCGAGACGCAACTCCGCGACGGGGACACGGCGTTCCCGCGTGCCCTCGCGCACGGACACCTCCTTGACGGCGAGTGTGGCCAGCGCGCGCAGGGCCGCGCCGGTCCCCCGCCGTGCCCGCGCCTCCAGATACCGGCCGACGAGGACGAACAGCGGCACGCCCACGGCCACTTCGAGGTACACCGGTGCCTCGCCCCCGCTCGCGGACGGGAGGAGGCTGAACGGCATCCGCATGCCGGGCTCGCCCGCGCCGCCCAGGAAGAGGGCGTAGCAGGACCAGGCGAAGGAGGCGAGGACGCCCAGCGAGACGAGGGTGTCCATGGTCGCCGTCGCGTGCCGCAGCCCCCGGGCGGCCCGGACGTGGAAGGGGCGGGCGCTCCAGGCGACGACAGGCGCGGCGAGCACGAAGCAGAGCCACTGCCAGTTGCGGAACTGCAGCGCGGGGACCATCGACAGGACCAGCACCGGCACGGCGAGCAGCACCGTGACCGACAGCCGGTCGCGTGCGCGCCGTGATGCCCGCGCCGCTGTGTCCTCGGCATCCGCGGCGTCCGCTGTGTCCGCTGTGTCCGCTGTGTCCGCTGTGTTCTCGCGCCCCGGCGCGGTGGGCGGCGCGGGGAGCGCGGCCGTGTATCCGGCGCGTTCGACGGTGGCGATCAGATCCTCGGGGCGGAGGGCGGACGGGTGCCGCACCCGGGCCCGGCCGGTGGCCAGGTTCACCGCGGCGGTGACGCCGGCCAGCCGGCCGAGCTTCGTCTCCACGCGCCGCACGCACGCCCCGCAGGTCATCCCGCCCACGAGAAGATCGGTCACGACCTCCGCGGCGTCCTGCGCGGCCGCGGCCGTGCGCGGTCCGGTGGCCATCAGTGACCGCCTCCCTCTCCCATGTCGCCCATGTCGTCGATGTCGTCGATGTTCATGCCGCCCGTGTCCGCTCCGCCGCCGTCCGGACTCACCCGGGAACCGTGCATGCCGGGCGCGACCGGCCCGGCGCCGGTTCCGACGACGTAGGCCGCGGCGAAGACCAGGGCCAGCAGCAGAAGGAATCCGCACAGGGCCGGCGGCGGCAGCGCCCGGCGGAGGAGAGGACCCGCCGCGGGGGCGGGTCGGCGGGTCCTTGGCATCTGTCACGACTCCCTACGCCTCACCTCGTACGGCCCCGGGACGGAGCCGTACCGGTGCAGGAGTCGGAGAAGGGGCCGGCCGGGTTCCCCGGCGTCGCTGTGACCTACGTCCTCTCGTTCGGATCGTTCCGGCGTCGCGGGGTCCGGCACGCGCCTCCGCGGCGTTGTCGTCGGTTGCCGGGGCTCCGCCCTGGCGCCCTCCTCCGCTGTGCAGCCGCGCGCACCGGACCCCGCTCGGGCCGGCCGGAAGGCGACCGCGCCTCCCCGCCGGCCCGATCCGAACGAAAGGCCCTAGGTCATCGCGAGCGGCTCCGGTGCGGGCGCCGCCGTGGCCGGGGGGCCGGAATCGGCGTCCAGCATGCCGGCCAGGGCGCCCCGGGCCCGGGAGACCCGGGAGCGCACGGTGCCGACCGGGCAGCCGCTCGCCTCGGCGGCCTCCCCGTACGGCAGGCCGAGCAGTTGGGTGAGGACGAACGCCTCGCGCCGGTCGCCGGGCAGCGCGTCCACCAGTTCCATCAGGGCGATGCCCTCGTCGAAGCCCGGCAGGCCGAGCGGCTGGGCGCGTTCCACGGCGAGCTGCCAGTCGTCGGTGTCGGACTTGCGGGGCCGGGCGGCGGCGCGGCGCAGGCTGTCGGCGACGGCCCGGCGGGCGATGGACAGCAGCCAGACCCGGGCCGAGGAGCGGCCCTCGAAGCGATGCAGGGCGGTCAGGGCCCGCAGGAACGTGTCCTGGGTGAGGTCGTCGGCCGCCTGGGGGTCGTGGGCGAGGTGGGCCACGTAGCGGCGTACGTCGTGCTGGAGGGCGCGCACGAAGCGGTCGACCGCTTCGCTGTCGCCGCCGGCGGCGGCGAGCGCCCAGGCGGTGACCGTCTCGTCGGTCACCGCGGGCAGGGCAGGGGTGGTCATGGTGCCTGGGTCCTTCACTCGGGTCCCGCGCGGGCGCGGCGAAGGGCCGCGGGGCCCTGGGGCGGGCGGCCGCACGGGTGGGTGAGCCGGTCGCGCGGACGCGCGAACGGCGGCCCGCGCCGCGGATGTCCACGGCGTCGGGGTTCCGGCTGTCACAGGACAGCGGTCGCCCCGGGTGGGCCCCGTGTGGTGAAGGCGTGGACGTGCGGACGCGGCCGCGGCCGACGGGCCCGCTCCCGCAGACGCCGCGGCGGGGCCGGGGCCTCGGGCGGCAGCAGGACGGCGAGGACGAGCCGCAGCGGGACGAAGGCGCGGTCGGCGCAGGCCCGGACCAGTGCGAAGGCCGCGCGCTCGCCGAGGGCGAGCCAGAGTCCGCACAGGGCGGCGGCCACCAGGTGGGCGGTGAGCATGCCCCAGGAGGCGGTGCCCGTGGCGTGCGCCATGAGGTGCGCGCCTGCGCCGTGCACACCGTCGTGCGTTCCGGGCATGCCGACGGCCATGTCGTGCCCCATGGACGTCATGGACCGGGTGGACCCCACCGCGTCCGTCGAACCCGTCGGGTCCATCGGCGGGGCGTGCGCGGCCGGCGCCGAGGGGCCGCCGCTGCCGAGCCCGGGGTGCGTGCCCCCGGCGGGCGGGAGGAGCCCGGCCCGCAGGGCCACCTCGTAGGCCCGGACGGCCGCGGCTGACCCGGGATCGGCGCCGCACAGCACATGGTCGGCCCACTGCCGCACCGGAGAGGTCTCCCCGGTGCCCGGTGCCCGCATCGCGGACTGCGCCCGGGTGAACCCGAGGTGCAGTGCCGCCTGTACGGCGACGGTGAGCCCGGCCACCGCGGCGGGCCGGCGCTCCCCGGCCCCGCAGGCCCAGCCGAGGCCGCCGACCGCGAGGAGGGCGGCGGCCAGGGCCCACGAGGGCACCGGTGCCCCGGACATCAGGACGTGTCCGGTGGCGGCGAGCACGACGCACACGGCCGCGAACATCGCGGCCCGCAGTGCGCGCAGTACCCCGCCGGCAGACATCCCGCCTCATCCTGACACCCGGAACCCGGGCCCGGTTCACCGGACCGCGGAACCGGTCGCGGCCGGGCGTGCCGGGCCCTCCGCCGCGCTCGCCCCGTCGCCTTCGCTCTCGCCCTCGCCGACTCCCCCGCCGTCTCCCTCGCCTTCGCCGGTGCCGTCCGTTCCGCGTCCGCTCCCGTCGTTCCCGTCCCCCTCGGCCCCGCCGTCCGGGCCGTCCGCCGGGCGGTGGTGGTCGAAGGCGATCAGGGGATCGCCGGTCAGCGGGTGCGCGAGGACGGCCGCCCGCACGCCGAACACCTCCGCCAGCAGTGCCGGCCGCAGCACCTCGCGCGGGCGCCCGGAGGCCACCACGCGGCCCTCGTGCAGGACGTGCAGCCGGTCGCACACGGAGGCCGCCGCGTTGAGGTCGTGCAGGGAGACCAGCGTGGTGCGGCCCCGGCCGCGCAGCAGGGCGAGGAGTTCGACCTGGTGGCGGACGTCCAGGTGGTTGGTCGGCTCGTCGAGCACGAGGAGGTCGGGCCGCTGCGCGAACGCGCGCGCCAGCAGCACACGTTGGCGCTCCCCGCCGGAGAGTTCGGCGAACCGGCGGTCCGCGTGCCCGGTCATGCCGACGTCGGCGAGGGCACCGGCCACGATGTCCCGGTCGACGGCGTCGTCACCGGCGAAGGCCCGCTTGTAGGGGATGCGGCCCATGACGACGACCTCGCGCACCGTCAGCTCGAAGTCGCCGCCGCGCTCCTGCGGCAGGGCGGCGACGTGCCGGGCCGACCGTGCGGGGCTCAGCTCCCGCAGGTCGGTGCCGTCGAGCAGGACGCGTCCCGCCACAGGGCGGAGGTGGCGGTAGACGGTGCGCAGGACGGTCGACTTGCCGCTGCCGTTGGGGCCCACGAGGCCGGTGATCTCGCCGGGTGCCGCGAGGAGGTGGGCTCCCGCCACGACCGTACGGCCGGCGTAGGCGACGTGCAGGTCCTCGATGTCGAGTCTCACCGGGCGCTCCCCTGCCTGCGGTCGAGGAGGTACAGCAGTGTGGGGGCGCCGAGCAGTGAGGTCACGACGCCGACGGGCAGTTCCCGGGTGTCCATGGCGGTGCGGCACACCAGGTCGACCACGACGAGCAGCAGCGCGCCGAACACGGCCGCCACCGGCAGCAGCCGCCGGTGGTCGCCGCCGACGACGAGGCGGCAGACGTGCGGGACCATCAGGGCGACGAAGCCGATGGCACCCGAGACGGCGACGAGGACACCGGTGAGCAGGCTGGTCGCGGTGAACAGTTCGCGGCGCAGCCGGACGACGTCGATGCCGAGGCCGGCCGCGCTCTCGTCGCCCATGAGCAGCGCGTTGAGGCGCCGGGCGCGGGCCTGGAGCAGGAGCCAGACGGCCGGCACCGCGAGGGCGGGGGCGGCCAGCAGCGGCCAGGTGGCGCCGCCGAGGCTTCCCATGAGCCAGAACAGCACACCGTGGGTCTGCTGTTCGTCCCCCGAGCGCAGGACGAGGTAGCTGGTGAAGCCGGACAGGAACTGGCCGACGGCCACTCCGGCGAGCACCAGGCGGAGCGGGGCGAAGCCGCCGCCGCGCCGGGCGATGGCCCAGACCAGGAGGAAGGTCGCGAGCGCGCCCGCGAAGGCGGCTCCGGACAGGCCGAGCCCCAGCCCGCCGCCGGCGCCCAGGCCGAGCACGAGCGCGGCGACCGCGCCGAGGGAGGCCCCCTGGGAGACGCCGAGGAAGTAGGGGTCGGCCAGCGGGTTGCGCACCAGGGCCTGTGCCGCGGTGCCGACGAGGCCGAGGCCGGCGCCCACCAGGGCGGCCAGCAGGGCCCTGGGCAGCCGCAGTTGCCACACGATGAGGTCCTCGGTGCCGGGGCGGGGCGGCTCTCCGGTCGTCCTGCGCCACACCACTGCCCACACCTCCTGCGGCGGGATGGGGGTGGAGCCCCGGGAGACGGCCGCGGTGAGGGCGGCGAGCAGGGCGATCCCGAGGAGACAGAGCAGGGGCACGGTGGGCAGGGGTCGGCGCGCCAGGCGGGGCGGGGCGGAGCCGTCGGAGCCGACGAGGCCGTCGGAGGGAGTGGTCTTCTCGCGCGGGAGGACGTCGGGCACGGTCAGCCGACCTCGGACGGGTACAGGGTGCGGGCGATGCGTTCGACGGTCTCGGCGTTCTCCACTCCCGCGAGGGTGGTCCGCTCCGAGCGGATGCGGAGGAAGTGGCCCTTCCTGACGGCCTTCAGTCCCTTGGTGGCGGGGTTGGTCTCCAGCCACCTCCGCGCCTCGTCGAAGCCCTTCTCGGTGGCGGCCCGGCCGCCCCGGTCGCGGACGCCGAGCTGGATCCAGTCGGGGTCGCGGGAGAGGACGTCCTCCCAGCCGACCTGTTCGTAGGTGGTGTCGCAGTCGGCGAAGATGTTGCGGGCCCCGGCGAGGGTGATGACCGCGTGGCCGACCTGGCGGTTGCAGAGGGCGGTCGGCTGCCTGGTGCCGGCGTCGTAGTCGAAGAAGAAGTAGCTGGGCCGCTTCTCGTGCGGGACGTCGGCGATCGCCGTGCGCACGGCCCGGACGCGGTCCTCCATGCCGTCGACGAGCCGCCGGGCCTTCGCGCGGGTTCCGGTGATCGCGCCGAGCGCCGTGAGGTCGGCCTCCACGGCCGAGAGGTCGGTCACGGGGCCCTCGCGCGTGGCCGCGCAGGCGGTCGACTTGAGGTAGATGTGCTTGATGCCGGCGGCCCGGAACTCCTCCTCGGTCGGGGCGTCGCCCATGCCGCTCATCCTCATGGCGGCGAAGGAGTCGATGTACAGGTCGGCGCCGGAGGCGAGGAGCTTCTCCTTCGGGATCACCGACCTGCTGAGCACCGGGACGCGGCGGCCGCGCTCGCCGAGGGCGCCGGGGAGGGTGCCGGGGCCGGGTGGGAATCCGGTCCCGGCCACCCTGTCGCCGGCGCCGAGGCGGAGCAGCAGGTCCAGGGCGGAGGCGTTGCTCGTGACGATCCGCTCCGGCGGCCGGGAGAACGTGGTCCTCGCCCCCCGGCAGTCGGTGACGGTGACCGGGTACCGGCCGGTGACGGACCGTCCGGCGGCGGGAGCGCCGCCGCCCCCGCTCCCGTCTCCGCAGCCCGTCACGAGCAGGCCGCCCACCAGCACGGCCGTCGTGCCCCACCCCGCGCGGATACGCATCGCAGTACTCCTGGATCGATTCGGTGCGCGGGCGGCTTCTCGCCACCCTCGGTCCAGTAGTCGCGGCGGGCACCGCGGGAGTTCCCGGTGACGTCCGCGCGTTCGCGGGGGGTCGTCACAGGAGGTGGGCCCGGCGGGCCGTCCGGGCGGTCAGTGCTTGGTGTTGCTCGCCCAGATGGCCCTGCCGTTCTCGTAGATCACCACGTTGCCGTCCTCCTGGATCTTCAGGACGGAGCCGTTGTGGCCGTAGGTGTTGCTGGCCCAGACGGGGCGGTTGGACGAGGTGTAGACGACCAGGTTGCCGTCCGCCTGGAAGACCGCCTGGTAGTTCGAACCGAACGTCATGGTGGCCCAGCGGGCGTGGTTGTTCTCGTCGTACACGACCAGGTTGCCGTCCGTCTGCATGTGCAGCCGGGCCCGCTTGGCGTTGAGGCTCTGCCCCGCCCTGAGCACCCGGGTGGCCGAGACGCTGATGGACGCCGGGTAGCTGGGTTTGGACGCCTTCTTGGTGGTGCTCTTCTTCTTGGTGGTGACCTTGGTGGTCTTCGAGGAGGTCGTCCTGGTCGGCGAGGAGGCCGGGCCCGAGCTGGAGGTCACCGGTCCGGTCGGGGCGCCCGGGAACGCCTGTCCGCCCGGCTCCTTCTTGATCTTCGCGGGGGCGGACCCCGTCGAGGAGGAGCTGGGCGAGGCGGTGGAGGAGGCGTACGGGGCGCCCGGGCCCTCGGCGCCGTCCTCGCCGAGGACGGTGCCCGCCTGGTCGGCGACGACGCCGTTGTGGGTGTCCGTGGTGCGGTCCCGGTTGACCAGCAGCACCGGCACGGCGACCAGGACGGCGCCGAGCACGGCCGCGCCGGCCAGCAGGGGGCGTCCAGGACGGCCGGTGGGCACCGCGGCGGCGGTACCTGAGCCGGGGTCGTCGGGGAGGCTCGCGGCCAGCATCTGTGCCTCGGCCGGGGAGGGCGCCGCCGCGGCCCGCGCCTCGGCGCCTGTCCCGCCGCCCCCGGACGCCGGGGTGCCGGTGGCCGCGGCGGAGGGGCCGGCCGCGCCGGCGGCCTGCCCGGGGGCGGTGCTCGCCGGTGCTTCGGCCGCGGCGGCGGCCTGCGGTGCGGTGGCGGCCGGGGCCGGTTCGGCGGCGGCGCTCGCCGCGACGGCCGCCGCGGCTCCGCCCCCGGCGTCCACGGCGACGGCGGCATTCCCGGTGGCTTCGGAGGCCGCGGCGGCGGCGCGCTTCCGCTTCCGGGCGCCGAACACGCCCGTCCCGGCCGTGCGGCGTCCGGCGGCGGAGCCCAGGGCGACGGTGGTCCCGTCGGCGGCGGGTCCCGCGGGGGCACCGCCCGCACCCGTGCCGCCCTCGGCACCGGCCGGCCCGGCGCCCGGGGCCGCGGACTTCGGGTCCTCGGCGTCCGGGCCTTCGGCGTCCGGCGTGTCCTTCGCGCCGCTCGTGCGCGCGGACCTGCCGAGGACACCGGAGGCCACCGCGTCGGCGTCGGTGTCGTCCGTGTCCCCCAGGCCGGGGGCCTCCGCGGTCCCCGGCCCCGTCCCGGCGCCGGTGAGCGCCTGGAAGGCCGCGCCCTCCTCGGGGGCCTCGTCCCCCGCCGCGTCCGAGGCGCCGGTAGGCGAGGTGCCCGGCCACGCCTCACGGGGATCCTGCGACCCGCCGTCCGTGGCCCCGTCCCCGGCTCCCGGTCGCGCAGCCTCCGGCTTCGGGGGCTTCACGGTCGGGTTCCCGGCCGCCGAAGTGTCGTCCGTCGAAGTCCCCGCCGTCCTCTTCCCGACAGGTGATTCCGTCCGATCAGCCATCCGCGCCATCCGTCCCGCAGTTCGTCGTACGCCTGTGTGTGCGACTCCATTCACGCACAACTTCCGACGGCTCGTCATGTCACCGGGGTTACCAAAGGGCGTCGGAAAGTCTCCCCGCTGGTAAGAGCGTTGCGCGCGGCCCATAATTCGACACACGGAAACACTCGCCACACCGCGTGCCCCACCCGCCCCGGTCGTCACGGAACCCGGACCGGAGTAGGAACACGCGTACGGGGACGGCATGATGGTGCCCACCGCAACCCACGGGTGCCGACACGAGGAGGTCAGCGGAGTGCGCCAGGTAGTGACGGTCTGTCCGGAGGGCACCGGGGACGCCCGGACGATCGGAGAGGCCCTGGCCAGGGCGCGCGGAGGCGCGGTGCTGAGCGTGCGCCCGGGGACGTACGAGGAGAACCTCGTCGTCACCACCCGGGTGACCATCGTCGCCGAGCAGTCCCGCGGCAGCGTCCGCATCACACCGCGTCAGGGCACCGCGATCTCCCTGCGGGCCGACGCGGTGATGCTGACCGACCTCGTGATACACGGCCAGGACGAGAAACTCCCCGTCGTGGACGCCTCGCAGGGGCAGGTCGCGATGCAGGGCTGCGAAGTGTCCGGTGCGGCCTGGACCACGGTGCTGGCCCGCAACTCCGGTTCGCTGGCGATGCGCGAGTGCCGGGTGACGAGCCGCTCCGGCGCGGGCGTCGTGGTGACCTCTTCGACGGAGAGCTCGCTGGAGTCCTGCACGCTGGAGCACCTCGGCACCACCGGCGTGGTGATCGGCGAACGCGGCCGGGCCACGATCCGCGGCTGCACGATCCGGGACGCCCGCGGCAACGGCATCCTCGCCAACGGCGACGCCCAGGGCTCCGTCGAGGACTGCGACGTGTCCTCCACCGACAAGCCCTCGCTGGCCCTGGAGGAGCGCAGCGCGCTGAAGGTGCTGCGCACGGTGATCCACGACACCACGATCGGCGCCCACCTGACCAGTTCCGGCCGCACCGAGCTGGAGGAGCTGCGGGTCAGCGGCACCAGCGGTCCCGGCATCGTGGTCTCGCACGGCGCCGACCCGGTGCTGCGCCGCTGCCGCACCGCCCGGACGCAGGGCCACGGACTGCTGGTGACCGACCGTTCGCGCGGCACCTACGAGGACTGCTGGCTGACCGGGGCGCACGTGCCGGCGCTGCGGGTGGCGGGGGCCTCCTCGCCGACGCTGACCTCGCTGACCGTCCGGGACGGCGACGCGGAGGGCGTGCTGCTCGAGGAGGACTCGGCTGCCGAGCTGGAGCGCATGGAGATCGTCGACGTCAAGGGCGTCGGCGTCGTCATCAAGGGCGGCGCCAATCCGCTGGTGCGGCGGGCCCGGATCACCGGGGCCGGCGGCACGGGCGTGGTGGTGCGCGAGGGCGGCCGCGGCCGGGTGGAGGACTGCACGGTGGAGACACCGGGCGGCGCCGGCGCGCAGATCGCCTCGGGCGGCGACGTCTACCTCGCCGGGTTCTCGGTGAGCGGCCCGGGCGGGGCCGGTCTGGAGATCGGCTCGGAGGGCACGGTGTCGATCCGTGACGGCGAGCTGGTGTCGGCGGGCGGCTGCGGCGTCCTGGTGGAGGACGGCGGTGAGCTGACGGCGACCCGGGTGCGGGCGGCGGCGGCCACCGAGCACGGCTTCCTGATCCGGGAGGGCGGCCGGGCCTCGCTCAACGGCTGCGAGGCGGCCGGTTCCACCCGCGACGGCATCCGCGTCGAGTCCGAGGCACCGGTCTCGGTGGTCAACTGCACCGTGCGGGAGAACAAGGGCTCCGGCCTCGTGCAGTCCAAGACGGGCGGCCGGCTCGCGGTGGAGAACCTCACCAGCACCGGCAACGAGTCCCGGGACGCCTGGGGCTTCGGCGAGGCGGAGGGCACCGACCCGGCCGGCACCGTGCCGGACACCGACGGCCCGGAGCGCCCGGACGGGCCGATGGCCGCGCTGGAGAGCCTGATCGGCCTGGAGAACGTCAAGGAGCAGGTCCGCACGCTGGTCAACCTCACCCAGCTCGCCCGGCGCCGCGCCCAGCTCGGCATGCAGGCGCCGCCGATGAGCCGTCACCTGATCTTCGCGGGGCCGCCCGGCACCGGTAAGACCACGGTGGCCCGGCTGTACGGCACGATCCTGGCCGAGCTGGGGGCGCTGCGCTCCGGGCACCTGGTCGAGGTCTCCCGCGCCGATCTGGTCGCCCAGGTCATCGGCGGTACCGCCATCAAGACCACGGAGACCTTCGAACGCGCCCTGGGTGGCGTGCTGTTCATCGACGAGGCGTACACGCTCACCTCCGACTCCCGCGGTTCGGGCGCGGACTTCGGCCGGGAGGCCGTGGACACGCTGCTGAAGCTCATGGAGGACCACCGCGACGACGTGGTCGTCGTGGTGGCCGGCTACTCCAACGAGATGCGCAGCTTCCTCACCTCCAACCCGGGCCTCGCCTCCCGGTTCTCGCGGACCGTGGAGTTCGAGAACTACTCGGTGCCCGAGCTGGTGGAGATCATGGAGAGCATGTGCGGGCGCCACCAGTACGTGCTCGCCGACGAGACCCGCAAGGCGCTCGCGGTGCACTTCGATCGGATACCCAAGGACGCCGGGTTCGGCAACGGCCGTGCGGCGCGCCAGGTGTTCGAGGAGATGGTGGACCGCCAGGCGGTACGGCTTTCCTCGCTGACGAACGTCTCGGAGCAGGACCTCACCCTGCTGCTGCCGCAGGACATCAGTGAGGAGGCGGCACAGGAGGCCGCCGCGGGACCGGACGCGCCGGACGCCGGCGACGACGCGCTCAGCAGGCTGGACGCCCTGATCGGGCTCTCGGCGGTCAAGCGGGACGTCACCGATCTGGTCAACCTGGTGTCGACGGCCCGGCAGCGCGAGGCCGCCGGGCTCCCGGTGCCCCGGATCAGTCACCACCTGGTGTTCACCGGGCCGCCCGGCACCGGCAAGACGACCGTGGCCCGGCTGTACGGCGAACTCCTCGTCTCGCTGGGCGTGCTGCCGCGCGGCCAGCTCGTGGAGGTCTCCCGCGCCGACCTCGTCGGCCGGTACGTGGGCCACACCGCGCAGTTGACCCGGGAGGTCTTCGACCGGGCCCTGGGCGGCGTGCTGTTCATCGACGAGGCGTACACCCTCACCCCGCGCGGGGGTTCGGGCTCGGACTTCGGCCAGGAGGCCGTGGACACGCTGCTGAAGCTCATGGAGGACCACCGCGACCAGGTGGTCGTCATCGTGGCCGGCTACACCGGCGAGATGGAGGCGTTCCTGTCCTCCAACCCGGGTCTGTCCTCGCGGTTCTCCCGCCGGGTGGAGTTCGCCGACTACTCCTCCGACGAGTTGGTCACCATCGTCCGCCAGCACGCGCTGCAGGCGGGTTACGAGTGCGGGGCGGGCCTCGGCTCGGTGCTGCGGCAGCACTTCGACACGCTGCCCCGGGACCGGTCGTTCGGCAACGCGCGCACCGCCCGACAGGTGCTGGAGCGGATGATGACCCGGCAGGCGGGTCGGCTCAGCCGGCTGGCCGCGCCGAGCCTGGACGACCTGCGGCTGCTGCTGCCGGAGGACCTCGTCGACCAGGCCTCCGCCTCGCCCGCCTCCAGCGGGGCGGGCGCATGAGCGAGGGGAAGGGCACACGTATGAGGGATACCGCCGCGCGCAGGTCCCGCCCGGCCCGGCGGGCCCGCGCGCTGGGCGCCGCCCTGCTGGTGACGGCCGTCGTGGGCGGTGCCGCCGCCGCGCCGGCCGCCGCTGCCGGGGGCAGTTCGGTGCGGCTGCCGGTGCTGCCGTCGAAACTGGCCCCGGACGATCCGTGCACGGCGGGCTCCACCCAGCGGGCCACGGCGGTGCCGTGGGAGCAGGCGGGCCTCCAGCTCAACCGGGCCTGGCAGGTCACGGCGGGCGAGGGGGTGACCGTCGGGGTCGTCGACACCGGCGTCTCCACCTCCGCGCCCGCGCTCAAGGGGCGGGTGACGGCGGGCGGCGACGCCGGGACCGACTGCGTGGGACACGGCACCTTCGTCGCCGGTCTCGTGGCCGCCGCCGCCCAGGACGGCGTGCGGTTCACCGGCGTCGCCCACCGGGCCCGCGTCCTCGCGGCGCGGGGCAGCGACACCAAGGGCACCACGAGCGCCGACCGGGTCGCCGCAGGCATACAGACGGCGGTCGCGGGCGGCGCGGACGTGGTGACGGTGTCGGCGGCGCTGCCGGGCGACTCCGCCGCGCTGCGCTCGGCGCTGGCACTGGCCGCGAAGAAGGACGTCCTGGTGGTCGCCGCGGCGGTGCCGGACCTGCCGGACCAGCCCGGCTCCAAGGACCTGCCACCGCGCGACTTCTACCCGGCCGCGAGCAAGGGGGTGCTCTCCGTCCTCGACCTGGACGTCCAGGGCAAGCGCCCGGTCGGCTCGTTCACCACCGAGAGCGCCGACCTCGCCGCGCCGGGCGACGGCGTCGTCGGCATCGGCCCGGCCAAGGACGGCCACTACATCGGCTCCGGCGCCTCGCTGGCCGCCGGGTTCGTGGCGGGGACGGCGGCGCTGGTGCGCTCCGTGCACCCGGAGCTGTCGGCGGCGGCGACGGCGCGACTGCTGCGGTCCTCCGCGTACCCGGCGGACGTGCCGCGCCTGGACCCCTACGCGGCCGTGACCGCCGTCCTCACCCGCGCGGATTCCGGCGGCGCCGGGGTGCGCGCGGAGACCGCGGGGGCGCCGGTGCGGATGCCGGAGGACAAGGCGGCCGGGCCGATCCGCCGCGCCATGTGGCCGGCGGCGGCGGGCTTCGGCGCGATCGTCGCGGTGGTCTGGCTCGGGCTCGTCATCCCCCGGGGGCGCCGGCTCGGCTGGCGGCCCACCCGTGGCGGGACCCCGCGGGCGGCCGAGTCGGAGAGCTGAGCGCGGCACGCGCACGGAAGGGGCCGGTCACGACCACGCGGGTCGCGACCGGCCCCTTCCGTGTGCCGGGCGGCGCCGTGCGGGCTACTCCGCCGTTCCGGCGGCCAGGGCCGTCTGGATGAGCGTCGGCTTGCGCCGCACGATCCGCAGCGCCCTCCCCGGCGGGAGGACCCTGGGCTTGACGTTGCCGAACATGTAGCCCTCGGAAGGCGGGCAGGACAGCATGAGGCCCGGCGTGTTGACCTCGTCGAGCCGCCGCAGCAACTGGTCGTTCAGGCCGCGGCCGGCGCCCATCGCGGAGCGGACCACGACCATGTGCAGGCCCAGCTCGTGCCCGAGGGCGAGGTGCTCGAAGAGCGGGGCGAACGGGTGGTCCACGATGGTGCCGCCGCCGACCATGTCGTAGTCGTCGACGAGCACGAACAGCCGGGGTCCGGTCCACCAGTCGGCGAGCCGCATCCGGGCCGGGGTGATCTCGGGGCCGGGGAGCCGGGTGCGGAGCGCCTTGGCCGAGCCGCCGACGAGCTGCTTGAGCGCGTCCATGGCGACGGCGTGGCCGAGCCGGTACTCCTCGGGCACGGCGTCGACCAGGTCGCGCCGGTAGTCCACGACGAGGACGCGGGCCTCGTCGGGCTGGTAGCGGGCGACGATCGCGTCGGCGACCACCCGCAGCAGGTTGGTCTTGCCGCTCTCGGTGTCACCGATGGCCACCATGTGCGGGGTGCGGGAGAAGTCGTGCCAGACCGTGCCGAGGGTCTCCTCGTCCTGGCCGAGCGGCACCCTGAGACCGTCGCCGAGGTCCGGCGCGGGCAGTTCGGCGGCGGGCAGCAGATGCGGCAGCATCCGCACCTGCGGGGCGCGCGGGCCCTGCCAGGCGTCCGCGATCCGCTCGACGAGCTCGGCGACGCCCTCGCTGAGCGTCTCGGGGTCGTTGGAGCCGTCGCCGCGGGGCAGCGCGGACAGGAAGTGCAGCTTGGAGTCGACGGTCAGACCACGGCCGGGGATGCGGGGCACCGCGTTGGCCTTGCGGATGTCGACCACGGAGTCCATGTTGTCGCCGAGCCGCAGTTCGAGCCGGGTGGCGGCCTGGTCGCGGACCGGGGCGGTGAGCTCCAGCCACCGGGCGGTGGCGACGATGAGGTGGATGCCGTAGTTGAGTCCGCCGGTGGCGATCTGGTTGAAGGTGGGCAGGAACTGGTCGAAGTTCTGCCGGACCTCGGACCAGCCGTCGACCACCAGGAAGATGTCGCCGTGCGGTTCCTCGGCGAACTCCCCGGCGGCGCGGCGGCGCCGGTAGGTGGCCATCGAGTCGATGCCGTGGTCGAGGAAGAACTGCTCGCGCTGGGTGAGGACGGCGGTGACCTCGGCGACGGTACGGCTGATCCGCTCGCTGTCGAGGCGGGCGGCGACGCCGGCCACGTGCGGCAGCTTGGTGAGCTGCGAGAGCGTACCGCCACCGAAGTCGAGGCAGTAGAACTGGACTTCACGCGGGGTGTGGGTGAGCGCCAGGGCCATGATGAGGCTGCGCAGCACGGTCGACTTGCCGCTCTGCGAACCGCCGGCGACGGCGACGTGGCCGCCGGCCGTCGCGAGGTCCACGAGGAGCGGGTCGCGCCGCTGCTCGAAGGGCTTGTCCACCAGGCCGACCGGCACCCGCAGCTTTCCGGTGCCCGCCCAGCCGGGCGCGGTCAGGCCGCGCACCGGGTCGACGGTGAGGCCGCCGAGGAGTTCGTCGAGCGGGGAGGGGTCGCCCAGCGGCGGCAGCCACACCCGGTGGGCGGGCGGCCCGGAAGCGCGCAGCCGGTCCAGGGCCACCTCCATCAGGCTGCGGCTCTCCTCCTCGGCCTCCGGCTCCGGTTCGATCGCGGCCGGGGCGGGGGCGCGGGGCACGACGTACCCGGCGGACCAGGGCACCACCTGGGTGGCGACCCGGGCCTGGGCGACGGCGCCGCCGCGCCTGCGGTAGGGGCCGGAGACGTAGGCGGCGCGGAACCGGGTGAGTGCCTCGACACCGCTCTTGAGGTAGCCGCTGCCGGGCTGGGAGGGCAGCTCGTAGGCGTCGGGCACGCCGAGGACGCCGCGGGACTCCATCGCGGAGAAGGTGCGCAGGCCGATCCGGTAGGACAGGTGGGACTCGAGCTGATGCATGCGGCCCTCGTCCAGGCGCTGCGAGGCGAGCAGCAGATGCACGCCGAGAGACCGTCCGAGACGGCCGATCATCACGAAGAGTTCCATGAACTCCCGGTGCGCGGCGAGGAGCTCGCTGAACTCGTCGACGACGACGAAGAGGCTGGGCAGCGGGTCGAGGGGGGTGCCGGAGGCGCGGGCCCGCTCGTAGTCCAGGGCGGAGGTGTAGTTGCCGGCCGCGCGGAGCAGTTCCTGGCGGCGGATCAGTTCACCGTGCAGGGCGTCCTGCATACGTTCGACCAGGGCGGCCTCGTCGGCGAGGTTGGTGATGACGGCGCTGGTGTGCGGGAGTTCGTCCAGGCCGAGGAAGGTGGCGCCACCCTTGAAGTCGACGAGGATGAAGTTGAGGGTCTCGGAGGAGTTGGTGAGGGCGAGACCGAGGACCAGGGTGCGCAGCAGCTCGGACTTGCCGGAGCCGGTGGCGCCGATCAGCATGCCGTGCGGGCCCGTGCCGCCCTGCGCGGACTCCTTGATGTCGAGCTCGACCGGTCGCCCGTCGGCGCCGACCGCGATCGGCACCCGCAGCCGGGCGGAGCCGGTGTGCTTGCGGAACAGGGTGTCCGGGTCGAGCCGGTGGAGGTCGGCGACGCCGAGCAGGGTGGTGAGTTCCATGTCGGCCAGGAGCGGCTCGACGGAGTCGGTGGTCAGGCTCATCCGGTAGGGGGAGATGAGCCGGGCGAGCGACTCGGCGGCGCGGGGGCCGACCCGGTCGGGGCGGCCGAGGGTGGTGGTCTGTTCCCGGCGGCTGCGGTCGGTGCGGACCAGGGAGACGGTGTCGCGGGCGACGTCGAGGCGGAGAGTGGTGCGGCCGGGACGCCAGGTGAGGGTCTCGGACAGGTCGATGACGACGGCGTTGCGGTAGCCGGGGCCGTCGAAGCGGTGCCCGCCGGGGACGGCGGCGCCGTCCACCACGACCACGACGAACGGCTCGTCACGGCCGGGCGCGGCGTCCGGGTCGTAGGCGGGCCGCTCGGCGAACTCGCTGCCGAGCTGGTCCTCCAGGTCGGTGAAGGCGGTGGCGATCATGCGCAGGGCGCCGGCGCCGTCGGTCTCGTGCGGGTGCTGGCTGTGGGGCAGCCATTTCAGCCATTCCCACTCGCCGCGCACCTCGTCCTCGGCGCAGACGGCGATCCACATCTCCTCCGGCGGGTGGAACAGTGCCAGTTGGCACAGCGCGGCGCGGATCATCGCACGTGCGGCCTCCCGGTCGCCGCGCATCAGCACCCGTGACCAGGACCGCAGGTAGAGGGCGATGGGCTGGTGGGGGACGGTGCTGTAGGCGCGGATGAAGCGGCGCAGGGCGTGTGCGCTGAGCGGTTCGAGGTCCTCGACCGGCTTGGTGGAGATCGGGGTGAGCCGCATGGCGAACTGCTGGTCGCCGACGGCTATCCGCACCTCGCCGAAGTCCTCGTCCTTGGGGCGGCGTTCCCACAGCCGGGTGGTGCGCACCATGGTACGGAGCACCGCCGGGTCGGGGTGGCGCCAGGCGAGGGCGAGTTGCTGCTCGACCACCGCGCGCTGCACGGTGCGCCGGCTCTGCGCGAGGTAGCGCAGGTAGTCCCGGCGCTCGCCGCGCAGCCGCTGCTTGCGGTCGCCGGCCTTGCGCATGACCTGACCGACCATCATCGCGACGGCGGCCAGCACCATCATGCCGAGCGCGATGTACATGAAGACGCCGTTGCCGCCACCGCTGCGCAGGAACATCAGCATCATGGACACCGACATCATGGCCATCGGCATGTAGGTCCATATCGCGGAGGTGTCCGGGACGGTCTCCTGCAGGGTCGGCGGTTCCTGCAGGGTCAGCTCGCCGCTGGGCATGTGGGGGCCGCGACGGCGGGCCGGACGACGGAACAGGACCACGCTCAACGCTGGAGCTCCTTACGGTTTGTCGCGCACGTCGGCGGCACGTGGAGGCAGCCGGGCGCGCCCGGGGACGGCACGCCGCCATCGTGGGCCGGGCGAAGAAGGCCGGTAGGCCGGACCGTACGATACGGCGGTGTACTCGGACGCACCCGCGGGGGTGACGAGATGTGAACACCATTGTGCCCTGGCTCCCGTTGACCACAGTCACCGGAAGTGTCAGTAGTCTGCACCCGTCAACTCCGTACGTCCATGTCACCCCTCCCCCCTCTCGCCACTCCCTCCCCCTTTCGACGTTCAGGAGACGTGAGTCCCGGTATGACCGACACCTCCGTGGCCGGACTGTGCCACCTGACCGTGCGCGCCCCCAGCCGCACCATCGACCTCGCCGTCCCCTCCGACGTGCCGGTCGCCGACCTGCTGCCCACGGTGCTGCGCTACGCGGGCGAGGACATCGAGGAGAACGGCCTCGAGCACGACGGCTGGATACTCCAGCGCCTCGGCGGCCGACCGCTGGACGAGGAGGCGACGCTGGCCTCGCTCGACCTGACCGACGGCGAGGCGCTGCATCTGCGGCCGCGCACCGAGGCGTTGCCGGAGGTGCGGCTGGACGACCTGGTGGACGGGATCGCGGCGGTCACCCGGGACCGGCTGCACGGCTGGAGCGAGGAGGCCGCGCGGCGGCTGCTGCGCGGCCTGGTGGCGCTGGCGGTGCTGGCCGGGCTGACCCTGCTGGCCTGGCCGGGGGGACTGTCGGTGACGCTGCGCGCGGGCGCCGCCTGCGCCACCGGCCTGCTCCTGCTGGCCGGTTCGGCCTCGGCGAGCCGTGCGGTGGACGACGCGGCGACCGGCGCGGTGCTGGGCCTGCTGGCCTCCCCGGCGCTGGCGCTGGCGGGCTGGCTGGTGCCGGGCGGTGAACTGAGCGGGCCGCAGGCCCACCAGGTGCTGGGGGCGCGGCTGCTCGGGGCGGCGGCGGCCTGGGCGGGCGGTGCGGTGCTGGCGCTGGCGGCGGCCGCGGTGCGCACGCCGCTGTTCCTGGCCTCGGCGGTGGTGGCGCTGGCCACGGCGGTCGGCGGCACGCTGATGACGGTGTTCGATGTGCGTCCGGCGGCCGCGGCCGGGGTGGTGGCGGCGCTCACGGTGCTCATGGGCGGCCTCGTGCCGGCGCTGTCGTTCCGGTTCGCGGGAATGCGGATGCCGGCCCTGCCCACCAACGCGAGCCAGCTCCAGGAGGGCATCGAGCCCTACCGGGGCGAGGACGTGACGGTCCGCACGGAGCTGGCGAGCGAGTGGATGACGGCGCTCTACGGGGCGACGGGCGTGCTGGCGTCGAGCTGCCTGGTGGGTCTCGGCTACCACCCGAACCTGCCGGCGCTGCTGTGCGCGCTGTCGCTGTCGCTGCTGCTGCTCCTGCACGGCCGCGGTCTGGTGAACACCGCCCAGCGTCTGGTGCTGGTGCTGCCCGGCGCGTGGGGTCTGCTGCTGCTGTCCTTCGGCTGGGGCCTGGAGCTGTCCGGGACCGACCGCGCGCTGCTGGTGGCCGGAATGCTGGCGGTGGCGACGGCCCTCACGGTGGCGCTGTGGACGGTGCCCGGCCGACGGCTGGTGCCGTACTGGGGGCGGGCGGCGGAACTGCTGCACTCGCTGCTGGCGATCGCGCTGCTGCCGCTGACGCTGTGGCTGCTCGGCGTGTTCGGTCATCTGCGCGGCATGACGGGCTGACCCCGGCGGCCGGGCCGGCGCCCTCCCGGGGCCGGCCCTCCCCTCAAGCGAGTACGAACCAGAACGAGCCAGGAGGCAACCGTGCGGTCCAAGCGCGATCAGGTGCAGGCGCACACGTTCATGATGGGGCGGCTGACCGCGGGCATGCTGCTGGCCGACCCGGACGCCCCGGAGAGCCCGCTCGGGCGCACCACCCGCGGGGCGCTGATCGGGGTGGTGGTCGGGGCGCTGGTGTGCGGCGGTGCGGTGGTGTTCGGGCTGCTCAAGCCGGGCGGCAACGACAGCTGGCGCGGCGGCGACACCCTCATCGTCAACAAGGACACCGGCGCCCGCTACCTGTACGTCGGGGGCCGGCTGCGCCCGGTGCGCAACTACGCCTCGGCGATGCTCATCGGCGGCTCCGACCTGAAGACCACCACGGTGGGGTCGGCGTCCCTGGAGGGCACCCCGGTCGGCAGGCCGGTCGGCATCACGGGTGCCCCGGACACCGTGCCGGGCGGCGGGAACCTGGAGGACTCGGCGTGGGAGGTGTGCTCGGCGGGTACCGGGACGACCACCGCGCTGGTGCCGGGTGCCCCGCTGGAGAACGAGCCGGTCGGTGAGCACTCCGCCTTGGTGGTCCGGGGTCCCGACAGGCGGATGTACCTCGTGTGGCAGGGCAGCCGGCTGGAGCTGGACGACGCCTCGGGCGCCGCGGAGTCCCTCGGCTACGGGGCGGTGAAGCCCAGGCCGGTGTCGGCCGCGTTCCTCAACGCACTGGTGAGCGGCCCGAAGCTGGCCACGCTCCCCGTCCGGGAACAGGGCGCGCAGGGCCCGGAGCTGGGCGGCCGCGGCACCCGGGTGGGGCAGGTGTTCCGGGTGGTGGCGGGCTCCGGCAGCCAGGAGTACGTGCTGCAGAAGGACGGGCTGCACCCGGTGACGGCCACGCAGTCGGCCCTGCTGGTCGGTGACCCCGGCACCCGCAAGAAGGCGTACGCCGGGCAGCCCCCGAAGGTCGTGACGATCGGCGTCTCCGACCTGCGGGCCCATCAGGCGCCGGGCACCACGGCGAAGGACCCCTCGGTGGCGGGACTGCCGGACAGTCCGCCGCGTGCGGCGCGGACGGAGACGGGGCAGGCGGTGTGCGCGCAGGTCGACTCGGTCGACGGCCGGGTGCGGGTGCGGTCGGTGCGGGTGGCGGAGTCGGCGCTGTCCCCGGTGACCCAGCCCGACCCGACGGCGCTGACGGCGGCGTGCGTGCCGGTGAACGGCGTGGTGATGCGTCCGGGGCACGGCACGCTGGTGCGGGCGCTGGGGGCAGCCGGGGCGCCGGTCGGTGACACCACGTTCCTGGTGAGCGACGACGGGGTGAAGTACCGCATACCGAACTCCGACGCACTCACCGCGCTCGGCTACGACGAGGGGTCCGCCGTACGGGTGCCCTCCACCCTGCTGTCCATGCTCCCCACCGGGCCCGAACTGGACCCGGCGGCCGCGGCCTCGGAGTCGGTCACACCGGTGGCGGCCGGTTCCACGGCGCGCGGGAGAGCGGCTCAGTGCGAGAGCGGCCCCGCGAAGGCGGGCACCGCGGTGGCCGGGGAGGCCAAGGCGCCGTCGAAGGGCACGGAGAAGGACTCGTCGAAGGGCACGGGGACGGGCACGGGCACGGGCAACGGCGTGGAAACGGCCACCGGCACGACCGCGGGATCGGGCACCGCGGGCAGTGGTTCGTGACCGTTTGCGGCACTCTCCGCGCCCGCTTGACGACCGCTTCCCGGGGCACCCTGCGTGCCCACGCCGGTACGCCCCGGGACGTGAGGGTTGCGTCCAAGTAACCGCTGAGCAACAGAACTTGACGATCCGGCGTCAGTAACCTCAGATTTTCCTCAGGCGGTTGGCAGCGCAACTTTTCGCACTCTAGGCTCGCGGTGCCCCGAACACTAACCCGACACACGAAAGGTGGGACGATGGCGGGAGACGGCCAGCAGTCAAGCGAACATTCAACCCGGAACGGCATTCAGGCCCTCGAGAGCGCTTTCAGCGGCATCATGAAGATCCGCCAGGACGTCGACGGGACTCGTGCCACCCTGGGCGCCGGTTACCAGGGAAGTGACGGTGGCCAGTACGGCCAGCTGCTCAGGCAGTGGGACGAGCAGTGCAGCGTCATCCTCCGGAACCTCGAGACCATGGTCGACCGACTGAACCAGAGCCTGGTGCAGCACAACAAGACCCAGGGCTCCTCGAACGACCAGATCAACCAGGCGTACAGCGCCTCCCAGTCGGCCTTCGACCAGCTGGCGGGCTGAACGCGGGACGCCAGGCCCCTTCCCCGGCACCTCCGGTCACGGTCGTGCCACGGGCACCGGCGCCCCACACCGGTCGCACTCGTGGCGACATCCACATCCACACCCCCGCACACCCTCGTGAAAGAGGCAGACCGTGGCAGACAATCTGAGCGACGGTTACATCTACGTCAGCTACAACCACATGGCGAACGCGGCCGACGACATGGTCATGCAGACCAAGGCCATCTCGGAGACGCTGTCCAACCTTGAGGCGGAACTCAACGAGCTCTCCAAGACCTGGTACGGCACCGACGCCGACGAGTACCACCGGAAACAGAAGGCCTGGCACGGAGCGGTGGAGCAGATGAAGATGCTCCTCAACTCGAACGGCAAGCTTCTGCAGGACATTCACGACTCCTACTCACACAGTGAGAAGTCGCTCAGCCAGATGTGGTCCGAGGTCACCATCGGCCGCTGATCCGGCTCGCCACCGCACCGCGCCGGAACGGCCCTCGCGCCGCCGGCGCGGTGTGCGCATTCCCCCTTCCGTCGCCGTCGCCGCTCCCCTCGGCCGGCGCACACCGCCAGCGGAGACACTCATGACAGACCTGACCCATCTGGACTCGAACGCGCTGAAGACCTTCAAGAACCAGGATGTCGCGACGTTCAAGAAGGACCTCAAGGACGTCCGCGAGGACGCGGCGGGCGTCAAGTCACTGAAGAACCTGATCACCAACAACGGCGACGACTCCATCAAGCACAAGTCCATCCTGCGGATCGGCATCATGGGCGGAGGCGACAGCTCGGATCCGCTCGGTGGCGGCGCGCTGCTGTCGGCGCTCGGTAAGAAGGCGACCGGCCTGGACGACCTCTTCGTCTCCCAGGGGACCCTCTTCGACGACATCGACGAGGCCCTCGAGACGACGCTCACCACTCTGCTCAAGACCCAGGGTGACAGCCTCACCTCGATCGACGGCGAGAAGCTGCTGGACATCTTCGGATCCGTCGAGGACGACATGAGCGGTACCGGAAACAAGAACGACGACTGACGCGGGCGCACACACCCCCGCCGCCCGCTCACCGCCCTCCCTTCCCCCACCTCTCTCAGCAGCGGAGCTCCGTCCCATGGCCGACAGCACGTCCGGTGTCCCGACATACGACGAAGGCGACTACTTCGCCCAGGCGGTCATCAGCCTCACCGGCTACCCCGTCCCGTCCAGGTCCTCCCTGTTCAACAGCCTGAGCAGCTCCAGCAGCGACGACTTCTCCGACCTCAAGCTGTTCCGCATGGAGATCTCGGGCGAAGGCATGCGGTCGGTGACCGAAGCCGACTATTCGGCGCTCTACCAGCAGCGGCACACGGGCGGTGACGACTACGTTCTCGCCTTCTACGACGCCGGCGGCGACGGGGCGCACAGCAGCGTGAGCTTCAAGAAGGCGCGGATCATCATGATCGGTGTCGGTGTGGACGAGAACGGCCGTGCCACACTCTGGGGCGACAAGCAGATCAGCGGCGGCGGCAAGTTCGAGGGATCGTACTCGCACACCCAGTGGGATTCCGGGCCGATGGCGCAGTACATCTCCGGCAGCAAACTCGCCCTCGACAGAATGATCGACAGCCTCACCACCGAGGATTTCGAATACGCCGGGGCCAGCGTCTCCGACGCGAACGCCGTCGACCTGAACTCCTTCATCACCGTCGGGCAGTCCTTCGACCGGGTGATGAACTTCTTCATCGCCCACGCGGACACCATCGATTCGTGGATGAAGTCGCTCGGCGAGGACCAATCCGCCTGGAAAGGAAAGGCAGCCAGCCTCTTCTGGCACCTGCTGAAGGAGCTCAAGACCAACTACGACGGATACGTCACCCAACTGGGCGGCCGCAACTTCTCACCGAATTTCGGCTTCAACGATTATCACCCGAAGACCAATGTGAGCAACGCACTGCTCGGCGCGATGATAGCCGCGCGGCAGGCGGTCCTCGATGTGCAGAAGGGGTGGGAGTCGTGGGCGAAGGACGGCAAGCACGACCCCCACTACCACCTCGTGAAAAAGCTCGACGAGGTCAGTAAGTTCGTCATCCAGAACAACATCAACCACGTGAAGTCGCACACGACCACCTACGGCAACTACGGCGGTGGCACCTCCACGAGCACGTCCTACTCCACGGA
Source organism: Streptomyces griseoaurantiacus (assembly GCF_036189845.1). Classification (NCBI taxonomy): domain Bacteria; kingdom Bacillati; phylum Actinomycetota; class Actinomycetes; order Kitasatosporales; family Streptomycetaceae; genus Streptomyces; species Streptomyces griseoaurantiacus. The sequence goes on along the minus strand of NZ_CP108326.1, from coordinate 6,754,590 downwards.
GGATGGGTTCAAACAGGTCTCGGCGTACGGCGACCTCACCCAGAAGACGACCTGGCAGAAGATAGCCGACGCCGCCGTCGCGGACTGGGAGAAGCACGCGGACGCGACGGTGGTGGCCGCGTCCATGACGGCACTCAGCCGCATGAAGAACGCCTGGGCCGAGGCGCTCGACGTCGTCAAGAAAGAAATCAAGAACAAGAACACGGAAACGCTGCAGGAAGTCTACACGAAGCAAGAGAACCAGATCGCCAAGGACGAGGCCAACGAGAACAACGACAAGCTCAACAAGTACCTCGACGACCTCGGTGACGGAGTCAACGATCTCGGGGACAACTTCAACAAGCTCGGGGACAACTTCAACGACCTCAACGACGACCTGAACGACAACCTCAACAACATCGGCGACAATTTCAAGGACCTCAACGACGGCCTCAACGACAGCTTCGACAACCTCGGCGACAATTTCAACAGCTTCGGGGACAGCTTCAACGACCTCAACAAGGGCCTGAACGACAACCTCAAGGGTCTCAACGACGGAATCGGCGACAATTTCAAGACGTTCAGCGACGATCTCAACGATGCGTTCAGTTCGGGTAACGACAACCTCAACGAAGCGCTCGGCGGCAATTCCGACCTGAACAAACTACTGAACGACGACCCGAACAACCCGCTCAACCCGGCCATGCTCCTCAACAGGAGCCTGTTCGACGGCGGCGACGGCACGGACGACAAGACGAAGCTGAAGTCCGTCAACGGAGCCACCACTCAGCTCAACGACGACGGCACCCTGGGCACCGACTTCCCCGACGGCTCCCACACCACGTTCGACCCGGACACCGGTGACCTCACCACCATCGACGCCGACGGCAACAAGACCACGACACATCTCAATCCGGGTGACACCTTCACCAACCCGGACGGCTCCACCACCAAGCTCAACGACGACGGCACCCTCACCACCACCTTCCCGGACGGGTCCAAGCAGACCCTCGACCCGGCCACCGGGCAGGTCACCACGCTCAATCCGGACGGCAGCCTCGCCGACAGCGGGATCCTCGACCCGACCGACGGCGCCTTCACCACGCCCGGCGGCGGCACTTCGCAGCTCAACGCGGACGGCAGCCTGAGCTCCGACTTCCCCGACGGTTCCCACTCCACGTTCAACCCGGACACCGGTGACCTGACCGTCACCGACTCCGACGGGAACACCACGACCACGCACCTGAACCCGGGCGACACCTTCACCAACCCGGACGGCTCCACCACCAAGCTCAACGACGACGGAACCCTCACCACCACCTTCCCCGACGGCTCCAAGCAGACCCTCAACCCGGACACCGGGGAACTCACCACCACCGACCCGCAGGGCCACACCACCACCACCGACCTGGTGCCGAACGCGGGGTCGTTCACCACGCCGGACGGCGGCACGGCACACCTCAGCGCGGACGGCAGCCTGAACACGGACTTCCCCGACGGTTCGCACTCGAAGTTCGATCCGGACACCGGTGACCTGACCCTCACCGACTCCGACGGGCACACCACCACGACCCACCTGAACCCGGGCGACACCTTCACCAACCCCGACGGCTCGACCGTCAAGCTCAACGACGACGGAACCCTCACCACCACCTTCCCCGACGGCTCCAAGCAGACCCTCAACCCGGACACCGGGGAACTCACCACCACCGACCCGCAGGGCCACACCACCACCACCGACCTGAACGGTCCCGGTCTGCCGAACTCCTCGCTCAACACCGACGGTCTCAACCTCGACGGCCTCACCTCACACTCCACGCCGGACTTCAGCAACCTGAACGGCAACCCCGACTCCTTCTCGTTCAGCGGCGGCCCCAACTCGCTCAACGGCGGCGGCCTCGGCGGCGATTCGCTCACGTCGAACGGCCTGGACTCCGACCTCGACGGCGAATACGACGACTACGACAGCACCCCGTACGGCGGTGGCTCGCTCCGCTCCGGCGGCGCGAACCAGGGCGTCTCACTCAACGCCGGCTTCGGCACCGACGCCCAGGACGCGCAGACCGCACCGGGCGGCACGCCCATGAACCCGATGGCCATGGGCGGGGCCGGCGGCGCGCCCATGGGTGGTGGCATGCCGATGGGTGGCATGGGAGGCGGTGGCGGCGGCCAGGGCGGCAACAGCGAACGTACCCGCGCCGTGCTCACCGATCCCACCGGTGGCCGACGTGGCAGGATGGCCGGCAGGGCGGCGGGTGTCGACGAGGACGAGGACATCGTGTACACCCGGCCGACCACGTCCAGCTCCCCGTATCCGGTGGGTGGACCCGGCGCGGCCGGCCAGAACGGCCGGTCCACGGAGAGCGGCGACCGGGCCCGGGAGGCATGGCTCGCCGAGGACGAGGACGTCTGGGGCACCGACGAGGGCGGTGCGCCCGCGGTTCTCGGCCGCTGACGCAGACCTCCCGCGCGGTGACGGACGGCATGTGGCCGTCCGTCACCGCGCGGCGTGGTTCACGGACCCGGCAGACGCCGGACAACAGCCAACTACAGCGAACGACCCAGAACGAACGGGGAGGGTGCGCGATGGACAGCGAGTCGATCGAGAAGCGGCTGGCCAAGGCCATGGCCCAACTGGAGGCCACGGAGGCCGCGGTGGCGGAGGCCGAGGGTCAACTCGCGCACGCGGAGGCAACGGTGCGCTCGTCCGACCGAGCGGTGGAGGTGACGGTCACCGCCCAAGGTGACCTCACTTCCGTGACCTTTCTCGACGGCAAGTACCGTAATATGCCTGCAGGTCAGCTGGCGGCGAGTGTTCTGGAGGCGGTTCAGGAGGCGCGGGCACGGATGGCGCGGAAGGTCATGGCGACGTTCGAACCGTTCACCAAGCCGAACCCCGAGGCACCCGAGATCAGCGGCTTCGACGTGGACTGGAACAAGATCTTCGGACCCGGTGTGCTGGAGGGTCCGAGGAGTGACCGACGTCGCGGTGCCGGCCGGCTCCGTGACGAGATCAGCGAGGACCCGGAGGACTGAGGCAACGATGTCGGAAAACGCGTACTTCGCCAGTCCCGATGGCCTGGCGAACGGGACTCGGCAGGTCATGCAGATCAGCCAGTTCGCCGTCAATATGCTCGAGGAATTCATCACCGACGTGTCGGCGACGTCCGACTGGCCGGGGAAGGACGACAGTTACGCCAAGCAGATGATCCCCAAGGAGCGGGAAGGGCGCGAGGGCGCCATCTCGACCTGCAGGGAGTTCGTGAACGCGCTCGTGGCCATCGGCGACGGCACGATGGCGAACCTGCACAACGTCGTGGGCACCCAGGGTGGCGTGCTCGACGGCATCCGTAACTCCCACATCAACACGGGTGACGGCAACAACGGCACGCACAGCGGCAAGCACTGACGGCACGGTCCTCGTCCCATGAGCATTCACGTTTCCGAGAAGCTGAACAATTTGTTGTTCGTGCTGATCGGTGAGCGGATGCTGCAGGGGGACGAGGACAAGGCCGACGCCAACGGCAAGCCCTACGGGCGGCTGGCCCGGCGCATGCGGGAACTGTCGGACCTGATCGGGGCGGTCGCCGGGGGCGTGGGCCGGTCACTGCCCCCGCGGGTCGGGAACAATTACGTGCGCGCGATGCACATGTTCCTCGACGACGGCGGTGTCAACCACCTCAAGGCGTTCGCCAAGCAGCTCGACGACCTGGAGCGGTCACGTGTCAAGTCCGGCATGGACATCATGGAGGCCAAGTGGCAGATCATCGCCGAACTGGTCCGGCTGCTGATCGAGCTCATGGTCATCGCGGTGCTGTCGGCGTTCACCGGCGGCACCGCCTCCAGCCAGGCAGCGGTGGCCAGGGCGCGCAGCACGGTCGCCATCCTGACGGTGATGCATGAGCTGAACAAGCGTACCCATGCCGTGCCGGCGGTCTCGGAGATGTTCGAGGAGGCGTTCCAGACCTTCGCCGTGCGTCTGGCCATGATGAAGGGCGCGCCTCCCGGGCGGCGGCCGGACGGTTTCGACTGGAATCAGATCGTCCAGGACGGTGTCTTCGGCGCGTTCACGGGACTCTTCTACGGATTCCTCAACGACATCCTCAAGGGTCTCAAGAAGAACTTCAAGAACCTGTCGAACAGTGGTCTGTTCAAGGACGTTCCCGGTAGCAACAACAAGTTCGACATCAAGATCGACGGTTCGCACAACAACAACTCGCCGAATCCGACTCCCCACCCGCACGCCGATCCCCACCCGGGTCCGGAGCCGAGGCCGAACCCGCACCCGGATCTCACTTCCGTGCCGCCTCCGTCCTTCACGCCGGTCAAACTGAGCCCGATCGACCGGTTCAAGCACGAACTGGGCGAGGACGCCGGGCACTTCCTCACCGAGGGCGGCGCGGAGGCGCTGGGTGAGCTGGCCACGGCGGCCATCTTCCACTTCCCCACCGAGGGCCTGACGACCTTCCTCGGCGGCGGTCTCAGCTCGGTCAGCGAGCGCCACCTGGGCCAGGGCGCCTCGTGGCTGGGCGGCAAGTTCAACTTCAAGAAGCCGCCGAACGTCAACACCGTCGGCCCCGACGACATCCTGGGCTCGAAGAACGACGACACCTCCTCCTCGTCGTCCGGCTCCTCCGACAGCCCCGGCGGCGGCGCCCCCTCTCCCGGGCCGGGGTCTTCCCTCACCGTGCCCCCGAGCACGACGTCCTCCGCACCCGGCGGAGGGCAGAACCGTCCGGGTTCCGGCTCCTCGCAGACGGGAGCCGACGGCAACGGGATCACCACCGAGGTCCCCGGCGTCGACCTCGACGACCTCGAACTCAACGGACCCCGGCCCGGCGCCGGACACCTTGACCCCGGCCACCTCGACACGGTCCCGCCGAAGACCTCCCCGGGCACCGACGGCAACGGACAGCACGCGGACACCGGAACACCCGCGAACGGCACACCCCAGAACGGGACGGCCCCCGGCAGCATCCGACCCGGCTCGACATCGACGCAGGGCCAGGGCCAGGGGAACAACCAGGACCACAACGACACGTTCGACGACGCCGACAGCGTCTACGACGACGACAGCCTCTTCGACGACAGCGACACCGAGACCGACATCGACAGCGTCTTCGACGGAAACCCCGGAGACAGCGACAGCGACACCGAGAGCCTCTTCGGCGACGACGACGCCGTCACGCAGACCGCAGGACCGGGGACCGACCACACGAAGGGGACCCCGGACCCGGGGGACACCTCCGGTACTCCCCTGCCCACCACCGGTGCGCCCCTGCCGCACGTCACCTCGCCCACCGGCTCCCCCGCACCTGCCCCCGGCAACGCCTCGAACGCCAACGGCACGGGGGCGGGTACGGGCGGTCAGTCGTCCGGCGCCCCGAACTCCTCGTCCCCCTCGTCCTCCCCTACCGGCGGCGGTACCCGTCCGCCCGCCCCGGTGCGGACGGACGGCACGGCTCCGGACACGGACGGCACGACCGACGCCACCGGGACGGACGGCGCCACCGACCTCGACGAGGCGACGGACACGCCCGACACGTCCGGCATCGACACCACGTCCGGTGCGAACGACCCCGGCACGACCGCCGGTACGGACCTCAAGGGCGGTCCGATCGGCAACACCCCGGGAGACGTCACCCGTACCGAGGGCGGCGACACCGGCTCCCCCGTCGACACCACCGGCACCGCGCCCGCCCCGGCGCCGGCCCCCGTCGCAACCACCGGACGCGGCGCCCCGTCGACCACCGGCACCGGTAATGGCACCCCGCAGGACGTGCACGACAAGGGCAAGGCCCTGGACACCTCCTCGGACACCGACACCAGTGGCCGCGGCACCGACACCGACACCACGAGCACCACGACCGCCCCCGACGGTCCCCGCGGCGCCGACGTCTCCGACCTCGACGTCTCCGAGGCCCGCGATCAGCACATCGACGCCGTACGGGAACTCAAGCAGGCGACCGACGACGCCGCACGCATCAGGACGCGGATCGACGCCGGTGAGGGCGGCAGCCGGGACCTCGACGCCCTCGACGCGGCACAGCAGCGGGTGGACCGAGCCGAGCAGCACCTGCACGACAGCGAGGACCGGTTGCGGGACCTCGGGATCGACCCCCACGCCCCGGAATCGTTCCCGCACCCCGCCCCCGTGGTCGAGCGCGACAGCGACCAGCGCCAGTGGATCGCCTCCCAGGTCACCGCCGACGATCTCCCGGACGGGCTGCCGACCGGGCTGGACCCGCACACGACGGTCACCCTGCGGGACCTGACCGCCGCGGGCGTGACCGTGGGCCCCGCCCTGCACACGCAACTCGCCCTGAACAACGGGGAGGTGTCCCTGAGGGACACCGGACTGGACCCCGTGGACCAGGTGAAGGTCCTGATGAACCGCCCGGGACCGTGGCCCCAGTCCCTGGACACCGTCGCCGCCGACACCTCCCGGCGGATCTGGCAGGACTCCTACGAGGACTTCACCGGCTCCCTGCCACCCGGCACCGATCCCCGGTCCGCCCGGGAGGCGTGGGACAGGGCGACCGGCCTCGTCCTGCCGCTGGAACTCCACCCGGTGCGCGCCGACTCCCGCTACACCACGGGCCCGTTCCGGGACGCGGTGCGCCAGGTCGCGGACCTGCTGGCGGGCGGCTCCGGCCGCCCCGCCGCCGTCACCCGCGCCGACCAACTCCGCACCGACCTCGGCCTGCCCTTCCGGGTCCGCGGCGGGGCGCCCGAGTCGACGGCCACCATCGACGGCCCGCAGCCGGTCCCCACCACGTCGAACGCGCCGGCCCCCGCGGTCACCACCGATCCGGTGGCACCCCCGGAGGTCGCGCCTCCCACGCACGCGACGGTGCCCACCGTCACCGCGGCGGCGCCGGCTCACGTGACCAACCCGGTCGGCCCCTCGAACGTACCCACGGTCCACCTGTTGTCGAGCCCGGCCCCGACCGGCCCCCTGACCTCGGACAGTGCACCCGAACCTTCCGCCATGTCCGTCGACACGCACGGTGACGGGGCCACCGTCGCTCCGCATCCCGACCCGCACTCCGTACTGCCGGACCCGCACCGTGACCTCCTGGTCGGTGCCTTCGGTGCCGACATCATCCAGAACCCGGTGTACCCGCAACTGCGGGACGCGACCGCGCGCCTGGACTTCCTACGGCGTGGTGACGGCGATGTCGCACTGCGACAAGGGCCGTTGAACCTGGCCGCCGTCGCACGACGGGTACTGCTCCTGGACCCGGCCGCCCAGGTCGGCAGCAACGAGTACGGCCAGTTGTTCCGCATCGCCCTCGACCCGGCGACGCAGCAACCGCGGAGTCTCGCCTCGTTGACCGCATACGGCCTGGTGCTCCGCGGAGCCCTGTCCCAGCCGCATGCGATCACCGCCTCCGACGGCACCCCTTACGGACGGGACTGGGACGGTGACCCGGGCGACAGCCACGGACTCGACTTCGTCCTGGACACCGTCTGGGACCACACCGGCCGGCCGGCCGGCCAGCGGCAGACGACCAACCCCCACCCGGCGCCCTGGCGTCCCGCCCCGGGCCGACCGCGCCCTTACGTGATCATGGCCGACGGCGGACCTCACACCGTCTCCGTCGCCACCAGCGACAACACCCGCACGGACCTGCCGATCGACGTGTTCACCGAGCTGCTCGCCCTGGACCCGACGCTGACCGCCCTGCCTCCGGACGTGCCGGTCCTGTTGCTCGTTCCGGAGGGCGGCGGCCGGCAGCTTGAGCTGCCCCGTGCCCTGGCCCACCGGATCAACCGGCAGGTGTGGTCCACCAGTGGGCACCCCGTCCCGGGCGTCAGGTCCGACAGGACGGTGACACTCTTCCTCCGCAAGTCGCCCGGTCTCCCCGACGGCGACTGGATACCGAGCAATCCCGGCGAAGTCCCGCAGGACACCGACCCGCGCGCGGCCGACGTTCCCGCGTGGGAACGCAACCTGGTCAGCTTCACCCTCGTCGCGGAGGGGGACAACACCATGCGGCTCGGGAGGGCCGCGTTCCATCCGTCGGAGTTCGCCGGGGATCGCGAGAAGCACTACCGCCGCCTGCACCTGGCGAAGGACCTGGAGCGCCTGCACCCCGCGACCTATTCGGGCTTGGGGAGGAAGCCGTTGACGGTGGGGGCCGCGCCCGGCGAACGGGCCCACCACGTCGTCCTGCACGGTGCCCCGCACATCGTCGCCATGCCGCAGCAGGACGGCTCGGTCTACAAGGCCTCGGGGGAGGAGTTCACCGGCTGGCTCAAGCGGCGGCCGAGCGTGCGCAACCTGCGCGACCAGGACTGGATCTACCTCGACGCCTGCTGGACCGGCGGTTCCTACCGGAGCGACGGGCGGGCCTACCACTCCGGTGTCGCCCTGCCTTCGCCTCCCGACCCGCTCGCCCAGATACCCATCGCACAGCTTGCGGCCAACGGCACCCGTAAGCGGGTACGGGCGGGTGACCGCTCCGTCGGCTACGGGTTCAACGACGACCCGGACCTCTGGATGCAGGTGATCACCGACGGCCAGGCGCGTGGTGGCCAGGTCATGGAGTACTGGCCCGAGCCCCTCGAGACGGAACTGGCCGACCTCGCCCGTACCGCCGGCCTGCACAACGGCCCCGATCCCGTGCCCGGCCACACCCTCGACACGACCCTGCGCCTGGTACGCGCCCTGCGCCACACCTTCGGCCCCGGCATCGGCCAGGACCCCTCCTACCCCGGCCTCCTGCGGGGCATCGGCGCCCTGGAGACGATGCGGGGCAACGACCCCCACCTCAGGGACTTCACCCCGTTCACCCTCGATCTGTTCGAGCGAGTGACCCGGGCGCACCGGCAGTTCCACGGCGGCGCCCCCGCCCTGGACACCGATGCCTACCGCGCCGTGCTCGCGTGGGCGACGGGGGCGCCTCCGGGCACCCGGCTCACCGACGCCGTCCGCATCCCCGTCCTCACCCAAGTGGCACAGCAGCTCCGGAGCCTGCCGGACCTCGCGTCCACCGCGGCGAGCGTGTTGCCTCTGGCACCCTCGGCCACGGTGGGACCGGCTGAGGTGTCCTGGCTGTACTGGACGAATGTGAAGGCGTCCGAGTGGATCGATTCCGTACCGGACATCGGTGCCGCGGCCATGGCAGTCATGCACCTGCCGGCGCCCGACCCCCACGCGCCCGTGGGCATGCTCGTCGCCAGGGCGATCGCCGCCGGGCGCGACCCGTACAATCCGGTCCAGCTCGCGGCCTTCCACCTGGAGGAAGTAGGCGCTCTCGGTTACCAGTCGCTGACTTACGATTCCTCCGGCCTCCCCAACGGTCGTAACTGGCGGACACCCGTCCCACCGGGCGAACGTGTGGATCTCTCCACCGTGCACACCCTGGCCCAGCGGCCCGACGGCACGTACGACAACCTGGGCCAGGAGACTGCACCCTGGATCGGCCAGGGCAACCAGGCCTATGTCGTGTCGGCCGAGGACGCGGGAGCGGACCACGTCAGGATCACGGTGCCCGGCGGGCGCCAGTTCGTCGTGCCCTACGTCGAGGTCGCCGAACTCCTGGCGAACGATCCGCATCTCAACGAGCTGAACCCGGAGACGACGGACGTGGCGCTGGACATGTCCTACTCCGGAGGCGACACGGCGCAGCCCCACACGCCCCCGCCGCTGCAACCCGCCATCGCCCGTTCCACCGGCCGGACCGTCTGGGCTCCCAAGGGCGCGAGCATGGTCGCCCGGATCGGGAGCAACGGGCCCTACGCGCTGGCCGGTCTGCCCGCCGTCAACGGCACCACGGCCGCCGCCGACTGGGTCGCCGCTCCGTCCCCCTACTCCGTACCCACCCAGTCCCCCGGCGCGGGTTCGATCGCCCCGAACCCACTCGGCTCCGATCCGTCCACCTCCTCCGGCATCCGGTCCTCCTTCTCGCCGGGCACCGCCCCCGACGGCCCGCGCCCCGCGCCCACCACGTCGAACGACTCGGACCCGACGCCCAGCACGGGCAGGCCCCTGACGGTCGGTGGTGATCCTCAGGCTCCTGGTGATCCGTACGAGTCGTATGACGCGACCTACACCGGTGTGTCGCCGGAGACGGCGGATTGGGCCGACGATGTGCTGACGGATCTGGTCGGCGAGCAGCCGGATCTTGATGCTCTGGCGAGGCGGTTGCTGCATCTGGATTACGGCGCGCCGACCGACACGGCGACCATCGACCGGCTGTACGAGCTGGTGGTGGCCGCGGACAGGGCGGGTCGTGCGACGAGCCTGGCGGCGATCGGTGCGTTCGACCTGGATCGGCGTGGTGCGCTGGACGATCAGTGGCTGGTGCGGGACACCGGCGGGCGTCGAGTGGGCCGTGACTGGACAGGGAGTGCGGGCCGGCCGCGAGTGGACCGGTATCTCAAGGTGAGCCCGAGCGGCAGGGTGACCAGAGTCGACGCGCCCTGGCCGCAGCAGCGGCAGTGGATCGTCTCGGCCGAGGGCGGCCCCGAGGGGCCGTGGTTGAACGACCGTGACGGAAACGTACTCGTGCCCAACGGCTGGGATGAGTTCGCCGAACTCCTGCGTCACGATCCGGCGTGGCAGCAGCGAGGTGATCTGGTGATCGCGGTGCCCCAGGCAGGCTCGCAGGCACTGGAGGGACCCGCTACGGTCTCGGACCTTCTGGGGGTACGGACCTGGTCGACGCACGGCACGGTCGACTGGAGCGGGCGGACAACCAGCGGTGACCCGCTGATGCGCGTGGGGGGCACGGCGATCGTGTGGGTGTCGAACAGGCCCGGCCAGCGCACCCGTGCCGTCCCGGGTGGGGTGACCGACATCCACGGTAGGCGGATCGACGACCGTGAGATCGCCTCCACGACGATGACCCTTCCCAACGGGCAGACTTCCTACGGGCGCAGCATGATGCAACCCGGCGACCCCGTCAGGGCGAAGCAGGGGAGACTGGACGGGAAGATCAGGCACTTCGCCTACGCCGAGGTGCGGGAAGGGCCGAACGGCGAGAGCACCATCGTTCGCGAGTCGGCTTTGCATCCGCTGCCGTTCGATCCGGCCTACGTCATGAGCTTCCATGGCACGTCGATGGGCGGACAAGTGCCGACGACGGACGACGACGTCACGTATGCGTCACTGGGCGAGATCGCCGGGTTCTTCGGGCGCCGCGGAAGTTTCCGACGGCTGCGCCCCCGTGACATGGTGCTGGCCGAGGCATGCGAGGTCTCCGACTACCCGCCGGGAACCAACGACCCCCTCCACTTCCCCCGCGGCATCCAGCACATCAGCAACCGCGTGGACCAGCCCATCGTCGCGGTGAACAAGACGATCTTCGCCACCCCGGCCCGCGACGGCAAGCCGGACCGCTACCTTCTGGAAACCGCCGACATCGGCAATCCCGTCGACGTCAGCTGGCACTACGCCTACCCCGAGCCCAGTCACGACGCGCTCCTCGAGATAGGAGAACGGATCAGCGGCGGGCTCCAGCAGACTCCGACACCCGAGCAGTTGCTGTCCTGGCTCCGGGCGGCGCGGGAGATCTACGGTCCGGACTTCGGACCCGGCAGCCCCGGCTTCGACCCGACCATGCAGGCGCTGGGAACCATCGACGCCCAGCGGCCCGACGCGGGAGGCACCGGAACACTCACCCTGCCCTGGCTGCGGGAATTCTCCCAGCCCTACAACCAGGCCTACGGCTACCCGGAAGACTCGTGGAACGGCCTGCGCTGGCTGATCCACAGCATGTCAAACGCCAACACCGGCGGAGATCCGCAAGCACCCACCGACACCTCGGACACGAACCCCGACCTCACCATCCCGGCCACCACCCCCCGCCCGGACGGCGGGCTCGATGCACTGCCCCCGCCTGGAGTGCCCTACGGTGTCGACAACTCGGTCGCCACGAGCGTCCTCGAACGCGGTGGCCAGGACTGGTGGCGGGCGCGCGCCGCCGCCGGCGACCCCGTCCTGCGTCAGCACACCTGGACCAGTGTCAACCGGCAGACGCCGGACATGAACGGCGTTCTCCAGCCCACCACCGTCCACGGCACCTTCCGCGTGCGCCGCTTCACCCACAACGACGTCAACTACACCGACATCGAGGTCCGCACCGCCCTCACCACCCGCGACCCGCTCACCGCCCAGCAACTCGCCGACCTGTGGACCGAACTGTCCGCCGACATCGACGCCGTCTACAACACTCCCGGGCACAAACTCCCCAACGGCGACATCCTCCACGTCACCCCCGTCCGCGTCGCCCATGGCGACCCCGACACCGACTGGCTCGCCGACGTCTACACACCCGCCCCCGGCAAACGCCCCTCGCACCACCGCATCCCCGTCAACCTCCGCGCGGGCTCCCGCATCGGCGCCCACGAATTCGGCCACCAAGTCGGCCTCCCCGACGAATACACCGACAAGTCCACCAGCAAAGACATCGAACCCGTCCAGGGCATCAACATCTCCGGCAGCCTCATGGGCCGCTACAACGAGCCCATCGACCCCGCCGAACTGGAAACCTACGAACGGGAAGCAGCCGAAGGACGCCCCACCCTCACCGGCGACGGCATGGCCCAAGGCGGTCTGCGCGACCGCAACCTCGGCCGCATCGCCCGCTTCGTCGGCGACCTCCCCACCAGTACGCCACGCATCACCCCACTCCCCACCGGCCTGCCCGACGACGCCCTCACCGGCCTCACCGACTTCCACGCCACGGTGGACCGCGCCCTGCAGACCATCCCGACCACCAGCGGCATCACCGACGACGCCCTCGACGCCTACAACGACTTCAACAACCTCCTCGAAACCACGCTCCGCATCGCGCAGGTCGAGGCGGGCCTGGACACACCGCCCCTCACCGTGACGACGGTCGGAGGGGACCCCCAGGCTCCCGTCGACACGTACGAAGGCAACCTGATCCAGATCTTCGGCCCCGGTGTCACGCAGCTTCCCGGCTACCAGGACATGCACGACGCCCTGGCACGACTGGACACCCTGCGCGGCACCGACAGCGACCCCGCGCTGCGGCAGGGTCCGCTGGACCTGGACGCCGTCACCCGGCGCGTGCTGGTGCTGCCCCCGGGCACACCGTTGAGCACCGGCCACTACGACGCCCTGTTCCGCTTCACCACCGCCCCGGACGCGGCGCAGGCACCCAGCCTCGCCGCCATCGCCGCCGTCGGGCTGGTCATGCGCGGAGCGATGTCCACGTGGATGGCGGTGAAGGCCCCCGACGACACGCCGTACGGACGTGACTGGGGCAGCAGCCTGGGCGCCGACCGCTCACTCGACATGGACCTCGATTCGGTCTGGCAGGACAACGGAGCGCCGTCCTGGGAGTCCCGGACGACGGATCCCCGTCCGGCACCGTGGCGCCCGGCCGCGGGGAAGCCGCGTCCCTATGTCATCAAGACCGGCGGCAGCCCCTACGCCCTCACCGTCACCACGCTCGACGGTGCCACCACGAGCGTGCCGGTGGACGTGTTCGCCGAACTGCTCGCCCTGGACCCGGCACTGACCGCGCTGCCGCCGGACGTTCCGGTCGTGCTACTGGTCCCGCACGCCGGTGGCCGACAGCTGGAGCTGCCCCGCGCCCTGGCCCACCGGCTCGACCGGCCGGTCTGGTCCACCAGCGGCAACCCGGAAACTCAGAAGGCCGACGACGGAAAGGTCCGCGTCTTCCTCGAGAAGCGGACCGGCCTGCCCGTCGGCGACTGGATCACCAGCCGTCCCGGCGAGGTCATGAGCGACCCCACCACGCAGACCACCGACGTGCCCGCCTGGGAACGCAACATGGTCAGCTACACCGTCGTCGCGGACGACGACCCCACCCTGCAGATCGGACGAGCCGCCTTCCACCCGCAGGACTTCTCCACTCGGGAGTCGATCTACCGCACGATCCACCGGGCGCGCCTGTACGCCCGTTTCTACCCCGCCATCAGGAAGGAGACGGCGCCGACTCCCCTTACGGTGGGGGCCGCGCCGGGCGAGCGTGTCCATCACGTCCTCATGCACGGCGCCCCTGACGCCGTCTCGGTGCCGCAACAGGACGGCAGCACCTACAGGGCTTCGGGCGAGGAGATCACCGGCTGGCTGAAGCGTCGGCCGAGCGTCAAGCGTCTGCGCGACCAGGACTGGATCGACTTCGACCTCTGCTTCACCGGCGGCGCCTACCGTCCAGGCGCGGCCAGGCTCATCGGCTCCAACGTCGCGCTCCCCCCGGCCACGGACCCACTGGCCCAGCCTCCCCTCGCCCAAATCGTCGCCAACGGCACCCGCAAGCGCGTGCGAGCAGCCGATCGCGTCAGCGCCTACGCCGTCAACCCCAGCACCGGCGTTCCCCGGTTCCTCCTGCATGCCGACGCACGAGGGAACGATTCGCGTGCCCTGGAGTTCTGGCCCGAACCCCTAGACACGGAGCTGGCCGATCTCGCCCGCACCGCCGGCCTGCACACCGGCCCCGACCCCGTGCCCGGCCACACCCTCGACACGACCCTGCGCCTGGTGCGCGCCCTGCGCCACGCCTTCGGCCCGGGCATCGGCCCCGGCTTCCGCCAGGACCCCACCTACCCGGACCTCCTGCACGGCATCGGCGCCCTGGAGAAGATGCGGGACAACGACCCCCACCTCAGGGACATCACCCCGTTCACCCTGGAGCTGTTCACACGCGCGGCCCGGGCCGACCGCCGCGACCACGGCGACGGCAGGGACGTCCTCGATGCCGACACCTACCGAGGGCTGCTCACACGGGCAGCCACCGCACCGCCGAACACGTCTCTGAGCGACTTCGTACAGATACCGTTGTCCGTACGGGCGGCGGATCAACTGCGCAACCTGCCGCACGTGGCGGCCCTCGCCACACGGTTGCTGCAGCTGCCACCCTCGGCCCCGGTGGGGGCGGCGGAGATGACCCGGCTGTACTGGGCGTACGTCGAGGCGGCCGAATGGATTCAGTCGGTGCCCGACATCGGTGCCACCGCTGCCGCGGCACTGCACCTGCCCACACCCGACCCCGCACTGCAGGGCCGGCTGGTCGAGCTGGCCACCGCGGTGATCGCTGCCGGACTCAATCCCCGCAACCCGGCGGAACTGGGAGCCTTCGACCTGGTCCTGCGAGGCGCTCTCGGCGATCACTCGCTGTACTTCGACCCTTCGGGGCGACCCGTCGGCCGCAACTGGAGCGCGCCGCAACCGGGCCAGGTGGTCGACTCCTCCGCGGTACTCACCGCGACCCGACAGCCCCAGGGCACCTACGGCCTCACCGGATCGGCCCAGGCGCCCTGGGTCGACCAGGGCAAGCACGGCTTCGTCGTGTCCGCTCAGA
Source organism: Streptomyces griseoaurantiacus (assembly GCF_036189845.1). Lineage (NCBI taxonomy): Bacteria > Bacillati > Actinomycetota > Actinomycetes > Kitasatosporales > Streptomycetaceae > Streptomyces > Streptomyces griseoaurantiacus. Next base: position 6,739,306 of record NZ_CP108326.1, on the reverse strand, counting down.
ACGCCGGCCCGGGTCGGGTACGGATCGCGCTTCCCGGCATGCCGCCCGTCGACGTGACGAACGCCGAAGTCGCCGAACTCCTCGCTCTCGACCCGGCGCTGGCCGTTCGGGACCTGCGCACCACGCAGGTCGTGCTGGCCGTCCACGGCTCCGGGGGCAGCACGGCTCCGGCCACCGGCATGCCTCCCGTCCCGCCGTCCATCGACGCGTCGCTGCCGCTGCGGTTCGCCGTCGCTCTCTCCACGGGCCGGACGGTATGGGCGCCCCAGGGCAGGCTTCAGGTGGCTCCCCTCCCGAACAGCGGGCACTCGTCGCTGACCGGCATATTCGACACGCCCGGCACCACGGCCGCCGCCGACTTCGTCCCCACGTCTCCCGACTTCTGGATCCCGGCCGCCGCGGTGTCGGCCGCGCCCTTGGCACCGACCCACTCCGACGGCTCGGTCACCTCGCAACCGCCGTCCCAGCCGCAGGACCCGTACCGGGACCATCTGGTCCGAAGCTTCGGCACCGACATCGTCCAGAGCCCCCGATACCAGCAACTGCACGACGCCGTGGGACGTCTTGACACGCTGCGGGCGAACGACAGCGACCCCGCGCTGCGGCAGGGACCGCTGGACCTGGACGCGGTGACCCGGCGGGTGCTGGTGCTGGACGCGGCCACGCCGTTGACCACCGAGCACTACGACATGGCACTCCTGTTCGCCGGAGCCCCGGGCGCGGCGCAGGCCTCCGGTCTCGCCACCATCGCCGCCATCGGGCTCGCCATGCGGGGGGCCCTGTCCGGAGGGCTGGCGCTCACCTCCCCCGACGGCACCCGGTACGGGCGCGACTGGGGAAGCGGCGCGGCCGCCGACCGGACGGTCGACCTGGATCTGGACTCGGTCTGGCAGGACAACGGAGCGCAGTCCGGGCGGTCCCGGACGACGGATCCCCGTCCGGCACCGTGGCGCCCGGCCGCGGGGAAGCCGCGTCCCTACGTCATCAAGACCGGCGGCAGCCCCTACGCCCTCACCGTCACCACGCCGAACGACGACCGCATGACGGTGCCGGTGGACGTGTTCGCCGAACTGCTCGCCCTGGACCCGGCACTGACCGCCTTGCCGCCGGACGTACCGGTCGTACTGCTGGTCCCCCACGCCGGTGGCCGGCAACTGGAGCTGCCCCGCGCCCTGGCCCACCGGCTCAACCGGCCGGTCTGGTCCACCAGCGGCAACCCTGACACCCAGAAGGCCGACGACGGAAAGGTCCGCGTCTTCCTCGAGAAGCGGACCGGCCTGCCCGTCGGCGACTGGATCCCCAGCCGTCCCGACGAGGTCATGAGCGACCCGACCACGCAGACCACCGACGTGCCCGCCTGGGAACGCGACATGGTCAGCTACACCGTCGTCGCGGACGACGACCCCACCCTGCAGATCGGACGAGCCGTCCTCGACCCGAGTGACTTCGCCACTCGGGAAGCCACCTACCGCAAGCTGAACCAGGACTACCTGCTCCACCGCTACGTCTCCTCCGCCAGGGCGCTGAAGCAGGGGGTTCGTCCACGGGTCGGCGCCGCACCGGGCGAGCCGGTCCATCACGTCTTCATGCACGGCACGCCGGAGTACGTCCAAGTGCCGCAGAAGGACGGTTCCGTCTACCCGGCCTCGGGTGAGGAGATCACCGGCTGGCTCAAGCGCCGACCGAGCGTGAGCCGTCTGGGCGACCGGGGCTGGATCAACTTCGACGCCTGCTGGACCGGCGGCGCCTACCGCCACGGCGCGTACAAGCGGACCCACTCCGACGCCCCCCTCCCCCGGGCCGTCGACCCGCTCACCACGATCCCCCTCTCCCAGGTCGTCGCCAACGGCACCCGTAAGCGGGTTCGGGCCGGCGACCGCGTCAATGGTTACGACCTCGATCCCGACACCGGCAAACCCCGCTGGTTCGTCTTCGACGACGTGCGAGGCGGGCTCGCGCACACCGTGGAGTACTATCCCGAGCCGCTCGACACGGAACTGGCCGATCTCGCCCGCACCGCCGGCCTGCACACCGGGCCCGACCCCGTGCCCGGCCACACCCTCGACACGACCCTGCGCCTGGTGCGCGCCCTGCGCCAGACCTTCGGTCCCCGCGTCGGCGAGGACCCCTCCTACCACGACCTCGTGCGCGGCATCGGGGCCGTGGAGAGGATGCGGAGCGACGATCCGCAGCTCAAGGACGTCGCTCCGTTCACCCTGGACCTGTTCAAGCGCGCTGCCGCGGCCAACCGCCGGGACCACGGCGACGGCAGGATCCTCCTCAGCGCCGACGCCTACCGAGCGTTCCTCGCCAGGGCGGTCACCGCACCGCCGGGCACGGCCCTCAGTGACTTCGTGACGCTTCCCATGCCCGTATGGGTGGCGGGACAGTTCCGCACGATGCGGGACCCGGCGGCCTTCGCCCGACGAGCGCTGCAGCTGCCCCCTTCGGCCCCGGTGGGCACGACCGAGATGACGCAGGCGTACTGGGCGTTCGTCAAGGCTTCCGAATGGTTCCAGTCGCTGCCGGACAGGGGTACCACCGCTGCCGTAGCACTGCACCTTCCGGCGCCCGACTCCTCGCCGTCCCGGGGCCTGCAGCTGGTCGATCTGGCGACGACGGCGTTCGCCGCCGGACACGACGCGTACAACCTGCTGCAGTTGGCCGCGTTCCAACTGACATTGCGAGGTGCTTTCGACCCGCACTCCCGGTACGTGGACCCCTCCGGCCGCGTCGTCGGCCGCAATTGGGGAAGGCAGCGCCCCCACCAGACCCAGCAGCTGGACAGCTCCGCGCTGGTCACCCTGACCCAACGGGCCGACGGCAGCTACGCCCGGAGCGGTCCGGACACGGCGCCCTGGGCCGGCCCGGACACGGATCCCTATCTCGTGTCCACCAAGGACAACGGCCACGGCCGCTACCGGGTCACGCTCCGCGGCGGGCAGCATGTCGACGTGCCGCGGGCCGAACTGGCGGAACTCCTCGCTCTCGATCCGGACCTCCTCCGCCGCAACGCGACCACGACGCAGGTCGTGCTGAACGTCTCCCGGACCGGCGGCAGCCCGGCGCCGGCGGGCGACCCGCTGGCCACCGCCCCGCCGCCTCTCGCCCCGACCATGCCGCTTCAGCACGCCGTCGCCCTCGCCACCGGGCGGACCGTGTGGGCGCCCAAGGGCACGAGCGAAGTCCGCCAGTTCCCGGGCACCGGGCATCTGTCGCTGACCGGTGTCTTCGACGCACCAGGCACGAAGGCGGCCTCGGACTTCGTCCCCGTGTTCCCCGACTTCTGGGCTTCCAACGCCACCACATCGGCCGCACCGCCGCCCCCCACCCATGCCGGTGGGACCACCCCGACCGATTCCGCCGCCCCCACGGCCGGTCTGCCGTACGTGTCCTCCGACGGCGGGGTCACCACGGCCGGACCGACGGCTCCCGACAGCGACGCCGAGGACGGGTACGTGGCGGACCACACCGATCTGCTGTCGGAGGAGGGCCCTCCCCCCACCGTTGCGCCGCCGCCCCGCACGCAGGTCGAGTCGAGTTACGTGCGCCGCTACGGCGCGCTGCCCGACGGGTCGGTCGGCCTGGTCCAGTTGCCCGCCTTCTCCCCGGAGGTGCTGGCCGGTCTGCACGAGCAGGTCTACAGCGAACTCGGCGTCGACCCGGACAACCCGCCCGCCGACGTGCGTGAGCAGGTGGAGGACCGCCTGAGCGGCGCCCAGCTCGCGCTCAATCTGGCCTATGTGCGCAGCGCCGGCGGCCATCGGGTCACCATCCGCGTCGACGGAACCGACCACACCATCGACGTTCAGCTCACGCTCTCCCATCCGCGTCCCTCCACGCGTCAGGGACTTTTCGACACCCGTGATCCAGACAAGCACGTGGAGCGACGCGGCTTCGGCACCCGTGAGACCTACTCCGGGCAGCCCTCCGGCACCTACCGCACCTTCCAGGCACCCTGGACCGGTTCCTGGCCCATCGGTGCCGGGACCGCGGTACGGGCCGTGGACGGTGCGGCGACGGCCTCCATCACGCACAACCAGGCCAGTGACTCGGCCACCGTCACGTATTCCGTCCAGACCACCACCTCGCAGCGCTCCAACGAACCCTCGGACCCGATCGAGTTCGACACCCACTGGCGTGTCCGTCGCGATGCCCCCAACGTCCCCGAGGCCGCCGCGTCGGCCGCCAGGACCGGCACGCCCGCCCCCACGAGCGTGGCCTCCGAGGGCTGGAGCGCCCCGCAGTCGCACGGCCCCACCACCATCTGGTTCCCGCGCCACCTCACCGCCGCCGACCCCGCCCCCGATTCCCTCCCCGAGCCCGCGGACCTGCACGAACTCCCCCTGTACGGCGTCGACTCCGTCATCGACCCCGGGGCCCTCTACGAGCACGTCCACCAGAGTTTCCGCGCCGACCTCGACGACACCGCCGCGGAGCAGGTCTCCACCTTCCTCTCCGAGCAGGTCCTCCGGGGCACCCTCCCCATGCAGATCGACGAAGGGTTGCACTCCCCCGTCATCACCGACGGGAGCGGCAACGTGGTGGGCATGCTGCGTCTGGAGACCACCCCCGTCGTGGCTCCCGCGCAGCGGCAGAGCGTGGAGGGGCAGATCAACCTCGAAAGCCACGTGGTCAACTACTCCAAGGTGAGCCTTTCCTCGAAGTACACCAGCGGCATCGCGATCACCGGCAACGTCGCCGCGGCCCTCACGGGTGACCACTCGGAGGGCCACCCCCACTCCGCGGACACCATCGGCGGCAGTGCGGGCGCGCGCGGACAGGCCCAGATCAACGTCTCCAACACCTACGGCGCCGAAAGCTCCTCCGGCACCATGCACGCGGTCCGCACCAACCGCAGTCACCTCCTCGCTCCGGCCGCCGTCGGCTACCGGGTCACCCTGATCCGGCCCGACGGCACCGAGTCGCCCGCGCCCGTGTTCTCCCCCAAGCACGGCATGGACCTGCGCGTCCTGTCCAAGGCCGATGCCGAGGGCCACCGTCCCTCCGACGAGGAACTGCGGGAGCTGCCGGACTCGCTGGAGCACCTGGACGGCCTCGGTCTCAGCGCCGCGCCGCTCGACGTCACCGGCACGGCGGCCCTCTACGACCGTGCGGAGGCGTGGCTGCGCCGGGAGGGCTTCCTGCCGCCCGCCCCCGGGACGCCGGCCGCGACGGGCCTCGGCGCGAAGCTGAAGAAGCTGGCGCGCGACCACGAGCCGGAGCACCAGATCCGGCTGCACGCCCAGCTCAACAACCTGCGCAAGCTGCGCGACGCGCGCTCCCGCGTCGGGCGGCGCGCCGGGTCCGACTCCATGATCGACGGCGGTCAGTCCCTCCACTTCGAGATCCCCACCGGCACCGACACCGGCGTCCGCCGGGTCCGGCTGCAGCTCACCGCGGAGCGGGACACCTCACGTGAGAGCCGCCACGACAAGGTCCTGCCGGGCATCCAGGTCATGGGTCTGGCCCTGGGCGTCGGCAGTGACAGCGAACAGCTCGGCGAGTCCTACGGTGGCGGGGCCGGACCGTTGGGCAGTGTCAGCGGGCCGCTGGGCAACTGGGGCGGCTTCGGCTTCGGTGGTGACTACCAGTACGTCCACCAGTACACCGACGGTGACGGCGTGGGCGGCAGCACCGGTCACGACCAGTTCTTCATCGGCACCGCACAGGACACCCACAAGTTCGAGGTCCCCGTGCGGCTGGCCCTCGACCTGTTCGCGGACGACGGCGACCGGCCGAGCGTGCGGTTCGGGGAGGAGGTGAACGCGGCGGCGGCCGCTGCCGCCACGCCCGCGGCCCCCGCCGTCCCGACCGCCTCCACCGCGTCCGCCGCCCCCGCGCCGCCGACCGTCTCCGGTTCGATGTGGCTCGCGGTTCCGCACAGCCGCACCCGGGCGCCCGCGCCGAAACCCGCGCCCAGGCCGCGGGCGGGACACGCCGGCGGAGTACCGCGCAGGCCCAACCCCACCGACATGGCTCGTCTCGAGGGAACCGACGCCACCGGTGCCCCGCTCCCGAATCTGGTGCGCGTGCCGGACGACGCGCTGATCGACGTCATGCGCGGGTCCGCCGTGGTCGACTCGCTGTTCCAGCGGGCCGCGGCCGAGATCCGCCGGCAGGTGCGCGCCAGTGAGACGGCCGCCGACGATTCGGGCACCGGCCCGATCCTCCCGCTGACCACCGCCGACGCCGGCAGGACCACGGGCACCGGCGACGGCCGGCAGTCCAGGAAGTGGACCTCGCCGCTCGCCGGACAGGGCCTGACGGACACCAGGACACGCGCCGCCGAGTCCCGGTACGCCGCCACCACCCCGGGCAGTCTCATCGCCCACGGGCACGAGCTCCTGAAGAACACCTACGTCGTCGAGGGGCTGACCCTGTCCGGCGCGCTCTCGGACGGCCAGTACACCCTGGAGCTGCGGGCCATCGCGCACGACCCCGAGCTCCTGGGCACCGACAAGCAGTACACGGAGACGGGTGCCGGCGCGGTCGACACCGCGCAGCAGTCGAAGTCCCTCGGCAAGTCCCACCAGGTGGGCTTCACGGGGCTCGCCTCGCAGAACCCGCCCCCCGTGCCGGAGAACGACGAGAACTCGCCCGAGCTGGTCAACCCGGAGATCGACGGGACGATCGGGGTCACCAACCGCGCCGGCACGAAGCGGTTCGTGGGACTGTTCAACCCGTCCGCGCGGTTCGGCTACACGTTCCGCACCGATGAGTCGGACGCCCTTTCCTCCAGCACCGCCGTCAACCGGGTCCCCACGGAAAGCGGTGAGAAGCACCGGGTGAAATCCGGCCTGACCTACGTACTCACCCTCCGTGCCGGTTCCCGCACCGCGTTCAACGGCCCCGGCGAACTCGGCACGATCGACCCCGTCACCTTCGCCGCGGACGTCCCTGGTGGACTGGAGTTCCTCATGACACGGGGGCAGCACCTCCGGGACGCACGGTGGATGAGCTCCGTGCGGGGGCTCACCGCGGAGTCCGCGCCGAAGCTGACCGCCGGGCTGCCGTCGTCGTACACACGCGACCGTGAACTCGGGCTCGGCACCGTGCTCTCGGTCATCGAGTACCAGCGGCCCGCCCCTGCCGCACCCCCCGCCGCCCCCGCCCCCGTCGCCACCTCCGGAACAGCCGCCCCGGCATCCACCCCGGCGATACCGCTGGGCCCGGTCACCCCGCGGGAGCGGCGCGGCCAGGTCTACCGTGACATGGTGGAGTTGGTGGAGATCGAAGCCCCCGGTGCGACCACCCCGGGGCACCCGGGCTACCAGTCGGGTGTACACAGTCGGATCGCGCAGATCACCTCCACCGCCGGACTGCGCAGCCTGCCCGGACGCGGCCCGGGCGGCACCTTCGGCCGGGCCACCACCCGCTTCCACTTCCGCCACCACGGCTTCGGTGGTGAACGCCTGGTCGAGGTCGCGTTGGCGGCGGTGCCCCGGCGTTCCCAGGACCTGGCCGGCGTCCGGGGTGTCTCGCACCCGGGTTCGGGATTCGAGCAGTGGCAGTCGCACACCGCCGCGGGCCGCACCACGTCCAAGTCGTGGGTGCGGCAGAAGCAGTTGGGGGTCAACCTCACCACGCGTCACCTCCGACGGAACCAGCCACCCGGCCAGTCGCGGGTGGACCGGTCAGCACCGGTGCTGACCCCGCAGGCGGCGACCAGCAAGTCGTCCCGGCGGGCGACCACCGCCGACAACCGGTTCTGGCTGCGCACCGACAACGGGGCGGACTTCGACGGCCTCGAGTACGACTACGTGGTCTCCGTCCGTTCGGTACTGGTCATGGACTGGCCGCCCAATGTGCTCGGCGGTCTGATCCAGAACGGCGTGATCGCCTGGGAACAGGCGAGCGTCAACACGCGGCGGTGGCTGGACGAACTGCTGGAGCGTGGGCGTCCGCAGACCCGCTCCACCCCGGTTCGGCTGGCTCTCCGGTTCACCGGCACCGAGACGAACACCCGCACGACGCCGGCCTCGGTGACCGCCCCGGCGGCGGTCTCCACCGTCGACCCGCGCAACAGGTTGCTGCCCGGTCCCCCGCCCACCCCGTACCTCACCGACAGCCAGATGTTCAGCCCGACGGGGCCCACCCCGGTGTTCCACTTCGACGGCTGGGCCCACCTCGAGACCGCGCTGAACGAGGTGACGCCGATCAGCGAGGGCGGCTGGCACGTGCAGCTCACCGGTGCATCGCTGGAAGGCCGGGCGGCACGCCTCGGGCAGCTGGTCCAGGCCGGACGGATCTCCCTGGACCGGCCCCGGCTGGTCGCGGGCCTCCTCCGACGCATGCCCGGCTCACGGCCCCTCGAAGGGCCTCCCACGCAGCCGCCGTCGCTCACGATCACGCTCTACAACCCGCGCCGCGCCACGCACGGTGACGACGTCACCCTCGACCAGCTCCACAACGTCACCGACACGCTGAGCACCGCGGCGGGAGCCGACCACACGTTCTCCGTCGGCTTCACCGAGCTCCTCAGCGCCGACGCCGACGGCCATCAGCTCGCCGGAATGAGTGTTCCCCTCGTCCAGCGTCCGGCCCAGCCCACCTCCTTCGGAGGCACGGTCACCGGCAGCCGCCGTGACTGGCTCAAGCACGGCAGTACCTCCGCCCCCGGCGACGGGGCCCGGGGCACCCGCAGCTACGCGATCGACGCGGACGTCCACCTGCTGGTGGAGGGTCCGGAGGGCACCCGTCACGTCACCGGCACCGCCACGCTCCGCGTCGAGGAACGCGATCTGCTCGGCCACGGTCTGATCACCGAGGAGGAGTCCCCTCCCCGTGTGCGCGACCTGCCCTCGCTCGTCCCGGACTGGGACACCGGCGAGCTGTCCGACCTGTCTCAACGCCTCCACTCGGCACTCAACACCGAGGTGGACGGGGTGCAGCTGTGGGTGTCCCTCGGCCCGGACCAGGACGGCGTCCGGCTCGGCCGGGTCCTCTACGGAGCCTCCCGCGCCGCCGTCCTCGGCAACCGTCCCGTGGAGCTGATGACCCGCGGTCCGGAGGGGATCCGGCGCTGGGAATTCAACTCCGAGGGCTCCCTCGTCACCGACGATCCCCAGCTCACCGAGGCGTGGACCCCCTTCCACGCCCAGGCCCAGCTCCTGCACTCCGCCACCCTCACTCTCGCCGACGCCCCCGGCCAGCTGCGCCGGCTCACCATGGCCCTCCGGCACGCCGACCACGCACTCACCCACGCCGTGGTGGCATTGGAGAGCGCTCGGGACATGGTGCGGACCGCGATCACCGCCGAGGAGAGGGCGAAGGCCAGAGCCGCCCTCTCCATCAAGACCGCACGACAGCACAGGAAGCTGGTCGGCACCCTGGAGCAGGGACTCAAGACCGCCCAGCAGACGGTCGCGACACTGCCGCCGGTGATCGCCGCGAACGAGAAGACGGCCGCCGACGCGCGCCGCGATCTGCGCACGGCGCTGGACCGGCTGACGCAGGTGGAGAACATCGTACGTGCCGAGCGTGCGGCCGCCGCGGCGAAGGGTTCCTCGACGAGGACCGGGCAGGACGCACAGGGCGTGGGAAGTGCCGTTCCGCCGGCCGGGCGGCCCTCGCCGCCCGCCCCGTCGGAGAGCCCCGCTGCCACCGGGGCGCCGCGTTCCGGCCGGCCCGCCGCCGATGTCGCCGACGATCCCCGGGTGCGTGCGGTGCTCCCGGCGATCACCGCCGCCGAGAACGCCCTCCAGGAGGTCACGAAGCAACTGGAGGAGAACAGCGGGAAGCTGAGGAAGGCCCAGAAGATCGTCACGGACGGGCCCGCGCGAGTCCAAGAGGCGCAGACGACCCGCGACGAGGCCGTGGAACAGGCCGGCCGGGACGCGGCCGCCGTGGTCAGCCGGGGCGAGGACGTGCGGATCGCCCGGTTGCGCGAGAGCCGTGCCGAGAAGCGGGTCGAGCGGGCCGAGACCAAGGTCCTCCGCCGCAATGACCAACTCGCCACCGCCGCGGACGCACGGGCACGCGCCCTGTCCGACCACTCCTCCGCCACCGAGGCGCTGGAGGACCTGTCCACCGCCGTCCGGGACAACGCCCCCGCCCCCGAGCAGTCGCTGCGAACCACTTTCGCCACGACCTCGCCCCGATGGCCCCGGCCGGGTGGCCGTCTCGCCCCCCTCCCGGCCGCCGGCCAGAGTCACTCCGCCATCCCGAGGGTCACCACGGACCCGGCCAGGATCACGCGCAAGAGCACCTTCAAGCTGGGGCGCACGGGCACAGCCAAGCCGACGCACCCGGACATCCCCAAGATCACGCGCACGGGCACCTCCAAGCCGACACACACGATGCCCGCGCACTCGGGCACCGTGGCGACCGGCAAGGGCAAGGAGGCGGCCGCGGCGCCCGTCACGCGCGAGACCCCCTACATCGCGCCCCGTGGTGCCCTCGTTCCGACGCCCGGCGACAACCGCTGTCTCCTGTCCGCCGTCATCGGCAGCGCACCCCAGCTCGTCCGCACCCGGCTGCAGGAGGCCGGCCTGCCGGTCGGCCCGAGGGTCGCGACCTGGCTCGGCCGGCCGACCGGTGTTCAGCAGACCCTGAGGAGCGTGGCCCTCAAGTCGGGCGGCGGCCGCGACGCCCGTCATCTGCGCACCGTGCAGGACCAGTTGCAGAACCTGGTGCAGAATCGGCTGGCGGCGGCGATCGACGGCACCCGTCCGCTGTCGCCCCAGGTACTCGGCCAGCTCCGGAGCCTCCTCGTCACCGAGTTCGCGGCGCAGGTGCGGGACGAGAGCGACGCCTGGGTCGACGCGCGGCTGATTCAGTTCGGCATCGGGGGACTGGCCAGGCCCGAGGACCTCGATCCGACGGAGCTGCAGACCCTCTACGCGGTGGAGGTGTCCCGGCAGGACGCGCCGCACCCCGCGGCCGGCGAATCACCGAGCAACGTGCAGATGTTCGACTACCTGCGCCGGAGGAACGCGCTTCCGGCGCTCCCGAACCTGACGCCGGAACAGCGCCGGGAGCTGCTCATCACCGAGTACCACCACAGCACCGTGCCACTGACCACCCCCGAGGCGAACAGGCTCAACCGGGCCGTGCGGAACTGGTCCACCGAGTGGAACAGCCTGATGGGCGACGTCTTCCTGCCGCTCCTCGCGGACACCCTCGACGCGCCGATCGACGTCTTCACGCACGCGCCCGGGCCTGTCGCGGAAGGCGGCACCCTGGGCTTCGTCATCCGGTACGGTCCCGATTCGCACACTCCCGCGCTGGAGGTGCACTACACCGGGCTGAACCACTACAGCGCGAGCGCCGCGGCCACGCACCTCTCCCTGGCACCGCCGACGGCCGGCCCGCCCTCCAGCCTCTCGTCCGCACGCGAGGACTCGATGGAGCCGCCCACGCCCACGATGGAGGGGAGTAGCGTCGGGTCGGTCGGCGACGGCTCCCGCGGCGAGGACGACGGTCCGGCTCCCGTCTCCTACGGCGAGCGCCCCGACTCCTTCGTGGCCTCGCTCGCCTCCCTCCTCACCGGGCCCGGCACCGCCCCGGCGTGGGCCGGCGCCCGCGACCCGCAGCAGGCGCTCCGCGGGTGGGCGCTCTCCGACGCGGCGGACCGCGGTGTCCCCGCGGACGCGGCACTGCCCGATGGCGACACGGACGTGAGCTACGAGGACCTCGATCGTCTCAAGGTCCTCGACGACGACCAACTGCGCGCCCAGGCGATCCTGCAGGGCTCGCTGACCGTCGCGGAGGCCGGACTGGACGACGCCGCCCGCCTCGCCCTGGTACTGGCGAACCCCGACACCCTCGCCTACGTCCTCACCCTGGCCGCCCTGGTCGCCCGCGACACCGGCAGGCGGATCCGCCTGGTGCCGCCCGGTGGCGGCGAGGTCCGCGAGTTCGGTCCCGCCGGGGGCACTCCCCTCACCGTGTACTTCGACGGCGACCGGTTCACGACCACTCCGCCCGCCCCGGACGACGACTGACCGTCCGGCGGCCCCTCCCCCCACGCACCGATCCGGAAGGACCCCATGTCCGGCACGAACGACCCCCGGCAGCCCGCCCCTTCCTCTGCCGCGCAGGCGGCGGAACCCGTCGCGGAACCGCCACCGGCCCCGGCCCCGGCCCCGGCCCCGGTCCCGGCACCGGAGAAGACCGTCCCCGATGCCCCGGCTCCCGCCCCGAAAGCCGAGGCGATCCCCGCGACGGCGTCGGTCACCACGACCCCATCCGTCGCGGACCCCGAGCCGCACGCCGATGCCGAGGCCGCCACCGGTACCGCGGCCACCGCCGACACCCCCGACCGCCTCACCGCCGGCACCGAGGAGGCCACCGCCGACGCCCGCCCCTCCGGGCGTCCGTCCCGGGGTCTGCTCGCCGGCGCGGCGGTCGCCGGAGCGCTGCTGGTCGGTGTGCCGTTCCTGGTCTCCGGGATGCTCCACCGGTCGGGTTCGGACGGATCGGCCTCGGACCGGTCCGCCGAGGCCGGTACGGTCCTGGCCGATCCGGCGGACGGCGCCGCGGGCGCCTACGGTTCGGCCTCGCCGACCGCGTCCCCGTCACCCTCGGACAGCGAGGACGCCGAGGGCGACAAGGGTGAGGAGCACGGCGGGAAGGGCGACGGCAAGAAGGGCGCGAGGGCGGGGGCGGCGGCCGGGGTGGCCGGGGAGAGCTCCGGGAAGGCCGCCGCGAAGGGGGCCTCGGGCGGGGGCGGGAAGAAGTCGGGAGGTGGTGCGGTCGCCACCAGGACGGTGATCAGCGCGCCCGGCACCACCCTCTACAGCCATGCCTCGAACCGGTGCGTCGAGGTGGTGGGCCACCGGGGCGCGGACGGTTCGCCGCTGCAGATCTGGGACTGCGGCAAGAAGGACTGGCAGAAGTGGGACTTCCGTTCGGACGGCACGATCCGTTCGATGGGCCTGTGCATGGACGTGGCCTGGGGCTCGCGGGACAACGGCGCGGTGATCCAGCTCGCGGTGTGCAGCGGCAACCCGGCCCAGCAGTTCCGTCTCAGCGGCGCGGCCGACCTCGTCAATCCGCAGGCGAACAAGTGCGTCGACGTCAAGGACCAGGCGACCGGCAACGGCACCCGGCTCCAGCTGTGGGACTGCAACGGCCAGGACAACCAGAAGTGGAGCACGCGCTGACCCCGCCGGGTTCCGTGCCGGGGCGACGGTGGCGGCCGGCCCGGTGAGCGGGCCGGCCCGGTGAGCGGGCCGGCCCGGGGTGGTCAGGACCGCTCGTAGACCCGGACCCAGTCGACCGTCATCCGGGCCGGGAGGGGCGTGCTCGACGTCACGGATCCGGTCCACACCCCGCCGACGGCCAGGTTGAGCAGCAGGTAGAAGGGGTGGTCGAAGACCCAGGGGTGCTTCTCGTCGTGCCGTGCGCGCAGGTCGCGGTGGTACACCGTGCCGTCGACGGTCCAGGTCACCCGGTCCTTCGTCCACTCGACGCCGTAGGTGTGGAAGTCCTCGGAGTAGCGGGCGTCCTCGGGGAGTTCGTGGCTGCCGCCGATGCCCTCATCGGCGTAGCCGGGGCCGTGCACGGTGCCGTAGACCGTGCCGGGTTCGGTGCCGGCGACCTCCATGGCGTCGATCTCCCCGTTGCCGGGCCAGGACTTCTCCTCGTCGTTGTCGCCCATCATCCAGAACGCCGGGAGGGTGGCCTTCCCCTCGGGCACCCGGATGCGCGCCTCGAACTTCCCGTAGGCCTGGGCGAATTTGCCCTTCGTGGTGAGGCGGCCCGAGGTGATGTCGCACGTGCCGTAGCGGCAGTCGGCCATGCCCGGGAGCTGGTCGCGGCGGGCGGTCAGGACGAGGCGGCCCTTGCCGTCCAGGGCCGCGTTGGCGGTCCGGTCGGTGTAGTACTGCCATTCCTCGTTGCCCCACTGGGGCTCGCCGCCGGTGTCGTGGACCCACTTGTGCGGGTCGGGCGGTGTGCCCCGGGCGCCCTTGAACTCGTCCGACCAGGTCAGGTGCCAGCCGTTCCGGCCGTCCTCGCCTTTGGCCCGGGGCCCCGAACCGCTCCCCCCGTCACCGTCGTCGCCGCAGGCCGCGCAGGCGGCGAGCAAGGCGAGTGCGGCGGCCCAGGCGGCCGGCCGCGAGGCCGTTCGGGGACGGCGGGACGTGGGGCGACGCGTCGGTCGGCGCGTACGGTGCATGGCTGGACTCCGGGTGGATCGGGCACCGTTCGCTCCTACGGCGTGGATCGCGGACGACCCTGGCGGTGCGGGACCCAGCCTGCCACAGCGGCAACAGCCATCACTGCGACACGAGTTCGATGAACCTCCGCGTGTCGATATTGCCCCCGGAGGCAATGATGCCGATGCGGCGGGGCAGCCCTTGAAGGCGTCCGGCCATCAGGGCGGCCAGCGGTGTGGCACCGCTCGGCTCCAGCACGATCTTCAGCCGTTCGAAGGCGAAGCGCATGGCGCGGACGATTTCCTCGTCGCTGACGAGTGCGATCGCGTCGACGAGGCGCTGGTTGAGGGGGAAGGTGAGGGCGCCCGGGGTGTTCAGCGCCTGCCCGTCGGCGATGGTGCGGGGCACCGGGACGGTGACGCGTTCGCCCCGGTCCAGGGACCGCTTGGTGTCGTCGCCCGCCTCGGGTTCGACGCCGACGACCGCGGTGTCCGGGTGCAGGGCCCTGGCGGTCAGGCCGCTGCCCGCGATGAGCCCACCGCCGCCGACGGGCACGACGAGCGCGTCCAGCTCCCCGGTCTCCTCCAGGAGTTCCAGGGCGGCCGTGCCCTGTCCCGCGATGACGTGCGGGTGGTCGTAGGGCGGGATGAGGGCGAGGCCGCGGTCGGCGGCGAGGGCCTCGCCGAGGGCGGTGCGGTCCTGCGTGTAGCGGTCGTAGGTGACGACCTCGGCACCGTACCCGGCGGTGGCCTCCCGCTTGGAGCGCGGGGCGTCCTCGGGCATGAGGATGACGGCGGTGGTCCCCAGCTCGCGGGCGGCCAGGGCGGTGGCCTGGGCGTGGTTGCCGGAGGAGTAGGCGGCGACGCCCTTCGCGCGCTGTTCGGCGGGCAGTTGGGCGATCGCGTTGTAGGCGCCGCGGAACTTGAAGGCGCCGATCCGCTGGAAGTTCTCGCACTTGACGAACACCTCGGCGCCGACCAGGGCGTCGAGGGTGCGGGAGGTGAGGACGGGGGTGCGGTGGGCGACGCCGTCGAGGCGCGCGGCGGCGGCACGGACGTCGTCGAAGGAGACGGGTGATGCGTCGGACATGGCGGGCACCTCGCGGGAGTGCGGACTCGGGGGGACGGGGCGGTCGGCGGCGGTCACCAGCCGGTGACGCGCGGCCAGTACGCGACAGCCTCGGGGGCACCGGTCCCCGTACGGCTGCTGTCGACGACGTGGTAGCCGCGGTGCTGGGCGGCGGTCGCGCAGGCGTGGTTGGGCAGGATCCGCAGCCGGGTTCCCAGGGGCAGCTCGGGCAGGTCGGTGCCCTCGCGCGCGGTGAGGATGCCGTGTTCCTGGCTGGCGTCGGTCATGACGAGGCCGGGCAGGAGGCGGCCGTCGAGGTCGGTGACGAGGCCGTAGCCCTGGTCCTGGGCCTGGCGTGCGGTGCCCCGGTCGCGGGACATGGCCATCCAGCCGCCGTCGGTGAGGATCCGGCCGAGTTCGGGGCGGTGGCCGATGACGGTGACGACGACGGAGAGGGCGAGGTCGTCGACCCGGCAGACGCCCAGGCCGGCCATGACCAGGTCGAAGAACACGTAGTTGCCGGCCCGGAGTTCGGTGACGCCGCCGAGGTCCTCGGCGGCGTGCGCGGTGGGCGTGGAGCCGACGCTGACGACGGGCACGGGCAGCCCGGCGGCGCGCAGCCGTTCGGCGGCGGTGACGGCGGCGTCGCGTTCCTGCTCGGCCGCCCGGCGCCGCGCCTCGGGGGTGGTGGCGAAGTAGGACTCCCCCGCGTGGGCCAGCACGCCGTCCAGGCACCCGGCCTCGTGCAGGACGCGGCCGATGTCGGTCAGGGCGGGGTCCTCGGGGCGCAGGCCGCCGCGGTGACCGTCGCAGTCGATCTCGATCTGCGCCGGTATCGCGAGGCCGGCGCCGCGGGCGGCCTCGGCGACGGCCTCGGCCTGCGCCCCGCTGTCGAGCAGGACGCGCAGGCGCACGCCGCGCCGCAGGAGGGCGAGGACGCGCGGGAGCTTGTGCGGGGCGATGCCGACGGCGTAGGTGAGGTCGGTGTGGCCGCCGTCGGCGAAGGCCTCGGCCTCGGCGAGGGTGGAGACGGTGACCGGGCAGGGTGCCCCGCTCGGGTCCCGCAGGAGGGCGGCGACGTCGAGGCTCTTGGCCGTCTTGACGTGCGGGCGCAGGACGACGCCGAGCCGTTCCGCGCGCCGGGCGAGGCGTTCGGCATTGCGAAGCACCCTGTGCACGTCGACGACCGCGAAGGGGGTGTCGGGTTCGGCGAGGGTGAGGGTGCGGGCGGTTGCGGGGTGGGGGCCGGGGGTGGCGGCGGTGGTGTTCACGGTGAGGATGTCCGGTCTCTTCATTTCGTGTAGTTGTAGACGGTCGCGCGGGAGACGCCGAGCAGGTCGGCGATGGTCTGCGCGGCGTCGCGGGAGTCGAAGAAGCCGTCCCGGTGCAGTTGCCGGACCAGCTCCCTCTTGTCCTGGCGGCTCAGCGAGCGCGGGGTGCCCGCCCGTTCGGCGGCGAGCGCCTCGACGGCCTCGCGCAGTTCGCGCGCGTTGCGGTCGCGCAGGCTCTCCAGCGTCCGCTCGCGGTGTTCGTCCTCGGTGGCGACGAGGTTCGACAGGGCGAGGGTGACCGGGGAGAGCACGGACACGTCGAGGTTGAGGCAGAGCGCGGCGACGTACTCCCCCGCGGCGTTCCTGATGCCGATGGACGTGCTCTTGACCGGCCGGCCGTCGGGGAAGCGGTTGGGGTAGTTCTGGATGACGCTCGGGTACTGCGGGTCGGCGATGCGGGCGAGGCCGAGTTCGGTCGCGGAGTCGCCGACCCGGCGTCCGGAGAGGTTGTTCTCGATCACCCGGATCGCGTGGCGCGGATCGCGCAGATCGTGCAGCACCACCTCGCACAGGCCCGGGAACATCCGGCCCAGCGCGACGGCGATCCGCTCGACCTCGCCGATGAGGTGTCCCTCGGCGTCCGCCCCGGCGGCGGTGACGGCGGTGACGGCGGCCGTGCCGCCGCGTCCTTCCGGTCCGGCGTCCTCGTTCATGGGTTCTCGATTCCTCGTGTCGGTGCCACCGCGGCCGGACCGCGGGGGCCTGCGTCCGGGGCCCCGCGGGGGCTCAGCGCCGTCCCGACCCTAGCCGGAACTGGGAATTTCGTCCAGGTCTGGATTTTGAGTACAGACACCCACGTCGGACGGCAGCGGGCCGCCGACCGGGAGGCGACCTCCACCCAACCCGTGCGCGAACTCTGGACAGTTGCCGATCGACGTGCTGTCATTCCGCTGACATCAATTTCCAACGTTGGAAGAGTCGTTCACACCGCACAGCCGCCCGCCCTCTCACCTCGCCGGGACCACCTCCCCGCAGCCCTTGGCGCTGCCCCGGTCCCGGTCGCGTGAACATCGTCGAGGAAAGGTTCCATGACAAGACCACACGCCCGTCCACGCGCCAGAGCGTGGGCGCTGCTGACAGCAACCGCGCTGGTCCTGCCGATGTCCGGCCTGGTGTCCACCGCGTCGGCCGCCGAGGCACCGGCAGGTGCCTCCGCGCACTCGTCCGGGCAGGAAGCCGTCGCGGTGCACGGCCTGAAGGGCGAGTACTTCCAGATGTCGGCGCCGGGCGCGCGGGACTTCGCGCACCTCGGCGGCACCCTGCTCGACCCGCAGGTCAACTTCAGCGGACTGACCGACACCTTCCAGGAGCTCACCGGGCGGACGGAGCACACCACCGCCCGCTGGACGGGACAGATCGAGGCCCCGGCCACCGGCGACTACACGTTCTACGCGATCGGCGACAACGGCTTCCGGCTGTTCATCGACGGCAAGGCGGTGATCGACCACTGGGAGCCCGACTGGGACAAGGAGCAGACCAGCGCGGCCGTCCACCTGAAGGCCGGTGAGAAGCACGACTTCCGGCTGGAGATGTTCCAGGACACCGGCGGCGCCAACATGTTCCTGCGCTGGTCCACGCCGACCCTGGCCAAGCAGGTCGTGCCGATGTCGGCCTTCACCCCGCCGGCCGACTTCGAGGTCTACCCGGTCGAGCCGGTGGTCGCCGAGGACGGCAGGACGGTGCGCGCCCGCTTCGAGGGCAAGGTCGGCGACCTGAAGGCCCTCGCGGACCACCTCAAGGTCGAGGCGGACACCACGCCGATGCCGATCGGTTCGGTGAGGACCAAGGGCCGCGACACCCTGGAGATCACCCTCAGCGAGGCGATCCAGAAGGGCCAGCAGGTCCGGTTCTCCTACGACGGCAAGGCCGCGCTCAGCGTGGACGGCAAGGCCGTGCCGCAGATCATCCGGTACGCGCAGAACGACTCCGCGCACCGCCTCACCACCAAGTGGGGCGACAAGCTGAACACCAAGCACCCGCTGCCCGAGTACCCGCGCCCGCAGCAGGCCCGCTCGAAGTGGCAGAACCTCAACGGGCCCTGGCAGTTCGCCGCGGCGAAGAAGGACCAGCAGCCGTCCTTCGGCAAGAACCTCGACGAGAAGATCATCGTGCCCTTCCCGGTGGAGTCGCAGCTCTCCGGCATCGAGCGGCACGAGGACCACATGTTCTACCGCAGGCTCGTCGACGTGCCGAAGAACTGGAAGGTCGGCACCTCCGCCAAGAGCGACCGGCTCAAGCTGAACTTCGGCGCGGTGGACAACAAGGCCACCGTCTGGGTCAACGGCAAGAAGGTCGCCGAACACACCGGCGGATACACGGCGTTCACCGCCGACATCACCGACGCCCTCAAGAGCAGGGGGCCGCAGGAGATCGTGGTCGGCGTCACCGACACCGGCAGCGACACCCAGCCCAAGGGCAAGCAGTCCACCAACCCGGGCGGCATCTGGTACACCCAGTCCTCCGGCATCTGGCAGACGGTGTGGCTGGAGCCCGTCGCCCCGGTCTCCCTCGACGACGTCGTCACCACGCCGGACATCGACACCGGCACCCTCGCGCTGACCGCGAAGTCCGAGGGCGCCTCCGCCCGGGCGCGCGTGGAGGCCGTCGCCCGCGACAAGCACGGCAAGGTCGTGGGCCGGGTCAGCGGACCGGCCAACAAGAAGCTCACGCTGCCCGTCGCCAAGCAGCACCTGTGGAGCCCGGACGACCCCTACCTCTACGACCTCGACGTCACGCTCACCGACGGCAGGTCGAGCGACCACGTCTCGAGCTACTTCGGGATGCGCAAGATAGGCATCAAGAAGGTCGGCGGCTACCCGAAGCTGGTGCTCAACGACAAGCCGATCTTCTCACTGGCCACCCTCGACCAGGGCTTCTGGCCCGACGGTCTGTACACCGCGCCGAGCGACGAGGCCCTCGCCTTCGACCTCAAGGCGCACAAGCAGATGGGCTTCAACGCCGTCCGCAAGCACATCAAGGTGGAGCCGGCCCGCTGGTTCTACCACGCGGACAAGCTGGGCCTGCTGGTGTGGCAGGACTTCGTCTCCGCCACCTCCGGCGACCTGACCGACGAGGCCGGACAGCAGGCCTTCATCGACCAGGGCATGGAGGCGATGCGCCAGCACCACGACTCGCCGGCCGTCATCGGCAACATCGTCTTCAACGAGGGCTGGGGCGAGTGGAACCGGGAGGCGAGCGGACGCCTCGCCGAGGCCGTGAAGGCCGCCGACCCCACACGCGTGGTCAACACCCACAGCGGAGTCAACTGCTGCAACTCCAAGGGTGACTCGGGCACGGGCGACATCATCGACCACCACGACTACAACAACACCGACCCGGCCTTCCCCGACGGGAAGCGGGCGGCGATGGACGGTGAGCACGGCGGCTTCACCCTGCGCACCCCGGGCCACATGTGGCCGGGCGCCCCGACCGTGATCTACAGCGGCGTGGCCGACAAGGAGGCGCTGACCAAGAAGTACGTCGAGAACACCGAGAAGTACTACCTCGACCAGGCCGCCGAGGAGCTGTCCGGATCGGTGTACACCCAGATCACCGACCTGGAGAACGAGCTCAACGGCCTCTACACCTACGACCGCCGCGAGCTGAAGGTCGACCCGGTCCGGGTCCGCGAGATCAACCGGAAGGTCATCGCCGCGGGCGCCGCGGCCGGCGACCGCAAGGCGATCAAGGGCGGCGCGCACTGGTCGCTCGACGAGAACACCGGCAGCACCGCCGCGGACACCGGTCCCAACAAGAAGCCCCTCACCCTCTCCGAGGGCGCCACCTGGACGCCCGGGGTCAGCGGCAGCGCGCTGAAGTTCGACGGCAAGAGCCAGTACGCCGAGACGAAGGAGCCGGTGCTCGACACCACCGGCAGCTACACGGTCTCCGCCTGGGTCCGGCTCGACGCCCTCCCCGGCAACTACGCCACCGCCGTCAGCCAGGACGGCAAGCGCCAGGCGAGCCCGTTCTACCTGCAGTACGGCCAGGGCGCCTTCTCCTTCAGCACCCCGGGCGAGAAGCGGGCCCGCATGGTGACCACGCCGGAGATCGGCCGCTGGTACCACCTCGTCGGCGTCCGTGACGCCGCGACCAACCAGATCTCCCTCTACGTGGACGGCAAGCGGGCGGCGACCACCGCCTCCGGCCCCAACTACGTCGGCTCGGGCCCCCTCGCGGTCGGCCGCGCCAAGTGGAACGGCGACAACACCGACTTCTGGAACGGCGCCGTCGACGAGGTACAGGCATGGGACCACGCGCTCACCGGTGACGAGGTGAGCAGCCTCTACACGAAGCAGAAGCCGTAGTCCGCGAGCACGGACGACGTGACGCGGTCCCGGTGAGCGAGGCTCACCGGGACCGTTCGCGTGTGCGCTCACATTTTCCCGGCCTGCGTCGTCATGGTGGTGAGGGCAGCGACCGGTGCCCGGGACGGAGTACGCAGATGAAGGTCTTCCTCGCCGGTGGGCGCGGCCGTGTGGGGTCGCCTCTTGCCGACAATCTGGAGGCCAAGGGCATCGAGGTGGTCCCGGGAGGGCTCGAGGACGGGATCGACGTGTTCTCGGGCAGGGGGCTCGCCGAGGCCCTCGTCGGAGTGGACGCCATCGTGAACGTCCTCAATACCCCCCGCTTCGACGCGGAGGGGGCGATCGCGTTCTTCGAGGGAGCGGTCGAGAACCTCACCGCGGCCGGCGAGCGGGCCGGGGTGCGCCTGCACGTCGTGCTCTCCATCGTCGGTGTGGGAGAGGGGGACGCGTCCGAGATCGGGTACTACCTGGGCAAGGTGGCGCAGGAGAAGGCCGTACGAGCCGGTTCGATCCCCGCCACCATCATCCGGTCCACCCAGTTCCAGAGCTACATTCCGGTCCTCGCCGATCAGCACACCGTGGACGGGAAGGTGCGCGCACCGAGGGTGTTCATCCAGCCCGTCGAGCTGGAGGAGGTCGTCGAGCTCCTCTCCGAGGCCGTCACCACGCTGGAACCGGGGAGCGTGGTCGAGATCGCCGGCCCCGAGCGTTTCTACCTGGACGATCTCTTCCGTGCCACCCTGGCCGAGCGGGGGGACGAGCGCGAGGTGGTGACCGTGGGCGGACAGGAGATGCCCGGGGCCATGGTTCCGCGCGGCATGTATCGGGCCGGCACGGTGAGGTACCCGATCGCCGGGATCCCCCTCGCCTGATCTCGACATCGAGGGAACGATGGAACGCTCCGAACATGAGGACTCACGGGACCTGGACGCGGTCGTGGCAGGGCGGCCCCGGCTGCTGTCCCTGGCCTTCCGCATGACGGGCACCCTGGCCGATGCCGAGGACGTGGTCCAGGAGACGTACATCAGGTGGTACCGCCTCGAAGCCGGGGAACGCGAAGCGATCGCCGTGCCCGCGGCGTGGCTGACGCGCGTCGCGAGCCGGATCTCACTCGACCTGCTGGGCTCCGCGCGGGCACGTCGCGAGACGTACGTCGGGCAGTGGCTGCCGGAGCCGGTCCCGGCCGGTCTCTTCGCGGGCGCGGCGACCGCGCCGGTCTCCGGCCGTTCCGCCGCTGATCCGCTCGACCGCGTCACCCTCGACGACGCGGTCGGCATGGCGTTGCTGACGGTCCTCGAGGCCATGACCCCGGCGGAGCGGGTGACGTTCGTGCTGCACGACGTGTTCGGTGTTCCCTTCGGTGAGATCGCCGGCGTCGTGGGGCGTTCGGCGGCGGCGACACGGCAATTGGCGACGTCCGCACGCCGCCACGTCCGGCAGGGGAGACGCACACGGGTTCCTGCCCGCCGGCATGACGAGGTGGTTCGCGCCTTCCGTGAGGCGGCCGTCGGAGGTCGGATGGAGGACCTGCTCCGCGTGCTGGCCCCGGACGTGGAACTCCGCGTGGACGGCGGCGGCTTCGTCAACGCCGCGCCCCGGGTCGTCCGCGGGCCGGATCACGTGGCCCGCTGGCTCATGGGAGTGAGGCGCAAGGAGCCCTCCCTCCGCTTCGAGCGACGCGACACGGCCGACGGTCTCGGATACATGCTGCGGGCCGACAGGCACCGGTACGGAATGCTCACCTTCGGCGTGGAGGAGGGGCGCGTCACGCGGGTGTGGCTGATGCTGAACCCGGAGAAGCTGAGCGCGTGGTCGCACGAGTGAAGGGCGTTCCGCGCGGACGAGGCCGTGCGGGCCGGACCGGAAACGGACGGACACGGCAGCCGGTCGGGGTGACCGGCTGCCGTGTCGGGGAGGGGACGGGGACGGGGGCGTTCAGACGAGTTGCCGTCGGCGGCCCAGATAGGTCTGGGCGATGACGACGAGGGCCAGGAAGGCGCCGCTGACGACCTGCTGGTAGGAGGAGTCCAGGGAGCCGATCTGGTTGATGACGTTCTGGATCACCTTGAGCAGCAGGACGCCGACCAGCGAGCCGCTGACGTAGCCGAGGCCGCCGGTGAGCAGCGTGCCGCCGATGACGACGGCGGAGATGGCCTCCAGCTCCATGCCGTTGCCGAGGATGGTGACGCCGGAGGCGAGCCAGGCCGCGTTGAGGGCGCCGGCCAGGCCGGCGAGCAGCCCGGACAGGGTGTAGACGAGGATCTTGGTGCGGGCCACCGGGGCGCCCATGAGGGCGGCGGCGTCCTCGTTGCCGCCCACCGCGTACACGTGCTGTCCGAAGCGGGTGCGGCGCAGGACGACGGCGCCCGCCACGAACAGCGCGAGCATGAGCCACACCGGGTTGCCGACGCCGAGGGTGGTGCCCTGGCCGAGTTCGGCGAGGAAGGACCCCTTGGCGATCAGGTAGGTGTTGGCGCCCTCGTCGGTGAGCGACAGCATCAGCCCGCGGGCGCCCAGCATGGCGGCCAGCGTGACGATGAACGGCGCGAGGCGGGAGCGGGCGACGAGCAGCCCGTTGACGACGCCGATCAGACCGCAGACGCCGAGCGGCAGCAGCAGGGCCACCAGCGTGCCGTGCCGTGATCCCCAGGCCGCCAGCACGCCGCCGAGCGCGAACAGGGAGCCGACGGACAGGTCGATGCCGCCGGTGATGATGACGAAGGTCATGCCGAGCGCGACGATCGCGAGGAACGCCGAACTGGTCGCCATGTTCGTGACGTTGTCGCTCGTGGCGAAGGAGTCGAAGCTGAACGAGGCGATGACGGAGACGATCACGAGCACCGCGAGGGCGCCGTGCTGCTGGACCAGGGCGCTCAGGCGCTCCGCGCGCGTGGAGCCCACCGGTTCCGTCTCGTCCGCCGAGGTGGTGCTCGCGGTGGTCACTGGTGTGTTGTCCGTTTTGGTGACGGTCATCGCTTCCCCCGTCCCCGTGCCGCGTAGACCGCGCACACGATGACTATAGCCTGGGCGATCTGCGTCCACGAGGGCGGCAGATCGTGCTTGATGAGGGTGGCGGTGAGGAGCTGGATGAGGACCGCGCCGGCCACCGTGCCGCCGATGCTGATGCGGCCGCCGGTCAGCGGGGTGCCGCCGACGACGACGGCGGTGATCGCCGAGAGCTCCATGAGGTTGCCCAGCGAGGTCGGGTCGCTGGCCTGGAGGCGGGCCGTGGCCAGCACGCCCGCCACGGCGGCGAGCAGCCCGGACACGACGTAGACCACCATGAGCACGCGGCGCACCGGCAGGCCGGCGAGCTGTGCGGCGGGGCGGCTGTCGCCGATGGCCAGGAGCTGCCGCCCGAAGGTGGTGCGCCGGACGACGAAGGCGATCAGCACGGCCAGGGCGGCGGCGATCAGGATGAGGTAGGGCACGCCCACGATGTCCCCCGAGCCGAGGGAGGCGAGCGAGGGATTGTGCAGGTCCTCGAGCTGGGGCAGCATCACCAGCGCGATGCCGCGGCCGCCGACCATCAGCGCCAGCGTGGCGACGATGGGCTGCACCCCGAGGAGGGCGACCAGCGCCCCGTTGGCCAGTCCCGCGACGGCGGCGAACAGCGCCACCGCGAGCAGGGCGGGCAGCAGTCCGTAGCCGAGGTAGAGGGCGAGGACGGAGGCCGCGAGGGCCATCACCGCGCCGACGGAGAGGTCGACGCCCTCGGTGCCGATGACCAGTGCCATGCCCAGGGCGACGATGATGACCGGCGCGACCTGGACGGCCTGGGTGCGGAAGTTCTCGGCGGACAGGAAGTGCGGGGTGATGACGATGTTGACGATCAGAAGCAGCGCGACGCCGGCGTAGACCCCGTAGGTCTGGAGCCATTGCAGGATGCGGGCCTTGTCGAGCGGGGCGGCGGTGCGCACGGTGGCCTCAGCCATCGGTGGCCACCTCCTTCGTGGCGGCCGTCGCGGGGGCGTCCCCGGCGATGGTGCGCATGAGCGTGTCCTCGGTGACGTCCTCGCCGGTCAGTTCGCCGACGACCGCACCGTCCTTCAGTACGACCACGCGGTCGGACCCTTCGATCAGTTCCTCCAGGTCGGAGGAGATGAGCAGGACTCCCAGGCCGTCCTCGGCCAGTTCGTCCACGAGCTTCTGCACCTCGGCCTTGGCGCCGACGTCGATGCCCCGGGTGGGCTCGTCCAGGAGCAGCACCTTGGGGTTCATGGCCAGCCAGCGGGCCAGCAGCACCTTCTGCTGGTTGCCGCCGGACAGTTCGCCGACCTTCTGGTGCGGCGAGGAGGCCTTGATCCGCAGCCGTTCGATGAAGGTGTTCACGATCTTGTCGACGCGGGCCTCGGAGACCATGCCGAAGCGGGAGAGGCGGGGCAGGGCGGCGAGCGCGATGTTCTCGCGCACCGACAGGCCCGGCACGATGCCCTCGCTCTTGCGGTCCTCGGGCAGCAGGCTGATGCCGGCCCGGATGGCGCCGGGGGTGGAGCCGCCGCGCAGCGAGGTGCCGGCGACCACGACCTTGCCGGAGCGGATCGGGAGGGCGCCGGAGATGGCCTTCGCGGTCTCGGTACGGCCCGAGCCGAGCAGCCCGCCGAGCCCGACCACCTCTCCGGGCCGGATGCTGACCGAGACGCCGTGCAGCTTGTGCGGCACGGTGAGGCCCTCCGCCTCCAGGACGGGTTCGGCGTCGGCGGCGTGGTGGTCGCCGCTGAACTTCGTCAGGCCCTCCGCGCGCACCTCGCCCAGCTCACGGCCGAGCATGGTGGAGACCAGGTCGAGCCGGCTGAGTTCGGAGAGCCGTCCGTGGTGGACCCGGCGCCCGTCGCGGAGCACGGTGACCGTCTCGCAGACGGCGTACAGCTCGTCGAGGCGGTGGCTCACGTAGACGACGGCGATGCCGGCGTCGCGCAGGCGGCGGATGACCGAGAAGAGGGTCTCGACCTCGCGGGGTTCGAGGGAGGAGGTCGGCTCGTCCATGATGACGACGCGCGCGTCGGTGGCGACCGCGCGGGCGAGGGCCACCATCTGCTGGGCGCCGACGCCGAGGGTGCGCAGCGGCTGGCGCACGTCCACGCGGACGCCGTAGGTGCGCAGGGTCTCCTCGGCCTCGCGGTTCATGCGGGCGAAGTCCAGCAGCCCCAGCCGGGTGCGGGGTTCGCGCCCGAGGAAGAGGTTGCGGGCCACGCTCAGCAGCGGGATGAGGTTGACCTCTTGGTAGATGGTGGAGATGCCGGCCTTCTGGGCCTCCAGCGGTGTGGCGAAGGAGACCTGCCGGCCCTGGAACTCGACCGTGCCGGCGTCCGGCCGGTACACGCCGGTGAGCACCTTGATGAGGGTGGACTTGCCGGCGCCGTTCTCTCCGATGAGGGCGTGTACCTCACCGGGGCGCAGGACGAGATCCACTCCGTCCAGGGCCCGGACTCCGGGGAAGGTCTTGCTGAGTCCGCGGATGGCGAGGACCTCGGCGGGTGGTGCCACCTGTGCCTCCAGGTAGTGCGGGAAGTACGGGGGAATCGCGCGGGGGACGCGGGGGGCCGCGGAACCGGGGACGTGCCGGGAGGCCCGGGGACCCCCGGCGCGCGGGGCCCCGCCCGGGGCCGGTCGTCCGGCTCCGGGCGGGGAGGGTGCCTCAGTACGCCTTGCCGACGTCCTGCTTGGCGTTGTCGGAGGTGTAGGCGCTGTCCTGGATGATGATGTCCTCGGCGACCTCCTTGCCCTGGGTGAAGCTGTCCAGGGTCTGGAAGGCCAGCGGGCCGAAGCGCGGGTTGGACTCGACGACGCCGCTGATCCAGCCGTCCACGATGGCGTTGACGGCGTTGCGGGTGCCGTCCACCGTGACGATCTTGACGGCACCGGCCTTCTTGCCCGCGCCCTTGAGCGCGGCCACCGCGCCGAGGCCCATCTCGTCGTTCTCGGCGTAGATGCCCTTGATGCCGGGCTTGGACTGGACGAGCTGCTCGGTGACCTGCTGGCCCTTCTCGCGGGCGAAGTCACCGGTCTGCTCGAAGACGACCTTCAGGTCGGGGGCCTTCTCGGCGATGCGCTCCTTGAAGCCCTTGGTGCGCTCGGTGGTGACGTTGTTGCCGGCCGAGCCGAGCAGGATCGCCACCTCGCCCTTGCCGCCGGTCGCCTCGATCATCTGGTCCGCCGCGCGCCGGCCCTGCTCGACGAAGTCCGAGGCGATGAAGGAGACGTAGTCCTTGCAGGCGGTCGCGTTGATCTTGCGGTCGACCGTGACGATCGGGACCTTCTTGGCGGCGGCGGCCTTGAACACCGGCTCCCAGCCGTCGGAGTTGAGCGGGGCGATGACCAGCAGGTCGGCGCCCTTGGCGAGCAGGTCCTGGACGTCGCTGATCTGCTTGGAGAACTGCGACTGGGCGTTGGCCGTGAGCAGCTTGACGCCGCGCTTCTTGGCCTCGTCCTTCATCGACTGGGTCTCGGCGATGCGGAAGGGGTTGGCTTCCTTCTCGGACTGCGAGAACCCGACGGTGGCGTTCTTGAGGTCTATCTTCTTCGCCCCGTAGGCGTCGATCGTGCAGGTCTTGCTGCCGGCCTTCGGCGTGACGACCTTCTGCTCCGTGTCGGCGGAGGCACTGGACTTCTGCTTGTCCGACCCGTCGTCCTCCGACTTCGTGCAGGCACTCGCGGTCAGAGCCACCGCCGCGGCCAGGGCCACGACCACGGGACGGGCGAGGAGGTGAGGACGGTGAATGCTGCGCTGCATGTGGGTGACCCCGATCCGGGCGACGCTGAAAAGGGAACTGGGGAGTCGAACAACGGGCGCCAACAGTGCGTCTCCCCCACGCCGGACGCTGTCAGGTCCGCCGCAATGAGGTTTTTACATCGTTGGAAGGGGCTTGTAAACCCCCCGCGCACGGCGCGCATACCGGGCGCGGTGATCACTGCCAAGCGGGGCGAAGGGGGCGTTCCGGTTTCGCACACGGGAAGCGCCGGGCATTCGGAACCGGCCACCGCCGGCATGACGGGCGGCCCGCGGCTCCGCCGGGCGGGATCGTCGGGCCGGGCGGTCGCGGCGAAGCCGGGCGATCGCGGGAGGAAGACGGGTGTGCGCGGGAGACGTGTGGGCAGCAGGGGAGGTGCCCGCACGAGGACGGCCGGGCGCCCAGGAGGACGGGCGGGCACGCGGGAGGGGACGGTTCCCGCCGTCCCGCCGCTTGCCGCGCCATGAGCCCGCGACATCCCTCGCACAGGCAAAGAGGCCGACCGGTCGGGAGCGGTGCCGCTCCTCCGCCGGGAGGTCGCGGTGAGTGCCGGGAGGCCACGGTGCGGGAGGCCACGGTGCGTGAGGCGTGCGCGCCGGCAGCGGGCGCGGGAGAGGCGCCGCCGCCCGGCGTGCGCGGCTCCACTCGGCCGGCTGTCGCCGCGCCCCGCTCAGGGCCCCGCTCCACGGGCCGCCGCCCGCTCAGCCGGCCGTCGCCCGCCGGGCGGCCTCCTCGCGTCCGAGCGTGCTCTCCCGCTCGACGAGGCGGTAGTCCGCCGACACCCTCAGGGGCGGGCGGGTGTCCCCGTTGAGGCGGGCGAGGACGGACTCCACCGCGAGCCGGCCGATGGCCTCCTTGTCCGGGGAGATCGAGGTCAGGGTGACCGCGCCGAAGCGCCCCTCGATCACGTCGTCGAACCCGACGACCGCGACGTCCTCGGGCACCCGGAGCCCCCGCTCGTGGAGCACGCGCATGGCTCCGATGGCCATCGGGTCGTCGTAGGCGAACACGGCGTCCGGCTGCCGCCCGGAGTCCAGGATGCGGGCCATGGCCGCCGCGCCGTCCGCGTGCCCCCAGCCGTCCGTGGCGGCGACCAGGCCCTCGTCGGCGGGGAGTCCGGCCGCCCGCAGTTCCTCGCGCCAGCCGCGCACGCGGAGCTGGGCCGGCTCGCTCCGGCCGTTCCGGGCCCCGATGAACGCCACGTTGCGGCGGCCGAGGGAGATCAGGTGACGGACGGCGTCGCGGGCGGCGGCGACGTTGTCGATGGCGATGTGGTCGTAGGGCAGGTCGTAGTCCCGTTCACCGAGCAGCACGAGCGGCACGTTCTCCCGGTCGCGCAGGTCCTCCGCCTCCAGCTCGATGGGGCTGAGGATGAGGCCGTCGATGACACGTGCACGGAAGCCCTGGCTGACCAGGATCTCCTGCTCGCGACGGCCCCCGGTGTGGTCGAGCAGGACGATGTAGTCGTGCTCGACGGCGGCGTCTATCACCGCGGCGGCGAGTTCGGCGAAGTAGGGGTTGCCCAGCTCGGGCAGGGCGAGCGCGATGACACCCGTGCGCCCCTTGCGCAGGTGCCGGGCGGCCAGGTTCGGCCGGTAGCCGAGTATGTCGATGGACCTCTGGACGCGCTCACGCATGGCCGGGGTGACGTGCTGATAGTTGTTCACCACGTTGGACACGGTTTTGATGGAGACCCCCGCGTGCGCGGCGACGTCCTTGAGGCTGACCCGCACGTCCATCCCTTCCTGAGCCACCCGACCGGGGTGGCGGCGGCACGGACACGGTGTCGTCACCATGCGCCGCGTTCCGCCCGGCCCCTGATTTTTACAACGTTATACATTCGTTTTCGTTCCGCTACAAGGTGAGGGGCGGACCCTCCCGATTTCCTCCCCGGACGGCGTGGGCGCGCACGGCCGGGAGCGGTCGCCCGTGCCCGGAAAAGCGGGCGGCCACCCCGGGAGGTGGCCGCCCGCCGGGCCGATCACCCGCCTCAGCTCGTGCGGGACTGTCCGGTCAGATCGCCCGGGTCGGTGTTGGCCCCGCACAGCACCACGGCGATCCGCTCCCCCTCGACGAGGGACTCACCGGTGTCCGGCGAGGGCAGGACCGCCGCGTACGCCGTGGCGGCGGCGTGCTCGACCGCCAGCCGGTGGTGGTCCCACAGTTCCTGCCGGGCCCGGACGATCCCGTCGTCGGGCACGGTGAGGGGCCGCGCCCCGTCCTGCCGGGCGGCGTGCAGGGCCATGGCGGTGGCACGGCGGGCACCGAGGGAGTCGGCGGCGACGGAGTCCACGGTGACGTCCACGGGACGGCCCGCCTCGACGGCGGCGCCCAGCGCGCGGCAGTGCAGCGGCTCGACCGGGACCGTGCGGATGCCGTGGTGCCGGGCGGCGGTGGCGACCCCGGCGTACAGCCCTCCCCCGCCGACGGCGACCACCACGGTGTCGAGTCCGGGGACCCGGGCGCGGATCTCCTCCAGCAGGGTGCCCGCCCCCGCGGCGATCAGCGGGTGGTCGTAGGCGTGCGAGGCGAGCGCGCCGGTGGCGGCAGCGAACTCGGCGCAGGCGGCCTGCGCCTCGGCGTACTCGGTGCCGACAAGACGCACCTCGGCCCCGTACGAGCGGAGCCTGGCCACCTTGACGGCGGGGGCGTTGGCCGGGAGGAACACGGTGGCCGGCACCCCCTGCTGCCGGGCGGCCCAGGCGCAGGCCAGCCCCGCGTTGCCGCCGGAGGCGATGGTCACCCCGACGTCCGGGAGGGTCCCGGCCTCCCGGTGCGCCTGGAGGAAGTTCTGCGCGCCCCGGGCCTTGAAGCTGCCGGTGTGCTGCATGAACTCCAGGGCCAGGAAGACCTGCCGCCCCGGCGGCACCCGCCCCTCAGCGGTCTCGCCGGGGCCGGTCGGCACGACGGCCACGGGCCGGACCCGGCCCGCGATGCGGTCGGTCGCCGCCTTGATGTCGTCATGGGCGAGTGGGGGCATCTCATCGCTCCGATCACTGTGGGACACCGCTCCATGGTGACGGGTCGGCCGCGGTGACGGTGACCGCCTCCGGGTGAGCCGGGTCCGTGCGCCGCGCCCCGGCCGCGCGCACGGGCCGGCCGGGCCCCGTGCCGGCCGGCCCCGGTCCGCTCCGGCGATGCGCCGGCACCTCGTGGACCCGGCGGGCACCGGGGGCGCCGGGGCCGGGCCGCATACCGCCGGGACCCGCGGGATCAGTGACTGATCACCACCTTGCCGAAGCGCGGTCCCTCCTCGAAGCGGGCGAAGGCCTCCGCGGCCTCCTCCGGGGGAAGACACGGTCCACGACCGGCCGCAGGCCGCTCACCGCGAGGGGCCGCACCGGCACGGCGCCGAGTCGCGCCTTCGCCCATCGCGAGACCTGACTCCGGGCGCCCGGCGCGGACGCGTCGGCGCCCGGTCCGGGGGCCGGCGGACGGGCCCCGGGGCCGGGGGCGGCGGCGCGCGGAGGGCGGACGGGCCGAGGGCCATGAGCCGCTGAGCGCGGGCGAGGCCTACGAGGCGCTCGCGGTGCGGTGGTCGGGGTAGTCGATGTATCCCTCGGCGCCTCCCGCGTAGTACGTCGCCGGGTCGCCCTCGGCGAGGGGGTGGCCGTGGGCGAAGCGGTCGACGAGGTCGGGGTTGGCGATGAAGGGGGCGCCGAAGGCGACCGCGTCGGCCAGTCCCCGGGCGAGCAGGTCGTTGCCGCTCTCCCGGGTGAAGCCGAGGTTGGCGACGAGGGAACCCCGGTAGTGGGCCCGGAAACGGGCGAAGGCGGTGAGGGTGTCCTCGGTGCCTGTGCCGGGCTCCGGACCGACGAGCTGGAGGTAGGCCAGGTCGCTGTCGCCCAGGCGCTTCAGGAGCTGGTCGTAGTCGGCGAGCGCCTCGGCGTCCGCGGTGTAGGCGACGCCCCGGTTCCAGTACGGGGAGAGCTTGACGCCGACGCGGTCGCTGTCCCACTCGTCGGTGACGGCTTCCACGAGGTCGAGGAGGAAGCGGGCCCGCCTCTCCGTGCTGCCGCCGTAGGCGTCGGTGCGCCGGTTGAGGCGGGGGTTGAGGAACTGGGCGACGAGGTGGCTCCCCTGGGCGTGGATCTCCAGTCCGTCGAATCCGGCGCGCCGGGCGTTGCGGGCGGCCTGCCGGTAGTTCTCGATCGTGGTGGCGATCTCCGCCGCGGTCAGGGCGCGCGGTGTGACGGTCTCCTTCGGCCCTTCGGGGGTGAAGGACATCTCCTGGGGGTTGACGGCGGAGGGACCGGCGGGGAGACGGCCGCCTTGGTGGTCCGGGTGGGAGGCGGCGCCGAGGTGCCCGATCTGCGACACGATCCGTCCGCCGGCGGCGTGCACGGCCTCGGTGACCTTGGTCCAGCCGGCGGTCTGGGCCTCGGTGTAGATGCCGGGGACGTGGATGTAGCCGATCGCCTCCGGGCTGACCCAGGTTCCTTCAGTGACGATCAGGCCGGCGCCGGCGCGCTGGGTGTAGTAGGTGGCGTGCAGATCGGTGGGGACCAGCTCCGGGTTGGCGGCCCTGGCGCGGGTCATGGGCGCCATGACGACGCGGTTGGGCAGTTCGAGCGCGCCGAGTCGGACGGGGCGCAGGAGGGGCTGGGGGTCGGCGGTCGGGTTCCGGTCGGACATGGGTGTCCCTTTCGTGGGAGCGAGGAACGAGCAAGGCGGTGCGCACGAACGGGGTGCGCGGCAGGCGCGTCAGTCCTGCTTGAGGACGTGGAGGGCGGAGAGGGGGCCGCCGAGCTGGATGAGCCGGCCTCCCTCGCGCAGCGGCCCGAGGTCCACGGGGGCGAAGCCGAACTGCGAGGTCAGCCTCTTCACGGTGTCCTTGGCGCCGGCGTCGTCGCCGGCGAGGAACAGCACCTGCCGGCCCGCCTCGTGGCGCGGGTCGGGTGCGATGTACTGGGCGTAGAGGGCGTTGAAGGCCTTGACCACACGGGCGCCGGGGAGCAGGGAGGCCACGTACTCGCTTCCGGTGAGGTCTCCCAGGTCCGCGATCCTCGGTTCCGGCGGAGGCGAGGCGAACTGGTTGGTGGCGTCGATGACGACGGTCCCGTCCAGCGGCGGCAGCCCGGCCACGGCGTCGGGGATCCGCGGCCAGCCGACGGCGAGCACGACGAGGTCCGCGGCGGCGGCCTGCGCGGGGGTGCCGGCGGTGGCGAGCGGGCCGAGGTCGGCGACCAGGGAGGACAGCGAGGCGGGGCCACGGCTGTTGCTGAGGACGACCTCGTGTCCGTGGCGTATCGCGTGCCGGGCGAGGGCCTGGGCGATGGTGCCGGCTCCGATCGTTCCGATGCGCATCAGACGGCCCCCGTCCCGGAGTCGGTCGCCGGCGGCGAGGTGAGCAGGACGGTGCCGCTCTTGGAGGGCCGGCGGGCGTGCTCGACGGCGGCCTTGAAGTCGGCGAGGTCGTAGCGGGCCGCGACCTCCAGGAGGTCCGGCGTGGTCCGCGCCAGGTCGAGGGCGAAGGCGACGTCCTGAGCCCGCTCCTTAGGGGTGCGGTCGGTCCACCGCAGCACCGAGACGCCGCGTACGGTCAGTTCCCGGCCGACGAGCGGCAGCGCCTCCAGCGGTGTCGTCCCGGAGCCCAGTTGTCCGTAGGAGATGAGGGTCCCGCCGTCGGCGAGCAGCGCCGCGAGGTCCTGCGTCATGGCGCCCCCGACGCTGTCGAGGACGACGCGGACCCCCTCGCCGCCGCAGTGGCGGCGCACCTGCTCCCGCCAGTCGTCCTCGCTCGTGGAGACCACGGGCTGCGTGGGGTACCGCCTGCGTGTCCTCTCGGCGCCGGCGGTGCTGCGCTCGAGGTTGATCAGCCGCAGGCCGTGCCGGACCGCGGCGGCGCCGAGCAGTCGTCCGACGGAGGATCCGGCGGCCGTCTGGAGGACGGGGCCCTTGTGCCCGCGCAGGGCGTCCTCCAGCGCGCGGTACAGGGTGAGCAGGGTGAGCGGGTTGACGAGCATGAGGGCCGCGGTCTCGTCGGCGACCCCGTCGGGCACCGGTACGGCCAGGTCGGCGGGGACCACGACGAAGTCGCTCCAGGTGCCGGGCGCCGGGAAGACGGCCACGCGCCGGCCGGGGCGCAGATCGGGCCGCACCTCCGGTCCGACGCTCTCCACGATCCCCATTCCCTCCACTCCGGGGACCCGGGATTCCGGCCCCTGTTCCGGCGGCGTCGGCGCATGCCTCACGAGGGCCAGGTCTCCGGGGTGAACCGGCCGGACCAGCAGGCGCACCAGCACCTGCCCCGTGCCGGGGCGCGGTGGGCTCGAGTCCTCCCGCAGCGTGAGTACGTCCTCGGGTTCGCCCGGCGCGGTGTGCGTCACGGTACGCATGGGTGCCTCCCATCAAGTATTGATGGCGAGTGTCATCAATAACAATGATGAGGGGTAACATTGAAAACGTCAAACACACGCCGGACTCGGGAGGGCGGCCATGCCGCGGATCAGCAGGGAAGAAAAAGCCAGGAACCGGCAGAACATCGTCGACGCGGCCGGGCGCC
Source organism: Streptomyces griseoaurantiacus (assembly GCF_036189845.1). Lineage (NCBI taxonomy): Bacteria > Bacillati > Actinomycetota > Actinomycetes > Kitasatosporales > Streptomycetaceae > Streptomyces > Streptomyces griseoaurantiacus. The sequence goes on along the minus strand of NZ_CP108326.1, from coordinate 6,705,259 downwards.
TGTTCCGGGCGAAGGGCATCGACGCCGTGGGGATCGCCGACCTGATGAAGGAGGCGGGGCTGACCCACGGAGGCTTCTACAACCACTTCGCGTCCAAGGAGGAACTGGCCGTCGAAGTGTGCGGCGCCTCCTTCGAGAGGTCGCTGGGCGTCCTGGACGCGGCAGTGGAGCGGGGAGAGGATTCCGCGGGCACACCGCTGCGGCGTGTGGTGGACGACTACCTCTCCACCGCCCACCGCGACGCCCCGGACGGCGGCTGCCCCTCCGCGTCCCTGGTCATCGACGCGGGACGGCACGGCGACACCGTCCAGGGCGCGTACGCCCTCGGCGTGGAGGGGTACCTCACCGGCTTCGCCGCGGAGCTCGCGCGTGAGCACGGCGAGCATCCCGCGCACCCGGAGCAGGACGGGGAACTCACCCCGCAGGAGGCACGGGAGCGGGCGGTGCTGCTGCTCAGCCAGTTGGTCGGCGCGATGACGCTCGCCCGCGCCGTACGGCACACCCGGCCCGAACTGTCGGAGGAGATCCTGCGGACCTGCCGCGCCCACGCCCTGGACTGACCCGCCCGGCCGCCTTCCCGGGCGGAGGGCTCAGTCCGGGGCGTGGCGGGCCTCAGCCAAGCTGCCGCGCCACCGCCCGGCCCGCCACGCGGCCGGAGAAGAGGCAACCGCCGAGGAAGGAGCCCTCGAGGGCGCTGTAACCGTGCAGGCCTCCGCCGCCGAAGCCGGCGACCTCGCCGGCCGCGTACAGGCCGTCCACCACCGTGCCGTCGGGGCCGAGCGCGCGGGAGTCGAGGTCGGTCTGGATGCCGCCGAGGGATTTGCGGGTGAGGATGCGCAGCCTGACGCCGATGAGGGGGCCTGCGGCGGGGTCGAGGATGCGGTGCGGGGCGGCGACCCGGCTCAGCCGGTCCCCGAGGTAGCGGCGGGCGTTGCGGATGCCCTGCACCTGGGCGTCCTTGCTGTAGGCGTGGGCGATCTGGAGGTCGCGCGCCTCGACCTGGTGCCGTATCACCGCCGGGTCCAGGAGTTCCCTACCGGTGAGCGCGTTCATCCTCGCCACCAGTTGCTCCAGGTCCGGAGCGGTGACGAAGTCGGCGCCGTCGCGGACGAAGGCGTCCACGGGGCCGGGGATTCCCTTGCCGAACACCCGTGTCCTGAGGAACGCGGCCCGGTCCTTGGCGGTGATGTCGGGGTTCTGTTCCGAGCCCGAGAGCGCGAACTCCTTCTCGATGATCTTCCGGGTGAGCAGGAACCAGGAGTGGTCGTGCTCTGCCAGGTCCTCGGTGGTGCGCAGGTGCCGCAGGGTGGCGAGGGTGTCGTAGCCGGGCAGGCAGGGTGCGGGCAGGCGGCGGCCGAGTGCGTCGAACCACAGGGCGGACGGCCCGGGCAGGATGCGGATGCCGTGACCGGGCCAGATCGGGTCCCAGTTCCCGAGGCCCTCGGTGTAGTGCCACATGCGGTCGCGGTTGACCAGGCGGACTCCGGCCTTCTCGCTGATGTCCAGCATCCGGCCGTCGACGTGGGCGGGCACACCGGTGACCATCTCCCGGGGCGGGGAGCCGAGGCGGGCGGGCCAGTGGCGGCGCACGAGTTCATGGTTCCCCCCGATGCCGCCGCTGGTGAGGACGACGGCCTGGGCGGTCAGCTCGAACTCGCCGACGGGCTCGCGGCTGGAGGCGACACCGCGCGCGGAGTGGTCCTCGGCCAGCAGGGTGCCGCGCACCCCGCGGGCGGTGCCGTCCTGGACGAGGAGTTCGTCGACACGATGCCGGTGGTGGAAGGTGAGCAGTCCCTCCTCGGCGGCCCGCTTCGCATACTCCACGAAGGGGCCCACCACACCGGTGCCGGTGCCCCAGGCGATGTGGAAGCGGGGTACGGAGTTGCCGTGGCCGTGGGCGGTCAGGTCGCCGCGCTCGGCCCAGCCGACGGCGGGCAGGAAGGTGATGCCGTGTCCGGCCAGCCAGGACCGCTTCTCCCCCGCGGCGAACTCGACGTAGGCACGTGCCCAGCGCACCGCCCAGGAGTCCTCGTCCTCCGTACGGTCGAAGCGGGCGCTGCCCCGCCAGTCGTTCCAGGCGAGGTCGAGGGAGTCCTTGACGCCCAGACGCCGCTGTTCGGGCGAGTCGACGAGGAACAGGCCGCCGAAGGACCAGAAGGCCTGGCCTCCGAGGTTGGCGGCGTTCTCCTGCTCCACCAGGGCAACCCTCCTGCCTCGGCTGGTGAGTTCGTGCGCGGCGACGAGGCCCGCGAGGCCCGCTCCGACGACGATGACGTCGGCGTCCATGGCCTTCTCCTTTTTGCTCGTGAGTACTGCCGCCGCCACGACGGGCCGGCGGCACGGGGGACGGGTCAGACGGAGGGGACCGGCAGCGCGGCCAGCGGCACGTGGTGCTGTCCGGAGTGGACGTCCCGGTCCCTGAGGGAGGCCTGGCTGACGGGGCGGGGGAAGGAGATCTTGACGACGTTCAGCGCAGGGATGCGGAAGATCTGGACGCCGTCCGGGTCCACGCCGTAAAGGCGGGCGATCGTGCGCTCGTCGAGGAACGCCTCGTCGGCGGCGATGCGGTAGGCCTCCGCATCGCGCAGGAAGAGTTCCATGGTGACCCAGAAGGGTCCGGCGTTCTTGGAGCGGACCTCGAGGGACAGGTCGGCCAGGGTGGTGGGGCCCTTCTCAGCCATGGTGCGCGGACTCCTCGATCTCGATGCGGAACATGTCGGTGGGGGTGATGCTGTCGACGGCGTGGTGCAGCACGAACTCGTAGGCGGGTCCGCGCTCGGTCTCCGCGGGCGAGGTGGCGAAGGCGAGGCTGGGCAGGTGATCCATGTCGCGGGTCGGCAGATGCAGCATCAGCGGATTGGCGATCTTGGCCACGGCGGTGGCGGTGGCCTGGTCCGGCGCGTTGACCAGAAGCATGACGCCGACCTCGCGCGGCGGCCCCTGCGCGGGGTCGTTCTCGCCGAGGACGGCGTTGTGCCCGTAGAGACGCACGTCGAAGGCGTACGAGTCCGCGCCGAGGCCGAGCGTCTGCTCGACGCGCTCGGTCAGCACCTCGCGCAGCAGGGCCGCCCAGTCCTCGATGTGCGCGAGGATGTGCGGGTCGCGGACGGCGCTGAAGGACATCGTCTGGTAGCCGGTGATGCGGGCGCCCTCCAGCTTGACGGTGTGCTGCTCGGCGACGTGGAAGCGGGAGCCCTCCACCCGCACCCGGCGGTCGTCGAGGGCGGTGTAGGTGGCCTCGGCCACGTCGAGGGTGCCGTCGGGCTCGCGCATCCGGAAGGGGTTCACGGTCTCGTAGAGCATGTGCGCGGCGACCGAGATGGGGGTGCAGGACACCTCCGGGTGGAGCGGTTCGATGGTGAACCCGCCGGCGTCGATGGTGGCGAGCACGCCGCCCTCGCGCGGGTTGCTGGTGCACTGCCCGCCGCATTCGACGATCTTGGACGCGTGCCAGGTGGGTCCGGCCGGCATGCCCTTCATGAGCGGGTAGGCGGCCGCGACCGCGGTGTCGGTGGCACGGCCCGCGAGCACCACCTGGGCGCCGGCCTCCAGGGCGGCGACGATCGGCTCGTGCCCCATCATGCCGACGATGTGCGTGCAGTCGTCGAGCGTCTCGGGCCGCAGCTCCCCCATCGGGGGCAGCGGGCGGATGTGGCCGGCGGCCAGCCGCTCCTTGAGGCGGCCGGCGTCCTGTTCGCTGTAGATGCGCGCGACCCGCAGGTCCAGTCCCTCCTCGGCGAGGAGGTCGGCGACGATGCCCGCGACCCAGTCCACCCCGTTGTCGGTACCACTGGTGCCGCAGGAGCCCACGATCAGCGGGATGTCCGCGCGGGCCGCCGCCTTCAGCAGGACGCGCAGGTCCCGGGCGACCGCGGCACGCGTGGTCTTGGGCTGCGAGGAGCCCAGGTAGTGGGGGCCGGAGTCGGTGCTGCCCCCGTCCACGGAGATGACGTCGGCGCCCAGTTCCAGGCCGCGTTCGATCGTGAGGTCGGGGAAACCGGCGCCGAGCATGCCCGCTGGTGCCAGTACCCGCACGGATGCGACCGCTGTGTTGTCCATCGTTGCGTTTCTCTCTTCTTTCCTGAGGCGCGTGAGGCGCTTGAGGCGCCCACGGCCTGCGGGGGCTCGTGCGGCCTGTACGGCTTGGGGCACCTGTGGGGCGTGGGCCCGCAGGTGCAGGTGGTTCGAGGTCAGCGGTTGCGGAGGAAGCGGGTGTTGACCGGGAAGCGGGGCCGGCCCTCCAGCGCGGCGACCGCCTCCTCCGCCGCCGCGACACCGGCGGCCCTGCGGGCCTCGGCGGTCTGTCCCGCGAGGTGGGAGTACACGAGAACGCCCTCGACGTCCCGCAAGGGGCTGTCGGCGGGAAGCGGTTCCTCGCACACCACGTCGAGTGCCGCGCCCGCGATCCGCCCCGTGCGGACGGCCTCGGCGAGGGCCGGCTCGTCGACGATCGCGCCCCGCGCGGTGTTGATCAGCACCGCCGTCGGTTTCATCCGTGCGAACGCCGAGGCGCCGAGCAGACCGCGGGTGCGGTCGGTGAGCGCGGTGTGGACCGACACGTAGTCGGCGGCGGCAAGGAGTTCGGGGAGCGGCAGGAAACGCACGGCCGGATCGGTGCGCTCGGTCCCGGGCACGCCGGTGGTGCAGAGGACGTCCATGCCGAACGCCCGGGCCAGCGGCACGACGGCCCGGGCCGCCGCCCCGTACCCGATGAGACCGAGCGTGGCACCGCGCAGTTCGTGGCCGTCCTCCCTCGGCCAGGAGCCGGCCGCGACCCCTCTCGCACTGCGCACCAGCCCTCGTGCCTCGACGAGCAGCAGGCCGAGGGTGTACTCGGCCACGGCGTTGGCGTTCACCCCCGGCAGGTTGCTGACCGTGATGCCGAGTGCGCCCGCGGCGGCGATGTCGATCGAGTCGTAGCCCACGCCGGTCCGCACGACGGCCCGCAGACCGGGTGCGCGGGCCAGGACCTCGGCGGTCAGCGGTTCGTGCGCGACCAGCGCCGCGTCGACCCCCGCGAGGGCCGCCACGAGCGCCTCGGAGTCCCTGCGGCCTGTCATCGGCGCGTGGACCGTCGTGTAGCCGTGACCGCGCAGGTGGCGGTCGGCCTCGTCGCCGGGCCGCAGGTAGTCCGTGGTGATCAGGATCCGGGACATGTGTTCCTCCTCTCCGGCATTGCCGGTCGCTGGACGGTGAGGGCTCGGACCGGGGGCGGGGGGCTCACTCGACGAGGGTCGATTCGGCGCGCCGGGCCGGTTTCCCGATGCGGGTGACGACGACGATCGACAGGGCGACGACCAGGCCGATGTCGAGAAGCATCAGCGGCCAGCCGGTGACGTCCACCATCGCGCCGACGAGCGCGGGACCGAGGAAGCCTCCTCCGGTCCAGCTCACGGTGTACAGGCCGCCGTAGGCCGCGAAGACGTGGGGGGAGGGGGCGAGGTTCCACAGCACGACGACGGCGTTGACCAGGAAGCAGGCCCCTCCTGCCGCCCCGACGCACAGGGCCGCCATGGTGCCGACGGCGTTCTGCGCGACGGTCCCCAGCAGCATGGCGGCGGCGAAGGTCGTCATGCCGACGGTCATCACCCGCAGCCGCCCGAAGCGCTCGGCGTACACGGCCGCCGGGTAGGCCGCCAGGATGAACGCGACACCGCTGGGCAGGCCGAGGCTGCCGGCGTCGCCCCGCGAGAGGTCGAGTGCCTCCATACCGTAGGGGGTGAGCAGCGACCGGGACGACGCCCAGGCGCTGCCGAACAGGAAGATCGCGGCGAGCAGCAGGAGCCGGCTGCGGTCGCGGTCCGTGAGGATGTCGACGAAGGTGTCGCGCACCCGTGGCGGGGCCGGGTCCGGGTCCTCGGTGTCCGTGCTCTTCTGCGACAGGGACCGGTAGGCACGGGAGCGGCTGTCCCGCACGGTCACCCCGAGCACACCGATGGAGACCAGCATGATGAGCGAGGGGACCGCGAACGCGATCATCGGATGGTCGTCGACCAGCAGCAGGCTGAGGAGTGCCGCGACGATGGTGGTGATGCTGGAGGCGATCTTGACGGCCGCGTTGGCCCGGCTGCGGCGTTCGGGGGCGACGAAGTCCGGTACCAGTGCCTCGGCGATGGGCTTGAAGGTATTGGCCACCAGCGCGTAGAAGAACATCACGCAGATCAGGAGCGGCAGGGACGAGGCGGCGTGCGGGATGAGGCCGAACAGTACGGCGGCGAGCGGCATTCCGACGACCAGGTAGGGCATGCGCCGCCCCCACGAGGTCCTGGTGCGGTCCGACCGGGCGCCGATCCACGGCTGGACGAAGATCCCCAGCAGGTTGTCCATGCCCATCAGCAGTCCCACCGCGGCCGCGCTGGTGAGGTGTTCCCGCAGCAGGGGAGGCACCTGTGACTCGTAGAAGTTCCAGGTCGACTCCTGCGCGAAGACCGCGAGGGCGACCAGGAAGGTGACGCGCCGCATCCGGTGGTGCGGCTCGTGGTACTCCGCACCCGCCGCAGCCGTCGTCAGGGGGGTCGCGTCCTTCCCGCGCTTCCCGGGGAACACGGGGATCACCCCACGACCGCGACACGGTCCGCGACGGCCTTGCCCAGTACCGCGGTGGTACCGGTGCCGCCGAGGTCGGGAGTCACGACGTCGGGCTGCTCGTACAGGACGCTCTCGATCGCCCGCACGATGCGGTCCGCCGCCGCGTGTTCACCGAGGTGGTCGAGCATCATCGCGCCGCTCCAGATCTGGCCCACGGGATTGGCGATGCCCCGGCCCGCGATGTCCGGGGCCGAGCCGTGGACCGGCTCGAACAGGCTGGGGAAGGCCCGGTCGGGATTGATGTTGGCGCTCGGGGCGATCCCGATGGTGCCGGTGCAGGCGGGACCCAGGTCGGAGAGGATGTCGCCGAAGAGGTTGCTGGCCACCACCACGTCGTACTCCTGGGGTCGGAGGACGAACTTCGCGGCCAGGATGTCGATGTGGTCCTTGTCCGCGGTCACCTCCGGGTACGCGGCCGCCATCCTGGCGGCGCGCTCGTCCCAGTAGGGCATCGAGATGGAGATCCCGTTGCTCTTCGTCGCCCAGGTCAGCCGCTTGCGGGGGCGAGTGGCGGCCAGTTCGAAGGCGTAGCGCAGCACCCGGTCGACGCCGGTCCTGGTCATCACCGTCTCCTGCACGACCGTCTCCCGGTCGGTGCCCTCGAAGATGCGGCCGCCGATGCTGGAGTACTCGCCCTCGGTGTTCTCCCGCACCACGTAGAAGTCGATGTCGCCGGGCCCCTGGTCGCGCAGCGGGCCGCGCACCCCGCGCAGCAGCCGGACCGGGCGCAGATTGACGTACTGGTCGAAGCCCCGACGCAGTTGCAGCAGGCTGCCCCAGAGCGAGACGTGGTCGGGGACGACGTCGGGCCGGCCGACCGCCCCGAAGTACAGGGCGTCGAAGCCTCCGAGCACCTCCCGCCAGTTCTCGGGGAGCATCGTGCCGTGTGCGAGCCAGTAGTCGGCGCTGGCGAAGTCGAACTCGACGGTGTCGAGTGCGAATCCGTGCGCCGCGGCGGCGGCTCTCAGACTCCGCAGCCCTTCGGGGACGACCTCTCGGCCGATTCCGTCTCCCGGGATCACGGCGATGCGGTAGGTATTCGGCACGGGTCGACTCCTCGGCCTGGGTGATGGGTGGCTCCGCCCGCGTCGCGGACCCCCTCCGGGGCGTTCCTCCGCGTGGCGTGGGTCCACCCTGGCGAGTGCGCCGGGACGTTACAAGGGTGTTGCGGGCAACGTAGGCTTTCCCCTGTGGAAAGCCATCCCCGGCCCGCCCGTGGCCCGGTCGCCGCCTTCGCGCCGGAGGCCGACCTGCACTTCTTCTCCGTGGTCGCGTCGAGCGAGACTCTGACGGCCGCCTCCCGCGAGCTCGGCTGCTCGCTGCCCGTCGTCAGCAAACGTCTCGGCGCGCTGGAGCGCCGCCTGGGCGTCCGGCTCGTCCAGCGCGGCGCCCGGCGCCTCACGCTCACCTCCGAGGGCGCGCTGTACGCCGCGCGCGTGACGGACATCCTGGACCAGGTGCGCGCGCTGGAGGACACCGTCTCCGACCGCACGGGAGAACTGCGCGGCACGGTCGTCGTGGAGGCCACCCTCGGCCTCGGCCGTGCGCACATCGCGCCGCTTCTCGGCGAGTTCGCCGCCGCCCATCCCGGCGTACACGTCCGGATGCAGAGTTCCGCGCTCCCGCTGCGGCGGCGGGACTTCGACGTGGCCGTGCACGTGGGCGCCCCGCCCGACTCGACGTTGCGCATGCGGCGCCTCGCCCGGAACCGGCGGGTGCCCTGCGCGGCCCCGTCCTACCTCGCCGCACACGGTGCGCCGGAGCGCATCGAGGATCTCGCCACGCACAACTGCCTGGTACTGCGCGAGAAGGAGAGCGACTTCGCGCTCTGGCGGTTCGGCGACGAGGACGGCCCCCGGCACGTGCGGGTCCACGGCAACCTGTCCAGCAACGACGGTGACGTGGTGACCGGGTGGGCCCTGGAGGGCCGGGGCGTGATCATGCGCTCGCAGTGGCAGGTGCGGCCGCACCTCGACCGGGGCGAACTCGTGCACGTCCTGCCGCACGTGCCGACGCCGGCCGCCGACATCCACGCCCTGCTGGAGGGCGAGGGCCACGTCCCGCGCCGGGTGGAAGCCCTGATCGACCACCTCGCCCGGCGGCTGCCCGCACGACTGCGCGGCGCGGGCTGAGCACGGCGGTGGAGCGGGGCGCCGGCACGAGCCGGGTCGGCGGGGGGCGGCCGCACGCGGAGGGCAGGGGGACCCGGACACCGAGGGACCCGCCGCCCCGAGGCTCCCCGGCACTCAGCCTCTCGGGGCCTCAGGTTCCCGGGCTTCAGGTTCCCGAAGCCTCAGGCTCTCCGGCTTCAGGTTCCGGGGGCCTCCGCCTCCCGCGCCGCCCGCTCCAACCGCTCCCGATGGCTCTCCCACCATGCCGCGTCGCCCGGCGCCATACTGCTGTTCCCGTCGTTCATCCCCACGGCGCCGTCCGTGAGTTCGCGGACGATGTCGGCGTGACCGGCGTGCCGGTGCGTGTCCGCGATCACGCGCACCACGGCATGGTGCAGGGTCACCTCGTCCCTGCCACTGGGCCACCAGGGCACCCTGCCGACCGTGTCGAGCGGCAGGGCCTCGATCGTGGCGTCCGCGTGGGCCCATGCCCGGCGGTAGAGGCTCACGATCTCCTCCCGCGACTCCCCCGCGGTGACCCACATGTCCGCGTTGGCCTCCGCCCCGTCCTCGAGCCACGGCAGCGATTCGCCGGAGGGACGCCCGAAGGTCTCGCCGAGATAGCCAAGCTCCACACCGGCCGCGTGCTTCACCAGGCCGAGGAGGTTCGTGCCGGTGGGCGTCGCCGGGCGGCGGATGTCGTACTCGGAGAGCCCTTCGAGTTTCCACAGCAGGGCGTCCCGCGCGGACTGCAGGTAGAAGTGGAGATCGGTTCTGGGGTGAGGTGCCGTCATGCGGCCAGTCTGCCCCGCCCCACTGACAATCCGGGCCGGCGCCTTCAGGGGCGGCCGGACTCCTCGCACGCCGCCCGAACGAGCCGGCGGGCGAGCTCACCGGCGCGCTGGGCGGGGCCCTGGGGCCCGAGGACGGTGGCGGTGACGTAGATCCCGTTGAGGACGAGGATCAGTTCGTCGGCGAGCTGCTCGGGGTCGGGGGCGCCGGCGTCGGCCGCGAGGTCACGCATCCATTCACGGACCCTCTGTTCATGGGTGACCGCCACACGGTTCGCGGAGTGCTCCGGGTCGGGGAACTCGGTGTGCGTGTTGAGCATGGGGCAGCCGCGGAAGGTGGGCGCCTCGGTCTCCTCGATGACGGTCGTGAAGATCGTGAGCAGCTTCTCGCGCGGGTCGTCGACCCGGTCGCAGGCCTGCCGCATCCGCGCGAACCAGGCGTCGGCGCGCTCCTGCGTATAAGCGGTGGCGAGGGCCTCCTTGTTGGGGAACTGCCGGTAGACGGTGGCGTTGCCGACCCCGCTCTCCTTGACCACCAGGTCCATCCCCACGGCACGGACGCCGCGCTGGTAGTACAGACGGCTCGCCACGGCCAGGACGTGGCGCCGGTTCTCCTCCGCTGTCCTGCGTGCCATGACGCGCTCCTTTCCCCTCGCTCCGCGATGCGGTGACGGTAGCAGCTTGACAGACGGATCGTTCCGTCACAAACTCTCGGGCGACGACGGAACGGAACGATCCGTCACAACGATTCGACGCGCGGACACGCGCCCTGCCGGTCCAAGCGCGTCACACCCACGCACCCACGCACCCACGCACCCACGCACCCACGCACCCACGCACCCGAACGAGGATCCCCCGATGTCCCCTCCCGACGTCCTCCCCGCGACCTCGACCGACCCCTCCCCCCGCACCCTGGTCGTGGTCGCCCACCCGGATCTGGCCTCCTCCCGCGTCACCGCACGTCTGGCCGAAGCGGTGCGGGACCTGGCGCACGTCACCGTCCACGAACTCCACCCGGCCCACCGCGACGGCCGCTTCGACGTCGCCCACGAGCAGCGGCTCCTGCGCGAGCACGACCGGATCGTGCTGCAGTTCCCCTGGTACTGGTACTCCGTCCCCGCCGTGCTCAAGGCCTGGATCGACCAGGTCCTCACCCACGGGTTCGCCTACGGCGGCACCGGCACCGCCCTGCGCGGCAAAACGCTCCAGCTGGTCACCTCCACGGGCGGCCCGAAGGAGTCGTACGCCGACCCCGCGCCCACCTCCCGCTACACGATGGCCCAGTTCCTCGCCCCTCTCGACGCCACCGCCCGTCTGCTCGGCATGCGCCTCGCCGAACCACTGGTCCTGCACGGCACCCGCACCGTCTCGGAGGAGGCCCTCACCGCCCACGCCGAGCGTTACCGCGCACTGCTGGACTCGCACGCGTCCAGGGCAAGGCAGTGAGCGAGGCGCCGGCGGTGGCGGCGGCGCGCTCAGCGGTCGTCCGCGCGGCGGGCGACCAGGACCTCGATGCCGTCAAGGATCCGCTTGAGGCCGAAGTCCACGTCGTCCTCGCCGACTTCGTCGTCGTAGGCGTCCCGCGACATCATCGACGCCAGGATGGGACAGCCGTGCTCGTGCAGGAGCGGCTGGAGGAACCGCGTCACCGTGGCCGACCGGGTGGGCGCCGCGCTGCTCTCCCGCACGTCGCCGCGGGCACTGGCGGTGCGTCGAGCGTAACCGTCGAGGAGCAGCGCGCACCCCAGTGATTCGGCGGTGCTCAGCCCGGCGCCGGTGAGTGCCCCCAGCAGGACTTCCGTCCAGCGCAGCAGGTTCGGGGTCGCGGGTGCCCCGCGGAGGGGCAGGTCGGGGAGCCACGGGTGCGCCTCGCATCGTCCGATCATCGCCCTGGTCCATGCGGCGCGCGGCCCGCCATCGACCCGTGCCGGTGTCCAGGGCCGGCGCCGGTCCCCACGCCGTGTCGGCGAGGAGGACGAGCAGCTCCTCGCGCGAACTGACGTACCGGTAGACCGCGTTGGCGGTCAGCCCGAGCCGTTTGGCGATGTTCGGCATGGAGAGAGCCTCGAAGCCCTTCTCGTCGGCCGGCGCGACAGCCTCCGCGACAATGGCCTCTGCCGGGGCCGTTCGGGTCGCCCGTGCGGGCGAAACGGGCCCGGTACCGCACCATCGTGTCCGCGAGGCGGTGCTGGGCGGGGTGGCGGGGCCGGGAAGCTGCTCGTCGGCGAAGAGGTACCGCAACTCGGCGCCGTGCCGGCGGCCCGGCCCCGCTTCGGACCCGGTCTGCGCGCCCAGTCACTGCGGCCGGGGAGGCCGGCGCCGGCCGATCTCGCCGAGGAACACCGGTGCGGCTTCTGGGAGACGGTCGGCACGTGACGGCCGCCGGGCCCGCGGGTTCCCGGCGACGACCGCGTCGACCTGCTCCCCACGCCGCCTCCCGGAGGACGCGGCGCCGGCCGGCGCCTTCGGGCGGCCCGGCCCGCGACCCCGGCGTGCGCGGGCCTCACTCCTCGGTACGGCCGAGCCGTGTCCCTCAGCGCGCGTGCGCCGTGACGACGACCTTCCCGGCGTGGAGTCCCTTCTCGACGTGACGGTGCGCCTCGGCGACGTCGTCCAGGGCGAACACCCTGTCCACGGCGGGCCGCAGCGCGCCGTGGCGCACACCGGCGTTCAGGAAGGCCGCCATGCGTGCCACCACGGTGGCGTCGAGGATGTGGTCGAAGCCGCGGTAGCCGATGGTCGTGAGTGCCCCGCTCCCCGGGGAGGGGGCGGGCCGGGGGTCCAGGAAGCCCGCGGCGACCAGGGTCCCGTCGGGGCGGGCCGCCTTCCGCAGTTCCTGCTGCCCGGGGCCCCCGACCAGGTCGAGGACGAGGTCGGCGCCGGTCCCGCCCGTCAGTTCGCGCACGGCTCCGAGGAGATCCTCGTGGTCGGTGGCGACGACCCCGGCGGCACCGGCGGCGAGCAGCTCGTCCTTCTTCGCGGTGTGCCGGGTGACGGCGAGGGGGACGGCGCCGAGGTACCGGGCGAGCTGCATCGCCGCCCGGCCGACGGCGCCGGACGCGGCGGTGACGAGCACGTGGTCGCCGGGCCGCATGCCCGCCGTCTCGACGAGCGCGCCGTAGGCGGTGGAGTACCCGACCCAGATCGCCGCCGCCTCCGTGACCCCGAGCCCGGCCGGCCGGGCGACGACCTGGCTCGCGGGGAGCGTGGTGTGCTCGGCGTAGCTGCCCCTGAGGTGGGCGTCGGGGATCGCCGCGAGGAGGACCGGCTCACCGATCCGCAGCCCGGTGGTCCCGGGTCCCAGCGCGTCGACGACGCCGGTTCCCTCGATGCCGAGGCGGGCGTGCGGCAGCGGAACCGGTGCGAACGAGACACCGGACCGCACCATCAGGTCGAGCGGGTTGACGGCGAACGCCTCGATCCTGACCCGCACCTCGCCGGGTGCCGGCTCGGCCACCGGCTCCTCGACGACGTGCAGGACATCCGGCTCGCCGAACTCGTCGAACACGACGACTCGTGACATGGCTACTCCTCCGCATACGGTGCCGCGCCGCTGTTCTCACGGCTCGCCCACGACGCTACGGAGCCCCGCGTTACCTCCAGGTTCCTTCGACCGCGCCCCGTCGGCGCCCGATGCCGACGGCACAACCTCCGACCGCGCGCGTGCGACCGCGTGCTGTCGACCGCCCGTTCTCGCCCCCGCGCCGTCGATCACGTACCGTCGACCGCATGCGGAACGCGGCCGGATCAGTCTTCCTCGCCGACTGCCCCACGCGCCTGGCGGTCGAGATCATCTCCGACAAGTGGGCCGTGCTCGTGCTCTTCGGGCTCAGCCGGAAGCCGCTCAGGCACGGCGAACTGGTCGACCTGATCGGCGGCGTCTCGCGGAAGGTGCTCACCCAGACCCTGCGCCGGCTCCAGGAGTACGGTCTGGTCGAGCGCCGTACCGCGGAGCCACGACGGATCGAGTACGCCCTCACCGACCTCGGCCGGACCCTCGTCGAGCCCATCGAGGGCCTGACGAACTGGGCGAGGGACCACGGCGAGGCCGTCGTCGACTTCCAGGAGGCGCAGGCGGCGGCGAAGTCGTCCGCTTCCCGCAACTGAGGGGCGGCCGCGGCGACACGTCGGTGACACCGCGCCCCGCGCACAACGTGACATGCACACGTGATACGTGTCACTCACGGGGGCCGCCGGGCAACCCGTCCCGCGTCGGCCGCTTCTTCCCAGGGTGACATTCCTGAAAAGACGGCCCCGCCTGCTCATACTCCTGACCCTGGCCGTGGCGGTGGTCGTGACAGCGACCGTCGTCCTCGTCATCCGGGCCAACAGGATGGAGACCGTCTCCCCCCGGGAACAGCGCGACCGGGCGGCGCCGGCGGCACGCACACCCCAGGGACAGGTGGACTGCCGGAGGGCCAAGTGCATCGCGCTCACCTTCGACGGCAACCCGGGCGAACCCACCGACCGCCTGATGGACCTCCTGAAGAAGTACAAGGCACCCTCGACGTTCTTCCTCGAGGGCCGGCGCATCCACCAGTTCCCCGACGTCGTACGGCGCATCGCCGAGGACGGCCACGAGATAGGCGACCACACCTGGACGCACCCGGTGCTGACCGACGCCTCCGACGCCCGGGTCCGCGAGGAACTGCGCCGCACGGCACGCGCCATCTCCCGCCTCACCGGCCGCACGCCCACCCTGATGCGCCCGCCCCAGGGCCGCACCGACGACCGCGTCTCCAGGCTCTGCGAGGAGCTGGGGATGGCGCAGGTGCTGTGGACGGTGACCGCGAAGGACTACGCGACGGACGACACCGCGCTGATCACCGATCGCGTGCTGAAGGGCGCCGACCGCGACGGCATCATCCTGCTCCACCCGCTCCACAAGGGCACCCTCCCCGCCATGCCGTCCATCCTGAAGGCGCTCGACGAACAGGGCTACACCTTCGTGACCGTCTCCCAGCTCCTCGCTCCGTCCAGGGCCGAACCCGGCAAGATCTACAAGTGACCGGCCGACGGGGGCGCGCCGACGGTGTCCCCGGTCAGGCCGCCATCGGCGGCCTGTTCGCTCACGCGGCCCGATCACCGGTCCACCGCGAGCGGCCCCCGCGGGGTGTGCTCACAGGCCGGAGAGGACCTTCTGCGTCATCTTCCGCGCCAGCGCGACGGCCGCGCGGTTCGGCAGGCGCTGGGTGAGCGTGGTGAACGCCGCGTAGCGGCGCCCGTCGACCACCGAGGTCCGTCCGGAGCCCAGGGCGCGGAAGGCGGTGGCGACGACCTGCTCCGGCCGGCGCTCCCCGCCCATCCGCGCCATCGCCGGCAGGACCTCCTCGGACCGCTGGCCCGAGAGGGTGACCCCGGGGTGCACCGCCAGCACCCGGACCCCCGAGCCGGCCAGCTCTCCGCTCACCGCCTGGGTGAAGGACTGCACCATCGCCTTGCTCCCCCCGTACGCGGCCAGGTACGGCGTGGGCTGGAACGCGGAGGCACTCCCGACGTTCACGATCGCTCCCCTGCCCCGGGACACCATGCCCGGAAGGAAGCGGAGCGTGCTGTCCACGACGGTGTTCCCGTTCAGCCGCACCATCGCGGCCACGGCCTCGGGGTCGGCCCGCACCGCGGCGCCGCCGACCCCGCCGCCGGCGTTGTTCACGAGGAAGCCGACCTCCAGCCCCTCCTCCACGGTCCACTCGTGCATCGCCCGTGCCGCTCCCGCCTCCGACAGGTCGAGTTTCTGCGTCAGCGCCCGCACTCCGTGCGCGGAGCGCAGGGAGGAGGCGAGTTCCTCCAGTCTGTCGCCGGACCGTGCGACGAGCACGAGGTCCGCGCCCCGCCGGGCGAGTTCGCGGGCGAATGCCTCGCCGATGCCGCCGGACGCTCCCGTGATCAGCGCCGTGGTGCCGGACAACCGGGACAGGTCGTGCATGATTCTCCTAGGGCCATTGCGTACGAAGCCGGTTCGTTCACGCTAGGTCCGGGACCGATGGCCACCGCCCCTCGTGGCCGGAAGTGAGACACGATGCCCGCTCACCCCTCTCACAAGACCGCAGGCCGGAACGGAGAGCAAGCGCACGGGGCAGCCACCGGGGCGTCGGCCGGGGGTCCACGCACGGACGCCCACCACGAGCTGCGCACGGACGCGCTCCGTAATCGCGAACGCCTTGTGGAGGCCGCCCGCGAGGTGTTCGCGGCGCAGGGCGTCGACGCGCCCCTCGGTGCGGTCGCCCGCCGGGCGGGCGTCGGCATGGCCACCCTGTACCGCCGCTTCCCGACCCGCTCCGCGCTGGTGACCGCCGCCTACGACGGCCAACTCTCCGCCTGCGCCACGGCACTCGACGAGGCCCTGGCCGATCCCGACGCCGGGCACGGCCTCTACCACCTGCTGGAGACGGCGTGCGTCACGCTGGTCACCGACCGCGGATTCGACACGGTGTTCATGACCGGCTTCCCCGAGGCACTGGACCGCCGCCGGGAACGGACCCGGGCGCAGGAGGCCCTGTCCGTCCTGGTCCGCCGCGCCCGCGAGACCGGCCGGCTCCGCGAGGACTTCGAGCCCTCCGACATCACGCTCCTCCTGGTCGCCGTCAGCGGGCTGGCCGGGCGTCCCCGCGAGGTGGCCGTGCCCGCCGCGCGCCGTCTGCTCACCTATCTCTTCCAGTCCTTCCAGGCCCGCCCTCCGGCCCGGCCCGGCCCCCTCCCGCCGGCGCCGCCGGTGGACCCGGCGGGGTTCGGGGCCCTCGACCCGATGGACGAGGGGCCCTCCTCCGGGCTCGGGGGGTGAGGCGGGAGCACCCGGCGGGGAGGCTCCCGGCCGGGTCACGGCGGGGCGTGGGAGCGCAGGGCTTGGAGGACGGCGGGGGCGGTTCAGTGAAGGTCGGCGTGGTGCCGGACCCCCGCGCACGCGACGGCTGCCACGTCCTCCGCGTAGCGTTCGAGGTCGCGGGGCCAGACGGCGGGTGACTGCAGGAGCAGCAGTGACACCGCTCCGTGCAGGCAGGCGCAGACGGCGCGGGTCAGGGCGATGCCGTCCCCCTCGAGCAGTGAGGCGTCGAGGCAGCGCCGGACGGCGCCGTGGAGCTCGCGGAAGCAGGCGTCGGCGACCTGGGCGGTGGCCTCCGTCGCGGGGCCCGCGGCGACCAGGCCGTAGTGCAGCGGGTGGTCGAGGCCGAAGCGGATGTACGCGGCGCACCGGCGCCGCAGTTCCTCGAAGGGGTCCTCCGCCGCGGCGGCCGCCTCGGCCATGTACGCGTCCAGCCGGTCCCACACCCCCCGGCACACGCCGTGCAGGAGTTCCGTGCGGCTCGCGAAGTGCAGGTAGACGGCGGGAGTGCTGACGCCCACGCGCTGGGACACCGCGCGGACGGTCACCGCCGACTCGCCCCGTTCGTCGAGGAGTTGCCGGGCGGCGGCGAGCAGTTCCTCCCGCAGGCGCGCGCCCTCGCCCCGTTTCGCGCGGCGGCGGCGCACACCGGTGGCGGAGGGGGCGTCCGGTTCCGTCACGCCGCGCTCCTCAGCGCGACGAGCTGGACCACGCGGACGCACAGCCGGCCCGTCTCGTCGCGTATGTCGATCTCCACGTTGACGTTCGACTTCCCCGCCCGCAGGGGCCGGCAGGTCGCGAAGGCGCCCTTGCCGGCCACGGGGCGGAGGAAGTGGGTGCTGGACTGCATGGTCGCGGGCAGCGCGCCCGCGGGGCCGTTGAGGCCGGCGCAGACCGCGCCCGCGACATCGGCGAGGCCCATGAGTGCCCCGCCGTGCAAGGACCCGCCCACGGTGGAGAGTTCCTCGCTCCATTCGAGGCGCATGGCGACCTCGGCGGGGTCCATCCCGTCGATGCGGACACCGAGCGTGCGGGCGTACGGCGCCATGCGGTAGACGTCCTCCGCGGTGAAGGCCACGGGTGTCTCCTGTCTCTGAGGCTCTGAGGTCTCGAAAGCCATGAAGTCTCCAGGGCCGTGAGGTCTCCAGGGCTCTGACTTGTCAGCGTCAAGTTAACGCAGTCAAGTCATGCCGTCCACGGGTCCGCGCCGCCCGCCCCCGCGAACCAACCCGAAGGAGTGTGCAGACAGGCGTCTTCCGTCACTCGTCGGGGTGGCCCTGCGGGTTTCCGATGGTGTGGAGTGCGTGAAACCCTCGCAGGCGCGGTGTCGAACTTCCTTCACACGGGTCTCACGAACGGTTGCGCGCCGGCCGTGGAACGACGGAGGGGGGCCCGGGATCGCGAGGCCCTCGGGGGGCGCGGACGCCCGGAGGAGGTGCGACACACACCTGCAACTGCGGTCAATTGGGGGCACATGAACCGGTCGGCCGACGGCAAGGGGCCGCGAGCGAGCCGGTCGACGCCACGCAGTTGGCCGAAATCAGGTCACCCATGCGTGATCTTGACCCCGAGGAAGAACGGCAAGTCGTGGACAGGTGAGCGAAATACCCGCCCAGTGGTACCCGAACACCCCTGGGAGCGGGCCCACTTCGGTGTCACGCCTATACCACCGCTGTCACTTGTGACGACTACTTCACGACGATGTCGCCTCCGTGGCGGACAGTGCCACCGGTCCGATCACGGCGACCGGCACGATGACTAGCATGGGCGCGTACCGGGTCCGGAAGCACCGCGTCCCCCTTCTGGTGTTGCGTGTTGCCGCCGTTGACCTGCGACCCGTCCGTATGTCGGTCGATCCGTATCTTCTGCTCTCAACCACCGAGGGACCGCGGAATGTCAGTGCCTGCACCGCCCAGTCAACACCGGCCGGCGAAGCCCTCGAAGGCGTCGTCGGCCGTACCTCTGGCCGTGCTGGTGGTGAGTGCCGCCCTCGCGGGCGGCGTGGCGGCGGCCGCGCCCGCCGGCGCCCGCTCCTGGACGCTCGGCGCGGTCGCCGGCGGCTGGGTCTGCCTGGCCCTCGCCGTCCTCACCGGCACTCTGCTGGTCCGCCGCGCGCACCGCTCGGCCGCCCAGCACCTCGCCGAGTCCGGCACGCACCAGGCCCGGTCGGCGCAGGTCTCGGCGGAGACCGCGCACCTGGTGAACATCACCCTGCCCGGGCTCACCAAGCGGCTGCGTGACGGCGCGAGCGCGGCTGACGCGCTGACGACCGTGCAGCCCCCGTCGGACCCTCAATTGCGCCAGGTCATGCACACCTTCGCCGCTTCCCTGGAGGAGGGGGTACGGCAGGCGGCCACCGCCGAGGCCGAACGCCTCCGCTACAGGGAGGAGGTCGACCGTGCCACCGCCGAGGCCGAGCGGCTGACCTCCGAGACCCTGCCCGCCGCGGTCGGCCGGCTCCGGGACGGGCAGTCCGCCGACACCGTCCTCGCCTCGCTGGAATGGCCGCGCACCCCGCTGCTGCACCGGACCGCCGAATCGTTCGTCCGCGAACTCGCCCTCAGCGAGCGGCGCGCGGCCGCCGCGCAGGCCGCCTCCGCGAAGGCGCTGAGCCGCGTGCAGGCCAAGGCCGTGAGCATGCTCGCCGACCTGCGCGAGATGCAGGAACGACACGGCGAGGAGGTCTTCGGCGACCTGCTCAAACTCGACCACGCCACCTCGCAGCTCGGCCTCATGACCGACCGGCTCGCCCTGCTGATGGGCGGCCGCTCCAGCCGCGCCTGGAACAAACCGATCGTGATGGAGAGCATCCTGCGCGGCGCGGTGGGCCGGATCGCCGCCTACCAGCGGGTGCGGCTGCACTGCTCCACGACCGCCGCGATCTCCGGTTTCGCCGCGGAGGGTGTCATGCACCTGCTTGCGGAACTGATGGACAACGCCGCGAACTTCTCCCCTCCCATCGACGAGGTGCACGTCTACGTCGAGGAGCGCAGTGCCGGGCTCGTCGTCACCATCGAGGACAGCGGCCTGAAGATGGCGCCCGCCGCCATGCGGCGCGCCGAGCAGGCGGTGGCCGGGCGCATGACCGACCTCGCCTCGCTCCAGGGCACCCGGCTCGGCGTCGCGGTCGTCGGACGCCTCGCGGTCAAGTACGGCATCAGCGTCAACTACCGCCCCTCATCCCGCGGCGGCACCGGCGTGGTCGTCCTCGTCCCGCCGCAACTCCTCGCGCAGCAGCGCGACCCCGCGCCCGCGCAGGCGCCGCGCCGCCCGGCCGCCGCGGTTCCGACCCCCGGGCCGGCCCCGGCCGAACCCGCACCCGCACCCGCACCGGCCGCGCCCGCGGCGACCGTGAGGGTCCCGGAGCCCTCCCCCGCAGACGGACCCGCCACCGGGGCGGAGATGCCGGAGCGGCTTCCCGAGCGCCGGCGCCCGCGCGACGCGACCCCGAACGGGCTTCCCGTGCGCACCCCCGGCCACACCATGGCCGAGGCCGACCGTGAGCGAGGGCAGCGCAAGGACACCACCGCACCGGCGACACGGGCACCGGAGCGCACCGCGCGCGACGCGGGCTCCAGTTTCGGCGCCTTCCACCGCGGGCGCCGCTCCGGCGGCCCCTCCCCCGAGGACACGGGCCGCTCCGGGACGGAGCCGGAGCCGCCCGCCGTCCCGTAAAGACCGTTCCCCCCGTACGGCGCCCGGGGTTCCGGCGCCCACTTCCCCGCTTGAGCTCGTCAGATTGGAGGAACGGGCCGGTGACCGGCCAGCCGGGCACCACCGTCCCATCACTCACCATGCAGACCACCGACAACAGCCTCACCTGGCTTCTCCAGAACCTGCTGGAGCGCACCCCGGGCACCCGGCACGCGCTCGTCCTGTCCCGGGACGGCCTGAAGCTCTGCTGGACCGAACACCTCACACAGGACCAGGCCGATCAGCTGGCCGCGATCTGCTCGGGCATCCAGGCCCTTGCGCAGGGTGCCTCCGTCGAGTTCGGCGACGGCACCGGGGGCGTCCGGCACTCCATGACGGAGTTCCACGGCGGCCTGCTCTTCATCGTCGAGGCGGGTGAGGGCGCGCACCTCGCGGTCATCGCCGAGGAGAACGCCGATCCCGGTGTGGTGGGCCACCAGATGACCGAGCTGGTGGAGCAGATCGGCGACCACCTCAGGGCGGAGCCCCGCCAGCCGGTGCACGGGAGTGCCGGCTCGTGACGCGTCGGCCCGTGGACACCGGTGACCCGGACCGGCTCTACATGGTCACGGGGGGACGCAGCCGCGCCGACGACGCGTTCGACCTGGTCACCCTCGTCGTCAGCGAGTGCGAGCCGACCGCCGGGATGCAGTCGGAGCACGTCCGGATCCTCGAGATGTGCCGTCACCCCACGGCCGTCGTCGAGATCTCGGCGGAACTGAAGCTGCCGATCACGGTGGTGCGGATCCTGCTCGGCGATCTGCTCGCCATGGGCCGCATCACCGCCCGACACCCCCGCGCGGCCCAGTCCGTCGCCTCCCTCCCCGATTCCGCCCTTCTCAAGGAGGTGCTCCATGGGCTCCGCAACCTCTGAGCTGCCCTCCCAGCGCACACCCCTGGCCGATGCCGCAGAGACCGGCCTGAAGATCGTCATAGTGGGCGGTTTCGGGGTCGGGAAGACCACGCTGGTCCGCTCGGTCAGCGAGATCAGGCCGCTCAACACCGAGGAGGTGATGACGCAGGCCGGGGTGGGCGTCGACGACACCTCGGAGGTCGCGGGGAAGACGACCACCACGGTGGCCTTCGACTTCGGGCGGATCAGCCTCAACGAGCGCATGGTGCTCTACCTGTTCGGCGCGCCCGGCCAGGAGCGCTTCTGGTTCCTGTGGGACCGGCTGTTCTCCGGCACGCTGGGCGCGGTCGTCCTCGTCGACACGCGGCGCATGGACGAGTCCTGGTACGCGATCGACCGGCTGGAACACCACAAGCTGCCCTTCGTGGTGGCGGTCAACCGGTTCGACGACGAAACCACCCGGTACTCCCTGGACGAGATACGGCAGTCCCTGGCGCTGCCGGAGCACGTGCCGCTCATCGACTGCGACGCGCGGGTGCGGCAGTCCGGCAAGGACGTCCTGATCACCCTCGTGGACCACCTCTACGCTCTGGCCACGGCCCAGGAGACGACATGACCGACACCGGGAACCCCGCCGCCCACGTCCCTCCCCCGGGCTGCCCCGCGCACGCCGAGGGTGCGGTGCCGCTCGGCGGTCTCGCCTACCAGCAGACCCCCTCGCAGCTGTACCGGTCGCTGCGCCGGGAGCACGGCCCGGTCGCCCCCGTGCTGCTGGACGGCGGCATCCCGGCCTGGCTGGTGCTCGGCTACTCCGAGGTCGGCTACGTCACCGCGCACGACGAGCTGTTCGCGCGGGACTCCCGGCGCTGGAACCAGTGGCCGAACATCCCGGAGGACTGGCCGCTGCTGCCCTTCGTCGGCTACCAGCCCTCCGTGCTGTTCACCGAGGGCGAGGAGCACCAGCGGCGCGCCGGGGTGATCAGCGAGGCGCTGGAGGGCGTCGACCAGTTCGAGCTGGCCCGTGACTGCCAGGTCATCGCGGACGAGCTCATCGCGGCCTTCTCGGGCAGTGGCCGGACCGAGCTGATGGCGGCCTACGTGCACACCCTGCCGGCGCGTGCGGTGGTGCAGATCTGCGGCATGCCGCTGGGCGGCGCGGACACCCAGCAGCTCGTGGACGACCTGCGGATCTCCCTTGACGCGGCGGAGGGCGACGACCCGGTCGCCGCGTACGGCAGGGTGGGCGCGCGGCTGGCGCAGCTGGTGAAGGAGAAGCGGGAGCGGCCGGGTGCCGACGTCACCTCGCGGATGATCCAGCATCCGGCGGGGCTGACGGACGAGGAGATCGTCCAGGACCTGATCTCGGTGATCGCGGCGGCCCAGCAGCCGACGGCGAACTGGATCTGCAACACGCTGCGTCTGCTGCTGACCGACGAGCGGTTCGCGATCAACGTGTCGGGCGGGCGGCTCAGCGTGGGGGAGGCGCTCAACGAGGTGCTGTGGCTGGACACGCCGACGCAGAACTTCATCGGCCGCTGGGCGGTGCGGGACACCCAGCTCGGCGGGCGGCAGATCCGGGCCGGCGACTGCCTGGTCCTGGGGCTCGCGGCGGCCAACACCGACCCGCAGATCTGGCCCGATGCGCACGTCGGTGCCGAGAACGCCGCGCACCTGTCGTTCAGCAACGGCGAGCACCGCTGCCCGTACCCGGCGCCCCTGCTGGCGGACGTCATGGCCCGCACGGCCGTCGAGACGCTGCTGGAGCGGCTGCCGGACCTGGTGCTGGCGGTGGACCCGGGGGAGCTGGAGTGGCGTCCGTCCGTCTGGATGCGCGGTCTGACGGCGCTGCCCGTGGAGTTCACTCCGGTCGTGCAGTGACGCCGGGCACGGACGGGCCCCGCACGCGGGTCCCGAGTCCGTGGTCGGCGCGCCTCAGCCGGCGACAGGGGTGAAGCGGACCGGCAGGGTCTGCGGGCCCCGGGTGAAGACCCCCTGCTCCACCGGGTCGAAGCCCTCGGCGAGCCGGACGTCGGGCATCGCGTCGAGGAGCTGGTTCATGCCGGTCTCGACCTCCGCCTTGGCGAGCAGGGCGCCCACGCAGAAGTGCCGGCCGAGGGCGAAGGCCAGGTGGTCGGCGGCGGCCGAGAAGGCGGTGGTGGTGGTGAGGTCCTCCCGGAAGAGGTCGAACCGGTCCGGGTCGGCGTACCTCTCGCCGTCCCGGTTGGCCGCGCCGATCAGGCAGGTGACGGTGACGCCGGCGGGTATGGTGCCGCCGGACAGCTCCACCTCCGTCGCCGACTGGCGCATGATCATGTGGACCGGCGGGGTGTAGCGCAGCGTCTCGGCGAAGGCCCGGGGTATCAGCGACCGGTCCTCGCGGACGGCGGCGAGCTGGTCGGGGTGCATCAGCAGGTTCGCGAAGATGCTGGCGATGGCCTTGTCGGTGGTCTCGCCGCCCGCGGCGAGCAGCAGGCTGCAGAAGGCCTTGATGTCCTCGTCGCTCATCCTGACGCCGTCGACCTCGGCGGCGCACAGCGTGGACAGCAGGTCCTCGCCGAGTTCGTTCCGGCGCCGGCGGATGATCGGCAGCATGTACTCGGCGAACTCGTGCCGGGTGCGCTCCCCGTCGGCGGCCACCTGGGGGTCTCCCGAGAGGTTGCCGAGGAAGGCGATGACGGAGGTGTACCACTGGTGGAAGCGAGGGTGGTCGGCCTTGTCGAGGCCGAGCATGTCCGCGATCACGTTGACGGGGAAGCGGGTCGCGTAGTCGGTGACCAGGTCGGCGGAGCCGGTGTGCCGGAAGGTGTCGATGAGTTCGCGGGAGTTGCGCTCGATGACGGGCAGGAACTTCTCCTGGAGGTCGCTGCCGCGGAAGGCGGGGGCGACGAGCGCCCGCCGCACGGCGTGCTCGCGGCCGCTGAGCTGGAGGATCGTCTTGCCGTGCACCGGCTCGATCTGCCAGTCGTAGTTGTCGGTGGTGAACTGTCCCGCCTTGTCCTTGAACACCCGCTCGACGTCCTCGTAGCGCGAGACGATGTAGCTCCGGGTCGCCTCGTGCCAGATCAGGGGGGCGCTCTCCCGCATGACGCGGTAGGCCGGGTAGGGGTTCGCGGCGAACTCGGACGAGAGGATGTCGGGGACCTGCTGCGCGGTGGACATGGGACTCCCAGGAATCGACAACGGGTGTACCGCACAAGGTTATTGACCAACTGTCGCACAAGACAGGGGGTACCCTCCGTCGGTCGGCCGGTGGACCGCCCTTGGCCGAAAAGGAGTTCTTGCACGTCATGGGTCCGCCGTGGCCGGTGACGGCCGGACACGCGGCGGTCCCCCCGCGCGGGGCGGAGGGCCCGTGCGGAGGGACGGCCGTCGGAGGCGTGATGCGAGGGGTGCGGGGGTCGGAGCGTGGCCGACGGGGCTTGTAAAGGCCTTTCAGCGCCCTTTCCGGCCCTCGTGGCGCCGGCCGTCGCCGTCAGGAGGCGGGTGAGGCGAAGGGGTTGGCCTCGGCGTGGTGGTGGCCCCACACGTCCGAGACGCCGAAGTCGTGCGGCACCCAGTCCTCGCCGACCTCGATGCCCCCGCAGCCGATCTCCAGGTGGAACCCGCTGGGGTTGCGCACGTAGAAGGAGAGCGCCTTGTCGTTCATGTGCCGGCCCAGACTGATCGAGATCGGCGCGCCGTTGGCCTTGGCCCGGTCGTCGGCGGGGCGCGAGTTCGTCGAGGAGGTCGCGGTGCGGGGTCTCGTCCGCCACCAGGCGGGCCAGCGTCGCACGCATCGACTCCGCCGTGGGCTCCTCGTAGAAGGGGACCCGGGCGGGCGGTGGGCCGGTGCCCGCGCCGCCCATCAGGACCGCCCGGTCGACCCGCTCCGGGGCCTCGGCCATCAGTGCCAGCGCGGCGGCCCCGCCGGCGGCCGAGTTGCCGAGCAGGTGGACCCGCCGCAGGCCCTGGCGGTCGAGCAGCGACAGGATCTGCCGTGCCCGGGCCCGCGCCCAGGCCCGCGGGCCGAGCGGGGTGCCCCCGTCCGCCTCGCCGGTGGTGACCTGCGTGCCGAATCCGAGCAGGTCGGGGGCGAGGCAGCGGAACGAGGCCGAGAGCGCGGGGCGGACCGTGGCCCAGTTGCCGAGGGCGTCGACCCCCGGTCCGCCGCCGTGCAGCAGGACGAGTACGGGGGCCTGCTCGTCGGCCCGGCCGGGCGGGGGGCCGTTCGTCTTCGTGGCCGTCACGCGACCTCCTCCAGAGGTGCTTCGACGTGTGTGTGCGGATGTCCGGTGACCGCGGGAGCCGTCGGCGTGAGCCGTGGGTCGGTGCGTGCCTCCGCCACCGAGCAACTCTGTATGTAACGCTCACTCTACAGGGCGGGGTGCGCGGTGACCAGAGGCGAGCGGGCCCTTCGTACGGCGGGCGGAGGGCCTCGGACGTCGTACGGCGGGCGGAGGGCCTCGGACGTCTCACGCGCCGCCGGGTCC
Source organism: Streptomyces griseoaurantiacus (assembly GCF_036189845.1). Lineage (NCBI taxonomy): Bacteria > Bacillati > Actinomycetota > Actinomycetes > Kitasatosporales > Streptomycetaceae > Streptomyces > Streptomyces griseoaurantiacus. The sequence continues at coordinate 6,679,934 of NZ_CP108326.1, read as the reverse complement.
GGCCGGCAGCGGGAGCGCCCGGAAGACACCGTCCGGGTCGGTCCTCCGCTTCACCGCGAGCAGCCGTTGGGCGTGGGGGCCGAAGGAGTGCGCGATGTGCGCGGTCTCGTCCGGGCCGAGGAGGTTGGGGTAGGTGCCCGGCAGCGCCTCCGGCTCCAGGGCCTTCGCCAGGCCGGCGGCCCACGCGCGGTGCCGCGCCGGCTCCGGGTCGTCCGGCTCCCACAGGGCGAGGATCTCGATCATCAGATGCGGGTCGCGGTTGCCGAACGCCGTCTCCGCCACGGGCACGCGCGCCGCGGCGCCGTGCAGGCTGTGCACCGACACCGCCGAGAGCGGCGAGGTCGGTGCGGAGCCCGCGGCGAGCAGCGCCTCGCGCACCCCGGGGGTGAGCGCCGGCACCGACCGCGGGCGGATCTCGACGTGCCGGCCGTAGGGGAACTGCGCGTCGATGGCCGCCAGTTGGTCCGGCATGGTCACGGGGCCCGTATGCGGGGCGAGCGGGGTGCCCAGGGCGGCGCAGCGGGCCAGTGCGCGCTCCCCCGCCGCGGCGTCGTCTCCGCTCCAGGTGGGTGCCACGAACACCACGGGCTCGTCCGCGGGCCCGGTCAGGACGCCGAACTGCGCGGTCAGTTCGTCGGGGGCCTCGGGCAGCTCCTCGGCCAGCGCGGTGAGGACGGCGGGGGCCTGGTCCCAGGGATACATCACGAGGCCGGAGAGGAGGGTGCGCAGGCGGTGCAGCCGGATGCGCATCGAGGTGACGACGCCGAAGTTGCCGCCGCCGCCCCGCAGCGCCCAGAAGAGGTCGGGTTCGTGCTCGGCGTCCGCGGTGACGACGCCGCCGTCGGCCAGCACCACCTCGGCGGACAGCAGATTGTCCAGGGCGAGCCCGAACCGCCCGCCGAGCGGCCCGTAGCCGCCGCCGAGGGTCAGGCCCGCCATGCCCACCGAGCCCGCGGTGCCGGTCACGGCGGTCAGTCCGTGGGGCTGGGCGGCCCGGGCCACGTCGCCGGCCGTGGCGCCGCCCTGCACGAGGGCGACCTCGGCGACCGGGTCCACGGTCACCGTGCGCAGGCCCGACAGGTCGATGGTCAGACCGTCCTGGGCGACGGCACGCCCGGCCCAGTCGTGACCGCCGCCGCGCACCGACAGAGGCACCCCGCACTCCCGCGCGGCCCGTACCGCGGCGGCGACCTCCTCGGTGTCCGCGCACCGGACGACGGCGCCGGGACGTGCGGTGACGGCGCCGTTCCACAGGCTGCGGCCGGCCTCGTAGAGGGGTCCCGAGGTGGCCACCCGGCCGGTGTGGAGCTGCCCGCGAAGGAGTGCGGCGAGGCGGTCCGACGGTTGGTGTGTCTGCGAGGTCATGGCATCTCTCCGGTGGGTCGGGAGCAACGGGGCCCGCTCGTGAGCGGGGAGGGGAACGGTCGGACGGTCACCTCGGCCCGGCGGCGCGCCCTCGCACGCCACCGGGCCCGTGGGTCACCGGGTGGCGCGGGCGGCCTTCTCGATCACGTCGGTGACCTTCCCGGGGCGGCTGAGCATCACCGCGTGGGAGGCCGCGACCTCGTCGATGTGCGCGCCGGCCCGCTGGGACATGAAGCGCTGGAGGTCCGGGTTGATCGCGTGGTCCCGGGTGGTGACCAGGCTGTAGGACGGAATGGTGCGGAACGCCTCGGCGGTGCCGGGCTCGGTGACGGCCTTGCTGTTGGCGGGCCGCTGCGTCGCCGCCAGGTCCTCGGCCGTGGTCCGGTCCAGGTCGCCGGCGAAGGTCTCGCGGAACTTCGCGGGGTCGATGGAGACGTCCGTGCCGTCCGGGACCTGGGTGTACACGAGCGGGACGGGCGGCGTGGACTTCGCCGCCAGGTCGCCCACCGTCTCACCCTTCACGGGGATGAAACCGGCGATGTAGACGAGCGCCTTGACGTCGGGGTCGGAGGCGGCCGCGTTGGTGATCACGGCGCCGCCGTAGGAGTGGCCGACGAGCACCACGGGCCCGTCGATGGTGGCCAGGTAGCTGGAGACGTATGCCGTGTCGCCCGTGAGTCCCTGGAGCGGGTCGGCGAGGGCGCGGACCTTGTAACCGTCCTTGCGCAGCCGCTCCATGACGGGCGACCAGCTGGAGGAGTCGGCCCAGGCCCCGTGCACGAGGACGACGGTGGGCTTGGGGGCCGCGGCGGGCCGCTCGGCGCTCGCCGTCGCCACGCCCGGGGCGGTGGCGGCGCCCAGCAGGGCGAGGGCGCCGGCGGCGAGGGCGATGCGGCGGGAGATGCGGATGCGCATGGGATGTCCTTTTCATGGAGTGGCGGATCCGGGCCGGCGGGGTCCGCCGGTGCGCCCGGTTCCGGGTGGAGTGGTGAGGAAGGGTCCGGACGCCGTGACGGCGGCCGGTGGGGCGTCCGCGACGGCTCAGTCGCGAGGCGCTCCTTCGACGGTGCCGTTCAGGAGCGGGCCGGGCCGGAGGCCCGGGACCACCCTCACGACCGGCACGTCACCGGCCGGCCTGTGCACCCGGGCGACGGCCGCGGGGGCCGCGTCGTGCCGGTGGGCGACCGCCGGCAGGGCCGTCGCGGCAGCGGCCAGGAGGGCCAGGGCCGCACCCGCGAGGGCCAGTTCGGATCGGATGGTCATGAGGAGTACGCCCCGGAGGGAGGGAGAGGTTCGGTCTTGGGACACCGGCGGGCGGTTCAGCGCCCGTACGCCTCGAGCAGCCGCAGCCAGACCTCGCTGACCGTGGGGAACGCGGGGACCGCGTGCCACAGCCGGTCCAGCGGCACCTCGCCGACGATCGCGATCGTCGCGGCGTGCAGCAGTTCCGCCACGTCCGGGCCGACGAGCGTGAAGCCGACGATCACCCCGCGGTCCTCGTCCACGACCATCCGGGCGTGGCCCCGGTAGCCCTCGGCGTGCAGGGAGGAGCCCGCGAGGGCGGCCAGGTCGTGGTCGAGGACGCGGACGCGCAGCCCGGCGGCCTCGGCCGCGGCGGCGGTCAGGCCGACCGAGGCCAGCTCCGGCTCGGTGAACACGACCTGGGGGACCGCGCGTTCGTCGGCCGTGGCCACGTGCCGACCCCAGAGGCCGTCCTCGACCTTCTCGCCCTTGGCACGGGCCACGATGACGTCGCCCACGGCGCGGGCCTGGTACTTGCCCTGGTGGGTCAGCAGCACGCGCCGGTTGACGTCACCGGCGGCGTACAGCCATCCGTCGGCCGCCGGCGTCGTCCCGTCCTTCCCGAGGACCCGCAGGGTGTCGTCCACGGGGAGCCAGCCGCCCGGCTCCAGACCGAGGGCGTCGAGGCCGAGATCCTGGGTGTTCGGCGTGCGGCCGACGGCGACGAGCACCTCGTCGGCCTCGACCCGCTCGCCGTCGTCGAGCGTGACGTGCACGGTGCCGTCGGCCTCGCGTCTCACGGACACGGCCTCGACGCCGAGGCGGACCGAGGCCCCGGCCGCCCGCAGCGACTCGGTGACCAGCTCGCCGGCGAAGGGCTCGGCGAGCGGCAGCACGCCGTCACGGGCCAGCACGGTGACCGTCGAACCCAGCGCGGCGTACGCCGTCGCCATCTCGGAGGCCACCACACCGCCGCCGATGACGGCGAGCCGGCCCGGGACCGCCTTCGCGGAGGCCGCCTCACGGCTGCTCCACGGAGCCGACGCGGCCAGCCCGGGGATGTCCGGCAGCAGCGCGGAGGTGCCCGTGGCGAGGACGACGGCGTGACGCGCGGTCAGCGAGGTGACGGTGCCGTCCCCGGCGGTCACGGTGACGCCCCGGTCGGCCGTGACGCGGCCCTGGCCCCGGTACAGGTCGATGCCCGCGGACTCCAGCCAGGACACCTGGCCCTCGTCCTTCCAGTCGGAGGCGAAGGAGTCGCGGCGGCGCAGGACCGCCCGCACGTCCAGGTCACCGGTGACCGCCTCGCGCGCTCCCGGCACCTGCCGGGCGGCCCGGAGCGCGGCCGTACCGCGCAGCAGTGCCTTGGTGGGCATGCAGGCCCAGTAGGAGCACTCGCCGCCCACCAGCTCCCGCTCGACGACCGCGGCGGTCAGGCCGCCCCGCACCACGCGGTCGGCGACGTTCTCGCCGACGGGGCCGGCTCCGATGACGACGACGTCGTACGTCCGGGCCGTCCGGGGTGCCTGGGCTGTCTGGGATGTCTGGGTGGCCATGTCACTTGTCCTTGGCGGAGCGGCCCAGGCGGAGGGCCGAGAGGAGGAAGAAGACGGCGCCGGGGATGGCGTAGCTGACGGCGCTGCTGAGCTCGGGCTTGTCGCCGCCGGCCATGGCGATGAAGGACGCACCGGCGAGGACGGAGATGCCACCGCTGAGGATCATCGGCCACTGGCCGCCCATCGCACGCCGCGGAACGGCGACGATCAGCTGCACCGCACCGGCCACGACGGCCCAGGCACCCCACACCCGCAGGACGGCCGGGATGCCGGACGTCGCCGCGACGGCGAGCCCGATGGCGGTGAGCGTGCTGACCGCCATGTTCACGTAGAGCAGCCGGGGCGAGCCGGTCGAGCGGGAGACCCTGGCGTCGTAGACGGCGGCGCCGACGTCGAACAGCGGGTACAGCACCAGGAGGACACCTCCGGCCGGGGTGATCTCGTCGGCCATCGTCAGCATCACTCCGGCCCAGACGAGGGCGAAGGCGAACCGGACGAAGTAGAGCTTCCGCAGGGCGGAGGCGGTACCGGAGATGCCGGACGGTGCGGCGAGCGTGGTGCTCATGGCGGTCCTTTCGAGGAAGGGAAGGGTGGAGGCGGGCCCGAAGCGTCCAGCGGATCGGCCCGTCCGACGGAACGCGGGCCTCGCCGGCCCGACGTGACCGAGGGGCGCCGACCGGAACCGAGTGCCGGGGACGCCGGGCCGGGCGGGCGGCGGGAGCCGTCCGACCGACCTCGACGTCCGCGACACCGAACGTTCTGTCATGGATGACTCTGACAACAGCGCGGAGAATTGTCAAGACAGAACGTTCTACCTCTATAGCGCTTAGCATGGTGCGCATGGAGCCCCACGCAAACGAAGGCCGGCCGTCCGAAGCACGGTCACGGCTGCTCGCCACCGCCGGACGCGTGTTCTACGCGGAAGGCATCCACACCGTCGGCGTCGACCGCATCGTGGAGGAGGCCCGGGTCACCCGGGCCACCTTCTACCGCCACTTCCGCGGCAAGGAGAACCTGGTCGTCGCCTATCTGAACGAGGCCGACCGCTCCATGCGCGCCGAGGCGGACGCCGCCGTCTCCGCCGGACTCCCGGCCGCCGACACCCTCCGCGCCCTGAGCGACACCATCGCCCGGGGCATACGGTCCCCCGGCTTCCGCGGATGCGCCTTCCTCAACGCCGCCGCCGAATACCCCGACCCCGCACACCCGGTCCACCGCGCGGTCCTCGCCCACCGCGACTGGCTCCTCGGCACCACCACCGGGCTCCTCGCCCTGATCCGGGAGGAGCCGGCCGAACACGCCGCCCGGCACTTCGTGATGCTGCGTGACGGCGCGATGGCCGCCGGCTGCCTCTACGACCCGGTGCTGGTCGGCGAGACCTTCCTGCACGGCGTCGAGGAGCTGCTCAAGGCCCACGCCGAGACGGGCTCCGCCCAGTGACCGTCGGGTCCACGCCGGTCAGCCGGCCCCACCGCGCAGGGCCCGGGAGACCCCCAGTGCCGCCGTGCGCACCGCGGGAGCCAGCCGGGCCGGGCGGAAGCGGGCCACCGGGACGGCCACCGACACGGCGGCGACCGCCGACCCGCCCTCGAAGACGGGGGCGGCGACGCAACCGACTCCCTCCGCGGCTTCCTGCTCCTCGTACGCGAGCCCGGAGACCTGGGTCTTCTCCAGCGAGAGGGACAGTCGCTCCGGATCGGTGACCGAGAACGGGGTGAGCCCGGGCAGCGGCCCGGCGAGCACCCGCTCGGTCAGCTCGGCGTCGGAGAAGGCGAGCATGGCCTTGCCCAGACCGGTGCACGTCAGCGGCAGACGGCCGCCGATGCGGGAGGGCAGCCACACGGCCTCGTGACCGTGGATGCGTTCGAGGTAGACCACTTCGAGGTCCTCGCGCACGCCGAGGTGGACGATCTCGCGCGTGGCCTCGAACAGGTCCTGGAGGAACGGCAGAGCGGTCTCGCGCAGATCGCGGCGCCTCGGCACCAGCGACCCCAGTTCGAAGAGTTTCGGTCCGAGCCGGTAGCGGGCGCCCTCGCGTTCCAGCCACCCGAGGCGGACGAGGTCCGCGGTGAGCCGGTGGACCGTCGGCTTGGACAACCCGGTCGCCGCGACGAGTTCCGTGAGACGGTACGCGCCACCGTCCGGCGTGAAGACGTCCAGGAGGAAAGCGGACTTCTCCAGCATGTTGCCCCCGGAACTGTTCCGTGTCATGGAACAAACATTGTCGTCCTCACGCCCCGTGTCTATACCTGGGCCATCACCAGCAGCCGAAGGCGCGAGACCGTGCCCTTCCCCGTCCCCTGGAGGGAACCCGTGACCTCTCACTCGCCGGACGAGGACGTCCCGGCCGCCGTCGTCAAGGCCGCGGACATCCTGGCCGAGGCCGCCCGCACCCGGGTCGCCTGCCCACCGGTCCGCTCGATCCTCGACGCCACCGACACCGGCACCGGCGTCGAGAGCGCCTACTCCGTCCAGCGGCTGAACGTCGAGCGCGGCCGGGCCGCGGGGCGGCGGATCATCGGCCGCAAGATCGGACTGACCTCCCCCGTGGTGCAGCGGCAACTCGGCGTGAGCAGGCCGGACTTCGGCGCACTGTTCGCCGACATGGAGGTGGCGCGGGGCGACGAGGTGCCCCACGGCGCGCTGTTGCAGCCGAGGGTGGAGGCGGAGGTCGCGCTCGTGCTCGCCCGCGACCTGCCGCACGCCGACAGCACGGCCGTCGACGTGCTGCGCGCGGTCGACTTCGCGCTGCCGGCCCTGGAGATCGTGGACAGCCGGATCGCCGGCTGGGACATCTCCCTCGTCGACACCGTCGCGGACAACGCCTCGAGCGGCCTGTACGTGCTCGGCGGCGGCCCCGTCCCCCTGGCCGGCCTGGACCTGCGCGAGGTGCGGATGTCGATGACCCGCGACGGCGAGGTGGTGTCCGAGGGCACCGGGGCCGCCTGCCTCGGCAGCCCGCTCAACGCCACCGTGTGGCTGGCCCGGACGCTGGCCGGACTCGGCGATCCGCTGCGCGCCGGCGACGTCGTGCTGACGGGCGCGCTCGGCCCGATGGTGCCCGCCTCACCGGGTGACACCTTCGAGGCGGAGGTCTCGGGTCTCGGCACCGTCCAGGCCGGCTTCGCGGCGGCCCCGTCGACGGGGGACGCCAAGTGACCGGCGGCGCACGGACGAAGGTGGCCGTCATCGGGTCCGGCAACATCGGCACCGACCTCATGATCAAGATCCTGCGGCTCTCCGACACCCTGGAGATCGCCGCGATGGCAGGCATCGACCCGGACTCAGACGGGCTGGCCCGGGCCCGCCGCCTGAAGGTGGCGACCACCCACGAGGGCGTCGAAGGGCTCGTGCGGATGGACGAGTTCGCCGACGTGCGGTACGTGTTCGACGCCACCTCGGCCGGCGCCCACCGCCACCACGACGAGGTGCTGCGTCCCCTGGGCCGTACCCTGATCGACCTGACACCGGCGGCCCTCGGCCCCTACGTCGTCCCGCCGGTCAACGGCGACCGCCATCTCGACGTCCCGAACGTCAACATGGTCACCTGCGGCGGGCAGGCGACCATCCCCGTCGTGGCCGCGATCGGCGCGGTCACCCCCGTCCACTACGGGGAGATCGTCGCCTCGATCTCCTCCCGTTCCGCGGGTCCGGGCACCCGGGCCAACATCGACGAGTTCACCGAGACCACCTCCTCGGCCGTCGAGGAGGTGGGCGGCGCGGCCCGCGGCAAGGCGATCATCGTGCTGAACCCGGCGGACCCTCCGCTGATCATGAGGGACACGGTGCACTGCCTGGTCTCCACGTGCGAGGAGGGGGCGGTCACCGCCTCCGTCGAGAAGATGGCCGAGAACGTCCGGGCGTACGTCCCCGGCTACCGCCTCAAGCAGAAGGTGCAGTTCGACCCGGTGCGGCCGGGCGAGCCACTGCACTCCCTCACTCCGGAGGGCACCGGGGAAGCGCTGAAGGTGTCCGTGTTCCTGGAGGTCGAGGGCGCGGCCCACTACCTCCCGGCGTACGCGGGGAACCTCGACATCATGACCTCGGCCGCGCTGCGCACCGCGGAGCGCATGGCCGCGCACCGGCCGGCGGAAGGAGCCGCGCGATGACCGTCACCGAGCCGCCGCGCCTCTACGTGCAGGACGTGACCCTGCGGGACGGCATGCACGCCGTGCGCCATCGCTACACCGTGGACCAGGCCCGGAGCATCGCCGCCGCCCTTGACGCCGCCCACGTCTCGGCCGTCGAGATCGCCCACGGCGACGGTCTCGCCGGGTCGAGCGTCAACTACGGCGTGGGCGCGCACACCGACTGGGAGTGGATCGAGGCGGTGGTGGACGCCACGCGCACCGCGGTGCCTACCACGCTGCTGCTGCCCGGCATCGGCACCCTCCGTGACCTCAGGCAGGCGCATGCGCTCGGCATCCGCTCGGTGCGCGTGGCCACCCACTGCACCGAGGCCGACATCGCCGCCCAGCACATCGCGGCCGCGCGGGAACTCGGCATGGACGTCGCCGGTTTCCTGATGATGTCCCACATGGCGGAGCCCGCCGAACTGGCCCGGCAGGCCAAGCTGATGGAGTCCTACGGCGCCCACTGCGTGTACGTCACCGACTCCGGCGGCCGGCTCACCATGGACGGGGTCCGCGACCGCTTCCGCGCCTACCGGGACGTGCTCGACCCGGACACGGAGCTGGGCGTCCACGCCCATCACAACCTCGCCCTGGGCGTGGCCAACACGGTCGTCGCGGTGGAGGAGGGCGTCACGCGCGTCGACGCCTCCCTGGCCGGGCAGGGGGCCGGCGCGGGCAACTGCCCGCTGGAGGCGTTCGTCGCCGTCGCCGACCTGCTGGGCTGGAGGCACGGCTGCGAGCTGTTCCCGCTCATGGACGCGGCCGAGGACCTGGTGCGCCCGCTGCAGGACCGGGCGGTCCGCGTCGACCGGGAGACCCTCAGCCTCGGTTACGCGGGCGTGTACTCCAGTTTCCTGCGGCACGCCGAGGCCGCGGCCCTCCGGTACGGGCTGGACACCCGCGGCATTCTGGTGGAGGTGGGCCGTCGCGGGATGGTCGGCGGGCAGGAGGACATGATCACCGACGTCGCGCTCGACCTCCTCGCCCGGCAGGCGGGGACGGCGTCCTGAGTCCTGCGCGGCCGGACCGCGTACGAAGAACCCCGGCGCCCTTGTGGGGCGCCGGGGTTCCCGGGAGAGCCTGCCTTGGTCAGGAGACCGTCGCGCGGCCGGTGACGCACACGTGGTGGGTCGCCGTGCCGAGCGCCTGGCGGTGGAGGGTGTCCAGCCGTTCCCGCGCCGTCGCCGATCCACCCGCCAGGGCGAGTTGCACCGTGCACGCGACCGGCTTGGCGCGCAGTGCCTCGGTGGCCTTCAGCTCGTCCAGGAGGTCCGTGGTCAGCCGGTCGAGGCGCTCGCGGATCTCGGCGAGGTCGGGGCGTGTGGTGGGCGCCTCCTCGGGGTGGGCGGTCCAGCGGGCGAACAGCCCCTTCTGGACGGTCTTGCCGGCCGTGATCTGGTCCTGGAAGAACGCCGCGGCGTCCTCGGGGTCGAGTCCGAGGGCGGCGGCCTTCGTCCGTACCTGTTCCAGCACCTGCTGCTCGCGCACCGGGTCCTCGATGGGCGAATCGGTGCCGAACTTGGACGCCGCGACGTCGTCCCCGACGCGCAGCCGCTCGATGACCAGACCCGTCAGCGGGCCGAGCCTGCCGAGCGGCTCGGCCGTCGCGGTGTGGCCCCCCGGCGCCTCCGCGGACGCGGGGGCGGCCGCGGCCAGGGCCTGGGGAACGGCCACGAGGGTCGTGCCCACCAGTAAGGCGGCGACCGTGGTAGTCCGGTGCACCGTGTGGCGCAGACGCACCATCTGTCTCATTTCCTCTCTTTCCGTGGGGTGCCGTGGGCTCACGAGGCGGCGCGCCGCTCCCCCGGTGCCGCGGCGGTGGCGCCGCCGTGCAGGAACTCACGGACGAGGTGGTTGAACTCGGGTGCGCGTTCGTACTGCACCCAGTGCCGGCAGCGCGGCAGGACGCGGAGTTCCGCGTCGGGGATGCCGTGGAGGATCGTCGACGCCCAGGTCAGTGGGACGGTCTGGTCCTCGCGTCCCCACACGAGCAGTGTGGGAGCGGTGATGCGCGCCAGGTCGGGCGTCATGTCACCGAAATCGGGGGGCACGGGCAGTTCGGGGTGGGCCCGCAGGCTCGCCTCGTACCGCTCGTCGATGAGGGCGTCGGTGGCGAGGCTCTCGTCGAACACCATGAGGCGCACGAAGCGCGCCATCTCCTCGCGCGAGGGCTTCTCGGAGGCCATGTAGGCGAAGAGCCGCTCCAGTCCCACCGGCCACGGCGGCGCGTCCTCGGGCAGGACGCCGCCGGGTGCCATGAGGACGAGGCGGTCGACGAGTTCGGGGTGGGTCACGGCGATGCGCATCGCCACGCCGCCGCCGTAGGAGTTGCCGATCAGGTGGGCCCGTTCGACACCGAGGGCCGCCAGGGCGCGGCGGACACGCTCGGCCGCGTGGTGGATGAGCGGTTCGTCCGTGTCGGGACGCGGCGAGCCGCCCCAGCCGGGCAGGTCCACCACGAGGTTGCGGTGGTCGGCGAAGGCCGGGAGGTTCGCCCCGAAGTTGCTCATCCCCGTGGCGCCCGGCCCGGAGCCGTGCAGCCAGACGACCGGGCCGCCCTCGCCGGACTCCACGTACGCGAGCCGACCGTCACCGACGTCCACCGTGCGCGTCATGGGCGCACCCCCATCCGTGTGTATGTAACGCTCACTATACGCCGGGGCGCGGACGGTGCAACCGCCGCCCCGGCGAGGGGAGGCAGCAGGACTGCTGTCGTGTGCGTGTCCGGTGCGGGTGCCCGAGGTCCGGCGGTCAGGCGCCGGCCGCGTCGGACGTCACCGGCACCGCTCGGTCCGTCTCGGCCGCGAGGGCGCGGACCATGGCGACGAACGGGGCGACGTGGGCGCTGTAGCTCAAGCCGTCGAAGCTGTTGGTCACGGCGAGGCCGTCGGTCATGGCCCGGCCGAGGACCGCCAGCCGGTCCACCAGTTCCTCGTTCTCCGTGCCGCCGTCCGGGGCGAACACGGGGGTGAGGGCCTCCACCCAGGAGGTGTGCGCGTAGTCGCGGATGCGGCGCACGGTGCTGCGCACCATCTCGGTGTCCTTGTGCCGGCCCACACTCACGGCCAGCAGCAGCCGCAGGTAGTCGGGCCTGCGGTCCAGGGACGCGCACGCCGTCGTGACCCACGCCTCGAACCGGTCCAGGGGGTCCCCCTCGCGGAACGAGGCCGGGTTCGGGAACTGGGCGTGCAACTCCTGGAAGGTGCGATCGAGCAGGGCCGCCAGCACGCCCAGCTTGTTGCCGAAGTGGTAGTAGATCGAGCTGGCCGGCAGGCCCGAGCGCGCACACAGGTCCGAGACGGACATGCCGTCGTACCCCTGGCTGGTGACCAGGGACCGCGCCGCGTCCAGGATGAGATCACGGCTGTTCGGGCCGGCGTCGGACGCTGCGGAGGCGCTTCCCTTGGTCATGCGCCCATGATAGGACCGGCGTTCGCGCGTTCGGCCCCCGCTCCTGACGGGCCACCGCGCACGCGCCCCGCCCCGGTCGTCCCAGGACGATCTCGCCGACCCGGCCGGGCGCCTCCCCTCGACGGCCGCCTCACGGCCCACCCCCGGCCCCCCCACGGACGAAGTCACGGCGATGCCCCGTGCGACGCCCCGGACTCGTCCCCCGCGCGCATGCCCTGAAATCTACGGCGAGACGAGAAAACTCGACACTGTGTAGACTTTCCGGTGAGGGAGCCGTCCGGCTCCCCCCGATCCCTTCCTGATGGAGGAGCAATGCGCACGCAGAACTGGCTCATCACCGGCGTCAGCACCGGTCTGGGGCGTGCTTTCGCGCAGGCCGCCCTGGCGGCCGGGCACACCGTCGTCGGCACGGTCCGCACCGAGGAGGCCCGACGGGCCCACGAGGCGCTCGCGCCCGAGCGGGCCCACGGCCGTCTCCTGGACGTCACCGACCACGACGCCGTGGCCCGGGTGGTGGAGGAGGCCGAGGGGACCGTCGGCCCGCTCGACGTCGTGCTCGCCAACGCCGGCTACGGCCTGGAGGGCACCTTCGAGGAGACCACCATGGACGAGGTCCGGCGGCAGTTCGAGGTCAACGTGTTCGGGGCGATGGCCACCCTCCGCGCCGCCCTCCCCCGCATGCGGGCACGCCGCCGCGGCCACCTGATGGCCGTCACGTCCATGGCCGGGCTCATGACGGTGCCCGGCATGTCCGCCTACTGCGGCAGCAAGCACGCCCTGGAAGGCGTCCTCGACTCGCTCGGCAAGGAGGTCGCGCAGTTCGGCATCCACGTCACGGCGATCGAGCCCGGCTCGTTCCGCACCGACTGGGCCGGGCGTTCCATGACCCGCGCGGAGCGGACCGTCGACGACTACGACGAGCTGTTCGAGCCCCTCCGCGAGCGGCGGCTGAAGGCCAGCGGGAACCAGCTCGGCGACCCGGTCAAGGCCGGGGAGGCGGTGGTCCGCATCGCCTCCGAGGAGCGCCCGCCGGCCCATCTCGTGCTCGGTTCGGACGCGCTCCGCCTGATCGGCGAGGCGCGGACCGCCGTGGACGAGGAGATCCGCGCATGGGAGGATCTCGCCCGTACGACCGACTTCCCCGAGGGTGCCCAGCTCTGATGTCCGGCCATCACGCCGCGCGCGGCCGACGCGCCACCGAACGCAAGGGTGACCTGCGGGAGCGGGCGATCCTCGACACGTGCGAGGCGCTGCTGGCGGAGAAGGGCTACGAGGCCATGACCGTCGGCGACCTCGCGCAGGGCGCCGGCATCACGCGGGGAGCGCTGTACTTCTACTTCGGCTCCAAGCAGGAGGTCGTGACGGCCCTCGTGGCCCGGACCGTGGAACACCTGTGGGAGAGGTCGCTGACCACCGCGCGGTCCGAGGACCCGCGTCGGGCCGTCGCGGCGGCCATGCGGCGCACGGTCGAGCTGTGGAACGCTCACGGCCTGGTCATGCGCACGGCCATCGACCTGTCGCTGACCGTGCCGGAGATCGGTGCCCTGTGGGACCGCACCGCCGACCTGTTCATCACGGCCATCACGGCCGTGCTGGAACGGGCCGGCGTCCCGCCCGGCGAGGAACCGGACCAGGCCTCGTCGATGGGCCGGGCCCTGTGCTGGATGATCGAGCGCAGCTTCTACCACGCCTCGCAGGAGTCGCCCGAGCGGCTGAGCAGGGCATCGGCCACCTGTGAGCACATCTGGCTGACCAGCGCGGGCCTGACCTCCTGACGGCCCGCTGGACCGGAGGGTGACACATCGGGGCCGACCCGCGGGCGCCGGCCCCCGTCGCCGATCTCCCCACACGCCGGCCCCCAGGGCATCGGGGGCTTCAGGAGGCGGTCCACCCGCCGTCGACGGTCAGTTGGGTGCCGGTGATGGACATGGCTTCCGGTGAGCACAGGAAGGCGACCGCCCCGGCCACCTCGTCCGGGTCGATCAGGCGCTTCATCGCCGACCGCGCCAGCAGGACCTCCGTCGTCACCTCCTCGACGCTCAGCCCGTGCGCCTCCGCCTGGTCGGCCAGCTGGTTCTCCACCAGTGGGGTGCGCACATAGCCGGGGGCCACGCAGTTGCTGGTGACGCCCTTGGCCGCTCCTTCCAGGGCGATGACCTTGGACAGGCCCTGGAGGCCGTGCTTGGCACTGACGTAGGCGGCCTTGTACGGGCTGGCGCGCAGACCGTGGACGCTGGAGATGTGCACGATCCGCCCCCAGCCCCGCTCGTACATGCGCGGGAGTACCGCCCGGCTGAGCAGGAAGGGGGCCTCCAGCATCAACCGCAGCATGAAGGAGAACCTCTCGGGACTGAACCGGTCGACCGGCGCCACGTCCTGGATCCCGGCGTTGTTGACGAGGATGTCCGCCTCGAGGTGCAGATCGGCGAGGTCGGCGGTCCGGCTCAGGTCGAGCACCAGCACCTCGCCGCCGATCCGCTCGGCCGTCCGCGCCGCTCCGTCCGCCTCGACGTCGCACACCACGACATGCGCTCCCAGTGCGGCGAGCCGCGTCGCCACCGCCGCGCCGATGCCGCTCGCCGCGCCGGTGACCAGCGCACGCCGCCCGCCGAGGTCCGGGCCCGCCGGCGCACTCATCGCGACACCGACAGGACGGTACCGCCCCGGCCCCGGAGGTCCACGGCGGTGTTCCCCGCATCCACTGTGCTGGTCACTGTCCTCACCCTCCACCCACCCGGCGATCTGTATGTAACGATCACTATAGGCGCGTGAGGGTCCACGGCAAGACCCTCGCCCGAGGCGCCGAGGCGCCGGCGGTCAGGACCGCGCCGCGGAGTCGGTGGCGTCCGCGTTGAGCTCCGGGATGGTGCGGGCCTTGAGAAGCCCTTCGACTCCGTGGAGGAAGGTGTCGGAGATCAGCTCCGGGTCGAAGAGGCAGCCGGCGGCCATGGCTCCGTCGCGGAGCATGACGAAGTGGCGGCCCGCCGCCTCGGCGGTCGACTCGCTGGTCTGCGCCAGCAGATCGGTGACGGTGTCGAGGAACCACCGCCGGTGGGCGAGGACGGTCCGATGGATCGGGTGGGCGGGATCGGAGTACTCGGCCGCCGCGTTGAGGAAGGCGCAGCCGCGGAATCCCTCGGACCGGATGCCGTCGGTGATGGACTTGGCCACCGCCCGGACCTGGTCGTTCGGTGACGCGGTGCTCGCCCGGGCGGCGGCGACCTGCCCCCGGATGGCCTGATCGGCTCCCGAGAGGTAGGCCACGACGAGGTCTTCCTTGCTCGGGAAGTGCCGGTACAACGTGGCCCGGGTCACCCGCGCCTCCGCGACGATCCGGTCGATGCCGACCGAATGGATCCCCTCGGCGTAGAAGATCCGGCTTGCGGTGTTGAGCAGCCGCGTCCGCGCCTCGGAAACGGTGCCGCCTTCAGTGCTCCGACTCATGCCGCCCATGCTAACAAAAGGTAGAACGTTCCGTCTCGACGTGGGGCATTTGTACCAGGGGTTCCTCCCGTCCCCGATCACGTCACCCGAGCCGCCGCCACGCATATCGAACGTCCGGTGGGGCGTGGGTGGAGAACTGGGGCCGTTTGCCCTGGCCGAGCGACCGTGCGCCCCCGCGTCCCCCTACCGCGCGGCCCGGCCCCTGTCCCACGGTCGACGCATGACGGATGCGCAGGTGCGGGCGTGCGCGGGGCGCGGGGACGGAACGGACTGCCCGAACGGGGAGACCGACGTGCTGGTGGACGGGGTGCGGTGCGAGGAGTGCCGCCACCACTGGGAGCTGGACCAGACCGAACCCGCCCGGCGCCTCGTCCTCGAGGAGGGCCTGACCAGGCCGCACGGAGACCCGCGGGAAGCCGGGCCGGGCACCGCGGCGTAGGCCGCCCAGGGCCTTTCGTCCGGATCAGGCCGGCCATGGCGTGTTTCGACTTCGGACGGCCCGAGCGGGGTTCGGTGCGCGCGGCTGCACGGCGGAGGAGGGCGTCAGGGCGGAGCCCCGGCCGCCTGGAGGTGGAGGCCCGGCATCCGACGACAACGCCGCTGGGTGGTGCCCCCGCGCCCGTTCAAGGCAGTGTCGGTGTGCGTGCCGGACCCCGCGAACGCCGGGATGATCCGAACGGGAGGCCCCAGGCGCCCCGTACGCTCCCGCCATGACTCCACCGCCACGACGGCTCCTGACGCTGCCGCGCCTCTTCGTCATCGACCACTTCCCCGACCGGTCGCTGCCCGCGGAGGACTCCTGGTACGCGGCCGTACGGGCCCCGGAGGGGCTGACCGTCATCCGCGAGGCACCCACCCGTGCCGCCCCGGAAGGAGGGGAGGCCACGGCGGAGGGTGAGCATTGGATCGGGCTCTACGGTGACGATCCGCACGATCTCGACCTGCCCGGCATGCTGGCCGCCGTCGTGGCGCCGCTCGGCTCGGCGGAGGTCCCCGTGTTCGTCGTCTCGACCTTCCACTCCGATCTCGTGCTCGTGCCACGGGAGCGGTTCGCCGACGCCGCCGCCGTCCTGCGCGCGGCGGGACACACACTGGTCGGGCCGGAGCCCGGCCTCTCCTCTCCGCGGGACTGACACGGGCAGCTCGGCGAACGGCTCGCGCGCTGCGGGACCGTCAGACGACGCGCCCCAGCAGGGACAGGAGCTGGACGGTCGGGTCGGTACTGGTGGTGGCCACCGGAGGGGCGAGGATGCCCAGGCCGGCCATGCGCGTCACGTTGGCGCGCGCGTAGGCCAGGCTGCGGTCGACCGCGGCCGGGTCGAGCGCCTCGTCCTGGCCGCTGCCGCGCGCCAGATCCCACTCGTGGACGGTCAGGTCGACGAGGATCTGGTCCGCGTACACGGTCAGCGGGGCCTCACCGAAGGAGAACCGGGCGGTGCCGGAGAGGTCGGCGTCCTGCCATGCGGCGAGGGAACCTCCGGCGGCCTCGTCCCAGGCACGCACGGGATCCGCGCCGAGGACATCGCCGTCGTAGCGGTCGCCCACCTGCGCCAGGGTCTCCCCGGCGAGCAGGTGCGGCACCCACAGGTGTTCGGCGACGAGATGGTTGACCAGGTCCCGGACCGTCCACTCGGTGCAGGGCGTGGCGTCGTTCCACCGGTCGTCCCCGACCGCGTGCACGCGGTCGCCGAACCGGGCCACGGCCTCGGGAATCAACCGCAGGGAGGGATGCGTCATGGGCGTACGCTACGCGACGATCTTCGTCGCGCCCGGCCGGGGGCGGGGCGGGCCGCGGCCGGGGCGAGGGGGCCCACGCCTCGCCCGGCCACGTCGCGGAAGGGACCCTGCGGCCCTCCTGGCGGGTCCCGCCCCGAGCGGGGCCGGGCCGGTCAGACCGCGGTCGGCTCCTTCGTGTCCGCCCGCCCGGCCGACGCCGCTCCGGGGGCGGCCGTCGGCTCGGGGCCGCCCTCGCTGAGGCCGTACCGCGCGTGGAAGGAGCGCAGGAAGCGGGGTGCGTACCAGGCCGAGTTCCCCAGCAGGCGCATCGCGGCGGGGACGAGCACGCCTCGGACGGCGAGGGCGTCGATGAGGATGGCCAGTCCGCTGCCGAGGCCGAACATCTGGATGAAGCTGAGTTCGGCGGTGCCGAAGGCGAAGAAGCTCACCGCGAGCAGGAAGGCGGCCGCGCTGACGATGCGACCGGTGTGGCCGAGGCCGTCGACCACGGAGGTCTCGTTGTCCACTCCCTGATCGTGGAGTTCCTTGATCCGGCTGGTGACGAAGACCTCGTAGTCCATCGAGAGGCCGAAGCCGATGCAGAACATCAGCACGGTCATCGACAGCTCCATCGGCTGGGCGGTGAAGCCGAGCGGTGAGGAGAGATGGCCGTCCTGGAAGATCCAGGTCATCACGCCGAGGGTGGCGCCCAGGCTGATCAGATTGAGGACCAGCGCGCGCAGCGGGTGCACGATGCTGCCGGTGAACAGGAACAGCAGCAGGAAGGTGCTGAGGACGACCAGGCCCACGGCTGAGGGAAGTCGGTCGGCGATGGACTGCTTGGCGTCGACCAGTACGGCGTCGTTCCCGCCGACCAGGGGGTTCGTCCCCGGGGGCGGAGTCACCGCGCGCACCTGCTTGACGAGGCCCTCGGCCGCCTCCGACTTGGGCGTCAGGCTGCTGACCACGTTGATCCGCTGCGCGTCGGGCCGGCCGAGGGCGGAGTCGGCCGGGCCGGTCGTGGCGGGTCGTCCCCCGCTGTAGGTGCCCGCGCTGGTATCGACCCGCTCGACCCCCTTGAGGGCGGCCAGTCGCCCGGCGTACGAGGCCAGCGGGGCTCGGGGCACGGAGGTGTCGAGGGCGATGAAGAGGGCCGATTCCTCGCTGCCGCCGAACTCCTCCCGCACGATCTGCGAGACCTGGCGGCTCTCGGCGTCCTTGGGCAGTACGCGTTCGTCCGTCGTCCCGAAGGTGATGTCCAGCAGCGGGCTGGCGGCCAGCAGCAGCACGGCGAGTGCGGGCACCGCCGTGAGCAGGGGCCGCCGCATGACGGTGCGCGCCAGCCGTCCCCACACGGATGCCCGCGCCTCGGAGCGTCGCGCCTTCGCCCACGGCATCCGGCCGCCGTTGACCCGGTGCCCCAGCACCTTCAGCAGGGCCGGCATCACGAAGAGGGTGCTCAGGGCGGCGATGGCGACGACTCCGACGCCGGCGAAGCCGAACGAGCGCAGGAAGTACTGCGGGAACACCATGAGGGCCGCCAGGGCCGCGGCGACGGTGGCCGCGGAGAACGCGACGGTGCGGCCCGCGGTGTGCACCGTCCGCCGGACGGCGTCGTCCACACTCGCACCGGCCGCGATCTGCTCGCGGAAGCGGTTGACCATCAACAGGGCGTAGTCGATGCCGAGTCCGAGCCCCAGGGCCGTGATGAGGTTGGTCGCGGTGTCGGCGACGTCGGTGACGCTGCCGAGCAGGAAGAGCTGGGCGAACGAGCCGGTGATGGCGATGAGGGCGATGACGAGCGGCAGCAGCGCGGCGACGACGCTGCCGAAGACGACCAGGAGCAGCACGAGGGTGAGCGGTATGGCGATCGCCTCGGCGAGGATCAGGTCGTCGACCACCTGGTTCGACAGCTCGGCCCCCACCGCGGCGCCTCCTCCGGCCCGGACGGTGAGGGTGTCCTCGTAGGAGCCGCTGTAGGTGTCCAGGATCGCGAGGGCGCTCTTCCGCTGCTCGGTGGCGTCTCCTTTCACATGGGCGAGCACCATGGCCTCACGACCGTCCCCGGAGCGCAGGTCCGGGCTGTTCGTCTCCCAGAAGGAGACGACGTTGCCGAGCCGCTCGTCCTTCTCGAGCTCGGCCACCAGGTCCTCGCCGTCCCTCCTGGCGGCAGGGGTGTCGACGCGGCCTGCGGAGGAACGGACCAGCAGGACGAGATTGGCCTCGCCGCCGAACTTGTCGGCGATGACGTGCGCCGCCCGGGTGGAGGGTGAGGCGGGATCGTCGAAGCCGCCCCCCTTGAGCTTGTCGAAGGCGCCGGCGCCCACCACACCCATCAGGGCCACCGCCAGGGCGGCCAGGAGCAGCACCGGCCGGGACCGGCGGATCGCCAATTCGGCCAAACGTTCGAACACGAGTGGATCTCCTTCAGGGTTCTTCGGGGAAGGACGAGGGGCGGGCGGGCGGCCGGGCGAGGCGCCGACGCAACGCGTCGCAGAGCACTCTTCGCCCGGCGGACCGTGCGCGATGCCGCGCTCGTCCCGCCGGGAACGACGCTAGTCAGGCAGCGGCTTTTTGAGCAGCAGGAGATTTACCTGACACTGTGAGGTTTTCCGTACGGCGGCAGATCCCCGGCGTTTCGCCCCGTCAACCGCCATAGGATCGCCGCATGTTCGCCGACAACTCCGCGACGGTCCTGCCGTCACTGCGCCAGCGACGCCGGGCCGCCGCCACTCGGGAGATCGTGGACGCCGCCGAGCGCCACATCACCGAGCACGGGCCGCACGCCCTGTCCCTGCGGGCGGTCGCCCGCGAGCTCGGCATGACCGTGCAGGGGCTCTACCACTACTTCCCCAACCGGGACGCCCTCGTGACGGCGTTGGTGACCAAGGCGTACGACGACCTGACCGACGCCGTGACGGCGGCCGTCGACGCGGCGGCCGGGGAACCCGCCGCTCGGCGCTTCCTGGCCGCCACCGAGGGCTACCGCCACTGGGCCGTCACCCACGTCGAACGCTTCCAACTCCTCTACGGCGCACCGCTGCGCCACTACGAAGCACCTGCCGAGGGGCCGACCACCCAGGCGATGCGCCGGCTGAGCACTCTTTTCCAGCGAGAGCTGTTCGACGGGTTCACCACGGCACAACTCGCCGCGGCCGACACCCGGGCGCTCTCGCCGGCCGCGGCGACGCACCTGGAACGGCTGGTCCCCCACGGCCCGGAGACCCTGCCGCCTCCCGCGACGGCCCTCCTCCTGGGCGCCTGGGGGCACATGCACGGCATGGTCGTCCTGGAGGCCTTCGGGCACACCTCCTTCGTCGGCGACCACCAGGCGGAGATCTTCCGCATGGCCATGCGCGACCTTCTGGAGGACCTCCACAGGCGCATCCCCGCCCGACCCCCGCGATGACCACCGGCCCCTCCAGGGCTTCTGCCCGCTGACCCCCCGAATCCGCCGACGAGTCGGCGGCGGTCCTCGGCGACAGCGGTCAGTCGGTGTGGAGGTAGGTGCCGGGCGTGTGGCCGGTGACACGGCTGAAGGCACTGATGAAGGCGCTGGGTTTGCGGTAGCCGACGGCCCGGGCCGTGGTGGTGACCGAGGCCCCGTCGGCGAGCAGTTGGACCGCTGTCCGGATGCGGACCCGCGTACGCCAGCGGGCGAAACTGAGCCCGGTCTCCATGGTGAAGAGCCGTGCCAGGGTTCTGACGCTGGAGTGGACGTGATCGGCCCAGGCGGCGAGTTCACGCTCGTCCGCCGGGTCCGCGACGAGCCGTTCGGCGATGGCTCGCGCTCGCGGGTCGGTCGGCATCGTCACGTGAATGTCATGGGTGGGCAGTGGCACCAGCAGAGCGAACATGAGGGCTTCGGCGTGCGGTCGGCTCGGGTCGTGGTGGCTCACCCGGTGCAGGTGCGCGATGAGTTGGCGCAGCAGGGGTCCGACCGCGACACCTGTCGGCCGGGGCCAGGTGATCGGGCAGTGGTCCGGGGAGAAGGCGACGGCGGATCCCTCACCGGCCCGCAGTACCGCCCCGCCGTGTTCGACGCCACCGGGGATCCACAGGCCGTATCCGGGCGGGATGAGCCAGTGGCGCGCGGCGGCGGTGACCGTGGCCGTCGCGCTCACGGACCAGATCAGCTTGGGTTCGGGGTGGGCATGCGCCTCGATGGTCTGCTCGAACTGGTCGGTGCTTCCGCGGTCGATGCTCAGGATCGGTGACACGGGAGCGTCCGCGTCTCCCGGGTTGGCCGTTGTGAGGTACTGGTTGGCCGCCATGCGCATGAACGCCACCCTACGGTCGGGACATGGCAACCCTTCTCTACCGTCTCGGTACAACCGCGTACCGTCGCTGGCCCGTTTTCCTCACCGGGTGGCTGATCGCCCTGGTCGATCGCCGTGTTCTCCGGGGTCGTCCTCATGTCGGACACGATGGTCAAGTCGATGGGCTTCGGCCTGGCGGTGGCGGTCGTCTTCGACGCCTTCGTCGTGCGGATGTGCCTCATCCCCGCACTTCTGTATCTCCTGATGACAAGGCCTGGTGGCCGCCCAAGCGGCTCGACCGCGTCCTGCCCGATGTCGACATCGAGGGAGACAACCTGCACCGTCCACACCCGGCGAACCCCCACACCGACGCCGATGACCGGCAACTGACCAAGGCAGGCGAACGATGAACCCCGTGAACGATTCCTCACCCGACAACGGCCGATTCGACCTCAGCCGGCGACTGCTGCCCGGCGGCCACATCCAGGAGATCGAGGAACTCACGCCCACCTCCAGACGGATGCGGCTGGCAGGGCCCAAGCTGGCCGGCCTGAACTGGCGGCCCGGCGACCACATCCGGGTGCGCATCGGAAGCATGCTCACACTGCGTACCTACAGCGTCTGGGACTTCGACTCCGCACAGGGGTGGATCGACCTCGTCCTGTTCGACCACGGCACCCCTGACAGCATCGGTCTCCAGTGGGCCGAGAACGCCCGCACCGGACAGTATGTGACGTTCGTGCGCGACCCCCGGGCCGTCCGTCTCACAGGAGACGCTCCCTGGCACCTCTTCGCCGGCGAAGAGTCCGCCGCGGCCGGTTTCGGTGCACTGCTGCGCGCCGTGCCCGCCCACGTTCCCGTCTTCGGCGTCCACCAGGCCGACACCGAGGCCGATCACATCGATCTGCCCCGGCCCCTGACCCGGATCGCACGCCACGGAACACCGGCGGCCTCCTCCCGGCAACTCGTCGACGCCGTCGCCGCCCTCGACCTGCCCGACACCCCAGGCGCCGCCTACCTCGCCGGCGAGGCCCGCACCATCCAGATGATCCGCACCCACCTCGTCAACGACCGCGGCTGGAACCGCCGCGCCATTTCCACCAAACCCTTCTGGACACCCGGGAAGCGGGGAATGGACTGAGGAGGCCGGTGTCGTCGAGCCGGTGCGGCACGCTCTCGTGCGACAGTTCGCGGCGGTGACCGACGGCCGGGCGAAAGGCCACCGCATCACAGTGCTCGGTTCCCCGCCGCCGGCGGGGTCCATCTCCACGAACACCGTCATCGCCGCGTCCGTGGCCGACCCTGCGGTGGCGGCGGTCCTGTCGTCGACGGAACGGACAGGCCCGCCGCGCGCTCAGACCGAGTGCCGAGCCCCCGGGTCCGCGGCCTCGACGCCGGACACCGCTTCCGGCGCACTCCGGACAGGACCACGGTCATGAGGGTTGAGCCCGAGAAAGGCGAGCGCCGCAAGAGCGCCACCGACCGTCTGGGCGAGGAGGTAGACCCACAGCGAGGACCAGGAGAACAGCCCGGCCACGGAGCCCGCGACGGCCACGGCGGGGTTGAAGGCTCCTCCCGAGACACCGCCCACGGACACCGCGCCCGCGAGGACGGTGAAACCGATCGCCAGCCCGTAGAAGGAGTTCGCCTCATGGTCACTGCTGGTGGCGACGTTGAGCACCACATAGGCCAGTGCGAAGGTGAAGAGGCCCTCCACCGCGAGCGCCGCCACGAGGTGACGGCCCGAGAAGGAGACGGCCGTCACCTCGGCCGGGTCCACGGCCCAGCGCCCGATCACCGCTCCCGTCAGTCCGCCCGCCAACTGCGCCACGAGGTAAGCCACGGCGTCGACCACCGTGAGACGCCGCCGTAAGAGGACCGCGAGCGTGACGGCCGGGTTGAAATGGGCTCCCGACACATGCCCTCCCGCGTACACCATCACCATGAGGACCGCGCCTATCGCCAGCGGGGCCATGGCGGCCTTGGAAAGCACCGCCGTCGTGATCGTGAGAACGAGGAACATCGTGCCGATGAACTCGGCGATCCACTTCTTCATCTCTCTCCTTGCGGCATTCATGGGAGTGATCGAGGTAAATGAGCGTGCTGACGCCCGGCAGTCACAAGGGGCGAGGTGGCGGGGACGCGGGGAGAACTTCGTCGGCCGGGCGTGGGGCGCAGCCGCCACCCTAGGATCCGGCGGAGGGAACGCCCACCGGCCGGGCCCTTACGGAACACTGACGTGCGGGAGCGCCCGTTCGGAATGACTCCGTATCGGAAGGTACGCGCAGAATGACGACAGCGCGTCGGGCGGCCAGGACACCCGGCGTGGAAGCAAGGCATGACGCATCGCCGAAGTCAGAACTGACGGGCCGTCAAGGGAGTCGGCGTCGGGCGGAGGTCAGGCGCGATCGAGATCTCGGAGGGCATGGCGCTCTGCAGCCTCCGTCACTTCTTCGCCTCGAACTGCCTGCGCAAGGGCATTCCCATCACGGACTTCGCCGAATGGATGGGCCACAGAGCCTGGACGTCACCTTCAAGATCTATCGCCCCTAACGCCAGGATCGATCCGGACCGCCGCGAAGATGCTCGACCTGGCTCTGGGCAAGTGAACGAAGTGGGTGTTCAGCCGCCGAGTCGGTGGCTGAACACCCAAAACATCAGCCGAGCCGTCGCTGACGAGCCCAGGCCTGCACCTCGCTGATCTTGAACTGCGGTTTGGCGTCACGCCCCCCGCCATAATTTGTGAGGTACGAGCCCCGAACGGGGGGCGTCCCGATAGACCCACGTGAGTGACACATTCAAGTACTCGGCGGCCCGACTCTCGCCCATGAACTGCGTGAGCATCACAGCTCCCATAATCGCACCGCGAAGAGAATGTCGAACACGCGCTCGACTTGGTCCTGCCGCCGGAAAGTGCTATGACGCTGCGAAGCCGGCGTGAGTAGTCGATGAGCTGTGAGTGGCAGAGGTTTCAGGACGCATAACCGCCGCACGCGACGACACGCAGCAGGGGCACGATCCGACAAAAGGGGCCCGTTTCCTGCTCTGCTCGCGTGCCTCTGTAAGGTTCCTTGCGCTCTGCCCGGACGGGGAGAGCCGTGATCGACTCCCGGCCGCGGGCCCCGCCGAGTGAGGTGCTGCGAGGTTTTCAGGGCAGTCGGGTTGCGTAGTGCTGAACGCTTCGGAAGTGAGGCGAGTCCATGGATGCTGCTGCCCGGGACGAGGGACAGGAGCCGATCGGCAGAGGCCCAGTCGCCGTCTCTGCCACGTTGAAGGGCAGTACCCGTATCGCTGAGGCCCGGGCCATGGCCCACGGCTTCCTCACCACTGTTCGGACCGACCACGGGATACCGGTGTCGGCTCGTGCGATGGACGTGGCGCAGCTCGTGGTCAGCGAGCTGGTGACCAATGCCCGCAAGTACGCCCCCGGCCCATGCCTACTGAGGCTGGAGCTCAGGGAAGATGCCGTCCAGATCAGCGTATGGGACAGGAGCGATGTGCAGCCGTCGGTACTGGCGGCCAACCCGGAACGCGTGGGCCAGCACGGCCTGGAGATCGTCATGGCGGTATCCCAGAGCTTCCGCGTTCGCGAGGAACGGGGGGGCAAACAGATCACCGTGACGCTCGCCCTTACCGATGACCTCGAAGGGGATGCCGCTGACCGTGGGGTCGTGTGAGAACAGGCAATGACAGTGCCCCTCCCGGAGCCGCCTCCACCGGAGGAGATGACGGAAGCATCGAAACGGGGAGGTGCTTCGGGTCGGCCGGTTGTTGCTGCGAGGGGCTGAACACTCGCGGTGTGGCAGTGTGAGCGAGTTCGACGGCTGCCTCTGGGCGGCCGTCCATGCGGGTCGGACATGCACAGCAGGAGCTGCCGTCGCTGTCGACCGGGCAACTACCTCCACTTCGCTTCGGTCTCGCGCGTCTGCCCTACGTGACGGCGTCGGTGCCGGCCGCCTCGGAGGCATCGCAGCGATACAGGTGTCGCAGGCCGACGCTCCGCAGGAACAGGAACAGGAGCACGCACGGCACCCGCGCATCTCCCGCACGACACCGTTGCCCCCGAGGCGCGCCGGTGTCCACGCGGCACGTTGACGGCGCTGTCGGACAGCGCATGGACCAACGCGTACAGGCCGCGGCCTACCGCCTCACCCCGATCAATCTCGTCACAGATCCTCCAGGGCTTTCGACTGGGCGTGCGGGAGGGCAACGGTCCCTGGTTCAGTCCTCCTAAGCCGACGACAGCTCGGACGACCAGACTTCGCCACCGTCTGGGCCGACAAGCGTGAGCCTGCCTTCGTCGGTGAGCACCGCACGCTGAACGTCACGGCCCCGCGTTCCGCTGTTCCAAAGCTGTGTGCCGGTGGGCGCGAACAGAACGAGGTCACCGCTGCTGTGCAGTACCAGGCGGTTCGAGTACAGGCCGGTGAGTTCGTCTTCGAGTTGCGTTCCGGTCCTCCACACCGGCGTGCCGTCCTGGTCACGGTAGATCACTACATCACCATCGTCCTGATTCAGGAGAAGGAACGCTCCGGATGCGGAGGAGAGCGACCCCAGCCGGAGGGTGCCGCCCGGCAGCAGTTCGGTCAGGAGGGGCCTGCCTTGCAGCCGGTCCTTCAAGGTGTGGTACTGAGTGGCGGTGTCCGGCGGGGCAGGAATTCGGTTCCTCCATGCATCACCATTTACTTCCTGGTGGTCCTCGTCCGTCAGGATCTGGAAGTCGGTGAGGAAGCAGGTGATGTCACCGTTGGCATTGCGGCCGATCCAAGTCGGGTAAGTGCCATCGCCGCTGCCTGTGCCGAACATGACCAAGGCATGTTCGTTGCCGCCGACCGGCATGGTGACCGGGGCGCAGTCAGGGACCGAACCGACAGGAGGTTGAGGCTTGCCCCACAGGGAGTCCATGACCCGGCCGGCGAAGTCTTCTTCTTCACCCGCGGCCTGGAAGGTCTGGGCGTCGACGAAGCATCCGGCGCCACCGTCGACGGGATATCCGAAGAGTTCATCGTCGTCGAGTTGATCTGCGTCCTGACCGGGCTGGAGGGCCAACTCCCAGGTGGCGACGGGCTCGCCCCGTATCTCCAGCCGGGCTGCGGCCACGCGACTGTCCTGGACTCCGCCCTCCATGTCGATCAGGTCCACGGCGACCAGAACGACCGGATAAATGCCCGGCGGGACGTGCTGGGTGAACGCCGTTTCGGAGGGATCGCCGATGCCGCAGCCAAGCGGTTCCATGGCGATGACATGGCCGGACGGCAGCGACAGCGGGACGCCGGTCAGCACCCTCACCACCAGACTGCCACCGTCATCAGGTAAGAGGCGGCTCGATCCAGGTACGAATATCCGTGCGAAGTCAGGAGGAGGGAGGGGCATATGATCTCCTGCGGTGTGGGTCAGCCGATGTGGTCGATCACCGTGAACGTACAGCGTGGTCGCCGTTCGGCCGGTCGAAGAGATGCGGTCGCGCGGGACACAGGTGAGCCTGGGCAGCCCAGCGGGCCCCTTCACGTCCGGGTACGAGGCCGCTTCTTCGCCCTCCGCCTACCGCACCTGTGCTCGCGTGGTGCACGGTCACCTCCGCAGCCGGTGCGGCCTGGCCGAGACAGGTAGGTCCTGCAGACGGGCGGTCTCGCGCGGTGCTGGGAGCCAACCCGTGAAGCTGCATACCGCGCGCGGCGAATCATTTCGAGGGATCAACAGGACTCGCTCACCACCGCGTTCATGTGCCATTCCGTGCGGCAGACTCGCCGTCCACTCCGAGCAGTGCTGATGGTCACAGCCGTCAACAAGTGGCTGTGGCCACCAGCACTGTCACAGCAGGCTCTCGCGCCGGGACCTAGGTCAGCTCTGAAATACACCGGCGCAAAAGCTTACTCAGACCATTCGCCGTAACCTACGAGGCGAAGTTTGCAGGTCAGACGGGGTACTCGGGACCCGGCCCAACGGGGTAGACCGGGTCGGAATTCGAACCAACCGGGTACTCAGGGACCGACTCACCGGGATAGACCGGAACCGAATCCGAGTCGCCCGGGTACTCAGGACCCTGCCCAACAGGGTAGACCGGGTCGGAATTCGAACCAACCGGGTACTCAGGACCCTGCCCGACAGGATAGACCGGGTCGGAATTCGAACCAACCGGGTACTCAGGACCCTGCCCGACAGGATAGACCGGGTCGGAATTCGAACCAACCGGGTACTCAGGACCCTGCCCGACAGGATAGACCGGGTCGGAATTCGAACCAACCGGGTACTCAGGGACCGACTCACCGGGATAGACCGGAACCGAATCCGAGTCGCCCGGGTACGAGACTTCGGAAGCCTCTACCCGAGTCACTGGACCGTCCATCGAGAGATTGCCCGTAGAGGACGCCGCATCGCTCGAGTAGGCCGTGAGGGACGCGGTCGCAGCCAGTGCTAAGCCGCCCATCAAGCCGGCGATTCGAACACCGCTCTTCGCTGTCACCATTACAAGAACCGTTCTGCTGGGAGAATTGGATGCGGGGGGCACACGGGGAACCCCCCAGCGCTCGGCCTCGACTGCTCTTTCCCGTCAAGTCACGTGTATCCGGGGGGCGGTGAGGCGCTCAAGGGAAGCATAGAACAACTGCACGAGTAAGGCGTCGTTTCTTATGAAGTGGTCGTTCGTCGGTCCGTGCACGACGGCTCCCGTCGAGCGTGCCGGACGAATTGTGAGGACTGTTCCGACGGATGGCGCCACCGGTTGGGTGAGCTGGACTGGTCGCGCTGCGCGATCGACTTGCCAGTCCGCGGACCACAAAAAGGAGGGCCACTGACGGGACCGAATCCGACCGACCGAGGCAATTCGGGGTCAAAGTCCATCTCACCTACGAAAGGAACAGACTGCCGCTGTCCCCGGGTATTGCCGGCGCGGCCACGCACGGCGACCTGGGCCTGGAACCGCTTGTACCGCCGGTCCACGCCACACGTCCACCCTCCCGGCGGCCTCTCATGAATCTGCGGCCATGTGAGGGGGACGCCGGTGGCGGCCCGCGGGGTCGGGAGTGAGGGCGAGGCTGACGCGAGGAAGGCGCCGTACGACCAGCGACACCGACATCGCACGAAACACCGTCATCACCAGAATGATCGCCGCGACCACCGATGTCACCGCCGCTCCACCCACCGCGATCGCCATACGAGGGCCCCACGTCTGCGCCGCCCAAGTCGCGACAAGGGTGCCTAGGAACCAGCACGCTCGGTATACGAGCTGGAAGATCGCCACCACCCGGCCACGGAACTCCGCCAGTGTCTGGAGCTGCGCCAGGCTGAGTATGCCTGCCCGCAGGACGAGGGATACCGCTCCGACCGGGAGCAGCACCAAGCCCAGAGCAAGGAGAGACGGCATGGCCGCAGTGCCGAGTTCGAGAAACCCGAGCAGAAGACTGCTCATCAGCACGGTGCCCAGGCTGACGTCGGTGCGCCATGTCAGCCATCCTCCGATGAGGGAGCCTACGGAGATGACGGCGAGCAGGATGCCGTACGCCCCGGCCTCTTCCGTGAGTTCACCAGCGGTCAGCAATAGCAACAGTGAGGGGAGACTGGCACCGAAGAGGCCGACAGTGCCGATGACGAGCAGCAGCAGAGTGAGGCTGGGGCTGCGCCACACGTACCCCCAGGCGCTGCGCACCCGGGGGCGCGCGCCTGCCCGTCGGGGGCGAACGTGGAGTTGTGCAGGGCGGATGAGCAGGAGCGCAGTGAACATCGCCAGGTAGGAGAGCCCGTTCAACAGGACCACTCCCCCCAGGCCCACCGCTCCTATGAGGGGGCCCGCCAAGGAAGAGCCGACGACCAGTGACAGGTTGAGGATGACGTTATTGAGCGTGACCGCCCGCGTCAGCAGAGAGTCGCCCGCGACTTCCGAGACGAACACCTGCTCCGCCGGCAGACCGATCGCGTTGATACTGCCGACGCAGAGCGAGCTGGCCACGAGGTGCCACACCTCGAGCGAGCCACTGCACGACAACAGGCCGAGCAACAGGGCTACCAGTGCGAGCAGGGAATGGGTGCACAGCAACACCCGGCGTGGCGGGAAGCGGTCGGCGGCCAGGCCGCCCACCTGGCTGAACAGCACCATGGTGAAGATCGGTGCAGCGGTGACGAACCCGAGGACGAACGCGTCGTGGCTGCGTTGGTACGTGTACCAGCCCAGTGCCACGAGCTGTGTGTTGGTACCGGTCTGGGAGACGATCAACCCGGCGTAGTAGAGCCGTTGATTGCGGGATACGAGGAGCTTCGGCGCGTGTACGCCCGGTGCCGCATCGCCCACACGGTCTGGTGTCCCGCCCTTTTCCCTCTCCGTCATGCGGCAATGTGTGCGTACAGGTCGGACACGCCTTCCAAGAAGGCGTCGGCGGACAGCCGTTCCTCCGCCAGTGCCCGCACCTCCCGCCGGTCTCTGTTCAGCGCCTCGCGGATGTCCGTCATGACGAGGGACGGATCGCGGTCGCTGACGGCTCCGGTGAGGTTGTAGCGCATGAGGGAGGCCATGTTGTCCGCCGTAATGGGGCCGGCGTAGTGGTGGCCGGCGCAGAGGGTCGGTATACCCGTCGCCATGGCCTCCATGGCACCGCGCCCGAGCGAGATCACGACGTCCATCTCCCCGAGCAGGTTGGGTATCGACTGGCAGGGAATGTGGTTGATGAGAATGATCTCGCTGCCGAAGCGGTCGCTCATGTCCCAGAACCCCGGGCCTTCGCCCACCACGTACACGAGTACTTCGTCGCGGTCGATGTTCTCGATGATTTGGCCGAGTAAGGCCTCGCGCCCGGAGTCCAGCCGGCAGTAGAGCAGGACCCGAGGTCGCCGACGGCCGCTTTTGGCGAGAACTGCGGGGAAGCGCTCCAGGTCGACGCCTTGGTGAACGAGAACTGCCCGGTCCGCGGGAAGGTGTCTCCGCTGCAGTGACAGCGCGTTCTCCGTCATGCACAGGAAGCGGGAGCAGCGCGAGACGAGGTAGTCGGACGAGCGACGACCCGCGTGGTGGACGATCCTGAACGCCGGTACGTGCTCATCGAATTGCATCAGCATCTCGTCGGGCACCTCGTCGACCAGAATCAGATCAGTCTTGCCCGACGGATCGATCTCCTCCGTCACGGTGACGGAGTCCGTGTCGCGGAAGGTCGAGGCCAGAGCGAGGCTGGAGAGAGTGTCGACGTTGAGCCGCACGGTGTGGCCTGCTCTGCTCATGGTCCTGATCAGGTCGAGAACGAAGCTTTGCTGGCCGTAGGTGTGGTAGCGCCCACTGTGGCTGTATTTGCCGTCGTAGACCGCGTTGCTGCCGGTGGCAAGCAGGTAGGTGATGTGCACGCATCCTCATCGGATCGCTGAGTGGCGGCAGGACCCCGAGCGGAACCTGCCGCCCGTTCACGGGAAGTGGTGACGGGCCCACTGGAGGGATCAGGCATCGGCCGCGGTGTGCGCCGAATGCGTGGGAGCCTCCAGGTCGAGCGAGGCGTGGTGTTCGGCGTTCGTGGAAAATACCCCTGCCGCCCGTGTCGCGGCCGACGGTCAGCGGCAGGGCGCCAATGGAGGCGGACTGGGTGCCGATCACCAGAAGGGTGCCGAACTCGCCGGCGAGTTTGCCGAGGACGCAGTCAGGAGCCCTTCGGGTACTGCTCAAATCCGAAGCGCCGATCGAACTCGGCCTGGCGGTCTTTGTCGAAGAAGCGCACCATCTTGACCATCGGCCCCCAGCGCTCGTCCAGGCTCATGCCCTCGATGCTGAATCCGTGTTTGAGCTGGAAGATCATCGCAGCGCGGTTGCTCGGGTGGTGTTCGGATGTTATGCGCTCGTATCCGACCGCTTGCAGGTACTCCAGCAGCTTGACATAGCAAAGGGCGGCGACACGCTGCGCGCGGTATTCGGGCAGCATTCCGCTCGTGCCCAGGTAGAACGTGTCGGGATCCGCCATCCGGCCCTTCAGCCACCCCACCAGCTTTCCGTCGCCGTCCTCGATGAGGATGCGCTCCTGGTGGAGAGCCCGGTATTCCGCTACCAGTTCTTTCGATTTGGGACGGTAGGGGTATGCGTCCCGATCGGGGAAGACGGACGCGTAAATCTGTCCGACCGCCTCCCGGAACGTCGCTTCGTCGACGCAGCGGCCGACTCCACTGCCCGAGCCCGGTAACCGCACGGGAAAGAAGCGACGGCGTATGTCGTCGATGACTTCGGGGTTGTCGGAAGATGGCATGAATTCACCTGAGTTTGTTATCGATCGTAGAAACACCGCGCAGTGGCCGCACCGGCCGGCACAGGATCGCGTGGCGCGGACACGTATGGCGAGAAGGATGGCGCTCGAATGTCGCGAATCCTCGGTGGAGTAACGAGGTTGGGGTGCTGGAGAGCAGGTCGGGAGGAGAGGCTACCCGAATGCCGCCAGGTCAGCAGGCCGTCTGCAGGGTGCTGGAGGCCTGACGCCGAGAACCGGGGTCCGCGGGTTCTCTCCCACCAAGATGCCCGCCGGGTAGCGATGGTTCCATCGGTTACTGACCTTCACAGCGTGGTGCGGCCATTCCGCGAGAAGTCGAGGAGGCGACCTGGCCGCAGAAGGGGCCCGGGCCGAACACTCGGATGACGGCCGGCATGCGCCGTTGCATCGTCGACCCGACGACCTCATCGCCGCCGTCCGGCGCGTCCCACGCCGGCACCAGTACAGTAACGTCCCGACGTCCTCGACGGCTGCCGCACCGTCACCGGCCCTCGGTGCCGGCCACCCTCACGACGTCCCACACTCATGTTCAGTAGCCGGTCAGTTGATCAACGGCTCCCCTGTCCCTCGCAGGGCAGTCAGGGGCCTCCCCTCCGCTGTTGGTCAGGTGCTGAGGGTGGCGGCGGGGTCGACGTGGTAGTTGCGGGCATAGCCGTTCTCGGTACCGACGAGGATGTCGACGACCTCGAAGTAGCGATCCCAGAAGGGGGTTTCGCGCAGTGCGTCGATAAGGAGCTGGTAGGAGTGGTGGTCGTCTGCTTCCCAGACCCAGACGTCGGTGACGCGCGCGGAGTAGAACTCGGTGTCGTAGAAGCGTGACCGGACTCCGGTGGTTTTCGATTCGATCGTGGGGACGACCTGGGTGGTGAAGGCGTCGATCCGTTCCGGGACGGTCAGTGCGAGCCACTCGGGCGTGGTCTTGACGAGTAGGAACGCGGTGACCGGCGATTCGGTTACCTCAGCAGGCATGATGGTTCTCCGTGAAGTGGCGGCTGGTTTGGCGCAGTTGGCGCTCTGCCTGACGGCGAAGGGGCTGGTGACTCGAGAGAGGACGGCGGTCCGGAGGGTTCAGGCGCACCGTCGGTCGACGAGGGGCGCCTTGCGATCGGCGTCGACGGCCTCGGTGGTACGTCCCATCCTGGGGACCGCCACGGTGATGCCACAATGGGAACTACGGCAAGAAGGTATTGCCTGAAATGGAATCACGCCGGTGAACAGCAGACATTCGACCCTTGACGCCAACCTCGCGGTCGCCCTGGACGCCCTGCTGACCGAGCAGAGCGTCACCCGCGCCGCCGCTCGCCTGCACACCTCTCCCGCTGCCATGAGCCGCACCCTCGGCCGCCTGCGCCGTACCCTCCAGGACCCGCTCCTGGTACGAGCCGGACAGGCCATGGTCCCCACCCCTCGCGCCCTGGCTCTGCGCGAGGAAGCCGCTGCGGTGGTGCGCCGTCTGGGAGCGCTGCTCAGCCCTGGCGAAGGCGCCGACCCCGCCACCCTGCACAGCACCTTCACCCTCCAGACCGCCGACCTGGTCGGTGCGGCGCTCACCCCCGGACTGCTGCACCTGGCCCGGCAGGAAGCGCCAGGCGTCTCCTTCCGGTTCTGCACCGAGGAGTTGGAGGCCGGCCCGGCCCTCCGCGAGGGTCGGATCGATCTGGAAATCGGATCCATCGACCACGTCGACCCGGAGACCCGCGTCGAAAAACTGGTCATGCTCCGGATGGTGGCGGCCGTCCGCCCGGGGCACCCCCTCGCCGAGAAGGCCCTGGACCCGCCGCGGCTGGCTGCCGCCGAACACGTCGTGGTCAGCCGAAAAGGCCGGTTCACCGGCCCTCTCGACAGCGCCCTGGCCGAACACAACCTCCACCGGCGGGTCACCGCAGTCCTCCCCAGCCACTTGGCGGCGATGGCCCTCGCGGCCCGCAGCGACGTCGTCTGCCTCGTCCCCGCCGCACTCCCCGGCGAACCCGGATCACCACTCACCCACACCGCCACGGCCCTCGGCCTGCGCCTCCTCGACATACCCGTGCCGCTGCCGCCCCTGAACATCGGCATGGCCTGGCACCCCCGCCACACGGCCGACGGAGCCCACCGCTGGCTCCGCAACGCCGTTCGCCGCGCACTCCACGCCCCCGGGACCACCTGACGTGATCTCAGAGGTGCGGCATCGGCTGACAGAAGCCAGCGGTGGGACGACGAGCCTCGCAGCATGGACCGGTACCGGGGCCGGTACTCCTGCTTGAGGTCACGGAATGGATGATCACCTGGGCTTGTGACGCGAGCCGCTGCCAGAGCCGGTGGGCCTGGAACTGGACGTGGCCGCACAGCGCGGGCTCCGGGAAAGCCCCCCGGGGCCCGTCCGGTAGAGCCCCTTTCAGGGGTGCAGGGCTTCTTCGAGGGTCGGGTGGCAAGTGATGATGGCGTCGACGCCGACCAGCCGAAGGACACGCAGGACGGACTCCTGTGCGGCGGCGATCCGTACCCAGCCCTCAGTTCCGGTCACGGCCTGGTGAGCGGCGACGAAGACGTTGATGCCGCTGGAGTCCATGAAGGAAACCCCGCTGAGGTCGACCACCAGTCGCGCAGGCTCCATACCGTCGGCGGGCAGCAGGGCCTGGCGCAGGACGTCCTTGCCGTCGTTGTCGATCTCGCCCCGCACGCTCACCACGCGGACCCCGTCGACGAGGCGTTCTTCGACGAGAAGCTCCGGCCGGTCCACTGTGTCGTTGTCGCTCAACGTATCCTCGGCTGTCCCTAGGCGCGCCCGGTTGTGGGCCTGCGGGGACGAGTCTGCCCCATGTGCCTGTATCGATCCACACAGGTGTCGGCACCGGACCGCACGGCCCAGGCATGTGTACCAGACTGCGGGTACGCAGGAACGCGTGAATGCAGTATGAGGGCGGCACCAGGGGGACCCCATGCCGACATGGATGGCTGTACCGGGCAGGTCGACAGCACGGTCTCGAGATGGTGACGGCACTCGCCCGCAGCGTCAGCGTCAGCGTCGAGACAGCCGCGACGGGGAAACGCGTCGTCGCCGTCGTCGCCCTCGCCTGAGCGAGATTCTCCGGGCGCCGGCCCACCGACGAGCATGAAATCCTCAGGCGGCCCGCTCGAGGGAGCCGTCGCGGATGATCCCCGCGACGTCGAGCCCCGGGAGGACGCGCGCGGCCAGGAGCAGGAGACGACGGTGCTGGGGCCGCAGTCTCTCCACCCCGACGGTGCGGTGGAACGGCCCGTCCTCCGGGGCTCGACCGAACAGGAGATGCAGTCCGGCGACGTCCATGAAGGTGGCGGACCGGAGGTCCCAGATCACTGTGTCCACATCCGGCGGCAGGGACCTCACTGCTTCCCGCAGTGCGGGCAGTGTGTCGTAGTCGATGGGCCCGACCGGGGCGATCCGAACGGTGGTCCCCTCGACGACAGTGCTGGCGTACATACGGGTCGTACCCCCTTCGGGGGTCGTGAGACCAGCGGCGAACCCCGGGAGAAGGCGGGCTGACGGTGGCGGGAACTGGAAGCCTGGGGTGGAGGCACTCTCCAGCGACCCAAGGACCGGTGCCACACTGCCGGAGCGCCGATCCGTCTCGTGTGCCTCCATGCTGACACGTCCGATCGTAGGGAGGCCGTGTCGGGGGCCCGGACTTTCGGCCCGACGACGGGTTCGACGGCCCGATCGACGTCGCCGGGGCCGTTGACCAGCGGGGAAAACGGATGTGAAGTTCCGGTGGCGGATGTCACGAACGTCGTCGCGGCCCGGTGAACGGCGACAGGATAAGGGGCACGCAGTCCGAGAATGCACGCCTTCACGCGGGGAGACCGCTCACGGCGTCGCCCACCGACTGCACGGCGAAGAGCACACAGACCACGGCCGTGCGCTGGCATAACACCTCCGAAAGTCGCGCCATGAGGGCGACTGTGCTGCCCGTACGTGACTGATCCCGCCCGCTGTACGGGCCTCGCCCGGGGTGCCACGGGTGTGATTGCGGCGGTGGCGCGGGCAGATGCCGCACGTATGCGGCCGACGCTCGCCACCGTCTGGAGATCGTCTGGAGCCGACGTCCGCGGACCGGCGTCCGGGGGCGGCCAGCAGCGGTCGCTTCGGCATCGCGGACGGCACCGTACGGCTCGTCCACGAGCGCCGCGTTCCGCCGGCGGGTGACGAGGGCCTACTCCCCCGGTCAGGACGGGAACTCGGAGGACAACGCCCGCCCAACTGACGCCGTTGCCGATGAGGTGACCGCCATCTCCGCGAGGCCCTGGCGCTCCGTGGCGGTGCCGGGGCCAGGGTGGCGTGTTCTCTCACGTGCGGGACTGATCCAGCGCGGCCTGCAGGGAGCCGACGTAGCCCTCGCTGGTGTAGGTCGCCCCGGAGACGGTGTCGATGTGGGCGCTCTGCGCGTTCAGGGTCTCCCGGTCGAGCACGGGGACGGCCGAGGCGTTGATCTCCCTGCTGTGGGAGTCCCCGTTGGGGGACCGTACGGCGTGTGCGGCGGTGATCCGCGAACCGTCGAGCGTGAGTTCCACCTGGACGGGGCCGTAGCGGGTCTGGACGGTGGGTCCGGTGACGGTGCGGGTGCCGGAGGTCGATCCCCCGGACGTGGCCCCCGGCGTCTGTGTCGTGGGAGGTGGGGCGGCGGCCGACGGCGGGTGGTGGGGCTTGAGGGACAGGGCGAGGACGGTGACCGTGACGGTGGCGACGCAGGTCAGTACGGTGCGGCGGACGGGGTGGGCGCGCATGGCGGGGCTCACAGTTCGAAGGACTCGTGGTGGATGCGGGACGTGGGCACCCCGGCGTCCCGCAGGGCGTCGTACGCGGCCAGGGACAGACCTCTTGGTCCGCACAGATAGACGTCGTGCCGGTCGATGTCCGGCAGCACGGCCCTGAGCCGGTCCGCGGTGATGCGCGCGCGGGTGCCGTCCCGGCCGTTCAGGACGTACACGAGGCGGGCACCGCGCCGCGCCGCGATGGCCTCGAGTTCGCCGCGCAGGGCCAGTTCCTCCGGTGTGCGTGCCCGGTAGAGGAGCGTCAGGTCGCCGGGCGCGGCGGGCAGTGTCTCGAACAGGGTGCGCAGGGGGGTGATCCCGGTGCCGCCGGCGATCATCAGTACTTTCCGGCGGCTGCGTCGTGCCGCGGTGAGGGCGCCGTACGGGCCCTCCGCCCAGACCCGGGTTCCGGGGCGCAGTGCCGCGACTGCCGCACTGTGGTCGCCGAGCCCCTTGACGGTGATGCGCATCAGATCGTCGCGCGGCACGGCCGACAGTGAGTAGGGGTGGGCGGCGTTCCACATGCCGGAGGTCAGGAAGCGCCAGCGGAGGAACTGACCGGGGTGGGCGCCGAGCCGGTCGAGTCGGCGGCCCCGCAGCCAGACGGAGTACACGCCGGGTGCCTCGGGCACGACGGCCTCGACGCGTATGCGGTGCCGCAGGTTGAGGCGTGCGGGCGTCAGGACGCGGTAGTACAGGACCAGGCAGGCCACGCAGAGGTAGAGCGTGTACCAGGCGGCGCGGGCGGGTGGTGCTGACACGAAGTCGGCGCCGAGTGCCAGCTGGTGCGCGAAGGCCAGGAAGACGGCCGCGTAGGTGAGCAGGTGCAGGTGGTACCAGGTCTCGTAGCGCATCCGACGACGCGCCGCGCGCGCCGAGGTGACACCCACGGCGAGCAGGATCACGGCGCCGGCCGTGGCCTTCAGCATTTCCGGCAGGTCGAGCACGACCGTGCCGAGTTGCCTCAGCACCCCTGTGTGCGCCTGGGCCGCGTAGCCGAGAACGATCAGCACGATGTGCGCCAGGAGCAGGGCGATGGTCCACCGTCCGGCCGAGGCGTGCCATCGCGTGGCGCGGTCGGTGCCCACCCGGCTCTCCAGCCATGGCACCCGTGCCATCAGGCCGACCAACAGTGCGCACATGTAGCCGCACAGGAGTCCGGTGATGCGGCCGGCGCCGGTGAGCCAGTCGGCCGTGCCGACGACCGTGCCCGTGTCCCGCCACCACAGAGCGAGCACGCCGACGCCTCCAGCCCAGGCGGCGGCCAGGAACAACGGGGCCGGTGACCGCCTCCACGGCGTGCCCGGCAGGCGATGGCGCGCCGGTGGTGGTCGGTCGGTCACGGTGGCCATGAGCATCTCCTCCTCAAGGGGGGCGAGGGCTGTCCACTGTGGCTCCGCAACCTCTGAGGCGGCTCTGAGTGCCACCCGGCCGGAGTGTGCGAGTGGGAGTCGCAGGTCTTCTCAGAGGAAATCCAGAGGGTCACGGAGGATGCTGGGAGGACCATGAAGACACGTACCGCGGCTCTGACCCGTCCCGACGGCACCCCCGTGCGCGTCCTCGTCGTGGACGACGAGCCCGACCTCGCGGAGGTCGTCACCGGCGCCCTGCGCTACGAGGGCTGGGAGGTGCGCAGTGCGGCCTCGGCGAGCGCCGCTCTCCGTGAGGCCCGCGCCTTCCGGCCCGACGCGGTGGTGCTCGACATCATGCTGCCGGACCGCGACGGTCTGTCCGTCCTGCGGGATCTTCGCGCCGGGCAGCCCCATGTGTGCGTGCTCTTCCTCACGGCGCGCGACACCGTGGAGGACCGCATCACCGGGATCACCGCGGGCGGCGACGACTACGTGACCAAACCGTTCAGCCTCGGCGAACTCGTCGCGCGTCTGCGCGGGTTGCTGCGCCGCGCGGGGATGACACGTGAGCGGGCCGCCGACTCGTTGCTCGTCGTCGGGGATCTGGAACTGGACGAGGACGCCCACGAGGTCACCCGAGGCGGAGACCCGGTCGACCTGTCACCGACCGAGTTCCAGTTGCTGCGCTGTCTGATGCGGCATCCTCGTCAGGTGCTGAGCAAGACCCAACTGCTCGATCTGGTCTGGTCCTACGATTTCGGGGGGCAGGCGCACGTCGTCGAGCTGTACATCTCCTACCTTCGCAAGAAGATCGACTCGGGCCGTGATCCCATGATCCACACCGTGCGGGGTGCAGGCTACGTGCTGCGGCCGGTGCATCAGTGAGGTGGCCGCGGTTCCACACGCTGCGCGCCCGCCTGACCGCGGGACTGCTGGTACTGCTCGCCGTCGGGTGCGCCGCGGTGGGCGGTGCGGCCGTATGGGAACTGAACGGCTTCCTGACCGACCGCCTCGACCAACAGCTGGCGGACGCCGGCAACGCGTTCCCGGCGAGTCTGGAACACCCGGGCGGTGCTCGGGACGACCACGACGGGGACGAGCGGGGTGACACCCGCCGGCAGGCATCGGGAACGCTGGGGGCCCGGATCGTGGGTGGCGAGGTGACCAATGCCGCCGTGGTCCGGCCGGGCGGGTCGGTGGGCGGCGTGGTCGGCGTCCGGGTGGACGGCGGTGACGCCCGGGCTCTGGCGGCCGTCCCCAGGGACGGGCACGGGCACGGCGTCGATCTGTCCGGTCTCGGTGACTACCGGGTGATGGCCTGGCCCGGGCGGGACGGCGACACTCTGATCACCGGGCTCCCGCTCGAGCCCGTCGAGGCGGCCGTGCACCGGCTCGAGATCGTCGCGGGCGGCGTCTTCGGGCTGGCGCTCGCCGGCGCGGGGGTCGCCGGTGCCCTGTGGGTGCGGTGGTCCCTGCGGCCCCTCAGCCATATCGCCGACACCGCGACGCAGGTCAGTGGCCTGCCCCTGGCGGACGGGACGGTGGCGCTGCCCGCGCGTGTCCCTGACGCCCGCCCCCGCAGTGAGGAGGTGGAGCAGGTCACCGGGGCGTTCAACAGGATGCTGGGTCATGTGGAGCGGGCACTGACCCGGCGTCAGCGCAGCGAGGAGCGCCTGCGCAGCTTCTCCGCGGACGCGAGCCACGAACTGCGCACCCCGGTGGCCTCGGTGCGCGGTCACGCCGAGCTGGCCCTGCTGCATCCCGGCCCGTTGCCCCCCGAGGTGCGCCGTGCTCTGGAGCGGATCACCGCGGAGTCCGCGCGGATGGGGGTCATGGTGGACGACCTGCTCCTGCTCGCACGGCTGGACGCGGGCCGTCCCCTGGACCTGCGGTCGGTCGACCTGACCCGCCTCGTGCTGGACGTGGTCACCGACGCGCGTGCGGCCGGCCCGGAGCATCGTTGGGTCCTCGATCTGCCGCAGGAGCCGGTCGTCGTGAGCGGTGACCGCCACCGCCTGCACCAGCTCCTCGCCAATCTCACGGCCAACGCCCGCCTGCACACACCTCCCGGGACCACCGTGACCGTGGCGGTGACGCGGGAGGACGGCGGCGCGGCACGTGTCACGGTCGCGGACGACGGTCCCGGCGTTCCCTCCCCGCTGCGCGCCCATCTCTTCGAACGGTTCGTGCACGGGGACGGTCCCCGCGGCGCCGAGGGTGGCGGAACAGGGCTCGGCCTGTCCATCGTCGCCGCCGTGGCCGCCGCGCACGGCGGTTCGGCGACCGTCACCAGCGAACCCGGAGCCACGGAGTTCACCGTGCGTCTGCCGCGGAACCCGCCGACCGGGCCGCGGGCGACGCCGGATGGGGGCGGGGCGGCGGACGGGTGAGGGGCCCGTCCGTCAGAGGCTCGGGGGAGCGGTGTCGCCGCCCGTGCGGCGTGTCACGCGGGTTGCGGGACGACGGCCACCGGGCAGGCGGCGTGGTGCAGCAGTGTGTGGCCGACCCGGCCGAGCTGGAGCCCGAAGCGCCCGGACCGTCGCCGTGCTCCGACGACGAGGAGGTCGGCGGCGGCCGAGCGGTCCACCAGCACCTTGCGGGCCGGCCCCTCGACCGTCGTCCTGCGCAGCCGCACCTCCGGGTGTTCCGCCGCCGCCCCGCCGACCAGTACGTCGAGCAGCGCCGCCGCACGTTCTCGATGTTGGCGTGCCGGGTCCGTGGGCAGCACCGGGTTGTCGACGGTCTCGGGCGAGGGGCAGCGCCAGGCCCGCACGACCTCGAGTTCGCATCCGCGCGCCCGGGCCTCCCGGAAGGCGAAGCCGACCGCCTCGTGGCCGTTGGCGGGATCCCCGGCACCGAGGATCACCCTGCCGTGCGCCCCGGACAGGGCCGTGTCGTCGCCCCGGACCACGACGACCGGGCAGTGGGCGCGGGCCGCGACGGCCAGACTCACCGACCCCAGCAGAGTGCCCTTGAAGCCCCCTCGGCCGCGCGATCCGGTGATCACGGCGCCGGCGTCCGTGCCCGCGTCCAGGAGCGCGGACACCGCCTCCGCCGCGACCGTCTCCGTGAAGACCTTCACCGTCGGGTCGCGCCGCCTGACCCGTTCCGCGGCGGACTCCACGATGTGCTCCGCCATCACCTGCTCCGAGGGACGCTCACGACTCGTGGCCGGCAGCGACCCCTCGTACCGCTCCCACAGGGAGGCGTAGAGCAGACGCAGTTCCAGGTGGTGCCGCGCGGCCTCGTCCACCGCCCAGTCGACCGCCGCCAGGCTGCCGTCCGATCCGTCGACTCCCACGACCAGGGGAAGTGTCATGGTTCCCACCGCCTTCTCTCTCGCTGTATGACGTGCAGGAGGGATCCACTTTCACAGTCGCACCGGTGAGCCCTGGCGGCAAAGGCGGTACGGCCCCTCGTCCGGGACCTTCGGCCCTGCCCTCCGGGGCGATCGCGTGGTGTGCTGGTAGTGGCGGGAAGGACGAAACCAGACGCGGAGAAGTGGCCGGAGGTCACGCACCGCGCAATCGGGGTCCGCGAGAAGCGGGCGTCCTTTCCGCCGCTCGCCCGGCGGTGGGCCGGCATCGGCGAAGGACATCGGCGGAGACGCCGAGAACCCGGCGGCCAGTGCCCGAGCCCACGGCCCACCGTCCGTGACGGAGGGAAGGAGACGGGACGATGACCGACATCCCCCTTTCCAGAGCGATGACGAAGGAGCACCGGGAGCGGCTGCTGCGGATCGCCCACGAAGTGGCGTTCCCCTCGGGTGCGCGACTGTTCGAGGAAGGGCAGCCCGCCGACCGGTTCTGGATCATCCGTACCGGAACCGTCGTCCTGGACCTGCGCGTGCCCGGCCGTGGCGCCGCCGACGTCGACTCGTTGGGGCACGGTGAACTGCTCGGCTGGTCCTGGCACTTCCCCCCGTACCGGTGGCACCTGGGCGCCGAGGCGCTCAGCCCCGTACGCGCCTGGCAATTCGACGCGGACACGGTACGGGCCGCGTGCGCGCGGGACCCCGAGTTCGGCCGGGCGGTCGCCACCTGGGTCGGCCAGGTGGTGGCGCACCGACTGCAGATCTCCCGCATCCGTCTGCTGGACCTGTACGCGCCGCACGGCAGTGGAACTCCCGTCTGAGGCGGGGGCTCCGCGTGCCCAGTGCGGTGGCGGGGCGCGGAGGGGTGTTCGGCCCTCCCCCGCCCTGCCCCACGCCGCCCGGTCCGTCTCGCGGA
Organism: Streptomyces griseoaurantiacus; assembly: GCF_036189845.1. Lineage (NCBI taxonomy): Bacteria > Bacillati > Actinomycetota > Actinomycetes > Kitasatosporales > Streptomycetaceae > Streptomyces > Streptomyces griseoaurantiacus. The sequence goes on along the minus strand of NZ_CP108326.1, from coordinate 6,638,231 downwards.
CTCGCGGCGAACCGGCACCGGGCAGTGATTTCGAGGAGGGAACCATGCGAGGCCCGCACACCGTGAGCGACGTCATGACCCACACCGCCGTAGCCGTGGGCCGGGACGCCCCGTTCAAGGACATCGTCACGCTCATGCAGGAGTGGAAGGTCAGCGCCCTGCCCGTCCTGGAGGGCGAGGGCCGCGTCGTCGGCGTCGTCTCCGAGGCCGACCTCCTGCTCAAGGAGGAGTTCCGTGACAGCGATCCGGACCGGCTCACACAGTTGCGCCGCCTGCCCGACCTGGCGAAGGCCGGCGCGCTGACCGCCGCCGACGTGATGACCGCCCCGGCCGTCACCGTCCACCCGGGAGCCACCCTCGGTGAGGCCGCGCGCATCATGGCCCGGCGGAGGGTCAAGCGGCTGCCCGTCGTCAACGCGGAAGGACTCCTCGAGGGCGTGGTCAGCCGGGCGGATCTGCTGAAGGTCTTCCTGCGCACGGACGAGGAACTGGCCGAGGAGGTACGCCGGGACGTCGTCGAGCCGCTCCTCCCGGCGTTCCGGGGGAAGGTCGGGGTACGGGTCTCGAACGGCGTCGTCACTCTCACCGGCCGGGTCGTGAACACCTCGGTCGTACCCCTCGCCACACGCATGGCGCGAACCGTCGAGGGCGTGGTCGACGTCGAATGGAACCTCGCGGACGAGACCACCGCGGTCGGCGTCTGAGGCGTCCCGGCCGGTGCGCGGCCCCATCCAGCGCCTCCCGGCCCGAGCACCCACCGCTTCCCTTGCCCACCTCTCCTTCAGCTGCCGCGGGGCGGTGCCGCCGTCGGCGCAGACCACAGAGTCCACCGGGCGCACGGAGGCCGCCATCGAGGCGGGCTCGCTCGGTCTTCTGGCTGCGGCGGCCTTCTCAGGCGCCGCTTCCACGGCCGCCTCGTCGGCCCGCTGGTGGCTCGATCGGCGTCGGCTCGACCGATGGGGCGCGGAATGGGAGCGCGTCGGGCCTCAGTGGACGTCGAGGAAGGGATGAGCGGCGCGCGCGACCGGCTGTGGAACCTGTGCGCCGTCATGCGATCCGCGCCGGATCCCGAACGCGGCGCGTGCAGAAGGCGCTCTTCCCGGCGGCCCCGTTCCCGGCGGCGGATCGACGCGTTCGGCTCGGGGTTCCGTCTCCACGCTCACGTCGCTCCGCCCCGGTGGGCGGAACCCACGCCGGCCCCTGCGGTTCGCACGGGGTCGCCCGGCTGATCAGAGAGGCAGGCGAGGTGCCGCGAGTACGTCCTCGAGTACCTTCTCGAGCGTGATGCGGGCGAGTTCGTGTCTCAGGGTTTCCTCGATGTCCTGGTAGATGCCCCGCATCGCCGGCTGGATGCCGTGACCGACCACGCATCCCGGGTCCGGGGTGGTGCGGTGCATCGCGAACAGCGGGCCGGGTTCCACTGCCTCGTACACGTCGAGCAGGGTGATCGATCCCAGCTCGCGCGCCAGCGACCAGCCCGCGCCCGCGCCCCGCCGGGACTCCACGAGCCCGGCCCTGCGCAGCTCGCCGAGCAGCCGCCTGATCACCACGGGGTTGGTGTTCGCGCTGGTTGCGATCTGCTCGGAGGTGGCGACCTCGTGACCCTGGCGCTGGTAGAGACCGATCCAGGCCAGCGCATGGGCGGCGATGGTCAGCCTGCTGTTGGCGCTCATGATCCCCTCTCCGGTCGCAACACCCCACGTTACGACAGTCTAGTCGTAACAGTGAAAGTTGCGACAGTCTGCCGTAACCATTACCGTTACGACAGTCGACAGGGGAGCGATCAAGGACGAACGCGGATCGTGAGCGTGTCGCGGACTCGAAGGAGAACAGCACGATGGAAAGCAACGAAAAGACGGTTCGCGAGGCCTACCGGCTCGCGGAGGGGAACGTCCTCGACGGTGAAGGCTTCCTGGCCTTGTTCACCGAGGACGGGTCGTTCAACGACATGTCGACCTCGCAGAGTTTCCGTGGAGAGCAGATTCCTCAGGTGATCGCGGGCCTCGGCCGCTCGTTCCCCGACGTACACCGTGAGCTGCTCGAGGTACACGCGTTCGGCGATGTCGTCGCCGTCGAGTTGCGCATCCAGGGCACGCATCTCGGAGGGTTTCCGACTCCGGCCGGCGAGATCCCACCGACCGGGAACCGGATCGACGTGCCGGCGGCGGACCTCTGGTATCTCCGTGACGGAAAGATCGAAAGGTTCAACTGCTACAATTTGATGAGCGTGTGGCTCGATCAGATCGGGGTCCACCCCGATTTCACCTCCGCAGTCGAAGCCACCGGGGCTGCAGCCACGACGACGTGACCCTGCCGGTCAGCGCCGGGTGTGCGACGAGACACTCCCTTCTTCGGACCGCATACCCGGCGCTTCTCGAAGGTGTTCACCGGTCACGGTGCGGGCGCGCCGCCCACCGCACGTCCTCCGCTCCGCCCGTCAGTTGTCCGGGACGAGGAGCACGGGGCAGTGGGAGTGGCGCAGCAGCGTGTGCACGAGTCTGCCCGGCCGAGGACCCGGCCCGGTACGGGGGCGGGTCCCGATGACCACGACGGACGCCCCCTCCGTGGCGCGCGGAAGCACGCGGAGGAGCGGTGCCCGCGCGGTTCGGGTGTCCACCTCGACCGCCGGGTACAGCTCCCGCGCCAGGGCGACGTCGGAGGAGGACGGGTCCGGGTCCGTCTCCGCGCGCTCCCGCAGGACGGGGCCTCGGGGTGCGGGACCCACGTGCGGGCCGTCGGGGAGCGGTACGGACGGGACGTCTTCGCGGCGGGGGCCGGCCCGCCGCAGGACCCTCAGCCGGGTGGCACGGTGTTCCGCCTCCCGGAACGCGTGGACGGCCGCGCCCCGGTCGGGCGTGTCCCGCAGCCCGAGCAGCACGTCACCGCCCTCCTCGGCCGCGTGGTCACCGCGCACGACGAGGAGGGGTACCCGCGTCTTCGCCGCCAGCCGCAGACTCACCGAGCCCAGCACCAGGCCGGCGAGGCCGCCGAGGTCCCGGTGGCCCACCACGACGAGGGTGGCACTCTCTCCGGCCTCGGTCAGAGCCCGTACGACGCCGCCCTCCACGGCTTCCGTCTCCACGCGCAGGCCCGGATGCCGTTCGGTGACGCGCCGCTCCGCGTAGTGGAGGATCGGCGGCGCCTCGTCCCGGTCGGACACCGCGTACACGACGCGCAGCGCGCAGTTCCGGCGGGTCGCCTCGTCGGCCGCCCGGTCCAGTGCCCGGGTGGACACCGGCGAGCCGTCCACTCCGACGGCCACATGACGTTCCCGCATGACTCCTCCTCGGTCGTCGTGCTCACTCGGTCGTGCTCACGGCCCGGCCCCGCGACAACACGTCCGGGGACGGGCCGTCGCCCCGGTCATCCGTGCGGTGTCCGCTTCAGCTCCCCGGCGATGCGCGCCGCCCAGGACTCCGTGGCCGCGACGTCGCGGAAATCACCGCCCTTTCCGTCGCGCAGCAGCATCCGAGCCATCCAGCCTTCGGCTCCCTCGGTGAGGCGACCGCCGAAGGTGACGTGCTCGCGCACGTCCAGCCTCCTCATCGCCTTCCCGACGCCGGGCACGGGCGGGATGTCCCGCCGTGAGGCCGTGTCGTCGAGGGGACCGCTGCTGAAGAACCACACCGGCCGTACCGCCAGGTCCTCGCGGTACCGCCGGACGAAGCGGCGGGTGTCCCGGTGCCAGCGCCCTGTGTACAGGGCGCCGCCGACGATCACGGCGTCGTAGGGGTTGAGGCCGGTCACCGCGCGGGCCGGACGCGCCTCGGCCAGGAGGCCCTCCTGCCTCAGCACTCGGGCCACGGTCTCGGCGATGCCTTCCGTCGATCCGTTGGCCGACCCGTAGGCGACCAGCACCCGCTTCGTCATGGCGTCCGCCTCCTTTCACAGGTGCCGCAGCCAGTCGTCGGCGATCCCGCGCACGGCGGGGGTGCCGGTCTGCGGCCGGGAGTCGTCGAAGCGGTGGGTGAGTTCGTCGACGACGTCGACGACCCCGTCGGTCCTGAGGGTCATGGCCACGGCGATGGCCGCCTCGCTCCTGCGTTCCATCCGGCCCCGCAGGGTGACGACGCCCTGGGTGACGGTGACGTCGATGCTGTGCGGGCCGAGCCAGAGCCCCCGCTCCAGCACCTCGTGGATCACTTCCTCCCGGATCTCCTCGTCCGTGCGCAGGAAGGTCCGCACGAGATCGTGCCGGCTGACGATGCCGACCAGTCGGCCCTCCTCGTCCAGCACCGGCAGCCGGTGCACCTGGTGCCGGACCATGGTGCGGGCGGCCTCGACGACGGTGTCCTGGGCGTGCACCGTGATCGCGGGAGTGGTCATGAGCTCGCCGGCGGTACGGGCGTGGGCCTTTGCGGTCCGGCGGCGGGCGCGGGGTGTGAGCCACGCGAACCGGCGGCCGCGGGGCGGCTCGTGGACGAGGCGGGTCTCCGCCTGGTGGATCGTCAGGTCCGTCTCGGAGACGACACCGACGACGTGCCCGTCCTCGTCCACCACGGGCAGTCCGCCGACCCGGTGTTCGGCGAGTGTCCCGGCGATCTCCTTGAAGGAGGCGTCGTGCTCGGTGTGCACCACGTCGGTGGTCATCACGGAGCCGACCTTGAGCTGCCTCATGTCTGTTCCTCCTCAGCGCAGTCGGCGCAGATAGGGGTCCTGCTGCGGGCGCGGCAGCAGGCGTATCCGTGCGTCGAGCACGGTCACGCCGCCGGGCCGGGCGAGGACCGGGTTGAAGTCGGCCTCGGCGAGCTGGGGCAGGTCCGTCGCCATGCGGGAGGCCCGGTGCAGTACCTGTTCCAGGGCCCGCAGGTCGACGGGGCCGCCGCCGAGCGCGCCGAAGAGCAGCGGCGCGCAGCGCGGGGCGGTGATCAGATCGTGCACGTCGTGGTCGGTGAGCGGGGCGAGACGGGCCGCGTGGTCGGCGAGTACCTCGGTGGCGGTGCCGCCGAGTCCGAAGACGACGAGCGGGCCGAAGACGCCGTCCTGGACGACTCCGGTGAACAGCTCGGTGCCGCGTGTCGCGAGCGGCTGGACGACCACGCCCGTCATGAGGCCCTCGAAACGGGCCCGCAGGTCCTGGTGAGCCGCACGCACCTGGGCCTCGTCGCGCAGGTCGAGGTGGACGGCGTGCTGCAGGCTCTTGTGCACCAGTCCCGGCCAGTGGGCCTTGAGGACGACGGCGCCGTCGGTGCCGTCGGTGCCGCGCAGCCGTTCGGCGGCGAGCACGGCCTCGTCCTCGGACTCGGCCCATTCCCAGGGCTGCTGGGGGATGCCGTAGCAGGCCAGGAGGTCCGCGCAGGCGCGCGGATCGAGCCAGCCGCCGTCCGGGTGGCCGGCCAGGAAGTTCTCGACCACCGTCTGAGCACGTACCCGATCGATGCCCTCGATGTCCGGCACGGTGCCCGCGGGGCGGGCGAGCCAGGCGGCCCGGCGGGCCGCGTGGGCCAGGGCGCCGGCCGCTGCCCGGGCCTCGGCGTACGAGGGGACCGCTTCACCGTCGGGCGCGGGCAGCAGCGTGACGGGTACGTCCTGTTCGAGGCGTACGACCGTGACGGGCTTGGCGCGTCGGCCGGGACCCGCGGTGACGGCCCGCACGAGGTCGTCGCCGGTCGCGGCGGCGACGGCGGTGGGCACGAGGGCGACGAGGACTGCGTCCACGGCGGGCTGAGCCACGACCCGGTCCACACACTCGCGGAGCTGGTCCTCGGTCACGGCGGCGGTGGCGTCCACCGGATTGCCGGCTGAGGCGCCCTCGGGCAGCAGGGTCAGCAGGTCCTCGGCGAGTTCACGGCCGGGAGGGGAGAGTGTGAGGCCGGCCTCGGCGCAGGCGTCGGCGGCCAGGACACCGGCACCGCCGGCGTTGGTGAGGATGAGGACGCGGGTGCCCTTGGGGAGGGGCTGCGCGTGGAGCAGGGCAGCGGCCTCCAGCAGCTCACCGACGGACCGGGTCGCGGTGATGCCCGCCTGGGTGAACAGGGCCCGCCGGGTCATCGTGCCGGTGGCCGCGGCGGCGGTGTGCGAGGCGGCGGCCCGTCGGCCGGCGTCGGTGCGGCCCGCGTCGACGGTGAGGACGGGCAGCCGCCGGGTGACCCGCCTGGCGGTGCGGGAGAACGCGGCGGGGTTTCCGAAGGACTCCAGGTGCAACAGGGCGAGGTCGGTGCGGCCGTCGCTCTCCCACCACTGCAGCATGTCGTTGCCGCTGACGTCGTACTTGTCGCCGAGGGAGGCGAAGGTCGAGACGCCGATGCCGAGTCGCGACAGCCCTTCGAGCAGGGCGATGCCCACGCCTCCGGACTGCACGGCGACCCCTGCCGTGCCGGCCCGGGGGTGCGTGGCGGCGAAGGTGGCGTCCACGCGGCAGGAAGGGTCGGTGTTGGCGATGCCGAGGCAGTTGGGGCCGACCATGCGCATGCCGTGGCTCCGGCAGGCGGTGAGCAGCGCCGCGGCCTGGGCGGCGTCCAGTCCGGCGCTCACGACGACGAGGGACCGTACTCCCGCCTTGCCGCACTCCTCCGCGAGAGCGGGCACGGCGTCCGCCGGAACGGCGACGACCACGAGGTCCGGGGCGACGGGCAGGGCGCCGACCGTGGGGTAGGACGGCACGCCCAGGATGGCCTCGGCGCCGGGGTTGACGGCGAACAGGCGGCCGGTGAAGCCGTCCTCACGCAGGTGGTGCAGCAGCGCCCGTCCCACCGAGCCGGGATGCCGTCCCGCCCCGGCCACGGCGATGGTCCGGGGCTTCAGCAGGAATTCCAGGCTGGCGATGTCGGCCGTCCGGCCCCGGGCCTCGGTCGCGGCGAGGTAGGTCTCGTCCTCGTCCAGCGCGACGACGCAGCGCACCTCGGGGCCCTCGAAACGGCGGGTCACGCGGAGACCGAGGTCGGTGAAGAGCCGGAGGATCTCCTGGTTGTCGCTGAGCATGTCGGCCGTGAAGGCGGTGATGCGCTCGGCGCGGGCCTGCGAGACCAGGTGCTCGACGAGCAGGGTGCCCACGCCCCGGTGGTGCAACCCTTCGGCGACCACGACCGCGAGATCGGCCCGCTCCCCCGTGTCGTCGGCGTGGTACTCGGCCAGGCCGACGACCTGTCCCGCCCGCTCGGCCAGCAGGGCACGGTGGCCCTTCCGGGACGGCGTGCACGCCTCCTCGGCCGCGCGCCGGCCTGAGCGGTCACCGGTGCAGAAGAAGCGGCGGCGCCGGTTCTCCGGCGACATCTCCTGGTAGAGACCGGCCAGTTGCTCGTGGTCCCCCGGTTCCACGGCGCGGATGCCGACGGTGGTGCCGTCCGCGAGCAGCGCGTGCACCAAAGGGCGGGGCGGCATGACGTCCTTCATGGCGGTCTCCTCCGAGACGTTGGCGTCCTTCCTGCACTTCGAGCATCCGGCCCGGCCCCCTTCGCGCCCAGGGGCCGACCGGGGGGCAGTACGGGGGCCGATCGGCCCCGTCCCGCTGGTGCGGGAGCGGTGGCGGAGCGCGTGACCGGTTCGTGCGCCTCCACGCACGGAGCAGGTTTTCGCGGCGGGTGGCCTTGAGGCGCAGCGCCGCCTTCGACGTGCAAAGGGCGGGCCCCGTTCCTGAGGGCCGCTCAGCCGCGGGCGAGCACCCGGCGAGCACCGTAGGCGGCGGCGCCGATCGCGAGCGCCGCCGCACCCCACAGCACCGAGGCGCTCGGCAGTGCGAAGGCCAGGACGAGACAGCCGGCCGTGCCGAGCACGGGGACGATCCTCGGCGGGCGGCCCTCCTCACGTGTGAGGGTCCAGGCGGAGGCGTTGGCGACGGCGTAGTAGACGAGGACCCCGAAGGAGGAGAAGCCGATCGCTCCGCGCACGTCGGCGGTGGCCGCGATGACGGCGACGACGGTCCCGACGGCGAGTTCGGCGCGGTGCGGACCTCCAGTTCCAGGTCGCTGCCGATCGCCACCACCGCGTCCAGCAGCGTCCGCATGCGGTCCCGGCCGCCGCGTACGCAGCAGGAGTACACCCCGTCGCCGGACCACGCCGGGAGGTCTGGGGGGCGGCGCCGCGCGGTCAGTAGGCCGCCGTTCCGTGGGCGCGGAAGCGGGCGCGGACCCGCTCCGTGAGGGCGGGGTCGGGGGTGGGCGTGTCCTTGAGGGGGAACGGGATGCCGAGGACCTCGTACTTGGGCGCGCCGAGCTTGTGGAACGGCAGGACGTCCACGCGGTCGACCGTGTCCAGGCCGGCGACGAACTCGGCGAGGCCGTCCACGGCCGTGAGGTCGTCGGTCCAGCCGGGCACCAGCACGTACCGGATCCACAGGGGCACACCGAGCCGGTTCAGGCGGGTGGCGAAGGCCAGGGTCGGGGCGAGGTCGCCTCCGGTCAGCCTTCGGTAGGTGCCGATGTCGAAGGACTTGATGTCCAGCAGGACCAGGTCGGTGTCCGCGAGGAGCGCGTCGCTCGCGCGGGCGCCGAGGAAGCCGGAGGTGTCGAGGGCGGTGTGCAGGCCGGCCTCCTTGCAACGGCGGAGCAGGGCGCCGGTGAAGGCGGGCTGGAGCAGTGCCTCCCCGCCGGTGAGGGTCACTCCGCCGCCGGAGGCGGTGAGGAAGGGCCGGTACTTCTCGATCTCGGCCATGATCTCGTCGACGGTGGCCGTGCGTCCGTCACGCATGTGCCAGGTGTCGGGGTTGGCGCAGTACAGGCAGCGCAGCGGGCAGCCGCTGAGGAAGAGGACGAAGCGGGTCCCGGGACCGTCCACGCCGGTGGACAGGTCCCAGGAGTGGACGCGGCCGGTGACCGGTGGCGCGGCCACGGTGCTCACAGCGTTCCGTGGAAGGTACGGCTGATCACGTCGAGCTGCTGCTCGCGGGTCAGGCGGACGAAGTTGACGGCGTATCCGGAGACCCTGATGGTGAGCTCCGGGTACTTCTCCGGGTGCTCCATGGCGTCCTCCAGGGTGGCGCGGTCCAGGACGTTGACGTTCATGTGGAAGCCGCCCGCGGACATGTAGCCGTCGAGGATGCCGACCAGATGGCCGGCCCGTTCCTGGGGGGCGTGTCCGAGACCCTCGGGGGTGATCGTCGTCGTGAGCGAGATCCCGTCGCGGGCCGCCTCGTAGGGCAGTTTGGCCACCGACAGGGCGGAGGCGACGACGCCGTGCCGGTCGCGGCCGTTCATCGGGTTGGCGCCGGGCGCGAAGGGCTGTCCGGCACGGCGGCCGTCGGGGGTGTTGCCGGTGTGCTTGCCGTAGACCACGTTGGAGGTGATGGTCAGCACGGACTGGGTGTGCTCGGCCTCGCGGTAGGTGGGGTGCCGGCGGACCTTGGCCATGAACGACTCCACCAGGCCGACGGCGAGGGAGTCGGCCCGGTCGTCGTTGTTGCCGTACGCCGGGAACGTGCCCTCGGTCGTGAAGTCCACGGCGAGCCCGGTCGCGTCGCGGATCACCTTCACGCGCGCGTGCTTCACGGCGGACAGGCTGTCGGTGGCGACGGACAGGCCGGCGATGCCGCAGGCCATGAAGCGGTGCACGGGGTGGTCGTGCAGCGCCATCTCGATGCGCTCGTAGGCGTACTTGTCGTGCATGTAGTGGATGACGTTGAGCGCGTCGACGTAGGTCTCGGCCAGCCAGTCGAGGACGCGGTCGTAGGCGGTCCTCAGCTCCTCGTGGTCGAGGTACTCGCCGGTCAGCGGCGGCATCTCGGGAGTGACCTGTTCCCCCGTCATCTCGTCCCGTCCGCCGTTGACGGCGTACAGGAGGGCCTTGGCGAGGTTGACGCGGGCGCCGAAGAACTGCATCTGCCTGCCCACGGCCATGGCCGAGACGCAGCAGGCGATCGCGGTGTCGTCGCCGGTGCGCGGGCGCATCAGGTCGTCGGACTCGTACTGGACGGCACTGGTGTCGATGGAGACCTGTGCGCAGAACTCCTTGAAGCCGCCCGGCAGCCGGGGCGACCAGAGCACGGTCAGGTTGGGCTCGGGGGCCGGTCCGAGGTTGTACAGGGTCTGCAGGAAGCGGAAGGTGGTGCGGGTGACCAGGGGGCGGCCGTCGAGGCCGATGCCGCCGAGGGACTCGGTCACCCAGGTGGGGTCGCCGGAGAACAGCGCGTCGTACTCGGGGGTGCGCAGGAAGCGCACGATGCGCAGCTTGATCACGAAGTCGTCGATCAGCTCCTGGGCGCGGCTCTCGTCGAGGAGCCCTTCCGCCAGGTCCCGTTGGAGGTAGACGTCGAGGAAGGTGGAGGTGCGGCCGAGGGACATGGCGGCGCCGTTCTGCTCCTTCACGGCGGCCAGGTAGCCGAGGTAGAGCCACTGCACGGCTTCGTGGGCGGTCGCGGCGGGGCGGGCGACATCGCAGCCGTAGCCGGCGGCCATCTCCGTCAGTTCGCCCAAGGCCTTGATCTGCTCGGCGAGTTCCTCGCGGTCGCGGATGACGTCCGCGGTCGAGGGCAGGGTGTCCAGGCGGGCGCGTTCGGCGCGCTTGGCCGCCACGAGGCGGTCGGTGCCGTAGAGGGCGACGCGCCGGTAGTCGCCGATGATCCGGCCTCGGCCGTAGGCGTCGGGCAGCCCGGTGATGAGGCCGACCTTGCGGGCGGCGCGCATCGCGGGCGTGTAGGCGTCGAACACGCCGTCGTTGTGGGTCTTGCGGTAGGTGCCGAAGACCCGCGTGACGAACGGGTCGGGCGTGTAGCCGTACGCCTTCAGGCTGTTCTCCACCATGCGGATGCCGCCGTTGGGCATGATCGCCCGCTTGAGCGGGGCGTCGGTCTGGAGGCCGACGATCAGTTCGCGGTCCCGGTCGATGTATCCGGGGGCGTGCGAGGTGATCGTGGAGGGCGTGGCGGCGTCCACGTCGAGGACGCCCCGGCGCCGTTCCTCGGGGAAGAGCGCGCTCACCTTCTCCCAGACCGCGCGGGTGCGGTCCGTGGGACCGGTGAGGAAGGAGGCGTCGCCCTCGTAGGGGGTGTAGTTGGCCTGGACGAAGTCGCGCACGTCCACGCGCTCGCGCCACCCCTTGCCGCCGAACCGCCGCCATGCGTCGGCCGTACGGGGGCCGGCTGTCACCGTCGCGGTCATCACAGGTCCTCTCGTGGGGGTCTTGCCCTTCTGTTTCGATACTCGTCCCGCGCACGGGAGGGGAGCAGTGCCGGACAGGGCATCCCCCGGACCCTGTGGTCCCGGCCGGCCGGGACGTTCGGCCCCCCTCCGAGACGGGAGCGGATCGTGCGGGAGGGCCGCCACGGCCCGTGGGGTCGTGACGGCCCTCTCCCCCCCGGGGTGAAAGCGCTATTTGGCGCCCTCGCGCGGCGACCATTCGTGCGGAACCACCGCCACGGGGCAGCCGGCGTGGTGCAGGGCGGCGTGCGCGACCGGGCCGGTGCGGCCCCCGGCGCCGTGGCCGCTCCCGCGGCGGCCCACCACCAGGAGACCCGCGTCCCGTGCGGTGCGCACCAGGGCGGCCGCCGCGCGTTCCTCGGTGACCGACTCGGTGACCGGGACGTCCGGGTACTTCTCCCGCCAGGCGCGGAGCACCGCGGTCACCGATCGTTCGGCGTCCGCCCGCGCCTGTCCTGGCGCCCGTGTGTCCGGCACCGGGTGGACGGCGGTGGGCGGGGCGGTGACCAGCGAGGCGTCGGAGGCGGGCCGGAGGGGCGTACGGAAGGCATGGACCACCCGCAGACCGGTGTCGCGCCGCCTGGCGGCCTCGAAGGCGAAGGCGATGACCTCGTCGCAGGGACGGGCGGTGTCGAGGCCGAGGACGACCTCCCGGTACGGCGTGCGCGGGATCTCCTCCGGCGCGACCCCGTCGGCGGCGGGCAGATGCTCCTGGGCGGCCGTCCGGCCGGCCCGGACCAGCACCACGGGGCGTGGGGAGCGTGCCACGACGCGCTGGGAGACTGCTCCGGTCACGAATCCGGAGAAGGCCCCCAGGCCGCGCGAGCCGAGGACCAGCATCTCGCTGTCCGCGGCCGCTGCGACCAGGGCGGCGACCGTGGAGTCGCGCACCAGCCGCTCGGTGACGCGCAGGTCGGGGTGTGCCGCCTCGATGCTTCGCACGGCCTCGTGGAGTATCTCCGCGGCCCAGTCGTGCTCGGTGCGGTCCATGGGGACGTAGGGCGCGGGGCGGGGGTGGCTGTTCCAGGCGTGCACCACGCCGAGACCGGTCCCCCGCCGCCCGGCCTCCTCGGCCGCCCAGTGCGCGGCGGCCAGGCCGGCGGGTGAGCCGTCGACCCCCACGGTGATGTCGTGCGGCATGACGCGTCCCCTCCCGTGTCGCATTCCGTGTCGAGGAATTCCCCGACGACTTGGAGCCTCCTCCCCGGGACAGCGGCGGGTACGGGGCTGTTCGGCCCCGACGGGGGGTTCGTCCGGCCCCGTCGCGGCACCGGCTGGCGCCTGCCGGAGGGGTCGGGACAGGGCCGGTCGGCCTCCCCGCCCGGGACCGCCGGCGTCTCGCGCGCGGTGCCGGACGGTCCGAGGCTGGAAGGACCAAGCCAGAGGCCGAGGAGCGCGTCATGGTCCGTTACGTGTACGACTTCACCGAGGGGAGCCGGGACATGGCCGGCCTGCTCGGAGGCAAGGGATCGAACCTCGCCGAGATGACCCGGCTGGGCCTGCCCGTCCCGCCGGGGTTCACCGTCACCACCGAGGCCTGCCGGGCCTTCCTGGACACCGGTGGCGCGCCTGCGGGCATGTGGGGGGAGATCGCCGAGCGTCTGACGGCGATCGAGACCGCCACGGGCCGGGCTCTGGGGCAGCCGGAGGATCCGCTGCTGCTGTCCGTCCGCTCCGGCGCCCGGTTCTCCATGCCGGGCATGATGGAGACCGTTCTCGACATCGGCCTGAACGACGAGTCCGTGCTCGGTCTCGCCAAGGTCTCGGGCAACGCGCGCTTCGCGTGGGACTCCTACCGTCGTCTCGTTCAGATGTTCGGCAGCACGGTGATGGGGGTCGACTCCGCCCGCTTCGAGGACTCCCTCGCCGCGCTCAAGACGGCACGCGGCGTGACGGACGACGTGCACCTGTCCGCCGACGACCTCGCCGAGCTGGTCGGGACGTTCAAGGAGCTGATCCACCGGGAGACCGGCGAGCACTTCCCGCAGTCCCCCGCCGAACAACTGCACCGCGCGGTGCTGGCCGTCTTCACGTCCTGGAACGGGGCGCGCGCCCGGCTCTACCGGCGGCGCGAGCACATCGCGGACGACCTGGGGACGGCCGTGAACGTGCAGCGCATGGTCTTCGGCAACCTCGGGTCCGACTCCGGCAGCGGGGTCGCCTTCACCCGCGACCCGGCCACGGGACGCCCCGGCCTGTACGGCGACTACCTGCCCGACGCGCAGGGCGAGGACGTCGTCGCGGGCATCCGCAACACGGTCCCGCTCACCGAACTGGAGCGTCTGGATCCCGGCTCCTACGCCCGGCTGCGCGCGCACATGGAGACCCTGGAGCGGCATTACCGCGATCTGTGCGACATCGAGTTCACCATCGAGCGCGGCACTCTGTGGATGCTCCAGACGCGGGTCGGCAAGCGCACCGCCGAGGCCGCCTTCGCGATCGCCTCCGCGCTCGCGGACGAGGGGCTCGTCACCGAGGACGAGGCGCTCTCACGGGTCGCCGGGGAGCAGCTCGCCCGGCTGATGTTCCCCCGGTTCGACACCTCCGGCACCGGTGCTCCGCTCGCCCGCGGCCTCCCCGCCTCGCCCGGTGCGGCGGTCGGCGCCGTCGTCTTCGACTCCGCCGAGGCCGTGCGCCGGGCGGCGACCGGGGAGAAGGTGGTGCTGGTGCGCCAGGAGACCACCCCCGACGACCTTCCGGGCATGATCGCCGCCCAGGCCGTCGTCACCAGCCGCGGTGGCAAGACGAGCCACGCGGCCGTGGTGGCCCGCGGCATGGGAAAGGTCTGCGTGTGCGGCGCCGAGGAACTGGCCGTGGACACCTCCGCGAGGCGGTGCACCACCCCGGACGGCACGGTCGTCGAGGAGGGCACCGTCGTCTCCGTGGACGGTTCCGCAGGTGTGGTGTACGCGGGTGCGGTGCCGTTGACGGACTCGGCGGTCATCCGTTTCCTCGCGGACGGCTCCGCGGACGAGGACGGCGAGGGCGTGGTCGCCGCGGTGGCTCGCGCCCTGGGCCGCGCCGACGCGGTGCGGCGCCTGGAGGTGCGTGCCAACGCGGACACCCCCGAGGACGCCGCGCGGGCCCGGCGGTTCGGCGCCCAGGGCATCGGGCTGTGCCGTACCGAGCACATGTTCCTCGGGGAGCGCCGCAAGCTGGTCGAGGCGATGATCCTGGCTCCGGACGAGTCCGCGCGTGAACGGGCGCTGGCCGCGCTGCTGCCGCTCCAGCGGCGGGACTTCACCGGCATCCTCGAGGCGATGGACGGGCTGCCGGTCACCATCCGGCTCATCGACCCGCCGCTGCACGAGTTCCTGCCCGACCGCACCGAGCTCGCCGTACGCCTCGCGGCCGCCGAGGCCCGGGGCGTCGAACCCGGCCCGCACGACACCGAACTCCTGGACGCGGTCAACCGCATGCACGAGGAGAACCCGATGCTCGGCCTGCGCGGTGTCCGCCTCGGTCTGGTCGTGCCGGGTCTGGTCGCCATGCAGGTACGGGCGATCGCCGAAGCCGTCGTGGAGCGCACGAGGGCCGGCGGCTCCCCCCGAGCGGAGATCATGGTGCCACTGGTCGGTGCCGTGGAGGAGCTGCGCATCGAGCGCGAGGAGGTGGAACGCGTCCTCGCCGAGGTCTCCCGGGAGTCCGGCGTTCCCGTGCACTGCCCGGTCGGCACCATGATCGAGCTGCCGCGGGCGGCCCTGACGGCCGGGCGGGTCGCCGCGGAGGCGGAGTTCTTCTCCTTCGGCACCAACGACCTCACCCAGACCACCTGGGGCTTTTCCCGCGACGACGTCGAGGCGGCGTTCTTCTCCGCCTACCTCGACAAGGGGATCTTCGCCACGTCGCCGTTCGAGACCCTCGACCGGGACGGTGTGGGGCGGTTGGTGCGGATCGCGGTCGAGGAGGGCCGTGCCGCGCGTCCCGGCCTGAAGATCGGTGTCTGTGGCGAGCACGGCGGCGATCCCGACTCCGTGCACTTCTTCCACGCCGCCGGGCTGGACTACGTCTCCTGCTCGCCGTTCCGGGTGCCGGTCGCCCGCCTCGAGGCCGGACGGGCCGCCCTGGAAGGGACCGACGGCGGCGACACCAGGTGAGGGGACCTCCGGCACCGGCCGGGGGCCGTCCGGCCCGCGCCCGGTGCCGCCCCGACGGCGAGGCTTGCGGTGACACGGAACGAGTACGAGGAGTGGGGCACATGACTGCCAAGGACATCGGCATCCGCGACGGCGCGGGCACCGTGCGGGTACGGGCCGACGGCGAAGTGGGCGAGGAGGAACTGGCGTACCTCCGCGAGAAGGTCGGCACCGCGCTGGACCGGCCCGGGCTGCCGCCCGTGAGCGGTGAGGTGCGGATCGTCAGGGCCGCGGCGCACCACGTGGAGCTGCCGTGGTCGGCCGGCACCGACATCCGGGTGGGTGGCGACCTTCTCGTCGTCCACGTGCGCGAGGCGAGCGCCCGGGAACTCGCCGACCGGCTCCACGACCGCCTGCGGGACCGCGCTCAACGCCTCGCGCACCGCTCCCAGGAGGACCACAGGGCCGCCACGCCCCCGCCGTGGCGCGGCGGCCCCGAGCAGTAGGGAGGACGCTTCGGCCCGGCGGGACGCGGTGCCCGCCGCCCTCCCGCCGTCCCGGCTCGTGCAGAGGAAGGAATGCCCGTCATGACATCGCACACCGTCGGTCAGGTGATGACCGGTGACGTCGTCCAGGCCCGTCGGACGACGCCCTTCAAGGAGCTCGTGCGGCTGCTCGACCGCCACCGCATCGGCGGACTTCCCGTGGTCGACGAGGACGACAAGGTGGTCGGTGTGCTCTCGGGCACCGACCTGGTGCGCGCCCAGGCGGGCCGGTCGGGTCGGGCCCCGGCCGGTGCCGTCACCGCGCAGGACCTGATGTCGACGCCGGCCGTCACCGTGCATCCCGAGCAGAGCGTCCCGGACGCGGCGAGGCTGATGGAACGCCGTGGTGTCGAGCGCCTCCCCGTGATCGACGAGGAGGACCGTCTCATCGGCATCGCGACCCGCCGGGACCTGTTGCGGGTCTTCCTGCGCACGGACGACGACATCGGGCGCCAGGTGACCGAGGAGATCCTGGTCGGCCGCCTGGGACTGAGGGGCACGGACGTGTCCGTCTCCGTCCACGACGGGGTGGTCGCCCTCCACGGCCGGGTGGATCTGCGGAGCCGTGTCCCGGAGGCCGTCCACGCGGTGTGGCGGCTGGAGGGGGTGGTCGGGGTGGTGAACGGTCTGACCTTCGATGTCGACGACTGCGCACCCCCGGCGGCGACCGGTACCCGTTCCGCGCCCGACGCGGCTCGGGACGCCGGCGGCCGGGACGGAGGGCCGGGGGTCCCTGCCGGACCCGGGCCGGATGGGCCCGGGAGGGGCCCTTCGGTGTCTGCGGCGGCCCCGGAATCCGCGTGAGAGTGGACGGGGAAGCAGGGTCCGCCCGTGGAGCCGCTCCCGCCCGGCGCCACCGTGACAGCACGGCGGCCCCTGACGACGAAGGCGGACCACCATGACCCGACAGGACGCGCGGACCGGGGCCACGACCGGCGGCGAGGCCCCCTCGGACACCGCGGTCGCCGTGGACCGTCTGGTCGCGGCCGGACTGAAGGCCCTCGCCGACTACGAGGCCCTGACGCAGGAACAGGTCGACCACATCGTCAAGAAGGCGTCGGTCGCGGCCCTGGACCAGCACACCGCCCTGGCCCGCCTGGCGGTCGAGGAGACGGGGCGCGGGGTCTTCGAGGACAAGGCCGCGAAGAACATGTTCGCGTGCGAGCACGTCACACACAGCATGGGAAGGATGAAGACCGTCGGAGTGGTCGCACGCGACGACATCGAGGACATGGTCGAGATCGCCGAACCGGTGGGGGTGGTCTGCGCGGTCACGCCCGTCACCAACCCCACCTCGACGACGATCTTCAAGGCGCTGATGGCTCTGAAGACCCGCAACCCGGTCGTGTTCGCCTTCCACCCGTCCGCCCAGCGGTGCAGTGCCGAAGCCGCACGCGTCGTGCGGGACGCGGCCGTCTCCGCGGGAGCGCCGCGGGACTGCGTGCAGTGGATCGAGCAGCCGTCGGTCGAGGCCACCCATGCGCTGATGCGGCACCCCGGCGTCTCGCTGATCCTCGCCACCGGCGGCAACGCCATGGTCAAGGCCGCCTACTCGGCCGGCAAACCCGCCCTCGGGGTGGGGGCCGGCAACGTACCGGCCTACGTCCACAAGGAGGCGAAGCTCCGGCGGGCCGTCAACGACCTCGTGCTGTCCAAGTCGTTCGACAACGGCATGATCTGCGCGTCCGAGCAGGCGGTCATCCTGGACACGGACATCTACGACAGTGCGCTCGCCGAGTTCCGCGCCCTGCACGCCCACCGCGCCACCCCTCAGGAGAAGGCGAAGCTGGAGGCGTTCCTGTTCCCTCCGGCCGGCGGCTCGGGGGCCGGGTGCGAGCCCAAGGTGAACGCCGACGCCGTCGGGCAGAGCCCGGCCTGGATCGCCCGGCAGGCCGGTTTCACGGTTCCCGCCGACACCTCGATCATCCTGGCCGAGGTCGAAAGCGTCGGCGCGGAGGAGCCGTTGACGCGGGAGAAGCTGTGCCCGGTGCTGGCCGTGCTGCGGGCCGGGGACGAGACCCACGCCTTCGACCTGGCCGCCGACATGGTCGCCTTCCACGGACAGGGGCACAGCGCCGTCATCCACACCGAGGACCGGTCCCTGGCGGAGGCGTACGGCGCACACATGAAGACCGTGCGGATCCTCGTCAACGCCCCCTCCTCGCAGGGTGCCATCGGCGGCATCTACAACGGCCTGCTGCCCTCGCTCACGCTGGGCTGCGGCTCGTGGGGAAGCACGTCGGTCTCGAACAACGTCTCCGCCGCCCAGCTGCTCAACATCAAGCGGGTCGGGACCCGCCGCAACAACCTGCAGTGGTTCAAGGTCCCGCCGAAGATCTACTTCGAGCCGCAGGCCATCCGCTACCTGACCTCCATGCCGGACGTCCACCGCGTCACCGTCGTCACCGACACGACCATGACCCGACTCGGGTTCGTGGACCGGATCAGCCAGGTGCTGCAACGGCGCCGTGAGCCGGTCACCCTCCAGATCATCGACAACGTCCGGCCCGAGCCCAGCATCGACTCCGTGCAGGACGGCGCCCGTCTCATGCGGGACTTCCGGCCCGACACGATCATCGCGCTCGGTGGCGGCTCCCCCATGGACGCCGCCAAGGTGATGTGGCTGCTGTACGAGCAGCACGCCGCCGGTCACGAGATCGACTTCGCCGACATGCGGCAGAAGTTCTCCGACATCCGCAAACGCGCCTTCCGCTTCCCCTCCCCGGGCGCGCGCGCCCGCCTGGTCTGCGTGCCGACCACCTCCGGCACCGGCGCGGAGGTCACGCCGTTCGCCGTCATCTCCGATCCGGCCACCGGGAAGAAGTACCCGCTGGCCGACTACGCCCTCACCCCCAGCGTGGCGATCGTCGACCCACTGCTCACCGCCGCCCTGCCCCCGTCGCTCGCCGCCGACAGCGGCTTCGACGCCCTCACCCATGCCATCGAGGCGTATGTCTCCGTCTACGCCAACGACTTCACCGACGGTCTCGCCCTGCACGCGATACGGCTGGTCTTCGGCCACCTCGAGGCAGCGGTGAACGACCGTGGCGGAGCGGCCGAGGCACGGGAGAAGATGCACAACGCGGGAACCCTCGCCGGCATGGCCTTCGGCAACGCCTTCCTCGGCATCGTCCACGCCATGTCCCACACCCTCGGCGCGACCTTCCACCTCGCGCACGGCCGTACCAACGCGGTGCTGCTGCCGCACGTCATCCGGTACAACGGGACCGTCCCCACGAAGCTGACCGCCTGGCCCAAGTACGAGACGTACCGGGCGCCCGAGCGCTTCCAGGAGATGGCCCACGCTCTCGGCCTGCCCGCCGCCACCCCCGCCGAGGGGGTGGAGTCGCTGGCCCGCGCGGTGGAGCGCCTGCGCGGCGCGGTGGGCATCGAGCCGACCTTCCAGGCCCTCGGCATCGAGGAACGGACGTTCCTGGACGCCCTCCCCCAGCAGGCCCTCAACGCCTACGAGGACCAGTGCGCGCCGGCCAACCCGCGTATGCCGATGCTGGACGACATGCAGGAGCTGATGCGCGCCGCCTACTACGGCGGCTGAGGACCGGGCCCGGAGGCCGAGGGGCACCGGCCGGACCGACCGGCACACGTCCCCGCCCGCTCCGCCCCGGACCGTCAGGGTCCGGGGCGGAGTCGTGCCCACCCGGGGCGGTAGCGCCCCCGAGTCCGCGGCACCCGGCCCTCACGGAGGGACCCGCGACACCGGGACCGCGGTGGCCGTTCGGCCGGAGAGCGACGGTGCGGTTCCGGTCCTCCTCAGCGAGCGCCCCGGCCGGCCGGAGGCTGGAGCGTCACGGTTTCGGGTCGTAGCCGAACGGCACCGCCCGCAGCGCGGGGAGTCGGCGGCGGCCGTTCGGGCCGGAGGCGGTCGTGGCCCACGCGGACGGGCCGGCCACCGCTCGTGCGGTGGCCGGCCCGTGCCGGGCGTCGCGCCCGTGCGTGCATCCGGCTCAGGAGTCGTCGGGCACGATCGCGACGGGGCAGTCGCAGTGGTGCAGGACCCGGTGTGCCACCCGTCCCAGGCGCGGCCCTCCGTGTCCCGGGCGCCGGCGGCCGATCACCAGCAGGGCGGCACCCCGGGAGACCTCGGGAAGCACTCGTCCGGCCGGTCCCTCGATCGTGCGGCGGCGCAGCTCCACGTCCGGCGGGGTGTCGGCGAGGGCGGCCTCCAGTTGGCGTGCCGCCCGTTCCTCGCGCAGCCGTTCGGGCTCACCCGCGAGCAGCGGCTGGTCGGCCGTGTCGTGCGAGGGGCACCGCCAGGCGCGCACCGCGGTGAGCGGGGCCCGCCGTCGGCGCGCCGCCTCGTAGGCGAAGCGCATCGCGGGCGTCGGTGTGTCGGCCGTGCCGACGACGATGCCGGTGCGCGGCGGGTCGTCCCCGGGCGTGCGGTCGCCGCCGTCGCGCACCACGACGACCGCGCAGTCGGCGTGTGTGGCCACGGTCATGCCGACGGAGCCGAGGAGCGCTTCGGTGAGCGCGCCCCGGCCGCGGGTGCCGACGACGACGGCCGCGGCACCGCGGCTCTCGTGGATCAGGGTGTATTCGGGTTCCTCCGGCACGAGCGCGGTGGTGACGGGGAGCCCGGGCTGGTGGTGCCGGGCCCGCAGCGCGGCACCGCGGAGGATGTCCTCACCGCTCGCCTTCCCGTCCGGGCCGCCGATCTCGGGGGCGAGTGCGGGGCCTTCGTACCGTTCCCACAGGGAGGCGTACACCAGGCGTAGCGGGATTCCCCGCAGGGCCGCCTCCTCGGCCGCCCAGTCGACGGCTCGCAGGCCGGGCCCGGAGCCGTCGACGCCGACCACCAGGGGCGGGGGCACCGGTCTCAGCCTTCCGTGTCGAGGTCGAAGACGATGCGGGCCTTGACCTGACCGCGCAGGACCTCGTCGATGGACTCGTTGACCGCGGTGAGCGGGCGGGTCTCGCGGATGACCCGCGTACGGCCGGCGGCGTGCAGCCGGAAGACCTCGGCGAGGTCCTGCCGGGTGCCGACGATGGAACCGATCACCGAGGTGCCGTTCAGCACGGTGTCGAAGATCGGTATCTCAAGGGTGCCGTGCGCGGGCAGGGCCACCATGACGAGCTTGCCGCCGCGTCGGAGACCGGCGTTGACGGCGGAGAAGGCGGCGGGGTTCACCGCCAGGGCGAGCGCGGCGTGCGCGCCGCCGTGCCGCTTCAGTTCGGCGCCGACGTCCTGTGTGCGGGCGTCGATGACGAGGTCCGCGCCCAGTTCCCGGGCGAGTTCGAGCTTGTCGTCGGTGACGTCGACGGCGGCCACGGTGGCACCGGCGATCTTCGCGTACTGCACCGCCAGGTGGCCGAGTCCGCCCACCCCGGAGATGGCGACGAGCTGCGCGGGGCCGACGCCCGCGACCTTGAGCGCCTTGTACGTGGTGACGCCCGCGCAGGTCAGCGGGGCGGCGTCGAGGGCGCTGACGCCCTCGGGCACGAGCTGGGCGAAGTCGGCGCGGGCGAGCATCTTCTCGGCGTACCCGCCGTCGCAGCCGTAGCCGGTGTTGACCTGGCTCTCGCACAGCGTCTCCCAGCCGGAGAGGCAGTGCTCGCAGCGCCCGCAGGCGCTGCCCAGCCACGGCACGGCGACGCGCTGTCCCACCGACAGGTGGGTGACGCCCTCGCCGAGCTTCTCCACCAGGCCGACGCCCTCGTGGCCGGGCACGAACGGCGGTGTCGGCTTGACCGGCCAGTCTCCGTGCGCGGCGTGGATGTCGGTGTGGCACAGCCCCGAGGCCTCGAGGCGGACGCGGACCTGTCCCGGACCGGGCTCGGGGTCGGGGCGCTCCTCGATGACCAGAGGTGCCCCGAATTCCTTCACGACCGCTGCCTTCATGGTTCTTTCTCCTTCTTGTCCGGCCCCCTCCGGCCCGTCCGGGCCGGAGGGGGCCGGACAGGGCCGATCGGGCTGCCGGGGCGCCCGGTTCAGTGGTGGGCGACGACGGCGACGGGGGCGGTGGCGTGGTGCATGACCGCGTGGGTGACGGCCCCGATGTGCACGCCGAACAGGGTGCGGCGGACGCGGCGGCCGACGACGACGAGCGAGGCGTCGTGGGAGGCGTCGATCAGGTGGCTCGCGGGACTGCCGAGGCGGGACAGCTCGTCCACCTCGACGTCCGGGTACTTCTTCCGCCAGGGCAGCAGCACCTCGGTGAGCGCGCCCGCCTGCGCGCGGGCCAGGTCCTCGCGGGGGTCGTAGCCGCCGGCCATGGTGTACGCGTAGGAGGCCGGCAGGTTCCAGCCCTGCACGACGGTCAGCCTGGCCGCACGCCGCTGTGCCTCCTCGAAGGCGAAGGCGAGCACCTCCCCGGCGGGACTGCCGGTGTCCAGGCCCAGCACGACGGGCCGGAAGGCGGTGGCCGCGGACGGGATACCGACCGGGTCCTTCAGATGCTCGTCGACCGCCTGCTCACCGGCCCGGACGACCACCACGGGCACCTCGGTACGGGCGACCACTGCCTGGCCCACGGACCCCACCAGGTAGCCGCCGATGCCGCTCAGCGCCCGGGAGCCGAGCACGAGCAGCTCCGCCTCCTCGGCCACCTCCGCGAGGACCTCCGCCGGACGGCCCCCGCGCTGCTCGGTGCTCACCTCGACACCGGGATGCGACAGCGCCAGCCCCTCGGCGGCCTCACGGGGGATCCGCTCGGTCCAGTGCTGCTGCGTCTCGGCGCCCAGGAGAGGCGCCTGCGCCATCGGCTCCGGCACCGGCTGCCACACATGGACCAGCTTCACCACCGCCCCCCGCAACGCCGCCTCACGGGCGGCCCACCGGGCCGCGGCACGGCTCTCGGGCGATCCGTCGAGACCCACGGCGATCGTCCTGGGCATCGAGCCCACCTCCTGCGTACTGTCGTCTGTGGTCCGCGGCACGCGCTTCGTCTCTGTTCGCCACGGTTCGCTGTCCTTCGCTACTCCTCCAGCATTTCGGGCGGCGGCCCTCCCGGGCAGGGGCCGATGGTCCCGGCCGGGGACCCGGTGGGCCCGGGCCCCGGCACAGGCCCGTGGGCCTCTGAACGGAGCGATGCGGTGGGCCCGTTCGGCGGGCCCACCGCATCGACGGGGGTTCAGCGCAGCCACGCGTGGTCGCGGACGATGGGGAGCCCCGCCCACAGCCGTCCCAGACCCAGGGTGTCGCCGGCGGAGACCGCCGCGAGGACGATGAGGACCACCGCGTAGACCAGGTGATAGTCGGCGAAGGGGTTCGTCGACATGCTCGGCGTGCCGTCCGACAGATGCTGGGCGGGTGGCCACTCGGCCATCCACATCAACGCCATCATCACCGTGCCCGCCAGCGCCGTCAGGCGCAGAGCCACCCCGGCGATCAGAGCGAGACCGATACCGAGCAGGCCGAGCATGAACAACCAGTCCGCCCAGCCGGCCCCGGCCCAGGCATGGAAGGCGGACTCCATCGGTCCCACGGCCACCGAGCCGAGGAAGCCCTCGGTGGGCGAGCCACCGTCGATCCAGCCCTTGCCGGACGGGGTGGCGTAGCCCAGGCCGAAGGTCTTGTCGAGAAAGGCCCACAGGAACACGAAGCCCATCAGCACGCGGGCCGAGGCGAACGCGTAGGCCCGGACGGTGCGCGTGCCCGTATGCGTCCCCGTGTGGACCGAGGCGGCGGACTCGGGGGCGGAGGAGGTCCGGTTCCTGCGCAGGAACGGCAGGTGCGAGCCGGCCTTCGGGTTCATGTGCTGATGGACGGCCATGGTGGTCACTCCCTGAGGACGTTCCGTTCGTTTCTGACACCACTCACTCTCCCGGCGCCCGCCGGACCACGCAGGGTGCCGATGGTCCGCGGGGAGGAGCCGAACGTCCCTACGCGAGCGGGTCGTTCGGCGTTGCCGGCCGCCAGGGCCTCTCCGGAGCGGAGCGGGGCCGACCGGTCCCTCCCCTCCTCTTCCCGTTCTCCGAACGGCCGTTGCCCGCGGCCCTGCTCGCGGAGCTGGCCGAGGCCGCCCAGGCCGAAGGCGCCCGGCTGCACCTGCCGGATCAGCGGGCGACCGACCGGGTGCTGCGCAGCACGTGGGAGGCCGAGTCCCGGAACCGCTCGGGCAGCGGAAGAGCGGCCGAGAGCCGCCGGTGGGCGGACGGCCCGCGTTCGTCGCCGGGCTTCGGCCCGGGTCCGGCGGCGGGGCCGCAGGACGCCCTGGACCGGCTGCCCGTGCGGGACTTCGGTGCGCACCGGCGGCCGTCGGCACTGTCCGCGCTCCCCTACGAAACGCGTCCGGCGCTCGTGCTGCTCCGCACCGCGCACGACCGGCGTGCGGACTGGCTGCTGCCGGGCAGGCGCTGGAGCGGGTGCTGCTGGTGGCGACCGCGGGCGGGGTGCGCGCGTCGCTGCTGCACCAGGCGCTGGAGTGGACGGACCTGCGCGGAGACCTCGACCGGGTGCGACGGGGGCTACCGGGGACATACACAGATGGTGATCCGCCTCGGATACGGCCCCGAGGGACCCGTCTCTCCGCGCCGCGGCGCCGCCGAAGTCATCGACCTCGGCGGCTGACCGCGCGCGCCCCGGCTGCCGTCAGTCGTGCGGGACTACCGCCACCGGGCAGGCGGCGTGGTGCGGCAGGGCCTGGGTCACCGGACCGACGTGCGTCCCGACGGCTGCCCGGCGGATCCGCCGGCCGACGACCACCAGGGCAGCGTCGTGAGAGGCGTCGACCAGGTGGTGGCCCGCGCCGCCGACGGTGACCTGGGTGGTCACCTCCAGGGCGGGGAACCTCTCCCGCCACGGCCGCAGCACGTCGGCCACTTCGCTCCGCACCCGCGTGGCCATGTCCTTGTTCAGGTCGGGCATGAGCGTGCCGCCGTAGTAGTAGGGGGGCAGCGCCCAGCCGTGGACGACCCGCAGCCGTGCCGCGTGCCGGGAGGCCTCCTCGCAGGCGAAGCCGATCACCGCGTCGCAGGGCTGGTACAGATCGAGGCCGAGGACGACATCGCCGTGGTCGGCCGCGGGCCGGCCACCGGCCGGTTCCTCCGCCTGCCGTTCCGTCTCGTCGGGTCCGGGAGCCCGCACGAGGACCACGGGCCGCTCGCTGCCGGCGAGGACCGCGAGGGAGACGGAGCCGAGGAGGAACCCGGTGACCTTGCCGAGCCCCCGGGAGCCCAGGACCAGCAGCTCGGCATCCTCGGCGGCCTGCAGCAGGGCGGGTACGGGCAGCCCGGGGATCTCGTCGTCGAGGACGCGCAGACCGGGGTGGCGGCGGGTGATGCGCGTCCGCGCCTCGTCCAGGAGGCGTTGCGCGTAGGCGCGTCGGAGATCCCGGGGCGGTGTCGGTGCGCCGAGTGCGCCCGTCGGCGCGTAGGCGGGCGTCTGCCAGTCGGAGGCGCTCACCAGGCGCAGCGGCAGATCGCGCAGGAGCGCCTCGCCGGCGGCCCAGTCCGCTGCGGCCAGGCTCTCCGGCGAGCCGTCGAGTCCGACGGTGAGGGTGCGGGTCATGAGGTACCTCCTTCGGGATGCTTCGAGTCTCCGCTCCGCGCGGCCGCCGCGGCAGGGCCACCGGTCCTGGTCCGGCCGCTGACGGTCCTGTGCGGCGCGGACGGTCACCGGTGTGCGGACGGCCGGACCCCGGCGGGTGCCGGGGTCCGGGTACCGCGGTCTTCACCCGCGCGGGAGCCGGTCGGCGACGTACTCGGTGAGATCGAGCAGGCGGTTGGTGTAGCCCCACTCGTTGTCGTACCAGGCGAAGACCTTCACCAGTTCGCCGTGGACCTGCGTCAGTCGGGCGTCCAGTACGCACGAGGCGGGATCGCCGACGACATCGCGCGAGACGATCGGGGCGTCCGAGACGCGCAGGATCCCCTTGAGCGGACCGTCCGCCGCCTCGCGGAAGGCCGCGTCGATCTCCTCGGCGCTCGCGGGACGCCGCAGGGTCAGGCTCAGGTCGGTGCGGGGTGTCCGCCGATGTCCGTGCATCCGGACTGTGGGCATCGGCGCGGCCGGGGCTTGGGTCGTACGGTGCGGACCGGAGGGACGTTCGACCCTGCTGCCCGGCCCGCGCCACGGCGCACGCGGCATCCGTCGTGCGGTCAGTGGCCCCGCTGTCGCTGCCGGTCCTGTGCCTGGGTGGCGATGACGGCGGCCTGGACCCTTCGTTCGACGCCGAGCTTGGCCAGCAGGCGGGAGATGTGGTTCTTCACCGTCTTCTCGGCGAGGTAGAGCCGCTGCCCGATCTGGCGGTTCGTCAATCCCTCGCCGATGAGGGCCAGGATCTCCCGCTCGCGCGGGGTCAGCCCCGGCAGCGCCTCGGCTTCTTCCTCCTGCTCCTGACCTCCGCGCAGACGCGCCAGCAGCCTGGCGGTGGCGTTGGCGTCCAGCAGGGACTGGCCCGCGGCAACCGTACGGACGGCCGAGACGAGGTCGGAGCCCTGGATCTGCTTCAGCACGTACCCGGAGGCGCCCGCCATGATCGAGTCCAGCAGCGCCTCCTCGTCGTCGAACGAGGTCAGCATCAGGCAGGCCAGTTCGGGCATGTGCGAGCGCAGTTCACGGCACACGCTGACACCGTCGCCGTCCGGCAGGCGGACGTCGAGGACCGCGACGTGCGGGCGCAGCGCGGGTACCCGGACCAGGGCCTGCTCGGCCGTGGCGGCCTCACCGACCACGTTGATGTCCGGTTCGTCGTCGAGGAGGTCGTGCACCCCTCGCCGTACGACCTCGTGGTCGTCCAGCAGGAAGACCCGGATGGGATCCCCGGGTCCGGGCCGTTCGCTGTCCGCCATGCCATGCTCCTTGTCCCGTGTGCGCGCCGGCGCCCGTTCCGGGCCCCGCCCACCTGTCCCCCGGTTCCGCACCGTCGCGGGGCCGACCGCAGGGCCGATCGGCCCTGGCATCCTCGCGCATCCCCGCCGCCGACGGCTACCCGGACGCGACAAGGCATCCCCTCGCTACGGGTACGGGGCAGCTCTCGTGTCGCTGGGGCCCGAGCCCTCACTCATGACTTCCTCATCGCTGCTCGGGCCGAGCACGGGCTACCGGTATCGGCTCGTGCGATCGGCACGGCGCAACCGGTGGTGAGCGAGTCGGTGACCGACGCCCGCACATACGTTCCCGGTCCGTGCCGACTGGATCGGGAAATCAGGAAGGGCACCATCAGGATCAGCGTGTGGGACAGCAGTACCACCCGACCGTTGATCCAGGCGCCCGACCCGGAGCGCGTGGGTCGCCACGGCTCGGAGAGATCGTCATGGAGGTGTCCCAGGACTTTCGGGTTCGTCAGGAACCTGGTGGAAAAAGGATCACCGTGCCCCTCGTCCTTGACGGCCTCGAAGGAAACCGCACCGGCCGTGAGGTCGGATGAGACCAGTCTCGCGAAGCCCGTACCCCTCGTCACGGAGCCAGAGAGAAATAGTTCTCCTCCTCCTGGCTGAAATGAAGCCGCAGCACGGTGTTGAGGCCGTAGAGGCAGGAGCGCAGGTCGTCCAGCTGTTCGGGGGCCAGTCCGCCGCCGGCGCGGGCGAGTTCCACGTGGGTGGCGATGCGATGGGACAGACGCTCGATCTCGACATGGGCGCGGCTCATGGTCGCGGTGGTCTCGGGGCCACCGAGGGTCGCCGCGAGGGCCGGATAGAGCTGGTGCTCTTCCGCGTACTCGTGCGGAAGGAGCCGCTCGGTGAGCAGCCGGTGCGCCTCCTCGACGCCGGCGAGGGCTGCCGGATCCGGTGCGTCGGAGAGACGGTCGGCGGCGGCCCGCACCGATTGGAGTACGTCCTGCAGGTCGTCGTGCTCGGTGGCGAAGCGGTGGATGAGTGCTTCGGTGGCGGGTGTGAGCGTCGGCCGCTCGGAGCGGCCGGCACGTACGGCCCGCAGCGCATTGAGGATGACGGCGACGTCGATGCCCTCCTGCAGCAGGGCGCCCGCGGCGGGCTGGATCAGTCCGAAGGCGGCCCCGGCCATGGCGATCAGCGACAGCGACATGCCGCCCAGGGCGCTCTGCACGGCGATCCGCCGTGAGCGCTGGGCGATGGCGACGGCATCGGCGAGGCGGTCGACGCGGTCGGTGGTGAGCACGACGTCCGCCGCCTCGGAGGAAGCCGTGGAACCACGGGCGCCCATGGCGACACCTATGTCCGCGGCGGCCAGGGCGGGGGCGTCGTTGACGCCGTCCCCCACCATGACTGTGACCGCGTGTTCGCGTTCGGAGCGTACGACCGCGACCTTGTCGGCGGGACCGAGTTCGGCGCGTACGCCGTCCAGTCCGAGCACGGCCGCGACCTCCTGGGCGGGGGCCGCTCGGTCGCCCGTCAGCATCAGCAGTCGCCGGATGCCCGCCGACCGCAGTCGGCTCAGGGCGTGGGGAGCTTCGGGACGCAGTGGGTCGCGCAGGAGTACGGCGCCGGACAGGTGCTCGTCGACGACGAGCCATGCGACGGTCGCCCCGTCGAGAAGGGCGCGGTTGTCCACCGCCCTCGCCCAGGAGGAGTCGGCCCGGGCCGTCGGAGGGACGCGACCGACGAAGACCCGGTGCCCGTCGACGGTCCCGCTTATCCCCCGGCCGGGTTCCTCGGTCACGTCCGTCGGCACCGACAGCTGCAGTTCGCGCTCCTGCGCGGCGTCCACGAGGGCGCGGGCCAGCACGTGGGGAGAGTACTGGTCCAGCGAGGCCGCCGTCCGGAGAATCTGCGTCGGGGCCTGACCGGGTGCGGCGGCGACGTCCAGCACGCTCGGGCGGCCCCGGGTCAGGGTTCCCGTCTTGTCCAGCAGGATGGTGCGGGCTCGGCCGAGGTTCTCGAGGGCGCCGCCGTCGCGGACGATCACGCCGCGGCGGGAGGCGCGGGAGAGGCCCGAGACGACGGCGACCGGCGCCGCCAGCAGCAGCGGGCACGGGGTGGCGACCACGAGAACGGCGACCGCGCGGGCCGCGGAGCCGCTGGCCAGCCATGCCAGAGCCGCCACAACGACGGTCAGTGGCAGGAACCAGGCGGCGTACCGGTCCGTCAGCCGCACGATGGGCGCGGACTCCGCACCGGCCTGTTGTGCGAGGCGCACGATCCCGGCATAGGTGCTGTCCTGCTCGGTGGCGGTGGCCCGCAGTTCGAAGGCACCGCCGGCGTTGACCACGCCGCTGCGTACCCCCTCGCCCCGGCGCCGCGGGATCTGGACGGATTCACCGGTGAGCACCGACTCGTCCAGGACGGCCTCGGGACTCTCGACGCGGCCGTCGACCGGCACGGTCTCCCCGGAACCGACGATCAGCAGGTCACCGGCGCTGACCTCTTCCAGCGGCACCGTGGTCACTTCCCCGGCGGCTCGGCGGCGTGCCGAGCGCGGGGCGTGGGCCAGCAGGGCGTGCATGTCGTGGGAGGCGCGTCGCTGGGCGGCCTCCTCCAGGGTGCGGCCCGTGGCGAGCATGAGCGCGATCAACGCGCCGGCCAGGAACTCACGGATGGCCAGGGTCCCGCCCAGAGCGAGTACGGCGATCAGGTCGACGCCCGCATGCCCCTGTCGCAACGCGACCAGGACCCACGCCACCGCGGGGACGATGGCGGCCGCGGTACCCAGTCCCCAGAGGGCGTCGGCGACATCGACGGCGCCGAGGAGCCAGGAAATGCCGCCCGCGACGAGAGCCACGGTCGTCACGGCGAGGAGGGCGGGCTCGAGCCGGGGAGACGCGAATGCCGATGCCGAGTGCCGCAGTCGTGCGACGACGAGGGAGCGCTTCATGGGGACCTCGGTTCGTGCGGCGGGGGCGGCGTGGAGCCGCCGTTTCCATCGAAACGCGATGCGCCGGGCCGTGGGGAGTGCCGTCCGGCCCACTCGTGCGGCCGGACGGACACCCCGTGCCGCGGGGAGGAGTGCCCTCGCACGTGCGGTGGCGTTCCCCTCCCGCTCCACGTTCAGTCCGGCTGCATGTAGGGGCGTCGGAACACCTTCGCCTGGTCCGGCCCCCACGGTCGGACGGCTTCCAGGGCCTGTGCCACCGCGGAGCCCAGAGGACCGCTGGTGTCGACCGGGACGGCTCCGGACCAGGGCGGTTCCCTGGAGCTCATGGCGTCGGCCACGCCGATGTCGGCATCGGACGCGCCCGGGGCACGGGTACGGAGGCGGTCGGCTGCCACGTCCTTCGGTACGTGGCAGTGCAGTGCCGTGAGGGCGGCACTGGCGCTTTCGGCCGTACGGCGTGCCGCTTCGCGTTGGGCCGGGTCGGTCCACGTGGCGTCGAGGACCACCGATTCGCCCCGGGCCAGGAGGGCCGCTGCCCGGTCCAGCAGCGCGGCATAGGTCCGGGCCGTCCATCGGGGCGTGTAGAGCCCCTGCCCGTATGCGGCCGCTGCGGCCTGTTCCACGGGGAGCCCCGCCAGCTCCTTCCGCAGGCGGTCGCTGCTGAGCAGCACCGCGCCGAGACGGTCGGCCAGTGCGCCGGACAGCGTGGACTTCCCGGTGCCGGGCAGTCCGCCGACGAGTGTCAGGCCGACCGCCGAGGTACGCAGGTGGCGCAGGGTCATGGCGATGAACCGCTGGGCCGCCGCCCGCGCGCCGGGGGCACCCTGGCGGGCTTGGATCATGGAGACCTTGGCTCGGACAAAGGCCCGGTAGGCGACATAGTGATGCCACAGCGACGGCGGTGCGGGGTCACCCGAGTATTCACCGTACCGGGCGAGGAAGAACGCCGCGGACTCGGGCGCACCGAGCAGTTCCAGGTCCATGGCCAGGAACGCGGCATCGTCGAGACCGTCGACGTAGCGGAGGTGGTCGTCGAATTCGAGGCAGTCCAGGATCCGCGGTCCGTCGTCGAAGCAGAAGATGTCGTCGGCGAGAAGGTCTCCGTGACCGTCGACCACTCTGCCCTGCTCGATGCGCATGTCGAACAGGGGTTCCCGCCCCGCGAGGTATTCCCGGACGAGGCGCTCGATCTCCGCCGGCGCGTCGGACTCGAGGCCCTCGGCGGTCATGGTGTCGACCTGGGCGAAGCTCGACTCCCAACGGGACGTCAGCGCGTCGCGTGTGCCTTGTTCCTCGATGTCCGGGCCGCGGGGCGCGACGGCGTGCCATGCGGCGAGCTGCCTGGCGACGACGCGCAGGGCATCCCCGACGGGCGCTCCGGTCCCGACGAGGTGTGCCAGGCGGAGATCGTCCGGCATGCGGCGCATCACCACGAGCGGCTCGGGCTCCTCCTCGCCGGGGGTACGGAGCTCACCCAGCCCCAGATACACGTCCGGCGCGAATCGTCTGTTGAGGTCGATCTCCCGCTCGCACGCGGTACGGCGCGCCGTCGACGAGGTGTAATCCAGGAATCCCAGGTCTACGCGCTTCTTGACCTTGTACACGTGGTCTTCCATGAAGAAGAGCACGGCGGTGTGCGTCTCGCGGACCTGAGCGCGTGTGGCGCCCATCGCGCTCTTGTAGTGCCCCGGTTCATTCATCAGCCACCCCGGTAGGGCTCTTGGGCGGGCGTCGAGGCCCGCGGTGACGGCTGGGCACGGCGACGGCGTCCTCCGCCGTGCGGACGTGACGCGTTCTCCACCGAGGGGTACCCACGCAGCTTCGTGACGCACGTGGGTCCACCGCCGGTGGAAAGGACGGAGGCGCTGTCTCCCGGTACGCGGGGACGCGTCAGTCGATGGTCAGCACCTCGTGCACGGGCCGCCTCGGCGTGGCCGGCACGTCCGGCCCGTATCCGAGGCGAAGCACCATCTGTACGTGGCCGACTCCCGAGATCGGGTCACGCGCCAGCAGACGCAGCTCTCGGTGTTCCAGGGGGTGCGAGGTGAGAGAGGTGGACAGGCCCGCCAGAGTGGCTTCCAGCAGGACGCGTTCCAGTGCCTGGCCTGCCCTCAGCCAGTCGGCGGGGCCGTCGCCACGGGTGCTGAGCAGCGCGAGAAGCGGAGTGCGCTCGAAGACCGCGCTCCCCCGGTTCGGCACCGGCCTGCGACCGGCGAAGTCACGCACGGGAGCCTTGCCGTCCCTCCTGCGGGGGCCGAAGGCATACTCGGGGACACCGTCCGGGGCGCTGTCCGCCTCACTGCCGAGTCTGGTCCAGCGCGTCATGTCCTCGCCGACCTCCGGGTCCACCAGATCGCGGCACTCCGCGTCACGGACCAGGTCGATCAGAGTCTCGACATGCCAGCGGTCGGGGAACAGCAGGACGGCGTCCTCCTGCGCCGCGGCCTCCCGCAGAGAGGCCCTGTCGTTCTCGGGGACGTCCTTGTCGGAGAACGGCTGCCGACTCGTCCTTCGCCGTGTGATCGCCGGATGCAGGCGCCGCAGCTCCCGGTCCGACGGAGTCCCGGCGGGGTCAGCGGGGTCGGTCAGGCGGACGACCGCAAGCAGGGAGGGATCCCGCGGATCGGGCAGCAACGCGGTATGCGGCTCCAGGAACGCGTGCACGGCCGAGACGCGCAGGTTGAAGAGGGCCGCCCCGCAGCCGATGTGCAGCGCCCGGTCGCCGGGGTCGGAGCGCGGCATGGCACGGTCCGTGTCGGCGCGTATCCGCAGGAGGCGCTCGGCCGTCACGAAGTGGAAGCGCCACGGTTGCGCGTTGTGCATGGACGGTGCCATGGCCGCCTCGGCCACCAGCGTCGTCACGGTGTTCTCCTGGGGCTGCACTCGCATCATGAGGTCCTCCTCGCGATCCGGCCTGCGCCGACACCCGCGCGCCGGACGTCCGGGAGTGAGTACCCCGTCATGGTTCTGCCTCAGGCCTGTGTCCGCGGCCTGCCGGGGCCTCCCGCTCTCTCCATTGTTCGTCGGGCATGCCCTCTCGGAAAGGCGGGACGGCACAACGGCGCCTCGAGCGAAAGTCCCGGAAAGGACGGCCGGTCGGCCCTTCCGTTCGGCCGCGGGAGCGGGTGATGCTGGACTGGACCGCCCGACCGCCCGTGCGACGAGGTGAGCGTCATGTCGGACGTGACCACCACGGACCTGTACGAGGTGACGATGGTGCTGTCCTACCTCGAAGAGGGCATGGACGGCCTCGCCACCTTCAGTCTCTTCGTACGCACATTGCCGCCCGAACGGGGATTTCTGGTGAGCGCCGGTGTGGAGCCCGTGCTCGACTACCTGAGCGACTTCGAGGTCACTTCCACCGACGTCGAGGACTTCGCCCGTGCACTGCGCCGTCCGTCCGCCTCGCTGAATGCTCTGCACGGCATGAGGTTCACCGGCGAGGTGCGCGCCGTCCCCGAGGGGAGGGTGGTCTTCGCCGGGGAGCCGTTGCTGGAGGTCACCGCGCCGATCGCGGAGGCGCAGCTCGTCGAGACGTTCCTCCTCAACCAGGTCTCCCACCAGACCGCCGTCGCCTCCAAGGCGGTGCGCTCCGTCCTGGCCGCCGCGGGACGTCCGGTGATCGACTTCTCCCTCCGCCGCACCCACGGCGCCGGCGCCGGCCTGCAGGCCGCCCGTGTGGGGGCTCTCGCCGGGTTCGCCGGCACCAGCAACGTGGCGGCGGCGGTCCGTTGGGGTCTGCCCGCCTCGGGCACGATGGCGCATTCGTACGTCGAGGCCTTCCCGGACGAGGAGACCGCCTTCCGCGCCTTCGCCCGCGCCCACCCCGGACCCGTCACCTTCCTGGTGGACACGTACGACACGGTGCGCGGGACGCGTACGGCGGCCCGCGTACTGCGGGAGCTGGATCGGGGGCTGGGCTGCGGAGTACGGCTGGACAGCGGCGACCTGGGCGTCCTGGCTCGTCGCGTGCGTGCCGAACTGGACGCCGCCGGGCTGTCCGACGTACGGATCGTCGCCAGTGGCGGCCTCGACGAGTACGGCGTGGAAGCCCTGTCACGTTCGGGGGCACCCATCGACGTCTTCGCGGTCGGCACCCGCGTGGGCACCTCGGCCGACGCCCCGTACCTGGACTCCGCCTACAAGCTCGTGGAGTACGACGGCCGCCCGGTCATGAAGCTGTCGTCCGCGAAGGTGACGTTGCCCGGACGCAAGCAGGCCTTCCGCCGCCCGAACGGTGACGATGTCATCGCCCGGTGGGACGAGCCCGTGCCGGCGGACGCGGAACCGCTGCTGCGCACGGTGATGAGGGACGGACGCCGCATGGAACCGCCGGACACCCTGCGCGAGGCCCACGCCCGCCTGACGGCGGACCTGGCCGCGCTGCCTGACGACGTCCTGCGGGTCCGCGCGCCTCGCCCGCGTCGGGCCGTGGTGTCCGAGCCGTTGTCCAGGCTGACCTCGGAGGTGCGCGGCCGTCTCGCTGAGCCGACCGACGGCGCCCCCGCGCCGTCGGCCCCGTACTGATCGCCCACGCCCCGCGCGGGGCGGCACTGATTCCCTCCGCGGGAGAGCCGCGTACCTCGTCCTACTGGAAAGCCGCGTGAATCGCCTGCTCGTCGGCACTGTGCGAGACGAGCAGGAGTAGGGCCCTTCGGCCCCGATGCGTTCCAGGTGATGCCCGAACGGCCCTGCACCTCGGCGTGGCCGCGGGCGAGGCTGGAGGGAACAGCCGGAGGTGAGCACGATGCGCAGAGCCGGCATCACTCGGCAGTACCTGTGGCGTTGGAGGCACAACCCCCTGCGCCGTCGTGAGGACGTGCTCGAAGCGTGGATTCTGTTGATCGTGGGGCTCATGATCGTAGTAGTGGGTCCCGCGGCCGGGGTACTGGCCGCGGGGGCCGGGGCACACCTCGCGGAGCAGCAACGCGCCGAACGTCATCCGATCACGGCCACGCTCACGAGGGATGCCACGGGCGGCGCGGTGACCGCCGGTACGACCAGTAGGCATACCGGCGCCCCTGTGCGCTGGACCGCCTCCGACGGGACGCGTCATGTGGGCACCGCGTCGGTCGACAAGACGTTGAAAGCCGGTTCCCAGGTGAAGCTGTGGACGGACCGGCAGGATCACCTGACGGCTCCGCCGCCCACCACGGCCGAGGTCGGCATAGAAGCCGGCGCCGTGGGCACCACCTCGGCCCTCGCCGTCGTCGTGGCGTCGACGACCGGATACTTCGGCGTCCGGGCGGTACTCAACCGGCGGCGTCTGGCCGCCTGGGAGAGCGAGTGGAAGGAGCTGGGATCCCAGCAGGGGCGGAGAGCCGGCTGACGGGCTACTCGACGGCCGTCACGTCGCCGGAGTCGGAGACGCGTGCTGCGGACCGGGGTGGCGGCATCTGGCATCGAGGGTGCGGAGCCGGGTCGTTCGGGCGAGGTACTCCCTGATCGACTCGTTCGGCCGGGGGGGGACGTCGCGGCGGTACACCGCCGAGCGAAGGACTCACCGGACCACTGTTCGAGCACACGGCGACCGGGCCGCCTGCCGCACTCTGTGGTGCGTGTCGTCGTCCGAGTCCCTGGGGCACCGACGGGTGAGACCGTGCCGACTCCGGACACCTCGGCGGTGGCCTCGGTGAGTGAACGCCGCCGCCGCGACGGCAGATCGTCCACCACCGCGCCCGGGTTCCGTGGCCGTGGAACGGGGACGGCCTCCCGGCACGACCGGGTGATGCGACTTGAGTGAGGTGCTCATCATGCTCACCGACGCGAACACAAGGCCGATCGTGGTCGGCGTCGATCCTGAGCTGGTGGTGATCGGTTCTCGGCATCTGGGAGTGGCGCGGGAAGTGTTCACCTCCGCCGCGGTCGCGCTGCCCTTGACCGCACTCGCCACCTGTCCGGTCGTCGTACTACGGGAGCCCGAACACATCACCCAGCAGCCGCCCTACCTCGTCGTAGGTGTGGACGGCAGCCCCCACTCGGCGGCCGCCGTCGACCTCGCCTTCGCCGAAGCGGACCTGCGCAGCGCGCACCTGCGGGCCTTGTACGTGTGGCACACCCCGCTGCTCGGCCTGCTCGACGAACACGCGGCACTGCGGGAAGCGCGTCGGACCCTTTCCGGTCATGATGCCGTCCGCGGTGGTGGGTGTCGATCATGGTTCGCAGTCGAGCTGGAAGGCGGTGGGAACAGTGGCGCGTGAGGCCGGGACGCGTGGCGCTCCCCTTGCAGTTGGTGCATGCCTTCGGGTGGCCGACTCGCACGTGCCTCGGGGCCTCCCGCCCTGGTACCCGGGCGGGAGAGGAGTGCGGGAACTCGTGGACGGCACGATGGCCGATGCCGAACAGCTCGTACACCGAGTGGCTCCGCACGTCGAGGTCACCCGCCAGGTG
Source organism: Streptomyces griseoaurantiacus (assembly GCF_036189845.1). Classification (NCBI taxonomy): domain Bacteria; kingdom Bacillati; phylum Actinomycetota; class Actinomycetes; order Kitasatosporales; family Streptomycetaceae; genus Streptomyces; species Streptomyces griseoaurantiacus. The sequence continues at coordinate 6,602,458 of NZ_CP108326.1, read as the reverse complement.
ACTCTGGGGGAACCGTTTCGGTGAGCCGGGCCCTTCTTCAGCATGCGCTGTGTCCCGTTGTCGTCGTTCGGCACGAGGGTGCGACTGAACCGGATGAACCGGACAGGTGAGGGCGGTACGGGCCGTCATCGTCCGGGGGCCCCGGATCGTCCGGGCTCAGCGGGGGCGGGGTGTCCGTAGCCACCGCCGCCGGGGCTGTGCAGGACGAACACGTCGTCTCGTCGTACGGCCAGGGAACCGCAGCCCGCCATGGGAAGGATCCGGCCGGCCCGTTCCACATGGTGGTGCCCGAGCGCTCCCGGCTCCCCGCCGGCCATCCCGTACGGAGGGATCCGACGGTGTCCGGAGAGCACGCTGATGGTCATCGCCTCGCGGAAGCGAATCCTGCGCACCACGCCGTCGCCTCCACGCCACCGGCCCCGGCCACCGCTGCCGGCTCGCAGGGAGAACCGCTCGACGAGCACCGGGAGCCGCATCTCCAGCACCTCCGGGTCCGTCAGGTAGGAGTTCGTCATGTGCGTCTGTACCGCGGAGGCACCGTGGAAGCCGGGGCCCGCGCCGGCTCCCGAGGCGACCGTCTCGTAGTACTGGTGGTGCTCGTTGCCGAACGTGACGTTGTTCATGGTGCCGCTGCCCTCGGCCTGCGCCGCCAGCGCGGCGTAGAGCGCACCGGTGATCGCCTGTGAGGTCTCCACGTTGCCCGCCACGATGGCGGCCGGTGACGTGGGGGCGAGCATGGACCCCTGGGGCACGAGAATGCGCAGCGGTCGCAGGCAGCCGTCGTTCAGCGGGATGTCCTGGGCGATGAGGGTGCGGAAGACGTACAGCACGGCAGCGGTGACCACGGAGGTCGGTGCGTTGAAATTGGAACCGAGTTGCGGCGAGGTCCCCGTGAAGTCGACGGTCGCCTCGCGCCGGTCGCGGTCCACCGTGACCCGCGCGGCGATCACCGCGCCGGAGTCGGTCTCGTACCGGTACGCCCCGCCGGTGAGGCCGTCCAGGGCCTGCCGGACGGCCTCCTCGGCGTTGTCCTGCACGTGCCGCATGTATGCCTGTACCGCGTCCGGGCCGAAGTGCCGGATCATACGGTCGACCTCGTCGACACCCTTGGCGTTGGCGGCGACCTGGGCCCGCAGGTCGGCCAGGTTGGTAGCCGGATCGCGGGAGGGGTACGGCGCGCCGGTGAGCAGTTCCAGGGTCTCCTTCTCCCGCAGGCGGCCGTCCTGGACGAGCAGCCAGTTGTCGAAGAGGACACCTTCCTCCTCGATGCGTCGGCTGTCGGCCGGCATCGAGCCCGGCGTCAGGCCGCCGATCTCCGCGTGGTGCCCGCGGGAGGCGACGTGGAACAGCACTCTGCCGGCGCTCGGTGTACCGGCTTCCCCGAAGACCGGCGTGATCACGGTGATGTCGGGGAGGTGAGTGCCGCCGTGGTACGGGTCGTTCACCGCGTAGGCGTCTCCTGGACGCATGCCTCCGGCGCGGCGGCGGACGATCTCCCGGACGGCGGTTCCCATCGAACCGAGGTGGACCGGGATGTGGGGCGCGTTGGCGACGAGGTTGCCCTCGGGGTCGAAGAGGGCGCAGGAGAAGTCCAGTCGTTCCTTGATGTTGACGGACTGGGCGGTCGCCGCGAGACGGGCACCCATCTGCTCGGCAACGGAGACGAACTGGCTGTTGAAGATCTCGAGCAGGACGGGATCGGCGCCGATGCCGACCTCGTCCTTGGTGAGTGCGGCGGTCCTGGTCAGGCGTAGGTGCCCGAACTCGGTGACCGTGGCCTGCCAGCCGGGGTCGACGACGGTGGTCGCGTTGTCCTCGGCGATCACGGCGGGTCCTGGAACCACCACTCCGGGACTCAGCCGCTCGCGTTCCCGGAGCGGTACCGTCCGCCACGCACCGTCGACGTGGAGGCGTGTGGTGGGGGCTGCCGCCTCGACGGAGGGCGCGCGCCGACCGCCGAGCCGGCCGAGGTCGGGCCTGGTCGTCAACCCCCTGGCCTCGATGGAAAGGGCATCGACCACGACCGGCCGGTCCAGCGTGAAGGAGTACAGCGCCCTGTGGCGCTCGGTGAACGTGTCCGCCATCTCCTGGGCACCGCCGAGCGGCACGGCGACGGACGTGTCGGTGCCGTCGTAGCGCAGGCGCGCCGTCCGCGTGACGCGTACGCGCTCGCTCGGGGCACCCTGAGCGCTCAGCCGCGCCCGTGCGGCCTTCTCCAGTCGGCCCGCGACCGTTCGGACCCGGTCCATGTGCGCCTCGTCCAAGGCCAGTTCTACCGATTGCTCGCGGACGGTCGTGAGGTCCGCGAGTCCGATGCCGAACGCGGAGAGCACTCCGGCGAGCGGCGGTACGAGGACGGTACGGATGCCGAGAGCGTCGGCGACGGCGCACGCGTGCTGGCCACCGGCCCCACCGAAGGAGGTCAGAGCGTAGCCGCGCACGTCGTGCCCCCGGTGCACGGAGATGCGCTTGACCGCGGCGGCCACGTTCGCGACCGCCACTTGGAGGAAGCCCTCGGCCACCTCCTCGGGTGTCCGCCGGTCACCCGTGGCCGCGCGGATGCGGTCCGCGAGTGCGGCGAAGTCGCGTCGCACGACGCCGTCGTCCAGCGGCTGATCACCGTCGGGGCCGAAGACGTGGGGGAAATGCTCGGACGGGACGCGCCCGAGCATCACGTTGGCGTCGGTGACCGTGAGCGGACCGCCCGCGCGATAGCACGCCGGTCCCGGGCGGGCCCCAGCGGAGTCCGGACCGACTCGGTAGCGTCCGTGGTCGAAGCGGAGTACCGATCCGCCGCCCGCGGCGACCGTGTGGATGTCCAGCATCGGTACCTGCAGCCGGACTCCGGCGATACGGGTGACGGGTACCCGGTCGAACTCACCGGCGTAGTGGGACACGTCCGTCGAGGTGCCGCCCATGTCGAAGCCGATGACGCGGTCGTGCCCGGCCTGCTGCGAGAGGCGGGCCATGCCGACGATGCCACCGGCCGGGCCGGAGAGCACGGCGTTGGTGCCCCGGAAGTGGTCCGCCGCCGCGAGACCGCCGTTCGACTGCATGAACAGGAGCCGGACGCCGGAGAGTTCCTGCGAGACGTCCCGCACGTACCTGCGCAGCCCGGGTGAGAGGTAGGCGTCCACAACGGCGGTGTCGCCGCGGAGGACGAGCCGGGTGAGCGGTCCGACGTCGGAGGAGAGCGAGACCTGGGTGAAGCCGAGGGAGGTGGCCAGCCGGCCGATGGCACGCTCGTGTCCGGGGTGGAGCGCACTGTGCATACAGACGACCGCGAGCGCACGGATCCCGTCGGCATACGCGTGCCGGAGTGCCGACGCCAGAGTGTGCAGGTCGGGCGGACGCAGCACCTCGCCCTCCGGAGTGACGCGTTCGTCGACCTCGATGACGCGCTCGTGGAGCGCCTCCGGCAGCTCGATCTTCCTGGCGAAGAGGTGAGGGCGGTTCTGGTAGCCGATGCGCAGGGCGTCCCGGAACCCCCGTGTGATCACGAGTGCCGTGCGTTCCCCCGTACGTTCCAGCAGGGCGTTGGTCGCCACGGTCGTGCCCATGCGGACGCTGTGGATGAGATGGCCGGGGATCGGCGCACCCTGGGACAGTCCGAGAAGGCGCCGGACGCCCTCGACCGCCGCGTCGCGATAACGGCCGGGATCCTCGGACAGCAGCTTGAGCGCCCGGACACGGCCGTCGGGCGCCCTGGCCACGACGTCGGTGAAGGTACCGCCCCTGTCGATCCAGAACCGCCAGCCGGCAGATGGGGTCTCGCTGGGCATGCTCGCGTCCTCCTTCTGCGCTGACGGACGACGCTGCCGTCTCCCTTCGTCCCAGCATGGGCCATTCGTCACGAGATGCGAGAGGATCACGCGCGCACGGGAGGTTCGCGATCCATACTGAAACGGGACGCGCACGGTGACGAGGGGAGGTGTGCGTTCATGGCCTCCCTGACGGTAGGAGTGTGCCGCGAAAGGGGCCCGGGAGACCGCCTCGTGGCTGTCCTGCCGGCTTCTGTGCGCGAATTGCGGGCTCTGGGCGCGAACGTGGGCGTCGAACGCGGCGCGGGACAAGGCCTGGGAATCGCCGACGAGGCGTACTTGTCGGCGGGCGCCGACGTGGTTCCGAGGGAGGAGATCCTGACCGGAACCGACATCGTGGTGGCACTGAGGCCGCCGGGGCCCGTGGCCGGAAGCGGCTTTCGACGCGGGCAGGTGCTGGTCACGCTGGTCACCCGGCTCGGATCGCCCCTCAGTGCGCCGTTCACGGCGCGGACCTGGTGCGACGCGGGCCTCACCGTCTTCGGTCCGGACCTCGTACCGGAAACGGAGGCGGGGGCGGCCGCTCGGCCTCTCGACGTCACGACCTCTCTGGAGGAACTGGCGGGCTACAAGGCCGCACTGCTCGCCGCCGACCTCCTGGATCGGCCGCTTCCCGCAGGGGGCACACCCGCCCTCCCCGCAAGGGCCGCACGCGCGGTGGTCGTCGGCCGCGGACATGGCGCGCGCAGGGCCGAACGAGTTCTGCGCGCCCTCGGGGCCGAGGTGCGCCCTACGGACGGCCCCCCGTCGGGTCTGAGGCACTCGGACATCGTCATCGCCTCGGTCCGCCCGGGGATTCCCCACCGCCCGCGCGTCCTAGTGACCGCGAGAGCGCTCGAGGCGATGCGCCCAGGCGCCGTGATCGTCGACATGACCGCCGGTGAGGAGGGAGGGTCCGTCGAAGGCGTGCGGCCGGAGACGGTGAGGCGAATGGGGCAGGGGGTGACCGTGGTCGGCGGAGGCCGGCTCGCGGAACGTCTGCCCCGCACGGCCTCGGCGGCCTGCGCCCGTCACGTCCTCGCCCTGATCAGGCGTATCGCCCCTGCGGGCAAGCTCGATTTCGACCCGGCGGAACCCGCGCTCTCGGCGGTTCTGGTCACACATGGCGGGCTCATGTTTCAGGAGCATCTCTGGCGTTCGATCGTGGAACAGACCGCCGCGGCAGGGGTTCCGTGACTCGCGCCCGGGGTCAACGCCGTCGGGGAAGCCCTTCGCGCCCGACCAGCCCGACGTGGGCCAGTGCCGCCGCGCGCCAGGCGCATTCCTCGTAGCAGCGGCCCAGGACGGCCGCGTCCACCGCATCACGAGCGGTACCGCCCAGGCCACCGGTCAGCAGCAGACCGCTGAGGCGACGCTGCCGATCGGCGATGCCGGTGAGGCTCTGTCCCAGGAGGGACGGTGGCCCGGACAGGCACACCACGTCGTGAGCTTGGCCCGTCAAGGTCAGACAGGCCCCGAGCAACTCCCTCAGGTGCGCTGCGAGGGGCTCGCCGAAGGGCTGCCCGCCTCGCCCCAGGAAGATGTCGCCGATCTGCTCGATCAGGGTGACGATGCGCCCCGTGTCGCCCCGCACGTAGAGGGCGGTCAGCACCGCGCGCCGGTCCCCTTCGTCGGGTGCCTGGGCCAGGGCTGTCGAGGTGGCGTCCTCCGACTCCCTCCGCAATGCTGTCAGGGCCCTGAGAAACGCTACCGAGGGGTACTCCGTCTCCCGGACGCCGTGTGACGCGATCGGGCAGGACGCCTCCCGCAGGGCGTCGCGGGACGTGAGCAGCAGGGCCGGTACGCGTCCTGTTTCCCCGCTGCCGCGGATACTCGTCGGGCCGGCTGTTCGGTGCTCCACCTTGCTCTCCTCGTACAGGCCCCCCTGTGCGTCCCTCCCGAAGGATCGGGCCACAGCCTCGGCTCCGCGCCGCTCACCGCCCAGTATCCCCCCGTATGCCCCGGCCTCCGAGTTGGGACCGCCGCTCACGACCACCGTCATCCGCGTGTTCGGCGTATGTGTGCCGAGTGACATCGATCAGCGACTCGGTGAGTCGTCAGGAGCTCACAGACCGCGGACGGTCGATCCGGCGGAGCTGCTCACGGCCTCGCGGCCACGACCGAGCACGGGTGAGCGGATCGGCTGATGGACGTCGGACTCGGCCCAGGTTGCATTGGGCCGGATTGCGACGATCGTGGAGTCGTACGGCCGGACGAGTCGGACCCCGCTCTCCCGTCTGCGTCCCGTGCCTCGCCCAGTCGGATCGGCGCCGAGCGGGACACGATTCAGCGTGTGGGCGTGCCACCACCGGACTCCAAAGGATCACAGCCCGGACGGGAGAGACACCATGCAACATCGAACGGTTGCGGAACTCATGTCTCGAGAGGTCATCTCGGCACGCCGGGAGATGCCCTTCAAGGACGTCGTCAGGCTTCTCGCGGACAACGACGTCACCGCCGTGCCCGTGGTGGACGATCTGCACCGGCCCGTGGGTGTCGTGTCAGAGGCCGATCTACTGCGCAAGAGCGCCGACCAGGCGGACCCGTCGGGGAGGCTCCCCCTACCCGACCTGGACGCACTGGAGCGCTCCAAGGCGGAAGCGTTCCGTGCCGAGGAGCTCATGTCGGCTCCCGCCGTGTGCGCCCGTCCGGACTGGACCGTGGTGGAGGCCGCCCGCCTGATGGAAGCGCAAGGAGTCAAGCGCCTGCCCGTCGTGGACGAGACGGACCGCCTCCTGGGCATCGTGAGCCGCGGCGACCTGCTGCGGATCTTCCTGCGGCGCGACGAGGCGATCCGGGAGGAGATCACCACGGATGTGCTGCGTCGTACGCTCGGCCTCACTCCCTCGGACGTGACGGTTGAGGTGCGGCAGGGGCGAGTGGACCTCAGCGGAACCGTCGAGTTCAAGAGTTTGATCCCGGTCGCCGAGCGTCTGTGCCGCAGCGTCGACGGCGTGGTGTCGGTGACCCATCACCTCACCTACAGGACCGACGATGCACCGCCGCCTCCTGATTGAGGAGCAATGCTCAAGACCTGCGGATCGACCGCGGGAAGGATGCGGAGGGCGTACCTTCCCGAATGAGCCTGTGACGGTCACCGAGTAGGCCCGCGTTCGCAGCGCTGGTCGGGAAGGCACGCCCGTGCTCAGCGTAGTGAATGCCGAGGTTCCACCGAGTCCGGCTCCCTGATCGATGAGATGGTCCGCGAGGGCGCCCGGCGGATGCTCGCCATCACGGCACCGCCCCCCGCCGCAGCCTCACGCAGCATGCGTATGTACCGGCCGTGCACCCGCGCCGAGCTCTCACCACACCCGCCGTCCGCCGTTGCCGCCCGCACCCGCGCCGTCGGCACCCCGCCCGGTCCGGTCGCCTCTCCACCTCCTCGATCAGCAACGCGGACAAGTACCGAAACGGCTCCAGGATCAAGCACATCACGAGAGCACGCGATGCATGGTCGCGAACAGGCGGGGAAGCGTATGCAGCCGTCCGGATCACAAGGTCGTCGACAGAAGCAGGATCTTCACGTTGCTCGCATCGGCGAACAAAACGCCGGCGCCGGCGGCGGGCAAAACGACCAGAATGGAAAAGAGCAATCCGCACTCCGCCGACGCCACAGCAAAACTCCACGGTCTTCGGCCCGCCTCGGAGGCCGCTAACGAGCTCGTGCACCGTAAGCGGTGAGACGTCGAGGACCTCAGCGGGGGCTTGGTGATCACACCTGCCGTGCCGGGATCAGGTCCGCGGTCTGCTGATGGGACAACAGACCTGCGACGGCTTGCACGGTGTCGCTGATGTGCTCGCGGCGGCCGAGATGACGGGCCAGCGCCCGCCAGTTCTTCAGGTGCGCAATGCCGTGCTCCACGCGGATTCGCCGCGAGGAGTGCGCTTTGCGCTGGCGTTCGTACATCTCCTCGTACCAGTCCGGAGCGTTCTTCTTGAACTTGCGGTGCGGCGGTGTCACCACGCGCCCACCTGTCTGGGCTCCCAGGCCCTGGTAGCCGGCATCCGCGAGGATCTCGGCTGCCGGACCGCCCTCCAAGAGCCTGACCAGCCCTAACTGGCGGGCATGGGTGATGTCCGCGCAGCTGCCGTGCTGAGTCGGGCTGCAGAAGAGCATCCGGCCGTCGCCGTCCGTGACGACCATGGTCTTGACCGCGTTCTGCTTGCTCTTGCCGGAGATGAACTTGTCCCGGTCTTTGCGTCCCGCAGCCGGGCGCCTGACCCGGATCTCGGTGCCGTCGATGATGCCGGTCTTCCCGCTGGCGCCAATATGGTCGATGACCTCGGCGAGGGTCCGCAGCCGCACTCCGGTGCTGATGGTGCAGCCTCGCTCGGCGAGCAGGGGTCGCACCTCGCCGATAGCCCGGGTGATGGTGGAGCGGTCGACGCCGAACCAGCTGGCCAGCACGTCATGCGTGACGGCGTGACGGAGATGCACGAGCGTGACCAGGAGACGGTCGACGAACACCAGCTGGTGCTTCGCGCCGGCGCCCACTGCCCGCTTCCGTGGCCGGGACGCGAGCTTGGCCTGGTGCCGCTCATGCCACAACGGACCCACCTCAGCAACGAGTTCAGCAATCACAGCAGCCGAGAGGCCCGTGATCCTCCGGTTGCTGATGATCGCTGCACGAGACGCATTCCCCACCACATGACCATGATCGACGATCAAGAGCTCGACGTCTCACCGCTTACGGTGCACGAGCTCGTAAGGGCTGTCCCGCAATTCCTGGCGGGCGTGCGACGACAGCTACGGCACTCCCCCAGCCTCCGGCCGGGGGTACCCTCACGCCGCATTGTCGGAACGTCCGCATACATCCAGTATGCGGATGCCCTCCGCCTTGCGATGCACCGCATCTGACGCCGCACGCTGATCCACCAGGCATTACGGGACAGCCCTTAGCCGGATCGTCGCCCAGGCATCGAACGGCAGGCAACCGGCCCGAATCCCTCAAGAAGAGAGATATCGAGGGCCGCACTTGCACACCGATCGATGCGTCAGTAAGATGCGCGATGAAAATTTTGATCATGAGCGAGGCTTGATGCCGAGGGTATTGGGGGAAACGCGTTCCCTTCGTCACAAATGGCTCACTCCTGGCGACAGGCGCACGACATTGAGGCTGCCGTGACCCATGCAAGCGACCCGGGAATCGCCTTTGACGAAGAACTCGGGGCTTGGATAGTTGACGGGCACGAAGAGTTCCTCGCGGTGAGCCGTAGTACTGCTTTCAACATTCCGAAGCTCACCTTGCCGCCGGAGCTGCTCGTAAATGTGGGCAAGGTCGACATCGATCCCGTGCAAGAACAATCTGATTACGTGCTTCTTTATTCGGTGGGCGCTGACCACAGGCGACGTCGTCGCTTCCTTGCCGGTCACTTCACCCGCCAAGCGGTCGACGGGCGCAGGGAGTCGATTCGCAAGACAGTCCGCGAACTGCTCACCGAAGGGCAGCGGGCGGGAAGGATCGACCTCACTGCCGACATCACCCGCCCCTTATTGACTCGCATCATGTCGGACGTGGTCGGGATCCCTCCTGCCCTGCGAGGCGAGTTCGACGAATGGGCGCATGCGGTGACGAATGCCGGACAGCTCGGAGTGCAGGGCTCGCCGGCGGAAGCGCTGCACCGGGCTGCGGAATCGGTGAACGCCATCACTCAACTCGTCCGCGACTTGCTGGGGTCACCTGTCGACCTTCCGCGTGGGAGCATCCTCTCCTATGCGGCGGGACGATCATCGGACGCAGCCTCTCTGTCCGTGGAAGAACTGGCGGCCAACGTGCGCTCGATCTACAGCTCGGGAATCGAGACAACCGAATATCTGGTGGCATCAACCGCGTACATGATTTTCTCGAGCCCCTCCGCATTACGAGACCTGAGAGCATATCCTTCCCGCATCGAGGCCGTGGTCCGGGAAACCTTGCGATTCGCCTGCCCCGCCGTGGAGATACCCGTCCGAAGAGCAAACCGTGACGTGAGGATATTCAACAGCCTGATCAGAGAAGGCGACTGGGTGCGCCTGGTCGCACTTAAGGCCGAACGCGATTCGCGCCGGTTCTCCTGTCCCGATGAATTTGACCACAGACGCACCGATCAGAGCATGCCCTTGACGTACGGACTAGGTCCTCACAGATGCCTTGGGCAACATCTTGCCACGGCCATCGCCGAGGAGGTCGGAAGAACTCTGGCTGACCCCGAATACGGTGCCCATATGGATACGCCTTTTCCAGGTTTCCGCCGCCGAGCCGCTCTTCCCGTCATATGGGGACCTGAGTGGATACACCTGGCACTGGCCTAATCAGGAGAGAATATGTCAGACCACATGTCACCGATCATCGACATCAATGACCTGCCGAGCAGCAATGAACTTCTCACCATTGATGCGGATACGGCTCCGTTCATCAACTTCTCGCAGGAACCCCTCCAAGGCGTGGCTCTTCAGCACTTGATGGCGCGTCGATCTCGAAGGGGTCTCTTCGGTACGAATGAGGCCCCTTCCGACTGTCCGCGCACTGGACTCACAGCGAATACGGGCTCTTCGCACGGGACAGTCAGCGGATGACAAGACCGCCGGCCAGGTCCTCGGCGACCTGTACGACCGCTACATCGACAGTGAGGTGAAAGAATCTTCCTCCGAACGCACGGCGGCGTACGCCGCCGTGCTGCTTGGGCGATGGTGCGGGCTCGCCGAGCACGAAGAGGACACCCCGCCCTGGCCAACCGGCCCGTCGATCAGCGAAGCCGGCGGTCCGCTGATCTGCTTCGCCGTGCGATTCAGCATGGCTGAGCAGACGCAGAAGGGCGCGGCCGGGGACATCGACCGGCCGGTGTCGGTCGACTCCACGATTGTGCGGGCCCACCAGCTCGCCATGGGTGGGAAGGTGAGCGGCGGCAACACCAACGACTGCACCCGCTTCGAGCACGTCATGGACGCCTTCCGTGGTCGTCGAGTCCCTTGGCGGCCGAGAGTCTTCTCCACCGCCACAGGGGCCGACCCGTGGAATCAGAACGTCAGGACAGTCCGCCCGGCCTCCGCGTCCGCCGCCTTCTCGAAGTCCTCTCCCGAATACGTCTCCGCCACCAGTTCGTCCAGCCACAGCCGCCCCACCGGGTGCAACTGTGCATACAGCACGATTTCCCACTGCACTGCTTTGACACGGATGTCCCACGTCTTGACGATGCCCTTCCGGAAGAGCGTCGGCACTGCCTGCACGGGTGTGCTCACCCTTCACAGTCCGATGTCATCCCCCGCTTGAACTTCGCGCGGAGGGAAGGGCGCACCACTGGTCGAGCGCCTCGGACAGCCCGGCCGATTCCGTGTCCACGCCCACCCATGCCACGTACCCGTCCGGTCGGACCAGCAGCGCGGTCACGTCCGCGCCAGACATCTTGCAGTACACGAAGCGCACGCGGTCACTGCCGTCCACCGCCGCGCGAATTCCTTCGCTGCCGACGAGGTCCAGCAGCAGGAACCGGCCGTCGCCCATGTGCTCCACCGCCAGTGGCTGGAACGCGTCCGGCAGGAAGCGGCCGACCAGCATCTGCGCCGAATCCGGCGCATAGTCCACGTCCGCGCCGCTGACCAGCGCGCCGAAGTACTCGTGCGCGGCCGGGATCGCCAGCGTCTCGGTCAACACCTCACGCAGGGCGTCCACCTGCGGCCCAGGACGCAACAGCGCCACCTGCGCGCGGGTGTTACGCAGCACGCGAGCGCCGATGGGGTGCCGTTCGGCGGTGTAGGTGTCCAGAAGCCGTTCAGGGGCGCGGCCGGTGGCCACGAGAGCGAGCTTCCAGCCGAGGTTGGCCGCGTCCTGGAGACCGAGGTTGAGGCCCTGTCCGCCGATCGGGGAGTGTACGTGCGCGGCGTCGCCGGCCAGCAGCACTCGTCCGCGCCGGTAGGTGTCGGCCTGCCTGGTGTTGTCGCTGAACCGGGTGCCGGAGTCCAGCCTGGCCACGGTCACCTTCATACCTCCGGCCCGCAGCATGCTGTCCGCCAGTTCGGTGGGGGTCATGGGGGCTTCGCGTTCGGTCGGCCCCGTGCCGTCGAACTCCACGGTGGTGATCTCGCCCGGCACCATCAGGCCGTTCACCAGTCCGTTGGGGCCGCGCAGCACCGTCGCGAGCGTGTCCTGGTCGGAGAGCTGGGCCGCCGCGACCCGCCCGGTCATGGTCGGCGGCGTGCCGGGGAAGGCGAAGCCCGCCTTCTTGCGTACGGTGCTGCGGCCTCCGTCGCAGCCGACCAGGTAGCCGGCGTGCAGGGACCGCCCGTCGGCCAGTTCCGCGACCACGCCGGTGCCCTCGTCGTGTACGGCGACCACCTGGGCGTTCGTCTCGATGCGCACGCCGAGCCCGGCCACCCAGTCGGCGATCACCTGTTCCAGCATGTGCTGCTTCATCATGTAGGCGCGGCCGCTGTCGCCGCTGCCGGTCCCCAGCGGCAACCCGCCGAAGTGTCCCTTGGAGCGGCCTTCTCGCATCATCTGCAGAACGTGTGCGAGCTGGTCCCCTTCCTTTGTCTCCTGTCCCGCGGCCGCCAGTTGAGCTGCCCAGGCGGTCTGTGCGGCTTCCAGCGCCGGGACGAGCCCGCGCAGCGCGAGGGTCTGGGCGCTGCGACCGTTGACGGCGCGCTGGCCGAAGCTTCGGGTGTAGCGCTCGGTGCCGTCGGATGCTTCCAGCACCAAGGGCTGCGCCCCGCCGAGGCGCAGTTCTCCGGCCAGCAGCAGCCCGACCGGTCCGCCGCCGACCACAGTGACCCGACCGAGGACTTCGACCACGCACTGGAACTGCTGATCACCGGCCTGGTCGCGGCCGCCCCCAACAGTGGCTGATCAGTCGCTCCACCGGTTGCGCAGGCCCCCCTCCCACACGATGTCGAGGGCGGCACCTGCACGCCGATGCGGCGGACCCGCTCCTGCCCCTGGCTGGACGACCACCGGCCCCGGGTTGGCAGCTTCCTCGAACGACTGCCCGACGTGCCCAACTGGCATGCCACGCCGATGAACTGGGCTTCCGGGCTGGTGGTCGCCGTCAGGATCTGAGGGTCTATCGTGCCCTCATGCCCAGTGATCTGATTCGCATCGTGTCCCGCGATTCGCCCATGGCACTCGCCCAGGTGGAGCGTGTCCGCACCGAGCTGGCCACGCTCCACCCGGACGTGAAGACGACCGTCCTGCCGGTGAGGACCACCGGCGACAAGTGGATGGGCGACCTGGCGAAGGTGGAGGGCAAGGGCGCCTTCACCAAGGAGGTCGACGCCGCGCTCCTCGCCGGCGAGGCCGACCTCGCGGTCCACTGCGTCAAGGACGTCCCGGCCGACCGGCCGCTTCCGGCCGGAACCGTCTTCGCGGCCTTCCTCAAGCGCGACGACATCCGCGACGCCCTGATCCACCCAGGCGGTCTCACCCTGGACGAGCTGCCCGCCGGCACCCGGATCGGCACCTCCTCCGTCCGCCGGACCGCCCAGCTCGCCGCCTCTCACCCGCACCTGGACTGCGTCCCGATGCGCGGCAACGCGAACCGCCGCCTGGAGAAACTGGCCGCAGGCGAAACTGACGCGCTGCTCCTGGCCGTCGCCGGTCTGGAACGGATCGACCGTACGGACGTGATCACCGAGATCCTGTCGGCCGAGACGATGATGCCGCCGATCGGCGCGGGCGTCCTGGCCCTCCAGTGCCGCGAGGGCGACACCGATCTCATCGACCTGATCAGCGACCTGGGCCATCACGACACGTTCCGCGAGACGCAGGCCGAGCGAATGTTCCTCCACGTCCTCCAGGGACACTGCAACAGCCCGATCGCCGGGTTCGCCCGGGCCGGGGCCAGTGGAGAGCTGTCGCTGAGAGCGTCAGTTTTCTCGCCGGACGGCAAGGACATGCTCCATGCGCACGAGTGGGCCGGCCGCCTGGACCCAGCCACCCTCGGCACCTCGGTCGCCGTGGCCCTCCTGCGGCAGGGCGCACGCGAGCTGATCGACGGCATCGCGCACTGACCCAGAAGGTCAGCTGCTGGAGGAGGCACGCTCCGTGCCTCCCCGGCGGCCCGCTCCATGGCCTGCCGCACACGCTCTCAGCCCCACGCGGCAGACCTTCCTCGTGCGCCGCGGTGATCGACCGATCGATCTCCTCGGACCCCGCCTGCCCGGCCTCGGCCCGACGCCGGGCATCTCCCTTTGCCTCCGCATCAGCCGTCCGGGCATCGTCGGCCTGCTGTGCTTCAGCCTCCGCTTCCGCCTGAACCGCCCGCAGCGCCTCCATGCACAGGTCGGCTTCCACTTCGGGTTCTTCGCCTTGTCCTCCCCGCCGACGCGGGGGTGTTCCGGCGGAGACGACGCCGTCCCGCCGGTGCTGCGGCTGTCCTCCCCGCCGACGAACTCAGCGGTGTCTCCAGCGGCGCTGTCGTGCAGAGAGTGTGAGGACCCTCCGAACGCACCGGCGACGTCGGCATCGCTCCGGCGAAGGGCACCCGATGCGCCGTGGCCGTGAGGGCGGGGCGGTGCGGTCGCGGGATGCCGGCAACGGTGTCGGAATGCTCTGGTGGGAGGGCTGCGCGGAGTGTGGTGCATCCTCGGAGTCACAGCCGGGCGAGAGGGTTCACGCCTCGCCCGGCCACGTTGCGTCGGCAGTCCCGCAGGACGCTCCTAGCGGGTCCTGCCTCGGGGTTTGAGGGGAACGGGCGGCAGGTCGGGGGCCGGGAGCGGGGCGCCGTCGTAGCCCTTCACTTCCCCGAAGCGGGAGCTGTTCATCCAGTCCGACCGGGCCTGGGTGATGTCCTCCTGGGTCCTGCCGATGAAGTTCCACCACATGAGGAGTTCCTCCTCGAAGGGTTCGCCGCCCAGGAGCATCAGGCCGGTGTCCGAGGTGGCGCGCAGGGGGAGGTCGCGGCGGCCGCAGCCCAGGTAGAGCATGGAGCCGGGGAGCAGCGGGACGCCGTCGACGTGGGCCTCGCCGGACATGGACAGGACCGCGTACTCGAAGTCCGGTTCCAGCGGCAGGCGTACGTCGGCGCCCTCGGCCAGGGTCAGGTCGGCGCCGACGATCGGGGTGTACGTCGTGCCCGGGGAGCGGGTGCCGTCGACCTCGCCCAGGATGAGCGTGGCCGTCAGGCCCGGCGCGGTGACCTCGGGGAGCTCCGCGTGGTACTCGAAACGCGGGTCGGTGTGGCGGTGGGTGTCGGGAAGGGCGACCCAGAGCTGGGCGCCGTGCAGGAGGCGGGCGTGCGAGCGGGGGCTCTCCTCGGAGTGGCTGATGGCCCTGCCCGAGGTCATCAGGCCCAGCTCGCGGGGGTGGATGGTCTGCAGGCTGCCCGTGGAGTCGCGGTGCAGCACCTCGCCCTCGTGCAGCCAGCTCACCGTCTGCAGGCCCATGTGCGGGTGCGGCGGGACCTGCATGCCGGGCTCGTCGGCGATGTCGTCGGGGCCGTAGTGGTCGACGAAGCACCAGGCGCCGACCATGCGGCGGCCCAGGTTGGGCAGCAGCCGGCGTACCTCGGTGGACTCGCCGAGCCGCACGCTGCGGGGGCTGAGGAGTTCGCGTACCGGTTCGGCCACGACGAATCCGCGGCCGCCGCAGAGTGCGGGCGTCGCCTGGCGGTCGAGATTGCTCATGGCGCTCAACCTAGCGCCCGGTGGACCCCGGTGGGGGTGCGTGGCGCGGTCGGGACGGGCCGGAATGTTCGCCCGGGTGCCGGTGTTGTGCGGCCGTCGAAGGAGGACGGTGTGGAGCAGACGTACTACGACCACGGGACGGCCGCGGAGCGCTGGGAGCGGGCGCGGATGTTCTTCGACGCCCGGGACTACGCCGGTGCGGCGCGGGTGCTGGGCGGGCTCGTCGAGGAGGTGCCCGAGCAGAGCGGGCCCCGGCTGCTGCTGGCCCGTGCCTACTACCACTCGGCCCAGCTGCGGCGTGCCGAGGCAGAGCTGCGGGTGCTCGTGGAGCGGGACCCGGTCGAGCAGTACGCCCGGCTGCTGCTGGGCCGCACCCTGGAGCGGCAGGGCCGTGACGAGGAGGCGGGGCCGCATCTGCGGCTCGCCTCCGCCCTGGCCGGTGACTTCCGGAGGTGTGAGGCGAGGGGGGCGGACGGGGTGTCGGGACCCGGCGCGCGCCGTCTCGTGTCCGTGCGCGGGCGCACACCGGCGGGCCTGTCATGCTGGTCCGATGGTTTCAGACACTGACCGCTCCCCCGGCCGTCCGATCGCCGACCTCGTCGAGGAACTCCTGGCCGCCGAGGGGCCGTTGCCGATCGTCGCCGCCGGTGATCCCGTGCTGCGACGGGGCGCGGAACCGTTCGAGGGACAGCTCGACGCGCCCCTGCTGGACCGTTTCCTCGCCGCTCTGCGCGCGACGATGCACGCGGCGCCCGGCGTCGGTCTCGCGGCGCCTCAGGTGGGTGTGCCGCTGCGCATCGCTGTCATCGAGGACCCGGCGCCGGTGCCGGAGGAGGTGCGGAGCGCGCGGGGCCGGGTGCCGCAGCCCTACCGGGTGCTGGTGAACCCCTCGTACGAGGCCGTCGGGGAGGAGCGGGCCGCGTTCTTCGAGGGCTGCCTGAGCGTGCCGGGCTGGCAGGCGGTGGTCGCACGGCACGCGCGCGTACGGCTGCGGGGGCTGGACGCGCGGGGTGCCGTCCTCGACGAGGAGTTCGCGGGCTGGCCGGCCCGGATCGTGCAGCACGAGACGGACCACCTGGACGGCACGCTGTACCTGGACCGGGCGGAGCCGCGCTCGCTGTCCACGAACGAGGCGGTGGCGCGCTGGTGGGCGCAGCCGACCCCGGACCGGGCGGCGGACGCCCTCGGCTTCCGCCTTCCCGGCTGACACGCGCGGGGGCGGGAGGCCCGGCGGGGACGCGGGAGGGGCTGCGCGCCCCTTCCCTCCCGACCCGGCCCGTGTGCCACCCTCCCGCCCCCACCCGGATCAGCCCCGGGTACGCCCGCCCGGGTCAGCCCCGGTACGCCTCCAGCAGCCGCAGCCACACCTCGCTGAGTGTCGGATACGAGGGCACCGCGTGCCAGAGCCGGTCGAGGGGGACCTCGCCGACGACCGCGATCGTCGCGGAGTGGATCAGTTCGCCGACGCCGGGGCCGACGAAGGTGACCCCGCGCAGGATCTCCTCCTCCAGGTCGACGACCATGCGCGCCCGCCCCCGGTAGCCCTCGGCGTACAGTCCCGCGCCGGCCACCGAGGCGAAGTCGACGTCGACCGCGCGGACCCGGTGGCCCGCCTGCTCCGCCTCCGCGAGGGAGAGGCCGACGGCCGCGGCCTCCGGGTCGGTGAAGACGACCTGGGGCACGGCCCCGTGGTCGGCGGTGGCCGCGTGGGCGCCCCAGGCGGCGGACTCCTCGTCCGCGCCGCCCGAGGCCCGGGCCGCGATCGCCGCCCCGGCGATCCTGGCCTGGTACTTGCCCTGGTGGGTGAGGAGTGCCCGGTGGTTGACGTCGCCCACCGCGTACAGCCAGTCCGTCCCCTCGACCCGCATGCTGTCGTCGACGCTCAGCCAGGAGCCGGGGTCGAGACCGACGGTCTCCAGCCCGATGGTGTCGGTCTTCGGCGCGCGGCCGGTGGCGAAGAGGATCTCCTCGGCCTCGATGCGCTCGCCCGCGTCGGTCACGGCCACGACCGTGCCGTTCTCTCCCCCGGCCGGCGCGCCCGCGGCCGGCTCGCGGGTCACCGAGGTGACGGACACGCCGGTGCGCAGGTCGACGCCCGCCTCGGTCAGTCCCTGGGCGATCAGTTCCCCGGCGAAGGGCTCCATGCGCGGCAGCAGCCCCTTCCCGCGCACCAGCATGGTGACCTGTGAGCCGAGGTTCTGCCAGGCGGTGGCCATCTCGACCGCGACGACTCCGCCGCCGACCACGATCAGCCGCTCCGGGGCCCTGCGGGCGCTGGTCGCCTCCCTGCTCGTCCAGGGCCGGACCTCGGCGAGGCCGGGCAGGTCCGGGAGGGCGGCGCGGGTGCCGGTGCACACGGCGACCGCGTGCCGGGCGGTGAGTTCCGTGCGGCTGCCGTCCGGGCCCTCCACCAGGACCGTGCGGGGGCCGGTGAGGCGCCCGTGCCCCCGGTGGAGGTCGACGCCGACGCCGTTCAGCCACTGGACCTGGCCGTCGTCCTTCCAGTCGGAGGCCATGTAGTCGCGCCGTTTCAGCACGGCCTCCGCGTCGAGGGGCCCCCGCACGGCCTGGGAGAGTCCGGGCAGGCGGCGTGCGTCGGCGCGGGCGATCACCGGGCGCAGGAGGGCCTTGCTGGGCATGCACGCCCAGTACGAGCACTCGCCGCCGACCAGTTCGTCCTCCACGATCGCGGTGGACAGTCCGGCGGCCCGGGTGCGGTCGGCGACGTTCTCCCCCACGGGTCCGGCACCGACCACCACGACGTCGTACACGATGGATTCCGTTTCCGTCATGGGCACAGTCTGGTGGGTGGTGTGCGCCGTGGCCACACGGGTACGCGCGCGGGGATGCCCGGGGAACAGCCTCCGGACGCGCAGGGAATAGCCGGACCGCCCACGCCGTTGGCGTCGACGGCTCACCCGATACCAGGAAGAGGGACACATCCCATGAGCAACAGCACCGTGGAGCTCACCAGAGAGAACTTCGACGAGACGGTCACGGACAACGACTTCGTCCTGATCGACTTCTGGGCGTCCTGGTGCGGGCCGTGCCGTCAGTTCGCCCCGGTGTACGAGAAGGCGGCGGAGGAGAACCCGGACCTGGTGTTCGGCAAGGTGGACACGGAGGCCCAGCCGGAGCTGGCCCAAGCCTTCAACATCCAGTCGATTCCGACGCTGATGATCGTGCGGGACCGGGTCGCCGTGTTCGCGCAGCCCGGCGCGCTGCCGGAGGCGGCGCTGAAGGACGTGATCGGCCAGGCGCGGAACCTGGACATGGACGAGGTGCACAAGGCCGTGGCCGAGCAGCAGGCGCAGGGTGGGCCGGGCTCGCCGGAGGCGGGCGCGTAGGTTCCCGCCCCCTGTTCCGCCGCCTCGCGGGAACCCGCACCCCGCGTGGGTGCGGGGGGCGGGGCGGCTTTTCGTCGGGGGGAGTCCCTCAGCTCGAATCCCTGGGGATGACGTGGGCGCCCAGGACCTGTCTCACCTCGGGTGGGGCCGTGTCGTTCTGGACCGCCTGGTCGACGAGTTCGGCCAGGGCGCGGCCGGACGGCAGTTCCAGGTGGACCGTGGTGAGGCGGGGACGGAGCAGCCGGCCGAGCATGAGGTCGTCGGCGCCGACGATCGCCGTGTCCCCGGGGATCGCGACACCGTTGTCCTGGAGCGCCCGCATCAGCAGCATGGCGTACTCGTCGTTGTAGGCGAACACCGAGTCGAGGTTCAACTCACCCCATCGCGCGGCCAGTTCGGCGGCGGACTCCTCCTCGTAGGCGAGCGGCAGGACCGTGACGGTGGCGTCCGTGCCCTCCAGCGCCCGCCGTACGCCCTCGAGCCTCGGGTTGGAGAAGGCCTCGAGCCCCGGCTCCTCGGGCATCACCACGCCGATGCGGCGCCGGCCGCGGCCGTACAGGTGGACGGCGGCGCTGCGCCCGACCTCCGCGTGGTTCATGAGGAGCGCGTGGGCGCCCTCGATGCGCTCCACCCCCATCGTCACCACCGCGCGCGCACCGGACCGCTTCAGCACCGCGACGCCCTCCGGGCCGAGTCCGCCGCCGGGCAACAGGACCGCCACCGGCCGCAGTTCGGCCCAGGCGCGTGCGGCCTCGTCGCCCCGCAGGCCGACCTGGCCGTACTGGACCACGGTGTAGTCGAGGCGGCCCAGCGCCCACTGCAGTTCGTTGATGAACTGGCTGTACAGCGGGCCGGCGGGGACCTCGGGGGCGGGCATGAGCACCATGCGGCTGTGGCCGGCGCGCAGACTGCGGGCGGCGGCGTGCGGAACGTAGCCCAGTTCCTTGGCGGCCGCGCGGACGCGGCGGCGGGTGGGCTCGCTGATCCGTACGGCGCTGGTGTTGTTGAGGACGTAGGAGACGGTGGCCCGGGACACTCCGGCCAGGCGCGCCACATCCGCGCTCGTGGGCACGGAGCGCGGGGCGGGCGGCGGGACGGTGGACCGGTCGGGTATGTGCACCATGACGTACGTCATTTTTCCAGAAGGCCGCCGGCAATCGGGGAGCGGGTGAACTTACCGTGCGGGAACGGACGTTCGCGCTGGTGGACGCGTGTTCGAACGAGGGCCGCCGGTGTGTCGCGCACCGGGGAGGTTACGGTGTGCGCGTGACTGCCTTTGCCGATCAGGACGTTCCCGTACCCGGCCGCTACGGCCCCTCCGCCACCACCGAGGCGGACCCGCGCAGGGTGGGCCCGGTACGGACCGAGTACTCCCCCGAGCACGACGGCGACCCGGACCCCGGGGAGATCGTGTGGACGTGGGTCCCCTTCGAGGAGAACGACGGGCGCGGGAAGGACCGGCCGGTTCTCGTCGTCGCCCGTGAGCCGGGCGGGACGCTGCTCGCGGTGCAGCTCTCCAGCAAGCGGCACGAGGGGGATCGGGAGTGGGTGCCGATCGGCAGCGGTCCCTGGGACCGCTCGGGGCGGGACTCGTGGGTCGACGTGGACCGCGTGCTGCGGCTGCACGAGGAGGGCATGCGGCGCGAGGCGTGCGCGCTGGACCGGATGCGGTTCAACTCCGTCGTGCACCGGCTGCGGGAACGTTACGGCTGGCGCTGAGCGCCCCGGGACGGGACGACGCGGACACCGGCCGTCGGCGTCCGCGCCCGCCGGAGGAACCGCCCTCCTCCACCCCTGATCAGGCGAACGCGCGCGCGAAGGCGCCGCGGACCCCCGCTCCCGGCGTGCGGTCCAGGACCGCGAACACGACCCGGTCGAAGCGGTGCGTGAAGCGGCCTCCGCCCGTGAGGTGGCCGCGGAACGCGGCGGCAACCTCGGCGGGGTCGTTGCGGAACACCCCGCAGCCCCACGCGCCGAGTACCAGCCGGCGGTGGCCGTGCAGGGCCGCGACCTCCAGGACCCGCTCGGCCCGTGCCACGAGCGCGCGCGGCACCTCGGCGGCGCGCTCCGGGGCGCGGCTGCGCAGCACGCCCGCATTGGGCGCCGCGGCGGTGAGGAACGCGACCCGGTAGGGCGCGTCGAGCAGCCGTCCGTCGTCCCCGCGGAATCCGTCGTCCCCGCGGAATCCGTCGTCCCCGCGGAATCCGTCGTCCCTGCGGAAGACGGGGACGCCGGGCGAGTGGATGACCCGGTGGGTGTAGAGCGGGTCGCGGTGCTCGCGGTGGTGGTCGTAGAACGGGCGCACTCCCCGCAGGCAGGCGTACAGCGCCGAGGAGCGGCACAGCGCCTCCTCCTGGGCCTGGGCGCCGTTGAGGAAGCCGCCGCCCGGGTTGCGGGCCGAGGCGAAGTTCAGCACGGCGACCTCGTCGTCCGCGGCGGGCACGAGCCGCCGCGCGGCCTCCAGGCTGCTCTCCCCGGTCACCTCCACGGCCACGGGCGCCGGGGCGTGTCCCCCTGCTCGGCGGGCCGGTCCATCGACCTCGTCCGCCTCCTCGAGCCGCACCGGTTCCGGCCCGTACATCCGCGTGCCCGCCCGCGCGGCCTCGATCGCCGCGGCCAGCGGCACCTCGTGGCCTCCGGGTGCCCGGTATCCGCCCCGGTCGACGATCTCCTGCGTCTGCCGCGCGAGGGCGCGCAGGCGCGCGCTCACGGCGCCACCCCCGTGGGCGCCGTGAGCGCGTCCTGCGCACCGCCTTCTCGCACACCCGTTCGGGCGCGCCTCCCCGTCGTGCTCATGCACGCATCGTGGGTGATGCTGTTGCTGAGCGGCAACGGAGTTTTGTCCGACGGCCGCCGGGTGGCCGAAATCCGACCCCTTGGCCTCCCGAGGGAGTCCCCTACCCACCGAATCGCCCCCTTGTGCGAACGGCGTCGAGAGGTTTGGGTGGGACGAGCGTTGTCGGTCCGGCCCACCCGGAACCGGGCCGACGGCATGGTGGAATCTCAGGAGGATCCCGACATGTCCGAAGCGGTGAGCGACTGTAAGGACGGTGCGGAGGACCGCACCGCGCTCACCGAGGCAGACGTGGAGGCGCTGGTACGAGGCATCTGCTTCAAGACCGGCCCGCCCCGTCGCCTCGGTGTCGAACTGGAATGGCTCGTCCACGAGCCGCTGCGACCGCGGCTCCCCGTACGACCCGAACGACTCGACGCGGCATACGCCGCTCTGCGGACCCTGCCCCTGAGTTCGGCGCTCACCGTCGAACCGGGCGGACAGCTGGAGCTGAGTTCCGCTCCCGCCGCCTCCCTCATGGAGTGCGTACGGTCCGTTTCCGCCGATCTCGACACGGTCCGCGCCGCCCTGCGCGCGGACGGCCTCGGCCTGTACGGCTGCGGCCACGAACCGTGGAATCCCCCCGTCCGTTACCTCCGGCAGCCCCGTTACGACGCCATGGAGGCCTGTCTGGACCGCACCGGTCCCGAAGGCCGGGCCATGATGTGCTCCTCCGCCTCCGTCCAGGTGTGCCTGGACGCCGGGTACGAGGAACCGGGGCCGCTCGGCCACGGCAGGCGCTGGTGGCTGGCGCACACGCTGGGCGCGGTGCTGGTCGCCGCGTTCGCGCACTCCCCCGTGGCCCGCGGCCGCCCCACGGGCTGGCGTTCGACCAGACAGTACCTGTGGACCGCGATGGACCCGGGCCGCAGCGGCGCCCCGCCGCTCGGTCCCGATCCCCGGGGCGCCTGGGCCGAACGGGTGCTGGACGCGCCCGTGATGTGCGTGCGTCGCGAGGACGGCCCCTGGGACGTGCCCGAGGGGCTGACCTTCCGGGAGTGGACCCGCTCGGCCGAGGGCCCGACGCGTGCCGATCTGGAGTACCACCTGACCACCCTGTTCCCGCCGGTGCGGCCGCGCGGTCATCTGGAGCTGCGGATGATCGACGCCCAGCCCGGCCCGGACGGCTGGATCGTGCCGCTGGCGGTGACGACGGCCCTCTTCGACGACCCGGAGGCCGCCGAGACCGCCTACCGCGCGGTCAAGCCCCTCGCCGAGCGGGCGGACGCCCTCGCGGCCCCGCGCAACCCGCTGTGGACGACGGCCGCCCGCGAGGGACTGAACGATCCGGAACTGCGCGAGGCCGCCACCGTCTGCTTCGCCGCCGCCGCGGAGGCGCTGCCCCGGCTCGGCGCCGACGAGGCCGTACGGGCGGCCGTCGCCGAGTTCACCGAACGCCATGTGGCCCGGGGCCGCTGCCCCGCCGACGACCTGCTGCACCACCACGGGAAGGAACCGCGCCCATGACCGAGTCCACCTCCCCGACACCGACCACGCACCCCACCGGCGACCCGGGCCCGGCCGGTGACACCGCCCTCGCCGCCGGCCCCGAGGCCCTGCGGGCCCGCGCCCTCCGGGCGCTGACCACCGCCCGCGCGCGCACCGCGCTGCTCACCGAGTGCGTCGAGGAACCCGACCTGCTCGCCCAGCACTCGCCGCTGATGTCCCCGCTGGTCTGGGACCTCGCGCACATAGGCAACCAGGAAGAACTGTGGCTGCTGCGCACGGTGGCCGGGCGCGAGGCGATGCGGCCGGAGATCGACGGGATCTACGACGCCTTCGAGCACTCCCGCGCCGAACGGCCCTCGCTGCCGCTCCTCCCGCCCGAGGAGGCCCGCCGTTACGCCGCCGAGGTGCGCGGCCGGGCACTGGACGTGCTGGAGGGCACCGCCTTCCAGGGCGGCCGGGCACTGACGGAGGCGGGCTTCGCCTTCGGCATGATCGCCCAGCACGAGCAGCAGCACGACGAGACCATGCTCATCACCCACCAGCTCCGGCGGGGCCCGCAGGCGCTCACGGCCCCGGATCCGGCGCCCGTGCCGCCGTACGAGGGCCCGGCCGAAGTCCTGGTTCCCGGGGGCCCGTTCACGATGGGGACCTCCACCGAACCCTGGGCACTGGACAACGAACGTCCCGCGCACCGGCGCGAGGTGGCCGCCTTCCACATCGACACCGTTCCCGTCACCAACGGCGCCTACCAGGAGTTCCTCGCGGACGGCGGCTACGAGGACGCGCGCTGGTGGGACCCGGCGGGCTGGGCCCACATCCGCGAGCACGCCATCCGGGCGCCGCAGTTCTGGCGCCGGGAGGGCGGGCAGTGGCTGCGCCGGCGCTTCGGCGTCACCGAGGTGGTGCCGCCCGGGGAGCCGGTGCTGCACGTGTCCTGGTACGAGGCGGACGCCTACGCCCGCTGGGCCGGGCGGCGGCTGCCCACCGAGACCGAGTGGGAGAAGGCCGCCCGCTTCGACCCGGCCACCGGCCGCTCCCGGCGCTACCCGTGGGGCGACGCGGACCCCGGCCCCGACCACGCCAACCTGGGCCAGCGCCATCTGCGGCCCGCCCCGGCCGGCAGCTACCCGCAGGGCGCCTCCCCGCTGGGCGTACGGCAGTTGATCGGCGACGTGTGGGAGTGGACGGCGAGCGACTTCCTGCCCTACCCCGGGTTCACCGCCTTCCCGTACAAGGAGTACTCGGAGGTCTTCTTCGGCCCCGAGTACAAGGTGCTGCGCGGCGGGTCCTTCGCCGTGGACCCGGTGGCCTGCCGGGGCACCTTCCGCAACTGGGACTACCCGATCCGGCGGCAGATCTTCTCCGGTTTCCGCACCGCCCGGGACGCCGCCTGATGTGCCGGCACGTGGCGTACCTCGGTCCGCCCGAGCCGCTCGGCGCGCTGCTGGTGACGCCGCCGCACGCCCTGTACCGGCAGTCCTGGGCGCCCCGCCGGCAGCGGCACGGGACGGTCAACGCGGACGGTTTCGGCGTCGGCTGGTACGCCGGGGAGGACCCGGTGCCGGCCCGCTACCGGCGGGCCGGGCCGATCTGGGCGGACCTGTCCTTCGCGGACCTGGCGCGCGTGGTGCGCTCGGGCGCGGTGCTCGCCGCGGTCCGGGACGCCACGCTCTCGGGCGCGGACGCGGAGGCCGCGGCGGCCCCGCTCGCGGCCGGGCGGTGGCTGTTCAGCCACAACGGGGCCGTCCCCGGCTGGCCCGGCTCCCTCGCCGGGCTCGCGCGCACCCTGCCGGCCGAGGAACTGCTCGCCCTGGAGGCGCGCAACGACTCGGCGTTCGTCTGGGCGCTCGCGCTGAACCGGCTGCGCGGCGGCGACGAGCCGGGCCAGGCGCTGGCCGACACGGTTTTGCAGGTCGCCGCGGCGGCCCCCGGTTCCCGGCTCAACCTGCTGCTCACCGACGGCGACACGATCGTCGCCACCGCCTGGGGCGACACGCTCTGGTACCTGACCGAACCCGGCCGCCGCACGGTCGTCGCCTCCGAGCCCTACGACGACGACCCGCACTGGCACGAGGTCCCCGACCGCACCCTGCTCGCCGCGAGCCGCACCGACGTCCTGCTCACCCCCCTCAAGGAGCCCGAGCCCGACCCGGTGCCGCCCGCGCCCACCGCACCACCGAAGGAGCCCCGTACGTGAGCCCGTTCCTTCTCACCCGCACCCTCCCCGAGGGCGCCACCGAGGCCGCGCTGCGCACCGATGTGCGCGAGGGCCTCACCGGCGTCCCCAAGACGCTGCCGCCGAAGTGGTTCTACGACGCCCACGGCAGTGAACTGTTCGAGGAGATCACCGAACTGCCCGAGTACTACCCCACCCGCGCCGAGCGGGAGATCCTCATGGCCCGCTCGGGCGAGATCGCCGCCGCGTCCGGTGCGCGCACCCTGGTCGAGCTGGGTTCCGGTTCCTCGGAGAAGACCCGGCACCTGCTGGACGCCCTGACCGGGCTGCGCACCTACGTCCCGGTCGACGTCAGCGACAGTGCCCTGCGCCAGGCGGGCCAGGCGCTGACCGAGGAGTACCCGGGGCTCGACGTGCACGCCCTGCTCGCCGACTTCACCACCTCCCTCACCCTGCCGGACACCCCGGGGCCCCGCCTCGTGGCGTTCCTCGGCGGCACCATCGGCAACCTGGTGCCCGAGGAGCGGGCCGGGTTCCTGGCCTCCCTGCGGGCCCTGCTCGCGCCCGGGGACGCGCTGCTGCTCGGCACGGACCTGGTCAAGGACGAGTCGGTGCTCGTCGCGGCGTACGACGACTCGGCGGGGGTGACGGCCGCGTTCAACAAGAACGTGCTGAACGTCGTCAACCGCGAACTGGGCGGCGACTTCGACCCCGAGTCCTTCGACCACGTCGCCCGGTGGGACGCCGCACACGAGTGGATCGAGATGCGGCTGCGCTCGCGCACCGCCCAGACCGTGAAGGTCCGGGCGCTCGGCCTGGCCGTCGATTTCGCCGAGGGCGAGGAAATGCGCACGGAGGTCTCGGCGAAGTTCCGCCCGGACGGGGTACGCGGGGAGTTGGCCGCGGCCGGGCTGGAGCTCGGCCACTGGTGGACGGACCGTGCCGGGAGGTTCGCGCTCTCGCTCAGCACGGTCCGCTGACCTGTGCGGCGCCGCCTCGCGGGGCGGCGCCGCCTGCGGCACGGTGGAGTGACGTTGCGTGCGCAACCGTCACCGTGGAGAGGAGCATCGCATGTCCGACAACGTGTACCGCGTGACCGAGATCGTCGGCAGCTCGACGGAGGGCGTCGACGACGCGATCCGCAAGGGGATCTCGCGGGCGTCCCAGACACTGCGGAACCTGGACTGGTTCGAGGTGACCCAGGTCCGGGGCCACATCGAGAACGGCGAGATCGAGCACTACCAGGTCGGCCTGAAGGTGGGCTTCCGCCTCGACGACGAGGAGTGACGCGCGCCGGACGGCTCGGGGGTGCCCCGCCCCCGGGTCGTGAGGCGCCCGGCGCCCGGGACGCGGCGTACCGCAGAATGGGGGCGTGAACCCCGTTCGGCTGCTCGTCGTGGACGACGATCCCCCCATCTCCGACCTCGTGGCCACCGTCGCCCGTTACGAGGGCTGGGAGGCGGTCACGGCGTACTCCGGCGAGGAGGCCCTGACCCGTGCCGCCGCGTTCCGGCCGGACATCGTCGTCCTGGACCTGATGCTCCCCGGTGTCGACGGCTTCGGCGTCCTCGACCGGCTGCGCGGCGCCGGCATGAGCGTCCCGGTCGTGTTCCTCACCGCCCGCGACGGTGTCGCCGACCGCGTCGCCGGGCTCACCCGGGGCGGCGACGACTACCTGGTCAAACCGTTCGCGGTGGAGGAGCTGATGGCCCGGCTGCGCACGGTGCTGCGCCGCAGCCTCGGCCCCGGCGGCCCCCGTTCGGTGCTGCGGGTCGCGGACCTGACGATGGACGAGGACACCCGGGAGGTCCGGCGCGGCGACCGGCTCCTCGCGCTCACCCCCACCGAGTACGACGTGCTGCGCTGCCTGCTGCGCAAGTCGCCCGCCGTGCTGACCAAGGCGCAGATCCTCGACGACGTCTGGCAGTACGGCTTCGGCGGGCGCTCCAACGTGGTCGAGCTGGTCGTCAGCCGGCTGCGCCGCAAGCTGGAGGCGACCGACGGCGGCGCGGTGCCCCTCATCCACACGGTGCGCGGGGTCGGGTACGTGGCGCGGCGGGCCGCCGAGTGAGAGGCCGGCTGCGCCTGGGCACCCGGCTCGCGCTGGGGGTGGGCGCGCTGTCGCTGGTGGTGTTCGCGGTGGTCGGCACCGCGCTGACGATGTACATGAGGCAGTACCAGGAACGCCAGCTCGCCGAGCAGATGAAGCTGGTGCAGCTCGTGCAGACCAAGGACGCCAAGGCCCACGGCACGGTGGAACGGCGCCCCTACTACGGCTGGTACACCGCCGTGTACGAGGTGCGGGGCGGACACGCCGAGCTGCGCCGCCCCGCCGACGTGCCCGCGGACACCACCGCGCTCGCGGCGGTCGCCGAGGCGCAGCCGGCCTCGGGCACCACGCATCTGACCCGGACCGCGAAGATCCCCGGCGAGGGCGCCTACCTGCTGCGGGCGTGCTCGGTGGAGCGCGGGGTGGTCCTGGTCAGCGCCGCACCGCTGGCGGACGTGCGGGCGACCACCCGGCGGCTGATCACCGTGCAGGTGGTGACCTTCGCGGCGGCGCTGGCCGCGCTGGTGGTGGCCGGGCGGGCGGTGCTGCGGCGCGGGCTGCGGCCGCTGAGCGACCTGGCGGACACCGCGCACGACATCACCTCGCACGATCTGACCGACTCGGGGCGGCTGCCGGTGCGCGCGGACGGCCGCAGCGGCGCCCCGGAGATCGAGGAGCTGCGTTCGGCGTTCAACACGATGCTGGAGCACATCGACGACTCGCTGGTGGTGCGCGCGGAGGCCGAACGGCGGCTGCGGCGGTTCGTCGCGGACGCCTCGCACGAGCTGCGCACCCCGCTCATGTCGGTGCGGGGCTACGCGGACCTGTTCCAGTACGCGGCCGCCCACTCCCCCGAGGAACGGGACCGGCATCTGGCCCGGCTGCGTGCGGAGGCGGCGCGGATGGGGGTGCTCCTCGACGATCTGCTGCTGCTCGCCCGGCTGGACGCGGCGGAGGTGGAGGCGCCACTGCGGCTGGAGGAGACCGATCTGGTGGAGCTGGTGCGGCGGGCGGCGGACGCGTTCCGTGCCGCGCACCCGGACCGTCCGCTGACGGTCACGGCCGGGCCCGGGGAACTGCGGCTGCGGCTCGACCCGGCGCGGATCCGACAGGTGGTGGACAACCTGCTGACCAACGCGGCGGTGCACACCCCGGCCGGTACGAGGGTGGCGGTCGAGGTGTCCTTCGAACCCTCCGCCGAGGTGCCGACCCGGGCGCCGACCGGGGTGTCCGGGGAGACACCGGCGCGGGTGCCCCGCCAGACGCTCCGTCAGGCACCCCGCCAGGCGCCCCACCGGGCGGTCGCACGGACGCCGGCCGCCGCGGCCGGTGAGCGCGGCGGGCACGGGGACTCGCGCGGACCCCGGGGATCCGGGGCCGCGCGCGGCGGGCGGGGCCTCGCGGTCGTCCGGGTCACGGACGCCGGGCCCGGGATACCCGCCGCCGACCGGGGGCGGATCTTCGACCGGTTCTACCGGGTCGACGAGGCCCGCAGCCGCGACCGCGGCGGCAGCGGGCTGGGGCTCGCGGTCGTCCGTTCCCTGGCCGAGGCGCACGGCGGCACCGTCGAGGTGACGGGCGGTCCCGGCGCGACCACGTTCACGCTCAGGATTCCGACGACCGGGCGGACCTGACCCGGGCCACCTCCTCGGGCAGCAGCTTCGGGGCCTCCCGGAGCACCGACTCCGCCACGGGCTGGGCCACCTCGGTCAGCCTCCCGGTCGCCGACCCCGTGGCAAGGCCTCCGTCGGCGTGCGCGGTGCCGACGGGGAGGAGCATCAGGCCGCCTCCCATGGCCAGAACGACCGCCCGACGCATCCCCGTACGGGACTCACCAACCGTCACCTTCGACTCCTTCCGCCTGCCGGGGCGCTCGCCCCGGGCGGGCCCACGCTGGCAGGGCGGGCGCGCGACACGCGAACGGAAACCCCGCTCGTCCCACGTACGGAGGAGTACGGCCCCGTCCGGCTGACGAACGGACGGTCCCGCCGTCCTCCGGGCGGGTGGACGCGCGTGCGCGTTCATCACACAACGGCTGCTTTGCCGCCGAGTGCACCCGGAACGGGTCAATCCCGGCATCATTTGCCGCATTTCCGGCAATGCCTACGGCTTCGAGAGGTTCCGTGAGGTTCCCCGACCCGTCGAAGCTGAGGGAGTACCACCTGATGGCCCGTAGACACGTCGGCGCAGGCTGTGCCGTCCTGACCGCGCTCGGTTCGCTCGTGCTCATGAGCCCGTCCCCGGCGACGGCCACCGCCCCGTCCGTACCGCCCGCCGAGGGCCCCTCGGCGACGCGCACCCTCGGGGCCGACCGCCCTTCGGCCGAGGTCCTGCACGCGCTCGGGCGCGATCTGGGGCTGACCCCGGCCGAGGCCCGGCAGCGGCTGTCGAACGAGGCGGAGGCGGGCACCCGGGCCGGGCGGCTGCACAACGCGCTCGGCAGCCGCTTCGCCGGTGCGTGGGTGCACGGGAAGACCTCGGCCGGGCTGACCGTCGCCACCACGGACAAGGCGGACGTCGCCGCCATCGAGGCGGGCGGCGCGGACGCCAAGGTGGTCAAGGTGGCGCTGGCCGACCTGCGGAGCGCGAAGCAGAAGCTGGACACGGCCGCCACGGCCGCCGAAGCGACGCGCGGACGGCGCACGCCGGTGCGTTACGTCGACGTCGTCAACAACCGGGTCACCGTGCAGGCCACCAGCAAGGCGGCGGCGGACGACCTGATCAAGGCCGCCAAGGTGGACCGGAGCCGGGTCTCGGTCACGGTCTCCAAGGACCTGCCGCGCGCGCTGTACGACATCACCGGCGGCGACGCGTACTACATCAACGACGAGGCGCGCTGCTCGGTCGGGTTCTCCGTCACCAAGGGCGAGCAGCAGGGCTTCGTGTCCGCCGGGCACTGCGGCAACGCGGGCGACACCACGACCGGGTACAACCAGGTCGACCAGGGCACCTTCCAGAACTCGGTCTTCCCCGGCCACGACTACTCCTGGGTCGCCACCGACGACGACTGGACCGCGACCCCGCACGTCAAGGGCGAGGGCGGGGCGACCGTGACGGTCTCGGGTTCGGTGCAGGCGCTGGTGGGCGCCTCGGTCTGCCGCTCGGGCTCCACCACGGGCTGGCACTGCGGCACCATCCAGCAGCACGACACCAGCGTGACCTACCCGGAGGGCACGGTCACCGGGGTGACCCGGACGACGGTGTGCGCCGAGCCCGGCGACTCCGGCGGCCCCTACATCTCCGGCAGCCAGGCGCAGGGCGTCACCTCCGGCGGCTCCGGCGACTGCACGCGCGGCGGGACGACGTACTACCAGCCGGTCAACCCGGCCCTGAGCGCCTTCGGCCTGACCCTCGTCACGGACACGGCGACGACGCAGACGCCGGGCACCACCCCGGAGCCGGAATCCGGCACCTGGGCGGCGGGCGCGGTCTACGACGTGGGCGCGCAGGTCACCTACGGCGGCGTCACCTACGTCTGCCTCCAGCCGCACCAGGCCCAGGGCGCGTGGCAGCCGGCCGCGACGCCGGCGCTGTGGCAGAAGGTCTGAGCCCGCACGACTCCCGGCCGGGGCCCCTCGACGGGCCCCGGCCGGCTGCGTCCTGAGGGCCGCCCGTCGGGGATCCCTCCGTTCACAGCGCGTCGGCGAGCAGGGCGTACGCGGTGGGGACGAAGGGGTCGCGGCCGTGATGGCGGCGGGTGCAGACGGCCGCCAGCGCGGTGCCCGTGCCGGGGCGGAATCCGAGGAAGGTCTGCTGGCCCAGGGTGGCGCCGGAGTGGAAGTACATCGGGCCGTGGTCGGTGGGGTGCCGGAACCAGGTGAGGGTGTGCACGTGCCGGTGCCCGAGTCCGCGCCGCAGCACCGGCCGGCGCACCTCGCGCAGTGCGCCGGCGAGGGGCGAGCCGGGCGGCGGGTCGAGGTGGGCCTCCAGCAGGGTGAGGAGGTCGTCCGGGGTGGCCCGGACGGCGCCCGCGGCACGGAAGCCGCCCGCGTCGAGCGCGGGCACGGGGGTGCCGTCGGGCCGGTGACCGAGGGCGTCCGTGTCCGGTCCGGTGGCCGTGAGGGCGGTGCCGTTCAGGCCGAGCGGGCGCAGCACCTCCTCGGCGAGAAGGGTGTCCCAGGGGGCCTGCAGGGCGGCGGCGAGGGCGTGACCGAGGACGGCGACGCCGAAGTTGGAGTAGCGCCAGCGGGTGCCGGGGCGGTGCCGGGGGCGGTGGCGGGCGAAGGCGGCGACGACGTGGGCGGCGGAGTAGCGGGCGTAGGGGTTGGTGCGCCAGGCGGGCAGGGCGCGGGGGTAGAAGTCGGCGGGGAGCGGGGGCAGTCCGGCGGTGTGGGTGATGAGGTGGGTCAGGGTGACGGGGTCGGGGCCCACGGCCCGGCGGGGGTCGAGGCAGCGGGCGGCGGGTTCGCCGCCGGAGAGCCGGCCGGTGCCGGTGAGGTGGGCCAGGAGCAGGCCGGCGTAGACCTTGGAGGCGGAGCCGGTCTCGTAGCGCAGCCGGTCGCGGGGCACGGGCGGCGGAGTGCCGGTGCCGCCGTGACGGACGGTGCGGCGGCCGTGGCGGGAGAAGGCGAGGACGACGTCGGGGGCGCCGATGGCGGTGACGGCGTCGGCGAGGAGGCGGTGCGGGGCGTCCCCCTCGTCCGGGACCGCCCGCAGCGGGCGGCGGGCGGGGGCGCTCATGCCGGTTCCCGTTCCGGTGCCGCGTCCCCGGTGAGCCCGGACAGCGCGCGTGAGGTGGCGAGCACGGAGGCGAACGCGGCGACGAGGGTGGGGTGGTAGACGACGTCGAAGACGTCCTCGGGATCCCCCCCGGGCATGGTGCGCACGGCAGGCATCGCCCCGTCGGGCTGCTGGGCGGCGGCGAACCCCTCCCAGGCGCGGGTGTCGAGCGTGGGGTGGGGCAGGCAGGCGTCGACGACGAGCAGTTCGCCGAGCAGGTCCCAGCGGCGCAGGTCCAGCCAGTCGTCGATCCAGGCGGGCAGCCAGGTGGCGAGGTAGCCGGCGAGTCGGGGCGGCAGCCCCTCGGGGCGCTCGCCCCAGTCGGTGAGGTGGAAGACGGTGTGGGTGACGTCGTAGGCGATGTGTCCCTCGACGGTCCAGGGTTCGGGGGTGCTGCCGAGCCAGGTGCGGTCGACGAGTGCGGCCTCCGGGGGGCGGGCGGGCAGGCCGAACCGGCGCTGGAAGGCGGAGAGTCCGAGGCGGCGGGTGGGGGTCATTGCGAACGCCTCGGTGCTCGTCAGCGCGTGGTTGAGCCGGGCGGACGCCTCCATCTCCGGTTGCCGGTAGCCCAGTTCGCGGAAGGGCAGGTACACCTCGAAGGGGATGGGCGAGATCGGTTCGACGCGCTGGCCGCGCACCAGCATCCGTCCGCCGTCCAGGGTGTTCCGCCAGGCGTGGTCGAGGAGTTGCCGGGCCAGTTTGGCCTGGCGGGAGCCGGCCACGCCCTCGCGGAACAGGACGGCGCAGATCAGGGCGAGTTCGCCGACCGGTTTGAACCGCTGGAGGAAGCCGGTCTCGGGGTCGGCGTCCGGTTCGAGCCGGAATCCCTCGCGGTGGGCGTGCAGCCATTCGATGGCGCGGACCCCGACGTCGTGCACGAGGCGGGTGCTGGTCATCGCGGCGTGCTCCTTGTCGTGGCGGGTGCCGTCGGTACGGGTGCCGGTGTTCCGGGTGCCGGTGTTCCGGGTGCCGGTGTTCCGGGTGCCGGTGTTCCGGGTGCCGGTGTCCCGGGTGCCTTCGCCGCGGGGGTGCCCGTCTCGCCGAGGCGGGCGGTGGTGAGCGCGGCGGCGAAGGCGGCCATGAGGGTGGAGTGGTAGCAGCCGCGGAAGCCGGAGGGGGCGGGCAGGTCCCCGGTGCCGCCGGCCTCGGGGAGGCTTCCGTCCGCGTGCTGGGCCCGCGCGAGGCGGGCCCATGCCTCGCGCAGCAGCGCACGGTCGGGGGGCGCGGGCAGACTCGCCGCGACCGCCGTCAGCTCGCAGGCCAGGTCCCAGGCCTGCCCTTCGAGGCAGGTGTCGAGCCAGGGCGGCAGCCAGTGGCCGAGGTAGCCGGTGAGGTCCGGCGGTACGCCTTCGGGGGTACGGCCCCAGTCGGTGAGGTGGAAGACGACGTGGGTGAGCGTGTAGCCGGCGGCGCGTTCGAAGGTCCAGGGTTCGGGTAGCGCGCCCAGCCAGGTGCGGCGCAGGGCGGGCGCGAGCGGTCCGTGGCGCGGGATGCCGCTGTGGCGTTCGGAGTTGAGGACGCCGAGCCGCCGGTTGGGGTCCTGTTCGGTGGCCCGCCAGCCGCGGGTGCCGGCGACGGTGGCGGCGGCGCGCTCGTACCCGGTGTGGCGCAGTCCGGCCGAGGCGAACGCGGCGTACACCTCCAGCGGGTAGGTGGCGAAGGGCTCCAGCCGCTGGAGGGCGGTGAACAGGCGGCCCTCCCCGGTCTGCCGCCAGGCGAAGTCCAGCAGGTCGGCGGCGGTGCGGTGGCGGGGGTCGGCGGGACCGGTGCGCTCGCGGACGCGTCCGCAGACCTGGGCGAGTTCGCCCAGGGGCTTCCAGCTCGTGTCGACGTCGCCGTGCGCGGAGAGGGCGTGTGCGTCGAGCGCGAACTCCTCGCGGTGGGCGGAGAGCCAGGCCAGGGCGGCGGCGCCGACCCGGGCCGCCCCGGTCTCCGGGAGCACCGGCGGTGCCGTGCACGTCATGCCGTCGTCCCGGTGCGCAGGAGGCGGGCCGCTTCCAGATGCAGCGTCACGCGCGGTTCCCCGTCGGCCATCTGGTGGACGAACCGCAGTCCGGCCTCCAGGCCGAGGGTGTCGGGGACGCCGTCGAGCAGGGTGAGCCACCGTCCGGCTCCGGCGGCCTGCGGCCAGTCGCGGCGGCGCACCGCGCGGACGAAACCGCGGGCCACGTCCACCGGCCGGTCCCGCGCCACGCGGGTGACCGGGCAGTCGGCGCCGGGCACCGCGAGCGGAGCCAGGACGGCGAGCCGGTGGGTGAGGGTCTGCCAGGGGGCGGCCCGCAGGTCCTCGGTGCCGGGTTCGGGTGCGGGCTCCGGCAGTTGTGGCGGGCCGGGGTCGAAGCGATGCAGGGTGCGGGCCATCGCGCGGTGGCTCCACACGGAGGCGGGGGCGGCGCCGGGGGGTGGCGGGTAGGCCTTCAGTGCCTCGCGGTAGGTGACGAGGTCCTCGGGCGCGGGCGGGGTGCCGAGCAGCACGCTCGGCAGCAGCGCGTCGGCCCCCAGGACGCGGACGGCGGCGAGGGCGGCCTCGCCCTGCCCGGTGCGCAGGTACGGCCGCGCGGGGTCTCCGCTCCGCAGAGCGGAGACCACGGCGGTCGTGAGGTCGCGCACTGCGCCCTGAAGGGGCGTCGACGTGGCGGATTCCTCCATCGGGCCGCCTCCGTCAGCCCTTCTTGGGCCGCGGGGTCGGCGGCGACAGCAGCAGACTGGTCGTCCCGCCGGCGAGGGCGAGCGCCGCGCACTCACGGCTGTCGCGGTAGTAACCGTCGGCCTCGGCCGGTGCGAGAGCGGCCTCGACCTCGGTGCCGCGGACCTCGGTCGTGTCGTCGGTCAGAAACTCGGTGGAAGCCATACCACCATCCCCTTGTGTCAGACGGACAGTCGGCATTCGCCGTTGAGGCGAACGTTGTCATCAGGGTTTCGCGAATCACCCCGTCTACACATCAAAGCGACAAAAGCATTCAAGGGGCGGGGGCTCAGCGCGTGGCCGGGGCCGGGGCGTGGCCGAGCGGCCGGGTGGTGAACGTGCCGCGCCCCCGGGTGCGGCCGCGCAGCGCCGTGGCGTAGCCGAACAGCTCGGCGAGCGGCACGGTGGCGGTCACCACGCCGGTGCCCGCCCCCGCGTCCGCCCCGGTGTGGACGGCCGACCGCGAGACCCGGCCGCGCCGGGCGGCCAGGTCGCCCAGCACCCCGCCCACGGCCTCCTCCGGCACGGTGACCGTGACCTCGGCGACCGGTTCGAGGAGCAGCATCGCCCCCGCCTCCCGCGCCCGCCGGAACGCCTCGCGCAGAGCGAAGCGGCCGGCCGTGCGGAAGGCCGTCTCGGAGGAGTCCTTCGGATGGGTCGCCCCGTCCGTCAGCGTCACGCGCACACCGGTCACCGGGTGACCGCCGAGCGGGCCCTCGGCGAGGGCGTCCCGGCACCCCGCCTCCACCGCGCGCACGAACTCCCGCGGCACACGCCCGCCGACGACCGCCGACGCGAACGCGAAGCCCTCCGGACCGTCCCCGCTCTCCTCCAGCGGGGCCACGTCGAGAACGACATGGGCGAACTGACCCGCCCCGCCCTCCTGTTTGACGTGCCGGTACACCAGCCCCGGCACCGGCCGGACCAGGGTCTCCCGGTACGCCACCCGCGGTCGGCCCACGGTCACCTCCAGGCCGTGCTCGCGGCGGACCCTCTCCACCGCGACCTCCAGATGCAGTTCCCCCATGCCGGACAGCAGCGTCTGCCCGGTCTCGGCGTCGCTCCGCAGGGCCAGGGAAGGGTCCTCCTCGGCCAGCCGGGCGAGAGCGGAGGCCAGCCGGCCGGTGTCGGTGCGCCGGCGGGCCTCCACGGCCACGGAGACGACGGGTTCGGTGGTGCCCGGCGCCTCCAGGAGCAGTGGGGCGCCGGGCGCGCACAGGGTCGTGCCGGGGCGGGCCGACTTCAGCCCGGTGACGGCGACGATGTCCCCGGCCACCGCACGGTCCAGTGGTGCGTGCCGGTCGGCGTGCACGCGCAGGACGCGCGCGATCCGCTCGGTGCGGCCGGTGGTGGCGTCCCACACGGTTCCTCCCTTCTCGATGGTTCCCGCGTACACGCGCAGGAAGGTCAGCCGGCCGGTGGCGCCCGCGCTCACCTTGAACACCAGGGCGGCGAACGGCGCTTCGGGGTCGGCGGCCCGCTCCTGCGCCGCCCCGTCGTGCGTACCGCGCACCGGCGGCACCTGGGCCGGCGAGGGCAGGAAGGAGACGACGGCGTCGAGCAGCGGCTCGATCCCGCGGTTGCGGTAGGCGGAGCCGCACAGCACCACCACGCCCTCCCCGCTCAGGGTCAGCTCGCGCAGCGCGGTGCTCAGGGTGGCCTCGGTCAGCCGGGAGAGCGCGCAGAACTCCTCCAGTGCGGCCGGGTGGAGCCCGGCGACCGCCTCCTCCAGCAGCCTGCGCCGCCGCTCCGCCTCCGCCGTCAGTTCCCCGGGCACGGGCACCGGTTCCGCGGTGTCCCCGCCGTCCCTCCAGAGCAGCGCCCGCATCCGGACCAGGTCGACGACGCCGGTGAAGCCGTCCTCCGCGCCGATCGGCATGTGCACGACCAGCGGCGCCGGATGGAGCCGCTCGCGGAGGGAGGCCACCGCGCGGTCGAGGTCGGCGCCCGCGCGGTCCATCTTGTTGACGAAGGCCAGGCGCGGGACGCCGTACCGGTCGGCCTGGCGCCACACCGACTCGCTCTGCGGCTCGACGCCCGCGACGGCGTCGAACACCGCGACGGCTCCGTCGAGCACCCGCAGGGAGCGGGTGACCTCGTCGGCGAAGTCGACGTGGCCGGGTGTGTCGATGAGGTTGATCCGGTGGCCGTCCCAGGCGCAGCTGACGGCCGCGGCGAAGATCGTGATGCCGCGGTCGCGCTCCTGCGGGTCGAAGTCGGTGACGGTGGTGCCCTCGTGCACCTCGCCGCGCTTGTGCGTGGTGCCGGTGGCGTACAGGATCCGCTCGGTGAGCGTGGTCTTGCCGGCGTCGACGTGGGCGAGGATGCCGAGGTTGCGGACGGCGGCGAGGTCGCCGCGGAATTCGAGCGGGCGGGTGGTCGTCTGGGAGTTCGGGAGGCTTCGCACGGCCTGGCCCTTCGGGAACGTTCCGGTCGGTTGACGGAGGGCGCGATTCCCGGGACGGCACGGCACGGCGGGGCGCGGCACGACGCCGGCCGGGTTTTCGGGCCGGGTGTGCGGGTGCGGGTGCGCTCAGCCGCGCGTCACGGGCGTCCGGAGCCGGCCGCGCGGCGGGCACCGGAGCGGCGGGGACACGAGGATCACCTCGTACCGCGCCCGGGGAGCGGAAACAGCGGTGCGGTCACGCACGGCCGGGCTCCCCTCGTTCCTCGACGCATCGCCGTATGCGGTGCGAAGTGATGTGTCCGGAGTGTAGGGAGCGGGGCGGGGCGGGAGCACCGCATTTTCCGCCGGGCGCGGTGCGGGGCCGGGACCCGGGCGGCTGGCGTGCGGGTTTTCGGTGATCGGGGGCGGGGCCGGGGAATCCCGGGGCGGCTGCCGTGTTGAACCCTGTGTGAGCAGCTCGGCTTTGGCAGGTACCAGGTTCTCCGTGCTCGACCGGTCGCGGATCCGTCAGGGGCACGACGCGGGTGAGGCGCTGCGGGACACGGTGGCGCTGGCACGCGAGGCGGAACGACTCGGCTTCCACCGGTTCTGGGTCGCCGAGCACCACGGCGTGCCCGGGGTCGCGGGCTCCGCGCCGACTGTGCTCGCGGCGGCCGTCGCGGCGGCCACCCGCACGATCCGCGTCGGCACGGGCGGGGCGATGCTGCCCAATCACCGGCCGCTGGTGGTGGCCGAGCAGTTCGGGGTGCTGGAGTCGCTGTTCCCCGGGCGGATCGACATGGGACTGGGCCGCTCGGTCGGCTTCACGGACGGGGTGCGGCGGGCGCTGGGCCGCGACCGGGAGGACGCCGAGGCGGACGACTTCGCGGGGCAGCTCGAGGAGCTGCTCGGATGGTTCCGCGGCACCTCCCCCACCGGGGTGCACGCCCGCCCCTCGGAGGGGCTGACGGTGCCGCCCTTCGTCCTGGCGATGGGCGAGGGCGCGGAGATCGCCGCGCGGGGCGGGCTGCCGATGGTCATCGGCGATCTGCGGGACCGCGAACGGATGCTGCGGGGGGTCGAGCGCTACCGGTCCGCGTTCCGCCCCTCGACGTGGGCCGCGCAGCCGTACGTGGTGATCTCCGGGACGGTGGCGGTGGCGGACACGGAGGCGGCGGCCCGGGACCTGCTGGTGCCGGAGGCGTGGTCGATGGCGTACGCGCGCACGCACGGCACGTTCCCGCCGCTGCCGACGGTGGAGGCGGTGCGGGAGCGGGTGATGACGGCGAAGGAGCGGGAGCTGTTCGAGGGCGGGCTGCGGGGCCACGTGGCCGGCCCGGCGGAGGAGGTCGTGGCCGAGCTGGCGGGGGTGGTGAGGGAGACGGGCGCGGAGGAGGTGCTGGTGACGACGAGCACGTACGACCGCGCGGCTCTGGTGGACTCCTACCGGGGCCTCGCCCGCGCGCTGGGGCTGGACTCCCCCGGGCCCGGCTGAGCGCGGGGTCGGGCGGCAGGCGGGACCGGCCGGGGGGGGTGATCCCGGCCGGGGGCGGGGCCGGGGCGGACACGAGGCGGGGCCGGGGATGAGCACCACTCCCGGCCCCGCCCGTCCGCCGGCTCGGCGAACGTCCTTCGGACGCGACCCGCGTCCTCTCGGTGCGGCCCGGCCGCTACCGCTTCGCGGCCTTGCGGGTCGCCCGCAGCCACTCCTTGTTCATCCCGGTGATCGACATCAGCGGGATGCCCTTGGGGCACGCGGTCGCGCACTCGCCGGCCAGGGTGCAGCCGCCGAAACCCTCCTCGTCCATCTGGGCCACCATGTCGAGCACCCGGGTCTCCCGCTCGGGGGCACCCTGCGGCAGCACGTTCAGGTGGTTGATCTTCGCGGAGGTGAACAGCATGGCCGCCCCGTTGGGGCAGGCGGCGACGCACGCGCCGCAGCCGATGCACTCGGCGTGCTCGAAGGCGAAGTCGGCGTCCGCCTTGGGCACGGGCGTGGCGTGGGCCTCGGGGGCGGAGCCGGTGGGCGCGGTGACGTAGCCGCCGGCCTGGATGATCCGGTCGAAGGCCGAGCGGTCGACGACGAGGTCCTTCACCACCGGGAACGCGGCGGCCCGCCACGGCTCGATGTCGATGGTGTCGCCGTCCTGGAAGGCCCGCATGTGGAGCTGGCAGGTGGTGGTCCGCTCGGGGCCGTGCGCGTCGCCGTTGATGACGAGCGAGCAGGCGCCGCAGATGCCCTCGCGGCAGTCGTGGTCGAAGGCGACGGGGTCCTCGCCCTTGAGGATGAGTTCCTCGTTGAGGGTGTCGAGCATCTCCAGGAAGGACATGTCGGAGGAGATGCCGTCCACCTCGTACGTGGACATGGCGCCGTCGGCGTCGGCGTTCTTCTGCCGCCAGACGCGCAGGGTGAGCCTCATGCGTAGCTCCGCTGGGTGGGGTGGACGTACTCGAAGACGAGGTCTTCCTTGTGCAGGGTGGGTGCCTCGCCGGTGCCGGTGAACTCCCAGGCGGCGGCGTACCCGAACTCCTCGTCCCGGCGGGCGGCCTCGCCCTCGGGGGTCTGGGACTCCTCGCGGAAGTGGCCGCCGCAGGACTCGGCGCGGTGCAGTGCGTCGAGGCACATCAGCTCGGCGAGTTCCAGGTAGTCGACGATGCGGTTGGCCTTCTCCAGCGACTGGTTGAACTCCTCGCCGGTGCCGGGGACCTTGATCCGCCGCCAGAACTCCTCGCGGACTGCGGGGATGCGTTCCAGGGCCTTGCGCAGACCCTCCTCGGTGCGGGCCATGCCGCAGTACTCCCACATGAGTTCGCCGAGTTCGCGGTGGAAGGAGTCCGGGGTGCGGTCGCCGTCGACGGCGAGGAGCAGGTGGAGCCGGTCCTCGGTCTCGGCGAGCACCTCCTGGACCACCGGGTGGTCCTCGGTGACCGGTTCGCTGTGCGGGTTGCGGGCGAGGTAGTCGTTGATGGTGGCCGGCAGCACGAAGTAGCCGTCGGCCAGGCCCTGCATCAGCGCGGAGGCGCCGAGCCGGTTGGCGCCGTGGTCGGAGAAGTTGGCCTCGCCGACCGCGAACAGGCCCGGGACGGTGGTCTGCAGGTCGTAGTCGACCCACAGTCCGCCCATCGTGTAGTGCACGGCGGGGTAGATCCGCATGGGGACCTTGTACGGGTCCTCGTCGGTGATCCGCTGGTACATGTCGAAGAGGTTGCCGTACTTGGCCTCGACGGCTCCCCGGCCCATCCGCCGGACGGCGTCGGCGAAGTCGAGGTAGACGCCCTGGCCGCCGGGGCCCACTCCCCTGCCCTCGTCGCACACGTTCTTCGCGGCGCGGGAGGCGATGTCGCGGGGCACGAGGTTGCCGAAGGAGGGGTAGATCCGCTCCAGGTAGTAGTCGCGCTCGTCCTCGGGGATCTCGTTCGGCGGGCGGGTGTCGCCCTTCGCCTTCGGCACCCAGATGCGGCCGTCGTTGCGCAGCGACTCGCTCATCAGGGTCAGCTTGGACTGGTGGTCGCCGGTGCGCGGGATGCAGGTGGGGTGGATCTGGGTGAAGCAGGGGTTGGCGAAGTAGGCGCCGCGCCGGTGCGCCCGCCATACGGCGGTGGCGTTGGAGTTCATGGCGTTGGTCGACAGGTAGAAGACGTTGCCGTAGCCGCCGGAGGCGAGGACGACGGCGTCCGCGAAGTAGGTGTCGATCCTGCCGGTGATCAGGTCGCGGGCGACGATGCCGCGGGCCTTGCCGTCGATGACGACGAGGTCGAGCATCTCGGTGCGCGGGTGCATCTCGATGTTCCCGGCCGCGATCTGGCGGGAGAGCGCCTGGTAGGCGCCGAGGAGGAGCTGCTGGCCCGTCTGGCCGCGGGCGTAGAAGGTGCGGGAGACCTGGACGCCGCCGAAGGAGCGGGTGTCGAGCAGGCCGCCGTACTCGCGGGCGAAGGGCACGCCCTGGGCGACGCACTGGTCGATGATCTCGACGGAGATCTGTGCGAGCCGGTGCACATTGGACTCGCGGGAGCGGAAGTCGCCGCCCTTGACGGTGTCGTAGAACAGGCGGTGGATCGAGTCGCCGTCGTTGCGGTAGTTCTTCGCCGCGTTGATGCCGCCCTGCGCGGCGATGGAGTGGGCGCGGCGCGGGGAGTCCTGGTAGCAGAACTGGACGACGTGGTAGCCCTGTTCGGCGAGGGTGGCGCCGGCGGAGCCGCCCGCCAGTCCGGTGCCGACGACGATGACGGTCTTGCCGCGCCGGTTGGCGGGGTTGACCAGCTTGGCCTCGAAACGCCGGGTGTCCCAGCGCTCGTTGATCGGGCCCGCCGGGGCCTTGGTGTCGGCGAGGGGCTCGCCGGTGGAGTAGTCGAGGTAGCCGGTGCGGCCGCCGGCGGGTGCCTGCACGGGCGAGGACTTCGACGGGGCCGACGGCGGGTTCGAGGAGTTCGACGGATTCGACGGGATCACAGTCAGCTCACCACTCCGGTCATGACGCCCACGGGGACGGCGACGAAACCGGCCGTGAGCAGCAGCGCGAGGACGTTCGCGACGGTCTTCAGGGCGCGGTCGCGGGTGCGGCTGCCGGCGCCCAGGGTCTGTGCGGCGCTCCAGAACCCGTGCTGGATGTGCAGCCCGAGCGCGAGCATCGCCACGATGTAGATGACGTTGCCGTACCAGGTGGAGAAGGTGTCCACCACGTTCTGGTACGGGTGCCCCTCCTGGAAGCCCCCGGAGTGCACGGTGCCGGTGGTCAGGTCCAGGAGGTGCCAGACGATGAACAGGCCGAGGATGACCCCGCCCCAGCGCATGGTGCGGGTGGCGTAGCTCGCGCGGGCCTTCTTGTGCACGTACTTGCTGGGCCTGGCCCTGAGGTCGCGGCGGCTGAGCTGGTACGCGGAGACGGCGTGCCCGAGGACGGCGAGGACGAGGACGACGCGGATGAGCCACAGCGTCCACTCGTAGTGCATGAAGGGCTCGCCGATGGTCCGCAGCCAGTGGGCGTAGTGGTTGTACTCGGCCGCCCCGAAGTAGATCTTCAGATTGCCGATCATGTGGGCGACCAGGTACAGCAGCATGATCAGCCCGCTGACGGCCATGACCGTCTTCTTGCCGACGGAGCTGTCCCACACCGTGCGCGTCATGGACGGTCGTCGGTCCGTCCGCGTTGCCAGAGCCATGAACATGACGCTAGGGCCGAAGGACCCCATCGGTCCAAGACATGGAACGGCTGGATTCCATAGCCACTCCCTATCGAGGCGTATGCTGCCGGGGTGCAGTTCCAGCAGCTCCAGTACTTCGTGGCGGTCGCCGAGGCCCGGCACTTCACCCGGGCCGCCGGCCTCGTGCACGTGGCCCAGCCCTCGCTGTCGCAGCAGATCAAGGCACTGGAACGGGAGCTGGGCGCGGACCTCTTCCTGCGCGCCCGGGGCAACATCACGCTCACCGCGGCGGGCGAGGCGCTGCTGCCGCTGGCCCGGCGCATCCTCGCCGACGCGGAGACCGCGCGGCACGAGGTGCAGGAGCTGGTGCAGCTCCGGGCCGGACGGGTGCGGCTCGGGGCGACGCCGAGCGTGTGCACGGGCCTGCTGCCCGACGTGCTGCGCGCCTTCCACGACCGCTATCCGGGGGTCCGGCTGCTGATCGAGGAGGGCGGCTCGCACGACCTGGTCCGCGAGCTGGCCCGCGGGGCGCTGGACCTCG
Source organism: Streptomyces griseoaurantiacus (assembly GCF_036189845.1). Classification (NCBI taxonomy): domain Bacteria; kingdom Bacillati; phylum Actinomycetota; class Actinomycetes; order Kitasatosporales; family Streptomycetaceae; genus Streptomyces; species Streptomyces griseoaurantiacus. The sequence goes on along the minus strand of NZ_CP108326.1, from coordinate 6,559,733 downwards.
CGCTCGTGGTGCTGCCGCTGCCCTCGCCGTCCCCGGCGCTGACGACGGTCGAACTGCTGCGGGAGGACCTGGTGGTCGTCTCCTCGCCGGAGGCGCCGCGGCCGGGCGCGGGCCGGCGCGCGGTGCGGGTGGCGGAGCTGGAGGGCGAGCGGCTCGTGATGTTCCGGCACGGGTACGACCTGCGGGAACTGACCGTGGCGGCGTGCCGGGCGGAGGGGTTCGAGCCGGACTTCGCGGTGGAGGGCGGCGAGATGGACGCGGTCCTCGGTTTCGTACGGGCCGGTCTCGGCGTGGCGGTCGTGCCGCGGATGGTGGCCGCGCGCTCGGGGCGCGGTCTGCGGGTGACACCGCTGGCCCCGCCGGGGCTGCACCGGACGATCGCGCTGGCGCACCGCAGCGACGTGGCCCCGCCGCGCGCGGCCCGGGAGCTGCAGAGGATGCTGCTCGAAAGGTGAAACGGCCGAGGGGGCGCCCCGGGCGGGGCGCCCCCTCGGCCGTGGTGACCTTCACTCGGCCTGGGCCACCGCCACCGTCGGGGAGGTGCGGGCCGCCCGCAGGGCCGGGAGCAGGCCGGCCGCCGCCGTGACGAGGACCAGGGCCGCGAAGACCGCCGCGAGGCGGGCCGTGGGGAGGGTGAACGGGGCCGCCGTCTCGACGATGCCGACCGCGAGCCAGGAGTACGGGATGCCGAGGGCGAGGCCGAGGACGCCGCCCAGGACACCGTAGAGCGCGCACTCCGCCGTGACCATGCGGTGCACGGATCCGGTGCCGAGCCCGAGCGCCCGCAGCAGCCCGAACTCCCGGGTGCGTTCGACGACGGTGAGGCTCGCCGTGGTGGCGACCCCGGCGACCGCCACGAGGACGGTCAGGCCGAGGACGAGGACGACCGTCGTGGCCATCGTCCGCAGGTCGTCGGACTCGCTGTCCTGGCCGTCCGTCCCTTCGGCCAGGACCCGGCCGTCGCCGCGTTCCGGGCCGGTCAGCGTGGCGGTGACGGCCCGCTGCGCCCGGGCCCGTCCGTCGGGGCCGTCCTGCGCGGCGTCGGCGACGACCATGGAGGGGGCCGTGGCCGCCCCCATGCGGGTCAGCGTGCCGGCCGGGACGAAGTAGTTGGCGCCGTAGGGGCCTTCTCCGGGCAGCGTGGCCGCCACGGTGAGGTGGACGGGCCGGTCCTTGAACCGCAGTGTCACGCGGTCGCCCGCCCTCACCCCGAGGGTGTGGGCGTGCTCGGCGTCGACGACGACGTGCCCGGGGGCGAGGTGGCTGAGGGAGCCGGTGCGGGCGGTCAGGCCCACCCCGGACCGCAGGGTGGAGAGGTCGAGGTCGGCCATGGTCGCGGTGAGCCTGCCCTCGACGACCTCGGCGGTGCGGAAGGCCGTCACGTCGGCCAGTTCGCGATGTGCCCTCAGGTCGGCGGCGAGCGCCCCGTCCAGTGGTTTCCCGTCCCCGGAGGTCAGGGCGAAGTCGGCGGGTGCCGCCACCGCCTGCCGGTAGCGGTCGTAGGCCTCCAGGGAGGAGAGGCAGGTCAGGGTCGAGCCGATCAGGCAGGCGCCGAGGGCCACGACGACCGAGACGGAGGCCGCCCGGCCTGGTGCCCCGCCGACCCCGGCGACCGCGAGGCGGCCGGCCGCGCCGACGCGGCGCAGCGGCACGGCGAGGGCCGCGAGCAGGGGGCGGACGAGGCGGGGCCCGAGGAGGACGAGGGCGAGGAAGGCGAGACCGCCCGAGGCCACCAGGAGGGTCAGCCCGGTGACCGGGTCGTAGCCGGTGTCGCCCGGCTCGGGGAGGTCGTGGTGGCCCTGCAGGGCGAGCAGTCCGGCCGCCGCCGCGCACAGCAGGCCGAGGGCGGCACGGCCGAGGCCGCCCGTCCCCCCGTCACCGGAGGCGGAGGTGCGCAGGGCCTGCAGCGGGGAGACCCGCGAGGCGGACAGGGACGGCGAGACGACCGCGAGGACCGCGAGGAGGCCGGTGCCGAGGACGGTGAGGACGGCCTCGGTGAGGGGGAGACCGGCGGGTGCGGACAGGTCGCCGCCGAAGGCCCCGGAGAGCGCGGGGACGAGGCGCCCGCAGCCCCAGGCGGCCAGCGTGCCGAGCGCACCGGCCAGCAGCCCGACGACCGCGCCCTCGACGACGAGCGCGGCGGCCAGCCGGCGCGAGGTCGCCCCGATGGTGCGCAGCAGGGCGAGCTGGCGCACGCGCCGGGCGAAGACGATGCGGAAGGTGGAGGTGGCGACGAGAACGGCCGCGCCGACGGCGACGACGAGGAACACGGCGACGAGGTCCAGGAGGTCGCTCGCCTCCTTGACCGCCTGGTGGGCCTCCTCGTCCCGCACCTCGTCCCCGGAGCGCACCTGTGTGCCGGGCACCGCCCGGCGGATCCGCTCGGCGAGGTCCGTGGGGGCGGCCCGGGTGTCGGTGCGGACGTCGACGGCGGTGTAGCCCGAGGCGCCGAGCAGGGCGGTCAGTGCGGGGCCGGAGGCGTATCCGGTCGGCTTCGTGTCCTCGGTCGCGGTGCTGCGGACGATGCCGGTGACGCGGACCTTCACCTCCCGGGTGCCGTCCCCGTCCTCGCCCTCGGGCCGCAGCAGGGTCAGGGTGGAGCCGGGCGCGAGGTGGTACTCGCGGGCGGCCTGCGCGTTGACGGCGAGCCGGTTCCGCCCCGAGGGGTAGGTGCCCTTGGTGAGTCGTACCTCGGCCAGTTCGCCGCTGCCGGGGTCCGCGGACAGGCGGAGGTAGCGTTCGACGGCGCTGCCGCCGAGCGGGGAGCCGTCGTCGATCCGGCCGACCGCCTCGGCGATCCCGGGGATCTTGCGGATCGCGGCGAGCCGCGCGTCGTCGAGCGCGTCGTCGTCACCGGAGCCGTCGAAGGCGCCTGAGCCCTCGGAACCCTCGGAGTCGTCGGCGGTGACCACGAGCGAGACGGCCTCGGGCGTGCCGTGGAAGCGCGCGATCACGGTGGCGCTGAGGATCTGCTGGGCCATGACGGCCCCGAAGACGACGAACGCCGCGATGAGCAGGGACGTCGCGGTGGCCAGTGACCGGCCGGGCCGCCGCAGCAGCTCCGCCGCCTGGGAGCCGAGGACGGTCGCGCGCCACGGCCTGCTCGCCCTGATCGGCGCGCTGGGCGCGGCCGGGGCGCCGGGGCCGCGGGGCCCCTCGGGGGTGCGGGAACTGTCGGGGGTGCGCGGTGTGCTCATCGGTGCCTCGCCGTGACGTCGCGGAGGAGGACGGTGTTCCGGTCGGGTTCGGCGGGGCGCTCGTCCTTCACGACGCGGCCGTCCGCGAGGGTCAGCACCCGGTCCGCGTAACTCGCGGCCCTCGGGTCGTGGGTGACCATCACGACCGTCTGCCCGAGGTCGTCGACGGACTGGCGCAGGATGGCGAGGACCTCCGCGCCGGACTGGGAGTCGAGGTTGCCGGTGGGCTCGTCGGCGAAGACCACGGCCGGACGGGCCACCAGCGCCCGGGCGACGGCCACCCGCTGCTGCTGTCCGCCGGACAGCTCCGAGGGGCGGTGCGTCAGACGGTGGGCGAGGCCGAGGACCTCGCAGAGGTGGTCGATCAGCGCACGGTCCGGCCGGCCGCCCGCCATCGTCACCGGCAGCACGATGTTCTCGTACGCGGTGAGCTGGGGGAGCAGGTTGAAGGACTGGAAGACGAAGCCGATCCGCTCCCGGCGCACCCGGGTCAGCGCCCGGTCGGAGAGCCGGGTGAGTTCCGTGCCGTCCAGGACGATGCCGCCGTCAGTCACGCCGTCGAGCCCGGCGAGGCAGTGCATCAGCGTCGACTTCCCCGATCCGGAGGGGCCGACGACGGCGGTGAACCGGGCGCGTTCGATGCCGACGGACACCCCGTCGAGGGCCCGCACCTCGAGGGTCCCCTGACGGTAGCTCTTGACCAGGGCGGTGGCGGTGATGACGTCGTCCGGTGCGGGGACGGGCGCGGTGGTGGGCAGGCTCATGGTGGCGGTCTCTCGCGTTCTCGGGATGTCGCGGTGTCGCGGATGTCGCGGTGCGGGTGGCTCGCGGTCTCGGTGGCTCGCGGTGCCGGTGGCTCGCGTCCGGTGGCCGGGAGCCGAACGGTGGCTCGCGTCCGGTGGTCAGTTGCCGAACCGCGGCATGCTGACGGTGACTCCGGAGTCCGAGCAGTGCCCCCGCGCCTGCTCCTGCAGGGCCGTCACGTCCCGCTTGCTCGGCACCTCGGCGGACTTGCCGGCGTGCTGCTTGGCGGACTCGACCGCCCAGCCCTCGTAGGTGGCGATGTCGACGCCGAGGTAGCCGTCCTTCATCTCCCGGCGGCGCTTGTCACCGGTCTTCTTCCACCACTTCTCCGCCTCGGGCACGGGACCGGTGGAGATCCGCTGCGCCTCGGTGACGATGTCCTGCGCCAGGCGGCAGTCGGCGGCGGAGGCCTGACTGGGCTTCTTGTACTCGTGGTAGGCGTAGGCCGCCCCGCCGGCCACGGCAACGGTGAGCACGGCCGCGAGGGAGCCGAGGACGAGACGCCTGCGGCCGCGGGCGGGGGCGGCGGAGGCGGGGGCGTCGACGAGGGTGGGCGTGCTGTGCATCGGGGTCTCCAGGGCTTCTCGGGGCTGCGTCCGCCGTGCTCGGCGACAGTGAGAAGTCTGGTTTCCGGGGCCCTCCCGGACATCGGTCAGGAATGCGAGATCGCGGGTGCCCTTTCTGAACCGTGGGGTGGGGCGGGTTCTGCACCCCCAGGGGCAGAACAGGACGGGATCCCTACCCCCTCAGGGGGAGGCCCTCGGCCGGAGGGCCCCGGGCCCGGCCGTGTCCCGGGCACGGGAACGGCTCACACGGGCGGGCGCACCAGGCCGGACTCGTAGGCGAACGCGACCGCCTGGGCGCGGTCGCGCAGGTGCAGCTTCGCCATCAGGTTCCCCAGGTGGGTCTTCACCGTGGCCTCCGCCACGTACAGCTCCGCGGCGACCTCGGCGTTGGACAGCCCCCGGGCGACCTGGCTGAGCACGTCACGCTCGCGCGCGGTGAGGACGTTCAGCCGCTCGGACTGTCCGTTCGCGGGTGCCAGCCGGTCGGCGACCTGGTCGAGGAGGAGGCGGGTGATGCGCGGCGCCACCACGGACTCCCCCGCTGCCACGACGCGGATGGCGCCGACGACCTCGGCGGCGGGCGCGTTCTTCAGCAGGAAGCCTCCCGCCCCCGCCCGCAGCGCCGCGAAGGCGTCCTCGTCGTTGTCGAAGGTGGTGAGCACGAGGACGCCGGGCGGCTTCTCACGGCGCATCAGTTCCTCGGTGGCCCGGATGCCGTCCATGACGGGCATGCGGATGTCCATGATGACGACGTCCGCCTCGACCCTGTCCAGCAGGTCGAGGGCCTCCGCGCCGTTCTCCGCCTCGCCGACCACCTCGATGTCCTCGGCGGCGGCCAGCACCATGGAGAACCCGGCGCGGATCAGCGGCTGGTCGTCCACCACGGCCACCCGGATCGGGCCGTGCGGCCCCTGCTCCCCTGCTGCCTGCGTCAACGCCTCGTCCTTGTCGGTATCCGGGCACGTACGTGCCATCCACTGCCCAGCCGCGGGCCGGCCTCGAAGGTGCCGCCGGCGAGTTCCACCCGCTCCCGCATGCCCATCAGGCCGTTGCCGCCGGAGTGCGGGTCGATCCCGCCGCCGGCGAGCGTGCCGGCCCCGTCGTCGATCACGCCGATCAGCAGTGTGCCCTGTTCCTCGCGGAGTTCGATACCGACCTTGGCCCCGGCGCCCGCGTGCCGGAGCACGTTCGTCAGACATTCCTGGACGATCCGGAAGGCCGTCATCTCCTCCGCGGGGGTGAGGAGTCCCTCGCCGACCTCGACGGACACGTCCACGGTCAGCCCGGCGACCCGTGCGCGCTCCGCGACGACCTCGATCTCGTCGAGGGTGACCAGGCGCCGCTCCGTCCCGTCGGCATCCCGGCCCTGGTCGCCCTCGCGCAGTACGCGGACGATCCGGTGCATGTCGTCGATGGCGTCCCGGCCGGTGGCGGCGATCGTCTTCAGCGCGGACTCCGCCATGTCCGGCGCTTTGCGCAGCACGGCACCGGCGCCGTCCGCCTGGAGGATCATCACGGCCAGGCTGTGTGCCACCACGTCGTGCAACTCCCGGGCGATCCCGGCACGTTCCTCGGCGGCGGCCAGCCGCATGCGGTTCTCCTGCTCCCGCTCGGCGTGCCAGGCCCGGGCCGCCTGGCTCTCGGCGTACAGGCGCCTGGTGCGCAGGGAGTAGGCCGTCAGCCAGACCGTCAGCGTGCCGCCCCAGAAGTACGGCAGGTCCTCGGGGAACAGGACCGGGTCCAGGCCGCCGGGCGGCACCACGACCGCGGCGGCCCCGGTGGCCAGCAGCACCGCGCCGCCCGCCAGGTAGGGCATCCGGGGGTCACGGGAGTGGTGGACGACCGACATCATGGCGCAGAGCACGGCGATGTCGTACGCGGCGGGCGCCGAGGCGAGCGGACTGTCACCGCCGGACAGCAGACCCTGCACGGTGCACAGCGCCAGGACGGCCGCGAGCACGGCGACCGGCCACCGCCTGCGGACGAACATGGTGAGCGCCATGAGGGCGCTCAGCGGCCAGTCGTAGCCGACTCCGTACGGGTCGGCCGTCAGCAGGATCAGCAGGGCGAGTCCCACGTCGCCCAGCCGGCCCAGGAGGTGCCGGTACCGGCCGGTCAGACGGATCCACGCGGCCGGTTCCGGGGGCCTGTCCTGCTCGCTCAACTTCTCGTCCGTCCCGTGCCTAGCCGGTGGCGTCCACCAGCGCGAGTTCGCGCAGCCTGTCCGGCGGGCCGGGGCGGGCGTAGTACCAGCCCTGCGCCGTGTCGCAACCCAGCACCCGGAGCTGTTCGGCCTGCGCCCCGGTCTCCACGCCCTCGACGGTCACGGTGAGGTCCAGGCTGTGCGCCAGGGTGACGATACCCTCGACGATCTTGAGGTCGACGGGGTCCGCCGGGTACTGCTGCATGCCCTGGGTGAAAGAACGGTCCAGCTTGAGTATGGACACCGGCAGGCGGCGCAGGTTGGCGAGGTTGGAGTAGCCCGTGCCGAAGTCGTCGAGCGCGATGTCCACGCCCATCTCCGCGAGCCGGCGCAGCGGTTTGAGCAGGTCGTCGTCGGCGCCGATCAGCGCGGACTCGGTCACCTCCAGGCAGAGCGCCTCCGGTTCGACGCCGGTCCGCTCCAGGATCTCGACGGTGTCGGAGACGAGTCCGGGGTGGGTGAGCTGGCACGGGGAGAGGTTGACGTTGACGCGGAGCGGGAAGTCCTCGCCGTGCTGCCGCTGCCAGTCGCGGGCCTGGCGCACCGATTCCTCCAGCACCCAGCGGCCCAGCGGCACGATCAGCCCGGTGTGCTCGGCGAGCCCGATGAAGCGGTCCGGGCCGAGCACGCCGTGCTGCGGGTGCAGCCAGCGCACCAGCGCCTCGGCCCCGTGCACCTCGCCGTCGTCGAGCCGCACCAGCGGCTGGTACTCGATGAAGAACTCGCCCCGGTCCAGCGCGGCGGGCAGGGCCGTGGTGAGTCCGTGCCGGGTGATGGCGCGGGCGTCGGCCTCCGGGTCGGCGAGCTCGTAGCGGTTGCCGCCGGCGGACTTGGCCCGGTACATCGTGATGTCGGCGCTGCGCAGCACCTCGGCGGGGCCGCGTTCGCCCGCAGGGCCCTCGACGACGCCGATGCTGCCGCGCACCAGCAGTTCGCGGCCGTCGATGCGGACGGGGCCGGACAGCGCGTTCATGATCCGGTCGGCGAGGTCGTCGACCCCTCGCTCGGTGTCCGGGCCGGTGGTCAGCGCGACGAACTCGTCGCCGCCGAGGCGGGCGACCATCTCGCCGGGCGCGGTGGCGCAGCCCTGCAGCCGGTCGGCGACCTCGACGAGGAGCCGGTCGCCGGCGGCGTGCCCGAGGCTGTCGTTGATGGTCTTGAAGCCGTCCAGGTCCAGGTAGCAGAGCCCGAACCGCTGGCCCTCCCCGGCGGAGAGCGCCTTCTCCAGCCGCTCGAAGAACAGCGTGCGGTTGGGCAGCCCGGTGAGCGCGTCGTGCGTGGCCTCGTAGCGCAGCCGCAGGTTGAGCAGCCGGCGCTCGGTGGTGTCCTCCATCAGCGCGAGCTGGTACTGCGGCGCGCCGTCGGCGTCCCGCAGCAGGGACACCGTCAGATTGGTCCACAGCACGGTGCCGTCGGGCCGGTAGAACGGCTTCTCGACGTGGTAGTGCTCGCGTTCGCCGCGCACCAGTTCCTGGTAGAGCCGCCACACCTGCGGGGCGTCCTCGGGGTGGGACCATTCGGCGACGTTGCGGTCCCGCAGCAGTCCCTCGGAGCCGCCGAACATGCGCAGCAGCGCGCCGTTGACCTCCAGGACGTTGCCCTCGAGGTCGGCGATGGAGATGCCTATCGCCGCGCCCTCGAAGACGGCGCGAAAGCGTGCCTCGCTCGCGTGCAGCGCCTGCGCGACGACGCCCTGGGCCTTCAGCGCGGCGGCGGAGATGGCCTCCTGCTCGGCGAGCGTGCGCTCCCGCAGTGCCTGCGCGAAGCCGGCGGCCATCGCGTGCTGCAGCCGCGAGGAGCGGGTGCGCAGCGCCTCCTGCGTGCTGCCGGGGGCGTCCGCCCCGCCGCAGTAGAGCACCAGGTAGGCGTCCACGCAGTCGAGTGTGGCGCCGAGCGCCTCGGGGTCGGTGCAGTGCACGTCGATGAGGGCGGCGCCGACCGCCCTGGCCTCGGCCGCGTCGAAGGACCGGGCCCGCAGCGCCTCGCTCAGGCGGCGGGCCAGCGGCAGCAGCAGGGCCTCGAACTCGGGGCGGGTGAGCGGCGTCGTGGTCACCGGGAAGACGGCCCGGCTCCAGATCGTCGCGAAGCGGCGCAGTCTGTCCTCCGGCCCGTCCGGTTCCGCGCTCACGCCGTGCGCCCCACGCCGGCGAACCCCGCGAAGGCGTAGGGGTCCTCGTCCTCGCGCGCGGTGTCGGGCCGCCAGTCCGCCATCGGCACCAGTCCGGGTTCCACCATGTCGTACCCCTCGAAGAACCGCGCGATCTCCTCGCGCGAGCGCATGATCAGCGGATTGCGGATGTCCTTGTACACGCCGACCGCGCCCTCGGCCCGCTCGGACGGCAGCGGAATGCCCTCGTACGAGGCGTGCGTGAGCACGAGCAGGCTGCCCGGCGCGAGCGCGTCGCGCAGTTCGGCCACCGCCCGGTACGGGTCGTTCGCTTCTTCCACGAAGTGAAGTATGGCAACGAGAAGAAGGGCTACCGGACGGTTCAGGTCGATCAGCCGCTCCACTTCGGGGGCGGCGAGGATGTCCCGGGGCTTGAGCAGGTCCGCCGCGAGGACGTCCGCGTCCGGGTTCCGGCTCAGGACCGCCTGGCTGTGCGCGACCGCCACCGGGTCGTGGTCGACGTAGACCACGCGGGCGCCGGGGTGCGCCGCCTGGGCGGCCTCGTGGACGTTGCCGTGGGTCGGGATGCCGGAGCCGATGTCGAGGAACTGGGTGATGCCCTCCTCCTCCACGGCGTACCGCACGGCCCGGCGCAGGAACGCGCGGTTGGCCCGCATGATCCTCGGCAGGCCCGGCATGAACTCCATCGCCCTGCGGGCCGCCTCCCGGTCGACCTCGAAGTTGTGCGAACCGCCCAGGTAGTAGTCGTAGATGCGAGACACGGAAGGCACCGAGATGTCGATGTTCCGTGGGGCCCAGGCGGGACGCTCCATCAAGCACTCCAAGGCGGTTGGCGACGACTTGTGACGACTTGTGCCGGCTGAGCCGATCCGGTGTTCGAGCCGAGGCTACTGATCGTCCGCCAACAGGGCGAGGGGAAACGGAAATTGGTCATCCGCTCGCGGCCCGTGCGGAGGGCACGTGCCGACGGCACGCCCCTCGCGCCGCCGTGGAGTGCGCGGGGCGTGCGCCCCGGTACGAAGGAGGAGGAGTGGGGCGAAAGAGGGGGCGCCGCGTCACTGTGGGGTGGTGTCCGGGTGCGGGGCGTGGCGAAGGGGCGGATTCGGCGCATCCGCAGACGGACGCGCCCCCGTCCGCTCGGCGGAGGGGGGCGCGTGAACGGAGGGGGGCGGGTGGGCGCGGGGCGGTCACTTCTTCGGTGCGCCGACCGGTTTTCCGTCGGGGGCGACGGCGTACCACGTGCCGCCGACGCCCTGTCCGTTCGTGTCCCCGGCTGCCTTGTCGCCGGCGAAGGTGTAGATGGGCCAGCAGTTGACCGTCATCTGCTTGGCGCCGTCGGGGCGGGTGAAGGACATCAGGCCCTTCTTCACGAGCCCCTTGGTGTCCGCCTCCTCGACCGGCGCGACGACGGGCCACTTCTCCAGACAGGCGCCGGTGCAGGCCGACTTGGGCACGGGCCAGGCCTGGTCCTTCATGAAGCGGTAGACCGTCCTGCCGTTCTTGTCGACGACGATGTCGCCCAGCTTGGCGTCCTTGCGGACGGAGAGCCCGGGCATCGTGGCCTTCTTGCCGTCGGCGGCCGTGGCGAACCACTTGCCGCCCACGCCCTCGCCCTTGACGTCTCCGGCCTTGGTGTCCTTGGCGTAGCGGTACATCGGCCAGCCGGCGACGGTCAGTTGCTTGGTGCCGTCGGTCCGGGTGACCTCGCCGATCAGGGATTTGTCGATGCCGGTGGCGGCCGAGGCACCCTCCGCGGGGACCGGCGGCCATGCCTTGGCGCAGTCCCCGGCACAGGTGGACTTGGGCGGCTTGGCGGTGTCGTCGTCGAAGCGGTAGAGGGTCATCCCGGAGCCGTCGGTGACCACGTTGCCGAGGCCGGCGCTCTCGCTGAGGGACAGCTTGCCTGCCGGCTTGGCGGTGACCGCGCTGTCCCCGATCTGGGAGCCGGACCCGTTGGGGCTGGCGGCCCCGGACGGTGAATCGGTGGCGTAGCCGCCGGCGGCGGCGGCACCGACGTTCTGACTGCCGGTCGACTGGCCGCCGTTGTCCTGGCCGCACGCCGTCGTCAGCGCCAGGACCGCGGCCGCCGTCGCCATGAGGGAGGCGCTCCGCCAGGCTCTGTTCATTGTCAACTCCCGCTATCTGCTTGCCACTTGGGTGTCACAGCGGGCTCGTGCGCCGCTTATGGCCCTATGTACGCGCGGACACACCAGCCGTGTTCAACGAGAGCGGGAATTTCTTTTCCGGCCTGTTCGCGCACCCGTGCCCACGGCCGTGCGGGGCGGCCGGCCGGAGATCAAACCCACCACGGGCACATGTCCCTCCTTCGGGGTATTCGGCCTGGTCTGCGGCGTGTACGGCTCCCGTGCGGCCCATGCTCTCCGACGTGCATGGATCAGAACGGACCCGACCCGCTCTCGGGCTACGGCTGTTGGGCGTGATGACGCTGGTGTGGGCGCTCGCAGGCGCCCCGACGGGCACGGCCTCCGCGGACGCCTGCGCGTACGTCTCGTCCGGGCCGGGCGGCTCGGCCGTGGTCGCCACCGCGGGCGAGGCGGGGGCGGCGGTGGGCTTCGGCACGTCCGGCAGGGGCCCCGGCGTGGTCGCCTCGGCCGGCGACGGCGGTGCCGTGGCCGCGGTCGGCGGGGGGCGCGTGCTCGCCTCCGCGGGCGGGGGCGGCGCCGTGGCCGTCGTGGGCGGGGGCGGCCACCGGCCTCCACCCCCACCGCCGCCCTGTCCTCCCCCACCTCCGCCGCCCTGCCCGACGCCGACGCCGCCTCCCGCGCCCACCCCGCCGCCGAAACCGACGCCCCCCAGGCCGACGCCTCCCGCACCGACCCCGCCCGCACCGCCGAAACCGAAGCCCACCCCGCCGCGCCCCGCGCCGGTGCGGACCCCGCCGCCTGAGGTGGAGGTCGCGGCACCCCCGCCGACGCACGCGGCGAGGCCGAGGCCGAAACCCCGCGCGACCCCGCCGCCCGCACCCCCCTCGGCGAAACCCGTCAGCTACCCGGCGTACCACCCGCCGGCCCAGCGGCACCGGGTGCGTTCGAGCACCTCGCCGGTGACGTTCATGCTGCTCATCACCGCCCCCGCCGTCCTCGCCGTGGCCGCGCTGCGCCCGCGCTGACGACGGCCGTCCACCTCTGACCCCGCCCACTGTCGATGAATCGGCTCGTCGACCGATCGCTCGAGCGACGAGCCGATGAGCCGATTCGTCCATGGGCTGATCAGCCGCTCCCTGGAGGCAACCCTTGTCGGAATGGCTTGTTCTCGTCCTCGCGATGCTGGCCGCCTGTGTCGTGGTGGTCATCGTGACCTTCCTGCGACACCGCACGGCCTCGGAGGACGACGATCCCTCGGAGACCCCCGACGTGATCGAGTACATGACGATGATGATCGGGGTGGTCTACGCCATCGTGCTCGGCCTCGCCATCGCGGGCGTGTGGGAGGCCCGCAGCGCCGCAGAGGACCATGTGCAGGCCGAGGCCCAGGCTCTGCACGAGGTCAGTGAACGGGTGCGGAACTACCCGGTGGACGTGCGCGAGAAGGTGCGCGCGGACGTCGACGCCTACGTGCGGTACGTCGTGCACACCGAGTGGCGGAGGATGGCCGACGACGGTGAGGTGACCGCCCGGGGCGGCGCGCTGCTCGAACGCGTCCGCGAGGACGTCACGGACTACCGGCCCACGTCGGACTACGAGGCGCAGGCCTACCAGCCGCTGGTCGACCAGGTCGCCGCCGCCGACGCCGCGCGTGCCGCCCGCGCCGGCTCGACGGGGGCGACGATGCCCGGGGTGGTGTGGTTCGGGCTGATCACGGGCGCGGTGGTGACCATCGGCATGGTGTTCGCCCTCCAGATCCGGCGCACCACGCGCGAGCTGATCCTGGCCGGGCTGTTCTCGGCGCTGATCGCCTTCCTGCTCTTCCTCATCTGGGACTTCGACGCCCCCTACAGCCGGGGCCTCGCGGCGTCCACGGATCCCTTCCTGGCGCTGTTCCCCCATCTGTGAGCGCGGGGTGCGCGGCGCCCGCGGGAGCGCGTCGCGCACCGGCGCCGACACACCTTCCCCCGCCCGAACGGCCGAAGCGCGTGACCCGTTCGTCGCACCGGGATCGCGCCGCGGGGCACCCTTTCCTAGCGTTTCGGGCGACGAGGTGCATTTCTGGCGCGAGCGGAACAGGTCCGCAGCAAGGCTCCTCGGGGACGTGGAGATTCAACATGCGCGCGATACGCGTTGCTTCGGCCGCACTTCTCGGCCTCTCGGCCCTGACCCTCGGCGCTCCTGCCGCCGTCGCCTACGGCGGTGGCGAGGGCGAGGGCGAAGGGGGCCACGGGACCGGCGAGTCGACCCACCTCAGCCTCGGCGTCATGCCCGAGGAGGTGGCCCCCGGCGGGCACGTCACGCTGACCGTGCGGGGCTGCGAGGAGACCGCCCGGGTCACCTCCGGTGTCTTCGACACGGTGACCGTCCCGAAGGGGCAGAAGTCCGCCTCGGCCACGGTCGACTGGGACGCCCGCCCCGGCGCCACCTACACGGTGAACCTCCGCTGCGGCCACGAGACGGACCAGGCCGAACTGACCGTCATCGAACGGGCGCAGGGCGGCGGCGGCCATACGAATCCGCACGAGATGCCCCCCGGCAACCCGGAACACGGGGTGCGCGCCGGCTTCGGCGGCAGCATCGGCGGCTTCGACCTGAAGGAGATCGGCCTCGGCACCGCGCTCGTCACGGGTTCCGTGGGCGTCGCCTGGTACCGGGCCCGCCGCCGCGCCGCGGCCGGCACGGCCGCCTGACCCGCAATCCGCACCACCCCTCGCCCCGGAACCCGCCACGGGTCCCGGGGCGAGGCGCTGTACGGATTGCGGGGCGAGGCCCCGCGGGGCGCCGGTTCCTCCCGCCGTCCCCGTCGCGCGCGGCGGCGCCGGTCCCCCTCCCGGGTGGGTGGGGGACCGGCGCGAGCGCCCGTGCTCCGGCTCAGCCCTTGGGCTCGGAGCGGCGGCGCATCCAGAACACCCCGCCGCCGACCAGTGCCCCGGCCACCAGCGTGCCGCCGATCGCCATGTCGGCCGGTGTGGCGCCGACGGTGCTGGCACCGCCGAGACCGCCACGGACCCCGCCGACGACGGTGAAGGCCCGCGGCCGGACGAGGACCTGCGGATCGCGTCCGTCGCCGCAGCGGACCGTGACGTCGTAGCGTCCGGGCCGGGCGTTGACGTCGACGCCGACCGTGGCGGTCGCCGTCGGGCCGTTGCCCGTGGGGCGCAGCCGGGTGGTCGGGAAGACCGGCGCGGAGACCGTGCCGTTGTGCCGGCAGCGGCTGCCCTCGACCGTGATGGTCAGCCGGCCGCCGCGGGCGACGACGTTCGGGCGGACGACGATGTTGCGCAGGCCGTCCTCGTCCCGGCCGCCCTGCCCGTCGCCGCCGCGGCCGCCCTGTCCGCCGTCGCCACCGCGGCCGCCGCCCTGCGGGTCCTGACCGTCCTGACGGCCGTCTCCGCCCTGGCCGTTCTGGTTGCCCTGGTCGTTCTGGCCGTTCTGGTCGCCCTGGTCGTTGCGGCCGGCCGGGTCGTTCTGGTCCTCGCGGGCGTTTCCGCCGTTCGTGGTCTCGTTGTAGCTGCTGACGCTGGTGCCGTTGACACCACCGCCCGGATCATTGCCCGGATCGTTCCAGGCCGCCGCCGTGGGCGCGGCCAGCCCCACGGCCAGGGCCGCGGCGGCACCGGCCGCCAGGGCACGAGTCGTACGCATGTCACCTCCGCGGAAGGCGCCCCGGGACCCGTCCCCGGAAGATCGGCGAGCAAGCGCCTCCCAGACAGACCCTCGGCCGCGCGGTGGAAAGCCGCATGTCGGCGCTGGTCCGTTCCGGTGGGACGACACGCCGGGGGATCTTCGGGGCGGCGAAGTCGCCGCAGGTCACACCGTGTCGACCCGCCCCGCCGCGCGGCAACTCGGATGGCGCACGGCCGGCGCCGGGCGCCACCCGTTCGTCCGCTCCCCCGTCGCCCGCCGCCCGGGCCGCGCTTAGCGTGCTGCCATGCGCGAGTGACACGGCGACGGCCGTGCCGAGAGGGGATGGCGAATGTCTGCGTCCGTGGTTCCCGCAGAGCCCGAAGCGGAGGAGAAGCCGAGGAAGCGCGCCCCCTGGGGCGTGATAGCGCTTGTCCTGCTGACCGGTCTCGCCCTCATCCGCAACGGCTCGGGCGAGTTCGACAGCGGCCCCCCGCAGCCCGAGACGGCCGCCGCCGCGCAGGGCAGCGCGAGCCCGCGTCCCAGCGCCTCCCCCACCGGCTCCGCGCCGGCCTCGCTGCCGTTCTCCGAGGCCGACCGGGTGCGCATCCCGATGATCCAGGTCGACGCCCCGGTGACGCCGGTGGGTCTGGACTCCGACGGCTGGGTGGCCGCGCCGCCGCCCGACGACCCCAACCTCGCCGGCTGGTTCACCGGATCGGTGTCGCCGGGCGAGAAGGGCACCGCGGTGGTCGTCGGCCACGTGGACAACAACCAGGGCCCGGCCGTCTTCTACGGGCTCGGCGCGCTGAAGAAGGGCAACCACGTCGAGGTGCGGCGCAAGGACGGCAGAACGGCCGTGTTCGAGGTCTACGGCATCGAGGTCTTCGACAAGAAGAACTTCCCCGGCGACAGGGTGTACGGCTCCACGGGCGCGCCGGAGCTGCGCGTGATCACCTGCGGCGGGGGCTTCACCAAGCAGAACGGTTATTCGGGCAACGTGGTCGTCTTCGCCCGCCTGACCGGGGTCCGCTGAGTTCCCCGGCCGGGTGGGGCGGTCGTCGGCCCCCGACGGGGCCGAGGCCCCGTTCCTAGGTGAACTCCCGCCGGGGCAGCGTCAGGTGGTACCCGGAGTCGAGCAGCCGGGGCAGGTACCGGCGCAGGGCCCGGACGCTCTGCGAGCGGTTGCCGCCGGCGTCGTGGGAGAGGACGACCACCCCCGCGGCGGCGCCCTCCTCGACCCGGTCGACGATGACGTCCGTCCCCGGGGTCGTCCAGTCCCGGGTGTCGACGGTCCAGGCCAGCGGTTCCATGCCCATGTCGGAGCCGAGCCGGAACGTGGCCCGGTTCCAGGCGCCGTACGGGGCGCGGAACCACAGCGGGCGCTCCCCGTACGCGTTCCTGATCACCTTGCTCGTGCGGGTCATCTCCGAGCGGATCCCGGCGCGGCTCATCCGCGTGAGCAGCGGATGGGACCAGGTGTGGTTGCCGACGAGGTGGCCCTCGTCGGCCATTCTGGCCAGCAGGTCCTTGTACTCGACGGCCATCTCGCCGCACACGAAGAACGTCGCGCGGACGTCGTACTCCCGCAGTGTGTCCAGGATCTGCGGGGTGTAGCGGGGGTGGGGGCCGTCGTCGAAGGTCAGCACCATGGTGCGGCCGTGCCCCGCCATGTCGAG
Organism: Streptomyces griseoaurantiacus; assembly: GCF_036189845.1. Lineage (NCBI taxonomy): Bacteria > Bacillati > Actinomycetota > Actinomycetes > Kitasatosporales > Streptomycetaceae > Streptomyces > Streptomyces griseoaurantiacus. Next base: position 6,543,424 of record NZ_CP108326.1, on the reverse strand, counting down.
CAGCGGTTCGTGCCGGACCGGGGTGCGGGGCGGCCCCGCGGGCGGTGCGCCGTCACCGGTGAGGGGCCGCAGCCGGTAGGCGGACGGGGCGAGCGCGCGGCTTCCGGGGGCGCCGGCGGACGTGCCGGAGCCGTGGCGGCCGTCCGTGCTCGCGACGGCGCCGGCGGTACGGGCCTCACCGTCGTCGTGGGAGTCACCGGCGTCCGTGCCGAGCAGCGCGGCCGTGCCCGCCGTTCCGGCCGCGCCCAGTGCGGCGGCGCCGGCCAGCAGGACCCGGCGCCGAGTGAGCAGCTGATCCTTTTTCATGACTCATCAGTCGCGCAAGGGCGGGGCGACACCGCTGAGCAACACCGCCGCGGCGCCGGGAAAGCACTCGGCCGGGCGAGCGGGGTACGGACGAAGCGGACGAGACCGGCAGCCGCTGGGCGGTGTCGAATCCCGCCCGGGTGCGGGACCTGCGGGTTCCGATAACCTCCAGCCGTGACTGATCAGCAACCCTCCCGGTTCGAACGCGGCACCGACGGCCCCAAGGTCATCATGGTCGGCGTGGACGGCTCCGAGTCCTCGCTGCGCGCCGCGGCGTACGCCGGGGGCCTGGCACGTCGCCAGCACGCCCTGCTCGCGGTGGTGTACGTGCAGCCGGTGATGGCCGCGGGCGCGTCGATGGGGGCACCGGTCGCCGAGACGACGGACGAGATCGCCGAGGGCATCGTCGCCCAGATCCGGGAGGCGGCGGAGCGGGTCAAGGACACCTTCGAGGTCCGCTGGCAGTTCCACACCTTCCGTGGCGACCCCTACGGCGGCCTCGTCAAGGCCGCCGACGAACTCAAGGCGGACGCGGTGGTGGTGGGCGCCTCGGAACAGGCCGGCCACCGGTTCGTCGGCTCGGTGGCGGTCCGGCTGGTCAAGGCGGGAAGGTGGCCGGTGACAGTGGTGCCGTAAAAGCCCCGGGTTCCCGGGGCACCGGAACGGCCGGTTCCCGACCGTTCGCCGAACCGTTCGCCGACGACTTCGACCGCCCACCGCACCACCCTGTTCCCGCCCTGTCCGCGGGACATCCCACACGCTGGCATACGGCCATGACGGCCGTAACCACCCGCACCCACCCCACCACGACCGCCGAGCACGAGCTGGCCGCGCTGCAGCGCGAGCACGGCCGGCCCCTCTTCGCGCTGCTGCTGCGCCTGTGCGACGGCGACCGGCAGCGGGCCGAGGACCTGGTGCAGGAGACGCTCGTCCGCGCCTGGCAGCACCCCGAGGCGCTCCGCGCGCACGACTTCGCCTCCGTGCGCCCCTGGCTGCTCACCGTCGCCCGGCGGCTGGCCATCGACGCGCGCCGGGCGCGCCAGGCGCGTCCCGCCGAGGTCGGCGACGCCGTCCTGGAGCACGCCCCGGTGTGCGCGGACCACGCCGAGCGTTCCGCCGCCATGCTCGACGTACGCGAGGCTGTGAAGACACTCACACCCGAACACCGGGACGTCCTGGTGCAGGTGTACTTCCGTGGTGCGAGTGTGGCGGAAGCCGCCGAAGCCCTCGGCATCCCTCCCGGTACGGTGAAGTCCCGCGCGTACTACGCGCTGCGTGCCCTGCGCAGAGTGCTACCGGGATACGCGGCCGACCTGCGCTGAAACCGAAGAACGGGTCAAGCCTTCGCAAAGCGCCTTGCTGCGGACCATGGTTGGGCAATCAGCTGTGTCCATCCGTGTTTCCGGTCCGGAGTTCTCCGTGCCGGGCACCGGGCCCCCGCGAGTCCGGGCCGGGTGCGCGGTGCGTCCCCGGCGTCCCGGGGGCGGGCGACGCGCACGCACCGGAGGAAGGCAGGAAGGGATGCTGCACAGAGGCCAAGAGAGCACGGACGGCAGCGGCGGCGGTGAACTGGCCGTCCCGATGGCGTGGATGTACGCGGAGTACATCGCCGACGAACTGCTCCGCACCGGCGACCTCATGCCGCCGACGTCCTTCGAGTTCCGGGCGGGCCGCGACGCCCTGGCGCTGACCATCTTCCTGTCCGACAGCGACCGCGAGCTCTCCGGCATCCGCGTGGTCACCCAGTTGGAGACGTGGCTGTCGCTGACGGCGTACGACCAGCCGTGGCAGGACTGGGTGAGCGAGCGGCTGGCCGATCTGTCCGCCCTGTCCGCCGAGTCCGGGCACCCGGACCCGGACCTGGAGCTGGCCGAGGCGGCCTGGCGCTGGCTGGAGGAGACCGAGCTGCTCGCGCCCGACCTGGACGCGGTGCCCGGCGGTGCGGCCGCGGCCGGTGAGGACGAGCGCCCGAAGGTCTGGACTCCCGCCTGGCAGCTGGGACTTCCGCTGGGCCACCTCGCCATTCATCTCTTCTGACGTCTTTCGTCCGACCGTGCCCCGGCACGCCCTGTGGGGTGCCGGGGCACGGTCGCGTCGGCGTGCGGCCGGTCAGCCCTGGCTGCAGTAGTCGACCCAGCGGTGCGAGGAGATGTTGTTGTTGACGCCGGCCCCGAACTGCTCGAGCCCGGCACCGTAGGTGAAGCGGTACTCGCCCGTGGTGGTGTTGATCCAGCGGTCGCCCTGGCTGATGCAGGCGTGGGCGCCGCCGGCGTTGGGGGCCGTGTAGAGGTCGACGGCGTCGTTGCCGCCCGCGTAGCCGTTGTTCCAGATGTCGGAGGTCAGGTTGCGGCAGGTGCCCCAGTTGTCGGAGTTGCCCAGCCACTTGCACTCCCGGCCGCCCCCGAAGGGCTGGGTGAAGACGTGCAGGTAACCGTCGGCGGCGGCGGTCCGGGGCGCCGCGGGGGCCTTCGCCCCGGAGTCCGAGGCGCTCGCACCGGAGACCGGGGCGAGCAGGACGGTGGCGGCGGCGGCCGAGGCGGCAAGGGTGAGGACACGCGTGATGGACATGGGATTCCCTCGTTTCGTCAGCGGTTCGGTGGGTCGGTGGGTCGGATGGTGCGCCCACGGCTTCGCGGCCGTGGGGGTCGTGGTGCGCTCCGGGGAGTGGTTCGGGATCAGCCCTCGCGGGCGACGATCGCGCGGGCCCGGGGCAGTGCCTCGCGCCTGAGACGCGCCAGATCCGCCGTCTCCCACGGGTGCCGGCGCCCCAACTCGACCCGGTACTCGGTGTTCAGGGCCCTGGCCACGTCCGCGAGTCCGCTGGAGGCGGCGCAGGCGGCCTCGGCGGAGGCGAGACGCACCTCCTTGGCGTGCGGCCACGGACGGTCCGCCCGGGTGGCGGCGGCGCGGGAGGCGGCGGGATCGGCATAGGGGTGCCCCCTGCCGCGCATGCAGCGGGCCCAGGGCGCGAGGGCCGTCCTGTACCGCTTGTCGGCGGTCACGAGGCCGAGGCGCATGCCGTCCAGGGCGCCGGTGACCCGGGTGGCGCGGAACCAGGCCTTCAGGTCGCCGTACAGCTCCCTCTGGGCCGCGGCCTGGCAGCCCCGGTCGCTGTGGGTGACCCGCATGCCGTTCGGCAGCCGGGCCGAAAGCCCCCGCGGCTCGGGCCCGTTGAGGTCGCGGACCAGGTCGGACCGGTTCGCGGCGGAGGCGGAGCGGAAGTACTTCTGGTTGGGGTCGGCACGCACCTCCGCCTCGCGGCGGCGGCGCAGGTCGGTGCCGTAGCCGTGGGCGCGGGCCCAGGCCGGGTCGTCCACGACGAGGGGGAAGCGGGCCGCGAGGTCCTTGGGCGGGGGTGGTTCCACCCAGTATTCGTGGCCCCGCTTCTTCATGCACGTCCTGACGAGGAGCTGTTCCGCGAGGTGCAGGGTCCGTTGCGGGTCGCCCGCGGCACGGTGGGCGGCGGAACCGCCGGCCCGGGCGGCCGGGTCGGGGGCGGATGTGCCGCCCGCACAGCCGGTGGCCGTGGTCGCCAGCAGGCCGGCGGTCAGCAGGGCCAGTTTCCAGCGGTGCATCGGACGGCCTCCTGGGTGCTCCTGGGTGCGGATCGGACGGGTTCGCCCTTTCGAGCCGTTGACGATTCACGGAGGGCGCCCGTATGACGTCCGGCGGGAAGGAGATTTCCTCGTGTGCGCTGTCATACGAGGTGCCCCCGCGGGCGGTCTCCCGTACGAGGGGCCCGTGTCGCTTGCATTCCGGCCAAGTGGCCTCGTGCCCCGCCTCCCAGGGGCCCTCGGCACCGGCCTGGGGCCCGGGCCTCCCACGGGTTCCGCACGCCCGTGGGAAACGGACCGGATCCGGCCAGGCGGATCCGGCCCTCGGCCTGCGCCCACACCGGCGTCGATATCGTTGCCAGCCTTCGCGGAGCGGGCGCGGTACGACGATCGGGAGATCATGCTGGACATACGTCTACTCGGTCCGGTGGAGGTATGGGCGGACGGGCGGCGTGCCCCGCTGGGCGGGACCAGACCCCTCGCGGTGCTGTCCGCGCTCGTCGTCCATCTGGGCGAGGTCCTGTCCACCGAGCGGCTCGTGGACTGCGTCTGGGACGACGAGGCTCCCGCCACCGCCGGGGCACTCGTGGCCACCCATGTCTCCGCCGTCCGCCGCGCGCTCGCCACGGTCGGCGAGGCCGGGGTGATCCGGACCAGGCCGCCGGGGTACGTCGCCGCGCTCCCGCCGTCCGGGATCGACGCCCGCCGCTTCGAGGAACTCCTCGCCTCGGGGCGGTCCGCCGCCGGCCGGGGCCGCCCGGAGGAGGCCGCGGAGCTGCTGTCCGAGGCACTGGGGCTGTGGCGGGGCCGGGAGGCGCTGGAGGGGCTCGGCCAGTCCTTCGCCCGGATCGAGGCGGCCCGGCTGACCGAACTGCGGCTGACGGGCCAGGAGGACCACGTCGACCTGCTGCTGGCCCTCGGCCACGCGGACCGCACGATCGCGCCCCTGCTCACGCAGGTCGCGGACCACCCGCTCAGGGAACGGCCGCGCGCCCAGCTCATGACCGCCCTGTTCCGCACCGGGCGCGTCTCCGACGCCCTGCTGACCTACCAGGAGGCGCGGGAGGTCCTCCGTGAGGAACTCGGCGTCGACCCCGGCCCCGAACTGCGGGCGCTGCACCGGGCGGTGCTGACCAACGACCCCGCGCTGCTCGGCCCGGCCCCGCGGACCGCCGCGCGTCCACCGGCAGCGAGCCCCGAGGCGGCCGGGCACGCGGGGACGGACCCCCGTCCGGGCCCCGCGGTTCCGGACACCTCCCGGCCCTCGCCTGCCGAGCCCGTCCCCTCCCATCTCCCGCCCGACATCGCCGACTTCGTCGGCCGCACCACGCAGATCGCATGGGCCGAGGCGCTGCTGGGCAAGGTGGCCGACAGCGGGCGCACCGCCCCGCCGGTCGGAGTCGTCTCCGGGCGCTCCGGCAGCGGCAAGACCGCCCTCGCCGTGCACGTCGGCCACCGCACCGCCGGTCTCTTCCCGGACGGTCTGCTCTTCGTGGACCTGCGGGCCGCCGACGCCGCCCCGGTGCGGCCCGCCGACGCGCTCGCCCGGCTGCTGCGCGCCATGGGCGCCGCCCCGGAGACCCTGCCCACCTCCGTGGAGGAACTGACCGGGCTGTACCGCACGCACGTCGGGCACCGGCGTGTCCTGCTGATCCTCGACAACGCGGCCGGTGAGGCCCACGTGCGGCCCCTGCTGCCGCCCGGCGGCGGCTCGGCCGTCCTCGTCACCAGCCGGCGCCGCCTGGTCGCCCTGGAGGGCGCCGCCCACCTCGACCTCACCGTGCCCGAGGTGCCGGAGGCGCTGGAACTGCTCGCGAAGGTGGCGGGGCCGAGCCGCACCGGTGCCGAACCCGAGCGGGCCGCCGAGATCGTCGCGCTGTGCGGAAGGCTGCCGCTGGCCGTGCGCATCGCCGGGGCGCGGCTCGCCTCGCGGCCGCACTGGGGTCCTGGCCGGCTCGCGGAGCGGCTGCGCGACGAACGGCGCCGGCTCAACGAACTGCGCGCCGGCGACCTCGAACTGCGCGTCAGCCTCGGCCTGGGGTACGCCGATCTCGATCCGCACGAGCGCGCCGTGCTGCGCCGGCTGGCACTGCTCGACCTGCCCGACTTCGCCGGCTGGATCGCCGCCCCGCTCCTCGGCATCGGGGTCGAGGAGGCGGAGGAGGCGGTGGAGCGGCTGGTCGACTGCCATTTCGTGGACGTCGTCGGCGTGGACGGCACCGGACGCAGCCGGTACCGCATCCACGACCTGGCCCGCGAGCACGCCCGCGAACGCTGTCTGGCCGAGGAGGAGCCCTCGGAGCGCGAGGCGGCCGTGCTGCGGCTGGTGGCCTCCTGGCTGGGCCTCGCCAAGCAGGCGGCCGCCCGGGGCCCCGGCGGGGCGAGCAGGTACTTCCCGGAACCGGAGACCGTGCGCGCGCTCGACGCGCACACCGAGGAGGAGCTGCTGGCCCGGCCCGCCGCCTGGTTCGCCGCCGAGCAGGCCGGTCTCCTCGCAGCCGTGGAGTACTGCGCCGCCCACGGCGCGGCCCGGCCCGCGCGCGACCTCGCCGGGGCGCTGATCGCCAGTTCGGCCGCGCTGTACAACCGGTTCGACGCCTGGTCCAGCTCGCACCGGGCCGCCATGGCGGCGGTGCGCCGCGGCGGGGACGTCGAGGGCGAGGCCTGGCTGCTCACCGGGCTCGGCCGGCTCGCCTACGAGCAGGACAGGTTCGAGGAGTCGTACGCCTGCTTCGAGCGGGCCCTGCGGCGGTTCGGGGAGTACGGGGACGTGCCGCGGGGCGAGGCGGTGGCGCTCGACGGCATGGCCACCGTCCGGCGTGAGCAGGCCGGTTACCCCGAGGCCCTGACACTGCTCGGGGAGGCCCTGGAACGCTACGAGCGGACCGGCGACCTCGCGGGCCGGGCCCGAACGCTGTACGGCTTCGGCTATGTGCACCGGGAGCAGGGGCGGGGCGAGCAGGCCCGGCAGTCCCTCACCCGGGCCCTGGAGCTGTACCGGGCCGGGGCCGATCCGCACGGGGAGGCCCTCACCCTGCGGGCGCTGGCGCTGTGCCACCGCGCGGAGGGGTCCCTGGAGGAGGCCGAGCGGCTGCTGCGGGAGGCTCGGGACGTCTTCACCGGGCTCGCGGACGACTTCGGGCTCATGTACACGGAGCAGTCACTGGCCAAGGTCGAACTGCGCACGGGCCGGGCCGCCCGCGCCCGCGCACGTCTCGACCGCTGCCTCGCGGTGGCCCGCGAGCGCCAGGACCGGTTCGGTGTGGCCCTGGTGCTGCGCACCCTGGGCGAGTGCCACCTCGCGACGGGCGACACCGGGGCCGCCCGCGAACCGCTGGAGCGTGCCCTGGCGGAATGGGAGGCGCTGCGCCTTCCCGTCTGGCGGGCCCGCACGGCCTGGGACCTGGCCGAGGTGTGGGCGGCCGACGGCCGGCAGGAGGAGGCACACGCGGCCCGCGCCGGAGCCCTCGCCGTCTTCCGCGAACTGGACTGCCGGGAGGCGCGGGAGCGGGCGTAGGCCGTTCCGCCCGGACGCGGGAGCGGGCGTATGCCGTTCCCGCGCCCGGGCGCGGGTGGGGCGGCGGAGGAGCGGCCCGACGCTTCTCGGACACGACCGGACGGCCGAACGCATCCCCCGCCGCGCCCGCCCGCCCGCCGCTTCTGTACTGTGCGAACTCGTGTCTCGATCAACGGAGTTCGCCGGCCGCAGCGTGCCGAAGACCATCGTCGTCACTGGAGCGAGCGACGGAATCGGCGCCGCCGCCGCGCGTCTGCTGGTACGCGACGGGCACGACGTGATCGTCGTGGGCAGGTCCGAGGCGAAGACCAGGGCGGTCGGGGAGGAACTCGGCGTGCCCTCTTTCGTCGCCGACTTCGCCCGCCTGCACCATGTGCGCGCCCTCGCGGCACAGCTCGCCGAGCACCGCCCGAACATCGACGTACTGGTCAACAACGCGGGGGCGATCCTCGGGGACCGCCGCGTCACCGCGGACGGTTTCGAGGAGACCTTCCAGGTCAACTACCTCGCGCCGTTCCTGCTGACCAACCTGCTGCTGGACCGGTTGCTCGCCTCCGGGGGCCTCGTCGTGCAGACGTCGAGCAACGCCGCACGGCTGTCCGCCCGCGTCGACCTGGACGATCTGAACAACGCGCGGAACTACTCCCCCGTCCGCGCCTACGGCAACGCCAAACTGGAGCTCGTCCTCTTCACCCGGGAGCTGCACGACCGGTACCACGAGCGGGGCCTGTCGGCGGTGGCCTTCCACCCGGGTGGTGTCTCGTCGAACTTCGCCCGCACCAGCCGCAGTTCCGTCGGCGCACTGTTCCGGACGCCCGTGCCGCGCCTGTTCTTCCAGCCTCCGCGGAAGGCGGCAGGACACCTGCTGCGGTTCGTCACCCCCGCTCCCGGGGAGGCGCTCGTCTCCGGGGCCTACTACGAGAACGGCAGGCCGCGCACGGTCAAGGCACCACCCGTCGCATCGCGACTGTGGGAGACCACGGCGGCGCTGCTCGGTCTGGACGAGGGGTAGCGAACCGCGCGTCCACGGGAGGCCGGGGCGGGCGGAGTCGCGGCTGCCACTGCCTTGCAGCGCTTCTGCAGAGGTTCTGCATCGGGTGCGGGGACGCTGTCGTACGTGACGGACCTCATCCTGCTCTCCGATCCCCGGGTCGCCGCGACGGCCGTGGCCGAGTGCGGCGAGCCGCTGGTCGACCTGCGCGCAGACGGCCACCTGCGGCTCGACGCCCGCAAGGCCGACGACGACGGCAGCTACGCCCGGCTCCGGGCGGGCGCGCGGGAGCGGCTGCTCCGGGCTCAGCGCCTGCTGCCGGACGGGCTGCGGTTCCTGGTGGTGGAGGGCTACCGGCCACCGGCCCTGCAGAGCCGCTACTTCGAGGAGTACGCGGCGACGCTGCGCCGCGCGCATCCGGAGGCGCCGCCCGGACGCATCCGTGAGCTGGCGAGCGCGTACATCTCGCCGCCCGAGGTGGCACCCCATGTCAGCGGCGGGGCCGTGGACCTGACGCTGTGCGGGGCCGACGGGCGGGAGCTGGAGCTGGGTACGGAGGTGAACGCCACTCCGGAGGAGAGCAAGGGGGCCTGCCGCACCGGGGCTCCGGGGCTGACGGAAGAGGCCCGTGCGAACCGGGCCGTGCTGGGCCGGGCGCTGTCCTCTGCCGGGTTCGTCAACTACCCCACCGAGTGGTGGCACTGGTCGTACGGCGACCGCTACTGGGCCCTGTCGACCCGGGCGGCCGCCGCCCGGTACGGCCCGGCCGACCCGTCCCCGTCGACCGGCTGACCACCGCGACGGGGGCGGCGCACCACCGCACGGCGCACCACCGCACGGCACCTGCACCGAACAGCAGTACGACCCAGGGGGAAACACATGACACACAGCGACGGCGTCTGTCCGCCGCCGGGGCGCGTCGGCGAGGAGGCCATGAGCGCCACGGAGTTCGACGCGTCCTTCACCGCGGACCTGCCCCGCCTGCGCAGACGGCTGCTCGCGCTGACGGGCGATCCGCACGAGGCCGACGACCTGCTGCAGGAGACCTATCTGCGGCTCGCCCGGCGCGCCCGCGAGCGCGGCCTCACGCGGCAGCGGCACCCGTACGCCTACACCTGCGCCGTCGCCCTCAACCTGCTGCGCGACTCGTGGGCGCGCCCCTCCCGCCGTGAACGGGCCACCGACCGGCTCCCCGAGGCCGGCTGGGACGGCGGACTCGGCTCCTACGAGGCCTCCGCCACCGCGCTCGCGCTGCTGCGCACGCTGTCCGAGAAGGAGGCGGCCGCGGTGATCCTGGTGGATCTGGAGGGTCTCAGCCACGACACGGCGGGCGAACGGCTGGGCGCCCACCGCGGCACGGTGCAGCGCAACAGGATGCGCGGGCTGGCGAAGATGCGCGCCGTGCTGGGCCACTAGAGCAGCGCCGCGCCTCCACGGGGGTGGGGCGCGGCGCGCCTTTCCGTGTCACCGCCGCCGGGACGATCCCGGCGGCGTCACGCTCGACGTCGACGACGTGAGGATGAGTTCCGTGAATGTCAGCAGCACCCGCCGCCGGAGCACCGGCGCGCTTCTGGGGGCCTCGGTCCTCGGTCTGTCCGCCTTCGTGTCCGTCCCGGCCCACGCCGCTCCCGCGCACGCCGCTCCCGCCCACGCCTCCGGAGCCGCCGCCGACTGCGGTGTGCTGGCCCCGGGCGCCTCGGTCACCGCCGAGGCCGCCGTGAGCGCGGCCTGTTCGCAGATCGGCGTCTGGTACAGCTGGGGCGGTGGTCACGGCGCCACGCCCGGTGCCACCTACGGCTACTACGACGGCTCCGACCCGGACAGCCTGCACGACGACGAGCGCATGGGCTTCGACTGCTCGGGGCTGATGCGCTACGCCTACTGGAGGGCGACCGGCAAGGACCTGCTCAACGGCACCGCCGACGACCAGTTCCACAGCTCGCACGCCGCCGCCCGCTTCACCGCCTCGCAGGGCACCGCCCCGCTGCTGCCGGGCGACCTGATGTTCTGGGGCAGCGGCCACATCCACCACGTCGCCATGTACCTGGGCGGCGGGCAGATGGTCGAGGCCTACGAGTCCGGCACGCACATCAGGGTCACCTCCGTGCGCACCGGCGGCGACTACGCGGGCGCGGTGCGGATCAACGGCTCCGGCACGCCGATTCCCCCGCCCGCGGACGGCGGTTCGGTCTTCGAGACCTGGGGCACCGGGGTGCGCACCCACTCCACGCCGAGCACCCGCTCCTCCGTCGTGGACACCTTCGCCGGTCCCACGCAGGTGTCGGTCCAGTGCCAGGAGCACGCGGAGACGGTCACGGCCGAGGGCTACACCAACGACATCTGGTCCCGGCTGTCCGACGGGTCCTGGCTGACGAACATCTACATCAAGGGCCCGGCCTCGCTGCCCGGCGTCCCGGACTGCGCGGGCGGCAGCGCCCCGCCGCCGAGCGGGGGCAGCACGGCCTGGCAGACCTGGGGCACGGGGGTGCGCACGCACAGCGAGCCGAACGTCAACGCCGCCGTCGTGGACTACTTCGCGCAGCCGACCACCGTCAACGTGCTGTGCCAGGCGCACGCCCAGGAGGTGACCGCCGAGGGCTACACGAACGACGCCTGGGCGAGGCTGACCGACGGGTCCTGGGTGACCGTGATCTACCTCAAGGGCCCCGCGTGGCTGCCGGGGGTGGCCACCTGCTGACGGCTCGCGCCGGGACCGTCCGCGCGGTGAACACCCCCGCGCGGACGGTGCCGGCGCGGGCGACCAATCCGGGGGCCCGACCGCTCCGAATGTCTCGACCGTTTCCCGCGGGACTTGAGTGATTCGGCGGTCAGGTCCGTACCGGTGGGCAACAGCAACACACCCCACCCGCACCACCGGCATGAGGATTTGGTATGAGGTCCCTGGAACGCCATCGCGACGTCGGAGCCTACGCGCTCGGCGTGCTCGACGAGGCGGAGGCATTCCGCTTCGAGGACCACCTCATGGAGTGCGCCAGCTGCACCGCGCACGTGAGCGAGTTCCGGCCCGCCGCGCGGCAGTTGCTGCTGTACCGGGAGGCCACGCCGCGTTCCGTGCACCCGGCGGCGGCGCCCGGGCCGCGGCTGCTGGAGCGGCTGCTCGACGAGGTGGCCGGACGGCACCGGACCGGCCGCAGGCGGTGGCTGGTCGCGGTGGCGGCGGCCGTCGTCCTGGCGGTGGGCGGCCCGGCGGCGGCCCTGCTGGCCGACGAGGGCTCCCCCTCGCATCAGGTGACCGCGGCGGACACCGGCGCCGGGGTGTGGGCGAGGGTCACCGCGCAGGACCGGGAGTGGGGCAGCGACATCGGCGTCACGGTCAAGGACGCCTCGGGCCCGCACTCCTGCCGTCTGGTGGCGGTCGGCCGGGACGGCTCCGAGGAGGTCGTGACGAGCTGGATGGTGCCCTCCGCCAAGGGCGAGCCGCTCGCCATGGAGGGCGGCACCGCACTGGGCACCGGGCAGATCGCCCGCTACGAGATCCGCACGGACGACGGAACGCGCCTGCTGGCCCTCGACGCCCGCTGAGTGACGCCCGGCGGCGCGCTCACTTCAGCAGCCGGGACATCCGCCGGTCCGCCAGTGGCCGTCCGCCCGTCTGGCAGGTCGGGCAGTACTGCAGCGAGGAGTCGCTGAAGGACACCTCGCGGACGGTGTCGCCGCACACCGGGCACGGCTCTCCGGTGCGGCCGTGCACGCGCAGCCCGCTCTTCTTCTCCGCCTTCAGCCGCCCGGCGGCCACCCCGCGCGAGCGCTCCACCGCCTCGGTGAGGGTGCCGCGCAGCGCCTCGTACAGGCGGTGGATCTCCTCGGGGGTCAGGGAGGCGGTGGGTTTGAACGGGGACATCCGGGCGGCGTGCAGGATCTCGTCGCTGTAGGCGTTGCCCACGCCGGCCAGCAGTCCCTGGTCGCGCAGGGCGCCCTTGAGCTGCCGCCGCTCCCCCGCGAGCAGCCCGGCGAGCCGCGCCTCGTCGAAGTCGGCGGCGAGCGGGTCGGGGCCGAGGCGGGCGACGCCCGGGACCTCGGCGGCGTCCCGGACGACGTACACGGCGAGCCGTTTCTGCGTGCCGGCCTCGGTGAGGTCGAAGCCCGCGCCGGTGTCCAGGGCGACCCGGAGGGCGAGCGGGCCCTTGCCGGGGCGGGGCGGGGTCTCGGGCAGCCGGTCGCGCCAGTGCAGCCAGCCGGCCCGCGCGAGGTGGGTGACGAGGTGGAGGCCCTCGGCGTCGAGGTCGAGGAACTTGCCGTGGCGGTGGACGGCGGTGACGGTACGGCCCTGCAGGGCGCTGGGCGGCGGGTCGTACGTCTTCAGCACGTGCACGGCGAGCGGCAGCACACGGGTCACCTCGCGGCCCACGAGATGACCGGTGAGGAAGTCCCGCAGCGCTTCGACCTCGGGCAGTTCGGGCATGTCCTCCAGCCTGCCACGGCGGCCCGCCGAACGCCTCGGGCACGACCCGCCCCATTCAGGCGCTCCCGTCCTCCGGGACGAGGAACTCGCACCACACCACCTTGCCGCCGCCCCGCGCCTCCACACCCCAGGCGTCCGCCAGTTCGTCGACGAGGAGCAGCCCGCGGCCGGAGACCCCGGAGGCGCCCGCCTCGCGGCGGCGCGGGAGCGCGCTGGAGGCGTCCTCGACCTCCGTGCGCAGCCGCCGCTCGGGGCCCGGCAGGGAGCGGAGGGTGACGACGGCCGCCCCCTCGGTGTGCATCAGCGCGTTGGTGACCAGTTCGTCGGTGACGAGTTCGATCTCGTCGGCGCGGCCCCCGGCGCCCCAGTCGCGGACGGCCGCGCGGACCATGTGCCGGGCCTCCCGCAGCGCCCGCGAGTCGCCGGGCGCCACGTACTGCTGGAGCCGTCCGCGCTCGCCGCGGGACTGTGCCCTGCGGCGCAGGAGCAGCAGGGCGACGTCGTCCTCGCCGCCGCGTTCGGCGGCGCCGGCGATGAGCAGGTCGGCGAGGTCGCCCACGTCCTCGGGGCCGGCCGCGATCCGCTCACAGAGTTCGCGCATGCCCTCGTCGGGGTCCACCCCCGGCTGCTCGACCAGGCCGTCGGTGCACAGCACCAGCGTCTGCCCGGGGTCCAGTTCCATGGTCTGCACGGGGTACTCCAGGCAGTCGAACAGCGCGGACAGCCCGAGCGGCAGTCCGCCCCGGACGGGGACGCGCCGGCAGCTTCCGTCGGGGTCCCGCACCAGCGGGTCGATGTGCCCGGCGCGGACGAACTGCACGACGCCGGTGGACAGGTCGGCCTCGGCGTACAGGCAGGTCGCGAAGCGGTGGGTGTCGAGTTCGTGCAGGAAGACGGAGGCGCGGGCGACGGCGGTGGCCGGGGGGTGCCCCTCGGCCGCGTACGCGCGCAGCACGATGCGGAGCTGGCCCATGACGGCGGCGGCCTGGGTGTCGTGGCCCTGGACGTCGCCGACGACGGCGCCGACCCGGCCGCCGGGCAGGGGGATCAGGTCGTACCAGTCGCCGCCGATGTTCCGCCCGGGTGAGCCGCCGAGGACGGCGGCCCGGTAGCGCACGGCCACGTCGGCGTCGGGGACCCGGGGCAGGGAGCGGGGCAGCATGGCCTGCTGGAGTTCCTGGGCGAGATCGCTCTCCTGCTCGTAGAGCATGGCGCGCTGCAGGCTCTGGGCGATGGTGCTGGTGAGTGCCACCAGGATGTCGCGTTCCTCGGTGGTGAAGCCGTGCCGGTCGCCGTAGAGCAGGCCGATGCCGCCGATCGGGCGGCCCTGCGCGACCAGCGGCAGGTAGGCGGCCGAGGTGATGTGCAGATGGGCGAGGTGCGGCCACAGGATCGGATAGCGCGCGCCGAACTCCTCCGGCGACTCGATGAACCGCGGGGTGAGGGTGCGGACGGCGTCGCTCATGGGGTACGGCTCGTCGATCCCGGTGATCCGGGTGCCGGGCAGGAAGTCGCCCGTGGGTCCTTCGGCGACCAGGCGGATCCGGCCGCCCTCGACGAGCCCCATGACGAGGCTGGCGGCGCCCATCCACATCCGGCCCTCGGTCTCCCGCAGCACGTCGATGACGTCCCGCACGGTGCGGGCGTGGGCGAGGGCCGCCATGGTGGCCGAGGCGACCTCGGCCTGCCGGCGCCGGGCGCTGTCCCGGACGGCCTGCTCGCTGCGGGCCCGGCTGTCGCGCAGTTCCTGGGTGGCGTCGCGGACGATGCCGATGATCCGGCGGGCGCGGCCGGTGGCGTCGCGGCGGATGTATCCCTGGGTGTGGGTCCAGCGCAGGCTGCCGTCGCGGCGGCGGATGCGGAAGTAGGCGCCGTAGTTCTCGCCGCCCTCCTTGAGCGCCCTGGTGACCAGCTCGGCCAGGCGGGGGACGTCCGCCTCGTGCAGCCGAGGAGTCAGGCTCTCGATGCGGTCGTCGAACTCGTCGGCACGCAGGTCGAACAGCTCGTGGGCCTGGGCGTCCATCTGCGTGAGGCCGGTGTCCAGGTCCCAGTCGAAGCTGCCCATGCGGTTGAGCGCCAGAATCGGGTCCGGACGGTCGGGCCAGTCGTCCGGGAGCGACGGCGCGCTCACTCCCCGATCAGCCATGAGGCCCACCTTGCCAGGGTTCGTCCGAATCTTCGAGTGCGGGGCGGAACCGGTTCGGGGCGGTCCCGGGAGACGGTTGATCACCATTGTCCGCCCGGGCGGGGCGGGGCGCGCAAGCGGAGGTCCCGGACGGGACCGGTCGCCCGGGGCGGGGAACGGGTACTCGTGGACCGCGCGGGCACGGACGGCGCGCGCACCCGCGGTGAGAGGAGGCCGGCCGGGATGGGCTGGTTCACGGAGCCGGACTACTGGGTGAGCCGGCTGGTCTTCCAGCGAGGGCTGGCCGCGCTGTATCTCGTCGCCTTCCTGGGCGCGGCCCTGCAGTTCCGGGCGCTGATCGGGGAGCGGGGGATGCTGCCGGTGCCCCGGTTCACCGCACGGGTGCCGTTCCGGCGGGCGCCGAGCGTCTTCCATCTGCGCTATTCCGACCGGTTCTTCGCCGGCTGGGCGTGGACGGGATGCGCGGTGTCGGCGGCGCTGGTCGCGGGGGCGGACGGGTGGCTGCCGCTGTGGGGGGCGATGCTGCTGTGGCTGGTGCCGTGGGTGATGTACCTGTCGATCGTCAACGTGGGGCAGACCTGGTACGGCTTCGGCTGGGAGTCGCTGCTGCTGGAGACCGGGTTCCTCGCCGTGTTCCTGGGCAACGACGAGGTGGCCCCGCCGGTCCTCGTGCTGTTCCTGCTGCGCTGGCTGCTGTTCCGGCTGGAGTTCGGCGCCGGGCTGATCAAGATGCGCGGGGACGAGTGCTGGCGGAGGCTGACGTGCCTGGACCACCACCACGAGACGCAGCCGATGCCGGGCCCGTTGAGCCGGTTGTTCCACCGGTTGCCGAAGCCGGTGCACCGGGTGGAGACGGCGGCCAACCACGTCACGCAACTGGTGGTGCCGTTCCTGCTGTTCACTCCGCGGCCGGTGGCGACGGCCGCCGCGGCGCTGATGGTCCTCACCCAGCTCTGGCTGGTGCTGTCGGGCAACTTCGCCTGGCTGAACTGGCTGGCGGTGCTGCTCGCCCTGTCGGTGATCGACTTCCCCGCCTCGGCCCCGCGCACGGCTCCGGCCCCGCTCTGGTACGAGGTGGTCGTGCTGGGCGTGGCCGCGGGGATCGTGGTGCTCAGCGCCCGCCCGGTGCGCAACATGCTCTCCCGGCGTCAGGTGATGAACCGCTCCTTCGACCCGCTGCACCTGGTGAACAGCTACGGCGCCTTCGGGAGCGTCAGCCGGGTCCGGCACGAGGTGGTGATCGAGGGCACGGCCGAGGGGACGCCCCGGGAGGACTCCGGGTGGCGGGAGTACGAGTTCCGCGGCAAGCCGGGCGATGTCCGGCGCAGGCCGCGCCAGTTCGCGCCGTACCACCTGCGCCTGGACTGGATGATGTGGTTCGCCGCGCTGTCGCCGGCGTACGCGGGGGCGTGGTTCGGGGGTCTGCTGGAGCGGCTGCTGGAGAACGATCCCGACACCCTGCGGCTGCTGCGTCGCAGCCCGTTCCCGGCGGACGCGCCGCCGCGGTACGTACGGGCGAGTCTGTACCGGTACCGGTTCTCCACGCGACGGGAGCGGCGCGGGACGGGGGCGTACTGGCAGCGGACCTACGTCCGCGAGTTCATGCCCCCGACCCGGCTGACCGGTACGGGACCCCCCGCGTAGCGGTTCCCCGTGCCCGGGGAGGGGCGCGGGGAACCGGGTGAGGGGATCAGTCGACGCTGGGGAGGATGTGCGGCTCGGCGAGGTCGTCCTCGTAGCCGGCCAGGCGGATCGGTGCCGACCTCGCCCACACGTCCAGGCTGCCGAGCTTCTCCTCGGCCGGTCCCGCGACGGACGGCCGTCCCGTGGGACGTTCCTCGAGATTCGTCGTTTCCGGTGTCACCGCGCACTCCTTATGTGTGGGATCACCCTCGGGGGGCGTCGGCCCGGCCTGCGCTCTGTGCGGCCGCCGCCCGCCTCGGGACTGAGGGAACAGTTCTGACGCGGTGGCGTCGGCTTCGTCGTGCGAGAAAAGACCGTGGTGACCGGCTTGTCCCGGGACGGACCAATGGGTGTGGGTGGGACCCCGTGTCGCTGTCCGTCCCCCACAGGTTAACCAGATGAGCGCCCCGCTGCTCGATAGGGAGGCAAACACTGTGTAAGGCTTGTGTTGCGGTCCGCGTACTTTCGGCCGTTGCGCACCTTCATCCGGCCACACGGTCCAGCGTCCGGCCACGCGAACGGGCGGACTCGCGCGCGGCCCGGGCCCCCTGACGTGCGCAAGGGCGTACCCACCGGTCGTGACCGGTGCATACGCCCTTCGGGTGAGGCGGGTGAGGCGGCGGCCGGCCTACGGGAAGGCCCAGATGCCGACGAAGAGCACCAGCAGGACGAAGAGCACGATCATCGTCACGCTCCAGGTACCGCGGTGCCGCAGCGCCTCCCCCGGCACCCCGCCCCGGGGCCGGTCCTCCGGCAGGGCCGGGTTCGCGGGGCGGTCGCTCGCGTAGAACTCCTCGTCGGTCGGGCGGACGTCGCGCCGGCCGGCGTCGCCGGGCACGGTGGGACCGGCGGAACCGATGTCGTGGCTGGACATGTGCACTCCTCGCACGGTGTTCGACGCCCTCCGGGTTCCCCCGGACCGTCCCGCCATGCGCGGGGTGCGGACCCGCCCGGTCCTCACCACTTGCCGGGCGCGTAGTCCTTCAGGAAGACGCCGTACAGGTCCTCGCCCTGCTCGCCGCGGACGATCGGGTCGTAGACCCGGGCCGCCCCGTCGACGAGGTCCAGCGGGGCGTGGAAGCCCGCCTCCGCCATGCGCACCTTGTCCGGGTGGGGCCGCTCGTCGGTGATCCAGCCGGTGTCGACGGCGGTCATCAGGATCCGGTCCTTCTCGAACATCTCCTGGGCGCTGGTGCGGGTCAGCATGTTGAGGGCGGCCTTGGCCATGTTGGTGTGCGGGTGGCCGGCGCCCTTGTAGCCGCGGCCGAAGACGCCCTCCATCGCGGAGACGTTCACGATGTACGTCCGCCGGGCCGCGGACGCCGCCATCGCGGGACGCAGCCGGCTGATGAGCAGGAACGGCGCGGTGGAATTGCAGAGCTGCACTTCCAGCAGCTCGACGGGGGTGACCTCCTCCACCGTCTGGATCCAGCTGTTGGTGTCGTGCAGGTCGGGCACAAGCCCGCCGGCGTCGATCGCGGTGCCGGCCGCGATCCGCTCCAGGGAGGCGGAGCCCGAGACGAGCGCGAGATCGGTGACGTCCTGCGCGGAGAGGGCGCCGCCGCCCGCCACCGGCAGCTCGCTGACCGCGCCGGAACCGAAGGTGCCGATGACCTCGGCGGCGGGCAGCTCGCCGGCCGGCAGCGGGGCCGACTCGGCGGCGAGCAGTTCGCTGTAGGCGCCCGGGGAGCGGCGCACGGTCTGGGCGGCGTTGTTGATCAGGATGTCCAGCGGGCCCTCGGTGGCGACCGAGTCGGCCAGCGCCACGACCTGTGCGGGGTCACGCAGGTCGATGCCGACGATCTTCAGCCGGTGGATCCAGTCGGCGCTGTCCGGCTGGGCCTTGAAGCGGCGGACGGCGTCGTTCGGGAAGCGGGTGGTGACGGTGGTGTGGGCGCCGTCGCGGAGCAGCCGCAGCGCGATGTACATGCCGATCTTGGCGCGGCCGCCGGTCAGCAGGGCGCGCTTGCCGGTGAGGTCCGCGCGGGCGTCGCGGCGGGCCCTGTTCTCCGCGGCGCAGGACGGGCAGAGCTGGTGGTAGAAGTAGTCGACCTCGGTGTAGCGGGTCTTGCAGGTGTAGCAGGAGCGGGGACGCTGGAGTATCCCGGCGATCCGGCCCTCCTCGGTGGCGGAGGAGGGCAGCACGCCCTCGGTCTCGTCGTCGATGCGCTGGGCGGAGCCGGTGGCGGTGGCCTCGGTGACGGCCTTGTCGTGCGCGGTCTTGGCGGCGCGGCGTTCCTGACGGCGGCGCTGCTTGACGCTGCGGTAGATGTGCGAGGTGGCGCGGCGGACGGCGATCGCGTCGGGGTGGTCGACGTCGATGGTGTCGAGTTCCTCGAGGACCTCGAGGCAGACGGCGAGGCGCTCGGGGTCGATCCCGGGGCCGTGCGCGTCCGGGCCGTCCTCGGGGGCCGTGCCGGTGGGCTGTCCGGGATGCGGGATCGTGGGGGCGCCCGGGGGTGCGGCCGCCGGGTCGTCGTCCACCGGGGCGGTCTCTGTCACCGTCATCGCGCTGCCTTATTCCTCGCTCGCCTGCGGCGCGCGGGTCGCGCTCGCCTTTCGAACTGGGGGATTGTACGGAGCGGCGGCACGAAGCACCAAAACAGGGGTGTGCGGGAGTGCGAGCGGGCGCGGCCGGCCGCGCCCCTCGACGGCGAGGGCGGGCCGGCGGTGCGGGTGCGTTCCTCGCCGCCCGGTGCGTCCTACCCGTCGCAGGCCGTGCGCAGGACGTCGAGTTCGCGGCGGACCGCGGCCGCGAACCGTTCCAGGTCGGGGACCGCCTCCGCGTCCGCGACGAGCCCGTAGTGGACCCGGCCCCGGTACGTCGACACGGCCACCGCCAGCGACTGCCCGCGCGCGAGCGGCGCCAGCGGGAAGACCTCGGTGAGCGGGCTGCCGCCGAGCCGCAGCCCCAGGCTCGGCAGCGGCACGCTCGTCACGAGGATGTCGAACCACAGCCGCGCCGCCTGGCTGACCAGCGGCCCGCCGAGCCGGTGCCCCAGCGCCGGCACGTGGTCCGCGAGCAGCGCGACCGCGCCGGCGCCGCGCCCCGGCCCCGCGTCCTTGTTGCGGTCCATGGCGGCCCGCACCACCCGCAGCCGCCGCAGCGGGTCCGCCTCGTCGACCGGAAGCCGTATCAGGTACCCGGAGAGCCGGTTGCCCTGTGGGGAGGCGGTGCGCGGCCGGCGCCGGGAGACGGGGATGAGCGCCCGGGGCGCCACGCCCTCGCTGCCGTCGCCGCGCTCGTCGAGCCACCGGCGCAGCGCGCCCGCGACGACCGCGATGAGCACGTCGTTGACGGTGCCGCCGGCCGTCTTGCGCACCCGGTGCACCTCGTCGAGGTCGAGGACGACGCCCGCGGTGCGCCGGGTGCCGGTGGGCTCGGCGGTCAGGGCGGGCGAGGAGCGCACACCGAGGGTGGACAGGGCGACGGAGGCGCCGATGTCGAGGGCGCGGCCCACGTCGGAGACCACGTCGGACAGCGTGTCGCGGAGCAGGCCCGGCAGGCGGCGCGGGTCGGGGAAGAGACCTCGGCGCGCCTCGACGGGGCGGGGCCGGGAGGGGGGCAGCTCCGTCGGGTCCATGATCGCGGCGGCCAGGGTGAGCGCGCGCAGCCCGTCGGCGAGCGCGTGGTGGAACTTGAACAGCACCGCGAAGGAGGTGCCGTCCTCCCCCGGCAGGACATGCGCCTCCCACGGGGGCCGGTCGCGCTCCAGGGGCCGCTGCATGAGCCGGCCGGCGAGGGCGTGGAAGTCGCCGGTGGGGGCGTGCAGACGGACGTGGTCCAGCGGGTCGAAGTCGGGGACGGGTTCGCGGGCCGCGCCGCCGAAGGCGAGCGGGAGGCGTACGTCGGTGAGGCCCCGGGCGAGCCGGGTGCCGGGCATCCAGACGTCGCGGATGCGCATCCGCAGCCCGGTCACCCCGGCGGCGCGGGCGGCGAGCAGATCGGCGGCGTGGGCGCCGGCGGTGGGCGAGTGGCAGGCGAAGACGCCGAGCGCCCCCAGGTGCATGGGGTGCTCGGCGGACTCGATGTTCCAGAACGCCAGATCGAGGGGGGCGAGCAGATCGGAAGTCATGGCGTGCCCTCGCGTGGACGACGGGGATGGGAACGGGAGCACGGCGGGGACCTCCCGGCGCGCCGTGCGGCCGGACCGGTGCCCCGTCAGTCAAACGCCGACCGACGATTACGGTCAAGTACGATCGCGTTACGCTCCGTAAAAAACACGTGAAGTCCCGCCCCTCCGGGAGGGGCGGGACTTCACCGTCGCGCGGCCGTCGGACCCGTCCGCGGGGCCGCCGGACCGGGTCCGGGGCTCAGCGGAGGGCCGGGGTCACTTCAGGGCCGGCGGCGCAGCCTCGGCCGAGGTTCCCCACTCGGACGGCTGCGCGCCGACCGTGAACGACAGGGTGCCGGTCCGGCGCAGGTCCGAGGTGGTCAGGTACGTCTTCTGGTAGTCGCGGCCGTTCACCCGGGCCGACTGCACGTAGCGGTCGCTGTCCGAGGTGCCGGAGGCGGTCACCGTCAGGTGTCCCTTCGGGTAGTAGCGGTGGTCGAGGGTGAGGTCGACCCGGTCGAAGACCGGCGTGGACAGCCCCCAGGTGTCGTAACCGGGCTGGACCGGGAAGATGCCGATCGACGAGAGCACGTTCCAGGCGGACATGGTGCCCAGGTCGTCGTTTCCGGTCATGCCGGTCGGGGTGTCGGTGAACAGGGTCAGCGCGGCGTGCACCACGTCGGTGGTCTTCCACGGCTGCCCGGTGGACAGGTAGGTGTACGGGGCGATGAGGTCGGGCTCGTTCTGCGGGTTGTACTTGTCCGCGTTGTAGTACTGGTACGGGCCGTTGACCCACACCTCGCGGGCGGTCTTCGCCGGGTCCTTCACGAGCTGGTCGTAGGCGAAGAAGGAGTCCAGGCGGTCGTTGGCCGCCTGCCGGCCGCCGATGAGGTCGATCATGCCGGGCAGGTCCTGCGGGACGAGCCACTGGTACTGCCAGGCCGTGCCCTCGTGGAAGCCCGCGCTCTGCGCCGGGTCGTCCGGTCCCATGAAGGCTCCGGAGGTGTCACGGGCACGGAAGAAGCCGGTGCCGGCGTCGAAGATCGAGTGGTAGTTCTGCGCGCGCTTCGCGTACCGGGCGGCGTCGGCCCTGTGGCCGAGGTCGCGGGCCATTTGGGCGAGCATCGCGTCGGACAGGGCGTACTCCAGGGTGGCGGAGGGCCCGTGGTCGTAGTCGGAGTCGCCGGGCTTGGCGTGCGGCCGGTTCTCGATCAGGGGCGCGAAGCCGTCTCGCAGGTACTCCTTGTTGGCCTCGCGGCCGACGTAGGGCGAGTCGGTGGGCGGCAGGCCGTCGGCGTTCTTCTTCAGCGCCCGGTAGGCCTTCTCCTCCCAGCCCTTGAGGAGCCCCTGCTGGTAGGCGTTGGTGAGGAAGGGGGTGACGGGGTCACCGGTCATGATGTTGGTCTCGACCGTGCCGTAGCCCCACTTGGGCAGCCAGCCGCCCTCCTCGTCGATCTTGATGACGGAGATCGCCATGTCCCGGGCCTGGCGCGGCGCGAGCAGGGAGAGGAGCTGGGACTGGGTGCGGTAGGTGTCCCACAGCGACCAGTTCTGGTAGTACGTGAATCCCTTGGCCCGGTGGGTCTTCTGGTCCCAGCCGGTGTAGCGGCCGTCGGTGTCGCTGCCGATGTTGGGCGCGAGGAAGGACCGGTACAGGGAGGAGTAGAAGGTGCGGTTCAGCGTCTGGTCGCCGCCGCGGACGCGGACGTCGTCGAGCCGGTCCTCCCAGGTGCGCCGGGCCGCCTCACGGACCTTGGCGAAGGAGTGCCCGCCCTCGGCGCGCAGGTTGCCGGCCGCGCCGCGCGCGTCGACGTAGCTGAGCGCGGTGGTCGCCTCGACCGTGTGGTCCTTGCGGGTGTCGAAGCGCAGGTAGGCGCCGTTGCGGCCGCTGCCGGAGGAGCTGTCGGAGCCGGCGGTGACGGTGTCTCCGCTCCAGGTGCCGTGCGCGGTGAACGGACGGTCGAAGCGGGTGATCGTGTAGACGGTGTACGGCTTGGTGTCCTGGCAGAAGCCGCTGCCCGTGATGGCGGTGCGCACGGTGCGGCTGTCGAGGACCTCGACCTTCGTCGACACCGTCTTGTGCAGCGACTGCCCCGCGTTGATCAGGACGTTGGCCTTGTCGGTGGCCGGGAAGGTGTAGCGCTGCACACCGGTGCGGGCGGTCGCGCTCAGCTCGGCCTTGATGCCGCTGTCCAGGCCGACGCCGTAGTAGCCGGGGCTCGCCTGCTCGTTGTCGTGGGAGAACTTCGCGGCGTACTTCGCGTAGTCCGTCTGCGTGACCTCGCCGGTGGTGGGCAGCACCGGCAGGTCGCCGCCGAGTCCGCAGCCGACGCCGGAGAGGTGGACGAGGGAGAAGCCGCGGATGTGGTCCTCGGCGTAGTCGTAGCCGGTGTTGTGGCCGGTGTCCGGGGAGAACTGCACCATGCCGAAGGGCACGGCGGCCCCCGGGTAGGTGTTGCCCTCGTTCTGGGTGCCGATGAAGGGGTTGACCAGGTCGGTGAGGGAGCCGCTCCGGCCGGACGCGGCGGCCGGCTCGGCGGCACCCGTGGCCAGGGCGGCCTGGGCGGGTGGCAGGGCGGAGAACGCCGTGGCGGCCACCGCGCCCGCGGCGGCCAGGCGCAGGCGCCGGGTCCATCTCATCTCGGAAGACCTCCGGGAGGGTTGGGGGTGTTCCGGACCGCCCGGGCTACGGCCGGCGGGCCGGCCGTGCCCGGAGCGGTCCGGGCGTTCGGGTGAGCACCCCGGCAGCCGGCCGGGGTGGTCACCGGCCGCCCGCCTGCTCGTGGCGGGCGGGCGACCGGGGGTCACTCGTGCATGGTGCGGGTGGTGTCTCAGTTTCCGTCGCAACCGGCGACCACCGGCTGCGACGCGTCGTGGATGAGCGAGCGCTGGGCCGCCCTGACCCGGTCGGCGTCGGGCTTGAGCACCCGGCGGTCGTAGGTCAGCAGGCCGTTGAGCTCGCCCTCGACGTCACTGATCTGGGTGTAGACGGCCCCGTTGCCGCCCTTGCAGGCGAGGGCGTGCACCTCGTGGAGCTTGGTGAGGTAGTCGTCGGTGTACGTCGAGGGGTCGACGTCCACGTAGGACTGCTGCACCGACCAGGCGTGGCCGGGCACCGCCAGGCCGAGGCCGCCGTACTCGCCACTGACCAGGGCGCGTCTGCCGTCCGGGTGAGGCGGCAGGGCGGGACTCGGGTAGCCGTGCTCGTCGATGATGTCGCCGGTGCCGCCGTCGGCCCCGAGGTTGATCCCGGACATGCTGTTGACCAGCCGGGTCGGGTCCCAGGCCTTGGCCTGGTCGGCGATGCGGGCCATGTCGTACTGGCCCCAGCCCTCGTTGAAGGTCACCCACATGACGACCGAGGGGCTGCTGATGTGCTCGTCGATCATCTGCTTCAGCTCGCGCTCGTACTCGGCGCGGGCGGCCGTGGAGGGGCTGGTGCCGGCGTTCATCGCGGGCATGTCCTGCCACACCATCAGACCGAGCTTGTCGGCCCAGTAGAACCAGCGGTCGGGTTCCACCTTGATGTGCTTGCGGACCGAGTTGAAGCCGAGCTGCTTGTGCACCTTCAGGTCGTAGGCGAGTGCCTCGTCGGTGGGTGCGGTGTGCAGGCCGTCCGGCCAGAAGCCCTGGTCGAGGGTGGCCATCAGGAAGATCGGCTTGCCGTTGAGGAGCGTGCGCGGGGTGCCGTCGACGTTCTTCACCGCCACCGAGCGCATCCCGAAGTAGCTGCCGACGCTGTCGGAGCCGACGCGCACCTTGAGCTGGTACAGGTACGGGTCGTCCGGGGACCACAGGTGCGGGTCACGCAGGTGCAGGGTCAGCGGCCGGCCGGTGCGCCCGGTGACGGTGCCGACCGCGCGCTTGCCGGCGTAGGCCGTCGCGGTGACCTTCAGGCCCTCGCGGACGCCCTGCGGCTCGATGGTGAGCGTGCTCTTGTCGACGTCGGGGGTGAGCTTGAGGTTGTCGACGTGGTCGGCGGCGACCGGCTCCATCCACACCGTCTGCCAGATGCCGGACGAGGGGGTGTACCAGATGCCGCTCGGGTCGAGGCGCTGCTTGCCCATCGGCTGGTTCGGGCCGCTCGCGGAGTCGGTCGGGTCGTAGACGCCGACGATGAGCTCCTGGGTGCGGCCCGGCTTCAGCGCCTTGGTGACGTCGGCGCTGAACTTGTCGTAGCCGCCCTGGTGTTCGGCGACCTTGGTGCCGTTGACGTACACCTCGGCGCGCCAGTCGACGGCGCCGAAGTTGAGCTGGAGCCGCTGCTTCGAGCCGACGTGCCAGTTCTTGGGCACGGTGAAGGTGCGGCGGTACCACATGCGCTCCTCGTGCCGCTCGAGGCCGGAGAGCTGGGACTCGACCGGGTACGGGACCAGGATGTGCTCGCCCAGCGTCCTGCCCACCGGCGGCCGCTCCCCCTCGGTGGCGGCGGCGAACTGCCAGCGCCCGTTGAGGTTCTGCCACGTGGTGCGGGTGAGCTGCGGGCGCGGGTACTCCGGCAGCGCGTTGTGCGGGCCGACCTGCTTGGCCCACTTGGTGGTGAGCTCGTAGGTCGACTTGTTGCCGCCGCTGGTCCAGAAGGCGCCGACGGTGTGGGTGTCCTTGCCGTCGGTGGTGGTGAGTCCGCCCTTGCCGTCGTAGCGGACGTCGGCGGTGCCCTTGGCGGTGCCGGTCTTGTTGCCCACGACCGGCTGGTCCAGGGCGATCAGCAGCGAGGAGGGGTCCTTGCGGTCGAGCTTCGCCTTGCCGAGCGGCCAGGTGGCGCCGCCCACGACCGCGCTGAGGTGGTCGGTGAGACCGGCGGGGACGCCGGCCAGCGGGCTCGGGAAGTCGAGCTGGAGGGTGCGGCCGTCGGGGCGGACGGTGGTCGCGACGGGGCCGTCGTAGTCGTAGCCCTCGGGCAGGCGGAAGGCGGACTGCGGGATCGCGGTCTTGCTGCCGCCGGGCGGGGTCCAGCGCACGTGGAGGTTGGAGCCGCCGTAGTGCTCGAAGTACTCGACCTTGATGTCGACGGCGTGACCGGCGGTCAGATCGACGGCCTCGCCGGTCTGCTCCTTGTCCCAGTCGTCGACCCAGTGGTCGATGACGAGATGGCCGTCCACCCAGAGGCGGAAGCCGTTGTCGCCGATGATCGAGAAGGTGGTGGCGCCGGTCTCCTCGGGGACGAGACGGCCGGTCCAGCGAGCGCTGACATCGTTGTCCTGACCCGTCGTGGCACGCAGCCGGGGTTCGAGGTCGGCGAAGTCGAGAGTGGGGTCGAAGGTGGTCGCCTTGAGGGTGGCGAAGTCGAAGGCGCCCTCGGCGGACTGGGTGTAGTACTCGCCCTTGAGGCCGTGGGCCTCGGCTGGGCTGTCGGCGGTCGCCCGGGTGCCGTCGTCGGCGGGAACGGCGGCGGCCGGGCCGGTCGCGGCCGCGAGGCCCGCGGCGGCCATGGCCGCGGCGAGGAGCAGGGCGAGACGGTCTCTGAGGCGTCTGGTGCGCACGGATCCTCCGTGGGTGAGGACGGGTGGCGGATCAGGCTCGAGGGTGGATCGCTGGTGAGGGGTGGGGGTTGGTGGGGTGTCGGCAGGGGTGGGTGGCGAGCGATTACAACGTTGTCAGAGGTCGAGCAGAGGCATGACAACACGATTGCCGGGCTGTGTCCAGGGTGTTGACGCGCCTCGTTCCCGCCATGTGTGCGGGGTGCGCGCCGCGTTCGCCCTGCGGGCGCCGGTGCCGGGGCGTACGGGGCCGGCCGGACCGGCCTCGGAGCGCGCGGGCGCACGACGTGGCACCGCCGCCGGGCGTCCTGCCCGGCGGCGGTGGGCACGGAAGTGCGCCGCGGTCGCTCAGCGGGCGGGCGCCCTGGAGAGACCCGCTGTCACCGAAGGACCCGCGTGACTGAGAGACCCGCTGCCCTTGCGGGACCCGCGTCACCGCGGGACCCGCGTCACTGCGGGACCGCTGTCGCCGCGGGCCCCGCGTCACTGCGGGACCGCTGTCGCCGCGGGCTCCGCCGTCATGGGGAGCCCCGCTGTCACTGCGGGACTTGCTGCCCCTTGCCCAGGGCGATGACGCCGGCCTTGGAGACCGTGTACAACTCGGCGTCCCGGCCGGGGTTGACGCCGATCGTGGCGCCGGGCGGCACCTCCACGTTCTTGTCCAGAATCGCGCCCCGCACGATCGCGCCCCGCCCGATGTGCACGTTGTCGTGCAGCACCGAGCCCTGCACCACCGCACCCGGGTCGACCCGCACGTCCGGCGAGAGCACCGAGCGCGTCACCTGCCCCCGGATGAGGCACCCGGCGCTGATGATCGACTCGCTCGCGATGCCCCCGGCGTTGAAACGGGCCGGGGAGAGCTGGGTCGAGTGGGTGTAGATGGGCCAGCTGCGGTTGTAGAGGTTGAAGGCGGGACGCTCGGCGATGAGGTCCATGTGCGCCTCGTAGTACGCGTCGAGCGTGCCGACGTCGCGCCAGTAGCCCTGGTCGCGGCTGGTCTCGCCGGGGACGTGGTTGGTGCTGAAGTCGTAGAGCTGGGCCTCGCCGCGCTCGGTCAGCATGGGCAGCAGGGAGCCGCCCATGTCGTGGACCGACTTCTCGTCCTCGGCGTCGCGCTGGAGCGCCTCGATGAGGGTCTTGGTGGTGAAGATGTAGTTGCCCATCGAGGCGAAGACGCGGTCGGGATCGTCCGCGAGGCCGGGCGGGTCGGCGGGCTTCTCCAGGAAGCGGTCGACGGTGCGGCCGTCGGAACCGGGGGTGATCACCCCGAACGAGGGCGACTCGGCGCGCGGCACCCGGATGCCGGCGACGGTGACACCCGCGCCGGAATCGATGTGCTGGGCCAGCATCTGGCGCGGGTCCATGCGGTACACGTGGTCGGCACCGAAGACCGCGACGTACTCGGGCTGCTCGTCGTAGATCAGGTTCAGCGACTGCAGGATCGCGTCGGCGCTGCCGAGGTACCAGCGGGGGCCGAGCCGCTGCTGGGCGGGGACGGGGGTGACGTAGTTTCCCAGCAGACTGGACATCCGCCAGGTGGTGGTGATGTGCCGGTCGAGCGAGTGCGACTTGTACTGGGTGAGCACGCAGATCCGCAGGATGTCCGCGTTCACCAGATTGGACAGCACGAAGTCGACGAGCCGGTACGTCCCGCCGAAGGTCACGGCGGGTTTCGCGCGGTCGGCGGTCAACGGCATCAGCCGCTTGCCCTCGCCGCCCGCCAGAACGATTCCCAGCACCGAAGGTCCACCGCGCCGCATCCAGCCGCCCATCCCGCCGCCCCTCTTCGCCCGGTGGTGCCGCACCGTCCGCGCGGACGGCACCCTGTCTGTCTGTATTCCCTACCCCCGACGGGCGCCGTTCGCCGCTTCCCCGAGGACTTCCTCGTAAAGACGGACCGTTCGGCGGGCGACCGCGTCCCAGCCGAACTCGCCGAGCGTGCGCGCACGGCCCGCCTCGCCCATCCGCCGGGCGGTCGCCGGGTCGCCGAGGACGGTGTCCAGGGCCTGCGCGAGACGCGTCTCGAAGCCGGTCTGGTCCGGGCCGGGATCGAGGTCGACGAGGAGACCGGTGCGGCCGTCGTCCACGACCTCGGGAATGCCGCCGACCCGCGAGGCGACGACCGCGGTGCCGCACGCCATCGCCTCCAGGTTGACGATGCCGAGCGGCTCGTAGACCGAGGGACAGACGAAGACTGCGGCGTGGGTGAGGAGCTGGATGACGTCCGCGCGGGGCAGCATCCGGGAGATCCAGTGGACGTCCGCGCGGGTCCGGCTCAGTTCGGCGTACAGCTCGCGGAACTCGCGGTCGATCTCCGGGGTGTCCGGGGCTCCGGCGCACAGCACGACCTGCGCGGCCGGATCGATGCGGCGCACGGCGCGCAGGAGGTGCGGGACGCCCTTCTGGCGGGTGATGCGGCCGACGAAGACGACGTAGGGACGGCCCCGGTCCAGGCCGATCCGGTCCAGGACGTCGGTGCCGGGGTCGGGGCGGTAGAGCGTGGTGTCGATGCCGTTGTGGATGACGTGCACGCGGGCCGGGTCGAGCGCCGGGTAGCAGGTGAGGATGTCCTCGCGCATGGCTCCGGAGACGGCGACGACGGCGTCGGCGGCCTCGATCGCGGTGCGCTCGGCCCAGCTCGAGAGGGCGTAACCGCCGCCGAGCTGCTCGGCCTTCCAGGGGCGCAGCGGCTCCAGCGAGTGGGCGGTCATGACGTGCGGGACGCCGTGCAGCAGCTTGGCGAGGTGCCCGCCGAGGTTGGCGTACCAGGTGTGGGAGTGGACCA
This sequence comes from Streptomyces griseoaurantiacus, assembly GCF_036189845.1. Taxonomy (NCBI): domain Bacteria; kingdom Bacillati; phylum Actinomycetota; class Actinomycetes; order Kitasatosporales; family Streptomycetaceae; genus Streptomyces; species Streptomyces griseoaurantiacus. The sequence goes on along the minus strand of NZ_CP108326.1, from coordinate 6,514,484 downwards.
GCTCGCGGTCCCGCAGCCCGGCGGCCATCGCGAGGTCGACGGAGAACGTGCGCAGGGCGTCGTTGGCGTCGTCGAGCGCGGGCCAGGGGCGGTGCCGGGTGACCGCGGGGCTGGCGTGCGGGGCGGCCCCCTCGCCCCAGCAATGGACGGCGAGATCGACGAGCGGCGCGAGCTCCCGGGCGAGAAACTCGACATGGACGCCGGCACCGCCGTAGATGTCGGGCGGATACTCCCGGCTCAACAGTCCCACCCGCACGAAGAACCTCCCGCGTTGCCTGCGTCCATGGTCACCCAAGTGTGCGGGGAGTGGAAGAGGGTGTGGTGTCCGTGTCGAGGGTGTCCGGGGACCGGGGGCCACGGGCCCGGAAAATGGGGCGCGTCCTCCCCCCTCCGTCGCCCACCCTGGGGAGGACCCCGTGGCCCCCGTACTCCATCGGCAGTAGGACTCAATGAATGCTCAGGTACGACGACTTGCGCCGTTCCGACGGGCAAGGTGGTGACATGGAAAGAGTCAGCGCACCGCAGCGGCCCACCGGCCTTCCGCGAAGGAGCCCCTCATGAGCGCCTTCGCGGTCTCCGTGCTGCTGTCGCTGATCTCGGCCGTGGCCTACGCCGGCGGAGCGATCGTGCAGGAGCGTGTCGCGGCGGGCACGCCCGACGGCACCTACGCCCCGCTGCGCCACCCCGCGTGGTGGGCGGCGATCGCCCTCAACGGCCTCGGCGCGCTGCTCCACGTCGTCGCCCTCGCCTACGGGCCGCTCAGTCTCGTCCAGCCGCTCGGCGCGCTGACCATCGTGTTCGCGCTCCCGATGGCCGCCCTCTTCGTGGGCCGCAGGGCCGGCGCCACCGCCTGGCGCGGCGCGCTGATGGCGACGGTCGGCCTCGCGGGCCTGCTCGCGCTGACCGGTGGCGCCGAGGCGCAGTCGCTGGACAGCACGCAGCGCGTCCTGCTCGCCACCCTGACCGGCGGCGCGGTCGTGGCGCTGATGACGGCCGCCCGCGCCGCCCACCGGCACCCGGTGGTGCGCAGCGTGCTGCTCGCCGCCGCGTCCGGCATCGCCTTCGGCATCGCCTCGGTGTTCACCAAGACCGTCGCGGAGGACTGGGAGCGGGGCCTGGCGGTCGGGTCCCTGCCCATCGTGGCGGTGATCGCCGTCCTCGCGGCGGCCGGCACGCTGCTCTCGCAGGCCTCGTACCGGGGCGCGGGCCTGGCGGCGCCGCTCGCCACGGTCACGGTCGTCAACCCGGTGATCGCCGCCGCGGTGGGCCTGACGATGTTCGGCGAAACCTTCCGCTACGGCGTCACGGGCACCATGCTCGCGTTGGGCTGCGGGGTGGTGGCGGCGGGCGGTCTGATCCTGCTCACCACCGAGCGGATCAGCGGGGAGCAGCGGGGAAGGACCGCCCCCGAGACGGTCCCGGCGCAGCCGACCGAACCGGCGGCGCTGCCCGCCCGGCCGCTTCCGGCCGTCACCGGCGCCGGGTCGCCGCTGTCCCACCTGCCGGCGGAAGGGGGGACGGAGGCGGAGGCGTTGATTCCGCTGATTCCGGTGATTCCGGCTCCGCTGACGACGCCGGTCCGAGTGGCTCCCGTGACCGCTCCGGTCCCGGTGACGTCCGTGGCGGCGACGTCCGTGGCGCCGACATCCGTGGCGGCGACGTCCGTGGCGGCGACGTCCGTGGCGGCGGCTGCAGACGCGGCGACCGTGCCGGCCGCTCCCGCCTCGGTCGCGGCGGCCCTGCCCGCCTCCTTCCGGAGCCCCTCCCAGTGGACGGCGGCTTACACGTTCGGCCCGTTCTACAGCGGGCCGTTCATACCGACACCCCTGTCCGCCCCGCCCCGCAGCCGCGTCGGCTCCTGAGCGGGGCGCGGGCGGAACGGGCCCGGCGGGCGGAGCCGTGTCGTGCCGTGTGCCGTACCGCTCAGAGTCGTACGCCGCCGGCCCGCAGGTAGGCCACCGGGTCGATGTCCGAGCCGAACCCGGGCCCCGTCCGCACCTCGAAGTGCAGATGCGGGCCCGTCACGTTGCCGGTCGCGCCGGAGCGGCCGATGCGCTGGCCGGTCGCCACGTTCTGCCCGGCGCGGACGGAGATGGCGGACAGATGCGCGTACTGGCTGTACCGGCCGTCGGCGTGCCGCACGACCACCTGGTAGCCGTACGACCCGCCCCACCCCGCGCTGACCACGTGCCCGGAGGAGACGGCACGCACGGAGGTGCCGGTGGCCACGGGGAAGTCGACGCCGGTGTGGTAGCCCTTGGACCAGGAGGAACCGGAGGCGCGGTACCGCGTGCCGATGCCGAGGTCGGCGACCGGGGCGACGACCTTGTGGCCGGCCGTCGCCGTGGTGGTGGAACGGGGCGGGGAGGTCTCGTGCCGCTCCTTGGGCTTCTCCCGCTTGTCCCCCTTCTCCCGCTTCTCCCGCTTCTCCGCCTTCTTCGTCTTCTCCCTGGCCTTCGCCCCGGCCTTTTCCTTGTCCTTCGTCCCGGCCCTCTCCTCGGTGCCGTCGCTCGTGTCCCGCTTGCCGGCCGGACTCGTGGCGCGGGCACCGTCGAGGGTGAGGCGCTGCCCCGGGAGGATGAGGTCGGGATCGGAGCCGACGGTGGTGCGGTTGGCGGCGTAGAGGCCGTGCCAGCCGCCGCGCACGTCGTGGGTGTCGGCGATGCCGGAGAGGGTGTCGCCGTGGACGACGGTGTACATCTCGGCGGTGCCGGCCCGGGACTGGGGCGTGGCGTGCGGGGCGACGTCCTTGTGCGAGGTCCGCTTCTCCGCCGGGGCCTGTCCCTTGGCCGGGGCCTGCCGCTCGGGCGTCCGACGTACGGTCTGCGTGTGGGTACCCGGGTCGACGTCGGGGCCGGCGCCGCCGCGGGCCAGTCCGGCCCGGTCGGAACAGACCGGCCAGGCGCCGGGGCCCTGGCCGTCGAGGACCTTCTCGGCGACGGCGATCTGCTGCTCGCGGGTGGCGAGATCGGCGCGCGCCGCGTAGGCCCGGCCGCCGTACGCCTCCCACGTGGACTGGGTGAACTGCAGCCCGCCGTAGTACCCGTTGCCGGTGTTGATGTGCCAGTTGCCGCTGGACTCGCAGGCCGCGACCTTGTTCCAGGTGTCGGCATCGGCGGCGTGGGCGACCCCGGTGCCGATGAGCGGCAGGGCCATGCCGGCACCGCCCGCCGTCACGGTGAGCGAGGCGCGGTTGATCCTGTTCGGCTGATACCGGCGGTGCCGGCCGCGTACGGCCATGGGGAGCCCCCTTGACAGGCGTCAGGAGCGGGCACCGTAACCGTTGTGCGCGGACCGGTACAAGACCGGTGTCGGCCGCTCCGGGGCGCCAAGTGGCCGGATTTCGCCGCTGGTTGACGACGCGCCCCGGCGCCGCCGGGGCGCGTGCCGTGAGTCTGTGCCCCGGGGCGCGACCGGCGTGCCGCCGTCCGCGCGCGCCCGTGGGCCGGTCAGCCGAGCGGGCCGGTGGTGTCGCGCAGGGTGGCCAGGACGGGCGCGTACATGCGGGCCTTGATGGCGCCGAGGGTGTCCCCGGCCTTGTTCACCTGGGCCTGGGCGATCTCGACGGCGCGGGCGCGCACGGCCTCCTCGGGGACCGCCTCGTCCACGATGCCGGCGGCGAGGGCCTCGATGCCGCCGTAGCGGCGGGCGGTGACCATGGCCTCGTGGGCGGCCTTCGGGGCCAGACGGGACTGGACGAGGCCGGCCATGCCGGGGGTGAAGGGGATGCCGATGTCCGCTTCGGGCAGGCACCAGTAGCCGCGGTCGGCACGCATGACGCGGAAGTCGTGGGCGAGGGAGAACATCGCGCCGGCCGCGAAGGTGTGCCCCTGCAGCGCGGCCACGGAGACGAGCGGCAGCGACAGCAGCCGCGCGAACAGCTGGTGCACCGAGAGCACATAGTCCTCGCGGTGGTCCGCGTGGGCGAACAGCCAGTCCAGGTCGAGGCCGTTGGAGTAGAACTTGCCGGTGGCGGCGGTGACCAGGGCTCGGGGGCCCTCCGCCTTCTCCACCTCGTCGAGCGCGGCGCCGACGGCGGTGAGCCAGTCGGGGTGGAAGCGGTTCTCACCGTCTCCGAGGTCGAGGACGAAGACGTTGTCCTGACGGTCGAGCGTGGGCATGGCGACTCCTTCGGGGCGTGCGGGCGCCGCGGCCCGGCGTTCGCGAGCCGCCCACCGCACTACCCGTCGGTAACTTATGCGGGCCGCCCGGGAACACGCAAGAGAAGGCGCAAGAGGAGCGGCGAACGGCCCACGGCCCACGGCCCACGGCCCACGACACCGCACCGCACCGCACCGCACCGCACCGCACCGCACCGCACCGGGCACGGTCGGACTGGACCCGGAAGCGGGAGACTGAGGCGGGCGGCCCCCGCGCACGTACACATGGGCGGGACGCGCGGTGGCGCGGTGCTCGAATCACGGCACCGGGAGGAACGGGGAGCAATACTGGGCAAAAACCCGCAGACACATGCACGCCCGCCCCGCCGGCCCGGTTCCGGAGCGGCACCGGAGTGAATTCGGAGGGGGCCGGAGTGGAATCGGAGGGCGCTTCGGCGCCTCTCCCGGAATCACCGAAGTGATCACAGCGTTCTCGCCCTTGCAGACAACATCAAGAGGAGCTCACGCATGAGCAGTTCAGCCCAGATCGGCGTCACGGGTCTCGCGGTCATGGGCCGCAACCTCGCCCGCAACTTCGCGCGCAACGGCTACACGGTCGCCGTGCACAACCGGACGGCGTCCAAGACGCACGACCTGGTGAACGAGTTCGGGCACGAGGGCGACTTCGTGGCGGCCGAGACCGCGAAGGACTTCGTCGCGGCGCTGGAGCGTCCGCGCCGGCTGGTCGTCATGGTGAAGGCGGGCGGGCCGACGGACGCGGTGATCGAGGAGTTCGCGCCGCTGCTCGAACCCGGTGACACGATCATCGACGGAGGCAATGCGCACTTCGCCGACACCCGGCGCCGCGAGCGTCAACTCCGGGAGCAGGGCATCCACTTCGTCGGCATGGGCGTCTCCGGCGGCGAGGAGGGCGCGCTCAACGGCCCGAGCATCATGCCGGGCGGCCCCAAGGAGTCCTACGACTCCCTCGGGCCGATGCTGGAGAAGATCTCCGCGAAGGCGTCGGACGGCGCCCCGTGCGTGACGCACGTCGGGCCCGACGGTGCCGGGCACTTCGTCAAGATGGTGCACAACGGCATCGAGTACGCCGACATGCAGCTCATCGGCGAGGCGTACCAGTTGCTGCGGGACGTGGCCGGCTACTCCCCCGCGCAGATCGCTGACATCTTCCGCACCTGGAACACCGGGCGGCTCGACTCGTACCTCATCGAGATCACCGCCGAGGTCCTGTCGCACGTGGACGCGGCGACGGGCAAGCCGTTCGTGGACGTCGTGGTGGACCAGGCCGAGCAGAAGGGCACGGGCCGCTGGACGGTCCAGATCGCGCTCGACCTGGGCGTTCCCGTGTCCGGCATCGCGGAGGCGGTGTTCGCCCGTTCGCTCTCCGGGCATGCGGGGCTGCGCGAGGCCTCGCGGGGACTGGCGGGACCGAAGCCCTCGCCGCTGTCCGAGGCCGAGGCAGCGGCGTTCGCGGACCGCGTCGAGCAGGCGCTGTACGCGTCGAAGATCGTCTCGTACACGCAGGGCTTCCACGAGATCGCGGCGGGCAGCGAGGAGTACGGCTGGGACATCGACCTGGGCGCGGTCTCGGCGCTCTGGCGCGGCGGCTGCATCATCCGGGCCGCGTTCCTGGACCGCATCCGCGCGGCGTACGACAGCCGCCCGGACCTGCCGAGCCTGCTGTCGGACGAGACGTTCGCCCAGGAGATCGCGGCGGCGCAGGACGACTGGCGCGAGGTCCTCATCGCGGCGACCCGCCAGGGCGTCCCGGCCCCCGGCTTCGCGGCGGCCCTCGCCTACTACGACGCCCTGCGCGCCGACCGCCTCCCCGCCGCCCTCACCCAGGGGCAGCGCGACTACTTCGGCGCCCACACCTACCGCCGCACCGACCGCGAGGGCTCGTTCCACACGCTGTGGGGCGGGGACCGCACGGAGGTGGACGCGTAGGCACGCCTCGGTAGGGGGCGGTGGCGCCCCGGGGTACGCCGGATCCCGCGCCCTTCGTGTGAGGGCGCGGGATCCGGCGTGAGGAACACGGTGTGCCACCGGCGGGCCACCCCGCCCTACGGTCCTCCGTTCCTCAGGACAGTGGTATCGGCTGTCCTCAGGACAGTGGTCCCGGCGGCTCGGGGGTGGGCCCCGGAGCCGGTCCGGGCTCCGGCACCGGCTCGGGCCGGTCGGGCCCCGGGCCCGGCGGAGTGGGCGCGGGCCCCGGCGGCGTCGGAGCGGGCGGGGTCGGCGCCGGAGGCGTGGGGGCCGGCGGGGCGGGCGCCGGGTCCGGCGGAACCGGATCGGGTCCGGGTGTCGGCCCGGGCGTGGGCCCCGGCGGTGTCGGCGAGGGGCCCGGCGTCGGCCCCGGCGGCACAGGGTCGGGATACGGCTGCGTCATGCTGTCCTCCAGCCATCGGTACGTCGGCTCTGGACTACTCCCCCGCCTACCCGCGCCCCGACCGGGCAGTCACCCGCTCGCCCGCGCGGAACCGCGGGAACCCGCCCGGGCGACCCGTCGGAGTCCGCCGACGAATCCCGTGGAGCCGTGTGGCTCAGAACCGCTCCGGGTGGGCGGTCACCCACTCCTCCGCCGCCCGCACCAGCGCCTCGTCCGCCGCGGGCGCCTCCTCGGGATGGCGCCCCGCCCACTTCACGACGTACGGGCACAGCGGAGCCACCGGCAGGCCCTCCCGCCCCGCGATCGCGTAGAACTCGCGCACGAGGGCGCCGGCGATGCCTTTCCCCTCGTGCGCGGGCTCGACGATCGTGTGCACGGGGACGAGGGCGCGGCCGGGCTCCTCGAGCACGAAGTACTCCACGCGCCCGACCGCCTCGCCGCCGTCGGCCCCGTCGTCCCCCTCGTACGCCGTCAGACGCCCGGCCGCCCGGTCGTCACGGATGCGGATGCCACCGTCGTCACTCATGTACTGATCCTCCTGGATACCCGGCCTGCCCGGACCACCCGGACGGATCCGGCCTACGACGTACCCCGGCGACGGTGGCCTCACGCACCGCCGGTGCCCTCAGGCCCCGACGGCCTGCGGGCTGCGCCGCTGGTCCGAGCCCGGCACCGGCTCACCCGGGTCCGCGCCGAGGGACACGATGCGGTTCTCCTCGTCCACGTGCACGACCCGCGGCCGCAGCTCCCGCGCCTCGGCGTCGGAGACCTGCGCGTAGCTGATGAGGATCACCAGGTCCCCCGGGTGCACGAGGTGCGCGGCGGCCCCGTTGATCCCGATGACCCCGGACCCCCGCTCCCCCTCGATGACATACGTCTCGAGCCGGGCCCCGTTGGTGATGTCGACGATGTGCACGAGCTCACCCGGCAGCAGATCCGCCGCGTCGAGCAGTTCGGCGTCGATCGTCACCGATCCCACATAGTGCAGGTCGGCCTGGGTGACGGTGGCCCGATGGATCTTGGACTTGAACATGGTACGCAACATTGAGGCACTCCAGCGAGTAGGCTCCCTGCCTGCAATTCCGCAGGTCAAGGGCTGCTTCCATACCGTACAACCAGTCCAGGTTTCAGGCAGCCGCCCGCGGGTTTCTCGGGACCCGTGCCGACCCGATGCCGACTTTTCCGGCCCTCGTCAGGCAGCTCTCACAGAGCCCGCCCGCCCGCACCGCCTGCCTGCCTGCCTGCCTGACAACGGCACAAGCCTACGCACCACCCGGAAGGCCGTCCGTGACGACCGTCACTCGGGCGCACCTGACGACAGTCCGGGCCGGACGCGGTGCACGACCGTCGGCACACTGACGGCCGGCTCCGAAGCCGACTCTCCTCGTCGGCGGGAGGCCGCCGATGGTGACCGAGCTGGTCCGTCCGCCCACCACCTCAAGGAGCCGGGGAGTTGGACTGCGCCCCCGGCGGGCACCCCCTTCCTCTTCATCTCACTTGGGACGCCGGTGAACGGCCGTCGGGCGACGCTTGCTCAGCGGCGCCCGCGGCGCATGGGCACCAGGTTGCCGCGCCGGTGGGCGGCGATGAGCATGGGGATCGCGATCAGCAAGCTGACGATGACGGGCACGATCGACGCCTCCAGGCCGAAGTCTCCGCCGGTCAGCAGGTCGGGGCCGGTCGGGTAGGTGGTCATCAGGCCCTCGGAGGCGTGGCCGGAGACGGGGATGCCGATCAGGCCCTGGGTGGTGTTCCAGGCGAAGTGCAGACCTATGACGAACCAGATGTTGCGCTTCCACAGGAACGCGGCACCGAGGAGGACGCCGGCCTCGACGGCGATCGCGGTCGAGCTCCGCAGCGTGGCGTCCGGGTTGGCCAGGTGCAGTCCGCCGAACAGCACCGCGGTGATCGTCAGAGCCGCCCAGCTGCCGCACAGCTTCTCCAGTGCCTGCAGAGCGAGGCCGCGGAAGAGCAGTTCCTCGGTCACGGCGGCGCCGGCCGACGTCGCGGCCATGCTCGCCACGATCGACAGGCCGTTGCCGGGCCGTTCGTCGAACGAGAACTCGGTGAGGAGCATGAGCATCGACACGGTGATGAACCCGAAGCCGATCGCGACACCGAACAACGTCTGTGTCACGGCCCCCGATTTCGCGATCTCCGGCATGCTCCGCCGAGCGACGTGGCGCATGACCACCCAGTAGATGCCAACCGCCACGACCGCCCCCACGATGGCGGCCACCCCACCCAGCGAGGCCAGGCCGGACGCCAGACCCACGCCCACTGCGCCGGTCACCATCCAGGCGAGCGGGGACCGGAAGAAGCGGCCGTCCTCCCTGCGTGCCGGCCGGGGCGACACAGCATGAGTCGTCTGCACATTCAAGGTGATCTCCACATGGCATCGGCCGTGGGCCTTCCGACGGCTGCCAAGGACGCTACGGGCGTGGCGACGTCTGCGAATCACCCCTGAGTGGACAGCCCGAGTAGCTCTGCAGAGGGACACGGGGCGACGGACGCCGCAAAGAGACGACCGCCGAGGGTGGAACGCATCCTCGGTCGCCCCTCGCGTCAGACGTGGCCGATGGGTGCGTGGCAACCTGGCAGCCGTGTCACGGTCGTTCGCGCCACGGATCGGGAAGGCCGGCGCGACCAGAGGTTCGAGCTCGTGGACGCGGTGCGGTGTGCGTCGGGCCGGTGCGTACGGGAGTGGATCTGCTCGTGCACCCCGTCCCGGTCTCGTCCCGGGCACCGGCGCCCGCCCCTCAGCAGACGCCGTCGCCCGGCTTGGGGTTGCCCAGGCGGAACAGCGGGCGCAGTTTCAGTCCGGCCCAGGTTCCCAGGAGGGCGCAGGCGCCCCAGATCCAGCCGTGCAGGCTGCCGGAGGCGATGCCCGCGAGATACGCGCCGATGTTGCAGCCGCCCGCGAGCCGGGCACCGATGCCCATCAGCACGCCGCCAAGGACCGCCGCGACCGCCGTCCGCCACGGCACACCGCGGTGCAGCGCCCACGTGCCGCCGAGCGCCGCGGCGACCGCCGCGCCGATCATGATGCCGATGTCGGTGAGGCTGGTCTTGTCCGCGAGGACCGACCCGGCGAGCATCTCCTTGTTTCCGGGCCGCTGCCACCAGCTCCACCCCTCGGGGTGGCCGCCGAGCGCCCCCACCAGCTCGGATCCCCACAGGCTGAAGGCACTGGTGATGCCCCACGCGCCGCCGGAGACGAGCAGCACCCCGGCGCCCAGCACGGCCAGCGCCAGGGCGCCGACGGCCAGCGGCCAGGAACCGCGCAGCGCGCGGGCGGCACCGCGCGCGGAGGGCACGGCGGTGTACGGGTCGGGGTGGGGCACGACGCCGACGGGAAGGCCCGAGCGAGCAGCGCCGCAGCGGGGCGGCGGGGGGGAGGAAGACCGGCCGGTCCGGCTCAGCGGCGACAGAGACCGTCGTCGACGCACCACGCCGAGGTCGCCGACAGGGCGAGGCACAACAGCCGGGCGGGTGCGGACATGCGCTCCAGAGTAGGAGCGAGCTTCAGCGATGCGGACCCGAATCTCACCATGTGAACTGTTGCATGTGCCACACACCGGCCGCTCGGGGCCCGGGAGGGTGCGCGAGCCCGCCCGTGCGGACGGTACGAGAGCCCCGCCGACGGGCGAGGTCGTCCCGCGTGAGGCGCGGATGTCATTCCCGCGTGACGCGCGGATCGAGGATGTCATTCCCGCGTGAAGCGCACCGGCGTCCCCACGGCGGCCTGGGCGGCCGCCGCCAGGGCGGTTTCCGTGACGACCCCGATCACCGGGTAGCCGCCCGTCGTCGGGTGGTCGTGCAGGAACACCACCGGGCGCCCGTCCGGGGGCACCTGCACCGCGCCGAGGACCATGCCCTCGCTGGGCAACTCGCCCGGCGTTTCACGCATCAGCGGCGGCCCTTCGGTGCGCAGGCCGATGCGGTTGCTGTGCGGGGACACGCGGTACGTCGCGGAGGTGAGGGTGCGCAGTGCCGCGCGGGTGAACCAGTCGGCGCGGGGGCCGAGCCGCAGCGGCAGGACGAGTTCGGCGGGCGGCGCCGGCCAGGGGGCGGCGCCGGGAAGCGCCGCCTGGCGGGCGGGGACGCCCAGCGGGAGCACGTCCCCCTCGCACAGAGGGGAGGGGCCGAGCCCGGAGAGGAGGTCCGTCGAGCGGCTGCCGAGGACCGGCTCGGCCGCGAGGCCACCGGCGACGGCCAGATAGGAGCGCACGCCCGCGGTCACCCCGCCCGCGTCCAGGACCGCGCCGGCGGGAACCCTCACGGGTGCGCCCCACGGCGCCGGTCGGCCGTCGACCGTCACCGGGCAGGGCGCACCGCCGACGACGACGGTGACGGTGCGGTCGGGCCGCACGGCGCAGCCGGTCAGCGTGGTCTCCAGGACGGCGGCCTCGGGGGCGTTGCCGAGCAGGCGGTTGGCGAGTCTCATCGCGGGCGCGTCCAGGGCGCCGGAGCGCGGGACTCCCAGGTGGGCGTGGCCCCGTCGGCCCGAGTCCTGCACCGTGGTCAGGGCCCCGGAGCGTACGACGGTGAGCTTGGCGGTCATGCCGTACCGCCCTCGGTGACGAAGCGGACGCGCGTTCCCGGGGTGAGCAGCGCCGGCCGGTCCCGGGTGAGGTCCCACAGCGGTGCCGGGTCCGGCATGGTGCCGATCAGCTGCCAGCCGCCGGGGGTGGCGCGCGGATACACGGCGCTGTAGGGCCCCGCGAGCGCCAGCGCCCCGGCCGGGACCCGGGTGCGGGGCGTGTCGCGGCGCGGCACGTGCAGTTCGGCGGGCAGTCCGGTGAGGTAGCCGAACCCGGGCGCGAAGCCGCAGAAGGCGACGCGGTAGGTGTACGAGGAGTGCCGGGCGGCGACCTCTTCGGCGCCGATCCCCCACCGGGCGGCGACCTCGGCCAGGTCCGGCCCGTCGTAGCGCACGGGAATCTCGACGACGGCCCCGTCGTCCTCGGCTCGGGGCGGCACGTCCCAGTCGGCGAGCCGGCGGGCCAGCTCTGCCGGGTCTCCCACACCGTCCAGGAGTACGGTCCGGGCTCCCGGCACGATCTCCTCGACCGGTGGCAGGCTTCCCGCCGCGCGCCGCCGCAGCAGTTCGGCCAGCAGGTCCCCCGTGCGCTCGGCGTCCGGCAGTTCGATGAGCAGCGCGTGTTTCCCGGCGGGGCGTACGTGCAGAAGCCGGCTCTCCGTCGTGCGCGTCATGTGAACGCCCCGACCTCGACCCCGGCTTCCTCAAGTGCCTCGCGCACGCGGGCGGCGATCCGGGCGGCGCCCGGGGTGTCGCCGTGCACGCACAGGGAGCGGGCGGCCACCGCGACGGTCGTACCGTCCACGGCCTCGACCGCACCGTCCACGCCGAACGCCAGGGCGCGCCGCACCACGGCGTCCTCGTCGGTCACCACCGCGTTCGCCTCGCGGCGCGGCACGAGCGTGCCCTCGGGGGTGTAGGCGCGGTCCGCGAAGGCCTCCGGCACGGCGGTGAGTCCCGCCTCCTCGGCGGCGGCGAGCAGTCGCGAGCCGGGCAGGCCCAGTACGGGAAGCGACCCGCCCGCGAGTCTCACCCCCGCCACGACGGCGGCGGCCTGCTCGGCGTCGTGGACGGTGCGGTTGTAGAGCGCGCCGTGCGGCTTGACGTACGCCACCCGGGCCCCGGCGGCCTGGGCGAAGACGCGCAGCGCCCCGATCTGATAGGCCAGTTCGCAAGCCAGTTCCTCGCCGGGCACGTCCATGGCGCGCCGGCCGAAGCCGGCCAGGTCGCGGTAGGACACCTGCGCCCCGATCCGCACTCCGCGCTCGGCGGCGAGGTCGCAGACGCGGCGCATCACCGAGGGGTCCCCGGCGTGGAAGCCGCAGGCGACGTTGGCGCTGGTGACGACGGAGAGGAGGGCCTCGTCGTCGGTGAGGGTCCACCGGCCGAAGCCTTCACCGAGGTCTGCGTTGAGATCGATCACGTCCGGAAACGTAGTCGATTGTTGAACGATCCGACAAGGGGTCGAAATAGCCGCCCGCAGAGCGCGCTGTGATCTCACCCCTTGTTCGATCGTTCAACGATCACCTAAGGTCCGTGCATCCCCCACGGATTTGAGCCCTCGAATCCGTGCCGCCTCTGGCGCCCTGTCCCCTACGCCTGAAGAAGGCCACCGCATGCTCGTTCTTCTCGGTGTGGTCGTCGTGATCCTCGGATTCGTCACGCGCCGCAACCCCGCCCTCGTGGTCGGCGTCACCGGTATCGTCACCGGTCTGCTCGGCAGGATGAACCCGCTCGAGGTCCTCGCGGCCTTCGGGCAGTCCTTCGCCGACAGCCGCTCGGTGACCGTCTTCGCCGTCGTCCTCCCGGTGATCGGTCTACTGGAGCGCTACGGCCTGCGCGAACAGGCCCGTAGGCTCATCGGCCGCCTCAGCGGGCTCAGCGCCGGCCGCTTCCTCGCGGTCTACCTGCTCGTCCGCCAGGTCACGGCGGCCTTCGGACTGAACAACATCGGCGGTCCCGCCCAGACCGTGCGGCCGCTCGTCGCCCCCATGGCCGAGGCCGCCGCCGAGCGCAGGCTCGGCGCCACGCTGCCCGACCGTCTGCGCGAGAAGGTCCGCTCCTACGCGTCCTCGTCCGACACCGTGGGCCTCTTCTTCGGCGAGGACTGCTTCATCGCGATCGGTTCCATCCTCCTGATCACCGGCTTCGTGAACTCGACGTACGGCCAGGACATCGAGCCGACCCAACTGGCCCTGTGGGCGGCCCCGCTCGCCGTGTGCGCCTTCGTCATCCACGGTGCCCGGCTGCTGCTCCTGGACAGGCAACTGGAGCGCGAGATGGCGCTCGCCTCCGCCGAGCACGACCTGCCGCTTCCGAAGGGGGCCGACAAGTGATCAAGGTCGAATGGCTCTACTGGCTGGTGGGCCTCGTCTTCCTCGTCATGGCCGTACAGATGGCGGCCGACCGCACCAACCCCAAGCGGTGGACCTCCGCCGCGTTCTGGGGACTGCTCGGGCTCACCTTCCCCTACGGCACCGGGGTCGCCGCCGTCGCGCCGGGCACCGCCCCCTACCGGCTGCCCGCCGAACCGCTCGGTCTCGCGGTCCTCGTCCTGATCGTGCTCGCCGGGTTCAACTTCCTCGGCAAGGGCGTCCCGGTCACCACCAGCGCCGAGCAGCGCGAGGCCTCCGCGGTCCGGCTCGGCAGCAAGCTCTTCATCCCCGCCCTGACGATCCCGTTCGTCGCCATCGTCTGCGCCTCCGTGCTCGACGACTCCGGCCTGTTCGAGACGGGCAAGGCCACGCTTCTCGGGCTCGGCCTCGGATGCGTCCTCGCGCTCGTCGTCGGCATGCTGGTCACGGGCGAGAAGAAGGTCTCCGTCCCGATCCACTCGGGCCGTTCCATGCTGGAGGCGATGGGCTCGGCCCTGCTGCTCCCCCAGCTCCTGGCGGTGCTCGGCTCGATCTTCGCGCTGGCCGGCGTCGGCACGCAGGTCGGCAGGATCATGAACGCGATACTGCCGGACGACTCGAAGTACCTCGCCGTGCTCGCGTACTGCCTCGGCATGTTCCTGTTCACCGTGATCATGGGCAACGCCTTCGCCGCCTTCCCCGTCATGACCGCGGCGATCGGCTGGCCCGTCCTCATCGGGCAGATGCACGGCAACGTGCCCGCCGTCCTCGCGATCGGCATGCTGGCCGGTTTCGCCGGCACGCTCTGCACGCCGATGGCCGCCAACTTCAACATCGTCCCCGCCACGCTGCTCGAGCTGAAGGACCAGTACGGACCGATCAAGGCACAGATCCCGACGGCGCTCGCGCTCCTGGTCTGCTGCACCGTGATCATGGCGCTCTTCGCCTTCTGAGCCGCCCGCACCCCTTCACCTCGGGCGCGGCCCGCCCCGGCCCCCGAGCCGTCCCACCCGCAGAAAGAAGCGCCATGACCCGCGTCCTCATCACCGGCTTCGCCCCCTTCGGCGGCGAGCGCGTGAACCCGTCCTGGCAGGCGGCCTCCCTCGTGGCCGCCGAGCCGCCCGCCGGGCTCACGATCACCGCCACCGAACTCCCCTGCGTCTTCGGCACGTCCCTCGACGCGCTGCGCGAGGCCATCCGCGCCTCGGCCCCCGACGTGGTGCTCTGCCTGGGCCAGGCGGGCGGCCGCCCCGGCGTCACCGTCGAGCGCGTCGGCATCAACGTCGACGACGCGCGCATCCCCGACAACGCGGGCCACCAGCCCATCGACGAACCGGTCGTCCCAGGAGGCCCCGCCGCGTACTTCTCCACCCTGCCCGTGAAGGCCTGCGTCGCCGCCATGCGCGAGGCCGGTGTCCCGGCCGCCGTCTCGAACACCGCCGGCACGTACGTCTGCAACCACATCGCCTACGGCCTCGGCCACCTCATCGCCACCGAGTTCCCGCACCTGCGCGGCGGTTTCGCGCACGTCCCCTGGACGCCGGAGCAGGTCACCGACGGCACCGCCCCGGCCCTCGAGCCCGCCACGGTCGCCCGCGGAGTGCGCGCCCTTCTGGTCGCCGCCGTCAACACGCCCGCGGACCAGGACCTGAAGGTGACCGAGGGAGCCACCCACTGATGCCGCTCACCGCGTACGCGGCCGACTTCGCACGGCTCGCCCTCGCGAACATCACGCGGGAGTACCCGAACTTCCCCGCCCACCTGGTGACGTCGCCGAAGGAGCGACTCGAACCGCGCGCCCTGCACCCGGCCTTCTACGGTGCCTACGACTGGCACTCCTCGGTCCACATGCACTGGCTGCTCGTCCGTCTGCTGCGCCGCCACGGGGGAACGGCCGCGCTCACGGACACCACTGCGGTCGTCGACGTCCTCGACCGGCACCTCACCCCGGAGAACGTCGCCGTCGAAGCCGACTACCTCCTCGACCGGCCCTCCTTCGAACGGCCCTACGGCTGGGCCTGGTTGGTCACGCTCGCCGCCGAATGCCGGGCGTACGGGAACGCGGCCGGCGACCGCTGGGCCGAGGCCCTGGCACCGGGGGTCGCCGCCGTCGACCGGCTGCTGGCCGACTGGCTGCCGAAGGCCACGTACCCCGTACGCCACGGCAACCACCCCAACAGCGCCTTCGCACTGGGGCTCGTACTCGACGCCGGGGAGGTGTCACCCACGACCACCGAGGCCGTACGGGAACGTCTGCTGGCCTGGTTCACCGACGACCACGACGCGCCCGCGCACTGGGAACCGTCGGGCCAGGACTTCCTGTCCCCGGCGCTGACCGAGGCCGACGCGATGCGCAGGGTGCTGGAGCCGGAGCGGTTCGCGCGGTGGCTCGACCGCTTCCTCCCCGCGCTCCGCTCCGGTGCCCCCTGCCCACTGCTGGACGTGCCCCTCGTCTCCGACCACGCCGACCCGCAGATCGGCCACCTGCTGGGCCTCACCCTCAGCAGGGCCGCCGCGCTGCGCTCCATCGCAGCGGCACTGCCCGACGGTCCGGTCCGCACGCGCCTGACCGAGGCGGCCGAGGCCCACCTCGGCGCCGGCCTGCCCGCCGTGCGACGCGGCGACTTCACCACCGATCACTGGCTGGCCTCCTTCGCCGTGTCGGCCCTCGACCCGGGACCCGATCAGCCGAGGTGACGCTGCCCGGCGGACCAGCCGTGCACCGGACATCACGAGGGAGTCCAGGCCTCCGCTTCCCATGGGTCGTAATTTTGCGTTCTCGGATACGGATTTTGCGCATCTCATGGACTTCTCTTACGGGCATCCCTAGCCTTCCTGCGACCCCGCGTTTCCCCACGGGCCCGGAAGGACATGCCTGTGACTCCCCTCCCCCCAAGAAGACCGTTGCGCCGCGGCCTGTCGGCGTCCCTCTCCCTGATCGTCGCCGCGGCGGGTGCCCTCGTCGCCGTCGCGGTGTCCGCCCCCGACGCCTTCGCCGCAGGCGTGCCCGCCCCCTCCCCCGTGGGCATCTCCGGCCGCGGCGCCACCGTCCCGTTCACGGAGCAGGAGGCCGAGTACGCGGCCACCAACGGCACCCTGATCGGACCGGACCGCCTGTACGGGCACCTCCCGTCGGAGGCCTCCGGTCGTCAGGCGGTCACCCTGGACGCGACGGGCGAGTACGTCGAGTTCACGCTCACCGCACCGGCGAACGCCATGACGTTCCGCTACTCCCTCCCGGACAACTCCGCCGGCACCGGCCGTGACGCCGACCTCGACGTGCTGGTGAACGGCAGCCGCCTCAAGAGCGTGCCCGTGACCTCCAAGTACGGCTGGTACTACGGGGGTTACCCCTTCAACAACAACCCCGGCGACACCAACCCGCACCACTTCTACGACGAGGCCCGCACCATGTTCGGCTCCACGCTGCCCGCCGGCAGCAAGGTGCGCCTCCAGGTGTCGTCCACCAGTGCCTCACCGTCGTTCACCGTCGACCTCGCGGACTTCGAGCAGGTGGCCGCCAAGATCGAGAAGCCGTCCGGCGCGCTGGACGTCGTCACCGACTTCGGCGCCGACCCGACCGGAGCCACGGACTCGACGGCCAAGATCCAGGCGGCCGTCGACGCGGGCAAGGCACAGGGCAGGACGGTCTACATCCCGCAGGGCACGTTCACCGTGCGGGACCACATCGTCGTCGACCGGGTGACGGTGACGGGAGCGGGACCCTGGTACAGCGTCCTGACCGGCCGCGACCCCTCGGACCGCTCCAAGGCCGTCGGCGTGTACGGCAAGTACGCGGCCCAGGGCGGCAGCAGGAACGTGGTGCTGAAGAACTTCGCGATCATCGGTGACATCCGCGAACGCGAGGACAACGACCAGGTCAACGCCATCGGCGGCGCGATGTCCGACTCCACCGTGGACAACGTGTGGTTGCAGCACACCAAGTGCGGCGCCTGGATGGACGGGCCCATGGACAACTTCACCCTGAAGAACAGCCGCATCCTGGATCAGACCGCGGACGGCGTCAACTTCCACATGGGCGTCACCGACTCCACCGTCACCAACACCTTCGTCCGGAACACCGGGGACGACGGTCTGGCGATGTGGGCGGAGAACATCCCGAACGTGAAGAACAAGTTCACCTTCAACACGGTGATCCTGCCGATCCTGGCCAACAACATCGTGACGTACGGCGGCAAGGACATCACCCTCTCCGACAACGTCATGTCGGACACCGTCACCAACGGCGGCGGCCTGCACGTCGCCAACCGGTACCCCGGCGTCAACTCCGGCCAGGGGACCGCCGTGTCCGGCACCACCACGGCCGCCCGCAACACCCTGATCCGCACCGGGAACAGCGACTACAACTGGCAGTTCGGGGTGGGGGCGGTCTGGTTCAGCGGGCTCAACGAAGCCCTCGACGCCACGATCAACGTCACGGACAGCGAGATACTCGACAGCTCCTACGCCGCGATCATGAACATAGAGGGCGCCACCCGGGGGCTGCACTTCGACCACGTCCGGATCGACGGCGCCGGCACCTACGCCCTGCAGATCCAGGCACCGGGCACGGCGTCCTTCAGCAACGTCACCGCCACCCACCTGGGTCAGTCCAACCCGATCCACAACTGCATAGGCTCCGGGTTCCAGATCACGCGGGGCAGCGGCAACAGCGGCTGGTACGCCGACCCACCGGTCTGCACGGGCACCTGGCCCGCGCCGAAGTGGACCAACGGCGGCGTTCCGGGCGACGGCACCCCGCCCGACGACCCGCCGACCGATCCCCCGACCGACCCCCCGTCCGACCCCACGGTGAACCTCGCCAAGGGTCGCCCGGTCAGCGAGTCCAGCCACACGGACGTGTACGGCGCGTCCAAGGCGGTGGACGGTGACGCCAACACGTACTGGGAGAGCGCGAACAACAGCTTCCCGCAATCCGTGACCGTCGACCTCGGCGCCGCCAAGGAGATCAAGCGGGTCGTCCTCGAACTGCCCCCGTCCTCCGCGTGGGCCACCCGCACCCAGATGCTCAGCGTCCTGGGCAGCACCGACAACGACACGTACACCACGCTGAAACCGTCGGCGCAGTACACCTTCGCCCCGTCGAGCGGAAACACCGTGACGGTCCCGTTGCCGGGCACCGCCACCCGCTACCTCCGCGTGCTGATCACCGCCAACACGGGGTGGCCGGCCGCCCAACTGTCGGAGGTGGAGGCGTATACGGGATAGCCCCGCGCCATTGGGCCACTGGCTGAGCCTCGCGACATCGGGGGCCGCCGCCTCTTCGGGCGGCGGCCCTTGAGTCGGACAGGGGTGGAGCCTGTTCGTCGTAGGTTCACCAGGGCTGTCAGGCGATCCCCCCTCAAGAACTCCCTCAGCTCACGGACCGGCCTTCGAGGTCGGCCTTCCGTCAACTACTGCTGTCGATCCGGCCGAAAGCCCCGCGCTTGAACCGGTGGAGGAGAGCGAAGGCCTGCTCGACGACGTGGCGGAGCTTGCCCAGGCCCTGGATGACGGATCACGCGTCGTCGTTGCGAGGCGCGTCGAAGTGGGTGACGAGGTTGATGCCGCCGTCGACGTGGATCACCTCACCGGTGACGAAGGGGGCCTTGGTGAGCGCCAGGACCATCGCTGCGACGTCGGACGGTTGCCCGAGCCGGCCCAGCGGTGTCATTGCGGCGGTGCGCGCCGCCCGCGCGGAGAGGCTGTCCGAGGTCATTCGGGTTTCGAGCGGTCCCGGGGCGATCGCGTTCACCCGGACGTCCGGACCCACGGCCTTGGCGAGCAACCTCGTCAGGTGGTCGAGCGCGGCCTTGCTGACGGAGTAGGGGATCGAGCTGCCGAGGGGGCGCGAGCCGCCCACCGAGGTGATGTTGATGATCTGGCCGCCGGGCTCCATGACCTTCACGGCGGCGACGGAGACCTGCCACGTCCCGACGACGTTGACGCCGAGGATCCGGTGCCAGTCGTCAGCGGTGATCGCATCCAGGTCGGCGTGGGGGACGGGTCGCGACACCCCGGCGTTGTTCACCAGCAGGTCGAGCCGACCGTGCCGCTCCACGGCCGTCTCCACCAGGCGCACGGCGTCGGAGGGATCGGCGATGTCGGCCTGGACGTAGCTCGCCCCCGGGAGCTGGGCCGCGAGCCGCTCACCGGCGTCGACGGAGGCGGCCGAGTTCACCACGACGGTGAAGCCGTCGGCCGCGAGCGCGCGGGCGATCCCTTCTCCGATCCCGGAGCTCGAGCCCGTCACGATGGCGACACGTGGCGCGCTCACCGGGCGACTCGCTCGGCGACGGGCTCTTTGAGTGCGTTCACGATTGCCCGGCCTCCGCCGGCGAGGATCGAGGTGTCGTTGCTGACCACCACGTAGTCGTAGCCCCGGGCCAGCGCGGCCCGGGCCTGGTCGCTCGTGGCGGACGCGGTGCCGATGGGAACACCTGCCGCGGCGGCAGCCGCCAGCGCGGACGCGACGAGCCGGTCCACCTCGTCGCTTCCCGCCGCGACGCCCATCGACATCGAGAGGTCGGCCGTCCCGACGAACGCGGCACCGATGCCGTCGAGGGCCAGGATCTCCCTCGTGTTCCTGATCGCCACCTCGCTCTCGAGCTGGACGACGCACAAGGCCTGCTCGTTGCCGTACTCGAGGTAGTCCGCCCGTGGCAGCTGCCCCCAGCGACCCGCTCGGCTGGTGCCGCCGGACCCGCGGTCGCCGCGCGGCGGGAAGCAGGTGGCCCGCACGACCGCCCGGGCCTGCTGAACCGTGTCGACGTGCGGCACGACCACACCGGCCGCGCCGGCGTCCAGGACCCGCTGGATCACGCTGAGGCCGTGGTCGGGCACCCTGACGAGCGGGTCCACCCCGAGGGCGCGGGCCATCGCGATGTGGGTCGAGGCGGCGCCCAGGTCCAGTGTTGTGTGCTCGAGGTCGATGACCACGAAGTCGAAGCCCGCGTGGGCCATGATCTCGACACTCTCGGGGCTGGAGAGCTTGATCCAGGTCCCGAGCGTGCCGCCGTTGATCCCGTCGCGCAACCGTGTCATGGCTCAGACCTCGCCGGCGGTGTCGGTGGGGGTGGCGGTCCAGAAGACCAGCCACTTGCCGAGCTGCACGACGACCGCGTGCAGTGCGATGCCGATGGCCGACAGCACGACGATCACCGCGAAGGTCCTGGCCACGTCCAGGGTGAAGTTGCTCGCCTGGATCAGATAGCCCAGGCCTTCGGAGCTGCCCACGAACTCCGCGACCACGGCGCCGGTCACGGACAGGATGACGGCGACCTCCAGTCCCGCGAAGATGTGCGGAAGCGCCGACGGGATCTGCAGGTGCCGCATGACCTGCATGCGGGACGCGCCGAAGGACCGGAGCATCTCGACCTGCTCGTAGGCGGCGGACCGGAATCCCAGGATGGCGTTGATGAGGAGGGGGAAGAACGCGATCAGGGCCACGGTCAGCACCTTCGAGCTGATCCCGATGCCGAACCAGATGATCAGCAGAGGCGCCAGGGCGACCTTCGGGATGGTCTGGGTCAGGATGAGCAGCGGGAAGAGCACGCGCTCCACCATCCGGAACTGGGTGATGAGCACCGCGGAGACCAGTGCCGAGCCGACCGCTATGCCGAACCCGAGCAGGATCTCCTTCAGGGTGACGATCGAGTGGGTGACCAGGCTGCCGTCCTGGAAGCCGTCGACCAGGGAGCTTGCGACGGCCGTGGGCGCGGGGACGAGGATGTTGGAGACGTCGAACATCTTCACGACGACCTGCCAGACCACCAACAGCCCGATGAACACCAGCACGCTGTAGGTGATCTCCGGTACTCGGCGGCGTCGGACCGGGGTGTCCGAGTTCGTGGGCGCCTCCGCCGGCACGGTCTCGCCGTCCGGGACGTTGGGTGCCTCTCGGCCGGCTGCGTGGCGCTTGGTGTTGGTGGACATCAGGTCTCCTAGTGGGCGCTGTGCTCGGAGTCGAGCAGCTTGCGGATCTTCAGGACGATCTCGCCGAACTCGGGCGTGTTGATGTTCTCGAGCCGCCGCGGTCGAGGGAGCGCGACCTCGACGACGTCCGCCAACCGGCCGGGCCGCGGTGTCATGACCACGACGCGGTCGGCGAGGAGCACCGCCTCGGGGATGCTGTGCGTCACGAACAGCACGGTCTTGCGGTCCTGGTCCCAGATCTTCAGCAGGTCCAGTCCCATCTGGTCGCGGGTCATCGCGTCGAGGGCGCCGAACGGCTCGTCCATGAGCAGGATGCGCGGGTCGTGCATCAGGGCGCGGCCGATCCCGACCCGCTGCTGCATCCCGCCGGACAGCTCGTTGGGGTACCGGTCGCCGAACTCCTCCAGGCCGAGCATCACCAGCAGCTCGGCGGCCTTCGCGTGGGTCGCGGCGTCCCGGGCGTGGTGAAGGTCCGGCGACGTCAGCAGGTTCTTCCGCACGGTGCGCCATGGCAGCAGCAGCGGCTGCTGGAAGACCATCCCGAGCTGGTTGCGGTGGGTGTCCTCCGACGGCCCGAAGGTGACCTGTCCGGAGGTCTGTCGGGACAGGCCCATGATGATCCGCAGCATCGTGCTCTTGCCGCAGCCGCTGGGGCCCACGATGGAGATGAACTCACCGGCTCGGACGCTGAGGGAGACGTCGTCGAGAGCCTGGACGGTCCCGCCGGACTTCGTCGAGTAGAGCATGGACAGCGAGTCCAAGCGGATCACGCAGTCGGTGTCGGTGCTGGTCGGCATGTCTGTCATTCCTCACCTGATTCGAGCGCAGGCTGCCCGCGCCTCGGTTGTCGTGCCGGCGGCAATCAGTCGGTCGCCTCCGGCCACGTGCCGCCCATCTCCTTGGTCAGTCGCTTGCAGGCGGCCTTCAACGCCGTGGCCTCTCGGGAGTCCAGCGCCTCCGGCAGCATCCGCTCGGTGCCGACGGCCGCGATCGTGGCGCAGATCCCGGTCGCCGCGAACACCGGCGCCGCGACGACGCAGATGCCGCGGTGGTTGACGTGGATGCTCATGCCGGCCTGTCGGATCGCCTCGATACGACGGCGCGTCTCGGTGCGCTGGGGCTCGGGGAGGCTGCCGGTGAGCCGGTCGGCGTGGAACTGGTCGGGGAGGAAGGCCAGGAAGACCTTGGCCTGCGAGGAGTCCAGGGCGAGCTGCGAGCCCACGCGCACCGTCACCAGGGTGGGATGGTCGGACTCCTCCACCAGCGAGACCACCGGGCCGGAGGTGCCCCACAGCGACAGCACGGTGCTGATCTTGATCTCGAGCGAGAGCTCGCGCATGTAGGCCGGCGCCATCTGCATGATGCGCTGCTGTCCCAGCATGAAGCTGCCGAGCTGCAGGATCGACCGTCCGGGACGGACGAGTGCGGAGTCCTCCACGCGCTCGAGCAGGCCGGAGCTGATCATCGAGCTGAAGTAGCGGTGCACCGTGGTCCGGTTCAGATCGAGCCGGCGGGTGGTCTCCGCGACGGAGAGCTCCGGAGTCACCGGATCGAACAGTCCGAGGATCTGTGCGGTCCGGCTCACCGCCTGGATGTCCTGCTCCCGAGCAGCCACCGGCTTGTTGACCTGGCGCTCCGCCATCGGCCCTCACCCCGTTTCGTTGAGTGTCCACAAAGAGTGCGCACAGTTCGCAGTGCGAACAGAGATTAAGCGTGACCTACGTCTCGCTGCAAGGTTTTCTCAGGGATTCGCGGAAGTGTTTTCCAATTGCACCCCTATTGACAGACCGGATAGCGAACTCTCAGTCTGTGATGCGAACGCTGCCGACGCATGGAGACTTCATGACTGACTCACCCGCCATCATCAAGCTGCTGAACGGCTGCGTAGACCTGCACTGCCATTCCGGCCCGAACCCGTTCCCTCGACGCATCGACCATGCCGAGGCCGGCAAGGACGGCGAGCGGCTCGGTATGCGGGGCGTGCTGGTGAAGTCCCACCACCACAACACCGTCATGGACCTGCTCGCGATGAGCGACCGGCTGGCGAAGATCAGCACCCCGGTCTTCGGCGGCATCACCCTGAACAGCATGGTCGGCGGCATCAACCCGCAGGCGGTGGCCATGTCACTGCGCATGGGGGGCAGGGCCGTGTGGTTTCCGACGTTCTCGGCCGGCCGGCACATCGACTGCCATCCGGAGGGTGTCGGCTTCCCCACGGCGAGCGTCGAGGTGCCGTCGTCCCGGGTCGACATCCACCAGGAGGACGGTGAGCTCATCCCTCAGGTCCACGAGGTGCTCGACCTGGTGAAGGAGAGCGGCGCGATGGTGACCGGCGGCCACATGGAGACCGAGTCGATCACCCAGCTGTTTGCCGCGGCCAAGGACAAGGGTGTCACCCGGATGCTACTCAACCATCCCGACTACGTCATCGGTGCGGACGAGGCGAAGTGCCGTGAGCTCGTCGGCTACGGAGCGTTCATCGAGCACGAGACCGGCTTCTACGACCCCGAGGGGACCAAGAAGTGGGACCCGAAGATCCTCCTGGACTGGATCGAGAGGATCGGCCCGGAGCACACCGTGATCGCCTCCGACCTCGGTCAGAAGGATCGGCCGCTGCCGGTGGACTCCTACATCCGCGTCGCGACCGCGCTGTTGGACCTCGGCCTGGACGAGAGGTCGCTGCGGCAGATCTTCTGCGACAACCCGGCCTTCCTGCTCGGCCTGGACGACTGAACCGGCATCTTGCTGCTGACCCGAAAGGACAGACGATGACCACCCTGGCCACCCCGCCCGACGTGGAGTTCTCCGACCTCGGTACGGGCGATCCCGACGAGACGACCCCTGGCGGGTCGTCGACGTGGTACTTCCGCGGACACAACTTCGTGCTCGCCCACACGACGCTGGTCGCCGGCGACGTGCTCGAGCGAGATGATCAGCCGGACGAGTACGTCGTGATCCTCCCCTACGAGGAATCCAGCGTCGAGGTCCGTGCGTCGCGGGAGGCCGTGTCGGTCTCGGGTAAGGCGGTGGTGATGGTCCCGCCGGGCAGCAGTGCGATCGTCGGCGTCGACGACTGCACCGTCGTGCGGCTGTTCAGCTCTCGGTCCACCGACCTGCTGGACAAGGCGCGCAACCGGGATGCGTACGCGGAGCCGCACCCGAACACCAAGCCGTTCGAGCCGTGGCCGGCCCCGCCGGAGGGTTATCGCGTCCGGCCCTACCGACTGGCCGACCTGGAGGTGACGCAGGACGCCATCCGCCCGGGCCAGATCGTGCGGTGCAGCACCTTCATGGTCAACTTCCTGGCGCCCAGGATCGGTCCGCGTGATCCGAACACCCTCTCGCCGCACGACCACGACGACTTCGAGCAGTGCTCGCTCGCCGTGGAGGGGGAGTACGTCCACCACCTGCGGACCCCGTGGTCCAAGCGTCGCAGCGAGTGGCGCGAGGACCAGCACCTGCGGTGCGGCAGTCCTTCGGTGGCCGTGATCCCTCCGCCCATGATCCACACCAGCGAGGCTGTTGGTGCGGGGACCAACCAGCTGATCGACATCTTCTGTCCGCCGCGTCTGGACTTCTCCCTGACGCCGGGCCGGGTGCTCAACGAAGACACCTATCCACTCCCCAACCAGTAAGAAGAAGGTTCCATCGTGAAGACCAGACGAGCGATGAAGGTCGTCAGTGGTGCGGTCGCCATCCTGTGCGCGGCCGCGACGCTGAGTGCGTGCGGTTCCGACAGCGGTTCCGCCAGCGGATCCGACAAGTCGGCCAAGTCCGGCGGGCTGACGCCGGTGACGTTCGCGATGGCGTCCCCGAGCTGGAACGCCGGCTACGCGGTCATGGCCGTCGTGGAGGCCGAGGGCTTCTACAAGCAGGAGGGTCTGAAGGTCACGACCAACCTGTTCCCGTCGGCCACCCAGGCAGCGCAGCAGGTCGCCGGCGGCGGGGCCGACCTCGGCCTGATGACGGTCGAGCCCGTGGCCATCGGGCACGACAAGGACCTGGACCTGGCCTACTTCAGCTCGTACTGGGCGAAGTGGATCTACAGCTTGCAGGTGCCGGACGGTTCGGATGTGAAGAGCATCGCCGACCTGAAGGGCAAGAAGATCGGCGTCTCTGCGGTCGCGAGCTCCGGCGCGACGTTCGCCCGGACCGCGCTGGAGCTCAACGGGATGAGCGAGAACGCTGCCAGCCTGGTGCCGATCGGTGCCGGCGCCCAGCAGATCAACGCCATCAAGAGCGGCCAGGTCGATGCGTTGGCGCTCTGGGACATCCAGTACCAGATCGTCAAGAACGCCGGCGTCACCCTGACGCCGCTTCCGGTCAAGGAGACGGCGGACGCGTGGGGCGGCGGCTTCGCGACGACCCGGAAGAACCTCAAGGCCAAGAAGGACGTCCTCGAACGGTTCGGTCGTGCGGTGGCGAAGGCGTTCGTCTTCGCCAAGGCCAACCCCGAGGCCGCGATCCGCGACCTGTGGAAGCTTCACCCGGAGACCCGCGGGTCCGACCCGGAGGCGAAGGCGCTGGCTGACGGGGTCAAGGTGCTCCAGGTCCGCCTGGACGGACAGGGCTTCGACGACAAGACCCTGGGCCGGATCGACGAGACTGCGTTCACCCGTTCGCTCGACTTCATGGCCTCGGCCGGACTGATCAAGAAGTTCCCGGCGAAGGACGTCTACACCGACGCGATGTTCAAGGCGTTCAACGACTTCTCCTACGACGACGTCAACAAGCAAGCAGAGAGCGCCGGCTGACATGCGACTGGGGATCGCGCTCGACCTGAGCTCCCATGAGCCGGTCCGCCCACAGGTGGATCGCACGGTCACGATGCTCGCCCGCGCGGAGCAGCACGGCTTCGACTCCGCGTGGGTGGGGGAGAGCTATCACACGGCCTCTCAGCCGTTCCACCTCCCGTCCGCCCTGATGGTCCTGGGACATCTGGCCGGACGGACGTCCCTGGCGCTGGGATCAGCGGTGCTGCTCCTGCGCGCGTACAGTCCGGAGAAGCTGGCCTACGAGGCCGCGCTGCTCGACCAGCTGTGCGGCGGGAAGCTCACCCTCGGCCTCGGGCTCGGCAGCCCGGAGGTCGCCCAACGAGTCGGGCTGCCCGCGTCAGGTCCGGCCGGCGCGGCCTTCGACGCCACGCTGAAGCTGCTGCGCGACGCCTGGTCCGCCGACGCGAGCACCGATTCGCCGGTGGCGATCCCACCCCCGGTGCGGCGCGGCGGGCCCCGGATCCTGGTGGGCGGCAAGGTGGGCGCCTCGGCCCGTCGTGCCGCGACGCTCGCCGACGGATTCTACGGCGCGACGAACTACTGCGACGACCTGTTGATCAAGCAGTCGGCCGCCTACTGGTCGTGTCGCGGCGGACGGCCGGGCGGGACGGGGGGAGCGGTCGCCACCACCAGGTTCTGCGTCGTCCACGAGGATGCCGCCACTGCCCGCGAGCTCGCCGCGCGCCACCTCAAGGCCGCGACCGACTACTACACCGAGCGGGGCTCATGGCTGGGTGCGGACGGCCCTGCCGAGCTCGAGCTCCCCATGGTGGGCACGCCCGACGAGATCGACGCGACGATCGCCCGGTACGTCCGGGCGGGGGTCACGTCCGTCCAACTGCGGGTCGCCCCGTTCGGCACGCCGCCGGAGGTCGCCCGCCACACGCTCGACCTCGTCGGGCGGCACGTCCTCCCGCACTGGCACGACACGACGACTTCCGACGCGATCACGAGCTCGGATGGGGAATGACTGAGGATGACGAGACGACTCAAGAGCTTGACCGGCCTGTTCGCAGGCATCCTCGTGGTGGCCACGCTGAGCGCATGCGGTTCGGAGGGGGGCGGCTCGGCGGGCGGCGACGACCTCGACACCGTCACCTTCGCCCTGAGCGCGCCCAGCTGGAACGCCGGCTACACCACCTTGGTGGTCCCCGAGGCCGAGGGCTACTTCAAGGACGAGGGGCTCGACGTCAAGGTCGAGCTGTTCCCCTCCGGCACGCAGACGGCGCAGCAGCTGGCCGCCGGCGGCGCCGACGTCGGACTGATGACCGGTGAGCCGGTCGCGATCGGTCACGCCAAGAACCTGGGCCTGGCCTACTTCGCGTCGTACTACCCGCACTGGATCTACAGCCTGCAGCTGCCCAAGGGCTCGGATGTGAGGAACGTCGCGGACCTGAAGGGCAAGAAGATCGGGGTGACCGCGGTGGCCAGCTCCGGCGGGACGTTCGCCCGGACCGCGCTGGAGCTCAACGGGATGAGCGAGAACGCTGCCGCCCTGGTGCCGATCGGTGCCGGCGCCCAGCAGATCAACGCCATCAAGAGCGGCCAGGTCGATGCGCTGGCCCTCTGGGACACCCAGTACGCGATCGTCGAGGACTCCGGGATCGAGCTCACCCCGTTGCCGGTGCCCCAGACCGCCGGCATCTGGGGCGGGGGGTTCGCGGCGACGCGGAAGACGATCGACAAGAGGAAGGACGTCCTGGAGCGGTTCGGTCGCGCCATCGCGAAGGGCTTCGCATTCGCCCAGGCCAACCCCGAGGCCGCGATCCGCGACCTGTGGAAGCTCCACCCGGAGACCCGGGGCACCGGACCGGAGAAGGACGCGATGGCGTCCCAGGCCAAGATCCTCCAGGTCCGGCTGGCCGACCAGGGGGTCGAGGACGACGACTGGGGCCGGATCGATCCGAAGGCGGCGACCGGGATGGTCGAGTTCATGGCGTCCGCCGGGCTCGTGGGCAAGGCGTTCCCGGCCACGGAGATCTACACGACCGACCTTCTCGACGCCATCAACGACTTCTCCTACGACGACATCCGCAAGCAAGCGAAGGACGCCTCCTGAGATGGGGCAGGAAGTGGAGACGACCCGATGAGCAGCTCATTCGTGTACGCGTCGGTCCGGACCCCGTTCGGCCGGTTCAACGGAGCCTTGGCCGACACGAGGACCGACGATCTGGCCGCGACTGCGTTGAAGGGACTTCTCGACCGCTCGCCAGGCCTTGATCCCGGCCTGGTCGACGACGTGTTCTGGGGCAATGCCAACGGCGCCGGCGAGGACAATCGCAACGTCGGCCGGATGGCCGTGCTGCTGGCGGGCATGCCCGTCTCGGTGCCCGCCACCTCGGTGAACCGGCTCTGCGGCTCGTCGCTGGACGCCGCCATGATGGCCTCACGCATGATCGAGGTCGACGACGCGGAGATCGCGATCGCCGGAGGCGTGGAGTCGATGACGCGGGCGCCGTGGGTCCTGCCGAAGCCGTCGCGTCGGTTCCCGGCAGGCGATGTCACCGCCGTCTCCACGACGCTGGGCTGGCGTCTGGTGAACGAGCGGATGCCCGCCGAGTGGACGGCCTCACTGGGCGAGTGCAACGAGCAGCTGCAGGAGAAGTTCTCGATCTCGCGCGAGCGGCAGGACGAGTTCGGCGCTCGCTCGCACCGCCTCGCGGCGGAGGCGTGGGCGAAGGGCTTCTACGACGACCTCGTGGTATCCGTCCCCGGCGCCGACCTGGTCCAGGACGAGAGCATCCGTGCCGACACCTCGCTCGAGAAGCTGGCAGGGCTGAAGCCGGCGTTCCGGCCCGACGGGACGATCACCGCCGGCAACTGCTCACCGCTGAACGACGGCGCGAGCGCGGTCCTGCTGGGCTCGGCGAGCGCGGCCGCGACCATCGGTCGTGACCCGGTCGCGCGGATCGCCGGCCGCGGCTGGGCTGCGCTGGAGCCGCAGCAGTTCGGCTACGCCCCGGTCGAGGCCGCCAACGGCGCGCTCGAGCGGGCGGGCATCACCTGGGACGACATCGGCGCCGTCGAGCTGAACGAGGCGTTCGCCGTCCAGTCGATCGCCTGTGTCGACGCCTGGCTCGAACTCGGGCTGCGGGACGCCGAGGTCGTCAACGCCAAGGGCGGGGCGATCGCCATCGGGCACCCGCTGGGTGCCTCGGGCGGGCGCATTCTCGGGACCCTCGCGGCGCGGCTCGTGGAGTCCGGTGAACGATGGGGCGTGGCGGCCATCTGCATCGGTGTGGGTCAAGGCTTGGCGGTCGTGCTGGAGAACGTCTCATGACGCTGCTCTGCACCTCTGCCGACGAGGCGGTCAGCGGCATCGCCGACGGCTCGACGGTGCTGGTCGGCGGCTTCGGCACGGCCGGCATGCCGTTCGACCTGATCTACGCGTTGATCCGGCAGGGAGCGCGAGACCTCACCGTCGTGGCGAACAACGCGGGCAACGCGGACACCGGGCTCGCGGCGCTGCTCGCGGCCGGGCGGGTGCGCAAGATCATGTGCTCGTTCCCCCGGCAGACGGACTCCTGGGTCTTCGACGAGCTGTACCGCAGCGGAAAGATCGAGCTCGAGGTCGTGCCGCAGGGAAACCTGGCCGAGCGCATGCGCGCCGCCGGAGCCGGGATCGGCGGGTTCTACACCCGCACCGGAGTCGGGACCCTCCTCGCGGAGGGGAAGGACACCCGCGAGATCGACGGCCGGACGTACGTCCTGGAGCTGCCCATCGCCGCCGACGTCGCGCTCATCAGCGCCCACACCGCGGACACCCTCGGGAACCTCGTCTACCGCAAGACGGCACGCAACTTCGCTCCCGTCATGGCGACGGCCGCGACGACCACCGTCGTGCAGGTGCGGCACGTCGTCGAGCCGGGAGTGCTGGATCCTGAGGCCGTGGTCACCCCGGGCATCTACGTCGACCGGATCGTGCAGGTGTCGTCATGAGCGTGGTGTCTCCGAGCATCGTCGAGCACACCGACCGCGGCCCGCTCGGACGGGACGAGATGGCCCGGGTGCTCGCGGGCGACATTCCCCGCGGGGCGTACGTCAACCTCGGCATAGGTCAGCCCACGACCGTCGGCGACCACCTCCCCCCGGAGTCGGGGGTCATCTTCCACACCGAGAACGGCATGCTCGGCATGGGGCCGGCGGCGACGGGCGACGCGATCGATCCCGACCTGATCAACGCCGGCAAGTTCCCGGTGACCGAGCTGCCCGGCGCCTCGTACTTCCACCACGCCGACTCGTTCGCCATGATGCGAGGCGGCCACCTCGACCTGTGTGTCCTCGGCGCCTACCAGGTCTCGGCATCGGGGGATCTCGCCAACTGGCACACCGGCGAGCCCGACGCGATTCCGGCGGTCGGCGGGGCGATGGACCTCGCCGTGGGCGCCAAGCAGGTCTTCGTGCTGATGTCGCTGTTCACCAGGACCGGCGAGCCGAAGCTCGTCAGGGAGTGCACGTATCCGCTCACCGCGCTGCGGTGCGTGGACCGGGTCTATACCGACGTCGCCACGTTCGAGATCACCGGGGGGGACGAGGTCCTCGTCCGGGAGACGTGGGGGATCTCGTTCCACGAGCTCCGCTCGCGCCTCGACGTCCCGCTCATCGTGGCGACACCGTGACCACGCTCGTCAGGAGGTTGGAGAGCGACATGTCCACCAGGCACCAGTTCTACATCGGGGGTGCGTGGGCCGATCCGGCCGCGCCGCGGACCTTGGGCGTCCTCGACCCCGCGACCGAGGAGACGTTCGCGGAGATCAGCCTCGGGACGGCCGAGGACGTCGACCGCGCGGTGGCGGCGGCGCGCGCGGCCTTCGCCACGTACTCGCAGGTCGGCGTGGAGCAACGGCTGGAGTACCTCGAGCGGATCATCTCCGGCTTCCGGGCTCGGCTGCCCGAGATCGCCCGGACGATGACGCGCGAGATGGGGTCGCCGATCACGTTCTCGACCGAACGCCAGGCCACGGTGGCGCTGTTCCACTTCGAGGAGGCGGCCCGCGTGCTCGCGGACTACCGCTTCGAGGAGGAGAGGGGAGCCGGGATCGTGCAGCGCGAGCCGATCGGCGTCTGCGGTCTCATCACGCCGTGGAACTGGCCGCTGAACCAGGTCGCGTCGAAGGTGGCCCCGGCCCTCGCCACGGGATGCACCGTGGTGCTCAAGCCGAGCGAGATCGCGCCGCTCAGCGCCATGGTGCTCGCCGAGGTCATCCACGACGCCGGACTGCCGCCCGGCGTGTTCAACCTCGTCAACGGTGACGGTCCCACGGTCGGTGAGGCCATCGCGGCGCACCCCGACATCGACATGGTCTCGCTCACCGGCTCGACCGGTGCCGGCATCAGGGTCTCCAAGCTCGCGGCCGACACGGTGAAGCGCGTCGCGCTCGAGCTCGGTGGCAAGTCGGCCAACATCATCCTGCCCGACGCGGACCTGGAATCCGCGGTCGTCGCCGGGGTGCACTCGTGCTTCACCAACGGCGGCCAGAACTGTCAGTCGCCCACGCGGATGCTCGTGCACCGCTCGCAGCGCGACGAGGCGTACGCCGCCGCGCGACGGGCGGTCGAGGAGGTCCGTCTCGGGGACCCGTTCGATCCGTCGACCACGATGGGGCCCGTGGTGAGCCAGGCTCAGCTGGAGAAGATCACCGCGCTCGTGCAGTCGGGGATCGACGAGGGCGCGACGCTCGTGGTCGGCGGCCCCGGGCGCCCCGACGGGCGCGACAAGGGGTTCTACGTCCGCCCGACCGTGTTCGGCGACGTCACGCCGCAGATGCGGATCGCACGCGAGGAGATCTTCGGCCCCGTGCTCTCGATCCTGCTCTACGAGACCGAGGACGAGGCCGTCGAGATCGCGAACGACACGCCGTTCGGGCTGGCGGGCTTCGTGCAGTCGAAGGACCCCGACCGCGCCCGCAGGGTCGCCAATCGCATCCGTGCGGGCCGCGTCTACCTCAACGGCGCTCCGTTCGATCGCAGCCTGCCGTTCGGCGGCTACAAGCAGTCCGGGAACGGACGAGAGTTCGGGCGGTTCGGCTTCGAGGAGTACCTCGAGGTGAAGGCCGTGCTCGGCTATCCGCAGTGAACGAGAGGACGACATCGTGAACCCCGACCACAGCGAGCGGCTGGCAGTCCTCCTGGACCGCGAGGAGCTCTTCGACCTCGTGAGGCGGGAACGCTTCGCCCGCGACCAGCGGCTCTTCGACGTGATGCGTGACTGCTTCCACGACGATGCCTACGTCCGGACCACGTGGTACGACGGACGCGGCGGCGAGGCCTACGTCGAGGCGACGAAGAAGTGGATGGAGCGGACCGGGAACAGCAAGCACTGGGTCTTCCCCGCCTACGCGCGGGTCGACGGCCACCGGGCGACCGTCGAGAGCCCTGCGAAGATCTTCAACCGGACCACGGTGGAGGGAGTGGAGGTCGACTTCCACGCCTACTGCCGGTTCTTCTCACGTGCCGTGCGGGACGAAGGACGGTGGAGGCTGATGAGCTTCGAGGTCCTGATGGAGCGCGACGAACTGCGCCCCGTCCACGCGGGTGAGGCGCTCCCGGTGGACGCGGCCCAGCTCGCCGGGCTTCGGCCGTCCTACCGGTTCCTCACCTGGATCCAGTCGACCCGCGGCGTGACGGTGAGCCAGGACCTGCTGGGCGACGACCGGCCGGCCGAGCTCGACGCGTTCCACCAGGGCGAGACCGCCTGGCTCGCCGACATGGGTTAGCGGTCAGCGCCGCGGGCCCTGGCTGAGCCGCTCGGCGTCCGCCGCAACGAGCCCGGGCGTGCATGAGTCCTGGCCGAGTCGGGCCAGAGCCATGCATCATCTTGCATATTTTCCCTGCGGTGCTTCGCCGTAGTGCGTACTGCCCGATGCCGGGTCCCGGGTCGGACGGCGACGCGGGGCGATGAGCCGCGAGGGCCGGTCCGCCGGCCTCGCTCACGTCGCCGGCGCGTCGGTCCCCTCCTCCCCCAGTCCGAACAGCCGCTCCTCGTTCCACCACTTTGGGGTCTCGTCGACGACCGGGGTGAGTTCCAGGAGGGTCACCTCGTTGCGGGCCAGGACGAGGTCGATCTCGGCGCGGCCCGCGGTGACGGGGACGGCGTGGTGGGAGCGGGCGGGTTCGGCGGCCTCGTGGAGGGCGTCGAGGCGGCGGGTGTCGGGGGCGAGGGGGCGGCCCATCTCGATCCAGGCGGCCCGGGCGTTGCCGGCGTCCTCGCTCACGGAGCGGCGCCGGACGTAGGCGGAGCCCCGGGCCTCGGGGGTGCCGACGGGCAGGGTCAGACGGAGGGTGTGGCCCTCCACGGGGGCACCGCCGGTCGGGTCGGCGGGGGCCCAGGCCAGGACGGTGACGCGGCCGTCCTCGTGCCGCGTCACCAGGTGGTCCTCACCGCGGGCGAGGATCTGCTCGCCCATCTCCGCCATGAAGGTGTAGAGGTGGTAGGTGGGCTTCTTGATCTGACGGTGTGTCAGAAGCCCGAAGCCGCCGTGGAACGGTGCGGTGGGTATGCCGACCTCCTCGAAGACGTCGCTGAACGTCCAGTAGGAGAAGGAGTCGGCGAGGTCTCCCCCGTTCACCAGGACCGGCGCCAGGTACGCCGCATGGAACGCGGTGTCGTGGATGGGGTTGTCGGGGCGGTAGGAGGAGTTGAACTCGGTGATGTGGAGGGGCAGTTCGGCAAGTCTCGAGCCCGCGAGCTGCCGCTTGGGGGCGCCGAACTGCTCCAGCAGTGCCGAGGCCGGCATGAGTGTCTGGTGGGCGCCGAACGGCACGGGCTGGACGGGGCCGGAGGAGTAGGCGTGCCGGCTGACGAAGTCGATCGGCAGGTCGCGGGTCTCGACGAAGTCGGCGAACCGCCGGATCCATTCGTCCTGGTAGCCGGGTGCGAGTGAGGGGCCGCCGACCTGGAGTTCGGCGTCGACCTCCTTGACCGCCGTCGAGGTCACCTCGTAGAGGCGGTGGTAGGCGTCCTGGCCGGCGGACCAGAAGCCCTCCAGGTTGGGTTCGTTCCACACCTCGATGGGCCATCGGCGCACCTGGTCGAGACCGTAGCGGTCGATGAGGTGCCGCAGGACGCCGCGGACGAGGTCCGCCCACTCCGCCTCGTCGCGGGGTGGGGTGATGTTGCCCTTCCACCAGAACACCGTGTCCTCGCCGGAGGCCAGCTGCGAGGGCATGAAGCCGAGTTCGAGGAAGGGCTCGATGCCCAGGTCCAGGTAGGCGTCGACGATCTGGTCGACGTAGGTGAAGGCATGGCGCACGCGCCGCTCGCCGGCGTGCTCGTAGGGCTGGTGGATGCCCGTGCCGTCGCTGAGCAGGCCGTGGCCGCGGATGTGGCGGAAGCCGATCTCGCGCTGCACGAGGGCGAGCGAGTCCTGGTAGTCGCGGCGCAGCGCGAGGTCGAAGCGTCCCGTGCCGACGCAGTGGCGCCAGGCGTCGCAGAGCCGGGCTGTCGGCTGCCGGGGGACGTCGATCCGCATGGCGGGATTCCTTTGCTGCGAGGGCGGGGCACGGCGGGCCCCGCCGGGCGGACGGGTGTGTCGACCGGCTCCCGATCAACGTGCTGCGCACCGTAGGGAGCGCCGGAAAGCGGCGTCAAGACGTCGGACGGCCCACCCCCGAGCGCGTGGCGTTCTTCCGGTGCCGGGTCCGGCGCAGGCGGCCGCGGCCGGGCGTGTTCCCCCTCGTCAGGGGGTCGGCGGCGCCTCTACGGGGCAAGGACCCCACTCGGTAACGATTGGGCATCTTGCGAAAACTCTGGGTTGTCAGTCCCCATTTTTCGGGGGTAGACCTTGCTCTCACTTCACGGATGGCTCTTTAGTTTGCGCAAACTTTCGACGGTTTCACACAGACAACACCTCAGGGGAGTTCCACGATGGCGAGGAAAACCCGCAGCGCGACGGCTGCCACGATCGGCGTGTGCGTGGCGCTCGCCGCCGCCGGATGTGCCGGTGGCGGCGACGACGGCGGTTCGTCCGGCGGCAAGGGCACGGTGACCCTCTGGACCAACGCGACGGAGGGGCGCGGCATCGACTTCTGGGAGGCGGCCGCGAAGGACTACCACGCGGAGCACAAGGACGTCACGATCAAGATCCAGTCGATTCAGAACGAGGATCTCGACGGCAAGCTGCAGAACGCGCTCAACTCGAACTCCGCGCCCGACATCTTCCTGCAGCGCGGCGGCGGCAAGATGCAGGCGATGATCGACGCCGGCCAGATCAAGGCACTGGAGCTGAGCGACACCGACCGGAAGAACGTG
This sequence comes from Streptomyces griseoaurantiacus, assembly GCF_036189845.1. Lineage (NCBI taxonomy): Bacteria > Bacillati > Actinomycetota > Actinomycetes > Kitasatosporales > Streptomycetaceae > Streptomyces > Streptomyces griseoaurantiacus. The sequence goes on along the minus strand of NZ_CP108326.1, from coordinate 6,479,117 downwards.
GGCGAGGCCGCCCTGGAGGGCGTCTCGGTCGACGGCGAGGTCTACGCGATGCCGCTGGACACCCAGCCGGAGGGCATCTACTACAGCAAGGACCTGTTCAAGAAGGCCGGCATCGCCTCCCCGCCGAAGACGATGGACGAGCTGACGGACGCCGTCGCGAAGCTCAAGGCGAAGAACGTCGCCCCGATCGCGGTCGGCGCCAAGGACGCCTGGCCGGCCGCGCACTGGTACTACAGCTTCGCCCTGCGCGAGTGCAGCCAGGACACCATGCAGGAGACCGCGAAGTCGCTGAAGTTCGACGACCCGTGCTGGAACAAGGCCGGTGAGGACCTCGACGCCCTCCTGAAGACCGAGCCGTTCCAGAAGGGCTTCCTGACAGCGGCCTCGCAGCAGGGCGCCGGATCCTCCGCGGGCATGCTCGCCAACCACAAGGCAGCCATGGAACTCATGGGCAACTGGGACCCCGGGGTGATCGCGAGCCTCACCCCGGACAAGAAGCAGCTTCCCGACCTGGGCTGGTTCCCCTTCCCCGCCGTGCCCGGCGGCAAGGGCGACCCGAGCGCCATCATGGGCGGCGCCGGCGGCTACTCGCTCGCCAAGAACGCACCAAAGGAGGCGCTGGGCTTCCTGCGGTTCGTCGTGACCAAGAAGCAGCAGGAGGCCTACGGCGACGCCTTCGACACCATCCCGGTGAACAGGGAGGCGCAAGGGGTCGTCACCGAGTCCTACAACATCTCGGCGCTGAAGGCCTTCAACAAGGCCGCCTACTCGATGCAGTTCCTCGACACCGTGTACGGCCAGAACGTCGGCAACGCCATGAACATCGCCGTCGTGAACCTGATGGCCGGCAAGGGCTCCGCCGCCGACATCGTCAAGGACGTCAAGGCTGCCGCCGAGAAGGGCTGAGTAAGCAGACATGAGCGACACCCTGGGCACTGACACGGCCGAAGGCCGCCGGTCGCAGGGCACGCCCGGGACCGGGGGCACGGCCGCGTCCGTGCCCCCGGATCCGCCGCGAGCGGCCGCGCGCCGCCGGGGCCGTGCCAGGACGCGACTGGAGATCGCGGCCCTGTCCGCACCGGCGGTCATCACGTTCCTGGCGTTCGTGATCTTCCCGGTCGCGCTCGCCGCGTACTACGGCTTCTACCAGTGGAAGGGCTACGGAAAGCCCACCGACTGGGTCGGGCTGAACAACTACAGGCTGATCCTCACCGACCCCGCCTTCCACGACGTGCTGTGGCACAACGGGCTGATCCTGGTGCTCTCCCTGCTCATCCAGGGGCCGCTGGCGATCGTCCTCGCGCTGCTGCTCAACCAGAGGATCCGCGGCCGCTCGACCATCCGCGTCCTGATCTTCGTGCCGTACATCATCTCCGAGGTCATCGTCGGCACCGGCTGGAGCCTGATGCTGCAGAGCAACGGGGCGGCCAACGATCTGCTGCACCGGATCGGGCTGGGCTCCCTCGAGGCGGACTGGCTCTCCGATCCGGACCTGGCCCTGTGGACGCTGATGGCCATCATCACGTGGAAGTACGTCGGCTTCGCGGTGATCCTGATGCTCGCCGGCCTGCAGTCGATACCCGACGAGATCTTCGAGGCCGCCCAGATCGACGGCGCCTCCTACTGGCAGATCCAGCGCCGCATCACCCTGCCGCTGCTCGGCCCGACGATCCGCATCTGGGCCTTCCTGTCGGTCATCGGCTCACTGCAGCTCTTCGACCTCGTCTACATCATCTGGGGCCAGTACGTCTCCGGCACGGCGGGCACCTCGACCATGGCGATCTACATGCTCGCCCAGGGCCGCAACGCGGGCAACTACGGCTACGGCAGCGCCGTCGCGGTCGTGATGTTCGTGATCTCGCTCGCCGTCGCGCTGGTCTACCAGCGCTTCGTCCTGCGCCGCGATCTCAAGGGCGCCGTCACCGAAGGGACCGTGTGATGAGCGCGACCACCACCAGGCTCCGCACGTCCCGCCGGCCGGGCACCAGGGCGCCCGCCGGCCGCCGTGACGCACCGCAGAAGTGGGGCAGCCCCGTCACCTACTTCGTCGCGCTGCTGTTCGTCGGTGTGTGCGTCGCACCGGTGCTCTTCATCGTGCTCGGCGGTTTCCGCACCAACTCGCAGATCACCACGGACCCGGCGGCCCTGCCCGACCCCTGGGTGGGCGGCAACTACCTCGGCATCCTCGAGTCCTCCGTGTTCTGGGGCCAGTTCGCCAACTCCCTCATCGTCGCGCTCGCCAGCACCGCCGGCATCGTCGCCCTCGGTCTGATGGTGAGCTTCGTCATCGCCCGCTACGACTTCAGGCTCAAGGGCGCGATGTACTCGCTGTTCGCGGCGGGGCTGATGTTTCCCATGGTCATCGCGATCACTCCGCTGTACCTCGTCATCAAGGACCTCGGACTCGTCGACAACCTGCTCGGCGTGATCGTCCCGCAGATCGCCTTCGGCCTGCCGACGACCGTCATCATCCTCGTGCCGTTCCTGCGGGCCATCCCGAACGAGATCGAGGAGGCCGCCGCGATCGACGGCATGAGCCGCATCGGGTTCTTCTTCCGGATGGTGGTGCCGCTGTCGCTGCCCGGTGTGGTCACCGTCGGCATCCTCGGCTTCGTCGGAAGCTGGAACAATTACCTCCTGCCCCTGTACGTCCTCAACTCCCAGGCCAACTTCACCCTCCCGCTCGGTGTCCAGGTGTTCTCCTCGCAGTACTCCACGGACACCGCGAAGGTGCTCGCCTTCACCTCGCTCGCCATGCTGCCCGCGCTGGTCTTCTTCTCGGTCTTCGAGAAGCGCATCGTCGGCGGCCTCACGGGCGCCGTGAAGGGCTGAGTCCCGGCGCCGGACGGCGAAGAGGCCGTCCCACGCCCGCCCCTGCCGTGCCCCGCGGCGGGGGCACACCGCTGCGGGCGTGCCGCCGACCGGCGGCACCGGCCGGCCCGCGGCCTCCCGCGCCCTCCCGAAAGGACCGTCGCATTGCCCCGCGCCCACATCACGCTCGACCGGCAGGCCGTCGTCGCCCCCGTCCGGCGCCGTACCTTCGGCTCCTTCGTCGAGCACCTCGGCCGCTCCGTGTACACCGGGCTGTACGAACCCGGACACCCGACCGCGAACGAGGACGGCTTCCGCATGGACGTCGTCGACCTCGTCAGGGAACTCGGAGCCACCACCGTCCGCTACCCGGGCGGCAACTTCGTCTCCGGGTTCCGCTGGGAGGACTCCGTCGGCCCGCGCGAGCGGCGGCCGGTGCGCCGCGACCTCGCCTGGCGCTCGCTGGAGTCCAACCAGGTCGGCCTCGACGAGTTCGCCCGCTGGCTCAAGCTCACCGATTCCGAGCTGATGCTCGCGGTCAACGTGGCCACCCGGGGCATCCTGCCCGCCCTCGACCTGCTCGAGTACGCCAACCACCCGTCCGGCACCACCCTGTCCGACCAGCGCGTCGCCAACGGCACACCACAGCCGCACGACGTGCGCATGTGGTGCCTCGGCAACGAGATGGACGGCCCCTGGCAGACGGGCTTCATGACGGCCGACGACTACGGCAAGCTCGCCGCCCGCACCGCCGCCGCCATGAAGCGGGCCGACAAGGACCTCGAACTCGTCGTCTGCGGCTCCTCCGGATCCGCCATGCCCACCTTCGGCGACTGGGAGCGCACCGTACTGGAGCACAGCTACGAGCACGTCGACTACGTCTCGTGCCACGCGTACTACCAGGAGCAGGACGGAGACCTCGGCTCCTTCCTGGCCTCGGCGACCGACATGGACTACTTCATCGACACCGTCGTGGCGACCGCCGACCACGTGGGGCACAAGAAGCGCTCCAGGAAGAGGATCGACGTCTCCTTCGACGAGTGGAACGTCTGGTACCTCAAGGAGCACCAGGAGTCCGAGAAGGTCCACGAGGAGTGGCGGCACGCCCCCCGGCTCCTGGAGGACACCTACACGGTGGCGGACGCCGTCGTCGTCGGGAATCTGCTGATGACGCTCCTGCGCCGCAGCGACCGGGTCACCTCCGCCTCCCTGGCCCAGCTCGTGAACGTGATCGCCCCGATCATGACCGAGCCGGGCGGCCCGGCCTGGCGTCAGACGACCTTCCACCCCTTCTCGATCACCAGCCGGCTCGCCTCCGGCGAGGTGATCCGTCCCGTCATCGACTCGCCGGTGTACGAGACGGCCCGCTACGGCGAGGCCTGTCTCGTCGACGCCGTCGCGACCGTCGACGAGGACCGGGCCGCGGTCTTCCTCGTCAACCGCGATGTGGGGGAGACCGCGCAGGTGACCATCGACGTGCGGAGCCTCGGCTCCGCGCGCGTCACGGAGGCCCTCACACTCGCCGACGAGGACGTGTACGCGAAGAACACGCTCGCCGAGCAGGACCGGGTGACGCCGGCCGCGAACAAGAGCGCGGCACTCGTCGACGGTCTGCTGACCATCGATCTGCCGCCGACCTCGTGGACGGCGCTCGCCCTGCGATGAGCGGCCCCGTGATGAGCGGTCCTGAGATGGGCGGTCCTGAGATGGGCGGTCCTGAGATGAGCGGTCCTGAGATGGGCGGTCCTGAGATGGGCGGTCCTGAGACGGTGGGCGAGGACACCCGCTCCGCCCGGGAGCCGGCACCTCAGGACCCGGTCGCCGAACGCCGCTTCGTGCACTGCCCGTTGCGCGACGGGACCCGGCTGCGGACCGTCCTGCTGCTCCCGCACGGCACCGGGCCCTGGCCCGCGCTCCTCACCCGCCACCCCTACGACGCGGCCCGCGAGGAGCACGAGGGGATGCTCGACGTGCGACGCCTCGTCGCCGCCGGGTATCTCCTCGCGCTCCAGGACGTGCGGGGCCGCTTCGGCTCCGAGGGCGTCTTCGACCCCGGGACGCAGGAGGTGGCCGACGGCGCCGACGCCGTGGCGTGGCTCGCGGCACTGCCCGAGTGCGAGGGCACCGTCGGGATGTGGGGCGCCTCCTACGCCTCGGACACCCAGTTCGCCGCCCTGCTGGGCGGCGCCCCGGCGCTGCGGGCGCTCGCCCCCGCCATGACGCCGGCCCTGTCCGCGCTCGACGGGTTCCGGTTCCGCGGCGGGGTGCCGGAGATCGGCAGCACCCTGGCCTGGACGCACTATGCGATCGCCCCGGATCTGCTGGACCGCATCGGCTCCGCGCCCGAGCGGGAGGCCGAGCGCCGACGGTGGGAGGCGACCGAGCGGGCGCTCGCGAGCGGTGCGGCGTTCCGGGCCGGCGCCCTGACCGGCGGACTGGAGGCCGAGGCGATCGTCGGCTGGGGCCTGGACCGGCTGCGGGAGCCGCTCGGATCGCCCCGTCACCGCGAGGGGAAGGTGGTCGACCGGACCGACACGGTCGACGTCCCCGTCCTCCTGATCGGCGGATGGTTCGACGTCTTCCTCGGGCCGACCCTGGAGCTCCACCGGCGTCTGCTGCGCCGTGCGGAGGAGACCGGCGGGCCGGTGCCCCGCCTTCTGGTCGGCCCGTGGACGCACGACGACTACTCGGGCCGGGCGGCCGGGGCGGACTTCGGACCGGGGGCGTCCGCCGACGACCTCGGCCACGACCTCGGCCACGACCTCGACCTCGACGACGGTCTCGGCGACGAGGGGGACCTCACCGCGCTGCACCTGCGGTGGTTCGACACGACTCTTCGCGGCGGAGCGGCGGACCCGCCACCGGTGCGGGTGTTCCTGATGGGCGCCAACCGGTGGGTGGACCTGGCGGAGTTCCCCCCGCGCGAGGCGCGGACGCTGGAGCTGTGCCTGGATCCCCGGGGCACGCTCACGACCGGGCCGCCGAACGGTGGCGAGCGGCGGCTGACGAGCGATCCGGCCGACCCGGTGCCGACCCGCGGCGGTGCGGTGCTCCTCTTCGCGCCGTTCGGTGCGGGCCCCGCCGACCAGTCGGCGATCGAGGCGCGGCCGGACGTGCTCTCGTGGCGCACCGCGCCGCTCACCGGGGAGCTGACGGTGATGGGCGCGGTCCGTGCCGTCGTCCACCTCTCGACCACGGGGACGGACGCGGACGTGGTCGTGCGGCTGTGCGACGAGCACCCGGACGGCAGGAGCCTCCTCGTCACCGACGGCGTGCGGCGGGGCTCGGCGCGGTCCGTCGACCCGGTCACCGGTCAGGGAGCGAGAGGGCCGCTCGAGCCGGGCCGGGCGGAGGAGTTCCTCGTGGACCTCTGGTCGACGGCGCACACCTTCCTGCCGGGCCACCGGGTGCGCGTCGACCTCACCCCGAGTTCCTCACCGCGCTGGGACGTCGGAGCCAACGCCTACGCGCCGGACGGGACGGCCGCGGAGCCGGTGGCCGCGCGGTACACGGTCCATCAGGGTGCCGCGCGGCCGAGCCGTCTGCTCCTCCAGGTCGTGCCGGTGGCACCGTCCTGACCCGCGCCGTTCAGCGGGGTGGGGCGGCGTCCGCCGGGGCGGGTCCGGTGGAGGCGCGCAGGACCAGCTCGGTGGCGAGCCGCATGCGGGCGGGCGACCGGGTGCCGCCGTCCTCGCCCCGGGAGAGGTCGAGCAGGAGCTTGACCGCCGCGGCGCCCAGCTCGGTGCTGGGCTGGCGGACGGTGGTCAGCCCGGGGGTGATGTACTGCGCCTCGGGCAGGTCGTCGAAGCCGACGACGCTGATGTCCTCGGGGATGCGCAGGCCCCGGGCGGCCAGTGCGTCGTAGACGCCGAGGGCCATGGAGTCGGCGCAGGCGAAGATGCCGGTGATCCCGGGGTCGCCGTCGAGGAGGGTGTGGGTGGCGGTCGCCGCCTTGGCGCGGTTCCATCCGCCGTGGGCCACCGACACCGTGGCGCCGCCGGCGGTCGCCGTGTCGGCCGCCCCGCGGAAGCCGTCGACGCGGGCCCGGCTGAAGAGGTGGCGGGCGTGGCCGGCGACCACTCCCATGCGGCGGTGCCCGAGGGAGAGAAGGTGTTCGGCGGCCATGCGGCCGCCCTCCCAGTTGGCGACGCCGATGCTCGCCACTCCCGGTGGGGGCGCGCTCATCGGGTCGATCAGCACGACCGGGACGCCCGCGGCGAAGAGCGCGCCGAACTGGTGGGAGGCGGGGTCGACCAGGGTCCCGATCACTCCCGCGGTGCGCCGTCTCAGTACCCGTGACACCCAGTCGCCCCCCGGTTCGGCGAGGGTCAGCACGACATCGAGTCCCGCGGCCGACGCTTCCCTGCCGACGCCCGCGATCAGCAGGTTCGCCCAGGACCCCTCGAAGTGGGTGACCACGAGGTCGAGCACCTGGGACAGGCCCGTCTCGTCCCGCGCGCTCTCGCCCTTGGACCCGCCCCGGCGGGTGTAGCCGACGGCCTGCACGGCCTCCATGACCTTCGCGCGGGTCTCCGCCGAGACGTCGGTTCCGCCGCGCAGCACCTTGGACACGGTGGGCACGCTCGTACCGGCGGTCTTCGCCACCAGGGACAGGGTGGGGCGCGATCCGGCTGGTCGAGGCGGCATGGTGGAAAGGTTAGCCCAAGCGGGCCGGGGGTCCGTGAGGGACGGGTGAAGCACCCGCAGGGGCGCCGGGCGGGGCACTGTCAGGGGTGGAACCGGCCGCGGGCGGGTGCTCCTCGGGGTGCGGCGCCCGCCCGCGGCCGGGGTCAGGAGGAGGGTGCCGGAACCGGGACGTACTCGTACCAGTCGAAGGCGACCTGCCCCTCGGTGGCGTACATGCCGATCACCCGTCCGGTGAAGCCGCAGGCGACCTCGGTGGAGAGGTAGCGTCCGTCCAGTTCGGCGAGCGGCCGGTTGTCCGGGGCCGCGGGGTCGCCGAGCCAGAAGGCGAGGGTGTCGGGGCCCGTGGTGCCGCCGTCGGTGAGTCCGGGGGAGGCGGGCACGAGGTCCCTCGTCCGGATCGTCACGGTCAGGCGCAGCGGCCCGGCGGGGGCGGGGCGACGGGCCACGGTCTGGCGCAGCGGTCCGATGCGGGCGAGGACGGCGACCTCCCCGTCGGCCGCCTCCACTTCGTAGTGGTGGGCCTCGTCGAGGCGCACGCAGAGGCCGCCGCGTCCGGTGCCGGGATCGATCTCGGCGGTGACGCGGCAGTCGTGGTGCTGCTGGCGGCGGCCGAGGAAGGTGTGGCCGGGGCTGTCGAGGGTGGGGCCTGTGGCGGTGAGGAGCAGCCGGCCGGGGCGCTCGGTGAGGGACCAGGAGCCCTCCGGGCGGGCGAAGGGCGAGATCCAGTGCGGGGCGAGGGCGGGCGCGTCGAAGTCGTCGCGGGCCGGCACGTCCGGTACGGGGTGCCAGGCGCCACCGGGGGCCGCGTGCCGTTCGGGCACGGGTGCGAGGACGGGCCAGCCGTCCTCGTCCCATTCCACGGGGGTCAGGAACGTCTCGCGGCCGAGCACGTGCACGTCGGGGGTGAAGCCCCGGGGGCGCACGCCGAGCAGCACCATCCACCAGCTCCCGTCGGGGGCCTGTACCAGGTCGGCGTGGCCGGTGTTCTGGATCGGGTGGGAGGTTCCGCTGTGGGACAGCAGGGGGTTGCCGGGCGCGCCCTCCCAGGGGCCGCGCGGCGAGCGGCTGCGGGCTAGGGACACGCTGTGGCCGCGTTCGGTGCCGCCCTCGGCGATCAGCAGGTACCACCAGTCGCCGATGCGGTAGAGGTGCGGTGCCTCGGGGAACTTGAGGCCGGTGCCCGACCAGGTGGGGAAGGGGCCTTCCAGCACCTTGCCGGTGGCCGGGTCGATCCTCGCCATGTTGATGCCCCCGGCGGGGCCGGAGAAGGCGCACCAGCAGGTGCCGTCCTCCTCCCAGGCCAGGTCGGGGTCGATGCCGGTGAGATCGATCCGGACGGGATCGCTCCAGGGGCCCTCGGGCCGCTCGGCGGTGACGAGGAAGTTGCCGCCCCCGTCGATGTTGGTGTTGACGACCCAGAAGCGGCCGTCGTGGTGGCGGATCGTGGGGGCGTACAGACCTCCGGACGCCTTGGCGCCGGGGAGGGGCAGCGGCAGCTGGCCGGGGCGATCGAGCACGTTGCCGATCTGCTGCCAGTGCACGAGGTCCTTGCTGTGGAAGAGCGGCAGCCCGGGAAAGTACTCGAAGCTGGAGCACACCAGGTAGTAGTCGTCGCCGACCCGGCAGACGCTCGGGTCGGGGTGGAACCCGCTGATCACCGGGTTGTCGTACATGTGCACAGGAACGTGCTCCCTTCGAGCCGCCGGGTGCCGTTCCGCGGGTGCGGGCGGTGCGGTTCTCGTTCGTTCATGGTGGCAGGGGGTGGGCGTCGCGCTTCGCGGCCGGGGCGGTGACGCGTGCCGCGAGGGCCGCCGCCTTGGCGGCGGCGACCCTCTTGGCGTCCGGCTCCGTCCCCGTCGGGGAGGGGGGCGGTGGCGGACCGTGTCAGGCGGACAGGCTCCAGCGCTGGTTGCCGCCGCCGGTGCAGGAGTAGAGCTGGAGCTGGGTGCCGTTGCCGGTGCCGGCGCCCACGGCGTCGAGGCAGAGTCCGGACTGGACGCCGACGACGGACCCGTCGGAGTTCAGCCGCCACTTCTGGTTGTCGCCGCCCCAGCAGCTGTAGATCTGGATCTTGGCGCCGTTGCCGGTGCCGGCCGCGTCCAGGCATTTGTTGCCGTAGACCCGCAGTTCACCGGCCGAGGTCTGCTCCCACTTCTGGTTGCTGGCGCTGTTGCAGTCGTAGAGCTGGACCGCGGTGCCGTCCGAGGTGCTGGAGTTCGGCACGTCCACGCAGCGGCCGGAGGCCGCGCCCTTGAGCTGTCCGCTCTGGCCGCCGTCACCGGGGTCGCCCGGGTCCCCGGGGTCACCACCGTCGCCCGCACCGTTGTTGAGGGCGTTGAGCACGGAGCTGTAGGCCGACTTCTTGTTGCCGTTGTTGTCGAACAGCAGCGGCGACTGGTCCGAGCGCCACGAGTCGCTGTCGCGCACGCCCCAGACGGTGATGCCGAGGCAGCGCGAGACGGCCAGGCAGTCGTTGACCACGTTGGCGTAGGTCGAGGCCGAGGCGCCCTGGATGTCGAGCTCCGTGATGGCCACGTCCACACCGAGTGCGGCGAAGTTCTGCAGCGTGGTGCGGAAGTTGCTGTCGTACGGGCTGCCGCTGTTGAAGTGCGACTGGAAGCCGACGCAGTCGATCGGCACACCACGCGACTTGAAGTCGCGGACCATGTTGTACACGCCCTGGGTCTTGGCCCAGTTCCAGTTCTCGATGTTGTAGTCGTTGTAGCAGAGCTTGGCGGAGGAGTCGGCCGCGCGCGCGGTGCGGAAGGCGACCTCGATCCAGTCGTTGCCGGTGCGCTGCAGGTTGGAGTCGCGGCGGCCGCCGGAGTTGCCGTCGGCGAAGGCCTCGTTCACGACGTCCCACTGCGCGATCTTGCCCTTGTAGTGGGCCATCACGCCGTTGATGTGGTCGATCATCGCCTGGCGCAGCGAGCTGCCGCTGAGGCTCTGCATCCAGCCGGGCTGCTGGGAGTACCAGGCCAGGGTGTGGCCGCGGACCTTCTTGCCGTTCTGCACCGCCCAGTTGTAGATGCGGTCGGCGTTGCTGAAGTTGAACTGGCCCCGCTGCGGCTCGGTGGCGTCGATCTTCATCTCGTTCTCGGCCGTCACCATGTTGAACTCGCGGGACGCGATGCCGGTGTACGTCGAGTCGCCGAGCTTGCCGGAGGCGATGGCGGTGCCGAAGTAGCGGCCGCTCTGCGCCGCCGCGGCGCCGAGCGTGTTCTCGGCGGAGTGCGCGGTCGGCGCCGAGACCAGTGAGGTGACCAGGGCGAGGACGCCGGCGGCGAGTGCCACCAGCAGCACGCGGCTCTTCCGTCTGGTGACGGGTCTGTCAAGGGCATAGGAGCCCATGGCTGTGCCTCCAAGGTAGGAACGAACGGAACCACCGGGCACCGCGCGCCGGGAATCACCGAGGTCCCGGCCGGCCCGGTCGACGCCCGGCCGGCCGCCGGGTGACGTGCACGGTGCGGTGGTGCGCGGATCTGTCGTGCGGCGGTGCGCGGCTCTGCCGGGCAGCACGGCAGCCCGGATCAAGCGTTCGAAATCTCGGTATACGGTCGGTTCACCGACAGGATGATTACGGGCTTGACGAAGGCTCGTCAACCGTCGCGACAGGATAATTTTCCGACGCGCGATCGAAACTTTCGGTAAAGCGGGTATCGCCGTCAAACCGGACGGTATGCCGAGTCGATGCGCCCTATCCGGAGTGTGCAGGGCTTTTTCCGTTCGCACGACGGCATGTGACGCTCCGTCGGGTGGGCCTCTTTATGGACAGATCCGTAGGAGCTCTTGACCGGAGGGCCCCGGCTTCTTAACTTGAGGCGTCACAGGATCGGAATATCGTCGAAACTTTCGGCCCCCACGACCCGCCCTGCCGACCCCCCGTTCCACTCCCCCACCCCCCGCTCCCCCCATTCCTCGTCCGACTTCGACACGACAGCTCCACGGTTCCTCCGGCGCCACCCCACCCCGCCCCCAAGGAGGCCCTCCGATGTGGTTCCGTCATCCGTCCCCGCGCCGCGCGAGACGCCTGCTGAGCGTTCTCGCGCCCCTGCTGCTCGTGGCCGCCTTCCTCGGGGCGCAGCCCGCCCAGGCCCGCTCGGCCGCGGTCGCGGCCGTCGACCCCGGCGCCACCTACGTGCTGGTCAACCGGAACAGCGGAAAGGCCCTGGACGTCTACAACATGGCCACCGGCGACGGTGCCCGGCTCACCCAGTGGACGAGGAACGACCAGAGCCAGCAGCAGTGGCAGTTCGTCGACTCCGGGGACGGCTACTACCGCCTCAAGTCCCGCCTGTCGGGCAAGGTGCTGGACGTCTACAACTGGTCCACCGCCAACGGCGGTTCGATCGTCCAGTGGACCGACCTGAACGGCACCAACCAGCAGTGGCGCCTGGTCGACGGCGGGGACGGCTACGTGCGGCTCGTCTCACGCCACAGCGGCAAGGCACTGGAGGTGCAGGGCGGTTCCACCGCCGACAACGCCGACATCGTCCAGTACGACGACTGGGGCGGCGCCAACCAGCAGTGGAAGCTCGTCGAACTCGGCTCCGGCGACCCGGGCGACGGCGACCCCGGCGACGGCACCTGCGACCTTCCGTCCTCCTACCGCTGGAGTTCCTCGGGCGCGCTGGCGCAGCCCAAGCAGGGCTGGGTCTCGCTCAAGGACTTCACGGTCGCGCCCTACAACGGCCGCCAGCTCGTCTACGCGACCACGCACGACACGGGGACCAGGTGGGGTTCGATGAACTTCACCCCGTTCTCCGACTGGTCGGACATGGCCTCGGCGGGCCAGAACACGATGTCGAACTCCACCGTCGCCCCCACGCTCTTCTACTTCGCGCCGAAGAACGTCTGGGTGCTCGCCTACCAGTGGGGCGGGACCGCCTTCTCCTACCGGACGTCGAGCGATCCCACCAACCCCAACGGCTGGTCCTCGGAGCAGGTGCTCTTCTCCGGCGGCATCTCCGGCTCCGGAACCGGGCCGATCGACCAGACGCTCATCGGTGACGGCACGAACATGTACCTGTTCTTCGCCGGCGACAACGGCAAGATCTACCGGGCCAGTATGCCGATCGGGAACTTCCCGGGCAGCTTCGGCTCCTCCTCGACGGTGGTCATGAGCGACTCCACGAACAACCTGTTCGAGGCCCCGCAGGTGTACAAGCTGAAGGGCCAGAACCGCTACCTCATGATCGTCGAGGCGATCGGTTCGCAGGGCCGGTACTTCCGGTCCTTCACGGCCACCGGCCTGGGCGGCTCCTGGACCCCGCAGGCCGCCTCCGAGAGCAACCCCTTCGCCGGCAAGGCCAACAGCGGCGCCTCCTGGACGAACGACATCAGCCACGGGGAACTGCTGCGCACCGGCCCCGACCAGACCATGACCGTCGACCCCTGCGATCTGCGGCTGCTGTACCAGGGACGCAGCCCGAGTTCGGGCGGTGACTACGGTCTTCTGCCCTACCGTCCGGGGCTGCTGACACTGCGGCGCTGACGGCGGGAGGGACCCGGCTCCGGTGGGGAGCCGATGCGGCGGGCCCGGCGAGTGTGCCGGGCCCGCCGCACTCGGGTTCCGGGGGCCGTGTCACCCGGCGGGCCGGGCGAGGCAGCGGCGCACGAGGTCGAGCGTGCGCGCGGTGACGGTGTCGAGCGGGGCGCCGCCGTCGACGGCGGCCAGCGCCGTGTGCAGCATGCCGGCGATCAGGTCCGCGGTGAGCGCGGGCTCGGGGGTGCTGAGCTGCCGGACGGCCGCGCGGAAGGGTTCGACCTGTTCCAGGTGCAGCTCCCGCAGGCGCTCCAGGCAGGCCGGGGGGAGACCTGCGTTCATCAGCGCGGCGGCGGGCCGGTGCGCGCCTTCGGCACCGAGACGCAGGCTCTCCCGGAAGAAGGCCTCGATCCGTTCCACCGGTCCGTCGGCCGCGGCCACGGCCCGGGCGAGCGCCTCGTTGGAGCGCCGGAAGGCCTCCTCGGTGATGGTGGCCAGCAGGGCGGCCGAGGAGTCGAAGTACTGGTACACGCTGGAGCGGGCCAGGCCCGCGCGGGCGCCGACCGCCGCCGGTGTGACGGCGGCGGCGCCCTCGTTGACCAGGAGGTCGATCGCCGCCCCGATCAGCGCCTCGCGCTGCCGCGCGCGGTGTTCGGCGACGGTGGAGGCGCTGATCTTCGGCATGCGGGACGGACTCCTGGGTGACGGACGGGGCCGGGCGCGGGCCCACCGCCCCCGGTCAGGACAGCCGGCCGTCGACCATCTCGTGCACCCGGTCGGCGGCGTCCATTATCGCCGTGTCGTGGGTGACCATGACCGTCGCCGTACCGTGCGCGTGGGTCTGCTCGGCGATCAGCCGCACCGCCTCGGCCGAGCGCACCCGGTCCAGCGCCGAGGTGGGCTCGTCCACCAGCAGGACGGCGGGCGAGGTCATCAGGGCCCGGGCCAGGCCCGCGCGCTGGCGTTCGCCGCCGGACAGCTGGTGCGGGCGGTGACCGCGGCGGTGCGAGAGCCCGACGGCCTCGAGGAGTTCCTCGGCCCGGGCCCGGGCGGCGGCGTCGAGGCGTCCGTCGATGTGCAGGGGCAGCAGGAGCTGTTCGCGGACGGTGAGCGAGGCCAGCAGGTTGGACTGCTGGAAGACGAAGCCGATGTGGCGCCGCCTGGCCGCCGTGCGCTCCTTGTCCGAGAGGGCCGTCAGCTCGGTGCCGGCGAGGTGGACCTGGCCCGAGGTGGGCCGCTGGAGGCCGCCGGCCACGGCGAGGAGGCTGGACTTGCCGGATCCCGAGGGCCCGACGACGGCGACGAACTCGCCGGGTGCCACGTCGAGGTCGACGTGGTCGAGGGCGGTGACGGCGGCCTCGCCGTCCCCGAGGGTGAGGCTCACGTCGAGCAGGCGCAGTCCGCCGGTGCCCGCGGCGTCGGAGGCGGCCCCGTGTCGGGTGGAGGTCGTGGTCATCGGGTGGCTCCCAGAGCGGTCAGGGGGTCGACGGCGGTGATGCGGCGGACGGCGACGACGGCGCCCACGATGCCCAGGCCCACGAGGAGGCCCGCGGAGGTGGCCATGGCCGGGGCGGACAGCGAGAAGGGGGCCTTGCCGATCATCTCGCTCCCGAGGGCCAGGCCGGCGGCGGTGCCGACGGCCGTGGCGCCGAGAAGGACGGCGAGGACCTGGGCGAGCGCGTCGCGCAGGATGTACGCGGTGGGGGCCCCGAGCGCCTTCAGCAGGGCGATCTCGGCCTTGCGCTGCACGGTCCAGACGGTGAAGAAGGCGCCGACGACCAGGGCGGAGATGGCGTAGAGGAAGCCCTTGATCAGGGCCATGGTGCTCGACTCGGCCGTGTAGCCGGGGGACGCGCCGTAGGTGGTCTCCTTGCTGTCGGCGCGGGTGCCGGTCGCCTTCTCGACGGCGGCGACGTCGGCACCGTCGGCCAGGGTGAGCGCGACGGCCGTGGCCTGCTCGCGCGCGGCCTCCGGCAGCTCGCCGGGCAGGCCGTAGTGGAGGTGGCGCCAGGTGTCGAGGTCGGTGTAGACGATGCCGATGTGGCCGTAGGAGACCTTCGCGTCGAGCACTCCGACGACCTTCAGCGGGACCTCGCTCCTGTCGGCGGTCAGGACGTCCCCGACACCCACCCCGAGGTCGGCGATCTCCCGGGTGATGACGATGCCGGCACCGCCGTCGTGCAGGCCCTTGCCCTCGGTGGGGCGGGGGGCCAGGGGCGAGTCCGGCGCCATGCCGAAGACGGCGAGGTTGACCTGCTCGCCCTTCTCGGCGCCCCGGGTCACCCGGGCGTTGGCCAGCGTGTTGCCGAAGGGTTCGGCCCGCTTCACGCCGGGGGCCTTCGACCACGCCTGCCAGTCCTTCCGCTCCACGGTGGAGCGGGAGAACTGCTCGCTCGTGGCCGTCTCGTCGAAAGCCATGTGGGTCACGGGCAGTGCGCGAAGACCGGAGATGCCGGCGTCCGCGAGGCCGGAGGCGAGCCCGGACAGGAGCACGCCGAGGACGGCGATGAGGGCGACCACGGCGCCCATGAGGGCGAAGCGGCCGCGGGCGAAGCGCAGGTCGCGCAGGGCGAGGAACACGGGGGTCTCCGAGCGAGGAGGGGACGGGGGCGCGGGGCCGCCGGCACGGCCGGCCACGGCGCGCACGGCACGGCACGGCACGACACGCACGGCTTTGCCGGTATTTGACGACGCGCGTGTCGGCATCCTATCCGACGTTGCCGACACGACTGTCGGCACGACCGCCGGAACGCCGGTTCGCGAGAGGCATCCGCGCGACGGGGCGACGGGGCGACGGGGCGACGGGGCGACGGAGACAGGACGCCCCCCCGGGGCCAAAGGCAGGCGGAAGCGGCCCGCCGGCGGAGGCCGAGGGGCAGGAGAGCCGGTGAGGCAGGAGGGCCGGTGGGGCGCGCCGCCCGGGGCGGGCGGCGCGGGGTCCGGCGGGTCTCACGCGTGCGCGCCCCGCCGTCAGACGGTGTCCGCGTACTCCCGCAGGCGGGTGGAGACCAGGGACTCGAGCGCGTCGGCCGCCAGGTCGGCGTACCGGGCGAAGTCGGTCTCGTCACCGGCGGCCGCGGCCACGCGGAATCCGTCGGTCAGGGCCCGGCCGAGGACCGTCATGTCGTCCGCGAGCTCGGCCGCCACCTCGTCCGGCACTCCCCGGTAGGAGGTACGCAGCCGGGCGGCGATGAAGTCGAACATCTCCCTGCGGATGGCGAGGTAGCGCTGCCGCGCGAGGTTGTCCACCAGACGCCGCTCGAAGGCGAAGACGAGGCCGATGCTCCAGAAGGCGGCGGCCGGGTCGGTGAGGTTCCCGGAGGCCGCGGCCGAGTCGCCGATCGTGCGCCGCAGCATCTCGCGGAGGTCGCCGACGGCCTCGTGGGCCGTGCGCCAGACCTCGAAGCAGTAGTCGAGCAGTTCGACGAAGAGCTGCTCCTTGTTCTGGAAGTGCCAGTAGACGGATCCGATCGGCAGTCCGGAGACGCGGGCCACGTCGGCCATGGTCGTCCCCTCGTAGCCGGCCTCGACGGCACGCGAGAGCACGGCCTCGAGGATCGCCCGCTTGGACACCTCGGTGGCCTGGTGGGTCCTGCGTCGCGTGGCCATCGGCTCCCCTCACCCCTTCGTGGACTGCAGTTCTACCAAATTCCCTCCGGCCCTTGACACCGACGGCAGGCGCTCGTCATCGTAATGACGATTCTAGAACGTAACTTCTAGGTTTCGTCGAAGGAACGCGACTCGGTGCGCGGTCCACCTCATCCCTGCGGGCCACGGCGATGGCACGGGTCCGCTCTGTCCCGAAACAGGGGAAATTTCATGAGGATCACTGACCACATCCCGCAAGAGAAGATGAGCGGTCTGCAGATCCGCGCCATCGTCATCGCGATCGCCCTGGTCGTGCTCGACGGCTACGACGTCTCGCTCACGTCGTTCTCGGCCCCGTACATCGAGAAGGGCTTCGGGGTCTCCAAGGCCGAACTCGGACTCGTGATGTCCGGCGCCCTCATCGGCATGCTCGTGGGTTCGATCATCGTCGCGCCGCTCGCCGACCGGATCGGCCGCCGCAGGATGGGCGTCGTCTCCACCTCGACGATCGCGGTGGGCATGTTCATCGGCCCGTTCGCGACGCCCGAGACCGGGACCTGGCCCCTCGTGGTGAGCCGCATCGTCACCGGTGTCGGCGTCGGCTGCCTGGTGGCCGTGGTCGGTGTCATCCTCGCCGAGTACACGGGCAAGCGGGTCTACGCCCTGGTCATGGCCGTCTACGCCGCCGCCATCAACATCGGCGGACTGCTCGGCTCCATGTTCGTGGGCCCGGTCCTCGGCGAACGCGGCTGGGAGTTCGGCTGGTGGGTCGGCTTCGTCCTGAGCGCCGTCGCCGCCCTCGCCACCTACGCGCTCCTCCCCGAATCCCTCGCCTGGCTCTCCGAGGGCCGGCGCACCGACTCCCTGCTGCGGCTCAACGCGCTCCTGGCGAAGATGCACCGCCCCGCACTCGCCGCGCTCCCCGAGCCCGACTCGACGGGCGTCAGGGCGAAGGGCTCGCTGCGCACCGTGTTCACCGGCCGCACCGGCTTCTACACGCTGCTGATGATCGTCGGCTACATCGCCTACATGCTGAGCTTCTACTTCATGACGAACTGGGCGCCCAGCAGCGTGGCGTCCGCCAACCACGACCCCTCGCTCGCCCCGCAGCTCGTCACCGCCTTCAGCATCGGCGGCATCCTCGGCAACGTCCTCTTCGGGTTCCTCGGCGGCCGGATCAACGTCCGCCTCCTCGCGCCGGTCTTCCTGATCCTGGCCACCGCGACCCTGTCCCTGTTCGGGATCGTCGGCACGGCCATGCCGACCGCCTGGTGGACCCTGTTCCTCGCCTCGTTCTTCGTCTGCTCCGGCACCGCCGCCTTCTACGCGATCGTCCCCTCGCTGTACCCGACGCTGGCCCGCTCGACCGGCTTCGGAGTGGTGATCGGCGTCGGCCGCTTCGGCGGCATCGTGGCGCCGGTCGTCGGCGGCGCGGCCTTCGACGCGGGCATGGGCACGGGCACCGCCTTCACCCTCTTCTCGCTGCCCATGCTCCTCGCCGGTCTCAGCATCCTGGTCCTGCACCTCAGCCGGCGCGGCTCCGAGGCCGAGGCGGACACCGGCGCCGGCACCGACGCGCCGGATGCGCGGCCCACGCTCTCCCGTACGTCCGCATAGCGGCCGTTCCCCCCACCCCGAGAAAGGAACCACCTCATGCCGCTGGCCGTCGCAGCGCTCTCCCACGCGCCGTCCTTCGGCAACGTCGACCCTGGCGGGGAGACGTTCGCCGAGATCAACGCCGCCATCGACGAGGTCAGGGACTTCGTCGCCGCCTACGACCCCGACGTGGTCGTGGTGTTCGGGCCCGACCACTTCAACGGCCAGCTCTACTCGCTCATCACCCCGTGGGCGATCGGCGCGGTCGCCGAGGGCATCGGTGACTACGGCACCACCGCGGGCCCGCTCCCCGTCGACGGCGAGGCCGCCCGCGCCTTCCACGCCGCCGTGCTCGCCGAGGGCGTCGACATCGGGCGCAGCGAGCGCATGAAGGTCGACCACGGTGTGGTCCAGCCGCTCGACTTCGTTTTCGGCAAGGACTTCACGCAGCCGATCGTGCCGGTGTTCGTGAACGCGATCGGCCTGCCGCTCTCCCCCATGCGGCGGGTGCGCGAGATGGGCGAGGCGTTCGGCCGGGCCGCCCGGGCGATGGACAGGAAGGTGCTGTTCCTCGCCTCCGGCGGCATCTCCCACAACCCGCCGATCCCCCGCTGGGACGGCGCGCCCGGCACCGTACAGGAACGTCTCGTCGCCTACGCCCCCTCCCCCGAGGAACGGCAGGAGCGCGAGCAGATGATCGTCAGGGGCATCCAGGCGATCGCCGACGGCAGGGCCCCGAGCGACCCGCTGAACGAGGAGTGGGACAAGCTCGTCCTGGACACGTTCCGCTCCGGCGACCTCGGGGCGGTCGACGGCTGGGAGAACGGCTGGTTCGTCGCGGAGGGCGGCTCGGCCGCGCACGAGATGCGCAGCTGGATCGCCGCCTACGCGGCGCTGTCCACCGAGGGCCCCTACCGCTTCGCCGTCGACCGCTACTGGGCGGTCGAGAAGTGGGGCGCCGGCTTCGCCGTGCAGGCGGCGGTGACCGCATGAGCCAGACGCAGAACGCGCACTTCGCCACCCTGTGGGAGGAGATCGCGGACCTGGAGCACACGCTGCGGTACGTGGACGCGGGCGGCTGCCGCACCCGGGTCCTCGACATCGCCGGAGCGGGCCAGGACGCGCAGACCGTCGTCCTCGCCAGCGGCACCAGCGGGCACATCGAGGCGTGGACGCAGAACGTGCGCGCCTTCGCCGAGGCCGGCTTCCGGGTGGTCGGCTACGACTACCCGGGCCACGGGTACACCGCGCTCGCCGACCGTCCGCTGGAGATCCGCGACTACGAGGAGCACCTGCTCGCCCTGCTGGACGCGCTGGCGCTGGACCGCGTGCACCTGGCCGGTGAGTCGCTCGGTGGCTGGCTGGCACTGAAGTTCGCGCCGAAGCACCCCGAACGCCTGCGCTCGGTGATTCTGTCCGCGCCGGGCGGCCGGGTGATCGGCGAGCCGCAGCTGGACCGGACCCAGTCGGTGAGCGCCCAGGCGGTGAGCGAGCCGACCTTCGAGAACGTGAGGAAGCGTCTGCAGGTCGTGATCCACGATCCCGGCAACATCACCGACGAACTGGTCCACGTCCGCCGGGCGATCTACTCCCGCGAGGGGTTCAGCATGGCGAACGTCTCCGCCCTGCGGGAGCCGGAGCGGCGGTGGCGCAACCGCGTCACCGACGAGGACTTCGCGGCGGTGCCGGTCCCGGCGCTGATGGTGTGGACCGACAACGAGCCGACCGGCGACGAGGCCGAGGGCGCGCGCCTGTGCGGCCTGATCCCGGACGGCGAGTACCTGCTGGTCCGCGGTGCCGCGCACTGGCCGCAGTGGGAGGGGGCCGCCGAGTTCAACGCCGCGGCGGTCGCCTTCCTCCGCAAGCACGCGGGACGGGGTCACGAGCATGTCTGAGGAGAGGACCGGAGTGAGCGTCACCCGGGAGACCGTCAGCGGGATCGCCCGCGAGCTGTTCGAGGCCAAGCGCGGGGTGTACACCGTGCCGTACGTGAGCCCCCGGCTCCCCGAGCGCGACCTCGAGACCGCCTACGCGATCTCCGCCGAGTTCGCCGCCCTGCGCGAACGCGAGCTGGGCGTGAAGCGGGTGGGCCGCAAGGTCGGACTGACCAACCCCCTCGTGCAGCAGCGCGTCGGCATCGACGAGCCCGACTACGGGATCATCCACGACGACATGGTGCACCCCTCGGGCATGCACCTGCCGCTGTCCGCGTACAACCGCCTGCTCATCGAGGCGGAGGTCGCCTTCGTGCTGGGGAGCGACGTCCTGGACCCCTCGCGCGAGAGTGTCGAGGCCGCGATCGACTACGTGACGCCCGCGTTCGAGGTGGTCGACTTCCGCTACGCCGGCTCGGTGGGGCAGATCGTCGACACCATCGCGGACAACGCGGGCTGCAGCGGCGTCGTCCTCGGCGAGGAACGGCACGCCTACGGCGAAGTCGACCTGACGCGGGTGGAGATGGTCATCACCGGCGGCGGCGAGGAGATCACCCGGGGCGTCGGCGGCAATGTGCTGGGCGACCCGGTCAACGCGGTGCTCTGGCTCGCCGAGACCGCGCTCCGCACGGGCGAGCCGCTGCGCGCCGGCGAGGTGCTGCTGTCGGGGTCCATCGGCTACATCGAGCCGTGGCCCGCCGACGTCGAGTGCGTCGCCACCATCACCGGACTGGGTCGCGTGGTCGCGACCGCGGACACGAAGGGCTGAACATGAGCGACTACCGTCCCGTCGACGCGACCACCCGCGTCGAGATCGAGCAGCTCATCGCGGAGATGCTCTACCGCCTGGACCACAACAGGGCGGACACGACCTGGGAGCTGTACACCGAGGACGGCGTCTCGGTCGGCCCGATGGGCGACATGGACCGCGAGGCCATGAAGGTGTGGGGTGCCGAGCGGGCCCGGCAGACGGACCTGGTCGGCCGTCACTTCATCGGTGGCATCCGCCTGGTGCGGGACGGGGAGGAGGTCGAGGGCACCGTGCAGTACCTCACCTTCCGCGACACCAACGAGCCGCGGACGCTGCCCGCCTCGGTCGGCGAGTTCCGCGAGCGCTACCGCAAGGTGGACGGCCGCTGGCTGTTCGCCCGCCGGGAGATCGTGCCGGTCTTCGGCGGCCGGGCGGCCGCGGCCCACGCCGCGCGCCTGGCCGGACGAGAGGGGCAGGCGCGGTGAAGCGGGCGGCTTTGGGCGAGCTCGCTCCCGTCCTCTACCACCAGACCGTCGCCTCCTTCTCGATGCCGGAGTGGGCGGTGGCCGCCGGCTACGACGGCGTCATCCTCGACCTGCAGCACGGCGAGCTGGGACTGGAGGCGGCCTGCGGCGTCCTCCGCTCGATCCCGCGGGACAACGCCTACGCGTACGCCCGGGTCGGCTCGCTCGACCCCGCGCCGATCCTGCGGCTGCTCGACAGCGGGGCCCGCGGCATCGTCGCGCCCACCGTCGAGTCCCGGTCCCAGGCCGAGGCCCTGGTCGCCGCCACCAAGTACCCGCCGGCCGGCAACCGCAGCCTGGGCCCGTCCCGGCCCGCGCTGTACCCGGGCGACTCGTACACCGGGGCCGGCAACCGGGCGGTGTCCGCCGTCGCCCAGATCGAGACGAGGGCCGGCGTCGACCGCGCCGAGGAGATCGTCTCGACCCCGGGTCTCGACTCGGTCTACATCGGCCCCGCCGACCTGGCCGTCTCCCACGGCCTGCCCGGACGCGGCGACTGGGAGGACGGCCCCGTGCGCGAGGCGATCGCACACCTCAGGGAGGTGACGGCCGCGCACGGCGTCACCCTCGGCATCTACTCCGGCCGGCCGGAGTACGCGGCCGGCCTGCTCGCCGACGGCCTCATCGACTACGTCGGCCTCGGCATCGATCTCGTCCTGCTGAACCGCGCGTTCGGCGACACCATCGCCGGGCTGGACTCGGCACGATCCGCACGGAGCAACTCATGAACAACGCCTGCGACGTCCTCGTCGTCGGGGCGGGTCCCGTCGGCCTGACCCTGGCCAACCTGCTCGGGCAGCAGGGCGTCGACGTCCTCCTCGTCGAGCGGGAGCACGAACTCGTCGACTACCCGCGGGCCGTGGGCATCGACGACGAGGCGCTCCGTGCGATGCAGACCGCCGGGCTCGTCGAGGAGGTGCTCCCCCACACCATCCCGGACCAGAAGATCTACATGATCAACGGCGAGGGGGCGATCCTCTCCGAAGTGAACCCCACGACGCGGGAGTTCGGCTGGCCGCGCCGCAACGGCTTCGTGCAGCCGCTCGTCGACCGGGTGCTGCTCGCCGGCCTCGACCGCTTCCCGGGCGCCACCGCCCGCTTCGGCACGGAGGTCGTGGACCTCGCCGAGGACACCGACGGGGTGGTCGCCCGCTTCGCGAACGGCGAGACGGTGCGCGCGCGGTACGTCGTGGCCGCCGAGGGCGGGGCCTCCCCCACCCGCAAGCGCCTCGGCATCTCCTTCGAGGGCGAGACCCGGCCGACCGACGGCATCGTGATCGATGTCGCCAACGACCCGATCGGCACGCCCCACGCCGTCTTCGGCGGGGACCCGGCCCGCAGTTACGCCTCCATCGCGCTCCCGCACGGCATCCGCCGCTGGGAATTCACCCTTTTCGAGGACGAGGGCGAGGCCGACGTCCAGGACGACGAGTTCGTCCACCGCCTGCTGGCCCCGCACGTCCCGGACCCGTCCGCGCTGGACATCATCCGCCGCCGCGTCTACCGCCACCACGCCCGTATCGCGGGCCGGTTCCGCCAGGGCCGGATCTTCCTCGCCGGGGACGCCGCCCACGTCATGCCCGTCGTCGGCGGCCAGGGCTGGAACTCCGGGATCCGCGACGCCTTCAACCTCGGCTGGAAGCTGGCCTCGGTGGTCAAGGGCCTGTCGGCCGACGGTCTCCTCGACACCTACGAGACCGAACGGCTCGGCCACGTCTCGCAGATGGTGGCCGTCTCCCTCCGGATGGCGAAGGAGATGACCGACCACGACCCCGAGAAGGCCGCCGAGCGCGACCGGCTCGCCGCCTCCCGCACGCCCGAGGAGCGCGAGGCCCAGAAGCGGCAGGCGTTCAAGCCGCAGCCGAAGTTCGACCGGGGTGTCGTGGTGCACACCCCGCTGCCGGTGTCCAAGTCCCTTCCCGCCCGCGAGGTCCCGCGGCTGGCCGGCACGATCTTCCCGCAGCCGAGGGCCACCGACGCCGACGGCGTCGAGATGCTCCTCGACGACGCGACCGGTCAGGGCTGGCGCGTCCTCACCTGGAACAACGACCCGACGGCGTTCCTGTCGGCCCCGACGCGCGCCGCGCTGGACCGGCTCGGCGCCCGTCTGGTGCAGGTGGTGCCGAGGGCGCAAGTGCCCTGGGCGCGCAAGCGGGCCGCCCCCGACGTCACCCTCGTCGGCGACCTCGGCGGTGAGCCGAGCCTGCAGGCCTGGTTCGACGCGCGGCCGGTCGGCGCGGTCGTCCTCCGCCCCGACCACGTGATCGCCGCCGAGTGCCTGAGCCAGGAACTCGACGACGTGGTGACCCGCGTCCTGGAGGCCGCCCGCGCCGTCGGCTGAGCCCCGTGAGGGCCGGAGGGGGGCCGGAGGAGTCGCGAGCGGCGGCCCTCCGGCCCCTACCCGTTGGTATTCACGTTCTAGAATGGGTGTGTTGGGGCACGGGCAGGGACGACAGGCGGGCGACGGTGGCGGCATGAAGCAGGGCACACGGCAGGACGG
Source organism: Streptomyces griseoaurantiacus (assembly GCF_036189845.1). Classification (NCBI taxonomy): domain Bacteria; kingdom Bacillati; phylum Actinomycetota; class Actinomycetes; order Kitasatosporales; family Streptomycetaceae; genus Streptomyces; species Streptomyces griseoaurantiacus. The sequence goes on along the minus strand of NZ_CP108326.1, from coordinate 6,455,281 downwards.
CGACACCCGGGGCACCCGGCAGGCACGCTCGGACCGCAGCCGGGAACAGATACTCGGGGCGGCGCTCGACCTGGCGGTGGTGCACGGCTACCAGGGCACCACCATGGCGGCGGTCAGCACGGCCTCCGGCCTGCCCATCGGCTCCGTCTACTGGCACTTCAAGAACAAGGAGCAGCTCTTCGTCGCCCTCCTCGAGCACTGCTACGAGGTGTGGAAAGAGGTCCACTCGGGCCCCGAGGGGCTGCGCCGCAAGCTGTCGCGCGGGATCGCCGGACTGTCCGGCGCCGACCCGGAGCAGTACACGAAGGAGGAGGCGCTGCTCAAGGCCGCGGCCGTCTGGGCCCTGAGCCGGCAACTCGGCGGCCTGGCCGAGGACAGCGAGGTGCGCGCCGCCTACCTGCGGATGCGGGCGGAGATGTTCAGGGCGGACGTGCGGCGGATCACCGAGTCCCTGCCCGCCGACGTCACCCGGCGCTTCCCCGAGGTCGCCACGAAACTCACGGTCATGAGTCTGGCGCTCACCGACGGGTTCTACGTCCACGCCAATTCCGAGGTGCACCTGGACCTGGACTTCGGCGAGTACGCCGACCTGGCCGCGCAGGCGCTGGAGGGTTTGGTGGCCGGCTTCGCCCGCCGGGCGGCGGAGGAGGAGCAGCAGCGGTAGGGCGCTCCGCCCGGCGGGGCGGCGGGCCTCAGACGCTTCGGGTGAGCCCGCCGTCGACGCGCAGGTTCTGCCCGGTGGTGTACGTGGCCTCGCAGGCGAGGAAGGCCACCGCCCGGGCGACCTCCCGGTGCGCGGCCGCCCGGCCCAGCGGGATCGAGGAGGTCCACGCGGCCGGCACCGTCTCCGGGTCGGCGACGGTGTAGCCGGGGAGCACGTTGTTGACGCGAATGCCGTCGGCGGCGACCTCGTCGGCCCACAGCTTCGTCCAGGTCGTCATCGCCGCGCGCGCGACCATCGAGGTGGGGAAGCGGGCCGAGGGTTCGGTGGGGCTGGCAGAGGAGATGTTGACGACGCTGCCACCGCCCTGCGCGCGCATCGGCGCGAGCGCGGCCCGGCAGGCCCGCACCACGTGGTAGAAGTACAGATCGAATCCGGCCGCCCAGTCCTCCTCGGTCAGTTCCTCCAGCTTCCCCTTGGGGCCGTGGCCCGCGCTGTTGACGAGCACGTCCAGCCGGCCCCACTCGGCCACCACCCGCTCGACGGCCGCCTCGACGACTCCCGCCCCGGTGTAGTCCCCGCGGATGGCGAGGCCGCCGAGTTCCTCGGCCAGTTCGGCCACGCCCTCACCGCGCGCCAGCACCGCCACGCGGTGGCCGCGCGCTGCCAGTTCGCGTGCCGAGGCGGCACCGATGCCGCTGCTGCCGGCGATCACGAGGGCGGTGGGGGGTGCTTCGGTCATGGTGCGCTGCTCCTGGTGACGGGACGGGTGGAATGCGACTTCTAGAACTTATATTCCAGTCGAATTTACTCGCAGCCCGCACCCGACGTCAACGACGAACCCGGCGGCGGGAACCGGCCACCGCCCGCTCGCGCGGCCCGAAGTCCGCACGGAACCCGTTCACTTGATCACCACCGGCTGGACGGTATGTGAAGCTGTCCCCATGAATTCCTCAGAACCCACGCCCGGCGAGTTCAGGGACAGACTCCAGACCGATCGTCCGCACTCCGCGCGGGTCTGGAACTACCTGCTGGGCGGCAAGGACAACTACCCCGTCGACAGCGCGGTCGGCGAGGCGATCCTGGCGACCTTCCCGGAGTTCGTCGCCGTCGCCCGGCTGCAACGACAGTTCCTCGCCCGCGCGGTGCGCTTCCTGGTGCGGGACGCCGGCATCCGTCAGTTCCTGGACATCGGGACGGGACTGCCCACCGCCGACAACACGCACGAACTGGCCCAGCGCCTCGCGCCCGAGAGCCGCATCGTGTACGTGGACAACGACCCCCTCGTGCTCCGGCACGCCGAGGCGCTGCTCACCAGCAGCCGCGAGGGAGCCTGCGCGTACGTCGACGCGGACGTCCGCGACCCGGAGCGGATCCTGGCCGAGGCCGCGGAGACACTGGACTTCACGCGCCCGGTGGCCCTGACCATGCTCGGGATCATGGGCCAGATCTCGGACGCCGACCGACCGGCGGAGCTGGTGAGCACCCTGCTGGCCGGACTGCCCGCCGGGAGCTATCTGGCGCTGAGCGACGGCACGAACACCAACGAGGCGCTCACCAAGGCGGTCGAGGGGTACAACGGGCAGTCGGCCAACACCTATCACCTCCGGTCGCCGCAGGAGATCGCCTCCTACTTCGCCGGTCTGGACCTGGTCGAGCCGGGTGTCGTCCCCACGTCCTCCTGGCGCCCGGAGGGCGAGGACACCGGGACGGACGCGCCCCACGTCTCGGTCGCCGGGATCGCGCTGAAGAAGTGATCCGCGGGCCGCTCCGGGCCCGTCCGCCGGGGCACCTCGCCCGGCACACGGGCCCGGGGCGACGTACGGGACTCCGCTCCCCGTACGCGGTCCCGCCGGTCCCCGGTCAGCGCAGGTCGAGGACCGCCTTGCCGATGAGGCCGCGCTCGACGGCCTCGTGCGCGGCCGCCACCTCGTCCAGGCCGAAGGAGTGCACCGGCAGCGGCGTGAGGGCGCCCTCGCGCAGCGCGGCGGTGATCCCCTCGGCGGCGCCGAGCAGCGCGTCCCGCGGTGTGGTGTGGAAGAGCGCGAACCGCAGCACCAGGTTCGACCACATGAGCCGGAAGAGGGGCAGACTCGGCTCCTCGGCCCCGGCCGCGTAGGTCACCACGGAGGCTCCCGGGGCGGCCACGGCGAGGTCCAGTTCGAGGTTGTCGCTCAGCGAGACCTCCACGACCCGGTCGACGGGTCCGATGCCGTCGAGGATCTGCCGGGCCGCGTCGGGCTCGCGGTAGTTCACCACCAGGTCGGCGCCCGCGGCCTTGGCCAGCTCCGCCTTCCCGGGCCCGCTGACCGTCGTCACGACCCGTGCGCCGGCGGCCCGGCCGAGTTCGATCGCGAAGTGCCCGACGGCGCCCGCTCCGGCCGCGACCAGCACCGTCCGGTCGCGCGGTGACCCGTCGGCGTGCAGGGCCAGGTGCGCGGTCATCGCCGGGATGCCGAGGCAGGCGCCGAGCTCGTCGGAGATCCCGTCGGGCAGGGCGACGGCCCGCTCGGACGGCAGCACGATCCACTCCGCGGCGGTGCCCCACACGTCCCCCGTGGCGGCCATCCAGATCCACACGTGTTCGCCGATCCGGCTCGCGTCGACGCCCTCGCCGACCGCGTCGACCGTGCCCGTGCCGTCCTGGTGCGGGACCCGGCCGGTGTACCGTCCGACGGGCCGGAAGTCCTCCGGGGCGGAGTTCGTCCGCCAGTACATGTCGCCCGGGTTGATCGCGGAGAGCGCGACCCGGACGCGGACCTGGCCGGGGCCGGGCTCGGGGCGTTCGACCTCGACCACCCGCAGCACGCTCGCCGCGGGACCGGTCGTCTCGTACAGGGCTGCCCTCATCGCTCCGTCTCCTCTCCTGCTCGTGTCGTGCTCCGCTGCCCCCGGTGTGGGCCCGCTGCCGCCCTACACATCGGCGGCCACGGCCCGCATGAGCGTCTCCAGGGAACGCTCCCCCTCGGGTGTCTGCGCCCCGCGCTCCAGGGCTCCCGTCATGAGGCGGGCCGGCAGGTCCCCGCTCACCAGCTCCGCCCACGCGGCGTCCTCCGCCCGCAGGTCCTCGGTGAGGTCGTCGGGCGGGACCACCCGCTTGACGGCGGCGACGACCTCAGGGGGCAGCGCGGCGATCTTCCGCGCGACGTCGTCGACGAACGCGTGCAGCTCGGCGGCGGGCACGGCACGGTTGATCCACCCGTACGCGGCCGCGGTGTCCGCGTCCACCGCGTCGGCGGTGAGCAGCAGCTCCAGTGCCCGGTTGCGGCCGACCCGCCGGCGCAGGTACTGGGTGCCGCCGCCGCCCGGGACGATGCCCATCAGCGTCTCGGTCTGGCCGAGGCGCGCGGTCTCCCGCGCGGCGAAGGCCATGTCGGCGGCCGCGACGAACTCGGCGCCGCCGGCCCGGGCCGTGCCCGCCAGCTCGATGATCGAGACCTGCGGCTGGTGGCGCAGCAGTTCCCCGACCCCCTGGAAGAGGTTGAGGTGCGGATCGCGGTCCGCGATCTCCTTCAGCTCCTCCATCTCGTCGAGGATGTGGATGTCGACGTGGGCGAGGAAGAACTCGGGATTGGCGCTGGAGAACACGAGGACGCGGACGGAGCGCTCGTCCCGCACCCTGGCGAGGAGGTCGTGAAGTTCGCGGATCAGTGTTCCGCCGAGCACGTTGACGGGCGGATTGTCCAGGACGATCCGGGCGATTCCGGCATCGACGGTGACATGCAGCGTCGTGTACGGGGGCAGGTGCATACGTGTTCCAAGGTTTGCGGTGAGCCAGTAGGTTTGCGATGAATACCAACCCTGGGCTCCGCCCCGTCACGGGTCAATAACGCACTTTTCGACAACCAAGGATCATGATGGATACCAGCCCCTCCCCCCTGCCGCCCCGTGAGGCCCCGCGGTTCAGCGTCGACTGCCCGAGCCGGCCCATCCTCGACCAGATCTCCGACAAGTGGTCGATGATGGTCATGGCGGTCCTCGAGCGGCCGACACGGTTCAACGAGATCAAGCGGCAGCTGGAAGGCGTCACCCAACGGGTGCTGACCCAGACGCTGCGCAGGCTGGAGCGCAACGGCATGATCGGGCGGCGGGTGCTGGAGACCTCTCCGCTGGGCGTGGAGTACTCGCTCACGCCCCTCGGTGAGTCGTTCCGCGGCCCCTTCACGCACCTGCTCGACTGGACGATCGAGCACAGCGGTGAAGTGACGGCGGCGCAGCGGGAGTTCGACGCGCGGTCGTCGGGACGCTGACCTTCCCCGAGGGGGCGGGGAGCGGGCGCGCGCGTACCGTAGCCGGTACCTCCCCGACGACCGACAGCAGGAGCAGCCGCGTGACCAGCCGTGTCACTCTCCTCTCGCCCGCCACGAGTCCCTCGCTGCGGCGGGCCCTGTTCTACGACGGGGACGCGCTCGACGAGGCCGGGGCGGCGCGTGCCCGGGAGGCCGCCGGTGTGCTGCCCGCGCCCGCCCGGGTGCTTCTGTCCCCGAGCGCGCGCTGCCGGGGGACGGCGGCCGCGCTGGGCCTGGAGGGCGTGGCGGCGGCGGAGCTGGCCGGGCTGGACGTGGGCCGCTGGCGGGGCCGTGCGCTGGAGGAGGTGGCGGCCGCCGAGCCGGAGGCGATGGCCCGCTGGCTGGCGGACCCGGGCAGCGCGCCGCACGGTGGCGAGAGCGTGGAGGGCCTGTGCGCGAGGGTGGCGCGGTGGCTGGAGGAGGAGCGGGACGGTGCGGGCCGTACGCTCGCGGTGGTGGAGCCGGAGGTGGTGCGGGCGGCGGTCGCGGGCGCGCTGTCGGCGCCCGCCGCCGCGTTCTGGCGCCTCGACGTGCCGCCGCTCACCCTGACCGAGCTCAGCGGCCGGGCGGGCCGCTGGAACGTGCGGCTGGGCCGCCCGTTGACGCCGTCGGACGCCGACCGGGGGTGAGGGCCGCGCGTCCGCCGGGCCTGCGGAGGGTGTCCCGCCCGCACGCCGGGGTTCCCGGCGTGCGGGCGGGTTTCAGCGTGCGGCGGGAACCGCGCGAGCGCGCGCTGCCGCCGGCCGTGGGTCGAGCAGGCGTTCCGCCAGTTCACCGAAGAGCAGGCCGAAGCCTGCCCACAGGGTGGACTGGATGGCCAGGGCGGAGAGCCGGAACCGCCACAGCAGGGTGGCCGGGAAGTGGCTCGGCACCTCGTTGACGGCGGGCAGGAACGCGTAGGCCATGCCGATCACGGCGGCGAACGCGGCCACGGCGGTGACCGTGGCCCACCAGGTGCCCAGGCGGGGTGCCAGGCGCTTGCCGAGGAGGGTCGCGCCGATCGCGAGGAGCACGCTGAGCAGCATCATCAGGAAGTACAGGCCGGTCCGCCTGCCGATGGTGTCGGCTTCGCCGACGGAGGGCGGGTTGGCCGGGTACTTCAGGAACGGCACGACGTAGACGGCGAGCAGGGCGCAGCCGGAAAGCAGCAGCGCCGTCGCCCGCGGGGTGAGGCGGCCGACCCGGCCGAGCGCGTAGCAGTACGCGAGCGCGGCGATGCCGCCGAAGGCGACCCCGTAGACGAGGACGCCGGTGGCGAGGCCGGCGGTGGACTGCAGGGAGCGGGAGAAGACCTCCGTGTCGTGTTCGTGGGCGTGTGTGTGGGCGGGGACGTGCTCGAAGGCGATCGCCTTGTCGACGTCCGGTTCGCCGAGGAAGTAGGCCACGAGCAGGGCGAGTACGCCGGCGGCGAGACCGGCGAGCATGCCCCGCACGAGGAGGTTCCGTACGGTCGCGGAGTTCATGGGCGGGTGCTGTCCCCCGGCTCAGTGGCAGGGGAAGCCGAGCAGGTGGCGGGCGTCGTGCACCCACTCGTGGACGTCCGTGCCGTTGAACACGGAGGTGGCGCCCTGCTCGGCGCCGACGAAGTAGAGCAGGACGAGCATCAGGATGCCGAAGAAGACCGCCCAGGGAGCTATCGCCCTGAGCGGCAGCGTGGCGGGAACGGCGGGGGTGGTGGCTGTCGGCTGGGCGACGGTCTGCCCCATGGCAGGACCTCCTCTGGGAGTTCGCGTCCCATCTCGGTGGTGCACAGGACGACGGCCACGGGTCTGACTCACGGGCGCTCCTCGGGGGAGGCCCGCATACAGTGGCGCGACCGTGCCGGATTCCCACCGGCTTCCGTCTCGCCGTCGTCGATTCGGACAGACCGTACCGCGTGACGCGGACACGGCCAAGACCGCCCCGTCCGGCGTGATCTTCCTCTCTGCCGGGCGGAGTCGTGCACCGGCGGTCCTGGACGGCACGTTCCGCGGCGGGAGCCGGCGGCGGGGCGTCGGTCCCCGCCACCGGCTCCCGGGGCGCGCTCAGTCGGTGGTCATGGCGTCCACCAGGCTCTTGGGCCGCATGTCCGTCCAGTTCTCCTCGATGTGGTCGAGGCACGCCTGACGTGGCGCCTCGCCGAAGACGGGCTCCCAGCCGTCCGGCACGTCGACGAAGGTGGGCCACAGCGAGTACTGGCCCTCCTCGTTCCTCAGCACGAGGTAGTCGGCGTCCTCGTCCTCGAAGGGGTTCGTCATCCTTCGCTCCTGTCCTTCGCCCCGGGGGTGGTGGGGGGTTCTTCCTTACGGTCACCGTCTGTCGTGGGCAGCCATGCGGCGACGGCGTTCCACAGCAGCGGGAGCATGGGGGGATCGGCCATCTCGTCGTGCGTGCACGGCAGTCGGGCCTCGCTGATGCGGCCGGTGGTGTAGGGCTGCCACATGGCCCGGCCCCAGCCGTCCTCGAGTTCCTCGGACGAGAGGAAGAGGACGTCGCCGTCGAACACGCGGGGGCGGTGGCCGACGTAGACGCGGGTGTTGTTGGCGATGATCCTCGCCCGGACGGCGGCCTCGTCCTTGGAGATCTCGGCACGGAAGTGGTCCGGGAGTCCGGCGAGGTCGCGGAGGTCGGGTGCCTCGTCGAGGGTGTCCGACTCCTCGGCCGGGGCGTCGGGGTCGAGTCCGGCGCGCTCGTACATCGCGCGGCGCAGCAGTTCCGCGGACTCCTTGACGGCCTCGTCCGTGCCGGGGGTGTCCTCGGGCGCGGGCGCGTAGCCTCCCATGATGACGAGGGCCACCTCCTGGCCGTCCTCCCGCAGTTGCACGGCCATCTCGTGGGCCACCCGGCCGCCCATCGACCAGCCCAGCAGATGGTACGGGCCCGAGGGCCGCACGGTCCGCAGTTCCGCGACGTACTCCTCGGCCATCTCCCGGATGGAGCCCGGCAGTTCACCCGAGGCGTCGGCGTCGCGGGCCTGCAGGCCGTACAGGGGGACCTCGGGGGGAACGAAGGCGGCCAGCGGGGCGAAGCACCAACTCAGCCCGGAGCGCGGGTGCACGCAGAAGAGGGGCGGCCGGCTGCCGTGCGTCCTGATGGGGAGCAGGGTGCGGAGCGACTCGTCCGTCGCGGGAAGGCTCAGCCGGTGGGCGAGTCCCTCGACGCTGGGTGATTCCATCAGGGTCTGGACGGAGACGTCGACGCCCATGACCGCGCGGATGCGGCGCACCAGCCTGACCGCCAGGAGCGAATGACCCCCGCGTTCGAAGAAGTTGTCCGTGACGCCGATGTGCGGCACGTTCAGCTCCTCGGCGAAGACGCGGCACAGGATCTCCTCCTGGACCGTGGAGGGCCGCCGGCCCGCGGCGGACGCCGTGTGATCCGGCGCGGGCAGCTCCCGCCGGTCCAGCTTCCCGTTCGCCGTCAGCGGCAGGCTCTCCAGAACCACCAGCGCGGAGGGCACCATGTGTTCCGGCAGCCGGGCACCGAGGTGGGCGCGCAGGCCGGCGGTGTCGATGCCGTCCGTGCGGTCGGCGGGGACGAGGTAGCCGACGAGTCGCCGGTCGCCGGGGCGGTCCTCCCGCACCACCGCCGCCGCCCGGGCCACGGACGGATGCGCGGCCAGCGCGGCCTCGACCTCGCCCAGCTCGATCCGGAAGCCGCGCACCTTCACCTGGTCGTCGGTGCGGCCCAGGTACTCCAGCTCCCCGTCCGTGGTCCAGCGGGCGAGGTCGCCGGTGCGGTACATCCGTTCCCCCGGGGAGAACGGACTGGCCACGAACCGCTGCGCGGTCAGCGCCGGACGTGCGTGGTAGCCGCGGGCCAGTGGGGCGCCGGAGACGTAGAGTTCCCCCGCGACACCCACCGGGACGGGCCGCAGGGCCGCGTCGAGGACGTGGACGCGGGTGTTCCACACCGGGCGGCCGAGGGGCGCGGCGCCCCGGGGCCAGGTCTCCCGGTCACCGGGCAGGGTGTGGGCGGTCACCACATGGGTCTCGGACGGGCCGTAGTGGTTGTGCAGCACCGTGCCGGGCTCCCCGCACAGCTCGCGGACCCGCTCACCGAGGACGAGGGCCTCGCCGGCCTGGGCGACGTGCCGGAGCCGCGGCAGTGGGGTGCCCCGCTCCGCCACGGCCTCGCCCAGGGCGTCGAGGAGCATGGTCGGCGCGTACAGCTCGGTGATCCGCTGCTCCCCGAGCCAGGTCACGAAGGCCTCCGGGTCCCGCCGGGTCTCCTCGTCCGGGATGACGAGGGTCTTGCCGTCCAGGAGCGCCGAGAGGACCTCCTGGGCCGAGACGTCGAAGCTGATCGCCGTGAACTGGGCGACCCGCGCGCCGGGTTCCGCGGGGACGGCGGACGCGTGCCAGGAGAGCAGGTTGACCAGCGCGCCCCCGGGCATCACCACCCCCTTCGGTCGCCCGGTCGACCCGGAGGTGTAGATCAGGTAGGCCGGATGCTGCGGCAGCAGCGGGGTGGTGCGTTCGCCGTCGTCCGGGGCGCCGGCCGGCAGGGCGTCGAGCGCGGTGAGGACCTCGGGGTCGTCCAGCAGCAGGGTGGGCCCGGCGGCCGGGCGAGCGGCGACCGCACTCGTGGTGAGTGTCAGCGCGGGGTCGGCGTCGGCCAGCATGAAGGCGATCCGCTCGGCCGGGTACTCGGGGTCGATCGGCAGGTAACCGGCGCCCGACTTGAGCACCGCGAGCAGGGCGACGATCAGGTCCACCGAGCGCGGCACGGCCAGCCCGACGATGTCCTCCGGACCGATCCCGCGACGGACGAGCAGCCGGGCGAGCCGGTTCGCACGCCCGTCGAGCTGCGCGTAGGTGATCTCGGCGCCGCCGGACGCCACCGCGACCGTGTCGGGGGTGCGGGCGGCCTGGGCCTGGAACAGCTCGGGCAGCGTGGCCGCGGGCACCTCGCGGGCGGTGTCGTTCCACCCGGTCACCACCCGGTGCCGCTCCTCCGCCGACAGCACCTCCACCTGGCCGACCCGCCGGCCCGGTTCCCTGGTGAGGGTGTCCAGGACGCGGACGAACCGGTCGGCCAGTGCCTGCACCGTGTCGTGCTCGAACAGGTCGACGGCGTAGTCGACACCGCCGAGCAGACCGGCGGGACGACCGCCCCCGCCGCCTCCGGAGGCGGCGCTGAAGGTCTCGCTCAGGCTGAGGAACAGGTCGAACTTGGCGGGCGGTTCACCGGTGGGGAAGGGTTCCGCGCGCATGCCGGGGAGGTCGAGGTCGGCGGGGGCGGTGTTCTGCAGGGCGAGCATGACCTGGAAGAGGGGGTGGCGGGCCATCGACCGGGCCGGAGCCAGATCCTCCACCAGCCGCTCGAAGGGCACGTCCTGATGCGCGAAAGCCCCCAGCCCGTTCTCCCGCACCCGCTCCAACAGCTCCACGAACGTCGGGTCACCGGAAAGATCCGTGCGCATCACCAGCGTGTTCACGAAGAACCCGACCAACTCGTCCACAGCCTCGTCCGTACGCCCCGCCACCGGCGTACCCACCGGAATGTCGGAGCCCGCACCCATCCGGGACAACAGCACCGCAAGCGAGGCCTGCAGCACCATGAACACCGTCACACCCTCGGCACGCGCCAACTCCGCGATCCGGGCGTGGACTTCGGCGGGAATGCACATCTCCACCCGCCCACCACGATGCGAGGCCACCGCCGGACGCGGACGGTCGAACGGCAACGCCAACTCCTGCGGCACCCCGTCCAAAGCCTTCCGCCAGAACGCCAACTGCTCACTCAGGACACTGCCCGGATCACCCTCCTCACCCAGCAACTCCCGCTGCCACAACGTGTAGTCCGCGTACTGCACCGCCAGCGGATTCCACCCCGGCACACCACCCGCCACACGCGCCCGATACGCCACCGACACATCCCGCGCCAACGGCCCCATCGACCAACCATCACCCGCGATGTGATGCACCACCATCAGCAGGACGTGCTCATCCGGCGCCACCCTCAACAACCACGCCCGCAGGGGTATCTCCGCCGCCAGATCAAAGGCACGCACCGCCAACTCCGCGACAGCCCGCTCCACATCCGAGCGCTCCACAACGGTCACCGGCAGCTCGAAGGAGTCGGAGGGGGGAATGATCCGCTGCCGGGGAACACCCTCGTCGGCGGTGAAGACCGTCCGCAAGACTTCGTGGCGGCCCACCACGTCGGCCAGCGCCGAACGCAACGCCTCCACCTCCAGCACACCGGTCAACCGCACAGCCACCGGAATGTTGTAGGTCGCCGACGGCCCCTCCAACTCCCCCAGGAACCACAGGCGCTGCTGCGCGAAGGAGAGCGGCAGGGTGTCGGGGCGTGTCCTCGCCGTCAGCGCGGGACGTGCCGTGCCCGTATCGGTGAGCCGCTGCGCGAGGGCGGCCACGGTCGGGGCCTCGAACAGGGCCCGCATCGGGAGTTCCACGCCCAGTGCCGTCCGGGCCCTGTTGATGAGCTGCACGGCGAGGAGGGAGTGGCCGCCGAGCTCGAAGAAGTTGTCGTCCATGCCGACGGTGGGCAGGCCCAGGACATCGGCGAACACCGTACGCAGCAGCTCTTCCTGGACCGTCGCCGGTCCTCGGCCGGCATCGCCGGCCCGGTGGTCCGGGGCGGGCAGGGCCTTGCGGTCGAGCTTGCCGTTCACCGTCAACGGCAGCGCGTCGAGGACCACGAACGCCGAGGGCACCATGTACTCGGGAAGCACACCCTGCACGTGGCGGCGTACCGCGGCGACCTCCACGCTCTCCGGACCACCCACCGCGACCAGGTAGCCGACGAGACGCCGGTCGCCGGGGCGGTCCTCGCGCACCACCACCGCCGACTGCGCGACGCCGGAGTGCGCGGCAAGCGCCGACTCGACCTCGCCCAGCTCGATCCGGAAACCACGGATCTTCACCTGGTCGTCGGTACGGCCGAGGTATTCGACCTGACCGTCCGCGTTCCAACGGGCCAGGTCACCCGTGCGGTACATCCGCTCACCCGGCACACCGTACGGGTTCGCCACGAACCGCTCCGCCGTCATCCCCGGACGGCCCAGATACCCCCGGGCGAGCCCCGCCCCCGCGAGATACAACTCCCCCGCCACACCCACCGGAACCGGCCGCAGCGCGGCGTCCAGGACATAGACACCGGTGTTGACGATGGGGGTGCCGATGGGCGGAGTGGTGGGGTCCTCGGGGGACAGCGGCCCGGTGGTGGTGGCGCAGACGGTGGACTCCGTCGGACCGTACGCGTTGACGAGCCGGCGTCCGGCCGACCAGCCCGCGGCGAGGTTCCGGGGCAGCGCCTCACCGGCGGTGACGAGGGTCGTGAGCGAGGGCAGGCTGTCCGGCTCCATGAGTGCCAGTGCCGCGGGGGGCAGCGTGGCGTGGGTGACGCCACGCTCGGCGACCAGGCGGACGAGCGCCGGTCCCGGCATCAGCTCGGGGGACGGGGCCGACACCAGGCAGGCCCCGCTGCACAGCGCCATCACCGTCTCCCACACCGACGCGTCGAAGCTCATCGACGCGAACTGCAGGACCCGGCTGCCCGGTGAGAGCGCGAGGTGCTCCGCCTGTTCGGCCGCGAGGCTCGGCAGTCCCCGGTGGGTGACGGTCACGCCCTTGGGCCGTCCGGTGGAGCCGGAGGTGTGGATGACGTAGGCGGGATGCGCCGGCCGCAGCGGGGCCCGGCGCTCGGCGTCGACGGGATCGGTGTCCGCGAACTCCCGCAGTGCGGCGACGGTTTCGGGGGCGTCCACGACCAGCAGGGAGACCTTCCCCGCGGCGGGCCGGCCCGCGAGGTCGCTGCTCGTGAGCATCAGGGAGGGCCGGGCGTCGTCGAGGACGTAGGCGAGGCGTTCGGCCGGGTAGTCCGGGTCGAGGGGCAGATAGGCGCCGCCCGCCTTCGTCACCGCGAGGAAGCCGAGGACGAGGTCGACCGAGCGGTGCACCATCACCGCCACCGGCGACTCGGGGCCCACTCCTCGCTCGATCAGCAGCCGGGCGAGCCGGTTGGCGCGGGCGTTGAGCTCGGCGTAGGTCAGTTCCACGTCCCCGAAGGCGAGGGCGGGCGCCTCGGGGGTGCGGGCGGCCTGGGCCTGGAACAGCTCGGGCAGCGTGGCCGCCGGGACCTCGCGGGCGGAGTCGTTCCAGTCGGTCAGTACGCGGTGCCGCTCCCCGGGGCCGAGGACGTCCACGGTGCCGATCAACCGGTCCGGGGCCTCCTCCAGGGCGGTGACGACGCCTTCGGCGGCGGTGTGGACCATGGCGCACAGGGCGGTGCCCGAGACGGGCTCGGCGGCCTGGAGGGCGAGGGCGAAGTCCTCGCCGGTGTCGTCGACGCTCAGGCCGATCGGGTAGTTCGTCCGCTCCTGGTCGTAGAGCAACTCGACGCCGTCGAGGCCGTGTTCCGTTCCCGGCTCGGTGCTCGGGGAGTGCCGGTAGTTGAACAGGGAGGTGAACAGGGGGGTGTCCGCCTTGATGCCGCCTGCCTGCCGGGCGAGTTTGAGCGGGGCGTGTTCGTGGACGAGCAGGTCGGCGAGCTGGTTCTGCACCGACCGGACGGTGTCCTCCACCCGGGCCTCGTGGGTCCGGACGCGGACCGGCAGGGAGTTGATGAACAGGCCGAGGACGCGGTCGGCGCCGCTCCCCGCGGCCATGCGGCCGAAGAGGACCGTGCCGAAGACGACGTCCTCGCGGCCGGAGGTGGCGGCCAGTACCCGCGCCCAGACGACGTGCAGGATCGTGGCCGGGCTCACGCCCAGCCGGCGTGACTGCTCCCGCAGCCGCCGCGACAGACCGGTGTCCATCACGCGGCGGGTCTCCGTCACGCCGGTGCCGTCGCCGCGCACGTCGAGCAGGCCGAACGGTGCGGTGGGCTCGGTGACGTCGCCGAGCAGGGCGGAGAAGTGCCGCTTGTGTTCCTCCTCCGTCACCCGCAGCCGGGACTGGGCGACGAAGTTCCGGAACGGCAGGGGGACGGGCAGGGTGTCCTCACGGCCCGTGAGGAAGGCCCGCACCTCCCTCAGCAGCACGTCGAGGGTGGTGTGGTCCGCGATCAGGTGGTGGGCCTGCACGAGAGCGAGCCACTGGCCGTTCACCGGGGTGTTCGCCCGGTACACGCGGATCAGCGGTGCCCGGCCGATGTCCATCGTCCCGGGGCATGCGGCGAGCATGCGGCCGGCCGCCTCCTCGTCGGGCCCTTCGGGGAGGTCGACGCCGGTCACGGGGATCGTGGCGCGGCGCGCCACCACCTGGACCGGTTCGCGCAGTCCTTCCCACAGGACGGCGGTGCGCAGGATGTCGTGCCGGTCGACGACCCGCTGCAGGGCGGCCACGAATCCGTCGAGGCGCTGCGGGGAGTCGAAGCCCAGCAGCACCGGCAGCACGTACACGTCGGCCGCGTCGCCGGACTCCCCCATGAGGTGGTGGAAGAGGATGCCCTCCTGCAGCGGGGCCAGCGGGTACACGTCCGCCACGTTCGGGGCTCCGCCCGGGACGCGGGCCACGATCCGGTCGAGCTCCGCGCGGGTCAGGTCCACCAGGGGGAGCATGTCGGGCGAGAGAGCCGTGGCCTCGGCGGGTATCCGGTTCTCCGGGACCGGCACCTCGGCCCGGCCGCCCGCCGCGGCCAGTCCGGCCGCCGTCGGCGCCGCGAACAGCGACCGTACGTCGATGGACACCCCCCGGGCGCGGAGCAGTTCGACCACGCGCACGGCGAGCAGGGAGTGGCCGCCCAGTTCGAAGAAGTTCTCGTCCACGCCGACCGCGGGGAGTCCCAGCACCTCGGCGAAGACCGAGCAGAGGATCTCCTCCTCGACGGTGGCCGGTCCGCGGCCGCCGCCGGCGGCCCGATGGTCGGGGACGGGCAGGGCCTTGCGGTCGAGCTTGCCGTTCACCGTCAGCGGCAGCGCGTCGAGGACGACGAGGGCCGAGGGCACCATGTACTCCGGGAGCGTGCCGCCGAGGTGGGCGCGGAGGGCCGCGGTGTCGACCTCGTCCGTGCGACCGCCCGCGGGCACGAGATAGCCGACCAGACGCCGGTCGCCGGGGCGGTCCTCGCGCACCAGGACCGTCGACCGGCCGACGGCGGGGTGCGCGGCCAGCGCGGCCTCGACCTCGCCCAGCTCGATCCGGAAACCACGGATCTTCACCTGGTCGTCGGTCCGCCCGAGGTACTCCAGCTCCCCGTCCGCGTTCCAGCGGGCCAGGTCGCCGGTGCGGTACATCCGCTCCCCCGGCACGCCGTACGGGTTCGCGACGAACCGTTCCGCCGTCAGCCTGGAGCGGCCGAGATAGCCGCGGGCCAGGCCCGCCCCGGCGACGTACAGCTCGCCCCCCACACCCGGCGGCACCGGCCGCAGGGCCGCATCCAGCACGTAGGCACGGGAGTTGGGGACGGGGCCGCCGATGGATGGGCCCGTCGGACCGGGGGACAGCGGGCCGGCGGAGGTGGCGCAGACGGTGGACTCCGTCGGACCGTAGGCGTTGACGAGCCGGCGTCCGGGCGCCCAGCTCTCGACCACGCTCTGGCCGACGGCCTCGCCGCCGGTGACGAGGGTCCTGAGCGTGGGCAGTTCCTCGGGATCCAGCAGCGCCAGCACGGCGGGGGTCAGCATCGCGTGCGTGACCTGGTGCTCGGCGACCAGGCGGACGAGCGCCGGTCCGGGGAGGAGGTCGTGCGACGGGGCCGACACCAGGCAGGCCCCGTTGCACAGGGCCGTCACCGTCTCCCACACCGACGCGTCGAAGCTCATCGACGCGAACTGGAGCATGCGGGTGCCGGGGGTGATCCCCAGGTCCACGGCCTGCGCGGCGGCCACACTCGGCAGCCCCTGGTGAGTGACGGTCACACCCTTGGGCCGTCCGGTGGAGCCGGAGGTGTAGATGACGTAGGCGGGATGGGCCGGCCGCAGCGGGGCCCGGCGCTCGGCGTCGGTGAGGTCGGTGTCCTCGAAGCCCCGGAGTACGGCGAGCGTCTCGGGCGCGTCGACCACGAGGTGGGACGGGGGCGTCTCGCCCAGACGGGGGGCCAGGTCCGTGCTGGTGAGCACCAGCGCGGGCCGGGCGTCCTCGAGGACATAGGCGACCCGCTCGGCCGGGTAGTCCGGGTCCACGGGAAGGTAGGCACCGCCCGCCTTCGTGATCGCCAGGAAGCCGAGGACGAGGTCGACCGAGCGGTGCACCATCACCGCCACCGGCGACTCGGGGCCCACCCCCCGCTCGATCAGCAGCCGGGCCAGCCGGTTCGCGCGGGCGTTGAGCTCGGCGTAGGTCACCTCGGTGCCGGCGAACACCACGGCGGGCGCCTCGGGGGTACGGGCGGCCTGGGCCTGGAACAGCTCGGGCAGCGTGGCCGCCGGGACCTCGCGGGCGGAGTCGTTCCAGCCGACGAGGAGACGGTGCCGCTCCGCCGGGTCCAGGATGTCGACGGTGCCGACGTGCCGGTGCGGTTCCCTGGTGAGGGCGTCCAGGACGCGGACGAACCGGTCGGCCAGTGCCTGTACCGTGTCGTGCTCGAACAGGTCGGCGGCGTAGTCGACGGCGCCGAGCAGACCGGCCGGGCGGCGACGCGCGGTCTCCGCTTCGGTGCCGGTCGGGGTCTCGGTGCGGGTCTCGATCTCGGTGCCCGTCGTGGCATCGGCACCGGTCGCGGTGTCGGTGCCGATCGCGGTCTCGGTCGCGGTCTCGGTCGCGATGCCGAAGCTTTCGGTGAGAGCGAACGACAGGTCGAACTTGGCCACCGGCTCTCCGGTGGGCAGAAGCTCGGTGTGGATGCCGGGGAGGTCGAGGTCGGCGGGGGCGGTGTTCTGCAGGGCGAGCATGACCTGGAACAGCGGGTGGCGGGCCATCGACCGGGCCGGAGCCAGATCCTCCACCAGCCGCTCGAAGGGCACGTCCTGGTGCGCGAGGGCCCCCAGCCCGTTCTCCCGCACCCGCTCCAACAGCTCCACGAACGTCGGGTCACCGGAAAGATCCGTGCGCATCACCAGCGTGTTCACGAAGAACCCGACCAACTCGTCCAAAGCCTCGTCCGTACGCCCCGCCACCGGCGTACCCACCGGAATATCGGAGCCCGCACCCATCCGGGACAACAGCACCGCAAGCGAGGCCTGCAGCACCATGAACACCGTCACACCCTCGGCACGCGCCAACTCCGCGACCCGGGCGTGGACCTCCGCCGGAACACGGATCTCCACCCGCCCACCACGATGCGAGGCCACCGCCGGACGCGGACGGTCGAACGGCAACGCCAACTCCTGCGGCACCCCGTCCAAAGCCTTCCGCCAGAACGCCAACTGCTCACTCAGAACACTGCCCGGATCACCCTCCTCACCCAGCAACTCCCGCTGCCACAACGTGTAATCCGCGTACTGCACCACCAACGGAGCCCACCCCGGCACACCACCCGCCACACACGCCCGATACGCCACCGACACATCCCGCGCCAACGGCCCCATCGACCAACCATCACCGGCGATGTGATGCACCACCATCAGCAGGACGTGCTCATCCGGCGCCACCCTCAACAACCACGCCCGCAGGGGCATCTCCGCCGCCAGATCAAACGCACGCACCGCCAACCCCGCGACAGCCCGCTCCACACCCGAACGCTCCACAACGGTCACCGGCAACTCGAAAGACTCGGGCGCAGGAAGAATCCGCTGCCGGGGAACACCCTCATCGGCGGTGAAGACCGTCCGCAACACCTCGTGGCGGCCCACCACGTCGGCCAACGCCGAACGCAACGCCTCCACCTCCAGCACACCGGTCAACCGCACAGCCACCGGAATGTTGTAGGTCGCCGACGGCCCCTCCAACTCCCCCAGGAACCACAGCCGCTGCTGGGCGAACGACAAGGGCATGCGCTCCGCGCGCTCGCCCCGCACGAGCGGGCGCCTTCGTGCCGTGGACGTCGTCAGCCGGCTCACCAGAACGGCAGGGGTGGGCGCCTCGAAGACCGCGCGGACGGGCACCTCGGCCCCGAAGACCGAACGGATACGGCTCACCAGCCGGGTCGCCAGCAGCGAATGACCGCCGAGCTCGAAGAAGTTGTCGTCCACGCCGACCGCGGGCAGACCCAGCACCTCGGCGAACACCGAGCACAGCAGTTCCTCCTGGACCGTCGCCGGTCCCCGGCCGTCGCCGGACGCCCGGTACTCCGGGGCGGGCAGGGCCGCACGGTCGAGCTTGCCGTTCACCGTCAACGGCAGCGCGTCGAGAGCCACCAGGGCCGAGGGCACCATGTACTCCGGCAGCACGGAGCCGAGGTGGGCGCGCAGGGCCACGGTGTCGACGCCGCCGGGGTTGCCGGTGGCGGGCACGATGTAGGCGACCAGTCGACGGTCACCGGGGCGGTCCTCGCGCACCACCACCGCCGACCGTGCGACGCCGGGGTGCGCGGCAAGCGCCGCCTCGACCTCGCCCAGCTCGATCCGGAAACCACGGATCTTCACCTGGTCGTCGGTCCGCCCGAGGTACTCCAGCTCCCCGTCCCCGTTCCAGCGGGCCAGGTCGCCGGTGCGGTACATCCGCTCACCCGGACCGCCGTACGGGTTCGCGACGAACCGTTCCGCCGTCAGTCCCGGCCGGTCCAGGTAGCCGCGCGCGAGCTGGGCACCGGCGAGGTACAACTCACCGGCAACCCCCGGCGGTACCGGCCGCAGCCCCGCGTCCAGGACGAGGACTCCCGTGTGCGGTGCGGGCCGGCCGATGGGGATGCCGCCCGTCGTGTCCGGCTCCCCGGGGCCGAGGGTGAAGGTGACGCACCCGACGGCCGCCTCGGTGGGGCCGTACTCGTTGGTCACGAGGACGTCCGGGTGCGCGGACCGCCACCGGGTGAGCTGCTCGCCCGTGAGGTGCTCCCCGCCGACGACGAGGTCTCCCCGTTCGAACGCCCCGGTGGGCTCCTCGGCCAGCAGGCCGAGGTGACTCGGGGTCACCTTGAGGAAGGTGGGCGCCGGCCCGGCGGGAAGTCCTTCCCGGAGGTCCGCGATGCGCAGTGTGCCGCCCGCGAGCAGGGTGCCGTACAGGGGGGTGACGGTCAGGTCGAAGGCGGCCGAGGAGTGCAGCACCGTCCGCCCGCCCAGGCCGGGGTAGGCGCGGAGGGCCCAGTCCAGGTAGTGGGTGACCGCCGCGTGGCTCACCACGACGCCCTTGGGACGTCCGGTGGAGCCGGAGGTGTAGATGACGTAGGCGGGGTGGTCGGGCAGGAGGGCCGCTCCCCGCTCCTCCTGCGTGAGGTCGCCCGCGCCCTGGGCGGCCAGGACGTGCACGGTCTCGGTCGCGTCGGTCACGAGGCGTGCCACGCCCTCGTCTACCGTGTCGGAGAGGGCCCGGTGGGTGACCAGCAGCTCGACCCCGGCGTCGCGCAGCATGTATCCGACGCGGTCGGCGGGGTGGGCCGGGTCGACGGGCACGTAGGCGGCCCCGGTCTTGATCACCGCGAGGAGTGCGACGACGAGGTCGGCGGAGCGGTCCATGAGCACCGCCACGCGTGCCTCCGGCCGGGCTCCCCTGTCCACGAGGGCGCGGGCGAGCCGGTTGGCGCGCGCGTTCATCTCGGCGTAGGTCAGCCCGCTGTCGTCGTGGACGAGCGCGGTCGCGTCCGGGGTGCGTGCTACCTGCGCCTCGATGAGGTCGACCAGCGTGGTGGGCGCCGGCGCGGGCGTGGTGTCCTCGCTCGGCCTCGGCAGGAGCCGCTCCCGCTCGCCGGGCTGCAGGACGTCGACCCGGGTGACGGGCACCGACGGGTCGGCGACCACCGCCCGAAGGACGAGGACGAAGCGCCGCACGACGGCCTCGGCGCTCGCGTGGTCGAACAGGTCCGTGGCGTAGGTGAGCGATCCGGCCAGACCGGCCGCCGTGCCGTCCTCGGCGGTCCGCTCGGCGATCTGGAGGTCCAGGTCGAACTTGGCGGGCAGGGGGCCCGCGGGCAGCGTCTCGACGTGCAGTCCGGGCAGGTCGAGCCGGGCCGCTGCGGTGTTCTGGAGGGTGAGCATGACCTGGAACAGCGGGTGGCGGGCCATCGACCGGGCGGGGGCGAGGTCCTCCACCAGCCGCTCGAAGGGCACGTCCTGGTGGGTGTAGGCGGCGAGGTCCGTCTCGCGGGTCCTGGCCAGCAGTTGCGCGAAGGTCGGGGCGCCGGACAGGTCCGAGCGCAGGACGAGGGTGTTGACGAAGAAGCCGACCAGATCGTCCAGTGCCTCGTCGGTGCGGCCGGCGATCGGGGTGCCGAGGGGGATGTCCTCGCCGGCCCCGAGCCGGTGCAGCAGGACGGCCAGCGCCGCCTGCAGCACCATGAACACCGTCACGCCCTCCGCCCTGGCCAGCTCCGTCACGGCGGCGTGGAGGCGGGCGTCGACGGTCAGTCCGACGGTGCCGCCCCGGTGGGAGGAGAGCGCGGGGCGCGGCCGGTCGAACGGCAAAGCCAGTTCCTGCGGCAGGTCGGCCAGTGCCGCGCGCCAGTGGTCGAGCTGCCGGGCCAGCACGCTGTCCGCGTCGCCCTCCTCGCCGAGCAGCTGCCGCTGCCACTGGCTGTAGTCGGCGTACTGCACCGACAACGTTGCCCATGCGGGGGCGCGACCGGCCTTGCGGGCCGTGTAGGCGGCCGACAGGTCGCGTGTGAGCGGGGCCAGGGACCATCCGTCGCCCGCGATGTGGTGCACGACGAGCACCAGGACGTGCTCCTCGGGCCCCGTCTCCAGGAGCCGGGCCCGCAGCGGGATCTGGCTCGCGAGGTCGAAGCGGTGGTCCGCGGCCTCGGCGAGGGCGGCGTCGAGATCGGTCACGCGCCGGACGGGGAGGGACACCGCGGCCTCGTCCAGGGTGAGGACGCGCTGGTACGGCTCCCCGGCCACCGTGGCGAACACGGTCCGCAGCACCTCGTGCCGCTCGACCAGGTCACGCAGGGCGTTCTCCAGGGCGTCGACGTCCAGCGATCCGGTCAGGCGCAGGGCGAGGGGGATGTTGTAGGTCGCCGAGGGTCCCTCCAACTCCCCCAGGAACCACAGCCGCTGCTGCGCGAAGGAGAGCGGTGTCCGCTCCGTCCGCCCGGCCCGCACCAGCGCCCGCCGCCGCTCGCCGGAGGAGGTGAGCCGGTCCGCGAGGGCGGCCGGGGTGGGCGCCTCGAAGACCGCCCGGAGGGGCACCTCGGTCCCGAGGACCGAGCGGATGCGGCTCACCAGCCGGGTCGCCAGCAGCGAGTGACCGCCCAGCTCGAAGAAGTGGTCGTCCACGCCGACGGCGGGCAGCCCCAGGACGTCGGCGAACACGGTGCAGAGGAGTTCCTCCTGGACCGTTGCCGGTCCCCGGCCGCCCCCGGCCGCCTGATGCGCGGGAGCGGGCAGGGCCTTGCGGTCGAGCTTGCCGTTCACGGTCAACGGCAGCGCGTCGAGGACCACGAACGCCGAGGGCACCATGTACTCGGGAAGCACGGCCTGCACGTGGCGGCGTACCGCGGCGACCTCCACGCTCTCCGGACCACCCACCGCGACCAGGTAGCCGACGAGACGCCGGTCGCCGGGGCGGTCCTCGCGCACCACCACCGCCGACTGCGCGACGCCGGAGTGCGCGGCAAGCGCCGACTCGACCTCGCCCAGCTCGATCCGGAAACCACGGATCTTCACCTGGTCGTCGGTACGGCCGAGGTATTCGACCTGACCGTCCACGTTCCAGCGGGCCAGATCACCCGTGCGGTACATCCGCTCCCCCGGACCGCCGTACGGGTTCGCCACGAACCGCTCCGCCGTCATCCCCGGACGGCCCAGATACCCCCGGGCAAGCCCCGCCCCCGCGAGATACAACTCCCCCGCCACACCCACCGGAACCGGCCGCAGCGCGGCGTCCAGCACATGGACACGGGTGTTCCAGATCGGTGCTCCGATGGGGACACCGCTGCCTCCGGTGTCGCCCTCGCAGGTCCAGGCGGTGACCTCGACCGAGGCCTCGGTGGGCCCGTAGAGGTTGTGCAGCGGCAGGCCGGCGAACACGTCCCGGAACTGTCCGACGACCTCGCCGGTGAGCGCCTCGCCGCTGCAGAACACGGCGCGCAGCGTGGTGCAGGCGGCCGCGGTGGGTTCGCGGAGGAAGACCTGCAGCAGGGAGGGGACGAAGTGAGCGATCGTGACGCCCTCGCGTCGGATCAGTTCGGCGAGGTATGCGGGGTCGCGGTGGCCCGAGGGCTTGGCGACCACGATCCTGGCGCCGTGCAGGAGCGGCCAGAAGAACTCACGTACCGACACGTCGAAGCCGAAGGGTGTCTTCTGCAGCACCCGGTCTTCGGAGCTGAGTTGATAGGCGCCCTGCATCCAGGTCAGCCAGTTGACGACTCCCGCGTGGGGTACGGCCACGCCCTTGGGCCGTCCGGTGGAGCCGGAGGTGTAGATGACGTAGGCGGGATGGGCCGGCCGCAGCGGAGCCCGGCGCTCGGCGTCGGTGGGGTCGGTGTCCTCGAGGTCCCGGAGTACGGCGAGCGTCTCGGGGGCGTCGACCGCGAGGTGGGGCGGGTGCGATTCGCCCAGGCGGGGGGCCAGGTCCGTGCTGGTGAGCACCAGCAGGGGCCGGGCGTCCTCGAGGACGTAGGTGACGCGTTCGGCGGGGTGGTCCGGGTCCACGGGCACGTAGGCGCCGCCCGCCTTGAGCACCGCGAGGAGGGCGACGACCAGGTCGACGGAACGGTGCAGCATCACTGCGACCGGTGTCTCGGGGCCGGCGCCCCGGTCGATCAGCAGCCGGGCGAGGCGGTTGGCGCGCGCGTGCAGGTCCGCGTACGTCACCTCGGTGCCCTCGTGGACCACCGCGAGGGCGTCCGGGGTGCGGGCGGCCCAGGGCCGCAGCAGCTCCGGGAGGGTCGCCGCCGGTATCTCGCGGGCGGTGTCGTTCCACTGCTCCAGGACGAGGCGCTGCTCGGAGTCGCTCATCAGCGGGATCCGGTGGACGCGTTCGTCCGCCCCGGCCCGCGCCAGCCGGTTCAGCACGTCGAGGAATTGCGCGGCGTGCGCGCGCACGGCCCCGGGGTCGTACAGCTCGGGATTGCCCTCGGCGACCACGGACATGCTGCCGTCGGACGACCTGTCGTACACCGATATCGACAGGTCGTTGAAATTGATGCCGCCGAGTGAGTGCGCGCGACTGGGGGCGCCACCGAATGTCAGGTCGTAGTCGAAGGAGACGATATTGACGAGGAGCGGATAGAGTCCGCCGCCGCCCACGAGTTTCAGGTCCCTGAGGATGTCCTCGTAGCGGTATCGCTGATGCCTCAGGGCGTCCCGCACTCCGCGGGACACCTGCTTGACGAGTTCCCCGACGGTGTCCTTCGGCCGTACCGCGAGGCGCAGGGGAATGATGTTCGCGGTCATTCCCGGTATGTCGCGCAGCGCGGTTTTACGGCCCAGGACGGGAACGCCGAGGACGAGGTCGTCCTGGCCGGTGGCGCGGTGCATGTATACGGCGTTCGCGGCCAGTGCCAGGCCCGAAACGCTCGTCCCCAGGCGGCGCGCGGAGGAGCGGAGTTCCGCGGCTGCACCGGCCGGGACGTGGAGCGTGTGGCGGGTCAGTTCGCGGGGGGTGCCGGACGGTTCGCGGCCGCTGAGTCCGATCGCCCGGGGGAGGCCGGCCAGCCGTTCCGTCCAGTATTGACGGTCCTGTGCGAAGTCCGCGGAGGCCCGGTACTCGGCGTCGGCGTCCATGAGGACGGAGGCCGAGGGGAGGGCTTCGCCGGGGAGGAGGGTGCCGTCCCGCAACGCCGTGTAGACGGCGGCGACATGGGAGGCGATGCGGGAGCCCGCGAGCCCGTCGGCGATGATGTGGTGGATGCGCTGGTACCAGAAGAAGAGGCCGTCCTCGATCTTGAGGAGGGCCTCGGTGAACAGCTCACCGCCTCGCAGGTCCACGGGCCGACGCAGATCCGCCCGCATCCATTCCGCGGCGCGGGCGCGCGGATCCTCGGTCTCGCTGAGGTCGACGGTGTGGAACGGCCAGTCGGTGGACGGGGCGGCGTACTGGCGGGGCGTGCCGTCCGGGGCTTCCTCGAAGCGCAGGGCGAAACAGTCGATCTCGGAGACGGCCGTGCGTACGGCCTTCTCGAATAAGCGCGCGTCGACCGTTCCCCGGATCTCTATGTACTCGGCCATGTTGTAGATCGGGTTGTCCGGGTCCAGTTGCTGCGCATGCCATACGCCGAGCTGGCCGGCCATCAGGTCACGACGACCACCACGCGATCCAGACATCCCACACCCCGGTCAACGCTCGCGCTCCGAACAGGAGCAATTACGAAAAGCAATTCAACGGTTATGTTGATCCACTTCACCTTCTCAAGCGGTAGTGGAAACTGTCAACCATCCGAGGACATTGGGTGGTTAGTGGCCGATTGATGCACTTTCACGCCGGGCGCTTCACCCCACTTCACACCCCTCGGCGCCGGTTCCCGCCGAGGTGAAGACACACGGAATCTCCACACCGGCGGGAATTTCTCGTGTCACCTATTAATGGCGTGCCGGGGCCGCGGTGTATACGATTTCTGCTGGCATATACATGACGACTCTTCGCGACTCCACTCCTTGCGATCCCGGCATTCTCGGAGCATGCGGAGGTGGGCCGCACGGTGTCCGGGACGGACTGAGCCCGGTGGCCCTCTCACTCGCCTTCCGGCGCCCCGGCCGGTGCGGCGGGCAGCGGGATCCAGGTGTGCGACCACGTGATGACCGCCTCGATGACCGGTTCCAGGTCCCGGCCCTTGGCGGTGAGGTCGTACCGCACCCGAACCGGCGTCTCCGGCACGACATGACGCTCGATCAGTCCCTCGCGCTGCAGTTCGCGCAGGCGTTGCGCCAGCATGGTGTCGCTGAGTCCGGGCACGGCGTCCCTGATCTGCGCGTACCGGCACTGACCGGTGAACAGCGCCCGCAGGATCGCGCCGGTCCAGCGCGCGCCGATCAGTTCGATCGCCGTGTGGAAGCGCGCGCAGACCGGGTGGACGTCCAGCGTGCCGGGTGCCGGGTCGGTGGTCATGGCGCGGCGGGTGCGCGCAGCGGGCGCAGGGCCTCGGTGACGCGCACGAGTTCGTCGAGCATCGCCTTCGCGGAGCCGGTCATGACGTCGTTGGGCACCAGGCGCCTGTCCTCGTCGAGGAGTTGGTTCACGAAGGGGATGGAGACGGCCTCGAAGACGGGCGTCATCTTCAGGGTGGTCACCACCTGCTTGATCATCTGTGCCGCGCGGGTGCCCGCCGAGACGCCGCCGTAGCTGACCATGCCCACCGGCTTGTACTGCCACTCGCTGTGCAGGTAGTCGATCGCGTTCTTCAGCTCGGCGTTGTAGCCGTAGTTGTACTCCGGCATGACGAACACGAAGGCGTCGGCCTCGGCGACCTTGGCGCTCCAGTCGCGGGTGTGCTGGTGGGTGTAGCGGCCGAGCCGCGGGTGGTGGGGTTCGTTCATGAAGGGGAGGTTCACCTCGGCGAGGTCCACCACCTCCACCTCGTCGAAGCCGCCGTGCGCCGCGGCCTCCGACTCGATCCAGTGCGCGACGCTCGGGCCGACGCGCCCGGGGCGCGTGCTCGCCACGATGATCTCCAGCTTGCTCATGCGGACGTCTGCCTTCCTTGGGGGGACCGAGGGACGCCCGATGCTACTCAATTCATGAGTGGATAAGGAAACCTGAGTCTTCCGAATCCCCTCACATCGGGGCTGTCCGACCTCAGGAGGCGGACTCTTCCAGGATCTCGGGCCCGGCCTCCTGGAAGCAGGCCCGCCAGTCCACGATCGCGACGGCGGCACCCGCGGCCTCTACACCGCGGCAGTGGGCGTGGTGCCTGCGCGTGAGGGCGTCGAGGTCGAGGTGCCGGCCGAAGGCCGGGCGGGCCGTCAGGCGTCGGGCGTAGGCCCAGACGTGGGGGTGCCCGGTGACGCGGTGGACGGCGGCGGCGTCGAGGTGATGGCGGTGCACGGCGTCCAGTTGGACGAGCGCCGCCCACAATTCGACGTCGGCGAGGGTGAGTTCCTCGCCCACGACGTACGCGTGGGAGGCGAGGCGGGTGTCGAGGGAGTCCAGGGTGCGCAGCAGGAGGGCGAGTGCGGCCTCGCGCTCCGCCGGGTCGCCCTCGGAGTCTCCGGCGCGCTGGGCGGCCTCGTTGATGCCCTGGGCGCAGAGCCGCTCCACGGCGTCGACGGCCTCCTCGCGGCCCCGGGGACGCAGGTCGGGGCCGTGGTTGCCGAAGCGCCGGACCAGGTCGCGGAGGATGCCGGGGGTGTGGGTGCTGACGATGGTGCCGGTCCAGTCGTCGCTCAGCACCGGCGCCACCGCCGGGCCGGGGTGCTGGTGCGAACTGGCCTCGTACAGCGGGCGCAGCGCCCGGTGGCCGCCGTCCGGAGCGTCGGGCAGGGCGGGCAGCGGCGTGACGGGGAGGACGTCGTCGAGGCCGAGCAGGCTGTGCGTGACAGCTATCCGCAGACAGTGCGGACAGGAGGGCGACAGGTGGAGGCGGTAGCGCCGGGGCGCGGCGTAGTAGCCGCTGCGCGCGTCACGGCCGATCCGGCCGCGGAAGGACGGCACGACGGTCGGGGATATGGCGGACATGCGTCTCCCTGGGGTGCTGGCTGCGGGAACGGCGGGGCAACGGGAACGACGACGACGGGGGCGGCGCGGCAACGGTGACGGCACGGGGGATGGTGGGACGCGAGCTCATTCCCTACTGGTTCAGTAGGGTTACCGTACTGGAGTTTCTGCCTCCGGCGGGGCCTCGTCAAGTGCGCATGCCTCACCCCCGCTCGAACGTCTCACCAGGTGAGAAGGGGCGCGGCACATGTCGTTCCGATGACCGTCGTCACGGTCGCCGCCACACCCCCCGCTCCTCCAGCCTCGACAGGACACCCTCGCCGAACCAGTAGGCCTCCTCCAGGTGCGGATAGCCGGAGAGCACGAACTCCTCGATGCCCAGGGCCGCGTACTCCTCGATCCGGGCGGCCACCTCGGTGTGGCTGCCGACCAGGGCCGTGCCCGCGCCGCCGCGCACCAGGCCGATGCCCGCCCACAGGTTGGGGTGGATCTCCAGCCGGTCGCGGCTGCCGCCGTGCAGCGCGCGCATCCGCCGCTGGCCCTCCGACTCGCTGCGGGCCAGCCCCGCCTGGACGGCCGCGACCGTGTCGGCGTCGAAGCCGTCGAGGAGCCGGTCCGCCTCGGCCCAGGCCTGCTCGGCGGTGTCGCGCGTGATGACGTGCAGCCGGATGCCGAAGCGGATCTCCCGGCCCTGCCGCGCGGCCAGTCCCCGGATCCAGGCGATCTTCTCCGCGACGGCCTCGGGCGGCTCGCCCCAGGTCAGGTACACGTCGGCGTGCTGGGCGGCGATCTCCCCCGCGATCGGCGAGGAGCCGCCGAAGTACACCTCGGGGAGCGGATCGGGCACCCGGGTCAGCCGTGCCTCCTCGACGTGGAGGTGCCGGCCGCGTGCCGTCACGGTCCGGCCCTCCCACAGCTCCCGCACGATGCCGAGGAATTCGCCGGTGCGGTGATAGCGGGCGTCCTTGTCGAGGAAGTCGCCGTAGGCGCGCTGCTCGTGACTCTCCCCGCCGGTGACGACGTTGAGCAGCAGCCGCCCGCCGGAGTGTCGCTGAAAAGTGGAGGCCATCTGCGCGGCGAGCGTGGGCGAGACGAAACCCGGGCGGAAGGCGACGAGGAACTTCAGCCGTTCGGTGTGCCGGCTGACCATCGCGGTGGTCAGCCAGGCGTCCTCGCACCAGGCCCCCGTCGGGGTGAGCGCCCCGGCGAAGCCCAGGTCCTCGGCGGCGCGGGCGATCTGGGCGAGATAGGCGACGGTGGGCGGCCGGTCCCCCGCGGAGCGCGTGACGGGGGTGCCGTGGCTGCCGCCGACGACGTGCCGGCTGTCGCCGTTGGTGGGCAGGAACCAGTGGAAGACGAGGGAGGACACGCGGGGCTCCGATCGGTGGAAGGTGTTCGGGTTCCGCGGGGGGGGCGGACCCGGCGGCCCGGGTCTCAGCCCGTGGCCGCCAGCGCCGTCGTGCGCCCGCCGAGCGCCGCCGAGAACTGGTCCGTGACGCGGGCCAGCCCCTCCGCCGCACCGGGGGCGAGGCTCGCGGTGCCGTCCTCGCCGACCGTGATGTCCTTGTCGAGCGTGAACCAGCCCGGCGTGATGTGCGCGGGGCCCATGGACGCGAGGACCGGGCGCAGGGCGTAGTCGATGGCCAGGACGTGGGCGGTGGTGCCCCCGGTGGCCAGCGGGAGGACGGTCTTGCCGACCAGGGCGTACTGCGGCAGCAGGTCGAGCAGCGACTTCAGCAGCCCGGAGTAGGCGGCCTTGTAGACGGGTGTGCCGATCACGATGCCGTCCGCCTGCGCGAACAGGGCGGTGGCCCGGACGATCGCCGGGTGCCCGAAGTCGGCCAGGAGCAGCGCCTCGGCGGGGAGGGTGCGGACGTCCAGCGGGGTCACCCGGTGTCCCTGGGCGGTGAGCCGCCGGTCCAGATGGCGCAGCAGGCGGGCGGTGCGGGAGGTGGCGGAGGGGCTTCCGGAGACGGACAGGACGGTGGCCATGCGAGGACCTCTCGATGCGTCGTTGCGGGTACGGAACCGGCGGACGGGAGCCCGGGGAGCCCTGGTACGGAATCCGCCGGGGAGGACCGGGAAGGGGTCAGCGCGGTCCGAGGGTGTGCCCCCTGCGGCGCCATTCCTCGGCGAGGAGCGCGTAGGACCGGACCCGGTCGGCGTGGTCGTGGGTGATCGTCGTGATGAGGAGCTCGTCGGCGTCCGTGGCCTCCCGCAGCCGCTCCAGCTCGTCGGCGACCCGGGCGGGCGAACCGGTGAACCGGGTGTCGAGGCGGTCCCGCACGAGGGCTCGGTCCTCCTCCGTCCACGGGTGGGCGCGGGCCTCCTCGGGCGTCGGGAAGGGGATGGCGCCCTCGGCGGTGCGGATGCTGCGCACCCACGGGCCGTACCCGGTGGCGAGTTCGCTGGCGGTGGCGTCGTCCTCGGCGACGACGACGTCCGCCGAGACGGTGACGTAGGGCTTGTCGAGGTGCTCGGACGGCTGGAAGAAGGCCCGGTAGCCCTCCACCGCCTCCAGGACCGTGGCCGGGCTGACGTGGTAGTTCGCCGCGAACCGCAGCCCCCGGCGGCCGGCGACCGCGGCGCTCTGGCCGCCGCTGCTGCCGAGGATCCACACCTGGAGGTCGGCGCCCTCTCCCGGCACGACGTGCGCCTCGACGCCCTCCGGGGAACGGTAGGTGCCCTCCAGGAGGGCGAGCAGGTCGTCGATCTGCTCGGCGTAGTCCTGCGAGTCGGCGCCCGGGAGCATGAGCAGCCTGCGCTGCAGGGCGACGCGGGGCGAGCCGAGGAGGTGCGCGAAGGAGAACCGGGGCGGGATCAGCAGGCCGTTGGGGGTGCGCCCGTCGACGACCGGGGTCGTCGGCGGCGGTGCGGAGTGCTCCCCCGGCGGGCGTCCGCCCGAGCGGCCGAGACCGAGGTCGAAGCGGCCCGGGTGCACGGCGTCGAGGAGGCCGAACTCCTCCACGGTGGACAGCGCCGTGCGGTGGCCGAGCTGCACGGCGCCGGAGCCGAGCCGGATGGTGGAGGTGGCGGCGGCGGTCAGGGCCAGGACGACGGCGGGCGAGGTGCCGGCGACCCCGGGGTTGAGGTGGTGCTCGGCGAACCAGTAGCGCCCGTAGCCGAGGCGTTCGGCCTCGCGCGCGAGGTCGACGGAGTTGCGCAGGGCGTCGGCGGCCGTCGCGCCGGAGGGGACGGGGACGAGGTCGAGGACCCCGAGGGTGAGGTCAGACACGGGCGGACTCCTGGGGGTCGGGGGCGGCCGGGAGCACGGGGGCCCAGGCGAAGGGCGGGTCGGGGATCTCGCGGCGCAGCACGGGGGCGACGGCGGACTGGAACAGTTCGAGTGAGGCGCGGTGCCGGCGCGGGGACAGCCCGCCCGCCTCGGCGTGCACGTGCAGGACGGTGTGCCCGAGCCGCTCGTGGTAGCGGTGCACCTTCTCCACGACCTGCTGCGGGCTGCCGATCAGCGCCGAGCTGCGGGCGGCGAAGTCCTCCAGCGTCTCGAAGACGACGGGGAGTCCGGCCTTCCGGGCGAAGGCCAGGTTGTCCTCGAAGACCGGCCGGTAGGCGGCGAGTGCCTCTTGGGAGGTCGGGGCGACGAGGATGCCTGCCGTGCCCGCGCCGACCGTGAGGAGCGCCGGGTCGTGCCCGTGGTGCCGCCAGCGTTCCCGGTAGTGGCGGACCAGTGCGGCGTAGGGCTCGACGGGATGGGTGACGTTGGCCGAGAACAGCGGCTCGCCGTACCGGGCCGCCAGCTCGACGGACTCCTCGCTGGTGGCGCTGCCGTGCCAGACGCGGACGGGCCGCTGGTACGGGCGGGGCCACACCTCCGCCTCGCTGAGCGGGGGGCGGAAGCGGGTCGCGGCGGTGACCTTGTCCTCGCGCCACAGCCGACGGAACACCTCGTAGCTCTCGGCGTTGCGCTCCCACTGGTCCTCGGGTGTGACGTGGAACAGCTCGCGCTGCGCGGAGCCGTTGCCCTTGCCGATGATCAGGTCGAGGCGGCCCCCGGAGAGGTGGTCGAGGGTGGCGTAGTCCTCGAGGGCGCGGACGGGGTCGAGGAGGCTGAGGGTGGTGACGGCGGTGAAGAGGCGGATGCGCCGGGTCAGTGCGGCGATGTGGCTGAGAAGCACGGGCGGCGAGGAGGACAGGAAGGGCCGCTCGTGCCGCTCCCCCACGCCGAAGCCGTCGAAGCCGAGTTCCTCGGCGAGCAGCGCGGTGTCGAGGACCTCGCGCAGCCGCTCGTGGGTGGGGGTGAGGACGCCGGTGGCCGGGTCGGGGCGGTGGACGACGAGGGTGATGGCGAGGAACCTCACGAGGCCACCCGCCGCGTCCGGCGGACGTGGTCCGGGTGATCCGGGTGGTCGAGGCCGAGGTGCTCGCGCAGGGTGGTGCCCTCGTACTCGGTGCGGTACACCCCGCGTTCCTGGAGCAGGGGGACGACGGTGTCGGCGAACTCGTCGAGACCGCCGGGGGTCACGTGCGGCACGAGGATGAACCCGTCGCTCGCGTCGGTCTGCACGAACTCGTCGATGGCCGCGGCGACGGTGGCGGGCGAGCCGACGAAGCTCTGCCGGTTGCCGGTGTGGATGACCAGGTCGCGGATGGACCAGCCGTGCGCGGCGGCGAGTTCGCGCCATTCGCGGGCGGTCGCCAGGCGGTCGCGGTACTCGCGGGTCTGGGCGCGGCCCCGTGCGAGGTGCTCCTCACCGGTGTCCGGGTCGATGTCGGGCAGCGGCCCCTCGGGGTCGTAGGCGGACAGGTCCCGGTTCCACACGAACTCCAGGTGGCGCAGCGCGGTGGCCCCGCTGACCTGGAGGCGGCGCACCTCCCGGGCGCGTTCCTCGGCCTCGGCGTCGGTGTCGGCGAGCACGAAGGTGGCGGCGGGCAGGATGAGCAGGTGCTCGGGACGGCGGCCGTACCGGGCCAGGCGCGCTTTCACGTCGGCGTAGAAGGCCCGGCCGGTGTCGAGCCGGGAGTGCCGGCTGAAGATCGCGTCGGCCTCGGCGGCCGCGAACTCGCGGCCCTCCTCGGAGTCGCCGGCCTGGAGGATCACCGGGCGGCCCTGCGGGGAGCGCGGCACGTCGAACCGGCCGTGGATGTCGAAGTGCCGCCCGGTGTGGACGAAGGCACCGGCCTTCGCGTCCCGCAGGAACGTTCCGGTGGCCGGGTCGGCGACGATCTCGTCGCCGTGCCAGGAGTCGAAGAGCTCGTGCGCGGTGGCGAGGAACTCCTTGGCGCGCGAGTAGCGCTCCTCCTGCGGCAGGAAGCCGCCGCGCCGGAAGTTCTCACCGGTGAAGGCGTCCCAGGAGGTGACGACGTTCCACGCGGCGCGACCGGCCGAGAGGTGGTCGAGACTGGCGAACTGGCGGGCCACCTCATAGGGCTCGTTGAAGGTGGAGTTGATGGTGCCGGTGAGCCCGAGGCGGTCGGTGACGGCGGCGAGCGCGGCCAGGGCGGTGAAGGTGTCCGGGCGGCCCACGACGTCCAGGTCGTAGATCCTGCCCGCGTGTTCCCGCAGCCGGAGGCCCTCGGCGAGGAAGAGGAAGTCGAACCTGGCGCGTTCGGCGGTGCGCGCGAAGTGGACGAAGGACGAGAAGTCGATGTGGCTTCCCGCCTCCGGATCGCTCCAGACGGTGGTGTTGTTGACGCCGGGGAAGTGTGCGGCCAGGTGGACTTGCTTCAGCGGCTCGGTCATGTCGGCTTCTCCTCCGGCTCAGGCGGTCGCGTAGCGGTTGGCGGGGCGGGCGAGGCCGAGCAGGCCCCGCAGGGTGTCCGCCTCGTAGGCACTGCGGAAGGCACCGCGCCGCTGGAGTTCGGGGACCAGGAGGCGGCTGACGGCCGGGAGGTCGTGCCCGGCGACGGCGGGCCGCAACCGGAAGCCGGTGAGTCCCGCCGACTGCAACTCCTGGAGGAGATCGGCGAGTTCGACGGGTGTGCCGGTGAAGACGCGGGCGTCGGAGGTGTACGGGGCACCGTCGAGGTCGTCCAGGCGGGCACGCCGGTCCTCGGCGGCGGCCCGGGTCTCGTCCAGGAAGACCACCAGGTCACCGAAGACGTGCAGAGGTACACCGGCCCGTCCGGCGGCCTCCTGCTCCGCGCGGATCTCGGCGATGATCGCACGGGCCTGATCGGCGTCGTGCGGGGTGACGTACCCGAGGTCGGCCTGGCGGCCGAGGAGCCGGAAGGGGACCGTCCGGTGGGCGAGGGCGGTGACGAGCGGCTGGCCCTGGGGCGGGCGCGGGGTGATGGAGGGGCCCTTGACGCGGAAGAAGCGGCCCTCGAAGTCGACGTAGTGCAGCTTGTCCCGGTCGACGAAGCGGCCGGTGGCCACGTCCCGGATCTCGGCGTCGTCCTCCCAGCTGTCCCACAGCCGCCGCACCACCTCGACGTAGTCGGCGGCCTCGTCGAACAGTTCGGTCACCGCGGGCTGGGCGGCGAGGTCCCGGTGGAGGTCGACGCGGGGGGCACTGCGGCGGCCGAAGTGGTCCGCCTCGTCCGGCCGGACGCTGATCCGCACCCTGAGCCCGGCCCGGCCGCCGCTGACGTGGTCGAGGGTGGCGATCGCCTTGGAGAGGTGGAACGGCTCGGTGTGCGTGACCACGGCGGTCGGCACCAGCCCGATGTGACGGGTCAGCGGGGCGATCCGGGCGGCCGTCAGGACGGCGTCGAGTCGCCCGCGCACCTGGTCGGTGCGCTCGTCGGGGGCGAGGGGCAGGGAGGACTGGGGGGCGAGGCCGTCCTCGAAGGTGACGAAGTCGAGCAGCCCCCGCTCGGCCTCGGCGACCAGGCCGGCCCAGTACCCGGCGGTGAACAGCTCCCGCGGGCGGGCCACCGGCTCGCGCCAGGAGGCGGGATGCCAGCCGGTGCCGTCCAGGGCGACGGCGAGGTGGAGGAGGGAGGGCGAGGAAGGGAACGAGGACGACGAGGAGGCGGAGGGTGAGGACACGGGGGGGCAGGCCTTCCGGGAGTCCGGGACGGGAGAAGGGCGGAGACTGCGGGGTGGCGGAGAGCGGCCAGGGCGGCGGAGAACGGCCGGGGCAGCGGGTGTGAGGCACAGCGGACGGCCCGGCCCCGTCGAGGCCAGGGGTCAGAGGACCTTGGAGAGGAAGGCGCGGGTGCGTTCGTGGCGGGGTGCGTCCAGGACGGCCGCGGGCGGCCCCTGTTCGACGACGACCCCGCCGTCCATGAACACCACGGTGTCGGCCACCTCGCGGGCGAACCCGATCTCGTGGGTCACGACGATCATGGTGGTGCCGCTGCGGGCCAGGTCCTTGATGACGTCGAGGACCTCGCCGACCAGCTCCGGGTCGAGCGCCGAGGTGGGCTCGTCGAAGAGCAGCACCTTGGGTTCCAGGGCGAGCGCGCGGGCGATGGCGACGCGCTGCTGCTGCCCCCCGGACAACTGGCGCGGATAGGCGTCCGCCTTCTCGGCCAGCCCGACCCGCTCCAGCAGGCGGTGGGCGGTCTCCCGCGCCTCCTCGCGCGGGCGGCGCAGCGCGGCGACGGGGGCCTCGACCAGGTTCTCCAGCACGGTCAGGTGCGGGAAGAGGTGGAAGTTCTGGAAGACGAAGCCGATGTGCGTGCGCTGCCGCAGTACGTCCTTCTCCTTGAGTTCGTACAGCTTGTCCCCGGAGCGGCGGTAGCCGATGAGCTCACCGTCGATGCCGATCCAGCCGCCGTCGACCTTCTCCAGGTGGTTGATGGTGCGCAGCAGCGTGGACTTGCCCGAGCCGCTGGGGCCGAGGATCACGGTGACCTGGCCGGCGTGGACCGTCAGGTCGACGCCCCGCAGCACGTGCAGCGGGCCGAAGCTCTTGTGGACCCCGTGGACGTCCACCATCACCCCGCTCATGTGTGCTCGGGCGGGTTGATGCGGGAGGCGTCGATCGCTGAGCCGGTGGTGCCCCATTTGTCGAGGATCCGGGCGTAGGCGCCGTTCTTGATGAGCGTGTTGACGGCGGCCCGGAAGGCCTTGGTGAGCGGGGAGTGCTTCTTGAACGTGAAGCCCACGTCGAGCCGGTGGTACTCCCCGAGGAAGGCGGTGCCGGAGGCGGGCTGGGCCGCCTGGTGGCGCAGCCCGTTGATGGTCGACATGATCACGTCGATGCGTCCCTGCTGGAGCGCGGTGAGCGTGGCGGCGTTCTCGGAGTACACCTTCACGTCGTAGGGCTTCCTGCCCGCCTTCGCACACACGTCCTTCTCTGCGGCGAGGGTGGTCTCGAAGGTGGTGCCGGCGCCGGTTCCGATGGTCAGGCCACAGAGCTGGGTGAGGTCGGTGACCTTCTTCTTGAGCGTGGTGCTGCCCTTCTTCACCGCGAAGCCCTGGCCGTCGTCGATGTAGGTGACGAAGTCGATGGTCTTCAGGCGGGCGGTGGTGACGCCGAAGTTGCCGGTGCCGAAGTCGTACTTGCCGCTGCCCAGGGCGGGCAGGATCGTCTCGAAGGAGGCGTCCTGGCGCTGCAGCCGCACGCCGAGCACCTTGGCCACGGCGTCGGCGAGGTCGATGTCCTGCCCGGCAGGCGCCTTGTCCGGCCCGTTGGGGTAGTAGGCGCCGGGTGGCGCCCCGATGGCGCTGCCGACCTTGAGCGTGCCCGCCTTCCGTACGGCGGCGGGGAGAAGGGCGGCGACGGAGTCCACCTTGCGCACGGCGGCGACCGGGTCGTCGGTCGGGGCGGCGGAGGCGCCCGCGCCGACGGCGGCCGTGCCGACGGTGTCACCGGAACCGCAGGCGGTCAGGGCAAGGAGCGGCAGCGCGGCCAGGACCGCGAGGGCGCGCACCCGGGTGCGGGGCGCGTTCATCCGCCCACCACCGCGAGGTTGTGGGTACCGCGGGGGGTCCGTGCGGCGTCGCGTTCGGCGACCTTCTCGCGGACGAGCGGGATCACGTACCGGCCGAAGTCGACGGCGTCCTGCAGCAGGTCGTAGCCGCGGGCGGAGAGGATGTCGACGCCGAGGTCGTAGTAGTCGAGGAGGGCCTGGGCGACCGTCTCGGGGGTGCCGACCAGGGCGTTGGAGTTGCCGGCGCCCCCGGTGGCGGCGGCGGTCGGGGTCCACAGGGCGCGGTCGTAGCGCTCGCCCGCCTCGGCGATGGCGAGCAGCCGCTGCGAGCCGGCGTTCTCGGGCTCGGCCGTGTACCGGCGGCGGCCGAGCGGTTCGCCCTTCGCCCGGCGTTCCTTGATCGCGCCGACGGTGCGGTGGGCCTTCTCCCAGGCCGCCTGCTCCGTGGGGGCGATGATCGGCCGGAACGCCACCTGGATGCGCGGGGGGTGCAGGCGTCCGGCGACCTTCGCCGCGGTCTTCACCGCCTCGATCTGCTGGGCGGTCCTGGCGAGCGGCTCCCCCCACAGGCAGTAGATGTCGGCCTCGGCGCCCCCGGCGGCGTAGGCGGCGGGTGAGGAGCCGCCGAACGAGACGTCGGGGCGGGGCTGTTGGACGGGGAAGACGTCGCTGACGAAGTCGTGGAAGCGGTAGTGCTCGCCCTCGTGGTCGAAGGGCTTGCGGGTGGTCCAGATCTTCTTGACGATCTCGATGTACTCATGGGTGCGGGCGTAGCGCTGGTCCTTGGTGAGGGTGTCGCCCTCGCGGCGCTGCTCGTGGTCGTTGCCGCCGGTGATGAAGTGCACGGTGAGCCGGCCCTCGCTGATCCGGTCCAGCGTGGCGAAGGTCTTCGCGGCGAAGGTGGGGTACGACACGTTGGGCCGGTGGGCGAGCAGGATGCCGAGGCGGTCGAGCCGGCTCGCGATGTACGCGGCGGCGGGCGCGGGGTCGGGGGAGCCGGAACCGTAGGCGAACAGCACCCGGTCCCAGCCGTGCTCCTCGTGGGCGGCGGCGAGGCGGAGCGTGTACTCCTTGTCGAAGGCGGGGCCGGAGCGCGGGGTGGTCTCGGAGCCGTCGTTGGTGGCGGCGATGCCGAGGAACTGCACGGGCATGACGGTGGCCTTTCACGGGTGACCGTGTGCGGGACACGACGGAGGGAGCCGCGCACACGTGTCAGGTGACGGTGCGTCGGACGAGGTGGGAGGGTGAGCCGTTCACCGCCGGCGCGTGGGCGCGGGCGGTTCGGTGCGGGTGTGACGACGACGGGCGTCGGGGTGGCGAGGGGTGCGGCGGCAGCGCACGCTGAGGGGAGGGAGACGGCCCGCGTCGGGAGAGCCGGCGGACGGGGTCCGGGATCTCACCGAGGGAGGGAAGGGCCGCTCAGAGGGCCCGCTGCCGAGTCAGGCGCAACACGCGGCCGACCACACTCGACCGAAGTCGATGTGGTCGCGCGAGACCAAACGCTGCTGGGCATCCATGCGATTAATTGAGCAGTGCGTTTCGCCGTACGTCAAGCGCCGTTCGGATGGCGGACCGGCCACCCGGCCACGGCGGACGCCCTGTTGACACCCGCGTGCCCGGGGCACTTACGATCGACGGCGGATGGGCTCCGCCGTGTGCGGGCCTCGCCGGCCGCGTTGAGGGACGCGGCGACCGTGACGACGTCGGACCCCGGACGCACCGGACCGCGCGGCGCCCGCCGTGCTTCTCCGCGCGTGCCCCGGGTGGTCGTCCACGCCAGCGATCCCTCCCCGGAGAGGCCTTCCGATGCTCACGCCTTCCGACGTCTCCGTTCCCGCCGCCGGCTCTCCCGGCCCGGACACCGCACGACGACCGCCCCGGTCCGGGGCCGACGGCTCCGGTTCCCCGCGGATCGTGCCGCGCCGGCATCCCGGCCGCCTGCTCGCCGCCGTCCTCGCACTGCTCGCGTGCGTGATGCTGGTCAACTCCGTCGTCCGCAACAAGGCGTTCCAATGGGACGTCGTGGGGCGCTACTTCACCACCACCGCCGTGCTCGACGGGCTGCTGCTGACGCTGTGGCTGACGGGGGCGGTGATGGTGCTCGGCTTCCTGCTCGGCACGGTCCTCGCGGTGATGCGGCTGTCCGCCAACCCGGTGCTGCGCACGCTGAGCTGGGGCTACGTGTGGATCTTCCGGTCCACTCCGCTGCTGGTGCAGCTGCTGTTCTGGTTCAACATCGGCGCGCTGTACCCGACGCTCGGCCTGGGCGTGCCGTTCGGCCCGCAGTTCGTCACCGTCAAGACGGTGAACCTCCTCGGCCCCACCCTGACCGCCGTGATCGGCCTGACCCTGCACGAGACCGCCTACGCCGCCGAGGTGGTGCGCGGCGGCATCCTGTCCGTGGACCCCGGGCAGACCGAGGCCGCGCAGGCGCTCGGTCTGAGCCGGCGCCGCACGCTGCGCCGGATCGTCGTGCCGCAGGCCATGCGGTCCATCGTGCCGACCGCCGGGAACATGCTGATCGGCACGCTCAAGGGCACGAGCATCGTCAGCGTGCTGGCCGTGCACGACCTGCTGTACTCGGTCCAGCTCGTCTACAACCAGACCTACCAGGTCATCCCGCTGCTGATGGTCGCCACCCTCTGGTACATCGCGGTCACGACGGTGCTCGGTGCCGGACAGTTCTACGTCGAGCGGTACTACGCGCGCGGCGACGCCCGGGCGCTGCCGCCCACCCCGCTGCAACGGCTGCGGGCCCTCCCGGCGGACATGCCGGGGGCCCGGCACGCCGGTGCCGGGCCCCTCGGGCGGTGGGTCAGGACTCGCCGTTGAGCATCGCGGCGGTCAGGACGGTGCCGCCGATGCCCCAGCCGCCGTCGGTGACCTCCTCCACCAGGACGAGGGTGCCCTGGCGGGCGCGCTCGCCGTAGATCTCGGCGTAGAGGTCGGTGGTGCGGTCGACGATCTTCTTCTTGTCCTCCTGGCTGAGGGTGCCGGCGGGAACCTTGAAGTTGGCGAAAGGCATGGCTGTGCTCCTTGGTACAGGTGGTGTGTTGCTGGTGTGTGCTGGTGTGTGTGCTGGTCAGAGGCTCGCGCCCGGCGTGAGGAGTTCCTCGATGCCGATGCGGTGGAAGAACTCGGCGCGGACGCGGTCGTAGACGGCGGAGACCACCTCGCTGCCGTCCCGGCTGGGGTCCACGTGGGTGCGCAGGGGGCGCGTGCCGTGCGGCAGGCCGAGGACGCGGACGATCTCCCCGGC
Source organism: Streptomyces griseoaurantiacus (assembly GCF_036189845.1). Lineage (NCBI taxonomy): Bacteria > Bacillati > Actinomycetota > Actinomycetes > Kitasatosporales > Streptomycetaceae > Streptomyces > Streptomyces griseoaurantiacus. The sequence continues at coordinate 6,416,779 of NZ_CP108326.1, read as the reverse complement.
GACCTCGTCCGCCTCGCGCCCGGGCGGGAAGATGCCGCTCAGTGCGCCGGGCATGGCCTCGCGGAGCCGGCCGTAGGCCTCCTCGTACTCCGCCGCCCGTGCCGTGTCCGCGGGGGTGCCCGCGTGCGCGAAGTGATTGGTGCCGCTCGGGTAGGCCCCGGGGATGACGAGGGTGGTCTCGATGCCGTACTTGATCACCTCGGCGGCGTAGCTCTCGGCGAGCGCGTCCATCGCGGCCTTGGCGGCGAAGTAGGGGGCTAGGAAGGGCGGGTGGCCGCCGCGGGTGGAGGAGGAGCCCACCCACAGGAGCAGTCCGCGGCCCTGCCGGCGCATCATCGGGAGCACCGTGCGGTTGACCCGCTGGGTGGAGAGGACGTTGATGTCGTAGACGTCGGCGAGCTGCTCGGGGGTGAACGCCTCGACCGGCCCGAGGACCATGTGGCCGGCGTTGTGGACCACGGTGTCGAGGCGTCCCCGTTCGGCCTCGATCCGGGCCACGGCGGCATCGACGGACTCCTGGTCCTGTACGTCCATCTCGACCGCCGTGACGTGCAGCCCGCGCTCCGCGGAGAAGGCGTCGAGGTCGGCGACGGCGGGGGCGTTGCGCCCGGTGGTGGCGCGCATGCCGGCGTAGACGTGGTGCCCCGCCTCGGCCAGGGCCCGTGCCGTGAGGTTGCCGAAGCCGCTGGACGCGCCGGTGACGACCACGACCTGGGCGGGGCCGCTCATACCATTCCTCCGTTGGCGCGCAGGATCTGCCCGTTCACCCAGCGGCCCTGGGGTCCGGCCAGGAAGGCGACCACCCCGGCGATGTCCTCCGGGGTGCCGAGCCGCTCAAGCGGCGGGACCTTGGCGAGCCGCTCGACGTCCTCCTCCGTCTTGCCCTCCAGGAAGAGGTCCGTGGCCGTGGGGCCGGGGGCGACCGTGTTCACGGTGATGTCCCGGCCGCGCAGCTCGCGGGCGAGGATGAGGGTCATCGCCTCGACGGCCCCCTTGCTGGCCGCGTACGCGCCGTAGGAGGGGAACTGCGTCCCCACCACGGAGGTGGAGAAGCCGACGAAGGCACCGCCCGCCCGCAGCCGGCGCGCGGCCTGCTGGGCGACGACGAAGGTGCCGCGGATGTTGGTGCGGTGCAGGGCGTCCAGGACGGCCAGGTCGAGTTCGGCGACGGGGGCCAGGGCCATCCGGCCGGCGCAGTTGACGACGACGTCGACCCCGCCGTACTCGCGCTCGGCCCGGTCGAACAGCGCGGCGACCTCGTGCTCGTCCGCGACGTCGGCCCGCACCGCGATCGCCCGTCCGCCCTCGGCGGTGATCCCGGTCACCGCCTCCTTGGCCGCGCCCTCGTCACCGGCGTAGTTCACCACCACGGCCAGTCCGTTCCGGGCGAGTTCCCGGGCGACCGCACGGCCGATGCCGCGGGAGCCGCCGGTGACGACCGCGACCCTGGTGGTCTGCTGCTGGGGTGTGGTGTTCGTGTCCATGCCTCCAGCGTGCGCGCCCCCGGCCGGCGGAACCAGGGGATGCCATCCCCTGTGTCCCGGCCCCCTCCGCGCCCACAATGGACGACATGGGTTCTGTGAAGTACACCGAGCTGGGAGCGTTCCTCCGGTCGCGGCGGGCGCGCATCAAACCCGGCGACGTGGGCCTCCCGGCGGGGCCGCGGCGTCGGGTGCCCGGCCTGCGGCGGGACGAGGTCGCCCAGCTCGCCGGGGCGTCCGTGGACTACTACAACGAGCTGGAGCGGGGGGCGGGCTCGCAGCCCTCCGAGCAGATGATCGCGGCCCTGGCCAGGGCGCTGCGGCTGAGCGCCGACGAGCGCGACCACCTGTACCACCTGGCCGACCGGCCGGTGCCGCCGGACGCGGGTGCCGTCTCGCACGTGCATCCCGGCATGCTGGACCTGATCCAGCGGATGCCCTCGACCCCGGCGCAGGTCATCACCGACCTGCACGTCACCCTCGTCCAGAACCCGCTCGCGGTGGCCCTGCTCGGGGACCAGAGCGGCTTCCGGGGCGCCCGGGCGAGCTTCGTGCACCGGTGGTTCACCGAACCCGGGGCGCGGGGGATGTACCCCGAGGAGGACCACGCGGTCCAGTCCCGGTCCTTCGTGGCCGACCTGCGGGCGGCCGCCGCCCGGCGGGACGCGAGGGACGGTGAGGCCCGGGACATGATCCGCGCGCTCCTCGACCTCTCCCCCGAGTTCGCCCGGCTGTGGGAGGAGCACGACGTGGCCTTCCGGCGCAAGGACCGCAAGCGCCTGGTCCACCCGGTGCTCGGCCTGCTGGAGGTCAACTGCCTCAACCTGTTCAGCGAGGACGGGCGGCAGCGCCTGCTGTGGTTCACCCCGGCGGTCGGCACGGAGAGCGCGAACCTGCTGGAGCTGCTGGGAGTGGTGGGGACGCAGGAGCTGACCGGGGGCGGGGCGGGCTGAGGAGAGCGGGCGGGGCGCCGACGCGGGCCCGGGCGCCGGGTGCCGCCGACGCGGGGCCCGGGCACCGGGTGGCGGGACGCCGACATCGGACGCCGGACGCACCGGACGTCGGACGCCGGACGCCGGACGTCGGACGTCGGACGTCGGACGCCGGACGCCGGACGTCGGACGTCGGACGTCGGACGTCGGACGCCGGACGCCGGACGCCGGACGCCGGACGCCGGACGCCGGACGCCGAAGGGGACGCTCGGCCCCTCCCCGGCCATCGCCCCCGTCCGGTCAACGGCCCCCACCGGCCGTCGGCCACTTCCAGCCGTCGGCCACTTCCAGCCGTCGGCCACTCCCGTTCAGTGGCCCCTGCCCGTCGTCCCCTCCGCCGCCGGCCGCCCCGCCCGCTGCTGCGGGAGCCCGACCAGACCCGGCTCGGGCGCCGGGCCCTGCAGCGCCACCGTCCGGGTCGGCGCCGGGATCCGGATGCCCTCCCGCTGGTAGCGCGCGTGCAGCCGCTTGATGAACTCGTGCTTGATCCGGTACTGGTCACTGAACTCGGCCACCCCGAGGATCACCGTGAACCCGATCCGCGAGTCCCCGAAGGTGTGGAACCGCACCGCGGGTTCGTGCTCGGGCAGCGCGCCCGTGATGCCGGTCATCACCTCGGCGACCACCTCCAGGGTGACCCGCTCCACGTGCTCCAGGTCGCTCTCGTACCCGACACCGACCTGCACCAGGACGGTGAGGTCCAGCTCGGGCCGGGTGAAGTTGGTCATGTTCGCCTTGGCGAGCTGCCCGTTGGGGATCACGACCAGGTTGTTGGAGAGCTGGCGGACGGTCGTCTGCCGCCAGTTGATGTCGACGACATACCCCTCCTCGCCGCTGCTCAGCTTGATGTAGTCGCCGGGCTGGACGGTCTTGGAGGCGAGGATGTGGATGCCCGCGAACAGGTTGGCGAGGGTGTCCTGGAGGGCGAGCGCGACGGCCAGGCCGCCGACGCCCAGCGCGGTCAGCAGGGGCGCTATCGAGACGCCCAGTGTCTGGAGCATCACCAGGAAGCCGATCGCCAGCACCACCACCCGGGTGATGTTGACGAAGATCGTGGCCGAGCCGGCCACACCGGACCGGGACTGGGTGACCGCCTGCACCAGACCGCTGATCACCCGCGCCGCCGTGGCCGTGGCGACGGCGATGAGCAGCACGGTCAGCGCCTGGTCCACGTGGTGGCCCACACGGCTGGTGAGCGGCAGCACCGCGGCGGCGGCCGCCACCCCGCCGGCGACCGCGGTCCACGGCACGATGGTGCGCAGGGCGTCCACGACCACGTCGTCGCCGCGCCAGCGGGTGCGTCCGGCGTGCTTGCCCAGCCAGCGCAGCAGCAGCCGCAGCAGGAAGCCCGCGAGCAGCCCCGCGGCCAGGGCGATCCCGGCGACGACGAGATCGTCCAGAGTGAGCGCCCGGGTCACCGCTCGCCTCCGGGGGTGAGGGGTGCGGCGGCGGGTTCCGCCGACGGCCGGATGAGGGATTGCGTCACGTGCCACCTGCTCGGATCTCGGATGCGCGATACGCCACCGGCGGGCGGGAGGCACGCCGGGCGCGAGCGCTCATCCTGCCGCATCCGGCTGCCGGTCCGTCAGCCGGGAGTGACGCGTGGGGCGTTGACCGGCCACGGAGGAGAATGAGACGCCGCTCACACTCCTCCCGGGGCGGGGGACGGCCTCCCCGGCCCCCGGCCCCCCGTGCCGTCCCGCCCCGTCACGAGATATCTTGATGTCAAGCAATGTCGCAGACGAAGACGTGGACGTGGAGCGGAGCAAACCCGGTGACTGACTCGACCATCATCTACACACACACTGACGAGGCCCCTGCCCTGGCAACGCATTCGTTCCTGCCGGTGATCCGGGCGTACGCCTCGCAGGCGGGTGTCGCCGTGGAGACCCGCGACATCTCGCTGGCCGGGCGCATCATCGCCGTCTTCCCGGAGTACCTGAACGAGGACCAGCGCATCCCCGACGCGCTGACGGAGCTGGGCGAGCTGGCCAGGACCCCGGCCGCCAACATCATCAAGCTGCCGAACATCTCGGCGTCCATCCCGCAGCTCAAGGCCGCGATCGCCGAGCTGCAGGCCCAGGGCTACGCGCTGCCGGACTACCCGGACGACCCGAAGAGCGACGAGGAGCGGGAGATCCGCACCCGCTACGACAAGGTCAAGGGCTCCGCCGTGAACCCGGTGCTGCGCGAGGGCAACTCCGACCGCCGCGCCCCCGCCTCGGTGAAGAACTACGCCAAGACCCACCCGCACCGCATGGGCGCCTGGTCCTCGGACTCGAAGACCAACGTCGTCACGATGGGCGCCGACGACTTCCGCTCGACCGAGAAGTCCACCGTCATCGCCGAGGACGGCAGCCTGCGCATCGAGCTCAAGGGCGACGACGGCTCGACGACGGTGCTCCGCGAGTCCGTGCCGGTCCTGGCCGGCGAGGTCGTCGACGCCTCCGTGCTGCGGGTCGCCGCGCTGCGCGAGTTCCTCACCGCGCAGATCGCCCGCGCCAAGGCCGAGGGCGTCCTCTTCTCCGTGCACCTGAAGGCCACGATGATGAAGGTCTCCGACCCGATCATCTTCGGTCACGTGGTGCGCGCCTTCTTCCCCAAGACGTTCGCGAAGTACGGCGAGACCCTCGCCGGCGCCGGTCTCACCCCGAACGACGGTCTGGGCGGCATCCTCAAGGGCATCGAGAACCTGCCCGAGGGCGCCGAGATCAAGGCCTCCTTCGACGCCGAGCTCACCGAGGGCCCGGCGCTGGCCATGGTCGACTCCGACAAGGGCATCACCAACCTGCACGTCCCCTCCGACGTGATCATCGACGCCTCGATGCCGGCCATGATCCGCACCTCCGGCCACATGTGGGGCCCGGACGGCCAGGAGGCGGACACGCTCGCCGTCATCCCCGACTCCTCCTACGCGGGCGTCTACCAGGCCGCCATCGAGGACTGCCGGGCCAACGGCGCCTACGACCCCTCGACGATGGGCTCCGTCCCGAACGTCGGCCTCATGGCGCAGAAGGCCGAGGAGTACGGCTCCCACGACAAGACCTTCGAGATCCCGGCGACCGGCACCGTCCGCCTGGTCGACCAGTCCGGCGAGGCCGTGATCGAGCTGGCCGTCTCGGCCGGTGACATCTTCCGCGCCTGCCAGACCAAGGACGCCCCGATCCGCGACTGGGTCAAGCTCGCCGTCACCCGCGCCCGCGCCACCGGCGACCCGGCCGTGTTCTGGCTGGACGAGGACCGCGCCCACGACGCGCAGCTCATCGCCAAGGTGAAGCAGTACCTGCCGGAGCACGACACCGAGGGTCTGGACATCCGCATCCTCACCCCCGTCGAGGCGACGAAGCTGTCGGTGGAGCGCATCCGCCGCGGCGAGGACACCATCTCCGTCACCGGCAACGTGCTGCGCGACTACCTGACCGACCTGTTCCCGATCCTGGAGCTGGGCACCAGCGCCAAGATGCTGTCGGTCGTCCCGCTGATGGCGGGCGGCGGCCTGTTCGAGACGGGCGCGGGCGGCTCCGCCCCCAAGCACGTCCAGCAGCTCGTCAAGGAGAACTACCTGCGCTGGGACAGCCTGGGCGAGTTCTTCGCCCTGGTGCCCTCGCTGGAGAAGTACGCCGAGGTCACGGGCAACGCGCGGGCCAAGATCCTCGCCGACGCCCTCGACCGCGCCACGGCGACCTTCCTCAACGAGGACAAGTCCCCGAGCCGCCGCGTCGGCGGGATCGACAACCGCGGCAGCCACTTCTACCTGTCGCTGTACTGGGCGCAGGAGCTGGCCGCGCAGAGCGAGGACGCCGGCCTCGCGAAGGCCTTCGCCCCGCTGGCCGAGACGCTCGCCGCGAACGAGTCCACGATCGTGGAGGAGCTGGCCGCGGTCCAGGGCAAGCCGGTCGACATCGGCGGCTACTACCAGCCGGACGTGAAGAAGGCGGCGGCGGTCATGCGCCCCTCGGCCACGTGGAACGAGGCGCTGGCCTCGCTGGTGTAACGGTGTGGGAAGCCCCGCGCCCCCGGTCGGGGGTGCGGGGCTTTTCCGCGCCGCCCCCGCGCCACCCGCTCTCGCGGGGTGGTGGGCCGGGGCGGCCGGGTGGGCGGTCCGCTCCCCCTCGGAGCTGCGGCTGAGTATGATCGGCCAATGTCCGACACGACCGAAACCACGCCCGGCTGGCTGTCCTCCGACGACCTCGAGCAGGCGCGCGCCCAGATGCCGATCCTCTACGTCGAGGCGGTACCGGTCCGCGTCGACGACAGCGGTGAAGTCACCAGCATCGGACTGCTGCTGCGCATCGGCCCCGACGGAACGGTCAGCCGCACCCTCGTCTCCGGGCGCGTCCTGCACCACGAGCGCGTGCGGGACGCGCTGCTGCGGCACCTGGAGAAGGACCTCGGCCCGGTGGCCCTGCCCCGGGTCCCCGCCTCGCTGCAGCCCTTCACCGTCGCCGAGTACTTCCCGACGCAGGGCATCACCCCGTTCCACGACCCGCGCCAGCACGCCGTGGCCCTCGCCTACATCGTCCCGGTGACGGGCGACTGCCGGCCCCGGCAGGACGCGCTCGACCTGGTCTGGTTCAGCCCCCAGGAGGCCGCCTCCGCGGTGGTGCAGAACGAGATGCCCGGCGGCCAGGGCATCCTGCTCAAGCAGGCGCTGGCCCACGTGGGCTGCGCGGTCTAGGACCCGCACGGCACACAGGACACGGCACGACACGGCATACGACGAGGCCGGGGCGGCTCCGCTGAGCCGCCCCGGCCTCGTTCTCGTCCTGACCGTCGGGACGACAGGATTTGAACCTGCGACCCCTTGACCCCCAGTCAAGTGCGCTACCAAGCTGCGCCACGTCCCGGTCACGTGCGACGCGGGTCACCCCGCGTGATCACGCAGGTCAACCCTACCGTACGGGTGCGCCACGCCCCAATTCCCGGCCGTGGGCGCCGGCTCAGCCGGGGCCGCCCGCCGGGGCGCCGGCGGTGTCCCCGGTCTCCGGCGGCATGTTGTACGGGGTCACCACCTGGATCGCCGAGGGCCGCACGGGCCCGGCCGGCGGCAGCGCCCCGTGGGCGCGCAGGACGATCCGGCAGGCCTGGCGCATGTCCTGGCGCAGATCGTGGTGGAGGACGGCGGAGATCCGGTGCGCGGCCAGCAGGCGGGTGTTGTCCTGGTCGAGGTCGTGCGCGAGGAACACCGCGCACTCGCGGCCCGCCGCCTCGAACGCCTCCAGCGTGGCCACGTTGCCGCCGCCGATCGAGTAGACCGCGCGGATCTCCGGATCGCGGGCGAGCGCGTCCCGGACGAGACGGTACTGGGCAGCGTCCAGCCCCTGCCCCTCGTCGATCTCCACCAGCGCCCGCCGGGGCCGCAGCCCGCGCATGATGCCGCGGAAACCCATCTCGCGCTCCTCCTCGTTGCGCATGAAGCCGCTGCTCAGGCTGATCAGCACGCTGCCGGGGCGATCGCCGAGCCACTGCGCGGTCAGATAGGCGGCCGTCGCGCCGGCCGCCCGGTTGTCGATGCCGACGTAGGCGAGCCTGCCGGTGGCGGGCAGGTCGGTCGCGAGGGTGACGACCGGGACGCCGGCCGCCACGAGCCGCGCGACGGCGGCGGTGACCTCGGGCACGTCGGGTGCCTTCAGCAGCACACCCTGGGAACCGCGTCGGGCGATCCGGTCCAGGGTGGCGACGAGCTCCCGGACCGGCCCCGTCTCGCGCAGATGGAAGCGGCAGCGCAGCACGGCGGGCTGCAGCAGCGGCAGTTCGGCCTCCAGTGCCTCGCGCACGGCGGAGGAGAACCGTTCCGGTGCCTGCATCACGATGTCGATCATGAAGCTGCGGCCGACCAGTCCGACCTGTGTCCGCTGCCGGTCGAGCTCGGTGACGGCCCGGTGCACCGCGCGGGCGGTTCCCGGACGCACTCCCCCGCGCTCGTTGAGGACGCGATCGACGGTGGCCTCGCTGAGCCCGGCCTGGCGGGCTATCTCGCGCAGCGGGTAAGGGTGGGCCATGTCGGGGTCCTCCCAGGGGTTCGCCAGGGATCCGGTAGGGGTCGGCTCAGGGACGGTTGAGGGGTTTTTGAGGGGTCTCTGCTGGTTGCCCGAGGGGTCGGGGCTCCTCAGAATGACAGTGATCGGGCGTCCCGTCGCCCCTCGGCCAGGAAGGAAAGGACGCCGATGTCCCACGCCACTCCCCTGCGCGGCTCGTGGCTGTCCGAGCAGGACTGCGACCTCGACGCCTTCCGTGCCCTGGTGGAGCGTGCCACCGACCCGGCCGACCACCCCCACGCCGCCGAGGTGGTGGACGACGTCCCCTTCTACGAGGGCGAACGGCTGCGCGCCGCCGGGGAGGCCGAGCGGCGGGCGGTGGCGGAGGAGGTGGTCCGGGCCCTGACCGACGGGCCGGGGGTCGCCGTCTTCCGCGGCGCCTTCCCGGACGCCCCGGTCGTGGACAGGGCCACCGCGGCCTTCGAGGCGCTGATCGAGGCGCAGCGCGCGGCCGGCACCGTCGCGGGCGACCATTTCGCCGCGCCGGGCGCCAACGACCGGGTGTGGAACGCGCTGGAGAAGCTGGCCCGGCAGGACCCCGAGGCGTTCGCGGACTACTACGCCAACGAGGTCCTCGCGCTGGTGTGCGAGGCGTGGCTGGGCCCCGGCTACCAGATCACCTCGCAGATCAACCAGGTCAACCCCGGCGGCGCCGCCCAGTCCCCGCACCGCGACTACCACCTGGGCTTCCTGTCGGCCGGGGCCGCCGGCGCGTACCCCGCGCACGTGCATCGCCTCTCCCCCGTACTCACCCTGCAGGGCGCGGTGGCGCACCGCGACATGCCCCTGGAGTCGGGGCCCACGCTCTACCTGCCGTACTCGCAGCGCTACGAGCCGGGCTACCTGGCCTGGCGGCTGCCGGAGTTCCGCGCCTATTTCGACGCCCACCACGTGCAGCTCCCGCTCGCGAAGGGGGATGCCGTTTTCTTCAACCCGGCGCTGTTCCACGCGGCCGGCACCAACCGCTCGGCGGACGTCCGGCGCATGGCGAACCTGCTGCAGATCTCCTCGGCCTTCGGCCGGGCCATGGAGAGCGTGGACCGCGAGGCCGTGGTGAACGCGGTGTATCCGGTGCTGCGGGAGCGGAAGGCGGCGGGCGCGGACGAAGCCTGGCTGGACCGGGTCGTCGCCGCCTCGGCCGAGGGCTACCCCTTCCCCACCAACCTGGATCTCGACCCGCCGGTCGACGGGCTCGCCCCGCCCTCGCAGGCGGACCTGGTCCGGCGCGCGATACGCGAGGAGTGGACGCCGCAGGCGCTGCGCGAGGCGCTGACGGCCGCCGCGGGGCGCCGCCGGAGCTGACTCCTTGCGCAGCGACAAGGGACCGGGAGAGAGGAGGGACGCATGGGCGGGCTGCTGGACGGCAAGGTCGTCCTGGTCAACGGCGGCACCCAGGGCGTCGGCGCCGCCGTCGCCCGGGCCGCCGCACGAGAGGGCGCGATCGTCACGGTCACCGGCCGCCGGGCGGAGCCGGGCGAGGCCCTGGTCGCCGAGCTGACCGCCGCCGGGGCGAGGGCCGCGTACGCCCGGGCCGACCTCGCCGACGCGGAGCAGGCCGGCGCGAGCGTGACCCGGGTGGTGGCGGCGCACGGCCGCGTCGACTGCCTGGTCAACGCCGCCGGGCTCACCTCGCGCGGCACGCTCCTCGACACCACGCCCGAGCTGTTCGACGCGCACCTCGCGGTCAACCTCCGGGGGCCGTTCTTCGCGATGCGGGCCGCCGTGGCCGACATGGTGGCGCGCGGGGCGCCCGGCACGATCGTCAACATCGGGTCGAACTGCGCGCACGGCGGGCCGCCGCACCTGGCCGCCTACTCCGCCGCCAAGGCGGGGCTCGCGGGGCTGACCCGCAACGCGGCCCACGCCCACCGCTGGGACCGCATCCGGATCAATACGCTCAACATCGGCTGGACGGCGACGGAGGGCGAGGACGCCACCCAGCGGACCTTCCACGGGGCGGGCGAGAACTGGCGCGAGGAGGCCGGCCGGCGGCTGCCCATGGGCAGACTCGGTGACCCCGCCGAGATCGCCGAGTTCGTCGTCCTGCTGCTGTCCGACCGCTCCGGCGTGGTCACCGGGTCGGTCCTCGACTGGGACCAACAGGTCCCCGGCGGACAGGACTGAGACACGCAACCACGGCCGGCCGCGGGCGCGGCGCGGCCGGGAACGAGACGAGAGGCAGCACATGCGCATCGGCATCATGGGGCTCGGACGGATCGGCGCGTTCCACGCCGAGACCCTCTCCGCCCTCCCGGTGGTCGACTCCCTCGTGGTCACCGACCCGTACGCGGCGGCCGCCAAGCGGGCCGCCGAACGCTTCGGCGCCGAGGTGGCGGACACCCCGGAGGCGGTCCTGGCGGCCGGCGTGGACGGCGTGGTGATCGCCGCGGCCACGGACGCCCACCCGGAGCTGCTGCTCGCGGCGGTGCGCGCCGGGGTGCCCGTGTTCTGCGAGAAGCCGGTCGCGCGCACCATGCGGGAGGGCACGGAGGTGCTCGCGGCGGTGCGGGAGGCCGGGGTGGAGATCCAGATCGGCTACAACCGCCGCTTCGACGCCGGTTTCGGCGCCGCCCGGGAGGCGGTCCTGCGCGGGGAGCTGGGGCCGCTGCACACCGTGCGGTCCACGACGCTGGACCCGGCGCCGCCCCCTGCCGCGTACATCGCCGCCTCCGGCGGCATCTTCCGCGACTGCGCCGTGCACGACTTCGACATCATCCGCTGGGTGACCGGCCGCGAGGTCACCGAGGTGTACGCCACCGGCGGCAACCGGGGCGCCGCGTACATCAGGGAGGCGGGGGACGCGGACACCACCGGCGCGCTGCTCACGCTGGACGACGGCACCCTCGCGGTGGTGTCCAACAGCCGCCACAACGCCCGGGGTTACGACGTCCGCATGGAGTTGCACGGCTTCGAGGACAGCATCGCGGTCGGCCTGGAGGACCGGCTGCCGCTGCGGTCCGTGGAGCCGGGGGTGTCGTTCCCGGCGGGGCTGCCGTACGACTTCTTCATGGACCGCTTCGCCGAGGCCTACCGCCGCGAACTGGCCGCGTTCACCGAGGTGGTGGCCGGCCGGCGGACCTCACCGTGCACGGTGCGGGACGCGCTGGAGGCCGGCTGGATCGCGGAGGCGTGCACACTGTCGCTGGCCGAGCACCGGCCGGTCACGCTCGCGGAGGTGCGGCGGGAGGCGTAGCGGAGGCTCCGTCGGCGGCGTCCTCGGGGGCGGTTCCCGGGGCGGCCGCCGCCGCGCCGCGCAGGGCGGTGATGCAGCTCCCGATCGCCTGCTGGAGCTCCTCCAGGCGGGTCAGCATGTCGTCCTCATAGAGCGTGCTCAGCTCCTCGGCGTCGTCGAAGGTGAGTTCCTCGAAGACCTTCGTCGCCTTCTGGAGGCTGCTGTAGAACTTGGTGCGGCGTTCGGTCAGGTGCAGTTCGGGGTCGGCCTCCACGGTCCGCACGACGAGTTCGCGGACGGTGTCGTAGGCCTCCGAGGTCCACTGCCCGGCGTCCTCGTCCTCGTCCAGCTCGTCGAGCAGCGACAGGTGCCGCTCTGCCTCCTGGCGCAGCTCGACCGGTGCCTCGATGGTCTGCCCGGCAGGGGTCCTGACCTGGCCCTCCTCGGCGATCCGGCGGACGTAGCCGAGACGTCCGGCGACCTGGTTCTCGGCGGCGACGGCCTTCTTCAGCTCGTCGGTGCGGGCGATGTCACGGGCGAGTCCGGTCTGCAGGGCCGGGTCCTCGCGCAGCCGGTCGAGCAGCGCGGCGCGGGCGGTGTGCGCGGTGGCCGGGTCGGCGAGGATCGCGGCCCGCAGCGCGGTGGGGTTCTCCGCGACCTCCAGGGCCTTGGTGGGCCGGATGCCCTCCGCCTCGGCGGCGGCGGTGATCGCGGTGCCGCGCACGGAGCCGGCGCTGTTGCGGGAGCTGTAGTAGGACGTCCAGACGTCGGCCTCGGGCAGGTCGATCTCCTGGCCGGGGGCGAGCGCCTCGAACTGCGGCACGAGCCCGTCGTCGGCGGCCGTGTCCCACGCCCTGTAGTGGCGCATGACCCGCTCCGGCGAGCATCCGGCCAGCTCCGCGAACCGCTTCGCGGACACCTTCGCGCTCTCCCCGGCCGCCTGCCCGCCGGGCCGCACGCTGCGGGCGACCTTGAGCGCGAAGGCCCAGCCACCGGTACGGGCGTACTCCCCGAAGTCCCGCGCGTCCCGCAGTACGGACGCGGGCACCTCGCCGGGTTCGCCGTCCGCGAGGTCGTCGCCGGCCGCCGCGCCGACTGCCAGTCCCTCCGCCTCGGGACCCCCCGCCTCCGGCCCCTCCGCCTCGGGCGTCTTTGCGGCGGGCTCCACCCACACACCACCGCCAAGGAGGGAGTCCTCGGTCACTGCTGTCACGGTCGACTCTCCAGGCACTGACGACACTCCAGGCACGCTCGTCTTCGAAGGATCCGAACCAGCAGCCTAAGGGCTGTCCCGTAATCCCTGGTGGATCAGCGTGCGGCGTCAGATGCGGTGCATCGCAAGGCGGAGGGCGTCCGCATACTGGACGTATGCGGACGTTCCGACAACGCGGCGAGGTGCCGTAGCTGTCGTCGCACGCCCGCCAGGGATCACGGGACGGCCCTTGGGCCCTGCTTGCTATCTCCCCTCGCGGCGGCCCCGTGCCGGGGACCGGGGGCAAACGCTCCCGGGCCGTGCACTACGGGAGCTGAACGCGCGGCGGTGGCCCGGCGACAGGTGCCGGTCACGCGTCGAGGGGCGGTCCCGGATCGCTCCGGGACCGCCCCTCGCTCTGCGACTCTCACAAGTCGGGACGACAGGATTTGAACCTGCGACCCCTTGACCCCCAGTCAAGTGCGCTACCAAGCTGCGCCACGTCCCGTTGCGCGTCGTGCGGGGAGACCGCGCGTTCGCGCGTGGAGCACTCTACCGTACGCCGGACGCCGTCCCGCGTGGGGTGGGCGGTGGGGCGTGCGGGACAATCGGGGCATGAGCGGGACATCCGGAGGACGCACGGACGACGGCCGGGAGCGGGACGAGGCCCGGGACCGGGACGCCGAGGGGCGGGCGCGGAACGCACGGCCGCGGGACGGGCTGGGGCGGCCGCTGCCGTACGGCGCCGAGGGCGTGCCCCGGCAGCCGGAGGGGATCGTACGGGAACCGGAGCGGTCGGTCGCGGAGGCGCAGGCGCTGCTGGACGCGGGCCGGCCCTTCCACGCGCACGAGGTCTTCGAGGACGCGTGGAAGAGCGGTCCGGAGGAGGAGCGCGGGCTGTGGCGAGGGCTCGCGCAGCTCGCGGTCGGCCTCACCCATGCCGCCCGCGGCAACGCGAGGGGCGGCGCCCGGCTGCTGCGGCGCGGCGCGGGGGCGGTGGAGGAATGGCGGACCCACGACGGGGGCCCGGCCGCACCGCACGGTCTCGACCTGCCCGGACTGGTCGTCTGGGCGCGGGAGTTGGCAGCCGGGGTGGAGCGCGGCGGCGAGCCGGTCGACGCGGCGGCGCGGGCCCCCCGGCTGCGGGGCGGGGCCGGGACCTGAGCCCGCACGGAGCCGGGACCTGAGCCCGCGCGGAGCCGCCGCACGCGGGGACGGCGGCGTGCGGCAGACTCGGGGCGTGCGAGAGATTCATGTCATCGGCATCGGAGCGGGCGACCCCGAGCAGCTCACCCTGCAGGCGGTCAAGGCGCTGAGGAGCACCGACGTGTTCTTCCTCCTGGACAAGGGCGAGGTGAAGGCGGATCTCGTGGGGCTGCGCCGCGAGATCCTCGACGCGCATCTGCCCGAGGGCTCGTACCGGCTGGTCGAGGTCCGGGACCCGGAGCGCGACCGGTCGGCCGGCGGCGCCGGCTACTCCCCCGCCGTCGGCGACTGGCGCAGCGCCCGTGCCGACATCTACGAGCGGCTGCTGCGCGAGGAACTCGGCGAGCGGGAGCGCGGGGCGTTCCTGGTCTGGGGCGATCCGGCCCTGTACGACAGCACGCTGGGCATCCTGGAGGAGGTGCGGGAGCGGGGGAACGTGGCGTTCGGCTACGACGTCGTCCCCGGCATCAGCAGTGTCTCCGCGCTGGTGGCCCGCCACCGCACGGGGCTGAACCGGGTGGCGCGCCCGGTGCAGATCACCACGGGCCGGCGTCTCGCGGAGGGCTTCCCCGAGGGGGTCGACGACGTGGTGGTGATGCTCGACGCGCACCAGGCGTTCCTGCGCCACGCGCAGGACGACATCGACATCTACTGGGGCGCGTACATCGGCACCCCGGACGAGATCCTGGTCTCCGGCCCCCTGGCGGAGAAGGCCGACGAGATCGTCCGGCTGCGGGCGGAGGCGCGGGAGCGCAAGGGCTGGATCATGGACACGTATCTGCTGCGCAGGCGGCCCGGCGCGTAGGGCGCCCCCGCCCCGCCGTCTACAGGACGCCGAGCAGGCCCAGCCTCGCCACGGCGCCCGCCACGTCCTCGACGGCCGTCACGCCCGCCGGGAGTGCCGGGCGCCGGACGAGGACGACCGGGAGGCCGAGCCGCCGGGCGGCGGTGAGTTTGGGGGCCGTGGCCGAGCCTCCGCTGTCCTTGGTGACCAGGAGCTGGACCTCGTGGCGCCGCAGCAGCGTCAGCTCGTCCTCGTGGGTGAAGGGACCCCGGGCCAGGAGCACCTCCGTGCGGACGGGCAGCGGAGGCCCGGGCGGCTCCACCGACCGTACGAGGAAGTGGTGGTGGTCGAGGTCCGCGAAGGCGGCGAGACCGAGGCGTCCGGTGGTCAGCAGGACCCGGCGCGGGGCGAGTCCGGCCAGCGTCCGGGCCGCGGCCGCGAGGGAGGGCACCGGGAGGTGGCGGTCCTCCGGGGCGGGGGGCGGGAAGCCGGGGCGCCGCAGGAACACGGCGGGCACGCCGGTGTCCGCGGCGGCCCGTGCCGCATGGGCGGTGATCCGTTCGGCGAAGGGGTGGGTGGCGTCGACGAGTGCGTCCACGGCGTGCTCGCGCAGCCAGGCGGCGAGCCCCTCGGCCCCGCCGAAGCCGCCGAGGCGCACCCGCCCGGGGAGGGCGCCGGGGCGGGCGACCCGCCCCGCGAGGGAGGTGGTCACCCGCAGGCCGGGACGGGCGGCGAGCACGGCGGCGGCGAGTTGCCGGGCCTCGGTGGTGCCGCCGAGGATCAGGACGTGCGGGGGCATGCCGGGGAGCGTACGTGCCCGCCCGGGCTCACCGCACCAGCAGTTGCACACCGCCCACCACGGTCGCGGCGATCACGAGGCGTTCGAAGAGGCGCTGGTCGATGCGGCGGGCGGCCCACTTGCCGAGGAGGGCGCCGGGGACGACGAACACCACGAGTGCCGCGTCGAGCAGCAGCGAGGGGCCGTCGATCAGGCCGAGGCCGACGCTGAAGGGCACCTTGGCGATGTTCACGATCAGGTAGAAGAACGCCGAGGTGCCGAGGAAGCCGAGCTTGCGGAAGCCCGCGGAGAGCAGGTACAGCGACATCACCGGGCCGCCCGCGTTGGCGACCATGGTGGTGAAGCCGCCGAGGGCGCCGTACGAGCGCGCCTTGACGCGGCCGCCCCGGGTGACCACCTCCTCCGGGTCCCTCCCGCGCTCGGCGGTGCGCCGGCGCCACACCGTGACCGCCGACATGAGCAGCAGGATCGCGCCGATCGACACCCTCACCATCCCGTCGCCGGCCCACACCAGGAACCCGGTGCCGAGGACGACGCCGACCGCCACCGCGGGGAACAGCCGCCACAGGGTGGGCCAGTGGGCGTGCCGCCGGTAGGTGAGGACGGCGAGGACGTCGCCGGCGATGAGGAGGGGCAGCAGTACGCCGGTCGAGGCGCGGGCCGGCAGTACGACCGCGAAGACCGCCAGGCTGACGGTGTTGGCGCCGCTCACCGCGGTCTTGGAGAAGCCGACGAGCGCGACGGCGGCGGCGAGCGCGGCGAAGCCCCAGGGGCTCAGGTGTGAAAGCGAGATCGTGTCCATGCGGCAACCGATGCTATGCCGCTCCCACCTGGCGCGTAAGGAGTATCTCGCCTTTCGGTCCTTATCTCCCCGGCGGGCCCTGACGGGTTTCCGGCGGGGGGTGGTGGGCACCCGCGTGAGCGTGGGGCGGACACGCGGGACGTCCGAGACGCCAGGGCCCGCGGGGACGCCGGCCCGAGGACAAAGGACCCGAGGACACTAGACAAGGAGAACCGCGGCATGACCGTAGTGAAGAGCACGCTCCCCGACGACGCCCGTCGGGTGGCAGGGGACGCCCTCCAGCAGACGCTGGTGGATCTGCTCGGCCTCTCGCTCGTGGGCAAGCAGGCCCACTGGAGCATCGTCGGGCCCCGGTTCCGTTCCATCCACCTCCAGCTCGACGAGGTCGTGGACAGCGCCCGCGCCTTCTCCGACACCGTGGCCGAGCGCGCCGCGGCGATCGGCGTGGCACCGGACGGCCGGCCGGAGACCATCGCCGCCTCGTTCAGCCTGGGCGGTCCGAAGGTCGGCTGGGTGCGCGACTCCGAAGTCGTCCAGGTGATCGTGGACGCGCTGGAGTCGGCGATCCGGCGGCTGCGGGAGCGGATCGAGACCACCGAGAAGGCCGACCCGGTCACCCAGGACCTGCTGATCGCCATCACCGCCGATCTGGAGAAGCAGCGGTGGATGTTCGACGCGGAGAACTACCCGCACGAGGAGGGCGACGAGGGCTGACTCCCCTCGCCGGGCGGGACGTGTCGGTCCGAGGGACCGTCACGACGCGCGGTCCGCCACGGCTCTCCCGTGGCGGACCGCGCGTCGTGATGCGAGGGGCCGCATCGGCGGGCCCGGCAGCCGGATCGGCAAGCCCGGACAGCCGGGTCGGCAAGCCTCGGCAAGGGGCCGACAATCACACGAACGCACGCGTTCGACACCTGCTCCCCCGGGTACTCAGGCGGCTCCGCCGCGCAGTGAGGCACGGCGCGTACAGAACCACCGTGGGAGTGCGATGACTGAGAAGAACCCCGTGCGGGCTTTCGCGGAGAAGGCGGCCGACGTGCTCCGCGGCGACGGGCCTCCCGAGGGGGTGCCGGGCCGGCCGGCCCCCGAGACCCCGTCCCTCGCGGAGCCCACCGAGCCCAGGGAGCCGCTGCCGCCCAAGCCGGACCAGGGCGCGCCGGAGACGGTCAGCCCCACCGGGCGGGCCACCGGCGCCGATCCGAGGACGCGCGCGCAGCACGGCGCCCACCTGACCACGGCTCAGGGCGCCCGGCTGTACGACACCGACCACTCCCTCAAGGCCGGCCCGCGCGGCCCCGTCCTGCTGCAGGACCACCATCTGCGGGAGAAGATCACCCACTTCGACCACGAGCGCATCCCGGAGCGGGTCGTGCACGCGCGGGGTGCCGCCGCGCACGGCGTCTTCAAGGGGTACGGCACCGCCGCGAGCGTCACGAAGGCGGCCTTCCTCGGCAAGGACGTCGAGACGCCGGTGTTCACACGGTTCTCCACCGTGCTCGGCTCGCGCGGTTCGGCGGACACCGTGCGCGACACCCGGGGCTTCGCGACGAAGTTCTACACCACCGAGGGCACCTTCGACCTGGTCGGCAACAACATCCCGGTCTTCTTCATCCAGGACGCGATCAAGTTCCCGGACGTCATCCACGCCGGGAAGCCGCACCCGGACCGGGAGATCCCCCAGGCGCAGAGCGCGCACGACACCTTCTGGGACTTCGTCACCCTGCACACCGAGGCGACCCACCACACCCTGTGGAACATGTCCGACCGGGGCATCCCCCGCTCGTACCGCATGATGGAGGGCTTCGGCGTCCACACCTTCCGGCTGGTCGACGCGAAGGGTGCCACGACGCTGGTGAAGTTCCACTGGAAGCCGAAGCTGGGCGTGCACTCCCTGGTGTGGGAGGAGGCGCAGATCGCGGGCGGGGTGGACCCCGACTTCCACCGCAGGGACCTCTACGACGCGATCGAGGCGGGCGCGTACCCGCAGTGGGAGCTGGGCATCCAGACCTTCCCCGACAACCCCGAGCAGACCTTCGAGGGCATCGACCTGCTGGATCCGACGAACATCGTCCCCGAGGAGCTGGCGCCGGTGCAGCCGATCGGGCTGCTGACGCTGAACCGGAACCCGACGAACTTCTTCGCGGAGACCGAGCAGGTCGCCTTCCACCCGGGTCATCTGGTGCCGGGCATCGACGTCACCGACGACCCGCTGCTGGCCGGGCGCCTGTTCTCCTACCTGGACACGCAGATCACCCGGCTCGCCGGGCCCAACTTCGGGCAGATCCCGATCAACCGCCCGCACGCCGAGGTCAACGACATGCTGCGGGACGGCTTCCACCAGCAGGCCGTGCACACGGGCGTGGCCCCGTACCGGCCCAACTCCCTCGACGGTGGTTGCCCGTTCACGGCGGGCGCCGACGAGGGGGCGTTCGTCGAGACGCCGGTGACCGTGCCGCAGGGGAAGAAGGTCCGTGAGGCCCCGGAGACGTTCTCGGAGCACTTCAGCCAGCCGCGCAGGTTCTGGCGGAGCATGAGCCCGGTGGAGCGGGAGCACATCGTGGCCGCGTACACCTTCGAGCTCGGCAAGTGCTACGAGCAGTCCATCAAGGAGCGCGGACTGCAGGTGCTGGCCAATATCGACCCCGAGCTGTGCGCGCCGGTCGCCGCGGGGCTCGGGCTGCCCGCGCCGGAGCCGACGGTGGCGCTGGAGGAGGTCGAGCCCAGCCCGGCCCTCTCCCAGGTGGGTGGGGACTGGCCGGCCGACGGCCGCCTGATCGCCATCGTCACCGACGGGCAGGGCGACCTGGACGGCGTGCGCGCGGTACGGCAGGCCGTCCTCGACGGCGGCATGGTGCCGCTGGTCGTGGCCCCGGCGGG
The DNA here is from genome assembly GCF_036189845.1 of Streptomyces griseoaurantiacus. Lineage (NCBI taxonomy): Bacteria > Bacillati > Actinomycetota > Actinomycetes > Kitasatosporales > Streptomycetaceae > Streptomyces > Streptomyces griseoaurantiacus. The sequence goes on along the minus strand of NZ_CP108326.1, from coordinate 6,397,436 downwards.
CGGCAAGCTGGACGCCGAGGGGGCCGACCCGGTCACCGTGCAGCGCACGTTCACCACCGCCCGGTCGATCGAGTTCGACGCGGTGCTGCTCGCGGGGGTGCCCGGCAGGGGCGCCGACGCCCTCGGCGCCAGGGACGCGAAGGCAGGGGAACCGGCCTCCGGAACGGCCACGGACCCCCGGGTGCTGCTGTTGCTGGACGAGGCGTTCCGGCACGGCAAGGCGATCGGTGTCTGGGGCGGGGGCGGCACGGTGCTCGAGGCGGCGGGCGTCCCCTCGGGCGCCCCCGGTGTGGTGAGCGCCGACAGCGGCCCGGAGGCGCTGGCCGAGGTCACGCGGCTGCTGGCCACCCACCGGGTGTGGGAGCGTTTCACGGCCGCGGGCTGAGCACGCCTGCACGGCAGCCCCCCGTCCCCTGTTCACGAGGGGACGGGGGGCCGCCTTCGTCACGCACGGACGAGGCCGCGCACACACCGAGGGACCACGGACGAGGCCGCACACGCCGAGGGACCACGGACGAGGCCGCGCACACGCCGAGGGACCACGGACGAGGCCGCACACGCCGAGGGACTACGGACGAGGCCGCACAGACCGAGGGGCCGGAGCGACGGTCCGCCAACCGCCGCTCCGGCCCCTCTACCTACCCCTGTTTCCGTGATGGTCTACGTGGGCCCCTGTTCCTCGGCCCTCAGTCCTCGCCCCGGATGATGTTCCCCTCGGTCTCCCGGACCGATTCCGGCCCGTGGCGCTCGCCGCGCTCCTCGACCGCCGGCACACAGGTGCGTACGCCCTTGCCCCGCACCTGCCTGGCCTTGGCCCAGCCGGTTTCGAGTCGATCGGCGACGCAGGTGTCACTGGTGTGCGCGGTCACAGCGAGTCATCTTCCTTCTTCGTCCTGGAGAGCGGAGAGCTGGAAAGTACGGTAAGCACCTTTTCGCCGGTGCTTGTGAGGTCGGGTGCCCTTCGCCCGCGGGCCGAAACCCCGGCGAGGGAACCCCGGCGACGTAACCCCGACGACAACACTCCGACACTCCGGCGAGGGCACCCGGTGCCCCTCTCACAACTCCCTGCGTTCCAGCGGCCGCACGGCCGGCCCCTGCACGACTTCGCCGTCGGTGCCGAAGCGGGAGCCGTGGCAGGGGCACTCCCAGGCGCGTTCGGCGCGGTTGAAGGCGACCAGGCAGCCCAGATGCGTGCAGCGCGCGGAGAGGGCGTGCAGGACGCCGGTCTCGTCCCGGTACACGGCGGTGCGCTTCCCGCCGACCTGGACGATCGCCCCGTCGCCCGGGGCGATCTCCTCGACGCCGGGACCGGTCATCGAGGTGAGGCGGTCGCCGACGAAGTGGCGGGCCACCTTGGCCTGGTTCTTGAGGAACTCCCCGCCCTCGCGGGCCACGGAGGCGAGGCGCCGGGGGTCGTACAGCCCGCTCCACGCCGGGGTGCGTCCGTCGATCAGATCGGCGAGCAGTCTGCCCGCCATGACACCCCCGCTCAGCCCCCAGCCGCCGAACCCGGTGGCCACGTAGGCGTGCCGGCTGCCCTGGTGCAGGGGGCCGACGAGCGGCACGGTGTCCGTGGAGTCGTTGTCCTGGGTGGCCCAGCGGTGGGTGACACGGAGGTCGCCGAAGGTGCGTCCGGCCCATTCCGTCAGCCGGGCGAAGCGCTCCTCGACGTCCACCCCGGAGCCCGGGGTGAAGTGCTCGCCGGTGATCACGAGGAGGCGCTCGCCGTCCGTGTACGGGGCGGTCCGCACCGAGCGGGTGTTCCCGTCGGGCGTGAGGTACATGCCGCGCGGGGCGGCCTCGGCCTCGATGGGCGCGGTGATCACGAGTTCGCGGCGCGGGGTGAGCCGGGTGAACAGCAGCGCGCGGTCGAAGACCGGGTAGTGCGTGGCGACGACCACCTCACGGGCCCTGACCTCGGTACCCGCCTCGGTGGTCAGGACGCAGGGCTCGCCCTCGGTGAGGCCGGTGACCCGGGTGTTCTCGTGGAGAGTGCCACCCCGGCGGCGGATGTCCTCCGCGAGCGCCCTCAGGTACTTCACCGGGTGGAACTGCGCCTGACCGGTGACCCGGACGGCGCCGGCGACGGGGAAGGGCAGGTCGGTCTCGGTGGTGAACGCGGCGGGCAGCCCGGCCTCGCGGGCGGCCTCGGCCTCCGCCCGCAGTTCCTCGACGCGGCCCTCCTCCTGGGTGAAGGTGAAGGCGGTCGCCTCCTCCCATTCGCACTCGACGCCCAGCTCGGAGGCGATCTCCCCGGCGTGCCGGACGGCCTCGTACTGGGAGCGGGCGTACAGCCCGGCGGCCTCGGGGCCGCGGGTGCGGCGCAGCTTCTCGTAGACCAGCCCGTGCTGGGCGGTCAGCTTCGCCGTGGTGTGCCCGCTGACCCCGCCGGCGAGCCGGCCGGCCTCGAGGACCGCGACGCGGTGACCCTCGCGGGCGAGTTCCCAGGCGGTGCTGAGCCCGGCGATGCCGCCGCCCACCACAGCGACGTCCACCGTGAGGCCGTCCTCCGGCGGCGGTCCGGGTTCGCCCGCGGGGGCCGTCTCGAGCCAGTACGACCGGTGAAGTGCTGCCTGCTCGTCCATGTGACCCCAGGTTCCCCGCGCTCCCGGGGCCACACCGCGCGCCCTTCGGCGCCGCGTCCTCAGACCAGGTCGGCGCCCAGTACGGGGCGGCCCGGGTCGCGGTCGCCGGTGTCGTCGGCGTCGGGGACCTCCGCCTCGTCCTCGTCGAGGGGCTCGAGGAAGCCGCCCGACTGGTGCTGCCACAGCTTGGCGTAGGCCCCCTCGCAGGCGAGCAGTTCCTGGTGGGTGCCCTGTTCGACGACGCGGCCGCGGTCGAGGACGACGAGCCGGTCCATGCCGGCCACCGTGCTCAGCCGGTGGGCGACGACGAGCGCCGTACGCCCCTCCATGAGCCGCCACAGCGCCTCCTGGACGAGCACCTCGCTCTCGGAGTCCAGGGCGCTGGTCGCCTCGTCGAGCAGCAGGATCGGCGCGTCCCGCAGGATGGCGCGGGCGAGCGCGACCCGCTGCCGCTGCCCGCCGGAGAGCTTGACCCCGCGTTCGCCGACCATGGTGTCGAAGCCGTCCGGCAGTCCGTCGGCGAACTCCGTGACGTGCGCGGCCTCGGCCGCGTGGCGGATCTCGGCCTCGGTGGCGCCCGGCCGGGCGAACGCGATGTTCTCCCGCAGGGTGCGGTGGAACATCGCCGGGTCCTGCGGCACGTACGCCATCAGGCCGCGCAGGTCGGCCTGGCGCAGCCGGCTGATGTCCTGGCCGCCGATCAGGATGCGGCCGCCGTCGATGTCCGTCATGCGCAGCAGCAGCCGGGTGAGGGTGGTCTTGCCGCCGCCGGATCGGCCGACCAGGCCGATCTTCGCCCCGTCGGGCACGGTCAGGTCCAGGCCCCGGAAGAGCGGCCTGCCGCCGCGGTGGGCGAAGGTGACCTTCTCGAAGCGGATGTCGGCGGGCCCGGACCGCAGCGGCTCGGGGGACGGCGGGTCGAGCACGGTCGGCGGCTGGAGCAGCAGTTCGGTGAACTGCGCGGCCTCCGTCATGGAGCTCTCCAGCCTCCGGTAGATCTGGTTGAACTCGAACATGATGCGGGTGGCGTTGCCGTAGTAGGTGAAGGCCACCACGATCGCCTCCACGCCGTGCGCGCCCCCGCCGAGGACGACGGCGAGGAGCAGGCCCAGCGCGTTGGTCAGCACCGACATCGGGGCCACGAAGGTGTCGATGCGCAGATTGCCGTAGTCCCAGGAGCGCAGGGTCAGCCGCCGGGACTGGGCGACGCGGGAGCGGTGCTCGGCGGCCTCGCGTTCCTCGGCGGCGAAGGCGCGGACGGTCTCCATGTTCATCAGGCTGTCGGCCACGTGCCCGGCGACCCGGGCGATGGCCTCCTCACGGCGGCGCACGAGCGCCTGCCGGCGCCGGATGAGGGGCGCCACGCAGACCGTCGTCGTGCCGATCATCACCATCAGGCCCACGACCAGCAGCGGTTCGTAGCGCCAGAGCACCACCGCCCCGAAGAGCAGCGGCACGATCCGGCCGATGACCTGGAACGTCATCGTGTCGACGCAGTCCTCGAAGCGGGAGGCGAAGCTGAGGACCCGCTTGGTCAGCGCCCCGGCGAAGTTGTCGTGGAAGAACGCGGCGTCCTTCGCGAAGAGTTCGTCCATCCCGGTGATGTACAGGCGCTCGATGCCGCGGGCCGCGAGGCGGTTGAGGCAGTGCAGGCCGAGGCGCCACATGAATTCCGCGAGCAGCAGGGCCCCGGCGAAGCCGAGCACGTACGGCAGCGCGCTGTGCAGGCCGAGGCCGTTGTCGTCCGCGATGCGGCCGACGAGCTTGGCGACGACGAGGGGGGCGACGTAGTTGATGCCGGTGTTGCCGACGGCGGGCAGCAGCATGGCCCCGGCGGTGAGCCACTTGTGCCGGGCCAGTTCCCTTCCGTAGAGGCGCAGGGCGAGGAGGACCGGGCCGGTGCGTTTGGACCTGCCCGGCGGGGCGTCGGGTACGTGCGGTGAGGGCATGGGGACTCTCCGTAGTCGCGTCGGGGCGCACCGCACGGCGGTCGTGTGCGGGAGGGCCGGTGGAAGGTGGCAGTGTCCCGCGAGGACGCCGGTGCGGTCCAAGGGTTTTCGCCGGTCCGTACGGTGTGCGAACAGCTTCGGCCACCGGTCTCCGCGCGCCGTGCGTCACTCGCGCCGCCCGCGCACCGGAGGGTGCGGGCGGCGGGGAGGGTCACGGTGGGTGGTGGGGCGGTGTCACGTACGGCGGGAAGGACGGACCGGAGCGGCTGCCGCGGGACGGTGGCCGAGGGTGCCCTGCGGGTGCCGATTTCGGCGGAAACGCCCCCCGCCGGGGGCCGCAGGGCGGCGGACATGCCGAGGGCCGGTTCGGATGTCTCCGAAACCGGCCCTGAACCGCGACTCTCACGAGTCGGGACGACAGGATTTGAACCTGCGACCCCTTGACCCCCAGTCAAGTGCGCTACCAAGCTGCGCCACGTCCCGTCGTCCGCCTGACCTGGGGTTTCCCCCGGGGCGAACGCGCACGGAAACCATACCGCACTCCGGGCGCCGGCCGCGCACGGCTTTCGCCCGCGCGGCGGTGCCGGCCCGGGTGCGCGCTCAGCCGGAGGCGGGCAGGCCCAGCGTGGGGTGCGCCTCGATCAGACGGGGCGGGGCCGCCTGACGCCAGGAGTCGGCGAGGATGTCCCGCAGTTCCGCCTCGTCCTCCAGGGCGGCCAGCCGGGCGCGCACCCAGGCGAAGGAGGCCTCGTGGCCCGCGATCCAGAACTTGTCCGGCTCGGCGAGCACGAGTTCGTCGCGCTCCGTCTTCGGGCAGCGCACGGCGAGGGACGTCTCGTCCTCGGGGAGGGTGGCGAACATCTTGCCCGCGACCCGGAACGTGGGCATGCTCCAGGCGGTCTTCTCCACCGTGTCCGGCAGGGAGAGGGCGATACGGCGTACGTCTTCGGCATCCGGCATGCCCGCACGGTAACCAACGGCACCGACAGCGGGGGCGCGGCCCTCGGCGGGGCGGTCGCCGGTGCCCCGTCAGTGGGCCCTCGCGGCCTCGCTCAGCGCGTCCAGGACCGGGCGGATCAGGGGGTGCTCCTCGGCGCCCCGGCGGACCGCGGCGAACACCCGGCGGGTGGGCGCCACCCCGTCGACGGGCCGGACCACGACGTCGGTGAGGTCCAGGCCGCGCAGCGCGGAGCGCGGCACGAGGGCCACTCCCGCGCCGGCGGAGGCCAGGGAGAGCACGGCGCTGAAATCGTCGGAATGGTGTTCGAGGCGGGGCTGGAAGCCGGCGTGCTCGCAGGCCAGGACGACCACGTCGTGGCAGGGGTTGCCGGGGTAGGGGCCGATCCAGGGGTCCTTGGCCAGCTCCGCGAGGGGCACCACCTCCGCCCCCGCCAGCCGGTGGCCGACCGGGACGACCGCCTCGAACGGCTCGGCGTACAGCGGGATGTGGGTGAGCCGGGGGTCGTCGGCGCCGGGGGCGCCCCGGTACTCGACGGCGACCGCCACGTCCACCTGCCGGTCGAGCACCATCGGCAGGCTCGCGTCGCCCTCGGCGTCCTGGACGCGGACCCGGATGCCGGGGGCGGTGCGGGCGAGGGTGGCCAGTGCGGGGGCGACGACCAGGCCGATGCCGGTGGCGAAGGCGGCGAGCGTCACCGTGCCGGCCGAGCCCGCGTCGTACGCCGCCAGCTCGGCCTCCGCACGTTCGAGCTGGGCGAGGACGGCGTGGGTGTGGCCGAGGAGGATCTCCCCGGCCGGCGTCAGCCGCACCCCCTTGGCCCCGCGCTCCACCAGCCGGTGCCCGGTCTCCTGTTCCAGGGCGGCGAGCTGCTGCGAGACGGCGGAGGGGGTGAGGTACAGCGCGGCGGCGGCCGCGGTCACCGTACGGTGGTCCGCCACCGCCCGGAGAATGTGCAACCGCCGCGCCTCGATCATGCGGTCGATTATCGCAAACCCGCGTGACCTCGTACGTTCCCCGCCCGGACCGTCAGGCGGCTTCCAGCTCGGCCCGCGCGGCGACGAAGGCCTCCACGGCCCGCTCGACGTCCTCGGTGGAGTGCGCCGCCGAGAGCTGCACCCGGATGCGGGCCGCGTCCTGCGGCACCACCGGGTAGGAGAAGCCGATCACGTACACCCCGCGCTCCAGCAGCAGTTCGGCCATCCGCCCCGCCTTCGCGGCGTCGCCGATCATGACGGGCGCGATGGCGTGGTCGCCGGGGAGGAGGTCGAAGCCCTCCTCCGTCATCCGCCGCCGGAACAGCCCGGTGTTCGCGGCCAGCTTCTCCCGCAGCTCCCCCGCCGACTCCAGCAGGTCGAGCACCTTCAGCGAGGCCGCCGCGATCACCGGGGCCAGCGTGTTGGAGAACAGGTACGGCCGCGAGCGCTGGCGCAGCAGCGCGACGATCTCGGCGCGGGCGGCCACGTACCCGCCGGAGGCGCCGCCGAGGGCCTTGCCGAGCGTGCCGGTGAGGATGTCGACCCGGTCCATGACCCCGTGCAGCTCGGGTGTGCCGCGGCCACCGGGGCCGACGAAGCCGACGGCGTGGGAGTCGTCGACCATGACCATCGCGTCGTACCGGTCGGCGAGGTCGCAGATCTCGCGCAGCGGGGCGACGTAGCCGTCCATCGAGAAGACGCCGTCGGTGACGATCAGCCGGCGCCGGGCGTCCCCGGCGGCCTTGAGCTGCGTCTCCAGGTCGGCCATGTCGCGGTTGGCGTAGCGGAAGCGGCGGGCCTTGGAGAGCCGGATGCCGTCGATGATGGAGGCGTGGTTGAGGGCGTCGGAGATCACCGCGTCCTCGGCGCCGAGCAGCGTCTCGAAGACGCCGCCGTTGGCGTCGAAGCAGGAGGAGTACAGGATCGTGTCCTCCTGGCCGAGGAAGGCCGACAGGCGGGCCTCCAGTTCCTTGTGGACCTCCTGCGTGCCGCAGATGAAGCGCACGGAGGCCATGCCGTAGCCCCAGCGGTCCAGGGCCTGGTGGGCGGCGGCGATCACCTCGGGGTGGTCGGCGAGGCCGAGGTAGTTGTTGGCGCAGAAGTTGAGGACCTCGCCGGGGCGGCCGCCGGCGGTGACCGCGACGGTCGCGGACTGCGGGGTGCCGAGGACGCGCTCGGGCTTGTGCAGCCCGGCGGCGCGGATCTCGTCGAGGGTGGCGCGGAGGTCGTCGCGTACGGAGTCGAACATGGGAGGGCTCCTGAGGATGCCTGAAGGGGCGTGCGGGTGGCGGCGGTTACGCGGTCCAGTCGAGGATGACCTTGCCGCCCCGGCCGCTCGCGGCGTCGGCGAAGGCGGCCTCGAACTCCTCGTGGCCGTACCGGCCGGTGATGACGGGGGCCAGGTCGAGGCCGCCCTCGAGCAGGACGGACATCGCGTACCAGGTCTCGAACATCTCGCGGCCGTAGATGCCCTTGAGGGTGATCATCGACGTGACGATCCGGGCGAAGTCGACGGGGAACTCCTCGGCGGGCAGGCCGAGCATGGCGATCCGGCCGCCGTGCGTCATGTTGGCGATCATGTCGCGCAGCGCCTCGGGGCGGCCGGACATCTCCAGGCCGATGTCGAAGCCCTCGCGCAGTCCCAGTTCGCGCTGTCCGTCGGCGATCGTGGCGCCGGAGACGTTCAGGGCGAGGCTCACGCCGATCTTGCGGGCCAGCTCCAGGCGCTCCTCGCTCACGTCGGTGACGACGACGTGGCGTGCGCCGGCGTGCCGGGCCACGGCGGCGGCCATCAGGCCGATGGGCCCGGCCCCGGTGATCAGCACGTCCTCGCCGACCAGCGGGAAGGACAGCGCGGTGTGCACGGCGTTGCCGAAGGGGTCGAAGATGGCGGCCACGTCGAGGTCGACGGGGACCCGGTGCACCCACACGTTGGAGGCGGGCAGGGCCACGTACTCGGCGAACGCGCCGTCGCGCCCGACGCCGAGGCCGACGGTGGCGCGGCACAGGTGGCGGCGGCCGGCCAGGCAGTTGCGGCAGGTGCCGCAGACCAGGTGGCCCTCGCCGCTGACCCGGTCGCCCCTCTTGACGCCGGTGACGTCCCGGCCGGTGTCGACGACCTCGCCCACGAACTCGTGCCCGAGCACCAGCGGGGTGGTGATGGCCCCTCGGGCCCAGCCGTCCCAGGAGTGGATGTGCAGATCGGTGCCGCAGATCCCGGTGCGCAGCACCTTGATCAGTACGTCACCGGGGCCGATGGTCGGTTCGGGTACGTCCCGGAGCCACAGACCGGGCTCCGCCTTGTGCTTGACCAGCGCTTTCACGCGTACGGCTCCTGTGTTTCGACGGCTAGGGTCTGTCGTTCGGATCAGGTCGCAGGGGGCGGACGACGCCGATCCAGCGCCGGTGAGTGGGGTCTGGTGCGTGCAGTTGCAAGGCGGAGGAGGGAGTCGACGCGGAGCGTCGGCGAGTGACGACAACGCCGCAGATGCGCGTGCCAGACCCCGCGTCTGCGAGCTGATCCGAACGACAGGCCCTGGGTCCCCCGGTGGGGAGATCCCCCTGGAATGTGCCGTACCGCCGGGCCGCGGTCCATCGAGAGTTTCTTAAACGCGCCCGCAGCTTTCCTTCACACCACCGTGCCGTCCGTGCCGCGCGGCTGCGGCACGCCCTCGCTCCCCCGCTCCACGAGCCGTGCGGTGAGTTCCGCGGCGAGCCCCTTGATGGTGTCCAGACCCTCGCGGCCCCAGCGGCGCGGCACGACGTCGGCGACGCAGACCGTGCCGAGCGCGAGGCCGTCAGGGTCGGGCAGCGGGGCCCCGAGGTAGGCCCGGACGCCGGTCTCGTCGACGATCGGATTGCCGGCGAACCGCGGGTAGTCCCGCACGTCCTCCAGGGCGAGCGCCCGGCGGCGGACCACGACGTGCGGGCAGAAGCCGTGGTCACGGGTGAGCAGCCGCGCCCGTCCGGTGCCGTCCGCCCCGGTGGCGGCGGGCAGCGGGAGGCCCCCCGGGGTGTGCAGCCCGGCGAGGAACTGCCGTTGCTCACCGACGAAGTTGACCATCGCGTAGGGGGCCGCCAGCACGTTCGCCAGCCGGTCGGCGAAGGCGTCGAGGGCGGGGTCGGGGTGCTGGTGCTCCCCGAGGCCGAGGGCGCGCAGCCTTCGTACGCGTTCCGGGGCGTCCTCGTCCTGCGGGGTCAGCAGGAGACGGCGGGGGCTCATGTGCGGGCTCCGTGGTGGGGCGCCTGGGCGGCCGGGATGTGGGCGAGGAGGTGCTTGACCAGGGCGAGCAGGGTCTGCACGCCGGAGCTGGAGATGCGGGCGTCGCAGCGGACGACCGGGACGCCGCGGTCGAGGTCGAGGGCGGCGCGCACCTCCTCGGGGTCGTAGCGGTGGGCACCGTCGAACTCGTTGATCGCGACGATGAAGCCGAGGCCGCGCTCCTCGAAGAAGTCGATGGCGGCGAAGCACTCCTGCAGCCGGCGGGTGTCGGCGAGGATCACCGCGCCGAGTGCGCCCTCGGACAGTTCGTCCCACATGAACCAGAACCTCTCCTGGCCGGGGGTGCCGAACAGGTAGAGCACGTGCCGCGGGTCGAGGGTGATCCGGCCGAAGTCCATCGCCACGGTCGTCTCGACCTTGTTCTCGATGCCGTCGAGGTTGTCGGTCGCGGCACTGACCGTGGTGAGGAGTTCCTCCGTGCTGAGCGGCGCGATCTCGCTGACCGCGCCCACGAAGGTGGTCTTGCCTACTCCGAACCCGCCCGCCACGAGGATCTTCAGCGCGGTGGGGAAGGGGTCAGAGCTGTCGTCGTAGTCCATCGAGCACTGCCTCCAGAAGGGACCGGTCCGTGGGGTTGTGGTGGAAGGCCGGGGGCCTGGTGGTGAGCGCCCCGCTGTCGACGAGGTCGGACAGCAGCACCTTGGCGACCGCGACCGGCAGCTTGAGCTGTCCGGCGACCTCGGCGACGGAGACGGGTCCTCCGCAGAGGTCGAGCACCTGGGTGTGTTCGGGGCCGAGGTAGCCGAGGGGGATCGCCCCGGTGGCCCTCACCTGGGACAACAGGTCGAGCGCGGCGGTCGGCCGGGTCCGCCCGTTGCTTGCCTGGTACGGGCGGACCAGCCGGCCGGCCGCGTCGTCGAGCCAGGGCCCGTCGCCCGTGGTGGCCGCGCTCAAGGCCTCAGCGCCGGGGGCCGGCCGACGGGCTGCCGGGGCGCGGTCACCAGGTACGGGCGGACGCTCTTGACCAGCATCGCCATCTCGTAGCCGAGGACGGCGGCGTCGGCCTCCCGGTCGGCGAGGACGGCGAGACAGGTGCCGGATCCCGCGGTGGACACGAACAGCAGCGAGGAGTCGAGTTCGACGACGACCTGGCGGACGTCTCCGCCGCCCCCGAACCGGATGCCCGCGCTGCGGCCGAGGGAGTACAGGCCGGAGGCGAGCGCGGCCATGTGGTCGGCGCTGTCCTGATCGAGGCCGTGCACGGATTTGACCAGCCCGTCGCAGGAGAGCAGTACCGCGCTCCGGGTGTGCGGCACGCGCTGCACGAGGCCGCTCATCAGCCAGTCGAGGTCGGATGCGTGGCCGGTCGGCGCTTCGCTCGCCATGGTGGATCGACTCCTTGGTGTACGGGGGGCGGTGGGGGTGGTGCGGGTCGTCCTGCGTGTCCTCCCGCTCATCCGGCGGACGCGCTCCCCCCGCGCCGGGCGGCGCCCTCGGGGGCGGACACGGACGGGCGGACGGCGGGCGCCTCGGACCCGGCGGGTGCGGACGGGGCGGGGCCGACGGGGGCGGGGTACGGGATCCCGCCGGTCCTGTCCGGCTCACCGGTTCCGGCCGCCTCGGCCGCCCCGTCCGTCCCGCCCGGAAGCGGGTACGGGTACGGCTGCGGCTGCGGCTGCGGCTGCCTGAGGCCGCCGGCCGGGTCGTCGGCGCGGGACGGGTGCGGTGCCTCGGCGGACGAGGGCGGGGCCGGCTGCGGTGCCTCGGTGGTGGCCGGCTCGCGTTGCTGGGCGGCCTCGGCGAGGCCGATGCCGCGCTGGAACGCCGCCATCAGGCCGGGGTCGTGCTCGACGTACGCCCCGGTGTCCTCGCGGGGCCCGGGCGCGGGGCCGCCGCGGAGTTGGGGCGCGAGGTGCTCCTGGGCACGGCGGCGGGGCAGTTGCGGCTTGCCCATCGTGCCGCGGACCGGGCCGATCCGGGGGGTGGGCGGCAGCCCGGCGTGCTCGGCGAGCACCGAGCGGTGCCCGGCCGCGATGCCGGGCTGCGCCTCGGCCGGGTTGGGCCGTTCGCCGCGCTGCCCGCGCACCGGGAGCGGGGGCGCCGCTCCGGGCGGACCGCCGGGGGTGCCGGCGCCCCCGGGAGCGCCGGGAGCGCCGGGGGCATGCGTGCCGTTCCCGGGGACCTCGACCCAGTCCACACCCGGGCCGGCCGCGGGCGTGCCGGGTCCGTCCACGGGGGACGTGCGGGCAGACGTCCCCGCGCCGGTGGGCACTCCAGTACCGGCGGGCGCCCCGGTGCCGGCGGCTCCGGGAACCGGGCCCTCCGGCCCGCGCGCGCCCGCCCCGGGGGACGGTCCGCCGGCGGCCGACCCGTCTCCCGTCGGCACCGCCGTGGGCGCGGGCTTCGCCGGGCCCGGGTGCTCCGGGCCGCTCGCGTGCTCCGTGCGGCCCGTGTGCTCCGAGGGGTTCGCCCACGCTTCGGGGCCGGGCCGCCCGGCGCCCTCCGCACGGGCCGGCGCGGCCGCGGCCGTCCATCCGCCGGACCCGCCGGGCGGGGGCGCGCCCCCGGCCCCGGCGGTGCCGCCGGGCGCGGGTGTCCCGCCCCGGCCGGGTGCCGCGTCCGCCGGACGCGCCCCGCCCGGGGCCGGTGTCGCCGAGAGCTCCGGCGGGGGTGCGCCGAGGACGTCCTTGGGCAGGACCAGGACCGCCTGGACACCGCCGTAGATGTTGGTGCCCAGGCGCACCTGGATCCCGTGGCGGCGGGCGAGCTGGGAGACGACGTACAGGCCGATGCGGCCGTCCTGCAGCAGGCTGGCGACGTTGACCTGGTCGGGGTCGGCGAGCAGCGCGTTCATGCGGTGCTGTTCGGCGAGCGGCATGCCCAGGCCGCGGTCCTCGACCTCGACCGCGAGCCCTGCCGTGACGAGGTTGACGCGGAGCAGGACCTGGGTGTGCGGCGCCGAGAACACCGTGGCGTTCTCGACGAGTTCGGCGAGCAGATGGATGACGTCGGCGACGGCGTGTCCGCGCAGCCGGCCGTCGACCGGCGGGACCAGCCGCACCCGGGAGTACTGCTCGACCTCTGCGATGGCCGAGCGCAGGACCTCGGTCATCTCCACCGGGTTGCTCCACTGCCGGCGGGAGACGGCGCCGCCGAGCACGGCGAGGTTCTCGGCGTGGCGGCGGATGCGGGTGGAGAGGTGGTCGACGTGGAAGAGGCCCTTGAGCAGGTCGGGGTCCTCGATCTCGTTCTCCAGCTCGTCGAGCGTGGAGATCTCGCGGTGCACCAGGGACTGCAGCCGCCTGGCCAGGTTGAGGAAGACCTCGAGTTTCTGTTCGCTGCCCGCCCGGCTGGACAGCTGGGCGGCCCGTACGACGGCGGCGACCGCGCCCTCCTGCGCGCGGGCGAGGTCGGCGGCGAGGAGCTCGAAGTCGTCGGCGCCGGAGGCGTCGGCGGCGGGCCGGCCCCGGCCGCCCCGTTTGGGCACCGTCTCCCCGCGGCGCAGTGCCTCGACGAGGGCGCGCAGGTCGGCCTCGCCGCGGGTGGCGGTGCGCCGCAGTGTGTCCACTCGCTCCTTGACGGAGTCCGCCGCCCGGCCCGCGGCCACCGCGGCGGTCAGCACGCCCGCGACGGCCACCCCGAGGGCCCCGGAGAGCACGGCCCACAGCGTGAGCGTGGGCAGCGTGCCGGTGGAGCGGATGGTGAAGAGCACGGCCGCGCAGCCGGCGAGGGCGACCGCGACGGGAGGCAGCACCGCCAGCCGCAGCAGTTGCGGCCGTATGTGCGTCTCGGTCGGCGTGGGCGCGGTGCGGGCGGCCGGTCGCCCGTGCCGCCCGCCCTCACGGCGGTCCGCACGGGTGGCCGGTGCGCGTAGGTGAGACATCGGTGTCCTCGTACATGGGGGGCCTGGGGGCTCGGGGGCACGGGGCTCCCGCGGTCGGCGCGGCGTGGGCGTGCGCCGTCGCCCCACCGGCCGGGAGGGTCACGCATGGGCGGCCCCCCGTCGTCCGGCGGCCACTCACAGTAGTCGGCACGGGAGCGTGTGCGGTGGGCAGTTGGCAAAGTCCTGCGTGGAGCATCCCGCTCTGGTATGACGCGTCGTACGACAGACCGATAACCGTCTCGGACACGCGTTCCCCTGTTTGGGCTAAGCGATCAGAGCTGGTCAGAAGCGGTCAGGAGTGGGCGATGGCTCGGGCGGGCGCGGCTGCCGGTCCGAGGCCCCCCGCCCGCTCCCGCGACGCCCGCGGCCCCTCTCCGCGCCTCCCACGGAGCCCGATGCCCCGTCCGGACGCCTCCGTACGAGGTCACAGCGCGTGTTCGACCTCGGCCCCGCGCCCGGCCCGCGGACCGCCGCCTCCCGAACGGCCCTCGGGGACGCCACGAACTACTGTGGACAGGAGCGGGCCCCTCCGGTCCCGCGGTGGAACGGACCCTGCCCCTTCCCTCAGGGGCGCCCGCCGCCATCGCGCGCCCCCGGCCGCGGCCCGACACGCGAGGCGAGGCGAGCGGGAGGCGACGTGGCGGCTGGTGGTGCCGCCGGCGGTGCCGGAGACCGGTACCCGGCCGGCGAGCCGGACGGCTCCGGCGACCGTGACCGCCCCGGCGGCCGCGACGACACCGCACGCCCGGCCCGTCGTCCCGCCGCCCCCCGCGAGACCGTGCTGCGGACCCTCTCCGACATGAGCGAGGGCTTCCTCACGGTCGACGAGGCCTGGCGGATCTCCTTCGCCAACCGGGAGGCCGTCAGACTCCTCGGCGCCGAGCCGGTCCGGCCGGGGAGGAGCCTGTGGCAGGTGGCCGCGATCGCCGCGCCCGGTCTGGAGGGCCAGTGCCGGCGGGCCGCCGCCGAGGGCCGGCCGATCGGCTTCGACCTCACCCGCCCCCTCGACGGACGGCTGTACTTCCTGCGCCTCGTACCCGTCCCGGAGGGCGGCCTCGGCATCTCCTTCGTCGACGTCACCGACCACCGCCCGCGCGAGGACGGGCAGCCGCTGGGGGTACCGGCCAGGGAGCGCGCCGCACGCATGGCCGAACTCACCACGGCACTCGCCGAGGCCGTCACGTCCAAGGACGTCGTCCGGGCCGTCGCCGAACACGTCCTGCCGCCCGTCGCCGCCGACGGCCTCGTGGTGGAGACCCTGGAGGGCGGCCGCATCCGCGTGGTGGACTCCGTGGGGTACACGCGGGATTTCCTGCGGCGGATCGACGGTGTCCCGCTCACCGAGCACACGGCCGTCGCCGACGTGCTCCGTAACCGCACCCCCCTGTTCGTCGGCTCCGCCGCGGAGTTCGAGAAGCTGTACCCGCGGCTGAAGTACCTCTCGGACAACTCGCCCTCCCGGGCCTGGGCCTTCCTGCCGCTGATCGTGTCCGGCCGGGCCACCGGCTCCTGCGTCATCTCCTTCTCCGAGCCGCGCACCTTCAGCGAGGACGACCGCACGCTGCTCACCGCGCTCAGCAGTCTCGTCGCCCAGGCGCTGGAGCGGGCCCGGCTGTTCGACGTCGAGCACACCCGCGCGCAGGGCCTCCAGCGCGGCCTGCTCCCCCGCACCCTGCCCTCGCTGCCCGCGGTCACCGCGGCCGCCCGCTATCTGCCGGCCGGGCGGGGCGACGAGGTGGGCGGGGACTGGTACGACGTCATCCCGCTCTCCGCGGACCGGGTCGCCATGGTGATCGGCGACGTCATGGGGCACGGCATCACCGAGGCCGCCACCATGGGCCGGCTGCGCACGGCCGTGCGCACCCTGGCGGACCTCGACATGGACCCGGACGAACTGCTGACCCACCTCAGCGAGATCGTCGGCGACCTCGGCTACGACTACTACGCGACCTGCCTCTACGCGGTGTTCGACCCGGTCACCCGGGTCTGCTCGTACGCGCTGGCCGGCCATCTGCCGCCGCTCCTCGTCCACCCCGACGGCACGGTCCACGCCCCGGACGTCGACATCAACCCGCCGCTGGGCGCCGCCGACCCGCCCTTCGACGTGCACGAGCTGCGACTGCCCGAGGAGGCGCTGCTGGTGTTCTGCACCGACGGGCTGGTCGAGTCCCCGGAACGGGACGCCGACCAGGGGCTGACGCTCCTCCGGCAGACCCTGGGCGCGGCGGTGACGCGCTCGGGCTACTTCGACCCGCCCGGGACAACGGGTCCGGGGGCGGGCACCGCCCGGCTGGAGGAACTGTGCGACCTCGTCGTCTCGACGCTGCTCCCCGATCACGCCGCCACCAACGACGACGCGGCCCTGCTGATCGCCCACACCCGCTGCACCCCCACCGACGACGTCGCCTCGTGCAGCCTTCCCGAGGACCCCCGCGCGGCCGGCCAGGCCCGCGAGTACGTCCGCAGCCAGCTCGACGTCTGGGGCCTGGACGACCTGGTGATGAGCACCGAGCTGCTGGTCAGCGAGCTGATCGGCAATGTGGTGCGGCACGCCGGGGGGCCGATCCGGCTGCGCCTCATGCGCAGCCGCTCACTGATCTGCGAGGTCTACGACGGCAGCCTCACCACACCCCGCATCCGCCGCGTCGGCCAGACCGACGAGGGCGGCCGCGGCCTGCACCTGGTGGCCGCCCTCTCCCGCCGCTGGGGCACCCGCTACCTGGCCGACGGCAAGTGCATCTGGACAGAACAGGACCTGCCACACCCGGAAGGGGAGCTGCCGCAGGAGGACCCGCCCGGCGGCCCGGTCGGCGCCTGAGCCGCTCGGCTCGCGCGGGCAGATCGGCTCAGGCGCCGACCGCCGGCGCGTGCTTCTCGGGCTCGCCCACCGGGGGCCAGGCCCGCCACCCCTCGGCCGGGGTCCGTGCCACCTCGCGCCACCACGGGACGACGGCTCCGACCGCGGCCGGCTCGAAGGGTTCCCCCGGGCGCGGGGCCACTATCCTGGCGCCCGCACGGCGCGCGGCCCACATCGTCCGTTCCCCGGGCTCCGCCCACGGGTGCGGCGCCAGGTTGAAGGTGCCCCAGTGGATCGGCAGCAGGACGCCCGCGGCCGCGTCCCCGTTCTGGAGGTCGACGTGGGCGTCGATGCCCTCCTCGGGGGTCATGTGGATGTCGGGCCACATGTCGCTGTAGGCGCCGATCTGGATCATCGTCGCGTCGAACGGGCCGTGCTCGGCGCCGATGTCCTTGAAGCCGTGGAAGTAGCCGGTGTCGCCGCTGTGATAGATCCGGTGGTTCTCGCCCGCGACCACCCAGGACGCCCACAGAGTGTGCTGCCTGTTGCGGATGCCCCGACCGCAGAAGTGGCGGGCGGGGGTGGCGGTCAGCGTGAGCCCGCCGACGCGGGTCGACTCGTTCCAGTCCAGCTCGCGCAGGCGGTCCGGTGAGACACCCCAGCGCTCCAGGTGGGCGCCGACGCCGAGCGGCACCGCGAAGAGCGTGTCCGTGCCGGCCAGCTTCTTGATCGTGGGCAGGTCGAGGTGGTCGTAGTGGTCGTGCGAGATGACGACCACGTCGACCGGGCCGAGCGCGGCCTGCGGGAGAGGGACGGGGTGCAGCCGCTTGGGGCCGACGAAGTCGAAGGGGGAGCAGCGCTGCCCCCACACCGGGTCGAACAGCACGCGCCGGCCGTCGATCTCGGCGAGGACGCTGGAGTGCCCCACCCAGGTGATCCGCAGGCCGCTCTTCGGGGGGCGGGCCAGGTCGGCGACGGTCGTGGGGTGCACCGGGATCGTGCCGGTGGGAGCGCGGCGGGCGCGGGACCCCTTCTCGAAGTACTGCTTGGCGATCCCCAGGGCGGAGCCGCCGGACTCGCGGGTGCGGGGGCCGTCGGGGTTCACGAAGACGCCGTCGGCGAAGTTCGGGGAACGGCGGATGCGGGCCAGGCGCTCGCCCGTGGGATCCGCGCCGAAGGACAGGGGCCGTAGCGGGCTGCGCCCGGAGCCGAGGGAAGGAAGGCCGGTCACGGCGTCTCCAGAGGTGTGCGTGGTGCGGTCCATTACCGGCGTCAACGGACGGCGGCCGGGGCGTGTTCCCCGCCCGTGGGGGACGCGGGGAACACGCGGCGGCCCAACCCCGGGGTGAATGAGTGCGGTTGGGGACCCGGCGGCCGGTACCGCCTGCCTCAGACCGCCGCGCCGATCCGCATCCTGATGTCCTCGGGCGAGATCCGGCCCTTGGCCACCACGGCGTCCCCGGAGGACTGGCCGCGCAGCCGCCGGCCGATCCACGGCACGAGATGTTCCCGCGCCCAGTGGATGTCGTCGCGCCGGATCTCCAGCGTCCCGCGCGGCGGCAGCGGCGGCCACGGCTGGTCGGGGTCGGCCGGGACGTCGAGGCCGAGCACCTGGCCGGCCCGCAGGGCGACCCGGGTGTGCCCCTCGGGCGAGAGGTGGAGCCGGTCGGTGTCCCAGGCCCGCCGGTCCTGCACCGTGCGCAGCGACCACAGGTCGAGCACGGGGCAGCCGTACCGGTCGGCGATGGCACGCACATGCCCGTTGTAGGTCGCGATCTTGCCGCGCAGGTGTTTGAGCACGGGGACGCCGCGGGTGTCGAAGCCCGTGGTGACCATGACCGTGCCGACCGCTCCGGCAAGGCGGGCGACGGCCCGCTCGAACCGTTCGGCGACCTCGTCCGGGTCGGTACCGGGGCGGATGATGTCATTGCCGCCCGCGCAGAAGGAGACCAGGTCGGGGGCGAGCTCCAGGGCCCCCGGGAGCTGGTCCGCGACGATCTGGTCGAGCAGTTTCCCGCGCACGGCGAGGTTGGTGTACCGGAAGTCGCCCTCGGGACGGCGGTCGGCGAGGAGTACCGCCAAGCGGTCGGCCCAGCCGAGGAAGGACCCGTCCGGGCCGGGATCGCCCACGCCTTCGGTGAAGCTGTCCCCCACCGCCACGTACGACCCGATCACTGATCTGTTGTCACTCTTCGAATCGTCTGCCACGTCGGCCCATCTTTCCTCCTGGGATGTGAGCTGCGCGACCGTAGGGAGGGGTTGACGGGCGGTGAGATAAGCCACGGGTCAAGGCTTGGTCAACATCGGAATAAGGACGGGGACGGGGACGGGGACGGGGACGGGCGCGGGAGCGGGGACGGGCGCGGATGCGGGTCCGGACACGGCCGAAGGCCGGACCCCGGGGATCGAGGGGTCCGGCCTTCGGGAGGCGGGTGCCGCGGGCCGTGAGGGCCGTGGGCCGTCAGCCGTCAGATGGCGACGCCGTGGGCGCGCAGGTACGCGACCGGGTCGAGGTCCGAGCCGTAGTTCGGGGTGGTGCGGATCTCGAAGTGCAGGTGCGGGCCGGTCACGTTGCCGGTGGCACCGGAGAGGCCGAGCTGCTGGCCCACGGTCACGGTCTGGCCGGCCGAGACGGAGAGCTGCGAGAGGTGGGCGTACTGGGCGTAGTGGCCGTCGGCGAGCTTGAGGACGACCTGGTTGCCGTACGCGCCGCCCCATCCGGCGGAGACGACGGTGGCGTCGGCTATCGCCTTGAGGCTGGTGCCGGTCGGGACGACGAAGTCGGTGCCGGTGTGGTAGCCGCTGGACCACATGCTGCCGGAGGCGTGGTAGGAGGTGCCGATGGCGGCGCCCTGGACCGGCAGGGTGTAGCCGGAGGAACTGCTCGTGGCGGGCTTGGCGGCGGGGGCTTCCTTCGCGGCGGACTGGCTGCCCTGCGCGGCCTGCGGCTGCTCGGCCTTCTCGGTCTTCTGGGTCTTCTCGGCGGCGCCGCTCTTCGCGGGGGCCTCGTGCGCGGCGGAGGAGGAACCCTGCGCGCTCGCCGGGGCCTTGGCGCCGAGGGTGAGCTTCAGGCCGGGGTGGATGAGCGAGGGGTCGCTGCCGACGGCCTCGCGGTTGTCCTCGTACAGCTTGTGCCAGCCACCGGCCACGTGCTGGTCACCGGCGATCTTGGCGAGCCAGTCTCCGGCCTTCACCGTGTAGGTGCGGGCGGCGTTCTCGTGGGCGCCCGCCGAGACGGAGGCGGCGGAGTGCTCGGGGGCGGAGGACGCGGGCGTCGCGGCGTGGGCGCCGGTGGCACCCAGGAGGGGCAGCGCGATCGCGGCGCCACCGGTTCCGGCGGCGGCGAGGGTCGTGGTGATGAACCGGGCCTTGGTGCGGCGGTGCTTACCCTTCGCGGGCATGTCGAATTCCTCTCCGGCGCCTGCGAGGTGAGCTGTCGGGTGCGAGCTGGAGATGCCCGGCCGCGCTGTGGCGGCTATACCCCGAGCCTGTCCCGGAAGACCGGACCAGGCGTTGTACCTGTGGGTCCCCCGCTCCTGCCGTGTACGGGTGGGTGAGTGCGGATTTCCGGGCGGCGGCAGGATTCGGCGTTCCGCTCGGAACGAGGGGGAACGTAAGCGAAATGGCGCCGCGACCACAACCTTCGGCTTTCCCGGACACCTTTTTCCCTTGATCGATTCAGGGAATTCGGGGTACGGCGCCACAAGTGGCGATCTTCCTTTGCCGCCGAATTCGCCGACGGAACAGGTGAATTACGTGAACATGACGTTCGACGCCCCGTCACGAATATGACGCTGCTCACCCGCGCCTTCACCGACGCGGAGCAATACCGGGCCAGTTGGAGCGAAGGTGCCGACCGATGACTATTCGGACAGAACTCCCTTATGGGGAGCGACCGGCTGGGCGATTCGTCGGTTCTGCGGCATTCGCGGGGAGAGGGAGGCGGGCGTGACGTGCGCGCTCGTGCGCGGGTGAGACCTGCGCGCGACCTGCGTGCAGGGGGCACCGGTGCCGTATCGTCGTCGGCGGAACGCGCCCCGCCGACGAGCCGCGTCGGCGGACGGATGGGAGGAGCACCCGTGACACAGCAGGTCCCGTCGACCGAGCCCGAGCTGGCCGGAGTGCGCAACTTCCGCGATCTGGGCGGGCTGCCGACCGCGGACGGCCGACGGGTGGCGTTGGGGCGGCTGTACCGCAGCGGCCACCTCGCGCACGCGACGGCCGAGGACGCGGTGTTCCTCGCCTCCCTGGGCCTGCACACGGTCTTCGACTTCCGCAACGCCGCGGACCACAGGCTGGAGGGCCCGGACGTGGAGCTGCCGGGCGTACGCAACGTGGGCCTGCCGCTGTCCGACCCGGCCGACGGGGCGGAGTTCTGGAAGATGGTGCGCGAGGGGAACCTGGACCAGCTGCGGGAGCTGCTGGACGAGGGCAGGGCCGCGGCGCGGATGATCGCCTCGTACCGCGCGATCGTGCGCGGACGCACGGCCGAGCACGCGCGGGTGCTGGGCACGCTGGCCGAGGGCGGAGTGCCGGCGCTGATGCACTGCTCGGCGGGCAAGGACCGGGCGGGACTGTCGATCGCCGTGACGCTGCTCGCGCTGGGCGTGGAGCGGGACGCGATCCTCGCCGACTACCTGGAGTCGAACGCGAAGCACCGCAGGTACAAGGTGCGCCGCACCGCGTCCTCGCCCGACGCGCACTCCCCCGAGGTGATGGAACTGATCGCCCCGCTGTTCGACGCGCGGGCCGAGTACCTCCAGGCGGCGTTCGCCGCGATCGAGGAGACCTGGGGCGGGGTGGACGCCTACCTGGAGCAGGGCCTCGGGGTCACTCCCGAGGTGCGTGCGCGGCTGCGGGACCACCTGCTGGACTGAGCCCCCGCGCCACTGAGCCCTTGGGCCCCGCCGCGCCCGGCCCGGCCCGCGCGGCGCGCGCTACTTGGCGCCCACCTCGAAGAGCAGCCAGATGAAGGCGGCGAAGAGGTGGCCGACGGCCAGGTAGACGAGCAGCCTGATCCACAGGGCACGCGGGAACTTCGTCTCGTAGTCGCTCATGGGGTCTCTCCGGTGAGGGGGCCGAGGCAGAGCGCGGTACTGGGGCTCTGCAGGAGGGTATGGACGAACAGCAGCTCGCAGCCGGAGGGGTCGGCGGCGGCGAGGCGATGCGGGGTGAGCGAGTCGAAGTGCGCGCTGTCCCCGGTGTCCAGCAGGTGCGCGGTGTCGCCGAGCCGCAGCCGCAGCCGCCCCCGCAGGACGTGGAGCCATTCCTCCCCCGGGTGGACGCGGACGATGTCGCCCTGGGTGCCGTGGGGGACGTGGACGCGCAGTGCCTGCATGCCGCGGCCGGGGGCGCCGGCCTGCCAGTACGTCCAGCCGCCGGCCCGGGTCGGCTCCGCGCGGTCGGCGCGGACGACCGCGTCACGCGCGGCGGTGGTCTCGCCGAGCAGCTCGGAGACGGTCGTGCCGTAGACGCGGGCGAGCGTGAGCAGCACGGGGAGGGACGGCTGGCGGTGACCGGTCTCCAGACGGGAGAGGTGGGCCGGCGAGAGGTCCGCGGCCCGGGCCGCGCTCTCCAGGGTCAGGCCCGCGTGGTGGCGCAGGGCGCGGAGCTGGGGCGCTACGGTGGAGAGGGCCGCGCCGGTCTCCGCCGACGGGGGCGGATCGGATGGGCTCATACCCCCGATTGAGCCAGACTTTTACCCCTGGGGCAATTTTCTTGCCTGACAGGCAAAAACCGGTGGGGCCCCGCGGACCGCGTGCCGCGGGGCCCCACCGGTCGCCGACTACCTGGCGGCCACCGCCTGCTTCACGAGGGTCTTGCCGAAGTCCCACATGAGGCCGCCCTCGTGGGCGTCGTCCATGACCGAGGTGAACGCCTCCAGGAAGCGGTCGACGTCGGCCTCGTCCACCACCAGCGGCGGGATCAGCTTGATCACCTCCAGGTGGTCCCCGGACACCTGCGTGAGGATGCGGTGCCGCTGCAGCAGCGGGACGACGACCATCTGCGCGAACAGCCCCTTGCGGGCCGCCTGCAGCATCGCCCACCGGCTCCGCAGTTTCAGCGACTTCGGCCGGCCGAACTCGATGCCGATCATCAGCCCCCGCCCGCGCACCTCGGAGAGCAGCTCGTACCGCTCCGTCAGGGCCTGGAGCCCGGACTTGAGCCGCTCCCCCATCGCGCGCGCGTGCGCGACGATCTGCTCGTTCTCCATCGCGTGCAGCACCGCGAGTCCCGCCGCCATCGCCTGCGCGTTCGCGCCGAAGCTCGCGGAGTGGACCAGGACGCGGTCCATGGACGAGTAGACCTTCTTGAAGATCCAGTCCTTGCCGAGCGTGGCCGAGACCGGCACGTAGCCGCCCGAGAGCGACTTCGCCACGCACACGAGGTCCGGCTCGACCCCGTCCTCGTGCTGGTAGGCGTAGAAGTCGCCGGTGCGGCCGAGGCCGGTCTGCACCTCGTCGGCGATGAGCAGCGCCTTGTGCCTGTGCAGCAGCTCCTGCGCGGCGCGCAGGTAGCCGGGGGGCGCCTCGTGCACGCCCTTGCCCTGGATCGGCTCGACGATCAGGGCGGCCACGTCGCCCTTCTTCAGCTCCCGGGCCAGTGCGTCGAGGTCGCCGAGCGGGATCGCGGTGTCGGGCAGCAGCGGGGCGAAGCCCTCGCGGAAGCCGTCCTCGCCGTTGACGGAGAGGGACCCGGTGGTCAGGCCGTGGAAGGCGTGGTCGCAGTACAGCACGCGGCGCCGTCCGGTGGCGTACCGGGCGAACTTCAGCGCCGTCTCGACGGCCTCGGTGCCGCTGTTGCCGAAGAAGACGCGGTCCAGGTGCGGGCTGTGGGACAGCAGTTTCTCCGCGAGCAGCCCGGGCAGCGGCGGGCAGTCGAACCGGGTCAGGTCGGCGAGGCCCGCGTCGAGGACGTCGTGCAGGGCCTTGCGGACCACCGGGTGGTGGCGGCCCAGGCCCATGACGCCGAAGCCGGCGAGCATGTCGAGGTGGTCGTTGCCGTCCGCGTCCCAGAAGTGGGCGCCCTCGGCCCGTTCGTAGACCTTGTCGAAACCGATGGTGTGCAGCATGCGGGGCAGCTGGTGGTTCATGTAGCGGCCGTGCAGGTCGTAGCGTTCGCCGCCGCGTTCGGCCAGCAGTCCCGCGAGGTCGAACTCCTTGCCCGTGTCCGCCTCCTGGCCTCGGGCGGTCTGGCGGGGCGCGGGTTCCGCGGTGGTCATACGTGGTTCTCCTCGGACGTCTTCACAGGTGGTTGCGGGTCCTGGCCCGGCCGGGCGCCGGTGGCGAGGCAGCCGCTGATCCGGCCCGCGATCTCGACGGGCGTCAGCCCGATGTCGGCGAGCACCTCGCCCCGCTTGGCGTGCGCGAGGAACTGCTCCGGGATGCCGAAGCGGCGCAGAGGCACGTCCACGTCGGCGTCGCCCAGGGCGAGCGCGACGGCGGAACCGACCCCGGCGGCGCGGCTGTTGTCCTCGACGACGGCGACCAGGCGGTGCCGGGCGGCGAGTCCCGGCAGGTCGGGGTCGACCGGTTTGACCCAGCGTGGGTCGACGACGGTGCAGCCGATGCCGCGGGCCTGAAGCAATTCGGCGGCCTGGAGGCAGACGGGCGCCATGACGCCGACGGCGACGAACAGCACCTCGGGTTCCTCGGCCCGGTGCAGCACGTCCATCCCGCCGATCCGGTCGAGAGCGGGGATCGCGGGGCCGACCGACTCCTTGGGGAAGCGGATCAGGGTCGGCGCGTCGTCCACGGCGACGGCCTCGCGCAGTTCGGCGCGGAGCTGCTCGGCGTCGCGCGGGGCGGCGATCCGCAGTCCGGGGACGACCTGGAGCACCGACATGTCCCACATGCCGTTGTGCGAGGGCCCGTCGACGCCGGTGACCCCGGCCCGGTCCAGGACGAAGGTGACCCCGCAGCGGTGCAGGGCCACGTCCATCAGGAGCTGGTCGAAGGCGCGGTTGAGGAAGGTGGCGTAGACGGCGACCACGGGGTGCAGTCCGCCGGTGGCGAGCCCGGCCGCGCTGACGGTGGCGTGCTGCTCGGCGATGCCGACGTCCCAGACCCGGTCGGGGAACCGTTCGGCGAACTTCCCCAGCCCCACCGGGTGCAGCATGGCCGCCGTGAGGGCGACCACGTCCTCGCGTTCCTCGCCGATGGCCACGATCTCCTCGCCGAACACCGAGGTCCACGAGGGGCCGCCGGCCGGGGCGAGGGGTGCGCAGGTCAGCGGGTCCATGACACCGACGGTGTGGAAGTGGTCCTCCTCATGGGCGAGCGCGGGTTCGTAGCCGCGGCCCTTCTCGGTGAGGCAGTGGACCAGGACGGGCCCGTGGAAGCGTTTCGCGCGGCGCAGCGCGGACTCGACGGCGCCGATGTCGTGGCCGTCGATGGGCCCGACGTACTTCAGGCCCAGGTCCTCGAACATGCCCTGTGGGGCGAAGGCGTCCTTGAAGCCCTTCTTCGCGCCGTGCAGGGCCTCGTAGACGGTGTTGCCGACGACGGGGGTGCGCTGGAGCACGTCCTTGCCCCAGGCGAGCGCCTTCTCGTAGCCGTCGGTGGTGCGCAGGGTCGCCAGGTGGTTGGCGAGGCCCCCGATGGTGGGCGAATAGGAGCGCTCGTTGTCGTTGACGACGATGATCAGCGGACGGTCCTTTGCGGCGGCGATGTTGTTCAGCGCCTCCCAGGCCATGCCGCCGGTGAGCGCGCCGTCGCCGATGACGGCGACGACGTGCCCCTCCTCGCCGCGCACCTCGCGGGCCTTGGCGAGGCCGTCGGCCCAGCCGAGCGCGGTGGAGGCGTGGCTGTTCTCGATGACGTCGTGCTCGGACTCCTCCCGCGAGGGATAGCCGGACAGTCCGCCCTTGCCGCGCAGTTTGGAGAAGTCCTGACGCCCCGTCAGCACCTTGTGCACATAGCTCTGGTGGCCGGTGTCCCACAGGATGCGGTCGACCGGCGACTCGAAGACCCGGTGGAGCGCGATGGTCAGTTCCACCACGCCCAGGTTGGGCCCCAGGTGTCCACCGGTCCTGGCGACCGCGTGGATGAGGAACTGCCGGATCTCCTCCGACAGTTCGCCGAGTTCCGCCTCGGACAGCGCCTTCAGGTCGCGTGGTCCCCGGATGTTCTCCAGTCTGGTCACGCTCGGGCCCCCTCTCGGTCCGTGCTGTTCAGCTCACGGTGACGGCCGGCTCCCCCGAACCGGTGCCGTCCTTCTCCATCTGCTCGGCCAGCTTCATGGCCTCGTCGATGAGGGTCTCCACGATCTTCGACTCCGGCACGGTCTTGATGACCTCGCCCTTGACGAAGATCTGCCCCTTGCCGTTGCCCGAGGCCACGCCGAGGTCCGCCTCACGGGCCTCACCGGGACCGTTCACGACACAGCCCATGACCGCCACCCGCAAAGGCACCTCCATGCCCTCCAGCCCGGCGGTGACCTCCTCCGCCAGCTTGTACACATCCACCTGCGCACGACCGCAGGACGGACAGGACACGATCTCCAGACCGCGCTCCTTCAGACCGAGGGACTCCAGGATCTGCAACCCGACCTTGACCTCCTCCGCCGGCGGCGCCGACAGCGAGACCCGGATCGTGTCACCGATGCCCTGCGACAGCAGCGCACCGAACGCCACCGCCGACTTGATCGTCCCCTGGAACGCCGGACCCGCCTCCGTCACCCCCAGGTGCAGCGGATACTCGCACGCCTCCGCCAACTGCCGGTACGCCTCGATCATCACCACCGGGTCGTTGTGCTTCACCGAGATCTTGATGTCCCGGAAACCGTGCTCCTCGAACAGCGACGCCTCCCACAACGCCGACTCCACCAGAGCCTCCGGCGTCGCCCTGCCGTACTTCTGCAGCAGCCGGCGGTCCAGCGAACCCGCGTTCACCCCGATACGGATCGGCGTCCCGTGGTCCTTCGCCGCCCGCGCGATCTCCTTCACCTTGTCGTCGAACTGCTTGATGTTGCCCGGATTCACCCGCACCGCCGCACAACCCGCCTCGATCGCGGCGAACACGTACTTGGGCTGGAAGTGGATGTCCGCGATCACCGGGATCTGCGACTTCCGCGCGATCGTCGCCAGCGCGTCCGCGTCGTCCTGCGTCGGACACGCCACCCGCACGATCTGACAGCCCGACGCCGTCAACTCCGCGATCTGCTGCAACGTGGCACCGATGTCGGAAGTCCGGGTCGTCGTCATCGACTGCACCGACACCGGGGCACCGCCACCGACCGGTACGGATCCGACCTGGATCCGCCGGCTGTCGCGGCGCGGTGCCACCGGACGTGCGGGCACCCCGGGCAGGCCCAGGGACACGGCGGTCATGACCTCACCTGCCGCTTCCCGCGTTCGCCGCCGCGTTGCCCGCGACCGTCTCGCGCATCGCGCGCAGGGACTCCTTGAGCGAGCCCATGGTGGCCATCACGGCGGTCGGCTCGTAGCCGCAGTGCGCCATGCAGTTGTCGCAGCGCGGGTCCTTGCCGCGGCCGTACTTGTCCCAGTCGGTCTTCTCGATCAGCTCGCGGTACGTCGGGACGTAGCCGTCCGCCATCAGGTAGCAGGGGCGCTGCCAGCCGAAGAGGGAGTAGTTGGGGATGGCCCAGGCGGTGCACGGGAAGTCGACCTTGCCCTCGAGGAAGTCGAGGAACAGCGGCGAGTGGTTGAGCCGCCACTTGCGGCGGTTGCCGCCCGCGAAGGACTTCCGGAACAGCTCGCGGGTCTGCTCGACGCCCAGGAAGTGGTCCTGGTCGGGCGCCTTCTCGTAGGCGTAGGCGGGCGAGATCATCATCTCGTCGACCTTGAGGTCGTCGTTGAGGTAGTTCAGCACCTCGATGATGGTCTGCGGGGTGTCGGTGTTGAAGAAGGTCGAGTTGGTGGTGACCCGGAAGCCGCGCCGCTTGGCCTCCTTGATCGCCTCCACCGCCTCGTCGAACACGCCCTCCTTGGCCACGGACTCGTCGTGGCGCTCGCGCAGGCCGTCGATGTGCACGGTGAACGCGAAGTAGGGGGAGGGCTTGAACTTGTCCATCTTCTTGCGCAGCAGCATGGCGTTGGTGCAGAGGAAGACGTACTTCCGCTTCGCCACGAGCTGACGCACGATCTCGTCGATCTGGGGGTGCATCAGCGGCTCGCCACCGGCGATCGACACCATCGGCGCGCCGGACTCCAGCACCGCGCCGACGGCCTGGGCCACCGGCATGCGCTGCTTGAGCACCCCCGCCGGGTGCTGGATCTTGCCGCAGCCCTCGCACTTCAGATTGCAGGCGTAGAGGGGTTCGAGCTCCACGATGAGCGGAAACTTGTCCCGCTTGCGAAGCTTCTGTTCAGCCAGATACGTAGCGACCTTGATGGACTGGCGCAACGGCATGGCCATCGGGCTCACCTCCGGGGGAGCAGCAAGGATCGGTGCCATTCGAAAAATGCGGGAAGCACGGCACGAAGGACGCGGAAAGCAGATATTCCACCGCGCACCGTGCCGATTCGGACGAGTTCATGTTCTGGAGCGTCCACGACCACTCGGACGGCCGCAACCGGGCGCGCGCCCGTGCGGACGGCGCTGTGGAGCGTGGCGGCGGACTCCATGTCCACCGCGAGCGCCCCGGTCGCGTACAGGTCGGCGCGTTCGTGGCCGCGCACGACGTGGTCGGAGCCGGTGAGGGGGCCGGTGTGCACGGTACGCCCGGGCACCGTCCGCGCCAGCTCCTTCACCAGCAGTTCGGTGCCGACGCAGGGGGTGACGCCGCCCGGGTGGCGGGTCTCCTCCGCGACGACGAGGTCGCCGGGGTGCATGCCGGGCGCGAGGCCCGCGCAGAACCCGGTGGCCAGCACCGCGGCCTCGTGGAACGCCGGGGTGGTGAGCATCCGGGTGACCGCGCGTTCGGCCGCCTGGGGGCCCATGCCGGTCCGCACCACGGTGACCGGCCCGCCCGCGGCGCCGAGGCGGCCGCCGCTGCGCAGCGCGAGGCGCTCGATGCCGAGCGCGCAGGCGACGAGCAGCGGGGTGGGGGCGGGCCGGGTGGTCATCAGTGCCCCTCGGTCCCGGCGGGGGACCCGCCCGTGGCACCGGAGAGCTTGCTGAAGGGCTCGCCGTGGACGTACCGGCCGAGCGCGGTGAGCGGGAAGACCTGCCGGTAGAGGTGGTAGTTGATGGAGAAGTCCCAGGGGAAGCCGGTGCCCGTGAACTGGGGCTCGTCCCAGGAGCCGTCCTCGCGCTGGGTGGCGGCGAGCCAGGAGATGCCCCGCTCGACGGCCTTGGAGTCCTGTTCCCCGGCCGCGAGCAGCGCCATCAGCGCCCAGGCGGTCTGGGAGGCGGTGGACTCGCCCCGGCCGCTCCACTCGGCGACCTCGTGGTAGGAGCGCAGGTCCTCGCCCCAGCCGCCGTCCTCGTTCTGCACGGACTCCAGCCAGGCCACCGCGCGGCGGAGGGCGGGGTGGGAGCCGGGCAGTCCCGCGGCGGCCAGCGCGGGCACCACCGACCCGGTGCCGTAGACGTAGTTGACGCCCCAGCGGCCGAACCAGGAGCCGTCCTCCTCCTGTTCGGCGAGGAGCCACTCGATGCCGCGGCGGGTGCGCGGATCGTGGGCGAGGCCCTCGACGGCGAGCATCTCCACGACGTGCGCGGTGACGTCGGCGGAGGGCGGGTCGATGACCTCGCCGAAGTCGCAGAACGGCAACCGGTTGGGGAACCTGCTGGTGTTGTCGACGTCGAAGGCGCCCCACGCGCCGTTCTTCGACTGCATCCCCAGGTTCCAGGCGACCCCGCGGCCGATGGCCCGTTCCATCCGCTCGGGATCGTGGTGGGCGACCCGCCGCAGGGCGAGGACGACCTCGGCGGTGTCGTCGGTGTCGGGGTAGTTGTCGTTGTGGAACTCGAACGCCCAGCCCCCGGGCGGCAGTCCGGGCCGGCGCACCGACCAGTCGCCGGGGCGCACCACCTGCTCGCCGAGCATCCAGTCGGCCGCCTTGATCAACTGCGGGTGGTCGGCGGGCAGTCCGGCGTCGGCGAGGGCGATGGTGGCGAGGCAGGTGTCCCACACCGGGGACTGGCAGGCCTCGATCATCCGGGCGCCGTCCTCACGCCACACGGCGAAACGGTCCAGCGACTGAAGGCCCGCGCGCATCACGGGGTGTTCGAGGTCGTAACCGAGCAGGTAGAGGGCGATGACGGAGTAGACGGCGGGCGGCTGGATCCCGCCCCAGCAGCCGTCGTTCTCCTGCCGCTCGACGATCCACCGGGCGGCGCTGTTCATGGCGGCCCGGCGCAGCCGGCGCGGCACCACCTTGCGGACGCGGTGCATCGCCCTGTCCAGGCGCTGGAAGGCGCCGTCCCAGGTGCCCAGGGGCGCGAGCGGCCGCGGCGGGTTGGGGCGGTCGGGGTCGACGTGCAGTTCGTCCAGGGAGAAGGGGGCCGGGCGCACCGGCCGCTTGGCCGAGACGATGGTCAGGGGCACGATCGTCTGGCGTGCCCAGCAGCCGAAGTCATAGATGTTGAGCGGGAACCAGGTGGGGAAGTAGATGAGTTCCGGGGGGAGTTCGGGCAGGTCCTCCCATTTCCACCAGCCGAACAGGGCGAGCCAGATCCGGGTGAAGACGCGGGCGGAGGCGATTCCGCCCCGGGCCCGCACCCAGGCGGAGGCCTTCGCCATGTGCGGGGCGTCCGGGGCGTCGCCGGCCAGCCGCAGGGCGACGTAGGCCTCGATGGTGGTGGACAGTTCGCCGGGGCCGCCGTGGAAGGTGGCCCAGGTGCCGTCCTCACGCTGCTCCCCGCGGATGAAGAGGGCGGAGGCCCGGGTGGTGCGCTCGTCCCGGATGCCGAGGAACTGTCGGAGCAGGAGGTCCTCGGCGTCCATGGTGACGTTGGTCTCCAGGTCGCCCTTCCACCAGCCCTGCGCGTCCTGGCGGGCGAGGAGGAAGTCGGTGGCGCGCAGCATGGCGCGCGTGGCGGCGTCGCGGGTGCCGGACGCGGTGGGGACGCCGCCCTTCGCACCGGTGGTGCGGGGGGTCGTGCCGGTGGTGCTGTTGGTGCCGATGGTGCTTTCGCTGGCCGAGGCAGCGCGGGGCGGGAGCGCCCCGGTACTTCCGTCGGTCGTCGCTGTCATGGCTTCCCCTTCGTGCAGTGGTGTGTCTCTGCTGGGTCCGCCGTCGGCCGGTGCTCGCGGCACCGGCCGGCGACTACGCGAGGTTCGTTGAACCGATAGTGATCATCTCTTCCGTACGACGACGAAGTCGGCGAGCGCCACGAGCTGCGCCCGCACCTGGTCCGGCATCCGGACCGAGTCCAGTGCCCGCACCGCCACCTCGTGCTGGCGGCGGGCCTCCCCGGCGGTCCACTCGCGGCCGCCGGCCTCCTCGATGAGCGCGGCGCGCGCGGCGAACTCCTCCTCGGAGAAGTTCTCGAAGTCGCTGCTCTTGGCGTCCTCGGCGAGGATCCGGCCCAGCCGCTCGGAGGCGGGGCCGCCGGCGGCGAGCGCGGCGACGACGGGCAGCGACTTCTTTCGCTGGCGCAGATCGCTCCAGGCCTGTTTCCCGGTGGCGTCCGGGTCGCCCCAGATGCCGAGGAGGTCGTCGACGGCCTGGAAGGCCAGGCCGAGGTGGTGGCCGTAGGTCTCCAGCGTGTCGGCCACCTCGTCGTCGGCGCCGCCGAGGACGGCGCCGATGGAGCAGGCGCAGGCGAGCAGGGCTCCGGTCTTGTTGCCCTCCATCTCCAGGCACTCCTCGACGCTGACGCGGTCGCGGTGCTCGTAGGAGATGTCCTGGGCCTGGCCGTCGATCAGCGCGCGGGTGGCGGAGGTGAGGCGGCGGGCCGCGCGGCCTGCCTCGACGGTGCCGAGTTCCAGCAGGACCTCGCCTGCCAGCGCGAACAGGGCGTCGCCGACCAGGATGGCCTGGGCGGGCCCGTGCACCTTCCACACCGTGTCGCGGTGACGGCGCTGCTCGTCGCCGTCCATCAGGTCGTCGTGCAGCAGCGAGAAGTTGTGCACCAGCTCGACGGCGACGGCACCGGGGACGCCGACCTCGGGGGCGGCGCCCGCGGCCTGCGCGGAGAGCAGGGCGAGGGCGGGGCGCACGGCCTTGCCGCCGTCGCCGTCGGCGGGGTTGCCGGCGGCGTCGATCCAGCCGAAGTGATAGGCGGCGACGGTGTCCATCGGCGGCGCCAAGCGGTCGACGGCCGCCCGGAGTACCGGGGTGGCCAGGGTGCGGCCGCGCTCCAGGAGCGCGGTCACGTCCACTTCGGTCGCTGACGCGGCCGTGGACGCCGGGGGCACGGTGGGCACAGTCTCTCCTCTTGTCGCGTTACCGGGAGCGCGGGTGGCGGTCGTCCGCCCGTCCGTTGTCATGCCGCCTCCTCGTGCAGGGCGAGGAGATGGTCGCGGGGCCGGCCCAGCGCGCCGAGCGCCGCGTCGGCGGCGGCGGCGCCACTGCGGACCGCGCCCTCCATGGTCGCGGGCCACCCGGTGGCGGTCCACGCACCGGCCAGGTACAGGCCGGGAGCTCGGGTACGGGCACCGGGCCGCAGCCGTCCGGTGCCGGGGGCGGGGTCGAAGGTGGCGGTGCGTTCGCGGGTGACGAAGAAGTCGCGCACCCGGGCCTCGCGGGCGGCGGGCAGCAGCCGCTCCAGCTCGGGCAGGAATCGCTCCCGCAGGGCGGCCACCGGCTCGTCGATCCAGTCCTGGGCGGCCGACTGGGAGAGGGCGAGGTACTGGCCCTCGCGCAGTCCGGAGGCCTCGGTGCGGTCGAAGACCCACTGCACGGGTGAGCCGAGGGCGGCGAAGAAGGGCCGGGTCAGCACCTTGCGGTCGTAGACGACGTGCACGTTGAGGATGGGCGCGGTGCCGATCTCCAGCAGTCTCTCGGGCTCCTCCAGCGCTCCCTCGGGCAGCAGGCCGTGGGCCTCGCGCTGGGGCACGGCGAGGACGACGGTGTCGGCCTCGAGGGTCTCGCCGGGAACCTGAACCGCCCAGCGCCCGTTCCCGTAAGGGGAGACGGAGGTGACTCGTGTACGGACTTCGGTACGCACGCCCGCGGAGTCGAGCGCCTTGCGGGCCAGGGTGTCGTGCAGTTCGCCCAGCGGGACGCGGGCCCAGCCGATGTCGGCCGCTCCCGGGTCGGACAGCAGACCGGTCTTGAACACCATCGCGGCGAGCGCCAGGGACGCGTCCTTGGCCACCGCGTTGAGGGTGGCGACCCCCACGAGGTCCCACAGTGCCTCGACGGCACGCTCGGACTGGCCGTGCTCGGCCAGCCAGCCGGCGAAGTCCCGTTCGTCCAGCGCGGGGTCCGCGAGGTCCAGGGCACGGAGGGCGAGGGCGGCTCTGCCCACCTTCGCGCGCTCGGCCAGCGAGAGGTGCGGGTAGGTGGCGAGGCTGCGTCCGAGGTGCAGGGGCACCGGCAGCGCGTCGCGCCGCAGAGTGCCGAGTCTGCGTCCCGGCTTGCGCCGCGGATCGACGACGGGGACCTCGAGCCGGTCCTGCAGCGGGGCGAGGGAGGCGGCGTCGATGCGGTCGAGGAACCAGCGGTAGGCGGTGCAGCAGCGCAGGTAGACGTGCTGGCCGTTGTCGACGGTGAGGTCGCCGCGGTGGAAGGAGAAGGCCAGCCCGCCGAGGCGGGGCCTGCCCTCCAGCAGGGTGACCCGGACGCCGGCGTCGGCGAGCGCGAGCGCGCTGGTGATGCCGGCAAGACCGCCGCCGATCACGACGGCGGTGGCCGGCGCTCCGGCCCGGCCGGCCGTACCCGCTTCCGGCTCGCCCGGCAGCGTGGCCTCGCTCATCGCACACCCTTTCCTGCGGCGGCCCCGCCGCGGCAGTGGTGAGTGCGGCGGACCGACGCAGTCAGGGACGCGGTGCGGGGGCACAGGGTTGCCCGGCTCTCCCGCCGTTGCGAAAGCGTGTCCACGCAGGCCGGCGGGCGGTCGGGGCCGTGCCCACCCGGCGTGCCCTGCGGGCGGGGGGCGGAGCTCATCAAGCACGCCTCCTGACGGTGCGCCGGGTGACGTTCCGGGCGTCGAGGCCGGACAGGCCGCGCACGGCGACATAGGCCTTCTCGTGCCCGGGCAGCGAGACCCGGCCGCGCAGCACGGCCTCCGGTTCGCGCTCGATGCGGTCGAGGAGCCGGCGGTAGATGCCCGCCATGGCGGCGACGCAGGCGCCGCTGCGCCGGTCGAGCAGGGGCAGCAGCCGGTAGCCCTCGGCGAAAAGGGCGCGGGCCCGACGCACTTCGAAGTGCACGAGGCCCGCGAAGTCGGAGCCCTCGGGTGGGAGGGGTCCGGTGAAGCCGCCGGCGCAGCCGAACTTCGCCAGGTCGTCGGCGGGGAGGTAGGTGCGGCCGGTCTCGGCGTCCTCACGCACGTCCCGCAGGATGTTGGTGAGCTGCAGGGCGAGCCCCAGGGTGTCCGCGTACTCGGAGGCGCGGTCGGCGCCGGGCGCTCCGGGTTCGGTGCCGAACACGCCGAGCGAGAGCCGCCCGATGGCGCCGGCGACGCAGCGGCAGTACGCCTTGAGGTCGTCCCAGGTCTCGTAGGTCTCGCCCGCGACGTCCATCAGGACGCCGTCGAGGAGCTCGTCGAGCCCGCCGAGCGGGATCGGGAACCGGTCGGCGGCGTGCGCGAGGGCGACGGCCACCGGATCGGTGTCGTCCTCCCCCACCTCGCCCGCGCGGACCCGGGTGAGCAGCGCCCGGGTCTCCTCCAGGCGGGTCTTCTTGACGTCGTCCGCCAGATCGCCGTCACCGATGTCGTCCACCCGCCGCGAGAACGCGTAGAGCGCGGACATCGCGCGGCGCTTCGGCGTCGGCAGCAGTCTGATGCCGTACGCGAAGTTGCGGGCCTGCTGCCCGGTGACGGTCTCGCAGTAGCGGTACGCGGCGAGTACCGGTGGGGACACGTGTTGTTCCGACTCCACGGTCCGGATCACCCCTCTCCTCGCAGAGTCACGCCCACCTCGCGCAGCAGCCGGAGCTTGCCGGGTCTGGGCGGGCCGGGAAGTACGTCGAAATCGGCGGCGGCGATCGCTTCGACCGCCGCCCTTCCTCCTGCCACGAACCCTGCGAGCAGCAGTTTGAGCCTGCCGTGGACGCTACCCACCAGGGGGGCGCCTTCATTCAGCAGTTCGCGGGCGCGTTCTGCTTCGAATGCAACCAGTGCGCGCACCGATGCGCCTGCTGAGGGAGTGGCGAGGTCCGCCTCCTGGACGTGAAAGCGTTTCATGTCCTCGGCGGGGAGGTAGATGCGGTCGCGGCCCAGGTCCTCGGCGACGTCCTGGAGATGCTCGACGATCTGCAGCGCGGTGCAGATGAGATCGGAGCGGCGGACGCGTTCGGGGGTCGTGGTGCCGGTGACGGCGAGTACGAGGCGGCCGACCGGGTTGGCCGACAGCTCGCAGTAGGCGAGCAGGTCCTCGTAGGTCTCGTAGCGGGTGACGAGCTGGTCCTGGCGGTTGGCGGCGATCAGCCCGAGGAAGGGTTCGGGGGTCAGCGCACGGCGCCGGACCGTCGGCTGCAGCCGGCGCAGGAGGGGGTGGCGCGGGGTGGCGTCGAAGACCCGGTGCAGATCGGCCTCGAAGGCGTCGAGCAGGGCGAGCCGGTCGTCCGCCCGTTCGGGTGCGACGCCGAGGAGCCGGGCGTCGGCGCCGCCGGGGGCGAGATCGCCGTCACCGATGTCGTCGACGAGGCGGGCGAAGCCGTAGACGGCCATCAGGTCCTCGCGCCAGGCGCGGGGCAGGAAGAAGGGGGCCACGGGAAAGTTCTCGTCCGCGGCCTTGTCGAGGGTGTCGCGCCCGGGATCGCCGGCCCGCCTGGCGCCGGCTTCGGTCACCATGAGCCGCCCGGCCGGGAGACGGCGCATGCCTCGCGGAGGTGAGGTTCATCCGTAGCCATTGCCGTCACGTCTCCCGTTCTCCACTGCGGACCGAATACATCCTATTTAGAACACGTCGCCCTGATGTCCGCGCCGCGCGGCCTTCGTGCTGATCTCGCGCGTTATCGACCCGGTTGCCGCGAATCAGCACCGAAGCTCAGCTTACGTTGTACAACGCAGCCTGCCGCGCGGGGGTGTCCTGCACATCACAACAACACACCGATTGCCGTCAAGATTCCTAACGGCGACAGGAGTTGACGTTTCCTTTGCGAATGACAGGGCCCCGCCGGTTCACTCCGGCGGGGCCCCTTGCGCACGAGCGGGTCATTGCGGGCTATTTGCCCGTGAATTTCTCGTACTCCTTGAGAACCTCAGCGGTCGGGCCGTCCATGCGCAGCTCGCCGCGCTCCAGCCAGAGCACGCGGTCGCACGTGTCGCGGATCGACTTGTTGTTGTGGCTCACGAGGAAGACCGTGCCGGCCTGCTTCCGCAGTTCCCTGATGCGCTGCTCGGAACGCTTCTGGAACTTGCGGTCACCGGTGGCGAGCGCCTCGTCGATCATGAGGACGTCGTGGTCCTTGGCGGCGGCGATGGAGAACCGCAGCCGCGCCGCCATGCCGGAGGAGTACGTCCGCATCGGCAGGGTGATGAAGTCGCCCTTCTCGTTGATGCCGGAGAACTCGACGATGTCCTGGTACCGCTCCCTGATCTGCTCGCGGGACATTCCCATCGCGAGACCGCCGAGGATGACGTTGCGCTCGCCGGTGAGGTCGTTCATCAGGGCGGCGTTGACGCCGAGCAGCGAGGGCTGGCCGTCGGTGTAGACCTTGCCGCTCTCGGCGGGCAGCAGCCCGGCGATGGCCCGCAGCAGGGTGGACTTGCCGGAGCCGTTGGAGCCGATCAGGCCGATGGCCTCGCCCCGGTAGGAGGTGAAGGAGACACCGCGCACGGCGTGCACCTTGCGCACGCCCCGCTCCTCACCCCGCCTGATGATGCGGCTGAGGGCGGAGGTGGCGCTGCCCTTGCCCCCGCGGGAGCCGTTGACCCGGTAGACGATGTGCAGATCGTCCGCGATCACGGTGGGGCGGTCGGAGTGCTGCTCAGCCACGGCCGTACCTCTCTTCCGCCTTCCAGAAGAACACGAACCCGCCTGCGAAGAGGACGACGGCCCAGAACAGTGCGATGGCCCAGACGTGGGACGGCAGGTTCGAGGAGCCGTACTCGTCGATCAGCGCGAAGCGCATCAGATCCATGTAGACGGCGGCCGGGTTCACCTGCAGCACGTCGGCGATCCACTCCGGCCGGCCCTTGAGCATGTGCGTGATGGAGAACATGACACCGGAGGCGTACATCCAGGTGCGCATCACGAACGGCATCAGCTGGGCGAGGTCCGGGGTCTTCGAACCGAGCCGCGCCATGATCATCGCGAGGCCGGTGTTGAAGAGGAACTGCAGCACGAGGATCGGCACGACCAGCGCCCAGGACAGTCCCGGCATGCTGCCGAAGCCGACCACCACGAGGACCATGACGATCATCGAGAAGAGCAGCTGCTGGAGCTGCTGGAGGGCGAAGGAGATGGGGAGCGAGGCGCGCGGGAAGTGCAGCGCGCGCACCAGCCCGAGGTTGCCGGAGATCGCCCGCACGCCCGACATCACCGAGCTCTGGGTGAAGGTGAAGGTGAAGACGCCGGTCACCAGGAACGGGATGTACACGTCGTGCGACATGCCCCGGCTGGCGTTCAGGATCAGACCGAAGATCAGGTAGTAGACGGCCGCGTTGAGCAGCGGTGTCGCCACCTGCCATAGCTGACCCAGCTTGGCCTGGCTGTACTGGGCGGTGAGCTTCGCCTGCGAGAAGGCGAGGATGAAATGGCGTCGCCCCCACAACTGGCGGATGTACTCGACGAGCCCGGGCCGGGCGCCGCTGACGCTCAGCCCGTACTTGGCGGCCAGGTCGGCCGCGCTCATCCCGTCATCGGGCGACGGCCGGGCGCTCACCGCGACTCCGCCGTCGTGCGTGGTCTCACTCACAGGTAGGAAGCTTTCGTCCTCAAAGATGCGCGCCTGATGGGCAGGGAAGAGCCCGGGGCGTGGTGTCGTCCCGCATGCTCTCAGATATCGAGCTTGTCAGATGATCGGTGGCCGGCCCAGTCGGGTCAGCCGCCACACCGTACGCCACTTCATGGGCCGACGGGGTCCGCAGGAGGAGGCCCAGCCTTCCCGGAAGCCGCCGAACCAGGCCTTCAGCGCGGCCCCCGAGGGACGCCGGGCCAGCGTGAGGAGCAGCCAGACCCCGAGGTAGACGGGGACGAGCAGGGCGGGCAGGTTGCGGCGGGCGAGCCAGACCCGGTTGCGGGCGACCATGCGGTGGTAGACCGCGTGCCGGGAGGGCGCCGTCGTCGGGTGGAACAGCACCATGTCGGAGCGGTAGTCGATCATCCAGCCCGCGTTCAGCGCCCGCCAGGCGAGGTCGGTCTCCTCGTGGGCGTAGAAGAACTCGCCGGGCAGCGCTCCGACCTCGGCGAACACCTTCGTGCGGACGGCGTTGGCGCCGCCGAGGAAGGTGGTCACCCGGGAGGAGCGCATCGGGTCCGAGGCCCGCAGCCGCGGCACGTGCCGGCGCTGGGTGACGCCGGTCTCCGGGTCCGCGATGCGGAAGCTGATGATGCCCAGCTCCGGGTCGGCGGCGAAGGCCTGCCGGCACAGCTCGGCGGTGTCGGTGCGGGCGAGGAGGCCGTCGTCGTCCAGGAAGAGCAGGATATCGACGTCTGTGCCGTCTCCGCCGCCGGGCCCGAAGGCCTCGATGCCGACGTTGCGGCCGCCGGGGATGCCGAGGTTCTCCGGCAGCTCCACCGTCCGCACGCCCTCCGGCACCTCGGGCACCGGGGAGCCGTTACCGACCACGACCACCTCGACCGGGTCGCCGTCCTGCTTGGCGACCGAGTCGAGGAGGGCGCGCAGTTCCTCGGGGCGGTTGCCCATGGTGATGATCACCGCGCCGACCTTCAGGCCGTTCTCCCCGCCCCCTCCCGTGCCGGCACTCATTTGAGCCTGCTCGAGGCGAGGATGGACACCAGGTGCAGCAGGGTCTGCAGCAGCGCGATGCCCGCGAGGACGGCGACCCCGAGCCGGGAGAAGAACAAATCGCCGCGGATCTGGTCCACGATCGCCAGGACCAGGATCAGCAGGGACGCCTCTATGCCCAGGACCAGGCGGTGGAACTTGAGCGCGGCGGCCGCCCGGCGGGCCAGAGCCATGCCGGAGGAGCGCGGCTCGGAGGCCGCCTCCTTGACGGGCTCCTTTCCGGTCTGGTGACGAGCGACGCCGACCAGGTCGGTCTCCGCCTTGATCAGGATGGCGCCCAGCGCGGCGAGCGTGCCGAGGAAGGCCCACAGCCAGTCGATCCGCCCGCTGCCGAACAGGTCGGCGGCGCGCAGCCCGAAGCCGACGAGGACGGCGGCGTCCGTGAGGTAGGCCCCGACCCGGTCGAGGTAGACCCCGCCGAGCGAGAACTGCTTCTTCCAGCGGGCGACCTCGCCGTCCACGCAGTCCAGCAGCAGGTACAGCTGGACGGCGACGACGCCGAGGACGGCGCCGGGGATGCCGGGCACCAGCAGCGCCGGTGCGGCGAGCACGCCGCACACGGTCATCAGGTACGTCAGCTGGTTGGGCGTGACCCGGGTGTTCACCAGGTGGCGGTCTATGCGCAGCGAGATCTCGCGCATGTAGAGGCGGCCGCCCCAGTGCTCACCGCTGCGCCGGTCCTTGACCCCCGCGGGGTGGACGACCGGGCGGAGCTCAGCTACCGATGGCTTTTGCATAGTCGGCGTATGCGTCCCTGATCTGGTCGGTGGACAGGTCGAGGTGTTCCAGGACGGTGTAGCGGCCGGGGCGGGTGCTCGGGGCGAACTCCACGACCTGGACGAACTCCTCCGGGGTGAACCCGATGTCCTCGGGCAGCACCGGAAGGCCGTGGCGGCGCAGCACCGCGGCCATGTACGCCGACTCCTCGCGGGCTCCGCGCAGGTGCATCGCGAAGGCCGCGCCCATCCCGCACTGCTCGCCGTGGCTGGCGGCACGCTTGGGGAAGAGCAGGTCGAAGGCGTGGTTGATCTCGTGGCAGGCGCCGGAGGCGGGGCGGGAGTCGCCCGCGACCGACATGGAGATGCCGGTGAGGACGAGGCCCTCGGCCAGCACCTGCAGGAAGCTGTCGTCGCCGACCCCGCCGGGGTGGCGCAGCACGGCCTCGCCGGCCTGGCGGGCCATCGCGGCGGCGAGGCCGTCTATGGACTCGCCCTTCTCCCGGTTGGCCAGCTCCCAGTCCGCCACCGCGGAGATGTTGGACAGGGCGTCGCCGATCCCGGAGCGCACGAAGCGGACCGGGGCGGCGCGGATGACGTCGAGGTCGATGACGACGGCGATCGGGTTGGGCACGCCGTAGGAGCCGCGCCCGGCGTCGTTGTCGAGGGTCGCGACCGGGGAGCACAGGCCGTCGTGCGACAGGTTCGTCGCGACGGCGACCAGCGGCAGCCCGACGCGGGCCGCGGCGAACTTGGCGCAGTCGATGATCTTGCCGCCGCCCAGGCCCACGACCGCGTCGTAGTGACCGCGCTTCATGGCCTCGGCGAGCTTGATCGCGTTGTCCAGAGTGCCGCCGCCGACCTCGAACCAGTCGGCGTCGGGCAGCGCGGGCGAGATCCGCTCGCGGAGCCGGGCACCGGAGCCGCCGCTGATCGCGACGGCCAGCTTCCCGGAGGAGGAGATCCGCTGGTCGGCCAGGACCGTGGCCAGATCGTCGAGGGCACCCGGGCGGATGTCCACGACGATCGGCGAGGGGATGAGCCGAGTCAGTACCGGCACGCGATCTCCCGTCCCCTGGCGAGGTCGTCGTGGTTGTCGATCTCGACCCACTGGACGTCGCCGATGGGCGCCACGTCGATCTGGAAGCCCCGGTTGACGAGCTCCTGGTAGCCGTGCTCGTAGAACTGCTGCGGGTCGGTCTCCCAGACCGTCTTCAGCGCGTCGCCGAGCTCGTCGGCGGCCTCGCCCTCGATGAGGGTGACGCCGATGTACTCGCCGGACGCCTCCGCCGGGTCCATCAGCTTGGTGATCTTCGTCATGCCCTTCTCGGGGTCGACGACGACCTTCATCTCCTCGTCGGCCAGCGACTTCACGGTGTCGACGGCGAGGATGATCTTCTTGCCGTCACCGCGGGCGGCCAGCAGGGTCTTCTCGACGGAGACCGGGTGGACGGTGTCGCCGTTGGCGAGGATCACCGAGTGCTTGATCGCGTCCCGGCCGCACCACAGGGAGTAGGCGTTGTTCCACTCCTCGGCCTTGTCGTTGTCGATCAGGGTGATCTTCAGGCCGTAACGCTGCTCGAGGGCCTCGCGGCGCTCGTAGATGGCCTCCTTGGCGTAACCGACGATGATCGCGACCTCGGTCAGGCCGATCTCGGCGAAGTTGCCGAGGGCGATGTCCAGCACGGTGATGCTGTCCTCCGCGCCCTCGGGCCCGACCGGCACCAGCGCCTTGGGCAGGGTGTCGGTGTAGGGACGCAGACGCCGTCCGGCGCCGGCCGCCAGCACGAGGCCGATCATGCGGGTTCTCCTTCATCGTGTACGGCGGGTGCTCCAGCGGAGACCCAGAAGCGGATGCTCTCGGCGAGCACCACGAGTGCCACGGCCACGGCGAGCACCGTGAGCGCGACCTGGAAAGCGGTGGCGGTGAGTGCCGCGGCGAGGACGGCGACGAGCAGTGTCCTGCCCTCGTGCCCCCCGATCGCCCGCACCAGCCGGCGCGGGGGCGCGCCGGCGTTGCCGCGGATGCGGTACACCGTGTCGTAGTGATGGTAGGCGACCGCCGCAACCAGCCCGAAGGCCGCAGGCAACGCCCCGTTCACCTCGGACCGGGCCGCGAGCACGAGGATCGTGCCGTATTCGGCGGCCCGGAAGAAGGGCGGGACGAGCCAGTCGAGCGCGCCGGTCAGGGGGCGTGCGACGGCGGCGGAGGAGGTCAGCACATAGACGGCGGCGGCCGCGGCGGTGGCCCAGCTCGCGCCCCACAGTGCGGCGGCGAGCACGACCAGCGCTCCGCCGAGGACGGCGAGGAACGGGGCGGCGCCGCCGGGCACCCGGCGCACGGCCCGGGTCAGCGCCTCGGTGAGCGGTCCGGCGTCGGCGAGGTCGGCCAGCGCGCGGGTGGCCCGGTCGCTGCGGGGTGCCTTGTTGGTCAGCGAGCGCAGGACGCGACCGGAGGTCGTGTAGAGGGCGGCGAGGGCGCAGCCGATCAGCAGCACGACGAAGGTGACGCGGGGCGTGGTGAGCGCGGTGAGCACGGCGATCATCGCCCAGCGCTCACCGATCGGCAGCACGATCATGCGGCGCAGCCAGACCGTCCAGCCGACCCGGTCGAGCTTGCCGGAGAGGCCGGCGGTGGGGCTGCTGTTGGCGGCGCCGGACTCCCCGACGTTCGCCTCGTTGAAGGCGAAGTCGACGACGTGCCGGCAGGTCTGCAGGACCATCGCGCCGAGCGCGAGCGCCCATACGTCATCGTGGCCGCCGGGGCCGGCGTAGCGGGCGGCGCCGAGGGCGAGGCCCGCGTAGTAGGCGTACTCCTTGGCCCGGTCGAAGGTCGCGTCGAGCCAGGCGCCGAGCGTGGAGTACTGCAGCGAGTAGCGGGCGAGCTGGCCGTCGGTGCAGTCCAGGACGAACGAGGCGATCAGCAGGACGCCGGCGGCGACGAAGCCGGCGCGGGTGCCGGTGGCCGCGCAGCCGGCCGCGATCAGCGCGGTGAGCAGGGAAGCGGTGGTGACCTGGTTGGGGGTCAGACCGCGGCGGGCGCACCAGCGGGCGAGATAGCGGGAGTAGGGGCTGATGAAGTGCGTGGTGAAGAAGCCGTCGCGGGACTTCACTGCGGACTTCAGCCGGATCGCCTCGTCGTCGACGGCGGCGACGGCCTGCCGGGCCTCGTTGCGGGCCTGCGGGTCCGTGGGGACGGTGGCCACGAGCGAGCCGAGCTCGGGCCGGTGCACGGCGGTGTCCTCCGCCTCCAGGGCCGCGGCGAGGCGCCCGGGGAGGTCGGGCAGGTCCTCGAGGACGACGGTGGCGGTCACGCCCCCGTTGTCCGCGGCCCCCGTGGTGGCCGCGCGGGCGCCGGCCAGGGCGCGGGCGAGCGCCTGGCGCGCGGCGGGACGCGCGGTGACGGCGCCCGGGAGGGCGGCGGCGTCGAAGCGGGGGTCGGTGAGGCCGAGCCGCAGGGCGTGGAGGTGGCCCACGAAGCGGGCGTCGACGAGGGCGACGCGGCGGTCGGCGGGAAGGGCGGTGAGGAGGGCCTCGACGTCACCGACGTCCGAGGCGATCCGCACCTCGAAGCCGAGCGACCGCAGATCGCCCTCGAGCGACGATCCGGGTACCGGCTGACCGGTGAGGATGGCGGTCGACAGCGAACTCACTCCCTGGGCCGGCGCGGGCACGCCTCGGCGTGCGCGATGAAGGGGACCGTACGTCCCTGGGCGTACTGCCCGGTGGGGCGACGTGTCGGCAGAGGTTATCGGATGGCCGGAAGTGCGAGTTCACCGCGTGTTCACGCGGGGGTCCGCCCACCGGTCGGCCGCCTCCGGCCGCGATCATCTTGGGTCATGCGGGGGTTGGCCTCCAAACCGGGGGGTCGCCCCCTGGGGCGAACCGTACGAAATGGCTCCGCCGGTGGGGAGGGGGTGGGCTCGCCCGGGGTCGGAGCGCGTGGTGGCTCGGGGGTTCGCGTGGGTCGGCCGGGGGTTCACAGGTCAAGGCCGGGTGGCGTCGCCGTGTGCGCAGTTCCCCGCGCCCCTGGGCCGACCGGGCCGACCGGAAGCCGAGAGCACGACCCCTCGGACCGCACCCACGCGGCGAAGCCGCAGAACGACACAGGCCGGCGCCCCCCCGAGGCGGCCGTGCCGCCGACCGGGAACGGGAGGGTGGCGTCTGTCTCGGGGCTGGGCCGCTGCTTCTCAGGGGCGCGGGGAACTGCGCGGAACGGGGCGGAGCCCCGTGCGGGGGTGCTGGGGGCCGAGCCCCCCGCCGGGGTGCCGGGGTGGAGCCCCGCGTGCCGTCCGCCCGGGGCGCGGGGAGGGTACGGGCGGCGGGGGCGAGGTGCTCGGCGTAGGGTGGGGCGTCATGACCTGGCTGATCACCGGCGGAGCCGGTTACATCGGGGCGCACGTGGTCCGGGCCATGACCACCGCGAACGAGCACGTCGTGGTCCTGGACGACCTGTCGGCCGGGGTTGCCGACCGCCTCCCCGCCGACGTCCCCCTCGTCGCGGGCTCCTCGCTCGACGCCACCCTCCTCAAGCGCGTGCTCTCCGAGCACGCCGTCACCGGCATCGTCCACCTCGCCGCCCGCAAGCAGGTCGGCGAGTCCGTGGCCGAGCCGGCCCGCTACTACCAGGAGAACGTCGGCGGTCTGGCCACTCTTCTGGACGCCGCCGCAGGCGCCGGGGTCGAGCGGTTCGTCTTCTCCTCCTCCGCCGCCGTCTACGGCAATCCCGACGTGGACCTCATCACGGAGGACGCCCCCTGCGCCCCCGTGAACCCCTACGGC
This sequence comes from Streptomyces griseoaurantiacus, assembly GCF_036189845.1. NCBI lineage: Bacteria > Bacillati > Actinomycetota > Actinomycetes > Kitasatosporales > Streptomycetaceae > Streptomyces > Streptomyces griseoaurantiacus. Next base: position 6,353,629 of record NZ_CP108326.1, on the reverse strand, counting down.
GAGACCAAGCTCGCCGGTGAGTGGCTGGTCCGGGCCGCCGGCCGGGCGCACGGCATGGCGACGACCTGCCTGCGCTACTTCAACGTGGCCGGCGCCGCCGAGCCCGCCCTGGCGGACACCGGCGTGTACAACATCGTCCCGATGGTCCTGGACCGCCTCACCCGGGGCGAGGCCCCGCGCATCTTCGGCGATGACTACCCCACCCCGGACGGCACCTGTGTCCGTGACTACATTCATGTGGCGGACCTCGCCGAGGCCCACCTCGCCGCGACCCGGCGGCTGTCCTCGGCGACCTCGGCGGGCGATCTGACGCTGAACATCGGCCGGGGCGAGGGGGTCTCGGTGCGCGAGCTGATCACCCTCATCGGCGAGGTCACCGGCGACACCACCCCTGCCCTCGTGGAACCGCGGCGCCCGGGCGATGCCCCGCGCGCCGTCGCGTCCGCCGCGCGCGCCGCGCGCGAACTGGACTGGCGCGCCCGGCGCGGGGTGCGCGAGATGGTGGAGTCGGCCTGGCAGGGCTGGCTCCTGCACCACCCGGCGGCCGCACGCCGGTGAGTGCGCCCCCGCGGGGCGGTTCCCGGCCCTCGGCGCGGGGCACGATCAGGGATCACGGCCACGACCGGTGACCGTCCGGTGACGTCCCGGCAGGACATGCGGGGCAGCGAAGTGCCGGGAGTGCCGGATTCGTGCGGCAGACTTGGGGCTGGAAGACCGAGGCGAAGGATGGGTATGGCGATCACACCTGCCACCGCGACGCACAGCGCGTCGAACGGCACCGCGGAAGCGATCATGCTGGAGCTGGTGGACGAGGACGGCACCACGATCGGCACCGCGGAGAAGCTCGCCGCCCATCAGCCGCCGGGGCAGTTGCACCGGGCGTTCTCGGTGTTCCTCTTCGACGAGCGGGGCCGCTTGCTGCTCCAGCAGCGCGCGCTCGGCAAGTACCACTCCCCCGGCGTGTGGTCCAACACCTGCTGCGGCCACCCCTACCCCGAGGAGTCGCCCTTCGCGGCGGCGGCCCGGCGGACGTACGAGGAGCTCGGCGTCTCGCCCTCGCTGCTCGCGGAGGCGGGCACGGTCCGCTACAACCACCCGGACCCCGATTCCGGCCTGGTCGAGCAGGAGTACAACCACCTCTTCGTGGGTCTGGTGCAGTCGCCGGTGCGGCCGGATCCGGAGGAGGTGGGCGCGACCGCCTTCGTGACGCCCGCCGAGCTGGCGGAGCGCCACGCGCGGGACCGTTTCTCCGCCTGGTTCATGACCGTGCTGGACGCGGCCCGCCCGGCGGTCCGGGAGCTGACGGGGGACACCGCCGGCTGGTGAGTGCCTCCGCCGCGGCCGCCCCCGACGCCTTAGCCCGGAGCGGGTCACACGAGGGGACGCAGCGGCAGGGTGGCCCAGATCACCTTGCCGCCGCTCGCCGTGCGCGCCATGTCGCAGGCCCCGCCCGCCTCCCGCGTGATCTCACGCACGAGCAGCAGGCCGCGCCCGCCGGTCCTCCCGTGGTCGGTCTCCAGGGCGGTGGGGCGGTAGGGATGCTCGTCCTCGACCGAGACCCGCACCCAGTCCGTGCCGACGGCCACCTCGACGGCGAGCGTCGGGGAGAGCAGTGCCGCGTGCCGGACCGCGTTGGTGGTCAGCTCGGAGACGATCAGCAGCAGCCCCTCGACCACGTCCTCGGCGGCCGGGACCCGCTGCCGGGCCAGCAGGTCCCGTACGGCCCGCCGGGCCTGCGGCACCGAGGCGTCCACGGTGGGCGCCGTGAAGCGCCACACGCCCTCGTGGGGCAGCGCCCCCGGGGGTCCGCCGGCCGCGGGGCCCTCTCCCTCGGCGGGGCGGGTGCCGCCACCGGCCGCGCCCCCTTCCCCGCCCCTGGTCCGGTCGCCGTCCTCGCGCTCGATTGTCACCACGGGTCGAGTGTGGGGAAGCGGCCCGCCCGCCCACGGAGCTGAACAGAAGTCAGCAGGTATCGACGGCTTCCGACCGAAGCGGCATGCCCTCTGCGCCCTCCCGACCGCTTCCGATCACCTGGGGGACGGATGGATACCATCCGCTCATGCTCATGGAGCCCCAGTTGCTGCACGAGGCGACCGGTCCGGTCGCCACCGTCGTCATCCACCATCCGGTCAGGCGCAACGCCATGACGACCGGCATGTGGCGGGCGCTCCCACCGCTGCTCGACACCCTGGCAGCCGATCCCGCCGTGCGGGTGCTCGTGCTGACCGGCGAGGGCGGGACGTTCTGCGCGGGCGCCGACGTCACCGAGCTGCGGCAGTCGCCGCGGGAGGCGCAGGAGCTCGCGGTCCTGGCCGAGGAGGCGCTGGCCGCCTTCCCCAAGCCGACGCTGGCCGCGGTGCGGGGGCACTGCGTGGGCGGCGGGGCGCAGCTCGCGGCCGCCTGCGACCTGCGGTTCGCCGAGGAGGGCGCGCTGTTCGGGGTGACGCCGGCCAGGCTGGGGATCGTCTACCCGTCCTCCGCCACCCGGCGGCTGACCGCACTGGTGGGCCCGGCGACCGCCAAGTACCTGCTGTTCTCGGGTGAGTTGATCGAGGCCGGGCGGGCGCTGCGCACCGGCCTGGTGGACGAGGTGCTGCCGGCCGGCGCGCTGCGGGCGCGGGTCGAGGAGTTCACCGGCGTCCTGGCCGCCCGCTCGGGGCTCACCCAGGCCGCGGCGAAGGAGTTCGCCGACGGGCGCACGGACCGGGACGCGTACTGGGCCGCGCAGGCGGGGGCGAGCGGTGAGGCGGCGGAGGGCGTGGCCGCGTTCCTGGAGCGCCGGGAGCCGCGCTTCGCGTGGACCCCGGACCGGGCGACGGCGTCCGCGCCCGAGTGACGCGGCCGCCCCGCGCCCGTCCCCCTACGCCTGGAGGAAGCGGCTCCGGGTCCGCATCCGTTCGACGAGGTGGGCGGGGGCCTTCTCCGGTGATCCGGCGTCGTAGGGCGGCCGGGGGTCGTACTCGGTCATGAGCTGGACGGCCTGGGCGTGTTCCTCGCCGGCGATCCGGCCGAGCAGGGTGAGGCCCATGTCGATGCCGGAGGAGACGCCGGCGGCGGTGACGTACTTGCCGTCGGTGACCACCCGCTCCCCCGTCGGCTCGGCCCCGAGCCGCTTCAGCTCGGTCAGGGCCAGCCAGTGGGAGGTGGCGCGTCGGCCCTCCAGCAGGCCGGCGGCGGCCAGCAGAAGGGAGCCTGTGCAGACGGAGGTCGTCCAGCTGCTGGTGGCGTCGGCGGTGCGCAGCCAGTCCAGCAGGACCGGGTTGTCCATCTGCGCGCTCTGCCCCGGGCCGCCGGGCACCACGACGATGTCCGGGTGGGGCATGTCGGCCAGGGTGCGGTCGGCGGTGAGCGCGAGGGTTCCGCTCTCGTTGCGGACGGGGCCGGTCCGCTCGGCGAGGAAGACGGTCTCGGCGTCCGGGAGGCGGCCGAGGATCTCGTAGGGGCCGACGATGTCGAGGGCGGTGAAGCGGTCGAAGAGCACGAGGGCGATGCGCATGCGGGGGTTCCTCTTCTCGGGTTCTCTGGGCGGTCACGTACGCAGGGGCCGGGACCTCGGTGAGGACGAAGGCGACGACGCGGCCGGGGCCTCACGGCGGGGCAGCGGGCGGAAGCGGCGGCGGTACTCGGCCGGGGCCGTGCCGAGCGTCCTGACGAAGGCGCGGCGCATCGCCTCGGGCGTGCCGTACCCGCTGGCGCGGGAGACCTCCTCCACGCCGTCGGTGCCGTCCTCCAGCAGGCGCCGGGCGTGTTCGAGGCGGACGCGGTCGACGTAGCGGCCGGGTGTCGTGCCGGTCTCCGCCCGGAAGGCGCGGGCGAAGTGGCGGGGCGAGAGGCGGGCGCGGGCGGCGAGGGCGTCGACCCCGAGGTCCTCGGCCGGATGCTCGGTGATCCATTGCTGGATCTCGCGCAGCGGCTCCCGCCGGGCGGTCTGGGCCGCGAGCTGGGCGCTGAACTGGGCCTGGCCTCCGGGGCGGCGCAGGAAGACGACGAGGTGACGGGCGACGGTGAGCGCGACCTCGCGTCCCAGGTCCTCCTCGACGAGGGCCAGGGCGAGGTCGATGCCGGAGGTCACGCCCGCGGAGGTGGCGATGTGTCCGTCGCGGACGTAGATGGGGTCGGGGTCGACGTCGATACCGGGGTGCCGGCCGGCGAGCCGCTCGCAGTACGCCCAGTGGGTGGTGACCCGGCGCCCCTCGAGCAGGCCCGCCTCGGCGAGCAGCAGGGCGCCGGTGCACACGGAGACCAGGCGGCCGGCGCGGGGGCCGTGGCGGCGCAGCCAGTCGAGCAGGGCCGGGTCGGGGGCGCGGGTGCCCTTGCCGCCGGGAACGAGGAGGGTGTCCGGGGCGGCGGCTTCGGCGAGGGTGCCCTCGGGGACGAGGGTCAGACCGGAGGAGGTGCGCACGGGGGCGCCGTCGAGGGAGGCGGTGGTGACGCGGTAGGTCCCGGGGGCCTGGAGTTCGGCGCCCGCGAAGACCTCCACGGGGCCGGTGACGTCGAGGCTCTGCACACCGTCGAACAGGACGACCAGGACGTTTCGCATGTCCTCGATTCTCGGTGGCGTCCGGTGACGTCCGCAATGACGAGCTTCCCACCTTTCCTGCCACGCCCCGCGGCCGGGGAGACGGGATTCCGGCCGTCCGGGGGCCACCGGCTTCCGTACGTACTGACCAGTCGGTAACCTCGTGGCATGACCTCTCCCCTGCCGGAGCGCGCCGGGCGGCGCTGCCACAACCGGCTCAATCCGCTGCACTCCACGCACTACTTCTCGCCCGACCTGGGGCGGGAGCTGGCCGCGCTGGGCGTCGGGGACCCGACGGCCGCCTATCTCGCCGCGCGCGCGGCCGCGATGGGGGCGGTGGACGCCGGGGTGGTGACCGCCACGTTCTACAACTTCCGTCCCGGGCTGGTCGCCCGGCACGTGCCCGCCGTCTGGGAGACCGCCTCCCCCGCCGTGGTCCTCGCGGCCCGGCTGCGGGCCGTCGACGCGACGCTGCGGCGGTTGCTGGGCGAGGAGGTGCGCACCGCCGAGGAGGTGGCGGAGGCGGCGGAACTGGCACTGGTGGCCGCGCAGGCGTGCACGCCGGTCGCGCGCCCCCTGTACGCGGCGCACGCCGGGCTGCCTGTGCCCGAGGAACCGCACCTGGCCCTCTGGCACGCGGCCACACTGCTGCGCGAGCACCGCGGCGACGGGCATCTGGCGGTCCTCCTGGCCGCGGAGCTGGACCCGCTGGAGGCCCTGGTGAGCCACACCGCGACCGGCAAGGGCATGGCGCCCCAGTGGGCGCTCGGCACCCGGGGCTGGAAGCGCGCGGAGTGGGACGCGGCGGTCGAGCGGCTGCGCGGGCGCGGACTGCTGGACGGGGACGGCGAGCTGACACCGGCCGGGGCCGCGCTGCGGCGGGAGATCGAGGCGGAGACGGACCGGCTGGACCGGGCGCCCTACGCGCACCTGGGAGCGGCCGGGGTCGAGCGGCTGACCGAGCTGGCCGGCGGGCTCGCCGGGCGGGCGCTCGCGGCGGGTGCCTTCCCCGCGGGCATGACGGGCAAGGGCTGAGGGTACCCGGATGTCTCCCGGCGGGCCTGCCGGGGAGACGAAGGGAGAAACGCTGTGTTCCGAGCGATCGCGGATGTGTTGCGGCAGATCGGCGGGGCGGTGGCGACCGTGGTGACGCTGCCGTTCCGGGCGGTGGCGCGCCTGTTCGGAGGTGCGTCCAGCAGTACGCGACGGGCCTGAACGGGGGCGCGCCACTCGCGCGCCCCCGCCGGCTCCGCCTTCCGGTGCGCCGCGCGACTGCCCGCGCCCCTTGCGGGTCGCTGTCGGTGCCGCCTGTAAGAATTGCCCGGCAAGCCGGGATCTGAGAAGGCGGTACGGGAACGTGACGACAGCCGGGACCACTGGGGCAGGGTCGATCGAGGGCAGGATCGCCGAGGAACTCGGCGTGCGGGAGCGGCAGGTGAAGGCCGCGGTGGAACTGCTCGACGGCGGTTCGACCGTGCCGTTCATCGCCCGCTACCGCAAGGAAGCCACCGAGATGCTCGACGATGCGCAGCTGCGCACGCTCGAGGAGCGGCTGCGGTATCTGCGCGAGCTGGAGGAGCGGCGCACGGCGGTCCTGGAGTCGGTGCGCGAGCAGGGCAAACTCACCGAGGAACTGCGGGCGCGGATCCTCGGCGCCGAGACGAAGGCGCGGCTGGAGGACATCTACCTCCCCTACAAGCCCAAGCGCCGCACCAAGGCACAGATCGCCCGCGAGGCGGGGCTCGAACCGCTGGCGGAGGGCCTGCTCGGGGACCCCTCGGTCGACCCGCTCGCCGCGGCCACCGCGTTCGTCGACGCGGACAAGGGCGTCGCCGACCCGCAGGCCGCGCTGGACGGTGCCCGGGCCATCCTGACCGAGCGCTTCTCGGAGGACGCCGACCTGATCGGCGAGCTGCGCGAGCGCATGTGGGTGCGGGGCCGGCTGGCCGCCAAGGTGCGCCCCGGCAAGGAGGAGGCGGGCGCCAAGTTCGCCGACTACTTCGACTTCACCGAGCCGTTCACCGAACTGCCCTCGCACCGCGTCCTGGCGCTGCTGCGCGGCGAGAAGGAGGAGGTCCTCGACCTCGTCCTGGAGCCGGAGGAGCCCTCCGAGACGCCGTCCGCCCCGTCGTCGTACGAGGGGATCGTCGCCTCGCGGTTCGGGATCGCCGACAAGGGCCGGCCGGCCGACAAGTGGCTCAAGGACACCGTCCGCTGGGCCTGGCGCACCCGCATCCTCGTCCACCTGGGCATCGATCTGAGGCTGCGGCTGCGGACGACCGCCGAGGACGAGGCGGTGCGGGTCTTCGCGGCCAACCTGCGCGACCTGCTGCTCGCCGCCCCGGCCGGCACGCGCGCCACGCTCGGCCTGGACCCCGGTTTCCGTACCGGCGTGAAGGTCGCGGTGGTGGACGCGACCGGCAAGGTCGTCGCCACCGACGTCATCCACCCGCACGTGCCGGCCAACCGGTGGGACGAGGCGCTGGCGAAGCTGGCGCGGCTGGCGAAGGAGCACGCGGTCGAGCTGATCGCGATCGGCAACGGCACGGCCTCCCGCGAGACCGACAAGCTCGCCGGTGAACTCATCGCCAAGCACCCGGAGTTGAAGCTCACCAAGGTCATGGTCTCGGAGGCGGGCGCCTCGGTGTACTCGGCCTCGGCCTTCGCCTCGCAGGAGCTGCCGGACATGGACGTCTCGCTGCGGGGCGCCGTCTCCATCGCACGCCGGCTGCAGGACCCGCTGGCCGAGCTGGTGAAGATCGACCCCAAGTCGATCGGCGTCGGCCAGTACCAGCACGACCTCTCCGAGGTGAAGCTCTCGCGCTCGCTGGACGCGGTGGTGGAGGACTGCGTGAACGGCGTGGGCGTGGACGTCAACACGGCCTCCGCGCCGCTACTGGCCCGCGTCTCCGGCATCACCTCCGGCCTCGCCGAGAACATCGTCACCCACCGGGACACCAACGGCCCGTTCACCTCCCGCGCGCAGCTCAAGAAGGTGGCGCGGCTCGGCCCGAAGGCGTACGAGCAGTGCGCGGGCTTCCTGCGCATCCGCGGCGGCGAGGACCCGCTGGACTCCTCCAGCGTGCACCCCGAGGCGTACCCCGTGGTGCGGCGGATGGTGAAGACGGCGGGCAGCGAGGTGGCCGCGCTGATCGGCAACACGGGAGTGCTGCGCTCGCTGCGGCCGCAGGACTTCGTGGACGACACCTTCGGTCTGCCCACCGTCTCCGACATCCTCAGGGAGCTGGAGAAGCCGGGGCGCGACCCGCGCCCGGCCTTCAGGACGGCCGTCTTCAGGGACGGCGTGGAGAAGATCTCCGACCTGACCCCGGGGATGGTCCTGGAGGGCGTGGTGACGAACGTGGCGGCCTTCGGGGCGTTCGTGGACGTCGGTGTGCACCAGGACGGCCTGGTGCACGTCTCGGCGATGTCGAAGACGTTCGTGAAGGACCCCCGGGACGTGGTGAAGCCGGGCGACATCGTGAAGGTGAAGGTGCTCGACGTCGACATCCCGCGCAAGCGGATCTCGCTGACGCTGCGCCTCGACGACGAGGCCGCGGCCGGTGCCCCCTCGGCGGGCGGGGGGCGGCCGCAGCGGGCCGGACGGGCCCCGCAGCCGCGCCAGGGCGGCGGCGGTGGCAAGCGGGGCGGCGCCGCCCCGCGCCAGGCGGCGCCCGCCAACAGCGCGATGGCGGACGCCCTGCGCCGGGCCGGGCTGGTGAACCCCAAGGGGCGCTGACCGCACGGCCGTCACAGTCCCCGTGGCGCGCGGGCCGCGCGCCACGGGGACTGTGACGGCCGGATGGCGATCGTGTGGCGGGGGCCCCATGGACACCACGCCCCCGCAGGGGACTCAATAGGCTCCGAACGGTTCAACGGACCCCGGACCCCCACGACTTGGAGTTCCCGTGCACCGCAGACTCATCGCCCCGGGCGCGCTCGCCGCCGCCTCCCTCCTGCTGGCGATCCCGGCATCGGCGGCCGAGGCCTCACCCGGGGCGCCGGGTATCGGCGACCCCTACTACCCGTACTACGGCAACGGCGGCTACGACGTCTCCCACTACGACCTGCGGCTGACCTACCGGCCCTCGACCGACGAGCTCTCGGGCACCGCCACGATCTCGGCCCGCACCACGCAGAGCCTCAACCGTTTCAACCTCGACTTCCTGCTCGACGTCAGCGAGGTGCGGGTCAACGGCAACGCGGCGAGGTTCGCCACCTCCGGTGAGCACGAACTGGAGATCACCCCGAAGAGCCCGCTGGCCAAGGACACGCCCGTGACCGTCGTCGTCCGCTACAGCGGGGTGCCCTCGACGAAGAGCGCCTACGGCTTCACCACCTGGCACCGCACCCCGGACGGGGCGATCGCGGCGGACGAGCCCGAGGCGGCGTGGTGGTGGTTCCCCAGCAACGACCACCCGAGCGACAAGGCCACCTACGACGTCTCGGTCGCCGTCCCCGACGGCACCCAGGCCCTCTCCAACGGGACGCTGCAGTCGACGAGTTCACAGCGCGGCTGGACCCGCTACAACTGGCGGCAGAACAAGCCCCAGGCGACCTACCTGACCACTCTCGCCCTCGGCCGCTTCGACGTCACCACCGCTACCTCCGACGGCGGCGTCCCGGTCCTCAACGCCTACAGCAAGGACCTCGGCGACAACGACGGGGCCGCCCGGGCGAGCGTCGAGCGGACCGGTGAGATCGTGGACTGGCTGAGCGGCTACCTCGGCCCGTACCCCTTCTCCTCGGCCGGCGGCTACGTGCCGAACACGACCACCGGGTACGCGCTGGAGACCCAGACGCGGGTCTACTACTCGCCGAAGCAGTTCGCGGGCGGGTCCAACACCTCGGTCGTGGTGCACGAGCTGGCCCACCAGTGGTACGGCGACGACGTGTCGATCGCCGGCTGGAAGGACATCTGGCTCAACGAGGGCTTCGCCCGCTACGCGCAGTGGCTCTGGTCGGAGCACGAGGGCGAGGGGACGGCCCAGGAACTGGCCGACTACACCTACGCCTCGCACCCGGCCGACGACCCGTTCTGGACGGTCGCGCCCGGGGACCCGGGGCCGGACAACCAGTTCGCCGCGGCCGTGTACGACCGCGGGGCGCTCGCGGTGCAGGCGCTGCGGAACGCGGTCGGCGACGAGACGTTCTTCGCGATCCTCAAGGGATGGCCGAAGAGCCACGCGTACGGGAACGCGTCGGTGGGCGAGTTCCGGGCGTACGCGGAGGGGGTGGCCGGGCGTTCGCTGAAGGCGCTGTTCGACACGTGGCTGTACGACACGGTGCGGCCCGCGCAGCCGGCGGTGGCCTCGGCCTCGGCACGGGGTACGGCCCCCGTGCGGCCCGCGTCGTGGACGAAGATCCAGGCGACGAACGACGTGCACGCCGGGTGAGGGCTGCTCGCACCCACGCGGCGGAGCCGCATGGCGATACGGCCCCGCGCCCCTGCCAAGGGGGCGCGGGGCTCGCGTCTCAGCCCGCGTCCTCGAACCGTTCGCCCCGCTCCGCCCTGGCCACCAGGGACGCCGGCGGTGCGAACCGCTCCCCGTACCGCTCGGCCAGCTCCCGCGCCCGCGCGACGAACCCGGGCAGGCCGCCCTCGTAGCCGTTGACGTAACTCAGCACGCCGCCGGTCCAGCCCGGGAAACCGATGCCGAAGATCGACCCGATGTTGGCGTCGGCGACCGAGGTCAGCACCCCCTCGTCCAGCAGCCGCACGGTGTCCAGCGCCTCCGCGAACAGCATGCGTTCCTGCATGTCGCGGAACGGGATCTCGTGCCCGGGCTTGGTGAAGTGCTCGCGCAGCCCGGGCCACAGGGCGCCCCGGCGGCCGTCCTCGCCGTACTCGTAGAAGCCCGCGCCGCCGCCGCGCCCGGTCCGCCCGAACTCGTCGACCATGCGGTCGACGACGGCCTCGGCGGGGTGCGCGGTCCAGGTGCCGCCCGCCTCCTCCACCGCGCGCCGCGTCTCGGTGCGGATCTTGCGCGGGAGGGTGAGCGTGAGCTCGTCCATGAGGGAGAGCACCTTCGCCGGGTAGCCGGCCTGCGCCGCGGCCTGCTCGACGGAGGCGGGCTCGATGCCCTCGCCGACCATCGCCACGCCCTCGTTGAGGAAGTGCCCGATGACGCGCGAGGTGAAGAAGCCGCGCGAGTCGTTGACGACGATGGGCGTCTTGTTGATCTGCCGGACGAGGTCGAAGGCGCGGGCCAGTGCCTCCTCCCCGGTCCGCTCCCCCTTGATGATCTCGACCAGAGGCATCTTGTCGACGGGTGAGAAGAAGTGCAGCCCGATGAAGTCGCTCTGGCGCTCGACGCCCTCGGCGAGGGCGGTGATGGGCAGCGTGGAGGTGTTGGAGCACAGCAGCGCGTCGGGGGCGACGACCTGCTGGACCTCCTGGAACACCTTGTGCTTGAGCGAGGTGTCCTCGAACACCGCCTCGATCACCGCGTCGCACCCGGCGAGGTCGGCCGCCTCGGCGGTGGGCGTGATCCGGGCGAGCAGCGCGTCGGCCTTGTCCTGGGTGGTGCGGCCGCGCGAGACGGCCTTGGCGCACAGCTTCTCGCTGTACCCCTTGCCCTTGACGGCGGCTTCCAGGGACACGTCCTTGAGCATCACCTCGATGCCCGCGCGGGCGCAGGAGTAGGCGATGCCCGCGCCCATCATCCCGGCCCCGAGGACGGCGACCTTGCGCACCTCGCGCCGGGCGACGCCCTTGGGCCGGTTGGCGCCGGAGTTGACGGCCTGGAGGTCGAAGAAGAACGCCTGGATCATGTTCTTCGCGGTCTGTCCCACGGCCAGGTCGACGAAGTAGCGGGCCTCGATGACCTGCGCGGTCTCGAAGTCGACCTGGGAGCCCTCGACGGCGGCGGCCATGATGTTGCGCGGGGCCGGGTAGGGCGCCCCGCCCGTCTGCTTGCGCAGGTTGGCCGGGAAGGCGGGCAGGTTGGCCGCGAACTTGGGGTTGGCGGGGGTGCCGCCGGGGATGCGGTGGCCGGGTTCGTCCCAGGGCTGGGCGGACTCGGGGTGGGCGTCGATGAAGGCGCGGGCCCTGGCGAGCATGTCCTCGGGGCTGTCGGCGACCTCGTCGACCAGGCCGTGCTCCGCCGCCCGGCGCGGGGTGTACTGGGTGCCCTGGAGGAGGACCTTGAGCAGGGCGTCGGCGATGCCGAGCATCCTGACCGTGCGGACGACGCCGCCGCCCCCGGGGAGCAGGCCGAGGGTGACCTCGGGGCAGCCGATCCGGGAGCCGGGGGCGTCCAGGGCGACGCGGTGGTGGCAGGCGAGGGCGATCTCGTAACCGCCGCCCAGGGCGGCGCCGTTGAGCGCGGCGACGACCGGCTTGCCGAGGGTCTCGATGCGGCGCAGGTTCCGCTTGATCGCCATGCTGTTCTCGAAGACCGCCTGGGCGTCGGCGGACGTGACGCGGATCAGGTCGCGCAGGTCGCCGCCGGCGAAGAAGGTCTTCTTCGCGGAGGTGAGGACGACGCCGCGGATGCCGTCCTTCTCGGCCTCCAGGCGGTCGGCGATGGCGGCCAGGGAGGCGCGGAACGCCGCGTTCATGGTGTTCGCGGACTGGGTGGGGTCGTCGAGGACGAGGGTGACGATGCCGGTGTCGTCCTGCTCCCAGCGGATGGTGGTGGCTTCGGTGCTCATGCGGGGGTGCTCCAGGTGATCGGGTGATCCGTCGGGAGGGGTCAGACGCGCTCGACGATGGTGGCGATGCCCATGCCGCCGCCCACGCAGAGGGTGGCGAGGCCGTACCGCTTGTCCTGGCGCTCGAGTTCGTCGACGAGCGTGCCGAGGATCATGGCGCCGGTGGCGCCGAGCGGGTGGCCCAGCGCGATGGCGCCGCCGTTGACGTTGACCTTGTCGAGGGACAGGCCCATGTCCTTGACGAAGCGGAGGACCACGGCCGCGAAGGCCTCGTTGATCTCGACGAGGTCGATGTCGTCGATGGTGAGCCCGGCGCGGGCCAGCGCCTTGCGGGTGGCGGGGGCGGGGCCGGTGAGCATGATCGTCGGCTCGGAGCCGGAGACGGCGGCGGAGACGATCCGGGCGCGCGGGGTGAGGCCGTAGCGCTCGCCGATCTCCCTGGAGCCGATCGCGACGAGCGCGGAACCGTCCACGATGCCGGAGGAGTTGCCCGCGTGGTGGACGTGGTCGATCCTCTCCACCCAGTGGTACTTCTGCAGCGCGACGGCGTCGAAGCCGCCGAGGTCGCCGATGTCGGCGAAGGAGGGCTTCAGCCTGGCCAGGGAGTCGGCGGTGGTGCCGGGGCGCAGGTGCTCGTCGTGGTCGAGGACGGTGAGGCCGGCGCGGTCCTTGACGGGGACGACGGACCGCTCGAAGCGGCCCTCCTTCCAGGCGGTCGCGGCGCGCTCCTGGGAGAGGGCGGCGTACTCGTCGACCTCGCGCCGGGAGAAGCCCTCGATCGTGGCGATGAGGTCGGCGCCGATGCCCTGGGGGACGAAGTTCGTGGCGAGGTTGGTCATCGGGTCGGCGAACCAGGCGCCGCCGTCGCTGGCCATCGGCACCCGGGACATCGACTCCACGCCGCCCGCGAGCACCAGGTCCTCCCAGCCGGAACGCACCTTGGCGGCGGCCATGTTGACCGCTTCGAGCCCGGAGGCGCAGAAGCGGTTCTCCTGTACACCGGCCACGGTGTCGGGCAGCCCGGCGGCGATCGCGGCGATCCGGGCGATGTCGGAACCCTGGTCGCCGACCGGGCCGACGACGCCGAGGACGATGTCGTCGACGGCGGCCGGGTCGAGTCCGGGGAAGCGGGCCCGCAGCTCGTGGATGAGGCCGGTGACGAGGTCGACGGGTTTGGTGCCGTGCAGGGCTCCGTCGGCCTTGCCCCGGCCACGCGGGGTGCGGATCGCGTCGTAGACGTACGCTTCGGTGCTCACGGGCGGACCTTTCGGGAGTCGTGCGGGGGTCGGGGGGCGTCGGTGACGAGGTGCGGCAGGTTCCAGTCTCGTGCGACGGCGGCCGTGTCGGCACCCGGCAGCGCGGGTCCGCTCCGTACGGCCGTGGGGGTCGCGGAGAAGCGGGGCGCGGGGGCCGGCTGGGTGAGGCCGCCGTGGTCGGTGAAGGTACCGCGCGCGGCGAGGTGCGGGTCCTTCGGTGCCTCGCGCAGCGAGAGGACGGGGGCCACGCAGGCGTCGGAGCCGGCGAACACCTCGGTCCACTCCTCCCGCGTGCGGGTGCGGAAGCGGGCGGCGACGGCGGTCCGCAGCTCGGGCCAGCGGGCCGGGTCCTCGCGCGGCGGAAGCGGCCGGCTCACCCCGAGGAGGTCGGTGAACTCGGCGTAGAACCGTTCCTCCAGGGCGCCCACCGCCATGTACCGGCCGTCTGAGGTCTCGTAGGTGCCGTAGAACGGGCAGCCGCCGTCGAGGAGGTTGGCGCCGCGCAGGTCCTGCCAGGCACCGGCGGCGAGCATGCCGTGGAGCATCGCGGTGAGGTGGACGGCGCCGTCGACGATGGCGGCGTCCACGACCTGGCCGGTGCCGGTGGCCCGGGCGTGGTGCAGCGCGGCGAGGCAGCCGACGACGAGGTAGAGGGAGCCGCCCGCGTAGTCGCCGAGGAGGTTGGCGGGGGCGACGGGCGGGCGGCCGGGCTCGCCGGTCATGCCGAGGGCGCCGGTGCGGGCGAGGTAGGCGAGGTCGTGGCCGGCCCGGTCGGCGAGGGGGCCTTCCTGGCCCCAGCCGGTCATCCGGCCGTAGACGAGGCGGGGGTCGCGGGCGTGGCAGTCGGCGGGGCCGACGCCGAGCCGTTCGGCGACGCCGGGGCGGTAGCCCTCCAGGAGGATGTCGGCGCGGGCGGCCAGGTCGAGGACGCGCGCGGGGCCTTCGGGGGACTTCAGGTCGAGGACGACGGAGCGCTTGCCGCGGTTGGTGACGTCGAGGGCGGGGTCGATGCCGAGGCCGGGTCCCCCGGGGCGGTCCACGCGGACGACGTCGGCGCCGAGGTCGGCGAGGAGCATGGCGGCGAAGGGCGCGGGGCCGATGCCGGCGAGTTCCACGACGCGGACACCGGTGAGCGGGCCCTCGAAGGGCGGCGGTGCGGGCGGGGTCGGTGCTCCTGGCATGGAATCCTCGGGGGCGAGCAAGCGCTTGGTCACTGGTGGGTCCAGGGTAGGACACGGGGCGCGATTCCGCGCGCCCCCTGCAGCCCTACCCGTCCCGGGGAGCCCACCCCCACGTCGGCGCGAAAGTTCGCGCCCCCGCCGAGGAGCCGCACGTCGCCACGGCCCCGCCCCCCCCTGGCGGGCGCCCTGGCCCTGGGCCCTTCGTTCGGATCAGGCGGGCTGGGAGGCGCGGTGCGTCCTCGGCCGACCTGAGCGGGGTCCGGTGCGTGCGGCCGCAGGACGGAGGAGGGCGCCAGGGCGGAGTCCTGGCAACCGACGACAACGCCGCGGGCGGGCGTGCCGGGCCCCGCGACGCCGGGATGATCCGGACGAAGGGCCCTAGGAGGTCGCCGCCGCCAGGGCCTCGCGGCAGAGCCTGTCCGCCCTGCGGGTCGTCTCGGGGAGGCGGTACCGGGGCGTCAGGGCCAGGGTGTGCGCGCAGGCGTTGTCGAGGCCGACCCGGTGGCCCGCCGACACGAAGACCGGCTTGACGCCGGCCCGGGTGCGCAGGGCGCGGCCCACCTCCTCGCCGTCCTCGGCGAGCAGGGGGCTCGCGCTGCCGCGCGGTGCGGCCGGGGGCTCGTGGGTGAAGGTGAAGGGGTTCTTCGCGACGCCGAGGACCGGGAGTCCGGTCAGCACGCCGAGGTGACAGGCGAGCCCGAAGCGGCGGGGGTGGGCGCGCCCGTACCCGTCGCACACGACGAGGCCGGGGTCGCAGGGCAGCGCCCGCAGGGCGGCCAGCACGGCGGGGATCTCACGGAACGCCAGCAGGCCGGGCACGTAGGGGAAGGCGACCTCGCCGACGGCGGTGGCCTCGGCGAGGGGCTCCAGTGTGGCCGCGTCGAGGACGACGGCCGCCGCGGCGACGACGTCGCGCGCGTCGTCGTAGGCGACGTCCACACCCGTCACCCTGCCGGTCCCCGGCGGCGGTCCGGGCTCGTCCAGGATCACCTCGCCGCGCAGCGCGTCCTGGACGGCGAGGGCTTCTTCCACGGTGGCGGGGACGGGAGGGCCCGCGGGGATGCGTACGGTCGTCATGATGCCGACGAGGGTACGGCCCCGCGGGCCGCGCTCACTTGCCGAGGGCCCGCTGGAGCTGCGCCTTGTTCATGTCCGAACGGCCGTGCACGTTCTTCTTCCTGGCCTCTTGGTAGAGCTGCTCGTACGTCGGCCCCTGCGCGCCCTTGCCGGACCGCCGACCGCCCCGCTCGCCCGAGGACATGTCCTGCGTCGAGGTCCTGCTCGCCGACCTGGCCTCGCCCGACCGGGCGCGCTCCTTGTTCACCGTGCGGGCGGCGATCTCCTTCGCGCGCCCGGTGTTCTCGCCGCGGTCCTCGGCGCTCTTCTTGATGTGCTCGTACTGGCGTTCACGCTTCGGGCTCGACCCGCTGGGCATGGACGTTCACTTCCTTTCGGGACATCGTGCGAAGCGGGTACCCCGCCTCGGCCGGGCAAGCCCCGCGCGGGCCGGAACGCGTGGGGCCGCCCGGGCCTGTTGCGCCCGGGTGGGAACCGGGAGGCGCCGGGAGGTGTCCTTCTGTCATGTCACGGCGTCCTTCGGACGAGGTGTGGATCACTCTGCGGAACACGCGCCCCGGTGATTGGACTCGGTGACAGAGGTCACTCGCGTCTCGTGTGCACGGAACGGCCGGTTCCGGCGTCTTTTCGGTCGACGGGTTCTGGCCACCGGGAGCCCGTCCAGCCCACCACAAGGGAGCAAGGCGATGTCCACCGTCATAGAGCAGCCCGTCGAGGCACGCCTGGTCGCCGCCGCGCCTCGGATGTCGAGCATCCCCGCCGCGCTCCACTACGACCGCGCCGACCCGTTCGCGGTCCGCATGACCTTCCCCGCGCCGGCCACGCTGGAAGGCGTGGACGTGTGCTGGACGTTCGCGCGGGAGCTGCTCGCGAGCGGTCTGGAGCGCGCGGAGGGCGAGGGCGACGTGCGGGTGCGGCCGTACGGCTACGACCGGACGGTGCTGGAGTTCCACGCGCCCGAGGGCACGGCCGTGGTCCACGTGCACTCGCGGGACGTGCGCAGCTTCCTGCGCAGGGCGGCGGAGCTGGTGCCGGTGGGCCTCGAACACCAACAGGTCGACCTGGACCGCGATCTGGCGGAGCTGATGCGCGAGGCCTGAGGCGGTCCGCCCCTCCTCGGTTTCCCTGCCCCCGGCGGGTGGCCCCGCCCGCCTTCCTCAGGCGGCCCGGGCCCTCGCCTCCACCGCGGCCGCCAGGCCGCCCCTGATCTCCCCGGCGACCGCTCCCCGGGTCAGTTCCTCCGCGCGGGCGAGGTCGGCCCCGGACGGGGGCGCCAGCGCGCCCGCCGTCGTCGCCAGCGCGGCCAGAGCCGCGTCCTCCGGCGGGACCCGCGCCGCCGACGGTGCCGCGAGCGCGCGCCGGACGGCCTTCTGGAGGGCCGTCGTCTCCCCGGGGTCCACCGGCGAGTAGTCCACCCTCGGCAGGAAGCCGAGCGCCCGCCGCTTCCCGGGCCGCAGGCGGCCGTCGGCGGCCAGACCGGCCCGCACCGCGTCCAGCGTGACGGAGGCGTGCGCCGTCACCCACTCGGCCCAGGTGCGCGGCCGGGACTCCATGACCAGTTCGAGGAAGTCGTCGAGCGCGTCGTCCCCCGTCCTCGCGTCGAGGTCGGCGGGGGTGACGATGCCGTCCACGTCGGTCAGCGGCCCGCGCCGCGCCAGTTCGGTGAGGGCCCCGGCCCGCACCAGGTACGGCAGCCGGTCGGCGGCGAGCGGTTCGCCCGTAGCCGTGTCCCAGGACAGCAGGCAGAGGCGGGCGGGCAGGCTGAGGGAGCCATGGAGCACGTCGGCCTCCTGGTGCTCGGGCGGGCCGCCGCCGCACTTCCGGGCGCCACCGGTCCGCGATTATTCCGTTGACACCCCTGCTACCCGTTCCTACCGTGGACAACGGTTCTGTTGCCGTCGATCGGAGAAGGACGTTGCTCGTCTGAGGTTCTGGGACACCGCGCCGCACTCCTACCGCGCCGTGCCGAGTCGTACTCGGCCGGGCCGGGACGTGTGCGCGTCGTGTGCGACCTCGTTCCACGAGCCGTCCCGCCGACGGAGGACCGTCACTTCTTCTTCCCTCCTCCTCGCGGTGTCCCGCACGCGTGTTCACGATCCGCCCCACACGCTCTGCGAGGCCGCATGCATACCTCCCTCACCTGTATCTCCCTCTCCTTCTCCTGGCCGGACGGCACCCCCGTCCTCGACGGCCTCGACGCCGCGTTCGGCCCCGGCCGCACCGGACTCGTCGGCGTCAACGGATCGGGCAAGTCGACCCTGTTGAAGCTGCTCGCCGGGGAACTGACCCCCTCGGGCGGCACCGTGCGCGTCACCGGCGAACTCGGGTACCTGCCGCAGAACATCACGCTCGACACCTCCCTGCGGGTGGACGAGGCCCTCGGCATCGCCGCCGTGCGCGCGGCGTTGCACGCCATCGAGGCGGGCGACGTGGACGAGGCGCACTTCACTGCCGTCGGCGACGACTGGGACGTGGAGGAGCGCGCGCTCGCGGTCCTCGGCGAGCTGGGCCTCGGTCACATCGGGCTGGACCGCACGCTCGGCGAGGTCTCCGGCGGCGAGTCGGTCCTGCTCCGGCTGGCCGCCCTGCTGCTGCGCCGCCCCGATGTGCTGCTGCTCGACGAGCCCACCAACAACCTCGACCTGCACGCGCGCCGCCGGCTCTACGAGGCCGTGGACACGTGGTCGGGGCCGGGCGCGCTGGTGGTGGTCAGCCACGACCGCGAACTCCTCGACCGCGTGGACCGGATCGCCGATCTGCGCGCCGGCGAGCTCACCTGGTACGGCGGCAACCTCTCCGCGTACGAGGAGGCGCTCGCCGTCGAGCAGGAGGCCGCCGCCCGGATGGTGCGCGTCGCGGAGTCGGACCTGCGCAAGCAGAAGCGCGAACTCGTCGAGGCGCAGCAGAAACTGGCCCGCCGCAAGCGGTACGGGCAGAAGATGTGGGACAGCAAACGCGAGCCGAAGATCGTGATGGGGGCGCGCAAGCGGGCCGCCCAGGAGTCCGCGGGCAAACACCGCATCCTGCACGAGGAGCGGCTGAGCGCCGCCCGGGAGCGGCTCGACGAGGCGGCGGACGCCGTCCGGGAGGACGACGAGATCCGCGTCGAGCTGCCGCACACCGCGGTGCCCCCGGGCCGCACCGTGTTCACCCTGCGCGCGCTCGAGGTGGCCCACGGGGCCCTGCGGGAGGGTGCGCTCGATCTGCACGGGCCCGAGCGGGTCGCGCTGACCGGGCGCAACGGCGCCGGCAAGACCACCCTGCTGCGGACCCTCGCGGGCGAGCTGCCGCCGGTGCGGGGCGAGGCGGACGTCCATGTGCCGGTCCGGTTCCTGCCGCAGCGGCTCGACGTGCTCGACGAGGCGCTGACGGTCGCGGAGAACGTGGCCCGGTTCGCGCCCGGCGCCACCGACAACCGGATCCGGGCGCGGCTGGCCCGCTTCCTGTTCCGGGGTGCCCGGGCCGACCGGACGGCGGGGACCCTGTCCGGCGGCGAGCGGTTCCGCGCGGCCCTGGCGGCGCTCATGCTCGCCGAGCCCGCGCCGCAGCTCCTGCTGCTGGACGAGCCGACCAACAACCTCGACATGGCGAGCGTGCGGCAGCTCGTCTCGGCGCTGGAGTCCTACGAGGGCGCCCTCGTGATCGCCTCCCACGACCTGCCGTTCCTGGAGTCCGTCGGCATCACCCGCTGGCTGCAGCTGGACGGGGGCGAACTGCGCGAGACCTCGGCCGAGGAGGTGGTGTCGGGCTAGGCCCGGGAGTCGTGCCTGGCCAGAGGCCTTTACAGCGCGCTTAACCTACGCCTGCGTAACCTACGGTTTCGTAGCCTACGAGCCCGTAGGTTACGGTGCCGTAGGTGCGGGCCCACCGCTCGGGTCCGCTCGCCGCACGCACGACTCCCGTATCCGTTCGTCCCCCTGGAGTGCCTCGTGACCGTAACCTCCCCCCTTCTCGGCAGCCCGTCCACCGCCTGGACCGACGCCCGGCTGCTCTACGCGCTCGAAGAAGTGGTGGAGAGGGAACTGAACCGGCACTTGAAGGTCGCCAAGGACTGGATGCCGCACGAGTACGTCCCGTGGAGCGAGGGCCGCAACTTCCCCGGCTTCTTCGAGGACGGCGAGGCCTGGGAGAAGGGTCAGTCCAAGGTCACCGAGATCGGCCGCACCGCCCTCGTGGTGAATCTTCTCACGGAGGACAACCTCCCCAGCTACCACCACGAGATCGCCACCCTCTTCGGCCGGAACGGTGCCTGGGGCACCTGGGTGCACCGCTGGACGGCCGAGGAGGGCCGGCACGGCATCGTCATGCGCGACTACCTGCTCGCCTCGCGCGCGGTGGACCCGGACAAGCTGGAGCAGTTCCGGATGTCGCACATGAGCGAGGGCTTCGAGTCGGACAACGCGCACTCGATGCTCCACTCGATCGCGTACGTCGCCTTCCAGGAGCTGGCCACCCGCATCTCGCACCGCAACACCGGCCACCAGTCGGGCGACCCGGTGTGCGACCGGATGCTGGCCCGGATCGCCACGGACGAGAACCTGCACATGGTCTTCTACCGCAACCTGCTCAAGGCCGCGTTCGAGCTGGCCCCCGACCTGACGATGCAGGCGGTGCGGGACGTGGTCGTCGAGTTCCGCATGCCGGGCCACGGCATCCCCGGCTTCGAGCGGGCGGCGGCGCAGATGGCCATAGGCGAGGTCTACAACCTGCGCATCCACCACGACGACGTGCTCCAGCCGGTACTGCGCCATCTGAAGGTGCTGCAGCTCGACGGCCTGGGCCCGGAGGGCCTGAAGGCCCAGGAGGAACTGGGCATGTTCCTGGGGGGCCTGGACTCCGAGGCCTCGAAGTTCGACGAGAAGCTCGCGGCCCGCAAGGCCCGCATGGCGGCGCGCGCCGCGGGCTGACCCCTCCGGGCCCCCGCCGCACCGCACGAAGGCGCAACCGCAGAAGCACCACCGCACGACCGCAGGGCCCCGCGCTCCGAACAGGGCGCGGGGCCCTGCGCGTGCTTCCCCGGCCGCGCCGTGCCCCGCGGCGCGGCGCACGGTTCACAGGCCGAGGATCCTCGCCACCAGCTCGGTCCGGCTGTGCGTGCCCGTCTTCGCGAAGACGCTCCTCAGATGGTCCCGCACGGTCCCCGTCGTCAGGTGCAGGTCCCGGGCGACCTCCCGCGAGGGCAGGCCCGCGACCACCTTGGCCAGCACCTCCCGCTCGCGCGGGGTGAGCCCGTAGGCGAGCTGCAGCACCTCGGCCACCTCCGCGGCCGGCGCCGGGTGCAGCGTGACAGCGACGGCGGCCGGGGCGGGCCCGGCCCCGCCGAGCGGGGCGGCGCGGACCGACAGCCACCGGCCCGAGCGGCCGCGGATCCGCCCGTACGCGGGAAGGGTCGCGCCCCTCCCCCGCGCGGCGACCTCCAGGACCGCGATCGGCAGCCCTGCGCCCGGGGAGGCGCCCACGGCGGACCCCAGCTCGTCCCACCAGAGCTTCGCGGCCGGGTTCTGCGAGAGCGGCCGCAGCTCCTCGTCGAGCAGGAGCACTCCCGCCTCGTCCGGGCCGGGCACCGCCTCGACCGGCGCCCGGTGGGCGGCCCGGCGCAGGGCCGCGCCGACCGGGGCGGACAGCCGCCGCAACACGGCGACGTCGGCCGGGTCGAAGTCCGGCCGCGCTCCCCCGCGGAACAGGGCGAGGGCGCCCCAGCACCGGCCGTCCACCACGAAGCCCGCCCGCAGCTCGTGCCGCGCGTCGATCAGCGGCAGCACGTGCCGGTACCGAGGGCTGGACCGGGGATCACCGCCGGTGGCCGCGGCGAGCGTGTCCGCGGACGGCCCGGGGCGGGCGAGTGCCGCGAACTTCAGCACGTCGTCCACCAGGTACTCGTTGTGAGCGGCTGCCGCGGCCGCCTCCGGCGTGAGGTTGACGCTCACGTCGTCGGTGATCAGCAGTGTCTCCGGGTCCACCGTGCCGAAGCAGTGGGAATCGGCCGGGACGAGCCGCGTCAGCCGCTCGGTGACGCGGCGCCGCAGCTCCCGGGAGCCGAGGTCGAGGCGGCACAGTGCCTCGACGTCGCGCACGGCCTCGCGCCGGGCCACCGGGGTGTTCGCCGGGTGTCTCACCGGACCGAATGTATCTCCATCCCCCGGAAGGGGGAGAGCCGCGCGCCTCCCCGCGCGCCTACCGTCGGCCGGGAACACCCCGTCACCAGGAGGTACCGGCATGTCCCCGTCCCTGCTCTCCGTCGGTCTCGACCCCGCGCTCGTGGACGACGCGCCCTCCTCACGGGCGGCGTTCCCGGAGATCGACGCGGCGGCGGTCCGGGCCGGGGTGGCCGCGGCCCGGGCCCGGCTCGAGGAGCTCGGCCTCACCGTCGACGTGTGCCTGCTCGATTACGGCCGTACGGCCGAGGCGGTCTACCGGGCCGCACTGGCCGGAAAGGAGTACGACCTGGTCATGGTCGGCGCCGGGGTACGGCTGGACCCGGCGCTGACCCCGCTGTTCGAGATGCTGGTCAACACGACGCACGAGCTGATGCCGGGGGCGAGACTCTGCTTCAACGTGAGCCCGACGACGACCGTCGAGGCCGTGCTGCGCTGGTGGCCCGGGCCCGCTCCGCGCACCTGAGCCGAGGTCGGCGGAGGCGGTCGGCCGGATGCTCAGCTCTCGTCCACGCGGACCAGGCGCAGGCGTTCCCCTTCGGAGAGGCCGCCCCAGACGCCGAAGCGTTCGTCGTGCCGGAGGGCGTAGTCGAGGCAGGCGGAGCGCATCTCGCACATGCCGCAGATGCGCTTCGCCTCGCGGAGCGAGCTTCCCGGCTCGGGGAAGAAGAAGTCCGCCCCCGTCTGGGCACAGAGGGCGCGCTGCTGCCAGGCGATGTCGGAGGTGGCCGACGGTTCCGAGTGCATGGGGGGATGGTGCCGTAGGGCGAAAAACGTTCGATCAACGCGGGATCAACGCGCTCGACTCCCGCGCGCCGGACGGGGTGCGGTGGCAGACTCGGCAGGGGACCCGGTCAGGACCGTGCGGAGGAACCGGACATGCTCAGTACGCGTTACGTCAGCGGCGCACCGAACTGGCTCGACCTCGGCGCCCCCGACATCGACGGCGCCGCCGCCTTCTACGCCGCCCTCTTCGGCTGGCAGTTCGGGCCGGCCGGTCCCGGCGCCGGCGGCTACGGCTTCTTCCGGCTCACCGAGAAGACCGTCGCCGGCGGCATGCCGATCACCCCCGAGCAGGGCCCGCCCTCGTGGAACGTGTACTTCCAGGTCCCGGACGCGGGTGCCACCGCGCAGGCGGTCGAGCAGGCGGGGGGCCGGGTCCTGGTGCCGCCCATGGACGTGATGGGCGAGGGCACGATGGCGGTCTTCGCCGACCGTGCGGGGGCCGCGTTCGGGGTCTGGCAGCCGGGCCGGCTGAAGGGGCTGGACGCGGCGGGCACCCTCGGCGCCCTGTGCTGGGTGGAGCTGCACACCGCGGACGTGCCCGCCTCGGCGGCCTTCTACCACCGGGTCCTCGGCTGGGAGGTCGAGGGCGTGCCCTTCCCCGGCGACACGACGTACACCTGCGTGAACCCGGCGGAGGGCGGCCCGGACGGCATGTTCGGCGGCCTGGTCGCGAAGGGCGAGGACCCGCTGGCCTCCGAGACGCGGGAGACGGGGCCCGGGGCGGCGCCGGACGCGTACTGGCTGCCGTACTTCGCGGTGGCGGACGCGGACGCCGTGGCGAGCAGGGCCGCGGAGGAGGGCGGCACCGTGCTCCTGCCGCCGACGGACGTGCCGGACGTCGGCCGGCTCGCGCGGCTCACCGACCCCTACGGGGCACGGTTCGCGCTGCTGCGACCCGCACCTCGGCAGGACTGAGGGGACCTGCCGCTCCGCTCGGCCCGCGCGCGAGAACGCGGGCGGAGGCGCAGAGCGGATTCACGCGGAGGCGCGGCGCACCAGCGTGGTGGGCAGCACCATCCCGGCGGGCGTGCCGTCCAAGGCCCCGCCCGTCCCGTCGCCGTCGCCGTCGCCGTCCAGGGTGCGCAGCAGCAGGCGGGCCATCAGGCGACCCATCTCCTCGATGTCCTGGCGGACCGTGGTGAGCGGCGGGTCGGTCTGCTCGGCGACCGGCAGCATGTCGTCGAAGCCCACGAGGGCGACGTCGTCCGGCACCCGCCGCCCCGTCTCCCGCAGCACCCGCAGGGCGCCCGCGGCGGTCAGGTCGTTGGCGGCGAAGACGGCGTCCACGTCCGGGTGTCGGGCCAGCAGTTCCCGCATCGCCCGCTCCCCGCCGGCGGGCGTGAAGTCGCCCTCCACCACGAGCCCGGGCTCGCTCTCGCCCATGACGTCCCGGAAGCCCTCCAGCCGGTCCACGCCCGAGGTCTGGTCGAGGGCCCCGGCGATGTGCGCGATCCGGGTGCGGCCGAGGCCTACCAGGTGGCGTACGGCCTCGCGGGCGCCGCCGCGATTGTCGCTGTCGACGTAGACGGCGTCCCCCGTCCCGTCGGTGCCCCCGCCCCAGCCGGGCCGCCCGCCGAACACGGTGGGGAGCCCGGCGCGGCGCACCAGGCCGGGCAGCGGGTCGTCGAGGTGCAGGGAGAACACGAGCGCCCCGTCGACGTGCCCGCCGGCGAGGTAGCGGCCCACTCGGGTGTGGTCCTCGCGGCCCTCGGTGAGCAGCAGGACGAGCTGGGAGTCGTGGGCGGTGAGTTCCTTGCTGATGCCGCGGAGCTGGACGGCGAAGAAGGGGTCGGCGAAGACCCGGGTCTCGGGTTCGGCGATGACGACGGCGACGGCGTCGTGCCGTTTGGTGACCAGGCTGCGGGCGGCCTGGTTGGGGACGTAGCCGAGCTCGTCGACGGCCCGGCGGACCCGCTCGGCGAGGCGTTCGCGCACGCCGTCGCCGCCGTTGACGACCCGGGAGACGGTGGCCCGGGAGACGCCGGCCAGGGCGGCCACCTCCTCCAGCGTGGGCCGCGGCGCGGTCTCGGTCACTCGGCACTCCTCCTCGGCGGATGCGGCCAGGATAGCTCCGGCCGCTCAGCCGTCCCCGGCCGCGCTCCGGTCTCCGCCGCGCGGGTGGGCAGGGGTTCCCTTGCGGGCGCGGCTGGGCTGGACGCGCTTGGGCTCGCCGGGCATCTTCGGGTACTCCGGCGGGTACGGCAGGTCGCCGAGTCCGTGGTCGTGCTCGTCGCGGCGGGCGAGTTCGAGGAGGGCGTCCAGGGAGTACGCGTGCGCGTCCATGTCCGCGTGGACGTCGCCGAGTTCGGCGAAACGGCGGGGCATGGTCCCCAGGTCGAAGTCGCGGGGGCGGGCCTCGGCGACCTCCTCCCAGCGCAGCGGGGCGGAGACGGGGGCGTGCGGCTCGGGGCGTACCGAGTAGGCGGAGGCGATGGTGCGGTCGCGGGCGGTCTGGTTGTAGTCGACGAAGATCCTGGCGCCGCGCTCCTCCTTCCACCAGGCGGTGGTGACCCGGTCCGGCATCCGGCGCTCGACCTCGCGGGCGACGGCGATGGCGGCGCGACGCACCTGGGTGAAGGTCCAGCGCGGCTCGATGGGCACGAAGACGTGCAGTCCCCGGCCGCCGGAGGTCTTGGGCCAGCCGCGCAGCCCGCCGAACTCCTCGAGGACGGACCGGAGTTCGTGTGCGGCGTGGACGGCTTCGGGGTAACCGGTGCCGGGTTGCGGGTCGAGGTCGATCCGGAGTTCGTCGGGGTGGTCGACGTCCCCGCGGCGCACCGGCCAGGGGTGGAAGGTGAGGGTGCCGTACTGGGCGGCCCACAGCACGGCGGCCTCCTCGGTGGGGCACATCTCGTCGGCGCTGCGGCCGCTGGGGAAGGTGATGTGGGCGGTGGGGATCCAGTCGGGCATGCTCTTGGGCGCGCGCTTCTGGTAGAACCACTCGCCCTCCACGCCGTCCGGGTAGCGCTGCAGGGTGGTGGGGCGGTCGCGCAGGGCGCGCAGGATGCCGGGGGCGACGGCCTGGTAGTAGCGGGCGACGTCCAGCTTGGTGAAGCCGCGCTCCGGGAAGAAGACCTTGTCCGGGCTGGACAGCCGCACGGTCCGGCCCGCCACCCGCAGTTCCACCGCTTCGCCCATGCGAGCCACGGTAGGCGTACGCCGCATACCTCGCACACCGGGCGAAGGCGGACGCCCGGCGCCAGAATCGGGGCATGGACCTGCCGGTGATGCCCCCCGTCCTGCCGATGCTCGCCAAGTCCGTGGCGCGGATCCCGCCGGACATGAGCTACGAGGCGAAGTGGGACGGCTTCCGTGCGATCGTGTTCCGCGACGGCGCCGAGGTCGAGCTGGGCAGCCGTAACGGCAAGCCGCTGACCAGGTACTTCCCCGAGCTGGTGGAGGCGCTGGGGGAGCGGCTGCCGAGGCGCTGCGTGATGGACGGGGAGATCGTGGTGGCTCGGGAGGGACGGCTGGACTTCGACGCGCTGAGCGAGCGCATCCACCCGGCGGCCTCGCGGGTGCGGACGCTGGCGGAGCGGACACCGGCCTCGTTCGTCGCCTTCGACCTGCTCGCACTGGACGACGAGTCCCTGCTGAACGCCCCGCTGACGGACCGGCGGGCGCTCCTGGAGCGCGCGCTGGCGGACGTGACGGCCCCGGTGCATCTGGCGCCGGCGACCCGGGACCGGGCGGAGGCCGAGCGCTGGTTCGAGGAGTTCGAGGGGGCGGGCCTGGACGGGATCGTGGCGAAGCCGTTGGACCTGCGCTACCGGCCGGACGAGCGGGCCATGTTCAAGATCAAGCACGAGCGGACGGCGGACGTGGTGGTGGCCGGGTACCGCTTCCACAAGAGCGGACCCGTGGTCGGCTCGCTGTTGCTCGGGCTGTACGACGAGGCGGGAGTGCTGCAGCACGTGGGGGTGTGCGCGGCGTTCACGGCGAAGCGGCGGGCGGAGCTGGTGGAGGAGCTGGAGCCGCTGCGGATGGAGGACGCCTCGGGGCACCCGTGGGCGGCCTGGGGCGAGGAGGCGGCCCACGCCTCCTCGCGGATGCCGGGGGCACCGAGCCGCTGGACGGGGAAGAAGGACCTGTCCTGGGTGCCGGTGCGCCCGGAGCGGGTGGCGGAGGTGGCCTACGACCACATGGAGAACGGGGCCCGCTTCCGCCACACGGCCCGCTTCCGCCGCTGGCGCCCGGACCGGGAGGCCCCGAGCTGCACGTTCGGGCAGTTGCAGGAGCCGGTGCGGTACGACCTGGCGCGGGTGCTGGGGGGCTGAACGGGGGCGCGGGCCGAACCCCCGGTCGCCCCCGCCCGCCGGACGCGCTCAGGCGCGGAAGGGCAGCCGGTCCGCGAGCGGGGCCAGGGTGGAGCGCTGGGCGGCGGTGGGGGCGCGGCGGCCCGTGCCGAGCAGGAGGGCTTCCTCGTCGGAGAGCGCGCCGGGGAGGGCGGCGCCCAGGACGCCCTCCAGCAGTGCGCGGGCGTGGGCGAGGCCCTCGGCGGGCGGACCGGGCACGCCGGGCAGGTGGGCGCGCAGGTCCAGGTGGTGCAGCGTCCACTCGTAGACGTACGCGGAGAGGTACTCCCCCACGGTGAGCACCTCTCCCTGGGTGGAGACCCGGAGGGCGGGCTCGGCGAGCCGGGCGGCGCGGCCGGCGGCGGAGCCGACGTCGTCCAGGTGGAACGTCAGCAGCCCCATGTCCTGGTACGCGGCGGCCAGCCGGACGGTCAGCGCGGAGAGGGGGTCCTCCCCGGGGGAAGCGTCCGGCGGGGGCGGGCCGTCGATCGTCCAGTAGGTGACCGCGTCCCGGGTGGGCGGGGCCGTGGTGGGTGTCGCCAGGGTGATCAGGACGTCCTGGGCGTCGACGACGAGGTGGCACACCAGGTCGCGCACCAGCCAGCCGGCGCATCCGGAGGGCCGAGCGAAATCCTCCTCGGGAAGCGCGGCGACCGCCGTGCGCAGCGCCTCCCAGGAGCGTGAGAAGAGGTCCACGCCGGTACGGTAGCGCCGCGCCGCGCCCGGCGGGGGGCCGCTCGGACCTTCCGCGGCCTCGCGCGCTCGACCCCCACTCGTCCCTACGGCTTCATCAGGACCTTGATCGCGCCGTCCTGCTTCTTCTGGAACATGTCGTACGCGTGGGGCGCGTCCGACAGGGGGACGTGGTGCGTGGCGAAGCCGTCGACGCCCAGCGGGTCCGCCTCCGTCAGGAGCGGGATGATGTCGTCGGTCCAGCGGCGGACGTTGGCCTGGCCCATCCGGAGCTGGATCTGCTTGTCGAACAGGGTGAGCAGCGGCATCGGGTCCGCCTGGCCGCCGTACACGCCGGACAGCGAAATGGTGCCGCCGCGCCGCACCAGGTCGATCGCCGTGTACAGGGCGGCGAGCCGGTCGACGCTGAAGCGTTCCGCGATCTTGGAGCCGATCGCCCGCGGCAGCACGCCCGCCGCCGTCTGGGCGAGCTTCGCGGCCTGGCTGCCGTGCGCCTCGGTGCCGACGGCATCGATGACGGCGTCGGGTCCGCGGCCGCCGGTCCTGTCGCGGATCGCCTCGACGAGGTCCTTCTCGCTGTCGAAGTCGCGCAGGTCGAACGTCTCCACGCCGCGCTCGCGCAGCCGTCGCAGCCGCTCGGGCACGAGGTCCACGCCGAACACCCGCTCGGCGCCCTGGTGCAGGGCGATCCGGCAGGCCATGTCGCCGATGGGCCCGAGGCCGAGCACGGCGACGCTGCCGCCCCGCGGGACGGCCGCGTACTGGACCGCCTGCCAGGCGGTGGGCAGCACGTCGGAGAGGTACACGAAGCGGTCGTCCGAGGGACCCTCGGGCACCTTGATCGGTCCGAAGTGGGCCTGCGGCACCCGCAGGTACTCGGCCTGGGCGCCCGGTACGGCCCCGTAGAGGCGGGTGTAGCCGAAGAGCGCGGCGCCCATGCCCTCGCCGGAGACCTGGGTGGTCTCGCACTGCGTGTACAGGCCGGTGTCGCACATCCAGCAGTGCCCGCAGGCGATCTGGAACGGCACGACCACGCGGTCCCCGGGCCGCAGGTTCGTCACCTCGGGGCCGACCTCCTCGACGATGCCCATGGGCTCGTGGCCCAGGATGTCGCCGGGTGTCATGAACGGCGTCAGCACCTCGTAGAGGTGCAGGTCGGAGCCGCACAGGCCGCTGGAGGTGATGCGGATGACCGCGTCCGTGGGCTGTTCGATGCGGGGGTCGGGCACGTCCTCGACGCGCACGTCCCGTTTGCCCTGCCACGTCACTGCCTTCATCGGCTCGTGCCCCTTCATCAGGTTCGGTTCGGCTCGGTTCGGTCGTCCGGTTCGATCGGATCCGGTCCGCCGGGTGGGGAGCCCGGGTACCCGGGGCGTTCCGCGTGAACCCGTCCTCGCGCCCGCAACGGCCCCGTCCGGGGCGCGGAGAGCGGCTGGTACTGCTATGGCTGCCCTGGCAGAGACCGTATGAAGGTCACACAATTGACGGATGAGTAGGAGACGCAGGACGGGGGCGGCCCCGAGGACCGCGCGGGCACGGACGGCGGGCCTGGTCACCGCCGCGCTGCTGGGCTCGCTGCTGGCGGGCTGCACCGGCGGGGGCGGCGGCTCGGACGACGACGGGGGCTCCGGAAGACCCAGCCGCAGCCCGGACGAGAGCGCCCGGCCCCCCGGCCCGGTGCTCGCCGTCAAGATCGACAACGTGGCCCCGGCCCGCCCTCAGGCAGGGCTCGACACGGCGGACGTCGTGTACGCGGAACAGGTCGAGGGCGGTCTGAGCCGGCTGATGGCGGTGTACGCGAGCCGGTGGCCCGAGTCGGTCGGGCCGGTGCGCAGCGCGCGCGAGTCCGACCTGGAACTGCTGCGCCAGTTCCACGATCCGACGCTGGCCTTCTCGGGCGCCCAGCACAAACTGCTGCCGCTGATCGACAAGGCGCCGCTGCGGGCCGCGACCCCGGAGTCGGAGCCGGACGCCTTCTACCGGGCCACGGGCCGGTCCGCCCCGCACGACCTCTTCCTGCACCCGCGCGAGCTGATGGGCTCCGCCCCGGGCGCGGACGCCCTCACCAACGGCTTCCGGTTCGGCGCCGCGCCCTCCGGCGGCACCCCCGAGAGCGCGCGCACGGTCCGGTTCCCCGCGGCCCGGTTCACCTTCACCTGGTCCGGCGACCGGGAGCGCTGGCTCGTCTCGACGGACGGCCGGCCGACCGTGACCCCCGAAGGCGACCGGGTCGCCCCCGCGACGGTGGTCGTGCAGTACGTCTCCGTGCACGACTCCACGTTCCACGACTACCTCGGCAGTGCCACGCCGTACACGGAGACCGTGGGCGCGGGCAGGGCACAGGTGCTGCGGGACGGCCGCTCGTACGAGGGCCACTGGAAGCGGGACACGGCGACGCAGGGCACGAAGTTCACGACGCCCGAGGGGGCGCCGCTGAATTTCGCCAAGGGCCAGGTGTGGGTGGTGCTCGCGCAGAAGCCGTGACCTCAGACCGCGCGCAGTTTCTCGGCCGCGTCGGCCACCCGGCCGATGAGGGCGAAGAACTGCTCCTGCTCCTCCGCCGACAGGGGGGCGAGGAAGACCTGGTTCATCCTGGCCGTGCGGACCGTGAGTCTGCGGTGGACGCGGACGCCCTCCTCGGTGAGGTCGAGCAGGAAGCGGCGGCCGTCCTGCGGGTCGCGGGCCTTGCCCAGCAGGCCCCTGCGGCCGAGGCGGCTGACGACCTCGGCGATCGTCGACCGGTCGAGGCCCACCCGCTCCCCCACCGTGCGCTGGTCGAGCCCCGGTTCGGCGACGAGTGTGTTGAGGACCGCGAACTGGGGCGAGGTGATCTCCTCGGAGACCATCGTGTTCCACAGCAGGTAGTGGGCCTGCTGGAGCCGCCGGGCCAGGTGCCCGGGGTGGGTGGAGAGGTCCACCGCGGCCATGTGCGCTCCTCGGATGCCTGGGAATTTCGTCGGTGCACTGAATGATATCCGCGCCCCGGCCCTCGCGTCGCTCTGCCTAGACGATTGACCACAACCCCCTGAACTGGCATTTCGCCGGGAAGGTCTTGACGGCTGCAGGGTGGGGTGGCAGCGTGAGCCGCACCTCGCAGGAATACTCAGTGCGCTGACTAACTGCCCGGCCGAGAAGAAGGAGCCGCAGGGATGGACAAGGTGATCGCCACGGCCGCGGAGGCGGTGGCGGACATACCGCCGGGCGCCTCGCTCGCGGTCGGCGGCTTCGGGCTCGCCGGTGTGCCGAACGTGCTGATCCAGGCGCTGTACGAGCGGGGGGTCGGCGGGCTGAGCGTGGTCTCCAACAACTGCGGTGCCATGGAGTCCGGTCTCGCGGTGCTCCTGGCGGCGGGGCGGATCGCCCGGGTGACCGGCTCCTACATCGGCGCCAACAAGGAGTTCGCGCGGCAGTACCTGGCCGGGGAACTGGAGCTGGAACTCATCCCGCAGGGCACGCTGGCCGAGCGGCTGCGGGCCGGCGGCGCCGGGATTCCCGCCTTCTACACCCCGGCGGGCGTCGGCACCCAGGTCGCCGAGGGCGGCCTGCCCTGGCGCTACGACGGCGAGGGCGGGGTCGCGCTCGCCTCCCCGCCCAAGGAGGTCCGCGAGTTCGAGGGCGGCCGGTACGTGCTGGAGCGCGGCATCCGCACCGATTTCGCGCTGGTGCGGGCGGCCAGGGGCGACCGGCACGGCAACCTCGTGTTCAGCAAGTCCTCCCGCAACTTCAACCCGCTCGCGGCCATGGCGGGCAAGGTGGCGATCGCCGAGGTGGAGGAACTGGTGGAGCCCGGCGACATCGATCCGGACGCGGTGCACCTGCCCGGTGTCTTCGTGCGCCGGGTGGTCGCGCTCACCCCCGAGCAGGCCGCCGACAAGCGGATCGAGAAGCGGACGGTGAGCTCCTGATGCCCTGGACACGTGAGCAGATGGCCGCCCGCGCGGCCCGCGAACTCGAGGACGGCCAGTACGTCAACCTGGGCATCGGCCTGCCCACCCTGATCCCGAACCACCTCCCGGCGGGCGTCGAGGTGGTCCTGGAGTCGGAGAACGGCATCCTGGGCACCGGCCCCTACCCCGCCGAGGACGCCGTCGACCCCGACCTCATCAACGCCGGCAAGGAGACCGTCACGGTCCTGCCGGGCGCCTCCTTCTTCGACTCGGCGCTCTCCTTCGCCATGATCCGCGGCGGTCACATCGACGTCGCCGTGCTCGGCGCGATGCAGGTCTCCGCCACGGGCGACCTGGCCAACTGGGCCGTCCCGGGCAAGCTGGTCACCGGGATCGGCGGGGCCATGGACCTGGTGCACGGCGCCCGTACGGTTCTCGTCGTGATGACGCACACCGCCAAGGACGGCTCCCCCAAGATCCTCACCGAGTGCACCCTGCCGCTCACCGGCAAGGGCTGCGTGGACCGCGTCATCACCGACCTGGGCGTCCTGGACGTCACCGACGGCGGGCTCGTGCTCGTCGAGACCGCACCCGGCGTGACGGTCGCGGAGATCACCGCCGCGACCGACGCCGCACTCACCCTCGCGCAGGGACTGGAGGAGCAGCAGTGAAGGACGTCTATCTCGTCGACGCGGTCCGCACCCCTGTCGGCCGCTACAACGGCGGCCTCGCCTCCGTCCGGCCCGACGACCTCGCCGCCCACACGATCCGCGCCCTGCTCGCCCGCACCCCGGGCCTGGACCCCGCCCGGATCGAGGACGTGTACTTCGGCAACGCCAACGGCGCCGGGGAGGAGAACCGCAACGTCGCCCGCATGGCGGGCCTGCTGGCCGGACTCCCGACCTCCGTGCCCGGCGTCACCGTCAACCGGCTGTGCGCCTCCGGGTTGGAAGCCGTGGTCCAGGCGGCCCGCGCCATCGCCGTCGGCGACGCCTCGATCGCCCTGGCCGGCGGCGTGGAGTCGATGACCCGGGCCCCCTACGTGCTGCCCAAGAACGAGCGCCCCTTCCCGGCCGCCCACACCGAGCTGTACTCCACCACCCTCGGCTGGCGCATGGTCAACCCGAGGATGGACCCGCAGTGGACCGTCCCGCTGGGCGAGTCCGCCGAACTCATCGCCGAGAAGCACAGGATCACCCGCGAGCAGCAGGACGAGTTCGCCCTCCACAGCCACCGGAAGGCCGCCGCCGCGCAGGGCTCCGGTCTCTTCGACGCCGAGATCGCCCCCGTGCCGGTCCCACGGCGCAAGGGCGAGCCGGTCCCCTTCGAGGCCGACGAGTCCGTCCGCGCCGACACCTCCCCCGAGGCCCTGGCCAAGCTGAGGCCCGCCTTCCGCGAGGACGGGGGCACGGTCACGGCGGGCAACGCCTCCCCCCTCAACGACGGAGCCGCCGCCCTGCTCCTGACCGACGAGGAAGGGCTGCGGGCCACCGGCCGCGAACCCCTCGCCCGGATCTCGGCCACCGGCGTCTCCGCCACCGACCCCCACTACTTCGGCCTCGCCCCCGTCGAGGCCGTCGACCGGGCGCTGGCCAAGGCGGGCCGCAGCTTCGCCGACCTCGACGTGCTGGAGCTGAACGAGGCCTTCGCGGCGCAGGTCCTCGGCTGCCTCGCCGAGTGGCCCGAGATCGACCCCGCCGTCCTCAACCCGCAGGGCGGCGCCATCGCCCTCGGCCACCCGCTGGGCGCCTCCGGGGCCCGCCTCGCCGGCACCGTCGCCCACCAGCTCGCCCGCAGGGGAAGCGGCACCGGTGTCGCGACGCTCTGCATCGGTGTCGGCCAGGGTCTCGCCCTCGTCCTCGAACGCTGACGGAACCGCCGTCCCCGCAAGGGCCCACACGACGAAGGAGTCCGGCCCATGGCCCTGACCCAGCACGACATCGACCAGGAGATGGCGGCGGAGCGCGAGGCGTACGAGAAGCGCCTCGCCGGCGGCGCGCCCGTCGAGCACCACCCGCGCCGGGACTACGCCCCCTACCGCTCCTCGGTACTGCGCCATCCGCG
This sequence comes from Streptomyces griseoaurantiacus, assembly GCF_036189845.1. Lineage (NCBI taxonomy): Bacteria > Bacillati > Actinomycetota > Actinomycetes > Kitasatosporales > Streptomycetaceae > Streptomyces > Streptomyces griseoaurantiacus. The sequence continues at coordinate 6,320,060 of NZ_CP108326.1, read as the reverse complement.
GCAGCCGGCGGTCGCGATCGACGTGACCAAGGACCCGGAGATGGTGGAGCTGTCCTCCCCCGCCTTCGGCGAACGCGATCTCACCGCGATCGACGACGACCTCACCCGGCAGCACCCCGGGGAGCCCATCGGCGAGCGCATCACCGTCTCGGGTCGGGTCCTCGACCGCGAGGGACGCCCGGTGCGCGGGCAGCTCGTGGAGATCTGGCAGGCCAACTCGGCCGGCCGCTACGCCCATCAGCGCGAGCAGCACGCCGCCCCCCTCGACCCGAACTTCACCGGCACCGGCCGCACCCTCACCGACGGGGAGGGCCGCTACCGGTTCACCACGATCCAGCCCGGCCCGTACCCGTGGCGCAACCACGAGAACGCCTGGCGACCCGCGCACATCCACTTCTCCCTGTTCGGCTCCGCGTTCACCCAGCGGCTGGTGACGCAGATGTACTTCCCGAACGACCCGCTGTTCCCCCACGACCCGATCCTGCACTCGGTGACGGACCCGGCGGCCCGGCAGCGGCTGATCGCCACCTACGAGCACGGCCTGTCGGTGCCGGAGTTCTCCCTCGGCTACCACTGGGACATCGTGCTCGACGGCCCGCACGCCACCTGGTTCGAGGAAGGACGCTGACCTGCCATGACGAGGATCGACACGAGCGGCCCCGGAAAGGTGCCGCCCACCCCCTCGCACACGGTCGGGCCGTTCTACGGGTACGCCCTGCCGTTCCCCGGCGGTGAGGACGTCGCCCCGCTGGGCCACCCGGACACCGTCACCGTGCACGGGTACGTGCGCGACGGCGAGGGCGCCCCGCTGCCCGACGCCCTGATCGAGGTCTGGGGCGCCGACCCCGGGGGCCGGGTGCCGAAGGCCGACGGCTCCCTGCGGCGCGACCCCGCGAGCGGCGGCTACCTGGGCCGCAACGGGGTGGAGTTCACCGGCTGGGGGCGCGTGCAGACGGACGCCGACGGCCACTGGTACGTGCGGACGCTGCGGCCGGGGGCGCGCGGGAACAGCGCCCCGTACCTGAGCGTGTGCGTCTTCGCACGCGGCCTGCTGGTGCACCTGTTCACCCGGATCTATCTGCCGGGTGACGAGGCCGCGCTCGCCGCCGATCCCCTGCTGCGGCGACTCGACGAGGAGCGGCGGGCCACGCTGATCGCCCGGGACGAGGGCGCCGCGTACCGTTTCGACATCCGCCTTCAGGGCGAAGGAGAAACGGTCTTCCTGGAGTACCAGTGACACACCCCGCGCAGGACACCGGTCGGCCCGGCGAGCAGGACGCCGCTCTGCTCGCCCCGGGGTGGGCCGCCTCCCCCGCCGGGGCCGCCACCTCGGACACCGCGTACGTGCGCGCCCTGCTGGACGCGGAGGCCGCTCTCACCCGGGCGCAGGCCGCGCTCGGGCAGGCCCCGGCCGCCGCCGCGCGCGCGGTGACCGAGGCGGCCGCCGACCCCGGGCGCTTCGACCCGGCGGAACTCGCCGCACAGGCCCGCGCCGGCGGCAACCCGGTGATCCCCCTGGTCGGCGCCCTGACCCGGGCCGTGCCGAAGGCGCACGCCCCGTACGTCCACCGGGGAGCGACCAGCCAGGACATCATGGACACGGCGACGATGCTGGTCGCCGCCCGCACCCTGGACCCGCTCCTCGCCGACCTCGCCCGCACCGAGGAGGTCCTTGCCCGGCTCGCGGCCGCGCACCGGGACACGGCGATGCCGGGCCGCACCCTCACCCAGCACGCGGTGCCCACGACCTTCGGGCTCAAGGCCGCCGGGTGGCGCTCGCTGATCCTCGACGCCCGGGACCGGGTACGGGCCGTACGGGACACCCTGCCCGCCCAACTCGGCGGCGCGGCGGGCACCCTGGCCGCCTTCACGGCCTACGGCGCCGAGGACGCGACCGCGCTGCCGGCCGCCTACGCCTCCGAACTCGGGCTCGCGGCGCCCCTGTTGCCCTGGCACACGCTGCGCACGCCGATCGCCGACCTCGCCGGGTGCCTCGCGTTCACCGCGGGCGCCCTGGGCAAGCTGGCGGCCGATGTGCTCGTCCTCGCCCGCACCGAGATCGCCGAACTGGCCGAGGGCAGCGGCGGCGGCTCCTCCACGATGCCGCACAAGGCCAACCCCGTCCGCGCCACGCTCCTCGCGGCGGCCGCCCGGCGGGCACCCGGGCTCGCGGCGACGCTGTACGGCTCGCTGACCGCCGAGGACGAACGGCCCGCCGGGGCGTGGCACGCCGAGTGGGAGCCGCTGCGCGACCTGCTGCGGCTGACCGGTGGCGCCGCACGGGACGCGGCCGAGCTGACCGAGGGCCTGAAGGTGCGGGCCGACACGATGCGCCGCCATCTCGGCCTCACCCACGGGCTGATCGTCTCCGAGCGGCTCTCCGCCGCGCTGGCGCCCGTGCTGGGCCGGGCGCGGGCGAAGGAGCTGCTCACCGACGCGGCCCGGCGCGCCTGGGCCGAGGACCGCCCGCTCGCCGCCGTGCTCGCCGAGGAGCCCGGGGTGAAGGACGCCGTCGACCTCGGCGACCTCACCGACCCCGCCCACTACACCGGCTCCGCCGGTGCCCTCACCGACCGCGCCCTGGAGCGACGTTGACCGACACCCTCCTCCACCACCGTGGCGAAGGCCCCGCCTCCGCTCCCCCGCTGCTGCTCGGCCCCTCACTGGGCACCTCGTACGCGCTGTGGGACCGGGTCGCGCCCGAACTGGCCGTCTCCCACCGGGTGATCCGCTGGGACCTGCCCGGGCACGGCGGTTCGTCCCCGGATCTGATCCGGCCGGGCGCGACGGTGGCCGACCTCGCGGGCCTCGTGCTCGCGCTCGCCGACGCGCTGGGTCTGGAGCGGTTCGCCTACGCCGGGGTGTCGCTCGGCGGCGCGGTCGGACTCCACCTGGCCGTCCACCACCCCGGGCGGGTGTCCTCGCTGGCCGTGCTCTGCTCCTCGGCGCACTTCGGCACCGGGAACGGGTCGAAGGCGTGGAAGGAGCGGGCCGCGCGGGTGCGGGCGGAGGGCGTGGAGTGGCTGGCGGCGAACGCGGACTCCCGCTGGTTCACGCCCGGGTTCACGGTGCCCGGGCTGGTCGAGGACCAGCGGCGGGCCGACCCGGAGGCGTACGCCGCCTGCTGCGAGGCACTGGCCGCCTACGACCTGCGGGCCGAACTGCCCCGCATCACCGCGCCGACGCTGCTGCTCGCCGGCCGTGAGGACCCCGCCACGCCGCCCGCGCACCTGCGGGAGATCGCCGACGCGGTGCCGGGGGCCGCGCTGGTGGAACTGCCGGGCGCCTCGCACCTCGCGCCCGCCGAGCGGCCGGAGGCCGTGCTGACCGCGCTGCGCGGGCACTTCGACGGCGAACGCGGCGGCGCCCGGCGGGGGATGGCGGTACGGCGGGAGGTACTGGGTGACGCGCACGTGGACCGGGCCCAGGAACGGCAGACGGCGTTCACCGCGCGGTTCCAGGACTTCATCTCGCGGTACGCGTGGGGGGAGATCTGGACCGACCCCACCCTCTCGCGGCGGGAGCGGAGCATGGTGACGCTGACGGCGCTGGTCGCGCACGGGCACCACGAGGAGCTCGCGATGCATGTGCGGGCGGCGCGACGGAACGGGCTGACCCCGGACGAGATCGGGGCGGTGCTGCTGCAGGTGGGCGTGTACTGCGGGGTGCCGGCGGCGAACTCGGCCTTCGCGGTGGCGCAGCGCGTGCTGGCGGAGGAGCCGTAGGGAGCGTGCGTGGTTCCCCGCGCCGGCCGCACCCCTTCTCCTGGGTGCGGCCGAGGTCAGGTGTGCCGCAGGGCGGCCTGGGCGCGGGTCGTGATGCCGTCGGCGCCGCAGGCCCTGGCGAGGGTCAGGGCACGTTCCAGTTCCCGCCGGGAGGAGGTCGCCAGGCCGTACTCCAGGCGGGCCAGGGCGTGTTCGTACGCGGAGGGCGAGGACTCCAGGTACGTCACCGCCCGCTCGTACAGGGCCACCGCCCTGCGGCCCGTCTCCAGTGCCGCCGCGCACCGCAGGGCCTCGCCGATCGCCGTGTCCGTGCCGAACCGCTCGGCCTGCCGCCGTGCCGTCGTGGCGAGTTCGGCGGCCCGCCGGGGATCGGAGCCGGCGACCGCCCGGGCGAGGTCCAGCGCCCACGGCGCGAGCACCGTGTTGTGGTGGCCGCGCGCGGTCGCCGCCTTCTCCGCGTCCTCCAGCTCGTTGATGCCCTCCTGCGTGCGGCCGGTGGCCAGCAGCAGCCGCCCGCGCACGGAGCGGGTGTCGGGGAGCACGATCGTCGAGGGGTACGGCGGCGCGAACCCGTACCGTTCGGCGACCTCCGCCGCCTCCTCCGCGTGCCCCCGGGCGAGCAGGGTGTCGACCAGGCCGCAGCTCGCGGACCAGTGCAGGGGCAGGCCGCGGCCGACCCGTTCGGCGAGCCTGAGCGCCTCGCGCTGCGCCTGTTCGGCCTCCCGCAGCCGGCCCCGCCTGCGGTGGGCCAGTCCGACGAAGGCGTGGGCGAGCGCGAGGTGGCCGCCGCTCCAGCCGGCGCTGGTGTAGGCGTGCAGGGCCTCGGAGAAGAGGGCCTCGGCCCGGTCGAGGTGGTCGGCGTAGGCGTAGGAGCTGCCGAGCATCATCAGCAGTTCCATGCCCCACTCGCTGTCGGTCCAGCCGAGGCCGGGGGCGAGGCGGCCGTTGACGAGGGCGCGGTCGCTGTACTCCACGACCTGCTCGGCGTTCTCGCCGTGGGTCATGGCGTCGAAGCCGCGCAGGATCAGTAACGCCCGTTCGGCGTTGTCCCGTCCGGTGCACGCGGCCGCGAGGTCGGCGAGGCCGGTGGAGCGCGACGGGGTGCCGTCCTCGGGGGCGTGGATGCCCTCCCACATGTAGTGCACGGCCCGCAGCCGGGTCTTGGCGGGCCCGTCGGGCAGCAGCGCGGCCTCGGCGTCGACCGTGCGGACGGCCTCCTCCAACTGATCGTTGTGGAGGAGCGCCTGGGAGAGCCGGTGGACGGCGTCCACGCGGATGTCGCCCTCCAGGCCGGGCAGCGCGAGGGCCTCGCGGAGGTACTCGACGGTGGTCGCGGGCGAGGTCAGCAGGGTGGCGCAGCCCAGTTCGTACAGGACGTAGGGGTGGACCTCGGGCCGGGGCGGCTCGGCGAGCGCGCGTTCCAGGCAGCGGCGGGCGGGGTCGGGGGCGCCGACGGAGAGGTGTTCCCGCGCGGCCTCCCGCATCTGCTCGACCAGTTCGGCGTCGTCGTCGGGGTGGACGTACATCAGGTGGCGGGAGATGGCGGCGGCGCCCATCCCCTGGCCGGCGACGACCTCCGCGGCGATGCCGTGCATGGCGGTGCGCAGCGCGGGCGGGATGGACTCGTAGATGTCGGTGGCGACCAGCGAGTGGAGGAACTCCAGCTCGTCCCCCTCGGCCCGGCCGCCGGCGCCGGGGTCGACCCGGGTGAGGAAGCGGGCCTTGACGAGCAGGCCGGCGCAGCGTGCCGCGTCCTGCCGGTCGAGTCCGGACAGGCGGGACACGAGGTCGACGGTGATGCCGTTGCCGAGGATCGCGGCCGCCCACGCGAACCGGGTGGCGTTCACGCCGAGTTGTTCGAGGCGGGCGAGGAGTCCGCGACCGCGGGCCGACTTGTTGAGCGCGCGCAGTTCGGTGGCGGAGGCCTCGACGGGTTCGAGCCGGCTGTCCCGGACCTTGGCGAGGAGTTCCACGGTGTCGTACGGGTTGCCGTCGGTGACCGCCCACACCTCGCGGCAGAACGGGGCGTCGGCGTGGGCGCCGAGAGTGGCGCGGGTGAGGCCCGCGGTGGCCTCGGGGGTGAGCGGGCGCAGCGGCATCACGGGGCGGCTCGCGCGGGCGGCGACGGCGTCGAGCCGGTGGGCGGCGGCCCCCTCGGCCTCGTCGGGGCGGCGGGCCACGACCAGGAGGACGGGCAGGTCGTCGACGCGTTCGACGAAGGCGTCGAGCCAGCTCAGGGTCTCCTGGTCGGCCCAGTGCGCGTCGTCGAGCAGCAGCACCAGCGGCCATTCGCGGCGGGCGAGCCGGCGTACGGCGGTGACGAGGCCGTCGCGCACCGCCTGCGGGTCCGGCGGGCGGGCGCCCGGGTCGGCTATGCCGAGGGCGGGGCCGGAGACCTCGTACCACTCGCCGAGGTAGTCGCGGGCCTCGTCGGGCATGAGGGAGACGAGCGCGGGCTGGAGGAGCTGGCGCAGGACGTTGAACGGGACGGAGGAGACGGTCGCGCCACCGCGGGCGTACCAGACGGTGCAGCCCAGCTTCTCGGCGCGGGCCCGGACCTCGGTGAGCAGGGCCGTCTTGCCGAAGCCCGCCTCACCGGTGAGGACGAGCACACTGCCCGGACCCGGCGCTCCGGCCGGTGACTCGGCGCGCAGCGCGTCCACCGCCGCGGAGACCGCGCGGAGTTCCTCCTCGCGTTCCCACAGGGAGGCCGAGGGGACCGCGTCCGGCGGTTCCTCCGTCATCCCGCTACCTCCCCAGGCCGCCCAAATGACGTACAGGCATTGAGCGTAGCCGCCCCGGCCGACGGAGGGGACGGCTGTCGGTCACGTGTTGCCGGTTGCCCCGGAAACGGGGTATGGGAAGGCGCGGTGATGGTATGGGGCGGGGGCCTCTCATCCCGCTTTCACGGTGGGCTCATACGGTGGGGCCATGACGCAGGTGACTCCCCCCGGGTGGTACCCCGACCCCGGGCAGAACAGTGACGGCCCCGCCACGGAGCGCTGGTGGGACGGCAACGCATGGACGGAACGCATCCGCCCCGCGGCTCCGGCCGCCCCGGGGGGTCCACCGGCACCCGGTTCCGCCGACGCGGCCCGGGCCGAAGAGGACACGCCCCCGTCGGACGCCGTGCCCCAGGACACGGCTCCTTCGGGCCCGGACACGACGGGCGCCCCGGACACGACGGTCGCCCCCGACACGGGCGCGGGCCCGGCGGACGCGGGTCCCGGCACGCCCCCGGCGCCGGCCGTCCCGGCGGCGGACGCGGCGCAGGCGGGCCCGGCCGACGCCGGCCCCGGCTCGGGTCCGGCGGCCCCTCGGTGGGGCGGGCCCCCGGCGCCGGGCCAGGAGGGCGCCTTCGGCCCCACCGCCCCGCTCCCGGCCGGCGGGTACCCGGGGGCGCAGCCCGGCGCGTACCCCCCGCCGTATCCCGGCCAGGCCGGCTACCCCGCCCACCCCGCTTATCCCGCCTACCCCACCCCCCTGCCCCCGCGGCGGCGGGGCCTGCGGGTGGGGATAGCGGTGGCCGCCGCCGTGGCCGTGCTCGCCAGTATCGGGGTCGGCGCCTACGTGCTCACCAAGGACGACGGCGGCAGCGGCGGCACCAGCAGCAGCGCGCAGGGGCCCGGGGGCGAGCGCCGGGGCCGCGAGGGCGGCTCCGGTGGCTCCGGCGGGGGCGGTCCCGAGTCCGGGCGGCCCGAGGCGCCGAAGATCGAGAGCGGTTCCGTGGCCGACCCGATCGACGGGATCAGCCTGCCGGTCCCGGACGGCTGGTACGGACAGCAGGGCCAGATCGGCGCCCAGCTCTCCTCCAAGGACACCTACAAGTGCCCCGGCGACACGTCCAAGACGTGCACGCGGGGCGGCGCGTACTCGACGCCCGCACTCGCCCTCGGGACCAAGGGCGGCACCGCCGAGGAGGTCGCGAAGGCGGACATCGCCGACAACGCCGAGGAGTCCTACGGCGGCGACAGCTACGGCAGCATCACCTCGCACGAGGTGCTCGCGTCGAAGGCGGTCACCGTGGCGGGGCAGAAGGGCTACCTGGTGCGCTGGAAGGCGGTCACCAGCAAGGGCTCGGACGGCTATGTGCAGTCGCTCGCCTTCCCCTCGCCGGTGAGCGCGAAGCAGATGGTCGTGGTGCGGTTCGGCGTCGACGTGGGCCAGAAGCAGTCCCTCCTGGACGAGATCACCGAGGGGATCAAGGTCTCCAAGGGCGGCGGCAGCGGTCAGGACGTCTGACGCCGCCGGGCGCGGCCACGCGTACGAGTCGGCCGGGTGGACCCCCTCTCCGCTCCGGAGGGGGTCCACCCGGCCGGGTGGTGCGCCGCGCCCGTCCCCACGGTGCGGCGCGCAGGTCCCCGTCCGGTCATCCCACGGACGGCGGGCCTGGTTCTAGGTGAGGCCGAGTGCCGGGAGCACCGCCGCCTCGACGAAACGTTCGAGGTACGCGCCGTCCGCGTACCGGCCCTCGAGCATCGGCCGGACCCGCGCCATGCCGAGGATCTGGGCGGGCACGTAAGGCAGGGCGGGATGGTCGGCGCGAACCTCGCCGCGCTCGACGCCGCGGCGCAGGATCGTCTGCAGCATCCGCACCTCGGGCTCCACCAGGGCCTCGCGCAGCGCCTGCTGGAGTTCCTTGTCGAGCTTCACCGCGTTGCCGAGGGCCTGCATCAGCCGGGTGTCGTGAGCGGACTCCCCCGCCGCCCGCGCGACCGCACGCAGGTCCTCGGCGAGCGAGCCGGTGTCGATGCCGGTGAAGCGCACGCACCGGCTGGAGCGCAGTGCCGCGGCGACGAACCGCGGCTTGTTCCGCCACTGCCGGTAGAGCGTGGACTTGCTGCAGCGGGTGCTGGCCGCGACGCCCTCCATGGTGACCGCCTCGTAGCCGCATTCACGGACCTGTTCGAGTACGGCGTCGAAGAACTCCTGCTCGCGTTCGGGCGTGAGCTTGGAGCGGCGCGAGGCGGCCCCGGTCGGGGACGCGTCCGCTGCCTGCGACGTCATGGCTCCGATCCCCTCTCCTGCTCCGGTGGTACTTCCGTGCTGCGTGATGCCCGCTGTCCCGGTGCCGCAATCCGCGCCGGCCAGTGGTGCTCTTCACACGATACATCGATACGCCAGTGTACCGATACGCGACCGTATCGGTACACTGGCGTATCGATGAGCCCGGAGTGATCCCTCACGTCCCGAGCTCCGTACACCGTCAGCAGAAGGACCGCGGGATGGCTTCCAGAACCGAGCCGCCGGACAGCGAACCATCCGGCAGCGCGACCGGCGTTTCCGTCAGGCCGCCCCTCCTACGTGAACTCCTCCTCGTCGCCGGACTGTTCCTCCTCTACAAGGCCGGCCGGCAAGTGGCCGACGGCCATGTCGCCGAGGCCTTCCGCAACGCCCACCGGGTCTGGGACCTGGAACGGGACGTGCGCCTGCCGGGCGAAGGGGCCGTGCAGTCCCTGCTCCTGCACGGCGAGACCGCGGTGCACCTGGCCAACACCTACTACGCGGTGGTGCACTTCCCCGCCACCGTCGCCTTCCTCGTGTGGCTGTATCTGCGCCGCCCCGCGCACTACGTGTGGTCCCGCAGAATCCTGGCGCTGCTCACCGGCGCGGCCCTCGCCCTGCACCTGGCCTTCCCGCTCGCCCCGCCCCGCCTGCTCGGCGCGGCGCACCTGGTGGACACCGGTCGGATCTACGGGCCGACGGTCTACGGGGCGCGGCCCTCGTCCGACACGATGGCGAACCAGTTCGCGGCGATGCCCTCGCTGCACTTCGGGTGGGCGCTGATGGTGGCGCTCGGGCTGATCGCGGCGACCAGGACCCGGTGGCGGTGGCTGTGGCTGCTGCACCCGGCGGTGACCCTGCTGGTCATCGTGGGCACGGCGAACCACTTCTGGCTGGACGCGCTGGTGGCGACGGCGCTGCTGGGCATCGCCCTCGCGGTCGTCCCCTCACCCGCCCGGCGCGCGAGGACACGGGCGAAGGCCGGGAACGCACCGCCCACCGGGTCCGGGGTGCCGCCGGTTCCCGCCGGGTCCGGCAGCTCGCCGGTCCCCGCCGGCGCCGTCGGCCGCCGGCACGGTCTCGTGGGAGCGCGGCGATGAGCCCGGCCGTCCTCGCCATCGCCCTGTCGCTGGTCTCCGCCGCCGCCTACGCGGCCGCCGCGGTGGCCCAGGAACGGCTCGCCGCCCGCAGCACGGGCACCGGTCTGCTGCGGCTGCTCGGGCGCGGGGCCTGGTGGTGGTCGGTCCTGCTCAACGCGGGCGCCGCGCTGCTTCACGTCGCCGCGCTCAAGTACGGCACCCTCACCCTGGTGCAGCCGCTGGGCGCGCTGACGCTGGTGGCCGCGGTGCCGCTGGGCGCCCGGGCGGCCGGGCGGCGGGTCACCGCGGCGGAGTGGCGCGGCACCGCGCTGACCCTGGCCGGTCTCGCGGCGCTGCTGGTCGCCGCGTCCGGGCCGGCGCCGGAACGGATCCTGTCCCTGCCGCAGGCTCTCGCGGTCGCCGGGGCGACGACGGCGCTCATCGGGATGCTGGCCCGGCCGGGCGCCCGGCCCGGGTTGCGGCACGCGACGGCCTCCGGGGTCGCCTCGGGGGTGGCCTCGGCGCTGACCCAGACGGTGACGGTGGCCGCGACGGACCGCTCCGAACCCACGCTCGGCGCCCACGTGGTCCTCGTGGCGCTGCTGGTGGCGGCGTTCGCGGCGGGCGGTCTGCTGCTCTCGCAGACGGCCTACCGGGGCGGGCTCGGGGCCCCGCTGGCGGTGGTGACGCTGGCCAATCCGGTCGCGGCGGCGGCGATCGGCGTGACGCTGCTGGGCGACCGGCTGCGCGGCGGGCTGGAGGGGCTGCCGGCGGGGGCCCTCGGGGCGCTGCTGGCCGCCTGGGGCGTGGTGGTGCTGTCACGGGCGGCCCGGGTCGTGGGCGCGGTGCCGGTACCGGCCGTGGCGGCCGTGCCGGAGGGGGCGGCGCTTCCGGACGTGGTGACGGTGCCGGAGGAGCATCCCGTCGCCGCGGTGCTCGCCCTGGACCCCGAGAGCTGTCCGACGGAGGCACCGCCGGAGCGTCCTTCGCCCCCCGTGTCCCTGCCGTCGCCCAGGGGTTCCACGGTTCCCCTCCGCTGAGCGAGGGCGGGCCGGATCCCCGCGCCGAGGACGCCGGGGACACCGCGCCCGCTGTACCTTCCCCCGTCACCCGTTCGTCTCCGCACCCTTCCCTCCCGTTCGGTGCGCTTGGAACACTCCAGGCGCACGTGCCGAAGCGCCCCGGCGGGCCGCCCGCCGGGAGCCGAACAGAAGGAGAGGGCCCCCATGCCCGAGGTCGACCGGCGCCGCTTCCTGCAACTGGCCGGCGCCACCGCCGGATTCGCCGCCCTGTCCGGCAGCATCGAGCGCGCCGCCGCGCTTCCCGCACACCACCGCACGGGGACCCTGGAGGACGTCGAGCACATCGTCGTCCTCATGCAGGAGAACCGGTCCTTCGACCACTATTTCGGCTCCCTCAGAGGCGTCCGCGGCTTCGGCGACCCGCACCCGGTGATCCTGCCCGGGGGCAAATCCGTGTGGCACCAGCCGGACGCCACCGGAGACGGGGTGGTGCTGCCCTTCCGGCCCGAGGCCGACGACCTGGGTCTGGCGTTCCTGCAGGACCTCCCGCACGGCTGGAACGACGGCCACGCCGCGTTCGCCGGGGGCAGGTACGACGGCTGGGTGGGTGCCAAGTCGGCGACCACCATGGCGCATCTGACCCGCGAGGACATCCCCTTCCACTACGCCCTCGCCGACGCGTTCACCGTGTGCGACGCCTACCACTGCTCGCTGCTCGGCTCCACCGACCCCAACCGCTACTACATGTGGACCGGGTACACCGGCAACGACGGCCGGGGCGGCGGTCCCGTCCTCGGCAACGACGAGGCCGGTTACCGCTGGACGACCTACCCGGAGCGGCTGGAGAAGGCCGGGATCTCCTGGCGGATCTACCAGGACGTCGGCGACGGGCTGGACGCCGAGGGCGGCTGGGGCTGGATCCAGGACGCCTACCGGGGCAACTACGGCGACAACTCGCTGCTCTACTTCGACCAGTACCGTGAGGCCCGGCCCGGCGACCCGCTGTACGACAAGGCCCGCACGGGCACCGACGCCCGCCGGGGCGAGGGCTTCTTCGACCGGCTGCGCGCGGACGTCACCGGCGGCCGGCTCCCGAAGATCTCCTGGATCGTGGCCCCCGAGGCGTTCACCGAGCACCCCAACTGGCCCGCGAACTACGGCGCCTGGTACATCTCCCAGGTGCTGGACGCGCTCACCGCCGACCCCGCGGTGTGGGCGCGGACCGCGCTGTTCGTGACGTACGACGAGAACGACGGCTTCTTCGACCACGTCGTCCCGCCCTTCCCGCCCGGCTCCCCCGCCCAGGGCGCCTCGGCCGTCGACGCGGGCGCCGACGTGTTCCCCGGGAGCGCCTCGCTCGTCGCCGGGCCCTACGGGCTGGGCCAGCGGGTGCCCATGCTCGTGGTCTCGCCCTGGAGCAGGGGTGGCTGGGTCTGCTCCGAGACGCTGGACCACACCTCGATCATCCGGTTCATGGAGCGCCGCTTCGGCGTCCACGAGCCGAACATCTCGCCCTGGCGGCGCACCGTCTGCGGCGACCTGACCGCCGCGTTCGACTTCTCCCGCCGGGACACCGGTGCCGTGTCGCTCCCGGACACCGAGGGGTACCGGCCCCCGGACGGCCTGCGCCACCCCGACTACGTGCCCACCCCGCCCGCCACCGGCCGGCTGCCCCGGCAGGAGCCGGGAACCCGCCCCGCCCGGCCGCTGCCGTACGTGCCCCACGTGGACGCCTCGGCCGAACGCGGCGCCGGCTCGCTCACCCTCACCTTCTCCTCCGGCCCGCACGCCGGCGCCGCCTTCCTGGTGACCTCGGGCGGGGCCGAGGAGGGCCCGTGGACGTACACGGCGGCGCCCGGCCGCCCCGTCTCCGGCACCTGGGACCGCGCCGAGGCGAAGGGCGCGTACCACCTCACCGTGCACGGACCGGGCGGGTTCCTGCGCGAGTTCGCCGGCACCACCCGGAAGGGGGCCGCGGCGCCCGAGGTGACGGCCCGGCACACGGACGGCGACCTGGAACTCACCTTCACGGGCGGCGCGGCCGGCACGCTGCGGTACCGGCTCGCGGGGGCGCGGGGCGGGGCGCGGACGTTCCGGGTGCGGGCCGGGGAGCGCGTGCGGCACCGGGTTCCCCTGGCGGCGAGCCGGCGGTGGTACGACCTCACCGTGACCGTCGACGGCGACCCGTCCTTCCGGCGCCGCTTCGCGGGGCACGTGGAGAACGGCCGGGCGGGCGTGAGCGATCCCGCGCTGGGAGGGCACTGACCGGCGCGGGCGGCCCGGGTACGGACGGAGTGGGTGGAAGGGACATATGCGTCGGAGGCGGCTCGCGGTAGTGTGCCCCGGTGACCACGCATTCGAACACTCCCGCAGGCTGGTACCCCGATCCCCACGGAGCGGTACAGACCCTGCGCTACTGGGACGGAACCCAGTGGACCCAGCACACGAGCCCGGACCAGCAGGGGGCGCAAGCGGCGCCGCCCGCCCCGGGTACCGCCCCGGCCATGCCCCAGCAGGCCGCCCCGCCGGACCCCCGCGTGCAGCGCCAGGTGCAGCAGCAGGCCGGGGTCGCGCCCGGTGCGGGCGGCGGCGGTTCGCTGTTCAGCGAGCCGGTGCTGGTGGTGAACCAGAAGGCCAAGCTGATCGAGCTGACCAACGAGTACAAGGTCTTCGACCAGCAGGGCAACCAGATCGGCTCCGTGGCCGAGGTCGGGCAGAGCGGGCTGAAGAAGGCGCTGCGGTTCGTCTCCAGCCTCGACCAGTACATGACCCACAAGCTGGAGATCCGTGACGCCTACGGCCAGCCGCAACTGCTGCTGACCCGGCCCGCGAAGTTCATCAAGTCCCGGGTGATCGTGGAGCGTCCGGACGGACAGCAGGTGGGCGAGATCGTCCAGCAGAACGCGATCGGCAAGATCAACTTCGCGATCAACGCGGGTGGTCAGAAGATCGGCGCGATCAAGGCCGAGAACTGGCGGGCCTGGAACTTCGCGATCACCGACCACGCGGACAACGAGGTCGCCCGGATCACGAAGACGTGGGAGGGCCTCGCCAAGACGATGTTCACCACGGCGGACAACTACGTCCTGCAGATCCACTTCCAGCTCCCCGAGCCGCTGCGGAGCCTCGTCGTGGCGACGGCGCTGACCGTGGACACGGCGCTCAAGCAGGACGCACGCGGCCTCGGCTGAGGCGCACGGGCACAGCCGCCGCACGGCACACGGACCGCCCCGCGCGCCCGAAGGGAGCGCGGGGCGGCCGTGCCGGGGGCGGGCCCGGCCGTGGGGCCCGGCGGGGTCAGGACCGCCGGGGAACCGGGGCCGGCCCTCGCGAAGGAGGCTCCTCCCGGCCGGGCGGCTACTGCAGGTAGGCCTCCACCTCACTGAACTGGGCCGCCGGCCAGCCCGTGTTGGCGGTGACGTCGAGCCGCAGGTACCGCAGGTCGGCGTTGGCCGGGAGGGTGACGGTGGCCGTGTTGCCGGTAGCCGGGTCGAAGCGGTAGCCCTTCGAGCCGACGACCGTGGACCAGCCGGAGCCGTCGGTGCTGCCGAGCACGGACAGGGTCTCGGTGCGGGCGCCCCATGCCGAGGACGGCGGCAGCTTCAGCACCAGCCTCCGCACGGCCTGGCTCGAGCCCAGGTCGACGGTGAACGCCTGCGGGAAGGCGTTGTTGCTCGACTCCCAGTAGCTGTTGGCGTCGCCGTCCACCGCCTTGCCCGGGGTGTAGACGTCCTGGGAGCCGGTGGCCGTGGCCGGGCGGCCCTTGGCGAGGTTGCGGGTGGGGTCGGGCGCGGGGTTGCCCTGGCCGGGCTCGGGCCAGGTGGTGCAGTCCGACCAGGTGCTGTTCCACCCGGAGTTGCCGCCGCCGTCGGTGAGCGTGAAGGTGCCCGAGTCTGCCGGGTAGGGGCAGTTGTAGACGCCGGCCGAGCCGACTCCGGTGGCGGTGACGTTCTTGAAGGTGGCGGCGCCCTGCGCCTCGGCCTGCACGACGACCGTGCCGGTGTTCTTCACGGTGGCGCCCGTGACGTTGACGTTCTTCACCGGGTGGCCGGTGCCCCCGCCGGAGACGAACTCGAAGGCGCTGTAGGGGCTGTCGGTGATCGTGGTGTCGGTGATGTTGACCGTGGCGTTGATCTGGCTGTCGTAGGAGTCGACGCGCAGCGCGCCCATCGGGTGCTTCCAGTTGGGGTTCATCGCGCCGGCGCGGACGAGTGTGTTGCCGTCGACCGTGATCGTCCCGGCGAGCGGGTGGAACGGGTCGAGGAACTTCTGGTTGGAGATCGCGATGCCGCTGCCCAGGGCGTTGGTGTCGGAGATCAGGTTGTTCCGCACCGTGATGTCGGTGCCGCCGTAGATGGCGATGCCGTTGGCGAGGTTGGGCTGCGAGATGGTGTTGTTCTCGAAGCTGCTGCTGATGTCCGGGGAGTTGAGCGACCACATGGCGAGCGAGTCGTCGCCCTGGTTGCGCAGGAAGTTGCCGCGCACGTGGACGTTCTTGGCGGTGCCGTTGAGGTTGAGTCCGTCGGCGGTGGTGTCGAGGATGCGGTTGTTCTCGACGACGAGGTTGTCGTTGGTACCGGTGAGCCAGAGGCCCACCTTGAGGTGCTGGAGCCACATCCCGGAGACGGAGGAGTTCGCGCCGAGGGAGCCGTTGACGAAGTTGTCGGGGCTGCCGTCGTTGCGCTCGGTGACCTCGCCGATCACCGCGAAGTCCTTGAGGTGGACGTTGCCCGCGCTGCTCTGCTGGTCGATGAAGCTGGAACTGTGCACCACGGAGTGCCAGCTCCCCGCGCCCTGGAGGGTGACGTTCTGCACGTTCTGCAGGGAGGAGGTGACCCTGTAGTCGCCCGGCGGTATCCACACCACCCCGCCCTGGGCGGCGGAGATGGCGGCGCGGAAGGCCTGGGTGGAGTCGCCCTGGCCGCTGGGGTCGGCGCCCTTGTCGGTGACGGAGACGGCCCCGGAGGGCTTGCCCGAGGCGTCGGCGACCTGCTCGAAGTCGGCGACGTCGACCGTGACCTGCACATTGCTCGCCTGGAGGGCGATCTTGTCGCCCGCCTGGACGTTCCGGCCGAGCAGCAGCCGCGCGTTGTCGAAGAAGTGGTGGGTCTTGGAGCCGGCGATCCAGCCGGTGTCGACGTAGGAGTACTTCGAGGTCACGGGGAGGGTCTTGGCGAGCTTGGTGCCGTTGACGTACACGTCGAGGCTGCCGGACTGGCCGTCGGGCACGTTGTAGGAGACGTTGATCGCGTTGGCGGCGCGCGGCACGGTGAACTCCACCCGCTGCCCGGAGTTCAGGCGGACCGCCTGCCGGCCGGAGGCCTCGGAGGCGACGGTGCCCTGGGTGTGGTCGGGACCGATCCTGGCGCCGGTGCTGCTCGCCGACTCGGCCTCGACCGAGGTGAAGGGGAGGGTGGCGCCGGCGGCCGCCTGTGCGGCGGGCGCGCCGAGGGTGACGAGGGTGCCGGCCGTGAGGGCGACGGCGGTGGCGACGGCGGAGAGTCGTCCGGCGGCTCTGGCCGTGGTGCGGTGGCGTGGGGTGCCCTGTGACATGGTGCTGATCCCTTTCGAGTGGGGTACGGGGATAGCGCGTCGCGGGGAGGCGGCGGCGTTCAGCCGCGCAGCCAGACCGCGGTGTCCCGCGGCAGCCGTCCGTCGTCGTCCAGCGGACCGCTGCCGAGCAGGAGGCGTGCGGGGGTGGGGAGTTCCACGGGGTCCTCGCCGAGGTTCACCACGCAGCGGACGCCGTCGGCGCGGGTGAAGGCGAGGACTCCCTCCGGGGCGGGCAGCCAGGTCAGCGGCCCGTCGCCGAAGACGGTGCGGAGGCGGATCGCCTCCCGGTAGAGGGTGAGCATCGAGCCGGGGTCCCCGTCCTGCCGGTCCGCGGCGTACGCGGCCCAGCCCTCGGGCTGCGGCAGCCAGGGCTCCTCGCGGGAGCCGAAGCCGGCGTACGGCGCCTCGGCGGCCCAGGGCAGCGGCACCCGGCAGCCGTCGCGGCCGGGGTCGGTGCCTCCGGAGCGGGCGTGCATCGGGTCCTGGATGCGCTCGCGCGGGATCTCGGCCTCGGGCAGACCCAGTTCCTCGCCCTGGTAGACGTAGACGGAGCCGGGCAGGGCGAGGGTCAGCAGGGCGGCGGCGCGGGCGCGGCGGGTGCCGAGGGCGAGGTCGGTGGGGGTGCCGAAGGCCTTGGTGGCGAAGTCGAAGCCGGTGTCGGCGCGACCGTAGCGGGTGACGGTGCGCGTCACGTCGTGGTTGCACAGCACCCAGGTGGCGGGGGCGCCGACGGGGGCGTGTTCGGCGAGGGTGTCGTCGATGGAGGCGCGCAGCCGGGCGGGGTCCCAGGGGCAGGACAGGAAGGAGAAGTTGAAGGCGGTGTGCAGTTCGTCGGGGCGCAGGTAACGGGCGAAACGCTCGGTGTCGGGGAGCCAGACCTCGCCGACGAAGACGCCCTCGTACTCGTCGGCGACGCGCCGCCAGGAGCGGTAGACGTCGTGGAGTTCGTCGCGGTCCACGTAGGGGTGCGGGTCGTGGCCGGGGGTGAAGTCGGGCAGCGCGGGGTCCTTCGCCAGGAGGGCGGCGGAGTCGATGCGGACGCCGGCGACGCCCCGTTCGAACCAGAACCGCAGCACGTCCTCGTGTTCCTGGCGGACGGCCGGGTGGGCCCAGTTGAGGTCGGGCTGTTCGGGGGCGAACAGGTGCAGGTACCAGTCTCCGTCGCCGAGCCGGCTCCAGGCGGGGCCGCCGAACTCCGACTGCCAGTCGTTGGGCGGGAGTTCGCCGTGCTCGCCGCGGCCGGGGCGGAAGTGGAACAGTGCGCGCTCGGAGCCGCCCTCCAGGGCCTTGCGGAACCAGGGGTGCTGGTCGGAGACGTGGTTGGGGACGATGTCGACGATGGTGCGGATGCCCAGTTCGCGGGCCTCGGAGATGAGTTTCTCGGCCTCGGCGAGGGTGCCGAAGGCGGGGTCGATGCTGCGGTAGTCGGCGACGTCGTAGCCGCCGTCCTTCATCGGGGAGGAGTACCAGGGGCTGAACCAGAGGGCGTCGACGCCGAGTTGGGCGAGGTGGGAGAGCCGGGCACGGACGCCCGCGAGGTCGCCGGTGCCGTCCCCGTCGCCGTCGGCGAAGCTGCGGACGTACACCTGGTAGATGACGGCGGAGCGCCACCAGTCGGTCCCTTTTCGGGCAGGGGTGGGCTGTCCCACGGTGCGTGCCTTTCTGTTCGGTGGGGGGGGTGGGCGGTCCGGTCCCTCGGCCGGGGACGGCGGTCAGCCCTTGGTGCTGCCCGCGCTGATGCCCGCGATGATGTGCCGCTGGAAGACGAGGAACAGGGCGACCATCGGGATGCTGGCGATCACCATGGCGGCGATGAGCACGGTGAGCTGGATGTTCTGCGAGAGCTGCACGAGGGCGACGCTGATGGGCTGCTTGTCGGTGTCGGAGAAGACCATCAGCGGCCACAGGAAGTCCTGCCAGACGGCGACCAGCGCGAAGATCGACACCACGCCGAGCACGGGCCGGGACATGGGCAGGACGACGGACCACAGGATGCGCAGCTTTCCGGCGCCGTCGATCTCGGCGGCCTCCAGCACGTC
Organism: Streptomyces griseoaurantiacus; assembly: GCF_036189845.1. Taxonomy (NCBI): domain Bacteria; kingdom Bacillati; phylum Actinomycetota; class Actinomycetes; order Kitasatosporales; family Streptomycetaceae; genus Streptomyces; species Streptomyces griseoaurantiacus. The sequence goes on along the minus strand of NZ_CP108326.1, from coordinate 6,301,638 downwards.
CTTGGGCAGCTGGTCGAAGAACCGCTTGAGCAGGTAGAGGTTGAAGGCGTTGGCGACGGCGGGCAGCCAGATGCCGAGCGGGTCGTTGAGCAGGCTGGTGTGCACGAGGGGCAGGTCGGCGACGGTGAGGTACTTCGGCACGACGAGGGCCTGCGTCGGCACCATCAGGGTGGCGAGGATGCCGCCGAGGATCACCTTGCCGAAGGCGGGCCGCAGCCGGGAGAGGGCGTAGGCGGCCGCGGTGCAGAACACGAGCTGGAAGGCCCAGGCGCCGGCGGCCTGCACGAGGGTGTTCCACAGGTGCTGCGGGAGCTGCATCAGGTCCCAGGCGTCGGTGTAGCCGCCGAGGCGCCAGTGCTCGGGAACCAGGGTGGGCGGGGTCCTGGCGACCTCGTCCGGGGACTTCATCGCGCCGGTGACCATCCAGTAGACGGGGAAGAGGAAGGCGAGCGCGAACAGCAGGACGACGGCGGTGAAGACGGCCCAGTAGAGCGCCTTCCCGCGCGGGCGGGCCAGGGTGGCCGGGGAGACGAGGGTACGGGTGCCGCTCATGCTTCCTCCCCGTCGGTGCGGGTGAGCCGGAGGTACAGGGCGGAGAACAGGCCGAGCAGCACGAGCAGCATCACGCTGAGCGCGCAGGCGCCGCCGAAGTCGTTGTAGAGGAAGGCGTACTTGTAGATGAGGTAGAGCACGGTGACGGTGGCGTTCTCCGGGCCGCCGCCGGTGATGACGAACGGTTCGGTGAAGACCTGCATGGTGGCGATGATCTGCAGCAGCATCAGCATGAGGATCACGAACCGGGTCTGCGGGATCGTGACGTGCCGCACGCGCTGGAGCAGGTTCGCGCCGTCCAGTTCGGCGGCCTCGTAGAGCTCGCCGGGGATGGACTGCAGGGCGGCGAGGTAGATGAGCACGGTGCCGCCCATGTTGGCCCAGGTGGCGACGAGGACGAGGGAGACGAGCGCGGTGTCGGCGCCGTTGGACCAGTTGGACGTGGGCAGGTGCAGGAAGCGCAGGGTCTCGTTGGCGAGGCCGGTGCCGGGGTCGTAGAACCACTTCCACAGCAGGGCGCTGACCACCGGCGGGATCATCACCGGCAGGTAGACGGCGACGCGGAAGAACGCCTTGGCGTGGCGCAGTTCGTTCAGGACCAGGGCGAGGAGGAACGGGACGGCGAAGCCGATGAGCAGGGCGAGCCCGGTGAAGGTGAGCGTGTTGCGCCAGGCGGCGCCGAACTCGGGGTCGTGCAGGACGCGGGTGAAGTTCTCGGTTCCGACCCATTCCGGGGAGGAGCCGGGGGTGTACTTCTGGAAGGCGATCACGACCGCGCGGATCGCCGGGTACCAGGAGAACAGGGCGAAGCAGAGCAGGCCGCCGAGGAGGAAGGCGTAGGCGCGGGCCTGGTCGCCGAGGCGGCGCCGCCGGCCCGCCCCGGACGCCGGGGAGGGCGTCCGGGCCGGGGCCGGGCGGGCGGCGGCCGCCTCGAGGGGCGGGCGGGAGGCCGTCTTGGTCATGTGCGGTCAGCCCCGGGAGAGGATGCTGTCGATCTTCCCGGAGGCCTCCTCGAGGAGGTGGTCGATGTCCGCGTCCTTCTTGGTGAGGACGGCGGAGACGACGCCGTCGAGGACGGAGTAGATCTGCTGGGCGTGCGGCGGCTCGATCTTCATCGCGAGGCTCTGGTTGCCGTCCAGGAAGCTCTGGTAGTTCTCCACGGGGACGTTGGCGTTGGCCTTCTTGACCTGCTGGTCCTTGGAGTCGGCGGCGCCGGTGAACAGGCGCGGCTCGGGCAGTCCCACGGGGGCGTCGTTCTTCTTGGCGCGGGCGTAGTCGCCGAGGAAGCCGTCTCCGGGGGTGAGGAACATGTGGTCGAGCCACTTGAGGCCGGCGCGGATCTGGGCGGGGTTGTCCTTCTTGTTGAACATGTAGCCGTCGCCGCCGATGAGGGTGCCCTTGCCGCCGGGCATGGGGGCGAGGGCGAGGTCCTTGTAGTTGCCGCCCTTCTCCTTGACCAGGATGGGGATGTTGTCGGGGGCGGCGAGGTACATGCCGAGCTTGCCCGAACCCATCATCTGCTGGGCGTCGTTGATGACGAGGAGCTGCTTGGAGCCCATGGAGTCGTCGCTCCAGCGCATGTCGTGCAGGTTCTCCAGGACGGCGTGGCCCTCGGGTGTGTCGACGGTGGCCTTCTTTCCGCTCGCGTCGACCACGTCGCCGCCCTGGGAGTACAGCTCGGCCGTGAAGTGCCAGCCGCCCTGGTTCTGGGCGCTGTAGTCGGCGTAGCCGACGGTGCCCTTGCCGAGGGCGGCGATCTTCTTGGCGTCGGCGCGGACCTCCTCCCAGGTGGCCGGCGGCTTCTCCGGGTCGAGCCCGGCCTGCTCGAACAGCTTCTTGTTGTAGATCAGGCCCATCGAGTAGCCGGTGCGCGGGACGCCGTAGACCTTGCCGTCGACCGTGTAGATGTCCCTGAGCTGCTTCTGCAGCGTGGAGTAGCTCTTCAGCTCCTTGACGTACGGGGTGATGTCGGCGGCCTGGCGGATGTCCACGACGTGCCGGGCGTCGGTGAAGTACGTGTAGAACACGTCCTCCATCTGGCCGCCGGCGAGCTTGGCGTCGAAGGTCTTGGGGTCCTGGCAGGGGAAGGCGTCGTGGGCGACGACGTCGATGTCCGGGTTCTTCCTCTCGAAGGACGCGATGTCCTCCTCGAAGAACTTCCGGTCGACCTTGGCGCTCTTGGGCGGCATGCAGTTGACGGTGATGCGGGTCTTGCCGCCGCCCGCGTCGTCGTCGTTCGAGCCGCACGAGGTGACGGCGAGGGAGGCGAGGGAACAGACGCCGATCGCGACGAAGGTACTGCGGAACCCGGTGCGTGTCATCGGTGGACCCCTTTGGGCAGGAGCGTGGAAAGGCCCACGGGGGTGCGGGACCGTGCGTACCCGCGGCGCGCGACCGCGCATGGTCCGTACCACCCGTGACTGGCGAGGCACACTCAAGCACCGGGAGACGGGGTGCGCAATAGATCGCGCGAATTTTGAAATTATTCGACAGCTGCGTGGATATGCATGGCGGTCACATGAATCGTTTCGACGCCGCTCAGCCGCGGGGGGCCTGTGCCGTCGAGCCGCGCACCACCAGTTCCGGCTCGAACAGCAGCTCCTCGGCGGGGACGGAGGTGCCGGCGATCTGGGCGTTGAGCAGTTCCACGGCGGCCCTGCCCATCGCGTCGATGGGCTGGCGCACGGTGGTCAGCGGCGGCTCGGTGCAGTTCATCAGCGCGGAGTCGTCGTAGCCGACGACGGAGATGTCGCCGGGGACGCCGAGCCGGCGGCGGCGGGCGGCGCGGATCACGCCGAGGGCGAGCGGGTCCGAGGCGCAGATGAACCCCGTGACACCGCGGTCGATCAGCTTGCTCGCGGCGGCCTGGCCGCCCTCGATCGAAAAGATGGCCCGGGCTACGGCCTCGTCCGGCAGCGCGTCCCCGGCCACCGCGCGGGCGGCGGCCAGCTTGCGCGCGGAGGGCATGTGGTCGGCGGGGCCGAGCACCAGGCCGATCCGCTCGTGCCCGAGGGAGGCCAGGTGGCGCCAGGCCTGCTCGACGGCGACCGCGTCGTCGCAGGACACGGCAGGGAAGCCGAGGCGGGCGATGGCGGCGTTGACCAGGACGACGGGGATGTTGCGCTCCGCGAGCTGGCGGTAGTGGTCGTGCGGGGCCTCGGCCTGGGCGTACAGGCCGCCGGCGAAGACCACGCCGGAGACCTGCTGCTGCAACAGGAGGGTGACGTAGTCGGCCTCCGAGACGCCGCCCTTCGTCTGCGTGCACAGCACGGGGGTGAGGCCGAGCTGCGCGAGCGCGCCGCCGATCACCTCGGCGAACGCGGGGAAGATCGGGTTCTGCAGCTCGGGGAGGACGAGGCCGACGAGGCGGGCGCGTTCGCCGCGGAGCTGGGTCGGGCGCTCGTAGCCCAGCACGTCGAGGGCCGTCAGCACGGACTGGCGGGTGGCCTCGGACACCCCCGGTTTGCCGTTCAGCACGCGGCTGACGGTGGCTTCGCTGACCCCGACCTTTTTCGCGACCTCGGCGAGACGACGTGTCATGCGCGCAAGCTTAACGCAAGCGGTGCAAGCCGCTTGCGCAACGAGACGCAAAGCCTGCCGGCGGCTTGGCGGGGAGGAGGCGGTTGCGGGGGCCGCGCGTGCCGGAGGGGTGGGGACGGTGGGGGGTGCGTGCGGGTGCGTCGTGGCTGGTCGCGCAGTTCCCCGCGCCCCTGAGGGGGTGGGGGGTGACGGTGAGAGGGTGCCTGCGGGTGCGTTGGGGCTGAGCGCGCAGTTCCCCGCGCCCCCTGACGGGGTGGGGGTGACCGTGTGAGGTGCGTGCGGGTGCGCCGTGGTTGAGCGCGCAGTTCCTCGCGCCCCTGAGGTGGGCCCGGGGTGCTCAGGGGCGCGGGGAACTGCGTGGCCGGCCACGGACGAGCCGCACCCACCCACACCGGCAGGAACGCAGGCTCACCCCGCGAACAAGGCCCGCCCCGGCCCACCCAGGGGCGCGGGGAACTGCGTGGCCGGCCACGTCCGAGCCGCACCCGCCTACGGACTGGCACCCCCGTCCTCCCCAGGGGCGCGGTGCATCCCCGCCGAGCCCCGCAGGGCCCCGGTGCCGTCGGTGACCTGAACACCGACGGAGCCGGGGCCCGGACCGGAGGAGGGTCAGGGCGCCGTCGGCGGGACCACCCGGAGGTGGTGCCCGCCCCGCCCCGGACCCGCCGCGCCCGCCTCCCGCAGGACCAGCGTGACCCGCGCGTACCCCACCTCCCGCAGTGTCCGCGGGGTCTCCCCCACCACCCTGCACACCCCGCCCCACCGGGGATCGGGGTGGCGCAGCGGCCGCACCGCGCCGTCGGGCTCGCCCGCGTCCTGTCCCACCACCCGCAGCCAGTGCGGCACACCGTGCCGGTAGGCGACGTCCATGATGGGGTCCTGCGCGATCTCCCGCCGGATGGCCTGAAGTACCCGGTCGTGGCCGTGCCGTTCCACCGCCGACGCGAAGTCGGCGAGCATCGGCAGGCACCAGCTCGACTCGTGCTCGCCGAGCACCCGCGCGGCGTCCGGGTGGAACAGCACGAACCGCAGCAGGTTCTCGCCCGGCATGGCCGTGGGGTGCGGGCCGACCTCCGCGAACAGCTCCTCGTACGCGGAGTTGGCGAGCACGACGTCCCAGCGGTGGTCGTGGACGACCGACGGGAAGGGCGTGGACTCCAGCAGCGCCGCGTAGTCCCGCAGATATGCACGGATGTCGGGGCGTCCCGGGCCGGACCGCGGCGCCGACCGCTGTCCCCCTGCCTGCTGCACCATCGGGAGGTCACCCCTCTTGCCCCTGGGGCCCGCACTCTCCGGCCGGTCCCGCTCACCCGCCGTCACGCGGAGTCCCGATCCTCGGGGCGCGCGCCGACGCGTGTCAACTATCGTGGCATTCCCACGTCATGGACGGCCGAATCTCGCCACAGTTGTGGCGAGACCTGGATGCGAGTTCGAAGAAGCCGTTACTCTCCGGGTGGTTCGGGACACACGACGCGAGTCGTCCCTGTCGGCACCCGGCCTTCCTGAGAGTTGCGCCGAGGCAACGGCCGTGCCAGACGGCCCGAGAAACGTGGGAGTTGGGCCGGTGACGGATGGCTTCGAGGTTCCGGGCGCCACGGCCACGGCTTCGCTGCCGGCCGTCGTGGCCCGGGTCACCGCCCTCGCCGACCGCCTCGGCGTGCCGCACGCCCAGGTCTTCGACACCGGCCGCCTCTGCGCGGCCTCGGGCGTCCCGGAGTCCGTGGTGAAGGCGCTGCTCGCGGGGCGCCCCGCGGGCGAACCCGACCTGCAGGCCCGGTTCCTGCGGCGGCTGGACCTGCTGCGGCGCACCCGGCTCAAACCGAACGGCCGCAAGTACACCCAGCAGGAGATCGCGGACGGCGCGGGCATGTCGCGGCAGCAGGCGGGCGCGCTGATCAACGGCGACCGCCGTCCCACCATGGAGCACTGCGACGCCATCCAGCGTTTCTTCCGCGTGCACGCCGGCTTCCTGACCGCCGACGACCCGGACGCGCTCGCCACCGCCCTCCAGCACATCGAGCAGGAACTGCTCCAGCAGCTCGCCGACCGGGAGGGCGCGGCCGGCGCCCCGGAGAGCACCGGGGGGGCATGTGCGGAGCGCGAGGGCGCACCCGGCGGAGGCGAGGCCCTCGCGGGGGCGCCCGCCGCCGGGGACGAGCCCCTGGAGCGGCTGCTGCAGGACCACGGCGTGCGCGGCATCGCCTGGCGGGCCGCGCAGTTGCCCACCGACCAGCACCGCGACAAGGTCGCGGAATGGCTGGACATGCTCCTCGAGAGCGTCAAGCGGCCCGAGTCCTGAGCCGGGAGGGGGAAGGGGGAGACCGACCATGGGCATTGGCAGGGACATGCGCCGTCTGTGCGGCGAACTCGTCGCGGAACTCACGCTCCCGGCGCCGGCCGACCCGGCCGCGCTGTACGCGGCGCTGTGCTCCGGCATGAGCCGGCGGCGCGGCCGGCCCGTGCAGTTCCGCACCGCCGTCTTCCCGCCCGGTACGGCAAGCGGGCTCTGGCTGGACATGGCCGAGCAGGACCTCGTCGTCGTCGAGGAACGCACCGCCCCCGACCACCAGTTGGTGATCCTGGGCCACGAGCTGTGGCACATGAGCGCCGGGCACCACGGGCACCACGTGGAGGGCGCGGCCGTGGCCGCCCGCCTGCTGAGCGACACAGCCGATCTCCAGGCCACCGTCCACTCGGTGGCCGCCCGCACCCGGTTCGACCTCGCGCACGAGAAGGACGCCGAGAGCTTCGGCCTGCTCCTCGCCAGCAAGTGCCGTACGTGGCTGGCGGGTTCACCGATGCGCGGCCCCGTGCGCCGGGACGACCTGGCGGGCCGCATCGAGGCCTCGCTGGGCTACCGCGGACCACAGGGCTGAGGGGACTGGCGCACCGACACGATGGACGGCTCCGGCTACTACCTTCCCTCCGCCGCGATGGCGGTGGCGCTCACCGTCAAGGCGCCCGCGCTGGCGCGCGCGTGGCGCGATCCGCTGCTGCGCTCGGTGTGCGTGCTGATGGCTCTGGCCGGACTGGTCTTCTGCTTCGCCGCGCCGCCGACGATCGCACAGGTCAACGAGTGGACCGGGATCGTCAACTTCTCGGCGCCACTGGTGTACTGCCTGCTCAGCGCGTTCAGCGCGTCCTGTCTCGTGCTGATGGTCAACTGGCGCGGTGGCCCGCCCGCCCGGACCCGCCGGATCAACCGGTGGATCACCGCCGGGTACGGCCTGGTGATCGTGGCGCTGGTGGTGCTGTTCCGGCTCGGCAGCACGCCGGTGGAACGGCTGCGGGACTTCGACACGTACTACGCGCGCACGCCGTACATCCGCGAGCTGATCGTGCTCTACCTGGTGGCGCTGACGGTGGCGGGCGTCGCGATGAACGTCATGTGCGGGCGCTGGGCGCTGCGGGTGAAGGGCTGGCTGCGGGCCGGCCTGCTCATCATCGTCGTCGGCTATCTGTGCAATCTGGCCTACCTGGCGACGAAGTTCACGGCGGTGATCGCCCGGTGGCGCGGGGCCGACCTGGACTATCTGAGCAGTGACTGGGCCCCGGTGCTGGCCTCGGCCGGCGCGCAGATCAGCGCGGTCGGCTTCTGTGTGCCGCTGGCCTGCCGGCGGGCCGGGGACAGCTGGCAGACCTGGGCCACCTACCGCAGGCTCGGCCCGCTCTGGCGCGAACTGCGGCCGGTGGCCGCGCAGTCGCACCGGGGCGTGCGGATCGCCTGGTGGTCACCGGCCGCACTGCGGGTGACCCAGCGGGAGTCCGACATCCACGACGGCATGCTCGGTCTGTACCCGTACTTCGACGCCGAGCTGCGCCTGCGTGCCCGGGACGCGGCCCTGGCCTCGGGCGCGGACCCGGAGCAGGCGCGGGCCGAGGCCGACGCGGCGATGGTGGCGGCCGCCGTACGGGCCCGGGCCGCCGATCCGGAGGGCCGGCTGATCGACGCGGCCGGTGCCGCCGGCGTCCGGGACACGCCCTCCGAGCCGTCCCCTCCCGCTTCCCTCGACGGTCCCCGCGACCTCGTGCGGATGTCCCTCGCCCTGCGTCAGTCACCCGTCGTCGCGGCCGTCCGGGGACGGACCGCCACCAGCTCAGGAAGCGAAACCCATGAGTGAACCCGTCGGCACCCCCCGTGGTGCCGCGCCCCGTCGGGCCGTCGTGATCGGCGGTGGCATGGCCGGCATGCTGGCCGCCGCCGCGCTGAGCGCGCACGCCGAGGTCACCGTCGTCGAGCGCGACGCGCTGCCCGGGGGTCCCGAGCCGCGCAAGGGCCTGCCGCAGGCCCGGCACGTGCACGTCATCTGGTCCGGTGGCGTCCGGGCGATGGAGGAGCTGCTGCCGGGGGTGACCGACGCGTGGCTGGCCGGCGGGGCGCGGCGGATCTCGCTGCCCACGGGGCTGGTGTCGATGCAGCCGCGCGGCTGGTTCCGGCGGTGGCCCGAGATGCAGTTCATGATCGCGTGCAGCCGGGACCTGCTGGACTGGGTGGTGCGCGAGCGGGTGGTGAAGGACCCCCGGGTCACCGTGGTGCAGCGGGCGGAGCTGCTCTCGCTGGAGGGGGACGCCGACCGGGTGACCGGCGTACGGGTGCGTGCCACGGACGGCGAGGAGCGGGTGCTCCCCGCCGACCTGGTCGTCGACGCCGCCGGACGCGGGTCGCGGGCGCAGCGGTGGCTGGGCGAACTGGGGGTGGCCGACGCCCCGATGGAGGAGGTCGACTCCGGGCTCGCCTACTCCAGCCGGCTCTACCGGGCACCCGCGGGGACGGAGGAGTTCCCGCTGGTCAACGTGCAGTCGGACGCGACGGTGCCGGTGCCGGGGCGGACCACGACGATCGAGCCCGTCGAGGGCGGGCGGTGGCTGGTCACGCTGTCGGGCACGCGGGGCGGGGAGCCGCCGGCCACGGCCGAGGAGTTCGAGAGGTTCGCGCGCGAGAGCGTGCGGCATCCGGTGGTGGGCGAGCTGATCGCGCACGCGGAGCCGCTGTCGGAACCCGTGCTCACCCGCAGCACGATCAACCGGCGGCGCTACTACGAGAAGGTCACGGGCTGGCCGGAGGGCTTCGTCGCGATCGGTGACTCCGTCGCCACGTACAACCCGGTGTACGGGCACGGGCTCTCGGTCGCCGCGCAGGGCGTCCTCGCGCTGCGGGAGGAGGTGGCCCGCGCGGGTCTCACCGCGCCGGGGCTCTCGCGGCGGGTGCAGCGGGGCGTGGCGCGGCCGGTGGCGACGGCGTGGGAGCTGGCGACGAGCACGGACATCCACTACCCGGGGGCGATCGGCGAGGCCCCGGGGCCGGGGAACCGGCTGCTGGGGGCGTACGTCAACCGGCTGATGCTGACGGCGACGGGCCGGCCGCTGGTGGCGAAGGCCTTCTTCGACGTGGTGACGCTGTCGAAGCCGGTCTCGGAGCTGCTGCGGCCCGCGGTGCTGCTGGCGGTGCTGCGGGGCCCCCGGCGTGAGCCCCTGGCGGAGCCGCCGCTGACCGAGGCGGAGTGGGAAGCGGTCCGCGCGGCCCGGCCCCCGCGCGATCCCGGCGAGGGGTGACGGGCCGAGAACGCCGAGCGCGCCGCACGGCATCCTCGTGCGGCGCGCGGCACTCCCCGTCCGGCGCCCGGCCGGGGCGGCGCGCCGGGGGGGTCAGGACGCCGGGGCGGTCAGGGCGGTCTCGGCCGCCAGGCGGAGGGCGTCGACCATGGGGTTGGCGTCGTCCTTGCGGCTGGCCAGGACGACCTGGCTGGGCGGGGCGCCCTCCAGCGGGACGCTGACGAGGTCGGGCCGCAGCGAGCTGCGCCGGTCGCCGACCGGCAGCACACCGATCGCCCGGCCGCTCGCCACGAGTTCCAGCTTGTCCTCGTAGGTCTCGACGGGGCTCTCGAAGGCGCTCTCCAGAGGTGGCACGCCGGAGCGGAGGATGCGGTAGGAGGTCCAGTCCTCGGTCTCGAAGGCACAGGGCAGCGCCTCCTGACCTGCCAGTTCCTCCGCGCTCACCGAGGCCCGCCGGGCCAGGGGGTGCTCGCGCGGGACGACGAGCATCCGGGGTTCCTCGTACAGCGGGACGGTGGTGACCTCGTCCTCGGCGAGCGGGAGCGGGGACCGCGCGATCAGGGCGTCGATGCGGTGCTCGGTCAGGGCCACGACGTCGTGGCAGTCCAGGTACCGGGTGACGATCTCGGCCTCGGGGTACCGGCGGCGCAGCTCCCGTACGGCGTCGGTGATCACCAGGTCCTCGACGTAGCCGACGGTGAGGCGGGCGGCCCCGGCCTTCTCCCGCACGGCCAGCGAGGCCTGGCGGGCGGCCCGCAGCAGTGCCTCGGCCCAGGGGAGGAATTCCTGGCCGGCCGGGGTGAGCCGGGCGCCCTGGGGGGTGCGGTCGAGGAGCCGGGCCCCGAGCTGTTTCTCGAGCCGCTGGATCTGGCGGCTCAGGGCGGGCTGGGCCACGTGCAGGTCGGCGGCGGCCCGGCCGAAGTGCCGGTGCGCCGCCACGACCGTGAAGTGGTGGACGAGTCGCAGGTCCAGTTCCTGTCCGGGATCGCTCACCCCTCCAGGGTACGGGCGATGCCGTTCAGGCATGAGGGGGTTGCCGGACAGGTCTTGGACGCGGCCGCCGTGCCGGGCTTTGACTCGGAGGTGCACAGTTTCCCTCCACGGAAAGCGACAGGCGTGAGCGTGATGAAGGCGATCCAGTTCCACGAAGCGGGCGGCCCCGAGGTTCTGCGGTACGAGGAGGTGCCGGTGCCCGCGATCGGCTCGGGCGAGGTCCTCGTCCGGGTGCGCGCGGTGGGCGTCAATCCGCCGGACTGGTACCTGCGCGAGGGCATGAAGGTCATGCCGCCCGAGCTGCGGCCGGCGCTGGAGTTCCCGCTGGTCCCGGGGACGGACATGTCGGGCGTGGTCGAGGCGGTCGCCCCGGACGTGACGGGCTTCGCCCCCGGGGACGAGGTGTACGGCATGCTGCGCTTCCCCGGCTTCGACGGCCGTGCCTACGCCGAGTACGTGGCCGCACCGGCCTCGGACCTGGCGCACAAGCCGGCGGCGCTGGACCACGTGCGGGCGGCCGGTGCGCCGATGGCGCTGCTCACGGCCTGGCAGTTCCTCATCGACCTGGGCCACAAGGTTCCCTCGCCCTTCACCGGCCTGGTGCACGAGCCGGTGCCGCTGTCACCCGGGACGACCGTGCTGGTCAACGGCGCGGCCGGCGGCGTCGGGCATTTCGCGGTGCAGCTCGCGAAGTGGAAGGGGGCGCGCGTGATCGCGGTGGCCTCGGGCCGGCACGAGGAGTTCCTGCGCGCACTCGGTGCCGACGAGTTCGTCGACTACACCACGACGGAGGCCACGGACGTGGTCGGTGACGTCGACGTGGTCATCGACACGGTCGGGGGTCCGCGCAGCGGGCGCTTCCTGCGCGTGCTCAGGCGCGGCGGCACCATGCTGCCGGTGTTCTTCGCCGAGTTCGATCCGGAGGAGACGGCGCGGCGGGGCGTCACCGTCTCGAACATCCAGGTGCGCGCGAACGGCCCCCAGCTCGCCGAGATCGGCCGCCTGTTCGACGAGGGCGCGTTGCGGGTCGGGGTGGACAGCACCTATCCCCTGTCCGAGGCGGCCCGCGCCCACACACGGGCCGGGCAGGGCCACATCCAGGGCAAGATCGTCCTGACGGTGGGCTCGTGAACGCCGGGAGCGCGGACCCCGGGCAGGTGGTGGCGGCCTACGCCCACGCCCTGGACGCGCTGGACGTGCCGGCGCTGGAGGCGGTCCTGACCGAGGACACCACCTGGACCTTCACGATGCCCGGGCCGAAGGTGCTCGGTCCGGTCTCCGGGCGGGCGGCGGTGCTCGACTTCGTCCGGGCCGGGCACGCCGCCCGGTCGGGGACGGTGCGGCACCACCTGGGCAACGTCCTCCTCACCGCTGCGGACGCCGCCGGCGCCGAGGTCCGGGCCTACCTGCTGCAGACGCGGAACACCGGTGACGGCGTCCGGCTGCTCTCCACCGGGGTCTACACGTTCGGCCTGCGCCGGGACGGGGCCGGGTGGCGGATCGCCGAACTGGCGCTGGCCCTCGACAACGCCCTGTAGGGCGGAAGTCCGGCACTTCGGGCGCGCCGGGCCACCCCCGTTGTCAGTGGCGCACGGCAAGCTGGGCGGGTCCGTCGTGGCCGACACCGGGGAGAGAGGGACCATGCCCACCGCCGTACTGACCGACCGTCAGCGCACCGCCGTCCAGGCCTATGTGCGGCTCCTGCACACCGTGCGGGCCGCTCTGGACGATCCACCGGGGCCGGACGGCGGCTCCGCACGGCCGCCCCTCGTGCCGCCCGGGGTGCTCGCGGAGGCGGAGCAGGCGCTCGCCGCGGCCGGGCTGCCGGGTACCGACGCGGAGTTCTTCCGGCTGCTGAGCGGCTGGTGCGCCGTCCTCGACCCCACGGGCCGGGGCGAGGCCGGGTACCGGAGCGGGGACGGAGGCTGAACGGCCCGGTGCCGAACGGTCCGCCGTCGAACGGCCCTGTGCCCAACGGCCCTGTGCCCAACGACCCGGTCAGGCGGTGCCCTCGGGCGCGTTCCCGTGCGGCACCGCCACCGCCACCGCCGTCGCCAGGAGCCCCTCGCGCGCGGCCCAGCGGCCGTCGAAGGCCCGTACGAGGCGGTCGCCGACGCGGGGGCCCTCCACCAGCAGTGTCGCCCGGAAGCCGCCGGTCGTACCGCCGGCGGCGGGCGGCCGGATCTCCAGGTCCGCCTCGAGGAAGTCCAGCCAGCGGCCGGTCAGCGGGAACCACGCCTTGTAGACGGCCTCCTTGGCGCTGAACAGCAGCCGGTCCCAGTGCACGGACGGGTGGGCCGCCGACAGCGCGCTCACGCGCTCGCGCTCGGCGGGCGCCGCGACCGCGCCGAGCACGCCCTCGGGCAGCGCCTCGTGCGGCTCGGCGTCGATGCCGAGCGAGGCCAGTTCGCCGGCGCGGACCAGGGCTGCCGCGCAGTAGCCGGTGCAGTGGGTCATGCTGCCGAGGATCCCCTCGGGCCAGCGCGGCGCCCCGCGCTCCCCCGGCAGTACGGGGCGCGGCTCCAGACCCAGTTTCTCCATCGCGTGCCGCGCGCACTGCCGTACCGAGGCGAACTCGCGCCGCCGCTTGTCCACCGCGCGGGCCACGACGGCCCGTTCCTCGGGGTACAGCGGCGCGTCCACGGCCGCGTCGTCGCCGTACGCCTCCACGGCGACGACCGCCTCCGGCAGCAACTCCCCGATCACGGCTCTCCCTCCCCGCGGCGCACGGCCGACGGCACCGACCGTAGCCCATGCCGCGCGCCTCGCCCGAGCCCGGGTGAGCGCCCAACCACCGCGGACGAGACGGCCGTTGACGGGACACGTGAGTCCCCGCGCCGCGCCGCCGGTCCGGACCAATCCTCGTCGGCACCCTTGACGCCACAATTGGTCCATACCAAATTGGGGACAGGGTCCTCGCGCGACACCACCACATGCCGCGCGCCACCGCACGAACCCCGCACCACCCGGCACTCCCGAAGTCCCCATTCCCCACAGGGAGATCGCGTGCGCACTCGTCCTCCGTCAGGTTTCCTCGCGCGCTCCAGACGCGCTTTCGTCGCCGTGCTCGGCTCCGCCGCGCTGGCCCTGGCCGGGGCCCTCGCGGTGCCCGGCACGGCCCACGCGGCCAACGTCCTGTCCAATCCCGGCTTCGAGTCGGGCTCCCTCTCCCCCTGGTCCTGCTCCGGCAACCTCGGTTCCGTCGTCTCCTCCCCGGTGCACGGCGGCTCCAGGGCCCTCGCGGGCGCGGTGACCTCCGCCGACACCGCCCAGTGCGCCCAGACCGTGACCGTGCGGCCCGACACCGCCTACACCCTGAGCGGTTGGGTGCGCGGCTCCTACGTGTACCTGGGCGTCGACGGCGGCGCCTCCACCTGGGCCTCCTCTCCCTCCGCGTACACCCAGCTCAAGGTGCCCTTCACCACCGGCGCCTCGCAGACCAGCGTCAAGCTGTACGTCCACGGCTGGTACGCGCAGGGCACCTACTACGCCGACGACATCTCGCTCGACGGCCCGGGCGGGGGCGGCGGTTCCGACACCCAGGCGCCCAGCGCGCCGGCGAACCTGACCTCGACCGGCAAGACATCCTCCAGCGTCTCGCTGTCCTGGTCGGCCTCCTCCGACAACGTGGGCGTCACCGGCTACGACGTCTACAGCGGCGGCAACCAGGTGCTCAGCGTCTCCGGCACGAGCGCCACCGTCGGCGGGCTGTCGCCGAGCACCGCCTACACCTTCACCGTGAAGGCGCGGGACGCGGCCGGGAACACCTCGGGGGCCTCCAACGCCGTGAGCGTGACGACCGGCGCGGGCGGCGGCGGAGACACCGGCGCCTTCAAACAGGCCGCGCCCTACCTGTACCTCGGCTGGGGCGACCCGCCGAACGCCGCCTCCGTGATGAGCGCGACCGGCGTCAAGTGGTACACGATGGCGTTCATGCTGGACTCGGGCGGCTGCAACCCGGCCTGGGACGGCAACCGCCCGCTGACCGGCGGCGTCGACCAGAGCACCATCAATCAGATCCGCTCGGCCGGCGGTGACATCGTGCCCTCCTTCGGGGGCTGGCAGGGCAGCAAGCTCGGCGCCAACTGCTCCTCCGCGAGCGCGCTCGCCGGGGCCCTGCAGAAGGTGATCGACGCCTACTCGCTCAAGGCGATCGACATGGACATCGAGAACACCGACGAGTTCGAGAACGAGGCCGTGCAGGCCCGGATCCTCACCGCGCTGAAGACGGTCAAGGCCGACAACCCCGGCCTGAGGACCATCGTCACCTTCGGCACCACGACGACCGGACCCACCTACTACGGCAACCGGCTCGTCGAGCAGGCCAAGTCGCTCGACGCGAACATCGACGTCTTCACCATCATGCCCTTCGACTTCGGGGGCGGTTCCGACATGTACGGGAACACGGTGAACGCCGCCGAGGGCCTGAAGGCCAAGCTGAAGTCGACCTTCGGCTGGGACGACGCCACCGCCTACTCCCACCTCGGGATCTCCGGCATGAACGGCCTGTCCGACCAGCAGGAGAACACCACCCCGGCGATCTGGACCCAGATCCGGGACTGGTCCAACTCCCACCACATCGCCCGGCTGGCGTACTGGGCGGTCAACCGCGACCGGCCGTGCGCGGGCGGCGGAGTGGTGAGCAACTGCTCCGGGATCTCCCAGAGCGAGTGGCAGTTCACCTCGATCACGGCCGGCTTCAAGGGCTGACCGGGCTCGACGAGGGGGTGCCCCGCCCGGGGCACCCCCACCGCTGCCACTACCGCAGGTACGCCAGCCCCGGGTGCACCGCGGTGTACCCCTCCACCAGCCGCCGGGCCACGGTGACCGAGTCGACGAGCGGATGCGTCGCGAACGCCTTCACCGCGCTCGCCCGGGATCCGGACGCGGCCGCCGCCAGCACCTCGCGCTCGACCGCCTTCACCGCGCAGACCAGGCCGGCGGCGTGACCGGGCAGCGGATCGACGGCGACCGGGTGGGCCCCGTTCGCGTCCACCAGGCAGGGCACCTCGATGACCGCCTCGGCGTCCAGCACGGACAGCGTGGTGCCGTTGCGGACGTTGAGGATGAGCGTGGCGCGTTCGTCGCGGGCGATGGCCCGCATCAGCGCGAGGGCCACGTTCTCGTAACCGCCGGAGAGGTCCTCGGCGGCGCGCTCACCGGCGCCCGCGGTCTCCCGGTTCTCCGCCATGTAGGTGGCCTCGCGTTCGGCGCGGGTGCGGTCCCACAGGTCGAGGGCGGGCGTGTCCGGGCGGGCCGCGCGGGCGTAGAACGCGGCCTGCTGCTCCAGCAGGAAGGCGCCGCGGGTCTTCTCGACCTCCCTGTAGGCCCGGACGGTCTCCCGGTTGAAGTAGTAGTAGTGCAGGTACTCGTTGGGGATCGCGCCGAGGGAGCGCAGCCAGTCGGGACCGAAGAGCCTGCCCTCCTCGAAGGAGCCGAGCAGTTCGGGATCGGCGAGCAGGCGCGGGAGTTCGTCGCGCCCGGCGACACGCAGACCCCGGACCCAGCCGAGGTGGTTGAGGCCGACGTAGTCGATCCACGCCTCGGCCGGGTCGGCGCCGAGGGTGCGGGCGATGCGGCGGCCGAGTCCGACGGGTGAGTCGCAGATGCCGAGGACGCGCCCGCCGAGGTGGTGGGACATGGCCTCGGTGACCAGGCCCGCGGGGTTGGTGAAGTTGATGACCCAGGCGTCGGGGGCGAGGCGGGCGACGCGGCGGGCGATGTCGGTGGCGACGGGCACGGTGCGCAGCCCGTAGGCGATGCCGCCCGCGCCGACGGTCTCCTGGCCGAGGACGCCCTCCGCGAGCGCGACCCGCTCGTCCTGGGCGCGTCCCTCCAGGCCGCCGACGCGGATCGCGGAGAACACGAAGTCCGCGCCGCGCAGGGCCTCGTCGAGGTCGGTGGTGGAGGTGACGGTGAGCCCGGGGGTGCCGGGGGCGAGGCGTGCGGCCTGGTCGGCGAGGACCCGGGTGATGGCGGTGAGGCGGGCGGGGTCCAGGTCGTGCAGGGTGAGGTGGGTGATGCGGTGGGGGCCTTCGTCGGCGAGCAGGGCGGCGTGGACGAGGGGCACGCGGAATCCGCCGCCGCCGAGCAGGGTGAGCTTCATGGGGTGGGCCTTCCGGGGTCGTGCGGGGTGGGGCTCCCCGCATTTTCCCCGCCGCCGCTCCCGGGACCGGCCGGCGCCCGGACGGCGGACCGTGGCCTCACGGCACGACGGAGGCCGCGCGGCGCGGGGGGAGTGCGCCGCGCGGCCTCCGACCGGATAGAGGGGGGAATCGGGGGCCGGGTTCCACGGCGCGCGATCATCTTTATTCCCCTCGGGGGGATTCCCGCGGCCTCCTGGGGCTGCGGGGCCCGTGGCTCACGGCCGGGACGTCCACCGGACCGCGACCCGCTCCCATTCGCACGCCCACGCCTCCATCCGCCGTCGCCGCACGATCCCGGCGCCCGCCGCGTACACGAGCCACGCGAGCAGCGGCACCCCCACCCCGGCGCTGATCCCGGCACCGACGGCCCGGCTGCGGATCTCCTTCTCGCCGGGTGGCGGCTTCACGACCTCGCCCGCCGCGTCGGTCCACACCCGTACCCGCTCCCCGGCCGCGAGCCCCGGTTCGACCTCGGTGGTCGCGGTGCGCACGCTCCCGTCGGCCGCGGTGTAGCGCACGGCGGCCGGGTAGCGGGTCTCCCGCTCCTCCTCCGAGCCCGGCTCCGGGTGCCGTGGCACGTGCCGCAGCACCACGGCCGTGGTGTGTTCTCCGCCCTCGAGCCGGGCGCGGGCGCTGTCCGTCGTCCCCTCGTACACGGCGGCGCCGACGAGGTAGCCGGTCAGCGGGGCCGCCGCGGCGGCCAGGAGGCCCAGCAGGAGGCCGGCCCAGGCGAGCAGCAGGTCGCCGGGGCGGCGCAGCGGGCCGCGGCGCCAGCGCCACCAGCGGTCGGGGGACAGCCTCGGCGGGGGTTCGGCACGCGGGACGAGGTCGGGCATGTCGCCTCCTTCGCACGACATCGGACGGACACTCGGATCGGACACTCTGGGGCGGACGGTCGAACGGCCGGACGGGGCGGTGGGCCGGGGTCAGGTGGGGTGCACCGGGGTGACGGGCGCGGCCAGGGCGGGGTGGCGCCTCGCGGACAGCAGCGCCTCGCCCGCGCCCCGTACGGCGGCGGTGTGCGGGCGGGGCACCGGGTGCACGGAGGTGTCGAGCTGCCGGGCGAGCCGGTACACCAGTTCGGCGCGCAGCGCGCCGCCCCCGCCGAGGAGCGGCCCACGGCCGAGCGCCTCGGCGGCCCGGTGGCCGGGCTCGTCCCGCAGCAGGTCGGCGACCGCCTCGCCGACCCGGGCGGCGAGGCGCCCCGCGGTGAGACCGCCGTCGTCCCCCGCACCGAGGTCCGCGGTGCCGAGGTCCGCGGTGCCGCGTTCGATGCGGCGGGCGGCGGTGACGACGCCGCCGTGCAGCAGGGCGACCTCGGTGAGCTGGGCCCCGAGGTCGACGACGAGCAGCGGGCGGGAGAGGTCGGCACCGGCGGCGAGCGCGAGGGCCCGGACGGCGTCGATCGCGAGGACGGTGCGCGGGCGCAGTCCGGCCAGTGCCGCCGCGAGGGCCGCCCGGTGTTCCGGACCGCCCGGCACCGGGGTGGCGCAGACGATCACGGGGCGGGCGTACCGGGGGACGCGGGGTGCGAGGAGCCTGGTGAGCAGCCGGGCGGCACCCTCGGGGTCGACGACGGCGCCGCGCGCGACCGGGCGGAGGACCCCGGTGTCTCCGGCCGGTCCGAAGGAGACGGTGGGCACGTCGAGAACGGTGTGGGCCCCCGGGCCGCCCCGGGTCCATATCCGGGTGCGGGCGCTGCCGAGGTCGAGCGCGATGCCCGGCGAGCGCAGCGCCCGCCAGGCGGTGCCGCGCCGTGCGGTGGTGACCCGGACGCGGGCGTCGTACGTCACCGGTTCACCTCCCGGGTGCGATGGCAGGGAGCGCAGTAGCGCGCCTGGGGAACGACGCGGAGCCGGGGCAGGTCCAGGGGGTGACCGCAGCGGTGGCACAGCCCGTAACGGCCCTCGTCCATGCGGGCCAGGGCGGCCTCGACGTCGGCGAGGACCATGCGGGCGGAGGCGCACAGCTTGACGTGCACCTCGAGCTGGGCGGGCGCGCCCCGCTCCCGGGCCCGCTGGGTGCGGCCGGGGGCGACGTGCCCGAGCTGGGCGAGCTGGTCGAGCCGGAACCCGCGCTGTTCGTTCAGGCTGTTGCGCAGCGCGGCCAGCTCATCGGGCGCGAGCCCGGCGTTCACGCCGGTGACGACGGCTTCTCGGTCCCTCACGGCTTGGCCCCTCCTTCACCGGGGGTCAGGGGGCGACGTCCCCTCGGGCCTCCCGTCCCGCCCCTGGGGGACGGGAGGCCTCACGACTGTCGGGGTGCGGGGCGCCCCCGGGCCGGGGGCGGGGCCCCGGCGGGCGGACCTCAGTCCGCCCGCTGCGCGCACGGCACGCAGGCCCTCGCGTAGGGGAGGATTTCCAGTCGCTCCGCCGGGATCGGCTTCGCGCACCCCCCGCACATTCCGTACGACCCGTCCTCCAGCCTCGCGAAGGCGGCGTCGATGTCCTTCAGGGCTCTGCGCACGGCGGTGCGCTGCGCGGCCACCAGGTCGTCGGCGACCGCGTCCCCCTGCCCCTCACGCAGCGCCCCGAGCTGCGCGAGTCGCGTATCGCGCTCGTGCTGCAGGCGCTGCCGGGCCTCGTGCACGCGTCGGCGCCCTGCGGGCGAGCCGGTGCGGGCGGTGTCCAGCGACATCGCAACAGGTCCTTTCCACGGCCTGAACATTCCCGTCAGTCGGGAGCCGGCCGGTCGGGAGCCGACCGGCTGGCGGTCCACCGGTCGGGAGTCGACCGGTGGACAACCGGCCTCCTGGCCCGGGGGCGGCCCGTCCGTCCCTCACGTCGGACGGGCCGGCCCCGGCCGGGGCCACGGGCACCCCGGGAGCCGGGCGGGGAGCTGACGGCCTCCCCGCTCGCTTCCCACCCTCGCCGACCGCCCCCGGACGGGCCATCGGTCCCGGACCCCATTTCCGGGGGGTCCGGGAGTGCAGTGCGGGCCGTGCCGCGCCCCCCGCGTGCCGCGCAGATGGGGCCCGCCCCCCATCGACCCCGTCCGCCCGGCACGGCAGGCTTGGCGGCAGGGCGGTCACCGGGCGGTCCCACCCGATGTGATCCCACGGCCGGTGGCCGCCCGCGAGCGGCGATAGTGGACGGTGAGCGCGTACGTCACCGCACGAGGTCGACATACCGGCACATACCGACACATGAAGACACCGCGACACGACGACACGACGACACGACGACACAGACGCATGACGACACGGCTGCATGACGACATGACGAGACGACGACGACGGAAGGCGTATCCCCGGTGTCCCTGTTCTGGCGGATCTTCGGCCTGAACGCCCTGGTCCTGGGCGCGGCGACCGCGCTCCTGCTGTGGGCCCCGGTGACCGTCTCGGTGCCGGTGGTGCTGACCGAGGCGGTGATCCTGCTCGCCGGGCTCGCGGTGATGCTGGTGGCCAACGCGGCGCTGCTGCGCATCGGTCTGGCCCCGCTGGAGCGGCTGTCCCGGCTGATGTCCACCGTGGACCTGCTGCGTCCGGGGCAGCGGCTGCCCGTGCCCGACCAGAGCGGCGTCGCGGAGCTGATCCGCACCTTCAACGCGATGCTGGAGCGGCTGGAGACCGAGCGCGCCACCTCCAGTGCCCGGGTGCTGTCCGCCCAGGAGGCCGAACGGCGCCGGATCGCGGCCGAGCTGCACGACGAGGTCGGCCAGAGTCTGACCGCCGTGCTGCTCGGTCTGAAGCGGGCCGCCGACCAGGCGCCCGAGCCGTTGCGGGAGGACCTGCGGCAGGCGCAGGAGATCACCCGGGAGAGCCTGGACGAGGTGCGCAGGCTGGCCCGCCGGCTGCGTCCCGGCGTACTGGAGGACCTCGGCCTGATCGCCGCGCTCACCTCCCTCGCCACCGACTTCGCCGCCCACACCGGGCTGCGGGTCGTCCGCAGGCTGGAGAACGGACTGCCTCCGCTGGACCGGGAGTCGGAGCTGGTCCTCTACCGGGTCGCCCAGGAGGGGCTGACCAACATCGCCCGGCACGCCGAGGCCGGGAGCGCCGTGCTCGCCCTGCGCCGCACCGGCGGCGGCGTGGTCCTGGAGATCACCGACGACGGCCGCGGCATCGGCCCGGCCCGGGAGGGCGCCGGCATCCGCGGCATGCGGGAGCGCGCGCTGCTGCTCGGTGCGACGCTCGACCTCACGGCCCTCCCCGAGGGCGGCACCCGGCTCCGGCTGACCGTGCCGACGGCGCGTCCCGAGCCCGACGGGCCGCCCCCGCCCGCCGCACCCTCATCCCCGCCCGAGAACCGGAAGAACGCCTGACATGACCGAACCGAGCACCCCACCGGCCGCCACCACCCGCATCCTGCTGGCCGACGACCACGCCCTGGTGCGCCGCGGGGTGCGGCTCATCCTGGAGGGCGAGCCCGACTTCGAGGTCGTCGCGGAGGCCGGTGACGGCGCCGAGGCCGTCCAGGCGGCCCGCACCCACCGCCCCGACCTGGCGATCCTCGACGTGGCCATGCCCCGGATGACGGGGCTCCAGGCCGCCCGCGAGCTGTCGCAGCTCCAGCCGGACCTTCGCATCCTCATGCTGAGCATGTACGACAACGAGCAGTACTTCTTCCAGGCCCTCAAGGCCGGCGCCTGCGGCTACGTCCTGAAGTCGGTCGCCGACCGGGACCTGGTCGAGGCCTGCCGCGCGGCGGTGCGGGGCGAGCCGTTCCTGTACCCGGGCGCGGTGACGGCGCTGATCCGCAACTTCCTCGACCGGGTCCGCTCGGGCGAGGAGGTCTCGGACAGCGTGCTGACGCCGCGCGAGGAGGAGGTGCTGAAGCTGATCGCCGAGGGCCACTCCTCCAAGGAGATCGCCGACACCCTGTTCATCAGCATCAAGACCGTGCAGCGCCACCGGGCCAACCTGCTGCACAAACTCGGCCTGCGCGACCGCCTGGAACTGACCCGGTACGCCATCCGGGCGGGCCTGGTGGAGCCGTGATCCCGGCCCTGACCTGACGCTGCGGGCGTGACCGCGCGTTCGGGGCCTCCTCCTCGTCGCGCCAGGTCACATACCCATACCCCGTACCCGTATATGCCGACTCCGGCACTCCGCCATCCCCGATCCGTACCCACCCGTACGGCTGGAGCCTCCTGTGAAACGCGTCGACCGCGTGCAACGCGCCTCCCGTGTGCGGGCCGCCCTGGCCCTCCTCGTCCTGTCCCTCTCGGTGTACCTCGCGCTCACCGTCCCGCCCCGGCTGGGGCTCGACCTGCGCGGCGGCACCCAGATCGTGCTGCAGACCCGCGACTCGGACACCGCGAAGGCGGACGCGGAGGCCACCGACCGGGCACTGGAGGTGCTGCGCCGCCGGGTCGACGGGCTGGGGGTCGCGGAACCGAACCTGGTCCGCTCCGGCGAGGACCGCATCATCGTGGAGCTGCCGGGCGTGCAGGACCCCCGCCGAGCCGCCGACGTCCTCGGCCGCACCGCGCAGATGACCTTCCACCCGGTCCTCGGCGCCGCCGACACCGCCGACACCGGGAAGGGCTCCTCCGGTGAGCGGGTGCTGGCCGGCGAGGACGGGCAGCGGCTGCGGCTCGGCCCGGCCGCCCTGACCGGTGAGCACGTCAAGGGTGCCGAGGGGCGGATCGATCCGCAGCAGGCGGTCGGCTGGTTCGTCACCGTCGACTTCGGCGGCCGGGGCAGCGATCTGTGGGCGGAGTTGACCGGCCGGGCCGCCTGCAACCCGGCCGGGGACCCCGCCCGCCGGGTGGCCATCGTCCTCGACGAGGAGATCATCTCCTCGCCCCAGGTCGACCCGTCCGTGTCCTGCGGCACCGGCATCGCGGGCGGCTCCACGCAGATCACCGGCGGCTTCTCCGGCGAGGAGGCCAAGGAACTGGCGCTGCTCGTCAACGGCGGGGCGCTGCCGGTGCCGGTGGAGACGATCGAGCAGCGGACCATCGGCCCCACCCTGGGCGCCGAGGCCATCACCGCCAGCGCCTGGGCCGGACTCATCGGCGCCGCCCTGACCTCGCTGTTCGTGATCGTCGTCTACCGGCTCCTCGGCGCGCTCGCCACCCTCGCGCTCGCCTGCTACGCCCTCGTCTCCTATGCGGCGCTGCTCGCACTCGGCGCCACGCTCACCCTGCCGGGGCTGGCCGGCTTCGTGCTGGCGATCGGCATGGCGGTGGACGCCAACGTCCTGGTCTTCGAGCGGGCGAGGGAGGAGTACACCGCGCGTCGGCGGCCGAGCCCGCGCACGGCGCTCGACGTGGGCTTCCGCAAGGCGTTCAGCGCGATCGCGGACTCCAACATCACCACGCTGATCGCGGCGGCGCTGCTGTTCTTCCTGGCCTCGGGGCCGGTGCGCGGCTTCGGCGTCACATTGTCCATCGGTGTGCTGGCCTCGATGTTCAGTGCGCTGGTCATCACCCGGGTGCTGGCCGGGTTCGCGGTCAACAGGCCCGCGGTGCGCACCCGTCCGGCCTGGTCCGGCATCGACCGCACGGGCAGGGTGCGGGCCTGGCTGGGGCGGCGCCGGCCGAAGCTGATGCGCCGGCCCGGGCGCTGGCTGGCCGTGTCGGGAGTGGCGCTGGTGCTGGCGACGGCGGGCATCGCAGGCCGCGGGGTGGAGCTGGGGGTGGAGTTCACCGGCGGCCGGCTCATCGAGTACTCCACCTCGCGCACCGTCTCCGCCGACGACGCCCGGGAGGCGCTCACGGACGCGGGGTTCCCGCGCGCGGTCGTCCACTCCTCCGCCGACGGAGATCTCACCGTCCGCACCCCGGACCTGACGGACGCCCAGGAGCGGGAGGTGCGGGAGGCGGTCGGAGCGCTCGGCGGCGACACCGAGAAGGTGCGCGACGAGATGATCGGGCCCAGCCTCGGCGCGGAACTGCGCGGCAAGGCGCTGCTCGCCCTCGGTGCCGCCCTCGCGACCCAACTGCTGTATCTCGCCGTGCGGTTCCGCTGGACGTACGCGGCCTCGGCGGTGGCCGCCCTGGCGCACGACGTGGTGCTGCTGATCGGGGCCTTCGCCTGGCTGGGCAAACCGCTCGACGGCGTCTTCCTGGCGGCCCTGCTCACGGTGATCGGCTACTCGGTCAACGACTCCGTCGTCGTCTTCGACCGGGTCCGCGAACTCACCGCCGGTGACCGGCGCCGGCCGTTCGCGGAGGTCGCCGACGCGGCGATCGTCAGCACCCTGCCGCGCACCGTCAACACCGGCATCGGGGCCCTGTTCATCCTGGCGGCCCTGTTCGTCCTGGGCGGCGACACCCTGACGGACTTCGCGCTGGCGCTGCTCATCGGCATCGTGGTGGGCTCGTACTCCTCGGTCTTCACGGCGACCCCGCTGGCGGTAGTGCTGCAGGGGCGCGCGAGCGGGCGGGACGACGGGCACGCGAAGGGGCGCGGCACGCGGAGGGCGGACCCGGCGGCGGAGGGTGCGCGAGCGGCCCGCACGCCCTGACCTGGGGAGGGCGGTGCCTCCCGCACCGCCCTCTTCATCCTTTGAACTCCCCTGTACGGAAAGTGATTTCCCTGCTTTACCTCTTGACGGCCGGGGCGCCGGAGAGCACATTGAGCGCGCGCTCTGAGAGCGCTCTCAGTACCCATGCACCACCCATGCACCACCCGCGTACCCCCACTCCCCGTACGTGAAGAGGCATACCTCAGATGACCGAGACACTCCCCTCCGGCACCGGCCGGAACCACCGCAGACGCATGCCCCTGCGGCGCGTGCTCGTCGCGATCGTCGGCACCCTGGGCCTGGCCGCCGCCGCGGCCACCGCCACCACCGGCTCCGCCAGCGCCTCGGCGCCCACTCCCCCGGCGGGCTGGTCCCAGGTCTTCCTCGACGACTTCAACGGTGCCGCCGGCACCGGGGTCGACACCAACAACTGGCAGTACGACCTGGGTACTTCGTACCCCGGCGGCGCCTCCAACTGGGGCACCGGCGAGGTCGAGACGATGACCAACAGCACGAGCAACGTCGCGCTCGACGGAGCCGGCAACCTGCAGATCACCCCGCGCCGGGACTCCTCCGGACGCTGGACCTCCGGCCGCATCGAGACCCGGCGCACGGACTTCCAGCCACCCTCGGGCGGGAAGCTGCGGGTGCAGGCCCGCATCCAGCTCCCCAACGTCACGGGTGCGGCGGCCAAGGGCTACTGGCCGGCGTTCTGGATGCTGGGCGCGCCCTTCCGCGGCAACTACCAGAACTGGCCGGCCGTGGGCGAGCTGGACATCATGGAGAACGTCCAGGGACTCAACACCGACTGGGCCACGATGCACTGCGGCGTCAACCCGGACGGGCCGTGCAAGGAGACCAACGGCATCGGCGGTTCGACCGCCTGCACCGGTTCCACGTGTCAGGCCGGGTTCCACACCTACGCGATGGAGTGGGACAGGTCGACGAGCCCGGAGGAGGTGCGGTTCTACCTCGACGGGGTCAACTTCCACACCGTGCGCGCCAATCAGGTCGACGCGACGACGTGGGCGAACGCCACGAACCACGGCTACTTCGTCATCCTCAACGTCGCTATGGGCGGCGGCTTCCCGGGCGCCTTCGGCGGCGGTCCCGACGGCGGCACCGAGCCCGGGCATCCGATGACCGTCGACTACGTGCAGGTGCTGTCGACCTCCGGTGGCGGGGACGGCGGCACCACCCCGCCGCCGACCGGCAGCAGGGACGCGTACGGCACGATCCAGGCGGAGTCCTTCGACAGCCAGTCCGGGACGATCACCGAGTCCACCTCCGACAGCGGCGGCGGCCAGAACATCGGCGCGCTCGCGAACGGCGACTGGGCGCTGTACAAGGGCGTCAAGTTCGGCTCCAGCGCCGCCCATCAGTTCCAGGCGCGGGTCGCGAGCGGCGCCGGCGCCGGTGTGAGCGGCCTGGTCGAGGTACGGCTGGACAGCCGGAGCGCGGCACCGATCGGCAGTTTCGCCCTGTCCAACACGGGCGGCTGGCAGAGCTGGAGGACGATCCCGGCGAACATCAGCGGGGTGACGGGGACGCATGACGTCTACCTGACCTTCACCAGCGGCCAGCCGTCCGACTTCGTCAACGTCAACTGGTTCACGTTCGGTCACTGAGGCCAAGAGGTTCTGAGGCTTCGAGGCTTTGAGGCTTTGAGGCCCTGAGGTTCCGCGGAGGCCCCTCACGGGTTTCCGGCGGCTCCCGGGGTGTGGCCGGTCGCGTGGCAACGCGGCCGGCCACACCCCTGTCCGCGTCCGAAGCGGGTGTCAGCCCATCCCCGCCCGGAAGAGCGCCGGTGTCAGCCCCGTGCGTTGATGGAAGAACTTCGAGAAGTTGGCCGCGTCGGGGAAGCCCAGGGTGGCGCCGACGCGGCCCACCGGCAGGTCCGTGTGGGCCAGCAACCGCTTGGCCTCCAGCACCACCCGCTTGTCGATGAACCCCTTGGGCGTCTCCCCCGTGGCCGCGCGGACCGCGCGCACGAGGGTGCGGCGGGAGTAGCCGAGGGCGTCGGCGTAGGCGCTGACGCTGTGGTTGCGCGCGAAGTCCCGTTCCACGGCCTCCCGGAACCTCTCGAAGGCGCTGTCCGCCCCCTCCACGGCCCGCCGTCCCGCCGAGCCGGCCGCGAGGTGGGCGAGGCGGTAGAGGAACGCGGTGAGGGTGTGCCGCAGCACGGCGGTGTGCAGGTGGGACGGGAGCGTGGCCGTGTCGACGTACTCCCGCTCCAGTTGCTCCAGGCAGTGCCGCAGTCCGGCGAGCTGGGCCGGGTCGGGGTGGAGCAGCGGGGGCAGGTCGTAGCGGTAGAGCCCCGTCGCCTCGACGATCGCCCGCGGCAGGAACCCGGGCTGCATGGTGAGCGCCGTCCCCCGGTAGGCGTGCGCGGGCCGGAAGCGGTGGACCTGGCCGGGGCGGATCCACAGCACGTCCCCGGCCCGGGCCTCGTGGTCGGCGAAGTCGATCATGTGGGTCACCGGCCCCCCGGTGAACAGCATGACGACGTGGAAGTCGACGCGGTGCACCCGCTCCGGGACCGCCCGGGACTGCCAGGTCGGTCCGCCCTCCCCCATGGGCCCGATCTGGATGCCGACCCCGCTGACGCTGGCACGGGGGTCGAAGGGGAAGGTCTGGATCGCCCCCGCCCCCGCGCCCACGTCCGCGCCTGTACCCGTGCTCGTGCCCGCACCCGTGCCCGAGCCCGTGCCCGCGTCCGTACCCCGGCCCGCGCCCGCATCCGCATTCGGAGACGGGGCCTCCCCCTCCGCCGCGCGCTCCGACGGAGAGCCGTCACCCGCCGGGGCCGGGGCCGCGCTCTCGCCCCCGGAGGTCTGGAACCCGTCCGCGTAGGTACCCGTGTCCGTGTCCACCATGTCCGTCTCGTGTGAGTTCATCCGCCCGCACGGCGCCCGCCGACCGGGGCCGTGTCCCACTTTCACCGAAGCGTGGCACAGCGTGACCTGGCCCGCCAAAAGTCAGACTTTTAGTTTTGAACGCGTTGGACGGTCTTTCCCCCTGATGTGAGGACTTCTTGAAGATGACTGAGCAGAACCCCGGCCCCCTCGGCCGCCTGGAGTGGACCGACCTGGACAGCCGGGCCGTGGACACCGCCCGTGTGCTGGCCGCCGACGCCGTGCAGAAGGTCGGCAACGGCCATCCGGGCACGGCGATGAGCCTCGCACCGGCCGCGTACACGCTCTTTCAGAAGGTGATGCGGCACGACCCCGCCGACCCCGAGTGGACCGGCCGCGACCGCTTCGTCCTCTCCCCCGGGCACACCTCCCTCACCCTGTACACCCAGCTCTACCTGGCCGGCTACGAGCTGGAGCTGGACGACCTGAAGTCCTTCCGCACCCACGGTTCCAAGACCCCCGGTCACCCCGAGTACGGGCACACCGCCGGGGTGGAGACGACCACGGGCCCGCTGGGCCAGGGCGTGGCCAACGCCGTGGGCATGGCGATGGCCGCCCGCTACGAGCGCGGTCTGTTCGACCCGGAGGCCGCCGAGGGCGAGTCCCCCTTCGACCACACCATCTGGGCGATCGTCTCCGACGGTGACCTGGAGGAGGGCATCTCCGCCGAGGCGTCCTCGCTCGCCGGGCACCAGAGGCTCGGCAACCTCGTCTTCCTCTACGACGACAACCACATCTCCATCGAGGGCGACACCGCGACCGCCTTCTCCGAGGACGTGCTCAAGCGCTACGAGGCCTACGGCTGGCACGTGCAGCGCATCGAGCCCGCCGAGAGCGGCGACGTCGACGTGCACGCGCTGTACGCGGCGCTCGGGGCGGCGCAGGCCGAGACCGGGCGCCCCTCGATCATCGCGATGCGCACGATCATCGCCTGGCCCGCCCCGCACGCGCAGAACACCGAGGCCGCGCACGGCTCGGCGCTCGGCGAGGACGAGGTCGCGGCCACCAAGCGCGTCCTGGGCTTCGACCCGGACAAGAGCTTCGAGGTCTCCGAGGAGGTCCTCGCCCACACCCGCAAGGCCCTGGACCGGGGCGCGGAGGCGCACGCGGCCTGGAACAAGGAACTGTCCGTCTGGCGTGAGCGCGATCCCGAGCGCTCCGCGCTGCTCGACCGGGTCGTGGCCGGCCGGCTCCCCGAGGGCTGGGAGGACGCCCTGCCGGTGTTCGAGGAGGGCAAGGCCGTCGCCACCCGTGCCGCCTCCGGCAAGGTGCTCCAGGCGCTCGGCGCGATCGTGCCGGAGCTGTGGGGCGGCTCCGCCGACCTCGCGGGCTCCAACAACACCACGATCGACAAGACCAGTTCCTTCCTCCCGAAGGGCAACCCGCTGCCGGAGGCCGACCCGTACGGCCGCACCATCCACTTCGGCATCCGCGAGCACTCCATGGCCGCGGAGATGAACGGCATCGCCCTGCACGGCAACACCCGCATCTACGGCGGCACCTTCCTGGTCTTCTCCGACTACATGCGCAACGCCGTCCGCCTCTCCGCCCTCATGCAGCTCCCGGTGACGTACGTGTGGACGCACGACTCCATCGGCCTGGGCGAAGACGGCCCCACCCACCAGCCCGTCGAGCACCTCGCCTCGCTGCGCGCGATCCCCGGCCTCAACGTCGTCCGCCCGGCGGACGCCAACGAGACCGCGCTCGCCTGGGCCGAGATCCTGCGCCGGCACGGCACCCACCCGGCCCCGCACGGACTGGCCCTCACCCGGCAGGGCGTGCCGACCTACCCCGCCGCCCCCGAGACGGTCAGGGGCGGCTACATCCTCCAGGAGGCCTCCACCGGCACCCCCGAGGTCGTCCTGATCGGTACCGGTTCCGAGGTGCAGCTGGCCGTCGGCGCCCGGGAGCGGCTGGAGGCCGAGGGGATCGCCACCCGCGTGGTCTCGATGCCCTCGGTGGAGTGGTTCGAGGAGCAGGACGCCGAGTACCGCGAGCGGGTGCTGCCCTCCGCCGTGAAGGCGCGCGTGGCCGTCGAGGCCGGCATCGGCCTGACCTGGCACCGCTTCGTCGGAGACGCCGGACGCATCGTCTCCCTGGAGCACTTCGGCGCCTCCGCGGACGCGAAGACGCTGTTCGCCGAGTTCGGCTTCACCGCGGAGCACGTGGCCGCCGCGGCGAAGGAGTCGCTGGCCGCCGCGCGCGGCTGAGCCGCCCGGCCCCTTCCGCCGGCTCCCGCCCGCCCCACCACCCGCCGCACCACCCGCCGCACCGTCAAGGAGAGAAGACCACTGTGACCACCGAAGGAACGTCCGCCGCCCGCTCCGCCGAGCCGCTCGCGCTGCTGTCGAAGGAGGGTGTCTCCGTGTGGCTGGACGACCTGTCCCGCCGCCGGATCGCCTCCGGGAACCTGGCCGGGCTGATCGCCGGGAAGCACGTCGTCGGCGTCACCACCAACCCGTCCATCTTCCGTGCCGCCATCGGCTCGGGCGAGGGCTACGAGGAGCAGCTCGCCGATCTCGCCGTGCGCGGGGTGTCGGTCGACGAGGCCGTCCGGATGATGACCAGCGCGGACGTGCGGGCCGCCGCCGACGTGCTGCGCCCGGTGTACGAGGCGACCGGGGGCCGGGACGGGCGGGTGTCCCTCGAGGTGGACCCCCGGCTCGCGCACGACACGCGGGCCACTGTCGCCGAGGCCGTGCAGCTCGCCTGGCTGGTGGACCGGCCCAACGTGATGATCAAGATCCCGGCCACCGAGGCCGGGGTGCCCGCGATCACCGAGGTGACCGCCCGGGGCATCAGCGTGAACGTGACGCTGATCTTCTCCCTGGACCGCTACCGCCAGGTGATGGACGCCTACCTCACCGGTCTGGAGCAGGCCCGGGAGCGGGGTGCGGAGCTGTCCGGCATCCACTCGGTGGCCTCGTTCTTCGTCTCCCGCGTGGACGCCGAGATCGACAAGCGGCTGATCGCGCTGGGCACCGAGGAGGCCGCCGGCCTGCGCGGCCGGGCGGCGCTGGCCAACGCGCGCCTCGCCTACCAGGCGTACGAGGAGGTGTTCGGCACAGAGCGCTGGGCGGCCCTGGAACGCGCCGGAGCCAACCGTCAGCGTCCGCTGTGGGCCTCCACCGGGGTGAAGGACCCCGCCTACAAGGACACCCTGTACGTGGACGAACTGGTCGCGCCCGGCACGGTCAACACCATGCCGGAGGCCACCCTGGACGCCACCGCCGAGCACGGCGACGTGCGGGGTGACACGGTCACCGCTGGGTACGCGCAGGCCCGGGCCGACCTCGACGCGGTGGCACGGCTGGGCATCGCCTACGACGAGGTGGTCGGGCTGCTGGAGAACGAGGGCGTGGCGAAGTTCGAGGCCGCCTGGCAGGAACTGCTGGACGCGGTCTCGGCCTCGCTGAGCGCCCGGGACGGCTCCGAGGACGACGGTGACGAGGGCAAGGAGGTGCACGCCTGATGAGCGAGGACGACACGGCCGCCAAGGCCACCAAGCGCGCGGCCAGGGGCACGAGGAGCATGGCCGCCGGGGCGGCCGGGGCCAGGTCGAAGGCTGCCGGGACCAAGACGGCCCAGGCACCCGAAAAGGCGCCCCAAGGGTCCCGGAAGTCCCCGGAACCCCAGGAATCCCAGGAGCCCCGGAACGGCCGAGCCACCCAGAGCTCCCGAGCCGCTCAGGACGCCGTAAGCGCCTGCGCCACCCCCGAGGACCTGCTCGGCGACTGGGACAACGAACTGCGTGACCCCCGGGACCGCCGGCTGCCCCGCATCGCGGGACCCTCCGGCCTGGTGATCTTCGGTGTCACCGGTGACCTGTCCCGCCGCAAGCTGATGCCGGCGGTGTACGACCTGGCCAACCGGGGTCTGCTGCCGCCGGGCTTCTCGCTCGTCGGGTTCGCCCGCCGGGACTGGGAGGACCAGGACTTCGCGCAGGTGGTGCACGACGCGGTGCGCGAGCACGCCCGTACGCCGTTCCGGGAGGAGGTCTGGCAGCAGCTCTCCGAGGGCATGCGCTTCATCCCCGGCGACTTCGACGACGACACGGCGTTCAAGCAGCTCCGCGCGGCCGTCGACGAGCTGGACGCCTCGCGCGGCACGTGCGGCAACTACGCCTTCTACCTCTCGGTGCCGCCGAGGTTCTTCCCCAAGGTCGTCCAGCAGCTCAAGAAGCACGGGCTCGCGGACCCGCCCCGGGGCTCCTGGCGGCGCGCGGTGATCGAGAAGCCCTTCGGCCGCGACCTGGCGAGCGCGCGGGAGCTCAACACGATCGTGCACGAGGTGTTCACCCCGGAACAGGTGTTCCGGATCGACCACTACCTGGGCAAGGAGACCGTCCAGAACATCCTGGCGCTGCGTTTCGCCAACCAGATGTACGAGCCGATCTGGAACCGGTCCTTCGTGGACCATGTGCAGATCACGATGGCCGAGGACATCGGCATCGGCGGCCGGGCCGGCTACTACGACGGCATCGGCTCGGCGCGCGACGTCATCCAGAACCATCTGCTGCAGCTCCTCGCGCTCACCGCGATGGAGGAACCGGCCGCCTTCGACGCCGAGTCGCTGCTGACCGAGAAGCTCAAGGTGCTCAAGGCCGTCCGGCTGCCCGAGGACCTGGGCGCGCACACCGTGCGCGGCCAGTACGAGGCCGGCTGGCAGGGCGGCGAGCGGGTGCGCGGCTATCTGGAGGAGGACGGGATCGACCCGAAGTCGAAGACCGACACCTTCGCCGCGATCAAGCTGGAGATCGACAACCGCCGCTGGGCGGGCGTGCCGTTCTATCTGCGCACCGGCAAGCGGCTGGGCCGCCGGGTCACCGAGATCGCGGTGGTGCTCCAGCGGGCCCCGCACTCCCCCTTCGACTCGACGGCCACGGAGGAGCTGGGGCAGAACGCGATCGTGTTCCGGGTCCAGCCGGACGAGGGCATGACCGTGCGCTTCGGCTCCAAGGTGCCGGGCACCTCGATGGAGATCCGGGACGTGACGATGGACTTCGCCTACGGCGAGTCGTTCACCGAGTCGAGCCCCGAGGCGTACGAGCGGCTGATCCTCGACGTGCTGCTCGGCGACGCCAACCTGTTCCCGCGGCACCAGGAAGTGGAAGAGTCCTGGAAGATCCTCGACCCGATCGAGGGGTACTGGGACGCGCACGGCACGCCCGCGCAGTACGCCTCGGGCAGCTGGGGCCCGGAGGAAGCCGACGAGATGCTCGCACGAGACGGACGGAGCTGGCGCAGGCCATGAAGATCGACCTGACCGACACCACGGCAAGCAAGATCAACAAGGCGTTGGTGCGGGGCCGCCGCGCCATCGGCACCCCCGCCGTGGGCATGGTCCTGACGATGGTGATCGTCACGGACGAGGAGAACGCCTACGACGCGCTGAAGGCGGCCGAGGAGGCCTCGCACGAGCATCCCTCCCGGACCCTGGTCGTCATCAAGCGGCACGCCCGGACCCTGCGGGACCGCACCGCCTCCCGGCTCGACGCCGAGGTGCGGGTCGGCTCCGAGGCGGGCACCGGCGAGACGGTGATCCTGCGGCTGTACGGCGAGGTCACCGGTCATGCCGACTCGGTGGTGCTGCCGCTGCTGCTCCCGGACGCGCCCGTCGTCGTCTGGTGGCCGGTGGACGCGCCCCGGAATCCGGCGAAGGACCCGCTGGGCGCGCTGGCGCAGCGCCGGATCACCGATCTGTACGCCGTCGAGTCGCCCATGGAGGTGCTGCGTACCAGGGCCGACTCCTACGCGCCGGGCGACACCGACCTGGCCTGGACCCGGCTCACCCTGTGGCGTTCCATGCTGGCCGCCGCCCTGGACCAGGCCCGCACGGAGGTCACCTCGGCCGCGGTGGAGGCGGAGGCGGACAACCCCAGCGCCGAGCTGCTGGCGCGCTGGCTGGAGGCCCGGCTGAAGGTGGACGTGAACCGGGTGGTGAGCGGCGGCCCGGTGGTGACGACCGTGCGGCTGGGCACCGACAAGGGCGAGATCGTCCTCGACCGCCCGGACGGCCCGCTGGCCACGCTCACCCTGCCCGGGCAGCCCCCGCGCTCCCTGGCGCTGAAGGTGCGCCCGCTGTCCGAGCTGATCGCCGAGGAACTGCGGCGGCTGGACGCGGACGAGATGTACGAGGTGGCGCTGCGCGGCGCCGATGCCTCCACCGAGGAGGCCTCGGCCCGTGTCTGAGTCCACCACCCCCTCGGGCCGTCACCCGTGGCTCACCCGCCGCCCGGAGTGGACGGCCCTGGAGGACCACCGCGCCCAGGGGATACCCCGTCCCGGTCTGCGCGAGCTGTTCGAGACGGACCCGGACCGCGCCCGGCGCTACCGCGTCCGGGCCGGCGATCTGCTGATCGACTACTCCAAGCACCTGGTCACCGACGAGACGCTGGCCCTGCTGCAGGAACTGGCCACCGCCACCGGCGTGTTCGAGTTGCGGGACGCGATGTTCGGCGGTGCGCGGATCAACACCACCGAGAACCGGGCCGTCCTGCACACCGCGCTGCGTGCCCCGCGGGACGCGGTGGTCGAGGTGGACGGGGAGACCCCCGGGAATGTGGTGCCGAAGGTGCACGAAGTCCTCGACCGGATGGCCGACTTCGCCGGGCGGGTCCGCTCCGGGGAGTGGACCGGGCACACCGGCCGGCGCATCAGGAACGTCGTCAACATCGGCATCGGCGGCTCCGACCTCGGCCCCGCGATGGCCTACGAGGCGCTGCGCGCCTTCACCGACCGCGGTCTCACGGTCCGCTTCGTCTCCAACGTGGACGGCGCCGACCTGCACGAGAACCTGCGGGACCTGGACCCGGCGGAGACCCTGTTCATCGTCGCCTCCAAGACGTTCACCACGATCGAGACGATCACCAACGCCACCTCCGCCCGCTCCTGGCTGCTGGCCGGGCTCGGCGAGGAGGACAAGGCGGTCGCGAAGCACTTCGTGGCGCTGTCGACGAACGCGGAGAAGGTCGCCGACTTCGGCATCGACACGGCCAACATGTTCGAGTTCTGGGACTGGGTCGGCGGCCGCTACTCCTACGACTCCGCCATCGGCCTGTCCCTGATGCTCGCCATCGGCCCCGACCGCTTCCGCGAGATGCTCGACGGCTTCCACATGATCGACGAGCACTTCCGCACCGCCCCGGCCGAGTCCAACGCCCCGCTCCTGATGGGTCTCCTCGGTATCTGGTACGGCGACTTCCACGACGCCCAGTCCCACGCCGTGCTGCCGTACTCCCACTACCTGTCCAAGTTCACCGCCTACCTCCAGCAGCTCGACATGGAGTCCAACGGCAAGTCCGTGGACCGTGACGGGCACCCGGTGGAATGGCAGACCGGACCGGTGGTGTGGGGCACGCCCGGCACCAACGGGCAGCACGCCTACTACCAGCTGATCCACCAGGGCACCAAGCTCATCCCCGCCGACTTCATCGGCTTCGCCCGCCCGGTCGCCGAACTGAGCGAGGAACTGAAGGCGCAGCACGACCTGCTGATGGCGAACTTCTTCGCCCAGACGCAGGCCCTCGCCTTCGGCAAGACCGCCGAGGAGGTGCGCGCCGAGGGCGCCCAGGAGGAGCAGGTCCCGCACCGCACCTTCCGCGGCAACCACCCCACCACCACGATCCTCGCCCCGGAGCTGACCCCCTCCGTGCTCGGGCAGCTCATCGCCCTCTACGAGCACAAGGTGTTCGTCCAGGGCGCGGTGTGGAACATCGACTCCTTCGACCAGTGGGGCGTCGAGCTGGGCAAGGTCCTCGCCAAGCGGGTCGAGCCCGCGCTCAGCGAGGGCGCCCACGTACCCGGTCTCGACCCGTCCACGGCCGCGCTGGTGGCCGACTACCGCGAACTCAAGCTCAGGGAAGTGAAGTGACATGCAGCTCGGCCTGATCGGTCTCGGCAAGATGGGCGGCAACATGCGGGAGAGGCTGCGCCGCGCCGGCCACACCGTCGTCGGCTACGACCGCAACCCCGACCTCTCCGACGTCAAGGACCTCGCGGAGCTCGTCGAGAAGCTCGAAGCGCCCCGTACCGTCTGGGTGATGGTCCCGGCCGGCAACGCCACCCAGTCCGTCATCGACGAGCTGAAGGACCTGCTGTCCGCCGGTGACACGGTGGTCGACGGCGGCAACTCCCGCTGGAGCGACGACGAGAAGCACGCCGCGGAACTCGGCGTCAAGGAGATCGGCTTCGTCGACGCCGGTGTCTCCGGCGGCGTCTGGGGCCTGGAGAACGGCTACGCGCTCATGGTCGGCGGCAGCAAGGAGCACGTGGACCGGCTCCGGCCGGTCTTCGACGCGCTCAAGCCGGAGGGCCCCTACGGCTATGTCCACGCGGGCAAGGTGGGCGCCGGGCACTTCTCCAAGATGGTCCACAACGGCATCGAGTACGCCATGATGCAGGCTTACGCCGAGGGCTGGGAGCTGCTGGAGAAGGTCAAGTCGGTGGACAACGTCCGCGAGGTGTTCCGCTCCTGGCAGGAGGGCACGGTCATCCGCTCCTGGCTGCTCGACCTCGCGGTCAACGCCCTGGACGAGGACGCGCACCTGGACAAGCTGCGCGGCTACGCCGAGGACTCCGGCGAGGGCCGCTGGACGGTGGAGGCGGCCATCGACAACGCGGTGCCGCTCCCGGCCATCACGGCCTCCCTGTTCGCCCGGTTCGCCTCGCGCCAGGACGACTCCCCGCAGATGAAGATGATCGCCGCGCTGCGCAACCAGTTCGGCGGGCACGCGGTGGAGTCCGCGAAGGAGTAGCCCACGCGCCACTCGGGTCGTGCGGCCGGTCCTTCGGGGCCGGCCGCACGCGTGCGCCGTCGGGGCCCTGTTGACATGCGGGGCCGGCCGGGCGAAGGTCGCCGTTGATGGAGATCGACGAGCTGACGGCGGCCGAACGGCGTGTGTGGGCGGCGTTCCCGGACGGCACCGAGGTGGACTTCCGGCGGGGACCGGACGAGGACCCGGCGGCCGAGGGCGCCGGCTGGGGCCCCGAACGCACCGTCCGGGCCCGGGTGTTGCGGGCCCTGCTCCTCGACGGTCCGTCCCGCGCCGGCGAGGTCCCGGTGCTCAAACTCGTGGGCGCCCGCATCACCGGCAAGCTCGATCTCAAGTACGCCACGATCGACCGCGCCGTGGAGCTGAGGCACTGCCATTTCACGGACGGTCCCGCGCTGTACGACTTCCGGGTGCGCCAGCTCAACCTGCGCGGCTCGGCGATGCCGGGGCTGCACGCCGCGCGCCTGCAGGTGGACGGCGTCCTGCGGCTGACCGGCTGCCGGATCACCCACCAGGTCCGCCTCGGCGGCTCTGTGATCGCCGGGGCGCTGTTCCTCGACGGGGCGCACCTCAGCTCCGAGTACACCGGCGAGCCGGTGCTCCAGCTCAACCAGGCGACGATCGGCGACGCGCTGTGGGCGCCGGGTCTGCGGGTCGAGGGCGAGACCCGGCTGGAGAGCGCCACGGTCACCGGCACGGTGACGTTCAAGGACGCCCGCTTCGAGCATCCCGGCGCCACCGCGCTGCAGGCTCGCACGCTCACGGTGGACGCCGACCTCGAGGCGGGCTGCCTCGTCGCCCACGGCATGGTCGACCTGCGCGGGGCCCGCGTCCCCGGCCAGCTCGGTCTCTCGTACGCGCGGCTGTCCCATCCCGAGGGCACGGCGCTGCGGCTCAGCAGCACGGCTCTCGGGGAACTGTGGCTGCGCGCGCCCCAGCGGATCGAGGGCGCCCTCAACCTCCGCCGCGCCCGCGTCGACGCGCTGCACGCGGCGCCGGAGGTGTGGCCCGAGGAGCTGAACCTGGACGGCCTCACCTACGCCACCCTCTCCCCGCACGCCCCCGCCGAGCAGCGTCTCGCCGTCCTGGAGCGTGATGCGGACGGCTATGTGCCGTACGCCTACGAGCAGTTGGCGGCCGCCTACCGGCGGGTCGGCGACGAGCGCGCCGCCCGCACGGTGCAGCTCGCCAAGCTGCGCCGGCACCGGGGGACGCTGCCGTGGCACCGGCGGCTGTGGGGGCAGGTGCAGGACGCGACGGTGGGTTACGGGTTCCGGCCGCTGCGGGCGGCCGGGTGGCTGCTCTCGCTGCTTGCGGTGGGGGCGGTGGCGTTCGCCCTGCATCCGCCGCACGCCCTGAAGCCGGAGGAGGCGCCGCCCTTCAACCCCCTCTTCTACGCACTGGACCTGATGCTGCCGGTGATCTCCTTCGGGCAGGAGGCCGCGTTCGCCCCGGCGGGCTGGTACCAGGCACTGTCCTACGGGCTGGTGCTGACGGGCTGGATACTGGCGACGACGGTGGTCACGGGCATCACCCGGGCGGTCAGCCGCCAATAGCCGCCGCGCCCGCCCCTCCCGGGTCCCTCCCGGGGCTCTCCCCGGGTCCACCGGTGCCTCACGGGTGGCGTCGGTCCCGCCGCTCCACGGCGGCGTCCAGCACCGGTCCCAGCTCCCTGACGACCGCCTCGAGCGCCCGTACGTCCCGCTCGGCGCGGGCCACCACGACCGCGCCCTCCACCGCGCTCACCATGACCACGGCGAGCCCCTCGGCCCGCGCGTCCGGCACGCCCATCTCCACCAGGGCCCCGCGCACCGCCCCCGTCCACTCGCCGAACGCCCCGGCCGCCGCCTCCCTGGTGGACTCCACCGAGTCCGCGCACGCCACGGTCGCGGCGGCGACCGGGCAGCCGCCCGCGAAGCCCTCCCGCGCGTACTCCTGCGTCCACTGCCCGGCCATCGCCGCGAGCAGCCCCGAGGGCGTCCGCTCCGTCATCCCCGCCATGAACCGGGGGACGCGCCTCGCCGCGTACCGGCCGGCCCACCGCACGGCCTCGTTGACGAGCTGCTCCTTGCCGCCCGGGAAATAGTGCTGCAGCGAGCCGCGCGGCGCGTGGGCGTGCGCCACGACGTCCCGCATCCCCGCCCCGGCCACTCCGCGCCGCCGGATGAGCTGGGCGGCGCTGAACACCATCCGCTCCCGGGGCCCTCGTTCGGACTCCGTCATCGTCCACCTCCTCACCCGCCCCGAAGCGCACGGCGCGGGCGGACAGCTTACGGCCCTCTCACCAGCCGTCCATGACGCCTGTCATAATCACCTCGCCATGACAACCGTCATAGCTCCTCGCAGTCCTGAACCCCGAACCGACGGTGATCGAGATGCACACGGTGGGATTCCTCGGCCTCGGCGTCATGGGCACGCCCATGGCCCTCAACCTGGCCCGCGCGGGCACTCCCCTCCTCGTCTGGAACCGCACACCGCACCGCGCGGAGCCGCTGCGCGCGGCGGGGGCGACGGTGGCCGGCTCCCCCGCGGAGGTCTTCGCCGGTGCGGACACCGTCGTCCTGATGCTGGCGAACGACCGCGCCACCGACGCCGTACTGGAACGCGGCACCCCCGCCTTCGCCGGTCTCGCCGCGGGCCGCACGGTGGTGAACATGGGCACCACCGCCCCGGAGTACTCCCGCGCCCTGGCGGCCGACCTGCGCGCGGCGGGCGGCCGTTACGTCGAGGCCCCCGTCTCCGGCTCCCGCGTACCCGCCGAGCAGGGCCGCCTGGTGGCCATGCTGGCCGGGGAGGAGAAGGACGTGGAGGACGTCACCCCCCTCCTCGCGCCCCTGTGCCACGAGGTGTTCGCCTGTGGCCCGGTGCCGAACGCGCTGCTGATGAAGCTGGCCGTGAACCTCTTCCTGATCACCCAGGTCACCGGCCTGACCGAGGCCTTCCACTTCGCCGAGCGGCACCGCCTCGACCGGCGGCTCTTCCTCGACGTCCTGGACGCCGGGCCCATGGCCAGCGCCGTCTCCCGGATGAAGGCGCCCAAGCTGCTGCACGGCGACTTCGCGGTGCAGGCGGCCGCCGCGGACGTGCTGATGAACAACCGCCTGATCGCCGAGGCCGCCCGCGCGCGGGGCGTGGCCTCCCCGCTCCTCGACGCCTGCCACGACCTGTTCGCCGAGACGGTCGCCCTCGGTCACGGCGGCGAGGACATGGTGGCGGTCCTCCGCGCCCTGGAGGACCGCACGCGCCGCCTGTGACGGCGGGCTCAGCGCTTCGGGATGCCGTAGGCGCGCTCGACCCGCAGGCGGAGCACGAGCCGCCGGTCCTGGACCATCGCGGCGCGGTACTCGTCCCAGTCGGGGTGCTCGCCCTGGAGGTCGCGGTAGAGGCGCACCAGTTCCCCGACCGTGTCGTCGTGCGGGTCCCCCGCGACGGGCGTCAGCTCGGCCGTGCCCTCGGCGACCGTGTAGGCCCACCGGTCGGCGGTCGTCACGTGGTAGGAGGCGCGCGGGTCCCGCCGCAGGTTGCGGGTCTTGGCCCGGTCGTCGGTGAGGGAGACCCGGATGATCCGCTCGTCCGGGTAGTACACGTGGGCGACGTTGGACAGCTGGGGCCGTCCGTCGCGCTTGAGGGTGACCAGCACCCCGCCCCGGTGCTCGGTCAGCAGCGTGAGCAGCGCGTCCTGCGTGGCATCGTCCTGGGTCATGGTGGCCAGCCTCCTGAGCGCGGCGCGGCGTCGTCTGACGGGAGGGGTACCCGGCAGGCGCCCCGCCACCCGCACGAGACCCGGTGCGAGGGGGCGAGGGGGGGACGTCGGAGCGGCCGTGCACCGCGCACCGGCGCACGACGGCCCCGCGCCCGCCGCCCCGCCTCACGAGGACTGGACGACCGCGTCCAGGTGCGGCAGGTAGTGGTCCAGCCGCTCCCGCTTGGTGCGCAGGTACGTGATGTTGTTCTCGCACGGCGGTATCAGCAGCGGCACCTGCGTCTCGACCTTCACGCCGTGCCGTTCCAAGGACTCCCGCTTGCGCGGGTTGTTGGACAGCAGCCGCACCGAGCGCACCCCGAGGTCCCGCAGCATCTCGGCGGCCACCCGGTAGTCCCGCGCGTCCACCGGCAGCCCCAGCGCGAGGTTCGCCTCGACCGTGTCCAGCCCCTCCGACTGGAGCTTCATCGCCCGCAGCTTCGCCAGCAGCCCGATGCCCCGGCCCTCGTGCCCGCGCAGGTACACCAGCACGCCCCGCCCCTCGGCCACGATCTCCCGCAGCGCGGTGATGAGCTGGGGTCCGCACTCGCAGTGCGTGGAACCGAACGCGTCACCCGTCAGGCATTCGGAATGCAGCCGGACCAGCATTCCCTCCGCCTGTATGTCCCCGTACACCAGGGCCACCTGCTCGTCACCGCGGTCGTTGTCCTGGTAGCCGACCGCTTCGAAATCTCCGTACTGCGTGGGCAGCGGGGCATTCACGACGCGAGTGACCCCGGTGGCGCCGGCCGGCGCTTTCACCACACGCGCGACCGGTTCGCCGACAACGTCTGTCATGATCAGTTCCTATCTGCTGAGCACAGGCGGTACATGAGGAAAGGAAGTTACGGAATGGAGAAGCCAAAAGGAACACCGGTGGACGACTTCAGTACCTCGCCGGCCGTCACCGCCGGCGTTCTGCCGGGCGACACCACCGAGGACGTGCGGCGCCGGGGCGAGGGGCTCGCGCGGCAGGTCGCCGTCCTGCCCGTCGGCAGCTTCGAACAGCACGGCCCCTGCCTGCCGTTGGCGACGGACACCCTGGTCGCCTGTGCGATCGCCCGCGCGATCGCGGCGCGGTACCCGGTGCACCTCCTTCCCCCGGTGACGATCGGCTGTTCGCACGAACACGCGGACTGGCCGGGCACGGTCAGCATTTCCTCCGTCACTCTCCACGCGGTGGTACGGGACATCGCGCACTCGTTGCGCCGCTCCGGTGTCGAGGCCCTGGTACTGGTCAACGGCCACGGCGGCAATTACGTGCTGGGCAATGTGGTGCAGGAATCCACCGCCGGCACGGGACCCGACATGGCGCTTTTCCCGGCTGCGGAGGACTGGGATTCGGCGCGCGAACGGGCCGGGGTGAGCACCTCGTTGCTGACCGACATGCACGCGGGGGAAATCGAGACCTCCCTCCTCCTCCACTGTCATCCGGAGATGGTCCGCGGCGGATACGAGACCACCGATTTCGTCGCCGACGACCGTCGGCATCTGCTGACGACCGGTATGGCCGCCTATACGGAGTCCGGAGTCATCGGCCGCCCCTCGCTCGCCTCGGCGGAGAAGGGCGAACGGCTGCTGGCCGCGCTGACCGACTCCTTCGGCCCGTACTTCGACCTGGTGACGAGGGCGGCGGATCCCACGGCCTGACCGGGACGCCGCCCTTCCCCCGGTGCCGGGGGCGACCGGGGAGAGGGGGCGTTCCACACGGGGTGGTCGCTCCCGCCGGCCCGCCGCTCCCGCAGCCCGCCCCACCACCGGGCCACCAGGACGAGGGCTCCCGGCAGCGCGGCCACGA
The DNA here is from genome assembly GCF_036189845.1 of Streptomyces griseoaurantiacus. NCBI lineage: Bacteria > Bacillati > Actinomycetota > Actinomycetes > Kitasatosporales > Streptomycetaceae > Streptomyces > Streptomyces griseoaurantiacus. The sequence continues at coordinate 6,260,211 of NZ_CP108326.1, read as the reverse complement.
AGCTCAGCACCCCGTAGACGACCGCCACGCTCAGCCCGGTCCCGGCGCCCAGTCCGGCAGCGCCGAACGCCCAGGCGGTGACGCCCTCCCGGGGTCCCCAGCCGCCGACGTTCAGCGGCAGCCCCATCGCGATCAGCGCGAGCATCGCGAGCGGCAGCAGCCGCAGCGGGCCCACCTCGGCCCCGGCGGCCCGCGCCGCGACCCAGAACATCAGCAGGTATCCGCCGAGCACGGCGAGGGAGGACAGCAGCACGCCCGGTCCCACCTTCCGGTCCAGCAGCACCTCCCGCGCCTCGGCGAGGCCCGCGCGCACGGCCCGCCCGCGAGGTGCACCGCGCCCCGCCGGCCCGCCCGCGCCCTCCGGCACGGCCCTCCGGGCACGTCCCATCCGGACCGCGAGGACGACGGCCGCGACGCCGAGGAGCACCGGGCCGAGCACGGCGAGGGCGTGCCGCGTCCGGTGCAGCACGGGCGAGTCGAGGAGGAGGAGCACCGGTACTCCGGCGGCGACCAGGGCCAGTTGACCGGCCGTCCGTTCCATCACCACGGCCCGCACCCCGCGCCCGAGGTCCCCGGAGTCGCGCCCGTGCCGCACGGCCCGGTGCACGTCGCCGAGGACGCCGCCGGGGAGGGCGGCGTTGAGGAACAGGGCCCGGTAGTAGTCGGCGACCGCGCCGGGCAGCGGCAGCCGGATGCCCAGGCGCCGGGCGACGAGGCACCAGCGCCAGGCGGAGAGGACGGTGGTGAGCAGCCCGATGCCGAGCCCGGCGAGCAGCGTCGGCGTGTCGATGCGCCGCAGCCCGTCCAGGAACACGCCGGTACCGAGCCGCCAGAGCAGCACCGCGAGGATGGCCGCGCCGGCCGCGCTCCCGAAGTGCCGCCGTACGGCCGCCGGCACGCGGGGGCGGGACGGCGCGGGGGTCTCCCCGGCACCCGGTGCGGCCGGGGCGGGCGTCGCCGCCACGTCGGCGGCCGCTCCGGTCGGCACGGACACCGCCACCGGTGCCGGTGCCGGCGGGGCGACCGGTGTCTCGGCCATCGCCCTCGTCACCGCCGTCGTCATGACCGCTCACCCGCCCCCGAGGTGTGCCGTACGCCGGACGGACCGGTCCCGCCGGACCCGCCGGGCAGGGCGAGGAGGTCGCTGTGGCCCACGAGCACGCGCAGCTCCCCCGCCTCGCACTGGGCGAGCCGCTCCCGCAGATACGTATCGGCAGGGGCCGCCAGCTCCGGGCGCTGCTCGACGGCCGCGCCGACCCAGCCCCGCAGCCACTCCCCCGCCAGCTCCGCGTGCTCGGCGCCGAGCCGCCAGGGGCTCGGCTGCACCCGCACCGTCGCCCCGAGCCGGCCGAAGGCTTCGGAGGCCGCGGTGACCGCGTCCGGGCCGAGGAGTCCGTTCCGGCGCTGGTGGGCGTCGAACGCGGCGGCGATCTCCGCGTCGAGCGGGTGGGAGGGCGTCAGCTCGACCCGCCCGAGTACCGACAGCGTCAGCAGCGCGGGAACGCCCGCCCCGACGCAGGCCGCCGCGAGCGTGTCGATCTCCTCGCGAGTGAGCACGTCGAGCAGCGCGGACGCCGTCACGAGACAGGCGCCGCCCAGGGCGTCGGCGGTGAGCCGGCCGAGGTCGCCGCGTTGTGTGGTGACCTCGATCCGGCTTCCGTCGGCGGCGGACCGGGGCGCTCCCGCGGCGGCGAAGTGCAGCAGGTAGGGGTCGTGGTCGTGCAGGATCCAGTGCTGGGGCCCGTCGAGCAGGGGCGCGAGCCAGCGGCCCATGGAGCCGGTGCCGCAGCCGAGGTCGTGCACGACGAGCCCGGTGCCGCGCCGGCCGGGCCGGTCCGCGAGCCGGATGCGCAGCGGGTCGAGGAGTTCGTGGGAGCGCGCGGCGGCGTCGGCGGGCTCGCGCAGCCGCAGCCACTGGGGGGCGTAGCGGGGCACGTCCCCCGGTGCGGGGGTCTCGCCGACGGGCCCGGCCCCCGGCGCGGGGGACTCGGAGAGGGAGCCGGCGGACCCCGCGCCCCTGGCCGTATCCGTGTCCGTGCCGGTCGCGGACCCCGCGCCCCTGGCCGTATCCGTGTCCGTGCCGGTCGCGGACCGCGCGCCGGCCGTCACGCCGCCTCCCGGGACTCGGGCCGCAGCCGCCCCAGCACCCCGGCGAGGCTGCGCGCGGTGGTGGCCCAGCCGTCCAGGGCGGCCCGGCGGCCGCGGGCCGCGGCCTTCAGCCGGCGCCGCACGTCGGCCTCGCCGAACCAGCCGCGCAGTTCAGCGGCGAGCGCGGCGGGGTCCTCCGGCGGGACGAGGATGCCGGGCACCCCGCCGTCCGGGGCGCGCCCCACCGCCTCGGGCAGCCCGCCCACGTCGGTGGCGAGGACGGGGATGCCCCGGGCGAGGGCCTCGGTGACGGCCATGCCGTAGGTCTCGGCGTAGGAGGCGAGGACCATCAGGTCGGCGGCGGCGTAGCTGGCGTCGAGCGCGGCGCCTGAGCGCGGCCCGACGAGGTGGAACCGGTCGCCGAGCCCGTACGCGGTGATCAGCTCCCGTACCCCGGCGACGTACTCGGGGTCCTGCGTGAGCGAGCCGACGCACACGCAGGACCAGGGCAGGTCGGTGGCGGTGGCGAGCGCCTCGACCAGCCGGTGCTGCCCCTTGCGCGGGGTGACGGAGGCGACGCACAGCAGTTGGGAGAGGCCGTCGGTGCCGGAGGCGAGGGGGGCGATGTCGGCGCCCGGGGCGGCGACGTGCACGCGCTCGGGGGCGAGTCCGTGGTGGGAGACGAGCCGGCGCACGGCCCAGTCGCTGGTGCCGATCACGGCGGACACGGCGCGGAGCGTCTCGCGCTCCTTGGCGTCGAGCGCGGCGGCGACGTCGGCCTCGAGCCCGGTCTCGTCGCCGAGCGGCAGGTGCACGAGGACCGCGAGGCGGAGCCGCCCGGCCTCGGGGACGATCACTTCGGGGACGCCGCAGGCGACCAGCCCGTCGAGCAGCACGACCGTGTCGTCGGGGAGTTCGCCCAGGGTGCGGGCGAGGGCGGCGCGGCCCTCGGCGCCGGGCTCGGGCCAGTCCCCGCCGACGGTGTGCTTGACGACCTGCCAGCCGAAGCCGGGGAGGTCGAGGCAGATCCGGCGGTCGTAGGCGTTGCCGCCGCTGGGCCTGGCGAGGTCGTCGACGCCGGCCGGCAGCACGAAGTGCAGGGTGCGCAGGGACATGGGGATGATCTCGGCGTTCGTGAGGGCGGCGTGCTGGGCGGGGACGTAGTCCAGCCGGGGACGGACCGCCGGGGTGTGGGGCGCCGGGGTGTGGGGCGCCGCGGCCGGTGCGTGGGGGGCCGTCGAGGGGGCGTGGGGGGCCGTCGGGGCGGTCCGCTCGGTGATCACGTCGCTCACAGGGCACGCTCGTAACTCGCCCAGGCGATGTGCGATTCGTGCAGGGTGACGGTGAGCCCGGTGAGGCCGCGGGCCCCCTCGCCGAGCCGGCCGTCCTCGATGCGCCGGGCCAGCCGGTCCGCGACGACCTTCGCGAGGAACTCCGTCGAGGTGTTGGTGTCGGCGAAGTCGGGCTCGTTGTCGAGGTTGCGGTAGTTCAGCTCGGCGACGACGGCGCCGAGCTCCTGCGTGGCCAGTCCGATGTCGACGACGATGTTGTCCTCGTCCAGCTCGGGGCGGCGGAAGGTGGCGTCCACGAGGAACGTCGCTCCGTGCAGGCGCTGTGCGGGGCCGAAGACCTCGCCGCGGAAGCTGTGGGCGATCATCAGGTGATCGCGGACCGTGATGCTGAACAACGGACGACCCTCCAGGTGCGGTGCGTCTGATCGCCCGGCGAGTGCCCCCGTTGCGGGAACGGAAGCCCTCGCCGGGCCAGGCATGCCGTGTAGTACGGCCGATCGGCACGGGTTGTTCAGCTTGATCAGCGGCGGGTTCGGCGGGGCGCGCCCGGCGCCGGGCGCGGGAGGGGCGCCGGAGGGACGGGAGAGCGGGCCGGCTCAGCCGTAGGTCACCCGGTGGCACAGCCCGCCCGACGCGCCGGAGGCGAGCCTCGGCAGCAGCTCCGGGAGTTCCTCGAACGGGGTGTCGTCGCTGATCAGCGCGTCGAAGGCGGGGTCGGCGAGCAGGTCGAGGGCGAGGGCGATCCGGTCGCCGTAGGTGCGCCCGGAGCGGGCGCGGGGCGAGACCGTGCCGACCTGGCTGCTGCGCACGGTGAGCCTCCGGGAGTGGAAGGCCTCGCCGAGCGGCAGCCCGACGACCCGGTCCCCGTACCAGCTCAGTTCGATCAGCGTGCCCTCGTGCGCGAGCAGTTCGAGCGAGCGTCGCGCCCCCGCCTCGCTGGCGCTGGCGTGCACGACGAGATCACATTCCCCGCGCGCCTCCTCGGGCACCGCGAAGTCCACGCCGAGCGCGCGGGCGACCTCGGCCCGCGCCGGGTCCGCGTCGACGAGCTGGACCCGCACCCCGGGGAAGCGGGCGAGGAGTGCGGCGACGCTGCACCCGACCATCCCGCCGCCCACCACGGCGACACGGTCGCCGAGCAGGGGCGCGGCGTCCCACAGCGCGTTGACGGCGGTCTCGACGGTCCCCGCGAGCACCGCCCGCCCGGCCGGAACGCTCTCGGGCACGACGGTGACGGCGGAGACGGGCACCACGTACCGCGTCTGGTGCGGGTAGAGGCAGAAGACGTTCCGCCCGAGCAGTTCCCCCGGCCCGCGCTCGACGGTGCCGACGCTCAGATAGCCGTACTTCACCGGGGCGGGGAAGTCGCCGTCCTGGAAGGGCGCGCGCATGGCGCCGTACTGGTTCTCCGGCACCCCGCCCCGGAAGACGAGCGTCTCGGTACCGCGGCTGACCCCGGAGTACAGCGTCCGGACGAGCACCTCCGACTCCCCCGGCCGGGGCAGCTCGACGTCCCGGATCTCACCGTGCCCGGGCTCGCGCAGCCAGAAGGCCCGGGCGGCGAGTTCTTCGATTTCCATGTGCGCCCCTCTGAACGATCGACGGATTCCCCACGTACGAGCAGCTACGAGAAGTCACGACGCCGCGCTCAACGTACGCGGCGAAGATCGAATCTGTCACTTGTCTGATCTGCCACGTGGTGGCACCTGGCCGGAGGGTGAGCGGTGGCCCTGAACCACACATACGACGCGAGGCTGTTGCAGCAGGAGACGACCGTGGGGGCGGGCGTGCAGGTGTTGCTGCTGGCCGTGCTGGGCACGGCGACGGGGATGAGCCCGGCGGGCTGGCTGACCGGCCTGGCCTTCGCGCTCGCCACGTGGGCCGTCCTGACCCGCGCCGTGCTCCGCTCCCGGCTGACCTCCTTCGGCCCGGCCAACCGGGTCACGCTGGGCCGCGCGACACTGGTCGGCGGGGTCACGGCCCTGGTCGCGGAGTCCTTCGAGACGGCGCCCCCGGTGACCCTCTTCGTGGGCCTGACGGCGATCGCCCTCATCCTGGACGGTGTCGACGGCAAGGTCGCCCGCCGCACCGGCACCTCCTCGGTCCTGGGCGCCCGCTTCGACATGGAGGTCGACGCGTTCCTCATCCTCGTGCTGAGCGTGTACGTGTCGATGTCGATGGGCCCCTGGGTCCTGCTGATCGGCGCGATGCGCTACCTCTTCGTGGCGGCGGCCCGCTTCCAGCCCTGGCTCGACGCGCCGCTGCCGCACAGCATGGCCCGCAAGACGGTCGCCGCCTACCAGGGCATCGCCCTCCTGGCCGCCGCCTCGGGCTGGCTCCCCTACCAGGTCTCGGCGCTGCTGGTGTCCTCCGCGCTGGGCTGGCTGGTGTGGTCCTTCGGACGGGACGTCGGGTGGCTGTGGGGGGAGCGGGCCGAGCGGCTCCGGGAAGGACGCGAGGAGACGGCGGCGCGGCCGCTGTCAGGTGCGGTCTCGGATGCGGGTGCGGGCCCGGCGTCGGTGTCCGTCCCGGGCATGGTCCCGGCCTCCCCCACCTCGTTCTCGATCCCGGTCCCGGTCCCGGCGGGGGTGACGCCGCTCTCGCAGGCCGCGCCCGTGGACAGGGGAATGCCGACGGCCCTGGCGGGTCGTGCCTGACGGCGTGACCGTGCCGCTCGGAGCGCTCCTCCCGACTCAGCCGTCCTGAGGCCCCGTACCGGCCCGGAGCCCGTCGAGGAGCAGGGTGAGCATGCGCGAGCGGCGTTCCCGCAGGATGGCTTCCGCGCCGGGCTCCGCCTCCCCCGGGACGGGCCCGCCCGTCCCCCACAGCGACGAGCCGAGCAGCAGCACCTCCTCGGCCGTGGCGTCAGCCCGTATCCGCCCCGCGGCCCGGCCCGCGGCGAGGAGCCGGCCGAGCGCGTCGACGAGTTGGGGATGGCAGCGACCGTATCGTCCGCCCTCCTCCGCGAGGCGCTCCAGCCACAGCCGCAGCGCGAGGAGCGGTTCGTGTTCCTCCAGCAGCGCGGGGGCGGCCCCGGCCAGCGCGGCGGCCTCCGCCTCATGGACGGCGAGCAGCAGTTCCTCCCGGCCGGAGAAGTGCCGGTAGAGGGTGCCCTGGCCGACACCGGCCGCCTTGGCGATCGAGGCGAGGCTGGCGGAGGGGTCGTCGTGGAAGGCCGCGCGTGCGGACTCGACGAGGCGTGCGCGGTTCTCCCGCGCGTCGGAGCGCGGCGCACGCCGTGGGCGGGCAGGGGGCATGGTCCGGCGCCTCTCGCGTTGCCTGGCCTGAGGCCCGCCATCCTGCTCCATTTGTTGGTCGGCTGACAAGTAAGTCGCTAGGCTGCCCCCCATGACCGCCCCCGCCCGCACCCAGAAACAGCGCCGTGAAGAAGCCGAGGCCGCCCTGCTCGACGCGGCCGCCGAACTGGTCGCCGAGCAGGGACTGCGCGCCCTGACGCTGGCCCGCGTCGGCGAACGCGCCGGCTACAGCAGGGGCCTCGTCACCCACTACTTCGGCTCCAAGCAGGCCCTGGTCGAACGCCTGGCCCGCGCGGCCCAGTCCGGCTTCGTGCCCGGCCTGGCCGATCTGCCACCCGGCCCGGACCGCCTCCTCCGCCTCATCGACGGCTACCTCGCGCAGCAGACCAAGCACGAGAGACCGCTGAACAGGGCATTCCTCCTCCTCTGGATGGAGGCCGCGACCTCCCCCGACCTCGCCCGCCTCTTCGCCGACCGCACCGAGGCCTTCCGCACCGACCTCCGCGAGGACCTCACCGCCGGCATCGCCGAGGGCACGATCCGCCCCGGCCTCCCGGTCGAGGAGACGACGGCGGCGATCGTCGCCCAACTCCGCGGCATCGCCATCCAGTTGCTGGTCACCCCCGAGTCACTGGACCTGCCGGCACTACGGGTCTTCCTCACGGACCACTGGCGAAGGGCGCTGACGGGCGGGGGGCGGTGACGCGGGGGCGTGAGCGGGCGGGCCACCGGGGCCGGAGGTCCGGCCGCTCACACCTCCTCGCCGCCCTCTCCGCCCCCGTCACGGGACCGAAAAGCATGGTTCACCGCTGCCAGGACCACCGCTTTGCGCCCGGGCACCGACAGCAGCCCCTCCATGACGAGGAGGCCTTCGACGTCCGCCCGGGCCCCCACGACCGCGAGCCCGTCCCGTCGCCGATCAGCTGAACCTTGTTGTGCATCGCCCGCTCCCGGGGTGACGTGCGTGAGTCGAGGTGGAGAGGAAAGAGAGGGAAACGGGGCCCGGGGACCGGACCGGCCGGCTCAGAGTCCCCGGATCTTCCGGCCCGCCTCCGTCGCCGGGTACAGGATCGCTTCGGCGACGCGGCCGCCGGAGTCCTTGACGCCCCCGCTGAAGTTGAGGCGGCCGGACGTGCCCGTCTTGGCGGCGATGCCGTCCCAGTACGCGGGCTCGCGCTCCCAGCGGATGTCGTCGAGGAGACGGGTCAGGTCGTCCGTGCGGAAGGCGTCCGCCTGTCCGTTCCACGGCATGGCGTGATGGACGGCGATGCCCAGACCGGCCAGGACGGCGGGCGCGGTGATCGCGCTCCGTGCGGCGAAGTGCCGCCCGTAGCGGGCGATGAGCTGCCCGAGAACCGGGACGACCACCGCCTCCACCTGTTCGGCCCGGCTGCCCGCGGGCAACTCGTCCTCGTGCACGGATTCGGCGGACCGCTGGAGCCCTTTCCGCCCGAAGAGGGTGGTGACGACGAGCGCCCGCAGCGCCGAGAGCGTGACCACCTCGCGGTCACCGGCCGACACCTGCCGCTTGCTGACGTTGACGAGCCGGGCGAACGGCACCGGCTGCCCGTCCACGTCCAGCCGTACCGAGTCGGCGACGAGATGCGCGAGCCGGGTGCCGAAGTCGCGCTGGTCCATGGACATGGCGAGGTTCTTGGCGACGGCCACGCCCTGCACGTTGCGGTCGTAGAAGATCTGCCGGGCGTCCGCCGGCGCGAGGTCGATGTACAGCTCGAAGGGCAGCCGGACGCGGGCGAGTTCGGGGTACGTCAACCCGTACGCCTCGGGGTCGTCGTACAGGTCGTGCCAGGCCGTGGTCTGGGTCTCGCCGTCGATGGCGACGACCATGGTGCCCGGCGCGACGGTGAGGGTGCACAGGCCGCTGCCGGGCACCAGTTCCTCGCCGAGTTCGGCGAGCGGACCGGCGTGCCAGAGGGTGATCGGCGGCGTGGACCAGGCGGCGCCGAGCTCGCCCTTCAGTCCGGCGGCGATGTACTCGGCGTAGGGACCGACGTTCTTGCCCTTCTGCGAGGACTTCAGCGTGCGCTGCACGGTCGAGCGCAGTTCGGCGTGGCGGCGGACCAGGCCCGAGGCGGCCTTCAGCTTCCTCGGGTCCTCCTCGGCGCGCGGCGAGGGCACGAGCTGGACGAGCGCGGGCACGGACATCGTCCCGACGACAGCGTCCTCACGGAACGGCATCACGGTGAGCCGGGTTCCTTCGACGACAGCGGTCGGCATGGTCAGGCGCATGGGACTCCCCCCGGAGTGGTGTGGATGGCGACCGGCCAACGAACCGGAAGCACCTCTAGACAAGCATGGAACTGAAAGCATCGTCAAACAGATTGACAGCTTCCGTGAGTGCTGTACTTTGTTGACCGTCCACCATCGAGAGGCCCGGAACCCCTTCATGCCAGAGCAGCCGTCCGTACAGGTGACCGCCGCCGAGATCTCCCGCATCGCGGGGGTCACGCGCGCCACCGTCAGCAACTGGCGGCGCCGGCACGAGGACTTCCCGGAGCCCTCCGGCGGCACGGAGAGCAGTCCCCTGTACGACCTCCAGGCGGTGCGCGCGTGGCTGGCCTCGCGCGGCCACGCCTCGGCGGCCAGCCCGGCGGAGGAGCTGCGCACCACGCTCCGCCTGCACGGGGGCGACGGCGCGGGCGGTACGGCCGACCTCCTGCTGCTCGTCCTCGCGGCCGCCCGCCATTCCCCCGACGACCTCGCGGCGACCGTCCGCCTCCCGGACGCGGACCTCGCGGCCCGAGCCGAGCGTGACGCGGCGGCCGTCGCCGACGCGGTCCCGGGGGACGACGCCGACCGGGCCCCCTTCAAGGCCGCCGACGCCCCCGTCCTCCGCGCGCTGTACGCGTGTGTACGCGACGAGGGCGGCCAGGCCGCACTCGGTGTCCTCGCGGAACGGCAACTGGAGGACAGCGGGGCGAGCGGCGCGTACCGCACGCCCGCCCCGCTCGCAGACCTCCTCGCCCGGCTGCTCCCCGGCACCCCCACCCGCGTCCTGGACCCCGCGTGCGGCAGCGGCTCCCTGCTCGCGGCGGCCTCACGGCGTGGCGCCCGCGAGCTGTACGGCCAGGACGTGCTCCCCGTCCAGGCCCGCCGCAGCGCGGTGAGCCTGGCCCTGACCGCGCCCGAGGACGACACCAAGGTCACCGTGCGCGCCGCCGACAGCCTCCGCGCGGACGCCTTCCCGGAGCTGCTCGCCGACGCCGTCCTGTGCAATCCGCCCTACGGCGTCCGCGACTGGGGCCACGACGAACTCGCCTACGACTCGCGCTGGGCGTACGGCGTCCCCACCCGCGCCGAGTCCGAACTGGCCTGGGTGCAGCACGCGCTCGCCCACCTGACTCCCGGCGGGCACGCGGCCCTGCTGCTGCCGCCGGCGACGGCGAGCCGCGCCTCGGGCCGCCGCGTACGGGCCGAGCTGGTACGCAGTGGCGCCCTGCGCGCGGTGCTGGCCCTGCCGGTGGGCGCGGCGGTGCCGCTGCACGTGCCCCTGCAGATCTGGCTGCTGCGACGTCCCGAACCGGGCGGTCCGGACCGCACGTCGGTGCTGTTCGTCGACACGGCGGAGACGGCGACACCCGCGGGCCCGGCGAGTACGGCCACGGGCACGGCGCCCCGGACACGCGGCAGCGCCGGGCGTGCGGCCCCCCTGGACTGGGAACGGATCGGCGACCGGGCGCTGCGCGCGTGGCGTGCCTTCACGGAGAACCCCGACACCTTCGACGGCGAGCCCGGCGTGGCCCGCGCGATCGGCGTCGTGGACCTGCTCGACGACATGGTCGACCTGACCCCGACCCGTCTCGTACGGGCCTCACGGGCCGAGGTCGACCCGGCGGAGCTGTCCGCCGAGATCAAGGCCGCCCGCCTGGACCTGGTCGAGGCGGCCGGGTCCCTCGGCCGGGCGGCCGGCTACGACGGCTGGAACGCCGCCGTCTCGGCACGCGACTGGCGCACGGCGACGGTGTCCGACCTCGCACGAGGCGGTGCGCTGACGCTGCTGCGGACGGTCCCCGAGGGGGCCCGCGGACGTGACGAGGAAGGGGGCGGGACCGCTGACGAAACCCGGCCCGTCCTCACCGCCGCGGACCTCGCACTCGGCTCCGGCCCGACCGGGGACCCGGCGAAGCACCTCAACGAGACGGCACCGGTGATCGCCGGTGGTGACGTGCTCGTACGGTCCGTGGCCAACGGGGGTGGACCCATGGCCCGGGTGGCGGGCCAGGCGGAGGCCGGTGCACTCCTCGGGCACCAGGTCCACCTCTTCCGCCCGGACCCGGCCCGCCTCGACGCGTGGTTCCTCGCCGGGTTCCTGGGCGCGGACGACAATGTCGCGGGCGCGTCGACCGGCAGTACGGTCGTGACCGTCAACCCCGGCCGACTGCGCGTCCCCCTGCTGCCGCTGGAGGAACAGCGGCGGTACGGGGAGGCGTTCCGCCGCGTGCACGAGCTGCGGGCGGAGGCGCAACGGGCGACCCGGCTCGCGGAGGAGACGGCGAGGCTGCTCGCGGGCGGACTGACGGGCGGGCAGTTGCTGCCGACGGGGGACGTGAATCCGTCGCGGTAAGTATCGAGACCTTCACACATCGACCACAATGGGGCGGTACCCGCGCCGGGAGAACGACCGCACGGCGCGGCGGGGCGGGACAGCGGAACCGGAAGGAACCTGGGGATCCAGTGAACAGCAGTAAGCACACGGAGTTGGCGAACCACGCGTGGTCCGTCGCCGACCTCCTGCGGGGGGACTACAAGCAGTCCGACTACGGCAAGGTCATCCTGCCGTTCACGGTGCTGCGACGCCTCGAGTGCGTGTTGGAACCGACGCGCGGGGCAGTCACCGAGACGGTGGACAGGTTCGCCGGCCAGGACATCAACGCGGACAAGTTCCTCCGCAAGGCCGCCGGCCACGCCTTCTACAACACGTCCACGCTCACGCTGAAGAAGATCGCGGCGGACCCGGGCAGCGCGGCGAAGAACCTCCAGGTGTACGTGGCCTCGTTCTCCGACAACGCGCGAGGCGTGCTGGACCGCTTCGAGTTCGCACAGCAGGTCAAGCGGCTGGACTCCGCGGGTCTCCTCTACAAGATCATCGGCAAGTTCACGGACCTGGACCTGCGGCCCGAGGTCGTGTCCAACCACAACATGGGCTACATCTTCGAGGAGCTGATCCGCCGCTTCTCCGAGCAGTCGAACGAGACGGCCGGCGAGCACTTCACGCCCCGCGAGGTCATCCAGCTCATGGTGCGGCTGCTGGTCGCCCCCGACGGTGACGCCTTGCAGCTCCCGGGTGTGGTCCGCACGGTCATGGACCCGGCCTGCGGCACCGGCGGCATGCTGTCGGCGACGGACGACCTGATCAAGGAGCTCAACCCCGATGCCACGGTGGAGGTGTACGGGCAGGAGCTCAACCCCGAGTCGTGGGCGATCTGCCGGTCCGACCTCATGATCAAGGGCCAGAACCCGGAGAACATCGCCTTCGGCAACTCCTTCAACGACGACGGCCACGCGCGCAGGACCTTCGACTACCTCCTCGCCAACCCGCCGTTCGGCGTGGAGTGGAAGAAGGTCAAGGAGGACGTGGAGGAGGAGCACGAGAAGCTCGGCTCCGCCGGCCGCTTCGGAGCGGGTCTGCCCCGCATCAACGACGGTTCGCTGCTGTTCCTCCAGCACATGATCAGCAAGATGAAGCCGGTCGACGTGGGCGGCGGGGGCGGCTCCCGCATCGCCATCGTCTTCAACGGCTCGCCGCTGTTCACGGGCGCGGCCGGTTCTGGCGAGTCCGAGATCCGCCGCTGGATCCTGGAGAACGACTGGCTGGAGGGCATCGTCGCCCTGCCCGACCAGCTCTTCTACAACACCGGCATCTCCACGTACTTCTGGATCCTGACGAACCGCAAGAGCCCGGACCACAAGGGCAAGGTCGTGCTGCTCGACGCGCGCGACCAGTGGCAGAAGATGCGCAAGTCGCTGGGCGACAAGCGCAAGGAACTGGGCAAGGACCACATCGCGACGGTGGTGAAGCTGTACGGCGAGGCGCTGTCGGCGGCGCAGGACGCGGAGCACCCGCTCCACGCCAAGGTGAAGGTCTTCGACAACACGGCGTTCGGCTACCAGCGGATCACCGTGGAGCGCCCGCTGAAGCTCCGGTTCGAGGTGACGGAGGAGACGCTGGCGGCGCTGGAGGCGTCCAAGGCGATCCAGAAGCTGCCGCAGCGGCAAGCCATGCTGATGTTCGACGCGTTCGAGTCCATGGAGGTCACGAGCTGGTCGAAGAAGGCGGATGCCTGGCTGGCCCTCAAGGACGCGGTGGTCCAGGCCGGCTCGACGTGGCCGACGGGCGCCCCGTTCAACAAGGCGCTGCGGGACGCGATCGGGGTCCGGGACCCGGAGGGCGAGGTCCAGCTCATCAAGGGCAAGCCGGAACCGGACGGGGAGCTGCGGGACTACGAGAACGTTCCGCTGGGCGAGGACGTCGAGGAGTACCTGGAGCGGGAGGTCCACCCGCACGTTCCGGATGCGTGGATCGACCACAGCAAGACGAAGGTCGGGTACGAGATCCCGTTCACGCGGCACTTCTACGTGTACGAGCCGCCGAGGCCGTTGGCGGAGATCGATGCGGAGTTGAAGGCGCTGAAGGCTGAAATCCAGGAGCTTTTGGGAGAGGTGACGAAATGACTACTATCTTGGGTCTCGATCTTCCATCACACTGGTCCGTCACTCCCTTGAAGCACGTGACTAACGCACTCATCCGGGGTTCGGCACCCACTTATATCGACGCAGGAACTGTACGCGTGATCGGCCAGGCATCGAATCAGCCAGGTGGCCTCGATTGGTCGCGAACTCGTTTCCATGATTTCCAAGGCAACCCCTCCGCGCTCAAGGGTTACCTACGAATGGACGACGTGCTCATCAATTCGACAGGAACGGGCACTCTTGGACGCATCGGACACTTCAACGATTCGCCAGATGGGTTGCCCTGCATGGCGGACAGCCATGTCACTATCGCCCGCACCGATCCTGATCAGCTATACTCTCGATTTGCCTACTATTGGTTCACATCGCGCCCCTTCCAGGAATATATTTTTGCGGCCTTGGTCGTGGGCGCCACAAACCAGATTGAGCTAAACCGAGACCGCCTCGGAGACGCCCCCATTCCGTTGCCTCCACTGCCAGATCAGCGCCGCATCGCCGACTTCCTCGACACCGAAATCGCCCGTATCGACAAGATACACATCACCATGCGCACTTTGAAGGTGTTGCTTCAAGAGAGAAGTGACGCACAGCGGTCGCTGATACTGCGGGGAGCAGAAAAACCCGACGCACGCACACTGCATCCGGTACTAGGAGACCTGCCTGCTTCCTGGCGAGTCATTCCACTGAAGCACCTCGTTCCACGTGTGGGTGTGGGTGTCGTAGTAGATCCATCTTCGTACTTCACAGAAGACGGCGTTCCCTTTCTGAGAGGGTCGAACATCACGGAATCGGGCATCGATCTTACTGGAGTACGGTTCATCTCCGAAGCGAATAGTCGAACTCTATGGCGCTCACGCTTGAACAGCGGCGATGTGGTAGTGATCAGGGCCGGATACCCGGGACGGGCAGCCGTGGTTCCTGACTACCTGGACGGCTCCAATTGCGCATCCCTTATCGTCATCAAGAGGGGAAATCACCTTTTGCCGAAGTACTTGGAGGCGTACTTCAATAGCCCTCTAGGTGCTGCTTATGTAAACTCGGTGCGTTATGGTGCAGCGCAAGAGCAGATTAACGTTTCACACGTCGTCGACTTCATGGTGCCCGTTCCTGCACTCCACGAGCAAGAAGCCATTGTCCGAAATTTGCAACTCTCCAACGCGTCTATTCTGACACTCAGGGAGAAGATGTCGCGCCAAGAACTTCTTCTCGCGGAACGCCGCCAAGCCCTCATCACCGCCGCCGTAACCGGCCAGTTCGACGTCTCCACCGCCAGCGGGCGCAACGTGACCGAAGGAGTGGGCGTATGAGTCCCGTGCATGACGAGTCCGCCTTCGGCAGCGCCATCGTCGCCGCCCTCTGCGCACGCGGGTGGCGGGAAGTAAGCCCTGCCGACTACCGCCCCGAACTCGGGCTCGACACCAACGAGCTGTACACCTTCATTGGGGCAACGCAGCCCGACGAGTGGGACGACCTCGTCACCGTCTACGGAGGCGACCCGAACGAGGCGCAGCGTGGCTTCGCGCAGCGGCTCGACCGGGCCATCGCCGAGGACGGGCTGCTGCACGTTCTCCGCAACGGGGTAAAGGACCGAGGCGTACGGCTTCGGGTCGCGTACTTCAAGCCGAACCTGATCTCCGCCGACTCCGTCCTGGACGACTACCGGGCCAACCGCCTCACCGTCGTCCGGGAGCTCCCCTACGCCACCAAGCAGGCTGACTGGGGTCACCGTCTCGACCTGACCCTCTTCCTCAACGGCATCCCGGTCGCCACCGCCGAGTTGAAGAACCCGCTCACCGGCCAGGGCGTCGAGCAGGCCAAGGAGCAGTACCGCACGGACCGCGACCCGACCGAGCTGATCTTCACCCGCCGCGTCCTCGCGAACTTCGCCGTGGACCCGGACCTGGTCTTCGTGACCACGCAGCTGCGCGGCAAGAACACCCAGTTCCTGCCCTTCAACACCGGCTCGAACGGCCCCGGCCAACCCGGCGGTGCCGGCAATCCCACTCCCACAGCCCACGGCACGTACGCCACGTCCTACCTCTGGGAACACGTCTGGCAGCGTGACAATTGGCTGGACCTGCTCCAGCGCTTCGTGCACCAGCAGAAGCACAAGACACCCGGCGGCGGCACGACAAAGTCGACGATCTTCCCTCGCTTCCACCAGTGGGACGTGGTCAAGAAACTCACGGCCCACGCGGCCACGCACGGCGCCGGACAGAACTACCTCGTGATGGCTTCCGCCGGCTCCGGCAAGTCGAACACCATCGGCTGGCTGACCCACCGGCTCAGCGACCTGCACGCCGACACGGACCCGACGACTCTGGACCCCGACGCGCTCGCCAACGACCGCATCAAGCCCGGCGAACCCGTCTTCGACAAGGTCATCGTCATCACCGACCGCCGCAACCTGGACGCTCAACTCCGCGAAACGGTGGGCAGTTTCAGCCAGACGGACGGCCTGGTCGTCAAGGTCGACGAGAAGCACGGCGCCAAGAGCGAGCAGCTCGCCCGTGCCCTCTCCCGGGACACCGGCAAGATCGTCACCGTCACCCTGCACTCGTTCCCGGCGCTGCTCGACTACGTCAAGCGCAACCCCACGGAGATCAAGGGGAGCCGCTTCGCGATCGTCGTCGACGAGGCGCACTCCTCCCAGTCCGGCGACGCCGCCACCGCCGTCAAGTCAGCTCTCCGTGACCTCGGCCTGGACGCGGACACGGACGAGAAGGGCGCGACCACGGTCACCGTGGACGACAAGCTCAAGGCCAAGGCCGTGGAGCGCTCGCAGGCCGCCAACCTCTCCTACTTCGCCTTCACCGCCACGCCGAAGGCGAAGACCCTCGAACTCTTCGGCACGGAAGGCGTGGAGAACGGCAAGCCGGTCTACCGCCCCTTCCACACGTACTCCATGCGCCAGGCGATCGAGGAAGGCTTCATCCTCGACCCTCTGCGCAACTACGTCACCTACAACACGTACTGGAAGCTCGCGAACCTGAACCGCGACGAGAAGGAGGTCGACCCCTCCAAGGCGAACAGTCTGCTCGCCCGGTTCGCGCTCATGCACGAGCACACGGTGTCGCAGCACGCCCAAGTGATCGTCGAGCACTTCGTCGCCCACACCCGCGGCCTGCTCGGCGGACGGTCCAAGGCGATGGTGGTCACGGCGTCCCGCCACTCCGCCGTGCAGATGGCCCGTGCGATCCGGAGCTACATCGCCGACCGCGAGTACGACACCAAGTACCCCGACCTCGGCGTGCTCGTCGCCTTCTCCGGCTCCCTCACCATCGACGGCGAGGAGACCACCGAGAGCAAGGAGAACGGCGGCCTGTCCGAAAGCGGGCTCCCGAAGGCGTTCGCCTACACCCGCGCCGACGACAAGGCGGCCAGGGCCGGTGGCAAGGGGCAGCAGGAGTACCGCATCCTCGTCGTCGCCGAGAAATACCAGACCGGCTTCGACCAGCCGCTCCTCACCACGATGTACGTCAACAAGACGCTGACCGGCATCGCGGCCGTGCAGACGCTGTCCCGCCTCAACCGCACCGCGGAACGCAAGTCGCAGGCCGACCTCGCCGTCCTGGACTTCGTGAACGAGGCGGAGGACATCCAGGAGGCGTTCAGGCCGTACTTCGAGGAGGCGCACACCCTCCCGTCCGACCCCAACCTCCTCTACACGGCGCAGAGCCGCGTCATGTCCGCGCCGATCGTCTCGGAGCAGGACATGGACGAGTTCGCCATGGCGTACTTCGAGGCCAAGGAGAAGGCCGGTGGTTCCCAGGCCAAGTGGGAGAAGCTCCACGCCGAGCTGTACCGGCTCCTCTCCCCCGCCGTCGCCCGCTTCACCATGTTGCTGGAGAGCGAGGAGGAGGACGATGTCGAGACGGCCGAGGACTTCCGCGCCGACCTCAACGACTACGTCCGCAAGTACGGCTTCCTCGCCCAGATCGTGCCGTACCACGACCCCGAGCTGGAGCGCCTGCACCTCTACGGCCGCTACCTGCTCAACCGGCTCCCCCGCCTGGCCGACGGCGGCGTCGACATAGGAGAGGTCGACCTCAGCCACCTCCGCGTCGAGAAGACCGGCGAGCACGATGTCTCCCTCACCCCTGAGGGCGCCGCCGAGCTCAAGGGCTTCGGTGACGGTGTGGGCGGTGCGAAGGACGCGGACAAGTCGTTGCTGTCCGAGCTGATCGAGAAGTTCAACGCCAAGTTCGGCACGGAGTTCAGCGAGGAGGACGTTCTCCCCGCCTTCAACGCGACCAAGAAGGACCCGAAGGTCCGGGCCGCGGCGCTCGTCAACGACGAGGCCAACTTCGGCATCGTCTTCGACAAGAAGTTCGAGGAGAACATGATGGACCACGTGTCCACCATCGACACCCTCGGCAGGCGCTACTTCGGCGCGGACCGCGACTTCAAGTCGAATCTCGACCGCAGCGCCCGACGCGCCGCCTGGCGGATGATCCGCAGTGAAGAAGGTCTGGACGACTTCTGACGGATGGTGGGGGCCCGGCTGAGGCCGGGCCCCGCTCCGTATCCCCGCGCATTCACTCGATTGGTGTACCGATGCCTGGTCGTCTCCTGGAACTGCACGTCGAGAACTTCCGCAGCCTGCGCGAAGTGACCGTGCCGCTCGGTCCGCTCACGGTCCTGGTGGGCCCGAACGGGGCCGGGAAGTCCAACGTGCTCAAGGTGTTCGACTTCCTCGCCGACATCATCCGCACCGACCTCCAGCCGGCGCTCGACACCCGCGGCGGCTTCGACGAGGTGGCCTTCTGGGGTGGCACCAAGCCCCCGACCACCATGCGCGTACGCGTCAAGGCGACCTGGACGACCAACGCGACCCTCACCGCACCGGACGAGTACGACCTCACCATCCGCCGTCGCTCCCTCCGGGTGAACCGGACCGGCGAACGCTCGCCGTACTACGCCCTGTCCCGCGAGGAGAGCTTCGCGTTCAAGCGCAGGCAGGGGCGCGGCCGGCGCATCACCATCTCGGGCGAGGAGGCCCGCATCCTCGACGTGCGGGCGGGCGAGAGCAAGGACAGCAGCAGCCTGAGCATCCGCAGACTGAGCAGTGGGCTCTCCACACTCCCCCGGCTCGGCCCCTCCGAGGGCGGCAACGAGGTGACGCGGGTCGCCGACCGGCTCTCGTCCTTCCGTGTCTTCGACGTCGACGTGGCGGCGGCCCGGCAGCCGACCCGCATGCGCGGCGGGGACTTCACCACCCTGTCCTCGCACGCCGAGAATCTGGCCGGGTTCCTGACCCACCTCAGCCACCTCGACGACGGCACCTGGGAGAACCTGGTCACCGACGCACGCACGGTCCTGCCGCAGTTGGAGGACATCGAATTCGAGGAGGTCGGCGGGTCGACGGACCAGACGACCGTGGTGCTCCGCGAACGCGGCCTGCGGCGCCGTACACCCCTCGCCGACGCCTCCTACGGAACCGTCCGCCTCCTCGGGCTCCTCGCCCTCCTCTACGACCCGAACCCTCCCGCCTTCACCTGCATCGAGGAGATCGACCACGGGCTGCACCCGCAGGCTCTGGAACTCGTCGTCCAACGGCTGCGCGAGGCCGCCGAGCACACACAGTTCATCGTCGCCACGCACTCCCCCGCGCTCGTCAACCGGCTGCGACCGGAGGAGTTCGTCGTCTGCGACCGCGACGACGACGGCGCGTCCGTCATCCCCGCCCTCACGGTCGACGAGGTCAAAGCCATCGTCGAGGAGTCCGGCGAGCAGCCACTCGGCGAACTGTGGTTCTCCGGCGTCCTCGGCGGCGACCTCACCGGCGGTGAGCTGTGACGCCGCCGAAGGGACGCGCCTCGCGGGACCGACGTGTCATCGTGCTGGCCGGTGAGGACCAGAACGACTGCGACATCATGGCCGCGTTCCTCCGCGCCCACCGACCCGAACTCGTCGCGGCAGCCAAGCTGGTCCGCATCAACGACCCTGTACGGCTGCGGAAGAAGTCCGGGGCGGACCTCGCCGCCGCCGTGAGGACACTGGTCGGCAAGGCCCGCGCGAAAGCGCTCCAGCAGCGCGGCGAGTTAGCCGGGTTCGTCGTCCACGAGGACCTGGACGGCTACACGGACGCGCGATACGCGCAGATCCGCAAAACCGTGGCCGCCGAGTTGTCCCGTCAGTCCCACGGCATCCCGACCGCCCTCGCGCTCGCCGCCTGGGAGAGCGAAGGCTGGCTGCTCCTGTTCCCGGACGCGTTCCCCTACGTCCGGCCGCGCTGGAAGGTCCCCGACCGCCTGCGGGACAAGGACACCGGCCGCATCAAGGACGCGAAGGAAGAGCTCAAGCGGGGACTTGGCCGGCCGGTCTTCCGTGAGAGCGACGGCCCCTCGGTCGCCCGCGAGGCGCTGGCCCACCGGCTGATCCCCTCACCACGCGGCACCAACCGCTCGTACGCGGACTTCGTCGATGACCTGACGCAATGGGCCTGACGACGCACTCGGGGCCCGGCGCGTGCCGGGCCCCGCATCGTACGTGCATCGCCGGTCAGCGCCCGGCGGCCATCTCCACGAAGCCGGCCCAGGCACCCGCGCCGAACGTCAGCCTGGCGGCTGCGGGTTGCTTGGAGTCCCTGACGAGGATGGCGCCGGGTACTGCGGCCACCTCCAAGCACTGGCCGCCTTCGGCGCCGCTGTAGCTGCTCTTGACCCAGGCGACTTCCACGCATTCGCCTCCGTTGCCTGTGCTGTAGCTGCTCCTGAACCAGTTCCCGTTCATAGCTCTCCCAGCAACTGCGCGATGTAAGACAGGCTCTCCTTCGGCGTGAGGGCCTGGCTCCGGATGATTCCATACCGCGCGGCAGCGAGGCGTGTCTCCTCCGACTTGATCAACAAGCTGCTGCGTCCCTGCACCTCCGCGTACATGAACTGATCCCCACCCTTGCTCATGATGACCGTGAACGGCCCATCAATTCCCGCGTTGTCTTCGCGGTCCAGGGGCATGACCTGCAACTCCACGTTGCGCATCTCGCCGACCAGCAGCAGGTGCTCAAGCTGTCCTCGGAGCACCGCCTTTCCGCCGTGCGGCCTGCGCAGCAGGGACTCCTCCATGACGAAACTCAGCAGCGGGGCCGGCCAGCGGCTGAAGATGTCCTGACGGGCCAGGCGCGCAACCACACGCAACTCGATGGTCGCCTCGTCAAGCAGCGGCCGACGCATGGCGAGGATGGCGCGCATGTACTCCTCGGTCTGCAAGAGGCCGTTAACCACCAGGGTGTCGTAGGCACACAACTCAACTGCCTCCGCCTCCAACCTCGCCATGTCCCGAAAGAACGCCGGATACTGCGCCCTGGCCACCTCCTCCTTCAACGCGACCAGCAAGCCCCCAGCCCCCAGCACCTCATCCGCCTTCTCGATGAACCGCGGTTGCGGGATTCGCCTCCCCTGCTCGATGGACGCCACCAGATCCGCCGAGTAGCCCATCCGCTTGCCGAACTCGGGCCGTTCCAGACCCGCTCGCACCCGCAGCAGCTTCAGTTGCCGTCCGAACGCCGTGACGACCCCTGCCGCCTGCTCGTCAACCCGCCCCCGCTGCACCTGCGCCACGTCCTGGTCCCGTACCGACCCCACCGCACTCACACCCCTCGCGCACATCTCGCCGTACCACCGCGTACCGGGCCGCGCGATGCCGGTACCAACGCTCCGCGTCCGCGCGTCACCGCTGGTCACGCTATGCCACGGGGCGCGACGGTGTGTGCATGAATGCCACACAATCACCCCTGCTCGCACCCCGGTTCACCATGCGGTTCAGCTCGACCCCGCGCGGCGCCCGGTTGGCCCGCCGCATGTGCGGGAACCGGCTGGACGCGTGGGGCGTGCCCTACGGGAGCGATGCCCACGACGTCCTCACGCTCATCGCGGCTGAGCTGTGCGCCAACGCCGTCCAGCACGGGCACGTCTCCGGTCGCGACTTCCATCTGCTGCTCACCGCGGACCCGGCGACCCGCACCGTACGCATCGAGGTGAGCGACACCCGGGGCGAGCGGCTGCCCGCACTGGTGACGTCGCCGTCCGCCTGCGCGGAGGGAGGGCGCGGGCTGCTGCTCGTGGAGGCGCTGGCCGATCGTTGGGGGCACTGTCCGCGGGGCGCGGGGAGCCCCGGCAAGACGGTCTGGGCGGAGTACGCCGTACCTGGCTCGATTTCGCTCACGCCGCTTCCGTAACCCCACCCGCCCCCTCTCCCAACTGGACCCTTCCGCCCCGCAACGGCCAAACTGACTCCCGGTCGGACGAGGGGCGAGGACCGCGGTGGACGACGGGCGGGAGGGGCGGGATCAGGTGCCGGGCGAGGACGGGGACCCGAACGGAATCGGCAGCGGAAGCGGGGAGTCCGGGACCGGACGGCCACGGCAGCGGATCGCGGGCCGTTACGAACTGCTGGAGCCGCTGAACCACGGTGGCATGGGGGATGTCTGGCGCGGCTACGACGCCGTGCTGGACCGGCCTGTCGCGGTGAAGCGGATCCGGCCCCAGGCCGTGACGTCGCCGCACCTGGCGGAGGAGTTCGAGAAGCGGTTCCGGCGGGAGGCCCGGATCACCGCACGCATCCAGCATCCGGGTGTGCCGCAGGTGTACGACGCCGTGCTGGACGAGTCGTACGAGCACCTGTTCCTCGTCATGGAGCTGGTCGACGGCCTCCCACTGACCGCCTACGTCCATCCGAACCGGCCGCTTCCCGTGAGCTGGGCGGTGGCCGTGGCGGCACAGGTCGCGACCGTGCTGTCGTACGCGCACGACGTACCGGTGGTGCACCGGGACCTGAAACCGAGCAACATCCTGGTCGCGCGGGACGGCACGGTGAAGGTGCTGGACTTCGGCATCGCGGCGATCCTGCGGACGGACGTCACCAAGCTGACGGCGACCGGGAGTCCCATCGGGACGCACCGGTACATGGCGCCGGAGCAGGTGCGGGGCGCGGGCGTCACGCCGCGCACCGATCTGTACGCCCTCGGGTGCGTGCTGCACGAGTTGCTCTGCGGGCAGCCGCTGTTCAGCGGGGAGAGCGAGTGGCAGCTCATGACGCAGCACGTCACCGCCGCGCCGACGCCCCTGCGGGAGCTGCGCCCCGACGTGCCGGCTGCGCTGGAGGAGCTGGTCCTGCATCTCCTGCTGAAGGTGCCGGAGTCGCGGCCCGTGGACGTGCAGGAGGTGTACGAGCGGCTGCGGCCGTTCCTTCCCTCGCCCGGTGCGGAACGGTCGGCGTCCGAGGAGCCGGGGCCCGAGGGGGCGCCCGACCCCACCGGTATCTTCCGCCGCCCGTACGCGCCCCGTGCACGGGGCGGGGTCGCGAGGCCCCGCTCGGCCGCGGCCGACCACAGTGCCCGGACCGGTGTGCCGCCCGTCGTCCTCCCCGAGGTGGAGCGTGCGGAGCTGCGGCAGCGGATCCGCGAAGTGCAGGCGCACTACGCGGCGTTGATGGACGAGGAGCGGTACGCGCAGGCCGCCGAGGTGATGGCCGAGATGATCGAGCCGGCCGCGCGGGCGCTCGGCGCGGAGAACCGGCCCGTGCTGCGGTTGCGTATGTGGCGCGCGGTCAGCCAACAGCTGGCCGGGGACCACCGGGCGGCGCTGCCCGAGTTCGAGGCGCTGGCAGACGCCTACGCGCGGGCCGACGGACGCGGCAGTAAGCAGGCACGTGAGTGCCTCGCCCAGGCCGCCCGCTGCCGGGGTGAACTCGGACAGGTGACGGAGGCGCTGGCCGGCCTCAACCGTGTCCTGAACGCCGTCCGAGCCGTGGACAGTGACGTCAGCGAGGAGGCCGTGGAACTGCGCCGCGACATCGGCATGCTGCTGCTCGCCCAGGGCCGGACGGCGGAGGCGCACGACGTCCTGGAGCCCCTGCACGCCGACCTGTGTGTGGTGCTGGGCCCGAGTGACGAACTCACGACAGATGTCGCCGAGACTCTGGCTGTGATTCGTCTCGGGTTCGGACGCCCCGGTTCCTGACCGACGAGTTGCCTCACACGCCAAAACGCCCGTGAATACGTCGTGGTAGCGACATCATGGACCGATCGATCCGGCGAACGTCTCCCGACCACACGTACGGGCCTGTTTCGCCATGGGAGGGGAACGCAGACATGAGCACCAAGAAGAGCCCAGGTGCCACACCCAGTGTGGTGACGCAGGTTCGCCAGGTCAGTGGTGCACTGAAGGCGGTTTACGGCCACTTGCTCGACGTCGGCGACCTGGAGGGCCTTCCCCCTCATGAGCAGGAGCCGCGATTGCTGTCGCGTGCGCTGACCGCCCAGGCTGTACGAATCGTCACTGGATTCAGTCCGCAGGAAGCGGCCCGCACCGTCATCGACGGGCATGCGGACCAAGGGATCGACGCCATCGCAGTAGTAGACGGCCCCCACCCCCACGTATACCTCGTACAGGGAAAATGGAGTCCTGAGGGAAGAGCAGCCGCGGACCGGAAGGCCGTACTGGAACTCTTCGCCGGTCTGCGCCTCATCGACGACGAGGACTTCGCACCGTTCAACCCGCGAGGGCGCCAACTGGCAGAGTTCGCCAAAACAGTCATGGACGGTGGCCCCGTTCCGGTGACTCAAGTGGTTGTGCTGATGCGCCCTGACGAACCCGGTATCGGATTCCGGGACGCCCTGACCAACGGCGAGAAAGAGTTCAACCGCTACGGCGAGATCCTCGACCATCGAATCATCCTGGCGTCTGAGGTGTGGGAGTCCGTCCGCAAAGACCTCACTCCGAAGCCGGTTCAGCTCACCGCAACCCTTTTCCCGTGGTTTGGAATCAGCTCTCCGTACGAGTCCTATCAGGGCGTAGTCATGGCCGAAGAGGTCGCCGAGTGGGCCGCAAGCGGCTCGAGCCTGTTCAACCTCAACATCCGCAACCCACTCGGACGCACACCGATCAACAACGCCCTGATCGAGACCCTCACACAGGAACCCGCATACTTCTGGTATTTCAACAACGGCATCACCGTGCTGTGCGATTCAGTCGAGAAGGCTCAGCAGAACAGGCGTGCCCCACAGCACCATCCGCTCACTCTGACGCTGCACAACGCCAGTGTGGTAAATGGCGCGCAGACCGTCCGCTCCGTGGCCGAGGCACTGGCCTCCGATGACGCAGCAGCGCAGGCGCAGATCGGCGTGCGCATCATCGTAACGGGCGCAGTTGAGGATTTCTCCAGAGAAACCACAAAGGCAACAAACCGACAGAACAGTGTAGGTGCGCGTGATTTCATCGCCCTCGATCCTGTTCAAGCAGCCATTCTCGAGGAGATGCGAGCGGAACTCGGGCTGGAGTACAGCGTACGACGCAGCGAGCTCGAGCCACCGGAGGAAGCCGGCTGCTCAGTGGTCGAGGCAGCATGCGCACTGGCCTGCGCGCAGAACGACAGTCAGTACGCGGCCCGAATGGGGGTTTCGCTCGACGTGCTGTGGGAGCGGGGTTCCCAGGGCATCTACGACGTTCTTTTCAAGCCGCAACCGGGCGCATACCTTCTGTGGAACGCAGTCCAGATTCTTCGCGAAGTCCGCCGCGCTCTCTACGGCTTGCGAACGCGCTATGAGGGCCGCGGTGCAGCCCTGACCGAGCATGGGGTCTATTTGATCACCCATCTCGTCTTTCGTCTGCTGGACACGGAGTCCATCGACGAGCCTGACCCCGGCCTCGAATGGTACAAGGCTTCGACGCCAAGGACGCGTGAACTCGTGGAGCAGTTGCTGCCCGTTGTAGCCGCGTCGATCGATGAACTATACAATGAACGTTCACAGATCCGTGCGGTATGTTCAGACATCGAGCGCTGCCGTGAGCTGTCAGCGCACGTATTGCAGCTCGTTCGGACGGGCGACGCGGACAAGACGCCGGACAAATACAAGCGGGCCCGAACTCAGCGCAAGCGTCGTCGGCCGAATGCGGTGTCCGTTCTCGTCGACAAGCAAATCGTCTCCGATGGAGACCCGCTCGCACTCAAGTCCAGGCACCCTTCGGAGGAGGAGGCCCTGCGCCACTGGCTCGCCGAGGACGACCGGCGCTCCCGTGCAACCTGGGTGAGTCACCGGACCAAGCCTCTCCTCTGGGCAGCCGATGGCAAGCAATACTCGCCATCCGGTCTGATTACTCGCATGTGGGAACTCGCGCAATGGGAAAAGCGACCGGTGGCCAACCAGGGCACCGCTCGTTGGACCGTCGCCACCGGCGAAACCCTAGCGGACCTCGCATGGAGTGCGCTCGCTGAACTTGAGGAATCAGCCGAGGAGGACCCGGACCGCAACTGAGATCGGACCGGTAGTCAACGCGCCCGGCAGAAAAACCTGTTATTCAGGGCCCGGACAGAAAGCAATACCATGCCGCAGCTCGCCTTCGACATCGGTTTCTTCGCCGAACTGCCCAAGCTCCAGCCGCCCGTCAGGAAGGGTGTGCTGGAGGCCTGGGAGAAGTTCGAGCGGCTCACCCTGGATCAGCTCTTCAAGGATCCGGGGCTGAAGCTGGAGAGCCTCACGCACGCGAAGGACAAGCAGATCCGGACGATCCGCATCGACCAGTTCTGGCGCGGTGTGGTCCTCGCCCCGCCCTCCGGGGACACGTTCGTCCTGCTGCGGGTGATGCAGCACGACAAGGCCATCGCGTGGGCGAAGAAGCAGAAGGCCAGCATCAACGCGGTGACCCGGGCCGTCGAGATCCGGGACGCGGCGACCCTCGACGAGCTGACACCGGCGTACGAGCAGGTCGCGGAGGCCTCGCCGAAGGAACGGCTGTTCGCGCGCTTCTCCGACGGGGACCTCAAGGCGCTCGGCATCGACGACGAGACGCTCCGGCAGGCCAGGTCGCTGATGGACAAGGACCAGTTGGAGGTCTTCGCGCCCCTGCTGCCACAGGACCAGCGGGAGGTGCTGCAGTTCCTGGCCGAGGGGTGCACGGTCGAGGAGGTGTGGCGGGAGATCGTCGCGCCCGCGTTGCAGGCCTCGACGTCGGCGCAGGTGGACACCCAGGACTACGAGACGGCCATCCGACACAGCAGGGCGCGCATCGCGCTGGTCACGGCCTCGGAGGAACTGCGGGACATCCTGGAGAAGCCGTTCCCGGCCTGGCGGGTCTTCCTCCATCCCTCGCAGCGCAAGGTGGCCTACCGGGCCTCGTACTCGGGCCCCGCACAGGTCACGGGCGGGCCGGGCACGGGCAAGAGCGTGGTCGCGCTGCACCGGGTCAAGCACCTGCTCGGACACCTGCGCGAGGGCGACCGGATCCTGCTCACGACGTACACCAACGCGCTCGTCGACGCCCTCCGCTCCGGGCTCGAGTCCCTGGTGGAGGATCCCGGACTGCGGGCCCACGTGGACATCACGACCGTGGACGGCCTCGCGAGCCGCGTCGTCTCGGAGGTTCCGGGCGCGGTGCCGCTGCGGCCGCTGACGGGCGGCGAGGAGGAAAGCCGCTGGGCGGAGGCGGCGAAGGCCACCGGCTTCACGGGCAGCGCGCGGTTCCTCGCGCAGGAGTACCGGCACGTGATCCTCGCACAGGGCATCGACAGCCTCGCGGAGTACGAGGTGGCGGACCGGCGTGGCCGCGGCAGCCGGCTGACGGCCGCCGAACGGCCCCTGGTGTGGGAGACGGTGGAGAAGTTCACGGCCGACCTCGCCGCGGACGGGGTACGCACCTGGCTGGGAACGTGCGTGGACGCGGCGCGACGGCTCGGCGAGCAGGGGCCGAGGTACCGGCACATCGTGGTGGACGAGGCGCAGGATCTGCATCCGGCGCAGTGGCGACTGCTGCGGGCGGCCGCTCCGGCCCGCCCGGACGACCTGTTCGTCGCGGGCGATCCGCACCAGCGCATCTACGACTGCCGGGTGTCACTCAGGTCGCTGGGCATCAAGGTGACCGGCCGCTCGGTCAAACTCCGCAAGAACTACCGCAGCACCCAGGAGATCCTGCGCTGGTCCACCGCCCTGCTGGTCGGCCGCCCCATCGCCCAGCTGGAGGACGAGAACCGCAAGGACACCCTGCTCGGCTACCGCTCGGCGCTCCACGGGGAGGGCCCCTCCGTGCACGCGGCCGAGACGGAGGAGGACGAGCTGGACGCACTCGTCTCCCGGGTGCGGGCGTGGCGGGACGCGGGCGTCGCGGCCGGCGACATCGGCGTCAGCACCCGGTTCAACAAGACGTGCGCGAAGGCGGTGGCGCACCTCAAGGCCGCGGGCATCCCGGCGGCGTCCCTGCGCGCCGCCGACCCCGACGGGGAGACCGACGCCGTACGCATCGGGACCATGCACTCCTTCAAGGGCTTGGAGTTCCGCTGCGTCGCGGTCATCGGCGTGCACGAGGGCGCCCTGCCGTTCCCGAAGGCGATCACCCCGCTCGAGGTGGATCCGCAGCAGCACGAGGCGGACCTGCTGGCGGAACGCTGCCTGCTGTTCGTCGCCTGCACAAGGGCCCGGGACAGCCTGCACGTGTCATGGACGGGCGAGCGGAGTCCGTTCCTGGTGGACGCGGGAGTGTGAGGAAGGAGAGCGTCGCCCTCCCGACAACACGCGCGAACAGCACGGTTTCTTCACCTTTCCGGCGACACGTGCAACCTTCCCCGCACCTCGCGAGTCGCCGCTTGCGGTGACGCCTCCGCACCCCCGCTTGTTCTCTCCGACGTCACGAAGTTGGCACGTTGATCATGTCAACAGGCAGATGGGTACCGCTCGGTGCACACCTCGTGTACGGTGAGCGCGCATCCACGCCCCACCCCGACCCCCCGGGCCACGGCCCCCGGCACGAAGGACTCGGACAGTGACAAGCCCGTCGGCGGCCTCCGGGCCCAGGGCCGAGGCCATAGCCCGGGAACGGGAACGGCTGGAGGCAGTCAGGGAACGCCGAGAGGCCCAGAGCGCGGACATAGGGGTCGACGGGTTCACCGTACGCAGGTGGCGCAAGGTGGGCGTGTTCGGAGACCGGGCGGTATTGCAGGCCCACGCCGTACTCCGACGACTCGCTCCTCTCGCGCAGGACGCGACGCACGACGCCCTTGCCGACGCCCTGCGCGACGCACCGGACGACAGGCTGCTGCCCGCCGTACGGACGGTCCTCGACCAGGCCGCCCCCGCCACGGTCGCTGCGACCCTTGAGGCGATCCACGCGGGTGGCTTCCTGTGGCTGTCCGAGGCCGGGGAACAACGGCTCGCCGCCCTGGCGGCAAGTGACGCCGGCGCACTGGTCGCCCCGGGGAGCGAGGACCCCCACGGGGCCTTGGCCCTCCTCACCGCGCTCACCAAGACGGATGGTGAGGTCGCGTTCCCGCACCGGATGCTGCCGCGTGTACTGCCCTGGATACCCCTGAGCGTCCTCGACGACCTCGTGGACGCCGGCACGATCGGCCCCGAACACCGGCCCTGGCACTACCGGACCGAGGAGTCGGAGCACGCCTACCTCGAAGCCCGGCTCCTTCCGGAACGGGTGACCGCCGAGCGGGCAGCCGTGCTGAAGTGGACCGCCCGTCAGAGGCGGGAGGTCTTCCTCGCCGGAGGCGACCCGCTGCCCCCGGCCGGCGACGTCTTCGATCTCCTGGCACGGGCCGGCGACGGCGACGCCTCGGTCGTGAAGGAGCTCGAGCGGGAACTGCCCCGCGATCTGGTGCTCCGCCTGCGCCGGATCGTCGACGGGGCCGCCGTCGGCAACTGGGACCGGGACGTGTGGGAGGACCGGGGCCTCTGGCGGCTCATCTTCTCCCTGTGGGAACCCAAGGCCGCGGTCTCCCCGTCGCGTTCGCCCCTGCACGCGCTCATGGCCCTGCGCCAGGCCTACGACCTGCTCTGCCTGAACGACCTGCCCCGTGCGTCGGCGCAGATCGACAAACTGGTCTCCTTCAAGGACGCCGCCCCGGCCTACCGGGCCGAGGTCCTCAACCTCCATGCGTACATACTGCTGCTCCGGGAGGAACTGGATACCGCGGCCGTCGTCCTGGAGGGAATCAGCGGATCACACGGCTCGGCCGAGTCCAACCTCCGCATGGTTCGACAGCGTCGGACCGTCCCCCGTAACGACAGGCCGGCGGCCTCCAATCCCTATCTGGATCTCGGGCTGCCGCACGGCTCGGTGGCCTGGGCAGCCCGGTACCGGGACCTCCGCCGTGAGTACGTGCACGACGTGGACATCAGCGCACGGCTCAACAACGCGATGAAACGCATCAGGAACGCCGAGCACGACGACGACTGGTCCGGATTCTTCGTACTCCCGCTCGACCTGGACGTCTTCGAACTCCCCGACGAGGTGCCGGCCAGCCTGGTACCACCCCTCGCCCCACTGGCCAGGCGGACGACGCCCCGCGCCCCCGAAGGCCTGGAACTCGTGCGGCAACGGGCGATAGCGGATCTGCTGCCCCATCTCCTCAGCGCCCCCCGGCGCCCCGATCGCAACGCAAGGACGCACACGCAGTGAGCCACGTGCCCCGGAGCCGGCGGAAGACCGCCGCGGCCCCCAAGCAGGAGCCTCGCAAAGGCAACAACGGCCTGAAGCACCGTAGGGAGAAGCGACGGGCCGCGGCAGAGGCCTCCGACGCGGACTCCCTCAAGAGTTCCCTGGGCACCTATCGCCCCGAGGAACTGCTGAGCCCTCCCATGCTGCTCGCCCGCTTCACCGAGCGGGCGGCCGAACTCATGGCAACGCTCCCTGCAGAGGCGTGCCCCGCCCAGACCGCGGTGACGGCCGCCTTGCGTCAGGCCGTTCTGGAGGCGTTCCGTTCCCGGGAGGAGTACGTGGCCCGGATGGTCGAGGTCGATCTGCTCGCCGGAGCGCCCAAGCAGAACGTGCGCTCGCTCCGGAAGGGCATCCGTACGGCCCTGTTGGACCAGGGTGTGCGGTGTGTGGACTCGCCCGACGGCGAGGGTGAGCTCTTCGTCGTGGTGGAGGGCGAGGGCGAGGCGTTCGAAGTGCTGCGCCCGGCATACGTCGACCAGGCCACCGGCAAGCTGGTGCTCTCCGGACAACTGCGCCGCGTGCCCGGTGAACCCGGCGACGACCGGTCCGCCGAGGAGGACTCGTGACCGCCACCGGCATCGACTTCGGCACCACCAACTCCGTGGTGGCCCAGTGGCTCGGCGACAGCGCCGACGTACTGCTGCTGGACGCCCACCACATCGACGCCGACTGGCGTCACCCCGGCTTCGAGCACCTCTTCCCGTCGGTGGTGGGCGTCAGTTCACTGCGTCGGGGTGCGCTGTTCGGCTGGGAGGCCAAACTCCGCTCCGAGGAGGCCGCCGAGGCGTGCAAACGGCTGCTCAAGAGCGACGAGTACGTCATGATCCAGGGCCGCAGGTTCGCGGCCACCACGGTGGCGGCCGGTGTCTTCCAGGCCATGCGGAAGGGCGCGGAGCACAACCTCACCGCCATCGACCAGGCCGTGATCACCGTGCCCGCCAACGCCACGGGTGCCGCGCGCTACCGCACGCGTGCGGCCGCGCAGTTCGCGGGCATCGAGGTTCTGGCACTGCTCAACGAGCCGACGGCAGCCGCGATCTCGTACGTCCACGACCTGCGGGAGGCGCGCACCATTCTGGTCTTCGACTGGGGCGGCGGCACTATCGACGTCACCGTGCTCGACTACCAGGACGGGTTCTTCGAGGAACTCGCGTCACGAGGAGTGACCGAGCTGGGCGGTCTGGAGATCGACCGCCGGCTGCACGACCTCGTCCTCGAACGGGCCCCGGCACGATCGGCGTGGACGCCCGCCCAGCGACGGCAGTTCGCACTGGACGTGGAGCGCAGCAAGATCCGGCTGTCCTCCGAGGAATCCGTCACCATCAGGACCCCGGACGGTGACACGGTCGAAGTGTGGCAGGACGAACTGGAGGACGCCGTCACCGACCTCGTGGACCGCGCCCTGGCACCGGTCCAGCAGTGCCTCACCGACCTGCGTATGGCGCCCCTGGACGTGGACGCCGTGCTGATGATCGGTGGCACGAGTCAGATCCCGAGCGTCCGGGCTGCGGTCGCCGAGGTCATGCAGCAGCAGCCCGTCGAGGTCGACCTGTGCGATCCCATGACGGCGGTCGCCCGCGGCGCCTCCATCGCGGCAGCCGTGCTGTCGGGTGAGGAGGACGGCGTGATCCAGGTGGCGACGAGCCATGCCCTGGGCACGGTGGTCACGGACGACACCGGACGGCGGAAGTTCAGCCAGATCATCCCGCGCAACTCACCGCTGCCGTGGAAGGAACGCAAGAGCTACACCCCGCGCCGGGACAATGCCCGCAGCCTTGCCGTGGAGATCTGGGAGGGCGATCCGGACCGGCCTCTGGACCATGCCGACAACGTGCAGTTGACAGATCTTCGTCTCACCTACGCGGTGCCCCGGGCACGTGAGGACTCCCGCTTCCTTCTGGAGTACACGTACGACACGAACGGTCTCCTGCACGTCAGGGCGACGCTCGAACGGACCGGTGAGGAAGTCCTGAACGAGGAGATCAAGAGCTTCAGCTCCGGCGGTCCGACACCGGCGGTGCGCAAGGAACTCGACGACCTGCTCACGGGCAACAGCGTTGTCAGGACCGTTCCGGTCGGCACGCCGAGGACCGCCACCGACCCGGCGCCCGCCGTGTTCGTGGTGGACGGCTCCAACCTCGCGTGGATCGGCAGATCGCCGCGGGAGCCCGGTGTGTACGGCGACGACGACCGGCCGTCGTACGCCCAACTCCGCTCGGCTCTCACCGCCCTGGCCTCGAACCATCCCGGTGCCGTCCTGCATGTCGTGGTGGACGCCACGTTCCGCCACAAGGTCGCGAGGGAGGAGCGGCCAGCGGTGGAGGAGGCGCTCGCCAAGGGGGACCTCATCCAGCCTCCGGCCGGAACCGAGGGAAAGGGGGACGCGCTCGTCACGGCCATCGCGCAGGACACGCACGGCACAGTCGTCACCAACGACAACTACGTCGAACTGCAGGGGAGGCACCCCTGGCTGCGAAGCACGGAGCGGGTCCTCGGGGTGACCCTGACCCAGGGCAGGTGGGTGTTCACCCCACGTGCCTGTGTACCGCCGCGGCACCGGGTCGCGCGGCTGGCACTCATCCCCCCGGGCCCCGGCCCGCTCCCCTCGTTCCGCCACCACCGTCCCCACGAGGAGTGACAGTGACCGAGGCCGCCGGAGGAACGAGTCCTCGAACCGAGATCCTGGCCCTCCTGCTCGAGCCGCTCGGGGTCGATGCCATGGCCGGGCAGGCCGCGCTCCGGCGGCTCGCCGAGAACGTGGACGCGGTGGCGCGGGCGTACGGGTCTGCCGTGCTGCCCGCGTACGGCAGCACGCTTCCGTGGGTGTCGGACGCCGTGTCGGCGTGCGTCGAGGAGCACGAGCTGGCCGGCGTCACGACCGGCCCCGAACAGGCGCGGGCGCTACGGGTGCTGGCGCGACTCGAAGGGGTGCGGTCGCGCCTACCGGCGTTCGAGGGTGTCCCGGTGGACGCGCTGCGAGCGGACCTCGTGGCCGTGATGACCGCGGAGCGACTGCTACTGAGGGCTCTCGAGCCCTACTGTCGTGCGGATCAGGACTGGCCGGAGGAAATCTGGCGCTCACTCGTCGAGAGCGTCGTCGACGTCGACGCCACTCTGGCCGACCTGAACCGCCCCCGCGCCACCCGCCAAGCGGCGGCCGCGCGGCAGCTCGTGCTCCAGCACAGCATCTCGGCGGCCCAGGACCTGCGCAACCGGGATCTGGCGGTGCGGCTGGAGAAAGTGCGGGACTACGTCGCGGCGCGGAAGGCGTACGAGGCGTTCCTCTCCGCACGGCCCGTATGGTGGCGTTGGCTCGGGCCGGACGCGCGGTCCGGGTTCAGATCCGACCGGCGTGACGCCCTGGTGTGGGCCCTCACAGCACGCGACACCGGCGCTTTGCCGGGGAGCGCTCTGGAGCTGCTCGCGACGGGTGAGGCCCGGGCCGCGCTCGCATCCGTGCTGGTGCCGGCACCGGGACCGGCAGTCCATACCACCCCCGCCGCGCCCCTGCTCGCATCGCCGCCCGCCACGAGTTCGGCCGCACGGCTCGCGTCGGGGCTCCTGACGGTCGGCTCCCTGCACGACGCCGATCGGCTACGCGCCCTCGCATCCTGGTACACGAAGAACCTCGCGCTGTTCGACCGTGTGGCGGCGGCCATGGACCTGCGGGAGAGCGAACCCGCGCTACGCGAAGCTCTCGACCCCCTGGTCGGCGAACTCGCCCTGCCGCCCGGGGCGGTGGACACGAGCCGCTCGGACTACCGCGCCGTCCAGGCCGTTCTCCGGGCAGAGGTCGAGGAACTGCTGCGGCGAGCGAGGCAGACACGGCACTCCGAGCACGCGGTCGAGAGCGAGCAACTCGTCAAGGTCATCGGCCGCGTCGGAACCCTCGA
This sequence comes from Streptomyces griseoaurantiacus, assembly GCF_036189845.1. Classification (NCBI taxonomy): domain Bacteria; kingdom Bacillati; phylum Actinomycetota; class Actinomycetes; order Kitasatosporales; family Streptomycetaceae; genus Streptomyces; species Streptomyces griseoaurantiacus. The sequence goes on along the minus strand of NZ_CP108326.1, from coordinate 6,226,534 downwards.
GCGCGAACTGCGCAAGGCCATGCGGCCCCTGCCTCCCGTCCGGGGCAGGCTGCTCGTGGCCGTCGCCGGACGGACCAAGTCCGGGAAGACCACGCTCCGCAAGGCCCTGACCCGCGAAACGGACCGGTCCGGAATCGGGCGAGGGGCGCACCGCACCACACGGAGGACCTCCACCTTCGACGTCGGCCCCGTGACGTACCTGGACACGCCCGGATTCGCCGCGAAGGACGACGACTTCGACGCGCAGCACGCCCGGGCGGCGTGCGATCGCGCCGACGCGGTCGTCTGGAACTACGCCGAGACGATGCGCGACGAGGAGGCCGCGGAGTTCCGGCGGCTCCTCGTCTCGGGGAAGCCACTGTTGGCCGTGGTCAACGTCAAGGGGAAGGTCGACGAACCGGCGCGCCTGAGGTTCTTCGCCGATTCCCCGGAGCGGGACTTCCGACCGGCACCGGAGCACACTGCCCGGATCGAGCATGTCGCCCGCGCGGCCGGGGCCGTGCCGCCCGTCGTCCTCGCGGTCCACTCCGGTGCCGCGCACGAGTCGTTGTTCTCGGAGGATCGCGAACTGGGCGACAGAGCCCTGCGGGCGAGCAGACTGCCCGAGTTGGAGCGGGCCCTCTCCCGGCTCCTGGCCGAGCGCTCGATTCCGCTTCGTGCCGTCCGGCTGGCGGAGGAGGTACGCAGGCCGCTCGCCGCCTTCGGCGACCGGGCGGCCCAAGAACTCCCGCGGATCGGTCTCGCGCTCGACGCACTCGAGCGCTCGATGCCCGGCGAACGGGCCGAACTGCTCAAGGCCTTCCGCGATGCGGGCCGCCACGCGCACGAACGGCTCGAGGCCGGACGTCACCAGGCCCGGGAACGACTGCCGGAAACGGTCCAGGGTCTGGGCGGCGAGGACCACGCACAGCGGTGCGACGACTTCTTCACCGGGCTGGACTGGGACGCGCTGATCCCCGCCCTGGAGAACGAACTCGCACAGCGGGCACGGGAACGGGGGCGAGCACTGCGCCTATCGGCGAGCGCCCCGGAGCGGCAGGACAACGAGAACCCGCACGTGGAGCCGCTTCCTGACCCGAAGTACGCGGCGGCTGCCGTCAAGGGAGCGGCTACCGCCCTCCTGGGCTCGTTCTCCGTCAAGGGGCTCTCCAAGGCATTCTCCAAGAAAGCGGCCGCCACCGCCGGGACCGCGGCCGCTACTGCCTCAGCCGCTCCTGCCATCGCGGTGGCCTACGCGGCGGAAGCCCTGGCAGGAGCGGCGAAAGCGGTGAGCAGCGAGGTGGGCCGCGCGCGGCAGGCGAAGGAGGAATGGGCCAGAACGGCCACGGAGGCGGCCGAAGCCTCACTCGACGACCTGTTCGACTGGTTCGACACTCAACTGACGCGTGTCGTCGAGGAGGCGACGGCTCAGGTCGAGGCCCAGTTCACGGCACAGACCGCGGACATCGGCCGCACCCGTGAGCGGTGCGAACGACTCGGTCGACTGCGGTCGTCCGTGCGGTCCGCCCTCGACACGATCGACCTCACGCTGGCACGCCGGCTCCTGACCCTCGCCGGTGGGGACCCGGCTGCCGTCCGCCGGGCACGCCGGACGCCAGGGGTCGAACTCCGCGTCTGGATCGATGCGTCCCGCGTCGCGGACGTGCGGACACACCTGCATACACACCTCGTGGACGTCCTGACCGAGCGGATCGAGGTCAGCCCGGACTCAAGAAGCGGAGAAGGCGATGGAACCGCGGATCACGACTGACGGGGGGCCGAGCGCCCGTGTGCTCGAGCTGAGCGCTCGGGCCGAGGAGGCCCTGAACGCTCATTCCCGCACCCGGGACCTGACAGCCGCCCTGCCCCGGACGGACACGAGCCCGCTGCGGATCGCGCTCCTCGGCCCGTACAGTGCCGGGAAGTCGACACTCATCGCCGCGCTGCTCCGGCTTCCGGCGGCCGAGGTCGAGAAGATCGTCGACGCGGCGCCCAAGACACGGGAGGCGACTCCCTACCCGTGGAACGGCGTGATCCTGGTCGACCTGCCCGGAACGCTGTCGGGCGACGGCACGCACTTTGCGGCCGCCCGGCGCGGTGTGCGCGGCGCGGACGCACTGATGATCGTGACGACGAGCGAACTGCCGGGCGAGGCCGAGACGGAGGCCGTTCTCCAGGCCCTCGACGCCGACGGTTTCGCCGACCGGAGCGTGGTCGTCGTGAACAAGATGAACGCCGAGAACAGCGACCGTGACGTCATTCTCGACGAGATCCGCAAACGGCTCGGCCCTTTCGCCGACCGGGTCCCGATCGTCCCGACCGACGCCCGCGACTTCCTCGACGCGGCCAACGATCCCGGCCTCACCGACGAGGAGCGCGAGTTGCTCGGCTCCGGGAGCGGCATCGACGCCCTCACCGCCGAGTTGCTGAGCATCGTGGCTCCCGGCGTCAGCGGTGTCCGTCCCAGGGCGCAGGCGTACGAACTCCTCCGGGTGCTGGCGGACGCGGAAGAGCTGTGGAACCTGCACGGCGAGGAACTCGACGCCGTACGGACCGCGGAGAAGGTCGGGGCCTCGCTCTCCAAGGCCGAGGAGGACGTGCGGAAGGCCCTGGGGAGGGAGAGCGAGGTGCTCGCCGCCAGAATCAGAACGGCAGGGAGTCGGATCGCCGACAGCATCTCGGAGAAGAACGGCACTGTCCCGACCGACGTCGCCACCGCCGCCGCGCGAGAACTGGTCCATTCCCACACCGACTTCGACATCGCCCTTTCCCGAGCGACGAGGGCGGCGTTCGACGTGCTGACCGCCGAATACGGGGATGTCGTACCGGAGCCCGAGGAGTGGGTGAACGACGTCAACCCGCCTGAGGCGCATCCCGTCGCGCCCCCGAAGTCACCTCTCGAAGAGGCGGTCAGGAAGGCGGCGGAGGATGCGGCGAAGCAGGGGGTCGGGAAGCTGTCGGAGTGGTTCACGAAGATCGCGAGCGACAAGAAGCACGCAGCAGCCGTGGTAGACCTGCTCAACAAGAGCCGGGTGGGCCAGAAACTGTTCGACCCCAGCGGAAAGCTCACCAACGGCGCGAAGAGGTTCAAGCCGTGGGGCAAGGTCAAGGCGACCGACAAGGTATTTGGCTGGGCCGGAAAGGCGCAGTGGGCGGCGGTGGTCATCGGCCCCGCCCTGGACACGGTCAGCGTCATCCAGGACCACAGCGAACGGGCGGCGGTGGACAAGCACCGGAAGAAGCTCCGGGACCACTACGCCGACGTGGCGCTCCAGCAGCGGGACAGCCTCGTCAACGCCGGCGAACAGCACCTGCGCACATGGATCGCCGAGGTGGAACAGGCACTGAGCGATCTCGTCCACCCGGGCGCGGGGGTCGGCGCCGCACGCGAGGCGGCACTGGCGGAGATCGGAGATGTGCGCGACGAGGTGAAGAGACTCATCGAACATCCCGCGGGCTGACCCGGCGGGCAGACGTCCCGGCGGTGCTCGCCCTCCACGCCCATCGCCGGAACGACGCGGCTCAGTCCCCGGCCGCGAACCCTACGAAGTGAGCCCAGCCCTCACGCCCTACGGCCGCTGTGCTACGTCCTTGGGGTGCCGTGGGACCACGTCGAGGTCTCGGGCGGCAAGCTCGTCGAGGACGACAGCGTCACCTACGACGACAGTGACGAAGACGGCGAGTACGTCGGCCAAACTACATCGGCACGCAGCACCAGGCCCCCGGCAGAACCGACGCCGACAAGAGCGAGTTCACCGCGTACGGCACGTCCGAGGACAAGCACGAGCTCTCCGACATCACGTCGGTGAAGGACGCCCACGTCGAACGGACTACGCCGGCCGACTGACGGACGCCGCCGCGCCCCGGGCACGCGGGCCCCGCGGCCCTCGAGCCCCACGTCCGTCTGCGCGTAACGAGAGTGCGGCTGGGACGGTTGTGCGTCTTGCCCGCGACACGAGCCGGGCCACCCCGCGTCCGACACACCCCACAACGGAGAACGAGAGAGCGCCCCGTGAACCCGTACACCACCCCTCCGCCCCCGCCGCCCTGGTCCCCGCCGCGCCCCCGGCCCTGGTGGCGGACCACCCGAGCGCTGCTCGGCGTCCTGGCCCTCGTCGCGGTGCTCAGCGCGGTGAGCTTCCCGCTGGGCTTCCTGGTGATGATCGCCGCGATGGTGGCGGTGTGGGTGCTGCCGCCGTGGCGCTGGTACGCCCGGCTGGGCGCCACGTTCGGCGCGTTCCTCCTGACGGTGATCGGCGCGGGCATCGGCGGTCAGCTCGACGACAACGGACCAAGCACGACCGAGGCGGGCGCGAAGAACGCCGCGGCGAGCGCGTCCCCGGCCGCGTCGAAGGCCCCGCCCCTCACCGACTACAAGGGCAAGGCCCTGGACGAGGCGGAGAAGGGCGCCCGCGCGGCCGGCTACACGCTCGGACGCCACGACGCGTCCCCCGAGGACCGCGCGATCACCGTACGGTCGGCCTGGACCGTGTGCTTCCAGGAGGCCGACGCCGCCGAGAAGGCGGTCACCTTCGCCGCCGTCAAGGACGACGAGCCCTGCCCGACGAAGGACGGCGGCGCCCTCCCCTGGCCCACAATGCCGGACGTCGTCGGCGACACGTACAACACGGCGCTCAAGGCCCTGAACCACGCCGGCATCGACACGGCCGACGTCACCCTCGACGACGTCTACCTCGACGTCGACGCCCCCACTACGAAACAGGCCGCCGCGAAGGGCGCCGAGTGGCGGGTCTGCTTCCAGCGCCCCGCCAGGGACAGCGACGTCACCTCCACGACCAAGATCCGCCTGGACCTGGGCCGCTGGACCGACGCGGACACGGTCCGGAAGTGCCCGTCGAAGAAGAACACGACGTACAAGCTCCCCGCGAACGACCCGGACGACCACAACAAGGCCCCTGACACCCACGCCACCACGGGCGGCAGCTCGACCAACGGCGGAGCCGGCACCGGCGGTTCGACCAGCGGCGGCGGCACGTCATCATCGGGCGGCGGCAGCGGCTCCACAGGTGGCGGCAGCAGCGGCTCCACTGGTGGCGGCAGCAGTTCCTCGTCCGGCGGCAGCGCCGGCACCGTCCACCCCGGCTCCTTCTGCTCCCCACCCGGCGCCACCGGCGTCAGCGCGGCAGGCACCCCCATGGTCTGCGGCCCGGGCTCGGACGGCCGCAACCGCTGGCACTCCTCTTGAGCGAGGGCGGGTCGAGAGGGTGGAGTGCCGGCAATCACCTCGTCACCGGCGCTCCGCCCGCCCGCGCCCCGACGTGGGCCCGGACACGGGTGCGGCCCGGGCCACTGCCGGGCCGGTCGGCGGCCGGAGCCGCCGCGAGGTTGTCCGGCACCATGGCGGTCCGCAAGCCGTCGGGTAGGCCGCTACCCAGCGGTCGTCCGCCTTGGCGCCACCGACCTCGGCCTGCCCCACCGGACGCATCCGGCCCCGCTCGACCAACGTGGACACCTTGCCCCGGTTCACCTTGGATCACCTGCTGCCTGGCTTGCGCGGGGTGAACCACTGGAGCCGCCACTGATCGCCGAACCCGGCCTTCTATTACCCGTCGATCCAGCCGCAGCAGGGCACCCTGTCGAGCGCCTGGGCGCAGTCCGATTCGGGCACCGCCGTGCGACGGCGGCCTTTCATCGGAACAGGTCCAGGTTGTCGGCGGCCCAGCGGCGGAACGGGCGGCCGGGGCGGCCGGTCAGTCGCTCGGTGGAGCGTGCCGCCTCGTGGTGCTCCGTGGGCAGTGCCGCCCAGTAGTCCAGGATGGACGCGGCCAACGCCGCGGGCACATGAGCGCTCAGTTGCTCGACTGCCTGTTGCCGAGTGGGTTCGCGCAGTTCGACCGGACGGCCGAGCAGTTCCCCCAGTATCCGCGCCTGGTCACGGAAGCTGAGGACTTCCGGCCCGCCGAGCGTGACGGTCTCCCCGTCCAGTCGGTCGCTGGTGAGGGCGAGTTCAGCGACGTCGGCGATGTCCTCGGGATGGATGACGTCCAGTCGGGCATCCGGACACGACTGCTCGACCGGTCGGCCGGCGCGAATGGCTTCCGCCCAGTGCAGCGCCATGGTGGCGAACCCGCCCGGGCGCAGTACGGTCGCCGTCAGCGGAGCCGCCCGTAGCGCACGTTCCACACGCAGGTGGTGCCGGGCCAGCGCGTTGCGTTCCGCGTCGGGGAGGACCGCCGAGTCCGAGGAGAGCAGTACCACCCGCTGGACCCCGGCCGCGACCGCGGTGCTCAACAGGGCCTCGATTCCCGCGGGTTCGGCGTAGAGGAAGACGTCGGTGACGCCGGTCAGCGCGGGAGCGAAGGTCTTCGGGTCCGCGAGATCGAGGGCTACGGCAGGTATTCCGGCAGGCAGGTCGAGCCTTTCCGGGGCGCGGCTGGCCGCCCGGACCTCGTACCCGGAGGCATGCAGGCGCCGCAGCAGACCGGCGCCGATGCCGCCGCGGGCCCCGGTGATCAACAGACTCACGTGTCCTACTCCTCACAGTTCTGGGCTGCGGCCCGCAAGCGGTACCGGGTCCCACCCTGCGACGATCGCGGCATCGAGTCCAACGAAGATTGCCGATGACATCGATCGGCGTGCGCTATAAACGGGAGATGGAACTACGTCAGCTGGAGTGCTTCGTCGCGGTGGCGGAGGAACGCAGCTTCACCCGCGCCGCAGCCCGCCTGCACCTGGTGCAGTCCACCGTGTCCGCCACGGTCGCCGCTCTGGAAAGTGAACTGGCCGTCCCCCTGCTGGTGCGCACGACCCGGAAGGTCGCCCTCTCCGACGCCGGGTTCGAGTTTCTTCCCAAGGCCCGGGCGGCGCTCGACGCCGTACGGGATGCGCGGGACGCCGTCCATGCCGTCCAGGGCGGGCTGCGCGGGACCCTGCGCATCGGCACGATGAGCTCGCTCGGGCCTCTCGACCTGCCCGCCCTGCTGGGCCGCTTCCACCGCGATCACCCCGGGATCTCCCTGCGCCTGGTGACGGTCGCGTCCTGCGGAGGATCACCGGGACTCATCACGGCGCTGGCGGAAGGCCGGCTCGACCTCGCCTTCGTCTCGATCCCCGGGCCGCCCCCGGCCGCCGCGCGGCTGCGCCACCTGATCTCGACACCGCTCGACCTCGTGGTCCCGCAAGAGCACCCTCTGGCCGGCCGCGACACGGCGACGCTCTCGGACCTGGCCGACGAGCCCTTCGTCGACTTCCCGTCCGGCTACGGGAACCGGGCGGTGACCGACCGCGCCTTCGCCGCCGCCGGGCTACGACGGCACGTGACCATCGAGATCAACGACATCACCGCCGGCGTGGACTTCGTTCGCCACCGTCTCGGTCTGGCGCTGCTGCCGCGCGGTGCCGTCACCCACGACCACGATCTCGCCACCGTCCCGATCACGGACGCCGACCTGGACTGGCCCGTCTCCCTCGCCTCCCCGACGGGACGCAACCCTTCCGTGGCCGCGCGGGCCTTCGACCAGTTCGTCGAGGACCACCTCGCGACGGGCACCTGAGACACGGGGGAAGCGGTCCGACGCGTGGGCAGGCGCACCGGCCGGCCCTGCCCGCAGACACGAGGGCCCGTTCGTACCGCAGCAGCGGTGTCCTGCCCTCCCCCCCCTCCTCAGTCCCCCGGCCGCAGCGCCCCGTTGCCCAGGCCGTCCCGGGCCAGGGCAGTCACCTCGCGGCTGAGTTCCGCCACCCGCCGCGACCGCTCCTCGAACTCGCGCAGCGCGCGGAACGCCGCACCGTAGCGGCGCTGTTCCTCGAGGTCCATCTGCGGGATCCGGGCGCCCTTGCCGTCCAGGCGGAAGGTTCCGCTGGCGCTGGTGGAGCGCCGGTTGTTGACGGCGCTGCGCAGGAAGCCGCGCAGGAACTCCGTGTCGAGCTGGTCGCTGGCGGAGGAGGGCTCCGGCGTGTCGTAGGCGACGAGTCCGGCGCGCGCGAGATCGGCGACGCTGACGGTGGGACCGTCGAGGACACCGGGATTGTCGGCACCGGTGAGCGCCGGCAGCAGTTCGGCCAACGCCCTCACCTGCTCGGCGAGTTCACCGCGCAGTGACTCGTACTCGGCGGCGTACTCGCGGTGGGTCTCCAGGACGTGACGGCCCGGCGTGAGGTCGACGGTGTCGTTGAGGAGGTCGATCAGTGCGACCTCGGCGCACTGGTCGGAGCGCGCTTCGAGGGGCCCGTCCGCATCGTTCGAGGTCAGGTCGACCATGCGGACGCTCGTGACCGCGTCACCCGGAGAGAGCGGACGGCGCAGATGCCACAGGTGCACCGGGAGCGCGTGCGAGACGGCCGTGCCCGGGGGCAGGGCGGTGACCTGGGTGAGGACGCCCCGGCGTACGAGTTCGGCCCGGATGCGGCGCCCGGCCTTGCGGTAGGCGACCGAGGCGGACATGACCATGAGGACCCGGCCACCGGGAGCGGTGTGCGCGTAGGCGTGCTGCAGCCAGGCGAGTTCGCCCTCGGCCCGTGAGGGGGTGCCCAGTTCCCAGCGGGAGTCCAGGAGCAGTTCCTCCCGCCCCCAGTCGGAGATGCCGACCGGCGGATCGCAGACGACGAGGTCGGCCTTCAGCTCCGGCAGACGATCCTCGCGCAGCGAGTCGCCCGTCACGATCTCGACGCCGCCGCGTCCGGTGAGCTGGGCGCGCAGCCGGGCGAAGCGGGCGCTGTGGGCGTCGTTCTCCTGGCCGTAGCGCCTCGGCCCTCGCTGCGGGCCGACGGCGAGGAGAAGCGTGCCGATGCCGCAGGCGGGGTCGAAGATCGCCGCGTCCGACGCCACTTCGCCGGCGAAGTGGCACAGGGCGCGGACGACCCGTGGGGAGGTGATCTGGTCGGAACCGGCCCTGCGTACGGAGTCGGTGAGGCGTTCGACGAGGCCGGTCACGACCTCGCGCGGTGAGGTGTCCCCGGCCAGGGCGCGCACCCGCCGGACGACCTCCTCGGACAGCCCGTCCGGGATTCCGCCCTCGCCCCCGTCCTCCGAACCGGGAGAGCCGGAGGAGCCGGAGGAGCCGGAGGAGCCGGAGGAGCCGGAGGAGCCGGAGGACAGTACCTGCGCGACGTCGGCGAGTCCGCGGATCATCTCGTCGCCGTAGGAACTGCGCAGGGTCTGCCACAACTGGACCTCGTCCGAGACGTCCTGCCCCTTGCGCTGCCTGTCCAGCCAGCCCCGCACCTCATCGAGCGCGAAGAGCGGGCTGTGGGCGCCACCGCCCGCGGGCTGCGGAAAGTCGTCGTACCGCCGTCTCCAGTTGGAGACCGCCGCCCGCGTGACCCCCACGAGCCGCGCGATCTCGGAGCCGGAGACCAGCGGACCGGTGGGTGAAGCGGCCTTGTCCGTCATGCGGCTCACCGTACACGGGCAAGTGGTGCCCCTCAACGGCCCGACGCGTTGATGCGGTACACAGCACAGGCCATGGGAATGCATGTATACAACATGTTCACGAGGCCGACACGATTCGCGACCAGCGTCGGACCGATGCGGAGGAGACGTCAGTCGCTCAGGGCGGTGAGGGTGGCGTCGAGGTCCGTACCCGGGGGGCGGTTGTGCGGAAGTTTGGCGAGGACCCGGGCCATGCCGCAGGTGTTGGTGAGGGCGGAGAAGACCAGGCCGCCGGCTATGCCCGCGGAGAGCAGGCGCGCGGCGGGCCGGCGGCGCCCGGCCAGCAGGCCGACCAGGACGAGGGAGCCGGCGGTGAGGCGGACCTGGCGCTCCATCGCCCACACGGCGCGGCCCTCGGCGGGACGCTGGACGTCGTGGCCGGCCCCTGTCCAGGCAGAGGTGCCGCCGGTCAGGTGCACGGCGGTGAGGCCGCTCCGGGTCAGACGCTCCTGCGCCTGGGCGGAACGGGCACCGGACGCGCACACCAGGAGCAGGTCACCGCGGTCGGCGGCGCTCTTCAGGGCAGGCAGGGCCCGGTCGAGGTCGTCCAGGGGGACGTTGTGGGCGCCGGGCAGGTGCCCGGAGGCGTACTCGCCGGGGGTGCGCACATCGATGACGGTCAGCTCGTCCAGGCGGGAGTGGGCCTGGTCGACGGTGAGGGAGGCGGTGGATGCCACGAGGGAGTTTCCTTTGCTCTTCATGGGGTGAGCCCGCGGACAGGGTACCCCCTGGGGTATTGCGGACGATTGCAGGCGAGTGAGGAGTGTGTGAACCGTGGACATGACGATGGCGGCCGAGGAACTGAAAGCGGTGGTCAACCGACTGCGCCGGGCGCAGGGCCGGATCACCGGTGTGATCGGGATGATCGAGGAGGGGCGTGACTGCGAGGACGTGGTCACTCAGCCGGCGGCCGCCTCCCGCGCCCTGGACAGGGCGGGCTTCGCGATCATCGCCACCGGCCTGCAGCGCTGCCTGACCGACGAGGACATGGCCGCCCCGGCGGACCGTGAGCAGATGCGTGCCCGTCTGGAAAGGCTGTTCCTGTCGCCGGCCTGAGCGGCCCGCCGTCCGCTGCTCCTCGTCCACTGTCCACCGGACTTTTTGCCCGCCGAACGCGTTCCCCGCCGGGCTCGTTGCCCGCCGAACGCGTTGCCCGCCGGGCTCGTTGCCGGACGGACTCGTTGCCCGCCGGGCTCGTTGCCGGACGGGGCTCCTTCTCGCCCTTCTCGGCTTCTCCGTCGAAGGGGCCGTTACCCTCGGACCGTCCGCAGCACCTCACCGATCACGTACCGGGCGTTGTGCGCCATCGCCGGGTTGGTGTCCCGGTAGGAGGGGAGTGCGAGCAGTGCCTGGGAGAGCGCCCGCCCCCGGCCGCGGATCCAGGTCGCGTCGTCCACGCCCAGTGCTTCGCGGAACACCTCGCGCGCCTCGGCCGGCAGGAGGTTCCACGCCGGGAACAGGTCGCAGGCCGGATCGCCGACGCCCAGGCATCCGAAGTCGATGACCGCGTGGAGCCGGCCGCCGTCCACGTCCACCAGCAGGTTCCCCGGCATGAGATCCGCGTGCAGCCACACCGGCGCCCCGTCCCAGTCGGGGACCCGCAGCGTCTCCTCCCACACGGCGGCCGCGGCATCGCAGTCGACACCCTCCTCCGGGATGTCGCGCAGTTCCTCGATCGCCGCCCGCGTCCCCGCGTCGAGCAGGGCGACCGGCCCTCCTCGGTATGCGCGCGGCGCCCCCGGCAGGACGAGGCCACGCATCGCCGCGACGAAGCCGGCCATGTCCCGGGCCAGCGCCGCCGGCGCGCGCAGCGCTCCCGCCTCCGGGGTGCGGCCCGGCAGCCACCGGTACACCGACCACGGCCACGGATACCCCTCCGCGGGCCTCCCCTCCCCCAGCACCTCGGGGACGGACGTGGGCAGGTGGGGCGTGAGCCGGGGCAGCCACTCCCACTCCCTCGGCACGTCATCCGCCCCGCCCCGCGAGAGCGGCAGCCGTACGACCATGTCCTCGCCCAGCCGGTACATCGCGTTCACCGTCCCACCGGACGCGACCCGCTCGACCGACCGCCCCGCCCACCGCGGGAACTGCCCGGCGACCAGCCGCCTTACGAGCGATTCGTCGACGGTGTGCGTGTCCGGATGCGTCTGCCCACCGCTCATCACACGTCATTCGACCGTGAGGGACCGGGGGGCGTCCATCGGTTTCCCGTGGGCGGGGGCGTCCCGTCGGTGGCATGCGAGAAGGAAAGGAGCGGAAAGAGCGAGCGGGATGGAAGGACCGGAGGGATGGAACGGCGGGAGGAGCGAAGGCGAAAGGGCGATCATGTTGTACGGTCGGCGGATCGGAGTAAAAACGTGCTCGTCGGCGGCAGGCAGGGCCTCCGGCCGGGAGCACGCGCGCACGCGGTGTCATACGATCCGCCACTCCTTCCCAGGAAGGAGTGCGTCATGAAGGCAGTGCGGTTCGACCGGTTCGGCGGCCCCGAGGTGCTCAGGATCGTCGAACTCCCCGATCCCCGTCCCGGCCCCGGGGAGATACGCATCCGGGTGCGTGCCGCGGGGATCAACGCCAGTGACTGGAAGAAGCGGCGGGGCCTGATGGACCGGGAACTGCCCCAGACCCTGGGTTACGAGGCCGCGGGCGTCGTCGACGAGGTCGGCGAGGGTGTCGTCGGGGTCGCGGTCGGCGACTGGGTCTTCGGCGCCTCACCGTACGGAGCCGCGCAGGCGGAGCTGGCGGTGCTGTCCTTCTGGGCCCCGGTTCCCGACTCCCTCGGCTGGGCCGCCGCCGCGGCGATCCCGGCGGCGGCGGAGACTGCGGCGCGCGCGCTCGACCGGCTCGGTGTCACGGCGGGCAGCACGCTGCTCGTCAACGGCGCCTCGGGAAGCGTCGGCACCGCCGCCGTGCAGTTCGCCGTGGAGCGGGGCGCACGCGTCATCGGCACGGGAAGCCCCGGCACGCACGGGGCCCTCCGCTCGCTCGGTGCCGCACCGGTGGCGTACGGCGCCGGAATGCCGGACCGGGTGCGGGCCCTCGCGCCCTCGGGGGTCGATCTGGCGCTGGACGTCGCCGGCAGCGGCGTCCTTCCCGAACTGGTGGAACTCGCGGGCGCGCCCGAACGCGTGCTCACGGTCGCCGACTTCGCCGGTGCGCAGCAGACCGGGGTCCGTTTCAGCAGCGGCGACACCGGCCGCGCCACGTACGCGCCGGCCCTGGCGGCCCGCATGGCCGCGCAGGGACGCTTCTCCGTGCCGGTGGGCCGCACCTTCCCTCTGACCGAGGTGGCCGGGGCCCACCGCGTCGGCGAGGCCGGGGTGGTGCGCGGCAAACTCGTACTGCTCGTGAACTGATCGCCCCAAGACCGTGAAGCGCTGTTCACCGGGCGGCGTTGCGGGGGAAAATGCTCGCCATGACGGTTGAAGGCTCCCCGATCGACCCCCACAGGCCCAGCATCGCGCGCGTGTACGACTACCTGCTCGGTGGCAAGGACAACTACGCCGCGGACCGCGAAGTCGGCGATGTTTTCAAACGCGATCTGCCCGGCTCGGTGGCCATCGCCTTCGCCAATCGCGCGGCCCTGACGCGGGCGGTCGCGGAGATCGCGAGGACCACCGAGGTCCGGCAGTTCGTCGACCTCGGCAGTGGCCTTCCGACCGCCGACAACGTCCACCAGGTCGCCCAGCGGCACGCGCCGGAGTCCAGAGTCGTGTACGTCGACATCGACCCCCAAGTGCTGGTCCACGGGCGAGCGTTGCTGGAGCAGAACGACCGGACGCGGGTCGTGCGCGCCGACGTGCGCGACCCGGAGAGCGTGCGGAACCATCGCGACACCCTGGAGTTGATCGACTTCGACCGGCCCGTCGCCGTCATGTTCAGCGCGATCCTGCACCATGTGAACGACGAGGAGGACCCGGCCGGCATCGTCAGCCACTGGCGCGATCACGTGGCGTCCGGCAGCTACTTCTTCGTCAGCCACTTCCGCTCCGGCAACAACCCGGAGACCGCCGAGGCCGAGCGGGTCCTCCAGAAGACCTTCGGACGCGGGCGGTGGCGTACCGACAAGGAGATCGAGGCGCTGCTGGACGGCCTGGAGATCCTCGCCCCCGGCATAGTGCCCGCTCCCCTGTGGCGCCCCGAGACACCCGACGGCCCCTGGAACGGCGGGAGTGGCGGCGACGGCGGCAGCGGCGCCGACAGCGGCACGGGCGGCGAACGGCAACTCACCGTCTGGCAGCGCCTCATCGCCGCCGGCCTGGCCCGGAAGAACTAGTACGCGTTTCGAAGGTCCCACCTGTCCGGACCGCCTCTCGCATGTGCGAAGCGCGGGTGACGGGCGCACACTGGAGGGGTGGGGGCGCACTCGCCGCATCGCTGCCGGGGCGCACACGGAGCCCACGCATGTCCGCGTGGACGTGACGCGCCGACCCCGGTGCGGGATCCACGCAACAGCATGCGGAAAAGGGGTCCTCGGCCATGGGCGGCATCGACGACGCTGCTGTCGGCAGCCTGCGGGAGGCTTTGAGAGGAGCGGTGATCACACCGCCGGACGCGGGCTACGACGAGGCCCGCAGCATCTACAACGCGATGATCGACCGTCGGCCCGCCGTGTTCGCGCAGTGCGTGGACGCGGCGGACGTACGGACGGCGATCTCCTTCGCCCAGGACGCCGGCGTCGAACTGGCGGTGCGCGGCGGCGGTCACAGCGGTCCGGGCCTGTGCCTGGTCGACGGGGGACTGGTGCTCGACCTGTCGCCGATGCGCTGGGTCAGGGTCGACCCCGAGGCGGGAACCGTCCAGGTCGGGGGCGGCAGCGTGCTCGGTGACGTCGACCACGCCACGCATGCCTTCGGACGGGCGGTGCCCGCCGGGATCCAGTCGACCACGGGTATCGGCGGCCTCACCCTCGGAGGCGGGCACGGTCACCTGACACGCAAGTACGGTCTGACGATCGACAGTCTGGTGTCGGCCGACGTCGTGCTCGCCGACGGCAGATGTGTCACCGCCTCGGCGGACAACCACCCCGACCTGTTCTGGGCGTTGCGGGGTGGCGGCGGCAACTTCGGCGTGGTGACGTCGTTCACCTTCGAGTCGCACCCAGTGCACACGGTCGGGGTCGCCGTGACGGTGTGGCCGGTGGACCGCACCCCCGAGGTACTGCGCTGGTACCGGGAATTCCTGCCCGCCGCCCCGGAGGATCTCAGCGGTTTCTTCGCGGTGCTGGTCGTACCGCCCGCCCCGCCCTTCCCCGAGCCGCTCCACGGGCAGAAGGTGTGCGCGGTGGTGTGGTGCTACACGGGTGACCTCGAAGCCGGCCGGCTGGAACAGGTACTCGCAGTGGTGAACGAACCGGCGCCGCCCGCCTTCCACTTCACGAGCCCCATGCCGTACCCCGCGCTCCAGTCGATGTTCGACGCGCTGATCCCCAAGGGGCTGCAGTGGTACTGGCGCGGGGCCTTCTTCGACACGATCCCCGACGCCGCCGTCGACGTGCACCACAGGTTCGGGGAGAGCATCCCCACCAACCTGTCGACCATGCACCTGTATCCGGTGGACGGGGCGGCTCACCGGGTCGGCGCCGACGACACGGCGTGGGCCTACCGCGACGCCGTGTGGTCCGCTGTGATCGGCGGGATCGATCCGGACCCCGCCCAGGACGACGTGATCCGGCAGTGGTGCGTCGACTACTGGGCCGCTCTGCACCCGCACTCCATGGGCGGCTCCTACGTCAACTTCATCGGCGCGCAGGAGAGCGCCGACCGCGTCCGGACCACCTACCGGGGGCACTTCGACCGGCTCGCCTCGGTCAAGCGCGCCTACGACCCGGACAACCTGTTCCACTCCAACCAGAACATCCCGCCCGCCGCGGCCTGAGGGCGACGCCCTCAGGAACCCTCTGCGAACGGGGGTGCGCCCCGGCCCCAGGACCCGAGCTTGTCCGGGTTGCGGACGACCCAGATCCGGGAGACCCGTCCGGCGGTGACCTCGAACGAGGCCACCGTCAGGACGGTGCCGGCGCGGTGGGCCACCAGGCCGGGCATGCCGTTGACGGACCGCTCCAGGAGTACGAGCCCGGGCGCCCGGTCGGCCATCGCGACCATGTACTGGGCGATGCGTGCGCCGCCCTCGACCGGGCGGAGGGCCGCGCCCCTGTTGCCGCCGCCGTCGGCGGTCATCACCGCCTCCGGGTCGAGGAGGCCGACGAGCGCCGCGATGTCCTTCGTCTCCCACGCCTCCTTCACACGGCGCACCGCCTCGGCCTGCCCGCCGCCCGCCGCCCTCGCGGGAGGCGCGCCGTCCACGCGGCGCCGGGCGGAGGCCGCCAGTTGCTTGCACGCCCCCGGGGTGCGGCCCAGCACGCCGGCGATCTCGGCGAAGGGGTACCGGAAGACGTCGTGCAGCACGAAAGCCACCCGCTCCGCGGGGGTCATCGTCTCCAGGACGACGAGGAAGGCCATGGTCACCGACTCGTCGAGGACGATCTGGTCGGCGGGATCGACCGGCAGCGCGGCGCCGGTACCGGTACCTGCGGCGACGGCGGAACCCGCCCCTCCGACGCCCCCGGCGGGAGCAAGGCCGAGGCCGCGCACCCGGCCGCCGCCGTGCCCGCCGCCCCACTCCCCCGGATCGGGCAGCGGGTCCGGCAGCCACGCGCCGACGTAGCGTTCCCGGCGTGAGCGCGCCGAGCCGAGCACGTCCAGGCAGACGCGTCCGGTCACCGTCGTCAGCCAGGCACCCGGCGACACGATCTCCTCCCGCCGGACCGACGGCAGCGCGTACCACCGCGCGTACGCCTCCTGCACGGCGTCCTCGGCCTCGGCGAGCGATCCGAGCAACCGGTAGGCGACGTTCAGCAGATGACGCCGCTCCCCCTCCACGCCCCCGGCGCCCGTCCCCACCACATCCATGCCCCGTCCCCCGTCCCCCCGCCGCGTCCCGTCCCGCCACCGCGCCTTACCTTCCGGGGACCCGCGTCGTCGTGCTGGTGAGACCTTATCGATCGACGCGGCCCCCGGGCCGCGGCAAAGGGGGCCCGACATGCTCACCCGAACCACGGAGCGGCGGCGGCACGACCTCTCGTTCCTGCGCCTGGCGATAGCGCTGCAGACCCTGACCATCTTCCTCCAGGCGGTCTCCGCCGGACTGCTGCTGACCTCGTCGTACGGGGAGACGCTGCACAGCGCCGGCGCCCGCGTGATGTACGGGGCGTCGATGCTGTACGTCCTCGCGGCGGTCCTCGCGTGGAAGCCGGGCGGCGGCTCGCCCCGCCCCGTATGGCACGCCTGCGGCTTCCTCGCCCTCGCCTCGGCCCAGGTCGTCCTCGGCATCGCGCACGTCCCCTCGGTTCATCTCCCGCTGGGCGTCCTGATGTTCGGCCTGAGCCTGCTGGCACTGGCCCGCCGCTGACCGGCCCGGCGCCGAGCCCTCCCCGTAATTCGGTGGTGGCCGGGGCCGCGCCGCACGACCATGACCGGCATGACTGACGAACCCGCACGATGGACCCGGGCGACCGTCTACCCCGACATGTGGCTCGACCCCGCCGACGACCCCCGCAACCGCGAGGGCACCTCCCCGGACGGCGAACTCGCCACCCTGCAGGACTTCCTGGCCGATTACCGTCTGACCCTGCGGCTGAAATGCGAGGGCCTGGACCCGGAGCAGCTGGCCCGCCGGTCGGTGCCGCCGTCGACGATGTCCCTCCTCGGCCTGCTCCGCCATCTCGCCGAGGCGGAACGGGACTGGCGCAACTGGATCAGCGACGGCGACCCGCTCCCGAAGCTGTACGGGGCGCGCGACGCGGACTTCGACGGGGCCGTCGCCGAACAGCGCTTGGTGGACGAGGCGTACGAGAACCTGGAACGCGAGCAGGCCGCGACCGACGCCGCCCTCGCCGCCCACCCGGACCTCGGTGAACGCCTGGGCAAGGACGCGATCTCGGCCCGCGAACTCCTGGTCCACCGCATCGAGGAATACGCCCGCCACTGCGGCCACGCCGACCTGCTGCGCGAGTGCGTCGACGGGAGGGTGGGGCAGTAACGGGGACCGTCGCGCTGCCGCTGCCCGCGCTGCCACTGCCGCTGCCGCGGGCGCGGGCGCGGGCGCGGGCGCGGCATCCGGGCCGCCTGCGCCCCCGAGGCCCCTTCAGCTCCCGGGGCGCAGCGCGCTCCGCTGCCGCAGCCCGCCCTCCTCGTCCATGTCGTCCAGGACGGCGGGCAGGCCGACCGTCAGCATCTTGCGGCGGACGCGGCCGAGGACCTGGGACATGATCAGGCCGCCCGCGCCCGTGAAGCCGGTGTGGTCGTAGGTGAAGCGGGTGCCGCCGGTGTGCGGTTCGACGTGGTAGGTGACCTCGGTGGTCTCGCCGCCGCCGTGGTCGGTCCAGGAGTAGCGCAGCAGGCGGGGGGCGTCGGACTCCCGTACGACGCAGTCGACGATGCCGCTCCAGCCGGGCCTGGGCCTCGCGATGAACTGGAACTCGGTGCCGACCGCCGTGGCGAAGCCCTCGGGGCGGGCGCCTGCGCCGGTCGCCGTCCACAGGGGGATCAGGTCGGGGTCGGTCACCGCCCGCCAGACCTTGGCGGGGGCGTGCGGATAGTCGCGGACGATGTGGATGGAACTGCTCATGGTGCTCCCTCGGCAGGGGACTGAGTGACGATAGATTCAGTCACTAGAAAATTACAGTAGCAGCAATTATCTCGTCGCCGTACTACTCTGTCCCCCATGACCACCGTGGACTGGAGCGCCTGGCGGCGTCAGGAGCCGGCGCCCGGCGCCGAGGGCCTGCGGGAGCGGAAGAAGCGGCTGCTGCGGCAGCGGCTCTCCGACACCGCGACCGAGATGTTCCTGGAACGCGGCTTCGACGCCGTCCGGGTGTCGGAGATCGCCCGCGCCTGCGACGTGTCCGAGAAGACGGTCTTCAACCACTTCCCCACCAAGGAGTCGTTGATCCTGGACCGGGGGGAGGCCACGAGCGCCGCGCTGCGCGCCGGACTGGCCGAGACGGACCGCTCCCCCGTCGAGGCGACGCTGGAGATCCTCGCCGAGGAACTGCACACCCTGACCTCCTGGCTCGCCGCCCAGGACGATCCCCGTGACGCCGCCGCCCGGATCGGGCGGTTCGGCGCGCTGACCAGGTCAACGCCCTCGCTGCGGGCCTACCACCTGGACATGACCGAGCGCCTCGTCGCCGTCGCAGCGGAGGCACTCGCCCGGCGCGGTGAGGGAGCGAGGACGGAGGACGGGGACGACCGGCCGGGCGGCCCCCCGCCCGGCCCCGCCGGCGGCCCCGAGGTGCAGATCGCGGCGATCGCCCTGGTCGGACTGTGGTCCGTGCAGTACCGCAGCCTGGCGCGGCATCTCGCCGAGGGCACCTGCGCCCCGGACCGGCTCCACGAGGCGGTCACCGCCGACGTCCGCCGCGCGGCCGCTCTCCTCGCCGGCGGCATCGACACGGACATCGACACGAGCGTCGCCTGCGGCACCGACACCGGCACCACCTCCGGCAGCGAGACCGGCCTGGCCACCCCCGCCGGAACCGGCCGTACGAGCCCGCGCACACCCGTACACCCCACCGTCCAAAACATGCCAAGATGATGTTCTGACAGTCACTCACCACCCTTCGCGCGGCGGTGGGCTGCGAGTCCAGGACGGAGCCAGCCAGCATGACCTCCCCGACCTCCCCCAGCACCGACGGCACTCCCGGCAGCGGCGGTACCGGTGCCGACGGCGCCCCCTCGTACACGATCGACACGAGCAAGCCGCACCCCGCCCGGATGTACGACTACTTCCTCGGCGGCAAGGACAACTACGAGGTCGACCAGGAGGCCGCCGAGCAGTTCATGAAGGCGGCGCCGGAGGTGCGGGACGGGGTGCGGGCCAACCGGTACTTCATGCACCGCGCCGTACGGCACGTCGTCGCCGAGGGCGGGGTGCGGCAGATCCTCGACATCGGCACCGGGCTGCCCACCGAACCCAATGTGCACCAGATCGCACGGGCCGTCGCACCCGAGACCCGCGTCGCCTACGTCGACAACGACCCGATCGTCAGCGCGCACTCCCGAGCCCTCATGGACCAGGACGACACCTCCGTCGTCCTCGCCGACCTGCGCGATCCGCGCGGCGTCCTCGGCCACCCCGAGGTCCGCCGGGTCATCGACTTCGACCGGCCGGTGGCGGTGCTGCTCGTCGCCATCGTGCACTTCCTGTCCGAGGCGCAGGACCCGGACGGCATCGTCGCGACGCTCCGCGACGCGCTGCCCACCGGCTCCTACCTGGTGCTGTCGCACGCCACCGGTGACCTCCACGAGGACCACCGCGAGGACGCCGCGGCCATCTACCGCCGGGCCACCGCGAGCATGAACCTCCGCCCCCACTCCCGGATCCTGGACTTCTTCGGCGACTTCACCCTCGTGGAGCCCGGTCTCGTCACGGTCCCGGACTGGCGCCCCGACAAGCCGGCGAAGGACGGCGCGCCGCCCATCGGCATCTACGGCGGAGTCGCCCGCAAGGACGGCTGACGGTCCCCTGCGGCTGACCGGGCCCGAGCAGGCGGCTCCCTCAAGGGTGAACGATGACTTCCGAGACACCGGGCAGGCCCTTCGACGCGGTGCTGTGCGACCTCGACAACGTGGTCCGCTTCTACGACATGGCTCCGCTGGCCGCGCTCGAACGTGCCGCGGGAGTGGCCGAGGGGACCACGGCGAAGGTGGCCTACTCCCCTGAGGTGGACCTGCCGTTCCTCCTCGGCAGGATCACCAAGGAGGCGTGGGTGAAGTCCATGGTCTCGGCGCTGTCCGACCGGGTCGGGCCCGCCCGTGCCCAGGTGCTGGGGACAGCGTTCGCCGCCGCCCCCTTCCGGGCCGACGACGTGGTCGTGGCCATGCTGCGCCGGGTGCGCGCACACATGCCGCTGGTCCTGGTGACGAACGCGACCCCGGAGCTGGAGCACGACCTCGCACGGATGGGGCTGGCGGATCTCGCGGACCATGTCGTCAGCAGTGCGCGGGTGGGCGTGGCCAAGCCGGATCCGCTGATCTACGAGATCGCGGCGGCGCGGGCGGGAGTCGCCGCCCAGCGGTGCCTGTTCGTCGACGACCGCGAGGAGAATGTCGAGGCGGTCGTCGCGCTCGGGATGACCGGCGTGCACTATCGGGAGCCCGCCGATCTGCGGACGGTGCTGGACCTGCTCCCCGACGGCTGAGTGCATGCCCGTCTCGAGGGGCGGTGGCGGGGCGCATTCCGTGCGACGAGCGGATGACGCCCTTTCCCCCGGGGATTCGGCGAGGTCGGGCGGAACGCCCTCCGCCACGGCCGTCAGGTGGTCGTGGCGGAGGGCGCGGTCCTCACTTCGCCGCCGGTTCGGCCGACGCCGCCGTCAGGCGGTGTGGAGCCTCAGGCGGTGTGGAGCCTCAGGCCGTACCGGTTGAGCACCTCGTTGATCGGCTGGAACCACGTCTCGCCGCCCGAGCCGCAGTTGCCCCAGCCGCCGGAGGTCGTGCCCTGGGCCTGGTCGCCGCTGATGAACGAGCCGCCGGAGTCGCCGGGTTCGGCGCAGGCGTTGGTCTTGGTCATCTGGTGCACCGCGCCCTGGCTGTAGTTGACGGTCTCGTTCTTCGCGAGGACCGTCCCGCAGTGCCAGTGGGACGTGGAACCGGAG
Source organism: Streptomyces griseoaurantiacus (assembly GCF_036189845.1). Lineage (NCBI taxonomy): Bacteria > Bacillati > Actinomycetota > Actinomycetes > Kitasatosporales > Streptomycetaceae > Streptomyces > Streptomyces griseoaurantiacus. The sequence goes on along the minus strand of NZ_CP108326.1, from coordinate 6,205,508 downwards.
CGGCATATCGACGCCCCGACCGGTGCCTCGCCCGAACCCCGCACGAGCTGGTCGGAGACGGTGCCCCAGCCGAGGACGACGGGCACGGTCCACCAGCCGCTGCCGACGTTGACCCACGCGTAGTCGTTGTCGGGGAACGAGGAGCCCTGGAAGTTGCCGATGTAGGAGCCGTCCCAGCCGCTGACGCTCATGCCGGGCGTGCCGCAGTGCCCGGCGGTGATGAACCCTCCCTGGACCGAGAAGCCGATGGAACAGCGGACGTTGCCCGTGTAGTACGGGTCGCCGCCGACGGTTCCGGCGGCGAGCGTACGGGGCTGGTGGGAGGTCTTCTCGACGTTCACGGGGCCGGCCTCGCGGGCGCGGGACAGGAACTTCGCGACATCGTTGTCGCCCTTGTGTGCGTCGACGACGGTGACGGTGACCGTGCTGGACTTCGGGTCGACGTGCCAGCCGGCGACGCCGCCGGGCGCGTCCATCGCGTTCAGCTTGGTCATGGTCGCGTCGAGCGTGCGCTCGGTGTGGGCGACGCGGGTGACGCGGGCGCCGGTGGCCTCGACGGCGGCGCGGTGGCTGTCGTCGGCGAGGCCGACCACGAGCGTGCCGCGCGCGGCGTCGAACCACGAGCCGCCGTAGGAGGAACCGGCCGCCTTGCGGGCGGCCTTCTCGACCGTGCGCGCCGAGGTCTCGGCGGCGAGGCGGTCGGTGGCCTGCGCCTTCGTCAGGTGCAGGTCGCGCTGGAGGGCGTCGACCAGCGCGGGGGCGGCCGCCGCGGCCCTGGTCCCGGCGTGGGCGTCGGAGGAGGAGCCGGAAGAGCCGGAGGTGGCGGCCGAGGCCTGGCCGAGTCCCGCGGCGGCGGAGACGAGGAGGAGTGCCGCGGAGAGTCCGGCGGTGCGGAGGGTGGTCGAGCGGAGGCCTGCGGCGCGGAAGGTGGTGCGTCTCATGGGGGGATGCCTTTCGTCGTCCGGTTGCTCTGTGGGGGTGGGGCGGACGAGAGCGCTCCCTGAGAGCGCTCTCAGGGTGGTGCAGTGAGGAGAGTAACGGGGAAGTCAAGTCAGGTCCATGCCAACGGCGGAGATTGGTACGGTCCTTTCCGTCGTTTATCCGCGCACCCCTGCGGGACCGTCCACCTCTGTAGAACCGTCGCGCACCCCTGCGGAACCGCCCTCACTCCACCTCGCGCTCACGAGAGGTCGACCCCGGCATCGCGGGGTGGCGGGCCAGGATGAAGACGCCGACGACGACCGCGACGAGGCCGGCCGTCGCCGAGGCGAGCGCCGCCGGAGTGGTGCGCAGGCGGTCGCCCAGGAAGCCGATCCCACAGGCGATGCCGGCGATGGGTTCCACCGCGGTCAGCGCGGGCAGCGACATCCGCAACGGCCCCGCCTCGAAGGCGCTCTGCACGAGCATCAGCCCGGTCACCGCGAGCGCGACGATGGTGTACGGCTGCCAACTGGTCACCAGTGCCGGGATGCCGCCGTCGGCGAGGATCTGGCTGGAGGTCCGGGTCAGCGCGTCCTGCAGTCCGTACAGCGCGCCCGCCGCCGCGGCCAGCAAGGGGGGCTCCTCGAAGAACGGCAGGTGCCGGGCGACCGCGATCAGCGCCAGTGCCACGCCGACGACCAGGCCGAACACCAGCCAGTGGCGCAGGGCGCTGACCTCCGTCTCGGTGTCGGCGGGGCGGCCGGCCAGGATGAAGGCGACCACCCCGCCGCTCAGCAGCACCACACCGGTCCACCCGGAGCCACCCAGCCGCTCTCCGCTCATCCGGCGGGCCAGTGCCATGGCGAAGAGCAGGTTCGTGGCCAGCAGCGGTTCCACCTTCGACAGGTCGCCCTTGCTGAGCGCGATCGCGCTCAGGATCTGTCCGGCCACCATGCACCCGATGCCGCCCAGCCAGAGCGGGACCTTCGCCAGGTCCCACAGCAGCCGGAAGGACAGCATGTCGGAGACGGGCGCCCGCTCGGCGGCGTGCTGCTGGAGCACGAAGCCGAGGCCGAGCAGACAGGCGGCGATCAGACCGAAGAGGTAGACCACGGGCGACTCGCTCCTCCGTGATGTGTGTCCGTCCCCCCGGTTCCCTTGCGCTCAGTCTCGCCCCCGGAGGCCCGAGCGGGACGCAATGGGGCGCGCGGCGGACATGTCCTATGATCACCGCACCTGATCGGGTGCGGTGCGCGCACGGCACCGGGTCGGGTGAGGCGGGGGGCGCGCTTGCCCCTCGACGCAGGAACCACGACGACACACAAGAGGGTCATTCCGTCATGCCCGACACACCCGTTCCCGCAAAGAACGACGGCGGCTCGCGCTCCCCGCTCCCCGGCCGGGCCGCACCGGCACCGGCACCGGCACCGCAGCCTTTCCAGTACCTCCCGGGCTCGCCCGACTCCCCCGTCGTCCTCCACGTCCCCCACTCCTCGCGGACGATCCCCGAGGACGTACGGCGCGGCATCACGCTCGACGACGCCGCGCTCGAGGCGGAGCTGGACCACATCACCGACGCGCACACCGCGGAGATCGCGGCCGCCGCCGTCTCCCGTTGCGACACCGCACCCTGGCGGTTCGTCAACGGTCTCTCGCGCCTGGTGGTGGACCCCGAGCGGTTCCCGGACGAGCGGGAGGAGATGCTCTCGGTGGGCATGGGGGCGGTGTACACGCGGACCACGCACCGCGAGGAACTCCGCCCGGCCTCGTACGAGGGGCAGCCTCTGGTGGAGAGGTACTTCCACCCCTACGCGGCCGCCATGACCGAGGCGGTCGCCGACCGGCTCGCCGCCGTGGGACGCGCGGTGATCGTGGACGTCCACTCGTACCCGACCGAGCGCCTGCCCTACGAACTCCACGGCGAGGGCCCCCGCCCGCCGATCTGCCTCGGCCGCGACGCCTTCCACACTCCCGACGCGCTCCTCTCCCGCGCGGAGAAGGCCTTCGCCCGCTTCGGCGGCACGGGGATCGACAGCCCGTTCGCGGGCACGTACGTCCCCCTGCGGTACTACGGACAGGACCCCCGAGTCACCGCACTGATGATCGAGATCCGCCGCGACGTCTACATGACGGAACCGGGCAGCCCGTACGGCCCGGGGCTCGACGCCCTCGGGGAAGCACTGGCGGAACTGGCGGACGCGGCCGGGCGCACGGCCTGAGAGTGCCGAGCGCACCGCCTGAGACTGCCAGGCGCACGGCCTGAGAGCGCCGGGCGCACCGCCTGAGACTGCCAGGCGCACGGCCTGAGAGCGCCGGGCACACCGCCTGAGACTGCCGGGTGCACCGCCCGACTCTCCGGCCGCCCCCCGGCGGAGGGATTCCCGGGTCAACTCCCCGGGAATCCCTCCGCCGGGGACACCACACCGGCATCCGGTGCCGGGCGGTGGACGGCACCGTCCGGCACGGGCACGCGGTGGGGGAAGCGGACGCGGAGGGCGAGGGCGGCGAGTGCCGCGGCCAGGACGGTGACGGCGGCCAGCACCAGCGCCCGCCGGTAGCCGTGGTGCAGCAGGGGCGCCGCGACGAGAGGGCCGAGGACCTGCCCCACGGAGTAGCCGGCGGTCAGCAGCCCCACGGCGCGCGGGAAGCGCAGATGCGTGCCGATGCTCAGCACGAGCGTGCTCACACCGATGAAGGTGGCGCCGAAGAGGGTCGCGGAGACCAGCGCGGCGACGACCGTGCCGGACAGCGCGGGCAGGGCGACACCCACGGCCTGCACCAGCAGCGCGGCCGACAGCAGGGTCGGTCGGGACCGGCGCCGACCGAGTCCGGTCCACAGAGCGGCGGAGGGAACGGCGGCCAGGCCGACGAGCACCCAGGCGCCGCTGCCGATCCAGCCGGGCGAGTTCTTCTCGACGGCCGCGACCAGGAAGGTCCCGGCGATGATGTAGCCGACGCCTTCGAGCGTGTACGACACGAACAGGGCGGCGAACCAGCGAGAGGTACCCGCCTCCGCGGGGTGCCCGGCGTCGGGGCCGGCCGCCCTCGCCCGCCCGGCATCCGCGCGGTCCGCTCTCCCACCCGACGCCGGCGCCTCCGGCCCCGCATCCGTCCCCTCGGACGCCGACTCCTCGGGCGCCAGGCCCACGGACTCCGGGCCCACGGCCGCCGACCCCACGGACAGCGTCCGTGTCACGGCCTCGGGCCGCAGCCCCCACGCTCCCGCGCCGAGCACCGCCGCGAGTGCCGCGGCGGCCCACCATGCCGTGCGCCAGTCGCCCGCCGAGCGGAGGGCCAGCACCAGCAGCCCCGACAGGGCGATACCGGTCCCGACCCCGCCGAACGCCCACCCCGGCAGATGTGCCGGATGCTCTCGGAGCCGGCTGAGCAGGGAACTCGCGGCGATGACGAAGACCAGCGCGCTGAACACCCCCGCGCCCAGCCGGAGCAGCAGCCACACCGCGGTGCTGTGTGTCAGCGGCATGGCGGCGAGCGAGGCGACCAGCGCCGCCAGTGCGCCGCGCAGCGCGGCCCGGGAGCGCACCAGCCGCGGCAGGAACGTCCCGGCGAGGGCGCCGACCAGGTAGCCCACGTAGTTGGCGGTGGCCAGACGCGCGCCCGCGCCGGTGGTCAGTCCGGCCTGGGCGTGCATCAGCGGCAGGATCGGTGTGTAGACGAAGCGGCCGACACCCATTCCGGCCGCGAGCGCCGCCCCGGCCCGGAGGACGTGCGGCCACGGGGAGTCCGGGGCCCACGGGGTACGGCCCGCGGCGCGGGGGCGCGCGGGTGCCGGGGCGATGTCCGGGGCGGGGTGCTGCTGCCTTTCCATGGTCCCAGCGTGGAGGACCGGCCCCGGCGTGCGCCAGGACCGGTTTCCTCGGTGCTGGGAGGTCCGGCCTCCCACCGTCAGTCGAGCCTGGTCACCTGGTAGTGGGCCAGGGACCACTGTCCGGCCTCGCGGGTGAGGACGACGGACAGCGTGACGTGGAGGTCGGGCCGGTCGGTGAACGTGAAGTCCACGCCGAGGTACCCGAGCAGGACGTCGTCCGTGAGGGCACGCGTCTCGAGCACCTCGTACACGGCCCCCAGTCCGGCCGGCTGGGACGCGTAGTACTCGGCGACCCCCTGCCGGCCGACGCTGTAGGGGTGCAGCCCCTGGAAGACGGCGTCCTCCCGGAAGAGGGCGGCCACCTCCTCCGGCTCGTGGGCGTCGACCGCGGCCTTCCAGCGGTCCATGACGTCCCGCAGGACGGTCTCCTGTGCGGCTGTCACGGTCATCGCGTCACTCCTCTCCTGTCGCATGCCGCGGGTACCACTCGCCTGTCTTCGGTACCACTCGCGTGTCTTCGGTATCACTCGTGTGTCCGGTGCGGCGGTCAGTGGCCCGCGCTCTGACCACCGTCGACGTGCAGGATCTCGCCGGTGACGAACGGCGCGTTCTCCAGGTAGAGGACGGCGTCGACGATGTCGCCGATCTCGCCCATCCGCCCGACCGGGTGCAGGGCGGCGTACGTCGCGAAGTTCTCCTCCGCGTGCATCGGCGTCCTGATGATGCCCAGCGCGACCGCGTTGCTGCGGATGCCGCGCCCCGCGTACTCGATGGCCAGCGCCTTGGTGGCGGACTGCAGTCCGCCCTTGGTGAGGGAGGCAAGCACCGAGGGCACCGCGGCGAAGGCGTGGTCGACCAGGCTGGTGCTGATCTGGACGACGTGACCGCCACCCTGCCGGAGCATCTGTCCGACGGCGAGCTGGGTGAGGCGGAAGAACCCGCCGAGGTTGACCCCGGTGACCGCGTCGTAGTCCTCGCGCGTGTACTCGGTGAACGGCTTGGCGACGAAGAGACCGGCGTTGTTGACCAGGGTGTCGATCCGCCCGAACCTCTCGATCGCGGCGGCCGCCACGCGCTCGGCGGTGTCCGGGTCGGCGATGTCGCCCCGGACGGTGACGAGGTCCGGCTCGTCGGAGGCGGCGATGGTCCGCGAGGTGGCGACGACGGCGAAGCCGAGCTTGCGGTAGGCCTCCACGAGACCGGCGCCGATGCCCTGGGAGGCACCGGTGACGACGGCGACCTTCTTGCCGGAGCCGTTCGCGGTGCTCGTGGTGTCCGTGGTGTCTGTGGTGTTCACGGTGTTCATGGAAGTCCTTCTTCGCTCTCGGGGTGTCTCGGTGGTGGTGCGGCCGGCCGTCCTTGCCGACCGGCCCTCGCTCCAACCGGACGACCGCCCCTCCCATTTCCCGCGCTTCCGACGCCGGTCGGCCGATCCACCCCCTCTGACCTGCTGTGAGAGCCTGTGGCTATCAGGTGGGAGGGAACAGGTCGCGCGCACGGCCCGGGGCGGGGCCTCTCGCCCGCCGATCCGTACGATGGCCTCCGTGGAGTTGCGTCAGTTGCGGTACTTCGTCGCGGTGGCCGAGGAGCTGAGCTTCGGGCGGGCCGCGAAGCGGCTGCTCATCGCCGGGCCGTCCCTGTCCCAGCAGATCAAGGCGCTCGAACGCGACCTCGGTGTGCGGCTGTTCGACCGCGACCGCCGCTCGGTCGCCCTCGCCCCGGCCGGCGCGGCCCTGCTCCCGTACGCCCAGGACCTGCTCGAACGCGCCGACGACCTGCGCGGCCGGGCCGCCCGGATCGCCGGCTCGGAGATCGTCCGGCTCGGGTACGTCAACTGGCTGCCGCCGGACCTGACCGCCCGCACGTCGGCGGTGGCACGGGTGCACGTCGACACCTGGGTCGCGCCCTCCCACGCCCAGGCGGCACGGGTCGCGGACGGCAGCCTCGACCTCGCGGTGTGCTGGGTGCGCCGCCAGGACCTGGCGGGCCACGGGCTGGAGGCGCGACTCCTCGGCGCGGACCGCCTGTACGCGGTCGCCACGCGCCTGGCGGACCAGGAGGTCCGCGCCCGGGACGTCGTCGTCCTGCTGGACAGCGACGTCACGACGTGGTCCTCCTGGAACGCCTACGCCGAGGAGCTGACCCGGGCCACCGGCGCCCGTGCCGCGCACATCACCGACGGCGGCCTCACCGGACCGGCCTTCTACGAGCACGTACGCCGTTCCCGCCGCCCGGTCCTCAACTCCCCCAAGACGCAGACGGCTCCGCTGCCGCCCGACCTGGTCGCCCGCCCCGTGACGGACCCGAAGGTCTACTGGACGTGGTCACTGGTGTGGCGGCGCGAGGAGACCCGCGAGGCCGTGCTCCGCACCGTCGACGCACTCACGGAGCACGTCGACGGCCCCGACGGCCCCGGCGCCCTCGGCCTGACCGCCCCGGACGCATGGCTCCCCGAGGACGACCCCCACGCACAGCGGGGCCCGGGCTCCGGCCCCGGCCCCGGCCCCGGCTCCGGGTGACGGCGTCGGCGCCGGCCGCGGTGACGAGGCGTGAGCTCAGGCGGCAGTGCCGCGCGGATGCCGCAGCAGCGTCTCGAAGGCGGCCCGGCCCTGCGCCGACTCGCCGTCTCCCAGCGGGTGCCCCGCTCTTCGCCGCGGAACGGGCCCATGGCCTTCCCCGGCCCAGAAGAGGCAGCGATGGCCTCGTGCGCACGTCACCGCGTACTCAGTGCGCTGCCGCACTGTGAGGGATGCGTGTTCCGTACGGCCCCATGACGGAGACGCTGTCCTTGCCATCAGCCCGTTGCCCCAGCCGTGACTCCTGATCGCCATACCTGATCCGGGGCCCGTCGTCGATGCTGGACGGCTCGAGCTCGGGGCCGGCGGCGCCCAGGGGGCCAGGCCCTTTCCGGGCCGGGGTGAGGTTCGGCCGGATCGACGGCAGGTCGGCTAGGGCACCCTGGCGGCCAAGGGGAGGTCGCGCTGATACCAAGTGCCTGACTTGCCGCCGAGGTCGGCCGGGGTGGCAGGGCCGACCGGGACGAACCCGGCCTTGGTGAGGACTCTCCGGGATGCGACGTTGTCGTGTGAGGTGGCCGCCCGCAGTGTGCGCAGGCCGTGCGTCGCCGGCGCCGTCCGGCACAGCTCCCTGACGGTCGTGGTCGCCAGGCCGCGGCCGGCCGCCTGCTCCGCGACGCGGTAGCCGAGTCTGGCGGTGCCGTTCTCCAGGTCGTACAGGTTGAACCTGCCGAGTACCGAGCCGTCCTCGGCGATGAGCGCGTAGAAGGCGCAGCCGCCGGCCTCCTGCTCGGCCAGCAAGGCGTTGTACCGGTCGGTGAACCGGTTGAAGAAGTCGTCGCCGCGGTCGGAGATCGAGCCGGCGAAGTAGGCGCGGTTGGCCAGCTCGAAGGCGAGAACCGCCGGGGCGTGGCCGGCATGCAGCCGCTTCAGCTCGGGCATCGCCCGACTCTACCCGGACCGCGCGCTGAGGCCACCTGGGTTTCCGCGGGGCAGGAAGCCCCAAGGCTTCGGCGTGACGCGAAGAGGGCCACGACCCTCAGGTCGTGGCCCTCTTCGCGTATCGATCCAGCAAGTGTCCGAGGGGGGACTTGAACCCCCACGCCCGATAAAGGGCACTAGCACCTCAAGCTAGCGCGTCTGCCATTCCGCCACCCGGACGGGGTGATCGTCGCCCGGCCGGGGTGGGGCCCCGCGGCGACACGGACAACAATAGCAAGCTTTGGCGGTGCCTTTCACCTGCGTATCCGTCGGCCGGCGAGGCCCCGGCGGGAGGTGGTCGCGTCAGTGGCCGAACGCGGCGTCGAAGGCGGCGGAGGGTGGCTCGAAGTCGTAGGTGCGCAGTCGGGCGAGTGCCTCGGGGGCGCCCTGGAGGCGGTCCATGCCGGCGTCCTCCCATTCCACCGAGACCGGGCCCCGGTAGTCGATGGAGCGCAGCATGCGGAAGACGTCCTCCCAGGGCACGTCGCCGTGTCCGGCGGAGACGAAGTCCCAGCCGCGGCGCGGGTCGCCCCAGGGCAGGTGGGAGCCGAGGCGGCCGTTGCGGCCGTCGAGGCGGGTGCGGGCCTCCTTGCAGTCGACGTGGTAGATCCGGTCGCGGAAGTCCCACAGGAAGCCGACGGGGTCGAGGTCCTGCCACACGAAGTGGGAGGGGTCGAAGTTGAGGCCGAAGGCGGGGCGGTGGTCCACGGCCTCCAGGGCCCGCCGCGTGGTCCAGTAGTCGTAGGCGATCTCGCCGGGGTGGACCTCGTGGGCGAAGCGCACGCCTTCCGTGTCGTAGACGTCGAGGACGGGGTTCCAGCGGTCCGCGAAGTCCTGGTAGCCGCGTTCGATCATGGCCTCGGGTACGGGTGGGAACATGGCGACCAGGTGCCAGATGGACGAGCCGGTGAAGCCGATGACGGTGTCGACGCCGAAGCGGGCGGCGGCCCGCGCGGTGTCCGCGATCTCGGCGGCGGCCCGCCGCCTGACGCCCTCCGGCTCGCCGTCGCCCCAGATGCGGGCGGGCAGGATGGCGCGGTGGCGTTCGTCGATGAGCGCGTCGCAGACGGCCTGGCCGACGAGGTGGTTCGAGATCGCCCGGCACTTCAGGCCGTACTTGTCGAGGAGCTGGTGGCGGGATTCCACGTAGGAGGGGTCGGCGAGGGCCTTGTCGACCTCGAAGTGGTCGCCCCAGCAGGCGAGCTCCAGGCCGTCGTAGCCGAAGTCGCGGGCGTGGCGGCAGACCTCCTCCAGGGGCAGGTCGGCCCATTGGCCGGTGAAGAGCGTGAAGTCGCGCGGCATGTCTCTGCTCAGCCTCCTCAGGGGGCGGTCGGGACGCTTCGGGTGTCCGTCGGGGTGTAGACGGCGTTCTTCGCGGCGCTCTCCTCGACGGCCGCGAGGACCCGCTGGACCCGCAGTCCGTCGGCGAAGGACGGCTCGGGGCGGCGGCCCTCGGCGATCGCGTGGACGAGGTCGCGGATCTGGTGGACGAAGGTGTGCTCGTAGCCGAGTCCGTGGCCCGGGGGCCACCAGGCGTCGAGGTAGGGGTGCTCGGGTTCGGTGACGAGGATGCGGCGGAATCCGGCGCGCTCCCCCGGCTCCGTGCCGTCGTGGTACGCGAGTTCGTTGAGCCGTTCCAGGTCGAAGGCGAGGGAGCCGTGCTCGCCGTTGAGTTCGATGCGCAGGGAGTTCTTGCGGCCGGTGGCGTAGCGGGTGGCCTCGAAGGAGGCGAGGGCGCCGGAGGCGAAGCGGCCGGTGAACAGGGCGGCGTCGTCGACGGTGACCTCCCCGGTGGTGTCCTCGGCCGCCCGCGCCGACAGTCCCCGGGCGGCTTCGGAGCCCGCCGGCAGCGGGCGGCGGCGTACGAACGTCTCGGTGAGCGCGGAGACCCCGGCGAGCGGCTCCCCCGCCAGGTACTGGGCGAGGTCGACGACGTGGGCGCCGAGGTCGCCGAGCGCGCCGGAACCGGCCCGTTCCCGGCGCAGCCGCCAGGTCAGCGGGGCTCCGGGGTCCGCCAGCCAGTCCTGGAGGTACGTCGCCCGTACGTGCCGCAGCCTGCCGAGGCGCCCCTCGGCGATCATGCGGCGGGCCAGTGCGGTGGCAGGGACCCGCCGGTAGTTGAAGCCGACCATCGCGAACCGGCCCCGGGCCTCCGCCTCCTCGGCGGCGCGGGCCATCGCCTCGGCCTCCGCGACCGTGTTGGCCAGCGGTTTCTCGCACAGGACGTGTTTGCCGGCGGCGAGTGCGGCCAGGGCGATGTCGGCGTGGCTGTCGCCGGGGGTGCAGATGTCGACGAGGTCGATGTCCTCCCGCGCGACGAGGGCCCGCCAGTCGGTCTCGGTGCTCGCCCAGCCGTGCCGTTCGGCGGCCCGGCGGACCGCGTCGGCGTTCCGTCCGCAGAGCGCGGCCGGGACGGGGCGCAGCGGGAGGTCGAAGACCCGGTGGGCGGTGCGCCAGGCCTGGGAGTGGGCGGCGCCCATGAAGGCGTGGCCCACCATGCCGACGCGCAGGGGCGGTCGCCGCCTCTCCCCCGGCCCGTCCTCGGTTCCCGGCTCTGCCATGCGGAGGTCCTCCTCGTGGTCGTGGCGCGGCGGGCGCGGTGTCCGCGGCCGGGGTCCTCGGGCTCCGGTGCGGCTCACTTGAAGCCCGTGGACATGTACTGGTCGACGTTCTCCTTGTCGACGACGGCGGAGTAGCAGGTCAGGGAGGAGGGGATCTCGAACTCGGCGAGGCCGGAGACCCCCTTGCCCTGGCCGAGCGCGCGGGCCAGGTCGATCGCGGAGGCGGCCATGGTGGGCGGGTAGAGCACGGTCGCCTTGAGGACGCCGCGGCCGGCCTTGATGGCCTGGAAGGCGGAGAGTGCGCCGGCCCCGCCGACCATGAGGAAGTCCTCGCGTCCGGCCTGGTCGACGGCGCGGAGCGCGCCCACGCCCTGGTCGTCGTCGTGGTTCCACAGGGCGTCGAAGTCCTGCTGCGCCTGGAGGAGCTGGGCCATCTTGGCCTGGCCGGACTCGACGGTGAACTCGGCGGCCTGGCGGGCGACCTTCTTGATGTTCGGGTAGTTCTTCAGGGCGTCGTCGAAGCCCTGGGTGCGCTGCTTGGTCAGCTCCAGGTTGTCGAGTCCGGCGAGTTCGACGACCTTGGCGTTCGGCTTGTCCTTGAGTCGTTCGCCGATGTAGTGGCCGGCGTTGAGGCCCATGCCGTAGTTGTCGCCGCCCACCCAGCAGCGGTAGGCCTGCGGGGTGTTGAAGACGCGATCGAGGTTGACGACGGGGATGCCGGCGCGCATGGCCTTGAGGCCGACCCGGGTGAGGGCCTTGCCGTCGGCGGGCAGCACGACGAGGACGTCGACCTGTCTGTTGATGAGGGTCTCGATCTGGCCGATCTGCTGGGCGGTGTCGTTGGAGCCCTCGGTGACCTCCAGGGTGACGTCCGGATACTTCTCCGCGCGCTGCCGGGCGTTGTCGTTGACGGCGTTGAGCCAGCCGTGGTCGGCCTGGGGACCGGCGTAGCCGATGGTGATCCGTTTGCCGGGCTTGTCGTCGGCGGCGGGACGGTCGTTCGCGGCCGTCCTGTCTCCGTCGCCCTCACCGGTGTCGTTGCTGGTGCAGCCGGTGAGGAGGGCACCGGCGGACGCGGCGGCGGCGCCGAGGAGCAGTCTTCTGCGGGAGGCGGTGAGCTGGTGCATGGCGGTGAACCCTTTCCTCAGGCCGTGCTCGCGGTACGGCGCTGGACCAGCACGGCGGCGACGATGATCGCCCCCTTGGCGATCTGCTGGACGTCGGTCTGCAGGTTGTTGAGGGCGAAGAGGTTGGTGATCGTGGTGAAGATCAGGACGCCGAGCACGGAGCCGGTGACGGTGCCCCGGCCGCCGCTGAGCAGGGTGCCGCCGATGATCACGGCGGCGATGGCGTCCAGTTCGTAGAGGTTGCCGTTGGTGTTCTGGCCCGAGCCGGCCAGGACGATCAGGAGGAAGGCGGCGATGCCGCAGCACAGTCCGGACAGCAGGTAGAGGTAGAGCCGCTGGCGGCGGACGTCGATGCCGGCCAGCCGGGCGGCCTCCGGGTTGCCACCGACGGCGATCGTGCGGCGGCCGAACGTGGTCCGGTGGAACAGCAGCCAGCCGGCCACCGCGACCGCCGCGAACACCAGGACGAGCGGCGGCACGCCGAGCACGTAGGTCTCGCGTTCGCCGAGGTCGAGGACCCCGCGCACGGTGACGACCTGGGTGCGGCCGTCGGTGATCTGAAGGGCCAGGCCGCGCGCGGAGGCCAGCATGGCGAGGGTGGCGATGAAGGGGACGACGCCGCCGTACGCGATGAGGACGCCGTTGACCAGCCCGCAGCCCAGGCCGACCAGGGTCGCGGCGAGGAGGATGCCGGCCAGGCCGTGGCTCTGGGTGGCGACCGTGGTGGCCCACACCGAGGACAGGGCGACGATGGCGCCGACGGACAGGTCGATGCCGCCCGAGGTGATCACGAACGTCATGCCGACGGTGACGACGCCGATCACGGAGGCCTGGGTGAGGACGAGTTGGAGGTTGCGGGTGTCGAGGAACTCGTGCGGCCGGGTGAGGCCGCCGATGAGGACCAGGACGGCGAGGACGCCGAGCAGGGTGAGGGTGCGGACGTCGGCGCGGACCGGCAGGCTCCGCCGGGCGGGCCGCCCTGCCGGTGCCGCCGTCCTCCCGGTGCCGTCCCGGGGCGGGGACACGTGCTGCGTCATGAGACCGGGTTCCCTTCTCCGTACGCGTCTTTGTACGAGTCCTTGTGCGGGCGGGTGTCGCTCCCGGGCGCGTTCCGGTGCGCCCGCTCCCGCGGTCCCGTGTCGGTCTCGTCCCGGTGGGCGTTCATGACGAGGTCGAGGACGCGGTGTTCGTCCAGTGCCCGGGCGGGTGCCTCGTGCACGACGCGGCCCTCGCGGAGGACCAGGACACGGTCGGCGAGGCCGAGCACCTCGGGGATCTCGCTGGAGACCAGCAGGACGGCGAGGCCCTCGTCGGCCAGCCGCCGGACGACCGCGTACAGCTCGGCGCGGGCCCCGACGTCGACGCCGCGCGTGGGTTCGTCGAGGAGCAGGACGCGGCAGCCGCGCAGCAGCCAGCGGGCGAGGACCGCCTTCTGCTGGTTGCCGCCGGACAGGGTGGCCGCGGCCACGGCGGGGTCCTCGGGGCGCAGCGACAGTTCGCGGGTGGCCCCGCGGGCGGCCTCCCGTTCGGCGCGCCGGTCGATCCAGCCGCCGCGTGCGAAGCGGGGCAGGGCGGCCAGGGAGACGTTGCGGCTGACGGACTCCGTCATCAGCAGGGCCTGTGCCTTGCGTTCCTCGGGGGCGAGGCCGAGCCCGGCGCGGACGGCGGCGCGGACGCTGCCGGGCCGCAGCGGGCGGCCGTCGACGAGGACCCGGCCGGTGCGGGGCCGGCGGGCGCCGTAGACGGTCTCCAGGATCTCGGAGCGGCCGGAGCCGACGAGTCCGGCGAGGCCGACGATCTCCCCCGCGCGGACGTCGAGGTCGAGCGGGGCGAACTCGCCGGGGCGGGACAGACCGCGCACGCTCAGCACGGGAGCGGACGTGGGAGGGGACGGGGTTGCGGCGGTCGCCACCGGGCCCCGGTGCGGCAGCGCCGCGTCCGGCACCACCGGGTCCGGCACCGCCGCGTCCTGCGCCGGGGCCTGCGCCCTCCGGGCCGGGAAGACGTGGCCGACGTCGCGGCCGGTCATCATCGCCACCACCTGGCGGGTGGGCGTGGAGCGGGCGTGCAGTCCGCGGGCCACGGCCCGGCCGTCCTTGAGAACGGTGACCCGGTCGCCGATGCGGCGGATCTCCTCCAGCCGGTGCGAGATGTACACGACGGCGACCTCGGCTGCGGTGAGACCGGCGACGATGCGGAACAGGTTGTCGACCTCGTCGGGGTCGAGGGCCGCGGAGGGTTCGTCCATGACGATGAGCCGCACGTCGTGGGAGAGGGCCCGTGCCATGGACACGATCTGCCGCTGCGCCGCCGAGAGCGTGCCCACCGGGCGCCCGGGGTGGATCTCCGGGTGCCCGAGCCGTTCGAGCAGCGCGGCCGTGGCGGACGTCGCCGCCCCGCGCCGCAGGACGAAACCGGCGCGGGTCGGTTCATGGCCCAGGTGGACGTTGGCCGCGACCGAGAGGTGTTCCACCAGGTCGAGTTCCTGGTGGATGGTGGCGATGCCGAGGCGCACGGCGGCCAGCGGCGAGCGCGGGGCGACCCGCTCGCCGCGCCAGCGCAGGGTGCCGCTGTCGGGCTGGTGGACGCCTGCCAGGACCTTGATCAGGGTGGACTTGCCCGCGCCGTTCTGGCCGAGCAGGCAGTGCACCTCGCCGGCCCGGACGTCGAGGTCGACGCCGTCCAGGGCGCGGACGCCGGGGAAGGACTTGGTGATGCCGGACATGCTGAGCAGGGGTGGTTCCGGTGCCATGTGAGGTCCCCTCGGCGGGCGTACGGACGGCCGGATGCAGGGCGGGACGCGGGAGCGGAAGCAGAAGCAGCAGGGTGTGCGGGTACGGCAGGGTGCGGGTGCGGAGCCGGTCGTGACGGGCTCCGCAGACTCGAAACGGGCCGGCGGGCTCGACGGACGCGACGGGGCGCTCGACGGACTCGACGGGGCGGGCGGCTACGCGGGCGAGAACAGGTGGTCGCTGATGAGCCGGGCCCCGCCGATGACGCCGGCGGTGGGGCCCAGTTCGCCCAGCACGATGGGGAGGTTGCCGGTCGCCAGCGGGAGCGACTGGCGGTAGACCTGGGTGCGCAGGGCGGCGAGCAGGGTGTGGCCGAGGCCGGTGACGCCGCCGCCGATGACGACCAGACCCGGGTTGAAGAAGCTGACCAGGCCGGCGATGACCTGGCCGGTGCGGGTGCCGCCCTCCCTGATGAGGTCGAGCGAGGTGGCGTCGCCCGCGGCGGCCGCGGCGGCGACGTCGACGGCGCTGAGCGTGCCGTTCGCCTCCAGGCGGGCCGCGAGTTCGGCCGACAGGCCCTGCCGGGCGGCCTCCTCGGCGTCGCGGGCCAGGGCCGCGCCGCTGAAGTGGGCTTCCAGGCAGCCCCGGTTGCCGCAGGCGCACGGCCTGCCCTCGGGCACCGCCTGGATGTGCCCGATGTCGCCCGCGCTGCCCGTCGTCCCGCGGTGGACGCGCCCGCCGACGACGATGCCGCAGCCGATGCCGGTGCCGATCTTGACGCAGAGGAAGTCGGCGACGCTGCGGGCGACACCGGCGTGCTGCTCCCCCAGCGCCATGAGGTTCACGTCGTTGTCGACGAGGACCGGGCAGCCGAGTTCCTGGCTGAGCGCCTCCCGTACCGGGAAGCCGTCCCAGCCGGGCATGATCGGGGGCGCCACGGGGACGCCCTCGGGGAAGCGGACCGGTCCGGGTACGCCGATGCCGGCGCCGTCGAACCCTTCCGCCCACCCGGCGGCCCTGAGCTTCGCCGCCAGGGACAGGACCCGCTCGAAGACCGCGACGGGGCCCTCGCGCACGTCCATCGGCTCGTTGAGGTGGCCGAGGATCTCCAGTTCGGCGTTGGTGACGGCGACGTCGACGGAGGTCGCGCCGATGTCGACGCCCAGGAAGCGGAGTCGGGGGTTGAGGCGGACGTTGTGGGAGCGGCGGCCGCCGCGGGAGGCGGCGAGTCCGTCGGCCACGACGAGGCCCGTCTCCAGCAGCCGGTCGATCTCCACGGCCAGCTTGGACCGTGACAGCTCGACCCGGTCGCCGAGCCGGGCCCGGGAGTCGGGGCCGCCGTCGCGCAACAGCCGGAGCAGGCGGGCCTGATGGGCGTTGCCAGGACGTGCCGTCATGCGCCTCACGAGCCCCTCCCCGTCTCGATGCGGCCTGTGCGCGGCGGTGTTCGGCCGCGTTGGTGGCTTGCTCGGTAGAGGAACGTAGCAGCGGCCGCCGGAGCTGGGAAGAAGTCGTGCGGGAATTGCCACGTCTTTCTCCTCGGACAGGACAAAGTGCGGTCCAGGGGGCGCCCGGCGGGGCGCGGGGTGGTGCCGCGGACGGGGTCGGCACGGGGGCGGGCGGCGGGTCTCAGCGGTGTGCGTGCCCGGTGTGCGCGCGCATCAGGGCGGTGGCGCGGGCCTGGTCGCCGGCCGCGATCGCGGCGGTCACCTCGCGGTGCTCGGCCCAGGAGCGGGGGCCGCGCTGCCGGGCGGCAGGGGCGTGGTACCAGCGCACCCGGCGGTCGATACGCGCGGCCAGTTCGGCGAGGACCGCGTTCCCGGCGAGTTCCATGACCTTGGCGTGGAAGCGGGCGGCGAGCGCCACGGCGCCGTCCGCCTCGCCCGCCGCCACGGCCCGTTCGCCCGCCGCGCACAGTTCCTCGAGGGCGCGGACGCCCTCCGGGCCGGCGGCCGCGGCGGCGAGCCGGGCGGCCTCGCCCTCCAACAGGGTGCGTACGGTGCCGAGTTGCTCGGCCTCCGCCGGTGTCGGCACGTGCACGAACGCGCCCTGGGCGGGCCGGAGGTCCACCCAGCCGTCGGTGCTCAGGCGTTGCAGTGCCTCGCGCACCGGCTGCCGCGACACCCCGAGCCGGCGGGCGAGGTCGCTCTCGACGAGGTGCCGGCCGGGCGGCAGGGCGCGGCTGGTGATGAGGTCGAGCAGCGCCTCGTGGACCCGGTCGCGCAGCGGCCCGGGCCGCCACGGCCCCGGCACCGCGCTCGTCGGCGATTCCGTGGACACCCTCGCCCCCTTCCGGCACACCTGTGCGCTCCCACGGTGGCGGAGGAGGGAACGGGTCGGTCGATGCCGCCCTTCCCTCGCTCCGCTGCCCCCTTTCCCGCCGGCCGCCCTTTTATTCGTCTGTCCGTTCGAATTGCTGTCGCCCCGCCCGTCCGTCTGCGGCTCAGGGGCAGCGGACGACCTGCCCCGCGTAGGACAGGTTGCCGCCGAAGCCGAAGAGGAGGACCGGGTCGCCACTGGTCAGCTCGCCGCGTTCGACGAGCTTGGACAGGGCGAGCGGGATGCTGGCGGCCGAGGTGTTGCCGGACTCGACGACGTCCCGGGCGATGACGGCGTTGACCGCGCCGATCTTCTCGGCGAGCGGTTCGATGATGCGGAGGTTGGCCTGGTGCAGGACCACTCCGGCCAGGTCCGCGGGGGTGATGCCGGAGCGCTCGCACACCTGGCGGGCGACGGCCGGGAGGCGGGTGGTCGCCCAGCGGTAGACGCTCTGGCCCTCCTGGGCGAAGCGGGGCGGGGTGCCCTCGATCCGCACGGCGTTGCCCATCTCGGGCACCGAGCCCCACAGCACGGGCCCGATGCCGGGCAGCCCGGCCGTCCCGGACCCCGCACCCCCGGCAGCGCCTGCGCCTTCGTCGATGGCCGCCTCGACGACGGCCGCGCCCGCCCCGTCGCCCACCAGGACGCAGGTCGTGCGGTCCGTCCAGTCCGTCACCTCGGACATCTTGTCGGCGCCGATGACCAGCGCGCGGGTGGCGGCACCGGCGCGCACCGCGTGGTCGGCGGTGGCCAGGGCGTGCGGGAATCCGGCGCAGACCACGTTGACGTCCATCGCGGCCGGTGAGGGGATGCCGAGGCGGGCGGCGACCCGGGCGGCGGTGTTCGGGGACCGGTCGATCGCGGTGGAGGTGGCGACGACGACGAGGTCGACGGTCTCGGGGCCGTGCCCGGCCGCGGCGAGCGCCTTGGCGGCGGCGTGCGCGGCGAGTTCGTCGACCGGCTCGTCGGGGCCGGCCAGGTGGCGGGTGCGGATGCCGACCCGGCTGCGGATCCACTCGTCGCTGGTGTCGACCATGCCCGCCAGGTCCTCGTTGGTGAGGATCCTGGCGGGCTGGTAGTGGCCGACGGCGGTGAGGCGCGAGCCGAGCGTCATGGTGGTCCCCCTGGTGCGTGGGTGGCGGATCCACCAGTCTGATCAGTGACTCACGGGTACGACGGCAGGTGAAGCGACAGGAAAGCGGGGAGCGGATTGTCGGCTTCCCTCAGTGGCCCGGTGGCCGAACGGCCGCGTGGCCCGGGGGCCGAGTGGTCCGGGACCCCGCCGTGGGGCGGCCGGTCAGCCGGTGAACAGTTGGGTCGCTTTGCGCACCAGTTCGTACAGCCCGTAGGCGAGCGGAGCGCACACCCACAGCCAGGAGAAGGCGATCAGTGGGCGGCGGTCAGGTGGCGGGCTGCTCTCGCCGGTCATCGGCGGCCTCCTTGCCGGGTGCGGCGACGTGGTGACGGGGGTGGACGGGGCGGACGAGTTCGTTGGCGACGAAGCCGAGGACGAGCAGTCCGATCATGATGAGGAACGACAGGGTGTAGAGCTCGGCGCCGTGCTTGCCGGCGTCCTCCTGGTGGTCGGCGATCCAGTTCACGATGAGCGGGCCGAGCACGCCGGCCAGGGACCAGGCGGTGAGCAGCCGGCCGTGGATGGCGCCGACCTGGTAGGTGCCGAAGAGGTCCTTCAGATAGGCGGGGACGGTCGAGAAGCCGCCGCCGTAGAAGGAGAGGACGACCAGCGCGCACAGGACGAACAGCGGCTTGGAGTCGTCGCCGAAGGAGGCGATCAGCGCGTACATCACGGCGCCGACGCCGAGGTAGACGCGGTAGATGTTCTTGCGGCCGATCAGGTCCGAGGTGGTGGACCAGCCGATGCGGCCGGCCATGTTGGCCGCGGACAGCAGGGCGACGAAGCCGGCGGCCGCGGAGACGGAGACGGGCGTCGAGGAGTCCGCGAAGAAATCCGTGATCATCGGCGCGGCCTTCTCCAGGATGCCGATGCCCGCGGTCACGTTGGTGCAGAGCACCACCCACAACAGCCAGAACTGCGGGGTGCGGACCGCGCTGCGGGCGGAGACCCGCGGTGCCGCCTCCGGGACGGCGGGCGCGTCGGTCCCGGCCCCCGGGTCCTCGGCGGCCGCGACGGCGGACGCGGGAGCGTGGCCGCGCGGGACGCGGACGAGGAGGACGCCGAGGGTCATGAAGACGGCGTACGACAGGCCGTGCACCAGGAAGGCGAGGGCGATGCCGGAGCTGTCGGAGCCGAAGGAGTCCAGCATCTGCGCCGACCAGGGCGAGGCGATCAGCGCGCCGCCGCCGAAGCCCATGATGGCGATGCCGGTGGCCATGCCGGGGCGGTCGGGGAACCACTTGATGAGCGTGGAGACCGGGGAGATGTACCCGATGCCGAGGCCGATGCCGCCGACGAAGCCGTAGCCGAAGACGATCAGCCAGTACTGCTCGGTGGCGGCGCCGAGGGCGGAGAGCAGGAAGCCGGAGGAGAAGCAGACCAGGGCGACGGTCATGGCCCAGCGGGGGCCGTTGCGCTCGACGAGTGTGCCGCCGAAGGCGGCGGACAGGCCGAGCATCACGATGCCGAGCTGGAAGGGCAGGGCGCTTTGCGTGCCGGAGAGGCCGAGGGCCGCTTCGAGGGGCGGCTTGAAGACGCTCCAGGCGTAGGCCTGGCCGATGGAGAGGTGGATGGCGAGGGCGGCCGGGGGGACCAGCCAGCGGCTCCAGCCAGGGGGTGCGACAGGGGGGCTCATGGATCAGGAACGGTAGGCACGCGGGCGGTAGTTGAGAAGGCAACGGCTTGCCCGTATGCGGTGAGCGGTGGGGTGCGCGCGACGAACGGTCCGCGTCGAGCGGCGAGCGGTCGCGGCCACCCGGGCCACACCCCGTGGTACCCGTCGGGGGCCGCGCCTCGTAGGACCCGGGGCCACGCCCCCCGTAGGACCAGTCGGGGGCCGCGCCGGGACCCGTCGGGCCGCCGTCCCGACGGGTCCCGGCGCGGCCACGACGACGTCGCGGTGAGCCTCAGAGGCAGGTGACGCCCGTCAACCGCTCCGCCGTCTCCCACAGGCGCCGGGCGATCCCGGGGTCGCCCGCCTCCCGGCCGAGGCGGGCCTCGACCACCCGCCCCCGGGTCTCCCCCAGCCCGCCAGGACCGAAGAACTGTCCGCCCCGCACCTCCGGGTCCGTGGCCGCCCTCAGTTGCGGCAGCACCCCCTGCTCCACCGGCTGCGTGGCCAGCAGCCCCGCCCGGGCGACGAACGCCCCGAGCCGCCCCCGGTGCTCCCACGCGCGCGGCGTCAGGTTCGTCCGGGTCAGACCGGGGTGGGCGAGGACGCTGAGCACGGGCGATCCGGCTGCCCGCAGGCGCCGGTCGAGTTCGACGCCGTACGCCGTGGTGGCGAGCTTGGACCGGCTGTACGCCTCGGGGGCCTTGTAGTTCCGTTCGCACATCAGGTCGTCGAAGTCGAGGTGCGCGTTCTTGTGGGTGATCGAGCTGAGGCTCACCACGCGCGCCGCGGGCGCCGCGGCCAGGTTGCCGAGCAGCAGCCCGGTGAGCGCGAAATGCCCCAGCATGTTGGTGCCCAGGTGCAGTTCGAAACCGTCGGCGGTCGTGTGGCGGGGGCCGAGGAGGACGAGTCCGGCGTTGTTGATCAGCAGGTCGATCACCGGGTGGTCGGCGCTCAGCTTCTCGGCGAACGCGCGCACCGAGGCGAGCGAGGCCAGGTCGAGGTGGCGCACCTCCGTGTCGCCGCCGATCCGGCGGGCGGCCTCCCGGCCCGCCTCCGTGTCGCGGACGGCGAGCACGACGCGAGCACCGCGCCGGGCCAGCTCGGTGGCGGTGAGCAGGCCGAGGCCGGAGTTGGCCCCGGTCACGACGGCGACCCTGCCGTGCTGGTCGGGGATGCGGTCGGCGGTCCATGCGGTCATGTGCTGCTCCTGGGGGCGCGGGTCGCTGAGCGGTCGGGGCGAGCGCGCCGGGCGGTCGACGCGAGGTCGCCCGGCGGTCGCCGGACCGACGACGCTAGGAGCGATCGGGGCCGGCTCGATGGTCCCCGTTTCCCTAGGTTTTCCGGACCTACCCTGCGTGCCCGGCGGGGCCGCACACTGGACGCCATGAGCAGCCCGCACCCCTACGCCCGTGAACTCGGCGACTTCCTGCGCGCCCGGCGCGGCCGGCTGCGTCCGCGCGACGTCGGCCTGGAGCCGGGCGGCCGGCGCAAGGTCAGCGGGCTGCGGCGGGAGGAGCTGGCCCTGCTGGCGGGGCTGAGCACCGACTACTACCAGCGGATGGAGCAGGGCCGCGAGGTGCGCCCCTCCGACACGGTCCTGGAGTCGCTGGCCGGCGCGCTGAACCTCGACGAGGAGGAGCGGCGGCACCTGTTCACCCTGGCCCATGCCGCCCGCCGCCCGGTCCCCGCCCGGCCGGAGCGGGCCCCCGAGCGGGTGCCCGACAGCACGCGCCGGCTGCTGCGGGTGATGGACACCCCGGCGGTGGTCCTCGGCCGGCACCTCGACCTGCTCGACCGGAACGTGATGGCCGAGGCACTGCTCGGCGACCCGTCCGGCCTGCCGGCCGAGCGGCTCAACATGCTCCTGCTGCTGTTCGACGAGGAACTCAACGACGGACGCCGCTGCCACGACTGGGAGCGCCAGGCCCTGGACTACATCGGGATGCTGCGCGCGGCCGTCGCGACCGATCCCACGCATCCCCGCGCCACCGCGATCGTCGGCGAACTCAGCATCCGCAGCGCGGAGTTCCGCCGGCTGTGGGCCCGGCACGACGTCCGCGCCTCGGTCAGCGGGACCAAGACGTTCCGGGTGCCGGAGGTCGGTGACCTCGTCCTGGACTGGGACACGTACCCGCTGCCCGGGAACCCGGGTCCCGTGATGCTGGTGTTCACCGCCGAGCCGGGCGCCCAGGCGGACCGGCTGCGGCTGCTGGCCTCGCTGCGCGCGAGCCGCCCGGCCCACGAGGGCCGACGGGGCGGGCCGGACGATCACGTGCGGGGCGGGGAGGGATGATTGATCCGCCGCCCCGTGGCAACCTCTGTGACAAGGGCCGGCGCGGCCACCCACACGGACGGAACCGGGGCTGATCGGGACATGGGACGAGTCACGGAACGACGCAAGGTCATCCGCATCCGGGACGGGGCGGTCTCGGCCCGTCCCGACACGCTCGTCGCCGAGGAGCCGCTGGAGATCCGCCTCAACGGCAAACCCCTCGCCATCACCATGCGCACCCCGGGCGACGACTTCGCGCTGGCCGCGGGCTTCCTGGTGAGCGAGGGGGTGCTGGGCGCGGCCGACGAGCTGAGGAACATCGTCTACTGTGCGGGCGCCACGGTGGACGGTTCGAACACCTACAACGTGGTGGACGTGCAGACCGCGCCCGGTGTCGTGATCCCCGACATCACCCTGGAACGCAACGTGTACACGACGTCCTCGTGCGGACTGTGCGGCAAGGCGAGCCTGGACGCGGTCCGCACGACGGCCCGCTGGGCCATCGACGACACAGGCACCTCCGCCGGCTCTGCCGCGTCCGCCGCGTCCGCCGCCGGGCCGATGCGGCTGGAGCCGGAGCTGCTGGCCGCGCTGCCGGACCGGCTGCGCGCGGCCCAGCGGGTCTTCGACCGCACCGGCGGGCTGCACGCGGCGGCGCTGTTCTCGGAGGACGGCGAACTGCTGGACGTGCGGGAGGACGTGGGCCGGCACAACGCGGTCGACAAGCTGGTGGGCCGCGCCCTGCAGAACGACGCGCTGCCGCTGTCCCGCACGATCCTGATGGTCTCGGGCCGCGCCTCCTTCGAGCTCGCGCAGAAGGCGGTCATGGCCGGCATCCCGGTCCTCGCGGCGGTCTCGGCGCCGTCCTCCCTGGCGGTCGACCTGGCGGCGGAGACCGGGCTGACCCTGGTGGGCTTCCTGCGGGGCAGCTCCATGAACATCTACGCCGGGGACCACCGGATCGCCCTGCGGACGGCCGCGTCCCTGGGCTGAGGGACGGCGCAGGGGGAACGCGGCGGCTCCCGAGGGGCGGAGCCCCCGGGACACGCGCCGCACCTCACGGCGCGCGTGCCCGCGCCCCCGGGCTCAGCCCGTTCGGGCCGGGTCGTGCCCGCGCCCGGCGGGGTGGGCTCCCTCCCCGCCCGACGCCCCGGCGTCACCGTCGCCATCGCCGTCGCCGTCGCCGTCGGCACCGGCACCGGCATCGGCGTCCCGCGCCCGCCGTTTGGCGATCACCGCGCACACCATCAACTGCATCTGGTGGAACAGCATCAGCGGCAGCACCGCCAGGGAGGCCTGCGCCCCGAACAGGACGCTCGCCATCGGCAGCCCGGAGGCCAGGGACTTCTTGGAGCCCGCGAACTGGATGGCGATCCGGTCCTCCCGCCCGAAGCCCAGCGCCCGCGCCCCGTACCAGGTGGACGCCAGCATCACCGCGAGCAGCACCGCCTCCACCCCGAGCAGCCCGGCCAGCCGCGCCGGGCTCACCTGGTGCCAGATCCCGCGCACCATGCCCTCGCTGAACGCGGTGTAGACGACCAGGAGGATCGAGCCGCGGTCGACGAGCCCCAGCACCTTCTTGTGCCGGGTCACGAAGCCGCCGATCCAGCGCCGCAGCACCTGCCCGGCCACGAACGGCACGAGGAGCTGGAGCACGATCTTGATCAGGGAGTCCGCGGAGAACCCGCCCCCGCTGCCGCCGAGCAGCGCCGCCGCGAGGAGCGGGGTGACGACGATGCCGACGAGCGAGGAGAAGGAGCCCGCGCAGATCGCGGCGGGCACGTTGCCGCGGGCCATCGAGGTGAAGGCGATGGAGGACTGGATCGTCGAGGGAACGAGGGTGAGGAAGAGCAGCCCGGTGTAGAGGGAGTGCGTCAGGAGCACCGGCACCAGGCCGCGGGCGGCCAGGCCGAGCAGCGGGAAGACGACGAAGGTACAGATCAGGACGGTGAGATGGAGACGCCAGTGGCGCAGTCCGTCCATCGCCTCGCGGGTGGAGAGCCGGGCCCCGTAGAGGAAGAAGAGGAAGGCGATCGCGGCCGTGGAGGCGCCGGAGACCGTGTCGGCGGCGAGGCCCCGCGCGGGGACGAGGGCCGCGAGCCCCACCGTCGCCAGCAGCAGGACGATGTAGGGGTCGACGGGCATCCGTCGCGGCCATCGCAGGCGTTTCACTGTGCTCCACCACGTCAGGTGCGTCGCGCACTCCGGTCGCTCGGCGGCCTTCCCACCGGCGTCTTCCATCGTGCGCCTTCCCCTGTCATCGGGAAAGCGGCACACCACTCTCACTGCGATCGCGGTGCGTGATGAGGAGGCGGGCCGAAGGGGCGAGGACGGGTGCGGCGCGACGGCCTCTACGGAGTCGGCGAGGGCGAGGGGGGCGTGAGGCCGGTGGGGGCGGCGGCGCCCGAGAGGTAGCGTTCGAGGATCTCGCGCCGCCCGGCCAGTTGCCGCTCCTGCTGCGCCAGTTGGTCGCGCACCTGACGGACGCGGGCGAGGAGGGCGCCGCAGTCCCCCTGGGGCCGCTCCTGTCCGGCACAGGGAAGGATCTCCCGGACGACTCCGGAGGACAGGCCCGCGCTGAAGAGGTCCTGGATGAAGGCGACCTGCCGGACCGCCTCTTCCCCGTACTCCCGGTAGCCGTTGGGGAGCCGTTCCGAGGGCAGCAGCCCCTGCTCCTCGTAGTACCGCAGGGAGCGGGTACTGACCCCGGTGGCCCTGGCCAGTTCTCCGATCCGCATATCGCTCCCCGTCCCGCCCTCGTTCGGCACTTGACCTTGACGTCAATGTGAAACTTTAGCGTGGCGGCCATGACGGTCAACGACGAATCGAAGAAGCGGCGTCCCCTCCCCCACCGCGAAACGGCACTGGTCACCGGCGCCGGCTCGGGCATCGGAGCCGCGATCGCACAGCGGCTGGCCGCGCGGGGCACGGACCTGGTCCTGGTGGGCCGGGACTCCGCGCGGCTCGAGAGCGCGGCGCGGCGACTGCGGGACGAGCACGGGACCGAGGTACTGACCCTGCCGCTGGACCTGTCCGCCCGGGACGCGCCCACCCTCCTCGCCAAGCGCCTGCGGGACACGGGCGTGGAGATCGACCTGCTGGTCAACAACGCCGGTGTGGCGCTGGTGGGCCCGGTGGCCGGGGCCGATCCGGGGGCGACGCGCGCCCTGGTGGACCTGAACGCCGGCGCCGTGGCGGAGCTGACCGCGCACTTCCTGCCGGACATGGTGGCCCGCGGCCGGGGCGCGATCGTCAACATCGCCAGCACCGCGGCCTACGCGCCCGCGCCCCACAACGCCGCCTACGGGGCCTCGAAGGCGTTCGTGCTCTCCTTCACCCGGGCGCTCTGGGAGGAGACCCGGGGCTCGGGGGTGCGGGTGGTGGCGGTCAGTCCCGGCGCGGTCGAGACGCCCATGAACCGCCGGACCGTTCCGGGGAAGCGGCAGCCCGAACAGACCGCGGACACCGTCATGGCCGCCCTGCGCGGCCGCGCACCCGCCGTCGTCGACGGCCGCACGTTCGCCGCGCAGGCCTTCGTCTTCTCCCGTCTCCTCCCCTCCCGGACGGCCGGACGGATCGCCGGGAAGTTCTTCGGCCGGGGCAAAGGAGGAGGGGTGGCCGGCGAGTGAGGGAGGACCCGTCCCCCCGTCTCCCCGAGGAGACGGGGGACGGGCCTCCCCCGCCGGTACCGCCTAGGCTGGTCGCCGTGTACGAGCCCTCCCAGCTGCGCACCTTCCTCGCGGTGGCGCAGACGCTGAGCTTCACGCGGGCCGCCGGGCGGCTCGGGCTGCGGCAGTCGACGGTCAGCCAGCACGTGCGCCGGCTTGAGGAGGCGACGGGCCGGGCGCTTTTCACCCGCGACACCCACTCCGTGGAGCTGACGGAGGACGGTGAGGCGATGCTCGGCTTCGCCCGCCGGATCCTGGAGGTGCACGAGCAGGCGGCGGCCCACTTCGGCGGCGCGCGGCCACGGGGGCGACTGCGCTTCGGGGCCTCGGAGGACTTCGTCCTGACCCGTCTGCCGGAGATCCTGGAGGGCTTCCGGCACGAGAACCCCGAGGTCGATCTGGAACTGACGGTGGAGCTGTCGGGCACGCTGCACGAACGGCTCGCGGCCGGGCAGCTCGACCTCGTGCTCGCCAAGCGGCGCGAGGGGGACCCGCGCGGGCAGCTCCTCCGCCACGACGAGCTGGTGTGGATCGGCGCGGAACGGCTGCGGCTGGACCCGGCACGACCGGTGCCGCTGATCGTGTACCCGCCGCCGGGCATCACCCGGGAGCTGGCCCTGCGGGCGTTGGAGCGTGCCGGGCGGTCCTGGCGGATCACCTGCACGAGCGGGAGTCTCAACGGGCTGGTGGCGGCGGCGCGGGCGGGTCTCGGGGTGATGGCGCACTCGCGGGGGCTGGTGCCGCCGGGACTGGTGCGGATCCCGGAGCGGGCGGGGCTGCCCCCGCTCGGCGAGGTCGAGTTCGTCCTGGTGCACGCTCAGCGGCCGGGGTCGGCCCGGCCCGCCGCGGAGGCGCTGGCCTCGGCGCTGCTGGCGGGCGGTGCGCGGCTGCGCCGGCCGGGGCAGTGACGGATGCGGCGCGCGGGGCGCTGAACTAGGTGGCGGCTGTGCCGCCGACCGGGTCGGTGGTGCACGGAGGACATCACCGGCCCGGCCCTTCACCGCGCCGTCACCCTGCCGGACCGCCTACGCCCGCCCGCTCGCCGCCGCCTCTGCCCGGCCCGCCCACACCGCGCCGTCTCCCCGGCCCCACGCAAGCCCGCCCGCACCGCCCCCTTCGCCCAGCCCGCGCAAGCCCGCCCGCACCGCGCCCGGCAGCCCTCGCCGGTTCTCCGGACCACCACCGGAACGGGCCGTTCCACCCGGCCCTCCGCGGTGCCCGGAACGCCGCCGCTACCCATCAGTAACCCGTGTCGCCCGGTGCCCGCCCCGGGCAGATTCCGTGGAGATTGCGCGGCCGGAACTTACCCGGAGGTCAGCTTTCTGTCCCGCCCCGACCCATGTGGGCGCATTTTCTTCCGTTGACCAGTGCGTTCCGTGAACAACGCTCGCTTTTCACCCCCCTCCCGCCCCGTCGCGCCGTGGGGTAGCTTTCACGCCCTGTCCGGGAACGCACTGTCCGGGAACGCACGAGGAGCGGGGTTTGCACGAGTTCACCAACCCTCCGCTGGAGACGTCGCCACCGCCGGCGGGCGGACTGGCCGACGTCGTCTTCGAGCATGCCCAGGAGGACCCCTCGCGCATCGCCCTGGGCCGCAAGGGCCCCGACGGACGGTGGCGCGACGTCACCGCCGCCGAGTTCCGCGACGAGGTGCTCGCCCTCGCCAAGGGCCTCCTCGCCCAGGGTGTCCACTTCGGCGACCGGGTCGCGATCATGTGTCCCACCCGCTACGAGTGGACCCTGTTCGACTTCGCGCTGTGGTCCATCGGCGCCGAGGTCGTCCCGGTCTATCCGACCTCCTCCGCCGAGCAGGTCTGCTGGATGCTGCACGACGCGCAGGTCAGCGCCGCGATGGTGGAGCACGAGGACCACGCGATGACCATCGCCACGGTCATCGACCGCCTCCCCCATCTGCGCCGGCTGTGGCAGCTCGACGCGGGCGCGGTGCAGGAGCTGTACGACGCGGGCGCGCACCTCGACGACACCGCGGTGCACCGGCACCGGCAGGCGGTCACCCCCGACACGGTGGCGACGATCATCTACACCTCCGGCACCACCGGCCGCCCCAAGGGCTGTGTGCTCACCCACGGCAACCTGATGTTCGAGACGGACACGGTGATCCGGCGCTGGGAGCCGGTGTTCCACTCCCGCCGCGGCGACGAGGCGTCCACCCTGCTGTTCCTGCCGCTGGCGCACGTCTTCGGACGGATGGTGGAGGTCGCGGCGATCCGGGGAAAGGTGAGATTCGGCCATCAGCCGCAGCTCAGCGCGTCCGCGCTGCTGCCCGACCTGGCCGCGTTCCGGCCGACCTTCTTCCTCGCGGTGCCGTACATCTTCGAGAAGGTCTTCAACGCCGCCCGCCGCAAGGCCGAGAAGGAGGGCAGGGCGGGACCGTTCGAGAAGGCCGTCGAGGTGGCGGTCAAGTACGCGGACGCCGTGGAGGCAAAGGCCTGGGGGATCGGACCGGGGCCGACGGCGGGGCTGCGGATGCAGCACCAGTTCTTCGACAAGCTCGTCTACGCGAAGATCCGGGCCGCGATGGGCGGCAGGGTGCGGCACGCGATGTCCGGCGGTTCGGCGATGGACCGTCGGCTCGGGCTGTTCTTCGCGGGCGCCGGCGTGCAGGTCTACGAGGGCTACGGGCTCACGGAGTCCACGGCGGCCGCGACCGCCAACCCCCCCGAGCGCACCCGGTACGGCACGGTCGGCCAGGCGATCCCGGGCATGTCGGTGCACATCGCGGAGGACGGCGAGGTCTGGCTGCGCGGCGACAACGTCTTCCAGGGGTACCTCAACAACGAGAAGGCCACCGACGAGGCGCTGCACGAGGGCTGGCTCGCCACCGGCGACCTGGGCACGCTCGACGAGGACGGCTACCTCACCATCACCGGGCGCAAGAAGGAGATCCTGGTCACCTCGGGCGGCAAGAGCGTCTCGCCGGGACCGCTGGAGGAGCGGGTGCGGGACCATCCGCTGGTGGCGCAGTGCCTCGTCGTCGGCAACGACCGGCCGTACGTGGCGGCGCTGGTCACCTTGGAGCAGGAGGCGGTGGAGCACTGGCTGCAGATGCGCGGCAAGCCGCGGCTCGACCCGGCCCGGCTGGTACGCGACCCGGACCTGGAGACGGAGGTGCGGCGGGCGGTCGTCGCCGCGAACACGCAGGTGTCCCGGGCCGAGCAGATCCGTACGTTCCGTATCCTGGCGCACCAGTTCACCGAGGAGCACGGGCTGCTCACCCCCTCGCTGAAACTGAAGCGCAGGGCGATCGAGAACGCCTACGAGGCCGAGGTCGAGGCGCTCTACCGGGCGTGAGGCGATCTTTCGGCACGCCGTACCCGACGAGGGCGGGCGGTACCCGACGGGGAACAGACCACCCGGAATGCAACACGCAGCGTGATCGTTGACGATGGGGTAATCGGGCCCGAGTCCGGGCAGGAGCACCTACGGGTGTGATGAACAGACGAACGGCCCGACGCACCCACCGACGACCTAAGGATTCGAGAGCTCGTGAGCAGCAAGGTCCCCCCGATCATCCTCAACAACGGCGTCGAGATGCCCCAGCTCGGCTTCGGCGTCTGGCAGGTGGCGGACGACGAGGCGGAGCGTGCCGTGAGCACCGCCCTGGAGGCGGGCTACCGCAGCATCGACACCGCGGCGATCTACGGCAACGAGGAGGGCACCGGCAGGGCGATCGCCTCCTCCGGGCTCCCCCGTGAGGAGCTCTTCGTCACCACCAAGCTCTGGAACGCCGACCAGGGCCACGACAGCACCCTGCGTGCCTTCGACACCTCGCTGAAGAAGCTCGGCCTGGAGTACGTGGATCTGTACCTGATCCACTGGCCGATGCCGGACCGGGGCACGTTCGTCGACACCTACAAGGCCTTCGAGAAGCTGTACGAGGAGGGCCGCGCCAAGGCGATCGGCGTCTCCAACTTCCTTCCCGAGCATCTGACGACGCTCCTCGAAGCGACCTCGGTCGTGCCGGCGGTCAACCAGATCGAGCTGCACCCGCAGCTCCAGCAGCAGACGGCACGCGAGGTCCACGCGGAGCACGGCATCGCGACCGAGGCGTGGTCGCCGCTCGGCTCCGGCAAGGGTCTGCTGGACGTGCCGGCGATCGTGGCGATCGCCCGCAAGCACGGCCGGACGCCGGCCCAGGTGGTGCTGCGCTGGCACCTGCAGCTCGGCAACGTCGTGATCCCGAAGTCCGTGACCCCCTCGCGGATCAAGGAGAACTTCGACGTCTTCGACTTCTCGCTCGACGAGGAGGACCTGGGCGCCATCAGCGCGCTCGACGAGGACCGGCGCCTCGGCTCGAACCCGGCGGACGTCAACGACTGACGCCCCCCGTCTCCGGACGAAACCGCCCGGCCCGCATGCGCGGACCGGGCGGTTCGCCGTTGCCGTGCGGGTCAGGACAGCGGCGGGTAAGCGTTGTCCATCAGCTCGCGGAACTGGGCGGAGAACCAGTGGCCGGAGACGGGGGCGTCCCCGAGGGCGCCCGACATGTTGTTCCCGTTGCGCGCGTTGCCCGTGTACGTCGGGTCGCACATCCGGTCGAAGCCCTTGCCCTCGTCGTTGTCGATGGCCTCGCTGGCTCCGTCGGACTCGCCCGGGGGCTTCATCCACACGTAGGCGTCGATCCCGGACTCGGGGGCCGCCTGCGGGCGTTCGCCCAGACCGGCACCGGACTGGTTGCACCAGTTGCCGACGTGGATGCGGCGGTCGATGCGTCCGCCCTCGATGTACGTGTCGACGCTGGTCTTGGCGCCGGGCCCGGTGGGCCGCTCGGAACCGCCCCAGCCGTTGCGGGAGGTGTCGATCAGCATGCCGATGTCGGAGTTGAAGCCGACGGAGACCGCCTCCTCGCGGAAGGCCTGGGCGTACGACAGCTCGTCGACGTACCGGTTCCAGTCCACCCACTTGGACTGGCGCACGGAGGTGCCGTTGACGGTGTCGTCGATGGTGAAGTTCTCCTCCTTCAGGGCGCTGTAGTTGGCGGTGTTGGTGATGAAGCCGTGCACGTCGTCGACGCTGGCGCCCTCACTGGTGGCCGCCGTCTTGAACAGCTCGGCGGTGGGGCGGAAGTTGTCGTCCCAGCCGAGCCAGCCGTGGTGGCCGGCGTCCACGTAGTTGTAGACGTTGGGGATCGCGCCGAGCTGCGCCAGCGCGTAGCCGACGCCCTTCACGTAGTTGCCGTTGGCCTTCATCTCGTCGCACTCGGGCGTGGCGGTCGACTTGCTGCCGGTGTTGGTGACGAGGTTGGGCAGCGAGTCGATCTCGATCGTGGCGACGATCCGCAGCGAGGCGTACTTGGAGTCGGACAGGATGTCCGCGATCGGGTCGATGAAGTCGGACTTGTACTTGTCGATGTCGTCGGGGCCGAGTTCGCCGTTGGAGGCGAGGGCGGAGCAGTCGCGGCCCGGCAGGTCGTAGACGACGAGCTGGACGACCTCCTCGCCGCTGCCCTTCTGCTCCAGCGCCGCGTCGAGGTGGTCGCGCAGGCCCATGCCGCCGTTCGCGCCCTCGATGGCGGCGATGCGGTCCAGCCAGACGCCCGTCGGCTCGTCGGAGACGCGGTCGCCGCCCGGTTCGGCGGCGGCCAGGGCCGACCACTCCGGGTTCACGTACACCTTGGCGCCGGCGTACGGGTTGTCCACGCGGCCGGACGGGTCGGTGGTGCCGCCGCCGTCGTCCCCGCCACCGCCGTCGTCCCCGCCGCCGGAGTCGACGTTGCAGGTGACGCCGTCGAGCGTGAAGCCGGCCGGTACGGCGTTGGAGCCGCTGTAGCTGCCCTGGAAGCCGAAGCTGGTCGAAGCGCCGGTGCCCAGCGAGCCGTTGTAGCTCTCGTTGGTGACGGTGACCGCGTTCCCGCTCTGGCTGAACTTGGCGTTCCAGCCGCTGGCGACCTTCTGGCTGCCGGCGTAGGACCACTTCAGGGACCAGCTCGTCTTGGCGGCGCCGTTGTTCTTGACGGTCACGTTGGCGGTGAAGCCGGAGCCCCAGTCGTTCTGTATCTGGTAGTCGACGGAGCAGGGGACGGCCGCGGTGGCGGCTCCTGCGGTGGGTGCCATGAGGGCGGTGCCCGTACCCCCGGCGATCAGTGCCAGGGCGGCGAACAACGCTGTTCTGGTACGGCTCATGAGTGCGTGTTTCCTTCTTCCTGTCGGGTGGTGCCCGGTTCGGCCCGCGTGGTGCCGTGCGGGGTCTTCCGTTCAGGGCGCGCGGTGACCGCGCGGCCCGGCTCCGTACGACGGGGGTGCGCCGTCGCGGCCGGAGAGCGGGGAGGGACCGAAGGAGCGGTCCCGGGAGAGGCGGACCCGGCCGGCAGGCGGCGGGACCCGGTTCTCGGACCGGTTCACGACGTGGTCCACGAGGGGGTGCGCGCGGGTGTCCTTGGCCGGACGGAGGCCGCTTCGCGTCCCGGCCCGGAGGGTGCGTCGGGCCGTCGCCGGACCGGCGCACGGGGCGCGGCCGCGCGGACCACGGTTGCAACTAGTGAACGCGGGGGGTGGCGCATGAGCGACTCCTTGCAGCTCGGTCGCGTCCGTGACGGACGCGTCGACTGATGGAACCGCTCCCACTGGTGTGGGGAAGGTAGCGCCAACCGGGGGCGAATCCAAGGGGGTCGAGCCGGGAACCCGCCGAAACCGGCCCCTCACCGTAGGTGAACCTCGTCGAAATCTTTTCGGGTGTTCACATGACTTGACCGCGAGGGTGGCTCTCCCCACTATGGGAGCGCTCCCACTGGTTCACAGCTTGTCGCTCCTCCCCCCACTCGCCAGAGCCGCAAGGAGGACCAGCACCATGGAACCCTCGCGCAGACCCAGCTCCGGGACCAGACGCAGACGCCGTGCCGCACGGCGCCTGTGGACCGCCGCCGTGGCGGCCCTCGCACTTCCCCTCGCCCTGCTGTCGACCGGGTCGACGACCGCGCACGCGGCCTCCGTCCGGTGCAGCGTCGACTACACGACGAACGACTGGGGCTCCGGCTTCACCGCCGAGCTCACCCTCACCAACCGGGGCTCCGAGGCCCTGGACGGCTGGACCCTGACGTACTCCTACGCCGGCAACCAGAAGCTCAGCAACGGCTGGAACGGAAGCTGGTCGCAGTCGGGGCGGTCGGTCACGGTCAGGAACGCCTCGTACAACGGCACGGTCGCCGTCGGCGCCGCCGTCACCACGGGCGGGCAGTTCACGTACAGCGGCACCAACACCGCCCCCACCGACTTCGCCGTCGACGGCACCCGCTGCGCCGGCGCGCACCAGCCGCCGGTGGCCGTGCTGACCAGCCCGAGCGCCGGCGCGGTCTATTCGCAGGGCGACGCCGTCCCGCTCGCGGCCACGGCCGCCGCGGCCGACGACGCGTCGATCGCGAAGGTCGAGTTCTACGACGACACCACGCTGCTGGGCAGCGACACCAGCGCCCCGTACACCTACTCGGCCACCGGTCTGTCCGTGGGCGGCCACTCACTGGTGGCCAAGGCGTACGACAGCCTGGGCGCCTCGGCCGAGTCGAGTCCGGTGGGCATCACCGTCGCCTCCGGACCCGCGATCGTCGCCTCGCCCGCCCAACTGGCGGTCCGCCAGGGCGCGTCCGGCAGCTACGAGGTGAAACTGTCGACGAAGCCCTCGGCGGACGTCACCGTGACGACCGCCCGCACCGACGGCAACGACGGTCTCGCGGTCACGGACGGCGCCTCACTGACCTTCACCCCGTCGAACTGGGACACCGCGCAGAAGGTGACCGTCACCGCCGACGACTCCGGCACCGGCGCCGCCACCTTCACCTCCTCCGCGAACGGCCATGCCAAGGCCACCGTGACCGTCACGGAGCTGAGGGGCTCGACGGCGTACGACGCCCGCTTCCTGGACCTCTACGGGAAGATCACCGATCCGGCCAACGGCTATTTCTCCCCTGACGGCGTTCCGTACCACTCGGTGGAGACGCTGATCGTCGAGGCGCCCGACCACGGGCACGAGACCACCTCGGAGGCGTACAGCTATCTCCTGTGGCTGCAGGCGATGTACGGCAAGGTCACCGGTGACTGGGACAAGTTCAACGGCGCCTGGGACATCATGGAGAAGTACATGATCCCCACCCACGCCGACCAGCCCACCAACTCCTTCTACGACGCCTCGAAACCGGCCACCTACGCGCCCGAGTACGACACCCCGGACGAGTACCCCTCCGCGCTCGACACCGGTGCCTCGGTGGGCCGTGACCCGATCGCGGCGGAGCTGAAGAGCGCGTACGGCACGTCCGACGTCTACGGCATGCACTGGATCCAGGACGTCGACAACGTCTACGGGTACGGCAACGCGCCCGGGAAGTGCGAGGGCGGGCCCACCACGAGCGGACCCTCGTACATCAACACCTTCCAGCGCGGCCCGCAGGAATCCGTCTGGGAGACGGTCCCGCAGCCGACCTGCGACGCCTTCAAGTACGGCGGCAGGAACGGCTATCTGGACCTGTTCACCGGCGACTCCTCCTACTCCAAGCAGTGGAAGTACACCGACGCCCCCGACGCCGACGCGCGCGCCGTGCAGGCCGCGTACTGGGCCGACGTGTGGGCCAAGGAGCAGGGCAAGGGCGGTGAGGTCTCCGCGACCGTCGGCAAGGCCGCGAAGATGGGCGACTACCTGCGCTACGCGATGTACGACAAGTACTTCAAGAAGATCGGCAACTGTGTGGGGCCCTCCTCCTGTGCCGCCGGCACCGGCAAGGACGCCTCCCACTACCTGCTCTCCTGGTACTACGCCTGGGGCGGCGCCACCGACACCAGCGCCGGCTGGGCCTGGCGCATCGGCTCCAGCCACGTCCACGGCGGCTACCAGAACCCGCTGGCCGCGTACGCGCTCAGCTCCTACGCCGACCTGAAGCCCAAGTCGGCCACGGGCTCGGCGGACTGGGCCACCTCCCTGGACCGGCAGCTGGAGTTCTACCGCTGGCTGCAGTCCGACGAGGGCGCGATCGCGGGCGGCGCGACCAACTCCTGGCAGGGCAGGTACGCCACCCCGCCGAGCGGCACGCCCACGTTCTACGGCATGTACTACGACGAGGCGCCCGTCTACCACGACCCGCCGTCCAACCAGTGGTTCGGCTTCCAGGCGTGGTCGATGGAACGCGTCGCCGAGTACTACCAGCAGACGGGCGACGCCGACGCCAAGGCGGTCCTGGACAAGTGGGTCGACTGGGCGCTGTCCGAGACCACGATCAACCCGGACGGCACCTACCGGGTCCCCTCCACCCTCCAGTGGTCGGGGAAGCCGGACACCTGGAACGCCTCGGCCCCCGGCGACAACAGCGGTCTGCACGTCACCGTCGCCGACTACACCGACGACGTGGGCGTGGCCGCCGCGTACGCCAAGACCCTGACGTACTACGCCGCCGAGTCCGGCGACACGGAGGCGAAGTCGACGGCGAAGGCGCTGCTGGACGGCATGTGGGACCACTACCAGGACGACCTCGGCATCGCCGTCCCGGAGACCCGCGCCGACTACAACCGCTTCGAGGACAGCGTGTACGTCCCCAGCGGCTGGACCGGCACCATGCCGAACGGCGACACGATCGACTCGTCCTCGACGTTCGCCTCGATCCGTTCCTTCTACAAGGACGACCCGGCGTGGTCGAAGATCGAGAGTTATCTGAAGGGCGGCGCCGCGCCCGTCTTCACGTACCACCGGTTCTGGGCCCAGGCGGACATCGCGCTGGCCATGGGCGCGTACGCGGAGCTGCTCGAATGAACCCCCGCTGAGGCTCCGCGTACCGGGTCCCGTCGCCTGGGGACGGGACCCACACCAGGCCGGGCGGCCGCCGCGCACGCGGTGCCGCCCGGCCGTCCATGTGTACTGGCGGAATGTACCGGCGGACGCGGCTCAGTAGTTGCCGTTGGTGATCATGTCGCCGTCGCTGCCGTACACCGTCACGAGCCCGTTGTCCGACTCGTAGCAGCTCGTGAACGCCGAGGTGATCAGCTTGGCGTCGCCCGCGTCGGCGCTCAT
This sequence comes from Streptomyces griseoaurantiacus, assembly GCF_036189845.1. Lineage (NCBI taxonomy): Bacteria > Bacillati > Actinomycetota > Actinomycetes > Kitasatosporales > Streptomycetaceae > Streptomyces > Streptomyces griseoaurantiacus. The sequence continues at coordinate 6,169,827 of NZ_CP108326.1, read as the reverse complement.
GAAGCCGCCGGTGAAGTCGGTGAAGACCTCGGCCGCGTCGAGGATGTCGTTCCTCTTGTCGGTGCCGGTCACCTTGGTGACGTGCGCGACGGCGGCCTTCTCGCCGGCGGTGCCCTTCTTGGCGACGCAGGCCTTGAACCGGTCGGCCTGGCTGCCGGTCGACTTCGCGTCGGCCTTGTCGCCCTCGCCGTCCTTCTTGTCGTCCTCGGCGTCGCTCTTCGTGTCGTTCTTGGCGTCGCTCCTGGCCGTGTCGTCCTTCGCGGAGTCGTCCTCGGCCTGGCTGCTGGAGGCGGTGCTCTTCTTGCCGTCGTCGTCCCCGCCGCCGACCGCGGCCACGACGATGCCCAGGACCACGAAGAGGGCCAGCACACCGAGACAGGAGAATCCGACGATCCTGCCGGTGTTCCGGCGGGGCGGCTGCGGCATCGGCGGCGGAGTGCCCCAGCCGGGCTGCTGCTGGTACTGCGGGTAGGGCGGCTGCCCCGGGTTCTGCTGGTGGACCGGCGGCTGCGGGTACTGCGGGCTCTGGCCCTGCCGCGGGTCCTGCGGGTTGTGCGGGTGCTGCGGGTTCACGGTCCCCCCATGGAGAAATTGTGGTGCACGTGGGTGACTCGTGTAACGCTCGATTGGTTGCAGGGTGAGACCCAGATCACTCTTACGTGGGTACGGGCCCCTGAGGCCTGTCGGCCGGGGCGGGGGACGCCGGATCAGTACCGCTCGCGGTGCGCCTTGAGCACGTCCCGTGTGCGGGCGGCCGAGGCGGCCTGGGCGGACATGTGGTCCAGGACCTCCAGGTGGGTGGCGACCTCCAGGCGGTTGTCCAGGTAGAGCGCACCCGTGAGGTACTCGCTGTAGACCATGTCCGGCAGTTCCGGCTGGGCGAAGCGGAACAGGGTGAAGGACGTGTACGTGCCCGGGTGCGGACCGGCGGCGAACTCCGCGACCTGGAGCGTGATCCCGTCGTCCTCGGACGCCTCGAGGAGCCGGTCCACCTGGTCCCGCATCACCTCGGGGCGCATGCCGACCGGCCGCAGCAGTGCCGTTTCGTCCATGATGACCCACAGGTGGGGCGCGTCCGTGCGGTCGAGCAGCTTCTGCCGGTGCATCCGCAGCGCCACGTGCCGTTCCACGTCCTGAGGGCTCGTCTGGCCGATCGTGCCGGCCTCCATCACGGCCCGCGCGTAGTCCTCCGTCTGCAGCAGCCCGGGCGCGAAGTGCGGCTCGTAGGAGCGGATCACGCGCGCCGCGCCCTCCAGGCTGACGTGCATGCTGAACCAGTCGGGCAGCACGTCGTGGTACCGCTGCCACCAGCCGGGCTCGTTGGCGTCCTCGACCAGGGCGACGAAGGCGGCGACCTCGGGCTCGGGGACGCCGTACGTGGTGAGCAGCACCTGGACGTACGGGATCTTGAGCGTCACCTCGGCCATCTCCATGCGCCGCACGGTGGCCGGGGCGACCCGCAGTACCTGTGCGGCCTCCTCCCGGCGCAGCCCCGCCGCCTCGCGCAGCTCCTGCAGCCGTCGGCCGAGCACGACCTGGCCCACGGTGGGCGCGGCCCGCCGTTCGCTCACGCCACGCCTCCCCACGTGCCGAAGTGTGCGCGCGGTGTGGCGTTCCCGGAAACAAGCCTCCACCGCTGCACGCATGAGATCATGTCATCCGATCGGAATGCCAGTCCCCCGAGGTGCCCGGCCGTTGTCAAGGGCGGGCCCGCGCCGGGGTCTTCGGGTGAGGAGCGAGGTCATGGCCGTCGAACCGCTGTCCCGGACGGAGATCGACAACCGGTTGGCCGACCTGCCCGGCTGGTCGCTGACGGAGGGCCGGCTCACCCGCGTCTACCGCCTCGGCTCCCACTTCGCGGCCACCGCGATGGTCGTGCACATCGCCCAGGTCCAGGAGGAGCTGAACCACCACTCCGACCTCACCCTCGGATACGACACGGTCGCGCTGGCGGTGCACACGCACAGCGCCGGCGGCGCCGTCACCGCGCTGGACTTCGGCCTCGCCCGCCGGGTGGAGGACCTCGCCCCCGTGCACGGCGCCCGCTGAGCCGGAGGGGCACACGGACAGAGAGGGCGGGCGTGCTCGACTACGACCAGGAGGCCGAGCGCTACGACGAGCTGCGCGGCGGTGAACCCCGGGCGGCGGCCGCGGCCGAGGGCGTCCTCGCGCTGGTGCCGGACGGGGCGCGCACGCTGCTCGACGCGGCGTGCGGCACGGGCATCGTCACCCGCAGGCTCGCCGAGGCCCGGCCCGGCCTGCGGGTCGTGGGCTCCGACCTCTCCCCCGCGATGGCCCGGCGGGCGGCCGCGCGGCTGCCCGGGGCCGTGGTGCGCGCCGACAGCCGGCGGCTGCCCTTCCCCGACGGCCGCTTCGACGCGGTCGCCACGGTGTGGCTGCTGCACCTCGCCCCGAGCGCGGAGGACGTACGGGTCCTGGTCGCCGAGTGCGCGCGGGTGCTGGCGCCGGGCGGGGTGTGGGTGACCACGGCCGACAAGGGCGCCGCGCACAACGTGGGCAGCGACATCGACGCGGTACTGGCCTCCCGGCCGCCGAGCGAGGCGCGGGACGCCGCGGACACCGTCACGGCGTGCGCGAGGGAGGCGGGACTCGTACCGGCCGGACGGGGCGGCTTCCGGGGACACGGGCAGGGGCGCAGTCCGCGGCGGACGCTCGCGGACCTGCGCCGGGGGTGGTTCATGACACTGCCGCCGGGGGACGCGGCGACCGAGTCGTTCGCGACGCGGCTGGCCGCGCTGCCCGACCAGGACCGGCCGCGTCCCGACCCGCGTTTCACTCTGCTGGCGTTCCGGCGGCCGGACGGGACGGCCCGGCCCGGGAGTTGACGAGGCGCCGGGGTTCGGTGACCGGGGGGGCACCCCGGTCACGCCGCGCCCTTGCCGCCTCCCTTTCGCGCCTCGCCCTCGCCGTCCTCGCCGTCCCCGCCGTCCTCGTCCACGATCTCCGCGTCCACGACGCCCTCGGCGCCTTCCGACGGTTCGGCACCGGGACCGGCTTCGGGTCCGGAGGCGGTCGCCGCCCCGCTCTCCTGGTACATCGCCTGTCCCACCCGCTGGCTCACCGTCGCGAGTCGCTCCACCCCCGCCCGGAGGGCGGCCGTGTCGGGCTCGCCGTTCAGCAGGGCCTTCAGGTCCGTCACCGCCGACTCCACGTCCGCCTTGACGTCCGCCGGTACGCGGTCCTCGTTCTCCCCGACGAACTTCTCCGTCCGGTAGACGAGTTGCTCCGCCTGGTTGCGCGTCTCGACCGCCTCGCGCCGCTCGCGGTCCTCCTCCGCGTAGCTCTCCGCGTCGCGCATCATGCGGTCGATGTCCTCCTTGGGGAGGGCCGAGCCGCCGGTGACGGTCATCTTCTGCTCGCGCCCGGTCGCGAGGTCCTTCGCCGAGACGTGCATGATCCCGTTGGCGTCGATGTCGAAGGCCACCTCGATCTGCGGGACGCCGCGCGGGGAGGGCGGCAGGCCGGTGAGGTCGAAGACGCCGAGCTTCTTGTTGTAGGCGGCGATCTCGCGTTCGCCCTGGTAGACCTGGATGCCCACGGAGGGCTGGTTGTCCGCGGCGGTGGTGAAGATCTCCGAACGCCGGGTGGGGATCGTGGTGTTGCGCTCGATGAGCTTGGTCATGATGCCGCCCTTGGTCTCGATGCCGAGGGACAGCGGGGTGACGTCGAGGAGGAGGACGTCCTTGACGTCGCCGCGCAGGACGCCCGCCTGGAGTGCCGCGCCGACGGCGACGACCTCGTCGGGGTTGACGCCCTTGTGCGGGTCCTTGCCGGTGAGTTCCCTGACCAGTTCGGTGACGGCGGGCATCCGCGTGGAGCCGCCGACGAGGATGACGTGGTCGATGGCGGAGAGCTTCACCCCGGCGTCCTTGACGGCCTGGTGGAAGGGACCCTTGCAGCGTTCCAGCAGGTCCGCGGTGAGGTCCTGGAACTGGGCGCGGGTGAGCGTCTCCTCCAGGTGCAGCGGGCCGGCGGACGAGGCGGTGAGGTAGGGAAGGTTGATCGTCGTCTCGGAGGAGCTGGACAGCTCGATCTTGGCCTTCTCCGCGGCCTCGCGCAGCCGCTGGACCGCCATCTTGTCGGCCCCGAGGTCGACGCCGTGGTGCGCCTTGAACCGCTTCACGAGGTGGTCCACGACCCGCTGGTCCCAGTCGTCGCCGCCCAGGTGCGTGTCGCCGTTGGTGGCCTTGACCTCGATGACGCCGTCGCCCATCTCCAGGAGGGACACGTCGAAGGTGCCGCCGCCGAGGTCGAAGACGAGGACGGTCTGCTCGTTCTCCTTGTCCAGCCCGTACGCGAGCGCGGCCGCCGTCGGCTCGTTGATGATGCGCAGCACCGTGAGGCCGGCGATCTCCCCGGCCTCCTTGGTGGCCTGCCGCTGGGTGTCGTCGAAGTAGGCGGGCACGGTGATCACGGCGTCCGTGACGTCCTCGCCGAGGTAGGACTCGGTGTCGCGCTTGAGCTTCTGCAGGACGCGGGCGGAGAGTTCCTGCGCCCGGTAGCGGGTGCCGTCCACGGAGCCCTGCTCAGGGAAGTGCCAGTGCGGGTCGCCCATGTACCGCTTGACGGAGCGCGCGGTGCGCTCGACGTTCGTCACCGCCTGCCGTTTGGCGACCTCCCCGACGAGGACCTCCCCGTTCTTCGCGAAGGCGACGACCGAGGGGGTCGTCCGCGCGCCCTCCGCGTTGGCGACGACCGTGGGATCACCGCCCTCCAGTACCGCCACCACCGAGTTCGTCGTTCCGAGATCGATCCCGACCGCACGCGTCATCGCCGTACCCCTTCCGACCGGTTTCCGTCCCCGCGCCCCTCCTGCGTGCCCTACCTACCAGCACAAAACTTGAGCGGGTCATTGTCAACCCATCTTTCGGCCCCTTCCCGCCCCCCGGACGCCCGGCGGCCGGGTACCCCGCGGACGGCGGAAGCCGCGCCCCCGGGTGCGGGAACGCGGCTTCGATGGTGTCGGCGAACCGTCAGGCGAGCTTCGCCGAGAGGGTGATCTCGGTGCCGGCGAGCGCCTGGCTGACCGGGCAGTTCTTCTTGGCGTCCTCGGCGGCGGCGGCGAACCCGTCGGCGTCCAGGCCCGGGACGGTGCCCTCGACGCTCAGGTGGATGCCGGTGATGCCCGTGCCCGGCTGGAAGGTGACGTCGGCCTTCGTCTCGATCCTGGTGGGCGGGGTGCCGGCGCCGGCCAGGGCGTGCGAGAGCGCCATGGAGAAGCAGCTCGAGTGCGCGGCGGCGATGAGCTCCTCCGGGCTGGTCTTTCCGTTGGCCTGCTCGGCGCGCGAGGCCCACGTCACCGGCTGCTCGCCGATGCCGGAGGAGTCGAAGGTGACGACACCCTTGCCCTCGAGCAGGTTGCCTTCCCAGGCGGTGTGCGCGGTGCGCGTGGTTGCCACTGTGCGTCCTTCTTTCGAGACGGTGCGGTCCGGTGCGGACCGGGTGAACGAGGTGGTTCAGCTGGTTCCCTGCACGGGTACCGGCCCCATCCGATCACATTCCCGTGCGACGCACCCGCTCGTTCAGGCCGCCCGCTCGTCGGCGTCGTCGCCGGTGGCCGCGCGGTCCCGCCCGGCGGGCCGGGGGACGACGGTGCCCCGGCCGGGGCCGAGCGGGATCTGCGGGCCGTCGCACTCGCGCAGCCAGCGGGCGAGCACCCGGTGCACCTCCTCCGCGCCGACCAGCTCGGCACCCTCCGCGACGGGCGGACTGAACTCCAGCGGCGACAGCAGGAAGGGCCGCCCCTGCGCGCCGCCGAGGCCGCCGTGGGAGCCGATCTGCTCCTCGAAGGCGAGCACCTCGCCCTCGGCCGGGTCGTACCAGGAGTTGACCATGATGTCGGCCGTGTGCGGGAAGGAGTGCGTGCGCCGTACGGCCTCGGCGGCGCCGGGGCCGAAGTCGGCGAGCGGGCCGGGGTGCGCCTCGCTCAGCTCGTCCACGGGCACCTCGGCGCCGTGCGCGGCGAGCACCACCCCGCCGTGCTCCTCGCTGCGCACCAGGAGGAAGCCGATGCCGGGGTGGTTGGCGAGGGTGGAGAGCAGCGCGGGGTGGCGCCGGTCGATCTCCTCCTTGCTCATCCGGTGCGGCACGTCCGGGAAGGAGACGAGGCCGAGGTTGCCGGAGGCGAGCACCACGGGTTCGCCCGCCGGGCGGGGCGCGGGCCGGCCGTCCTGGCGGGCGGGAACGCAGGCGGTGTGCCGCGGCCGGTCGGTGTCCTCCTCCACGGGGCGGCGCAGCGCGGCCCGTACGGCGGCGCGGGCCTCGGCGCCGCTGTGGGTGCGCTGGGCCCGGCGCGGCACGGGCAGTCCGCAGCCGGCCCGGACCAGGTCGCCGAGGCCGAGGCCGTAGCGGGTCTGGAAGGTCTCGCCGGGGCTCTGGCCGTGGTCGGACAGGACGACGATGCGGTACGGGCGCGGTGCGCGCTCGGCGACGTGCGCGATGAGGGCGAGGGCCCGGTCGAGCCGGGCGAGCACCTTCCCGGCGTCCCTGCTGTGCGGACCCGAGTGGTGGGCGACCTCGTCGTAGGCGACCAGGTCGGCGTAGACGGCGGTGCGGCCGGCCAGCATGTCGCCCATCACCGCGGCGACGACGACGTCCCGTTCGACGACGGTCGCGAAGGCGCGGATGAGGGGGTAGAGCCCGCCCCGGCCCACCCGGGGCCGCTCCTTGCGCAGCCGGGCGCGGGTGGACTCGGTGATCTCGCGGCACACCTCGGCCACGAAGGACAGGGCGGTGCGCACGGCGTTGGCGGGGTCGGAGAAGTAGGCGAAGTAGCCCGCGCGGGAGCGGTTCGCCCGGCCGCGGCGCCGGATGGCGATGGACAGCACCAGGGCCTGCTCGCCGGCGCCGCCGCTGAAGAGGTTGCCGCGGCTGGCGCCGTCGACGGCCAGCAGGCCGGCGTGCCCGGCCCGTTCCTCGGCCCGGCGCTGGAGATCGGCGGCGCTGGTGGGCCGGTTGGCGACGACGGTCTCGCCGGTGTCCTTCTCGTACCAGCGGAAGGCGGGGACGTCGTGGTTGGAGCCGTGCAGGATGCCGAGCTGGCTGGCGCCGGTCTGGCTGGACCAGTCGGTGCGCCAGGGGATCAGCCGGTGGGTGGGGGCACTCGCGGCGGCGTCCTGGGCGGGCGCGGTGCCGGGGACCGTGGCGGGGGTGACGACGGCGTCCTCGCTGCCGTCCCGGCGTGCGGCGGGGACGCCCGGCGTGCCCGCGCCCACGCCCAGCCAGCCGGCGACGGTGGGCATCAGGCCCTTGAGCACGGCGTCGGTGAGCACGTCGTGCCCGACGCCGTCGAGCTGGAGGAAGACGGTGCCCGGGGAGGACGGCCCGGTCCGCGCGGCCGCGCGGCGGCGCCGGCGGTCCGCGAGCCGGTACAGGCGTCTTCGGTAGGCGTCGTCGTCCCGCACGGCGAGGGCGGCGCCGGTCGCCGAGGCGACGGCGGACATCACGGCGGCGACCACCACGGCGGTCTCCGGGGCGGCCTCGCCGCGCCCCGAGGGGTTCAGCCGGAGGGCGACGAGGAGGAGGGAGCCGTTGAGGAAGAAGACGAGCAGGCCGAGGACGAGGGCGGGGACGAGGAGGAGGAGCCGGACCAGGAGCGGCCAGACCAGGGCGGAGAGCAGGCCGAAGACGCCGGCTCCGGCGGCGGCGGTGACGGCGATGCGGGTGGCGCTGTCCCCGGTGTCCGACTGGAGCTTGAAGTCGGGCAGGATTCCGGCGAGGAGAAGCATCGTGAGGGTGGAGACGGCCCATACGGTGATGCTCCGCAGGGCGCCGCGGAACAGGCTCCGCCAGTGTTCGCGCCGCACCGTTCCGCTACCTCGCTCTCCGGCCGCGGGTCGCCCGCGCCTTCGCATCAGCGTGCCACAGGCGCGGTGCCGGCCCCCGCCGCCCCTGCCCCGGGTGCGGGCGGGCGGGTGCGCGGGCGGCCCCGTCAGCGGCCGTCGTAGCCCGCCGTCGGCATCGAGAGGCGTCGGTGGACGCGGGCCTTCGCGTCCGCGTCGTAGGCGGGCTCGGCCCGGCCGACGGTCTCCATGCGCACCCCCCGGCGCGCGCACTCGGCCGCGAACTCCTCCACCGAGGCCAGCGCCCGCTCCAGCACCCGCCGGCTCGGCGCGACGAACAGGTCGACCTGGCCCGCCTCGACGTCCGACCAGAGCGCCCCGTGGTCCGGGCGCAGGCCCCGGACGAGGAGCTCCCGGGTGATCACATAGCCCCGTTCCGCCGCCCAGCGCGCGCACATCGCGTGCTGGCTGCGGGAGTCGACGAGGAAGGGGTCGGCGTCCAGCTCCTCCAGCGGGGTCAGGCTGGCGATCGCCGCGACTCTCAGGGGCGTGGCCTCCGCCCCCCTCGCGCGGCGAACCGGGGAGCCGGGGCGCGGCAAGTCCGGGGCGGTACGCGGGTCTCCCATGGTGTCCCCCCTCACCTCAGGGTTTCGCCGCCGACCCTACCGCTGCGCGTAGGCTCGGGGGGAGTCGCACGAGGGGAGCAAAGGGAGTGCCGGTGGAGATCACCTGGTGGGGTCATGCCACCTGTACGGTCGAGGACTCCGGCACGCGCGTGCTGACCGACCCCCTCTTCGCCCGCCGGCTCGCGCATCTGCGCCGCCGCCGGGGCGCACCGCCCCCGCCGGACGCCGCCCTGGCGGACCTGGTCCTCGTCTCCCACCTGCACGCGGATCATCTGCACGTCCCCTCCCTGGCGCGGCTCGCGCCCGGTACCCGGGTGCTCGTGCCGCGCGGCGCCCCACGTCAGGTGCCCGGTCTGCGCCGGCTCAGGCATCTGCGGCTCACCGAGGTCGCCCCCGGTGACGAGACCCGGGTGGGCGAGGTGCGGGTGCGGACGGTGCCGGCCCGGCACGACGGGCGCCGGCTGCCCTTCGGGCCGCGCCGCTCCCCCGCGCTCGGCTTCGTCGTCGAGGGTGCCTCCCGGACGTACTTCGCCGGGGACACCGGGCTGTTCGAGTCGATGGCGAAGGAGGTCGGGCCGGTCGACGTGGCGCTGCTGCCGGTCGGCGGCTGGGGCCCCCACCTGGGCGAGGAGCACCTCGATCCGGGGCGGGCCGCCCAGGCGCTGGCCCGGCTGGAGCCGCGCAGCGCGGTGCCGGTGCACTACGGGACGTACTGGCCGATCGGCATGGACGCGGTGCGCCCGCACGAGTTCCACACGCCGGGCGCGGAGTTCGTGCGTCAGGCGGCGCTGCACGCGCCGGACGTCAGGGTGCATCTGCTGCGGCACGGCGAGAGCGTCCGCACGGGCGGACCGGACACGGGAGGTGCCGAGGACGCGGCACGTGCCGAGGACGCCGAGGGCACGGGAAGTGCGGGGGGCGCGCGGGGCGCGGAGGGCGCCCCGTGAAGGCGCTCGCCCTCGTCCCCACGATGCTGCCCACCACTCCCGACCAACAGGCGTTCGGTTATCCCTCGTTGTTCCTGCTGGTGCTGATCGGGGCGCTGGTGCCGGTGGTGCCGACCGGGGCGCTGGTCAGCACGGCGGCGGTGGTGGCCTTCCACCAGGAAGCGCCCTTCGCACTGCTGCTGATCTTCCTGGTGGCCGCGCTCGGCGCCTTCCTCGGTGATGTGACGCTGTACTGGCTGGGGCGGCGCGGCATGCACTCGAAGAACGGCTCCCGGTGGCTGGAGGCGCTGCGGGCGCGGGCGCCCGAGGAGCGGCTGGAGCAGGCGCAGGAGAAACTGGGCGAGCACGAGGTCGCGGTGCTGACGCTGTCGCGGCTGGTGCCGGCCGGGCGCATACCGGTGATGCTGGCGTGCCTGATGGCGAAGATGCCGATGCGGACGTTCGCACGGGGCTGCCTGCCCGCGTGCCTGGCCTGGGCGCTGACGTACCAGCTCATCGGGATCCTGGGCGGCTCGCTGTTCCCCGAGCCGTGGGAGGGGGTGCTGGCCGCGGTGCTGCTCACGGTGGTGATCAGCGCGGCGCCGGCCCTGTGGCGGCGGGTGCGCCGGGCCACCGGCTGAGACCGTGCGGCGGCCCGGCGGCGCTCAGTCCAGCACCGCCGAGCCGCCGATCGGGAGGTCCCACAGGTCCTCGCGCGGACGGCCGGTGTCCGCCCAGGCGGCGCGGACCCGGGTCAGCGGTTCCCGCACCGGCTCCGCGGACAGCACGAAGGTGCCCCAGTGCATCGGCGCCATCCGCCGCGCCCCCAGGTCCATCGCGGCCTGCACCGCCTCCTCGGGATCGCAGTGGACGTCCCGCAGCCACCAGCGCGGGTCGTAGGCCCCGATCGGGAGCAGCGCGAGGTCGATGCCGGGGTAGCGGTGGCCTATCGCGCGGAACCAGTGGCCGTAGCCCGTGTCGCCCGCGAAGTGGATGCGGCGGCCCTCGGGCGCGGTGAGCACCCAGCCGCCCCACAGCGTGCGGCAGGTGTCCGTGAGGCCGCGCTTGGACCAGTGGTGTGCGGGGACGAAGTCGAAGCGCACTCCCCCGAGTTCGGCCGCCTCCCACCAGTCGAGTTCGGTGATGCGGGTGAACCGGCGGCGCCGGAACCAGCGGCCGAGGCCGGCCGGCACGAAGACCGGGGTGTCGCGCGGGAGCCGGCGCAGGGTGGGGGCGTCGAGGTGGTCGTAGTGGTTGTGGCTGATGACGACGGCGTCCACGCGGGGCAGGCTCTCCCAGGGCACGCCGACGGGGGTGATGCGGGCGGGGGTGCCGAGGATGCGGCGCGACCAGACGGGGTCGGTGAGCACGGTGAGGCCGCCGATGCGGATCACCCAGCTGGCGTGCCCGGCCCAGGTGACCGCGACGGTGCCGGGACCGGCCGGGGGCAGCGGCCCGGGCTCGTACGGCAGCAGGGGGACGTCCTTCAGCGTCTCGGGGCGCGGGTACAGCGCCCCCTCGCGCAGCAGCCGGGCGTAGGGGCCGGGGCCGCTGACGAGGGGCACCGTCAGCCGGTCTGCGAAGGAGCGGGGCCAGCGGCGCGGCTCGGCCGGGGGGCGCGGGCCGGCGGGGGGCGCGAGCGGGGGCCGCGTCCGCCCCTCCGGTCCGGGGACGGAGACGGTGTCCTCGTCCGGCGGGGTGAGGGGTCTGGTGGTCGGCTCGGACTTCTGCGTCATCGAGGGGCTCCCATCGCTGGGCTTCGTCGCGTGCTTCGTCGGGTTCAGTCCTCGCTGCCGGGGGGTGGGGGGCGGCCGGGCCTGGCGTCCCGGCGCAGGTCCGCGAGGACCGTGCCCAGGTGGATCAACGCCTCGCGCACGTGCGGCGATTCCACGGGGTCGGGGGCGTCGAGGCAGCGCAGCCGCTCCTCGGGGCCGGGGCCGAGCAGCGGGCCGGTGGACAGGCGGACGCGCAGGGCGTCCAGGTCGTCGCCGAACCGGTGGCCGCCGGGCACGGGCAGGCCGAGACGGGCGCTCAGGAATTCCTCCAGTTCCTGGGCGTCGCCGACGCCGTGGGCGGCGAGGCCGGGGCGCAGCGGTTCGAGGTCGGCGTACAGGTGCCGTCCGGCGGCCGGGGGCCGGGCCAGGGCGCCGGCGCGGATCACCGTGGCGTGCGCGGCGGCGGCCACACGGGCGTGCAGGCGGACGGCGGCCGTGCGGCGCGCGGTGACGTCGGCGGGTTCGTCGAGGGCGCGGGCGGCCGCGGCGGCGACCGGGTCGGCGACGCGGGCGCCGAGCGCGGTGAGGACGTCCAGGACGCGGGCGCGCAGTCCGGCTCCGTCGGGGGTGCCGGGGAAGTGGGCGACGGCGGCGGGCCAGCCGGGCGGCAGGAAGGGGCCCGCCAGGTCGGTGAGGACGGTGACCCGGTCGGGGAGCATCTCGGCGGGGCTGAACTGGACGGTCTCCTCCGGCCGGTGCAGGGTGTCGCGCCAGGTCTCGTCGCTGATCAGGTGCAGGTCCTCGGCGGCGGCCGCCTCCACGGTCTCGTGCACGAGGTCCGGCGGGGCGACGGTGCCGGTGGGGTCGTCGGCGGCCGAGAGCACGAGGATGCGGGGGTCGCCGCCCTCGGCGCGGACCCGGCGGACGGTCTCCAGGAGCGCGTACGGGTCGGGCACGCCGCCGCCTTCTGCGGGGATCGGCACGTGGAAGACGGACCTGCCGAGCGCGCGGGCCAGCGGTGTCCACCAGGCGGCGCACGGCCGGGGCACCAGCACGTCCCCGCCGAGCGCGGCGGTGAGGGCGACGAGGAGGGCGGGGGCGCCGGGCGCGGCGACCGGACGGACGGGGCCCGCGGGCAGCCGGCGGCGGGCGAGGTAGCCCGCGGCGGCGTCCAGCAGGGCGGGGGTGCCACCCACCGGGGCCTCGTCGTCGGCGCGTTCGGCGGTCGCGCAGAGGGCGGCGGCCAGGCTCGGCAGGACGGGCAGTCCCTGGCCCGGCAGGGGCGGCCCGTACCGGACGGGACCGTGCCCTTCGGGATCCGTCCGCCCCATGGGTTCCTCCGCGCGGTGGTACCGGGCCCGGGGTTCCGGGCGTGCCCTGCCGTCCTCCTGGGGTGCCGTGCGGTGCCGACGGTGCCCATGGGCTCTGAGTACCCCGGGTCACGCCGTGTCATGGGTGTCGTCCGCGGTTCCAGTGTTCCCGGGCGTCACACGTGGTTCCCGGCCGTGCCGCGTTCACCGGCCTTCCTCGGCGCGTGGGCGCCTGTGGGGGGCGTGTCCGCGTTCATCGGCGGGGACGGGTGAGGCGGCGCCGCAGGCGGTGTACGGCGGCGCCGAACGCGCCGGCCATGAGCAGGGCACCGGCGGCCATCGCCGGCGGGGAGTCGGTGAACGCGCCCCCGCGCCCGGCCTCCACCCCGTGCTCCGCACCGTGCTGCGTCCCGGCGGAGGACGGCTCGGTGGCCGGCGCGCTCGGACGGTGGCTCGGGGCCGGGGCGGAGGCGGAGGGACGCGGCCGGGCCCCGGCGTCACCGGTGCCGGTGCCGGGTACGGCGACGGGCGGGTCCTGGGCGAGGTCCGCGCCGGTGTCGGCGCCCGTGTCGGTGTCGCCCTCGCCCCCGGTCAGGCCGAAGGAGGTGCTCCACTGCTCCCCCGCCCCGCCGGGTGCGGCCGGGCAGGCGCCGTCGACGGACCACTCGCCCGTGCCGTCGGCCGGGGCGGCGGGGTCGTCGAGGGCGTCGAGGTCGTCGAGGTCGTCGGGGACCACGGCCTGGCCGTCCGGCCCGGCGCCCGGCTCGGGCAGGGCGCCGGGGCTGTCGTCGGCCGGGACCCGGGCCGTGCCCGTGTAGGTCAGCGCGGTGCCGGTGGCGTCGACACGGCGCAGCATCACCCTGCCGTCCTCGAAGCCGCGCGAGGTGGCCTCGATCGAGGCGGGCGGGGTGCCGCCGGGGGCGTCGCAGGACACGGAGACGGTGACGGTGCCGCCGGGCGCGGCCTCGCGGGGTTCGACCCGTGCGGAGGGATCGGCCGCCGCGGAGGCTCCCGGCGCGGTGAGGCCGAGGGCGGCTCCGGTGAGGGCGACGGCGGTGAGAACTCGGGGGGCACGGCGGCGCATGGGCGGACTCCTCGGACGGAACGTCGAAGGACACGGCGCTCGACTCCGTGCCCCGCCTCCATCACAGTCCCGCCCCGCCGGCGCCGCCCGGGACCGTCACCCATTGGCGCGACGGGCTCGGCCATCGGAGTGAACCGGGAAGCCGGAGTGAACCGGGAAGCCGTCGTTGCTCGGCCGGTCGTTCCTCGGCCGGTCGTTCCTCGGCCCACCGGACGTCGGCCGGCCCGTCGGGCGGGCGGTCCGTCGGGCGGGCGGTCCGTCGGCCCGTCGGCCGGGCGGTCCTTCAGGCGTCGCTCGTGTCCGTCCTCGCGTCGCGGAGGATCTGCTCCCTCAGCCGTGCGCAGCACCGGCTGATCAGCCGGGAGACGTGCATCTGCGAGATGCCGAGCTGCTCCGCGATCCTGCTCTGCGTCATGTCGCCGAAGAACCGCATGTAGAGAATGGCCCGCTCCCGCTCGGGAAGGGCGGCGAGGCGCGGCTTCACCGACTCGCGGTCCACGACGGTGTCGAGCGCGGGGTCGGCCGAGCCGAGCGCGTCGCTGAGCGAGTATCCGTCCTCGCTGCCGGGCAGTTCCGCGTCCAGGGACAGCGCGGTGAAGCTCTCCAGCGCCTCCTGTCCCGCCTTGACGTCCTCCTCGCTGAGGTGGGCGTGCGCGGCGATCTCGGCGACGGTGGGCCGCCGGCCGGAGATCGTCTGGGACAGGTCCTGGGTGGCGAACCGCACCCGGTTGCGCAGGTCCTGCACGCGCCGCGGCACGTGCAGCGTCCACATGTGGTCCCGGAAGTGCCGCTTGATCTCCCCGGTGACCGTGGGGACGGCGTAGCTCTCGAAGGCGTTGCCGAGGTCGGGTTCGTACCGGTCGACGGCCTTGACCAGGCCCAGTGCGGCGACCTGGCGCAGGTCCTCGTAGCTCTCGCCGCGGTTGCGGAAGCGGCCCGCCAGCCGTTCGGCCATGGGCAGCCAGGCCTCGACGACGCGGGAGCGCAGCGCATCGCGTTCGGGGCCGTCGGGGAGTGCGGCGAGACGGCGGAAGTCGGCGGCGGTGTCGGGGGCGTCGTCGTGCGGATGGTGTTTCGCGCTTGCCTGCGTACGCATGGTGCTCGCGGCTCCCTACGGGATGCTGGGCGATGGGCGCTACGGGGAGCGCCGGGAAAACCGGCCCCGGCACCTCCGTGCCGACGGCCGCCGCTCCCAGGGACGTGCCTCCTGTCCGAAGCACTGGAGGTGCGCCTGCCCGGGTGTCTTGGGGGCAAACGCCCCGGAAGACACGATCGGCACCGATGGTTCCGCGCGCTTCGCCCCGTTCCGGGGAGGAATGCCTGGTCGCGCGGCGTTCGCGGGCGCCGCGCCCCTCCACAGGTCCGGTGCGGATCTCCGGCCGCGTTGCCCCGGCTCTGCCGGGACCACGGGCGGGCGTGGAGACTTCCGGGGTCCGGTGGACCACCTTGGGGCCTCACCGCACCCGTGTGCCGGTGCCGAGGGGCCCTCCGGTGCCCCGGGCGGTGCCGGCGTCCTGCGTGTCCTCGGCGGGCGGGGCGGCCGGTGCGGCCGGGAACACGAGGTCTTCGAAGCGGTCCAGGGCCATCAGGAAACCCAGCATGACGAGCGGGATGATCACAGCGAGCACCACCATGGTTCGTCCTCCTCGAAGGACCCCAGGGGACTATCGCGCGGGGACTGTCGCACCGGGTCACCACGACGGCGGACGCCAAACTCGTCGGAGCAGGTCGGCGGCGCACGGCGGGGCCGGAACGGACCGGTCCGGAACGGTCCCCGTGCGGCCGTGTCGGCTCCGCCTCACCGGGTACGCGGGCACAACCCACGAAGGTTGGAGTGCTGACATGCAGCGAGGCAGCGACAGGCTGAGCGTCCATCGCGACGACGAGATGAAGCACGAACTGCAGGGCATGCTGCGGTCCGGTCACCCGACACGCACCGAGGAGTGGCACGACCCGGAGCCCAGCGCCGACGACGACCTGGAGGTCGCCGGCGGCCCGGTGGCCCCGGGCACCTCCGGTTCGCTGGAGAGCGTGCGTCTCGAGCTGGCCCGCCGGCTGGGCCGCACGGCCTTCCCCGCGGGGCCCGCCGAGCTGATCCGGGCACTGCGCCACGACAACGCCCCGGACGCCCTTGTCGCGTCCCTGGAGCGGCTGCCGCACAAGACGCGGTACGCCAACGCCCAGGCTCTCGCGGAGGCCGTCCTCGAGGTGGCCGGAAGCGGCACCGGCCGGTCCTGACGCCGGTGGGAGAGCGGAGCGACGGCAGAGGAAGAACCGAGGAAGAGACCGAAGAGACCGAGGAAACCGAGGAAGAGGAGGAGTGAACACGATGCGCATCGCATTCCTGACCGCCCCCGAGGGTGTCGAGCAGGTCGAGCTGACCGAGCCCTGGCAGGCGGTGACCGACGCCGGGCACGAGCCGGTGCTGGTGTCGACGGCGTCCGGGGAGATCCAGGCGTTCAACCACCTCGACAAGGCCGACACCTTCCCCGTCGGGGAGGTCGTCGGTGAGGCGTCCGCCGGGTCCTTCGACGCGCTGGTGCTGCCCGGCGGCGTCGCCAACCCGGACGCGCTGCGGATGGACGAGAAGGCGGTCGCGTTCGTCCGCGCCTTCTTCGACGGCGGCCGGCCGGTCGCGGCGATCTGCCACGCGCCCTGGACGCTGATCGAGGCCGACGTCGTCTCCGGCCGCACGCTGACCTCGTGGCCGAGCCTGCGGACGGACCTGCGCAACGCGGGCGCCACCTGGGTCGACGAGCAGGTGAAGGTCTGCGACGGCGGCTCGAACGTGCTGGTCACCAGCCGCAAGCCGGACGACCTGAAGGCGTTCTGCGAGACGTTCCTCGAGGAGTTCGAGAAGGCCGCGGAGAAGTAGAAGGCGGAAGCCGTCCGCGCGGCCCCGGAGGGGGCCGCGCGGACCGCGTCCCAGGCGAGGCGGTGGCCGGCACCGGGTGACACCCGGGGGCCGGCCACCGCCTCGTCTCACTGCGGTGCCGCCTCGTCCGCGCGACCGCGTTCCCGGGCGCCCTCCCGGGTGCGGCCCGCCGACACCAGCCGGCGCGGATGACGGCGCAGGTACTCCCCCTCCAGTTGCGCCATCCGCTCGTTGTGCGCGCGCAGCGCGTCGTCCGAGCCGTGGAGCAGGGTGTCGTGGCGTGTGCGGTGGATGGTCTCCAGCTCTTGCATCAGCTGGTCCTCACTGAATCGGCCCGGGTCGATCCCGGTCGTCGCGGTGGCCCGCTCGTCGTGTTCGTTCATGGGGTGCGGGTACCCGCTCCCGACGCGATACCTCCGAGCACCACCCGGGAGTGAGCCATGGATCTCGCCTTTCTGCAGCCCCTGTACGAACAGCCCGGGCCTTGGGCCTCCGTGTACATGGACACCTCGCGGCACACGGAGTCGACGGCGCACGAACGTCACCTGACCGCCCAGTCGCTCGCCGGGGAACTGGCCCGCCAGGGTGCGGACGAGGCGACCTGCCAGGCGGTGCGCTCGGCCCTCGAGGAGTTGCGGCACTCCTCCGAACCCCACGGCAGGGCACTGTTCGCCCGCGGCGGTGAGGTGGTGCTCGATCCCCCGCTGGCCGAGCGGCCGGCGGGCGGTTCCTCCGCCTGCTGGGCGCCGTTGCCGCGGACCACTCCGCTGCTCGAGCTCGCGGGGGAGGACCCGGTGTGCGTGGTGGCCTATCTGGACCGTGAGGGTGCCGACTTCGAACTGCGCGGGGCACTGGGCAGCTCGGACGCCGGGACGGTGACCGGCCGGCAGTGGCCGCTGCACCGCACGGCTTCGGCGGACTGGTCGGAGCGGCACTTCCAGCTCAAGGTGGAGAACACCTGGGAGCACAACGCGGCGGAGGTCGCCGAGGCGCTGGCGGCCTGCCAGGAGGAGACCGGCGCGGATCTGGTGATCCTCGTCGGCGAGGAGCGGGAGCGGCACAGCGTGCACGGGCGGCTGCCGCAGCAGGTGCGGGACCGGACCGTGGAGGCCCCGCACGGGGCGGGCAGCCGGCTGCTGGACGAGGATGTCGAGCGCATCCGCGCCGATCATGTGCGCCACCGGGCCGAGGAGGACCTGGAGCGGTTCCTGGCGGCGCGGTCGCCGGACGCTCAGGGGCGGCCGCTGGCCGTCGAGGGCGTGCCGGCGGTGATCGAGGCGGCGCGGGAGCACCGCATCGACGAGCTGCTGGTCCTGCCGGACGGGGCGGACGCGCACCGGGAGGTGTGGGTCGGCGAGGACGCCGACCAGGTGGCGGTGCGGCGGACCGAGCTGAAGACGCTGGGCGAGCAGCGCTCCTGGGCCGCCCGGGCGGACGACGCGCTGGTGCGGGCGGCCGTCGCGACGGGCGCGCCGGCGATCTCGGTCGCGCCGGCCCAGCCGTCGACCCGCGCGGAGGCCCCCGTCGGCGGCCTCGGGGCGCTGCTGCGCTGGAAGTAGCCCACGCGGCCGGAGGGGCACCCACACGGCCGTACGCACACGGCATCACGGCCATACACACAAGGCGTCCCGCAGGGTAGACGCTCCGCATGACGCCGAATGTCGACCTTCCCTTCCGGCCGTCGGGCCGGCACTCCCTCCGGGGCCGTCTGCTCACCGCCGACCGGCGGGTGTTCGAGGCCGTCGCCGCGCGCCACTGGCCCGGCGCCGACGCCGTGCTGCCCCGGCTGAGCCGTGCGGCGAACCACGGGGTGCTGTGGATGGCCGGAGCCGCCGCGCTCACCGCCGCCCGCACCCCCCGCGGCCGGCGCGCGGCCGCCCGCGGTCTCGCCTCCCTCGCGCTCGCCTCCGCCGCCATCAACACCCTCGGCAAGCGCACGATCCGCCGCACCCGCCCCGTACTGGACCCGGTGCCGCTCGCCCGGCGGCTCAAGCGGCAGCCGTTCACGACCTCCTTCCCCTCCGGGCACGCCGCCTCGGCCGCGGCCTTCGCCGCCGGGGTCGCGCTGGAGTCGCGCGGGCTGGGCGCGGCCGTGGCACCGGTGGCGACGGCGGTCGCGGTCTCCCGCGTGTACACCGGCGTGCACTACCCCAGTGACGTCCTCGCGGGCGCCGCCCTCGGCGTCGGCGCCGCCTTCGCCGTGCGGGGTCTGGTGCCCACCCGCGACCAGCTCCCCTCCCCCGGCCGGCCGCACGCCGACGCTCCCGCGCTTCCCGCCGGTGAGGGACTGGTCGTCGTCGCCAACCGGGCCTCGGGCACCTCGGACCGCGTGCGGGCCCTGCACGAGCTGCTGCCGCGCGCCGAGATCGTGGAGTGCGAGCCGGAGGACGTGCGGGACGAACTGGAGAAGGCCGCCGCCCACGCGCGAGTGCTCGGCGTGTGCGGCGGCGACGGCACGGTGAACGCCGCCGCGGAGAGCGCCGTGCGCCACGCGCTGCCGCTCGCGGTCGTGCCCGGCGGCACCCTCAACCACTTCGCCCAGGACCTGTGCATCGAGGACGTCCGCGATCTGGCCCGTGCGCTGGAGCGCGGGGACGCCGTCCGGGTGGACATGGGCCGCTGGTCGACCCCGGAGCGGGACGGCGTCTTCATCAACACGTTCAGCCTGGGCGTCTACCCGGAGTTGGTGCGTGAGCGGGAGCGCTGGTCGCACCGGATCGGCGCGTGGCCGGCCGGGCTGCTGGCCGCGCTGAAGGTGCTGCGCGCCGACCGGCATCCGCTGGAGGCCGAGATCAAGGGCCGGGCGCACCCGCTGTGGCTGCTGTTCGCGGGCAACGGCACGTACCACCGGCTGGGTCTCGCCCCCGGCCGCCGCTACGACCTGGCGGACGGGAAGCTCGACGTGCGGGTCGTGCACGGCGGGCGGCGCCCCGCGCTGCGTCTGCTGTCCGCGGCCGCCGCGGGTCCGCTCACCCGCTCCCCCGCGCATGCCGCGGTGCGGGTGCGCCGGCTGCGGCTCGACGGGGTCGCGCCGGGCACGCTGCTGGCCTACGACGGCGAGGTCACCGAGGTGGAGGGCACGATCACCCTGTTCAAGCAGCCGGAGGCCCTGACGGTGTACCGGCCCCTGGCGTGACGGCACCCCGCAGCGATCTTGTCCATCCAGCGAGACAACTCGTCTCACCATGCGGTGAACGGCATACGGTGTTCCGCACGGTCCCGCGGTGCGGCGGGTGCGGCGGTGCCGCGCCCCGCGCACCGCGGGGCCGCACGTCGTGTACCCGTACGCCCGTACGTCGTGAAGGGGAGAGACGCCATGTCGAAACCGCGGGAGACCGCCGTCTACACGCACGGCCACCACGAGTCCGTGCTGCGCTCGCACACCTGGCGGACCGCCGCCAACTCGGCGGGCTACCTCCTGGGCTCGCTGAAGCCGCACATGAAGGTCCTGGACATCGGCTGCGGGCCCGGCACCATCACCGCCGACCTGGCGGAACTGGTCCCCGACGGCCATGTCACGGGTGTCGACCGCGCCCCGGAGATCCTGGAGCAGGCCCGGACCACGGCGGCGGGACGCGGGCTGACGAACATCGACTTCGCGGTCGCCGACGTCCACGCCCTGGAATACCCCGACGACACCTTCTGCGTGGTCCACGCGCACCAGGTGCTCCAGCACGTGGGCGACCCCGTACAGGCCCTGCGCGAGATGGTGCGGGTCACCAGGCCGGGCGGCTTCGTCGCGGTACGGGACTCCGACTACGCGGCGATGACCTGGTACCCCCTGGTGCCCGGCCTGGACGACTGGCTGGACCTGTACCGCCGGGTGGCGCGCGCCAACGGGGGCGAGCCGGACGCGGGACGGCGGCTGTACTCGTGGGCACTGGAGGCGGGGCTCACCGACGTGACCGCCACGTCGAGCACCTGGACCTTCGCCACCGAGGAGGAGCGGGCCTGGTGGAGCGGCCTGTGGGCGGACCGCACCCTCGCCTCCGCGTACGCCGGGCGGGCCACCTCGGGCGGGCACGCAGACGAGGAGCAGCTCCGGTCGGTGTCCGAGGCGTGGCGCGCCTGGGGGCGCCGGTCCGACGGCTGGTTCGCGGTCCTGCACGCGGAGATTCTGGGCCGCAAGCGAGCCTGAAAACGTAATTCCGGGCAATAAGAATCGCAGGAGGTACACAATCATGGTTCCCATTCTGCTGGTTCTGCTGCTCGCCCTCATTCTCTTCGGTGCCGGCTTCGCGGTGAAAATCCTGTGGTGGATCGCGCTCGTGGTGCTGGTGGTATGGCTTCTCGGATTCCTGGTGCGCGGTACGAGTTCCTCCGGCTCCAGGGGCCGATGGTACAGGTGGTAATCGCAGTACGAGAGTGCGAGAAGAGCCCCCGCGGAATTCCGCGGGGGCTCTTCTCGTGTGCCGTGCGAAGGGGCAGAAAAAGGCGGGCGGGTTCGCCTCAGTCGCGCGGGAGGAGCGGGCCGAGCGGCCCGAGGTCCAGGTTGAGGTCCTCGGGCCGCAGGCCGTAACGCTCGCGCAGCTCGGTCATCCGGTCCTCGAGCAGCATCAGGGTCAACCCGATGCGTTCCTCCTGCTCCTCGGTGAGGTCGCCGGTGTCGAAGCGGCGTACCGCCTGGCGTTCCATGAGCTGGCGCAGCAGCTCGACGACGGTCAGCACGAGCTTGATGAGGTCGCGCTCGACCGTGTCGGGCTCCAGCTCCATCCGCCGGCGCGGCCGTCCTTCGTGCCCGCCCTCGTTCGCCTCGTTGCCGGTCGTGCCGTTGCCGGTCGTGCCACTGTCGGTCATGATCATTCGGCCTCCGGCCAGGGCGAGGGGACGTTCTCGTTGACGGAGCTGATCAAGGCGTTGAGATCGATGCGGACGAGATCGACGTCCGCGATGCGCAGGGTGACGTCCCCGGTGATCACCACGCCGCCCGCGAGCAGCCGGTCGAGCAGGTCGACCAGCGCGATCTCCCGGCGTTCGACGACCGTCACGTCGGCTCCCCCGCGCTCTCCTCGGCGAGTCCGGTGAACGAGTACGCCGCCCACGGCCCGGTCAGCTCGACCCGGATTCCGGGGGTGTCGTCCTTCGTGCGGTCCACCAGCGTCACGAATTCCTCGGAACGCGCCCGCGGCACCAGATAGGCCGCGTTCAGCACATTGCGGCCCGCGGCACCCGAGAGCTGGGGGTTCTGCGGGGCGTGCAGCCGGGAATCCTCCGCCTGCGCGGAAAGCGACTCGTGCAGCCGGCGGGCGAATTCCTCGACTTGTCGCCACTGCTCCTCGCGGGCCGCGGTGCGCATACGGCGCTGCCGGAGGTAGTCCCGCCCGGACATGGCCTTCGGGGCGGCGCTCCCGGTACGCGCTCCGGTGTCCTCGCCCCCGTCACCGCCGCCTTCTCCGTCGGCGTTCTCCATGAAGATCTTGACGCCCCATTCGACGCGTCCGTCCAGCCGGTCCAGCGCGTGCCGGAACGCGTCCTCGCGCTTTTCCATCATCACGCGGACGGCGCTGTCGTCGCGGAACACCGTGGCCATGCGCAGCGGCAGCGGCGTGGTGACTCCGGTGAGCGCGTCGATGACGTTCTGGTGGGCGCGGGCCGTGGCGGTGAGCCAGTCCATGTCCTCCAGCCGGGTCCGCAGCGCCTCCTCGGAGAAGTCGGAATCCGGGACCTGGCTGACGACGGCGATCAACCCGTGGTGCTCGAGCTGGCGGGCCGGAGCACCCGCCACCCCCCTCAGCTCTGCCTGGAGGGGGGCGGTGAGGGGGCGGCAGACTGCGTAGACGTACCGCAACGCGGTCATGGGGACTCCTCCCTGCGGGGGGTGCGGGGGGCGGCACCCTCGACGAGCTCCTGCTCCTCGCCGTGAGTACCACCCTCCAGCCGCTCCAGTCGGGCGCGCAGCTCGGCGTTCTCACGCCGCAGTTCCTGGCGCCTGGCACGGGAGGAGAGCGCCGGGTCGTCCTCCCACCAGTCGATACCCATCTCCTTGGCCTTGTCGACGGAGGCGACGACGAGGCGCAGCTTGATGGTGAGCAGTTCGATGTCGAGCAGGTTGATCTTGATGTCACCGGCGATCACGATGCCCTTGTCGAGCACCCGTTCGAGGATGTCGGCCAGGTTGGCGCCGCCGGCGGGGGCGCCGTAGGGGTCGGGGAGTCTGGCGGGTGTCGTCATCGCCGGCTCCCGGAGGCGAGCCGCTCGTCCTCGGGCTCGGCCTCGGGCTCGTCCTCGTACTCGGTCTCCTCCTCGTAACCCTCCTCGGGCTCCGTGTCCTCGGCGGGCTCGTCCCCGTCCTCGGCGTCCTCGGCGTCCTCGGGCTCCCCAGAGTCCTCGGCGTCCTCGGCGTCCTCGTACTCGGCTTCGCCCTCCTCGTACTCGCCCTCGGGCTCGTCCTCGTAGGCGCCCTCCTCCTCGTCCTCGTAGCCCTCCTCGGGCTCCTCGGACTCGTCGGCGGCCTCGGCGTCCTCGGGCTGCTCGGCGCCCGCTGTGTCCTCGCCGTTCTCGCCGTCCTCCTGGCGCTGGTCCTCCTCCTGCTCCTCCTCGGCGACCGCGTCCTCGTGGCTGCGGACGACCTCGCCGTCGCGGATCTCGCCGCGCCAGCCGTCCGAGGCCTCGCCCTTGAGGGTGAGGAAGCGGACGTAGTTCTTGAGGTCCAGGCGGGCCCGGCGGCCCTGGGCGCGCCAGATGTTGCCCGTCTTCTCGAACAGCCCGGAGGGGTAGTACTCGATGACCAGCAGCACCCGGGTGAGGTTCTCCCCGAGGGAGTGGAAGGAGACGACGCCCTTGGTGGTGCCCTTGGCGCCCTCCGAACTCCAGGAGATCCGGTCGTCGGGGATCTGCTCGGTGGTCTTGGCCTTCCAGCTCCGGTTGGACCAGAACACCTTCATCTGCCAGTCGGAGCTGGTGTCGTCGGAGCGGCTCGCGCTCTTGACGCCCTTGGCGAAGGTGCTGAAGTCCTGGTACTGCGTCCACTGGTCGTAGGCGGTGCGCAGCGGCACGCCCACGTCGACGGACTCCAGGATGACGGTGGGCTTCTGACCCGATCCGCCGCCCTTGCGCTTGCCCTTGCCACCGCCGGTGAGGTTCTTGACGGCGCCGGTGACACTGTCCTTGGCCCGTCCGGCGCCCAGCTCGAGGGCGGAGCGCAGCGGCCCCTTCCCTTCGGCGATCTTGCGGCCGCCGTCCAGGGCGAGCTTGGCGAAGCCGGGGCTGTTGCCCTCGGCGATGTCGTTGAGCTTGCCGGTCGTCTCGCCGAGCTTGCGGCCGAGACCGGCCAGCGCGCGTTCGGCCTGGGCGCCCAGGTAGCTCTGCAGTTCGCTCTTGAGGCGGTCGACCGCCTCGCTGCGGGCGACCCCGGAGAGGCCTCCCGTCGCCTTGCCGGCCGCGGATCCCACGGTGTCGGCCATGGTCACCGCCTCCCTTCACCGGACTGGCCGCCGGTGGCGCGGCGGGCGGTGCCCCTGGCCGCGGCGGTCTTCCTGGCCGGTGCCTTCTTCGCGGTGCGTGCGGTCTTCTTGGCGGCACCCCCGGCTCCACCGGCGGCCCCGTCGCCCTCGCCCGTCCGCTTGGCGGGGGCCTTCTTGGCCGCCTTGCGGGCGGGCGCCTTCTTCGCGGGACGGCGGCGCGGGGCCTCGTCCCGGTCCTCCGAGCGGTCCTCGTCGCCGGAGCGGTCCTTCGAGCGGTCCTCGGCGGACTCCTGCTCCTCGCGGCCGCGGTCCTCGTCCTCCTCGACGCCTTCGTCGCCCTCGTCGCCGTCACCGGCGTCGTCGGCGTCGTCGGCGGTCCCGGGGAGGACACCGGAGGCCTGGTCGCGGAGCTGACCGGTGCGGCTGTGCAGCCGGTCGGCGAGCGTGGAGATCTGCCGCTCCACGAGTGCGCCGGAGGCGGCCTTGCCGACCCCGCGCAGATCCTGGCGGAGCTGGTCGCCGATCTCCTTGAACTGGGGATTGCTCTTGAGCTGCTGGCTCACCAGGTCGGCCACGGCGCGCGGGCTGAGCTGCATCTTCTTGCCCGCGACGAGCGTGCCGACGGCGAAGGCCATCTTCATCTTCTTGGTACGTCCCAGGACGTACCCGGCCCCTATGGCGAGGCCCAATGCCGTTCGGTTCATCATGCCGTCCCGTTGTCCGTCGACCCTGTGCGGCCCATGCCGATCTCCATGCGGTCCAGAAGCGCGTCCTCCTGTGCGTCGAACTCTTCCTCGGTGATCTCGCCCGCCTCGAGACGGCGCTCGAGCTGGGCGAGCTCGGCCCGGATGTTCGCCGGGTCGTAGTACTGGCGCTCCGCCTCGGCGACCACCTGTCTGATCGCCCAGTAGCTGCCGCGCGCCGGTGCGAGCGGCAGCATCAGGACCTCGCTGAGCAGTCCCATGGCCTACTCCTCGGCCGCCACCGTGCCGCTCGGCGTCCTGGCGGGCTCGGCGGGGCCCGGCTCGACGAAGCTGTAGGGCGGCAGCGGCCCGTTGACCCGCAGTTCGAGGTGCGGGTTGTTCTTGCGGACCTCGTCGACGGCCTCCACGAAGCGCGCGGAGCCGTCACGGGGCACCAGGAAGGAGACGTTGGCGAGCCAGCCGGTGGAGTCGGGGCCGGGGCTGACCGCCTCGGCGGCCGGCTCGAGCTGCCGCCGCACCTCGTCGGCGTCCGTCGACTCCAGGCGCTGCACGGCCTGCGCGACCATCTCGCCGAGCCGCAGCTTGTCCTCGTGGCTCCCGCCGCCGGAGCGCCGGTTGGACTCCGCGAGGGCGCGCAGCTCCGGGTTCTCGGACATGACGCGGTAGAGCACGGCCTCCTCGTTGTGGGTGGCCTTGATGTTGTACTCGACGCGGCCGTCCAGGGCGGCGAGCCGCTCCCGGTAGTGCTCGGCCCGCTCCTGCAGCACCTGGGCGACGGCGTCGTCGTCCGGGGCGAGGCTGCCGAAACGCATCGGCAGCACGGAGCCGCCCGCGCCCGCCTCGCTCAGCACGGTCTGGTGGGCGAGCAGGTCCCTGCGCTTGGGGCGCAGCCCCTCGGGGGCGTCACTGACGATGGCCGTCAGGCCGCCTCCCTCGACGGTCCTGAGCGGGCGGGCCGGGTCGCCGACCCCGGCCAGTTCCTCCGGGAGCGAGGAGTGCGAGCCCGCGGTGATGCCGTAGACGTACGTGCTCACTCCGACTCCTCCTTCTTGCGTGCGGGGGCCCGGCGGGCCCGCGGCCGCGACTCGCTCCGGCTCTCCTCGCCACGGCCCTCGTCACGGGCCTGGCTGAAGGCGTCGGATATGGTCTGCGCGGCACCCGACAGGGCGCCCTTGGACTTGCCGCGCGCGCCGGACTCGGTCATCTCACCGACCAGTTCGGGCAGGCCGGTGCTCTTGTTGGGGCCCGACTCCAGGTCGAGCCGGTTGCAGGCCTCGGCGAAGCGCAGGTAGGTGTCGACGCTGGCCACGACGACCCGGACGTCGATCTTCAGAATCTCGATGCCTACGAGGGACACACGGACGAACGCGTCGATCACCAATCCCCGGTCGAGGACGAGTTCGAGAACGTCGTAGAGGCCGCTGGAGCCGCCTCCACCTCCGGACTGCTGGGCCGGAACTACGGACATACCGGTGATGCCTCCTTCTATGACGTGTGCGGGGTGTCTCTGCCGCCGGGAAGGGTGTCCTGTCAGCCGCCCGACCGGCGGTCGGACCGGCCGCGCTCGTAGCGGCGGACCCGTCGGTAACCGGCCAGGTCGCCCTCGGCGGTCAGTTCCACCTCGTAGCTGGCGAGCAGGCTCATCGTGTCGGGGACGCGGGACAGTTCCAGGACCTCGATCTCCAGGCTCCAGCCGTCGTCCGTGCGCGCGAAGGACGACACGGATTCGGCCTCCAGACCGGTGAGTTCGACGAACTGCGCGCTTCCCTTGCGCACGACTTCCATCGGCGTCATGGCTTTTCTTCTCGTGCTTCCCCGGGCCTCCTCGGCCTCGTCGGACTTCTCGGACCTGCTGGTCCGTTCGGATGAATCTCGTGAATTCGATGCATGGGATGTGTTCGACATGGCCACCTCGTAAAGCGGGTGCCCCGCGTCTCCCTCGCAAACCTGTGGGGGCGGTTTTGAGACAGCGGGATGCCGCTCCGCGCTGTTTCCCGGCGTCACGGCCCGGTCAGCGCAGGGCGTCGAGCCGGCGGCGGGCCGGGCCGAGGGCGCGCCCGGTGCGTGGCAGCTCGCGCCAGGGGCCGGTGCGGGCCTGGTCGACGGCGTCGGCGAGGGTCCAGCGGCGGGCGTGCAGGCCGGGGTCGTCGAGCTGCTCCCAGGCCAGCGGCGCGGCCACGGGGGCGCCGGGCAGGGCGCGCACGCTCCAGGGGGCGACGGCGGTCTGCGCGTAGGCGTTGCGCTGCACGTCCAGGTAGAGGCGGTCGCCGCGGTCCTTCTTGCGGGCGGCGGTGGTGAGCCGGTCGGGGTGGGCGGCGGCGAGGGTGTCGGCGACGTCCCGCGCGAAGGCGCGCACCTCCTCGTAGCCGTGCCGCCCGTCGAGCGGGACGATCATGTGCAGGCCCCGGGAGCCGGTGGTCATCAGGGCGGAGGGCAGCCGCAGTTCCCCGAGCAGCTCCCCCAGATGCCGGGCGGTCTCCCGGACCAGGGGGAAGTCGTCCTCCCCGGCTGGATCCAGGTCGAAGACCAGCCGGTCGGGGCGGTCGAGGTTCCCGCTCCGGGAGAGCCAGCGGTGCAGGGTGAGGCAGGCCTGGTCGGCGAGGTAGACCAGGGTGGCCGTGTTCTGGCACACCGGGTGGCAGACCGTGCCGCCCTCCTTCGCCACCTCGACCCGGGCGATCCAGTCGGGGTAGTGCGGGGAGACGTTCTTCTGCATGAAGCGCGGCCCCCCGGCGCCGTCCGGATGCCGTTCCAGCATGAGCGGCCGGTCGCGGAGCTGCGGCAGGAGGTACGGGGCGACGGACCGGTAGTACTCGACCAGATCGGCCTTGGTGTACTCCGGGCCGCCGCTCCCGTCCCCGCCGCCGCTCCCGTCCCCGTCCCCACCGCCGGGCGGCGGGAAGAGCACCTTGTCCGGCCGGTGGATCCGGAGGGTGTGCCGGCCCGCCCGTACGCTCCGCCCGCCGCTCATCTCAGCGCACCACGGCCTGTTCCACGAGCAGCCGGGCCGCGGCCGCGATGGACTCGGCGTCGATGCCCGCGGCGTGCAGCTGCTCCTCCGGGGAGGCCGATCCGGGCATGTTCCGCACGGCGAGGCGCACCAGGCGCGGCACCGGGCGGCCGTCGCCGAAGGCGTCGAGCACGGCGTCGCCGAGGCCGCCCTCCTCGTGGTGGTCCTCGACGGTGATCAGGCAGCCGGTCTGCTCGGCGGCCTCGCGCAGGGTGCGCCGATCGACGGGCTTGACCGAGTACAGGTCGACGACGCGAACCCGGATGCCGGACTCGGCGAGGCTGTCGGCGGCGGCCAGCGCCTCGTGGACGGTGACACCGGCGGCGACCAGGGTGAGCCGGTCCTCCTCGGAGGAGCGCAGCACCTTGCTGCCGCCGACGGGGAACTCCTCCTCGGGCCCGTAGAGCACCGGGGCCTCGCCGCGCGAGGTGCGCAGGTAGCGGATGCCGTCGAGGCCCGCCATGGCGGCGGTGAGCTTGGCGGTCTGGTTGGCGTCGCACGGGTACAGCACGGTCGAGCCGTACACGGAGCGGAACATCGCCAGGTCCTCCAGGCCCATCTGCGAGGGGCCGTCCTGCCCGATGGAGACACCGGCGTGCGAGCCGTTGACGCAGATCCCGGCGCCGCTGACGGCCGCCATGCGGACGAAGTCGTGCGCGCGGGAGAGGAACGCGGCGAACGTGGAGGCGTACGGCACCCAGCCGCGGGTGGCGACGCCGACGGCGGCCGCGATCATCTGCTGCTCGGCGATGTAGCACTCGATGTACCGCTCGGGGTGCTCCTTGGCGAAGAACTCCGCGCGGGTGGAGTCGCCGACCTCGCCGTCCACGGCGACGACGTCCCCACGGGCGTGGCCGAGCGCGGCCAGTGCCTCGCCGAAGGCGTTGCGGGTGGCGACCTCGTCCCCCTTCTCGTAGCGGGGCAGCTCCAGGGTGCCGGTGGGCACGGAGTGCAGCGCGCGGGCCTCGGGCGGGGACTGCACCGTCACCCGCAGGTCCCGGACGCCACCCAGCTCCTCGATGGCCTCGTCGGCGTCCTTGACCGGCTTGCCGTGCAGGCCCTCGCGGTCCTCGGTGGCCTTGACGCCCTTGCCCTTGAGGGTGCGGGCGAGGATCACCGTGGGCTGTCCGGTGGTGGAGCGGGCCTCGCCGAAGGCACGGTCGACGGCCTCCACGTCGTGGCCCTCGACCTCCACGGTGTGCCAGCCGAAAGCCTTGAAACGGCGGGCGTAGGCGTCCAGGTCGTGCCCGTGGCGGGTGGCGCCGCGCTGGCCGAGCCGGTTGACGTCGACGACCGCGGTGAGGTTGTCGAGGTTCTCGTACGCGGCGTGCTCGGCGGCCTCCCAGACGGAGCCCTCGGCGAGTTCGCTGTCGCCGCACAGCACCCACACCCGGTAGTCGGCGTGGTCGAGCCGCTTTCCGGCGAGCGCGATGCCGACGCCGACCGGGAGTCCCTGGCCGAGCGAACCGGTGGCGGTCTCCACCCAGGGGAGCTGCCGGGGTGTCGGGTGCCCCTCGAGCCGGCTCCCCTGCGAGCGGAAGGTCAGCAGCTCCTCGTCGTCCACGACGCCGGCGGCCTTGTACGCCGCGTAGAGCAGCGGGGAGGCGTGGCCCTTGGAGAGGACGAACCGGTCGTTGGCGGGGTGCTGGGGGCGTGCGAAGTCGTAGCGCAGGTGGTGGGCGAGCAGGACGGCCATCAGATCGGCGGCCGACATCGAGGACGTGGGGTGCCCGGAGCCGGCGGCGGCCGCGGCACGCACACTGTCGACGCGCAACTGCTGCGCGAGCTCGGTGAGTTGCTCGTTGTTCATGAGTTCCCTTCCGTGGTTCCGGCCCCGCCGCCGGTCTTGTCGTTCTGCTTGGTCCGCTCGTTCGGCCCGCTCTGGCCGTTCGGCTTGCCCTGCTTGCCGGACCCGCTCGGCGCGCTCGGCTTGCCCTGTGCGCTCGGCTTGGCCTGCTTGTTCTGCGCGCTCGGCTTGGCCTGCTTGTTCTCCGCGCTCGGCTTGCTCTCGCCGTCCTGCTTCCCGGACCTGTCCGGCGCCCCGGGCATCCGGGCCAGCTCCGGCGTGTCCGTGTCCAGGGGCACCGACCAGGACCGCACGAGACCCAACTGGACGCCCTGGCGGGGCAGTACGGCGTCCAGCAGCCAGTCGGCGGCTACCCGGATGCGGTTGCCGGGCATCGCGGCGAGGTGGTAGCCGCGGGTGACCGCGCCCGCGAGCGGCCCCGAGAGCGGGATGCCGAGCGGGTTGGCGGCGGCCTTGACCCCGCCGAGGTCGACGACGAAACCGAGGTCGCGGTGGCGGTAGGGGCGCGGGTCGCCCTGCCCGAAGGACGCGGCGATGTTGTGGGCGCAGGTCTTGCCCTGCCGCCAGGCGTGCTGGGCGGTCATCGGGTAGTACTTCCCGGGGTCCTCCAGGTTGGGCACGGCGGCCGCGTCGCCACAGGCGAACACCTCGGGCCTGCCGGGCACCTGGAGGGTGGGCTCGACCAGCAGCCGGCCGCGCTCCAGGGCCAGTCCGGTGGACTCGGCGAGCGGGTCGGGGCGGACGCCGACGCACCACACCAGGGTGCGGGTGTCCACGGACTCGCCGTCGGTGAGCAGGACGCCCCGGGCGGTGGCCTCCTTCACGGAGGTGCCCATCCGCACCTCGACACCGCGGTCGCGCAGCACCTGGTCGGCGGTGCGCGAGAGCCGTTCGTCCAGTTCGGGCAGGACCTTCTTGGCGAGGTCGAGCAGCAGCCAGCGCGGGCGCATCCCGGAGCGCAGCGGGTGCTCCTTGACGAGGTGGTCGGTGAACATCTTCCCCTGGGCGGCCACCTCCGTGCCGGTGTAGCCGGCGCCCACGACGACGAAGGTGCAGCGGGCGGCGCACTCCTCGGGGTCCTCGGAGCTCGCGGCGAGTTCCACCTGGCGGGTGATGTGGTCGCGCAGGTAGAGGGCCTCGGGCAGGCCGCGGAAGCCGTGCGCGTGCTCGGCGATGCCGGGGATGGGCAGCAGCTTGTTGACGCTGCCGGCGGCGAGCACCAGCCGGTCGTAGGCGAGTGTGCCCTCGTCGCCCTCGGGGTTGGTGTAGTGCACCGTGCGGCCGTCGAGGTCGATGCCGTCGGCCTCGCCGAGCACCAGTTTCACCTTCGGCAGGGTGCCGGAGAGGGAGACGGTGACGCGGCGGGCCTCCAGGATGCCGGCGGACACCTGGGGCAGCAGCGGCAGATAGAGGAAGTAGTCCGTCGGGTTGAGAAGGGTGATGTCGGCCTTGCCCCGGGCCAGCTTGGACAGGGTTCGGGCGGTCTGGTAGCCGGCGAATCCGGCTCCGACGATCAGGATGCGGGGTCGACTCACGATTCGCCTCCGGCGGTGGTCGGCATGGGTCAAGTGGTCCGGTGCTCGAACAGTCCGCGTCCCCCTGGTCAGGGCGGCCAAACGTGGCCGGGGCCGGGCGAGGCCGCGTTTCGTGGTGGTCGCGGGGGTTACCCGAACGGATGACCGAACAACCCTGTCGCGGAGGTACCCCATGCCCGAGTACGGCTATTTCCTCTCCTGCGAGGAGCACGGCCCCGCCGCACTGGTCGACCAGGCGCGGATGGCCGAGCAGGCCGGTTTCCAGGCGCTGTGGATTTCCGACCACTACCACCCGTGGCACGACGCGCAGGGGCAGAGCCCGTTCGTGTGGTCGGTCATCGGGGCGCTCTCGGAGGCGGTGTCACTGCCCATCGAGACGGCGGTGACGTGTCCGACGGTGCGCACGCACCCGGCGGTGATCGCGCAGGCCGCGGCGACCAGCGCGGTGATGACCGAGGGCCGCTTCCGGCTGGGCGTGGGCACCGGCGAGGCGCTCAACGAGCACATCCTGGGCGACGCCTGGCCGGCGGCGCACGTGCGGATGGAGATGCTGGAGGAGGCCATCCAGGTGATGCGCCGGCTGTTCACCGGCGAGGAGGTCAACCACCACGGCACGCACTACACGGTGGAGAACGCCCGCCTGTACACGATCCCCGACGAGCCGGTGCCCATCGACATCTCCGGCTTCGGCCCGGCGGCCACCTCGCTCGCCGCGCGGGTCGGGGACGGCTACATCACGATGATGCCGGACGAGTCGATGGTGGAGCAGTACCGCAAGGGAGGCGGCGGGGCGAAGCCGGTGAGCGGCGGCACGAAGGTCTGCTACGGCAGCGACAAGGACGAGGCGGTGCGCACGGTCCGGGAGCTGTGGTTCAACGAGCAGCTCCCCGGCGAGATGGGCCAGGTGCTCCCCTCCCCCAAGCACTACGAGCAGTTGAAGCCGCTGGTGACCGAGGACATGGTCCGCGAGAACCGGGTGTGCGGCGACAACCCCGAGGAGCACGCGCGGGCCCTGAAGGAGTTCGCCGACGCGGGCTTCGACCGGGTCTACGTCAACCAGATCGGCCCCGACCAGAAGGGCTTCTTCGACTTCTACCGTACGAAGGTGCTCCCGCAGCTCGCCTGAGGGACCCCGCCCCGGGTCCGGGCGGGGGGCGGCGCCCGCGAGGGCGGCCAACTACCCTGTCGGCCATGGAGATTATGGGAGCCACGCTGCGCATCTGCGTCGACGACCTGGAAGCTTCGATCCCGTTCTACGAGAGGATCGCCGGCGCCCCCGCGCAGCGCAACGCGCGGGGTGGCGTCGAGGTCGCCGCGATCGGATTCTTCCTCCTGATGAGCGGTCCCGAGGCGGAGCTGGAGATCCTCCGCAAGGTCACCGCGACCATCGCGGTGAAGGACGTGGAGGAGGCGCACCGCGAACTCGGTGCGCTGGGCGCGCAGATCGTCGCCGGGCCGATCTACACCCCGGGCGGCCGCAACATGATCGTCCGTCATCCCGACGGCTCGGTCTTCGAGTACGTGGACCGGCTCGCCGCCTCCTGACCGACCACCGGGCGGTGCCGGGGCCCCGGCACCGCCCGCCACCTCTTCTCAGTCGCCCTCCGGCCGCATCCGGAAGTCGTGGCGCGCGGGCAGCGGTTCGTCCGTGAGCCGCGCCCACAGCTCACCGAGCGCCTCCTCGCCCTCCCGCAGGTCGGCCACCTCGACCCCCTCGTCGAACAGGGCCCGGGCCCCCGCCCGGTCCCCCTCCGCGAGCAGCAGCCGCGCTCCGAGCAGCCGGAACCGCCCCCGTTCCCGCACCTCCCCCGGAAGCCTCGCCCACACGGAGCGCGCCTCCGAAACGCGCCCGGCGGAGAGCAGGGCCTCCAGCGTCTCCCGTCCCAGGGCGGCCAGGGCGACGAGGTCGGCGGCACCGCCTTCGCCGGGCCCCCGGGACAGCTCGTCGAAGGCCTCCGCGTACCGGGCGGCGGCCCGTTCGCCGTCCCCCGCCGCCCGGTCGGCGACGGCGAGGCAGCGCAGCAGCGGCCAGCGGAGGGACGTCCGCCGCAGCGCCCGTTCCCAGCTCCGTACGGCCTGCGCCCGGTCGCCCGCGTGCCACTGGGCGACACCGAGGTGGTACTCGGTCAGGGGCCGCGCGGCGGCGCTCTCCAGCAGATCGCGCCAGTGCGGGGCGACGAGGCTCTCGCCGGGCGGCCCCGGCTGCTCCGGCTCGGGCAGCTCCCCCGAGCGCAGCAGCCGCAGCCACGGCTCCTGCGCCTCGGTGAGGGTGCTCTCCTCGAAGGGGGTGCCCGGCAGCTTCTCCCCCGCGCGCAGCACTTCGAGCGCGCCCCAGCCGGAGCCGCGGGCGAGCACCTCGCCGGGCTCGCCGTCCGCGCAGGGCAGCCAGGCCTCGTAGGCCTCCGCCACCCGGGCGTGCGGGAGTGCCTCCTCCAGCCTGCGCTCCACCTCCGTGCGCGCCCCCGCCCAGTCGCCGTGCACGGCGCCCGCGTCGGCGTGCAGCGGACCGTACGCCTCCAGCCAGCTGAACTCGCCCCGCTCGGCGAGGCGGACGTGTTCGAGCTGGGTGCGGGCCAGACCGGCCTGGATCTCGCAGTAGCCGCCGGTGCCGGGCTCGGTGAGCCATTCCTGCCAGCGGCGGCCGCCCGGGCGCGATCCCCACACGAACAGCTTGCGGCCGCGCAGGGCGGCGGTGGAGGTCTGCACCAGGCCGTGCCCGGTGTCGTCGAGCGCGGCGATCCAGCGGCGGGCGTCCTCGGGCAGTTCGTAGAAGTAGTCCGCCGCATGCGGGCTGTTGAGCGGGTGCGAGCGGTCGGCGCCCTCCCACTCGGGCACCGGGATGCGGCGCAGCCGGCGTTCGTAACCAAAGTGCCAGGCCTCTTCGGCAGGGGCGAGGACCCGGCGTTCCTCGGGGACCGCGATGTTGGACCACCAGTACACGGGCGCGGGCCGGTCGTGGGGGTTGCGGACGCGGACGCCGACGTAGAGGAAGTCGGAGCCGTCCGGCAGCCACAGGTCGACCTGGAAGGGCAGGTCACGCAGCCGTTCCCACTCCCACAGCCGCAGCATCTCGCCGCCGTCGGGGGCGGTGACGCGGGCGGCGTGCAGGGGCGCGCAGGACAGGGTGGTGTGGCCGGTGGCGCCGATGTTCCACTCGATGCCGCCGGAGAACCAGGCGCCGTTGAGCGCGAAGTTGGCGGGCTGGAACACCGGGTTGCGGTAGAGCAGTTCGCGTCCGGTGGGGAGGTGGACGAGGGAGACGACGCGTCCGCCGAGGCCGGGCAGGACGGTCGCGCGCAGCCGGTCGTTCTCCAGGACCAGGGCGTCGAACGTGCGCGGTGCGCGCCGCCTGTCGTAGCCGTCGAACAGGGGGGCCGGCAGCACGCTGCCGAGAGGGGCGTAGCGGATCTGCCGGGCCATGTCGCCCGGCACCCCGGCGAGGTCCCTCTCCTCCACGTGATGGGCCTCGTCGAGCGGGAGGAGGGGCGGCAGGGGGTTGGCGGGGCCGAGGTCGGCGGCGGGCAGGGTCACTGCGGCACGTCGGATCGTCGTCACCCGGTCATGGAACCCGCCCTTCGGCGCCCTCACCAGGGGGCGTTCCGGTCAGGATTGGGCAAAGGCGGTGCCGGTCCGCGTCATCCCGGTGGTGAGCGCCCAGCGTTGGTGGTCGCGCCAGGCACCGTCGATGAACAGGAACTCGGGCGAGTAGCCCTCCAGGCGGAAGCCGCAGCGGCGGGCCAGCGCGACGGAGGCGGCGTTGCCGGGCTGGACGTTGATCTCCAGGCGGTGCAGGCCGAGGGTGCCGAAGGCGTGCGCGACCACGAGGCCGAGCGCCTCGGTCATCAGGCCGCGCCCCGCGGCGTGCGCGAAGGCGCCGTAGCCGAGGGCGCCGCTGAGGAAGCCGCCGTGGACGATGTTGTTGATGTTGACGTAGCCGGCGAGGCCGCCGTCCTCGCGGTCGCAGACGAGGAAGCCGGCCTTCGTGGGGTCCTCGATGAGGCGGCCGGCGTAGGCCCGGTAGGCGGGTGTGGTCTCGGGCGGGAAGAGCCAGGGGTGGTGCAGCGCCCTGCTCTCCCGGACGCGCGCGGTGAACTCGGCGGCGTCCTCGTAGGTGAAGGGCCGTAGCGCGACGCGGGGGCCTTCGGCGAGGTGACGGGCGGACACCCGCCCACTCTACGACGCGGCCGGCGCCGTCCCGGAGGGGGCCCGGGCGGCCGCACACCGCCCGCACCCCCGCCCCCGCCTCACGTGCCCCGCAGCTCCAGGCGCGGCAGCCCCGGCAGCCCGAACACCTCCGCGTACAGGCCGAGTTCCGCCTCCAGTGCCCGTACCGTCGTCTCGGCGCGGCGGAAGCCGTGCCCCTCCCCCTCGAAGGTCAGGTAGGCGTGCGGCACGCCCCGGCCCGCCATCCGCTCCAGCAGCCGCTCGCACTGCGCCGGCGGGCAGATCACGTCGTCCAGGCCCTGGAGCAGCAGGAACGGCGCCGTGATCGCCTCCGCGTGCTCCACCGGGGACCGCTCCGCGTACCGTCCCGGAACGGCGTCCGGCCCCGTCAGCGGGCCGATCAGGCTGTCCAGGTACCGCGATTCGAAGTCGTGGGTGCCGCCCTCCGCCCAGCCGGCGAGGTCCAGCACGGGGTAGCGGATGGTGCCGCAGGCGTACACGTCGGTCGTGGCCAGGGACGCGGCCGCCGTCCAGCCTCCCGCGCTGCCGCCGCGCACGGCGAGCCGCCGCCGGTCGGCGGTGCCCTCCTCGGCGAGGGCGAGGGCGACGGCCGCGCAGTCCTCCACGTCGACGACGCCCCACTGCTCCCGCAGCCGGTTGCGGTACTCCCGCCCGTATCCCGTGGACCCGCCGTAGTCGACCTCGGCGACGCCGATGCCGCGCGAGGTGAAGTAGGCGATCTCCAGGTCGAGGACGACGGGCGCCCTGCTGGTGGGCCCGCCGTGCGCCCACACCACGTAGGGCGGCAGCTCGCCCTCGGGCGCCGCGCACTCGGGGTGGTGCGGCGGGTAGAGGCGGGCGTGGACGTCCCTGCCGTCCGGCCCGGTGAAGGTGCGCGGTTGCGGCTCGGGACAGTAACCGGCGTCCACCGGGTCCTCGGCCGGGGCGCCTATCACCCGGATGCGGCCGGTGCGCGCGTCGAGTTCCACGACCGCGGGCGCGCTGCGCGGGCCCGCTCCGACGCCCACGATCCGGCTGCCGTGCACGGCGAGCGTGGGGGCGAACTCGCTCCAGGATCCGGCCGCGTCGACGACCTCGCCGGTCTCGGGGTCGAGGATGCCGAGCGTGGTGGTGCCCCGGCCGTGCACGACGGCGAGGAGCCCTCCGGCGAGCGGGGCGAACCAGCGCTGCCCCACCGTCCACAGCGGACCGCCGAACTCCTCCTCGCGCGCACACAGCCGGTGGTGCCGCCCGGCCTCGTCGAGCCGGTAGGGGTTCCACCATCCGCTGCGGTCGGAGAGGTAGAGGAGGGTGCCGTCGGCGTCCCAGTCCGCCTGGGGGATCGACTCCTCGGGGCCGCCGGCGACCGTGCGCACCCCGTGCAGGAGGCCGTCCTCGCCGACGTCCGCGAGGAGGAGTTCGGTGCCGTCCCACGGCATCCGGGGGTGGTCCCAGGCGAGCCAGGCCGCGCGGCGGCCGTCGGGCGAGAGGCGGGGTCCGGTGACGAACCGGTGCGCGGCGGCGGTGAGTTCGCGGACGGCGGCGCGGTCCTCGGCGGCGGAGCCGTCCAGCGGCACGGCGACGGGCACCCGGCGCACGTCCCAGGGGCCCTCGCCGGTGAACTCCTCCAGGACGCACCAGACCTCGCCCCGCCCGGCGTGGATCACCGGGTCCACCCAGCGCAGTCCGCCGCCGACCGGCGAGAGCGGGGTGAGCGGGCGCGGCACGGCACCGGGCACGTCCGGTGCGTGGGCGTACAGCCGCTGGTCGGCGCCCTCGCTGAACACCACCAGCGGGCCCTCGGGGCCCGTCGTCCCGGCCCAGGGCCGGCCGCCGTACTCGTGGACGCGGCTGCGCACGTTCCACGGCGCGGGCAGGACGGAGCGCACCGTGCCGTCGGCGGTGCGCCGCACGAGGGTGCGGCGGCCGCCCTCGGTGGGGCGCGGCTCGGTCCACCAGGGCTCGTCGCCGACGAAGCCGACGTGGTCCGGCGTTCCGTCGTGCGCGGCGGCGGTGGCCGCGTCCAGCGGGGAGGGCCAGGTCCCGTGAGGGAGGATGTGCACCATGTGTCCGCGGCCCTCCTCAGGCCGTGCGCAGGAAGTGGTCGAGGACGTGGACGCCGAAGTGGAGCGCCTCGACGGGGACGCGCTCGTCGACGCCGTGGAACATCGCCTGGTAGTCGAAGCCCTCGGGCAGCCGGAGCGGGGCGAAGCCGTAGCCGGTGATGCCGAGCCGGGCGAACTGCTTGGCGTCGGTGCCGCCCGACATGCAGTACGGCACCACGTCGCCCTCGGGGGCGAAGGTCTTCAGGGCCGCACGCATCCTCGCGAAGGTCGGTGAGTCCACCGGCGCCTGGAGGGCCACCTCGCGGTGGTCGAACTCCCAGTCCACGTCGGGTCCGGTGAGCCGGTCCAGGGTCTCGCGGAACTCCTCCTCGCCGCCGGGCAGGAAGCGCCCGTCGACATGGGCGACGGCCTCGCCGGGGATCACGTTGACCTTGTAACCGGCGTCCAGCATCGTCGGGTTGGCGCTGTTGCGGACGGTGGCCTCGACGAGGGCGGCGGCCGGGCCGAGCTTGTCCAGGAGGGCGTCCACCCCCTCGGCGGCGTGCCTGCCGTCCAGATCCGCCTCGATGCCGTACAGCGCGGCGAGTTCGGTGAGGGCGGCGCGGACGGTCGGGGTGAGCCGCGGGGGCCAGCGGTGTTCGCCGATGCGGGTGACGGCCGCGGCGAGCCGGGTGACCGCGTTGTCGTGGTTGACCTTGGAGCCGTGTCCGGCGCGGCCGCGCGCGGTGAGCCTCAGCCAGCCGGTGCCGCGTTCCCCCGCCCCGACGGGGTAGATCCGGCGCCCGGCGCCGTCGTGGAAGGTGTACGCGCCGGACTCGCCGATGGCCTCCGTGCAGCCCTCGAAGAGCCCGGCGTGGCGCTCGGCGAGGAAGCCGGAGCCGTCCGCCGCGCTCGCCTCCTCGTCGGCGGTGAACGCGATCACCACATCGCGCCGGGGGCGTACGCCCGCGCGCATCCAGTCCCGGACGACGGCGAGGATCATCGCGTCCGTGTTCTTCATGTCGACGGCCCCGCGCCCCCAGACGACGCCGTCGCGCACCTCGCCGGAGAAGGGGTGCACGCTCCACTCGTCCGCCCGCGCGGGGACGACGTCGAGGTGGCCGTGGACCAGCAGCGCCTCGGCGGCGGGATCGGTGCCCGCGAGACGGGCGACGACGTTGGCGCGGCCGGGGGTGCGCTCCAGCAGCACCGGTTCCAGTCCGGCCTCGGCGAGCCGCTCCGCCGCGTACTCGGCGGCGGGACGTTCGCGGCAGTCGCCGCCGCCGCGGTTGGTGGTGTCGATGCGGATGAGGTCGGAGGTGAATCGGACGACCTCCTCCAGCGCCCGGTCCCCGACACGGTGGCCGGTGGTGCTGCCGTTCTCAGCCATACTGCTCCTCCACGGCGGACGAGGCGATCGTGGTGACCGCCTTGAAGGTGCGGATTCCCTCGTACATCGTGGCGCTGGTGTACGCGACCTTGCGCTCGCCGGCGCGGGCGACTCCCGGGACGACGGTGGCGGCGGCGGCCAGGTGCTCGGCGTCGAACTCCACCGCGACGGTGAACGGGCCGTCCTGCGCGGGCGCGTGACGGACGGCGAGCGCGGCCGCCTCCCTCGCGGCGGCGCGGATGTCGGCGGCCGTGCGCGCGGGGGTGCGGCAGACGGCCGCGTACCGGGAGACATGGTCCTTCACCGCGACCTTCAGCGCCTCCGGCGCGTAGCCGAGGGCGTCCTCGCAGGCCACGTCGTCGCCGGTGACCAGCACGACCGGGACGCCGTACTCGGCGGCGACGGCCGCGTTGAGCAGCCCCTCGCTGGCCCGCACGTCGTTCAGCCAGACGCCGGTGATCTGGTTGGCGAGGTAGGTGTGGGCGAGGACGCCCTCCATCCCGGCGCCGGCGTGGTAGCCGAGGAAGGCGATGCCGTCCACGTCGCCGTGCTGCACACCCTCGACCATGGAGAGGCTCTTGTGCCGGCCGGTGAGCATCTCGGCGCGGTCGTCCAGGTGTTCCAGGAGGATGTTGCGCATCGACCAGTGCGCCTCGTTGATGAGGACCTCGTCGGCGCCACCCTCGAAGAACCCCTGCACGGCGGCGTTCACGTCG
This sequence comes from Streptomyces griseoaurantiacus, assembly GCF_036189845.1. Taxonomy (NCBI): domain Bacteria; kingdom Bacillati; phylum Actinomycetota; class Actinomycetes; order Kitasatosporales; family Streptomycetaceae; genus Streptomyces; species Streptomyces griseoaurantiacus. Next base: position 6,130,715 of record NZ_CP108326.1, on the reverse strand, counting down.
CCGGTGAACAGGACGCGGCAGCGTTCCCACTGGGGAGTGCCGGGGAGTACGTCGGCGGGCCAGGTCACACCGGTGGCGCCCTCCATGTCGGCGCTGAGGAGGATCTTCATTGCCGAAACGGTACGCGTTCCCCGGCGCTTTTTCGCCCCCGCCGCCCCTGCCCGTCCCCCTCGGGGGCCACGCCCCGAGGGTCCTGAGGGGGATCCCTCTCAGTCCTCTCAGTCCTCGTGGCCCAGATGCAGGTCGCGTTCCGTGCGGCCGCCGCCGGCCATGCGCAGGACCGTCGCCACCGGCGGGTACCCCGCCGCGATCACCGTGTACTCGCCCGAGGAGAGGTCCACGAACCGGAAGACCCCGTCCGCCCCCGTCGTCACCGAGTCGACCACGTTGCCCGCGGCGTCCAGCAGCGTCACCCGCGCGTCCTCCACCGGCCGGCCGCCGCCCGCCCGGACGGTGCCCCGCAGCACCGCCCCGCCCGCGAGCTCGACGTCCTGCCGGGTCTCCCGGGAGGCGTGGACGGTGACCGGGAGGGCGGCCGGCCGGTACGCGGGGGCGCTCGCCGCGAGGGTGTACTCGCCGGCCACCAGCTCGGTGATCAGATAACTCCCCTCGGCCCCGCTCCGGGTGGACCCGACGACCTCGCCGTGCGCGTTGGTGAGGGTGACCGCCGCGTCCCGCACGGGCGTGCCGTCGGCGGTGAGCACGCTGCCCGCCAGCCGTCCGGCGCCGCCGAGCACCACGTCCAGTTCGACGGGGCGCTCGCCGACCGTCACGGAGACCGCCTGCGGCTGGTGACCGCCGGCCGCGGCGATCAGCACGTACGCCCCGGGCCCGGGTGTCGCGAGCGCGTAGCGCCCGTCGTCCCCGCTGGCGCCGCGCCCGATCTGCGCGCCGGTGACGTCGATGAGGGTGAGTGCCGCGCGCGGTACGGCGGTGCCGTCGGGATGCTGCACGCCGCCGCAGACGGGCACTCCGCCGGAGGTGGAGAGGCGGGCCTGCGGGACCTGCCCGGTGGCGGGGGCGTCGGTGGAGGTGGGGTGGGACACCAGCGGTTTCTCCTTGAGGAAGCAGGCGAGGACGAGCCCGAGGACGAGGATCGGCACCAGGTAGAGGAAGATGCGCGGCATCGCGTCGGCGTACGCGCGCACATAGGCCTCGCGCAGCTCGGGCGGGAGCGTGCGGACCAGTTGCGGGGTGAGGGACTCGGGGTCCGGCAGCGCGCCGGCCGCGGTGGAGGGCAGCCGCTCGCTCAGCGCCTCGGTGAGCCGCCGGGCGAAGAGCGTGCCGAAGACGGCGGCGCCGACGCTGCCGCCGATCTGCCGGAAGTAGTTGTTGGCGCTGGTCGCGGTGCCGAGGTCGGCGGGGCGCACGGCGTTCTGCACGGCGAGGACGAGGACCGGCATCACCATGCCGATGCCGGTGCCGAGGACGGCCATCCAGATGCTGTACTGCAGCCGGGGCGTGTCGGTGCCGAGTCCGGACAGCAGCCACATGCCGAGGGCGGACAGCGCGCTGCCGAGCAGCGGGTACGGCTTGTAGCGGCCGGTGCGGCTGATGAGCTGCCCGCAGACGATGGAGGCGCCGACGATCCCGGCCATCATGGGCAGCATCAGCAGCCCGGACTCGGTGGCGGAGACCCCGTCGACCATCTGCAGGAAGGTCGGCAGATAGCTGGCCGCGCCGAAGAGGGCGACGCCGATGACCAGTCCGACGAGCGCGGTGACGTTGAAGACCGGGTCGCGGAACAGCCGCAGCGGGATGAGGGGTTCGGCGGCGTACCGCTCCGCGAGCAGGAACAGCAGGATGGCCGCCACGGCTCCCGCGCCGAGACCGAGGACGACCCGCGAGCCCCAGGCGTACTCGGTGCCGCCCCAGCTCGTCAGCAGGACGAGGCAGGTGGAGGCGGCGGCCAGCAGGAGCGTGCCGGGCACGTCGAGCCGGGCCCGGCGGTCGGGCCGGGGCAGTTTCAGGACGACGGCGACGACGGCGAGGGTGACCAGGCCGAAGGGCACGTTGATGTAGAAGCACCAGCGCCAGGACAGGTGGTCGGTGAAGTAGCCGCCGAGCAGCGGGCCGGCCACCGAGGCGAGTCCGAAGGCCGCCCCGATCGCGCCCATGTAGCGGCCCCGGGCGCGGGGCGGCACGATGTCCGCGATGATCGCCTGCACGCCGATCATGAGTCCGCCGGCGCCGACGCCCTGGACCGCCCGGTAGGCGATCAGCTGGTCCATGTTCCCGGCCCGGCCGGCCAGCGCGGAGCCGAGGACGAAGACCAGGATGGCGAACTGGAAGACACCCTTGCGGCCGTAGAGGTCACCGGCCTTGCCGTAGACGGGCAGTCCGACGGTCGCGGTGAGCAGGTAGGCGGTGACGGCCCAGGACATCTTGTCCAGCCCGTGCAGCTCACCGACGATCCTGGGCAGCGCGGTGGCGACGATCATCTGGTCCAGCGCGGCCAGCAGCAGGGCGAGCATCAGGCCGAGGAAGACCAGCCGGACCCGTCGCGGGGTGAGTGGGGCGGCGGCGGGCGGGGGTGGCGGTTCGGGGGCGCGCGGGGGCGCGAGATCCGTCTCGTCCTGCGTCAGAGTGATCCCGCCCACGTAAACGCTCCCCTCACCACGCCTTTCGCGCCCTGCCCGCGCCCCCAGCCAACTCCGCGCCACCGCACGGAGTTACGGGAAGCGCAACAGCAACTGGGAGATCCACCCGATCCGGTGAGGGAAGCGCACGGGTGAAGGGGTGGGGCAGGGCGCGGGAGGGCGCGGCGGCGCGCGAGGGGAGGGCGCGCGCTCCTTACTTCTCCGTCTCGGCGGCCAGCCGCGCGAGCACCGCGTCGTAGATGCGGCCGAGGCCCTTGGGCGCGAACGTCTTCTCGAAGAAGCCGCCGATGCCGCCCGCGCCGTTCCACGTGCTCGTGACGACGACCCGTGCCCGGCCCTCGCCCGCCGGGGTCACCCGCCAGGTCGTGACCATGGAGGAGTTGCGGTCCTTCTCGACCAGCTCCCCGTCGGTCGGCTCGCTGACCTCGAGCAGGCAGTCGCGCACGCGCTTGCTCGTGGCCTGCAGCTTCCAGTGGACGAGGGTGCCCTCGCCGTCGCCCCCCTCGCGCACCTCGTACTCGCTGAAGTGTTCGGGCAGCAGCTTCGCGCGCGTGCCGGTGTAGTCGGCCAGGGAGTCGAACACCTTCTCCGCGTCCGCAGCGATGACTCGCTCGGTGGTGGCCTCGACCTGCGCCATGACGTTCCTCTTCCTGTACGTGTGACGGGTGGGGTCAATCCCACCACACCCCGGGCGGCGGGCGAACGCGGACCGCGAGCACGCGCACCCGGACCCCGGCGCACGCGCCGTGCGCCACGCCGGGCGGGAGTCCCGAGATGCCGGAAAAGCCGCAGGCCGGAACCCTCGCCCACATATATCGAACATACGAACGACCCCACTCCCCCGATCAAGGGAACGTATGTTCTATTCTGGGTGGGCCGCACTACCCCGAGGAGGCGCCATGCGCTGGGACAACCTCGCCGATCCCGCCGGGGACCGCGCCCGTGACGCCGCGCTGTTCGGTGCGGACGCGGTCACCACACGCACGTTCGACACCCCTGAATTCCGCGGAATCACCTTCCACGAGGTGCGCGCCCGTTCGATAGTGAACCGGGTGCCGGGCGCCTCGCGCATGCCGTTCGAATGGACGGTCAACCCCTACCGGGGCTGCTCGCACGCGTGCGTGTACTGCTTCGCCCGCAAGACCCACAGCTATCTGGACCTCGACACCGGCCTGGACTTCGACTCGCAGATCGTGGTGAAGGTCAACGCCCCCGAACTGCTGCGCCGGCAGCTCGCCTCGCCGCGCTGGCACGGCGAGCACATCGCGATGGGCACCAACGTGGACTGCTACCAGCGGGCCGAGGGGCGCTACCGGCTGATGCCGGGGATCATCGCCGCCCTGCGGGACCGCGCCAACCCCTTCTCGATCCTCACCAAGGGCACGCTGATCCTGCGCGACCTGGACCTGCTCCGGCAGGCCTCCGAGGTCACCGACGTCGGCATCTCCGTCTCCGTGGGCTTCACCGACACCGCGCTGTGGCGCACGGTCGAGCCGGGCACCCCGGCCCCCGAACGGCGCCTGGAGGTCGTGCGCGCCCTCGCCGGGCAGGGCATCGGCTGCGGGGTCCTGATGGCCCCGGTCATACCGTTCCTCGGCGACCGCCCCGAGCAGCTCCGGGCCACCGTGCGGGCGATCGCCGCGGCCGGGGCCACCTCGGTGACCCCCCTGGTACTGCACCTGCGCCCGGGGGCGCGCGAGTGGTTCATGGCCTGGCTGGAGCACCACCACCCGCACCTCGTGCGCCGCTACGAGCGCCTGTACGCGGCGGGCGCCTACGCCCCGACCTGGTACCAGCGCCGGATCACCCGTCAGGTGCACGAGCTGGCCCGGGAGTACGGGATCGGCCCCGCCCGCGCGGGGATGCCCCGCCGGATCCGGCCGGCCGGGCCGCTGCCCGAGGAGTCCCTGGAACCGACGGCGTCCGCCGCCCCCACCCAGCTGACCCTGCTCTGAGCCTCCGGGCCCCCGCGCCGCCGGTCACGGCAGCCGGACGCATCCCGCGGCCCGATCGGCTGAACTTTGCCCGAACGGGTTCCCCCGGGCGCGCTTCCCGGGACGATGCGGCGAGGACCGTGCCCCTCACGGGCGCGGATTCCGCGTCCTGTGCGTCCTGTCCCGCGCCTTGGGAGGCCCGGCATGAGAAGAACCGCAGCGGTGCTGTGCGGTGCCGCGATCGCGATGGCGGGGCTGCCGGCCGGCGCCCCGGCCGCGGCGAGCGCCGCGCCGCCCGCCCTGACGTCCGCCGTCACGACGGGCACGACCGGCACGACCGCCCCGGGCACGCCCACCACCGGTTCCCCGTCCGCGAGTTCGCCGCCCGCCGCGGCGAAGCTCGGCTGGAAGAAGTGCGCCACCGGCGATACCCCCACCCTGCAGTGCGCGAGCCTCAAGGTGCCGCTCGACCACGCGAAGCCGAGCGGCCGCAAGATCACCCTCGCCCTCTCCCGGGTCCCGCACACCGCCCGTACCTTCCAGGGACCGCTGCTGGTCAACCCCGGCGGGCCGGGCGGCAGCGGGCGGAGTCTCGCCGGCTTCGTCGCCTCCTCGCTGCCGAAGGCGGTGGCCGCCCAGTACGACGTGATCGGCTTCGACCCGCGCGGCGTGGGCGCGAGCACCCCCGCGCTGGACTGCGCGCCGGGGCACTTCGCCCCCGTGCGCCCCGACACCGTGCCGCGCACGCCCGCGCTCGAACAGGCCAACCTCTCCCGCGCCCGCTCCTTCGCGCGGGCGTGCGGCGCCAAGTACAAGGACCTGCTGCCGTATCTCGACACGGTCAGCGCCGCGCGCGACATGGACGCGATGCGCCGGGCGCTCGGCGCCAAGAAGATCAACTACTTCGGGTACTCGTACGGCACCTACCTGGGCGCCGTCTACGCCAAGCTCTACCCGCAGCGGGTGCGGCGCCTGGTGCTGGACTCGATCGTGGACCCGAGGGGCGTCTGGTACGAGGACAACCTCCAGCAGGACCACGCCTTCGAGGAGCGGCACCGGGCGTTCCTGGCCTGGATCGCCGAGCACGACGCGGCCTACGGGCTCGGCACCGACCCCGCCGCGGTCGAGGCCGAGTGGCACACGATGCGGGAGGACCTCGCCGCGCACCCGGCCGGCGGCACGGTGGGCGCCGCCGAACTGGAGGACACCTTCATCCCCGGCGGCTACTACGACGGCTACTGGCCCTATCTGGCCGAGGCGTTCGCGGCCTGGGTCCACGACAAGGACGCGGACGCGTTGGTCGGGGCGTACCGGACCTTCGGCGCGGTCGACGCCGCGGGTGACAACGGGTACAGCGTCTACACCGCGGTGCAGTGCCGCGACGCGGGCTGGCCGAAGGACTGGAACCGGTGGCGCGAGGACAGCTGGGCGGTGTACTCCAAGTCGCCGTTCATGGCCTGGAACAACGCCTGGTACAACGCGCCCTGCGCGTTCTGGCCGACACCGGCGAAGCGGCCGGTGGACGTCGCCAACGACAAGCTCCCGCCGGCGCTGCTGTTCCAGGCCACCGACGACGCGGCCACGCCCTACGAGGGCGGGGTGCGGACGCATCACCTGCTGCGCGGCTCGGCGCTGGTCGTCGAGGAGGGCGGCGGGAACCACGGCATCACGCTGAGCGGAAACGCCTGCCTGGACGGCCATCTGGCGACGTATCTGCGCACCGGCAAGGTGCCGCACGGCCCGGGCGAGGCCGACGCCCGCTGTGCCGCGCTCCCCGCCCCGAAGCCCCGGCCGGCCGGGGAGGCGGCCAAGGCGGCGCCGAAGCCCTCGCCCGGCTCGGCACTGCACGGGCTGCTCGGCTTCCGGAGCTGATCGGGACCGGTCCGGTGCCGTGCCTCGTCCGCCCGGATCCGGTGCCGGGCCATGCCGGTGCGGTCCGCACCGGGCCGGGCCGCCGCTACGGGCGGCCGTCCGGCCCCCGGTGCCTCACCGCGCGCCCGGGATCCGCTCCAGGGCGCGCACGGCGGCCTCGGCCAGGGCCGGGTGCGCCAGGGCCTCGCGCAGGACGGGCACGGCCCGGGGGTCGCCGAGGACGCCGAGGCCCTCGACACAGGCCAGGGCCACGCGGCGGTAGGGGTCGTGGGGGCGCAGCCGGCGGCGCAGGGTGGTGAGGAGCGCCGGTACGGCCTCGGGGCCGCCCAGCGCGGTGAGCAGGCGTACGGGGTGCAGGGCGTAGGCGACTCGCAGTTCGTTGGTGGCGAGGGCTGCGGCCGCGCGGGCGGTGCGGGGGTCGCCGAGCCGGGCCAGGGCGTGGGCGGCGGAGGCGCAGCGGGGCGGGTCGCGGTGGTTGAGGAGGAGGACGAGCGACTCGAAGGCGCGGCGGTCGCCGGCCAGGCCGAGGCGGAAGGCGGCCAGTTCGCGGGCCCACAGCGGGCGGCCGGGTTCGGTGAGGACGGCCGCGAGCGCGTCGGGGTCCTCGGTGGTCACCAGGCGTTCGTAGGCGGGGCCGCCGCCCGCCTCGCGCCGTAAGCGCTCCGTGAGCGTTCGCAACTCTTCGTCCATGGTTCCGAGGTTAGGGGCGGGGCCGCCCGCGCGGGACGCGGATCACGAACATCACCGGAGGGCAGCGGGGAACCCTGGAGATGGGCCGGGGCCGCCCGGCCCGTGAAGGGCGCGAGAACCTGAAGCACAGGGTCTGGCGCGCTCGTTACCCGTGAGTTAAGCTCAGACGAGCGAGTTACCCCTCGCATCTCGCTGTTCCTCAGGGCGGTTTGGTGACGCAGCCGCCGTGAGGGCGGAACAGCCGGTCCGGTGCCCCGCTCCGTGGGTACCGCGGTGCGACCCGGCCTGGGGACAGGGCCGGTCGGACACCGCCGCCGCGCGGGCACGTGTGCCCGAAGCGGCGTCGGACGGTCGCGCCCGCGGCCCGGCGAACTCCGCACATTCCCGCGCAGCACCCCTCTCCCGCTCGCATTCCGGTGCGCCCCGCGGCGCACGACGTGCGTGCTTCCGTCGTCACCCTCATTTCTGGAGTCCCGCGATGGCCACTCCCCTCTCCGACACTTCCCTGTCCCCGCTGCGGACCGTCGCCGTCGTCGGCCTCGGCACCATGGGCACCGGCATCGCCGAGGTCCTCGCCCAGGCCGGCCGCGAGGTCGTCGGCATCGACGTCAGCGAGACCGCCGCCACCCGGGCCGTCGCCGCCCTGGAGGCGGCCACCGCCCGTTCCGTGGAGCGCGGCCGGCTGACCGAGGACCGGCGCGAGGACGTGCTCGCGCGCTTCCGCACCTTCACCGACCTCCGGGCCGCCTCCGAGGCCGACCTGGTGATCGAGGTGGTCCCGGAGTCCTACGAGATCAAGCAGCAGGTGTTCCGCGAGCTCGACGCCCTCGTGCGCCCGGACGCGATCCTCGCCACCGGCACCAACGCGCTCTCCGTCACCCGGCTCGCCGCCGAGTCGGCCCGCCCCGAGCGCGTGCTCGGCCTGCACTTCTTCAACCCGGCCCCGGCGATGCGGCTCGTCGAGGTCGTCTCCTCGGTGCTCACCTCCCCCGCCGCCGTCCGGGCCGTGACCGATCTCGCGCTGGACCTGGGCAAGGAGCCGGTCGCCGTCGGCGACCGGCCCGGCTTCGTCGCGGACGGCCTGCTGTTCGGGTACCTCAACCAGGCGGCCGCGATGTACGAGGCCAAGTACGCCTCCCGCGAGGACATCGACGCCGCGATGAAGCTGGGCTGCGGTCTGCCGATGGGCCCGCTGGCGCTGCTCGACCTGATCGGCGTCGACACCGCCCGCACGGTCCTGGAGGCGATGTACACCGCCTCCAGGGACCGGCTGCACGCCCCCGCGCCCATCCTGCGCCAGCTCAGCGAGGCCGGCCTGACGGGCCGCAAGTCGGGCCGCGGCTTCTACACCTACGAGGAGCCCGGCAGCGCGACCGTCGTGCGGGACGCGCTGACCCCGCCGGCCGGCGGCCCCGCCTCCGGCACCGCCCGTCCCGTCCGCTCCGTGGGCGTGGCAGGCAGCGGCACCATGGCCTCCGGCATCGCCGAGGTGTTCGCCAAGGCCGGGTACGACGTCGTCCTCGCCGCCCGCACCGAGGAGAAGGCGGCGGCCGCGCGGGCCCGGATCGGCAGTTCCCTGGCCCGCTCGGTGGACAAGGGCCGGATGACGGTGGAGGCGGCCGCGGCGGCCCTGGACCGGATCACCCCCGCCGACTCCTACGACGCCTTCGCCGACGTCGATCTGGCGGTGGAGGCGGTGGCGGAGGATCTGGAGGTCAAGAAGCAGCTCTTCGCCGCGCTGGACAAGGTGTGCAAGCCGGGGGCGGTGCTGGCCACGACCACCTCCTCACTGCCCGTCGTCGCCTGTGCCCGCGCCACCTCGCGGCCGCAGTCCGTGATCGGCATGCACTTCTTCAACCCGGCCCCCGCGATGAAGCTGGTCGAGGTGGTGCGCACGGTGCTGACCTCGGACGACGTGCACGCCACCGTCCGTGAGGTGTGCGCGCACCTCCGCAAGCACCCGGTGGACTGCGGGGACCGGGCCGGTTTCATCGTCAACGCCCTGCTGTTCCCGTACCTGAACAACGCGGTCAAGATGGTGCAGGAGCACTACGCGACGCTCGACGACATCGACGCGGCCATGAAGCTGGGCGGCGGCTACCCGATGGGCCCCTTCGAGCTGCTCGACGTGGTGGGTCTCGACGTGTCGCTGGCCATCGAGAAGGTGCTGCACCGCGAATTCCGCGACCCGGGCATGGCGCCCGCCCCGCTCCTGGAGCATCTGGTGGCCGCGGGCTGCCTCGGCCGCAAGACGGGCCGCGGCTTCCGCGAACATGCCCGGCGCTGAACGGGGCGGGGGCGGTCGGTCCGGTGCTCCGCGGTCCGGGGCGGACCGCGGAGCACCTCCCGGCGGCCGGTTCCCGGCGCCGCCGGAGTGGGGCGGGCTCCTCGATCCGGCCGCCCCGCACCCGCCCCCCGGTGCGCCGGAAAGGCGGGGAGATGCCCGTCACGCTGCGCACATGCAGTACGTTCGGGGCATGCCCCAGCCCGCCAAGTCCTCACGTATCGCCGCCTCGACCGACGCGCCGGAGCGCGCCGCCGGCGGCCGCGCCGCCGCCCAGCGGCTGAAGATGCGCCGCGAGTTGGCCGCGGCGGCCATGGAGCTGTTCTCCACGAAGGGGTACGAGGCGACCACGGTCGACGAGATCGCGGCGGCCGCGGGGGTCGCCCGCCGGACCTTCTTCCGCCACTTCCGTTCCAAGGAAGAGGCGATCTTCCCCGACCACGACGACACCCTTGTCCGCGTGGAGGCGGTGCTCAACGCCGCCCCTGCCCACGAGCATCCGCTCGACACGGTGTGCCGCGGCATCAAGCAGGTCATGCGGATGTACGCGGCCCAGCCGGAGATCTCGGTGGCCCGTTACCGGCTGACCCGTGAGGTGCCGACGCTGCGGGAGGCGGAGATCGCCTCGGTCGCCCGCTACGAGCGGCTGTTCACCCGCTATCTGCTGGGCCACTTCGACGAGCGGGCGCACGCGGACGACGCCAACGACGACCCGCTGCTCGCGGAGGTCGCCGCGTCGGCGGTCGTCACCGCCCACAACCACGTGCTGCGCCGCTGGCTGCGGGCGGACGGCCGGGGCGACGTCGAGACCCAGCTCGACCACGCCTTCGCGATCGTCCGCCGGACCTTCGGCACGGGCATCGGCGCCGGCCGGGAGATGTCCCCCTCCCCGGCCCCGCCGGCCGCGACCACCTCGCACGGGGAGGTCCTGGTGACGGTGGCCCGCACGGACGCTCCCCTGGACGAGGTCATGCGCACCATCGAGGCGGCTCTTCAGGAGCGCCGCTCCCGGTAGGGCTCCGTCACGCGGGGCGGGTCCGCCCGGTGGCGGGCGCCCCGGCCGCCGCCTACGGCGGCTGCAGACGCGCGAAGCCCCGTTAAGGCCCGCGAAGGCCCGCCGCAGGGCACGCAGCGACACGTGCAGGCGCGCGGCCGTCGTGCCCTGGGACAGCTCGGCGTCGGTGAGGCGGACGTCGGCCACATCCCGGCCGCCTGCGCCTGCGCCGGCGCCGGGGCGAAGGCCGGTTCGCGGGCGTCGACGTGGTCGAGGACCAGTCCTTCGGCGAGTTCGACGCCGAGCTGACGCCGGCGCCGCCGGTCCGCTGCCCGGCGGCGAGGTCGTCGTCACGCCCGGCTCCTGCCCCCCGTCCGCGGGTACCCGAAGCACCCGAGGCACCAGAAGCATCCGAAGGAGCCGCTCGTGATGATCCCCGACGACGATCCCTCGCGCCCGCTGACCGTGGCGCATCCCGACGATCCCGGCACGACGTACGTCTCTCTGGTGGGCAACACGTACGCGATGCTGGTCACCGGCGAGCAGACCGGGGGCCGGTACTGCCTGATCGGCATGTACGTCCCCGACGGCGGTGGCCCGCCGCCGCACCGGCACGACTTCGAGGAGATGTTCACGGTCCTCGAGGGCGAGATCGAGTTCACCTTCCGCGGCGAGAAGCACGTCGCGTTGGCCGGGACCACGATCAACGTCCCGGCCAACGCGCCGCACCACTTCCGCAACGCCTCGGGGGCGCCGGTCCGGATGCTGTGCATGTGCACCCCGGCGGGTCAGGACGAGTACTTCCTGCGCATCGGCGACGTCATCGACGGCAAGGACGCGCCGGCCCCGGAGCTGTCGGCCAAGGACCTGGCCGAGCGCCGTCGCCTCGCCGCCGAACTGGCCTCGACCTACCGGACCGAATTCCTGTAGCGCGCGCCGTCGGCGTGCGGAGGCACGGCGAGGGGCGGTGCGGCCGGGAAGGCCGCACCGCCCCTCGCCGTTTCCTTTGATCGATCATCGCTCACCTGAGCGCGAAAAAATTCACCTGAGACCATTTCTTGGCACTGCGTGCCTTGCGCGCTGTCACACCGTGCCATACGTTGGTCATGTCCGAGCGACCGGCACACGGCGCGATCCCCGTGTTCCGGACTGTCCCCGGCGGCCCCGTCCGCCCGCCCGGACGCCTGCGTCACAGGCCCCTTTTCGCAAGTCCGCGCCACCCGCGCGCCCCGCACTCCCCCGCCGAACCGACGGCACCCCTCCCCCAAGACGCCATTCGCCGGAGGCACACCGTGAAGGAAATCCTGGACGCCATCCAGTCGGGGGCGGCCACGCCCGCCGACTACGCCGCGCTTCCGCTCCCCGACTCGTACCGCGCGGTGACCGTGCACAAGGACGAGACGGACATGTTCGAGGGCATCGCCACCCGCGACAAGGACCCCCGCAAGTCGCTCCACCTGGACGAGGTCCCCGTCCCCGAACTCGGCCCGGGCGAGGCCCTGGTCGCCGTGATGGCCTCCTCGGTCAACTACAACTCGGTGTGGACCTCGATCTTCGAGCCGCTCTCCACCTTCGGCTTCCTGGAGCGCTACGGCCGCGTCAGCGAACTCACCCGGCGCCACGACCTGCCGTACCACGTCATCGGCTCCGACCTGGCCGGCGTCGTCCTGCGCACCGGCCCCGGCGTCAACGCCTGGAAGCCCGGCGACGAGGTCGTCGCGCACTGCCTGTCGGTCGAACTGGAGTCCTCCGACGGCCACAACGACACGATGCTCGACCCCGAGCAGCGCATCTGGGGCTTCGAGACCAACTTCGGCGGCCTCGCCGAGGTCGCCCTGGTCAAGTCCAACCAGCTCATGCCCAAGCCGGACCACCTGAGCTGGGAGGAGGCCGCCGCCCCCGGCCTGGTCAACTCCACCGCCTATCGGCAGCTCGTCTCCCGCAACGGGGCCGGCATGAAGCAGGGCGACAACGTGCTCATCTGGGGCGCGAGCGGCGGACTCGGCTCCTACGCCACGCAGTTCGCGCTGGCCGGCGGCGCCAATCCGGTCTGTGTGGTCTCCTCCCCGCAGAAGGCGGAGATCTGCCGCTCCATGGGCGCCGAGGCGATCATCGACCGCAACGCCGAGGACTACCGGTTCTGGAAGGACGAGCACACCCAGGACCCCAAGGAGTGGAAGCGGTTCGGCAAGCGCATCCGCGAACTCACCGGCGGCGAGGACATCGACATCGTCTTCGAGCACCCCGGCCGGGAGACCTTCGGCGCCTCCGTCTACGTCACCCGCAAGGGCGGCACCATCACCACCTGCGCCTCGACCTCGGGCTATCTGCACCAGTACGACAACCGCTACCTGTGGATGTCCCTGAAGCGGATCATCGGCTCGCACTTCGCCAACTACCGCGAGGCCTGGGAGGCCAACCGGCTGATCGCGAAGGGGAAGATCCACCCGACGCTGTCCAAGGTGTACTCCCTGAAGGACACCGGCCAGGCCGCCCACGACGTGCACCGCAACCTCCACCAGGGCAAGGTCGGCGTGCTGTGTCTCGCCCCCGAGGAGGGGCTCGGCGTGCGCGACGAGGAGAAGCGCGCCCGGCACGCCGAGGCCATCAACCGCTTCCGCAACGTCTAGGAGGCGCAGGTGAGTGAACGTCAGAAGGACCGGCCGTGGCTCATGCGCACGTACGCCGGCCACTCCACGGCGGAGGCGTCCAACGAGCTGTACCGGCGCAACCTCGCCAAGGGCCAGACCGGGCTGTCGGTCGCCTTCGACCTGCCGACGCAGACCGGCTACGACGCCGACCACGTCCTCGCCCGCGGCGAGGTGGGCCGGGTCGGGGTGCCGATCGCACACCTCGGTGACATGCGCCGGCTGTTCCAGGACATTCCGCTGGAGCGGATGAACACCTCCATGACCATCAACGCCACCGCCATGTGGCTGCTGGCGCTCTACCAGGTGGTCGCGGAGGAGCAAGGCCTCGACGAGGAGGCCGTCAGCCGGCTGCAGGGGACGACGCAGAACGACATCGTCAAGGAGTACCTGTCCCGGGGCACGCACGTCTTCCCGCCGGGCCCCTCGCTCCGGCTGACGACGGACATGATCGCGTACACGGTGACCCACCTGCCCAGGTGGAACCCCATCAACATCTGCAGCTACCACCTCCAGGAGGCGGGCGCCACACCGGTGCAGGAGATCGCGTACGCGATGTCCACCGCCGTCGCCGTCCTCGACGCGGTGCGGGACGGCGGTCAGGTGCCGCAGGAGCGCATGGGCGACGTGGTGGGCCGCATCTCCTTCTTCGTCAACGCGGGCGTCCGCTTCGTCGAGGAGATGTGCAAGATGCGGGCGTTCGGCCGCGTCTGGGACCGCATCACCCGGGAGCGGTACGGCATCGAGAACCCCAAGCACCGCCGCTTCCGCTACGGCGTCCAGGTCAACTCCCTGGGGCTGACCGAGGCGCAGCCGGAGAACAACGTCCAGCGGATCGTGCTGGAGATGCTGGCGGTCACCCTCTCCAAGGACGCGCGGGCGCGGGCCGTGCAGCTCCCCGCCTGGAACGAGGCGCTGGGGCTGCCCCGGCCCTGGGACCAGCAGTGGTCGCTGCGCATCCAGCAGGTGCTGGCCCACGAGAGCGATCTGCTGGAGTACGAGGACATCTTCGAGGGCTCGAAGGTGATCGAGGCGAAGGTCGAGGAACTGGTCGAGGCGGCGTTCGCGGAGATCGGGCGGATCGAGGAGATGGGCGGCGCGATGGCCGCCGTCGAGTCGGGCTACCTCAAGTCGCAGCTCGTCGCCTCGCACGCCGAGCGCCGGGCGCGGATCGAGTCCGGCGAGGAGAAGATCGTCGGTGTCAACGCCTTCACCGGGACCGAGCCCAGCCCGTTGACCGCCGACCTCGACACCGCGATACAGACCGTGGACCCGGCGGTGGAGTCCCGTGTCGTCGCCGCGCTCCAGCACTGGCGGGACACCCGCTACCAGCCCCCCTTCAACCACCCCCGTCCCTGCAAGGCGCTGGAGAAGCTGCGGGAGGCGGCCAAGGGCACCGACAACCTCATGGAGGCCACCCTGGAGTGCGCCCGCGCCGGGGTGACGACCGGCGAGTGGGCGGGGGCGCTGCGCGAGGTGTTCGGCGAGTTCCGGGCCCCGACCGGCGTCTCCTCCGCCCCGGTGGCGGTCGCCGCCGAGGAGGGCTCGGCCATGGCGGGGGTGCGTCGCCGGGTGGAGCTGACCGCCCGCGACCTCGGCGTCGGCAAGCTGCGCTTCCTGGTCGGCAAGCCCGGCCTGGACGGGCACTCCAACGGAGCCGAGCAGATCGCGGTGCGGGCCCGGGACGCCGGCTTCGAGGTGGTGTACCAGGGCATCCGGCTCACCCCCGAGCAGATCGTGGACGCGGCCCTGGCCGAGGACGTCCACGCGGTGGGCCTGTCCATCCTGTCCGGTTCGCACGCGCAACTCGTGCCGGACGTGCTGGAGCGGTTGCGCGCGGCCGGCGCGGCCGACATCCCGGTGATCGCGGGCGGGATCATCCCGCACGCCGACGCCGAGCAGCTGCGGGCCGCGGGAGTGGCCGCGGTCTTCACCCCGAAGGACTTCGACATCACCGGGATCATCGGCCGTATCGTCGACGAGATCCGCCACGCGAACCAGCTCGACCCCCTGGAGGTCCCCGCATGACCAGCCCCGCTCCCCAGGTCAACCGGCTCCGCCCCCGCCGCTCCTGTCTGGCGGTTCCCGGAAGCAATCCGCGCTTCCTGGAGAAGGCGCAGGGCCTGCCGGCCGACCAGGTCTTCCTGGACCTGGAGGACGCGTGCGCGCCGCTCGCCAAGCCCGAGGCGCGGCACACCATCGTGAAGTTCCTCAACGAGGGCGACTGGACCGGCAAGACCCGGGTGGTGCGGGTCAACGACTGGACGACGGAGTGGACCTACCGCGACGTCGTGACGGTCGTGGAGGGCGCCGGCCCGAACCTGGACTGCATCATGCTGCCGAAGGTGCAGGACGCCTCCCAGGTCGTCGCGCTCGACCTGCTGCTGACCCAGATCGAGAAGACGATGGGCTTCGAGGTGGGGCGCATCGGCATCGAGGCGCAGATCGAGAACGCGCGTGGCCTGAACAACGTCGACGCGATCGCCGAGGCCTCCCCGCGCCTGGAGACCATCATCTTCGGCCCGGCCGACTTCATGGCCTCCATCAACATGAAGTCCCTCGTCGTGGGCGAGCAGCCGCCCGGCTACCCGGCGGACGCCTACCACTTCATCCTGATGAGGATCCTCATGGCGGCCCGGGCCAACGACCTCCAGGCGATCGACGGCCCCTACCTGCAGATCCGCAACGTGGACGGCTACCGCGAGGTCGCACGGCGTGCCGCCGCGCTCGGCTTCGACGGCAAGTGGGTGCTGCACCCCGGCCAGGTCGAGGCGTCCAACGAGATCTTCTCGCCCTCGCAGGAGGACTACGACCACGCCGAGCTGATCCTGGACGCGTACGACTACTGCACGTCCGAGGCGGGTGGCAAGAAGGGCTCCGCGATGCTCGGCGACGAGATGATCGACGAGGCCAGCCGCAAGATGGCCCTGGTCATCGCGGGCAAGGGCCGGGCGGCCGGCATGCAGCGCACCAGCAAGTTCGAGATCCCGGAGGCGTAGGGCCATGCAGTTCGGACGCACCTACGAGGAGTTCGAGGTCGGGGCGGTCTACAAGCACTGGCCCGGCAAGACGGTCACCGAGTACGACGACCACATGTTCTGCCTGCTCACCATGAACCACCACCCGCTCCACATGGACTCCAACTATGCGGAGACGACGACGGACTTCGGCAAGAACGTCGTCGTCGGCAACTACATCTACTCCCTGCTGCTCGGCATGTCCGTGCCGGACGTCTCCGGCAAGGCCATCGCCAACCTGGAGATCGAGTCGCTCAAGCACGTGGCGCCGACCTTCCACGGCGACACGATCTACGGCGAGACGACGGTGCTGGACAAGTGGCCGTCGAAGTCGAAGAACGACCGCGGCATCGTCCACGTCGAGACAAGGGGCCACAAGCAGGACGGCACCCTCGTGTGCGTGTTCCGCCGCAAGGTGATGGTGCCGACCGAGACGTACATCAAGGAGCGCGGCGGCGAGCAGCCCGGCCGTCCGCAGCCGAAGGAACAGGGGAAGTAGTCATGGCCCGACTCGCCCGGACCGCCGGTCTGACCGACGTCCAGCAGGAGATCCTCTCCACCGTCAGGGACTTTGTCGACAAGGAGATCATCCCGGTCGCCACCGAGCTGGAGCACCGCGACGAGTACCCGCAGAAAATCGTCGACGGACTCAAGGAGCTGGGCCTCTTCGGCCTCATGATCGACGAGGAGTACGGGGGCCTGGGCGAGTCGCTCCTGACCTACGCGCTGTGCGTGGAGGAGATCGCCCGCGGCTGGATGTCGGTCTCCGGCATCATCAACACGCACTTCATCGTGGCGTACATGCTCAAGAAGCACGGCACGCAGGAGCAGAAGGAGTACTTCCTGCCGAAGATGGCGCTGGGCGAGACCCGGGGCGCCTTCTCGATGTCGGAGCCGGGGCTCGGCTCCGACGTGTCGGCGATCACGTCGAAGGCCGTGCGGGACGGCGACGACTACGTACTGAACGGCCAGAAGATGTGGCTGACCAACGGCGGCTCCTCCACGCTGGTCGCCGTCCTGGTGCGGAGTGACGAAGGACACTCCCCCGAGGAGGCGGCCGCCGAGCCGCACAAGTCGATGACGACGTTCCTGGTGGAGAAGGAGCCCGGGTTCGGCGAGGTCCGGCCCGGTCTGACCATCCCCGGCAAGATCGAGAAGATGGGCTACAAGGGCGTCGACACCACCGAGCTCATCATGGACGGCCTGCGGGTGCCGGCCGACAGGGTGCTCGGCGGGGTCACCGGCCGGGGCTTCTACCAGATGATGGACGGTGTCGAGGTGGGCCGGGTCAACGTGGCCGCGCGCGGCTGCGGGGTCGCCCGGCGCGCCTTCGAACTGGGCATCGGCTACGCCCAGCAGCGGCACACCTTCGGCAAACCGATCGCCCAGCACCAGGCCATCCAGTTCAAACTGGCGGAGATGGCCACCAAGGTCGAGGCCGCGCATGCGATGATGGTGAACGCGGCACGCAAAAAGGATTCGGGGGAACGAAACGATCTCGAGGCGGGGATGGCGAAGTACCTCGCCTCGGAGTACTGCAAGGAGGTCGTGGAGGACGCCTTCCGCATCCACGGCGGCTACGGCTTCTCCAAGGAGTACGAGATCGAGCGGCTCTACCGTGAGGCACCGATGCTCCTGATCGGTGAGGGTACCGCCGAAATCCAGAAAATGATCATCGGGCGCAGGTTGCTCGAGGAGTATCGATTCCAGGGCTGATGCCAGGATGATTGTCCGGGTTGGGGGTGTTTTCTTGGGGAAGAGGATCACACCCCGTCACCCCCTTCCGGCCGCCGACTCGGCTTCCCGGCTTACCCAGTTGTGACCGCGAGCCGCTACGATCGCCGGAAAGCCGCCGTCCCCCTCACGCAGCGCGGCATTCATCCGCTACGAAGGTCATCCATGCCCCACAGCCAAACCTCTGCACCTCGCGACAGCCTGGTCGGCGCACGCCTCGCGCGCGGAGCATCGCCGTGGCTCCTCCCGACCGTTGCCACCGCAGCCCTCAGCCTCGCCCGGTCGCGCCGCTCCGGCGTCGCCCGGGCCGTGGCGGTGCCCGCCACCGCTCTCGCGGCGGGCATGCTGTGGTTCTTCCGGGACCCCGAGCGGGAGATCGCTCCCGGCAGGGTCATCTCTCCCGCCGACGGCGTGGTGCAGAGCATCATGCCGTGGAAGGACGGGCGCACCCGCGTCGCGATCTTCATGAGCCCGCTGAACGTGCACGTGAACCGGGCCCCGCTGGCCGGCACGGTGACGTCGGTCGAGCACATCCCCGGCGGCTTCGTTCCCGCGTTCAACAAGGAGAGCGAGAACAACGAGCGGGTGGTCTGGCACTTCGACACCGAGCTCGGCGACATCGAGATGGTCCAGATCGCCGGTGCCGTCGCCCGCCGGATCGTGCCCTACCTCCCGCAGGGCACCAAGGTCGAGCAGGGCGAGCGGATCGGTCTGATCCGGTTCGGCTCGCGCGTCGACATCTACCTGCCCGAGGGCATCGAGGTGGCCGTCGAGGTCGGCCAGAAGACAGTGGCTGGGGTGACTCGCATTGACCGTGATTGACCCGCAGACCCAGGCCGGCTGGGTGCCCGAGGCGGACATGGACGGCGCGGACGAGGAGGAGATGCCTCTCTCGTTGCGTCTGTCGATAGCGGACACCCTCACCCTCGGCAACGCCACGTGCGGCTTCATGGCGGTGTACTTCACCACCACCGGCATCCTCATCCCGCACCTGACGGGCAGCGACGAGGCCACGGGCATGGCCCGGCACAGCGCCGCCACGGCGGTCATCCTGATGCTGTGCGCGGCCGTCTTCGACCTGTTCGACGGTCTGGTCGCCCGCAAGCTGCGCTCCTCGCCGATGGGCGCGGAGCTGGACAACCTCTCCGACCTGATCAGCTTCGGTCTCGCGCCGGCGTACTTCGTGCTGGTCTACGGCATGGTCGCCGACGACGCGCACCAGAGAGTGGCCGCGGTCGGCGGCATCGTGGTGCTGCTGGCGGTGGTGCTGCGGCTTGCCCGGTTCTCGTGCGTGACGCTCAAGGACGGCACGTTCCAGGGCATGCCCTCGCCGTTCGGGGCGCTGACGGTGGTCTCCATCGTCCTGCTCGAGCTGCCGTTCTTCGCGACGCTGCTGGCGGTCCTCGGTACGGCGTGGCTGATGGTGAGCCGGGTCGAGTACCCGAAGCCGCGGGGACGCCTCGCCGGGGCGATGCTCGGCTGGATCGTGCTGTCGATGGGCCTGCTGGTGGGCTGGGCGTTCGACGCGCCGAGCGCCCAGCTCCTGCTGCAGACGGGCTGCGCGCTGCAGCTCGTGATGGGGGCGGTGATCCCGCTGTTCGCCACGGCCCGCCGGGTGAACAACTTCCGCGACAACCGCCGCGAGGCCAGGGCGGCGCAGCTCCCGTAGTCCTTCGTGCGTGAGTGGGGCCCCGTACCCGGGAGGTACGGGGCCCTTCGCATGTCACGGTCCTCTTCGCCCGTCACGGCCGGAGCAGGTCCCGGGCCAGGCGCTCGGCGAGCCGTTCCAGGAGCGGGCCGGCCTCCGCGAGGCAGCGGGCCACATCCGGTTCCAGATCCGTCAGCGCGTACGCCCGCGAGACGCCGGCCGCGGCCAGTTCCCCGGGGGAGAGCGCCAGCCGCCCGCACACCGCGACCACCTGCCGTCCGGCCGCCCGCGCCGCCGCGGCGACCCCCGCCGGGGCCTTGCCGTGCAGGGTCTGCGCGTCCAGTGAGCCCTCCCCCGTGATCACCAGCGAGGCCCGCTCCAGCGCCGGCGCGAAGCCCAGCACGTCGAGCATCACCTCGATGCCCGGCCGGAACCGCGCGCCGAGAAGCAGGGCGGCGTGGCCGAGGCCGCCGGCGGCCCCGGCTCCCGGCGTGGCGGCGCACTCGGCGGCCCGTGCGCCGAGGGACGCCTCCAGCACCCCCGCGAACCGTGCGAGCGCCGCGTCCAGCGCCCGGACGTCCTGCGGCGAGGCGCCCTTCTGCGGCCCGTAGACGGCGGCCGCCCCCTTCGGCCCGGTCAGCGGATTGTCGACGTCCGCCGCGAGGACGAGCTCGGCCTCCGCGAGCCGCGGGTCGAGCCCGGACAGGTCGGCACTCGCGAGCGCGGCCAGCCCGCCGCCGCCCGGGGGCACCGGCGCGCCCCCGGCGTCCAGGAGCCGCGCCCCGAGCGCGGTCAGCATCCCCGCGCCCCCGTCGGTGCTCGCGCTTCCGCCCACCCCGAGCACGAGTGTGCGCGCCCCCGCGTCCAGCGCGGCCCGCAGCAGCTCTCCGGTGCCGTGGGTGGAGGCGGTGAGCGGCGCGGGGACGCCGCCCGGCAGCCGCTGCAGGCCGCTCGCCTCGGCCATCTCCACCACGGCGGTGCCGCCGCGCAGCGCGAAGGCCGCGGCCACCTCGCCACCGAGCGGCCCGGCGACCGGCACCTCCCGGCGCGCGAAACCGGCCGCCACGGCGGCGGCCACCGTCCCGTCGCCGCCGTCGGCCACGGGCAGCGACTCCACCTCCAGGTCCGGCACGACCCGGCGCAGCCCGGTGGTCACCCGCTCGGCGACCTCCGCGGCCGTCAGCGAGCCCTTGAACTTGTCGGCGGCGACGAGCACCCGGTGTGCGCCGGTCCCGGTGGTGTCGGTCACGTGGCAGCCCCTCCTCCGGGGCGCGCGGCGGGCTTCCGCGCGCCCTCTCGCCCGCGTGCGACCCTATCGGCATCCCGCGCGCTCGCGGAGCGGACGCGTGTCGGCCGGTGCGCGGTGGTTACCCTGCCCGGATGAGCACTCCTGACTACGCCACGTACATCGCAGGCCTGCCGCGCGTCCTGGTCGGGGCCGCGGCCCTCTTCCGTGACGCCCGGGGGCGGGTCCTGCTGGTCGAGCCGAACTACCGGGAGGGCTGGGCGCTGCCGGGCGGCACCGTCGAGTCGGACGAGGGCGAGACCCCTCGGCAGGGGGCCCGGCGCGAGACGGCCGAGGAGATCGGCCTGGACCGCACGATCGGGCGGCTCCTCGCGGTGGACTGGGTGCCCGGCGCGAACCGCCCGCCCGTGGTGGCGTACCTCTACGACGGCGGGGTCCTCACCGAGGAGGAGCTGGGCGCGATCCGGCTGCAGGAGTCGGAGCTGCTGTCCTGGCGGCTGGTGCCGCGCGAGGAACTCGCCGAGCACCTCCTGGGCGAGCTGGGCCTGCGTGTCCTCGCCGCCCTCGACGTACTGGAGCGCGACGGGCACACGGCGGAGCTGGAGAACGGCCGAGCGGTGGGACCGGTGGACGAGGTCAGCCCCGTTCTCTGAGCGGTCTCAGGCGAGTTCCCGCAGCAGGCGGGGCAGTGAGGTGCCGAGGGGTTCGCGGACGACCTCGTCGGCGAGGTCGTCGTAGGGGGTCGGCTCGGCGTTGACGACGACGAGCCGGGCCCCGTGCTCGGCGGCGATCCGGACGAGTCCGGCCGCGGGGTGCACCTGGAGGCTGCTGCCGACGGCGAAGAACAGCGTGCAGGCCTTGGCGATGGCCTCCGCCCCG
Source organism: Streptomyces griseoaurantiacus (assembly GCF_036189845.1). Taxonomy (NCBI): domain Bacteria; kingdom Bacillati; phylum Actinomycetota; class Actinomycetes; order Kitasatosporales; family Streptomycetaceae; genus Streptomyces; species Streptomyces griseoaurantiacus. The sequence continues at coordinate 6,109,169 of NZ_CP108326.1, read as the reverse complement.
GCCAGGACGGACGGGTCGAGCGGTTCGCCGAACATGACGGTGGCCGGTTTCAGGATGCCGCCGCACTCCAGGCAGGGCGGATCGTCCTCACCGGCGTCGATCCGGGCGAGGGCGTCCTCCATGGACCCCCGGGCGCCGCACTTGACGCATTCCACGCGGTGCGCGCTGCCGTGCAGTTCGAGGACCTTGCGGGCGGGCACCCCGGCGCGCTGGTGCAGCCCGTCCACGTTCTGCGTGAGCACGCGTACCGGGACCCCGGAGCGCTCCAGTTCCGCGACGGCGCGGTGGGCCGCGTTGGGCTCCGCGTGGAGCATGCCCATGCGCCGCCGCATCCGCCAGGAGCGGCGCCGGACGTCGGGATCGCCCACGTAGTGCTCGTAGGTCACGAGCCGCTCGGCCTCCGGGTCATGCCGCCACAACCCCGCCGGGCCGCGGTAGTCGGGGATGCCGGAGTCCGTGGAGATCCCGGCGCCGCTCAGGAGCGCGACGAGGGGCTTGGTCGTCATGCGGTCGAGGGTAAGGCGGGGGCGCGGGCCGGGGCGACCGTATATTCGGCACGTTCGGCCTGGCCACCGGCCTCCCGGTGGAGCCCGCCGCGTCCCGTCCCGGCCGGCCGGCGGCCCGGGTCAGAACAGGCCCGCGCCGTCCGCCCCGCGTTCGAAGGCGAGCAGGCGCCGCTTGCGCTCGATCCCGCCGCCGTACCCCGTCATGCTGCCGTTGGCGCCCACCACGCGGTGGCACGGGACGACGATGCCGATCGGGTTGCGGCCGTTGGCCAGGCCGACGGCGCGGGAGGCGCCGGGGCTGCCGAGGGAGGCGGCCAGTTCGCCGTACGAGCGGGTCTCGCCGTAGGGGATGCGGCGCAGTTCGTCCCAGACCCGGCGCTGGAACGGGGTGCCGTGCACGCGCAGGTCAAGGGTGAACTCCTTCAGTTCGCCCGCGAAGTACGCCGCGAGCTGCTCCCGCACCTCCTCGAAGGGGGTGTCGTCGGGGGTGCCGAAGGTCTCCTCGGGTGGGCGGTGGCGCTGCTCGGTCATGTAGAGGCCGCACAGGACGCCCTCGTCGGCGACGAGGGTGAGCGGCCCGTAGGGGCTGTCGATCATGGTGTGCTGTTTCGCGGTCACGGGAGTTCCTTCGGCGGATGCAGCGGATGCAGCGGATGCAGCGGATGCGATGGTTTCGGTTGATTCGCGTGTATTCATGTGGATCTTCGATGGTCAGACCGGGAGGACGTTGATGGGGTGGTCGTCCGTCGCCCACAGGTACTGGACGGCGTAGGCGCGCCAGGGGCGCCAGGCCGCCGCGCGGGCGGTGAGCGCGGCCGGGGTGGCCGGCAGACCGAGGTCGCGGGCCGCGCGGCGGATGCCGAGGTCGGTGACGGGGAAGGCGTCGGGGTCGCCGAGGGCGCGCATGGCGATGACGTCGACCGTCCAGGGGCCGAGGCCGGGCAGCGCGAGGAGCTGGGCGCGGGTCTCGGCCCAGTCGCTCTCGACGCCCAACTGGACCCGTCCTTCGGCGAGTTCGCGGACGAGGGTGGTGAAGGTGGTACGCCGGGTGCGGGGCATGGCGAGCGCCTCGGGGTCGAGGGCGGCCAGTGCCTCGGGGGCCGGGAAGAGGTGGGTGAGGCCGCCCTCGGGGTCCTCGATCCGTTCGCCGTGGGCGGTGACGAGGCGGGCGGCGTGGGTGCGGGCGGCGGCGGTGGAGACCTGCTGGCCGAGGACGGCGCGCAGCGCGAACTCGGCCTCGTCGACCGTGCGCGGCACGCGCCGTCCGGGGGCCTTGGCGACCAGTGGCGCGAGCAGCGGGTCGGTGCCGAGCTGGCCGTCGACGGCGACGGGGTCGGCGTCGAGGTCGAGCATGCGGCGGCAGCGGCTGATGGCGACGGGCAGGTCCCGCAGGTCGCTCAGGGTGAGCCGGCAGGCGATGTGGTCGGGGCGGGGGGCGAGGGCGACGACGCCGTGTCCGTAGGGGAGGCGCAGGGTGCGGCGGTACGCGCCGTCCCGCCATTCCTCCACGCCGGGCACGGCGGTGGCGGCGAGGTGGCCGAAGAGGTTGTCGGGGTGGAGCGGGGCACGGAAGGGCAGCCGCAGGGAGAGCGCACCGGGGGCGGTCACCGTCTGCCGCGGGCGCCGGGCGCGCAGTTCGCTCGGGGAGAGCGCGAAGACCTCGCGCACGGTGTCGTTGAAGGTGCGGATGGAGGAGAACCCGGCGGCGAAGGCGAGGTCGGCCATCGGCAGGGTGGTGGTCTCGATCAGGAGGCGTGCGGTCTGGGCGCGCTGGGCGCGGGCCAGGGCGAGGGGTCCGGCGCCGAGTTCGGCGAGGAGCTGGCGCTCGATCTGGCGGGTGCTGTAGCCGAGCCGGGTGGCGAGGCCGGGGACGCCCTCGCGGTCGACGACGCCGTCGGCGATCAGCCGCATGGCGCGGGCGACGGCGTCGGCGCGCTGGTTCCACTCCGGGGAGCCGGGGCTCGTGTCGGGGCGGCAGCGCTTGCAGGCGCGGAATCCGGCCTGCTGGCAGGCGGCCGCACTCGGGTGGAAGGTCATGTTCTCGGGGCGGGGCGGGACGGCCGGGCAGCTCGGCCGGCAGTAGATCCCGGTGGTCAGGACCGCCGTGAAGAACCAGCCGTCGAACCGCGCGTCCTTGGACCGGACGGCGCGTACGCAGCGTTCGGTGTCGGTGTGCATCGCGTTCCGCATGCCTCAAGGATCGGGCATGGCGGGGCCCCGGGCTGGCGGAAATCCGACATGAAGGCCCGCTGGGCAGGACCCGGGCCGCCGCCTGCGGAAAGGCGGCGGCCCGGCCCGTTCTCAGGCGAAGTGCGTCGCCGTGGGACGCCGCGAGAGCCGCGTGGCCTCGTCCAGGTCCGACAGCGGGCGCAGCCGGTAGCTGTAGGCGTAGTCGCGGTCGGCGGGGAGCTTGTACTCCTCGTGGGTCTGCGCGCCCCAGCTGTCGTCGCCGCCGACGCCCATCTGCCGGTGGTTGACCCGCAGCACGACCTCCTCGCGGGGGGTGAGCTGGTAGTCGTGACGCACCCCGTCGGACAGGTCCTCGGGGGTGAAGTGCGAGGCGTTGACCTCGAGGAGGGCGTCGCCGGTGACGAGGAGCCCGGTGCCGTCGCGGCCGGTGAGGGCGGCCCAGCGGACGTCGGTCCTGTTGCCGTTCTCCTGGGGCCTGCTGTAGCTGGTCCACTGCTCGGAGACGGTGGAGGAGTACACGCCGACGTCGGTGCCGTCCTTGCGGTCCCAGTGGTTCTCCTCGGGGCCGCGCCCGTAGTAGCGCAGGTGCTCCAGACGGCCCGGCAGGAGGAGCAGGCTGCCGACCTCCGGGATGTAGGGCAGGCTCGACGCCCCCGGGTGCAGGGTGTGGTCGACCTTGGTCTCGCCGTTGCCGAAGACGGTGTACGTGGTGGTGTACGCGGACTTCACGGTGGTGGGCAGGGTGCCGGTCACCTTGATCTCGACGGCCTTGTCGCGCAGGGCACGCACGGTGACGCCGGTGACCTCGCGACGGGCGCCGGCGTCGCGCCAGGTCCGGTTGCGGGTGTGCTGGCCGTTGCCCCTGTCGTTGTCGGTGGGGGCGCGCCAGAAATTGGGCGCGGGGCCGTCGGCGAGGAGGGGGTGCCCGCCTGCCTCGTAGGAGGTGAGGGTGCCGGTCCTCTTGTCGAGGGTGACGGAGAAGTTCCGGCCCCGGACGGTGACGGAGGTGCCGTTCTCGGTGTGGCGCAGGGAGGGGACGCTCTCCAGCGGGACGGGGGTGACCTCGGGGCTGCCGGCGTCGACGGGGATCTGCTCCCGGGCGATCTCGAAGCCCGCCTCGGCCCAGGGAGTGTCCTCCCGTGTGGTGAAGGACAGTTCGAGGAAGTACTCGGTGCCGGGGGCCGGGTCCTCGGGGAGCGGCATGGGCACGGTGATCCGCTTCTTCGACAGCGGTGCGAGGTCGAGCTGGGCGCGGCTGAGCCGGCCGTGGCGCACGGTGCGGCCGTCGGCGACCAGGGCCCAGGTGGCATCGAACTCGCGGAGATCGGTGAAGAGATACTCGTTGGTGAGGGTGAGCGCGCCGTCGGTGAGGGTCGTGCCGCCGGAGGCGGGGGCGGCGTGCACGGCCTGCAGGACGCGCTTGATCTCGGCGGCCTTGCCGGTGTGGCCGCGGTCCGCGGTGACGATGCCGTCGGCGGAGAAGTTGCCGTCGTTGGGGTTGTCGCCCCAGTCGCCGCCGTAGGCGAGGAAGGTGCGGGCTCTGGGCCGCTGTTCGGTGTGCTCGACGGTGGCGGCGTCGAACCAGAGGCGGACGCCCTCGTCGCCGGGGCCGCGTGTGCCGGAGGCGAGTTCGGCGGCGGTCAGGGGGCGGGCGTAGATCCGCGCCCTGCGTATCGTGCCGCTGAATTCGCGCAGCGGGTTCTCCACGTCGGTGGCGAGGGAGACCGGGGTGGGGCCGCTGTCGGGGCGGGCGGTGGTGGAGCGGGTGGCCCGGACGGTGCCGTCGACGTACAGGGTCAGGGTGCCGGCCTCGGCGTCGAAGACGCCCGCGAGGTGATGCTCGGTGCCGGTCCAGTCCTCGGGCAGTTTCCAGGAGGCGCTGATCCACTGGCCGCCGGAGTGGAGGAAGAACTCCAGTGAGTCGCCGGTCTGCTTGAGCGCGTACTGGGTGTCGCCCTTGGCGAGGATGGGCTGGTGGTTGCCGGTGTACCGCTGGGTGACCCAGGCCTCGAGGGTCAGTGAGCCGGTGAGGTCGAGGCGGTCGTCGCGGGCGAAGACGGTGCCGCCGTGGACGCCCTCGGCGCGGTCGAAACCGCCCCGGGGGGCGAGGATCTCGCCGCGCAGCGCGCCGGGTCCCGACTCGGTCAGCAGGATGCGCGGGGGTGTGGGCGCGGTGAGGGCCTGGTCGACGAAGTCCCAGATCCAGCCGCCCTGGAGGACGTCGTGGGCGCGGACGGTGTCCCAGTACTTCCTGAAGTTGCCGTTGGAGTTCCCCATCGCGTGGCAGTACTCGATCATGACGTAGGGGCGGGTGTCGGAGGTGTCGGCGGCGCGCTGGGCGATGCGGGAGGGGCTCTCGTACATCGCCGAGCGGATGTCGCTGATCGCGGGGCGGTCGTCGCCCTCGTACTGGATGACGCGGGTGGTGTCGTAGGAGCGGATCCAGTCGTGCATGGCGACGAAGGTGCTGCCACCGCCCGCCTCGTTGCCGAGGGACCAGATCACGACCGAGGCGTGGTTCTTGTCCCGGTGGACCATGTTGCGGGCGCGGGCCACACACGCCTCGCTCCAGTCGGGGTGGTCGCCGGGGTACTGGTCGCGGATGCCGTGGGTCTCCAGGTTGGTCTCGCCCACGAGGTAGAGCCCGTACTCGTCGGCGAGTTCGAGCCAGTGCGGGTTGTTCGGGTAGTGCGAGGTGCGGACGGAGTTCAGGTTCATCCGTTTGATGAGCGTGATGTCCTCGACCATGTCGGCGCGGGTGAGGGCGGTGCCGCGGTCGGGGTGCATCTCGTGCCGGTTGGTGCCCCGGAAGGAGACGGGGCGGCCGTTGATGCGCATGAGGCCGTCCTTGAGCGCGAATTCGCGCAGCCCGACGCGGTGGGAGAGGGTCTCGACGATCTTTCCGGCCGGGTCGCGCAGGCGCAGGACGGCGGTGTAGAGGTAGGGGTGCTCGGCGGACCACAGGCGGGGGTCGGGCACGGCCCGGGAGGCGGTGACGGTGACGTCCTCGCCGGGGTCGACGGAGCCGAGGTCGGCGGTGGCGTTCAGCGTCCGGGACCAGACGGCGTGCCCGCGGTGGTCGTGGAGCTGGGTCTCGACGGTGTACCGGCCCTTGTCCTCGCCGCCGTAGGCACGCACGCACGCGGTGACCTTCAGTCCGGCGCTCGTGTACTCCTCGCCGAGGGGGGTCTCCAGTTTGAAGTCCCGCACGTGGACGGCGGGGGTGGAGTACAGGTAGACCGAGCGGAAGATGCCGCTCAGCCGGATCATGTCCTGGTCCTCCAGCCAGTCGCCGTCGCTGTAGCGGTAGACCTCGACGGCGATCTGGTTGGTGCCGGGCTTCAGGTGCGCGGTGATGTCGTACTCGGCGGGGGTGTACGAGTCCTCGTGGTAGCCGACGAGATGGCCGTTGATCCACACGTAGTGGGCGGACTTGACGCCCTCGAAGTGCAGGAAGGTGCGGCGCCCCCGCCAGTCGCGGGGGACGGTGAACGTGCGTCTGTACTGGCCGACCGGGTTGACGCGGGTGGGCGCGGCGGGCGGCCGCGGTTCCTCGCCCTCGCCGTTGGGGCCCCAGTACGGGTAGGTGATGTTGACGTAGATCGGTTTGTCGTAGCCGTGGAGCTGCCAGGCCGAGGGGACGGGGAGGGTGTCCCAGGAGCGGTCGTCGAGGTCGGTGCGGTGGAAGTCGGGGTCCCGGTCCTCGGGGCGGTCGCTGTGGGCGAACTTCCAGGTGCCGTCGAGGCTCAGCCGGTACGGGGAGCGGGTGCGGTCGGCGGCGAGGGCCTGCCGGAGGTCGCCGTAGGGCATGAGGGTGGTGTGCGGGGGCTCGGTGCCCACCTGGAAGGTGGCGATGTGCCCGTTCCATTCGGGGGTGTCGGCACTGCCGCCGTCCGCCGCCGCGGCCGGGCGGGAGGCGAGGGCGGAGGCGGGGGTGGTGGTGAGGGCGAGCCCGCCGAGTACGGCGGCGGTGCCCTCCAGCAGACGGCGGCGGCTGACGAGCGGCCGGTGGGGGCCCGCGGGCCGGTCGGCGGATGGCGTGTGGGGGTGCGGCATGACCGTGGCCTTCCTCGGTGCGACAGGTGCGTGCTGCGCTGACTGAGGTGCGTCTGGTTCTGTTCGCTGTTGTCGGATTACCGAACTCGGCTGATCACACTAGAACCAGGCGTACGGCTCGATCAATGCTGCTGTCGGACTCTGTTCGCCCTTGTGGTCAGCCGCGCCAGATGTTGTCGAAGGCCGCCTTCTCGATGCTGCGCCGCTGCCGCACGGCCTCCAGCTCGGCCACCGCGTGGTGGACGGCTGCCAGCACGGTGACGAGCGACTCGTCGGCGAGAGCGCCGAAGTCCTCGGCCGGCTCGTCGTGGATGCCGAGGGCGGCGGCGAGTCCGGCGAGGACGGGGTCCCCGGCCCGCCACCGCAGGGCGGCACGGTTCCGGGCGGGCGAGTCGGTCAGGGCGGTGCGCCCGGTGCGCACCCGGATCCAGGGGTGCCGCTGCCGGACCAGCAGGCCGTCCGCCTCCAGTCCCGAGTGGTAGGCCGCCGCGAGGCCCTCGCCCCGGCGCCACAGCCAGTCCTCGACCGACTCGTACGGCACCTCGCGCCGCAGGGACGCCCCGGCCTCGCGCAGCAGCCTGTCCTCCGGCTCCGCCGGGTCCGCGCCGGGCACGACCCGTTCGCCGTCCAGGGCGAGGGCACCGGCGCGCAGCAGGTCGACCAGTTCGGCCCCGGCGAGGGCGAGCGAGAGGTCGCCCTGGCCGACCGGGTGGGCGGAGGGGACGTCCAGGCTGACGATCAGCAGGTCCCGGGGTGTGGTCATGCGGGCTTCCCGTTCCGTGCGGTTCGGCTGAGCCGGGCGGTGAACGCGTCGTACGCCCGGTCGTCCAGGAGGACGAACCGGACCTCCTCGGCCTCCGTCCGCACGGACCGTACCGTCTCCACGGCGATCCGGGCGGCGTCCTCGACCGGCCAGCCGTAGATCCCGGCGGAGACGGCGGGGAACGCCACCGTGCGGGCGCCGAGTTCGTCGGCGACGCGCAGGGACTCGCGGTAGCAGGAGGCGAGCAGCGCGGAGCGGTCCTCCTCGGCGCTGTACCGGGGGCCGACCGTGTGGATCACCCAGCGGGCGTCCAGGTCGCCCGCGGTGGTGGCGACCGCCTGCCCGGTGGGCAGGCCCCGGCCGTACCGCGCGGCACGCAGGGCGCGGCACTCGGCGAGGATCGCGGGGCCGCCCCGGCGGTGGACGGCCCCGTCCACCCCGCCGCCGCCGAGGAGCGAGGAGTTGGCGGCGTTGACCAGGGCGTCGGCGCGCTGCCGGGTGAGGTCGCCGCGGACCACGGTGAGCTGTGTCATGCGCTGGGGTCTCCTCTGGGCCGGCCGACGGAACGGACGAGTGGCGGTGGCTGACGGGCCGGGGCGGCGGCGGGCGGGCCCGCCGGGGCGGGTCAGGTTCTGCGCAGGTGGCGCCAGACGGCCTTCGCCGCGTTGTGCCCGGACATGCCGTGCACGCCGGGGCCCGGCGGGGTGGCCGAGGAGCAGAGGAAGACGGCCGGGTGCGGGGTGGCGTACGGGAAAAGGGAGAGCTTGGGCCGCAGCAGGAGCTGGAGCCCGGCGACGGAGCCGGTGGCGATGTCCCCGCCCACGTAGTTGGCGTTGCGCACGGCCAGTTCGGGCGGTCCCGCGGTGGCGCGGGCGAGCACCCGGTCACGGAACCCGGGGGCGAACCTCTCCAGTTGGCGTTCGATGGCGTCGGTGAGGTCGCCGGTGAAGCCGTGGGGCACGTGGCCGTACGCCCAGAAGACCTGCTTGCCCTCGGGCGCCCGGGTGGGGTCGACGACACCGGGCTGCACGGTGATCAGGAAGGGCGCCTCGGGGGCGTGGCCGCCCCGGGAGGCGGCGTGCAGGGCGGTGCCGATGTCGGCGCTGGTGGGGCCGATCTGCACGGTGCCGGCGAGGCGGGCCTCCTGCGCGGTCCAGGGCACGGGGCCGTCCAGCGCGTAGTCGATCTTGAAGACGCCGGGGCCGTAGCGGTAGTTCTCGTAGGTCCGGCCGAGGTCCGCGATGCGGGCCAGCGCGGTGGGCGAGGTGTCGAAGACGTACGCCCGGGCCGGCGGCAGGTCGTCGAGCCGCTTGACCTCGTAGTCGGTGTGCACGGTGCCGCCGTGCTCGGTGAGGAGTCCGGCGAGCGCGTCGGAGATGGCCTGGGAGCCGCCCCGGGCGACGGGCCAGCCCCGGGCGTGCGCCGCCAGCGCGAAGACGAGGCCGACGGCGGAGGTGGCGAAGCCGCCGAGGGGCGCCATGACATGCGCGACGAGCCCGGCGAACAGGCCCTTGGCCCGCTCCTCGCGGAAACGGCGCAGCAGCCAGGTCGAGGGGGGCAGCCCGACCAGCCCGAACCGGGCCAGGGTGACCGGGTCCCGGGGCAGCGCGGTGGCCGGGAGCGACATGAAGTCCTTCGCCAGCGTGTCCCACTTGTCGAGGAACGGGGCGACGAGCCTGCGGTAGGTGCCCGCGTCGCGCGGCCCGAAGGAGGCGGCGGTCTCGGCGACGCTGCGGGCGAGCACGGCCGCCGTGCCGTCCGGGAACGGGTGGGCCATGGGCAGTTCCGGCTGGAGCCACTCCAGGCCGTGCCGTTCCAGGGGCAGCGCCCGGAAGGCGGGCGAGCTGATGCCGAGCGGGTGGGCGGCGGAACAGGGGTCGTGCCGGAATCCGGGGAGGGTGAGCTCCTCGGTGCGCGCTCCCCCGCCGACGGTCTCCTTCGCCTCGAACACGGCCACCGAGAAGCCCCGTCGGGCCAGTTCCACGGCGGCCGTCAGTCCGTTCGGCCCCGCTCCCACCACGACCGCATCGAGCATTGACGGCACCTTCGGACTCCTTCGCCGGCCGACGGCCACTGAGGCATCAGGATATGCCGCGCCCCCGGCGGCGCCGGGGCACGGGTGGCGGGGCGGCCGCGTTCACCGTCAGGCGTCCAGCAGGTGCGCCACCCGGCGGGCGGTGTCCCCGTCGCGCGCGGCGGTGAAGGGGAGGGCGTTGCCGCCGGTGATCCGGAACGGCACGCCGGCGCGCGTCAGATGGGTGCCGCCCGCCTCCTCGACGAGGAGCAGCCCCGCCGCGTGGTCCCAGGCGGCCTCCCAGGTGAAGGCGGTGGCGTCCAGTTCGCCGCGGGCCACGGCCAGGTACTCCAGCCCCGCCGAGCCGCAGGGGCGCGGGCGGACCCCGTCCGTGCGCAGTCCGAGCAGGGACCGCTTCTGGGCCTCGGTGGTGTAGTCGGGGTGCGAGGTGGCCACCTCCAGGTCGCGGTCCGGGCGCGGGGAACCGGAGCGCAGGGGCGCGCCGTCGAGGAACGCGCCCCGGCCGCGTATCGCGGTGGCGAACTGCTCGCGGGCGGGCGCGTACGTCCAGGAGGCGAGCAGTTCGCCGCCCCGGGCCAGCGCGACCAGCGTGCAGAATCCGGTGTCGCCCCGCACGAACTGGCGGGTGCCGTCCACCGGGTCGACGATCCACACCGGGGCCTCGCCGCGTATCGCCTCGTACACGCGCGGGTCGGCGTGGACCGCCTCCTCCCCCACCACGAGCGAGCCGGGCAGCAGCCGGGCCAGTTCCTCGGTGAGGCGGACCTCGGCCTTGCGGTCGGCATCGGTGACAAGGTCGTGCGGGCCGGTCTTCTCGTCGACCTCGTGGGCCTCCAGACGGCGGAAGCGCGGCATGATCTCGGCGGCGGCGGCCGCGCGGACCGCCGCCTCGACGTCGCCCCCGTGCCGGGCGAGGAACGCGTCGAGGGTTCCGTCGTACGGGAACCGCCCCCCGGTCCCGGCCCGGGCCACAGGACCGGCGTCCATGCGCACCGCGCCTCCCGCGCCGTCCGTGCTGCTCGTGCTCTCCGTGCTCTCCGTGCTCTCCGTGCTCCTGATCATTGCTCCATCAGAGCACGCGCCACTGACATTCCCGTCCCGCCCGGTGCACTCCGGGCGGAATCGGCGTGAACTTCCGGGGCGCGGAGCGCCGGGGGCCCGGGCCCTTCGCCTCAGCGGCCCGCCGCGTACCCCTGCATGCCCCGCGGGTTGGCCGCGGCGGAGAGCAGGCCGGTCTCCGGGTCGCGGGCGACCGCGCTCAGCCGGCCCTCGGACCAGGCCTCCCCCACCAGTACGTCGTGCCCGCGCCGCCGCAGTTCCCCGACGACCGCCGGGTCCGTACGCGATTCCACGGTGAGCGCTCCCGGCCGCATCCCGCGCGGGAAGAAGGAGCCGGGGAAGCTGTCGTTGTGCCAATTGGGGGCGTCGATCGCGCCCTGCAGGTCGAGGCCGCCTCGTATCGGGCCGCGCAGTGCCACCGCGAGGAAGAAGTGGGTCTGCCACTGGTCCTGCTGGTCGCCCCCGGGTGTCCCGAAGGCCAGCACCGGGACCCCCTCGCGCAGGGCGAGCGAAGGGCTGAGGGTGGTGCGCGGGCGGCGTCCGGGGGTGAGCGAGTTCGGCAGCCCCTCGTCGAGCCAGGTCATCTGCAGCCGGGTGCCGAGCGGGAAGCCCAGTTCGGGCACGACGGGGTTGGACTGGAGCCAGCCGCCGGAGGGGGTCGCCGAGATCATGTTGCCCCAGCGGTCGACGACGTCGAGGTGGCAGGTGTCGCCCCTGGTCGACCCGTCGCCGCTCACCGTGGGCTCCCCGTCCGCCCCCGCCCGGCCGGGCCGTGCCGGTTCGCCCGGTACCGGGGAGAGCGGGCTCTTGGCGACGGTCGGCTCGCCCACGCCCAGCGCCTCGTAGCCCGACTCGGCGGAGGCGAGCCCGAGGGCGTACCGGCTCAGCCGGGGCGTGCGCCCGCCGGGCCCGCCCGGCCTCAGCTCGTACGAGGCCGCCTCCCCGATCAAAGCGCGCCGCCCGTCGTTGTACGGGGCGGACAGCAGGGCGTCGAGGGGGACGTCGGCGGCGTCGCCGTACCAGGCCTCGCGGTCGGCCATGGCGAGCTTGCAGCCCTCGACGAGGAGGTGGACGTAGTCCGCGGAGGCGTAGGGCGGCAGTTCCGGCGGGAGCAGGGCGAGCTGCTGGAGCAGCACCGGGCCCTGGCTCCAGGGGCCGGCCTTGCACACGGTCCAGCCGTTCCAGTCGTAGGTCGCGGGACGCTCCCAGGTGGCGGACCAGGCGGCGAGGTCGGCCGCGGTGAGCGTCCCCGTGTGGCGCCTGCCGCTGGTGTCCAGGGTGGGCCGCGCGGACTGGCGGAGCAGCGCCTCGGCGACGAAGCCGGTACGCCACACCTCGCGCGCCGCGTCGATCTCCGCCTCCCTCCCGCCCGCCCCGGCGACCTCGGCGAGCAGCCGCTTCCAGGTGGCGGCGAGGGCGGGGTTGCGGAAGAGGCGGCCGGGACGGGGCGGTTCGCCGTCCGGCAGGTACACCGCGGCCGAACTGGTCCACTCCGTCTCGAACAGCTCCCGTACGGTCTCCACCGTCCCGCCGACCCGTTCCACGGGCGCGTGCCCCTGCTCGGCGTATCCGATGGCGTACTTGAGGACGTCGGCGAGGGGCTTGGTGCCGTGGTCGCGCAGCAGCAGCATCCAGGCGTCGAAGGCACCGGGCACGGCCGCGGCCAGCGGTCCGGTGCCGGGGACGAGGTCGAGGCCGAGGGAGCGGTAGTGGGCGATCGTGGCCCCGGCGGGGGCGACGCCCTGGCCGCAGAGAACCCGTACGGCGCCGTCGGCCGGGGCGACGAGCGCCGGGAGCTCCCCGGCGGGCCCGTTGAGGTGCGGCTCGACGACGTGCAGGACGAAACCGGCGGCGACGGCCGCGTCGAAGGCGTTGCCGCCGTCCTCCAGTACGGCCATGGCGCAGCCGGAGGCGAGCCAGTGCGTGGAGGACACCATGCCGAAGGTGCCCTGGAGGGTGGGTCGGGTCGTGAACATGCGCTCTGAACACCTCACTGTTTCCGTGGGCACTGATTCCGTGGGCACTGCATGGCCCGCCTGCCGAGGGGTACTGCGTAACCTCCCACCGCGTACCGGGCCCCCGCCGGGCGAGGGCCCCCAGCGTGACGAGCAGCGGGAAGGAATGAGCCACGGATGGCGAAGCTGAACCCGGTCGACCTGCAGCGGGCCCTCGCCTCGGCCGACTACCCGGCCACCGGCGAGGACCTGGCACGGCTCGCGCGCGACAACGGGGCCGACAGCGCGCTCGTGGACGCGCTCTCGGCACACGCCGGGGACGAATTCGACGGCCCGAACAAGGTCAGCCGCGCCGTTTTCGGCTCGGACTGATCCCCGTGTCCGGACCCGACCGACAGGGGCCTCTCATGTCCATGCACTACGGCAACTCCTCCTCCGAGCCGCGGCCCACCACCGCCCGCGTGCAGCCCGCCGGTCTCGTTCCGCCGGGCGAGACGCCGCCGGCCGAGGACGGCATCTCGGGAACCCTGCCCCGTGACATCCGGTACAACCAGTCGCGCGGCTGGGCCAAGGCGCCCCTGACGCTCATCCTGCTGCTCGTGCTGCTGTTCGCCGCGGGGTTCATCGGCTACGCGGTGGGGATCGGGATCTGACCGCCCCGGCCGCGTGCCGCGCCGGGTCGCCTCACCGTCCTGCCTGCTCCGCCCACGGCGCCTACCCCGCCTTGTCCGCCTTCTTCCAGGCCGTGGTGCCGATCCGCCCGGTGTTGCCGAGGTCGAGGCCTCCGTCCACGGTCAGCACCGCCGCGGGCGCGCCCTCGGTGGGCGCGACGCGCAGGTAGGGGGCGTTCACGGCGGTCGTGGTCGGGTCGGTGACGGTGTTGCGCCACACCAGGGAGCTGGTGGCGCTCTCGCCGCGGGCGAGGCGGACGGGGTGGGCGCCGGGGTCGGGCACGCCGGTGATTTCGCCCGGCCCCTTCCGCACCTCCACGTCGACGAGGGGCGCGCGGTCCTCGTCGAGCGCGGTGAGGACGGGGTACCCACCGAACGCGTACGACTCCTTGCCGCAGTTGGTGAGCCGTACGGTCATGGCGCGCAGGCCCATGGCGGCCTCGACGGGGCCGGGTTCGAGGCGCAGTCCGGAAGCGGGGCAGGCGGTGGTGTCCGGGGCGGGTGAACGGGTCGGCCGCCCGGGCAGTCCGTAGGCGGGACCCGGTGCGGGGGTGTCCACGGCGGGCGCCGAGGGGGTCCTCGCCGGCGTCGTGTCGGGGCGGCGGTCGGGGTCGCTCTCGCGGTCCAGTTCGGCCGAGAGCCCGCAGCCCGCGGTCAGCAGGGACACGGCGAGGAGGCATGCGGCGCCGGCGAGTCGGCGGTGAACAGTCACGGCGTGATCATGCCACGCGGCCGGAAACCGCGCCCCGGACGTCGGTCACGGTGACCGCGCGGGCACGCAGCGAGTTCGGCCTTCCCCCGCACCGGGAGTCGTGTGAGACTGTGCGTCCCGTCCGCAGTGCGGACCTCCTCCGCACCCTCCCCCACGAGAAGTGCCCGTGCGTCCACTTTCCCTGCCCCTCGCGCTCACCGCGCGGCTGCTGCCGGTCGCCGTGCTCGCCTCGGCGGGCTGGGCACTGTCCTCCGGCCCCCTCGCCTCCGCCTCCGACTCGGACTCGGACCACTCCTCGGCGCAACGGTCGCCGGACTCCGAGGACACCGCAGGGAAGAAGGGCGGCGGCTCCTCCTCGTCCGCCCCGCCCGCGGCCAAGGCCTACGAGGCGGCGCCCGCGCCCTGCGGCAGCATCGCCGTCAAGACCGTCAAGTCCCTTGTGCCGGGCGCCAAGACGGCCGGCAAGGAGATTCCGTCCACCGACGAGGGCGTGCGCCGCACCTGCTCCTGGAACGCGCTCAAGGGCTTCGACTACCGCTGGCTCGACGTCTCCTTCGAGATCGCGGACTCCGTGTCGGCGGCGCGGAAGACCTACGAGCAGCGCACGGCCGAGAAGAGCGGCGGCGGCGCGGTGCCCGGCCTCGGTGACGCGGCGTACTCCGTCGTCAACCTCACCACCGACAAGAAGCAGCAGACCCGTGAGGGCGTGGTGCTGGCCCGGGTGTCCAACGCGCTGGTGGTCGTGACGTACAACGGCAGCGACTTCGAGTCCAAGAAGGCGCCGGGCACGGACGAGATCAACAAGGGTGCGATCAAGGCCGCCAAGGAGGCGGTGGGGGCGCTCGGCAAGGGATGAGACCGTCGGGCCGACCCCCGACTCCCCTACTCTCAGCCGGAGTTGACGGCCGGGATCACCCTGTCCCCGTACGCGTCGATGAGGGCCTCCTGGGCGTCGTGCATGTCGTAGACCGCGAACTGGTCGACGCCCAGGTCGCGCAGGGCCCGGAGTTTGTCCACGTGCTGTTCGACGGGGCCGAGGACGCAGAAGCGGTCGACGATCTCGTCGGGCACGAAGGCGGTGTCCGGATTGCCGGCGCGTCCGTGGTGGGAGTAGTCGTAGCCCTCCCGCGCCCTGATGTAGTCGGTGAGCGCGTCGGGCACGGCCGCGGAGTGCTCGCCGTAGCGGGCGACCAGGTCGGCGACGTGGTTGCCGACCATGCCGCCGAACCAGCGGCACTGCTCCCGGGCGTGGGCGAGCGCGCCGGGCGAGTCGTCCTCGGTGACGTAGGCCGGGGCGGCGACGCACACCGTGACGTCGGCGGGATCGCGGCCGGCCGCGACGGCGGCCTCCTTGACCGTACGGACCATGGAGGCGGTGAGGTAGGGGTCGGCGAGCTGGAGGATGAACCCGTCGGCCTCCTCCCCCGCCATCCGCAGCGCCTTCGGCCCGTAGGCGGCCATCCAGACGGGGAGCCGGGAGCCCGGTCGCACCCACGGCAACCGGACGACCGTGCCACCGCCGAGGTCGGCCTCCTCGCCGGAGGCCAGCGCGCGCACGGCCTTCATCGCCCCGCTGATCCGGGCCAGGGTGTTCGGCCTCCGGCCGGCCACCCGCATCGCCGAGTCCCCCCGCCCGATCCCGCACACCGTGCGGTCGCCGAACATGTCGTTGAGGGTGGCGAAGGTGGAGGCGGTCACCTCCCAGGTGCGGGTGCCGGGATTGGTGACCATCGGACCCACCTTCAGGTGCTCGGTGTGCGCGAGGATCTGACTGTGGATGACGAACGGTTCCTGCCACAGCACGGCCGAGTCGAAGGTCCAGCCGTGCGTGAAGCCCTTGCGTTCGGCGCGCCGCATCAGGTCGACGACCCGTGAGGCGGGCGGGTCGGTCTGCAGGACGAGTCCGAAATCCATGCGCCACTCCAAGTGCTCCAGCAGGACTATCCTGTCCGACCTGCGGGTTTCGCTGGGCGGCTGGAGTGTAGCGGGACTTCGACCGCGTCGAGGCGTTGCCACGGGGACCGCCCCTCGATCGTGCGACAGCGCCGTCGGCAGTCACAGCAGCGGGGCGGCCTTAGAGGGTGATCGCCGAGTATGCCGGGGCCCGGCCGGGCCGCCCGTGGGCGACGGTGTCACGAACGCCCCATGTCGATGACGTACTTCCCGCGCACGCCCCCCGCTTCGAGGCCGCTGTGCGCCTTGACGACGTCGGCCATCGGCAGGACGGTGTCGATCACGGGACGGATGTCTCCCCTCTCGACGATGCTCGTGAGTTCGGCGAGGCGGCCGGAGGACGGGTTGTTGCTGAAGAGCTTGATCCGCCGGGGCCGGACGGCGGCCCGGAGCACCATGCCGAGCATGGACCCGACGATGCGATCCGGGTCGAAGGAGAGGGCGACCATGCGCCCTCGCCGGTCGAGCCGGGACTGGTAGGCGCCGATCTCCGTGCCCACCAGGTCGACGATGACATCGAAGCGGCCGAGGTCCTCCGGCCGGGTCGTGCGGTAGTCCAGGGCGGTGTCGGCCCCGAGTTCCCTGACCCAGTCCAGATTGCTCGCGCCTGCCAGGGCGGTGACCTCGGCACCGAGCGCCTTGCCGAGCTGCACCACTGTGCTGCCGACGCCCCCGGCCGCGCCCCGCACCAGGAGCCGCTCACCGGCGACGAGGTGAGCCTTGTCGGTCAGCGCCGTCACCGCGGTGGTACCGGACACGGGAAGGGCGGCGGCCTCGAGCAGGCTCAGGTTCTCGGGCGCCCTGGCCAGCCGCTGCTCGGGGACGGCGACGTAGTCGGCCATGGCTCCGAAGGTGAAGTGCGGCATGAGCCCCCACACCGCGTCCCCGGCCCGCCACTCCCGCACCTCGGCGCCCACCGCCGTGACGCGTCCGGCGAAGTCGCTGCCCACACCACGCGGGAACGAGGTGCGGCTGATGCGGCGCATTCTGCCGACGCGGAAAGGTGACTCTCCCGCGTTCAGGGCGACGCCGTGCACTTCCACGAGCACCTCCCGGGGTCCCGGGTCCGGTATGGGCACCTCGCGGACGCCGAGCACCTCGGGCGGTCCGAAACGGTCGTACTGCACGGCGCGCATGAGCGGTCCCTTCGGGGTCTTCGTCCCGGGCCACCGCCCGAGCCCGGGGTGGCACCCCGCTGACGGGCGAAGATATCCGGAGAGACGTTCCGTGACCAAACACAGGAGGTCAAGGTGGCCGGAAGTGGAGGGCGTTCGGTGACCAGGGCGCCCACGCCGGAAGAACGCTAGTCGAGGTACTGGCAGGTGGAGCGCGGGAGGTATCTGCCGTGACCCGCGCGGCCGGTGAACTGCCCCTCGGTGACGACGGGTTCGCCGCGTGAGAGCACGGTGTCGACCCGGCCGGTGATCCGCCGCCCCTCGTAGGCCGAATAGTCGACGTTCATGTGGTGACTCGCGGCGGAGAGGACCTGCTCGGCGTGCGGGTCGTAGAGCACGAGGTCGGCGTCGGAGCCCGGGGCGAGCGTGCCCTTCCTCGGGTAGAGGCCGAACATGCGGGCCGGGGCGGCACAGGCGAGTTCGATCCAGCGGCGGCGGGACAGGCGGCCCTCGACCACGGCCTGGTGCAGGAGATCCATGCGGTGCTCCACCCCCGGCAGGCCGTTGGGGATCTTCGAGAAGTCGCCGCGGCCCAGTTCCTTCTGGCCGGTGAAGCAGAACGGGCAGTGGTCGGTGGAGACCACCTGGAGGTCGTCGGTGCGCAGCCCCCGCCACAGTGCCGCCTGGTGCTCGCGCGGGCGCAGCGGGGTGCTGCACACGTACTTGGCGCCCTCGAAGTCCGGCTCGGCGAGGTTGTCGGTGGACAGGAAGAGGTACTGCGGGCAGGTCTCGCCGAAGACGGGCAGCCCTTCGTCACGAGCCCTGGCGAGTTCGGCGAGGGCCTCCCGGGCCGAGACGTGCACGACGTACAGCGGGGCGCCCGCCACCTGTGCGAGCCGGACGGCGCGGTGGGTGGCCTCGGCCTCCAGCAGGGCCCTGCGGACCTCGCCGTGGAAGCGGGGGTCGGTGTCGCCGCGGGCGAGGGCCTGCTCGACGAGGACGTCGATGGCGATGCCGTTCTCGGCGTGCATCATGATCAGGCCGCCGTTGCCGGCGGCACGCTGCATGGCGCGCAGGATCTGGCCGTCGTCGGAGTAGAAGACCCCCGGGTAGGCCATGAACTGCTTGAACGAGGTCACGCCCTCGTCGACGAGGAGGTCCATCTCCTTCAGGGTGTCCTCGGTGACGTCCGAGACGATCATGTGGAAGCCGTAGTCGATCGCGCAGTTGCCCTCCGCCTTGGCGTGCCAGGCGTCCAGGCCCTCGCGCAGGGCGCCGCCGACGCTCTGGATCGCGAAGTCGACGATCGTGGTGGTGCCGCCCCAGGCGGCGGCCCGGGTGCCGGTCTCGAAGGTGTCGGAGGCGTAGGTGCCGCCGAAGGGCATCTCCATGTGGGTGTGCCCGTCGACGCCGCCGGGCAGGACGTACTTCCCGGTGGCGTCGAGGGTGCGTTCGGCGGTGAACGCCTCGGCCGCCGGGGTGCCGCTCGCGGCGAGCGCGGCGATCCGGCCGTCCTCGATGAGGACGTCGGCGTGGAGTTCGTCCGAGGCGGTGATGACGAGGCCGCCGCGGACGACGGTACGGCTGCTCATACTGCCTGCCTCTCCTGTCCGGCTAGAGGACGCTCCGCAGCGCGCCCGCGAGGATGTCGGCGCCCTCCTCCGCCTCGGCGGCGGTGAGGGTGAGGGGCGGGGCGATACGCAGGGCGCTGGTGTCGTGGCCGCCGCCCTTGCCGAGGAGGAGCCCGCCCTCGCGGGCGGCCTCGAGGACGGCGGCCGCGGCGGCGGGGTCGGCCTCGTCCGTACCGGGGCGGACGAGTTCGACGCCGATCATCAGTCCGCGTCCGCGTACCTCGCGTACGGCCGGGTTGTCCGCCGTGGCGGTCCGCAGCCGGTCCAGGAGCTGTCCGCCGACGCGCCGGGCATTGCCCCGCAGATCGTGTTCCAGCAGGTAGGTGAGGTTGGCGAGGCCGGCCGCCATGGTGATCTGGGTGCCGCCGAAGGTGGAGATGCTGTTGGCGTCGAGGCAGTTCATGATCTCGGCGCGGGCCACCACACCGCCGATGGACATGCCGTTGCCGATGCCCTTGGCGAAGGTGACGATGTCGGGCGGGCCGGACCGGGCGTGTGCCTGCCAGCCCCAGAAGTGGTCGCCGGTGCGGCCCCAGCCGGTCTGCACCTCGTCGGAGATCCACAGGACGCCGCGCTCGCGCAGCACCTCGCGGAAGGCCGCGTAGAGCCCGTCGGGCGGGGAGGTGAAGCCGCCGACGCCCTGGATCGGTTCGGCGATCAGGGCGGCCGGCGGGCGGGTGTGGCCCAGCAGGTCCTTGAGGTCCTCGACGCAGGCGGCGATGAACTCCTCGTCGCCGAGGTGGGCGTAGGGGCCGCGGGTGCGGACGCCGCCGTGCACGTAGAGCGTCTGCAGCGGGGAGAGGGAGGTGGGCGACCAGCCGCGGTTGCCGGTGATGCCGACGGTGGAGAACGAGCGGCCGTGGTAGCTGTTCCGCATCGCCAGCAGGGTGTTGCTGCGCCGGTGGGTGGTGGCGAGCAGCAGGGCGGTGTCGTTGGCCTCGGTGCCGGAGGTGGTGAAGAAGACGCGGGCGTCCGGGATGCCGCTCAACTCCGCGATCTTCTCGGCGAGTTCGACCATCGGGCGGTTGAGGTAGAGCGTGGAGGAGTGCAGGATGCGGCCGGCCTGCTCGCTCACCGCCTTGGTGACCTCGGGCAGGGCGTGCGCGGTCATCGTGGTGAGGATGCCGCCGAAGAAGTCGAGGTACTTGGTGCCGGCGGCGTCCCAGACGTGCCGGCCCTCGCCGTGGGTGATCTCCAGCGGGGTGTCGTAGTAGAGGGCGAGCCAGTCGGGGAGTACGGCGCGGTGGCGGGCGTGGAGGTCCTCGGTCACGGCTGCACCAGTCCTTCGTACGCGTCGGGGCGGCGGTCGCGGTAGAACGCCCACTGCTGCCGGACCCGGTCGATCAGCCCGAAGTCGAGGTCGCGGACGAGGAGTTGCTCCTCGGTGTCACCGGCGGCCTCACCGACGAGCTGTCCGCGCGGGTCGACGAAGTAGGACGTTCCGTAGAAGTCGTTGTCCCCGTACTCCTCCCGGCCGACACGGTTGATGGCAGCGACGAAGTACTCGTTGGCCACGGCGGCCGCGGGCTGCTCCAGCCGCCACAGGTGGGCGGACAGGCCCCGGTGGGTGGCGGACGGGTTGTACACCAACTGAGCGCCCTGAAGGCCGAGTTGGCGCCAGCCCTCGGGGAAGTGCCGGTCGTAGCAGATGTAGACGCCGACCCGGCCGACGGCGGTGTCGAAGACGGGCCAGCCGGCGTTGCCGGGCCTGAAGTAGTACTTCTCCCAGAAGCCCTCGACCTGCGGGATGTGGTGCTTGCGGTACTTGCCGAGGTAGGTGCCGTCGGCGTCGATGACGGCGGCGGTGTTGTAGTAGAACCCGGACTGCTCGACCTCGAAGACGGGCACGACGAGGACCATCCCCGTCTCGCGCGCGAGCGCCCGCATCCGGGTGACCGTGGGGCCCTCGGGGACGGGTTCCGCCCAGCGGTAGTGAGCGGGGTCCTGGACCTGGCAGAAGTAGGGGGCGTTGAACACTTCCTGGAAGCCGATGACCCGGGCGCCCTGCCGGGCGGCCTCGCGGGCGTGCTCCTCGTGCTTCGCGATCATGGATTCGGTGTCACCGGTCCAGGTCGCCTGGACCAGCGCCGCGCGTACGACGTGAGCCATGTGCCGCTCCTTCACCTGAATGCCCCCGCGGCGGGGACGTCAGAGAGCCTCTACGCCCGTAGACACGGACGCGGGACGACGACCGTAAGCCTCCGAAGGCCCCTTGCCAAGGTGGCGCCCCGACCGGACCCGGGTCCGTTGCGATCCGGGTTCCGGCGCGGGGCGCGCCCCACCCCTGTCGGCCCTGACCCGGCGGCCGGCGGGAACGGGTCTCCCCCCACGGCCGGGACCGTGCATAACAGCGGAGCGCACGGGCACCCGCCGTCGGACCGGCACGTACAGCTATGGCGTCCCGGAACCGACCGGGAAGCCAGGGACGGAAGGCCATGACCAGCGGCTTCAGCCCGGAGGGCTTCGGTTCGGACCCCTTCGCAGAGTTCTTCGCACGCTTCTTCGGCGGTGCCCGCCCCGGTCCGCGGCAGATCGACATCGGGCGGCTGCTCAGCCAGCCGGCCCGTGAGCTGGTCGCGGGGGCCGCCACCTACGCCGCCGAGCACGGCAGCCGGGACCTGGACACCCAGCACCTGCTCCGCGCGGCCCTCGCGGTCGAGCCGACCCGTCGCATGCTCAGCCGTGCGGGCGCCGACCCCGACGACCTGGCCACGGAGATCGACGAGCGCTCGGGGCCGGTGCACACCGGTGAGAGCCCGCCGCCCACCTCCGTCGCCCTGACCCCGGCGGTCAAGCGCGCCCTGCTGGACGCGCACGACATGGCGCGGGCGAGCGGGGCCGGCTACATCGGCCCCGAGCACGTGCTGAGCGCGCTCGCCGCCAACCCGGACTCCGCCGCCGGGCACATCCTGAACTCGCTGCGGTTCGGCAGCCCGGGCGGTCCGCTGCCCACCGAGCCGTCCGGGCTGCCGGATGCCTCGCAGGGCCGCCCCGAGCGGCCCCGCCAGACCGGCACCCCGACCTTGGACAAGTACGGCCGCGATCTCACCGAGCTCGCCCGCCAGGGCCGCGTCGACCCGGTGATCGGGCGCGAGGAGGAGATCGAGCAGACCGTCGAGGTGCTCTCCCGGCGCGGCAAGAACAACCCGGTGCTCATCGGCGACGCGGGCGTCGGCAAGACCGCGATCGTGGAGGGGCTCGCCCAGCGCATCGCCGAGGGCGACGTGCCGGACATCCTCCTCGGCCGCCGGGTCGTCGCCCTCGACCTCACCGGCGTGGTCGCCGGGACCCGCTACCGGGGTGACTTCGAGGAGCGCCTGACCACCATCGTCGACGAGATCCGCGAGCACTCCGACCAGCTCGTCGTCTTCATCGACGAACTGCACACCGTCGTGGGCGCCGGAGGCGGCGGCGAGGGCGGGACGATGGACGCGGGCAACATCCTCAAGCCCGCCCTGGCCCGCGGCGAGCTGCACATCGTCGGAGCCACGACGCTGGAGGAGTTCCGGCGCATCGAGAAGGACGCGGCGCTGGCCCGCCGCTTCCAACCGATCCTGGTGCCCGAGCCGTCCGTGCCCGACGCGGTCGAGATCCTGCGCGGGCTGCGCGACCGCTACGAGGCCCACCACCAGGTCCGCTACACCGACGAGGCGCTCGTGGCCGCCGTCGAGCTCTCCGACCGCTACCTCACCGACCGGCACCTGCCCGACAAGGCGATCGACCTCATGGACCAGGCCGGCGCCCGGGTGCGGCTGCGCTCACGCACCAAGGGCACCGACGTCCGGGCCCTGGAGCGCGAGGTGGAGCAGCTCGTCCGGGACAAGGACCAGGCGGTCGCCGACGAGCAGTACGAGCAGGCCACCCGGTTGCGCGACCGCATCGCCGAGCTGAAGGAGCGCATCGGGGACGGGGGCGGGGAGCAGCCCCCCGACGAGGGGCAGAACCTGGAGGTCACCACCGAGGCCATCGCGGAGGTCGTCTCCCGGCAGACCGGCATCCCGGTGTCCAGCCTCACCCAGGAGGAGAAGGAGCGGCTGCTCGGCCTGGAGAAGCACCTGCACGAGCGGGTGGTGGGGCAGGACGAGGCGGTCCGCGCCGTCTCCGAGGCCGTGCTGCGCTCCCGCGCCGGACTCGCCAGCCCCGACCGACCCATCGGCAGCTTCCTCTTCCTCGGCCCGACCGGCGTCGGCAAGACCGAGCTGGCCCGCGCCCTCGCCGAGGCGCTGTTCGGCAGCGAAGAGCGGATGGTCCGCCTGGACATGAGCGAGTACCAGGAGCGGCACACCGTCAGCCGGCTCGTCGGCGCCCCGCCCGGCTACGTGGGCCACGAGGAGGCCGGGCAGCTCACCGAGGTCGTACGGCGCCATCCGTACTCCCTGCTGCTGCTCGACGAGGTGGAGAAGGCGCACCCGGACGTCTTCAACATCCTGCTGCAGGTGCTCGACGACGGCCGGCTCACCGACTCCCAGGGCCGCACCGTCGACTTCACCCACACCGTGATCGTGATGACCAGCAACCTCGGTTCGGAGGCCATCACCCGGCGCGGGGCCGGACTCGGCTTCACGGCGGGCGGCACGGAGGCCGCCGAGGAGGCCCGCCGGGAGCAGGTCCTGCGGCCACTGCGGGAGCACTTCCGGCCCGAGTTCCTCAACCGGATCGACGAGATCGTCGTCTTCCGGCAGCTCACCGAGGAGCAACTCCGGCGCATCACCGACCTGCTGCTCGACCAGACGCGGCGGCGGCTGCGGGCGCAGGACATCGACGTCGACTTCAGCGACGCGGCGGTCGAGCTGCTGGCCCGGCGCGGCTTCCAGCCGGAGTACGGGGCGCGTCCGCTGCGCCGCACGATCCAGCGGGAGGTCGACAACCAGTTGTCCCGCTTCCTGCTCGACGGCAGGGTGAGCGCCGGCCACCGGCTGCGGGTGGACGTCGAGGAGGGCGAGCTGGTGTTCGACGCAGAGCGGTGAGGCGGTGAGGCGGGGGACGGGAGAGGCGGGCGGGACGGACCGCTCGCCGGCCCGTCCCGCCCGCCTCTCTGGTGCTTCCGAGGGCAATCAGCGACCCGGTCGTACGACCATCGCCGAGCCGCCTCCCCGGCGGACCCTCTCCGCCGCGGCGAGCCACGTGCCGTCCGACAGCCGCTGTACGCCCGTCGCCGCGCCGATCTCCGGGTTCAGGGAGAACGCGTGGCCGAGCGCCTCCAGGCGGGCCCGTTCCGCGCTGTCGTACAGGCCCGGTTCCAGCTCGGTCTTCGCCGCGTTGCGCTGGCTGGCGCGGGGCGCGGCGATCGCGTCGACGAGCGGCATACCGCGGTCGAGGAAGTTGGTCAGGGTCTGCAGCACGGTGGTGATGATGGTCGCGCCGCCGGGCGAACCGACCGCGACCACTGGCCTGTTCTGCTTGTCCAGCACGATCGTCGGGGAGATCGACGAGCGCGGCCGCTTGCCGGGCCCGGGCAGGTTCGGGTCGTGGACGGCCGGGTTGGCGGGGGCGAAGGAGAAGTCGGTCAGCTCGTTGTTGAGCAGGAAGCCGCGGCCGGGCACGGTGATGCCGCTGCCGCCGGTCTGCTCGATGGTGAGGGTGTAGGAGACGACGTTGCCCCACTTGTCGGCCGTGGTGAGGTGGGTGGTGTTCTCCCCCTCGTAGGTCGTCGGGGCGGCCGTGCCGCCGGCGCCGCAGGCGGCCGGGTGGCGCGGGTCCCCGGGGGCGAGCGGGCTGGTCAGGACGGCGTCGTCCTTGATGAGGCAGCCGCGGGAGTCGGCGAACCGCTTGGAGAGCAGCTCCTCGGTGGGGACGTTCTCGAAGGCGGGATCGCCCACCCAGCGGCCCCGGTCCGCGAAGGCGATGCGGCTCGCCTCGATGTAGCGGTGCAGGTACTGGGTGCGGCTCGCCTTGGAGAGGTTGCTCCGCTCCAGGATGTTGAGCGCCTCGCCGACGGTGGTGCCGCCGGAGGAGGAGGGGGCGATGGAGTAGACGCCGAGGCCCCGGTACGTCGTCCGCGTGGGCGCCTGGACCTTGGCCCGGTAGGCGGTCAGGTCCTTGCGGCTCAGCTCGCCGGGGCGGGCGTTGTAGCCGGAGGCGGGGTCGACGGGCGGCTTCCGGACGGTGGCGACGATGTCCTCGCCGAGGTCGCCGCGGTAGATCGCGCCGACGCCCTTCCGGGCCAGCTCGCGGTAGGTGCGGGCGAGGTCGGGGTTGGTGAACGTGGAGCCCACGACGGGCAGTCGGCCGCCGGGGAGGAACAGCTTCGCGGTGGCGGGGAAGTTGCGGAACCGGGCCTCGTTGGAGGCGGTCTGGGAGCGGAAGGTCTCGTCGACGGTGAAGCCCTTGCGGGCGAGGCGCTCGGCGGGCGCGAGGACCGTGCCGAGGTGCTGCCTGCCCCACCGGTCCAGCGCCGTCTGCCAGGTGGCGGGGGTGCCGGGGGTGCCGACGCCCAGCCCGCTGGTGACGGCGTCCGCGAAGGCGAGCGGCTTGCCGTCCTCCACGAAGAGGTTCTTGTCGGCGGTGAGCGGCGCGGTCTCACGCCCGTCGATGGTGTGCACCGTGCGGGAGCGGGCGTCGTAGTAGACGAAGTAGCCGCCTCCGCCGACGCCGGAGGAGTAGGGCTCGGTGACGCCGAGCGCGGCGGCGGTGGCGACGGCCGCGTCGACCGCGTTGCCGCCCTTCCTGAGCACCTCGATGCCGGCCGCCGAGGCGTCCGCGTCGACGCTCGCCACGGCGCCGCCGTGGCCCACGGCGACCGGGACCTTCGCCGGTGTCGTGCTCGTGGCGGGGCCATGGCCCGGCGGCGCGGACGGGGGCGCCGCGGCCCCCACCGACACCACCGCGGCCGAGACCGCCAGTACCGCCCACTTCCGAGCGACGGGACGACGCATGCGTACCTCCAGTCAAGAACCGTCCGCGCAGCGTAACTCCGTACCACCATGACCGCGAGGACGCCTGGTGCCCGACGGGCGGGAGTTCACGGACCGTTCACGGGAACCCTCTCGTACCCTGCTCGCGGAGTCCGTCGAACACCGTTGCGGCCGGGACCGCTAGCATGCGCGGCCATGACAGACGACGTCCGCAACATCGTCCTGGGTGTGATCGCCGCGGGCATCAGCGCCTCGCTCGGCTGGATCGCCCGCACCTACCTGTGGAAGCGCAAGCTCCGGCGCAAGCAGGCCTTCTTCGGGCTGCCCGCCAACTCGGAGTCGCTGCTCGTGGTCAACCGGGACGCGGGCAGCACGGACCTGGCGGTGCACCGCCATGACGTGTTCGCGCTGCTCGAACTGTCCGCGCTCATCAAGGACTGCGGTGCGAACGCGCAGGTCGTCACGCAGGACGCGGCCCAGCAGGGCTTCGGCGAGCGCACCGAGTTCTGCGTCGGCGGGCCGGGCTCGAACCGCCGGATGGCGGCGCACATGCAGGCGATGCTGCCCGGCATACGCGTCCACACCGATCCCGAACCGGTCGTGGACCGGGCGGCGTTCCGCATCGGCGGCGAGCGGTACCGGATGGAGCCCGGGATCACCGAGTACGTGCTCCTCGCGCGGCTCACGGCCGGTCAGCCCGACCAGGTGCGGCCGGTGTTCCTGTTCTCCGGGCAGCGGGCCATCACCAACCAGGCTGCCACCCGCTATCTCGCCCGCCATCACACGCGGCTGGCCCGCAAGTACGGCAACGGCACCTTCGTGCTGCTGCTGAAGGTGGTCAACTCCCAGGCGTACGGGCCGGACGTGGTCGAACTGGTCGCGGACGTGACCCGTGCGGCGCTTGCCCCGCTGCCCGCCGAACCGGCGGCGGAGCGCCCCTCGCACCGGGCGGGCTGAGGGCGACGCCGAAGGCGCTGTGGGGGCCGGGGGGGAACGTGGTCACCGGGAGCCCGGCCCGTCCGGCGTGCAACTGACCTTCTTCTCGTCGGCGGCCGCCCCGTCGTGCGGGTCGGTTCCACCGAGCGAGCAGTGATCATCGGCTGCCGCCGGACAAGGCCGGCCGGGTGCGGTGCGCTGCTCCCCCTGGTGACGCGTGCCGTTCGATCGACGGACCGACAGCCGTGCGGGGTCAGCCTACTCGCTGCGGGCGCGGGCCTCCCGTACGGGCGCGGATCGTGGCGCGCGCGGGAGGGCGCGCGGGCGCGCCGGACCGGGAGCGTGCGGGGTCCGGCGTCCGTCGGTCGGGGGTACGGGGCCGCCGGTCGGGCGTGCGGAGCCGCCGGGTCGGGGGTGCGGAGCCGCCGGGTCGGGGGTGCGCATGGGCGGTCCGGCCGCCGGGGCCGGGGCCCGTGTGCGCGTGGCCGTCCGCCGGGCCGGGGCGTGGGCTCAGGCCACTTCGGCGTAGACCTGGGAGAGTTCGGGCGCGCCGGTCATCGCCCAGTCCTGGCCCTCCGTCACCACGTCGACCTCCCGTCCGGTGGCGAGCAGCACGACGGGATGGCCGTCCCGCAGTTCCCACACGGCGCCGGGCACCGTGCGCACGATGACCGTGCCGAGGTACAGCCCCGCGTCGTTGCCGAGCCAGGGCAGCAGCTCCTCGTCGTCCCGCCAGCCCGGGACCATCTGGTCCAGGGCCTCCAGCGAGGCCGCGCTGTCGTCCAGGTCGACCCCCGCCCGCTCGGCCTGTGCGCGCAGCAGCTCGCACTCGGCCAGCAGCGCGGCGATCCCCTCGTCGGCGGAGCCGGCGGAGTCGCCGGCGATCGCCACCGCGCCCCCGGTGGCCTTCGCACCGTCGTGCTTGCGCCAGTTGCCCAGGAAAGGGATGTTCATACGTCCAGCGTCCCACCGTCCGCCCTGTCCGCTCCACAGGTGGGCGGTACCGGTGTGTTCACCCTCGCTTCGTTGACGAGTCACTTCCGTGTCCTTAGCTTCTAGGCACATCTGTCGTCGCGTCAGTTCACTTCAGTAGACGGGTTTCCGGGCTGATCGGCTCCCGGCGGAGCCGTCGGACAGGAAGGAGCCCCGTGGTGCGCCTGCGTCTGGGGTGGGTGGCCGTGGTCCTCGGGGTGTGTGCGGCTGCCGTGCTGCCCGGTGTGCCGGCCCGCGCGGCTCCCGGGAAGGGGCCCGCCTCCGCCCTGGCTCCGGCCACGTCGCTCGCACGCCTGTTCGACAACGTGGCGGTGGGCGAGGACTCCCGGCCGGGCACCGCGGACTTCGACGGAGCCGGACGCTCACTGTCGGCGGGCGACCTCGCGGCGGCCGGCTGGACCCCGGGACGCGTGCTGACCGTCCGGGGCGCCCGGCTCACCTGGCCGCGCACGGCCCCGGGCGCGCCGGACAACGTGCGGGCCGCCGGGCAGTCGGTACGGCTGCGGGGCCGCGGTGAGGCGCTCGCGTTCCTCGTCGCCGGCACCGCGGCCCGGGGCGCCGACGCGGGCGGCGCGGGCACGGTGCGGTACGCGGACGGCTCGCGCTCGGCCTACCGGCTGACCGCCCCGGACTGGCGCACCGGCCCCCTGGCCACCAAGGCGGTCGCGCTGCCGCACGTCAACACCCCCGCCGGGCCGCTCGCCGAGCGGGCGCGGCTGTACGTGGTGACGGTGCCGCTGGCGCACGGCCGGACGGTGGCCTCCGTCGTGCTGCCCCGCGACCGGGCGCTGCACGTGTTCGCGCTGTCCCTGCGGCCGGGCGGACGCGGCTGGACGGGAAGCTGGGCCGCCGCGACCTCCGGGTACACCCCGGTGGGCCCGTGGACCGACCGCACCCTGCGGCTCGTCGTGCACACCTCGGCGGGCGGACCCCGGGCACGGCTGCGGTTCGAGAACACCTTCGCCGCGGCGCCGGTGCGGATCGGCGGCGCGACGGTGGCGGTGCGGGGCGAGGGGGCGGCGACCGCCGGAGCGCCGGTGCCGCTGACGTTCGGCGGGGCGCGGGGGGTCACGGTTCCGGCCGGTGCGCAGGCGCTCAGCGATCCGGTCGCGTTCGCGGTGCCCGCCGACACCGATCTGCTGGTCAGCTTCCATCTGCCGGGCACCGTGACGGCGGCGCCCGTGCACCGGCTCGCGCTGCAGCGCTCGTACCTCAGCGAGCCGGGCGACCACACCGGCGACACCGGCCCCGGCGCGTACCCGTCGACGCTGACGACGTGGCCCTTCCTCACCGGGGTCGACGTGGGCGGCGGACCCGGCACGGTGGTGGCGCTCGGGGACTCGATCACCGACGGCGAGAAGTCCGGCACGGACGCCAACAGGCGCTGGCCGAACGTGCTGGCCGAACGGCTGCTGCGACAGCACGCGGTCCCCCGCTACGGAGTGCTCGACGAGGGCATCTCCGCGAACCGGGTGGTCGCCGACCGCTACCCGGGCGACGGGGTCTCCACCGACACCGGAGGGGTGAGCGCCCTGCACCGGCTGGACGGCGACGTGCTGGCCCAGACCTCGGTGCGGACCGTCGTGGTCTTCGAGGGCGTCAACGACGTCCGCTGGGGCGCCACGGCGGACGAGGTCGTCGCCGGGCTGCGGGAACTGGCCGCGAGGGCGCACGCGCACGGGGTGCGGGTGCTGGCCGCCACGATCGCGCCCTGCGAGGGCGAGGCCCGGTGCACGGCGGAGGCGGACGCGCGGCGAAGCATCGTCAACGCCTGGCTGCGCGGCTCCGGTGGCACCTTCGACGGGGTCCTCGACTTCGACGCCGTCCTGCGCGACCCGGACCGGCCGGCGCGGCTGCGCCCGGAGTACGACAGCGGTGACCATCTGCACCCCGGCCCCGCGGGGCTGGCCGCGCTGGCGGACTCGGTGGACCTGCGGCTGCTGTGAGGGCCGCGGCGAGGCAGCCGTGCCGGGCGGGACCGGGCCGCGCGAGGCGGACGGGCCGGCGCGCTCGTGCGCGTGGGCTGCCGACGCGAGGGCGCCGGGACGGGGGCGCCGGGACGGGGGCCGCGGGTCTCAGACCTCCAGGTCCACCACCACGGGCGCGTGGTCCGAGGCGCCCTTGCCCTTGCGCTCCTCGCGGTCCACGTAGGCGTCCTGCACGGCCTTGGCGAACGGCTCGTTGCCGTACACCAGGTCGATGCGCATGCCGCGGTTCTTGGGGAAGCAGAGCTGGCGGTAGTCCCAGTAGGTGTAGGGGTGGTCGT
The DNA here is from genome assembly GCF_036189845.1 of Streptomyces griseoaurantiacus. Classification (NCBI taxonomy): domain Bacteria; kingdom Bacillati; phylum Actinomycetota; class Actinomycetes; order Kitasatosporales; family Streptomycetaceae; genus Streptomyces; species Streptomyces griseoaurantiacus. The sequence continues at coordinate 6,079,474 of NZ_CP108326.1, read as the reverse complement.
ACTTCAGCGGGCGCGGGACCACGTCCGTCAGGCCCGCCTCGCGCAGGGAGGCGAGCGCGGCGCGCTCGGCCGGGGTGACGTGGGTGGAGCCCTCGAAGGCGGCGCGGTCGTAGACGTCCTCGTCGGTGGGGGCCACGTTGTAGTCGCCTAGGACGGCGAAGGGGCGGTCCCCCGTCGCGTCCCCGGCGACCGCCGCGCGCAGCGCCTCGAACCACTGGAGCTTGTAGGCGTAGTGCGGGTGGTCGACCTCTCGGCCGTTGGGCACGTACACCGACCACACCCGGACCGGGCCGCAGGTCGCGGAGACCGCGCGGGGCTCCTGGACGCCCTCGTAGCCGGGGTCCCCGGGGAGGCCCTTGACGACGTCCTCCAGACCGACGCGGGAGACCACCGCCACGCCGTTCCACCGGCCCGTCGCGTGCACCGCGGACTCGTAGCCCAGCTCGCGCAGGGCCTCGGACGGGAACTGCTCCTCGGTGGTCTTGGCCTCCTGCACGCACAGCACGTCCGTGCCGCTGCTCTCCAGCCAGGCGAGCAGCCGGGGCAGCCGAGCGGTGATCGAGTTCACGTTCCAGGTCGCGATGCGCATGCCCTACAAACTACCGGGCGGGTCCGACAACGCGTCCCGGACCGGCCTTCGTGCGGCCGCTCCCGGCACACCGGCCGCGGGGCCCCGGCTCAGAGCTCGGCCGAGGTCCCGGATCCGAGCCGCAGGTGCTCCGTTCCCCCGAGGGCGCCGATCTGATTGTCGTAGATCGGGCGGGCGACGTCCGTCAGGAGCCCGTCGTGGATGTCGTAGGCCCGCCGCGGCTTCACCTCGCGGACGTAGTCGATGACCTCGGCGATCTTGTTCCAGGGGGCCATCACCGGCAGCATCAGCGTCTCGACGGGCCGGTCGGGGACGGTGAGCGCGTCGCCGGGGTGGAAGACCGTGCCGCCGTCGATCAGATAGCCGACGTTGGTGATGCGCGGGATGTCCGGGTGGATCACCGCGTGCAGCTCGCCGTGCACCTGGACGTCGAAGCCCGCCGCGGTGAACGTGTCGCCGTGGCCCACCGTGCGCACCCGGCCGGGGAACGCCGCCGAGAGCTTCTCGGCGACCGCCCGCAGTGTCCAGACGCGTGCCTCCGGGTTGGCCTCCAGACCGGCCCGCAGCCTGCCCTCGTCGAAGTGGTCCGGGTGCTCGTGGGTGACCAGGATCGCGTCCGCGCCGACCGCCGCGTCCTCCTCGCTGAACCCGCCGGGATCGATGACGAGGGTGCGGCCGTCCTTCTCGAGACGGACGCAGGAGTGCGTCTTCTTCGTGAACTTCATGGTTCCATCCTGCCCCCGCCGTGCCGCTCCGACGGCGCCTCGCGCGTTCACTCCTCCGGGGTGGTCTCCTCGCGGATCACCTGCTGGGCGACCCGGAAGGCGGCGTGCGCGGCGGGGATGCCGCAGTAGACGGCGGTCTGCAGCAGCACCTCCTTGATCTCGGCGGGGGTCAGCCCGTTGCGCAGGGCGGCGCGGACGTGCGGGGCGATCTCCTCCGTGTGGCCGCCGGCGACCAGCGCGCCGAGCGTGACACAACTGCGCGCGCGGCGGTCCAGGTCGGGGCGGTCCCAGACGTCGCCCCAGGCGTACCGGGTGACGAAGTCCTGGAAGTCGCCGGAGAACTCGTCCGCGGCGGACAGCACCTGGTCCACGTGCGCGTCCCCGAGCACCTCGCGGCGCACCTTGATCCCGGCCTCGTACGGGTCCCGCGGACCCACCTGCTCGGGCTGGGCGGCCGCCGGGGCGATCGCGGCGAGGGGGGTCGCCGTCGGGGCGGCGGCCGGCACCGGCGTCATCGGTACCGCCGGGATCGGGATGTGGCCGGTCGCCGTGTCGAACACCGGCTGCTGCCACGCGCTGGAGAAATGGCGCACCAGCAGGTCGGTGACGGCGCCGGGCTGTTCGACCGGGACGAGGTGGGAGGCGCCGGGGACGACCGCGAGCCGTGCGTCGGGGATGCCCGCGACCAGGGTGCGGGCCTCGGCCGGGCCGGTGACCTGGTCCTCGGAACCGGCCAGGACGAGCGTGGGCACGCCGATGCGGCCGAGTTCGCCCCGCACGTCGAAGGTGGCCAGGGCCTCGCAGGCGGCGATGTAGCAGCCGGGGTCGGTGGTGCGGACCATCTGCACCGCCCACTCGGTGATCGCGGGCTGCGCGGCGGCGAAACCGCCGGTGAACCAGCGCTCGGGAGACGTGCGGGCGATGGGGTCGAGCCCGTTGCTGCGCACGATCACCCCTCGCTGGCGGAACTCGTCCGCCGTGCCGAACCGGGGCGAGGCGGCGATCAGCACGAGGGAGGCGAGCCGCTCGGGGTGCCGCAGCGCCAGCTCGAGGCCCAGCGCCCCGCCGAACGCGCAGCCCGCGTACCCGAACCGCTGGACCCCGAGCGAGTCCAGCGTGGCCAGCAGCCGCCGGGCGAGGTCGCCGACGGACCCGCCCGGATGCGCGGGGGCGCCGCCGTGCCCGGGCAGATCGAACCGCAGCACTCGCCACTGCGCGGCCAGTTCGGGCACCTGACGGTCCCACATGTGCCATGTGGTGCCCAGTGAGGGACCGAGGATCAGGACCGGGGCCTCTTCCGGCCCGTCAAAGCGGTATTGCAGGGTGTTCGACGGTGTCTCACTCACGCCCCGCACCCTCTCACGTCTCACGGACGCCCCTATAACGCGGGGGCGCGGGAAACCGGTCTGACCAGGTTGAACACCTCGCGGGCTGCGTATCGCTCGAGGCATCGGACAAGTGCCCTCCACGCCGGCCCGGCGCACCGTCCCCCGCCTGCGGGCCCCACACGAGCAGTTGTCGGTAACCGACCGCCGTCGCCGGAAAGGACTCTGTGCCCAGGCCCAGCGGGGAGACCACGGCGGCGACGTGAACCTCGCCGTGCGTGTCCACGCCCAGGACGACCTCACTCCGATTGGGTGGATCCGTGCTCGAGGAGGTGCTGCGCTGTCTGGTCGTCATGGTGGTTCGCCTCCCGCGTGGTGACGTGCCGGGTTGGATGGCACCGGCCTGCCCGGGCGGTCTGTACCGTGATGGCGCCTGGTCGGGCACGCCCCTGTCGAGACAGACCCCTCGGCATCAGCAGCGGACCATCACCGGCCGGCGGTCGGCGAGCGGCAGTACGTCGTCGGCGGCGGTTCGTATCGAGCGCTCAGGTCCCGCAGGCAGTGGATCATCCTGTCCCGCTCTCCGGGTACCGTCAGGCTATGAGTCATCCGCACCCCGAACTGAAAGCCGCCCCTCCCCTTCCCGAAGGAGGTCTGCGTGTCACCGCCCTGGGCGGCCTCGGTGAGATCGGCCGCAACATGACCGTCTTCGAGCACGCGGGCAAGCTGCTCATCGTCGACTGCGGCGTGCTCTTCCCCGAGGAGACCCAGCCCGGCGTGGACGTGATCCTGCCGGACTTCACCTCGATCCGGGACCGGCTGGACGACATCGTGGCCGTGGTCCTCACCCATGGCCACGAGGACCACATCGGCGGCGTGCCGTACTTGCTGCGCGAGCGGTCCGACATCCCGGTCGTCGGCTCCAAGCTGACGCTGGCGTTCCTGGATGCCAAGCTCAAGGAACACGGCATCCGGCCGCGCACGGTGCGGGTGCGGGAGGGCGACCGGCGCGGCTTCGGGCCCTTCGACTGCGAGTTCGTGGCGGTCAACCACTCCATCCCCGACAGCCTCGCGGTCGCGATCCGCACCAGGGCCGGGATGGTGCTGCACACCGGCGACTTCAAGATGGACCAGTTCCCACTCGACGACCGCATCACCGATCTGCGCGCCTTCGCCCGCCTCGGCGAGGAGGGCGTGGACCTGTTCCTCACCGACTCCACCAACGCCGAAGTACCCGGCTTCACCACCTCCGAGCGTGAGCTGAATCCGGCGATCGAGCAGGTGATGCGCACCGCGCCGCGCCGGGTCATCGTCTCCAGCTTCGCCAGCCATGTGCACCGCATCCAGCAGGTCCTGGACGCCGCCCACCAGCACGGCCGCAAGGTCGCCTTTGTCGGCCGTTCGATGGTCCGCAACATGGGCATCGCGCGTGACCTGGGCTATCTGAAGGTCCCCTCCGGTCTGGTCGTGAGCACGAAGGAGCTGGAGAAGCTCCCGGACCACAAGATCACTCTGGTGTGCACCGGCTCCCAGGGCGAACCGATGGCCGCGCTGTCACGGATGGCCAACCGCGACCACGTGATCCGCATCGGCAAGGGCGACACCGTCCTGCTCGCCAGCTCCCTCATCCCCGGCAACGAGAACGCCATCTACCGGGTGATCAACGGACTCACCCGGTGGGGCGCCCACGTGGTCCACAAGGGCAACGCCAAGGTGCACGTCTCCGGGCACGCCAGCGCCGGCGAACTCGTCTACTGCTACAACATCGTCAAACCCCGCAACGTCATGCCCGTGCACGGCGAATGGCGCCACCTGCGGGCCAACGCCGACCTCGCCATCCGCACCGGTGTCGACCCCGACCGGGTCGTCATCGCCGAGGACGGCGTCGTCGTCGACCTCGTCGACGGACGCGCGTCCATCACCGGCAAGGTCCCCGCCGGCAACGTCTACGTGGACGGCATGGAAGTCGGCGGCGCCACCGAAGCGTCCCTCAAGGACCGCCTCGCCCTCGCCGCCGAAGGCGTGGTCACGGTGGTGGCGATCGTCGACGCGGACACCGGCGCCCTCGCCGAGGCCCCCGACTTCCTGGCCCGGGGCTTCGTCCACGACGACGCCACCTTCGAGCCCGTCATCCCCGTCATCGAGAAGACCCTGGCCACCGCAGCCGAGGAAGGCGTCGGGGACGCGCGGCAGCTCGAACAGCTCGTCGCCCGCGCCGTGGCGAACTGGGCGTTCCGCACCTATCGCCGCAAGCCCCTCATCATCCCCGTCATCATCGACGCCTGAGCCACAGCCCGGCAGCACGGTCCCGTTCCGGCCGCGGCGCCGCCGGCATCGAGGTCGGGCACAGGGTCGGCAGCCACCCCAGTAGGTCGGGGTGGCACCGCACTCCACATGAGGAGTCATCGAGAACACATGAGTGAGTGGGCGGGGCCCGCCGCGTTGTCGTGGTCATCCGGGGAGGTGGCGGCGAACGGTAGTGCCGTCGGGGCCGGTGTGGACACGGACGAGGTCCGCAAGTGGGTGGACGAGTAGGAGTCCCCGGCCGCGGGGCTGCGTGGGATGGGACGGGCGGCGACCGGCCAGGGGATCGTTCAGTTGTCCGCTGTCGTGGACCTCGCAGACGATCCGGTCGCTCTCGGCCCCGATCCGCAGCGTGTCCGAACCGGCGCCGTGGACGACGCTGTTGGTGGTCAACTCCGCCACCGCGCTCAGGAGTCGAGGCCGAGTTCGGCCCAGCGCGCAGCGGCCGGGGAGGTGATCGGTCAAGCCCTCGCCGAGTCCGACCATCTGCCTGACCTCAAGACACAGGTCATCGGCGAGTTGTGGCTCCGAGATCTCGAGCTCACCGCCTGGCGCGTTCTGCATGCGGACCGCAGATGGGACGATCCGGATGGACGGCAAGCCTTCCTCGCCGCCTGGACGGGCACCTGACCGTCCCACTGCTCCAAACTGCGCGAACCGAGGCGCCGGGCATAAGGCACCCGAACCGTACAACGTTCGAAGCAACTGAGGTCAACAAGTTCGGCCGAGGTCGCAGTCGCCTCAACACATCAGGGGCCGCGCAGCAATGGCTGCGCGGCCCCTGATCGTGTGCACGCCCGGCACGAGAGCAGACGCTTCGCCCGGTGGGCGGCAGAGCCCGCACGGGTGGCGCTCCCGGAACGCAGTGTGCGCAATCCCTCGGGCAGGTCTGCGAGGTCAGACCAGGTTGATGTTCTCGGCCTGCGGACCCTTCTGGCCCTGGGTGACGTCGAACGTCACGGCCTGGCCCTCCTGGAGCTCACGAAAGCCCGAGGAGTTGATCGCGGAGTAGTGCGCGAAGACGTCCGGGCCGCCGCCGTCCTGGGCGATGAAGCCGAAGCCCTTCTCCGCGTTGAACCACTTCACAGTTCCCGTTGCCATGTCTCATGCCTTCCAGTCGACAAACGCCTCCCACTCCATGTGGCAGGCGGAGGTGATCGCCCTGGTTCCTGCGGCACAGCACAGCAAAGCGCCCACACCGAAGGCGCGGACAGGGGGAAATTCCGAACCACGACAGCTGACACAGAACGCTACACGCCCACACGCCGCGTCACCACAGGAACGATCATGCCGCACGGCAGACCATGCGTGCGGTGCCCGCCGACGTGCACGGGCACGCTCGTCTCACGCTGCTGCGGTCGGGTTCGCCGTCTCCGCGGCGCGGCGGTATTCGGCGTTGAGGCGCTGGGCTTCTTCGAGCTGGTCCTCGCGGATGATGAGGCGACAGGCGGCCTCGATGGGGGTGCCCTGGTCGACGAGTTCCCGGGCGCGGGCGGCGATGCGCGGCTGGTAGCGGGGGTAACGGCGGTGTCCGCCCGCGGAGCGCAGTGGCGTGGTGAGGCGGGCTTCGCCGATGGCGCGGAGGAAGCCCTGGGTGGTGCCGAGCATCTCGGCGGCCCGGCCCATGGTGTAGGCGGGGTAGTCGTCGTCACGGAACCGACTGCGCACCCCGACACCATCGAGGTCGCCGTTCACGATCCCAGTCGGCATGTGCCGCGCATGCTCACCCCTGACCCGAACCACGGTACCGAGGGCTTCGGCCGGCCCATGGTCACCGGCCTCACCCACGCCACGGCGCCCACCCGCCGGGCCTCCGGCAGCGAGACCGTGAGCGCCTTACTTGCCCGGTATCGTCACCGCTCAAGCAGCCGGATGGCCGGCGAACACGGTCCGCCTCATGCCGTAGCCCGACGAGTTGCCGGGTGACGTTGCCGCCCTGTTGGAGTCCGGCCAGAGCAACCAGAAGTCCCTGGCCGCGGTCACCTGTGGCGCTGCCGTCACCGGTCGGCCGGCTGCCGAAGCGGTGTGGAGACTGAGGGTGTCGGATGTGCTGAGGGGTTCCGTCCGCTTGGGCGAGTCCGCCGCCGTCTTCGAGGGCCCCCGTGAAGGAGGACGGGCCGCCCGCGCGTCCGTACTTCCCTGTCGTCCGGATCCTGCAGGGCAACGGTGACGGGAACCGGCTGCACGCGGTGGGGGCCCGACCGGCGTACCGGTCGGGCCCCCACCGCTGCTCAGGTTTCGGCTCGTGTCTGTTTACCCGGTCAGACCGTGACGGGGGTGCCGAGCATCGCGGAAGCGTGCTGCATCGGGCTGACAATGCCCAGGGGCGCTGCCTTGGGAACGGCGCGGCAGGTGAAACCGAGCTGAGCCATGGACCGCAGGACTTCGGCGGCGCTGAAGTCACGTCGGTCCTGGCGCGTGATGACCTGGCCGACCTGCTTGACGGGGTAGTGGCGGCGGCCGATGATCACCGATTCGCCGGTGACCGGTTCGGGCTTGATGCCCTTCATCGATTCCAGCACGCCGCCCTTGGTGAGCTCGAAGGGGAAGCGGGCGATGACGCAGCGCATGTGGCCTCACAGAGAGAAGGGAAGAACGGTCCGACCAGGGGCCAGGTGTTTCAGCGGGAGAGGGCGAGGATGCCCAGGGCGCTGCCTTGCTCGTCGACCACCGGCAGGACACCGAGCCGACGGGTGCGCGTCGCGTGCTCGGCTTCGACCATCGTGGTCACGGGTGAGGCGAACGAACCGCGGTCGCCGAGGATGTCGCGCAGGCGGACACGGTCCGTGTAGTCGGAGCTGTCACGGACGGCGGCGAGTTCGGCATGGGTGACCAGGCCGGTGCACTGGCCGTCCTGATCGCAGACGACCAGTCGGGCCGTGCGGGCAGCGGCCATGACGGCCAGCGCCACCTCGACGCTCATGTCGTCACAGACCTGCGGTCCGGCCGCGTCCATGACCTCCACCGCTGTCCTGTGCGCGGGGTCGGCGTCCGCCGGGCGGGAGTCCGTCTGGATCAGCGTCAAAAGGTGCCTCCTGCAGAGACGGATCGGCTTCCTGATCACTAAAAGTTCTAGGCCACCGCGCCGAAGCCGGACTGGCGTACGGGGGTGCGCCTGGTCGCCGAGGCGGGGCGACGGCGGCCTCGGGAGGTGGCGCTGCGCTTGGGGCGTTCGACCACCGGTGCGGTGATGACGACCGGGATGCCGGACGGGGCCTGGGCGCCGGTGATCCGGCTCAGGGCCTCGTCGCCCGAGCGGATCTGGGTGGTCTGCGGACGGATTCCGGCGTCCGACATCACACGGACCATGCCACGGCGCTGGTTCGGCGTGACCAGGGTGACGACGCTGCCGGACTCGCCGGCGCGGGCGGTCCGGCCGCCGCGGTGGAGGTAGTCCTTGTGGTCGGTCGGCGGATCGACGTTGACGACCAGGTCGAGGTTGTCGACGTGGATGCCGCGCGCCGCGACATTGGTCGCCACCAGCACGGTGACGTGCCCCGTCTTGAACTGCGCCAGCGTGCGGGTGCGCTGCGGCTGCGACTTGCCGCCGTGCAGCGCCGCGGCCCGTACCCCGCTGTTGAGCAGGTCCTGGGTGAGCCGGTCGACGGCGTGCTTGGTGTCCAGGAACATGATCACGCGGCCGTCGCGGGCGGCGATCTGGGTCGTGGCCGCGTGCTTGTCCGCGCCGTGGACGTGCAGGACGTGGTGCTCCATCGTCGTGACCGCACCGGCCGACGGGTCGACCGAATGCACGACGGGGTCGGTCAGGTAGCGGCGTACCAGCAGGTCGACGTTGCGGTCCAAGGTGGCGGAGAACAGCATCCGCTGCCCCTCCGGGCGCACCTGGTCCAGCAGCGCGGTGACCTGGGGCATGAAGCCCATGTCGGCCATCTGGTCGGCCTCGTCCAGCACCGTGATGTCCACGTGGTTCAGCCGGCATTCGCCGCGGTCGATGAGGTCCTTGAGCCGCCCCGGCGTCGCGACGAGGACCTCGGCTCCGCCGCGCAGCGCGCCGGCCTGCCTACCGATCGGCATGCCGCCCACCACCGTGGCCAGCCGCAGCCGCACGGAGCGGGCGTACGGGGTCAGCGCGTCGGTCACCTGCTGTGCCAGCTCACGCGTCGGTACCAGGATCAGCCCCAGCGGCTGGCGGGGTTCGGCACGCTGTCCGGCGGTACGCGCGAGCAGGGCGAGGCCGAAGGCCAGGGTCTTGCCTGACCCGGTGCGGCCGCGGCCCAGAACGTCACGGCCCGCAAGGGAGTTCGGCAGCGTCGCGCCCTGAATCGGGAACGGCGCAGTCACACCCTGCCTGCCGAGTTCGGCCAGCAACTGCTCAGGCATGTCGAGATCGGCGAAGCCATCAACGGCGGGCAGCGCGGGGGTGATCGTCCTGGGCAGGGCAAACTCACCTTGCACGGCGGCGGCCCGACGGCCGTAACCGCCGGAGCGCGCGGGCCCGCCGGTACGGCGCGGTGCCTGCGAGCCGTAGCCGCTGCCGCCCCTTCCGGCGTCGGCACGGCCGTCACGGGAGCGGGTGGGGCGGTCGTTCGTGTACGTGCGGTTCATGCGGAACCTTCCTCGATGTGGCACATATCAAGGAATTCCCGCCGCGATGAACGGCACGGAGAATTACAAGTATGGACCGGTGGCAAAAGAAAGCAGATCTGGCCGGCGGCCAGAAACATCCGTGGGCACAGGTGCTGAAATAGGTGACGCGCTGGGGACCTTGAGGTCCGGGCGCTCGCTGCGAGGCAGCGCTTCAGAACGCGCCTGCGCCCTGGGGGAGGAACCGCTTGTGGTGGTACTGCGGGTTCCTCCGGGGCGTCCCGCGGGCGAAAGCCGCTGCGGGATGCGCGTGCAGCCGGGGCCCGCACCCCGGAAGGATGCGGGCCCCAGCTACGGATTGCGTGTGAGCGTCAGGCCGGAACGATGTTCTCGGCCGTCGGGCCCTTCTGGCCCTGCGCGATGTCGAAGTTCACCTTCTGGCCCTCGAGCAGCTCACGGAAGCCCTGCGCGGCGATGTTCGAGTAGTGGGCGAACACATCGGCGCCGCCACCGTCCTGCTCGATGAAGCCGAAGCCCTTTTCCGCGTTGAACCACTTCACGGTACCAGCAGCCATGTCATATCTCCTTTGGGGCAGTGCATCGGCGTCCGCACTGCGCGGGCACCGTGTCGCCGCGATGATTACCCCGCCCGGAAATGACCGGAAATACAAAAGCCCTCCCGCCCGGCAGAAGCCCGGCGGGGGCACTTGAAGTTTTGGGAACCACAACTGCAACTGAGATAGACAGTAGCACGCCGGAGCCGTCCGTGTGCGTTGGATAATTCCACTCCGCTCTTCGCGGCAAAAACTCCGGCTGCGCGGCCCTCCAAAAACTGATCCCTCGGGAACAGATATTGATTCACTCGCCGTCGAACTTTTCAGACCGGAGACCTCGCAGATCAAACGTTGATCCCGAATCAGCCGTGGGCCCACTGGGGCGCGGCGCCGCCGGAGCGGGCGGCGTCGGTGACCAGCTCGCCGACGATCAGCTCTGGAGGAACGCCGGATGTTCCAGCCCCCGAGGGCTCCTGCAGAAGTTCTTGCAGACTGCGGCCACCGATTTCCGTGACCGGGCGGCCGCCTTCAGCGCCTCCAGCCGTGCCTTCCCACATCACGGCCAGTCCGCGGGTCTGGAACGGATCTCGCGCCGGTGCGCCGGTGCGCCCGTGCGCCGGTGCGCCGGTGCGCCGGTGCGCCGGTGCGCCGGTGCGCCGGTGTGGAAGGACCGCACATCACCAGGCTCAGTTGCAGCTCGGCGGCTTCGAAAGACTCAGCGCCTTCACTCAAGGGCAGCCCCGCACGCACGGACGCCGTGTCGGCTTCGGCGCCGCGCCGTCGTAGGACGGGAGGGCCTCACTGCTCATATCCTTGACGGCGTGGCCGATCTCGCCGTGCACGGTGACCACCCGGATGCCGCTGATAGCGGTGTGGCGGATGACAGTCCGCGGAGACAACCTCGAATTCCACGATTCCCCTTTCCGGCAAGGGATCGGCAAGCAGCGCCCGAGCTGCCTCGGTGCCTGTGATTTAGAGAGTTGGAGCACCCCTGTGACAACGCCGTGCGTGCGCGGTGACGGGGGGGGTCGTGGAGCGGACCGGGTGACTCACCTGCTGTCGAGGCCGGGTGGGAAGGCTTCGGGAGGCCTCTCCTTCAGGGGCTGGTACGGGCTCGTCGTCCGCGGCGTCGGCATCAGCGGCACGACCCGGTTCCTGGGCCGTCTGATCGAGACCGGCGAGTTCACTCGGCGGATCCTTCAACGGCTCGACGGCTGACGGCTGACGGCTGACCGCCACCCGGCCTGCCGGTCTCACCCCGAGGCGATCAGTGAGCCCTCTCCCGGCGTCGGTACTGACGTGAGCGAGCCGTCGGCCGGATGTCAGTCAGCTGACGGAGGCTGTCGGTACGGTGGCCGAGCCATTCTCGTGGAGACATCGAGACCGCCCGGCAGCCGGGCGGGACCATGAGGAGCGGATCATGAACACCATCGCGCAGCACTGGATCGACGGACAGTGGACCGGCTCCGGCTCGGTTCTGGAGTCGATCTCCCCGGCCGACGGCACCGTCGTCGGCTCGTTCTACGACGGTGGCGAGGCGGAGGCCTCCGCCGCCGTGGACGCAGCCGCCGCCGCGTTCGAGACCACCGCATGGGCGCGCACTCCCTCGCTCCGGGCGACCGCGCTCAGCCGGCTGGCCGACGCCCTGGAGGCCCGGGTGCCCGAGGTCGCGGCCATGTTGTCCCGGGAGAACGGCAAGCTGCTGGGTGAGACCACGTGGGAGGTCAGCGGTGCGGTCGGGTGGCTGCGGTACGCGGCGGCCTCCGCGCGCACCCAGACCGCCGGGCGCGCCGCCGAGACGGCACCCGGCCAGTACACGCACTCGGTGCCCGAGCCGCTCGGTGTCGCCGGGATCATCTCCCCCTGGAACTCCCCCATCATGCTGACCGTGCGGGCACTGGGCCCGGCACTGGCGGCCGGCTGCACCGTCGTGGTCAAGCTTCCGGCTCAGACGGCGTTGACCAATGAGCTCTTCGCGCAGGTCCTGGCCTCGGTCCCGGAGATCCCCGCGGGCGTGGTCAGCGTGTTCACCGAGTCCGGCAACACCGGGGCCCCGATCCTGGTCTCCTCGGACAAGGTGGCCGTCATCAACTACACCGGCAGCACGCCGGTCGGGCGCCATATCGCGGCCGCCGCCTCCACCACGCTCAAGCGGCTCGGTCTGGAACTGGGTGGCAAGGCGCCCATGGTGATCTTCCCCGACGCCGATCTGGACATGGTGATCCCGACCGTGGTGCAGTCGCTGGTGCTGATGAACGGGCAGTTCTGCTGCACCGGCTCCCGTGTACTGGTCCACCGGGACATCGCCGACCAGGTGCGCACTCGGCTCACCGCCGCGCTCGCACAGGTACGGCTCGGGTCGGGCGACGACGAGAAGGCCCAGCTCGGCCCGGTGATCGACCGGGCGTCCGCCCAGCGGGTGGACGCGATCGTCGAGGAAGCCGCCTCGTACGGCACGGTGCTGCTGCGCGGCGGTGTGGTCACCGACGGCCCGCTGGCCGACGGCGCGTTCTACCGGCCGAGCCTGATCGAGGTGGACCGCACCGACGTCCGGATCGTGCAGGAGGAGGTCTTCGGCCCGGTCCAGACGTTCGAGATCTTCGACGACGAGGACGACGCCGTGGCCAGGGCGAACGCCACCATCTACGGTCTGGCCGCCTCGGTGTTCAGCTCGGACTCGATGAAGGCCCGCCGGATCGCCCGGCGCATCCGCACCGGCACGGTGTGGATCAACACCTGGGGTGCGATCAGCGAGGACTTCGAAGAGGGCGGCGTCAAGGGAAGCGGTTACGGCTACCTGTGCGGCCCGCGCGCGATCGAGGAGTTCCAGGCTCTCAAGGTGTACGTGGAGCAGGACCACACCCAGTCCGCTCACTGACCGGAACCCGGCCCGGCCCGGCGCCCACCTGGGGGCCGGGCAGCCCCTCTGCGCGAGAAGGGCGCACCAGGGCCCCGTTTCCGATCACCGGAGCGCCGAACGCTCCTGGTCCCGCTCCGGCCGAGGAGCTTGCAGAAGCCGGGCACCGGTTTCCTTCCGCACGGTGGCGACCCGCAGCGACCGGTGCCGATCGCGCACCCCTTCACGGCCGGGCAACACCTCGCCCACCTGTCCGCTCCGGCCGAGACCCAGCGGCTCGCGGACGCGCGGGAACCGTGGAATCACAACGACACGCACCGTCCCGATTCGGAGAGGTCCATGAACGAGAGAACTGTTTCCCGTGCCTACGGTGCCGACGATCCCGGACTGCCGAGCCCACCTGTGGTGACGGATGTCCGGCACACGCTCCGGGAGCGGAGCCACAACGCGTTCGCCGACGCCGAACTGCGGCTCGAGCCCACCGTTCCGGTCGCCGTGCGGCGTTGGAAGCTGTGGCTCCTCACCGTGTGCGGCATCTACCCCACCATCGTCCTGCTGGGCCTGGTCACGAACCCTGTCCTGGAGGATCTGTACCTGCCGGTGCGGCTCGCCGTACTCGTCCCGGCGGCGGCAGCGGCGATGGTCTGGCAGATCAATCCCCGACTGCAGCGGTACTTCGGAGCTTGGCTCACCAGATGACGAGCACCCCGGCTCCGCCGCCGGTGTTCTCCGCGGCGCCCGTACACCACAGACCACTGCGCAGGCTCACGGCGCGAGGCCGCGACGAGCCCCACCGGGGCGTCTCCTCACTGGAGCTCTTCTTCGACCTGTGCTTCATCGTGGCCATGGCCCAGGCGGGCGCCCAGTTGGTGCACGCCCTGGCCGAGGGGCACACGGGCGAGGGGATCCTCAACTACTCGATGATCTTCTTCGCCATCTGGTGGGCGTGGATGAACTTCACCTGGTTCGCCTCGGCCTACGACAACGACGACGTGCTGTACCGGATCGTCACACTGATCCAGATGGCCGGCGTGCTCGTCCTGACGGCGGGCGTCTCCCAGGCGTTCGAGGAACACGCCTATCCGGCCGTCGTCCTGGGATATGTGATCATGCGGCTCGCCATGACGGCGCAGTGGCTGCGCGTGGCGCGATCGAGCCGGGGCCCGGAGCGGACGATGGCGCTGCGGTACGCCGTCGGGCTGTGCCAGATCGGCTGGCTGGGACTGCTGGTCCTGCCGGAGGCCGGCCGCCCGTGGGTCTTCCTGGTGATGGCGCTGCTGGAGATGGCCGTACCGCTGTACGCGGAGCGGGCGCACCCCACGCCCTGGCATCCGCGCCACATCGCCGAACGGTACGGGCTGCTCACGCTCATCGTGCTCGGCGAGACCCTCGCGGCGGCGACCGTCGCCGTGAAGTCGGGGATCGACGAGCACGAAGCCCTGGGCGAGTTGCTGCCCATCGCCGCCGGCGGACTGCTGATCATCTTCGCCGCCTGGTGGATGTACTTCGCGGTCCCCGTCCACGGGCACCTCCGGTCCAACCGGCAGTCCTTCCTCTGGGGCTACGGCCACTACCTGATCTTCGTCTCCGGTGCCGCGATCGGGGCCGGCCTGGAGGTGGCGGTGGAACAGGCGGTGGGCGAGGCGCGCCTTTCGGCACAGTCCGCGTCGGCGGCGGTGACGCTGCCGACAGCGCTGTTCCTGCTCACGGTGTGGGCGCTGCACTCGCGCTTCTACAAGGTGGGGATCGCGCAGCAGTCGGTGCTGCCGGCCACGGCACTCCTGGTGGTCGTCTGTACGTTCCTGGGTCACTGGGCGGTGCTCACGGCCGGGCTGGTCGCGGCGCTGGCGGTGGCGACCGGGGTGACGCTGACGGTGCTCGGGACGAGCCCGGAGCGTGGGAAGGGCGAGGAGAGCGCCACGGTGCCGGTTCCGTGAGAACCCTCGCCGCCGCGGGAATCCGACCGGCACGGCGTACGACGGCGCCCGTCATCGACGGAGCCGAGACCGCCAAGGTCTGCCGGTGGGTGCGATAATCCCTGGTCGAGTGCGTGGCTCGTGGTTCGACGGCCTCGCGAGGCACGGCGAGGAACGCGGCGGATGTGGGCGAGATCAAGGACAGGCACAAGCGTCGGCCCGACCGGGCTGGTCGGCCGGGAGGGCGAGCTCACCGAGCTTGCGGGGTTCCTGGACATGGCCGCGGTGGAGGGGGCCGTCCTGCTGCTCACCGGTGATCCGGGCGTGGGGAAGACGGCGCTCCTCGACGCGACCGCCGAGCTCGCGGCGGCGAAGGGAGTGCGGGTCGTCCGCGGGAGCGGCGTCGAGTACGAGACGGACATCAGCTTCGCGGGGCTCCATCAGCTTGTCGGCTCGCTGCCGGAGGAGCTTGGCCGTCTGCCGCGTTCCACGCGGGAAGCCCTCGATGTCGCCCTCGGTCTCGGCGCCGGCCCCGCGCCGAGCCGGATCGCCGTCCTGAACGCGGCACTGTCCCTGTTCGACGAGGCCGCGAGGGAACAGCCGTTGCTCCTCGTGATCGACGACCTTCATGTCGTCGACCAGGCGAGCCGAGCTGCGGTGAGTTTCGTCGCCAGACGACTGGGCGGTC
Organism: Streptomyces griseoaurantiacus; assembly: GCF_036189845.1. NCBI lineage: Bacteria > Bacillati > Actinomycetota > Actinomycetes > Kitasatosporales > Streptomycetaceae > Streptomyces > Streptomyces griseoaurantiacus. Next base: position 6,063,971 of record NZ_CP108326.1, on the reverse strand, counting down.
GCCGCATCGGGTTGCTCGGAGCACAACGAGCGGAGTCCGACGCGTCCTTCCGGTCCACCGGTCTGCCGGAGCTCGAGATCACGCCGCTGGATGCCACGGACGCCCTGCGACTGCTGTCGCGGCGCTTCGCTCACCTTCCCCGCCGGATCCTTTCGGGCGTGGCCCATGAGGCGCAGGGAAATCCCCTGGCGCTGCTCGAATTCGCCGGGTCCGCCGGGGTTCCCGGCGACCGACACGACCAGGGGGCGGGGTGGGCGAGCGGCCCGGGGCGGGACGTGCGCGCCCTGTTCGGCGCCCGCGTCGGACGACTGCCGCACAGAACGCGTGAGGTACTGCTGCTCGCTGCCCTCGAGGGTTCCGGCGACATCGGCGTTCTCGAGGCTGCCGGCGGGCCGGGCGGCCTCGGGGAACTCGCTCCCGCGGAGCGTGACCACCTCGTCATGGTCACGGAGAACGGCCGTGCGGTGCGCTTCAGGCACCCGCTGGTCAGGTCCGCTGTGGTCGACGGCTCCACCGGCGAGCAGCGGCGCGTCGCCCACCGCCGGCTGGCCGAGGCGCTGGCCGACCAGCCCGAGCGCCGCGGTGATCACCTCGCGAGGGCCACGACGGCGCCCGACGAGGCGGTCGCCGCCGTCGTGGAGTCGGCGGCCCGCAGCAGCCTGCGACGCGGTGACGCCGACGGCGCGATCACGCGGCTGCGGCGCGCGGCCGAGCTGAGTCCGGACCAGACGGTCCGCAGGCGCCGCCTGTCGCAGGCCGCCTACGTCGCCGCCTGGGTCACAGGCCATCTGGAGGTCAGCCACGAGATCATGCGTGAGGTCGAGGGCGTTCCGGCGGTCCGGTCGCTCTCGGCGGCCACGACGGCCGGCTTCCTCGTGCTCGTCACGGAAGGGGACGCGGACACCGCCCACGCGCTGTTGATGGAGGCCATCGAGCAGGCGCCGATGTCGCCCGGTCCACCGTCCGGCGAGTTGGAGACCGCGCTGTTCACCCTCACGCTCGCCAGCCAGTACTCGGGACGGCCCGAGCACTGGCAGCCCTTGTCCACGGTCCTGGCGCAGCTTCCCGCGGCGTCGCCCGCCGCCGCGGCGTCCCTGGGGCGCGTCCACCACGACCTCGGCTCCGTCACCGAGGGCATGCTGCGCCGCCTGGACGAGGAGATCGCGCGGCTGAGGGACGAGCCCGACGCCGACGTGGTCATCCGCACCGCCCTGACCGCCTCCTATCTCGACCGGCTTCCGGGTTGTCGCGAGGCCGTGTCCCGGGTCATACGCGACGGCGAAGCGGTGGGGTCGAGCATGCCGGCCCTGATGTTCGTCGCCCTGGACGACCTGTACACCGGCCGGTGGCAGCCGTCGGCCGACGCCGCGGACGAGCTCGTCGCACTGTCCGAGGAGACGGGATACCACTTGTTCGCCCAGGTGGGGCACTACATCGCCGCGATGGTCGCGGCCCTGCGCGGCGACCTCGACGCGTGCCGCCGCCACTGCGAGGCCGTCTGGGGGTGGTCGGGGCCCAGGCGACTGCGGCGGCTGGAGAACTGCGCCCACCAGGCGGCGGCCCTGGCGGCCCTCGGCGCCGCCGACTTCGAGACGGCGTTCCGGCACGCCACAGCGATCTGCGCCCCGGGTGTGCTGCCGCCGTTCAACCCCGAGGCCGTGTGGTCGGCGCCGGACCTCGTCGAGGCCGCCGTGCGCTCCGGGCGGCACGCGGAGGCGCGACGGCACGCGGACGCGCTGCGCGACGCCGGCGTCGGTCACTTCTCCTCGCGGTTCGCGCTGAGCGCCGCCACGGCCACGGCGATGACCTCGGGCGCCGAGGACATGGTCCGGTGCTTCGAGGAGGCGCTCGCACTGCCGGGCGTCGAGCAGTGGCCCTTCGAGGTCGGCCGTGCTCGTCTGGCGTACGGCGAAGGGCTCCGCCGACAAGGGCTCAACCGTGACGCCCGGGTGCAACTGGCCGCCGCCCGCGGCCGCTTCGAGGAGCTCGGGGCCCGTTCGTGGGAAGCCCGGGCCGCGGCGGAGCTCCGCGCCACCGGCATGACGCGGACCGGCCGGGGCAAGGCCGGTGAGGCCCTCACCCCGCAGGAGCTGGAGGTCGCCAGACTGGCTGCGACGGGGCTGTCCAACCCGCAGATCGCGTCGCGTCTGTTCCTATCGCCGCGGACCGTGTCGTCGCATCTCTACCATGTGTTCCCGAAACTGGGGATCGCCTCACGGGCCGAGCTCCGCGACGCACTGGAAGCGCTGCCTCCCGAGCCTCCGGCCACCCGGCCGTGAGAGCCACCGGTCGGGTCTCGGCACTGCCCCGGTACTGAAGCAGGCGAAGCCGTCCGCCGGATGTCAGTCAGCTGACGGAGGCTGTCGGCACGGCGGCCGAGCCATTCTCGTGGAGACATCGAATCCGCCCGGTACCCGGGCGGGACCACGAGGAGCAGACCATGCCGTTCGTCACCGCCAGCGACGGAACCGAGATCTTCTACAAGGACTGGGGCACGGGCCGGCCGGTCATGTTCCACCACGGCTGGCCGCTGAGCTCGGACGACTGGGACGCCCAGCTGCTGTTCCTCGTCCGGCGGGGCTACCGTGTCATCGCCCACGACCGCCGAGGGCACGGGCGCTCCGACCAGGTCGGCCACGGGCACGACATGGACCACTACGCGGCGGACGCCGCCGCCGTGGTGGCCCATCTCGGCCTGCGCGACGTCGTCCACGTCGGTCACTCCACCGGTGGTGGAGAGGTCGCCCGGTACATCGCCCGGCACGGTGCCGGGCGGGTCGCCAAGGCCGTCCTCATCGGAGCGGTCCCGCCGCTCATGGTCCGAACCGAAGCGAACCCGGGAGGGCTGCCGGTCGAGGTCTTCGACGACTTCCGCGAGGCCGTGGCCACCAACCGCTCCCAGTTCTACCTCGACCTCGCCTCCGGGCCGTTCTACGGCTTCAACCGCCCGGGCGCGGACATCTCCCAGGGCGTCATCCAGAACTGGTGGCGTCAGGGGATGGCCGGTGGCGCCCAGGCGCACTACGAGGGGATCGAGGCGTTCTCGGAGACGGACTTCACCGACGACCTCCGGGCGATCGACGTGCCCACGCTCATCATGCACGGCGACGACGACCAGATCGTCCCGATCGCCGACTCCGCCGAGATGGCGGTCACGTTGGTCAAGAACGCGCGCCTGAAGGTCTACCCGGGGCTGTCGCACGGCATGTGCACCGTGAACGCCGACACCGTCAACGCCGACCTCCTCGACTTCCTCGAGAGCTGACACCGGCCCGGTACCGGCACACAGCCCACTACGGGGAGGAGGCCCCCCGGCAGGTGGGACGTCATCTGACTGGTCCGCCGTGACGGCCTCCGCGCGGGACGCTTCGACCGGGCTGGGATCTCCTGGTCCGGCTGACGCACCCGGCCTCCTCCCTTCCCCCTGTCCGCAGGCGGTGAGGGGAGAGCTCGGCCGCCTCGTCGGCGGACGTCACTCCGGGGGGATGCGGAGCTCGAACTCGGGCTGGTCCCAGGGCACGGCGGGCGGGTGCGCGCGCACGGTCCCGGTGCGTACCGCGCCGACGCGGTCGTAGAAGCCCTCGGCGGGACGGTGCGACACGATCCTGACCCGGTCGAGCCCGGCGGCGTGGGCCTCGGACCGCATGTGCGCGACGAGCCGCCGCCCGATGCCCCGGCCCTGCGCGTCGTCGGCGACGAACAGCAGGTCGAGTTCCGGGGGCGCGAGGACGAGCGCGTAGAACCCGAGGATCCGGCCCCCGGGCTCCTCGGCCTCGGCGGCCACGAAGGTGCGGTGGGCCTCGATGTAGTCCTGCCCCACCCGGTAGCCCTCGACCGCCGCCGCGTACTTCCCCTCGTAGGCGCCGGAGCGGCGCACGAGGCGCGTGAGCCGCTTGGCGTCCCCCGCGACGGCCCTGCGTATCACGATCGGCCGGCCGGCCGGGGAGGTGCGTGAACTCATCGGCCGAGTATGCCGCACCGCCGCACCCCTCCGTGAGCGGGGCGGACTCCGGGGTGGCTGGGCACTGTCGCGGCCGGGTTCTGTCGCGGCCCGGCGCTGTTTTCGAGCAGGACCGAAAGCATTGCGGCACCTCTCCGCCCTGAGCATGATCGCTTCCACCGTCGGGCCGGGCCGGTGACGGGGGGCCGGCCCGGCCGGGCGGTCGCCCGACGGCGGCGGCCTCCGCCTACCTGCCGGACCTGCTCCGCCGCGAGTCACTGCCGCGCCAGGCACGGGCCCGGGCCTCGGTCCGGGGCCCGCGCCGGCGGGCGTTGGCGGCAGGCGATGTCGGCCGTGACGGCGTCCCGGGCGAGCGACCGCCGGGTCGGTGCGGTGCTGCGTGCCGCCGCCCCGGCCGGGCACCTCGGGTGCCAACCGGCAAAACCGTGTTAGGCGGTACGCTTGTGGTGTCCCGACCGATCCCGCCGAGCACGCCAGGAGGCGTCACCGTGTCCGAGCCCTCGTCCCGGGTCCCTGGGGACCGCCGGCCGCTGACCGGTGAGCCGCTCTCCCTCGACCTGCTCAACACGCGGTGGAGCGACGAGGCGGGGGCACAGGACCTGCTCGACTCGGCCGAGGGTCTGGGCGTCTGGCTGCGCGCGACGGGTCTGGGGGCCGAGGCCGTCGCCGACGAGGCGACGCTCGCCGCCGTGCGGGAGACCCGCGACCTCCTGCTGGACCTCGTGGACATCGGTTCCGAGACGGCCCGCGCGGGGCTGAACCGCGTGCTGGCCCACGGTGCTGTCCGGCAGGAGCTCGGCCCCGAGGGGCCCCGGACCCGACCCGAGGTGGACGAGGCGGCCTGGCTGCCGGCGTGGCTCGCCGCCGCCGACTACCTGCGGCTCCTCACCGAGGCGCCCGACCGCGTCAAGCGGTGCGCGGCCCACCCCAGGTGTGTGCTGCACTTCCACGACACGACGAAGAACGGCACCCGCCGGTGGTGCTCCATGGCCGCGTGCGGCAACCGCGCCAAGGCGGCCCGCCACTACGAGCGCAGCCGCGGCGCCACCCGGCCGGGCGCGTGAGGGGCCGGTCCGCGCGGCCGGGCGCGTGAGGGGCCGGTCCGCATGGTCGGGCGGTGGGTGCGGGGAGCGGCGCGGGCCGCACGAGACGCGCCGTCCGGTCAGCCGATCGTCTCCGTGAGGGCCGCGAGGATGCGGTCGGGCTCGGTGCGGGTCGTGTAGTCGGGGTGGACGTCGATCCAACGCAGGACGCCCCGGTCGTCGACGAGTGCCACCGTCGGCATGACGATGTCCTGCGTGCCGTCCGCGTTCACCTCGGTCAGGTCCACCCCGAGGGAGGCCTGCGCGTGCAGTACCCGGTCCTCGGACCTGGTGACGATGCCGAGCGCGCGGCCGATCCGGTTGCCGGGGTCGGAGAGGACCGTGTAGGTGAGGTCGTTGGCCTCGACGATGCCGAGTGAGCCGTCCGGTTTCTGCGGGCTGACGGCGATCATCACCACGCCCCGCTCGTCCAGCTCGGCCACGAGCTCGCGCTGGTAGGTGCGCAGGGCCAGGTTGCAGTACGGGCACCACGCGCCGCGGTAGAACACCACGACCGCCGGGCGGCCGGCCCGTGCCTGGTCCAGCGTGACGGGGCGGCCCCGGACGTCGAGCAGGGAGGCGTCGGGCATCGGGGTGCCGGGTTCCGCGATGCCGGACGGCGGCTCGGCGACGGCCAGTTCGGCCTGTTCGGCGCCGAAGACCCTCAGCGCGTCGGCCGGCAGTTGCTCGGCGACCTTCTCCCGCAGGTCCGCGACCTGGTCGGCGATGGGGGTGGTGGTCATGGCGTGGCCGCCCTTCCGTTGGCGTGGCGACGGATGTTTTTAGATTGATCGCTCTAATCCTGGTCACGCGGGAAATAGAATGTCAAGTCTAAAAACCCGTGGGATGCGGTAGCGTGAGGACGTGACGAGCAGCACCGCAGCACGACGTCTGACCCCGAAGGGGCAGGCCACGCGCGACCGCATCGCGGCGGCGGCAGCCGAGCTGATGTACGAGAACGGCGTGGCGGGCACCAGTACCGAGGACATCCTCAAGGCCGCGCGGGTGAGCAGCCCCTCGCAGCTCTACCACTACTTCGGCGACAAGAAGGCGCTGGTCCAGGCGGTCATCGAGTACCAGACCGAACACGTTCTCGGCTTCCAGCGGCCGCTGCTCGGCCGCCTGGACAGCTTCGAGGCGCTCCAGGCCTGGCGGGACGCCGTCGTCCGGGCCCAGCACGCCCGCGACTGCCGGGGCGGGTGTCCGCTGGGCTCCTTGGCCGCCGAACTGTCCGACACGGACCCGCAGGCCCGGGCCCGGCTCGTGGCGGGCTACGCGCAGTGGCAGGACGCCATCCGCGAGGGGCTGCGGGCCATGCGGGAACGTGGCGCGCTCGACGCGGACGCCGACCCCGACCGGCTGGCTCTCGCCCTGCTCACCGCCCTGCAGGGCGGCCTGCTGATGACGCAGGCGCACCGCGACACCACGGCTCTCGAAACGGTGCTCGACGCGATGATCGAGCGCATCCGCTGTCATGCGACGGGGCGGGCGTAGGCACCTTCCCAAGGTCTCCGGCGTTCCTGAGCTCCGGCGGTGGGATGAGCGGGGGGCACGTGCGGGGGGACCGTGCGGGGGATGCCGGACCCCGTCAATGCCCCGTCAGTTCCCCGTCAGTGCCCCGTCAGTGCCCCGTCACGGTATGCCGCCCAGGCCCGTGAGGGCGCCGATCGGGTCGAGGTCGGGGGTGCCGCGGGGCCACCAGTCCTCGCCGCCGGGTTCGGACTCGTAGGCGTACCAGAGATGGTCGCGGCCGAGGCGGAGCTGGACGTGGCCGGCGGGGTGGGTGAGCCGGTTGCGCCACGGGCGGAAGGCGGGAAGGTCGGCGGCGAGGAGCAGCGGGCGGGCCCGGTCGAACCGGCCCGCAGGGGGGTCCCACGGTTCCTCCAGGACGGCGAGCCCTTCGAGCCCGCCCTGCCGCCATGCGGCGACCGCCCGGGCCAGGTCGGCGGTGGTGCGGCCGGTGGCGGAGGCCAGGGATGCGTAGACGGCGCGGGTGGAAGCCGTGAGGCCGGAGCCGGGGCGGGCGGCGGCGAGGCGGACCGCGTCCTGCCACAGGGTCAGTGCGGCGACGGGGTCGCGGCCCGTGGTGAGCAGTGCGTGAGCGCGGGCGGCGGCGTCGGTGGCGAGCTGGTCCAGGGCGAGCGGGTCCGGGCCGCCGGGGGCGCCGGGATGGGCCGGGGGCTGCTCGGGGTGCGGGGGCGGGGGCAGCGGGGCGGGGAGCGGTGGGAGGGTGCGGGTGGCGAGGGCGTCACGGGCGCGGACGCCGGGGAGCGCGGCCGTGTCGTGCTCCTCCTGCGCGGCACGGGCCGCGCGGGCGGCGCTGCGGCGGGAGAGGGCGTCGAGGACCTCGCGTTCGCCCCGGCCGCGCAGCAGGAGCAGCACGAAGGGGTCCTCGTCGAGCAGGCGGGCGGTCCGGTAGCAGAGGGCGGCGGCGTGCTTGCAGGGGTGACCGCGGTCGGGGCAGCTGCACAGCGGTTCCAGGTCGCCGGGGCCGGGGAGCAGGGGGACGCCGGAGTCCGCGAGGGAGTGCGGCATCTCCTTGTCCAGGAGGGCGGCGATGTGGCCGGTGTGTGCGACGGCGGCGTCCAGGAAACGGTCCCAGTCGGCCTCGGAGAGCGTGCGCAGGCGGACCTGGGTGCGGTAGGGGCGGGGACGGCTGCCGCGGACGTAGGCCAGGACCTGCCCGGGGGTGACGGTGATGGCGTCGACGTGGCCCTGCGCGGCGTAGGCGCGGCCGCGGGCGAGGCGGGCGCGGTCCAGGGCGCCGTCCTCCAGGGCGGTGAGCCAGGCGTTGCCCCACCAGGTGGTGGCGAACGGTTCGCCGTCGGCTCCACCGGGCGGGACGGAGTGGGCGGCGAACGTCCGCCGGTGGTCCCCGTCTCGGGACGGGGCGGCCATCGTGTGGGGGGCGCGGGGGGCTGTTCGGCGGGGGGTGGGCGCGGAAGGGGGTTGGGGGTTCGGGATGTCGGCGGGTGCGGGTGCGGGTGCGTCGGGGCTGGGCGCGCCGTTCCCCGCGCCCCTCGGGTCGGCGGGAGCGGGGCGTGGTGAGAACGCGGCCTCGGCCTCGGGCGCGGGACGGGGCGGAGGGTTCGGGGTGGCGGCGGGTGTGGGTGCGTCAGGGCTGGGCGCGCCGTTCTCCGCGCCCCTCGGGTCGGCGGACGCGGGGTGTGGTGGCAAGGCGGCGGGGGCCGAGTCGGGCCTGCGGTCGGCCCTGGCGGTGCGGAGGGCTTGGCGGGCCGCGTCCCCCGGGCGGGCCGGCTTCGCCGGTTGCCGGGCGGGGCGGGGCGGTGTCGGGTCGGGTGCCGGGCGGTGCGCGCGGGCACGGGCCTCGCGCAGGGCCCTGCGGGCCACGTCACCGGGCCGGGGGCCGGCGTCAGCGGGACACTCCGCGTCGCCCGGCGCCGCGTCACCCGGCGCAGCGTCATCGGGCTCGAACCCCGCGTCGCCGGGTCGAGGCTCCGCCTCGCCGGGCCGGGGGACCTCGTCAGGCCCGGGGGCCTTCTCGTCCCGCTCGTCGGCGGTCATGACGCCTCCCTCCGCAGGGAGACGAGGTCGGAGAGTTCGCGGTCGGTCAGTTCCGTGAGGGAGGTCTCGCCGGAACCGAGGATGGCGTCGGCGAGGGCGCGCTTGGCGCGCAGCATGTCGTCGATGCGGTCCTCGACCGTGCCCTCGGTGATCAACCGGTGCACCTGGACCGGCTGGGTCTGCCCGATGCGGTAGGCGCGGTCGGTGGCCTGCTCCTCGACCGCCGGGTTCCACCAGCGGTCGACGTGCACGACATGGCCCGCGCGGGTGAGGTTCAGGCCGGTGCCCGCGGCCTTGAGGGAGAGGACGAGCACGGGGGTGGCGCCCTCCTGGAAGCGGTCCACCATGCGTTCGCGCTCGGGCACGGGGGTGCCGCCGTGCAGCAGGTCGACGGGGACGGCGCGGGCGGCGAGGTGGGCCGTGATCAGCCGGGCCATGCCGACGTACTGGGTGAACACCAGCGCCGAGCCGTCCTCGGAGAGGAGGGTGTCCAGGAGTTCGTCGAGGAGGGCGAGCTTTCCGGACCGTTCCCCGAGGGCGCGGGCGGTGGCCGGGTCCTCCTTGAGGTACAGCGCGGGGTGGTCGCAGATCTGCTTGAGCGAGGTGAGGAGCTTGAGGACCATGCCGCGCCGGGCCATGCCCTCGGCGGTCTCGATCGCCAGCATCGACTCGCGCACCACCGCCTCGTACAGCGCGGCCTGCTCGCGGGTGAGCGGCACCGGGTGGTCGGTCTCGGTCTTGGGCGGGAGTTCGGGAACGATACCGGGGTCGGACTTCTTGCGGCGCAGCAGGAAGGGGCGGACCAGGCGGGCCAGCCGCTCGGCGGCGCCGGGGTCCTCGCCGCCCTCGACGGCGCGGGCGTGCCGGGCGCGGAAGGACTTCAGGGGGCCGAGCAGTCCGGGGGTCGTCCAGTCCAGCAGGGCCCACAGTTCGGAGAGGTTGTTCTCCACCGGGGTGCCGGTGAGGGCGACCCGGGCGGGCGCCGGGATCGTGCGCAGCGCCTTGGCCGTCGCCGAGTAGGGGTTCTTCACGTGCTGCGCCTCGTCGGCGACGAGGAGGCCCCAGGGCTGTTCGGCCAGCCGTTGCGCGGCCGAGCGCATGGTGCCGTAGGTGGTGAGGACGAAGCCGCCGTCCAGGTCGTCGAGCGTGCGGTCGGGGCCGTGGAAGCGGCGGACGGGGACGCCGGGCGCGAAGCGGTTGATCTCCCGCTGCCAGTTGCCGAGCAGGGAGGCCGGGCAGACGACGAGGGTGGGTTCGCTGCGGGCGCGGCGCAGGTGCAGCGCGATGAGGGTGACGGTCTTGCCGAGGCCCATGTCGTCGGCGAGGCAGCCGCCGAGGCCGAGGGAGGTCATGAGGTCGAGCCAGGCCAGTCCGCGCAGCTGGTAGTCGCGCAGGCGGGCGTCGAGCCCTGGGGGCGGCGGGGCGGGGGTGAGGCCGGCGGTGAGCCGGTCCCGCAGCGCGGCCAGGGCGCCGACCGGGACCGCCTCCACGCTCTCCCCGTCGACCTCGGCGGTGCCGGTGAGGGCGACGGCCAGGGCGTCGACCGGGTCGAGCAGTCCGAGTTCCCGTTTGCGGGCCTTGCGGACGAGGGCGGGGTCGACGAGCACCCACTGGTCGCGCAGCCGGACCACCGGCCGGTGCGCCTCGGCCAGGGCGTCCATCTCGGCCTCGGTGAGCGGGTCGCCGCGCAGGGCGAGCTGCCAGCCGAAGCGAAGCAGGTCCTCCCCCTCGAAGAAGCCCGTGCCGTCGGTGGCGGAGCCGGGGGCGGAATGGAGTACGGCGGTCGCGGTGAGGTCCTGGGCCAGGTCCCGGGGCCAGTGCACGGCGACGCCCGCCGCGCCGAGCCGGGTGGCGGCGACGCCGAGGAGATCGGTCAGCTCCTCCTCCGACAGGGCGAGGACGTCGGGCACGTCCCGCTCGGCGAGGCGTTCCAGGGGCGGCCAGACGCGGGCGGCGCGGCGCACCGCCAGCGCGGCGTCCACGCGGGCGCGGGGCCCGAAGGCGGTGTCGGACTCCCCCGCCCACAGCGCGGCGGCGTCGGTGACGAGCGTCGGGTCGGCGAGGCTGTGCACCTGGACGACGGCCGCTCCGGCGCGGCGGGTGTCCTCGGCGTCGTCGAAGAGCTGGTAGGCCGACAGGTCGAGGCGCAGCGAGATCCGTACCCCGGTGTCCATGCCGGCGGCGACCTCGGCGGCCCAGTCGCGGGCGCCGGGCAGCCGGGTGGTGGCGCGGGCGGCGAAGGGCCGGCCGGAGACGTGGGCCGCGGCGGGGGTGCGGGGCAGGCTGTCGGCGACCGCGTCCAGGAAGGCGCGCACCAGGGCCTCCGGTTCGGGCAGCCGGAGCGGTCCGCGCCCGGGGAGCGGCACGGCGTGGCCCTCGTGCGGGAGGGCGGCGGCGATCGCCCTGAGGTGGGCGACGTCGTCCCGTTCGAGGGGGCCCGCGCGCCAGGCGTCGTAGCCCTCGGCGGTGAGCCCCGGCAGCAGCCGGCCCCGGGCGAGGAGCCGCAGGGCGTGCAGGGCGGCGGCGCCCCAGCAGGCGGTGGCGGGGTGGGCGGCCGGGGCGTGCCGGGCGGCGGTGAGGACGGGCAGGGCGGCCTCGACGGGAAGGGTGAGCGCGGGCACGGTGGTGCGGCGGACGCCGGTGCCGTGGGGGCGGACGACGACCAGGTCCTCGGTGGCGGCGGGGAGCGGGGAGCCCTCGGGGTCCCAGAAGGCGAGGCGGCCCTGCCGGGGCACGGGGCCGGGCAGGAAGACGGCGGCGAGATGCGCGGGGACCTTCTCGCGCGCGTCCTCCCCAGGCGTGTGCGCCACGGTTTCCATCCGTCCGGTCACCTCCCGCCCCTCGTGTCGTGTCAGGTGTCCACGACTCTACGGGCGGGGTCTGACAACCGGCTCGGCGCCGGTCGGGGACCTGGTGCCGACGTGCGCCGGAGGGGGCGCGGCGGGCCGGTCTACGGCACCGTGCGCGAGACGACGTACACCATGGGGTGCGCCGGGTCGGAGCGGTTGACGACGATGTCGTGCGTGGGGGCCGGGTTCTTCCGCTTGTCGACCAGCCCGTACCAGGGGCCGGGTCCCTGGAAGTTCCAGCCGATGACCTGCTGGTCGCGGGTGCCGATGGCGATGTCGTCCCGCTTCAGCGCGGTGAGGCCGGTGCCGGTCTCGTCCAGGAAGCGTTCCAGGCCCTCGTTGCTGGTCAGGAACTGGGTGTACAGCCGGCTGGTCTTCCAGTTGTTGGTCTCGTAGTAGGCGACGTCGCGCGAGTACGGCGGGACGGGCACCTGGTAGAGGCGGCGCTGCACGAGGGAGGGCCAGCCGGCGGTGAGGCCGGTCGCCGACCACTTCTCCTCCTTCTGCTTGCCGCTGTCCCGGCTCTGGTTCGCGGAGATCACGAGGTAGCCGGCCGGGACGCCGATGAGCAGCACGATGGTCAGGAGGGTGAGCGCGCGCCGCCGGATCATGTGGCGGCGGTTCTCGGGGGGACGGGTGGCCTCCTGGGGCGTGAGGGGCTGGTGGGGCAGCGCGGCGGACGTCACGAGGCGCCTTCCCGTTCGGACCGCCGGGACTCGGCGTACCGCTCGTAGCGCTCGTACCGCTCGACCCGGCGGCGCTTGGCGCGGCGGAAGCGGCGGGCGACCAGCCGGGCGAGGTCGGCGGCGCCGACCATGCCGGCCTCGGGGCCGAGCTGGGCGCGCACGATGCGGGCCTCGGGGCGGTAGCCGCGGCCGGTGAGGTGCCGCTTGAAGGCGTCGCGGGCGGGGCCGATGAGCAGGTCGTCGGCGGCGCTTACGCCGCCGCCGATCACGAAGCAGGAGGGGTCGAGGGCGGCGGCCAGGTTGGCGATGCCGACGCCGAGCCACTGGCCGATGTCCTGGAGCAGTTCGACGCACATGGCGTCGCCGCCGCGGGCCAGCTCGGTGATCATCGGGCCGGTGATGTCGCCGACCTGCCCCTTGACGTGCTCGATGATCCCGTACGCCACCGGGGAGTCCGCGGCGGCCAGCTCCCTGGCCTCGCGGACCAGCGCGTTGCCGGAGCTGTACTGCTCCCAGCAGCCGCGGTTGCCGCAGGGGCAGCGGTGTCCGCCGGGCACGACCTGCATGTGCCCGAACTCCCCCGCGACCCCGTACTTGCCGCGCTTGACCTGGCCGTCCTCCAGGATGGCGCCGCCGATGCCGGTACCAAGAGTGATCATGACGAGGTGGTCCTCGCCGCGTCCGGCGCCGAAGCGCCACTCGGCCCAGGCGGCGGAGTTGGCGTCGTTGTCGACCAGGACGGGCACGGCCAGGCGCTCCGCGAGGCGGTCCCGCAGCGGCTCGTTGCGCCAGGACAGGTGGGGGGCGAACAGGACGCGGTTGCGGTCGGCGTCCACCCAGCCGGCCGCGCCGATGCCCACCGCGTGCACGTCGTGCCGGTCGGACAGGTCGAGCACCAGCTCGGCGATCGTGTCCTCGACCACCTTGGGGCTCTTGGACTTGTCCGGGGTCTCCGTGCGCAACCGCTCCAGGATGTTGCCGTCGGCGTCCACGACGCCCGCCATCACCTTGGTGCCGCCGATGTCGATGCCGACGGTCGGCACGCGGGGCGCCGTCAGATGCGAGCGGCGCTCGCGGGTGCCGACGGTGCGCAGGGCGGTGGCGCGGCGCGAACCGATGGGGGCGACGCCGGTGACTCTGGCGGCGCCCAGTGCGCGCGGGAGGGAGAGGTCGCGGTAGGTGCTCATCGTCGCCGATTGTGCCGCATGAGTCCGTCGGCCGGGGGGCGGGCTCCCGGCCCGGGACGCATCTGTGACGGTGGGACGGCGGTCGTCCTCGGGATGCCGCCGGGCGGTCGCAGGAATGCGGCACGGCCGGGTCGGTTCATGCCGGGGGCGAGGTGGATCGCCGCCGCCACGGGGTGCCGCGGGGATGCCGGGGCGGCCGTTCAGGCGCGGACGAGGAGTTGGAACTCGAAGGAGTAGCGGCTGGGGCGGTAGGTGTGGGTGCCGTACTCGACGGCGCGGCCGGTGTCGTCGAAGGTGGTGCGCTGCATGGTGAGCAGGGGGGCGCCGGGGGGCTCGTCCAGGCGCTCGCCCTCCTCGGCGGTGGCGGCGCGGGCGCCGATGGACTGGCGGGCGCTGTGCAGGGTGATGCCGGCCGCGCGCATCATCCGGTAGAGGCCGGTCGCCGCGAGCTGCCCGCTGTCGAGGTCGAACAGCCCGGTCGGGAGGTAGTTGCACAGGTGGGCCATCGGTTCGCCGTGGGTGAGCCGCAGCCGCTCGATGCGGTGCACCTGGGCGCCCTCGGCGATCTGGAGGGCGGCGGCCACCTGGGCGGGCGCGGGCTCCAGCACGTTGGCGAGGACCTCGGTGGCGGGACGCTGCCCGGCGGCCTCGAGGTCGTCGTAGAGGCTGCTCAGCTCCAGCGGGCGCTTGACCTGGCTGTGCACGACCTGGGTGCCGACGCCTCGCCGGCGCACCAGCAGTCCCTTGTCGACCAGGGACTGGATGGCCTGGCGCACCGTGGGCCGGGACAGGCCGAGGCGTGCGGCGAGTTCTATCTCGTTGCCCAGCAGACTGCCCGGCGTGAGCGCCCCGCGTTCGATTGCGGCCTCCAGCTGCTGGGAGAGCTGGAAGTAGAGGGGCACCGGACTGCTGCGGTCGACGCCGAGTTCGAGCGACGCGGTGGAGTCCACTTCTGGTTTGGGCACGGCCCGAGCGTAGCCGTGGCACTTGTTGACGGGAAGTTGCATAGTCAGGTTGTCCGGACAAAGGATTGACAGCGTGACGCCTGTCACCTCACTTTGTTCCCATGCGCATCGGACTCATCGGGGCGGGCCGCATCGGCACGCTCCACGCGGCCACGCTCAGCCGCCATCGCGACGTGGGAGCCCTCATCGTCACCGACGTCGACCCGGCCCGGGCCCACGCCCTCGCCGACCGCCTGGGGGCGACGGCCGCCCCCGGGACGGACGAGATCTTCACCTGGGGCGTGGACGCGGTGGTGATCACGACGGGCACCGCCGCCCACGGCGAACTGATCGGCCGGGCGGCACGTTCGGGGCTGCCGGTGTTCTGCGAGAAGCCGATCGCGGTCGACCTGCCGGGCACCCTGGCCGCGCTCGCGGAGGTCAAGGCGGCGGGCACGGTGCTGCAGATGGGCTTCCAGCGCCGCTTCGACGCCGGATACGCCGGCGCGCGGGAGGCGGTGCGCGCCGGGCGTCTGGGCCGCCTCCACACGGTGCGGGCGCTGACGGCTGACCGGACGCCCCCCTCGGCCTCGCACCTGCGGGTCTCCGGAGGGTTCTTCCGGGACACCCTGGTGCACGACTTCGACATGGTGCGATGGGTGACCGGGCGCGAGGTCGTCGAGGTGTACGCGACCGGCTCGGACGCCGGACCGGAGGTGTTCCGCGAGACGGCGGACGCGGACACGGCGGCGGCCGTGCTCACCCTGGACGACGGCACGCTCGCCACGGTGACCGGGGCGCGGGTGAACGGGGCCGGCTACGACGTGCGCATGGAGCTGGCGGGCGAGCGGGACACGGTCGTGGTGGGGCTGGACGACCGCACCCCGATCGCCTCCACGGAACCGGCCGGACCGCCCCCGGCGGACAAGCCGTGGCCCGGGTTCCTGGAACGGTTCGCGGCGGCCTACGAGGGTGAGCTGGGCGCGTTCGTGCAGGTGGTGCGGGGAGAGCGGGAGAACCCGTGCGACGGCTGGGAGGCGCTCGCCGCGCTGCGGGTCGCGGAGGCCTGCGAGATCTCCCGCCGCGAGCGGCGTGCGGTGCGGATGGAGGAGGTCTCCGGGGGGTTGGAGACGGTGCGGGGCTGAGGGTGCGCGCGGGCGGGGCCCGGCCGGGCGCCGGAAGACCGGCGTCCGCACCTGCCCGCGTCCCGGCCGCCGGGGGGCGGTCCCGCTACCAGCGGATCGGCAGCGAGCGGAAGCCCCGCATCGGCATCCCCGGCACTCTCGGCCCCGGCGGGCCGTCGAGGACCAGGCCGGAGCAGCGGCCCAGGAGGGAGCGCAGCGCGGTACGGGCCTCCTCGGCGAAGGCCTCGCCGTACTGTCCCAGGTCGATCACTGCGTCCGCCACGGCGCTCCTTCCGTCCGCACGTCGTGTCCCGCCGTCCGCACGTCGTGTCCCGCCCTCCGCGTGTCACGTCCCTGCGACCGCGTGTCACGTCCCGCATCGGCCGGAAGAACGCGCGCAGGCCCGGCTTCGTGCCCCGTCGTCCGGATCGGATCGGGGGCACCCGCGACCGTCGGCGCGGTGCCGCCCCTCGGTGAGGTCCGCAGGCTCACCGAGGGCGTGACACCGTAGGCGGCCTTGTGGGAGGCGGCGAAGCGCCCCGCGTGGGCGAAGCCCCATCTGCTCGCGATCCCGGCGACGGTGGCGCCCTCGACGGGGTCGGCGGCGAGGAGCTCTCGGTGCGCCCTCTCCAGCCTGATCCGCCGCAGGTAGTGGTGCGGGGTCTCGTCCAGGGCACGGCGGAAGCCCAGTTCCAGGGCGCGGACGGTCACACCGAGGTGGCGGGCCAGCTCGCCGACGTTGAAGACGGCGGTGGTCTCGTCCTCGACGAGGCGCATCGCCTCGCGCACCGCCCTGCCGGGAGCGGCCCGGAAGGCCGGCCCGGCCGGGGCGGCGAGGTCGTGGTCCAGGCCGAGCAGCACGGCACTGAGGGTGTGTTCGGAGAGCAGCCGCAGCAACCCGCCGGGGACGGCGGCGACGTCGCCGTACTGTCCGAAGGTCTCGGCGAGCAGTCTGGCGGCGCTGCGGACGGCGTGGCCCCGGTCCAGGGGCAGCACCTGGTGCGCGAAGCGCGGCGGCCGACCCGTGTCCCGCGCGCCGGTCAGGGTGCGCGCCGCGTGCGCGAGCGCGGTGGTCGTCACGCGCAGCATGAGGGTGTCGCAGTCGGCGCTCCACTCGGCGAGGAAGGGTCCGTCCGGTGCGATCACGACGATCGATTCCCCGGCCCGCGCGAGGACGGCCTCGCCTCCCCGCAGCACCCGGATGTGCCCCGACAGGGGGATCGCGATCCCGAGGTAGCGGGAGTCGCCCCGTCGGTCGACGGTCACGTCCGCGCCGTAGCCCATGAACCCGACCCCGACGGAGCCGGTGTCGGCGTAGAAGGCGCGCGCGTCGACGCCGCCGCGGTGACCGGGGCGCGTGCGCAGCCGGCCCGGTGCCATGAACTGCCGGACCTGCCCCTCCGCCACCGCGAGGTCGTGGGTCTCGTAGCGCTTGTAGGCGGCCAGCGCGCGCAGGACGGCGTCGTCGGCGTGCACCCGGTGGGCGCCTTCGGACAGGACGGTCATACGGTTCTCCCGGATGTCGGCACGTGGTCCGCCAGGGACCTCGCCCCCGTGCCGGGCGCCCGCCCGGTCACGCGGCCACACCCCGCCATCCTGCGCCACGACACCCGAGGGAGTCATCACGTCCCGCCGGGCGGGCCCCCGGGTCAGCGGGCGGGGCCGCCCGCCAGCAGGGCGGCGGCGTTCGTGGCCGTCAGGTCCCGCCACGGGCCGTGGGACCGCGCACGCCATCCGGTGTCGAGCGCGGCGATCTGGTCGGCGACCAGACGCGGTGGCGTCCAGCAGTAGTCGCTGCCGTAGAGCAGCCGTCCGGTGCCGACCCGGCTGATCAGGGTCTCGGCGTGCGTCGGCAGCGGGGTCCCGGCCAGGTCGAACCAGAGCCGTGCGAGCCCCTCGTCGATGCGCTCGGCCCCGCCCGGCGACTGCTGGAGGGAGGCGAACAGCCGCAGCCGGTCCACGAGCACCGGCAGCGAGGCGCCGCAGTGCGGCACGATCGTCCGCAGGCCGGTACGACGGGCCGCCTCGCCGCCGACGAGCAGGGCGGCCAGCACGCGGGTGGTCTCGGCGAAGAACTCCACCATGGGACGCGGCAGTTCCGGCGCTACCGGCTGCCACCCGACCGGTGTGGTCGGGTGCACGAACAGGACGGCGCGCCGCCGGTCCAGCTCGTCGAGGAACGGCGCGACGCGCGGGTCGGCGAGGGAGACGCCGCCGGCGTTCGTCGTCACGACCACGCCGACGGCACCGAGTTCCTCGCGCGCCCGGTCCGCCTCCGCGACGGCCTCGTCGACGGCCGGCAGCGGCACCGAGGCGAAGAACCGGAAGCGGTCCGGGTGTGCGGCGGCCACGTCGGCCGCGTAGTCGTTGACGCGGCGGGACAGCGCGACCGCGGACTCGCGGTCCCCGAACCAGACCCCCGGCGAGGAGATCGAGAGGACGGCCTGCTCGATGCCCTGCGCGTCCATCAGACGAAGGTGCTCCTCCGGGGTCCATTCCGGCCAGGACGGCATCCCGTCGGGGTGGTGGTGCCCGGCGGCTTTCGCGGCCTCCACGTACCAGGGCGTCACGAAGTGCGCGTGCACGTCGACGAGGGGTTCTGCTGAGTGCTCCATCGTTTCGTCTCCTGCGGAGGGGTGGGGGCGGCGGCCCGCCGGGCGGGTGACCTCACGGTCATGATCACGGAGGGCGGGGGCGCCCGGAACCTCCGGACGCGTTTCGGCCGCGGCCGCTTCGCCTTCCGGACGCCGGGGTCGCCGCCCACCCACCGCGGGTGGCTGTGGAGTGCCGCGAGCCCGGGGCGTCCCGTGTGTCCGCCGGGCCGTCCGGCGCCCCGGTGGGAGAATCACCGCCCATGCGCGCCGCTTACATCGAAGAGCTCGGGCCGCCCGAGGTGATCCGTCTCGGGGACCTGCCCGCACCCGTGCCGGGGGCGGGCGAGGTACTCGTGGACGTCCTGGCGACCGCCGTCGATCCGGTGGACGCCCTGGTCAGGTCGGGGGTGTTCCGGACGCCGCTGCCGTTCCCCTTCGTCCTCGGGCGGGACCTGGTGGGGACGGTCGCGGAGCCGGCCGCCGGGTTCGCGGCGGGCGAGGCGGTGTGGTGCAACAGCCTGGGCCACGGTGGGCGGCAGGGCGCCGCCGCCGAGCGGGTCGCCGTCGCCGCTGACCGGCTGTACCGGCTGCCGGACGGTGTGCCGCCGCTGGAGGCGGTGGCGGTGCTGCACCCGGCGGCCACCGCCTACCTCGCCCTGTTCAACCACGGGGAGCTGCTTCCCGGCGAGACGGTGCTGGTGGCCGGGGCCGGGGGCAACGTGGGCTCGGCGCTGGTCGCGCTGGCCGCGCGGGCCGGGGCGCGGGTGCTCGCCACGGCCTCGCCGCGCGACCACGCGTATGTGCGGGCGCTGGGCGCGGCCGAGGTCGTCGACTACCGGGAGCCGGCCGCGCGCCTCGCGGAGCTGGCCCCGGACGGCATCGACCTGCACGTCGACACCTCCGGCCGGCACGACCTGGAGACGGCGGTCGGGCTGCTCGCCCACCGGGGCCGCGTCCTGCTCCTCGCCGGCCCCGGGGCGCGGCCCGTGCTGCCGGTGGGCCCGCTGTACATGAAGGACGCCTCCGTGCGCGGCTTCGCGATCTCCCGGGCCACCGTGGCCGAGCTGGCGGAGGCCGCGGCCGCCCTGAACGACATGCTCGCCGGGGGAGGCCTGCGTCCGCGCGCGCTGGAGGTGCTGCCCCTGGAGGCGGTGGCCGAGGTCCACCGGCGCATGGAGGCCGGGGAGTTGCGGGGCCGCCGGGTGGTGCTGCGGGTGGCGGGGGCCGACGGGGGGCGGTAGCCGCCGACGGTTCCCGGCACCGGGGCGGCCGGCGCGCGGCGCGGGCGGAGGTCACCCGCTCGCGGCGGGTGCGGGCGGTCAGCCCGCGTGGGTCGAGAACAGGCCGCCGGTGGGGCCCTGCTTGTCGCCGCCCTGGGCCTTCTTGAGGGCATTGGCGAGGCCCTCGATCGTCAGGGACTGCAGGATGACGCGGCCGTTGCCCTCCAATGTGGCCAGGGACAGGCCCTCGCCGCCGAGGACGGCGTTCATCAGGCCCTGCCGGTTGAGGCCCCCGATGCGCTGGACGCCGTACTGGATGCCCTCCTCGAAGGCGACGACGCAGCCGGTGTCGACCTCGATCCGGCCGCCGAAGTCCGCCGGGTTCAGGTCGATGAAGTTGCCGGCGCCGGCGATGATCACCGTGCCCCGCCCGGTGAACTTCTCCAGGACGAAGCCCTCGCCGCCGCTCATGCCGGTGCGGCCGCCCTGGAAGGCGATGCCGAAGTCCACCGTGGACTCGGCGGCCACGAAGGCGTCCTTCTCGGCGAGCCAGGCACGGTTTCCGTCGAGTTCGAGGGCGCGCATCTCGCCGGGGAGCACCCCGGCGAAGCCGACGGTGCCCTCGGCGCCGGACGCCGTGAAGTACTGGAACGCCAGGGACTCACCGGCGAGCATGCGCTGGCCGGCCTGCATGGCCGTGCCCATGGCCTGGCGGAGCATGCCGCCCATGCCGCCGCCCCCGGAGCCGGAGCCGCCTCCCGCGCCACCGCCGCCGGGGGCGGACAGGCGCGTCTCCATGCTGACGTTGGTGGTCTTGAACAGGAACTTCCCGGCCTCGCAGTACACGGTCTGGCCGGGGTCCAGGTTGACGATCGCCATCTGCGTGGCGTTGCCGACGATGTCTTGCCGAAGAGTCACAGGGGCGGAACGAGCGGGTCCGGCCGCGGGTTCCCGGGCCCCCGGGGCGTCACCCGACCGCCGGGTAGGCTGCTGGTTCCCGTCCCCCGGAAAGGAACGCGCCGTGCCGTCCTCGCCCAGCGCCCGAGGCGCCGCCCAGTCCTCCGGGTCCTCCGGCTCCGGTGGCGGTGTCCAGTCCCTCGAGCGCGCCTTCGACCTGCTGGAGCGGATGGCGGACGCGGGCGGCGAGGTCGGTCTGAGCGAGCTGGCGGCGAGCAGCGGACTGCCGCTGCCCACCATCCACCGTCTGATGCGCACGCTGGTCGCCTGCGGGTACGTGCGCCAGCAGGCGAACCGCCGGTACGCGCTGGGCCCCCGGCTGATCCGTCTCGGGGAGTCCTCCGCCCGGCTGCTCGGCACCTGGGCCAGGCCGCACCTCGCCCGGCTCGTGGAGGAGACCGGCGAGACGGCCAACATGGCGCTGCTGGACGGCGACGAGGTCGTGTACGTGGCGCAGGTGCCGTCCAAGCACTCGATGCGGATGTTCACCGAGGTGGGCCGACGGGTGCTGCCGCACACCACGGGGGTCGGCAAGGCGCTGCTGGCCGGTCTGGAGCCGGCGGAGGTGCGGGCCCTGCTGCGGCGCACGGGCATGCCGGCCGCGACGGAGCGCACGATCACGTCCCCGGACGCCTTCCTCACCGCCCTGGAGGAGGTGCGGCGCCAGGGGTACGCGGTCGACGACAGTGAGCAGGAGATGGGCGTGCGCTGCCTCGCGGCCCCGGTGCCGGGGGCGCCGACCGCCACGGCCATCTCCGTCTCGGGCCCGGCGGGCCGGGTCACCGAGGCGGCGACGGCCACGATGGTGCCGGTGCTGCGGCAGGTCGCGGCGGATCTGTCCCGGGCGCTCGCGACCTGAACGCGCGCCCGGTGCGGGCCTGCCTCTGCCCGGCGTACGCCCCCCGGTGCGCAGGCCCTAGGGTCTGTCTGACAATTCCCGTCGTCGCCCAAAGGGCGGCTCTGCGGCGTCAGGTGCGTGCTCTCGGCGTGCCGGCCCCTGACCCTCGTACTGGATGTACTCGGGTCAGAGGCCGGGGCGGCGAGAGTGCGTGCATGGCGTCGCGGAGCAGGCGCGAATTGTCAGACAGACCCTAGGCGCGCGGCGGGGTGCCGAACAGGTCCACCGCGTCCCGGACTTCCTGGAGCCCGCGTGACAACGCGCTGACGGAGCCGATGGATCCGGCGATCAGCAGCAGCGAGCGCCGCATGCGCCGGGTCTCCGGCGCGCCCCCCGCGGCCATCGCGGCCAGCGCCGCGAGTTCGTCCTCGGCGATGGAACGGTCGGGGAACTCGGTGGGCAGCAGGGCGAGTTCGCGGCGTAAGCGGGACACCGCGGTCCGCAGCCCGGCCACTCTCGGATCTTCTTCGCCGCCGGTCACCTGTCTCTGTCCCAAGCTCCGCAACACAGCTCTCCCCCTTCGCACCCCACCGTGCGCATGCCCCCCGTGACGCGCGCGCACCACGGCGTGCGCCCCGGCGCACGGATCGGGCGCACAGGGGGGTGCGGGTCAGTAAACGCCACCCGGCGCCGCGTGCGCCACCGTGCGGACCGAAATTGGGCACCAACGGGTATGCAGGAGGGCATGGAATCGAACGAAGAGCGAACCGGGGCCGTGGCTTCCCGTCCGGCTCCCGGCGCCCGTCCCACCTCCGAGCCCCGCCCGGTGGTGGGCCTGCTGCTCGCGGCGGGTGGCGGACGACGGCTCGGCGGACGCCCCAAGGCGCTGCTCCCGCACGACGGGCGCCTCCTGGTGGAGCACGCGGCCGAGGCGCTGCGGACGGCCGGCTGCGCCCGGGTGCACATCGTGCTGGGTGCCGCGGCCGAGGAGGTGCGCGCCCGCGCGGAGCTGCCGGACTGTGTCCTGGTGGACAACCCGGAGTGGGAGGAGGGCATGGGCTCCTCGCTGCGCGCGGGGCTCGGTTCGCTGGCCGGGACGGGAGCGGGAGCGGCGCTGGTCGCGCTGGTGGACCAGCCCGGCATCGGCCCGCGCGCGATGGAGCGCGTGCTGGCCGCGTACACCGGTCCCGCGAGCCTCGCCTCGGCCACCTACGAGGGCATGCGGGGCCATCCTGTGCTGCTGGGCGCGGATCTCTGGGAGGACGTTGCCGCGACGGCGCACGGTGACCGGGGGGCGCGCGCGTACCTCAAGGCGCACGGGGACGCGATCCGGCGCGTGGAGTGCGCCGACGTGGCGGAGCCCTACGACATCGACAGCGAGCGGGATCTCCGCCGTCTGCGGACCGGCCCGCCGACGGCCCCTCCGGCCGCCGGCTCCGCCCGTTGACCTCCATTGATCTTCCACGATGAGAAAACTAGGCTCCACCAGACAGAAGACAGGGCCGCAAGACAGAACCGGAAGACAGGAAACCGGCGGGAGACCGCCCCCAGGAAGGATGTGACCCCCGCATGTCCGCACCCGTGCCGACCCCGCCGCACGGCGGCGCTCTCGTCGTCGACGAGGCCGCCCCGGCCCTGCCCCGGCAGGAGGAGGTGCTGACCGAGGAGGCGCTGGCCTTCCTCGGCGAGCTGCACCGCCGGTTCACGCCCCGCCGTGACGCGCTCCTCGTCCGCCGCGCGGAGCGCCGCGCCGAGATCGCCCGCACCGCGCGGCTGGACTTCCTGCCGGAGACGGCCGCGATCCGTGCGGACGACTCCTGGCGGGTGGCCCCGGCCCCGCCCGCGCTCGAGGACCGCAGGGTGGAGATCACCGGGCCGACGGACCGGAGGATGACCGTCAACGCGCTCAACTCCGGGGCCCGGGTCTGGCTCGCCGACTTCGAGGACGCCTCGTCGCCCACCTGGGAGAACGTGGTCCTCGGCCAGCTCAACCTGATCGACGCCCACCGCCGCACCATCGACTTCACCGACGAGCGCACCGGCAAGTCCTACGCCCTGCGCCCCGATGCCGAACTCGCCACGGCGGTCGTGCGCCCCCGCGGCTGGCACCTGGACGAACGCCGTCTGCGCGACCGGGAGGACGGGTCCCCGGTCCCGGGGGCACTCGTCGACTTCGGGCTGTACTTCTTCCACAACGCGCGCCGCCTGCTCGAGGCCGGCAGGGGCCCGTACTTCTATCTGCCGAAGACGGAATCGCATCTGGAGGCCCGCCTCTGGAACGACGTGTTCGTCTTCGCGCAGGAGCGGCTCGGCATCCCGCACGGCACGGTCCGGGCCACCGTCCTGATCGAGACGATCACGGCCGCGTTCGAGATGGAGGAGATCCTCTACGAACTCCGCGAGCACGCCTCCGGACTGAACGCGGGCCGCTGGGACTACCTGTTCTCGCTGATCAAGAACTTCCGTACCGCCGGGCCCGAGTTCGTGCTCCCGGACCGCAACGCGGTCACGATGACGGCCCCGTTCATGCGGGCGTACACCGAGCTCCTGGTCCGCACCTGCCACCGGCGCGGGGCGCACGCCATCGGCGGCATGGCGGCGTTCATCCCCTCGCGGCGGGACGCGGAGGTCAACCGGGTCGCGTTCGAGAAGGTGCGCGCCGACAAGGACCGCGAGGCGCGCGACGGCTTCGACGGCTCCTGGGTCGCCCACCCCGACCTGGTGCCGATCGCCCGGGAGTCCTTCGACGCCGTCCTGGGCGACCGCCCGCATCAGAAGGACCGGCTGCGCGAGGACGTGCGCGTGACGGCCGGGGACCTGCTCGCGGTCGGCTCGCTCGACGCGCGGCCGACGCGCGCCGGCCTGGTCAACGCCGTGCGGGTCGGGATCCGTTACATCGAGGCGTGGCTGCGCGGTCAGGGCGCGGTGGCCATCTTCCACCTCATGGAGGACGCCGCCACCGCGGAGATCTCGCGTTCCCAGATCTGGCAGTGGGTGCACGCCGGCGTCGTCCTCGACGACGGCGCGAGGGTCACCGCGGAGCTGGTGCGCGAGGTGGCCGCGGCCGACCTGGAGGCCGTCCGCGCCGACCTGGGGGCGGACGTCTTCGCCGCGGGCGCCTGGCAGGAGGCGCACGACCTGCTGCTGCGGGTGGCGCTCGACGAGGACTACGCGGAGTTCCTGACCCTGCCGGCGTACGAACACCTGACGGGCTGAGGCCCTGGGGCACCTGACGGGCTGAGGCCCTGGGGCGGGCCCGGCCGTCCCCCGGGCGCCGGCCGTCATCCCAGGTGCCTGGACCAGTCCTGCTCCGCCGCGGGCCTGCCGTGCAGGTCGGGGACGTGCTGGAGCCAGGCCGGCCGGCCGCGCCGGGTGCGGGCGGCCCGCCGCGCCTCCTCGGCGGCCCGTTCCTCCCTGCTCGGGAAGTCGGTGGGCAGCCAGGCCGCGGAGGCGCCGGCCCGTTCGGCCAGGAAGGCGACGTAGGCGGCGCGGACCTCGTCCGGGGTGGCGAAGCCCGGCTCGCCGGTCAGCCAGGCGTCGGGGACGGCGGCGGTCACCTCGCGCAGCAGTTCCTTCGTGACGCGCGGGGCGAGCGCGGCGTCGGCGGCCCGTACGTCCGGCGCGGTGTGGCCCAGCGCGTGGTGCCGGAAGTCGTAGGCCCTGCCCGGGGCGGAGGTGTCCCAGCGGTGGTGGAAGACGAGCGCGGCCCCGTGGTCGATGAGCCACAGGCGCGGGGGCGCGACGCCGAGGGTCGGCCACACCATCAGGTTGGAACTGTGCACGGTGCGGTCGACATTGACGGTCAGGGCGTCCAGCCAGACGATGCGCCCGGCCTCCAGCGGGTCGACGGGGAAGCTGTCGGCGAGCTCAGGGGTGTAGTCGGCGGCGCCCGGCAGGTGGTCCATGCCGAGGTTGAGCCCGGCACTGGCGTTCACCAGGTCACGGACCTCCTGGTGGGGCTCGTGCGCGGCGACCGCCGGGTCGAAGTGGACGCGCACGAGTTCGGGGACGCGCAGGCCGAGCGCGCGGGCCAGTTCACCGACGATCACCTCGGCGACCAGCGCCTTGGGCCCTTGCGCGGAGGCCGTGAACTTGACGACGTACGTCCCCAGGTCCTCGGCCTCGACGAGGCCGGGCACCGAGCCGCCGGAGTGCAGGGGGGCGACGTACCGGGTCGCGGTGACCTCTCTCAGGCTGTGCAAGGGTCCCGCGCCTCTTTCTCTCGTGTTCCCTCGTGCGGCCGCTCCGGCCGCGGTTTCCGCTTCCGCCGGGTGGTCCGGCGCCGGCCCGGCCCCGGCTTCCGGCGTGAAGGCCCCATGGTAGCCAGGGGCTGTCCTCGGGACGGGTGCCCGCCGGGGCCGTTCGTTCATCCCCGGCCCGTGCGGGCGATCAGGTGCGACTCGATCTGCCGGAGCATGGAGACGACCGTCTCCGTCTCCTCGGTGTCCGGCACGGCCTCGGCCAGGAGGCGGCTCCAGGTGTCCTCGAGGTGGCGCAGGTTCTCGCCCGCCTTCCGCGTGGGGTGCAGGCGCACCCGCCGGGCGTCCTGGGGGTCGGCCTCACGGCGCACCATGCCCTTCTGCTCCAGCTTGCGCAGCGCCCGGCTGAAGTTGCTGGAGATCAGCCGCGTCGCCTCGGCCGCCTGGGTCGCCGTGCTGCCGGGCCGGTGGTCGATGTAGCGCATGACGGCCGATTCGAGCGGCGTCCAGGACTCCCCCTCGTCCGCCTTGGCGACCTGGAGGTGCCGGCCGATCGCCATGATCAGGTCCGCGAGCTCGAACAGTTGGGCCCTCTGCGTCTCGTCCACGGACTCAGTCTAGTTTACCTGTCGAATGATTGGTATCTTTTGACAGGTAAACCGCTCGCGCTGCTCCGCGCTCTCGTGGGGCGGTGCCCGTTGTGCCGTCCGATCGGAGATGTGCCGTGTCCAGAGCCTCCCAGGGAACTTGGCCCGAGTCCCCGCGAGAATCACCGCAGGGGTCCCCGGACGGACGGATCACCGGCGCGTTGCTCGCGATGCTCGCGGTACTGGCCAGCGTCGCCCCCTTCGGCATCGACATGTACCTGTCGGCGTTTCCGCGCATGGCGACGGACCTGCACACCGGCGCCACGTCCGTCCAGCTCACCCTGACCACGTTCCTGCTGGGGCTTTCGGCCGGGCAGTTGGTCTTCGGTCCCCTCTCGGACCGGTACGGCCGGCGCGGGCCCCTCCTCCTCGGCTCCGCCGTGTTCGTCGCCGCGAGCGTCCTGACCGCCCTGGCCCCGACGATCACCGTGCTCGTGGCGGCGCGTCTGCTGCAGGGGGCGAGCGCCGCGGCCGGGATGGTCATCGGCCGCGCGGTCGTCGCCGACCTGGCCAGGGGCCGTGCGGCGGCGCGCGCGTTCAGCCTCATGATGATCGTCGGCGGGGTGGCGCCGGTCGTGGCCCCGCTGCTGGGCAGCGTGCTGGTCGGCGCGGTCGGCTGGCGCGGGGTGCTCCTGGTGCTCGCCGCTCTGGCCCTCGCCATGTTCGCCGGTTCCGCCCTGCTCGTACCCGAGAGCCTGCCGCCCGGGAGGCGGGGCACCACCCGGCGGGGCGGGTTCCGGCACCTGCGGCGCCGGGCGTATCTGACCGCCACCGGGACCCTGGTGTTCTCCTTCGCGGTCCTGATGGCCTACATCTCGGCCTCCCCCTTCCTCTATCAGACGGTCATCGGCGTCGGCGCCGTCCCCTACGGCCTGCTGTTCGCGCTCAACGCACTCGGACTCGTGCTGAGCAGCGCGCTCTCCTCGCGGCTGCTGCGCCGCGCCGAACCGCGCCGCGTCCTGGCCCTCGGCGTCGGCTGGCTCCTCCTCGCCTCGCTCGCGCTGCTCGCCCTGGCGCTCACCCCCCTCGGCGCGGTCTGGCTGACGGTGCCGCTCTTCTTCGCCGTCGCCTCGCTGGGCTTCATACTCGGCCCGGCCACGGCCCTCGCCCTGGACGCGGTGCCCCGCGCGGCGGGAGCCGGGTCGGCCGTGGTCGGGGCGGCCCAGTTCGGTCTGGCCGCCCTCGTCACGCCGGTCGTCGGCCTGGGGGGCGAGCACACCGCCGTGCCCATGGCGCTCGCGATGGGCGGGCTCGCCGTCCTCGCCGGTGTCTCGTACCTCCTCTTCCCCGCCCCCCTCCCCGCGCCGCGGGAACCGGCCACGGCCGGTGGGGGGACACGGCCGGGACCGCCCTCCGTTCCCGCTCCCACGCGGGACCTCACGCACTCGAAGGAACAGCGTTCATGACCCTCATCGGCATCGAAGAACACTGGATGCTTCCGGAGCTGGCCTCCGCCCTCGAAGCCCTCCCGCACCCCGACGAGAGCCTGCTCCTCAACAAGCGGGGCGACACCGGCGAGCGCCTCGGCGACCTCGGCGCCGGCCGGCTGGCCGCCATGGACGCCCAGGGCATCGACATGGCCGTCCTCGCCCTCACCCCGCCCGGAACCCAGGCCCTGCCCGCCGCCGAGGCGGTCGCGCTCAGCCGCCTCGCGAACGACACCGCCGCCGAGGCGGTCCGCGCCCACCCGACACGCTTCCGGTCGCTGTCGACGCTGCCGCTCTCGTCCCCGCCGCACGTCGTCGCCGAACTCGAACGCGCCGCCTCGCTGGGGCACGTCGGAACGATGGTCTACGGCCGGTCGGGCGACCGCTTCCTGGACGACCCCGCCTACGAGGACTTCTTCGCCGCCGCGGCCGCACTGCGCCAGCCCGTCTTCCTCCACCCGCAGATCCCCTCCCAGGCGCTGCGCGGCGCCGCCTACCGCGGCTTCGACCCCATGACGGAGCTGGGACTGGCCACCTTCGGCTGGGGCTGGCACGTGGAGGCGGCGACCGCGGCCCTGCGGCTCATCCTGCGCGGCACCTTCGACCGCCACCCCGACCTGGTGCTCGTGCTGGGCCACTGGGGCGAGCTGCTGCCGTTCTGGCTGGAC
Organism: Streptomyces griseoaurantiacus; assembly: GCF_036189845.1. Classification (NCBI taxonomy): domain Bacteria; kingdom Bacillati; phylum Actinomycetota; class Actinomycetes; order Kitasatosporales; family Streptomycetaceae; genus Streptomyces; species Streptomyces griseoaurantiacus. Next base: position 6,036,063 of record NZ_CP108326.1, on the reverse strand, counting down.
CGGGCCGACAGCCTCTCCCGCCTGGCCGGCCTCGAACGCCCGGTCTCGGACTACCTCCGCACCAACGTCTTCCTCACGGCCTCGGGCATGCTCAACCCCGCCCTGCTGCGGCACGCCCTGACGGTCACGAGCACCGACCGGCTGATCTTCTCCACGGACTATCCCTTCCAGCAGCCCACCCGCGCCGAGATCGACACCTTCTTCGGCCACCTGGACACCGAGGAGGACCGCCGCAAGGTCCGCTCGGCCAACGCCGCCGCCCTCTTCGGCATCGACCTCACGCCCTGACGAGGGCGAGGACGACGTTGTGGCCCCCGAAGCCGAAGGAGTGGCTGAGGGCGACCCGGACGTCCTGCCGCCGGGATTCCTTGGTGACGCAGTCGAGGCCGAACCCGGGGGCCGGGGCGTCCAGGTTGGCGATCGGGGGCACCGTGCGGTGCTGGAGGGTGAGGACGGTGAGCGCCGCCTCGATGGCGCCCGCCGCGCCCAGGCCGTGTCCGAGGACACCCTTGGCCGCGGTGACGCTGGGCCGGTGCGGCAGGACCCGGGCGATCAGGGCCGCCTCCCCGGCATCGCCCAGCGGGGTCGAGGTGCCGTGCGCGTTGACGTGGTCGACCTCGTGCGGCGCCAGTCCGGCCTCCGCCAGGGCGGTGCGCAGCGCCGCCTCCGCGCCCCGGGCCCCGGGTTCGGGAGCGGTGGGGTGGTGGGCGTCGGCCGTGCTGCCGCAGCCCGCGAGCAGGGCGCGGACCCGGGCGCCCCGGGCGGCCGCGTCCTCGGCGCGTTCCAGCACGAGCACGCCGGCGCCCTCCGCCAGCACGAAGCCGTCGCGGTCGGCGGCGAACGGCCGGGAGGCTTCGGCGGGTGCGCCGGTGCGCCGGGACAGGGCCCCCGCCCGCCAGAAGCCGGCCGAGGCGAGCGGGGTGACGGCGGCCTCGGTGGCCCCGGCGACCGCGATGTCGCACCGCCCGGAGGCGAGGAGGTCGCGGGCCACGGCGAGGGCGCTGGCGCCGGTGGCGCAAGCGGTGGCAGGGGCGAGGACGGGTCCGCGGGCCCCCAGGTCGATGGAGACCTCGCCGCTCGCCATGTTCGACAGCACGAGGGGGAAGGTGACCGCGGAGACCATGTCCGGGCCGGACTCCCGCAGCCGCGCGGCCTGTTCCTCGCGTTCGGCGTCCGCGCCGAGACCGCAGCCGAGGACGACGGCGACCCGGTCGCCGTCCCAGCTCCTGGCATCGAGACCGGCGTCGAGGACCGCCTCGCGGGCGGCGAGGACCGCGAGTCGTGCGTTGCGTGCCATGCGCCAGGCGGCGCGCCCGATCCGTCGGCCCAGTTCCTCGGAGGACAGGGGGACGCGGCAGGAGAAGTCCACAGGGAGGCCGGCCAGCACGGGGTCGTGGGAGGCGGTGCCCAGGCCGCGGCGGACTCCGTCCCAGGTGGCGTCGACACCGTCGCCCGCGGGGGTGAGCAGCCCGAGCCCGGTGACCGCCACGGGCGGGGTCGCGTCGGCGGTCACGAGGACGCCACCGCCCCCGTGCCGCCCGCGCCCAGCGAGGCGAGATGGGTGGCCAGCGCGGTGAGGGTCGTCTCCCGGGAGGCGTACTCGCCCTCGATCCGCACCCCGAGGCGTTCATGCAGGACGAGCGTCAGCTCCGCCAGGGCCAGAGAGTCCAGGTCGAGCTGCCCCAGGGTGCGACCCGGTTCGATCTCCTCCTCCGGCACGCGGAAGGTCTGGGTCAGGACGGACCGGACGGTGTCGTAGGTGTCGGGCACGGCGGCTCCTGGGGGTGGTGACGGTCTTCTCGTGGGTGGCTGTCGACCTCGTCGCCGCGGCCGGCGGCGGAGGCGACGCGGGTGAGTTCCGCGATGCCCTCGTCGAAGCCGATGGGCGGTGCGAAGCCGAGGTCGCGGCGGGCCGCGGTGATGTCGAAGTGGTGCGGGGTCAGCAGTTCCTCGACGAGGAAGCGGCTGAGGGCGTGGGTGCGGGTGCTGCCCGCCGCGCGCAGGAGGGTTTCGGCGAGGGCTGCCCCTGCGGTGGCGAGCCGGGGCGGCAGGCCGCACCAGCGGGCCTCGGTGCCGGCGGCGCGCAGGAAGCACGCGGCGATCTCCCGCAGGGGGCGCGGGTCGCCCTGGCTGATGAAGTAGGCGCGGCCGCCGATCGCCGGGATGTCCGCCGCCGGTGCCTCGCGCAGCCGGTCGAGGGCGAGCAGGTGGGCGTGGGCGGCGGTGCGGACGTGGGTGGTGTCGACGAGGTTGGCGCCGTCACCGGGCATGAACAGGCGGCCGGCCCGTACGGCGCGCAGGAGGGCGGGCGCGAAGTGGGGGTCGCCCGGCCCCCAGATGATGTGCGGGCGCAGCGAGACGGTGGCCAGCTCCGGCCCGTCGGCGGCCAGCACCAGCGCCTCGGCGCGGGCCTTGGTGGCGGGGTAGGCGGCGAGGTGGCAGGGGGTGGGGTGGAGGTCCTCGGTGGCGCCTTCCAGGCCGCCGGGCCGGAAGGCGACGCTGGCGGTCGAGGTGTACAGGAGTGTGCGCACGCCGTGGGCGCGGCACTGCGCGAGCACCTGTCGGGTGCCGAGCACGTTGGTGGACCAGTACGGCCGGGGCGGGCCGCCGACCCCGGCGAGGGCGGCGTTGTGGACGACGGCCTCGCATCCGGCCACCGCCCGGGAGACGGCCTCGGCGTCGGTGAGGTCGCCCAGGTGCTGCCGGACGCCCATGCGTTCCAGTGCGGTGCTGGGGCGGCGGCAGAGGGAGGACACCACCGCGCCCCGGACGCCGAGTTGGCGGCACAGCTCCCGCCCGAGGAAGCCGCTTCCCCCGGTGACCAGGACCTCCAGGCCCCGCAGGTCCGGGTCCCTCATCGGAGCCTCCCGCGCAGCCGCCGCGTCGCCCAGCCGGCCAGACGCATGCGGTCGATCTTGGAGTTGTGCCGGGGGTCCACGGGGAACCGGCGGTGCGGCAGCACGGCGCCGACGCGGTGGCCCTCGGGATGCTCCGCCAGCACGGCCCGTACCGCCGCGAGGGCCTCGGGGCGTGACGCGGAGGGCTCCACCTCCACGCACAGGACGGGGAGTTGGCACACCGCCGGGCCGGCGCCGACGAGGGCGGTGCGCCGTACGCCCGGGGCCGTGTCCGCCGCGGCCTCGATGTCCTCGGTGGGCAGGGTGAAGCCGGTGCCGGTGACGAGGTGGGCCTTGCGGCCGAGGAACCACAGCCGGCCCTCCTCGTCGAGCCGGCCGAGGTCCCCGGTGCGGTGGAGGACACCGTGGTCGGTGACGCTCTTGGTGGCGGCGTCGGCCTCGGGACGCGCGTGGTAGGCGGGGCTGACGGTGGGGCCGGCGACGGCGATCTCGCCGAGCCCGGTGGTGTCGGCGTCGAGGATGCGCGCGTGGACGCCGGGCAGCGGCCGGCCCAGGCAGGTGCCCGCCTGCCCGGCGGGCGGCTCGGCGCGGGCGGCCCGCAGTGCGTGGTCGCCGCACGCGGAGACGGGCAGGCACTCGGTGGCCCCGTAGACGCTGAGGATCTCGGCCTCGGCGGGCACGGCGGCGCGCAGCGCGTCGGCGAGGCCGGTGCGCAGCGGGGCGCCGAAGGAGAGGATCTGCCGGACCGTGGGCAGGGTGAGGCTGTGGCGGGCGCAGTGTCCGGCGAGGAGGCCGAGGACGGCGGGGGACGCCAGGACCGTGGTGACGCGGTGCCTCAGGATCGGCCCGAGGATCTCCTCCGGGCGGGTGCGGGCGGGCGCGAGATGGTTGACGGCGGGGACGACGGTGGCCGGTCCGAGGAGCGGGCCGAGCAGCGCGATCGGCAGGAACCCGGCGAGGAGCACGTCCTCGGGCCGGGGGTCGAGCAGGGTCCGCAGCGCGGCGATCTGTCCGGCGAGGGTGCTGTGGCGGTACTCGGCGCCCTTGGGGCGTCCGGTGGAGCCGGAGGTGAAGGCGATCATGGCGAGCGGGTCGCCCTCGGGGTCCTCCGGCCGGAGCGAGAGGGCCTCCGGGGGCGAGAGTGACGATGGGGGCGAGAGGAGCGACGGGGGCGAGAGGTCCGACGGGGGCGGGGGGTCCGAGGGATCCGCCCCGCCCGGCCGTCCCGCGGGGCCGCCGTTCCTCTGCCCCGGTACCGTCAGCCGCTCCCCCAGCGCGCGCGGCGCCGCCCTCGTGACCAGTGGGACGCGCACGTGCGTCCGCCCCCAGCCGAGGACCCACCGGCCGAGATGGGCCAGGGGTTCGCCGATGAACACGTCCGGGGCGACGTCCTCCAGGCAGCGGCCCACCTCCGCACGCGGTTCGATGAGCACGGGCACGGCGCCGAGGACGCCGAGGGCGTAGGCGAGGGCGGTCAGGTCGTGGGCGTCGCGGGTCATCACGACCGCCTTGTGGCCGGGGCGCACCCCGGCCTCGTGGAGCTTCTCCGCGAGCGCGTGCGCGTCCCGCACCAGTTCGCCCCTGGTGGTCGTGCGGGAGGTCCCCCGGCGGCAGCGGACGAGGGCGATGTCCTCGGGCCGGTCGGCGAGGTGCGCGGCGAAGCCGGGCACGGGGAGGGTCATGCGGTCTCCTGGAGGAAGTCCCTGATGCGGTCGCCGAGCCCGGCGGCGGCGTCCTCCATCACGTAGTGGCCGGCGTCGGGGAAGCGGTGGACCTCGGCGTGGGGGAAGCGGCGGATCCATTCCCGGAGCAGCGCCGGTGTGAAGACGGGGTCGCGCATGCCCCAGCCGAGGAGCAGCGGCAGCGCGGACAGGCCGGGGCTCCCTTCGGGGGGTTCGAGCAACCGCCAGGCGGGGTCCGCCGGGTGCCGGGGGATGGCCCGGACGGCCTCGGTGAGCGCCCGGCGTTCCGCCCGGCGGGCGTGCGGGCCCAGCAGGGCCCGGCGTTCGGCGGCGGACAGCGGGTGGTGGGCCCCGGCGCGCACGGCGACGCGGGCGAAGGCGTTGGTGGCGTGGACGCATGCGGCGACCGGCCGGTGGTCGCGGATCCAGCGCAGGTAGAAGGGCAGCCGGAAGCCCTCAGGGAAGGGGAAGGCCACGGTGTTGCAGACGACGAGGCGGGCCACGACTCCCGGGTTGCGCAGGGCCCAGGCGGCGCCGAGCGGGCCGCCCCAGTCGTGCAGGACGAAGGTCCAGCCCCGCTCGGGCAGTCCCTCCTCGCGCACCAGGTGCCGCAACAGGCCGTCCAGCCCTTCCAGTTGGGCCTCGTAGGGGTCGGGCACCCCGTCCGAGGGGCGCATGTGCCGGGAGAGGCCGAAGCCGGGCAGGTCGGGGGCGAGGCAGCGGGCGTGCGGGGAGAGCAGGTGCAGCAGCTTGCGCCAGACGTAGCTCCACGCCGGGTTGCCGTGCAGGAAGAGCACCGGGCGGCCGGAGCCGAGGTCGAGGTAGTGCTGCCCGGTGACCGGTACCCGGCGCCAGTGCCGGGGCGCGGGGTAGCCGGGCAGCGGCGGCAGTGCGGCGGACGCGCCGCTCGTGTGCGCGGTCACCAGCGGACCAGGGCCAGGCCGAAGCTGAATCCGCTGGCCAGGCCGATCATCGTGACGAGGTCGCCGCGCTCGATGCGGTCGGCCTCGCGCGCCTTGACCAGTTGCAGCGGGAGGGAGGCCGCCGCACAGTTGCCGTGCTCGGCCACCGCGGGCATGCAGCGGTCCTCGGGCAGGGAGAGCAGCTCGATCATCTCCCGGTACTGCGGCATGGCGATCTGGTGGAAGGCGACGAAGGTGCTGGCGCCGACCGCCCGGAGTTCCTCGCCCGCGGCGTCCAGGATGCGCGGGAGGGCGTCGAGGGCGCCCTGGCGCAGGTCTCCGTTCAGGCGCAGCGTGGTGTGGTCGTCGTGCACGGAGAGGTGGTGCATGCTGCCGCCCCCGGCCACCGTGCAGTTCTCCCACGCCTCGGAGTTGCTGGCGAAACGCAGGGCGAGGATGCCGGGGTCGTCCGGGCCCGCGGGCCCGGCGGTGAGGACGAGCGCGGCACCGGCGTCGGAGGCGGTGTAACCGGGCAGGGCCCGCAGCAGGGTCTGGCGGTCGGGGGTGTGCCAGCGGGTGGCCAGGGTGGCGGGTTCGCCGCAGGCGATGAGGACGGTGCGGTAGCGGCCGGTCTGGATGAACGAGGCGGCGACCTCCATGGCGTTGAGCACGCTGTTGCAGGCGTTCTTGATGTCGAACACCGGGCAGGAGGCGCCGAGTTTGACGGCCACGAGGTGGGAGGTGGCGGGTTCGATCAGGTCCTGCGCGGTGGAGGCGAACAGCAGCAGGTCGATGTCGCCGATGCTCATGCCCGCCTCGTCCAGGGCGGTGCGGGCGGCGGCCACGGCGAGGTCGGAGGCGTTCTCGCCGTCCTCGTGCACATGGACGCCGCGGACCCCGGTGAGGTCCTCGAGCAGTCCGGGCGGCGGCGCGTAGCCGCCGGTCCCGGCGATCCTGGCACGGATGTCGTCCATGGTCCGGTAGCGGGACGGCAGATGAGCGGAGACGGCGGCGATACGGGCACGGAGGGCTTCGGGCACCGCGTCACCGTAACGGCGGAATCGCCGCGCTCACGCCGAAAGTCCCTTTGTGCGGCGGTCTTCACCACAACGAGTGGTCGGCGCTGGCTTTTCCGTCCGGTGATCCCTTTCACTTCGCAACCAGAGTGCGCAACCGGCGTTAGATTGCGGGGAATTGGTATGGATCGGTTCGAACGGGCCGTGGCGGTGGTGGGAGTCGGCTGCCGGCTTCCCGGAGGCATCACGGATCTGGACGGACTGTGGTCCGTGCTGCGGGACGGGCGGGACATGGTCGGGGAGATGCCCGCCGACCGGCTGCCCAGGCAGCGCATGGTGGACCCGGAGGCCGTGCGACCCGGCCGCAGTTACACCGCCGCGGGCGGCTTCCTCGAGGACGTCGCCTCGTTCGACGCCGCGTACTTCGGCATGTCGCCCGCCGAGGCCCGGCACATCGACCCGCAGCAGCGGCTGCTCCTGGAGATGGCCGCCGAGGCCCTGGACGACGCCGCGCTGCCCGCCGGGGCCCTCGCCGGATCGGACACCTGCGTGTACGTGGGCGTCTCCGACCCCGGCTACGGGGTGACCCTGTCGATGATGCAGGACCACACCAGTCCGCACACGATGCCCGGCGCCACCCTGTCCCTCACCGCGAACCGCCTGTCGTACGCCTTCGACCTGCGCGGGCCGAGCATGGCGGTGGACACGGCCTGCTCCTCCGCGCTGGTCGCCCTCGACCGCGCCTGCCGCACCCTGCGCGAGGGCACCGGCCGCATCGCGCTGGCCGGCGGGGTCAACGTGCTGTCGACGCCCTACCCGTTCGCCGGGTTCTCCTACGCGGGCATGCTCTCGCGGCGCGGCCGCTGCGCCGCCTTCTCCGCCGAGGCCGACGGGTTCGTGCGCGCGGAGGGCGGCGCGGTGCTCGTCCTGAAGCGGCTCACGGACGCGCTGGCCGACGGCGACCGGGTGCACGCCGTGCTGGCCGCCACCGGCAACAACACCGACGGCCGCAGCACGGGCCTGATCGTGCCCAGCGCCGAGACGCAGGAGGCGCTGCTGCACACGGTCTACCGGGAGGCCGGGATCGACCCGGACGACCTCGTGTACGTCGAGGCCCACGGCACCGGGACCCAGGTCGGCGACCCGGCGGAGGCCGAGGCCATCGGGCGGGCGCTGGGCCGGCGCCGGAGCGGCGGGCCGCTGCCGATCGGCTCGGTGAAGTCGAACCTCGGCCATCTGGAGCCCGCCTCGGGAATGGCCGGGCTGCTCAAGGCGATCCTGGTGCTGCGCCACGCCACGGTGCCGGCCTCGCTGCACGCGCGGCCGCTCAACCCGGCGATCGACTTCGAGGGTCTGGGGCTCGCGCCCGCCGTGGAGCCCGTCCCGCTGACGGTGGGACCGCGGGCGGCGGTGGGCGTGTCCGCCTTCGGCTTCGGCGGGGCCAACGCGCACGTCGTGGTCCTCCCGCCGCCCACCGGCCGGGAACCGGAGCCGGCGCCGGAACCGGAGCCGGGCCCGCTGCCGCTGGTGGTCTCCGCGCGCTCCCCGAAGGCGCTCAAGGAGATGGCCGCCCGCATGGCGGGGCGGCTGCGGGACACCGCGCCCGGGGAGTTCTACGACCTCGCCCACACCAGCACCGTGCGGCGCACCGCGCATCCGCACCGCGCGGCCGTCCTGGCCGCCGACCCGCAGGAGGCCGCCCGGCAGCTGGAGCTGCTGGCGGCCGCCGAGCCCGCCCGGGGGGCCCTCGTGCGCACCAGCGAGCGGGGCGGCACCGCGTTCGTGTACTCCGGCAACGCCTCCCAGTGGCCCGGCATGGGCGCCGACCTGCTGAAGAGTTCCCCGGTCTTCCGCGCGGCCGTCGAGGAGGCCGACGCGGCCCTGGCGCCCCACCTCGGCTGGTCGGTGGCCAAGGAGCTGGCGCACCCCCGGCCGCCGTCCTGGCAGCGCACGGAGATCGCCCAGCCCGCCCTGTTCGCCGTGCAGACGGGCCTGACCGCGCTGCTGGCCTCGTACGGGGTGCGTCCGTGCGCGGTGGCAGGCCACAGCGTCGGCGAGGTCGCCGCCGCGCACGCCGCCGGTGTCCTGACGCTGGAGCAGGCGGCGCTGGTGATCGCCGAACGCAGCCGCACCCAGGGCGCCACGGCGGGCCGGGGCCGGATGGCCGCCGTCGGCCTGCCCGAGGAACAGGCACGCGAGGAACTGCGCGCCCACGGGGACGCCCTGGAGCTCGCGGGCGTCAACAGCGAACGGGACGTGACCGTCGCCGGGGACGCCGACGCGCTCGCGGCCTGGGGCGCGGACCTGACCGCGCGCGGTGTCTTCTTCCGTGAACTCGCCCTCGACTACGCCTTCCACAGCCGCGCCATGGACCCCATCCGGGAGCCGCTGCTCAACGCCCTCGACGGGCTCTCCCCCGCGCCCGCCCGCGTCCCCTTCGTCTCCACCGTCACCGGCACCCCGCTGGAGGGGCCGGAGCTGGACGCCGAGTACTGGTGGCGCAACGTCCGCGAGCCGGTCCGGTTCGCGGAGGCCGCCGCCCTCCTCGCCGAGGAGCACGCCGGCGTCCTGGTCGAGGTCGGCCCGCACCCGGTGCTGCGCCCCTACCTGCGCCGCACCGGGGCCGGCTGCGTCCCCACCCTGCACCGGGAGGGGGACGGCGTGCGCGAGACGGCGGCGGCCGTCGCGGCGGTGCTCGCCACCGACACCGGCACCGACTGGCACCACCACTTCCCCCGCCCCGGCCGGGTCGTCGACCTGCCCGCCTACCCGTGGCAGCACGAGCGGTACTGGCACGGCGCGCCGCAGGACCTGGTCGTCCGGGCCACCGGCGACGGCACCCTCGACCACCCGCTGGCGGGCGAGCGGATGCCCGCCCCGCACCCCGTCTGGCACGGCACCGTGGAACCGCAGCTCGTGCCCTGGCTCGGCGACCACCGGATCGGCGAGGACGTCCTCATGCCGGCGGCCGCCTACGTCGAGATGGCGCTGAGCGCCGGCCGCCGGGCCCTGGACCGGCCGGTCGAGGTGCGGCACCTGGAGATCGGCCGGCCGCTGTCCGTGCCGTGGCCCGACCCGACGCCCCTCGCCCTGCAGACGGCGGTCACCCCGGAGGACGGGGCCCTGACCGTCAGCGTCCGCGAGGAGCACCACGGGGAGTGCCGGCCCGTCGTGCGCGCCCAGGTCCGCACCCTGCTCGGCACGGCACCCGCGCCGCTCGACCTCGACGCGCTCCGGGCCCGCTGCGAACGGCGCCTGGACGGGCCGGAGTTCTACGCGAGGTGCCACGGCATCGGGCTGAACTGCGGGCCCGCCTTCCAGCTCATCGACCGCGTCGACGCCGGCGAGGGGGAGGCACTGGTCTCCTACCGGCTGCCGCACGAGGCCGGCGCCTACACCGCCCACCCGGTCCTCCTCGACGCCCCGCTGCAGGCCACCGTGGCACTCGCCGGGCCGGACGCGGAGTCCGCCGCGTTCCTGCCGACCGTGTTCGGGTCCGTACGGGTGTGGCGCACCCCCTCGCCCACCGGCGTGGTGCACCTGCGCCGACGCGCCCGCAGCGCCAACGAGATCTGCTGGGACATCACCTACGCCGACCCGGACGGCACGGTCACCGCCGAGATCGAGGGCTGCCGCACCCGGCGCGGGCATCTGGCCGAGCACACCCCGCTGACCGTCCAGCGCACGGTCCTGCGCGCCGCCCCGCACCCGGGGACGCCCGCCGCGCCCTCTCCGCTGCCCGCGCCCACCGAGGTGCTGCGCGCCGTCGAGGACCGGGTGGCCGCCGCCCGCGCCGCCCTGGACGACAGCGCCCACGACCGGTTCCTCGCCGCCGCCGCGCGGGCCGGCGCCCACTGCTGGGCGGCGGCCCTGCACGGCCTCCTCGCCGACCCGGCCGCACCGTTCACGACGGCCGACCTGGTGGCCGGGGGCCTGCAGCCCCGGCACCGGCGGGCGGCCCGGCTGCTGCTTCCGCTGCTCGCCGAGCACGGCCTCGTCCGGCAGGAGGGAGAGGGCCGGCGGTTCACCGGCACCGCGATCCGGCCCGAGGAGGTGCTGCGCGCACTGGTCGAGGACCATCCGGCGTACGGCGTCGAGACGCTGGTCCTCAACCGGCACCTGCGCCGGCTTCCCGACGTCCTGCGCGGCCTCGTGGACGCGGCCGGCCTCCTGCCGTCCGGGGACAGCGTCCACGAACAGCTCCGCGAGACCGGGCCCGCCCACCGGTTCGCCCAGCGGACCGTGCAGGCGCTGCTCGGCGAGCTCGTCGCCCGGTGGCCCGCCGACCGGCCGCTGCGGGTCCTGGAGGTCGGCGCGAGCACGACCGCCCTGACGGCGGCGGTCCTGCCCGTGCTTCCGGCCGAGCGCACCCACTACACGTGCGCGGCACCCGCGCAGAGCGCCCTCGCCCGCGCCCAGCACCGCTTCGCCGCGTACGAGGACCTCGTCGAGTACCGCGTCCTGGACACGAACCTCGACCCGGTGGACCAGGGGCTGCCCCGGGGCGGTTTCGACCTCGTCCTCGCGGGCGAGGCGCTGCACGGCACGGCCGACCTGGCCCTGACCCTGCGCCGGCTGCACAGCGTCCTCGCCCCGGGAGGGCATCTGCTGGCCGTCGAACCGCACGACGTCCGGCTCCAGGCGCTGGTCTCCGGCACGCTGGACGACTTCTGGGAGCGTGGCGACCACGCGCTGCGCCCCGACTGCCGGGTCCTCCCCCGCGACCGGTGGGCCCCGCTGTTGCGCCGGTGCGGCTTCTCGGGCGTGGCGCAGACCGGACCCGAGGACCGCTCCGTCCTCCTCGCGGCGGCCGACCACGACGGTGCGGCGGTCGGCCACGACGGCACGCCGGTCGACCACGACGGCACGCGGGCCGACCAGGACGGCATGGCAGTCGGCCACGACAGCACACCGGTCGGCCACGACGGCACGGCGGGAGCGCAGCCCTCGCGTCCGCTCCCCGGTGCCGCGTGGCTGATCGCCGTGGAGGACGACACGGAGACGGCGACGGCACGGGAACTGGCCGCCCGCCTCGGCCGGGCGAGGGTCGTCACGGCGCCGGAGGAGGCGTCCGGCTGGGCGGACCTCCTGGCGGCGGACGACGACGCCCGGGAGACCGCGCCCCACCCGCCGTCCCACACCGCGGCCCCCGCCGTCGGCCCGGCCGGGCGCCGGGACGCGGCGCCCGCGGGTACGGCCGGGCCGCGCGTCGTCGTGCTGCTCGCCGCCCCCGGTCCCGAGCCCGAGGAGGTCGTCACGCGGACCACCCGGCGCGCGGGACTGCTGCGCGCGCTGGCCGCCGCCTGCGACGGCCTCGACGGGGGCGGCACGGCGCTCGTCCGGCTCGTGACCCGTCCGACCGGCCTCTTCCCGGCCCCCGAGGAATCCTCGCACCCGGTCGACGCGGCCATCTGGGCGGCCGGCCGCTCCCTCGCCAACGAGCGCCCCGACCTGGACCTGCGCCGTCTGTCCTGCCACCGCACCGGTTCCCCCGGCACCGACGCCGCCCGTCTGGCGGAGGAACTCCTCGCCCCCGGTGGCGAGGAGCGGGACGCGCGGGAGGACGAGGTCGTCCTGACCGCGCGGGGCCGCTTCGTGCCCCGGCAGGTCGAGCACCCGGCGGAGGAGCCGGCCGCGGTCCCCGCCCCGGGCACCCCGTTCGTGCTGGAGGCGCGCGACCCCGGGCTGCACCGGCGGCTGGTCTGGCGCGCGACGGAGATCCCCGAGCCCGGACCGGGCGAAGTGGCCCTGGAGATGCGGGCCGTGGCCCTGAACTACCGCGACCCGATGCGGGCCAACGGGCTCCTGCCCCCGAAGGCCGTGGAGGGCAGTCCGGTCGGCCGCGGTCTCGGCACCGACGGCGCCGGGATCGTCCGCGCCGTCGGGGCGGGCGTCACCGGGCTGGCGCCCGGGGACCGGGTCTGCGGCCTCGTGCCCGCGGCCCTCGCCTCGCACGCGACGTCCCCGGCGATGGCCGTCATGCGCATCCCCGACGACATGAGCTTCACCGAGGCCGCCACCTTCCCCGTCGCCTTCCTGACGATCCACGAGACTCTGGTCAACAAGGCCCGCCTCGCCGCCGGGGAGACCGTGCTGGTGCACGGCGGCGCCGGGGCGGTCGGGCTCGCCGTGCTGCAGTGCGCCCGCCGGCAGGGCGCCCGCGTCCTCGCCACCGCCGGCAGCGAGACCAAGCGGGATCTGCTGCGCACGCTCGGCGTCGAGGACGTCCTCGACTCCCGCAGCCTGGACTTCGTCCCCCGGGTGCGGGAACTGACCGGGGACCGGGGCGTGGACGTCGTCGTCAACTCGCTCAGCGGCGAGGCCATCGCCCAGGGCCTGGACCTGCTGGCCCCCAACGGCCGCTTCGTCGAACTCGGCAAGCGGGACATCTTCCTCAACACCCCCCTGGGCCTGCGCCCCTTCGACCGCAGTCTGACCTTCATCGGCTTCAACCTCGACGCCGTGATCGGCGCCCCGGCCCTCGCCTCCCGGCTGCTCGCGGACTTCGAGGCGGAGCTCCGCTCCGGCGGGTACCGGCCGCTGCCGCACACGGTCCATCCCGCCGCCCGGGTCGACGAGGCCTTCCACCTGCTCCAGCACTCCCGGCACACGGGGAAGGTCGTCGTCTCCTTCGATCCCCTCGACGAGCCCGTGCCCGTGGAACCCGCTCCCGGCGCCCCGCGGCCCGACGCCGAAGGCACCTACCTGATCACCGGGGGCCTGAGCGGGCTCGGCGCCGCCACCGCCCGCCGGCTGGCCGAGGGCGGCGCCCGGCATCTGGCGCTGGTCTCCCGCCGCGGCTCCGCGGCCCCCGAGGCGCCCGCGCTGCTCCGGGACCTCGCCGAGCGGGGCGTGAAGGCCACCGCGTACGCCGCCGACGTCACCGACGAGGCCGCGCTGCGCGGGGTCCTGGACGCCGTCGACGCCACCGGGCACCCGCTGCGCGGCCTCGTGCACGCGGCGATGCACCTGGACGACGCCGTGCTCGCGGATCTCGACGACGAGCGGTTCGCCGCGGTGCTGGCGCCCAAGGCCCTGGGCGCGGCGCTGCTGGACCGTCTGACCGCCGAACGGGCCCCGGACCTGGACCTGTTCCTCGGCCACTCCTCCGTCTCCGCCGCCATCGGCAACCCCGGCCAGTCCTCCTACGCGGCGGCCAACGCCTATCTGGAGGCCCTCGCCCGGGGCCGGCGGGCTGCGGGCCGGGCGGGCACGGCGCTGGCCTGGGGCCCGATCGGGGGAACCGGGTACGTGGCCCGCAGCGGCATGGGCACCGCCATGGCGGAACGCGGCCTCGAACTCCTCACCCCCGAGGAGGTGCTGGCCACCGCCGACCGTCTGCTGGCGGAGGGCGTCGAGGTCGCCGGGGCGGGCCGCTACCGCTGGGGTGCCGCCCGTCATCTGCTGCCGGCCCTGGCCACCCCGCGTTTCGGCCGGCTGGCCCCGGCCTCCTCGGTCACCTCGCCGGACGCCCGCGCCGAACTGCTGCGCACGCTGAAGGGGTTGTCCGCGGACGAGGCGGTCGAGAAGATCACCGACACCCTGCTCGGGCTCCTCGCGACCGTCCTGCAGACCGACCCCGCCGACCTGGACGCGAGGCGCAACGTCACCGACTACGGCCTGGACTCGCTCCTCGGCATGCAGTTCCTGGTCCGGGCGAGGGACCTGTTCGACATCCGGCTCGCCCCGGCGGACCTGGCCACGGGCCGCACGCTCGGCCACATGGCCCGGCTCATCCACCAGCGCCTGGAGCCGCGTCGGTAACGCGGCGGCGGGGGCCGGAACGGGGCGGACGGCGCCCCGTTCCGGCCCCGTCACCGCTCGGGCCGTGCCGGCCCCGCCACGCGGGTCGTGCCGGCCCCGCCACCGCTCGGGCCGTACCGGCCCCTCACCGCACGCGCAGCGGATTGGGGACGGGGGCGTACCGCGCCGCCGCCCCGTCCGCCCCCGTCCACCGCAGCAGCAGGTTGGTCTTGCCCGGCAGGGCGGGCGCGTCGAGCAGCGCCTCCGTCTCCGCCACCGCGTGCCGCCGCAGGGCCCGGCGGACCGGCGGCCACGGGTCGAACCCCGGGAACCGCTCCCCCAGCGACTCCGCGACCTCGCCGAGGTGGTTGACGACCAGGCAGTACACCAGCCGCTCCCACCCGGCGGGCCGCCCCACCTCCGCGAGCAGTTTCACGCCCTCCGCGTCACGGAACAGCGCCTGCACCGGCGTTCCGGCCCCGTCGACCGCGAGCAGCGCGTTCTGCAGATGCGCCTCCAGCACCACCCCGTGCCGGTCGAACGCCTCCAGCACCGGTGGCACGACCTGCCGCAGATACGCCTCCCACCAGTGCGCCGGGTCGGCCGGCCGGTCCAGCGGGCTGCCCTCGAAGCCCTCGACCAGCGCGGCGGCCAGCAGCGGCGTCGCGCCCGGCAGCAGGTGGCCGCGCAGCCCCTCGCGCACCAGGACCGCCAGCTCCTCGAAGGCGAAGTCCGCCGTGCGGTAGCCGCGGTCGCCGAGCCAGGCCGCCGGGCCGGGCAGTGCGGCGAAGGCCGCCGTCACGGCCGTGTCCGTACGGCTCAGCCGGCGCAGGTCGTGCCGCCACAGCCGGCGGATGTCATTGGTGATGCGCACGTCCAGGCTGAACTTGAGGAAGAGGTCGGGGCCGGGGGCGTAGAGCGTGCGCACGGCGGCCGTCGGCCACACCTCGCCGTCGGTGCGGCCGAGCCGGACGAGCCGGCCGTCGGCGAAGGCGGCCGCCAGCTCCGGGCCGACCAGGCCGAGCTGCCAGGGGTGCGCCGGGAGCAGCCGGTAGCCGGGCGGGGCCGTGCCCAGGGCGTCGAGGGCGCGGGTGTCGCCCTCCTCGGCCACCGCGTCCTCGCGCACGCCGAGCAGGACGAGCGGGAAGCGGGTGTACGCCTCGGGCGCGTAGGGCAGCCATGCGGCGGCCGGGCCGCCGCCGCGCGCCTTGGGGGCGGGGTGGTGGGGGTGGCCGGTGAGCAGGGACTGCTCGGAGCGCTGGTAGAGGTCCTCGGGCGGGGTGGCGGCGGCCCGGGCGGTGAGCAGTGCGGCGACGGCGGCCCGGCTGTCGAGCATCTCGCCGGGCAGCTCGGAGTTGGTCCTGCCGGTGAGGCGGCGCAGTTCCTCGGTGACGAGTTTGACCAGTTCGGTGTGGGTGAGCGGGCGCCAGACCCCGGCGGTGCGCAGTGCGGGCTCGCGGGGGCGGCGGGCACCGCGCACCCGCAGCAGCCGGCCGCTGGCGAGCAGCCGGTGGACGCCGGGCTCGTCCGTGGGCTCGGCGGCTTCCCGCAACAGGCAGTTGAGCAGCGGTGCGGCCGCGTAGGCGTCGGCGGCGGCGCCGAGTTCGTCGCCGGGGGGCGGGGAGGTCGCGAGGGACGCGAGGGGCGCGCCGACCGACGGCTCCGGGGGCACGGGCGGCATCGGGAGCTGGGGGTCCACGGGATCCCTTCGTTCCGTACGGTGCACTGGTGATCAGTATGTCTCCCCCCGGCGCGCCCGGCGAAGCCGCGAACGGGACGAATACCGGCGCGCGCGGCCGCGTCCCGGGAGACCGTTCCGCCACCGTCCTCGTCGGAGCGCCCGTGCCCGTACCCGTACCCCTCGCCCTGTACGAGGCCCTGTACGTGGCCCTGTCTGTCGCCCTGTACGAGGCCCTGTACGTGGCCCTGTCTGTCGCCCTGTACGTGTCCGTCCCCGTCGCCGTCCCCGAGGAGCCCCCGCCGTGTCCCGTCCCCTGAGCGATGCCGAAGCCGAGCCGGTCGCCGCGCTGGAGGCCCTGCGGCCCGCGCTGGCGCTCCCGTACGCGCGGGCGCTGCCCGGGGCCCGGGCGGCCGTGCTGACCCGGCTGTGGCGGGCGCTGGCGCACGAGCCGTTGCCGTGGATCGTGGGGCGCGAGCGGGCGGAGGACGCACTGGTGCTGCGGCTGGCCGACGGGCGGCGGCTGCACGGGCCGCCCAGCGACCCCTACGCGAGCGACGGCCGGGTCACGGAGGTGCGGCTCGACGGCACGGCCCACGACCGCCCGGCGGCCCTGATGGCCGCGCTCGGTGTGCCGCACGGTGCCGGTTTCGCGGCCGAACTCGACGCGGGAACGGCCTCGTTGGCGCTGTCCCGTGCCGATCAGGACGGCAGCGGCTCCCCCGCGCCGGGCGGCATCGGCGCCGGTACGCCCCCGGTCCCCGTCTGGGCCTGGGAGCAGCGGGTCGTCGACGGGCATCCCTTCCACCCGGGCTGCCGTTCCCGGCCCGGTTTCTCGGTGGCCGAGCAGCTCGCCTACGGGCCCGAGCACCGGCCGGTGGTGCGGCTGGGGCTCGCGGCGGTGGCGGACTGCGAGGTCACCGGGGAGTGGCCGGCGTGGCTGCGGGACGGCGGGCGGGTGCTGATCCCCGTCCACCCGTGGCAGCGGGCGCACGTGCTGGATCCCGGACTTCCGGTCACCGAGGGGCCGTCGGCCCGTCCGCTGATGTCCCTGCGCACGCTCGCCCTCCCCGACGGGGGCCCGCACGTGAAGACGAGCCTGAGCGCGCGGCTGACGTCCTCCGTGCGGGACATCTCCCCGTACTCGGTGCGGACGGCGGCGACGGTGTCGACGCTGGTCGCGGAGGTGGCCGACCGCACGGACGGGCTGCTGCACGTCACCCGCACGCTGGGAGCCGTCACCACCGGCTCGCCCGCTCTGGCGGCGGTGCTGCGGGAGCCGCCGGAGCGGTACGCGGGGCCGGGCGAGCGGGTCGTGCCGGTGGCGGCGCTGCCCGCGACCGGGTTGCCCCGCTCTCCCGGCTGGGCGGCCACCTTCGCCCGGCTGACGCTCACCGTGGGGCTGCGGCTGCTGGAACTGGGGGTGGCGCTGGAGGCGCACGGCCAGAATCTGCTGCTCGTCCTCGACGCGGTCACCGGCGCCCCGTTGCGCCTCGTCTACCGCGACCTCGCCGACATCCGGGTCAGCCCGCGCCGCCTCGCCCAGAGCGGGTTGTTCCCAGGGAAATTGACGGGACGTCTGGTGACGGACGATCCGACGGCTTTGCGCCGTAAGCTGTTCGGCTCGCTCCTGGCCGGGGCGCTCGCGGCGACGATCGGTTCGGGCCCGGCGCTGGGCGAGGCGCTGGCCGCCGCCGTACCGGATCTGGAACGCACCGCGGACCTGGAGGTGCTGTCCCAAGAGACCCTGCCCGTCAAGGCGTTGACGCTCATGCGGCTCACTCCGGACCGGAGCGGCGACCTCTGGGCCGCGCTGCCCAACCCCCTGTACGGGCGGGTGCGGCGAACGGGCCGTTTTGAAGGTGGACCCCCGTGATCAATAGGATCCGCCGATGATCACAAGACAACGGCTGGCGGCGGGCGTCTGTGCCCTGCTCGCCGCCCTGGCGACGGGTCTCGCCGTCCCGTCCGGCGCCGCAGCCGACGAGACGGCGGACCAGGACGCGCCCAAGGTGGACCTCGTCCTCGACGTCAGCGGCTCCATGCGCGCGAAGGACATCGACGGCGGCTCCCGGATGGCCGCCGCCAAGCAGGCGTTCAACGAGGTCCTGGACGCGACCCCGGAGGAGGTCCGGCTCGGCATCCGCACCCTGGGCGCCGACTACCCGGGCGACAACCGCAAGGAGGGCTGCAAGGACACCGCGCAGCTCTACCCGGTCGGCCCGCTGGACCGCACCGAGGCCAAGACGGCGGTCGCCACGCTCAGTCCGACCGGCTGGACCCCGATCGGCCCCGCGCTGCTCAAGGCCGCCGACGACCTGGACGGCGGCAACGGCTCGAAGCGGATCGTCCTCATCAGCGACGGCGAGGACACCTGCGCCCCGCTCGACCCCTGCGAGGTGGCCCGCGAGATCGCGGCCAAGGGCATCGGGCTGACCATCGACACCCTGGGCCTGGTCCCCGACGTCAAGCTGAACCGTCAGCTCAGCTGCATCGCGGAGGCGACCGGCGGCACGTACACCTCGGTGGAGCACCGCGACCAGCTCACCGACAAGGTCAACCAGTTGGTGGACCGCGCCGCCGACCCGGTCGTGACCCCGGTCGCGGTGGAGGGCGCCTCGGTGTGCTCCAGTGCGCCGGCGCTCAAGTCGGGGCTGTTCACCGACCGCGAGGAGTTCGCCAAGCACCGCTACTACAAGGTGGACGTGCCGCCCGGCAAGGAACTGCGCGCCTCGGTGAGCGTGTCCGCCGACCGGGCCGTCGGCCCCGACTACGGCGTGAGCCTGCGCGCGCTGACCACGCACGGGCGCGAGATCGTGCGCGGCGAGGCCACCGGCACCGGCCGCACGGACGTGCTGTCCACCGGACTGCGCTACCCGAAGGCGGAGTCCGAGGACGATGAGGAGACCCCGGAGACGGTGTGCCTGGAGGTCGCCAACTCCTTCTCCCCGGCCTCCGGCGTGAAGACCACCCCCGGTCTGCCGCTGGAGCTGACGGTCGACGTGGTCGACGGGGCGGACGGGGCGGGCGACGTGGCCGCCTTCGGTCTCGGGCGCGGCTGGTGGCTGCTGGGCGCGTTGGTGCTCGTCGGCTTCCTGGCGGGTCTGCTGTGGGGCTGGGTGTCGCGCTGGCGGGTCGCCGTCTGGAGGTCCAACTGATGCGAGGGGTACGAGTGGTGAGAGGTGTCGGAGCCGTACGCCTGCTGGCGGCGGCCGGGCTGTTGCTGGGGGCCGCGGTGGCCCCGGCGGCCGCCGACTCGCCGTCCCCGGACGCGAGTTCCTCCAGTTCCTCGGAGAAGGACGGGGCGCCGACGACGGCGGGCACGTCCTTCCGTACGGCGACGGAGATCGAGCAGGGCGAGAAGGCCACGGCGAGCGGCTCCACGGGTGACTACCTGTACTGGTCGTTCCCGGCGGACCTCGGGCAGCGGCCCACGGTGAAGGCGACCGTGAAGCTGCCGGAGTCGGCGAAGCGCGGGACCGCGCAGACGTGGCGCGTGGACGTGTACGACGGGCTGCGGCGCCGTCAGGCGTGCCAGTACGGCGCCCAGACGCGCACGATCGCCCCGGAGGCGTCCTCGGCCGACCTCACGTGCGTGCTGCGGACGGTGCGGGGCTGGGCGGAGCCGTGGGCCGACGACCCGCTGCCCGGCACCTACTACGTGCGGCTGACGGCGGTCTCGGTCGGCTCGGCCGACCTCGGTCTGCCGGCCAGCGCGGAGGTGGAGGCCGACTCCAAGGACATCGGCGGTTCGGCGGCGGTGGACGGCTCCCTGGGCAAGCCGCTGATCCCGGGCATCGCCGTGACGTCGGAGGCCGAGGAGGAGAAGGACTCCGCGGTGCTGTCCTCCTTCGACCCGAACGACGGCTGGTCCTCGGGCTGGTGGACCGACCGCTGGATCTGGACGGCGGTCGGCGGTGTCCTCGCCGCCCTGGCGGGTATCGGCGGCTACGCCCTCACCCGGGGCGGCGGCCGCCCGCGCGGCATACCACCGCGCGGCTGACCGCACGTCAGGAGGCCCGCCGCGGCACCGCCCGGCGGGCCTCTCCGGGCTCTGTGTGAGCCGCTTCCCCTACGCGCCCCGCAGCGTCTTCGCCACCGGGGTGTCCCCCTCCACCACGAGGGCCCCCGACGCCACGGCCGCGCGCAGCGCGAGCGCGCCTCTCGCCAGCCCCGTCGCCGTCGAGGCGTCCAGCGTGAGCACCGCGTCCGGTCCGCCGGGCCCCGCGCCCTCGCCGTACACCGCCCCGTCGGCCGGCGCGGCGCCGAGGCGCAGGTGGAACCGCCCCTCCTCCAGGCGCACCTCGACGAGCGCCTCCCCCGGGTCCGCCCCCTCCAGCACCCGCAGCAGGGGCAGGGCGAACCAGTGGGCGCGCACCGCGTCCGTGGGCCGGCGCTCGCCGAGCAGGGCGCCGCCCCACTCCCCCAGCGCCTGCAGCACCGGCAGCAGTTCCCGTCCCCGCGCGGTCAGTTCGTACACGTAGGCCGCACCGGGCGGCGGCAGCCTGCGCCGTGTCGTCAGCCCGTCGCGCTCCATGTCCTTCAGCCGGGAGGCGAGTACGTCCGTGCTGACGCCCGGCAGGTCCGCGTGCAGGTCGGTGTAGCGGCGCGGTCCGGCCAGCAGTTCACGGACGATCAGCAGGGTCCAGCGGTCGCCCACGGCGTCCAGCGCGCGGGCCGCGGAACAGTACTGGTCGTAGCTTCGGCGAGGTGACATGCGACGCAGTCTAGACAAGACGTTGGACTTTCCAAGCGGCAACTTGGTAAAACCAAGCAACACCACATTCCGGAGGGGCGGCACACGCATGGAGTTCCGGCAGTCGAGCAAGCTGAGCGAGGTCTGTTACGAGATCCGCGGCCCGGTCATCGAGCACGCGGACGCCCTGGAGGCGGCCGGCCACAGCGTGCTGCGCCTGAACACCGGCAACCCGGCCGCGTTCGGCTTCGAGGCGCCGGAGGAGATCCTCCAGGACATGATCCGCATGCTGCCGCAGGCGCACGGCTACACCGATTCGCGCGGTGTCCTCTCCGCCCGGCGCGCGGTCGCCCAGCGCTACCAGGCCCTCGGCCTCGAGGTCGGCGTCGACGACGTGTTCCTCGGCAACGGCGTCTCCGAACTCGTGTCGATGGCCGTGCAGGCGCTGATCGAGGACGGCGACGAGATCCTCATCCCGGCCCCGGACTTCCCGCTGTGGACCGCCGTCACCACACTCGCGGGCGGCACCGCGGTGCACTACCTGTGCGACGAGCAGTCCGACTGGAACCCCGACCTCGCCGACATGGCCTCCAAGATCACCGACCGCACGAAGGCCCTCGTCCTCATCAACCCGAACAACCCCACGGGCGCGGTCTACCCCAAGGAGATCGTCGAGGGCGTCCTGGACCTCGCCCGCCGGCACGGCCTGATGGTGTTCGCGGACGAGATCTACGACCAGATCCTCTACGACGACGCGGTGCACCACTCGGCCGCAGCCCTCGCCCCCGACCTGGTCGTCCTGACCTTCTGCGGCCTGTCCAAGACCTACCGGGTGGCGGGGTTCCGCTCGGGCTGGATGGTGGTGACCGGCCCCCGCCAACACGCGCGCGACTACCTGGAGGGCCTGACGATGCTGGCCTCCATGCGGCTGTGCGCCAACGCGCCCGCCCAGTTCGCCATCCAGGCCGCGCTCGGCGGCCGGCAGTCCATCCACGAACTGACCGCCCCCGGCGGCAGGCTGCGCGAACAGCGCGACCGGGCCTGGGAGAAACTCAACGAGATCCCGGGCGTCTCCTGCGTCAAGCCGAAGGGCGCGCTCTACGCGTTCCCCCGTCTGGACCCGGCCGTGCACAAGATCCACGACGACGAGAGGTTCGTCCTCGACCTCCTGCTCCGGGAGAAGATCCAGGTGGTGCAGGGCACCGGCTTCAACTGGCCCCGCCCCGACCACTTCCGCATCCTCACCCTCCCCTACGCCGACGACCTGGACGCGGCGATCAGCAGGATCGGACGCTTCCTGAGCGGGTACCGGCAGTAGCGCCGCCCCCGGACCGGCACCCGCCCACCCGGCGGACGGCCCCCGGGCGGGCGTAGCCTGGGAGTCGATCAAGAGGCGCGGTGGAGGGATCGCACATGGGTGACCTGCTGCTGGTACGGCACGGCGAGACCGAGTGGTCGCGCTCGGGCAAGCACACCGGCTCCAGCGACATCCCGCTGACCGACACCGGCCGCGAGCAGGCCAGGCGGCTGGCGCCGCTGGTCGCCTCGCACCGGATCGCGAAGGCGTTCGTCAGCCCCCTGCAGCGGGCCCGGGAGACCGCGCTGCTGGCCGGCGTGCCGGACGCGCAGGTCGAGGAGGAACTCAGGGAGTGGGACTACGGCGGCTACGAGGGCGTGACGACCCACGAGATCCACCGCACCCGCCCGGACTGGTTCCTCTTCACGGACGGCGTCGCCGCCGGCCCGCCCGAGCACCCCGGGGAGAGCCCGGAGGAGGTCGGCGATCGGGCGGAGCGCATGCTCGCGAAGATCGACGCGGCGCTCGCCGATTCCGAGGGCAGCGTGGTCGTCTTCTCCCACGGTCACTTCCTGCGCGTGCTCACCGCCCGCCGCCTCGGCCTGCCCGCCCGGGACGGCGCCCTGTTCCAGCTCGGCACGGGCACGTTCAGCCGGCTGAGCACGGAACACCGGCGGCACGTGGTGGCCGGCTGGAATGTCAGACCCTCCTCGTAGTCTCCGGGGTGTTCGGGGGTGCGGGGTGTTCGGTGCCTCGGGGTGCCGAGTGCCCCGGGGCCCGTACCCGGGGAAGGGAGTGTGGGTGACGTGACGCGTCCGCCCACCGCCGCGCAGTGGCGGGTGATCGAGGCGGCCGATCCGGTGACGGGGCGGCTGCGGGGGACGGCGGCCCAGCACGAGGCCCTGATCAAACGCGGCCTGGCCTTCCGGCACCCGCGCCCGCCGCGCGACCACTTCCTCACCCCCGCGGGCCACCGCCTGCGCGAGGAACGGGAGCGCGAGCGCGCGGAGGGGGCGGAGGGCAAGGAGGCGGGCCCGGCGGAGAGTGCCGACGGTACCGACGGGGGGACCTCGGCCGCCACCGGGACCGGGGTGTTCACCGCGCGGGTCGGCGGCGAGGAGGCCCCCGCCGCACCGGCCCGCCGCACCCGGGAGGTGCACAGCGCCTGGCAGGGACTGCTGGAACTGCGGCGCATGACCAACCCGGACGCGGACACCGCCCGGCCCTGCGCCTGGGAACGCACCCACCTGGTGCGGGCGGCCGCGCTCGCCCTGGAGGCCGACGGCCACACCCCCGCCGGCCCCGGCCCAGCGGCCCCCGGCTACCGGGTCCGGGCCACGCCCCAGCCCGAGGCCGTCGCCGTGCACGACCCCGGCGCGCTGCGCGCCTGCGCGGCCACCCTGGAACGCGCGGGATGGCAGGTGAGCGAACACACCGAGGCCCGCACGGGCCGGCGCTACGTCCTGGCGTCACCGCGGCGGAAGTAGCCGCGGACGAAGGATGAGGGGCGCACAGCAGGGCGCCCGTCAGGCGGTGGACCAGGGCCGCGGCGGCCGGCCGCCGGGGGACCGTGGTGCGGAGCGCCCAGGGGGCCCAGGCCGGGGGGACAGCGCATAGCCGGGTACGAGGCCGTCCGGCGTGTCGTCGACTCCGGCCTGGGTCGGGCGGCGACGGACCGGGGCCGCGCCGCTCCCGGCCGCTCCAGGTCGGCCGCGAGCCGCAGGGGGTCCGAGCCCCCGCCACGCTTCTCCCCGCCGCATGCGGCCCCCGTGTCCGATCACAGGCCGCTCCTGGCCCGCACCCGCACCCGCACCGGCGCACGAGGCGTTCACCACGGCTTCTCGCCCAGGTGGGGGATGTGCCGCTCGGTGCACGCCGTGGCGGGTATGTCTGCCACGACGTTCCGGGCGCGGAGCGGCCACGGCCGGCACCGCTCCCACACCGCACCACCCCGCCCCCCGTGAGCGACGGAGACACCATGCCGCTGGCGCGCCGTTCCCTGCTGTCCGCCCTCGCCGCCGGTTCCGCGGGCGCCGCCGTCGCCGGTGCGGCCACCCTCGCGGAGGGCGGACCGGCGCTCGGCGCCAGCGGCGGGGACACGGGCGCCCGGGCCGCGGCCGCCGCCGCGCGCCGGCTGCTGCCCCGGCACTGGCACCAGTTCTCCTTCCGCACCGAGGGCGGGCGCGACACCTTCACCGTCTCCGGCGAGGCCGGCCGGCTCCGGATCGCCGGGGGCACGCCCGGCACCCAGCTCACCGGACTCAACTGGTACTTGCGCCACGTCGCCGACGCCGACGTCAACTGGGCCGGGGAACAGCTCGACCTGCCCCGCATCCTGCCCGGAATGCCCGGCGGGACGGCCGTCACCCGGCGTGCCGGCGTGCCCCACCGTTTCGCGCTCAACGACACCAACGAGGGCTACACCGGGCCGTACCACGACTGGTCGTACTGGGAGCGCGAGCTCGACGTGCTCGCGCTGCACGGTTACAACCAGGTCCTGGTCACGGTGGGCGCGGACGCGCTGTACCACCGGGTGTTCCAGGAGTTCGGGTACGGCGAGGAGGAGCTGCGGGCGTGGCTCCCGGGCCCGGCCCACCAGCCGTGGTGGCTGCTGCAGAACATGGCGTCCTTCCCCACGTCGGCCGCCTTCCGCGAGCCCGTCTCCGCCCAGCTCCTCGACGCCCGTGCCGCGCTCGGCCGGCGCCTCGCGGACCGGCTGCGCGAGCTGGGCATGGTGCCGGTGCTGCCCGGCTACTTCGGCACGGTGCCGCCCGGCTTCGCCGCGCGCAACCGGGGGGCGCGCACGGTGCCGCAGGGCACCTGGATGGGGTTCGACCGGCCCGACTGGCTCGACCCGCGCACCGACCTCTTCGCCCGGGTCGCGGCGGCCTTCTACCGCGTCCAGGGCGAGCTGTTCGGTGCGTCCACCCACTACAAGATGGACCTGCTGCACGAGGGCGGCACCGCCGGTGACGTGCCCGTCGGCGAGGCCGCCAAGGGCGTCGAACGGGCGCTGCGCAGGGCCCGTCCGGACGCCGTCTGGGTGCTGCTGGGCTGGCGGCACAATCCGCCGCGGGCGATCCTCGACGCCGTCGCCTCCGGCGGCCCGGACGGCGCGGCGGGCAGGGAGCGGCTGCTGGTCGTGGACGGGCTGTCCGACCGCTTCCCCACCGTCACCGACCGCGAGGCCGACTGGGGCGGGGTCCCCTACGCCTTCGGCTCGATCTGGAACTTCGGCGGCCACACGACACTCGGCGCCAACACCCCCGACTGGGCCCGCCTGTACGAGGCCTGGCGCACCAAGGAGGGCAGCGCCCTGCGCGGCATCGCGCTGCTCCCGGAGGCCGCCGACAACAACCCGGCGGCCTTCGCCCTGTTCTCCGAACTGCCCTGGCACGAGGGCGAACTGGACCTGAAGGCGTGGTTCGCACGGTGGGCGCGGTCCCGGTACGGGGCGTACGACGCGCACGCCGAGGCCGCCTGGGACGTGCTGCGCCGCACCGCCTACGGCACCACGCGCGCCGACTCCTGGAGCGAGGGCGCCGACGGCCTGTTCGGTGCCCGGCCCTCGCTGACCGCCCGGCGGGCGGCCTCCTGGTCGCCGAAGGAACTGCGCTACGACGCGCACGAGTTCGAGCGGGCGCTGGACGAACTGCTGAAGGTGCGGCCGGGACTGCGCGAGTCCTCGGCCTACCGGCGGGACCTGCTCGACGTGGCCCGCCAGTGCCTGTCCAACCGGAGCCGCGCCCTGCTGCCCCGGATCGCACGGGCCTGCGCGGCCCGGGACGTGAAGGCCTTCGACGCGGCGAGCGGTGACTGGCTGTCCCTGATGGACCTGCTGGAGCGGCTGGTGGGCACCGACGCACGGCACCTGCTGGGACGTTGGACGGCCCAGGCGCGGGCCTGGGGCGCGGACGAGGCCGAGCGGGACCGGCTGCAGTACGACGCGCTGTCCCTGCTGACGGTGTGGGGCACCCGTCAGGGCGCGGAGGCGGGTCTGCGGGACTACGCGAACCGCGAGTGGGCGGGGCTGGTCGGCGGCCTGTACCGGCTGCGCTGGTCGACGTACTTCACGGAGCTGCGCGCGGCCCTGACCGAGGGCCGGGCACCGGCGGCGGTCGACTGGTACGCCCTGGAGGAGCGCTGGACCCGCGCCCCGGGCCGCCTGGCCACCCGCCCGGCCGGGGACGTCCACCGGATCGCGCGGGAGGTCCGCGAGCGGCTGCGCGCCACGGCCTGACCGGCACGGCGGCACCGGACCCGACCGGCACGGAGCCCGGCCCGGAACGGCGGCACCGGACCCGACCGGCACGGCGCCGCGGTCCGACCGGGACGGCGCGGCGGACGGCGTACCGCCCGTGGCGTACGCGCCCTACGCAACCCTCAAATGAACCTCTGAACCCGGCCTCCGGCGCTTCAACCGCCCCCCGGCACGGGCACATTCCCTCTCACACGGGGCCCGCCGGCACGGGGGCGGCGGGGCTCGTGGACGTCACGCGGAACCGGCAGGGGTGTTCGGGTCCGCGTCACGGAGCACCACCGGTCGCCGCGCGGGAACGCGGTGAGCGGTGCGGCGCGGGGGCGGCCCAGGTCGTGGGGGCCGCCCCCGCGGCGTGCCGCGTTCAGTCCCGCCCGCCCGCCGGCTCCGCGTACCGCTCCCGCAGTTCCACCTTGCGGACCTTCCCCGAGACGGTCATCGGGAAGGAGTCGAGGACGCTCAGCCGGGTGGGCACCTTGTAGTGGGCGAGGCGGCCCTCGCAGAAGGCGCGGACCTCCTGGAGGGTGGGCGGGTCGCCGGCCTCGCGCGGGATGACGCACGCGAGCACCTCCTCGCCGTACCGCTCGTGCGGCACGCCCACCACCTGCACGTCGGCGATCTTCGGGTGGGCGTAGAGGAACTCCTCGATCTCGCGCGGGTAGACGTTCTCGCCGCCGCGGATGATCATGTCCTTGATGCGGCCGACGATCTCGACGTAGCCGTCCTCGCGCATCACGGCGAGGTCCCCGGTGTGCATCCAGCGCCCGGCGTCGACGACCTCGGCGGTCTTCGCGGGCTCCTCCCAGTAGCCGAGCATCACGCTGTAACCGCGGGTGCACAGTTCGCCGGAGGTGCCGCGCGGCTGTGTCACCCCGGTCACCGGGTCGACGACCTTGACCTCGATGTGCGGCAGGACGCGGCCGACGGTGCCGGTGCGGTGCTCCAGGTCGTCGTCCCGGCGGGTCTGCAGCGACACGGGCGAGGTCTCCGTCATGCCGTAGCAGATGGACACCTCCGCCATGTGCATCTCGGTGACGACCCGCTTCATCACCTCGACCGGGCAGGGCGAGCCCGCCATGATGCCGGTGCGCAGGGAGGAGAGGTCGTAGGAGGCGAAGTCGGGGAGGTTCAGCTCCGCGATGAACATCGTCGGGACGCCGTACAGCGAGGTGCAGCGCTCGCTCTGGACTGCCCGCAGGGTCGCTGCCGGTTCGAAGGAGGGGGCCGGGATGACGATGCAGGCGCCGTGCGAGGTGGCTCCCAGGTTGCCCATTACCATGCCGAAGCAGTGGTAGAAGGGGACGGGCAGGCAGACCCGGTCCTGCTCGGTGTAGCCGACCGTACGGCCCACCCAGAAGCCGTTGTTGAGGATGTTGTGGTGGGAGAGGGTGGCGCCCTTGGGGAAGCCGGTGGTGCCCGAGGTGTACTGGATGTTGATCGGATCGTCGCAGCTCAGCCCCGCGCCGATCACCGCCGGACGGTCCTGGGGAACGGAGACGGCACCGGCCGTCAGGGCGTCCCAGGAGGGATCTCCGATGTACACCGTCTCGCGCAGGTCCGGGCAGCGGCCGCGCACCTCCTCGACCAGGGCGCGGTAGTCGCTGCCCTTGTGTGCGAGGGAGGCGATCAGCAGGGTGACCCCGGCCTGCCGGAGCACGAACTCCAGCTCGTGCGCCCGGTAGGCGGGGTTGATGTTCACCATGACGGCGCCGATGCGGGCGGTGGCGTACTGGGTGAGCACCCACTCGGGGCAGTTGACCGCCCAGATGCCGACGCGGTCGCCGGTGGTGACGCCCTTGGCGAGCAGGCCGCGCGCCACCTCGTCCACGGCCGCGCCGAACTCGGCGTACGTCCAGCGGCGTCCGGAGGGGACGTCCACGAGGGCCTCGCGGCCGGGGTACGCGGCGATCGCGCGGTCGAGGTCGGCGCCGATGGTGTCGCCGAGCAGCGGTGTCGTGCTGGTGCCGTGGGCGTACGAGGCGGGCAGCGCGTCCGCTTCCGGTGCCGTCATCGGAAGTCCTCCTCGCGGTACTCGTCCGTCGAGCCGGCGGCCGTGGCCTCGCGCAGCTCGATGCGGCGGATCTTGCCGGACACGGTCTTGGGCAGCGCGCCGAACTCCAGTCGCCGGATGCGCTTGTAGGGGGCGAGGGCCTCCCGGGAGTGCTCGAAGAGCACCTTCGCGGTGTCGGGTCCCGGCTGCCAGCCCTCGGCGAGGACGACATACGCCTTCGGCACCGCGAGCCGCACCTCGTCGGGGGCCGGCACGACGGCCGCCTCCGCGACCGCCTCGTGCTCCAGCAGGGCGCTCTCCAGCTCGAAGGGGCTGATCTTGTAGTCGCTCGCCTTGAAGACGTCGTCCCGGCGCCCGATGTAGGTGAGGTACCCGTCCTCGTCGCGGGCGCCGATGTCGCCCGTGCGGTAGTAGCCGCCGGCCATGGCCTCGGCGGTGCGGTCGGCGTCGCCGTGGTAGCCGGTCATCAGGCCGACGGGGTGGTCGGACATGTCGATGGCGATCTCGCCCTCGTCCGCGCCCGGGGCGCCGGAGACCGGGTCGAGCAGTTCGATGCGGTAGCCGGGGCTCGGGCGGCCCATCGACCCCGCCTTGAGGGGCTGGCCGGGGCTGTTGGAGACCTGCACGGCCGTCTCCGTCTGCCCGAAGCCGTCCCGGATGGTGACGCCCCAGGCCCGCCGCACCTGCTCGATCACCTCGGGGTTGAGCGGCTCACCGGCGGCGACGGCCTCGCGGGGGCGGGTCCGCAACTGGCTCAGGTCGGCCTGGATGAGCATGCGCCACACGGTGGGCGGGGCGCAGAAGGTGGTGACCCGGGCCTTGTCCATCTCGGCCATCAGCCGGGCCGCGTCGAAGCGGGTGTAGTTGAACAGGAAGACGGTCGCCTCCGCGTTCCACGGCGCGAACAGGTTGGACCAGGCGTGCTTGGCCCAGCCGGGTGAGGAGATGTTCAGGTGCACGTCGCCGGGCTTCAGCCCGATCCAGTACATCGTCGCGAGGTGGCCGACCGGGTACGAGGTGTGGGTGTGCTCGACCAGTTTGGGGTGGGCGGTGGTGCCGGAGGTGAAGTACAGCATCAGCGGGTCGTCCGAATGGGTGGGCCCGTCCGGGACGAACGCGGCCGGCGCCTCGTAGGCGTCCTCGTACCGCTGCCAGCCCTCGGCGGCGCCGCCCACCGCGACACGCGTGTAGCGGCCGGGCACCTCGGCGAACTTCTCGGCGTCCGACGCCCGTACGACGACGTGCCGGACGCGGCCGCGCTCGACCCGGTCCCGCAGATCGGCCGGACCGAGCAGCGGGGTCGCGGGGATGACGACGGCGCGCAGCTTCATCGCGGCGAGCATGGTCTCCCACAGCTCCGCCTGGTTTCCCAGCATGACCAGCACCCGGTCCTCGGCGCGCACCCCGCGTCCGCGCAGCCAGTTCGCGACCCGGTCCGAGCGCTCCGACAGCTCGGCGAAGGACAGCCGTACGGTCGTGCCGTCCTCCTCCACGATGTGCAGGGCGGTGCGGTCGTTGCCGCGGGCGATGACGTCGAACCAGTCGAGCGCCCAGTTGAAGCGCGCCGGGCGGGGCCAGCGGAAGCCCTCGTGGGCCGCGGCCCAGTCCTCGCGGTGGGTGAGCAGGAAGTCCCGCGCGGCCCTGAACTCGTCGGTCGCGCCCGTACCCGCAGTCGCCGTCATGTGTCCTCCTCAGTGCCGGACTCATTGCCGGACAGCCGTCCTCCATCGTCTAATCCGTGATGCGGGTCTCACCACCCCCGAACGGGGGTGGGGTGACGGGCCCGTGCCGACGGGCGGGGCGAAGGGCGGACGGGATGACGGCTGACGCGGGCCGGGCGGCCGATGCGGCGGAGATGCGCGGGGCGCTGGCGCGGCTGCGGCGGGCCACGGGGCTGCCGGTGGCGTTCGGGGGGCTCGTGGAGCCCGGGCGCCCCCAGATCCGCATCAGCGAACTGAGCGGGACCGCGACGGCCGCGCTCCGCTCGCTGGCGGTGGTGTCCGGCAACGGGCTCGGCGGCAAGGTCGTGGCACTGTCCCGGCCGTGCGCGGTGACCGAGTACGCGGCGGCCCGGCACATCACCCACGAGTACGACGCGGCCGTGGCGCGGGAGGGGCTGCGGTCCGTGCTCGCGGTGCCGGTGGTCGTACGGCGGCGGGTGCGCGGGGTGCTGTACGGGGCGCTGCGCTCGGCCCAGCCGCTGGGCGAGCGCACGCTGACGATGGCGGTGGCGGCGGCCCGGGACGTGGAGCAGGCGCTCGTCGTGCGGGACGAGGTGGCGGAGCTGCTGGCGGCGACGAGGGGTGCCGCGGAGGGCGGGGGGCCGGGCACGGGTACCGGCTCCGGCGCCGGTGACTGGGAGCGGGTGCGGGAGGCGCACGGGGCGCTGCGGGCGCTGGCGCCGCGGATCGCCGACCCGGCGCTGCGGGCGGAGCTGCTGACGGTGTGCGGGCGGCTCGCCGGGACCGACACCGGCGGGGCGGACGTGGGGCTGTCGCCCCGGGAGGTCGACGTGCTGGCGTGGGTGGCGGTCGGGGCGACCAACGCGGGGGTGGCCGAACGGCTGGGCGTCCGGCCCGAGACGGTCAAGGCCTACCTGAGGTCCGCGATGCGGAAGCTGGGGGCGAGGACGCGGGGCGAGGCGGTGGTGGCCGCGCGCCAGGCGGGCGCGTTGCCGTGACCCTCCGGGGATGCGGAAGAACGGCCGCGCCCGGGGTGCCTCGGGGCCGTGCGCCTTGCGGGGGTGAGGGTGCCTGTGCGGGGGCGGCTGCGGGTGCGTGAGGGCTGGGCGCGCAGTTCCCCGCGCCCCTCAGGGGGGCGCAGGCACCCGGGGGTGTGAGGTGCGGGGTGCCTTGAGGGGGCGGGGGTGCCTGTGCGGGGGCGGCTGCGGGTGCGTGAGGACTGGGCGCGCAGTTCCCCGCGCCCCTCAGGGGGGCGCAGGCACCCGGGGGTGTGAGGTGCGGGGTGCCTTGAGGGGGCGGGGGTGCCTGTGCGGGGGCGGCTGCGGGTGCGTGAGGGCTGGGCGCGCAGTTCCCCGCGCCCCTCAGGGGGGCGCAGGCACCCGGGGGTGTGAGATGCGGGGTGCCTTGAGGGGGCGGGGGTGCCTGTGCGGGGGCGGCTGCGGGTGCGTGAGGACTGGGCGCGCAGTTCCCCGCGCCCCTCAGATGCGCGCCCCTCAGATGCGCGCCCTTCAGGTGCGCGCTCCTGGGTGAGGTGGGGGCTGGGTGGGCCGGGTGTGTGCCGCGGTTGTGAAAATCACGCTACGTTCCGGGTCTCGGGGGGTGTTCCTCTCGTTCGGCCCAACTCCCGCGCCCTCGTGGGGTGGAAGGGGCGGAGCCCCTTCGAGGACGGGACGGGCAGGGGCGGCGGGGGCGTGCAACTCCCGTCCGGGCACCCTCGCGCCGCACCTAAGATTGGCCCCGGCCCGACAGCAGGAGGAGGCGGAGACCGTGGGACGCGAGTCCGAGAAACCCGGCAGAGCCCGCCCCACCCCCCTCGTCGGCCGCGAGGACCTCCTCGCCGGCGCCCGCGACCAGCTCGACCGCGGCGGCAGCGTCCTCGTGCACGGCCCCGCCGGCATCGGCAAGTCCGCCGTCCTGCGCGCCCTCGCCGCCGAGCACGCGGCCACCGCGCACACCGTGCTGCGCTGCTCCGCCACCGAGTCGGAGTCGCATCTGCCCTTCCTCGCCCTCGCGGACCTCCTCGGCCTGGTCGCGGCCGACGTGGCCGACCGTCTGCCCGCCGCCCAGCGCACCGCGCTGGAGTCCGCGCTGACCGGCCGCGGCGAGTCCACCCTGGAGCGCGACGGCCTCGCGCTGCGCCTCGCCGTGCTGTCCACGCTGCGCGCGCTCGCCGCCCGCGGCCCCGTCCTGATCGTCGCCGACGATCTGCAGTGGCTGGACCCCGCGAGCACCGAACTCCTCGGCTTCGCCGCCCGGCGCCTGGGCGACATGCCGATCCGGATGCTGTGCGCGGCCCGCACCGGGAGCGACCCACGCGGCCCCGAGCACGACCGTTTCCTGCGCGCCACGCCCCCGGACACCCTCGCCGTCCGCGTCGGCCCGCTGTCCCGCGCGCAGACCGCCGAACTCCTCGCCCGCCGCGGCTTCGGCGCGCTGCCCCGCTCCACGGTGCGGGACATCCACCGCACCAGCGGAGGCAACCCGCTGTTCGCCCTGGAGCTGGGCCGCGCCCTCGCCGAGAACCCGGTCCCGCCCGGCCCCGGGGAACCGCTGCCGGTGCCGACGTCCTTGCGTGCCCTCGTCCTCAACCGGCTGGAGGCGCTGTCCGCCGAGGCCCGCCGCACCCTGCTGGTGGCCAGCGCCGGCGCCCGCCCGACCACCGCCCTGCTGCACGCGGCCGGGCGGGAGAACGCCGAGGCCGAGATCGCCCGGGCGGCCGCGCTGGGGCTGCTGGTGACCGACCGCGACTCCCCCGGCGTGCGGTTCGCGCACCCGCTGATCTCCGCCGCGCTGTACGCGGAGGCCGACCCGGAGGAGCGGCGCTCCGCGCACGCGGCGCTGTCCACGGCCGCCTCCGATCCGATCGAACGGGCCCGGCACCTCGCGCTGGCCACCGAGGGCACCGATCCGCGGGTCGCCGAGCGACTCGGCGAGGCCGCCGCGGCGGCCCGGGAGCGCGGGGCGCCCTCGGTGGCGGCCGGCCTCGGCCTGCTGGCCGCCCGGCACACCCCGCCGGACGCCGAGCCGGGCCCGTCGGTGTGGCGGCTGCAGGCGGCCGAGGACGCGCTGATCGCCGGCGAGACGGACCTCGCCCGCGACCTGGCCCGCCAGGTCCTGGCCGACGCCTCCGCGCCCGCCGAGCGGGTGCGGGCCTGGATCGTGGTGATCGAGTCGGCCGGGCACGCCCTCGGGGAGGTCGACGCGGCCTATCCGCAGGCCCTCGCCGACGCCGGTGAGGACCCGAGGCTGCTGGCGCTGGTGCACTACCAGCTCGCCTGGCGGGCCACGATCTACGAGGGCGACTTCGCCGAGGCCCGGCAGGAGGCGGCCCGGGCGGCCTCGCTGGCCGAGCGGGCCGGCGACCGGCGCACCGAGCTGATGGCGCTCGCCTTCCAGGCCCAGGCGGAGACGCTGATGGGTCACCCGGACGCCCCGGCCACCATCAAGCGGGCGATGCGGGAGCCGCAGGACCCGCGGGTGGCCTGCGACCACAACGGCGTCGGGGCCGCCCGCTTCCGCTGGCTGATCATGAGCGACCGGCTCGCCGAGGCCCGCACCACGATCAGCGCGCTGCTGCGTGAGGTGCGCCGGCGCGGGATGGTCGAGAGCGAGGTGCACTTCCTGCGCGGGCTCGCCGAGACGGAGCTGCGCGCCGGGCATTGCGCCCGCGCCCTCGACCTCGCCAGGGAGAGCCTGCGGCTGGCCCGGGACACCGGGATCGGCCAGGCCGCGGCGGCGATGTTCACCTCGCTCGCGGAGGCCGCGGGCGGGGACGTGGAGCGGGCCGGGGCGCTGGCCCGGGAGGCGGTCTCACGGGCCGAGGACCACGGCGACCAGGTGTATCTGTCCCGGGCTCTCGGCGCGCTGGGGCACGCCCAGCTCGTGGCCGGGGACGCGGCGGGGGCGGTGCGGTCGCTGCGGCGGGTGCGGGACCTGGAGGAGCAGCTCGGTGTGACGGACCCGGCGCGCGGGCGCTGGCACGGTGATCTCGCCGAGGCCCTGGTGCGGGTCGGCGAGCCCGCGGAGGCCCAGCGTCTGGTGGACGTCACGCGGGTCCGGGCGTCCGCGCTCGGGCGGGAGAGCGTGCTGGCGGTGCTGGACCGGGCGGAGGCGCTGGCGCGGGCGGCGCGCGGGGACGTGGACGGCGCGGTGCGGCAGCTCTCGTCGGCGCGGGACCGGCTGGGCCGGCTCGGGTACGGGCTGGAGGAGGCGCGGGCGGTGTACGCGCTGGCGGGGCTGCGGGGGCGGCGGCCGGGTGCCGCGTCCTACGAGGAGGCGGCACGGTTGTTCCGGCGGTGCCGTGCGGTGCCGTGGCTGCGGCAGGCCGAGGCGCAGCCGGTGGCCGAGCCGGGCACCCCGACGGCGGTACGGGCGGGGGTGTCGCCGGGGGCGGAGGCCCTGGGCGGGCTCGCCGCGACGGAGCGGCAGGTGGCGGCGTTGGTGATGGAGGGGGCGACCAACCGGGAGATAGCCGCGCGGCTGTTCATCAGCGTCAAGACCGTCGAGGCGACGCTGACGCGGGTGTACCGCAAGCTGGGGATCCGCTCCCGGGTGGACATCGTCCGGCTGGCGGCCGCACGGCGCGCGGAGTGATTTTCCGGCCCTCGGGTCATCGAGGGTTTTCCCTGCGTGCGGGGTTGTAGGGGCTTCCCTCCTTGGGCGGGGTCCGGGGTGCGTCCTAGCGTGGCACCCGTGCCGCTCGCCCGGGCAGACAGGGATCGGTCCCGCGGTCCCCGTCGCACATCGAGCCAGGGGGCGCTGCGGGCCTCCACGAGCGGCCCGCAACGCCCCCTGTCCACGTCTCGACCTCCGGCCTGCCCGGCCGGTCGACCCGGTCACCGTCCTCGTGGCGGGGCCCCGCGGGCTATCTTGACGGCCATGCAGTCCTACACGATCGGCCAGGCCGCCCGTCTCCTGGGCGTCAGCCCGGACACCGCGCGCCGCTGGGCCGACGCGGGCCGTGTGGCCACCCACCGCGACGAGGGCGGACGCCGTCTCATCCAGGGCCGTGATCTGGCCGCCTTCTCCGTGGAGCTGGCGCGCGGCGGCGAATCGGACGGGGCCGAGGACCTCCCCTCGTACACCTCGGCCCGCAACGCGTTCCCCGGCATCGTGACGGCGGTCAAGCTCGGCGACGTGGCGGCGCAGGTGGAGATCCAGGCGGGCCCGCACCGCCTGGTGTCCCTGCTGACCCGCGAGGCGGTGGAGGAGCTGGGTCTGGAGGTGGGCGTGGAGGCCACGGCCCGGGTGAAGTCGACGAACGTGCACATCGACCGGGCCTGAGGGCCTCCCGGCCGGACCACGCCGCGGACGCGGGGCTCCCGATCCCCCGGTCCGCAGCCCTGTCACCCTCGGCCGAAGGCCCGTACGTACCGCTTCTGCCAGGGCGTCTCCACCGCCCGCCGGTCGTAGTGGCGCCGCACGAAGGCCACCGCCTCGGCCGCCGGTACGCCGTCGAGGACCGCGAGGCAGGCCAGCGCCGTCCCGGTCCGGCCGCGCCCGCCGCCGCAGGCGAACTCGACGCGTTCGGTGCCGGCCCGTTCCCACGCGCCGGCGAGGACCTCGCGCGCCCGTGCCCGGTCGGCGGGCAGCCGGAAGTCCGGCCAGCGCAGCCAGCAGGACTCCCAGTCGGTCTCCGGCGGCCGGCCGCCGAGCAGGTACACGCCGTACTGGGGTCTCACGCCCGGCGGCAGCGGGTGCCGCAGGCCGCGCCCCCGTACCAGTCGGCCCGAGGGCAGTCGCAGGACGCCGGGCGCACCGGCCCGCCAGGTGTCGGTCATGCGGGCAAGGTAACGGCCGCGGGGGCGTTCCGGCAGGGCTTCCGCCATCGCGGGGAGACCGGTCGCGGGGCGGGTGGACGCGGTTACGCGTCCGCGACCTCGTCTTACCCGGCGTAACACTTGGCGAGTTGATCACGCTGATCAAAGTGTGCAGTTGTTGAGCGGTAAACGTCCTTCTGGCCCGCGGCAGTTGTGCGCATGACCGTCCGTCCCTGACGTGCCGTCGGCGGGCCGCCCCTGCGACCGAGGTCCGGGACGCGGTCTGCCGCCACCTCCCAGGAAGGGGAGCGCAAAGAAGAACCCGTTCACCGACTTCGCCCCTCTCCCTTCCAGGTCGTACGCCGACCGCCGTCACGGTCCACAGAGAAGTGTTGCCTTGATAGCCACGAAAGTCCGGCCCGATGTGCCGCGGCATGCCAAAACCGTCAACCCTGGCCGGATGCGGGGCGTCTACCTGCCCCGGCTCGCGGACGCGACCGCCTCGTCCATGGCCACCTACGGCATCCCGCTGCTGGTGCTGGGAACGACGAACTCGGCCTCCCTGACCGGGGTCGCCTTCGTGCTGGCATGGGCGCCCCGCCTGTGCATGTTCGGCCTGGCCGGGATGGCCGTCGACCGTTACGGGCCCGCGCGGGTGTTCCGGCTGGCCGCCGCGGGCCGGGCACTGGTCGTCGCGGGCGTGGCCCCGGCCCTGGCGATGATGGACGAGGACGCGGCCCTGGGTCCCGTGATGTTCCTGGCGGCCGGCGTGGGCTGCCTGACCCAGTTCAGCTTCATCGCGGCCGAGAGCGTCGGCGCGGTCGTCAGCCGGGACGCGGGCGACATGGGACACCGCGTGCAGTCCGTCCTCCTGGGCATCGACCAGACGGCCGCCCTGGTCGGTCCGGCGGCAGGCGGCTTCCTTCTCCAGTGGAAGGGCTCCAGCGGCATGCTCGCGGTGATCGGCGGCCTGTCGGCACTGGCCTGCGTCCTCGTCCCGCGCATGCGCCGGGCACCGGCTCCGGCGAGCACGCCCGCCGCACCGGGATGGCGGGCCGGCTGGACCACCCTGCGCTCGCTCCCGGCGCTCATGTGGCTGGTGGCCGGGCTGGCGTTCTCCAACCTGGCCCTCGGCCTGCTGGAGGCGGCCACCCCGGTGATCGTGGTGCAGGACCTCGGCCGGTCCAGCGCCTCGGTCGGCGTGATCTGGTCCTGCGCGGCCGTCGCCTCGCTGCTGGCGGTGGTCCTCTGCCGCGTCGTGATCGACCGGTGGGGGCTGAAGCGGGTGGGGCGCTTCGCCGCCGTGGTGACGAGCGTGCCGTGCCTCCTCATCGCCTACGCCGGTTCCTACCGGACGTACCTCCTGCTGGTCGCCGTCTTCATGGCCGGCGACACCGTGCTGGCCGTCGTCCTGCGCACTCTGCGCTCCCGGCTCATCCCCGTCGAGGTGTTCGGCAGCACGCTGTCGGTGTCCGTGCTCCTCCTGCTCCTGCCCTATCCCCTCGCCGGCCTGCTCATGGCCGCCGCCGGCCCGGCGGCCATGGACACGCTGATCACCGTCTGCGCGGTACTGCAGAGCCTCGGCCTGCTCTTCGCCCTCACCCAGGGCGTCCGTTCCGGGCCGCGCCGCGGCAGGCACCGCGCGTGAGGTCCGCGCCGGGCCCGCCTGCCCCGCCGGGCCCGGCTCGCGGGGACGGCTCGCGGGGACGGCTCGCGGGGACGGCCCGTCAGCCGGTGGCCCCCCGTACGTGGTGGCGGCTGATGTTGGTCTCCAGGAGCCGGGTGGAGGTGGCCACGCCCACCGCGTCGGGGAGGCCGGCGGTGTCGGGGAGCCGTCCGTCGGCGCGCTTGAGCTCGTCCAGGGCGCTGTCGATGGCCCGGTGGGCGGCGAACAGGCAGGGGGTGCTGTAGATCGCCACGTCGACGGAGAGTTCCGTCAGTTCGGTGAGCGAGAGGCGGGGGGACTTGCCGACGCCGATCTGGTTGAACAGCAGCGGGGTGTCGCCGACCGCCTCCCGGATCCGGCGGATCGCGGCCACGCTGCGGACCCCGTCGACGAGGACGACGTCGGCGCCGCTCTTGGCGAGGGCGGTGGCCCGGCGGATCTGCTCGGCGTCCTCGACGGCGTCGGTGCGGGCGACGACCACCAGTTCCTCCCGGCTGTCGAGGACCATGCCCAGCTTCTCCAGGTACTCCTCCAGGGGCAGGATCCGCTTGCCGTCCGCGTGCCCGCAGCGGCGGGGCCGCTGCTGGTCCTCCAGGATCACGCCGGAGGCCCCGGCCCGTTCCAGGCGCTGGACGACGTGGCAGGCGACCTCGGGGTCGGCGTAGCCGTCGTCGATGTCGACGAGGAGGTGGTGGGCGGGCAGCGCGAGGCGGAGCCGTTCGGCGAACTGCACGATGTCCGGCCAGGCGATGAAGCCGATGTCGGGCAGCCCGTAGTGGGAGGCGGCGAAACCGAACCCGGAGACGAACAGGCCGTCGTAGTGCCGGGCGGCCAGGGAGGCGGAGTACATGTCGTAGACGCCGATGAGCGGGGTCGTACCGGGGTGGGCGATCGCGTCGCGCAGCCGACGGCCGTGGTGCATGGGCCCTCCGTGGATCGAGTGGGGCCCTCACAGTTCCAGCGAATCCCAACGAAACGCAAAATTCCGGTCACCCGCTCGGGTCAACGGGGACGAGCTGGTCGGTGAGCCGGCGGGCCTGGGTGAGCAGGGTGCCGTAGGTCGCGAGGTCCTCGGGGTCCCCGGTGGCGGCGTCCGGGAGCCGGCGGCGCAGTTCGCCGAGGGTGTCCCGCAGCCCTTGGACGGCCTTCCCGAGCTCCTCGGCGGAGCCGTCGCCGAAGCGGGCCTCGCTGTAGAGGCGCACGGCCTCGGCGGTCTGGCGCAGGAAGGCGGCGTAGGGGCGGGCCAGGGGGGCGCCGGGCCAGGACAGGGTGCGGTCCTCCCCGGCGGTCTCCAGGACGGTGCGGGTGACACCGGCGGTGTGGACGGCGACGTAGTCGAAGACGGTCACGGCGTCGTCGTAGGCGCTGCCCGGCCCGGCGACGGCGCGGGCACGGCGGCGCGGGTTGACGCGCAGGCTCTCCCGGCTCCACCCGAGGGCGGAACGGGCCTGGTCGACCAGGCGGCTCAGGTGCAGGGCGCGTTCGTGCCATTCGCCGGCCCGGGCCGCGTCCCAGTCGGCGCCGTCGAGGCCGTCCGCCACGTCCTCCATCACCGACCGCGCCTCCTCGGCGGCGTCGTGCAGCGCGGCACGCGGGCTGCGCAGGTAGGTCGGCGGGCGGATCAGCGCGTTGACGGCGATGCCGACGAGCGCGCCGAAGACGGCCTCGCCGATCCGGGCGGCGGAGGTCGCGAAGCCGACCGAGGGGCCGGTGAGGACGAAGAGGGCGCCGGTGGCCGCGTAGATGCCCTGGCTGCCCAGGCGGCGCCAATTGCCGAGCAGGACGGTGGCGGGGAGCACCACGGCCATCGCCGGCAGGGTGCTGTTCAGGGCGAGGGCGACGGCGGTCGCGACGACCGTGCCGGTGGCGATGGCGGCGAGTTGCTGCAGCCCGTGCGCGATCGAGCGGTACACGGTCGACTCGACGAGGACGATGGCGACCCAGGGGGCGACGAAGGCGACCGGCGCCTGCAGCCACCAGCCGGCGGCGAGCCAGGCGAGGAAGGCGGCGAGTGCCGCCTTGACGGCCTGGACGAGCAGGTCCCTCTCCCGCCCCGGCCCGGACCAGGCGCGGTGGGCCGCGAGCGCACCGCCCTTCAGTTGCCCCCGGACGGCCCGAGCCGCCATGTGAAACCAGTGCATGCCAGGTCAAGTGCCACGGCCGGCGCAGCCGATGCGTGATCCGTGCGGCGGGAACGGGTGGGGTAGGTCACGCGCCCCCACCGCCGGCGGGGCAGGAGCGGCCGGCGACGCGGTGGCCGGCGTGGGCGGAGGCGGCCGTGCCCCGGAAGGGCGGGCGCCCCGGCGCGGTACGGGGCGCGCGTGCCGGGGTCGGTCCGGGACGTGTGCCCGGTGCCATCCGGGGTGCGTGCCGACCTCGGCCGGGGTCCGCGCCCCGGTCCCGTCCGCCGGTCACGTCCGCCGGACAGGTGGTCGGGCCGGGCGAGGACCCGGGGACGACGGGCGGGCCGAGGACGGTCAGGCCCGCAGGACAGGCATGCCCGAGGACGGGCTGGCCCGAGGACGGGCAGGCCCCGGAGGACGGCGGACGCCCCCTGGACGTGCGAGGCGCGGCCGGATCCGGCCCGGGACCGTGCGAGTGCCGGCTTCAGGGCGTCCGCCGTACCCCGCCGGTCCGGAGCGTTTGCCCGGCCTGGTCTGGGGCGAGCGCCCAGTGCGCGAGGGGGGCCGTTCCGTCAGGGGCCGGCCCGGCGGCAGAGGAGGCGGAAGACGCCGTACAGCGCCACCGGCCACACCACCGCGAAGGCCCAGATGACCGGGGGTTCGCCGGTGCAGATCCCCGTCACCATCAGCGCCACCGCCACGCACAGCCAGACGGCCACCACCGCCACGCGCGGCTCGTAGGCCGCGAGCCGGCGGGGGTCCGGGCCCCGGCGCACCCGCAGCGTCCGCAATCGCCGGTCCAGCCGCCGGTTGCCGCGCCGCAGAGCGGCCTCCATGTCCTCGAGTATCCGCTTCTCGTGATCGGGTATCCGGCCGGTGGTCACGTTGGGTCCTCCCGGAAACGCCTGGCCTGTGGACGCTCTGTGCGGGTGCCCGCGGCCCCCCGGAACTAACCGCCGCCCAGGGCCCCCGCCTCCCGGATCTCCAGGGCGTCGAGCAGCCCGGCCACGCCGTCCCCCGCGCCGGGTGTCACACCCGTCCCGGAGGCCCCGCGGAACTCCTCCCGCACCTCCCGTGCCGCCGAGCGTCCGGAGGTCAGGCACCAGGTCCACCAGTGCTCCAGCCGCCGGGCGTCGAGCCGTTCGGCGCCGACGACCGCGGGCCAGCCGCAGGCGTGGGCCTGGGCGGTCACCTTCGCGCCGCCCTCGACCGGGTCGACGGCCAGCGCGGGCACACCGGCCCGCAGCGCCAGCACCATGCCGTGCAGCCGGTCGGTGACGACCACGTCCAACCGGGCGAGGACGGACTGGACTTGGGCCGCCGTTCCGGCCAAGCGCCAGTCGTGGGCGTCCAGTCGGGTCTCCAGCGGCAGCCGCGCGCAGTCCTTGCCGCCGAGCCAGCGGGTGAGCACCTCCGCGACCTCGGCGTGCCGCCGGCGCTCCCCGTACTCCCGTTGACCGTGGGTGAGGATCACC
Source organism: Streptomyces griseoaurantiacus (assembly GCF_036189845.1). Lineage (NCBI taxonomy): Bacteria > Bacillati > Actinomycetota > Actinomycetes > Kitasatosporales > Streptomycetaceae > Streptomyces > Streptomyces griseoaurantiacus. The sequence continues at coordinate 5,995,217 of NZ_CP108326.1, read as the reverse complement.
CCGGCCACCGGTGTGGACAGCAACTGCGGGGCGCTCGCGGCGAGGTCCCGGACCGGCTCCCGGTTCGGGGCGTCCCGGGCCAGTACGCGGTGGAACCCGGTGACCGCCGCGCTGCGGGGGTCGATCACGGAGACGCCCACCGCGATCCGCACGCAGCCCGGGAACCGCGCGTGCAACTCCTCGACCTGGGGCCCGTGCAGGGGCCCGCACACGAAGACCAGGTGGGTGTGGTCCCCCGGCCGGACCGCGTCGAAGTGCAGCGCCCCGGGGCGGAAGTGGGGGCTCCAGACGGTGTCGTGCTCCAGTCCGGCGCGGTCGAGGACGTCCTCGACGCGGCGCAGGGCCAGGACGTCGCCCGCGGTGGCCTCGCCGTCCGGGAAGCTGAACCAGCCGACCAGCAGAATCCTTCGTCGCACGGTGTGTTCCTCCCGTTCGCCCGGTTCGCTCGTGTGCCGACGGGTGCGGCGGTGTGTCCCCGCGTGTGGTCCCCGTCCCGGCGGGAACCCGGGTCCGTCGAGACGAGGAGCCGTCATGCCGACCGAACTGTCAGCCCAGGATCTCGACGACCTCCGTGCCCGGCTCCGCGCGCAGGCGGAGGGCCTGCGCGCGGAACTGGCGGCCGTCGACGCGCAGATGAGCACGCTCTACGCGGACTGCGATCGGGACGTGGGGGATCTGGGGGCCAAGGTGACCGCCGCCGACCGGTTGCGGGCGGACGCCGAGCGGGCACGCTCGCTGCTGGCGCGGACGCACGCCGCACTGGACCGCCTCGGCACGCCCGCGTACGGGCGGTGCGCGGTGTGCGGCGGGCCGATCGAGCGCGACCGGCTGCTCGCCGTGCCGCACGCCGAGGTCTGCCTCGCCTGCGGGCGCGGCACCGGGGGTGCGCGCGGCCGGGGCGCGCGCTGACCTGACCGCGCGGTCGCGGGTCACGGGCCGGACCGGGCCGTCTCCGCGACGAGCGGCCGCCGGGCCGCCGGCACCGGGCACGGGCCTCAGATCCGGCCGGACCGTTCCTCGCCGGGCTCGTCGTCCCGCTCGCCCTCGGCCTGCGAGGGTGTCGGGTGCGGGATGTCCGGGCGCCCGTCGGTCGTCGCGTCCTCGTCGTCCCGTTCGCCCTCCGCCTGTGAGGGGGTGACCTGCTCGTCCATGGCATCTCCGTCCGGTCCGCTCGGGGACAGATCGTTTCGCCCCGTCCGGGTTACCCGGCACCCCCGCGCCAAACGGCCCGCACGCGCCCGCACCGCAGGGCGCCGGGGACGGTACGCGGCCCCGGCGCCACCCGAACGGGCCAGGTGACGCGCGAGCGGAGCGTGATCGGGCGCGTCGGGGATACCCGCACCCCATGTCGCGGCTATCGAAACTCGGACACAGGCACCAGGAAGCGGACACCGGGCCCGCCCCGGACGCCGTCACGCCCTCGGGCGCGGACGCGGACTCCCGCGGGGACGTGACGGACCCCCGCACGGGCTCGACCGACACCGGCTCGCGCCCGGCGGACGCCCGCGCGGACTCGGCCGCGGACAGCGAGCGGTACGGCCCGGACCCGGAGGTCGAGCGCAAGGCCCCGGACAGTCCCACGGAGCTGCCCGCGAAGTCCTGGAAGGAGGTGTTCAAGGGCACCCTGCGCGAGTTCAAGAACGACGAGCTGACCGACCGCGCCGCCGCGCTCACCTACTACGGGGTGCTGTCCCTCTTTCCGGCGCTGCTGGTCCTCGTCTCCTTCCTCGGCATGACCGGGAAGTCGACCACGGACAAGCTCCTGGACCAGGTCGACAGTCTCGCCCCGGGCTCCGCCTCGGACATCGTCACCAAGGCGGTGCACCAATTGCAGGACAACGGCGGCACCGGGTCGATCATGGCGGTGGTCGGCATCGTGCTGGCGCTGTGGTCGGCCTCGGGCTACATCGCCGCCTTCATCCGCACCGCCAACGCGGTCTACGACGTGCCCGAGGGCCGCCCGGTGTGGAAGGTGCTGCCGCTGCGACTGGCCGTCACGGTGGTGCTGATGGTGCTGGCGATCATCAGTTCGTGCATCGTGGTCTTCACCGGCGGCATCGCCAAGCGGGCCGGGGACGCGCTGGGGCTGGGCGACACCGCGCTGACGGTGTGGTCGATCGCGAAGTGGCCGGTCCTGGTGATCCTGGTGACGATCATGATCGCGATCCTGTACTGGTCCACACCCAACGCGAAGGTCCGGGGATTCAGGTGGATCACCCCGGGCAGCCTGCTCGCACTCCTCATCTGGCTGGTGGCCTCCGCCGGCTTCGCCTTCTACGTCGCCAACTTCGGCTCCTACAACAAGACGTACGGGACCATGGCCGGCGTCATCGTCTTCCTGGTGTGGCTGTGGATCAGCAACCTGGCGATCCTGCTCGGCCTGGAGTTCGACGCGGAGACGGCACGGCAGCGGGCCGTGGCGGGCGGGCTCCCGCCGGACGAGGAACCCTACGCAGAGCCGCGCGACACCCGGACGTGGGACGAGCAGGACAAGCGCCGTGCCGAGGAGGAGGGCCCCCTCGGCTGAGCCGCCGGACGACACCCACCGGCACGGCCGTCACACACCGACCCCCGTCACCCCCGAGCACACGAGCACACGAGCACACGAGCACACGAGCACACGAGGAAAGGACACGCCGATGGCTGAACGGAGTCCCTCCGGCGGGACCGCTCCCGCCACCAAGGAGGAGCTGCGCGAGCAGATCGCGCACACCCGCGAGGAACTGGGCCGCACCGTCGAGGAGCTGGCCGCGAAGACGGATGTGAAGGCCCGGGCCCGCGAGAAGGCGGAGGACGTGCGGGAGCGTGCCGGGGAGCGGGTGTCCCGCCTGTCGGCGGGCGTGCGCGGGCTGCCGCTGCGGGTGATGGCGGCCGCGGGGAGCGCGGTGGCCCTGGGAGTGGGCCTGCTGATCGCGCGGAAGGTGCGCCGCCGCTGACGCCCACCGCCTCACCGACGTCACCGACGTCACGACACCGCCCGGTGGGACGCCGCCCGGGGCCGCCGGGCCTCAGGCGGCGTCGCGGTGTTCGGCGTGGGCCGCCGCGGCTTCGCCGGCGGTGTCCGCCGGACGGGCGGCACGGCCGCCGGGGATCAGCCTCAGGTGCCGGTGCCGGTGCTGGTGCCGGTGCTGCCGCGGGGCGCGGGCGTGGCGGGGCGCCTCGGGGGCGGTGAAGAGGCGTTCCTCCCACCAGGAGAGAGCGGCGAGCATGGCTCCGGCGACGGGCAGGAGCAGAACGGCGATGACGACGATCACGGAGACCCCCTCGATGCGCTGCGCAGGAGCGGGTGCCCCGCGAGGGCGCGGCGCATGCGGGCGGGCAGGGTGGACGGCGTGAAGGTCCGGTGACCGCCCGGCCCGTGCGCCTGCCGGGTGCGGGCCAACGTGCCTGCCGGGTGCGGGCCGTGCGCCTGCCGGTGCGGGTCAGGGGCCGTACTGCCGGGCCTCGGAGCGGCGTTGGGTGTCGTCGAGGAGGCGGAGCCTCGTCTCCACCTCCGGCGGCACCACCCTCCGCTCCCGCGCCACCCACCCCGCCCCCGCGGCGGCCAGCGCGAACCCGCGCAGGGACGTCGTGTCCCGCGGCACCGTCCGCGCCATGTGCACCGTCTTCCGCAGCGCCACCCCCGCCGGCCTGCGCAGCCAGGAGAACCACAGGGTGTTGCGGATGCCGTGCGCCCGGCGCAGCGAGGCGTCCCGGGCGGTCGAGGGGGCGTGGTGGATCGTCAGCTCCTCGGCGTAGGCCAGCCACCATCCGGCGGCCGCCAGGTCTGCCGCCAGCAGTTCCTCCTCCCCTCCCAGCCACAGCCGCGGCGAGAAGCCGCCGGCCGTGCGGAACGCGTCCGTGCGCAGTACCGTCGCCGCCGCGAGGAAGGATCCCAGCGCGGGGCCGGGCAGCCAGTCGGGGCCGGGGATCGGTGAGTCGCGCAGTTCGGCGACGATCGGGTCCTCCGTCCCCGCCGGTTCGACGAGGATGCGCGCGGTGACGGCGGCGAGCCGGGCGTGCCGGTCGAGCAGGTCCGCCGCCGCGGCCAGGGACCCGGGCTCCCACCAGGAGTCGTCGTCGCAGAACGCCACGTACGGGGTGCGCACCCGCTGCACGGCCAGGTTGCGGCCGACCGCGCCGAGGTTGCGGCCGGGCCGCAGCAGGGTCACCCGGGGGTGCCGCTCGGCGACCGCCTCGGCGGTGCCGTCGGTGGAGGCGTTGTCGGTGACGATCACCGGCGGGGCTTCCGGCAGCGCGGCCAGCTCGTCGAGGGTGCGCAGGAGTTCGGACCGCCGGTTGTGGGTGATGACGACGACGGTCGTGCGCGCGTCGGGGCGCCGCTCGCGCGGGTGCGTCATACCGGCTCCTCCTGGCGTACGGGTTCGCGTTCGACGCGGCGCGCGGCGCGTTCCACCTCCGGCGGCAGCGGGCGGCGCTGCCGCAGCGCGGCGGGCAGCCGGGCCAGCGTCTCGCGCAGCGCGCGGCGGGCGGCCGGGTCGCGGCGTGCCTCGGCGGCGAGGCGGCGGGTGCGGCCGAGGGCGTGCGGCAGGGGGCGGCGCAGCCAGGCGGTGAGCAGTTCGTTGCGGCGTACGACGGCGGAGCGGTGGGGGCGTTCGGTGACCGCCGGGTGGTGGTGGGCGACCACCTCGGGGCAGTGGGCGACACCCCAGCCGCGGGCGGCGAGGTCGTAGGCGAGGAGGGTTTCCTCGGCGCCGAAGAACAGCAGCGGATGGTAGCCGCCCGCGTCGAGGTAGGCGGTGCGGCGGGCGACGGCGGCGCAGCCGAGGAAGCCGAGGACGCGGGTGCCGGGCAGCTCGGGGTCCGTGCCGAGGGGGGAGCCGGCGAGGACGGCGTTGAGGGGGTCGGGCTCCCCGGCGGGGCCGACCAGGGTGCGGGCGGAGAGCAGTCCGAGCCGGGGGTGGGCGTCGAGCAGTGCGGCGGCGGTGGCGAGGGCGCCGGGCTCCCACCAGGAGTCGTCGTCGCTGAAGGCCACGTAGGGGGTGTCCAGGGCGCGGACGGCGTCGGTGCGGGCGAGGGCGCCCCGGTTGGCGGGGAGGGCGAGGACGCGGACCTCGGGGAAGCGGCGGGCGAGCAGGGCGCGGGTGCCGTCGGTGGAGCCGTTGTCGGCGACGACGACGGGGGGCCGCTCCGGGAGAGCGAGCAGGTGTTCGAGGGTGGTGGCGAGGCTGCCGGCCCGGTCGCGGGTGGCGAGGGCGATGCCGACGGAGGGTGCGCGGGTCATGGGGGTCACCGGGAGACGGGGAGCGGGGCGGCCGGGGCGTCCAGGGCTTCGAGGGCCCGGAGAGCGTCGAGCACCTCTTCGGGGCCGATGCGGAGCAGCGCCGGGTCGGGGGTGCGGGCGTGCGGGTCGCCGGGCGGGCCGGAGTGCCACAGGACGCGGTGGCGGGGGTCGGGGGGCGGCCCCCAGAGGCTGGGCGGCACGGGCCCGAAGAGGGTGACGGACGGGGTGCCGTGGGCGACGGCGAGGTGGGCGATGCCGGTGTCGCCGCTGACGACGGCGGAGGCGCCTGCGACGAGGGCGGCGAGGGTGCCGAAGGGCGGCCCGCCGGAGAGGACGTCCCCCGCGGGCAGGGCGGCCGCCCGTGCGAGCGCGCCCACCAGCTCCTCCTCCCCCGGCCCGCCGGTCACGAGGACCCGCCGGCCCCGGGCGCGCAGCGCGGTGGCGACGGCGGCGTACCGGTCGACGGGCCAGCGGCGGGAGGGGGCTCCGGCTCCGGGGTGCAGGACGACGGCTCCGGGTGCCGGGGAGGGGGCGGCCGGCGGGGGCAGGCGCAGGTCGGTGGGGTCGGCGGGGATGCCGTAGGAGGTGAGCAGCCGGCACCAGCGGTCGCGCTCGTGCTCCTCGGCGTACCAGGGCGGGCCGTCCGGGTGTGCGAAGCCGAGGAGGCGGCCGGGGCGCAGCGCGCGCAGCGGGCGCAGGCTCTCGGGGCCCTTGCCGTGCAGGTCGACGGCGAGGTCGGGGGGCGGTCCGGTCCAGTCGAGGGCGGCGGGCACGGCCCGGCCGGGGGCGGCGGCGGGCAGCAGCCGGTCGACGGCGCCGCTCGCCTCGGCGAGGGGGGCCAGCTCGGCGGGCGCGGCCAGCACGCTCTCGTGGGCGGGGAAGGCCCGGCGCAGCGCGCGCAGCGCGGGCACCCCGGCGAGCAGGTCCCCGAGCCCCAGCGCCCGCAGGACGAGAAGGCGGGGTCGGTGGGAGGCGGCGGGGGGCGGCGGTGCGGGGCGCTGGGTCATGGGCGGGGGCTCCGGGGGTCGGGGCGGACAGGGGAAGGCCGCCGAGGGCAGGGGGTGGGGCGGGTCAGGCCCGTCGGCCCCCGCCGCCTTCCGCCGCGGCGGCCGCGGCGGCGGCCGCGCGGGCGGCGAGGCGGGTGCTGGAGCGGCCGTCGAGGTAGGGCAGCAGCACGGTCTGGCCGCCCCATCCGTCGAGCAGCGCGGCCTCGGGGAGGTCGGCGTGGGTGTAGTCGCCGCCCTTGACCCACACGTCGGGTTCGAGCCGGGTGAGCAGGGCCTCGGGGGTGTCCTCGTCGAAGACGGCGACGGCGTCCACGCATTCCAGGGCGCGCAGCACGCGGATCCGGTCGGCGAGCGGGTTGACGGGCCGTCCCTCGCCCTTGCGGCGGCGCACGGAGGCATCGGAGTTGACGCAGACGACGAGGCAGTCGCCGATGCGCCGGGCCGCCTGGAGCAGTCCGACGTGGCCCGCGTGCAGGAGGTCGAAGCAGCCCCCGGCGGCGACGACCGTGCCGCCGGTGGCCCGGACGTGGGCGAGGAGCCGCTCGGCCTCGCCGGTGGCGGGGTCCGTCCCGGCCGCTCCCGCCGGGCCGCCGGTGCGTTCGGCACCGGGGGGACCTGCCGCCGCTCCGGCCGTGCGGGCCTTCGAGCCGGCGGTCTCCCAGCGCAGCCCGCCGGCCCCGCCCGCGCCCACGAAGGCGCAGGCGGTGGTGACCGCGCCCTGCACGGCCTCGTCGGTGGCGGCGCCGTCGGCGAGGAGCCCGGCGGCGGTGGCGGCGAACCGGTCGCCCGCGCCGCAACTGTCGCCGCCGTGCGCCTCGGGCGCCGGGACGAGCAGCGGGAAGTCGCCGTAGGAGAGCAGCGCGCCCCGGGCGCCCAGGGTGACGGCGACCGAGCCGACCCGCCAGTCCCGTACGAGGGCGGCGGCGCCGTGCGCGGTGGCGCGCAGGTCGTTCCCGTCGGCGGCGCCTGCCCCCGCGAACGCCTTGGCCTCGGCGGCGGCGGGGGTGACCAGGCGGGTGCCGGGCACCGGCGGGCCCCCGCGCGGGTGCGGGTCCCAGACGGCGGGGGGCCGTTCGGTGAGGGCCTCGCGCAGGACGTCGGCGGCGCCCCGCCCGTAGTCGGAGACGAGCACGGCGCGGGCCGCGCGGACGGCGGCACGGGCCTCGTCGGTGGCGGCCGCGGCGCGGCCGGTGCCCCGGTCGACGCGGACCAGCGGGCGGCCCTGGGCCAGCACCCGGGTCTTCTCGGGCAGCGGGCCGGTGGCGGGCAGCGCGAGGAGGGTGAGCCAGGGTTCGAGGAGCCGGCGCAGCGCGCGGGCGGCCGGGTCGTCGCCGAGGGCGGTGACGAGGGTGACCTCGCGGCCGTCGCGGGCGGCGAGGTAGGCGGCGAGGGCGGCGCCGCCGGGGCGCAGCCGTTCCTCGCCGTCGGCGACGACGGGGACGGGGGCGTCGGGGGCGAGCCGTTCGGCGCGGCCGGAGACGTCCCGGTCGAGCAGGGCGTCCCCGACGACGAGCAGCGGTGCGCGCACCGCGGGGTCAGCCATCGCGCCGTTCCTTCCGCCCGGTGCCGTCCTCCGCGGCGGCACGGTGCCGCCCCGTTCCGCCGCCCGGCGCCGCGGCCCGGCGGGCCGCCCCGCCGGTCGCGGTGCGCGGGTGCCCGTCGGCCGGCCCGCCGTCACGGCCGGCCGGCTGCCCGCGCCGGCCGGCGGCGCCGTCCGGGGCGTCCTCGGCCCCGGGCGGGCGCTTCCCGTCGAGCCGGCGGGTGCCGTCGCGTGGCAGGCCGGCGCCGGGCGGTGCGCTCCCGTCGGTGGTGCGGAGGCGGCTGCTCAGGGAGCGGGCGACGCCCGTGCCGTGGGTCGTCGCGGGCGCGGTGTGCGGGAGGCCGCCGGCCTCCAGTGCCTCGTCGAAGGCCTCGCACACCATGTGCACGGCGACCAGGTGGAGTTCCTGGACGGTCGCCGCCGAGGGGGCGGCCACGCAGAGGGCCTCGTCGGCCGCGGCGGCCAGCGGGTTGGGGGCGGGTCCGGTGAGCGCCCACACGTGCAGACCGGCGGCCCGGCCGGCGTCGGCCGCGGAGAGCAGGTTGGCGCTGGCGCCGCTGGTCGACAGCAGGATCAGGACGTCGCCGGGTCGGCCGTGGGCGCGTACCTGGCGGGCGAACAGCTCGTCGACGCCGTAGTCGTTGGCGATCGCCGTGGTGCTGGAGGTGTCCGCGTGGAGGGCGATCGCGGAGAACGGCGGCCGGTCGGTGCGGTAGCGGCCGACGAGTTCGGCCGTGAGGTGCTGGGCCTGTGCCGCGCTGCCGCCGTTGCCCGCGGCCAGCAGCCGGCCGCCGCCGCACAGCACGGCGGCGAGCCGCTCCCCCCAGTGGCCGGCCAGCGGCGCCGAGCGGCGGAACGGTCCCAGGGCGTCGAGGAGTTCCTCGCAGTGGGTCACGACGGGTGCGTATGTCATCGGGCCTTCTCCTCCGCGAGAGGGGTCTGCGGTCGGTGCGCGCGGCGGCGTGCCGGGGAGCGCGCGCCCGCCGTGCGCGGGCCGCGCCTCACGCCACCTCCGTGCGCAGCTCCCGGTCCGCCGCGACCTGGCGGTACACCTGTTCCGCGCCGAGGGCGACCCGCTGCCAGGTGAAGCGGGCGAGGACCCGGTCGCGGCCGGCGGCGCCGTAGCGGCGGCGCAGCGCGGTGTCGTCGAGGAGTTCCCGGACGGCCGCGGCGACGGCGCCGGGGTCGCCGGGCGGGACGAGCCGGCCGGTGACCCGGTCGGCGACGCTGTCGCGGTGGCCGCCGACGTCGGTGGCGACGACCGGGACGCCGCACGCCATCGCCTCCAGCGGCACGATGCCGAAGGGCTCGTAGGCGGGGGTGCACAGCACCAGGTCGGTGGCGCGCATGAGGTCCGGCATCCGTGCCGGGTCGACCGCGCCGAGCAGCCGCACCCGGTCGGCGACGCCGAGTTCTCCGGCGAGCCGGAGCAGCCGCCCGGCCTCCGTGTCCTCGGCGAGCCGGTGTTCCGGGGGGCCGCCGGCGAGGAGCAGTTCGGTGTCGGGGATCCGGGGCAGGGCCCGGACGGCCTGGTCGTAGCCCTTGCGGGGGACCAGCCGGCCGATGGCGAGCAGCCGGTGCGCCGCCCGCCGCTCGGGCGGCCGCCAGGCCCCGCCGGACGCGGTGCCGCCGGACAGGACCCGTCCGGGGTCCGGCCGGAAGTGGTCCGCGTCGACGCCGCAGGGCACGACCGCCACCCGGCGGCGCGGGACACCCATCGCGGCGAGTTCGCGGACCTCGTCGCTGCACGTGGCCAGCACCTGGTCGCAGGTGCGGCCGAGGCCCCGTTCCACGCCGATGCGCTCGGGCGGGCTGGTGTCGGCCGCCCCCTGGTGGCGCCTCTTGACCGTGCCGAGGGCGTGGAAGGTCTGCACGACCGGGATGCCGTGGGGGTGCGCGCCGAGCCGGGCGGCGATGCCGGACATCCAGAAGTGCGCGTGCACCACCTCGGGCCGGTCCCGCTCGCGGGCCCAGGCGCGGGCCAGGTGCGCGCCGAACGCGGGCATGTGCGCGAGGAGTTCGTCCTTGGGGATCGGCTCGGCCGGTCCGGCCGTGACGTGCTCGACGACGGCGCCGCCGGGCAGCGGCACCCGCTCGGGCAGCGTGGCCGCGTCGCGCCGGGTGTAGACGGTGACCTGGTGGCCGCGCCTGGTCAGCTCCTCCGCCAGGCGCGCCACGTACACGTTCTGGCCTCCGGCGTCGGGGCCGCCGAGCGCGGCGAGCGGGCTCGCGTGCTCGGACACCATGGCGATCCTCATCGGGTCACCTCCTTGAACAGCCGCTCCCAGTCGTCGAGGAAGCGGGGCAGTCCGTAGCGGGCGAGTGCCGCCGACCGGGCGCGCGCGCCGGTGCGGCGCGCCTGCTCGGGGTCGGCGAGGAACTCCCGTACGGCGTCGGTGAGTACGTCGATCCGGTTGGACACCACCCCGGCGTCCTCGGGCACGGCCTCGACGACCTCGGTGGTGGCGAGGGCGACCACGGGCATGCCCAGGTGCATCGCCTCCAGCAGGGACAGGCCGAGGGAGGTCCAGCGGACGGGGTGGACGTAGAGGCGGCGCCGGGCGAGCGCCGTGTGCAGCGCGTCCTGCGGGAGTTCGTGGTCCCGGCAGCGCGCGGGGTCCAGGCCCAGGTGGCCGGCGAGGCCCGCGGTGCCCATGCCGAACACGTCGAGCGGCGCGGCGGCGGCGAGGGCGGGCAGCAGGTCGGTGCCGGTGGTGCGGCCGCGCCGCAGCGGCTCGTTGACGACGACGGCCGCGTGCGGCAGTTCGCCGGTGTAGAGCGGTCCGGGGTCGACGATGCCGTGCTCGACGACGGTGGCCGGGGCGGAACCGGTGTCCCACATCAGCCGGTTGAAGTGGGTGACGTGCACGACGGGGACGCCGGGCAGGTCGGCGGCGGGGTGCCGGGTGTCGGGGACGTTGCCGTGGGGGGCGTTGTGCTCCAGGTAGACGGCGGGGACGTCCCGGCCGGGGGTGCGGCCGAGCCAGGCGCGGGCGAGCTCGAACTCGTGCGGGCGCTGGAGCACGACGAGGTCGAGCTCGGCGGTCCGCAGGTCCTCGGGCGGGAGTTCGACGACGGAGGCGGGCCAGTCCCAGGTGCGGGCGCGGCCGAGGCCGTCGGGGCCCCGGTCGGGGGTGACGGGGACGACGTAGGTGTGCGGTCCCTGGACGAACGCGGTGGTCCAGGAGCCGTGCACGTGCCAGATCAGGATTCTCACAGGGCCCTCACCTTCTCGTCGGCCTCCTTGTCGACCTTGTCGGCGGCCTGCTTCTTGACGGCCACCTTCTCGACGGCGGTCAGCACCTCGTGCGCGGTGACCGAGTCGAGGCAGGGGTGGCCGGGCACCGGGCAGGTGCGCGCCCTGCTGTCGGCGCAGGGCGCGTGCTGGTCGCCGAGCAGCACGCAGGGCACGCCGTAGGGCCGCCAGCGTTCGGCGGGTACGACGGGTGCGAACAGGGAGACGACGGGGGTGCCGACGGCGGCGGCCAGGTGCGCGGGCCCGGTGTTGCCGGTGACGAGGGCCGAGGCGCCCGCGAGGACGCCCGCGAGCCGTGCGGCGTCGGTGCGGCCGCCGAGGTCGAGGCCGCGCTCCCCGGCCACGTGCGCGGTCAGCTCCCGCTCCCCCGGGCCGCCGGTGACGAGGACGCGGTGCCCGGCGGCGGCCAGTTCGCGCACGGCCTGGGCGCAGCGGTCGGGGCTCCAGGCGCGGGCGGGGACGCTGGCGCCGGGGTGGAGCACGACGTAGGGCGAACTCCCGGTCAGGTCACGGGTGTCGGGGACGGGCCGGATGCGGGGGCGGCCGTCGTCCACGGCGGGGAATCCGGCGGCGGCCGCCAGGTCGAGGGCGGCCTCCACCTCGTGGGCGTGCGGCGCCCGGTGGTGCCGTACGTCGAGGAGGGTGCCGGGATAGTCCTCGCTGTCGGCGGCGATCCGGGCGACGCCGGCCAGCCGCAGCACCAGGGCGGTGGGCAGCGGGGACTGGTGGAAGGAGGTGAGGACGAGCGCGGTGTCGGCCTCGATGCGGCGGACGAGCCGGTCGAGGTCCGCGCGGTCCACGTCCGGGGCGTCGAACCCGGCCCAGGGGGCGTCCCACACGAGGACCTCGTCCACTCTGGGCAGCAGGCGGGCGGCGGGCTCGCCCCTGGGCCCGCACAGGAACGTGACGTGCGCGGCGCGGGCGGCGACGGCGCGGACGGCGGGCCCGGCGAGCAGGACGTCGCCGAAGCTGTCGAGGCGGGCGACGAGGGCCCGGCCGGTGCGCGGGGTGGTCACCGGGGCCTCCCGGGTTCGGGGTCCGCCCCGCCGGGCAGCAGGGCGCGTACGGCGGCCTGCAGGTCGGGGGCGACGTGGGAGGCGGCGGCGATCTCCTCCGCCCGGGTCACCGGGGTCGGCACGAGCACGCCGTACGTGCCGGCCCGGCGGGCGGCCTCGACGTCCGCGCCGATGTCGCCGACGACCACGCAGTCCCTCACGGGCAGGCCGAGCCGCCGGGCGGCGGCGAGGACGAGTCCGGGCTCCGGCTTGCGGCAGGCGCATCCGTCCTCGGGACCGTGCGGGCACACCGCCCAGGTGTCGAAGGGGCCGAGCAGCGCCTCGATCCGCGCGTTGACCCGTACGACGTCGGCGGCGCCGATCAGCCCTCGGGCCACCCCGGACTGGTTGCTGACGACGGCGGTGCGGATCCCGCGCGCCCGCAGCCGGTCGAGGGCCTCCCGGGCGCCGGGGACGGGCCGGACCCGTGCGGGGTCGCCGTTGTAGGGCACGTCCTCGACGAGGGTGCCGTCCCGGTCGAAGAGCACGGCGCGCGGTACGGGCGGGTGAGCGGGCGGGCCGCCGGCGGGCGTGCCGGTGACGGTGCCGGTCATGAGACCACCTCCCGCCAGGCGGGGGCCCGGCGGTGGCGCCACTCGCCGGACAGGCGGTGCCAGGTGGCGGCCGGGGGGATCAGGACGCTGGTGGCGAGCATCGTGCCGACCTCGTCCCGGGTGCCCGGTCCCGGGGCGATGCGGGACCGGGCGAACTCGGCCGTGCCCAGGGCCCAGCAGGCGGCGAGGGCGGCGGCGGCGCGGGGTCGGCGGAGGGCGGCGAGGAGGCAGGCGCCCGCGCCGGCGGCGGTGACGGCGGCGTGGGTGCGGATGCGGCCGCGCGGGGCGGCGGCCTTCAGCCACCAGTCGGGTCCGTGCAGCCGTCCCATCAGGGCGTCGTCGGCGTTGCCGCGCTGGGCGCGCAGTGAGACCCAGCGGTCGGCGGGCCGCACCGGGTGCCGGGTGGTGCGCCGTCCGCGCCGGATGCCCCACCCGGCGTCGAGGACGCGCAGCGCGAGGTCGGCGTCCTCGCGGAAGGCGCGGCGGAAGCGTTCGTCGAAGCCGCCGACCTCCTTGAGGACGGCGGTGCGGTAGGCCATGTCGGCGGTGATCCAGCGGGCCTCGGCGAGCCCGGCGGTGCCGCGTTCCCAGTCGGTGGGGCGCCGTTCGCCGGGCAGTGGGACGGCGATGACGCCCTGGATGCCGGCGGTGTCCGCGGGTGCCTCCGCGAGGTCCTCGGAGAGCTGGGCGCACCAGTGCGGGCCGACCTGCACGTCGTCGTCGAGGAAGACGGTCCAGGGGGCGCCGACGGCCCGGGTCCCGGTGTTGCGGGCGGCGGCCGGGCCGCGTCCACCACTGGTCAGCACCCGTGTGCGTTCGCGGAGTTCGCCCAGCACCCGCAGCGGGTGCTCCAGGGCTGCGGGGTCGGCGCCGGCCTCCGGGCGGTCGTCGACGAGGACGATCTCGGCGGGCCGCGGGCCGATCGCGGCGGCGAGCGCGGCGAGGCAGTCGGTGAGCGTGGCGCGGACGAGGGTCGGTACGACCACCGCGTACACCGGCCCGTCCGGCGCCTCCAGGGGGCCGGTCATGCGAAGGCCCTCCCGCGGCGGACGGCGAACGGCCCGATCGCGAGCAGGTCCACGGGCGCGGAGCCGAAGCACTCCAGCGCGTCGCGCGGGTCGTCGACCATGGGCCGGCCGGCCGTGTTGAGGCTGGTGTTGACGACGACGGGTATCCCGGTGCGTCGTTCGAAGGCGGCCAGCATCCGGGCGACGAGCGGTTCGCGTTCCTCGTCGACGGTCTGGATGCGGGCGGTGCCGTCGACGTGGACGACGGCGGGGATGCGGTCACGCCAGTCGCGGCGCACCTCGTGCACGAAGAGCATGTACGGGCTGGGCAGCGGTCCGTCGAAGAGGTCGGCGGCGCGGTCGGCGAGCACCATGGGGGCGACCGGGCGGAACTCCTCGCGCCCCTTGACCTTGTTGAGCCGCTCGAGGTTCTCGGCGCGGCCGGGGTGGGCCATCAGGGAGCGGTGGCCGAGCGCGCGGGGCCCGAATTCGCTGCGGCCCTGGAACCAGGCGACGACGCCGTCGCGGGCGAGTTCCTCGGCGACCGTCTCGGCGATGTCGGCGGGCCGTTCGTAGGGGACGGCGGCCTCCTGGAGCCAGTGCCGGATCTCCTCCTCGTTCCAGCCGCGGCCGAGGTCGGCCCCCTGCATGGGGTGCGGGTCGCGGGTGAGGTGGAGGGCGGCGCCGAGCGCGGTGCCCGCGTCGCCCGCGGCGGGCTGCACCCAGACGTTCCGGTAGGGGCCGACGCGGGCCAGCCGGGAGTTGGCGACGCAGTTGAGGGCGACGCCGCCGGCCATCGTCAGGGACTCGCCGCCCGCCTCGGCGTGCAGCCACTGGGCGAGGTCCAGCAGGGTCTCCTCCAGCACGGCCTGGGTGCTGGAGGCGAGGTCGGCGTGGTCCTGGTTCCACTCCTCGTGCGCGGCGCGGGCGGGCGCGAGGGCGGCCCAGTCGACGCCGTGGGCGCGGAAGCCGCCGTCGCCGGTGGCGTGCACCTGCCGGCGGATCTCCTCCAGGAAGCGGGGCTTGCCGTAGGAGGCGAGGGCCATCACCTTGTACTCGTCGCTGGAGCGCAGGAAGCCGAGGTGCTCGGTGAGTTCCTCGTAGACGAGGCCGAGGGAGTGCGGCAGCGTCTGCTGGGCGAGGGTGTGCAGTTCGCCGCCCTCGAAGCGGCCCGCGAGGTGGGAGGCGGCCTCGCCGCGACCGTCGAGGACGAGGACCGCGCTGTCGGGGTGCGGGGAGGCCGGTCCGGCGGAGGCGGCGTGCGCCACGTGGTGCGGCACGAACACGACCTTCTCCGGGTCGAGTCCGGGCAGCGCCTCGGCGAGGAACTCGGGGGCGCGGCGGGCGTACTCCAGGCGCAGCGGGTCCCAGGGGTCGGACAGGCCCATGTCGGCGGCGGGCCGGGCGAGGCCGGGGTCGAAGGAGTAGGCCACCGCGTCCAGTTCGCCGGCGCGCAGCCCGGCCCGCTCCAGGCACCAGCGGGCGGCCCGCTCCGGCAGCTCCCACGCGGAGAACGGCACCGGGCGCTTGCCGTGCTTGCGCCGGCTGAACCGCTCCTCCTCCGCGGCCGCCACCGTGACGCCGTCGATGACGAGGGCGGCGGCGGGATCGTGGAAGAGGGCGTTGATGCCAAGGATGCGCATGGTGGGAACTCCGTCGCGTTCGGCGGGTGGGGACCGTGTTCCTACGGATACGGCGAGTGGCCTCCCGCAGCAGAATTAAACTCTTTGATACGACTCGCCCCGACTGATTGGTATTTGTCGCTTTCGCGGCTATGCCGCCACGGGTCGCGCCGCGAACCAGCCGATCGTGCGGTCGAGGCCCGCCGTCCAGGAGGTGCGGGGCTCCCAGCCGAGCACCTCCCGGGCACGCCTCGTGTCCGGCCGGCGCCGCGCGGGGTCGTCGACGGGGCGTTCGACGAAGCGGATCCGGGACGACGACCCCGTCAGCTCCACCACCCGCCGGGCGAGTTCGAGCACCGTGATCTCGTCACTGCCGCCGATGTTCACCGGACCCGTCTCCCCCGCCGCCCCGGCCAGCGCGAGCACCCCGTCGACCGTGTCGTCGACGTAGCACAGGGAGCGGGTCTGGCCGCCGTCCCCGGCGACGGTGAGCGGCATCCCGTCCAGCGCCTGCGCGATGAAGGTGGGCACCGCCCGGCCGTCCCCCGTCCGCATGCGCGGGCCGTAGGTGTTGAAGATGCGGACGATCGCCGTGTCCGTGCCGTGCACCTGCCGGTGCGCGGTGACCAGCGCCTCGGCGAAGCGCTTGGACTCGTCGTAGACGCTGCGCGGCCCGATCGGATTGACGTTCCCCCAGTAGGTCTCGGTCTGCGGGTGTTCGAGGGGGTCGCCGTACACCTCGGAGGTGGAGGCGAGCAGGAAGCGCGCGCCGTCACGCCGGGCGCGCTCCAGGGCGTTGCGGGTGCCGGCGCTGCCGACCTCCAGGGTCTCCAGCGGGAGCCGCAGATAGTCCACGGGCGAGGCGGGGCAGGCGAAGTGCAGCACGAGGTCGAAGGCGCCGGGCAGAGAGCGCACCGCGGCCGGGTCGGTGACGTCGCCCCGCACGAAGCGGAAACCAGACCGTTGTTCGAAGGCCGCGACATTGCCGCGCGAGCCGGTGGCGAGGTTGTCCAGGCAGACGACCTCCGCGCCCTGATCGAGCAGACGTTCGCACAGGTGCGAGCCGACGAAACCCGCCCCTCCCGTCACCAGTGCGCGGCGCCACGTGTGCACGTCCACGGGCCTCTCCTCACTCTCGCGTTCACCTACGTGCGCGGCGAGTACCCATTCGTCACGATGTGCACCTGTTGTCGGGAATCGCCTCGGCGGGCGCCCGGCCCGCTCCCCGCCTACGATCGGCCCGTGACCCTCTTCCGGCTGGAGCGCCTCGCCCCGCGGCTCTCCGTCGACCAGGCCTGGCAGCGGCTGACGGACTGGCCGCTGCACGCCGACGTCGTCCCGCTGACCCGCATCACCGTGCTCACCGAGCCGCCCTCCCACGAGGGCACGGCCTTCGTGGGCCGCACCGGCGTGGGCCCCCTCGGCTTCGACGACCCGATGGAGGTCACCGCCTGGGAACCGCCGCCGGAGCACACCCCGGCCCGCTGCCGCCTGGAGAAGCACGGCCGGCTGCTGCGCGGCTGGGTGGAGTTCCGCGTCCACCCGCACCCCCCGGGCGGCGCCCGCGTGGTCTGGGAGGAGGACCTCCGCGTCCGCGCCGTCCCCCGCCTGATGGACCCCGCCGTCCGCGCGGGCGCCCGCCGGGCCTACGGCTACGCCGTGGACCGCCTGCTGACGGTGTGACCGGCCGGGACGGAGTCCGGCGGCCCGGAATTCCGTTGTCGCCCCCCGCCCCGGCGGCCAGACTGTGCCGGTGCTGATCCGACGCGAGACACCCGCCGACGTTCCCGCCGTACGTGCCGTCACGGCGGCCGCCTTCGCGAAGCCGGGGACCCCGCGGCCGGCGGTCCCCGTGGAGGTGACCCTCCTGGAGGAACTGCGCGCCTGCGAGGGCTGGCTGCCGGAACTGTCGTTCGTGGCACTCGGCGACCGGGACGAGGTGATCGGCCACGTGGTCTGCACCCGGGGCCGGGCCGGCGCCGCTCCCGTCCTGGGTCTCGGCCCGCTGAGCGTGAGCCCCGGACACCAGGGCCGCGGTGCCGGCCTCGCCCTCGTCCACACCGTACTCGGCGCGGCGGACGCCCTCGGCGAGCCGCTCGTCGCCCTCCTCGGCAGCCCCGCCTACTACCGCCGCTTCGGCTTCCGCGCCGCCACGGACCTCGGCATCACCCCGCCCGACCCCGCGTGGGGCGCCTTCTTCCAGGTCCGCACCCTCACCGCGTACGACCCCGCCCTGCGGGGCGCCTTCGCGTACGCGGAGCCGTTCACGCGGGTCTGAGCGAGGACGCGCCCCGCCGGGTGCGGGGGGGGCCGGCTGCGGGGCGCCCGGTGCCGCGTGCCCGGTGTACCGCGCTGGTTGCAGAGGGGGCGCGGGTAAACCCACGCGGTACGCGGCGGCCCTCCCCGAGGCTGATTCCCGGGGCGGCCGGGCGTCCTAGCATGCCCGTGGAGGCGGGCCCGGGGGGCACCGCACGGAGCGGCCGCATCGCGCGGACGGGGGATCCGTGCCGTGGGGCCCGCCCTCCGATCCTCCGGGTCGCCGGGCCGTACGGCGCCGCGTCCACCGCCCCCGCCCGGGGCCGGCCCGGTCAGCCCATCCGTACGGCGGCCTCGTGATGGATCAAAAGCTCCGTCCCCGTCAGCGGCACGCCCGTGCCGCCCCGCCGCACCGCCACCAGCTCCGCCGCGATGGACACCGCCGTCTCCTCCGGGGTGCGGGCGCCCAGGTCGAGGCCGATCGGGGACCGCAGCCGGGACAACTCCCCCTCCGTCAGGCCCGCTTCGCGCAGCCGGCGCAGCCGGTCCTCGTGGGTGCGCCGGGAGCCCATCGCGCCGACGTAGGCGAGCGGCAGCCGCAATGCCCGGCACAGCAGCGGCACGTCGAACTTGGGGTCGTGGGTGAGCACGCACAGGGCCGTGCGGGCGTCGACCCGGGTGCGGTCCAGGTAGCGGTGCGGCCAGTCGACGACGATCTCGTCCGCCTCCGGGAACCGTGCCCGCGTCGTGAAGACCGGCCGGGCGTCGCACACCGTGACGTGGTGGCCGAGGAGCTTGCCCGCCCGGACGAGCGCGGCGGCGAAGTCGACCGCGCCGAAGACGATCATCCGGGGCGGCGGCAGGGACGTCTCGACCAGCACCGTGAGCGGCGCCCCGCACCGGGACCCCCGCTCCCCCGCCTCCAGCGTGCCGGTGCGGCCCGCGTCGAGGAAGGCGCGCGCCCCGGCCGCCACCGTGCGGTCCAGGGCGGGCGGGCCGCCGAGGCCGCCGGTGTGCCTGCCGTCCGGGTGGAGCAGCAGCGCCCGGCCCCCGTACCGTGCCGCCGGGCCCGCCACCACCCGGGCGAGGGCGGTCGGCCGGCCCGCCGCGGCGAGCGCGGCGGCGGCCTCGTACACCTCCCGGTGCGGGTCCCCCGCCCGCACCGGCACGACGAGGACGTCGAGGACGCCGCCGCAGGTCAGACCGACCGCGAGGGGATCGCCGTCGTCACCCTCGGCGTCGTTGCCGTTGCCGCCGCCCTCGTGGCCGAAGCGTTCGCGGACGGTGCGGCCGTCTTCGAGGGCCTGCCGGCACAGCGCGTGGACGGCGCCCTCGACGCAGCCCCCGGAGACCGAGCCGATCACCTCTCCCGCCCGGTCCACCGCGAGGGCGGCCCCCGGTGGTCGGGGCGCGCTGCCCTCGACGGCGACCACGGTGGCCACCGCGAGGTCGCGTCCCTCGGTGAACCAGCGGTGCAGTTCCTCGGCGATGTCCAGCATGCGCGTTCCCTCGTTCCCTCGTTCCCTCCTCCCGTACGGTCCCGGGGTGGGGCTCAGCCCGGCGCGATGTGCTCCGGGCGCACGGGCACCCGGCGCAGCGCCAGGCCCGTCGCGTCCCGGATCGCCGCCACGATCGCCGGGGTCGAGGACAGGGTGGGCGCCTCGCCCGCGCCCCGAAGCCCGTACGGGGCGTGCGGGTCGGCGAGTTCCAGCAGGTCGACCGGGATGGGCGGGGTGTCGAGGAGGGTGGGGATGAGGTAGTCCGTGAAGGACGGGTTGCGCACCCGCGCCGTGGCCGGGTCGACCACGATCTCCTCCATCACCGCGATGCCCAGCCCCTGCGCCGTGCCGCCCTGGACCTGCCCGGTCACGGACAGCGGGTTGACGGCCTTTCCGACGTCCTGCGCGCAGGCCAGTTCGACGACCTTCACCAGGCCCAGTTCGGTGTCGACCTCGACCACCGCACGGTGCGCGGCGAAGGCGTACTGCACGTGGCCGTTCCCCTGCCCGGTGTGCGGGTCGAAGGGCTCGGTCGGGCGGTGCCGCCATGCGCGCTCCACCTCCACCGCCTCCCCGCCGAGCACGTCCCCGAGGCCGGCGAGCACCTCTCCCCCGGCGGTCACCACCTTGCCGTCCGCGAGCAGCAACTCCTCGCTGAGCCATGCCGGTTCGGCCGCGCCGAAGCGACGCCGGCCCAGCTCCAGCACCCGTTCGCGGACCAGCGCGCAGGCGTTGCGCACGGCGCCGCCGGTAACGTACGTCTGCCGGGAGGCGGAGGTGGAGCCGGCGCTGCCGACGCGGGTGTCGGCCGGGGCGAGGATCACCCGAGAGACGCCCAGTTCGGTGCGGGCGATCTGGGTGTGCACGGTGACTCCGCCCTGGCCGACCTCGGCCATCGCGGTGTGCACGGTGGCGACGGGTTCTCCGCCGGTCGCCTCCAGGCGGACCCGGGCCGTCGAATGGTCGTCGAAGCCCTCGGAGTAGCCGACGTTCTTGAAGCCGACCGCGTAGCCGACGCCCCGGACGACGCCCTCGCCGTGGGTGCTGTTCGAAGGGCCGCCCGGCAACTGCCGCACGTCCACGCCCTCGCTGGTCTCCCACTGGCGGGCAGGGGGCAGCGGGCGCTCCCGGACCCGGCGCAGCAGTTCGGCGACCGGCGCCGGGGAGTCCACCCGCTGTCCGGTGGGCAGGGTCGAGCCCTCCGACATGGCGTTGCGCCGCCTCAACTCGACAGGATGCAGGCCCAGTTCGGCGGCCAGCCGGTCCATCTGCGCCTCGTAGGCGAAGCATGCCTGCACCGCGCCGAAGCCGCGCATCGCGCCGCAGGGCGGGTTGTTGGTGTAGAGGGCGAGCGCCTCCACGTCCACGTGGTCCACGACGTAGGGGCCCACGGCGAGCGAGGCGGCGTTGCCGACGACCGCCGGGGAGGAGGAGGCGTAGGCGCCGCCGTCGAGGACGATCCGGGCGCTCACGTGGGTGAGCCGGCCCTCGCGGGTGGCGCCGTGCTCGTAGCGCAGCCGGGCGGGGTGGCGGTGGACGTGGCCGAAGAAGGACTCGGCGCGGTCGTAGACCATCTTGACCGGGCGGCCGGTGCGCAGCGCCAGCAGACTGGCGTGGATCTGCATGGACAGGTCCTCCCGGCCGCCGAAGGCGCCGCCCACGCCGGCCAGGGTCATGCGCACCAGTTCCTCGGGCAGTCCGAGCACGGGGGCGATCTGCCGCCGGTCGGCGTGCAGCCACTGGGTGGCGACGTGGAGGTCGACGCCGCCGTCCTCGGCGGGCACGGCGAGCCCGGACTCGGGGCCGAGGAAGGCCTGGTCCTGCATGCCGAACACGTACTCCCCTCTCACGATCACGTCGGCGCGCCGCCGGGCCGCCGCCACGTCACCGCGCCGGACGGGCTGGCGGTGGACGACGTTGGGATGCGGGACGTGAGCGGCGTGGGGATCGGTACGGCCGGGGTGCAGCAGGGGCGCGTCGGGGGCGAGCGCGCTGGACTCGTCGGTGACGAGGGGCAGTTCACGGTGGACGATCTCGATGAGGTCCGCGGCCCGGCGGGCGGTCTCGGGGTGGTCGGCGGCGACGAGGGCGAGCGGCTCGCCGTGGTGGCGGACCCGGTCCCGGGCGAGGACGGGGGTGTCGGGGATCTCCAGGCCGTAGTGGCGGACGGCGGTGGGCAGGTCCTCGTGGGTGAGGACGGCGTGCACGCCCGGGACGGCGAGCGCCCTGGTGGTGTCGAGGGCGAGGATCTCGGCGTGGGCGACCGGGGAGCGCAGGGTCCGGCCCCACAGCATGTCCTCGTGCCACAGGTCGGAGGAGTAGGCGAACTCTCCGGTGACCTTGAGCCGGCCGTCGGGACGCGGGACGGACTCTCCGACGCCGCCCCCGGCGGAGCCGGTGGTCCGGGTCGTGGCGGTGGGCAGGCCGTTCCTCGCCACGGGTCAGGCCCCCTCGGAGCGCCGGGCGGCCGCCAGGCGGACCGCGTCCATGATCGTCTCGTAGCCGGTGCAGCGGCACAGGTTGCCCGCGAGCGCCTCGCGGATGTCCTCGTCGGCGGGGGCGGGCCGCCGCCGCAGCAGTGCGTCGGCCGCGACCAGCAGGCCGGGGGTGCAGAAGCCGCACTGGACGGCGCCCGCGTCGAGGAACGCCCGCTGGACGGGGGCGAGTTCCTCCCCGTCGGCGAGTCCCTCGACGGTGACGACCTCGCTGCCCTCCGCCTGCCCGGCCGCGACCAGGCAGGCGCACACGAGAGCGCCGTCCAGGCGGACCGTGCACGAGCCGCACTCCCCCTGTTCGCAGGCGTTCTTGGAGCCGGGCAGGCCCAGCCGCTCGCGCAGCACGTACAGGAGGGACTCGCCCTCCCACACGTCCTCGGCCCGCAGCGGACGTCCGTTGACGGTCAGAGCGACGTGCATCAGGCGGCTCCCTCGAAGGCGTCGGGGCGGGCACGGTGGGCCTCCCAGGCCCAGGCCAGGGTGCGCCGGGCGAGGACGCCGACCGCGTGACGGCGGTAGCGGGCGGTGGAGCGCACGTCGTCGATCGGGTCGCAGGCGGCGGCGCACAGCGCGGCGAACTCCGCGGCGGCCGAAGGGGTGAGAGGGCGCCCGGTGTCCCAGTGCCGGCCCTCTTCGAGGACCCCGGCCAGGAACTCCTCGGCGGCATCCGCGCGTACGGGGGTCGGGGCGGCCGAGCCGATGCCGGTGCGGACCGTGCGGGTGGCGGGGTGCAGGGCGAGGCCGAAGGCGCACACGGCGATGACCATGGCGTTGCGGGTGCCGACCTTGGCGTACTGCTGGGGTCCGTCGGCGACGGGGAGGTGGACGGCGCGGATCAGCTCGTCGGGGGCGAGCGCGTTGCGCTTCACGCCGGTGTAGAAGGCCTCGACGGGGATGCGCCGGGTGCCCCGCACGGAGGCGGCCTCCACCTCGGCGCCCGCGGCGAGCAGCGCGGGGTGGGCGTCGCCGGCCGGGGAGGCGGTGCCGAGGTTGCCGCCGACGCCGGCGCGATTGCGGATCTGCGGGGAGGCGACGGTGCGGGAGGCGAGGGCGAGGCCCGGCAGCAGGTGGCCCAGCCGCTCCATGATCGTCGCGTAGGGCACGGAGGCGCCGAGGCGTACCGAGCCGGCGGCGGTCTCCCACTCGTGGAGCTCGCGGACGCGGCTGAGGTCGAGGAGCCGCTCGGGCCGCCGGAGGCCGAGGTTGAGCTCCACCATCACGTCGGTGCCCCCGGCGAGCGGGACGGCCCCGGGATGCGCGGCCTTGGCGGCCAGCGCCTCCTCCCAGTCGGCGGGGCGCAGGAATTCCATGACCGGCTCCCTCGTTCGGTGCGCGCTCCCCGTTCAGGACGCACGGTGCATGAGGCACGCCGCTCCGTTCACGAGGCACGCTCCTCCGTTCGATTCGCGCCAGGCCGGAGGCGGCGGCTCCGGCCCGGGCGGTGCGCCGCGCACGGGGAGTGCGGTCAGTACACAGCGGCACGGTGGTCCGGGTCAGTCACGGAAAACCCGAAGGAGTTCGCTGGCCACATCCATCATCTTGTAGATTCATATGAACGGAGGTTGTCGGCAACCCGGCCGCTCTCGCGCGAAGCCGCCCCGAAGCCCCCTACGCACCGGGCCACGGCACGTGACGGCCGGAATCACCCGGTTGCGAACACCCTTCCGACATGCTGTGAGACACGAGAACGGCGGCGAGGACATGCGGCTGCGCGCACTGCTGGAGAACGATGCGCTGGGCCTGAGGCTGCTGGGCGGGCAGGACGAACTCGACCGCACCGTGCGCGGGGTGATGACCACGGACCTGACCGACCCCGGCCGCTACCTCTCGGGCGGCGAACTGGTCCTGACGGGACTCGCCTGGCGGCACGGTCCCGCCGACTCGGAACCCTTCGTCCGCATCCTGGTGGCCGCCGGGGTCGCCGCCCTCGCCGTCGGGGACGCCGAGCTGAGCGGCGTCCCGGAGGACCTGGTGAGCGCGTGCGCCCGGCACCGGCTGCCGCTGCTCGCCGTCGACGAGTCGGTGGCCTTCGCCACGGTCACCGAGTACGTCGTGCGGCAGGTCTCGGGGGAACGGGCCGGCGATCTGGCCGCGGTGGTCGACCGGCACCGGCGCATGATGACCTCCGGACCGGCGGGCGGCGGCCCCGACGTCGTCCTCGACCTCCTCGGCACCGACCTCGACCTGCGCGCCTGGGTGCTCTCCCCCACCGGCCGGATCGTCGCCGGGCGCGGCGAGGCGCTGCCCGCCGAGGTGTGCGCCCGGCTGGCCGCCGAGCACCTGACGGCGGTGCGCGCGGGCCGGCGGGCACCGTACCGGGTGACCGTGGACGGGGAGCCCTACTCCCTCTTCCCGGTGCGCGAGGGCCACCCGCCGCGCGAGTCGGGGGACGCCCGCGGGGCACGGCTGTCCGACTGGCTGCTCGCGGTCTCCGCGGACGCCGGCGATTGGCCCGGGGAACGGCTGGACCTGCTGCACGGCGTCACCCAGCTCATCGCCGTGGAACGGGACCGCCGGGACGCGGCGCGCACCGTGCGGCGGCGGCTGGCGCAGGAGGTCCTCGAACTGGTGCAGGCGGGCGCGGTACCGGCCGAGATCGCGGCCCGGCTCCGGGTCGCCGCTCCGGTCCTGCTGCCCGGGCTCGGCGCCGCCCCGCACTGGCAGGTGGTCGTCGCCAGGGTCGAGTGGGACGAGGCGGGGGACCCCGGGAACGGAAGCGGGGACGGTAC
This sequence comes from Streptomyces griseoaurantiacus, assembly GCF_036189845.1. Classification (NCBI taxonomy): domain Bacteria; kingdom Bacillati; phylum Actinomycetota; class Actinomycetes; order Kitasatosporales; family Streptomycetaceae; genus Streptomyces; species Streptomyces griseoaurantiacus. Next base: position 5,970,973 of record NZ_CP108326.1, on the reverse strand, counting down.
CGGCGGGACGGGCGGGGAGGCGACGCAGGCGCTGCTCGAGGAACTCCTGGTCGACCCGCGGGCGGGCGGCGCCGAACCCGCCGACCGGATCGCGGTCGCCCACACGGGCGAGGAGGCCGTCGCGCTCGTGCCCCTCCCGGCCGTCTCGGCCGAGCACGACGGCTCCGAGTCCGGGCTCCTCGCCGACACCCTGCTGGACGCGGTACGGGAACCGCTCACCGCCGGGCTCGACGGCGACGGGCGGCTCACCCTCGGCGTCAGCGCGCCGGTGCACTCTGCGGAGGGACTGCGCGGGGCGCTGGAGGAGGCGCGGCACGCCCGCCGGGTCGCCGCCGCGCGCCAGGGCCGGGTCTGCGCGGCCGGCCACCACGAACTCGCCTCGCACGTCCTGCTGCTGCCGTTCGTGCCGGACGACGTGCGCCGGGCGTTCACCGCACGGCTCCTCGACCCGCTGCGCACGTACGACCGCCGGCACCGCGCCGAGCTGATACCGACCCTGGAGGCCTTCCTCGACTGCGACGGCTCCTGGACCCGCTGCGCGACCCGGCTCCACCTCCACGTCAACACCCTGCGCTACCGGGTCGGACGGATCGAACAGCTCACCGGCCGCGACCTGTCCCGGCTCGAGGACAAGCTGGACTTCTTCCTGGCCCTGCGGATGAGCTGAGCGGAGCGGGGAGCGTGCCCAGCCCCGGGCGCGGGAGTGCGCGCGGAGTGCGCCGCTCCCCGGGGCGCGGGAGTGCGCGCGGGTGCGCGAACGCCCGCGTGAGGGCGTGTGCCGCGGGGGCACCGGCGTGCGGTCCGGCGCGACCCGCGCACCATGACTTTGTGAAATCCTTCACCCAGCCCCTTGGCGGGCTCCGCCATTGGTGCTGGAATGCCGCCACCACTCAACAGCTCGACGGCGCGCTCGGGGAGGGCAATGTGGCGTTCACCGCCATGTCCGGCAGCGGAACGACCGCAGGAGACGATCCACTCCAGACCGCGATATGGCGCTTGCGCTCCCGCGCCTGCTGGACGGACGCGGCGGCCCTGCTCGAACCGGTCACCGCGCAGGCCGCGCTGCAGCGCGTGACCCTGCTCGTGGAGCGCTGCCTCTACTCCGAACAGGGGTGGGACGAGGCCGAGGACGCGCTGCGCACGGCCGAGGCGCTGGCCCACACCGACGCGGAGCGGGGCGCCGCGGCCTGCGAGCGCGGCCAGCTCGCGTACGCGGCGACGCTCCTGCGGGTGCGGGACCGGGCGGACGAGGCGCGCTCCGCGTTCGGGCGGGCGGCCGCGCTGATCGCGCCGGGCGAGGCGGCGCGGGCACAACTGGACTTCCGGCGAGGGCTGCTCGCCGAGAACATCACCCGCTCGCCGCAGGCGGCCAAGGCGGCCTACCGGCGGGCGCACGCGGGTGCCGTGGCCCACGACGACCCGCTGCTGCTCTCCTCCACCTGGCGGCACCTGGCCGGACTCGCCCTGCGGGAAGGGGAGTTGGCCGAGGCGCGGCACGGGTTCGCGGAGTCCCTGCGGATCCGCGAGGAACTGGGCTACCTCGTCGGCACGGCGCCGGCGCTGGTGTCCCTGGCCGAGGCGGAGGCGGAACCGGAGGCGGGACGGCTGCGCGCCGAAGCGGGCCGCCTCTTCCGCCTCCTGGGCGGCGTCCCCACCTGGCTGGCCCCCCACGTCCCCGAGTCCTTGTGACTGCCGTCACATGACGGCGCCGGGGGTGCGACGGGACGGGGCGCGCCGCGGTGCCGGGTTCGCCCACCGGGCGGGGCGGCAAAGGCTCGTCGGCGACTGCGGCCCGCCCCGGGCCGGTCGCGCAGTTCCCCGCGCCCCTGGGGCAGCGGGCCCTCCGCCCACCAACCAGCACCCCCTCCCAGCCAACCCTCACCCCCACCCCCTCAGGGGCGCGAGGAACTGCGCGAGCAACCCCCACTCAGCCGCACCAGCCAACGAACCGGCACCACCCACCCCCTCAGGGGCGCGGGGAACTGCGCGACCAGCCCCCACTCACCCGCACCCGCCAACGCACCGACACCACCCACCCCCTCAGGCGCCCCACCCCGCTCGTGACGCGCGTCACATGCTCCCCGGCGTACCGAAGTGGTCGCGCACCAGCGCCCCCACCGCCCCCGCGTCCTGCGCGATCAACGCGTCCAGCAACGCCGTGTGCTCCGCCGCGTCCGCGACGAGCGACCCCGGCCCCCGGCGGGCAACCGCCCCCGCACCCCCACGCACCGGCGCCTGCCACTGCGCCCGCCGGTGCAGATCGTCCGCGAGCCGCACCAACTGCTCGTTGCCCGCGAGCCCCAGCACCGCCCGGTGGAACGCCCGGTCCGCCTCGGCGTACGCCGCCGGGTCACCGCAGGAGGCGGCCCGTACCGTCGTCTCGGCCAGCGGCCGCAGTTCCGCCCAGCGCCCGGCCGGCACCGTACGCGCGAGCCGCAGCACCACCGGCACCTCCAGCAGCGCCCGTATCTCCGCGAGCTCGCCCAGCTCGCGATCGTCCCGCTGGACGACCCGGAACCCCCGGTTGGGCACGACCTCGACCGCGCCCTCCAGCGCGAGCTGCTGCATCGCCTCGCGCACCGGCGTCGCGGAGACCCCGAACCGCTCGCCGAGCACCGGGGCCGAGTACACCTCGCCCGGCTCCAGTTCCCCGGCCACCAGCGCCGCCCGCAGCGCCTCCAGCACCTGCCCCCGGACCGAGGTGCGCCGCACGACCGGCCGCCCGCCCGTGCGGGGCAGCGGAACGGGGAACTCCGCGTGCGTGTGCTCGCCGCGCGCGGCCCCCTCGGCGACGGGCCGGCCCCGCTCGGGCCCGCCGGCCCGCGGCCGTGCGGCCCCCCGGGGTTCGAAGGAGGCGAGGGGGCGGGAGTCGCTGAACCCGAGGCTGTCGGCGGGATGACGTGAGGCGGCCTGTTCCACGGGTACTCCTAAGGGACTTGACGGCACACGGCACCCATTGAGGGCATTGCCGCGCCTTTGTCACCAGTCGGGGAGAACGATAGGCGTACCCGCCCGAAGGTCAAAGCGCCGAAGGGTGCGCTAAGGTAAGCCTTACCTCTGCAAGCCCCGCGACCCCGGTGGTAACGCATGCTCCTGTCCACGGCCATCCGCCCCGCCGACCGCACCGTCATGGACGCCGCAGCACCCCGCACCGTCGCCGCCGTCCTCGCCGAGTCGTACGACCGGGTGGCCGAGGCACTGCCCTGGATCACCTTCCTCGCACTCGGGCCGGACGAGGCGCTGCCCGAGGGCGGGGCCTGGGCCGGCGCGGCGGCGCTCGCGCGGGACCCCGAGGCACTGGACAGGTATCTGGCATGGGACCGGGAGCAGGTCCTGCGGGACCACGGCAGGCCCGGCCGCCCGGACGTCGTGGCCGGTTTCGGACTGCACCGCTACGCCTGGCCGGCCTGTCTGCTGTTCACCCTCCCCTGGTTCCTGCACCGCAGGGTGCCGTACCTGCCCGTGGAGCGGGTCGCCCACGACCGCGAGCACGGCCGGATCGCCGCACGCCCGGCCGGCTTCGCGTGCCTGCCCGGCGATCCGGCGGCCTCGGTCCCCGGCGCCCGCGTCGTACGGGACGAGGAGGCCCTGCGCGCGGAACTGCGCGCGGCGGTGGCGGAGCACCTGGAGCCGGTGCTCGGCGCCTTCGGCCCGGTGATGCGGCGTCGCGGGCGGGGCCTGTGGGGCATGGCGACGGACGAGATAACGGAAGGGCTCTGGTACGTCGGCACCCTGCTCGACGAGGAGCGGCGGGCGATGCGCGAGCTGGAGGCGCTGCTGCCGGGCACGGCCAAGCCGTACGCGGGCACCCCGGCGTTCCGCGAGCTGACCGGCCCGCGGGGCGAGTCGCTGACCACTCGCGACCGCGTGAGCTGCTGCCTCTTCTACACGCTGAACCCGGGCGACACCTGCGTCACCTGCCCCCGCACCTGCGACGAGGACCGGGTCGCCAAGTTGACGACCCCGGCGGCCGGCTGAGCTCCCGTCAGCCGCCGCACCGGCACACGTACCGAAGGCCCGCCCGGACAGGGGCGGGCCTTCGCGTGCCGTAAGATCAACTTCGAACAGGACACCCGTACCGGACGGTATCGATCCGGCATCGCCCCGCGCAGATCACAGGTAGTTCACAATATCCTCACTCGGCGCAGGAACTTTCCGTGGAACCACCCTTACGGGTAGTCTTATTCGAACTCAACTCCCGCCCCTCACGCGGCAGTTCGAGCAGAACGCCGCCCTGGGCATCCCCTTGCACCTCCTTGGCGGCCTCTTGCCCCGAAACCCCCTGAGGGGCCTTGGGAGTGGGCCACTATGGCGGGCGTTACGCCCTATCCCAATGCAAGGGACCCCAGATGAGATTGACCGACATATCGCTGAACTGGCTCCTGCCGGGCGCCGTACTGCTCCTGGGCATGCTGGCGGCGGTGGCGGTGCTCGCGCGCGGCAAGCGCACCTCCGGGGAGAGCGCGAGCGCGGACGACTCGTGGGAGCGAGCCGAGGAGCGCCGCAGGCGCAAGGAGGCCCTGTACGGCACCGCTTCCTATGTACTGCTGTTCTGCTGTGCGGCGGTGGCGGCCGCCCTCTCCTTCCACGGTCTGGTCGGCTTCGGCCAGCAGAACCTCGGGCTCTCCGACGGCTGGGAGTACCTCGTTCCCTTCGGTCTGGACGGCGCGGCCATGTTCTGCTCCGTACTCGCGGTGCGCGAGGCCAGCCACGGCGACGCCGCGCTCGGCTCCCGGATACTGGTGTGGACCTTCGCCGGTGCCGCCGCCTGGTTCAACTGGGTGCACGCGCCCAGGGGCATCGACCACGCGGGCGCGCCGCAGTTCTTCTCCGGCATGTCGCTCTCCGCGGCCGTGCTGTTCGACCGCGCGCTGAAGCAGACCCGCCGGGCCGCCCTGCGCGAGCAGGGTCTGGTGCCGCGGCCGCTGCCGCAGATCCGTGTCGTCCGCTGGCTGCGGGCGCCCCGCGAGACGTACAAGGCGTGGTCGCTGATGCTGCTGGAGGGCGTGCGGAGCCTGGAGGAGGCCGTCGAGGAGGTCCGCGAGGACCAGCGCCAGAAGGAGCAGAACCGGCAGCGCCGACGCGAGCAGGAGAAGCTGGAGCGGGCGCATCTGAAGGCGATCAGCCGCGGTCACCGCGGGCTGCCCGGCCGGGGTGGCGGTGGCGGCGGCCACCAGGTCGAGGTGGAGCGGGCTCCCGCCCAGGCGGACCCCGCGATAGCCAAGGCGGAGCTGCCCGCGCGTGCCGCCCGCCCCTCTCTGCAGCCCGTCCGGCCCGGTGGTTCGGAGTCCATGACCGTCGACCTCACTTCGGAGGACGACACACAGGCCCTCCCCCGGCTCGACTCGTTGGAGCGCAAGCTCAAGGACCTGGAACAGCAGTTCGGCTGAGCACTGACACACGGTGAGCCGGTACTGCCACGGGGACGCTGCCTGAACCTCAGGCCGCGTCCCCGTCCAGTGGGAGCCCTCTGGCCGCCGCCTCACCCGCCGCCCCGTCGGCCGCGCCGGCCGTCGGGTCGTCCGTCGGGCCGGCCGCCAGATCGGTCAGTTCGAACCACACCGACTTGCCCACCTCGTGCGCCCGCACACCCCAGGCGTCGGCGAGGGCGCGCACCAGCAGCAGCCCCCGCCCGTGCGTCCGCTCCCGGTCCGCCTCCGTCTCCTCCCGCACGGGAGAGGACCGCGGTACGGGGCCGCGCTCCGCGAAGTCCCGCACCTCCACGCGCAGTCCGCGTCCGGAGACGACGGCCGTGACGACCGCCTCGCGGTCGGTGTGCACGAGCGCGTTGGCGACCAGTTCACTGGTGAGCAGCTCGGCGACGGCACACCGGTCCCGCTCCGCACGGCCGTCCAGCAACTCCCGCAGTTCGCGCCGCACTTCGGGCACTGACCGCAGGTCCGACGCGTCCAGTCCGCACCGCAGTCGGACGTCTCCGCCCCGCCCCGCCCGGCTCCTGGCGCTCCGTAACTCCGACACCGGCTGCCTGTTCATGATCCCCCGGATTCCCCACCCGTACGTCACCGTGGCTCGTGATCGCTGTCGTGGTCGTGGTCGTCGTCCCTCGGCTCGAACACGTTCACGGGGATGCATGCCCGGCCGTTCGCCGGGCCAGTCCTGGCGCACCGTCAAGGGTGCGCCGGGTGTCCGTCACGTCCCGTCCGGGCCCACCGGGCCTGCCTCCCCACCCTTCGCCACGGACGGGACGGCACCCCGGTTCAGGGGCGCGGCACGTTGCGCAGGTTGGAGCGGGCCATCTGCAGCATGCGGCCGACACCGCCGTCGAGGACCATCTTCGAGGCGGACAGCGCGAATCCGGTGACCATCTCCGCGCTGATCTTCGGCGGGATCGACAGGGCGTTGGGGTCGGTGACGACGTCCACGAGGGCCGGACCCTTGTGCTTGAAGGCGTCCTTCAGCGCGCCCGCGAGATCCTTCGGCTTCTCGACGCGCACCCCGTACGCCCCGCACGCCCGGGCCACGGCGGCGAAGTCGGGGTTCGTGTTGGCGGTGCCGTGCGAGGGGAGCCCTGCGACGAGCATCTCCAACTCCACCATGCTGAGCGAGGAGTTGTTGAACAGTACGACCTTCACCGGCAGGTCGTACTGGACGAGGGTGAGGAAGTCGCCCATCAGCATGCTGAAGCCGCCGTCGCCGGAGAGCGAGATCACCTGCCGCCTGCGGTCGGTGAACTGCGCGCCGATCGCCATGGGCAGCGCGTTGGCCATGGAGCCGTGCGAGAAGGAGCCGATGATCCGGCGGCGCCCGTTGGGCGAGACGTACCGCGCGGCCCACACGTTGCACATGCCCGTGTCGACGGTGAACACGGCGTCCTCGGAGGCGAGTTCGTCGACGACGGAGGCCACGTACTCGGGGTGGATGGGGACGTGCTTCTCGACCTTGCGGGTATAGGCCTTCACCACCCCTTCCAGTGCCTCGGCGTGCTTCTTCAGCATCCGGTCCAGGAAGCGGCGGTTCTTCTTCTCCCGCACGCGCGGGATGAGACACCGCAGGGTCTCCCGCACGTCGCCCCAGACCGCGAGGTCCAGCTTGGAGCGCCGGCCGAGATGTTCGGGGCGCACGTCGACCTGGGCGATCTTGACGTCGTTCGGCAGGAAGGCGTTGTAGGGGAAGTCGGTGCCGAGCAGGATCAGCAGCTCGCACTCGTGAGTGGCCTCGTAGGCGGCCCCGTACCCGAGCAGACCGCTCATCCCGACGTCGAAGGGGTTGTCGTACTGGATCCACTCCTTGCCGCGCAGCGCGTGCCCCACGGGCGCCTTGATCCGCCCGGCGAACTCCATGACCTCGGCGTGCGCCCCGGCGGTGCCGCTGCCGCAGAAGAGGGTCACCCGGTCGGCGGCGTCGATCATGTCGACCAGCCGGTCGATCTCCTCGTCCCCCGGCCGGACGGTGGGCCGGGAGGTGACCAGCGCGGTCTCCGCGGCCCGCTCGGGCGCGGGCTCACCGGCGATGTCGCCCGGCAGCGCCACGACGCTCACCCCGCCCTGGCCGACCGCGTGCTGGATCGCGGTCTGCAGCAGCCGGGGCATCTGCCGGGTGTTGGAGATCAGCTCGCTGTAGTGGCTGCACTCGCGGAAGAGCTGGTCGGGGTGGGTCTCCTGGAAGTAGCCGAGGCCGATCTCGGTGGAGGGGATGTGCGAGGCCAGGGCGAGGACCGGTGCCATGGAGCGGTGGGCGTCGTAGAGGCCGTTGATCAGGTGCAGGTTGCCGGGCCCGCTGGAACCGGCGCAGGCGGTCAGCCGTCCGGTGATCTGCGCCTCGGCCCCGGCCGCGAAGGCGGCGGTCTCCTCGTGCCGTACGTGCACCCAGTCGAGGGCGGAATGGCGGCGGACGGCGTCCACGACGGGGTTGAGGCTGTCCCCCACCACGCCGTACAGCCGCTTGACTCCGGCACGCGCCAGGATGTCGACGAACTGCTCGGCGACGGTCTGCTTTGCCATGGTCCATGCCCTTCGGTTCGGCGGGTCGCCCCGGTGACGGCCTGACGGTGTGACGGTGGCGGGCCCGGCACGGGGTGCCCCCGTCACATCCATCCACACCCGCCGGGACGCCGCGACTCCGCCGGGCCCCCGGTGCGACCATCCGGTCACCCGGGCCCCCGGGGGCCCGCCCCGTCCCCCGTGTGCCCACGGGTGGCGTGCGACGCCTCTCTCCTCTCCCAGACCGCCGCGGCCGTACGGTCGTCCGCGTAGCCCTTGACCCGGACCTGGGCGTCGGCGAGGAAGGCGGCGAGGCCGGGGGGCTCCTGCCCCGCCCAGCGGTCCGTCAGGTACCGGGGCAGCTCCGGCTCGCCGCGCAGCGGGTCGGCGAGCCCGGCGGTGCACAGCAGCAGGACGTCGCCCGGGCGGGCGACGGAGGCACGGAAGCGGAAGGGTGCCCGGGCGGGTTCGGGGGCGGGGCGGTACGGGCTCGGCGGGGCGGCGATGCCGAGGTCCATGGTGAGCCGGTCCGCGCCCCGGGCGCCCTCGGCGCCCTCACCGGCCCGGGGTTCGATGTCCTGCCACTCGCCGTCCCTCAGTCGGAACAGCCCGCCCTCGCCGGCGCCGAAGAAGACGCGGATCCGGCACCCGGGGTCCGCCGGGAGCAGCAGACAGCGCAGGCTCGCGGTGTACGTGTCCGGGTCCGCGCCCCGCTCGACGGCCTCGGCGCGGAGCCGGCCGAGGGAGCGGTCGGTGAGCCGTTGCAGCCCCGACTTGAGGTCGCCGCGGCGCCCCGCGCGGATGTCCTCGGCGAGCCGGGCGTGACTGCGGCCGACGGCGCGGCCCATGTGCCGGCACAGCGCGGCGGCGGCGCGGTGGGCGCCCGGGGTGCCGCGGGCGCCGGTGGCCACGGCGAGGAACACCAGCGCGTCCTCGCCGCCGCCGAAACGGGCCGTGAGCAGCGCGTCCCGTCGCGGCTCCCCGCGGAACCGCCCGGAGTCCCCGCGCAGCGAGACGGCCCGCACCGTGCAGGCCCCGTACCGGGCTCCGTCCAGCACCGTGTCCGGGACGACGTCCCCGAGCGCGTCCGGCTCGGCGAGGGGCAGCGCGGTGGGCTCGGCCTCGTAGGTGGGCGGCCCGGACCCCACGTGGGGGACGCCCGCGGCGCCCCGGGGCGGGACCGGGGGCGGCGGCACCAGGTCCTGCGGCTCACCCGGGTCCTGCGGCTCACCCGGGTCCTCCGGCGCGCCCCAGCCCTCCGGTGCCTCCTGGTCTTCCGGTGCGCCCAGGTCTCCCAGCGCCTCCAGGCCCCCGGATCTTCCCGGCAACCCCGGCGCCCCCGACTCCGGCGGCGCCCCCGACTCCGGCGGCTCGTACGGCCTGCTCGGCCCGTACGACTTGCCCGGTCCGTGCGACTTGCCAGGCTCGTCCGGCTCCTCCGGTTTTCCCGGGTCCTCCAGTGCGTCCGGCTTCGGCTCCTCGGGCGCCTCCTCCGTCGTCCCCACGACGTTCTCCACGACCGCTCCCGCCGAGGCGAACCGGTCGTCCAGGGAGTCACCCGCCGCACTCGGCCCCGCGTCCTGCGCGGAACCGTCGTACAGCTCCCGCCACCAGTCGTCCTCGCGGCCGATGGGCCGCTCCCGCCTCTCCCCCTGCTGGCTCATGCCCCCAATTGTCGCCCGCGCGAGGCGCTTGAAAACGGCGCATCCGGAAAAACCGCGCGCCCCTGGGCGTCTGCCGGTCCACCGGGACACCGCTGCCCCCGCACGCACCGCCGGACGGCCCCACCCCCCACGGGAGGACCGTCCGGCGGCGTCCGCGGACCCGGGCGGGAACCGCCCACCGAGCGAAGGACGTGCGGCTCGGAACCGGCCGTGGCGGACAAGGAGTACGCGGTGGAGCACCGCGCGCGGCCCGCCCCGTACGGGACACCTGAACAGCCCCGTACGACCGGCGGTGGCGCCACCTTGTCAGAGTGAACGGGGATACGGCGATGATGTTGGCGGGCGGGTTTGCGTCATGGCAGCTTCCCGCCACACGCACCACACACGCCACAGCCGCCGCACCAGTTTCAGAGCACCACGCGCCACCGCACAGGACGCACAGGACGCACACGGAACCCGGGGAGGGACGTCGCCGCATGCTCGCAGCGATAGGTCTGGACGAGACGCACGAGGCGGCGTACCGCGCCCTGGTGTCGGTGGGCGCCGCCGACATACCCGATCTGGCCCGCCGGCTGGGCCTCGGCGAGCCCGACACCGAGCGCGCGCTGCGCCGGCTGGAGCGGCACGGTCTGGCCGCCCAGTCCTCCTCCCGGCCCGGCCGCTGGGTGGCCGCACCGCCCGGCGTGGCGCTCGGCGCGCTGCTCACCCAGCACCGGCACGAGCTGGAGAAGGCGGAACTGACGGCGGCGCTGCTGGCCGAGGAGTACCGGGCGCGGGCGGCGGAACCGACGGTGCACGACCTGGTGGAGGTGGTGACCGGGGCGGCGGCCGTCGCGCAGCGGTTCCTGCAGCTCCAGCTGGGCGCGACCGAGGAGGTCCAGGCGCTGGTCACCGGAGCGCCCATGGCCGTCACGGCCGCCGAGAACCACGCGGAGGAGCAGGCCGCCGCCCGGGGCGTGCGCTACCGCGTGGTGGTGGAGCGCGCGGTGCTCGACGGCCCGGCCGCCGTCGGCGAACTGTCGGCCGCGCTGGGCCGGGAGGAGCGGGTGCGGGTCGCCGAGCGGGTGCCGACGAAGCTGGTCGTCGCCGACCGCACGCTCGCCATGGTGCCGCTGGTCTCCTCCCCCCACGCCGAACCGGCGGCGCTGGTCGTGCACGCCAGTGGTCTGCTGGAGGTGCTGTCGGGGCTGTTCGAGACGGTGTGGCGGGAGGCGCTGCCGCTGCGCCTCGGCCGGGACGGCGCGGTGCGGGAGCAGCAGCCGGAGGGCCCCGACGGCACGGACCTGGAGATCCTGTCCCTGCTCCTCGCGGGCCTGACCGACGCGAGCGTGGCCAAGCAGCTCGAACTGGGCCTGCGCACGGTGCAGCGCCGGGTGCGGCACCTGATGGAGATCGCCGGGGTGACGACCCGGCTGCAACTCGGCTGGCAGGCCTACGAAAGAGGCTGGGTGGCACGGCGGTGAAGCACTCGCCGTGCCACCCGTCCCTCACTCAGGCGTGACGCCCGCGCTTCAGCTCCATCGCCGCGCGCCCCTGTGCCCCTTTCCGCTTCCAGTCCCGGCGCAGCTCCGCACGGACCCGCGCGTCGGTCTTGGCGACGATCCACTGGTTCTCGCGCTGGAGCTTGCGGTAGCTCTCCAGCCGCCGCTGCGCCAGCTGGCCGTCGTCGATCGCCGCCAGCACGGCACAGCCGGGCTCGGCGCCGTGCGCGCAGTCGTGGAACCGGCACTCCCGCGCCAGCTCCTCGATCTCGGCGAACACCTGGCCGACCCCGGTCTCGGCGTCCCACAGCCCGACCCCGCGGAGTCCCGGGGTGTCGATGAGAACGCCGCCGCCCGGGAGGGCGAGCAGGTTGCGGGTGGTGGTCGTGTGCCGGCCCTTGCCGTCCACGTCCCGCGTGGCGTGCACCCGCATGACCTCCTCACCGATCAGCGCGTTGGCGAGAGTCGACTTGCCCGCGCCGGACTGGCCGAGGAGCACGGACGTGCCGCCGGTGACGGCGGCGCCGAGCACGTCGAGCCCGTCACCGCCCAGCGAGCTGACGGCGAGCACCCGCACCCCGGGGGCTGCGCCCTCCACGTCCTCGACGAGGTGGGACAGCGTCAGGGGATCGGCCACGAGATCGGCCTTGGTCAGCACGACCAGCGGCTGCGCCCCGGACTCCCAGGCCAGGGCGAGGAACCGTTCGACGCGGGCGAGGTCGAGCTCCGCCGCGAGCGACACGGCGACGATGGCGTGGTCGACGTTGGCGGCGAGGATCTGCCCCTCGGACCGCTTGGAGGAGGTGGACCGCACGAACGCCGACCGCCGCGGCAGGTACGCCCGCACGTACCGGGGAGTGCCTCCGGGCTCGAGGGCGACCCAGTCGCCGGTGCAGACGACCCGCAGCGGGTCGTGCGGAGTGACGAACGCGGTGTCGGCCCGCACGGTGCCGCCGGCGGTGACGACGTCGCACTGCCCCCGGTCGACCCGCACGACCCGGCCGGCCAGCAGCCCCTGGTCGGCGTGGGAGGAGAACGCGGCCTCCCACCCCTCGTCCCAGCCGTAGGCGGCCAGGGGGTGCGAGGAGGCGGAGGAAACGGAGGAACCAGAAGAGCCGGAAGAACCGGATGAACCGGAAGGTCCGGAGAAACCCGAAAGGAAGGAGGAAGTCAAGGGAAACCCTTCAAGGGGCGGCCCCGACCGCCCTCACGGCTACGACACCGCGAGGAAGAGGTCAGCCAACGGCCGCGGAGGTGAACGAGACGAACGACTGATTGCGGGCACGGCCCACCACAGAGACAGCCATCGGTCACACCTCCTCGTCCTCCACACGCGACGACACCACACATGGCACCGCCCGAAGCGACCCCCACCCTAGAGGCGCCCTCCACGCCACGCCACCGCTTTTCCGACGGGCTCCCGCCCCGGCCGGCTCAGCATCCCCTTTCGCAATGCCCAGGCGACCGCCTGGTGGAACCAGCCCAGCTTGCGCCACCGCGTTCCGCGTTCACACCTTCGGGCATGGATCAGCCATGAGACATGCTCGGCCAGCTCATGCGGGACGTCGAGCGTGGCTCACCACGGGACCAAGCGAGGCTCCCCGGAGCGAAGCGTGGTGCGTAGAGAACACCACCGCAACGATCAGGAGCCTTGCCTCGTCACACCACCCCGCTGAACTACACCTTCACCTCTGCAGGACAGGATGAGAACCGTTCAACGAGGAAATCCTGGGGCACGAAAATTCTGCTCACCCACATGATTGGCCACGAATTCCTCGAGCTCCCGGAACAAGAGTTCAACAACCTTTTCCTCTTCGCTTCCGCGGAGTTCGTTAATATCGCGCACCTCACGCGGGACTACTCCCAACCGCACCACGATCAATGCCCAGTAGAGATTCTGCCCCTCACCCAGCTTTCTAGCCAGGTGTTCAGAGAAACCCTCGAGGAGGCGCCCACACGTTGCAGCGTTAACGCCATTAAAAAAGGCTACATATTCGCGATATCCATCATCCAGCCCATATGAATTCGGACGCTTTTTGATATCATTCAAGAGTTGCAAGAATTCCACAATATCCCTTCAGGGAGCGTAGGGGCTTGGCGACATTTTAAGGTATTCTCCATACTCCCACCGCGACATATACTGATTTACTGGCTCACCATGTCGACCAGTCCAGGCATCGTATACCCTTCCTTCCCGCAGTACCACATCGTGATGAACCCGGTTCGTATCTTCCTCTCGGTACTTACCAAGGGACGGAGCACCGTAAGAATCGGTTATTCTCATACGCTCACCACCGATCTTGGACTGAATTTCGACAGCACATTCCTCACAACCGTTGCTACCCGTGATTTTGGAAGGGCTAGCCGCCTTCCAATCCGACCCCAGGTCACCACCTGCAGACTTAGCCCCAGACCTGGAACTTGCACTCTCTGCTTCACGGAAGGCTTTTCCAAGTCCATCGCTGATACGCCCGATGCCGTCGCCCGCACCGGCAGCACCAATGCTGGCTACCCCCAGACCGGTTACGGCGACGGGGGCTCCGATGAGGCAACCTACGCCAGTAGCACATGCGAGGCTCCCACCCAACGCGAAGTCCCCGCCGAAGCCCATCAGGAAAATACTGCCGACCGTCTCGCCGCCGCCGATCCGTATGTCCGACTGAGAAATGATCGCCGAACCGTAGTTCTTGATGCTGTCCAGCGGACCTTTCAGCCAGCCCCAGCCCCAGCCGCCGCCGTCGCTGCTCGTGTTCCCTGAGCTGTCCGTCCGGGCAGTGCCGAGCCCGACGCTCTCGCGGGTGCCGTCATAGGGGCCGTTGTAGGGCGGGTTGACGTTGCCGTATGCCGGGTCTGGCGGCTGGGAGCCCCGATGGCCGCCGTCATCGGGCTCGCAGCGCCCGTTCCCCGGGTCAAGGCACAGTCCTGTCGGGTCACTGAAAGTGACCGGACTATTGTTGGCGTAGGCATAGCCATTGAGCGACTGGGGCTGATCAGCGGCCAGGACCGGGTCAACACTGAGGAACTGCCCGATCGACGGATCGTACTCGCGCGCCCCGACATGGGTGAGGCCTGTTGACTCGTCGGCCGGCTTGCCCAGGAAAACCTTGTCGTCCGGCCAGGTAGTTGCCTTCGTGCCACCGCGGGACGCACCGAAGGGGGAGGAATACCGTTTGGTCAGAGCGTAGGTACCGGATTCCATGGCCACACTGGAAGTGCCGTGGTGATCCGCGGTAAGGAAGCTCAGCTTCGTCCCGGACGTCCCTGCCACAGCTGTGCGGACGGCTATGGTCTGGCCGTTGGCCGTGTAGTAGCGAGTACCGGAAAGGGCCTTCGTCGTACCCTTCGCGGTCAGGCGAACCTCGGTGTTGCCCCCCAGGTAGAGGATGGTGTCGCCGTCCCCCTTGGCCCTACGGAGCAGCAGGTCACCGGCGGGGCCGTAGAGGCAGGGTCTTTGAGAAGTGATCTTGTGTCCGGGTTCGTCATGCCAGGCCGAGAGTGGTGAGGGGCCGTAGGTGGTCGCGGACGGTGCGGCGGAGAGCGGCTGCGATGTTGGTGTGGCCGTCCTGACGGTGGACGCCGATGGCGAGGTTGCGCAGGCCGGCCATGACGCGGGGCAGGCGGCGCGTGCGGATCTTCGAGGCGTCCTCGTGGAAGGTGCGGTCGCGGACGTGATGGAGCTGGTTCTCGATCCGCCAGTGGCCGCGGATCCAGGCGGCGAGTTCGCTGCCGGTGGCCGCACCGGGCGGCAGGCTCGTGACCAGGTAGATCCGCTCGATCGTCAACATGCCCGTGCCCAGGTCCCTTCGCCAGCGCACGACTTGGAGAGCTTGGCGGGCGTGCGGGTAGTCGAGGTGAGCGAACGTGGCCGTCTTGAGACGGCGGATCTCGTCGTGGTTGTGGCCCCGGCCGCGTTCGTAGTGGTCCAGGCGGATGTCTCTCCAGGGCAAACCCCGGACCTTCTCGTGCAGCCCGGGGTGGTTCCGCTTCACCACGGCCAGGTAGTGGGCCCCGCGTTCGAGCAGGTAGGTGGCGTGGTCGTGCTGGGGGTGCAGGGCATCCGCGGTGACAACCACGCCGGTGAGATCGATGCCGTCCAGGAGCGGAGCGAACGCGGGGATCTCGTTACTCTTGCCGCCGACCTGCCGTTGGGCGAGGACCTGGCCGCTGTGAGTCATCGCGGCGATCAGGACGGTGACAGGCCGGCCAGCGGTGCGGGAGCCGCGGAGTGTCTTGCCGTCGACAGCGATGACTCGTCGTCCCGGGGCCGGGGTCTGGCGCTCCAGGAGGAAGTCGCCGATGGCGCGGTCGAGGGCGTCGCCGTCCGCGGCGGCCAGGACGAGACGGATGGTCGTGGCATGGGGCGGCCGGATGAGGCCGGTCAGCGGGTCGGGCCGGAACCCGAGCAGGGCCAGGACGCGCTGCGGGGCGCCAGCGACCCATTCTCCGATCGCCGTGGCCGAGGCGGCACCGGCCAGAACGGCGGCGGCCGCGGCAGTGAGCAGTGCCGTCCACGAGTGACGGATGCCGCGACGGGACCGTGGGTCAGGCACTGCGGCCAGATGATTCCGCAAGTCAGCGACTGTTTCAGGCGGGGCGGAGCCAGAGGTGTCCCCCAATTGCTGGAGGCATGAGGGCATACGGGAAGATGGGCGCGCAGGCATGGACTCGCTCGGTACTCATACGGACTCGACACCCACATGATCACCGGCGGCCATGCCTGTTCTGCGTCCAGGGGCCCTGCCCGGCAGAAGTCGACAAGCCGTCACATCCAGCGCGCAGCAGACGAACCCCCACTTCCGCACTTCTCAAAGACCCTGGCCACACAGGCCCCACACACCCGGAAGAGCAGGACCCTCTATCGGTAACGCGAAAGGTACACCTCCGCCGCCCCCAAAAAATCATCATCATTGTCCACAGCGCAAGGCCACTTGTGGGAAATGATAGCAATCACCGCGTCAGCCGATTCAAGGGAACGGTAATCGATCATAAAAGCACGCCATTTCCCTACAATTCCTTCAATAAGGGTACGCTCGTTCGGCTCATACTCCCTTTCCAGTTCACCGTCAACATCCACTTCAATCCATGCAAGTAAATTCACCCCGGACACAGTCAGCCGATGTTTCACGGAGTCGACGTCATATCCTGCCGCCAACAACTCGCCGCAAACCTGCTCAAGCGTCACTCCGCACGGAACGCAGACGATCATCGTTTTCACGGGGCTATCACCTTCAAAAGATCATCCATCGAGGTAACTCCTATGCCACCTCGATTATTGACTTCCCTGACGACACTCGGCCGCAATTTCGGCCCATAAACGATGACCGGCTTATCGGTCCCTTCTTGCGTTCGCGACACCTGACTGCCTGCCCCTTTACCCGGTCCGGCCTTGACCTGTATCACCGCGTTCTTCAACTCTATGTCAAAGTCAGTCAGCGTAGACCCATCGGGTCGACTAGCAGGAACGTTGACGTCTTCAACCAAGCCCGGATATTTTGCATCAATGGAAGTGGCCACGTCCCCCACGAGTGGGTCATCGGACGTGAAGGTCCGCCCAGCCGCAGACGAACCCGAAGACTCCGCCTTCGCCTCCCTGAGAGCCTTCCCTAGCCCGTCGTTGATGCGGCTGATCCCGTCGCCCGCACCGGCAGCACCAATGCTGGCTACCCCCAGACCGGTTACGGCGACGGGGGCTCCGATGAGGCAACCTACGCCAGTAGCACATGCGAGGCTCCCACCCAACGCGAAGTCCCCGCCGAAGCCCATCAGGAAAATACTGCCGACCGTCTCGCCGCCGCCGATCCATATGTCCGGCTGAGAAATGATCGCCGAACCGTAGTTCTTGATGCTGTCCAAGGGACCTTTCAGCCAGCCCCAGCCCCAGCCGCCGCCGTCGCTGCTCGTGTTCCCTGAACTGTCCGTCCGGGCAGTGCCGAGCCCGACGCTCTCGCGGGTGCCGTCATAGGGGCCGTTGTAGGGCGGGTTGACGTTGCCGTATGCCGGGTCTGGCGGCTGGGAGCCCCGATGGCCGCCGTCATCGGGCTCGCAGCGCCCGTTCCCCGGGTCAAGGCACAGTCCTGTCGGGTCACTGAAAGTGGACCGGACTATTGTTGGCGTAGGCATAGCCATTGAGCGACTGGGGCTGATCAGCGGCCAGGACCGGGTCAACACTGAGGAACTGCCCGATCGACGGATCGTACTCGCGCGCCCCGACATGGGTGAGGCCTGTTGACTCGTCGGCCGGCTTGCCCAGGAAAACCTTGTCGTCCGGCCAGGTAGTTGCCTTCGTGCCACCGCGGGACGCACCGAAGGGGGAGGAATACCGTTTGGTCAGAGCGTAGGTACCGGATTCCATGGCCACACTGGAAGTGCCGTGGTGATCCGCGGTAAGGAAGCTCAGCTTCGTCCCGGACGTCCCTGCCACAGCTGTGCGGACGGCTATGGTCTGGCCGTTGGCCGTGTAGTAGCGAGTACCGGAAAGGGCCTTCGTCGTACCCTTCGCGGTCAGGCGAACCTCGGTGTTGCCCCCCAGGTAGAGGATGGTGTCGCCGTCCCCCTTGGCCCTACGGAGCAGCAGGTCACCGGCGGGGCCGTAGAGGTAGGCGGTCTCCTGATTTTTCTCGGTGAGCTTGGCCAGTTGTCCCTCGGTGTTCCAGGTGAGCGTCTGCTGAGCGCCGGCCCCAGGGCGGGACGTGGTGTTGCCGGTGCTGTCGTACGTGTAGGTGGCCGATCGTGCGCCGGTGGCGCTGTCCAGAGTGTGGGGCTTGGCATCCGCAGTGCCGTCATAGGTGTAAGTGGTGGTTTTGTCACCCGAGGAGGTGTGCTGCGTTTCTGTCTTGCGCTGACCACCATCGGTGTACGTGTAGGACGTCCAGTAGGGGGCGGCACCGTCGATGTGGGAGATCGTGCGGCCGGCTGCTGCGCAGTCGGGGGTGGACGGTGTCCACGCGTCGGTCAGGCGGCTGTAACCGTCGTACGCGAAACACTGGGAATCGGCCTTGACCGTGCCACCGAGCGTGGTGGTGTCGAAGATCGAGGTGACGTTGCCTGCGTCGTCCTGGGTGAAGTTCAGGTCCTGGAGCGGATAACTGTGAATGTCATCGGTGGTCTGGGACCGGGTGAGGCGGCGTGTTCCCTCCTCGTAGGACCACGTGAGGTAGGCCTTCTTCGCTGAGGTACTGCCGTCCGTGCCAAGGGTGAGCTGGCGCAGGTCACCTTGTGGCGAGAAGGCTGCCCCCTGCAGATAGCCGGTGGTTCCCTTTGAGGTGAGTTGCTGGCCGGTGGCACTGTAGGTGTACGAGACGGTTTCTGCCGGCAGTCCGCCGACCGCCGGGGCGCTGGATTGACTGACGGACCCGTCCACGTTGTAGCCGGTCGTAAAGGAGAGCGTCTTCGGGACGCCCGCACTCACGAGCGGTTCGGCGTCAGGCAAGATCAACTGACTACCGGTGACCTGGTAGAGGTTGTCATAGGCGGTGACCTTCTGGGTGTACGCCTTGCCTCCGCTCAGGCCGCCGTCGTAGCGGACAGAGGTGTCCAACTGGCCCTTGGCCAGTGAGTCGTAGGTCCATGCCGCCAACTTGTTGGCGTCGGTCCTGTCGTTGTGCCACAGGCCGGTTTTGCGTCCGAGATCGTCGTACTCGTACAGCAGCGTGTTGTCGGTGCTGTTGGCGTTGGTGGTCCGGGTGATCCGGTCAAGGGTGTCGTACTGAGTTGTGGTGCGTCCCTTGTCGGGGTCGGTGCTCCCCGTCTGGTGGCCGAACAGATCGTACTGATAACTCCATACCGCGTCATCGGGGCCGGTGATCGTCTCCTGCTGACCGGCCGGCATGTAGGTGTAGCGAGTGGTGTTGTACTCCGTGCCGGTGGGGATGGGACCTGCGTACTCACGACTCTCGGTGGTCTGTCCCAAAGCGTTCGTCACCGTGGCTTTCGCCTGGCCGCCGGTCGGCGCACTGGTGGCGACCATGTCACCGGTGTAGGTGGTGTTGATACTCCAGCGACTTTCGCCGTGCACCTTGGTGACCGTCTTGATGCTCCGGGCTGCGCCGTCGTAGGTGGTGTCCGTCTGGAGTGGCGCCTGCCCGCCAGAGGTTTCCACTGGCGTGCCGTTGGGCGTGGAAGTGCTGTCCCAGATGTCGGACTGCTGGCTGACAGCGAGGCCGCGCGCGTCGTAGAGAGACAGGGAAATCAGTCGACCGCCCTGCGGAGTCGGGGACTGCGTCTGGCGGGTCCTCAACAGTGAGTCGTAGAAGGTGTAGCTGGTGTTGTACGCCGATCCGTCGCCTTTGAGGGTGCTGGTGGACACCCAGGACATGGCAGAGTTGGTGATTTTGTAGTCGTACACGTAGTTCGGCGTCTTGCTCAGCGCCTTGAGGCGGTTCGGCAACCACACCTTGATCACGCGCCCGAGACTGTCGTACTCGGATTCGGTGACCTTCTTGTTGGGGTCGGTCACCTTCGTCGCGGCGCCGGTGGCAAAGTCGAGGACAGTGGTCGTGCCGTACTGC
Organism: Streptomyces griseoaurantiacus; assembly: GCF_036189845.1. NCBI lineage: Bacteria > Bacillati > Actinomycetota > Actinomycetes > Kitasatosporales > Streptomycetaceae > Streptomyces > Streptomyces griseoaurantiacus. The sequence goes on along the minus strand of NZ_CP108326.1, from coordinate 5,951,381 downwards.
TTGGCATCGGTGACGACGGTGGAGGTGAGAGGCCCGGTCTTCTCAGGCGTGTAGACGGTGGTGGAGCGGGTCAGATCGTTGGTGTCCTTCACCTGTACCGGACGGCCCAGGGCGTCGTAATCGGTGGTGGACATCTTCTGCCAGCTCGGAGTGCCATCAGCGGCATAGGACTTGACCCGGCCGGCCCAACGGGCCTCGCCCTTGGTCGGAGTTTGCTTCTCGGCGTAGCTCTTTGAGTCGAACGCGGTAGCCGTGTCGGAGACGACATCACCAGGGCGTGAGGCATCGGTCGGCAGGTCCAGGCTGCTCTCCTTTGCCGTGCAGGGCTTCGCCACGGTGCGCACGCGAGCGATGAGAGAGTTGATGCCTACGGCGTCATTTCGCGCGTAGGTCGTACGAGTGCACTTCTCGTCCCCGGTTACGGCGTCGTCGCCGCGATCCTCCACGGTGGCCGCCATGCCGTAGTCGTCGTACGTCGTCGCCACCGTGCGGGTACGGTCCCGGGGCGCCACACCGCTGGTGACGTACGTGCGTGCATGCGTGGCAGCGGTGCGGACGTAGTACGCCTCAGTATCGGCGTAGGACTTGTGCTGGGTGGCGGTCCTGTGCGACCAGGGGTCGTTGATGACACCACCGACTTCACTGTCACCGTTGTAGGTGACGGTCTCGCGTGTGAAGCCCGCGTACTGCTCGGAATCGGTGACTTCCGCCGCCTTGACCCCGGTGACCTTGGCGCTCCGGCGTGCGTCAGGGTCCGGGGTCTTGCCGTCAGAGCCCTGGACTCGATCGCCGTTCATGCCACGCAGATAGACGGTCACCGTCTTGCTCTGCGTGCCCGTGGAGACTCCGACGAGGTGAGTGACCTTCTCGTAGCCTCGCCAGATGGACCAGGTGCGCTCCTTGGCGGGCGTCATCGGATCTTCGTCGTAGTGCCAGGCGGCGCCGCCGGCGTACTGATAGCTGTGCTGGACGGCTTCGGATCCGCCCTGGGGGTCGGTGGTGGACACCGAACTGACCGGGTATTTCTGGAACCAGTCGAGGACGGGGTTCTTCTCACCGTTGGGTGACCAGTACACCGGGTAGCAGCGCTTGGTGTTCGTGTCCAGTTTCGGCTTGGGCCCGCCCGCCGTGCAGTCTGCGTCCAGATAGGTGACGATTGTCTGCGCGCCGGTTTCGGAGGTGACGGTCTTCAGGCGGGGCTTGTGCAGCGGCAGGATGTCGTCGCCGCTTCCGTCGACGCGATTCGCCCGCATCTCGTGCGTGAAGGTGACGGGTGGCAGAGACAGATCGGTGCCACGCTTGCCGGTGTGCTTGATCTGGTCCAGCCACAGTGACTGGTCCGTGGAGTCGCCGGTGTCGCCGGGGTCGAGATAGAGCTGCTTCAGCGTCCACACGTCTACTGGCTCGAAGGTGGGCGTGGAAGCGGCCGCGTTCCATGCGTAGGTGGTGACGGCGGTCAAGCGCTTGCGCGTGAAGAATGTCGGGCCAACGTTGCCGGTGCATTTGTCGCCGTCCTTGCAGACCGCGTCGAACGGCACTTCCGGCCAGTTGTCCCGCGTGTCGTCGGTCAGCGAGTCGCAGCCGTTTCCGGAGGCGAGGCAGCGCTCCTCGTAGCTGAGGACAACCTTGTTCGAGGCCGCTGGGGAGGCGGAGAAGAGAGTTCCGGCACGCTGCCCGTACCGGATCTCTTTGAGGTAGCCGCCGCGAGTGTAATCGCTACCTGTGTTGTCGTCGCCCAGCTTGTCGTAGTTGTTGTGCTCGGCGGCATACCAGTACGACATGGCGTTTCCGTGAGTGTCCTCGACGTAGTCGAGGTTCCACCGCCAGGCCTGCTTGCGGTCGCGTTGCGAGAACGAAGAGCCATCGTTGTATCCGGGCTCCCCGGCATCGTCGCCGAAGACCGGCACAGCCCACACCGACTGGGTGCGGTCATCCGCAGCGGCGTCGTCCAACTTGTTCAGGCCGAAGACGTACTTGGTGCCCTCGCCGGTGATGACAGTCCAGTACTCACCATCGTCGTCGCCATTGTCCGCCCCAGTGGAGCGAGTGACTTTCGAGGCGTCATCGCTCTTCAGCCGCCAGGCACCGGTGGTGTCGTCTTTGACGAGTTCGGTTGCCTTGCCGTCGAGGACGAGGGAGGCGTTGTCGTACTTCCAGCACAGGTCGTGTTTGTCATCCTGGCCGTCGTCGTCACACGAACCGTACTTCCGCTCGACATAGGAAGAGGTGAGATCGAAGCCCTCACCTACCTGACTTCCCTGGTTGTTCGTATTGGCGGTACGTCCGTCGACGGAGCCGGAATCATAGGAGATGTTCAGATCCGGCCGCGGTCCGGCAGCGGAAGGCGGCACACGCAGCGGGTAGGACCATGTGAAGGAGCCGGAGGAGCCGCCGGCTTCCCATGTGGAAGAGGCCGCCAGTGGGGTCGCCTTGTAGTCACCGGCACCCGACTGGGTACCGGCCGCCAGAGCCAGGATCATCGGGTGGTTGCCGGCCCCGAGAGTCAAAGGCGCGGTGACGGTCTGCTGCGCGCGGTCATTGTCTGAAGGCAGCTCATGACGTGTGCGGCAGGCGGCCTTGGTCGGGTCCTCCCCTCCGCATGCGGGCAGCTGGTACACATGCAGGCGTCCGGCCCAGTCACCACCATAGGCGGAGGAGAAGGCCGAGTAGTCGACGCCCAAGCGGGCTTTGCCACTCCCCTGGTTACCAGTGACCTTGAGGACGACTCCCTTGACGCCGAGTCGGGAGGCGCTCCTGTGGTCCAGGACCTCGACGGTAACAGTCTTGGCGACAGTGCCCGAGGAGGGCGCGGTGAGTGTGACGGGCAGATCACCGGGGGCGGCGTTGGCACTTCCGTTGGCCGGTATGCGCAGTGAGGCATTCCCGGCCGTGGGCCAGGTAGCCTTCTGCCGCCGGTCGCGGCGGGCCAGCGCGGACGCTGTCCGATCGGCTTCGACACCATCCCGCACCATCGCGACGGCTCGTCCATTGACCTTGGCGGTGAAAGTCGTGACCTTGGTCGCGTGGGACGAACTCAGGTGCGGCTTGCCCATCGGGTCTGCCTGGGAGGCGAACGCTACGGGGGTGAGCAGGCTCGGCAGGAGGGCCAGGCCGGTGGTAGCGGCGATACGGCGGATCCAGGATGCAGCTCTGCCGCCCTCTCCGCCTGCGGGCCTGGGGATGCCGAAAGCAATCATGATGGGTTCTTCCTCCTGGCGCCGTACGGGTGCCTGCGAGCGCTTACCGTTGAGAAGGATGAAGCTGGCCGAGCAATGAACGCGCAGGGCATGCGCTGTCGTGCGGCCGGGTGCTCTTGTGCGGCAGAGGCGCCCGGCCGGAAACGGCACGTTGGGGATCAGAGGTTGTCGGGAGTGCCCATCACTTGGGAGCGGACCTGATCCGCGGTCATCGCGCCGGTCCAGATCCGTACGTCCTGCAGACCACCGTGCAAGTAATTGCCTGTGGTGCCATTCGTGGTGCCCCGGCCCAGGCTGAGCTCACCACTTCCTTGCTGAGCTGCGGAGAATCCTGAGGTGTCGTCCGACCACTGGTCGTACTCACCGACGTACAGGTGGAGCTTTCCGTAACGGGTTTCGATCTGGGAGGTGTCCGAGGGATTCACCCACTGCCAGGACTCCTGAGCGTCGAACACGCCAGTGATCTGAACCCACGTGTCCGTCTCGGCGACGTCAGCGGCGAGGACTTGAGCGCTCTGTGCGAGCTTGCCGTCCGGGCCCAAGGCGGTGCGAGCGAACTGCCATTGATAAGTGCCGTCGGCGGGCTTGGTCACCCATAGAGACCAGGAGGAATCTCCGCCCATGCGTTGTGCGACCACTTGGGCGCGATATCCGATCGGCTGGGCCTCGAGCCCCTCGGAGTCCAACCGGACACTCGCAGATACGGTGAAGGACCCCGTTTCGTCCACGACCGGCCCGGTAGCTGTGGCGTACCCGGTCTTGCCGTCCAAGACGAGGGCGTTGTCGTCCTCATTCAGGGTGGCGCCGGCGGCGGACAGTTTCATCGAGGGTAGCGGATATGCGGTGTTCTCGGCGATTTCGCTGCCTTTGGCAGACGTAGCGTCCCACTCGCCCACGAGTTCGTTGGCTGGCACACCCTCCTGATGAAGTGCGGCCTCCTCGACAAGCTCTTCGGTGGACAGCGGGCGCTGCCATGCCTCGATCTCGTCGAGCAGTCCGAAGTAGTACTCCCCGAACTGGCCACCGACTCGCGCGCGGCCGAACTGGAGGCCGCCACTGGCGGTCCACGGGGTGTAGGTGGCAGCAGTCTTGGACAGGACTACCGGTTCGCCCTGTGGCTGACCATTGACGAACAACTGGATGGTGTCGTTGGACGGGTCGGTGTCCGGCAGGTTGTCCGCACCTTCGGTCTTGAACACCCCGACCAGGTGTGTCCAGACGTTCAGTGGTGGGTTCTCCTGATTGGCCAGCGAGCGGATGTACACCGGGCCCGTCTGGTCTCTGTCCGTACGGTTGAACACCCATTTCCGGTAGGCGCTCGAGTAGTACAGCGTGAACGCGCTGCCGTTGCCGCCCGGTGCGGACAGCACCGTGCGATTGGCTGAAGCGTCCGACAGCTGCACCCAGGCGGAGACCGTGAAGGAGTCACGGGTATTGATCGGCGGAGCGCCTGTCGCCGCGTAGCCGACCTGCTGTTCGGGCTTGCTGGTGTTGTCGTTCAACCGCAGTGAATAGTCAGCATCCCCACGGCGCGCCCTGGTCGACCAGCCCGTCCCGGCCTCACCGACCAGGGTGGCGTCATGACGAGTTCCCTCAGCGGCCGTGTCCTTGGCCGCCATCACACCCGAGCCGGGCGCGCCATCATTCAGGTGCCAGCTGCCTACCGCTCCTGCGGCGGGAGCCACCTTGAAGGTGACTTCTTGCGGCGTTCCCCACCTGTCGTACACGTCTTTGGCGCGCACCGAGAGCACCTGCGTGCCCGACAGCGGCGGAGTGACATTGCCGACCGTCACCTCATTGCTTCCTTTGACAGCTTTGGCGGGGGTGGAGAGCAACTTCCACTCGTAGGCCGTCACATCCGTATGCCCGGTGCCGTCGATGTCAGCGGTGTTGGGCCGGAAGGTGAAGGAGCCGGGTACACCGGGGCCGCCGTTGCCCTCGCAGACCGCCGCACACTCGGTGTACGGGGAGCCGATGGTGATGCGCGGAGCCTTCGGAGCAGTCGAATCGATCTTCAGGTAGCACCAGGATGAATATCCGGACCACAAGTCCCCGCTCTTGCCTTTGTACGACCAGTGGGACTGTGTACGCGTCCGGTACCGGTACAGACCCATGTCCGCACGGTCGGTGGTACGCATCTTCTCCAGCGTGCCGTCCGGGTCCCATCCCGAGTCCGGTCTGTATCCGCTCCACACCTGGTGCCAAGCGGCATCATCGCCCCGCTCCATGACGAACTCAGCCTGCAGGGAACCTTCCTCGTCGCCCTTGTGGGACTCCACCAGCGTCTGCACACCCGCCTGAACCATCGGGTCCTTGCGCGTCACGATCAGGGGATCCGACGACTTGTTGCAGTAGGCGGTGGTGCCCTCGCCGGGGATGACTCCTACCTTGCTCGGCACACCAGGCTTGTAGGCGAAGATCACCTGCAACTCTGCCTTGTCGTCGAACCTTTTCCAGGCCCGCGGGTCGCTCTCGTCCTTGGCCCGGAGCATCAGCGTCAACCTGCTGATCTTGCCGTCGGCGAATGAACGGACCGTATTCTTGAGGTTTTCGTCCGGTTCATCGGGATTGTCATTGAACTCGATCCAGGCGTCCGGCTGGTCAGGGCTGCACAGATCGCCGCGGCCCGCAGCCACGTAGCGATCGCCCATTTGGTCCAGCTGTTCGGGCCCCGGCCACCGGGTGCCTTCCGAGATGTTGTTGGTGCGCTCCAAGTCCACCCAGTGCGGATCACAGTTGAACGACCAGGTCTCACGCGCCCGGAAGGTAGCGTCAAGAACGTACTTGCCGGCCAGCTTGGTAGGGGCGAACTCGAAGTACATGCGGTCCACGTAGCCGCTACCGCACTGGTAACCGTCCGCCCTACCACACTTCCCGACGCCCTTGTCCCCGTTGAACATCCAGAACTTGTCGCCATCGGACGAGATCTTCGTACGCTCGGACACTCCCAGGCCGAAGGAGGGATCGATGTAAACCGGATAGACGGTGTCGTTGCCTCGCAACAGGTGTAGATCCGGATGAACAGCGACAGTGCTGTCATCCACATGCACGGGCAGCACCGCGGAGTTGTCCCCTTCCCCCGGCTGTGCTGAATCCCCGTCACCCGCATCGGTGCTCACGGTGGCGTCACCTCGCAGTAACTGCGCTTGCGGCCCGGATCGAGCGCCACCGGCTGAGTCCCACATCTGCCCTGCGGGCCCTCGGAAGACAGCGTTGCCGTCTTCGTCGACTGCACGCAGACCACCACCCGCACCTGGCACAACCGCCAGGCCATCCCCCGATGCGTGCAGGCTGACCTGCTCCAGCTGTGACATTTGAGCCGCCTCAGCCGTCTTGACGACCAAAACTTCTCGGTAACCTTCGGCGGTGGCAGTCAGTTGCAGATCCACTCCATCGAACACGTTGGCGTAAGTGGCAGTTGGGCCACTCAGTGAGGGGGCCGGCAAGTCGCCGGCCCATCCCAGCGCGACCGATCGCCCTCCGGCCCCCAGGCGGATCATGCCCGCGCCCGGCCCTCCACCGGAGAAGGACACATCGACGACGGCTCCCTTCGGAGCGACCCGCCCGTCACTGCGGCGCTCAAGCACAGGGTCGACTTCACCCCAGGCACCGTCGGCCTGCTTCACCCGTACAGGCGTCGTGGCCTGCGTAAGCGTGAAGGAACCGTCCGGGTTGGCTACCGTTGTGGAGTATTCGGTACGATCACCCGTGACCTCCACCTGCTTGCCAGACGCCTGGGCCTGAGCCGATGCGGTGGGGGCACCGATCACATCCTCGGTTGCCCCGCCGGATGTCGCAGCGGCTTGCACCGGTAAAACCTGCATCCCCGACACCAGGAGTGCGAGCGTGGCGCCCCCCAACAGTACGCCGCGTAATCTTCGCGCCCTCCACGCAGACATCACGCCACTCTGCTCCGTCTTCACGGAGTCCCCCCGTATGCAGGTTCTGTAAAGGTCCCGCACAGTCAACTCTCAGCTACACGCTGCGGTCAACGCGGCGTGATGCGCATCACTTCGAAATATCCTTTCCGGGTTGACTGCACGGATAAGTACTGCCCCAAGGCCGCACCAGGCTCACGAAGGGGCGACGAGTCTCGCACCAAGAAATCGAGGAACACGTGAGACAAAACTGCCGTCACCGATGGATGCCACTAGAAACGGAATACTCAGGGACAGTTGCCACAACGACCGGACGACGCAAGCATTTTTGCGACACGGCATGCTTCACATGAATTTCAGCCAGCGGTCTGTCGGCCATTGTCTCAAAAATGGAGGAACGAGTTCCCTGAGGAGAGCGGGAAACAGCCGAGGTGGCGCTTTCTCGACGTGGTGCACGCCGGCTGACCATGGCGGCAACGAGGCGTGCCGCGGTGTGCGTTCCAGCACGTCTCCGCGGGCACGACACGGCAGCAACGCGGCCGCTGCACGGCATGAGGAAGCGCCGTGGCCAGCTCGGTGATCACGTTTTTGGCGCGGTCACCGCACATCGGCCGGTGAGCCGGAACCATGGGCCGCTGCCGAGCGTCGCGTCGCTCACCCCGCCGCCCGGCAACGCCCTCCGTTCAGCGTGAAGTCGTGCGGCGCGGCGCCGCTGCCGGCGCCCAGGAAACCCAGGGCGAAGGTGCCGCCGGCGGCGACGTTCTTGTTGTAGTCGGCGGCAGTGGCCGTCACCCTCGGGCCGGACTGGGTGAGCGCGGCGTCCCATACCTGGGTGACGCGCTGGTCGCCGCCGAAGGTCCAGCCCACCCGCCAGTCGGTGAGGGCCGTCGAGGAGGTGACGGTGACCGTGGCCTGGAAGCCGTCCGGCCAGGCGTTGACGATCTCGTACGCAACCTCGCACCCCGTAGCGGGGGCCTCCGGGCGCTCCCCCGCCCCCCGGGCGCTCCGTGCCGTGCCGGACGGCTCGCCCTGGGGTTCGGGGTCGCGGTCGCCCTGGGTGGCCCTCGTGGCGGAACCGGTCGCCGGGCGGGAGGTGGAAGAGGCGCCCGGGACGTCCTCGCCGGGCGAGGGACGGGTGGTGGGCGGGAGGGAGAACGAGGGCTCGGCCGCGGGCCGTTCAGCTGCCGTGTCACGGGCGACGGCGCCCTCGTCGGACGTGCCGGACTGCATCAGCGACACGGTCAGCGCCAGCGCGGAGACGAGCACCGCGCCGGCCAGGATGCCGGTGCGGCCGATCCGGGGCCGGGTGACGGTGCCGACCGCGAGCCCGGTGTCGGCGGCCGCGTCGACCCGGCCGCCGCTGAGTCCGGCCTCCGCCGCCCGGCGCCGCCGCTCCAGATAGGCGAGTCCGCCCCAGCCGATCACCCCGCCGGTCAGCGCGGCCGGCAGGCCGCCGCCCGAGACGCGCAGGCAAGCGGCGGCCTCGGCGCACTCCACGCACACGGCCAGGTGCCGCGAGAGGTCCCCGGGGGTGTCCGTGCCGGGGGTGCGGGTGACGACGTCGAGGAGTCCGGCGTAGGCGCGGCACTCCGCGTCCAGGGGCGCGTCGAGGTGGTTGCGATGGCAACGGTCGCGGAACAGGGCCCGCACCTGGTCGAGTTCCCGGGCGGTGGCCGAGGGGTCGAGGCCCAGTCGGCGGGCCACGTGCGGCAGGGGCAGCGATTCCGCCTCGGCGAGCCACAGCAGCGCCGCGTCCGGTTCCTGCATGTCGCGCAGCGCGCGCAGGGCGAGGGGGCGGCGCAGCGGCGGTCCGGTGTACCGCGCGGCCTTCTCGGCGTGCAGCCACAGTCGCAGATCGGGGTCGAGACGGTGGCCCAGCCCTCGTGCCTCCCATTCGGCGGCGGTGGTGCGCACGGCCGTGAGCAGCAGCGGGATGCGGGGCAGTCGCGGCGTCCGGCGTCCGGCGCCGCCTGCCGTGGCCTCGGCGGCGCGTGCCTCGCCGATGCCCCGGGTGAACGCCTCCGCCGCCAGTTCCGCGCCGGCCGCCGAACCCGAGGTGCACAGGTCGGCGTAGGACAGGACCGCGTCCCACACCTCCGTGAACTCGGCCGCCTCGGCGGCGTCCTGGGGGATCGGCAGGTCGGGCATGGGGGCTCCTGCGTCAACGGCTGCGTCCAGTGGCCTGTTCTCACAGGCGAAGCCAACGTGCCCTTTGCATACGGGAGTTGGTGGACGTCTCACGACAGGGCCCGAGCTTTTCACGCTTTCCGCACAAGAGACAAGCGGCGCATCCGGATACCCGCGCGCGCCCGTCCGGGACCTCGTCGAGCCGACATCCGCACACCCGGACGCGGCGCACCGCACACACGGATGAGGCGGCCGCGCCGGCCGGAAAGCCGGGGCGGCCGCCTCATCCGCGCGGGGGCGGGAACTCAGACCTCCAGTGCGCGCTCCGCCGGGAGGCTGTCCATGAAGGAGCTGACGGAGAAGACCGCGCGGCCCGGTCCGGGCGGGCCGTATCCGGGCGGGGAGGAGAGTCCGAAGTCCTCCATCGTCTGCCGGTAGGCCTCCAGGAGCCGGATGTGGTACTCCAGGGGCGCGCCGTTCGGGTTGGCCTTGCCGAGGGGGGTCGTCGGCTCGGGGCACCACGTGGTGAAGCGGGGCGTGATGCCGTGCGACATGAAGAAGCGCAGGCCCTCCGTCGTCGAGGCGATCGCCTCGTCGACCGTCTTGAAGCCGAAGGGCTCGGCCATCTCGACGCCGGCGACGAAGTTCGGGATCACGTTGCGCGCGCCGAAGACGTCGGCGGAGTCGAGGATCCGCCTGTGCCACTCGTCACGGCCGACGTACCGCTCCTTGCCGGGGCAGTACATCTTGAACAGGTACTCGTCCCACACCTCGAAGTTGGGGTGGTAGATCTGGACGCCGTAGTCCTTGAACCGCTGCACGTCCGGCTTGGGCAGTGCCTGGGCGACGACCTTGCCGATCCAGCGGCCGGGGAAGCGCTCCTCGATGGCCTTGGCGTAGTGGCCGTAGAAGTCGGCCTCGTCACGGCCGGAGACCGTCTTCGTGATGGCGCCGCCGGTGAGGGTGTAGGCGGTGGAGGCCCTCTGGGTGTCGTACTTGTCGATGATCTCCAGCGCCTCCAGCACCTCCTCGACGTCCTTGACGCCGGTGTAGGGCCGGCCGGCCGCCTTGTGCTGGCGCCAGTTGTGGTTGATGTCGCAGTACTGGCACTCCTCCTTGGCGCCGAAGTACTGGCAGACCCGGAAGACGGTGAGGTAGATCAGGTAGCCCCACTGGATGGTGGGTGCCACCTCCATCACGGACTTCCCGTTGGAGAGGGTGTGCCGGTAGTACTCCGGCATGGGGGGCACGCCCACGTCGGCGATCCGGGCACCGTCGAGGTACAGGCCGAGCACGCCGTCCTCGTCGGCGGCGACCCGGTACGGCGAGGAGGGGTTCACCCGTACCGAGACGACGGTGCGGCGCAGGTCGTAGGGGCCGCCGGTGAGGATGATCTCCTCCGGGGGGCGGCGCAGCGCGGCCTCGCCCAGCTCCGGCAGGGTGCCGTGGTCGAAGGAGAAGATGAAGTACGACTTCGGCTTGACGTCCCCGCTCTCGTTGTCGCTGAGCGCGGACGCGTCGAAGGCGACCCCGCCCCTGAGGAGGTCCTCCTTGAAGACGGCCTCGCGCGGCACGTGCGCGAACCGTTCCAGCAGATCCTCGACCAGCGCGGTGCGGCTGCCCATCCGTTGTCTCCTCCCTGGTCGGACGTTCCACTCCTCACGGTATGCCCCCGCTCGCCCGGCACGGGTACCGGGTCCCCGCGCGCCGGGAACGGGTGAGAAGGTGCGTACGGCGGCGACCAGCGCCGCAGGGACTCTCCCGGAGGAACCACAGTGACGAGGGACACGGTCACCAACTGGGCCGGCAACATCATCTACACGGCCGAGGAGCTGCACCGCCCGCGCTCGCTCGACGCGCTGCGGGCCGTCGTCGCCGACAGTGCCCGGCTGCGGGTGCTGGGCAGCGGGCACTCCTTCAACGAGATCGCCGAGCCCGGCGCGGACGGTGTGCTGCTGTCGCTGGACGCCCTGCCCTCCGAGGTGGCGGTGGACACCGCGGCCCGCACGGTGCGGGTCGGGGGCGGGGTGCGGTACGCGGAGCTGGCGCGGGTGGTGCACGCGCACGGGCTGGCGCTGCCGAACATGGCCTCCCTGCCGCACATCTCCGTGGCGGGTTCGGTGGCCACCGGCACCCACGGCTCGGGCGTGGCCAACGGCCCGCTCGCCGCGGCGGTCCGGGAGGTCGAGCTGGTCACGGCGGACGGTTCGACGCGGGTCGTCGGCCGGGACGACCCGCGCTTCGACGGCATGGTGACCTCGCTGGGCGCGCTCGGCGTGGTGACCGCGCTCACCCTGGATCTGGAGCCGGACTACGAGGTGGCACAGCACGTCTTCACCGAGCTGCCGCTGGAGGGGCTGGACTACGAGGCGGTGGCGGCCTCGGCGTACAGCGTGAGCCTGTTCACCGACTGGCGTGCGCCCGGGTTCCGCCAGGTGTGGCTGAAGCGGCGCACCGATCAGGCCGAGGTGGACTTCCCGTGGGCGGCCCCGGCGACCGAGAAGATGCACCCGGTACCGGGCATGCCGGCGGTCAACTGCACCGAGCAGTTCGGTGTGCCGGGCCCCTGGCACGAGCGGCTGCCGCACTTCCGGGCGGAGTTCGTCCCCAGCAGCGGGGCGGAGCTGCAGTCGGAGTACCTGCTGCCCCGGGGGCACGCGACGGCCGCGCTGCACGCCGTGGAGGAGATCGGCGCCGTGCTCGCGCCGGTCCTGCAGACCTGTGAGGTGCGCACGATCGCGGCGGACGCCCAGTGGCTCGGCCCGGCGTACGGCCGCGACTCGGTGGCGCTGCACTTCACATGGGTGGAGGACACGGAACTGGTCCTGCCGGTGGTGCGGCGGCTGGAGTCGGCCCTGGACGGCTTCGACGCCCGGCCGCACTGGGGCAAGGTCTTCACCACCGCGCCCGCGACGCTGCGCGCCCGCTATCCGCGGCTGGCCGACTTCGCCGCGCTCGCGGCGGAGCTCGACCCGGCCGGCACCTTCCGCAACGCCTTCGTGGAGGCGGTACTGGCCGGCTGACCGCCGGCGCCGGCCGGACGGGGCGGGCGTCCGCCGCCCGCCGCGGATGGCCCTGCCGCCGGGCCGGGAAGGCTCGCCCCGGCCGGGCGGTAATCTCGGCATCCAGGGTGTCACGCGTGGTGGGAAGGGTGTTCATGGCCCGTGCCGGGGTCAGTGTCGAGCGGCTCGTGGCGGCCGCCGCGGAGCTCGCCGACGAAGTGGGCTTCGAAGGGGTCACACTGTCCGCGCTCGCGCGGCGCTTCGGGGTGAAGGACGCCAGTCTGTACGCGCATGTGCGCGGCCTGCGCGAGCTGCGGACGCGGCTCGCGCTGCTGGCCGGGGGCGAGATGATCGACGAGATCGCCGCGGCCGTGGCCGGACGGGCCGGGCGGGAGGCGCTGGCGGCCTTCGCCGGGGCCTACCGGGACTACGCGCTGCGGCATCCGGGACGGTACGCGGCGACGCAGATCCGGATCGACCCCGCCCTCGTCCCCGACTCCCCCGCGATGCGCCGCACCGCCGAGATCACCTACGGCATGCTGCGCGCCTACGGCCTCGGCGAGCCCGATCTCACCGATGCCGTAAGGCTGTTGCGGGCCACCTTCCACGGGTACTGCGCGCTGGAGGCGGCGGGCGGCTTCGCCGATCCGCGGGACGTGCGGGCCTCCTGGGACAAGGCGGTGGACGCGCTGCACGTGGCCCTGGAGAACTGGCCGAGGGAGACGGCCGCCGCCGCGGCCGGGCCCTGAGCGGCGGGCCGGCCTGGGGCGCCCCGGTTCCGGTCGGGACGCCCCAGGGTTCGGGGGGAGGGATCACGCGAACGCGGGTCGCACGGACACCGCGCTCCGGTCCCTCCGGTGCCGGACGCAGTATCGGACACCGCGTCCCGCACACGCGAACTCACCAGCTCTCGGTACTGGGTTGCCCGGTGAACAGAAGTATGCGTGCTGTGACGCCGCTCGTTGTAGGGGGAGATCCATATTGACTTCGGGCGAGGGCGGGCGTATGCGGCCTGTGCGGTGTAATGGACCGTATGAGCAGTGACACACGCCCCTCGCTGACCGAGGCACTGGCCGCCGGCACGGTCGTTCTCGACGGCGGTCTGTCGAACCAGCTCGAGGCGGCCGGGCACGATCTGGGGGATGCCCTGTGGTCGGCGCGGCTGCTGGCCGAGGCGCCCGAGGCCGTGGTGGAGGCGCACCTGGCCTATTTCGAGGCCGGGGCGAACGTGGCGATCACCGCGAGCTACCAGGCCACCTTCGAGGGCTTCGCGCGGTACGGCCTCACCCGGGCGCGCACGGCCGAACTCCTCGCGTACAGCGTGGAGTCGGCGCGGGAGGCGGCGCGCCGGGCGCGGGAGCGCGGGGTGGCGCGGCCCCTGTGGACGGCGGCCTCGGCCGGCCCCTACGGGGCGATGCTCGCGGACGGCTCCGAGTACCGCGGCCGCTACGGCCTCTCCGTCGACGAACTGGCCGATTTCCACCGCCCCCGTCTGGAGGCCCTGGCCGCCGCCCGCCCCGACGTCCTGGCCCTGGAGACGGTGCCGGACACCGAGGAGGCGCGGGCGCTGCTGCGGGCGGTGCGGGGGCTGGGGGTCCCCGCGTGGCTCTCGTACACGGTCGCGGGCTCCCGCACCCGGGCCGGGCAGCCCCTGGAGGAGGCGTTCGCCCTGGCCGCGGAGGCGGAGGAGATCGTCGCGGTGGGCGTGAACTGCTGCGCCCCGAAGGACGTGGAGCCCGCGGTGGCCCTCGCGGCGCAGGTGACCGGCAAACCGGTCGTCGCCTACCCCAACAGCGGCGAGACCTGGCACGCGGACACCGCCGGGTGGACGGGCCCCGTCACCTTCAATCCCGAGGCGGTACGGAACTGGCGGCGGGCGGGCGCCCGTCTGATCGGCGGCTGCTGCAGGGTGGGGCCGACGGGGGTGCGGGGCGTCGCGGAGGCACTGGGAGCCACATGACCGGCTCACCGCGGCCCGCGTGAGGCTCCCGCGGACGCGAGGGGATCGGCGCACCCCGCCCGGCCCGGCTCAGCGCACCCCGCCCCGCCGGGCGAACCGGTCCAGGGCGCCGCGCACATGGTCCCGCGTCCTCTCCCCGCCCAGGTGGCCCGCGTCCTCGACGACGTGCAGTTCCGCCTCGGGCCAGGCGCGGGCGAGTTCCCAGGCGGTGTCGAGCGGGGCGCTCATGTCGAGCCGGCCGTGGACCAGGACGCCGGGGATGCCGCGCAGCCGGTGGGCCTCGCGCAGCAGGACGCCCTCCTCCAGCCAGGCGCCGTGGGAGAAGTAGTGCGAGCAGATCCGCACCAGGGCGAGCCGCGCCGCCGAGGGGCGGTCGCCGAACGGGCGGGAGTCCCCGTTCGTCTCCCCCGACAGGACCGCGTCCTCCCAGGCGCACCAGTCCTCGGTGGCCTTCTCCCGTACGGCGACGTCCGGGTGGTTCACCAGCCGCGCGTAGGCCGCGACGACGTCACCGTCCCGCGGTGTGCCGGGGGCGCCCGCGAGGAAGCGTTCCCACTGCTCGGGGAAGAACCGGCCGACGCCCCGGTAGAGCCAGTCGATCTCGGAGCGCCGGGTGGTGGTGACGGCGGGGATCACGATCTCCGAGACCCGCTCCGGATGCCTCTCGGCGTAGGCGAGGACCAGCGTGGAGCCCCAGGAGCCCCCGTACAGCAGCCAGCGGTCGATGCCCAGGTGGGCGCGCAGCCGCTCCATGTCGGCGATCAGGTGCGGGGTGGTGTTGTGCCGCAGGTCGGTGGCGGGGTCGCTCGCGTGCGGGCGGCTGCGCCCGCACTGGCGCTGGTCGAACAGGACGACGCGGTACCTGTCCGGGTCGAAGCAGCGGCGCGCGTGGGCGCCGCACCCCGAGCCGGGGCCGCCGTGGACGACCACGGCCGGCTTGCCGTCCGGGTTGCCGCACACCTCCCAGTACACGAGGTTGCCCTCGCCGACGGCGAGCATCCCGCTCTCGTGGGGCTCGATCGGGGGGAACAGGGTGCGCATGGCTCACCTTCGGGGGTCGGCGGGGTCCGGGGCGCGGCGGGTCACAGGGACCACCAGCAGTACAGCCGGTGGCCGCGGTCGTGGGCGCGGCGGGCGAGGGTGCTCAGGGCCGTGAGGGCGCCGCTCGCGGTCTCCTCGGTGAGGCCGGGGGGCTCGCCGCTCGCCCGCCACTGGGCGGCGGCGCACGCGAGGTCGTCCTCACCGGCGTGGGCGAGGACCTCGCGCGGGGTGTCCGTCACGGCGACCACGAACGGCGGGCCGTCCTGCGGGTCCGACAGGACCTGTCCGCCGCACGGACGGGCGCCCGCCTCCTCGTGGCCGCAACCCGTCACCGCGGCTTCGAGGCGGACGAGCGCGAGGACCGGGTCGACGCCCCGGAGGCGGACGGGGTCGTGTCCGGTGCGCGTCGGTCCTCCCTCGGTGCGCGGGACCGCGAGGGCGGCCTCGTCGTCGGGTGCGGAGAAGTAGTCGGCCAGTGGCATGGCGGCGATTGTGGCAGCCGCCGGCGACAACGGTCCGGGCCGCCCTCGCCCTCCTCATGTCCGCCGGGAACGCGGACGGTTGACGGCCTCACGTCTTCCGGAAGCGGCGGACCGCCGACAGGGGGGCCGTGACCCGCAGCGGGGGGCGGGTCACGCGGTGTGTCGTCCGGCGCGGGTCGGGGCGGCGGGACTGCGCCTGCCACAGGGCCATCTCCGCGTCGCGCGGGCCGTGCACCACGGGCCCCTCCTCCCCGCCGAACAGCCGCACGGGGTGCGAGGCGTCCCAGGGGGCCCAGCCGGGGTCGCCGTCCACCGCGAACCGCACCCAGGCCGTGTGCATCTCCCGGGCCAGTTCCCGGGGCGCGTCCGGGCCGGCGAGCCGTTCCGCCTCGGGGACGTCCGCCGCGTCGAAGACGAAGCCCAGTTCCAGGGCGTGGCAGGCGCCGAGGCCGGGGACGTTGGAGCGCCACGCGAACTCGTACACGTGGGTGGACGCGGAGGTGGCGGACGTGGACGCGGAGGCCGTCGTGGTGGTGGGAGCGGGGGCGGGCGCGGGCGGGTGCGGGGGCCCGGCGGCCGGTGCGAGGCCCGCGCGTGCGTCGGCCAGACGGTGCAGCGGCACCCGGAGCAGGTGGTCGGTCACCATCTGGCCGATCAGCTCGGACGTCGTGGCCGCCGGGTGCGCGGCACGGTAGCCGCGGATCACCTCGGGCCCGCAGTGGCAGCGGGCCATCGCCAGCGCCACGGCGAGCGGGCCGAGGCGGTCGATGCGCTCGACCAGGCCCGTGGGCGCGATCCACAGCCGGTACTCCTCGCTGGTCCACCCCATCAGCAGCGGCACGTCCCGGGCGGCACCGTCGACCAGCGCCGCCGCCGGGTCGCGGGGCACGAGGTCGCCGTCGACGACGATGCCGAAGGCCGGGCCGCCCAGGACGGGGCCCGCCATGCGGCCGGCCTCCGCCTGCGCCTCGGCCAGCCGGGTGCGGTCCACGTCGGCGAAGGCGGCGGCCGTGGCGGGGACCTCCAGTCGCGCGGCCATCCGCCGCACCAGCCGGCGCACCTTGTCCCGGTCCGTCACCTCCGGCGGACCGCTCTGCAGCACCGCCCGCCGGAACAGGCCCCGGGCACGCGGCGCGGCCAGCAGCGCGCCGATGCTGATGGCTCCCGCCGACTCGCCGAACACCGTGACCCGGTCGGGGTCGCCGCCGAACTCCGCGGCACAGGCGCGCACCCATTCCAGCGCGGCGAGCTGGTCGTGCAGCCCGAGGTTGGGCGGGGCGTCCGGGAAGAGCCCGTAACCCTCCACGCCGAGGCGGTAGTTGAAGGAGACGAGGACGACGCCGTCGCGGGCGAAGGCGGTGCCGTCGTAGACGGGGACGGCGGAGGAACCGCGGGTGAGGGCGCCGCCGTGGATCCACACCATGACCGGGAGCCGGGCCCCCCGGCCCGGCTCCGGGGTCCACACGTTCAGGTTGAGGCAGTCGTCGCCGGCCACCACCGGGTCCGCGAGGAAGCGGGCGAACGCCTCGGAGTAGGGCGGTTTGGGCGGGGTGGGCCCGTAGGCGCCGGCGTCCCGGACGCCGTCCCACGGCTCGGGCGGCACGGGGGGCCGGAAGCGGTGCGGGCCGAAGGGCGGGGCGGCGAAGGGGATGCCGCGGAAGACGGCGACGCCCTGTTCGTAGCGGCCGCGCACCCGGCCGTACGGGGTACGCACGACGGGGTCCGGGCCGGTGGAGAGGCCGTGCGCAGGGGGTGCGGGGTTCTCCATGCGTGCGCGTCCTTCCTGCCGGGGGCGGGTTCCGGTGCACCTCACCACGTATTTTGCGCCGGTTACGGCAGAGGCGGCGGTGATTTACGGGCGCCGCGGGAACAGAAACGGGCGGGGGTGTACCGGGGCGCGGTGCGGGGCGGCCTACCGCAGCAGCCGCCGCTCCTTGGCGACCGCGACCGCCCCCGCCCTCGTCTCCACCCCCAACTTGCCGTAGATCCGCTGCAGATGGGTCTTCACCGTGGCCTCACTGATGAACAGCGCCCGTGCGATCTCCCGGTTGCCGAGGCCGCCCGACAACTGCTGGAGGATCTCGCTCTCGCGTGCGGACAGCGCGGGGCGCGGATCGCGCAGCCGGGCCAGGAGCCGGTCGGCGACCGGCGGTGACAGCGCCGCGCGGCCGGCCGCCGCGTCCCGGATCGCGGCGAACAGCTCCTCCGGCCGTTCGGCCTTGAGCAGGTATCCCGTGGCGCCCGCCTCGACGGCCCGGCTGATGTCGGCGTCCGTGTCGAACATGGTGAGGACGAGGACGCGGGGTGCCGGGTCCACCGCCGCGCCGGAGGTGAGTTCCCGGGTCGCCGTCACGCCGTCGATGCCCTCGCCGAGTTGCAGGTCCATCAGGACGACGTCGGGCCGCAGCCGCGGGGCGAGCGCGAGCGCCTCCTCGCCGCTGCCCGCCTCGCCGACCACCTCGATGCCCTCGGCGCTGGACAGCAGGGCGCGCAGTCCGGCCCTGACCACGGCGTGGTCGTCGCACAGCAGCAGGCGTACGGGGTTCACCGGGCGGGCTCCTCGTGTGGGTCCTCGGCTGGGTCGGTATCTTCCCACCGGATCCGGTCCGCGCCCGCTCCGCCTCCCGCGGGGGCGGCCGGTCGGCGGAGCGGCCCGCCCACCCTCGACGAGTAGACTGATCGTTCCTGCATCGGACCGGGGAGGTCGGCGTGGACTATGGCGACAAGCTCTTCTGGCTCTCGGTCGTGATCCAGCGCAAGTACGCGCAGATCTGTGCCGGGTTCGACCTGACCCCCTCGCAGGCCACGCTGCTCTGCGCGGTCCGGAACGAGCCGCGGCGGATGGCCGACCTCGCCGCGTCGCTGGGCATGACCAAGAACGCCTTGAGCCAGCTGGTCGACCGCACCGCGCGGCGCGAGCTGGTCGGCCGGGCGAGCTCGGAGCAGGATCGCCGGGTCGTCATGCTCAGTGCGACACCCACGGGCAAGGTGCTCGCCGAGGCCCTCTACGCCGAGATCTCCAAGCGCCTGCCCGAGATCGCGAGCAACCTCGACGCCGACGACCAGCGCGATTTCGCGCGCGTGGCCACCGCCGTCGTGGACACCTCGGACCTCTCCTCGCCCCCCTCGAACCCACCCGTCACTCCCTGAGGTCGCCTCGCACCCGCCACCCCCGCCTTGACGAGGTTCATGCCGTGAACTAATTTGATTCACGCCATGAACCAGTGAAGGGTGGCAGCCATGAGCACACACACGACCGGCACGATCGCGGTCTTCGGCGCGACGGGGCAGCAGGGCGGGGCGGTGGTCGACGCACTGCTGGACCACGAGGCGCGGGTGCGGGCCCTGGTCCGCGACCCGCACTCCGACCGGGCCCGGGCGCTGGCCGCCCGCGGCGTCGAACTGGCGGCCGTCCGGGCCGACGACCCGGCGTCGCTGGCCCCCGCGCTGACGGCGGTCGAGGGGTTCTCCTTCATGACCCCGGAGGCGAACAGCCTCGAGGAGGTCGAGACGGAGATCCGCATCGGTACCGCTCTCGTCGACGCGGCGGTCGAGGCGGGCGTCCCGCACGTCGTGTTCAACTCGGTCTTCGGAGCGGACCGGGAGTCGGGCGTGCCGCACCACGACTCGAAGCACGCGATCGAGGAGTACCTGAGGAAGTCCGGCCTGCGGGCCACCATGGTGCGCGCGACCGCCTTCATGGAGAACTTCACGAGTGTGATGGCACCGAGCCTGGAACACGGGGAGATCGTGTTCAGGCTGCCGCTGCCGGAGGACGTCGCCCTGAAGATGATCTCGGTCAGGGACATCGGCCGGGTCGCCGCCGCGCTCCTGCTCGACCTCGCGGAGTCGCCCGGCGGAGCCGTCGAACTCGTCGGCGACGAGCTGACGGGCCCGCGGATCGCCGCGACGTTCGGTGCGCGCGCCGGGCTCCCGGCACGGTACGAGGCCGTCCCGTTGAGCGTGCTTCCCACCGACCTCGACAGGGTGATGTTCCGCGAGTTCGCGAAGGCGGCGGAACACCCGGCGGACCTCGCAGCGGTGCGCGCGATCGAGCCGGCCACCATGGACCTGGCCGAGTGGATCCGGGCCACCGGCTGGAGCGCGCCCTCAGGCGTGGCCGGTTCCTAGGCCTCCGGCCGCGGGGGACACCCCGCGATCCGGCCCACGCTCGGCGCTCGGCGCTCCGGGCACGGTGACGCGCCCGCCGAGGGGTGACGTGGTCACGGGGCCGCGCCGCCGTCCGGCCCCGTACCGCGGACGGCCGGGGTGGTGGCGGTGACGACGGTGCCCTCGCCCGGCCCCGACTCCACGGTGAGCGTGCCGCCGGCCTGGCGGGCCCTGATCCGCATGGCGGGCAGGCCGTGGCCGCGCCCGGAGGCGGGATCGGGCCGGGTGGCGGGGTCGAAGCCTCGGCCGTTGTCGGCGACGTCGAGCGCGATCCGGTCGTCCAGGCAGGTGAGCGTGAGGGCGGCCCGGGTCGCGTCCGCGTGCTCGCGCACATTGGCCAGGGCGCCCTGCGCGATGCGCAGCAGCGTCGCCTCGACGCGCTCCGGGAGCGGTCCGGGGGTGCCGTCGAGCCGGAACTCCACGGCGAGGCCCGCCCGGCTCTCCCGTTCGGCGAGGGCCTGCAGCGCGCCGGGGAGGCTGTGCTCCGTGAGGTCGGCGGGGCCGAGGTCCTGGACCAGGCGCCGGGCCTCGGCGAGGTTGTGGGCGGTGAGGCCGGTGGCCTCGCGCAGGTGTGCGCTGGCCCGCGCCGGGTCCGTGGGCCAGAGGCGCTCGGCGGCCTGGAGCAGCATCCGCTGACTGCTCAGGCCCTGGGCGAGGGTGTCGTGGATCTCGGCGGACAACCGGTGCCGCTCGGCGAGGACACCGGCCCGCCGTTCGGTGGCCGCGAGGTCGCGGCGGGTGCGGACCAGGTCGTCGATGAGGAGGCGGCGACGGGCCGACTGGCGCTGGAGGTGGACGAGGACGGCGGTGGCGACCGCGGCGACGGCCGGCGGGGCGACGACCATGTTGGGGTTGAGGGTGCCGTGCGACACGCGGATCTCGGAGCCGACGACGAGCGCGGTGAGCAGCGCGACGAGCGGGACGGCGAGGCGCGGGGGCAGCGCGTGCAGGCCGGTGAACAACAGGGGCATCGCGCACCAGGTGGCGCTCGGCGCCTGGACGAGGAGCAGCGCCCAGGCCGTGGTCACGGCACCCAGCCACGCGAGGTGCCGGGCGGTGGGCCGCTTGCCGGGGGCGGGCGCGGGGGCGAGCAGCCGGCCGGTGGCGTAGAGGAGCGGGAAGGCCACGAACAGGGCCACCGTCAGGGCGCGGTGGGTGCCGCCGTCCCGGTCGTGGGTGAGGAAGCGGACGAAGGAGGAGCAGAGCAGGGCGAGGAACGCGGTGTGCAGGACGGCGCCGAGCCAGCGTGCGTCGGGGTCGGCCGCCTCCCGCGCCTGCGACTGCTCCACGGTGTCCTCCGCCTTTCCGTTCCTCCCCGGCGCCGCCGGGCCTCCCACGGCCTCGCTCCCGAGGTGCCGGTGGCTCCGGTTCGTGTCTACCGGGCCGCCCACGCGTGCGCATCAACCGATCGGCTGACAGCGGTGTCGGCCGGACCGCGCCCGGGACCGAGCCGGACGGCCGACGGTCCCGGGTCGCCGGCGGCACCAGGCTGACGGGGACAGCGCGGAACGACCGAGGAGGACCCCGTGCCGGCCAGGAACGTCACCGTCGACCGAGCGAGCTTCGGGCATCGCGTGGGCTACGCGCTGCGGCATCCCGGGCGGGTGCCGCGGCATCTGGCGCGCGCCACCCGGGACATGTGGCTGCGCCGCAGGTACCCGGACCACGTCGACTACTACCGGGCCGTCATGCGCTCCGACACCCGGGTGAGTCCGGACGCGGCGGTCGGCAGTCCGAGCCGCGAACGGTGGCTGGCGCTGGGCGCGATGCAGTTCGACTACCTGGTGGAGCACGGGCTGCGCCCCGGGCACCGGATGCTGGAGATCGGCTGCGGCAATCTGCGCGCCGGCTGGCGGTTCATCCGGCATCTGGAGCCCGGGCACTACTACGGCCTGGACATCTCCCCCGACATCCTCGCCGCCGCGCAGGACACGCTCGTGGAGAAGGGACTCCAGGGGCGGCTGCCGACGCTCACGCCGGTCCGCGACCTGAAGCTGGCGTTCCTCCCCGACGCGCACTTCGACGTCGTCCACGCGCACAGCGTCTTCTCCCACTCCCCGCTGCCCGTCATCGAGGAGTGCCTGGCGCACGTCGGCCGGGTCCTCGCGCCGGGCGGCTGGTTCGACTTCACCTTCGACCGGACCGAGGGCGAGGAGCACCACGTGCTGCACGAGGACTTCTACTACCGCATCGAGACGCTCGTGGCCCTGGCCGCCCGGTACGGCCTGGAGGCCCGGTTCATGGACGACTGGGAGGAACTGCCGCACGGCCAGTCCAAGATCCGGGTGACTCACGCCCCGGCGGGGTGAGCGAGCCCGGCCGCCCAGCGCAGCCCGCCGAGGAGGTGGGCGCGGAAGGCCGGGTCGGCGTAGGCGGACGAGGCGTGGCCGAGGGCGGTGTAGAAGACCCGGCCGGCGCCCTGCTCGCGGCACCAGGCGAGGGGGTGGTCGGCACCCATGCCGCCGCCCTCGTAGGAGTTCTCGTCGACGCGCAGCAGGATGTGCGCGGTGGCGCGGGGGTTGGTGTCGAAGTCGTACCACTCGTCGCTGAGGTCCCAGTGGGCGGGGAGGTGGGCGGTGGCGGGATGGGCGCGGTCCTCGACGAGGACCCGGCCCGGCTGGGGGGCGGGGTGCCGGGTGAAACGGGCGCCGAGCAGTGCGCCGAAGTGGGGCCACCCGTACTCGGTGCAGGCGGCCGCGTGGACCCCGGCGAAGCCGCCGCCGTCCTCGATGTACGCGGTGAGGCGGGCGCGGCCCGCGTCGGTGAGGACCTCGCCGCTGGTGGAGAGGAAGACGACCGCCGCGTAGGGGGTGAGGGGACCCTCCAGGGCGGCGGGGTCCTCGGTGGCGTCCACCGCGAGTCCCTCCGGGTCGAGGGTGCGCAGGGCGGCGACCGCGTCCGGGATGGAGTCGTGGCGGTAGGCGGCGGTGCGGGTGTACACGAGCAGTCGGGCGGCCATGGGTGGGCAGCCTATGCGGTGTCCGTTTCCTTCAAGACCGGGGGCGGGCCGCCCGCCTACGGTGGCCGCATGACTCCACGACTCGACGCGATCGGCCTGGTCGTCTCCGACATGGCCGCCTCCCTCGCCTTCTACCGACGCCTGGGCCTGGACTTCCCCGAGGGCGGTGAGCTGTTGCCGCACGCGGAGGCCGCGGCGCCCGGCGGGATGCGGCTGCTGCTGGACACGGAGGAGACGGTGCGCTCCTTCCACCCCGGTCTGCGCCTGCCCCCGGAGGGCACCGGGCGCACGTCCCTGGCGTTCCGCTGCGAGAACCCGGCGGAGGTGGACGCCCTGTACGAGGCCCTGGTGTCCGCCGGCCACCACGGCGAACTGAAACCCTGGGACGCGGTCTGGGGCCAGCGCTACGCCGTCGTCCACGACCCGGACGGCAACGCGGTGGACCTGTACGCGACGTCGTGAGCGGCGGGCGGCGGGAGACCGGCGGTCATGGATGAGGCGGAGGTCGTCCGCGCCGGCCTCGACGTCTCCCCGGCTCACGCGGCCCGGGAGGGGAGCGGCTCCCGGTGCCGGAAGAGGCGTCCCGGGGTCATGCCCGTCAGGGCGCGGAGTTCGCGGGTCAGGTGGGCCTGGTCGGCGTAGCCCGTGTGGGAGGCGATCTCCGTGGGGGAGGCGCCCCGGGCGCCCGCGCGCAGTGCGCGCTGCAGGCGCAGGATGCGGGCCAGGGTTTTGGGGCCGTAGCCGAACGCGGCCCGGGAGCGCCGGTGGAGGGTGCGCGCGCCGATGCCGAGGGAGTCGGCCGTCGCCGAGACCGTGCGGCCCGCCTCGAGTGCGGCGGCCACCTCGGTCAGCAGCGGGTCGGGGGGCTGCGTCTCCGCCGCGCGCTCGACGGCCAGGGTCTCCAGTGCCCCGGCCGGGTCCGCGGCCGTGTCGATCCGTGCCGTCAGCCGGCGCACCCGGGCGGCGGGCCACAGGTCGGCGAGGTCGACGCGCCGGTCGCGGAGTTCGTGGGCGGGGACGCCGAGCAGGGCGGGCGCCGTGCCGGGCGGCAGGCGGACTCCCGCCCAGCGCGCGGGCGCCCCGCCGGGGACGTACGGACGGGTGTCGGGGCCGGCGACCAGCAGGCGCCCCTCGGTCCACAGCAGGTCCATGCAGCCGTCGGGCAGCACGGGCCACTCGGCTCCCGTCTGCCGTGCGGGGCCTGCCCGACCGGCGGGGCGGGGCGCCTCGAACTCCCGGGTCCAGACCACCGCTCCCCGCATGCGCGAGGGCCGTTCCGCGTACACACCGCCAGGCTACTGCCGCGGCCCCGGGTCGGTGGGCTTGCCGCCGTGGTGGTAGCTGCGGACGTGGGCGCGCAGCCGGGAGGTGACGTCCTCCGGCGGCAGGAAGCGCGACCAGCGTTCGGGGAACTCGGAGGGCATGTCGGGGTCGTCCGGGTCCTCCTCGCACAGGGCGGCCGTGCGGGCGACGTACTCCGCGGCCTGTTCGCGGCGGAACCGTTCGTTGGCCTCGCGGGCGGCGGCGGTCGCGGCGGCCGGCCAGACGCGGTCGATGGCGGCGTTGACGGCCGCGCCCACGAGCACCGCGAAGGCCGAGACGCCGATCCACAGCAGGACGGCGACGGGCGCGGCCAGCGAGCCGTAGATCGTGGGTCCCTCGACGGTGCTGGTGAGGTAGATGCGCAGCAGGAAGCTGCCGAGCACCCACATCGCCAGGGCGACGAGCGCACCGGGCACGTCCTCCAGCCAGGGCGAGCGCACCGGCACGGAGACCTGGTAGAGCGTGGTGAGGAAGACGATGGAGCCGACCACGACGACCGGCCAGTACAGCGCTTGGACCACCGTGGTGGACCAGGGGAGCACGTTCACCACAGCGTCCGGTCCGGCCACCGTGAGCGGCAGCACGACGGAGCCGATGAGCAGGGCAACGACGAAGAGGCCGAAGGCCAGCAAGCGGGTCTTGACGATGCCGCGGGTGCCGTCGAGGCCGTACATCACGGTGATGGTGTCGATGAAGACGTTCACCGCGCGCGAGCCGGACCACAGGGCGAACAGGAAGCCTATGGAGATGATGTCGGGGCCGCCGCCCTTCATCACGTCGTGCAGCAGCGGCTGGGCGATCTCGGTGACGCCCTTGTCGGAGAGCACCGTGCGCGAGGCCTCGAGGATGTTGTCCTCCAGGCTGCTGATGGTGTCGGTGCCGGTCCACTCGTCGACGTAGCCGAGCAGGCCGATGAGGCTCAGCAGCAGCGGCGGCACGGAGAGCAGCGTGAAGAACGCCGCCTCCGCCGCGAGGCCGAGGATGCGGTACTCCATGCAGGAGTTGACGGTGTCCTTCAGGAGCAGCCAGGCGGTCCGGCGTTTGGAGACATTCCGGTACAGGGCGCGCGCCCGGTGGAATCGGCCGGGCGGCGAGTCGGGGGATTCACTTGCTGGCTGCACGTTCCAAAGGTATCGGCCATCGCGCCCTGCCCTCATCCCCCGGTCGCCCGGGCTGTGCGCGCGGGTGCCCACGAGCGGGTGACCTCCCCCCTGCCGGGGGTACGTTCCTCCCATGGCAGCCAGCACGCACACGGTGACCAACCAGGCCACGCCCCTGGTCGGGTACGACGTCTTCTCCGCCGACCGGGCCCTCGTGGAGGCCGTGGAACGGCATGTGGCCCCCGAGCATCTCGGGGAGGTCACCGGGGAACTGACGGGGCTGGGGCGCTCGGCCGGTTCCGCGCAGGTGCAGGAGTGGGGGGTGCTGGCCAACGAGAACCCGCCGACGCTGCGCACGCACGACCGGTACGGCAACCGGCTGGACGAGGTCGACTTCCACCCCTCCTGGCACCGGCTGCTCGGCAAGGGCGTCTCGGCGGGGCTGACGGCGGCCTGGTCGCGGCCGGCCGGGCACGTACGGCGGGCGGCGGCCTTCGTGGTGTGGACGCAGGTGGAGGCGGGCAACGGCTGCCCGCTGTCGATGACGCACGCGGCGGTGCCGGCGCTGCGCACCGATCCGGTGCTCGCGGCCGAGTGGGAGCCGCGGCTCACGTCGGTGGTCTACGACCGCGGACTGCGCCCGGCGGCGCGCAAGGCCGGCGTGCTCTTCGGCATGGGGATGACGGAGAAGCAGGGCGGCAGCGACGTCCGGGCGAACACCACCGAGGCCCGGCCGCTGGCCGAGGAGGGGACCTACGCGCTGCGCGGTCACAAGTGGTTCTGCTCGGCGCCGATGTCGGACGGCTTCCTGGTGCTGGCGCAGGCGCCGGGCGGCCTGACGTGCTTCCTGGTGCCGCGGGTGCTGGAGGACGGCACGCGCAACGTGTTCCTGATCCAGCGGCTCAAGGACAAGCTGGGCAACCGGTCGAACGCCTCGAGCGAGGTCGAGTTCGACGGGACGTGGGCGCGCCGGGTCGGCGAGGAGGGGCGCGGGGTGCGGACCATCATCGAGATGGTCGCCGCGACCCGGCTCGACTGCGTGCTCGGGGCGGCCGCGCTGATGCGGCAGGCGGTCGCGCAGGCGGTCCACCACGCCTCGCACCGCGAGGCCTTCGGGAGTCTCCTTGTCGACAAGGCGCTGATGCGGAACGTCCTGGCCGACCTGGCGCTGGAGTCGGAGGCCGCGACCGCGCTCGGACTGCGGCTCGCGGCGGCCTACGACGACGGGGGCGAGCAGGAGCGGGCGCTGCTGCGGCTGGCGGTCCCGGCGGCCAAGTACTGGGTGACCAAGCGGTGCACGCCGCTGGTGGCCGAGGCCTCCGAGTGCCTGGGCGGCAACGGCTACGTGGAGGAGTCGGGGATGCCCCGGCTGCTGCGGGAGTCGCCGCTCAACTCGGTCTGGGAGGGCGCCGGGAACGTACAGGCGCTGGACGTGCTGCGGGCACTGCGGCGCGAACCGCGGGCGATCGACGCGTTCCTGCGCGAGGTCGGCACGACCCGGGGCGCGGACCACCGGCTGGACGGCGCCGTCAAGAACCTGCTCACCGACCTCGCCGACCTGGAGGGCGTCGAGGGCCGCGCCCGCCGGGTGGTGGAACGCATGGCGCTGGTGCTCCAGGGTTCGCTGCTGGTGCGGTACGCGCCGCCCGAGGTGGCCGACGCGTTCTGCGCCTCGCGGCTGGGCGGCGACTGGGGCACGGCCTTCGGCACCCTGCCGCACACGCTGGACCTGGCCTCGGTGGTGGACCGGGCGCGCCCGGTGGACTGAGACACCGGCCCGGAGCGCCGACGGGGGAAGCAGGACGGGGGTGGTGCCGCGCCGACACGGCACCACCCCCGCCGTTCTGCCCCACCGGCGGCACCTCGGGGGCGCCACCGGAACGGCTTGAACAAGTTTCAATCACCGTAAGGCCGTTCGCCAGGGTTGCATGAGGTTGCAACGTGCCGCCCTGCGTGGCCGCTACGTGCCCCTGCGTCACCGCGGACGCGGCAGTATGGAGCGCGGCAACGAAGCGAACACTCGACGGGCCCGCTCGCAGCACGTGAACGGGCCGCCCGGAGGACGAGTTGGCCCACACTGTGGTGGACGTGACGCGGCTCGCCGCCCAGGACCCCGTGCAGGCGGCGCAGGTGCTCGGCGAGATGCGCACCGCCGCGCTCGGGTCCCGGCGGGCGGGCATGGCGCCGCGCGCGGTGATCGAGGAGTCCTGGAGCCGCGTGCTGCGCAGCGGTCTCGACCCGGACCGGGAGCCGCGCATCGCGCTGCTGGGCCGGGACGAGATCGAGCGCCGCCGGCAGGAGTCCCCGCTGCGGCACGTGGTGCCGGTACTGCGCGAGACGCTGCTGTCGGTCGCGGAGCCGGCGCACCACATCATGGTCGTCGCCGACGCGGAGGGCCGGGTGCTGTGGCGCGAGGGCGGCGCGCCGGTGCTGCGCCGGGCGGACGGCATGGGCCTGGAGGTCGGTGCCGACTGGAGCGAGGAGGCCCTCGCGACCAACGGGGTCGGCACCCCGCTCGTGGCGCGGCGCCCGGTGCAGGTCTTCTCCGGCGAGCACTTCGTGCGGGCGCTGCTGCGGTGGACGTGCGCGGGGGCGCCGATCAACGATCCGCGCGACGGCCGGCTGCTGGGCATCGTCAACGTCAGCGGCCCGCTGGAGGCGATGCACCCGACCACGCTCGCCTGGGTCGACTCGCTGGCCCGGCTCGCCGAGGCGCGGCTGCGGGAGCTGCACCTGACCTCGCTGGAGCGGCTGCGCGCGGTGGCGGCGCCGCTGATGGCCCGGATGGACGGCAGCGGGGCGCTCGCGGTGGACCGGGACGGCTGGACGGCGGCGGTGGCGTCCCTGCCGTACACCCCGCGGGTGGTGCTGCCCGCCTCGCTGAGCGCCGGGCGCGGTTCCGTGCCGGGCCTCGGGCCCTGCGCGGTGGAGCCGCTGCCGGGCGGCTGGCTGCTGCGGCCGCAGGAGCCGCCGGCGGAGGCCCGCGCGGTGCTGCGGATGGTGCTCGACGTGTCCCGGCCGCGGCACTGGACGGTGACGGTGTCCGGCGAGACGGGCGACTGGACGCACGTACTGAGCCTGCGGCACGCCGAGTTGCTGTGCCTGCTGGCCCTGGACCGGGCGGGGCGCACGGCGTCCACGCTGGCCGGTGACCTGTTCGGCGACCCGCGCCGCACGGTCACGGTCCGCGCCGAACTGTCGCGGATGCGGCGGTACCTGGGCCCGCTGCTGGCCCACCGGCCCTACCGGCTGCACGAGGACGCGGAGGTGGAGGTCCGGTTCCCGGCGGACCGGGGCGGGTTGCTGCCGCCGTCGACCGCGCCGGGGGTCGTGCGGGCACGGGCGGCGGGCCCAGGCGGAACGGGCCCACGCGGAACGGGCTGACGGGCGGCGGGTTCACCGGCGGCGGGCGAGGGAAGTCCCGCCAATTCGGCGGTTGCAGGGGGATCGCGCGGTCCACTGCCGTAGCATCCTCCCCGGGCCACCACTCGTGCCACGGCCGACAAGAGGGCCGTACGGCGCGGCTGACGGTCCCGGGAGGGCAACGATGGGACACGGCAGGCATCGGCGCAAGAAGCGGGGTCGCGCGCTGCGCGCCACCCTGGCCGGCACCGCGCTGGCCCTGACGGCCGCCGCGACGCTGATCAGCACCTCCCAGGCGGCGGGCGACAACGACCCGGGGCCGCTGCGGCCACTCACCTCCGCCGCCGAGCGCGGCAAGCTGGAACTGCACGAGGACCTGGCGCCGCGGGCCGGCCTCGACAGGCTCACCGAGGCCATGGGCGGCAGCGTCGGCGTGCACGACGTGCTGCGCAGCGCCAACCACCCGATGCGGAACAAGGCCGACTGCGAGGGCACCGAGCGGGCCGCGCTGCCCGTCGAGCCGGAGGCGAGCCGCGCCTACTGCTGGGACACCCGGGACGCGAGGACGCGGAAGTGGCTCCCGCGGGCCGTCACCACCTCCGGCGACGCGGACGAGGACGGCAGGTGGGGCGAGGACCGCGTCGTGCTGGCCGGCTGGACGCACGACGACCCCAAGGCCGGTGAGCCCGCCGAGGACCGGGGGCTCGCCCGGGTCGCGTTCATCGACGCCAACGACCCCGGGCATCTCAGGTACCGCTGGGTGCTGCTGGTCGCCCCGCTCGCCGGCGGCACCGACTTCGGCGCCGTCCGCTCCCACGTCGGCGGCATGGTCTGGTACCGGGACAAGCTGATCGTCACCGCGAGGAACGGCGCCGGGCACGACGACGCGCTGTTCGTCTTCGACATGCGCCGCATCCTGCGGGCGAACGTGAACAGCGCCGCGGTCGGCAAGGTGGGCGGCGGCTACTCGGCGCACGGCTACCGGTACGTGCTGCCCGCCGTCGGCTCCTACCGTCCGACCGGCGGCGCCTGCGACGCGAGCGAGGACGCGCAGGTGCCGTGCTTCGCCTCCGTCTCCCTGGACCGCACCTCCAGCCCGGCCAGCCTGGTGGCGAACGAGTGGTCCAGCCCCGACGGCAGCGGGCCCGCCCGGCTCTGGCGCTACTCCTTCAGCACGCGGAGCACCCGCACCGGGCTGCTCGGCGCCGACGCGAACGGCGTCGTCGGGGCGGACGAGGCGTACGAGACGAAGGCGGTCGGCGTCCAGGGCGTGCTCTCGCACCGGCCGGACGGCGCGGACAGTGCCCACTGGTACGTCACCCAGGCCCCCGGCGCCCGCGGGAAGCACGCCACGCTCTGGCGTCAGTCCCCCTCCGGCACCGAGGCCGCCACCTGCACGGCGGACCGGACGAAGGCCTGCTGGGGGCAGCACACCGAGGCACTGTCGTACTGGCAGGAGACGGGCGAGCTCTGGACGCTCACGGAGCGGGCGGGCGGATCCGAGGACGGCCGCGAGGGCACCCCCGTCCCGCAACGGGTGCTGTTCGCCGTGCCGTTGTCCTCGGTGGACGATTCGGTGGGCTGACCGGCGAGGACGAGCCCCGGCCGACCGACGGGGCCGGGCGCCGTCGCCCCCGCCCTGCCGCCGTCTCCCCTGCCGGACCGTCCTTGGAGCAGCCCGCGCGCCCGTGGTTGGCTGGCGGCATGAGCAACATCGCCGTGACCACCTGGTCCCTGGAGCAGACCTCCCCCACCGATCTGCTGCCCGCCGAGGCCCCCGAGGGCGACGTCCGCGTCGTGCGGGCCGAGGTGCCCTCGCCCGAGTTCAGCCGCTTCCTGTACGCCTCGGTCGGCGGCGACATCCGCTGGACCGACCGGCTGGCCTGGCCGTACGCGCGCTGGCGGGAGCATCTGGAGCGGCCCGGCGTGGAGACCTGGGTGGCGTACGAGCGGGGCACCCCGGCGGGGTACGTGGAGATGGAGGCGCAGGAGGAGGGGGCCGTGGAGATCCTCTACTTCGGGCTGCTGCCCGCCTTCCGGGGCCGGCGGATCGGCGGGCACCTGCTGTCGTACGGCACCGCCCGGGCGTGGGACCTCGGCGAGCGGCACCCCGGGCTCGCGCCGACCAAGCGGGTGTGGCTGCACACGTGCAGCAAGGACGGCGCGCACGCGCTGGAGAACTACCGGCGGCGCGGCTTCCACCTCTTCGACACGAAGGTGGAGGAGGAGCGCGAGGTCGCCGCTCCCGGTCCCTGGCCGGGGGCCTTCCCCGGCTGACCTGCGGGGACGCGCAAACCTCGGGAGCGTGTGACGAGGACCACCCCTGTCTCGCGATACGGGACATGTGCGTCCGGATATTGGACGATGGTGGACGGTGTCCGGATTGCCGTGCCACGCTTCCGCCATGTCTGGAACTGGAATCGCCCTGGTGAGTCGGCGCCACGTCGATCTCGGCCGCATGTCCAGCGCCATCTGTCCGGCGAGCTGAGCCGCAGCACCACCACAGCCTCACCGGATCTCCGCACCCTTTCCCTTCCCCTTCCCGCGCAATGACGCGCACGCCTGCCCCGCATGCCCTCCCGCGCAGGCACGAGCCGCATTCACCGCTGTCCCGAAGGACGTATCAGCCATGGCCGCCACCCCTCGCAATTCCGCCGCGCCCCGCCGCAAGGTGAGCCGTCACCGCGGCGAGGGCCAGTGGGCCGCGGGGCACTTCACCCCGCTGAACGGCAACGAGCAGCTCAAGAAGGACGACGACGGTCTCAATGTGCGGACACGCATTGAGACGATCTACTCCAAGCGCGGCTTCGACTCCATCGACCCCAACGATCTGCGGGGACGTTTCCGCTGGTGGGGTCTGTACACCCAGCGCCGTCCCGGGATCGACGGCGGCCGCACGGGCGTGCTGGAGCCGGAGGAGCTGGAGGACGAGTACTTCATGATGCGCGTCCGCATCACCGGCGGACGGCTCACCACCGAGCAGCTGCGCGCCATCGGCGAGGTATCCGAGAGCTACGCGCGCGGCACCGCGGACATCACCGACCGGCAGAACATCCAGTTCCACTGGGTGCGCGTCGAGGACGTGCCCGCCATCTGGGAACGGCTGGAGTCGGTCGGCCTGTCCACCACCGAGGCGTGCGGCGACTGCCCCCGCGGCATGCTCGGCTCCCCGGTCGCCGGCGTGGCCGAGGACGAGATCATCGACGGCACACCCGCGCTGGACGAGATCGCGCGCCGCTACATCGGCGACCCGCGCTTCTCCAACCTGCCGCGCAAGTTCAAGACGGCGGTCTCCGGCTCCCCGCTGCTCGACGTGGCGCACGAGATCAACGACATCTCCTTCGTCGGAGTGGTCCACCCCGAGCACGGCCCCGGTTTCGACCTGTGGGTCGGCGGCGGACTGTCCACCAACCCCAGGTTCGGTGTGCGGCTGGGCGCCTGGGTGCCCGAGGCCGAGGTGCCGGACGTGTGGGAGGGCGTCACCTCGATCTTCCGCGACTACGGCTACCGGCGGCTGCGCAACCGCGCCCGGTTGAAGTTCCTCCTCGCGGACTGGGGCCCCGAGAAGTTCCGCCAGGTCCTGGAGGACGAGTACCTGCACCGCAAGCTGATCGACGGCCCCGCGCCCGAGGTGCCCGCGCAGGCCTGGCGCGACCACATCGGCGTCCACCGCCAGAAGGACGGCCGCTTCTACGTGGGCTTCGCCCCGCGCGTCGGCCGGCTCGACGGCTCCCTGCTCACCAAGATCGCCGAACTCGCCGAGGGGCACGGCTCGGGCCGGGTCTCCACCACCGTCGAGCAGAAGATGATCATCCTCGACGTGCCGCGGGACCGGGTCGACTCCCTCGTGGAGAGCCTGGAGGCGCTCGACCTCAGGGTGGACCCCTCGCCCTTCCGGCGCGGCACCATGGCCTGCACCGGCATCGAGTTCTGCAAGCTGGCCATCGTCGAGACCAAGGAGCGCGGCAGCGACCTGATCGACGAACTGGAGCGCCGCCTGCCGGAGTTCGAGGAGCCGGTCACCATCAACATCAACGGCTGCCCCAACGCCTGCGCCCGCATCCAGACCGCGGACATCGGTCTCAAGGGCCAGCTCGTCACCGACGCCGAGGGCAACCAGGTCGGCGGCTACCAGGTGCACCTGGGCGGTGCCCTCGGTCTGGAGCCCTCCTTCGGCCGCAAGGTCCGCGGTCTGAAGGTCACCTCGGAGGAGCTGCCCGACTACATCGAGCGCGTCCTGCGCCGCTTCCAGGCGGAGCGCGAGGACGGCGAGCGCTTCGCGGCCTGGGCCGCGCGCGCCTCCGAGGAGGCCCTGTCGTGAGCGAGCGGGCGGCACCGTTCTACTGCCCCTACTGCGGCGAGGAGGACCTGCGCCCCGGGGAGGAGGGCCACGGCGCGTGGGAGTGCGCGGGCTGCAACCGGGCCTTCCGGCTGAAGTTCCTCGGGTTGCTCGCCCGGGGGCTCGACGGACCCGACACGGAAGGGAAGCGGATATGACCGCCACGCACACGGCGCGGTCCGGAAAGGCCGCCGACGGCGTGCACGGACCGACGCCGCGCGAGGCCGAGTTGAAGGCGCTCGCCGAGCGGGCGGGCCGCGAGCTCGAGGACGCCTCGGCGCTGGAGATCCTCCAGTGGGCGGCGGACACCTTCGGTGCGCGGTTCTGCGTGACCTCCTCCATGGAGGACGCGGTCGTCGCCCACCTCGCCTCCCGGGCCAAGCCCGGCGTGGACGTGGTCTTCCTGGACACCGGCTACCACTTCCCCGAGACCCTCGGCACCCGCGACGCCGTCGAGGCCGTGATGGACGTCCGCGTCCTCACCCTCACCCCGAAGCAGACGGTCGCCGAGCAGGACGCCGAGTACGGGCCGAGGCTGCACGACCGCGACCCCGACCTGTGCTGCTTCCTGCGCAAGGTCAAGCCGCTCCAGGAGGGCCTGGCCGGCTACGAGGCCTGGGCGACCGGGCTGCGTCGCGACGAGTCCCCGACCCGCGCGGGCACCCCCGTCGTCGGCTGGGACGAGAAGCGCCGCAAGGTGAAGATCTCCCCCATCGCCCGCTGGACGCAGGACGACGTCGACGCCTACGCCGCCGAGCACGGCGTGCTCACCAACCCGCTCCTGATGGACGGTTACGCCTCCGTCGGGTGCGCCCCCTGCACCCGCCGGGTCGCCCCGGGCGAGGACGCGCGCGCCGGCCGCTGGGCGGGCCGCGCCAAGACCGAGTGCGGGCTGCACGGATGACGACGACCGCCGCCCCCGACCCCGAAGCCCGCCCCCACCCCTCCCGGGAGACGCACGTGACAACCGGAGCCACCGTCTGGCTCACGGGTCTGCCGAGCGCAGGCAAGACCACCATCGCCCACGAACTGGCCGGACTGCTGCGCGCGGGCGGCCGCCGCGTCGAGGTGCTGGACGGCGACGAGATCCGCGAGTTCCTCACCGCGGACCTCGGCTTCAGCCGCGCCGACCGGCACACCAACGTGCAGCGCATCGGCTTCCTCGCCGAGCTGCTGGCCCGCAACGGCGTCACGGCGCTGGTCCCGGTGATCGCGCCCTACGCCGACAGCCGCGAGGCGGTGCGCGGGCGCCACGCCGCGGGCGGCACCGCGTACGTCGAGGTGCACGTGGCCACCCCGGTCGAGGTGTGCGCGGAGCGGGACGTGAAGGGCCTGTACGCCAAGCAGGCGGCCGGTGAGATCTCCGGGCTGACGGGTGTGGACGACCCGTACGAGGAGCCGCTCGCACCCGATCTGCGCATCGAGTCGCAGGAACAGAGCGTCGCGGAGTCCGCCGCCGCCGTCCACCAGCTGCTCGTCGAAAGGGGTCTGGCATGACGACCGTCGCCTCCGTTCCCGAGGAGACCGACAGCCCGTACGCGCTCTCGCACCTGGACGCGCTGGAGTCCGAGGCGGTGCACATCTTCCGCGAGGTGGCGGGTGAGTTCGAGCGGCCGGTGATCCTCTTCTCCGGCGGCAAGGACTCGATCCTGATGCTGCACCTGGCGCTCAAGGCGTTCACCCCCGCCCCCGTGCCGTTCTCCCTGCTCCACGTGGACACCGGGCACAACTTTCCCGAGGTCCTCGCCTACCGCGACCGGGTGGTCGAGGAGCACCGGCTGCGCCTGCACGTCGCCTCGGTGCAGGACTACATCGACCGGGGAGTGCTGAAGGAGCGCCCGGACGGCACCCGCAACCCGCTGCAGATCGTCCCCCTCACCGAGAAGATCCAGAGCGAGCGGTTCGACGCCGTCTTCGGCGGCGGCCGCCGCGACGAGGAGAAGGCCCGCGCCAAGGAGCGCGTGTTCTCCCTGCGCGACGAGTTCTCCCAGTGGGACCCGCGCCGCCAGCGCCCCGAGCTGTGGAACCTGTACAACGGCCGCCACGCGCCCGGCGAGCACGTCCGCGTCTTCCCGCTGTCCAACTGGACCGAGCTGGACGTGTGGCAGTACATCGCCCGCGAGCGCATCGAGCTGCCGGAGATCTACTTCGCCCACGAGCGCGAGGTGTTCCCCCGCAACGGCATGTGGCTCACCGCGGGCGAGTGGGGCGGGCCCAAGCGGGGCGAGACGGTCGAGAAGCGCCAGGTCCGCTACCGCACCGTCGGCGACATGTCCTGCACCGGCGCGGTCGACTCCGACGCCGACACCATCGAGAAGGTGATCACCGAGATCGCCGCCTCCCGGCTCACCGAACGCGGCGCCACCCGGGCCGACGACAAGCTGTCGGAGGCCGCGATGGAGGACCGCAAGCGCGAGGGGTACTTCTAGGCATGACCACCACCACGGAACTCACGGGCCTGTCCGAGACCACCCTGCTGCGGTTCGCCACGGCCGGCTCGGTCGACGACGGCAAGTCCACGCTCGTCGGACGGCTGCTGCACGACTCCAAGTCGGTCCTCACGGACCAACTGGAGGCCGTGCAGCGGGCCTCGGCCGGGCGCGGCCAGGAGGGCCCCGACCTCGCGCTGCTCACCGACGGCCTGCGGGCCGAGCGCGAACAGGGCATCACCATCGACGTGGCCTACCGCTACTTCGCCACGCCCCGGCGCCGGTTCATCCTCGCCGACACCCCCGGCCATGTGCAGTACACCCGCAACATGGTCACCGGCGCCTCCACCGCGGAACTGACGGTCGTCCTGGTCGACGCGCGCAACGGCGTCGTCGAGCAGACCCGCCGGCACGCCGCGATCGCCGCCCTGCTGCGGGTGCCGCACGTCGTCCTCGCCGTCAACAAGATGGACCTGGTCGGCTACCAGGAGTCCGTGTTCGCCGCGATCGCCGAGGAGTTCACGGCGTACGCGACCGAGCTGGGCGTCCCGGACGTGACGGCCATCCCCATCTCGGCGCTCGAGGGCGACAACGTGGTCGAGCCCTCGGGGCGGATGGACTGGTACGGCGGCCCCACGGTCCTGGAGCACCTGGAGACCGTTCCGGTCAGCCACGACCTGGCGCACTGCCACGCCCGCTTCCCGGTGCAGTACGTGATCCGTCCGCAGACCGCCGAGCACCCGGACTACCGGGGGTACGCGGGCCAGATAGCGGCCGGCACCTTCCGCGTCGGCGACACGGTCACCGTGCTGCCCTCGGGCCGCACGACGACGGTCACCGGCATCGACCTGCTCGGCACACCGGTCCAGGAGGCGTGGACGCCTCAGTCGGTGACGCTGCTGCTCGCGGACGACCTGGACATCTCCCGCGGCGACCTGATCGCCCCGACCCCGGACGCCCCCGCCACCAGCCAGGACATCGAGGCGACCGTCTGCCACGTGGCCGACCAGCCGCTGACGGTGGGTCACCGGGTGCTGCTCAAGCACGGCACCCGCACGGTCAAGGCGATCGTCAAGGACATCCCGTCCCGGCTGACGCTGGCCGACCTGTCCCTGCACCCGCACCCCGGCACGCTCGCCGCCAACGACATCGGCCGGGTGAAGATCCGCACCGCCGAGCCGCTCCCGGCCGACGCCTACGCCGACTCGCGGCGCACCGGCTCGTTCATCCTCATCGATCCGTCCGACGGCACGACGCTCACCGCGGGGATGGTCGGCGAGTCCTTCGCCGCGCCCGAGCCGGTGAGGTCCGCGGCCGACGAGGGCTGGGACTTCTGACATGACCGGGGTCGACATCTTCGCGACGTTCGCCAAGGAGGGCGGCCGCATCGGCAGCGGCGCCCTCGGCAGCGGAACGGGCGGTGTGGCGCGATGTGCGCGCTGACGTACGCGCACTGCCCGCGCGCCCACACCCCCCACCCGCGTCACCGAAGACCTGCCGACCTCCCGGCCACGGCCTGAGAGACCGTGACCGCCGGGCCAACGAGAGGAACACCTCCCGTGCCTGTCAACCGATCCCCGCGCGCCACCTGGCTGCGCCGGAGCACCGCGGTGCTCGCCGTCCTCCCCGTGCTCACCCTCGCCGCCTGCGGCTACGGCTCGAAGTCCGACTCCGACGACGCGGACGGGGGAACGAAGGTCGCCGCCGGCGCGAAGAAGACCGACGGACTCGACTCCGTACGGATCGGCTACTTCGGCAACCTGACCCACGCCACCGCGCTGGTGGGCAACCAGAAGGGCTTCTTCCAGAAGGAGCTGGGCGCGACGAAGGCGAAGTACGCCGTCTTCAACGCGGGCCCCTCCGAGATCGAGGCGCTGAACTCCGGCTCCGTGGACATCGGCTGGATCGGCCCCTCCCCCGCGATCAACGGCTACACCAAGTCCCGGGGCAAGAGCCTGAGGATCGTCTCCGGGTCCGCCTCGGGCGGCGTCAAGCTCGTGGTGAACCCGAAGAAGGTCAAGAGCCTGGACGACCTCGAGGGCAAGAAGATCGCCACCCCGCAGCTCGGCAACACCCAGGACGTGGCCTTCCTCAACTGGATCGCCGAGCGGGGCTGGAAGGTCGACGCGCAGAGCGGCAAGGGCGACGTCACGGTCGTCCGCAGCGACAACAAGGTGACCCCGGACGCGTTCAAGGCCGGTTCCCTGGACGGCGCGTGGGTGCCCGAGCCGACCGCGTCCAAGCTGGTCGCCGAGGGCGGCAAGGTGCTGCTCGACGAGGCCTCGCTGTGGCCGGACAAGAAGTTCGTCATCACCAACGTGGTGGTGCGGGCGGCGTTCCTCAAGGAGCACCCGAAGGCCGTCGAGGCCGTGCTGAGGGCCTCGGTCGAGACCAACAAGTGGATCAACGCCAACCCGGACGCGGCGAAGGAATCGGCGAACAGGCAGCTCGAGAAGGACTCCGGCAAGGCGCTGCCCGCGGAGGTCCTCGACCCGGCGTGGAAGTCGATCACCATCCTCGACGACCCGCTCGCCGCCACGCTGAACACCGAGGCGGACCACGCGGTCAAGGCCGGCCTGCTGGAGAAGCCCGACCTGAAGGGCATCTACGACCTGACCCTCCTGAACAAGGTCCTCAAGGCGGAGGGCGGGAGCACGGTCGACGCCGCCGGGCTCGGCACCCAGTGACCCGCGTCCGCGACTGAGCACGCATCCCGACCGTTCCCAGGAGGTGACGACCATGGCCACGACCACGCTCGCCAAGGCCGCCGATGACGAGGCGGTGCGGCACGCCGCCCGCATCGAGCACGTCTCGAAGTCCTTCGCCGGACCCGCCGGAGCGCAGCTCGTCCTGGACGACATCAGTCTCGATGTCGCACCGGGCGAGTTCGTCACCCTCCTGGGGGCGTCGGGCTGCGGCAAGTCCACCCTGCTCAACCTGGTGGCGGGGCTGGACGCCCCGTCCTCGGGCGGCATCACGACCGACGGCCGCCCGGCGCTGATGTTCCAGGAGCACGCCCTGTTCCCCTGGCTGACGGCCGGGAAGAACATCGAACTGGCCCTGCGGCTGCGCGGGGTGCCCAAGGCGGACCGCCGTGCCCGGACCGAGGAACTGCTCGCGCTCGTGCGGCTGAAGGGGGCGTACGGCAAGCGGGTGCACGAGCTGTCCGGCGGCATGCGGCAGCGGGTGGCGCTGGCCCGCGCGCTCGCCCAGGACAGCCGGCTGCTGCTGATGGACGAGCCGTTCGCCGCGCTCGACGCCATCACCCGCGACGTGCTGCACGACGAACTGACCCGGATCTGGGCCGAGACGGGCGTCTCCGTCCTGTTCGTCACGCACAACGTGCGCGAGGCGGTGCGGCTCGCCCAGCGGGTCGTGCTGCTGTCCTCCCGTCCGGGCCGGGTGGCCCGGGAGTGGACGGTGGACATACCGCAGCCGCGCCGCATCGAGGACGCGCCCGTGGCCGAACTGTCCGTCGAGATCACCGAAGTCCTGCGTGGGGAGATCCGCCGCCATGGCCAGCACTGAGACGAGCACGGGCCCCACCGGGGGCATCGCGCCCGGACCCGCGGGGGCCGGGGACGAGCTGGCCGGGGTCGAGGCCGGCCTGGACGCGCTGGAGTCCACCGCCTCCGGCCGCCCGCCGCTGCGGCGGACCCTGATCGACAAGGTGCTGCCGCCGGTCGTCGCCGTCGCGCTCATCCTGGTCGTCTGGCAGGCGCTGATCTCCTTCAAGGTGGTCGACGACCCCTCGAAGCTGCCCTCGCCCTCGGCGGTGTGGGACGAGGTCCACGAGGCCTGGCTCCGGGGCGATCTGCTCGGCTACATCTGGACCAGCGTCTCGCGCGGTCTGCTCGGTTTCCTCTTCGCCCTCGCCCTCGGCACCCCGCTGGGGCTGCTCGTGGCCCGGGTGAAGTTCGTGCGGGCGGCCATCGGCCCGATCCTGTCCGGTCTGCAGTCGCTGCCCTCGGTGGCCTGGGTGCCGCCGGCCGTGATCTGGCTGGGCCTGGACAACTCGATGATGTACGCGGTGATCCTGCTCGGCGCGGTGCCCTCCATCGCCAACGGGCTGGTCTCCGGGGTGGACCAGGTGCCCCCGCTGTTCCTGCGGGCCGGCCGCACCATGGGCGCGACGGGGCTGAAGGGCACCTGGCACATCGTGCTCCCGGCGGCACTGCCGGGATACGTGGCGGGCCTGAAGCAGGGGTGGGCGTTCTCCTGGCGCTCGCTGATGGCCGCGGAGATCATCGCCTCCTTCCCCGACCTCGGCGTCGGGCTCGGCCAGCTCCTGGAGAACGGCCGCAACGCCAGCGACATGTCGATGGTGTTCGAGGCCATCCTGCTCATCCTGGTCGTCGGCATCGCCATCGACCTGCTGATCTTCAGTCCGCTGGAGCGGTGGGTCCTGCGCAGCCGCGGCCTGATGGTGAGGAGCTGATCCCATGCACAGCGGCCCGGTCCTCCTGGTCATCGCCCACGGCAGCCGCGATCCGCGGCACGCCGCGACCGTGCACGCCCTGGTGCGGCGGGTGCGCGCGCTGCGGCCCGGGCTGCGCGTGGAGACCGGGTTCCTGGACTTCAACGTGCCCTCGGTACGGGGCGTGCTGGAGTCGCTGGCGGCCGAGGGCGTACGGGACGTGGTGGCGCTGCCGCTGCTGCTCACCCGGGCCTTCCACGCCAAGTCCGACATCCCGGCCGTGCTGCGGCAGGCGCCGCCCGGGCTGCGGATCCGGCAGGCGGAGGTGCTGGGACCCTCGCCGCTGCTGCTCGCGGGCCTCGAGCGGCGGCTGTACGAGGCGGGGCTCGACCCCGCCGACAAGTCCTCGACCGGGGTCGTGCTGGCCTCGGCGGGGTCCAGTGACCCGGAGGCGATCGCAGTGATCGCAGACATCGCGCGGGAGTGGCGGCACACCGGTTGGTGCGCCGTGCGGCCTGCGTTCGCCTCCGCGGCCTTGCCGCGCACCGAGGACGCGGTGCGGGAGCTGCGGGCGGCGGGGTGCCGGCGGGTGGCCGTCGCGCCGTACGTCCTGGCGCCCGGCCGGCTCCCGGACCGGATCGTGCGGGGCGCGGCGGAGGCGGACGTCCTGGCCGGCGTCCTCGGCCCCTCGCGCGAGGTCGCCCTGACGCTGCTGCGGCGCTACGACGAGGCGGGGCTCCCCCGCCTGTCGGCCCTCGGGGCCTGAGCGCCCCGGACCCGCCCGCCGGGTCCGCCGGACCGGTGCCGGGTCAGCCGGCCGTGAGTTCCTCCAGCTTGCGCACCGTGTTCCAGTTGCGGGTCGTCGCGACGATCCCGGCCAGCACCCTCCGCGAGGACAGCGCCGCCGCCAGCTTCGAGCGCCCGAGCCCGTCCGGCGCGTACAGGTAGAGGACCCGGTCGCCGAGCCGGAACTCCTCCGGGCCGAAGGCCCCCCGGTCCACCGACGCGAAGCGCTCCTCGTCGACGGGGCCCGAGAAGAACGTGGCGTGCAGTTGCTTCCCTTCGAGCCGGTCGGCGGGGAACGGGCAGGCCTCCCGTACCGCCCGCAGATAGGCATGGTCGCGGACGAGGACGTCCACGGCGAGGCCGAACCGCTTCTCCAGTGCCGCTGTGAGCTCCCCGGCCAGACTCTCCTCGTCACCCCGCTCCGCGGTGAACACGGCCTGGCCGCTCTGCAGATACGTGCGGACGTCCCCGTACCCCGCCTCGGCCATCAGTGCGCGCAGGTCCGCCATCGGCACCCTGTTGTTGCCACCCACATTGATCCCGCGCAGCAGCGCGGCGTACGTCGTCATGCGCCCACCCTAGGGCTGCCGACCCTGAGCCCGGCCCCCCAGGAAACCCTTAGGTGTAGGGGCCAGGCTCCATCCCCGGGCGGAGGGCGGTGGGGTCCGCAGGACGGAGGGGAGGCGGCAGGGGTTCACCGGACAGTACGAAGAGACGCTCATCTCCAGCACATACCTTCGAAGCATCAGGTGAGGGCAGGCAGCCCCACCACGCACAAGGGGGCTGGCCCGTCATGGGAAGAGGCAACACGCGGGTGCGCGGCATCGCCGCCCGCGCCGGCGGCTGGAGCGCTCGGCACCGATGGGCCGCCGTCGGCATCTGGGTGCTGTTCGTCGTCGTGGCGATGGGACTGGGGTCCGTGGCGGGCCGGGTCGACGTCAAGGAGAGCGAGCAGCTCAGCGGTGAGACGCACACCGCCGCGAAGATCCTCGAGGACGCCGGCGTGGACGAGCCGGCGAGCGAGTCCGTCCTGGTCCAGGCGAAGGGCGGGGGGACGAAGGCCACCGACCCGGCCTTCCGGGACGCGGTGACCGCCGTCGTCAAGGCCGTCGAGGGCACCGGCAGGGTGACGGACGTGTCCTCGCCCTACGACACCGGGACCCTCTCGAAGGACGGCCGCAGCGCGCTCGTCCAGTTCGACATGCGGGGCGAGGCGGACACCGCGGGCGAGCGCGTCGAGCCGGTGCTGGACGCGGTCGCGGAGGTGCAGAAGGAGCACTCCTCGCTGCGGATCGAGGAGGTCGGCGGGGCGAGCATCCAGAAGACCTTCGACGACGCCTTCGGCAGCGACTTCCAGCAGGCGGAGCTCTCCGCCGTCCCCGTGGCCCTCGGCATCCTGCTGATCGCCTTCGGCGCGCTGGTCGCGGCACTGCTGCCGGTGCTGCTGTCGATCACCGCGATCGTCGCGACGATGGGGCTCATGGGCGTCGTCAGTCATCTCGTGCCGATGAGCGACACCGCCAACTCGGTCATGCTGCTGGTCGGCCTGGCCGTCGGCGTCGACTACTGCCTGTTCTACCTGCGCCGGGAGCGCGAGGAGCGGCTGGCGGGCCGGGACGCCGGGACCGCGCTGCGGATAGCCGCCGCGACCAGCGGCCGCGCGATCGTGGTCTCCGGCATCACGGTGTGCGTGGCGATGGCGGGCATGCTGTTCACCGGCATCGCCGAGTTCAAGGCGATGGGGCTGGCCTCGCTGATGGTGGTGGCGGTCGCCATGGTCGGGTCCGTCACCGTACTGCCCGCGCTGCTCTCCCTGCTGGGCGAGCGGGTGGAGAAGGGGCGCGTCCCCTTCCTCAGCCCCGAGGCGAGGCGGCGCCGGG
This sequence comes from Streptomyces griseoaurantiacus, assembly GCF_036189845.1. Classification (NCBI taxonomy): domain Bacteria; kingdom Bacillati; phylum Actinomycetota; class Actinomycetes; order Kitasatosporales; family Streptomycetaceae; genus Streptomyces; species Streptomyces griseoaurantiacus. The sequence goes on along the minus strand of NZ_CP108326.1, from coordinate 5,908,928 downwards.
CGGAGCGCCGCAACCGCAGCACACACGAGGGTTCGCGGTTCTGGAGCGCGGTGCTGCGGGTGGTACTGGCCAAGCCGGCCGTCTCCCTCGTCCTCGCCGCCGGCGCGCTGCTGGCGATCGCCGCGCCCGCGCTCGGCATGAAGACGCAGAACCTCACGCTGGACCAGGAGTTCGGCGACTCGCTGCCCATCGTCGCCACGTACGACCGGGTCAACGACGCCTTCCCGGGCGGCTCCGGCCCCGCCGAGGTGGTCGTCGACGCGAAGGACATCAACGCCCCCGAGGTGCGGGCCGCCCTCGAGGACTTCCGGAAGCAGGCGGTGAGTTCGGGCGCCTCGCGCGGCCCGGTCGAGGTCAAGGTGAACGAGGCGAAGAACCTGGCCCTCGTCTACGTGCCGCTGGTCGGCGGCTCCGACCTGGACAAGGCGGGCGAGAGCCTGGAGACCCTGCGCGAGAAGGTGCGGCCGGCCACGCTCGGCAAGGTCGACGGCGTGCGGGCGCCGATCACCGGTGAGGTCGCGGGCTCGAAGGACTTCAACGACCAGCTCGCCGGAGCCGTCGTCCCGGTGTTCGCCTTCGTGGTGGTGTTCGCCTTCGTGCTGATGCTGCTGTCCTTCCGCTCGCTCACGGTCGCGATCACCTCCATCCTGCTCAACCTGCTCTCGGTGGGCGCCGCGTACGGCATCCTCGTCGCCGTCTTCCAGCACGGCTGGGGCGCGTCCCTGGTGGGCGCGGAGGGCGTGGGCGCCATCATCACCTGGCTGCCGCTGTTCCTCTTCGTCATCCTGTTCGGACTGAGCATGGACTACCACGTGTTCGTGGTCTCACGGATCCGCGAGGCGCGGCTGCGCGGCCGCACCACGACGGAGGCGATCGAGCACGGCGTGGTCACCACGGCGGGCGTCGTCACCAGCGCCGCGGTCATCATGGTCGCCGTGTTCGCCATCTTCGGCACACTGTCGATGCAGTCCATGAAGCAGATGGGCGTGGGCCTGGCGGCGGCGGTGCTGATCGACGCGACCGTCATCCGGGGCGTGCTGCTCCCGGCGGTGATGGCCCTGCTGGGCGAGCGCAACTGGTACTTCCCGAAGTGGCTGCGCCGGCTGCCCGACCTGACCCACGACGAGCCGGAGCCGGAGCCGGTGGCGCCGGCGCGGCCGGTGACCGTGGAGGGCGAGACGGTGAGGGTCTGAGGTTCTGAGGAACCGGGGCCGGGGACCGACGAAGGGCGGGGGCCGGGGTGGATGTCCACCCCGGCCCCCGCCCTCGTGGGCCCAGCCGTCGTGCGGTGCGGCTCAGACGCCGCGGGCGGCCGCGCCCTGCGCCGTCGCGTCCGCGCTCTCCTGACCGGGGACGGGCAGCCCGAGGGCCGCGGCCTCCTCGGCGGCGGCCTCGCGGGCCGCCGCCTCACGGTCGAAGGAGTCGATGGTGCGGGCGAAGTCGCGCGTCGACAGCAGCAGCTTGTAGACGATGGCGAGCTCGAAGACCAGCAGCAGCGCGCCGGCGACGATCGTGGTCGGGATGACCGCGTCGATCAGCGGGCCGACGATGAAGACGCCCATCTGGAACTCGATGCCGCTGATGAGGTGCGTACGGATGCGGTGCCGCAGCAGGAAGGAGCGGAAACGCAGGTACGCGGGGAAGCGGTGACGGAACTCCTGGTGCAGGTCGATGACCCGCGCGTTGCGCGGCGTGCCCTCGGCCGATTCGGCGTTCTCGGCGCCCTCCTGGGAGGTGCCCTCGGCGGTCGGGTCGCCCTCGGCGGCGGGGGCCTCGGCGCTGCGCGGCGCGGGGATGTGCGCGCCCACGGTGTCCTTGCCGGTGGCGGCGGCCGGAACGGAGGAGCCGGTGGTCGTGCGCGGCTCGCTCTCCTGCACCTCGGCCTCGGCCAGCAGCGCGGCGCCCTGCGCCTCGGACAGCAGCCCGCCGTCCTCGGCGGTCAGGGCACGGGTGCCCTCCTCGGCGGCGCGGCGCAGGTCCTGCTCGATGTCCGCGGACGGGTTGTCCCGCAGCAGGTCCTCCATGAAGGCGACCTGGGAGGCGTTCTCGGCACGCCGGGCCGCGCGCAGGCGGGCCTTGATCTGCTTGCGCATGCTGTGGCGGGTCTTGAATATCTCGAGCGAGTTGAGGTACCTCAGCCCGTCGAGGAAGATCACCACGGCCGCGAGCCAGATGTACAGCGTGTCATCGGTGCGGTGGTACTGGCCGGCCATCAGGGCGACGGCACAGGCCATGACGCGGACCCGGTCGAAGATGTAGTCGAGCCAGGCGCCGAAGACCGAACCCTGGCCGGTGAGCCGGGCGACCTTGCCGTCCATGCAGTCCAGGATGAAGCTGACGTGGTAGACGACGGCGCCGATGATCAGCCACTGCCAGTCCCCCTGCCAGAAGCAGCCCGCCGCGACGAGTCCGAGCAGCAGCGCACCCCAGGTGATCTGATTCGGCGTGATGCGCGTCCGTTTCGCGACCAGGCGCACAAGGGGCGTGGCGACCGGGTCGACGAGGAGGACGGTCCACCACGCGTCGCGCTTCTTCTGAACGAGACGGCGCACCTCGGCGAGGTCGGGCACGTCCCGGTGTTTCGATGGCATGGGCCAACTCCCTGGCTTTCGATTGGAGTTCATTCCACGTTAAGAAGGCTCTTACCAAGAGAGCAAGATCCGGGGAGCACAACCTTCTGTGGGGGGTAACGGTCCAAGGTACGAGAAGGGTCGATGGCCATGCCAGGCGAGCCCCGCGTTATCCGAGCGTTATCAAGTGACCCGACCGTGATGTGAAGTCCGCCGGTCTTTCACCGAAGACACGGAACCCTCCCCCGCGAAATCCCCTCGGCCGCCGCGAGTGCGACACTTTCCGACGCGCGCGAACGATCACGGAAGGCGGAGGCGGACGATGGACGAGGCCCGGGCACGCGAGGTACTTGCCGAGGCGGACGTGCTGCCCGGCGCGGGCCGGGCGGCCCGCGGGGCGAGGCTCCTCGCCCTCGGCGAGAACGCGGTGTTCGCCGCCGGCGACCTGGTGGTCAAGGTCGGCCGGGACGACCCGGACCTGCCCGCGCGGGCCCGCCGCGAGGTGGCCCTCGCCGAGTGGCTGGCCGGGGCGGGCGTTCCCGCGGTGCGGGCGGCCCTGCCCGAGGCCCTGCTGGTCGGGGGGCATCCGGTGACGGTGTGGCACCGGCTGCCGGAGGCGGTCCGCCCGGCCGGGCCGCGGGACCTCGCCGCGCTGCTGCGGCGGGTGCACGCCCTGCCCGAGCCCGGGTTCGCCCTGCCGCGGCGAGAGTTGCTGGGCGGGGTGGAGCGGTGGCTGCGGCTCGCCGGGGACGCGGTCGACCCGGCGGACGCGGCGTTCCTGCGTGAGCGCCGGGACGGCTTCGCGACGGCCGCGGCCGCGCTCGTCCCGCATCTGCCGCCGGGGCCGATCCACGGGGACGCGCTGCCGCGCAATGTGCACGTGGGCCCGGACGGCCCGGTCCTGGTGGACCTGGAGACCTTCTCCTCCGATCTGCGGGAGCACGACCTGGTGGTGATGGCCCTCTCGCGCGACCGGTACGGGCTCGGCGCGCAGGCGTACGAGGAGTTCACCCGGGAGTACGGGTGGGACGTGCGGGAGTGGGAGGGGTGCGCGGTGCTGCGCGGGGCACGCGAGACCGCGAGCTGCGCGTGGGTGGCGCAGCACGCCCCGGCCGACGAGGCCGCCCGTGCCGAGTTCGAGCGCCGCGTGCGCTCGCTGCGCGAGGGCGACCCGGAGGTGCGCTGGTTCCCGTTCTGACGGACGGGACGGCCGGCAGAGGGACACAGCGCACCGGGAGCACCGGGAGCGAGAGGGCGGAGGACGCCGGGCCGGGTGTATGCCGACGGGAGGAGACCTGTGGCTTTTCTCACGTTTCCGCGACGCCGCCGCGCACCGCGCACGCTCCCGCGCGCCTCACGGGGCACCCGACGCACCCGCGGCACCGGGCGCCACCGTCTCGCCCGCCGGCTCCCGCAGGGGCCACCGGCCGTCCACCACCGCGTCCTCCCCGCCCTTGCGGCGCAGGAACGCCTGGAAGTCCGCCGCCCAGTCCGCGTACCACTCGATCTGGCGGGCGTGCAGTTCCGCCGGGGCGAGGGCCGCGATCTTCGGGTGGCGCTCGGCTATCGCCCTCGTCAGCCGCGCCGCGGCCACGGCGTCCGCCGTCGCGTCGTGCGCGGTGCCGAGTACGACGCCGTACTCCCCGCAGACCGCCTCCAGGTTCCGCTTGCCACGCCGGTAGCGGTCCACCCGGCGGTCGATCGTGTAGGGGTCGACGACCGGCGCCGGGTCGGCGCCGTCCAGCCGCTCGCGCAGCGAGGGCAGCCCGTGGCGCCGCAGTTCCGCGCCGAGCAGGGTGAGGTCGAACGCGGCGTTGTAGGCGACGACCGGGACGCCCGCGCGCCAGTAGCCGGTCAGGACCTCGGCGATCGACTCGGCCACGCGGTCCGGCGGGGTGCCCTCGGCCGTCGCGCGTTCGTTGGTGATGCCGTGCACCGCGATGGCGTCCTCGGGGATCTCCACGCCCGGGTCGGCCAGCCATTGCCGGTGCCCCAGCGGCTCCCCGTCCCTGACCTCGATCACCGCGCCGGTGACGATGCGCGCCTCGTACGGATCCGTGCCCGTCGTCTCCAGATCGAAGCCGACCAGCAGCTCCCGGTGCCAGGCCATGACGGTCCCCCTTCGTGGTGGTGCGTTCCCCCAGTGGTCTTCACCCTCGCATGCGCCACTGACAACCCGAACACGGGATTCCGCTTACCGGCCCCGCCGGAACGCCACGGACCCGCCCTTCGCGGGCACTTCAGGACACCGGGCGCGAATCCGCCCAGGACGCCTCGAACTCCTCCCGGTAGGTGGGGAAGAGCCCGGCGTCCATCACGTCGTCCGCCTTCACGACCCGGCCGGCGCCGCGCAGCACCATGACCGGGGTCTCCATGCCCCGGGCCCCCCGCAGATACGACTGCACCACCGCTATCCCGTCCGAGCCGTCGCCGTCGACGAGGTAGGCGGAGAAGCGGGGCGTGTCGTCGTAGACCTGGATCTGGAAGGCGTCGGGGTCGCGCAGCCGGGAGCGCACGCGCCGCATGTGCAGGATGTTCATCTCCACCGAGCGCCCCAGTTCGCCCCGCTTCATCCCCAGTTCGCGTTCGCGGCGCTTGACCGCGCTGGAGGCGGGGTTGAGGAACAGCAGCCGCACCCGGGAACCGGACTCGGCGAGCCGGACCAGCCGCCGGCCGGAGAAGTTCTGCACCAGCAGGTTGAGCCCGATGCCGACGGCGTCCAGCCGGCGGGCGGAGCCGAAGATGTCCTCGGCGGGGAACTGGCGCAGCAGCCGCACCCGGTCGGGGTGGACGGCGACCACGTCGGCGTACCGGTCGCCGACGAGGTCCTCGACCGCGTCGACGGGCAGCCGGCGGGCGGAGGGCACGTCGCTGCCCGCGCCGAGTATCTCCAGGAGCCGGGCGGAGGCCCGTTCGGCCTGGGCGAGCACGGCCTCGGACAGGGCCCGGTTGCGGGAGACGACGTTGCGCGTCACCTCCAGCTCGTCCAGGGCGAGTTCGACGTCGCGGCGCTCGTCCATGTAGGGCTCGAAGCACGGCCAGTGCTGCACCATCAGCTCGCGGAGCTGGGGCAGGGTGAGGAAGCTGAGCACGTTGTCGTCGGCCGGGTCGAGCAGATAGCCCTTGCGGCGGCTCACCTCCCGTACGGCGACCGCCCGTTGCACCCACTCCTGCCCGGCCGGACCGGCCGCGGCGACGACCCAGTCCTCGCCGTGGACCGGTTCGTAGATCGGGCGCAGCACGGCGGCCACGACCGCCCGCAGCCGCTGTTCGACCAGGTTCAGCCAGATGTACGCCCGGCCCGCCCGCTGGGCGCGGGTGCGCACCTCGTGCCAGGCGTCGGCGTTCCAGTCCAGCTCCGGGCCGATGGAGCCGCGCTCCATCGGCCGGGCCAGCGACACCGCGCCGGGTGGGACGTCCGCGGAGCTGCCACCCCGTTCCTCGTGACCCTCGTCACCAGGAGGCAACTCCAGCCCTCCCGAGCCCACCCCTGCACCGCCTTCCGTTCCCCCGTGGACAACCCGTCTCAACGATCAAGGAAGGGTACTCCGGGAGGGGTGGGCGGTGCAGCCGGATGGACAGGGTTCGTTTCTCAGCGACCGCTGCCGGAACCGTCGTAATCGCCGTTCTGGTCGGCGAGTTCGGCCGGCGTGAGCGGGTTCATGGCCGTCACGTCGCGCGGGGCGAGGGAGAAGCCCTGCCAGTGCACCGGCATGGGCTGCTGGTCCTCGTCACGGGCGACGTGGTGGAAGCCGACGTTGACCCAGACGATCGGGTGCTTGAGGGTCTCGCCGTTGACCCACTTGTCGACCGACTTGCCCCCGCCGGAGCCGCAGTTGCGCAGGTTGTCGCTCGCGAACTGCTCGCACTTCTTGTACTGGGTGAAGTAGACGTCGTGCTTGGTGTAGCCGCGCCCCGAGTACTTGGCGCTGGTACCGGGGACGATCTCGTAGCTGCGCGCGTGCTGGTCCTTGTTCTTGCCGCTCTCGCTGACCACCCGCCACCAGCGCATGGTCTTGGCGTCACCGGCGAGTTCCTTGGTGACCTTGGTGCGCGTGGTGCTGTTGGTGGGGGCCTCGTTGCCGTTGGCGGGCGCGGTGACCTTGGAGTCGTACTGCTCGACCTTGGCCTTGGAGGAGCCGTCGAGGGCGAAGTTGAGCCGCCAGAAGACGTTGTGGCTGTGGCTGGTGGCGTAGGCGCGGGCGCCCTTGCCGAGCGGCCAGCCGTGGTTGTCGGTGGCGTTGTAGTCGCCGGGCGCGAGGGTGCCGGTGGCGCCGACGTTCATGTGGATGGTGCCGTCGTCCTGGAAGCGCCACTCGGTGATGTACTCGTACCAGCCGGTCTGGTTGACGGTGTAGACGAGCAGGTCCTTGCCCTGCTGCTGGAACACCTTGTTCCCGGTGTCGGACTGCATCCGGTAGGCGTGGCCGCGGGCGCGGGTGGTGGTGCACAGGCCCTTGACGTTCTCCCGCGAGGGGTCCCAGGCCTCGGGCACCTTGACGGTCTTGATGGTGCCGCCGGGGCACTCCCCGGGCGCCATCTCCAGCAGGCCCTGGCCGAAGCCGGCGCCGGTGAGGTCGCTGTACTCGACCGAACCGTCGTCGTAGGGGACGTGGATCTGGGCGAGCTTGGCGGTGGAGAGCACCTTGATGGGCGCGCTCTCGCCGGGGGGCTGGTAGGAGACGTCGGAGAGGACGAGTCCGGCCTCGGCCTCGTAGCTCCAGCACATCCGCCAGGTGGTCCCGGTGGAGAGCTTCTGTTCGATCCGGTAGGCGGCGCTGCAGTCGGGCTCGGCCGCCGCCGGGGCGGCCCCGGGCCGCGCGGCGGGCTGCGCGGAGGCGGGTCCGGCCGCCGAGGTCACGCCGGCCGCGAGGGCCAGCGCCGACAGGCCGACCGCGGCGCGTTTGCGGGCACCGCTGATTCTGTTCACAGGCATGCTGAAAGGGCTCCTTGCCGTGCGCAGGAAAGAAGGAGAGGAAGCGGAAGGACCGGGTGCCGTGCGGCCCCGGTCAGTGCAGCTTGCCGACCCTGCGGACGCTGAGGTCGATGATCAGATCGCGGCTGTCGATCCACGGGCCGTTCTTCACCTTCGGGAAGAGCCGCACACAGCGGTGTTCGCCGCACTTGTCGAGCGCCGCCGGCTGGGCTCCGGGCGCGGCGCGGTAGACCATGCTGTCCAGCTTGAGCTGGTCCGGCGAGGTCAGCGCCTTGCCGGTGGCGTCCTTGAAGTCCGCCCTGAGTCCGGCGCCGAGCGGGTCGGCGATGAGCAGCTGGGCCGCCTCCACCGTCTCGTCGTGGCTGAGCGGCGGCTGGACGCCGTGCTGGGTGCCGGTGGACTCGACCTTGCCGGTGTCGAGGTTGACGGTCCTCGTGACGAGCGCGTCGTCCTTGTAGTCGTAGTACGTGACGTCCGCGCGGCGCGGCGCCGAGGTGGAGTCGAGCTCGTTCTCCTCCGGCTCGGCGAGCGTCACGCTCAGCTCCTCGGGCCCCTTGTCGCCCTCGACGTTCTCGGTGCGGGCGAGGGCCTGCGGGTTGGAGGCGATCTTCACCACCCTGGCGGTCTCGTCCTCGGTGAGCGGGTCGCTGCCGACGCCCTCCTTCCCCGCGGCGGGCGGCGCCTCGACGACGCCGGGCGGCACCGCCGCGGCGTCACCGGCCGCGCCCGCCCGGGCCGGTGAGCCGCTCGCGGCACCGTTCCCGTTCCCGTTTCCGGACGCTCCCGCCGATCCGGGCAGTGTGACGGCCAGCATCGCCGCCGTCCCCGCCACGGCGATGGCCGCGCCCGCCACCACCTTCCCCAGATGGCGGTGCACTTTTCTGCGCACGTTTTCCCCCTGCTCCCCCGGAGGTCCGGGAAGACAGTCTTGATTCCCCACTGGTTCGGCGTACTCCATAGGCGGCGTACGCACTGGTCGCCGGGTAAGAGGGACATAAGTCATGGGTGGTTCCCCCTTTTCGGGGAAACTCGACCTGTCGTCGCCCCTCGGGGTTCGGAACTACTGGAAGAGATGTGTCCATGCAGGTCTGGCCTGGAGAGGCATATCCCCTCGGTGCCACGTACGACGGCGCCGGTACCAACTTCGCGGTCTTCTCGGAGGCCGCCCACCGGATCGAGCTGTGCCTGCTGCACGACGACGGCTCCGAGACGGCGGTGGAGATGCGCGAGACCGACGCCTTCGTCCGGCACGCCTATCTGCCCGGCATCATGCCGGGGCAGCGGTACGGCTACCGCGTGCACGGTCCCTACGCCCCCGAGCGCGGGCAGCGCTGCAACTCGGCGAAGCTGCTGCTCGACCCGTACGCCCGTGCGATCAGCGGGGCGGTCGACTGGGGCGAGGAGGTGTACGGCTACCACTTCGACGACCCCGGCCGGCGCAACGACCTGGACTCGGCCCCGCACACGATGACCTCGGTCGTGGTCAACCCCTACTTCGACTGGGGGGACGACCGCCCGCCCCGGCACGGCTACCACGGCACGGTGATCTACGAGGCCCACGTGAAGGGCCTGACGATGCGCCACCCCGGGCTGCCGGAGGAGCTGCGCGGCACCTACGCGGCGCTCGCCCACCCCGCGATCATCGAACACCTGACGGAACTGGGCGTCACGGCGCTGGAGCTGATGCCCGTACACCAGTTCGTGAACGATCACCGTCTGGTCGACATGGGCCTCAACAACTACTGGGGCTACAACACCATCGGCTTCTTCGCCCCGCACAACGCCTACGCCTCCTGGGGCGACCGCGGCCAGCAGGTGCTGGAGTTCAAGTCCGCCGTCCGGGCGCTGCACGAGGCGGGCATCGAGGTCATCCTCGACGTCGTCTACAACCACACCGCCGAGGGCAACCACCTCGGCCCGACGCTCTCCTTCAAGGGCATCGACAACCCCTCGTACTACCGGCTCACCGAGGACCCGCAGTACTACATGGACACCACCGGGACCGGGAACTCGCTGCTCATGCGGTCCCCGCACGTCCTGCAGCTGATCATGGACTCGCTGCGCTACTGGGTCACCGACATGCACGTGGACGGCTTCCGCTTCGACCTCGCGGCGACCCTGGCCCGGCAGTTCCACGAGGTGGACCGGCTGTCCTCCTTCTTCGACCTGGTCCAGCAGGACCCGGTGGTCTCCCAGGTGAAGCTGATCGCCGAGCCGTGGGACGTCGGCGAGGGCGGCTACCAGGTGGGGAACTTCCCGCCGCTGTGGACGGAGTGGAACGGCAAGTACCGGGACACCGTGCGGGACCTGTGGCGGGGAGAGCCGCGGGCGCTCGCCGAGTTCGCCTCCCGGCTCACCGGCTCCTCCGACCTCTACCAGGACGACGGCCGCCGCCCGCTCGCCTCGATCAACTTCGTCACCTGCCACGACGGCTTCACCCTGCACGACCTGGTCGCCTACAACGACAAGCACAACGAGGACAACGGCGAGGACAACCGGGACGGCGAGAGCCACAACCGGTCCTGGAACTGCGGCGCCGAGGGCGAGACCGACGACCCGGACGTGCTGGCCCTGCGCGGCCGGCAGATGCGCAACTTCATCGCCACCCTGATGCTCTCCCAGGGGGTGCCCATGCTCAGCCACGGCGACGAGCTGGCCCGCACCCAGCAGGGCAACAACAACGCCTACTGCCAGGACAACGAGCTGTCCTGGGTGGACTGGCCGGAACCCGGCGAGAAGAACGACCTGCTGGAGTTCACCCGGGCGATGGTGTGGCTGCGCCGGGACCACCCGGTCCTGCGCCGCCGCCGCTTCTTCCACGGCCGCCCCGTGGAGGGCACCCACGACGAGCTCTCGGACATCGCCTGGTTCACCCCCGAGGGCGCCGAGATGACCCAGCAGGACTGGGACTCCGCGCAGGCCAGCGCCCTGACCGTGTTCCTCAACGGCGACGCGATCTCCGAACCGGGACCGCGCGGGGAACGCATCCAGGACGACTCGTTCCTGCTGATGTTCAACGCGTACCACGAGCCGTTGGAGTTCGAGGTCCCGGTGGGCCAGGGCGGCGAGTGGACGGTCGTGGTGGACACGGCCCGCCCCGAGGGCGTCCTCGCGGGCGAGGACGCCAAGCCCCCGAAGCTCAAGAAGGGCGACCGCCTGACCCTGACGGACCGCAGCATGACGGTGCTGCACCGCGCGCCCTGAGGGAGGGGCCGGGGGCGGCGGGGCCGGACGGGCCCGCCGCCCCACCCGCCTGCCGCAGACACAAAAGCCCGCATCGCGGGTACGTACGTCCCCATGACACCTGAGCGCCCCCTGCCGCCCACGGCCACCTACCGCCTGCAACTGCAGCCGGGGTTCCCGTTCGCCGCCGCCGAGGCCGCCGTCCCCTACCTCGCCCCGCTCGGCGTCTCCCACCTGCACGTCTCCCCCGTCCTCGAGGCGGTGCCCGGCTCCCTCCACGGCTACGACGTCGTCGACCACTCCCGCGTGCGGGAGGAACTCGGCGGCGAGGCGGGGCTGCGCGCGCTGTCGGCGACGGCGCGCGAGCACGGCCTGGGCCTGATCGTGGACATCGTCCCCAACCACATGGCGATGTCCCCGCGGCACAACCGCCCCCTGTGGGAGGTGCTGCGCGAGGGCCCCGAGTCGCCGTACGCCCGGTGGTTCGACATCGACTGGGAGGCGCAGGGCGGCCGGCTGCTGCTGCCCGTGCTCGGTCATCCCCTCGGCGCCGAGATCGACCACTTCACCGTCGACGGCGACGTCCTGCGCTACTACGACCACGTCCTCCCGCTCCGCGAGGGCACCGCGGGTCTGCCGCTGCCGCGCCTGATCGACGCCCAGTGGTACCGCCCCGCCTGGTGGCGGCTGGCCCGCACCGAGCTGAACTACCGCAGGTTCTTCAGCATCTCCGACCTCATCGGCGTCCGCGTGGAGGACCCCGAGGTCTTCGAGGCCACGCACGCCACCGTGCTGCGGCTGCTCGACGAGGGCGTCCTCCACGGACTGCGCGTCGACCACCCGGACGGCCTCGCCGACCCCGACGGATATCTGCGCCGGCTGGACGAGGCGAGCGGCGGCCGCTGGACCGTCGTGGAGAAGATCCTCGCCGACCGCGAGGTGCTCCCGCCCGCCTGGCCGGTGGCCGGGACCACCGGCTACGACGCGCTGCGCCGGGTCGACGGCGTCCTGACCGACCCCGGCGGCGCCCGGGACCTGCTGGCGCGCTACCGCTCCTTCGCCGCCCCGGAGCCGGACGCCGGGGGCGACTGGGCCGCCACCGCGCGCCGGGCCGCCCACGAGACCCTCGACCACGAACTGGCCACCGAGATGGACCGGCTCACCCGGGTCGCCGCCCGCGTGTGCGCCGGCTCGCCCGACCCCGCGCTGCGCGACCACGCCCCCTGGGCGCTGCGCACCGCGCTGCGGGAGCTGCTGGTCCGCATGGAGGTCTACCGGCCCTACGGGTCCACCGACGCCGAGGAGGTCGTCACCGAGGAGGCCGCCGCCGAGGCCCGCGCCGTCTTCCGGGTGCCCGAGGAGGCGCACGCGGTGAGCGTCGTGCGGGACCTGGCGCTGGGGCGGGCCGGGGACGGGCCGGGGCACGAGGAGTTCCGCGTCCGCTTCGCGCAGACCGCCTCCGCGCTGCGCGCCAAGTCGCTGGAGGACACCGCGTTCTACCGGTACGTGCCGCTGCTCTCGGCGAACGAGGTGGGCGGCGACCCGGGCACGCCCGCGCTCTCCCCCGGCGACTTCCACGCCTACTGCACCCGCCTGCAGAGCGACTGGCCGCTCACCGGGACCGCGCTGTCCACCCACGACACCAAGCGCAGCGCCGACGTGCGGGCGGCGATCGCCGTGCTCACAGAGTGCCCGGAGCGCTGGGCCGGGGTGCTGGCCGAGGCCGCCGGCCAGGCCCCCGAGGCGCCCGACGGCGCCCTGGCCTGGGCGGCCTGGCAGACCCTGCTGGGGCTCGGCGTCCCGGACGCGGACCGGCTGCGGGAGGCGCTGCTCAAGCACGCGCGGGAGGCGAAGCTGCACACCTCCTGGACCGAGCAGGACGCCGACTACGAGGAGAAGGTCGCGGCGTTCGTGGCCGAGGGTCCCTGCGGGCCCGCCGGGCGGCATGTGACGGACCTGCGGGCCGAACTGGCCCCGCACATCCGGGCCAACGTCCTCGGGGCCGCCCTGACCCATCTGACGATGCCGGGCGTGCCGGACCTCTACCAGGGCACCGAGGGCGAGTACCGGGCGCTCGTCGACCCGGACAACCGGGCGCCGTTCGCCCCGCAGGAGGGCGCCTCGGCCAAGCAGGCGGTGACCGCGGTCGCGCTGCGGCTTCGCGCCCGGCGCCCCGAGCTGTTCGGCGCGGCGGCCACGTACGCCCCGCTGTACGCCGAGGGGCCGGGCGCGGAGCACTGCCTGGCGTTCACCCGCTCCGGGCGGGTGCTCACCGCCGTCACCCGGCTCTCGCTGCGGCTCGCCGGGGCGGGCGGCTGGCGGGAGACGGCGCTGACGCTGCCGCCGGGCCGCTGGAGCGACCTGTTCGCCCCGGAGCGACGGTTCGAGGGCCGGGTGCGGGTGGACGAGCTGTTCTCGCCGCTGCCGGTGGCGCTGCTCGAACGCGCCGGGGAGGAGTGAGCGGTGCGCGCCCCGCGCCTCAGCGCCGGCCCGGGAGCGGGCGGGCGTCCGGCCCCGGGCGGTCCGGACCGTCCGGGCCGCTCGGGCCGTCCTCGGAGAACGCGAACACGGCACCCGTGCGGGCGCCGAGCACACAGCGGTTGGGGAAGGTGCGCGTGTACGCCACCCGGTGGCCCTCCCAGAGGCCGCGGGCCCTCGCGGTGACCGGGGCGTGGACCATCGGGCAGTAGGTGTCCCGGCCCGGGAGGCGGTCCAGGTCGCCGCCGGCCGCGTCGAGCTCGGCGCAGGCCCGGTCGGCCCGCGCGTGGCCCCGGGGCGGGTCGCACAGCAGCAGGGTGCCGCCGGCCGCGTCCGCCCCGGTGCCGCGGGTCACCGTCAGGTAGAGGTGGTTGCCCGGGGCGTGCCGCCCGGGGAGTGCGTGGGCCGGGGCCGGGGACGCGGCCAGCAGGGTGAGGGCGGCGAGCAGGGCCGTGCGGAGTGCGGTGGTGGTGTGCGTCATTCCCTGTGCATCGGCACGGCGGTTCCCGCCCCCCACTCCGGCTCACCCGATCGGGGCCGCCCCTCCTCGGGGCGTGGCGGCGGCGTCGGCCTCGGCGGCCGCCGCGCGGCCAGCCGGCAGGCGGCGAGGACCACGCGCGACTGGTACTCCACCTGGCGGGCGACGGGTATCCAGCGCGCCCCGTAGTGCTCGCGGTAGTCCGTGCACCAGCCGTCGATCAGCGCGTCCAGGCGCGGCACCAGCTCGGCCGTCGCCGGTCCTGCGGCGGTCGCGAGGCGGTGCAGCAGTCCGGCGGTGCGCAGGGCGACCCGGCGTCCGGAGATGCCGAGCGCGGTCAGGTGGGCGGTGTCGCAGGCCGGGAGGGGCCGGGCGGCCGGATCGTGCACATCGGGGTCCCAGGAGTCGGCCAGGCCGGGGCTGACCAGTAAATAGTCGTCCACCGGGGCGAGCAGCCGCTCGGCGTCGAGGACGCCGGCCAGCCGGGGGCGGAGCCGGGCGAGGAGGCCGTCGAGGAGCCGGGTGTCGTGGCGCAGGGTGCGGGCCACGGTGCGCAGAAACGTTTCCGGATCGGCGGCGGGAGAGCCGTCCCCCACCGCGGGAACGCCCCACATGGGCGCCTCGACCACGGCGGTGACCGTGCCGTAGCGGTGCGGGTGGTACCAGGTCGACTCGACGGCCGCCTCCGTGATGGCGGCGGCGAGGTCGCCCCGGCGCGGGGGCGGGATGCGGTAGACGGCGGGGCCGAGACTGGGCCAGTACAGGGTGTCGTAGGGGCCCAGTTCGCGCGGGACGCCGAGGCGGGCGGCGGTGTGCGCGACCCGCTGGGCGAGGCCGGGCAGGTCGCGGGTGAGCTCGACGAAGCCGCCGCCGACGTCGACGCCGTGCAGCGAGCAATGGAAGAAGGGGCGCAGCTCGTCCTGGAGGGCGAGCAGGGTGCGGGTCTCGGGCAGGGCGGCGCGGTCGGCGCCGTCGGGGAGCCACTCGGGCTGCTCGGTGAAGCCGGGGCGGAAGAAGTGCCGGAAGTAGTGCCCGAGGGTGTACGGGCCCGACAGCCAGCCCTCGTTGCGCCGGGCGCCGTCCGGATCGAGGCAGAGGAGGAAGTTCCACGTGATGTCGGCCTCCTCCTCGCTCGGTGGGGGGCCGGCGAGGAGCCGCTCGGCGAGGCGGAGGGCGGTGGCGCCGCCCACGGGCTCGTTGGCGTGCGGGCCGGCCACGACGAGGGCGTGCCGGGAGCCGTGGCCCACGGAGAGGAGCCAGAGGGGGGTGCCCGCCCGGGAGGTCCCGGCGTGACGGAGACGGGCGGCGCCGGGGTGGCGGGCGGCGAGGGCGGCGGCGTGGAGAGCGAGGTCGTCCACGGTCGGATAGCGGAGGAGCGTGGGCAGGGCACACCTCCGCGGGGTGGCTCCGTCGGTTCACGTGTTGTGCAGCGGGCCTCTACATTCAGTCACTACCGGCGTCCGCGTCAACGGGGCCGCGCCCCACGGTTTCCCCGGCACCGCCCGGTCCCCCGCGACACGGTCCGGACGGCGGGCCCTATTCCGAGGCCAGGCGGAACATCATCGTGCCGAAGGTGACCAGGTCGCCGTCGCGGACCACCGCCGTGCCGATGACGCGGCGGCCGTTGACGGAGGTGCCGTTGGTGGAGCCGAGGTCGCGCAGGACCCAGAGGCCGCCCTGCCGGGTGAGTTCGGCGTGGACGCGGGAGACGGATTCGTGGCTCAGGCGCAGCCCGCTGGCCGGGTCCCGCCCTATGCGGAGCGGGTACGTCCGCTCGGGCCGGGGCAGCGGCAGCTTCGGCAGGCGTTCGGAGAGCCAGGCGCGGCGCAGCTTGACCGTGAAGCCGGACAGCGCCTCGACGCTGCCGTACACGAGCCGGGACAGGGGCCTGCGCGCCGGCAGGTCCGCGGTGAGCGCGGCCAGTTCCTCGGGGACGCGCGCGGTGAGCGCCAGGTCCATGCGCCGGATGAAGGTGTCGTGCGAGATGCGGCCGAGGACGACGCCGTCACGGAGCACCTTCAGTGCCCGGTCACGGTCGGCGTCCGACAGCCTCGCGGGGTACGTGGGGAACTCGAAGGACGACGTCACACGGGTGATTGTCGGGCAGGGGCGCCGGGGTGTCCAGCGAACCCCTGCGCCGGTGCCGCCGCCCCCGACGGCGTCCTCCGGCGTGTCAAAAGGGTCGCTTCCGGAGAGGATTGATCGAGTGTGACGCACCATGGACGGATCACGTCACAGACAGGCGAAGCGGGACGAACGACAGACGAGGGGGAGACGTCCGTGCAGTTCGAGGTGTGGGCACCGCAGGCCGAGGACCGGGTGACGCTCCACTGCGAGGGCGCCACGCACGCGATGGAGCCCGATCCGCGTCGCGCCGGATGGTGGCGTGCCGAGGCACCGGCGGGCGAGGGCGCACGGTACGGGTTCGCCCTGGACGGCGGCCCGGTGCTGCCCGATCCCCGTTCGCGCCGCCAGCCCGACGGCCCCGACGGGCCGAGCGCGGTGGTCGACCAGGAGCGGTACGAGTGGCGTGCCCCCTGGCCGGGCCGCGGGCTGCCGGGCGCGGTCCTGTACGAGCTGCACGTGGGCACGTACACCCCCCAGGGCACGCTGGACGCGGCCGCCGACCGGCTGGAGCACCTGGTGGAACTCGGCGTCACGCACGTTGAGTTGATGCCGCTGTGCCCCTTCCCCGGCCGGCACGGCTGGGGCTACGAGGGGGTCTCGCTGTGGGCCGTGCACGAGCCCTACGGCGGCCCCGAGGCGCTCAAGCGGTTCGTCGACCGGGCGCACGAGCTGGGCCTCGGCGTGGTCCTGGACGTGGTCCACAACCACCTGGGCCCCTCCGGCAACTACCTGCCCGTGTTCGGCCCGTACTTCACCGACACCCACCACACCCCCTGGGGCGTCGCCGTCAACCTGGACGCGCCCGGCTCCGACGAGGTGCGCGCCTATCTGCTCGGCAGCGCGCTGGCCTGGCTGCGCGACTACCGGCTGGACGGGCTGCGCCTGGACGCCGTGCACGCGCTGCACGACACCCGCGCCCTGCACTTCCTGGAGGAGTTGTCCGCCGCCGTCGACGCGCTCGCCGCCGAGCTGGGACGGCCGCTGTTCCTGATCGCCGAGTCCGACCTGGCCGACCCCCGGCTGATCACGCCGCGCGCGCAGGGCGGCCTCGGACTGCACGCCCAGTGGAACGACGATTTCCACCACGCCCTGCACACCGCCCTGACCGGCGAGGGCCAGGGCTACTACGAGGACTTCGCCCGCGCCCCGCTCGCCGCGCTCGCCAAGACCCTCGGCCACGGCTTCTTCCACGACGGCACCTACTCGACGTTCCGGGGCCGTTCCCACGGCCGTCCGCTGGACCGCACCCGGACCTCGGCGCACCGGCTGCTGGGCTACACGCAGACCCACGACCAGGTCGGCAACCGCGCGCAGGGCGACCGGCTCGCCGCCTCCCTCTCCCCCGGGCTGCTGGCCTGCGCGGCGGCGCTGATGCTGACCGCCCCGTTCACGCCGATGCTGTTCATGGGTGAGGAGTGGGCGGCGGGCACGCCCTGGCAGTTCTTCACCGACCACACCGACCCGGAGCTCGCCGAGGCGGTGCGCAACGGGCGGCGGCGGGAGTTCGCGGCGCACGGCTGGGCCGAGGAGGACGTCCCCGACCCGCAGGACCACGCCACCCGGGACCGCTCCTGCCTGGACTGGTCGGAGCCGGAGCGCGCGCCGCACGCGCGCGTGCTGGCCTGGTACCGGGAGCTGATCGCCCTGCGGCACGCCCAGCCGGACCTGACCAACCCCGATCTCGCCGACGTGAAGGTGACCTTCGACGAGGGCGCGCGCTGGCTGGCCTTCCGCCGCGGGGACGTCCGGGTGGCGGTCAACCTCGGCGAGAAGCCGGCCCGCGTCCCCCTCGGCCTGCGCGGGGCGCGGGTGCTGGCGGCGTGGGAGCCGGTGCCCGCGCCGGACGCGGACGGGGCGCTGTCGCTGCCGGGCGAGTCCGCCGTCGTCCTGCTGCGCGAGTAGGGACGGGGTCCCGATTCACTCCCCGTCCCGGCGCTTTCCGGCCGGCTCGGCGGCGGTGCGGCGCCGGTGCACGGTGGCGACGGCGCCCAGGACCACACCGACCGCGAGGACGATCAGCCCGCGCAGCCAGACCTCGCCGTCGACCTGGGTCGCCAGCGCCACGCAGGAGGCGGCGCCCAGGACGGGGACGACGGTGTACGCGCGGAAGTGCGGCCGCGTCGTCCGGTCCCGCCGCTGGACGAGGACGGCCGTGTTCACCAGGAAGAACACCACGAGGAGCAGCAGCACGAGGGTGGAGGCGAGGGTCGCCACGTCGCCCGTCAGCGCCAGCAGGAAGGCCAGGAGGGTCGTGGCGGCGATCGCGGCCCACGGGGTGCGCCGCCCGGGGAGGACCCGGGTCAGGAAGCGGGGCAGGAGGCCGTCCCTCGCCATGCCGTAGGCCAGCCGGGAGCTCATGATGCCGGTGAGCAGCGCGCCGTTGGCGACGGCCACGAGGGCGATGGCGCTGAACACCTTGGGCGGCACCCCGCCCGCCTCCCGCACCACTTCGAGCAGCGGGCCGCTGGAGCCGGCCAGCCGCGCGGTGGGCACGGCGGCCGAGGCGACGAGGCCCACGAGGACGTAGACCGCCCCGGCCGTCACGAGGGCGCCGAAGAGGGCGCGGGGGTAGGAGCGGCGCGGGTCCCGGGTCTCCTCGGCGACGTTGACCGAGGTCTCGAAGCCGACGAAGGAGTAGTAGGCGAGCACGGTTCCGCCGAGGACACCTGCGGCCGCACCCTTGTCGGAGGTGCCCAGGTGGACGAGCCGGCCGGCGTCGCCGTCACCGCGCAGGAAGAGCCAGACGCCGAGCCCGACGACGAGGACCAGGCCGCCCACCTCGACGAGGGTCGCCGCCACGTTGGCCCGGGTGGACTCGCTGATGCCGCGGGCGTTCAGCAGGGCGAGGAGGATCAGGAAGACGGCCGCCACCGCGACGACGGGGAGGCTGACGAAGGCGGCCAGGTAGTCGCCGGCGAAGCCCCGGGCCAGCGCGGCCACGGACACGACGCCCGCGGCGAGCATGCAGAAGCCCGCGAGGAAGCCGGTGAAAGGCCCGTAGGCGAGGGTCGTGTAGTGGGAGGCGCCGCCGGCCCGGGGGTACTTCGTGCTGAGCTCGGCGTACGAGGCGGCCGTGAGCAGCGAGAGCAGCAGCGCGAGGAGGAGGGGCACCCACACGGCGCCACCCGACTCCGCGGCGATCTGGCCGATGAGGACGTAGACGCCGGCGCCCAGCACGTCTCCGAGGATGAAGAAGTACAGCAGGGGGGTGGTGAGCGCCTTCTTGAGCGGGGTGGTGCCGTCCGGCGGCGGGGCGCCGTTCCGGGGGGAACCGGCGGACGTCGGTGCGGGTGGAGTAGTCACCCGTGTCGGCTACCCCTGGAGCGCGGTGACAGACGGGACGGGCGTGACGTGCGCCGGGACGGCCCAGCGCCGGCGCGGCCCGGCGAGCGTCCGCCGCACGGCCGCGCCGCGGGCCCGCCGGTCCGCTACAGCTCTCCCGCCTCTCCCCGCAGGTCCGTGACGCGCTCCAGGAGGATCGGTTCCCAGGCGCGGCGCAGGCGGTGGCGGAGCGGGCGCGGGTCCTCGCCGGTGGGGGCGTCGAGGCGGGCGGCGAGGTGGAGCAGGGCATCGCAGCGGGCCAGCCACAGGCCGCGCAGGCAGGGCCTGGGTCCGTAGCCGGCCAGGGTCGCGGCGCGCACGGCGGCGGGGGCGCCGACCGCGCGGGCCAGCCCGGCGATGTCCTCGGCCGGGTCGCCGGTCACGGCCTCGCCCCAGCCGAGCACCCCGCGCACCCTGCCGTCCTCGCCGATCACCAGGTGGGCGCCGGTGAGGCCGTGGTGCACGAGGACGGCCGTCCCCGGCTGAGCGGCGAGTTGCGCGGCGGCGGTGGCCGTGAACGCGGCGAGCCGGGCCGGGTCGAACTCGTCGGCCTCGCCGAGGCGCCGGGCGGCATCGCCCGCGGATCGGCGCAGGGCGTCCAGGGAGCGCGGCGCGCGGCGCGGCACGCCGAGCGTCTCGGCCTGCCGTACGGGGACCTCGCGCAGTCCGCGGAGGAGGGCGGCCAGGTCGGCCTCCCCGAGGGCGGAGACGCTCCGGTCCTCGGCGCTCGCGCCGGGCGGCCGGGTGTCGAGGGTGTAGGCGCGGCCGGGGCTCCACTCGCCGTGGGCGACGCCGGCGGGCACGGCGAGCGGCAGGTGCGGCCGGACCAGGTCGCGCAGCCGCAGTTCGCGGCGGCACCGAGTGCTGCTGTCGCGGTCGGAGGCCAGCCGCAGCACGTGCCGGGTGCCGACCCACCAGAGTGTGCCCCCGGCGTCCTCGGCGGCGAGCCGCACCTCGGGCACCCCGGGTGCCGCCCCGTCGGACGTCTCCTTGAACAGGGAGCCGACGAGCCGGCGTACGTCCTCCGCCGTCGGGGTGGGTGCCTGGGTCATGGTCGTCGCGCCGTCGTCTCGGTGGTTCGGGCTTCCTGCCGGTGGCCGGGCGGCCGCCGTGCCGCGCGGGTCACTCGACGAGCACCATCTCCCGTTCGGTGCGGTTCAGGCGCCGGCCGCCGTCCTCGGTGACCGTCACGATGTCCTCGATCCGCACGCCGAAGCGTCCGGGCAGGTAGATGCCGGGTTCGACGGAGAAGCACATGCCGGGGACGAGGGGCTGCTCCTCGCCCTCGATCATGTAGGGCGGCTCGTGCGTGGTGACGCCGATGCCGTGTCCGGTGCGGTGGATGAAGTACTCGCCGTAGCCGGCCGCGTCGATGACCTCGCGGGCCGCCCGGTCCACGTCCTGGCAGGCGGCCCCTGGGCGCACCGCCCGGAATCCGGCCTCCTGGGCCTGCCGGACGAGGTCGTGGACGCGGCGCTCCTCCTCGGTGGGCTCGCCGACGTGGACGGTGCGGGTGGTGTCCGAGCCGTAGCCGTGCTTGAGGCCGCCGAAGTCGAGGACGACCATGTCGCCCCGTTCGATGACGCGCTCCCCGGCCTCGTGGTGCGGATTGGCCCCGTTGGGGCCGGAGCCGACGATGGTGAAGTCGACCTGGGAGTGGCCGTGGCGCCGCAGCAGGGTGTCGAGGTCGGCGGCGACCTCCTTCTCCCGGCGCCCGGCGAAGGGCAGGGCGCGGATCTCCTCGAAGGCGGCGTCGGCGGCGGCGCCCGCGGCCGCGAGGCGCTCCAGCTCGGCGGCGTCCTTGACGGCGCGGAGCATCGGCAGGGCTTCGCCGAGCCCGAGGTGCCGCGCCTCGGGGTGGCGCCTGTGCAGGCCGAGGAGGTGCATCGCCCAGGCGTTGTCGCTGATCCCGAAGCGGCCGGCGGGGGCGAGGAGGGAGCCGGCGGCCTCGTACGGGTCCTGGCCGTCGGTCCAGTCGCGCAGGGTGAGGGCGCCTGCTCCGGCGGAGGCGGCCGCGTCGGGGGCCTCCAGGGTCGGCACGACCAGCACGGGCTCCCGGCCGGCGCGCAGTACGAGCAGGGTGAGCCGTTCGGTCTCGACCGGGCGGTAGCCGGTCAGCCACAGCAGGTCGGGGCCGGGGGCGATCAGCAGTGCGTCGAGCCCGGCCTCCTCGGCGGCCCGCGCGGCGCGGCGCATCCGGGCCGCGTAGTCGGCGGCGGTGAAGGGCGCGGGGTCACTCCCCGTGGCGAGGGCCATGCTGCCTCCAAGGTCCACTCCCGCCATCCTGCCTCCCGGCGGGGACGGATGCGAGCGGATTGCCCATGACCGCCCGGCGCGGCGCGGCCGCCCGGTGCCTCCGGGCCCCGTGAGGGGGCGCGCGGTGGACCGGGCGGGCGGCGCCGCTCTCGCGAGACGCCCTACACGGGCAGCGCGGGCCCGCGGTCCGGGAGGAAGCCGTGGGACCTGCGGGCCAGGTACTCCGCCCGGTAGCGGTCCACGTTCCGGTGCCAGTTCAGGATGCCGGACATCCAGTTCTGGAGCTGGACCACGTATCCCTCCACCGTCGCCCGCGCCTCCGGGGAGAGCGCGAAGTCCTCGTAGAGGATGGGCAGTTCGTGCGCGGAGACGTGCTCGAACTGTTCCATGCGCTGGTTCATCAGGTCCCCGACGACGCGCACCGCCTCGGCGTAGCCGCACTGGAAGAAGTTCTGCACGACGAGGATCGCGTTGTGGATCTCTCCCTCGTACTCGATCTCCTTCTGGTAGGAGAACACGTCGTTGAGGAGGACCGCGTAGTCCATCGCCGCGTTCTCCAGCGAGCAGATCGGCCCGCTGGTGTACACCTCGGCCGGCACGTTGGGCGCGTGCCCCATCCGGCACAGGTTCTTCGTGAGGTCGGAGCCGAAGGTGTCCCGGCGCATCTCCAGGTAGTCGACGGGGTCGGGCACGCGGTGCTGGATCTGGTTGGACAGCTCCCACACCCAGCTCGCCGTCATGACGTCGACCGAGCGCCGCATGGTGCGACGCTGCTCGCGGTCCATGCCGGCCGTGGTGCGCTGCCACAGGTCGATCAGTGAGCGTTCCAGCGCGTTGACCGGGAGGAGCGTCGGTTCGCCGTCGACCGGCATGCAGGCCGAGAGCCGCTCGGTGCAGAGCCGGGCCCCGGCCAGGTCGCGGCGGTGGCCGTACATCAGGGGGTAGTAGTCGTCGCCGTAGGTGCCCCAGGCGAGCCACTGGGAGGCCAGGTCGAGGGCTTCGGGGGTGGCGTCGGGGTGGAGGCCGGCGGCGCACAGGGGCAGGTCGCAGGAGGCGAGTTTGTCCTCGTCCCAGACGCCCTCGGAGAGCATGCCCGCCTCCCGCGTCCAGGGCAGGAGCCGGGCGCGGGCGCCGTCGAGGTGCTCGCTGAGCCGGAGCGTGAACGGCATGCGCATCTCGGGGATGCGCGAGGGGCCGACCTTCTGGAAGGGGACGTGGGTGTAGGCGCGCAGCCGCTCGGCTCCGGCGTCGGCGAGGAGTCCGCGTACGTCGGCGGCGGAGGTTCCGGTGGCGGGCAGGCCGAAGGGGCGGCGGGCGGCCACGGCGCCCTCGTTCATGTAGCGGCTGGAGCGCAGGTGCCATTCGTGGCCGCCGGACTGCCAGTCCTGCAGTCCCCGCGCGTAGGCGGCGATCGCCGCGACCTCGTCCGGTGCGAGGCCGTGCTCCAGGGCGAGCGCGGGTACCTCGGTGAGCGCGGTGTGCTCGAACTGGTGGAGGCGGGAGGTCAGGATGTCGTTGACCCTCTCGGCGGCCTCCTGGGTGGTGCAGCCGAAGAACGTCTCCAGGACGAGGACGCCGTTGCTCAGCTCTCCCTCGTCCTCGACCTCGCGCTGGTAGGAGAACAGGTCGTTGCGCAGGTGGACGCCGTCGGAGAACGTCTCCATCAGGACGCGCAGCGGGCGGGACTCGGCCACCCGCGCGGGGACCTCGGCGGTGGCGTACTCGACGAGCCCGGCGGACCAGGGGGCGCCGCCGACCTTGCGGCGCATCTCGATGTACTCGACGGGGTTGGAGATCCGCCCCTCGTTGATGTTGGACAGCTCCCACAGGGACTCGTTCAGCAGGTGCTCGGTGGCGACGGCGAAGCGGCGCCGCCAGTCGGCCGACATCGCGGGAACCGTCCGGGCCCACAGGTCGGCGAGGCCCGCCTCGACCGGGTTCTGCGGTTCGGGGACGGGCGTGGCGGGGTCGGCCGGCATGAACAGCGGGAGCCGGTCCAGGTGCGCCTTGCCGGCCGAGCGGTCCTGGGTGCGTTTGAACAGCTCCAGGAAGTGGTCGTCGAAGAAGAACACCCACACGTACCAGTCGGTGATCAGGGAGAGGGCCGGGCCGTCGCAGTCGGGGTGCGTGTACGCGCACAGCAGGCCGTAGTCGTGGGCGTCCAGGTCGGACTGCTCCCAGACGCCGGAGCCCTCGAGCATGCCCATCTCGCGCGCCCAGGCGGTCGAGTGCGCGCGTGCCTCGTCGAGGTGGGGATTGAGCCGCGCGGGATACGGCATGTAGAAGTGCGGGAGGTGGAACGGCTGCGTCATGGCCGGGTCCTGCCCAGGGCCCCGTCCGCGCATCCGGACGGCGGAACATGATCACACCATCGCGTGAAGCGGTGGTGCGGGGGTTGCCGGGGGTGGTGCGCAGCGCCTCAGGGGCGCACTTGGATCAGCGCGTGCGCTCCGCTGGTGCGCCAGCGCTGTCCCTCCGTCTCGACCAGGCCGGTTTCCGTGTGCGGGTCGAGTCCGGTGATCACGTCGGACTTGAGGGTGCGCAGCGCGGCCACCGAGCCGGGGAAGTAGGCGGTCGGCCGGGCGAACGGGGTGGTCGGCGGCCAGAGCCGGTCGCCCACCAGGCGGCGGTAGTTGAGGTCGCCCTTGAGGACGGTGAGGTCGGCGGCGGCGAACTCGCGCCGCAGGTCCTCCGGCATGTCGGCGTAGGGCAGGGGCGCGCAGGAGAACGGGTGGGCGCGCAGCACGAGCCGGCCGCCGGCCAGTGCCGACCACAGTCGCCGTCCGGCGGCACCCGCCTCGCCGGGCGCGCGGTGCAGCCGCTCGATCGCGTCCAGGACGTCGGCGGTGGTCGCGTCGGACACGTAATAGGGGTGCGGTTTGACGTGCAGCACCGCGCGTTCGGCCTCGCCGTGCCGCAGCAGGTGGTCCAGGAGCAGCAGATCGGGTACGAGTTCGCGTCCCGCGTTGTCGGCGACCAGGCAGAGGGTGCCGACGGGCAGCAGCGACCACAGCGCCTCGCTGTCGTCGGCGACGAGGCGGGCGTCGCCGGTGCCCCCGGCCGCCGCGCCCGTACCGTGGCCGCTCTCGACGGAGAGCCGGAAGCCGAGGTCCGCGCGGTTGCCCCACAGGGAGCCGTGCAGCAGGGCGGCGGCGCGCGCCTCACGGGGTTGCTCGGCGAGCGCGTCGAGGGCCGCGAGTTCCTCCTCGGTCCCGGGCCCGTCGAGTTCGGCGCGCTTGAAGGGGCGGAACGGGTCGACGCCGCGCCAGGGCCCGCTGCCGAAGTAGCCGAGCGCGTCGAGGAAGCGGCGGTAGAAGTAGCTCTCCGCCCACAGGAACGGCGCCGCGAACCAGGAGCGGCCGAGGTGTTCGGGCAGCCCCCACTCCTCCGTCCAGCGCTCGGCGTCGCGGGCGCCGGGTTCGGGCGCTTCGACGACGCCCTTGAGGTGGTTGTCGAGCAGCGCGGTGAGTGCGGCACGCTCCCCGGGGCCGTAGGGGACGGTGTCCAGGACGCGGGCGACGAGCGCGGGATGGCGTTCGGCGAGGACACCGTGCGCGAAGGAGGCGGGGTCGTCGCTGACGATCACGGGGGCGGGGGCGGCCTCAGACATGGTCCTGCGCTCCTCGGGGACGGGGGAGGGTCCCGGGCGGGACGAGGGCCGCACGGGCCCCCTCCTCCAGCTCCCCGCCGTACCCCGCCTCGGTCCACACCAGTTTCCTGAACTGCTCCGGCGTCAGCCGACCCTGCCACGGTTCGCCGCCGGGGCAGAACACCGACGCGCAGCCGGGGCAGTGGTACGCCGGTTGCCACAGCGCCTCGGCGCGGGCCTCCCCGGCGGTGACGGCGGCGCGTCCGCGGGTCTCGTTGCGCACGACGAGCGCCGTGCCGGCCAGGGCGATCAGGGCGAGGAGGAGCCCGCCGACGAGGGGCACGGTGGCGTGGCCGGTGAGGCCGCCGTGGGCGAGGGCGAGCCCCACCCCGGCCATGATCAGGCCCTCACCGGCGTGCAGCGCGGTCGTGCCGCGGGAGGCGACGGCGGGGGCCTTGGCGAGGCGGTCGGTGAGGTCGGCGACATCGGCGTGCGGCGGCGCGGGGTCCGCGACGGTGTCGGCGACGGACCGGGCGGGCCCGCCGCACCCGGGGCACACCGGCGAGGGGGACGTCTGACTCGGCATCCGTTCACGCTAGCGGCACGAAGGAGTCCGCGCCCCGCCGCCCCCTCGCGGCCGCACGCGCGGTTCCCCGCGCCCCGGTGGACGGGGCGCGGGGAACCGCGTGCCGGTCCGGGTCAGTTGACGTAGACCGTCGGGGAGCCCGGCTGGGAGGTGTCGGTGACCGGGGCGTACGTCGCCGTGAAGTAGCCGTTGGCGAAGCACAGCGAGGAACCGGACACCTTGGTGAAGTGCTGCTGGCTGAACTTGATGCCGTTCAGGTCCTCGTCCACCGTGCCGTTCAGACTCGGCGCCTGGTACACGCAGGTGATGCTGCCCAGCAGGGTGCGCAGCTTCACCGTGGTCTGGATGGTGGACCCGGCCGGCGGGGTCACGGTCACCGCTCCGTCCGAGGTGACGGTGGTGGCGTAGGGCAGGTGCTCGACGGTGATGCCGGTCACCCCGGTCACCCCGAGGACGTTGCTGGAGCAGCTGCTCGCGTCGAAGGTCTGCCCGGTCAGCGACTCGGTCGCGGTGCCCGGGGCCGCCGGGTTGTCGGTGACGGTGGCGGTGAAGCCCGAGGAGCCGCAGGAGACCCCGCTGGTGCCGGTGGCGCTGGAGTACAGCGTGGCCGCGGTGCCGCCGGCGAGCGAGGCGTTGAGCACGTCGCCGACGGCGACGGCGTCGCCGCCCGCGCCGCCGGTGGTGAGGACGCTGTCGGCGGCGCCGGCCGGCGTGGCACCGGCGAGGGCGAGGGCCGTGGCGGCGCCGGCGAGGGCGAGGAGGGTACGGGTGCGGGTGGTTCGCATGGGGATGCCTCTTCTCGAAGGTGGGGAGAGGTGCGAGGTGTGCGCCGCCGGCCCGTGACGCCTTCTCCGTACGTGACGGGGCCGGCGGCGGCAGGGCGGACCGGACCCGGACCGCGGAGAGGGGAGAGTGCGGGCCGTGCCGGTGCCGTGGGAAGAGCGGATCGTGCGCCGTGAAGGATCCGTGCACCGCACGGCGCGGACAGAGGTGTCACCGACGCCCCGAGAGGCGGGGCCGGGAGAGTGACATGCGCCGTGCGGACGGATCCGGCGCCACGGATCCGGAGGAAAACAGGAGCAGTTGTAAGCCTGACGACCCGTCAACGTCAAGGGTGCGCGCGGCAGTTCGACCCGCGATTCTCGGGGCGCCGGGCGTGCGCGCAGGTCAGGGGCCCGGCCGGCCGGCGCGTTCCCGACACATGATCACCACAATCAACATCCTTCTGCCACAGCTCTCTTGACCCCTTGGTGTAACCATCGGTAACTTCCTTGAAGGCTACTGCCGCGTAACGAGCAAGCCCTCGAGCACGCCGGGAGGCGGGAGGAGGCGTGCGCGGCAGGCGCTGTCCGCGCCAGGACAACGCGCCAGTGATTCCGGTTCGGTTACCCGCATTGACTGCGCCCAGGAGTAGACATGGCCTCGTCCTCGGACCACACGGCAAGCACGGCCGCCCTGCCCGAGCCCCCGGACAACGGGTCCG
This sequence comes from Streptomyces griseoaurantiacus, assembly GCF_036189845.1. Lineage (NCBI taxonomy): Bacteria > Bacillati > Actinomycetota > Actinomycetes > Kitasatosporales > Streptomycetaceae > Streptomyces > Streptomyces griseoaurantiacus. The sequence goes on along the minus strand of NZ_CP108326.1, from coordinate 5,881,921 downwards.
CCGGGGCCCGTGGACGCGGGCGCGTACGCCTGCGCCGCGCCGCCGTCCTGGCGGTGCCCGCCACCGCGATCGCCGCCGGGCTGATCGTCGCGACCGCCCAGGGTGCGCTGGGCGTGCAGTTCTTCATCTCCGGCATGCCCTTCACGGTCACCGCGACCGAGCTCGACGGCACCGGATTCGAGCAGTTCGGTGATCTCGACACCATGACGGAGGACAACCCCAACGCCGGCGACACGGGTGGGCAGGTGCTGGTCATCACCTCCGCGATCAAGAAGGCGACGCTCACCAAGCTGTGCCAGAGCGTGGACCTCGGCGGCACGAACCTGCTGATCACGGCGGGCGGCGGGGACACCAAGGTGACGGCCCGCGATCTCACCACCGACTCCACCCAGCTCTCGGGCGACGCGGCGTTCGACAACATCGAGATCGGCAACGACGCGAGCACCATGAACAAGGCCGGAGTACAGGGCAAGAAAGGGGTGTTCGGGCAGCAGGCCGACACCGTGCACATCAACAACCTGCGGCAGACCAACTACGCCACGACGGCGGGTGTCTTCAAGCTGCCGGGGCTGAGGATGCGCTTCTCCGACTCCGGGTGCTGACGTGGGTGCCGGTGGTGACGGCGGGTTCCGCCGGTGGCGTGCGCGACGGCCGTTCTGGGGCGGAGTACTGCTGACCCTGGGGGGCGGGGAGATCCTGCTCACCGAGAAGGCCTCGCTGAAGGTGGTGCTGCACGTCGGCATGCAGGGCGTGGCGGGATACCTGCTGCCCACGGTGATGCTGCTGTGCGGCGTGCTGACGCTGCTGAGCCCCGGGCAGCGGTTGTTCTACTCGCTGGTGGGTGCCCTGTCGACGCTGGGCACCTGGCTGACGTCGAACCTGGGCGGGTTCCTCGTGGGACTGCTGCTGGGGCTGGTCGGCTCCTGCCTGGTCTTCGGGTGGCTGCCGGACCAGGAGCCGCGCGGCAGGCTGTTCCGGCGGGACCGGAGCGGGGCGGACAGGAGGGGCACTGCGGGCGAGGGAGCCACGGCGCCCGCGACGCCGGCCGGGGCCGTGCGGATCCCCGCACCCCGCGGGGGCCCTACTCCGCCGCCCCCTCCCGCACCGTGAAGCTCGCGCCGTCGGGGTCCGTCAGGACCGCTTCGCGCGCCCCGTCCTCCCACCGCACGACGGTTCCGCCGTGCGCCCGCGCCGCCGCCACGCACGCCGGCAGGTCGTCCACGGTGAAGTGGACCTGCCAGTGGGGGCGGATCGTCGGGTCCGGGGCCTGGCCCAGCGCCCCGGAGTGGATGCGGGCGACCGTCTCTCCCCCGCTGCGCAGGACGACCTCGGCCCCGTCGTACTGCACTTCGCAGCACCCTTCGCCCCCGCCGGCCCACTGCAGCACCTCGCCGTAGAAGATCGCCGCGTCGAAGGCGTCCCGCGTGTGCAGGCGGACGGAGACCGGGGCGGCCTTGCGCCACTCCTCCCAGCCGGTGGCGAGCTGCCCCTCCCAGATGCCGAAGGCGGCTCCGTCGCGGTCGGCGAGGAGGGCGGCGCGGCCCGGCGGGAAGGCCAGCGGGCCGACCGCCGTCGTACCGCCGCGCTCCCGGCTGCGGGCCACCGTCTCGTCGGCGCTCGGCACCGCGAAGTACGGCGTCCAGGCGACCGCCATCCGGTACACCGAGGCGACGGCGGCCAGGCCGGCGACGGGCACGTCGCCGGCGAGCGCCGTGCGGAACCGCTCGCCGAGCCGGCCCGTGCGGAAGGTCCAGCCGAGCACCGCCGTGTAGAACGCCTCGGCGGCCTCCAGGTCGCGGGTCGTCAGGCTCACCCAGCACGGCGCTCCGAAGACCGAGTCGGTGGAGACGACCGCGTGCGGGAGCGTGCTGTCGCTGTCAGCGCTCGCCGGATTCATGTGGTTCATGTGGCTCATGGTCCTACCGTCCTGCCATCCCCTCCGTCAGGGCGCAACCGGAACCTCCGGGTACCCCGTGGCGGGCGGTTCAGCCCACGGCGGCCGGCGACCACTGCGGGGTGATGCCCGCGAGACGGCAGGTGAGGAAGTACAGCGGGATCGGCGGGGTGTAGGGCGAGTCGTGCGCGGGCCGGTGGATCAGCCGGACCCGCCCGGCCGGGGCGGGGCCGCGCCGCCCGGCGAGTGCCGCACCGGCCGCGTAACGCGTGGAGGAGGGCCAGGCCACCCCGATCTGCGACCCGGCGGGAACGACCCACCACCAGCGGTGCTCGTCGGCGAAGACACAGCCGATGCGGGGCAGGCACTCCATGATCCGTCTGCCGTGCGCGGGCGTGGTGCCCACCGCGTCGTGCCCGAGTCCGCCGGACAGGCCTTCGGGGATCAGGAGACCGGGGACACCGAGGGGCGCCTCGGGGTGCCGCCCGGACCGGGGGTACGGGTCAGGGGTGTGCTGAGGGTTCATGCGGGTGCGTTCCTTCGGCCAGGTGGGGGACGGGCCGGATGTCGTGCACGGAGGCGGAGGGGGCCGGGGAGGTGACGGCCGGGGCCAGGGTCGGTACGGGGGTGAAGCCCAGGGCCGGGTCCTGGTCGAGGTCCGGGTCGGGGCCCTCGGGGATCAGCTCCGCCCAGACGATGCGGCCGGGCCCGTACGGGCTGTCCCGTACGCCCCAGTCGCTGCTGAGCACCCCGACCAGCATCAGTCCCCGGCCGCCCTGGTCGTCGGGGCGGGAGATGCGCTGCTCGGGCAGGGTGGGCCCGCGGCTCTCGTCCTCGACCTCGATGCGGATGCGGTCACCGTCCGTGCGCAGCCGGCACACGATGCGGTCGCTCGCGGTGTGCATCACCGCGTTGGTGACCAGCTCCGAGGTGACGAGGACGGCGTTGTCGCACGTCTCGGGGTCGAAGTCCCAGTCCTCCAGGAGACCGCGCACGTGTCCGCGGGCGAGTCCCACGGAGGCGGGGGCGGCCGGGAGCCCGAAGATGCCCGCCCGGGGTGCGGGCCGGCCGGAGCCCGGAGGCCGGCCCAACGGCTGCGGGGAGGAGGGCGGAGCCATCGCCGTTCGCCTTTCGTCTGCCGTCGCACCGCGGACGGTGCCGGTGCGCTGCCGCCCGTACGTCGTCGCGGGTCCGAGGTGGCCCGCCGCGGCGGCGGGGCCCTGTCGGCCCGCGCCGGAACGGGACCGGCAGCAGTCCCGTGTCCCCCCACCGGACTGCGCGTGTCGCCGTTCGCCGATGCCTGACGGTACGGACACTGTGGCACCTGCCAACGACGGCCCGCAACCGGCAAGTTGAAAATTGCAATTCGTGTGGCACAAGGCCCCTCGACGGGTGGACGATCGTGACAGACTGTGACTCCGCACACCGATGTGCGCCCGAGGTGGATCCCGACGTGAGGGGGTGGCGTGACCGCGGAGACCGATTGGGGCGGAGCGCCGTCCGTGCTGCGCATGATCCTCGGCCGTCAGCTGGAGGAACTGCGCACCCGGGCCGGGATCACCTTCGAGGAGGCCGGCGAGGCGATCGGCGTCAGCCACTCGACGATCCGGCGGATGGAGTCCGCGAAGGTGGCCCGGCTGCGGCTGCCGGACGTGGAGAAGCTGCTGCGGACCTACGGCGTCACCGACCAGCAGGAGATCGACACCTTCCTGAAGTCCGCCCGGGAGGCCAACAAGCACGGCTGGTGGCACACCTACCGGGATGTGCTGCCGGACTGGTTCGCGGCCTATCTGAGCCTGGAGCAGGCGGCCCTGCAGATCCGCGCCTACGAGCCGCAGATCGTGCCGGGGCTGCTGCAGACGGAGTCCTACGCGCGGGCCCTGCTGAGCGCGGGGAACCCGCACGGCTCCGCCGAGGCGACCGAGCGGCGGGTGCAGCTGCGGCTGCGCCGCCAGGAGCTGCTGTCACGGCCGACGCCGCCGCGGGTCTGGGTGGTGCTGGACGAGACGGTGCTGCGGTGGCCGGTGGGCGGCCCTGAGGTGATGCGCGAGCAGATCGACCACCTCATGGAGGTCAACCGGCTGCCGCAGGTGACCGTGCAGATCATGCCCTTCGCCAACGGCCCCCACCCGGCGATGCGGACGGGCGCGTTCCACGTGTTCCGGTTCCGGGCGCGGGAGCTGCCGGACATCGTGTACCTGAACGGCATGGTGGGCGCGGTCTACCTGGACAAGGGGGAGGACGTGGTGGTGTACCGCGAGGCGCTGGACCGCCTCGGGGCACAGGCTGCGCCGGCCCGCAGGACGGAGTCGGTGCTCCGCGGCATCCGCAAGGATCTGTGAACGGGCCCGGCGCGCGGGGCACTTGGGTTTTCCCGGGGCACTTGAGCGTTCCGGGAAACTCCTGGTCTCCTGTGCACGTTGCCACTGCACCTACGACGTGAGGGGAGGGCCGCGTTGCCCGACAACGGATGGCCTGCCGACCGTATCGACACCGAGAGCGCGCATTCCGCGCGCATCTACGACTACATCCTGGGCGGTAAGGACTACTACCCGGCCGACAGGGAGGCGGGCGACGCGATGGCGCGGGAGTGGCCCGCGCTCCCGATCCACATGCGCGCCAACCGCGACTGGATGAACCGCGCGGTGCGATGGCTGGCGGAGGAGGCCGGGATCCGGCAGTTCCTCGACATCGGCACCGGCATCCCCACCTCCCCCAATCTGCACGAGATCGCCCAGTCGGTGGCGCCCGCCTCCCGGGTCGTCTACGTCGACAACGACCCGATCGTGCTCACCCTCTCCCAGGGGCTGCTGGCCAGCTCCGAGGAGGGGAAGACGGCGTACGTCGAGGCGGACATGCGGGATCCGGGGAGCATTCTGGACGCCCCGGAGCTGCGGGAGACTCTCGACCTCTCGCAGCCGGTGGCCCTGACGGTCATCGCGATCGTCCACTTCATGCTGGACGCGGACGACGCGGTGGGGGTCGTGCGGCGGCTGCTGGAGCCGCTGCCGCCGGGGAGCTACCTCGCGATGACCATCGCCACCGCCGAGTTCGCGCCCGAGGAGGTCGGACGGGTGGCCCGCGAGTACGCGGCGCGCAACATGCCGATGCGGCTGCGGACGATCGACGAGGCGCACGAGTTCTTCACGGGCCTCGACCTGGTCGAGCCCGGCATCGTCCAGGTCCACAAGTGGCACCCGGACGGCACGGGCGAGCAGGGCATCAGGGACGAGGACATCGCGATGTACGGAGCGGTGGCCCGCAAGGGCTGACCACCGGCCCCGGACCGGGGCACCCCCTGCCGCGGCCGGCGCGGACGTCAGAGCCGGGCCAGTCGCGGCAGCAGGTCCGCCGCCGCGGCCACGTCCGCCGTCAGGGGACGGTCCTCGGTACCCCCCGGCAGCGCGGCGGACGCGAGGGCGAAGGCCGACAGGTCCGGCGGGGCGGGGCTCAGCCGCAGCGCCCGTACGGCCACGACCAGCTCGCAGGCCAGCACCGTGCGGTAGGCCTCCACCGCGCGCAGGGCCTGGCGGGCGGCCTGGGAGGCGAAGCCGGCGGCCTCCTCCAGACCGTGGGAGAGCACGGCGTGGCCCGCCGAGGCGGGGGCCGCCGAGGCGCGCAGCTCGGCGAGGGCGGAGTGCGCGGTGTACTCCAGGATCATCGTGCCGGAGCTGCCCGCGGGTCCCTCGGCGAGGAAGGCGGGCAGCCCGGTGAGGTCGGCGCGGCCGAGCGCGGACAGCCGCGCGGCGGAGAGCTGGGCGGTGCCCAGCAGGGCGAGGTCCGCCCCGTCGAGGGCGAGACCGAGGGGCGCGGCGTAGAAGCCGCCGTGGTGGTAGGCGGTTCCGTCGGGGGCGATGAGCGGGTTCTCGGTGGGGCAGTTGATCTCGGTCTCGACGACGTGCCGCAGCCGTTCGGCGGCGTCGAGTGCGGCGCCGTGCACCTGGGGGAAGGCGCGGAAACCGTACGGGTCCTGGATGCGCCGTCCGCCGCCGGGCGGCGGCCGGTCGGGCAGGGCGAGCAGCCGCCGCACCTCGGCGGCCGCGCGGGCCGGCCCCGGGTAGGGGCGTACCGCGTGCACGGGCGCGGCGTACGCCTCGGTCGCGCCGGAGACGGCGAGCAGCGAGAGCGCGGCCACGGCGTGCGCGGCCCGCAGCAGCAGCGTGAGGTCGTGGCAGGCGAGCGCGGCCTGGCCGAGGGCGAGCGCGTTGCTGCTGAGCAGCGCGAGCGCGTCCCCGGGCCGCAGCGCGACGGGCGCGGGCAGGCCCGCCGGGGCGGCGCTCGGCCGCGGGACCCCCGTGCCGGAGCGCGGGCGGCGCGGGACGGGGATCGGTGAGCCGTCCGTGCAAGGGGCGGCGACGCGGGTGCCGGTGCCGCCGGGGAGGGCGGGGACGTCGGTGCCGCGCGGGGGGCGAGGGGTTTCCGACGGGAGCCCTGTGGCACCGTGCCTCTCCCGCGGCCGGGGTTCCCCCGCGGCACGGTCCGGCGCCGGACGGCCGGGCTCGCGTGCGGGTGCGGCCGGGCGCGGGAGGCCCGCCTCCGGCCCGGGCGCCTCCCGCGTTCCGCCCAGCCAGGGCTGTTCGCCCAGCAGAGTGAGGCCGGTCTGGGCGAGGGCGGTGAGGTCGCCCGTGCCCACGGAGCCGTACTCGGTGAGCGCCGGGTGGACGCCGAGTCGCAGTGCCTCGGCGAGGGCCTCGACGAAGTCGGGGTGAATGCCGGAGCCGCCGGCCAGGAGCTGGTTGGTGCGCACGGCGAGCATCGCGCGCGCCTGCCGGGCGGGCAGCACCGCGCCCGCGCCGCCCGCGTGGCTGCGCAGCAGCCGCAGGCCGTGGCCGGCCAGCTCGTCCTCCTCGACGGCGACCTGCCGGTGCGCGCCGACTCCGGTGCCGCGCCCGTAGAGCCGGCCGCGCGCGGCCAGCCGCTCGGCCGTCTCCCAGGCGTGCCGGACGCGGGCGAGCGCCTCGCCGGTCACCTCCGGCACGGCATCGTTGTCGGCGAGCCGCACCACGCCGCCGACGTCCAGTCCGGCCCCGTCCAGAACGACCCGGGCGCCCTCGGTGGAGGGCGCCCGGGTCGGCTCGTCCGCGGTGGTGCTCACGAGCGGTGGTCCGGCGTCAGTCGAGGCCCGCGGACTTCAGCCAGCTCTTGGCCACGTCCAGCGGGTCCTTGTTCTCGAGCTGCACCTGCGCGTCCAGGTCCAGCAGGGCGGCCGTGTCGAGCTTGGCGGAGACGGCGTTCAGCGCGGCCGCGGCCTCCTTGGAGACCGAGCTCTTGTAGACGAGCGGCTGGACGTTCTCGAAGCCGAAGAGGTTCTCCGGGTCCTGGAGAACGACGAACTTCTCCTTGGTGATGGTCGGGTCGGTGGTGAAGAGGTCGGCCGCCTGGACGGTGTTCTTCTTCAGCGCCGCCTGGGTCAGCGGGCCGCCCGCGTCGAGCGCCTTGAAGGACTTGAACTCCACGCCGTACACCGACTTCAGGCCCTTGAGGCCCTGCTGTCGGGTCTGGAACTCGGGGGAACCGCCGATGACCAGCTTGGGGGCGATGTCCTTGAGGTCGGCGATGGTGGACTTGTCGGTCAGTCCGTGTTCCTTCGCGGTGGCCGCGTTGATCGTGACCGAGTCCTTGTCCTGCGCGGCGGCCGGCTCGAGGAGCTCGAGCTTCTTGTCCAGCTTCGCGTTGATCGCGGCAGTGGTCTCCGCGACCGTCTTCGGGGTCGCCTTGGCGTCCAGGTAGGCCAGCAGCGCGCCGTTGTACTCGGGCAGCACGGTGATGGAGCCGTTCTTCAGCAGACCGTAGGTCGTCTCGCGGCTGCCGATGTTGGGCTTGTAGCTGACCTTGATGCCCTTGGCCTTCAGCGCCTCGCCGTAGATGTCGGCGATGAGGATGCTCTCGGCGAAGTTGTTGGAGCCGACGACGACCGTGTCGCCGCCCGACTTCTCACCCGCGAGCGGGTCGTCGCTCTTGTCGTCGGAGCCGCACCCCGCCGCCAGGAGGGCCGTGGCGGCGGCGAGCGCTATGGCCGCCGCTCCGGATCGTCTCGTACTGGGCCTGCTGCTCTTCGCGGTAGTCACAATTCCCGTTCCGGGCTCGGGGGCGGAGGGTGGAGGACGGCACGGCCACACGGGCGCGAAGCGCGCAGGGCACATGCCGAGGACGACGGTACGCGTCATTCCGGCACCGCACCTGACTGATCCAATCCAGCCGCTTCTCGAGTAGTCAAGTGTCTTCCGGTCAACAGGTGACTTCTGTGGGTGACTTGTTGTGGAGATGTGGTGAGTGTTCACCGGTGAGACTGGTGGGGTTGTAACGGATTCTTGACATAGCGTGCCCGTCCGCGATCACAAGAGACGGTAGTCTCACCGGAGTTGACCACGGGGAGCGGTGTGGCCGGCGTGGGCGTGCGGGGGTCGCCCAATGGGAACTGCGGTGCCCCCTGTCCGAATCCGATCAGCGGTCTCGTGAACCCTGCGCGCCGTGATGACGCCCACAAGGAGGCTCGGTGTCCACGAACGTGGTGGACGCGTCCACCCCTGCGCCGGCACCGCCAACGCCGCCGCCGAGCGGTATCCGTCGCTTCGCCGACCGGTGGCCCTTCCGACGCAAGCTCAACGCCCTCGTCGGCGTCCCGCTCGCGGTGGTCGCGTTGCTGCTCTCGTACCTCATCGCCGACCAGGTGGGGCAGGCCCGCGACGCGGCGGGCGCCGCCCGGCTCGTGCGGGACAGCGTGCAGGTGGCCGCCCTCGTCGACCAGGTGCAGAACGAGTACCAGCAGGCCATGCTGCTCTCCGTGCGCTACGAGGCCGCCGGCAAGGGCGAACGGCCCTCCACCACCGGTTACCGCAAGGCGCAGGCGGCCGTGGACGCCCAGGTGGAGAAGGTGCGCGAGGCCTTCGGCGACCGGCTCCCCGCCACCGAGGCGCAGGCCCTGCGCGAGGTCAACGGTCTCACCAGCCTCCGGGAGAACGTCGAGGCCGGCTACCTGCCCGCCGACAACATCGACCCCACGTACACCAGCGCGGCCAAGGGCCTGATCGACGGACTCGGCCTGGACCGCAACGCCGCCCTCGCGGCCACCTTCACCGGCAACCTGCTGGAGTCGCTGCTGCGCGCCGACGCGGCCCACAGCGCGTTCGAGACCAACGTGTTCTCCGCGACCACCGGTGACAGCAACGCGCTGATCCAGTTCAACAGCGCGGTCGGCGCCTACCAGCTCTACGCCTACCAGGCCGACCGCTTCGGCCGCTTCGCCACCGAGGAGCAGGCGGACGAGCTGGGCGGCATGGAGCGCGACGGCCCGATGGCCACGATCGCCAAGCAGTACGCCGAACTCCAGGTCGACCCGAGCGAACTGCAGGCCAAGGGCCCCGCCGAACTGCGCCGGGCGTTCACCGCCTCCCTGAGCACCTACCCCGACTACCGGGCGCAGGCCGAGTCCCGGCTGAAGATCACCACCTCGCTGACCGACCAGATCGCCCAGCGGGCCGACAAGGCCTCCTCCGACGCGTGGTGGCGGGCCGGCTGGCTGCTCACCGCGGCACTGCTCGGCTTCGTCCTCTGGCTCGGCTTCTCCGTCGCCGTACGGCGCTCGGTGGTGCGGCCGGTGACGGCGCTGACCGGGGCCGCGCAGCAGGTCGCCGAGGTGGCGGGGCGCGAGCTCGCCCGGGTCGCCGACGACGACGCGGAGGACGCGGGGGCGCCGCGCCTCAGCGAGGTGCCGGTGGTCGTGCGCGACGAGATCGGCGAACTCGCCGAGGCGTTCAACCACGTGCAGACCACGGCGGCGGCGCTGCTGGAACGCCAGGTGCTCAGCCGCCGCAACGTCGCCGAGATGTTCGGCAACGTCGGGCGCCGGGTGAGCAACCTGACGGCCCGTCAGCTCGCGCTGATCGACGCGGTCGAGCGCGGCGAGACCGACCCCGCCCTGCTGGACCGGCTCTACCGCATCGACCACATCGCCGTGCGCCTGCGCCGCAACGCCGACAGCCTGATGCTGCTGGCCGGCATCCGCGAGACCGTACTGGACTCGGGGCCGACCGCGCTCACCAACGTCGTGCGGGCCGCGCTCGGGCAGATCGAGGGCTACCAGCGGGTCTCGCTGCGGGCCGACACGGAGATCATGGTCGAGCCGGACATCATCGGCGACCTGACGCTGATGGTGGCCGAACTGATCGAGAACGCGGTGTCGTTCTCCCCCGCGCGCAGCCCCGTCGAGGTGGCGGTACGGGCGGCCGGCGACGGCGCCCACATCGAGATCGCCGACCACGGTCTGGGCATGAGCGCGGAGCGGCTCGCCGAGGAGAACGCGCGGCTGGTGCGCCGGGAGCGGCTCGACCTGGTGCCGACGAAGGTGCTGGGCCTGTTCGTGGTGGGCACCCTGGCGCGGCGCTGGGGCGTGACGGTGACGCTGTCGCGCACCCCGGGCGGCGGCGTGACCTCGCGCATCGCCCTGCCCTCGGCGCTGCTGCTGACGATGAGCCCGCTCGCCGCCGAGTCGCCGCGGCCGTCCTCGCCGGCCGCCGGCGAACGGGACGCGGAGCGGCGGGCGAGGCCGGAGCCCCGTGTCGGGAACGCCGCCGAGCCGGCCGCCGTCCCGGCCCCGGAACCCCGCAGGGCCCTGCCGACCGGGGCCCTCGTCGGCGAGGACACGCACGCCGACCGGCCCGCGGCCGGCACCGGGTCCCACGGCACCGCCCGTCCCGAACACACGGAGCACACGGACCACGCGGGCTCCGGCCGCACTCCCTCGTGGGCCGCCCGCCGCGCGGCGGAGGCCGAGGGCGCCGGGCACGACGGGAACGCACCGGCCCCGGCCGAGGACGACCCGCCGGTGCCGCTCCCCCGCCGCGTCCCCCGCAGGGACCAGGAGGAGACGGCCCCCGCGGCGGGGACCTCCGCCCGAGCGGCGTCCGAGGGCGGTCACGTCCCGGTCCGGCCGGGCACCACCCGTCCGGCTCCGGAAGAAGCGCACCCCAGTACCGGAGGGACGCCCGTGGCAGACACCTCCGCCGGAGGGGCCGGCGCCCTCTCCCGCCGCGAGCTCGCGGAGCCCTCCTCCGAGGACCGGGCGCCCCTCGTGTCGCGGCCGCGGGGCGAGACCTCCGCGCGGGCCGAGCGGGACCGGCCGTACGTGGCCGACGGGCTCGGCCACGGCCGGGAGTCCGAGGCGCGGCCCTCCCGGCCGCACGGGACCGACCTCCCGCGCGGCCACGACGAGGCCGCTCCCGCAGCCCCGCCGCGTCGCTCCGACCCCCTGGTCCCGCCCGCCCCCCGGGGCGGCGGGCCCGCGGCGGAGGAGGCCGAACCGGCGGGCGGCGCACGGCCGTTGCGGCGCCGGGTGCGGGGGGCGACCCTGCGGACCACGTTCGGGGACACGGGCGCGCAGCGGGCCGCGGAGCCCCTGCGGCCCGCCGACGCCGACGCCGTCCGTTCGGCGCTCGAGGAGTTCGAGGACGCCGTGGCGCGGGCCAACCGCGACGCGCGCTCGGACGCCGCGGCGGGTCCACGTACGCTTCCCTCCGTGTCCCCCACCACTTCCTCAGCCACCCCCCGCGCCACGCACGACCAGAAACACCTCCCGGAAGGAGCGGAGCAGTGACAACGTCGACAGGTGACACCTCCATGGGCGGGGCCTCGCCGACGGACCTGCGGGCTGCCGCGGCCGACTTCACCTGGCTCCTGAACCGTTTCGCCACCGAGACCGCGGGTGTCGTCGACGCCATCGCGGTGTCGTCCGACGGTCTGCTCATCGCCGTGTCCGAGCTGCGCGAGCACGCGGACTCGGAGCGGCTCGCGGCGATCGTCTCCGGCATCACGAGCCTGGCCTCCGGCGCTTCCGGCAACTACGGTCTGGGCGGCCTCAACAAGGTCATCATCGACCTGGAGGGCGGTCACGTCCTGGTCTCCGCGATCGGCAGCGGCGCCGTCCTCGGCGTGGTCACCGACAAGGAGGCCAAGCTCGGCAACATCGCCTACGAGATGACACTGTTCGCGAACCGCGCCGGCAGCGCGCTGAGCCCTCAACTCGTACTCGAACTGAAGAACAGCGTCGGCGCCGCGTCGGCGGGATGACCGGTCGCCACCGGGTCGAGGGAGGAAGAATCACCGATGGCGGACGGCCACGCGCCCGCCGGCGCGCACGGCTTCACCGGCCCGGACGGCACCCCCGTCGGCCCGGCACCCGCGGTCCGGCCGTTCCTGGTCACCGCGGGCCGGGTGGCGGGCACCGCGTCCGGCCGGCCGATTCCCGTCGAGACCCAGATGGTGGCCACCACCGCGGGGATCGACGCGCTCGAACGGCTGTCGTTCGAGCAGCACGACATCGTCGCCGCCTGCCGGCGGCCGCAGTCCCTCGCGGAGATCGCGGCCAGGCTGCGGCTCCATCTCAACGTGGTCCGCGTCCTGGCCGAGGACCTGCGCGCCGACGGGCAACTGTCGGTGCACGTACCACGTACCGACATCGTCCGCGACGCTTCCGTACTGCGAAGGGTTATCGATGGCCTCCGTGCCATCCCCGACTCCCGGGGGGTACTCCGTGACTCCGACTGAACCGGCCGCCCAGGGCGGCGCGGTGACCGCCGAACGGCCGCCGCTGCCGGTCAAGCTGGTGATCGCGGGCGGCTTCGGCGTGGGCAAGACCACCGCCGTCGGCTCGATCTCGGAGATCGAGCCGCTGACCACCGAGGCGGCCATCACCGAGGTCGCGGCGGGGGTGGACGATCTCAGTCACACCCCGACCAAGACCACCACCACGGTCGCGATGGACTTCGGCTGCATCACCATCGACCCGACCCTGAAGCTGTACCTGTTCGGCACGCCCGGGCAGGACCGGTTCGGGTTCATGTGGGACGACCTCGTCGAGGGGGCGGTCGGCGGACTCGTCATCGTCGACAGCCGGCGCCTCGACGACTGCTACGCGGCCGTCGACTACTTCGAGCACCGGGGCATCCCGTTCGCGGTGGCGCTCAACGCCTTCGACGGGACGGTGGAGCACTCGCTGGACGAGGTCCGGTGGGCGCTGGACATGGCGGACCAGGTGCCGGTCGTGGTGTTCGACGCGCGCGAGCGGGGCTCGGTGCGCGACGCGCTGCTGACGGTGCTGGAGCTGGCGCTGTCGCGCACGGAGGGCTGAGTCCGGCTCAGCCCGCCGGCGCGGCGGTGCGCCGGTACTGGCTCGGGGACATCCCGGCGACCCGGCGGAAGGCGTGGCTGAAGGAGCTCTCCGAGGCGTAGCCGAGGCGTGCGCCGAGCGCGGCGACCGTCGTGTCGGACTCCCGCAGCGCCTGCTCGGCCAGCCGGACCCGCCACTGGGACAGATGGGCGAGCGGGGTCTGTCCCGCGAGCTCCCGGAACCGCTGGGCGAAGTGGCTGCGGGACATGCCCGCGACCGCGGCCAGCTCGCGCAGTCCCCAGGGGCGCCCGGGATCGGCGTGCACGGCCCCGAGGACGCGCCGCATCCGCTCGTCGGCGAGCAGGCGCAGCCAGCCGGGGCGCAGTTCCGTCCCGTCCCGCAGTCCCGCGCGCAGGGCGTGCAGCAGCAGGAGCTGCGCGTGCTGGTGCCGGGCGAACGCGGCGCCGGGGCGGTCGCCCGCCGTCTCCTCGACGATCCCCTCCAGCAGGAGCCGCATCCGCTCCGCCTCGGTGCCGGACGCGCCCGCGTACAGCACGTCGGGCAGCGCGCCGGTGAACCACGCGGCGGCGGCCGGGTCGAGGTCCACGTGCCCGCCGAGGATCGTGACGTCCTCTCCGCTGCCGAGCCGGTGGAACACCTCGGGCGGGGCCGGCCCGGAACCGGCGGTGGAGCCGGTGCCCGCCCCGGCGAGCGCGGACTCCTCGACCGGGGGCACCTCGGGGTGGCTGCACAGCACCAGGGGGCCGGCCCCGTTCAGCACAACGGCGTCCCCCGCGACCAGTCGCAGCGGGGGCCGGCCGGGGGCGAGGAGCCAGCAGGTACCGTGCGTCACGGCGTCCAGCTTGACCTGGGTCCGGGGCCCGGAGCGCAGGGCCCAGCGGCCGCCGGCCCGCAGCACACCGGTGATCTCGCACCGGGCGCGGACCAGGGCGAGCACGTCGGAGAGCGGATCCACGGTCATGATCGGACTCTAACTCAAGTATCCAGGACCGTGAGGCATTCACCGTCCGCCGTGCGCGCGACAGACTCGCAGTCATGAACAGGACCGAAGAACCCCTCGCGGGCCACGCACCCCACCGCCACCCCGTGGACACCGAGGGCCGCGAGGACCGCCAGGACCGCCAGGACCGCCAGGACCGCCAGGACGACGCCCGCATGGAGCGCGTGACCTTCACGAGCCGTGGCGTGCCCCTCGCCGCGCACCTCCGCCTCCCGCCCGGCTTCGAGGCCGGACGGCGCCACACGGCACTCGTCTGTGTCCACCCGGGCAACGGCGTCAAGGAACAGACGGCCGGGATCTACGCCCGGCACATGGCGGAACGGGGCCATGTCACCCTCGTGTTCGACGCCTCCCACCAGGGCGAGAGCGGGGGCGAGCCGAGGCATCTCGAGGATCCCGGAACCCGTGTGGAGGACATCAGGTCCGCCGTCGACTTCCTGACCACGCTGCCCTTCGTGGACGAGGAGCGCATCGGCGTGCTCGGCGTGTGCGCGGGCGGCGGTTACGCCGTCAACGCCGCCCTGAGCGAGCATCGCATCCGGGCGGTGGGCACCGTCGTCCCGGTGAACATCGGCCGGGCCCGGCGGGCCGGCGGGTCCCCCGTCGCGCTGCTCGCGGAGGCGGGGAGGCGGCGTACGGCCGAGGCCCGGGGCGGGGACCCGGAGCTCACGACCTGGCTCCCTGAGGACCTCGGGGACCCGGCGGAGGCCGGGATCACCGACGTCGACCTGATCGAGGCGATCGACTACTACCTCACGCCGCGCGGCGGGCACCCGCGCTCGGCCAACCGGCTGGCCCACCGCAGCCTGGCGCCGCTGCTCGCCTTCGACGCCTATCACCTGGTGGAGGAGCTGCTCGACCGGCCCCTGCAGGTCGTGGTCGGCGACCGGGCCGGTTCCTTCGGCTCCCACCAGGAGGGGCGCGAGCTGTTCGCGCGGGCGAGGGGGCCGAAGGACCTGCTGGTCGTGGAAGGGGCGAGCCACTACGACCTGTACGACCGGCCCGCGCACGTGGACCGGGCGGTGGAGGCGCTGACGGCCTTCTACGCACGGCACCTGTGAGGCACCCGGCACCCCGGGCGCCCCGGGCGTCTCCAGCGGTTCAGCGGGGTCCGGGCGGCGGGGCCGTGCTGGAGCGCAGCACCAGCCGGGTGGGTACCAGGGTGGTGCCGCGCTCCGGCCCCTCCTGGCGCATCTTGCGCAGCACCGCCTGCACGCAGAGCCGCCCCACCTCGGCGAAGTCCTGGTGCAGGGTGGTGAGCGGGGGCAGGAAGGAGGAGGCCTCGGGGATGTCGTCGAAGCCGATGACGCTGACGTCCTCGGGCACCCGCCTGCCGTGCTCGTGCAGGACCCTCAGCAGCCCGAGTGCCATCTGGTCGTTGGCGGCGAAGACGGCCGTGCACTCCTCGCGGACGGCGAGTTCGCGCCCCGCCCGGTAGCCGGACTCCGCCGACCAGTCGCCCCGGACGATCGGCGGCAGCTCCCGCCCGGCCTCGGTGAGCGCGGCCCGCCAGGCGTCCGCGCGGCGCATCGCGGCGAAGGAGTCCTCGGGTCCCGCGAGGTGCCAGACCGTGCGGTGGCCGAGGTCGAGCAGGTGTCGCACGGCCTCGCGGGTGCCGCCGTGCTGGTCGGTGTCGACCACCGTGTAGCGGTCGCCGGCGTCGGAGTCGACCACCACGACCTGGACGTGCGGCGGGAGATGGACCGTCGCGGCGTCGAGGAGGTGGACCTCCATGATGACGATCACGGCGTCGACGGCGAGTTCCTCGAGCCGGGAGAACGCCCCGCGCACCTCGTCCTGGGTGGGCACGGCGAGCGGCAGCAGCGTGACCGCGTACCCCTCGCGGGCGGCGGAGGTGGCGATCGCCTCCAGGGTGCGCACATTGCCGGTGGTGGCGAGGGTGAAGGTGATCACGCCGATGGTGCGGAACTCTCCCCGTTTCAGCGCCCGGGCGGCGCTGTTGGGCCGGTAGCCGAGCTCCCGCATCGCGGCACGCACCTGCCGGCGGGTCTCCTCGGTCACCCCGGGGTAGCCGTTGGAGACGCGGGAGACGGTCTGCGCCGAGACCCCCGCGAGCCGGGCCACGTCCGCCATCGAGGCGGTGGCGCGGGCGCGCCGGGGGGCAGGGGGGCGGGCGGCGCCGGTCCCCCGCGCGACCGGCCCCGGCGCGCCGGGCGGATCGCCCGGGTCCGCCGCCGCTTCCTCGACCGTCTCCACTCGGACGCCGCCTTTCTGTCTCTCTTGTCTCGTTCGCGAAGAACCCTTGACCGCCGTCCTCGGGGCAGTGTAGACATTCGCCACCAGATGTTTACGCAAACATAACACCTCTGGCCGCTTGTCCGACCAGCGATGTTTGCGTAAACATCAGGTGGCGGGCGACCTGCCGCCCGGCCTCGAGCCGGGTGCCGAGCCGCTGGTGACCGAACGCCGACGAGCGAGGAACAACATGACGACGCTGCATCCGCCGGCGGCCGCCGAGCCGCGGCCGGCCCCGCCCCCGGCGCGACGGGACCGGCGATCCTGGAAGGGCTGGGGCTTCATCGGCCCGTTCGTGGCCGTGTTCGCCCTGGTCTTCCTGGCACCGATCGCCTACTCGATCTATCTGAGCCTGTTCCGCGACCAGCTCATCGGCGGCAACACGTTCGTCGGCCTCGACAACTACCAGCAGGCACTCAAGGACGACCTGTTCTGGGCCTCGCTCGGCCGGGTGGCGCTCTTCCTCGTGGTGCAGGTTCCGATCATGCTGGGCATCGCCCTGCTGGTGGCACTCGCCCTGGACAGCGGACGGCTCTACGGCAAGAGCTTCTTCCGCATCACGATCTTCCTTCCGTACGCGGTGCCCGCCGTGGTCGCCACCCTGATGTGGGGCTTCATGTACGGCACCAAGTACGGCCTGGTCGGGGACTTCAACTCCGCCTTCGGCTGGTCGCTGCCGGACCCGCTCTCCGCGGACCTGGTGCTGGCCTCCATCGGCAACATCGTGACCTGGGAGTTCGTCGGCTACAACATGCTGATCTTCTACTCGGCGCTGCGGGTCGTCCCGCACTCCCTGTACGAGGCGGCGGAGATCGACGGAGCCGGCCAGTGGCGGGTGATCACCGCGATCAAGCTGCCCGCCATCCGCGGCGCGCTGATGATCGCGACGATCTTCTCGATCATCGGCAGCTTCCAGCTCTTCAACGAACCGAGCATCCTGCGTCCGCTGGCCCGCAACGCCATCACCACGGACTACACGCCCAACTTCTACACGTACTCGCTGTCCTTCAGCGGCCAGCAGCACAACTACTCCGCGACCGTGGCCATCATCATGGGCCTGATCACCATGGTGGTCGCCTACCTGGTGCAGCTGCGCGGCATGCGCAAGGGAGCGTGACCCGATGAGCACCTCTGTCACCACCCCCGCCGCCACTGCCGCGGACTCCGGCCACGCGAAGGGCGCCCCGCGCCTGCGCCGCGTCAAGGCCCACCGTCCGGGGAAGCCCCGGCGCAGCAAGCTGATGACCGCGCTCATGGCGCTGATGGTCCTCTACACCGTGGTCCCGCTGCTCTGGCTGGTCGTCAACGCCACCAAGACCCAGCAGGGGCTGGGTGATTCCAACGGCCTGTGGTTCGCGGACGACTTCGCGCTGTGGGACAACATCCGCGACACGTTCACCTACCACGACGGCGTGTTCACGCGCTGGCTGCTGAACACCCTGCTGTACGTGGTGGCGGGCGCCGGCGGCGCGACCCTGCTGGCGGTGCTCGGCGGGTACGCGCTGGCGAAGTTCGACTTCCCCGGCAAGCGGGGCGTCTTCGCCACGGTCATCGGCGCGGTGGCGGTCCCGGGCACCGCGCTCGCCGTCCCCACCTTCCTGATGTTCAGCAAGATGGGCCTGACCGACACCCCCTGGGCGGTCATCATCCCCTCGCTGGTCTCGCCCTTCGGCCTGTATCTGATGTGGGTCTTCGCCACCGAGGCGATCCCCGCCGAGCTGCTGGAAGCCGCCCGCATGGACGGCGCGAGCGAGTTCCGCACCTTCTTCCAGGTGGCGCTGCCGCTGCTGGCGCCGGGCATCGTGACCGTGCTGCTGTTCACCACGGTCGCCACCTGGAACAACTACTTCCTGCCGCTGATCATGCTCAAGGACCCGGACTGGTATCCGCTGACGCTCGGCCTGAGCGCCTGGAACTCCCAGGCGGAGACGGTCGGCGGCGAGGTGGTCTTCAACCTGGTGATCACCGGCTCCCTGCTCACCATCGTGCCGCTGATCGCCGCGTTCCTCCTCCTGCAGAAGTACTGGCAGTCGGGGCTCGCCGCCGGAAGCGTCAAGGAGTGAGCCCGCGGCCCGCGAGGGCCGCCCCCGAACCCCCCGTGCACGTCCCCTCTCCCCCACCCTCCCCCGTCCCACCACGACGAAGTGGAAGCACACTCATGCGCAGAAGGACCGGCCGCCTGCTGAGCGGCATCGCCCTCGTGACCTCCGTGGCCCTCGGCGCCACCGCCTGCGGCGGCTCGGACGACGACTCCGGCACCAAGGCGGTGTCCGCGGCGGACGTCGAGGCGGCCCTGGACAAGGGCGGCTCGATCACCGTCTGGTCGTGGGAGCCCACGCTGAAGACCGTCGCCGCCGACTTCCACAAGAAGTACCCCAAGGTGAAGGTCAACCTGGTCAGCGAGCGTTCCGGCGACAAGCACTACACCGCACTGTCGAACGCGATCTCGGCCGGGAAGGGCGTCCCGGACGTGGCCCAGCTCGAGTACTTCTCGATGGGCCAGTACGCCCTCACCAAGGGCCTGACCGACCTGTCCGGCTTCGGCGCGGGCAAGCTGGCCGCCAAGTACACCCCCGGCCCGTGGAACGCGGTCACCGAGGGCGACAAGGTCTACGGCCTGCCGATGGACTCCGGTCCGATGGCGCTGTTCTACAACAAGAAGGTCTTCGACAAGTACAAGATCACCGTCCCCACCACCTGGGACGAGTACCTGGACGCGGCCCGCAAGCTGCACAAGGCCGACCCGAAGGCCTACATCGCCAACGACACCGGCGACGCCGGCTTCACCACCAGCCTGCTGTGGCAGGCCGGTTCGCGGCCCTACAAGGTCGACGGCACCAAGGTGAAGATCGACTTCCAGGACGCGGGCGCCAAGAAGTTCACGGACGTCTGGCAGAAGCTGATCGACGAGAAGCTGCTCGCGCCCGTCACGAGCTGGACCGACGACTGGTACAAGGGCCTCGGTGACGGCTCGATCGCCACCCTGTCCACCGGCGCCTGGATGCCCGCCAACTTCGAGTCCGGTGTGCCGAACGCCTCCGGCCAGTGGCGCGCCGCCGCGCTCCCGGCCTGGGCCGAGGGCGACAAGGCCAGCGCGGAGAACGGCGGCAGCGCGCTGACCGTGCCCGCCCTCGCCAAGAACAAGGAACTGGCCTACGCCTTCGTGGAGTACGCCAACTCCGGTGCCGGTGTCGCCTCCCGCGTGTCCGAGGGCGCCTTCCCCGCCACCAAGGCGGAGCTGAAGTCCACCGAGTTCCTGAACAAGAAGTTCTCGTACTTCGACGGCCAGAAGGCCAACGAGATCTTCGCCGCCTCCGCCGCCAACGTCGCCGACGACTGGTCGTACCTGCCGTTCCAGGCGTACGCCAACTCGATCTTCAACGACACGGTCGGCAAGGCCTACATCTCCGGCACCCGGCTGCCGGACGGCCTCAAGGCCTGGCAGGACGCCTCGGTGAAGTACGGCAAGGAGCAGGGCTTCACCGTCGAGCAGTGACGACACGCACCACCCCGCGGGCGGCGCGCGCCCTCGCGCGCCTCCCCGTGCCCTCCGGAAGGACCGCCATGATCTCCACCCTCCTGTCCCGCGCCGGCGGGGCGGACGGTGACACCGCTCCCCGTCTCCTCTTCGGCGCCGACTACAACCCCGAGCAGTGGCCCCGTTCCGTGTGGGAGGAGGACGTCCGGCTGATGCGGGAGGCCGGCGTGAATGTCGTGTCCCTCGCGATCTTCTCCTGGGCACGCCTCCAGCCCACCGCGGACACCTGGGACTTCGCGTGGCTGGACGAGGTGCTCGACCTGCTCCACGAGGGCGGCATCGGCGTCGACCTGGCCACCGCCACCGCCTCACCGCCGCCGTGGCTGACCACCGCCCACCCCGAGGTGCTCCCGGTGACCGCCACCGGAGAGACCCTCTGGCCGGGCGCGCGCCAGCACTGGCGCCCCACCTCGCCCGTCTTCCGCCGGCACGCCCTGGCCCTGGTGCGGACGATCGCCGAGCGCTACCGGAACCACCCGGCGCTCGTCGCCTGGCACGTCAGCAACGAGCTGGGCTGCCACAACGTCTACGACTACTCCGAGGACGCCGCCCACGCCTTCCGCGACTGGCTGCGCGACCGTTACCGCACCCTGGACGCCCTCAACGACGCCTGGGGCACCGCCTTCTGGTCGCAGCGCTACTCCGCCTGGGAGCAGATCCTCCCGCCGCGGCTGGCCGCCTCGCACCCCAACCCCACGCAGCAGCTCGACTTCAAGCGGTTCTCCTCGGACGCGCTCAAGGACCACCTGCGCGCCGAACGCGACCTGCTGCGCGAGATCACCCCGGACGTGCCGGTCACCACCAACTTCATGGTGATGGGCAACACCAAGGGCATGGACTACGCGGACTGGGCGCAGGAGATCGACTTCGTCTCCAACGACCACTACGTGCACCCCGGGCCGCAGGACCGCGACGAGCTGTCCTTCTCCGCCAACCTCACCAGCGGCATCTCCGGCGGCCGGCCCTGGTTCCTGATGGAACACTCCACCAGCGCCGTCAACTGGCAGCCCGTCAACGTCGCCAAGCGTCCCGGCGAGCTGGCCCGGGACTCCCTGCTGCACGTGGCGCACGGGGCCGACGCCGTCTGCTTCTTCCAGTGGCGGCAGTCGGCGGCGGGCGCCGAGAAGTACCACTCGGCGATGGTGCCGCACGCCGGCGCGGACAGCGAACTGTTCCGCTCGGTGGCGGAGCTGGGCGCCACGCTGAAGGCGCTGGCCCCGGTGGCCGGCAGCGAGCGGGAGCCCGCCCGGGTCGGCATCCTGTTCGACTGGGACTCGTGGTGGGCCTCCGAGCAGGACTCCCACCCCACCGCCCTGCTGAACTACCGGCAGGAGGCCCTCGACTGGTACTCGGCGCTGCTCCGCCTCGGCATCCGCGCCGACCTCGTCACCACCCGCTCCGACCTCCACCGCCACCAGGTGCTGATCGCGCCGGTGCTGCACGTGGTCCCCGCAGACCTGGCCAAGACCCTCACCCGGTTCGCGGAACAGGGCGGCCACCTGATCACCACCTACTTCTCGGGAATCGTGGACGAGCACGACCACGTGTGGCTCGGCGGCTACCCGGGCGCCCTGCGGGACCTGCTGGGCATCCGCGTCGAGGAGTTCGCGCCCCTGCTGCCCGGGGACGGCGTGGAGCTGGACGACGCCACGACCGGCACCCTGTGGACCGACCACGTCACGGTGACGGACGCGGAGACGGAGGTCCTTCTCCGCTACCGCACCGGCGAGCAGGCCGGCCGGCCCGCCGTGACCCGGCGCCGCACGGACCGCGGTTCCGCCTCCTACGTCTCCACCAGGCTCGGCGTCGAGGGACTCGCCTCGCTGCTGCCCCGGCTGCTTGAACCGGCCGGTGTGGAGAGCGAACTGCCCGCCGGGGCGCGGGGATCGGTGGAGCAGGTGGTGCGCCGGGGTCCGGGCGGACGGTTCCTGTTCCTGGTGAACCGGACCGACGGCACCGTCGCGGTGCCGGGAGTCGAGGGCGAGCCGCTGCTCGGCGAGACCGACGCCGGGGGGTCCCTCGTCCTCGGCCCGCGCGCCGTCGCCGTCCTGCGGCAGCCGGGCGGCCAGGGCGTGTTCCGGAAGTAGCGCCGTCCGCCCCGAGGGCGGGTCCGGGGGCGTCTGGTGCGTGCCATCGCAAGGCGGAGGGGCACCCCGATACTGGATGTATCGGGGTGGTCCCGACAACACCGCGAGGGCGCGTGCCAGACGCCCCCGGACAGGCGGGACTTCCGGAACACGCCATGGAGCCGCGGCCGGGACGTCCCGCGAGCGGCCCGCCGCCGCTGTGGGAGACCCCGGCCGCCCTCCCTCGCACCTTCCACGAGCGGCCCGGTCACGCCACCGGGCCGCTCGTCCCCTGTTCCCCGACCCCTGATCGTGAGACCCATGCCGCTCATCACCCGCTCCCCCGCCACCGGGGTCTGGCTGCTGAACACCCCGCGCACCTCGTACGCGCTGCGGATCGACGAGAGTGGTGCGCCCTGCCACGTGGCGTGGGGTCCACGGCTCACCCCGGCGGAGGCGGACACGCTCGTGGTGCCCGCCGGGGAGCCCTCGGACAGCTTCGAGGGCCGCCCGGCCGTGGGCGAGGAACTCCCGGTGGACGGCGGCACCCGCTACGGGCCGCCCTCGCTCCAGGTGCGGTACGCCGACGGCTCCCGCGCCTTCGAATGGGAGCCGGCGGGGCAGCGGGTGGAGGAGTCCGCCCGCGGCAACAGCGCCGAACTGGTCCTCTCCTTCCGCGACCGGGTGTTCCCGCTGTCGGTCGACCTGCACTACCGGGTCCGCTCCGACACGGACGTGATCGAGCGCTGGACCGTGCTGCGCAACGAGGGCGGGCACCGGGTGGACCTGCTGCGCGCCGACTCCGCCGCGTGGACCCTGCCGCCGCTGCCCGACTACCGGCTCAGCCACGTCACCGGCCAGTGGTCGGCGGAGAGCCGGCTGCGCCGTGAGCGGCTGCCCCACGGGGAGACCGTGCTGACCAGCCGGCGCGGCACCACCAGCCACCACGCCAACCCGTGGACCATGCTCGACGACGGCACCGCCACCGAGGACCGCGGCCGGGTGTGGAGCACCGCCCTGGCGTGGAGCGGCAGTTGGCGGATCACCGTGCAGCGCACCCCGGACGGGCGGGCGGGCCTGACCGGCGGCGTGGGGCACGAGGGGACGTGCGTGCCGCTCGGCCCGGGTGAGGAGTTCACCACGCCGGTCTCGGCCGGCCTGTGCGCCGACGGCGGTTTCGGCGGGGCGAGCCGGGCCTGGCACGCCTACGTCCGCACCCATGTGCTGCGGCACGCCGAGGAGACGGCACCGGTGCTCTACAACTCCTGGGAGGCCACGGGCTTCGATGTCGACGAGGCGGGCCAGCTCGCCCTCGCCGAGCGTGCCGCCCGGCTGGGGGTGGAGCTGTACGTCGTGGACGACGGCTGGTTCGGCGCCCGCCGCAGCGACCGGGCGGGCCTCGGCGACTGGACCCCGGCGCCGGACCGCTTCCCCCGCGGCCTGGGCCCGCTGTCCGACGCCGTGCGCCGGCTGGGCATGCGGTTCGGTGTCTGGGTCGAGCCCGAGATGGTCAACCCGGACAGCGACCTGTACCGGGCCCACCCCGACTGGGTGCTGCACCTGCCGGGCCGCGCGCGCACCGAACTGCGCAACCAGCTCGTGCTCAATTTCGCCCGGCGGGACGTCGCCGACTGGGCCTACGGCTGGCTGGACCGGCTCGTCGCCGAGCACCGGGTGGACTTCCTCAAGTGGGACATGAACCGGGCCATCGGCGAGGCCGGCTGGTCCGGCCCCGAGGGCGGCAACGACCTGCTGTGGACGCGGTACGTCCACCATCTGTACGGCGTCCTCGACCGGCTCCGGGACGCCCACCCGCACCTGCGCATCGAGACGTGCAGCGGGGGCGGCGGCCGGGTCGACCTGGGCATCCTGGCCCGCACCGACCAGGCGTGGACCTCCGACAACACCGACGCCGTGGACCGGCTGGGCATCCAGCGGGGCTTCGGCCAGATCTATCCGGCGCGGGTGATGTCCGCCTGGGTCACCGACGTGCCCAACCAGCTCACCGGGCTGTCGGTGCCGCTGCGCTTCCGCTTCCACGCGGCGGCGGCCGGGCTCCTGGGCATCGGCGGCGACCTCGCCCGCTGGAGCGAGGCGGAACTCGCCGAGGGGGCCGCGCTGGTCGCCCGGTACAAGGAGGTGCGGCACCTGGTGCAGCACGGCGAGCAGTACCGGATCGGCGAGCCCTACGGCGAGGGCGTCTCGGCCGTCGAGTACGTGGCCGCGGACGGCGCCGAGGCGTTGGTGCTCGCCTTCCGCGGCAGCCCGCGGCACGGGAGCCCGCGGGTGCCCCTCCGGCTGCGCGGCCTGCCGCCGGGCCTGCGCTACCGGGACACGGGGACGGGCGCGGTCCACCACTCCACGGTGCTCACGGAGTACGGCCTCGACCCGGAACTGCCGAGCGGCGACTGGGCGAGCGCCCTGATCCACCTGGAGCGGGTGCCGTAGGACACCGGGCGCGGACCCCGGAGCCCGAACGCCCCCGGTGCGGAAGCCGCGCGGCTTCCGCACCGGGGGCGTTCGGGCTCCGGCGCCGGTGTGGTCTAGCTCCTGCGCACGCCCGGGGAGACCGCCGCCCTCGCGGCCGCCCAGAACAGGCCGAGGGTGATCAGGGCGAGCACGGCCACCAGGGTCGCGCCGCCCACGACCTTCTCGTAGTTGCGCTGGTAGAGGCCGTCGACGATGTACCGTCCGAGGCCGCCGAGGCTGACGTACGCGGCGATCGTGGCCGTGGAGACGATCTGGATGGCGGCCGAGCGCAGCCCGCTGAGGATCAGCGGGAGCGCGACCGGGAGCTCGACCTGGAAGAGGATGCGCGGCTCCGTCATGCCCATGCCCCGGGCGGCGTCCACGGGCGCGGGCTCGACCGTGCGGACCGCCTCGTAGGTGGTGACGAGGATGGGCGGGATGGCGAGCACGACCAGCGGGATCATCACCGGCAGCATGCCCAGTCCGAGGAGCACGAACATCAGGACCAGCAGGCCGAAGCTGGGCAGTGCACGGGCCGCCGTCGCGATGAGGGCCAGCGTGGTGCCGCCGCGTCCGGTGTGGCCGGTGATCAGGCCGACCGGCAGGCCGATCGCGGCGGCGATGGCGAGCGCCATCAGCGAGTACTGGACGTGTTCGAGCAGGCGGTGCGGGATGCCGTCGTAACCGTGCCAGTGGGCGCTGTCGCTGAAGAAGGCGTTGATGAAGTGCAGGACGTTCATCGGGCGGTGTCCTTCACGGGTGCGGTGTCCTGCACGGCGAGCGCGGCCGGTTGCGGACGTACGACGGATCGCTGCTTCGCCGCCCGGCCGGGCGTCCGGCGGCCGCCGCGCCCGGCGGACCGGCTGCCCCCGGAGGCGGGCGGCGCCCAGGGGGTGAGCACCTTGCGCAGGAGAACCAGCAGGGCGTCGATGACGATGGCGAGGACGGCGGTGGTGACCACGGAGTTCACCGCGAGCACGGGCCGGTGGTAGAACATCGCGTCGGCGAGGAGGTTGCCGAGCGCCCCCTGGTTGCCGATCAGGGTGCCGACGCTGACCAGGGAGATGCTGGAGACCGTGGCGACCCGCAGCCCCGCGATGAGGGCGGGCACCGCGATCGGCAACTGCACCTGGAGATAACGGCGAACGGGCCCGAAGCCCATGGCGGTGGCGGCGGCGAGGGTCTCCTGGGGCACCGAGCGCACGCCGTCCACGATGGCGGGGACGAGCACCACCAGGCTGTACACGGCGAGCGGGATCATCACCGTGGTCTCGCTCTGCCCGGTGTAGTCGATGAGGACGACGAAGAACGCGAGCGAGGGCACGGCGTACAGGATGGTCGTCACCCACAGCACCGGCGGGTAGAGCCAGCGCACCCGCACGCACAACTGCCCGATGGGCAGCGCGAGGAGGAGCCCCACCGCGACCGGGATCAGCGCCTCGCGCAGATGCAGCCCGATCAGCCCGAGCCAGCTGTGCTGGAGGTCGCTGGGGATGTCGAAGAAGCCGTTCATCCGGCGACGTCCGCCTTCCGCCGCTCGGCGTGCGCGGCGCGGATGGCCTCGCCGATGGTCTCCTGCGAGGCGACGCCGACGGCACGGCCCTCGGCGTCGACGGCGACCGCCCAGCCGGTGGGCGAGAGCACGGCGCAGTCCAGGGCGGCCCGCAGCGAGTCCTTGCCGAACTCGAAGGGCCTGCCGAAGGAGAGCAGCCGGCCGGGTTCGGCGCCGGGGAAGTCCTCCGGGGCGCACCAGCCGAGCGGCTTGCCGTCGAGGTCGGTGACGAGGAGGTGGGGCGCCGCGACCTCGGCGATCTCGGCCTCGCGCGCGGCCAGCTGACGGGCCGTGGTGTCGAGGGCGACGACCGGGGCGGTGGTCAGTTCCAGTCCGGCGGAGGTGAAGAAGGACAGCCGACGGATGCCGCGGTCGGCGCCGAGGAAGTCCTCCACGAAGGCGTCGGCGGGCGAGGAGAGCAGTTCGGCGGGCGGCGCGTACTGGGCGAGGTGGCCGCCGGTGCGCATCACGGCGACCATGGTGCCGAGCCGGATCGCCTCGTCGATGTCGTGCGTGACGAAGACGATGGTCTTGCCCAGCTCCTCCTGGATGCGCAGCAGTTCCTCCTGCAGGCCCTTGCGCACGATGGGGTCGACGGCGGAGAAGGGCTCGTCCATCAGCAGCACCGGCGGGTCGGCGGCGAGCGCGCGGGCGACGCCGACGCGTTGCTGCTGGCCGCCGGAGAGCTGGTAGGGGTAACGGCTCGCGAGCGAGGCGTCCAGCCCGACCCGCGTCATCAGCTCCCGGGCCCGGCCCCGCGCCCGGTCCTTGCTCCAGCCGAGCAGCCGGGGCACGGTCGCGATGTTGTCGACGATCGTGCGGTGCTGGAAGAGGCCCGCGTTCTGGATGACGTAACCCATGCCCCGGCGCAGCGTGTTGACCGGCTGCTTCTGGATGTCGACGCCGTCGATGAGGATGGTGCCCTCGCTGGGCTCGATCATCCGGTTGATCATGCGCAGGGTCGTCGTCTTGCCGCAGCCGGACGGCCCGACGAGCACCGTGATGGAGCGGTCCGGGATCTCGAGCGACAGGCGGTCCACCGCCACCGTGCCGTCCGGGTACCGCTTGGTGACTGAATCTATGCGTATCAAGACGCCGCAAACCCTTCGGGTGTGGCCGGGAACTGCCGTGTTCTGGTCACGTTTTTATGATCGCTGGCGGGCAGGCCGTGGGGGAGAGTCACGCAGGCCGTAGGGGGAGAGTGTAGACGGCCCGTGTTGCGGCGGTATGGCGGGCGACCCGGACTACGACGCCGCGAGCAGCCACGGCCTGACCCTGCGGCGGGCCTCGTGCAGACGTGACTTGAACGTGCCGAGCGGCACCCCCACCCGCTCCGCCGCCTCCGCGTACTCCAGTTGGCACAGGTCCCGGTACACCAGCGGCTCCACCAGCAGCGGGGCCTCGCGCTCCAGCCGCTCCAGCGCCTCCAGCAGATCGATCCGCGAGCCCGCGATGACACTCGTCGTCCTCGGGTCGGCCACCTGGACCGTCTCCACCGGCGGCGCGGCGCCCTCGGCGGCCCGCCGCTTCAGCTCCCGGTACTTCTGCCGCGCGCAGTTCGCCACCACCGTGTACAGCCACGTCCCGAACCGGCTGCGCCCCTCGAACGTCGAGATCCGGCGCGCGATCTGCAGCAGCACGTCCTGCGCGGCCTCCTCGGCGTCCTCCCGGCACGGCAGGAAGCGCCCGCAGCGCCGCAGCACCTCGGGCCGGACCGCCGCGAGCAGCTCCTCCAGGGCCGCCGTGTCACCGGCGGCCGCCCGCCGGGCGAGCTCCTCGGTCCGTGCCGTGTCCTGCAAGGGTGCCTCCTCGGGCGTCGGGGGGAGGCAGGCATGATAGGCACATGCACTCGTTGGAGCGGATCGGCCGGTACCGCCTCGAACGACGACTCGGCAGCGGCGCCTTCGCGGTGGTCTGGCTCGCCCACGACGACGTGCTCGAAGCCCCCGTCGCCATCAAGGTACTGGCGGAGAACTGGGCCGGCCGGCTCGACGTCCGGGAGCGGTTCCTGGAGGAGGCCCGGCTGCTGCGCCGGGCCGGCTCCAGCCGGATCGTCCAGGTGTACGACATCGGGGAGCTGCCCGACGGCAGGCCCTACTTCGTCATGGAGTACGCCGACGGCGGCACCCTCGCCGACCATCCCGCCCTGGCCGCCGGCACCCCCCTCCCGCTGCCCGAGGCACTGCGGCTCACCGCGCTCGCGGCACGGGCCGCCGAGGCCCTGCACACGGCGGGCATCGTGCACCGGGACATCAAGCCCTCCAACGTGCTGCGGCACTCCTCCCCCGACGGCCGCGTCCGGCTGCTCCTCGCCGACCTGGGCCTGGCCAAGAGCCTGGCGCAGGCCTCGGGGCTGACGATGGCGGCGGGGTCCGAGGGGTACCGCCCGCCCGAGCAGGCCGTGCCCGGCGCGGGCATCGACGCCCGGGCCGACGTCTACGGCCTGGGCGCCCTCGGCCACCACCTCGTCACCGGCACGGTGCCGGGCCCGCCCGGCGAGGTGCTCCGCCCGGACCGGCTGCGGCCCGGGCTCGACCCGGCGGTGTCGAGGGCCCTGCTGCGCGCCCTGGCCCCCGACCGCGAGGACCGCTGGCCCACGGCGCTGGCGTTCGCGCGGGAGCTGGAGCGGCTGACGGACGGGACGGCAGCCACGGGCGCGACCGGCACGGCGGAGGCCACGGGCGGGACCGGGGCGGCCGACGCGGCCGCGCCCGCGCACGACTCCGCACCCACGGCCGCCCCCGTTCCCGCCTCCGCCTCGACGGTGGCCGCACCACTCGCGGCCCGGCGTCCCCGGCGGCTCGTGCTGCCCGCCGTCCTCGCCACCCTCGCCGTGGTCCTCGGCGGGACCGCCGCCGCCGTACTGCTGCACCGCTCGCCGCCCGCGAAGGACGAGGGGCTGCGGGTCACCGACTCCTCCGGACGGGTCCGGGTCGAGGTGCCCGCGGACTGGGGCGGCCAGGTGCGCGCCTCCGGCTGGGACCCGGCGGCACTCGGGCTGCGGGCCGGGAAGGAACCCGGGCTGGCCGTCGCCGACGACCTCTCCCGGTGGCAGGACCTGGACACCCCCGTCAACGGCGTCTTCCTCGGCCTGAGCGGGCACGGCGACGTCGCCGCCCGGGTCGGGGCCCTCGGGCACGCCGGCTGCCACTACGAGGGCGGCCACGCCTGGGCCGGCGGCGACTGGCACGGCAGGGTCCGCACCTGGAGCGGGTGTCCGGGCGAGGAGGGCTCGCTCACCGAGGCCGCCCTCACCCCGGCCGACGGCACCGCGCACCCGCAGCTCTACGTGCAGATCAGGGAGTCCGACGGCGGCGACGAGGCCGACCGGGTCCTGGACTCGGTACGGGTCGCCTCGTGAGGACCGTCCTCGCGCGCGAGAATCCCTCAGGTGCCGAACTTTTCCGCCCGGCCCCGCATCGGACCTCTGTGACGGGGCAGTCTGCCGCCGTCCACGGGCTCGCCGAGTCCGCGCGATGCGACCCCAGGAGTGTTGTCGACATGACCGTTCTTCCCCCCACCCCCGTCGTCTCCCCCAGCTCTCCCACCAGCCCTGTCTCCCCCGCACGGCGGCCCCGGCGGTCCTCCGCCCTCCGCCGGGCCGCGACCGTGCTCGCGGTGACCGGGGCACTCGGCCTGGTGGCCGCCTGCGGCTCGGACGACGGCTCCGCGAGCAGCCCGCAGACCCTCTCCGGCACGGCGGGACCGGCCTCCGGGGACAGCGGTACGGCACCCGGGGACGAGAGCACCACGGCGAGCCCCGGCGGCGGGGACGGCTCGGCGGGCGCCACGACCCCGGGGAGGACGGACGGCACGAAGGGCACCTCGAACGGCGACTCGTCCTCGGCGGGGAGCGCCCGCTGCCACACCTCGGAGCTGTCCGCCGCCCTCGGTCCGAACCACCCCGGTGCCGGGCAGGAGAACTTCGCCGTCGTGCTGACCAACACCGCGCACCGCACCTGCACCCTGCGCGGCTACCCGGGCGCCGCCTTCACGGACGCCTCCGGCAAGCAGCTCGGCCCGGACCCCGTGCGCACCACCGGGGACACGGCGAAGACGATCAGGCTGACGCCGGGACACAGCGCCTGGGCGGGGCTGTCCTTCTCCAACCCCGAGGTGAGCGAGGCCCGTGCCGCCACCCCGGCGTCGCTGCTGGTCACCCCGCCGGACGAACGCGACCACCTGTCGGTGAGGTGGACCGGCGGCAAGGTCCCGGTGTCCGGCAACGCCTCCTCGGTGAGGCTGACGGCACTGCGCCCCGGCACGGGCGACTGACGGGGGCGACCGACCGGCGCGGGCGCCGGGGGTTCACTCCCCCCGGCGCCCGCGCCCGGTGTCAGCTCTCGTCGGGCTCCTCGGGCTCCTCGGGCTCCAGCCGCAGCGAGATGCTGTTGATGCAGTACCGCTGGTCCGTGGGGGTCGCATACCCCTCACCCTCGAACACGTGCCCGAGGTGGGAGCCGCAGCGGGCGCAGCGCACCTCGGTGCGGACCATCCCGTGGGAGCGGTCCTCGATCAGTTCCACCGCGTCCGTGTCCTTCGGGTCGTAGAAGGACGGCCACCCGCAGTGGGACTCGAACTTGGTGCCGGAGGTGAACAGCTCCGCGCCGCAGGCGCGACAGGAGTACACGCCCTTGGTCTTGGTGTCGGTGTACTCACCGGTGAACGCCGGCTCCGTGGCCGCCTGGCGGAGCACCGCGTACTCCGCCGGGTTCAGCTCCGCGCGCCACTGCTCGTCCGGCTTCTCGACGTCGTACGCCACGATCGCCACCCCTTACCTTGTCGCCGCGTTTCCGCGTTTCCGCTGCCGCCGCGGTGTCTACCGCCGCTCCAGGCGCTCCAGGATCAGCGGACCGAGGTCGGTCACGTCCCCGGCGCCCATGGTGAGAACGAGATCACCGGGCTCCGCCATTCCCGCGAGGGCCTCGGGCACCTCGGCCATGCCGTGCACGGCCCGCACGTCGGCCCCCGCGGCCCGGGCGGCGTCGATGATCAGCTCGCTGGTGACCCCGGGGAGGGGGTCCTCGCGGGCGGGGTAGATGTCGAGGACGACCGAGGCGTCGGCGAGGGCGAGGGCCTGTCCCATCTCCTTGCCCAGCTCCTGGGTGCGGGAGAAGAGGTGCGGCTGGAAGACGACCAGGATGCGGCCCCGCGTCCCGGAGCGCATCGCCTCCAGGTCGGCGGTCATCTCGGTGGGGTGGTGCGCGTAGGAGTCGACGACCTGGACGCCGCCTGCCTCGCCCTTGAGCTGCAGGCGCCGCTTGACGCCGGTGTAGGCGGCGAGGGCGGGGGCCAGCTCGGCGGCCGGGATGCCGAGCGCCCGGCCGGCCACGAGGGCGGCGACGGCGTTGTGGGCGTAGTGCCGGCCGGGGACGGAGACGGTGAAGGTGAGCGGGGCGCCGTCCAGCTCGACGGTGACCTCGCTGGTCAGCCCGTGCGGGACGACGGACAGCACGCGCACGTCGGCGTCCTCCGCCGCCCCGTACGTCACCGTCCGCACCGTTCCGGCCAGCCGCCGGGTCAGCTCGCGGGCGCCCTCGTGGTCCGCGCTGACGACCAGGGTGCCGCCGGGGACGACCCGCCCGGCGAAGGTCTCGAAGGACTCGTAGATCTCGTCCATGGAGGCGTAGTTGGCGTGGTGGTCGAGTTCGACGTTGAGGACGATCGCGACCTCGGGGGCGTACTTGTGGAAGCTGCGGTCGCTCTCGTCGGCCTCGGCGACGAAGATCTCGCCCTCGCCGTGCAGGGCGTTGGAGCCGGGCGCGTCGAGGTCGCCGCCGATCGCGTAGGAGGGCTCGCGGCCCAGCGCGGTGAGGGAGACGGCGAGCATCGAGGTGGTGGTCGTCTTGCCGTGCGTGCCGGCCACGGCGATCGGGCGGAGCCCGTCCATCAGCCGGGCGAGCGCGTCCGAGCGGTGGACGACCGGGATGCCGCGCTCGGCGGCGCGGGCGAGCTCCGGGTTGTCGGCGCGGATCGCGGAGGAGACGACGACGCAGCTCGCGTCGTCGGCGAGGTGCTCGGCGGCATGGCCGAGGTGCACGGTGACGCCGAGCGCGCGCAGGGCCTGTGCCGTCGGCGAGTCCTTGGCGTCGCTGCCGGCCACCTCGGCGCCGCGCTGGGCGAGGATCTTGGCGATGCCCGACATTCCGGCGCCGCCGATGCCGATGAAGTGCGGTCGGTCCATGGCGGGGGGAAGGCCGGGTGCCATAGGTGTCTCTCCCAGGTGCGGTACGACGGTGGGCGCGCCCTCGGGCGCCGGGCACAGCCTATGCGGTGCCCGTCCGCGCCCGGCGCCCGCCGCACACCCGGATCCCCGCCGTGCCTCAGTCCTTGCTGTGGCTGAACAGCTTCAGCACCGGCACGCCGACCTTGTGCCGGGCGCGGGAGGCCCAGTCGCGGTGGAAGAACTCCTCCACGTAGTGCGGGTCGGTCAGCACGATCACCTCGTCGGCGCCGGTCTCCGCCACGAGCGCCTTGAGCGCGTCGAGGGGGTGCGCCTCGACGAGTCTGCCGTCCGCCTCGCTGCCGGCGGCGTGCAGGGCACGCAGGGAGACGTCGAGGGCCTGCCGGCCGGGGGCGAGCGCCTCCTCGCCCTCGGGGGTCTCGCCCTCCCGGGCCGCCTCGTCGAGTTCACCGAGGGCGACGTCGTCCAGGGCGCGCAGCAGGCGGTCGGCCTGGTCGCCGCGGGGCTGCAGCAGCACGTGGAAGGAGACGGGCTCCTCGCCGTGCAGGGTCGTGACGAACTCCACGTCCGCTGACGTCAGGGCCTTTTCGATCATCAGTACGCTCGTGAACACGCCGTCTGCCCCTCTTCTCCCTCGGGAACCCGGACCGGGCCTCTACCATCCTGCCCCGTCTGCCCGGCCGAGGAGGGGCCACGCGCCCCCGCGCCGGGCGCGGGTGTCTCCCCCGGCGGTCATTCCCGCCGGTAGCGGGTGAACAGGAACCCCTCCTCCTCCAGCACGGACACCGGCCGGAACCGCCGCGGCACCCTCACCTCCGGCCCCCCGCCGATCCGCTGCGCCCCGCCCGCCACCATCACCGGCGCCACCGTCAGGCACAGTTCGTCGAGCACGTCCGCGGCGACGAACTGCCCGAGCAGCCGGGGACCGCCCTCCGTCAGCAGCCGGGTCAGGCCCCGCTCCGCCAGCGCCCGCACCGCGCGCGCCGGATCGACTCCGGTGCCCTCGCCCGCGAGGATCACGTGTGCCCCGGCGCGCTCCGCCTCGGCCACCCGTGCCGGGTCGGCCGCCGCCCCGGTCAGCAGCAGTGTCGGCACGGGCGGCGCGGTGAACAGCGGCAGGGTGAAGTCCAGCCCGAGCCCCGCGCTGACCACCGCGATCGCCGGCGCCGGCCCCTGGCCCGCGGCCTTCCGCGACGCCGCCGCCTCCGCCCGCGCCCCGGCCGGCCCGTAGCCCTCCTGCCGTACCGTCTCGGCGCCGACGACCACCACGTCGGCCAGCGCCCGCAGCACCCCGAAGATCCGCATGTCGGCGGCGCCGGAGATCGACTTCGAGCGGCCCTCGTGCTGCGCGGCCCCGTCGAGCGTGGAGACCATGTTCGCCCGCAGCCAGGGCCGGGGCCGGCCGCCCCCGGCGACCGGGTACGCGTACGCGGCGGCGAGTTCGTCGAACGTCCACGCGTGGTCGGCGGTGGCGGGGCGGGCTCCCCCGGGGCCACCCTCCGCGGCGAAGGCCCCGGGTGTCGCGTCGGTCACAGGCAGCAGGCGTCGCATGCGGTGCAGTCTGGCACGGCGCCTACCATGGGGAACCGTGCCCTCCTCCACCTCCGCCACCGGGATCGACCTCATGGCCGACACGGCCCCGCTCTCCTTGTGCGCCCGCGAGCCCCACGTCCCGGCCGACCGGCTGGTCGCCGAAATGGTGCCGCCGCCGCGCTTCGACTCGGTCCGCTTCGCCACGTACCTCCCGGACCCGGACCAGCCCAGCCAGACCGAGGCCGTCCGCGTCCTGGAGGGCTTCGCCGCCGGGCTCGACGGGGACCCCGCGGGCGGCGCGAAGCGCTCGTTCCTCGGCTTCGGCAAGGCCGCCCGGAAGGCCAAGGCCCCGGCCGGCCCCCGCGGCGTCTATCTGGACGGCGGCTACGGCGTCGGCAAGACCCACCTGCTCGCCTCCCTGTGGCACGCCACTCCCGCCGAGCCCGAACGCAAGGCCTTCGGCACCTTCGTGGAGCTGACCAACCTGGTCGGCGCCCTCGGCTTCCAGCAGACCGTGAAGACCCTGTCCGGGCACCGGCTGCTGTGCATCGACGAGTTCGAGCTGGACGATCCGGGGGACACGGTCCTCGTCTCCACCCTGCTGGCCCGGCTGGTCGAGGCCGGGGTCGCGCTCGCCGCGACCTCCAACACCCTGCCGGGCAAGCTCGGCGAGGGCCGGTTCGCCGCCGTCGACTTCCTGCGCGAGATACAGGGCCTGTCCGCGCACTTCCGGACCCTGCGCATCGACGGCGAGGACTACCGCCACCGAGGGCTCCCCGAGGCCCCTGCCCCGTTCACCGACGCGCAGGTCACCAAGGCCGCGCACGCCACGGCGGGCGCCTCCCTCGACACCTTCCCCGCCCTCCTGGACCACCTCGCCCGGGTCCACCCCAGCCGCTACGGCGCGCTCACCGACGGGCTCGCGGCGGTCTGCCTCACCGACGTCCGCCCGGTGCCGGACCAGTCGACGGCCCTGCGCCTCGTCGTCCTCGCCGACCGGCTGTACGACCGTGAGGTGCCGGTGCTGGCCTCGGGCCTGCCGTTCGACCGGCTGTTCAGCGAGGAGATGCTGAACGGCGGCTACCGCAAGAAGTACTTCCGCGCGATCTCCCGCCTGACGGCCCTCGCCCGCGAGTCGAAGGGGCTCGTGGCCGAGTAGGGGGCGGAGGGGCTGGTAGGGGGCGTAAGGGCTGAGTCGCTGAGGGACGGACCGGCCGGGGGCCGGAGGGGGCGGACTACCGCCGACGGGTGATGTCGCGCCCCGGCGCGGGCGACGCCTGCTCACGGAGGCCGATTCCTCACACTTATCCGCTTATCTTCATGCGATGATCTCCCGCCGCTCGCGCCACCGCGTCCCCGCCCTCCGGCTTCTCCCCGCCGCGGCCCTGGCCGCCGCCCTCGCCTCCTGCGGCACCACCACCGCGCACCCCGGCCCCGGCTCCTCCGCCGCCGCCCCGGCCACCTCGTCCACTCCTTCCGGTCGGCACTCCACGCCCGCGACTCCCCGGCCGCCCACGCTCGCCCCCGGCCCGGGCGGCCTCACCCCCGTCTTCTCGCACGGGCCGCGCGAGGCCGCGCACAAGACCGTCGCCCTCACCTTCGACGCCGACATGACCGCCGACGAGGGGCCCCGCGCCGCCGCCGGGGAGCGCTTCGACAATCCGGCGCTGATCGGCACCCTGCGCGCGCTCGAGGTCCCGGCGACCGTGTTCATGACGGGGCGGTGGGCCGAGGAGTACCCGGACGAGGCGAGAGCCCTCGGCCGTGACCCGCTCTTCGAGGTCGCCAACCACTCCTACAGCCACTACTCCTTCACCGGCGACTGCTACGGGCTGCCCACGCTGGACGGGGACACCGACCGCATGCGCACCGACGTCGAGCGCGCGTTCACCGCGATCCGCGCGGCGGGCGTGCCCCACCCGATGCCCTACTTCCGGTTCCCCGGCGGCTGCCACGACCGCCGCTCCCTGCGGGCGGTCGGCGCGCTCGGCGTCACGGCGGTGCAGTGGGACGTGGTCGGCGGGGACGCCTTCGCCACCGACGCGGACGCCGTGGCCCGCCAGGTGCTCGACGGGGTGCGGCCCGGCTCCGTGGTCGTACTGCACTGCACCCGCAGCGCGGCCCCGGCCACCGAGCGGGCGGTGCGGAAGATCGTCCCGGAACTGCGCGAGCGCGGCTACCGGTTCGTGCGGGTCTCCGAACTCATCGGCGCCTCCGCGGGGCGGCACTGAGCCCGGCCACGAGCCCCGCCCGCCACCGCCGGGCGCGGCTCTACGCTGGAGTCATGGCTGAGACGACGAGGGAAGCGCGGACGGCGGCGGAGCCCGCACCGGACACGAACGGACACTGCGCGCCCGCCGTGGCACGGGCCGCGCCGCCGGAGGCGGACGGGCCGCCGTACGCCGAGTGCGTGCTGTGCCGGGAGCCGACGGAGTACCCGCAGTCGTGGAAGGGCCCGACCCTGTGCCCCGTCTGCGAGTGGCAGGAGGCCCAGCGGAACGCCTGTTCGGGCTGACCGGAGGGACCTGCTCAGCGCCCTGGCAGACTGGAGGACGTGACGATCGACCCCGCCTCCGCCCCTGCCTCTGCCCCCGCCTCCGGCACGACCGCCCTCTCCGAGGCCGGGGCCTCCCCCGGCGACGGGCAGGACAGTCCCTTCCGCACCGAGCCGAACGCCCGCGACACCGCCCGGCAGTTCGTGCTGCCGCTGGTCGTCCGGATCGAGCGGTCGGCCCCGCCGGCCCGTACCGAGGCGCTGGAGACGGCGGCCCGGGCGGTCCTGGTGATGCTGAGCGACGCCCGCTCGCTCGGCGAGGGCCCCTGGGCGCAGGTGATGCGGGACTGGCAGGACGCCCGCATCCGCAAGGTGGTGCGGCGGGCGCGCGGCGCCGAGTGGCGGCGGGCGGAGGCGCTGGACGGCATCACGGTCACCGGTGGCTCCGCTCAGGTGCGGGTCTTCCCGCCGGTGCCGCTGGACGGCTGGCCCAAGGACCTGGCCCGTCTCCAGGTCTCCGGCACCGACCTCGACGACCCGGAGCCGCCGTCCCCCGCCGCGCCCGGCGTGCCGGTGCTGTGGCTCAACCCGGAGCTGGAGATGTCGGCGGGCAAGGCGATGGCCCAGGCCGGGCACGGGGCGCAGCTGGCCTGGTGGGAGCTGTCCGAGGCGCGGCGCGCCGACTGGCGCGAGGCCGGGTTCCCGCTGGCCGTGCGCACGGCCCGGGCGGACCACTGGGCCGAACTGACCGCGTCCGGGCTGCCCCTGGTCCGGGACGCGGGTTTCACGGAGATCGCCCCCGGCTCGGCCACGGTGGTCGCGGACCATCCGGCGCTGCGACGGGACTGACGGACCGCACCGCCGCCCGGGCCCGCACCGGGGTTCCCGGGGCGGGCCCGGCAAGCTCAAATGTTGCTCTGAAGGGCGGCCGCGGGCGGTTCGGCGGGGTCCGGCGGGGCGATGACACCGTCACCTACGGGAGGAGGGGGCCCGCGATGGAGCGTCTGGGGACGGGGATCGGCTGGCGGCCGGAGATCGCCGAGGCCGTGGAACGGATGCCGGGCATCGACTGGGTGGAGGCGGTGGCGGAGAACCTCTGCCCCGGCCATCTCCCCGAGTCGCTGCTGCGGTTGCGCGAGCGCGGGGTGACCGTCGTCCCGCACGGCGTCTCGTTGGGCCTCGGCGGCGCCGACCGCCCCGAGGAGGCACGGCTGACCGCCCTCGCCGAGCGGGCCGACGCGCTGGGTTCACCCCTGGTCACCGAGCACATCGCGTTCGTCCGCGCGGGCGGCCCCGGCACCGGCTCCCCCGTGCTGGAGGCCGGCCATCTGCTGCCCGTGCCGCGCACCCGGGACGCGCTGGACGTGCTGTGCGCGAACGTGCGGGCCGCCCAGGCCGCCCTCCCGGTGCCGCTCGCGGTGGAGAACATCGCGGCGCTGCTCGCCTGGCCCGGCGAGGAGATGACCGAGGGCCAGTTCCTGTACGACCTCGTCGACCGCACCGGGGTGCGGCTGCTGATCGACGTGGCCAATCTGCACACCAACCACGTCAACCGGGGCGAGGACCCGGCCCGCGCGCTCGACGAACTGCCCGTCGAGGCGATCGCCTACGTGCACGTGGCGGGCGGCTACGAGCGGGACGGCGTCTGGCACGACAGCCACGCCCACCCGATCCCGCCCCGGGTCCTCGACATCCTGACGGACCTGGCGGGCCGGGTACGGCCGCCGGGGGTGCTCCTGGAGCGCGACGAGAACTTCCCCTCGGCGGCGGAGCTGGAGGCGGAACTGCGGGCGATCGGGGAGGCGGTGGAGAAGGGCGCGGCGGGGGCGGCGGGATCGACGGCGGTCACCCCCCTCTCGCCCTCCCGCCCCGACGGCGCTCCCGCCCCCGTCTCCGAGGCCGCGCGCGAGCGGCTGGGGCGGGCGCAGACGGCGCTGCTGTCCGCGCTCGTCGCGGGCACGGAGGTGCCGGAGGGCTTCGACATGGTCCGGGTCGGTGTGCAGGCCCGGGCGCTGGCCGCGAAGCGGGCCTCGGTGGTGGCGAAGGTGGCACCGGAACTGCCGGAGATCCTCGGCGGCGACTACCGGGCCGCGTTCCTGGCGTACGCGGAGGCACGGGCGATGAGCGGGGGCTACCGGCGGGACGCGCTGGACTTCGCCGCGCAGGTGCTCGGCGACGGCGGGCCGGAGGACGCCCGGGCCCGGCGCCGGCTGCGCCGGTGGTGGCGGGACCGCGCGGCCCCCACCCCGCCGTCCCGGCTCACCCGGGCGACCCGCCGTCTCCTCTCGCGCCCCTGACGGGGACGCCCGCGCGGGGTGGGGCGCGGACGGGTGGGCGACGGCGGGGGCGACAAATCGGCGCAGTACCATGCATGTCACCGAACGGGAGACACCACCCGGTGCCGCGCCACAGGAGGGCACCATGCGCCACCCCGCCTCCGGAGCGGCGCGCCGACGCGCGCGCCGGGCCACCGGCTCCACGCCCCTGCGCCGCAGACACCTCACCGGCACCACCCTCATCCTCGCCGGGCTGGCCGCCACCCTCGCCGCCCTGGTGTTCCCCGTCTGGACCTACGCCGACCGCTCCGCCGACGAGGCCGAGACCCTGAGCACCAGCACCCTCTCCACCCAGTACGGGCCCCTCTCCCCCCTGGACCAGGACTTCCTCACCAAGGTCCGGCTGGCCGGCCTCTGGGAACTCCCCGCCGGCCGGCAGGCGGAACGCAAGGGCACCACCCCGGCGGTCCGCACCGCGGGCGAGCACCTCGTCGAGGGGCACACCCTCCTCGACGCCCGCGTCCGCAACGTCGCCCGCCACCTCGGCCTCGTCCTGCCCGAGGAACCCACCGCCCAGCAGCGCCGGTGGCTCGACACCCTCGACTCCTCGCAGGGGGAGGCGTACGACCGCGACTTCGCGACCCTGCTGCGCCAGGCGCACGGCACGGTCTTCCCGCTGGTCGCCCAGGTCCGCGCGAGCACCCGCAACGTCCTGGTGCGGGAGCTCGCCGAGGACGCCAACACCACCGTCCTGGACCACATCAAGGTGCTGGAGGCCACGGGTTACGTCGACTTCGACGCGATGGCCCGTGACGCGGGGGTCGCGAGCCCGCCGCCGGGCAGCGTGGTGCCCCTTCCGTCCGCCGCCGCCTCGGCCACCTCCGCCACGTCCGCATCGTGAGAACCCCGTGGCGGTGACCGGCCGGTTGGTCTTGGATCAAGACTATGTTCCCGGTGTTCTCGGTCCTCCTGCTGCTCCTGGCCTGGTGCGCCGCCGGCACGGCCTGCGCGCGGCTCTGTCTCGCCGCGGTCCGCGCGGCCACCGCCGTCGTGACGTCCGCCGAGGCCTCCGGCAGCGGCGGCCGGGAGCGGGAACCGGGCGGTGAACTCACGCTGTACGAGGCCGCGTTCCTGTCCGGCGGTCCCACCAGGGTCGTCGATCTGACGCTGGTCTCCATGGCCCGCGGGCGACGGCTGCTGCTCGCACACACCGGCTGGGTCACGGTCGTCGACCCGGAACCGGAGGACGAGTGGGAGCGGTCGGTGCTCGGCGCCATAGGGCCGCAGGGCCAGTCCCGGCTCGCTCCGGTCCGCCGGGCGGCCGCCGCCGCGGACGCCGTGCGGGGGCTCGCCGACCGGCTGGTCGGCGCGGGGCTCGCGGTGCCGGACGGGGGCGGAGGGCGTACGACGGTGGCCGAGGCGGCGCGCCAGGTGCGCGTCGCCGCCGCGGCCGTGGTGGCGCTGGGACTCGTCGCGCTGCTGATGCCGGAGGACGGCGGCGCGGAGGACTGGCTGGTGGCGCTGTGGTTCGCGCTGCCGCTGCTGCTGGCCCTCGGCTGTCTGGCGATCACCCGCGTGGAGGCCCACCCGTACGCGCGGTGGGCCTCACCGACCGGTCAGCGGCTGCTCGCGGCGGCGGTCGCCGCCGAGGGGGTGGACCGGGAGCTGGCGCTGGTCGCCGTCCGCGGCACCCGGGCGCTGGAGGAGCCGGGACTGAGGGCGGCGTTCACCCACCGGTAGCCCCGGGAGACGTACCGCGGCCGGCAAGCCGGCCCCGCCACCTCCCTGCGGCGCCCGGTGCCCCGTCCCCCGAGGGTCGACCGCCGGCCCCCCGGCCCGCTTCCTCAGGCCAGCCCCGCCACCAGGTCCGCCACGTCCTTGCGGCGCCCGGTGTAGAACGGGATCTCCTCGCGGACGTGGCGGCGGGCCTCCGAGCCGCGCAGGTGGCGCATGAGGTCGACGATGCGGTGCAGTTCGTCGGCCTCGAAGGCGAGGATCCACTCGTAGTCGCCGAGGGAGAACGAGGCGACGGTGTTGGCGCGCACGTCCGGGTAGCCGCGGGCCATCTTGCCGTGGTCGGCGAGCATGCGGCGGCGGTCCTCGTCGGGCAGCAGGTACCAGTCGTAGGAGCGCACGAAGGGGTAGACGCTGATGTAGTCGCGGGGCGTCTCGTCGGCGAGGAACGCGGGGATGTGCGAGCGGTTGAACTCCGCGGGGCGGTGCAGCGCCATGTTCGACCACACCGGCTCCAGCGCGCGGCCCAGCTTCGTGCGGCGGAAGAGGTTGTACGCCTCCTGGAGCTGGTCGGCGGTCTCGGCGTGCCACCAGATCATGAGGTCGGCGTCGGCGCGCAGGCCGGAGAGGTCGTAGGTGCCGCGGACGGTGACGTCCTTGGCGGCGAGCTGGTCGAACAGTTCCCGCACCTCGTCGGCGT
Source organism: Streptomyces griseoaurantiacus (assembly GCF_036189845.1). NCBI lineage: Bacteria > Bacillati > Actinomycetota > Actinomycetes > Kitasatosporales > Streptomycetaceae > Streptomyces > Streptomyces griseoaurantiacus. The sequence goes on along the minus strand of NZ_CP108326.1, from coordinate 5,841,100 downwards.
ACCCGGCGCGGTCCTCGGGGAGGGTGTCCTTCAGCTTGAAGACGGACCACAGGGTGTAGCGGATGACCTCGTTGAGGTCCTTGGCCAGCTTGCCCTTGTTCGGGATCCGGCCGGGCTCGGTGGTGGGTGCGTCGTCACTCATGCGTCTATTCTCCCGCTCCTGCCTGGGCGCTCGGCACCGGGTGCCGCTTGTTCTCCGGTACTCCGGTGAGGTCGGCGCCCAGCTTCTCCACGGCGGCGTGGGCGCTCGCGACGCACGCCGGGATGCCGACGCCGTCGTAGGCCGCTCCGCAGACCGCGAGGCCGGGCAGGGCGGCGAGGTGCGCGCGGATCCGTGCCACGCGCGCGTGGTGGCCCACCGGGTACTGCGGCAGGCCGTCGTCCCAGCGTGTGACCCGGGTGGCGACGGGTTCGGCGCTCAGGCCGGTCGCCGTCCGCAGGTCACGCCGGGAGAGTGCGACGAGGCCGGCGTCGTCCCGGCCGAGGATCTCGCTCTCGCCGTACCGGCCCACCGAGGTGCGCAGCACCAGCAGCTCGGGGTCCTCCTCCGCGATCCAGCCCCATTTGCGGGAGGCGAAGGTGGCGGCCTTGATGGCGCGGCCGTCGGCCGGGGGCACCAGGAAGCCGCTGCCCTCGGGCAGCGCGGTGTCCCGGCGGCGGTAGGCGAGGGTGATCAGCGCCATGGAGGCGTACTCGACGCCGGACAGCTCGGCCGCGGCGGCGGGCGCCTCGGCGCGCAGCAGCGCGGCGGCGGGCCCGGCGGGCAGCGCCACCACGACGGCGTCGGCGGTCAGTTCCCGCTCCCCCGCGGTGATCCGCCAGCCCTCGGGCGTCCGGCGCAGCGCGGTGGCCGGGGTGCCGAGGGCGATCTCGCCGCCGCGGGCCCGCACCGACTCGGCGACGGCGAGCGGCAGTCGGCCGACCCCGCCCTCGATGCCGGTGAACACGGGGCCGCCCTGCCGGGGCGCGGCCGCCGTGCGGGCCTGGATCGCGCGGACCGCCTCGGTCAGGGAGGAGTGGGTGCGGGCGGCCTCGAAGAGCTGGGGCACGGCGGAGCGCATCGACAGCCGGTAGGCGTCGCCCGCGTAGACGCCGCCGAGCAGGGGCTCCACCAGGCGGTCGACGACCTCGCGGCCGAGCCGGCCGGCCACGTACTCCCCGACGGCCACGTCCTCGCCGACCTCGGTGGGCGGCAGCTCGGCCTCGCGCTCGATGCGGGCGAGGCCCTCCTCGGTGAGCAGTCCGGACAGCGCGGCGGCGGTGCCGGGCACGCCCATGACGTGGCCCTTGGGCATGGGGCGCAGCGCGTCCCGGGTCCAGATGGAGGCCGAGGCGGTGGCGGGCGGGGTCAGGCGGTCGGCGAGACCGGTCTCGCGGGCGAGGGCGACGGCCTCGGGGCGGCGGGCCAGGATCGACTCGGCACCGAGGTCGACGCGGACGCCGGCGATCTCGCCGGGCAGCAGCTTGCCGCCGACACGGTCCGCGGCCTCCAGGACCGTGACCCGGGCACCGCGGTCCAGCGAGCGGTGCGCGGCGGCCAGTCCGGCGATCCCGCCTCCCACGACGACGACATGCCCGGCCTGTGCGCGGGCCTCCTCTGCGCTCATGGCTCCACCCTCTCAAACCGCCCCGCCGTCCCGGACCCGCCCCCGCGCCGAGGGGCCCGTCCGCGCGGGAAAGGGGCCGGTCGGCCCACCCGGCCCGGGGCCGGACGGCCCGAGAGGGCGCCGCCGTCCGGCCCTTGCCGCCCGCACGGCCGCGCGCCGGGGGCCCGGTGTCCGGCTCGAGTCCCGAACGTGACCGCAACGGGACCCCGATCGGCGAACGTCCAGAGGTGGACGCACGTCGAAACGGTAAGCGTCACATCGACAACCCGGGGGGCTCCCACATGCGCACCACCACACATCCCAGGCGCCGCGGCAGGCGCACGCGGTCCGGCACCCGTCCGTCCGGCCGGCTGCCGGCGGCGGTGCTGCTGGGCGCCGCCCTCGTGCTGGCCGGCTGCAGCGCCGAATCCGGCGACTCCGGCGCGGACGCGGCCGGCGGCAAGGCGGCCGCGCCCGGCGCCGAGGCGGGGCGGCAGGGCGCGGCCGGCAGCGCCGCCGCCCGCAGCGGTGGCACCGCGGGGCCCGGGGCCTCGAAGCCGGCCCCGAGCAGCGTCGTCCGCACCGCCTCCCTCACCGTCCGGGTCAAGAACATGACCGAGGCCCTCGACACGGCACGCACGGCGGCGAGGGACGCGGGCGGCTTCGTCGGGGACGAGAACACGCGCCGGGACGAGGACGGCAGCCGGCACAGCGAGATCGTGCTGCGTGTGCCGACCGAGAAGTACGACGAGGTCCTCGGGGAACTGGAGGGCACCGGCGAGTTGTTGCGCCGCAACTCCAAGGCGGAGGACGTCACCGACCAGGTCGTCGACGTGGACAGCCGGGTGAAGTCGCAGCGCGCCAGCGTCGCCCGCGTCCGCAAGCTGATGGACCGGGCGACCGAGCTGAGCGACGTCGTCAGCCTGGAGAGCGAGCTCGGCAACCGGGAGGCCGACCTGGAGGCGCTCCTGGCCCAGCAGGCCTCGTTGAAGGACCGGGTGGGCCTCGCCACCGTCACGCTCACCCTCAGCGAGAAGACGGCCGCGGCGAGGAAGACGGCCGCCGCGGAGGACGACCCCGGCTTCCTGGACGCCCTGGCCGGCGGCTGGGGTGTCTTCCTGGCGGTGCTGCGCTGGATCGCCCTGGTGGTCGGCGCGCTGCTGCCGTTCCTGGTGGTGTTCGCCCTGGGAGCTGTGGTCTGGCGGCGGGTCCTCCGCCCGCGCCTCCCCCGCCGCCCGGCCCCGGCGACGTCCCCGGCCGCTCCCGGCACACTTCCGTCGGCGCCTCCCGCGCGGGACGGGAAGAGCTGATCCACCGGCGTCCGGCGGGCGGCGGCGAGCCGCCCGCCGGACGCCGAACTCCGTTCTCCCCGTAGCGTGTCCGCATGAGCATGGATGCCACGCGCCCGGACAGGGGCGGCAGGGAACGACTGGTCGTGATCGGCGGCGACGCGGCGGGCATGTCCGCCGCGTCGCAGGCGCGCCGGCTGCGGGACCCGGAGCGACTGGAGATCGTCGCGTTCGAACGCGGCCACTTCACCTCGTTCTCCGCCTGCGGGATCCCGTACTGGGTGGGCGGGGACGTCGCCGAGCGGGACGAGCTGATCGCCCGCACCCCCGAGGAGCACCGGGCCCGCGGCATCGACCTGCGGATGCGCACCGAGATCACGGAGATCGACGTCGCGGCCGCCAGGGTCCGCGCCCGGGACGTGGACTCCGGGACCGAGTCCTGGACCTCGTACGACAAGCTGGTCATCGCCACGGGTGCGCGTCCCGTCCGGCCGGAGCTGCCCGGGATGGACGCGCGCGGGGTGCACGGGGTGCAGACCCTGGACGACGGCCAGGCCCTGCTGGACACGCTCGCCACGACCCAGGGCCGGCGCGCGGTGGTCGTCGGCGCCGGGTACATCGGCGTGGAGATGGCCGAGGCGCTCCTCAACCGAGGCTACGAGGTGACGGTCCTCAACCGGGGCACGGAGCCCATGGCCACCCTCGACCCCGACATGGGCCGCCTGGTGCACGAGGCCATGGAGGGCATGGGCATCACCATGGTGAACGGCGCCGAGGTCACCGAGGTGCTCACCGGCGCCGGCGGCCGGGTGCGGGGAGTCGTGGCCGAGGGCCCGGAGGGTTCCGGGAGGACCGAGTACCCGGCGGACGTGGTGGTGCTCGGCATCGGCGTGCGCCCCGAGACGGCGCTGGCGAAGGCGGCCGGGCTGCCGCTGGGCGCCCACGGCGGGCTCCTCACCGACCTCGCGATGCGGGTGCGCGGGCACGAGAACATCTGGGCGGGCGGCGACTGCGTGGAGGTCCTCGACCTCGTCTCGGGCAGCGAGCGGCACATCGCCCTCGGTACCCACGCCAACAAGCAGGGCCAGGTCATCGGCACCAACGCGGGCGGCGGCTACGCCACGTTCCCCGGGGTCGTCGGCACGGCCGTGAGCAAGGTGTGCGCGCTGGAGATCGCCCGCACCGGGCTGCGGGAGAAGGACGCCCGGCGGGCGGGGCTGCAGTACGTGACCGTCACCATCGAGTCCTCCAGCCGCGCGGGCTACTACCCGGGCGCGGCCCCGATGACGGTGAAGATGCTCGCCGAGCGCCGCACCGGCCGCCTGCTCGGCACGCAGATCGTCGGCCGCGAGGGGGCCGCCAAGCGGGTCGACGTCGCCGCGGTGGCCCTCACCGCGGGCATGACCGTCGAGCGGATGACGGCGCTGGACCTCGGCTACGCCCCGCCGTTCTCACCGGTCTGGGACCCGGTCCTGGTGGCGGCCCGCAAGGCGACGGCGGCGGTCCGGGCACAGGGCGCCTGACCGCCGGACGCCCGCCCCGCTACGCCGACTCCCCGCTCCCGCCGACCCGCTCCGCGCCCGCCCGCGCCGGCTCCGCCGGGGGCCTCGGCGGGAGCGAGGACACCGAGGCGGAGGAGGTCGCGCCGACGGCGGACCCGGCGGTGGGCGCCGAGCGGGCATGGGCCGCCGTCCGGGTCGAGCGCAGACGGTGGCTGACCGCCTCGTCCAGCGTCACCGGCCGCTGCATCTGCGCGGCGAGCCGCCCCGCCTCCTGGCCCAGCCGGGCGACGTCCTCCCAGGGCAGGTGCAGCACGAGCGCGATCTCCGCCTCGCCGTCGGGCAGGGCGTGCATCGCGGGGGTGGCTCGGTCGTTCATCGTTCGTTCCTCACGTCGTCCGGGGACGGTCGAGGAGTCATACGCGGCGGCGAACGGCCGCGTTCACCGATTCGCCGGGCCCGTCCCGGGCAGTACTTACCTGTGGTGATCCCCGTCCATGACGTCAACCCGGTGCGCCGCACGCCCTACGTGACGTATGCGCTGATCGCGGCCAACTTCCTGGTGTTCCTGTTCATGCCCGGGCTGTCGGGCTCGGTGGCCGGGCAGAGCGATCTCGCGCAGCTCTGCCATCTGCAGGCCTTCCTGGACCACTACGCGGCGGTGCCCCGGGAGCTGATCCACCACCAGATGCCGCACCTGGTCCCGACGGGCGAGGTCGCCGCGGGACCGCACGGCGCGGCCTGTCTGGCGGCGCCGCCGGACTACGACAAGTCGCCGCCGCTGTCGGTGCTCACGGCGATGTTCCTGCACGGCGGCTGGCTGCACCTGCTGGGCAACATGCTGTTCCTGTACATCTTCGGCAACAACATCGAGGACCGGCTGGGGCACGTCAGGTTCACCCTGTTCTACCTGGTGTGCGGCTACGCGGCGGCGTACGGCTACGCGCTGGTCAACGAGAGCTCGGGCGACCCGCTGATCGGGGCCTCCGGGGCGATCGCCGGGGTGCTCGGCGCCTATCTGGTGCTGTACCCGAGGGCCAGGGTGTGGGTCCTCGTGCCCTTCCTGATCTTCCTGCCGCTGCGGCTGCCCGCGTGGATGGTGCTGGGCTTCTGGTTCGTGCTGCAGGCGGTGTACTCCTCCGGCAGCGGCGTCTCCGAGGCGGGTACGGTGGCCTACGTGGCGCACGTCGTCGGCTTCCTCGTCGGCATGGCGCTGGCCTGGCCGCTGCGGCCGGGCACCCCGCCGCCGCCGGAGCCGCGCCGACTGCTGTTCGGCAGGCAGGCGCGGCACACGTGGTGAGAGAGGCCCCGGGTCAGCGCGCGGTGCGTGTGTGCACGTACTCCACGAGCCGGGTCAGCGCGTCCGGGTCGGTGGCCGGGAGCACCCCGTGGCCGAGGTTGAAGACGTGGCCCTCCAGACCGGCGGCCGCGTCCAGCACCTCCTGCGCCTTGGCCTCGACGACGGCGGTCGGCGCGAACAGGATCGCCGGGTCCAGGTTGCCCTGGAGCGCCTTGCCGGGGCCGACGCGGCGGGCGGCCTCGTCGAGCGGGACGCGCCAGTCGACGCCGACGACGTCCGCGCCCGCCTCGCCGAGCAGGCCGAGCAGCTCGCCGGTGCCCGCGCCGAAGTGGATGCGCGGGACGCCGAGTCCGGCGACGGACTCAAGCACCTTCGCCGAGGCGGGGAAGACCGAGCGGCGGTAGTCGGCGGGAGAGAGCGCGCCGACCCAGGAGTCGAAGAGCTGGACGGCGGAGGCCCCGGCCGCGATCTGGACCTTGAGGAAGGCGGAGGCGATCCCCGCGAGGCGGTCCAGCAGGTCGGCCCAGAGCTGCGGGTCGCCGTACATGAGCGCCTTGGTGTGCTCGTGGTTGCGGGACGGGCCGCCCTCCACGAGGTAGCTGGCGAGTGTGAAGGGGGCGCCGGCGAAGCCGATGAGCGGGGTCGGGCCGAGCTCGCGGACGAGGATGCCCATGGCCTCGGTGACGTAGGAGACGTCCTCGGGGGTGAGGTCGCGCAGCTGGGCGAGGTCCGCGCGGGTGCGGATCGGCTGCGCCACGACGGGGCCGACGCCGGGCTTGATGTCCAGGTCGACGCCGATCGCTTTCAGCGGCACGACGATGTCGCTGTAGAAGACGGCCGCGTCGACGTGGTGCCGGCGCACCGGCTGGAGGGTGATCTCCGCGACCAGCTCCGGCATGGCGCAGGCTTCCAGCATCGGGATGCCCGCGCGCACCTCGTGGTACTCCGGCAGGGAGCGGCCGGCCTGGCGCATGAACCACACGGGGGTGTGCGGCACGGGTTCGCGCCGGCACGCCTTCAGGAAGGCGGACTCCTCGACGGCGGGGGCGATCGCTGACGGCTGGCCGCCCGTCACGGGGCGTTCTTCCTTGACACTCACCCACACAGTCTCCCACGCGCTCCGGGGACGGGACGCGTGGGGCGTCACCGGCGGCGACGGACGGTGCGGCCCCGCCGGTGGGCCCGCCGGTGCGGGGAAGGGCGCGGGCGGCGGGGCGCAAAAGCACCGGTCGTGCACCGCCGCACGGGTGTCCTTCCGCACACGAGCCGTCACTTCCCCTTAATCTTCCCCGCATGGCTGCGGCTCAGGGACGACTGTCGGACGACGCTGACGGAAGGGACGACGCGACGGAGGAGAACCGTAAAGCGATGCAGACGGCCCCGCCCCCCTTCCGCGCTGCCGTGGAGGCGCTGCGGACCGCCCGGCTGCGGCCGGAGATCGAGGTCTCGGCGACCCCGGCGCCCCGCCGGCTCGCCCCGCACGCCCACGCCCTGGAGGCCGCCGTCGTCGAGGGCGAGGACGACCTCGCCGACGGCCGCCTGGTCCTGCTGCACGACCCGGCCGGGCACGAGGCCTGGCAGGGCACCTTCCGGCTCGTGACCCTCGTGCGCGCGGAACTGGAGGCAGAGATGGCCGCCGACCCGCTGCTGCCGGACGTGTGCTGGTCCTGGCTGACCGGTGCGCTCCAGGGGCGCGGCCTGTCCTTCGGGGAACCCAGCGGCACGGTCACCCGGGCCAGCTCGCACTACTTCGGCGGCCTCGAGCAGCGGCCCGCCGCCTCCCAGATCGAGATCCGCGCCTCCTGGACGCCCCGCGAGGGACTCGGCGGGGTCCCCGACACCGCCGCGCACCTCGCCGCCTGGGGCGATCTGCTCTGCCAGGTCGCCGGTCTGCCCCCGGCCGGCCCGTCCGACGCCTCCGTGGTGACCCTCCCGCAGCGCAGGGGCCCCCAGCCCCGCTGACGCCCCTCTCCCCCACCGCCTCCCGAAGAGCCGCACCCCCCGGTGCGGCTCTTCTCGTGTGCGCGCCCGCGGTCCGCGCCCGTTCCCGTGCGGGTCACCCCACCCGACAGCTCAATTTGTCGATATGACACCTCACGCTTTGTCGATACGACCACTTTCCGACAGCTATCGACTCGCCAGCGACCCGATTCGATCTTCGGGTGATCGCTCGTGCGTCCGAATTGCACGGATTGTTACTCACCAAATCGTGATCATTCTCTAAAGGAGCCCCCCGTCGCTGCCGAAGACGACTGTGACCCTGAAAGCACGGTTCGTCCCGGCTTAAACCCCGAAGCCGGTCCCGTCCCCACCCCCCACCTCCCAGGAGGCCTGGTGTCCGTTCTCCTCGAGCAGCCCGCAAGCCTGGTCGCCTACCGCCCCAACAAGCCGACCGCCATGGTGGTCGTGGCCGACCCCCGGGTCCGCTCCACCGTCACCCGCCATCTGTGGGCGCTCGGAGTGCGTGACGTCATCGAGGCGTCGTCCGTGGCGGAGGCCCGTCCCCGAATCGGCAACCCGCGCGACATCTGCGTCGCCGACGTCCACCTCCCCGACGGCTCCGGCCTCACCCTGCTGTCGGAGACCCGCGCCGCCGGCTGGCCCAACGGTCTCGCCCTGTCCGCCGCCGACGACATCGGCGCCGTGCGCAACGCCCTGGCCGGAGGCGTCAAGGGGTACGTCGTCACCGGCACGCGCACCAACCTCGGGCTCCCCGCCCGTCCCGGCGTCTCCCCCCTCGGCGGCGCCGCCCGCATGCACCGCCGCCCCCCGGGTGCCCCGAGCCACCCGGGCGGCTACCGCGAGCTGTCCGGACGCGAGGTCGAGGTGCTGCGCCTGGTCGCGGAGGGCCAGTCGAACAAGGCGATCGGCGTCTCCATGGGCCTGTCCGCGCTCACCGTCAAGAGCCACCTGGCACGCATCGCCCGCAAGCTCGGCACGGGCGACCGGGCCGGCATGGTGGCGGTGGCCCTGCGCACCGGGATCATCCACTGAGCGGCCCACCGGCCGGCCGGCCGCCCCGGCCACCGACCGTTCACGGCGCCGAACGACCGGTCGTGCCCCGCCCCTGACCGGTTTACGCCCCTCCCGCACCCGCCGACGGAACGTTCCGTCGGCGGGTGCGGTGCATCCACGGATACCCTTGACAGGTGACCGACGCCCAAGAGACCGCAGCAGACAGCCCCCTGCGCACCGCGGAGGGCGCCCCTCCGGACACCGAGGTTGCCGCTGCGGCTCGGACACCGGTCCCCTTGCTGGAGCCCCGCGAGGGCATTCCACCAGTGATCTCCGACGAGGCCGGGCTCGCCGAGGTCGTCGCCGCCTTCGCCGCCGGCAGCGGTCCGGTGGCCGTCGACGCGGAGCGCGCCTCCGGGTACCGCTACGGCCAGCGCGCCTACCTCGTGCAGCTGCGCAGGGAAGGGGCCGGGAGCGCGCTGATCGACCCGGTCGCCTGCCCCGACCTCTCCGCGTTCGGCGCGGCCATCGCCGACGCCGAATGGGTTCTGCACGCCGCCACCCAGGACCTGCCCTGTCTCCGCGAAATAGGCATGCGTCCCACCCGCCTGTTCGACACGGAACTCGCCGGACGGCTGGCCGGCTTCCCCCGGGTCGGCCTCGGCGCCATGGTGGAGAACGTCCTCGGCTTCGTCCTGGAGAAGGGGCACTCGGCCGTCGACTGGTCGACCCGCCCGCTTCCCGAGCCGTGGCTGCGCTACGCCGCCCTCGATGTCGAGCTGCTGGTCGACCTGCGCGACGCGCTGGAGAAGGAGCTGGACCGGCAGGGCAAGCTGGAGTGGGCTCTGCAGGAGTTCGACGCGATCGCCTCCGCGCCGCCGGCCGAGCCGCGCAAGGACCCCTGGCGGCGCACCTCCGGAATGCACAAGGTGCGCCGGCGCCGGCAGATGGCGGTGGTGCGGGAGCTGTGGCAGACCCGGGACCGGATCGCGCAGCGCCGGGACGTCTCGCCGGGCAAGGTGCTCGGGGACACGGCGATCGTCGAGGCCGCGCTCGCCCTGCCGCCGAACGTGCACGCCCTCGCCGGGCTGAACGGCTTCGGGCACCGGATGGGGCGCCGGCAGCTCGAACAGTGGCAGAGCGCGGTGGACCGCGCGAAGGCGCTCCCCGAGGCGGAGCTGCCGCAGCCGGGGCAGCCGGTGACGGGGCCGCCGCCGCCCCGGGCGTGGGCCGACAAGGACCCGGCGGCGGCCGCGCGGCTGAGCGCGGCGCGGGCGGCGGTGTCGGCGCGGGCCGAGGAGCTGAACCTGCCGCCGGAGAACCTGATCACCCCGGACACCGTGCGGCGGGTGTGCTGGGAGCCGCCGCAGACCGTCGACGGCGAGTCCGTGGCGGCGGCGCTGGCGGGGTACGGGGCGCGGGCGTGGCAGGTGGAGCTGGTGACGCCGGTGCTGGTGGAGGCGCTGCGCTCCGCGGGCTGAGCGGGACGCTGCGCGCCGCCTGCGGGCGGTGCCCGGCCTCCGTGGGTCGCGCCCGGCCTTGACGGGCGGCACCCGGCTTCCGTGGGCGGCCCCCGCGACCGCACAGATCACGCCAAGATCCGCGTCGGGATTCGGGCAGGCGTGGGGCTTTTCCGCCCCCACCTCCCCTGTCCGTCCCACGCCTCGAAGGCGCTGCCCTTCGCACTCCGCGGGTGCGTCCTGCGCCCCTGACATACCGCACCCCCGGGCCGCGAGGCGCCGGGGGTGCGGGTGGTGCTGGTGGTGCTGACTACGCCGGGACGCTGGCCACGCCGGGGGCGAGGAAGCGCTTGCCGTTGACGCGCTCGGAGACGCCCTCGCGGTCCAGGTACGGCGTGATGCCGCCCAGGTGGAAGGGCCAGCCGGCGCCCGTGATCAGGCACAGGTCGATGTCCTGGGCCTCGGCGACGACACCCTCGTCGAGCATCAGGCCGATCTCCTGGGCCACCGCCTCCAGGACCCGTGCCCGGACCTGCTCCTCCGTCAGCACGGTGTCACCCTGCTTCAGCAGCGCGGCGACCTCCGGGTCCAGCTCCGGCTTGCCGCTCTCGTACACGTAGAAGCCGCGCTTGCCCGCCTCGACGACCGCCTTCAGGTTCGGGGAGACCGTGAAGCGCTCGGGGAAGGCCCGGTTCAGGGTCTCCGAGACGTGCAGGCCGATCGCGGGGCCGACCAGTTCCAGCAGGACCAACGGGGACATCGGCAGGCCCAGCGGCTCGACGGCGCGCTCGGCGACGTCGACCGGCGTGCCCTCGTCGATGACGTTCTGGATCTCGCCCATGAAGCGGGTCAGGATGCGGTTGACGACGAACGCGGGGGCGTCCTTCACCAGCACCGCGGTCTTCTTCAGCTTCTTGGCCACCGCGAAGGCCGTCGCCAGCGACGCGTCGTCCGTCTGCTCGCCGCGGACGATCTCCAGGAGCGGCAGCACGGCGACCGGGTTGAAGAAGTGGAAGCCGACGACCCGCTCGGGGTTCTTCAGCTTCGAGGCCATCTCCGTCACCGACAGGGAGGAGGTGTTGGTCGCGAGGATCGCGTGGGCCGGGGCGACCGCCTCGACCTCGGCGAACACCTGCTGCTTGACGCCGATCTCCTCGAAGACGGCCTCGATCACGAAGTCCGCGTCCGAGAAGCCCTCCGCCTTGTCCAGCACGCCGCTGACCAGGCCCTTGAGGCGGTTGGCCTTGTCCTGGTTGACGCGGCCCTTGCCGAGCAGCTTGTCGATCTCGGCGTGGACGTAGCCCACGCCCTTGTCGACGCGCTCCTGGTCGATGTCGGTCAGCACGACCGGCACCTCCAGGCGGCGCAGGAACAGCAGCGCGAGCTGGCTGGCCATCAGGCCGGCGCCGACCACGCCCACCTTGGTGACGGGACGCGCCAGTGCCTTGTCCGGCGCGCCCGCGGGGCGCTTGCCGCGCTTCTGGACGAGGTTGAAGGCGTAGATGCCGGAGCGCAGTTCGCCGCTCATGATGAGGTCGGCGAGGGCCTGGTCCTCGGCGTCGTAGCCCTGCTGGAGGTCGCCGTTCTTGGCGGCGGCGATGATGTCCAGGGCGCGGTAGGCGGCCGGGGCGGCGCCGTGCACCTTGGAGTCGGCGAGGAAGCGGCCCTTGGCGACGGCCTGGTCCCAGCCCTCGCCGCGGTCGATCACCGGGCGCTCCACCACGATCTCGCCCTTGAGCACGGCGGCCGTCCAGGTCAGCGACTGCTCCAGGAAGTCCGCGCCCTCGAACAGCGCGTCCGCGATGCCGAGTTCGTAGACCTGCGCGCCCTTGAGCTGCTTGTTCTGGTTGAGGCTGTTCTCGATGATCACCGAGACGGCCTTGTCGGCGCCGATCAGGTTCGGCAGCAGCGTGCAGCCGCCCCAGCCGGGGAGCAGGCCGAGGAAGACCTCGGGCAGCGAGAACGCCGGGAGGGCCGCGGAGACCGTGCGGTAGGAGCAGTGCAGGCCGATCTCCACGCCGCCGCCCATGGCCGCGCCGTTGTAGTACGCGAAGGTCGGCACGGCGAGCCCGGCCAGCCGCTTGAAGACGTCGTGGCCGCCCTTGCCGATGGCGAGCGCGTCCTCGTGGCTGCCGAGCAGTTCGACGCCCTTGAGGTCGGCGCCGACGGCGAAGATGAACGGCTTGCCGGTGACGCCGACACCGACGATCTCACCGGCCGCGGCCTCCTTCTCGACCTGGTCGATCGCGGCGTCGAAGTGCGCCAGCGACTGCGGGCCGAGGGTGGTCGGCTTGGTGTGGTCGTGCCCGTTGTCGAGCGTGATGAGCGCGAACCGCCCGGCGCCCAGCGGCAGGTCGAAGTGGCGTACGTGTGCCTGCGTGACGACCTCGCCCGGGAAGAGCTCGGCGGCACGCTTCAACAGGTCGGCGGTGGTGCTCACTTGTCGCCTCCGGCGTTCTCGAAGTGCGGGTTCTCCCAGACGACCGTCGCGCCCATGCCGAAGCCGACGCACATCGTGGTCAGGCCGTAGCGGACGTGCGGCTGCTCCTCGAACTGCCGGGCGAGCTGGGTCATCAGCCGGACGCCGGAGGAGGCGAGCGGGTGACCGAAGGCGATGGCGCCGCCGTACTGGTTGACGCGGGCGTCGTCGTCGGCGATGCCGTAGTGCTCCAGGAAGGCGAGGACCTGGACGGCGAAGGCCTCGTTGATCTCGAACAGGCCGATGTCGGAGATCGACAGGCCCGCCTTGGCCAGGGCCTTCTCGGTGGCCGGGATCGGGCCGTAGCCCATGACCTCGGGCTCGACGCCGGCGAAGGCGTAGGAGACCAGGCGCATCTTGACCGGGAGTCCGTGTCCGCGGGCGAAGTCCTCGCTCGCGATGACGGAGGCGGTGGCGCCGTCGTTCAGACCGGCCGCGTTGCCCGCGGTGACGCGGCCGTGCACGCGGAACGGGGTCTTGAGGTTCGCCAGGTTCTCCAGCGTGGTGCCCGGGCGCATCGGCTCGTCGGCCGTGACCAGGCCCCAGCCGGTCTCGCCGCCCTCGGGGGTGGTGCGGCGCACGGAGATCGGCACCAGGTCGGCCTGGATCTGGCCGCCTGCGTAGGCCTTGGCGGCCTTCTCCTGGGAGCGCACGGCGTACTCGTCGGCGCGCTGCTTGGTGATGCTCGGGTAGCGGTCGTGCAGGTTCTCGGCGGTCATGCCCATGAACAGGGCGGACTCGTCGACCAGCTTCTCGCTCACGAACCGCGGGTTGGGGTCGACGCCCTCGCCCATCGGGTGGCGGCCCATGTGCTCGACACCGCCCGCGATGGCGACGTCGTAGGCGCCGAAGGCGACGGAGCCGGCCACCGTGGTGACGGCGGTCAGGGCGCCCGCGCACATGCGGTCGATGGAGTAGCCGGGGACGGAGGTCGGCAGGCCCGCGAGAATGCCGGCGGTGCGGCCGATGGTCAGGCCCTGGTCACCGATCTGCGTGGTGGCGGCGACGGCGACCTCGTCGACCTTCTGAGGGTCGAGGCCGGGGTTGCGGCGCAGCAGCTCACGGATCGCCTTGACGACGAGGTCGTCGGCGCGGGTCTCGTGGTAGATGCCCTTCGGGCCCGCCTTGCCGAACGGGGTGCGGACGCCGTCGACGAAGACGACGTCCCTGACGGTACGAGGCACGATGGCTCTCCTCCAGGGTGCGGGGTGGCACTGCCGCGGCACGCTGAGCGTGCGCTCAGACTCTATGCTACTTACGGGTAACCATGCTGCCCAGCCCCCTCGCCGGGAGCGGTGAAGGTCACATGTCCCCGAGCGGCGCGGGACCCGGACGAGAGCGGTGAAAACGGCGGGTCAGAGCAGCCGCCAGGCCTCCAGCGCCAGCCCCGGCTCCGCCTTGCGGCGGGTCAGCCGCAGCTCCCCCGAGGCCGGCGAGAGCGTCGCCGCCACGACCCGACCCGCCCCGTCCTCCGCGAGCGCGACCCTCGCGTCCGGCTCCACCGGCTCCCCCGACTCCGTCCACCAGGCCCCCGCCGACTCCTGCTCCGCCGGGTACGCGGCGAAGACGACCCGGCCGCTCTTCGCGCGCTGGGCGAGCAAGGTGCAGGGCAGGCCCTCGAGTTCGCAGCCCACCGCCGCCACCGGGCCCGGGCCCGCGGCGGGCAGCAGGACGACCGGCTCCGCGCCGGAGCGCCAGGCGCACAGGTCGCCCGACTCGTCCGTGAAGAACACGGTGACGTGCGCCTCGGAGGTCGCGAGCGCGCGCAGGGTGCCCGGCCGCACCGGCACCCGCAGCGTGTCCCCGGGCACCGGGCGGGCACCCGGCTCCGGCTGGCGCCAGCACGCGATGCCGTCCGGCACGGTGCCGTACACCTCCACCAGCCCGGCGCGGGTGGAGACGGCCGCGAGATCCTCGTGCAGGCCCTGGCCCTTGAGGTCGCGCCAGGGGTCCCAGCCGCCCTTCTCCTTCTGGGCGACCATGCTCAGTCCCCCGCCCTTGTTGCGGACGAAGACGTGCGCGCGGCCCTGGGCGTCGACGGCGACGGCGGGCGGTCCGGTGACTCTGCCCTTCTTGTTGGGGTGCCCGATCGGGCTCCAGTCCAGGGCGGCCAGCGCGGGCCGGAAGTGGGTGGAGTGCACCAGGCCCGATTCCCCGTCGACCGTGGGGCGCCAGGAGACGAGGTGGGCGTAGTGGTCGGCGCCCTGCCCCACGGCGAGGACGGGATGCAGTCGCTGCTCGCCGCCGATGCGGCGGGGGGCGTCCCAGGCACCGGAGGGGACGCTCTCCGCCCGGCACAGGACGTGGTCGCCGGAGAGTCGGTAGAGGCTGAGCCGGCCGTCGCGGCCGCGGAGGAGCCAGTCGCCGTTCACCCGCCCACTTTATGACGCACGGCGACGGCGGCCGAAGGGCGGGGCGGGGGCACCGCGGCCGCGTGCGAGGCTGTCCGTCATGACCGAGCGGAGTGTGCCCCTGATTGTCGTCGACGCCGCGAATGTCGTCGGCTCCGTGCCCGACGGATGGTGGCGGGACCGGCGGGGAGCGGCGGAGCGGCTGCGGGACGCGCTGGCGGGACGCGGCGGGACCGGGCTCGCCGGGTGGGCGCCGCCGGTGGAGATCGTGATGGTGGTGGAGGGGGCCGCGCGCGGGGTCGAGCCGGTCCCCGGGGTGCGGGTGGAGGCGGCGGCCGGCAGCGGGGACGACACGATCGTGGAGGTCGTGCGGGCGGCGGCCGGACGGCGGTGCCTGGTGGTGACGGCCGACCGCGAACTGCGCCGCAGGGTGGGGGCGCTGGGCGCGGAGGTGGTGGGGCCGCGGGCGGTGCGCGGCGGCCCCACCGGGGAGTAGGAGTCCCGGGGCGCGCTCAGCCCTTCGCGGCGGCGCGCTCCTCCCCCCGTGCCAGCCGGCTGTGGGTGCGGCCGTACAGGAAGTACACCGCGAAGCCGATGACCATCCAGATGCCGAAGCGCAGCCAGGTCTCCGCGGGGAGGTTGAGCATCAGCCACAGGGAGGCCAGCACCGAGATGATCGGGACGACGGGGACCAGCGGGGTGCGGAAGGAACGCTCCAGGTCGGGGCGGGTACGGCGCAGGATGACCACGCTGATGGCGACCACGATGAAGGCGAAGAGCGTGCCGATGTTCACCAGTTCGGCCAGTTCGCTGAGGCTGGTGAAGCCCGCCACGACCGCGATGATCACGCCGAGCAGGATGGTCGGCCGGTAGGGGGTCCGGAAGCGCGGGTGGGTGTGCGAGAAGAAGCGCGGCAGCAGGCCGTCGCGGCTCATCGCGAAGAACACCCGGGCCTGACCGAGCAGCAGGATCATGCACACCGTGGTCAGGCCGACCGCCGCGCCGAAGCTGATCAGACCGGCGAACCAGGGGTGCCCGGTGGCCTTGAAGGCGTCGGCGAGCGGGGCGTCGATGGAGAGCTTGGTGTACTTCTGCATGCCGGTGACGACGATCGAGACGGCGACGTACAGCGTGGTGCAGATGATCAGGGAGCCGATGATGCCGCGCGGCACGTCGCGCTGCGGCACACGGGTCTCCTCGGCGGCGGTGGCGACGACGTCGAAGCCGATGAACGCGAAGAACACGACGGACGCGGCGGTGAAGATGCCCATGACGCCGAAGTTCGAGGGTGCCCAGCCGAAGATGAGCTGAATGAGTGGCGCCTTGAGGCTGCCGCCCGCCTCGACCGGCTGCTCCGGGGGCACGAACGGGTCGTAGTTGCCGCCGTGGATGAAGAAGGCGCCCGCGATGATGACGACGAGGACGACGGCGACCTTGATGGCGACGATGACCGTGGTGACCCGCGCGGAGAGCTTCATGCCCACGACGAGGATGGCGGTGAGGACGAGCACGAGCGCCGCGGCGAGGATGTCGAAGCCGAACCCGGAGGCGCCGTCCCGTCCGCTGAGCGCCGCGGGCAGATGCCAGCCCGCGTTGTCCAGCAGGGAGTGGATGTAGCCCGACCAGCCGACGGCCACCACCGCCGTGCCCAGCGCGAGTTCCAGGACGAGGTCCCAGCCGATGATCCAGGCGGGGAACTCGCCGAGGGAGGCGTAGGAGAAGGTGTACGCGGAACCCGCCACCGGGACCGTGGAGGCGAACTCGGCGTAGCAGAGGGCGGCCAGCGCGCAGACGATGCCGGCCACGACGAAGGACAGGGACACGGCGGGACCGGCGGTGTTCTTCGCGGCCGTTCCGGTCAGCACGAAGATGCCGGTGCCGATGATGACACCGACGCCGAAGACGGTCAGGTCGAGGGCGGAGAGGGATTTTCTGAGCGCGTGTTCGGGCTCTTCGGTGTCCCTGATCGACTGCTCGATGTTCTTCGTCCGGAAGAGGGTGTTGCTCACGGGCGTACCTCCCACACTCGTCGTCCCCGGTCCGTCCGGCATGTGTGATCGGGGCGGGGCGTACATGCGTATGCCCCCGTGTGGCCGGATTCACGCGAAGGAGCCGGTCCCCCCACCGTAAAGGCGGGGGGACCGGCTCGCTCCTCGGTGTGGGTCAGTCGCGTGCGGGTTCCTCGACGGGCTCGGCCTCGGCGGTCGGCCGCTCGAAGCGGCCGTCGAGCCGGGAGACCAGTCCGGTGACCTGGCGGGCGATGTCCGGCGCCGTGAGGCCGATCTCCGCCATGACCTCGGCGCGCGAGGCGTGGTCGAGGAAGCGCGGCGGGATGCCGAAGTCGCGCAGCGGGACGTCCACGCCCGCGTCGCGCAGTGCCTGGGCGATCGTGGAGCCGACACCTCCGACGCGCGAGTTGTCCTCGACGGTGACGACGACGCGGTGGCGCTCGGCGAGCGGCGCCAGGGCCTCGTCGACCGGCTTGACCCAACGGGGGTCGACGACGGTCGTGGAGATGCCCTGCCGGTCGAGGAGCCCGGCGATCTCCAGGCACATCGGGGCGAGCGCGCCGACGGACACCAGCAGCACGTCGGGGCGGTCGGTGCCGGGCTCGCGCAGGACGTCCATGCCGCCGACGCGGCCCACGGCGGGCACGGCGGGGCCGACGGCGCCCTTGGAGAAGCGGACCACGGTCGGCGCGTCCTCGACCTCGACGGCCTCGCGGAGCTGGGCGCGGACCTGGTCGGCGTCGCGCGGGGCGGCGAGCCGCAGGCCGGGGACCACCTGGAGGATGGACATGTCCCACATGCCGTTGTGGGAGGCGCCGTCGGTGCCGGTGATGCCGGCCCGGTCCAGGACGAAGGTCACGCCGCACTTGTGCAGGGCGACGTCCATGAGGACCTGGTCGAAGGCGCGGTTGAGGAAGGTGGCGTACACGGCGAAGACGGGGTGCGCGCCCGCGTGGGCCAGGCCGGCCGCGGAGACGGCGCCGTGCTGCTCGGCGATGCCGACGTCGTAGATGCGGTCCGGGAAGGCGTCCGCGAACTTCTTCAGGCCGACCGGCTGCAGCATGGCGGCCGTGATGGCCACGATGTCCTCGCGCTCCGTGCCGAGGCGGACCATCTCGTCGCCGAAGACGGAGGTCCAGTCGGCGCCCGCCGCCTTGACCGGCAGGCCGGTGTCGGGGTGGATGGGGCCGATGCCGTGGAAGCGGTCGGCCTCGTCCTGGAGGGCGGGCTGGTAGCCGCGGCCCTTCTCGGTGAGGCAGTGCACGATGACGGGCCCGCCGAACCGCTTGGCGCGGGTCAGCGCGGACTCCAGGGCCTCGATGTCGTGCCCGTCGATCGGGCCGACGTACTTCAGCCCGAGGTCCTCGAACATGCCCTGCGGGGTGATGAAGTCCTTCAGGCCCTTCTTGGCGCCGTGCAGCGTCTCGTACAGCGGCCGGCCCACGACCGGGGTCCGCTCCAGGACCTCGCGGGTGCGGGCCAGGAAGCGCTCGTAGCCGTCGGTGGTGCGCAGGGTGGCCAGGTGGTTGGCCAGGCCCCCGATGGTGGGGGCGTAGGACCGCTCGTTGTCGTTGACGACGATGACGAGGGGGCGGTCCTTGGCGTCCGCGATGTTGTTGAGCGCCTCCCAGGCCATGCCGCCGGTCAGGGCGCCGTCGCCGATGACCGCGACGACGTGGCTGTCGCGCTTCTTGAGCTGGTTGGCCTTGGCGATGCCGTCGGCCCAGCCCAGCACGGTGGAGGCGTGGCTGTTCTCGATGACGTCGTGCTCGGACTCGGCCTGCGAGGGGTAGCCGGACAGGCCGCCCTTCTGCTTCAGCCGGGAGAAGTCCTGGCGGCCGGTGAGCAGCTTGTGGACGTAGGACTGGTGGCCGGTGTCGAAGAGCACCTTGTCCTTGGGCGAGTGAAAGACGCGGTGCAGGGCGAGGGTGAGCTCGACGACCCCGAGGTTCGGGCCCAGGTGGCCGCCGGTCTTGGAGACCGCCTCGACCAGGAAGGTGCGGATCTCCTCCGCCAGCTCGTCCAGCTCCTCCAGGGTGAGCCGGTCCAGATCACGCGGTCCCCCGATGCGGGTCAGCAGCGGCACCCGTGCCTCCTTGCAGTAGAGCCGGCAGTTCCAGGCTTCGTTCGGCCCGACGAGTCTAATGTTCACCGTCGCCGCCCGACGCCCACCCCCGACGCGGTACCCCCGGCGTCCTCCGGACATGCCTGTGCCCGGCACCCACCGGGGTGCCGGGCACAGGGGCGAGGCGGCGCGTGCTAGGCGCGGCCCGCCGTCTTCTGCGTCTTGCGGGTGACCGAGTCGATCACCACGGTCGTCAGCAGCACCGCTGCGGTGATCATGTACTTCACCGGCTCGGCGATGGACTCGAGCTGGAGTCCGTACTGGATGGAGACGATCACCAGCACACCGAGCAGCGCGTTCCACGTGCGGCCGCGGCCGCCGAAGAGGGACGTGCCACCGATGACCGCCGCGGCGATCGCGTTCATCAGCAGGTCACCGGTACCGGCGCTCTGGTTGGCCGAGGCGATCTTGGAGGCCAGGAAGAGGCCGCCGATGGCGGAGAACCCGCCGGCGATCGCGAAGACCGAGATCCGGATGAAGGTGACGTTGATGCCGGCACGGCGGGAGGCCTCGACGCTGCCGCCGAGCGCGAAGATCTTGCGGCCGTAGGAGGTACGGCGCAGCAGGAAGTCGCTGCCGACCAGGAAGGCCAGGAAGACCACGGTGGCCAGCGGCAGGCCCTTGTACTGGTTGTACATCGCGGCCGCGGCGAAGGCGACGACGGCCAGCAGCACCGTGCGCAGCACCGTGTCGCTGAGCGGCCGGGACGGGACGCCCGCGGCCTCGCGGCGGCGGTTGCCCAGGAAGGAGCTGATGAAGAACACCGCGACCACGACGAGGGCGAGGCCGTAGGCGGCGGCCACGTCGGCGAAGAAGTACGTGGTCAGCTTGCCGATGAAGCCGTCGCTGTCGAGGTTGATGGTGCCGTTCTCGCCGAGCACCTTCAGCATGAAGCCGAGCCAGAACAGCAGACCCGCCAGGGTGACGGCGAAGGCGGGGGCGCCGAGCACCGCGAAGAAGAAGCCGTGCGCCGCGCCGATGGCCGCGCCGGCGGCGACGGCGAAGAGCACCGCCACCCACTCGGGCCAGCCCTGGTTGACGGCGAGGACGGCCGCGATGGCGCTGGCCGCACCACTGACCGAGCCGACCGACAGGTCGATCTCACCGAGCAGCAGCACGAAGACGATGCCGACCGAGATCATGCCCGTGCCGACCATCGTGACGGTGATGTCACTCAGGTTCTGCGCGGACAGGAAGTTGGAGTTCAGGCTCTGGAAGACGATGCAGATGACGATCAGACCGATGACGACGGGGATGGACCCCAGGTCGCCGCCCTTGATCTTGCGCTTGAACTCGCCGATGTAGCCCGTCAGGCCCTGCTCGCGGACCAGGAGGCGGGGGTCGACGGCGACGTCCGCGCCGCTGGCCGCCTCGGGGTTCTCCACGGGCACGGCGTCGTCCTTGGACGCCGTCGCGGACGTCTTGTCGATGCTCACTTCGAGACCTCCCCGTTCGAGCGGGCCGCACGACGGGTGACGGCGTTGTCGGTGGCGCCGGTGATGGCGGAGATGATCTCCTCCTGCGAGGTCGTCTTGACCTCGAAGACACCGTTGTTGCGGCCGAGCCGCAGGACGGCCACCTTGTCGGCCACCGCCTTGACGTCGGCCATGTTGTGGCTGATGAGGATGACGGCGAGGCCGCGCTCGCGCAGCCTCTCGACCAGGTCCAGGACCTGGGCCGTCTGCTCGACACCGAGGGCGGCGGTGGGCTCGTCGAGGATGACCAGCTTGGGCTCGCCGAGCATCGAACGCGCGATCGCCACGACCTGGCGCTGACCGCCGGAGAGCGAGGCGATCGGGATGCGGACGCTGGGGATGCGGATGGAGAGCGTGTCCAGCAGCTCGCGGGAGCGCCGCTCCATCTCGACCTCGTCCAGGACGCCGAACCTCTTGACCTCGCGACCGAGGTAGAGGTTGCCGACGACGTCGATGTTGTCGCACAGCGCCAGGTCCTGGTAGACGGTGGCGATGCCCAGGCTCTGGGCGTCGTGCGGCTTGCCGATCGACACGGCGTTGCCGTTCCACTCGATGACGCCGTCATCGATGGGGTGCACGCCGGCGATCGTCTTGACCAGCGTGGACTTTCCGGCGCCGTTGTCGCCCACCAGGGCGACCACCTCACCGGCGTGGACCTCAAGCTCTACGTCGGTGAGCGCCTGGACGGCACCGAACCGCTTGGAGACCCCGCGCAACGCCAGCACGGGCGTAGCGGACACGTGAACCATCTCCTTCGCCGCCTGACCCGGCGGAGAGGTTGTACAGAAGTTGGGGGGAAGGTGATCCGTCCGGCGCCCCGCATGAGCTTGCGGGGCTGTGGATCACGGGGCACCGGACGGAGTCCGTGGCGCGTCCCTCCCCGTTTCGCGGATCCGGGAGCGGATCCGCGAGCGGGCGGAGGGACGCGACAGCTCTCGGGCCGGCGGTCCGCGGGAGGCGGCCGCCGAGGGCCCTGGGCCGGCCGGGTGTTACTTGAGGCCGGCCTTGTTGCAGGCGGCCTTGTACTTGGCCGTGCAGATCTCGTCGAGCGTGTAGTAGCCGTCCTTGATGACGGTGTCCTTGATGTTCTCGCTGGTCAGCGAGATCACCGGGATGATGGCCGCGGGGATGCCCTTGGCGCTGGCGCTGTCGACCTTGGTCTTGGCGAGGGAGTCCGTGCTCTCACCCTTGGCGACCGCGACGGCGAGCTGCGCGACGACCTCGGCCTCCTGCGGGTAGGACTTGTAGACGCTCATGTACTGCTCACCCGTGAGGATGCGCTGCACGGCGGCGAGCTCGGCGTCCTGGCCGGTGATCGGGACCTTGATGCCCGCGGCCTTGAGGGCGGTGATGGCACCGCCGGCCATGCCGTCGTTGGCGGAGTAGACGCCCGCGATGTTCTTCGCGCCGACGGCGGAGATCGCGGCTTCCATCTCGGAGTTGGCGTTGTCCGGCGCCCACTCCTTGGTGTCGTACTCCTTGGCGATGGTGACCTTGCCGTCCAGGGCGGAGTGCGCGCCCTTCTTGAACTGCGCGGCGTTCGGGTCGGTGACCGAGCCGTTGATCATGACGATCTTCGAGCTCTTCTTCGCCTTGTCGCCCAGCGCCTTCAGCAGGGCCTCGCCCTGGGCCTTGCCGACCTGCTCGTTGTCGAACGAGGTGTAGCCGCTGATCGGGCCCTCGGCGAGGCGGTCGTAGGCGACGACCTTGATGCCGTTGTCCACGGCCTTCTGGACCGCGTTCTTGATGGCCTTGGCGTCCACGGCGTCGACGATGAGGGCGTCCACCTTGTTGGTGACCATCGTGTCGACCTGCTGCGACTGGAGGTTGGCGTCGCCGCGCGCGTTGTTGTAGAGGATCTTGGCCTTGTTGTTCGTCAGCTCCTTGATCTTCTTCTCGATCAGGGGCTTGTCGAACTTCTCGTACCGCGCGGTCTTGTTCTCCGGCAGAAGCAGGCCGACGGTGATGTCGTCGCCCTTCTTCTTGGACGAGGACGAGGAGTTGGAGTCGCTGTCCTTGGACTCCTTGGCGCTTCCACAGGCCGCGAGAGAGACGGCCATGGCACCGGCGGCAACCGCAACAGCGGCGCGACGCATACGCGTGTTCACTTCAGAAACCTCCCTGACGAGGCCGCGACGTTGCGGCCGAGGTGGCTGGAAGTCAACTCGGCCACACGTGCGGCGTCAAGAAGTAAATCCTTAACGAGATGGCAACGGTGCCATCCGTTCTCTAAGTGAAGGCAGGGCTGGCCACGGGGGCGGACCCGTCCAGAAGGGTCGAATCACCCATCTCGCTGAGCGCGAGAGCGAGTGCCCCGAGCACCTCCGCACGGCCCCCGAGGGCCCCCGGAAGCACCGACAGGTGCCGGGCGGCGCTGGGGATCGCGTACCGGCCCACGGACTCCCTTATGGGCCCCAGAACGAGTTCTCCGGCCTCGGCGAGATCGCCGCCGAGGACCACCCGGCTGGGATTCAGTAGATTACAGAGGTTGGCCACTCCGCTGCCCACATGTCGGCCCACATCGGCGATGACGCGCCGGCAGCCCGGATCGCCGTCCCGCGCCAGCCGGACGACGCCGTCGAGCGTGAG
This sequence comes from Streptomyces griseoaurantiacus, assembly GCF_036189845.1. Classification (NCBI taxonomy): domain Bacteria; kingdom Bacillati; phylum Actinomycetota; class Actinomycetes; order Kitasatosporales; family Streptomycetaceae; genus Streptomyces; species Streptomyces griseoaurantiacus. The sequence goes on along the minus strand of NZ_CP108326.1, from coordinate 5,817,983 downwards.
GTCGGTGCCGTGGCTGGACCTCAGCAGCGGCAGCACGTAGCGCGCCGAGGCGAAGGTCTCCAGGCAGCCCCGGTTGCCGCAGCGGCAGACGGGACCCGACTCGTCGAGCGTGATGTGCCCTATCTCGCCCGCCGTGCCGCCCGGACCCCGGTAGATCTTGCCCTGGATCACGAGGCCGGCCCCGACGCCGCTGGCCACCTTGATGTACGCCAGGTCCTTCACGCCCCGTCCGCTGCCCCAGACCAGCTCGCCCAGGGCGCCGAGGTTGGCGTCGTTGTCCACGTGCACGGGGACGCCGAGGCGCTCGCGCAGCTCCTCGGCGGGCCGGGCGCCGGTCCAGCCCGGCAGGATGGCCGTGGAGCCCAGGGTGCCCGCCTCCACGTCGATCGGGCCGGGCACGCCGAGCCCCACGCCGGCGATCTTGGTGCGGTCCACGCCGGTCGCCTCGATCAGGCGGCTGACGACCTCCTCGGCCCGGTCGAAGCCCTGGGCGGCCGAGGCGTCCACGTCCAGCGGCTCGGCCTCCTCGGCGAGCACCTGGTGGGCCAGGTTGCCGATCGCGACGCGCAGGTGGGTGTGGCCGAAGTCGACGCCGATGACGATGCCGGCGTCCCCGCTCAGCGAGACGCTGCGGGCCCGGCGACCGCCCGCGGAGGTCGGGGTGACCTCCACCGTCCCGTTGTTCTTCAGTTCCCGCACGATGTTCGAGACCGTCGCCGCGGACAGACCCGTGGTCCTCGCGATCTCCGCCTGCGTGAGCGACCCGGCCAGGCGTACGGCACGTACGACCCGCTCCAGGTTGGCTCGGTGCAGCGACGACTGCGACCCTGGAGTCTCCACGACGACCTCCTGCGCGCGGGACCGCTTCGGCGAGGCCCCGTCCGTGTCCAACTAGTGAACTCTAAGCTGAGCCGTTCGGGTCGCCTCCCGTCAAGAGGTTGAACCGTTTCGACGCCCAACGCGCCACGGGTCCCGGACACGCCGACAAGCCGCCTCCAAAGGGCGGAGGCGGCTTCGCGGCGGCGGTTCGCGGGAGGCGGCGGGAGGGGACGGCGGGACGTGCCGGTCGGTGTTCTCCCTGCTCGCGGAGGGGTGCGGCTACTTCACGGCGCCCGCCGTCAGCCCCTGGACCACCTGGCGCTGGAAGACGATGTACGCCGCGAGGACCGGCAGCATCGCCATCACCAGTCCGGCGAAGAGTCCGGACCAGTCACCCTTGTAGCCCTGGCTCGCGGCGAGCTGGACCAGCCCCTGGGTGAGGACCCGCTTGTCGGGATCCGTGTTGAGCACGGTGGGCAGCATGTACTGGTTCCACTGGCCCAGGAAGTTGAAGATCCCCACGCTGACCAGGCCGGGCTTGGCCATCGGCAGCATGATCTGGAAGAACGTACGGGTGTGCGAGGCACCGTCCACGAAGGCCGCCTCCGCCACCGAACTGGGCAGGGTGCGGAAGAACGCGGTCAGGAAGAAGACCGTGAACGGCAGCGAGTAGGCGATGTAGACCAGGATCAGTCCATGAATGGTGTTCAACAGGCCCATGTTGTTCACCACGTAGAACAACGGCACCAGCGCGAGCATGATCGGGAAGCTCATGCCGCCGATGAACAGGTAGTAGATGAACCGGTTCCCCGGGAACTCGAACCGCGCCAGCACGTAGGCGGCCATCGAGCCGAGCACCAGCGTGCCGATGAGCGAACCGCCCACCACCAGGATGGTGTTGAAGAAGTAGTCGCCCATGTGGGCGTCGGTCCACGCCCGCGACCAGTTGTCGAAGTGCAGCTTGTCGGGCAGCGCCCAGGGCGAGGAGAAGATGGACTTGTCGTCCTTGAAGGACGTCATCACCGCCCAGACCAGCGGCATCACCACCATGACCGCCCAGAGCACGAGCATGCCGTGCGAGAAGGCGTTGAGGACGCCGCCCTCCTTGCCCTCCTTCGGCGGCTTCGCGGCCGGGGGGTCCGCCTTGGTCACGGTGACACCGGGCTCGGCCGGTACGGGGGCGGGGGTCTCGGTCGTCTTCATGGTCCTCAGAACTCCAGCCGCTCGCGCCGGCCCAGCCGCATCACGACCGCCGCGAACAGCAGCGTGACGACGAGCAGGGCGACACCGATCGTGGTTGCGTAGGCGGCCTGACCGTCACGGAAGGCCTTCTGGTAGACGTACAGCACCAGCACGGTGGTCGAATAGTCGGGCCCGCCCGGTCCGGTCGTCATGATCTGTACGACTGCGAACGATTCCGCGCCGAGCGCGAGGATGCCCATGTAGACCCAGCCGGACTGCACGGTGTCCCACAGCAGCGGCAGGGTGATCTTGAAGAAGGTGCTGGCCCGGCCGGCCCCGTCCAGCAGCGCGGCCTCGTAGAGATCCGCCGGGATGGAGGCCATACCGGCGGAGAACAGGACGACGAAGAAACCGACGGTGGACCACACGAGCACCGCCATCACGCACCACAGCGCGAGGTTCGGGTCGCCCAGCCACAGCGGCTGGAGGCTGTCGAGGCCGACGCCCCGCAGCACCGAGTTGATCGCTCCGCTGTCCGGGTTGTACGCGAAGGCGAACAGCAACGCGACGATGGCGATGGACAGCACCTGCGGGAAGAAGTACACGATCTTGTAGAACGAGGAGCCGCGCACCCCGGTGATCGCCGGACCGCCCCGGCGGCGCCGGCCGCCCACGTTGATCATGAAGGAGAGGAACAGCGCCAGACTGATCGTCACCACCGGGAGCAGCACCGCGAAGAGCAGGCTGTGCTGCAGCGACTTCCAGAAGACGTCGTCGTGGAACATCTTCGTGTAGTTGTCGAAGCCGACCGTCTTGAACTCTGGGCTCAGGCCCGTCCAGTCCGTGAACGAGTAGTAGATCGACTGGATGAACGGCCAGATCACGAAGAGCGCGTACAGCCCCAGGGGCAGCGCGAGGAACCCCACGATGAACCGGTACTTGCCGTGCTGCATTGCCACCGACCTCGGTCTCAGGGCGGGTGCCCGCCGCCGGTGACACCCCTTGGCGGGTGTCACCGGCGGCGGCACCGGTGTGCTGTCGCGTGCCGCTTACTGGTGCTTGTAGTGCTTGATCGAGTCGTCCTTGGCGGCCGCGTCGGCGTAGCCCTGGATCTTCTTGATGGCCTCCGCCGGGGTGGCCCGGCCGGCCATCATCTCGCCGAGGCCGGAGACGCCGATCTGCTCCTTCTGGAGCTTCACGTACCAGTCCTGGAGCCGCGGGTTCACCACGTTGTCCCCGGCCTTCTCCAGCGCCGCGACACCGGACTTCAGGCCCGGCGTGAGGGAGATGCCGTCGGTGCCGCCGTTGAAGGCGGTGAGCGACTTGACCTTGGCGGTGAAGTTCTTCGACGAGGCCTCGCTCAGCATGATGCGGAGCTGCTCCATGCCGCCGGTGCCGTTCTTGGCCTTGGCCGGGACGATGAACGGCTCGCCGCCGGAGGCCCAGATGGTCCCGAAGGGCATCTTGTCGGAGGAGTCGATGCCGGTGGGCGCGGAGACCGCGAGGTCGAAGTCCTTGGGGATGACGTTGGCGGACTCGTTCTCCACCCAGGAGCCGTTCGGGATGAACAGCGCCTCGCCCTTGGCCCAGGCGGTCTGGGACTGGATGTGGTCCAGGCCGGGCGTGCCCTTGAGGACGTAGCCCTTCTGCTGGAGCTCGTAGTACGCCTCGAAGCAGGCCTTGACCGCCGGGTGCTTCCAGGCGTTGGGCTCGAGGTTGTCGATGGCGTCGAGGACCTCGCGGCCGCCGACCTTGCCGATCATCGGGTAGAGCGAGAAGGGGATGTAGTAGGGGTACTTGCCGGCGTAGGTCCAGCCCGCCATGCCCTTCTTCTTGGCCTTCGCGCAGACCGCGAGCATCTCGTCCCAGGTCTCGGGGTACTTCTCGTCGAGCCGGTCCAGGGCCTTCTGGGAGTACCAGACGCCGTAGACGGTGTAGGCGTAGTACATGATCCACACCGGCTCGCCGTCGAACTGGCCCATCTCGACGATGCCCGGCCGCAGCGTGTCGCGGACCTTCTTGCTCGGGTCGTCGTAGGACGGGGCGTCGAGCAGCGGGGTGAGGTCGGCGAGCTGGTTCTTGCCGACGAGGACGCCCATGTCCATCTGCTCGGCGCCGGAGTTGTCGATGAGGTCCGGCGGGGTGCCGCCGTTGAAGCGCGGCTGCAGCGTGGACTGGATCTTCTGGGTGGCGGAGAACTTGACCTTCGCCTTGGGGAAGGCCTTCTCGTAGACCTTGACGGCGTCCTCGGCGTACTCCTTGCCGAAGCCGCCGTCGAAGAGCACGAACTCCATCTGCGCGGTCTCGTTGACGGCGAGCGGGTTCTTGTCGGTCTTCTTGCCCGCCTTGGCCTTCTCCTCGCCGTCCCCGCCGCCGCTGGCGCAGGAGGAGAGGAAGCCCATGGCGGGGACGGAGACGAGGCCGAGCGCCGCGGAGCGCTTGATCAGGTCGCGGCGGCCGACGCCCGAGGGGGCGATCTGCCCGTCGGTGCCGCTCTTGGGGGAACTGTGCTCGGCGGAAGTGGATCCCATGCTCAAGTCCTCGCCTTCTCCAGGACTCAGGCGGTGTACCGGATCCTTCCCCGGCACCGCGGTGATGTGAAGCTGGGGTCGTGCACGAGGGACCGAAAAGGGACGATACGGCACTCACTCGTGCGCGCCGGCGATCCGCCCCCTCCCGTTTCCCCCCGGGTCGTGCGCGTCCGCCGGGCGCGTACCACGAGGTGACGGCCAGCCGGACGCCGACAGGTATAGTCCACTTCCCCTCGGCGGAGCAAGATCGAACGCAAGGTTGACGGACGCCTTTTCCGAGTTGAGACCTCGCGGAAACGTGAGCGGATCCGGAGGCGGCACGCGGGCGCCGGGACGCCGGAAATATGCGCTTCCTGTGCGGCACCCGTGCGAAGATCGACAACTCGGCGGCACTCCCCGGCGGAGGAGTTGCGGCGGGCCCCGGACGGCTCTCGGACGGTTTCCGGACGGCAGGGGACCCGTATGCCGTAGGCAACACCCTTGACACCGACGGTCACTTGAACCCCTACTGGTCTCTGCGCGCGAAGTTGACAACGTTGTCCGGTATCTCTTTCCACTCCGCGCAGGAAGGGTTCTCGCGCATGCAGTACAGAGCTCGGCACAGATGGGGTCCCTCGGCGGTCGTGGCAGCGACCGCCTTCGCTCTGGTGGCGGCCTCCCAGGGCGCCGCCGTCGCCCGACCCGCGCAAGCGGCGAAGGCCGACCGGGAGTTCAGCTCCTCCTTCGAGTCGGGGGACCCGTCCCCGACGTGGGTCAACACCGTCGAGACGGCGGGCGGCGGCAAGCGCGCCTCCGGCGTCGACGGCGGATACAGCACCGGCATTCCCGGCGGCGTGACCGACCACGTCACCGGTGTGCGGGCCAGCTCCGAGAACAAGCAGGGCGGCGAGGTCAAGGAGAACCTCGTCGACACCGAGCCCACCACCAAGTGGCTCACCTTCGAGAAGACCGGCTGGGTCGAGTTCGACATGGACGCCCCGGTCAAGCTCAAGACCTACGCCCTCACCTCCGCCAACGACGTCGTCGAACGCGATCCCGCCGACTGGACCCTGAAGGGTTCCACGGACGGCAAGGACTGGAAGACGATCGACACGCGCAGCGGTCAGTCCTTCGCCGACCGGCAGACGACCAACAGCTACGACCTGGCCGAGCCGGCCGAGTACCAGCACTTCCGGCTGGACTTCACCAAGAACCACGGTGCGGACATCCTCCAGCTCGCCGACGTGCAGTTCTCCGACGGGCATGTCGCCACCACGCCCGAGGACATGCTGAGCCTCGTGGACCAGGGCCCCACCGGATCGCCGACCGCCAAGTCCGGCGCCGGCTTCACCGGCAAGCGGGCGCTGCGGTACGCCGGCCGGCACAAGGCGGACGGCCGGGCGTATTCGTACAACAAGGTCTTCGACGTCAACGTGCGCGTCGAGCGGAACACGCGCTTGTCGTACCGGATCTTCCCCTCGATGGCGGGCGGCGACCTCGACTACGACGCCACCAACGTCTCCGTCGACCTCGCCTTCACCGACGGCACCTACCTCAGCCGGCTGGGTGCCCTCGACGAGCACGGCTTCCCGCTGACCCCGCGCGGCCAGGGCGACGCCAAGGTGCTCTACGTCAACCAGTGGAACGACGTGAACTCCTCGATCGGCTCGGTGGCCGCCGGGAAGACCGTCGACCGGATACTGGTGGCCTACGACTCCCCCAAGGGCCCGGCGAAGTTCCGCGGCTGGGTGGACGACGTCTCGCTGAAGGTCGCGGCCCCCGAGAGGCCCAAGGCGCACTACTCCGACTACGCGCTGACCACCCGGGGCACCAACTCCTCCGGCAGCTTCTCCCGCGGCAACAACTTCCCCGCCACGGCGGTCCCGCACGGCTTCAACTTCTGGACGCCGGTGACCAACGCGAGCGTGGAGAACTGGCTGTACGACTACAGCCGGGGCAACAACGACGACAACCTGCCGACCATCCAGTCCTTCAGCGCCAGCCACGAGCCCAGCCCGTGGATGGGTGACCGGCAGACCTTCCAGGTGATGCCCTCCGCCGCCTCCGGCACCCCGGACACCGGCAAGGAGGCCCGGCAGCTCCCCTTCCGCCACGAGAAGGAGACCGCCCGCCCGTACTACTACGGCGTGACCTTCGAGAACGGCATCAAGGCGGAGATGGCGCCGACCGACCACGCGGCCGCGATGCGCTTCACCTACCCGGGTGACGACGCGAGCGTCGTCTTCGACAACATCCGGGACGAGGGCGGCCTCACCCTCGACAAGGACAACGGCGTCGTCACCGGCTACTCGGACGTGAAGTCCGGCGGCTCGGCGGGCGCGACCCGGCTGTTCGTCTACGGCCGCTTCGACTCGGCGGTCGAGGACGGCTCGTCCTCCGGCGTCACCGGGTACCTGCGCTTCGACGCCGGCCACGACCACGCGGTCACCCTGCGCCTGGCGACCTCGCTCATCAGCGTGGACCAGGCCAAGGACAACCTGTCCCGGGAACTCCCGGACAGCAGGTCCTTCGACTCGGTGAAGCGGAGCGCGCAAGCGGCCTGGGACAAGATCCTCGGCAAGGTCGAGGTCGAGGGTGCCACCTCCGACCAGCTGACCACGCTGTACTCCTCGCTCTACCGGCTGTACCTGTACCCCAACTCCGGCTTCGAGAAGGTGGGCGGCAAGTACCAGTACGCCTCCCCGTTCTCCAAGGCGACCGGCGAGAACACCCCGACGCACACCGGCGCGAAGATCGTCGACGGCAAGGTGTACGTCAACAACGGGTTCTGGGACACCTACCGCACGACCTGGCCCGCCTACTCCTTCCTGACGCCCTCCCAGGCCGGTGAGATGGTCGACGGCTTCGTCCAGCAGTACAAGGACGGCGGCTGGACCTCCCGCTGGTCCTCCCCCGGCTACGCGGACCTGATGACCGGCACGTCCTCGGACGTGGCCTTCGCCGACGCGTACGTCAAGGGCGTCAAGATGGACGCCGAGTCGGCGTACGACGCGGCGCTGAAGAACGCCACCGTCGTCCCGCCCTCCTCCGGTGTCGGCCGCAAGGGCATGACGACCTCGCCCTTCCTCGGCTACACCAGCACCAAGACCGGCGAGGGCCTGTCCTGGGCGATGGAGGGCTACGTCAACGACTACGGCATCGCCCAGATGGGCAAGGCGCTGTACGAGAAGACCCACAAGAAGCACTACAAGGAGGAGTCCGAGTACTTCCTCAACCGCGCCCGCGACTACGTCAACCTGTTCGACTCCAAGGCCGGGTTCTTCCAGGGCAAGGACGAGAACGGCGACTGGCGGGTGCCCTCCGACAAGTACGACCCCCGGCTGTGGGGCTACGACTACACGGAGACCAACGGCTGGGGCTACGCCTTCACCGTGCCGCAGGACAGCCACGGCCTGGCCAACCTGTACGGCGGCAAGAAGAAGCTCGGGGACAAACTGGACACGTTCTTCTCGACCCCGGAGACCGCCTCCGTGGACGTCAAGGGCTCCTACAACGGCGTCATCCACGAGATGATCGAGGCGCGTGACGTGCGGATGGGCATGTACGGCCACTCCAACCAGGTCGCGCACCACATCACCTACATGTACGACGCGGCCGGGCAGCCGTACAAGACGCAGAAGAACGTCCGCGAGGTGCTCTCCCGCCTCTACACCGGCAGCGCCATAGGGCAGGGCTACCACGGCGACGAGGACAACGGCGAGCAGTCGGCCTGGTACCTGTTCTCCTCGCTCGGCTTCTACCCGCTGGTGATGGGCAGCGGCGAGTACGCCATCGGCTCCCCGCTGTTCAAGAAGGCGACCGTGCACCTGGAGAACGGCCACGACCTGGTCGTCAAGGCGCCGAAGAACAGCATGAAGAACATCTACGTGCAGGGGCTGAAGGTCAACGGCAAGCGGTGGTCGAAGACCTCCCTGCCGCACTCGCTGCTCTCGCGCGGCGGGGTGCTGGACTTCGACATGGGCGCGAAGCCGTCCTCCTGGGGCACGGGCAAGCACGACGCGCCCGTGTCCGTGACCAAGGACGACAAGACGCCCACGCCCCGTGCGGACCTCCTGAAGACCGGGGGCGCCCTGTTCGACAACACCTCGTCGACCGAGGCGAGCGCCACGACGGTGGACCTGCCGCTGTCCGGCGACCGCGCCAAGGCGGTCCAGTACACGCTGACCTCACCCGCCGACCACACCAAGGCCCCGACGGGCTGGACACTGCAGGCCTCGAGCGACGGCACGCACTGGCGGACGCTGGACGAGCGCTCCGGCGAGTCCTTCCGCTGGGACCGGCAGACCCGGGCGTTCACGATCCCGCACGCGGCCTCGTACGCCCACTACCGCCTGGTCCTGACCGGCGAGCCGACCCTCGCGGAGGTGGAACTCCTGGGCTGACGCCACGGCTGTAGCACGCGAGAGACGGGCCCGGGGGTCTCCCCGGGCCCGTCTTGCCGTGCGCGCGCAGGGAAACCGCGGCCCCGATCACCTCGTGCCCGACCTCCCCGATCCCACAGCGGCCCGCGCGTTCGCCTTCGAGGAACCGGACCACCAGGCGGGCGTCCGCCGGGACGTGCTCCCGCGACAGTGGCGCAGCACGCCGGGGCGCGCCATGTGGGATTTCCCCGGCGGCCGGACCGGCGGCGACCGGTACCCGGTGATCGGTCTCGGCGCGGGACAGGCCGCCGGCCCGCGCCCCGTCCCTGAGTCGAGCGCCTCGCACGCTGCCACGCAAGGCTCGTACGGCTCGCCGTGTCGCCGTGTCGCCGTGTCGCCGTGTCGCCGTGTCGCCGTGTCGCCGTGTCGCCGTGTCGCCGTGTCGCCGTGTCGCCGGGGCAGGTTCGGCGGTCGGCGGTCGGCAACGGAGAGGCCCCCGTCGGTCCGGGCGCGGTCGGCGTCCGGGCCGGCGGGGGCCGGTGGGGTGGGTCAGTCGGTGGCCAGTGTGAAGACGTGCAGGTCACCGTTGTCGGGCAGCGTGACGCTCGCGACGCGCTTGCCTGCCGGGGCCTCGTACGGCTTCGTGGCGAAGACGTACGTGGCGACGGGGTCCTTGTCGGCGCCGGCGACGTTGCGGTACGCGGTCTTGGCGAGCACCACGTTGTCGTACTGGACGGTGCCGCCACCGCCGCCGACCGTCCAGTCCGTGAAGGACAGGTCGGTCGTGGCGGTGGTGCCGTCCGTGAACGTGACCGTGGCCTGGGTGCGCTGGTTGCCGTTGACCGCGCTGCCCACGAAGGACAGCGTGGCGGCCGGGTCGGCCAGGTCGATCCGCTGGCCGGCCGCCGCCGCGTTGTCCGGGCGGCCCGAGGGGGACCGGGGCCAGGTGAAGGTCAGCCCGCCGACCGTCCCCTGCGCGCCGGGGGTCAGCCCGGCCGCCTTCAGCGCCTGGAGCGAGTAGCTCCAGCCGCCGCCGTCGTAGTCCGCCTCGTCGTGCTCGCCCTCGTCGTCGGAGACGCCGGTGTTGTTGTAGGCCGCCAGCAGTGAGCCGGGGGCCGCGACGGTCAGGGAGATCGGCTGGGCGTAGGAGGTGTCACCGGAGGTGACGCTCACCTTGACGTCCGAGAAGCCCTGCTCCGCGTCCTTCGCCGCGGTGAGGGTGATCTTCTGGGCGCCGTCCTTCACGGTGCCCGAGGCGGGGCTCGCGGTCACGCCCGCCGGGGTGTCGACCTGGAAGTGGACCTCCGGGCCGGTGCCGCCGTTCAGCGCCAGCGCGCGGATGTCGAGCGTGGTGCTCTCGCCCGGGGCGAGCGTCGCCGTGGTGGGTCCCACGCCGATCTGGTAGGGCTGCTCCCCGTCCCGGAAGGACGGCGGGGCGTCGGCGGCGCGGGTGCCCCAGGTCTTGTCGGGCGTCGAGGAGAGCGTGTAGTCCAGCCGGCCGCCGTCGCGGACGAAGGACGCCGGGAGCCAGGTGTGCTGCGTGCGCTTCCCGTTCACCTCGAGCGAGTGGATGTAGGGCGCGTCGGCGGCGGCGCCCTCGGCGCGGATCTCGATGTCCTTGCCGTGCGGCCGGTCGATCACCACGCGGGGGAACAGCGGGGAGGCGAGGACGAGTTCCGCACGGGAGGGCACCTGCGGGTACATGCCGAGCGCCGAGAAGACGTACCAGGACGACATGGCGCCCAGGTCGTCGTTGCCGGGAATGCCGCCCGGCTTCGTGGACCACAGCTTCGTCATCGCCGCGCGCACGGTGTCCTGGGTCTTGTGGGGCGCGCCCGCGTAGTCGTACAGGTAGGGCACGTTGATGGACGGTTCGTTGTCCATCTCGGACTTGTCGCCGCCACTGCCGGTGAACGCCCAGCCGCCGTCGGCCTCGTGGAAGAAGGAGTCGAGGCGGGCGAGCGCCTTGTCCTTGCCGCCCATCGCGGCGAACAGTCCGGCCGGGTTGTGCTGGACCATCCAGGTGTACTGGGCGGCCGTGCCCTCCACGAAGCCGTTGCCGGTGCCGGGGGTGAACCCGGTGACCCAGCTTCCGTCGGCCTTGCGGTTGGCGATGTAGCCGCCGGTGGGGTGGGCGGCGAGGTTGAAGTTGTTCTGCCACCACTGCGAGCGGTTCGCGAAGGTCTTCGCGGTCTTCGTGTCGTGGACCGCCGCGGCGAGCTGGGAGAGGGAGAAGTCGGCGGTCGACATCTCCAGCGTCTCGGCCGCCCCGCCCCACGCGTTGGAGACGGACGGCATGTAGTGCGACTTCAGGTACTTGTCGAGCGAGGGCCGCTGGCCCGCGGAGAGCACGGGCTTGCCCGCGGGCGAGAGGTCCTTCGCGGTCGGTACGGTCGCCGCCTTGAGAAGTGACTTCAGTGCGCCCCGCAGGTCGAAGTCGGTGCCGCCGAAGGCGCGGATGCCGGCCAGCGCGGTAGGCGAGGGGTCGCCGTTCATGACGTGGGTGCCGGCGGCGCCGTGCAGCCAGCGGTCCCAGATCCCCCCGTTCTGCCGGGCGAGTTCGTACAGGGACTGCGCCACGTCGGAGCCGGCGCGCGGGTCCAGCAGGGTGAGGAGCTGCACCTGGTCGCGGTAGACGTCCCAGCCGGAGAAGGTGCCGTACTGGGCCTGGTGGCCGCTCGTCACCCGGTGCACCTTGTCGTCGCTGCCGCGGTATCTGCGGTCGGCGTCGCTGATGACGTTCGGGTGGAACATGGTGTGGTAGAGCGCGGTGTAGAAGGTGGTGCGCTCGTCCTCGGTGCCGCCGCCGACCCGGATGCCGGCCAGCCGCTCGCGCCAGGCGCGGTGGGCGGCCTCGCGGACCGAGTCGAAGGAGCGGTGCGCCGGGTTCTCGGCGCGCAGGTTGGCCTCGGCGCCCTTCGGGCTGACGTAGGAGATGCCGACCTTGACGTTCACCGGCTTCTCGCCCGGCGCGAACCGGACGTAACCGCCGGCGCCCTTGCCCGCGACGGGGCGGCCGCCGTTGTCCTTGAAGTCGCCGGTGCCGCCGGAGGCGCTGGTGGAGCCCGGGGTGAGGGTGCCGTCCCGCCAGGTGCCGGTGGCGGTGAAGGCGCGGTCGAAGTGGGCGGTGAAGTACAGGGTGTAGTAGGCGCGGCGGCCCTCGGGGTCGAGGTAGCCGCAGAAGTTGCCGGAGGTGACGGAGCCGGAGACCGTGCGGGTCTTCGGGTCGATGCTCACTGTGGAGTCGGTGGAGCCGACCTCGGAGTTGGCGCTGCGGATCAGCAGCGAGGCCGGTTTGTCCGCGGGGTAGGTGAAGCGGGCCGAGCCGGTGCGCGCGGTGGCGGTGAGGTCGGCGGTGACGCCGGACTTCAGGCCGACCTTGTAGTGGCCGGGCTCGGCGGTCTCGTCGTCGTGGCTGAAGTCGGAGGCGTAGACGGCGTCCTTGGTGTCGCTCGCCGGGGAGGAGGTGACCTCGCCCGCGTAGGGGAAGAACGGGATGTCCCCGCTGCCGCCGGCGCAGCCGGTGCCGGACATGTGGGTCAGGCTGAAGCCGCGGATGCGGGTGGCGTCGTAGTGGTAGCCGCCGGGCGCGGTGGTGGCGGTCGCGTTGCCCCGGGTGGTCTCCGGGCTGAAGGAGAACATGCCGAAGGGCGTGACGGCGCCGGGGTAGGTGTCGCCGCCGTTGCTGGTGCCGATGAGCGGGTCGACGTACGTGGTCGGGTCCCGGACCAGGTCCGGTGTCGGGGGTGCGGCGGCGCTCGCGGCGAGCGCCGGGGTGGCGCCGCCGGTCGCCAGGACGGCGGCCAGCAGCAGGGATGCCGGGCGGAAACGCATGACGCGGCCCCTCCTTCGTCGGACGGGTCGCGCACCACAGGTCGCACAAGCCGGGGGGACAGTAACCCGGGCGGGCCGGAGGGGGGAAGGGTGCGTGCGGGAGGGGCGGGGTGGTGGTCCGGTGGCGCACAGCGGCAGGTGGGGGCCCGATGGCTCGTCCCGGCCCCGGGATTCGGCGGAACGGAGGGTGCGTGAGGGTGCGTCGACCCGGCGGTCCCGTTTGTTTCTTGGGGCGCAACTGGGTTGACATCGTTGTCCGTTCGAGGAGTAGAGTCGGTGGCGAAGTGTTAGACAACGTTGTCGCGTTGCCAGCGGTTCGCATCAAGCCACTGTTGTAGCCACCGGGCGGCCCCCTCCCCCCTTGGGGCCGGACGGTGCGGGTCCGGTGGGAGAGGAGACTCCCCCACCGGACCCGTCTCGCGCGCCCAGGGGCGCGCGGGGTGTCCGGCTCGGCCCACCCGGCGGGCGCCGGGCGTTCGGCTCAGCCGACCTGGCAGGGCAGGGACGTCGTGTCGTCCCCGCCGGCACCCGTCGTGACATAGCCGAAGGTGGCGCTCTCCCCGGGATCCAGGGAGCCGTTCCAGTCCGCGTTGTGGACCATCACGTCCTGGCCCGAGTACGTGGCGTTGCCGCTCCAGAGGCTGTCGACCTTCTGCCCGGAGGGCAGGGTCCAGTCGACCATCCAGCCCAGCATCGGCACGTCGCCGGAGTTGGTGACGGTCACCTCGGACTGGTAGCCGCCGCTCCAGCTGCCGGTCGTCTGACGGGTGGCGGTGCAGGCGCCGAGCACCGGGTCGCTCGGGTCATTGCCCGGGTCGGTCGAACCGCCGTCGTCGCCACCGCTCTGGTGGACGCCGGTCACCTCGCCGTTGCCGCCGTCGAAGACGACGTCGGAGCAGGAGTAGAAGGTCTCCGCGCTGTCCGAACGCTGCCAGACCATGTAGATGAGGTGGCGTCCGGACTTGCCGGAGGGCAGCTGCCCGCTCCAGGAGTAGTTGGCCTCGACCGTGCCCGGGCTGCCGTGCAGCGGCGGGTGGTCCACCGACAGGAACGGTTCGTCCTCCAGGTCGTCCCAGGTGAGCGGCTGGGTCGGGTCGTAGCCGTCCTTGCTGACGTAGACGTAGAACCAGCCCGGGTGCGCGGCCCAGGCGTTGTAGGAGAAGTCGACGGTCGCGCCGGAGGTCAGGTGGGTGACCGGCCAGTCGTCGCGGGCCGCGTCGAAGCCGCTGAAGTTGGCGTTGCCGCCGCTGCACAGCTCCCCGTCGGGGACGAAGCCGCGGGTGCGGCCGGCGCCGTCCGAGCGGAGCACGGAGAACCAGTTGTAGAACGGCGTGGTGCCGCCGGTCTGTGCGGCCGCCTTGCAGGCGGGGTTGACGGGCTTGATCTCACCGGTGTCGGTGAGCGCGTCCTGCCAGCACAGGAAGGTGCGGCTGCCGGGCTTCATCGGGGTCCCGTGCGCCTCGGCCGTCCCGCCGGCCGTGACGACCAGGGCGAGCGCGGGGACGGTGGCGAGGAGGGCTGCGAGGACGAGGAAGAGGGCGCGGGTCCGGGCGGACAGGGGTGGGCGACGCGGGGGGCGTAAGGACGTTCCGGTGCCTGCTTTTGCCATGATCATGACAGTGAGGTCCATTCCTTCCGCTGCGGCCGTACGGGACGTACGGGTGGGGGTGGCACTGCGGACGTACGCGTGGGGCACGCGAGGCGGGAGCGGACAGTGTTCGAGCGGGTTCCGGTCCGACGATCACATGGGAGCGCTCCCACCTCGCTTGTCGGGGAAGGTAGCGCCGGAAGCGGGCGCTTGTAAAGGTGGTGTTTCCGGACGGCTACGGCCGTACGGGATCCCGGCATATGCCGCACTCGCGCACGGGCGGCCCTCGACGGGGTGGGATCCGGACACGCGCCGAAGGAGCGCGAGTCGATCGTGAAGCCGTGAGCGTCAGGCCCGGTTCGCACGGGCGCCCGGCCCATCAGAGGGGTCGGCGAGGTGCCGCGAGCACGTCCCCGAGTACCTTCTCCAGCGTGACGCGGGCCAGTTCGCGCCTCAGGGTCTCCTCGACGTCCTGGTGGATGCCCCGCGTTGCCGGCTGGATGCCGTGGCCCACCACGCACCCCTCTTCAGCGAGAGGACCAGCACCGTCCGGATCGGGAGACCTTCCGCCCCGGGCACGAAGAGGGCCGCGACCCCGTCGTCGGGATCGCGGCCCTCGGCCGTACCGGGGAGCCCTTACTTGCGGATCAGGCTGCGCAGCACGTACTGCAGGATGCCGCCGTTGCGGTAGTAGTCGGCCTCACCGGGGGTGTCGATGCGGACGACCGCGTCGAACTCGACGCCCGAGTCGGTGGTGACCTTCACCGTGCGCGGGGTGGTGCCCTCGTTGAGCTCGGTGACGCCGGAGACGGAGAAGGTCTCCTCGCCGGTCAGGCCGAGGGACTCGGCGGTCTGGCCCTCGGGGAACTGCAGCGGCAGCACGCCCATGCCGATGAGGTTCGAGCGGTGGATGCGCTCGTAGGACTCGGCGATGACGGCCTTGACACCGAGGAGCGCGGTGCCCTTGGCGGCCCAGTCACGGGACGAGCCGGAACCGTACTCCTTGCCGGCCAGGACGACCAGCGGCACGCCGGCCGCCTGGTAGTTCTGCGAGGCGTCGTAGATGAAGGCGACGGGGGCCCCTCCTTCTTCGGCGGACCGGGTGAAGTCGCGGGTGTAGCCGCCCTCGGTGCCCGGCGCGATCTGGTTGCGCAGGCGGATGTTGGCGAAGGTGCCGCGGATCATGACCTCGTGGTTGCCGCGGCGCGAGCCGTAGCTGTTGAAGTCACGGCGCTGGATGCCGTGCTCCGTGAGGTACTTGCCGGCCGGGGTGTCGGCCTTGATGGCACCGGCCGGGGAGATGTGGTCGGTGGTGACCGAGTCGCCCAGCTTGGCGAGGACGCGGGCGCCGGAGATGTCCTCGACCGGGGCCGGCTCCATGCCCATGCCCTCGAAGTACGGGGGCTTGCGCACGTAGGTGGACTCGGCGTCCCACTCGAAGGTGTCGCCGGTGGGGATGGGCAGCGACTGCCACTGGGCGTCGCCGGCGAAGACGTCGGCGTAGGACTTGCTGAACATGTCCTCGCCGATGGCGTTCGCCACGACGTCGTTGACCTCGGTCTCCGAGGGCCAGATGTCCTTCAGGTAGACCGGGTTGCCGTCCTGGTCGGTGCCCAGGGCGTCCTTGGTGACGTCCACCTTCATCGAGCCGGCGAGGGCGTACGCGACGACCAGCGGCGGGGAGGCCAGGTAGTTCATCTTGACGTCGGGGTTGATGCGGCCCTCGAAGTTCCGGTTGCCGGAGAGGACCGAGGTCACCGCGAGGTCGTGGTCGTTGACCGCCTTGGAGACCTCCTCCGGCAGCGGGCCGGAGTTGCCGATGCAGGTGGTGCAGCCGTAGCCGACCAGGTTGAAGCCGACCTTGTCGAGGTAGGGGGTCAGACCCGCCTTGTCGAAGTAGTCGGTGACGACCTTGGAGCCCGGGGCGAGGGTGGTCTTGACCCACGGCTTGCGGGTCAGGCCCTTCTCCACCGCCTTCTTGGCCACCAGCGCGGCGGCGACCATGACGTACGGGTTGGAGGTGTTGGTGCAGGAGGTGATGGCCGCGACCGTCACCGCGCCGTGGTCGAGCTGGTAGCTGGTGCCGTCGGGGGCGGTCACCCGGACCGGGTTCGACGGGCCGGGGCCGGGCACCACGGCGGAGTGCTGCGGGGCGCCGGAGCCGTTGTCGTCGTGACCGTAGGCCGGGGCGTCGCTGGCCGGGAAGGACTCGTCGCTCGCCTCGTCGACCGGGGAGTCCACGCCGTGCGGCTGCTCCTGCTGCGGCACGCCGGGCTTGCGGTCGTCGCCGCCGGTGACGCCGGCCTCGACGTAGTTCAGGACGTCGGCGCCGAACTGCTCGGCGGCGTTCGCCAGGACGATGCGGTCCTGCGGGCGCTTCGGGCCCGCGATGGAGGGCACGACCGTGGAGAGGTCCAGCTCGAGCTTCTCGGAGAAGTCCGGCTCGGCCTGCGGGTCCAGCCAGAGGCCCTGCTCCTTGGCGTAGGCCTCGACCAGGGCGAGCTGCTGCTCGCTGCGGCCGGTGAGCTTGAGGTAGTTCAGCGTCTCGGCGTCGATCGGGAAGATCGCGGCGGTGGAGCCGAACTCCGGCGACATGTTGCCGATGGTGGCGCGGTTGGCCAGCGAGGTGGCGGACACGCCCTCGCCGTAGAACTCGACGAACTTGCCGACGACACCGTGCTTGCGCAGCATCTCGGTGATGGTGAGCACCAGGTCGGTGGCGGTGGTGCCGGTGGGCAGCTCGCCGGTCAGCTTGAAGCCGACGACGCGCGGGATCAGCATGGACACCGGCTGGCCGAGCATCGCGGCCTCGGCCTCGATGCCGCCGACGCCCCAGCCGAGGACGCCGAGACCGTTGACCATGGTGGTGTGCGAGTCGGTGCCGACCAGGGTGTCGGGGTAGGCCTGGCCGTCGCGGACCATGACGGTGCGGGCCAGGTGCTCGATGTTCACCTGGTGGACGATGCCGGTGCCCGGCGGGACGACCTTGAACTCGTCGAACGCGGTCTGGCCCCAGCGCAGGAACTGGTAGCGCTCGCGGTTGCGGCCGTACTCCAGCTCGACGTTCTGGGCGAAGGCCTCGTGGGTGCCGAACTTGTCGGCGATGACGGAGTGGTCGATGACCAGCTCGGCCGGGGCCAGCGGGTTGATCTTCGCCGGGTCGCCGCCCAGCTCCTTGACGGCCTCGCGCATGGTGGCGAGGTCGACGACGCAGGGCACGCCGGTGAAGTCCTGCATGATCACGCGGGCCGGCGTGAACTGGATCTCCTGCGAGGGCTGTGCCTGCGAGTCCCAGCCGCCGAGGGCACGGATGTGGTCGGCGGTGATGTTCGCGCCGTCCTCGGTGCGAAGCAGGTTCTCCAGCAGGACCTTGAGGCTGTAGGGGAGTCGGGCCGAGCCCTCCACCTTGTCCAGGCGGAAGATCTCGTACGACTCGTCGCCCACCTGCAGCGTGCTGCGGGCGTCGAAGCTGTTCGCCGACACGACGGTCTCCTTCATTTCTGTGCGCGTTCCACCGCATCCTGCCGCCACGACGTCCTCGCGATCCGCTAAGGTACGACTTACTTAGGTAAGCCTTACCGCCGGATCGGCCCCGGCGTGCGGCTGCGGTGCGCCTCGGCAGATATCTCGATGTCGAGATAACTCTAGTACATGAGGGCGTCCGGGTCATGTGCGGGCGGCCCTCCCGGCCACCCGGCACACTGGTGCCGGCCGCCCGCGACGAAATGCGCGCGGGGGTACGGACCGGAGGAGAGCGCCGCATGAGGATCCACCTGACCAGCGTCTACGTCGACGACCAGGCCGCGGCCGAGCGCTTTTACACGGAGGTGCTCGGCTTCGTGAAGAAGCACGACGTCCCCGTGGGCGAGCAGGACCGGTGGCTGACCGTCGTCTCCCCCGACGACCCCGACGGCGCCGAACTGCTCCTGGAGCCCGCCCGCCATCCGGCCGCCCTCGCCTACCGCGAGGCGCTCGTGCGGGACGGGATTCCGCTCGCCCAGTTCGCCGTGGACGACGTGCGGGCCGAGCACGCGCGGCTGAGCGGGCTCGGCGTCCGCTTCACCCAGGAGCCCGTGGACGCGGGACCCGTCACGGTGGCGGTCCTCGACGACACCTGCGGCAACCTGATCCAGCTCGCGACGCTCCCGGGCTGACCGGGCGGGGCCGCCACCGGCCGCCGGCCACCCCATCGCGCGTGCGCGGAAGGGGTGTTGGGCGCCCGGCCTCGCGTGTGCGCCCGGATGCGGGGTATCCGGAGGGGACCGGGAGGAGCGATAGCCAGCCAAGGAGGCCCAGATGCCGCTCACGTTCCGCAAGAGCTTCAGGATCCTGCCGGGGGTCCGCCTCAACATCAACAAGAAGTCCTGGTCCGTCACCACCGGTGGCAAGAAGGGTCCGCGCCACACGCACAGCAGCACCGGCCGCCGTACGACGTCCATGGACCTGCCGGGCCCCTTCGGCTGGCGACGCACGCACACCGCCCGCGGCCGGAACGACTGAGGGCCGCAACGGCCGGGCGACCGACCGTGTGACTGACCGCCTGTGTGACGGACCGGCCGGGCGAAGGGGCGCGCGAGGGCGCGGTGGGGGCGCGCCCCGGCCCGGGCGGCGGTGCGCTCCGCCGCCCGGCGGGGCACCGTTCGGGCGAGGCGACGCGGGCGTCGTTAGGCCGGGCGGCAAGGGTGGCATCGATGCACCGGTACGGCCTTTGTGAGGGGTGTCGGCGGCGCGTCACCCGTTCCACCCACCCCGCGCGCAACTCATCTCATATCTGAGATAGTCTCACCTCATGTCAGACGACTACCTCGTACGCATCGGCAAGCTCATCCGTGACGCACGACAGCACCGCGGCTGGACACAGTCACAGCTCGCCGAGGCTCTCGGTACCAGTCAGAGCGCCGTGAACCGCATCGAACGCGGCAACCAGAACATCAGCCTTGAGATGATCGCGCGCATCGGCGAGGCCCTGGACAGTGAGATCGTCTCCCTGGGCTACGCGGGTCCGATGCACCTGCGGGTGGTCGGCGGACGCCGGCTCTCCGGTTCCATCGACGTCAAGACGAGCAAGAACGCGTGTGTCGCGCTGCTGTGCGCCTCCCTGCTCAACAAGGGGCGCACGGTGCTGCGCCGGGTCGCCCGCATCGAGGAGGTCTACCGCCTCCTGGAGGTGCTGAACTCCATCGGCGTCCGCACCCGCTGGATCAACGACGGCGTGGACCTGGAGATCGTGCCCCCGGCCGTGCTGGAGATGGCCGCCATCGACGCGGACGCCGCCCGCCGCACCCGGTCCATCATCATGTTCCTCGGCCCGCTGCTGCACCGCATGGAGCACTTCAAGCTCCCGTACGCCGGCGGCTGCGACCTCGGCACCCGCACCGTCGAACCGCACATGATCGCGCTGCGCCGGTTCGGTCTGGACATCACCGCCACCGAGGGGCTCTACCACGCCCAGGTGGACCGCTCCGCGACGCCCGGCCGGCCGATCGTGCTGACCGAGCGCGGGGACACCGTGACGGAGAACGCGCTGCTGGCCGCCGCCCGCCACGAGGGCGTCACCGTCATCCGCAACGCCTCCTCCAACTACATGGTCCAGGACCTGTGCTTCTTCCTGGAGGCACTGGGCGTGCAGGTGGAGGGCATCGGCACCACCACGCTCACCGTGCACGGCGTGCCGAACATCGACGTCGACGTGGACTACTCCCCCTCCGAGGACCCGGTGGAGGCGATGAGTCTGCTCGCCGCCGCCGTGGTGACGGAGTCGGAGCTGACGGTGCGCCGGGTCCCCATCGAGTTCCTCGAGATCGAGCTCGCGGTGCTGGAGGAGATGGGCCTGGACCACGACCGCTCTGCGGAGTACGTCGCCGACAACGGCCGTACGCGGCTGGTGGACCTGACCGTGCGCCCCTCCAAGCTGGAGGCGCCGATCGACAAGATCCACCCGATGCCGTTCCCCGGCCTCAACATCGACAACGTGCCGTTCTTCGCGGCCATCGCGGCCACCGCGCAGGGCAAGACCCTGATCCACGACTGGGTCTACGACAACCGCGCCATCTACCTGGCCGACCTCAACCGCCTCGGCGGCCGCCTCCAGCTCCTCGACCCGCACCGGGTCCTGGTGGAGGGTCCCACCCGCTGGCGCGCCGCCGAGATGATGTGCCCGCCGGCCCTGCGCCCGGCGGTGGTCGTCCTGCTGGCGATGATGGCGGCCGAGGGCACGTCGGTGCTGCGCAACGTGTACGTCATCAACCGCGGCTACGAGGAACTGGCCGAGCGCCTCAACTCGGTGGGCGCGCAGATCGAGACGTTCCGGGACATCTGACGTGCGGGTGCCGCCGCACCCCCTCCGACCTGCCGCTCGGCGGGGCGGGGAGGAGTGCGGCGCACGCCACCCCTCACGGCCGGACGGGCCCGGCACCAGGCTCACGCCGGTGAGGTGTGCCGCTCGTGCCGCTCAGTCGTCCTGCCGGCTCTCGGGCATCAGCGCCCGCAGGCTTTCCGGCATGTCCTCGCCGAACGCCTCCTCGAGGTGTTCGTTCATCACGTCGTCTGCCTGGCTCATGCGGGTGAACATGGCCTGTTCGTAGGCTTCGAGGCCCGCTTCGAGGTCGTCGGGGTGAGCGGCGAGGGCGCCGGCGAGTTCGGCGCCGTCGCACATGGCCCAGTTGGCTCCCTCGCCGTTGGGGACCTGCAGATGTGCGGCGTCGCCGATCAGGGTCACCCCTGGCGTCCGCTGCCAGCGGTGCCCGTCGGGCAGGGCGAAGTGCGGACGCAGGACGGGCGGGGTGTCGCTGTCGGTGATCAGTGCGGTGATCTCCGGGGCCCAGCCCTCGAACTCGGCGGCGACGCGGGCGGTGGCCGCGGCGGAGTCGGTGAAGTCGATCCGGTCGAACCAGTCCAGCGGCCTGGTGAGGGATATGTAGGCGTGCAGGGTGTCACCGCGTTCGCGGTGCGCGGTGATGCCCCGGTCGGGTGCGGGGACGAACATCATGCCGCCGCCCACCGCCTTCGCGGCGCCCGGGTGCCGCGTGTCGGCCTCGTGCAGGTAGGTCTCGACGAACGAGGTGCCGGCGTACTCCGGTGTCGCCGCCGACAGCAGCGGGCGGATCCTCGACCAGGCGCCGTCGGCACCGACGAGCAGCTCGGTGACGAGGGTGCGGCCGTCGGCGAAGGCGACCTCGTGGCGGCCCTCGCCGAGGCCGCGGGCTCCGGTGACCTTGGCGCCCCAGTTCACCGTGCCGGCGGGGAGCGCGTCGAGCAGCATCCGCCGCAGATCCGCACGCTGGGCTTCGGGCCTGCCGCCCTGGCCGTCGTCGGCCTTCTCGAACAGCAGGGTTCCGTCCTCGCTGAGCGCCCGCATCGCCTGGCGGCCTTCCAGCACGATGGCGCGGAATGCCTCCCGCAGGCCCGCGGCTTCGATGGCGAGCTGGCCGTTGTAGTCGTGGATGTCGAGCATGCCGCCCTGCGCCCGCGCATCGGGTGAGGCTTCGGCTTCGTAGACCTCGACCGGTATGCCGTGCACGTGCAGGACGCGGGCCAGGGTGAGGCCGCCGAGCCCGGCGCCGACGATCGTGACAGTTTTCATGACGACTCCCAGTGGACTGGATCGATGCGGCCGCGCCACTCCATTTGGTTCAGCGTGCCAAAATGGGACGCTACACCAAGTTGGTGCGTAAAACCAAGTTGGCACGGTGCACTAAATGTGTCATCATGGAGGCATGACAACGCCAACCCGCCGCCCAGGGCGGCGTAATCAGGTGCTTTCCAGAGATCAGATCGTCGCCGCCGCCATCGAGTTGCTCGACGCGGGCGGCGAGGGTGCGTTGACCGTTCGGGCCCTCAGTGAGCGCCTGTCGACGGGGGCGGGGGCGATCGCGTACCACGTGGGCAAACGGGACGATCTGCTGGACGCGGCGACCGAGACGGTCGTGACGGCGGCGCTGGCCGCGGCGCCCGTCCCCGCGGCGTCCACACCGGCCGAGGAGATCCGCGAGGCCGCCCTGGCCCTGTTCGATGCGATCACCGCTCACCCGTGGCTGGCCACGCGGTTGACCCTGCAGATCGTCCGCAACCCCGTCGGGCCGGTCACGGTCGGCATCTTCGAGCGCCTCGGCCGGCAGGTGCAGGCACTCGGCGTGCCAGAGGAGCGCTGGTTCGACGCGGCCTCCACGCTCAGGGACTACATCCTCGGCGCCGTCAGCCAGAACGTCCGCATCGAAGGGGACACCTCCGGCACCGACGGCGATGCCGACCGCGAGGAGCACGCGGCTTCAGCCAGCCTGCAGGAACTCACGCCCGAGGCCTATCCGTTCATGCACGCCATCGTCGGCCGTATGAGGGATCACGACGACCGCGAGCAGTTCCTCACGGGCATCGCCGTCATCCTCGACGGGCTCACCCGTCTCCGCTGACACCCTGCCAGGGCAGGCCCGGCCAACGTCTCGAGCGGTACGGGCCGAACCGGGGCAGCCCGTTCGGACGAGGCCGACGGTGAGGCGCGGTGCGCTTCGTCCGGCCCGAGCGGGGTCCGGTGCGTGCGGCCGCACGGCGGAGGAGGAGGCCGACGCGGTGGTGGCCCCCACGCCCGTTCAGGGCAGAGGGGAAGCGCGTGCCGGACCACGCGCGGCAGGCGCGAATTGTCAGACGGCCCCTAGCGCCCACCCTCGCCGTAGTGGGCCCAGCCCCGGTCGAGGAACCGGAAGCCGGCCTCCACGTACGCCTCCGGGTCCGGTTCGCGGACCGCGATGAGCTGGATCTGCAGCGCGAAACGCACGTAGAAGCGGATCTCCTCACTGGGCTCGGCGAGACCGAACTCCTCGGTGAGCGTGGCGATCAGCGCGTCCTCGTGACGCAGCCACATCTTCTCCGCGTAGTCGATCAACGCCGGCGTGCCGTCCATCAGCGCGAGGATCCGGCTCTGCGGCTCCGTTCTCAGCTCGGCGATCTCCGCCAGGTAGTGCGCCTTGAGCGCGTCGGAGACCGAAACGCCCGAAGGGCGGTCCCGGACGGCGGCCACCAGCCGGTCGTGCCGTTCCTTCTCGTCCGCGAAGACGAGCGCTTCCTTCTGCGGGAAGTGCGTGAAGACCGTCTTGGGTGTCACGTCGGCCCGGTCCGCGATCTCGCGCACCGTCACCGCGTCGAAGCCTCGCTCCAGGAACAGCGCCGTCGCCGCTTCCAGGATCGTCGCCCGCGTCGCCGCCTTCTTGCGCTCACGCCGCCCCAGGGGCTCCTCATCCACCATCCCCTCATCTTACCCTCGATCTCTTTGTACCTTGAGAGTAAAAGTAATGTCGGTATACTAAGAGTGCGGGTAGAGCTAAATGGGCTGCCCTCATCCCACGACACAGACAGGCAGTGCACGCATGAAAGCAGCAAAGTGGGCCGTCGCCGCAGTCATCTGCGCCGCGGTCGCCCTCGGCCTCTACACGAACGTGGCGGCGGCCGCGGCCGCGATCGGCGCCGTACTCGTGATGGGAATCCTCTACCTGTACTTCATCCACTTCGGCCGCCCGAGCCAGGTGACCGGCCTCGACGAGGTCACGGACACCACATGGCACACCGTCGACCTGGGGAGGACGACCGTGAGTGCCGACGGCTCCGCGTACGCGATGTTCGTCCGGCGCGGTACGTCCAGCAATCTCGTGATCCAGTTCTCCGGTGGCGGAGCCTGCTGGGACGGGGAGACCGCCGCCCGTCCGATCAGACCCCTCGGCCTCGTGCGCGGCTACACGCGGGATCTGCGGATGTTCTACTTCGACTCGCTGACCCGACTGTTCCCCGCCGGGCTCGCCGGGATGGCCGACCGCCGCGCCACCGCCAACGCCTTCCGTGACTGGAACATCGTCTTCGTCCCCTACAGCACCGGGGACCTGCATGTCGGTGACACCGTCAACACCTATTCCCACAACGGCACGACCACCAAGGTCCACCACAACGGGCGCAACAACGTGACGGCCGTACTCGACTGGGTCTACGCCAACTTCCCGGCAGCCGACAAGGTCCTCGTCTCCGGCGAAAGCGCCGGCGCATGGTCCTCCGCCTTCTACGCCCCGCAGATCGCCGACCACTACCCGGACTCGAAGCTCTACTGCCTCTCGGACGGCGTCGGAATCGTGAGCGAGCGCTGGCGCGACATCATGGACACGACCTGGAAAGCCGACAGCGCGAAGACCCTGGGCTTCGACATCGGCACCGACCTCTACGAGGACGCGCTTCTTCACCGCTGCGACGCCACCCCGCGCGCCATCAAGTACCTGCACGCCAACACGCTCTACGACGACACCCTCACGCGCTTCGGCGCCGCACTGAACCGCACGTCGACCGAGACCGACGCGTTCATCGACGACTGGGCGGCCAACACCAAGGCATCGATCGCACGCCTCGACAAGTCCGGCCTCCACTACAACTTCTTCCTCACCGCCTGGGGCCACAACGCGAGGAAGCACGCCACCCAACACACCCTGACGAACAGCAACTTCTACAACAAGTGCACGGCCGACGGCGTCCCCTTCTCCACCTGGCTCAAGCGCAATGTCATCGACGACGAGGACCTCTCACTCGGACAGGGACTGCTCGCCTGAGGGACCGTCCTTCGCGGCACCGGTGTCCGGCCCGGGTGTGAGAGCCGCCCCGGCGCGGATCAGGAGCGAGCGCATCCACCGGTGCGCGGGGTCGCCGGTCAGACGCGGATGCCACAGCATCGGGTAGTCGAAGGAGGGGAACCGCTCCGGCGCCTCGGCCACACGCACCCCGGGTTCCCGCAGGAGGCCGACGAGCCGCCTGGGTACTGTCGCGATCAGACGGGTCCCGCGCACGGCGGCGGCAGCCGCGGCGAAATAGGGAACGGTCAGCCCGGCGGGCGGGCGAATGCCGAGCCGCTCCAAGTGCGCCTCCACCAGCATGCGCCCGCTCTCCAGGGCCGCCACTCCGGCATGCGGATACGCCCCCAGGTCGGCCGGCGTCAGCCGGTCCCGGGTCAGCGGGTGGTCTTCGGCCAGCACGCACACGTGATCCTCGGTGAACAGCACGTGCCTGGACATCTGGGGAGGCACCGACGTCGGGACGAACGCCATGTCCACGCGGCCTCGTTCGAGATCGTCGAATGTGGTGGGACCGACCGGCTCCACGACCAGTGAAATGCCCTGGGCCTGCTCGAAGAACGCAGAGAAAACAGCGTTTCCGAGTACGGCCAGGAAATAGTCGGACGCCGCTATGCGGATCTGTCCGTTCGCCGTCGAGGGATCGAAATCGTCCTCGGTCACCAGGCTCCGCAGTCTGGGCAGTAGGTCCGAGAGTTCGGCCTGGATGTGACGGGCGCGTGGCGTGAGGACGTAACCGGTGGCGGTGCGTACGAGCAACTCGTCACCGAATGCCTCCCGCAGCCTGCTCAGGGTGCGGCTCATCGCCGATTGGCTGAGGTGGAAACGGGCCGCCGCACGTGAGACATGGCGTTCGTCCAGCAGCACGTCAAGTGCCTTGAGCAAGTTCAGATCAACGCTCTCGATATGCATGTGGCGCATATTAACAGTGCTTGACATGCATTTGACGGCATGCCCAGTCGCGATGGAGGGTCGATGTGAAGCCCACTGCGGGCATTCTTCGAACGTCCCTGGAGGACAACGATGAATCACCGGACCGCATCCTCGTCGTCGGCATCGCGGACGGGACAGCCACGAAAGGGGCCCTCCGAATACGGGTATTTCAGTGACGGCAAGTGGCTCACGGCAGAGGCCGGAACATTCGAGGACTTCGACCCGTGGACGGAGGAGGTCTTCGCCGTCGCCGCCCGTTGCGGGCGCGCGGAGACGGCGGCGGCGATCACCGCCGCCGACCGGGCCTTTCCTGCCTGGGCCCGAACCACTCCGGCCGAGAAAGCCGGCATCCTGCGCAGGGCCGCGGCCATCGTGGAGCGGCGCAGCGAGGAACTGGCCGAGACGATGGCCAGGGAGACCGGGACCACGCTGCTCAACGGCCGCTTCCAGCTCGGCCTGGTCATACAGCTCATCGAACAGGCGGCGGGCTGGGCCTACCTCCCCGCCGGTGAAGTGCTGCCCTCCGATTTCCCGGACACCACACAGACCGTGGTGCGCCGTCCGCTCGGGGTGGTCGCCAGTTTCACCCCCTGGAACGGGGCGCAGATCCTGGCCTGGCGCGCGATCCTCTCGCCGCTCGTCGCCGGTAACACGGTCGTGGTCAAGCCCACCGAGTTGGCGCCCGTCTCGGCGGGCATCCAGGTAGCCGAGATCCTCCACGAGGCCGGTCTGCCGGCCGGGGTGGTCAACGTGGTGACGCACGGTCCCGGTGAGGCGGGCCCGATCGCCGACGAGTTCTTCGAGAATCCCGCGGTGCGCTGCGTCAACTTCATCGGCAGCGTCCCCACCGGACGCATGCTGGCCGAGCGTGCCGGCGCGGCGCTGAAGCGGTCGGTCATGGAACTCGGCGGGTACAACCCGTTGATCGTCCTGGACGACGCCGATCTCGACTACGCGGTGCGCGTGGCCGCGTTCAGCGCCTTCTTCCACCAGGGGCAGATCTGCCTCAACGCGCGGACGATCCTCGTCCACCGGGACCTGTACGACGTGTTCGTCGAGCGGCTGGTGGCCAAGGCCGGCGCCCTGCGGGCCGGCTCCCCGCTGGAGGAGGAGACCTTCATCGGACCGTTGATCACACCCGAGGCTCTGAGCCGCGTCGACGAGCGCGTGCGGGACGCCGTGGCGAAGGGAGCCCGGCTGCTGACCGGCGGCACCCATGACGGGCCGGTCTACGCCCCCACCGTTCTGGCGGACGTGCCGGACGACGCGGCCGTCTCGGTGGAGGAGACGTTCGGACCGGTGGTCGTCGTACGGTCGGTCGAGAGCGCCGACGAGGCCGTCGACCTCGCCAACCGCCTCGAGTACGGGCTCACTTCGGCGATCATCTCCGGGGACACCCATCGTGCCGTCCGTCTGTCGGAGCGTATCCGGGCCGGCTCGGTGCGTATCAACCTGCCCACCATCGACGACGAGATACAGGCGCCGATCGGTGGTGTGCGCGACAGCGGTTGGGGCCGCAGCGGTCCCCATTCCCTTCACGACTTCACCGACCAGATCGCCGTCACCGTGCAGAGCGGTGAGCGTCGGCTGCCGTCGTTCTGATTGAGAGAGGTGAACACCATCTCTTCCGCACCGCACCTACCTTCCGGGCCGGACCCGAGCGGTGCCGCGGTGGGCGCGCGGCGTCGCGTCACCGCGGCCGTGGCCGACGCCGCCGGCGCACCGTTCGCCCTTGCCGAGCTGGAGATCGACGCGCCGAGGGCCGACGAGGCCCTGATACGGATCGACGCCGTGGGCGTGTGCCACGCCGACGTCCAGGCACGGACCGGCGCGCTGCCGGTCCCGGCACCGCTGGTGGCCGGCCACGAGGGCACCGGAACGGTCGAGGAAGTGGGCGGTTCGGTGACCGGGCTGCGGCCCGGCGACCGGGTCGTGCTGACCTTCGACTCCTGCGGGCGCTGCGGCCCCTGCCGGGCCGGTGTCCCCAGCCAGTGTCACCGGTTCGTGTCCCGCAACTTCACCGCGGGTACCCGCGAGGACGGCACCGCGCGCCTGTGGCGCGACGGCGAGCCGGTGAACGGGAACTTCTTCGGTCAGTCGGCGTTCGCCACACATGCGTTGGTGAACGAGCGCAACGCGGTCGTCGTCGACACCGACCTTCCCGCACGGCTGCTCGCGCCCTTCGGCTGCGCGGTGCAGACCGGGGCGGGCAGTGTCCTGAACGTCCTCGCGCCCGCGCCCACGGCGCCGGTGGTGGTGATCGGCGCCGGTGCCGTGGGCCTGTCGGCGGTGATGACGGCCGCCCTGGAAAACCGCACGGTGATCGCCGTGGACACCCGTGACAGCCGGCTGGACCTGGCCCTCGATGTCGGCGCCACGCATGTGGTCAACGCGTCCCGTGGCGCCACCGACGAAGGGGTGCGGTCGATACTCGGCGGCGGCGCCTCTCACATCGTGGAGAGCAGCGGGTCTCCGGCGGCGCTGGGGGACGGCATCCGGGCCCTCGCGAGTGGCGGCACCATCGCCGTCGTGGGGACCGCCCGGGCCGGCACCACCGTCCCGCTGGACGTCATGGACCTGGTCAATGGCAGTAAACGCCTCGTCGGCGTGGTGGAGGGAGCGTCGCGCCCCCACGAACTCATCCCCCGTCTGGTGGCCATGGCGGAACGCGGGGACCTGCCGGTCGACCGGCTGGTGACCACCTTCCCGTTGAGTGACATCGACGCCTGGACCCAGGCGGTCGAGAGCGGCGAGGCCGTCAAGCCGGTCCTGCTGCCGGCCTGAACCCCTCGCGGGCCTCGGACCCCAGTCGAGGAC
Source organism: Streptomyces griseoaurantiacus (assembly GCF_036189845.1). Taxonomy (NCBI): domain Bacteria; kingdom Bacillati; phylum Actinomycetota; class Actinomycetes; order Kitasatosporales; family Streptomycetaceae; genus Streptomyces; species Streptomyces griseoaurantiacus. The sequence continues at coordinate 5,789,323 of NZ_CP108326.1, read as the reverse complement.
CGAGCCGGGCGCCCTGGGGCAGGGGGCACAGCGCCCACACCGTCTTGCCCGGGCCGGGGCGGCCCTGTACGCCCCAGTCGGTGGCGAGTGCCTCGACGAGGAGCAGTCCGCGTCCCGCGTCCTCCTCGGGGGCGGGGGTCCCGCGCACCGGGAAGGCGGGGTGGGTGTCGGTGACCTCGATCCGGAGCGTGCCCCGGGTCTCGTCGCGGAGCAGGGACAGGGCGAAGTCCCGTCCCGAGACCCGGCCGTGGAGGACCGCGTTCGCGGCGAGTTCCGCGACGACCAGTACGGCGGTGTCGTGCGCCTCGGTGCCGTGCGGGAGGCCCCACTCGGCGAGCTGATGCGCGGCGAGCAGCCGGGCGAGGCGGGCACCACGGCGGGTGGCGGAGAAGCGCTGACGGAACGCGTCCACCGGGACGGCGCTTCGGACGTGAGGGATCGGCATGCGGTCCAACCTGCCGAGGTGCTCCGGCCGTCCGGCAGGTCCGCGGCCGATACAGATCGCGCTGTACTGGTCGGCCCACTGGACCGGACCGGTCGCTGTACGTGACGATGCATGCGCCGAGCGTGGCGCAGCGCGGACGGCGGACGGTACGGCAGGCGTCGGGCCCGGCACACACACGGCCCGGCGGCACGGATGAAGGCGGCCGCGATGGCGACGGGCAACGGCGGCGGGAAAGCGGGGCAGGGCGGGGGCGGTGGCTGCGAGCCGGAACTCTCGGACAGCCTGCGGACGTTCGGGGCGGTCCTCAAGGTCCTGCGGGAGGAGGCACGCCTGACTCAGGAGCAGTTCGCGCCGCTGGTGCGGTACTCGGTCGCGTACGTCGCGAAGATCGAACAGGGCAAACGGTTCCCGCCGAGGGACCTGCTGGACCGCGCAGAGGAGGTGCTGGGCGCGGTCGCGGGACGGGTCTTGAGGGCGGCGGCGAAGAGCCTCACGCGGAAGGCGGGGCTGGCGTCGTGGTTCCGGCAGTGGGCGGCGGTCGAGGAGGAGGCGGTGTCGCTCTACGCGTACGAATGCCGTGCCGTTCCCGGGCTGTTGCAGCCTGAGCCGTACATCCGCGCGATCTTCGAGCGGCGGCTGCCTCCGTTGTCCGAGGAACAGATCGAGCATCAGGTCGCGGCACGGCTGGAACGCCAGCAGCTGCTGACCGAGCGATCTCACACGGCCTTCAGCTTCGTCATCGAACAGGCCTTGCTGGAGAGGCACATGGGCGGCCCGACGGTCACCCGGCACCTGCTGGAGCACCTGCTGGAGCAGGGGTCTCGAAGGAACGTCGAGCTCCAGGTGATGCCTCTGCGTCAGTACGACCACGCGGGCATCGACGGCTTGATGTACCTGGCCGAGACGTCCCGGCACGAGTGGGTGGGCTACTCCGAGGGCCAGCAGTCGAGCGTTCTCATCACAGCGCCGAAGGACGTAAGCGCCATGCTCCAGCGCTATGGCAAGCTGCGTTCACAGGCCCTCGGCCGTGAGGCCACGGTGAGCCTGCTGGAGCAGATGCGAGGAGCGCTATGAGTACCACTGAAACTGAACTGGCATGGTTCAAGAGCAGTTACAGCGGCAGCTCCGGTGACAACTGCGTCGAGGTCGCCGTGCGCACCGCGGCCGTCCTCGTCCGGGACTCCAAGGATACGGACCGGCGCGCGCTGGCCGTGTCCCGGGACGCCTGGGCCGCGTTCACGGCGCTGGCGGCGGGCTCGCGCCGCTGAACCGCCGGCGAGGACGGCGTGCGTCGCCGCCCCCGCCGGTGCGTCACGGAGCCACGTCCACCAGGACCTTGCCGACCGCGCCCTCCGCCACCGCGCGTTGGGCCTCGGCGGTGCGGTCGAGCGGGAAGCGGTGCAGGGGCAGGCCGTGCTCCTCGCCGACCGGGAGGGCGCCGTCGCGCAGGGCGGCGGAGACGTCCTCGGCGCCGGCGGCGAGCGCCTTCGGGCCGACCGTGTAGAGGACCAGGAACTGGAACCTCGTGTTGAGGGTCATGTTCTGGCGCACGTCGAGCGCGACCGGCTTGTTGCCGTCGTTGGCGTACGTGGCGATCGTGCCGCGGGTCGCGAGGACGGCCAGGTCGAGGTCGAGGTTGGCGCCGAGGGCGACCTCGGCGACGATGTCGACGCCGTTCGGGGCGAGGGCGCGGATCTCGGCGGCCGGGTCGCCCTCGCGGTAGTTGACCACGTGGTCGGCGCCGGCGGCCTTGGCCAGCCGCGCCTTCTCGGGGCCGCTGACCGTGCTGATCACGGTGGCCCCGGCCCAGCGGGCGAGCTGGATCACGGCGTGCCCGACCGCGCCGGCGCCGCCCGCGGCGAGCACGACCTTGCCCTCCAGCGCGCCCGGCGACAGCCGGTCCGGCGCGTCCTCGGCGACGGTGAGCGCGCGGTGGGCGGTGAGCGCGGGAACGCCGAGCGCGGCGGCGACGTCGAAGCCGACCTCGTCGGGGAGCGGGGCGGTCCGCTCGACGGGAACGACCGTGTACTCGGCGGCGGTGCCGGTGGGGCGTCCGCCGGCGGCCATGTGGAGCCAGACCCGCTGTCCGACGCGGCCGGCGTCCACGCCCTCGCCCACGGCGTCGATCACGCCGCCGGCGTCGTGGTGCGGGGTGTACTCGGGGAACGCCAGGGAGCCGTTGGCGCCCTGGCGGGCCTTCCAGTCGGTCGGGTTGACGCCGGAGACGGCGACGCGCACGCGGACCTCGCCGGGTCCGGGCTCGGGCAGGTCGCGCTCGACGAGTTCGAGTACCTCGGGGCCGCCGTTGGCGCGGTAGATGATGGCCTTCATGATCCGTCCTTCGTCCTTGTGCTTGTCCTCGTCCGCCGTCATGCGCGCGGTCGGACGTGGCGTGGGGTGTTCGGGTCGGTGAGCGCTGTGTCGGTGATGGCTTCGGTGACGCGGTGCGCGGGTGACAACACGCGGAAGCCGCTGGTCATTTCCGGGCGTCGGCGGGGGCGGACGCGAGTGCGTCCAGGGCGGCCAGGGTCTCGGCGTCGAGCGTGACGTGCGCGGTCGCCAGGTTGGCCTCGAGGTGGGCGGCGTCGGCGGTGCCGGGGATGAGGAGCACGTTCGGCGCGTGGTGCAGCAGCCAGGCGAGACCGACCTGAGAGGGCGTCACGTCCAGCGATTCGGCCACCCGGCGCACCAGGGGCTCCTCGGTGACCTTGGGGACGTCCGGGAAGAAGGCGCCGCCCAGGGGGAAGAACGGGACCCAGGCGATGTTCTCGGCCTCGCACAGCCGCAGCATCTCCTCGTCCTCGCGGGAGAGCAGGCTGTAGGCGTTCTGCACACAGACGATGCCGGCCGGCAGGGTGCGGCGCAGTCCCTCGAGGTCGACGCTGCTGAGGCCGATCTCGCCGATCAGGCCCTTCTCACGCAGGGCGAGCAGTTCCGCGAGCTGGTCGTCGAGGTCGACCACCTGCTCGCCCTCCGCGCGCAGTCCGGGGCCGACGTCCAGGCGGCGCAGGTTGACGACGTCGAGCCGTTCGACGCCCAGGCCGCGCAGATTGTCCTCGACGGCGGCCCGGAGCTCCGCGGGGCGCTGCGCGAGGCGCAGGGGCAGGGGGCCGCCGGGGTCGGGGACGGCGCCGACCTTCGTGACGACCAGGACGTCGTCCTCGGGGCGCAGGGCCTCGCGGAGCACGTCGTTGGCGTAGCCGTGGCCGTAGAAGTCGGCGGTGTCCACGTGGTCGACGCCCAGCTCTACGGCGCGGCGCACCAGCGCGAGGGCCTCCTCGCGGCGGTGGAGCAGGCGGTCGAGCTGGGCGGCGCCGTAGCCGACGCGGTGGAGCGCGCGGGAACCGAGACGGGCGGTGGGCGCGGGCGCCGGGGCGGGTGTGCCGGTTGTCATGCGGGCAGCCTAGGAGAACGAATGACAGATGACAAATTCTGTCAGTCCAATCTCTCGTCCCAGGGCGCTGCGGCTCTCACGGTGCGGCCGTCAGCGTGACCGTGCCCTCGGCGATGCGGTGGACGCGGGGCAGCGGCAGACCCGTGGCGCTGAGCTCGACCAGGCTCACCTGGACGTGGGCCGTGCCCGCCGCATAGGTGCGCGTGCCGGTGGCCGTGCGGGTCCAGCGGTGGGTGGCGCCGTCGCAGAGGGCGGAGGTGCTGCCGATGCCGTGGTGGACGCGCGGGTCGGCCTGGGACAGGGAGACGGAGAGGAAGACGGGACCGGCCGCGGGGGCGCAGCGGTAGCTGCCGGTGAGGGTGGGGTGCCCGGCGGTGGTGAGCGGGGCGGTGGAGTCGACGGTGATCTCGTCGACGGGCACGGCGGCGGTGCGGGCGGCGGCCGCGGGGGCGGCGGTGAGAAGCAGGGCGCCGGCGAGGGCCGGGACGAGGAGGGAGGGGCGCATGGGGCTCCTTCGGCGAGGCGGGTGGAGTCGCCGGTTACCTTCCACCGGCATGCGCGGGGTCACGGCCGGGGCGGCACGGTCACTCCCGTGGCCCACGGGACGGAGCGCGGGCGGGCCGGAGCCCCCGGTGGAGATCCCCGGTGTCAAGCCGCACCGTCGATCATGATCAGAATCACAATCGAACGGTACGGGGACGAGCCCCCTCTACCGCACGTTTAACTGATCCCCGAAACGCGAAGCGGCGTCACGGCCCACGATTTCCGTCGGGCCTTTTTCGCCCTGCCCGCGGACGTCACCGCAGGAAAGGATTTCTCGTGAAGACAGAGCCGAATTCCGGCAGCCTCATGGGGGCCACGATCTCCGGTTTCGAGTTAGCCGGCGCCTCGGACGCCGACCTCGCGGAACTGAAGGCCTCCCTCTACCGGCACCGCCTCCTGGTCCTCAAGGACCAGCACCTGGAGCCCAAGGAGTTCGTGGCCCTGGGACGCGCACTCGGCACCATCGAGGTGTACTACGAACCGATGTACCACCACCCGGAACACCCGGAAATATTCGTATCGGGGACGAAGCCGGGCGACAGCACCGAAGGTGTGCCGCAGACCGGCAAATTCTGGCACGCCGACTATTCCTTCATGTCGAATCCTTTCGGCATCACGATGACGTATCCGCAGATCGTGCCCAAAACGAATCGCGGTACCTTCTACATCGACATGGCGAAGGTCTTCGCCGAACTGCCCGACCGGCTGAAGGACCGGTTGCGCGGCACCCTCGTCGAGCACAGCCCACGCCGCTACTTCAAGATCCGCCCCACCGACGTGTACCGGCCCATCCACGAGGTGCAGGCCGAGATCGAGCAGGTCACCCCGCCGGTCTTCCACCCGACCGTCTTCACGCACCCGGTGACCGGCGAGGAGATCCTCTACGTGAGCGAGGCCGCCTCCTTCGGCTTCGTCGAGCCCGACGGCACCCGGCTGCCTCCGGAGATCCTCCAGGAAGTGCTCGAACGCAGCGGACAGCTCGACACCGGCTTCACCGATCCGCACATCCACCTGCAGAGCTTCACCGAGGGCGACCTGCTGCTGTGGGACAACCGGGCACTCGTGCACCGGGCGCTGCACAACCCCCGTCCGGAGCCCGCCCAGTCGTACCGGGTCACCGTGCACGACGACTTCCCGTTCTTCGGGGTCGCCGGATGATGCCCCAGCAGCTTGCCACCGACCGGGAACTGCTGGACGGCGTGCTGCGGCCCTACCGGGACCACAGCCGGTACCTGCGGGAGGCCGAGGTGACCGGACGCCCGGACACGGTGAGCGCCCGGGGCCGGTTCGGCATCGCGGAGTCCTGCTACATCGACGACACCGGCCACTTCAACGCGGTCGAGTTCAACATCTGCTACAACCAGCTCGGTTACTACCTCATCGCCAAATGTGTCCAGGACCGGCTCTTCGAGGCCTTCTCCACCTGGACGATGGCGGACTTCTGGGAACGGCAGCTGTCGGACGTGCTGATCTACCGGCTCGGCAGCCGATTCCGCCGGATGATCAATCCCCGTGCGTTCGAGGGCGAGGTCGTCTTCCAGGAGCCGCGCGTGTCGGTGCGTCCGGGCAGACCGGCCGTCATGTCGATGGAGACGACGTGCTCCTTCTGGGACGACGAGGGCGGGTCCGCCGACGGCACCGTCAAACTCGCCTTCACCAGGCTCCCCCAGCTCACTGCCTGAGGACAACGAGGAACATGGCTGCGCAGCGAACCCGCACCCGACGGCCCGAGTTGCTCGACCTCGTCCGCGCGACGGTCGCCGAGGTGCTCTCGTACGACACTCTCGACGAGGTCGAACCGGACGTGCCCTTCCAGGACCACGGTGTCGATTCCCTGCTCGCGGCGGAGGTCCGGGAACGCCTTTCCCGGGCCACCGGCGTCGAGCTTCCCTCGACCGTCGTCTGGGACGCACCGACACCCGCCGCTGCGGCGGACTACCTGGAACGGCTCCTCCGCCCCGCCGCCGACACGGGGCCGGAGGGCCGGCACACCGAACGGACCGAGCAGGAGGACGGCGCCCGGAAGGTACCGGCGGCACCCGAGGACGATCCGGTCGTGATCGTCGGCATGGCCTGCCGGTTCCCCGGGGGCGCCGACTCCCCCGAGCGGTTCTGGCAGTTGCTCCTCGAGGGCCGGGAGGGGATCGGTCCCCTCCCGGCCGACCGCGGCTGGGACATCGAGGGCACCTACGACCCGGACCCGGCCGCACCGGGCAGGATCTACGTGCGGGGCGGCGGCTTCCTGGACCGGGTCCAGGACTTCGACGCCGGCTTCTTCGGCATCTCCCCCCGTGAGGCACTGGCGATGGACCCCCAGCAGCGGCTGCTGCTGGAGACCTCGTGGGAGTCCCTGGAGCGCGCCGGCATCGACCCCGCCTCCCTGTCCGGAACCGAGACCGGCGTGTTCGTCGGCATCTTCGACTCCGGCTACGCGACGGCCCTCGCCCCCGTCTTCGACCGGATCGAGGGCTACCGCAGCACGGGCACCCTGATCGGCGTCGCCGCCGGGCGCGTCGCCTACGCGCTGGGACTGCAGGGTCCGACCATGTCCGTCGACACCGCCTGTTCCTCCTCGCTGGTCTCGCTGCACCTGGCCGCGCAGTCGCTGAGCACGGGCCAGTGCGACGTGGCGCTGGCCGGCGGCGTGACCATGATGGCCGACCTCACCCCGCACATGGAGTTCTGCCGCGAGCAGGCCCTGTCCCCCGACGGCCGCTGCCGCTCGTTCGCGGACGGCGCCGACGGGTTCGGCCCGTCCGAGGGCGTCGGGGTGCTCGTGCTGCAACGGCTGTCCGACGCCCGGCGGGACGGACGCCGGGTGCTCGCCGTGGTGCGTGGTTCGGCCGTCAACCAGGACGGTGCCTCCAACGGGCTGTCCGCGCCCAACGGCACCGCCCAGCAGCGGCTGATCCGCAAGGCGCTGCGCAACGCGGGGCTCGAGGCCGGTGACATCGACGTCGTCGAGGCCCACGGCACGGGGACACCGCTCGGCGACCCGATCGAGGCCCACGCTCTGCTGGCGACCTACGGCCACCGCCCCGCCGACCGGCCGGCCCTGCTCGGCTCCGTCAAATCCAACATCGGGCACACCCAGGCGGCGGCCGGGGTGGCCGGTGTGATCAAGACCGTCCTGGCGATGTCGCACGGCGTGGTGCCGAGAACGCTGCACGCCGAGAAGCCCTCGGACCGGATCGACTGGTCGGCCGGGGCACTGCGGCTGGCCGACCGCACCCAGCCCTGGCCGGACCGTGGCCGCCCCCGCCGGGCGGCCGTCTCCGCCTTCGGCGTCAGCGGCACCAACGCCCACGTCCTCCTCGAACAGTCCCCGGACGAACCCGGCCCCGCCCCGGAGCGCACCGACGGACCCGCCGTGTGGGCCTTCGCCGCGAAGACCCCGGCGGCGCTGCGCGCCTACGCCGCCCGGCTGCGGACGCTCGCCGAGGAGGCCGCCGATCCGGCCGCCGTCGGCCGCGCCCTGCGCGGGAGCCGCACCGACTTCGCCGAGCGGGCCGTGGTGTTCGGCGCCGACCGGGACGAACTGGTCCGCGGCCTCGAGGCGGTGGCCACCGGCACGAACACCGGCCGCGCGGTGGTGGGCACCGCGCGGCACGACCCGGGCCCGGTGTTCGTCTTCCCGGGCCAGGGCTCGCAGTGGCCCGGCATGGGCCGCGAACTCCTCGCCTCCTCCCCCGGGTTCGCCGCGTGGATCGCGGAGTGTGACATGGCGTTCCGGCCCTACGTGGACTGGTCCCTCACCGAGGTCCTGCGCGAAGGGGCCGCTCTGGAGCGGGTGGACGTGGTCCAGCCGGCCCTGTTCGCCGTCCTCGTCGGCCTGGCCCGGCTCTGGGAGCGACACGGCGTCCGGCCCCGCGCCGTGCTCGGCCATTCCCAGGGCGAGATCGCCGCGGCGTACGTGGCCGGTGCGCTGTCGCTGGACGACGCCGCCCGCGCGGTGACGCTGCGCAGCAGGGCGATCACCGTTCTGGCCGGGCAGGGCGGCATGGCGGCGGTGATGCTGAGCCGCGAGGAGACCGAGCGCCGGCTGCGGCCCTACGCGGGGGCGCTGTCCCTGGCCGCGGTGAACGGCCCGGCGGCGTGCGTGGTCTCCGGCGAGGCGGGCGCTGTCGGAAAGCTGGTCGCCGAACTGGACGCCGAGGGCGTCTGGGTACGCCGGATCGCCGTGGACTACGCCTCCCACTCGACCTCCGTGGACGGTGTCGAGGCGGCGATCCGCGAGGCCCTCGCCCCCGTCCGGCCGCGGCGGGTCACCGACGTCGAGTTCTGTTCGACGGTCACCGGCGACATGCTCGACACCGATGCGCTCGACGCCGGCTACTGGTTCCGCAACCTGCGCGGGACCGTGCGGTTCGAGGACGCGGCCCGCACCCTCCTGGCACGGGGCAACCGCACCTTCATCGAGATGAGCCCGCACCCGGTGCTCACCACCGCGCTGCAGCAGATCCACGAGGACGCGCTGGTCCTGCCCACCCTGCACCGCGACCGGCCGGGGCCGGAGGACTTCCTGGCCCAGGTCGCCGCCGCCCATGCCGGCGGTGTCGAGGTGGACTGGGACACCCTGCTGCCGCCGACGGGCCGGGACCCGGACCCGGCGGTCCTGCCGACCTATCCCTTCGACCGGCGGCCCTACTGGCCGGACGCGCCCGCCCGGCGGGCCCTGCTCGGCACGCCCTCCACGCACGCCGGCACCGGCGACACGCTGCTGGACGGGGAGGTCGGCCTGGACTCCCACCCCTGGCTCGCCGACCACGCGGTCGCCGGAACGGTGCTCTTCCCCGGAGCCGGCTTCGTCGACCTGGCCCTGCAGGCGGCACGGGCGGTCGGCCTGTCCGGGCTGGACGAACTCGCCCTGGAGGCGCCGCTGGTCCTGATCGAGGGCGCGCGGCGCGAGCTCCAGGTGATCGTCGGGGCGGAGGAGCCGCGCACGGTCGAGATCCACTCACGACCGGCCGGTGCCGCCTCCGGGCGCCCGTGGACCCGGCACGCCTCCGGCACCCTCGGCGAGGGCGAGGCGGCCGGCCCGGAGGGAACGGGCCGGCCGGCGGCCGGCGCCGAGCCCGTCGATGTCACCGCCCTCTACGCCGACGCGGCCGCCCTGCGGTACGGCTACGGCCCGGCCTTCCGCCGGCTCACGGCGGTGTGGCGGGCCGGCGACACCCTGCATGCCGAGGTGGAGCTCGACCCGGAGCAGCTCGCGGAGGCCGCGCACCACGTGGTCCACCCCGCCCTGCTGGACGCCTGCCTGCACCCGCTGGCGGCGGGCGTCGACCGCACCGCCCTGCCCTTCGTCTGGCAGGGGGTACGGCTCGGGCGGACCGATTCCGCCACGCTGCGGGTGCGCCTGGACAGGGTGGGCGCCGACGAGGTGCGACTGACCGCCACCGACACGCTGGGGGAGCCGGTGCTGTCCGTCGAGCGGCTGCTGGTCCGGCCGGTCGACCCGGACCAGTTCCTGCGGGACACCGACGCCGCGCACGAGAGCCTGTACCGGGTGGCCTGGCAGGAGGTCGAGGGCACGCCGCCGGAGCCCGCGCCCTCGGTCGTCACCGTGCGCGAACCGAGGTGGCACCCCTCGCTCTCGGAGGGCGCCGACGCGGTGGTCCTGGAGTGCCCGCCCGAGGGCGGGCCGCCCGCCGAGGCCGCCGAACGGCACACCGCCCGCATGCTCGCCTTCCTGCGCGACTGGCTGGCGGACGCGCGCACGGCGGACACCCGGCTCGTGCTCGTGACCCGCGACGCCCTGGCCGTCGCGGACGGCGATCCGGTGTCCGGGCTGAGCCACGCCCCGCTGTGGGGCCTGGTCCGCAGCGCCCAGGCCGAACACCCCGACCGCGGCCTCGTCCTGCTCGACCTCGACGCCGGCACGCCGTCCGAGCCGGTCGTCGGCCGGGTCCTGGGCAGCGGACTTCCGCAACTAGCCGTCAGGGCGGGGAAGTTGCTGGCGCCCCGCCTGGAACGCGCCCCGGCCCCGGCCGCCCCACTCGGTCCCGGCCCGGACGGCACGGTGCTGATCACCGGCGGCCTGGGCAGGCTGGGCACGGCCGTCGGCGCCCACCTGGTCCGCCGGTACGGGGTCCGGCGGCTGCTGCTCCTGGGGCGCCGGGGCACCGAGGGCACCGAGGCCGCCGTCGGCGAACTGACCGCGCTGGGCGCGGAGGTGACCGTCGCGGCGTGCGACGTCGCCGACCGGGCCGCCCTCGCGGAGGTGCTCGCCGATGTGCGCCCGCCGCTCGCCGGTGTGGTGCACGCGGCCGGTGTGCTGGACGACGGGCTGCTCACCGACCTCGACGAGGAGCGGCTGCGCAGAGTGCTGGCGCCCAAGGTGCGCGGGGCGTGGAACCTGCACGAACTCGCCGGTGACGTCCCGTTCTTCGTGATGTTCTCCTCGGCCTCCGGGGTGGTCGGCACTGCCGGACAGGCCAACTACGCGGCCGCCAACACCTTCCTCGACGCGTTGGCGCAGCACCGCAGGGCCCACGGGCGGCACGCGCTGTCGCTGGCGTGGGGGCTGTGGGCGGAGGCTGGCGGAATGACCGGCCACCTGGACGAGGCGGCACGGCGGCGGATGCGCGCCACCGGTGTCGTCCCGATGTCCACGCCCTACGGGCTCGCGCTGTGGGACGCCGCCCTCGGCGCGGACGAGGCGCCGCTGGCCACCGTGCGACTCGACCTGGCGGACGTGCCGGCGGACACGGTGCCGCCGATGCTGCGCGGTCTGGCCCGCCGGGTCCCCTCGCGGCGCACCACCGCCGCCGCGCCCCGTCCGGCCCTGGCCGGGGTGCCGGAACGGGAGCGGCGGAGCGCCGCGGTGGATCTGGTGCGCACGGTGATCGCCCAGGTGTGCGGCTACGACACGTACGAGGACGTGCCGGCCGGCGGCCGCCTGCGCGAGCTGGGCATCGACTCCCTGGCCGGCGTGCAGCTGCGCAATCGGCTCAACGCGGCGACGGGGCTGAAACTGCCGGTCACCGTGGTCTTCGACCACCCGAGTCCGGCGGAGCTGGCCGAGGCGGTGCTGGAGGGTCTCGGCCTCGCCGGGCCGGCGGCGACGGCCCCGCCGCCCGCCCCCGCCCCGCCGGAGCCCACACCCCTTCCGGACTTCTCCTCGGACGAGGAACTGTTCGCCTTCCTGGACGACGACGGCGGAAGGGCGGCCGATGGCGTCTGAGGAGGAACTGCGCGCCTATCTGCGCCGGGCCGCGGCCGAGCTGCACCGGACCCGGCAGCGCCTCGCCGCGCACAGCGAGCCCGTCGTCGTCCTGGGCGGCGGCTGCCGGTTCCCCGGAGGCGTCACCTCCCCCGAGGACCTGTGGGAGCTGGTGCGCGAGGAGCGCGAGACGGTGTCCCCGCCCCCGGCCGAGCGGGGGTGGGACCCCGAACCGGGCCTGGCGGGCGGTTTCCTCACCGGTATCACCGACTTCGACCCGGCCTTCTTCGGGCTCGGCGCACGGGAGGGAGCACTGCTCGACCCGCAGCAGCGGCTGCTGCTGGAGACCTCGTGGGAGGCGCTGACCCGGTCCGGCCTGGACCCGCCCGCCCTGCACGGCAGCCGCACGGCGGTGTTCGTGGGCCTGACGTACAGCGACTTCTACGACCAGTGGCGCACCCGGGTCCCCGAGGCCGACCTGAACGCCCTCGCCACCGGCAGCTCGATGAGCCTCGCCGCCGGGCGGCTGTCCTACACCTACGGCTTCCGCGGCCCGGCGGTCACGGTCGACACCGCGTGCTCCTCGGGGCTGGTCGCCCTGCACCAGGCGGTGTCCGCGCTGCGCAACGGGGAGTGCGACCTCGCGCTGGTCTCCGCGGCCGCGGTGCTGTCCTCCCCGGACATGTTCGGTTTCTCCCGGCGGCAGGGAGTGCTCTCACCGGACGGCCGGTGCCGGTCCTTCTCCGCAGGAGCCGACGGCTGGGGCCTCGCCGAGGGCGCCGCCACGCTGGTGCTGCAACGGCTCTCCGACCACGAGCGCGGCGCACTGCCCGCGCTCGCGGTCGTGCGCGGCTCCGCGGTGAACCAGGTCGGTGCCGGGCCGGGCCTGACCGCGCCGACCACCGTGTCCCAGCGGCAGGTCATGGAGGCGGCGCTGGCGTCCGCCGGCCTCACCGCCGCCGACGTCGACCTGGTCGAGGGCCACGGCACCGGCACCGCGCTGGGCGACGCCGTGGAGGTGCGGGCGGTGGCGGCGGCCTACGGCGCGCACCGTCCGCCGGGCTCACCCGTTCTGCTGGGCTCGCTCAAGTCGAACATCGGGCACACCCAGATGCCCGGCGGGCTCGGCGGTGTCCTGAAGGCGGCGCTGGCCATGCGGCACGGTCTCGCCCCCCGCTCGCTGCACGCCGAGGCTCCGCTCGCGGAGGTCGACCTGACGTCGGCCAACGTCAGGCTGCTGGACACCGCGCGGCCCTGGCCGGAGCGGGAGGAGGGCCCCCGCCGGGCCGCCGTCTCCACCTTCGGCCTGAGCGGCACCAACGCGCACGTCGTCCTCGAACAGCCCCCGCCGGAGGTCGCCGGGCGCCGCGGCGGCCGGCCCGTCCCCCGCTACCGGCGCGCCCGCCACTGGCCGGTCCAGTCCCCGAATCCTCAGGACGGCACCTCATGAACACCCTGACAGCACGGCTCGCCGCCGTCGCGGGCGAGCGCCCCCACCATCCCGCCCTGGTCTGCGGCGAGGAACGGCGCACCTACCGCGAGCTGTGGGAGAACAGCGCGCGGTGGGCGGCGGTCCTCGGCGCGCATGCCGTGGAACCGGGCACCCGCGTCGGCTACCTCGGCCGGGACTCCGCGTTCCTGGTGGAGTTGTTCTACGCCTGTGCCCGCACCGGTGCCGTCTTCCTGCCGATCGGCTCGCGTTTCACGACGCCGGAGGTCGAGCACCTCCTGGACGACTCGGGGGCCACCGTCCTCTTCGTACAGCGCGACTTCGCCGAGTCCGCGGAGGCGCTCACCACCTCGGCGACCGTACTGATCGCGGAGGAGGCCACCGGGGCGGGGGACGGCGCGGGCGCGCCGGTGACGGAGGGGGCCGGGGACCCGGTCGTGCAGTTCTACACCAGCGGCACCACCGGGGTCCCGAAGGGCGTGGTCCTCGCACACCGCAGCTTCTTCGCGGTCGCCGAGGCGCTCGCGGCGGCCGGCGAGGACTGGGTGGACTTCCTGCCCGGCGACACCACGCTGGTCGGCGTGCCGTGCTGGCACGTCGGGGGCCTGTGGTGGGTGGTGCAGGCGCTGAACGCCGGCGCGACCGTGGTCGTCATGCCGGCGCTGTCCGCCGCGGGCGTCCTCGCCCTGGTCCCCCGGCACGGTGTGACGACGATGTGCGCGCCTCCGGCCCTGCTGTCCCTGATCCTGGACGAACCCGGCCGGCGGCCGGAGGCGTTGCGCACCCTACGGAAGATCGTCTACGGTGCGGCACCGATCTCGCAGACGCTGCTCCGGCGGTGCATCGAGGAGATCGGCTGCGCGCTGGCGCAGATCTACGGGCTCACCGAGACCGGCAACACCGCGGTGTGCCTGCCGCCCGCCGAGCACTACCCGGGCAATCCGCTGCTGCACGCCGCCGGCCGCCCCTACCCGGGCTTCGAGGTGAAGATCGTCGACCGGTCCGGCACCGCCCTGCCCCGGGGTGCCGCGGGCGAGGTCTGTCTGCGGACACCTGCGCGCATGGTCGAGTACTGGGGCCGTCCGGAGGCGACCGCCGAGACGCTCCGGGACGGCTGGATCCACACCGGCGACGTCGGCCACCTGGACGAGGCGGGACACGTCCACCTGCGGGACCGGGTGAAGAACATGATCATCCGGGCCGGTGAGAACGTCTACCCCGCCGAGGTGGAGAACGCCCTGCACAGGTCGCCGGCGGTGGCCGACGCCGCCGTGATCGGCATACCCGACGACCGGTGGGGCGAGGCCGTCCTGGCCTGCGTCGTGCCGGCCCCGGGCCACCGGGTGTCGGCCCGGGAACTGCGGCTCTTCCTGCGGGAGCTGCTGGCGAACTACAAGATCCCGACCAGGTTCGTGGCGGTCGAGGCCATCCCGCGCAACGGCGTCGGCAAGATCCTTCACCGGGAGCTGCGCGCCCCGTACTGGGAGGGCCGCGAGCGGCAGCTCAACTGAGGGCACGCCGGGCGGCGGACGGCCGCCCGGCGTCCGCCGTCCTCAGCCGTTCCCGCCCGGCGTGAAGGTGATCGCGTACCACGGGCAGGCGTCCGCGGCCCGCCGCAGCCCGGCGTGGTCCGCCGCGGCCAGGTCCAGCCCTTCGGCCGGCCATGCCCGGCGGTCCGCGAGCCGGAAGGCTCCCGGAGCGGCCTCCTGGCAGTGCCCGGTACCGCTGCACAGGCCGTGGTCCACCGACAGGCGGGTGCCGTCCGCGCCCCGCAGGACGACGCTCACCGGCCGGCCCCGGTCGAGACGGGGTCGAACACCATCGGCAGGGAGAGCCAGTTACGGAAGACCGGACCGGGTACCTGCGGGATCTCCGCGCCCGGTTCCAGCCGCAGTCCCGGCAGCCGCCGGTAGAGCGCGGCGAGGGACGTCTCCAGTTCGAGCCGGGCCAGGTTGACACCGATGCAGTGGTGGATGCCCCAGCCGAAGGTGAGGTGCGGCGGCAGTTCCTTCCAGTCGCGGTCGATGAGGAACTCGTCGGGCCGGTCGTAGACCTCGGGGTCGTGGTTGGCCGCGGCGGTGACCGTGAAGACCCTGTCCCCAGGGGTGAGCGGGTAGCCCTGGACGGTGGTCTCGCGGGCGCACCTGCGCCACAGGCCGAGGGCCGGGCCGTCGTACCGGAGGCCCTCCTCCACCAGGCTCGGGGTCAGCCCCTCGATGTCGGCGAGGTACTTCGCCTTCTGCTCCGGGTGGCGTTCGAGGGCGGCCACGGTGTTGGTGAGGGCCGCCGCCGAGGTGGTGTTGCCGGCCCGGATCATGGCGCGGATCAGCGAGGCCACCTCCAGTTCGGACAGCCGGTCGCCCTCGTCCTCGGCGAAACAGAGCCGAGTGATCAGGTCGTCGCTGTCCTCCCCCGCCGCCCGCCGCTCCCGGACCATCCCCGCCAACTGCGCCTGCCACTCGTCCAGTTCGGCGCGGTATCCCATGCCCTTGCCGTCCGCGGTACTCAGCTCCGTCAGGGTCGACAGGTACATGAAGCGTTCGCGGAGCTCTTCCGGCAGCCCGAGGAGCTCGGCGATGTGCCCCTCGCTGATCCGGCGGGAGTAGGCGGTGACCAGGTCGAACCCGGTACCCCGGGCGAGGATTCCGTCGAGCAGCCGTTCCGCGAGGCGCTCGCTGAACGGACGCATGTGCGCGATGCGGGAGGCCGACAGCGCCTTGACGAACAGTTTCCGCTGCCGGGTGTGGCGCGGCGGGTCGGCGGAGGGGAACACCTGCTGGTCCACGGGCAGCGGCTCGGTCAGCGGCCATAAGGTGCTGTAGGTGCCGGTGAACGCCTCGGCCACCTTGTTCATGACCTCCTTCACCCCGGCGTAACTGCTGATCTGCACCGCGTCCAGGTGCTCCGAATGTGCCACCGGGCAGCGGGAACGGTCCCGGGCGAGCTCTTCCCAGGGGAAATCGGCCTTGGCCGTGTACGGCTTGAACACGGGCACTGCGGGGCCGGCCTGGTCCGCGGCCCCTCGCGTGGCCTCGGGCGTCATCTCTGGCATCTCGCGCGTCTCCTTGAGAGGGTTCCTGACCGTGTGTGACGACTGCGGTTCTCCCCGACGTCCGGGCCCCCAGGAGGCGCGCGCCCTCCGCGTTCCCCGCCTCGCGGGAGCGGTCGTCCGGCGCGCCGGGACGCCCCGCCGACCCCCCGCACTCTAGCGAGCGTGATCATCACCCGTGGCGGATCGACGGAATACCGTCGCGCCGGGGCGTGGGACATATCCGCTGGTCAACGGGCATACCTCCGGAGCCGCAGGGAGGCGGGGGCGACGATCCGGACGATCTAAAATGATCATCGTGCCCGAACAGCCCGCTGCCCCTCCCCCGCCCTCTCCCCACACCCCCCGTTCCCTCATCGTCACCTTCTACGGGGCGTACGGCCGGCACGTCCCCGGCCCGGTGCCGGTGGCCGAGCTGATCCGGCTGCTCGGCGCCCTCGGTGTCGACGCCCCGTCCGTGCGGTCCTCGGTGTCCCGGCTCAAACGGCGCGGGCTGCTCCTCCCCGCCCGCACCACGACCGGCGCCGCGGGCTACGCGCTCTCCCCCGAGGCGCGGCAACTGCTGCGGGACATGGACCGCCGCGTGCACGCGGCGGGGAGCCCGGCGGACGAGGGCTGGGTGCTCGCGGTGTTCTCGGTGCCGGAGTCCGAACGCCAGAAGCGGCACCTGCTGCGCTCCCGACTGGCCGGGCTCGGCTTCGGCACGGCCTCACCCGGGGTGTGGATCGCCCCGGCCCGGCTGCACGAGGAGGCCCGGCGCACCCTGCGGCGGCTGGGCCTCGAGACCTACGTGGACCTCTTCCGCGGCGAGCACCTGGGCTTCGTGCCGACCGCCACGGCGGTGACCCGCTGGTGGGACCTGCCGGCGATAGCCCGGGAGCACGAGGCCTTCCTCGCCCGCCACGCCCCCGCGCTGCGGGCCTGGCAGGCCCGGCCGGACACCCCGGCCGAGGAGGCGTACCGCGACTATCTGCGCGCCCTGGACTCCTGGCGCCTCCTCCCCTACGCCGACCCGGGCCTGCCCGCCGCCCTCCTCCCACCCGACTGGCCCGGCGGCCGCGCGGCGGAGGTCTTCCACGCCCTGCGCACCCGGCTCCGCGACGCGGGCGCCACCTTCGCGGGCGTGCCGCCGGTGGGCGGGACCCCCGCGGCACGGGACGGCGGGGACGGGGAGGAGCCCGCCGGCGGTGAGGGCTGACGGACGGCGGACACGGTCCGTCGCGCCCTGTGACGCCGCGCACCCTCCCCCGCCGTCCCGGGATGAAACCGGCGCCGACCGGTCAGGATGAAGGCATGGGATTCCACGTCGACTCCGAGACCGGCCGGCTTCGCCGGGTCATCCTGCACCGGCCGGACCTCGAGCTGAAACGGCTCACGCCCAGCAACAAGGACGCCCTGCTGTTCGACGACGTCCTCTGGGTCCGCCGGGCCCGCGCGGAGCACGACGGGTTCGCCGACGTGCTGCGCGACCAGGGTGTCGCCGTGCACCTCTTCGGCGACCTCCTCGTCGACGTCCTGCGCATCCCCGCGGCCCGGACCCTCGTCCTGGACCGCGTCTTCGACGAGAAGGAGTACGGCCCCCTCGCCACCGACCACCTCAGGGACGCCTTCGCGGCGCTGCCCGCGCCCGACCTCGCCGAGGCGCTCGTCGGCGGGATGACCAAGCGGGAGTTCCTGGACGGGCACCCGGAGCCCACCTCGGTCCGCTTCCACGTCATGGAGCTGGACGACTTCCTGTTGCGCCCGCTGCCCAACCACCTCTTCACCCGGGACACCTCCGCGTGGATCTACGACGGGGTCTCGATCAACGCCATGCGCCGGCCCGCCCGCCGCCGCGAGACGGTGCACTTCGAGGCGATCTACCGGCACCATCCGCTCTTCCGGGAGGCCGGCTTCCACATCTGGTCCGAGGGGCAGGCGGACTATCCCTCGACCATCGAGGGCGGTGACGTCCTCGTCCTCGGCAACGGCGCCGTCCTGATCGGCATGAGCGAGCGCACCACCCCGCAGGCCGTCGAGATGCTGGCGCACAAGCTGTTCGCCGCCGGGTCGGCGCGCAGCATCGTGGCGCTCGACCTGCCCAAGCGCCGCGCCTTCATGCACCTGGACACCGTGATGACGATGGTCGACGGGGACACGTTCACCCAGTACGCGGGCCTCGGCATGCTCCGCTCGTACACCATCGAACCCGGCGTCGGCGACAAGGAGCTGAAGGTCACCGACCATCCGCCGGAGCACATGCACCGGGCGATCGCGGCGGCGCTGGGGCTGAATGAGATCCGGGTGCTGACGGCCACGCAGGACGTGCACGCCGCCGAGCGGGAGCAGTGGGACGACGGCTGCAACGTCCTCGCCGTCGAGCCGGGCGTGGTCGTCGCCTACGAGCGCAACGCCACCACCAACACGCATCTGCGCAAGCAGGGCATCGAGGTGATCGAGATCCCGGGCAGCGAGCTGGGCCGGGGCCGGGGCGGACCGCGCTGCATGAGCTGCCCGGTGGAGCGGGACGCGGTGCCGGACTGAGCGCGGCCCCGGTCCCCGAGGCGCCGAGGGCGCCGGGGCCGGCCCGGCCCTGCGCCGGCACCCGGCCAGGACCGGCGTCACCCCTTCCCCACCAGGCACCTGTATAGAAATGTGGAGCATCGTATAGACTTCCATTCGTCCGTGCCGTTCGGCGTTGTCCGGCCCCCGCGGCCCACCCGCCCCCGTCCCCTGGAGCGCCCCATGGCGACTGTCCCGACCGTCCTCGCCGGCCGCCACTTCCTCAAGGAGGTGGACCTCACCGCCGAGGAGTTCCGCGGGCTTCTCGCCCTCGCCGCCGAGCTGAAGGCCGCGAAGAAGGCCGGGACCGAGACGCCGTACCTGCGCGGGAAGAACATCGCGCTGGTCTTCGAGAAGACCTCCACCCGCACCCGCTGCGCCTTCGAGGTCGCCGCCGCGGACCAGGGTGCCGCCACCACCTACCTCGATCCGGTCGGCTCCCAGATCGGGCACAAGGAGTCCGTGAAGGACACCGCCCGGGTGCTCGGCCGCATGTTCGACGCGATCCAGTACCGGGGGCACGCGCAGACCGTCGTGGAGGAGCTGGCCGCCTTCGCCGGGGTACCCGTCTACAACGGGCTCACCGACGAGTGGCACCCCACCCAGATGCTCGCCGACGTGCTCACCATGACCGAGCACTGCGAGAAGCCGCTCACCGACATCGCCTACGCCTACCTCGGTGACGCCCGCAACAACATGGGCAATTCCTACCTCGTCACCGGCGCCCTGCTCGGCATGGACGTGCGGATCGTGGCGCCGAACTCGCTGTGGCCCGAGGAGCCCGTCGTCCGGGCGGCGCGCGAGCTGGCCGAGGCGTCCGGGGCGCGGATCACGCTCACCGAGGACGTGAAGGAGGGCGTCCGGGGCGCCGACTTCGTCGCCACCGACGTATGGGTGTCGATGGGCGAACCGAAGGAGACCTGGGACGAGCGGATCGCGCTGCTCGGCCCCTACGCGGTGACCATGGACGTGCTGCGGGCCTCGGGGAACGAGGACGTCAAGTTCCTGCACTGCCTGCCCGCCTTCCACGACCTCGGCACGGTCGTCGGCCGCGAGATCCACGAGCGGCACGGGCTGAGCGAGCTGGAGGTCACCGACGAGGTGTTCGAGTCCCCGCACTCGGTCGTCTTCGACGAGGCCGAGAACCGGATGCACACGATCAAGGCGGTCCTGGTCGCCACGCTCGCCTGAGCGCGCGCACCCTCCCCGACCCCCTACGCTTCACCTCGTACGCTTTCGCACCACTTCGCACCACCCCCGCACCGCCTCGCACCACCCGCGGACCCCGGAACCACCCCTTCCGTGATCCGCTCCGCGCGGCCCACCCCGCCGCGCCCGCACCAGCACAGAGAGCACCACCCCATGCACACCTCGGCACCCCCCGCCAACCCGCTCCGCTTCAAGTCCCCCGCCCGACTGGTCGCCGAGGCCGGACACGACCGCCAGGGGCACGGCCTGAAGCGGACGATGGGCCTCTTCCAGCTCATCTGCTTCGGCGTGGGGGCCATCGTCGGCACCGGCATCTTCGTCGGGCTCTCCGACTCCGTCGCCCAGGCCGGGCCCGCCGTCGTCGTCTCGTTCATACTGGCCGCGCTGACCTGCGTGCTCACCGCGTTCTCCTTCGCCGAGCTGGGCGGCGCGATCCCGGTCGCCGGCTCCTCGTACTCCTTCGCCTACGCCGGGCTCGGCGAGGGCGCGGCCTTCCTCGTCGGCTGGTGCCTGCTCCTCGAGTACGGCGTCTCCGTCGCGGCGGTCGCGGTCGGCTGGAGCCAGTACGTCAACGAACTGCTGCACAGCCTCACCGGCCACCAGCTCCCGCACGTGCTGTCCGCCGGGCCCGCCGACGGCGGGGCGGTCAACCTGCCCGCCGTGCTCGTCATCGCCCTGGCCTGCGTGCTGCTCGTGCGCGGGGTGCGGGAGAGCGCGCGAGCGACGGCCGCGATGGCCCTCCTGAAGCTGGTGATCCTGCTGCTGTTCTGCGCCATCGGGTTCAGCGCCTTCCGCGCGGGCAACCTCCTCCCCTTCGCCCCCGACGGTCTCGGCGGCATCGGCGCGGGCACCACGGCCGCGTTCTTCTCGTACATCGGCTTCGACGCGATCACCACGGCCGGCGAGGAGGCCCGCGACCCGCGCCGCAGCATCCCGATCGCGATCCTCGTCTGCATCGGCCTGGTCACCGTGCTGTACTGCGCGGTCGCGGTCGCGGCGACCGGGGCGGTGGGCGGCGACCGGGTCGGCGGACGGCCCGCCGCGCTCTCGTACGTCGTGAACGAGGTGACCGGCTCCGCCGTCGGCGGCGGGATCATCGCCTTCGGGGCGGTCGTCGCCATCGCCTCGGTGGTGCTCGCGGTGCTGTACGGGCAGAGCCGCATCCTGATGTCCATGTCCCGGGACGGACTGGTGCCGGGGGTCTTCGCCCGGGTGTCCCCGCGGACCTCCACCCCGGTGGCGGGCACGCTGATCATCGGCGTCGTCTTCGCGGTGCCCGCGGCGTTCTGCTCGCTGGACGCGGTGGTGGGACTGTGCACGATCGGCACCCTGGCGACGATGGCCGCGGTGAACGCGGCCCTGATGGTGCTGCGGCGACGCGAGCCGGACCTGCCCCGCACCTTCCGGGTGCCGCTGTACCCGGTGCTGCCGCTGCTCGGCATCGGCTGCTGCGTCTACCTGATGTACGAGACGGGCTGGGCGGCCTGGGCCCAGTTCGCCGCCTTCCTGGCGGCCGGCTGCGCGCTCTACGCGACCTACGGCCGCCGCCGCTCGCGCCTGTCCTGAGCACGGGAGGGCGGCCCCGCTTGCGCACGGGGCCGCCCTCCTCGCCGTCTTCTTGCGTTCCACGCAAGCACGCATGCCGCTTCCGCAAGGCGTGCCTAGCGTCGGGGCCATGAGTACCGAGCAACCTCCCCGGACGACGGCCGCGTCGGCGGGCGTCGAGGACGTCCCGGACGCGCGCCGCCTGCGCACGATCCTGATCGCCGTGTCCCTCGCGCTGATGGCCGTCATCGCCTCGGTGTCCGGGCTGAACGTCGCCCAGACCCACATGGCCGTGGACTTCGACGCCTCGGGGACCACCGTCCTGTGGATCGTCAACGTCTACACCCTGGTCCTGGCCGCCCTGCTGCTGCCCTTCGGCGCGCTCGGGGACCGCCTCGGCCGCAAGCCCGTGCTCGTCACCGGACTGCTCCTCTTCGGCGCCGCCGCCCTCGCCGCCGCCCTCGCCCCCTCGGCGGAGGTGATGATCGCCGCCCGGGTGACGGCCGGCGCGAGCGCCGCGATGATCATGCCGATCACGCTGGCGGTCATCACCTCCACGTTCCCCGAGGAGCGGCGGGGCCGGGCGATCGGCGTGTGGACCGGTGTCGCCGGGGGCGGCGGCATCCTGGGCATGTTCCTGTCCGCGCTCCTGGTCGACGTCGCCGACTGGCGCTGGCTCTTCGCCCTGCCCGTGGGCCTGGCCGCCCTCGCGCTGGCGATGACGGTGCGGTCGGTGCCCAACTCCCGCGCCCGGTCCCCCCATTCCTTCGACACCGTCGGTGCCGTGCTGTCCGGGCTCGCCGTGACCGGGCTGATCCTCGCCCTGCAGGAGGGTCCCGAGCGCGGCTGGAGCGACCCGGTGCCCCTGGCCGGCCTCGGCGCCGGCGTCCTGGCCGCCGTCGCCTTCGTGGTCTGGGAGCTGCGCCGCCGGGACGCCTCGCTGCTGGACGTCCGTCTGTTCCGCCACCGCGGTCTGGCGGGCGGCTCGCTGACGCTGGTCCTCGTCTTCGGCGTCCAGGCGGGTGTCGCCGTGGTCCTCTTCCCGTTCTTCCAGGCCGTGCTCGGCTGGTCGGGGCTGCTGTCCACCGTGGCGATGATGCCCATGGCGCTCGTCATGATGGCGACCTCCGGGCTGGCCCCCCGGCTGGCCGCGCGGGTCGGCGTCCGCTCCACCCTGGCCGGGGGCGTGGCCCTGACCGCGGTGGGCCTCGCCTCGATGGGTCTGTTCGTCTCCGTCGAGGGCGGTTACCCCTCCGTGCTGGCCGGGCTGCTCGCCCTGGGGGCCAGCATGGGCCTGTCGATGACTCCCTCCACCGAGGCGATCACCGCCGCCCTGCCCGCCGGGCAGCAGGGCGTGGCCTCCGCCCTCAACGACGTCACCCGCGAGTTCGGCACCGCGCTGGGTGTGGCGATGCTCGGCGCGCTGGTGGCCACCGGCTACCAGCGCGCCCTCGACGACAGGCTCGACGGTGTCCCCCGGGGTACCGCGGACACCGCGCGGGAGGGCATCGCCCATGCCGTGGAGGCGGCGCCCGGCGCCGGCACGCACGCCCGGCAACTGCTCGACGCCGCGCGGCTGTCCTTCGTGGAGGGATGGCAGGAGGCCATGTGGGTGGGCGCCGCCGTGATGGCCGCGCTGTTCCTCGTGATCGCCCTGCGCGGGCCGGAGAACGCCCCCCGCCGCCCCGGGGGCCCCGGGGCGGACGACGGGACCGTCCCCGCGACCGGGTCCGTCGAGGAGACGGCCGCCCGCTGAGCGCGGGGGCCGTCCCCTCGCCCTACAGGCGCGGGTCCACCGGTTCCGATTCCAGGGCCAGGACCCCGAAGACCGCCTCGTGGACCCGCCACAGGGGTTCGCCCTCGGCGAGGCGGTCCAGGGCCTCCAGGCCCAGGGCGTACTCGCGCAGTGCCAGGGACCGCTTGTGGTTGAGGAAGCGGTTGCGCAGGCGGGCGAGGTTGTCGGGGCGGGTGTACTCCGGACCGTAGACGATCCGCAGGTACTCCCGGCCCCGGCACTTGATGCCGGGCTGCACGAGCCGTCCCTGCCCGTCGCGCACCACCGCGCCGACCGGCTTGACGACCATGCCCTCGCCGCCCCGCGCGGTCATCTCCAGCCACCAGTCGACCCCGGCGCGCACCGAGTCCTCGTCGCCGGTGTCGACGTAGAGGCGGCGCGTGGTGGTGAGCAGGCCGCCGCTGTCGTACTCGACCAGCCGGTCGAGCAGGGCGAGCTGCTCGTCGTGCGGCAGGGCGGCCAGACTGCGGTCCCGGGCGGCGAGGATCTGGAAGGGGGCGAGACGGACCCCGTCGAGGCCCTCGGTGGGCCAGCAGTAGCGGCGGTAGGCCTCGGTGAACGCCTGCGCGTCCACCGCCCGCGCCCGCTGCCGCTCCAGCAGCGCGCCCACGTCGACGCCCCGGCCCGCCGCGCTCTCCAGCGCGGCCAGCGCTCCCGGGAACACGGCCCCGGCGGCGGCGCCGACCGCCGCGTACTGACCGCGCAGCAGCCCGGACGCCTTCAGCGACCACGGCATCAGCTCGGCGTCCAGCAGCAGCCAGTCGGTGGACAGCTCCTCCCAGAGCCCGGCGGCGCCCACGGCCGCGCGCAGCCGGTCGAGGACCGACTCGGTGAGGGCGGCGTCGGAGAAGAACGGCCGCCCGGTGCGGGTGTAGAGCGCGCCCGTCGGCCCCTCGGGGCCACCCGGGACACCGAACCGTTCGGCGGCCGCCGCGGCGTCGCGGCAGACCAGGGCGACGGCACGCGAGCCCATGTGCTTCTCCTCGCACACGACCCGCCCGACGCCGGCCTCGCGGTACTGCGCGAACGCCTCCTCGGGGTGCTCCAGGTAGCCGTCACGGCGCGAGGTGGCGGTGGGTGCCATCGTCGGCGGCAGATACGGCATCAGGCGGGGGTCGACGGCGAAGCGGCTCATGACCTCCAGTGCGGCCGCCGCGTTCTCCTCGCGCACCGCCACCCGGCCCGTGTACCGGGTCTCCACGACCCGGCGGCCGTGCACGTCCGCCAGGTCCAGCGGGCGGCCCTCGTGCCCGCCGGGGGCCTCGGAGGCCAGCGGCTTCACCGGCTCGTACCAGACGCGCTCGGCGGGCACGTCGACCAGCTCGCGCTCCGGCCAGCGCAGCGCGGTGAGCCGGCCGCCGAAGACGGCACCGGTGTCCAGGCAGATGGTGTTGTTGAGCCAGGTGGCGCGGGGCACCGGCGTGTGGCCGTAGACGACGGCCGCGCTGCCCCGGTAGTCCTCGGCCCACGGGTAGCGCACGGGCAGCCCGAACTCGTCGGTCTCCCCCGTGGTGTCGCCGTACAGGGCGTGCGAGCGGACCCTGCCGGAGGTGCGGCCGTGGTACTTCTCGGGCAGCCCGGCGTGGCAGACGACCAGCCGACCGCCGTCGAGGACGTAGTGGCTGACCAGACCGTCCACGAACTCCCGCACCTCGCGCACGAACTCCTCGCTCTCGTCCGCCATCTGGGCGATCGTCTCGGCGAGTCCGTGGGTGTGCTGGACCTGGCGGCCGCGCAGGTGGCGGCCGAACTTGTTCTCGTGGTTGCCGGGCACGCACAGCGCGTTGCCGGACTTGACCATCGACATCACGCGGCGCAGGACGCCCGGGGAGTCGGGGCCGCGGTCGACGAGGTCGCCCACGAAGACGGCGGTGCGGCCCTCGGGGTGCACTCCGTCCGCGTAGCCCAGCTTTCCGAGCAGCGACTCCAGTTCGGCGGAGCAGCCGTGGACGTCGCCGATGATGTCGAAGGGTCCGGTGAGTCCGGTCAGGTCGTTGTAACGCCTCTCGGTGACGACGGTGGCGTTCTCGATCTCCTCGACGCCCCGCAGGACGTGCACCTTGCGGAAGCCCTCGCGCTCCAACTGCCGCAGCGAACGCCGAAGTTCGCGGATGTGCCGCGCGATGACCCGGCGGGGCATGTCGGCGCGGTCGGTGCGGGCCGCGTTGCGGGCGGCGCACACCTCCTCGGGCACGTCGAGGACGACGGCGATGGGTAGCACGTCGTGCGCGCGGGCCAGGTCGATCAGGGCCCGGCGGGCGTCCGACTGCACGCTGGTGGCGTCCACGACGGTACGGCGTCCCGCCGCGAGCCGCTTGCCGGCGATGTAGTGGAGCACGTCGAAGGCGTCGCGGGTGGCGCTCTGGTCGTTCTCGTCGTCGGAGACCAGTCCGCGGCAGAAGTCGGAGGAGATCACCTCCGTGGCCCTGAAGTGCCGCCGCGCGAAGGTGGACTTGCCGGAGCCGGAGGCGCCGACGAGGACGACGAGGGACAGGTCGGTGACGGGGAGGGTGCGCACCCTTCGCTCGGTACCGGTCATGCCGCCTTCACCTCTTCCTTCTCGTTCCTGTCGTGCCGGTTGTCCCTGTCGTGCTGGTCGTTCCTGTCGGCGGGACCCTCCGTGGCGGCGAGCCGTGTGAAGACGGCCATCTGGGTGGGCGCTCCGACCTCGGGGTCCTCCGGGCCCACGGCCTCGAACTCCACCGCGTAGCCGTGCCGTTCGGCGACCGGGGCCGCCCACGCGCGGAACTCCTCGCGGGTCCACTCGAAGCGGTGGTCGCCGTGGCGCGCGTGCCCGGCCGGGAGGCTCTCCCAGCGCACGTTGTACTCGACGTTCGGCGTCGTCACCAGGACCGTGCGGGGACGGGCGGCACCGAACACCGCGTACTCCAGGGCGGGCAGCCGGGGCAGGTCCAGGTGCTCGATCACCTCGCTCAGCACGGCGGCGTCGTACCCCGTGAGCCGTTTGTCGGTGTAGGTGAGCGAGCCCTGGAACAGCCGGACGCGCGCGGCCTGCCGCTCCCCCATGGTGTTCAGCTTCAGCCTGCGGGAGGCGATGGTGAGCGCCCGCACCGAGACGTCGACGCCGACGATCTCGGTGAAGGCCGGGTCCCGCAGCAGCGTCTGCACCAACTGGCCCTCTCCGCAGCCCAGGTCGAGCACGCGGGCGGCGCCGTGCCGGCGCAGCGCGCCGAGGAGCGCCTCACGGCGGTGGACGGCGAGCGGGGTGGGGCGCTCCTCCTTCTCTGTCTCGGCCGCGACCGCGTTGTCGATCTCCTCGACCTCGCTGTCGTCGGTCTCGGCGAGCCGGACCAGTTCCAGCCGCTCCATGGCCTGCCGGGCCAGCGACCAGCGCCGGGTGAGGTAGCGGCCGACGATCAGCTTCTGCTCCGGGTGCTCGGGCAGCCAGCCCTCGCCGGCCCGCAGCAGCTTGTCGACCTCGTCGGAGGAGACCCAGTAGTGCTTGGCGTCGTCGAGGACCGGGAGCAGCACGTAGAGCTGGCGCAGCGCCTGCGCGAGGGTGAGCGTCCCGCCCTCCAGGACCAGGCGTACGTAGCGGGAGTCGCCCCACTGCGGGAACTGCGCGTCCAGTGCGACCGGGTCCGCGGTGACGGTCCAGCCGAGCGGCTCGAACAGCCGCCGGACCAGCGCGGGGCCGCCGCGGGCGGGCAGCGCGGGTATCTCGACGCGCAGCGGCAGCGGCTCGGCCGCGCGCTCGGGCCTGGCCCTGCAGACACCGCGCAGGGCGCTGGAGAAGACGTTGCTCAGGGCGACGGCGAGGAGCGAGGAGGCCGCGTACGGGCGGTCGTTGACGTACTGGGCGAGGGCGGCGTCGGGTGCGCCGCCGCGGCCCTTGCCCTTGCCGCGCCGGACCAGCGCGACCGGATCGACCTCGAGGAGCAGGGCCACCGTGCAGCGCAGATCGTCCGCCTCGGGGTAGAGCACGTGGGCGGTGCCGTAGGAGGTGGAGAACGTCTGCGCGGCCTCGGGGTGCTTGTGCAGCAGGTAGCCGAGATCGGTCGCGGGGCGTTCGGGCGTGCCGGTGGTGCTGATCGTCAGGAACACGGGAATCGGACCTCGAGACGGGGCCTGGAGTACGGGGCCTCAGACGGACGTGCGGCGACGGCACGGTGGTGCGCGTCGCCGGGCCACGCCGGTCACGGATTCGTACAGGTGTTCCGGACCCGGCGTGCCGCTTCAACCTACAGCGAAGGGCACGCCGGTCATCAGGTATTTTTCCGCCCCGCGGCCGAGCCCCTGGCATTCCGTTTCGGGGCTCGGCGCGGAGTCGCGGCTCAGAGCTGGGACTGGACCTGGGAGGAGATCAGTTCCAGGTGGTCCAGGTCGGAGAGGTCGAGGACCTGGAGGTAGAACCGGGTGGAGCCGATCTCCGCGAAGCGGCCGATCTTGTCCACGACCTCGGCCGGGGAGCCGGCCAGGCCGTTCTCCTTCAGTTCCTCGACCTCGCGGCCGATCGCGGCGGCACGGCGGGCGACCTCGGCGTCGTCCTTGCCGACGCAGACGACCAGCGCGTTGGAGTACGTCAGCTCGTCGGCGTCACGGCCGGCCGCCTGCGCGGCCTCCCTCACCCGGCCGAACTGTCGTTCGCTGTCGGCGAGGGAGGCGAAGGGGATGTTGAACTCGTCCGCGTACCGCGCGGCCAACCGCGGGGTGCGGCTGGCGCCCATGCCGCCGATGAGCACCGGGATCTTCGCCTGGGTGGGCTTGGGCAGCGCGGGCGAGTCGGTGAGGTCGTAGTGCGTACCGTGGTGGCTGAACGTCTCGCCGGGCTTCGTGCCCCACAGGCCGGTGACGATCGCGAGCTGCTCCTCCAGGCGGCCGAACTTCTCCTTCGGGAAGGGGATGCCGTACGCCTTGTGCTCGTCCTCGTACCAGCCGGCGCCGAGGCCGAACTCGACGCGGCCACCGGACATCTGGTCGACCTGGGCGACCTGGATGGCGAGGACGCCGGGCAGCCGGAAGGTGCCGGCGGTCATCAGCGTGCCGAGGCGGATGCGGCTGGTCTCGCGGGCGAGGCCGGCGAGGGTGATCCAGGCGTCGGTGGGGCCGGGGAGGCCGTCGGAGTTGCCCATCGCGAGGTAGTGGTCGGAGCGGAAGAAGGCATCGAAGCCGAGGTCCTCCGTCGCCTTGGCGACGGCGAGGAGTGTGTCGTAGCTGGCGCCCTGCTGGGGTTCGGTGAAGATGCGGAGGTCCATGGCGTCCATCCTGCCCCGAAGGCGGGGGCGGGGCGCGACGGGGGTGGCGGCGGCCGTCAGCCCAGGGCCGCGTCCCAGGGGGTGGGTTCCTCCTCCGTCAGCGCGAGGCGGCGCAGCATCTCCTGGACGCGGTCCCGGGACTCGTCCGCCGCGTCGATCGCCTCCATGCACTGCCAGTACGCCCCCTCGTCCCCCGCCGTGCTCGCGAGGGCGACCAGCGACATGGCCACCTCCACCAGGAGCGAGGCCAGTTCCAGCAGGGCCTTGCGGGCGTCCCCCAGGTCGGTGAGGTGCGCGGCGCGCAGGTCGGCGACGAGGGGTGGCGGGGCGTCCAGGACCCCGCAGCCCCGGCCCGCCAGTTCCGTCAGTCCCAGCGCCTCGCCCCGGAGCTGCGGCGGGCCGGACACCGCGAGGCGGCTGCCGACCGCCTGCGCCAGGGCGTAGGCCTGCCACGCCTCCGCCGTCGTCTGTAGCGCGTCCTCGCTCCCGGTCAGGGCACGCCTGCTCTCCACGATGAGCCGCACCGCGTCCATGCGCTGCCCCCGCTCCCTCCGGCGCGCTCTTCGCACGCCCACCCGAACTCCCTTGTTCACTACCCAGAGTGAGGGTCTCCCAGTCGAAAAGCCAGAGGTCGTCCGAAATCTGTGGACAGGAAACCGCCTGTGGACAACTTTTCGACTACGCGGAGTGACTACCGGGGTGGCTGTCGAGATGGTGGGGGCGCGGGTTCAGGCCTCCGGCGCGGGCGCCGGTCCGTGCGCGGGCGCGGGGGCCGGGAAGCGGCTCTCGTTGCGGTCGATCTTCTCGTCCAGCGCCGTCAGCAGGTCCACGTCGAGGCGCTCGCACAGCTGGAGCAGGTACGCGAGCACGTCAGCGACCTCGTCCCGCACCCGGTGCGCCGTCTCCGGGTCCGCCATCACCCGCTCCGACTGCTCCGGTGTCAGCCACTGGAAGATCTCCAGCAGCTCCGAGGCCTCCACGCTCAGCGCGGCCGCCAGGTTCTTCGGGGTGTGGTGCGGCCACCAGGCGCGCGCGGCCGCGAAGTCGACCAGCCGCCGTTGCAAATGGGCCAGATTCAACGGGTGTTCGTCGTGGGGTTGCGTGTTCCGCGGGTGCCGTGCGTCCTGGGCGTCTTCGTTCACGCGCCCAGGTGTACCACTGTCACGCCCTCCACTCCGGCCACCCGGGAGGCGTCGGAGAGGGCACCGAGCAGGCGGATGTGGCCGCGCTCGCACATGCGCGCCGCCAGCCGCGCCAGTTCCCTCGTCTGACGCGGGTCGAGGGAGCGGTCGAGGTCGTCCGCGAGCACGGTGAGGCACTGCAGCGCCGCCGGCACCTCCCCCACGGGGTCCACCTCCAGGACTCCGGGCCCGGTGAGCAGCACCAACGCCAGGGCGAGATGGCGCAGTTCGCCGTCGCCGAGCAGTTCCAGCGGGGTGGCGGGGGAGCCGTCCCCGCGGTCGACGCAGGCGCGGAGCCGGCCGTCCTCGCCGCTCTCCGCCCGCAGGCCGGTCACCGTGCCCGCGAGGCCGGCGCGGACGGCGGCGACCAGCAGCGCGTGCCGCTGCCCGCACTCCTCGCGGGTCCGGGCGAGGACGTCGGCGAGGTTGTCGCAGCCGGACAGCAGCCGGCCCGCGCCGGGCTCCACCGGGGCGCGCATCCGCTCGGGGCGGGGATCGCAGGGGAAGACCGAGCGCAGCGCCACCACCATCTGCTCGGCCGCCGCCAGCACCCTGCGCTGCCCGTCCGTGCCCCCGGCGACCCGCAGCGGGAGCAGGGCGGTGCCGAGCCGGTCGTCGGGCAGCGGGCCCCTGGTGACGGCGGCGGCGCCGGCGGTGTGCCAGGCGGCCTGCACCGTGCGGCGTCCGGGATCGCGCAGCGCGGACTGCAGGAGCGGCAGCCCGCCGGACGTCAACCGTTCGCCGACGAGCCGCAGTTCGGGCTCGACCTGGACGGCCACGTCGAGATGCACGGGGCCGGCCGGGCCGTCGGCGGTGCAGCCGATGCGGAAGCCGCGGCGCTGCTGCGGGTCGGGCCGCGCCGAGCGGGGCACGCAGGTGGCCGGGGCCGGGAACGCCTCGGCGAGGTCGTCCCCGGCGGCGAGCCGGGCGAGCGCGGCACAGGCCTCCAGGGCGCGGGACTTGCCGCTGCCGCTGGGCCCGGCGAGGAGGGTGAACCGGTCCAGGGGAAGGGTGAGGCGGCGATGGCCGGCGTAGGCGGAGAGCCGCAGCTCCGTGACGTGCGGCCGGAAGGAAACGGGGGCGGCGGCGGAGGCGGGAACGGGGGTGGGTTCAACCCGGGTGTCCGCGGGGGGTGGGGGCGCGTGCATGCGGCGACCGTAAGCGGCGACACGACTGGCGAACCGTTCCGCTACGAGGGGCTTCGCACGAACGGGGTACGGGGCGGGGCGGGTTGCCGGGGGCGGGGACGGTGGCGACGGCGTTCCGCGAGGCCGGCCGACCCGGCGCGCCGCAGGCGCCACGGGGGCGGCCGGTCCGGTGCGGGGCGGGCGACACGGGGCCATTGGCTCGGGTTGCGCCGGGCACGAGTCACGGAGGCGGCCGACCCGGCGCGCCGCAGGCGTCAGGGGGCGGCCGGTCCGGTGCGGGGCGGGCGACACGGGGCCGTCGGCTCGGGTTGCGCCGGGCACGAGTCACGGAGGCGGCCGACCCGGCGCGCCGCAGGCGCCACGGGGGTCGGTCCGGTGCGGGGCGGGCGACACGGGGCCGTCGGCCCCGGTTGCGCCGGGCAGGAGTCACGGGGCCGTCCAGGTCGTCGCCGACGCCGGACGGCACCGCGCCGCCGTGCGTCCCGGTGGAGCCGCGGCGCGCTACTGACCCGGCGTCCCGGCCCCCGTCTCGGACGGGGTGACCTCCGTGTCGGGCGGGGTCAGCAGGAAGACGTTCTTGTCGACCCGGTGCATGCCGCTGGCGAGGCCGAAGACGACGCCCGTGCTGAAGTCGAGGACGCGTTTGGCGACCTCCGTCTCCGCGTTGGTGAGGTCGAGGAGGACGGGGATCCCGGCCATGAGTGTCTCGGCGACGTCGCGGGCGTCCGCGAAGACGTTGACCCTCAGGACCACGAACCGGCGCCTGGTCTCCGTCTCGGCCTCGGCGTAGGCACGGTGGTCGTAGGACCGGTGGTCCACCGCCGAGGGCCAGGCGTCCCGGCCACGCAGCGGCACGACCTGGGCGAGCCCCTCCCATTGTTCGTCGGTGACATCGTGGCTGTTCACCGGCCCTCCCCGCTGGCTCGCACTGGTCATCTGCACGGGACAATTCTTACGCATCGTCACCCGATCGGCCGAACGCGACACGGTCCGCGACACGTCCGGCATGGGAGCCGTATCACCCGCGCGGGAGGTTTCCGGTGTTTCCGCCCCGTTTCAGCGCGGCGCGGGGAACGGTCCCTCACCGTGGGCCGGCCCGGCCGGTTCCGCGAACCCGGTTTCCCCGCTCCCTCCGCTCACTTCTCGTCGCCCTCGTCCGCGCGGGCGGCCTGCCCGGAGTCCGCGGCCGGCACGGTGGCGCTCGCGGCCCGGTCGCGCGCGAACGCGAAGACGGTGGCCAGACCGAGCAGCCCGGCGACGAGACCGGCGATGCCGAGAGCGCGTGCGGTGGAGTCCTCCGCGGCCGAGGACGCCTTCGGCTGCGCGACCGGCGTCGCGTCCGGGACGGCACGGGCGGACTTCGCGGTGTCTCCCGCCGCCTGCGCGGAGCCGTCCTCGCCGGCCGCGCCCTCGGCGGTCAGCGTGAGCGTCGGGGCCGGGTGCTCCGGTTCCTCGGCGCCCTTCTGCGGGACCTCGATCCAGCGGACGACGTCGCCGTTGGAGTAGGTCTGGAGCGTCTTGAAGGTCAACGTGCCGGTGTCCTCGGGGAGTCGGCCGAAGGCGATGTCGAAGTCCTGGTACTGGCCGTGCCGGATGCGGCCGCCGCTGAAGGTGACGCGGGAGACGGCCTCGGTGATGCTGCCGTCGTCGGTCTTCACCGGTTTCCTCAGCTTCGTGGTGGCGACCTCGGCCTTCCAGCCGTTCTGCGGGCTGACGAGGACACCGAGGACCGGATGGTCGGTGGGCAGGTACACCCGCACCTCGGTGGTGCTGGCGGTGTCCTCCTCGTTGGGGACCCGGAAGGTGAGGACGCCGTCGGTGGCGCCCTTGGCGTAGCTGCCGGGATGGACGCCGACGTGCGCCGAGGCGGCTCCGGCGGCGGTCAGGACGGTGGCCGCGGCGAGACCGGCGAGGACGCCCGCGCGGCGGAGGGTGGTGGTGCGGGTCGCGGTGGACATGCGGGCTCCGTACGGGTGCGAGGCGAGGCGGGCTTTCGGCACCTTGTACGGGGGTGCGGGCCGAGGGGTTCACCTGCGGCGCCCTCCGGCGGGGTTCCTTCACGGGACACGCCCGTCTCCCCGCAGGTCCGGGTGACGGCAGATGCCAGGCTGGACACCCACGTACGGCCGCTCTTGCCGGCTCCCTGGCGGCTCGTGGCCCGCAGATGCGAGAATGATGCTCGAGTCGGCCGTGCGGCGGCATGAGGTGCGGGGCGGACACGCCCAGGCAGAGGGAGACCACCAGTGATGACCCGAACGTCCCGCCGTGCCCCTCGGCGGCTGCTCGCCGGCATCGGCGCGGCCGCCGTGCTGCTGGCGGCCGGGGCCTGTTCCTCCGACGGCTCCGGCGGCTCCGGGGGCTCCGGCGGTGGCGCCTCGGGGAGGCCCACGGGGACCGTGACCGTGTTCGCGGCGGCCTCGCTCCAGGAGAGCTTCACCACGCTGGGCAAGACGTTCGAGAAGCGGTACCCGGGCACGAAGGTCGCCTTCAACTTCGGCGGCAGCGACAGCCTCGCCGCCGGGATCACCGGGGGCGCGCCCGCCGACGTGTTCGCCTCGGCCAGCCCGAGGACGATGAAGACGGTGACGGACGCCGGGGACGCCGCCGGTACGCCGGCGACCTTCGTCCGCAACCGCCTGGAGATCGCCGCCCTGCAAGGCAATCCCGACCACATCTCCTCCCTGAAGGATCTCACCAGGTCGGGCCTGAAGGTCGTCCTCTGCGCGGAGACCGTGCCGTGCGGCGCGGCCACGCGGACGGCGCTGGAGGCGAGCGGCCTGAAGCTCACGCCGGTCTCGTACGAGCAGGACGTCAAGAGCGCGTTGACCAAGGTGGAGTTGAAGGAGGCCGACGCGGCCGTCGTCTACCGCACCGATGTGAAGGCGGCCGGTGACAAGGTGGAGGGCGTGGAGTTCCCCGAGTCGGCCGAGGCCGTCAACGACTATCCGATCGTCCGCCTGAAGAACGCCGGGAACGCGTCCGGGGCGAAGGCGTTCCTCGCCCTGGTGAACTCGGCAGAGGGGCGGAAGGTGCTCGGCGCGGCCGGGTTCCTCACGCCGTGAGTCCCTCGTCGCCCGTCCCCGCCGGGGTGGAGGGTGGCCCGGCCGGTTCCGCACGGGGACGGCGGGCGCGTCCGGCGGGCGGTGGGCGGGAGCGTCCGGCGGGCGGTGGCCGCCGGGCCGGGGCGCCGCTGCCGCTGCTGCTGCCCGCCCTGGTGGGCATCCTCTTCCTCCTGCTGCCGCTGCTCGCCCTGCTGATCCGCGCCCCCTGGCGCGATCTGCCGGACCAGCTCACCAGTGCGCAGGTGTGGCAGGCGCTGCGGCTCTCGCTGCTGAGCGCGACGGCCGCGACCGCCCTCAGCCTCGTCCTCGGCGTGCCGCTGGCCTGGCTGCTGGCCCGCACCGACTTCCCCGGGCGCGGACTGCTGCGGGCGCTGGTGACGCTGCCGCTGGTGCTGCCGCCGGTGGTGGGCGGTGTGGCGCTGCTGCTGGCGCTCGGCCGCAACGGCGTGGTCGGGCAGTGGCTCGACGCCTGGTTCGGGATCACCCTGCCGTTCACCACGACGGGAGTGGTGCTGGCGGAGACGTTCGTGGCGATGCCGTTCCTCGTGATCAGCGTGGAGGGCACGCTGCGGGCGGCCGACCCGCGCTACGAGGAGGCGGCCGCCACGCTGGGCGCCTCCCGCTTCACCGCCTTCCGCCGGGTCACGCTGCCGCTGATCGCCCCCGGTGTCCTGGCGGGGGCGGTGCTGGCGTGGGCGCGGGCCCTGGGCGAGTTCGGGGCGACGATCACCTTCGCGGGCAACTTCCCCGGCCGCACGCAGACGATGCCGCTCGCCGTGTACCTGGCACTGCAGAACGACCCGGCGGCGGCGATCGCGTTGAGCCTCGTGCTGCTCGCGGTGTCGGTCGCGGTGCTCGCGGCGCTGCGCGATCGTTGGCTGACGGCCTCATGAGGAAGACGGAGAGGCAGGGGGAGGCGGAGACGGACGGGTTCGCGGAGGAGACCGCGCGGGCCTGCGAGGGCGGGGCCGGGGACGGGAGCGAGGGCCTCGACGCGCGCCTCGTCGTCGTGCGCGGCTCCTTCCGGCTCGACGTCACCTTGACCGCGAGGCCCGGCGAGGTGGTCGCGCTGCTCGGGCCGAACGGCGCGGGCAAGACGACCGCGCTGCGCGCGCTGGCCGGTCTCGCTCCGCTGTCGCCCGGTGCGGGCGGCCGGCTGCGGCTGGACGGGGTACCGCTGGAGCGTATGCCGCCCGAGTCCCGGCCCGTCGGGGTCGTCTTCCAGGACTACCTTCTCTTCCCGCACCTCACCGCGCTCGACAACGTGGCCTTCGGGCCGCGCTGCCGGGGCGCGTCCCGGAGCGAGGCGCGGGCCGAGGCCGCCGAGTGGCTGGCGCGGCTGGGGCTGGCGGAGCACGCGGGCGCCCGACCGCGTCGGCTCTCCGGCGGCCAGGCGCAGCGGGTCGCGCTCGCCCGGGCGCTGGCGACCCGGCCGCGGCTGCTGCTCCTCGACGAGCCGCTGGCCGCGCTCGACGCCCGGACCCGGCTGGAGGTGCGGGCCGAGCTGCGGCGCCGGCTGGCCGAGTTCGAGGCGGTCGCGGTGCTCGTCACGCACGACCCGCTGGACGCGATGGTGCTCGCCGACCGGCTGGTGGTGGTGGAGGACGGCCGTGTGGTGCAGGAGGGCCCGCCCGCGGACATCGCCCGGCGGCCGAGGACGGACTACATCGCCCGACTGGTCGGGCTGAACCTGTACCGGGGCGAGGCCGAGGGCCACACCGTACGGCTGCTCGGCGGGGGCCCGTCGATCACGACGACGGAGGAGCTGTCCGGTCCGGCGTTCGTGGCGTTCCCGCCGGGTGCGGTCACCCTCCACAGCGAGCGCCCGGTCGGGGCCAGCGCCCGCAACCTGTGGCGCTGCGAGGTGACGGGTCTGGAGACCCACGCCGACCAGGTCCGCGCCGACCTCACCGGTGAACTCAGTGTCCTCGCCGATCTGACGACGCTCTCCGCGGCCCAGCTGGATCTGCGGCCCGGCGTGACGGTCTGGGCGACGGTGAAGGCGACGCAGACGCATG
Source organism: Streptomyces griseoaurantiacus (assembly GCF_036189845.1). Classification (NCBI taxonomy): domain Bacteria; kingdom Bacillati; phylum Actinomycetota; class Actinomycetes; order Kitasatosporales; family Streptomycetaceae; genus Streptomyces; species Streptomyces griseoaurantiacus. Next base: position 5,753,562 of record NZ_CP108326.1, on the reverse strand, counting down.
CGTATCCGGGGTGACGGCGAGGGCCGCCCGGGGGCTGCCGGGGTGCGGGAGAGCTCAGGCGGTTGGGGCGCGTCGGCGGGTGCGGGCCTCGGGGTGCACCCGCGCACCGTCGAACTCCTCGAGGGGTGCGTCGGCGGGTGCGTGTGCGGGCGCGTCGTGGCTTGTCGCGCGGTTCCCCGCGCCCCCGAGAAGCAGGTGGCGCCCCAGCTCTGCCTCCCCCCTCGCTACCGGGCGCCCCGCGCCACCCACACCCACACGCCCCCGTACCGGTGGACCGTCCATCCCCGGGCGAACCCCGGCGGATCGGCTCCCGGGGCCGTGAGCGCCGCGACCGGTACGCGCGTGGCCGCCTCGAGGATCCGCCCGGGCGTGCTGTTCTCGTTGTGCCCGCTGACCTGCGCCGAGGCACATCCCGTGTAGTAGGCGACGGGGATCGCCTCGCGCCCCGTCAGCAGACACGGCGGCCGCACACCGAGTCCGTGCAGCGCGGCGGCCGTGCGGGCCCAGCCCCGCCGTCCGGCCGCCGACCGCTCCACCACCCCGTCGAGCACCGAGTACTGCGCCACCAGATGGCCGAGGAGCCCCGCCGCGACCAGCACCCGGGCCGCCGTGCGCCACCGGCCGGACCCGGCGGACGTCAGGCGCAGCAGGGCCACGGCGACCGGCAGCGAGAGCAGCGCGTAGGCGGGGAGGAGGAAGCGCGGGGCGGCGTAGCCGATGAGGAGGAGGTAGGGGATCGCGACGGTGGTGGCACAGGCCAGGGCGGTCGGGACGGCCGGCACCGGGCGCCGGGCGCGGACCGCGACGAGGGCGCCGAGGACGGCGAGCGGCGGCAGGGTGTACCACCACCACGTCTCGGCCACCGGGGGCAGCGGCCCGGCGCACGGCCGGCACAGGGCGCGTCCGGCGAGGCCGCGGAGCTGGTCGTCGAAGGCGAGGTTCCAGCCCAGGCCGCCCTGGATGCGGGAGGCCTCGGCGAGGCGCCGGCCGAGTCCGCCGTAGGAGGTGTACGCCTCGACGATCCACTCGACGGCCCCGGCCGCCAGCCCGCCGGCCAGGACGCCGGCCGGCACGAGCACCGACGGCACCCGCCGCCGGCCCCGCGCCGGTGCGAGCACGAGGAGGAACAGCGGCACCGTCGCCCACACCGCGTCCGTCGGCCGCATCCACGCCATGAGGGCCGCACTCGCGCCCAGTCCCCACAGTGCGGCACGGTCGCGGGAGTCGGCGCGGGCACGCAGGAAGCAGGCGGCCGCGGCGAGGGCGCCGTAGGCGACCCACAGGTTGGGCATGGCCTGCGGCCCGTAGAAGAGCGTGACCCACAGGGTGGCGAAGAGGGCGCCCGCGAGGGTGAGGACGCGGGCCGGGAGCAGTCCGCGCCAGGACCGGAACGCGAGGTACAGGCCGAGCCCGGAGAGCACCGCGAGATACGCCCGCAGCAGCACGGTGGACGAGGACCAGGAGGCGACCGGCGCGACCAGCAGGGTCACCCCGCGGGCCCTGGGCGCGCTGAAGAAGGCGGCCGGGGCGTGCGTGCCGAGTTGGCTGACGTACACCGTCTCGTCCCATCCGAGCCCGAGGTCCGGCCGGACCAGGGCGAGTTGGGCGAGGGTGAACAGGGCGGCCACTGCGGCGAGCGGGGCCCTGCCGCGGTCCCGCCGGAGCGGCCGCGGGCCGGCCGGGCGGGGTACCGGCCGGCGGACGCCGACGAGCGTGCCGTACGCGTCCTGACGCACCGGAACCTCCATGGACACATGGCGAACCAGGACAAATTAACCCACGCCTCTCGCGGGTGCAGCGCGAGCGGGCGGACCGTACGCCACACGCGCGCCGCACACGGACGGCGTGCGTCACTCGTACGAGGGCGTTTGGGAACTCTTCCACCTGGCACGGCAGTTGTGATCTTGACGGTCTCGATGTGAGTGAAAAGGAGCGACACCGGCATGGTGTTCAAACGGCTGCTCGGAGCGATGGGCGTGGGCGGTCCCTCGGTGGACACGGTCCTGGACGGCGGCGACGGCGGCGTCGTACTGCCCGGGGGCACGCTGTCCGGGCAGGTCCACCTGGAGGGCGGCGGCTCGTCCGTCGAGATCGAGCACATCGCCCTGGAGCTGATCGCCCGTGTGGAGGCCGAACACGCCGAGGGCGAGAGCGAGGGCACGGTCGTGTTCGAGCGCTTCGTGGTCGGCGGCGGCTTCCGGCTCGGCGAGGGCGAACGGCGCAGCGTGCCCTTCCGCGTGACGCTGCCGTGGGAGACGCCGGTGACCGAGCTGTACGGGCAGCCGCTGGGCATCGTGCTGGGGGTACGGACGGAACTGGCGGTGGCCTCCGCCCGGGACAAGGGCGACCTGGACCCGCTCGTCGTGGCACCGCTTCCGGTGCAGGAGGCGATCCTGGAGGCCTTCGGGCAGCTCGGCTTCGGATTCCGGTCGGCGGACCTGGAGTACGGCCACATCGGGGGCACCGGTCAGCGGCTGCCGTTCTACCAGGAGATCGAGCTGACCCCGCCGCCTGCGTACGCCCACGCGGTGAACGAGATCGAGCTGACGTTCCTGGCCTCCCCCGCCGGGGTGGAGGTGGTCCTGGAGGCCGACAAGCGCGGTGGCTTCCTCTCCCCTGGGCACGATGCGCTGACCCGCTTCACGGCCGCCCACCAGGACGTCGCGGTGCGCGACTGGAACGCGGAGGTGGACGGCTGGGTCCGGCAACTCGTCGAGCACCGTGAGTCGTACGGCTCCCACGCGGCGTACGGCCACGACGCGCCCTACGGCGACCCGTACGGCCACCATGAGCACCACGGCCACCACGACAAGCACGGCGGTGGCCCGGGGATCGGCACGGCGGTGGCCGCGGGCGCGGTGGGCGTGGCGGCCGGTGTCGCGGGCGGAATGGTCGCGGCGGAGGTCGTCGACGAGATCGGCGACTTCTTCGAGGGGGACGACGAGGACGAGGGCGGGGGCGACGACGACTGAGGGGGCGCGGGGGGGGCGCGGGGGTCAGGTGTCGAGCAGGTCGTCGACCTCGTGGGCCCTGCGCAGCACCTGCGCGTGTCGGGGGTCGTCGAGGTCGTCGAGGACCTCGGCGAGGCCGACCAGCGCCGCGAACAGCAGCAGCGTGGGCTCGTCCCACTCCTCGCACGCGGCGACGAGCCGCTCGAGTTCCGCCCGCGCCTCCTCGTGACGGCCGAGGCGCCGCAGGGCCTCGGCACGGTTCAGCATGATCTGTTCGGTGCCGTAGCCTCCGGGCGGTCCCAGGGACTCGGCCTCGTCGAGCAGTGCCAGGACGTCCCGCGCCACGTCTTGTGCGGTGGTGCCCTGTTCGGGGCTGTGGTGCAGGAGGTGGACCGAGTAGTCGTTGAGGACCATGACCACGGCTCCGGCGTCCTCGTCGCTGCCGGTGTCCCGGTGGGCGCGGCGGGCGGTCGCGAGGGCGTCGTCGAAGGCGGCGGCCGCCTTCCGGACGTGTCCGGCCCCGGCCAGGAGCGACGCGTACAGGTTGAGGGTCTGGGCGTGGTCGCCGTCGACGCGGCCCTCCTCGACCGCGAGCGCGCGTTCCATGGGCTCCAGTGCGGCGGCGGGACCGTCGACGGCGCGCACCGCCATCGCCTGATTGACGAGGTACGTCGCGTACGCGACGGGGGCGGGGACGCCCGCACGTTCGAACAGGCGTACGGCGCGGTCGGCGGCGGCCAGGGCGGCGTCGTGGTCGTCGTCGCGCATCCGGTGGAAGACGGAGAGCCGGTCCATCAGATCGGCGGCCTCCTGGAGGCCCTCGCCGTACTCCTCGGCGAGGGACACGAGATGCAGGACGTGGGGGCGGGCGTCGCGCCACTCGGGCCAGGAGTCGGGATCGTGAGTGTCCCCTCGCAGGGCGACTCCGAGGAACCGCAGGGCCAGTCCGTTCCAGCGACGGCGCTCCGGGGCGTCCAGACACCGCGACGGAAGGGGCTGCATCAGCGGAGGCAGCGCGACCAGCCGGGTGTCCCCCCGTGAGGTCACGAGCAGCACTCCCCGGTCGAGGAGCCGGCGCAGGGCGAGGGCCATCAGGTAGGTGTCGGTGCCCAGGTCGCGCAGCGGCCCGGGCAGCGGGCCCCACGCCTCGGCGAGGAACGTCACACGCAGCGGGGCGGGGGCGAGGACGCCGAGCAGGATGAGCAGATGGCGCTCGGATTCCTGGCCGAGGTGTGCGAGCCGGCGCCATTCGTGGACGAAGTGGGCGCGGGCGAGTTCGGCGTCGGCCTCGTCCTCACGGGTGGGGAAACGGTCGCGCAGGGCGGCCTGCACCTCGTGGTGGAGGGTACGGATGCCGGCCTCGGCACGGGCGGTCGGACGCGCGCTGAGCCACATCCGCCCCTCGATCTTCTGCACCAGGTCCCGGCCGGCCAGCGGAGGTTCGATGTCGCCGTGCTGCGCGGCGCCGAGCTCGCCGAGCGGGACACCGACTGCGACGTGAAGGCACCACAACACGAGCGCCTGGCCCGCGGCACCGGACAGGCCGCCGGGCACGACCGGGGGCGCCGTGTCGCGAGCCTGCTGCACCCCGCGGACGACGCGCTCGGCCAGCCAGCGGCCCCGCTCCAGCGGGGTGCACCCCTCCTGTGGCCCGAACGCGGCGAACGCGGGCGCCTCGGCGAGCGCGCACAGGGACTCGTACTCCTCCTCCCGCTCGTCGCGCACCCCGTGCGCGACGACGGCGTGCGCGAGCCGCAAGCCCGCCCGCAGCAGCGGCCAGTGACCGCCGGGGCCGAGGGGGTCGGTGGAATCGGCCGCCCCGCTCGCACCGCCGGGACCCGCGCTCCCCCGGCTTCCCTCGGATCGTGTGGTGCCGGCCTCGCCGAGCGGGACGGCGCCCGGGTGAGGCGTGCCGGACGAAGGGGTCGCGGGCGTTTTCACCTCGGAGCCGTTTTTTTCACCCCGGGGCGGGCGGTTCGATTTCGGCATGAGTACTTCGACCCCCGCTTCGGTGGGCGGGCGGCGGCCGTACGGCCGGTCCGCCACACGTGTCTTCATCAGCTACCGGACCGGTGACGAGCCCTTCGGCGCAGCCCTGATCGACACCGCGCTGTGCGCTCGGCTCGGGCCCGATGCGGTCTTCCGCGCTCCTCGCTCGATCCCTCCCGGAGAGAACTTCGCGGACGCCATCCTCGGGGCCGTACGGGAGTCCTCGGTCCTCCTGGCAGTGATCGGCCCCCGTTGGCTGGGCGCGACCGGCCGGGACGGCGAGCCACGGCTGCGGAACCCGGGCGACTGGGTGCGCCGGGAACTCCTCGCGGCCTTCCACAGCGGCACCCGGGTGGTGCCGGTACTGCTGCACGCCAACCTACCGCAGGAGCACGAACTGCCCCCTCCGCTGGCCAGGTTGGGCAGCAACCAGTACCTGCGACTGCACCACCGCTACGCGCCGGCGGACCTGGCCCGGCTGGTCGACGAAGTCGAGGGGTTGCTCGGAGACGGACCGGAGTAGGGCTTTCGTAAGCACTTCGGCGGACAAGGAGCCACTTTCGTCGATATCGTCCGGGCTCACCGCTCAGGCAGGAGTACGACCATGCCGACCGTCCCCTTCGGGCATGCGCTGCGACTGCATCGGGTCAGGGCCGGGCTGTCCCTGTCCGAGCTCTCCGCACGCGTCCACTACTCGTCGCCCTACCTCAGCCGGGTGGAGTCGGGCGAGCGAAGGCCCAATCCGGAGCTCGCCCGCCTGTGCGACGTGGCGCTCGGCGCCGACGGCGCGCTGACCGGACTCGTGCCGGCACACGGCCTGCCGGCGCCGGTCGGGCGCAGGCCACCGGCCGTCCCGCCCGTGGCGCAGTTCCCGTCCACCACCGCGTGTCCCGTCACGCTTCCGGCCGACGACGACACGGAGGATGCCCGGCTGATATCCCATTACGCCCTCCACCTCGCCGAGTTGCGCCGCCTCGCGCAGCGGATGTCACCTTCGGCGGTCCTCGGGCAGGTCGGCACCTCGGTCATCCTGCTGGACACGCTGGGACGCGCCGCTCACACCTCGGCGGTGCGCCGACAGTACGTCGAACTCCTCGCTCACTACGCCGACTTCGCCGGGTGGATGGCCCAGGAGGCGGATGACGAGCCGGCGGCCGAGCGGTGGATCGCAAGGACCGAGGTCCTGGCCGCCGAGGCGGGCGCGACGGATCTCGCCGACCACACCCTGATACGCCGTGCCTGCCTGGCGCTCTACCGGCGCGACGCCCGCGGTGTCGTGGAGTACGCCACCGAGGCCGGGCGGCGTGCGCCGGGCAGCCCCCGGGTGCGTGGCCTGGCCGCCCTCCGCGAGGCGCAGGGCCTCGCCCTCGCGGGCCACGCGGACGCCTGCGACGGCGCGCTGGACCGTGCTGCCGAACTGCTCGGCACGGCGCCCCGCCCCCGGCCGCCCGCCCTCTCCGTCGGCTCCGAGGTCACTCCCCGGCTGCCCGCCCTGGTCGGCGGCTGGTGCCTGCACGACCTCGGGCGACCGGAGGAGGCGGCGGAGCGGCTCGGCTCGGGACTGCTCCTGGTGCCCGCCCGTTCGCAACGGCTCCGTTCACTCTTCACCGCCCGGCTCGCCCAGAGCCTCGCCACATGCGGTCGGCTGGACGCACTCGTTCCGGTGGTCGACACCCTGCTGAGGGACTCGGCCGGCCTGTGCTCGCACACTGTGCGCACCGAACTGCGTTCACTCGCCGTCTCGTTGCGCCGCCGGTACGCCCGTCCCCATATGCGCGAACTCCATGCCCGGGTCACCGCCGCCCTCCACTGCGCGGGGTGCGCCCCACCGGTCTGACGTGGCAACAGGCAACACCGGTGAGGCACTCCTGATCGCCCTTACGCTCGATTCCTCCATCGGGCGAAGTCCTCGGACGGCCCACAGATCTCAGGGGTGCGGGCATGGGAAGCAAGCAGTCTCGGTTGAGCACGACGCTCACGGTGAAGGAGTGTGCCGACGTGTTCCGGACCGGTGCGGCGCAGGCACGCGGCATCGGCTCCGTACTCGGCGGCATGGGCGCCAAGCTGACGGGCAAGGACAACAGCGGATTCTTCACCCCGGCCAACGACTCGCCGTTCGCGAGTCTGGACGACGATCCGCCGGACTTCACGGTGGGCGTCTTCGTGCCGAAGTTCGCGGCGGGCGCCCAGGGGAACGGCACAGCGGTGCACATGTACGTGTGGGACAGGGGGACCACCCGCACGGTCGAGCTCTACTCCCCGCACGGCATGGGCGGCGGCATGCACGCGCGCAAGCTCGTCACGAAGGTCACCGACGCGTTCACCGACGCCGACCCGGCCTGCCGGGTGACGGCCTGACCCCGTCCCTCCAGGAGGACACCATGCCGCTCTTCGGCAATCGCCGCCGGCAGCAACAGCCGGCACCCTCGTACATCGGCCGCAAGTTCGCCTCGCGGGCCGGTGTGGAGGAGTCCCTGGTGAACTTCCGCGCGGCGATGACCCAGCAGCTGGGCTCGGAGCCGGAGTTCCTCACCGTGCGGTGGACGGGCCCCGACCCCGTTCCCGAAACGGTGCTCGCGATCGTCCCCCACGGCGTTCCCCCGACCGCACGGTCCCGCACGGCGTCGTACCTCGCTCTGTGGCCCGACGGGACCATGTACTTCGTCGCCCCCGACTACGCGGTCCGCCCCACACCGCCCCTGGTCGGCATGTGGAAGATGCGCGACTCGTCACTGACGTCGGTCGGCAGCGTGGGCGGCGACGAGTTCGGGGTCACGGGGATCTGACCGGCCCGGGGGGGAGGGGGATCCGGCTCACGGGGGATCGGGGGATCGGGGGAGAACCACGGGGAGGGGGACAGGGCCGGGGGTGACGGTGACACCGTCACCCCCGGCCCCGTGTCACGGTCAGCGGCCCATGTGGACGACGCCCGCCCAGTGCGCGGGCGAGGTCATGCTGTCCCCGCTCTCCCCCAGGGATTTCTCGAAGGAGGCCATCCGTTCCTCGAAGGCACGGGCCACCGGGCCGGGAAGGCTCGCGGGTGCCCGGCGGGCGGGGTCGCGCATCCACCGCTGGGCACGGCGCAGCGCCTCGGCCGGTTCGTGTCCGGCGCACAGGTGGTGGTGGAAGACCGTCATCAGGAACCCGACGGCGGCGTTGGTGACCGGCCACAGGGAGGCGATGACCGCACCGGCCCGCGCGGCGAGGAACGCGGAGGCGAGGGTGAAGCCCTCGTCGGGGTGGCTGAAGCTGACGTTGCCGGAGCAGCAGGCCAGGGCCACGCACACCCCGCGTGGGCCGGTACCGCCGTCAGGTGTACCGGCCAGGTCCAGCGCGCTGATCCGGTCGATGCGCAGACCGGCGTCCGCCAGTCGCAGCGTCGCCCGCCAGGACTCCGTCACGTCCGCCGAGAGGTGGGCGGCGATATCCACGACGGTGAAGCGGTGGGCGTCCTCGGACAGGGTCTTCAGCAATCCGCGTGCGGTGGCCGCGGGCCCGTCCGGGCCGACTGCCCGGGGATAGAGCGCCTCCCGCAGGACGCCGGTGGCGGCCCAGGGGGCCTGCTCCCCCGTCAGCGCGTTGACGAGGAGCGTGCGCCCGTCGGGCCGGACCGGGGGCAGCGCCGCCGCGCCGATGAACTGCCGTGCTCCGCACACCGTGGTGATGACCAGGCGGTCGGCGGCCGGAGTACCGCCGTCCAGCAGGACCCCCGCCCAGGGAACGAACGTCAGCTCGCCGACCGGGACGAGGACGACGCGGGGGCGCCCGTCCACACGCCGCCCGCAGTGCCTCTCCAGCGCCCGCAGCAGAGGACGGAACGCGCTGCCCATGCGTACGGTCAGATCGGCGAGGGTCTCCCTCCAGTCCTCGACGGCGGCCTCGCGTCGCCCCTCGCGGGCGGTCGTGCGCTCGCGCAGCGCGGCGACATAACGAGCGAGCGTCTCGTCGTCGCCGGGAGCCACGGGCAGCGGTACCCAGTGTGCGGCGCCCGCCGGGGTGATGAGGACGGCACCGCGCTCCAGCACGTCCGGGGTGTCCGGGGCGGGCGAGGGAAGCAGGTAGACGAGGGCGTGGGCGTCGGCCGCCCGGAGCGCCTCCGCGACGGTGCGCACGGTGGGCACGCCGGCCGTACGGGCGGTGTCCTCCGCGTCCAGTACCCGGGCGACCCGCTGGGCGAGCTGGTCCGGTACGGCCAGATCGCGGCCAGGGTCGTGCGGGCGGTAGGGCCTCCCGGGCGCGGCGGCCGGGGACCGCCGTTCCCAGGCGTCGGCGAGCGCGTGCTCACCCATGGCGCGCAGCCGGACGGCCGTGTCGGGACGCAGCCTGGTCCGTTCGACGACGGCACGGCCGGTCTCCAGCGCCCCTACGACGTCGTCCCACGCCCTGTCGTACGCCGCCCACCGGGCCACACGCTGCGCGAGTGCGCCGGCGTCGCGCGCGATGATCAGGGCGTCGGCGGTGCCCTCCTGCCCCATGGCGGCGGTGGCGTGTGCGCGCAGGCAGTCCCTGCCGAGTCGGCGGGACTCGGCGAAGTCCGCCGCCGGGTCCGGGCCGCCGGGGTCGGGCCGGGCGATCCGCAGGGCGCCGGCCCGGTCGATGCGTGCGCGCGACAGTTCGAGCAGGGGCGCCAGCGCGGCGGGCACGGTGGCGGCGGAGAGCAGGCGCTCCGACTCCTCCGCTCGGGCCGACAGGGAGTGGATCAGGGCGCGTCGGCGCAGACCCGCGGCGAGTTGGAGCGCCGCCTGTGTGCGTACCTCGCGCAGCGGACTGCCGGCCGCCGCCTCGGCGGCCGTACGCAGTTCGGCGACCGTGCTGTCGTCGGCGACGGCCGCGGCGAGTCCGAGCAGGCCCTGCAGGAAGTGTGCGAAACCGGCCTCGGGGTCGTTGGTCCCGCCCGGCCCGGCCGGGGCACCCGCGAGGGACAGCAGGCGGCGTCGCGCCTCGGCCGCCTCGTCACCGCCGCCGACGACGAGCAGCCAGTCGCGCAGCAGCAGCCGGTGCTGCCGGTCGGCGGGGTCGGCCCGGCCGGCGACGTACGCCTCCTCCGCCCACGGCAGGGCCTCCCGGGCCAGGGCCGCGGAGTCCCGGCCGGGCAGTTGGGAGGCGAGCGCCAGTGCGTGGGCGGCCAGTTGTGCGGCGACGGCGGACAGCACCGGAGGCAGCGCGCTCCGTTCGGGGCGGCGCATGGTGTGCCTGATCTGCCTGAGTGCCGCGTCGACGTGGTTCACGCCGGGGCTGACCGGTGTGCCGCAGTCCACCTCCTCACTGCCCGCACGGTGGTGGAACACGACGTGGGTCAGCGCCTGCAGCAGCCGGAGCACGACGACCCCGGGGCCGCTCGGCAGGGTGTCCGACGCGTACCGGTTGAGCAGGGCGAGCGACGTACGGGTGTCGGCGACGGATCCGGTGGTGTTGCCCCGTTGCAGGAGCAGTTGGCTCAGCGTCACCACGGCGTTGGGCACGCCCGAGTGGTCCGGCGGCGCCAGGGCCAACGCCTGGCGGAGGTCCTCGATCGCGCCGGCGATGTCGTCGTCGGCGAGGGTGCCCTGCGCGCGCATGGCGCGGGCGAGTCCCCGGACCATCAGCGCGACCGGGCGGTCGGGAGCGTCCTCGGACAGCACGGCGAGGGCGCTGTCGCAGGCCTCCACGGCGTCCCCCACGTGGGAGCGGCCGAGCATGCCGGCGTTGACGGCGTGCGTGGTCGCCTCCGCGAACAGCACGGAGGCGCGCGCCGCGAGGTCGTCCTCGTGCCCGCGGACGCCGTCGAGATACTTCAGGACCGCGAGGTAGGCGCGCCGCGCGGACGCGTCGGCGAGACGGTGTTCCAGGATCCACTTGATCTCGATCCGTGCCTCCAGCAGGCGCAGTTCACGCGCCAGTGCCGAGGGAAGCCGGCCTCCCTCCCGCACCCGTCGGGAGCGGTTGAGCACGTGTTCCGCCTCCCCGGAGGCCATCCGCGTGTCGTCGTCCATCAGCCGCTCCAGTTCGGTGACCACGTGGACGACGTCCGGGGCCGGCCCACCGAGGCCGCCGTCGTCGGCCGCGGTCGCCTCCCCGGTGTCGGGGAAGAGGTACTGGCGCCGCAGCCGGAGCTTGCCGGCCAGTTTGCGCAGCGGCGCGGAAAGCGGCGTGGGAACGGCGGACGGACGCTCCGGACGGAACTCCAGGGCGTAGGTGAGCACACCGTCGATCTCCGTGTGCGCCCAGAGGGCCCAGTCGAGAAGCTCCCCGGGCCGCAGCGCTCGCTCGTCCCGGTAGTCCGGTTCTGCCGCCGACGCCTCGCGGGCCTCCTCGTGGGCGCTCTCCAGCAGGTGCAGGGCCTCCAGGCACTCGGCGAGCCGGGCCGTCGCCCCGGCGGCACCGCGCACACGGTGCGGGCCGGGCCCGCCGGAGTGGAGCAGCAGCAGGGCGAGCGCGGCCTTCCGGTTCACCCGGTCGCGGAGGTCGTACGGCGCCGGTGCCCGCCGCAGCAGCCCGACCGTGTCGGTGCGCAGCCGGTGCAGCGGCCCGGGGAGGGGACGCGCGGTGTCGTGGCGATCCACCTCGGCCGCGACCAGCACGGCGAGATCGCTCAGCATGGGGGCCGTGCCGGGGCCGTCGGGACCGACGGCCCCGGTGTGGGCGAGGATCTCCGCGACCTGCAGGGCCTCGTCCTCGTCGGCCATCGCGCCGTCGTACGGCCCCCGGCCCGGGGGCTCGCTGTCCCGGGGCTCGGTCATGACGCTCCTCCGTTCGCCGACGGGGCGCTCGAGGTCGTGGGATCGGTGGCGGTGGCGGGCCGGGGCAGAAGCGTGAAGACAGCCGGCGCATCGGGTTCGGCGGGCGGGACGAACACCGTGTGCGGAGCCTGCACACCGCGGCGGCTGAGGTAGCCGCTGAGGGCAGCGCCGTACGCGCGTTCCTCGGCGGGAGTGCGGGGCGCGGGCCAGCCCGCCGCCCGGTAGATGTCGGCGCGGGCGGTCACCAGGACGGCCTCGACACTGTCGCAGTACACGTCGACGGCGGCGCACAGACCTCGGAACAGCAGCAGAACGCCCAGGGCGGCTCCGACGGCCGCCGCGAGGAAGGCACCGCGCACGAGGGAACCGCCGTCGTCCCGTACGACGGTCACGGCGCCCCCGGTCAGCGCGGCGAGGCAGGTCAGTATGGCCCACAACAGGTTCTGCGCACGGGCAGTCAGCCGGTCGGAGTCCGCGCGCAGCCGGCCCGCCGCGCGGTCGGGCAACGCCAGATCGATCAGTTCCCAGCAGTACGCGAGGTCCCAGCCGTGTCGTGCCGTCACCCGGTCGGTCATCGCGACGAGGCTGTTGCCGATCCGGGTCGGCGCGATCCGGGTGGCACGCGGGTACCGCCGCTTGTGCTCACGCGCCCGCGTCACCTCCCAGGTACCGAGCACCTGGGAGGCGGTGGGCAAGCGGGGAGTAGTCGGCGCGGGGGCCGGACCCGCCACCGGACCGTCCGACGCCGTGCCGTCGGGACCGACCGGCTCGGCCGCCGGACCGACGGACGCGGTACCAACCGGACCCTCATTCGGCACAGCCACCGGACCCGCCGCCCGACCGTCCGACGCCGTGCCAACCGGACCGACCGGCTCGGCCGCCGGACCCGCCGACGCCGTGCCGACCGCGTCAACCGGATCGGCCGCCAGAAGTCGTCCGAAGACGCGCAGGTGGTGCCGCACGCGGCGGGCCGTCCAGCGGCCCCGGAGGCCGTGCACCGGCCAGGACGTGCCGGCCAGGAAGCGGACCGCGGACTGGGACGCGGCCGTGACCACGAGCGTGGAACCCACCGCGGCCGCGAGCCCCAGCACACCGTAGACGCACAGGGTGACGACGTCGAAACGGCCGCCCTCGCACCACGCCCCGCTGCCGGAGCCCGCGGACGCGGGGCCGCAGCCGCGTGCCGGGGGCAGCCAGACCCGCACCGCCAGTCCGGCGACCGCCCAGAAGACCAGAGCGCCTCCGCTGATCCGGGTCAGCCACTTCTTGGTGCGGCCCGCCGCGAAGGCGCTCAGCAGCTCCAACCGTCTTCCTTCCGGTCCGTTCGGGGCGGTCGGGTCGTTCAGGGCAGGCGGTACTCGAGCGGGGATCGGTGCCGGGGACAGATCTCGATGCCGCTGTCGGTCCAGTCGCTGGTGCCACTGTGCGCCTCCGGGCACCTCTCGGTGTCCGTGCCCCGGCAGCGCCACGCGTACCCGTGTTCCAGGGTGGGGCCGGCGGCGGGCGGGAAGGCCGAGGCGAGGTCGGCGTGGGCGCCCTCGAGATCGGTTGCGGGGCCGTCGGCCGGGGGGTCGTCGTCGGAGTCGTACATGGCCACTCATCATGGCCCACGAATCGCGTCATCGCACCCCAAAGGAGCTACTCCGCAACGATCTTGACGTTCCGTCCGATAACGTGTGCGCCCCGCGCGGCACACCGTGCGCGGGAGAACACTCGGGGGGGGCCGATGAGTTCGTCGGTGATCATCGACTGGGAGCAGCTCGCGGCGGCGGAGCGCGACCGGTGTCTCGCACTGCGGCAGGAGTTCCTCGAGGCGCGTGCGCACGCACGCCGCCTCGCGCGCCGCTGTGCCGTGGCCCGCGCCGTCACCGGCACGCGCGTCGGCGTACCGGAGGTCGTCACGCCCGGCATCGAGGAGGGCTCGACCGCGCTCGCCGAGCAACTCGACTCGGTACGGGAGCGGTTGGCGGCGGTCGAGACGCAACTGGAGGAGTCGGCGCGGACCTACGCACGTGAGCGCGCGGCCGCCCGCCCCGCCCGGGGCACCGCGGTGCCCCGTCCGGGTGCGACGACCACCGCGACCGATCAACTCGCCGCATGGCGGGCGCGGGAGAACGAGCGGCAGCGAGCCCTGGACGACGCGGTGGCCGACCGGAACCGGGCCGAGGCCGCGGAGCGCGCGGCCGCCGCGACCCTGGAGCAGGCCGCCGAGCTCGCCCGGGCGCTTCCCGGGCGGGCGGAGGAGGTGCACGCCGCGGCGCGCGGGGTCCTGGCCGGTGAACCCGGCGCGCAGGAGTCCTTCGCCCGGTTGTCGGCCGCCGCCCGGGAGACCGCCCGGGCCGAACGTGCCCGCGAGGAGGCCACGCTGCTGCGCGAACGGATCGCGCTGGTGACCGAGCGGGTGGCCGCCGCCCGGCACCCCGCCGCCGACACCTACGCGGACACCCTGCGCGCCCGGACCGACGGCTGCGGAGAGGACCCCGCCGCGCTGACCGCGGCGCTGCGACTGGCGCAGGAGGTGCTCGGCCGGCTCACCGCCGCGGAGAGCCGCGCGGAGCTGGTCGCCGCGGTGCACGAGGCCATGGGCGAGGTCTGGTCCCTCACGGACGCCCCCGACGGTACGGCGGCGGTAGGCGGTGCCGCGGCGGCGCGGGGTGACGTCGCCGTCCTCCTGCCGTTGCCCGACGCCTTCCCGCACCACGCCGTCCGGTTCGACGTGGACGGCGCGGACGCGCTGACCGCGGAGGTCGTCCGTCTGCCCGGCGGAGACCCGGCGACGGACCGGGCGGCGCAGGAACGCATGTGCGGGGACATGGACGAGCTGACGGAGCGGCTCGCCGCGCGGGGCTTCGCCACCAGGTGGCGGGAACAGGCCCCGGCGGGCGCCTTCCCCGCAGCCGCCGCGACCGCGGGCGATGCGGCCGCCGACGGTGGGAGGAGCACCGCCGGGGAGACGGCGAGGGCCGAACAGGAGCGGGCCGCGGCCATCAGCCGCGCCCGCGCGGCCGCTCCCCGGCAGGCCGCCTCCCGTCCCACCGGGCCCGAAGGAGGCCGCCGATGACCATCCCCCTCTCCCCCGCCGAGCCCGCCGCACTGCCCGAGGCGTGGATGCGCGAGGTGCGCCTCTCCCTCTCCCTCGCCCCACACCTGCTGCTCACCGGCAACGTCCGTGACCTGCACCAACTGCCTCCCGCGGCGGGCGGCGGGCGGCCGCGTCTGCTGGCCCTACAGGACGTGCTGTGGGAGGTGTGCCGAGAGCAGGGGTACGCCGCTCTGCTGTCCTTGGACCCGCTGCGCGGAGTCGACCACGTCCACGCTCCGCAGGAGCCGCACGACCCCGCTCTCGCCGCGGCCGACAGGCGACTGCGCGATCTCGTCAGGCAGCACACCCGGCCGGACGCCGAGTTCGACTCCGCGCAGCTGCGCGGCCTGCTGCTGGACCTGCACGGCCTGTTCAGCGGCCGCGACGGTCTCACCGTCCCCGTCGCCATGATGATCCCTTACGCGGCGCACGCCCTGCCGGGCGACACCGTCCTGCGGGCCGACCGCACCCTGCTCACCACCGTCGAGGCGCTCGGTCACGCGGCGCCCGCCATCCCGGCCCCGGGCCGGCCGGGCCACCAGGCCTTCGGACTCACCCTGTTCTGGGTGTGTGCGCAGCAGGACCAGCTCCCCTCCGCGTTCCCGGTCGCCAGCGACTCGGTCCGGATCATCCGGCTGCTGCGTCCGAACATCGACCGCCGTGCCGAGCTGGCGGCCCGTTTCATCGGGCGGGTCTTCGACGACGCGGCGACGGCGGAGGAGCTGGAGGCGGTCGCCGGTGCCACCGACGGCATGACGGCCCGCCAGGTCCGCACGACCGTCCTGACCGCCGCCACACTGCCGCCGGGACCGACCGTCTTCTCCGACGCGGCCCGGTTGGTACGGGTCGGCATCACCGACGATCCCTGGGCCGGGGACACCGTGCGCCGCCAGCTCACTCACGCCGAGAGCTACTTGTCCGAGCGAGTGCTCGGCCAGGAGACCGCCGTTCGCAAGACGGTCGACGTGCTCACACGGGCGGCCGTCGGGCTCACCGGCGCGCAGTCCTCCGCCGCCCGCAACCGCCCGCGAGGGGTGCTGTTCCTGGCCGGCCCCACCGGCGTCGGCAAGACCGAACTCGCCCGGGCGGTCACCACGCTGTTGCTCGGCGAGGAGGCGCAGCCGGTGCGGTTCGACATGTCGGAGTTCCGCGTCGACGAGAGCCGGCAGCGCCTGATCGGCGCCCCGCCCGGTTATGTCGGCTACGACTCCGGCGGCGAACTCACCAACGCGGTGCGCGCGCAGCCCGCCAGCGTGCTGCTCTTCGACGAGATCGAGAAGGCCCACGAGCGCATCCTCGATCTGTTCCTGCAGATCCTCGACGACGGCAGGCTCACCGACAGCCGCGGCGGCACGGTGTACTTCTCGGAGTGCTTCATCGTCTTCACCTCCAACCTCGGCACCCAGCCGGACGACGAGCGGGAGGGCTCCGAACCGGAGGCGGTGACCCACCGCGCCGCGGACCTGTTGCGGCAGTTCACCGACGACCGGGCGGGCTACTTCGACCATTTCCGGGCCGCGTACGAGGACTTCTTCGACCGGAAGATCGGCCGGCCCGAACTGCGCAACCGGCTCGGCGACAACTACGTCACCCTCGGGTTCATCGACGAGAAGTCGGCGGGCAGGGTCCTGGACCGTTCGCTGGACTCGGTGGTGGCGCGTGTCGCCGCCGTGCACGAGACGGAGCTGATCATCGACCCGGGCGCCCGTGACGACCTGCGTGACGCCGCGACGGCCCACCTCGGTCTGGGGGCGCGCGGCATCCTCAACCTGGTGGAGAGCGCGGTCGTCAATCCGCTGAGCCGGGAGTTGTTCGAGCGGCCCCGGGGACAGGGCGGCCGCATCACTCTCACCACGCTCATCCCGGAGAACGACGCGTGGAGACCGGTATGGAGCTGACGAGTACGGACACCACCGGCCCGGAGCCGGCCGGTACGGCTCTCGTCGTCAACCGGGTGCACTTCCCGGTGACCGCGCTGGGGCCGGGCCGACGGCTGGGGGTGTGGGTGCAGGGATGCTCGATCGGCTGCGCCGGCTGTCTGGCGCACGACACCTGGGCGGCCGGGGCGGGCCCACGGCTGACACCGGAGGCGTTCCGGGAGGTGTGGCGCCGGGCGCTGGAACGGGGTGCGGAGGGTCTGACCGTGTCCGGCGGCGAACCGGGCGACCAGCCGGAAGCGTTGACGGCACTGCTCCGGGTCGCCCGGCAGGAGGCCGCGGGCCGCCCGGCCGACCTCCTCGTCTACTCGGGGCACCCACTGGCGGAATTGGAGCGGCGGGCTCCCGAGGTGACCGGCGGGCTGGCGGACGCGGTGATCGGTGAACCGTATCGGGCCGACGAGCCGACCACGCTGATCTGGCGCGGCTCGGCCAATCAGACCCTCACCCCGCTCACCGTACTGGGGCGGGAGCGGTACGGGCCCTGGCTGGATCACCGTCCTGGGCGCGCCCCCATGCAACTGGTCGCCTCGGACCATGACGCCTGGCTCATCGGCGTGCCCCGGGCGGGCGAACTCGCGGCGCTCGAGCGCTCGCTGCGTACGGCGGGATTCCGCCAGGGGCAGGTGTCCTGGCGCCCGGCGCGCCCGGACGCCCCGTCGGCGGGGCCGTACGCGCACCCGCCCACCATCCCGTCCGGATCCGGGGAGACCTCCGGGGACAAGGAGAGCGACCGGTGAGGTACTACTGCCGGGGCGGCGCGCGCGAGCACCCCTGCGCCACCGCGTACTGCGACGAACACGACTGCGACACGGTGCGGGACGACGGTCCCGGGGAGCCGGACAGCGGGCACCCGGATCCCGGAGCCGAGGGCACCGCCGGTACCGGTGGTGCCGCCGCCGATGAAGGCGGTGGTCCCGGCGAGGGCGACCCGATCGCCGACCTGCTGGGCCGTCCCCTCACTGTGCCGGCGTCCGCCCCGGGCACCGCGTCCCGCCCCGACGACGGTCGCGTCGAACTCCCGTCCGGTGTGAAGCGCCGGTACCGCCTGCTGGACATGCTGCCGCCCGAGGCGGCGGTCGGTGGCCGGCTGTGGCTCGCCGCACCCGTCGGGAGCCCGCACGGCATGGTGCTGTTGAAGGTGCACGCCCACGGCTTCCGGCCCGGCCTCACCAAGGACCGGCTACTGGAGAGGTGCGCCGGCCGCGGCGTCATGGACCGGCTGGACAGCGGTGTGGAGGCCCTTCCCGACGGGAGCCGCACCGTCACCTGGGAGACCTGGCGGCTCCCCGGCGGCGGCACTCTGCGCAAGGCGCTGGACGACGCCCTGGCCGCCCCGGAGGGACCGCCCGGCAGACTCGGCGGCCTGCCCGAGCCGACCGTACGGGCCCTGCTGTCCGGCCTCGCCGAACTGCTGGAGACGTGGGAGCGGGAGGCCGAAGCCGTCCCGGTCAACCTCTCTCCCGACACCCTGTACCTGCGGGAGCTCGGCGGCGTCGAGCCGGTCCTCCCCGATCTCGACGCCGTGGCTCGACCGGGTGAGGAGTGCGCCCGGGGGCCGCGTCCGCCGCTCACGCGCTATCTGGCGCCGGCCCATCTGGTGGAACAGGGCCGGTGGAGCACCCGAAGCGCCTGGGTGAGCGTGGCGGCCGTCATCGGCGAACTCCTCACCGGGCGACCGGGGATCCCGCCCGGCACGGACCTCGACGACCTGCCCGACGCCCTGCTGCACCGTCCCGCCGCGGACACCGGGGACCCGCACTGGGACGACCTGCTCGACCGGTTGGCCGGTGGCCGCCTCGACGCCGCCGATGTGCGGGCCTGGTGCGCGGAGCAGGCGCCCTCGGCGGCCTCCGCGGAACCGTTCCGGTACGCCGATCGCGCCTTCGACGACCCCGCCGAGTTGGTGTCGGCGCTCCTCGACGCCGGCCCGGCGGGCTCCGCGTGGCTCGGCGCCCCGGAGAACTCCGGCCGGCTGGCGGAGTGGCTCGAGACCCGGGTCCCCTCGGCGGACCGGAGCCCGCTCGACCGGTTCCGGCGGTCGCCGAGCAGGCCCTACGCCGCGGAGCGGGCACTGGCCGGTCTCGCGGCGGAGTTCCTGCGCGGCATCCCGCCCCGCTTCCGGGGCGACGTCATCGACGAGGACGGCCTGGTGGCACTGGCCGTGCGACACGACACCGCCACCTTGTCCGCGGTACTGGACAGCGGGGTGCTGCGCGACGCTGCGCGGCAGACCTGCGCCCGGCACGGCGGCGAGGTCGGCTGCCCGGTCCTGCGCGGTCTGGACGAGAAGGTGAGCCGGGCGCTGGAGACGACCCGCCAGGAGACCGAGCGCACCGCCAGGGCTCTGGGACGCGAGCGTGCCGAGGAGACCGACCCCCTGCGGGCGGAGGCCGCGCAGCACCTCGTCCCGACTGGTCCCGCCTGGTACGACCGGGACACCGTGCTGCCTGGGGTGATCCGGCTCCTCCTCGGCGACGCCGCCTTCCTCGGGGAGTGCCGGGAGCGGCTCTCGCGTGCCCGCCCCGGCGTGGGCACCCCGCGCTGGTGGGGGCGGCTGCACGACTCGGCCGCCGGTGCGCTCGGCCGGGAAGGGTCGGGGCCTCCGGACGCGACGGCGGCCGGACTCCTGGCGGCAGCGCTCGCGTTCGACCGGCAGATCGTGGTGTTCCGGCGAGGAGTGCGGCGGGCCCGGCGCATCGACACGGGGCGGCGGATCGGCACGGTCCTGCAGCAGGGAGCGCGGGGCGCGCGCGCCCGGTTCACGCGCTCCCCGGCAGACCGGGAGGGCGCACGCGAGCGGCGGCGCGCGTCACTGGGACTCGCTCACCGCAGGCTGTTGTCGCTCCGGTGGCTCTGGCTGGTCGCGTTCACGCTCGGGCTGCTCGACGTCATCGGCTGCTCCGCCTTCGGCTGGGTCCCCTACACCCCGCCACCGGCCAGCGCCTCCGCCGGTCCCGTGCCGTCCCACTCGGGCCTGCGCGTGGCCGCCGTCGCGGCCCCGTCGCGTCCGGCGGCATCACGCCCCGGCACGTCACACCCGGCCACGTCGAACCCGGCCGCCTCGCACCGGGGCAAGTCGCCCGCGTCGAACGACGATCCGCTCTGGCGCTCACGCGACCAGCTGTGGGACGAGGCCCGAACCGGTGCGCCGGGCAACACCGCCGACATGATCACGTCGTTGCGGGATCTCTCCGCCGACATCGGTGACAAGCGGCCGGAGTGGGCCGACGACGGCGCGTTCTTCGGGGCCGGCACCCGGGTGCCCGCGCATCTGCCCTGGCTGCTGCCGGTGCTGGTGCTGCTCACGTGTGCCGCCGGGCTGCGCTGGGCCGTGCGCGGCCGGGGCGATGTGCTGCGGCTGGTGTGCGCCGCGGCGGCCACCCTCGCCACCGCCGCCCTGCTGTGGCACCTGTGGGCGGACGGCCTGACGCACACCCTGCTCGCCGTGGCCTACGCACTGGACTTCTGGCACGGCACCCTCTGGGTCGTCGCGCCGCTCGTCGCCTGCCTGTACGTCCTGGGCAAACGCGGCACGCAGCCGCGCGAGCTCACCGGGCGGACCGGTACCGGCGGCCCGTCGTACGGCCCCTCGTACGGAAGGTGGTGAGCGCGCGGCTCAGCCGCCGTCGTCCGCCCGCACTCCCTTCGCCGCCTCCG
This sequence comes from Streptomyces griseoaurantiacus, assembly GCF_036189845.1. Classification (NCBI taxonomy): domain Bacteria; kingdom Bacillati; phylum Actinomycetota; class Actinomycetes; order Kitasatosporales; family Streptomycetaceae; genus Streptomyces; species Streptomyces griseoaurantiacus. Next base: position 5,733,224 of record NZ_CP108326.1, on the reverse strand, counting down.
TCACCACGGAGTGGGCCCGCTCTCCCGGCACCCCGGCGGCGATGAGGAGGGCGACGGTCGTGCGAGTGCCGTCGTCGGTCAGGGCGCCGGTATTGACCTGTTCGAGGAGGGCGACGGTCATCGCCTCCAGGCCGGCGCTGAGCACGTCGGGCGGAAGGTGGGCGTGGAAGACGCCCTCACGCTGTCCTCGGTCCAGGATGGCGGTGACCTCCTCGCGGGCGGGGGCGAGGACCTCGGCGACGCGTTCGGCGCCCAGGTCGTGCCGGGCCAGGGAGAGCAGCAGGCGGTAGCGGTCGCCGACGGCCCACATCGACAGGGTGAAGTGGGCCAGGGCGTGCTCGGCCGGTGCTTCGGGGCGGCGGGCGCCGTCCTCCATCGTGGCCCGCAGCGTCTCGGACGCCTCCTCGGCCAGGGCTTCGAGCAGTGCCGCCCGTCCGGGGAAGTGCCCGAAGAGGGTGCGGCGCACGACGCCGGCGGCGCGGGCCAGTTCCTCCAGCGTGACGTCCGGGTCGCGGCCCAGTTCCTGACGGGCGGTGGCCAGGATGCGCGCCCGGTTGGAGCGTGCGTTGCGCCGCTGCGGTTCGCGGGCGGCGGGCTTCGGCACGGCGGGACCTCGGGGCGGTGATCGGCGGCGGAGGACGCCCCATTCTGGCACGGGGCCCCGGTCCGGGCGGGGACGCGTCGGGCCCCGCCCGGGGCGGGGTGCACGGTGATCCCCGGCCGCGCCGCCCCGCGTCGTGAACGGCCGGACACGGCCGGACACGACCGAACGCGGGCGGGACGTGCGTGTGGCCTCGCGGCGGGTCTCGTACGGGCCTGCCGTCAGCCGCCGTCCGTCAGCGCGGTGCGCGCGGCGGCGAGGACGTCCTCGGAGAGCGGGTCGTCCCTCGTGGCGCGGGCCAGGACCAGCGCCCCGAGCATCGTGCACAACCGGACGAGACCGTCCTCCTCCTCGGTCGCGAGCACGTCGGCGAAGTCGCGCACGCCCTCGGCGTAGACGCGGTGGGCCCCGCGGCCCTCGTCCGTGCGGGCCATGTCGGTGGCGAGTCCGGCGACCGGGCAGCCCTCCGCCGCGTTGTCGCGGTGCCGCACGGAGAGGTACGCCTCGATCAGCTCCCGCTGAGCGGCCGGGGCCCGCCGCCCGGCCTCCCTCTCCCCCGGCTCCCGGGCGCCCCGTCCGCGGTCGAGCCCATAGGTACGGGCGAGCTCCTCGAAGGCGTGCGCGGTGGCCTCGTCGACCAGCGCCTCCTTCGAGTCGAACTGCTTGTAGAAGCCGCCGTGGGTCAGTCCGGCGGCCTTCATCAGGTCGGCGACGCTGACGTGGACGCCCTGCTCGCGGAAGAGCCGGGAGGCGGTCTCCACGACCCGTCGCCGGTTCTCCCGCGCCTGCGCCTGTGATACGCGACCCATCGGCCACCTCCCATTTGGATGTCGCTTGCCATCTATCCTAGACCTGTTTTAGATTATGGATGCAATCTAATTGCCCACAGCACAGGGAGCGGACATGAACCTCGACAACGCGGTCGCCGTGGTCACCGGAGCCAACCGGGGGCTGGGCAGGCACCTGGCCGCCCAGCTCGTGGAACGCGGGGCCAAGGTCTACGCGACAGCACGCCGGCCCGAGAGCGTGGACCTGCCGGGGGCCGTCCCGCTGCGCCTGGACCTCACCGACCAGGAGTCCGTGCGGGAGGCGGCACGCCTCGCCTCCGACGCGACCCTCCTGGTGAACAACGCGGGCATCCTCACCGGCGCGGCTCTGGTGGGCGGTGACCTCGACGCGGTGCACGAGGAGATGCGGATCAACTTCTTCGGCCCGCTCGCCGTGACCCGGGCCTTCGCCCCCGTCATCGAGGGCAACGGGGGCGGCGCCGTCCTCAACGTCCTGTCGGTACTGTCCTGGCTGCACCCCGCCCAGGTCGGCGCCTACTCGGCGGCCAAGGCGGCGGCGTGGGCGCTGACCGACGCCGTCCGCGAGGAACTCGCGCCCCGCGGCATCGGCGTCTCGGCGCTGCACGTGGGCTACATGGACACCGACATGGCCGACGCCATCCCCGCCGACCAGAAGATCGACCCGGCCGAGGTGGCCACCCAGGCCCTCGACGGCATCGAGCGGGGCCTCACCGAGATCCTCGCCGACGACGTCACCCGGCACGTCAAGCGGGGCCTGGCGGGGACGCCTGCGGCGGCCTGAGCGGGCAGACCCCACAACTCGGCTCAGGAACGGGGGCGTTCACACCCCCAGCCCGCTCCCTCCGCCGACGACGATGTTCTGCCCGGTGACGTAGGCGGCACCGTCGGACACGAGGAAGGCGACCGTCTCGGCGATCTCCCGGGCGGTGCCGAAGCGGCCGAACGGGACCCGGGTGGCGGTCGTCTCCTTGACCTCCGCGAGGAGCTCGGCGGGCAGTCCGGACTTCGTCCAGATCGGGGTGTCGACGGCCCCCGGGCTCACCGCGTTGACGCGGATCCGCCGGGGTGCCAGCTCCAGGGCCAGCGACGGGACCATCGCCAGCAGGGCGCCCCTGCTGCCCGCGGTCACGCTGCCGCCCGGGATGCCGCTGGTCACGCCGATGCCCACGGTGAAGACGACGGACGCCCCGTCGGCGAGCAGCGGCGCCGTCTTCTGCAGGGTGAAGAACTGGCCCTTGGCGTTGACCTCGAACACCTCGTCGAAGGTCTCCTCGTCGGCCTTCTCCAGGGGCGTCGGGCGGGTGATGCCGGCGTTGAGGAAGAGGGCGGTGAGCGAGCCGAAGCGGTCGCGGACCTCCTCGGCGACCCGGTCGGCGTCGGCCAGGGACCGCGCGTCCGCCCGCAGCACGACGACATCCTCGGGAAGCTCACGCCGGGCCGCGTCGAGCGTCTCGGGGTTCTGTCCCGTGACCATGACCCGATAGCCACGCGCGTGCAGCAGTTCGGCCGTCGCCCGGCCGATGCCGCTGGTCCCCCCGGTGATCAGGGCGGCGGGCGTGGGGGCGGGGGTGGAGGCCGGGGTGGAGGCGGATGTGGGCATGGCTGAACTCCGTTCGGTGCGGGGGCAGTCGGGATCGCGGCACCGGAGAGAACCGGGCCACCGCCGTCCACCCTGCCCCCGGGCCGCGCCCCGCGGCCAATAGAAGTTGCGCATCGGCCGGTGCGCGCGGCACATCGCCGCAGGTCAAGGGCGTGCGAGGGCAGTGGCGGTGGAGTGTGCGGCGGTTCCGGCGGGGCGGAGCGCCCAGTGCGAGGGGGCGCACGCCCGCGTGGGGGGCGGCGGACGGCCGGGCAGGCGCCGCCCGCGCGCGGACCCGCGCGCGACACCGGCGGCCGGAAGAGGCCTCCCGCCCGGCTCCGCGGTGAATGCCCGCAGTGACGCACGTTCAGCCGGAACCGGAGGGCGGCTGAATGCTGGCTCAAAGCCGTACACGAATTGCACACATCCCCTCTACATACCGGCCTCGATGGTCTAGATTGACCGTGCTTCAGCCGCTCGGGCGACAAGCGGGGGGAATGATCTTCGGGAAGAGATCAGGGGGATGATCAATTACCGGAGTTTCTCGTGTCGCACGGGTGTTCCACCTGCGTTCGGCCCGAGATGCGACGAGTGGTCGCGCACTTCGAGAAAGTGTCAGGGAAGACGAGTTCGCTGCCGCGAGGGTGGGTAGTCAAAGCAGCGCCGAAACACCGGGGATGTCGTGCTTGGGAGGCGGGGGCCTTCCAGGGGAGGAACGGCGCGGGGCGGGGGGCGGTGCCCCCCGTGAAGGGGAGGGACTGCGAGGGGCGGGGGCCCCTCGTGGTGAGCACAGTGGTGGGCGTGTCCGCCCACCACTGTTGACCTGGGGGGTTTCTGTGCGACAGGGGGAATTGGTCAGCCCTTTTCCGTCCACGTCCGGGCGTCTGCCGGACGGGCCGGACGGGGCCGGCAGGACGATCAGACCGTCCGAGAGTGACTGGGAACAGCGGTACCGCCGCACGGTGATCACCACCGATACTCTGGCGACCGCCCTGGTCGTCGGGGTGATCGGGGAGTTCTTCGGAGTCCGGGACGCGGCCAACTGGCACGAGAAGTGGGGGATTCTCGCCTTCGGCACCGAGTTACTCGTGCTGGGCGCTCTCGCGGTGAGTCGGGCCTGGGCGCCGGCCGTACTCGGCCAGGGGGCCGAGGAATTCCGGCGGCTCGGCCGCTCGCTGTTCATGGCGACGGTCGTCCTCGCACTCGGCGGTATCGCTCTCACTTCGCGCAACATCAAACTCTGGATATTCGTCGCGGTCCCCGCGATCGCGCTCGTCGTCATGATCGCCCGCTATGTGCTGCGCCTCCGGCTGCACCGGCAGCGCAAGGCGGGCCGGTGTCTGAGACCGGTGCTCGCCGCCGGGGATCCGGCCACCGTGCGCGATCTGATCACCCGGACCCGCAAGTTCCCGCATCTCGGCTGGCGGGTGGACGCGGTGTGCACGACGGACGGCCTGGGCCCCGGCACCGAGCACACCGACCACGTGGGCGGGGTGCCGGTCGTCGGCCGGCTGACGGACGTCGCGAACCACGTCCGCCGCGACGGCTACCGCGTCGTCGCCATCACGCCCGATCCGCACTGGTCCCCCGAGCGGCTGCAGCGGCTCGCCTGGAACCTCGAGGGCAGCGAGGCCGAGATGGTCGTCGCCCCGGTGCTGATGGAGGTGGCCGGCCCGCGACTGCACGTCGACGCGGTGCTCGGCATCCCGCTGCTGCGGGTCAGCATGCCGGCCTTCACCGGCGGCCGCCGGGTGGTCAAGGAGATCGTCGACCGGCTGGGCGCGGCCCTCCTGCTGCTGCTGTTCGCGCCGCTGATGGCGCTCGTGGCCCTGCTGGTGAGGGTGGACAGCAGGGGTGGGGCGTTCTACCGGCAGCGCCGGGTCGGCAAGGACGGCCGCGAGTTCACCATCCTCAAGTTCCGCACGATGGTCGACGGCGCCCACCGGGCACGCGCCACGTTGGCGGATCACAACGAGGGCGCGGGACTGCTGTTCAAGCTGCGCCGGGATCCGCGGGTGACCCGGGTGGGGGCGGTGCTGCGGCGCTACTCGATCGACGAGCTCCCGCAGTTGCTCAACGTACTCACCGGGTCGATGTCGCTGGTCGGTCCCCGGCCCCCGCTGCCGGAGGAGTCCGCGGCGTACGGGCCGGACATCCGGCGGCGGCTGCTGGTCAAGCCCGGGCTCACCGGCCTGTGGCAGATCAGCGGGCGCAGCGACCTGCCGTGGGAGGAGGCGGTGCGCCTGGACCTGCGGTACGTGGAGGACTGGTCGCTCGCCCTGGACACGGTGATCTTGTGGAAGACGCTGCGCGCGGTGCTCTACGGGCAGGGCGCGTACTGAGGCGGGGACGCCGTACCGGCGCGCGGCCGACGGGCGCCGGTACGGCCCGGGGGGAGAAACGGGTCATGGGAGCTGGGAGGGGGGAACGGGTCATGAGAGTCAGCGTGTTCGGGCTCGGTTACGTGGGCTGTGTCTCGGCCGCGTGCCTGGCCGGCATGGGGCACGAGGTCATCGGGGTGGACGTCAACCGGGTCAAGGTCGACCTGGTCAACGACGGCAAGGCGCCGGTGGTCGAGGAACGGATCGGTGAGCTGATCGCCGAGGTGGTGGCCGGCGGTGCGCTGCGCGCCACCGGCGACGTCCGCGAGGCGATCATGGGGAGCGAGGTGTCGCTGATCTGCGTGGGCACCCCTTCTGAGCCCAACGGCAGCCTGTGCACGACGTACTTGGAGCGGGTCACCGAGGAGATCGGCGCCGCGCTGGCCGAGAAGCAGGCCGCGCGGCAGGCCGGCGAGCGGTCCGGGGACACAGGAGCGGGGAACACCGGAGCGGGGAACACCGGAGCGGCGGGCGACACCGAAGCGGGCGGCGCCGGAGCGGGGGACGCCGGGCGGGGGGTCCGGCACACCGTCGTCTTCCGCAGCACCATGCTGCCGGGCACCTGCCTGAACCTGCTGGTGCCGCTGCTGGAGAAGCACGTCGGCGGGCTGGCCGGGGTGGACATCGGCGTCGCGGTCAACCCGGAGTTCCTGCGCGAGGGCACGAGCGTGCGGGACTTCTTCGACCCGCCGAAGACCGTCATCGGCGAGCTCGACCGGGCCAGCGGGGACACCGTGCTGGAGCTGTACGAGGACCTGCCCGGGGAGGTGTTCCGGGTGCCCGTCCCGACGGCCGAGGCGATCAAGTACGCGGACAACGCCTTCCACGGGCTGAAGATCGGCTTCGCCAACGAGCTGGGCGCGGTGTGCCGGGCACTGGGCGTGGACTCGCACCAGGTGATGGACGTGTTCCTGGCCGACCGCAAACTCAACATCAGCCCCGCCTACTTACGGCCCGGTTTCGCCTTCGGCGGCTCCTGCCTGCCCAAGGACCTGCGCAGTCTGGTCCACGCGGCGCAGCGGGCGGACGTGTCGGTGCCGATCCTCTCGCACGTCCTGCCCTCCAATTCCGCCCATCTGGAACGCGCGGTGGAGCTGGTGGAGCGCACCGGCAGCCGTCGGGTGGGCCTGTTCGGGCTGTCCTTCAAGCCCGGCACGGACGACCTCCGGGAGAGTCCGCTCGTCGAACTGGCGGAGCGGCTCTTCGGCAAGGGCTACGAGCTGCGCATCCATGACGCCAACGTGAGCCTTTCCCGGCTGCTCGGCGCCAACCGCGAGTACGTCGAGACGCGGCTGCCGCATCTCGCGCAGCTCCTCGCCGACTCCGTCGAGGAGGTCCTCGACCATGCCGAGGTGTGCCTCGTCGGGACCAGGGACCCCGCCGTGCTGGGGGCCCTGCCCCACGGCGGCACTCCCGCGATCATCGATCTCGTCCGCCTTCCCGACGCCGAGACGCGCCGGGCCGAACCGGGGTACGTGGGCCTTGCCTGGTGACACATCGTTCGACGACCGAGACGGCGGAGCGGTCGACCGGAGCAACGGCCGCTTCCCGTCGGGGAGTTCCGCAGGCCGGAAGGGCCGGCGCGCGCTGATCCTGGTGGAGAACCTCTCCGTGCCCTTCGACCGCCGGGTCTGGCAGGAGTGCACGACACTGCGCGACGCCGGCTGGGAGGTGCACGTCATCTGCCCCCGGGGCACCAAGCGGGACACCGAGGCGGAGACGGTGATCGAGGGGGTGCGCATCCACCGCTACCCCCTGCGCGCCGCCACCGGCGGGCCGGCCGGGTACCTGCGGGAGTACGGCTCGGCGCTGTGGCACACGGCCCGGCTGGCCCGGAAGGTCGGCCCGGTGCATGTGGTGCACGCCTGCAACCCGCCCGACCTGCTGTTCCTGCCCGCGCTGCGGCTGAAGCGGCGCGGGGCGCGGTTCGTCTTCGACCAGCACGACCTGGTGCCCGAGCTGTACCTGTCCCGGTTCGGCCGCGGCAAGGACGTGCTCTACCGCGCGGTGTGCGCGCTGGAGCGGATGACCTACCGGGCCGCGGACGTGGTCCTCGCCACCAACGAGAGCTACAAGGAGGTCGCGGTGCGCCGCGGCGGCCGGCGGCCCGAGGACGTGTTCGTGGTGCGCAGCGCACCGGGGACCGACCGGTTCCGGCCGGTGCCGCCCGAGCCGGAACTGAAGCGCGGCAAGCCCCATCTGCTGTGCTACCTCGGCGTCATGGGCCCGCAGGACGGCGTCGACTACGCCCTGCGGGCGCTGGCGAAGCTCCGCGAGGAGCAGGGGCGCACCGACTGGCACGCGGTGTTCGTCGGTTCCGGCGACGCCTTCGACGCGATGGTGGAGCTGTCCCGCGAACTCGGGCTGGAGGACCAGGTGGAGTTCACCGGGCGCATCCCGGACGACGACCTGGTGCGCCGGCTGTCCACGGCGGACGTGTGCCTCTCCCCCGACCCGCGCAATCCGCTCAACGACGTGTCGACGATGAACAAGGTCCTGGAGTACATGGCGATGGGCCGGCCGATCGTCTCCTTCGATCTGAAGGAGGCGCGGGTCTCCGCCGGGGACGCCGCCGTCTACGCGCCCGCCGACGACGAGTCCGCGTTCGCCAAGCTCGTCGCGATGCTGCTGGACGATCCCGGAAGACGGGCCCGGATGGGCGAGATCGGCCGGGAACGGATCGAGGGGCGGCTGTCCTGGCGCAACTCGCAGGCCGCGCTGCTCGCCGCCTACGCCGCGGCCTGCGGCGACGGCCCCCCGCGCACGGGGCGGAGGCGGCGGCGTTGAGCGAGGACACCATCCGGCTGGTCACTCTCGGACGCATCCTGCGCCGGCGACGGCGGCTGCTCGCCCTCCTCGTCGTGCTGGGCGCACTCGCCGGCTACGGCACCTCGCTGCTGTTCCCGCCCCGCTACACCGCGTCGGCGTCGGTGCTGCTGCCGGGGCAGTGGGAGGAGCGCGGACTGCTGACCCAGGCGGAGATCGCGAGCAGTTCCACCGTGGTCGACCGCGCGGCCGCCTCGCTGCGCTGGACCGACGTGAGCCGTGCCGAGCTGCGGGACCGAGTGCGTGCGAAGGTCACCGACGGCAACGTCATCAGGATCTCGGGCACGGCGGACACCCCGGCGCGCGCCCAGCGGCTCTCCGACCAGGTGGCGCAGCAGTTCGTCGCGTTCGCGGGGCGGATCGCGGGCGACTCCTCCGACACCGACGAGGTGTCGGGACCGCAGGCGCTGCGGCAGCAGGTGACGACGACCAACCGCCGGATCAGCGAGCTGGCCGAGGCGGCCGATCCCGGGCGGACCGTGGAGAGCGTGCAGGCGCGCACCGAGCTGGAGCAGTTGCGGATCGCGCTGCAGGAGGCCATGAAGAAGCTGGACGAGGCCGATCCCGCGAGCAACAGGACGGGCATGGTCGTGATGGGGCCGGCGCCCCGGCCGGCCGGAGAGGTCCCGCCGACGCGGATCCAGCTGGTCGCCGCAGGCGCGGTGCTGTTCCTGCTGCTCGGGATCGTCGGCCACCTCGTCGCCGCCCGGGCCGACCGCCGCCCGCGCACCGGACCGGAGATCGCCGCGGCGCTCGGCACGGTGCCGCTCGGCACCGTCGACGTGCCCACCGGGCGGCACGGCCCGAAGCGCCGCGGCGCGCGGGCCCGGCTGCGCCGGCTGCTGGGCACCGACACCCGCTGGGACGTGCCGGTGCCGCGCACGACGGCGGACGGGGCCGGGCTGCGGCTGCGCTACCGGCGGGTGTACACGCGGCTGCGGGACCGGCTGCCGGCGCCCGGAGGGGTCCTGGTCCTCGTGCCCGAGGGGGATGCGAGTGCCCGTCACGCGGCCGGGCGGCTCGCCGCCGAGGCCGGGAGCGCTCCTTCGCCGGGCTCGGCGAACGGCCGGCACCCGCTGCTGCGGGTGGTGGGGGTGCCGGTGGCCCGGCCGCTCGTGCCGGACCGCGGTGACGAGGCCGGCGCGCTGGTCGTGCTCGGCGCGGGCAACTGGACCGAGGAGGAACTCGCCGGCCTCGCCGGGGCGTGCGCGGACGCCGGGCACGAGGTCGTGGGCGTCGTCCTGGCCGGCCCGGTCCGGCTGCGCGGGAAACGGTCGGCGGGGCACCGGGACGCCACCGCCGGGGACGAGGCCGTGCCGGACACCGCCGCCCCGGCGCTCGCCGCGCGCGGCCGTACGACGGGGGGCGGCGCATGACGACGCACCAGGCGGGGGAAGCCTCGGCCGACGCTCCGCTGATCGACCTGCAGTCGCTGCTCGCGGCGGTCCGCAGACGGCGCCGCCTGTGGGGTGCGCTGGCACTGCTGGGCCTGCTGGTCGGCGCGGCCGTGGCGGTCCTGCTGCCCCCGGCGCCGACCGCGACGACCACGGTGCTGGTCACGCACGAGGACGACCAGCCCAATGACACCGGCACGCTGATCCGCACCGACGTCGAACTGCTGGGCACCACCCGGATCGCCGGGGCGGCGCTGCGGGCCCTCGGCTCCTCCCAGAAGCCCGGGGACTTCCTGCGGGACTACCGGGGCACCGGGCTCACCAACAACCTGCTGCGGATCGAGGTGACCGGGGACAGCGACGCGGAGGCGGTGGACCGGGCCGGGGCGCTGGCGAACGCCTTCGTCGCCGACCACGTGCGGCGGATGCGGCGGAGCGCCGACGCCGAGGCACAGGCGCTGCTGGACCAGCGCGACCGGATGCGGAAGGAACTCGCCCAGGTCAACAAGGCGATCGGCGACGAGTCGCCGGAGCAGGACCCGAAGGCCTCCGCGAGCGTCGAGTCGCTCTTCGCCCGCCGGGCCGAACTCAACTCGCGCATCGCCGACTTCGACGAGCGGGCGGCGGAGGCCCGCACCGGCGAGCCCGAGGTGCTGGCCGGCACGCAGATCGTGGACGACGCCCGCGTGGTGCCGCGTTCGCTGCCCCGGGCGCTCGCCACCGACGCGGCGATCGGGCTGGTCCTCGGGCTGGTGCTGGGGCTCGCGGTGGCGGCGGTCGGCGCGGTGGTGGGTGACCGTCCGGTGCTGCGCCGGGAGATCGCGGCGCACCTGGGCACCTCGGTCCTCGCCGAACTGCGCCCCGGCGGCCGCCGCGCCCGCGCGGCCCGGGCCCGGCTCACCACGACCCTGGCACGCACGGTGCGCGGAACCGATGAGGCAGCCGCCGCGGACGCGCCCGTCGCCCTGCTCGAACTGGGCTGCGCCCGCACCGCGGCCCTCCTCGCCCGGGACCTCGCGTCGGCACTGGAGACGGAGGGCGGCCCGGTGCTCCTCGTCGACGGCCTGCCCGGCCAGGAGGCCGTGCGGAGCGGGCGGCGGGGCGGCCCGAAGGCGGTCGCCCTGTCCGAGGCCCCCGCGGACGAGGGGACGTCCGCCGGGCGGCGGATCGGGCTCGGGTCCGTCCGGCCCGGCACCGCCTGGTCCGATCTGCCGCATCTCGGCGGGCGGGCCGTCCTCGTGGTGCGGGCCGGGCACGGGAGTGCCGCCTGGCTGCACACGGTGGCACGGCGGCTCGCCGAGCAGCGCGTCGAGGTGCTCGGGGCCGTGCTCGTCGACCCCGATCCCCGCGACCGCACCGACGGCACGCTGTGGGAGGGCGGGCGCGGGGAGTGGCCGGGGCGGCGGAACGGGGTGGCGGCCCGGCCGCGCGCGGAGCGGCCGTCGATGCCGGTGCCGAGGGTTCCGGGTGGCAGCGATCAGGAGGTGCGCTAGCACATGTGTGGCATCGCGGGCACCTACCGGTGGCCGGACGGCAAGGCCGTGACCGACCGGCTCACCGCCGTCCTCGCCCATCGCGGCCCGGACGCGGCGGGCCGCTACGGCCACCCCGCCGGCGACGGCGAGGTGCAGCTCGGGCATCGCCGGCTGTCCATCATCGACCTGTCGGAGACCGGCGCCCAGCCGATGGTCTCCGGCGGCCTCGCCCTCACCTACAACGGCGAGCTGTACAACGCGCCCGAGTTGCGGGCCGAGCTGGAGGCCGCCGGGGTGCGCTTCCGGGGCACCTCCGACACCGAGGTGCTGCTGGAGGCGTGGCGACGCTGGGGCACCGACTGCCTGCCCCGGCTGCGCGGCATGTTCGCCTTCGCCGTCTTCGACGAGCGGACCGGTGAACTGACCCTGGCACGGGACCAGTTGGGCATCAAGCCGCTGTTCCTGCTGCGGCGCGGCGGGGGCCTGGTCTTCTCCTCCGAGCTGAAGGCGCTGGCCGCCGTGACGGGCGGGAAGCTGGAGGTGGACCACGGGGCGCTGGTGGCCTCCCTGCTCTACTACTGGGTGCCTGACTCGCGGTGCGCGTACCGCGAGGCGGAGAAGCTGCCGCCGGGGACGTGGCTGCGGCTGCGGCCCGACGGCCGGGAGGAGCGCGGCCGGTACTGGAGCCTCAAGGAGGTCGCGGCCGAGGGCCGGGAGCGGGCCCTCGCGGGCGAGGTGCCGGACCTGGCCGCCGTCGTCGAGGAGTCGACCCGGCGCCATCTGATGTCCGACGTACCCGTGGCGACGTTCCTCTCCGGCGGTCTCGACTCCAGCTATCTCACCGCGCTGGCGGCCCGGGACCGGCCCGGGATCTCCGCCTACACGATCGGGTTCCGCGCCGAGGACGCCCGCTTCGAGGCGATGCCGGACGACCTGAGGTACGCCCGTCAGGTGGCCGCGCGGTTCGGCGTCGACCTGCACGAGATCGAGATCGCGCCCGACGTGCTCGACCTGCTGCCGCGGATGACGTACCACCTGGACGAGCCGATCGGCGACCCCGCCGCGATCAACACGTATCTGATCTGCTCGGCCGCCCGGGAGGCCGGGGTCAAGGTGATGCTCTCGGGGATGGGCGCCGACGAGTTGTTCGCCGGGTACCGCAAGCACCTCGCCAACGTGCTGGCGCTGCGCTACCAGCGGGTGCCGCGCCCGCTGCGGCGCGGGTTGTCCGCGGCCGTGGACCGGCTGCCGGTGGCCTCCGCCCGCCGGGGCTACCGGTCGGTGCGGTTCGCGAAGCGGTTCCTGTCCTTCGCGGATCTGCCCGAGGAGACCGCGTTCCGGCGCAGCTACACCATGTACGACCGCGAGGAGCTGCTCGCCCTGCTCCATCCGGACCTGGCGGGGACGGTGGACGACGTGCTGACCGAGCACGCGGACGTCTACGAGGACAACGACCTCGACGACTTCGTCAACCGCATGTGCCTGGGCGACGCCCGGATGTTCCTGCCGGGCCTCAACCTCGCCTACACGGACCGTTCCAGCATGGCCGCCTCCACCGAGGTGCGGGTGCCGTACGTGGACGTCGAGGTGGTGCGGGCGGCCTTCGCGCTGCCGGGCGACCGCAAGATCGCCGGCCGGCAGGGCAAGGCCGTGCTGAAGGAGGCGGCCGCCTCCGTGCTGCCCCGGGAGATCGTGTACCGGCCCAAGGGCCTGTTCAGCGCCCCGCTGCGGGCCTGGATGAGCCGGGACCTGGCGCCGCTGGTGCGGGAGGTGGTGCAGGACGGCGAACTGGTGCGTGCGGGGCTGCTGCGGCGGGAGGCGCTGCGGCGGATGGTCGCCGAGGACGCCGCCGGACAGCGGGACTTCTCCAAGCACCTGTGGCACGTGCTGACCCTGGAGTACTGGTACCGCGGCGCGGCCTCCGGGTCCGGGGCGCCACCCGGCCCGCCCCCGTCTGTGACGGCGTAGCCCTCCCCCGGCGAAGAGACGGCGGAGCAACGAAGAGGACTGAAGAGGACTGAAGAGGACTTTCGGTGAAACAGGTCGTACAGAACTACAAGAGCGGTGAGCTGACGCTCCTCGACGTGCCGGTGCCGGGCTGCAAGCCGGGCGGGGTGCTGGTCCGCACGCTCTACTCGCTGATCTCCACCGGGACCGAGCTGATGAAGGTCTCCGAGGCCGGGATGTCGATGCTCGGCAAGGCCCGCTCCCGCCCGGACCAGGTCGCCAAGGTCGTGCAGAGCGTGGCCGTCAACGGCGTGCCCGCGACCTACCGCAAGGTGATGGGCAAGCTGGACTCGTACACGCCGCTGGGCTACTCGCTGTGCGGGGTGGTCGAGGAGGTCGGTGCCGGGATCGACGACGTGAAGGTCGGCGACCTGGTGGCCTGCGCGGGCAACGAGCACGCGCTGCACGCCGAGGTCAACTGGGTCCCCAAGAACCTGTACGCCCCGGTGCCGGACGGCCTCGCCCCCCGGCACGCCGCCTTCGGCACGGTCGGGTCGATCGCGCTGCAGGGCGTGCGCCAGGGCGAGTCCCGGCTCGGGGAGGTGGCCCTGGTCGTCGGACTGGGGCTGATCGGGCAGTTGGTGGCACAGCTCCTGACCGCCTCGGGCGTGCGGGTCATCGGCGCCGACCCCGATCCGGCGCGCTGCGAGCTGGCCGAGCGGCTGGGCGCGGCGGCCTGCGGCGACCCCTCCTCCCCGGCCGTCGAGAACGCCGTCGCGGAACTGACCGACGGCCACGGCGTGGACCAGGTGTATCTGGCCGCCGGCGGTGGCAGCAACCAGCCGGTGGAGCTGGCCGCCCGGCTGAGCCGGGACCGCGGCCGGGTGGTCGACATCGGCAAGTGCCGCCTGGACCTGCCGTGGAACGCGTACTACGAGAAGGAGCTCGACGTCCGCTTCTCCCGCAGCTACGGGCCCGGGCGCTACGACCCGGAGTACGAGCTGGAGGGCCGGGACTACCCGATCGGCCATGTGCGCTGGACCGAGCGCCGCAACCTGGCCTGCTTCCTGGACCTGGTCGCCCGCGGCCGGGTCGACGTGGAGCCGCTCGTCTCCCACGTCGCCGAGTTCGAGGACGCCGTGGAGGCCTACCGGCGTCTGGAGGAGGGCGAACTCAAGGCGGTGGCGGTGCTGTTCCGCTATCCGGCCCACACGGCGGAGACGGTGCCGCCGGAGGTGGGCGTGCCCGCCGTGCGGCGCGCGGCGGCGGCGCCCGCCCCGGTCCGGGCCGCCGGGAGGCCGGTGCGGCTCGCGTTCCTCGGCGCCGGGAACTACGCGACGTCGATGCTGCTGCCGCACCTGGCCGGCCGCGAGGGCGTCGAGCTGTCCGCGGTCGTCACCACGACGGCCCTGTCCGCCGCCAACGCACAGCGCAAGTTCGGCTTCGCCGAGGCCACCACCGACCTCGACGCCGTCCTCGGGGACGCGTCCGTGGACGCGGTGTTCGTGGTCACCCGGCACAGTTCGCACGCCGAGCTGACCCGGAAGGCACTGCTGGCGGGCAAGGCGGTGTTCGTGGAGAAGCCGCTCGCGCTCACCGAGGAGGAACTGGCCGGGGTGCTGGCGGCGGTGGAGGAGTCCGGCAACGACCGCCTCCAGGTGGGCTTCAACCGCCGCTTCGCGCCGCTGCTCGTGGAGGCCGGGAAGCGGTTCGGGCCGCGCAGCGGCCCGGCGAGCCTGCGCTGTCTGATCAACGCGGGCCGGCTGGACCCGGGGAGCTGGTACCTGCGGCAGAGCACCGAGGGTTCGCGGTTCGCCGGGGAGGGCGGGCACTTCATCGACACGGCGAGCCGGCTCCTCGGGGCCGACCCGGTCTCGGTGTACGCGAGGGCCACCCCAGGCAACGAGGACCTGCAGGTCGTCCTCGGCTACCCGGACGGGTCCACGGCCACGCTCAGCTATGTCACGAGCGGTCCGAGCGGTTTCCCCAAGGAGACCCTGGACCTGGTCGCGGACGGCAGGGCGCTGCGCCTCGACGACTTCGTGCGTGCCTCGGTCTACGACGGCCGCCGCCGCACCTGGGTGTCCTCGCGGCTGCCCAAGGCCCGGGACAAGGGGCAGGAGGCCGAACTGGCGGCGTTCGTGCGGGCGGTGCGGACCGGCGGCCCGATGCCGGTGCCGCTGGAATCGCAGGCCACCACCACGGCGGCCACGCTCGCCGTCGCGGCGAGCCTCGCGGCCGGCGCCCCGGTGACGCTGACGGGGGCGCGGTGACCGCGCCGCCGGGGAGCCCCGGCTGGTATCTGCGCAGGCTGTCCCGGATGGGGCCGCGGGAGGTCGCGGGCCGGGCCGGGGACGCGGTGCGCCGCCGGCGGTGGCGCTCGGCGCCGCTGCCACGGGCGCCCCGGGTGACGGGCGCCCGGTTCACCGCCGTGCTGCCCGCGGGCGCGCTCGACGCGGTGCCGCCGGACGCCGCCAAGCGCCTGCTCGCCGAGGCGGACCGGCTCATGGACGGCCAGGCCGAGTTCTTCGGGGTGCCCCGCGCGGACATGGCCGACCCGGACTGGTCGTACGACCCGAGGACCGGGCGCCGGGCCCCGTCGGTGCACGCCTTCGACGTGCCCTACCGGGACGAGGAGGCGGTCGGGGACATCAAGCAGATCTGGGAGCCCTCCCGGCACCAGTACCTGACCGTCCTCGCCGCCGCGTACGCGCTGACCGGCGAGGAGCGCTACGCGGAGCGGACGGCCGCGCATCTGCGGTCCTGGTGGGCGGCCGATCCGCCGCTGCGCGGGGCGCACTGGACGAGCGGCATCGAGCTGGGCATCCGGCTGCTGTCGTGGGTGTGGGTCCGCCGGCTGCTCGACGGCTGGCCGGGCGCCGCCGCGCTGTTCGAGGAGAACCCGGAGGCGCTGGGGCAGATCTGGCACCACCAACGCTGGCTGGCAGCGTTCCCCAGCCGGGGTTCCTCGGCCAACAACCACGCCGTGGCCGAGGCCGCCGGGCAGTTCGCCGCCGCCTGCGCCTTCGGCTGGTTCCCCGACTCGGCACGCCGGCGGGCCGAGGCCCTGCGTGCGCTGGACCGGCACCTGCGCGGCAACACCTTCCCCTCCGGGCTCAACCGCGAGCTGGCCACCGAGTACCACGGTCTCGTCCTCGAACTGGGCCTGGCGGCCCTCGTGGAGGCGGACGCCGCCGGGGTGCCGGTCCCGGCGAGGACCCGGCTGGTCCTGCTGCGGATGACCGACGCGCTCGCCGCCGTCGTGGACGAGCGGCTGCGGCCGCCGCGCCAGGGCGACGCGGACGACGGGCACGGCCTGGTCCTGGACGGCGCGGGCACCGGGCGCTGGGGCTCGCTGCTGGCCACCGGGGGTGCCGTATTCGGCTCCCTGCCCTGGTGGCCCGCCGTGCCCGGCACCGACGTCCGCACCCCGCTGCTGACCGCGCTCCTGCGCCCCGTACGGCTCCCGGCGCGCCGCCCGGAGGGCCGGCCCGTCCACTTCCGGGACGCGGGACTCACCGTGCTGCGCGGACCGGGCGGCCTCTGGTGCCGCTGCGACGGCGGCCCGCACGGCTTCCTGTCCATCGCCGCGCACGCCCACGCGGACGCGCTGTCGCTGGAGGTGCGGCACGAGGGCGTCGACGTGCTCGCCGACCCGGGGACGTACTGCTACCACGGGCAGCCCGAGTGGCGGCGCTACTTCCGCTCGACCCTGGGGCACAACACGCTGGAACTGGACGGCGAGGACCAGTCGGTCTCCGGCGGCCCGTTCCTGTGGACGCGGCACGCCCGCAGCCGCGTCCTCGACGTGCGCCCCTCCGCCACGGGGGTGTCCCACTGGTGCGCCGAGCACACGGGGTACCGGGGCGCCGTCCACCGCCGCCGGGTCGAACTGGACGCCGAGCGACGGGAGTTGCGGGTGACCGACGAGGTGCGCGGCCCGCGCCGGGCGGTGCGCCTGGCCTTCCACCTCGGCCCGGCCGTCACCGCGGAGCTCTCGGGGAACCGGGCCGAGCTGACCTGGTCGCGGGAGGGCGAGGCCCGCACGGCGGTGCTCGACCTGCCGGGACGGCTGACCTGGCGGGCGCACCGGGGCGAGAGCGATCCGCCGCTGGGCTGGTACTCCCCCGGCTTCGGCCGCAAGGAGCCCGCCACGACCCTGATCGGCAGTGGATTCACCGAGGACGCGCACGCGTTCACGACCGTGCTCGCGTTCCGCGACTAGCGCCGGCAGGCGACCGACCACCGATCACCGACCACCGACGACCGCAGTGCAGAGGAAGGGAGGAGGACGCGTGGGATCCACCTGGCGGCGCCGGGCCCGGCGGGCGGCGGCCGTGCTGGCGCCGGTACTGCTGGTCTCCGGCTGCGTGGGTTCGTCGGACGCCCCGAAGGCGCGTCCGACCACCGCGCCCTCCACGTCCGGGCCCGGGCACCCGGCCCGGGTGTGCGCGAAGCCCCCGGCGGGACCGGCGAAGGCGCCGGCGGGTGCGGTGACGGTCGACCCCTCGGTCGTCGGCGACCTCGCGGAGAAGACGAAGAGCCACCCGGCGCACACCACGTTCTGGCTGAAGCCCGGCAGGCACCGGCTCGACAAGGACCGCTTCTCCCAGGTCGTCCCCAAGAAGGGCGACCGCTACCTCGGCGCCCCGGGAGCGGTGCTCGACGGCCGGAAGACCAACCAGTACGCCTTCGGCGGCTCCGCCACCGACGTCACCCTCAGCCGTCTGACCGTGCAGGGCTTCGTCGCCCCGCAGGACGAGGGCGTCGTCAATCACGACTCGGCCGACGGATGGGTGATCGAGCACTCGGTGATCCAGCGCAACAGCGGCGCAGGGCTGATGGCCGGCGCCCGCCAGACGGTCCGCGGCAACTGCCTGCGCGGCAACGGGCAGTACGGCATGAACGCGTACAAGGGCGACGGCCCCCTGCGCGACCTGGTGGTGAAGGGCAACGAGATCACCGGCAACAACACCGGCGACTGGGAGCGGCGCCGGCCGGGCTGCGGCTGCACCGGGGGCGTCAAGTTCTGGGCCGTGGACGGCGCCGACGTCAGCGGCAACTGGGTGCACGAGAACCGGGGTACCGGGCTGTGGGCCGACACCAACAACAACGACTTCCGCATCGAGGACAACCTGCTGGAGGCCAACGACGGTGCCGCGCTCATCTACGAGACCAGCTACAACGCGGTCGTCCGGGACAACGTCATCCGGCGCAACAACTGGGTGGAGGGCCGCAAGTACGCCGACCGCGGCGACACCTTTCCCTTCGCGACGGTCTACGTGTCCGAGTCCGGCGGTGAGCCGCGCGTCCCGGCCCGTACGGACAAGCTGGAGATCTACCGGAACGTGCTGGAGGACAACTGGTCCGGCATCACCCTCTGGGAGAACGCCGACCGGTTCTGCAACAGCCCCGCGAACACCTCCTCCGGTGACTGCACCCTGCTCGTGAAGCGGAAGAAGCGCTGCGCGCAGCCGGGCATCGCCGAGGCGCCGCTCTACGCGGACTGCCGCTGGAGGACCCAGCGGGTGGACATCCACGCCAACCGCTTCGTCCTGGACAAGTCAGTCCTCGGCTGCACGGTGAAGTGTGACCGGATGGCGGTGCTGGCCAACTACGGCACGTATCCCGACTGGTCGCCGTACAAGGGCGAGAAGGTGGCCGAGGCCATCACCCGCGAGCAGCACAACCGGTGGTACGACAACGTCTACGTCGGGCCGTGGACGTTCGTCGCCCACGACCCGAGCCGGGTGCTCGATGCCCAGGAATGGCAGGCCGCGCCCTACCGGCAGGACAAGGGCAGCGCGTTCGACACACCGGTGGGGGGCTGAGATGCGCGTGGATCCGCACGAGGAGCGCGAACCGGCCGGACGGGCCGGACAGGACGGACAGGACAGACAGGACGGACGATCCTTGCAGGACGGGGCAGACACGGCGGTGGAAACGGCGGTGGAAACGGCGACGGGCACGGTGGTGGACACCCGGCCCGGTGCCGAGCCGCCCCCCGCCGCCCGCACGCCGCGGACCGTCGGGGTCGTCTGGGGCCTGCTGGTCCTCAACACCCTCGGCTCCGCCGGGGCGGAGACCATCGTCCCGCTGCCCCGCTCCCTCATCCAGATGGTCACCATGGGCGCGCTGGTCCTCGCCTTCGCCCTGGCGCTCCTCGTCAATCCCCGGCTGCGCGTGCGGGGCGGGGCCTTCCTGTCCCTGCTCACCCTGCTGCTCGTGTCGAGCGTCCTGTCCAGCGCCGGTCTGGGCTCCGGGTTCGGGGCGCTGTTCCGCTGCGGCCGGCTGGCGCTGTTCCTCGGCACGCTGTGGCTGCTGAGCCGCTGGTGGGACGGGAGCCACACCTTCGTTCGGCACCACATCCGGGCGTACTTCCTGGTGCTCGGCTCGGTCGCCGCCGGGGCGCTCGTCTCCCCGGGGACGGCGCTGCCGGACCTGTACGGGGGGCGGCTGGTGGGCGCGCTGTGGCCGCTCACCCCGCCGCAGATCGGCCAGTACGCCGCCGTGATCACCGGTCTCGCCGTGCTGCTCCTGCTGGGCCGCCGCACCGACCGGCGGAGCGCGACGGTGGTCGTCGTGCCCTCGCTGGTGCTGCTCGCGCTCACCCACACCCGCACCGCCACGCTCGGCCTGCTCGTGGGACTGCTGCTGGCGATCGGCTCGCTCTTCCTGAGCAGCGCCGCCGCCCGCCGCTTCTTCACCTGGACGGTGATGGTCGCCGCCGTGGCGGCGGTGGGCTTCGGCTCGGCGCTGCAGGCGTGGTTCCTGCGCGGGCAGGACGAGGAGAACTTCTCCAGCCTGACCGGCCGGGCCAAGGTGTGGCACGCGCTGCTCGACGCGCCCCGGACCGTGACGGAGCAGGTGTTCGGCACGGGGCTCGGCGACAAGTCCTTCGACGGACTGCCCATCGACAACAGCTGGCTGGCCGTCTACCACGAGCAGGGCCTGCTGGGCGTCTCGCTGATCGCGACGGCCCTCCTCGTCCTGGGCACCGTGGCGCTGCTGCGGCCGCCCTCGCTGTCGCGGGCCTGCGCGCTCTTCCTGATCAGCTACTGCGCCCTCGCCTCGTACACCGAGGCCGGTCTCGGCGACGCCTCGCCCTACCTGCTGCACCTGGCCGTGGCCGCCTCCCTGCTGGTGCCCCCCGCCCCGGCGCCCGCACCCCCGGCGGCGCCCGCCGCCCCGGACGCCGCCCCGCGGACGCCCGGACCCCCGCGCCGACGCGTCCCGCGCTGGGCCCGGAAACCGGAGGTTCCCTGACCATGCACGTGCTCGTGGTGCACAACCGCTACCGCTCGGCGCAGCCCAGCGGCGAGAACAAGGCCGTCGACCAGGAGGTGGAGCTGCTGCGCGAGGGCGGCCACGAGGTCGGGCTGTTCCAGCGGCACAGCGACGACATCGCCGCCCGCTCCCCCCTCGGCAAGGCCGCCGTGCCGCTGCTCGTGCCGTGGAACCCGGCGGTGCGCCGGGAGTTCGCCGCCCGGCTGCGGGCCGAGCGCCCCGACGTGGTGCACGTCCACAACGTCTTCCCGCTGCTGTCGCCTGCCGTCCTGGCGGCGTGCGCGGACGCCGGGGTGCCGGCCGTGGCCACGCTGCACAACTACACCCAGATCTGCCCGCCGGGCACCCTCCAGCGGGAGGGCCGCCCGTGCACCGAGTGCGTCGGCTCCTCGCCGCTGCCCGCCGTCCGGCACGGCTGCTACCGCGATTCGCGGGTGGCGACGGTGCCGCTCGCGGTGAGCCTCTCGGTCAACCGGCGGCGCTGGTGGACCGGGGTGGAGCGGTTCTTCTGCATCTCGGCGGCGCAGCGCGAGGTGCTGGTGCGGGGCGGGATGCCGGCCGAACGGCTCGCGGTGAAGCACAACTTCGTGCCGGACCCGGACCCGGCGGACCGCCGCGCGGGCCCCGGCGAGCACCTGCTCTTCCTCGGCCGGCTCGCCGAGGCCAAGGGCGTACGGCTGCTGATGGCCGCCTGGGACGAACTCGCCGCCTCCGGGGGCGTGGGCGTGCCGCTGCTGATCGCCGGCACGGGCCCGCTGGAGGGGGAGGTCGCCGCGTGGGCGGCGGGCCGGGACGACGTGCGGTACGCGGGCCTGTACGGGCCCGAGGAGTGCCGCCGGGCGCTCGCGCGGGCGGTGGCCGTGGTGGCCCCCTCGACATGGCTGGAGGCCTTCGGTCTGGTGGCCGCGGAGGCGATGGCGGCCGGGGTCCCGGCGGTCGCCGCCGGGCACGGCGCCTTCACCGAACTGGTCGAGGACGGGGTGAGCGGGCTGCTGCACGAGCCGGGCGAGACCGCCTCGCTGGCCCGGTGCCTGCGCCGGATCACGGCCGACCGGGAGGGCAACGAGGAGATGGGCCGGGCGGCCCGGCGCCGTTACGAGCGGGACTTCGGTCCGGCCGTCGGCCTGGAGCGCCTGGTGGAGGGGTACCGCGCCGCGCTCGCCGGCCGGTCCGGGGGCGGGGAGGGCCCGTCGCCCGTGGGGACAGAGATCACCGGCTCGCGGCGGGGGCGCCCGCGCGAGCGAAATGGGGGCAGCAGATGACACGATGCCGACTGTGCGGCTCGGCGGCGCTGGAGAGCGTCGTCGACCTGGGGGCGACCCCGCCGTGCGAGAGCTTCCTCGCCGAGGAGCAACTCGACCTGCCGGAACCGGCGTTCCCGCTGCACCTGCGGGTGTGCACCGACTGCTGGCTGGCGCAGATCCCGCCGCTGATCACTCCGGAGGACACGTTCACGCAGTACGCGTACTTCTCCTCCTACTCGACGTCCTGGGTGGAGCACGCGCGCTCCTTCGTCGCCGGTGCCGTGGACCGGCTGGGGCTCGGCCCCGAGGCCTTCGTGGTCGAGGTCGCGAGCAACGACGGGTATCTGCTCAAGCACCTGGTGGACCGGGGGATCCGCTGCCTGGGCGTCGAGCCCTCGGTGAACGTGGGCGCGGCGGCCCGGGAGGCGGGGGTGCCGACCCTCACCGCGTTCCTCGACCCGGGGACCGGGGCGGGCGTCCGCGCGGAGCACGGCCCGGCGGACCTGGTCGTGGCCAACAACGTGTACGCGCACATCCCGGACGTGGTCGGCTTCACCGAGGGGCTGCGGGCGCTGGTCGCGGACGACGGCTGGGTCTCGATCGAGGTGCAGCACCTGCTCACCCTGATCGAGGAGAACCAGTACGACACGATCTACCACGAGCACTTCCAGTACTACACGGTGGCGGCCGCGGCCCGGGCGCTGGCGAGCGGTGGACTGACCCTCGTGGACGTCGAGCTGCTGCCCACGCACGGCGGGTCCATCCGGCTGTGGGCCCGGCCCGAAGGGGTGGCCGGTGAGCCCTCGGCCCGGGTGACCGAGGTGCTGGACCGCGAGAAGGCGGCCGGGCTGCGGGAGCTGTCCGGGTACACCGAGTTCTCCGCCCGGGTGGCCAAGGTGCGCCGGGACCTGCTGCGGTTCCTCATCGACGCGGCCGAGCGGGGCGAGACGGTCGTCGGCTACGGCGCC
Organism: Streptomyces griseoaurantiacus; assembly: GCF_036189845.1. NCBI lineage: Bacteria > Bacillati > Actinomycetota > Actinomycetes > Kitasatosporales > Streptomycetaceae > Streptomyces > Streptomyces griseoaurantiacus. The sequence continues at coordinate 5,710,713 of NZ_CP108326.1, read as the reverse complement.
CCGGGCAAGGGCAACACCCTGCTCAACCACTGCGGCATCCGCCCCGACCTGCTGCCGTACACCGTCGACCGCAACCCCTACAAGCACGGCAGGTTCACCCCCGGCACCCGCATCCCGATCCTGGAACCGGAGCGGATCGCCGCCGACCGGCCGGACTACGTCCTCGTCCTGCCGTGGAACCTGCGGGCCGAGCTGACCGAGCAGCTGTCCTTCGTCCACGAATGGGGCGGCCGGCTGGTCTTCCCCATACCGGAACTGAGCATTGTCGAGGTGGGGCCGTGAAGGTCGTCCTGTTCTGCGGCGGTTACGGGATGCGGATGCGCAACGGCGCCTCCGACGACGTGCCCAAGCCGATGGCGATGGTCGGCCCGCGCCCGCTGATCTGGCACGTCATGCGCTACTACGCCCACTACGGACACACCGAGTTCATCCTGTGCCTGGGCTACGGGGCCCATCACATCAAGGACTTCTTCCTCCACTACGAGGAGACGACGTCCAACGACTTCGTGCTGCGCGGCGGGCGCACCGAGCTGCTGTCCACCGACATCTCCGACTGGACGATCACCTTCGCGGGCACCGGGATCGAGTCGCCGATCGGGGAGCGGCTGCGCCGGGTGCGGCACCACCTCGACGGGGACGAGATGTTCCTCGCCAACTACGCCGACGTGCTCACCGACGCCCCGCTGCCCGAGATGATCGACCGCTTCGAGCGGCGGGACGCCGGCGCCTCGATGATGGTGGTGCCGCCGCAGTCCTCCTTCCACTGCGTGGAGCTGGGCGAGGACGGCCTGGTGGGCGGCATCACCCCGGTGAGCGAGCTGCCGCTGTGGGAGAACGGCGGCTACTTCGTGCTCCGGCAGGAGGTCTTCGACCACATCCCGGAGAACGGCGACCTGGTCGCCGACGGCTGCGCGCAGCTCGCCAAGCAGGGGCGGCTGGTGGCGCACCGGCACCGCGGCTTCTGGCGGCCGACCGACACCGTCAAGGAGCGGGCCGCGCTCGACGCCTCCTACGCCCGCGGCGAGCGCCCCTGGGCCGTGTGGGAACGGGACCGCGCGGAGGTGGACGCGTGAGAGGGCTCGGGACCGGCCCCCTGGAGCGGATCGTCGCGGTGGGCGCGCACTGCGACGACATCGCCCTCGGCGCCGGCGGCACCCTGCTGACGGCCTGCCGCGCGCACCCCGGGCTCCGCGTGGACGCGCTCGTCCTCACCGGGGGCGGCGGGGAGCGCGAGGAGGAGGAGCGGGCCGCGCTGGCCGCGTTCTGCCCGGGCGCCGACCTGCGGCCGACCGTGCTCAAGCTGCCGGACGGGCGGATACCCGGGCGCTGGGAGGAGGCCAAGGCGGCCGTCGAGGAGCTGCGCGGGCGGACCGAGCCGGACCTCGTGCTCGCCCCGCGCACCGAGGACGCCCACCAGGACCACCGCTGCCTGGCGCGGCTGGTCCCCAGCGCGTTCCGCGACCACCTCGTCCTCGGCTACGAGATCGTCAAGTGGGACGGCGACCTCGCCCGCCCCACGGCGTACCAGCCGCTGTCCCCGGAGACCGCCGAGGACAAGGTGCGGCTGCTGCAGGAGCACTACCCCTCGCAGCGGCACCGGCCCTGGTACGACCGGGAGGCCTTCCTCGGCCTGGCCCGGATCCGCGGCATCGAATGCCACGCGCGGTACGCCGAGGCGTTCGCGGTCACCAAACTCACTCTCACGCTGGGGGAATGAACTGTGCGCGTACTGCTGACAGGACACCAGGGCTACCTGGGCAGCGTGATGGCCCCGGTACTGGCCGCCGCCGGACACGAGGTCCTCGGCCTGGACTCCGGCCTGTTCGCCGACTGCGTCCTCGGCCCGGCGCCGGCCGACCCGCCGGGGGTCGGGGTCTCCCCTGCTCGAGCGGAGCCGAGAGCTCGGGGAAGGGTGGACCTGCGGGACCTGACTGCCGAGCACGTGGCCGGGGTGGACGCCGTCATCCACCTGGCGGCGCTCTCCAACGACCCGCTGGGCTCGCTGGCGCCGGAACTCACCTACGACATCAACCACCACGCCTCGGTGCGCCTGGCCCGGCTGGCCCGTGAGGCGGGGGTGCGGCGCTTCCTGTACGCCTCCACCTGCTCGGTCTACGGGGCCGCCGGCGGCGGCGAACTCGTCGGCGAGGACGCCCCGTTGCGCCCGGTGACGCCGTACGCGGAGTCGAAGGTCCGGGTGGAGGACGACCTGCACGCCCTCGCCGACGAGGACTTCACCCCGGTGTTCATGCGCAACGCCACCGCCTTCGGCTTCTCGCCCCGGCTGCGCGCGGACATCGTGCTGAACAACCTGGTGGGCCACGCGCTGCTGTCCGGCGAGGTGCTCGTCATGTCCGACGGCACCCCCTGGCGTCCGCTGGTGCACGCCGCCGACATCGCCCGCGCCTTCGCCGCCGCGCTGACCGCGCCCCGGGAGGCCGTGCACGACCGGGCCTTCAACATCGGCAGCGAGGTCAACAACGTCACGGTCGCCGAGATCGCCGAGCAGGTCGCGGCGGCGGTGCCCGGCTCCGAGGTGGTCATCACCGGGGAGACGGGGGCCGACCCGCGCTCCTACCGGGTGGACTTCTCCCGGTTCCGGGCCGCGGTCCCCGGCTTCGACTGCGAGTGGACCGTCAAACAGGGGGCGATCGAACTCGTCGACGCGTATCAGCGGTTCGGGCTCTCCCGGCACGACTTCGAGCGCCGCTTCACCCGGCTCGCCGTGCTCCGCACGGCCGTCGAAGCGGGCGCGGTCGACGACACCCTGCGGTGGCGCCGATGACCGCGGCGAGTGAGGAGAGGGTGCCCGCGGGCGCCGGGGGCTCGTCCGCGGCCGAGATGTACGCGCTGGTGGAGCGGTTGTACCCGCTGTGCCGGAGCATCACGGGCGACGGGGTGCGCGCCACCCTGGACATCGTCGGCGAGTACCTCCCGCTCCGGGTGCACGAGGTGCCGACCGGCACCCAGGTGCTGGACTGGACGATCCCGCAGGAGTGGAACATCCGGGACGCCTACATCGCGGATGCCGCCGGCCGCCGGGTCGTCGACTTCCGCGCCTCCAGCCTGCACGTGCTCGGCTACAGCGTGCCGGTGTTCGCACGGATGCCGCTGTCGGAGCTGCGGGCCCATCTGCACACCCTGCCCGAGCATCCGTCCTGGGTGCCGTACCGCACCAGCTACTACACGCCGACCTGGGGTTTCTGCCTGGCCCAGGACACCCTGGACGCGCTGCCCGAAGGCGAGTACGAGGTGCGGATCGACTCCACCCTCACCGAGGGACACCTCACCTACGCCGAGCACGTGGTCCCCGGGCAGGTCCCCGAGGAGGTGCTCGTCTCCTGCCACGTCTGCCACCCCTCGCTGGCCAACGACAACCTGGCCGGCATCGCGGTCGCGACGTACCTGGCCCGTGAACTGGCCGCGCGCGAGCCCTACTACACCTACCGGTTCGTGTTCGCGCCCGGCACCATCGGGGCGATCACCTGGCTGGCCCGGAACCGGGAGCGGGTCGGCAAGGTCGAGCACGGCCTGGTGCTGGCCTGTGCGGGCGACCCCGGGCAGTTGACGTACAAGCGCAGCCGGCGTGGCGACGCGGAGATCGACCGGGTGCTGCGGCACGTCCTGTCCTCCTCCGAACGCCCGCACCGGATCACCGAGTTCACCCCGTACGGCTACGACGAGCGGCAGTACTGCTCCCCCGGCTTCGACCTGGGCGTGGGCTCCCTCACCCGGACCCCGTACGCCGCCTATCCCGAGTACCACACCTCGGCGGACGACCTGGACTTCGTCTCGCCCGAGGCGATGGCGGACACCCTCGCGGTGTGCCGCGAGGCCTTCGCCGTCCTGGACCGCAACCGGCGGTACGTCAACCTGAGCCCCTACGGGGAACCGCAGTTGGGCCGGCGGGGGCTGTACGACTCCCTCGGCGGCCGCAGCGACGCCAAGCAGGCGCAGATGGCGATGCTCTGGGTGCTGAACCTCGCCGACGGCACGCACAGCCTGCTCGACGTCGCCGAGCGGGCGGGGCTGCCCTTCGACACAGTCGCCGACGCCGCGGACGCCCTGCACGGCGCCGGGCTGCTCAAGGCATGACGCCGGTGACCGTCGAAGGGGAGCGGACGACGAAACCGGCGGAACCCGCCCGGCGGGGCGTCGTCGGCAGACTGTCCTGGGGGCTGGCCGACCAGGCGGCCTCCAGCCTGTCCAACTTCGTGGTGGGCGTCTACCTGGCACGCTCGCTGGGGCTGACCGCGTTCGGCGTGTTCAGCCTGGCCTGGGTGACCTACGGCGTGGTTCTCAACGTCTCCCGCGGCCTGGCCACCGATCCGCTCGTGGTGCGCTTCAGCGGCGTGCCGGAGTCGTCCTGGCGCGGGGCGGTGGCCCGGTCGTCGGGCACCGCGCTGCTGGTCGGCGCCGGGATCGGCACCGTGTGTCTGGTCGCCGGGCTGAGCATCCGGGGCCAGGTGGGAGCCGCGTTCGCCGCGCTCGGCGTCGTCCTGCCGGGGCTACTGCTCCAGGACGCCTGGCGGTACTCGTTCTTCGCCGCGGGCGTCGGCCGGAAGGCGTTCGTCAACGACGTCGTGTGGGCCCTCGCGCTCGTCCCGGCCATGGTGGCGGCGGCGAGCGTGGGCACTGTGCCGGCCTTCCTCCTTGCCTGGGGCGGGTCCGCCGCGGTCGCCGCCGCCTACGGCTGGTACCAGTCCGGCATCCGGCCGAGGCCGGCCGGGGTACGCGAGTGGCACCGCGACCACCGCGACCTCGGCTACCGCTACCTGGCCGAGAACATCGGCGTCAGCGGCGCGAGCCAGATAAGGGCGTACGGGCTCGGCGCGATCGTCGGGGTCGGCGCCGTGGGGGTGATCCGGGGCGCCGAACTGCTGCTCGGCCCGTTCCTCGCCGTGCTGATGGGGCTGTCGCTGGTCACCGTCGCGGAGGCGGCGCGGGTGCTCAGGCAGGCCCCGCGACGGCTCGCGAGGTTCTGCTTCCTGCTCGGCGGCGGGCAGGCCGTCGCCGCGCTGTCGTGGGGGGCGGCGCTGCTGCTGGTGCCGGACCGGCTCGGCGCCTTCGTTCTGGGCGACGTCTGGCGCGGTTCCGCCGAGCTCATCGTGCCCGTCACCCTCAGCGTCGCGGGCGCCGGGCTCGGCACCGGCGCGGCGGCCGGCCTGCGCGCGCTCGCGGCGGCCCGGCGCAGTCTGCGCTGCCAGTTGTTCGCCTCCGCCTGCTACGTCGCGGGCGGGCTGGGCGGAGCCGTCGCGGGCGGCACGGCCGGCTCGGCCTGGGGCGCGGCCGCCGCGTCCGTCTGCGGCTCCGCCGTGTGGTGGTCGCAGTTGCGGGCCGCCCTGCGCGAGCGCCACGACCATCCCATCCCGAAGTGAGGACCACATGACCGCCCACCCCCGGCTGAGCATCGGCCTTCCCGTCCACAACGGCGAGGAGTACCTGGCCGAGTCGCTGGACGCCCTCCTCGGGCAGACCTACGAAGACTTCGAACTGGTGATCTCCGACAACGCGTCGACCGACGGCACCCAGGGCATCTGCCGCCGGTACGCCGCCCGGGACTCACGCATCCGGTACATCCGGCTGCCCCGCAACATCGGCGCCGCCCCCAACCACAACTACGTGTTCACCGAGTGCCGCGGCGAACTGTTCAAGTGGGCCTCGCACGACGACCTCTACGCCCGGGACCTGCTGCGCGGCTGCGTGTCGGCGCTGGACGAGCGGCCGGAGGTGGTCCTCGCGCACGCGGGCCAGGCCGTCATCGACGGCGACGGCAAGGTGAAGGTGCCCTACGAGTACGGGCTCGCCACCGACTCCCCACGCGCTCCGGAGCGCTTCCGCAGCCTGCTCTTCGAGCCCGGGGGCGACGACTTCTACGGAGTGATGCGGGCCTCCGTGCTGCGCCGCGTGAAACCGCACGACAGCTATCACCACGCGGACCGCACGTTCGTCGCCGAGATCACCCTGCACGGGCCGTTCCACCAGGTGCCGGAGCTGCTGTACTTCCGCCGGGACCACCCCACCCGCGCCGAGCGGGCGAACCCCTCCAAGCGCTCCCGGTGCGTCAACCTCGACCCGCGCCGGGCGGGCCCGCTGCATCCGACGCCCCGGCTCCTCGCCGAGTACGTCTGGGGCTTCGCCTCCGCGATCGGGCGGGCACCGTTGTCCTCGGCCGACCGGCGGGCGTGCCACCGCCATCTGGCCGCGTGGCTGACCAGCCGCATCCGGCCGGGCGCCGGCGAGCGGGTCGAGGACCGCGCACCCCTCGCCCCGGACCGGCTCACCGTCTCCGTGGACGACCTGGTCGCCGGCCGCGAGGGAAGGCGGGCATGACCACCATGCACGACAAGCCCCTGCGTCTCGGCGTGTTCGGCCTGTTCGGCGCCGGCAACAGCGGCAACGACGGGTCGCTCGAGGCCGTGCTCCGCCACCTGAGGACCACCCGCCCGGATGCGGCCGTGGACGCGATGTGCGGCGGACCCGAGATCGTCACGACCCGCCACGGGATCCCCGCGACGCGGCTGAACTGGTACGGCGGGGAGTACCGGACCGCATCGCGTGCGAGCGCGATCGCCGCCAAGGCGCTGGGCAAGCTCATCGACGTCTTCCGCACCGCAGCCTGGGTGCGCAGGCACGACGCGGTGATCGTGCCGGGCACGGGTGTCCTGGAGACCACACTGCCGCTCAGGCCCTGGGGCTTCCCCTACTCGCTGTTCCTGCTGTGTCTGACGGGCCGGCTGTTCGGCACCCGGGTCGCGCTGGTGAGCGTGGGCGCGGGCACGATCGGCAACCGGTCGACCCGGGTCCTGACGCGCTGGTCGACACGGCTGGCCGTGTACCGGTCCTACCGTGACGCCCAGTCGCGCGAGGCGATGCGGGCCATGGGCGTGAACACCGCGAGGGACGAGGTCTACGCGGACCTCGTGTTCGCCCTGCCGACGCCGTCCGCGAGCGAGCCCGCGCGGACGCGGGGTCGGGTCTGCGTGGGCGTCATGGACTTCCACGGCAGCAACGACGAGCGGGCCGTGGCGGAGGAGATCCACCGGCGCTACCTCGACGGGGTGACGCGGTTCGTCCGCGCGCTGGTCGAGGAGGGCAGACCGGTCCGGCTGCTCACCGGCGACGAACTCGACCGGCCGGTGGCCGCCGCGATCGCCGACGCGGTCGACTCGCCGCTCGTCACCGTCTCCCCGGCGGCCTCGCTCGCCGCCCTGATGGAGGAGACCGCGGCGGCCGACACCGTGGTGGCGACCCGCTACCACAACCTGGTCTGCGCGCTGAAGGTCGGCACGCCGACTCTCGCCCTCAGCTACTCGGCGAAGAGCGAGGCGCTCATGGCCGGGATGGGGATGGGTGCCTACTGTCACTCGGCCCGCGACATCGACGCCGACCGGCTGCTCGAGCAGTTCCGGGAGCTGGAGAAGCGGGCGGCGGAGCTGCGGCGGCCCCTGGCCGAGCGGAGCGAGGCGGTCGCCCGGCGGGTCCGGCACCAGTTCGACGCGCTGGCGGCGGCACTGTACCCGGCCGCCACGCACGCCCACCCGACGCGGGAGACCTCATGAAAGCGAACGCCGTCCCGGCCGTCGCCGGAGCGTATCTGTTCCGGCCGACTCCGTACGCCGACGAACGCGGCTTCTTCTGCCGCACCTTCGACGCCGACGTGCTCCGCTCGGTGGGCCTCGACCCGCACGCCTTCGTCCAGGACAGCCTCTCGCGCTCGGCTCGGGGCGTGCTGCGCGGCATGCATCTGCGGTCCGGCGCCGGCGAGGCCAAGCTGGTGCGCTGCTCCTCCGGGAAGGTCTTCGACGTGGTCGTGGACCTGCGGCCGGACTCGCCCACCTACCTGGGCCGGGCGTTCTTCGAACTCTCCGGCGAGACGCAGGAGACGCTGTACGTCCCGGCGGGCTGCGCGCACGGCTTCCAGGCGCTGACCGCCACCGCCGACACCTCGTACCGGATCGACCGCCCGCACGACCCGGCCGAGGACGTGACGATCCGTTACGACGACCCGGAGCTGGCCATCCCCTGGCCGCTGCCGGTCACCTCGGTGTCCCCCCGGGACCGGGAGGCCCCGGGCCTCGCCGAGGTCATCGAGCGACTGGGGAGTGAGCGGTGAGCACCGAAGAAACCCGAACGGCCGAAGTCGACGCGGCCGCCGAGGAGTTCGCCCTGCCCCGGTCCCGGGCGGCGAACGCGCGCCTGCGCGCGGTGATCCCCGGTGGCGCGCACACCTACGCCAAGGGCGAGGACCAGTACCCCGAGGGCCTGGCCCCCGTCATCAGCCACGGCCGGGGCGCCCATGTGTGGGACGTGGACGGCAACCGGTACGTCGAGTACGGCTCCGGGCTGCGCTCGGTCAGCCTCGGCCACGCCCATCCGCGGGTCACCGAGGCGGTGCGGCGGGAACTGGACCGGGGCGCCAACTTCGTCCGCCCCTCCGTCCTGGAGGCCGAGGCGGCGGAGCGGTTCCTGGCGACCGTGCCGACCGCCGAGATGGTCAAGTTCGCCAAGAACGGCTCCGACGCCACCACGGCCGCCGTGCGCCTGGCCCGCGCCGCCACCGGGCGCCCGCGCGTGGCGATCTGCGCCGACCACCCCTTCTTCTCCGTCGACGACTGGTTCATCGGTACCACCGCGATGTCCGCCGGCATCCCGGCCGCCACCACCGAGCTGACGGTGTCCTTCCCCTACGGTGACCTGGCCGCCACGGAGGCCCTGCTCGGCCGGTACGAGGGCGAGATCGCCTGCCTGGTCCTGGAGCCCGCCGCCGCCGAGGAGCCCCCGCCCGGCTATCTCGAGGGGCTGCGCGCACTGGCCGACCGGCACGGCTGCGTCCTCGTCTTCGACGAGATGATCACCGGTTTCCGCTGGTCCGAGGCGGGCGCCCAGGGCCTGTACGGCGTCACCCCCGACCTGTCCACGTTCGGCAAGGCGCTGGGCAACGGCTTCGCCGTCTCCGCGCTCGCCGGACGCCGGGAGCTGATGGAACGCGGCGGACTGCGCCACTCGGGCGACCGCGTCTTCCTGCTGTCCACGACCCACGGCGCCGAGACGCACTCCCTGGCCGCGGCGATGAGCGTGCAGGCCACCTACGTGGAGGAGGGCGTCACCGCCCGGCTGCACGCCCTCGGCGAGCGGCTGGCCGCCGGGGTCCGCGAGGCCGCCGCCGGCGTGGGCGTCGGCGAGCACGTCCTCGTGCGCGGCCGGGCCAGCAACCTGGTCTTCGCGACCCTGGACGCGCACGGGAGGCCGTCCCAGCCGTACCGCACCCTGTTCCTGCGCCGGCTCCTCATGGGCGGGGTGCTGGCGCCCTCGTTCGTGGTGAGCGCCGCCCTCGACGAGGCCGACATCGACCACACGGTCGAGGTGGTCGCGGGGGCCTGCGCGGTCTACCGCAAGGCCCTGGACGCGGGCGACCCCACCCCGTGGCTGGGCGGCCGCCCGGTGAAGCCGGTGTTCCGGCGGCGGGCGTGAGGCGGGAGGGGTGGAGCCACCACGGTGACTACGGGTGCAGGATCACCTTCGTGTAGCCCTCGATCCGCTTGTCGAACTTGTCGTAGCCGGACGGGGCCTCACTCAGCGGCAGTTCGTGCGAGACGACGAAGCTGGGCTTCGCCCTGCCCTCGATGATCAGGTCACGCAGGAAGCGGTTGTAGCGTTTGACGTTGCACTGCCCCGTCCCGATCCGCAACCCCTTCTCGAACAGCCTGCCGATCGCGACGAGCAGCATGCCCTGCTTGGCCTGCTCGTCGGGGCCGCCCGGGTCGGACGGGACGTAGAGACCGGGGACACCGAGCGCTCCGGTGGGCCGGACCGTGTTGACGAGGGAGTTCAGCACCGTCGCCGGTTCCTCCTCGCCACTCGCGCCGGCCGTCGCCTGGTAGCCGACGGCGTCCACGCCCTTGTCCGTGCCTTCGCCGCCGGTCTGGTCCCTGATCTGCTCGACCGGGTCGCCCGCGGAGAAGTCGACGGGCACCGCGCCGATCTCCTCGGCCTTCTGGAGCCGCTCGGGGACACGGTCGACGACGAACACCTTCTTCGCGCCGCGCAGCAGCGCCGAGTACGCGGCCATCAGCCCGACCGGCCCCGCCCCGTACACCGCGACGCTCTCCCCGGGGCGGACATCGGCGAGTTCACAACCGTGGTAGCCGGTGGGGAAGATGTCGGCGAGCAGGATGAAGTCCCTCTCGTGCGCGTCGCCCCGGGGAAGCTTCAGACAGTTGAAGTCGGCGTAGGGCACGCGCAGGTACTCGGCCTGGCCGCCCTGCCAGGGACCCATGGAGACGTACCCGTACGCCCCGCCCGCGAATCCGGGATTGACCGTCGTGCAGTACCCCGTGTACCCCGCGGCACAGTTGCGGCAGAAGCCGCAGGCGACGTTGAAGGGCATGACCACGCGGTCGCCCTTCTCCAGCCCGGTGACGCCGTGACCTACCTCGTCGACGATCCCCATGTTCTCGTGACCGAAGACGATGCCGGGCTCCGCGGCGGTGCGCCCCTCGTACATGTGCAGGTCGGAGCCGCAGATCGCGGTCGACGTGACGCGCACGATCACGTCGTCGGGATGCTGGATCCCCGGCTTCTCCACCTCTTCGACCGCGACCGAGAACGGCCCCTTGTAGACGACAGCCTTCATGCTCGCCACCCTCGCCCATCCGTTCGATTTAGCCCTCCGTGACCCATCTCTCATGATTGTCCGGCCCATACGAGTGGGCAAATCGGTAGCCTCCGGAGGAATCGAACGCCCCTCGGCCGTCCGACGCCCGTCCGCTACGCACCGAGGAAGGAGGCCGCGGTATGCCCGCCGAACGACTGGGAACCCTGCTGGTCCCCGTGGTCGGCCTGTCCGGCACCACCTACCCACCGGGAACGACGGTGTCCGTCCGCGGCCGGGGCGCGACCGTGGACGCCTTCGTCAAGGGGGACTGGCTGCCGCTGTCGTGGTGGGAGTTCTCCGACGGACTCCGCGAGGACATCGCCGACCGCTGACGCCGCGGGGTCACACCCCGCGACCGTGCCGGGAGCGCCCCGCGACACCGCGGGCGGCGGTCCCGCTCTCGGGGCGGGTGGCCGAGCCGGTACCCGGCCGGGCCGCCCCGCGTTCTGCCGCGCGGTCGATCAGCCACGCGGTCGCATGCACCACGGCGAGTGCCGTGCACCAGCCGCCGAGCGCGTCGGTCGCGTAGTGGGCGCCTAGCGCCACCTCCGCCCAGCCCATGGCGAGACCGGCGGCGAGACCGGCGCCGAGGACGAGGAGCGTGCCGGTCGTTCGGCCGAGGCCGCGCCGGCCGGCCACCAGCAGTGCCGCGACGAGGGCGAGCGTGGTCGCGAAGGCGGTGTGCCCGCTCGGGAAGGACAGGTTCCCGGCGCCGTGGATCGTGCGCCCCACGAGGTGCTTGAGCAGTGTCGTCGTCGCCACGGTCAGCCCGGTGGCGGCCAGGAGGAACACCGCCGCGCGCGGCCGGCGCAGCAGCAGGCACCCCGCCAGTGCGGTCACCATGAGCACCGCCGCTCCCCCGGGCTCCCCCAGGAAGTCGACGGCCAGCGCCGCGTACCGCCACGGCGGCCGCACACTGTCCGCGGTCGAGGGCACGAGCCACCCGTCCACCCTGCCGGGGCCGCCGTCCCCGGCGTACCGCAGCCCGAGCGCGAGGACCACGAGCCCGGCGAGCCCCGCGGCCACCCCCAGAGGCACCCGCAGCGCGGGGGGCAGCACACGCTCCCGGGTGCCGCCGCCTCGACCGCTCATGGGGCCAGGATGCCCCAACCCGCGTGCCGGGCGCAGCCGTCGACCGCACCCGGGACCCTCGGCTCGGCCGCTCACGCGGACGCCAGTGCCTCCGTGGGCGGAAGGCGCGCCGCACGCAGGGAGGGGTAGACACCGGCGGCCATGCCGATCAGCACCGCGCTCAGGCAGCCGCCCGCGAGCGGAAGCGGGGGGATCACGACCGGCCAGTGCTGGTGGGCCGCGTAGCCCACGGCGGCGAGGACGCCGAGCAGGATTCCGGCGAGGGCACCGAGCAGCGACAGTGCCACGGACTCGGTGAGGAACTGCACGCGGATGTGCCCCCTGGTCGCCCCGAGTGCCCGGCGCAGGCCGATGTCCCTGCGGCGCTCCAGGACCGAGATGACCATGGTGTTGGCCACGCCCACCCCGCCGACCAGCAGCGCGATACCGGCGAGGCCCAGGAACAGGGAGGAGAAGGTGTTGCGTGTGGCGCGCTTCGCCGCCAGGGCGTCGGACGGCCGGCTGACCTGGACCTGCCCGGGCTGCTCCGGGAACACGGTGGCGGGCAGGACCCTGCGGACGTCCTCCAGGTGCTCCTCGCGCGCCTTGACGTAGAGCACCGTGGGATTGCCCTCGAAGCGCAGCAGCCGCCGGGCGGCGGGCCATCCGGTGAGCACCGCGTTGTCGAGGTCGGAGGAGAGCGGTACGGAGTGCAGGACGCCGATCACGGTGAACCACGCCCTGCCGATCCGCACCTCGGGAGCGGGGCCGGTCGCGGGGATCTCCCCGATGCCGAGACGGTGCGCGGCCTTGTGGCCCAGTACGGCCGTGGGGAACCGTTCGTCGGCGGCGTCGAAGTACCTTCCGGAGAGCACCTTCCCGCCCACCACGTCCAGCAGGTCGCGCCGGGCGGCGAGCACGCTGAGTCCGGCGCCGGAGAAGTCCTCACCGCCGACGAGGTCGGAACGCTGGACCTCGGCGTGGGTGTTGGCCACCGCGCTCACCCCGGTGACCGGCCCGATGCGGCGCACCATGTCGACCGATTCCTCGGGCAGCCGCGCCTGTGCGCCCTCGCCCTGGAAGGGCTGCACCCGCAGCATGTCGGACCCGAGGGCCGATATCTCGTCCATGAGCGCCCGTTGGCTGGAGGCCGGGATGCCGGTGACCACCACCATGGTGGCGACGCCGATCGAGATGCCGAGGGCCGAGAGCGCGGCACGGAGCCTGCGGGTGCGCAGGCCGAGGAGTCCGAGGCTGAGCAGGTCGCGCGGGGCGAGGCGTACGGGTCGGACAGGGCCGCCGGTGCGCCTGCGGGGACGCCGGGTGGTGGTGCGGGGCGGGGCGGCGGGCGTGATCATGACGGGCTTCCGGTGGTTGCGGTGTCCGCGACGAAGCGGCCGTCGCGCAGGCGGACCCTGCGGGGCAGCCGGTCGGCGATGTCACGGTCGTGGGTGATGAGCGCGATCGTGGTGCCGGCCGCGTTGAGTTCGCTCAGCAGGGCGAGGACGGCCTCGCCGTTGGCGGTGTCCAGGGCGCCGGTCGGTTCGTCGGCGAGGACCAGGGCGGGCTCGTGGACGATCGCGCGCGCCGTGGCCACCCGTTGACGCTCCCCTCCGGAGAGCTGTCCGGGCAGGTGGCCGGCCCGGTGGGCGAGTCCGACCCTGGCCAGTGCCTCCCCGGCCCGTCTCGCGCGGTACTTCCTGGGCACGCCGGCGTAGAGCAGGCCGGTCGCGACGTTCTCGGCCGCGGTGAGTCCGTCCGTCAGGTGGAAGTGCTGGAAGACGAAGCCGAGCCGTCTTCCGCGCAGCGCGGACAGTTGACGGTCGGACAGCTCGGCCACGTCCTGTCCCTCGATGACGACCCGGCCGCTGGTGGGTGCGGCGAGGGTGCCCATGAGGTGGAGCAGCGTGGACTTGCCGGAGCCGGAGGGGCCGAGGATCCCGAGGAACTCGCCCCGGGCGAGGCTCAGGGAGACCCGGTCCAGGGCCTTGACCGCGGGCGGATGGGTCACGCTCGCCTCGTACACGCCGATGACCTGGCTCATGCCGTCGTCTCCACCTTCGTGCCCTCGTCGACGCCCTTGCCGCTGATCTCGACCAGTCCCCGGGCGAACATGCCGGTGTCGACCGGGACGAGGCGGCCGTCGGCGCGCCGGACCGCGTAGCCGCCCTCGCGCAGGGCGAGCAGGGCGCCGACGGGGACGGCGAGCACGTGCTTCCTCGCCCTGCCGTGGAACCTGGCCTGTACGGGGGCGGAGTCGAGGGACTTGACGGCTCGGGGATCGTCCAGGGAGACGGTGACGTTGGTGGTGGACTGCCGGTCGCCGCCCTCCCCTCCCTCCCCGCTCTCCCCGCCTCCGCCTTGGACGACGGTGCTGATCGCGGCGACCCGGCCGAGGGTGGTGGACCGGTCGGGCAGTACCACGGTGACGCGCCGGCCCGTGGAGACGGACCCGAGGTCGAGCGACTCCACGGGCACGGTCACGGTCTTGGTGGTGGAGGTGACCGACATCAGCTCGTCCGCGGCCTCGTCCCCCGGCTGGGCGCGGAGACCGGAGACCCGTACCGCCGACTTGGCCACGACCGCGTCGGCGGGATCGAGCACGCCGGTCGGGTCGAGGCCCGCGGCCTTCTGCCAGCGTTCGACCGCGGACATCAGGGAGGCGGTGAGCACGCCGTCGTCCCGGCGCACCGTGGACCGTGCCGGGCCCGCGCTCGCGCCCGGCTGCTGTTCCCCCGCCTCGCCCGTCCCCTGCCCTTCTCCGCCGCCGGACGCGGCGGGCGGCCCGGTCGGGGACGCGGACGCGCCGGACGACGGCGTGCCCCGGCCGGCACCGGGTGCCCGATCCGTTCGCGGGGAGCCTTCCCCGGGGGCCTGCCGTCGGACGACGGTGCCCGGTGCGGGCTGCGGTCCGATGTCGTATCCCAGGGCCTTCAGGTTGTCGGCGAGGACCCGTACGTCGCGGCCGACCGTGCCGGGTGTGTCGAGCCTGCGGTACAGGGGTGTGCTGCCGTAGAGGAGCACGGTGGGGCGTTCGTCGACACGGTAGAGCTGGTGCCCGCGGGTGACCGTGGCGCCCCGCGCGGGGAGCCAGGTCACCCGGCCCTCGCCGGTCCCGCGGAGGGTGCGCGGGGAGTCGTAGCCGAGTGTCCCGTCCATCTCCTTACTGCCCGACAGGTCCGTCCTGACCACGGCGACCTTCCTGATTCCCGGGCCGGACTCGGGCGCGGGGCCGTTTCCGTCCCCGCCGGACCACAGCACCAGGGCGCCCGTCGTGCCCGTGAGGAGCACGGCGGCGACGGCGAGGCCCACGGTCCGCCTCCTGCGGCGGCCCGTGGGCGGCACACCCCGGTCCGCCTCCTCTCGGGCCGTCACCCGCAGGGCGAGGGTGTCCGCGGCCTCGTGCTCACTTGCCACCGAACGCCTCCCGCATGCATTCCTGGTCGATCCGGTCCGCGTCCCTCGGCGGGGTCGCATGGGGCGCGTAGTTCCAGCCGCCCCCGTCCGGAAGGGGCTCCACCTTGAACCCCTTGCGGTTGTCGCACGCGATCCACTCGTTGTAGTCGTCCATGTAGTGCGGATTCCGCTTCGGATCCGTCTCCGGCGGCGTCAGCGGTTTCTTGCCGATGCACGCCTTTTCCACCTCCGGTCGCTCCTCGGCCACGTCGATACCGGGGAACCAGAGCATCTTCGGATCGGCTTCCGGCATTTTCTGCGTGCCCCTGCCGACGTCGACTCCGCGGTCCTTGATGCAGTGCAGATAGCCCTGGTAAAGGCGCAGTTCCTCGAGCGGAGTCGTGTCCAGCCGGAGCTGGGGCCGGCCTGCTTCGGCGGGGTCGGCGGACGGCCCCTTCGTGGCACCGCCCTTTCCACCACCGGATTCGGCGGTGGAGACGACCCCCTCGTCCCGGCCTCCGGTATGTCCCGAGGAACAGCCGACGGCGGAGGCCGCCAACAGCGCGGCGCAGGTGAGGAGAAGAAGCTTCTTTTTCGGCATGCCCGGCAGCATGGCAAGGCGTTGTCAGAAAGCTGTCAATGTTTTCCCCGGCCGACCGCCCAGCATATGTATGTCAAGAAGTTGTCATGGCGAGGAGTCATATTCCTCCGCATTCCGCACGCGCTCCCCTGGCCTATCATCTGGCCATGTCCGCATACGTACTCGTGGCCGAGGACGACGAAAAGCAGGCGGAACTGATCCGTCGATACCTGGTGCACGACGGCCACACCGTGACCGTCGCGCACGACGGTCCGACCGCCCTCGGCGAAGCCACCCGGCGGCCGCCCGACCTGCTGATCCTCGACTGGATGCTGCCCGGTCTCGACGGGCTGGAGATATGCCGCCGGATACGCGCCACGGGCGACACCCCCGTCCTCATGCTCACCGCCCGCTCCACCGAGGACGAGTTGCTGCTCGGCCTGGACGTCGGGGCGGACGACTACATGACGAAGCCGTTCCGGCCCCGGGAACTGGTGGCTCGGGTCCGGACCCTGCTGCGGCGCACCCGGCAGCCGCGGCGCGAGGAGGAGCGCCTGCTCAGCGCAGGTCCGCTCACCGTGGCCCCGGACCGGCACGAGGCGACCGTCCACGGCCGCCCCGTGCACTGCACCCCCGCCGAGTTCCGGCTGCTCAGCACCCTGGCGGCCGCGCCCGAACGCGTCTTCACCCGGACCCAGTTGCTGCACTGCGTCACCGACCACGGCAGAGCCGTCACCGAGCGCACCGTGGACATGCACATCGCGAACCTGCGGAAGAAGATCGAGGGTTCGCCGCGCAGGCCGGAGTTGCTGCTGACCGTCCACGGCGTCGGATACAAGCTCTCCGGCGGACCCGGGGGCCGGCGTGGGCTCTGACGTCCCCTTCCGCAACAGCCTGCTCTTCCGGCTGCTGCTCACCTCCGTGCTGATCTCCCTGGTGTCCATCGGAGCCACCGCCTGGCTGACGGTGCGCAGCACCACCGTCGCCATCCAGCAGGAGCGGGGCCAGGATCTCACGGACGACGCCGCCATCCAGAGCACCCTGGAGGGTTACGCCGCCACCCACCGGAGCTGGCACGGCGTCGAGCGCACCGTCCGGAACCTCGCCCGGTCCACGGGGCGCACGCTCGTCCTGACCACGCGGACGCGCCGGGTCCTCGCCGCCTCCCGCGAGTCGGCCGCGGAACGGCTGCCGCGCGGCGAGAGCGCCGTGATCGATCCCCTGCACATCGCCCCGTCCGCGGACCGGGACACCGGCGGCACGGAGCGCTCCTCCCGCATCGACCCCCGGGCCGTCGGCCCCTACCGCCTGCCCGCCGGGGAGCGGACGGCGCTGCTGCGGGCCGCCCGCACGGAGGTCACCTGCCTGCACGACCTGCAGAAGACCGAGGCGTTCATCGTGGAGGAGCCCACGGGCAGACCCGCACTGCGCGTCCGCGGCGCGCGCGACGTCGTCCCGCCGCTCTGCGCGTCCAAGGCCCTCGGCTCCCCCACCCCGACCGAGGCCGCGGCCCTGCGCGAACTCACCGGGCTCGTCCGCGCCTGCGGCACCCGCAACCATCTGCGCCTGCCGCGGCCGTTGACCCTCACCGCGGACTTCCAGGTGGGCGAGGACGGCGCCGCGGAGAGTTCCCCGGCCCTCGACGACTGCGTGGAGGAGGGCCGGCGGGAGCAGCTGTCTGCACACGTCGCGCCGGCGGCCCTGCTGTTCGTCACCGGTCCGCCCGGCCGGGCCACCGCCGTCTTCGACCTGTCCCCGTCCGGCACCCTCAGGGTCCTCCTCACCACCGGCCTGGTCCTGGCCGCGACCGTCGCGGTGACCGTCGTCGTGGCGACCAGGCTCGTGCGTCCGCTGCGGGCGCTGGCCCAGGCGGCCCGCGCCCCCTCGGGCCGGCACCTGCCCGTCCCCGTCACCGCCAAGGACGAGACCGGGCATCTGGCCGCCGCCCTCAACGACCTGTCCGAACGCCGCGAGCGCACCGACGAGCAGCGCCGGGTCATGGTGAGCGACATCGCCCACGAGCTGCGCACCCCCCTCACCAACATCCGCGGCTGGCTGGACGCGGCGCAGGACGGCCTGGCCGAGCCCGACGCGGACCTCCTCGCCTCGCTGCAGGAGGAGGCGGGCCTCCTGCAGCACATCGTGGACGACCTCCAGGTGCTCGCCGCGGCGGACGCCGGGACCCTGCGCCTGCACCCCCGGGTACTGGATCTGCGCGAGCTGGTCGAACAGACGATGAGCGCCCACCGGGCGACCGCGCGGGCCGGGGGCGTCGAGACCGCCGTCCTCGCCCCGGGAAGCCTCACGGTCACCGCCGACCCGGTCCGCCTGCGCCAGGTCCTCGGCAACCTGCTGTCCAACGCGATACGCCACACCCCTCCCGGCGGTCGTGTCACCCTGGACGCCCGCCGGGTGCCGGGAGCCGTGGCGATCGAGGTGCGGGACACGGGCTGCGGCATCGGTGAGGAGGACCTGCCCCGGGTGTTCGACCGCTTCTGGCGGGCCGAACGCTCCCGCAGCAGACGCACGGGAGGCAGCGGTCTCGGGCTGTCCATCGTCCGGCAGCTCGTGCGGGCCCACGGCGGTGACGTCCTCGTGCGCAGCCGGCCGTACGAGGAGACGGTGTTCACCGTGCGCCTGCCGTGCTGAGGCGCCCGGGGAGCACGGCCGACGGTGTCGCGCGCGCCCCGCGCCGCCGTTCCGCCGCACTTGTCCGGGCCCCCGGGCACTGCGATGATCACCGATCATGCGACTGGAGGAACTGGGCACGACCGAACGCCAGTTGTGGCATTCCTACGCCCGGGGCCACCGTGTCGCTCCGCGTCCCGCAACGCCGCGGGGCCCCCGGCCCTCCGTCCGCGCGGAGTTCCTGGCGGCGCTGCTCCTCGGTGCCGGCCCCGAGCCCGGCCCGGGCGAACGCCCGGCGCTGCGCCTGGACGGCGTGTCCGTCACCGGCACGCTGGACCTGGAGTTCGCCGAGGTCATCGCGCCCGTCGCCCTGACGGACTGCCACTTCGACGAGGCGCCCCTGCTGCGGGGCGCCCAGTTCCGCGAGCTCGTCCTCTCCGACTGCGTCCTGCCCGGCCTGAGCGCCGACACCGTCCAGGTCCGCGGCCGGATGGTCCTCTCCCACTGCCGGCTCTCCGGCCCCCTCGTCCTCACCCGCGCGGAGATCCACAGCGACCTGGACCTGAGGCGGACCGTGATCACCGCGCCGGGCCGCGACGCGGTCCGCGCCGTACGGCTGTCCACGGGCGGGGACCTGCTGTGCACCGGCCTGACCGTGCACGGCCTGACGCGGGTCACCGGAGCCGCGGTGGCCGGCGAGTTCGACCTGGAGGGCGCCCACCTGAGCAACCCCAGCGGCACCGCCCTGGACGCCTACCACGTGCATGTCACCGAGGACTTCACCTTCCACCCCGGCTTCCGGTCCGAGGGGCGCCTCATCCTGTCCGGCGCCCAGGTGGCGGCCGCCCTGGGGTTCTGCGGCGCCCGGCTGAGCAACCCCGGTGACATCGCCCTGGAGGCCGTCGACGTCACCGTCCACCGCAATGCCGACCTCGGCCTGGGCCTCACGGTCGAGGGCGGCGTCCAGCTCGACGGCACCCGCGTCGGCACCCTCCTCAGCTTCCGCGACGCCACCGTGGACCACCCTTCGGGCACCGCGCTGTCGCTGCGCCTGGTCCAGGCGCGGGAGACCGATCTGCGCACGCGGCGACCCATCGACGGCACGGTCGACGCCGGAAACGCGCAGCTGGGCGTCCTCCACGACGCACCGGACACCTGGCCCACCGGCTTGCGCCTGGCCCACACCGCGTACGACGCCCTCGCCACCCCCCTCACCGCCGGCGAACGGCTCGCCTGGCTCCGGCGCGGGACGGAAGGGTACGTCCCGCAGCCCTACGAGCAGCTCGCCGCCGCCTACCGGAGCCTGGGGCACGAGGACGAGGCCCGTACCGTCCTGCTCGCCAAGCAGCGGCACCGCCGCTCCGCGCTCCCCGCGCACGCGCGCCTGTGGGGCTACGTCCAGGACGCCACCGTCGGCTACGGCTACCGGCCCGCCCGCGCCGCACTGTGGATCATCGCCCTTCTCGCCCTGGGGGCCTCCTTCTTCTCCGCGCATCCCCCCGCTCCGCTGGAGGCGGGCAAGGCCCCGCCGTTCAGCCCGGTGTTCTACGCCCTCGACCTCCTTCTCCCCGTCATCGGCTTCGGGCAGAAGGCCGCCTTCGCGCCCCACGGCGGCGGGCAGTTGCTCGCCCACACGCTGACCGTCGCCGGGTGGATCCTGGCGACGACCCTGACCGCGGGGGTGTCCAGGGCCCTCAGCCGCCAGTGACGGCCCCTTCACGCACGCCCCGGCGGGCATGCGTGAAGGGGCCGTGCGGAGGACGGTCACGCGTCCTTCACGAAGGACGGCTGAGCGCGGGCGTTGCGGGTACGAGACGATGACGTCCGGTCGCGGGCACGCCGGGCACCCGGCGGGGACCGCTGTGCCGGCGAGCAGGCCGCACGGTGCGGGGGTTTCATGGCGGGTGATCGAATGATGTTGACGGATGTGCTGGCGGCGGCCGAGAACGCCGCCCCGGTGCGCTCTTTGGACGTGGTCGCGCGTGATCTTCGGGAGCGGTTCGGCGCGCGGTACGTGTCGTTCCTGTTCGTCGACATCGTGGGCAGGCGTCTGCTGCGGGTCAGCGATCAGGCGGCTCCCCCGCGCGAACACCCCGCCGAGCAGGTCTTCCTCGGTGACGACAGCGTCTACGACGAGGTGCTGCGCGGGCAGAAACTGGTGCGGACGCCGCAGGACGCGCACGGGCGCGGACAGCGGGTCCTCGCCCCGGTCACCAACAGGGGCGACGCCATCGGCGTCCTGGAGCTGTTCCTGACCCGGGTCACCGAGGAGGTGCTGGAACAGGTCCAGGAGGCCGCGCACGCCCTGGCCTACATCATCGTCACCGACCGCCGGTTCACCGACCTCTACCACTGGGGCAACCGCACCACCTCGGTCAGTCTGGCCGCCGAGATCCAGCGCCAGCTCCTCCCCTCCGCCTCCGCCTGCGCGGCGCCCGAGTTCGACCTGGCCGGGGCGCTGGTCCCGGCCTCCGACATCGCCGGTGACACCTACGACTACTCCCTCGACCAGGACCATCTGCACCTGTCCATCACCGACGCCATGGGGCACGACGTGGACGCCTCACTCATGGCCACCCTCGCGGTCAACGCCTCACGCGGTGCCCGCCGGGCGGGAGTGGACCTCGCCGAGCAGGCCCGCAGCATCCACCAGGCGCTCCTCGACCACGGCCGGCGCACCTTCGCGACCGGCCAGCTCTTCCGGATCGCCCTCGACGGCAGCCGCGCCCAGTTCGTCAACGCCGGTCACCCCTGGCCCCTGCTGCTGCGCGAGGGGAGGGTGCGCGAGCTCCGTCCGCGGGTGAACCTGCCCTTCGGCGTCCTCGGGCAGGGTGCCTACGCGGTCCAGGA
Organism: Streptomyces griseoaurantiacus; assembly: GCF_036189845.1. Classification (NCBI taxonomy): domain Bacteria; kingdom Bacillati; phylum Actinomycetota; class Actinomycetes; order Kitasatosporales; family Streptomycetaceae; genus Streptomyces; species Streptomyces griseoaurantiacus. Next base: position 5,689,531 of record NZ_CP108326.1, on the reverse strand, counting down.
CCTGGACCTGCGCCCCGGCGACCGTCTGCTGCTGTACACCGACGGCATGCAGGACCGCGACGCCTCGGTCGTCGACCTGCCCGCCCTCCTCCGCGAGACGGCCGTCGAGCACGCGCGGGAGGCGGTGGGCGCGATGGTCGCCGCCGTCGCCGCCGCCTACGGGGGCCGGCAGCCCGCGGACGACGCCACCGTCCTCTGCCTGGACTGGTACGGCCCGGGCGACGCCGGCCGGTCCCCGCGCCCGGTCACCCCCTCGGGAGTCTGAGCGCCGGAACCGGAGCGCCCGCGCCCGGTACCGCGGTCACTCCTGGCCGTGCCCGGACTTCTCGGGGTCCTCCGGGTTCTCGGAGGGACGCCCGGTGCCCGGTTCCGCCATGCGCCGGTGGGCCGCCGCCTTGACCCCGTCGGGCAGCACCTTCCCGACCAGGCCCTGCGCCCTGGTCATCAGGGACCCGGTCACGGCCTTCCTCTCGCCCTCCATGATCGCCCTGAACGCCTGCTCCGCCACCTGTGCCGGATCGTCCTTCTTCGACGTGCCCATGCGGGTGTCCTCCGCCATGCCCGCCCGGTCGAAGAACTCGGTGTCGGTCGGCCCCGGCATGATCGAGGTGACCGTCACGCCGGTGTCCTCGACCTCCTCCGCGAGCGCCTGGGCGAGGGACTGCACGAACGACTTGGACGCGTTGTAGACGGGCTGGAAGGAGCCGGGCATCGTCGAGGCGAGGGACGAGGTGAACGCCAGCCGGCCTTCCCCGCGCATCACCATGGCCCGCAGCAGCGGCTTGGCCAGCCGCATCGTCGCCGTGACGTCGAGGTCGACGATCTCCTGGTCCTCGGCGAGGTCGGTGTCCACGAAGGCGCCGCCCCGGCCCACCCCCGCGTTGAGGACGGCGACGTCGACCGTCAGTCCGGCGAGCGCGTCCAGCAGCCGGAACCGTCCCTCGCCGATGCGGAGGTCGGCACGTACGGCGCGCACCTCCACGCCCGCCTCCACCAGCTCCCGCGCGGCCGACTCCAGCGACTCGTCCTCCGCGCTCACCACGAGGTCGTGGCCGTGCCGCGCGAACTGCCGGGCGAGTTCGCGGCCGATTCCGCTGGAGGCACCGGTGATCAGGGCAAGAGGCCGTGTCTCAGTCATGCGGCACGGGTAACCACCGCGCCCGGCCCCACGCCCCGCGGGCGGCGGCCACGACCGGCGGACCGGGCCGCCATCCCGACAAGGGCCTCACCGCGGTGCGTTCACCGGGGCGGGGCCCAGCGGAGTGGCGGCGAGCGCACGGGCGGTGCCCTCCAGGTCGGCGGCCGTGGCGCGGCCGGTCCTGTGCGCCCGGTCGCGGCCCCGCGAGTCGTCTCCTGTGCGCCCCGTCGTGGCCCCGCGAGTCGTCGAGGTAGTCCGGGCCCGGCCCCGGGCCCAGGTGCCGGTAGGTCCACGACCGGCCCGGGATCGTGTAGCCGATGTCGCACGGACGACCGTGGGCGCCACAGGCGCGTTCACCTCCCGCTCGACCCGGGAGCTCTCGTGCCCGTCTCACGGGGCCACGGGTGAAGTGGCCGGAGCGCCCGTCGGGACGTGGGCCGCGCGAGCGCTGTCGCGGGCGACGGAGACAGCCGCCCGGTCACCGGTCGCCCTTCCGGGGTGCACCGAAGAGCTCGGTCACGAGCCGGCGGGCGTACGCGGCGTCGAGCCCGGCCGGACGAAAGAGGATGCGATACATCATGGGGGCGACGACGCGGTCCAGAGCCGTCTCGACGTCAGGAGTGTTCTCCTCTCGGCCGGCGGCTCGGGCGAGAATGACGTTGATCTGTTCGGCCGCGTAGGCCGAGCACTGACCGGCGTTGTCGCCGTCCGGGTCGCCGAGCAGGGCGTCGCGAACATAGGCGCGGCCCGAGGCGGACGTCATCTCGTCGAGGAACTGCTCGGCCCACGCCGTCAGGTCGGACCGCAGGTCGCCGTGGTCCTCCGGTGCGGCGTCGGGTCGCAGCCGCTCCACCGCGACGTCGGAGAGGAGTTCCTGCAGGTTGCCCCAGCGTCGGTAGATGGTCGACGGGGTGACTCCGGCGTGCTGGGCGACCAGGGGGACGGTCAGCGCCTCGCGGCCCCTTTCCTCCAGGAGTTCCCGTACGGCGGTGTGCACCGACGCCTGGACGCGTGCGCTGCGCCCGCCGGGGCGAACCCTCTGCCTGGTGCTCATCCCACCAGCCTAAAGCACAGTCCTTGCGTTTAGCGGTTTTCCGTGCCCCCGGGCAGCATGCCCTTCGGTGGCACCGTGGCCCTGTGGCCGCCGGCCCTCGACGCGCTCCGGCACCCTCGGGTGACGCCGGCACCACCTCCGCGGCGAAGGGCGAGCGCCTGCCCGACAGCTGTGCCGGGGTCCTCGCCGATCTCGTCGTGGCGGGCATCCGGTCCCGATCTCGCCGGAGCCGAGCGGTGTGTGGGCCGGGCCGGAAATTTCCGGCCCGGCCCCACGCACCGCCCTCAGGTGACGGGTGCGAGCGATCGGGCGGGCTGCGTCCGCTCGTATGCGTGGCCCACCAGCAGCAGCGTCCGCTCGGCGAAGGGCCGCCCGAGCAACTGCATGCCGATGGGCATGCCCGCCGCGTCCTGGCCGACCGGGACGGAGAGTGCGGGCACTCCTGTGATGTTGGCCGGGGAGGAGAGGCGCACGTACGCGTCGGAGACGCTCTCGACCGTGCCGTCGGGCCAGGTGACGGTCTCCTGACCGGCCGGGACCGCGGCCATCGGCACCGCGGGAGCGGCGATCACGTCGACCTCCTCCAGGACGCGGGCCCACTCGTCGCGCATCAGCGTCCGGGCGCGCTGCGCCCGCAGGTAGTCGCCCGCGCCCATCAGTTCGCCGGCCTCCAGGAGGATCCGGACATCCGCCCGATACAGCTCGGGGACGGTACGCAGGGTGGCCTGGTGGTACGCGGTGGCTTCCGGCACCATCAGGCCCCAATGGACGGCCTGGATGTAGCGGGTCATCGGTATGTCGACATCGATGAGCCGAGCGCCGAGCGCCTCGAGCTGCGCGATGGCGCGGCGGACGGCGGCCGCGACTTCGGCGTCGACGTGTGCGAAGTAGTAGTTGCGGGGCACGCCGACACGCACTCCCGTCAGGTCCGGGTCGGGGTGCGGCCGGTAGCCGACGCCGGGCACGGCCACCGAGGCGGGGTCGCGGGGGTCGTACCCGGCGAGGGCGGTCAGGACGAGGGCCGTGTCGTCGACGGTACGGGCGATCGGGCCGACGTGGTCGAGCGACCAGGACAGCGACGTGACGCCGTGACGGGGCACGAGTCCGTACGTCGGCTTGAGTCCGACCACTCCGTTCAGGGTCGCGGGCACCCGGATCGATCCGCCGGTGTCGGTACCGAGGGCGAATGTCGCCGCGCCGGAGGCCACGGCGACGGCGGAACCGCCGCTGGAGCCACCGGCGATCCTCCTGTGATCCCAGGCGTTGTTGGTCTGCGGGGTGATCAGCCCGTAGGCGAACTCGTGGGTGTGCGTTTTGCCGATCAGGATCGCGCCGGCCGCCCGCAGACTCGCGGCGACCGTGCTGTCGGAGGCCGCGCGATGACCGGCCCGGGTCCTGGAGCTTGCCGTGGTGGACACGCCGACGACATCGATCAAGTCCTTGAGCCCCACCGGAATCCCGTGCAGAGGGCCTCGGTAGGAGCCCTGTACGGCTTCACGCTCGGCGTCACGGGCGGTCCGGCGGGCCTGATCGGCGAGAACCGAGACGTAGGCCGCAATGTGCGGCTCCACCTGCTCGATGCGGTCGAGGACCGAGTCGACCAGCTCGACGGGGGACAGCCGCCGCTCCCGGATCTCCTGCGCGGCGGCGGCGAGGGACAACTCATACGGCTGCATCGTGCTTCTCCTTCTCCGCACGGAAGGCACCGGCGGGCGGGGTGTCACGGAGATTCAGCTCGCGCAGGACCGCGACGACGGAGTGGATGTGGTCGGCGGTGGCCGCGACCGCCGCGTGGCGGTCATCGGGCAACGGAAGCCCGGCCCGGGCGGCCCAGCGGGCGGCCTCGGACGGTGTGAGTTCGGCGGAGGACACGGATTCTCCCCTGGTCGGGATGGAGCGACGAGGCGCACCACACTTAAAGCTAATGATTTGCTTTAGCTCGACTGTAGAACCTACCCTTCCTTAAGGCAAACGAGTTGCTTTAAGGAAGGGGTTCCATGTCCGACGTCGTGTCCGGCCCAGTTGCGCACTGCCCTGTCGGAGACAGCCGCGCCCGCGGGAAGAACCGTGCCGCCTCCTTCGGTCTGGACGCGTCCGTACTCGTGGCCCTCCTGGCGGCATCCAGTGCCCCGACACCGCTGTATCCCCTCTATCAGGACCAGTGGGGCCTTTCGGCGCTCGCCGTCACGGTGGTCTTCAGCGCCTACGCCCTGGCGCTGCTGTCAGCCCTTCTCACCACCGGAGCGCTCTCCGACCGACTGGGACGGCGCCCCGTCCTGGCAGGCGCCCTGGGCGCGCAGGCCGTCGCCATGGTTCTCCTCGCCTCAGCGGACGGCGCGGGTTCCCTGGCAGCGGCCCGCCTCCTGCAAGGAGCGGCCACCGGCGTGGCCACCAGCGCCGCCGGCGCGGCTCTCCTCGACCTGGAAAACCCGCGGCACCCCGGCCGGTCCGCCCTGACCAACATCATCGCCCCGGTCGCCGGCATGGCTGCGGGCGTTCTCGTCTCCACCCTCCTCATCCGCTTCGCCCCGGCCCCCGCCGTCACCGTCTACGCGTTGTTGGCAGCGCTGTTCACCGCCCAGGCGATCGCCGTCACCTTCACCACGGAGACAGTCGACCGGCAGGCGAACGGGGTCCGATCGCTGCGTCCACGGCTCGGTGTACCGCCCGCGGTGCGCCGCACCCTGCTGACCACCGGCACCGCAGTCGTCGCCGTCTGGGCACTGGGTGGCTTCTACTCCTCCCTCGGGCCGGCCCTCGTGCGCCTGGTGGCCCCCAACGCCCCGCAGGCGGCCCTCGGCATGATCTTCTTCACCTTCAGCGCCGCAGCCGCACTCACCGTGTGGGTACTGCGCCGCACCGATCCCCTCACCACCGCGATCGGCGGATGCCTCTCCGTCCTGCCCACCGCGGTCCTGACCCTGAGCGGTCTGCACGGCGCCGGGCTGCCGACCGTCTACGGCGGCGCCGCCCTGGCCGGCACAGCCTTCGGCGCCGTCTCACGAGGCGTGCTTCGGACGCTCCTCGACTCGCTCGACGAGCAGCACCGAGCCGCGACGCTGGCCGCCTACTACGTTCTGAGCTACCTCTCCATGAGCTTGCCCGCCGTCGCCGCAGGGATCGCCACCCGGCACTACGGGCTCAGGACCACCTCGCACGTCTACGCCGTCATCGCGGCACTCCTCGCTGCAGCGGCCCTCACCGCGCTCGCCGTGTCACGAGCCCGAACTGAGCCCAGCAGCAGTCCACGCAACCGGCCACTGCGCTGAAGAGCAAAGGAAACAACAGATCATGCAGACTCCCTCGGACACCCCCTTCCCCTCCTGGGCCGTGGGCGACATCACCGTCCACCGCATCGACGAGATACCGCTGCCGCCCGCGACCGGTCCCTGGCTGCTGCCCGACGCCACTCCTCAGGTGGTAGCCGGCCAGGACTGGCTGCGTCCCCACTTCGCCGACGATGACGGCATCCTCCGCATCGACAGCCACAGTTTCGCGTTCGCCGTGGACGGGCTACGCGTACTCGTCGACACCGGCATCGGCAACGGCAAGGAACGGGCCAACCCGGCCTGGCACGACCTGCGTACCGACTTCCCCGAGCGACTGACCGCCGCAGGCTTCCCGCCCGACTCCGTCGACCTGGTCGTCCTCACCCACCTGCACGCCGACCACGTCGGCTGGAACACCCGGAAGGTGGATGACGCATGGGTCCCCACGTTCCCCGAGGCGCGCTACCTCACCGCGCGCGCCGAAAGGGCGTTCTGGGCCGCCCACGACATGGAAGAGGCACGCCGCCAGATGTTCCGCGACTCGGTGATCCCGGTCGAGCAGGCCGGTCTGCTCGACCTGGTCGACGTCCCGGCCGAGGGCGTGCGCGTCACCCCGAGCCTGCGCCTGGTCCCCACCCCCGGCCACACCCCCGGCCATGTAGCGGTCGAACTGAACAGTCAGGGTGAAACGGCGTTGATCACCGGTGACTGCATCCACCACCCGGTCCAACTCGCCCACCCCGCCATCGGCGCCTGCGTGGACATCGACCCGCGGCAGTCCGCGACCACCCGCGGTGAACTGCTCGCTTCCCTCGCCGGTACGGACACCCTCCTCCTCGGCACCCACTTCGCCCCGCCCACAGCCGGCCGTGTCGTCGCGCACGGGGACGCCTACCGGCTGCGACCCGTTCCGACGACCTGACCCGCGAGCCGACGGGGCGCCGGGGACCGACGGGCTCGGGCTGACCTGCCGTCCGGAACGCGCGTCGGTCGAGCGTCAGGACCCTGTGTCACGGACGCGAGGCCGGGCCGTCCGGGCCGGATCAGCCACCTCGCATGACGGGTGGACCACCGGGTCAGCGCCGGCCACCCCCGACGAAGCCACGAAAACGGCAGCTCAAAGCCCCTTCTGGGCGGGCTCGAGAACAGCCACGCACTCCACGTGATGCGTCATCGGGAACAGGTCGAACGCCCTCAGCGACCGCACCCGGTAGCCGCCCTCGCGGAAGTACGCCAGGTCCCTGGCGAGGGCGGCCGGGTCGCAGGCGACGTAGGCGATGCGGCGGGCGCCGAGGGTCGTGAGGTGGGCGACGGTCTTGCGGCCGGCGCCGGCGCGGGGCGGGTCGAGGACGACGAGGTCGGCCTCCGTGATGCCGGTGCGCGGCAGGGCGGCCTCGACCTTGCCCTGTTCGATGCGGACGCGGTCGAACTCGGCGAGGTTGTGCCGGGCGTCCTCCACCGCGCGCTTGCCGGACTCGATGCCGAGCACGGCACCCTTCTCGCCGACCCGGTCGGCCAGCGCTCCCGCGAAGAGGCCCACTCCGCAGTACAGGTCGAGCGCGGTGTCGCCCTTGCGGGGCAGGAGTCCCTGCATGACGGCGGCGACCAGGGTGTCGGCGGCCTTCGGGTGGACCTGCCAGAAGCCGCCGGCGCCGACCCGGTGGGTGCGGTCGTCGGCGCGCTCGCGCACGAAGGGGCGGCCGTGGACGCGGTGCACGCCCCCGGAGCGCTCGTCGACGCGGAGCACGGAGACCGGGCGGTCCAACTCCACCAGCGGCAGGCGGGCGCCCGGCTTCGGGGTGAGGACGACCTGGCGGTCCTGGGAGCCGGTCGCGGCGATCGCCTCGACGGAGTCCATGCCGGGCCACTGCCGGCGCTCGATCCCGAGTTCGCTCACGCCGGGCGCGGCGATCAGGCAGTGCTCGATCGGCTCCACCTCGTGCGAGCGGTGCCGGCGCAGGCCCGCGCGGCCGGAGGGGTCCACCGCGTAGCTCACGCGGGTGCGCCAGGCCGGGACCTCGCCCGCGGGAAGCTTGTCGCCCTCGGCGGGGAGCACCGTGCCGTCCCAGCCGGCCTCCTCCGGGGTGAGCCCGGCCAGGTGCTGGAGCTGTTCGGCGATGACGTCGGCCTTCAGGCGCCGCTGGGCGCCCGGCTTGGCGTGCTGCCAGTCGCAGCCGCCGCAGCGGCCGGGGCCGGCGTAGGGGCAGGGGGCGTCGATGCGGTCCTTGGACGCCTCCAGGACGCTCACCGCGTCGGCGCGCAGGAAGCGGGCGCCCTCCTCGCCCTCGGTCACCCGGGCCACGACTCGCTCGCCGGGGAGCGTGTGCCGCACGAAGAGGACCTGCCCCTCGGACGTGCGTGCGATGCAGTGGCCGCCGTGGGCGACGGGGCCGACCTCGACCTCGTACTCCTGTCCCACCAGCGACTTCCTCGGTTCTGCCTGCATGGGGGGAGTACTCCAGATGATCAAGAGGGGGTGCGGCGGGGCGGCGCGCGTCCGTCCGCCGGTGGGCAACAGCCCACCAGTCTACGTGCCCGGCACACCCGCCCGCGTCGCCCGGCTCCCGGGCCGGCCGGCGCTGAGCGCCCTCCCGGGCCCGCCGGCTCTCAGCGCTTCGTGCCGGACTCCCGGTGGTGGTGGTCCCGGTGCTCCTTGGGGCCCCGGCGGACCGCGCCCGGCGCGTTCCACTCCAGGCGCCTGCGGGCGCGCACCTTGGCGGCCTCGGAGGACTGGAGCTGGTAGGGCACCGAGGTCACCATGACGCCCGGGGTGAACAGCAGCCGGCCCTTGAGCCGCAGCGCGCTCTGGTTGTGCAGCAGGTGTTCGTACCAGTGGCCCACCACGTACTCCGGGATGATCACCGACACGGCGTCGCGCGGGGACTCCTTGCGCAGGCTCTTGACGTAGTCGATGACCGGCCGGGTCACCTCGCGGTAGGGCGAGTCGAGGATCTTGAGGGGGACGTCGATGCCGCGCCGTTCCCACTCGGCGCGCAGCGCCTTGGTCTCCGCTGCGTCCACGTTGACGCTGAGGGCCTCCAGGCTGTCGGCGCGGAGCAGTTTGGCGTAGGCCAGGGCGCGCAGCGCGGGCCGGTGGATCTTGGAGATGAGGACGACGGAGTGGACCCGGGAGGGGCGCACCAGGTCGTCGGTGGGGACCGGCTCCTCGGGTGCGGCGATCTCGTCGGCGACCCGGTCGTAGTGCTTACGGATCGCGGTCATCGTCGCGTAGAAGATGCACATGCCGAGCAGCGCCACCCAGGCGCCGTGGCTGAACTTGGTGGCGAGGACGACGACGAGCACCAGGCCGGTGAAGAAGGCGCCGAAGGTGTTGATCGCGCGGGAGCGGATCATGTGGCGTCGCTTGGCCTGGTCCTTCTCGGTGCGCAGGTGCCGGTTCCAGTGCCGAACCATGCCGGTCTGGCTGAGTGTGAAGGAGACGAAGACGCCGACGATGTAGAGCTGGATGAGCCGGGTGGAGTCGGCCCCGTAGACGATGAGGAGCAGGGCCGCCGCGCCCGCGAGCAGCACGATGCCGTTGGAGAAGGCGAGCCGGTCGCCGCGGGTGTGGAGCTGGCGCGGCAGGTAGCGGTCCTGGGCGAGGATCGAGCCGAGCAGCGGGAAGCCGTTGTAGGCGGTGTTGGCGGCGAGGAACAGGACCAGCGCGGTGGCGGCGGCCAGCACGACGAAGAGGAAGCTGCCGTCGCCGAAGACCGCCTCGGCGACCTGGGAGATCACCGGGTCCTGCACGAAGGAGGAGCCGACCGGCGTGCCGCCCCGGATGAGGTCGACGGCGGGGTTCTCGGCCATGCGGACCTTGGTGGTCATGGCGAGCGCGATGATGCCGCAGAACATGGTGACGGCGAGCAGGCCCATCATCGCGAGCGTGGTCGCGGCATTCCTCGACTTGGGCTTGCGGAAGGCGGGGACGCCGTTGGAGATGGCCTCGACGCCGGTGAGCGCGGCGCAGCCGGAGGAGAAGGCCCGCAGCAGCAGGAAGACCAGGGCGAATCCGGCCAGGCCCTGGTGCTCGGCCCGGATGTGGAAGCCGGCCGTCGGTGCCCGCATGGTGTCGCCCAGGACCAGACCGCGGAACGCCCCCCACACGATCATGATGAAGACGCCGCCGACGAAGACGTACGTCGGGATCGCGAAGAGCTTGCCCGACTCCTTCACCCCGCGCAGGTTCATCAGCGTCAGCAGGACCACCACGGCGACCGCGCAGATCACCTTGTGCTCGATGACGAAGGGGATCGCGGAGCCGAGGTTCTCGATGCCGGAGGCGATGGAGACGGCGACCGTGAGCACGTAGTCGACGAGCAGGGCGCTGGCGACGGTCAGGCCGGCCCTCGGGCCGAGGTTGGTGGTGGCCACCTCGTAGTCGCCGCCGCCGCTGGGGTAGGCGTGGACGTTCTGCCGGTAGGAGGCGACCACGGTGAACATCAGGACGACGACCGCGACCGCGATCCAGGGACTGAAGTGGTACGCCGACACGCCCGCGATGGAGAGGACCAGGAGCACCTCCCCCGGCGCGTAGGCGACGGAGGAGAGCGGGTCGGAGGCGAAGACGGGGAGTGCGATGCGTTTCGGCAGGAGCGTTTCTCCGAGCCGGTCGCTGCGCAGTGCGCGCCCGATGAGGATGCGTTTGGGCACGTCGGTCAGTTTGGACACAACCGGGATGTTAAGGGTTCGAACACACGGCGCCCACCCGCCACCCCCGACGCGTCGGAGGCGGCGGATCGCCGATTCCCGCAGGAGATCGGCCCTGTGCCCGCGAGGGCCCGGACGGACGGCGGCGAATTCTTAACGGAATCTTGCCGAGGCCGGGCCGGAGCCGCGGGACGGGGGCCGTGGGGCGGGGGCCGTGGGGCGGGGCCCGGTGGCGAGGTGGGCCGCCCCTCGGCCGCGCGTCTCAGCTCGGCCGCCCGCGTCTCAGCTCGGCCGCCCGCGCCTCAGCCGAACGGCGACTGGCGCTCGGCGAGCAGTTCGTTCAGCGAGTGCTGGATGGTGTCCTTCACCTCGCGGGCCAGCTTCTCCACCGTTCGCGGGTCCTCGGCGGCGCCCTCCGGGAAACCGTCCACGGTGATCGGCGCGCCGAAGCGGATGGTCCACTTGCTCGGCAGCGGGACCAGGCCGAGCACGCCCAGCAGCGGGAAGGTGGGCGTGATCGGGAAGTACGGCAGGTTCAGCATCCGCGCGAGGGTGCGGGACTCGCCGATCATCGGGTACGTCTCCTCGGCGCCGACGATCGCGCAGGGCACCAGGGGCCGGCCGGTGCGCAGTGCCACCGCGGCGAAGCCGCCCCTGCCGAAGCGGCGCAGCCGGTAGCGCTCCTCGTACGGCTTGCCGAGGCCCTTGTAGCCCTCGGGCATGACACCGACGAGTTCGCCGGCCTGGAGCAGCCGGGTCGCGTGGGCGCGGCAGGCGCGCACGTGGCCCGCCTTGCGGGCGATGTCGCGGACCAGCGGCAGCTCGAAGACGAGGTCGGCGGCGAGCAGCCGCAGCCTGCGGTGGGCGGGGTGGTCGTCGCGCAGGGCGACCTGGAGCATGAGCGCGTCCAGCGGCAGCGTGCCGGAGTGGTTGGCGACGACCAGGGCGCCGCCGTCCGCCGGGACGTGTTCCAGGCCCTCCACCTCGACCCGGAAGTACTTCTCGTACAGCGGCCTGAGGAGGGGCAGGATCAGTTCGTCGGTGAGGTCGGGATCGAAGCCGAAGTCGTCGACGGCGCCCTCGTCGGAGGCCAGCCGGGCCAGCGCGTCGCTGCCCGCGGCGAGGAACTCGCGCAGCAGCTCGGCGGTGAGCGAGGGTCCGGCCTCCTGCCCGGCCCGGTCTTCGGGCCCGGGTCCGGGCCCGGCCTCGGGCCCGGCCTCGGGTCCTGGTCCCGGCTCGGGTCCCGGCTCGGGCTCGGGCTCGGGCTCGGGCTCGGGCTCGGGCTCGGGCTCGGGGCGTCCGAACGGATTGTCTCCGGTCACGCATGCCTCTTCTCGGGTCGGCGTCGGCATCGGTATGGGTATCGGTATCGGTATCGGGAGCAGCGGGGGTACCGGGGCGGTACGGGGACGGGGCCGTGCGGGGTCCGCAGACGGTACCGGGTACGGGACCGCCCCCGCTCGCGGCGGCCGGGGGACGGTGGCGCCCGGTCCGGCCCCGGCTGCCGCTACGTTGGACGCGGGGCGACGGACCGGTCCCCGGGGGAGTCCGCCACGGTGTTCCAACGGCATGATGGTGCACCGCGGCCCGTGCACCGGGCCGCCACTGTTGCCGGGCGAGCCGAAAGAGAGCCATGAGCAGGACGCGTACGCGGGCCGCGAGGTCCGCGGGGAGTGTGGTGTAGGGCCGTGCACATCGTGATCATGGGCTGCGGCAGAGTGGGTTCCGCTCTCGCCCAGACCCTGGAGCAGCAGGGGCACACGGTCGCCGTGATCGACCAGGACCCCACCGCCTTCCGCCGGCTCGGCGCCGGGTTCGGCGGCCGACGCGTCACCGGGGTCGGCTTCGACCAGGACACCCTGCGCGAGGCGGGCATCGAGGAGGCCGGCGCCTTCGCCGCCGTCTCCAGCGGCGACAACTCCAACATCATCGCCGCCCGGGTGGCCCGCGAGATGTTCGGCATCGAGAACGTGGCGGCGCGCATCTACGACCCCCGCCGCGCCGAGGTCTACCAGCGGCTCGGCATCCCGACCGTGGCGACCGTGCGCTGGACCGCCGACCAGATGCTGCGCCGACTGCTGCCCTCGGGCGCCGAGCCGCTGTGGCGGGACCCCACCGGCGGGGTGCAGCTCGCCGAGGTGCACGCCTCCCCGGCTTGGGTGGGCGAGAAGATCAGCCGACTGCAGGAGGAGACCGGGGTGCGGGTCGCGTTTCTCACCCGGCTGGGCGAGGCGATGCTGCCCTCTTCCCAGACGGTGCTGCAGGAGGGCGACCTGGTGCACGTGATGATGCGCACGGACGACGTCGAGAAGGTCGAGGCGACGTTCGCCGAGGGCCCTGAGAGGGAGGCCGGTCACTGATGAGGGTCGCCATTGCCGGGGCCGGTGCGGTGGGTCGCTCGATCGCGGGCGAACTGCTGGAGAACGGCCACGAGGTCCTGCTGATCGACAAGGCGCCGACCGCGATCTCGGTGGAGCGGGTGCCGCAGGCGGAGTGGCTGCTGGCCGACGCCTGCGAGATCACCTCGCTGGACGAGGCCGCGCTGCAGCGCTGCAACGTGGTCATCGCGGCGACGGGTGACGACAAGGTCAACCTCGTCGTCTCGCTGCTCGCCAAGACGGAGTACGGGGTGCCGCGCGTCGTCGCCCGGGTGAACAACCCGAAGAACGAGTGGCTGTTCAACGAGGCGTGGGGCGTCGACGTCGCCGTGTCCACACCGCGTCTGATGTCGGCGCTGGTGGAGGAGGCGGTGAGCGTCGGCGACCTCGTACGGCTGCTGCGTTTCAGCCACGGGGACGCGAACCTCGTGGAGCTGACGCTGCCGCCGGAGTCCGCGCTGGCGGGCACGCAGGTGGGTGACGTGCGCTGGCCCGAGGACACCTCGCTGGTGACGATCATCCGCGGGACGCGGGTGCTGACGCCCTCGCCGGAGGACGCGCTGGAGGCCGGTGACGAACTGCTGTTCGTGGCCGCGCAGGCGAGGGAGGAGCAGCTCGAGGACCTGCTCTCGGTGCGCCGCGAGGACGCGATCGGCTGACGGGTCCTGCCGGGACCCTGCGGGCCCCGCGTCCGGCCCCTGCGGGGGCGCGGGCGCGGGGGGCGCGCGTCGTTGACGGGGTGCCCATCCGTCGGACCGGCCGAACCCCTCGGACCCCGGGGGACCGTTCGCCTATGAGGCGCTCTCGCCCCGCGCCGCCTGCTCCCGCGCCTTCTCCTCCGCCTCCTGCGCCTCCATCTCGGCGAAGACGTCGATCGGCGCCGGGGCCTTGGCCAGGAAGACCCAGGTGAGCCAGACCGCCAGCAGGAAGGGCGGGATCTTCAGGGCGATCAGGACCCAGCCCAGCTGCGTCGTGTCGGCCCACCAGTACAGCGGGAACAGCACCGCGCACTTGGCGAGCAGGATGAGGCCCCAGGCCCAGCTCGCCTTGGCATAGGCCTTCTTGCGGCCGGGGTTGCGTGTGCGCCAGGACAGGTTCTCCTTGAAGACCGGCCCGAGCATCAGGCCGATCAGGGGGACACCGGCCAGCGTCGTCACGATGTACGCGAGCGCGAGGCCCAGCGTGTACAGCATGCCCGGCAGGTAGAAGTCCTTCGCGTTGCCGGTCATCATCGCGAAGACGACACCGAAGGCGACGCCGAAGACCCCGCTGAAGGCGTGCTTCACCGTGTCCCTGCGGACCAGCCGCACCGCGACGAGCAGCAGCGACACCACGAGCGCGGCGATCGCCGACTGGTGCAGGTTCTTGTTGATCGTGAAGATGCTGACGAAGAGCAGTCCGGGCAGCACCGTCTCGACCATGCCCCGGACGCCGCCGAACGCCTCGAAGAGAGCGGCCTCGGTGACCGCGCGCGAATCGTGCGCGGTGTCGTCTTCGGTCGGCTTCTCGAGTGAGGTCACCGGCTACTCCCGTCCGAGCGGTCTCAGTTCGTATTTGGGGTTGAACAGCACTCTGCGGCCCCGGCTCATCGAGATCCGACCCGAGGCCATCAGCTTGCGCCCCGGTTCTATGCCGAGGATGGAGCGCCTGCCGAGCCACACCACGTCCAGCGCGGCCGTGCCGTCGAACAGCTCGGCCTCCAGGGCCGGCACCCCGGCCCGCGGGCGCAGCGTGACCGTGCGCAAGGTACCAGTAACGGTGACCAGCTGGCGGTCCTGACAGTCACCGATGCGGGTGCACCCCGCGGTCTCGGTGTCCTCCCGCAGCTCCTCCGACTCCAGGTCCTCCTGGGACGAGGAGAGCCGGTCGAGCATGCGCCGGAACCGGCCCACCGGCTTCTCGGAACGGGGAACAGCACTCATACCGAAAGCGTACCGGGGGCCGCCGACACATACGTACGGTCCGCCCGCCGACCGGTGTGGGCTACTTCTCGAACCGGTATCCCATTCCCGGTTCCGTGATGAAGTGCCGCGGGTGGGCGGGGTCGGCCTCCAGTTTGCGGCGGAGCTGGGCCATGTACACCCGCAGGTAGTTCGTCTCCGTGCCGTAGGAGGGCCCCCACACCTCCTTCAGGAGCTGCTTCTGGCCGACCAGCCGGCCGGGGCTGCGCACCAGGACCTCGAGGAGGTGCCACTCGGTGGGCGTGAGGCGTACGTCCCGGCCGCCCCGGTCGACCTTCTTCGCGGCGAGGTCGACGGTGAAGCCCTCGGTCTGCACGATCACATCGCCCTCGCCGGCGCCCACCGGCTCCGCCCGGCGCACTGCGGCGCGCAGCCGGGCAAGGAGTTCGTCCATGCCGAAGGGCTTGGTGACGTAGTCGTCGGCGCCCGCGTCGAGCGCGCCGACCTTCTCGTCGGAGGCGTGGCGGGCGGACAGCACGAGGATCGGCACCCTGGTCCGGCCGCGCAGTCCCCGGATGACCTCGACGCCGTCCATGTCGGGCAGTCCGAGGTCGAGGACGATCACGTCGGGACGGTGTGCGGCCGCCAGCCGGAGCGCGGTGGCGCCGTCGTGCGCCGCGTCCACCTCGTAGGCGCGCGCCCTGAGGTTGATCACCAGGGCGCGCACGATCCCGGGCTCGTCGTCGACCACCAGTACGCGCGTCATGAGGCCCTCCTTCCGTGCAGGGCGGGCGGACCGGTGAGTACGGCGGGGGCGGCCGCGGGCACGTCCTCCGCCGGCCGCGGGGCCGCCCGGAGGGTCAACACCATCGTCAGTCCGCCGCCGGGGGTGTCCTCGGCGGTCAGGGTGCCGCCCATCGCCTCGGCGAAGCCGCGCGCCACCGCGAGGCCGAGTCCGACGCCGGAGCCGCGGGGGGCGTCGCCGTAGCGCTGGAAGGGCTCGAAGATGCGGTCCTTCGCCTCGTCGGGCACGCCGGGTCCGCGGTCGACGACGCGCACCTCGACCCGGTCGGCCAGCGCGCTGGCGGCCACGAGGACCCGCGTCCCGGGCGGGCCGTGCTTCACGGCGTTCTCGACGAGGTTGGCCACCGACCGCTCCAGCAGCCCGGGGTCGACGGCGACCATGGGCAGTGTCTCGGGCACGTCGAGTTCCACGAGGCCCACGCGGTCCTCGGGGACCCCGCCGAGCGCTCTCGGCACCACCTCGTCCACGTCGATCTCGCGGATCAGCGGGGTGACGGTGCCGGTCTGCAGCCGGGACATGTCGAGGAGGTTGCCGATCAGGTGGTCGAGCCGGTCGGCGCCGTCCTCGATGCCTTCGAGGAGTTCCGCCCGGTCCTCCTCCGACCAGGCCACGTCGTCCGCGCGCAGGGAGCTGACCGCCGCCTTGATCCCGGCCAGCGGGGTGCGCAGGTCGTGGCTGACGGCCGCGAGCAGCGCGGTCCGGATGCGGTTGCCCTCGGCCAGCGTCCTGGCCTCCTCGGCGGCCTGCCGCAGCCGCTGCCGGTCCAGGACGACGGCGGCCTGCGCGGCGAACGCGGCGAGCACCCGCCGGTCGGAGGCGGGCAGCACCCGCCCGGACAGGGCGAGCGCCATGTGGTCGCCGACGGGCACGTCCACGTCGGCCTCCTCGGGCCGCGCCACACGGGCGCCGGGGCCGGCCGCGCCCGCGCAGGTCCAGGGGGCGACGTCGCCGGCGCGTTCCAGCAGCGCCGCCGACTCCATGGCGAAGGTCTCCCGGACCCGTTCCAGGAGCGCCTCCAGGCTGGTCTCGCCGCGCAGCACGCTGCCCGCGAGGAAGGAGAGGATCTCGGACTCGGCACGCAGCCGGGCCGCCTGGTCGGTGCGCCGGGCGGCGAGGTCCACCACGGCGGCGACCGCGACGGCGACTCCGACGAAGATCAGGATGCCGACGATGTTCCTCGGGTCGGCGATGGTGAAGCGGTGCAGCGGGGGTGCGTAGAAATAGTTGAGGAGCACCGAACCGACCGCCGCGGAGGCCAGCGCCGGCAGCAGTCCGCCGAGCAGGGCGGCGGCCACCGTCAGCGCCAGGAAGAGCAGCATGTCGTTGGCGAGACCGGGGTCGACGGTGACGAGCAGCAGGGCGAGGAGGGCGGGACCGGCGACGCCGGTGGCCCAGCCCGCGACGATCCTGGCCCGGCCGAGCCGGGCGCCGCGGGCGGCCGGCAGCCCGCGCCCCTTGGCGACCTCCTCGTGGGTGACGATGTGCACGTCCAGGTCGGGCCCGCAGTCGCGGGCGACGAGGGTGCCGACGCCGGGGCCGAGGACGTACTGCCAGGTCTTGCGGCGCGAGGAGCCGAGGACGATCTGCGTGGCGTTGGCGCCGCGCGCGAAGTCGAGCAGCGCGGCGGGCACGTCGTCGCCCACCACGTGGTGGAAGGTGCCGCCGAGATCCTCGACGAGGGTGCGCTGGACGGCGAGTTCCTTGGGCGAGGCGGAGGTCAGGCCGTCGCTGCGGGCGACGTAGACGGCGAGCACCTCGCCGCCCGCGCCCTTCTCGGCGAGGCGTGCGGCCCGGCGGATCAGGGTGCGACCCTCGGGACCGCCGGTCAGCCCGACCAGGATGCGTTCCCGGGAGCCCCATATCGCCGAGACGCGGTGCTCGCTGCGGTACCGGGTGAGGTGCTCGTCGACCCGGTCGGCGACCCACAGCAGGGCCAGCTCGCGCAGGGCGGTGAGGTTGCCGGGGCGGAAGTGGTGCGAGAGGGCGGCGTCGACCTTGTCCGGCTGGTAGATGTTGCCGTGCGCCATGCGGCGGCGCAGCGCCTGCGGCGACATGTCGACGAGCTCGACCTGGTCGGCGCGGCGCACGAACTCGTCGGGCACGGTCTCCCGCTGCCGCACCCCGGTGATCGACTCGACGACGTCGCCGAGTGACTCCAGGTGCTGGATGTTGACGGTGGAGACGACGTCGATCCCGGCGGCCAGCAGTTCCTCCACGTCCTGCCAGCGCTTGGCGTTGCGGGAGCCGGGGACATTGGTGTGGGCGAGTTCGTCGACCATGGCGACGGCGGGAGCGCGGCGCAGTACGGCCTCGACGTCCATCTCGGCGCGGACCGCGCCCCGGTGCTCCAGCTCACGGGGCGGCACCACCTCAAGGCCCCACAGCAGCGCCTCGGTGCGGGGGCGGCCGTGGTGCTCGGCGTGGCCGACGACGCAGTCGGTGCCGCGTGCCAGGCGGCGTCCGGCCTCGCTGAGCATGGCGTAGGTCTTGCCGACGCCCGGTGCCGCCCCCAGGTAGATCCGTAGTGTGCCGCGTCCCATCGCCTCATCGTCCCTCTGCGCCGCACCGGGCCGCCGCCGGGTGCCGCCGTCCGCGCGCGTGCGCGATGTCGACCCTACGGCGCGCGGTTCCGGCCCGGCGGCCGGCCCGGCGCCCTCGCGGGCGTCCTTGACGCGACCCTGACGGGGCGGCGGGCACACGACCTCGACGGGGGCGCATGGGGAACGCGCGGGTTCAGGCCCCGGCGGTCCCGGTCCGCTCGATGCTCCCGGTCCGCTCGGTCAGCTCGCCGTCGCTCAGTTCGAGCACCCGGTCGGCCAGCCCCAGCAGGGTCGTGTCGTGCGTGGCCACCACGGCGGTGACGCCCTCGCTGCGCACCACCGCGCGCAGCAGTTCCATCACCGCGAGCCCCGTCTCGGCGTCGAGCTGCCCCGTCGGCTCGTCCGCTATGAGCAGCGAGGGGCTGTTGGCCAGCGCCCGGGCGATGGCGACCCGCTGCTGCTGCCCTCCGGACAGTTCGCCCGGCCGCTGCTCCGCGTGGTCGGCGAGCCCGACGAGCGACAGCAGCAGCGCCACCCGCTCCTCCCGCTCCCGCCGGTCCGCCCGGCGCAGCCGCAGCGGCACCCCCACGTTCTCGGCGGCGGTGAGGACGGGGATGAGGCCGAAGGTCTGGAAGACGAAGCCGATCCGGTCCCGCCGCAGCGCGAGCAGTCCCTCCTCGCCGAGGTCGCCGAGGCCGTGCCCGGCGACGGTGATGCGGCCCGCGTCCGGCTCGTCGAGCCCGCCGAGCAGGTTGAGCAGGGTGGTCTTGCCGGATCCCGAGCGTCCCTTGAGGGCGACGAGTTCGCCCTTCGGTACCTCGAAGGAGACCCCGCGCAGCGCGTGCACGGCGGCGGCACCGGTGCCGTACGACTTGTGGACCTCCTCGACGCGCACCATCGTCCTCGTGCCGGTCTCCGTCCCGGTGACGGCCAGGCTCATGGCCCCTCCCCCGCTTCCCCGCCGTCCGCCGGCCCTCTCGGCCCGCGCACCGCTGCACCACCCGGCATTCTCACCGGATTCCCACCTGCGCCCGCCCGGTCGAACGGCCGGGACCGGGGCCGGGTTCCCGGCCCGCGGCACATCTTCGCACTCGCGCCCGGACACGCGAAGAGGCCGCGTCCCACCAGGGACGCGGCCTCTTGCGCGCGGTGCGCCGGGCGCGGTCAGCGGACCTCGGTGATCTCCGGTCCGCGCTGGAGCTGCCCCATGCCGCCGGAGAAGCGTGAGCCCTCCTCCTGCTGCACGCCCTCGGGCACCATCTGGGCGTCGTTGGGCAGCTTGAGGACGATCGGGTCGCGGGGCGCCATCGGGCCCTCGCCGCGGACCACGACCGTGTCCCGGAAGATCTGCTCGAGCAGTCCGGCCGCCTGCGGCTGCACCGCGCCCTGCCCGGAGATCACTCCCCGCAGGAACCAGCGGGGACCGTCCACGCCGACGAACCGCACGACCTGGAAGCCGCCGGTGCCGTCCGGGAGCTGCACGGGCACCTGGGCCCGCAGCTCCCAGCCGAGCGGGCCCTCGACCTCGTCGACGATGCCGCCCTGCTGGGTGATGCCGCCGGCGATCTCCTCGCGGACCTCGCCCCAGATGCCCTCGCGCTTCGGGGCGGCGAAGCCCTGGAGCTGGATGGCGCTGTCGCGCAGGACGACGGTGGCGGCGACGATCGCGTCACCGGCGACCTCGACCCGCAGTTCCATGCCGTCCACACCGGGCACGAACAGACCGCCGAGGTCGACCCGGCCCTCGGCGGGGTCACGCACCTCGGACTCGTCCCAGGGGCCGTCGGGCCGCGGTCCGGGGGCGAGCCGTACGCGCTCGCGCCCGCCCTCGGCCTGCTCGTCGTCCGCCTCGGTCTCGACGCCGTCGACGACCTGCTCGGCCTCGCCCGTCGCGTCCGCCACGTCGTCGGCGAACCCCTTCTTCTTGCGACGTCCGAACACGTCACTGTCCTTCCCGGTCGGATACGACCGAAGCGTATCGATTCCCACCCGTTGTGCCGCCCACGGCGGCATGACCGCCGGTGGACCCGAAGCCCCCCTCGGCCCGCGCCGAGCCGGGAAGTTCCGCGACCTCGCGGAAGCGGACCCTCTCGACCTGCTGGACGACCAATTGGGCAATCCGGTCGAAGCGCTCGAACCGCACGCTCTCGCGCGGGTCGAGATTCACCACGATCACCTTGATCTCCCCACGGTACCCGGCATCAACCGTCCCCGGGGCATTCACCAGAGCGACACCGCAGCGGGCAGCGAGGCCGGATCGCGGGTGCACGAAGGCCGCGTACCCCTCGGGGAGCGCGACAGACACCCCGGTGGGCAGGACGGCGCGTTCACCCGGTGCCAGCTCGCACTCCTCGGTGGTGCGCAGGTCGGCCCCCGCGTCGCCGGGGTGCGCGTACGCCGGAAGCGGTACGTCGGGGTCGACACGCCGGAGGAGCACCTCGAGCCCGCGGCCGGGGGCGCCGCTCGTGTCCTGCGGTGGCTGCGCGCCAGGCGGGCCCTGAGGGCCCCGCGCGCCCTGCGAACTTGGGGAAGTACCACTCACAGGCGCAGACCTTACCCGCGCGTCGGCCCCGCCCCGACACCATGCCAAGCTTGGCCTCATGCAGCCCTCCGCGCCCGCGTACGAAGAACGTCTCACCGCCCCCCGCTCCTGGTGGCTGATGTGCCTCCTGATGGGCCTCGCGGTGGCCCTGGTCCTGCTCCCCTTCGGCACCCTGCCGATGCTGGGCGGCCTCGTCGGCGGGACGGCGGTCTCGGCGGTGGTGGTGAGTGCGTACGGTTCCCCGCGCATCCGCGTGGTCGGCGACGCGCTGATCGCCGGCGAGGCCCGCATCCCGGTCGCCGCGCTGGGCGAGGCGGAGGTGCTGGACCCGGAGGAGGCGCAGGCCTGGCGCACGCGCAAGGCCGACACCCGGGCCTTCATGCTGCTGCGGGCCTACATCCGCACGGCCCTGCGGGTCCAGGTGACGGACCCCGAGGACCCCACCCCGTACCTCTACCTCTCCACCAGGGAGCCGGAGCGGCTGGCGGCCTCCCTCAAGGCCGCCCGGACGTCGTAGTCCCCCCGGCGCGGGGTGCTCACGCCTCGACGGCGGGCCAGTCGGTCCGCACCCGTCGCAGATCGGCGCGGACCCGCTTCGCGAGCCGTCTGGTCTCGCGGCGGTTCAGGGCCGCCCCCACCGCCGCCCCGATCAGGAACGGGATCAGGTTGGGCAGGTCCCGCACCAGCCTCTTGGTGATCTGCTGCCGCAGTTCCCGCTTCATCGGTCCCGCGAGCGCCGTGTTCAGCGTCGCCGGCTTCGTCACGTCGATGCCCCGCTCACCGGACCACGTCCGCAGATAGACCACGCTGCGCTGCGCGACCGTCCCGGGCGGCCGGACGCCGTACACCTCGGCGATCAGCTTCAGTTCGACGGCGGCGACGCCGGTGATCTCCGCGGCCAGTTCGGTGGGCATGGCCGGGGGCACCGGCATCATGGCGGCGGCGCCCACGCCGGCGCCGACCGTGGCGGTCGCGGCCGCCGCGCCGGTCACCAGCCGGTCCGCGATCTCCTCGGGTCCCAGCCCCGGGAACTGCCGGCGCAGGGTCGTGAGGTCGCGCACGGGCACGCGCGGGGCGATGTCGATGATGCGGTCGGCCAGGTGGGTCAGTCCCAGCCGGATTCCGTGGTCGCCCATGCGGACACCGGCCCGGACGCCGGTGCGCACGAGCCGCGCCGCCTCGGCCCGGCGCCGTTTCACGCGCGAGGGCTCGACGGGCGCGGGCGGTCCGCCCGCCGCGGGGGCGGGGAGCGCCTCGTCCGGGGACGCCGGAGGGGCCGTGTGCGCCGGAGAATCCGTGGGCGTCGGGGAGTCGGCGGATGCGGAGTGGTCCGTGGGCGCGGAGGAGTCCCAGGGCGCCGGAGGGCGCGAGGGCGTGCCGTCCGACGCGAGCGAGGCCCCCCTGTCCCCCGGAGTGCCCTTCTCCCCGGGGTTTCCCGGGTGTTCCGGCACTCCGGGGCCCGAGGGGCCCCGCTCGTCGTCACGCACGCCGTGAGGGCCGTCTTGCGGCCCCGGGTCCGCCTCCGCCTTCCTGCGGAAGCGGCGCTTCCAGGGAGGGGTCGAGCCGGTCACGGCCGACCCCGCCTCAGTCGCAGTCGCGGCAGATCGGCTGGCCGTTCTTCTCCCGGGCCAGCTGACTGCGGTGGTGCACCAGGAAGCAGCTCATGCAGGTGAACTCGTCCTGCTGCTTGGGCAGCACCCGGACGGCCAGCTCCTCATTGGAGAGGTCCGCTCCGGGCAGTTCCAGGCCTTCGGCGGCCTCGAACTCGTCGACGTCGACCGCGGAGGTCGACTTGTCGTTCCGCCGGGCCTTGAGTTCCTCCAGGCTGTCGGAATCGACATCGTCGTCGGTCTTGCGTGGGGTGTCGTAGTCGGTTGCCATTTCGCTCTCCCCCTCTGGGTGTCTGCGGGTGTCTCCAGCGCACGTAACGCGTGAGAGGCCGGACTTGTGCCCGCCTCGAGGCGGAGATTTTGCCTCACATCAAGGTCTGTTACTCAATCGACACCCAACCGGAGTCCTCGAGAGTGATCGGGTTGGATGGCGAACCGGACCGTACACGGTCCACACGGTGCCCTCCAAAGGCGTCTCACCGTGTACTTCCCGTGATACCGGTGCCGGAAAACCCGTATTTTCCGGCTTTGTCGACGCCCAAATGATCACGCAGCGTAGACGGCCGGAAAAGCCCTCCTGTGATCGATCACACATATGACGGCCGGATGACCGGTTCGGAAATTACGCCCAAAGCGAAACAATTTCCGTACCGGCCGTGCGGGCGGCGACATGATCTCAGATCGGCAGGGTGACGCGCATCACGAGACCGCCCCCTTCCCGCGGCCGGGCGGAGATGTGTCCGCCGTGCGCCCGGGCCACCGACCTCACGATCGACAGCCCGAGCCCCACCCCCTTGTCGCTGCCCGTGCGTTCGGTGCGGAGCCTTCTGAAGGGCTCGAAGAGGTTGTCGATCTCGTAGGCCGGCACGACCGGCCCGGTGTTGGACACCACGAGCACCGCCTGCCCGTGCTGCACCTCGGTGGTGACCTCCACCCAGCCGCCCTCCGGCACGTTGTAGCGCGCGGCGTTCTGGACCAGGTTCAGGGCGATCCGCTCCAGCAGGACGCCGTTGCCCTGGACCACCGCCGGGGCGCGGGTGCTGCGGATCTCCACGCCCTTGGCCTCGGCCTCGGCGTGCACCTGGTCGATCGCCTGGGCGGCGACCTCCGCGAGGTCGACGGGCTTGCGCTCGACGATCTGGTTGTCGCTGCGGGCGAGCAGCAGCAGGCCCTCCACGAGCTGCTCGCTGCG
The DNA here is from genome assembly GCF_036189845.1 of Streptomyces griseoaurantiacus. Classification (NCBI taxonomy): domain Bacteria; kingdom Bacillati; phylum Actinomycetota; class Actinomycetes; order Kitasatosporales; family Streptomycetaceae; genus Streptomyces; species Streptomyces griseoaurantiacus. Next base: position 5,666,452 of record NZ_CP108326.1, on the reverse strand, counting down.
CTCGTTGGTGGCCAGCAGGGTCTTGCCGAGCTGCTGGAGCTCCACCGGCGCACCCGGGTCCGAGAGGTGCACCTCCAGGAGCGTGCGGTTGATCGCCAGCGGCGTGCGCAGCTCGTGCGAGGCGTTGCCGACGAACCGCTGCTGGGCGGTGAAGGCCCGCTGGAGCCGTTCCAGCATGTCGTCGAAGGTGTCGGCGAGCTCCTTGAGCTCGTCGTCCGGGCCGTCCAGTTCGATGCGCCGGGACAGGTCCGAGCCGGCCACCGCGCGGGCGGTGCGGGTGATCCGGCCGAGCGGCGAGAGCACCCGGCCCGCCATGGCGTAGCCGAAGGCGAACGCGATCACGGCGAGGCCGAGCAGCGCGAGCAGCGAGCGGCTGAGCAGGTGGTCGAGGGCCACCTGGCGCTGGTGGTCGGTGCACGCGCTGATCGCGTCGTTGAACTCGGTCAGCGACAGCTTGTTGTTGACGCCGGGGCAGTCGTTGCTCGTGACCTTGAGGTCGTTGAACTCGACGATCTTGAACAACGGTTCACTGCCGGTGCGCAGCGCCTGGGCGGCGAGCAGATAGATGATCGACAGCAGCAGGATGCCGGCGATCAGGAACATGCCGCCGTAGAGCAGCGTGAGCCGTATGCGAATGGTCGGGCGCAGCCAGGGGAAGGGGGGTTCCGGCCGGTTGGGGTCCCAGGTGGGCTTCGGGGGCGCCGCGGGGGGCGCCGGCGTGGCGGCCACGCGCTCAGATCCGGTAGCCGGAGCCGGGCACGGTGACGATCACCGGGGGCTCGCCGAGCTTGCGGCGCAGGGTCATGACGGTCACCCGGACCACGTTGGTGAAGGGGTCGGTGTTCTCGTCCCAGGCCTTCTCCAGGAGCTGCTCGGCGGAGACGACGGCCCCCTCGCTGCGCATGAGGACCTCGAGCACGGCGAACTCCTTGGGGGCGAGCTGCACCTCCCGGCCGTCCCGGAAGACCTCGCGGCGGTTGGGGTCGAGCTTGATCCCGGCGCGCTCCAGGACGGGCGGCAGCGGCACGCTGGTGCGCCGGCCCAGCGCGCGCACGCGGGCGATGAGCTCGCTGAACGCGAAGGGCTTGGGCAGGTAGTCGTCGGCGCCGATCTCCAGGCCCTCGACGCGGTCGCTGACGTCGCCGGAGGCCGTGAGCATCAGCACCCGGGTGGGCATGCCGAGCTCGACGATCCGGCGGCACACGTCGTCGCCGTGCACGAGGGGGAGGTCCCGGTCGAGGACGACCACGTCGTAGTCGTTGACGCCGATGCGCTCCAGGGCGGCCGCGCCGTCGTACACGACGTCGACGGCCATGGCCTCCCGGCGCAGTCCGGTGGCCACCGCATCGGCGAGCAGTTGCTCGTCCTCGACGACGAGTACGCGCACGTCGTTCGTCCTTCCCTCGTTCCTGTCCACGCGGCCCACAGCGGGGGCACGCGGGCAGGGGTCCGTTCGTGGATGAGAGCTCCATCCTGCCCTTTTCGGCCATAAGTCGGCTGTAAGACGGCCGGACGGACGGCCCGGAAGGGGCCCGTGCGCGTGGAGGACGTCCGGTGAGGCCGGGGGTGCGCGGAAAATCTTCTCCGCCGAGGTTTCCCCGCGATGCGGCATGGGGAGGACGGCTTTACACCCCGCGATCACGCTCTGCTTGGGCACGCCACTCCCGTGTGGCGGGCCGGCGGCCGCTTTTGCGCAGAGCGGACGTGGGTGTCCGGCACCGTCGCCGCCCGGCGGGAGTGCGCCGGGCATCCGCCGGAGCCGTGATCGTCCCTTCCGAAGGGCACCCCCCGGTGCCACCGACCCACGACCCAGGACGAGGGGGCGCAGCATGGACGCATTCACCGCAGGACTTCTGCAGCGCATAAGGACGACCGAGTCCGACCTGACGCGGGCACGCGAGACCGGCGACGACTTCCTCGTGGAGGTCGAGGAGTCGGAGCTCGACGACCTCCGTCGTCTGGCCGCCGAGCACGGCGTCGAGGTAGGCGTGACCCACGTCTGAACCATCCGCGTACGGCATTTCGAGCCCTGCTCCCGCCGTACCCCGCGCACGTCATGCGCAACGGGGCCCCGGTCGATCGATCCGACCGGGGCCCCGCCGCGTGTTCTCCGCGCTCTTCTCCCCTGCCCGCCGGCGGCCGGGTCAGTCGTGCCAGGCGCCCAGGGCCTCCAGGCGGGCCTGGAGCGGCTCGAAGAGGCCGGGGGGTGCCGCGAGCGTCAGCTCGGGCGACACGGGCTCTCCGGGGCGGCCGCCGGTCAGCGCGCCCGCCTCCCGGGCAACGAGGTCGCCGGCCGCGTAGTCCCAGGGGTGCAGTCCGCGCTCGTAGTAGGCGTCGAGCCGGCCCAGCGCCACGTCGCACAGGTCGATCGCGGCCGAGCCGCCGCGCCGGATGTCACGCACCTCGGGCACCAGGTGACGGATGACCTCGGCCTGCCGGGCCCGGCGCTCGGCGAGGTAGCCGAAGCCGGTGCCGACGAGGGCCTGGGCGAACTCCGGGGCGGGCCGCACCCGGGTGGGGCGCTCGTTGACGTGGGCGCCCTCCCCCAGAACCGCGCGGTAGGTCTCGCCGCGCATCGGCGCGTACACGACGCCCACGACGGTCTCCCCGTCCACCCGGGCGGCGATGGACACCGCCCAGCTCGGCAGTCCGTACAGGTAGTTGACGGTGCCGTCGAGAGGGTCGATGACCCACTGGACGCCACTGGTGCCCTCGACGCTGGCGCCCTCCTCGCCGAGGACCCCGTCCTCGGGCCGCGCCTCGGCGAGCAGGCCGGTGATCAGCTTCTCGGAGGCGATGTCCATCTCGGTGACGACGTCGACGGCGCTGGACTTGGTCGCGGCCACCGCGAGGTCCTCGGGCCGGCCGTCGCGCAGGAAGGTTCCGGCGCGGTCGGCGGCGTCGAGGGCGATCCGCAGCAGTTCGCCCTTCAGTGCGGTCCGTTCCGGCCGCTCGGTCAGGGGGTTGTGGTCCGGCTGGTTCACGCCGCTCCTCACGCGTAGGGGCTGTCGGCGCCCGCGGCGGCGGGCTTGGGGGCACGGGCGGGGCAACAGCCGACCGGGCAGACGTCGTGGCTCGCGCCGAGCGCGCCGAGGGCGCAGGGGGCGACCTTCTTCCCGCGCTCGGCGGCGGCACGCTCGGTCACCAGGTCCCGCACGGCGGCGGCGAAGCGCGGGTCGGCGCCGACGGTGGCGGAGCGGCGCACCGGCAGGCCCAGTTCCTCCGCCTTGGCCTTCGCCTCGGTGTCGAGGTCGTAGAGGACCTCCATGTGGTCCGAGACGAACCCGATGGGAGCCATCACGACGGCCGGGACGCCCCGGCCGTGCAGTTCCTCCAGGTGGTCGCAGATGTCGGGCTCCAGCCACGGGATGTGCGGGGCGCCGGAGCGCGACTGGTAGACCAGCCGCCACGGATGGTCGACGCCGGTCCGCTCCCGGACGGCCTCGGCGATCAGCCGGGCCACGTCGAGGTGCTGGCGCACGTAGGCCCCGCCGTCCCCGTGCTGCCCGGCGGGGCCCGAGGTGTCGGCGGCCGTCTCGGGGATGGAGTGAGTGCTGAACGCGAGGTGGGCGCCCTCGCGCACGTCCTCGGGGAGGTCGGCGAGCGACTCCAGTACGCCCTCGATCATGGGCTCGACGAAGCCGGGGTGGTTGAAGTAGTGCCGCAGCTTGTCGATCCTCGGCAGCTCCCGTCCTTCCGCCTCCAGGGTGGCCAGCGCCTCGGCGAGGTTCTCGCGGTACTGGCGGCAGCCGGAGTAGGAGGCGTAGGCGCTGGTGGCCAGGACCAGGATGCGGCGGCGGCCGTCGGCGACCATCTCGCGCAGGGTGTCCGTCAGGTAGGGCGCCCAGTTGCGGTTGCCCCAGTAGACGGGGAGGTCGAGGCCGTGCGCGGCGAAGTCCTCGCGCAGGGCGTCGAGCAGCGCGCGGTTCTGGGCGTTGATGGGGCTCACGCCGCCGAAGAGGAAGTAGTGCTGCCCCACCTCCTTCAGACGCTCCTTGGGGATGCCGCGGCCGCGGGTCACGTTCTCCAGGAACGGAACGACGTCGTCCGGGCCCTCGGGGCCGCCGAACGAGAGGAGCAGAAGGGCGTCGTAAGGGGCGGGATCGAGTACGTCGGGCATGTCTTCGATCCTCCCACGGGGTACCGCGCGACGAGGACCCGCGTACAGTAAGGCTCCCCTAAGTCGTAAGGCGTGTCCCTCGCTTCACGCCTTACCGCGCGTTTCTCCGGAGAGCCCCCCGTGCCCAGCCCCTACCGCGCCCTGTTCGCCGCCCCCGGCTCCGCCGCGTTCTCCGCCGCCGGGCTGGTCGGGCGGATGCCACTGTCGATGATGGGCATCGGCATCGTGACGATGATCTCCCAGCTCACCGGCCGCTACGGGCTCGCCGGCGCGCTGTCGGCGACCCTCGCGCTGTCCGCCGCGCTGCTCGGGCCGCAGATCTCGCGCCTCGTGGACCAGTACGGGCAACGCCGGGTACTGCGCCCCGCGACCCTCGTGGCGCTGGCCGCCGCGGCCGTGCTGCTGCCCGCCGCGCACCACGGGTGGCCCGACTGGGTGCTCTTCGTGTGCGCGGCGGGGATCGGCGCCGTACCGAGCCTGGGCGCGATGATCCGGGCGCGCTGGGCGGCGATCTACCGCGACACCCCGCGGCTCCACACCGCCTACTCCTTCGAGTCGGTCGTCGACGAGCTGTGCTTCATCTTCGGCCCCATCCTCTCCATCGGGCTGTCCACCCGGTGGTTCCCGGAGGCGGGTCCGCTGCTGGCCGCCTGCTTCCTCGCGGCGGGCGTCCTCTGGCTGACCTCGCAGCGGGCCACCGAGCCCCCGCCGCATCCGCGCGCGGGCCGGGGCGGCGGCTCCGCCCTGCGCGCGCCGGGCCTGCAGGTGCTCGTCGGCACCTTCGCGGCGACCGGCGCGATCTTCGGCGCGGTCGACGTGGTGACCGTCGCCTTCGCCGACGAGCAGGGCCACAAGGGGGCCGCCAGCCTGGTGCTCGCCCTGTACGCCACCGGTTCCTGCCTGGCCGGACTCCTGTTCGGGCTGGTCCGTTTCGCGGGGGCGCCGGAACGCCGCTGGTTCCTGGGCATCTGCGCCATGGCCGTGAGTATGATCCCGTTCCTACTGGTCGGAAACCTGCCGTCTCTGGCCGTGGCGCTGTTCCTTGCGGGCCTGTCCGTCGCTCCGACGATGATCACGACGATGGGCCTCATCGAGCAGCACGTACCCCGCGCGAAACTGACCGAGGGCATGACCTGGGTGAGCACCGGGCTCGCGGTCGGCGTCGCGCTCGGCTCCTCGGTGTCCGGGTGGGTGATCGACGCTTCCGGGGCCAGGGCCGGGTACGGGGTCCCGGTGGTCTCCGGGGCCGTCGCGGTGGCGGTCGGTCTCCTCGGGTACCGCCGGCTGTCGAGGCCGGTCACGCGGCGGGAGGGGCTTCATGAGCACCACAGCGAGCGGGAACAGCGGCACGGGGAGCGGCGGACCGGCCTCGGGGAGGTCCGGCCCGAGGCGGCCGGGTACGGGGAGGACCGGGACGGGGAGAACCGCCCCGTGGCGTAACTGGTCGGGCAACATCACCGCCCGGCCCGCCCGCCAGGTCGCCCCCGCGTCGGTGGAGGAGGTCTCCTCCGCCGTGCGCCGCGCGGCCGAGGACGGGCTGCGCGTCAAGGCGGTGGGCACCGGTCACTCCTTCACCTCGATCGCCGCCACCGACGGCCTCCTGATCCGCCCCGATCTGCTGACCGGCATCCGGAGCGTCGACCGCGCGGCCGGCACGGTCACCGTCGAGGCCGGCACCCCGCTCAAGCGGCTGAACGAGGCCCTCGCGCGCGAGGGCCTCTCGCTCACCAACATGGGCGACATCATGGAGCAGACGGTCTCCGGGGCGACCGGCACCGGCACCCACGGCACCGGCCGCGAGTCGGGCTCACTGGCCGCCCAGATCCGGGCACTCGAAATGGTGACGGCCGACGGCTCGGTGCTGACGTGCTCACCCACGGAGAACCCGGACGTGTTCGCCGCCGCCCGCATCGGGCTCGGCGCCCTCGGTGTCGTCACCGCGGTCACCTTCGCCGTGGAGCCGGTCTTCCTGCTCTCCGCGCGCGAGGAAGGGATGCGCCTGGACCGGGTACTGGCCGAGTTCGACCAACTGTGGGCCGAGAACGAGCACTTCGAGTTCTACTGGTTCCCGCACACCGGCAACACCAACACCAAGCGCAACAACCGCAGCGCCGGCCCGCGCCGGCCGGTGCACTGGGCGAGGACCTGGTACGAGGACGAGTTCCTCTCCAACGGCCTCTTCCGCGCCGTCAACCACCTGGGCCGCGCGGTGCCCGCGACCATCCCCACGATCGCGAGGGTCGCCAGCCGGGGCATGCCCACGCGGACGTACACCGACCTCCCCTACCGGGTCTTCACCTCCCCGCGCCGCGTGCGCTTCATGGAGATGGAGTACGCCGTCCCGCGCGCCGCCCTGCCCGACACGCTGCGGGAGTTGAAGGCGATGGTGGACCGCTCGCCGCTGCGGGTCAGCTTCCCGGTGGAGGTCCGCACCTGCCCGGCCGACGACATCCCGCTGTCCACCGCCTCCGGCCGGGACAGCGCCTACGTCGCCGTGCACATGTTCCGCGGCACGCCGTACCAGGCGTACTTCACCGCCGCCGAGCGGATCTTCACGGCGCACGAGGGGCGCCCGCACTGGGGCAAGATGCACACCCGCGACGCCGAGTACTTCGCGGCGTCCTATCCGCGCTTCGGCGAGTTCACGGCGCTCCGGGACCGGCTGGACCCGGACGGCCGCTTCCAGAACGACTACTTGCGGCGTGTGTTGGGGAGATAGGTACCTGGCTCGCGGCACCTCGGGACGGCCTACCCACCGGACCCTCGGGAGCGCACTGTTCCCGAGAAGTCCGACGGCGTGGTGATCCACGAAGGTGGTCCGAATGGAGTACTGTTGCGAGCCCTGGGTCCCGGGTCCCATCAGGGTGTCCGGGACCGTGCTGGACCGCCGGGAGGGAGAGTGCGTTGCACAGAGTGACTGAGCTCGTCACTCAGCGTTGCGATCAGGTAACCGTGCCATAACGGCGTTTCAGGGCTCGCGCCCGACACGCCGGGCAACTCGGCAAGGTTGTGGCAGGCTGCACCCGGGCAGGCCACACTCGACTAGCGGAAGCAGCGACGCACGTGACGTCGGCAGGCACCACCCGGGAGGTCCCCATGCCCGAACTGCGTGTCGTGGCCGTCTCCAATGACGGCACACGGCTGGTGCTGAAGGCTGCGGACAGCACGGAGTACACGCTTCCGATTGACGAACGGCTCCGCGCCGCCGTGCGCGGCGACCGTCCCCGCCTCGGCCAGATCGAGATCGAGGTGGAGAGCCATCTCCGCCCCCGTGACATCCAGGCCCGTATAAGAGCAGGTGCCTCCGCGGAGGAGGTCGCCCAGCTCGCCGGCATCCCCGTGGACCGCGTCCGCCGGTTCGAGGGTCCGGTGCTGGCCGAGCGCGCCTTCATGGCGGAGCGGGCCCGCAAGACCCCCGTCCGCCGCCCCGGCGAGAACGCCGGTCCCCTGCTCGGCGAGGCCGTGCAGGAGCGACTGCTGCTGCGCGGCGCCGAGAAGGACACCGTCCAGTGGGACTCCTGGCGCCGGGACGACGGCACTTGGGAGGTTCTGCTCGTCTACCGGGTCGCGGGCGAACCGCACTCGGCGAGCTGGACGTACGACCCGCCGCGTCGCCTCGTGCAGGCCGTGGACGAGGAGGCGCGCTCGCTGATCGGCGAGTCCGAGGACCTCGCCGCGCCCGAGCCGAGCTTCCCGTTCGTGCCCCGGATCGCCCGGCTGCCGCGCGACCGTCCGCTGGACCGCGCCCTGGACCGGCAGACGGAGCGCCCCGTACTGCCCGCGCAGGTGCCCGAGCCCGAGGAGGGCGCGGGCGAACGCGACTCGCTGACCAGCCTGCTGGAGGCGGTGCCGAGCTTCCGGGGCGACCTGGTGGTCCCGGAGCCGCCCGCGGAGCCCGAGGACGAGCCCACGGAGGAACCCGCCGCGGAGGAGCCGCCGGCGCCGGCGGCCTCGGCCGGTTCGGCCTACGCCGATGTGCTGATGCCGCGTTCGGTGACCAGCCACCGCGACCGGCTGATCGGCTCCACCGACCGGCAGGCCGAGGCGGACGGCGTCCGCCCGGGCCGTCGGGCGGCCGTGCCGAGCTGGGACGAGATCGTGTTCGGCACCCGCCGCAAGAAGCAGGAGTAGCGGGAGCCGACACGGGGTCCGATCTGCTCCCTCGGTCCCCGTGGCACCTCGGCACGGTGGTCACCGACAGCCGGTCAACCCGGCGCCGTGGTGGCCACGTTCGTGTGGGGACCGATTTCCGGCTGACCGACCGGCAAGCCCCGGATGACGGAACGTCAAGCGCGAGGCGGGGCCCGTACCTCATCCGGTACGGGCCCCGCTTTCGTGTACGCGCTCCGCGGTCACTGCGGGTCGGGACCCACCGCCACCGGACGGCCGGGGTCGGCACTCCACTCCGACCAGGAGCCCACGTACAGCGCCGCCGGGACGCCCGCTACGGCGAGCGCCAGCACCTGGTGCGCGGCGGAGACGCCGGAGCCGCAGTACACGCCCACCTCGGTGCCCTCCGTGACACCCAGCGCCTTGAAGCGGTCGGCGAGTTCGGCGGCGGGCAGCAGCGTGCCGGCCGCGGTCGCGTTCTCCGTCGTCGGCGCCGAGACCGCGCCCGGGATGTGGCCGCCGACCGGGTCGATCGGCTCGACCTCGCCCCGGTACCGCTCCCCCGCCCGCGCGTCGAGCAGCACCCCGGTCCGGGCCAGCGCCGCCGCCCCGTCCGCGTCGAGCAGCGGGAGCGCGCCCGGACGCGGCCGGAAGTCGCCGGGCTCCGGCTCCTCGGCCCCGGTGGCCGACGGCCCGTCCCAGGCGGCGATCCCGCCGTCCAGCACCCGCACGTCCGGATGCCCGGCCCAGCGCAGCAGCCACCAGGCGCGCGCCGCCGCCCAGCCCTGGCCGCCGTCGTAGACGACCACGGGGCGGTCCTCACGGACACCGGCGGCACGCATGGCCGCGCCGAAGTGCTCCACGTCGGGCAGCGGATGACGCCCGGCCGGTCCCGGCGGCCCGGCGAGGTCCGCGTCCAGGTCCACGTAGACGGCGCCCGGCAGATGGCCCGCCGCGTGGGCGGCCCGGCCGTCGAAGGGGGCCTGACCGGAGGCCGTGGCGGTGCTCAGCTGCCAGCGGACGTCGAGCAGCACGGGCGCGGCGGAGCCGGCCGGCCGCTCCGGCGCGGGGTCCGCCAGGAGACCGGCCAGCTCGGATGCGGAGATGATGGCATTCATGGCGCCCATCCTCCCGCACGGGGTGGCCACTTCCCCGCGATCCGGCTACCCTTCCGGCCGGACGGTTCCGATCACCCCGCGTACGGGATCGGACACCATCTGTACAGCCGAACGTCACCGCGCGGCCATCGCCCGGCAACGGACGGGACATCGCACCCCCGAGGTCCCCCGCGGTGAGGCACCGACGACGGCGCGGCCCGGCAACGGACCCGACCCGCGGTGCGACCATCGGCACGAAGCGTGCACCGGCGCGACCGCGACAGGCCGCACGCAGGCGAAGCGGACCGGCCACCGCCAAGGGGCCGAGAAGAGAGTGACCATGACCGAGGCACGTCGGCCGGCCGGCCCGAACGGCACCGCGCCCGCCCGTCCCGCACCCGGCACACCCTGCTGGGTGAGCCTGATGGCGCACGGCACGGCCGCGACCCAGGACTTCTACCAGGAGCTGTTCGGCTGGAAGTTCCGTCCCGGCTCCGGGCGGCTCGGCCCGTATGTGCGGGCCCTGCTGGCGGGCCGGGAGGTGGCCGGCATCGGGCACATGCCGCCCGACCAGGAGCTCCCGGTGGCCTGGACGCCGTACTTCGCCTGCGAGGACGCCGACGCGACGGCGGAGACCGTGCGCCACTGCGGCGGCACGGTGGGCGTCGGCCCCCTGGACGCGGGTGCGGACGGCAGGATGGCCGTCGCCGTCGACCCGATGGGGGCGGTCTTCGGCATCTGGCAGCCGACGGTCCACGGGGGTGCGGAGCCGGCGGAGGGGCCCGGCACACCCGTGTGGAACGAACTGCTGACCTACGAGTCCACCGGGGTGACGAAGTTCTACCGCAACGTCTTCGGCTACGAGGACGGAGAGGAGGCGGAGACGGCGGAGGCGCGGGACCCGGCGGCGGACGTCGAGGGCACGGCCGGGCCCGCCGATGCGGCCGACCCCGTCGACCGGGTCGTCCTGCGCCGCCGCGGCCGCCCGGTCGCCACCGTGCGCGGGATGGGCCAGGCCCTCCCCCGCGACCGGGGCGCGCACTGGGTGACGTACTTCCGGGTGGCCGACGTCGACGCGGCCGCGGCCCGGGTGACGGCCCTGGGCGGGCAGGTCCTCGAACCGCCCCACGAGGGCCCGCACGGCAGGACGGCCACGGTCACCGACCCGGAGGGCGCGCTGTTCGCGCTGCTGCGGCGGCCGCGCTGACGAAGGCGGGAGCACCGACGGAGGCAGGCCGCCGCGAGAGCCGCGGCCCCATGCTCAGGTCCGCTTCCTCAGCAGTCCGGTGATCGCCGCGCCCGTCTCCTCGGTGAGCACGCCCTCGCAGGGGATGCCGAGTCGGTCCGCGAGCGTCCTGCCGTGCAGGTCGACGGCGGACTCGGCGAGGTCCGCGAACGCCGCCCCGGCGACCCGGGCGCGACGCCAGGCGGTGGCGGCCGTGACGACGCCGGCGAGCGCCGAGGGCCACCACACGAGGCCCACCGCGAGATAGCCGAGGGACCAGGCCGCCAGCCGGGTCGCGGCGGCGAGGCGGGCGCGGGCCGCGCCGATCTCCGTGCGGACGTCCTCGGGAAGCGTGAGCCAGAGCCGGGGCCACGCGGAGGTGAGGTCGAGCCGGTAGGTCTCCCAGATCCTGGTGTCCACGGCGGCCAGCCGGTCGCCCAGCCAGAACGACCGGGCCGGCCGGGCGAGGGCGATCCGGTTGCGCCGGGCGTTGCAGACGTGGGCCCGCTCCCGGGCGGCGGCCGCCTCCTCGGCGAAGGTGCGCGTGGCCGCCTCCAGCAGGGCCGCCTCGTAGTCCCTCCTGGCCTCGTCCCAGCGCCGTCTGCGCCGCTCGACCAGGCGCCGCGGGCGGTCGGCGAGCCACAGCCGCTCCAGGGCCGCGCCGAGGGCGCCGGCCGCCAGCCCCAGTCCCGCCGAGGCGGCCAGCAGCCCGGCCAGAGCGAGGACGAGGGTGCCCGTGTTGCGCAGCGCGGGTTCCGTCGACAGCCGGTCGAGGCGTTCGGTCAGTGGGCCGAGGCGGTACCAGTGCCGCTGTCCGAGCGTCGTCCCGGCGGCGGCCACGCACAGCAGCAGCGCGCCGGGGCCCAACAGCAGGGCCAGCCAGCGTTCGGCCAGCTTCCCGCCGAGCGCCTCCAGGAACTTGATCACGGCCGGAGCCTGGTCAGGGCCATCGGCCGCCGGTGCACCGGGCAGGGGACCGGCCGCGCGCCCGGCACCTCGACGCGGGCGCAGGTGCCGCCGGGGCAGGTGTGGACCTCCAGTTCCCGATGCCCGTCGCCCGCGCCCGGCCAGCCCTCGTAGGGCGAGCGGACCGGGCCGAGTCCCGCGGCGTGGCCGGCCCGCAACAGCGCGTCCTCCAGGTCGTCGAAGTCGTCCGCGAGTTCGTCCGGCGGGACGCCCGCGCGCACCCGCTCGACGATCGACTCCGCGAGTGCCCGTATCTCCGGCGTCACGCGCACCGCGTCACCGTCGAGGGTCAGGCGCCCGCACAACACCCCGAGTTGATCAGCCGTCACCGTACGGAGGATAGCCTCGTGGGGTGGCCCCGACACCCTTCGACGACGAGATCGCGCGGAACCGGCGCGAGGCCGCGCGGGGTTCGGTGAACGCGATGCACGAGCTGGCGATGCTGCTGCGCGAGCGCCACCGGCACACGGGCGACCCCGCCGACCTGCTGACGGGCATCGCCCAGCTGCGCACCGCCCTCGGGTACGTGCCGGACCACCCCGTTCGGCCGGTGCTGGTGGCCTCGCTGAGCGCCCTCCTGCTGGACCACTTCCCGTACTTCCGCGACCCGGCGGCGCTGCGCGAGGCACTCGACGGGCTCGAGGAGGCCCTGCCGCTGCTGGACGGGGAGAACCGGTTCGCGGCGGAACTGATGCGCGCCGACGCCCTTCTCCGGCTGGGCGAGACGACCCGCGACCGCGGCCCCGTGGACAAGGCCGTCGAGGCGGCGTCCCGGCTGCCCCGGGTACCGGCCGCGCTGCAGGTTCTGGGCAGTGCCCTGTACGTGCGGTACAAGGTGACCCACGCGCACGAGGACCTCGTCGGGGCGGCCGCGGTGCTGCGGGAGTGCCTGCGCCAGACGCCCGCCGACGCCCCCGAACGCGTGCTCCGCCTGGGCGAGTTGGGCAATGTGCTGCAGACCTCCGCGGAACACACGGGCGAGGAGAGCCTGCGCGAGGAAGCCGTGCGGTACCTGCGGGCCGTGGTGGAGGAGGTGCCGGAGACCTCGGCGGGTATGCCCTGGCACAAGGTCGACCTCGCCGCCGCGCTGCGGGACCGCGGCCGGCACACCGGAGACGTCGTGGCCCTGCGGGAGAGCGTGGCCCTGCTGGAGGAGGCCCTCGCGGCGGTCCCGCCCGGCACCGGCCCGTGGCACAACTTCTGCGAGAACCATCTGACCGCCGTGCACAGTCTGGTCGAGCTGACCGCCGACGTGGAGTTGCTGGACCGGGCGCTGGAGGTGGGCCGGGCCGCGTACGACGCGGGCGGCGGGGCAGGCGGGGGCGCCATGGTCCCGCTGCTGCTGGGCCAGTTGCACCATGTGCGGTACCGGCACACGCTCCGGCCCGCCGATCTGGAGCGGGCGGCCGCCCTGTTCGGCGAGGTCGTCGGCACGACGCCGTACGGCGGGGACGACCACGTGACCGCCCTGGCCGGTCTCGGCCAGGTGCGCTTCGCGGAGTATCTGGCGGGCGGCGACGCGGAGGCGCTGCGCGCGGCCGTGGTGGCACTGGGCAGTACCGTCCGGGCCTGCTCCCCCGACTCGCCCCGTCGTGCCGAGGCGCAGATCGCCCACGGCGAGGCGCTGGACGCGCAGTACGCGCTCGGCGGGGACCCCGGTGTGCTCGCGGCGGCCGGGCACGCCTACCGCGAGGCGGCGCGCAACGAGGCGGTGCCGCCGCTGACGCGGGTCAGGGCCGCCCGCGCCTGGGCACTCACCGAGGCGCGGGCGGGGAAGTGGCGGCGCGCCCGGGACACGTACGCGCTCGCGGTCGGCCTGCTGCCGCTCGTGGTGCCGCGGCGGCTGGCCCGGGCCGATCAGCAGCGGATGCTCGCCGAACTCGACGGTCTCGCCTCCGACGCGGCCGCCGCCGCGCTCGCCGCCGGTGATCCGGAGGGCGCGGTGCTGCTGCTCGAACAGGGTCGCGGCTTGCTGGGCGGGCAGGTGCTGCAGGGCCGCGACGACCTGTCCCGGCTGCGCACCGTGGCGCCGGACCTCGCCGGCCGGCTGCGCGAGACCTTCGACCTGCTGGGCCCCGCCGGGTACCTGCCGAACACGGCGGCGGACGTCCGGCACCGACTGGACCGTCGGCTGCAGGAGTTGCTGGACCGGGCGCGGGCGCTGCCGGGCTTCGGCGACTTCCTCGCCGCGCCCCGCCTCGCCGACCTGCTCGCGTGCGCGGAGGACGGTCCGGTGGTGCTGATCAACGTGAGCCGCTTCCGCGGCGACGCGCTGCTCGTGCGGTCCTCGGGGGTCACCCCGGTCGCCCTGCCCGGCGTGACCCCGGAGGCGGTGGCGGAGCGGGCGGCGGACTTCGGGGCCGCGCTCACCGCCTCGACCCGGCCGGGACCGGGGGAGGCGGAGGCCCAGACCGTCGTCACGGAGGTCCTCGGCTGGCTGTGGGAGGCGATCGCCGAGCCGGTCCTCGCCGCCCTCGGCCGCACCGGCGCGCCGGAGGGGGACCCGCCGCGTCTGTGGTGGTCGCCGGCGGGCAGGCCGGCCCTGCTCCCCCTGCACGCGGCGGGCCGCTTCCCGCGGGGCCCGGCCGTCCTGGACCGGGTCGTGTCCTCCTACACGCCGACCCTGCGCGCGCTGCGCCACGCCAGGACCCGGCACGACCAGGGGAGCGCGGCCGGCCCGGCGGACGGTGACCTCCTCGTCGTGACCGTCGGGGACGCGGCCGGGGCGCGGACACTGCGCGGGGTGGGCCGGGAGGCGCAGGACATCGCGGCGCTGAGGCCGGTCACGCGGCTGGACGGTGCGCGGGCGACGGTCGACGCGGTCCGGGCCGCGCTCACCTCGCACGCCTCCGTCCACATCGCCTGCCATGCGGCGAGCGACCCCGACGATCCCTCGGCCGGTCATCTCCTGCTGCACGACGGCCGGTTGTCCCTCCTCGACCTGTCCGGGCTGGAACTGTCCGGGGTCCGGCTCGCCGTGCTCTCGGCCTGCGAGACCTCCCTGGGCGCCCCTCGTATCCCGGACGAGAGCCTGCATCTGGTCTCGGCCTTCCAGCTCGCCGGCTACCCCCAGGTCGTCGGCACGCTCTGGCAGGTCAACGACCGTGTGGCCCGGCTCGTCTCGGTGGATCTGCACCGCGGGCTGAGGGCGGGCGAGGACGTGGCGAGGGCACTGCACCACGCCGTGCGGCGCTGCCGGGAGCGGTTCCCCGGGACCCCGACCCTCTGGGCCGCGTACCTGCATTCCGGGCGATGACCGGCAAAGGACTCCGCTTCGGGGCGGGGACGCGCGAAGCTGGGTGGGTGGCATTCTGGCGAAGGAAGACGACGGACCCGATCGACTCGACGGACACGGCGGGCGTCGCGGGCACGGCGGCCGGGCCGGCGAGGGCGAGCGAACACGTGGACGGTGCTTTCGGCAGCGCCGACATCACCGTGACCGAACGGCAGGGCGACGTGCCCCTGGTCGAGGTCAAGCTGACACCGACCCGGGAGTACGCGGCGGAGCTGGAATTCCTGAACAGCCGGGAGCGGCTCGGGCAGGGACACCCCGAGACACTGCGCGCGCTGCACGTGTGGGCGGTCGCCCTGGGCCGCCTCCCCGACCGGCGGGGCGATGCCGTCGACCTGCTGACCTGGCTGGTCGACTCCGCCGGCGCCGAACCCGAGCGGCGGCTTCTCGCGCTGAACGACCTCACCCGGCTCCTCCAGGACGAGGGCGGCTTCGTCCGGGCCGAACAGCGGCTGCGCGAGGCGCTGTCGGGCTGGGAACGACTGCGCGGCCAGGACGACGAGCAGACCCTCGGCATCGCCTCGAACCTCGCGCTCGTCCTGCTGCACCTCGACCGTCACGACGAGGCGGAGGGGCTCATGCGGGACACCGTGGCCCGCCGCACCCGCACCCTGGGCCCCGCCCATCCCTCCACGCTGAGCAGCAGGAACACCCTGGCGGGCGCCCTGCGCGGCTCGCCCGAACGGCTCGCGGAGGCGGAGCGCGAGTACCGCTCGATCCTGGCCGAGGACCCCGATCCCGCGTCCGAGACCTCCCTGAGCGCGCTCCACAACCTCGCCGCCGTCCTCACCCACCACGGCCGGCACGCCGAGGCCCTGGACATGTACCGGGAGCTGATCGAGGTCCGGGCCCGGCGGCAGGGCGAGGACCATCCGTCCACCTGGACCGCCCGGCACAACTACGCCGCCGTCCTGACGAAACTCGGGCAGACCGCGCGCGCCGAGGAACTGCTCACCGAGGTCGTGGAGGCACGTCGCCGGCTGTGCGGGCCCCGGCACACCTCCACCCTCGGCGCCCAGGTCGACCTCGCGGCGGCCAAGGCCAACCAGGGCCGGGCGGCCGAGGCGGTGCCGCTGCTGCGCGAGGCGATCGAGGGATACCGCGACACCCACGGTCCCGACCACCCCCGGGTGCGCCAACTCACCGGCCTCCTGCGGCAACTAGGGGGCTGAGGCGGGAGGGGGCTCCTCCTCGGCCGGAGGAGGGAGGGCCTTGCTCGACCGGAGCGCTTCCCCTCGGCCGGAGCCGGCGTCAGTCCGAGGACACCGGCAGCACGTCCGGTGACAGCGCCCCCGCGCGGGAGGTCGCGGCCGTCATGCGGCGGCGGTGGTGGCGGCGGCAGAGGACCTCGTAGCCGATCTCGTCGGGCGACTGGGCGACGTCGCCGACGACCACCTGGGCGCCCTCGACGACCATGACGCCGCCGACGGTGCGCGCGTTGTGCGTGGCGCGGGCGCCGCACCAGCACAGGGCCTCGACCTGGAGGACCTCGACGCGGTCGGCGAGTTCGACCAGCCGCTGGGAGCCGGGGAAGAGCTTGGAGCGGAAGTCCGTGGTGATGCCGAAGGCGTAGACGTCGATGCCGAGGTCGTCGACCACGCGGGCGAGCTGGTCGATCTGCACGGGGTCGAGGAACTGGGCCTCGTCGGCGATGACATAGTCCGCGCGGCCGCCCTTGGAGAGGTGGTCGACGAGGTAGGCGTACAGGTCCCAGCCGTCCTCGACCTCCACCGCGTCGGTGACCAGGCCGAGGCGGGAGGACAGCTTGCCCTCGCCCGCGCGGTCGTCCCGGGTGAAGATCACGCCCTGCAGACCGCGCGCCGAACGGTTGTGCTCGATCTGGAGGGCCAGCGTGGATTTCCCGCAGTCCATCGTTCCGGAGAAGAACACCAGCTCGGGCATGAGGGAACGGGCACCTTTCGGTGAGGGGCGCGGCCGGGACGGCGCGGGATCAGGAGCGTACTTCGAGCAGGGGGACCCACTGCTCGGCCGGGGTCATCGAGCCGTGGTTGCCGGCCATCGCCGACTCCTTCGGTTCCCGTTCGGAGGCGATGAGCAGGACGTCGTCGTGGGCGGCGGCGATGACGTCGCCGAGGCGCGGGCGGACCCGGGCCTCGACCTCGGGACCGAACCAGCCTGCCGCGATCGCCTCGTCCCGGGAGGCGACCCAGAACTGCTCGCCGAGCACCTCGCGCCAGCAGGCCAGGACGTCCTCCGCCGCGCCGGGCACCGCGTAGACGTGACGGGCGCGGCCCTCGCCGCCGAGCAGCGCGACCCCGGCGCGCAGCTCCCAGTCCTCGTCGAAGTCGATGCGGTGCTCCTCGTCGAACGGGATGTCGACCATGCCGTGGTCGGCGGTGACGTAGAGCGCGGTGCGTGGCGGGAGTTGCTCGGCCAGGCGCTGGACCAGGCGGTCGACGTGCATGAGCCGGCCGCGCCAGGTGTCGGAGTCGACGCCGTAGCGGTGGCCGGCGCCGTCCACCTCGGAGTAGTAGGTGTAGACGAGGGCGCGGTCGGCCGCGGCGAGCTGTTCGGCGGCCAGGTCCATGCGCTCCTCGCCGGAGAGCCGGCCGAGGAAGGTGCCGCCGCTGAGCGCGACCTTGGTCAGCGGGGTGTTCTCGAAGTTCGGGGCGGAGACCTGGGCGGCGTGCACACCGGCCTCGTGGGCGAGCCGGAAGACCGTGGGGTGGGGCTGCCAGGCGGCGGGCGGCGCCCAGGGCTGCCAGCGGAGCTGGTTCATCAGCGCGCCGGTGTCCGGATTGCGCACCGTGTAGCCGGGCAGTCCGTGGGCGCCGGGGGGCAGGCCGGTGCCGACGGAGGCCAGGGAGGTGGCGGTGGTCGCCGGGTAGCCGGCGGTGAGCGGGCGGCCGGTGCCGCCGCGCGAGGTGCCGAGCAGGGAGGTCAGGAACGGGGCCTCGTCGGGGTGCGCCTTGAGCTGCTCCCAGCCGAGGCCGTCGACGAGGAAGACGCAGGCGCGGTCGGCGGGGGTCAGCTCGGGGATCGTGGCGGTGGTGCCGGGTACCCCCATGCCCGCGGCCAGGGTGGGCAGCAGGTCGGCGAGCGAGCCGCTGCCGTACTCGGGGACGGGCGCCGACCGGAGGGCGAGGGGTTCGGGGTGGTCCCAGGCGGGCAGTGCCATTATCGGGTCGTGTCCGCGGTCGCCTCGGAGAGGGACTGCGCGAAGGCGAGCGTCTGCGCCACCGTCTCCGGTCCGTCCCCCGCCTCGCTCACGCGCAGGCTCAGGTCGTCGGCCGTCGAGCTGCCGGTGTAGCCGTGGTCGGCCTCGCAGTTGGGGTCGCCGCAGGCGGCCGGCTCCAGGTCGATGCGGGAGACGGCGCCCCAGCCGATGGTGAGCACGACCTCGCGGGGCGGGGTGCCCGGCTTGTACGACTCGGGGTTGGCGACGACGCGGCTGAGCACGACGGAGGAGATGCGGCCGATCTTCACGGACTCCGTGGAGGTGGTGGCGTAGGGCGTCGGCGAGGTGTCGTCGGCGGCCTGCTCGTCGGTGTGGCTGACGATGAAGCGGGTGCCGGTGAGGACGAGCACGGTGACGTGGCGGCGGACCTCGTTCTGGTCGAACGTGGTCTCCTGGTGGACCAGGTACGACCGGATGGGCTCGCCGCCCACGGCGGCCTCCACCGCCTCGGCCACGAGGGCCGGGTAGTAGCCGCTGCGCTCGATCGCCGTCCGCAGCCCCTGGGTCGTCGTACTGGTCTTGGCCATGACGTCCATCCTACGGGGGCGCGCCCACTGCCCGGCACCGCTCGTCACCGCCCTCCCGGGAGCCCCGGCCCGCCGGTGTACCGGTCAGTAGACCGGCAGGGTGCGGGGGCCGAGGTCGTCGCGGGCGGGCGGGGGCGCGAGTCGCAGGGTGGCGCCGAGCACGCTGGCCCCGTGCGGGGCGACCACGACCGGTTCCAGGGTGACGGCGACGACCTCGGGGTGGTCGTCGACCAGACGGGACAGGCGCAGCATGAGTTCCTCCAGCGCCGGGGTGTCCACGGGGGCCGAGCCGCGCCAGCCGAACAGCAGCGGTGCGGTGCGGATCGCGCGCACGAGCGAGGAGGCGTCCCGGTCGGTGACCGGGACCAGCCGGTGCGCGGTGTCGCCGAGGAGCTGCGAGGCCGCCCCGGCGAGCCCGAAGGACAGCACGGCCCCGGCGGCGGGGTCGATGACCGCCCGTACGACGGTGTCGACGCCGCGCGGTGCCATGCCCTGCACGACCGGGCGCAGCTCCTCGGGGCCGCCGAACAGCTCGGTCAGCTCGGTGTACGCGTGGCGCAGTTGCCCCTCGTCGGCGAGGTCGAGGCGGACGCCGCCGAGGTCGGCGCGGTGCCGCAGGTGCGGGGCGGTGGCCTTGAGGGCGACGGGGTAGCCGATCGTGCGGGCGGCCTCGGTGGCGGCGGCGAGGGTGGGGGCGGGCAGCGCGCGGTGCACGTGGATGCCGTAGGCGGCGAGCAGGTCGCAGGTGCGGTCGGGGTCGAGGGTGCGTCCCTGGCCGTCGCTGAGGAGCCGGGTGATGAGCCGGGCGGCGCCCTTCTCGTCGATGTCCTCGTACTCGGGCACCCGGCCCGGTTCGGCCGATTCCCGGCGCCACTGGGCGTACCGCACGGCCTCGGCGAGGGCCCGTACGGCCCGTTCGGCGGCGGGGTAGGCGGGGATGAGCCGGGAGCCCGCGGGCGGCGCGGGGACGGCGCGGGGCGGCTGCGGGGAGGGGGGTGCGGCGGGGGCGGGCCTCGTGGTGTGCGCGGCGGGCGGGTGGTCCGGCGGCTGCGGGAGGGCGGGCGCAGGGGGTGCGGAGGGCTGGGGGCCCGTGCCGGCCGCCGCCGAGAGGGCCTCCGCCAGGCCGCCCAGTTCGACGTGGACCACCATGACCGGCTTCGCGGGGGCTTCGCTCGCGGCGGAGCGGAGGGCCTCGGCCAGGGCGGCGTCCGCCGAGGCGTCCTCCCCCACCGTGGGGATGGCCGTGACGACCACGGCGTCGCAGCCGGGGTCGGCGAGCGCGTGGGACAGGGCGGCGTGGAAGTCCTCCGCGCTCGCGCCCGTGGTCAGGTCCAGCGGGGGCAGCGGCCGCAGCCCCTCGGCCAGGCAGGCGTCGTAGGTCAGCAGGCCCAGCGACTCCGAGTTGCCGAGGATCGCCACCCGGGGGCCCGCGGGGAGGGGCTGCCGGGCGAGCAGCAGTCCGGCGTCGACCAGTTCGGTGATGGTGTCGACGCGGATGACCCCGGCCTGCCGCAGCAGCGCGGACACCGTGGCGTGCGGCAGCCGGGTGCCGCGTACCGCGTGACCGGTCGGGGTGCCGCCGTGCCGGGCGCCCTGGACCACCACCAGGGGCTTGACCGCGGCGGTGCGCCGGGCGAGCCGGGTGAACTTGCGGGGGTTGCCGATGGTCTCCAGGTACATGAGGGCGACGTCGGTGTCCGGGTCGTCGTACCAGTACTGGAGCACGTCGTTGCCGGAGACGTCGGCGCGGTTGCCGGCCGAGACGAACGTCGAGACGCCGGTCACCCCGGTGACGCCCCCGCCGCGCCGGTGCAGCCGGGAGAGCAGGGCGATGCCGATGGCACCGGACTGGGCGAACATGCCGATCCGGCCGGGGCGGGGCATCTCGGGCGCCAGGGAGGCGTTGAGGCGGACCTCCGGCGAGGTGTTGACGACGCCGAAGGCGTTGGGGCCGATGATGCGCATGCCGTACGTCCGCGCATGGCGGACCAGCGCGCGCTGCCGTTCGCGCCCTTCGGGACCGCTCTCGGCGTATCCGGCGGAGAGGACGATCAGGCCCTGCACGCCGTGTTCGCCGCACGCCGCGACCACGTCGGGGACCCGCTC
This sequence comes from Streptomyces griseoaurantiacus, assembly GCF_036189845.1. Classification (NCBI taxonomy): domain Bacteria; kingdom Bacillati; phylum Actinomycetota; class Actinomycetes; order Kitasatosporales; family Streptomycetaceae; genus Streptomyces; species Streptomyces griseoaurantiacus. The sequence continues at coordinate 5,645,810 of NZ_CP108326.1, read as the reverse complement.
GGCGGAGACGGCGACGACGGCGAGGTCGACCGGGCCGTCGATCTCGCGCACGGAGCGGTGCGCGGGCACCCCGTCGATCTCCTCGAGGTCCTCGGCGAAGGCCGTGTTGACGGCGTGCAGCCGCCCGGTGAACCCGGCGTCCCTGAGGTGGCCCAGCACACTGCGGCCCACCCCGCCGGGGGCCCGGCCGACGCCGACGACCGCGACCGAGCCGGGCGCGAGGAGCCGGTGCACGGACCGGGCCTCGGCGCGCTGTTCCCGGGCGCGCTGCACGGCCAGCGAGCGGTCGGTCGGCTCCAGGTCGAACTCCAGGCGGACGACGCCGTCCTCGAAGCTGCGCTTCTGGGTGTATCCGGCGTCCGTGAACACCTTGATCATCCGGGTGTTGGCGGGCAGCACCTCGGCGGCGAAGCGGCGGATGCCGCGCTCGCGGGCGACCGCCGCGATGTGCTCCAGGAGAGCGGAGGCGACGCCCCGGCCCTGGTGCGCGTCCTGCACCAGGAAGGCGACCTCGGCCTCGTCGGCAGGTCCGGTGGCGGGGCGGCCCTCGGCGTCGATGCGGTCGTAGCGCACGGTGGCGATGAACTCGCCCCCGACCGTGGCCGCGAGCCCCACGCGGTCGACGAAGTCGTGGTGGGTGAAGCGGTGCACGTCCTTGGCGGACAGCCGCGGGTACGGGGCGAAGAAGCGGTAGTACTTCGACTCCTCGGACACCTGTTCGTAGAAGCTGACCAGGCGCTCGGCATCGTCCACCGTGATGGGCCGGATCCGCGCGGTGCCGCCGTCGCGCAGCACCACGTCGGCCTCCCAGTGGGCGGGATACTCGTGCCGGTCCGACGGGCTCTGCATGGGCCCCAGCGTACGGCCCGGCACCGACAAGCACGCGTCCCGGAGCCGACCGCACGCCGGGGAGCCACCGTGTGGAACACTGGGCAGTGGTCTAGACAACCTGGCACACACCTGAAGGGCTGCATCACCATGGCTGAGCGCCGCGTCAACATCGGCTGGGCCGAGGGCCTCCACGCCCGCCCCGCCTCCATCTTCGTCCGGGCGGCCAGCGCCACCGGCGTCCCCGTGACGATCACCAAGGCGGGTGGCACCCCCGTCAACGCCGGCTCGATGCTGGCCGTGCTCAGTCTGGGCGTCCAGGGCGGCGAGGAGGTCGTCCTCGCCTCCGACGCCGCGGGCGCCGACGAGGCCCTCGACCGCCTGGCCAAGCTCGTCGCCGACGGCCTCGAGGAGCTTCCCGAGACGGTCTGAGCGCTCGTCCCGGTGCGGTGGAGCCGCGTCGCCCTCGAGGCGGCGCGGCTCTCGCTTTTCCCTTTGCCGCTCCGCTCTCCCCCGCTCTCGCGCTTTTCCGTCGGCCGTTCAATTCACGGGCGCGGACGGACACGAATAAGGGCAGCGGAAAAGAAAAGGAGGCCCGCTCCTCCCATTCGCTCCCCTTTGTATACGGCGCGCGCGTTAATTCCGCGGGCTCGCAATGTTTACGGCTTGTTGCGAAGTGCTCACGTCCGCTCCCGTCGGGGCGGGGCGCAGGCGGTGGGCGGCGGCCGCGCGTTCGGTGTGCCGGGCGGTGAGGGTGCGGGCGCGTTCGCCGTCGCCGCGGGCGATCGCGTCGACGACGGCGGCGTGCTCCGCCCAGTCGGTCACCGGGTCCGCCGGCGCCCCGGCCACGTACATCCAGGCGATCTTGTGCCGGAGCTGGGCCAGGGTGCTGCTGAGCGCCGGGCTCCCGGCGGCCTGGGCCAGCGTGTCGTGGAACCAGCCGTCCAGGGAGCGCAGGTCCTCGCTGCTGCCCTGGCCGGCCCGCTCCCGGCCCAGTCTGACCAGGCCGCGCAGCACCTTCAGATGCGCCTCGGTGCGCCGCTGGGCGGCCCGTGCGGCGCCGAGCGGTTCCAGCAGGACGTGCATGTCCAGCAGGTCGGCGGCCTCCTGCCCGGTGGGCTCGGCCACGCAGGCGCCCGCGTGCCGGCGGGTGACCACGAACCCCTCGGCCTCCAGCGTGCGCAGCGCCTCGCGCACGGGGACGCGGGAGACGCCGTAGCGTCTGGCGAGGACCTCCTCGGTGAGCCGGCTCCCGCGTTCGTGGACACCGGCGACGATGTCCTCACGGATCGCCGTGCATACCGAGTGCGCCGGAATACGCATGTCCGACCTCCGCCTGATTTCCGTGCAAACACCGTCGGCCGGCGCATTGCTCGTCCGACTCTATTGCAGACGGGAGGAATTTCCGACGGCGATCCCTGATCCATGGTTATTTTTTGGACAGCGGCGGGACAAAAACGGCGACGGCCCCGGCTGCGTGAGCCGGGGCCGTCGTGGCGGGTATGTGTCGGTGCGTGCGCCTCAGACGTTGACGCCGTGTCCGCGCAGGTACGCCACCGGGTCGATGTCCGAGCCGTACTCCGCGGTCGTGCGGGCCTCGAAGTGCAGGTGCGGGCCCGTGACGTTGCCGGTCGCGCCGGACAGGGCGATCTGCTGGCCGGCCGTGACCTGCTGGCCCACCGTGACGCCGATGGACGACAGGTGGCCGTACTGGGTGTAGGTGCCGTCGTTCATCTTGATGACGACCTGGTTGCCGTACGCCCCGCCCCAGCCCGTCTCCACGACGGTGCCGGCGCCGACGGCGTGCACGGAGGTGCCGGTGGCGGCGTGGAAGTCGATGCCGGTGTGGCTGCCGGAGGACCACAGCGAGCTGCTGGCCTGGTAGCCGGTGGAGACGTAGGAACCGGTGATCGGCATGACGAAGGTGTTGAGCCGCTTGCGCTCCGCCTCGCGGGCGGCGCGCTCCTTGGCCTCACGGGCCCGCTCGGCCTTCGCGGCGGCCTCCTTGCGGGCGGCCTCCTCGGCGGCCTTGCGGGCGGCGGCCTTCTCCTGGGCGAGCGCCTGGGCGTCGATCCGGGCGGCGACGCTCTCGCCGATGCCGGCGGCCCGCAGGAGGCCGGTCTGCCCGACCGAGGCGGGCGGCTCGGCGGCGACCGCGGAGCCGGCGAGGGTGCCGACGACGCCGGTGGTCGCGAGGGCCGCGACGCCCACGGCGCCGGTCGTCGTGCGCTTCGTGCGGTCGGCGCGGCGGTGCTTCCCAGGGGCGCGGGTGAACGCCATGAAGGGGCTTGTCCTTTCCTTCCTTCTCGCCTACCGGGTTAGCTGACGGGTTCGGAGCAGGAAGGTCTCCTACGGACACCCTTTGCGGGGGCGCCCGATTCACCCCAGGGACGTGGGTCCCCGGCTCCCCCGGGCTCGCGCCGTAGGGGGACTCGGCGATGGCTGCCCGCTGCCGCGGATGCGGCGCGCTGCCTGACGGACAGCCGGGAAGACGCTAAGCGGACGGCGTTTCAGCGGGCAAACGAGGTAACGGTTTTGTTGCGTATCCCACATGAGCGAAGCGCTCTCTCCTGTGGCAATACGGACAAACTCGCGCCCCTGAGCGGCCTTCAGGGGGCGGGCGAAGCGCCGGCCCCGGCACGCGGAAGGCCCCGGCGACCTCTCGGGTCACCGGGGCCCGGCCCACCACGTCGCCGCGGGAGGCGCGCTACTCGGCGGCCACCACGGTGACCTCGCCGATGCCCAGGGCACGGACGGGCTCCACGATCTGCTCGGCGTCGCCCACCAGGACCGTCACCAGGCGGTCCCCCGGGAAGGCGTTGACGACGGCGGCTGTCGCCTCCACCGTGCCGGTGGCGGCGAGCTGCTGATACAGCGTCGCCTGGTAGTCGTCCGGCAGGTGCTGCTCGACCTGGTCGGCGAGCGAGCTCGCGACGGCGGCCGCGGTCTCGAACTTCAGCGGGGCGACGCCCACCAGGTTCTGCACGGCCACATCGCGCTCGGCGTCGGTCAGGCCCTCCGCCGCCAGGGTGCGCAGCACCTTCCACAGGTCGTCGAGGGCGGGACCGGTGTTCGGGGTGTCCACGGAGCCGCTGATGGCGAGCATCGCCGCGCCGCTGCCGTCGGGCGCGGAGCGCAGCACCTGGGCGAAGGCCCGCACTCCGTAGGTGTAGCCCTTCTCCTCGCGCAGCACGCGGTCGAGCCGCGAGGTGAGGGTGCCGCCGAGGCAGTACGTGCCGAGGACCTGGGCGGGCCACACACGATCGTGCCGGTCGGCCCCGACACGGCCGATGAGGAGCTGCGTCTGGACGGCTCCGGGGCGGTCCACGACGATCACCCGGCCGGTGTCGTCGGCCGTCACCGGGGGCACCGGGCGCGGCTGTCCGGGCGCGCCGGTCCACGCGCCGAGCGTGTCCGCGAGCAGCGCGTCGAGGTCCAAGCCGGTGAGGTCGCCGACGACCACCGCGGTCGCGGTCGCGGGCCGTACGTGCCGCTCGTAGAAGGCGCGGACGGCGGCGGAGTCGATGGCCGAGACGCTCTCCTCGGTGCCCTGGCGGGGCCGGGACATCCGGGAGTCGGCCGGGAAGAGCTGCCGGGACAGCTCCTTGGCCGCGCGGCGGGCCGGGTTGGCGGTCTCGTGCGGGATCTCGTCGAGCCGGTTGCGCACCAGGCGCTCGATCTCGCCGTCGTCGAAGGCGGGGGCGCGCAGCGCGTCGGCGAGCAGGCCGAGCGCCTTGGCGAGCCGCGAGACGGGCACCTCCAGGGAGAGCCGCACACCGGGGTGGTCGGCGTGCGCGTCGAGGGTGGCGCCGCAGCGCTCCAGCTCGGCGGCGAACTCCTCGGCGGAGTGCTTGTCGGTGCCCTCGGAGAAGGCGCGCGCCATGAGGGTGGCGACGCCCTCCTGGCCCTGCGGCTCGGCCTCCAGGGGCGCGTCGAGGAGGATCTCCACGGCGACGACCTGCTGGCCGGGGCGGTGGCAGCGCAGCAGCGTCAGGCCGTTGTCCAGGGTGCCGCGCTCGGGCGCGGGGAACGCCCAGGGCTTCGCCTCGCCGGGCCGGGGCTGCGGGTGGAACTCCATGGTCGCGAGCTCGGTCACTTCGCCGACTCCTCGTTCTCGTCGGTGGCTTCGGCTGCCTCGTCGGTGGCTTCGGCCGCTTCGGGGGCGACCGGCTCGTAGACGAGCACCGCGCGGTTGTCGGGTCGCAGCCGGGCCCGGGCGACGTCCCGGACCTCCTCGGGGGTGACCTCCAGGACGCGCCGGACGGCGGTCAGGGCGAGCTGCGGGTCGCCGAACAGGACGGCGTACCGGCACAGTTCGTCGGCGCGTCCGGCGACCGTGCCGAGCCGGTCCAGCCACTCGCGTTCGAGCTGCGCCTGGGCGCGCTCCATCTCCTCGGCGGTGGGGCCCTCCTCGGCGAACCGGGCGAGCTCCTCGTCGACGGCCGTCTCGATGACGGGCACCTCGACGTCGCCGGAGGTCTTCACGTCCAGCCAGCCCAGGGAGGGCGCCCCGGCGAGACGGAGCAGGCCGAAGCCGGCGGCGACGGCGGTGCGGTCCCGGCGGACCAGGCGGTTGTACAGCCGGGAGGACTCGCCGCCGCCGAGGACGGTCAGGGCCAGGTCGGCGGCGTCCGCCGCCCGCGTGCCGTCCTCCGGGAGGCGGTAGGCGGCCATGAGCGCGCGGGCCGGGACCTCCTCCTCGACGACCTCGCGCAGTTCCCCGCCGATGACGTCGGGGAGGGAGCCGTCGCGCGGGGCGGGCTTGCCGTCGTGCGAGGCGATGGAGCCGAAGTACTTCTCGACCCAGGCGAGCGTCTGCTCCGGGTCGATGTCGCCGACGATCGAGAGCACCGCGTTGTTGGGCGCGTAGTAGGTGCGGAAGAACGCGCGGGCGTCCTCCAGCGTGGCCGCGTCCAGGTCGGCCATCGAGCCGATCGGGGTGTGGTGGTAGGGGTGGCCCTCGGGATAGGCGAGCGCGGTCAGCCGCTCGAAGGCGGTGCCGTAGGGGACGTTGTCGTAGCGCTGGCGGCGCTCGTTCTTGACGACGTCCCGCTGGTTCTCCATGGACTCCTCATCCAGGGCGGCCAGCAGCGAGCCCATGCGGTCGGCCTCCAGCCAGAGGGCGAGCTCCAGCTGGTGGGCGGGCATGGTCTCGAAGTAGTTGGTGCGTTCGAAGCTCGTGGTGCCGTTGAGGGAGCCGCCGGCGCCCTGCACCAGTTCGAAGTGGCCGTTGCCCTTCACCTGTCCAGAGCCCTGGAACATCAGGTGCTCGAAGAGGTGAGCCAGGCCGGTGCGTCCCTCGACCTCGTGGCGCGAGCCGACGTCGTACCAGAGGCACACCGCCGCGACCGGGGTCAGGTGGTCCTCGGAGAGCACCACGCGCAGACCGTTGGCCAGACGGTGTTCGGTCGCTGTCAGGCCGCCGGAGCCTGCCTCGGCGGTGGCCGTGTGACCCATGGGCATGTACGTCCCTTCACTCACGAGAAGCGGCTGTGACCAACCGCGGAGTTGTGCCAATCCTGCCACTGTATGTGCCCTCGCAGAGGGCGCGGGGCCACGCCGGTGCGCGGCTCACCCACGGGTGCGCGGGTACCCGCCCGGCCGCCGCCGGCACCCCCGGTGGGCGGGTCCGGGAGCACGGCCGCGGGCCTCCGGGCCGGGTCCCGCGACACGTTGTCGGTCCCCCGGTCCACAATGGTCCGCATCAGATCCCGCCCACGCCCACACAAGGAGCCGGCAGCGATGGCCCGCCGCAGCACCAAGACCCCGCCGCCCGACGACTCGTACGAGGAGCGGATCCTCGACATCGACGTCGTCGACGAGATGCAGGGCTCCTTCCTCGAGTACGCGTACTCGGTCATCTACTCGCGCGCCCTCCCCGACGCCCGGGACGGCCTCAAGCCGGTGCACCGCCGCATCGTCTACCAGATGAACGAGATGGGGCTGCGGCCCGACCGCGGCTACGTCAAGTGCGCCCGCGTCGTCGGGGAGGTCATGGGCAAGCTGCACCCGCACGGCGACGCGTCGATCTACGACGCCCTGGTCCGCATGGCGCAGCCCTTCTCGATGCGCGTCCCGCTGGTCGACGGCCACGGCAACTTCGGCTCGCTGGGCAATGACGACCCGCCGGCCGCCATGCGGTACACCGAGTGCCGGATGGCCGAGGCGACGAGCCTGATGACGGAGTCCATCGAGGAGGACACCGTCGACTTCGGGCCGAACTACGACGGCCAGGAGCAGGAACCGGTGGCGCTGCCCGCCGCCTTCCCCAACCTGCTGGTCAACGGCGCCTCCGGGATCGCGGTCGGCATGGCCACGAACATGCCGCCGCACAACCTGCGCGAGGTGATCGCCGCCGCCCGGCATCTGATCCGCTATCCGAACGCGGACCTGGACGCCCTGATGAAGCACGTCCCGGGCCCCGACCTGCCCACCGGCGGCCGGATCGTCGGGCTGTCCGGCATCCGGGACGCGTACGCCTCGGGCCGGGGCACCTTCAAGATCCGCGCCACGGTGGAGATCGACACGGTCACGGCCCGCCGCAAGGGCCTCGTCGTCACCGAACTGCCCTTCGCGGTCGGTCCGGAGAAGGTCATCTCCAAGATCAAGGATCTGGTCGGCGCCAAGAAGATCCAGGGCATCGCCGACGTCAAGGACCTCACCGACCGCGAGCACGGCCTGCGCCTGGTCATCGAGATCAAGAACGGCTTCGTGCCGGAGGCGGTCCTGGAGCAGCTCTACAAGCTGACCGCCATGGAGGAGTCCTTCGGCATCAACAACGTGGCCCTCGTCGACGGCCAGCCGCTGACGCTGGGTCTGAAGGAACTGCTGGAGGTCTACCTCGACCACCGGTTCGACGTGGTGCGGCGGCGCAGCGAGTTCCGGCGCGGCAAGCGGCGCGACCGCCTGCACCTGGTCGAGGGTCTGCTCACCGCCCTGGTGGACATCGACGAGGTGATCCGCCTGATCCGCTCCAGCGAGAACTCCGCACAGGCCAAGGAGCGCCTGATCGAGCGGTTCGCACTGTCCGACGTGCAGACGCAGTACATCCTGGACACGCCGCTGCGCCGGCTGACCAAATTCGACCGGATCGAGCTGGAGTCGGAGAAGGAGCGGCTGAACGCCGAGATCGCGGAGCTGACCCGGATCCTGGACTCCGACGCGGAGCTGCGCAAGCTGGTCTCCGCCGAACTGGCCGCCGTTTCGAAGAAGTTCGGCACCGACCGGCGCACGGTCCTGCTGGAGTCCTCGGGTGCGCCGGCCGCCGTGCCGCTGCAGGTGGCGGACGACCCGTGCCGGGTGCTGCTGTCCTCGACGGGGCTGCTGGCACGGACGGCGGACGCCAACCCCTTCGCCGACGACGGCAAGGGCCGCCGCGTCAAGCACGACCTGATCGTCTCCGCGGTCCCGGCGACGGCCCGTGGTGAGGTGGGCGTGGTGACCTCGGCCGGCCGGCTGCTGCGGGTCAACGTGGTCGATCTGCCCCAGCTCCCGGAGCAGACGGGCACGCCCAACCTCTCGGGCGGCGCCCCGCTGGCGGAGTTCGTCTCCCTGGACGCGGACGAGACGGTGGTGTGCCTGACCACGCTGGACGAGTCCTCCCCCGGCCTGGCGCTCGGCACCGAACAGGGGGTCGTCAAGCGGGTGGTGCCCGACTACCCCTCCAACAAGGAGGAGCTGGAGGTCATCACCCTCAAGGAGGGCGACCGGATCGTCGGCGCCGCCGAACTGCGCACCGGCGAGGAGGACCTGGTCTTCATCACGGACGACGCCCAGCTCCTGCGCTACCAGGCCTCCCAGGTGCGCCCGCAGGGCCGCCCGGCCGGCGGCGTGGCGGGCATCAAGCTCACCCAGGGGGCCAAGGTCATCTCCTTCACGGCGGTGGATCCGGCCGCCGACGCGGTGGTCTTCACGGTCGCCGGATCGCGCGGCACGCTGGACGACTCCGTGCAGACGACGGCCAAGGCCACACCGTTCGATCAGTACCCGCGCAAGGGGCGGGCGACGGGCGGCGTGCGCTGCCAGCGGTTCCTCAAGGGCGAGGACTGCCTGTCCTTCGCCTGGGCGGGTCCGACCCCGGCGCGGGCGGCCCAGAAGAACGGGGCGCCGGCCGAACTGCCGGAGATCGACCCGCGCCGCGACGGCTCGGGGGTGTCCCTGGCGAAGACGGTGGCGGTGGTGGCGGGCCCGGCCTGACGGAGGGGGCGTTCGCCCGGCGGAGGGGGCGTTCGCCCGGCCCGGCGGACGGGTTCGCCCGGCCGAGAGGGTGTTCGCCTAGTCGAGGGGGCGTTCGGGGCCCGGACCGCCGTCCGGGCCCCGCAGGTCTACGTCGGGGGCGTCCGCGTCGGGTGCGTCCGGATCCAGTGGGTCCGGGGTCAGTGGGTCCGGGGCCGGTCCGTCCAGGCCCCGTGCGCCCGGGGCCTCCTCCGGGTCCGGCACATAGCGCAGGACGCCCCACAGGGCGTGCTCGTCGATGTCCGGCGAGCCGTCCTCGCAGGCCTGGAGTTCCTTGCGCAGCGCGGGCGCGTCGAGACCGGTACCGATCAGCACGAGCTGGGTCAGCCGGCCCCCGGTCTCCGCCCCGGCCCGTGCTCCGACTGCGGATCCGGCTCCGGCTGCGGCTCCGGCCCGGGCGTCCGGCCAGGGTTCCGGGGTGAAGCGCAGGAACCGCCCGACCGCGTGCACGGCGTAGCGGTTGCGGCGGTCGTGGGCGCCGAAGTCGACGTACCCCTTGATGCGGTACAGGCCCTCGGGGCGGCTGTCGAGGAAGGCCAGCAGCCGCTGCGGGTCGAGCGGCACACCGGAGACGAAGGACAGCGTGTCGTAGCCGGAGTGCGGGTGGGCGGCGTGGTCCTCGTCCTCCCGGGGGAGGTCGTCGAAGGAGAGCTGCCCGAGGCGTTCCTCGGAGGGCCGGCAGTCGAAGAGGAACTCGGGGTCGACGCGCCCGTAGGAGGCGGGGACGACGGCGGCCCGGTCGGTGAGCTCCCGTACGGTCTCCAGCACGCGCGCCCCGGCGCCGTCCGCGGCGGCCCGGTCCAGCTTGTTGACGACGACCAGGTCGGCGAGGGCGAGGTGCCGGTCGATCTCGGGGTGCCGGGAGCGGGTGGATTCGAACTCGGCGGCGTCGACCACCTCGACGAGCCCGCCGTAGACGACGTCGGGGTTCTCCCCGGCGAGCACCATCCGCACCAGTTCCCCCGGTTCGGCGAGCCCGCTGGCCTCGATGACGATCACGTCGACGCCGACCGAGGGCCGGGTCAGCCGCTCCAGATAGGCGTCGAGCTCGCTCGCGTCGACGGCACAGCACAGGCAGCCGTTGCCGAGCGAGACGGTGGAGTCGCCGAGTGCCCCCGCCACGGCCATGGCGTCGATCTCGACCGACCCGAAGTCGTTGACGACGGCACCGATGCGGCTGCCCCCGCTGTGGTGCAGCAGATGGTTGAGCAGGGTGGTCTTGCCGGAGCCGAGGAACCCGGCGAGGACCACGACCGGTACCTGCCGACGGCTCGGGCTCCGGTTCACCGGGCTCTGGTCCACCGTGCGACCCCTCCGTGCCGGCGCGCGTCCCGGACAACTCCGGAACACGCGCGAGAACTGCGCTGCCGTACCAGGATACGAGCCCTTCGGCACGCCCCGGGGTGTGCGCCGGTGCGCGGCGTGCGCGGGGCAGACGTTCCGCTTGGCGCCGGTCCGTGCGACCCTCGCTTCCCCCTGTGCGCCTTGTTTCCGCCTCCCCGCCGATCAGTGCTCCTATGCACCCTGGAGACGGCAAGCGTCGCCCACCGCTCGCCGGTCCCCGTCAGCCCTCCCGCATCCGACGGCCGGCGCACGGCCGCCTGGAATCGGGGGTTGCACATGACCGCACAGACCTCGGCGATACGGAGGCTCCGATCCGCGACCAGAGACACTCTGGCCGCGGCCGGACGCACCGTCACCGAGCGGTACGGCCGGAAACGACGGCGTGCGGCACTCGTGGAACAGCACCGGCTCCACTTCGACCTGCTGTGCAAGGCCATGGACGACCCCGCGCTCGCCGCCGTCCTGGACACCTACGACGACGAGGTCCCGGCGGAGCGGCAGCGCCAGTACCTCTTCGCCAACGCCCTGTACGTCAACGCGCTGTACTTCCACCGCATCGGGGCCCTGAGCCTGGCCGAGCTGTACGGCCACGTACGGATGATGTGCCGCAACGCGGTCTTCCGGGAGTACTGGCAGGCGACCCGCAGGCACCGCGACAGCCTGCCCGCGTGGTCGGAGGAGGCGCGGATCGGCAGGATGATGGACGCCCTGGTGCGCGACATGGACGCGCTGGTCGCCGAACAGGAGGACGGCGAGCACGAGGAATGGTGGGTGGTGGGCGAACCGCCATCCGAGTGAGGCGGGTTGCTCTTCGTCAACCACGGAAGTCCGCGTGAAGGCGCCTGTGGTGAGGGGCGCTATTCTACCCGCAGTTCGCCGGAGTCAAACCTGCCGCGAACTGCTTTTTCTGTGCGGCCCCCGTGCCGCAGGCGTCCCGGGCATCCGTGGCGACCCGCCCTCTCACCAGGCTAGGAACGGACTTGAAGATCGTGCGTCGCATCGGCGCCTCGCCCCGGGAGCGCGGCAGCGCGACCGGGCAGAGCTGCCCCGACATCTTCGAGCTGAACGACGGCAACTTCGCCGTCATCGGCACCGAGGCAACCGCGCAACTCGACGCCGAACTTCCCCCCGACGCGTCCCGCGCCGACTACGAACGCATCGTGGTCATCACCCGCGACACACTGCTGCGCGCGAAGGCCCAGATCCCGGACGCGTGAACCGCCCCCGGCGAGCCCCCCGCGTCGAACGCGTGCCTCGCCGGGACTCCCGGGGGCCCGGCCGCCAGGCTCGTCCCCCCGGGGGGGCGCCGGGGCGGCCCCGGACGGCACCACCGGGCAAGTCAGGTTAGGCTCACCTCTGTGAGTACGTGCACCACCGCGTCCCAGGCCCTCGACGAGCCCCTCGCCGGCACCGCCGCCACCGCGCGGACCTGGCTGCTCCTCGAACAGCCCGGCCCCTGGGGCGTCAAGGCCCTCACGTCGAGCCAGCTGGACCAGCGGCTCGGCCGCGCCCTGGAGGCCGCCGCGAAGGGCACGGGCGTGCGCCTCGCACTGATCCGCCGCCCCGGCCGCCATGCCGACCCGGACCCGGGCGCGCAGGTGCGCACCGAGGAGACCGACACCTCCACCGTGCGGCAGGTGTACGCCGCCCACACCGTGCCCGGCCGCTCCTGGCTGCACGGCGCCACCGTCACCGACCCCGCACACCTTCTCGACCTGGACTTCGCGGCGCTCGGCGCGGGAGACCCGCGCACCTTCGACGACGCCCTGGCGGGCCGCCCGCACACCGGTGATCCGCTGGCCCTGGTGTGCACCAACGGCAAGCGTGACCGGTGCTGCGCCCTCCTCGGCCGGCCGCTGGCCGGCGAACTGGCCGCCGCCGGTGTGCCGGGCACCTGGGAGGTCACCCACCTGGGCGGCCACCGCTTCGCCCCCACGGTGCTGGTCCTCCCCTACGGCTACGCCTACGGGCGGGCCACGGCGCCGCTGGTGCGGGACGCGCTCCGGGGCGTGCGCGAGGGGCGGATCGTGCTGGAGGGGTGCCGGGGCGGCTCCGCCTGGGAGCGGCCCGCCCAGGCCGCCGAACTCGCCGTCCGCGCGCGCACCGGCATCCACGCGGCGGACGCGCTCACCGTGACCCGGACCGAGGGCGAGGCCCCCCTCTGGGAGGTCACCGTCGCCCACGCGGACGGCCGCCTCTGGCGGGTCACCGTGGTCCAGGGCGCCTCCTCGCCGCCCCGGCCGGAGAGCTGCGGCTCGGTTCTGGGCTCCCCCACGCGGATGGACGTCGAGGCGGTGCGCGCGCTGCACCCGGCGAGGGCATCGGGTCCCGGCCGGCGCTGACGTCCGTCCCGGGGCGCGCGGGCCGTGCGCACGCTCCCCGCGCGCTGTGACGCACCGGGGCGCCCCGGCGCCCCACCCTGCACGATTCCCCCACCGCGCTCCCTGGGACGCGGCGCACGCGGACCGTACCGTCGTGCCCATGAGTCCCCGTACACCCGTACGACGGCTGCGCCTCGGCCTGCCGCGGCGCATGTTCTCGCAGCTCCTTCTGATGCAGGTCGCGGTCGCCGCGGGCGTCGCCGTGCTCGCCACCGGTCTCTTCCTCGCCCCGCTCGGCAAGCAGCTCGACGAGCAGGCGATGCGGCGGGCCCTCGCCATCGCCCAGACCACCGCCGCCCAGCCGCAGCTCGCCGAGGACTTCCGGACCTCCCTGCCGACACCCGGGGGACCCGTCCAACAGGAGGCGGAACGCATCCGGCGGGCCAGCGGGGCGGAGTACGTGGTGGTGATGAACCTGCACGGGGTGCGCTGGTCGCACACCGATCCCGGCCGGATCGGCGAGGTCGTCTCGACCGACCCGAGCGGGGCTCTGGCCGGCAGGGAGGTCATGGGGATCGACCGCGGCACCCTGGGCCGCTCAGCCCGGGGCAAGGTGCCGCTGCGGGACGCGGAGGGGCGGATCATCGGCGCCGTCTCGGTGGGCATCGAGTACAACAGCGTCCGCGCCAAGCTCGTGCACGCGATACCCGGGCTGTTCGCCTACGCCGGGGCGGCCCTGGCGATCGGCGCGCTGGCCGCGTACCTGATCTCCCGGCGGGTCCAGCGGCAGACCCGCGACCTCGCGTTCTCCGACATATCCGCCCTGCTCTCGGAGCGGGAGGCGATGCTGCACGGCATCAAGGAGGGCGTCGTCGCCCTGGACCGGGCCGGGCGTGTCCGCCTGCTCAACGACGAGGCGCGGCGGCTGCTGGGCATCGGCGAGGAGGCCCTCGGGCGTCCCCTCGACGAGGCGCTCGGCGCCGGGCGCACCACGGACGTGCTGGCCGGGCGGGTCACCGGCACCGACCTGCTGACGGTGCGCGGCCCCCGCGTGCTGCTCGCCAACCGCATGCCCACGGAGGACGGCGGCGCCGTCGCGACCCTGCGCGACCGTACGGAGCTGGAGCGGATCGGGCGCGAACTGGACTCCACGCGGGGGCTCATCGACGCCCTGCGCGCCCAGGACCACGAGCACGCCAACCGGATGCACACCCTTCTCGGCCTGCTCGAACTGGAGATGTACGAGGACGCGGTCGAGTTCGTCGGGGAGGTCGTCGGCGAGCACCGGGTCACGGCGGAGCAGGTGACCGAGAAGGTCCACGACCCGCTCCTCGCGGCCCTGCTGGTCGGCAAGGCGACCGTCGCGGCGGAGCGCGGGGTGGCCCTGTGGGTCGCGGACGGGACCCTGCTGCCGGACCGGCTGATCGACCCCAGGGGCCTGGTCACCGTCGTCGGCAACCTGGTGGACAACGCCCTGGACGCCGTCGCCGGGACGCGGCACGCCCGCGTGGAGGTCGAGCTGCGCGCCGAGGGGCGTACGGCGGTGCTCCGGGTCCGCGACACCGGCCCGGGCGTTCCGGCGGACCGTCGGGAACTGATCTTCACCGACGGATGGTCCACGAAGCGGCCACCGGCCCACGGAAAGCGCGGTATCGGCCTCTCCCTGGTGTGCCGCCTGGCCGAGCGGCAGGGCGGCTGCGTCCGCGTGGACGAGGCGGAGGGCGGCGGCGCCGAGTTCACGGTGGTCCTTCCGGAGGCGCTCTCCGAGGAGCCCGGGTGAGGGTGACCGACGCCCGCGCGGCCGTCGCCGGGGTGAGGGCCGCGCGGGCGCCCGCTCAGCCGGTGGCCTTCTTCACGAACTCCGTGGTGTACGTCCTGTCCAGGTCGATCGTCGCGTTCTTGATGTTGGGGTTGAACGCCTTGAGGACCCGCTCCACGGTGGCCGGTCCCTCCGGCGGCATCACGCCGTCCTTGGTGAACATGGGCAGGGTGCTCTCGATCGCGCCCGCGTAGAGCTTCTTGTCCCCCTGGGAGTAGTCGGCGGGCATCTTGTCCGCGATCTGCGCCGCGCTGTGCGTGGACATCCACTTCAGGGTCCTGACGAAGGCGTTGGCCAGCTTCTGGACGGTGTCCTTGTGGCCGTCGACCCACTCGGTCTGCATGTACAGGCTCGACGAGGGGTACGGGCCGCCGAGCGCCTCCTTGGAGCCCTGCGGGGTACGCATGTCGAGGAGGACTTTGCCGAGGTCCTTGCTCAGGATCTGGGCGACGGTCGGGTCCGTGGTCATCCCGGCGTCGATGGACCCCTTCTGCAGGGCCGAGATGAACGTGGGTCCCGCCCCGACGGCCACCGGGCTGAACTCGCTCACCTTCACGCCCGCTCTGACCGCGAGGTACTTGCTGAGGAAGTCCGTCGAGGAACCGAGGCCCGTCACGCCGAGCTTGCGGCCCTTGAAGTCCTTGGGCGAGGTGATGTCGCCGGCGTGCTTCTTGGAGACGACCTCCACCTCGCCGGGTGCCCGCGAGAACTGCACGACGGACTCCACGTGCTTGCCCTTGGTCTGCAGGTCGAGGGTGTGGTCGTAGAAGCCGACGGCGCCCTGGACCTGCCCGGAGACGAGCGCGGTCTCGGCCTGCACCCCGGCAGGCTCGCTCAGCATCTCGACGTCGAGGCCCTCCGCGTCGAAGTAGCCGAGCCGCTGGGTGAGCATCGCGGGCAGGTAGATGACCTTGTCCAGACCACCGACCATGATCTTGACCTTGACTCCCTTGCCGTCCCCCTTGCCGCCGGAGCCCGAGGCCGTGCCGGAGGCGTCGTCGGCACAGGCGGTGAGCGAGGTGAGGGCGAGCAGGGCGGCGGTGGCGAGGGCGGCGTAGCGGACGGGTCGGTGCGTGCGCATGGTGGTTCACGTCCTTCGTGAGGTGGTGCGGGGAGGGGGCGCGAGCGGGCGCGGAGGGCTGGCTGTGGCGTGCCGGGAGAACGGGGCGGGGCGTGCCGGGCCGGTTCAGCGGCCGTCCGCGGGCGGCTTCCAGCGGAAGATGCGGCGCTCGGCGAAGGTGAGCAGCCCTTCGGCGACGAGGGCGACCGCGGCGAGGATGACCATCGCCGCGTACACACCGGCCGCGTTGAACGTGCCCTGGGACTGGGCGACGAGCAGCCCGATGCCCTTGGTGGCCCCGATGTACTCGCCGACGATGGCGCCGATCAGGGCGAAGCCGAAGCTGACGTGGAGGCTGGTGAAGATCCAGGAGGTGGCCGAGGGGATGACGACCTGGAAGGTCACCCGGCGGTCGCCGGCCCCGAGGATGCGGGCATTGGCGACCAGGTTGCGGTCGACCTCGCGGGCCCCCTGGAAGGCGTTGAAGAAGACCGGGAAGAAGACGAGGACCACGGCCGAGGCGATCTTGGAGGCGGGACCGAGCCCGAACCAGATGACGAAGATCGGGGCAAGGACGATCCGGGGGATCGAGTTGAGCACCTTGATGTAGGGCCCGAGGATGTCGGCGAGGAAGGCGATCCGACCCAGCGCGATGCCGAGGACGACACCCGCGACGACCCCGAACACCCAGCCGAGCAGCGCCTCCTGCAGCGTGTACCAGATCTGCTCGCCGAGCGAGCCGAGTGCCGTGCCGTGGGTGATCCAGGTCCAGGTCTGCTCCCAGATCTTCGAGGGCATCGAGAAGTTGAACGGATCGATGACCTCGGTGCGGGACAGCAGCTCCCACAGGCCGAGGACGAGAACGAGGACGAGGACGCGGGCGGCGGTGACCAGCAGTGTGCGCCGGCGTGCGGCACGCGCGCGTGCCGGGGAGCGGTCCACGCCGGTCTTCTCGGCCGCGCGCGCCGCGACCGCCGTCTCGGGCAGGATCTCAGGCGACATCGGCGACACCCCTCTCGCGGGTGATGCGGACCTCTTCGCCGAGGGACTCCCAGATCTCGCGGTAGATCTCGACGAACCGAGGTTCCAGACGTACCTCCTCCACCTTGCGGGGCCGTGGCAGGTCGATGTCGTAGACCCGCTTGACGGTGGCGGGCCCGGCCGTCATCACGACGACCTTGTCGGCCAGGGCGATGGACTCCTCCAGGTCGTGGGTGACGAAGACGACGGAGGCCCGGGTGCCGCCCCACAGCTCCAGCAACTCGTCCGACATCAGTGCCCTGGTCTGCACGTCGAGCGCCGAGAACGGCTCGTCCATGAGCAGGATCTCGGGGTCGTTGACGAAGGTCGCGGCCAGGGCGACGCGCTTGCGCTGGCCGCCGGAGAGCTGGTGCGGGTAGCGGTCCTCGAAGGCGCCGAGGCCCACCCGCTCCAGCCAGGCGCGCGCCTTCTGCCGCGCCTCCGTCTTGGGCACACCGCGGAAGCGGGGGCCCGCCATGACGTTGGACAGGACCGTGCGCCAGGGGAAGGTGGCGTCCTGCTGGAAGACGAAGCCGACCTTGTCGCCGACTCCCCGTACCGGGCGGCCGAAGACGAGGACCTCGCCCTCGGTGGGCTCCTCCAGGCCGCTGACGAGGGTCAGCGTGGTCGACTTGCCGCAGCCGGTGGGGCCCACGACAGCCACGAACTCACCCTGCCCGATGGTGAGGTCGAGCCCGCGGACGGCGGTGTGCGGGCCCCCCGAGGGGGTGGTGAAGGTCTTGCCGGCGCCCCGCAGTTCGATGGCGGGGCCGATGTCTGCGCTCATGGCCGAGGACCGTAGGTGTGACGGGGGCCACGCAGCAGTCTTCTGCGCCCTGAACGTTCTTTTGCCTGCAGCGGCCTGTTGTGCTCGTTCTGCTCGCGCTACAACCAGGGGGCCGAACTCACGGGCGTCGCGCCCGTCGGCCTTGAGGGAGAGGCTCGATGATTGACGTCCTGGTGGTCGACGACGACTTCCGTGTCGCCGAGATCAACGCCAGATACGTGGCGAAGGTTCCCGGCTTCCGGGTGTCCGCGCACGCGCACAGCGGCGCGCAGGCCCTGGCGGCCGTGGCGCGCTGCCCGGTCGACCTGGTGCTGCTCGACCACTACCTGCCCGACCGTACGGGCCTCGAAGTGGTGCACAGCATGCGCGAACGCGGCCACGGCAGCGACGTCATCATGATCACGGCGGCGAGCGACGTCGCCACGGTGCGGGCGGCCATGCGTCTGGGCGCGCTGCACTACCTGGTGAAACCGTTCACCTTCACCGCGCTGCGCGCCCGCCTGGAGTCCTACGCCGCGCTGCGCCGGACGGTGGAGAGGGTCGGCGGTCACGGCCCGGCGGGACAGGAGCAGGTGGACCGGATCTTCGGCGCGCTGCGTACCGGGCCCGTGCCCTCCGCCCAGGGGCTGCCCAGCGGCCACTCGGAGCCGACCACCGACCTCATCTGCACCGTGCTGCACCGGGCCGGGCACCCGCTGTCGGCCCACGAGGTGGCCGCCGAGACGGGTCTGAGCCGCTCCACCGCCCAGCGCTATCTGCGCCACCTGGAACAGGCGGGCCGGCTCAGCCTGTCCCTGAAGTACGGCGACACGGGGCGCCCGGAACACCGGTACACGTGGGTGGCACCGTGACGGTGGCCGCTGCGGTCCCCATGACGCTCCGAGCCCGGGCCGCGCGGTGGGTGGGCGGCGGAGCGCGGCGGCCGTCGCCGGGCGGCCGGGGCTGACCGGACGGCCAGGGTTCTGACCGGACGGCCGGGGTTTGGGGCGGACGGCCGGGGTTGGGCCGGGTCGCCCGGCGGTTCACACCGCCCCGGCGCCGGTGAGTGAACGGACCTCGGTCTCGGCGTGCTTGGCCTCGTCCGGGGGTTCCGCCGAGGTGACCGTGCCGAGCCAGCCGGCCAGGAAGCCGAGCGGGATGGAGACGATGCCGGGGTTCCGCAGCGGGAAGTACTGCAGGTCGACTCCGGGGAACAGCGAGTCGGAGCTGCCGGAGACCACCGGGGACAGCACGACGAGCAGCACGGCGGGCACCAGTCCCCCGTAGACGGCCCAGACCGCGCCGCGCGTGGTGAAGCCGCGCCAGAACAGCGTGTACATCAGCACCGGAAGGTTCGCAGAGGCGGCGACCGCGAAGGCGAGCCCCACCAGGAAGGCCACGTTGAGATCGCGGGCGAGCAGTCCGAGCGCGATCGCGACGACCCCGATGCCGACCGCCGCTACCCGCGCCACGCCGACCTCCCCGCGCTGCCGTCCCCCGGGCCGGCGCAGGGCCGCGTAGAGGTCGTGGGCCACGGAGGCCGAGGAGGCCAGCGTGATACCGGCGACCACCGCGAGGATCGTGGCGAAGGCGACGGCGGCGACCACCGCGAACAGCACCGTTCCCCCGGTGGTGTCGGCCCCGCCGCCCAGGTCGAGCGCGAGCAGGGGCACCGCCGTGTTGCCGGAGGCGTCGGACTTCTTGAGCGCCTCGGGTCCGACCAGTGCCGCGGCCCCGAAACCGAGCACGATCGTCATCAGGTAGAAACCGCCGATCAGCCCCACCGACCACACCACCGAACGGCGCGCGGCCCGGGCCGTCGGCACGGTGAAGAACCGCGAGAGGATGTGCGGCAGGCCCGCCGTGCCCAGGACCAGTGCCAGGCCCAGGCTGACGAAGTCCGCCCGCGCGGTCCAGCCGCCGCCGTACTTCAGCCCGGGCGCGAGGAAGGCCTTCCCGTGCCCGCTGCGGTCCGTGGCGGTGCGCAGGAGGTCGTCGACGTTGCCGTGGAATCTGAGCAGCACCAGCACCGTCAGCACGACCGTTCCGCCGAGCATCAGCACCGACTTGACGATCTGGATCCACGTGGTGGCCCGCATGCCACCGAACGACACGTACACCACCATGAGCGCGCCTACCCCGATGACCGTCCAGGACCGGGCCGCCTCGCCGGTGCCGCCGAGCAGGAGGGCCACGAGACTGCCCGCTCCCACCATCTGCGCCACCAGGTACAGGATCGAGACCGTCACCGAGGAGGTGCCCGCGGCGATGCGCACCGGCCGCTCCCTCATGCGTGCCGCCACCACGTCGGCCAGCGTGAACCGTCCGCAGTTGCGCACCAGTTCGGCGACGAAGAACAGCACCACGAGCCACGCGACGAGGAAGCCCACCACGTACAGCAGCCCGTCGTAGCCGAACAGCGCGATGAGCCCGGTGACGCCGAGGAAGGAGGCGGCGGAGAGATAGTCGCCCGAGAGCGCGAAACCGTTCTCCATCGGCGAGAAGAGGCGCCCGCCGGCGTAGAACTCCTCCGCCGAGCCGTGCCGCTTGCGGCTCACCCACGTCGTGATGGCCAGCGTCACGGCCACGAAGGCGCTGAACAGCGCCAGAGCCAGCGCCTGATGATGCCCGTTCACCGTTGCCCGCCCTCGCTGCTCCTCGTCAACTCCTGTGTGCTCCAACGCAGATCGAGAGCCGCCCGGTCCCTGCGCAGCCGGGCGTGCCGCGCGTAGGCCCAGGTGAGCAGGAAGGTGCTGAGGAACTGCCCGAGCCCCGCCAGCATCGCCACGTTCACCGCGCCCGCCACCGGACGCGCCATCAGCCCCGGCGCGGACGTCGCGGCCACCACGTAGCCCACGTACCAGGTGAGGAAGACGAGAGCCCCCGGGATCACGAACCGGCGGTACCGCCGACGCACCTCCTGGAAGGCGGCGCTGGACCGCACCTCCAGATAGACCTCCGCCACGCCCCGTTCACGTTCCCGCCGAGGTGCCGGAACCGCCCGCGCGGCGAGGCCCGCCCCGTCCGCCTCCGCCCAGCCGGCGGCGAGCGCGTCGTACCAGGGGTCGTCGTACCCGGCGGCCGGGCCCTGCCCCCCGTCCGGGGGAACCGGATCGCGGGGTGCGGGGTGCTCCGGAAGGTCCTCGGCGGCACCCCCGCCGACGGGGGAACGGTCATTGCGTGACTGCATGCCCCAAGGATGGACAGATCAGGAGGTTCCCCGACTCTTCTTCCCCCAGGTCTTCACCCCATCAGGTGACCCGCGCGACCTACTCGAGAGGTGTCACCAGTCCCTTCCGGAAGGCGTAACGCACCGCCTGCGCACGGTCCTTGAGGCCCGTCTTGGCGAACATGTTGTTGATGTGGGTCTTCACCGTGGCGGTGGAGACGTGCAGCCGCCGGGCGATCTCCTGGTTGCTGAGTCCCTCCGCGATCAGCACCAGCACCTCCACCTCCCGCACGGTGAGGCCGTCCGGCGCCTCCTCGGGGGACGTCACGACCGTCCCGGGCCGGTCCAGGCGCTCCAGCAGCCGGCGCTGGACACTCGGGGCGAGCCCGGCCTGCCCGGAGACCACGCTGCGCACGGCCCGCAGGATCTCCTCGCCTCCCGCGTCCTTGGTCAGATAGCCCCGGGCGCCCGCCCTGAGCGCCGGGAACAACGACTCGTCGTCCCCGAACGTCGTCAGCACGACGACCTGGGTGCCCGGGTACTCGGCCCGGACGCGCCGTGTCGCCTCCACCCCGTCACAGCGCGGCATGCGCAGGTCCATCAGCACCACGTCCGGCGCCAGTTCGCCGACGAGCCGCACGGCCTCCTCCCCGTCCCCCGCCGCGCCCACGACCTCCAGACCGGGCAGCAGTCCGAGCAGCATCACGATGCCCTCGCGCACCACCGTCTGGTCGTCCGCGACGACGACCCGCACCGGCTTCTCCTCCTCCGAGGTCATACCGGCACCTTCAGCGTCACCACGAACCCCTCCTCGCCCGGCCCGGCCTCCAGCGAGCCACCCAGCAACTCGGCCCGCTCCCGCATGCCCAGCAGACCGTACCCCCCGCCCGTACCACTCATTTCACCCGGCGGCCCCCCGCTGTCCCGTACCTCCAGCCGCACGTGCCGCCGCGCGTACTCCAGTCGCAAGTGCACCCTGGCGCCCGGTGCGTGCTTGCGGACGTTGGTGAGCGCCTCCTGGGCGACCCTGCGCACCGTCTGCGAGGCCTCGGCCGGCAGCGGGCGGCGTTCCCCCACGACGGTGACCTCGGCCCCGTCCTCCACGGTGACGAGCTCGCTCAGGAACTCCTCCACCGAGGACACCTCGCCCCGCAGCGCCGACAGCGCCTGCCTGGTCTCGGCGAGTCCTTCCCTGGCCATCCCGCGGGCCGCCACAACCCGCTCGAGTATGCGCTCGCGCCCGGCCCCCCTCTCGATCAGCAGCCGGGCCGCCTCCAGGTGCACCAGTTGCGCCGAGAGGCTGTGCGCCAGCACGTCGTGGATCTCCCTGGCTATCCGGGCCCGCTCCGCCAGCGCCGCCGACTCCGCCTCGGCCGCCCGCGCCGCTCGCTCCTGGGTCAGCAGCCGCAGCGACTGGGCCCGCGCCTCCGCATCCAGCCGCAGCACGTAACCGGCGAGCGCGAGCCCGGTGACCGTCGCCGCGGTGGCCGGCCATGCGTCCCCGTCGAGCACCACGTAGCCCGCCAGCGCGAGCGTGCCGAGGGGCAGGGCCGCGACGAAGGGCAGTCGCTCCAGTGCCGTCACCGCACAACCGCACCAGATCACCAGGGCCGGGACGGTCAACCCGATGGCCGTGGCCGCGATGCCCGTCGCCAGGAGGAGCGCGAACAGCGCCAGTGAGGGCATCAGCCGGTGCGCGAGCGTGGTGCGATACAGCGCCCAGGCGGCCACGGCCGCCACGAGGAGACCCGCCACCGCCCCGCCCAGCTCCCACCACCGCAGCGGGGCGTCGCGGAAGGCACCCCAGAGCAGCATCGCGAGCACCAGCGCCCGTACGGTCCAGGTGAGCGCCTGACGGGGCCGGGAGGTGCCCGTCAGGCCGAGCGCCTCACGGGAGGGCCACCGCGTCCACGCGTTGTCCGTCACACGGGCTCCTTCCACGCGGGCCGCCCCACGACCGGGGCGTCCGCCGTGCCGCCCTCGACCTCCGGGCGCACCGACCGCGCCCTCCAGGCCAGGATCCCCGAGCGGACCAGCAACGTGGCCGCCAGCGCCATCACGAGTGCCGAACTGTCCTGGGAGATGCCCAGCGCCGCGCCCACGCCGAACAGCGCGGCCCTCAGGGCTATGCCGACGCCCCACACGACCACCCCGGCCGTGGTGCTCCTGGTCCACACACCACCGTCCGGCTCCGCCCATATGCACGAGGTCCAGGCCCAGCCGGCCCCCACGGCCAGACCGATGAGCAGTTCGACCGCGAGCAGCACCGCGGATCCCACGCGGTGGTGCGCGTCGAGCAGCCCCGGTTCGCGCACCGCGAGCACGGCGAGGACGCCCGGACCGATCCACCAGCGCCGGTCCGTGTCCACACGACGCGTACGGAACTGGCGCACGACCACCAGCACCACTGCGGCGGCGATCAGCACAACATCCACGACCCCGGACATCCCGGCCTCCGTGAGCGAGAGAAGCGGACGGAACGGCAGGTGCCGTTCACGCCTACGACGCTACGGAGATGCACGGACCGGCGGATCGGCGCACGGGTGGAGCGCGGGTGGATCTCCACCCGCGGCCTTCTCCACCCACGGGTGGAGACACCCCGGGCGCCTCAGCCCCGGGCCCCGGGCCCCGCACCGGCACCGGCACCGGCACCGGCACCGGCACCGGCACCGGGTGACGCTCACGCGTCGATGCGCGACCGGTCCAACGTGGCCGCCGAGCTGGAGATGAACTCCTTGCGCGGCGCCACGTCATTGCCCATGAGCAGGTCGAAGACCGTCTCCGCGGCCTCCAGGTCGGTGAGGTTGATCCGCCGCAGCGTCCGGTGCCGCGGGTCCATCGTCGTCTCGGCCAGCTGGTCGGCGTCCATCTCGCCGAGCCCCTTGTACCGCTGGATGGAGTCCTTGTACCGGATGTTCTTGCTCTGGAACTCCAGCAGCCGGTCCCGCAGCTCGCGGTCGGAGTACGTGTACACGTACTTGTCCTGGCCCTTCTTCGGCTGGACCAGTTCGATGCGGTGCAGCGGCGGCACCGCCGCGAACACCCGGCCCGCCTCGACCATGGGCCGCATGTACCGGTGGAACAGCGTCAGCAGCAGCGTACGGATGTGCGAGCCGTCCACATCGGCGTCGGTCATCATGATGATCTTGCCGTAGCGGGCCGTGTCGATGTCGAAGGTGCGCCCCGAGCCCGCCCCTATGACCTGGATGATCGCCCCGCACTCGGCGTTCTTGAGCATGTCGGTGACGGAGGACTTCTGCACGTTGAGGATCTTGCCGCGGATCGGCAGCAGCGCCTGGAACTCGGAGTTCCGGGCGAGCTTGGCCGTACCGAGCGCGGAATCGCCCTCGACGATGAACAGCTCACTGCGGCCCACGTCGTCGCTGCGGCAGTCGGCGAGCTTGGCCGGCAGGGAGGAGGACTCCAGGGCGGTCTTACGGCGCTGTGCGTCCTTGTGCTGGCGTGCGGCGATCCGCGTCCGCGCGGCGGCGACCGCCTTCTCCATCACCACGCGGGCCTGCGCGGCGGCGTCCCGCTTGGTGGAGGTCAGGAACGCCTTGAGTTCCTTGGAGACGACGTTGGCCACGATGCGGCGGGCCGCCGACGTGCCGAGGACCTCCTTGGTCTGCCCTTCGAACTGGGGTTCGGCCAGTCGGACGGTGACGACCGCGGTGAGTCCCTCCAGCGCGTCGTCCTTGACGATGTCGTCCTCGGCGACCCGCAGCAGCTTCTTGGCGCGCAGGACCTCGTTGAAGGTCCGGGCGACGGCCTGCTCGAAGCCCGCGACGTGGGTGCCGCCCTTGGGCGTGGCGATGATGTTGACGAAGGACCTGACCGCGCTGTCGTAGCCGGTGCCCCAGCGCAGTGCCACGTCCACGCCCAGTTCGCGCACGACGTCGGTGGGCGTCATCTGCCCGTCCTCGCCCAGGACGGGGACGGTCTCCTTGAAGGTGCCCTGTCCGGTGAAGCGGAGGACGTCGCAGACCGGCCTGTCGGTGGCCAGGTACTCGCAGAATTCGCTGATGCCGCCGTCGAAGCGGAAGGACTCCTCGCCCTTGCTGCCGCCCTCACCGAGTCCGTACTCGTCGCGCACGACGATGGTCAGGCCGGGGACGAGGAACGCGGTCTGGCGGGCGCGCTGGTGCAGCGTCTCCAGGGAGAGCTTGGCGTCCTTGAGGAAGATCTGGCGGTCGGCCCAATAGCGCACCCGCGTGCCGACGCGGGACTTCGGGATCTTCTTCGTCTTGCGCAGCCCGCCCCCGGCCTCGAACTTCGCGTCCGGTCCCGCTCCCGTGAAGGCGCCGGGCACACCGCGCCGGAAGCTGACGGCGTGGGTGTGGCCGTTGCGGTCCACCTCGACGTCGAGACGGGCGGACAGGGCGTTGACCACGGAGGCGCCGACGCCGTGCAGGCCGCCGGAGGCCGCGTAGGAGCCGCCGCCGAACTTGCCGCCCGCGTGCAGCTTGGTCATCACGACCTCGACGCCGGACAGGCCGGTCTTCGGCTCGACGTCGACCGGGATGCCGCGGCCGTTGTCGCGGACCTCGACCGAGCCGTCGTCGTGCAGGACGACCTCGATGTGGTCGCAGTGGCCTCCCAGAGACTCGTCGACGGAGTTGTCGATGATCTCCCACAGGCAGTGCATCAGACCGCGGCTGTCGGTGGATCCGATGTACATGCCCGGGCGCTTGCGTACGGCCTCGAGGCCCTCGAGGACGAGGAGGTGCCGCGCGGTGTAGTTGGAACCGTCCCGGTCTGCTCCGGTCAGAAGCGCTGTGGACGGGACGGACGTCTCGGCGGTCACGCGGTTCGCTCCTCGCTGAATTTCGGATGAGGCCCTTGAGGGTAAGGGCGCGGCTTCGTCGCGGGTCCGAGCGTACCGAGCCCAGGTAGAGCCGTTGTCACGCCACCCTCCCCCCGAACTCAGACTAGTTCAGGCTCGCACGGGCGTTCGATCCCTCGTTGGAGTGAAGTACATATCACGTTCCCTTCGAGGCATGAACCATTTAGGCTCCGGGCACGTCCTCATGAACACCGGCAAGCCGGCCGGGAGGACCGCACCCCTGACAGACAGCCCCCAGACAGCGCGAAACCGTACGACACAGAGAAACGCACTACGGCACATTCGCCGCCAACCGGCAGCAGACAGCCGGCCCCGGAGAGATTTTTCCGAGGAAAGCGCCGCGAGCGGGAACGTTTTCGGCCTGGTTGGATGTTGACCCTGGTACGACAGCTCGTCGAGCTAGAGAAGAGGCGACGTGACTACTGTTCTGACCCCCGCGACCCCGCTGACGGCGGCCGACCGCTGCGACCGTTGCGGCGCCCAGGCCTACGTACGCGTGGTCCTCCTGAGCGGCGGAGAACTGCTCTTCTGCGCCCACCACGGTCGCAAGTTCGAGCCGGAGCTCAAGAAGATCGCCGCTGAGATACAGGACGAGACGCAGCGCCTGACGTCCGTTCCGGCGTCCCCTGCCGAAGAGGAGCGCTGACACTTCGCGTCAACGACGAGCGAGTGCCGGCATCAGGCCGGCGAAACGGGCGGCCGCCCCGGCCCACGGGGCGGCCGCCCGTTCGCATGCCTCGGGACCGACGCATGCCCGGGTACCGGCGGCAGGCGGCCCGCCCCGCGGCGCTCGCGGCCCTCACGCGGCCCCGAGCGTGCCGGGCTCAGCGTCCGGCGCTGAGCGTGCGCACAACGTCCGCGACGCGCGTGTAGACACCGGGGCTGTCGGGCTGCCCGCAGCCGCTCCCCCAGGACACCAGGCCGATCAGACGCCCCTGTGCCACCAGCGGGCCGCCGCTGTCCCCCTGACACGCGTCCCGCCCCCCGCCCGCCTCCCCCGCGCACAGCATCGACGCGGCCACGTAGGTGCCGTTCCTGCTGCCCGGATACGCCGCCCTGCAGGCCTCGTCGGACAGGACGTGCACGGAGGCGGCCCTCAGGTCGCGTGGATAGGCACCGGCTCCCGTGGTGTCCCCCCAGCCGTACACCGTCGCCTGCTCGCCCGGCGTGTACGCGGGATCCTCGGCGCCCGCCATCCTGATGACCGCGTTCTCGGGCAGCGGTGAGGCGAGCGTGAGCAGCCCGAAATCACCGGCGTTCGTGTCACTGTCGTAGCGGGGATTGACCCACACGTCCCGCACGGCGACCTCCTCGCCCTGGGTGGACAGCAGGTCCGTCCGGTTGGCGATGACCTTGAGGTCGCGGGCACGGGGTGAGCCGAGGACGTCCCGTTCCAGGCAGTGCGCCGCGGTGAGGACGGCCGTGCGGGCGACCACGACCCCTCCGCAGAAATGTCCCGACCTGTTTGCCCCGAACCGGTCACGGCTGGACAGGGCGACCGTCCAGGGACTCTGGGAGACGTCGACGGGCCGGCCACCGATCACGACGCTGTCGGCGGTGGCGGGGGCGGGCGCGGCCAGTGGTATCACGGCCGCTGCGGCCCCGAGGGCCAGCGCCCGGGCGAAGGGACGACGCATGCGCACTCCTCACTCAGAGGTGGTCATGGAACACCCAGAGTGATTCACCCGCCCCTCGACCGCACACGCAGAGCGTCCGTCCACCGCGCGGCCGGCCCCGGGCCGAGGAGCTGTCGGCATGCCGAGGGCCCGGCTCCCGCAGGGGGAACCGGGCCCTCGGATCGTCCGTGTCCCGGTCTAGTCGAGGTAGTCGCGCAGGACCTGGGAGCGGGAGGGGTGGCGCAGCTTCGACATCGTCTTCGACTCGATCTGGCGGATGCGCTCACGGGTGACCCCGTACACCTTGCCGATCTCGTCGAGCGTCTTCGGCTGGCCGTCGGTGAGGCCGAACCGCATGGAGACCACGCCCGCCTCGCGCTCGGAGAGCGTGTCGAGTACGGAGTGCAGCTGCTCCTGGAGGAGCGTGAAGCTCACGGCGTCGGCCGGGACGACCGCCTCGGAGTCCTCGATGAGGTCACCGAACTCGCTGTCGCCGTCCTCGCCGAGCGGTGTGTGCAGGGAGATGGGCTCGCGGCCGTACTTCTGGACCTCGATGACCTTCTCGGGGGTCATGTCGAGTTCCTTGGCCAGCTCCTCCGGGGTGGGCTCGCGGCCCAGGTCCTGGAGCATCTGGCGCTGGACGCGCGCGAGCTTGTTGATGACCTCGACCATGTGCACCGGGATACGGATGGTGCGGGCCTGGTCGGCCATCGCGCGGGTGATCGCCTGGCGGATCCACCACGTGGCGTACGTGGAGAACTTGTAGCCCTTGGTGTAGTCGAACTTCTCGACCGCGCGGATGAGACCGAGGTTGCCCTCCTGGATCAGGTCCAGGAACAGCATGCCGCGGCCGGTGTAGCGCTTGGCCAGGGAGACCACCAGGCGGAGGTTGGCCTCCAGGAGGTGGTTCTTGGCGCGGCGGCCGTCCTCGGCGATGATCTCGAGCTCGCGCTTGAGCTTGGGGGCCAGCTTGTCGGCGCTCGCCAGCTTGTCCTCGGCGAACAGGCCGGCCTCGATGCGCTTGGCGAGTTCGACCTCCTGCTCGGCGTTGAGCAGGGGGACCTTGCCGATCTGCTTGAGGTAGTCCTTGACCGGGTCGGCGGTGGCGCCGGCCGCGGCGACCTGCTGCGCGGGGGCGTCGTCCTCGTCCTCGTCGGAGAGGACGAACCCGGCACTCTCGGTGCCCTCGGGCTCGTCGGCGCCCTTGGGGGTCTCCTCGAGCGTCTCTTCCTCGCCCGGCTCGGCCTCGTCCTTCTTGGACGTGGTCTTCTTGGCAGCCGTCTTCTTGGTGGCGGTCTTCTTCGCGGCCGCCTTCTTGGCCGTCGTCTTCTTCGCGGCCGCCTTCTTGGCGGGGGCCTCGTCGTCGGCGGGAGCGGCGGTGGGCGCCTCCGGAGCGACGGGGGCGGCGGGGGCGGCGGCCTTCTTCGAGGTCACCGGCTTCGCCGCGACCGTCTTGGTGGCGGTCCGCTTGGCCGGACTCTTCGCTGCGACGCTCTTTCGGGTGCGCTTGGGCTCCGCGGCACTGACCATCAGCGTCACACCCTCTTCCTCGAGGATCTGGTTGAGGCTGCGCAGTACGTTCTTCCACTGAGTGGCCGGAATCTGGTCAGCTTCGAAGGCCCGACGCACATCGTCGCCGGCGATCTGCCCCTCAGCCTTTCCCCGCTCGATGAGCGCCATGACAGAGACGGACTCGGCGATCTCCGGCGGGAGCGTACGGGATGTGCTGGCCGACACGAACAACCTCTCGGAACGTTGGAAAACGGCTTCCGGCCCCGTCCACGACGGACAGGAGCCGACGACCGCCGACTTGGGGATGGGCCGACGGCGCGGGCGGGCGCCGGGAAGAGGCACAGCGCCGCGTACGGCGTCCGTATTCCCTCCTCGGCTGTCACCTCTTAGGTCATCGCGCAGTTCCGAGGATCGTTACGCCCATTCCGCGTGGCCCGAGTCACACCCCGTAACCACTCAAAGTGTAATGAATGCGATCAAAATGGATCATCTGCGATCGGATTCAGTGCCGCCACCAGGTTCGGCCGAACCGGTACGGGGAGGGGCGAGGGGGCGGTGCGGGGCCAGGCGACGCGAGGCGCACTGCAGGCGACCGCCGATCCGTCGGCAGGCACCGGGCACCATCGGCGGACGGCTCCGCGGACTCCGTGCCGCCCCGTGTCGGGGTCGTGGACTGCCTGCCGGGTCCGGGCCGGCACGACCCCCGTCGCCGTGCCGCCTCGCCCGGTCCTCTCATCGCGCGCCTTCCCACGTACTGCCCGCGGTGTCCCGGCGCGCGGTCAGTGCTCGCGGGGGGCGGGCACCACGCGCTCGACCTCGGGGTGGGTCGTGAGCAACTGGCGCATGGCCACCTCGGCCCCCGCACCGTCCCCCTCGGCGAGGGCGTCGACGATCCGGGCGTGGTGGGTCAGGGACGCCTCGGTCGGACGGTCGCAGCCGGCGATCGGACCGCCGGAGACCTGCAGCGCGGCGGAGACGATGCCGGAGAGGTGTTCGAGCATGCGGTTCCCGGCGACCTGGATGAGCAGCGTGTGGAACTCTGCGTCGGCGCGCGCGAAGGTCAGCGCGTCCCCCTGCGCCATGGCGTGGCCCATGATCTCGACCATGTCCCCGAGCCGCTGCTGGACGTCCTCCCGGCCGTGTCCGGCGGCGAGCCGGGCGGCGAGAGGCTCGATCGTCCAGCGCAGCTCGCTGAGCTCGCGGCGCTGGTCGTCCCGCTGGGGCCCGAAGGCCCGCCACTCGATGATGTCGGGGTCGAGCAGGTTCCAGTCGCTCACCGGACGCACCCGGGTGCCCACATTCGGCCGGGCGCTGACCAGGCCCTTGGCCTCCAGGACGCGCAGCGATTCGCGGACGACGGTGCGGGAGACCTCGAAGCGCTGGCCGATCTCCTCGGGAACCAGCGGCCGGTCCGCGCCCAGATCGCCGGAGACGATCATCTGTCCCAGCTGCTGGACGAGTTGGCCGTGCAACCCGCGGCCCCGGCTGCCGGCCGCACGGCGGCCCACCCGGCCCAGCTCCGGATCCGGTGTCTCCCAGACGGGGGCGCCCACGCGCTCGACGGCGGGCGACTCGGCGAAGGGGTAGCGGTCGAGTTCGCCCGGTCCGGCCAGGCCGGAGTCGGCGGAGCGGGCGGCGGTCATCATGGTCTGCGCAAGGGTAGTCACGACTCCTTTGTCGGCGCTGTTCTCAACTGCCTTGAGGGCTTTGGTGAAAAGCACACGAAAGGGTGATCGCTCACTCCGTCGCAATTGACGCCTTATCGGAAAGAAATGGGCGCTTTGCTGGGAGTTGTGGGCATGGCTGGACGCACGGTTGCGGATCGTCGTCACCGCGCTCTCGTGCGCAGGGTGGTGCACACATAGGCGCAGAGCAGTGCCCCCAAGGACAACGTCAGTGCTCCGCCGACGGGTTGGGCGACCAGCCGGGCAACGGCGGCCAGGTACCGTTCGCCGCCGAAGGGCCACTGCGGCAGGGCCAGCTCGCGGAGCCGCTCGACGATTCCGGCCGCAGCACGGACGGACGGCCCGCCGAACACGTGTTGCACGAGGGGAACGACCGCCACCGGGACGGCCAGCACCGCGGCGAGTCCGGCCGTCGTCGAGCGGAACAGGCCGGCGGCGAGGACACCGGCCCAGGCGCATCCCACGACCAGCGCGAACCAGCCCGCTCCGAGCGAGAGCCAGTTCCCGGGAACCCTGGTGAGCTCCTGTCCGTAGACGAGGTAGAGCACTTCGAGGTCGCAGCCGAGCGAGAGGAAGGCGATCATCAGCGCGGTGGTCCCGGAGACGAGGAGCTTCGCGGTGAGCAGTCCGAGGCGGCGGGGGACGGTGCCGCGGTCCGCCGCCAGGGCGGGGTGGCGGAACTCGTCGCCGAAGGCGATCGCGCCGAGCAGTCCGGCCCCGAGCGCGGCGGGAGGCAGTGGGATCTGCCGCGGCCAGGCCGCCAGCAGACGGTGCTGCGGGGTGTGCCCGGCGCGGGCCAGCAGGACGGCGAGGAGGGCCGAGGTGAGCAGGACGACGCCTGTGGTCAGGTAGCCGGTGCCCACCCCGGCGGCGCGGCGCAGTTCGTAGCGCAGCGGCTGCAGAGGGCTGGGCGCGGGGCGGACGTGGATGAAAGCGGGCACGACGGCGGCGGAACGCGCGGCGAGCCCCTGGGGGCGGCGCTCCGGCGCTCCGGCGCTCCGTGCGCGCGCGTCCCGCAGGCGGGTACCGAGGGCAAGCGGGGCACGCGCACCTGCCCCTCGGCCGCCGGGGCCGGGTACGCCGGGCCCCCGCGTGCCGGAGGGTTGCGTCGGGGACGGGGCGGACGGGGTCGGGCCGGGCACCGTCCGGCCGGGCACCGCCGGGCCGGATACGACCGCGCCGGGCGTCCTCGTGGTGGGCGCCGGGGCGGTGGGCCTGGCCTGCGCGGATTCCGTCACCGCCGACCGCGCCTCGGTACGGGGCCGAACCGCGCCGGTCCGTTCCGAGCCGTGCCGTCGCGTGCCGTCGGCCCGGGAGAGCGCGGGCTCCGGGCGCGCCTCGGGCTCCGGGGCACAACCGGTGTCCCCGACCTCGTCGGCGAGTTGGTGGACGAGGATGCCGTGCCGGAAGGCGGCCTCCCCCACGTCGGCGCAGGTGCTGCCGTACACCGAGAGCCGGTTGGCCTCCTCCCGCACCACCTCCAGGGAGCGCCGCTCGGTGCGTGCCTCCTTGGTGAGCAGTGCCGCGAGCCGGGCGGCGTGCGGGCTGCGGACGGCGACGCGCGGACGTAGCCGGGTGCGGGCGAAGTCGGTCGCGGCCAGGTCGGCCAGCACCTTTCCCTCGTTCATCGCGACGACCCGGTCGGCGTGGTGGGCGGCCTCCTTGGAGTCGCCCGTCGTGAACAGGACGGTGCCGCCCCGTTCGGCGTGGGCGCGGAGCACACCGTGCAGCCAGCGGGCCTCACGGGCGGACAGGCCCGCGGCGGGCTCGTCCAGGACGAGGGTGTGAGGGTCGGCGAGCAGGGCGCAGGCGAGGCCGAGGCGCCGGTCGAGGCCGTGCGAGAGGCTGCCGAGGCGTTCCTCGCGGAGGCTGACCAGGCCGACCCCCTCCAGCAGTTCGTCGGCGCGGCGGACGGGTACGCCGGTGGCCGCGCACAGCATGCGGAGGTGACCTCGAACGGTGCGCGCGGGGTGCCCGGGGACGTCGCCGAGGAGGGTGCCGACCTCGCGTGCGGGCTGGGGGATCTCGTGCAGCGGACGGCCCTTGAAGTGCGTGACGCCGAGGCCGGGTTCGAGTTCGAGCATGAGCCTGAGCACGGTGGTCCGGCCCGCTCCCGGCGTCCCGAGGAGCGCCGTGACGCGGCCGGCGCACGCCTCGAAGGAGACGTCGTCGACCGCGGGCGGAAGGTCCTTGCGGGGGTGGCTGGAGAGCCCGAGCACCTGGATCACCCGAAGCAAGATAGCGCTATTTGTCCCTTTTGCCGGGAAGCTCGGGTGGCGTCGCGAGCCGGATCACCCGTGATGCGCGCACAGTGGCCTGACAGGCAGTCAGGCCTCGGGACGCAGCATGGGCGGATTGAGCAGGGTGGCACCGCCGGCCCGGAACAGCTGTGCGGGCCTGCCGCCCTGACGGGTCGTCGTCCCCCCGGTCGGCACGAGGAAGCCGGGGGTGCCGGTGACCTTGCGGTGGAAGTTGCGCGGGTCCAGGGCCACACCCCACACCGCCTCGTAGACGCGGCGCAGTTCCCCCACGGTGAATTCCGGCGGGCAGAAGGCGGTCGCCAGCGAGGAGTACTCGATCTTGGAGCGGGCGCGTTCGACGCCGTCGGCGAGGATGCGCGCGTGGTCGAAGGCGAGCGGCGCCGCCTGCTCCTCGCCCTGGCCGTAGCCGCCCTGCCGCAGCAGGTCCTCGACCGGCGCCCAGCGGGCGCTGTGGGCGTCACCACCCGGGCGCGGGGCGGGAAGATCGGGGGCGAGCGCGAGGTGGGCGACGCTGACGACCCTCATACGGGGATCCCGCCCCGGATCCCCGTAGGTGGCGAGCTGTTCCAGGTGCGCTCCGTTGTCCTGAGCGGGCACGGACGGGCCGTGGGCGCGCAGCCCCGTCTCCTCGGCCAGCTCGCGCGCCGCCGCCTGTTCGAGATCCTCGTCGTCCCGTACGAATCCGCCGGGGAGTGCCCAGCGCCCCTTGAAGGGTGACTCTCCCCTGCGGACCGCCAGTGCGCACAGGGCATGACGGCGCACGGTCAGCACGACCAGGTCCACGGTGACGGCGAAGGGCGGGAAGGCTGACGGGTCGTAGGGCATGCGGTGATCATAGTCGTCTGCCTGACGATAAACAGTCCCTTCCGCAGTCGCCGCGAGGCCGTCTCCTGCCGCGCCCGTCCTCCGCCCCCGGATCCGCTCCGGAGCCCGCCGTGACGGGAGTACGGCCGGGTCAGGCACCCAGTTGCAGCCCCTCGGCGGCCTCCTCCACCATGGCGAGGCCAAGGCGGCCGACCCGTACGGAGAAGGGGGCGCCCGCGACCCTCAGTCCCGTGAGCCCGATCTCGCCCAGGGGGGCGCTGCGCACCGGGCGAAGGGTCACCGTCCCCGCCGGTACGTCCGGCCGGACACCGGCGAGTGTGGTCAGCAGCAGGAGTCCCGCGGCGGCGGCCGTGGCGGCGGGGCGGCAGGCCGCGGGGTGCGGCAGGGGGGCGCCGCCCTCGGTGCGCTGCTCCCCGGCGTACATCTCCGGCAGCCGGTGGGCGAACGTCTCGGCGGCGTCCAGCGCACCCCGCAGCAGCGAACTCGCCTCCTTCTCGAAGCCGGCGGCGGCCAGCCCCGCGACGGCGACCGCCGTCTCGTGGAGGCGCACCGCACCACCGCGGTGACCGAAGGGGCTGTACGCCGAGTCCTTGGTCTCCAGCCCGCGCAGTCCCCAGCCGGAGTCCATGGCGGGGCCGCCGAGCAGCCGGGCGAGTTGTTCGGTGCGCGCCGGGTCGAGCAGGCCGGGCGCCCATGCCCCGGAGCCGAGCAGTCCGGTGTCGAGGAGGTGGACGGTGTGGGCCCCGAGGTGGGTCACGAGCCGTCCCTCGGGGGTGCGGGCGGCGGCGGGCCTGCCGCCCGCACGGTCCTCGATCCAGAACTGTTCCCGGAACGCGGTCCTGAGCGTCTGCGCCCACTGCCGCAGCTCCGTGCCGCCTGGCCGCCCGTAGGCGTTCAGGAGGTCGGCTCCCAGGAGTGCCGCACGGTGGGCGTGCGCCTGGGTCTCGGCGCGCACCGGCCCTCCGGGCGGCGGGTCGGCCAGGAACACGCCGTCGCCGACGGCGCCGCGCAGCCAGCGCAGACAGCGCTCGGCGGTGGGCAGCAGCTCCCGCGTCCGCCGGTCGGGCAGGCCCCAGCGCCGGGCTTCGGCGAGGAGCACCGGGAACAGCAGGGTGGCCTCGGTGGCGGTGCAGCTCGGGGGGAGCCGGGGACCGGCGTCCCGCCGGGGGCCCGGGATCATGCCGGAACGGCGGTCCGGCCCGGTGATCTGGGTGCGGGCGAGCGCCCTCAGGGTGCCCAGGGCCAGGCCGGTGCCCAGCGGCAGGGTCATCCGCGCGGCTACCAGCGCCTCGGCCGGCGCGGGACCGCACCGCCAGGGCGCCCCGCCGGCGAGGTACAGGTCCGTGGGATGCCCGGGGTCACGCAGCAGCAGGGCCCGCAGGTCTTCGAGGCAGGTACGCCACAGAGGGGCGACGCGGGGGTCGTCGCCGCTCGCCCGGGCGGGGGCGAACGGGTTGGTCGCGGCCCTTCCCGAGGTGGTGGCCGGGCCGGTGCCGTGGGGGCGGATGCGCAGTTCGACCGTCCAGGTGCCGCCCGGTGGCAGCTCCACCTCCCAGCGCAGCAGCCCCGCGGAGGCGAGGGCGTCGGACGGCGGCGGGTCGGCCGTCACGGCACACGCGGTTCCCCTCGGGGTGCTCCAGCGCAGACCGGAGGCGTGGACGTCGGCCGGGATCTCCGGGGTTCCCGCGCCGGTGGCCACCGTGGCCAGTTCCGCGAGGTCGGTGCCGAGGGCGACCTCGACCGGCAGCCGCAGGGGACGCGCGGAGAAGCCGCGCAGGGTGATCCGTTCCGTGCCGTCCGCGTGGCGAACGCGCTCGACCAGGAGGTCGGGGTCGGGTCCGGTGCCGGGGGAAGCACGGACGGTGCCCACGAACCGGACCCGGTCGGCGGCGACCGGCCGTGCCTGCACCGCGAGCGGTTCGCGGCCCGCCACCCGCACCCGGCACCGGGAGAGCAGCCGCCGGCCCCCGCGGTAGAAGCCCTCCATGCCCCGGCCGTTCAGCTGTCCGTCCTCCGTCGAGATGACCAGTCCCGGCAGGGCCACGCACATCAGGGCGGTGTGCACCGGAGGCGGTTCCAGCGGCCCGGGACCCGGCATCGGCGGCCGGGACCGGAATCCTCGGTTCCCGGCGCGCGGCGGGAGTTCCCCGGGCCGGACGGGAGGGTCCCCGGGGCGGGAGGGGACGGGCATCGACGGAACCGGCATCGGGCGTGGTGAGGGGGTGAGCGGTGCCGGTGGCAGTGCCGGTGCCGGTGGCAGTGACGGCGTAGACGGTGCGGGTACGGGCGTACCGGGGGCGCGGGTGCCCGGTACGTGTCCGTCCGGTGGCGGGAGCGGAGCGGGGTCGACCGGTGCGCACCGGTCGAGGTCGGTGGGCGCGGTGTCGGGGACGGGCGGGGTCGGCTGGGACATGGGGCGGCTTCCTCTGCCCCGGGCGCGCGCCCGGGGGTGTCCGGCAGCGGGTAAGTGCTCCGGAATGTCGGGGGCGGTGTGTCGGCGCGACCCGGCAGCGGGTTCCGCCACCCAGGTGAACGGAGCCGACCTGCCCGGAGTCACGCTCCTGTTCCCGTGATGCGGTGGTGCAAAGGCGCGAAGGCGGACGTGGCTCATTCCCCGGCCCCCTGGTCCTTAGGCACCGCACTCCCCCGTTCCCGCGAGCGGTCCGTGCGGGTGCCGCGGCCCGGCGCGGCGGTGGGCTTGAGTCCGAGGTGTCCCTCGGTGGGCGTGGCCGGGCCCGTGGGGCGCCGGCGTCGTTGGGTCCCCGGCCTCGGCGTGCGGCGGTCCGGACCTCCGCCGGTGGCCGCCCCCCGTGTCGACCGGTGCCGTCGTCGTGCGGCGCGCTCCACTCCCGGAGCGGCGACGGAGACGACGGGGGCGGGCACGACGGGGGCGGGCACCTCGGGTTCCGCCGACATGCCTCCTGTCTGAGCAGGCATGTTCTTGGTCTCCGCAGGCATGTCCTTGGTCTCCGCAGGCATGCCGTTGTCCGTGGCGACCGTACCGCCGCTTGTCACCGCACGGATCGGTACGTCCGTTCGGATCGCCTCGTCCGCACGATCCGTCCCGCCTGCCCCGCCTGTCCCGTCCGTCGGGTGGGGAGCGGTGGCGTCCGGTCCGGCGTTCTCCCGGCGGTCGCGGTCGGCACGCAGGCAGTTGCGGATGGTCTCGGGGTCGAGCCCTTCGTTGCAGGCCTGGTGGAGAAGGCGGGCGAAGAGGTAGTCGGGGTCCGCGCCCATGGCCATGGCCAGTGCCTCGCGGGCCTCCAGTTCGTCGCCGGAGGACCAGGCGACCCAGCCGGCCAGGGTCAGCGGCGCCGCGGCGTGTTCCCGGTAGGGGCCGACGCAGCGGCGGGCGAGGGCGCGCCACAACCGCAGGGCAGGGGCCGCTTCGTCGCCCTCCATCCACGCGGCCGCGCGGTCCCGGGTGGTGCGGTCCTGCAGTCCGAGGATGACGGCGGCCGCTTCCTCGTGCCCGATCAGCTCGTCGTCACGGCAGTCGGCCGAGAGGGTGCCGGTACTCGTGCCCTTGCCGGGTTCGGCCTCGGCCGCGGCCGTGGTGAACCGGCCGATGAGTTTCCGGGCCATGTCCAGGGTCTCCGCCTCGACCTCGTCGCGGGAGACTCCGTCGAGGATGCGGGGCACGAGCTTCGCGCCGGCCGCGTCGAGGGCCGTCTCCTGTTCCAGCGCCGCCGCGGTCTCCCAGGGCTGCAGCCTCGCCCTGAGGTCCCGCAGACTTCCCCTGACCTGGATGCCGGCGTAGGTGGCCGCCGCGGCCAGCACCGAAGTGCCCGGCAACCCCATCGGGTTGCCCTCGACCGGGCAGCACCCCGGGCTCGGACAGCAGTAGGACCAGAAACGGCCGTCGGCGATGCAGAGTGCCTCCACCACGGCGACGTCGAGACTGCCGCATGTCGTGCGCAGCAACTGGGCGAGCGGCCGCAGGCGTTCCATGACGTCCCGTCCCGTTTCCCCGGGTCCGGGGTCCTGGACGAGGTAGGCGACCATGCTCTCCGGCCGTGCTCCTCTGCGCTCGCTGCCCCACACCAGGCCGTGCGCGAGTTGGCGGGCCGCGGCGGCCCAGTCCTCGCGCTGGGCGGGGATACCGAGGCGGGCCCGGCCGCCGAACGTCCCGCCCTGCTCCCGGTCGTGCAGGGCGACCAGCACGATGCTGTCGTCCGGCCGGTACCCCAGCAAGTAGGGCAGGGCGTCGGCCAGTTCCGCGGGGGTGCGCAGGGTGACCTGGCTTCCCGCACGGGAGGCGCCGGTGATGCCGTGGCCCACGTACGTCGTGGGGTCTTCCTCGTGATGCGTCATGCCGTGACCTTCTCGCGGACCGCGACATTCCGCTTGGCCCTGTGGACAACTCCGATCATGACCACGCCAGGAGTTGTCCACAGGAAGCCCGGTCGGCTCCCCCGATGTCCGCACCATCGGGTTCCATGAACCTCATGAGCGACAAGCGACAGGCGACGAACGGTCCGGCCACGTGTGCCCCGGTCCGGCCGTCCCGCCGGGGTCCCGTTACCGCAGGCGTCCGTACGGCCTCACGCGCCCACCACGGCCAGGGGGCGGATCGGTGCCCCGGTGGCGCCCACCACCTTGAGCGGGGCACCGACGAAGAGGAATTCCTCCGTGCCGGCCGCGGCGAGCGTCTCGGACAGCTTCTCCAGCTCCAACACCTCGATGAGGTTGATGCCGTGCTCGTGCAGCAGCAGTCGGTGGACCGGCAGCCCCGTGGGCCCGGGGCCGGGCGGCCGCTGTTCGAGGGCGATCGTGTCGGCGCCGACGGCGGCCACTCCCCGCTCGGCGAGCCAGGCGGCGGCCGCGAGGTCCAGGCCGGGCACGCCGGACTCGTCCCCCACGTAGGCGCGTGGGTCGTCCCACAGCTGGGCCCATCCGGTGCGGATCAGGGCCACGTCCCCGGGGCGCGGCACGGGGCCGGCCTCCAGGTCCGCCACACCGACGGGCGCACCCGGTGCGAGGCGCGGGACCTTCCGGAGCCGTGGCAGGTCGTACAGCACTCCGCGGCAGAACAGGGGGCGCACCTGGTCGATGCCGTGACTCGTGTAGCGGCCCGCGTGCATCGCGTCGGCGACGGGTACGCCTCCGTGCAGTCTGCCGTCCACGGCCACGTGACTCAGCGCGTCCATGTGGGTGCCGACGTGCCCGCCCAGGATCATGATCTCGTGCGAGCCGGTGAGTCCGTCGGGATAGGGGACGTCACCGTGCCGGTGGCGCAGGGCGAACTCGAACGGTGGGTGTGTGGGGGACGCCGGCATCCCGACCTCGAGCGGTTGCGCGAGGTCGACGACGGTGACGTCGTCAGCCGGCATGTCGAGCGGTGTCATGCTGCTCAGCCTTCCTGTTCTTCTCGGGAACCGCCTGGTCGAGGGTGTTCAGGTCCGAGCCCCGGCCCTCCTTGAGCGTCAGCACGGTGGCCGCCGACACCAGCAGGAGCAGGACCACATAGCCGGTGAAGAAGGTGGGCCCGAGCGTCTGGCCGGTCCAGGTCTGGAGGTAGGGGGCCGTTCCTCCGAAGGCGGCCACCGCCACGGAGTACGGCACGGCGAGTCCCGCGGTCCGGATGTGTGTCGGGAACATCTCGGCGTACGCCGCCGGGAGGATCGACACGCCCGCGCCGATGAAGACCATGGCGAGGGACATGGCGAGGCCCAGCTGGACGGCGTCGCCGAGGTCGAGCAACTGGAGGGGGAACAGTGTCACGGCGGTGCCGAGATGGCTGATCAGCAGAACGGGGCGCCGTCCGACGCGG
Source organism: Streptomyces griseoaurantiacus (assembly GCF_036189845.1). Lineage (NCBI taxonomy): Bacteria > Bacillati > Actinomycetota > Actinomycetes > Kitasatosporales > Streptomycetaceae > Streptomyces > Streptomyces griseoaurantiacus. The sequence continues at coordinate 5,606,733 of NZ_CP108326.1, read as the reverse complement.
TCCGAGAGGGCGCCCCAGGCGGGGAGCACCGCGATGAGCACCAGGCTGGACAGAACGCCCGCCAGCAGTGCCGGAGTCGAGGCGAGGTGCCTGTTGGTCATGGCGTAGGCGGGCGCCGCGATGACCCAGGCGTAGTACACGACCGTCGGGCCGACGGTCATGCCGATCACCTGCAGCGCCGCGCGGCGGTGCCGGACGAGTTCGGGCCAGAAGGGCTGCTTTGCCGCCGGCCGCTCCCGCTCCTTCACGAAGACCGCCGACTCCTCCAGGGAGCGCCGGACCCACAGCGCCACCAGGCCGAGCAGACCGCCGACGACGAACGGGATGCGCCACCCGTAGGCGAGCATGTCCTCGTGCGACAGGGTCAGCGACAGCACCAGCCCGAGCAGCACGCCGAGCGAGTTGCCCCCGACACTGGCGATGTAGATGAGGCTGGACCAGAGGCCGCGCCGACGGGCGGGCGCCTGCTCGGTCAGGTAGGTCTGCGCCGAGGGCAGTTCACCACCCGTCGCGAGCCCCTGGACCACGCGGCACAGCAGGAGGATCAGCGAGGCTCCGACGCCGGCCGCGGCGTAGGTGGGGGCGACGCCGATGAGCAGGCTCGCCCCGGCCATGCCGCCGACCGTCAGGCTCATCATCGGGCGGCGGCCGACCCGGTCGGCGAGCCGGCCGACGAGCAGCCCGCCGAGCGGTCGTGCCACGAAGCCGACGGCGAAGACCGCGAGCCCGGACAGGAGCGCCGAGCCGGGGGCGGCCTCGGGGAAGAACTGCCCCGCGAAGAACGGCACGAAGATCGTGTAGATGCCCCAGTCGTACCACTCGAGCGCATGGCCGACGCAGATGGCGAACAGGGTGCGGCCGACGCGCCGCCGGTCGTCTTCGGGGTGGTGCGTGCTCATCTCGAACCCTCCGGGAGCCCGGCGGACAGGGGGAAATGGGGGCGGCGGAGGGCGAGTTCCGCGAGCAGCGCGGCGCCCAGCGGGAGCACCGACTCGTCGAAGACCGCCCGGCCGCTGTGGTTGTACGCGGCGCTCGCCGGGTCCGCTCCCTCGGGCAGGGCGCCCAGGGCGAGGAAGGTGCCCGGCACTTCGGCCAGGACCCGCGAGAAGTCCTCCGACCCGGTGAGCGGATGCTCCAGCGGATGCACCCGGTCCGCGCCGAAGACCTCGGTGATCGTGCGCCTCGTAAAGGCCGTCTCCTCGGCATCGTTGACGGTCACCGGGCGCTCGTGCGTGAACCGGACGTCGGCCTCTAGGCCGTGTGCGGCGGCTATTCCCTCCAGCAACCGCCGGGCCTCCTCGCCGACGCGTGCGGCGGTCGCGTCGGAGAAGGCGCGCAGCGTCGCCTCGAACCGGGCCGTGGCCGGGATGACGTTGCGCCGCGTCCCGGCCCGCACGACGCCGACCGTGAGGACGACCGGGTCGAACACGTCGATCCGGCGGGTGATCAAGGTCTGCAGAGCCGTGATCATCTCGGCCGTGACCGGCACCGGGTCGCGCGCCAGGTGGGGAGCCGAGGCGTGGCCACCACGTCCCCGGACGGTGACCTCCAACGACGCTGAGCAGGACATCATGACCCCGGGCCGCACATGGAAGCCCGCGGGCAGGGTCGAGAAGACGTGCAGCGCGTACGCCGCGCCGACCCGTTCCCCCGCCGCGTCGAGCACGCCCTCCTTCAGCATCGCCCTGGCGCCCTCCCAGCCCTCCTCCCCGGGCTGGAACATCAGCACCACGTCGTTCGCCAGTTCGGTCTGCCGGGCGGCGAGCAGCCTGGTCGCGCCCACGAGCATCGCGGTGTGCAGATCGTGCCCGCAGGCGTGGGCCGCTCCCGCCACGGTCGAGGCGAAGGGGAGGCCGGTCTCCTCCTGCACCGGCACCGCGTCCATGTCCGCCCGTAGCAGCACCGGCGGCCGGCCGGGTGCCGCGGAGCCGGCGTGTCCGCGCAGCACCGCCGTGACGGAGGTGGTGTCCTTTCCGGTCGTGATCTCCAGGGGCAGGCCGTCGAGCGCGGCCAGCACCGCCTGCTGTGTACGCGGCAGGTCCAGGCCGAGTTCGGGCTGCGAGTGGAGCAGCCGCCGCAGCGCGATCACCTCGTCCCGCAGGGCGTGCGCGTCGTCCAGCACCGTCATATCGTCCTCCGTGCGTCCGAGAGCGCAGCGAGTATGTGATGCCGCGGGCCTGCGGACCGGGATTCCGACGGTTTCGTGCACCCTGGAGGCCGTGAAGGTGATTTCCGTGCGACCGGAGCTCGACGAGAGGGATCTGAGGCTGTTGCACGGCCTCCAGATCGCTCCACGGGTCCCGTGGGCCGAGGCGGCCCGCATCCTGGGGACGAGCGCGGCCGGTGAGGCGGCCAGATGGGCCGGGCTGCGCGAGCGCGGTCTCGCGTGGATCACCGCCCACCCCGGCGGCAGCTACCGGCGTGTCACCCTCGCCCTGGTCGAGGTGGACTGCCTGCCCGGCGCGCGGCGGGCCGTCGTGGAGGCCGTGTGCGCGGACCCCCGCGCGGTCACCGTCGAGGAGTCGACGGGGGGACGGGACCTGCTCCTGACCGTGATCACCGAGAGTCTCCCCGCACTCACCGCGTACGTCCTCGACGAGTTGGAGACCCTGCCCGGGGTGGCCCGGCAGCGGACCCTCGTCGCCACCGCGGTGCACCGTCACGGCAGCCACTGGCGCCTGGACGCGCTCGACCCCGGCGAGGAGGCCGCGTTCCGCGCGGCCGCCGCACGCGGGACGACCGCGGCCACCACCACTCCACCGCGGGAAGCGTGGCCGCTCATCGAGTCACTCGCCGTCGACGGACGCTGCAGCGCGGCGGACCTGGCGCGCGCGACCGGCCGGAACCCCGCCACCGTGCGCCGTCAACTCGCCCGGCTGCTCGGCTCGGACCTGCTCTCCTTCCGCTGCGAACTCGCCGGTGAGCTCTCCAGCTGGACAGTGAGCAGCACCTGGACCGCACATGTCGAGCCCGCCGACCACCGCAGGACGGTGCGGGCGCTCGCCACCATGCCGGAACTGCGGATGTGCATATCGACCACCGGCGACTCCAACCTCGCCATGGCGTTCTGGACGCGTTCCCCGCACGACATGCTCCGCATCGAGCGGACGCTGGGAGAGCACCTGCCGTGGCTCCGGCTCCGGGGCAGCGCGATCAACCTCCGCACCCCGAAGAGGATGGGCTGGCTGCTCGACGCCTCCGGCCGCGCGACCGGCAGGGTCGTCCCGCCGAGCGCGCTCGCGGCGTACTGAGGGACCGCCTACCCGGCCAGCGCGAGGACGAGGGGGAGCACCTCGGCGGCACCGGCCCGGCGCAGGAGGCGTGCCCCGACGGCCAGGGTCCAGCCGGAGTCGGTGTAGTCGTCGACGAGCAGGATCGGTCCGGGAGTGGCGGCCAGGGCTGCGGCGAGGTCGTCGGGCACGGTGAAGGAGTCGGCGAGGGCGCGCAGCCGCTGGGCGGAGTTGCTGCGGTGCGCGGTGTGCTCCTGGGCCGCGGGGGTGTGGGCCAGGCTGCCGAGGTACGGGAGCCTGCCGATCCGTGCCACGCCCTCGGCCAGGGTGGTGACGAGTCGCGGGCGGGTGCGGGAGGGCAGGGCGACGACACCCACGGGCCGTGCCGCCGCGTCGGGGCCGCCACCGGCCCAGCCACCGGGCGAGCGGGCCCAGTCCGCCAGCACGGTCACGACGGCGTTCAGCACGTCGTCCGGAACCGGCCCGTCCGGCGCCTGCGCCGAGAGGAGGGGCCGCAGCCGGTTGCCCCAGCCGATGTCCGACAGCCTGCCGAGGGCGCGCCCCGTGCTCGCCTGCTGCCCCGGGGGAATGCGGCCCTTGAGGTCCATGCCGACCGCAGCGAGTCCCGTCGGCCACATCTTGCGCGGTTCGACCTCGACCCCCGGCCGGTCCAGCTCGCCCGTCGCCTGCGCGAGGGACGCGGGCGAGACGGCCGCCTCCAGCCACGGCCCGGCGCAGTTGTCGCAGCGTCCGCAGGGAACCGCCCGGTCGTCGTCGAGCTGCCGCTGCAGGAACTCCATCCGGCACCCGGTGCTCGCCACGTAGTCCCGCATGGCCTGCTGCTCGGCCGCCCGCTGCTTCGCGACCCAGGCGTAGCGCTCCGCGTCGTAGACCCACGGCCGCCCGGTGGCGGTCCAGCCGCCCTTGACGCGCTGGACGGCGCCGTCCACGTCAAGAACCTTCAGCATCGTCTCCAGGCGTGAGCGCCGGAGGTCCACCAGCGGCTCCAGCGCCGGCAGCGACAGGGGCCGACCCGCCTCCTCCAGCACGGCCAGCGTGCGCCGCACCTGCTCCTCGGGCGGGAAGCCCACCGAGGCGAAGTACGCCCAGATCGCCTCGTCCTCCCGGCCCGGCAGCAGCAGTACGTCCGCGTGGTCCACGCCGCGCCCCGCACGGCCCACCTGCTGGTAGTAGGCGATCGGGGAGGAGGGCGAGCCCAGGTGCACCACGAAGCCGAGGTCCGGTTTGTCGAAGCCCATGCCGAGGGCGGAGGTGGCGACCAGGGCCTTCACCCGGTTCGCCAGCAGGTCCTCCTCGGCCTGCAGCCGGTCGGCGTTCTCGGTCTTCCCCGTGTAGGAGGCCACCGGATGACCGCGCTGCCGCAGGAAGGCGGCGACCTCCTCCGCCGCCGCCACCGTCAGCGTGTAGATGATCCCCGAGCCCGGCAGGTCACCGAGGCGCTCCCCCAGCCACGCCAGCCGGTGCGCCGCGTTCGGCAGTTCCAGCACTCCCAGCCGCAGGCTCTCCCGGTCCAGCGGCCCGCGCAGCACCAGCGCGTCCCCGCCTCCCGTGCCCAGCTGCTCGGCGACGTCCGCCGTGACCCGGGCGTTGGCGGTCGCGGTGGTGGCCAGGACCGGCACACCGGCCGGGAGTTCGGCCAGCATCGTGCGCAGCCTGCGATAGTCGGGCCGGAAGTCGTGGCCCCAGTCGGAGATGCAGTGCGCCTCGTCGACCACGAGCAGGCCCGTGGTGGCCGCGAGCCGGGGCAGCACCTGATCGCGGAAGTCCACGGAGTTGAGGCGTTCGGGGCTCACGAGGAGGACGTCGGTCTCACCGCGCTCGACCTCGCCGTAGATCGTCTCCCACTCCTCGGGGTTGGCCGAGTTGATCGTGCGGGCCCGGATGCCCGCCCGTTCCGCGGCCTCGACCTGGTTCCGCATCAGCGCGAGGAGCGGCGAGATGATCACCGTGGGGCCCGAGCCGCGCCGTCGCAGCAGCGCGGTGGCGACGAAGTACACGGCCGACTTGCCCCAGCCGGTGCGCTGCACCACGAGAGCGCGCCGGTGCTCCTCCACCAGGGCCGCCACCGCCTGCCACTGGTCCTCCCGCAGCCGGGCCGCGTCCTTCGGAGCGCCGACCAGCTCGGCGAGGACGGCATCGGCTTCGGCGCGCAGTTCCAGGGTGTCCATGCCCCCATGCAACCCGATGAGGGAGGAGGTCGGCCAATCCCCGCACCGTGACGGTGCCCCTTGGTCCGTCGTATCCGCCGTATCCGCCGGAAGCGGGACCCCGAAGGTGCCCCGCCCGCGGCGCCGGCGGGGCGGTGGACGTGGCGCGCGGGAGATGTTGCCGCTGGTCCCGGCCGTACGGCCGGGACCCACGCATCCTCGGGCGGCTCACCGGGCACACTTCGGTCAGGGATATAAGCGACGCATCGCCAGAAAACGGTCGGTGAGCCCAATTGCTCGTTGCCGCAACCAAGTTCGACAGGAACAATTGGAATCCGCTCCCCGCGTGGCTCCTCCGTCGTCCGGCGGAGCCCTGCCGCGGTGTGCGCTCCCCACCACTGATCCCGCCCGCTGTGTGGGCGCGTAGCCGAAGGGAGGACCGTGACCTTCGGATTCGCTCCGTCCTCGGCGGCGTCGTTGTCGGCCTCCACCGATCCGTCCGCCGCTTCCGTGACCCCGCCGGCCCGCATGCTCGAACCGGCGGAGTGGGCCGCCGCGGGGATCCCGTTGCTGCGCAGCCCCCGGGACGTCGTCAACGGACTGCACGTGCTGCACCGGCCCCGGCCCGCCACGGCGGTCGTGGCGGTCCTCGACCCGGAGGAACGGCTGTGCGCCAGCGCCTCCTTCGTCCGGCGGTCCGCCCCGGCGGACGGCTGGATGTTCCGCAACGCCCTGCTCGCGCAGTTGCGCCGGGTGATCCCGCACGACCTGCGGCGCCGCACTCCGGTGCGGACGGCGGTGCTGCTCTACTGCCGTGAGGGCGACGCCAGGTGGACGGAGGAGGACGGCGCGTGGATGTGGGGACTGCGTGACGCGTGCACGCTGCACGGACTGCGGTGCGGGGCGTACATCACGCTGACGCGGGACGGCTGGCAGGTGCTGGGCGAGGGGCGCGGAGGACGGCGTCCGCATGCGGACGCCGCACCCGAGGGGCAGGACGAGGCCGTGGTCCGGCCCTTGCCCCGCACCGGGGGTACCGCCTCGGACGTGATGCGCCGGGTCGCGGCGCGCTGAGGCGGGGCGCGGGGTCGAGGGTTCTCACGCCCTCCCGTCGCGCCCGCGGCGCACGCACGACTCCCCGCATTCCCGGCGGGAACCGGGGATGCGGGGAGTCGATGTCAGACGCCGGCGCCGAGGACCGCGTTGATCTGCTGCGGGTCACCGCAGACGATCAGCAGTGCGGCGGCCCGGGCGAGCGCCAGCGGCAGCGCGGCGGCGACCGTCGTGTCGGCGCCGCCGTTGACGGCGACCACGACCACGGGCCGGGACGCGGCACGGTCGGCCGCGGAGGCGTCGGCGTAGAAGACGTCCTCGCGGGCGTCGTGCTGCGCCCAGTACGAGGCCTCGCCGAAGGAGAGTTCGTGCGCGGCCCACGGGTGGAGGTCGCCGGTGGTGACCACCAGCACCTCGTTCGGGGCGCGACCGCTCTCCAGCAGCAGGTCGACGGCTTCCTCGGCGGCGTCCAGCGCGCCCTCGGCCGAGGCCGGGATGAGCTGGATCTGCGGAGTGGCCGCCGACGTGGCGGACTTGGCGGGCTGGGCGGCAGCCGGGGCCGGGTCGCGCGGGGTGCTGCGCTGCGCCGGCACGGGCCGGTTCGGCCCCGGACGGCCGGGACGCGCCGGAGCCGCGGGACGGGGGCCGGGTACGGGGCGAGGGGTCGACGCGGTACGGCCGCTGGCCGGGGTGGCGCGGGGACCCTGGGCACTCTCGTGAATCTGAGGCTCCTCGGGAATGAGAGGCATGGGCTGATGTCTATCAAATGCCGGTGCGAGTCGCCCCGGCGGGTGGCACATGAGTGCGAGCGGAATCGTCAGAAATCGAAGCCGAGCTGGCCCTCGATCTCCGGAACGCTTCCGTCCGCCCAGCTACGGGCCTTCTTGAGGTGCCGCCACTGGGGCAGCGCATCAAGATACGCCCACGACAACCGGTGGTAGGGGGTGGGCCCCCGGACCTCCAGTGCGGCCCGGTGCACGGGGGACGGATATCCCGCGTTGGCCGCGAAGGCGAAGTCTGCATGGTCGACACCCAGTTCGGCCATCATTTTGTCGCGCTGCACCTTGGCGAGCACCGAGGCCGCCGCGACGGCGACGCAGGACTGGTCGCCCTTGATCACCGTGCGCACCCTCCAGGGCGAGCCCAGGTAGTCGTGTTTGCCGTCGAGTATCACCGCGTCGGGCCGGACCGGCAGGGCCTCCAGCGCGCGCACCGCCGCGAGGCGCAACGCGGCGGTCATGCCGCGCTCGTCGATCTCCTGCGGGGAGGCGTGGCCGAGGGCGTACGAGGTCACCCAGGTCCGCAGGGTCTCGGCGAGTTCCGTACGCCGTTTGACGGTCAGCAGCTTGGAGTCGGTGAGGCCCGGAGGCGGCCGGCGCAGTCCGGTGACGGCCGCGCAGACGGTGACGGGGCCGGCCCACGCGCCGCGCCCCACCTCGTCGACACCGGCAATGACCTTCGCTCCGGTCGTGGCGCGCAGGGAGCGCTCGACGGTGTGAGTGGGTGGTTCGTACGGCATGGCGCCCTCAGCCTACGACGCCCGGGACTCCCCGCGACACCCCGGTCCGCTTCCGTCCCGGGGAGCGCCTCCGGACCGCGGCCCGGAGGCCGTGGCGGCACGTGTCAGGTGGCGTCCGGGCGCAGCAGCGGAAGCATCAGCCGGTCCACCAATTCCTTGATGTCCTGTTCACTCCATTCGCTGTCGCACATCTTGGTGCGGTACATCATCATGGCCGGGATCGTGTCGTAGACGTAGTCGTTCGCCGCACCCGCACGCACCTCACCTCGTTCGATACCACGGGTGATGATGTTCTGGAGCAGCTCGGCGGTCGGGACGAGGAACTTCTCGCAGATCAGGACGTGGAACTGTTCGACCTGCACGGTGTCGCATTCGTGAATCACCGAACGCAGGGCGACTCCGGAGCGCGAGAACATCGCCTCGCGTGCCCACAGGCACAGGGCGATCAGATCCTCGCGCACGCTTCCCAGGTCCGGCGCCTGCCGGAAATCGGGCAGTCCGGCCCGCAGCGCCTCGGCGACGAGTTCCTCCTTCGAGGACCAGCGGCGGTACACCGCCGCCTTGCCGGTCTGGGCGCCGGCGGCCACCCCCTCCATCGTGAAGTCGCGCCAGCCGACGGTGCTGAGCTGATCCAGGGCCGCGTCGAGGATCGCGCGCTCGAGGACGGCTCCGCGTCGACGCGGTGCCGTGCGGGCGGGGGCCTCGGACCAGGAAGAAGCAGTCATCGGGGATTCTCCGTTGAGCGGGTGGGCGGGTGAGCGGGTGCCTGGTTCTCGACTGGGAGCGGCAGGCGGCGGGAGCCAGGGAGCGGGAACCCGTACGAGTCCTCGCGCGACATGTCAGGCAGGGGCACCGGAATGCGCGTCCTTACCGGAGGACGGCACACCGCCGAGCCGCAGCCGCCTGAACCACCGAAGCCACCGGGGCCGCCCGGGCCGTCGAGGCAGGAGAGGACGTCGGCTTCGGGGCGCGCGAGGGTCTGCGCGGGCGCGGCGGGCGCGTGCCGCGGGGCGCGGGGAGGGACGCCGTGCGCGATGAAGTTAAGTGAACGCTTGCGTTCACTTCGCGGGATCACTACCGTAGCCCCGACAGTGAACGCGAGCGTTCACTAATACTTCCGTGGGGGATCCACCGTGACAGCCTCGCCAACCTCATCAGCCTCTCCATCGCTCCAGCAGCCCAAGCCGGGAGCCGCTCGTCGGCAGGGACATCCCAACATCGCGCTCGCCGTCATCGCGGCCTGCCAACTCATGGTCGTACTCGATGCGACGATTGTGAACATCGCGCTCCCGCACATTCAAGACGCGCTCGAGTTCAGCACCACCGACCTGACATGGGTGGTCAGCGCGTACACCCTCACCTTCGGCGGTCTGCTGCTCCTCGGCGGCCGGGCCGGTGACATCCTCGGCCGGCGCCGGGTCTTCATGACCGGCATCCTGCTGTTCACCGCCGCCTCGCTGCTGGGCGGACTGGCCCAGGAGCCCTGGCAGCTGCTGCTCGCCCGGGCCCTGCAGGGCGTGGGCGGCGCCATCGCCTCGCCCACGTCGCTCGCGCTCATCACCACCACATTCCCGGAAGGACCCGAGCGGAACCGGGCATTCGGCGTCTTCGCCGCGGTCTCGGCGGGCGGCGGCGCGATCGGCCTGCTGGCCGGCGGCATGCTCACCGAGTGGCTCGACTGGCGCTGGGTGCTCTTCGTCAACGTGCCCATCGGTGTGCTGATCGCCGTCCTGACCCCGATGTACATCAACGAGTCCGAACGCCACCCGGGCCGCTTCGACATAGCCGGCGCGCTCACGTCGACGCTCGGCATGGCGGCGCTCGTGTACGGCTTCATCCGGGCCGCCGAGGAGGACTGGCAGGACAAGGTGGCCATCGGGTCCTTCGTCGCGGCCGTGGTCCTGCTGCTGGCGTTCGCCTTCATCGAGACGCGGGCCAAGGAACCGATCACTCCCCTGCGGATGTTCGCCGACCGCAACCGCTCCGGCACGTACGTGATCATGCTGAGCCTCGCCGCGGCGATGTTCGGAATGTTCTTCTACATCGTGCTCTTCGTGCAGAACGTGCTCGGGTACAGCCCGATCAGCGCGGGTCTGGCCTTCCTCCCGGTGACGGTCGCGATCGGGCTCGGCGCGGGGCTGTCGCAGCGGTTCCTGCCGACGTTCGGTCCGAAGCCGTTCATGGTCGTCGGCTCGACGCTGGCGGTTCTCGGGCTCGGCTGGCAGACGTTCATCAGCCCCGACAGCTCCTACGTGGGCGGCGTGCTGGGCCCGATGCTGGTGTTCGGCTTCGGCATGGGCCTCAACTTCGTGACGCTGACGCTCACCGCGGTGTCGGGTGTCGCGCAGCACGAGGCGGGTGCGGCCTCCGGCCTGCTCAACGCCATGCAGCAGGTGGGCGGTTCACTCGGACTCGCCATCCTGACCACGGTGTTCGGCACCGCCAGCTCGAACGAGGCGGACAAGCAGGTGCCGAAGTTCCTGGCCGAGGGCTCGGCGGAACAGAAGGCGGAGTTCGCCAGGTCGCACCAGTTGCCGGCTCCCTGGAGCCACGAGGTGCTCGCGCACGGCATCTCCTCGGCGTTCATCCCGGCGGCCGCGATGGCCGTGGTGGGTCTGGCGACCGCGGCACTCGTGATCCGGGTCCGCAAGAGCGACCTCGAGGCACTGGCCGGTACGGCGGGGCCGGGGATCGGCTGACCCGACGCACGACGGGGTGGGGCCGGCCCCCCTTCCCGGCCCCATCCGGCCCACGGCGGAGGCGCACGTCACCATGTGGCGTGCGCCTCCGCCGTGGCGCACGGACCGGTCACGGCGGCACCGGCGGTTGGCGGCCTCGGGACGGACACCCCGGGACGGACACCTCGCCGCGCACCCGGGACGGAAGCCTCGCCGCGCGCCCCGCGGCGGGTCAGCCGTACAGCGCCTCCGAGCCCAGTTGCCCACAGGTGATGACGTCGGCGCGGGCCGACACCGGGCGCTCGGCGAGGAGGTCCCGGGCGCGGGAACGGCCCCGACTGATCGCGTACCAGGGGGCGTCGGCCGTCTCCGCGAGGTCCCGCGCCACGCGCCGCAGTGCGCAGGAGCGCATCGGCTCGGCCAGCCGGTCGAGCGCCGGTACGGCGTCGGCGGACAGCCCGTCCGCGTAGTCGAGGTCGAACCTGCCGGTCTCCTCGTACCGTTGCACGTTCCGCTCGGCCACCAGCGCGTCGGGGGAGGCGAGCCCGAAGGCCAGCACGCCGGCGACCGCGCCGGCCGCCACGGCCCTCGGAAGCCACCGGGCGCCCCACACCCCGGCCGCCATGATCAGCACGATCACCAGGCCGAGCCACCACTCGACGGCGGTCACCGAGAGCCTCAGCCGCGTCAGCCCGTACGCCTCCACGTACATGTCCATGCGCCGCACCGCGGAGGCCACGACGACGAGCGCGAGGGCGCACAGGGTGCCCAGGACCCCGCGCACGAGCCGCCGGTCCCGCGCTCCCCCGCGCGGCGCCCAGCGCAGGGCGAGGACGATGACGACCAGGGTCAGCAGGGTCGCGAGGAGCAACTGCCAGAAGCCCTGGCGCGCGTACTCGGCGTACGACTCGCCCGTCTCGCGCAGCACGGCGTCGTACCCGCCGAAGAGCACGGTGAGCTGCACGGCGTTGAAGGAGGCGAACAGAAGCACCAGCACGACGAGCGGCAGGGCCCATTCGGCCCGGCCCCGTGCCCTGCCCCCGGGCACCCGGACCCGGTCCCAGCGCGGGGGCGCGGAGGCGGTGTGCGCCGCGGCGAGCGCCCCGACGAGGCCGAGGGCGAGCATCAGCACGTGCCAGAAGCCGCCGGTGAACGAGGCCTCTGGCATCAGGTCGCCGAGGAGGCCGGCGAAGGCTGCGTCCGCACCGGCGAAGAGTGCGCCGAAGACGAGGAGCAGGACGACCGTCACGACGAGAGCGCGCAGCACGGGGACGATGCGTCCCCGTGCGCCCTCCGAGCGGGCGCGCACGCCCTGCCAGCCCCAGCGCGGGCCCGTGACGAGCGACTGGAACACGCCGATCGGGCCCAGCAGCACGGCCGGCCAGCGCCGGCCGCCGTGCAGGGCGAGCGAGCCGGCGGCGAGCGCGGTGAGGACGGCCAGGGAGGAGGGCCAGTCCGCGTCGCGCAGGGCCGGAATCGCCAGCAGGGCGAGCCCGCCGACGGCCCAGACCAGGCTCCAGGCGTGCGTACGGCGTCCCGCGGCGCGGCCGGCGGCGTAGGCGGCGTACGCGGCGGGGAGGGCGACGAGGAGGAGGTTGACGCCCACCCCGTCCGTCAGGAGGAGGGTGGCCAGGACGCCCGTGACCAGCACACCCCAGAGGGCGGGGACGGGTATGGGGACGGCGGGCCCGGGAGCCCGTGCGGGGGTCAGCCAGTCCCCCGCTTCCAGGTCCCCGGGGCCCCGCTTGTCCTCCGGGACGCGCACATCGGCATCGGGATCGGCGTCCGTGGCCACGGCCGTCCCGGTCGCCTCGACGTTCCCGTCCGGGTCCCCCGGAGCCGGATGCGTGTCCGAGGGCCGCTCACCGGGCTCGGGGGGCGTCGTCGGTCTGTCGGTCACGGAGGTCCTCCCTGCCGGACCGCGGACGGGCCGACCGGCATGATCGTTTTGACGGGTGCCGGTCAGACTAGGCAGGTGGGGTCGCCTCCGCGCTGCGGCCCGGGAGAGTCTGTGGCAAGCCTGTGACAAAGGTGAAGGACGAGGACGGACGTGCTGTAGTACCCCTGGGAGCCACAGAGCAGGTCCGTGTCCGCGAGGGGAGTCACCGATGGCCGTTCGCCGTGTCGTACCCACCATCCGGTCGGAGGCCGTGCGGGAGAGCCGGGATTTCTACGGCCTGCTGGGCCTGGAGGAGGTCATGAACCACGGCTGGATCATGACGCTCGCCTCCCCGTCCAGTCCGGCGGCGCAGCTCAGCGTCATGACCGAGGACAGGACCGCCCCCGTCGCCCCCGACATGAGCATCGAGGTGGACGACGTCGACGCGGCGTACGCCGTCATGCGGGAGAGCGGCGCGGAGATCGTCCATCCCCTGCAGGACGAGGAGTGGGGCGTGCGGCGGTTCTTCGTACGCGATCCCGGTGGACGGGTGGTCAACGTCCTGGGCCACCGCTGACGGCCCCTCTCCCGAGCCCCGCCCACCTGCGCCGGGGCGGACGGCCCCTCGCCGCCGCGACCCGACGCGCACACGGGGATGTGCCCTCGTTCGAAGTGGACAGCTCGCTGAGGTTCCTCATCCGGCATGTGAGCTGACACCGCACCACAGTGCCGTGCACGCCGCCGACGAACGCCTGTGCGAGGCCGTCGACAGGGCTGACATTGCCCGATGCGGCACTAGCGAGGCAGCGGCGCCCAGGCCGGAAGGGGTTCCGTGCGGTCCAGCCAGGCGGTGGGCGGGGCTCCCCGGGTGCCCGAGGCGACGATGCCGCCGACGATCGCACAGGTCGTGTCGACGTCGCCGCCCGCCTGCGCGGTGGTCCAGAAGGCCGCTTCGTAGTCACCCAGGGCGCGCGCCGCCGACCACAGCGCGAAGGGCACCGTGTCGTGCGCCGTCGTACGCCGCCCGCAGCCCAGGACCGCGGCGACCGTGCCCGCGTCGGCGTAGTCGAGCATGTCGCGCGCCCGGCGCAGTCCGGCGCCGACCGCGCTGCGGGCCGGGACCAGCGCGATCACACCGTCGAGCAGCGCGCCCGCCTCCGGCGGCCCCTCAGGCGCGGCGGCCAGCGACGCGGCGGCGGCGACAGCCATCGCGCCGACCACGGCCTCCCGGTGCTGATGGGTGGGGTAGGCGGAGATCTCGGCCTGGTGGGTGGCCTGCTCGGGGTCGTCGGCGTACCAGGCACCCAGCGGCGCGATCCGCATGGCGGCCCCGTTGCCCCAGGAGCCCTGGCCGTTGAACAGCGCGGCGGCCAGTTCGCGCCAGTCGCCGCCCTCCCTGACCAGGCGCAGCAGCCGGTTGACGGCGGGCCCGTAGCCGCGGTCGAAGTCGTGGTGGACGGCGAAGGAGCGGGCCAGCTCGTCCTGGTCGATGCGGCGGTGCGCGGCGAGCACGGCCACCACCGAGCACGCCATCTCGGTGTCGTCGGTCCACTGCCAGGGCCCCTCCGGCAGTGCGCGGCGCCTGAGCAGCGGAAGGGTGCCCGGCACGAAGAACTGCGAACCGAGCGCGTCCCCCACCGCCAGCCCGCGCAGACTGGCCAGCGCGCGCTCCAGGCGCCCGCGGGAGGAGTGATCGGAGGAGTGAGGGGAGGGATCAGCGGTCATCGCCCCGCCACTCTAACCGGAACCACCGCACGACTCCGGGTCCCGCCGGGCCGCGCCCGGCACGCGAGGATCCCTACTTCCACCGGTCGAACGGCCGATCCAGCGTGTACTTGCCGTTCTCGCCCAGCACCAGCATCCGGGTCTCGCCGTTGCCCGGGTTCGCCAGGGACTCGAACTCGGTGACCGTCCAGTGGAACCAGCGCATGCAGAAGAGCCGCATGGCCAGGCCGTGGGTGACGATGAGGACGTTGGGCGGGTGGTCGGGGGCCTCGAAGCTGCGGAACAGGCTCTCCAGGAAGCCGCCCACGCGGTCGTACACGTCGGCGCCGGACTCGCCCTGCGCGAAGCGGTAGAAGAAGTGACCGTAGGCGTCCCGGTACGCCTTCTGCAGCCTGACGTCCTCGCGGTCCTGCCAATTGCCCCAGTCCTGCTCCCGCAGCCGGGGCTCCTCGCGGACCCGGACGAGGGCGGGGTCGAGTCGGAACTCCCGGAGGGTCTCGTGCGTGCGCCGGTACGGGGAGACGTAGACGCTCACGCGCTCCCCACCGAAGAGTTCCCGCAGGTGGCGGCCCGTCTCCTCCGCCTGGCGCCGGCCCTTCTCGGTGAGCGCCAGCGCGTGGTCGGGCTCGCGTTCGTACACGGTGTCGTCGGCGTTGCCCATCGACTCCCCGTGGCGGACAAGGACGATGCGCCGTGGTCGTGCCATGTCTCGACCCTAGAGCGAGCGAGGCCCACTCGAACACCGGACCGGGGGTCCGTACGGCACAGATCACACCGGGTGTCACCCCGTGTGCACGCCGTACCCCTCGCACGCGCACGCTCGGTGAACGGCGCTCCACCCTCCGCGCGGCGCGCTCACACCGTCCAGCCCGGTTCCAGGTCGACGAGGTCGCCGGTCAGGGAGGCGACGTCCGCCTCGATCTGGGTGCGCAGCGCCAGCCGTTCCACCCGCTCGGCGCGGTACTTCCCGTGCTCCGCGGCCGACTGCCACATGGAGAGGATCAGGAACTCGGGGCCCGGCGCCTCGCCGAACAGCCCGCGGATCATCCCCGGTGAGCCGGCCATCGCCGGGTTCCAGACCTTCTCCTGCATGAGTGCGAAGTGCTCGGCCCGTTCCTCGTGGACGCGGCAGTGGGCGACCCGGACCAGATCGGCGTCGGTGAAGCGGGGCTCGAAGCCGGTCTTCACGTCGAAGCGGTAGTCGAACAGCTTGACCTGCTGGTCCTTGAACGTGCCGGACTGCGTGGCGGCCAGCCGGTCGTGCGAGCGGGCCATGAAGGAGTCGTAGAAGGTGCGGCTCTCCCAGAAGGTGAAGACGTGCGCGACGCCGGGGCGGGCGCGGCTGAAGCCCCCGCCCTGTCCCCTGAAGCCCGGCTCCCCCGGCAGCCCCGCCCACTTCCGCTGCCCCCGTTCGAAACCGCGGCGGTCCACCACGGTGCAGCGAATCCACTTGACCAGCACGGCGCCATCGTAAGGCCACCGGAGCGGCGCCGGTCACGCCCGTCGGGAGCGCGAGGGCGCACGGCCGCCCCCGGTCCTGCCACGACCGTGGCAGGATGGACAAACGGCCCTTGCGGCTTGGCTGTTGGGAGCTCGGGACTCGGGGAAGGGGCACACACGGTGAGCGGCATCAGCAAAGGGATCGACAAGGCCGAGGTCTCGGTCAAATGGGACCCCTCGCCCGCCGGCGAGGACCCCACCGACCTCGACATCGTGGCCGGTACCTATACGAGTGACGATCCGTACGGCGCCCCGGTCTACGTCGTGCACTTCGACAGCCGCTCCCCCGACGGGACCATCAACCTCAACCGGGACAGCCACGACGGCAAGGGCTTCGGCTGGGACGAGGTCATGACCCTGGAGCTCGAACGCCTCGACGCGCGGTACGTGCGCGTGGTGGTCGGCGTGGTCGTCCAGCAGCGGTACGGCCACCACACGTTCGGCCGTGTCCTGCGTCCCGCGCTGCGCGTCCGCGAGGGCTACACCGTCCTCGCCGAGGACGACTTCGCCGGCGTGCCGGACGCGACGGCGGCCACGATCGCGGAGTTCGTACGCGACGACGACGGCGAGTGGCGGTTCCGCGCCGGCCTCACCGGCTTCGATGACGACGACCTGGCGACCTTCCCCCGCGTCATGGGCCGCGCCCGCGCCTGACCGGCGGGCGCGGCCCCGTCCGGCGCCGGGGCGATCCGGGCCCCGCGCACGCCGGAGGCGGGGACCCGGATGTCCGGATCCCCGCCTCTGCCAGGCGCGTTCAGCGCCCGGTGGCGTACGGGTCAGCTGCAGCCGCTGGTCGAGCCGCAGCCCTCGCAGATGTAGCAGGAGCCGGCCCGCTGCATCTTCGTGCCGCAGGAGAAGCAGAGCGGGGCGTCCGCCTGGATGCCGAGCTGCATCTCCACCAGTTCGGCGCTGGTGTGGGCCTGCTTCGGGGCCGGCACCGCCGCGGCGGCCTCGGCCTTCGGGGTGACGACGGCCTTCAGCTCCTGGGCGAGGGG
Organism: Streptomyces griseoaurantiacus; assembly: GCF_036189845.1. Lineage (NCBI taxonomy): Bacteria > Bacillati > Actinomycetota > Actinomycetes > Kitasatosporales > Streptomycetaceae > Streptomyces > Streptomyces griseoaurantiacus. The sequence goes on along the minus strand of NZ_CP108326.1, from coordinate 5,589,986 downwards.
CGCCGACTGGGCCAGGCCCTCGACGTCCATGTCCTCGTCGTCGAGCGGCTCGTAGGAGCCGGTCTCCAGGTGGCGCTGGCGCTCCTCGGCGGAGTGGATGCCGAGCGCGGAGCGGGTCTCGAAGGGCAGGAAGTCCAGCGCCAGGCGGCGGAAGATGTAGTCGACGATCGACTGCGCCATCCGCACGTCCGGGTCGTCGGTCATGCCGGCCGGCTCGAAGCGCATGTTGGTGAACTTCGAGACGTAGGTCTCCAACGGCACGCCGTACTGGAGGCCGACGGACACGGCGATGGAGAAGGCGTCCATCATGCCCGCGAGGGTGGAGCCCTGCTTGGACATCTTCAGGAAGACCTCGCCGAGACCGTCGTCCGGGTAGGAGTTGGCCGTCATGTAGCCCTCGGCGCCGCCGACGGTGAAGGACGTGGTGATGCCGGGGCGGCCCTTGGGCAGGCGCTTGCGGACCGGGCGGTACTCGACGACCTTCTCGACCGCGGTACGGATCGTCTCCTCGGCCTTCTCGGTGATCGCGTCCTTCTCGGCGGCCTTCGTGTCCTTGGTCTTGGCGGACAGCGGCTGGCCGACCTTGCAGTTGTCGCGGTAGATGGCGAGCGCCTTGACGCCCAGCTTCCACGCCTCGTAGTAGATCTCCTCGACCTCCTCGACGGTCGCCGTCTCCGGCATGTTGACCGTCTTGGAGATGGCGCCGGAGATCCACGGCTGGATCGCGGCCATCATGCGGACGTGGCCCATCGGGGAGATGGCGCGCTCGCCCATGGCGCAGTCGAACACCTCGTAGTGCTCGGCCTTGAGGCCGGGGGCGTCGATCACGTTGCCGTTGTCGGCGATGTGGGCGACGATCGCCTCGATCTGCTCCTCCTGGTAGCCCAGGCGGCGCAGGGCCTGCGGGACGGTGCCGTTGACGATCTGCATCGAGCCGCCGCCGACCAGCTTCTTGAACTTGACCAGCGCCAGGTCCGGCTCGACACCGGTGGTGTCGCAGGACATGGCCAGGCCGATGGTGCCGGTGGGAGCGAGCACGGAGGCCTGGGAGTTGCGGAAGCCGTGCTTCTCGCCGAGGCGCTGCACGTCCTGCCAGGCCTCGGTGGCCGCGGCCCACACCGGGGTGTCCAGGTCGTCCATGCGGGGAGCGACGGCGTTGGCGTCGGCGTGCTGCTTCATGACGCGCTGGTGCGGCTGGGCGTTGCGGGCGTAGCCGTCGTACGGGCCGACGACCGAGGCGAGCTCGGCGGAACGGCGGTAGGCGGTGCCGGTCATCAGGGAGGTGATGGCGCCGGCGAGCGCACGGCCGCCGTCGGAGTCGTAGGCGTGGCCGGTGGCCATCAGCAGGGCGCCGAGGTTGGCGTAGCCGATGCCGAGCTGGCGGAAGGCGCGGGTGTTCTCGCCGATCTTCTGGGTGGGGAAGTCGGCGAAGCAGATCGAGATGTCCATCGCGGTGATGACCAGCTCGACGAGCTTCTGGAAGCGCTCGGTCTCGAAGGACTGGTGGCCCTGGCCGTCGTCCTTGAGGAACTTCATCAGGTTGAGCGAGGCCAGGTTGCAGGACGTGTTGTCCAGGTGCATGTACTCGCTGCAGGGGTTCGAGCCGTTGATGCGGCCGGACTCCGGGCAGGTGTGCCAGTGGTTGATGGTGTCGTCGTACTGGATGCCGGGGTCGGCGCAGGCCCAGGCGGCCTCGGCCATCTTGCGGAAGAGGGACTTGGCGTCGATCTCCTCGATGACCTCGCCGGTCATGCGGGACGTCAGGCCGAACTTGCCGCCGGTCTCGACCGCCTTCATGAAGGTGTCGTTGACGCGGACGGAGTTGTTGGCGTTCTGGTACTGGACGGACGTGATGTCGTCGCCGCCCAGGTCCATGTCGAAGCCCGCGTCGCGCAGGGCGCGGATCTTCTCCTCCTCCTTCACCTTGGTCTGGATGAAGTTCTCGACGTCGGGGTGGTCCACGTCGAGGATGACCATCTTGGCGGCGCGGCGGGTGGCGCCGCCGGACTTGATGGTGCCGGCGGAGGCGTCGGCGCCGCGCATGAAGGAGACCGGGCCTGAGGCGTTGCCGCCGGAGGAGAGGAGCTCCTTGGAGGAGCGGATGCGGGAGAGGTTCAGGCCGGCGCCGGAGCCGCCCTTGAAGATCATTCCCTCTTCCTTGTACCAGTCGAGGATCGACTCCATGGAGTCGTCGACGGACAGGATGAAGCAGGCGGAGACCTGCTGCGGCTGGGGGGTGCCGACGTTGAACCAGACGGGGCTGTTGAAGCTGAAGATCTGGTGCAGGAGGGCGTACGCCAGTTCGTGCTCGAAGATCTCGGCGTCGGCGGGCGAGGCGAAGTACTTGTTGTCCTCGCCGGCCTTCCGGTAGGTCTTCACGATCCGGTCGATCAGCTGCCTGAGACTGACCTCGCGCTGCGGGGTGCCGACCGCTCCGCGGAAGTACTTGCTGGTGACGATGTTGACCGCGTTCACCGACCAGAACTCGGGGAACTCCACGCCGCGCTGCTCGAAGTTGACCGAGCCGTCGCGCCAGTTGGTCATGACGACATCACGAGACGCCCATTCCACCTCGTCGTACGGGTGTACGCCGGGGGTGGTGTGGATGCGCTCGATACGCAGACCCTTGCTGCCCGCCTTGGTGCCCTTGGCGCGGGAACTCCGTGCCGGACCGCTCGCCGTCTCTGTCATGCCGCCTCCCTGATATCGGGCAAAACGCCCATCAGTGCCCGTTTCTTCCTGGCACTTGTGTGTGGTGTGTCTGCTGGTCACGCGCACCGTGTGGTGCCGGGGCGCGCGTGACAGGTCTGTGTGCGCCGCCGCTGCGGCCGGTCCGGCCTTCCTCGCCGTTCCGGGCCGGCCGTTTCGTCAGTCGGCGGCGGTGGCGGGCACGGGGACGCCCGCCGGCGTCCCTCCGGACCCGCGGTCGGCCCCCTGGCCTCCCGCGACGGCGCCCGCGCGGTCGTCCTCGTCCGCGCCTCCCGCCCCGTCATCGGCGGGATGCGCCCGCTGCTGCTGCCTGAGTTCCGTGATGGCGGCCTCGAAGTCCTCCAGCGAGTCGAACGCCCGGTAGACGGACGCGAACCGCAGGTAGGCGACGAGGTCGAGCTCCTGGAGGGGTCCGAGTATGGCCAGTCCCACGTCGTGGGTGGTCAGCTCGGCGCTTCCGGTGGCACGCACCGCCTCCTCGACCCGCTGGCCGAGCTGGGCGAGTGCGTCTTCCGTGACGGGCCGCCCCTGGCACGCCTTGCGCACGCCGTTGATGACCTTGGTGCGGCTGAAGGGCTCGGTGACCCCGGACCGCTTGACCACCATCAGCGAACAGGTCTCCACGGTCGTGAAACGACGGGAGCAGTCGGGGCACTGGCGGCGCCTGCGGATCGAGGTGCCGTCGTCCGTCGTACGGCTGTCGACGACCCTGCTGTCGGGATGCCTGCAGAAGGGGCAGTGCATGGTTCCAAGCCTCCTTCACGGCACGACACATCAGCCACAAGAGGTCTCACCGGCCCCTCGAAGCGACCCCCAGCATAGGCGATCTCCTGGCCGACGAAAGACCGGGGGAACACAACTTGTGGGCCGCTGTCGCTATCCAACCACTAGATGTAGCGGTTGGCTCGCACAAACACTCACGACACGCCCGGGACGCACGGCCCCGAGGGCGCGGTGTGGGCGGGGTGCGACCGGCCGCTCGCGGACAGTGCGCGCGAGGCCCCGCGAAGGGGGCTTGCGGCACACGCACGAGGGCGCGCGCGGGCGCCTTCCGCTCCCGCCCACGGACGCACGTCGCGGCGGCGCGGACCCCGCGTCCGTGCCCGCATGCCCGCTCCGCCGCGTCCCACACGCCCCGCGCGTCCTGCGCGAGAAGCCTCGTGGGCGGATGCGGTGGACGCCGCATGGAGAAGACGGGCCGGTGCCCGGTACGCGGGAGCCCTGATGGCAGACTGGGCGTCGCCGACGCGGCACCCCGGCCGGCAGGCCCTCGTCCCGGCGGTGAAGAGTACAGCAGCACGCGTCCCGCCCGAGCCCCGAACAGTGCGTCGGCCATACACCCGGACACCCGATTCCGACAGGTAATCGGCGTTTTTTCACTCGAACGTGTGTTTGGCGCAACCTTTCGAAAGCAACTACCGTTGTGCTGCACGGGAGACCATCGAGAGGGGCCTACGACGTGACCACCACCGCAGACAGTGCCGCCATCACTGCCCAGGACCGTTCCCAGGGCCGACTCGAGCCGGTGCATGCCATGACGGAAGTTCCGCATCCCGAAGGGCCAAAGCGGTCCCTGCCCGGGCGACCTCCTGGCATCCGGGCCGACAGCTCCGGACTGACCGACCGGCAGCGCCGGGTGATCGAGGTCATCCGGGATTCCGTGCAGCGGCGCGGCTACCCGCCGTCGATGCGGGAGATCGGCCAGGCCGTGGGCCTGTCCAGCACCTCTTCCGTGGCCCACCAGCTGATGGCGCTGGAACGCAAGGGCTTCCTGCGCCGCGACCCGCACCGGCCGCGCGCCTACGAGGTCCGGGGCTCCGACCAGGCCGCTCCCGTGCAGCCCACCGACACGGCGGGCAAGCCGGCCGCGTCGTACGTGCCCCTGGTCGGCCGGATCGCCGCCGGTGGCCCGATCCTCGCCGAGGAGTCGGTGGAGGACGTGTTCCCGCTGCCGCGGCAGCTCGTGGGCGACGGCGAGCTCTTCGTGCTCAAGGTCGTCGGCGACTCGATGATCGAGGCGGCCATCTGCGACGGCGACTGGGTCACCGTGCGACGCCAGCCCGTCGCGGAGAACGGCGACATCGTCGCCGCGATGCTGGAGGGCGAGGCCACGGTGAAGCGCTTCAAGCGCGAGGACGGGCATGTGTGGCTGCTGCCGCACAACTCGGCGTACGAGCCCATTCCGGGTGACGACGCGACGATTCTCGGCAAGGTGGTGGCGGTCCTGCGGCGCGTGTGACCCCGTCCCGCCTGCGGCGCCCTTGCGTCGGGCCCCGGAACCGCTGCGCCGGTTCCGGGGCCCCGTGCTGTGCGGGACGGTGCGCGCGCCGGGCGGCGGTGCGGCGCACCGGGCCCCGCCCGTCAGCCCGTCCGGTCCGTCATTCCGCCTGCTTCGCCGCCGCGTCGATGGCGGTGAGGGACCGGCGGACCTGACCGCCGTCCACCGTGTACCAGAAGTCCGGCAGCGAGGCCTTCAGATAGCTGCCGTAGCGGGCCGTGGCCAGCCGGGGGTCGAGGACCGCGACCACGCCCCGGTCCCCCGTCGCCCGGACCAGTCGTCCGGCGCCCTGGGCCATCAGCAGGGCGGCGTGTGTCGCGGCGACGGCCATGAAGCCGTTCCCGCCGGCCTCCTCGACCGCCTTCTGCCGGGCGCTCATCAGCGGGTCGTCCGGCCGCGGGAAGGGGATCTTGTCCATGACGACGAGCTGACAGCTCGGCCCCGGCACGTCCACGCCCTGCCACAGCGACAGCGTGCCGAAGAGGCAGGTCGCGGGGTCCGCGGCGAAGTTCTTGATCAGCTCGCCGAGGGTCTCCTCGCCCTGGAGCAGGATCGGGAACTCGGGGATCCGGGTGCGCAGTTCCTCCGCGGCGAGCTGGGCGCCCCGCATCGAGGAGAACAGCCCCAGCGTGCGCCCCCCGGCGGCCCGGATCAGCTCCGTCAGCTCGTCCAGCATGTCGGCGCGGTCGCCGTCCCGGGCCGGCCGGGACAGGTGCTTGGCGACGTAGAGGATGCCCTGCTTGCGGTAGTCGAACGGGGAGCCGACGTCGACACCCTTCCACTGCGGCACGTCCTCGCCCTCGGTGCCCTCGGGGGCCAGCCCCAGCGAGGCCCCGACGCCGTTGAAGTCCCCGCCGAGCTTGAGCGTGGCCGAGGTGAGGATCACCGAGCGGTCCGTGAACAGCTTCTCGCGCAGCAACCCGGAGACGGACATCGGCGCGACCCGCAGCGAGGCCCCGGCGGGCCGGTAGGCGGATCCGCCGCGGGGCTCGTGCCGCTCGTACCAGACGACGTCCCACTCGCTGCCCTGCATGATGCGCTCGGCCACGTCGTGCACCGACTCGACCGAGGCGAGGGCCTGCTTGCGGACGGCGTCCTCGTCCTGGACGGACTTGTCGCGGGTGCCGCCGATCGCCGAGATCACCGTGCGGGAGGCGTCGCGCAGGGCCGCGAGGGCGTAGCCGAGGTCCTCCGGGATCTCCTCCAGGCGTCCGGGCAGCGCCAACTCCATCAGCCGCTCGAAGCCCTCGGCGGCCGTCTGCAACTGGTCGGCGGCCTTCTCGTTCACGAGCTTGGCCGCACGCCGCACGGCGCGGTTGACTTGCCCCGGGGTGAGCTCGCCGGTGGCGACACCGGTCACCCGGGAGACCAGTTCGTGCGCCTCGTCGACGATCAGCACCTCGTGCTGCGGCAGCACCGGGGCGCCCTCGATCGCGTCGATCGCGAGCAGCGCGTGGTTGGTGACGACGACCTCGGCGAGCTTGGCCCGCTCCCGGGCGGCCTCGGCGAAGCACTCGGCGCCGTAGGCGCACTTGGAGGCGCCCAGGCACTCGCGCGAGGAGACGGAGATCTGCGCCCAGGCGCGGTCGGAGACGCCGGGGGTCAGATCGTCCCGGTCGCCGGTCTCGGTCTCGTCGGACCAGTCGCGCAGCCGCAGCAGGTCCTGGCCCAGTCTGCTGGTGGGGGCCGCCGCCTCGAACTGGTCGAACAGGCCCTCCTCCTCGTCCTGCGGCATCCCCTCGTGCAGCCGGTGCAGGCACAGGTAGTTCGAGCGGCCCTTGAGCATCGCGAACTCCGGACGGCGGCGCAGCAGCGGGTGCAGCGCCTCGACCGTGCGGGGCAGGTCCCGTTCGACGAGCTGCCGCTGCAGCGCCAGCGTGGCCGTGGCGACGACCACCGGCTCGCCGTGGGCGAGCGCCGGCACCAGGTAGCCCAGCGACTTTCCGGTGCCGGTGCCGGCCTGGACCAGCAGATGGGAGCCGTCGTCGACGGCGTCCGCGACGGCTTGGGCCATGGTCACCTGGCCGGGGCGCTCCGTGCCGCCGACGGCGGTGACGGCTGCGTGGAGGAGTTCGGGAAGTGAGGGCTTCGTCATAGCCCGACCACCCTACGGCCCGGCGGTGACAGTCGGGGCCGGACGGCCGGGGCGCGGGGGCGCGGCCCGGGGTGGTGAGGGGCGCCCGGGCGGCAGCCGCCCGCGGCCGACCACCGCGGGCCCGCTCACATCAGGTGCCGCAGGGAGCGGTCGCGGATCATGAGGGCCGCCCGTTTCCCGGGCAGGGACAGCTCCGCGGAGAAGCGGAACCCGGCGCTCAGGAAGGCGGTGAGGGAGGCGGTGTTGCGCAGGTCCGGTTCGGCGACCACGCGGGCGCAGGCCGGGCGGTGGTCGAGGACGAGGTCGGTGACCGACCGCAGGAGCGCCGAGCCGAGCCCGCGTCCGCGGTCGGCGACGGCACCGAGGAGCAGGTGGACGCCGGTGTCGTGCGGCCGGGCCGGATAGTGCCGGGCGAGGGGGGCGAGGTCGGCACGGTAGAGCTCCCAGTAGCTCATCACCGTGCCGTCCAGCACGCCGAGGCAGGGCACGCTGTGGCCCTCGCCCTCGAGCTGGGCCCGCAGGTGCCGCCCGGTGACCTCCTCGGGCCCGTCGAGCTCCCAGAAGGCGGCGACCGCCGGATCGTTCATCCACCGCGCGAGCAGCGCCGTGTCGCGCTCCGGGCGGACCGGCAGCAGCCGGAAGGTGCCCACGGGGGTGAGGAGCGGGTCCCAGTCCCCGATCCGGCCGAGCAGATCGTCGGCGGGGCCGGGCGGGGCGGGGGCGGCGTCCGCCCCCTCGGGCGCGGGCGCGGTGAACTCCCGGACCGGCCGCATGCTCAGGGTGGTCTCGCAGTCGGACTCGGCGGGGACCTCGTGCCCGCCGGCGGGGCTCGCGGCGGGCGCGGCGGGCACGGTGGTGGGGCTCGCGGCGGGCGCGGCGGGCGCGGTGGTGGGGCTCGACGCGGTGCTCGCGCCGAGGCCGGCCTCGGTGGCGGCCTCGGCACCGGTGCGCGCATCGTGGACAGGCACGGCGGCGTTCCTCTCAGCAGACAGGGGGACAGCTGACAGCGGGACGGGGCGGCGGACGCGGGCGGGCCGCGGTCAGCCGTGCAGAGGGTTGGCGAGGGTGACGTACACCGACTGGGTCTCGACCGGGCCGACGAGTTCGTCGAGCCCGTGCAGCCGGGTCAGCAGGTTGGCCTTGCAGCGCAGCACGGGCGAGTCCAGCAGCCGGGCGGGCAGGTCGGTGCGGAGCCGGCCCGGGCCGGTGGCGACGCCCGTGAGGAAGCGGCGGAACGCGGCGAGCAGCAGCCGCTCCTCGGCCAGGCGCTGCGCGCCGAAGGCGCCGATCAGTCCGAACACGTGGTTGATGCCGAGGTAGTAGGCGAACCGTTCGTCGGCGACCGCGTCGGGGACGAAGGTGTCGCTGCGGGCGCCGATGCCGGGCAGGAGGGCGTCGAGCTCCGCGTGCCGGGAGGCGCGGAAGTAGTAGCCCTGGTTGTCGCGGTAGCGCCCGCCGGCGGGCCATCCCTCGGGGTCGAGCAGGACCAGGGTGTTCTGCTGGTGCGCCTCCAGCGCGATCCCGGCCTCCGCGTCCAGCCACAGCAGGGGGCGCACGACCGCTTCCAGATAGCGCAGGAACCACTCGGCGGACACGGCTCCGGGCGGACGTCCCGTGCGGCGGGCGAGCCGGGTGACGAGGCGGGCCAGCCGAGAGCCGGTGCGAGCCTGGGCGCTCCCGGGGGCGGAGAGCGGTCCCGGCTCCGGCAGCGGGCGCGGCGCGAGCAGGCCCGCCACGCAGGACACGTCGTCCGCCGCGGCGAACGGGCTGTGCCGGATCACCACGTCGAGCCCGGGCACGGGGGTGCCGTCCGGGGCGTCGACGCCGAGCCAGGCCGGGTCGCGGACGATGTCGAAGCCGGGGTGGGCGGCCCGCCAGCGCTCCCCCAGGCCGGTGCGCAGGAGCCGGTGCGCCTCGACCCCGCGGTGCAGTTCCTTACGCAGGTTCTCCCGGCGGGAGTTGGTGATGCGCAGGCCCAGCGACAGCTTGAGCATGGCGGGGGCGCCGGTGCGGTGCACCGTGCGGACGGAGGAGGTGGGATGCCAGGGCGCGCCGTGCGGGCCTAGGTCGCGGAGCAGCCCGGCCTCGAACAGGGCGGCGGTGGCAGGGCGCAGGCGCAGTGCGCGCGCCTGCCAGGGATGGACGGGGAGGGCGGCGTGCCCGGCGGGCACGGGCAGGCCCGGGCCGGCGAGGCGCGCGGTCAGCAGCGGGGCGGGCACGGGGCGTCCGCCTGCGGTCCAGGCGGAGTCGGCGGCCAGGGCGGTGGGGGCCACGGCCAGCCAGTGGAGCGGGAAGGAGCCGCGGGTCTCCGGCGAGTACGCCTCCGACTCCGCTTCGGAGAGTCCCTCGCGGCTCTTCGGGGTGGGATGCAGCGGATGGCCGAGCAGCAGCGCCTGTTCGGCCGCGAGGAAGCGGTCCGGGCCGTCCTCGGGGCGGGCCCGGCGCTCGCGCAGGAAGACGGTGGTACGGCGCACCGAGTCGGCGACCCGGCCGACCAGATCGGCGGCCCCGGCGTCCGGCCCCGGCGCGCCGGAGCGCGCGGCGGCCTCCCGCGCCAGCAGGGCGGCGAGCGTCACGGCGTCGACGGGTGGGGCGGGCTCGGGCGCGTCTGCCAGGTAGGGCGCCCCGAAGCGGTGCCAGCCGGTCGCCGACCAGTAAAGGACGGGGACGTGCAGATGGGTGGCGGAGGCGGGCAGCGGGACCCGGAGCACGCCCTCGTCCCCCGGGGCGGCGAGGCCGTTCTCCCGCACCCAGCAGCGCAGCAGGTTCTCGACACCGGCGGCCTGGGCGGCGGTATGGGGGTCGGGATCGTCGAGCGGGTCATCGTGACGGGACGGCTCGCGACGACCGGGGGCGAAGCGGTGGTCACCCGTGGCGGGTGTGTCGGGCGAGGGACCGGGCGGGGACGGCAGCGGCGGGTGACCGGCGGAGGCCGAAAGAGGGGACGGCGGCGGTGGGGGCCCGGCGGTCGTCGATGGATCGGCGAGCAGACCGGGGGGCGCGCCGGGGGGCGGATCGGTGTGCGAACCGGGGTGGAGACCGGAGGGCGGCGCGGGGTCGTCGGTGCGGGCGTCGGCGACTGCGGCTGCGGTCGTGTTCACACGGGCTCCTTCGGTCTTCTGGGATACAGGGGTGCGGATACGCGCGAAGGAAGTCGACACGGCGCGTGCGCGGTGGCAGGGAGCGCGACTGACCCGGTGACCGCGTGCGGACGCCTCACGCGTCGGCGCGTACTCCCCCGGCCACCGCCGCCACGGCGTCCGCGAGGCGGTCCAGGACGGCGGATGCCTGCTCGTCGGTGATCGTCAGCGGGGGCAGCAGCCGTACGACACTGGCGTCGCGGCCGCCCAGTTCGACGATGAGTCCGCGCCGCAGGCACTCCCGCTGCACGGCGGCCGCGAGGTCGGGCGCGGTGGGACAGGGTCCGCCGGGGGCCGCCCCCGCGGCGCCGTCGAGCGGCTCACCCTCCGCTTCGACCAGCTCCACCCCTATCATCAGACCGCGCCCTCGCACCTCCCCCACGCACCCGTACGCCCCTTCCAGCTCGCGGAGTTGACCGAGCATCCGTTCGCCCAGTTCCGCCGCCCGTGCGGCGAGGCCGTTCTCACGGACGTACGCCAGGGTGGCCGTGCCCGCGGCCATGGCGAGCTGGTTGCCCCGGAACGTGCCCGCGTGGGCGCCCGGCGGCCACACGTCGAGGTCCTCGCGGTAGACGACCACGGCGAGCGGCAGGCTGCCGCCGATGGCCTTGGACAGCACCATCACATCGGGCACCGTGCCGCTGTGTTCGACCGCCCAGTAGCGGCCGGTGCGGCCCACCCCGGTCTGCACCTCGTCCACGATCAGGGGGATCGCCCGCGCCTCGGTGAGCGCGCGCATACGGCGCAGCCAGGCGTCCGAGGCGGGGAGCACGCCGCCCTCGCCCTGCACCGGTTCGAGGATCATCCCGGCGGGCAGCGGCACCCCGGACTTGGGGTCGTCGAGCAGCGACTCGGTCCAGCGTGCGGCGAGTTCGGCCCCCCGCGCGCCGCCGACGCCGAACGGGCAGCGGTAGTCCTGGGGGTACGGCAGCCGCGCCACCCGCACCTCCTGCGCGCCCCCGGACGCTTCGAGTGCCCCCGCGGTCTGCCCGTGGTAGGCGCCGGTGAAGGCGAGGATGCCGGTGCGTCCAGTGGCGGCGCGGACCAGTTTGAGCGCGGCCTCCACGGCGTCCGTGCCCGCGGGTCCGCAGAACTGGACGCGGGCGTGCTCGGCGAGCCCCGGCGGCAGCGTGCGGAACAGCTCGGTGGTGAAGGCGTCCTTGACGGGGGTGGCCAGGTCGAGGCAGTTGAGCGGGGCGCCCGAGTCGAGGACCCGGCGGATCGCCTCCAGGACCACGGGGTGGTTGTGGCCGAGGGCCAGCGTGCCCGCGCCGGAGAGGCAGTCGAGGTAACGGCGGCCGTCGGCGCCCTCGATGGTGAGCCCACGGGCGCGTACGGGCACGATCGGCAGGGCGCGCGCGTAGGTGCGGGCGCTCGACTCGCGTGCCGCCTGCCGGCGCAGGATGCCCTCGTGCGCCCCGCGCGCACGCCCGGACGGCTCCCCTGCCACCTCCGGCGCATCCGATGCCACCGCGGATCCGGTCACTGCCACGACGACGGTTCCTCCCGCTTACCGAGGGCGAGTTGCCGGGGCACCGCGCGCACGCCGAACAGACGGACGGCAGGCCCCGTGTCCACCAACGACGGGAGGGGGCCGGGGGAAGCGGGCACAGGCGCCCTCTTTCGCCGCACAGGCGCCCTCTTTCACCCGTCCACCGCCCGGATCCGGCGCCACCGCACGCTCCCCGCCCGGACGCCCGTCGCACGCACCGCACTTGGGCCGACCCTCGCTGTGGCGGAACCGTTGCCCTCCGCCGGGCAACCCCTCACACCGACCGCATAGTGTGTTGCCCTCGCGTCACACCGTCCGGACCGGGGACTCCTCGTCCACGACGGCCGGTCGCGCAGCTCGAACCCGTTCGTTCCAGGGGGACTTCACACCATGCGACTCATACGCCCGCTCTCCGCCGCCCGCCGAGAAAGGAGCGGACGCCGCAGGGTCTCCCCTGTCACGGCGGCCGTCGCGGTGACCGCCGCGCTGGCCCTGACGGCCACCGCCTGCGGCTCCGAGGACGACACCAAGGCCGACGCGGAGGTCTCCGCGAGCCCCTCCGCCGGTGGCGACGGCAAGATCCACATCCCGGACGACGTCAAGCAGAAGCTCAAGGAGCACGGCTTCGACCTGGACAAGTGGAAGGGGGGCGCCTGGAAGAACTGGGACAAGGAAGACTGGCTGCGCGAGGCCAACGAGTACATCAACCCCGTGATCGAGGGTCTGTGGGACCCGGACCGGATGCGCAAGGCCGACGACCCGGACAAGGGCGTCGACACCGCCGACCTCGCCGCCGACCAGGGCGTCACCGATCCGACGCCCGCGCCGGTGCGGGCCAGGCCGGTCGCGGCGCCGTACCACGACAACGCGGCCACGGCCGGCAAGGTCTTCTTCGACGCCCCCCAGGGCACGATGGTCTGCTCGGCGACGGTCGTGAAGGACCCCGCGCACCCGGGCAAGTCCAACCTGGTGTGGACCGCCGGCCATTGCGTGCACGCGGGCAAGAAGGGCGGCTGGTACCGCAACATCGCCTTCGTGCCCTCGTACAACAACGCGGGCAAGACGGCCGACCAGTTGGTGGGCGCCGGCGAGGAGGAGGTCGCCCCGTACCGGATCTGGTGGGGCGACTGGGCGCAGACCTCGCAGCAGTGGATCGAACAGGGCGGCGAGACGGGGGGCCAGGGCGCCTCGTACGACTACGCCGTGATCCATGTGACGCCGGAGAAGGGCAGTGACGGCAGGTCGCTGGAGGAGACGGTCGGTTCGGCCCTGCCGGTGAACTTCTCCGCGCCCGCCGTGCCGGACGTGGACAGCCTCACCGCCACCGGCTACCCGGCGGCGCCGCCCTTCGACGGGCAGAAGCTGTACCAGTGCCAGGACAAGCCGGGCCGGCTCTCGGTCGAACGGGACGACCCGACGATGTACCGCATCGGCTGCACCATGACCGGCGGTTCCTCCGGCGGCGGCTGGGTGGAGACGGGCACGGACGGCAAGCCCGCGCTGGTCTCCAACACCTCGATCGGCCCGGTGAGCGCGGGCTGGCTGGCCGGCCCGCGGCTGGGTGACGTGGCCAAGGGCGTGTACGACGCGGTGAGCAGGAAGTTCGCCGCCGCGCAGTAGCCCTCGGCCGCCCGGCCGGCCCGGGAAGAACGACAAGGGCCCGGCCCCCGCGAGTACGCGGGGGCCGGGCCCTTGTCGTGTGCCTGGGTGACCGCCCGGATCAGGCGAGCGGCGCCGGGGTGTACGGCCCGAGGTCCGCCGCCAGTTCCTCGTGCACCCGCACCTTGAGCAGCGTGCCCTCCGGGGTGTGCTCCTCGGAGAGGACCTCGCCCTCGGCGTGGGCGCGGGCGACCAGCTTGCCCTGCGTGTACGGCACCAGCGCCTCCACCTCGATCGCGGGGCGGGGCAGCTCCGCGTCGATCACGGCGAGCAGTTCGTCGATGCCGCGGCCCGTGCGGGCGGAGACGGCGATCGCGCGCTTCTCGTTCCGCAGCAGCCGCTGGAGGACCAGCGGGTCGGCCGCGTCCGCCTTGTTGACGACGACGATCTCGGGTACGTCGGTGGCACCGACGTCCCTGATCACCTCGCGCACGGCGGCCAGCTGCTCCTCCGGGACGGGGTGCGAGCCGTCCACCACGTGCAGGATGAGGTCGGAGTCGCCGACCTCCTCCATGGTGGAGCGGAACGCCTCGACCAGGTGGTGCGGCAGGTGCCGGACGAAGCCGACGGTGTCCGCCAGGGTGTACAGCCGCCCGCCCGGGGTCTCGGCCCGGCGCACGGTCGGGTCCAGGGTCGCGAACAGCGCGTTCTCGACCAGGACGCCCGCGCCGGTGAGGCGGTTGAGCAGCGAGGACTTGCCGGCGTTGGTGTAGCCGGCGATGGCGACGGAGGGCACCTTGTTGCGGCGCCGCTCCTGGCGCTTGATCTCGCGGCCGGTCTTCATCTCCGCGATCTCCCGGCGCATTTTCGCCATCTTCTCGCGGATCCGGCGCCGGTCCGTCTCGATCTTGGTCTCACCGGGACCGCGGGTGGCGAGGCCGCCGCCCTTGCCGCCGCCCATCTGGCGGGACAGGGACTGACCCCAGCCGCGGAGCCTCGGCAGCATGTACTGCATCTGCGCGAGCGTGACCTGCGCCTTGCCCTCACGGGACTTGGCGTGCTGGGCGAAGATGTCGAGGATCAGGGCCGTACGGTCGATGACCTTGACCTTGACGACGTCCTCGAGGTGGATGAGCTGGCCGGGGCTCAGCTCACCGTCGCAGATGACGGTGTCGGCGCCGCTCTCCAGGACGATGTCCCGCAGCTCCTCGGCCTTGCCGGAGCCGATGTACGTCGCCGCGTCGGGCTTGTCGCGGCGCTGGGTCACGCCGTCGAGCACGAGGGCACCGGCGGTCTCCGCGAGGGCGGCGAGCTCCGCGAGGGAGTTGTCCGCGTCCTTGATGGTGCCGGTGGTCCAGACGCCGACGAGGACGACCCGCTCCAGGCGGAGCTGGCGGTACTCGACCTCGGTGACGTCCTCGAGCTCGGTGGAGAGGCCGGCGACGCGGCGGAGGGCCGCGCGCTCGGAACGGTCGAGCTGGTCGCCGTCCCGCTCTCCGTCGATCCCGTGGCTCCAGGTGACGTCCTCTTCCATCAGGGCATCGGCCCGGAGACCCTCGGGGTGAGTGCGCGCGAGGCGCTTGGTGGCCTGAGAAGAGGAAGAGGAGGAGGTCATGCGGTCCTTACGTCGTGGGAATGAGGTGGCGGCGGCATCCGCCGTCGCTTGTGTCAACGTCCGGGCGTGCCGTGGGATTCCCCGGCGCGGCCGTGCCGTCGACCCCTCGATGGTCCCACGGGCCCCCGGCCTCCGTCACCGTGTTATCACCCGGGCGTGGCCGCCGCCCCGGGCGGGCCCCGCGCGCGTCCCCGGACCGGGCGGTGCCCGGGGACGCGGTCCGCACGGCCCGGGTCAGCCGGCGTCGGTGGCGGGCCGCCAGTCCGGGTGGCCCGGCATCGGCGGTGTCTTGGCTCCGTACAGCCACGGCCGCAGGAAGCCGCTGAGGTCCCGGCCCGCGACCTCGGACGCCAGCCGCACGAAGTCGGCCGTCGTCGCCGTGCTGTCCCGGTGCGTACCCACCCACTGCCGCTCGACGCGCTGGAAGGCGTCCGCGCCGATCTCCTGACGCAGCGCGTAGAGCACGAGCGCGGCCCCGTCGTAGACGTTGGCGCGGAAGATGCCGATCTTCTGGCCGGCCTTGGGCGGCTTCGGCGCGGCGGGCGGGCCGCCGGAGGCCCTCCAGCCGTCGGAGGCCCCGTAGGCGGCCTTCATCCGGGCCTGAAGCGGTCGGTCCGCCTTCTCCTCGGCGTACAGCGCCTCGTACCAGGTGGCATGCCCCTCGTTGAGCCACAGGTCGGACCAGGAGCGCGGGCTGACGCTGTCCCCGAACCACTGGTGGGACAGCTCGTGCACCATGATCGACTCGACGTACCAGGCCGGGTAGCCGGGCTGGGTGAACACCTCCTTCTCGAACAGCGAGAGGGTCTGTGTCTCCAGTTCGAATCCGGTCTGCGCCTGCGCCATGAGCAGCCCGTACGTCTCGAACGGGTAGGGGCCGACCTTGCTCTCCATCCAGGAGATCTGACCGGGGGTCCGGGCGAGCCACGGCTCCAGCGCCTTCTCGTCCGCGGCGGGGACGACGTCGCGGACCGGCAGCCCGTGCGGGCCCTCGCGGTGCAGCACCTTGGAACGGCCGATGGAGACCTGGGCCAGCTCGGTGGCCATGGGGTGCGCGGTGCGGTACGACCAGGTGGTGGTGCGGGCGGTGCGCTCGACCCCGGCGGGCAGGCCGTTGGCGACGGCCGTGTAGCCCTCGGGCGCGGTCACGTGGAAGGTGAAGTCGGCCTTGTCCGCGGGGTGGTCGTTGCACGGGAAGACCAGGTGGGCGGCGTCGGCCTGGTTGGCCATGGCGAGGCCGTCCGTGGTCCGCACCCAGCCGCCGTCCCGGTTCTCGGCGGGTTTGCGGGGGTCGCTGGTGTGCCGGACGGTGACGAGGAGCGGCGTTCCGCGTACGAGGGGGGTCTCCGGGGTGACGACCAGGTCCTCCCCCGCGGTGGTGAACGAGGCGGGCTCGCCGTTGACGGCGACGGACCGCACCGTGCCGTGCGAGAAGTCGAGGTTGAACCGCTCGAGGTTCTCCGTGACGCGGGCGTCGATCCTGGTGACGGCGGTGAGCGGCTTGGTGTTGTCGCCGCCGTAGGTGAAGGACAGGTCGTACGCGCGGACGTCGTACCCGGGGTTGCCGAGGTGCGGGTAGAGCCGGTCGCCGAGGCCGAGGGGCTCGGCGGGGGAGGGCGCCGAGGCCGCGAGGAGGCCGACGGAGACGGCCGAGGCGCACAGCGCGGCACGCAGCCGGCCGGCGCGACGGGAACGGCGTGACCTGCGGGTGCCGGAGGACGGCGGGGACGAGGGCGGGGCGGACGGGTGCTGCGGATCCACGGTGTGCGGCATGGATCACGGCTATCAGCGCCCGCACGCCGGAGGGCGCAGACGCGCGCCGGGCCCACCCGAAAGAGGGGCGCGCGGGAGCCCCGGGAACGTAGGCGGCGGCGCCCCGGGTGCGGAGTACGCCCGCGCGCACGCCCACCCGCCGGGGCGGCGGGGCGGCGGGCATGCTCCGCCCCGACCGCGCGGCCCGGTACGGCTACGGCCGGAGGTGCCGGGGATGCCGGGAGGGACCGGCCGCGCCCGGCGGCTCACGCCCCGGTCAGCGTTGTTCGAGGCTTCGGGCCGTGGACTCGGTGTGCTGGGCGCGGTCGACGTCGTAGACGCCGGGGACCTCCCGCATGGCCCGCATCAGCGCGGGGAGCTGCGTGGCGTCGGGGAGCTGGAGCGTGTAGGTGTGCCGCACCCGCTGCTGGCTGGGCGGTGCGACGGTGGCCGAGACGATGCCGACGCCCTCACGGGCGATCGCCTCGGTGAGGTCGGCGAGCAGATGGGGCCGGCCGAAGGACTCGGCGACCAGCGTGACGCGGAAGTCGGTGGTGTCCCCCCAGCGCACGCCGACCTCCGCGCGCCCGGTGCTCTTCATGCGCGCCGCTCCGGCGCACTGGACGCGGTGGACGGTCACCGCTCCCCCGCGGACGGTGAAGCCCGTGATCTCGTCGGGCGGTACGGGCGTACAGCATCCGGCGAGCCGTACGGGTGCCTCGGGGCGGTCGGCGACGACACCGGGGGCGGTCCGGGCGGGGCGGGTCTCCGTGTCCGGCGTGGCCACGGGCGCCCGGCGCGCGGCCTGGGGGCCCTCGGCCGGGGCGGCGGGCGGCGCCTCGGCGGGGGACGCCGCGGGCGGCGTCGGCGGATGGGCGGTGAGCCAGCGCTGGATGGCGATGCGCGCGGCGGGGGTGTGCGCGTGTTCCAGCCACTCCCTGGAGGGCTCGGAGGCCGCGTCCTGGCCCATGAGGAGTTCGACCGCGTCCCCGTCCTTCAGCACCGTGCTGAGCGTGGCCAGCCGGCCGTTGACGCGGGCGCCCATGCAGGCGTGCGCGTCCTCGCCGTACTGGGCGTAGGCGGCGTCGACGCAGGTGGCGCCCTCGGGCAGGCCGAGCGTGCCGCCGTCGGGGCGGAAGACGGTGATCTCGCGGTCCTGGGCGAGGTCCTCGCGCAGCGCCGACCAGAAGATGTCGGTGTCGGGGACGGCCTCCTGCCATTCCAGGAGGCGGGAGAGCCAGCCGGGGCGGGTGGGGTCGGCGCGCTCGCCGTCGGCCGGGTCCTCGGCGCCGGGGGCGTAGGGATTGCCCAGGGCGACCACGCCCGCCTCGGCGACCTTGTGCATCTGGTGGGTGCGCACGAGCACCTCGGCGACCTCGCCGTCCGGGCGGGCGACGGCGGTGTGCAGCGACTGGTACAGGTTGAACTTGGGGACGGCGATGAAGTCCTTGAACTCCGAGACGACCGGCGTCATGCAGGTGTGCAGTTCGCCGAGCACGGCGTAGCAGTCGGCGTCCTCGGCGACCAGGACGAGGAGCCGGCCGAAGTCGGTGCCGCGCAGGGTGCCGCGTTTGCGGGAGACGCGGTGCACGGAGACGACGTGGCGGGGCCGGATGAGGACCTCGGCGGTGATGCCGGCCTCGCGCAGGACCGCGCGGACCTCCTCGGCGACCTCGGTGAGGGGGTCGGTGCCGCGCTCCGCGTTCCGGTCGATCAGCGCGCGGGTGTGCGCGTAGTCCTCGGGGCGCAGGATCGCGAAGACCAGGTCCTCCAGCTCGGTCTTGAGCGCCTGCACACCGAGGCGTTCGGCGAGCGGGATGAGGACGTCGCTGGTGACCCTGGCGATGCGTTCCTGCTTCTCGGGGCGCATGACGCCGAGGGTGCGCATGTTGTGCAGCCGGTCGGCGAGCTTGATCGACATCACGCGGACGTCGTTGCCGGTGGCGACGAGCATCTTGCGGAAGGTCTCGGGTTCGGCGGCGGCGCCGTAGTCGACCTTCTCCAGCTTGGTGACGCCGTCGACGAGGAAGCGGACCTCCTCGCCGAACTCCTCGCCGACCTGGGCGAGGGTGACGTCGGTGTCCTCGACCGTGTCGTGGAGGAGGGAGGCCGTCAGCGTCGTGGTCTCGGCGCCCAGCTCGGCGAGGATCAGGGTGACGGCGAGCGGGTGCGTGATGTACGGCTCGCCGCTCTTGCGCATCTGGCCGCGGTGGGAGGACTCGGCGAGGAGATAGGCGCGGCGCAGGGGGTCGAGCCCGGCCTCGGGGTAATGGGCACGGTGCGCCTCGACGACGTGTCCGATGGCGTCGGGGAGCCGGTCGCGCGCGGCGGTCCCGCGGAGGGCGGCGCGGCTGAGGCGGCGGAGGTCGAGGTGGCGGCTCTTGCGGCGGGGGCCGGCGGGGGCCGCTGGTGTGCTCCCGGGCTCGGGGGCCGGGGGCGTGGGAGGCGCCGGGCGCGGGGCGCGCGCCGGGGGTGTCGCGGACGCTCCGGGCGCGGGCGTCGTCGGGGCGGGCGTGGCAGGGGTCGTGGCCTCCGCACTCAATGGGCACCTCCGGCTGCTAGACCGGCGGACGGGTTCCCCTGGGCGGTGCGCGGCTCGGGGACCGGTGTTGTTCCCCGTCCGGGCCGGTGCTTGATGCTACCGAGCCCACCACCGCTGTCCGACCGCCTCCCGCCGAGCGTGAAACGGATCACCCAATCGAGCGACGTCGTACGAGGTTTACATCTCGCCGGTTGTGCTTGCCCTCACGTCAACGCGTGGGCCGTCCCGACCCTTCCCGCATCCGGCGCCCGACCTCGTCGGTCCTGGTCAGGGTGCCGTTTGCCCTCGGTGCAGGGCCGGGGAAGGGTGAGGCGGCCACGTCCCGCACGGCGGTCGGCGGGTGCCCCGGCCGGGTGGGCGTGCCCTCAGAGGCCGGCCGCCCGCAGCCACTCCTCGTCGATCTCGCCCTCCGCCACGATCACGGCGGGCCCCGTCATCTCGATCTCGCCCCCGGGGTACTCCGTGATCATCAGCCGGCCGCCCGGCACGTCCACCGTGTACGTCGATGCCTCGCCCGTCACCTCCGGGTCCGCCCCGTCACGGCGCGCCGCCGCGACGGCCACCGCACAGGCGCCCGTGCCGCACGACCGCGTCTCGCCCGAGCCCCGCTCGTGCACTCGCATCGCGACGTGCCGCGGGCCCCGGTCGACCACGAACTCCACGTTCACGCCGTCCGGGTAGGTCCCCGCCGGGGCGACGGGCGGCGGCGCGAGCAGCTCCCCGGCGTAGGCGAGGTCGTCGACGAAGGCCACGGCGTGCGGATTGCCCATGTCGACGTTGCGGGCGGGCCAGGTGCGCCCGTCGACGCTCACGGTGACCTCTCCCTCGGGGAGGCGTGCCCGCCCCATGCCGACGGTCACGTCCCCGTCCTTGTCGAGGTGGGCCCGCTTCACGCCGCCCCGCGTGGCGATCGCGAGGTCCCCGGCCTCGACGTGCCCGGCGCGCTGGAGGTAGCGCGCGAAGACGCGGACGCCGTTGCCGCACATCTCCGCGACCGAGCCGTCGGAGTTGCGGTAGTCCATGAACCACTCGGCCTCGGCCGCCATCTCCCGGGCCTCGGGGTGGGCCGCGGACCGGACGACGTGCAGGAGGCCGTCCCCGCCGATGCCCGCGCGGCGGTCGCACAGCGCTGCGACGGCGGCCGCGGGCAGGTCGAGGGCGTTCTCGGGGTCGGGGACGATCACGAAGTCGTTCTGCGTGCCGTGTCCCTTGAGGAAGGCGATCCGCGTGCTCATTCCTCGATCGTACGGCGTGGGCAGGACAGACACCGGCGGCCCCGGGGGGCGACCCCCGCAAGCCGGCTCCCCGCCGCGTTCTCGCGGTCAGCGCAGGCGGGCCACGCGCCACACGGCGAGCACCGCCACCGCGGCGACCACCACCGCGTAGGCCAGGACGACCCGCCACTCGGGCCGTCGGCCGGATCCGCGCGCCGGCAGTCCGGGCCAGGCGTAGCCCACCCGGCGGGCGGCCATCATGCCCCACCCCGCGGCGCAGGAGCAGATGAGCAGGCCGAGCATGGCGACCACGGCGCCGCCGTCACCGAACTCGAAGGCCAGCGGGAAGGCGAACATCAGCGAACCGCCCGCGGCCAGGGCGACGATGGGGGCGAGCTGCCAGATGCGCAGCCTCCGCTGCGGACGCAGTTCGACCTCGACCTCGGGGCCGGGCGACAGTTCCTCCGGGCCGGGGCCGTCGTCGCTCACGCCGACCGGCTCCGGTTCGTCCTCGGGGCCGTCGGAACTGAGCGGTCCGGCGTCCACACCGAGCCGGTCCTCGTCCGGCAGGGACGGGGGGTCGCCGAACTCGGGGGCGTCCTCGTCGAGGTCGCCGTCCGGCTCCGGCCGCGGATGCCCGGTGCTCTCCGCGGTGCCGTGCGCCGCGGCGTGTGCGGTGTCACGAGGGCCGGCCTCCATCGCCACGCGCCCTCCCCACTCGGACTCCACTTGCGATCGAAGCTCGATGATGGCACGCCCCCGATGGCCCGGATGACGGCCGGAGCTTCCCGATGCCATCACGTGATCAGGCTGTAACCGGTCGTTCGACCAACGCGAGCGCCCGCCGCGGAAGTTCCCCCGAGTCGGCCGCGGCCCCACTCAGCCAATGCACCCGCGGGTCGCGTCTGAACCATGAATCCTGACGGCGCGCGAAGCGCTTGGTGGCACGCACGGTCTCGGCGCGCGCCTCCTCCTCGGTGCACTCCCCGGCGAGCGCCGAGAGCACCTGCTGGTAGCCCAGCGCGCGGGAGGCCGTGCGCCCCTCGCGCAGGCCCCGCGCCTCCAGCGCGCGCACCTCGTCGACGAGCCCCGCCTCCCACATGCGGTCCACCCGGCGCGTGATGCGCTCGTGGAGCTCGGGCCGCGCCACGTCGACCCCGATCTGCACGGTGTCGTACACCGAGTCGTGTCCGGGGAGGTTGGCGGTGAACGGCTTGCCGGTGATCTCGATGACCTCCAGGGCCCGTACGATCCGCCGTCCGTTGCTGGGCAGGATGGCGTGCGCGGCCTCGGGGTCGGCGGCGGCCAGCCGGGCGTGCAGGGCACCGGAGCCGCGCAGCAGCAACTCCTCCTCGAGCCGGGCCCGCAGCTCCGGGTCGGTGCCGGGGAACTCCAGGTTGTCGACGGCCCCGCGGACGTAGAGCCCCGAACCGCCCACGAGCACGGGCCAGCGGCCCTCGGCGAGGAGCGCGTCGATGCGGGCGCGGGCGAGTCGCTGGTACTCGGCGACGGAGGCGGTGACGGTGACGTCCCAGATGTCCAGGAGGTGGTGCGGGACGCCGGCCCGCTCCTCGGGCGTCAGCTTGGCGGTGCCGATGTCCATCCCCCGGTACAACTGCATGGAGTCGGCGTTGACGACCTCGCCCCCCAGTTGCCGGGCGAGGAAGACACCCAGATCGGACTTTCCGGCCGCGGTCGGCCCGACGACGGCGATGACCCGCGGGGCGGGGGCTGCGCTACTCACCGCCCCAGTCTCGCAAACCCCGCGCGCGCTCCTCGAACGAGTTACGTGACGCCACCGGAGCGGGGTCGTTGCCCGATGCGGGGTTCCGGCCGCCGTTCATGGGCGCCGGCGTTCCGGACAGCGCGAACAGGCGCACCGGAGCCACGCGGGATTTCGCCCGCACGAGTACCGTATGGAGTGGAAATGGGTGTTTTTGCGCGACTTTTTCGGAAGTCGAAGCTGACGGAGACCGAGGGATCCTCGCAGACCTCGGAATCCCCGGAGTCCCCGAAGTCCTCGGAGGGCCCGGCGTCTTCGGGGGAGCCGGAGAGCCGGTCGTCCTCGGAGGGTGAGGGGGCACCCGCGGCTCCGGGGACCGGGGAGGCCTCGACGGTCGCGGAGGCCACCGCCTCCGGGAGCGAAGCGGAGGCCACGCCGGCACCGGGGACCCCGGCCCCCGCCGGGTCCGCCAAGTCCGCCAAGTCCGCCGGGTCCGAAGGGTCCGAAGGGGACACCGCCTCCGCCGGGTCCGTCGCCGAGGACACGAAGCCCTCGGAGGCCGACGGGCCCGCGGCGGCAGAGGCCGTGGCCACGCCCGAGGAAGACCGGGCGGACGGGGCGGACGAGGTGGAGGCCCCGGTGGCCGGGACGGCCGCCGAGACCGTTCCCGCCGGACGGGAGCGCGCGGGGATCCCGGAGCAGCAGTCCGCCGGACGGACGGCCGACGAGGAGGCCGGCGAGGGCGCCCGCACATGACCGTCCTGTGAGGGGAAGGTGCGCCATGGGTCTGTTCGACAACGTGAAGGCCAGGCTGGGCCCGGCCAAGGACAAGGTCTCGGACCTCGCCGATCAGCACGGGGACAGGATCGAGCGGGGCATCGACAGGGCGGCGCGCGTCGTCGACGAGAAGACCGGCGGCAAGTACCGCGACCGCATCCGGACCGGCTCGGGGAAGGCGAAGCACGCGATGGAGCGGCTGGGCCGCCGTGAGCCGGGCGACGAGGGCGACAACGGCGGGGCGGCTCCGCCACCGGTGTCCTGAGGGGCGGGGGTGCGGCGTGGGTGTCCCCACCGCCGCCCCGCTCTCCTCACGCCGCCGCGCTCCTCATGACCAGGCCGCCACCAGGTAGCCGACCCCGTACGGGGCCTCGTCGTACAGCAGGGTGCCCGCCAGGCCGACCGAGTCGGCGGCGCCCGCGAGGACCTGCCAGGGGGCCCGTCCCGAGGCCTTCAGGGCACCGGCCAGTTCGGGATCGAGCGCCATCAGGGCGTCCCGGTCCGCCGCGCCGAGGGCCTCGGCGACCCGTGCGTCGAACGGTTCGGCCCGTTCGTCGAGGTAACCGGGCGCCTTCAGGGACCGGCACGCGCTGCCGTCCCCCATGACCAGCAGGGCCACCCGGGCCGCCTGCGTGGCGAGGTCCCGGCCCGCCTCGGCGCACCGCTCCGGAGCGAGCGGCGCACCCACACCCAGCCCCTCGACCGGCGCGGCCGACCACGCGTTCCGCTCCAGCAGCCAGGCGGCGACGGCCAGCGAGGGCGGCAGCACGGTCCCCGGCACGGTGCCGAGGTCACGGCCCAGCCGGACGTCCAGGTCGACGCCGAAGCCGCGGAACGATCCCGGGGTGCCCTCCGGGTGCGGGCCCCTTGCCGGCCGCTCGGCGGGCCCCACGGCGACGAGCAGCTCGGGGCGGGCGGCGGCGAGCACGCCGAGGGCGTCCGCGCACGCGGCCCGCGCCTCCTCCAGCTCGGGCGCGGCTCCCCCGGCCACCTCGGGCACCAGCAGGGGCGGACAGGGGCAGACGGCTGCGGCGACAAGCATGATCGGCAGCCTAACGCCGACCCCCGGCGCCCTCAGCCCGGCCGGTGCCTTCCCCTCCCCCGTCGCCCTCGTCGCTCCCGTCGCTCCTGTCGCCCTTGTCGCGCTGCCGTCCTCCTCGCGCCGCCGTCCTCCTCGGAGCGGCCGCGCCCCGGATCAGTCGCAGCCGCAGCCGCTCGCCGCCACCGGCAGCGGCTCGGGCACGCCGATCTTCGGCAGGCCGAGCAGGACGCCGTGTCGCTTCGTCTCCTGCTCCCGGGCGTTGCGCCGCGCCCAGGCGTCTCCCGCGCGCGTCCGGCGCACGCCGAGCACGACGCCCTCGGCGAGCAGGTGGTGCGGGGCGGCGTAGGTGACCTCGACGGTGACCATGTCGCCGGGGCGGACCTCCTGCTCCGGCTTGGTGAAGTGCACCAGGCGGTTGTCGGGGGCGCGGCCGGAGAGGCGGTGGGTGGCGCCGTCCTTGCGGCCCTCGCCCTCGGCGACCATCAGCTCCAGGGTGCGGCCGACCTGCTTCTTGTTCTCCTCCCAGGAGATCTCCTCCTGGAGGGCGACGAGCCGCTCGTAGCGCGCCTGGACGACCTTCTTGGGGATCTGGTCCTCCATGGTGGCCGCTGGGGTTCCGGGCCGCTTGGAGTACTGGAAGGTGAACGCCTGGGCGAACCGGGCCTCGCGCACCACGTGCAGGGTCTGCTCGAAGTCCTCCTCGGTCTCCCCGGGGAAGCCGACGATGATGTCCGTGGTGATCGCGGCGTGCGGGATGGCGGCGCGCACCTTCTCGATGATCCCGAGGTAGCGCTCCTGCCGGTAGGAGCGGCGCATGGCCTTCAGGACCGTGTCGGAGCCGGACTGCAGCGGCATGTGGAGCTGCGGCATGACGTTCGGGGTCTCGGCCATCGCCTCGATCACGTCGTCGGTGAAGTCGCGCGGGTGGGGCGAGGTGAAGCGGACCCGCTCCAGGCCCTCGATGTTCCCGCAGGCGCGCAGCAGCTTGCTGAACGCCTCGCGGTCGCCGATGTCGGAGCCGTAGGCGTTGACGTTCTGGCCGAGCAGGGTGATCTCGGAGACGCCCTCCGCGACCAGGGCCTCGACCTCGGCGAGGACGTCCCCGGGCCGGCGGTCCTTCTCCTTGCCGCGCAGCGCCGGGACGATGCAGAACGTGCAGGTGTTGTTGCAGCCCACGGAGATGGAGACCCAGGCCGCGTAGGCGCTCTCGCGCCGGGTCGGCAGCGTGGAGGGGAAGGCCTCCAGCGACTCGGCGATCTCGACCTGCGCCTCCTCCTGCACGCGGGCGCGCTCCAGGAGGACCGGCAGCTTGCCGATGTTGTGCGTACCGAAGACGACGTCGACCCAGGGCGCCTTCTTGACGATGGTGTCGCGGTCCTTCTGCGCCAGGCATCCGCCGACGGCGATCTGCATGCCGGGCCGCGAGGCCTTCCTGGGGGCGAGGCGGCCGAGGTTGCCGTAGAGGCGGTTGTCGGCGTTCTCGCGCACGGCGCAGGTGTTGAAGACGACGACGTCCGCGTCGCCGTCGGAGTCCTCTGGGGCCCGCACGTACCCGGCGTCCTCCAGCAGCCCGGAGAGCCTTTCGGAGTCGTGGACGTTCATCTGGCACCCGTAGGTGCGGATCTCGTAGCTCTTGGGTGCGGGAACGTCCACTGCCGGGCTCCGGTCGCTGCTGCTGGTCATGCCCTCCAGGGTAGGCCGTCCCGCGGCGGCCCCCGCCGCCCCGTCACCACTCCCGCGCCCCGCCCTCCTGGAGGCCTCCCGACCGCGCCCGTCACCGCCCTCCGACGGGCCTCGTGGGCCCGCTCCCGGTGCGGCGCGTGCGGACCGCCCTGGCCGACGCGGCCTTCCTGCTGGCAGGATCGCCCGCATGTTCACAGGTCTCGCCGGGCTCGGCCGGCGCCGGATGCTGTACGCGGCGGGGGCCGTGCTTCTCGTGCTCGGGCTGCTGCTGTGGTGGCTGCTGCCACTGGGGGGCACCTCGCCCAGCGGCACGATCAGGGTCAGTACCGGCTCGCCCACCGGCGTCTACCAGAAGTACGGCGTCCTGCTCCAGCGCGAGGTCGCCCAGCAGATGCCGCAGCTCGACATGCGCCTCGTGAACAGCGACGGTTCGCAGGAGAACGTCCGCCGGGTGGCCACCGGGAAGGCGGACTTCACCATCGCCGCGGCCGACGCCGTGGAGGAGTACAAGCTGGCGAACCGGCAGGGCGCGGACGCCCTGCGCGGCTGCGCCCGGCTGTACGACGACTACGTGCACCTCGTCGTGGCGCGCTCCAGCGGCATACGGTCCGTGGCCGATCTCAAGGGGCACCGGGTCGCGGTCGGGGAGTCCGGCTCCGGGGTGCGGCTGATAGCGGACCATGTCCTGGCCGCGGCCGGGCTCGATCCGCGGCGCGACATCACGCCGCTGCCCAAGGGCATCGGTGACGCGCCCCGGCTGCTCCAGGAGCGGGGGGTGGACGCGTTCTTCTGGTCGGGCGGGCTGCCCACCGCCGCCCTGACGCAGCTCTCCAGGCGCTTCCCGGTACGGCTGGTGCCGATCGGCACGGATCTGGTGCGCAGGCTGCACGCGCAGGGCGGCGCCTCCCGCTACTACCGGGCCGCGGTGATGCCGGCCGACGCCTACCCCGACGCCCAGCACGGCAACGCGGTGCCCACCCTCGCGGTGGCGAACCTGCTGGTGACCCGCGCGAGTGCGGGCGCGGACCTGACCGAGCAGCTCACCCGCACGGTGATCGACAGCCGGGACCGCATCGGGCGCAAGGTGCACGCGGCGCAGCGGGTGGACCTGCGCACCGCGATCTACACCGATCCGCTGCCGCTGCACGAGGGCGCCCGCCGGTACTACAGGTCCGTGAAGCCGTAGCGGAGGCCGGGGAGACAGCGCGGGACGCGGAAGGGCCCCGGCGGCCCGTCACGCCCCCCGCTGCACGTGCGTCCGCGGCACCGTCACCGTCACGGTCAGGCCGTGCGGGGCGTGGTGGGCGTACGCGATGGTGCCGCCGCCGGCCGACAGCAGGGCGTGGCAGATCGACAGGCCGAGTCCGGAACCCTTGATGTTCTGGTGTGCGGTGCTGCGCCAGAAACGGTCGCCGATCCGGCCGAGTTCCTCGTCGGTGAGGCCCGGGCCGAGGTCGTGGACGACGATGCTCGCGGTCTCGCGCTCGGCGGTCACCTCCACCTCCACGCGCTCCCCTTCGGGGGTGAACTTCAGCGCGTTGTCGATGACGGCGTCCAGCGCACTGGACAGGGCCACGGGATCGGCCCAGGCCGTGGTGGCCGGGCACTGTCCCTCCAGCCGGACGCCCTTGGCGTGGGCGACCGGCTCCCAGGCCGCGACGCGCTCGGCGGTCAGCGCCCCGACGTCGGTGAGCCGGAGCTGCGCCTCGGCGTGTTCCGCGAGCGCCAGGTCCAGCAGGTCGTCGAGGACATGCGCGAGCCGCTTGCCCTCGGTGCGCACGGAGGCGATCTCCTCGTTGCCCTCGGGCAGTTCGAGGGCGAGCAGTTCGATCCGCAGCAGGAGTGCCGAGAGGGGGTTGCGGAGCTGGTGGGAGGCGTCGGCGACGAAGGCGCGCTGCTGTTCCAGCACGCTCTGGACGTTGTCGGCCATCTCGTTGAACGAGCGGGCCAGGCGCCTGAGTTCGGGCGGTCCGCCGGCCGCCGCGACCCGGGACTTCAGCCGCCCGGTGGCGATGTCGTGCGTGGTGGCGTCCAGGACCCGCACCGGCCGCAGCACCCAGCCGGCCAGCCGCAGCGCGGCGCCCACGGCGAGCAGCATCGCGGCGAACTCACCGGCGAAGAGGACCACCCAGCCGTGCAGGATCCGGGAGCGCATCTGCCCGGTGGGCGAGTCGGTGACGACGACGGCGACGACGTCGCCGTCGCGGATGACCGGGGAGGCCACGAAGAGGGAGCTGTGCTGCCAGGGCCAGACCTGCTGGGGGTCGTGGCTGCGGCGGCCGGCGAGGGCCTCGTCGAAGGCGGCGCGGCCCTCGCCCTCCTCGGGCACCTCCCAGTCGCCGGGAGCGCGGGCCATGGGGCACTCGTCACGGTAGAAGACGCCGCCGTTGATGCCGTAGACCTCGTGGTAGGTGGCGAGCTCCTTCTGGAGGGTCGCGCCGCGCTCATCGCTCTCGGCGAGCGTGGCGCAGCCCGCGGGCCGGTCGGTGACGAACTGGGCGAGCGCGGCGAAGCGCGCGGTGTCGTCGATCCGGTCGACGACGACCTTCTGCTGTTCCCCGGCGGCCAGGCTGACCGCGAGCGGGATGCCGAGCGCGAGCAGGACCGCCGCCATGAGGACGATGAGCAGCGGCAGGAGACGTGCGTGCACGCGGCCCCGCTAGGCGGCCGGGGCGACGAGCCGGTACCCGACGCCGCGCACGGTCTCGATCAGCGCGGGCATGCGCAGTTTGGAACGCAGCGAGGCCACGTGCACCTCCAGGGTGCGTCCGGTGCCCTCCCAGCTGGTCTGCCAGACCTCGCTGATGATCTGCTCGCGGCGGAAGACGACACCGGGACGCTGTGCGAGCAGCGCGAGCAGGTCGAACTCCTTGCGGGTGAGCTGAACCGGCGTGCCGTCCACCCGGACCTGCCGGGTGGGCAGCTCGATGTGCACGGCGCCGAGGCGCAGCGCGGTCTCCACGTTCCCGGTGTCGTCCGTGTGCGGGGTGCGCCGGCTGACGGCGTGGATACGGGCGAGCAGCTCGCCGGTGTCGTAGGGCTTCACGACGTAGTCGTCGGCGCCGAGGTTGAGGCCGTGGATGCGGGAGCGCACGTCGGAGCGGGCGGTCACCATGATCACGGGGGTGCTGGTGCGCTTGCGGATCTTGCCGCACACCTCGTAGCCGTCCTGGTCGGGCAGGCCCAGGTCGAGGAGGACGACGTCGAAGCCGGCGCTCTCGGGGACGAGCGCGCGCAGCGCCTCCTCGCCGCTGCGGGCGTGGGTGACCTCGAAGCCGTGCCGGGCCAGTACGGCGGACAGGGCGGCGGCCACGTGGTTGTCGTCCTCGACGAGGAGCAGTCTCATCCGGTGGCGCCCTCCGGTCCCTCGGTGGTCTTGCGGCTGCGTCTACGGTGGTGCACGGGCGTACGGACGCGCGGACGCCGTGGTCACGCGGACACGAGGCCGTGCCGTGTGCACATGGAAGTGACGCCGATGACGCGGGACCCCGTCAAGAGTGATCGGGCCGGGGGCGGCTTCTGTTATCCACCCGGTACGGGCCCGGCACGCTCCTATGACGGCACGCGACCGAACGATATCCGATCGTGATGCTCAACCTTCCCTCAGATGTGCTGACGGTCACTTTCCTGGCTGATTACTGTCCTCCGAAACCGAGGAGGACGGAGCCAGTCAGCAATGACCGAAGTAGCAGTTGCCAAGAACAGTACGGCCTCGACCAGTGACCTTGTGGTCCTGAAAAGCGTCAACAAGCACTTCGGCGCCCTTCACGTGCTCCAGGACATCGAACTGACCATCACCCGCGGCGAGGTCGTCGTGGTGATCGGGCCCTCCGGGTCCGGCAAGTCGACCCTGTGCCGCACCATCAACCGTCTGGAGACGATCGACTCCGGCGAGATCACCATCGACGGCAAGCCGCTGCCCCAGGAGGGGCGGGAGCTGGCCCGGCTGCGCGCCGACGTGGGCATGGTCTTCCAGTCGTTCAACCTCTTCGCCCACAAGACGGTGCTGGAGAACGTGACCCTGGGCCAGCTCAAGGTCCGCAAGGCGGACAAGAAGCAGGCCGAGGAGAAGGCGCGCGCCCTTCTCGACCGCGTCGGGGTGGGCACCCAGGCGGACAAGTACCCCGCGCAGCTCTCCGGCGGCCAGCAGCAGCGTGTCGCCATCGCCCGGGCGCTGGCGATGGACCCCAAGGTCATGCTGTTCGACGAGCCGACCTCTGCGCTCGACCCCGAGATGATCAACGAGGTCCTCGAGGTCATGCAGCAGCTCGCCCAGGAGGGCATGACGATGGTCGTCGTCACCCACGAGATGGGCTTCGCACGCTCGGCGGCCAACCGCGTGGTGTTCATGGCGGACGGCCGGATCGTCGAGGAGGCGACCCCGGACCAGTTCTTCAGCAACCCGCGCAGCGACCGCGCGAAGGACTTCCTGTCGAAGATCCTGCACCACTGATCCACTGAACCACTGCTCCACGCCGGCCCGCCCGGCCGGTCGTCCCCGCTTCACGGCACCCCGCCGCCCGCACCGGCTCGTGCCTCCTTCCCCCCCCCCCCCCCCCCGCAACACCTTCGTACCGCGCGGGACGGCCCCGGAGACGTCCGGGCAGCTCCCCCGCACACAGACTTCCGTACCGGCACCAGCACCCGCTGGGCGCACCGCACCCGCACCGCCGGCCTCGGCACACCGCTTTTCACGAGTCAAAGGACACACACATGAACTTCCGCAAGATCACCGCCGCCTCGGCCGCCGTGCTCGCGCTCGCCGTCACCGCCACCGCCTGCGGTTCGGACGACAAGGACAGCGGCTCCTCCGGTGGCGGCGACAAGGTCAAGGTCGGCATCAAGTTCGACCAGCCCGGTCTCGGCCTGAAGAAGCCGGACGGAAGCTACGCCGGCTTCGACGTCGACGTCGCCAAGTACGTGGCCAAGGAGCTCGGCTACGACGAGAAGAACATCGAGTTCAAGGAGACGCCGAGCGCCGACCGCGAGAACGCGCTGCAGCGCGGCGACGTCGACTACATCGTCGCCTCCTACTCGATCACCGACGAGCGCAAGGCGAAGGTCGACTTCGCCGGCCCCTACCTGCTCGCCCACCAGGACCTGCTGATCCGCGCGGACGACAACATCGCCAAGGGCGCCGACCTCAACGGCAAGAAGCTGTGTTCGGTGACCGGTTCGACCTCCGCGCAGAACGTCAAGAAGAGCATCGCTCCGAAGGCCCAGCTGCGGAAGTACGGCACCTACTCCGAGTGCCTCGACGGACTGACCAGCGGCGCCGTCGACGCCGTCACCACCGACGACTCGATCCTCGCCGGCTACGCCTCGCAGGACCAGTACAAGGGCAAGGTCAAGCTGGCCGGTCTGAAGCTCAGCAACGAGAACTACGGCATCGGTGTCAAGAAGGGCGACACCAAGATGACCGACAAGATCAACAAGGCGCTCGAGAAGATGGCTTCCGACGGTGCCTGGGAGAAGGCCGTGAAGGACAACTTCGGCCCGGCGAACTACAAGAACGAGCCCGCCCCGAAGATCGGCAACATCGTCAAGTAGGCACTCGTCCTGCGGCAACCGGTACGGCGAGCAGGCCGGCGTGAAAACGGCAGGTGAGCCAGTACGCATGATGTGCCGCGCCCGCAGCGCGCGGGCGCGGCACATCCCGACATCCCTCGGCACTCGTGGAAGCGCGGGAGATCGTGTTCGATTTTCTTGAAGGCTACGACGTCCTCGCGGCGTTCTGGGTGACGGTGAAGCTGACCCTCTTCTCCGCCATCGGCTCGCTGGTATGGGGCACCCTGCTCGCCGGTATGCGGGTCAGTCCCGTCCCGCTCATGCGCGGCTTCGGTACGTTCTATGTGAACACCGTCCGCAACATCCCCCTCACCGTCATCATCGTGTTCTCGTCCCTGGGCCTGGCCGACGTCTTCGGCATGACCCTGGGCGCGTCGGACGACTTCGACGCCCTGTCCTTCCGGCTCTCCATCCTCGGTCTGAGCGCCTACACCGCGGCCTTCGTCTGCGAGGCGCTGCGGTCCGGCATCAACACCGTGCCGATGGGACAGGCGGAAGCGGCCCGGGCCCTGGGGCTGAGCTTCACCCAGGTCCTGCGGATGATCGTGCTCCCCCAGGCGTTCCGCGCGGTCATCGTGCCGCTCGCCAACGTCCTGATCGCCCTGACCAAGAACACCACGGTCGCGGCGGCCATCGGCGTGGGCGAGGCCGCCCTGCTGATGAAGGAGATGATCGAGAACGAGGCCGCGACGGTCCTCATCGCGTTCATCTTCGCCCTCGGCTTCGTGGTCCTCACGCTGCCGATGGGTCTGATCCTCGGTTGGCTCGGCAAGCGCCTGGCGGTGAAGCGATGAGTTCCGTCCTGTACGACACGCCCGGTCCCCGGGCCAAGCAGCGCAACATCCTGTACACCGTCGCCTTCGTGGTCCTCCTGGGCCTGCTGCTGTGGTGGGTCTACCAGCAGATGGACGACGCCGGGCAGATGGCCTGGGCCAAGTGGAAGCCGTTCACGCTCTCGACGACGTGGACGACGTACCTGCTGCCCGGTCTCGGTGAGACCCTCAAGGCCGCGGCCCTGGCCATGGTGATCTCACTTCCGCTGGGCGCCCTCTTCGGCATCGCGCGGCTCTCCGACCACAGGTGGGTCCGGGTGCCGGCCGGGGTGATCGTGGAGTTCTTCCGCTCCATCCCCGTGCTGCTGATGATGGTCTTCGCCAACCAGGTCTACGTGCAGTCCACGGACCTCAGCAGTGAGACCCGCCCGCTCTACGCGGTCGTCACCGGCCTGGTGCTGTACAACGCCTCGGTGCTCGCGGAGATCGTCCGCGCGGGCATCCTGTCGCTGCCCAAGGGCCAGAGCGAGGCCTCGCACGCGATCGGTCTGCGCAAGTCGCAGACCATGACGTCGATCCTGCTGCCGCAGGCGGTCACGGTGATGCTGCCGGCGATCGTCAGCCAACTCGTCGTCATCGTGAAGGACACCGCGCTCGGTGGCGCGATGCTGAACTTCACCGATCTGCTCAACGCCCGCAAGACGGAGGCGGCGTTCTACGCCAACGTCATCCCCAGCTTCGTCGTGGTGGGGCTGATCTACATCCTGCTCAACCTGGCCCTCACCACCTTCGCGGGCTGGCTGGAGCGGAGGCTGCGGCGCAGCAAGCGCGGCACCGGCACGGTGCTGAGTGCCGAGGACGTCGAGGACCTGAACTCGACCGACATCGGTGCCGTGGTCGGCGCCGGGGCCGGGGCCGGTGGTCCCGCCGACGACGTCGGCAAGAGGTGACGAGCGGTCACCTTCCGTGAACGAGGCCCGCCGGGGAACCGGCGGGCCTCGTCGCGCGTTTGCACGGTGGCTCTGACCCACTTGGCGGGCACGTCCGAACCCGCGATGATCAAGGCCGACTCGGTCGCTTGACGCGGACAGCGGCAATGGGTTGCATACGTTCTGTGATCGTGCACCCCGCTCCACCTGCCTGTTCCCGTCCGTTCCCGAGGACTTCGTCATGGGCGGGGGGCGCCGCGTCGTGGACCCGGTGATCATCGTCGGTGCGGGGCCCGTGGGGCTGACGCTGGCACTCGCGCTGGCCCGCCAGGAGGTCCCCTCCGTGGTCCTCGACGACGGCCCGGGCAAGGACGAGCCCCGGCTCGCCCGCACCGCCGTGCTGCGCGAGGACACCACCGCTCTCGTCGAACGGCTGACCGGTGCACCGCTCGACGGGGCGGGCGTCCACTGGACCGGCTGGCGGTCCATGCGGCGCAGGCAGGTGGTGCGTCACCTGGTGTTCGACGGCGCGGCGGGCGAGGCGCTCGGCGGCGGCGACGGGAGCGGCGGCTACGGCCTCGGCGCGAGCGGCGGTTCCGTTCCCGGCGCGGGAGGCGCGGGCACCGGGCGCGGGAGTGCGGCCGAGGGAGCCGTCGGCCCCGAGGGCGCGGACGCCGGTCCCGCGCCCCTGCACATCGCCCAGCACGTCCTGACCGGCCTCCTGCGGGCGGCCCTCGCCCGGGAACCGCTGGTGAAGGTCGCGGTGGAGAGCCGGCTCGACGGTGTCG
The DNA here is from genome assembly GCF_036189845.1 of Streptomyces griseoaurantiacus. Classification (NCBI taxonomy): domain Bacteria; kingdom Bacillati; phylum Actinomycetota; class Actinomycetes; order Kitasatosporales; family Streptomycetaceae; genus Streptomyces; species Streptomyces griseoaurantiacus. The sequence continues at coordinate 5,556,267 of NZ_CP108326.1, read as the reverse complement.
AACAGGACTCCTCCGGGGTCACCGCCCACACACGAGGACCCAAGGGCACCTGGTGGCGCGGGAGTTACCTGGTCGGCTGCGACGGTCCCCGTTCCACGGTCCGCAAGCTCCAGGACATCCGCTTCCCGGGCCGCACGGCCGTCGAACGGTACGCCGTCGCCGCCCTGCGCACCGAACTTCCCTGGGACGGCGAGGCGTTGCTGCACCGTCTGCCGCCGTGGCGCACCTCGGGCCCCTCGGCCGGCGAGGTCACCGCACGGCCGCTCCCCGAGGGGGTGTGGCGGCTGGACTGGCTGCTGCCCCCCGGCAAGGACCTCGTGACACCGGAACTGCTCGTCGGCCGCGTCCGCGAGACCCTCACCGGCTGGACGGGGAACACGACACCGGCGTACGAACTCCTGGACACCGGCGTGCACACCGTGCACCACCGGCTCGCACGCCGCTGGCGCGCCGGCCGCGTCTTCCTGGCGGGCGACTCCGCGCACCTCCTCGGCGCGCTCGGCACGCAGGGGCTGGACGAGGGGCTGCGGGACACGGACAACCTCGCCTGGAAGCTGGCGGCGGTCTGGCACCAGCCGCAGGGCGGGCGGGACGCCCTGCTCGACAGCTACCAGGAGGAACGGCGCGCGGTGGTCTCCGCCCGGCTGCGCGCCGCCGACCAGATGCTGCCGGTGGTGCGCGGCGGACGCGGCCTGCGCTCCTACGTCCCCGGATCGGCGCGCGGCCACGACACGCTCCTCGCCGAGGGCCACCTGGGGCAGGGCCCGCTGGGAGGTCCCGGCACGTACGCCGAATCGCCCCTGGCCGCGCCCGAGGAGGAGGCGACGGTGCCGGTGGCCACCCCGCCGGGGGCGCCGGTGGCCGACGTCACGGTGACGGCGGAGGACGGCACGTTCGTGCGGCTGCGGGACCGGCTGGGACGCGGGGCGCTGCTGGTGGTGCTGGTCGCCCCGGGCACCGGGGTGTGGGCGCGGCGGCACTGGATGTCGGCCGGGATCATGCCCCGGCTCGCGGCGGCCGTGACGGCGCTGCCCCACCCCGCGGAGCTGCTGGTCACGGAGGGCTACCCGGGCGCCGCCCCCCACACGGTCCTGCTGATCCGCCCGGACGGCCACCTGGTCACCGCCCAGGCGGGCGTCCACCCCGCCGCGCTGTACACGGCCACGGCGGCGGCACTGGCGGCGCGGGAACCCACCGCGTACACCTCCTGACGGCGGGGGTGCAACACGCCCGAAACAACACTCCCGCCCCGGAATTGACCACTCGCCGCCCCCGTGGTCTACTCCCGACCATGACCGACACCTGCGTACACCTCTGGCGGAGGGTCCACATGGACCTCGTCCGCTACGCAGGCTGCGTATGTAGCCCGTCCTGCTGAACCCCTTTTCCCCGGCCGGTCTTTCCGGCCCCCAGGTTCATCTCCGGCTCTCCGCCCCCGCGCACGCATGCCCATGTACGGCCGCCGCGTGGCGCGGAGAAGCCACGGACGACTCAGGACGGTCTCCCGATGTCTGCAACGCCTTCCGCGACCCCTTACGTTTCCGCCGGCCACGACGGCTCCGCCCACCCCGCCGATGGCCGGCCCGGCACCGCCCCCACCCAGGCCGAACTCCTCGACTTCGTCCGCCGCACCGCCGCCGACGCGGAGCTTGTCGATTCCCTCCCGCTCGACCCGGAGGGCCGGACCTGGATCCGTCTCGACGGCCCCGGCGGCAGCGAGGCCTGGCTGATCGGCTGGCCCCCCGGCACCGGCACCGGCTGGCACGACCACGCCGATTCGGTCGGCGCCTTCCTCACCGCTCGCGGCGAACTGAAGGAGCACGCGCTCGCCGCCCGGCTGCCCACCGACGGCTGGAAGACCCTCGAACTGACAGAGGGCGTCGACCGGGAGCGCCGGCTGCCGGCGGGCGAGGGCCGCGCCTTCGGCCGCCACCACGTGCACGAGGTGCTCAACGAGTCCATCGAGGCGCACGCCGTCTCCGTGCACGCCTACTACCCGCCCCTGCCGCGCATCCGCCGCTACTCCCGCTCGGGCCACGTACTGCGCCTGGAGCAGGTCGAGAGCCCGGAGGACTGGCAGTGACCTCTCGCCCCGGACCCCACCGCCCCCGACCTCCGCGGAGCGTGGAGGAGTTGCTGGAACAGGTCCGCGCCGGGCTCGACCGCCTCGGGCCCCGGCAGGCCCACGAGGCGGCGCGGAACGAGGGCGCCCTGCTGGTGGACATCCGGTACGCCGCCCTGCGCGACCGCGACGGCCTCATCCCGGGCGCCGCCGTGGTCGAGCGCAACGAACTGGAGTGGCGCCTCGACCCGAACGGCAGCCACCGCATCCCCGAGGTCACCGGCCACGACCTGCGGGTGATCGTCGTGTGCAACGAGGGGTACGCCTCCAGCCTGGCCGCCGCGTCGCTGCGGCAACTGGGCCTGCACCGGGCCACCGACCTGACGGGCGGCTTCCAGGCGTGGCGCGCCGAGGGCCTGCCGGTGACGTTCGAGCCGGGACGTCCCCCGACGGCGCCGATGCCCCCCACGTCCGGCTGAGGCGGAACGGCCTTTGGTCCCTCCGGTGCCCGCGCTCGGTCCCACCACGAGAGGGACCGGGACAGGCGGGTGCCGGTGGGGCGGGCCGGGCGGCCGGCGAGGGGAGACGCCGGGCCGGAACCCGCGGCAGCGGGCCTCCCTCGCCTCAATCCCCCTCAATCCCCCTCGAACCCCAGATCCTCCGTGTCCTCCCCCTCCTCCTCCAGCGCCCGCCGGACCACTCGCAGGGCCATGCCCTCGGGATAGCCCTTGCGGGCCAGCATCCCGGCGAGGCGGCGCAGCCGCTTCTCGCGGTCGAGCCCGCGCGTCGCCCGGAGCTTGCGGGCGACCAGTTCCCGCGCCGTCTCCTCCTCCTGCTCGGCGTCGAGCTGCCCCACGGCCTCGTCGATCAGCGTCGGGTCGACGCCCTTCGTCCGCAGCTCCCGGGCGAGCGCCCGCCGGGCCAGCCCCCGGCCGTGGTGCCGGGACTCCACCCAGGCGTCCGCGAACGCCCCGTCGTCGATCAGACCGACCTCGGCGAACCGGTCGAGCACGCCCTGGGCCACGTCGTCCGGGATCTCCCGTTTGCGCAGGGCGTCCGCGAGCTGCTTCCGCGTGCGCGGGGTCCCGGTGAGCAGGCGCAGGCATATCGCCCGCGCCCGCTCCACCGGGTCCCCCGGGTGCTCCTCCTGCTCGGCCCTCGACGAGGCGGAGGAGCCCCCGTCCTGTGCGGCGCCGGTTCCCTCACCGAAACCGCGCCGCCGTCCTCGGCCCCGTCCCGCGTACGCGCCCCCGGCGCGGCGTGCGCCGCCGCGCCGCGTGCCGCCCTCGCCGGTCCCGTCCCCCGGCCCCCCGTAGGCGCCGTACGGGCGCTCCTCGCGTCCCCCGTCTCCTTCCGCGCCGGCCCGGCCACCGGCGTCACCGCTCCCCCGACCGGAGGGGGCGGGGGGCTCGTGGGTGTGCTCGGCCCACTCGGTGCGTCGTGTCATGCTCCGCTACTTCGCCGCCGCGGCCTTCGCCTTGGTGGCCTTGGCCGCCGGTGCGGGCACCGCCTTGGCGTCCGCCGCGGGAGCCGCCGCGGCCGCGTCCGCGCCCGGCTCGGCGGGGGCGGGCTCCGCCGGACGGACACCGACGCCCAGCTTCTCCTTGATCTTCCTCTCGATCTCGTTGGCGAGGTCGGGGTTGTCCTTCAGGAAGTTGCGGGCGTTCTCCTTGCCCTGGCCGAGCTGGTCGCCCTCGTACGTGTACCAGGCGCCGGCCTTACGGACGAAGCCGTGCTCCACGCCCATGTCGATCAGGCCGCCCTCGCGGCTGATGCCGTGGCCGTAGAGGATGTCGAACTCGGCCTGCTTGAAGGGCGGCGCGACCTTGTTCTTGACGACCTTGCAGCGAGTGCGGTTGCCGACCGCGTCCGTGCCGTCCTTCAGCGTCTCGATGCGGCGGATGTCGATGCGCACCGAAGCGTAGAACTTCAGCGCCCGGCCACCGGTCGTGGTCTCGGGTGAGCCGAACATCACACCGATCTTCTCGCGGAGCTGGTTGATGAAGATGGCGGTGGTCTTGGACTGGTTGAGCGCGCTGGTGATCTTCCGCAGGGCCTGGCTCATCAGACGGGCCTGCAGACCCACGTGGCTGTCGCCCATCTCGCCCTCGATCTCCGCGCGCGGGACGAGCGCGGCGACGGAGTCGATGACGATGAGGTCGAGGGCGCCGGAGCGGACCAGCATGTCCACGATCTCCAGGGCCTGCTCGCCGTTGTCCGGCTGGGAGAGGATCAGGTTGTCGATGTCGACGCCCAGCTTCTTCGCGTACTCGGGGTCGAGCGCGTGCTCGGCGTCCACGAACGCGACCTGGCCGCCGGCCTTCTGCGCGTTCGCCACGGCGTGCAGGGTGAGGGTCGTCTTGCCGGAGGACTCCGGGCCGTAGATCTCCACCACTCGGCCGCGCGGCAGGCCACCGACGCCGAGGGCCACGTCCAGCGCGGTGGATCCGGTCGGGATGACCTCGATGGGCTCGTTCGTCCGGTCACCCATGCGCATGACCGCGCCCTTGCCGAATTGCCGTTCAATCTGTGCGAGCGCGGCGTCGAGCGCCTTCTCGCGGTCGGTTCCTGCCATGGGTTCCACCCGGTTCGTTTGTGTCGATCGCTTCACGTCAAAGACGCTAACGCCTGCCACTGACAATGCGCCTCGACGCCCTCCGGCCTGTGGATAACTCGGGCACTTCGCCGCGAATCACACGGACGTTCCCTCCACCGAGCGTTCCGCCGGAACTCCCATATGAACGGATGTTCGATTTTCGTGTCAAGCGTGCCACGCGGCACCGGTGTCACGTCGGTGCCGTGCCGGTGCCCCCGTCAGCCGGAGGCCACTCCTCGGGCTGCCGGGCCACTCCTCCGCCGCCGCGGCCTCGCTCGGGGCCCAGGCCGTACGCGCCCGGCCGTCCGAGCAGCTCACGGCGGGAGGCCCGGACGAGGCGCCCTCCGGTGAAGCGCTCGTCGTCGGTCACCGCCGCCACGCACAGGGCCTCGGCCGGCGGCGGGAACTCGATCCACGGCGGGGCGGCCTCCCCTCTACTCCACCGGACGTACGGTCGCCGCCTTCGGCCGGAGGACGACGGGGCGGCGTCCCGCCACGAGGCTGGTGGCATGGCAATCCTCGAGTCCAGCGGCCGGACCGCCGCCGTCGCCCCACGCCCCGTCGAGCGCCTCTGCTACGCGATCGGCGCCCTGCTCGTCCTGTCGGGGCTGGCGCACCTGGCGGTGTTCGCCGTCGACGGCGGCCCCTGGTACGGCCCGGTCTCCTGGCGCAAGCCCGTCACCTTCGGGCTGTCCTTCGGCCTGACCCTGGCCGCGCTCACCTGGGTCACCTCATGGGTGCGCCTCGGTGTCCGGGCCCGTACCGTCCTGCTCGCCGTCCTCGCCGTCGACTGCGTGGTGGAGGTGGCCGGGATCACGCTCCAGGCGTGGCGCCGGGTGCCCTCGCACCTCAACATGGAGACCCCTTTCGACACGGCGGTCGCCATGTCCCTCGCGGTGGGCGGCGGTGTTCTGGTCGCCGTCCTGTCGGCCTTCGCCCTGGCCGCCTTCCGGCACCGCCCGTCCGGACCGGAGGGCATGGCCCCCGCCGTGCGCGCGGGCTTCGCGCTCCTCCTCGTGGCCCTGCTCTCCGGCGCCGCGATGATCGCCCACGGCGTCCTGCTGACCCGCACGGGACACCAGGAGGCGGCCTACCGGTCGACCGCCCCGCTCAAGCCGCTGCACGGGGTCGGCCTGCACGCGGTGCTGGTGCTGCCGGCCGTGGCCCGGCTGCTGTCCCGCACCACGTGGAGCGCCACGGTGCGGCGCCGCACCGTGGGCGCGGCGATCGCCTGCTGCACGGTGGCCGTCCTGGCGGCGGGGCTGTGGGCGCTCGTCAGCCCCTGACCACCCCGCCGAGACCGCGGACCCCTTGGCCGCGCCGAGGGCGCGCGGTCAGGCCTCTCCCCGAGGTCCGGTTCCCCGCCTGGCCGCCCAGAGCCGGCGCAACCCCCGGGAGACCCCGCCCGGCGGACGCCGGTTGCGGTGCCCGTGGACGCGCGGGTCGTCCGTGACGTCGTACCGCTTCACATAGGCCCCCAGGAACGCCTGGAGCGTGGCGATCGCCGGGATGGCGACCAGCGCGCCGACGGCGCCGAGCAGGGCGGTGCCCGCGATGACCGAGCCGAACGCGACGGCGGGGTGGATGTCCACGGACCGCGCGGTCAGCTTCGGCTGCAGCATGTAGTTCTCGAACTGCTGGTACACCACCACGAACCCCAGCACCCACAGCGCGTACCAGGGGTCGACGGTGAACGCGATCAGCATGGGCAGGGCGCCCGCCAGGTACGTGCCGATGGTCGGGATGAACTGCGAGACGAGGCCGACCCAGACGGCGAGCACGGGCGCGTAGGGGATCTCCAGGGCCTGCAGCAGGACGTAGTGCGCCGCGCCCGAGATCAGTGCCATGAGGCCGCGCGAGTACAGGTAGCCGCCGGTCTTGTCGACCGCTATCTCCCAGGCGCGCAGCACCTCCGCCTGCCGGGCCGGCGGCAGCACCGAGCACAGGCCACGCCGCAGCCGGGGCCCGTCGGCCGCGAAGTAGAACGAGAACAGGGTGATCGTCAGCAGTCTGAACAGGCCGCCCAGCACCTGCGCGGAGACGTCCAGCACGCCGGTGGCGCTGTTCTGCACGTACTTCCGCAGCCAGTCGGAGTGCACCAGGTTGTTCTGGACGTCGACCCGTCTGAGCTCGGTGTGGAAGGTCGTGTTCGTCCACTGGATGAGCGAGTCCAGGTATTCCGGGAAGCCCTCGATGATCTTGATGATCTGCCCGGCGAGCATCGAGCCCAGCAGGGCGACGAACCCCGCGGTCAGGAGCAGCAGACAGAGGAAGACCAGGAAGGTGGCCAGTCCCCGGCGCAGGCCGTGGGAGGCCATCCAACTCACCGCGGGCTCTATGGCGAGCGCGAGGAAGAACGCGATCAGAATGTTGATCAGCAGTCCCGTGAGCTGGTGGAAGGCCCAGCTGCCGAGCTGGAAGGCGGCGATCAGGGCCAGCGCCAGCACCATCGCCCGGGGCAGCCAGCGCGGCATGCGGGCGGGACGCCCGGCCGCGCCCTCGGGCGGGGGTCCGGGCGGCCGGGGCGGGTCGGCCGGCGCCGGGTGCGGGGGGACCTGCGCGGTCTCGTCAGTCGGGGCCACGGGGCAAGTCTCGCCTACTCCACCGACAACCCGGTCACCGCCCGTCCCTGACGTGACCCGGGACACACCGCACGGCGCCGGGGAAGGGCGCGAGCCGCCGGTTTCGCCCGCCGGGCGGGGCTCAGCGCCGCTCCTGCGGGACGTCCATGGCGGTGCACACCACGCGCCACACGTCCTTGGCGTCCCAGCCCGCGTCCAGCGCCTCGTGGACCGTGCGGCCGCCGAGTTCCGTCATCACGTGGTCGCGCGCGAAGGTGTCGGCGTAGCCCGCACCGAAGTGCTCCGACATCCGCTGCCAGAAAACCGTCAACCGCATGGCACCAGTATCCCGCTCCCGGGGAGCGCCCCGGCAGGGCTCCCGGGCCGGGTCAGCCCGTCATCGCCCGCACCCCCGCCGTGACGACCACCGCGGCGGCGATCACCAGCAGGAAGGGGGCGCGCAGCACCAGGGCGACCGCTGCCGCGGCGAGCCCGGCCGCGCGGGCGTCCAGGACGAGCGCACGGCCGTCGGCGAAGGTCTGCTGGGCCGTGAGGGCGGCCAGCAGGGCGACGGGCAGCAGGGCGGCCAGCCGCCGCACGAGGGGCCGCTCCAGGACCCCCTGGGGCACCAGCAGACCGGCGAGCTTGACGACATAGGCGCCGACCGCGGTCGCCGCGATCGCGAACCAGACGGTCACCGCTCCTCCCCTCCCGGCCGTGCGGCCTTCCGCCGGCCCTTCAGGAAGAGCACCAGCGGGGCGGCGAGCGCCGCGGCCAGCACCGGTACGCCGGCGGGCAGGACGGGCAGCAGCCCGAGCCCCAGCAGTACGGCGAGGCCGGCCACGACGCGCTCGGTGGTGGTTCGCAGCATGGGGGCGAGCAGCGCGAGGAAGACGGCCGGACCCGCGGCGTCGAGTCCCCACGCGTCGGTGTCGCCGATCGCCTCCGCGCCCAGGGCGCCGAGCAGCGTGGTCAGGTTCCACAGCACGTAGAGGCTGAGGCCGGTGACCGTGAAGCCGAGCCGGGCGGCCCGCCGGGAGGGCTGGGCGAGCGAGACGGCGGTCGTCTCGTCGATGACCCAGTGGGCGGCGAACGGACGCACCACGCGGGGCAACGCCAGCAATTGCGAGAGCCGCAGCCCGTAGAAGGCGTTGCGCACGCCGAGGAAGAAGGCCCCGGCGGCGGCGGTGAGCGGGTTGCTCCCGGCCGCGAGGGCGCCCACCAGGGCGAACTGGGAGGCTCCGGTGAACACCAGGAGGCTGAGTACGCAGGTCTGCGCGAGGGTCAGGCCGCTGCCGGCCGAGGTCACTCCGAAGGCGAACCCGGAGAGTCCGACGGCGATCCCGACGCCCAGGGCGTCCCGAACCACGGCCGCGTCGGGCTTCCCGTCCGCCTCCGCCGCCGTCGCCCCCGCCGTCCCCGCTCCTTCGTCCGCGAAAGCTGTCTGTTCTGCCACCCGTCCCACGCTACGAAGCGCGCGGCCTGGAATCTTGTATGTTCTTGCGCTCCCGCCGGTACGCCCCCGGCGGAACCCCGACGATCCGGGTGAAGTGCCGGCCGAGGTGCGGCTGGTCGGTGAAGCCGACGGCGACGGCCGCCTCGGCGGGCGGGACACCGGCGTCCAGCAGCCGGCGGGCCGCGCGCACCCGCGCGTCGGTGAGCCAGGTGTGCGGCGGCATCCCATAGGCCTCGCGGAAGGCCCGCAGCAGCGCGAAGGGACCCGTTCCCAGCTCGGCGGCGAGTCTGTCCAGGCTCGGCGGCTCGGCCATCCGCTCCTCCAGCACGGCACGCGCGCGTGCCGCCAGCCGGGCGCCCGCCGTCCGCACGGTCCGCCGCGGCAGGGTTCCGCCGTTCCGCCGGAGCAGGCGCGTCACGGCAACCCGCAGCAGGGTGTCGGCGGCCAGCGGGTTGCCCTCCTCGGCCGCGCGCAGCACCTCGTGGACCAGTCCGGCCGCGTAGGGGTCGTGCAGCACGGGGCTGACGAAGCCGGGGGTGCCGCGGAGCGCGGTCGTCTCCGCGGCGATGTCCGCCACGAGGTCCGGCGAGGGGTAGACGGCGCCGTACCGCCAGCCCTCGGGCACTCCGGCGCGGCCGGTGTGCGGGGTGTCGGGGTTGACCAGGGCGAGCGCGCCGCTGCCCGCGTACTGGTCGCTGCCGCCGTGGTGGAAGACCTCGACGCCGGAGGAGATCGCGGCGATGACGAACTCCTCGTGGGTGTGGCGCACGAACCGCTTCTCCACGTATCGGGCGCGCAGCAGGTCGACGCCCGGCAGTTCCTCGTACCGCCAGTGCCGTGCCCGCTCCTCGCCACCCGCCATGCCTCCATTGTCCGCCGTGCGCCGGACACCGCGCGCGCCCCGGGTGGGGGGCGGCCCCCGGCCGACCCGGTGGCGGCCGAAGCCGCAGGTCACGCGCATTGTCAGTGGGGCAGGGCACCATGGACCCATGGTCAGCTCCGCCCATCGAGCCCTGGACGGCTTCTCGCCCGCGACCCGCGGCTGGTTCACGGGGGCGTTCCCCGCGCCCACCTCGGCCCAGGCCGGCGCGTGGCAGGCCCTCGCGCAGGGTTCGGACGTCCTCGTCGTCGCCCCCACCGGCTCCGGCAAGACGCTGGCCGCCTTCCTCGCCGCGCTCGACCAGCTCGCCTCCGCCCCGCCCCCGGCCGAACCCCGCAAGCGCTGCCGGGTGCTGTACGTCTCCCCGCTGAAGGCCCTCGCGGTCGACGTCGAGCGCAATCTCCGCAGCCCTCTGACCGGCATCCGGCACGAGGCGCTGCGGCTCGGCCTGCCCGAGCCGGAGGTCAAGGTCGGCATCCGCTCCGGCGACACCCCGGCCGCCGAACGCCGCGCCCTGGCGACGCGCCCGCCGGACATCCTGATCACCACCCCCGAGTCGCTGTTCCTGATGCTCACCTCCGCCACGCGGGACGCCCTGACCGGCGTGGAGACGGTGATCCTGGACGAGGTGCACGCGGTCGCGGGCACCAAGCGCGGCGCACACCTCGCGCTGTCCCTGGAGCGGCTGGACGAACTGCTGCCGCGCCCCGCCCGCCGCATCGGCCTGTCGGCCACCGTCCGCCCGGTGGACGAGGTGGCGCGCTTCCTCTCGCCGCACCGCAAGGTGGAGATCGTCCAGCCGGAGTCCGGCAAGGAGTTCGACCTGTCGGTCGTCGTCCCCGTCGAGGACCTCGCCGAGCTGGGCGGCTCCCCCGTGGCCGAGGGCAACGAGGGCGCCGAACGCCCCTCCATCTGGCCGCACGTGGAGGAGCGCATCACCGACCTGGTGCAGGCGCACCGCTCGACGATCGTCTTCGCCAACTCGCGCCGCCTCGCCGAGCGCCTGTGCAACCGGCTCAACGAGATCGCCTACGAACGCGCCACCGGCGAGCCCCTGGACGAACACCACTCCCCCGCCGAGCTGATGGGCAACTCCGGCGCGGCCCAGGGAGCGCCCCCGGTCCTCGCGCGCGCCCACCACGGCTCGGTCTCCAAGGAGCAGCGCGCTCTGGTGGAGGAGGACCTCAAGGCGGGCCGGCTGCCCGCGGTGGTGGCCACCTCGAGCCTGGAACTGGGCATCGACATGGGCGCGGTGGACCTCGTGATCCAGGTGGAGTCGCCGCCCTCGGTGGCCTCCGGGCTGCAGCGCGTGGGCCGCGCCGGCCACCAGGTGGGCGCGGTCTCCACCGGCGTGGTCTTCCCCAAGTACCGGGGCGACCTGGTGCAGGCGGCGGTGGTCACCGAACGGATGCGCACGGGCTCCATCGAGTCGCTGCGCGTCCCCGCCAACCCGCTGGACGTGCTCGCGCAGCAGCTCGTCGCCATGGTGGCGCTGGACACCTGGCAGGTCGACGACCTGCTGGCCCTGGTCCGCCGCGCGGCCCCCTTCGCCTCGCTGCCGGAATCGGCGTTCACGGCGGTCCTGGACATGCTCGCGGGCCGCTATCCCTCGGACGCCTTCGCCGAACTGCGCCCCCGCGTGGTGTGGGACCGCGTGGCGGGCACCGTCACCGGCCGCCCCGGCGCCCAGCGCCTGGCCGTCACCTCCGGGGGCACGATCCCGGACCGCGGACTCTTCGGCGTCTTCCTCGCCGGAGCCGATCCCAAGAAGGGCGGCGGCCGGGTCGGCGAACTCGACGAGGAGATGGTCTACGAGTCGCGGATCGGCGACGTGTTCACGCTCGGCACGAGTTCCTGGCGCATCGAGGACATCACCCGCGACCGGGTCCTGGTCTCCCCCGCCCCCGGCGTCCCGGGCCGGTTGCCGTTCTGGAAGGGCGACCAGCTGGGCCGGCCACTGGAACTGGGCCGCGCGCTGGGCGCGTTCCTGCGCGAGGTGAGCGCGCTGTCCGAGGAGGACGCCCGGTTGCGGCTGCTGACGGCGGGACTCGACGCCTGGGCGGCCGACAACGTGCTCTCCTACCTCGCGGAGCAGCGCGAGGCCTGCGGTCACGTCCCGGACGACCGCACGATCGTCGTGGAGCGGTTCCGCGACGAGCTGGGCGACTGGCGGGTCGTGGTGCACTCCCCCTTCGGGGCGCAGGTCCACGCCCCCTGGGCGCTCGCGCTCGGCGCCCGGCTCTCCGAGCGGTACGGCATGGACGCCCAGGTCATGCACGCCGACGACGGCATCGTGCTGCGCCTGCCCGACGCCGATCTGATGGGCCTGGACCTGCTGGACGGGGAACCCTCGGCGACCGGCACGGCCCACGAGGCCGATCAGGCCCCCGTGGGCGCCTCGGACGTCCTGTTCGACAAGGGCGAGGTGGACCAGGTCGTCACCGACCAGGTCGGCGGCTCCGCCCTCTTCGCCTCCCGGTTCCGCGAGTGCGCCGCCCGCGCGCTGCTGCTGCCGCGCCGCAGCCCCGGCCGGCGCACCCCCCTGTGGCAGCAGCGTCAACGCGCGGCCCAACTGCTGCAGGTGGCGAGCGAATACGGATCGTTCCCGATCGTCCTGGAGGCGGTCCGCGAATGCCTCCAGGACGTGTTCGACGTCCCCGGGCTCACCGAACTCATGGGCGACATCGAGTCCCGCAAGGTGCGCCTGGTCGAGGTGACCACCCCGGAGCCCTCCCCCTTCGCGCGCTCCCTGCTGTTCGGCTACGTCGCCCAGTTCCTCTACGAGGGGGACTCTCCGCTCGCCGAACGGCGCGCCGCCGCCCTGTCGCTGGACTCCCGGCTGCTGGCCGAACTGCTCGGCCAGGCCGAGCTGCGCGAACTCCTCGACGCGGAGGTGCTCACCGAGCTGGAGCGGGAGCTGCGGTGGCTCACCGAGGACCGCCGCGTCAAGGACGCCGAGGGCGTCGCCGACCTGCTGCGGCTGCTGGGCCCGCTCACCGACGCGGAACTCGCCGAGCGGGGCGCCGCCCCCGGATGGGCCCCCGAACTGGCCGCGTCCCGGCGGGCCATCCGGGTGCGCATCGGCGGCGCCGAGCACTGGGCCGCGGTGGAGGACGCCGGCCGGCTGCGCGACGCGCTCGGCACCGCGCTGCCCGTGGGCGTGCCCGAGGCGTTCACCGAGCCGGTGAAGGACCCCCTCGGTGACCTCCTCGCCCGCTACGCCCGCACCCACGGCCCGTTCACCTCGGCCGCGGCCGCCGCCCGCTTCGGCCTGGGCACCGCCGTCACCGAGGGCGCGCTGCAGCGGCTGGCGGCGAGCGGCCGGGTCGTGCAGGGCGAGTTCCACCCGGCGGGCATCGGCCAGGAGTGGTGCGACGCGACGGTGCTGCGCCGGCTGCGGCGCCGCTCGCTGGCCGCGCTGCGGCACGAGCTGGAGCCGGTGCCGCCCGCCGCGCTGGCGCAGTTCCTGCCGCAGTGGCAGCACGTCGGCGGCGGGCACGGCCTGCGCGGTATCGACGGACTGGTGCGCGCCATCGAGCAGTTGCAGGGGGCGTCCGTGCCGGCGTCCGCCCTGGAGAAGCTCGTCCTGCCCTCCCGCGTCGCCGGTTACGCGCCCGCGATGCTCGACGAACTGACCGCCGCGGGCGAGGTGGTGTGGGCCGGCGCGGGCGCCCTGCCCGGCAAGGACGGCTGGGTCTCCCTCTACCTGGCCGACGCGGCTCCCCTGCTGCTGCCCCCACCCCACCCCGTCGAGCTGTCCGCGCTCCACCAGTCGGTGCTCGACACGCTCTCCGGCGGCTACGGCCTGTTCTTCCGTCAGATCGCCGACCAGGTCCGCGCCACCACCCACCCCGAGGCCACCGACCCCCAACTGGCCGACGCGATCTGGGACCTGGCCTGGTCGGGGCGGCTCACCAACGACACGCTGGCACCGATGCGCTCCCTCCTCGGTTCCGGCCGCACCGCGGGCTCCACGGCACACCGCGCCAAGCGCTCCGTCCCGCGCGGACGGTACGGCTCCCTGACAGCCTCCGCACGCCCCCAGTCGCGCACGGGCCCGCCCACGGTCGCGGGCCGCTGGTCGCTGCTCCCCTCACCGGAGGCGGACCCCACCGTGCGTGCCCACGCGCTCGCCCGCACCCTCCTCGACCGGCACGGGGTGGTGACCCGGGGCGCGGTCGGCGCCGAGGGCGTCGAGGGCGGCTTCTCCGCGGTGTACCGCGTCCTGTCCGCCTTCGAGGACAGCGGCCAGGCCCGCCGCGGCTATGTGGTCGAGGGGCTCGGCGCGGCACAGTTCGCGATGGACGGCGCGGTGGACCGGCTGCGCGCGGTCGCCAACGCCCGCGAACGCGGCGGAACACCACCCGTCCCAACGGGCGCGGCCACCGGCTCGGTCGCCGGTGAGGGCTTCCTCGACGCCTTCGACACCCCCTACGACGGCGAGGGCGACGCGGGCGGGCCGGTGGACACGGACGATCCCTGGTCCGCCCCCGGCTACGGCGGCCCGCGCTCCGGCACGGGCGGCGGCGGTCCGGCACGGCAGCCGGGTCCCCCCGGTTCCCCGCCCGGCCACGGGCGCGGCCGCTCCGCCGGCGGCCGGAGCCGGGCGGTCGTCCTGGCCGCGGCGGATCCGGCGAACGCCTTCGGCGCGGCACTGTCCTGGCCCGAGCCGCCGGAGGGCGCCGGGCACAAGCCGGGCCGGAAGGCCGGTTCCCTGGTGGTCCTGGTCGACGGCGAGCTGACGCTCTACATGGAGCGCGGGGGAAAGACCCTCCTCGCCTGGCCCGCGGCACCGGACACCGCGCCACGGGACGACCCCCGTCTGCCCGCCGCCGCGGAGGCGCTGTCCGCCGCCGCCCGCGCCGGCTCCCTCGGCACCCTCACCGTCGAACGCATCAACGGCGTCGCCGCCCTCACGTCTGACTGGGGCACCCTGCTGGAGACCTCGGGCTTCGTGGCCACCCCGAGGGGCCTGCGCATCAGAGCCTGAGGCGACCGCGGAGACACCCGGCGGCGAGCCCGTGCCTCCTCGGGTGCGGGCGGAGCAGCCCCGCCCGGGCGCGGGCCCGGCCCACGGGGTACGGCGCCCCCCGAGGTCGAAGGGGGCGAAGCCCCCGGTGGACGGACCCCCGATGGGGGCAAGGGCAGGGGCGGGGAGGGCGGTCCCCCTCCCGCCCGCCACCGTGTCACCCTGTACCCATGCCCGAAGGCGACACCGTCCATCAGGCCGCGGCCCGACTGCACACCGCCCTCGCGGGCAGGCGGCTGACCCGGTTCGACCTCCGCGTCCCCCGGTTCGCCACCTCCGACCTCACCGGCCACACCGTCCTGGACGTCACCCCCCGCGGCAAGCACCTGCTCACCCGCATCGAGGGCGGCTACACCCTCCACTCCCATCTGCGCATGGACGGCGCGTGGAAGCTGTACGCGCCCGGCAAGCGCTGGACCGGCGGCCCCGCCCACCAGATCCGCGCGATCCTCGGCACCGAGGAGCGCACGGCCGTCGGCTACCGCCTGCCCGTCCTCGAGCTTCTGCGCACCGAGGACGAGTCCCGCGCGGTGGGCCATCTGGGCCCGGACCTGCTCAGCCCCGACTGGGACCCGGACACGGCCCTCGCCCACCTCCTGCGCGAGCCCACGCGCCCCCTCGGCGAGGCCCTGCTCGACCAGCGCAATCTCGCCGGCATCGGCAATGTCTTCAAGAGCGAGCTGTGCTTCCTGCTGCGGGCCACCCCCTGGCTCCCGCTGGGCGAGCTGCCCCCCGGTCACCTCGCCGCGCTGCCCGCGCTCGCGCGGAAGGTCCTGGAGGCCAACCGCGAGCGCCCCGTCCGCAACACCACCGGCCGCCGCGAGCAGCCCCTGTTCGTGTACGGCCGCGCGGGACGGCCCTGTCTGCGCTGCGGCACCCGCATCCGGCTGGCCGACCAGGGCGACGGCTCCCGCGAGCGCCCCACGTACTGGTGCCCCGTGTGCCAATCGGGCCCGGCGCCCGCCCCCGCTCCCCGTACGGTCACTCGGCGCTCGTAGAGGGTCCTGCCTCCCCCTCGGCCGTGCGGCGGCCCGGCTCCCCCTCGTCACGCCGCCGCACGGCCGATGCCCAGCCTCCGCCACCGCCAGGGTTCCCCCCATCGGTCCGGCCCGCCACGCGGGCCTTCGGCACACAGTGCACCGGCAGCAGGCTGAGCCCCCACCCCCCGGTGGCGACCGCCCCCTCCAGCAGTCCCGGTTCGGGTGCCAGGACGAGCCGCAGCAGTCCCCACCACCACAGCCCGCCGAGCGCCAGCGCCACCCCCCAGCGCGCCGCGCGCCCGGTCATGGCCGCCACCTGCCGCCAGACGCTAGCCGCCCGTCACACGGGAGGGGGAGGGCGCACCGACGGCACACGGGCGCACCGTCACGGCCGGTCGTGCCGTCACCGCACACCCGCGGTGCGCGCACGGCACCTCCCGCACCGGTCGGGTCCGTCCGGATCATCCCTCCACCTTGACCGCCCCGCCGTACCCCGGCAAACGCACCCGCGCGCCGGGCGGCCGAGCGCCATGGCATGCGAAAACCCCGGTGGGGAGTTCCGTACTAAACCGGAACTCCCCACCGGGGCTCGTCATGTCGCGCGGGACAGCGCGTCAGGCGGCGACCACGTCCACCGCTTCGCTGGGTGCCTTGATCGTGACCCGTTCCGGCGGGACGCCGGCGACGGACACGGAATTGAGCATGGGACGACGCACCGGAGCGGGCACCGGTTCGGTGACCGCGGCCGACGCCGCCAGCTCGGCGAGCGCGAGTTCGTCACTCACCTCGCGCATCAACTCGGACATCCGTACGTCCAACGCGTCGCAGATCGCGGAGAGCAGTTCGGAGGAAGCCTCCTTCTGCCCCCGCTCCACCTCGGAGAGATAACCGAGCGAGACTCGGGCGGAGGAGGAGACTTCGCGCAGAGTACGGCCCTGGCGCTGGCGCTGCCGACGCAGCACGTCACCCAGTAGGCGACGGAGCAGAATCATCGGTGGCTCCCTCCTCGGACCGCGTAACCGCATCCTTCACGCCCCACCGTACCGCCTCGCGCCGCGGCCGTGCGGGGAGCGCTGTCGTGTTCACTCAGGGCTGCAAACATCAAGTCCCCCCGTTCCGTTCCGTATCCTGTGCCCGCTCATTCCCGGTCTGTTCGCCCGCGAGCTCCTCCAGGAGGAGTGCGAGTACGCTCCGTACACTCTCCATACGAATTTCCGTACGGTCACCGTTCAACCGCAGCGACACCACTTTCTCGCCACCAGGTTCTCCGAAAACTGTCTCGAAGGGGCCGTCGACGGCCACGTAGACCGTGCCGACAGGTTGTCCGTCCTGGGGTTCGGGGCCGGCCACACCGGTCGTGGCGATTCCCCAGTCCGCGCCCAGCAGTCGGCGTACGCCGGCCGCCATCTGGGCCGCGACCTGCGGATCCACCGCACCGCGTTCGGCCAGTAGGGTGCCCTCGACTCCGAGGACGTCCCGCTTCACGTCGGTGGCGTACGCGGTGACCGAACCGCGGAAGGCCTTCGAGGCCCCCGGCACGGACGCGATCTCCGCGGCCACCAGACCGCCGGTCAGCGACTCGGCGACGGCGAGCGTCTCGCCCCTCACCGTGAGTAGTCGCAGCACTTCGGCGGCCCCGGACGTCACCCTCGCGCCTCTTCCAACGCGGCCCGGCGCTCGGCGATTCCCCGGCGGCGCAGCACAATGGCCTGTCTCACGTAGTCGAGCCCGGTCACCACCGTCAGAACGACCGCCGCGGCCATCACCCAGAACCGCAGGGAGGCGAGCCATCCGGTGAGGACGAGCACGTACATGCCGACGGCCACGCCCTGAGTGAGGGTCTTCAGCTTGCCGCCGCGGCTCGCGGGGATGACGCCGTAGCGGATGACGAGGAATCTCAGCAGGGTGATGCCGAGTTCGCGGCCGAGGATGACCGCCGTCACCCACCAGGGCAGGTCACCGAGGGCGGACAGGCAGATGAGTGCCGCTCCCATGATCGCCTTGTCCGCGATGGGATCGGCGATCTTGCCGAAGTCGGTGACCAGGTCGTACGTACGCGCGAGGTGCCCGTCGAACAGGTCCGTGATCATGGCGACGGCGAAGGCCGCCCAGGCGAAGGAGCGCCAGGCCGGGTCGTGGCCGCCGTTCCCGAGCATCAGCGCGACGAAGCCCGGCACGAGGAGCAGGCGGAGCATGGTGAGCAGGTTGGCCACGTTCCAGACGCTCGCCTGGTCGACCGCCGCGGCGCCGATCTTCCCGCCCCGCACCGCCCGCGCGCCCTCACGCGGCCCGGCCCCGGGCTGCACGGCCGTGGTCCCCTCGCCCGCACCGGAGTCCCGCACGCTCGCGCGCGCGACATCCGCCGCCGTCGCTCCGGGGGCCTCGGAGGCGGGAGCCGTCCCACGGGCGCCGGAAGGGCCGCCCGCCGCGGATGCCGGGACTCCGGTCATCTGCCCGCCTCCTTGGTACATCCCGGGGAGCCCGGGAGCGGCTCGGCCACCAGGTCGACGCCCTCGGCCCCGACCACCTTCGCCTCGACCATACGGCCGGCGTCCAGACCCTCGCCGCCCGTCAGCCGCACCTGGCCGTCCGTCTCGGGCGCCTGGTGCGCGGCGCGGCCGTGCACGCCGTCCTCGTCGACGGACTCCACGAGCACGTGCACGGTCGATCCGAGGCGCTCGTCGGCGCGCTGCGCGACCAGTTCCTCCGCGAGCCGGGAGACCCGGTCCAGCCGCTCGGCCACGGTGTCCGCGTCGAGCTTGTTCTCGTACGTGGCGGCTTCCGTGCCGTCCTCGTCGGAGTACCCGAAGACGCCGATCGCATCCAGGCGGGCGCCGTTCAGGAATCTCTCCAGTTCGGCGAGGTCGGCCTCCGACTCGCCGGGGAAGCCCACGATGAAGTTGGAGCGCACACCGGCCTCGGGGGCCTTGTTCCTGATGGTGTCGAGCAGTTCCAGGAAGCGGTCGGTGTCGCCGAAGCGCCGCATCGCGCGCAGCACGCCGGGCGCGGAGTGCTGGAAGGAGAGGTCGAAGTAGGGGGCGACCTTGGGGGTGGAGGTCAGCACGTCGATCAGGCCGGGGCGCATCTCGGCGGGCTGGAGGTAGCTGACGCGCACCCGCTCGATGCCGTCGACCTCGGCGAGTTCGGGCAGCAGGGACTCCAGGAGCCGGATGTCGCCGAGGTCCTTGCCGTAGGAGGTGTTGTTCTCGGAGACGAGCATGACCTCCTTGACGCCCTGCTCGGCCAGCCAGCGCGTCTCGTTCAGCACGTCGCTCGGGCGGCGGGAGATGAAGGAGCCGCGGAAGGAGGGGATGGCGCAGAAGGAGCAGCGGCGGTCGCAGCCGGAGGCGAGCTTCACGGAGGCGACCGGCGCGCCGCCGAGCCGGCGGCGCAGCGGTGCCCGCGGCCCGGAGGCGGGGGCGAGACCTTCGGGGAGGTCGACGGGGCCGTGCCCGGGGAGGGCGACGGCGGTGCCGGCCTCCTGGCGCTCGGCGGGGCTGATCGGCAGCAGCTTGCGCCGGTCGCGCGGGGTGTGCGCGGCGTGGATGCCGCCGGAGAGGATGGTCTGCAGGCGGTCGGAGATGTCGGCGTAGTCGTCGAAGCCGAGGACGCCGTCGGCCTCGGGCAGGGCCTCGGCGAGTTCCTTGCCGTACCGCTCGGCCATGCAGCCGACGGCCACGACGGCCCGGGTTCTGCCGTGGTCCTTGAGGTCGTTGGCCTCGAGGAGGGCGTCGACGGAGTCCTTCTTGGCGGCGTCGACGAATCCGCAGGTGTTGACGACGGCGACGTCCGCGTCCTCGGCGTCCTCTACGAGCTGCCAGCCGTCCGCCTCCAAACGGCCTGCGAGCTCCTCCGAGTCCACCTCGTTACGGGCGCAGCCGAGAGTGACGAGTGCGACGGTACGGCGTTCAGGCATGGGCTCAAGACTACTTCGTCCCGCCGACATCCCACGTCGACGGGGTTGGCCCTGTCGGTACCCCCTTGCCGGATCCTCCCGGCCCGGGTGGGGCGCCGCGGACCCGGCCCGGTCATCCGGCCTCGGGGTCGCCCTTGGTGTAGGTCAGCCGCTGGACCTGGCCGGCCCGGAAATCGTCCTTGATCTCCTTGCCGTTGACGTGGAGCCGTACCGCGCCCGCATCGCCGAGGACGAGGTCGACCCGCTCCTTGTCCTGGAAGGTCTGCGAGTCGCCCTTCTCCAGGGTGCCGTCGAAGAGGGTGCGGCCGTTGTGGTCCTTGGCCGATATCCAGCTCCGGCCGTCGGTGGCGCTCACCTTGACGGTCACCTTGTCCTGCGGGGCCGCCGCGATGGCGCTGTCCGTGGGGTCGGGCTTGGGGTCGGCGGGCTTGCCGGACTTGGGGGTGGCGGACTTGGCGGGCTTGCTCGCGGTGGCGGTGGCCCCGCCGGCGACCTTGGCCTCGGTGCCGCCCTCGTCGTCACCGCCGCTGAACAGGGTGAAGCCGACGAAGCCGATGACCGCGACGATCGCGGCGACCATGGCGGCGGTCCAGTTGGGCCCGCGGCGTTCGGGGCGGATCCGCTCGGCCTCGAAGAGCGGGGCGGCCGGGGTCGGCGCGGGGCGCCCGCCGTGTTCCTCGGCGAACTGCTCGAGCAGGGGTCCGGGATCGAGGTGGACGGCGCGCGCCAGGGTGCGCAGGTGCCCGCGCGCGTAGACGTCGCCGCCGCAGGGCGCGAAGTCGTCCCGCTCGATCGCGTGCACGATGGTGGTGCGCACCCGGGTGGCGTTGCTTATCTCGTCGACGGTCAGACCGGCGTCGATGCGTGCCCTGCGCAGGGCGGTGCCGATCGAGGGACGGTCGGCGGCACGGGTGGCCTCGTGGTCGTCGCCGGAACCGCCCTCGCCGAAGGATGCGTCTTCGACCGGGCGTGCGTCCTTGGAGGGGTTGTCGTCAGGGGAGTTGCCGATGGACACGGGGGCGCCTTTCGAGGGTGTAGCCACCTGTGCTGGAAGCTCAGTCTAGGGGGGGTGCGAAAGGGTGGGGCAACCGGGCGGTAGGACTTTGTACGCCATCGGAATGGCCGGTCGTCCCGACGCCGGGAGGTCTTTCCTACCCCCCTCAACTTGACGTACGCGCAAGGAGAAGGGTTGCTCACGGATCACTTACGGGTGGGTCACGTTCCCGTTGCCGTGACCCACCGTGGCACCCCGTCCTACTCCCCGCTCTCCCCGCGGATCACCGCGAGCACGCCGTCCAGTTCGTCCGCCTTCACGAGGACGTCGCGCGCCTTGGAGCCCTCGCTCGGGCCGACGATGTTGCGCGACTCCATGAGGTCCATCAGCCGGCCCGCCTTGGCGAAGCCGACGCGCAGCTTGCGCTGGAGCATGGACGTGGATCCGAACTGGGTGGAGACGACCAGCTCGGCCGCCTGGCAGAGCAGGTCGAGGTCGTCGCCGATGTCCTCGTCGATCTCCTTCTTCTGCTTGCTGCCGACGGTGACGTCGTCCCTGAAGACGGGCGCCATCTGGTCCTTGCAGTGCCGTACGACGGCCGCGACCTCCTCCTCGGTGACGAAGGCGCCCTGCATGCGGGTGGGCTTGTTCGCGCCCATCGGCAGGAAGAGCCCGTCACCCTTGCCGATCAGCTTCTCGGCGCCGGGCTGGTCGAGGATGACGCGGGAGTCGGCGAGGGAGGAGGTGGCGAAGGCGAGCCGCGAGGGCACGTTCGCCTTGATCAGACCGGTGACGACGTCGACGGAGGGCCGCTGGGTGGCGAGCACCAGGTGGATGCCGGCCGCGCGGGCGAGCTGGGTGATCCGCACGATGGCGTCCTCGACGTCCCGGGGCGCGACCATCATCAGGTCGGCCAGCTCGTCGACGATCACCAGCAGGTACGGGTAGGGCTGCAGCTCGCGCTCGCTGCCCTCGGGCGGCTTGACCTTCCCCTCGCGCACCGCCCGGTTGAAGTCGTCGATGTGCCGGTAGCCGTAGGCGGCGAGGTCGTCGTAGCGCAGGTCCATCTCGCGCACGACCCACTGCAGTGCCTCGGCGGCCCGCTTGGGGTTGGTGATGATCGGCGTGATCAGGTGCGGAATGCCCTCGTAGGCGGTCAGTTCGACGCGCTTGGGGTCGACGAGGATCATCCGCACGTCCTCGGGCGTCGCCCGCATCATCACCGAGGTGATGAGGCAGTTGATGCACGAGGACTTGCCGGAGCCGGTGGCGCCGGCGACCAGCATGTGCGGCATCTTCGCCAGGGAGTGCATCACGTAGCCGCCCTCGACGTCCTTGCCGAAGGCGACCAGCATCGGGTCGTCGTCCTCCGCGGACTCCGCGAGCCGGAGCACGTCGCCGAGGTTGACCATCTCCCGGTCCGTGTTGGGGATTTCGATGCCGACCGCAGACTTCCCGGGAATGGGACTGATGATCCGCACGTCCGGACTGGCGACCGCGTACGCGATGTTCTTGGCGAGCGCGGTGATCCGCTCCACCTTGACGGCGGGGCCGAGGGCGACCTCGTACCGGGTGACCGTGGGACCGCGGGTGAAGCCAGTGACGCGGGCGTCGACCTTGAACTCGGTGAAGACATTGGTCAGGGCGGCCACTATGGCGTCGTTGGCCGCACTGCGGGACTTCCCCGGCCCGCCCCGCTCCAGCAGGTCCAGAGCGGGCAGCGCGTAGGTGATGTCGCCGGCGAGCTGCAGTTGTTCGGCGCGCGGCGGCAGTTCGCGGGGTTCCTGCGGGGACCTCTTGGTGAGGTCGGGGACGGCGGCGTCGTTCGGCGGCTGGGGAGCTTTGCCGGCCGGAAGCCGGTCCTGCCTCGGCTTCGCGTCGACGGGCTCCTTGGTGCGCGCGGCCGGAACGGGAGTGGTCTCCTCGTACGGCTCGCGGGGACCGCCGACGCCCTGGGTGAGGTCGGCGACGACCGGGGAGGGCGGCATGCCGTGCAGGACGGCGCCGTCGAGGGCGGCGGCCGCCGCCGCGGCGACGTCCACCGCGTCCATCGGGCGGCGCATGTCGGGCTGCGGCACGGCGGAACGCCTGGGGCGGCCGCGCCGCTTGGCGAGCGCCTCCTCCTCGGCCTCGGCCGGGCCCTGCGAGGCGGGGGCGGACCGGCGCCTGCGGGGGCGTGCGGGCACCTCGTCACGCCACTGCTCCTCGTACCGGCCCTCCGCGTACGCCCCTTCGGCTCCTTCGGCCGCGTCCATCGGGTCGACGAGGTCGTCCTCCGGGTCGGCCAGGATGCCGAGCTTGATCCCGAGCAGCCGCAGCCGCTGCGGGATCGCGGTCACCGGCGTCGCCGTCACCACGAGCAGCCCGAAGAACGTGAGCAGCACGAGCAGCGGCACGGCCAGGACCTCGCCCAGCATGTACGTCAGCGGAGTCGCCGCCCCCCAGCCGATGAGGCCGCCGGCGTCCCTTATCGCCTGCATGCCGCCGCTGCGGGCGGGCGAGCCGCAGGCGATGTGGACCTGGCCGAGCACCCCGATGGCGAGCGCGGACAGGCCGATGACGATACGGCCGTTGGCCTCCGGCTTCTCGGGATGCAGGATCAGGCGCACCGCGACCGCGCCGAGCAGTATCGGCACGAGCAGGTCCAGCCGCCCGAAGGCACCGGTCACCAGGATCTCGACCAGGTCGCCGACCGGACCCCGCAGGTTGGCCCAGGTGCCGGCGGCCACGATCAGCGCGAGCGAGAGGAGGAGCAGCGCGACGCCGTCCTTGCGGTGCGCCGGGTCGAGTCCCTTCGCGCCCCGCCCTATGCCGCGGAAGAGGGCGCCGACGGCGTGCGCGAGACCGAGCCAGAGGGCGCGCACGAGCCGGTACACGCCCGCGGTCGGGCTGGGGGCCGCCGCGGGCGCGGGCTTCTTCGCCGGGACCTTCTTGGCGGGCGCCTTCTTCGCCGCGGCCCTTTTCGCGACGGCCTTCTTCGCCGGAGCCTTCGCGGGAGCGACCGCCTTCTTCGCGGGCGGCTTCTTGGCTGCGGGACGTGGGGCCATGGGTGTGAGATTACCGTCGGAGACGGCAATGGACACGTGTGCCCACGGCTTCACCCGTTCGTGTCGCCCGTACCGGCAGGCCCTGCTGACACGGGATCACCATCCGTCCGGCGGGCGGTGCGGCCGCCGACGGGCGCCCCGCCCTCCGGCAGTCGCGTCCGCCGGACGCTACGACACCGCCGTCGGTCCGCCGGAGGCGCCGGGTTCCAGCGCGTCCAGGGCGCGGCGCAGCCCCGTCAGCTTGCGTTCCAGATGAGCGGCGGTGGCCACCGCCGCCGCGTCGGCCGACTCGTCGTCGAGTTGCTTGGACAGCGCCTCGGCCTGTTCCTCGACCGCCGCAAGGCGCGCGGAGAGTTCGGCGAGGATGCCGGCCGCCTCCTTGCTGTCGCCGACCACGTCCTTGCCGGTTCCGCCACTGCCGTTGCTGCCGCCGTTCCCCTCCAACTGGAGGCGCAGCAGCGCGGCCTGCTCCTTGAGCTGGCAGTTCTTCATGTAGAGCTCGACGAAGACCGAGACCTTCGCGCGCAGCACCCACGGGTCGAACGGCTTGGAGATGTAGTCCACCGCGCCCGCCGCGTATCCGCGGAAGGTGTGGTGCGGCCCGTGGTTGATCGCGGTGAGGAAGATGATCGGGATGTCCCGGGTCCGCTCCCGCCGCTTGATGTGCGCGGCGGTCTCGAAACCGTCCATGCCCGGCATCTGGACGTCCAGCAGAATGACCGCGAAGTCGTCCGTCAGCAGCGCCTTGAGCGCTTCCTCCCCGGACGATGCCCGCACCAGCGTCTGATCGAGCGCGGAGAGGATGGCCTCCAGCGCCAGCAGATTCTCCGGCCGGTCATCGACCAGGAGGATCTTGGCCTTCTGCACCATGGCCCGCCCTCCTCGCCCCGGCGTGGGGCCTCCCCTGTCATAAGGACTGGGGCCGGCACCGGACGCCGCCCCGGAGGACGGCTCCCTTGCGCCGTCCGTCCTTGTGCCGGTCATGGTAGCCGCACCCCGCCCGTCGCCACACCCTGTCACCGCGATGTCACCGTGCACGTAGCGGAAACGCGGCGGAAGACCAGAAGGTTCCCCGGTTCCCGCAGTTCTACACGCGAACCACCAGGGTCCGTCAGCGGTGAACGGTGAACATCTCGTGTCCGCACCTTCTCGCGCACCGCACCACGCCCCTCACGTCACCGCCGTCGCGCTCCGCTCCTCGCCACTGCCGTCCCGCGCGCGACGGCTGCCCTCACTCCTCCCGCATCCACTGGTTCATCACCGACAGCAGGTGATCGGGGTCGACGGGCTTGGTGACGTAGTCCGAGGCGCCGGACTCGATGGCCTTCTCCCGGTCGCCCTTCATCGCCTTAGCGGTGAGCGCGACGATCGGCAACCCGGCGAACTGCGGCATCCGCCGGATCGCGGTGGTCGTCGCGTAGCCGTCCATCTCCGGCATCATGATGTCCATCAGGACGACCGCGACGTCGTCGTGCTGCTCCAGGACCTCGATGCCCTCCCGGCCGTTCTCGGCGTACAGCACCGACAGCCCGTGCTGCTCCAGGACGCTGGTGAGCGCGAAGACGTTGCGGATGTCGTCGTCGACGATCAGCACCTTCTCGCCCTCGAACCGCACGGCCGCACTCGCCCGCGAGGCCGCCTCCGGCTCGTCCGCCGCGCTTCCGGACCCCTGGGAGCCCCGTTCGAGTGCCTGCCCCCGCTCGGCGGGCGAGGCCTCCTCCAGCGCCGCACGACGGCGCCGGAACAGCGCCGCGGTCCCGTTGGGGGACTCCTGACGCCGCCTCGGCTCGGCGGGCGCCCCGGCACCCTCGCTCCCGGCCGTCTCCGCCTCGGAGGCGAGCAGCTCCCCCGGCTCCATGGTGGGGGCGAGCTGCGCGTACCCCTGGGGCGGCAGCTCGCTCGGGTGCAGCGGCAGGTACAGCGTGAACGTGGAACCGCGCCCCGGTTCGCTCTGCGCGTGGATCTCCCCGCCGAGCAGCCGGGCGATCTCCCGGGAGATGGAGAGCCCGAGGCCCGTGCCGCCGTACTTGCGGCTGGTCGTGCCGTCCGCCTGCTTGAACGCCTCGAAGATGACGCGCATCTTGCTGGCGGCGATCCCGATGCCGGTGTCGGTGACGGAGAACGCGATCAGGTCGGCCTCCGGGTCGGCCAGCGAACCGGCCTCCAGCAACTGCTCCCGGATCGCCTGCGGCACGTCCTGGCCGGCCGGCCGGATCACCAGCTCGACCGCCCCGGAGTCGGTGAACTTCACCGCGTTCGACAGCAGGTTGCGCAGCACCTGCAGCAGCCGCTGCTCGTCGGTGTGCAGCGTGGCGGGCAGCTCGGGCGAGACCCGCACCGAGAAGTCCAGGCCCTTCTCCGCGGTCAGCGGCCGGAAGGTGGCCTCCACGTAGTCCACGAGCTGGACGAGTGCGATGCGCGTCGGGGAGACGTCCATCTTGCCCGCCTCGACCTTCGACAGGTCCAGGATGTCGTTGATCAGCTGCAGCAGGTCCGAACCGGCGCCGTGGATGGTCTCGGCGAACTCCACCTGCTTCGGCGAGAGATTGCCCTCGGCGTTGTCGGCGAGCAGCTTGGCGAGGATCAGCAGCGAGTTCAGCGGTGTGCGCAGCTCGTGCGACATGTTCGCCAGGAACTCGCTCTTGTAGCGCATGGAGACCGCGAGCTGCTCCGCACGCTCCTCCAGTACCTGCCGCGCCTCCTCGATCTCGGTGTTCTTCACCTCGATGTCGCGGTTCTGCTGGGCGAGCAGCTCCGCCTTCTCCTCCAGTTCGGCGTTCGAGGCCTGCAGCGCCTTCTGCCGCTGCTCCAACTCCTCCGACCGCTCGCGCAGTTGCTCGGTCAGCTCCTGCGACTGCTTCAGCAGCACCTCCGTCTTGGTGTTGACGGAGATCGTGTTGACGCTGGTCGCGATCATCTCGGCGATCTGGTTGAGGAAGTCGCGCTGGATCTCGGTGAACCTCGTGAAGGACGCCAGCTCGATCACCCCGAGCACGGTCCCCTCGAAGAGCACCGGCAGCACGATGACCTGCGCGGGCGGGGCCTCGCCGAGCCCGGAGGAGATCTTCAGGTAGCCGCTGGGCGCGTTCTCCACGAGGATCGTGCGCTTCTCCAGCGCCGCCGTCCCGATGAGCGCCTCACCCGGCCGGAACGACGTCGGCATGGAGCCCATCGAGTACCCGTACGAGCCGAGCATCCGCAGCTCGTACGCGTCGCCGTTGCCCGTCTCCAGCTCCCGCGCGTCCCGGGTGTCCCGGCCGTCGACCAGCGGCATGCCGAGGAAGAACGCGCCGTGCTGCGCGGCGACCAGGGGCGGCAGTTCGCTCATGATGAGCGAGGCGACGTCCTCCAGGTCGCGGCGGCCCTGCATGAGGGCGGAGATGCGCGCCAGGTTGCCCTTGAGCCAGTCCTGCTCCTTGTTGGCGATCGTGGTGTCGCGCAGGTTGGCGATCATCTTGTTGATGTAGTCCTGAAGTTCCTGGATCTCGCCGGAGGCGTCCACGTCGATCTTCAGGTTGAGGTCGCCCCGGGTCACCGCGGTGGCCACGCGGGCGATGGCGCGCACCTGCCGGGTCAGGTTCCCGGCCATCTCGTTCACCGACTCGGTCAGGTCCCGCCAGGTTCCGTCGACGTCCCGCACGCGGGCCTGGGCGCCGAGCTGCCCCTCGGTGCCCACCTCGCGGGCCACCCTGGTGACCTCGTCGGCGAAGGAGGAGAGCTGGTCGACCATCGTGTTGATGGTCGTCTTCAGCTCGAGGATCTCCCCGCGGGCATCGATGTCGATCTTCTTCGTGAGGTCGCCCTTGGCGATGGCGGTGGTCACCATGGCGATGTTGCGCACCTGCCCGGTCAGGTTGGACGCCATCTGGTTCACCGACTCGGTGAGGTCCTTCCAGGTGCCCGCCACACCCGGCACCCGCGCCTGGCCGCCCAGGATGCCGTCCGTGCCCACCTCGCGGGCCACCTTGGTGACCTGGTCGGCGAACGAACTCAGCGTCTTCACCATCGTGTTGAAGGTGTCGGCGAGCTGGGCGACCTCGCCGCGCGCCTCGATCTTCACCGTGCGGGTCAGATCGCCGTTGGCGACGGCCGCCGCGACCTGGCTGATGTTGCGCACCTGCACGGTCAGGTTGTTGGCCATCAGGTTGACGTTGTCGCTGAGGTCCTTCCAGATGCCGGTGACCCCGGGCACATGGGCCTGGCCGCCCAGGATGCCCTCGGTGCCCACCTCGCGCGCGACCCGCGTCACCTGTTCGGCGAAGGACGACAGCTGGTCGACCATCGTGTTGACGGTCGTGACGAGCTCCAGGATCTCGCCCTTGGCGTCGACGGTGATCTTCTTCGACAGATCGCCCTTGGCCACCGCCGTCGTCACCTCGGCGATGTTCCTCACCTGAATGGTGAGGTTGTTCGCCATGAAGTTGACGGACTGGGTGAGGTCCTTCCAGGTCCCGGAGACCCCCTGCACCTCCGCCTGACCGCCGAGGATGCCCTCGGTACCCACCTCGCGGGCCACCCGGGTCACCTGCTCCGCGAAGTTGGAGAGCTGGTCGACCATCGTGTTCAGCGTGTTCTTGAGCTCGAGGATCTCCCCGCGCGCGTCCACGTCGATCTTCTGGGACAGGTCACCGCGCGCCACCGCCGTGGCGACCTGGGCGATGTTGCGCACCTGCGCGGTGAGGTTGCCGGCCATGCCGTTCACCGAGTCGGTCAGGTCCCGCCACACGCCCGCGACGCCGGGCACCTGCGCCTGGCCGCCGAGGCGGCCCTCGGTGCCCACCTCGCGGGCCACCCGGGTCACCTGGTCGGCGAAGGCGGAGAGCTGGTCCACCATCGTGTTGATGGTGTTCTTGAGCTCGAGGATCTCCCCGCGCGCGTCCACGTCGATCTTCTGCGACAGGTCACCGCGCGCCACCGCCGTCGTCACCTGGGCGATCTGCCGCACCTGGGAGGTCAGGTTCCCCGCCATGAAGTTGACGGAGTCCGTCAGCTCCTTCCAGGTGCCCGACACCCCGTCCACGCGCGCCTGACCGCCGAGACGGCCCTCGGTGCCCACGTCCCGGGCCATCCGCGTCACCTGGTCGGCGAACGAGGACAGCTGGTCCACCATCGTGTTGACGGTGTTCTTCAGCTCCAGCATCTCGCCGGCCACGTCCACCGTGACCTTCTGCGACAGATCACCGTTGGCCACCGCCGTCGTCACCGTGGCGATGTTCCTCACCTGTCCGGTGAGGTTGCGGAACGCCGTGTTGACGGAATCCGTCAGGTCCTTCCACGTCCCGGCCACGCCCGGCACCTGCGCCTGGCCGCCGAGCTTGCCCTCGACGCCGACCTCGCGCGCGACCCGCGTCACCTCGGCACCGAACGAGGAGAGCTGGTCCACCATCCCGTTGACGGTGTTCTTCAGCTCCAGCATCTCGCCGGCCACGTCCACCGTGACCTTCTGCGACAGATCACCGTTGGCCACCGCCGTCGTCACCGCGGCGATGTCACGGACCTGCGTCGTCAGGTTCCGGAACACCGTGTTGACGGAGTCCGTCAGGTCCTTCCACGTCCCCGCGGCACCCGGCACGTTCGCCTGCCCGCCGAGCTGCCCCTCGGCGCCCACCTCGTTGGCCACGCGCGTGACCTCGTCCGCGAAGGTCCGCAGCGTCAGCGTCATCTGGTTGATCGTGTCGGCCAGCTGCGCCACCTCGCCGCGCGCGCTCACCGTCACCTTCCGCGACAGGTCACCGTTGGCGACCGCCGTGGTCACCTCCGCGATCCCGCGCACCTGGGCCGTGAGATTGCCGGCCATCAGGTTCACCGAATCGGTGAGGTCCTTCCACACCCCGGCCACGCCGGGCACCTGCGCCTGCACACCGAGTTCGCCCTCGACCCCGACCTCGCGGGCGACCCGCGTCACCTCCGAGGAGAACGAGGAGAGCTGGTCGACCATCGTGTTGACGGTCTCCTTGAGCTCCAGCATCTCGCCGGCCACGTGCACCGTCACCTTGCGCGACAGATCGCCCTTGGCGACCGCCGTCGTCACCAGCGCGATGTCCCGCACCTGGGCCGTCAGCCGGTACGCCATCGTGTTGACGGAGTCCGTGAGGTCCTTCCACGAACCCGACATCCCGCGCACCCGGGCCTGCCCGCCCAGCTTGCCCTCGGTGCCCACCTCGCTGGCCACGCGCGTGACCTCGTCGGTGAACGTCGACAACTGGTCGACCAGGTTGTTGACGGTCCGCCCCACCTTGAGGAACTCGCCCCGCAGCGGCGCACCGTTCCCGCCGCCCTCCGGCGCCGGCGTCCTCAGGTCCATCCGGGGCGACAGATCGCCCTCCGCGACCGCGGTGAGCACCCGGCCGACCTCGGAGACGGGCCGCACGAGGTCGTCGACGAGTGCGTTGGAATTGTCGATCGCGGCCGCCCAGGAGCCCTCGCAGGCACCCGTCTCCAGCCGCTCGGTGAGCTTGCCCTCCCGGCCCACGACCCGCCGGACCCGTGCCAGCTCACCGGTGAGCTGCAGATTGCGGTCCGCGACCTCGTTGAAGACCGCGGAGATCTCCGCCATGACGTCGTCGCCCGTGACGGTCAGCCGCCTGCGGAAGTTGCCGTCCCGCATGGCCGCCAGCGCGGCCAGCAGCCGGTGCAGGGCCGCCGTGTCCACCTCGGTGGTACCACCGCGCGAGCGCCCGCCACCCAGGGACTGTCCGCCTTTCGCGCGCGTCTTCGCACTCCGCGTCGCTGCGCCAGACTCCACTGTGTCCCTCCCGCAGGGATCGACCGTTACTCCGCGTGCCCGCTTGTCGCCGCCACCCGACCGCCGGGCACTGCCGCGTGCGCCTGCCCGGTGCCGTGGAAGGCACTCGCACCGTGTGCGCGACCTTCCTGGAAGCCTGCCCAGTGTTCCACCATGACGCACCGGGACGACCGGCCACGACCGTAACCCTAGGCGGCGCTCCTGTGACACCGCGCCGGGCGGGCCCCTCCGGCACCGTCCCACACCTCGCCCGGGCGGCCCAGAACCGGCTCCTCGGACGGCGACCGCGCAGGTCGGCGCCCCCGGCACCCGCTCCCGCCCCGCACCCCGCCCGGCCTCCCGCCACCGCCCGGAGGGCGCGCGAGGGGCGCAGGAAGGCGCGAGCGGGCACGACAGGCGCCACCCCAGTGTTCAGGGACGTGCCCACATGGGGATACCCCTGAACACGGACCCGGTGCCCCCACTACCCTGTAGTGATCCAACCGGGGAATCGGGCATGGGAGCCAGGGGGCGCCGACACATGGGGAGTGCTGTGATCACCGCGCGCGCGGCCGCCAGCTTCAAGCCCGTCGGACGGTCGGTGGCGACCGCCCGCTCCTTCGTCCGCGACACCCTCCAGGGCTGGGGCTTCGCCGACATCGTCGACGACGCGGTCGTCCTCACCAGCGAACTCGTCACCAACGCCGTCATCCACGCGGGCACCTCCGCCGACGTCCTGTGCCTGCGCACCGAGGACGGCGTCCGCGTCGAGGTCTCGGACCTCTACCCCGACCGCGAGCTCCCCGTGCAGAACTCCGCCGTCTCCATGGGCAGCCCCGACCGCGAGGGCGGTCGCGGCCTCCAGCTCTGCGCGGCCCTGGCCACCCGCTGGGGCGTCGAGTACACCCCCACCCACAAGCAGGTCTGGTTCCAGCTCGACCTCCCCGACCGCCCCGTCGGCACCCGCGCCGCCGGCCCCGCGCTCCCCGCCGACCTGCTCCCCCTCACCGACGGCCGGGTCCGGGTGGCGGTGGTCCAGATCGACCGCGCCTCCGCCATCACCGCGTGGAACGAGGACGCGGAGGAGCTCTTCGGCTACTCCGGCGAACAGGTCATCGGCAAGCCCCTCACCGATCTGGCCGCCTGGCCGCACACCCCCGGCACCGGCACCGGCATCGCGGAGGCCCTCCAGCTCTCCCGCTGGGAGGGCAGCTACGGCATCCGGGCCACCACCGGCCGGGTGATCCCCGTCTACGCCTCCCACCTGCGCGTACGGGACACCGCGGGCGAGCCGTCCACCGTCTGCCTCCTGGTGCGCGACCACGAACGCGCCGTCCTGCAGACCCCCCTGCGCACCCCGAACACCGACACCACGAGCTCCGCCGAGGGCCAGTCCGCGGACCCCTTCGAGGTCTTCATCGGCTCCCCCGCCCCCGACGACCTCGACGGCCTCCTGCAGCGCACGGTCGAACGCGCCCGGGACATGCTCGACGGCGACGCCGCCTTCCTCCTCCTCGCCACCGACGACGAGACCGAACTCGAGGTCCGCGCCTCCACCGGCCTGCCCTCCGCCCGCCAGCGCTTCGCCCGCGTCCCCGTCGAGGCCGGCCCCGGACGCTACGGCTCGGCCCGCATGCCCTCCGTCCACGACGACCTCGCCGCCGTGCCCGGTGCCGTCCCCCTGCTCGGCGGCACCGGCATGCGTTCCGTGGTCACCGTCCCGCTCAAGGTCGAGGGCCGCCTCACCGGCTCCCTGGGCGTCGCCGCGGAGTCCCCCTCCCGGTACTCGAACGAGGAGGCGCTCAGACTCCAGTTCGCCGCCGACCGGATCGCGCTCGCCGTCGAGTCCGCCCGCCTCGGCGAACTCGAACGCCTGCGCCGGGGCTCGCTGAGCTTCCTCGTCGAGGCCTCCGACCTCCTCGCCGGCACCCTGGACCGCGACCAGACGCTCGCCCTCATGGCGCAGATGACCATCCCCACCCTCGCCACCTGGTGCGCCGTCTACACCATCGCCGAACCCTCCTCCGACCCCTACCTGTCCTACGTCCTCCACGAGGACGAGGAGCGCATCGACGGCCTCAAGGCCCTGCTCTCCAAGATCGACCCGCCAGAGCCCATCCCCACCCCCGGCGCCCGCGTCTGGACGGCCCCCGCCCAGGCCGCCCACCAGGCGGCGCTGCGCACCTCCATGCGCAGTCTCGGCCTCGGCGAACC
Source organism: Streptomyces griseoaurantiacus (assembly GCF_036189845.1). Taxonomy (NCBI): domain Bacteria; kingdom Bacillati; phylum Actinomycetota; class Actinomycetes; order Kitasatosporales; family Streptomycetaceae; genus Streptomyces; species Streptomyces griseoaurantiacus. The sequence goes on along the minus strand of NZ_CP108326.1, from coordinate 5,523,808 downwards.
CGCGAGCGCCACCTCGGGTGTCGGCACGACTCTGGCCACGGCCTCCGCGGTCGGCGGCGAGACGGTGGTGCTGCCCCTGGTGGCCCGCAACCGCGTCATCGGCATGCTGACGCTCGGCAAGCCCACCGACGACCACTTCCGCCAGGAGATCCTGGAACTGGCCGAGGACCTCTCCCGCCGGGCCGCCCTGGCCCTGGACAACGCCCGCCTGTACTCGGAACGCACGGCCATCAGCCAGTCCCTCCAGCGCAGCCTGCTCCCGCCGGAGCTCCCGAGCATCGACGGCGTCGAGGTCGAGGTCATCTACCGCGCCGCCGGCGAGGGCAACGAGGTGGGCGGTGACTTCTACGACCTGTTCCCGATCCGCGACGGCGCCTACGGCTTCGCCATCGGCGATGTCTGCGGCACAGGCCCGGAGGCGGCCGCGGTCACCGGACTGGCCCGGCACGCCCTGCGACTGCTCGCCCGCGAGGGCTTCGGCGGCCCGGCGGTGCTGGAGCGCCTCAACTCCGCGATCCTCGACGAGGGAGCCCGCAGCCGCTTCCTCACCCTGCTCTACGGGGAGCTGTGGCCGCAGGAGGACGGCAGCGCGGTCCTGAAGGTCGTCTGTGCCGGCCACCCGCTGCCGCTCCGTCTGCGCCAGGACGGCACGGTCGAGTCGGCCGCCGAACCGCAGCCGCTGCTGGGCGTGATGGACGACCTGGAGCTCTACGAGGAGACGGTGACCCTGGACCCCGGCGACGTGCTGCTGTGCGTCACGGACGGCGTCACCGAGCGCAGGGAGGGCACGCGCATGCTGGGGGACGACGGCCTCGCCGACGTCCTCACCGGCTGCACGGGGCTGACCGCGGGCGCGGTCGCCGCGCGCGTGATGCGGGCGGTCGAGCGCTTCGCCTCCGCCGCCCCCTCGGACGACATGGCCATTCTCGCGATGCGCGTTCCGGAGCCCCAGCAGAACTGACCCCGGGAGACAGCACGGGCATGAAAAAGGCCCCGCCCAAAAGGGCGGGGCCTTCCTGTCGGAGCCCCCAAACGGAATCGAACCGTTGACCTTCTCCTTACCATGGAGACGCTCTACCGACTGAGCTATAGGGGCCTGTCGCATTCGGGTTTCCCCTGCGGCGACGAGAGAGATCATACCCCGAACAGATGACTGCTCCCAACCACGTGTCCTTCACGCGTGCACCATGAGCGGCACGCTCAGAAGGCACTCTGCAGCAGCCCTCCGAGCGCATTGCAGACGGACACGATCCGCTGCAGCTCGCGCTTCGTCGACGCCCCGTCCAGCGGCAGTGCCAGCGTCTCGTCGGCGGCCCGCTCGGTCTCCGGCAGAAAGACGTCCCGCCGAAAGGCCGGCATGCGGTGCACGGGCGTCTTCACCGGCACCCGGCAGTCGACCCCCCGTGCGCGGACGGCCCGCGCGAACGCGTCCCGGTCCGGCCGGCCGTTACCGGGAACCCGCACGACGTACTCCTCGTACGTGTGGGCGGCACCGCCCTGCGGCGTCCGCACCCCGCGCAGTCGCCGGTCGAGATACGCGGCCCGCTCCCTGCGCGAGGTCAACTCGGCGGACCGCGAGCCGTGTTCGCTCTGCTCCAACACGAGCAGACCGTGCCGTCGGCCCACGGCGTACAGGCTGTCGATCGGCGCCGGGAGACCGAAGCGGTGGACGACCACCACGGCCGCCGTCCGCGGGCTCACCACGGCCTCCACGGCGGCGGGATCGAGGCAGTACGTTTCCGGATCTATGTCGGCGAAGACGGGCACGGCGCCGGCCAGTAGTGCCGCCTCGGCGGGCTCGCTGTCACCGAACGCCGGCACGACGACCTCGTCACCGACGCCCACGCCGGCCGCCCTGAGCAATTCCACGGTCCCCATGGCACCGATCGTGCGGGGGTGAGATGAACACCAAGTGACGCACAACGCAAAAGAGCGGGTCCCCGAACCGAAGTTCAGGGACCCGCTCTTTCAATATTTGTTCGGCGGTGTCCTACTCTCCCACAGGGTCCCCCCTGCAGTACCATCGGCGCTGTAAGGCTTAGCTTCCGGGTTCGGAATGTAACCGGGCGTTTCCCCTACGCTATGACCACCGAAACACTATGAAACACACAACCAGCAACCGGTAACAAAACACGGTCTGATCGTTCGTGGTTTCAGAACCAACACAGTGGACGCGAGCAACTGAGGACAAGCCCTCGGCCTATTAGTACCGGTCACCTCCACCAGTTACCTGGCTTCCAGATCCGGCCTATCAACCCAGTCGTCTACTGGGAGCCTTACCCCATCAAGTGGGTGGGAGTCCTCATCTCGAAGCAGGCTTCCCGCTTAGATGCTTTCAGCGGTTATCCCTCCCGAACGTAGCCAACCAGCCATGCCCTTGGCAGAACAACTGGCACACCAGAGGTTCGTCCGTCCCGGTCCTCTCGTACTAGGGACAGCCCTTCTCAAGACTCCTACGCGCGCAGCGGATAGGGACCGAACTGTCTCACGACGTTCTAAACCCAGCTCGCGTACCGCTTTAATGGGCGAACAGCCCAACCCTTGGGACCGACTCCAGCCCCAGGATGCGACGAGCCGACATCGAGGTGCCAAACCATCCCGTCGATATGGACTCTTGGGGAAGATCAGCCTGTTATCCCCGGGGTACCTTTTATCCGTTGAGCGACGGCGCTTCCACAAGCCACCGCCGGATCACTAGTCCCGACTTTCGTCCCTGCTCGACCCGTCGGTCTCACAGTCAAGCTCCCTTGTGCACTTACACTCACCACCTGATTACCAACCAGGCTGAGGGAACCTTTGGGCGCCTCCGTTACCCTTTAGGAGGCAACCGCCCCAGTTAAACTACCCATCAGACACTGTCCCTGATCCGGATCACGGACCCAGGTTAGACATCCAGCACGACCAGACTGGTATTTCAACGACGACTCCACCCGAACTGGCGTCCGAGCTTCACAGTCTCCCAGCTATCCTACACAAGCCGAACCGAACACCAATATCAAACTGTAGTAAAGGTCCCGGGGTCTTTCCGTCCTGCTGCGCGAAACGAGCATCTTTACTCGTAGTGCAATTTCACCGGGCCTATGGTTGAGACAGTCGAGAAGTCGTTACGCCATTCGTGCAGGTCGGAACTTACCCGACAAGGAATTTCGCTACCTTAGGATGGTTATAGTTACCACCGCCGTTTACTGGCGCTTAAGTTCTCAGCTTCGCCACCCCGAAGAGTGACTAACCGGTCCCCTTAACGTTCCAGCACCGGGCAGGCGTCAGTCCGTATACATCGCCTTACGGCTTCGCACGGACCTGTGTTTTTAGTAAACAGTCGCTTCTCGCTGGTCTCTGCGGCCACACCCAGCTCACCGTGCAAGACGGCTCACCAGACATGGCCCCCTTCTCCCGAAGTTACGGGGGCATTTTGCCGAGTTCCTTAACCATAGTTCACCCGAACGCCTCGGTATTCTCTACCAGACCACCTGAGTCGGTTTAGGGTACGGGCCGCCATGAAACTCGCTAGAGGCTTTTCTCGACAGCATAGGATCATCCACTTCACCACAATCGGCTCGGCATCAGGTCTCAGCCTTAATGAACGGCGGATTTACCTACCGTCCGGCCTACACCCTTACCCCGGGACAACCACCGCCCGGGATGGACTACCTTCCTGCGTCACCCCATCACTCACCTACTAACCGCTTGGGCCGGCGGCTCCACCACTCCGAGATTGTCCGAAGACGCACCCGGCGGTTTCACGGCCTTAGCATCACGATGCTCGATGTTTGACGCTTCACAGCGGGTACCGGAATATCAACCGGTT
>NZ_CP108326.1:4182500-5515000 GCF_036189845.1 Streptomyces griseoaurantiacus | reverse complement strand
CATCTTGAAGTCGCCGGTGTGGACCACCATGCCGGCCGGTGTGCGGATGGCGACCGCGAGGGCGTCCGGGATGGAGTGGTTGACCGCGACGAACTCGCAGTCGAAGGGGCCGATGCGCTCCCGGTGCCCCTCGGCCACCTCGAGGGTGTAGGGGCGGATGCGATGCTCCTGGAGCTTGGCCTCGATCAGGGCGAGGGTCAGCTTGGAGCCGATCAGCGGGATGTCCGGCTTCTCGCGCAGCAGGAAGGGCACGCCGCCGATGTGGTCCTCGTGCCCGTGGGTGAGGACGATGCCCTCGATGTCGTCGAGGCGGTCCCGGATGGACGAGAAGTCCGGCAGGATCAGATCGATTCCGGGCTGCTCCTCCTCGGGGAAGAGCACACCGCAGTCGACGATCAACAGGCGGCCGTCGTATTCGAAAACGGTCATGTTCCGGCCGATTTCGCCGAGACCACCGAGCGGGGTGACCCGCAGGCCGCCCTCGGGGAGGGGCGACGGTGGGCCGAGTTCAGGGTGCGGATGACTCAAAAGACTCTCCTCACCATGCGCGCCACGTACCTGGAGGCACGTGGCGCGCATGACGTTCGTGCAAAAGCAGTTGTCGTTCGGACGCGCAGGCACGCACCGGTTTCCGGCGGTCCTGCCTCTTCAGTTGTGAAGTCCGTTGTCAGAGCTGTACCCCGCCGGCAGCAAGATCGATCTTGAGCTGGGCGGTCTCCTCGGGGGTGAGCTCGACCATGGGGGCACGCAGCGGGCCTGCGGGCAGGCCCTGGAGGGCGAGCGCGGCCTTGGTGGTCATCACTCCCTGAGTACGGAACATGCCGGTGAAGACCGGAAGCAGCTTCTGATGAATCTCGAGCGCCTTCTGGACGTCACCGGCGGTGTACGCGTCGACGAGGCTGCGCAGCTCGGGCGTGACCACATGGCCGACGACCGAGACGAAGCCGACCGCGCCGACGGCGAGCAGGGGGAGGTTGAGCATGTCGTCGCCGGAGTACCAGGCGAGTCCCGAGCGGGCGATGGCCCAGCCGGCCCGTCCGAGGTCGCCCTTGGCGTCCTTGTTGGCGACGATGCGGGGGTGCTCGGCCAGGCGCACGATCGTCTCGGTGCTGATCGGGACGCCACTGCGGCCGGGGATGTCGTACAGCATGACCGGCAGGCCGGTGGAGTCCGCGATGGCCGCGAAGTGACGGTACAGGCCTTCCTGAGGAGGCTTGTTGTAGTACGGCGTCACGGTGAGCAGGCCGTGCGCGCCGGCCTGCTCGGCCGCGCGGGCGAGTTCGATGCTGTGGTGGGTGTCGTTGGTACCGACACCCGCGACGACGTGGGCGCGGTCCCCCACGGCCTCCACGACGGCCCGTACGAGATCCCTTTTCTCCGCGTCGCTCGTGGTCGGCGACTCGCCGGTGGTGCCGTTGACGACCAGGCCGTCGTTGCCCGCGTCCACCAGGTGGGTGGCCAGGCGCTGCGCGCCGTCGAGGTCAAGTGCGCCGTCCGCCGTGAAGGGCGTGACCATGGCGGTGAGGACCCGCCCGAAGGGGGTCTGCGGAGTCGAGGTCGGAGCCATGGGTAACACGCTACTCGTTGCTCAGGACGTGGTCTGCCCTCGGGGGAGGCGACAAGTCGTGACGGAGGTGGGGTCCGGCACTGCCTGCTCGGGGGTTCAAGCAGTGCCGGGCCCGTTCGCTCAGGCTAAGTGAACCTCTCGAAGTGCCGCAATCCGGACACCTCCAGAGGCTGCTCGCACGTGCGTTCCGGGCGGCCCGAGCGCCCGAAGCGGACCGAGTCCCACGGAACCGCGTCGACCCCTGTGAATCCCTGGGAATTCCTGTGAATCCCTGCGAAAGGGGCGCTGGAGGGCACCAATCGTGGCATTCGTTCGTCTGTGTCGGTGACGGGGTTCCGTTCGATCACCGTCACCCTCGCTCCCGCACCTACGCCCCGAAAGGACCGGCACCCCCATGTTCCGCCGGCGCGAACCCGTCCCGTTCGCCTTCCTCTCCGAAGCCGACAGGTTCCGCAGCAATGTCGCTCCCCCGCCCCGGCGGCGTCCGTCCGCCGGGGAACTGGCCGGGCGCTGGCTGATGGGGCTCACCATCGTCGCCGCGCTCGTCGGCGCCCTGCTGATCGGCATGCCCGCGCTCTCGCTGGACCACGCCACCACGAAGACGCAGCAGCCCGTGGCCTCCGACGGCCGCTGAGGCCCTTCCTCCGGCCGGTGCGTCCCCTGTGCTGCCCCGGCACTCCCCCGGTCGCCCCGGGGTGGTGACAGGCGTCGGTGCTCGATAGCCTCACCGCATCTTCGTGCGAGGACCGAGTGAGGATCAGACGTGCCCCTGCCCTTCCTGACGGCCGACCGGGTGTTCGACGAGGCGGCGGACGACCGTGCTCTTCCCCATGACGACCCCGACCGCTGGCGGCGTCCGTACCGGCCCGGTCCCTGGCGCGTCGCCGCAGCCGCGTTGTTGCTGCTGCTCGCCTCGTACGTCCTCTTCGCCGCGGTCATCATCGCGTTCACCGGGAAGCCGTCGAGCGCCACGGGCTTCTTCGGGGCGGGTCTGCTGGTCATCCTGTGCGCGCTGCGACTGCTGCGCGTCGGCGTCTGGGTGAGCGGGCGCGGGCTGCGCCGGGTGGCCTTCCTGCGCACGACCACCGTGCCGTGGGAGCAGGTCGTGGCGGTGCGGACGGCTCAGCAGCCGGTGCGCTGGTTCGGTCTGCCGCGCACGGTTCAGGGACAGGCGCTGACGCTGGTCCGCAGGGGCCGTACGGCGGAGGGTCCCGTACCGCTGCTGACCACGCACGACGCGGACTTCCTGGCCCGTCCGGAGGCCTTCGACCGGGCGGCGGACACGGTCGAGGCCTGGGCCGAGGAGCACCGGCTGGACGTGTGACGTCCGCCCGGGCCGGGGACGCTACGGGGTCCGTGCGTCCCGGGCCCGGCCGTTCTCGTTGTTCGTGGCGCGGGTGGCCTGCGTGCCGTGCGTGACGTGCAGCGTGATCGCACGCTGCATGGCCTTGCGGGCGCGGGCGACGTCACGGGCGTCGTGGTAGGCGACGGCGAGGCGGAACCAGCTGCGCCAGTCCTCCGGGGCCTCCTCCGTCTCGGCCCGGCGCCGGGCGAAGACCTCGTCGGCCGAGTCGCGGTCGATGCGCCCGCCGGGCGTGCGCTTCAGCTCGTCGACCGGCAGGCCGCCCTCGGCGTCGAGCTCGGCGGCGAGCCGGTTGGCCCGCCGCACGAACTGGGTGTTCTTCCACAGGAACCACAGCCCGATCACCGGCAGCACCAGGACGGCGACGCCAAAGGTGATGGTGACCGCGCTGCCGTTCTCGATCAGCAGTACCCCGCGGCTGCCGACCAGGACGAAGTAGACGACCAGGACGGCGGCCGTGACGAAATAAGTGACCTTCGCACGCATGAGGCAGGCTGCTTTTCTCGGGTTCGCGGACTTTCGGTTGCTCGGACGGGCCGGGTCAGTCCAGGTCCAGGAAGTGCTCCAGGCCGAAGGTGAGTCCCGGCGTGGTCACCACCCGGCGGACGCCCAGCAGGATGCCGGGCATGAAGCTGCTGTGGTGCAGGGAGTCGTGCCGCACGGTGAGGGTCTCGCCCTCGGCGCCGAGCAGCACCTCCTGGTGGGCGAGCAGCCCGCGCAGCCGTACGGCGTGCACGGGGACCCCGTCGACGTCGGCGCCGCGCGCTCCGTCCAAGGCCGTCGTCGTGGCGTCCGGGGCGGGGGCGGTGCCCGCCTTGGCGCGGGCCGCGGCGATGAGCTGGGCGGTGCGGGTGGCCGTGCCGCTGGGGGCGTCGACCTTCTTCGGGTGGTGCAGCTCCACGACCTCGACGGACTCGAAGTACGGCGCCGCGAGCTGGGCGAACTTCATGGTGAGTACGGCGCCGATGGAGAAGTTGGGCGCGATGAGCACACCGGTCGCGGGGGCGGCGTCGAGCCATCCCCGCAGCCGCGCGAGGCGGTCCTCGGTCCAGCCGGTGGTGCCGACCACCGCGTGGATGCCGTGGCGCACGCAGAAGTCGAGGTTGTCCATGACCGAGTCCGGGGTGGTCAGCTCGACCACCACCTGTGCCCCGGCCTCGGTGAGCGCCTCGAGACCGTCACCGCGGCCGAGGGCGGCCACCAGTTCGAGGTCATCGGCGGCCTCGACGGCCCGTACCGCCTCGGAGCCGATACGGCCCTTGGCACCCAGCACCGCCACGCGCAGCTTGCTCATCTTCTCGCTTCCTTGACTGGAACGTCCCCGGCCGGGGCCTCCCGGCCGGCGGGTGTCACGCGACCGCGTCGTGCAGCCGGGAGGCCTGCTTGTCCTTGAGCGGTCCTATGACCGACAGCGAGGGGCGCCGTCCCAGGATCTCGCGGGCCACCGCGCGGACGTCGTCCGGGGTGACCTCGGTGATCCGGGCGAGCATGTCGTCGACGGACATCTGGTCGCCCCAGCACAGTTCGCTCTTGCCGATACGGTTCATCAGCGCGCCGGTGTCCTCCAGGCCGAGCACCGTGGAGCCCCGGAGCTGGCCGATGGCCCGGCCCACCTCCTCGTCGGACAGTCCGTGCTCGGCGACGTGGTCGAGTTCGTCGCGGCAGATCTTGAGCACGTCGTGCACCTGGCTGGGCCGGCAGCCGGCGTAGACGCCGAACAGGCCGCAGTCGGCGAAGCCCGAGGTGTACGAGTACACGCTGTAGGCCAGCCCGCGCTTCTCGCGGACCTCCTGGAAGAGGCGGGAGGACATGCCGCCGCCGAGGGCGGTGTTGAGGACGCCGAGTGCCCAGCGGCGGTCGTCGGTACGGGCCAGGCCGGGCATGCCGAGTACGACGTGCGCCTGTTCGGTCTTGCGGCCGAGCACTTCCACGCGTCCCGCGGCACGCAGGGCGCGCCGGCCCGAGCGGGGTTCGACCGGGAGGGCGGCGGGTCGGCGGAAGGCGTCCGCGCGTTCGAAGGCGGCGCGGACCTGGCGTACGACCTTGGCATGGTCGACGTTGCCCGCGCAGGCGACGACCAGGTGGGTGGGGTCGTAGTGCTTCTTGTAGAAGCGCCTTATGCGGTCGGCGGTGAGTGCGTTGACGGTGTCGACCGTGCCGAGGACGGGGCGGCCGAGGGCGTTGTCGCCGAACATGGTGTGCGCGAACAGGTCGTGCACGCAGTCGCCCGGGTCGTCCTCCGTCATCGCGATCTCCTCGAGGATCGCGCCGCGTTCGACGTCGACGTCCTCCTCGCGGATCAGGGATCCGGTGAGCATGTCGCAGACGACGTCGATGGCGAGGGGGAGGTCGCTGTCGAGCACGCGTGCGTAGTAGCACGTGTACTCCTTGGCGGTGAACGCGTTCATCTCGCCGCCGACCTCGTCGATCGCGGCGGAGATGTCCAGGGCACTGCGCCGGGCGGTGCCCTTGAAGAGCAGGTGCTCGAGGTAGTGGGTGGCGCCGTTCAGCGCGGGCGTCTCGTCACGGGAGCCGACGTGGGCCCAGATGCCGAAGGTCGCGGAGCGCACGGAGGGCAGGGTCTCGGTGACGATGCGCAGGCCGCCCGGGAGGGTGGTCCTGCGGACGGTGCCGATGCCGTTGCTGCCCTTGATGAGGGTTTGGGTACGGGCGACGGCCCGCGCCTCCGAGGAGGTGCGGGCCGTCGCCTTGGAGCCACGGGACGTCACTTGTCGCCGTCGTCCTTCTTCGCGTCGTCGGTGGACTCCTCTTCCTCGAGCACGGGGATGAGGGAGAGCTTGCCGCGGGAGTCGATCTCGGCGATCTCGACCTGGACCTTCTGGCCCACGCCGAGGACGTCCTCGACGTTCTCCACGCGCTTGCCGCCGGCGAGCTTGCGGATCTGCGAGATGTGCAGCAGACCGTCCTTGCCCGGCAGCAGGGAGACGAACGCGCCGAAGGTCGTCGTCTTCACGACGGTGCCCAGGTAGCGCTCGCCGACCTCGGGCATCGTCGGGTTGGCGATGCCGTTGATCGTGGTGCGGGCGGCCTCGGCGGAGGGGCCGTCGGCGGCACCGATGTAGATGGTGCCGTCGTCCTCGATCGTGATCTCGGCGCCGGTGTCCTCCTGGATCTGGTTGATCATCTTGCCCTTGGGGCCGATGACCTCACCGATCTTGTCGACCGGGATCTTGACGGTGATGATCCGCGGGGCGTTCGGGGACATCTCGTCGGGCCGGTCGATGGCCTCCATCATCACGTCGAGGATGTGGAGGCGGGCGTCACGGGCCTGCTTGAGGGCCGCGGCCAGCACGGAGGCCGGGATGCCGTTCAGCTTGGTGTCGAGCTGGAGGGCGGTGACGAACTCCTTGGTGCCGGCGACCTTGAAGTCCATGTCGCCGAAGGCGTCCTCGGCGCCGAGGATGTCGGTCAGCGTCACGTAGTGCGTCTCGCCCTCGATCTCCTGGGAGATGAGGCCCATGGCGATACCGGCGACGGGGGCCTTGAGGGGCACACCGGCGTTCAGCAGCGACATCGTGGAGGCGCAGACCGAGCCCATGGACGTCGACCCGTTGGAGCCGAGGGCCTCGGAGACCTGGCGGATCGCGTAGGGGAACTCCTCGCGGGCCGGGAGCACCGGCACCAGGGCGCGCTCGGCGAGCGCGCCGTGGCCGATCTCGCGGCGCTTGGGGGAGCCGACGCGGCCGGTCTCACCGACGGAGAACGGCGGGAAGTTGTAGTTGTGCATGTACCGCTTGCGCGTCACCGGCGAGAGGGTGTCGAGCTGCTGCTCCATGCGGAGCATGTTGAGGGTGGTGACGCCCAGGATCTGGGTCTCGCCACGCTCGAACAGCGCGGAGCCGTGCACCCGCGGGATGGCCTCGACCTCGGCGGCCAGCGTGCGGATGTCGGTGACACCGCGGCCGTCGATGCGCTTCTTCTCCTTGATGACGCGCTCGCGCACCAGGGACTTGGTCAGCGCGCGGTACGCGGCGGAGATCTCCTTCTCGCGGCCCTCGAACTCGGGCAGCAGCTTCTCGGCGGCCAGACCCTTGACGCGGTCCAGCTCGGCCTCGCGCTCCTGCTTGCCGGCGATGGTGAGCGCCTGGGCGAGCTCGGGGCGGACGGCGCCGGTGAGCGCCTCCAGGACGTCGTCCTGGTAGTCCAGGAAGATCGGGAACTCGCCGGTCGGCTTGGCGGCCTTGGCGGCGAGGTCCGACTGGGCCTTGCACAGCACCTTGATGAAGGGCTTCGCGGCCTCGAGACCGGCGGCGACGACCTCCTCGGTCGGCGCCTCGGCACCACCCTTGATCAGCTGGATGGTCTTCTCGGTGGCCTCGGCCTCGACCATCATGATGGCGACGTCGCCGTCCTCCAGGACGCGACCGGCGACCACCATGTCGAAGACGGCGTCCTCGAGCTCGGTGTGCGTCGGGAAGGCGACCCACTGGCCGTTGATCAGCGCGACACGGGTGCCGCCGATCGGGCCGGAGAAGGGCAGACCGGCCAGCTGCGTCGACGCGGACGCGGCGTTGATCGCCACGACGTCGTACAGGTGGTCGGGATTGAGCGCCATGATCGTCTCGACGACCTGGATCTCGTTGCGCAGGCCCTTCGCGAAGGACGGGCGCAGCGGACGGTCGATGAGGCGGCAGGTGAGGATGGCGTCCTCGGAGGGGCGGCCCTCACGGCGGAAGAAGCTGCCGGGGATCTTGCCGGCGGCGTACATCCGCTCCTCGACGTCCACCGTGAGGGGGAAGAAGTCGAGCTGGTCCTTGGGGTTCTTCGAGGCGGTCGTGGCCGAGAGCACCATGGTGTCGTCGTCCAGGTACGCCACGGCGGAGCCGGCGGCCTGCTTGGCGAGGCGGCCGGTCTCGAAGCGGATGGTGCGGGTGCCGAAGGAGCCGTTGTCGATGACGGCCTCGGCGTAGTGGGTCTCGTTCTCCACCAGCGTTTTCTCCTACGTATCGTCTTTCGTCCCGGCCGCCCGTGTGGCGGGGGGACAGGGGGCGGAGAAGCGCATCCTGCGGTGCGGGCCGGTCTTCGATCGAAGCACCCGGGGCGTGACGCCCGGGGGCCACTACCGAGGACCGGCGGCGGCTCGGCCGCGCTTCTCCTCGTGGGCGGGTCACCCAGGGGCCGAGCGGTACGCACCGCTGTGCCCTGCGTGTTCCCGGTCCTGCTGTTTTCGTGCCGTGCGTATTGCGTTGTGCCACCACATTACAAAGCGGCACTGACACCGCGCACGTTTCCGCACGTACGGCAAAGGGAGCGGTCCCCGATCGGTTCGGGAACCGCTCCCTCCACGGCGTACTACCGGGCGCCCGCCGCACCGCGGCGGATGCCGAGGCGGTCGACCAGCGTACGGAAGCGCGCGATGTCCTTCTTGGCCAGGTACTGCAGCAGCCGGCGGCGCTGACCGACCAGGATGAGCAGACCACGACGGGAGTGGTGGTCGTGCTTGTGGGTCTTCAGGTGCTCGGTCAGGTCCGAGATGCGGCGCGAGAGCAGAGCGACCTGGACCTCGGGGGAGCCGGTGTCGCCCTCCTTGGTACCGAACTCGGTGATGATCTGCTTCTTCACGGCGGCGTCGAGCGACACGCGTACTCCTCGTAGGTCTTCGAAATGCCTCCGAGCGCCCCCGGTCTGCATCTCGGGGGAGCTTCCGTTACTCGGGAGGCGGGGCCGACGGCGCGACCGTCCCGAACCCTGAGGGGCTTCGGGGGGTGTGGGCGCATACGGCTGTTTGCCAGGGTACCAGTGCGCACGGACCGCTCCGTCGCGGGTGGGCCGGGTGCGTTCCGGCCCGGCGCGGAGAGCTCCGGGGCGGGATCGCCCAGGGCCTCTTGTTTGAATCCGGCTTGTTTGGATCCGGCCGGCTGGGAGGCGCGGTACGTCTTCGCACCGGCGCCAAAATGATCCGAACGAGAGGCCCTAGCCGAGCATCGAGCGTACGTCCGACAGGACGCCCAGGACGGCGAGGCAGAGCGGCACCAGGACGAGCAGCACGGCGCCCTCGGTGAGGTCGAGGAAGCGGCCCCAGAAGGGTGACAGGCCCTTGCGCGGGACGATCAGGCCGATGGCCGTGAGCAGCACCGCGCCGGCGGCGACCGCCGCGGTCAGCCAGGCGGCACGCAGGTCCAGGGCGCCGCTCTCGCCGTGCAGCACCAGCTCGGTGAGCGCGCCCGGGGGCGGGTTCAGGGCGAGGCCGAGCAGCAGCAGCGCGAGCGAGGCGAGGCCGGCGACCAGGACGCAGGTCACCTGGGAGGTGTAGCGGAACAGCCGGGCGCGGATCAGCATGGCCAGCCCGGCGGCCAGGGCGAGGAGCTGCGCCCACACGTTGTCGGAGAAACCGAGGACGGCCGCGGCGGCGATCACCACCGCCGAGGTGCCGGCGACCAGGCCGAGGAGCATCTCGTGCCCGCGGCGGGCCTGGGCGGCGATGCGCTCGGCGTCCAGCGGCACGGCCTCCGGGGCCGGCGGCGCGTCGGGGTCGAAGGCGTCCTGGCTCGCGGAGCGCGGAGCGGCGTAGCCGATGGGCAGCCGGGCGAAGCGGGCGGAGAGCCCGGGAAGGAAGGCGACGAGGCCGAGGGCGGCCGGGGCGCAGACCGAGGCGGCCTCGGTGGCGGAGGCGTCGGCGAGCAGGGCGACGAAGGAGGCCAGGGCGCCCACCGTCGCGAGGAGGCAGGCGGCGACGAAGGGTGCGTCCCCGCCGGGGGTGAGGACGACCAGGACGAGCGAGGCGAGCAGGAGGGCCGCACAGCCGAGCAGGAACTGCAGCCTGCCCGGGCCCTGTCCGGCGGGGGGCGCGACGATGCCGGAGCCCGCGAGCATCAGCAGGGGCAGCGCGCCCAGTCCCACGGCGACGGCGGCGGCCCGGTCGGCGTAGACCCGGGCCCGGACGCCCGCGAACGCCGTCAGCAGCACGCCGAGGCCGCCGGCGAGGACACCGGGCAGGCCGTGCGTGTCGTGGTGCACCGGGTCGGCCTGCCACAGCAGGAGGCCGCACAGCAGCGACAGCACGGCGCCGCCGGTCAGGCCCGCGATGCGCAGCAGGTCCTCGCTCCACAGGTGCCGGTCGCGGACGACGGCGGAGGCGACGGCGTCGGAGACGTCGTCGTGGACGGCGGGCGGGAGGGACTCGGCGAAGGGGCGCAGTCCGAGCACCTCCCCGTCGAGCACCCGTTCGTCGGTGAGGGTGCGGGCGCCGTCGAGGACCCGGCCGTCACGCCGCACCAGGTGGTAGCCGGTGGGGGCACCGACGGGCTGGGTCTGGCCGGTCAGCCGGAGGATCTCCGGGTAGATGTCGGCGATCGGGATGTCCACCGGCAGCGCCACGTCGATCCGGCTGTCGGGCGCCACGACGGTGACTCTGCAGAAGCCCGTGCTCGTCGTCGTACTCACCTTCACTTGCCCCCTGTTCGCGGATGCGCACGCTGCGGGCGTCACCCTATCGGCACGCTGTGTCAGTACCGCCACGTAGGATCGCCCGCAGCGGAGGACGACCGTCGCCACGGGGGTGCCGGGGGATCCACGGTTCGTCCGCAAAGGGGGATTGATGCCGCGGTGAGCCAGATCGTCGTCAAGCGCCCGCCGCGTACCCTGCCGCCCGAAGTGCCCGCGGACGACCTGCAATTGGAGGCGCCTCCGGAGCTGCCGCGAGGGCAGCACGAGGGCATGCTCATGCAGGTGCTGCCGACACTCGGCATGGGGTCGTCGGTGGTGTTCTACTTCGCCTCGCCCAACGCCCATCCGTTCATGCGGATCATGGGTGTGCTGATGCTCGTGTCGACCGCCGCGATGGTGATCTCGCAGATCGTCCGCCACCGTCGCGGTACGCAAGGGCAAATGGCCGATGTGCGCCGGGACTACCTCCGTTATCTGGCCCAGACCCGGCGCACGGTGCGCCGGACGGCGCTGCGGCAGCGGGACGCGCAGCTCTATCTGCACCCCGCGCCCGAGCAGTTGTGGGCGGTGGTGGCCGAGGGCGGCCGGGTGTGGGAACGGCGCGTCCGGGACGAGGACTTCGGCCAGGTGCGCCTCGGCCTGGGGCCGCAGCAGCTGGCCACTCCCCTGGTAGCCCCGCAGACCGCGCCGGTGGACGAACTGGAGCCGCTGTGCGCCGGTGCGATGCAGCGCTTCCTCGCGGTGCACGGCCAGTTGGACGAGCTGCCGGTGGCGGTGTCGCTGCGGTCCTTCTACCACGTGACGGTCTCCGGGGACCCGGAGTGCGCCCGCTCCGCGGCCCGCGCGCTGGTGGCGCAGGCGACCACCCTGCACTCCCCCGAGGACCTGGTCGTGGCCGTCGTCACCTCACCCGGTGCCGCCGCCCGCTGGGACTGGGCGAAGTGGCTGCCGCACTGCCAGCTGACGGGCCGGTTCGACGGCGCCGGAACGCGCCGTCTGTTCGGCGACGACCTCGGCGAGCTGGAGCAGTTGCTCGCCGACCGCCTGACCGACCGGCCGCGCTTCGCCCGCGAGGGCGGACCACTCCTGGACCAGCCGCACATCCTGGTCGTCCTCGACGGCGGCATGGTGCCCCCCACCTCGGCGTTCGCCGCGGTCGAGGGCCTGCAGGGCGTGACGATCGTCGAGGTCGTCTCCGGCGAGCTCGATCAGCCGCGCGGTGATCTGTCCGTCGTCGTACGCCCCGACCGGCTGTGGCTGGACTCCGGAGGCGGTGTCGCCTTCGAGGGTGTGCCCGACGGTCTCTCGCTGCCCGCCGCGGAGGCCCTGGCCCGCCAGCTCGCGCCGCTGCGCATGGGCGGCAGGGACGAGGACGAACCGTTGCTGGCCAACCTGGACTTCACCGACCTGCTGGGTCTCGGCGACGCCGCCGCGGTGGACGTCACGCGCACCTGGCGGCCGCGTTCGCTGCCGGAGCGGCTGCGGGTGCCGATCGGCGTGGGCGAGAACGGCCGGCCCGTGATGCTGGACCTCAAGGAGGCCGCGCAGGACGGCATGGGCCCGCACGGCCTGTGCGTGGGCGCGACCGGTTCCGGCAAGTCGGAGCTGCTGCGCACGCTGGTGCTCGGCCTCGCGGTCACGCACTCCTCGGAGACGCTCAACTTCGTCCTCGCCGACTTCAAGGGCGGCGCCACGTTCGCCGGCATGTCCCAGATGCCGCACGTCGCTGCGGTCATCACCAACCTCGCGGACGACCTCACCCAGGTCGACCGCATGGGGGACGCCATCCGGGGGGAACTCCAGCGGCGCCAGGAGCTGCTGCGCGCGGCCGGCAACTACGCCAACATCCACGACTACGAGAAGGCGCGGGCCGCCGGTGCGCCCCTGGAACCGCTCGCCTCGCTCGTCCTGGTGATCGACGAGTTCAGCGAACTCCTCACCGCGAAGCCCGACTTCATCGACATGTTCATCCAGATCGGCCGCATCGGCCGCTCCCTGGGTGTGCACCTGCTGCTCGCCTCGCAGCGTCTGGAGGAGGGCCGGCTGCGCGGTCTGGACACCTATCTGTCGTACCGGATCGGTCTGCGGACCTTCTCCGCAGCCGAGTCCCGCGCGGCCCTCGGCGTGCCCGACGCCTACCACCTGCCGTCCGTGCCGGGTTCGGGGTACCTGAAGTTCGGCACCGACGAGATGGTGCGCTTCAAGGCGGCCTACGTGTCGGGGACCTACCGCTCGGGCGGACCCGAGACCGCTCGGGGCAGCGCGCCCGTCGAGCGCCGCCCGGTGCTCTTCACGGCGTCCCCGGTGCCGATGGCCCCCGTGGCACCCGACCCCGAGCGGGACGGGGCGCGGACCGCACGCGCGGAGGACGACGCGCTGGCCGACACGGTGCTGGACGTCGTCGTACGGCGGCTGGAGGGCCAGGGCGTGCCCGCGCACCAGGTGTGGCTGCCTCCGCTGGACCGGGCACCCACCCTCGACCAGTTGTTGCCGCCGCTGTCGACGACCCCGGAGCGCGGTCTGCAGGCGGCGGAGTACTCGCGCCCGGGTGGACTGGCCGTGCCGCTGGGCCTGATCGACAAGCCGTTCGAGCAGAAGCGCGAGGTGCTTTACCGGGACTTCTCGGGAGCGGCCGGCCACATGATGGTGGTCGGCGGCCCGCAGTCCGGCAAGTCCACCCTGCTGCGCACGCTGGTGGCCTCGTTCGCGCTCACCCACACCCCGCACGAGGTGCAGTTCTACTGCCTGGACTTCGGCGGCGGCGGACTGGCGACGCTGGCGGACCTCCCGCACGTGGGCGGGGTCGCCTCGCGCCTCGATCCCGAACGGGTGCGCCGCACGGTCGCCGAGGTGGCCGGCGTCCTCAACCACCGCGAGCAGTTCTTCCGCGCCCACGGCATCGACTCCGCCACGACCTACCGCAGACGCCGCGCCGCCGGCGACCTGCCCGGTGAGGCCTGGGGCGACGTCTTCCTCGTCATCGACGGCTGGGGCAACTTCAAGACCGACTACGAGGGCCTCGAAGGCGTCGTCAACGACATCGCCGGGCGGGGACTCGGTTACGGGATCCACGTCGTCGTCTCGGCCTCCCGCTACATGGAGGTCCGGGCGGCCCTCAAGGACCAGATGCTCGGCCGCCTCGAACTGCGCCTGGGCGACGCGATGGACTCCGAGTTCGACCGCAAGGTCGCCATGAACGTGCCCGCGGGCGTACCCGGGCGCGGACAGGTGCCGGAGAAGCTGCACTTCATGTCGGCGCTGCCACGCATCGACTCCACGCCCTCGGCGGACGACCTGTCCGAGGCGACGGCACACCTCGTCGGGACGGTACGGGGCGCCTGGCAGGGCCCCGCCGCCCCGGCGGTCAGGCTGCTGCCCCGCAAGCTCCCCGCCGACCAGCTGCCCAAGGGCTTCGAGTTCCCGCAGCACGGCATCGCCATCGGCATCGACGAGGCGAGCCTCGAACCGGTCTTCGTCGACCTCGACACCGATCCGTTCTTCCTCGTCTTCGGGGAGAGCGAATCGGGCAAGACCAATCTGCTGCGCCTGATCGCGAAGCAGATCGCCGAGCGGTACACACCGGCCGAGGCGCGCATCGTCGTCGGCGACTACCGGCGCACGATGCTGGAGGCGGTCTCCGAGGAACACCTGCTGGAGTACGCGCCCATGGCCTCGGCGATGCAGGTCCACATGGACGCCATCAACCAGTTCATGGAGATGCGGGCGCCGAAGCCAGACATCACCCCGCAGCAACTGCGCGACCGGAGCTGGTGGAACGGGCCGCAGCTGTTCGTCATCGTCGACGACTACGAACTGGTGGCCACGAGCTCGGGCAATCCACTGGCACAGCTGGTGGAGCACCTGCCCTTCGCCCGCGACGTGGGCGTGAAGTTCATCATCGCCCGCAGCGCCGCGGGCGCCTCCCGCGCCATGTACGAGACGTTCATGCAGCGGGTGAAGGAGCTGGGCGCGCAGGGCGTGGTCCTTTCGGGCGACCCGAGCGAGGGCGACATCCTCGGCACCGTCCGGGCCCGCCCGATGCCGCCGGGACGCGGCGTGTTCGTGTCGCGCAAGCGCGGTACGTCGCTGATACAGGTGGGGTTGCTCCAGCAACGCCACTAGAGTGAACGACCGAGTCGTCGCACTGTGCGAGTGGGCGCGGCGAACGGGGTGAACGGGGAGGCAGTAGAGGTGACTTCGCACGGGGGCGGCACCACGGAGGACATCCCGGACACGGGCACGTCCTTCGACACCCTTGCCGGGGTGAATCCGCAGATGGCGTTGGACATCCAGCACCGGGCGATGAAGGACTTCAAGAAACGGGTCGACGAACTGCTCGTCGAGCTCGACTCGTCGGAGGCGGCCCCCGGCAAGGTCGGCGACGACCGCCTGCCGCGCGCACATCTCGGCTCCGGCGCATTCAGGGAAGCACAGTTCCTCTACGACTCGTACGCCCTCGTCCACGACGAGTTGGAGAACCTCTCCAAGGCCCTCAGCGCGCAGATCGAGGGCATGGGCCTCGCGGTCCACGCCTCGCGTGTCGGCTACGCCAACCTCGACGAGGACATCAAGGCCCGGATGAAGGCGGTCAACGCGGAGGCGGAGAAGTACTACGTGGCGGGGAGGGATCCGTCCGTACATCAGCCCGACGGGTCGGCCACGTCCAACTCCGAGTCCGGCTCCGAGGGCACGAAGGAGCAGTGGTGATGGGCGAACAGCGGCACAACCGGGAACCCAAACTCGCCCGCACCGACTTCGAGTCCATGACGCACGAGCAACTCGCCGCGCTGCTCGCCTCCGCCAACACGGCAGGTGCCTCGCACCTGTCCAGCAAGCTGTCCAAGGCCGCGTCGACGATCACGAAGATCGGCGACGACCTGATGACCTACGTCAAGGGGCTGGAGTGGCAGGGCGAGGGCGGCGACGCCTTCCGCGACTGGGGCGGCCAGACGGCGAGTTCGACGCTTCGCCTGGGACAGTACGCCGAGGTGGCGGCCCGCTGGATGGGCACGGTGTCACAGGCCATCGCCGAGGCGAAGGCCGCCATGCCCGACGTCTCCGAGACCACCCGCGCCAAGACGGACCTCGCAGACGCCCACAAGACGATCACCGCGGCGAACCAGCCCGGCGGGCACAACGACCCCGACGCCCAGAAACTGGCGGCCACCGCGAGGACGGACGCCACAGCCGCCGAACACCGCATGGAAGCGGCCCGAGGCGAGGCCATCCAACAGTTGCGGAAACTGGCGCAGACGTACGAGTACTCGGCACAGCAGGTGAACAGCGTGGCACCGCCCACGTTCTCGCCGCCGGTGGGACAAGCCGGAAACGACAATTGGTGGGTAGGCGAAAGCAAGGAGCACTTGCCGAGCCCTCCGACTCACACGGGTAACGGCTCCGTAGGCGCGACGCTCTCATCACGCCAGGGTGGCGGAAGCCACAGCCACACCGTCTCACCCGGTGGTTCGACCAAGTCCGCTGATGGACTCTCCTCCGAGTCAGGCAGCAGAGACAGAGGTCAGACGCCCCCTGTTTCCATGGACATCGACAGCACAGGCACTCTCTCCCGCGAGACGCCGACCATCGGTGTGCCAACCTCACCTGGTACGGGCCAGTCGCATCGTGAGGTGTCGCTGCCGCAGCAATCCGCCCCTGTGCCCCCAACCGTCGCCAGCGGCGGACGCGCCTTCCCGCAAAACCCTTCGGCGCAAGGACATGCGGCCCCCCGCCTCCCCCAACCTCAGGGCAACGCGGGGCAGACGGGGAGCACGCCCCGCGGGTCCCGTGGGACCGGCATCGTCGGAGGGCGCCCGGTCGCGAACGCCGGGCGGCCAACGGGCGGCATCCCGCGGGGCACTGTCGTTGGAAAGGACAATCTCCAGGGCCGCACCTCGATGGGCCGGGCCGTGTCATCAAGCTCGAGCATCAGCAGACCCAACTCGCCTGGGACCATTCAGGGAAACGGACGTCGCCTCGCTTCGGAGGCCGGTGGAATCGTCGGCGCTCGTCCCGGCCAACCTGGCCGAACCGGTAGCCGCCCCTTCACCTCGGGAGGTTCCGGCCTCCTTCGGTCACCGGCTAACGCCTCCGACGCTGCGCATGGTGTGACGACTGGTCGAGCGGTGGGACCGGGAACACCTTCTGGCACACGCAAGGTCCAACAGCGGGACGGCCAGCGCCCTGATTACCTCGTCGAGGACGAAGAGACCTGGACTCGGGGCAATCGCGCGAGCCTTCCTCCAGTGGTCGACTGAAGCCGAGCCCGTCATCCCGCAGGAAGGCATATGCGTACCAAAAGCAAGGGAATCCTGCAGTCCGCCACCGCAACGGCTGCCCTAGGTCTGATGCTCGTCGGCGTCGCTGCCGCTCCATCCCGCGCAGCATCCGTCCGCGAGCAGCAGTGGCACCTTGAGGCCATGCACGCGGACGAGATGTGGGAGGAGAGCACAGGCCGCGGTGTCACAGTGGCCGTAATCGACTCCGGCGTCGACACGTCTCTGACCGATCTGAGAGGACAGGTACTCGACGGCAAGGACTTCTCGAGTCAGCGTGGCGACGAACATACCGATATTGACGGACATGGCACTGACATGGCCGCCTTGATCGCTGGCACTGGTGCCCGCGGTGCACTGAACGGTTCGTACGGCCTCGCACCGGGAGCGAAGATCATTCCCATCCGAATGCGTTATTTGACCGAGGACTACGGCCAGGCCGACGCCGGTTCTGCTTTCTCCGAAACCCTCTCGAAAGCTATCCGGTACGCAGCGGATTCGGATGCACAGATCATCAACCTGTCCTTGGCCGCAAGTAATTCGCCCGGCCGAGAAAATGTCAGCACTCCACAGCTTGAGGAAGCGGTCAAGTACGCATTGAGCAAAGGCAAGCTGCTCTTCGCCGGTGTGGGCAACGACGGAGACAAAGCTAATCTTCCTAAGTACCCGGCCGCTACACCCGGCGTGGTGGGCATCGGAGCAGCTGACAAGAAGGCAAAAGTAGCGTCATTCTCCCAGCGAGGGGCCCAGGTCGACCTCGTTGCCCCAGGTGTGGACATGGTCCATGCCTGTACCGGTGGGAGCCAGATCTGCAAAACCGCAGGCACAAGTGACGCGACCGCCATCGCCTCTGCCTCGGCGGCGCTCATCTGGTCGAAGCATCCCGACTGGACCAACAACCAGGTTCTGCGCGTCATGCTGAATACCGCCAGCAAACCCTCGGGGGGCGAGAAGCACAGCGACTACGTCGGATACGGCGGGGTCCGGCCCCGTGTGGCTCTGACACGTCCGGGCGACCCGGGGCCCGCTGACGAATACCCACTCCCCGACCTGGCGGCGGCGTCCCGGTCCGCATCTCCTGAGACACCCTGGTCCTCGGAGTCCGACACAGCCGGCGCCGTGGAAGACGATCCTGAAGTCGCCGGGACGAAGACCGGTCAGACGAAGCGCACCTCCCTGTGGGTCGGTCTGGGCATCGCCGCGGCGGCCCTCGTTGGAGCGGCCGTTGCCGTCCCAGTGCTGCGCACCCGCCGCCGTACCACTCGCACCCCGTCAGCAGCCGCCCCACCAGTCCCTCCCATGTATCCGCCGTTCCCACCGCAGAGCCCTCATCAGCTCTATCCACCCCAGGGGCAGCCTCACCAGCCGTCAGTTCCACAGGCTCCCTACCAGCAGCCCCCCGGAGGGCCCGGATCGGCCGTGTGACCGAGCCGGCTCATGCATCGCTGTCCGGTGCCGAGTTACAGCCTTGACGAGAAAGGTCGTCGTGTCCTTCGAAGAGCAGTGGGCATCCGCACGCACTCAAGCCGCTATCAGAACCGACCCCGACGGATCCGCCGGGATGACCTTGGCATCCGCTGACGGAAACGGGTCAGGAGGCGGAGGGCGACTCGTCTACCTGAAGTATCCGTGGACCGATGGCGCGCGCATCCTGGGCGAGTTGAGGACCACCACGAACACGTCGGTGTCGCAGCTCACAGAGGGGAAAAAGGGGGGTGCCGCAGGAACAAAAGGGCTCGCTTCCGCTCTCGCGATGGATGCGGTGCGGGACAGCTGGCATCGTCGGCTCAAGGCCGTGCGTGACGAGTGCGAGGACTTGGAAGGGCCGATGCGGCAGGCCGCGAAGGATCACGGTGAGAACGAGGCACGGATCAAGGCGGCCATGGCAGCCGAACGCACCGTGGCCGAGCCCTTCGAGAAGGGTCGATAAGCGTGCTCTCCCTCGACCAACTACGAGACCTCAAGCTGTCTCAGCTTACGGAGCAAGCTCGCGAGTGGGCCGACATCAGCAACCGAGCCTACGCTTCCCGTGAAAGGGTCACCAAAGAGATCGTCTCCGACTTGTCAGAAACACAGAAGAGTGAGGCTTCCTTCTTCGCTGTGGTACGGCTCGGTCGATTGGCAAATAACTACCAATACATCCACACCGAGTGTGGGCTCGTCGCCGCGTCACTCAACGGCTTGGCGGAGGAACTGGCACCGCTGCAACGAACACTGCTCAACGCACTGGATGACGCCAAACAAGCCGGCTTCGAGGTCTTCGATGACGGATCCGTCCGCTATCCAGCCGCAAAAGCCGGTGACACGGAGTTGCTTGGCGACACCGTCTCTGGCAACTCTGGGTTTTTCAGCCAGGCGATGGGCAGTGCAACAGCACTGGCGACTCAAAATCCGAACGCGCTCAGAGCGCAGGGGATCGCTGACGCAATAGCGGGTGCTCTGTCCCAGGCAACGGAAATCGACGAACAATATGCCCAGGCTTTGCGTCGGCTCAAAGCAGAGGAGGGGCTGGACGTCACCGAATCGACCTGGGCGGATGTCAGTGGGGACGCGACGGCCGTACACAGCGCAGCTGATGACGTGCTCAAGGAGAACATTCCGACCGATCGTCCACAGGCCGAACGCAAGGAGTGGTGGGACAATCTCAGTGACGCAGAGCGCGTGGAGTACCTTGCCGTCTATCCGGACGTCATCGGCAACTTGGACGGCATTCCCGCCGTAGCCCGCGATGAAGCTAACCGTCTGTACCTTCCGCAGCTCATGGGAGAATTGGCGGCTAAGGGCGACGAAGATTCGATGACCAAGCTTGCTGGACTCAAAGAGATCGATGCGCAGCTGCAGACGGCCGGCGAGCCTCCTATGTATCTATTGGGCGTCGGCGACGAAGGGAACGGAAGAGCAATTGTTTCCTACGGGAATCCTGACGCCGCCAAAAATGTCTCATCCTACGTACCCGGCCTGAATACAAAACTTGATGCGGAATTCGCCACCGACCCGCACAGTACGATGCGCCGAGCCTACGACACAGCCGTAGCAGCACGGCAAAATGACCCGTCCAGCGCTTCCATCGTCTGGCTGGGATACGATGCTCCGCAATCGGCGACGGAAGTGATGTCGGAGGAGAACGCGGAGCGAGGCGCTTCTGCCTACGACGGCTTCATGTCCGGCATCTCCGCCACCAATGAAAATGCGGATCCGCATATCACTGCTATTGGCCACTCCTACGGTTCGCTGACCGTTGGAAAAGCAACCCAAGAGCCCGGTGGGATTCCCGGCGTAGACGACATCGTGCTCGTGGGCAGCCCAGGCGTTGGTGTGAATTCCGCCGAGGATTTGGGCGTGGCCAAGGACCACGTTTGGGTCGGCGCAGCCGACAATGATGTAGTGACTCACCTTCCATCCAAGAGCGAAGTGGCAGGTGGCGTCTTCGGCGGGGCAGTAGCGGGGATTCCCGGCGCCGTAGTGGGCTCTTGGCTGGGCGATCCGGACGGGGACGACGTGTGGTTCGGTAAGGACCCCGCGAGCAGTGACTTCGGTGCGAACAGATTCCAGGCCGGCGACGGCCCTTTCATCTTGAATCCCGAGTTCCCCGATGTCCGGAACTCTGGCATCGACTTCGGTGCTCACTCACAGTATTTTAACCCAGAAAAAGACCAGGTCTCTACAGCCAACATTGGAGCGATTGTGGCCGGCGATTATCAGAGGGTCATTCGGGAGGACAGTCGATGAAGCGCGGGATCCTCGTCTCTGCACTGCTCACTTCGCTCCTCACCGGGTGCGGCCTCGCCAATTCATCAAGCGACGGGCAGGACGATAAAATGAACATGCAACAGGCAGCAGACCAGGCGGACGCCCTCCTTGATTCGACCCTGTCCGCAGTCAAGCCTCCGGTCGAGTGGACTCATATGGCAACCAAGCCTCGGGACTGCTCCACCGATCGCATGCGGGCAGTCATGACGGTTATCTCCAAGGAGCGTCGAGGGAGTTTCCTCGGGATCGTGGAACGGGTATGGAAAGGGAAGGGGTACACACTACGCGCTACTACACCGGATAAGTCCGCAGCTTATTACGTGAGCGCCGACGGTTTTCAGGCCAGCATCAAGTTCGGGAAAGCCGGGCAAGCATTCTTCGAAATCACCACACCCTGCGTCGAGCGCTCCGATGTGTCTCCTCCTGATGATAACCAGAACGGAAAGAGCTACTACAACCAGGAATTGCCCGACCCCAATGTCCATTCTGATTTCTGGTCAGTCTAGCGGTCATTGAGCAGGCACACCCTGCCGCCCGGCAATCTCTCGCGATACTGTTCATGAGCCACTCAGTGCGCAGGAATTTCAGGGTTCGCCCCTGTGCGTCTTGAACTTGGCTCACCGGTAGAACCGAAGTAGGTCCATCTCCTTTCGGGAGACTGCAACCGCAAGTAGAGCAGAGACGGAGAGTGAGGTTTCGTCTACGTTCTGCAATACCGGCACTTCAGCCACGGGGACGGACTGGTCGCCTCCATCTATGCGACTCCTTGCGTGAAGAAGCTGGCAGTTTCCCCGCCGAAGTCACGAACCAGCGTGCCGGATTACGACAGATCGGAACCAGCGCTCCCCTGGGCGGCATGAGCGGGGCCGAGCGGGCTCGATTCGTGCGAATCGCCACGGGGACCGCTGCGAATGCCACCGAGAAGGCCGCGTGTGACGCCACCACGGGGCGCCGCGTGGAGCAGGCGAAGACGAGCGGCGGCCGTCTCACGGGCCAGTAGCGGCGCGGCACGGGGCACCTGTGCCGGTGTGCGGTCCCGGTTCCAGGGTTCGGTGAGCGACACGCCGGCGGGTACCTCACCCGTTGAGTAGTGCGGGCTCGGGCGCTCTCTGCGACTGGCGGCCGAGTACGGGCCGTTCGGCGACGTCGAGCATGTCAACGGGCGTGGTGCTTACGCCGGTTTCGAGGAGACGGCTGGGGTGGTGGGGCTGGTCGGCTGGGGGATGGCAGCGTGATCGGGGGCAGGGGGCACCACGCTGTACGCCGTCGAGCCCGTGCCCGGGTCCGTCAGCCGGCCGCTGACGGGGCGGGAGCGTGCGGATCTGAGGGACTTCTCCGGGCGGTCCGTGGCGCGGCACGGTTGTGGGTCGCCGGTACTGCCGTGAGGTGGCTGTGCTGCGGCCGAAGGAGGGGAGCCGGGCTCGTTGGCCGGCTCCCCTCCCCCTGTTCCGTAAGCGCGTCAGCCCATCAGCATGCGGAAGCGGGCCGCGTTGCCCTTGTCCGTGTCCTGGTAGCCGGTGACCGACTCGTCGAGCAGCTGGGCGATGCGGGCGAGCTTCTGGGACATCTGGTCCATCTGCTCGCCGCTGTCGCGCTGGATGTCGATGTAGGCGGTCTTCGCCTCGCCCTCCCAGGTCTCGGCGACCGCCTTGACCCGGCGCATGAGGCCCTCGAGCTCTTCGGCCAGGTTCTTGGCCGTGTTGCGGACGTCGACGGCGGCCTGGGTGACCGTGTCGTAGTTGACCGCTGTCCGGTCGGGATCGAAGCTCATGATGCGTCTCTCTCCTCGTGAAGGGGCGGGCGGGTCAGGCGAGGTCCGTGATGCGGCTGGTGACCTGGTAGGAGTTGTCCACCTTCCGAATGTGGGAGATGCGCTCCTGCTCCTGGTCGGTGAAGCCGCCGACGCTCGCCCGCATCGCCTCTTCGAGGTCGACGAGGTCGTCCTGGAGCTTCTTGAGGTTCTTGTTCACACCCTGCTGGACGGTGTCGAACTCCTTGCCCGCCGCTCCCTTCCAGCCGGCCTGGATCATGTCCACCACGCGGTTGAGCGAGGTGACCCGGTCGCTCACCTCGTGGTGGAAGTCGCGGATGTCGTTGGCCAGACCCGTGAGCGCGTGTGCGCTGAGATCAACGCCCGAAGCCATACGTTCTTGCCCTCCCTCTTGCAGCGGCGGCGTCCTTCGCCACCGCGACGGGTTTGCCGGAACCGATGGTCCGGCTCTCCTGGCGGGCAAGACATGCCACATCCCGCGCGACGCGCGGTCGCAGCGCCGCTCCGCCCCCGTGCGATACCACACGCGTGGTATCCGCAGCCACTCTAGTCACTGGACATGGTCCTTCCAACTGCAAAGACCGGACAGGGGAGTTCCTTCGGCCAGTACCGTGACCAGTACTGTGACCGGCACCGCGGGCACAGCTCGGACATCGCGAAAGGGGTCGCTGCGGCATGGCTGAGACGGCTGAGGAGATCAAGGCGCGCAAGGAGCGGGAGCGGGACGAGTTGTACGCCCTCGACATCTCCGGCGTCGAGTGGCAGTGCGCGCCCGGCACCGAGGAGCACGAGGAGCGCGTGGAGATCGCCCATCTGCCCGACGGCGCCGTCGCCATGCGGTCCTCCCTGGAGCCCGAGACGGTGCTGCGGTACACGGAGGCCGAGTGGCGGGCGTTCGTCCTCGGCGCGCGGGACGGCGAGTTCGACCTGGAGCCTCCGGTGGGGCAGGACGACGAGCCCCCGGCCGCGTAGGCGACAGACCGGCCGGGTGGGACGGACCGGCCGGGTGGGACGGACCGGCGGCTCGCTGAGGCCTCGGCCTCCGCCGACGTGCCTCCGCCGACGCGCCCCGGCACGTACACGTCTCGGTGGCAGCGACCTCCGCCGCCACGCCTCGGACGTGCCGTCTCAGCCTGTCGCGTTCCTCCGGCGTCGGCGCAGGTCGCGGGCGACGATCGCCGATCCGGTGATGAGGGTCGCCAGGACGACGGTCGCGCCGGCGACGTAGACGGCGTAGCGCCGGTCGCGCTCCTCGGGGGTCTCCGCGAGGGAGAAGGGCGCCACGTCGGGGGCGGGCAGGCCGGTGGGGCCGGGGTCGGGCGACGGGGTGGAGGGCGGGTCGGCGAGGTCGGACTGCTGGACGGCGCGCACCGGGTCGACGACGCCCCAGCCGACGAAGTCGTCGTGGCCGTTGACGACCCGCTCGGCCGTCTGCTCGATCTGGGTGATGATCTGGGCCGGCGTCCAGTCGGGGTGCTTCTCCTTGAGGAGGACGGCCACGCCCGCGACGAACGGGGCGGAGAAGCTGGTGCCGTTGTCGGCGCACTGGCCGCCGCCGGGGACGGTCGAGACGATGTCCACGCCGGGTGCGGCCACCCCGACGAAGGGGCCCGCCTGCGAGAAGGACGCGCGTTCGTTGTTGCGGTCGGAGGAGGCCACGGCGAGGACGCCGTCGAAGGCGGCCGGGTAGGTGGCCTTGGCCTTGCCGTCCAGGCCGTCGTTGCCGGCGGAGGCGACCACGACGACCCCCTTGTCGATCGCCCGCCGCACCGCCTGGGCGAGGGCGGAGGTGGCCGAGAGGGGCTTGGTGGTGTCCTGCGAGATGTTGATGACCTGGGCGCCGCGCGAGACGGCGTAGGTGATGGCCTGGGCCATGGTGTCCGAGTCGCCGGTGCTGTCGGCGTCGTTCTGCCGGATCGGGATGACGGTGGCCTCGGGGGCGAGGCCCACGAAGCCGGTGCCCGCGCGGGGGCGGGCGGCGATGATGCCGGCGACCTTCGTGCCGTGGCCCACCTGGTCGTCTGTCGGGTCGCCACCGCCCTTCTTCCCGGCCAGGTAGTCATGGCCGGACGCCTTGTCGACGGCGGAGGCGAGTTGGGGATTCCTGTCGTCGACGCCGGTGTCGACGACCGCGACCCGCACCCCCTTGCCCTTGTCGGTGCCCTGCCAGAGCCGGTCGAGCTGGACGCGCTGCAGGGACCAGGGGGTTCCCTTGATCTGCCGTGCGGGGAAGGTGCATTCGCCGCTCCCGTCCAGGCGGACGGTTGCCGTTCCCGCCGGGTGGGCCGTGTCCGGCTGGGGGGCGGTGGCCGTCCGTGGGGTGGTCGCGGCGTGGACGCCGGTGCCCAGTCCGGTCAGCAGCACGGCGGCGGTCAGCAGGCATGCCCTCGTCGGCAGCGCTCCCACGGCGCTCGCCCCCTTCTTCGTGCGTCCTCGTGTCCGTACCTCGCGCCCCGCCCCCGATCCGGGCCGGATCACGAACCCTGCGGCTGCCGCGCGCTGTTGGTGTCCAGCCGGGGCCCCTTGGCGAGGAGTTCCGACCAGACGGCGGGCACCTTGGCGGGCCGGACGTTCTCGTAGCCGAGCTTGACCTGGGCCTCGCTGGGTTCGGGGGTGCCCTCGGCGTTCTTCCCGCGGCTCGCGCCGATCTTCGAGGTGCGGCTGTCGCTGTCCCCGTTGGCCTGGACGGCGTACCGCAGCCCGGTGTCGGTGACGAGGAAGAGGGCGCCGGCGCCGGTCTCGGTGCCCTGGAACTGGGTGTAGAGCAGCCCGGTGCCCGGGGTGACGTAGGTGCTGGTGCCCTCGGCGGTGTTCTCGAGCGGGTATCCGGTGCCCGCCCAGGTGCTGAGCGTGGTGGCGTCGTCCTCGCCGACGTCGCGCAGCACGCTGCACACGGTGTCGCGGGCCGAGCCGCCGCCGGCCGCCGAGTCCATGGGGGACGCCGTGGGCGCCGAGTTGACCTGCCGGGTGCGCCGGAGGGGCCAGTGGGCGGCCTGGCCGGCGAAGGGCTCGGCGTCGGCGGTGAAGTCCTGCAGGCCCACCGTGCGGGCCCGGCCGTTCATGTTCAGCGCGGTCGTCTGCGGCGAGGAGATGAGCAGCCAGGCGGTGAACTCGCTGACCGGCCGCACCTTGCCGGGCAGGACGACGTAGTACCTGGTGCCCTCGCCGGTCTCGGCCCGCAGGACCATGCCGACCCGGTTCTCGTCGTCCGAGAGCCCGCCCGGCACGTGTGCCGGTGTGCCGACGCCCGCCGGCAACCGCGGGAACCGGATGTCGTCCCCCTGATGGAGGGTGGCCAGCCACTCCTTGCTGACGGGTTGCGGCGCGCGGGTCCCGACGAGCGCGGTCGTCAGCGCGTCGGACTCCTTGCCGGTGACGGCGTACGAGGTGCCGTGCGCGTCGACCAGGTGGCGCGCTCCGGCGCGGGTGCGGACGTAGAGGACGTCGCCGCCGGAGAGGCGGTGCGAGTCGTCCATCGTGTCCGCGTCGCGCCGTGCCAGGACGAAGGTCGCCTGCTGCACGGTCTCGCCCTTGCCGCCGGGCTGTTCGCAGACGGCCCAGCGCTTGGCGCGGCCCGCCTCCTCGGCCGAGGGCAGCCGGTCCGGGGCGTAGGGGATGCCGAGGATGGGGCCGCGGGGCAGCTTGCCGGAGTCGAGGATCTTGTCGCCGACCTGGATGACCTCGTAGTCGGCGCCGTTCATGAGCAGGCGTGCGGAGGCAAGGTTGAGGACCGGGTGCAACCGGGCGGACTTCCCCGTCTTCAGGACGACGTAACGGGTCGTCGACTGCTTGCCGACGATGACCCGGGTGCCGGGCTCGTCCCAGCCGGGGGGCGCGGTGGGCTGGAACATGCCCCAGGCACCGAAGACGGCCAGCGTCAGCGCGCCGGCGATCAGGCCGGGCACGACCGCGCGCAACGGCTTGGGCGCGCCTTCCTCCGAGCCGGACGGCGAGGGCTGCAGGAAGGCGGCGAGGGTGCGCCTCTTCGCGAACGTGTAGGCGTTGAGTTCGTCCCGCCGTGATGCCATGAGTGCCTGCTTCTCCCCCGTTGTCGCACCCGCGGGGACCCGCCCCCGCCCTGCGATGTCCGACCCGCCCCCTACTATGCATGGTGTCCGTGGGAACCCGTGGAGCGGGTAGGGTACCCGGGCCCTTCCGGGGCTCAAGTGCGGTGTCCGCACCGGTCGGTTGTGAGCAGGACAGGGGCAGGACGGGGGGAAACGGTGAGGGCTTCCGGTACGCGGTCGCGACCGCTCGGACGCACGGGTCCGGAGGGGGTCCGGCCACCGGCGGGGGATGCCGTCGGGCAGCAGCCGCCGGGGCCGCGGGACGGCGTGCGGGGCGCGGTGGCGCCGCGGTTCAGGATGCGGCTCGGTCAGGCCGGATCGTTCCGGGTGCAACGACTCGTGTTGCTCGAACTGGCGGTCGCCGCGCTGGTCGTCGGCTGGGTGGCCGGGCCGCTCCTCATGGTGCCGGCCGTGGTCGTCGCGGTGCTGCTGGTGTCGCTGGCCCTGGTCCGCCGCAGGGGCCGTTCGCTGCCCGAATGGCTGCTCACCGCACGCGAGTTGAGGGCCCGGCAGCGTCGGGCGGCGGCCCTGGTGATACCCGCCGACGCGGAAGCCGCCCTGGTGCCCGCCCTGGAGTGCGAGCCGAGTCTGCGCACGTACTCCTACGGGGTGCGGGACCGGCGGCCGGTGGGGATCGTCGGGGACGGGACGTTCGTCACCGCCGTGCTGCAGGTGGAGGCCGACGCGACGGCACTGCGGGCCGAGGTGAGCCGGCAGCCGTTGCCGCTGGGCCTGGTGCGGGACGCGCTGGAGGTGGACGGGATACGGCTGGAGTCGGCGCAGATCGTGCTGCACACGCAGCCGGCGCCCGCGCTGCACCTGCCGCGGCAGTCCGTGGCCGTCGCCAACTACCTGCCGCTGCAGCAGCAGACGGGGACCCCGGCGGTGCGCATCACCTGGGTCGCGCTGAAGCTCGACCCGGAGTTGTGCGCGGAGGCGGTGGCCGCGCGCGGGGGCGGTGCGACAGGGGCGCGGAAGTGCGTCGTGCGCGTGGCCGACCACCTGGCGAGCCGGCTGACCGGTGCCGGGTTCCGGGTGACGGTGCTCGACGAGGAGGGGCTGGTCGCCGCGCTCGCCACCTCCGCCTGCGCCGATCCGCTGGTGACCGCCGAGGCGGCACGCGGCTCGGCACGGGAGCGGCGGACGCAGGAGTCCGGGCGGAACTGGCGGTGCGACAACCGCCGGCACACCACGTACTGGATCGGGCGGTGGCCCCAGCTCGGCGGTGCCGAGTCGCTGCCACGCTTCCTCACCGGGGTGACGGCGATACCGGCCCTGGCGACGACGTTCAGCCTCACCCTCGCGCGGGGTGAGCGGCAGGAGGTGTCGCTGCGCGGGCATCTGCGGGTGACGGGGCGCAGTGAAGAGGAACTGATCGCCGCCCGCCGCGCCCTGCAGGACACGGCACGGCGGTCCGGGGCCGGGCTCGTCCGGCTGGATCGTGAGCAGGTGCCCGGCATGCTGGCCACGCTCCCCCTGGGAGGCGCACGATGACGACGGCTCCGACGCCTCCCCCGGCCGCTCCCGCACCCTTCCCGTCCGGTCCGGGACCCCAGCCCTTCGCACCCGCACCCGGAACCGGAACCGTGACCGGCCCAGGACCGGGGCCCGGACCGGGGAACGCTCCCCCGGCCCCGGCCCCGGACGCCGGCGTGACCGCCGGGGCGCACCCGCCCCGGCGGGCCGGGGCCGGCGGATGGTTGCGGCACGGACTCGGCCTCGGGCGCGGGCCGGCCGGGCCCCGGACCGGGCGGCACTCGCTGCCCGCCCAGGACCTGGACGCGCTCTGCCTTCCCCTGGGGGACGACGGGGTGGTGGCCGGGGTCGACGCCCAGGGCAGGCCGGCCGTGCTCGGCATCAACAGACCCACCCCCTACGACGTCGTCCTGATCGGCGGACTGTGGACCGCGCAGGTGCTGGCGCTGCGCACGGCGGCGACGGGCGCGCGGGTCGCCGTGGAGACCGGACGGCCGCAGGCCTGGGCGCAGATGGTCCACGCCATGGGCGGCGGGCAGAACGGCCTCGCCGTGTACGACGTGGGGCGGGTGCCGCCGCAGGGCGCCTCGGCCGGTACTCCGGTGCTGGTGGTGCGGGACTGCGGGATGCGGCCGCCGCGCGGGCGGGTGGTGTCCGGACCGTGGCAGGCGGTGCTGACGCTGCTGCCGTACCTGAGCCCGGTCGCCCCCAGGCTCATACGGCAGGCGCGGCTGGTGGGGGTGCAGCGGGTCTCGCCCGACGAGGCGGCCGAGCTGGGCCGCACCATGGCGCTCCCCCGGTCCGAGACCGACGCGCTGCCCACGCTGCACGACGGCCTCACGCTCTGGTGCGCCGAGCGCGACCGGCAGTACGTGATGACGCAGCCCACGGACGCCGAGATCGGTCTGCTGGGGACACCGCGCCGCATGGACTGAGGGCGCCGCGGCGACGGACGGCTCGGTCCGGCGCACGGCTCGGGCCGGCGGGACGACAGGCGCTGTCGGGGGCCGTCGGGCGGTCGGGGCCGTCGTCCGCTGCGGCGGGCGGCGCTGCGGAGGTCGTGCCGGGCTGCTCCTCCCCCCGCCCCCGCCCGGTTCCCCCGCTCGGGCACCGGCGAGGCGGTACGTCACGGCGCGTGGCGATGCGGATGCGGACGGCACGACGAGGAGGGCATGCGCGGAACGCATGCCCCGGAAGAACGAACGGAAGGACTCGGCGTGAGTTTCGGCCCGCCTCCCTCGATGTACACACAGTCCGCCGTGTCGGCGGACGACCGCCGCAGGAAGCGGCGAAGGAAGACGTTCGGTGTGATCGCCGCCGTGCTGGCCGGCGTCCTCGCGCTGGGGTCCGTGGTCGTCTGGGCCATGAACGGCTCGTCCTCCGGGAAGGACGAGCGGAACGCGGCCGACGCCCCGGACCGGCTCGACGTCAGGGAGACGGTCGAGAAGCGGCCCGCCAGTGCCACGGGGGCACTGGCGTTCCGCTTCTCCGCCGACGACCTGGCCCCGGGCGAGGAGCACGACATGCCGGGCCTGTGGGCGACCGACAAGATCGTCGCCAAGGGCATCAACCGGACCCTGCTCGGCTTCGAGATGGGCGCGGACGCGGCCGCGGGCGACGAGACCTGGAGCATCCGCTTCGACGGACCGATCTGCGGGACGACGGCACGGATGAGTGTCGAGCACCGCACCGCGATCCTCTTCGCGGGCACGGCCGAACGGGGCGCCCCCTGCGACCGGGTGGCCTTCGTGGACCTCGACGACGGCAAGACCCTGTGGAGCAAGAAGTTCTCCCCTGAGAAGTCGGGCGGCACGTCGGGTACCGAGGACACGTCCGCCCTCCAGCCGCCCACCGTCACGCTGACGCACGGCACGGTGGTCGTGACCTGGGGCGGCGGGACGGACGCGTACGCCATGGACGGCGGCAAGCGTCTGTGGCGGAACGAGAGCACGGACAAGTGCCTGCACATGGGCGCCGGCGGCGGGAAGGGCCTGCTGATACGGCTCGCGTGCCAGGGCTCCGATCCCGCGGCCCCGGCGACGTCCCGGGTACGGAAGGTCGACGCCCGTACGGGGCACACCGTGTGGACGTACTCGGTGGCGAAGAACGTCAGCGACATCCACCTGGTCTCCAGCGACCCGGCGGTCCTCGCGGTGTCCGCCGGGGACGTCGGCATCACCGACCTCCTCTCGCTCGACGAGCACGGGAAGTACCTGGCCACCATCCGGGTGCAGAAGGGCAAGTACGTCGCCGAGTGCGTCGACGAGGCGGACTACGTCTCCGTGGAGGACTGCCCGAGCATCGTCGTCGGCGACGGGCAGGTCTTCCTGCGGAGCGCGGAGCAGGGCGACCTGGTCAACAACGCCAACTGGATCGTGGGGTTCGACCTGAAGACCGGCAAGACGGTCAAGAAGTTCGACTCCGGGCGTGACGCGCTGCTGTACCCGCTGCGGATGAGCGGCGACCGCCTGCTGGCACTGCGCGAGAGCAGTGACCACATCTCCCCCATGGCGCTGATGAGTCTGGATCCGGCGACCGGCAGGGTGACGCCGTATCTCTACTTCGACCTGCCGTCCGAGGCCTGGACGTTGACGTCGCAGACGATGAACGACGTCCGCGTCGAGGACGGGCGCGTCTTCTTCGGTTCCAGGTTGGCGACCGGCCCGAAGGAGAAGACGTGGCAGTGGCTGGTCGTCGGGGTGGAGAGCGTCACCCGGCGTGCGGAGTCGCTGAAGATGCCGAAGAAGCAGGACCGCTGAGCCGGGCTGTCACCCGTGCCGGAGGAGAGGGGGCGCGGGGCCGGGGACGGGAGCTGAGTGATTGTGAGCGCTTTTCGTCCGTTTCGTTCGGTGAGGTCGACGGCGGGCGGGAACCCTTCGGGCATGTGACGAGGGAGTGGGGAGGAGTGGAGGGGTGGGCGGCCCTGCCCCGGGGACGCTTGTGGTGATTAGGCTGGGACAGGGCGCGACACCGGAAGTGTGGCGGGCCGTCGGCCCGCCAGGGGGTGAACCGGGCGGATTCGGACGACGTCGGACAGGGTCGGGCGGAGTCGGACGAGTTCACACAACTCACACAGCGAGAGCGGTTGCCCCCAGCACGGCACGCACGAGGATGCTCGACCACACCAGGAGGAATTGTGAACAGCGATCGGAACGGGTTCGGCGGGGGCTGGGCCACACCCGACGACGACCAGTCCGACGCCGAGTCCGCCATCGAGATGACGGGCGAGTTCACCATCGACTACGCGGCGCCCGCCTGGTACACGCAGAACGCCTCGGGCGGATCGGAGGAGACCGCGGAGGCCGACGGGGACGACTCCGGTGCGGCGGTGAGCCCTGCGGCCGAGGGCGCGGACGCGGGAGCGGGAGCGGGATCCGCTGTGCCCTCCGCTGTGCCCTCCGCCGGTGCCGGGGTGGCGGCCGCGCCGCCGCCCTCGCCCGCGCCGATGCCGGTCCCGCCCTCGGCTCCCGTGCCTCCGCCCGCCCCGGCGCCCGCGCCGACGACGGCTCCCGTGCCGGGTCCTCCCGTGGCTCCGGTGCCCGCCGCCGCGCCCGCGCCGCCCGCGCCCCCCGCTCAGGCCGCTCCCCCGGTGCCGCCCGCCGGTGACACCGCCGAGGCCTCGAACGTCTCCTCCGGGGACGGTTTCCCCGTGTGGACGCCGCCGACCGCGCCGCCACAGGCGGAGGAGGCCGGGAACACAGACGCCGGAAGCACGCACACCGGAAGCACGCACACCGGCGGTACGGACGCCGGAAGCGCCGTCGCCGAGGCCGGCGAGGCCGAGCCCGGTGGAGGTCTCGGGGGCGGCGCGACCATGAGGTTCTCCTCGGCCGCGCTCAAGCACGCACTGGAGGAGCGTGCACCCGCCGAAGCGGCCACGCGGGCGGAGGAGGCCGGTGACGGTGCTGCCTCGCCTTCGGCCCCGGCCCCGGTCCCGAGCCCGGCTCCGGTTTCGGCTCCTGCTTCTGCTTCTGCGTCCTCGAGGGGGTCCGAGGAGGACGGTCAGGCCGGGAACGAGGCGGCGGAGAGCCCCGCTTCGGCGACCCACGACTCCGCCGGGACCCCCGGATCGGGTGACTTCCAGCTCAGTGCGCCGAACGAGGGTGCCGCCCCAGAACCGGCGGAAGCCGAGGCGGCCACGAGGCCCGAGCGGTCCGGCGGTTCCGGCAGCGCGAGTGCGCCTTCCGGCCCGCCTTCCGTCAGTGCGGACTCCCGGAACGACGAGGCACAGGCCGCTCCCGGTGAGGCCGCCTCAGAACCGGGGTGGATGCCTCCGCCGGTACCCGGTACCGCGCTGCCCCCGCTGCCGCCCGCCTACCAACCGGCGGCGCCCGCGCCGACGGCTCACTGGACCGGTGCGCCGCAGCCCGGCGCTCCCGTGCCGCCCGCGGCCTCGCCCGCGCAGCCGCAGGGCGGACCGGGTCCGGAGCAGGCTCCCGCCGGTCCGCGACAGCAGGCCGTGCCCCCGCAACAGCCACCGCAGGCACCGCAGGCGACTCAACCGGCTCAGCCACCGCAGGCACCGCAGTCGGCTCACCCGGCTCAGCCACCGCAGGCACCGCAGTCGGCTCAACCGGCTCAACCGGCTCAGCCACCGCAGGCACCGTCGGCACCGCAGCAGCCGCCCGCCGGCTGGCACCAGGCGGCGCCGCCCGCAGCGTCCGGCCCGCAGCAGGGGTACGGCTTCCCGCAGCCCCCCGCACAGCCCGGCCCCCAGGGGCAGCCCCCGGCCCAGCCGGGGTACGGCTTCCCACAGCCTCCGGCACAGCCGGGACCGCAGCCCGGGGCGGAGCCGGCAGCACAGCCGGGAGCGCAGTCGCCCGGCCCTGCCGCTCCGCAGGCCGGCTACGGGTTCCCGCAGCAGGGCGCGCCGGTGCCCACGCCGGGTGGTTACGGCTTCCCGCAGCCCCCCGCGCCGCAGGCCGGGCCGGCCGGTGCGCCGCCCGCCCAGCCCACTCCTCCCGCACCGCACGCCCAGTTCGAGCAGGGCCCCGCGGCTCCGCCGCCCGGCTTCCCCCCTGCGGGCCCCCAGCCGCACCCCCAGCCCGGCGGGTACGGCTTCCCGCAGTCTCCCGGCGAGCCCGGCGCTCAGGGGCAGCCGCCGCAGCCCCC
This sequence comes from Streptomyces griseoaurantiacus, assembly GCF_036189845.1. NCBI lineage: Bacteria > Bacillati > Actinomycetota > Actinomycetes > Kitasatosporales > Streptomycetaceae > Streptomyces > Streptomyces griseoaurantiacus. The sequence goes on along the minus strand of NZ_CP108326.1, from coordinate 5,482,215 downwards.
GCAGCAGGCGCAGCCGCAGCCCGTGCAGCAGCCGCAGCCGCAGCCGCCCGTCGACCCGCGCGCCGGTGCCGCTTGGCCGCAGCCCGTGCGGCACGACCAGCGTCAGCCCACCAACCCCGGTGCGGCACCGCTCGGTTACACGGCCGCTGTCGAACTGTCCTCGGACCGCCTGCTCAACAACAAGAAGCAGAAGGCCAAGAGCAGTCGCCCCGCCGGGGGCGGTGGCCGCTTCAAGCTGGGCGGCAAGAAGGAAGAGGCCGAGCGGCAGCGGAAGTTGGAGCTCATCCGCACGCCCGTCCTGTCCTGCTACCGCATCGCGGTCATCAGTCTCAAGGGCGGCGTCGGCAAGACGACCACCACGACCGCGCTCGGGTCGACCCTCGCCACCGAGCGGCAGGACAAGATCCTCGCGATCGACGCCAACCCGGACGCCGGCACGCTCGGACGCCGGGTGCGCCGGGAGACGGGGGCGACCATCCGGGACCTCGTCCAGGCGATCCCGTACCTCAACTCGTACATGGACATCCGGCGGTTCACCTCCCAGTCGCCCTCCGGGCTGGAGATCATCGCCAACGACGTCGACCCGGCGGTGTCCACGACGTTCAACGACGAGGACTACCGGCGCGCGATCGACGTGCTCGGCAGGCAGTACCCGATCATCCTGACCGACTCGGGCACGGGGCTGCTGTACAGCGCCATGCGGGGCGTGCTCGACCTCGCCGACCAGCTCATCATCATCTCCACGCCGTCCGTGGACGGGGCGAGCAGCGCGAGCACGACGTTGGACTGGCTGTCCGCGCACGGGTACGCGGACCTGGTGTCGCGGTCCATCACCGTCATCTCCGGGGTGCGCGAGACCGGAAAGACGATCAAGGTGGAGGACATCGTGTCGCACTTCGAGACGCGGTGCCGAGGAGTCGTCGTCGTGCCCTTCGACGAGCACCTCGCGGCGGGGGCCGAGCTCGACCTCGACATGATGCGGCCGAAGGTGCGGGAGGCCTACTTCACGCTGGCGGCGATGGTGGCCGAGGACATGTCGCGGCATCAGCAGTCGCACGGGCTGTGGACGTCGGACGGAAATCCGCCGCCGGTGGCCGCGCCGCCGATGCCGGGGCAGCCGTTGCCGGCGTCGCCTCCGACGCCGGGGTACTACGGCGGAGCCGGGGCCGGGTATCCGGGGGTGCCGCCGCAGGCGCCGTACGGGCAGCCGGGGGTTCAGCCCCCGCAGCAGCAGCCGGGGGCCGTGCCGCCGGGTGGGCAGCAGCCGCCGTATCCGCCGGCTCAGCAGTAGGAGTCGGCCGGGGGTGCGCGTGGGGGTTCTCACCCCCCGCCGCCCCCCTCCCCGGGTTCCGCAGCGCCGACGGGGGCTCCGCCCCCGCCCCCCGAAGCTCCCGGACCTCAGGACTCGGTCTGCTCCAGCAGCAGCCGGCGGCAGTGGTCGACGTCCTGAGCCATCTGGGCCATCAGCGCTTCCAGGGAGTCGAACGTGGCCTGGCCGCGCACGTAGGACTGGAAGTCGACGGCGACGTGCAGGCCGTACAGGTCGAGGCCGACGCGGTCGATCGCGTAGGCCTCCACCGTGCGTTCCGTGCCGTCGAACTGAGGGTTGGTGCCCACCGAGATCGCCGCCGGCATCGCCTCCTCGCCGACGTGCAGCCAGCCGGCGTAGACGCCGTCGGCGGGGATCGCGGTGTGCGGGAGCGTCTCCACGTTGGCCGTGGGGAAGCCGAGCTCCCGGCCCCGCTGGGCCCCGCGGACGACGACGCCCTCCACGCGGTGCGGGCGGCCGAGGATCTCCCGCGCGCCGGTCATGTCGCCCTCGGCGACCAGCCGTCGGGTGAGCGTGGAGGAGAACGGTTCGCCGCCGCCCGCCTCACCGCGCACGTACAGGTCCACGACCTCGACCTCGAAGTCGTACGTCCTGCCCTGCTCGGTCAGGAAGGCCACGTTGCCCGCCGCCTTGTGCCCGAAGCGGAAGTTCGGGCCCTCCACGACCGCCTTGGCGTGCAGCTTGTCGACGAGCACCTTGACGACGAAGTCGGCCGGGGAGAGCTTCGAGAACTCCTTGGTGAACGGGAGCACCAGCACCGCGTCGACGCCCAGCTCCGCCATGAGTTCGGCGCGCCGGTGGTGCGGGGCGAGCAGCGGCGGGTGGCTACCCGGGCGCACGACCTCGCTGGGATGCGGGTCGAAGGTGACGACGACCGTGGGCACCCCCAGCTCTCGGGCGCGTTCCACGGCGTGCCGGATGATGAGCTGATGCCCGCGGTGGACTCCGTCGTAGGAGCCGATGGTGACGACGCTGCGCCCCCAGTCCTGGGGGATGTCCTCCAAGCCACGCCAGCGCTGCACTGTGACCGCTCCTCGTCGAACCTGTGTTCGTCTGTCCTGCTCCGCCTCGCACGGAGCTCGCACGGAGGTTGCCTCCTGCGCAGGTCCAAGGGTGCCATGCCGGGAGCGCGGGCACGGTCACCGGGTGGCCGCCCCGGCGGGGAGGGCGGGGGACGTGCGGTGCGGCAGGGCGCGGCCGGCCTCCCGGGCGCGGGCACGCGGCGCGTACCGCACGGCGGCCGCGCGGCGCGCCGGGCGTTCGTCACGCTCCCACCGCTCGACGGCGCGTCGCATGGCGGACGGTTCCTCCTCGGCGAGTACGGCGAGGAGTTCCTCGCCGCGCGGGTGCGCGCTGTCGGCCAGGGCCTCGGTCAGGTGGTCGAGGGCGCCGTGGCGGTGGGTGTAGAGGAGGGCCTGCGCGGCCGTGGCCACGGTCGCGTGCGGGGTCGCGGGCAGCGGGCGGTCGTCCTCGAACCAGCGGGTGAGCTGCGGTTGCACGGCGGCGGGGTCGGCCGTCAGCAGCCGGGCGGCGGCGTCCAGGAAGCGGGGGCACGCGGGGTCCCCCGGCGCCCCCGGGGCCGGGTCGGTGACGACCAGCCGACGCAGCAGGTCGAACCGCTCGGCGGCGCGCAGGCGGACGGCCTCCCACAACGGTGGTCCCAACTCGGCCGGTACGGGCCGTGCTTGGGCGTAACGGGCGAGGATCCGCCGGGCGAGCCGGTCGAGGACTGCGGTGTACGGGGTGGCGTCGGGCACCCGGAGCAGGGTCTCGGCGAGCAGGCGGAGGGCCCACCACAGCGGGGTGCCGGGTGGGGGGCGGAGGTCGGCCGCGGGCGGTTCCGCGGGCATCAGCACCTCCAGTGCGTCGACCAACCGGCCGAGCTGGTAGGTGAGTTCGGCGGTGCCGCGGTCCCGGGCGAGCAGCAGCAGCGCCTCCACGACCGGGCCGATGCGGTGGGGCGGCACGGAGGGAGCGGGCGGCACGGGCGGTGAGCCCGCCGGCCCGTCCGCCGGGCGCGCCGCCCCGTACCACTCGGTCCTGGAGGCCGCCGAGTACGAGGCCCCGCGGAGCACGAGGGCGTCCAGCGCGGCCTCCACGTCCAGGTGCATGCCCTGGAGCCAGTCGCCGAGTTCCTCGTGGGCGAAACGGTGGCTGTCGCCCGTGCGGACGAAGAGCCCCTCGGCCAGGACGGCGGGGACCCAGTCGCCCCCCACCTGGATTCCGGCGCGGGCCGGGGCTCCGGGCCCGGCGCCCGGTCGTGCGGTGGCCCCTCCGGAGAACAGCAGCGCGAAGGAGGCCTCGTCCAGCGCGCCCTGGCCGGGCCCCAGGCACCGCCGCGCCGCCGCGTGCACCTGCCCGGCCACGTGGGCGGCGAGCCGGCGTACGGCCGTGCCGCGCGGGTGGGCGGGGCCGGTGAGGCGGGCGGCGACGCGGAGGCAGACGAGGTCGAGGTGGGCGGAGAGGATCTCGTGCCGGTCGGGGCGGCCACCGGGCTCCGGGCACTCCGCGCGCGCCTCGGCGAGGAGCCGCAGCGTGAGCGGGTGCCGGGCGTCGGCGGGGGCCAGGGCGGTGTCCGGGATGCCGTGGCGCGCACGGACGAGACGGGCCTCGTCGAAGCTGAGGTCGCCGAGGGCCACGCAGGGCGGGAGGGAGCGTCCCGCGGGCGTCCCCGGCCCGTACAGCAGCGCCCGGGGGAACGCGGCCCCCAGCCGTTCCCAGTACTCGGGGCGGCAGGCCAGGATCAGGCGGGCGCCGGTGGTCCGCAGCCACGCGGCCGTCGCCGCCGCCCATTCCGGCAGCCGCTCGGCCGACGCGTCCGGCATCTCCTCCGGTGCGTCGAGCAGGAGCAGCAGGGGGCGGCCACCCTCGCGGGCGACCCTGGCCAGCCGCTCCGGCCGCAGGTCCTCGGCACACGGCGTCCCAGGCATCCCGGAAGCCACCGGGGTCCTCGCGCCGCACCCCCCGGGTACGGCGGCGCGGGCCAGTGCGCGGGAGGCCGCGGCGGAGAGCGAGGGGTCGGCGGCGAGCAGGTCGGAGCCGCGCAGCCACAGGGTGGGCGAGGCCTCCGCCCCGGCGGCACGATGGGCGGCCAGGGCGGCGAGTTCGGTGGTGCGCCCGCTGCCCGGCGGCCCGACCAGCGCCAGGACGGCCGCTCCCCCGGCCTCCGTCCCCTCTGCCGCCTTCGTCCCCTCTGCCGCCTCCGCCCACTCCGGCGCCTCGGCGGCCCCGTGGGGCCGGTGCGTCCCGCGGGCCGCGAAGGTCTCGAGGTGCCGGGTGACCTCCGCGCGCGGCACCCGCTCCGGGCGCGCCGCTGGCACCCGCGGCGCCGACGCGGCCGCCGTCAGCCGTGCCGCGCCCGCGAGGTTCAGATCCGCCCCGTAGGCCGGTACGGTCGCCGCGTTGCGGGCGAGGAGTGCGGCGAGCGGGCCGTCCGCCCCCGTCAGCGGGAGCGCGAACCCGGCCGTCCGGTGCGCGGTGTGCAGGGTGGTGCCGAGGACGCCGAGGACGGCGCCGGTCTCCGCGTCGAGCACGGGGCCGCCCGCCGCTCCCCCGCCGGGGCGCAGCGCGTCGGTGCCGGCCGTGCCGAGGGCGAGTTCCAGGGCTCCGTCGAGAAGCCGGGGTCCGTCCGACGCGGTGTACGTGACGGTGGTCGTGCCGAGGACGCGTGCCTCGCGCCAGCCGCCGGCGGCGATCCGGACGTAGGCGCCCCGGCCGACCGCCCTGTGTGCGGCGACCGGCAGGGGGCGCGGGCCGCCCAGGCCCCGGGTGTGCAGAAGGGCGAGGCCGAGTCGTGGCAGCGGGGTGATGGCCGCGCCGGTGACCTCCGTGACGGCGTCGCCGGCCCGGACGAGCAGTCGGGCGGCGCCGTCGACCGCCTCGTGACTCGTGACGAGGGTGCCCTCGGGGTCCGCGGCGAAGCCGGTGCCTCGCGGCCGCCCGACCGGATCGAAGATCTGTACGAGGAGATCCGCGGTGGGCGCCGGGTCGTGGAGCCCCGTGAGGGCGCCGTCCCGTGCCGCCATGTTTCCCGTACCTCCCGCCGTGCGTTCGCCCCCGACGGTAGGCGGGTGGTGATCGGCGGAACAGCGTTCAGGGCGAACGCGCCCCCTTCCACACCCTCGGTTCACTCCGAGCGCCCGCCCGAAGGGGTGACGGATCGCGCACGGACGGATACATCTTGGTGAGGGGGGAACCGAGGGGGACCGTGGAGCGGTGATCAGAAATCACGACGACCTGATCGCCGCTCCACGGGCGTGTCGCGGACGGAAAAGCCGCCGAGCCCGCAAACAACCAGGCCCCCAAGCCGTAAAGCCGTCAAGGCCCCGGGGGCCCCGAACCGCACAGTCCCTGGGGCCCCGAACCGCCGAGCCCTCGAGCCCTCGAGCCCTCGAGCCGTCAGCCGAACACGGCCAGACTCTTCGCCTTGCCCTTCTGCTCCTCCACGAGCGCCACGAAGCGCCCCGTCGGGTCGAAGACCGCCACGGGACCGGCCCCGGCGTACTCACCGGGCATCTCCAGGCGCACGCCGTTGAGCGCGAGCCGCGTGCGCCGCTCGTCGAGGTCCCAGCGGGGGAACGCGGCCGCGGCGGCCTCGGCGACCGGCAGCACGGTCAGCTCCTTCTGGAGCTGCTCCAGCGTGCGGGCACCGTCGATCCGGTACGGCCCCACGCGCGTCCTGCGCAACGCGGTGAGGTGGCCGCCGACGCCCAGTCCGGCGCCCAGGTCCCGGGCGAGGGCCCGGATGTAGGTGCCGGAGGAGCAGACGACGGAGACGACCAGGTCGAGCACCGGCGTGCCGTTCTCGGCGACCGCGTCCCGTACGTCGTGCAGGGCGAAGGAGGAGACCGTCACCGGGCGGGCCGGGATGTCGAACTCCTCGCCGTCACGGGCCCGCTTGTAGGAGCGCACGCCGTTGATCTTGATGGCGCTCACCTTGGAGGGGACCTGCATGATGTCGCCGGTCAGCGCGGCGACACCGGCCTCGACGGCCTCCCGGGTGATCGCGGAGGCGTCCGCGGACGCCGTGATCTCGCCCTCGGCGTCGTCGGTGAGGGTGCTCTGGCCGAGCCGGACGGTGCCCAGGTACTCCTTCTCGGTCAGCGCGAGGTGGCCGAGGAGCTTGGTGGCCCGCTCGACACCGAGGACGAGCACGCCCGTCGCCATGGGGTCGAGGGTGCCCGCGTGGCCGACGCGGCGGGTCCTGGCGATGCCGCGCATCTTGGCGACGACGTCGTGCGAGGTGAAGCCCGACGGCTTGTCGACGATGACGAGGCCGTCGGGCGTGGTGTGCTGCTGGGTCATTCGGTGCTGTCGTCCGTCTCGTCGGTGTCCTCGGAGCCGGGCTTGCGGTAGGGGTCGGCCTCACCGGCGTACTGGGCGCCGGTGGCCGTCTCGCGCACCGCCTCGTCGGAGGCCCGGGCCTTGTCGAGGAGGTCCTCGATGTTCCGGGCGGTGTCGGGGAGTGCGTCCGCGACGAAGGCCAGGGTGGGCGTGAACTTCACGCCGGCCGCCTTGCCGACCTCGGAGCGCAGGATGCCCTTGGCGCTCTCCAGGCCCGCCGCGGCGGCCTGGCGCTCCTCCTCGTCGCCGTACACCGTGTAGAAGACGGTCGCCTCCCGCAGGTCCCCGGTGACCCGGGTGTCCGTGATGGTGACGTGCGAGCCGAGCCGCGGGTCCTTGATCCCGCGCTGCAGCTTCTGGGCCACCACCTCTCGGATGAGGTCCGCCAGCCTTTTAGCCCGCGCGTTGTCGGCCACTGGTCCGTCTCCCGTTCTTCGTGTTTCTTCGTGTTCTTGTGCGAGTGAACGCGGATGACCGGTTCAGTCGTCGTCCTCGCCGTGGAAGCGCCGGCGCACGGACAGCAGTTCCACTTCCGGGCGGGCGGCGACGAGCCGTTCGCACCGGTCGAGGACGTCGGTGAGGTGGGCGGCGTCGCCGGAGACCGCCGCGAGGCCGATGCCGGCCCGGCGGTGCAGGTCGAGGTGCTCGACCTCGGCGGCGCTCACGGCGTACTTGCGCTGGAGTTCGGCCACGATGGGGCGGACGAGGGCGCGCTTCTCCTTCAGCGAGTGGACGTCGCCGAGGAGGAGGTCGAAGGACAGGGTCCCCACATACATGTGTGCTGCCGGATGACCCGCCGGCGCGGGATCGGAGGGTCGGGCCGGTGATCGGCCGGACCCCAGCACGGTACCCGTCCGGGACGGGGACGGCCGGTGATTTTCCGCCCGCCGCCCCGGCCCGGCCCACGTCGGCCCGCGCCCGCGCCCGCAGGCGAGGGCACCGGCTCCCGGCGGACGGTTCGGGCACCGGGGCGCCCGGAATCCCCCGCGAAGTCGCGGTGGCCGCTCACGCGGTTCCCCGCGCCCCTTTCGGGGACGCGGGGAACCGGTGAGCCGCCGATCGTGCTACGCGCGCGGCTTCTCGCGCATCTCGTACGTCGCGATGACGTCGTCGACCTTGATGTCGTTGTAGTTTCCGAGGTTGATACCGCCCTCGAACCCTTCGCGGATCTCGGTGACGTCGTCCTTGAAGCGACGCAGCCCGGAGATGTTGAGGTTCTCCGCGATGACCTTGCCGTCGCGGAGGAGGCGCGCCTTGGTGTTGCGCTTGACCTCTCCGGAGCGGACCAGGACACCGGCGATGTTGCCCAGCTTGGACGACTTGAAGACCTCGCGGATCTCCGCCGTGCCGAGCTCGACCTCCTCGTACTCCGGCTTCAGCATGCCCTTCAGGGCCGCCTCGACCTCTTCGATCGCCTGGTAGATGACCGAGTAGTACCGGACGTCCACGCCCTCGCGCTCCGCCATCTGGGCGGCACGGCCGGCCGCCCGGACGTTGAAGCCGATGACGATGGCGTCGGAACCGGTCGCCAGGTCGATGTCCGACTCGGTGACCGCACCCACACCGCGGTGCAGGACGCGGATGTCGACCTCTTCGCCGACGTCGAGCTGGAGCAGCGAGGACTCGAGGGCCTCCACCGAACCGGACGCGTCGCCCTTGATGATGAGGTTGAGTTCCTGCACCAGGCCGGCCTTGAGGGCCTCGTCCAGGTTCTCCAGGGAGAACCGGACACCACGGCGGGCGAAGTTGGCGTTGCGCTCGCGCGCCGCCCGCTTCTCGGCGATCTGCCGGGCCGTGCGGTCCTCGTCGACGACGAGGAAGTTGTCGCCGGCGCCCGGGACGTTGGTGAGACCGAGGACGAGGACCGGGGTCGAGGGACCCGCCTCCTCCACGTTCTCGCCCTTGTCGTCGAGCATCGCGCGGACACGGCCGTACGCGTCGCCGACCACCATCGTGTCGCCGACCCGCAGGGTGCCGCGCTGGACCAGGACGGTCGCGACGGCGCCGCGGCCACGGTCCAGGTGGGACTCGATCGCGATGCCCTGCGCGTCCTGCTCCGGGTTGGCCCGCAGGTCGAGCGAGGCGTCCGCGGTGAGGACCACGGCCTCCAGCAGGCTCTCGATGTTGAGGCCCTGCTTGGCGGAGATGTCGACGAACATGGTGTCGCCGCCGTACTCCTCGGCCACCAGCCCGTACTCGGTGAGCTGACCGCGCACCTTGGTCGGGTCGGCACCCTCGACGTCGATCTTGTTGACCGCGACGACGATCGGCACATCGGCGGCCTTGGCGTGGTTCAGCGCCTCGACCGTCTGCGGCATGACGCCGTCGTTGGCCGCGACGACCAGGATCGCGATGTCGGTCGACTTCGCACCACGGGCACGCATGGCGGTGAACGCCTCGTGACCCGGGGTGTCGATGAAGGTGATCCGACGCTCTTCCTCGTTGACCTGGGTGGTGACCTGGTACGCACCGATGTGCTGCGTGATACCGCCGGCCTCGCCCGCGACGACGTTCGTCTTGCGGATGGTGTCCAGCAGTCGGGTCTTGCCGTGGTCGACGTGACCCATGACGGTCACGACCGGCGGACGCGCGACGAGTGCTTCCTCGCCGCCCTCGTCCTCGCCGAACTCGATGTCGAAGGACTCGAGCAGCTCGCGGTCCTCCTCCTCCGGGCTGACGATCTCGACGACGTAGTTCATCTCGTCGGCGAGCAGTTGGAGGGTCTCGTCGGAGACGGACTGCGTGGCAGTGACCATCTCGCCGAGGTTCATCATCACGGCGACGAGCGACGCCGGGTTGGCGTTGATCTTCTCCGCGAAGTCGGTGAGGGACGCACCACGCGACAGGCGGACGGTCTGTCCGTTGCCGCGAGGCAGCATCACGCCGCCGACCGACGGGGCCTGCATGGCCTCGTACTCCTGGCGCCTCTGCCGCTTCGACTTGCGGCCACGACGCGCGGGACCGCCGGGACGGCCGAAGGCGCCCTGCGTGCCACCACGGCCACCGGGACCACCCGGACGACCACCGAAGCCGGGACGGCCACCGCCGCCACCGGGACGGCCTGCGAAGCCGCCACCGCCACCACCGGGACCACCGGGACGGCCTGCGAAGCCGCCGCCGCCACCGCCACCGGGACGACCGGCGAAACCGCCGCCACCCGGACGACCGCCGCCACCACCGGGACGACCGCCGCCACCGGGGCCGCGACCGCCGCCGCCACCACCGGGACGCGGGCCGGCAGCGGGACGCTGCGGCATCATGCCGGGGTTCGGACGGGGACCGCCCGGACGGGGGGCGCCGCCCTGCGGACGGGGCATGCCGCCCGGGGTCGGACGGGAGCCGCCCGGAGACTGCGGACGGGGACCGCCCTGGCCGCCGGGGGCCTGCGGGCGCGGACCGGCACCGGGCGCACCCGGGCCGCCGGGACGCGGACCACCCTGCGGACGGGGCGCGGGGCGCCCCATGCCGGTGGAACCGCCGGAGGTGAACGGGTTGTTGCCGGGGCGCGGACCTGCCGCGCGACCGCCCGGACGCGGTGCGGCGCCACCGGGGCGCTGGCCCTGGCCGGCCGGACGTCCCTGACCCTGACCCTGGCCCTGACCGGGCGCGGCCGGACGGGAGCCGGGCTTGGGCGCGGGGCGGGCACCGGGACGCGGGCCCGTGGGGGCCGACGGCGGAGCCTGGAATTCCGGTGCCGCCGGGGCGGCGGGGGCCGGACGCGGCGCGGGCGCCGGGGCCGGCTTGGGGGCGGGCGCCGGACGCGGGCCCGGGGTCGGCGCGGACGCCGCCGGGGCTGCGGGGCGCTCGGCCGCGGCCGGCCTGGGGGCCCCCGGCTTCGGGGCAGCCGGACGCTCCCCCGTCGGCCTGGGGCCGGGGGAGGTGCTCCCGGACTGCGCCGGGGACGGCGCGGCGGGCCTGGGGGCCGCCTTACGGGGTGCCGGGCGGGCGCCGGACTTGCCGTTGCCACCGCCCTGCTGGAAGGCATCTGTCAATTTGCGCACTACGGGCGCCTCGATCGTCGAAGACGCCGATCGGACGAACTCACCGAGTTCCTGGAGCTTGGCCATGACGACCTTGCTCTCCACACCGAACTCCTTGGCGAGTTCGTATACCCGGACCTTAGCCACTTCGCTCCTTTGAGGTCCGGGTTGCGTCCGGACCGTCGCTAGTTCATGGGCGTACTCATCGCGTACTCATCGAGTGCTCATCGCAATCTCGACCTGCTTTCGACTCGCGAGGTACCTGGCCGTACGGGGTTCCGTACGGCACGTCCTACCGTGTTGCCTGCTCAGCAACTGTCCGCCTGCTCGACGTATCGGCGCAACGCCTTTGTGTCGAGCGGCCCCGGGGCGCGCAGCGCCCGCGGGAGGACCCGGCGGCGGACCGCCAGATCGAGACAGGCCGGTGCGGGGTGCACGTATGCGCCCCGGCCGGGCAGCGTACCGCGCGGATCGGGGACGCATTCGCCCTCGACCGCCACGGTGCGCAGCAGTTCGATCTTGGCCGCTCGCTCCCGGCACCCCACACAGGTGCGCTCAGGGCATGCGCGGACAGGCGTCCGGCCAGACACTATGAAGTCTACCTCCCCGCGGCGACCTCACCCCTTTGGGGCAAGAATCGAACACTTGCCGCGTTGCAACATGACGTGATCTGAGCGGCGGTGGGCCGGGATGTATTCCCGGCCCACCGTCCGCGGAGCGGCCACCAGGGGTTCCGCGCCCGCGTACGGGGGCGCGGCGTCCCCCGCCGGCCCGGCCCCGGCGCCCGCCTCAGTCCCGGGGCTCCGCCGGCTCCGTGTCGGGACGGATGTCGATGCGCCAGCCCGTCAGCCGCGCCGCGAGCCGCGCGTTCTGGCCCTCCTTGCCGATGGCCAGGGAGAGCTGGTAGTCCGGCACCGTCACGCGCGCCGAGCGGGCCGCGAGGTCCACGACGTCGACCGCGGACACCCGGGCGGGCGACAGCGCGTTGGCCACCATCTCCGCGGGGTCGTCCGACCAGTCGACGATGTCGATCTTCTCACCGTTCAGCTCGCCCATGACGTTGCGCACCCGGCCGCCCATCGGCCCGATGCACGCGCCCTTGGCGTTGAGGCCGGAACGGGTGGAGCGCACGGCGATCTTGGTGCGGTGGCCCGCCTCACGGGCGATGGCCGCGATCTCGACCGAGCCGTCGGCGATCTCCGGCACCTCCAGGGCGAACAGCTTCTTCACCAGATTGGGATGTGTGCGGGACAGCGTCACCGAGGGCCCGCGCACCCCCTTGGCCACCCGCACGACGTACGAGCGCAGCCGCATGCCGTGCTGGTAGCTCTCCCCCGGCACCTGCTCCTGCACCGGCAGGATGGCCTCCAGCTTGCCGATGTCGACCAGTACGTTCTTCGGGTCGCGGCCCTGCTGCACCACACCCGTCACGATGTCGCCCTCGCGGCCGGCGTACTCGCCGAGCGTGGCGTCGTCCTCGGCGTCCCGCAGCCGCTGCAGGATCACCTGCTTGGCGGTGGTCGCGGCGATGCGGCCGAACCCGGACGGGGTGTCGTCGAACTCGCGGGGCTCCTGGCCCTCCTCGAGGTCCTCGGGGTCCTCCTTCGCCCACACGGTCACGTGACCGCTGTCCCGGTCGAGCTCCACGCGCGCGTGGCGGCGGCTCCCGTCGGTGCGGTGGTAGGCGATGAGGAGGGCCGACTCGATCGCCTCGACCAGCAGGTCGAAGGAGATCTCCTTCTCCCGCACCAGGCCCCGCAGGGCACTCATGTCGATGTCCATGGCTACGCCTCCTCCTCGTTCTCAGCGTTCGCGGCGTTGTCAGCGTTCACGGCGTCGTCGTTCTTGTTCTTGCGGTTGAACTCGACCTGGACCCGCGCCTTGTCGACGTCAGGGAAGGCGAGTCTGCGGGTGGTGGGCCTGCGGCCCTTCACTCCGGGGACCTCCAGGTCCAGGCCCTCCTCGTCGACCCCGAGGATGCGGGCGACCAGCTCGCCGCCCTCCCGGAGCTGGAAGCGGACGAGGCGGTCGAGGGCACGCACGTAGTGCCGGTGCTCGGTGAGGGCGCGCTCCGCGCCCGGGGTGCCGACCTCGAGGGTGTACTCCCCCGCGCCCATCGCGTCGGTCTCGTCCAGCTTCGCCGAGAGCGCGCGGCTCACGTCGGCGACCCGGTCCAGGTCCGCGCCGGTGTCGGAGTCCACCACGACGCGCAGCACACGGCGGCGGCCCACGGACGCCACGTCGATCTCCTCGAGATCGAGTCCCTGAGAGGTCACGAGCGGTTCCAGAAGCTCTCGCAGCCTCTCGCTCTGGGTGGTGCTCATCCGGGTGACTCCTCGGCCGCGTGTGCTGTTGTGGAAGGGCGTGTGTCAGGGCAAAGCGTATCGGGTCCCAAGGGGTGTTGCCGTCCACCCGGACCCTCGGGCCGACCGCCCGGGCGGGCCCGCCGGGACGTCCCCGGCACGCGGTGACGCGCGTGCGGCGCAACCGGTGGCGCGGGTCACGTGCGCCCCCGGGTACGGTGAGCGCGGGCGGGCCCGCGCGTTCGGCGGGCGGACGCCTGTTCGTTCCCCCGCTCGTACCGTCGTCACCCGTCGTACGAGCCCGTACGAGGCCACCGAGGACGTCTGCCGTGCCGTTCCCCCTGCCGTCGCGCGCCGCCCCGGGGCCGCGCCGAAGGACCCTGTTCGCCTCGGCCGCCGGTGCCGTGCTGCTCGCGGGGTGTTCCGGCGACCCCGGCGGTTCCGGGGGCCGCGGAGCCTCCGCCGAGGAACGGGCGCGCGCGGGTGCCGCCCGCGACAGCGAACGGCTCGTGGCGCGGTACGACGCGGTGGGCGCCGCCCACCCGGGGCTGGTGGCGCGGCTGCGTCCGCTGCGGGCCGAAGCGGTGCGGCACGCGAAGGCGTTCGGCGGTTCGGTGCCGGCCACGGGCTCCCCCTCCGCCCCGGACTCCGCCACGTCCCCGCCCTCCGCGACCGACGCGCCCTCCGGCTCGTCCTCCGGGGCCCCCGCCGCCCGCGGCACCGTGCCCGCCGATCCCGCCGCTGCGCTGGCCGCGCTGGCCGACGCCGAGAAGACGCTGGCCGACCGGCGGACCGCGGCCCTCGCCGGGCTTCCCGGCGAGACGGCCCGGCTGCTGGCCTCCGTGGCGGCGGCCGGCGCCGCCCACGCGTATCTGCTGACGACGTGGAAGCCGAAGCCGGACACGGGATCGGACTCCGGCGCGTCCGGTGGGGAGGAGAGGGGATGACCGTGCACAGCGGAGGTACGCCCACGCCGTCGGCGGGAAAGACCGGCGGAAAGGGCAGTGGCGCGAACGCCGCCGAGCTCGAGGCGCTGCAGGCCGCCCTGGCCGCCGAACACGCGGCCGTCTACGGGTACGGGGTGGTCGGCGGCCGGATAGGGCACGGCCGGCGCGTCGAGGCACAGGAGGCGTACGACGGGCACCGGGCGCGGCGGGACCGGCTCGTGCGCGCCGTGAGCGACCTCGGCGCCACCCCGCGCGCCGCGGCCGCCGGGTACGCGCTCCCCTTCGCCGTGGCGGACTCGGCAGCCGCCGTGCGGCTCGCCGCCGAGCTCGAGCGACGGATCGCCGCTGTCTACTCCGACCTCGTCCGGGCCGCGACGGGTGCGCGGCGCGGGGACGCCGCCGAGGCGCTGCGGGAGGCGGCGGTACGCGCGGTGCGCTGGAGCGGGGAGAGCGTAGCCTTCCCTGGTCTCGCCGAACGGGCGGCGGCCGGTCCGGGCGCCTCGGCGACGCCGCGGGAGTAGCCCCGCGGGGGGAACGGTCAGGGAACAGACCTCGAAGGGAACGACTCGCGCATGGCTTTCGAACCGCCGCCGCGGCTTGTGCGGGCGCTCGCCGAGACCCGGCGTGACGGGGCCGACGCGTGGCTCCACGACCTTCCCGAACTGCTGCGGCGGGCCGTCGCTCTACGCGGGTTGACGGTGGAGCGGGTGCACCGGCCCGGCGGGCGCAGCGGCCTCATCGTGCTGGTGCGGCGGGCGGACGGCAGCCCCGCGGTGCTGAAGCTCGCCCCGGCCGCCGCGCGGCCCGGCGCCGAGCGTGCCGCGCTGGTGCGGTGGGACGGGTTCGGGGCGGTCCGGCTGCTCGACGCGGACGGGGCCGGTGACACGTCCGGGGCCGCCGCCGGTGACGAGGGTGTCCTGCTGCTGGAGCGGCTGCATCCCGAGATGTCGGTGCGCTCGCTGCCGGAGGCGAAGGCGCTGCTGGAGGCGGCCGGGACGCTGCGCCGGCTGTGGGTCGAACCGCCGGCCGGGCACGCCTTCGAGACGGTGGCCGGGCGGACGGGTCGGCAGGCGGAGGCGATGCGGGCGGCGGCCGAGGCCGAGCCCGACGTACGGCCGCTCGTGGAGTCGGCGCTCGCGGCGCGGGAGGAGTTGGTCGCCTCGGCGCCCGAGGGCCGGTTGCTGCACGGCACGTTCCGGCAGAGCAAGGTGCTCGCCGGGGAGCGGATGCCGTGGCTGGCGGTGGGACCGGACCCGGTGGTGGGCGAGTGCGCCTTCGATCTGGCGCGTCTGGTACGGGACCGGGTCGAGGACCTGGTCGCGACGCCCTCGGGGGCGTCCACGACGCGCCGGCGGGTGAAGCGGCTCGCGGAGTCGCTGGATCTGGACCGGGAGCGGGTGCGGGGGTGGACGCTGTTCCGGGCCGTGGAGTCGGGTGTGCGGGCCTTCCGCGTGGGCCGGCCCCGCGACGCGGAGGTACTGCTGGAGTTCGCCGGCTGGCTGTGACGCGCGGGGCCCCGGGCGCGGCGGAACCCGCCGGGAAGCGGTCGCGGAAACGCACGAGGGGGCGGAGGGCACGTCGTACGCCCTCCGCCCCCTTCGCCGCGCTACGCGGTCAGGCGGGCGATCGCCTCTTCCACCGTCAGTTCCTCGCGCTCACCGGTGCGGCGGTCCTTGAGCTCGACCACGCCCTCGCCCGAGCGCCGGCCGGCCACCAGGATCTGCGGCACGCCGATCAGTTCCGCGTCCGTGAACTTCACGCCGGGCGAGACCCCGGGACGCTCGTCCACCAGCACGCGCACCCCGGCCGCCGCCAGCTTCTCGGACACGTCGAGGGCGAGTTCGGTCTGCAGGGCCTTGCCGGCCGCCACGACGTGCACGTCGGCCGGGGCGATCTCCTTGGGCCAGTACAGCCCCTGCTCGTCCGCGTGCTGCTCGGCCAGCGCCGCGACCGCGCGGGAGACGCCGATGCCGTAGGAGCCCATCGTCACGCGGACCGGCTTGCCGTTCTGCCCCAGCACGTCGAGCTGGAAGGTGTCCGCGTACTTGCGGCCGAGCTGGAAGATGTGGCCGATCTCGATGGCACGGTCCAGCTTCAGTCCGGTGCCGCACTTCGGGCAGGGGTCGCCCTCCTCGACGACGACCACGTCGAGGTACTGGTCGACCTCGAAGTCCCGCCCGCAGACGACGTTCCGCGCGTGCGTGTCCTGCTTGTTGGCGCCGGTGATCCACGAGGTGCCGGGGGCGACGCGGGGGTCGGCGAGGTAGCGCACCTTCTCCAGGCCCTGCGGGCCGACGTACCCGCGGACGAGGTCGGGGCGGCCCTCGAAGTCCTCGGCGGTGACCAGTTCGACGACTGCCGGGGCCAGGTGCTCGCCGAGCTTGCCGAGGTCCACCTCCCGGTTCCCGGGCACGCCCACGGCGACGATCTCGCCGTCCACCTTCACCAGCAGGTTCTTCAGGGTGGCCGAGGCCGGCACGCCGAGCAGCTCGGCGAGGGACTCGATGGTCGGGGTGTCGGGGGTGTCGAGTTCCTCGGCGGCCGGGTGCGCGGCGCCCTCGACCGGCGTCAGCGCGAAGGTGACGGCCTCGGTGTTGGCGGCGTAGTCGCAGTTCGGGCAGTCCACGAAGGTGTCCTCGCCGGCCGCGGCCGGGGCCAGGAACTCCTCGGAGGCGGAGCCGCCCATCGCGCCGGAGACGGCGGAGACGATCCGGTAGTCGAGGCCGAGGCGCGCGAAGATCTTCTGGTACGCCTCGCGGTGCAGCCGGTAGGACTCGGCGAGCCCCTCGTCGGTGGTGTCGAAGGAGTAGGAGTCCTTCATCTGGAACTCGCGGCCGCGCAGCACGCCGGACCGGGGACGCGCCTCGTCCCGGTACTTGGTCTGGATCTGGTAGAGCATCACCGGCAGGTCCTTGTACGAGGAGACCTGGTCCTTGACCACGAGGGTGAAGATCTCCTCGTGCGTCGGGCCGAGCAGGTACTCGCCGCCCTTGCGGTCCTTCAGGCGGAACAGCAGGTCGCCGTACTCCTCCCAGCGCGCGGAGGCCTCGTACGGCTCCTTGGGCAGCAGGGCCGGGAGCAGCACCTCCTGGGCGCCGATGGCGTCCATCTCCTCGCGCACCACGCGGGAGACGTTGTCGAGCACCTTCTTGCCGAGCGGCAGCCAGCTCCAGATGCCGGCCGAGTTGCGGCGGACGTAGCCGGCACGGACGAGGAGCTTGTGGCTGAGCGTCTCCGCGTCCGCCGGGTCGTCACGCAGTGTCTTGACCAACAAACGTGACATGCGCTGGACCTGGGCCATGGTTCTCGACTCCTGCTGAAGGGGATCCCCCGCCCGGACGGGGCCCGGGAATGGGGGAGGGCGATGGCCACGAGGTTAGCCGGGAGCCCTGTGCGGGCGGTAATCGGTTAACGGCGGCGCAGCGGCAGGGGGGCTCCCATCACCGCGTACGGCTTGGGGGCGCTGGGGAAGAGGACGCGCCGGGCCAGGTCCTGGTAGCCCAGGGACCGGTACAGCCCGCGGGCGGGGCTGTCGATGTCGATCGCCGAGAGGATGGACCGCGGCTGTTCGGCACTGTCGGTGATCGTGGTGATGAGGCGGCGGCCGATCCCCCGGTTCTGGTGGTCGGGGTGGACGTGCAGCTCGGTGATGACGAAGGAGTCGTCGAGCCAGCCCTCGTTGCCCTCGCGGTGCAGATACGGCTCGACGACGGTGGACCACCAGTGGGCGCGGTCGTTGGGCATGCCGTAGACGAAGCCGACGAGGCGGCCGCGGAGGGTGGCGCCGAGGGCGCGGGCTCCGGGGCTGGTCATGTGCCGCAGCACGATCTGCCGGCGCACGGCGATCTCGTCGGGGTCGAGCCCGAAGGCGACGGCCTGCACGGCGAGGGCCTCGTCCACGCGGGCGGCGAGGTCCAGCGGGCCGATGACGACGTCGTCGGGGCGGCGGTGGCCCTGACCGGGAAAGCGGAGCATGCCCCGGAGCGTACCCGGGCGGCTCTGAGGGCTGTCCCGTAATGCCTGGTGGATCAGCGTGCGGCGTCAGATGCGGTGCATCGCAAGGCGGAGGGGCGTCCGCATACTGGATGTATGCGGACGTTCCGACAACGCGGCGTGGGGGTACCCCCGGCCGGAGGCTGGGGGAGTGCCGTAGCTGTCGTCGCACGCCCGCCGGGGATTGCGGGACAGCGCTTAGGCGGAAGACTCCCGCCGGCTCCTCAGAACAGCACGCTCATGAACTCGCCGACCTCGTGGAAGCCCACCTTGCGGTAGGTCGCCCGGGCCGCGGTGTTGAAGTCGTTGACGTAGAGGCTGGCCACGGGGGCGACGTCGGCGAGCGCGTAGCGCAGTACCGCGGCCATGCCGGGGGCGGCGAGGCCCCGGCCCCGGTACTCGGGGGCCACCCAGACGCCCTGGATCTGGCAGGCCTGCGGGGTGGCGGCGCCGATCTCGGCCTTGAAGACGACCTTGCCGTCCTGGTCGAGGCGGGCGAAGGAGCGGCCCGCGCCGACGAGTTCGGCGACCCGGGCCTGGTAGAGGAGTCCGCCGTCGCCGGCCAGCGGGGAGACGCCGACCTCCTCGGTGAACATCGCCACGCACGCCGGGAGAATCGTTTCCATCTCGTCCTTGCGGACGCGGCGGACGTAGGGGTCGGGGGTGACGTCCGCGGGGAGCCGGTCGGTGACCATGAGGGGCTGGTGGGCGCGGACCTCGCGGGCCGGGCCCCAGCTCGGTTCGAGCAGCCGCCAGAGCTGGGCGGTGGCCTCGGCGGGGCCCACGACGGAGGAGCAGCGGCGGCCGCTGCGGCGGGCGCGGTCGGCGAAGGCGCGGACGGCCCGGGGGGTGGCGCACAGGGGCACCAGGTTGGCGCCCGCGTAGCAGAGTGAGGTGAGCATCCCGTCCTCGTACCAGCCCCACATCTCGCCGCCGAGCCGCCAGGGGTCGAGCCCGGCGACGTGGACGCGGGAGGTCACGAAGGCGTTCGCGACCGGCTCGCGGTCCAGGACGGCGAGCGCGGCCTCCAGGTCCTTCGGTTCGAGGACGCGGGTGGTCGTCTGCGTCAACACGTGCGGATGCCTCACCCTTGGATCTGCTGATTTTCGCACTGTACCTGGCGGGTATGTGCGACGCCGCCCGGTGGTGCTCGCCCCCGGGCGGCGTGCGGTCGGCCGCTGTCCGGCGCCGGTCAGCCGGCGACGGTGACGGCGGGCTCGCCGGAGGCGGTGCCGTCCTTCTCCATCTGCTCGGCCAGCTTCATGGCCTCGTCGATGAGGGTCTCCACGATCTTCGACTCCGGCACGGTCTTGATGACCTCGCCCTTGACGAAGATCTGCCCCTTGCCGTTGCCCGAGGCCACGCCGAGGTCCGCCTCACGGGCCTCACCGGGACCGTTCACGACACAGCCCATGACCGCCACCCGCAAAGGCACCTCCATGCCCTCCAGCCCGGCGGTGACCTCCTCCGCCAGCTTGTACACATCCACCTGCGCACGACCGCAGGACGGACAGGACACGATCTCCAGACCGCGCTCCTTCAGACCGAGGGACTCCAGGATCTGCAACCCGACCTTGACCTCCTCCGCCGGCGGAGCCGACAGCGAGACCCGGATCGTGTCACCGATGCCCTGCGACAGCAGCGCACCGAACGCCACCGCCGACTTGATCGTCCCCTGGAACGCCGGACCCGCCTCCGTCACCCCCAGGTGCAGCGGATACTCGCACGCCTCCGCCAACTGCCGGTACGCCTCGATCATCACCACCGGGTCGTTGTGCTTCACCGAGATCTTGATGTCCCGGAAACCGTGCTCCTCGAACAGCGACGCCTCCCACAACGCCGACTCCACCAGGGCCTCCGGCGTCGCCCTGCCGTACTTCTGCAGCAGCCGGCGGTCCAGCGAACCCGCGTTCACCCCGATACGGATCGGCGTCCCGTGGTCCTTCGCCGCCCGCGCGATCTCCTTCACCTTGTCGTCGAACTGCTTGATGTTGCCCGGATTCACCCGCACCGCCGCACAACCCGCCTCGATCGCGGCGAACACGTACTTGGGCTGGAAGTGGATGTCCGCGATCACCGGGATCTGCGACTTCCGCGCGATCGTCGCCAGCGCGTCCGCGTCGTCCTGCGTCGGACACGCCACCCGCACGATCTGACAGCCCGACGCCGTCAACTCCGCGATCTGCTGCAACGTGGCACCGATGTCGGACGTCCGGGTCGTCGTCATCGACTGCACGGAGACGGGCGCGTCCCCGCCGACCGGCACGGTTCCGACCTGGATCTGCCGGCTCTTGCGGCGTTCGGCGAGTTTGGTCGGAACGGACGGCATGCCGAGAGAAATCGCAGTCATCTGCTGTGCAACCCCAAGTCGTGGATCACCAAGGTGCGGATCCGCGTCGGGGCGGGGCCGGTCCTGTCCGTGCCGGGCCGGTCACATCCGATCCGGTACGGTCCGTTCCGGTCCCGGAGCGACGGGATCCAGACCCCGAGATTACGGCACGCCCGGGCGCGCGAGCACATCAGCGTCGGTAAACCCACCCTTCGGATGGCGGCCGGGCACCAGGAGTGCCCGGCCGTTCCGCCGTCCGGTCCACCGGCCCTCGCGGACGCGTGACGGCTAAGAGATCTTGACCGGGTTGACGACGTCCGCGACCAGCACCAGCGCGGTGAAGCAGAGGAAGATCCCCGCCACCACGTACGCCACCGGCATCAGCTTGGCCACGTCGAACGGGCCCGGGTCGGGGCGGCGCAGGACGCGGGCCAGGTTGCGGCGCAGCGACTCCCACAGGGCGCCCGCGATGTGCCCGCCGTCGAGCGGGAGCAGCGGGAGCATGTTGAACAGGAACAGCGAGAGGTTGAACCCGGCCACGAGGAGCAGCATCATCGCGATCTGCTGGGAGGGCGGGATGTCCAGGGTGAACACCTCGCCGCCGACCCGGGCCGCGCCGACCACGCCCATCGGGGAGTCCGCGTCGCGCGGTCCGTCGCCGAAGGCGGCGTCCCACAGGGCGGGGATCTTGCCGGGCAGGGCGATGAGCGACTCGACGCCGTTCTCCATCATGTCGCCCATGCGGTCGACGGACTGGCCGAAGGACTGCTGGACGATGCCGGTGGCGGGGGTGAAGCCGAGGAAGCCGGCGTACACGTACTCGCCCTGGACGTAGGCGCCGTCCGAGTCGGTCTTGCTGACCTGGTTCCTGATGAGGTGGGCCTTGAGGTCGATCTGCCGGCCCTCGCGCTCGACCGTGAGGGCGACGTCCTCGCCGGGGTGGTCGCGGATGTCGTTCTGCAGGACCGACCAGTCGGTGATCCTGGTGCCGTTGAAGCCGACGATTCTGTCGCCGGGCTGGAGACCGGCGGCCTTCGCGGGCGCGGCGGGGTCGTCCTTCGCGCACTTGGTGCGGTTCTCGCTCTGCTGGATGACGCAGTCGGAGATCTTGCTGACGGTGGTCGTCTGGTCCTGGACGCCGAAGGTCATCATCACGCCGAGGAACACCGCGACCGCGAGGATGAGGTTCATGAAGGGGCCGGCGAACATCACGATGACCCGCTTCCACGGGGCGCGGGTGTAGAACAGCCGCTTCTCGTCGCCGGGCTGGAGTTCCTCGAAGGACTGCTCGCGGGCGTCCTCGATCATGCCGCGCCACGGGGAGGTGGAGCGGGCCTCGACCCGGCCGTCGGGCCCGGGCGGGAACATGCCGATCATGCGGATGTAGCCGCCGAGCGGGACCGCCTTGATGCCGTACTCGGTCTCGCCCTTCTTCCGCGACCACACGGTCGGGCCGAAGCCGACCATGTACTGCGGGACGCGGATGCCGAACATCTTGGCCGTCGAGAGGTGGCCGAGCTCGTGCCAGGCGATGGAGATCAGCAGCCCGACCGCGAAGACGACTATGCCGAGGATCATCATCAGTGTCGTCATGCACGGGCCTCCGCGGTCGCCGTCTGTGCTGTCAGTTCCCTGGCCCGGGCGCGCGCCCAGGTCTCCGCCTCGAGGACGTCCGCGACGGTCAGGGAAGTTCCCGTGCGCGGCGTGCCGTGTTCCTCGACCACCCTCGTGACCGTCTCCATGATGGCGTTGAACGGCAGGGTGCCGGCGAGGAACGCGTCGACGCACTCCTCGTTCGCGGCATTGAACACCGCCGGGGCCGTGCCCGCGAGTTCGCCGACGTGCCGGGCGAGGCCGACGGAGGGGAAGGCCTCGGTGTCCAGAGGAAAGAACTCCCAGGTCGAGGCCTTGCTCCAGTCGAATGCGGGCGCCGCGTCCGGCACCCGTTCGGGCCAGCCGAGACCCACGGCGATCGGCCCCCGCATGTCGGGGGGAGTCGCCTGCGCGAGCGTGGACCCGTCCGTGAACTCAACCATCGAGTGAACATACGACTGGGGATGCACGACCACCTCAATCCGAGCGAAGGGAATGTCGTAGAGGAGGTGCGCCTCGATCACCTCCAGCCCCTTGTTGACGAGCGTCGCCGAGTTGACGGTGATGACCGGGCCCATCGCCCACGTGGGGTGGGCGAGCGCCTCCGCCGGGGTGACGTGGGCCAGCTCCGCCCTGCTGCGGCCCCGGAAGGGCCCTCCGGAGGCCGTGACGACGAGCTTGCGCACGTCGGCGCGCGTGCCGGAGGCGAGCGCCTGGAAGAGCGCCGCGTGCTCCGAGTCGACCGGGATGATCTGACCCGGCCTGGCGAGCGCCTTCACCAGCGGCCCGCCCACGATGAGCGACTCCTTGTTGGCGAGCGCGAGGGTGCGGCCCGCCTCGAGGGCGGCGAGGGTCGGGGCGAGGCCGATGGACCCGGTGATGCCGTTGAGCACGGTGTGGCAGGCGGAGCGGGCCAGCTCGGTGGCCGCCTCCGCCCCGGCGAGCAGCTCGGGCAGCGGCTCCCCGGCCCCGTACCGCTCGGCCAGGGCCTCGCGCAGCGCCGGTACGGCGTCCTCGCGGGCGACGGCGACGGTGCGCACCCTGAGGCGGTGGGCCTGCTCGGCGAGCAGTGCGACCCGTCCGCCGGCGGCGGACAGGCCGGTCACCCGGAACCGGTCGGGGTGGCGCAGCACGAGGTCGATGGCCTGGGTGCCGATCGAGCCGGTGGAGCCGAGGATCACGACATCCCGTACTCCGTCGACGGGGTCGAAGACGAGATGCGGATCGGCGAGGGGGGCTGGACTGTCGCTCATCCCCCCATTGTGGCCGCACCGGCCGCCCGGCAGGACACCGCGCCCCGCGAGGGCGCGGGCCGTGCCGCGGGCGGCCGCGCCGCGGGGCGCGCGGTGCCCCGCGGCACGGGGGCCGGTCAGCGCAGCGGCCTGCGCACGTTCTCCCTGTTCGAGGGCCCCGGTGTGGCGTCCGCGATCCAGGGGCCTTCTCCCGAGGGGTCGACGACGCCCTCCTCCAGCCACTCGTACGCCCCGGAGAGCACCTGCTTGACCACGCGCCGGTCCAGTTCGTCGGTGTTGGTCCACAGGCGGCCGAAGAGCTCCTCGACGCGCAGCCGGGCCTGCCGGCAGAAGGCGTCGGCGAGCTGGTAGGCCTCCCTGCCGTGCTCGCCCTCCGCGCGCAGCCGTTCGGCGCGGACACACGCGGCGCTCATCGCGAAGAGTTCCGCGCCGATGTCCACGATGCGCCCGAGGAAGCCCTGCTTGGTCTCCATGCGGCCCTGCCAGCGGGACATCGCGTAGAACGTGGAGCGGGCGAGCTTGCGCGCGCCGCGCTCGACGTACCGCAGGTGCGGTGACAGGTCCAGGTGCCCCGCCGGGTGGAACTCGGCGTAGGAGCGCGGCAGTTGGCCTGGGCCCGCGACCAGTTTGGGCAGCCACTTGGCGTAGAAGACACCGGCGTTCGCGCCCGCCCTCGCCTTGTCGGACAGGGACTTGTCCGGATCGATGAGGTCGCCGGCGACCGAGAGGTGCGCGTCCACGGCCTCCCGGGCGATCAGCAGGTGCATGATCTCGGTCGAGCCCTCGAAGATGCGGTTGATGCGCAGGTCGCGCAGCATCTGCTCGGCGGGCACGCCGCGTTCGCCGCGGGCGCGCAGCGAGTCGGCGGTCTCGAAGCCCCGGCCGCCGCGGATCTGGACGAGCTCGTCGGCCATCAGGCAGGCCATCTCGGAGCCGTACAGCTTGGCGAGAGCGGCCTCGATGCGGATGTCGTTGCGGTCCTCGTCGGCCATCTGGCTGGCGAGGTCGACGACGGCCTCCAGGGCGAAGCTCGTCGCGGCGATGAAGGAGATCTTCGCGCCGACCGCCTCGTGGTACGCCACCGGGCGCCCCCACTGCTCGCGGACGGAGGACCATTCGCGGGCGATCTTCAGACACCACTTGCCGGCGCCCGCGCACATGGCGGGCAGCGAGAGCCGGCCGGTGTTGAGGGTGGTCAGCGCGATCTTCAGGCCGGCGCCCTCGGGGCCGATGCGGTGGGCGGCGGGCACCCTGACCCGGTGGAAGCGGGTGACGCCGTTCTCCAGTCCGCGCAGGCCCATGAAGGCGTTGCGGTTCTCGACGGTGATGCCCTCGGAGTCGGCCTCCACGACGAAGGCGGTGATGCCGCCCTTGTGCCCCTCGGAGGCGGGCACCCGGGCCATCACCACGAGCAGGTCGGCGACGACCCCGTTGGTGGTCCACAGCTTCACGCCGTCGAGCACGTAGTCCTCGCCGTCCGGGACCGCCCGGGTGGCCAGGCGGGCCGGGTCGGAGCCGACGTCGGGCTCGGTCAGCAGGAAGGCGGAGATGTCGGTGCGGGCGCAGCGCGGGAGGAAGCGTTCCTTCTGCTCCTCGGTGCCGAACATCTTCAGCGGCTGGGGCACGCCGATCGACTGGTGCGCGGAGAGCAGCGCGCCGATCGCCGGGCTCGCCGAACCGGCCAGCGCGAGCGCCTTGTTGTAGTACACCTGGGTGAGGCCCAGGCCGCCGTACTTGGTGTCGATCTTCATGCCGAGGGCGCCGAGTTCCTTGAGGCCGCGCACGGTCTCGTCGGGGATGCGCGCCTCGCGTTCGATGCGGGCGGAGTCGACCTCGCTCTCGCAGAACGCGCGGAGGCGGGCGAGGAACTCCTCGCCCCGGGCGGTGGCCTCGGGCGTGGGGGTGGGGTGCGGGTGGATGAGGTCGAGGCGGAAGCGGCCGAGGAAGAGTTCCTTGGCGAAGCTCGGTTTGTGCCAGTCCTTCTCCCGGGCGGCCTCCGCCACGCGGCGGGCCTCGGCCTCGGTGACGGTGGGGGACGGCGTGGGGGTGGAGGTGGTGGGTGCTGCGGACATGAGGGGCACCTCGCCGCGAAGTGGGGGTGGGTACGGGGTCCGTCGGGACGGGGCGTCCCGAGGGGACGTACCGCCGGGACGTCGAACCGGGACGTGGGGTCCGGAATCGGTGGTGCGGGGCTACTCGATCGTATGTACCCGGTTTGTCGGGTGGGCACCAGCGGGGTGGGCCGGTGGAGGGTCGCGTCAGGGCCCGTCGAAGCGCTTCGACGTGTTTGCGCGCTTATGGACTTGCTTGATCCAGGCGGTTATGGTCGTGGCAGGTCAACCGCATCGCTCCCCCGTTTCGCTTGGTCGAAGCGCTTCACCTCACTGGAGGACCGGATGGTCACCCTCGCCGAGGTCGCCCAGCATGCCGGAGTCTCGGCGAGCACGGTGAGCTACGTCCTGAGCGGCAAGCGGTCGATCTCCGCCGCGACCCGGCAGCGGGTCGAGGAGTCCATCCGCGAGCTGGGCTACCACCCGAACGCCGGGGCGCGGGCCCTGGCGAGCAGCCGGTCGAACATCATCGCGCTGATGGTCCCGCTGCGCACCGACATGTACGTGCCGGTGATGATGGAGATCGCCATCGCGGTCGCCACCACCGCCCGCGCCCACGGCTACGACGTGCTGCTGCTGACCGGCGAGGAGGGTCCGGACGCGGTGCGGCGGGTCACCGGCAGCGGGCTCGCGGACGCCATGATCCTCATGGACGTCGAACTGGACGACGAGCGGCTGCCCCTGCTGCGCGCCTCCGGTCAGCCCTCGGTGCTCATCGGGCTCCCCGCCGACGCGACCGGGCTGACCTGCGTCGACCTAGACTTCACCGCCACGGGCGCGCTGTGCGTGGAGCACCTCGCGATGCTCGGGCACCGCGACATCGCGGTCGTCGGCGAGGCGGCGGCCGTCTACGAACGGCACACCGGCTTCGCGGAGCGCACCCTGGAGGGGCTGCGCACCCGCGCGGGCGAGCTGGGGATGCGGCTGCTGCACCGGCCGTGCGAGGGCGGCTACGACGCGATGGCCGTGACGCTGGCGCGGATCTTCGACGAACGGCCGGACACCACGGGCTTCGTGGTGCAGAACGAGTCCGCGGTGGAGCCGCTGCTGGCCCTGCTGCGGCAGCGCGGTCTGGCCGTCCCGGAGGACGTCTCGGTCGTCGCCGTCTGCCCGGACCAGGTCGCCGTGCAGGCCTCGGTGCGGCTGACGGCCGTCGCCGTACCGGCGCAGGAGATGGGCCGCAGGGCGGTGGACCGCCTGGTCGCCAAGTTGGAGGGGCGCGGCGAGGACGAGGTGGTGCTGCTCGCGCCCGAGTTGTCGGTGCGGGCCAGCACCGGTCCGGCGCCCTCCGCCGCCCGGCACTGAGCGCGGCCCGGCGGCGCACCGGCGCGCCGCGAGGGCCCGGCGGGCGGCCGCCGGGCCCTCGCGGTGTGCGGGAGTGGGCTCAGAGGGCGAGGCCGGTGAGGACCAGGACCCGCTCGTAGGTGTAGTCCTCCATCGCGAAGCGCACGCCCTCGCGCCCGACGCCGGACTGCTTGACGCCGCCGTAGGGCATCTGGTCGGCGCGGTAGGAGGGCACGTCGCCGATGACCACGCCGCCGACCTCCAGGGCGCGGTGGGCGCGGAAGGCGGTCTGAAGGTCGTGGGTGAACACGCCTGCCTGGAGGCCGTACTCGGAGTCGTTGACGGCGGCGAAGGCCTCGGCCTCGCCCTCCACCCGCCGCACGGTGAGGACCGGCCCGAAGACCTCCTCCCGGGCGAGCGTGGCGTCGGCGGGTACGCCGGTGAGGACGGTCGGGGCGTAGGAGGCGCCCTCGCGCTTGCCGCCGGTGTGCAGGGTGGCCCCGCCCTCGACGGCCTCCTGGACCCACGCCTCGACGCGCCGGGCGGCGTCCTCGCTGACCAGCGGGCCGACGTCGGTCGCGTCCTGCGAGGGGTCGCCGGTGGCCTGGGCCTCCACGGCGGCGACGAGGCGCGGCAGCAGCCGATCGTACACGGCGGCGTCGGCGATCACGCGCTGCACGGAGATGCAGGACTGGCCGCCCTGGTAGTTGGAGAAGGTGGCGATGCGCTGCGCGGCCCGGTCGAGGTCCTCCTCGCTCGCCCAGTCGGCGAGGACGACGGCCGCGCCGTTGCCGCCGAGTTCCAGGGTGCAGTGCTTGCGCGGCACCGAGTCCATGATCGCGTAGCCGACCTTGTCGGAGCCGGTGAAGGAGATGACCGGCAGCCGCTCGTCCTGGACGAGGGCGGGCATGCGGTCGTTGGGCACCGGCAGGACGCTCCAGGAGCCGGCGGGCAGCTCGGTCTCGGCGAGCAGCTCGCCGAGGACCAGCGCGGACAGCGGGGTGGCGGGGGCCGGCTTGAGGATGATCGGGGCGCCGGCGGCGAGGGCCGGGGCGACCTTGTGGGCGCACAGGTTGAGCGGGAAGTTGAAGGGGGCGATGCCGAGGACGGCGCCCTTGGGGAAGCGGCGGGTCAGGGCGAGCCGGCCCTGGCCGCCGGCGTCGGTGTCCAGGCGCTGGGCCTCGCCGCCGTTGAAGCGGCGGGCCTCCTCGGCGGCGAACCGGAACACGGAGACGGCGCGGCCGACCTCGCCGCGGGCCCACTTGACCGGCTTGCCGTTCTCGGCGGTGATCAGCCGGGCGATCTCCTCGGTCCGCTCGGCGAGCCGTCGGGCGACGTGGTCGAGGGCGGCGGCGCGCACGTGGGCGGGGGTGGCGGCGAACTCGTCCCGGACGGCGTGGGCGGCGGCGACGGCCTCCTCGACCTGGGCCCCGGTCGGCAGGGAGACGGTGCCGACGAGCCGGCCGTCCCAGGGGGAGGTGACGTCGAGGGTCTGCTCGCCGGTGGCCTGGCGGCCGGCGAGCCAGAAGGCGTGGGTGGAGGTCATGGGGCGGGGCGCCTGCCTTCCGGGTCGGGGATGCGGGCCCTTTCGGGGCCTGTCGTCGGGGCTCCACGGTAGGGCGCGGCGGGCCGGGGGTCGTTTGTCCACGGTGGCGGGGTCGGGGCGCGCGACAGGCCGGATCGGCGCGGGCGCACGGCCCTTCGACCGTCCGGTCCGTGCGGAGGGGTCCGGGGAGGGGGCGGGGAGGGGTTCTCAGTCCTCGGCCGCGGAGGTCGCCTTGAGCGCGAGCCACAGCTCCATGCGGACGTCCGGGTCGTCCAGGGAGCGGCCGAGGATCTCCTCCACCCTGCGCATCCGGTAGCGCAGGGTGTGCCGGTGCACCCCGAGGTCCGCCGCCGCGGCGTCCCACTGGCCGTGCCGGGAGAGCCACGCCCGGAGCGAGGCCACCAGGTCACCGCGCCCCGTCGCGTCGTGCTCGCGCAACGCCCGCAGGAGCCCGTCGGCGAAGGCACGCACGGCCTCGTCGGCGAGGAGCGGCAGGACGGATCCGGTGGCCATCCGGTCGTGCTCCACGAGCACCCGCCCGCGCCGGCGTGCCACCGACAGGGCCTGTTCGGCCTGCCGGTAGGCACCCCCCGCGGCGGTCGGTCCGGCCGGGCCGGACAGCCCCATCACCAGGTCCTCACCGCTCCCCGTGCCGGCGGCCGGTTCCCGGGCCGCCGCGTACTCCGCGCAGGCCCGGCCGGCCGCCCCGTCGTCCACGGTGAGGACGACGAGCCGTCGGCCCCCGGTGCCCTCCGGCACCACGAGCACCGGTTCGCCGGCCCGCGCGGCGGCCGATTCGGCGGCCTCGGCGAGGCCGCCCAGCGGATCGCCCTCGCCCTCGGCGGTGTCCCCGGGCGTCTCGGCGAGGAGCAGCCGGAAGGGGGCGTCGAGCAGGGCGCCGTAGAGGTCCCCGGCGACCGCCCGGGCGTGGTCGGGCTCCCCGGCGAGCAGCATGCGCAGCACGGCCGCGCCGATGCGCTGCTCCGCGAGGTGCAGTGAGCCGGAGCGCTCGGTGAGGAGGGTGAGCAGGGCGACGGCCGAATGCACGGCGTAGCGCTCGGCGGTGCCGGGCGCGGCGGCGGTGCCCACGGCGAGGGCGGCGCGCGGGCGGCGTCCGGTGCCGAGGCTGTGCAGCTCGACGCGGTCCTCGCCGTTGCCCTGGCCGCCGGTGACGACGGAGCTGGCGGGCGCGGGCCGCTCCCGCAGCCGTTCGACGTCGGTGGTGAGCCGGGCCGCGCGCCGTCCGGCCCACTCGGGCGCGGCGGCGACGACGGCCCCGGAGGCGTCGTACAGGGCGGCCCACCCGTCGACCTGGCCGGCGAGCGCGGCGAGCAGTCCCTCGGGGCCGGTGCCGAGCGCCTGCCGGGTCAGCTCGCGCTGGGCGGCGAAGCCGGCGGTGACGGCGCGGTACTGGTCGGCGGCTATGGCCGCGGAGACGGCCTTGCTGATGGCGAGGAAGGGGGTGCGGCGGGGCACCTCGAGGAGCGGCAGTCCCGCCTCCCGGGCGGCGTCGACCAGGGCCTCGGGTATGTCCTCGTAGTTGACCCCGACCGCGAAGCCGAGTCCCACGACGCCGGCGCCGACCAGCCGTCCGACGTACCGGCGCATGACCTCGGGGTCCTCGGCGTCCAGTTTGAGGGCGGTGATCAGCAGCAGTTCCCCGCCCTCCATGTAGGGGACGGGGTCGGCGAGCTCGCTGGCGTGCGCCCATCGCACGGGGGCGTCGAGCCGGTCCTCCCCCGCGCGCACGGTCAGCTTGAGCGCGGAGTGATGGACGAGCGAGGCGAGCGTGGGCGGCATGGGGCCTTCCGTCGGGTCTGCGGACGGCGGGCGCGGGACGCGGGGGTGCCGCGGTGCGCGGTGCGCGAAGGTGGCCGCACTGTATGAACGGCCACCTTCGATTCTGCCTCACCGTAGGGGTGCCGGGCGGCCGAACGTACGTTCCACCGGCCGGTGGTCCCTGCGCACGGCGGACGGCGTGCTCAGGCCCGCAGGTCGACCAGCAGGGGCGGCGTGTGCCGGCCCTCGACGTCGATCAGCGAGAGCACCGCGTGCCCGGGCGGCACCGCCTGCGTCAGTTCCGAGGCCGACCACCGCTCGCGCTCGACCTGGCGCACGGTGACCGCGTCCGTGGTGACCGCCCGGCCCGTCATCAGCTTGCGCAGTTTGTGGATCGCCCGGGTCATCGGCTGGTCGGCGAAGACGGTGTGCTTGGCGACCTCCGTCGTCTCCACCCATTCGGTGCCCCAGGTCTGCGCGAACCGGCTGCCGTCCCAGGTGGTGACCCCGCAGAAGGCCATGCGGCAGCCGACCGCCCCGTACAGCGGACCGTGCAGGGCCTCGGGGACGTCGCCGATGGTGCGCAGGGTGAGCAGGACGCCCGCGTTCTGCGAGCGCAGCCGCTGGATGCGGCGCACCGACTCGGTGGTGATCGTCCCCGTGGCGTCGTCCAGGACCAGGCAGGCGAAGTGCGCGCGCCGGGTCCGGACGACGGCGTGGAACTGGGCGAGGACGAGCCGGGTGATCAGCCGGCAGGCCTCCTCGTGGCCGCGCTCGGGCAGGTCGATCCGCACCCGCAGGGGGTGGTGCGCCAGCGCGCGCAGGGAGAACGGGCGGCCGGGCCCGCCGCCGCCGAAGAAGTCGGCGAACAGCGGACGGTTCAGCAGCGAGAGGCGGTCGGCCAGCGCCCGGCCCGGGTCGCCGTGCCGACCCGTCTGCCGCAGGCGTGCCTCGAGTTCGCGGCGCATGAGCTCGTTGCCGCTCGCGGCGAGCGCCTCCCGCAGCGAGTTCAGCGCGCTCTCCTCCCCCTCCAGCAGTTCGCGCAGCTCGGGCAGGGTGGGGAAGCGGCCGTGCACCGCGTGGAAGGGGCCGAGGAGCTGGGCCAGCGCGGTGCCGGCGCTCTGCGCGCTCACCGTCTCCAGGTCGCCCACCAGTGCCTCGGCGAGGAATTCGGCCGCCTCGTCGGGGTCCTCGGTCTCGGCGTAGGGGTCGAGGTCGTGCACCGAGGAGGGGTCGCCGACGCGGACGATCACGTCGAAGGAGTCGTCGGCGCCGAGCGGGTTCCCCGCCGCGGAGACGGCGACGACGGCGCAGGACCCGGTGAGCGCCTGCAGCGCGAGCGCCTCGGTGACCGGTTCGACCAGGGTGCGGGTCTTGCCGGCGCCGGAGGGGCCGACGGCGAGCAGCGAGGTGCCGAGCACGTCCGGGCCGAGGGCGGCCCCGGCCTCCCGGTAGGAGTGCGGGGTGCGCTCGGACTCCGCCCAGCGGCCGATCCGCACCTGGCCGGTGAGCAGGTCGTGCCGGGCGGTGCGGCGGGGCAGGTCCCGGGCGCCGGACGGGTGCGTGGCGGCCGCGCCGCCCCGGCGCAGCACGCCGTCGCGGAAACCGCCCAGTGCGGCCTCGCGCCGGGCGCTCTCGAAGGCGCGCTCGACGCGGACGCAGTCGACGTCGTTCATCCGGCCGCCGGTGACCTCGGCGGTGAGCAGGTCGGCGAGGTCGTGCTGGCCCGCCTCCCGCAGCAGGGGCCAGTGGGAGCGGGGGCGCTCGGCCGGCCCGGCGCCGGGGGCGGCGGCCTCGGGTCCCTGCCGGTCGAGCAGCTCGCGCGCGTAGGCACGCCAGTTCCCGAGGCGGGCGAAGGGCCACACGACGAGCAGGGTGACGACCGTGTAGAGCGTGTAGGTGAACAGGGTGGAGGCCATCAGGTCGTAGCTGTCGGTGAACAGCACGAACAGGGAGAGCAGCGGGTCGACGACCGGCACGGCGGACCAGCCGACGACGGGGAAGGCCTCCGGGAAGACGAGGCTGAGGGCGAAGAGGGCGAGACCGGCGGAGGCCAGGACGCGTACCGGCGGGGACAGGCGGTCCATGTAGTGGCGCAGGATGGCGCGCCAGCTCCCGAGCATGGCCACCGCGCACACGAGCAGGCCGAAGAAGACGCCGTCGGCGACCACCAGGTAGTGCTCGCCGGGGAGGACCCCCGGGCTCCAGCCCTCGACCGGCCGGGGCGAGGACACCGTGAGCGGCCACCACCAGTCGTTCGGGGAGAACATCCGCAGGATGGTGCCCTTGTACGGCAGGTAGCCGCGCTCCCACAGCGACCAGACGCCGAGGGCCAGCACCAGCGGGATCAGCAGGCCCGCGATCGTCACCGGGGTGATCTTCTCCGGGGCCTCCTTCGGGCGGTGGCCGAGGCGCCAGACGCCGGGACGCGCGGCCGGCCGGTCCTCGTCGAGCCAGGCGGCGACGGCGGAGGGGGCGCCGCCGGGGGCCTGCGCGGGGACGGGCGGCACGCCCGGCGCGGTGCCGGGCCGCGGGGGCACACCCGGCGCGGTGCCGGAGTACGGGGGCGCACCCGGTGCCCGGCCCGGCGGCGGGGGCACGCCCGGCGGCCCCGCCGGGCGCGGTACGGGATGGGCATGAGTGCCCCGCGCGTCCTGGGTACCGTCGCTGTCCATGACCCTTGCCCCCTGGGTAGCCGCTCCATCCACCATCAGCACGTCAATCTAACGCCCCGACAGGTGCGGGCCACCGCTCACACCGCCGGGCCCGCGGCCATGTCCACCACGGACAACGGTCCGCGCGGAAAACGCCCACATGGAGCATGCCCACCTTTCCGCCCCGGACCTAGCCTGCGGGAGGACGCGCCACGCGTCCGCACCCCGCCCGTCGGAGCAAGACCATCCGGGAGCCCCCCATGACCGCACTTCCGCAGGAACGCCACCTCGCCACGGCCGTCCCCGGCCCGAAGTCGCAGGAGCTGCAGGCCCGCCGCACGGCCGCGGTGGCCCGGGGCGTGGGCTCCACCCTGCCCGTCTTCGTCACCCGGGCCGGCGGCGGCATCATCGAGGACGTCGACGGCAACCGTCTGATCGACTTCGGTTCCGGCATCGCCGTCACGAGCGTCGGCGCCTCCGCCGAGGCCGTGGTGCGCAGGGCGTCCGCGCAGCTCGCCGACTTCACCCACACCTGCTTCATGGTCACGCCCTACGAGGGGTACGTCGCCGTCGCCGAGGCGCTCGCCGAGCTGACCCCGGGCGAGCACGCCAAGAAGTCGGCGCTGTTCAACTCCGGTGCCGAGGCCGTGGAGAACGCCGTCAAGATCGCGCGGGCCCACACCAGGCGGCAGGCCGTCGTCGTCTTCGACCACGGCTACCACGGCCGCACCAACCTCACGATGGCGCTGACCGCGAAGAACATGCCGTACAAGCACGGCTTCGGCCCCTTCGCCCCCGAGGTGTACCGGGTGCCGGTGGCCTACGGCTACCGCTGGCCGACCGGCCCGGAGAACGCGGGCCCCGAGGCGGCCGCGCAGGCCATCGACGAGATCAGCAAGCAGGTGGGCGCGGACAACGTGGCCGCGATCATCATCGAGCCGGTGCTGGGCGAGGGCGGCTTCATCGAGCCCGCCAAGGGCTTCCTGCCCGCGATCCGGCAGTTCGCCGCGGACAACGGCATCGTCTTCGTCGCCGACGAGATCCAGTCCGGCTTCTGCCGCACCGGCCAGTGGTTCGCCTGCGAGGACGAGGGCATCGTCCCGGACCTGATCACCACCGCCAAGGGCATCGCGGGCGGCCTGCCGCTCGCCGCCGTCACCGGCCGCGCCGAGATCATGGACGCCGCGCACGCGGGCGGCCTCGGCGGCACCTACGGCGGCAACCCGGTCGCCTGCGCGGGCGCGCTCGGCGCGATCGAGACGATGAAGGAGCTCGACCTCAACGCGCGGGCCAAGGAGATCGAGGCGGTCATGAAGGCCCGTCTCACCGCGATGGCCGAGAAGTACGAGGTCATCGGCGATGTCCGCGGCCGGGGCGCGATGATCGCGATCGAGCTGGTCAAGGATCGCGCCACCAAGGAGCCGGACGCCGCGACGACCGCCGCGCTGGCCAAGGCCTGCCACGCCGAGGGTCTACTGGTCCTGACCTGTGGCACTTACGGCAACGTGCTGCGCTTCCTGCCGCCGCTCGTCATCGGCGAGGAACTGCTGAACGAGGGCCTCGACATCATCGAGCAGGCGTTCGCGCGCATCTGATCCACGATGCGCACGTCTGTCGAGCCCGCGTCGACGTCCGTGAAGAACGTGTGCAAGGTGGATGGCGTCCCCGCGTTCCGGGTGCCGCGAGGCCCCCGGCTGCCGTAGGTTCTCCCCAGATGAAGGAAACACCCCGTCCACAGGGCACTGTGGGCGAGTCCCGGCCGTGGCCCTCCCGGCTTCGACCTGGTCGTGCCCTCGCGCACACACCCGGGGCCCCCGGCTCCGGATCTCCTCACCGATCGGATGGCCGCTCGTCCCACACCCCCCGGGACGGGCGGCACACCGGTCCGGACGGCCGGCCCGGAACCTCCCCCCCCTGTTCCGGGCCGGCCTCTCTCCTTCCCCCCTCCCCGGCCCCGTCCAGGGCGCGTTTCCTCGCGCTGCTCGCCGTCCCGGTGGCCCTCCTCACCCTCCTGACCTGGCAGGTTCTCGCCGACGGCCCCCTGCTGCGCGTCGACGCCAGGCTCAGCCGGGCGCTGGTGCGGCCCGGTCGTCCCGCCGAACTCCTCTCCGATCTCGGCAACGTCCAGGTCGCCGTCCCGGTGCTGGCGCTCTGCGCGGGATGGGCCGCGTGGCGGTACCGCGCCACTGGTACAGACCGGTGGTGGGGACCGCCCGGGGCGGCGCTGTTCCTGATCGCGCTGGTGCCGGCGGTCGTCGTCCCGCTGAAGAACTGGACGGCCCGGCCCGGCACACCGGCGGTGCCGCCGGGGACGGGCTACTACCCCTCGGGGCACACGGCGACGGCGCTCGTCGCGTACGGGGCGGCGGCGCTGCTGCTGCTCCCGCTGCTCACCGCGCGGTGGGCCCGCGCCGCGGTCCTCACCGGGTGGCTCGCCCTGACGCTGGGCGTCTCCTTCGGGCTGGTGCGGCGGGGGTACCACTGGCCGGTGGACGTGGTGGCGAGCTGGTGCCTGGGGGCGGTGCTGCTGATGGTGTTCGCGCGGGTCGTACGCCGCCTCCGGCGTCCGGAGGGCGGGACCCCTCGGTGACCCCGTGCCGCTGAGGCTTCGCCGCCTCAGCTGTCGAAGCCCAGCCCCAGCCGGTCCATCGCGCGCAGCCACGCGTTGCGCCGTCCCCCCTCCTCGTCCGCCCGCGCCAGCGACCACTTCGTCAGCGTGATGCCCGCCCAGGCGAACGGCTCGGGCGGGAACGGCACCGGCCGGCTGCGCACCATCTCCAGCGAGGTCCGCTCGGTGCGCTCCCCCGCCAGCAGGTCCAGCATCACCTGCGCCCCGAACCGGGTCGCGCCCACGCCGAGCCCGGTGTAGCCGGCGGCGTACGCGACCCGGCCCCCGTGGGCCGTGCCGAAGAACGCCGAGAAGCGGGAGCAGGTGTCGATGGCGCCGCCCCAGGCGTGGGTGAAGCGGAGCCCTTCGAGCTGCGGGAAGCAGGTGAAGAAGTGCCGGGCCAGCCGGGCGTACGTCTCGGGGCGGTGCTCGTACTCGGCGCGCACCCGGCCCCCGTAGGGGTAGACGGCGTCGTAGCCGCCCCACAGGATCCGGTTGTCGGCGGTGAGCCGGAAGTAGTGGAACTGGTTGGCGCTGTCCCCGAGCCCTTCCCGCCCGGCCCAGCCGACGGAGGCGAGCCGGCCGGGATCGAGCGGTTCGGTCGTCAGGGCGTAGTCGTAGACGGGCACGGTGTACGGCCGCACCCGGCGCACCAGGCTGGGGAAGACGTTGGTGCCGAGCGCCACCCGCCGGGCGCGCACCGACCCGTAGGGGGTGCGCACGGCCATCCCCGCGCCGTACCGGCGCAGGGTGAGCGCGGGCGTGTGCTCGTACACGCGGACGCCCGCGGCGAGGCAGGCCCGCTTCAGCCCCCAGGCCAGTCGGGCCGGGTCGAGGAGGGCGACCCCGCGCGGGTCGTACAGGCCGCCGAGGAAGGTCGGTGAGTCGACCCGGGCCCGCACCCGGTCCGCGTCCAGGTACTCGACGCCCTCGTCCAGGCCGTGGCGGCGGGCCTCCTCGTGCCGGGCGCGCAGTTCGGCGGTCTGGTGCGGGGCGGTGGCGACGTCGATCTCGCCGGTGCGCGCGAAGTCGCAGTCGAGGCCGTACCGGGTGACGGCCTCCTCGATCTCGTCGAGGTTGCGTGCCCCCAGTTTTTCCAGCGTGCGGATCTCGCGCGGCCAGCGGGCCAGGCCGTTGGCGGTGCCGTGGGTGAGGGAGGCGGCGCAGAAGCCGCCGTTGCGCCCGGAGGCGGCCCAGCCGGTCTCGCGGCCCTCCAGCAGGACGACGTCCCGGCCGGGGTCGCGTTCCTTGGCGAGCAGCGCGGTCCACAGTCCGCTGTAGCCTCCGCCGACCACGAGCAGGTCGCAGCTCTCCGCGGCGGTGAGCGCGGGTTCGGGGTCCGGGCGGTCCGGGTCGTCGAGCCAGTACGGGAGGGGCCGGGCACCGGCGAGGGACCGGGTCCAGGGGCCGGTGGCGCCGGGGGGCTCGGCGTTCCGGTGCGTGGTGCCGGGGGCCATGGCGTCACCTTCCTGCGGGGGGCGGGGTCGTCGTCGGGGCGCGGGTCAGCCGGTGCGGCGCCTGCGTCGGTTGCCCACGGCCATCGCGCCCAGCACGCACACCACGGCGAGGAGGAACATGGCGGTGCCGATGACGTTGATCTGTACGGGTGTGCCGCGCTGGGCGGAGCCCCAGACGAACATGGGGAACGTGACGGTGGAGCCCGCGTTGAAGTTGGTGATGATGAAGTCGTCGAAGGAGAGCGCGAAGGCGAGCAGCGCGCCGGCGGCGATGCCGGGGGCGGCGATGGGCAGGGTGACCCGCAGGAAGGTCTGCGCGGGCCCGGCGTAGAGGTCCTGCGCGGCCTGTTCCAGCCGGGGGTCCATCGACATCACGCGGGCCTTGACGGCGGTGACGACGAAGCTCAGGCAGAACATGATGTGGGCGATGAGGACGGTCCAGAAGCCGAGCTGGGCGCCCATGTTGAGGAACAGGGTGAGCAGCGAGGCGCCCATCACGACCTCGGGCATGGCCATCGGCAGGAAGATCAGCGAGTTGATGGGGCCGCGCGCCCGGAACCGGTAGCGGACCAGCGCGAAGGCGATCATCGTGCCGAGCACGGTGGCGCCGAGGGTGGCCCACACGGCGATCTGCAGGCTGAGGGAGAGCGAGCCGCACATGCCGGCGACGCCGCACGGCTGCCGCCAGGCCTCGGTGGAGAACTCCTGCCAGGCGTAGTTGTAGCGGCCCCTCGGCCGGTTGAAGGAGAAGACGGTGACGACGACGTTGGGCAGCAGCAGGTAGCCGAGGGTGAACAGTCCGGCGAGGACGACGAGGTTGCGCCTGAGCCAGCGCAGGGGGGTCTTGAGGGGCATCTAGACCAGATCCTCCGTCCCGGACCGTCGGATGTAGAGGGTGACCATGATCAGGATGGCGGCCATCAGCAGGAACGACAGGGCGGCCGCCGTCGGGTAGTCCAGGATGCGCAGGAACTGGCTCTGGATGACGTTGCCGATCATCTGGGTGTTGGTGGAGCCGAGCAGTTCGGAGTTGACGTAGTCGCCGCTGGCCGGGATGAACGTGAGCAGGGTGCCGGAGACGACCCCGGGCATGGACAGTGGGAACGTCACCCTGCGGAAGGTGGTGAGGGGGGTGGCGTACAGGTCGCCGGCCGCCTCGTGCAGCCGTCCGTCGATCCGCTCCAGCGAGGTGTACAGCGGCAGGATCATGAACGGCAGGAAGTTGTACGTCAGTCCGCACACCACGGCCAGCGGGGTGGCCAGCACCCGGTGGCCGTCGGTCATGCCGAGCCAGTTGGTGACGGACAGCACGTGCAGCGAGTCGAGGGCGCCGACGACGGGGCCGCCGTCGGCGAGGATCGTCTTCCAGGCGAGGGTGCGGATCAGGAAGCTGGTGAAGAAGGGGGCGACGACGAGGATCATCACCAGGTTGCGCCAGCGGCCCGCCCGGAAGGCGATGAGGTAGGCGAGGGGGTAGCCGAGCACCAGGCAGAGCACGGTGGCGGACCCGGCGTAGAGCACCGAGCGCAGGAACTGCGGCCAGTACGCGTGGAGCGCGTCCCAGTAGGCCGCGAAGTGCCAGGTGACCTTGTAGCCCTCCTCCAGCGAGCCGGTCTGCACGGAGGTGGAGGCCTGGTAGACCAGCGGCAGCGCGAAGAAGAC
Source organism: Streptomyces griseoaurantiacus (assembly GCF_036189845.1). NCBI lineage: Bacteria > Bacillati > Actinomycetota > Actinomycetes > Kitasatosporales > Streptomycetaceae > Streptomyces > Streptomyces griseoaurantiacus. The sequence goes on along the minus strand of NZ_CP108326.1, from coordinate 5,444,043 downwards.
CAGCAGCCACAGGATGCCGGGGAGCAGCAGCCAGTAGGGCGTCCGGCGGCCCCGGCGGCGCGGGGGCCGTTCGGCGGCCGGCGCCGGGGCGAGCGGCGGCGGCGCCTCGGTGAGGGTGCTCATCGGGCGCCCGTCCCTTCGCCGCCGGCCGCCGCGTCCTCGGCCGTTCCGGCGAGCGGGGACTGGGCGGCGTCGAGCCCGAAGGTGTGCGCGGGGTTCCAGTGCAGGACGACCTCGGCGCCGGGCACGAGGCGGGGGTCGCGGTCGATGTTCTGGGCGTAGACCTCGAAGTCGGGGCAGACGGGGCTGTCCACGACGTACTGGGTGGAGACGCCGATGAACCCGGCGCTCGTGATGCGGCCGGTGACGCGGTTGCGGCCGTCCGGGATCGTGTCCGCGTCCTCGGCGTGGGTCAGGGAGATCTTCTCCGGGCGGACCCCTACGAGCACCTCGCCGCCGGTCGTGGTGGGCGCGGAGCAGCGGGCGCGGGGCAGGACGAGTGTGCAGGCACCGGCCTCGACCACGAGGTCCTCGCCGGTGACGGAGTCGGTGCGCGCGGTGAGGAGGTTGGAGGTGCCGAGGAAGTTGGCGACGAAGGTGGTGCGCGGGTTCTCGTAGAGGTCGGTGGGCGGGCCGAGCTGTTCGACCCGTCCGGCGTTCATCACGGCGACCGTGTCGGCCATCGTCATGGCCTCCTCCTGGTCGTGCGTGACGTGCACGAAGGTGATGCCGACCTCGGTCTGGATGCGCTTGAGTTCGAGCTGCATCTGACGGCGCAGCTTGAGGTCGAGGGCGCCGAGGGGTTCGTCGAGGAGGAGCACCTTGGGGTGGTTGATGAGCGCGCGGGCGACGGCGACGCGCTGCTGCTGGCCGCCGGAGAGCTGGTGCGGCTTCTTGCGCGCCTGCTCGCCGAGCTGGACGAGGTCCAGCATCTCCCCCACCTGCTTCTTCACGCTTCTGATGCCGCGGCGGCGCAGGCCGAAGGCCACGTTCTCGAAGATGTCGAGGTGCGGGAAGAGGGCGTAGGACTGGAAGACGGTGTTGACCGGCCGCTTGTACGGCGGCAGATGCGTGACCTCCTGCTCGCCGAGGTGCACGGTGCCGCTGCTCGGCTCCTCCAGGCCCGCGATCATCCGCAGGGTGGTGGTCTTGCCGCAGCCGGAGGCGCCGAGGAGGGCGAAGAAGGAGCCCTCGGGGACGGTCAGGTCGAGCGGGTGGACGGCGGTGAAGGACCCGTAGGTCTTGCCTATGCCGGTCAGCCGGACGTCGCCGCGCTCGCCGGTCCTCCTGGTGGCCGCCGTGGTCGTCGTGGTGGTCATGGTGGTCCTCACGCCCCCGTCAGCTTCGCGAACTTGCCCTCGTAGGCGGTCTCTTCCTTCTGCGACAGGGCGCGGAAGGCGTGCGCCCGGGCGGCCGTGGCCTTGTCCGGGACGATCAGGGGGTTGTTCGCCGCGTCCTTGTCGATCTTCGCCAGATAGGGCTTCACGCCGTCGACGGGCGTGACGTAGTTGACGTAGGCGGCGAGTTCGGCGGCCGGCTCCAGCTCGTAGTAGTAGTCGATGAGTCGCTCCGCGTTGGTCCTGTGGCGGGCCTTGTTGGGGACCAGGAGGTTGTCGGTCGACATCATGTAGCCGCTGTCGGGGATGACGTAGTCGATGTCGGGGTTGTCCGCCTGGAGCTGCACGATGTCGCCGCCCCAGGCGACGCAGGCCGCCAGGTCGCCCTTGGCGAGGTCGGAGGTGTAGTCGTTGCCGGTGAAGCGGCGGATCTGCCCCCTGTCGACGGCCTTCTGGAGGCGGGCGGTGGCCGCGTCGTAGGCGTCGGCGGTGACCTTGGCGGGGTCCTTGCCCATGTCGAGGAGGGTCATCCCGATGGAGTCGCGCATCTCGGAGAGGAAGCCGACGCGGCCCTTGAGCCTGCCGTTGTCCAGCAGGTCGGAGACCGAGGTCACCTCGATGCCGTCGAGTGCCTTCTTGTTGTAGGCGAGCACCGTGAAGACGCCCTGCCAGGGGTAGGAGTAGGCGCGGCCGGGGTCCCAGTCGGGGGCGCGGAACTGCGCCGACAGGTTCGCGTAGGCGTGCGGCAGGTGGGAGGGGTCGAGTTTCTGCACCCAGCCGAGGCGGATCAGCCGGGCGGCCAGCCAGTCGGTGAGGACGATCAGGTCGCGGCCGGTGCTCTGGCCCGCGGCGAGCTGCGGCTTGATCTTGCCGAAGAACTCGTTGTTGTCGTTGACGTCCTCGGTGTACTTGACGGCGATGCCGGTGCGCTTGGTGAACGCCTCCAGGGTGGGCCGGTGCTTGCCGCTGTCGTCGACGTCGACGTACTCGGGCCAGTTGGAGAAGCTGACGGTCCTCTCCTCGGCCGAGTGGTCGTCCGAGGTGACCGCGCCCTGTGTCTTGCCTGCGGCGGGGATGCCGCATCCGGTCAGCGCCGCGAGGCCACCGGCCGCGAGCGCGCCGCCCGCGGAGGCCCGCAGCAGCGTGCGGCGGGTCAGGGCGGCCCTGCCGCTCGTGAAACTGCGCCGCACGGCGGCCACCTGGGCCGGGGACAGGCGGTCGGGCTCGTACTGCTCCATGCGCGTGGTGGCCTTCCTGCGTCCGGTGGATCTAGAGCCGGTCTCCGAAGATCGTGCGGTGCCAGTCCTTCCTGGCCACCGCGGTGTTGTCGAACATGACGTGCTTGACCTGCGTGTACTCCTCGAAGGAGTACGAGGACATGTCCTTGCCGAAGCCGGAGGCGGCATAGCCGCCGTGCGGCATCTCGCTGATGATCGGGATGTGGTCGTTGACCCAGACGCAGCCCGCCCGCAGTTCGCGGGTGGCGCGGTGCGCCCGGTGCACGTCCCGCGTCCAGGCGGAGGCGGCCAGCCCGTAGGGGGTGTCGTTGGCGAGCCGCAGGCCCTCGTCGTCGGAGTCGAAGGGCAGAGCGACCAGGACGGGGCCGAACAGTTCCCGCTGCACGATCTCGCTGTCCTGGGCCGCGCCGGTCACGAGGGTGGGCCGGTAGTAGGCGCCCCGCGCGAGCGCGCCGCCCGGTGCCTCGCCGCCGGTCACCACGTGCGCGCTCGCCCGGGCACGGTCGACGAAGCCGGCCACGCGGTCGCGCTGGGCGGTGGAGATCAGCGGACCGAGGTCGGTGTCCGGGGCGAAGGGGTCGCCGAGGCGGACGGTCTCCATCAGGGCGGCGGTGCGGGCCGTGAACTCCTCGTACAGCGGCCGCTGCACATAGGCGCGGGTGGCGGCGGTGCAGTCCTGGCCGGTGTTGATGAGCGCGCCCGCGACCGCGCCGTGCACGGCGGCCTCGAGGTCGGCGTCGTCGAAGACGAGGAAGGGTGCCTTGCCGCCGAGTTCCAGGTGCAGCCGCTTGACCCCGGCGGTGGCGAGTTCCGCGACGCGTCTCCCGACGGCCGTGGAGCCGGTGAACGAGACCATCGCCACGTCCGGGTGGGACACGAGGTGCTCCCCGGCCTCCTTGCCGGTGCCGGTGACGACGTTGATCACGCCGTCGGGGAGGCCGGCGTCGGTGGCGGCCCGGGCGAAGAGGAGCGAGGTCAGCGGGGTGAGTTCGGCGGGCTTGAGGACGATGGTGTTGCCCGCGGCGACGGCCGGGAGGATCTTCCAGGCGGCCATCTGCAGCGGGTAGTTCCAGGGCGCGACCGAGCCGATCACGCCGACGGGTTCGCGGCGCACGTAGGAGGTGTGGTCGCCGGAGTACTCCCCCGCGGCCAGGCCCTGCGGGTGGCGGGCGGCGCCCGCGAAGAAGGCGGCGTTGTCGACGGTGCCGGGGACGTCGAACTCGCGGGTCAGTTTGAGGGGCTTGCCGCACTGCAGCGACTCGACCAGGGCCAGCTCCTCGGCGCGCTCGGCGAGCACGGCGGCGAAGCGGTGCAGGGCCTCGGAGCGCGCGCCCGGGGTCGCGCCGGCCCACCCCGGGAGGGCGGCGCGGGCGGCGGCCACGGCGCGGTCCACGTCGGCGGGGCCGGCGAGCGCGAAGCGGTGGACCTCCTCGCCGGTCGCGGGGTCGACCACCGCGTGCTCGCGGCCGGAGGTGCCGTGCGCGGGGGCGCCGGCGAGGTACTGGGCGCCGTCAGGGAAACGTTCCCGCACCGCGCGGAGGGCGTGGGCGCGCGGACCGGCAGGGTGTGCTTCGGGGTGCAGGTCGGGATGCCGCATACCGCTCTCCTCCGAGTCCCCGCGACGGAACGACGTGGCCGAATCTCGATGTGGGTGCCGATCCTGGCAGAGCAAGCGGTCGTCAACAAGTGATTCCGTTGTTGCCTTTTGGTTAAGCGACGAAATCTGTCGCCGGGCTACCGCCCCATGGAGGTGCCGTGGTCGTTCCCCACCGTCATGGCGGGAGCGAACGTCAGAGGCGGCCCGAGCCGGCCGGCGCGTTCCCACGGAGGCGGGCGAGCCGGCTGTCGAGCCAGGGTGTCGCAGATCTACCGCACGGCCCTGGCGTAGCCGCCCGCGCTCATGCCGAACCGTCGCCTGAAGTGCCGGTTGAGCTGGCTCTGGTCGCAGTAGCCGAGCTCGGCGGCGGTCTCCGCCACGGACAGTCCCGCGATCAGCATGGACTTGGCGCCGGCCAGGCGCAGCAGGGTCCGGTACTGGTGCGGGGGAACCCCGTAGGCCTGCCGGAAACTCCTGATCAGATGGCGTTTGCTGCAACCGGCGACGGCCGCGAGGTCGTCGAGCGTGATGTTGGTGTTCAGGTGGCTGTGGAGCATCTCCCGTACGTGACGAAGCGCGCGAGGACGAAGTGTCGGACTCGCCGCGCCGGGAGCATCCGCGTGCCTGGTGAGCAGGACGTCCACCAGGCGGATCAGCGAGGACTCGACATCCAGCTCGTCCTCGCCCTGCGCCAGATCCCTGTGCAGCGTGGCGATGCCGTCGAAGAGGCCGCGATCCGGATAGGTCACCTGGTGGAAGCGTGGCCGGTCCGTGCCGACCGGCATGAGATCGGCGTCGAGGAACATCAGTTGCACGACGGCCTGGCCGTCGGCGGCGGCCTTGTCCTGTTCGAGGCAGCTCACGACCTCATGGGGCTCGATCACCGTCACCGCGCCGGGAACAGGGGGCCCCTGGGTTCGCCCGAGGTACTGAAAAGGGGGTGCGGAGCCGCCGTGCGTGATCTTGACGGTGTACCCGCTGTTCACAGCGGTCGGGAAGTCACCGTCGGCAGCGCGCACGACCAGGCTCTCGACTCCGAACCGTGCTCTTCGGCGCCCATCGATCGCGGATTCGACCATGTCATTTTCGCCCTAGTTCGGTTGTTCGATTGATCTTACAGTTTCGGGCAGGACAAGCGCATCCGTCGGGCCAGGAAGGCATGACAGGCGAGGGTCGGGCCACTCGCCCTTCCCCTGCCGTCGGACCGCGGGACGAACACCTGACGGGACCCGTGCACCACTGCGGAGATCCCCGTCCCCACCGACCCGGCCACCGGCCCTGACCACTCGGCTTCGCGGCCACGGCCGCCGATCCCATGCCTACCGCCAGTCACGACAAGCGCCATGTCGACACCGACAGCTAAGGGGCTCCCATGAGCAAGCCGTACAGCGACGCCGCCAACATCCCGGTCAACGCGTCGCAACCCGTCCTCACCTACCACCCGGTCACCCTCGACGTCCCCGGCCGGCCCGTGCCGCTGGAGGTCAAGGTGTCGATCCCCGCGAACGGCACCGACCTGCCGCTCATCCTCCTGTCCCACGGGCACGGGCTGGCGAACTTCCTGTCCTCCTACAACGGTTACGGGCCGCTGGCCAACTTCTTCGCCGCCCACGGGTTCGCCGTCGTCCAGCCGACCCACCTGGACTCGACGGCCCTCGGTCTGCGCGATGCCGACCTCAAGGACGCGCCCCTGTTCTGGCGTGACCGCGCCACCGACATGCACACCATCCTCGACCGCCTCGACGAGATCGAGGCCGCCGTCCCCGGTCTCGCCGAACGGCGGATCGACAGGGACCGTGTCGGCGCCGTGGGGCACTCCCTGGGCGGCAACACCGTCTCCCTCCTCCTCGGAGCCCGGATGCTGGACCCGGACGACGACCGGCCGAAGGACCTGTCCGACTCCCGTGTCAAGGCGGGAGTGCTCATCGGAGCTCCGGGCATCGGCAACGACGAGCACTTCGCCGAGTGGGCCAAGACGAACTACCCGGTGCTGTACTACACCGACTTCGAGCAGATGACGGGCACCGGGCTGATCATCGTGGGCGATCAGGACCTCAACCCCAACTTCTCCAATCGGCTCAGCTACCGCGCCGACGCCTACTCGGCCAGCCCCGGCGGCAACAAGACCATGGTGACCATGTACGGCGCCGGTCACATCTTCGGTGGCATCTCCGGATACGACGCGGCGGAGACGGACGACGAGAACCCCGAGCGCGTGGCGACTCTGCGGGCTCTCGTGTGGGCCTACCTCCGCAGTCAGCTCTACTCGGGCGACTCGTCCTGGAAGAACGCGGTGAACGCCCTGGAAAACGGTGAGGACCCGATGGCCATGGTCGAAACGAGGTAGTTCCGCGAGGTGGGGCGGCGGCGCGAAAGCCGCCGCCCACCGCACTTCATCGCACCAGGGCCTACCGACCCAGCACAGATCGCACAGGAGCAACCGCCATGTGGACCACGTTCGCCGCGACCGTCGGCGGAAGCGCCGCCGGCCTCACCGGCCTCACCTTCATCGTCGTCGCCTTCCGCTTCGACGTCGTCGCCACCTCCCAGGAATACCGCAACCGGGCCGCGCAGACCGTCTCCCTGTTCCTGACGACCACGGTCACCGCATCGCTGGTCACCCTGCCGCAGCCGACCTGGGCGCTCGGCGTCGAACTGCTGGTCGCCGCGGCAGCGAGCGCGAGTCTGCTCTCGGTGCTCGACCACGCGGCCCGCCGGGGCACGTCCCAGCACGCGCGGCCCGTCCTCGTCGTCGCGCTCGTCGTGTTCGCGGCAGGTATCGCCGCCGCCGGACTGTTCGCCATCGCCGGCTCCACCAAGGGGCTGGGCTTCTACGCCGCGAGTGCGCTGCTGGGCCTCACGTGGGGCGTCTACGGGACGTGGGTCTTCCTCACCCAGGCGGGCACGCAGCAGACCGACGCGGTGGCTCATGCGGACAGCGGAACCCGCTGACCAGGCAGAACAGGGACGGCACCGAACCGGAAACAAGATCGTCCCGGCACCGACAAACTCCGTTCCGATATTCCCCGGGCCGTGCCAGACTCGCCCGCATGACGAGGACGATCGCCTCCCGGGACGCCCTGCTGACGGCGGTCCGCGCGGGGGCGCGGGTGAAGTACCTGTACTTCTGGGGCCACCAGGAGCGGCCCGGCGGGCGCCTTGGCGCGAGCTGTCTGAGCCAGTGGTGGCCCTCTCCGTTCATCGTGGACGGCGTCGAGTACGCGACGGCGGAGCACTGGATGATGGCCGGGAAGGCCCGCCTGTTCGGCGACGCCGACGCGGAGCGGCTGGCCCTCGCGGCCCCGCACCCCGCGCAGGCGAAGAAGGCCGGCCGGCAGGTGCGGGGCTTCGACGAGGCCGTGTGGCGGCGCGAGCGGTTCCGGATCGTGGTCGAGGGCAGTGTGCACAAGTTCGGGGCGGACGAGGAGCTGCGGGAGTTCCTCCTCGGCACCGGGGAGCGTGTGCTGGTGGAGGCGAGCCCGCTGGACCGCGTCTGGGGCATCGGCCTCGCGGCGGACGACGAGGCGGCGGGGGATCCGGAGCGGTGGCGGGGGGACAACGAGTTGGGCTTCGCCCTGATGGTGGCGAGGGAGCGGCTGCGGGGGTGACGAGGGCGGTGCGCTCCGGGAGTGGGTGAGCACCGTACGTGGGTGGGTGCGGTGCGGGCCCGCCGGGGTGTTGCGCAGTTCCCCACGTTTTTGAGAGGTCCGTGGTCAGCGTGCGGCGGTGCGGGTCCGCCGGGAATTGCGCAGTCCCCGCGCCCCTGAGAGGCCCGTGGTCAGCGTGCGGCGGGGAGGGTCAGGGTGGTGTTGTAGCCCTCGTCGGGGGGCCAGGGGTCCTCGTCCGTGTTGTCCGGCGCGAGGAAGATGTACAGCATCAGGGCCACGCCCAGCAGCGCGCCCACCGCGCCGCAGATGATCCCCGCCAGTGCCTGTCCGGTATTCGTGGACTCGCCCCGGCCCGCCCGGCGGCGCCCCACGATCCCGAGGATCACGGCGAGCACGCCGAGGAGGATCGAGACGGGCCACAGGCAGAAGATGACCACGGTGATGATGCCGAGCACCAGGGACGCGGTGCTCACCCCGTTCTGGGGGGCCAGCGGCATCCCGCCCCACGGGTAGGCGCGGGGACCTGCCTGCGGTCCGTAGCCGGGGCCGCCGTAGCCGCCGGCCGCGCCCGGGTACTGCGGGTATCCGTACGGGACCTGGCCGGGGCCCTCGGGCCCCACCGGTGGCGGCGGAACGTACCCGCCGTAACCGGCTCCGCCGCCCGCACCGGCGTACGGCGGCGCCGTGTATCCGGCCGCCGACGGCACCGCCGGCCCGGGCATCGGCCCGGGCATCGGCATCGGCGCGGGGGCCGGCGGCGGCACCGAGGGCGTGGCGGAGGGGTGCGGCGCGGGGACCGGCGGCATGCCCGCCACCGTGGCCTGGTCGTGCACCGAGCCGGCCGGGGCCGTGCCTCCGGGCAGCGTCGGAGCGGCCGTGTCCGGCGGCAGCCCGATCACGGTGTCCTGCGGAGCCGGCGGCACGCTGGAGCCGGGTATCAGGGCGCCCGGGGCGTCCACGCTCCCCGGCGCGGTTCCCGCAGGGGGCGCCCAGGCGTGCGCGCCGGGTGCCTCGCCGGCCTTGCTCAGCCGCGGCGCCGCTCCGGGCGCGGGGGACCCGGCGGAGTCCGGCGGCGCCCACGGGTCCGGGGCGGCGGCGTCCTCGGGCGTGTGCGACGCCCGCGCGTCGTCGGACATGCTGGGTCCCCTCTGTTGAACGTTCCGTCATGCTACGGCCAGGGCAACCGTCCCTCGTGGCCGCCGGGGGCGCTCCCGCCTCTCCCCCGCCCGCCGCCTACGATGACCGTCGAGTCATCGATCAGCCGATCACCCGCACCCCCGTGCCCCACCGCGGCCTTCGCTCCGCGAGCGGCGCAGGCGGTGCGCCGTTCCCCGGGGAGGGACCTTGTCCACCGACCTTCGCAGTATGTCCGGCGCCCGCGATCTGCGTGCCTTCATCGCCGGCCTCCCCAAGGCGGAACTGCACGTGCACCACGTCGGGTCCGCCTCCCCCCGTATCGTCTCGGAGCTGGCCGCCCGTCACCCCGATTCGAAGGTGCCCAGCGATCCCGAGGCCCTGGCCGACTACTTCACGTTCACGGACTTCGCCCACTTCATCCAGGTGTACCTGTCCGTCGTCGACCTGATCCGCACCCCGGAGGACGTGCGGCTGCTGACCTACGAGGTGGCCCGCGACCTCGCCCGTCAGCAGGTCCGCTACGCCGAGCTGACCCTCACCCCGTTCTCCTCGACCGTGCGCCGGGGGATCGACGAGCGGGCGTTCATGGACGCGATCGAGGACGCCCGCAAGTCCGCGGAGGCGGAGTTCGGCACGGTGCTGCGCTGGTGCTTCGACATTCCCGGTGAGGCGGGGCTGGAGTCGGCGGAGGAGACGGCCCGGCTGGCGACCGACGACCGGATCCGCCCGGAGGGGCTCGTCTCCTTCGGCCTCGGCGGGCCGGAGATCGGCGTGCCGCGCCCGCAGTTCAAGCCCTACTTCGACCGGGCGATCGCGGCCGGTCTGCGCTCCGTGCCGCACGCCGGCGAGACGACCGGCCCGGAGACGGTGTGGGACGCGCTGCGCGAGCTGCGCGCCGAGCGCATCGGGCACGGCACGAGTTCGGCCCGCGACCCGAAGCTGCTGGCGCACCTGGCCGAGCACCGGATTCCGCTGGAGGTCTGCCCGACCTCGAACATCGCGACCCGCGCGGTGGCCACGCTGGAGGAGCACCCGCTCCGGGCCTTCGCGGACGCCGGTGTACTGGTCACCGTCAACTCGGACGACCCGCCGATGTTCGGCACCGACCTCAACACGGAGTACGCGGTGGCCGCCCGTCTGCTGGACCTGGACGAGCGGGGCGTGGCGGCGCTCGCGAAGAACGCGGTGGAGGCGTCCTTCCTGGACCCGGCCGGCAAGGCGCGCATCGCGACGGAGATCGACGCGTACCTCGGCGCGTGGGACGCCGCGGTCTGAGGCCGGGCAGCGGGGCGTGCGCGGGGGCGGCCGGTCACAATGGCCGGCATGCAGACCTTCACCGCCGTCGCCCACCGCGGCGATCCCTACCGCTTCCGTGAGAACACGCTCGACTCGCTGCGGTCCGCGCTCCTGCGGGGCGCGGACGCGGTGGAGTTCGACGTGCGGCTCACCCGGGACGGGGTCCCCGTCCTACTGCACGACGGCACACTGAAGCGGTTGTGGGGGCACGACCGGCCGCTGGCCTCACTGTCCGCGGCGGAGGTGCGCGACCTGACGGACGGCGGGGTGCCGACGCTGGCCGAGGCGCTGGTGGCGACGGACGGCAGCCGCGTGCTGATCGACCTGCCCGGCACACCCGGCCCCCGGTCGGTACGACGCATCCTGGACGTCGTGAGGGAGTGCGAGGCGCAGGAGCGCGCGTACTACTGCGCCGGCGCCCCCGCGATGCTCGCGGTGCGCTCCGCCGACCCGGCCGCCGAGATCGCGCTGACCTGGACCTCCCTGGCCCCGCCGCGCCCGGTGCTCCTCGAGGCGGTGCGGCCGCGCTGGCTGAACTACCGGTTCGGCCTGGTCACCCGCGAGCTGGCGGCCCATGTGCACCGCGGCGGGCGGCTGCTCTCGGCGTGGACCCCCGACACTCATCGGACCATGCGCCGTCTGCTGGCCGCGGGCGCCGACTCGCTCACCACCAACCGCGTCGACGCCCTGCACGCGCTGCGGGAACGCCTCTGAGGGCGCGGGCGGACGCAGCCGTGAGCGGGGGCCCGCACGCCCCCGCTCACGGCGGGTGTCCCACGTCGAGCGGCGGGTGTCACACGTCGAGCGACGTCATCACGTGCTTGATCCGCGTGTAGTCCTCGAGTCCGTAGCCCGACAGGTCCTTGCCGTAGCCGGACTTCTTGAAGCCGCCGTGCGGCATCTCCGCGACCAGCGGGATGTGGGTGTTGATCCACACGCACCCGAAGTCCAGCTTCCGGGACATCCGCATCGCCCGGCCGTGGTCCTTCGTCCACACGGACGAGGCCAGCGCGTAGTCGACGCCGTTGGCCCACTCCACGGCCTGGTCCTCGTCCCGGAAGGACTGCACGGTGATGACCGGGCCGAAGACCTCCTGCTGGATGATCTCGTCGTCCTGCTTCAGGCCGGAGACGACGGTGGGGGCGTAGAAGTACCCCGTCTCGCCCACCCGGTGGCCGCCGGCCTCGACCTTGGCGTGCGCGGGGAGCCGCTCGATGAATCCGGCGACCTGCTCGAGCTGGCTGGGGTTGTTCAGCGGCCCGTACAGCACGTCCTCGTCGTCGGGCTGCCCGGTCTTCGTCTCGGCGGCGGCCTTGGCGAGCGCGGCGACGAACTCGTCGTGGATGTCCTCGTGGACGAGGACGCGCGTGGCGGCCGTGCAGTCCTGTCCGGCGTTGAAGTACCCGGCGACCGAGATGTCCTCGACGGCCTTGGCGATGTCGGTGTCCTCGAAGACGACGACGGGTGCCTTGCCGCCGAGTTCGAGGTGGACCCGCTTGAGGTCCCGGGAGGCGGACTCGGCGACCGACATGCCGGCCCGCACGGAGCCGGTGATGGAGGCCATCGCCGGGGTCGGGTGCTCGACCATCAGCCGGCCGGTGTCGCGGTCGCCGCAGATCACGTTGAAGACGCCCTTGGGCAGGATCGAGCCGATGATGTCGGCGATCAGGACCGTGGAGGCGGGGGTGGTGTCGGAGGGCTTGAGCACGACCGTGTTGCCGGCCGCGAGCGCGGGGGCGAACTTCCAGACGGCCATCATCATCGGGTAGTTCCAGGGCGCCACCTGGGCGCAGACGCCGATCGGCTCGCGGCGTACGAAGGAGGTCAGTCCCTCCATGTACTCGCCCGCCGAGCGGCCCTCCAGCATCCGCGCCGCGCCCGCGAAGAAGCGGATCTGGTCGATCATCGGCGGGATCTCCTCGGTGCGGGTCAGCCCGACCGGCTTGCCCGTGTTCTCCACCTCGGCGGCGATGAGTTCCTCGGCGCGCTCCTCGAAGGCGTCGGCGATCTTCAGCAATGCCTTCTGGCGCTCGGCGGGGGTGGTGTCGCGCCAGGCGGGGAAGGCCGCGGCGGCGGCGGCCATGGCGGCGTCGACGTCCGCCTGCCCGGACAGCGGTGCCGTCGCGTACGCCGCACCGGTCACGGGGTTGACCACCTCGGTGGTCCGTCCGTCGGCGGCGTCGCGGAATTCGCCGTCGATGTGATTGCGCAGACGACGCAGCTCGGTGCTCACTGCCGGTCCTCCCGGGGGTTTCGGTTGCGGGCGGCAAACGTCACGTGTCCGGCTTCGCCACGTGTCCATTTGCTGAGACATCCACCCTAGTCGGTGCCCTCGCGTTTTCAATACCCCCACTCCCCCGCGCGCTGCGAAATCCGCATCTTCACTCACCTCAGACAACGAATTTCATCGAGAATGCCTTGCGGAACTGTCGATACCTCGTGCACAGTGACCCCGTGGCCAGTCGAAGCGCAGAGCACAGGGACTCCTCCCGGGAGCACCGGAACGGCAACGGCGTCCCCCACCTGGACGCCGTCTCCCTCGCCATCGTCGAACAGCTCCAGGAGGACGGCCGGCGACCGTACGCCGCGATCGGCAAGGCGGTGGGCCTCTCCGAGGCGGCCGTGCGCCAGCGCGTGCAGAAACTCCTCGACCAGGGCGTCATGCAGATCGTCGCCGTGACGGACCCGCTCACGGTGGGCTTCCGGCGGCAGGCGATGGTCGGCGTCAACGTGGAGGGGGACGTGGCCGCCGTCGCGGACGCGCTGGCGGCCATGGACGAGTGCGAGTACGTCGTGATGACCGCCGGGTCCTTCGACCTGATGGTGGAGATCGTCTGCGAGGACGACGACCACCTCCTGGAGGTCATCAACAAACGCATCCGGGCCGTCCCCGGCGTGCGCTCCACCGAGAGTTTCGTCTACCTCAAGCTCAAGAAGCAGACCTACATGTGGGGAACCCGATAGCCGTGAGCACCGACAGCGCCAAGGACCTCAGCAAGGCCGCGTACGACCACCTGTGGATGCACTTCACCCGCATGTCCTCGTACGAGAACGCCCCCGTGCCGACGATCGTGCGCGGCGAGGGCACCTACATCTACGACGACAAGGGCAGGCGCTACCTGGACGGCCTCGCGGGCCTGTTCGTCGTCCAGGCGGGCCACGGCCGCACGGAGCTCGCCGAGACCGCGTTCAAGCAGGCGCAGGAGCTGGCGTTCTTCCCGGTGTGGTCCTACGCCCACCCCAAGGCCGTCGAACTCGCCGAGCGGCTCGCCGGGTACGCGCCGGGCGATCTGAACAAGGTCTTCTTCACCACCGGCGGCGGCGAGGCGGTGGAGACCGCCTGGAAGCTGGCCAAGCAGTACTTCAAGCTGACCGGCAAGCCCACCAAGCACAAGGTGATATCCCGCGCCGTGGCCTACCACGGCACCCCCCAGGGCGCCCTGTCCATCACCGGCCTGCCCGCCCTGAAGGCGCCCTTCGAGCCGCTCGTGCCGGGCGCGCACAAGGTGCCCAACACCAACATCTACCGCGCCCCGCTCTTCGGCGACGACCCCGAGGCCTTCGGCCGCTGGGCCGCCGACCAGATCGAGCAGCAGATCCTCTTCGAGGGCCCGGACACCGTCGCCGCCGTCTTCCTGGAGCCGGTGCAGAACGCCGGTGGCTGCTTCCCGCCGCCGCCCGGCTACTTCCAGCGGGTCCGCGAGATCTGCGACACCTACGACGTGCTGCTCGTCTCCGACGAGGTCATCTGCGCCTTCGGCCGGCTCGGCACGATGTTCGCCTGCGACAAGTTCGGCTACGTCCCCGACATGATCACCTGCGCCAAGGGGATGACCTCGGGCTACTCCCCCATCGGCGCCTGTGTCATCTCCGACCGCCTGGCCGAGCCGTTCTACAAGGGCGACAACACCTTCCTGCACGGCTACACCTTCGGCGGCCACCCGGTCTCCGCGGCCGTCGGCCTCGCCAACCTCGACCTGTTCGAGCGCGAGGGCCTCAACCAGCACGTGCTGGACAACGAGGGCGCCTTCCGCGCCACCCTGGAGAAGCTGCACGACCTGCCGATCGTCGGCGACGTCCGCGGCAACGGCTTCTTCTACGGCATCGAGCTAGTGAAGGACAAGGCGACCAAGGAGAGCTTCGACGCGGAGGAGACCGAGCGGGTCCTCTACGGCTTCCTCTCCAAGGCCCTGTACGACAACGGCCTGTACTGCCGGGCCGACGACCGCGGCGACCCCGTCGTCCAGCTCGCCCCGCCGCTGATCTCCGACCAGTCCACGTTCGACGAGATCGAACAGATACTGCGGGGCGTGCTGACGGAGGCGTGGACGAAGCTGTGAGCCTCGCGCACAGGACGCTCCACACGCCGGGCATATCGTCGTCCTGAATGATCAACAACGGCCTCGGGTCACCCGTTCGAGTGGGAAACGGTGACCCGGGGCCGTGTGCCGTCCGGCCTCCCGCCTCGGGGCCGCCTAGCGTGCCAGTGACCGATCGGCCCTGTCTTCGTTCCCCCGGAAGAGGGACCCCCAGGAGGGGCCCGGACGGGGGACGCGGCAGCGGGACCTGCCCGAAGACCCGGCCGGGACAGCGGATCTGAAGCGAGGTGTACGCGATGGTGGCACCGCCGGACAACGACGTGCTCTGGGCACGCGCCCTGCACTTCCAGCACAACGGCTCGCCGGCCCTGACCGGTGTCTCGCTCGGCGTGCGCGACGGCGAGATCCTGGCCGTCACCGGCCCGCGCGGCAGCGGCAAGACGACCCTGCTGAGCTGTCTGTCCGGACTGCTGCCGGCGCAGAGCGGCGAGATCTGGTTCAACAGCAAGCCGATGCACACCATGCGCCCGATGCGGCGCGAACGGCTGCGCCGGGAGCGGTTCGGCTGGATCGACCCGGTGCCCCACCTGGTCCCCGAGCTCACCGTCTGGGAGAACGCCGCCCTGCCGCTGATGCTGCGCGGCACCGGGCGCCGTGCCGCCCGGACCACCGCCCGCGAATGGCTCGAACGGCTCGACATCGGGGACTGCGCGCGCAAACGCCCGCGCGGCCTGCCGGCCGCCGCGCGGCAGCGGGTGGCCATCGCCCGCGCCCTGGCCGCGGCGCCCACCGTGCTCTTCGCCGACGAGCCGACCGCCTCGCTGCACCGGGCCGACCGCGCCCACGTGCTGCGCACCCTCACCACGGCGGCCCGCTCGCACGGCATCACGGTCGTCCTGGCCACGACCGAACCCGAGACGGCGACGCTCGCCGACCGCTCGGTGGCGCTCCTGGACGGCCGCTGCGTGCAGACCGTCCATCTGCCGCCCGCCGCGGAGTCGGAAGGCCGGGCCGCGTGCTCGCTCTCCGTCTAGCCCGCCGGGCACACGTACTGGTCCAGGTCCGCAGACTGCTGGTCGCCGCCGCCTCGGCGGGCACCGGCTTCCTGCTGCTGTGCGCCTTCGGGTACGCCCTCGCGCACCCGGGGGCCTCCCCCGGGGCCGCGCTGCGGCTCGCGTGGTGCGCGGTCCCGCTCGCGGCCACCGTGCACCTCGCCGTCGCCGTCGCCCGCGCCGACCCGGCCACGCGGCCGCGCCCCGGGCTGTCGGCGGTCGGCCTGGGCCCCGGCCGCCTGATGGTGTTCTCCGTCCTCACCACCGCCCTGTCCTGCGCGCTCGGCTCCGCCGCCGCGCTCCTCCTCTTCCTGCACCTGCGCGGCGACCTGCCCGGCACCCCGCCCCGCAACTCCCTCGCCGACGCGCTCGCGGCGGGCCTGCCGCTGCCGCTCCCGGCGACGGTGACCCTGCTGGCGGTGGTCCCCCTCGCGGCCTCGGTGGCCGGCGCCCTGAGCCTGCGTCCCCGCGAGGACGCCCGCCGCGACGCACCGACGGACCCGGGCGCGGGGCCGGCCGGCAGGCCGGGCGCCGAGCCCGGTGCGGAGCCGGGCACGCCGGGCGCGGGCACGGCGGCCGGGAACCGCCGGGTGGGGAAGCCTCGCGCGGCGACCGGACGGCAGGGCACCCTCCCGGCGGACACCGAGACCCACGCCGTACCCGCCCCGTCCGGACTGCCGTGGGGCATCGCCGTCGTCGCCGCCGGCCTGACCACCGAGACCTACGCCGCCCGCGACCCGCGCGGCGCGCGCCTCGACCTCCCCGGCGACCTCGTGGCCGGCACCGCCGGTGTGCTGGCCGGCTGGGCGCTCACCGCCCTCGGCCTCGCCCTGGCCGGGCCCGCGCTCACCCACCTGTGCGGGCGCCTGCTGCAGGCGGCCCGCCCGGGCGTCCTGCGGCTGCTGTCCGGCCGGGGCCTCCAGGAGGAGGCGGGGCGCATCGGCCGTCCCCTCGGCGTGGTGTGCGCGGTCGCCTCCGGCGCGTACGCCATCGCCCGGGTGTACGCCGAGGCGCACGACGCGCCCCCCGCGTTCGGGCCGCTGAGCGCCCTCGGCGCGCTCGTGGTGGCCGGCTGCGCCCTCGCGACGCTGCTGACGGCGGCCGTCGAGGCCCGCGGCGACCGGGCCGACACCACCGCCGCCCTGCTGCGCATCGGTGCCCCGGCCACTCTGCTGCGGTCCGCCGCGCTGCTGCGCGCCGGCGCTCTGGTCCTCGTCCTCGCCCCGCTGACCTGGCTGGTCGCCGAGCTGGCCGCCCTGCCGCTCCTTCGCTGAGCGGCGGGGCCCGGTGGCCGCGGGAAATTCCTTCCCGGCGTGCCGATGAGTTCGGTGAGCGCTCCGGGTCTGTCCCTCCGTAAGGAAGACGCAGCACCGCAACCCCACCGGGAGCCCCGCCGTGTACCAGCAGATGATCTTCGTGAACCTGCCCGTCGAGAACGTCGAGACCTCGAGGAAGTTCTTCACCGAGCTCGGCTACTCGATCAACCCGCAGTTCAGCAACGAGGACTGCGCCTGCGTGGTGATCAGCGACACGATCATCGCGATGATGCTCAGCAGGAAGCGCTACGCCGACTTCACCAAGAAGGAGATCGCGGACTCCGCCCGCACCAGCGAGGTCCTGCTGTGTCTGAGCGCGGAGAGCCGGGAGAAGGTGGACGAGCTGGTCGAGCGGGCGCTCGCCGCCGGGGGCACCGACAACGACGACACCCAGGACCACGGTTTCATGTACGGCCGTTCCTTCGACGACCCGGACGGCCACTCCTGGGAGGTCGTGTGGATGGACCCGGCGGCCGTCGAGGGCTGAACCCGGCCGGTGCGGGCAGAGTTGGGGGGCCGTGGGGTGCTCGCGCCCGTCCCCGCCTGGGCGGGCGCCGTCCCACGGGGTGACACTCAAACGTCCGAGCGGTTAATAAGCGGGTAAAGTCCGGGAGTTGACGAGGCATATGCGTTGACAGCTCTTACGTGACGCTTATAGACCTGTGAGCCACTCGGGGATTCTGTGGCGACCGCTCCTGTGGCGCCCTCAAGTCTCCGTTCACCCCCCGCAGTTGCGCATCCCGTGAAGGGCACAGTGGCCACCTTGTCCAAGTCGTCCACCTCATCCGCCTCGTTCATATCCCGGCGCACCACCGCGCGCGCCGCCCGCGTCCTCGGCGTCGCGTCCGCCTCGGCGGCCCTCGCGCTCGGCGTCGCCGGCACCGCGTCGGCCTGCAACATCAACGAGTTCTCCGCCGTGGCCAAGTGCGACGGCGACAAGGGCGTCATCGCCGTCACCAACGTCGACGCCTCCCGCACCCCGGTGACCATCTCCGTGTTCCTGGAGAACAACGGCGCCGACGAGAAGAAGGTCGGCGAGAAGACCGACGTCCGGGGTTCCCGCGAGGGTGTCACCGTCACCTTCGAGGAGGACTGGAAGCCGGGCGCCGTCTACCGGGTCCACGTCAAGGCGAACAACAACGCCGTCGACGACGACGTCAAGGGCAATGTGACGGCCCCGGAGACGGCCTGCTCCTCCGGCGACAGCACCACGCCCTCGAAGCCCGCCTCGCCGAAGCCCTCACAGACGGCGGACAAGCCCTCCGGCGAGGAGTCCACCCCCGAGAGCACGCCCTCGGACACCGCCACGGAGTCCGAGGCCGCCCCGGCCGCCTCGGACAGCGACAACGGTCCCTCGCCCGCGGCCGTCGGCGAGTCCAACCTGGCCGAGACCGGCGCCAGTTCGAACACCCCGATGATCGCCGGCATCGCCGCCGCGCTGGTCCTCGTCGGTGGTGGCGCGGTGTTCTTCGGCATGCGCCGCCGCGGCGCCTCGAAGTCCGGCTGACGCCCTCGCGACACCCGTAGGCACCAGACGGCCCGTCCCCTCGCGGGGGCGGGCCGTCGTCGTGCGCGTGGCGTGCCCCGCGCAGGAGGGGGTGTTCAGCCGAGCAGGACGGTCTCGGCGGCGTCGAAGGCGACGCCGACCTCGCTGCCCACCTCGGGGGCGTCCCGCAGCGCGCAGGCGGCCTCCAGGCGGGGCGCCCCCTCGGGGCGGAGGTGGACGGAGACGTGGGTGCCGCGGAAGGTGCGGGCGGTGACGGTGCAGGGCAGTCCCTCGGCGCCGGTGACGAGCCGTACTCCGGCGGGCCGGACGAGCAGCGTGCCGGGGCCCTGCGGGGAGCCCTCCGGGACCGGGAGCTTGCCCCAGGGCGTGTCGGCGGCCTGCCCGGTGACGGTCGCGGGGACGACGTTGTCGAAGCCGAGGAAGCGTGCGACGAAGGCGTCGGCGGGCCGCTGCCAGACCTCCAGCGGGGTGCCGGACTGGGCGATGCGGCCCTCGCGCATGACGACGACCCGGTCGGCGAGCGCGAAGGCCTCGCCCTGGTCGTGGGTGACGGCGAGCACGGTGGTGCCCAGCCGGGCGAAGAGTTCGCGCAGTTCGACGACGAGGCGTTCGCGCAGCGAGCGGTCGAGCTGTCCGAGCGGTTCGTCGAGCATGAGCAGCCGGGGGCGGGCGGCCAGGGCGCGGGCGAGGGCGACGCGCTGCTGCTCGCCGCCGGACAGGGCGGCCACCGCCCGCCGCTCGGCGCCGGGCAGTCCGACCAGGTCGAGCAGTTCCGCGACGCGAGCGGCCCGTTCATGCTTCGGCATGCCGTGCATGCGCGGGCCGAAGGCGACGTTGCCGCCGACGTCGTGCTGCGGGAAGAGCTGGTGGTCCTGGAACATGAGGCCGACCTCGCGCCGGTGCGCGGGCACGGCGGCCTGGTCACGTCCGTCGAGGAGCACGCGGCCGCCGTCCAGCGGCTGGAGTCCGGCGACGGCGCGCAGCAGGGTGGACTTGCCGCTGCCGCTGGGGCCCAGGACGCACACGGTCTCGTGTTCGGCGACGTCCAGGTCGACGGCGTCGAGGGCGGGCCGTCGGCCGAAGCGGACGTGCGCGCCGGTGAGGCTGAGCAGCATCAGAACTCCCCGCTCCGGTCGATGCGCAGCCGCTCCAGGACGAGCAGGGCGAGGGCGCACACCACCATCAGGATCGTGGACAGGGCCATCGCCTGCCCGTAGTTGAGTTCGCCTGCCCGCCCGAGGAGCCGGGCGACGGCGACGGGCAGGGTGGGGTTGTCGGGCCGGGCGATGAACACGGTCGCCCCGAACTCCCCGAGGGAGACGGCGAAGGCGAATCCGGCGGCGACCAGCAGTGCGCGCCGCACCAGGGGCAGGTCGACCTCCCGCCACACCCGCCAGGGGCCCGCGCCGAGCACGGCGGCGGCCTGCCGGAGCCGGTCGTCGACGGCGCGCAGCACGGGCAGCATGGTGCGCACCACGAAGGGCACGCCGACCAGGGCCTGGGCGAGCGGCACGAGCAGCCAGGAGGAGCGCAGGTCCAGCGGGGGTTCGTCGAGGGCGATGAGGAAGCCGAAGCCGACGGTGACGGCGGACACGCCGAGCGGCAGCATCAGCAGCGCGTCGAAGCCCCGGACGAGGCGTCCGGCGTCGCGGCGGGCCAGCGCGGCGGCGGCGAGCCCGCCGATGACCAGGGCGACGAGGGTGGCGGCGAGGGCGTAGCGCAGGGAGATGCCGACGGCGTCGAGGGGCGGGACGAGGAAGGTGCCGCCGTCCTCGCGGGTGAGGGCCTTGTAGTAGGCGAAGCCGGGCGCGTCCAGGGAGCGCTGCACGAGTACGGCGAGCGGCAGCACCAGCAACAGGGCGACGGTGGTGAGCACGCCGGCGAGCAGGGCCCACTGTCCGGCGCCGCGCGGGCGGCGGGCGGTCAGGGAGGCGTCGACGAGCCGCAGCGCGGTCTCCCGGCGGCGCACGGTCCAGGCGTGCACGGCGAGGATCGCGCCGACGGCGGCGAACTGGACGAGGGTGAGGACGGCCGCCGCGGACAGGTCGAAGATCTCGGAGGTCTGCCGGTAGATCTCGACCTCCAGGGTAGCGAAGGTGGGGCCGCCGAGGATCTGCACGATGCCGAAGGAGGTGAAGGTGAACAGGAAGACCATGAGGGCGGCGGCGGCCACGGCGGGGCCGAGCGCGGGCAGGGTGACCGTGCGCCAGGCGGTCAGGC
Organism: Streptomyces griseoaurantiacus; assembly: GCF_036189845.1. Lineage (NCBI taxonomy): Bacteria > Bacillati > Actinomycetota > Actinomycetes > Kitasatosporales > Streptomycetaceae > Streptomyces > Streptomyces griseoaurantiacus. The sequence continues at coordinate 5,423,416 of NZ_CP108326.1, read as the reverse complement.
GTGAGGCGCCGAGCATGCGGGCGGCCTCCTCCTGGCGGGGGTCGAGCTGCCCCCACAGGCCGCCCACGGTGCGGACGACGACGGCGTAGTTGAAGAAGACGTGCGCGAGCAGGATCGCCCACACCGTGGTGTCCAGGCGCACCCCCCACAGGTCGTCGAGGAGTCCGCCGCGGCCGAGGAGGGCGAGGAAGGCGGTGCCGACGACGACGGTCGGCAGCACGAACGGCACGGTGACCACCGCGCGCAGCACGCTGCGGCCGGGGAAGTCGAAGCGTGCGAAGACGTAGGCGCCGGGGAGCGCGATCGCGAGGGTGAGGGCGGTGGAGGCGAGGGCCTGCCAGGTGGTGAACCACAGCACGTGCCGGATGCCGGACTCCCCGAGGACGTCCGCGATCCGGCCGAACCGCCAGCTTCCGTCCGCGTGGAGGCCACGGGCGACGATGGCGGCGACCGGGTAGGCGAAGAACACCGCGAAGAACGCGACCGGCAGGGCCATCAGGCCGAGCCGTGCCGCGTTGCGCCGGCGGCGGTCCCGGGCGGGTGCCGTGCCCCCCTCCCCGGGCGCCTTCGCCGTCCCGGCCGCCCCGCTCGCTCCGGTCACTTCAGTACGAGCGAGGTCCACGTCTTGACCCACTCGTCGCGGTGCTCGGCGATCCGGCCGGGGGCCATGGTCCTCGGGTTCTTGGCGGCGGGCCCGTACGCGGTGAACGCGGCGGGGACCTTGGCGTCGTCGGTCACCGGGTAGACGAACATGTTGAGCGGCATGTCCTGCTGGAACTCCTTGGTGAGCAGGAAGTCCAGGAGCGCCTCGCCGCCCTTGGTGTTGTGGGCGCCGCTGAGCAGTCCGGCGAACTCGATCTGCCGGAAGCAGGTGTTCTCGGCGACGCCGGTGGGCGCGGTCTTGGGCTGCGGGTCGGCGTAGACGACCTCGGCGGGCGGGGAGGAGGCGTAGGAGACGACGAGGGGGCGGTCCCCCTTCGCCTTCTTTCCGCCGGCCGAGCCGGAGAACTCCTCGTTGTAGGCCTGCTCCCAGCCGTCGACCACCTTGACGCCGTTGGCCTTGAGCTTCTTCCAGTAGTTCTCCCAGCCGTCGCCGTACTGGGCGGCGGTGCCGAGGAGGAAGCCGAGGCCGGGCGAGGAGGTGGCGGCGTTCTCGGTGACGAGGAGGTTCCTGTACCGGGGGTCGGCGAGGTCGGCGAAGGAGGAGGGCGGGCTCAGCTTGTGCGCGCTGAAGTACGCCTTGTCGTAGTTGACGCAGATGTCGCCGTGGTCGACGGGGGTGACGCGGTGTCTGTCGTCGATGCGGTAGGCGGCGTCGACCCCGTCGAGCCCCTTGGCCTCGTAGGGCTGGAAGAGGCCGTTGTCGAGGGCGCGGGAGAGCAGGGTGTTGTCGACGCCGAAGAGGACGTCGCCCTGCGGGTTGTCCTTGGTGAGGATCGCCTTGTTGACGGCCTGCCCGGCGTCGCCGTCCTTGAGGACCTTGACCGTGTAGCCGGACTTCTTCTCGAAGTCCTTGAGCACGCTCTTGGAGACGGCCCACGAGTCGTGGCTGACGAGGGTGACGGTCTTCGCGTCCTTGCCGGAGCCGGAGTCGCCGGATCCGGACGAGGAGCCGCACGCGGACAGCGTGAGGAGGCCGAGGCCCGCGGCGACGGCCACCATGCTCTTGGTGTGCACTGGATTCCTCCTGGGGTGACCAGGAGAAGACGCGGCCCTGTCCGGGCCCCCGCCCGTGGGGGCGGCGGCCCGGACAGGGCGCAACAGCTCGAGTGACGACCGATCTCCCTACCCAGAATGACCTGGGCGAGGTTCAGAGGGTCTGCGGCCCGGTTGCCGCACTCTCAGCGCTGTGGCGCTCCCCTGTCGGAATATGAAGATGTGTATGGCTGAAAAGACTACCGTCTGTCCGTAAGCCTACCGTTCGGTGGCTGCGAGCTGACCGCAGGCGCCGTCGATCTCCTGGCCCCGGGTGTCCCTGACCGTCACCGGCACCCCGTGCGCGGCGATCGCCTCGACGAAGGCCTTCTCGTCCTCGGGGCGCGAGGCGGTCCACTTGGAGCCGGGCGTCGGATTGAGCGGGATCAGGTTGACGTGGACCGGGCGGCCCTTGAGGAGCCGGCCGAGCCGGTCGCCGCGCCACGCCTGGTCGTTGATGTCACGGATGAGGGCGTACTCGATGGACAGCCGCCGCCCGGACCGGGCCGCGTACTCGAAGCCGGCGTCGAGGACCTCGCGCACCTTCCACCGCGTGTTGACGGGCACGAGGGTGTCGCGCAGCTCGTCGTCGGGGGCGTGCAGGGAGATCGCCAGCCGGCACTTGAAGCCCTCGTCGGTGAACCGGTGGATGGCCGGGACGAGACCCACCGTGGAGACGGTGATGCCGCGCTGGGAGAGCCCCAGCCCGTCCGGCTCGGGGTCGGTCAGCCGGCGGATCGCGGCGACCACCCGGTTGTAGTTGGCGAGCGGCTCGCCCATGCCCATGAAGACGATGTTCGACAGCCGGGCCGGGCCGCCGGGGATCTCGCCGTCCCGCAGGGCCCGCATGCCGTCGACGATCTGGTGCACGATCTCGGCGGTCGACAGGTTCCGGTCCAGGCCCGCCTGCCCGGTGGCGCAGAACGGGCAGTTCATGCCGCAGCCCGCCTGGGAGCTGATGCACATGGTCACCCGGTCCGGGTAGCGCATGAGGACCGACTCGACGAGCGTCCCGTCGAACAGCCGCCACAGCGTCTTGCGGGTGGTGTCAGCGTCGGTCGACAGATGCCGGACGACCGTCATCAGTTCCGGCAGCAGTGCCTCCCGCAGCCGGCCGCGCGAGGCGGCGGGGATGTCCGTCCACTCCTGCGGGTCGTGCGCGTACCGCGCGAAGTAGTGCTGCGAGAGCTGCTTGGCGCGGAAGGGCTTCTCGCCGATCGCGGAGACGGCCTCCTTGCGCTCGGCGGGCGACAGGTCGGCGAGATGCCGCGGCGGCCGCTTCGCTCCGCGCGGGGCGGCGAAGGTGAGTTCGCCGGGGGCTGGACGTGCCACGGTCGGGTGACTCCTCAGGACGACAGGGTTTCCGGCCCCCGTCTGCGCGGGGAGGACGGCACGACGATGCCGGCGCGGGAACCCTCGGGGGGCGGCCCTCACGAGGGCCGGGGACAGATCGACACAACGGAAGGGCCCGCGGCACACGCCACGGGCCCTTCCAGCGTACCTGCTCGCCGTCAACCCGAACCGACGAAGGCCACCAGCAGCAACCACACCACCGGGGCCGTCGGCAGCAGCGAGTCGAGCCGGTCCATGATGCCCCCGTGCCCCGGGAGCAGCGTGCCCATGTCCTTGATGCCGAGGTCGCGCTTGATCATCGACTCGCCGAGGTCGCCCAGCGTGGCCGTGGCCGCGACCGCGAGACCGAGCAGCAGACCCTGCCACCACTTCCCGTCGTCGACGAGGAAGTGCATGCACAGCGCGCCCGCCACCATCGCGAAGCCCACCGCTCCGACCAGGCCCTCGCGGGTCTTGCCGGGGCTGATGCGCGGGGCCAGCTTGTGCCGGCCGAAGCGCCAGCCGACGGCGTAGGCCCCGGTGTCGCTGACCACCGTCAGTATCAGGAACGTCAGCACCCGCCAGGGGCCGTCGTCCGCGGCCAGCATGAGGGCGACGAACGTGGCGAGGAAGGGGACGTAGAACGCGGCGAACACACCCGCGGTGACGTCCTTCAGATAGTTCTCCGGCGGCTGCGTCATCCGCCACACCAGCACCGCCAGCGCGGTCAGCGCCATCGCCACCCAGGCGCCCTGCGTGCCCCGCAGATAGCCGGCGACGACCATCGCCGCCCCGCCGAGCGCCAGCGGCACCAGGGGGGCACGGATGCCCTTGCGCTCCTGCAGCCTGCTGGTCAGCTCCCACAGCCCGACCACCACGGCGACCGCTATCACGCCGACGAACGCGGCCTTGACGAAGAACAGCGAGGCGACGATCACCACACCCAGCCCGACGCCGACCCCTATGGCGGCGCCCAGGTCACGGCCCGCGCTCTTCTTCGGCGGCGGACCGGACGAGGGCGCGGGCGCCGGCTGCGCGGCGGCTGGCTCGGGCATGGGCTCCGGCTTCTGCGGCTGGGCCCCCGGGTACTGGTGGGCACCGGGGGGCGGCGGGGTCCCGTAGGGCGTCTGCGGCGGGGCCGGGCGGTGGAACGGGGGGCCGCCCGCTGCGGCGGACCCCCGGCCGTCCTGCTCCCCGCCGTGTGCGGGTACGTCGGGCACGATGGGCATGGGCCGAGTCTGCGACGGACCGTGGGCGTCCCGCGCGTCGTAGGCGGGACCCGCCGGGCCGGCTCCCTGGAAGGGGCCCCGGTCGGACCGCCCCCCGTACCCGGCCTGCGGCGGCGCCCCCCAGGATGAGTCGTTCATCAGACCTCGAGCAGCTCGGCTTCCTTGTGCTTCAGCAGCTCGTCCACCTGGGCGACGTACTTGGCGGTGGTGTCGTCGAGCTCCTTCTCCGCACGGCGGCCCTCGTCCTCGCCGATCTCGCCGTCCTTGATCAGCTTGTCGATGGCGTCCTTGGCCTTGCGGCGCACCGAACGGATCGAGATCTTGGCGTCCTCGCCCTTGGTCTTGGCGACCTTGATGTACTCCCGCCGGCGCTCCTCGGTCAGCTCCGGGAACACCACGCGGATGATGTTGCCGTCGTTGCTCGGGTTGACGCCGAGGTCGGAGTCACGGATCGCCTGCTCGATGTTCCGCAGCGCGGTCTTGTCGAACGGGGTCACCACGGCCATGCGCGGCTCCGGCACGGAGAACGAGGCCAGCTGGTTGATCGGCGTCGGCGCGCCGTAGTAGTCGGCCACGATCTTGTTGAACATCGCCGGGTGCGCACGGCCGGTGCGGATCGCGGCGAAGTCCTCCTTGGCGACCACGACGGCCTTCTCCATCTTCTCCTCGGCCTCGAGGAGGGTCTCTTCGATCACCACTTGCTCCTGCGTGTCTTGAGTGGGCCCGGCATCTGATCCTGGTCGGGACGGCGGCCGGCTGCGTCGCGTCTTCTACCTGTTCCTGCACGGTTCCCGACCGGCGGGACATTGTCCATCCCCCGGCCCGGGACCCCTTCGTCAGCTCCGGCTGTCCTGCTCGCCCACGAGAGTGCCGATCTTCTCACCCTTGACGGCACGCGCGATGTTGCCCTCCGTCAGCAGCTCGAAGACCAGGATGGGCAGCTTGTTGTCCCGGCACAGCGTGATCGCGGTGGCGTCGGCGACCCGCAGCTCCCGGGTGATGACCTCGCCGTAGCTGAGCGCGTCGAACTTGACCGCCCCGGGGTTGGTCTTCGGGTCGGAGTCGTACACCCCGTCCACGCCGTTCTTGCCCATCAGCAGCGCCTCGGCGTCGATCTCCAGGGCACGCTGGGCGGCGGTGGTGTCGGTGGAGAAGTACGGCATGCCCATACCGGCGCCGAAGATCACCACACGGCCCTTCTCCAGGTGCCGCACCGCGCGCAGCGGAATGTACGGCTCGGCGACCTGCCCCATGGTGATGGCGGTCTGCACCCGGCACTGGATGCCCTCCTTCTCCAGGAAGTCCTGGAGAGCGAGGCAGTTCATGACCGTGCCGAGCATGCCCATGTAGTCCGAGCGCGCCCGGTCCATCCCGCGCTGCTGCAGCTCCGCCCCGCGGAAGAAGTTGCCGCCCCCGATGACGACGGCGATCTGCGCGCCGTCCCGCACCACGGCCGCGATCTCGCGGGCGATGGCGTGCACCACGTCCGGATCGACGCCGAGCCCGCCGCCGCCGGAGAACGCCTCCCCGGACAGCTTCAGCAGATACCGGCCGGGCACTTTGCCGCCGTCGTCGCTCTTCTCGGCCTTGGTGGTCATGGAGATCTCGCCTCTTTTACGTGTCACACATGCGAAGAAGGCCATTGCCGGTGGGGGCGGGTTCGCTTCCCATGCGCGGCAATGGCCTCCTCGTCAGTCAGATGTGCTGTCGCCCGTGACGCGCCCGTGCGGGGCGGCACCGGCCGGACGTCCCGAGCCTCTCGGGACACCGGGGGCGCCGACACCACGCACGGCACGAGCACGGACGGCCGCTCTCGACCCTATAGGGCTCGCGCCCCCGTCGCGGTACGGACTCAGATGCCGACCTTGATGCGCGTGAAGCGCTTCAGGGTGACACCGGCCTCGTCCAGGACCTTCTGGACCGACTTCTTGTTGTCCAGCGCGTACGGCTGGCCGAGCAGCGTGGCGTCCTTGAAGAAGCCGTTGACACGACCCTCGACGATCTTCGGCAGGGCCGCCTCGGGCTTGCCCTCGGCGCGCGTGGTCTCCTCGGCGATCCGGCGCTCGGCCTCGACGACCTCGGCCGGAACGTCCTCACGCGAGAGGTACTTCGGCGCGAACGCGGCGATGTGCTGCGCGACGCCCTTCGCGACCTCGGCATTCTCCTTGTCGAGCTCGACCAGGACACCGATCTGCGGCGGCAGGTCCGGCATCGTGCGGTGCATGTACGCCGTCACGTAACCGCCGGAGAACTGGGCGAAACGGTCCAGGACGATCTTCTCGCCCAGGGTGGCGTTGGCCTCGTCCACGTACGCCTGGACGGTCTTGCCGGCCTCGATCTCGGAGGCGAGCAGCGCCTCGAGGTCCGCCGGGGAGCTCTTCGCGACGTGCTCGGCGATCGCCTTGGCGACCGACTGGAACTTCTCGCCCTTGGCGACGAAGTCCGTCTCGCACTTCAGCTCGACGAGGACGCCGGAGGTCTGGTCGTCGGCGAGGATCGAGACCACCGCGCCGTTCTCGGCGGAGCGGCCCTCGCGCTTGGCGACGCCCTTCTGGCCCTTGATGCGCAGGGCCTCGACGGCCTTGTCGACGTTGCCCTCGGCCTCGTCGAGCGCCTTCTTGCAGTCCATCATGCCGGCGCCGGTGAGCTCACGGAGCTTCTTGACGTCGGCGGCGGTGTAGTTCGCCATCAGTCTGTGAATCTTTCTCGAAGTCTGGAAGATCGACGGTCGGCGGGTCCGCGGTCCACACCCCGGGGCGTGCCGCGTGGGCGCCACCGGCCTACGGGTGAACGGCGGGAGCGGAGATCATGTCACCGCTCCCGCCGTCAACGCCTGGACGACCGGACGCGCACCGGCTGGTGCCGGAGGCGCCCGGGTCGCCGCGTCAGGCCTGCTCGGCCTCGGCGGCCGGAGCCTCAGCGGCCGCAGCCTCGGCGGCGGGGGCCTCCTCGGCGGGCTTCTCCGCCTCGGCGGCCGGCGCCTCGGCGGGCTTCTCGGCCTCGGCGGCCGGGGCGGCGGCCTCGGAGTCCGCCTTCTTCTCGCCACCCTCGAGCAGGTCGCGCTCCCACTCGGCGAGCGGCTCGCCGGCGGCCTTCTCGCCCTTGTTCTCGGCGGCACCGGACCGGGCGATGAGACCCTCGGCCACGGCGTCCGCGATCACGCGGGTGAGCAGGGTGACGGAGCGGATCGCGTCGTCGTTGCCCGGGATCTTGTAGTCGACCTCGTCGGGGTCGCAGTTGGTGTCCAGGATGGCGACGACCGGGATGTTGAGCTTCCGGGCCTCACCGACCGCGATGTGCTCCTTCTTGGTGTCCACGATCCAGACGGCGCTGGGCACCTTCTGCATCTCGCGGATACCGCCGAGGGTCTTCTCCAGCTTCGCCTTCTCGCGGGAGAGGACCAGGAGCTCCTTCTTGGTGAGGCCGGAGGCGGCCACGTCCTCGAAGTCGATCTGCTCCAGCTCCTTGAGGCGCTGCAGCCGCTTGTAGACGGTCGAGAAGTTGGTGAGCATGCCGCCCAGCCAGCGCTGGTTCACGTAGGGCATGCCGACGCGGGTGGCCTGCTCCGCGATGGCCTCCTGCGCCTGCTTCTTCGTGCCGACGAACATGACCGTGCCGCCGTGGGCGACGGTCTCCTTGACGAACTCGTAGGCGCGGTCGATGTACGACAGCGACTGGAGCAGGTCGATGATGTAGATGCCGTTGCGCTCCGTGAAGATGAACCGCTTCATCTTCGGGTTCCAACGACGGGTCTGGTGACCGAAGTGGACGCCGCTCTCCAGCAGCTCCCGCATCGTGACGACGGCCATGGCCGCTCTCCTCGAACTCTCGGTTGTGCCGCGGATGCCGGACAGCACCCGCGCCTGACGCCCGCGGTGCGCCCTGCCACGAAGGACCGAGGGGCGCGGACACGGACCGTTGCCGGATCGCGTGCCGGGGCGTGCGAAGTCGACCCGGTGGCCCGGGTCGCCACCTGAAGTGTACGGGACCCGCGGAGCGCCGGGTGACGCCGATGTCCACAACCGGTGAGTTGTCCACAGGCCCCAGCAGGATTCCGCACCGCCCACCAGGCTTGCCCCATGCGAACCAAGCACGAGGCGGGGAACGGAACGGCCTCCAGAGCTGCGGCAGACGGCGCCCGGACGCGACGGCGAAAGTCACGGCGAGCGGGTGTCCGCCGGACGGCGCTGTGGGCAGCACTGCTGCTCGCCACCCTGACCGCGGCGGTGCCGGCGGGGGCTCGGGCGGGGGGTGTGGGGAGGGGTGGGGTGGGGGGTGGGGTGGGGGGTGGGGGGGAGGGGGCCCCACCCCCCGTTTCCGCACCACCGCCCGCCACTCCCGCCCCGGCCACCCCCTCCACCCCCTCCACCCCCTCCACCCCCACCACTCCCGTCCCCGCCCTGGCCCGCCTGTGGCCGGTCGGGGTGCGGCCGGTCGTGTTGCGTGGCTGGGAGCCTCCGGCCTCGGCCTACGGGCCGGGGCACCGGGGGGTGGATCTGGCGGCGGCGCCGGGCGACCCGGTGCGGGCGGTCGCGGCGGGGCGGGTCTCCTTCGCGGGGCCGGTCGGCGGGCTGGGGGTCGTCTCGGTGGAGCTGACGGGGACCGGCGCCCCGCCGCTGCGCACCACCTACGAGTCCGTGCGGGCGTCCGTGCGCAAGGGTGACGAGGTGGCGCCGGGTGACGTGGTGGGGTTCCTGGCGGAGCCGGGTCCGCGGCACTGCGCCTCCGGCTGCCTGCACTGGGGGCTGCGCCGGGGCGAGAGCTATCTGGACCCGCTCTCCCTGTTGCCGCCCTGGCTGCTGCGCCGGGGGTCGTCCCGGCTGCTGCCGGTGCCGGACGTTCCGTGAACGACGACGGTCGGCTCCCGGCCGGGCGGCCGGTGCGGCCGGAGGTGCTCCGGGTCAGCCCCGGACGCCTCGCAGGGCGAGGGCGACGGCGGCGTCGGTGATCGTCTCGGGGTCCTCGGCCGCCGCGCCGAACTCGAGCCGGCGCACGGCCGCGTCGACGATGCCCTGGAGCAGCATGGCCGCCATGCGGGGCTGGGTGTGCCCGAGGGTGGAGAGTGCCTGGACGACGAGCGTGACGAGTCCGCCGTGGGCGGCGCGGATCTTCTCCCGGGCGCCGGCGTCGAGTTCGCCGGCGGAGATGGCGACGACGGCACGGTGGCGCCGGTCACCGGCGAGTGCGAGCTGTCGGCGTACGTAGGCCTCGATCTTGTCCTCGGGGGTGTCGGCGTGTTCCATCGCGGCCTGGACGTCGGCCGCCCAGACGGGGAAGTCGACCTCGCACAGTTCTTCGACGACGGCGGCGCGGGAGCGGAAGTACTCGTAGACGGAGGAGCGGGCGAGTCCGGTGTGCCGGGCGAGGGCGGGGAAGGTGAGGGCCTCCGTTCCGCCTTCGGACAGCAGGGTGCGTGCCGCGTCCAGCAGGGCGGCTCGCTGCATCGACCGGTGCTCGGCCACGGAGGCCGCTCGAATCCTTGGCACGCACCCACTGTACGGAGCGGGGGCGGCGGACGGCAGCCGTCCGGGTCACACGCGGTGGCGGCGTCGTGAGGGGCCGCCGGCCGGTTCACCGGCCGAAACCGGCCAGTTTGGCGCGGAGCTGAAGGACCGACTTGGTGTGGATCTGGCTGACGCGGCTTTCGGTGACGCCGAGCACGTTGCCGATCTCGGCGAGGGTGAGCCCTTCGAAGTAGTACAGGGTGACGACGGTCTTCTCGCGTTCGGGCAGGGTGTTGATGGCCCGGGCGAGGAAGCGGCGCAGTTCGCGGTCCTCGGCCACCTCGACCGGGTTGTCGGCGCTGGTGTCCTCCAGGGTGTCCATCAGGCTGAGGCCGCCGCCCTCGCCGCCGATGTGGAGGATCTCCTCCAGTGCGACGACGTTGGCCAGGGAGAGCTGGCTGAAGACGGCGTGGAGGTCGTCCACCCGGATGCCGAGTTCGGCGGCGACCTCGCTCTCGGTGGGGGTGCGTCTGAGTCGTGCTTCCAGCGTGGTGTAGGCCCGTTCGACGTTGCGTGCCTTCTGCCGTACGGAGCGCGGGATCCAGTCGAGTGCGCGCAGTTCGTCGATCATGGCGCCGCGGATGCGGGTGATGGCGTATGTCTCGAACTTGATCTCGCGGCCGATGTCGTACTTCTCGATGGCGTCGATCAGGCCGAACACTCCGGAGGAGACGAAGTCGGCCTGTTCGACGTTGGGCGGCAGGCCGACGCTGACCCGGCCGGCCACGTATTTCACGAGCGGTGAGTAGTGGAGGATCAGTTGTTCCCGCAGCCGCTCGTCCCCCGTCGCCTTGTACGTCCGCCACAACTCTTCGAGTGTCGAGGGAGCGGGCGGGCGCACGGTGCCGCCGTCGCGGGCGGCTGGGGGGATGGCCGCCCGGTCGGACCCGGAGGTGTGCTGGGGCATTCGTCGCCTTGTGCCGTTCTGCCGTGGACCGTGCGGCCTGGGTGCCGCCGGTCCCGTGCCGGGGTGTGCTGTCGTTGGTCGCCGAGTGCTGTCTTGTGGTGTTCCGTGGTTGCTGGATCCCTGTGGATCCTTGTGGATCCTTGTGAGCGTAGCGTGACTGGGCGGTCGCAGTGCGCGAAGGTCCGTGGATCACCCCTGCGCGAAGGTGTCGTGCCGTTCTCGGGGCGCGCGTCGACTGTTCACCCTGTGTGACCTCCCGGGGGGTGTGGTGACGGGAAGTGCCGAGGTCGCCGGGGGTGCCGCGGGTGGCCGGACACGCTCGGTCAGGTCGGGTGGGTTCGGGGTCGGCCCGTCGCGAGGCCTTGGCGTGTCAACTTCCAGCCGTTGCCGTGTCGTTCGACGTAGCCAAGTGAGCGGAGTTCGTACAGTTTCCCGACGGCGTCGTCGGGTGTCGTGCGTGCCTCGCGGGCGACGTCCTCGGCGGTGGCACTGGCGCGGGCGGGCAGCGCGGCAAGGACGTGGGCGGTTTCCGCGTCGAGCAGGTCGCGCGGGAGGACGGGGCCGTGTCTTTCGGGTGCGAGTTCTCCCATGGCGCCGACGAGTTCGGTGATCTCGGCGGCCTCGGTGACGAGGACGGCCTCGCGGCGCAGGAGTTCGTGCACTCCGGCGGAGAGTGCGCTGGTCGCGGGGCCGGGCACGCCCATGGTGTGGCGGCCGAGCCGGGTGGCGGCGCGGGCGGTGACGAGGGCGCCGCTGCGGTGGGCGGCTTCTACGACGACGGTGCCGCGGGTGAGGGCGGCGATGACCCGGTTGCGTTGGATGAATCTGCTGGGGGTGGGGTGTTCGCCCGGTGCGAGTTCGCCGACGAGGAGCCCTTGGCGGGCGATTCTGCCGAGCAGTGCGGTGTGTCCTTTGGGGTAGGTCCGGTCGACGCCGCAGGCGAGGACGGCGACGGTGGCTCCGCCGGCGGCGAGGGCGCCGCGGTGGGCGGCGCCGTCGATGCCGTAGGCGCCGCCGGAGACGACGACCCATCCGTGTTCGGCGAGTTGGGCGGCGAGGGTGGTGGCCATGTGGGCGCCGTACTCGGTGCAGGCGCGGGCTCCGACGAGGGCGACGGAGCGCAGGGCCCACATGCGGAGGCTGGGTGTGCCGCGGACCCAGAGGCCGACGGGTCGTGCGTCACCGAGGTCGTCGAGTTGGGCGGGCCATTCGAGGTCGCCGGGGTGGAGGAAGCGCATGCCGGCCTGGTGGGCGGCGGCGAGGTCGTCCTCGGGTGTGGCTCGCCGGGCCCGGGCGAGCAGTCCGGCCCACCGTTTGTCGGAGGCGCCGGGCAGTGGTGGGCCGCCTTCTCTCAGGTGTGTGGCGAGGTGGACGGCGCCGCGTTCGCGGAGCCAGCGTCCGGCGGTCTCGTCGCCGGGTTCGACGACGCGGCTGAGGAGGACGTGGGCGAGGAGGTCCGGGTCGGTGGTGTTCGGGTCGGTGGTGTTCGGGTCGGTGGTGGCCGGGTCGGTGGTGTTCGTGCCGCCGGTGCTCGCGTGTCCGCTCGTGGTGCGGGGGTTGCCGGGGTCGTCGCCGCCGGTGTCCGGGTTTCCCGGGGTGAGGGGTCGGGTGTTCATGCGTCGGCTCCGATGGTCGTCGGTACGCCGCGGGGGACGCCGGTGCGCAGTTGGAGTGCGAGGCTGACGTCTGCGACGTCGGGGCGGTCGTGGCCGGTGAGGTCGGCGACGGTCCAGGCGACGCGGAGGACGCGATCGATGCCGCGGGCGGTGAGGGCACCGCGTTCGAGCTGGTACTCGGCTTCTTCCATGGCGCCGGGTACGGCGTGCCACCTGTTGCGGAGTTCGCGCCCGGGGATCTCGCTGTTGGTGTTCCACGGAGTGTCGGCGAGGCGGGCGGCGGCGCGTTCCCGGGCTGCGCGCACGCGGTCGGCGACGGCCGCGGTGGGTTCGCCGCGGGCGCCGGGGCCGGTGAGCTGGGCGCGGCTGACGGGGTCGACCTCGACGCGCAGGTCGACGCGGTCGAGGAGGGGGCCGGAGAGCCGGGCCTGGTAGCGGCGGATCGCGGAGGGCGGGCATTCGCAGGGGGTGTCGCGCTGTGTGTAGCGTCCGCAGGGGCAGGGGTTGGCGGCGAGGACCATGAGGAACTTCGCCGGGAACCGTACGACGCCGGCGCTGCGGGCGATGACCACGTGGCCCGATTCGAGAGGTTGCCGCAGGGCGTCGAGTGCGTGGCTGTTGAATTCCGGTGCCTCGTCCAGGAAGAGAATCCCTTGGTGGGCGAGGGAGACGGCGCCGGGGCGGGCGATGACCTGGCCGCCGCCGACGAGGGCCTGCATGGTGGCGGAGTGGTGGGGTGCGCAGTAGGGGGCGGTGTCGACGAGGGGTTTGCCGGCGGGGAGGAGGCCGGCGACGGAGTGGACGGCGGTGACCTCGAGTGATTGCTGCCGGGTGAGCGGGGGCAGGACGGCGGGCAGCCGTTCGGCGAGCATGGTCTTGCCCGCGCCGGGTGGTCCTTCGAGGAAGAGGTGGTGTCCGCCGGCGGCGGCGACCTCGACGGCGGTGCGGGCCGCGTGCTGGCCTACGACGTCGGCGAGGTCGTGGCCGCTGTCGTGGCCTGCGCCGACGGTGTGCATGCCGGTGGCGGCTCCGGCGCCGGGGAGGCGGAGTCCGGCGAGGGCCGGGTCGGGCCGGCCGGTGGTGTCGGGTTCCTCCTCGGGTACGGGTTCGTCGGCCAGGACGGCGATGAGCTGACGGAGGCTGCGGACGCCGAGGACGGAGACGCCGGGCACCAGTGAGGCTTCGGCGGCCGCGCTCTCGGGGACGACGACCTGTTCGTAGCCGGCGTCGGCGGCGGCGAGGACCGCGGGCAGGACGCCGCGGACGGGGCGGACGCGGCCGTCGAGGCCGAGTTCGCCGATCATGACGATGTCCGCGAGGACGCGGGGGTCGATGCGTTCGCAGGCGCCGAGGACCGCTGCGGCGACGGCGAGGTCGAAGCCGCTGCCGCTCTTGGGCACGGAGGCGGGGCTGAGGCCGACGGTGAGTTTTTTCTGGGGCCAGGCGGAGCCGGAGTTGACGACGGCCGCGCGGACGCGGTCCTTGCTTTCGGTGAGGCTCTTGTCGGGCAGTCCGACGAGGGTGAAGGCGGCGACTCCGGGTTCGAGGTCGGCCTGGACCTCGACGACGACGCCTTCGACGCCGACGAGTGCCACGGAGCAGGTGCGGGCGAATCCCATCAGGCCGCACCCCGTACGTGTTCGACGACGGGTGCGCCGCGTCGTGGGAGGACGACGCCCACCAGGTCGACGCGGACACCGCCGGGTGGTGCTCCGCCGTGTTCGTGGAGCCAGCGTTCGGCGAGGTCGCGCAGGCGCCGGGCCTTGGCCGGAGTGAGGGCGGCCATGGGGTGTTCGAAGGCACCGGCCCTGCGCGTCTTGACCTCGCAGATCACGAGTGCGTCGCCGTCGCGGGCGACGATGTCGATCTCGCCGTTGCGTCCGCAGCGCCAGTTGCGCCGCAGGACGGTCATGCCGGCTTCCGTCAGCCGTCGCGCGGCGAGTGCCTCTCCGTACCGTCCGAGCGCGCCGCGCGCCGTCCTGGCATCGCGAGCCGTCCCCGCGCCCTGTGCCGTGCCGCCGGTCCGTTCGGCAGTCGCGGCGCGTTTCGTCGGGTGCTTGGCCGTGGCGTCGTTGCCGTGGTTGTCGTCGTTCCGGTGCGTGTGCCGGTGTACCTCTGCCATGTGGGCACCTCCTCGGCACCCACAGTGGAGGGGGAACGGCAGACGTGTGGATCTTGGTGGACGACGGGCGGATTGTGGACAACTCCGACACCCACACGAGTGATCCACGGTTCACGTATTGACGCACGGCTCACGTATTACGTGCGCCCTCCGCGCTCTGCCTTCCAGCCGCCCCGGCCGCCCCTCATTTACGGAACCCCCGCGGCCCTTCAGCTTCCCGGCAGTTCCAGGTCGCTCTTGTTCAGCTCCTCGATGTTCACGTCCTTGAACGTGAGCACCCGCACCTGCTTGACGAAGCGGGCGGGCCGATACATGTCCCACACCCAGGCGTCCGCCATCGTCACTTCGAAGAACACCTCGCCCTGAACCGAGTGCACCTGCATCTCATAGTCGTTGGTGAGGTAGAAACGCCGCTCGGTCTCGATCACGTATTTGAACAGACCGACGACATCGCGGTACTCCCGGTAGAGCTTCAGCTCCATCTCGGTCTCGTACTTCTCGAGGTCCTCGGCGCTCATGGCATGTTCCCCTTCAGCCGTGCGTCCCCCTATTGTGCGCCAGCCCCGTGCACCGCTAGACGATTTCGGTGTCGAGGGTCACGGGTCCGGCCGGGGGACCGTCGTCGAGCAGCCTGCGCAGCAGCCCGGCGAGTCTGGTCGGGTACACCGTCTCACGGGTGGCGGCCAGTTCCCGGCACGTCCACCACCGCGCACCGGCGACGCTGCGCCGCTCCAGCTCCGTGAGGGCCGTCGGTGCCGTCTCGGTCCGCCGGGTGCGGGCCAGGTAGTACCACTCGTCCTGGTTCCAGCGGCGCCCCGCGAACGGGAAGGAGCAGTGGCGCCGCCACAGCACGGGCCCCAGTTCGACCTCGGTGATGCCGGTCTCCTCCGCGAGTTCGCGCAGGGCGGCCTCCTCGCGGGTCTCCTCGCCCTCCAGTCCGCCGCCGGGAGTGAACCACCAGTCGTCGGTCGGGTCGTCCGGTTCGTGTCCGTGCAGGAGCAGGATGCGGTCCCGCGGGTCGAGCAGCACCACGCGGGCCACCTTGCGCAGCCCCGGCTCGGCACCCGCGGACCCCGGTGGTCCCTCCACCGCCGAGACCGCCGCGGCAGCCCCCTCAGTGGACACCGGCCGGCTCCCTGCGCGATACCGTCCGGCTGCGGCCCAGACGCTTGGCGAGGGGCCCGTAGGCCGCTCCTCCCAGGATCAGAACCACCCCGGCGACGATCGCGGCGAGGATGAGGCGCAACGGTCCGGGCGAGGAGAGCGGCCCGAGGGTCTCGAAGCCGGTGGGCCGGGTCAGCATGCCGTTCATCGGCCACGCGACGGCGTCCACGCGCGAGTCCACCGCGCTGCGCGGCACCGTGCCGCTGCCGGCCTCGGTGAGGTGGGCGGTGGAGTCGAGGGAGCCGCTGCGTTCGTCGCCGAGGAGGAAGAGCCGGCCCTTCGGGACGGTGAGGGTGGGGATCTTCTTGGACTCGGCGGCCTGGCCCGCGGGCAGGTAGGGCTCGTCGATCTTCTTGCCGTTGACGGTCAGCTTGCCGTCGGTGCAGCAGCCGACGGTGTCGCCGCCGACGGCCACGACCCGCTTGACCATGGGGGCGTTGCCCCAGCTCTCCTGCCGGAAGACCACGACGTCGCCGCGTTCGACGTCGTCCCCGTCGACGCGCTGGGCGAGGACGCGGTCGCCGGCGTCGATGGTGGGTGTCATGGAGGAGGTCGGCACGGTGTACGGCTTGTAGACGACGGCGCCCCAGGCGAAGCCGCCGAGGAAGAGGACACAGCCGAGGGCCACGGCGATGTTCGACAGCACGCTGCCGAGCCGGCCGCGGCCCTTGCCGGTACGACCTGTCCCGCTCATCCCAGTGCTCCCCCATGTCGGAGATCGACCCCCGCGATCCGGGTGGGGGCGCGGGGGATCGGAGGTACGGGACGGCACCCTACCCGGCGGTACCGCCGCCGGGAACCCGGGTCTTTCCGCCGGTAACCCGCTCGGAGCGGCGGCGTCGGCGCCACAGGACCAGCGGGGCGACGCCCGCGAGGGCCAGCGCGTCGGGTGCCACGGCGGCGCTCAGTTTCTGGTCGAAGGTGTCGGGAACGGGCAGGGTGTCCCAGCGGCCGGGGGGCCAGGCGATGACGATGGCGCGGCCCACGACGTTGCCGACGGGGACGAAGCCGCCGTTCTTGTCGGAGCGGTGGTAGCGGGAGTCCAGCGAGTTCTGCCGGTGGTCGCCCATGACCCAGATTTTGCCCGCGGGTACCGTGACCTTGAACTTTCCGCCCTCGTCGTCGACGCTGCAGGGCGTGTTCCCGGCGTAGACGTACGACGTCTCGTCGAGGGGCTTGCCGTTGACCTTCAGGGGCCCGGTGCCGTTGCACTCGACGGTGTCGCCGGCCACGCCGACGACCCGCTTGATGAGGTCCTTCTCGGTGGAGGAGGGCATCAGGCCGATCCAGCCCAGGACGCGCTGCACCGGGTTCGGGGTGGGCGTGGGTTCGCCCTCGAGCCAGTCGGCGGGGTCGTGGAAGACGACGACCTCGCCGCGTTCGGGCTCCGATCCGAACCAGGGGGTGAGCTTGTCGACGAGGACCCGGTCGCCGATCTGGAGGGTGTTCTCCATCGAGGCGGAGGGGATCGAGAACGCCTGGACCAGGAACGTCTTGATCAGCAGTGCGAGTACCAGCGCGATGCCGACGAGGAGCGGGAGCTCCTTCCAGAAGGAGCGCGGTTTCTTCGGGCCGCCCGCGCGGGAGCCGCCGCTCCTCGTGGTGGGGCTGCCGCTGTCCCCCGAGCCGCCGCCGACGCCGTCCCCGGGGTCGTCCGCCGCTTCGGTGGGGCCGTTCTGGTCGCCGTCCCCTGGGTCATTCCCGGGGTACGCGGTGTCTTTCATTGTCGGGGACGCCGTTCCGTCGGATCGCTCGGGCTGGTCTTCCGGACCATCCTGTCCGGACCGTGCGCCGACCGCCAAATCCCCCACATCCACTCCTCACCTTGTGCCGCCGCCCACGCCATCGCCGGCGCAGGCCCACCACTCCCATAACGAGCGGGAGTTCCGCAGGGCTCGGGAGAGGGATCATTCCGTTTCGATCCGAGGACGCCACCCTATGCGACGCGGCGGACACCGGCGGCGTCCCGCTCGGCACCGACGCATAGGTGTTCGGTTCTCGTAGGCGCGTCATGTGCCCGAAGGGCCAGACGATGCCGACCGCGCGGCCGACGACGGACTTCTCGGAGACCGTGCCGCCGTACTTCTCCGAGCGGTGGTAGCGGGAGTCGGCCGAATTGCCGCGGTGGTCGCCCATCACCCAGAGCCGGCCCTGCGGGACGGTGAGGGAGAAGGACAGTTCCGAGGGCTTGTCCCCGGGGTGGATGTACGGCTCGTCCAGGGGCGTGCCGTTCACGGTGACCCGGCCGTCGGTGTCGCAGCACTTGACGGTGTCGCCGCCGACCGCGACGACCCGCTTGATCAGGTCCCGGTCGTTCTCGGAGGGCAGCAGGCCGATGGCGACGAGCCCCTGCTTGACCTGCTTGACGACGATGGGGTCGTCCTTCTTGGTGGTCTTCTCGCCCGCGAGCCAGTTCCCGGGGTCGCGGAAGACGACCACGTCACCGCGCTCCGGTTCGGAGCCGAACCAGGGGGTGAGCTTGTCGACGACGACCCGGTCCCCGATCTGGATGGTGTTCTCCATGGACCCCGAGGGGATGACGAACGCCTGTACGAGGAAAGTCTTGAGGACCAGTGCGATCAGGACGGCGACGCCGACGAGGAGCGGTATCTCCCGGACGGCGCTGCGCCGGCGCTTGCGCTTGACCTTGCGCTGCAGCTTGCGCCGCTCGGCCCGGGTGCGCCCCGTCGGTCCGCCCGACGGGGCCGCGCCGGCCCGGCGGGAGCCGGTGGGCAGCAGGTTGTCGGCGGCGGAACCGCTGGGGCCCGTTCCGCGTGGTCGGCCCCGGTTACCCATGGGCACCGTCCGCGGCGGGCACGCGCGCGTAGGCGGAGGGCCGTTCCAGGTGGGTCCAGTGACGCGTGGGCCACACGACCCAGTCGGCCCGCCCGATCACGTCGCCGACCGGCACCATGCCGCCGCCCGGCGCGCCCAGGCGGTTGCGGGAGTCGCTGGAGTCCGCCCGGTGGTCCCCGAGGACGAAGAGCCTGTCCGGGGGCACGACGACGTCGAAGGGGACGTCGGACGGAGCATCGCCTGGATGCAGAAACGACGACTCGTCGACCGGCCGGCCGTTCACCTCGAGCCTCCCCTCCTCACCGCAGCAGACCACGTGGTCGCCGGCCACCGCGGCTACGCGTTTGACGAAGTCCCCGTCTCCGAAGTTCCCCGCACCGTCGAACACGACGACGTCGCCGCGCCGCGGCGACGCCCCGAAACGGTACGCCAACTTATTTACGAGAACGCGGTCCCCGATCCTCAATCCGTTCTCCATGGAACCGCTGGGAATTTCGAACGGCTGGGCGACAAAAGTGCTGAAGAGGAGCAGTGCGGTCAGGCAGAACAGCGCGCCCAGGGTGAGGCGTCCGCCGGGGAGCCACCGGGCGGCCCGGGTGATCCACGAGAAACGCGACCGCTCCTCCGGCCCCTCCGCGTCCGAGGAGTGCTCGGAGTCGGGGAGGCGGGAGGAACGGTCGCGTTCCTCGGCATGCGTTTCGGTGTCCATCGCGGGTCAGATGCTATCCGGCCCGCGATGTGGACCCCGTCAGCGCGCCCTTCGGCGCACCCGGAGGCGCACTGGGCAGCGCGCTCAGTTGTCGCGCTTCTCCTTGATCTTCGCGGCCTTGCCGCGCAGCTCACGGAGGTAGTACAGCTTCGCGCGGCGCACGTCACCGCGGGTGACGAGTTCGATCTTCTCGACGATCGGGGTGTGCACCGGGAACGTGCGCTCGACGCCGACGGAGAAGGAGACCTTGCGGACCGTGAAGGTCTCGCGGACGCCGGAGCCCTGGCGGCGGATGACGACGCCCTTGAACTGCTGCACACGGGAGCGGTTGCCCTCGATGACGCGCACGTGGACGTTGACGGTGTCGCCCGGGCGGAAGTTCGGGACGTCGCTGCGCAGCGACGCGGCGTCGACGGTGTCGAGCAGGTGGGACATGTCAGTCTGCTTTCTTCGCTGATGCCACAGGTCATCAACGGGAACGAGTGCTACGAAGGATGGTTGCCACCGGGGCCGGGGCGGGCGTCGTCTCCCCCTGTGGCAGGGGCGCGCGCCGGGCTCCGGACAACAGCGGCCTATTCTTCCACGTCGTGCGGCCTGCGCCAAAATCGGCCGTGGGGCTCGCCCTCGGGGTCGGGGGCCCAGCCGAGGATCGAGAGCATCTCGCGGTCCTTCTTGTCGAAGGCGGCGGGCGCGCAGCGTTCGATGAGGTCGGGGCGGTGGGCGGTGGTGCGCCTGAGGGCCTCGTCGCGGCGCCAGCGGGCGATCTTCCCGTGGTGGCCGCTGAGCAGCACCTCGGGGATGCCGTGGCCGCGCCACCGGGGCGGCTTGGTGTAGACGGGGCCTTCGAGGAGGTTCGCCATGGCGCCGGGGGCGAAGGAGTCGTCGCGGTGGGACTCGGCGTTGCCGAGGACGCCGGGCAGCAGCCGGGCCACGGCCTCGGTGATCACCAGGACGGCGGCCTCGCCGCCGGCCAGGACGTAGTCGCCGATCGACACCTCGTACACGGGCAGGCGCCGCGCGTACTCCTCGGTGACCCGGCGGTCGATGCCCTCGTAGCGGGCGGGTGTGAAGAGCAGCCAGGGGTGCGTGGACAGTTCGGCGGCGAGTTCCTGGGTGAAGGGCCGGCCGCTGGGGGTGGGGACGACGAGGACGGGCCCGTGGGCGCCGTCCTCGTAGCCGTCGGCGAGGACGGTGTCCAGGGCCTCGCCCCAGGGTTCGGTCTTCATGACCATGCCGGGGCCGCCGCCGTAGGGGGTGTCGTCGACGGTGTTGTGCCGGTCGTGGGTCCAGGCCCGCAGGTCGTGGACGTGCACGTCGAGCCGGCCGTGCGCGCGGGCCTTGCCGACGAGGGAGACGTTCAGGGGGTCGAGGTACTCGGGGAAGATCGTGACGACGTCGAGCCGCATCACGCCCGTGCTCCCGGGTCCTCGCCGGTGGTGCCGTCGTCCTCGCCGGCGGCGTCCTCGTCCTGGCCGGGGGCCGGGGCGGGACGGTCCTCGGCGGCGTCCTCGCGGGCGGAGGCGATCTCGGCGCGGTCGTCGATCAGGCCGGGGGGCGGGTCGATGACCGCCTTCTGCTCGGCCAGGTCGATCTCGGTGACGATCTCCTCGACGAAGGGGATCATCACCTCGGTGCCGTCCGGGCGTTCCACCACGAACAGGTCCTGCGAGGGCAGGTGGGAGACCTCGGTGATCCGGCCGACCTCCGTGCCGTCGACGGTGACCACGTCGAGGTCCATGAGCTGGTGGTCGTAGTACTCGTCCTCGCCTTCGGGCATTTCCTCGGGGTCGACGTCGGCGATGAGAACGGTGTTGCGCAGGGCCTCGGCGGCGGTGCGGTCGCGCACGCCCTCGAAGCGCA
Source organism: Streptomyces griseoaurantiacus (assembly GCF_036189845.1). NCBI lineage: Bacteria > Bacillati > Actinomycetota > Actinomycetes > Kitasatosporales > Streptomycetaceae > Streptomyces > Streptomyces griseoaurantiacus. The sequence continues at coordinate 5,402,482 of NZ_CP108326.1, read as the reverse complement.
GGAGCAGCCGGCCGCTGTGCACCCGGCCGGTCTCGATGGTGAGCGGGCCGGCGGAGGCCGGGTCGGTGGCGAGTACGGCGCCGGGGGCGAGTCGGAGTTCCGGCTCGTCGGTACGGACCTCGACGGTGACCTCGCCCTTGATGCCGTGGGCGCGGCCGATCCGTGCGACTACCAGCTGCACTGTGGAAGATCTCCTGTCGGGAACGTCGGAAACGTCGGGGAGGCGCGGCCGGGACCTGCGGGGTGTCCCGGGCGCGGGGAAAAGACTGCGGGCCGGGAAGGGCCAGTGGCCCTCCCCGGCCCGAGCCGGTTGCGATGACGCGTCAGCGGACGTGGTCCACGTCGACGAGGTCGACGCGGACACCGCGGCCGCCGATGGCACCCACGACGGTGCGCAGTGCGCGCGCGGTGCGGCCGTTGCGGCCGATCACCTTGCCGAGGTCGTCGGGGTGGACCCGGACCTCGAGCACACGACCGCGGCGCAGGTTGCGCGAGGCCACCTGCACATCGTCAGGGTTGTCGACGATGCCCTTCACGAGGTGCTCGAGCGCCTCTTCGAGCATGGTGCTCAGGCCTCGGTCGACTCGGTCGAAGAGGACTCGGCGGCGGCCTCGTCCTTCTTCTCGGCCTTCTTCTTCGGGGTGATCGCCTCACCCTTGCCCTCGTCGTCACCGCCGAGGGACTCGAACACCGGGCGGGCGCTCTTCTCCTCGGGCTGCAGCAGCGGCGCGGGGGCGGGCTCGCCCTTGAACTTCTGCCAGTCGCCGGTCTTCTTCAGGATGGCGAGCACGGGCTCGGTCGGCTGGGCGCCGACGGAGAGCCAGTACGCGACACGGTCGGCGTTGACCTCGATGCGCGAGGGGTTCTGCACCGGGTGGTACAGACCGATCTCCTCGATGGCCCGGCCGTCACGGCGGGTACGGGAGTCGGCAACGACGATGCGGTAGTGAGGCGAACGGATCTTGCCCAGACGCTTCAGCTTGATCTTGACTGCCACGGGAGTGGGTTCTCCTGAATTTGACGTGTTTGGGCACGGCGAGAGAGCCGCGTGGGGTTGCGGTACCCGAGTGCCCGATGGACGCGTCAGCCGGAGGAGAGAGGGGTCCTGTGCGGCTGTCGAGTACAGCTAGCCATTGTGCCACACGCCGCGGGACCTCTCCGCCCTCGGGGGAAGCCGCCCGTCGCGGCCCGTTTCCGGGCAGCGCTCAGCGGCACCCGGCGCGGGCCGCCGGTGAGCGGCCCGCACGGGGCGCGGCCGGGACCTGCCCTCCCCGGACGGGTCCCGGGCCCCGGGGTGCGTGCCCGGGGCGGGTCACAGACGGCGGTCGGCGAGGGGCCGGCCCTCCGGCATCCACGAGATGCCGGAAGGCGTCAGCCCACGCCCGCGCCCACGACCTCCGGGATGCGGAACGGCTTTCCGCATCCGCCGCACATGATGGGCGCCTGTGCCAGGACCGAGGGGACGACGCGGACGTTGCGCCCGCAGTCGCACACGGCCTTGACGCGGACGCCTCCGCCGGAGGAACCGTGGCGGGCGGCGGGACCGCGGAACGAGCGGGCCGTGTCGCCGGCTGTCGCCGCCGAGTGGGCCTTCAGCGCGCGCTGGAGTCGCTCGATCGTCGGGCGGTACCTCCGCTTGGCCTCGGGGTTGAGCGTGACCAGCGAGAAGCCGCTGCTGGGATGCGGCTCCTCGGGGTGGTCGAGGCCCAGCTCCTCGGCGATCGCAAGGAATCGGCGGTTGTGGTAGCGGCCTGCGCGTGAGGTGTCACGGATGCCGCGGGCGGCGGCGATGCCGTGGACAGCCTCGTGCAGCAGTCGCTCGAAGGAGAGTTCGTGTCCGCATGCGGACGAGGACTCTCCGATCAGGGATTCGGGTGCGGCAAGGTCGGGCAGCTCGGGGTGGTGCCGTTGAATGTCGGCCCACGCCTGTGCCAGCTCTGCGGCGAGAACAGTTGGTGTCGTGCTCACGTAATGACAACGAGCCGGAGTACTCCCGTGTTCCTATTCCGGGGCATCCCAAATAATTTGCACGTACCCGTCAGTTGCGGTTGATGCGTCGCGACGAGGGCGGGTGCGTCGATGTGCGGAGAAGCCTCACAGCTCGTACCAAGCCGGTGCGTAGCCGCCCGTACGGACGGACGCGTAGCCGGTGGACCGGGTCCGCCGGGGCGGCTCGCTGTCGGACCGGGGTGCAACGGGGTTCGGGACCCCGGCGCCCCGAGGCTACCGGGTGCCCCACTCCCCCGCGGCACCGGCCCCCGTCCGGACCCGCCTCCCGGTCACCGCTTCCTGGTCCGCCGCTACTCGGCCACCGCCTGCCGCACGGTCGCACGGGGGGCGCACGGAGCCCCGGTGGGGCGTGGCGCCGACGGCGTGTTCCGTCGCGCGTGCGCCCCCCTGAGTAACCGGGGAGTGACAAAGAGTGTGCCGCCAGCACTGGACGCCGCGACGAGTGCGGAGTTACCTGGCATACGGAGGGGGAGAGCGAGCGCACGTCACGGGGGCCACGGAATTCGGGCACAGGGGCAACTCTCGGCGGATTGGGGCGCTTTTGATGACACCTACGCTCGTGCGACAGCAGCCGTCACAGGCCGCCTCCCCGCACCCGGCCGCACCGCGCGCCCGCGCGCGGGACTGGGCCGAGATCCAGGAGCGGATGCTGGTGCCGCTCTACGAAGCGGTGTACGAGCGCCTGGGCGTGGGCCCCGGCACGCGGCTGCTCGGCCTCGGCTGCGGTTCCGGGCTGGCACTGCTGCTGGCCGCCTCGCGGGGTGCGGCGGTGACGGGGGTGGACTCGGGGCACGGGGAGCTGCTGGCACTCGCGCGGGAGCGGCTGCTGCCGGGAGCGGGCGCGCGGGGCGCGCGAGAGGAAGCACCCGCGCGGGAGCCCGCGCCGGGGTGCGTGCGGCTGCTGGACGGGGCGCCGGGCGAGGCGCCCACGGCCTCCGGGCGGCCCGGGTATGACGTCGTCACCGCGTTCGATTCCCTGGGTCCCGCTCCGAACGGGGGCGCGGAGGGGCTCGCGGGGGCGCTCGGGAAGGCGGTGCCGCTCGCGGAGCGCGGCGGCGCGGTGGTGCTCGCCGGATGGGGCCCCGAGGAGCGGTGCGCGACGGCCTCGGTCCTGCGGGTGGCCGCGAAGCTGGCGGACCCGGTGCGCGGCGCCGACGCCTGCCCTCAGGCCACTCCCCCGCGTCACGAGGGCGGCCCGCGTCCGGCCTCCCGGGACGAGCTGGAGGAGGCGGCGCAGCGGGCGGGCCTGCGGCCCGACGGGTCGGGGCGGGTGGCCTGCCCGTTCGGTTACGCGGACACGGGGAGCGCGGTGCGGGGGCTGCTGTCCACCGGGGTGTTCGACACCGCCCTCGCGGTGACGGACGAGGAGCAGGTGAAGAAGGAGCTGACGGAGGCGCTGCATCCGCATGTGCGGGAGGACGGCACGGTGTGGATGCCGAACGTCTTCCGTTATCTGGTCGCCCGGAGGGGGTGAGCGGGCCGGGTGCCGCAGGGCCGTACGGGTCCGGCGGCCCCCGGCCGGCTGGTCGGGGGCCGATGCCACCGTCCGGCCCCGGCCCCGCCCGGCCGGTCGCCGACGCCGCCGTCCGGCCCGTGGAGGCGTTCGCTCAGCCCATGAACTTCTTGAACTCGTCCGGCAGTTCGAAGTCCTGGCCGGCACCCTGCTGGGGCAGTCCGAACGCGTCGCCGTCCTGGCCGCCCTGGGCGGCGGCGGCCGCGCGGCGGGCCGCGGCTTCCTGCTCCTGCTGCTTGCGCTTCATGGGGTTGCCCGAGCGCTGCTTGCCCTTGGCCTTCTTCTGCTGCTTCTTCTGCCGGCCGGGGCCGCCGCCCATGCCGGGCATCCCCGGCATGCCGGGCATGCCGCCGCCCTGTGCCATGCGGGACATCATCTTCCGTGCCTCGAAGAACCGTTCGACCAGGTTCTTCACGGCGCTGACCTCGACGCCGGAACCGCGTGCGATGCGGGCGCGGCGCGAGCCGTTGATGATCGTCGGCTCCGCGCGCTCGGCCGGGGTCATCGACTTGATGATCGCCGCCGTGCGGTCCACGTCCCGCTCGTCGATGTTGTTGATCTGGTCCTTGATCTGCCCCATGCCCGGCAGCATCCCGAGCAGCTTGGAGATCGACCCCATCTTCCTGACCTGCTCCATCTGGGCCAGGAAGTCGTCGAGCGTGAAGTCCTGGCCCTTCTTGGAGGCCAGCTTGGAGGCCATCTTCTCGGCCTCGGCCTGACTGAAGGTCTTCTCCGCCTGCTCGATCAGGGTGAGCAGGTCACCCATGTCGAGGATGCGGGAGGCCATCCGGTCGGGGTGGAAGGCGTCGAACTCGTCGAGCTTCTCGCCGTTGGAGGCGAACATGATCGGCTTGCCGGTCACCGAGGCGATCGACAGGGCCGCGCCACCGCGGGCGTCACCGTCGAGCTTGGAGAGGACGACACCGTCGAAGCCGACGCCGTCGCGGAAGGCCTCCGCGGTGTTGACCGCGTCCTGGCCGATCATCGCGTCGACGACGAAGAGGATCTCGTCGGGGCTGACGGCGTCGCGGATGTCCGCGGCCTGCCGCATCAGCTCCTGGTCGATGCCGAGGCGGCCGGCGGTGTCCACGATCACGATGTCGTGGACCTTGGTCTTCGCGAACTCGATGGAGTCCTTGGCGACCTTGACCGGGTCGCCGACGCCGTTGCCCGGCTCGGGCGCGTAGACCGCGACGCCGGCGCGCTCGGCGACGACGCTGAGCTGGTTGACGGCGTTGGGGCGCTGGAGGTCGCAGGCGACGAGGAGGGGCGAGTGGCCCTGCTCCTTGAGCCACCGGCCGAGCTTGCCCGCGAGGGTGGTCTTACCGGCACCCTGCAGACCCGCGAGCATGATCACGGTGGGGGGCTGCTTGGCGAACCGCAGCCGGCGGGTCTCGCCGCCGAGGATGGTGACGAGTTCCTCGTTGACGATCTTGAGGACCTGCTGCGCGGGGTTCAGCGCGCGGGAGACCTCGGAGCCGAGGGCCCGTTCCTTGACGTTCTTGATGAACGTACGGACGACCGGCAGGGCCACGTCCGCCTCGAGGAGCGCGATGCGGATCTCGCGGGCCGTGGCGTCGATGTCCGCCTCGGACAGCCTGCCTTTGCCCCGCAGGGATTTGAAGGTGGCTGAGAGGCGGTCGGAGAGAGTATCGAACACGGCGGTGTAGGTCCTCGCGTCGGCGGCTGTCTGGGTCGCCCTCCAGGGTATCCGCCCCGGCAAGCAAATCGCCCCTGCCCGCCGCAGAGGGCGAACAGGGGCCGGGCCCCCGCATCGGCGGGGAGCACGCGGCGCAGAGGCGCCCCTTGCCGCGCAGGTTCGGAACATCCCCGCATCGGCGGGGAGCGCACTCGTGGGAACGGGCGACGGCCCGTCGGCTCACCCGCCGAGCGCCTCCTCCAGCGCCCGGGCCACCGAGGTCGCCTCCTGCGGGGGCAGGGGGCTCCCGGTGGGGCCGGTGACGTAGACCGTGTCCACGGCGTTCGCGCCGAGGGTGGAGGCGTGGGCGCTGCGCACCCGTACGCCCGCCTTCTCCAGGGCCCTGCCGATACGGTGCAGCAGGCCGGGGGCGTCCTGGGCGCGGACCTCGATGACCGTGGCGTGCCGGGAGGCGGCCGGGGCGACCGTCACGCGGGGCGGCGGGGCGGGCACGCCGCGGCGGCGCGGGTAGGCGGCGTCGCGTTCGGCGAGCCGGGAGGCGATGTCCAGGGTGCCGTCCAGGGCGCGTACGAGGTCGGCGCGCAGCCGGGTGCCCTGCGGCAGGGAGCCGTATTCGGCGGCGACCCGCCAGTCGAGCAGCAGGACCGAGCCCTCGACGCCCTCGGGCGGGTCGAGGGCGCGCAGTTCGGCGGTGCGGACAGTCAGCCGGTGCAGGGCGAGGACGCCGGCGACGGCGGGCAGGACTCCGGTCTGCTCGGGGAGGGCGATGAGCAGTTCGACGCCGAGCGGTTCGGGGCCGTCCCGACCGGCGTCGTCCTGGCCCCGGCCCTCGTCTCCGGCCGGGGTCTCGGCGCGGGCGCGCAGGGCGAGGACCGGGCCGCCGGTGCGCAGGGCCTCGACGGCGAGGCGTTCCTGTTCGGCGGTGGGCGCGGTGGTGCCGGGTTCGGCGGGGGTGTCACCGGCGAGCCGGGCGGCGACGCGGGCGACCAGGTCGGCGACGAGGGAGCCGCGCCAGGCGGACCAGGCGGCGGGGCCGGTGGCGAGGGCGTCGGCCTCGGTGAGGGCGTGCAGCAGTTCGAGGGTGCTCTGGGAACCGACGGCGTCGGCGACCGCGCGGACGGTGGCGGGGTCGTCGAGGTCGCGCCGGGTGGCGGTCTCGACGAGGAGCAGGTGGTGGCGTACGAGGGTGGCGAGGACGGCGGAGTCGGCACGGTCGAAACCGATGCGGGCGGCGACGTCGCGGGCGATGGTCTCGCCGGCGAGGCTGTGGTCGCCGGGCCAGCCCTTGCCGATGTCGTGCAGGAGGGCGGCGACGAGGAGGAGGTCGGGGCGGCCGACGCGGCGGGTGAGGGCGGAGGCGCGGACGGCGGTCTCGATCAGGTGCCGGTCGACGGTCCACAGGTGGACGGCGTTGCGCTGGGGGCGGCAGCGGACGCGTTCCCAGTCGGGCAGCAGCCGGGTGATCAGCTCCTCGGCCTCCAGCGCCTCCCAGACGTCGACCGTGGGGCGGCCGGCCCCGAGCAGGGTGACGAGCTGTTCGCGGGCCTCGGCGGGCCAGGGTGCGGGCAGGGGGCGTGTGGTGGCGGCGAGGCGCCGTACGGCGTGCGGGGAGAGCGGGAGTCCGGCCTGTGCGGCGGCGGCCGCGGCGCGCAGGGGGAGCACGGGGTCGCGTTCGGGGCGTGCGGTGCGGGCGAGCACCACCTCGCCGTCCTGTTCCACGACGCCCTCGGCGAGCGGGGAGCGCTCGGCGGGCTGCTTCCCGCCGCCGAGCATGGCGCGCAGGCGCGGGCGCATCGAGCGGGAGCGCAGGACGCGCCCTACCTCGCGCCAGGTGACGTCGGCGGCGTAGGCGATGACGCGTGCGGCCTCGTAGACCTGGCGCAGCAGGGCGTCGGCGTCGAGCATGCCGAGCGCGGAGGCGACCTGGTCCTGTTCCTGGAGGGCGAGGCGGTCGGTGGCGCGGCCGGTGGTGAGGTGGAGGGCGTCGCGGACGTCGAGGAGGCGGCGGCGGGCGTCGTCGAGTCCCTCGCGGGGGGCGTCGGCGAGCCAGGAGGCGGCGACGGCGCGCAGGACGGTGGCGTCGCGCAGTCCGCCGCGGGCCTCCTTGAGGTCGGGTTCGAGGAGGTAGCGCAGTTCGCCGTGGCGGGTGGCGCGTTCGGCGCACAGTTCCTGGAGCTGCGGGAGGCGTTTGGGTGCCTGGTTGCGCCAGTCGGCGAGGACGGTGGTGCGGGTGGCGGTGGTGAGTCCGAGGTCGCCGGCGAGGTGGCGGGCGTCGAGGAGGCCGAGCTGGACCTTGAGGTCCTCGGCGGCGGTCTTGCGGGCCTCGGCGGGGGTGCGCACGGAGTGGTCGAGGGCGAGGCCGAGGTCCCAGACGGGGTACCAGAGGCGGTCGGCGAGGGCGGCGACGCGTGCGGGGTCGCTGCCGTCGTGGAGGAGGACCAGGTCGAGGTCGCTGCGCGGGGAGAGTTCGCCGCGTCCGTAGCCGCCGACGGCGACCAGGGAGATGCCGCGGGTGCCGGCCGGGTCGCCGTCGGTGCCGGCCACGGTGGCCGCGCCGGCGAAGAGGTCGGCGAGCCAGGTGTCGGTGAGGCGGGAGAGTGCGGTGCGGCGCGGGGGGCCCGGGTGCGGGTCCTCGGTGAGGAGACGCAGGCGGGCGGCCGCGTAGCCGCCGGGGTCGTCCGGGGTGTTCTCCACGTGGGGGTGGTGCACGGACGCTCCTTCGTGCGGCGTGGTGCGGCGGAGGGGGGATCCGGGGCCGCGCCCGGGTCCCTTTCGGTGCGGTGTTCCCTGTCTGCTGCGGCGCCTGGGCCGCGCGGTCCCGTGCCCCTCGCGGGCGGCGAGGGGCACGGGGTGCGTGACTACAGCGCGTCCGGTCCGCGTTCGCCGGTGCGGACGCGTACCGCCGTGTCGATCGGGACGGACCAGACCTTGCCGTCGCCGATCTTCCCGGTGCGGGCGGCCTTGACGACGACGTCGATCAGCTGTTCGGCCTCGTCGTCCTCGACGAGGACCTCGATGCGGATCTTGGGGACGAGGTCGACGGTGTACTCGGCGCCCCGGTAGACCTCGGTGTGGCCGCGCTGGCGGCCGTAGCCGCTGGCCTCGGTGACGGTGAGGCCGTGGACACCGAAGGCCTGCAGTGCTTCCTTGATCTCGTCGAGCCGGTGTGGCTTCACGACGGCGGTGATGAGCTTCATGCGTCCACCTTCTTGGACGGGGCGGAGGCCGCGGCGAGCGGGGTCGAGGCGGAGGAACCGATGGTGCCGCCGCCGGCTCCGGTGTAGTCGTAGGCGGTCTCGGCGTGTTCGATCTGGTCGATGCCGGACATCTCCTCGTCCTCGGTGACGCGCATGCCGAGCGTCTTGTCGATGAGGAAGGCGAGGATCGCGGAGACGACCAGGGAGTAGGCGAGGACGCCGAAGACACCGGCGCACTGCTTCCAGAACTGGTCGAGGCCACCCCCGTAGAAGAGGCCCTTGACGTCGGACTGGCCGCCGCCGCTGGCGAAGAAGCCGATGAGCAGCGAGCCGATGATGCCGCCGACCATGTGGACGCCGACGACGTCGAGGGAGTCGTCGTAGCCGAAGCGGTACTTCAGGCCGACGGCCATGGCGCACAGCACACCGGCGATGGCGCCGACGGCGATCGCGCCGAGCGGGGAGACCGCGCCGCCGGAGGGGGTGATGGCGACCAGGCCGGCGACGGCGCCGGAGGCGGCGCCCAGCGTGGTGAAGGCGCCGTGGCGGATCTTCTCGTAGGCGAGCCAGGCGAGCATGGCGGCGGCGGTGGCGACCTGGGTGTTGACGAACATCAGCGCGCCGACGCCGTCGTCGTTGCCGAGCCAGGAGCCGGCGTTGAAGCCGAACCAGCCGAACCACAGGAGGCCCGCGCCGAGCATGACGAGCGGGAGGCTGTGCGGGCGCATGGGGTCCCGCTTGAAGCCGACGCGCTTGCCGATGACGAGGATCACGCCGAGGGCCGCCGCACCGGCGTTGATGTGCACGGCGGTACCGCCGGCGAAGTCGATCACGCCGAGGTCGAAGGCCCAGCCGCCGGAGCCCCAGACCCAGTGGGCGACCGGGAAGTACACGATCGTGGCCCACAGGGTGAGGAAGAGCGCCCAGGCGGTGAACTTGACGCGGTCGGCGAGGGCGCCGCTGATCAGGGCGGGGGTGATGATCGCGAACATCAGCTGGAAGACGGCGAAGACGTACACCGGGATCGTGGTGCCGTCCCACAGTTCCATCTTGCCGATGCCGGAGAATCCGACGAAGTCGGAGGACCAGCCGAGGAGGGAGCCCTTGTCGGTGCCGAAGGCGAGGGAGAAGCCGTAGAGCACCCAGAGGAGGGTGACGATGCCCAGGCTGATGAAGCTCATCATCAGCATGTTCAGGGTGCTCTTGACCCGGACCATGCCTCCGTAGAAGAAGGCCAGGCCCGGTGTCATGAGCATCACCAGGGCGGAACAGATCAGCATGAAGCCTGTGTTGGCGGACGACAACTGCGGTGCGTCCGCCGCAAGCGTGATGGCTGGTGCCATCGGCATCTCCTCGTCGTGTGGGTGCGGCCCCGTGCGGGCGAAGCCTGAGCCGGGATGGGAGGGGGTGGCCGGTTATGCGCCATGAGCGTCGCGCAGCGCGGTTTCGGTCGGCGCCCCTCGATGTTTCGCCGCAGTGACGAAGGCACCCTGTGTGTTACGCGTCGGTGAACTGCCCGGCGTTGCCGGGGTCCCCCGCCGCCGCCCTCAGACCGCCTCGGCGGTCTCCGGCAGATGGGTGGCGAGTTGCTCGGTGAGGTCGACGACGTCGGCGAGGTCGCCGAAATCGCGTACGGCCGCGTCGACCGTCTTGCGGATGCGGGTGTTGACGCGTTCCGAGCGGACCTTGCGGGCCACCTCCAGAGCCTGGCGGGCGCGGACGACGCCCTCCTCGGGCTCGCGCTGGAGGAGGTGCACGGTGGCCAGGCCGATGAGGTTGAGGGCGTAGGACCGCTGGTGTTCGCCGTCCTTGGCGAAGAGGTCGACGGCCTCGCGCATCACGGGTTCGGCGAGCCCGGCGTAGGCGGGGCTGCGGCCGGCGACGTAGGCGAGGTCCCGGTAGGAGTGGGAGTTCTCGCCGTGGAGTTCTGCGGCGGAGAAGAAACGGATCCAGTCGGGATCCGGCTCGTCCCAGTCCTCGGCGTCGGCGAAGGTGTCCTCGGCCATCCGGACCGCCCGCTTGCACCTGCCGGGCTGGCCCATGTTGGCGTAGGCGCGGGCCTCCATCGCATACAGCATGGCCTGGGTGCGCGGGCTCGCGCAGTCGCGGCTGCCGTACTGGGCGAGGTGGACGAGTTCGAGCGCGTCCTCGGGGCGGCCGAGATGGATCATCTGGCGGCTCATGCTGGAGAGCACGTACGAGCCGAGCGGGCGGTCGCCCGCCTCCTTGGCGGCGTGCAGCGCGAGGACGAAGTACTTCTGCGCGGTGGGCTGGAGCCCCACGTCGTAGCTCATCCAGCCGGCCAGCTCGGCCAGTTCGGCGGCGACCTTGAACAGGCGCCGCGCGGTGGCGGCGGGCTGGGGCTCCTGGAGGAGGTCGGTGACCTCGTGCAACTGGCCGACGACGGCCTTGCGGCGCAGGCCGCCGCCACAACTCGCGTCCCACTGCCGGAACATGACCGTGGTGGCCTCCAGCAGTTCCAGTTCGGGCCTGGAGAGCCGGCCCCGACCGCGGGAGGCGGCCCCGGCGGAGTCCTCGCGCGGCGGCGCGGGCGGTCCCGGGACCAGCCAGCGCTGCATGGGCTCGATGAGGGAGGGACCCGCGGCCAGGCCCAGCGAGGTCCCGAGGAAGCCGCGCCGCGCCAGCATCAGGTCGCTGCGCGAGAACTCGCTGATCAGGGCGACGGTTCCGGGGCCCGTCCACGGCAGGTCGACACCGGACACGGAGGGGGTGCGGTGGGCGGCGCGCAGCCCCAGGTCCTCCACGGCGACGACACAGCCGAAGCGTTCGGAGAACAGGTCGGACAGGATGCGCGGGATCGGTTCGCGCGGGTTCTCGCCGTCGAGCCAGCGGCGCACCCGGGAGGTGTCGGTGGAGATGTGGTTGGCGCCGAGCTGACGGGCCCGGCGGTTGACCTGGCGGGCGAGTTCTCCCTTGGACCATCCGCTGCGCACGAACCATGACGTCAGCAACTCGTTCGGGCGCTTCTCAGCGTTGGTCCCGCTTCCGCCGTTGCCGCCCACTGGAACGCCCCCATTCCTCACACCACGTGTGCGCCGATGCGCCGAACGCCCTACCAGGATGCCGGTCCGCGTCACCGTCGTCCGCCGGTTCCCACCGATCGAACGGAAACCCGCCTTGCCTCCGGCATACCCACGCGTGCACGCATCCCAGGACGTGTGCACTCACAGTAGTCTCCCGATCACCCTTCCAACCACGGCCGTTTCAGAAACGCCACCATTCGCCACCCCTTCGAATGAACTCACGGTGCCGGGCGCGCGATTCACTTGACACATGACGAACGGGAACGGGCGGACGGAGGCACCGGGGAGCGCGCGGCGGGCACCGCACCACCCCTCTCTCCCGCTCGCGCCGGGCGGGAACTCCCGGGTTTCCGGGGTCACCCGCCCGGCACACCCGGAACACACGGTCACGCTCCGTTGCGGTGCGTAACCAGCCGCGCGCCGGACCCGTTGGAGGGGGTATGGGCTTCACGATCGGCTCCACACGGACCAGGACCATCCGCGACCTCAGGTCCGCCGCCCGGCGCCGTGGCCGCTCGCCCGAGTGCACCGCCGTCGCCGAGTACACCGGCCTGTGGGGCTGGGACGTCGTGCCCGGGGCGCGGACCGCGGCGGGGATCTGCTCGTGCGGCCGGGCCGGCTGCCCCGAGCCGGGGGCGCATCCACTGGACTTCGCCGCACCGGTGCGGGCCGGGGCCACGCTCGACGAGGCCTACCGGGCCTGGTCCGAGTACCCGGGGGCCGCGGTGATGCTTCCGGTCGGGCGGGCGTTCGACGTGATCGAGCTCGGCGAGGCGGCCGGGCGGCGGGCCCTGGTGCGCATGGAGCGGATGGGGCTGCCGGTGGGCCCGGTGGCGGTGACGCCCGAGGGGCGCGCGCAGTTCTTCGTGGCGCCGGGCGGTGCGGCGGAACTGCCGCGGCTGCTGTACCGGATGGCCTGGGAGGACACCGCGCTCGATCTGCGCGGGCTGGGCGCGGGGGCGTGCATCACGGCTCCGCCGTCGGACCGGGCGGGCCGGGGCACGGTGCGGTGGCTGCGGGCGCCGAAGTGGGAGGCGGGGGGCGAGCTGCCCGCGGTGCGGCTGCTGATCGGCACGCTGGCGTACGTGGCGCACCGGTCACGGGCGTAGGGCCGGTCCTCACGGGCGTAGGGCCGGTCCGAGGATTCCCGCCTGCCGGGCGACGCCCCGCACACACACTCGCCTGGTACCGCCCGCGGTGTCGTCGGCCGTGCGGGGGCCGTCCGGCGGACCGGGTGACAGGAGCCCCCGCGCCCCTCTCCGTGAGGGGTGCGGGGGCTCCTGTGCCGGGTCAGTCGCCGATGAGCGCGTCGACGAAGGCCTCCGGTTCGAAGGGGGCCAGGTCGTCGGCGCCCTCGCCGAGACCGATGAGCTTGACCGGGACGCCCAGTTCGCGCTGGACGGCGATGACGATGCCGCCCTTGGCGGTGCCGTCCAGCTTGGTCAGGACGATGCCGCTGATGTCCACGACCTCGGCGAAGACGCGGGCCTGGACGAGGCCGTTCTGGCCGGTCGTGGCGTCGAGGACGAGCAGTACCTCGTCGAGCGGGGCGTGCTTCTCCACGACCCGCTTGACCTTGCCCAGCTCGTCCATGAGGCCGGTCTTGGTGTGCAGCCGGCCGGCCGTGTCGATGAGGACGACGTCGGCGCCGGCCTCGATGCCCTCCTTGACCGCGTCGAAGGCGATGGAGGCCGGGTCGCCGCCCTCGGGGCCGCGCACGGTGCGGGCACCGACCCGCTCCCCCCAGGTCTGGAGCTGGTCGGCGGCGGCCGCGCGGAAGGTGTCGGCGGCGCCGAGCACGACGCTGCGGCCGTCGGCGACGAGCACCCTGGCGAGCTTGCCGGTGGTGGTGGTCTTGCCGGTGCCGTTCACGCCGACGACCATCACGATGCCGGGGGTGTCGAGGTTCGAGTCGGTCTTGACCGTGCGGTCGAACTCGGGGACCAGGATCGTCAGCAGTTCCTCGCGCAGCAGGGTGCGCAGCTCCTGCGGGGTGCGGGTACCGAGGACTCGCACGCGCTCGCGCAGCCGTTCGACCAGTTCCTGGGTGGGCTGGACGCCGACGTCGGCGGTGAGGAGGGTGTCCTCGATCTCCTCCCAGGTGTCCTCGTCGAGGTGCTCGCGGGAGAGGAGGGTGAGCAGGCCCTTGCCGAGCGCGTTCTGCGAACGGGAGAGGCGGGCGCGCAGGCGGACCAGCCGGCCGGCGGTGGGCTCCGGGACCTCGATCGCGGGGGCGGGCGGGGCGGGCGCTTCCTCGACGACGGTGGCGCCGCCGGGTAGGTCGACCTCCTCGATGGTCCGGCGCGGTTCCTCGCGCGGCGTCTCGGCCTCGTCGCCGACGTGCGGCTCGGCCGGGGGGGCGGTGATGTCGGGCGTCGTGGGGGGCGCCGGGGGCAGCGGCTTCTTGCGGCGGCTGCCGACCACGAGCCCGCCGAGCGCGCCGATCACGACCACGGCGATGACTACAGCAAGGATGACGATTTCCATAACGCGTCCAGTATGCGCGAAGGGGTGCGCGGGAGAGGGGTGTCGCCTCCCGCCGTTCCCGCCCTTCCCCGGGCTTGGCGGGGCGCTTCCCCCGGCTTCGCGGGGCGTGACCCGGGGGCGTCCGACGCGGGGGCGTGCGTGGCTGCGCGTGCGGTTCCCCGCGCCTTCGTCGGGCGCGGGGAACCGCACGTCCTCGGGGGGATCCTGGTGCGGATCCTCCCGGGTGAGGAGAGGGGCAGCGGGGGTGTGGCCCGTCTCCTCGGTCCTGTGGTGGCGGCCGGGCCGCCTCAGCCCATCTCCTCCAGGGTCTTGCCCTTGGTCTCCTTGACGTACCGCAGCACGAACGGGATGGAGAGCGCGGCGAAGACCGTGTAGATGATGTACGTCCCGGACAGGTTCCAGTCGGCCAGCGAGGGGAAGCTCGCGGTGATGGCCCAGTTGGCGATCCACTGCGCAGAGGCGGCGACGCCGAGGGCGGCGGCGCGGATCCGGTTCGGGAACATCTCGCCGAGGAAGACCCAGACGACCACGCCCCAGGACAGGGCGAAGAAGAGGACGAACACGTGGGCGGCGACCAGGGCGACCCAGCCCTGGGTGGCGGGCAGCTTGCCGTCGACGAGGTGGGCGGAGAAGGCCCATGCCTCCAGGGCGAGGCCGACGACCATGCCGACCGAGCCGATGAGCGCGAGCGGCTTCCGGCCGATCCGGTCCACGAAGATCATCGCGATCACGGTGCCGATGATGTTGATGATCGACGTGGTGAACGAGTAGAAGAACGAGGCCGAGGGGTCGATGCCGACCGACTGCCACAGGGTGGAGGAGTAGTAGAAGGCGACGTTGATGCCGACGAACTGCTGGAACACCGACAGTCCGATGCCGATCCAGACGATCTTCTTGAAGAGGAAGCCGCCGCCGAGCAGGTCGCGGAAGCTGGACTTCTCCTCGCGCTTCATGGCGTGCTCGATCTCGTCGATGCGGGCGTCGAAGTCGACGTCGCTGCCCTCGACCTCGGCGAGGATCTCGCGGGCGCGGTCGCGGCGGCCGACGGAGACCAGGAAGCGGGGCGACTCGGGGATCGCGAAGGAGAGCAGGCCGTAGAGGACGGCCGGGACGACCATGACGCCGAGCATGACCTGCCAGGCCTCGATGCCCATGAGGTGCCCGCGCTGGTCGCCGTCGGCGGCGTTGAGAATGCCCCAGTTGACGAGCTGGGAGACGGCGATGCCGATGACGATCGCGGCCTGCTGGAAGGACCCGAGACGGCCGCGGTAGGCGGGCGGGGCGACCTCGGCGATGTAGGCGGGGCCGATCACGGAGGCCATGCCGATGGCGAAGCCGCCGATGATGCGCCAGAGGGCGAGGTCCCACAGGGCGAAGGGCAGGGCGGAGCCGACGGCGCTGATGGTGAAGAGGACCGCGGCGATCTGCATGCAGCGGATGCGGCCGATGCGGTCGGCTATCCGGCCGGCGGTGGCGGCGCCGATGGCGCAGCCGATCAGCGCGATCGCGATGACCTGGGCCAGCGCGGCGGAGCCGATGTCGTAGCGGTCGCGGATGGCTTCGACGGCACCGTTGATGACGGAGCTGTCGTAGCCGAAGAGGAAACCGCCCATCGCGGCCGCGGCCGCGATGAAGATGACGTGCCCGAGATGTTCGGGATGAGCCGATCCGGCTCCGGGTCGGGGTGCCTGCGTTGTGCTGGTCACGTGTACAACTCCTCGGGCCACCGGCCTCGCTGCCGGTGTGGGGTCAGCCCTCGCGGATGCCGCTCGCGGCGACACCTGAAGGTAAAAACAACATGGAAGAGAGTATGCGTTCAAACCCTGAAGTCAATGGGGGTGCAGATGTGAGATTTTCGAGGTACCGGGGCGAGAGCCCTCACTGTTCGTTCACTTCTTGAACAAGGCCCCCGGGGGGTCTGCCAGGAGCGGTCAGCGCAGCCGCTGACTGATGACCTTGGACACGCCGTCGCCCTGCATCGACACGCCGTACAGCGCGTCCGCGACCTCCATGGTCCGCTTCTGGTGCGTGATCACGATCAGCTGCGACGCCTCCTGCAGCTCCTGCATGATCCGGATGAGCCGCTGGAGGTTGGTGTCGTCGAGCGCCGCCTCCACCTCGTCCATCACGTAGAACGGACTCGGCCGGGCCTTGAAGATCGACACCAGCAGCGCCACCGCCGTCAGCGACCGTTCGCCGCCGGAGAGCAGGGAGAGCCGCTTCACCTTCTTGCCCGGGGGCCGCGCCTCGACGTCCAAGCCCGTGGTGAGCATGTGGTCGGGGTCGGTGAGGACCAGCCGCCCCTCCCCGCCGGGGAAGAGCCGGCCGAACACGCCCTCGAACTCGCGGGCGGTGTCCCGGTAGGCGTCGGTGAAGACCTGTTCGACGCGCTCGTCGACCTCCTTGACGACCTGCAGCAGATCGGCCCGGGTCTTCTTGAGGTCCTCGAGCTGTTCGCTGAGGAACTGGTGCCGTTCCTCGAGCGCCGCGAACTCCTCCAGGGCCAGCGGGTTGACCTTGCCGAGCTGCTGGTAGGCCCGCTCCGCCGCCTTGAGCCGTTTCTCCTGCTCGGCGCGGACGAAGGGCCGGGGCAGGTTGCGGGGGTCGTCGGGGTCGTCGGGCAGCTGCTCGCCCTGGGCGGGGGGCGAGGGCGGCACCAGTTGGCCCGGGCCGTACTCGGCCACCAGACCTTCCGGTTCGACACCGAACTCCTCCAGGGCCTTGGTCTCCAGCTGCTCGATGCGCAGCCGCTTCTCAGCTCCTAGTACCTCGCCGCGGTGAACTGAATCAGTGAGCTTGTCGAGTTCCGCCTTCAGATCGCGTCCCTCGGTGCGGGCGCGGGCCAGTTCCTGCTCCCGCCGGACCCGTGCGGCCTCGGCGGCGGCGCGCTCCGCCTCGGCCCGGCCGACGGAGACCTCCACATGGGCGAGGAGCTGCCGGGCGGCGGAGGCGACGGCCCCGGCGACGGCGGCCTCGTGCCGCAGCCGGGCCCGCCGGCGTTCGGCACGCGCGCGTGCCTCGCGTTCCGCACGGGCGGCCCGGTCCAGGGCGTCGGCCCGTCCGGCCAGCGCCTTCACCCGCTCCTCGTGCGTGCGAGCCTGGAGCCGGGCCTCCATCTCGGTCTGCCGGGCGTTGGCGCCGTCGGCGGCCAGCCGGTCGCGCATGGCGGTGTCGGGCTCCTCCTCGACGGGCAGTTCCTCGGCGACGGCGAGCCGCTCGGCGAGTTCCTCGGCCTCCTCACGGGCCGCGTCGAGCGCCTCCTGGGCCCGGGCGGCCGCGGCGGTGGAGCGCTCGGCCTCCCCGGCGGCGGCGCGCGCCTGTCCGGCGAGCCGGCCGAGCTGCTGGGCGACGCCGGACTTCTCCCGCTCGGCCGCCCGGCGCCGCTCCCCCAGTTCCTCGACGAGTCCGGCGCACTCGGTGCGTCGGGCGGCGGCCGCCCGCTGGGCCTCGGCCAGCTCGGCGCAGCGGACGTCCAGCCGTTCCAGCTCGGCGGCGGCCTCGTCGACGGCGGCCTGCACCTCCAGCAGGCTGGGCGCCCCGGCGGAGCCGCCGTACGCGAAGTGGGCGCCGAGGACGTCGCCCTCGGCGGTGACGGCGGTCAGCGCGGGCCGGGCGCGGATCAGTTCCTCGGCGTCCTGGAGGGTGTCGACGAGGACGTAGCCGCGCAGCAGCCTGCGCACGGCGGGCATGAGGTCCTCGGGTCCGCGGACCAGCCCGGCGACGGGGCTCGCCCCGCCGGTCTCCTCCGCGTCCCCGGGCGGCAGCTCCTCGGGGGCGCCGGTGAGGAGGAGGGCGGCGCGGCCCGCGTCCTGCTTGCGCAGCAGGCGCAGGGCCTCGGCCGCGGCGGCCGGTCCGGTGACGGCGAGGGCGTCGGCGGCGGTGCCGAGGGCGGCGGCGACGGCGATCTCGTGGCCGGGGGCGGGGGTGAGCAGTTCGGCGGCGGGGCCGAGCAGTCCGGTGAGGCGTTCGCGGGCGGCGAGGAGGGCGCCGGTGCCGTCCTTGCGGCGCAGTCCGGTGGCGAGGGCGTCGTGACGGGCGCGGGTGGCGGCGCGTTCGCGTTCGGCGGTGGTGGCGGCCTCGCGGGCGTCGGTGAGGGCGGCCTCCGCCTCGGCGAGGGCGTGCCGGGCATCCTCGTGGTGTGCGGCGAGGCCGGCGTCGTCGGCGTCCAGGCCGTCGACCTCGGCCTTGAGTGCCTCGTACTCCTCCTGGGCGGCGACGGCGCGTTCCTGTGCCTCGTCGCGGGCGGCGTCCAGGCGTTCGATCTCGGCCTGGGCGGAGGCGGCGCGGGAGCGGGCGGCGTTGACCTGGCCGCCGAGCCGGGCCAGTCCCTCGCGGCGGTCGGAGAGGGCGCGGGCGAGGTCCTTGAGGCGGCGTTCCTCCTGTGCGAGCGCGCGTTCGAGCTCGGCGCGGTGGGCGACGGTGTCCTCCAGCGCGCGCTGGGCGGCCTCCAGGGAGGCTTCGAGCTCGGCCTCCTGTTCGCGGATGCGGGCGGCCTCGCGCTCCATGCTTTCAGGGTCCTCACCCTCGCGTCCGCGCCGTTCCTCCTCGGGCGCGGAGGTGGCGCTCTGCACGCGGGCGTCGGCGAGGGAGACGGTGCCGCGTACGCGTTCGGCGAGCTGGGAGAGCTCGTACCAGGTCTGCTGGGCGCGCTGCAGCCGCGGGGTGAGCCGGCGCACCTCCTCCTCGAGGGCGGCCTCGCGGCGCAGGGCCTCGCGCAGGGCGCTTTCGGCGGTCTCCTTGCGTTCCTTGAGGGCGGCCTCGTCGGCGATCTCGGCGTCGAGGGCCTCCCGCAGCCGTACGAGGTCGTCGGCGAGGAGGCGGAGCCGGGCGTCGCGCAGGTCGGCCTGGATGACGGCGGCGCGGCGGGCGACGGCGGCCTGCCGGCCGAGCGGTTTGAGCTGTCGGCGCAGTTCGTCGGTGAGGTCCTGGACGCGGGCGAGGTTGGCCTGCATCGCGTCGAGCTTGCGGAGCGCCTTCTCCTTGCGCTTGCGGTGCTTGAGGACGCCGGCGGCCTCCTCGATGAAGGCGCGGCGGCCCATGGGGTCGGCGTGCAGGACGGAGTCGAGCTGGCCCTGGCCGACGATGACGTGCATCTCGCGGCCGATGCCGGAGTCGGAGAGGAGTTCCTGGATGTCGAGCAGCCGGCAGGTGTCGCCGTTGATCTGGTACTCGCTGCCGCCGTTGCGGAACATGATCCGCGTGATGGTGACCTCGGCGTACTCGATGGGCAGGGCGCCGTCGGAGTTGTCGATGGTCAGGGACACCTCGGCGCGGCCGAGCGGGGGCCGGCCGGTGGTGCCGGCGAAGATGACGTCCTCCATCTTGCCGCCGCGCAGGGATTTGGCGCCCTGTTCGCCCATCACCCAGCTGAGCGCGTCGACGACGTTGGACTTGCCCGAACCGTTCGGTCCGACGACGCACGTGATACCCGGTTCGAACCGGAGCGTGGTCGCCGAGGCGAACGATTTGAACCCGCGGAGGGTCAGGGCCTTGAGGTGCACGCCGTCGGACTCTACCCGCCGCCCTTGCGGCTCTCCATGAACGCGGGACGGCTCGCGGTTTCGCACAGGAACGTGCAGGGCACATCATCCGTGAAGGAAGTGAAAGGGTGCGGGGGCAACAACCGAGCAGGAAAAGAAAGAAGGGACGCCTAGGAGGCGTCCCTTGCCACTCTGGTGCGAGTCTTCTGCGAGTGTTTCGGTGCGGCGACCGGACGGTGAGGGGCAGGCCCCGTCACTGCCGTGTCGCCGGGAGCGAGGCGGTGATCAGGTGAGCGCAGGCTCCGCCTGGTGTGCGTCTACGTGCTCCATGATCCTGTCGTGAGAGGCGGCAGCCGCGAGCGCGTCGTTCTCGGCCTGGATGCGAACGAGTTCGGTCTCCAGGTCCTGTACGCGCTGCTGAAGCCGTCGCATCTCGGCGAGGAGTCGAGGGTCGGAGCCACCGACGTAACCGAGAAGCGCCTTTGCCATGATGGATGGTCCTCCACAATGAGTGACCGACCGAAGCGGTGTGGGTCGTGAGGGATTCTGGATTCTGGATCCGCGGTGCCTGGCACGAGTGCTGCGGTGCTGCCTTTTCCGCCATGCCAAACAGCTGGGGTGCGCGGGGCTTTCAGCGTCTCACCAAAAAGTTTGACGGTCAACACGATCACGCCGTGGCGGCGGACGGCGCGGGGGCGCACGGCCCGGCGGGGGCGGCGCCGCGGTGTCTCGCGGGGTCCTCGAACGCATAGGTCGGTGTCAGATGCGGAGCCTGCCACGGCGGCGGCTCCTTGGCAACCACCAGGTGTTTTCCGTGAGTGACGGGCGCCCGCGCGCCCTCCCGGCCGGCCCGGGGCGGATTCGGTCGCGGCGGGAGTCAGCGGATGGCGAAGCCCTCGTAGCCGCCGCGGGGTGTGTCCCACATCTCGGTGACGCCGTCCACCCGCCCGGGCGTGTCCTCGCCGCGCAGCCACCGCAGCAGTCCTTCGCAGCGCTCCCGGGGCCCTTCGGCGACCACCTGGACCCGCCCGTCCTCCAGATTGAGAGCGAAACCACTCAGGCCGCCGAGTTCGAGCGCCCTGGCCCGGGTGAACCAGCGGAAACCCACCCCTTGCACCCGTCCCCGCACCCAGGCCACGAGCCGTGCTTCGTCGTTCATACGCGCACGCTAGCCGGTCAATGTGCGTCCGGGCACTTCCCTCTTCCACACCATGGGGTACCGTCCCCACCCAATGAATCCCGTGTGAAACCCACACGATCGTGTGAACCGATCGTGTGCTGATCACGTAAAGAGGCTGAGCGGGTGTGCGCCGGGTGCACACGACCGCACGCGCACGGAGGAAGAGGCCAGAAGATGGGACGCCACCGACGCTCCGACGCCGGCCGCGCCGCCACCGGCCCGGTCGGCCACGCGGGCCGGGTGAGCCAGGCGCAGCAGACGCCGGCCGAGCACTACGGGCCGGAGAACCTCTACGGTTTCGCCGCCGTACTGGAGGCGGAGGAGCGGGCGACCCGCTCGCACCGCAGGAAGAAGGCCGCCACCCCGGTGCGCACCGGGCTGCTCGGTGTCTCGGCCGCCGTGGCGCTGGGCACCGCCGCCGTCGCCACCGGCGTACTGCCCGGCAGCGGTCAGTTCACGATCGGCGGCGGCTCGGACAACGTGCAGGCCGGCGGCACCCCGACGGGCTTCGAGTCCCAGCAGGGCGGTGCGGGCAGCACCGTCGAGGACGGCCCCGGGGGCACCCTGCCGGGCGGGGCGACGGACGGCTCGGCCTCGCCCTCCGCCCCCGAGAAGTCGGACAGGGCGGGGAAGGCGGGGAAGTCCTCCACGAAGCCCTCGCAGAAGACCAAGGACCCGGCGAAGAAGAAGCCCGCCTCCCCCTCGGCCGGCTCCGAGGCCTCCACCGCTCCCGGGACCGGCTCCGGCACGAAGGTCCCCCCGCAGCGCAAGGCCACCCCGCAGCCGGAGGGCAACTCCTCGGTCGCCACCTCGGCCCAGGCCACCGCCGAGGCGCAGGTGCTCGCGCTCGTCAACGAGGAGCGCGCGAACGCGGGCTGCCGGCCGGTGGCGGCGAACAGCGCGCTGCGCGATCTGGCCGCGGACTTCAGCGAGGACATGGCCGCGCGGAGCTTCTTCGACCACACCGACCCCAGCGGCAACGACCCCTGGGACCGGGCCGAGGCGGCCGGCGTCTCCGGTCTCGGCGGCGAGAACATAGCCCGCGGCCAGGCGACCGCCCAGGCCGTCATGGACTCCTGGATGAACAGCCCCGGCCACCGGGCCAACATCCTCAACTGCGACTTCAAGACGCTCGGCGTGGGGGTGCACTTCGCGGAGGGCGGGCCCTGGTGGACGCAGGACTTCGGCTACTGAGGCCGAAGGAGGCCCTCTCGCGCGGGAGTGGTGCGGATCACATGTCCGTGACCGATCATTCCGCGGTGTCCGGGCGGTCGTATCGCGTGCATGTCGACGGCGCACGACGACAGGAGAGGCACGCCATGACCACCAGCGCGAAGGGGCCCGCGAGCTACTTCCCCTCGATCGAGAAGAAGTACGGACGGCCCGTCCCGGAGTGGAAGGACCTCATCCGGTCCTCGCCCCTGAGGAAGCACATGGAGCTCGTCTCCTGGCTCAAGGCAGAGCACGGACTCGGTCACGGCCACGCGAACGCCCTCGTCGCCCACACCCTCGGCGAGGACAGCGGGAAGTGAACCGCGAGGACGCTCCTCCGCCCGGGCCGCCGGTGCGCTTTCTCTGAGTGAGCGCTGTCTGGGAGTGGGCGCTGTGGCGCAGTACAGTGCTGCCATGGCGACGCTTTCTGCCGGTACGGCCTCCTCCCCCCACCCCGCCTTCGACGTGTTCGCGCGGGGCTGCCCCTCCCGGAGCACGCTCGAACACGTGACGGGCCGCTGGGGCGCGCTGACGCTCGGGGCGCTCTACGAGGGCACGCTCCGGTTCAACGAGCTGCGGCGGCGGGTGGACGGGGTCAGCGAGAAGATGCTCTCGCAGACCCTGCACGCGCTGGAGCGGGACGGGCTCGTCCTCAGGGACGCCCGGCCGACCAACCCGCCCCGGGTCGACTACTCGCTCACCCCCCTGGGCCGCGAGGTGGCCGAGCGGCTGAGGGCCCTGATCTCGTGCCTCGAATCCGGCATGGACGAGGTCATGGCCGCGCGGGAGCGCTACGACGCACGCGCGTCCGCGTGAGGGGCGCCTCGGGAAGGGCGCCTCAGGGCGACTTCGGCGCCGGGGCCCCCGTCACCCGCGGCGCCGGCTGGCACTTCGGGCAGAAGTAGCTCGACCTGTTCATCCACGGGCGCCGGCGCATCGGCGTGCCGCAGCGCCGGCACGGCAGGTCCTCGCGGCCGTAGGCGTCGAGGGAGCGGTCGAAGTAGCCGGACTCCCCGTTGACGTTGACGTACAGGCTGTCGAAGCTGGTGCCGCCCACCGCGAGGGCCGCGTTCATCACGTCCCTGACATGGCCGAGGAGTTCGGTCGTGCGCGGGCGGGTGAGGGTCGCAGTGGGGCGCTCGTAGTGCAGCCGGGAGCGCCACAGCGCCTCGTCGGCGTAGATGTTGCCGACGCCGCTGATCAGCGACTGGTCGAGGAGCGCCCGTTTGACGGTGGTGCGCTTGCGGCGCAGGGCCCGGTGGAATGCCTCCTCGTCGAAGAGCGGGTCGAGGGGGTCGCGGGCGATGTGCGCGATGACGTCGGGCAGTCCGTCGGGGGTGGTGTCGTGCAGGGACAGTCCGCCGAAGGTGCGCTGGTCGACGAAGCGCAGTTCGGTGCCGAGGGCGTCCTCGAAGCGGACCCGGATCCGCAGGTGCTTCTCGGTGGGCGCCTCGTGCGGCTGGACCAGGAGCTGGCCGCTCATGCCGAGGTGGGCGAGGACCGCCTCGTCGGTGTCCTCCAGGGGGAGCCACAGGTACTTGCCGCGGCGGGCGGGTGCGCCGAGGCGGTGGCCGGTCAGCCGCTGCGCGAAGTTCTCGCCGCCGGCCAGGTGCCGCCGTACCGCGCGCGGGTGCAGCACCTCGACGGCGGCGACGGTGCGGTGGGCGACCCACCGCGTCAGTCCGCGCCGGACTACTTCGACCTCGGGCAGTTCGGGCATCGGTGGCTTCCGTTGTGTCGGGTGACCGCTGCGACGCTCCGAGCGCCCGCCCCGGGGACGGGACGAGCGCTCGGGGTGTCGTGAAGGGGGTGCCTCAGGCGGAGGCGGCCGCCTCGCCGGTGGTCGCGGTGTCCGCGGCGGCCTCGGCCGCCTCGGCGCGTTCGTCCGCGGCGGCACGGATGGAGCGCCAGGCCGATTCTGCCGCCTGCTGCTCCGCCTCCTTCTTGCTGCGGCCGGTGCCGGTGCCGTACGAGACGCCTCCGACGCGGGCGGCAGCAGTGAAGGTCTTCTCGTGGTCGGGGCCGGTCTCCGAGACCAGGTACTCGGGGACGCCGAGCCCTTCGGTCGCGGTGAGCTCCTGGAGGCTGGTCTTCCAGTCCAGGCCGGCACCGAGGTTGGAGGACTTCTCGATCAGCGGGTCGAACAGGCGGTGCACCAGTTCGGAGGCCGCGTCGAGGCCCTGGTCGAGGTAGACCGCGCCGATCACCGCTTCGAGGGTGTCGGCGAGGATGGACGCCTTGTCCCGGCCGCCCGTGCCCTCTTCGCCCCGGCCGAGCCGGACGAAGGAGCCGAGTTCCAGCCCGCGGCCGACCTCCGCCAACGCACGAGAATTGACCACCGCGGCCCGCAGCTTGGCCAGCTGGCCCTCGGGCAGGTCGGGGTGGGTGCGGTACAGCGTGTCGGTGACGACGAGACCGAGCACGGAGTCCCCGAGGAACTCCAGCCGCTCGTTCGTCGGCAGACCGCCGTTCTCGTACGCGTAGGAACGGTGGGTCAGCGCGCGCACCAGAAGGGCGGTCTCGAGCCGGTAGCCGAGCCGCCCTTCCAGAAGCGTGTGGGACGAGGCCGCGTTCTCCGCCGAGCCGGTCCCGCCGCGGCGGGAACCACTTTTGGCGTCAGACATCAGACCTGTCACCAGCCGATCAGACCTCGAGGACCTGACGCTTGTTGTACGTGCCGCAGGCCGGGCACGCGATGTGCTGCAGCTTGGGCTCGTGGCAGCGCTCGCACGCGACCAGGGTGGGGACCGCAGCCTTCCACTGCGACCGGCGGTGGCGCGTGTTGCTGCGCGACATCTTCCGCTTCGGAACAGCCACGGCTACTTCTCCTGCTTCTCGTCGGCGCCCGAATCGGTGCCGCTCGTGTCGTCCTTGTCGCCGGATTCGAGTGAACCGGCGATTCCCTGCAGTGCCGCCCAACGGATGTCGACGGCGTCGTGGTGGTGGTCCGGGTCGTCCGCGAGCCGCACTCCGCATTCGGAGCACAGGCCCGGGCAGTCGTCCTGGCACACCGGCTGCATCGGCAGTGCGAGCACCACCGCATCGCGCAGCACGGGTTCGAGGCCGATCAGATCGTCCTCGACGAAATACCTGTCCTCGTCGTCCTCGGCGTCGTCGCCCGGTTCCGCGCTGGCGCGGCCCCGGTCGTCGGCGTCAGGGTACGAGAACAGTTCCTGGAACTCCGCCTCGATCTCCTGCCGAAGCGGCTCCAGACACCTTACGCACTCCCCCTCGGCCGTGGCACCGGCGGTACCCGTGACGAGTACGCCCTCCATGACCGACTCCATGCGGAGGTCGAGTGCGACGGGGGCGCCCTCGGGCACTCCGATCACCCCGCGGACACCGAAGTCCTTGGGGGCGTCGACCGTGCGGGTCAGCCTTCGCAGCGCGCCAGGACGCCTCCCCAGCTCGTGCGTGTCGATCACGAGGGGGTTGCGGTGGTCGAGGCGGGCGTTCAGGGCCATTCCTGCTTTCGGTCTTCGAACTCGGGTCTTCGGGTGGTGCTGCCGGGGGAGCCCCCGCCGGAAACGTGTTCCGGGCAGCGTGGATCGCGGATGCACGCGCGACCGAAGTGCCAGGATACTGGACCGCGCGCGACGGCCCAAACCGCGTCCTCGTCCGCGCACCCGGGCGCCCCGGCCCCGGCCCGCGCTCACGCCGCGGCCCCGCGGTCTACTGGCCGCCGCGGCCCTCCTCGTAGGCGCGCAGCTGCTCGGCGCTGATCATGCTGGTGTCGAAGAGGCTGGTCTCGTCCAGGACGGGCGCCTGGGCCGGCACCTGCCCGTAGGGCTGCGCCTGGGCCTGCTGCTCGTAGGCGGCCTGCGCGTCGTATCCCTGCTGCGGGTAGGCGGCCGCGTACGGATCGGCCTGGCCGTAGCCGTACGGGTCCTGCGGGGCGTACGCCTGCTGCGGGTAGCCGTAGCCGTCGGTGCCCTGGGAATCGGGGTAGCCGTCGGTGCCCCGGGAGTCGGCGTAGACGTCCGTGCCCCGGGATTCGGCGTAGACGTCGGCGCCCTGTCCGTAGCCGTACGGGTCCTGCTGGTGGACGGCGGCGGCCGGCTGCTCGGCCGGGGCGGGCGGCGCGCTGCGCTGCCGCGGGGGCGCGGCGGAGGGGTCCGCGAGGTCGGCGAGGTAGTCGGCGTCGCTGGTGTGCTGCGCGGGGGCGCCGTCCTCGCCCAGGGCGAGGGCGCCGAGTTCGTCGGTGGCGATGCGGCCCTGCAGCTTCTGCCGGCCGCGGCCGACCGCGTCCAGGGTCTTGGCGAGGACGGCCTCGAAGGCGCCCAGCTTGACGTCCACGTACGCGTCGGCGTCCCGGCGCAGGGTCTCGGGGTCGTGGCTGCGCTCGGGGGAGTCCTCGTCCTCGTAGCCGTTCTCGTCGAGGCCGGGGCCGGTGCCGAGCAGCTTCTCGCGGCCGCGGCCGACGGAGCCGAGGGTCTTGGTGAGGACGACCTCGAAGTTGGCGAGCTGGGAGTCGACGTAGTCGTCGGCCTCGGCGCGGACCTCCGCGGCCTCCCTGCGGGCCTCGTCGAGGATGCGGTCGGCCTCGGCCTGGGCGCGGCGGGCGATCTCGGTGTCGGAGATCAGGGAGCCGCGTTCGGCGTGCGCGGTCTCGATGATCCGGTCGGCCTCCTGGCGGGCCCGTTCCACCAGGTGCTCGCGGTCGCCGATGAGTTCCTCGGCCTGGGCGAGGGAGCCGGGCAGCGCCGCGCGCACCTCCTCGAGCTGGGAGAGCAGTTCCGCGCGGTTGACCACGCACGAGGCCGACATGGGCATCGACCGGGCGCCGGAGACCGAGGCGACGATCTCGTCGAGCTTCTTCTGCACGTCCACCGTGTGCTCGCCACTCTCTACAGGGGTGTTGGAGACGGACGGTCCGACTGTACGGCCCCCGGGCGGACGCCGGACAGCGGGTGAGACGCACGCATTCGGCGGGCTGCCGGTCAGGCCTTGCGCAGCCGTTCGCCGAGGGCGGCCAGGACGGCCGGCGGCACCAGGTGGGAGACGTCGCCGCCCCAGGCCGCGACCTCCTTGACCAGCGAGGAGGACAGGAAGCTGTAGGTGGGGTTGGTGGGCACGAAGAGGGTCTCCACGCCCGAGAGGCCGTTGTTCATCTGGGCCATCTGCAGCTCGTAGTCGAAGTCGCTGACGGCGCGCAGCCCTTTGACGATGGCGGGGATCTCGCGCTGCTTGCAGAAGTCGACGAGGAGGCCGTGGAAGGCCTCCACCCGGACGTTGCCGAAGTCGGCGGTCTCCCCGCGGATGAGGTCGATGCGTTCCTCGACCTCGAAGAGGCCCTTCTTGGACTTGTTGATCATCACCGCGACGTAGACCTCGTCATAGAGCCGGGAGGCCCGGGCGATGATGTCGAGGTGTCCGTTGGTGATCGGGTCGAACGACCCGGGACAGACTGCGCGGCGCAACTGTGATCCCTCGCTCTCCGGTCCGGTCATCGTGCGTCTTCGCACGTAGAGGCGGCGCGACCGTACCAAAACGTTCCCTCGCCGTAGCGACGGGACCGGAGCGCGTCGAAGCCGTCCGGCCACCGGAACTCGCCGCCCCTGGTGCCGCGCTCCACGGTGACGAGGGCCTCGGACGCGAGCCAGCCCCCGGTGCGGAGTGTGAGGAGGATCTCCCTGAGAGCGTCGTCGCGGACGGCGTACGGCGGATCGAGGAAGACCAGGTCGTAGGGGTCGGGCGGGGGTGCGGTGCGGACGGTCTGCTCGGCCTTGCCGGCCCGGACCTCGGCACCGGGCAGCCCGAGGGCGCGGGCGTTCTCCCGGACGGTGCGGGCGGCACGGGCGTCGGCCTCGACGAGGAGGACGTGCCCGGCGCCGCGCGAGAGCGCCTCCAGGCCGACGGCGCCGGAGCCGGCGTACAGGTCGAGGACGCGTTCGCCGTCCAGGGGGCCGCCGAGGAGGGACTGCCAGGTGGAGAACAGCCCTTCCCTGGCCCGGTCGGAGGTGGGCCGGGTGCCGTTGCCCGGGGGGACGGACAGCCGCCGTCCCTTTGCCCGGCCGGCGATCACGCGGGTCATGTCTGGTGCGCTTCCTCGGGGTGGACGGCCGCAGGGTCTGCGCCCAGTGTCTCAGCCCGGGGTCCCGGGGCGCGCCCCGAGGGGTTCGGGGCCCGCCCGGCCGGACGCGGCGGGGCCGTGAAGGGTCGGCGCCCGGCCGGGGCGGCGAGGCCGCACGGGCCCGCGTCCGGCCGGGCGGGGGCGCGCCTCAGGCTTCGGTCCGCTCCGCCAACTCCCGTATCCGCCGGGCCTCGGCGCGCCTGTGGGAGGCGGGGCCGGGCGCGGCGTCCTCCGGCGCGGTCTCCCCGTACACCGCGAGCACCCGCCCGGCGCGCGCCCCGGCAGCCTCGCGGCGGCCGAGGTCGAGCTCCAGCCAGGCGGCCGCGAGTTCCGCGCCGGTCCGCATGTCGGCGGCGTCCTCGCCGAGGGAGGCGTAGACGGCGACGGCCTCGTCCAGATGTCCGAGCGCCTCCTCCAGCACGGGGTCGCCGGCGTCGTCGGGATCGCCGGTGCGGGCGAGGAGGTCCCCGAACTGGCGGTGGGTGTGGCCCCGTTCGGCGATCAGCCGCTCGCGCGCCCCGTCCTCGTCGTCCGCCGCCGCGGCGGCCTCGCGGCATTCCCGGAGCGCCTCGTCCATCAGGTCCCGCGCCCGCGCCGGTCCCCCGTCGGCGCCCTCCCCGTCGGCCGCGAGCCAGGCGCGGGCGCGCAGCGCGCGGACCACGCCGTGGGGGTTGCCCTCGGTCCGCCACAGTTCCGCGGCCCGTACGTAGGCCCGCTCGGCCTCCTCGGGCAGTCCGGCCCGGCCCAGTGCCTCGGCGGCCAGGTGCGCGAGCATCGCGTGGTCGCGCTGCTCGGGCCAGTGCCGCGCGGTCTCGGCGGCCCGCAGCCACCGCTCGGCGGCCTGCCGGTGCTCGCCGAGTTCGGTGTGGCAGTCGCCGAGCCACCACAGGGTCTGTACGACGGCCCCGTCGCCGTGCGTCCCGGCGTCGAGGTCGGGCAGTGCGGACTCCAGTACCTCGGCGGCCTCGGCGGCGCGCCCCCGGCGGAGCAGGAAGCCGCCCAGCAGGTGGCGTGCCCAGGCGCCCAGGGTGCGTGCCTCGCCCGCCTCGTCGGCCCAGTGGGCCGCCTCCAGTGCGTGTTCGGCGGCTTCGGGGAACTCGCCCTTCTCGCCCAGGATCTCGGCGAGCCGGAGGCGCGACTGGGCCTGTCCCAGGGCGTCCAGGTGGCCGGCGCCGTGTTCGAGGGCGGCGCGGACGGCCCGTTCGGCGGCCTCGGTGTCGCCGAGGGCGCGGGCGAGCGCGGCCAGCCTCGTCTCGTGGTCCACCGCGAACCACGGCTGTCCCGCCGCCAGGTACTCCTCGACCGCCCGGGTGAGCAGTGCGCCGGCGGCCTCCAGGTCCCCGGCGTGGGCGGCGAGTTCACCGAGGGTCGCCCGGGCCTCGGCGGCCCGGGAGGCGAGGCGTGGCTGGGCGGTGTGCGGGCCGGTGAACTCCAGCA
The DNA here is from genome assembly GCF_036189845.1 of Streptomyces griseoaurantiacus. Taxonomy (NCBI): domain Bacteria; kingdom Bacillati; phylum Actinomycetota; class Actinomycetes; order Kitasatosporales; family Streptomycetaceae; genus Streptomyces; species Streptomyces griseoaurantiacus. Next base: position 5,373,189 of record NZ_CP108326.1, on the reverse strand, counting down.
GTTCCTCGGCGGCCTCGCGGGCGGCCCGCAGGGCCTCCTCCGCGTCGGCGGGACCGTCCGGGTGCTCCGGGTCGCCGGCCCCGCCGGTGTGGTCGTGCTCGTGCGGGGCGTGGTCCGCGAGGGCCAGGTGTGTCAGGACGCGGACCCGGCAGACGAGCACGGAGGCCACCTCCCACGCCCCGGTGCCGCCCTCGGCGTGCAGGGCGAGGACGGTGCGGCGCAGTTCCTCCACGGTGGCCGGGGGTTCCTCGCCGCCGGTGGTCAGCGCGCGCACGAAGGCGGCCCGCGCGCGTGCGGCCAGGGCCTCGCCCTTCTCGCCGGCCTCCTCGTAGAGGTCGGCGGCGCGTTCGAACAGGCCGGCGCCCTCGGGGCCGCTGCCCATCGCCTCGTGGTCGGCTATCTCGGCGCGGTCGCGGGCGGGCAGTTCCCTGCCCTCGGCGGCCCGGGCGGCCGCCGCCCAGGCCCGCAGGGAGTCCGGGTGCATCGCCTCCGACGTCCGGCGGGCCTCGGCGAGCAGGTCAGCGAGGTCCGGCTCCGCCCGCGGGGTGTCCGCGGGGCGGGCCTCGGCGGGCCGGGGTGCGGGCACCGGGTGTGCGGGGCGCGGGGCGCGCACGCCGAGCGGGAGGCGGTCCAGCAGGGGCCGCCGGTCCATCCGCGCGCGGACGTGGCGGCCGATGTGGGGGGTGCCGTTGCGGGCGTCGAAGCGTTCGGCCAGGGCGAGCGCCTCGGCGCGGGCGTGGCGGGCGAGGTCCTCGGCCGTCCAGTCCCGCCCGGCCGGTCCGGGCACGGTCCGGCCGCCGTGTCCGAGCGCGACGAGGCGGTCGGTCAGCAGGGCGACGACGGCGAGGAAGTCCATGTGGCTGCGCGGCTCGCCGGTGTCGGTGAAGTAGGCGGGGCGTTCGGCGAGGAGTTCCAGGCCGCGGGCCTCGTTGCCGGTGAGGGCGCAGAACTCGACGTGGTCGGCGTAGGAGCCGCGCATGCTCTCCATGGGGCGCACCAGGCGCAGGCCGCGCAGGTGGTGGGCCCGGGCCTCGTCGACGCGGCCGAGGCGCAGCAGCGGCAGGAGGGAGGAGGCGAGTACGGCGTGCGGTTCGTGGGCGCAGGCGTGGGTGCCGTCCAGGACGGGCGCCCAGAGGGAGAGGGCCTCCTCGTCGTTCTCCCGCCATGCCTGCCACCAGCCCTGGTCGTGCAGTTCGCAGGCGTGGCAGTCGGCCATCGTGTCCCGGTCGGCGGCCAGCCAGGCGGTGAAGGCGCGCTCGGCGCGGGCTTCGTCACCGATGTGCGAGGCGACGCTGAACTCGCAGTGGCGCACGGCCCGTTCGGAGTGCCCGGCGAGCCGGTAGCGGTGTTCCATCTCGCCGAGCCACTTCTCGACGGAGGCCAGCGGGATGTGCGGCTGGCCGAGCATGCCGGCGGTCATCCACTTGAAGACCCAGTGCAGGGTGTGGGTCTCGTACTCGTCGAAGTCCTCGGGGTGTTCGTCCCACATGCGCAGCAGGCGCGCGAAGGGGACGAACATCTTGTCCTTCTCGGAGCTGTAGTTGTAGACCTTCAGCTGGTGTCCGAGCGCCTCGATCAGGGCGAGCGGGATGCCCAGCTTCTCCGCCTCGGCGAGCAGTGTCTCGGCGCGCGCGTTGCGGGCGGGTCCCTCGGGCTGTTCGTAGTTGTCCGCCATCGCCCGGCGGAGCGTGTCGAAGTCCATGACCTGGGAGGTGGGGTCGTTCATCGGGCGCCGCCCTCCGGGGTGTCGGTGTGGGTGGCCCACTCCAGCAGGCCGAGGAACGCGCGGTTGAGCAGGGCGGAGTCGGCGGGCCGCAGGGGGCGCTGGGCGCGCAGCAGCGCCTGTCCGTACAGGGATTCGACGGCGGTGCCGATGAGCTCGGCCTCGCCGAGGGTGGCGATGCGGCGGACCAGCGGGTTGAGGTGGTTGAGCACGAGGCGGGCCCGGGGCGCGCTGCCGCGCAGGGAGCCGAGGATGCCGGCCCACAGGTCGTCGGCCTGTTCCTCGGCCTCGGCGCGGGCCTGTTCGTGGCGGGCGGTGCGGTCGTCGAGGTGCAGCGCGGGCACGGAGAGGGGGTGGAAGGCGCGCAGGGCGACGTCGCAGTCCAGCGGGTCCAGGGCGGCGCGCGCGGCGGTGAGGAAGCCGGACAGGGCGAGTTCCTCGGCCGGGTCGACGGCGTCCAGGTGCGCGGTGACCGTGTCGGAGTCGAGTTCGGCGACCGCTGTGCCGGGTCGCACCGAGGGCAGCGCCTCGACCAGGTCGCTGTCGTAGGTGTAGCCGCCGTTGACGACGCCGATGCCCTGGGCGGAGGCGATGGGCGCGACCTGGCGGTACTCCTCGACCGTGCGGGTGAAGTGCACGACCGGGTGGCGCTGGGCGAACTCCTCCAGGGAGAGCCGGCCGTCGGTCGTCTCGAAGGGCAGCCACGGCAGCATCGTGCGCAGCATCTCGGTGTCGTGCCGTGCGAGGGACTTGACGCCGAGGTGGTGCACGGAGAGGAAGGCGGCGAGCCGTTCGGGGTCCTGGGCGGCGAGGCCGGTCAGCCAGGAGCGGATGCGTTCCCCGAGGGCCTCGCGCACTCCGGCCAGGGTGTCGTCCTCGTAGAGGGACTCGCGGGAGGCGGTGGGGCGCAGGCTGTCCGTGTCGAGCACGCAGCGCACGAAGAACGCCCAGTCGGGGAGGAGTTGCTCGGCGCGCTCGGTGAGCAGCATGCCCTTCAGGTGCACGCGGTGGCTCGCCCGCTGGGCGGGGCTGACGGCGGTGGGCAGGACGTAGGCCACGCCCCGGACGCCGGCCAGCGGCACGTCGAGGACGATGGAGTCGAGCGGGGTGAAGCCGAACAGGTCGTGGCAGTGCCGGGCCAGGGCGACCCGGCGGGCGGCGGGCGAGGAGTGGGGGCGGTCCCAGGGGGCGGGCAGTTCGGTGACCGCCTCGCCGTCCACGCGGACGTCGTAGGGCAGCAGCGTGCCGAAGTCGCGGGCCAGGGACAGCACCCGTTCCCCGGTGAGCCAGTCGGCGGCACCGGCACGTGCCACCAGGTGCACGGTGGTGCCCGGCTCGGGGTGCGCCTCGGCGGGGAGGGTGCGCACGGTGTAGGACCCGTCGTCGGTGGCCATCCACTCCACGGGGTCCGCGTCGGGGGTGCGGGCGCTGCGGCTGACCACGCGGATGCGGCCGGCGACCACGAAGCAGGCCAGCAGTCCGATGCCGAACTGGCCGAGGAAGTCGGCGCGCGCGGCCTGCAGTCCGTCCTCGCGCTTGGAGCTGCGGCCGATGGTGGCCAGGAGTTGGTGCACCTCCGGTTCGGTGAGCCCGATGCCGGAGTCCGTCACGCGCAGTTCGCCGTCCCCGGTGTGCAGCCGCACGGTCGCCGGGGCGTCCGGCTGCTCGGCGCGCCGGGCGGTGATCGCGTCCACGGCGTTCTGCAGCAGTTCGCGCAGGTACACCTTGGGGCTGGAGTAGAGGTGGTGGGAGAGCAGGTCGACGAGACCGCGCAGGTCGACCTGGAAGGTGTGGGGCGCGGAGGCGGCCGGGGACACCGGCCCGGGCCGGGAGGGCTGGGAAGGCTGTGAGATCTGTGAATCCATCGTCGCAGCGCCGAGGGTGCCGAGGTGTGGGGATGCGGGCGACGGCGCGGGGTAGGGCGGTCCCGGTGAGGCGGTGACCGCGGGGCGGGCAGCCGGAGCGCGTCATGCTATGCCTCGGACGACCCGTCTGACCAGCGGTTTCCGGGAAGCTTTGCGGGAGGGTCCCGCATGCCGGGTGCGCCGTTGTCAGTGCGGTGGTGTGCAATGGATCTCGTGCCCGCACTGGACGAACCCCTGAAGCAGCCGTTGAGGTCAGTGCTCGGCCCCGCCACCGCGAAGGTGATGGCCGAGCACCTCGGTCTGCACACCGTCGGCGATCTCCTGCACCACTATCCGCGCAGGTACGAGGAGCGCGGCCAGCTCACACACCTCGCCGACCTGCCGATGGACGAGCACGTCACGGTGGTGGCGCAGGTGGCCGACGCCCGGCTGCACACCTTCGCCTCCTCCCGGGCGCCCCGGGGCAAGGGCCAGCGCCTGGAGGTGACGATCACGGACGGCAGCGGCCGTCTGCAGCTCGTCTTCTTCGGCAACGGGGTGCACAAGCCGCACAAGGAACTGCTGCCGGGCACCCGCGCGATGTTCTCCGGCAAGGTGTCCGTCTTCAACCGCCGTCTGCAACTCGCGCACCCGGCGTACGAGTTGCTGCGGGGCGAGGGTGCGGAGGAGGCGGTGGACAGCTGGGCGGGCGCGCTCATCCCGCTGTACCCGGCCACGGCGAAGATGGAGTCGTGGAAGCTGGCCAAGGCGGTCCAGACGGTCCTGCCCAGCGCCCAGGAGGCGCTGGACCCGCTGCCGGAGAGCCTGCGCGCGGGCCGCGGCCTCGCCACCCTGCCCGAGGCCCTGGTGAAGATCCACCGCCCGCGTACACGGGCCGACGTGGAGGACGCCCGGGCCCGGCTGAAGTGGGACGAGGCCTTCGTCCTCCAGGTCGCCCTGGCCCGCCGCCGGCACGACGACGCCCAACTGCGCGCGGTCCCGCGGAAGCCGAAGGCGGAGGGTCTCCTCACGGCGTTCGACGCGCGTCTCCCCTTCACCCTCACCGAGGGGCAGCGCACGGTCTCCCGGGAGATCTTCGACGACCTCGCCACCGCGCACCCCATGCACCGGCTGCTCCAGGGCGAGGTCGGCTCCGGCAAGGCGCAGCCGCTGGACGCGCTCGTGCTCACGCCCACGGGTTTCCGCCCGATGGGCGGGATCCGGGTCGGTGACGAGGTCGTGGTGCCCGGTGGCGAGGTCGCCCCGGTCGACGGCGTCTTCCCGCAGGGCGAACGGGACGTGTGGCGGCTGGTGCTGAGCGACGGCACCTCGGTCGAGTGCGACGAGGAGCACCTGTGGATCGTCTCCACCGGTCCCTTGGCGCCGCTGCGGGTCAGGACCGCCCGGGACATCCGCCTGGACGTCCGCACCGGGGAGGGCGCCCCGAAATGGCACATCCCCCCGGTGACCCCGGCCGACCTCGGCCCGGACGTCCCCCTGCCCGAGGACCCCTACGCCCTGGGGGCCGCCCTGACCGGCCCCGACGCCCCACCGCACCTGGCGGACGCCTACAAGCACACCACGGTCGAGAACCGCCTGGCGCTGCTGAGGGGCCTGCTGGACACGTCCGGCGGCGCCGCCCCGCGCGGGGAGCTACGCCTTCCCTCCCACCGGCTCACGGAGGACGTGGCCTGGCTGACGCGTTCCCTGGGCGGTCTGGCCAGGGTGACCCCCGAGGGGGTGTCGCTCGCCCTGCCGCCCGAGCTCGACCCCGCCGCCGGGCCCGGCACCTTCCACCGCGCGATCCTGGCCGTGGAGTACGTGGGCCGGGGGCCCGTGCAGTGCCTCAGCGTCGCCCACCCCGAGCACGCCTATGTGACCGACCACTTCACGGTCACCCACAACACGATGGTCGCGCTGCGCGCGATGCTCGCCGTCGTGGACTGTGGCGGGCAGGCCGCCATGCTGGCGCCCACCGAGGTGCTCGCCCAGCAGCACCACCGGTCGGTCACCGAGATGATGGGCGACCTCGCCCAGGGCGGCATGCTGGGCGGCGCCGAGCACGCCACCAAGGTGGTCCTGCTCACCGGTTCGATGGGGACGGCGGCCCGCCGGCAGGCCCTGCTCGACCTGGTCACGGGCGAGGCCGGCATCGTCATCGGCACGCACGCCCTCATCGAGGACGCGGTGCGCTTCCACGACCTGGGCCTGGTCGTCGTCGACGAGCAGCACCGGTTCGGGGTGGAGCAGCGGGACGCCCTGCGCGGCAAGGGCGAACAGCCGCCGCACCTGCTGGTGATGACCGCCACGCCGATCCCCCGCACGGTCGCCATGACGGTCTTCGGCGATCTGGAGACGTCCGTCCTGGACCAGCTCCCGGCGGGCCGCTCGCCGATCGCCAGCCATGTCGTCCCGGCCGCCGACAAGCCCCACTTCCTGGCCCGCGCCTGGGAACGGGTGCGGGAGGAGGTGGAGAACGGCCACCAGGCGTACGTGGTGTGCCCGCGCATCGGCGACGAGGCGGACGAGGTCAGGAAGAAGGCGGCCGCCGAGGGCGAGCGGCGTCCCCCGCTCGCGGTGCTGGACGTCGCGGAGCAGCTCGTCGCGGGGCCGCTGCGGGGTCTGCGGGTCGAGGTGCTGCACGGCCGTATGCCTCCCGAGGACAAGGACGCCGTGATGCGGCGCTTCGCCGCGGGCGAGACGGACGTGCTGGTCGCCACCACCGTCATCGAGGTCGGGGTCAACGTCCCCAACGCCACCGCGATGGTGATCATGGACGCCGACCGGTTCGGCGTCTCCCAGCTCCACCAGTTGCGCGGCCGGGTGGGCCGCGGTGCGGCACCCGGACTGTGCCTGCTGGTCACCGAGATGCCGGAGGCGAGCGCGGCCCGGCAGCGGCTCGGCGCGGTCGCCGCCACCCTGGACGGCTTCGAACTCTCCCGCATCGACCTCGAACAGCGCCGTGAGGGCGATGTGCTGGGCCAGGCGCAGTCCGGGGCCCGCTCCAGCCTGCGGGTGCTCGCCGTCATCGAGGACGAGGAGATCATCGCCGAGGCGCGGCAGGAGGCGACGGAGCTGGTGGCGGCGGATCCGACGCTGGAGAGCGTCCCGGCCCTGCGCACGGCGCTGGACGCGCTCCTCGACGAGGACCGGGAGCGCTACCTGGACAAGGGCTGAGCCTCCTCCCGCCGGGCGCGGGCTACTCGACGCCGATCAGCAGCAGAGGGCCCTGCCCGCCGCCGTCGTGCACGACGGTGTCCACCGCGAGGTACGACTCCCGTACGTAACTCTCCAGGCGGTGAACGAGGCCCTCGGGCACCCCGGCGCCCACCACCAGGGTGACCAGCTCGCCGCCCGCCGAGAGCATCCGCGCGAGCACGCCCTCGGCGGTCCCGGCGACGTCCGCCCCGATCACCGCCACGTCGCCCTCGATGAGCCCGAGGACGTCGCCGGCCTGGCAGATCCCGGCCGTCGTCCAGGACTGCCGTTCGGCCACGGCCACCTCGGCGTAGCGGGTGGCGCCGGCCGCCGAGGTCATCGCGACCACGTCCTCGTCGAACCGCCGCTCCGGCTGGTGCACGGCGAGCGCGGCGATGCCCTGCACCGCGGCCCGCGTCGGGATCAGCGCGACCCGTACGCCCTCCGCGCGCGCCTGCTCGGCCGCCGCGGCGGCCGTGTGCCGCAGGTCCGCGTCGTTCGGCAGCAGCACCACCTCCCGGGCGTGCGCCCGCCGCACCGCGTCCACGAGTTCCCCGCTGGCGGGCGGCTCCCCGGCCCTCGCCAGGACCGTCGTCGCCCCCGCCCCCTGGCACAGCGCGGCCAGCCCCTCCCCCGGCACCACGGCGACCACGGCCCGCTGGGCGCGCTCCCCGACCGGTCGGGCGGTCCCGAAGTGCGTGATGCGGATGCGGTACGGCCGTCCTGCCTCGACCCCGGCCTCGACGGCGGCCCCGGCGTCGTCGACGTGCACATGGACGTTCCACAGGCCGTCCCCGCCGACCACGACCAGGGAGTCGCCGAGCGCGTCGAGGCGCTCCCGCAGCCGGGCGACGGCCGCGTCCTCCGCCTCCAGCAGATAGATCACCTCGAAGGCGGGCCCCGGCTCCGCGCATCCGGCCTCCGATGCCTCCTCGAATCCGCCCTCGAAGGGGGCGTGCGGTTCCTCCCCGGCCGGCGACTGCCCCGTCAGCGTCTGGGCGAGTGCGCCGAGCACCGCGACCAGTCCGCGTCCGCCGGCGTCCACGACTCCCGCCCGCCGCAGCACCGGGAGCTGCCCCGGCGTCGAGGCGAGGGCGGTGCGCGCGCTCTCGTAGGCGGCCAGGGCGACGGCCGCGCAGTCGCCCTCCAGGGCCTCCACCGCGTCGGCGGCCGCGGCGGCCACCGTCAGCACCGTGCCCTCCACCGGGTGCGCGACGGCCTCCCGCGCCAGGTCGGCGGCCCGCCGCAGCGCCTGCCGCAGCTCCGGCCCGTCGACCCGGGCGCCGTCCAGCCGCTGGGCCAGGCCGCGCAGGAGCTGGGCGAGGATCGTCCCGGAGTTGCCGCGCGCGCCGAGCAGCGCGCCGTGGGCCATGGCCCCCGCCGCCTCGGCGAGCCCCGGCCGCCGGCCGGCCTCGTCGTATCCGGCGAACACCGCCTCGACGGCCGTCGCCGCCGACTCCATGGTCAGGTAGAGGTTGGTCCCGGTGTCCCCGTCCGCCACCGGGTAGACGTTGATCGCGTCGATCTCCTCGCGCGCCCTCCCGAGCGCCTCGAGCGCGAGACCGCACCACGTGCGCACCGCGAGAGCATCGAACGTCTGCGGCACCTGCGGCACCTGCGCCTCCCTGGGCCCTGTCGCTTCCCTGCCAGGCAGGGTAGACCGCGGCGGGGGCCGCTCGGAGGCCGGTGAGGAACCGGTGGGGGTCATGGTAGTTTCGTTGTACCGACGCAGCCGTTGTATGCTGCTCCGGTTGCCCGATCCAATCGGGCCTTCCCCTGGCAGAGCCACCCGGATCCTCACAGATTCCCGGCGTGCCGGGATTCCTAATGTACGTGCATCTGAAGTCTTTGGAGTGACCCGTGGCTGCCAACTGCGACGTCTGCGGCAAGGGCCCGGGCTTCGGCAACAACATCTCCCACTCGCACCGCCGTACGCCGCGCCGTTGGAACCCCAACATCCAGCGCGTGCGTACCGTGGTCGGTGGGACGCCGAAGCGCGTGAACGCTTGCACCTCGTGCATCAAGGCCGGCAAGGTCTCGCGCTGACGTTTCGAGCGCGCGGCCACGCCGGATCCGCCGCGAAAGCCGGTCCACCTCCGGGTGGGCCGGCCTTTGTCGTTCCCGGACGCGTGCACGCGTGCGCGGCGGCCGCCCGCGCGGTGTCCCCCGCCCGTCAGTCGGTCGCGTTCCGTAGCCGCCAGGCGTGGTCCACCGGGCCGATGCCCGCACCCAGCGGGAATCCCGCCTCGATGGCGCCCGTCACATAGGTCTTCGCCGCCCGTGCCGCCTCCGGGACCGCGTCGCCCAGGGCCAGGCGCGCCGCGAGGGCGGAGGCCAGGGTGCAGCCGGTGCCGTGGGTGTGCCGGTTGTCGTGGCGCGGGGCGCGCAGCCAGTGCTCCTCGGCGCCGTCGGTCAGCAGGTCCACCGCGTCCCCGGCCAGGTGCCCGCCCTTGATCAGCACCCAGCGCGGCCCGAACTCCAGGACCGCCTCCGCGGCCGGCCGCAGTTGCTCCTCCGACTCGACGCGCAGACCCGTGAGCTGCGCCACCTCGTCGAGGTTCGGGGTGGCCACCGTCGCGACCGGCAGCAGCCGGGTGCGCAGTGAGTCCAGCGCGGACTCGGCGAGCAGCGCGTCCCCGTGCTTGGAGACGCCCACCGGGTCGACGACGATCGGCGCCCCGGTCCCGGCCAGCAGGTCCGCCACCGTGCGCACCAGTTCGGCCGAGGCGAGCATGCCCGTCTTGACCGCCTGCACCCCGATGTCGTCGACGACACTGCGGTACTGCGCCCGCACCGCCTCCACCGGGAGCGGCCAGGCGCCCTGCACGCCCACGGAGTTCTGCGCGGTCACCGCGGTGAGCACGCTCATCCCGTGCACGCCCAGCGCGAGCATCGTCTTCAGGTCGGCCTGGATGCCCGCGCCCCCGCCGGAGTCGGAGCCGGCCACGGTCAGCACCCGGGGCGGAGCGGCGCTCACGACTCGATGTCCCCGAAGTGGTCCCAGCCGCCCTTGCTGGTCCACGGCGCCCCGTCGACCGTGACCTGGGGCAGGGCCGAGGGGTTGAGCACCTCGCCGATCACCTTCCACCGTGCCGGGAGCTTCACGTCGGGCGGGAAGGTGGCGACGATCGCGTGGTCCTCGCCGCCGGTCAGCACCCACTGCAGCGGGTCGACGCCCACCGCCTGTCCGATGTCGTTCATCTGGGAGGGGACGTCCAGCGCCCCGGACCGTACGTCGATCCGCACCTTGCTGGCCTCGGCGATGTGCCCGAGGTCGGCGATGAGTCCGTCGCTCACGTCGCACATCGCGGTGGCGCCGAGTCCGGCCGCGGCCGGGCCCGCGTGGTAGGGCGGTTCGGGCCGCCGGTGCGCCTCGACGAAAGCCCGCGGTGAGCGGAAGCCGCGGGAGAGCACCGCGTGCCCGGCCGCCGACCAGCCGAGCCATCCGGTGACGGCGACCACGTCGCCGGGCTGTGCCCCGCCCCGGGTCACCGGCTCGTGGTTGCGCAGGTCCCCGAGCGCCGTGATGGCCACGGTGATGGTGTCGCCCCGCACCACGTCGCCGCCCACCACGGCCGCCCCGGCGACCTGGCACTCGTCGCGCAGTCCGTCCATGAGCTCCGTCGGCCAGGTGACCGGCAGTTCGGCCGGGACGACGAGGCCGAGCAGCAGCGCGGTCGGCACCGCCCCCATCGCGGCGATGTCCGCGAGGTTCTGCGCGGCGGCCTTGCGGCCGACGTCGTAGGCCGTGGACCAGTCACGGCGGAAGTGCCGCCCCTCGAGCAGCAGATCGGTGCTCGCCACCACCCTGCGGTCGGGCGCGGAGACCACCGCGGCGTCGTCGCCGGGGCCGATCCGGACCGCCGGGGTGGTGGTGAGCCGGGAGGTGAGCTCCCTGATGAGCCCGAACTCCCCCAACTCGCCAACGGTGCCCTTCATCGTCGTATCGCCCCTTCTGTACCTGTCCGCGCCACGTGCCCGGCACTTTGCCGGTCCTCGCTCACGACCGTCGCTCCCCGCCCCGTGCCCGCCGCGGTCCCCTCCCGCGCCGCACCACGGCGTGCGCGGGTCTCCCCGCGGCCGAGGGCGACGCGATACCGTGGCGTCCCTTCTCCCCCCATGATCCTCGTGGCCGCCCTGGAGGTTCCGTGGTACAGGCGTACATCCTGATCCAGACCGAGGTCGGCAAGGCGTCGACCGTCGCCGAGACGATCGGCAAGCTCCCTGGGATCATCCAGGCCGAGGACGTGACGGGCCCCTATGACGTCATCGTGCGCGCGCAGGCCGACACGGTGGACGAACTCGGTCGCATGGTGGTCGCCAGAGTCCAGCAAGTGGACGGCATCACCCGCACGCTGACCTGCCCGGTGGTGCACCTGTAGCCCCCGTCTACCCTTGGCCGGTGAACTTCTTCCGTCACCGGCTCCTCGGCCTGCCCGTCGCTCCCGCCGCCGCGCTGCTGCTGGCGGCGACGGGCTGTTCCTCGGCAGACGGCGACACCGCCCTCGCGGTTCCCTCCCCCGACGCGAAGACGGCGAAGGTGTGCCGGGCGCTGCACCGGGTGCTGCCCGGGAAGCTGGACGGGCGGAGCCGCAACGACCCCGGGCCCCGGTCCGCCTACACGGCGGGCTGGGGAAGCCCAGCGATCATACTGCGCTGCGGAGTCGTACGGCCGCCGAAGATGGTCGACCCCGAGGTCGGCGAGGGCGGCGATCCGAACGCCCTTCCCGGCACCGTGAACGGCGTCGACTGGCTCATGGAGAAGCAGGGCGACGGCACCTGGCGATTCACCACGGCCAACCGCGTGGCCTATGTGCAGGTGAGCCTGCCCGAGGGGATGTCCGGACAGGAGGAGGGCGCCGGTGTCCTCACCGGGCTGGCCTCCGCGGTCAAGAAGGCGGTTCCCGAGGGAATCGCCTCCATGACCTGAGCCCGTCCGGTCCGGCGCCCCGCGGTCACCGCAGTCCGGTCGACCGCCTCAGCGCGGACTCGATGAGCCGGTCCACCAGTTCACCGTAGGAGACGCCGGTCGCCTGCCACATCTGCGGGAACATCGAGATCGGCGTGAAGCCCGGCATCGTGTTGATCTCGTTGATGACGAACTCGCCCTCCTCGGTGAGGAAGAAGTCCGCCCGCACCAGCCCCTCGCAGGAGGCCGCCTCGAAGGCCTCGACGGCCAGGCGCCGCACCTCGGCGGTCTCCTCGGCGGTCAGCGGGGCGGGGACGAGGCCGGGGGTGGAGTCGATGTACTTGGCCTCGAAGTCGTAGTACGCGTGGGTGTCGGGCGGGGGGATCTCGGCCGGCACCGAGGCCCGGGGCCCCTCCTCGAACTCCAGCACCCCGCACTCGATCTCGCGGCCCCGCAGTTCGGCCTCGACGAGGATCTTCGGGTCGTGCCGCCGCGCCTCCTCGATCGCCTCGTCCAGGCCGGCGAGCCCGTCGACCTTGGTGATGCCGATGGAGGAGCCCGCGCGGGCGGGCTTCACGAACAGCGGCCAGCCGTGCTCGCCGGCGAAGTCGACGATCCTCTTGCGGGCGGCGGAGCGGTCGCGCTCCCACTCGCGCGGCCGGATCACCACGTAGGGGCCGACCTTCAGCCCGAACGAGGTGAACACCCGCTTCATGTAGTCCTTGTCCTGGCCGACGGCCGAGGCGAGCACGCCCGAGCCGACGTAGGGCACACCGGACAGCTCCAGCAGCCCCTGGAGGGTGCCGTCCTCGCCGTAGGGGCCGTGCAGCACCGGGAAGACGACGTCGACCTCGCCGAGCGCCTTGGGCACGGAACCGGGTTCGCTGTAGACGACCTCGCGGTTGGCGGGGTCGACGGGGAGCACCACGCCGCCCTCGGCGGCCTCGGCGAGTTCCTCGACGTCCGGCGGCCTGCGGTCGACGATCGCCATGCGGGCCGGCTCGTCGGCCGTGAGCGCCCAGCGGCCCTCCCGCGTGATGCCGATCGGCAGGACGTCGTACCTGGTCCGGTCGATGGCGTTCAGTACGGCGCCGGCGGTGACCACGGAGATCCCGTGTTCGGAGCTGCGGCCGCCGAACACGACGGCCACGCGCGGCTTGCGGGACGGCTGCCCGGGAGTCTGGGGGAGGTTCTCGGTGCTCATATCGCGATGAGAGTACCCGCCCGCCTGCCCGGCGTCAGCGCCCGCCACCGGCCGTCGCGGCGCGTCGCACGGACGGTCGCTCAGCGTCGTGCGACCGGTCGCTGAGCGTGGTGCCGACGTCCTCCGCGGGCCGGGCGGCGGCGGCCGGGATCAGTGGCGTTCGGCCTTGGCGCTGCGCCCCATCAGCTCCTTGACGGCGGTCACCGGCGACTTGCCCTCGTGGACGATGCCGACGACCGTCTCGGTCAGCGGCATCTCGACGCCGTGCCGGCGGCCCAGATCGAGCACGGACTCGCAGGACTTGACACCCTCGGCGGTCTGCCGGGTGACCGCGATGGTCTCCTCCAGGGTCATGCCCTTGCCGAGGTTGGTGCCGAAGGTGTGGTTGCGCGAGAGCGGCGAGGAGCAGGTCGCGACGAGGTCGCCGAGGCCCGCGAGACCGGAGAAGGTCAGCGGGTCGGCGCCCATCGCGAGGCCGAGCCGGGTGGTCTCGGCGAGCCCCCGGGTGATGAGCGAGCCCTTGGCGTTGTCGCCGAGGCCCATGCCGTCGGCGATGCCGACCGCCAGCCCGATGACGTTCTTGATCGCGCCGCCGAGTTCGCAGCCCACCACGTCGGTGTTGGTGTACGGGCGGAAGTACGGCGTGTGGCAAGCGGCCTGGAGCCGGCGGGCGACACCCTCGTCGGTGCAGGCGACCACGGCGGCGGCCGGCATCCGGGCGGCGATCTCCCGCGCCAGGTTGGGGCCGGTGACCACGGCGATGCGCTCGGGGCCCACCTTGGCGACGTCCTCGATCACCTCGCTCATCCGCATCGCGGAGCCGAGTTCGACGCCCTTCATCAGGGAGACCAGCACGGTGTCCGGGGCGAGCAGCGGTACCCACCGCGCGAGGTTGGCGCGCAGCGTCTGGGACGGCACCGCCAGCACCGTGAAGTCGGCCCCGCGGGCGGCCTCGGCGGGGTCGGCGGTCGCCCGCAGGCGGGCCGGGAGTTCGATGCCCGGCAGGTAGTCGGGGTTGGTGCGGGTGGAGTTGACCGCCTCGGCCAGCTCCGGGCGCCGCGCCCACAGGGTGACCTCGCAGCCGGCGTCGGCGAGCACCATGCCGAAGGCCGTGCCCCACGATCCCGTTCCGAAGACGGCGGCCCTGACCGGCTCGCTCACGTGCCCTGCCCCTCTTGCTGTGCCTGCTCTGCCTGCTCCGGGCGCGATGCGTCCGGCTGCCCGGGCTCCTGACGCGCGGTCTGCCTCCTCGCGGTGGCCGTGGCGGTGCGGCGGCGCTGCTCGAGACGGACCTCGCGCGGGTCGTAGCGCTTCTCGGGCGCCTTCTCGCCGCGGATCTCCTCGAGCAGGCGGGTGATGGCGGCCATGATGACCTCCGTCGCCTCCTTGAGCAGCTCGGGAGTCATCTCGCGGCCGTAGAAGGCGCTGAGGTCCACCGGCGGGCCGGCGAGGACACGGCTCGTCTTGCGCGGGAAGAGGACGGGCTTCTTCGCGTAGGGCGGCAGCAGTTCGTTGGCGCCCCACTGGGCGACCGGGATCACCGGGCACCGGGTCTGCAGCGCGACGCGCGCGGCGCCCGTCTTGCCGGTCATGGGCCACTGGTCCGGGTCGCGGGTCAGGGTTCCCTCGGGGTAGAACGCGACGCACTCGCCGCTCTCGACGGCGTGGATCGCGGCCCGGAAGGCGCTGAGCGCGTCCGTCGTCTCGCGGTAGACGGGGATCTGTCCGGTGCCGCGCATGGCGGCGCCGACGAATCCCTTCCGGAAAAGTCCGCTCTTCGCGAGAAAACGCGGAACACGCCCGGTGTTGTACTGGTAGTGCGCGTACGCGAAGGGGTCCACATGCGAATTGTGGTTCACCGCGGTGATGAATCCGCCGTCGGCCGGCATGTTCTCCATTCCGCGCCAATCCCGCTTCAGCAGAACCACCAGCGGAGGTTTGCAGAGCACCGCGGCGAAGCGGTACCAGAAGCCGATTCTCCGGCGGGGCACACGGACACCTTCCTCTAGGGCTGAAGGACTCACGGGTTCGGGACCCGGGCCCGGGGAGCCGCACAAGTCTGGCCCCGGGTTGCCTGTCTGTCGAGAACACCGTACGCCCCGGCGTGTGAGGGCCCCTCCCTCGGATCATCCCGGCGTCGCGGTGCCCGGAACGCACTCCCCCACCGCCCTGACCGGGCGCGGGGGCGAGGTGGGACGCGGGCGGGCGACGCACGGTGGGGGTGACAATGGGCCGCGACGGGTCGGCGGACGGAGCGGGCGTGCAGTGGTCCTTGGTCATTCCGGTGAAAGCCCTGGCGCGGGCCAAGAGCCGCCTGACGGACGCCGCCGGGGACGCGGTGCGCCCGGGGCTCGCCCTGGCCTTCGCCCAGGACACGGTGGCGGCGGCGCTGGACTGCCCCGAGGTGCGCGATGTGGCGGTCGTCACGGACGACCCGCTCGCCGGGCGCGAGCTGTCCGCGCTCGGCGCGCTGATCCTCGCCGACGAACCGGCGGGCGGACTGAACGCGGCGCTGGCGCACGGGGCCGCGGCCGTACGGTTCCGGCGGCCGGGCGCGGCGGTCGCCGCCCTCAACGCCGATCTCCCGGCGCTGCGGCCCGCCGAATTGGAACGGGTGCTGCGGGCGGCCGGGGAATTCCCGCGGTCCTTCCTCGCGGACGCGGCCGGAATCGGCACGACGCTGCTGGCCGCGGGCCCCGGAAGGGAATTGGGCCCTGCGTTCGGGGTGGATTCCCGGCGGCGCCATCTGGCCTCGGGGGCGGTGGAACTTGCGCCGGGCGCGGTGGACTCGGTGCGCCAGGACGTCGACACCGGCGCGGATCTGCGGGCGGCACTGGCGCTGGGGGCGGGCGCGCGGACGGTGGCCGCCGTGGGGGCGCTGCCCCTGCGGGCGTTGTCCTCGGGATGCGGGTACTAGGCTGCGGGTATGCAGGCGACCGCGTACACCTACGACTCCGAGACCCGCAGCGGCCAGGTGCTGCTGGACGACGGGACGCCGGTGGCGTTCGACGCGGCGGCGTTCGACGCGGGCGGCCTGCGGCTGCTGCGGCCGGGCCAGCGGGTCCGCGTGGAGGGGGACGGCGAGGGCGGGGCCCTGCGCATCACCCTGGTGACGCTGCAGACGTTCTGAGGCCGGAAGCCCGCCCCGGGCCTCCCCTCCGCTCCCGGAGTTCCCGGGCACACCGCGGGCCGGACCCATGAGGGTCCGGCCCGTCCCGGCACGTGTCAATTACTCGCGGTGCACGGCTCACTGCCGCGCGCTGCTCGCCCGCTTCGCGGTGGTCGTCTTGCGTGCCGGCGACTTGCGAGCGGGGGCCTTCTTCGTGGTGGCCTTCTTCGCCGGGGCCTTCTTGGCCGTGGCCTTCGTGGCGGTCTTCTTGGCGGCGGCCTTCGTGGCCGTCTTCTTGGCGGCGGCCGTCTTGGCGGTGCCGGTCGTCTTCTTGGCGGCGGTCTTCTTCGCCGTCGCCGTGGTCTTCTTGGCGGCCGCCTTCTTCGTCGCCGCCGCGGCGGTCTTCCGCGCGCCGGTCGCCTTCTTGGCGGCGGCCTTCTTGCCCGCGGCCTTGGCGATGGTGGGCGGCGGACCCGAAAGGCTGCCCTTGGGCGCCTTCTTGACCGCGACCTCGCCACCCTTGGGCAGCTTCTTGGACCCGCTCACCAGGTCCTTGAACCCCTGACCGGCGCGGAAGCGCGGCACGGAGGTCTTCTTGACCCGCACCCGCTCCCCGGTCTGCGGGTTCCGGGCGTAGCGGGCCGGGCGGTCCACCTTCTCGAAGGATCCGAAGCCGGTGACGGAGACCCGGTCTCCGGCGACGACCGCTCGGACGATGGCGTCCAGTACGGCGTCGACCGCGTCGGCGGCCTGCTGACGCCCGCCCATCTTGTCGGCAATCGCTTCTACGAGCTGCGCCTTGTTCACGTCTTCCCCTTCGGAGACATTGCCCGAACGAAACTGTTCAAGCCTTTTCGCACGTTAGGCAGATATATACCGCAAATCAAACACGAAACGGGCTAATCACCCTTGTGCCGCAACGGAACTCGGCTGCGGGGAAGGCCCCTCAGCCGTCGGCCCCGGGAAGGCGGCCCTCGTCGAGGTCCTCCGAGAACCGCTCCAGGCGCCGCGCGGCACCGGCGAGATCGTGTTTGGCCGCGGCCGTAATGACCAGCAGCTTCCGGGTCAGCGCCATCCGTACGCCCTCCGGGACTTGCAGTGCGCGCACTCGGGAGTGCGCTTCCTTGAGCTGGTTCGCGACCGCCGTATAGAGCTCGAGTTGGCCGTCGTGTTCCATGCACAGATTGTGCCATCTGGGGCGAGTTGTCGCCCCCGCAGGGGGCAACTGCCGTCTCGGACAATCGTCCGGGCGCGCGCGGCGATCACCCCGTCGGGGGTCGCGTACCCAGGCAAACACCGTTTCAACCTGGGGAGTTGACTCCGGACGCGGTGGCGGGCCGGGTCATCGCGGGGTCGGCGCCGCCGTGCGCCCGACCGCCCCCGATTGGGGGTACGTGTCCCCGGGCGGTGGCCGAAACCCGACGGGCCGCTTCCGGCCGACCGGCCGGAAGACACCACCGGGCGGGGCGCCCGGGGGCCGGCCGGCACTCCTCCGCACGCCGAAAAGGCGAACGCCCGCCGTCCCTGAGGACGGCGGGCGTTCGCCGAGCGGGTGCCGGCCGCGGGGCCGGCGAGGCCGTGCGGCCGGTCAGACCGGGAGCGTGCGCGGCTTGAAGGAGGGGCGCTTCGCCTCGTAGGAGGCGATGTCCGCCTCGTTCTGCAGCGTGATGGAGATGTCGTCGAGGCCGTTCAGGAGCCGCCAGCGGGCGTTCTCGTCCAGCTCGAAGGCGGCGGTGATGCCCTCGGCGCGCACCTCGCGGGCCTCGAGGTCGACCGTGATCTCCGTCTGCGGGTCCTTCTCGGTGAGTTCCTGCAGCGCGTTCACGGTCTCCTGGTCCAGGACGACGGTGAGCAGGCCGTTCTTCAGCGAGTTGCCGCGGAAGATGTCGGCGAACCGGGCGGAGATCACGGCCTTGAAGCCGTAGTTCTGCAGGGCCCACACGGCGTGCTCGCGGGAGGAGCCGGTGCCGAAGTCGGGGCCCGCCACCAGGACCGTGGCACCCTGCCGCTCGGGCTGGTTGAGGATGAACGAGGGGTCCTTGCGCCAGGCCTCGAACAGCCCGTCCTCGAACCCGTCCCGCGTCACCTTCTTGAGCCAGTGGGCGGGGATGATCTGGTCGGTGTCGACGTTGCTGCGGCGCAGCGGAACGGCCCGGCCGGTGTGGGTGGTGAATGCTTCCATGACTGATCAGACTCCAGCGGGCACGGGGGCGTCGGACAGGTCGGCGGGGGACGCGAGGTGCCCGGTGACCGCGGTCGCGGCGGCGACCTGCGGGGAGACCAGGTGGGTGCGCCCGCCCTTGCCCTGCCGGCCCTCGAAGTTGCGGTTGGAGGTGGACGCCGAGCGCTCACCGGGGGCGAGCTGGTCGGGGTTCATGCCCAGGCACATGGAACAGCCCGCGTGCCGCCATTCGGCGCCGGCCTCCTTGAAGACGACGTCCAGGCCCTCGGAGACGGCCTGGAGACCGACCCGCGCGGAGCCGGGGACGACCAGCATCCGTACGCCCTCGGCCACTTTGCGGCCCTTGACGATCTCGGCGGCGGCGCGCAGGTCCTCGATGCGGCCGTTGGTGCACGAGCCGACGAAGACGGTGTCCACCGCGATCTCGCGCAGCGGCTGTCCGGCCGTCAACCCCATGTACTCCAGGGCCTTTTCGGCGGCGAGCCGCTCCGAGGCGTCCTCGTAGGAGGCCGGGTCGGGGACGACTGCGGACAGCGGTGCGCCCTGCCCGGGGTTGGTGCCCCAGGTGACGAACGGCGACAGCGCGGCGGCGTCGATGACGACCTCGGCGTCGAAGACCGCGTCCTCGTCGGTGCGCAGGGTCTTCCAGTACGCGACGGCGGCGTCCCAGTCGGCGCCCTCGGGGGCGTGCGGGCGCCCCTGGAGGTAGGCGAAGGTCGTCTCGTCGGGGGCGATCATGCCCGCGCGGGCGCCGGCCTCGATCGACATGTTGCAGATGGTCATGCGGGCCTCCATCGAGAGCTTCTCGATGGCGGAGCCGCGGTACTCCAGGACGTAGCCCTGGCCGCCGCCCGTACCGATCTTCGCGATGATCGCGAGGATCAGGTCCTTGGCGGTGACGCCGTCGGGCAACTCGCCCTCGACCGTGATGGCCATGGTCTTGGGGCGGGCCATCGGCAGGGTCTGGGTGGCCAGCACGTGCTCGACCTGGGAGGTGCCGATGCCGAAGGCCAGCGCGCCGAAGGCGCCGTGCGTGGAGGTGTGGGAGTCGCCGCAGACGACGGTGGTGCCGGGCTGGGTCAGACCGAGCTGCGGGCCGACGACGTGCACGACGCCCTGCTCGACGTCGCCCAGGGGGTGCAGCCGGACGCCGAAGTCCGCGCAGTTCTTGCGCAGGGTCTCCAGCTGGGCGCGGGAGACCGGGTCGGCGATCGGCTTGTCGATGTCGAGGGTCGGGGTGTTGTGGTCCTCGGTCGCGATGGTGAGGTCGAGGCGCCGCACCGGCCGACCGCTCTGCCGCAGCCCGTCGAAGGCCTGCGGGCTGGTCACCTCGTGCAGCAGGTGCAGATCGATGAAGAGGAGGTCGGGCTCGCCCTCGGCGCGCCGGACGACGTGGTCGTCCCAGACCTTCTCCGCGAGTGTCCTACCCATCGCTTTCCCTCCGGCCGGCGACGACTGTGTCCGCCGGCCCAACTAGAGATCCTGGGGGGAGCGCACGCCCCCCTCGAGTTCCGGTGAACTCCGGGCGCCCTCCGTCGGACCCGTGGTCACCGGGCCCGGTGTGTGGTGCTGTGTGTCCCAGAGTGGCGCGTTCCACGGAAATTTGAACTTGCGTTTCACAGAGTGAGACGCAAGTATCGTTGCATGGACAACAGTAGCGGCGTCGGCGTCCTGGACAAGGCAGCCCTTGTCCTGAGCGCCCTGGAGTCCGGACCGGCCACCCTCGCAGGGCTGGTCGCGGCCACCGGACTGGCACGACCCACGGCCCACCGGCTGGCCGTGGCGCTGGAGCACCACCGCATGGTGGCGCGTGACATGCAGGGGCGGTTCATCCTCGGCCCCCGGCTCGCCGAACTGGCCGCCGCGGCGGGCGAGGACCGGCTGCTGGCGACGGCCGGGCCGGTCCTCACGCACCTGCGGGACATGACGGGCGAGAGCGCCCAGCTCTACCGCCGCCAGGGCGACATGCGCATCTGCGTCGCCGCGGCGGAGCGGCTGTCGGGTCTGCGGGACACGGTCCCGGTCGGCTCGACGCTGACGATGAAGGCGGGCTCCTCCGCGCAGATCCTCATGGCCTGGGAGGAGCCGGAGCGCCTGCACCGCGGGCTGCAGGGCGCCCGGTTCACGGCGACGGCGCTGTCCGGCGTGCGGCGCCGGGGCTGGGCCCAGTCGATCGGCGAGCGCGAGCCGGGCGTCGCCTCCGTCTCCGCGCCGGTGCGGGGCCCCTCGAACCGCGTGGTGGCCGCCGTCTCCGTCTCCGGACCCATCGAGCGCCTCTCCCGCCACCCGGGCCGCATGCACGCCCAGGCCGTGATCGACGCCGCCGGACGCCTCTCCGAGGCCCTGCGCCGCTCCGGCTGAACCACCCTCTCCCCCGCGTCCGACGGGGAGGGCCGGCCCCGACGCCGCGGCAGACCCTCCCCGCCTCCCCACGGGGGTTACTCGGCCGGTGCGCCGGACCGGTGCGCGAACCGGTCCCTCGCCCGCCGTCCCCGCTTCTCCAGCGGCAGTCGGCCGTGGGCCGCCGCCAGGCCGAAGGCCGGCATGTCCGCGTAGATCGCCTCGTAGTTCCCCTCGGGCACCACGTACGTCTCGTGCCACAGCCCCACGTGCTGCCGCGCCTGCCCCTCCCGCTCCTTGCGGTTGAGCCTCGCCCACGCCCGGTGGTGGAACATGTCGGGCGAGGTCGCGTACGCGTAGAGCTTCTCCTTGGACTGCCAGTACTGGACGACGTAGTACGTCCTCGGCGAGGCCGTCAGCAGGACGTGTCCGAGCAGTCCGCGCCCGGGGTCCCGCACCAGTTCGCGCAGCATGCGCGGCATCGCGCCGAGCACCGGCAGCCAGTGGTGCACCGCCCAGAAGTGGTTGATCCGCATCCCGATGAGCAGGACGACGACCTCACCCTCGGCGTCGGCGGTGGTGCGGCCGGCGATGACGGACCTGCTTCCCATGACTTCTCCCCCTGTGTTCCCTCGTGGGTTCGCGACGCGTTGGTTAGCGGCACTATCCGATGTGGGCATGCTTGGATAGTGCCGTTGTCCGAACAGGAGCGCAAGAGATGCGGCTGGCCGAGTTGAGCGAGCGGAGCGGGGTCTCCACCGCGACGATCAAGTACTACCTGCGCGAAGGCCTGTTGCCGCCGGGCCGGCAGGTCAACGCGACGACGGCGGAGTACGAGGAGGAGCACCTGCGGCGGCTGCGGCTGGTGCGGGCCCTGATCCAGGTGGGACGCATCCCGGTGGCGACCGCCAAGGAGGTCCTCGGGCACGTCGACGACGAGTCGCTGGGCCGGACCATGCGCCTGGGGGCGGCCCTGTGGGCCCTGCCGCAGCCCCCGGAGCCGGCGGAGGACGACGCGGCCGTGACCGCCGCCCGCCGGGAGGTGGACCGGCTGCTCGCGGAGGTCCGCTGGGACTCGGTGCGGGAACTGGGCGACCTGTCCCCCGTGCACCGCTCGCTGGTGACGACGGTGGCGACGCTGATCCGGCTCGGCTACGACTGGAACGCCGAAGAGCTGGTTCCCTACGCCCGGTTGATGCGTGAGGTGGCGGCGCGCGACCTGGACTTCCTGGAGACGCACGAGTCGGACGCGGAGAAGGCCGAGATGGCGGTCGCGGCGGCGGTGCTCTTCGAACCGGTGCTGCGGGCGCTGCACCGGCTGGCCCAGGAGGAGGAGTCGGCGCGGCGGTACGGCATCGTGTGAGACACGTCTCGCGCCACCGCGCCCGGCGGCGGCGCGAGGCACCGGACACGGCGAAGGGCCCTCCCGAGGGAGGGCCCTTCGTCTTTTCGCGTACCCCCGACCGGATTCGAACCGGCGCTACCGCCTTGAGAGGGCGGCGTGCTAGGCCGCTACACAACGGGGGCCTGGATCATGCGGGCGTTCATTTCTGCACCGCCGCAGATCCGAGCTGGTCTACCAGGACTCGAACCTAGACTAACTGAACCAGAATCAGTCGTGCTGCCAATTACACCATAGACCAATATGGTTTAGACCAGTTCGTACCCCCGACCGGATTCGAACCGGCGCTACCGCCTTGAGAGGGCGGCGTGCTAGGCCGCTACACAACGGGGGCCCTAGCGATCCCCACCCGGCCGGAGCCGGATGTTGTCACCGTGAGGACGGGGGGAGCTACCCCGGCCGCTCTCGCGGGATGGATCCGTACCCCCGACCGGATTCGAACCGGCGCTACTGCCTTGAGAGGGCAGCGTGCTAGGCCGCTACACAACGGGGGCTTTGCGGATGAGATCCGCGGGTGCAGACCGAAGCGTCTGCGAGCTGGCCTACCAGGACTCGAACCTAGACTAACTGAACCAGAATCAGTCGTGCTGCCAATTACACCATAGGCCACTGGAACGCAAGACCCCTGCGGGCTTCTCGTTCTAGTTCTGCGCCTCCGGTTCCCGGTGCCTTTCGGACCGTTCCGCGGTGGCGCAGGAAGAACATTACCCGAAGGTGGACGGCGCTCCAAAACGGGTTGTGACGGCTCAGCCCCCGTCGGGGCCCGGTGCCACGAAGAAGTCGGTCAGGTAGCAGGTGACCTCCCCGGCCGCCGAGCGGCCGATCCAGGTGGGGTAGGCGCCGTCGCCCCAGCCGGAACTGAAGGCCGCCAGGGTGTGCCCGGTGCCCGGGTCGGTGATCAGGTGGGGTCCGGGGGCCCAGTCGCTGTTCTCGAAGGCGTCCCAGAGGGGACCCTCGTCCTCCTCCGAGCCGGGGAAGGAGGCGTCGACGGCCGCGTCGTAGAAGCAGCCGGCGCCCGCGTCCACGCCGTAGCCGTAGAACTCGTCCTCGCCCAGCCCGGCGGGGTCCTGGCCGGGGCACAGGGCCGGCTCCCAGCGGACGGTGGGCTCCTCGCGCACGACCAGCCGGGCGGCGGCCACACGCAGGTGCGGCTCCTCGGACGGGGGCTCCTCGGGCTCGGTCAGGGTCGCCACGGCGGCCTCGACGCGGTAGCGGCCGGGCTCGACGGCGACGGTGAACGGTTCGCTCTCGCCCCGCCCGAGGGACACGAAGGGATCGCAGGCCACGACCTGCCCGGTGGGCAGCCACAGTTCACCGCCGTCGGCCACATGGAGCGTGCCGACGGTTCCCGACTCGTACGTGAAGGTGGAACCGGGGGTGAACAGCCACGCGTAGTCGCGTGCGGTCATCGGCATGACGGGCCCTTCCGGGGTGCGTCGCCCGTGCGGCCGGGGTCGGGGCGGGCGAGGAACGGTGGAATGCCGAAGACTAGTCTCCGGGCCGGGAACCTCGCGGGGGCGGTGCCGCCGAGGACCGGCGGGAGCGGGGACGCGGGCGACAGCGGTGGTCCCGCGGCCGGTCCGGGCGCGGTCCGTGGCGGCGGGCGGGCAACGGCCGCTCCCGTGCGCCGAGTTCGCGAGACCGCGGCACCCCTCCCCCGGCCGGCGCGGGAGCGGCCCGGCCCCGTCCTTCAGGTTCCGTCCGCCGCCCGTGGCGCCGGTCCGGTCAGTCCGTACAGCAGCAGGTCCGTGAGGGTGTCCACGACGTCCGGGGCGTCCTCGCCGCCGGGGGGCGTGAGCAGGGCGTAGTTGAGGGTGACGAGCATCGCGCCCATCGACGCCGCCACGAACTCGGGATCACCCGGCAGCCGGTGTCCGCGCTCGACCAGGTACTCCAGGTGCTCCCGGATGGTCGACGTCTGCTCGCGCAGGTCGCGCCAGGCCCGGCCCGTGCCGGGGTCGTCGGCCACCATCGCCTGGAACAGCGCGAGCGCGACCGGGCGGTTCTGCCGCATCACGGTCCAGGCGACGTCGAGGTGGTCGCGCAACTGCTCGCGGTCGGTCAGGTCGTGGTCGCGGGGGTGTTCCAGGCCCCTCATGCGCGTGTCGATCGCGCCCTCCATCTCGGCGAGCAGCGCCTGGAGCAGCTCCTCCTTGCCGGCGAAGTGCTCGTAGAAGGAGCCGGTCGAGCGGCCGGCCGCGGCGGTGATGTCGGTGATCTTCGTATTGAGGTAGCCGCGCTCGCTGAACAGCCCCCGCGCCGCGTCCAGCAGCGCGGCACGCGTCTGGGCCGCCCTGACCTTTCGACTGACGGAGCCCTGCGGCATGTCGTCCTCCCTCGGCTGTTGACAGGCGCCAGCGTATCGGAACACACTTTCACCGAACCAGTATTCAGTGAACGTGAATTCAGGGAGACTCTCATGCGCACGATCGTGATCGGTGGAGGCATAGCCGGGCCCGCCATGGCCCTCGCGCTGCGGCGGATCGGCCACGAAGTGACCGTCTACGAGGCGTACGAGGTTCCGCCCGAGGAGGTCGGCGCCCACCTCGGCCTGGCGGTCAACGGCCTGCGCGCACTGGAGAAGCTGGGCCTCCTGCGCGAGGCGCAGGCGGCCGGGTACCCCGTCGAACGGATGCGGTTCTACACGCCGGGCGGCCACCTCCTGGGCGACGCGCCACGTCTTCGGCGCGAGACCGACTCGATGCGCAGCGTCGCGCTGCACCGCGGACAGCTCGTCGCGATCCTGCGGCGCGCGGCCCTCGACGCGGGCGCGCGGATCGTCACCGGCGAACGTCTGGTGAACGCGGCGGAGTCGGCGGACAGCGTGGTGGCCGAGTTCGCCTCCGGCCTGCGCGACACCGCGGAACTGCTCGTGGGCGCCGACGGCATCTGGTCGACCGTGCGCGGGCTGATCGACTCCTCCGCGCCGCGCGCGGAATACGCGGGGCTCTACGGAGTCGCCGGAATCGCCCGCATGACGGGGCTCGAGACCGGCGTCTGGAACCTCACCTACGCGCGCAGCGGCGCCTTCGTGCACACCACCATCGACGAGAACACCCAGTGGTGGGCGGCTCAGATCGCGGATCCGGTCAAGCCGAACCTGCGAGGCGTCGACGACGCGGAATGGCTGCGGCGCATCACCGAGCTGTTCCCGGAGGCGATGCCCCGGGCCGTCATCGGAGCCGCGACGGAGATCGTCGCGTCCGGCTACCTGAACGTCTGCGACACGGTCCGGACGTGGCACAGCGGGCGCATGGTCCTGGTCGGCGACGCCGCCCACCCCGTCGGCGTCGGACACGGCGCCTCCGTGTCGATCGAGGACGCGCTGGAGCTCGCGGCGGCGCTGAGCGGGGCCCCGAGCGTCCCGGCGGCGCTCAAGACCTACGACACGGCACGCCGCCCGCGCATCGACAAGCTGCTCAAGCACGGGCACAACGCCCGTGAGACGAAGCGGCCCGGCGCCGTGAAGCGGCAGATCGACCTGGCGAAGATGCGCGTGCTCCTCCCGTTCTTCGACCGGGCGCAGGGCTACCTGTACGACTACGAGCCGCCGTCCCTGCCCGCCGTGGGCGCCTCACGGTCCGGCGCGCGCTGACCGCGCCGGCCCGAACCGTCGGTGACGTGCGAGGTCCGCGCCGGGCACGGCGCGGGAGAAGGAGGAGCGGGTGCCCCCGTCGCGGGTGAGGAAGAACCTGGCCATCGGGCTGGTGATCACGGTCGTCATGACGACGCTGTCGACGGTTCTCGCGGAGGACGGCGGCAGGGCGGAGGAGTTCTGGGAGTCCCTGGCGGTGGGCCTGTCGGTGACGGCGGCGGTGACGGGGGTGACCTGGTGGCTGCGGCGCGGGCGGACGGCGCGGTGACCGGCGGCGGGGCACCGGCCCCCGGCCGCCGGTGCCGCGGCGGGCTCCGTCCCCCGTAGTCTCCCCGCGGCCGGACGGCGTACGGAGGGGGCGGCAGCCTTTCGGCTGCCGCCCCCTCCGTACGTGTTGCGCGTCCTACGCCGCGAGCTTCGCCAGGGCCGCGTCGATGCGGGCGCGGGTCGTGTCCTTGCCGAGGATCTGGAGGGACTCGAAGAGGGGGAGGCCCACCGTGCGGCCGGTGACGGCGACGCGGACCGGGGCCTGCGCCTTGCCGAGCTTGAGGCCGTGGGCCTCGCCGGCGGCCAGGACGGCCTCCTTCAGGGAGTCGGGGGAGGTCCAGTCGGCCGATTCGAGCTTCTCGCGGGCCGTGCGGAGGAGGGCGTCCGAGCCCTCCTTCATCGCCTTGGTCCAGCTCGCCTCGTCGAAGACCGGCTCCGGGAGGAACAGGAAGTCGACGTTGTCGGTGATCTCGGAGAGCACCTTGAGACGGGTCTGGGCGTGCGGGGCGATGGCCTGCCACTTGGACTCGTCGAAGTCCTCCGGGGCCCAGGGCGCGAAGGGGGCCTTCAGCCAGGGGGCGCAGCGCTCGGCGAAGTCCTTCACGTCGAGCAGCCGGATGTGGTCGGCGTTGATCGCCTCGGCCTTCTTCAGGTCGAAGCGGGCCGGGTTCGGGTTGACGTCGGAGATCTCGAACGCGGCGACCATCTCCTCGACCGAGAAGATGTCCCGGTCGGCGGAGAGGGACCAGCCCAGCAGGGAGAGGTAGTTGAGCAGCCCCTCGGGCAGGAAGCCGCGCTCCCGGTAGAGGTTGAGGGAGGACTGCGGGTCGCGCTTGGAGAGCTTCTTGTTGCCCTCGCCCATGACGTACGGCAGGTGGCCGAAGGCCGGGGTCTCCTTGGCGATGCCCAGCTCGGTGAGCGCCTTGTACAGGGCGATCTGCCGCGGGGTGGAGGAGAGCAGGTCCTCGCCGCGCAGGACGTGGGTGATCTCCATCAGCGCGTCGTCCACGGGGTTGACGAGCGTGTAGAGCGGGGCGCCGTTGGCGCGGACGATGCCGTAGTCCGGAACGTTCTCCGCGAGGTAGGTGATCTCGCCGCGGACGAGGTCCGTGAAGGTGATCGCCTCGTCGGGCATCCGGAAGCGGACGATGGGCTCGCGGCCCTGCGCCGTGTACTCCTCGACCTGGGCGGCGCTCAGCTCGCGGCAGTGGCCGTCGTAGCCGGAGGGCCGGCCGGCGGCGCGGGCCGCCTCGCGGCGCTCCTCCAGCTCGGAGGTGGTGCAGTAGCAGTGGTAGGCGTGACCGGCCTCGAGGAGCTTCCGGGCGACGTCCTTGTAGAGGTCCATGCGCTGCGACTGGCGGTACGGGGCGTGCGGGCCGCCGACCTCGGGGCCCTCGTCCCAGTCGAAGCCGAGCCAGCGCATGGAGTCGAGCAGCTGCTCGTAGGACTCCTCGGAGTCGCGGGCCGCGTCGGTGTCCTCGATGCGGAAGACGAGAGTGCCCTGGTGGTGCCGGGCGAAGGCCCAGTTGAACAGAGCGGTGCGGACCAGGCCCACGTGGGGGTTACCGGTGGGCGAGGGGCAGAAACGGACACGGACTGCGGATGGGGGTGCCCCCTGCTCGAGCGGAGCCGAGAGCTTGGGGGAGGGTGCGCTAGCCACGCTTGACAACCTTGTTGGTGAGAGTGCCGATGCCTTCGATGGTGACGGCGACCTCGTCGCCGACGTGGAGGGGGCCGACCCCTGCCGGGGTACCGGTGAGGACGACGTCGCCGGGGAGCAGTGTCATGGCCTCGGAGATGTTGACGATCAGGTCCTCGATGGGGTGGATCATCTCGCTGGTGCGGCCGAGCTGGCGTTGCTGCCCGTTGACGGTGAGCTGCACGGTCAGGTCGTTCGCGGCGGCGAGGTCGAGGTCCGTCTCCACCCAGGGGCCGAGCGGGCAGGCGGTGTCGAAGCCCTTGGCCCTGGCCCACTGCTTCTCGCGGCGCTGGACGTCGCGGGCGGTGAGGTCGTTGGCGCAGGTGTAGCCGAGGATGACGTCCTTGACGCGCTCGCGCGGGACCTCGCGGCACATGCGGCCGATGACGACGGCCAGTTCGGCCTCGTGGTGCAGGTCCTCGGAGAAGGAGGGGTAGGCGATCTCGTCGCCGTGGCCGATCACCGAGGTGGAGGGCTTGAAGAAGGCGAACGGGGCGTCCGGCACCTCGTTGCCGAGTTCGCGCGCGTGGTCGGCGTAGTTGCGGCCGAAGGCGACGACCTTGTTGGGGAGCACCGGGGGGAGCAGCCGGACCTTGTTCAGCGGGACCTTGGTGCCGGAGAGCTCGAAGTCCGCGAACGGGATGCCCTTGATGATGTCCAGCACGAGTTCGTCCGGTCGGTCGCCCTCGACCGCGCCGAAGGCGACGTTGCCGTCGATGGAGAACCTGGCGATGCGCACGGGATGCTCGCGCCCCTTACCTGATCGTGTGTGCCGGCCGGCCGTGGTGGGCGGGCCGGCGGGAGTCCGGTGACCAGGCTAACGCGCGGGGATGGGGCGCTCTCGCGCATGTCGCGCACTCGGGTGTGACCGGGGGACGCCGAGGGCGCGCGCCTCGTGGCGCGCGCCCTCGGCGTCCCCCGGTGCCTCCTGAGCGCTGGGCCGCTCCCGTGCGTACTACTCCGCGGCGGAGGACAGCGAGACGTCGGAGGACGCGGAGGGCTGGGCGGGGATGTCCATCAGTACGGTGCGCCGGGGGTTGGCGGTCTGGGCGGGGAGGTCGACGGTGTGTTCCGGCCGTTCGAGTGTCTGCCGGGCCTGCAGTTCCTCGGCGTCGGCCAGGTGGGCCAGCGTGGTGCGGCGCGGGTTGGCAATGTTGCGGAACATCATCGTCGTCTTCACGGTTGTACTGAACCTCGTCGGTGAGAGCGCCCGGCGGCGTTCCTCCAAGGGGGGCCGCTCCGGGCGGGTTGTCGGATTCGCCTTCTCTGTAAAGAGTCAGGCTAAACATCCAATTCCCGGGGGAACTCGTGAAGACGCCTTGATCTCCATGTGAGTTTGCTCACTTACCCATACATAAAAAGGTCGAATCGGACTCTTACCTTCCGGCGCGAAAAAGGGCATACCTCACGAACGGAACATCCCTCTCCTGATCATGGCGACTGGGACACCGGACGGTCACCCACGGCTCGTAGGGGTACGTCCGCTATGTCCGCACACCCTCTCTACGCCCGGTGATCCATCCCTCACGACGCGTCACCGAGGCGACGGGCTCGCCCATGGGCCTTGTTGGAGATCCTGCACTGTGCTGGAATCTCACGGACCGCCGCAGGATCGAGCCGGCGCACAGGGGGCGCACCAGCGCCGGGTGGCGGCGAGATAGGGGGAACCAGCGCCGGTCACTCACGACCACCATGGGGGGCGTATTTCAGGGCGCCCCCTACGACGCCGACACCGTCCCGCCGTTCACACGGAGGGGCGCCTGGTCCAGAGGTTGCGACGCTAGTGCAGGGACGTTTCAAGAGGGATGGCAGTGCTTCGGCGGAGCCGGAGCCGCACGGCGGGACTGGCCCCAATGCCGGCAGTTCCTCCCCCCAGCGCGCCCAGAATTCGGCGCCGACCGCCGCCGGGCCCGACTCCTCCGGCCGTCCGGGCGGGAACTCCCCCGCCGCGGGCAGGCCGGGCGGCCCCGCCGCGGCCCCGGGACGCCAGGGTGCGTCCCCCGCCGCCACGCCGCCGCCCATCAAGCCGAAGGCGGACGGTCCCACCGGTCCGGGTCCGCGAATAGCCCTGCGCAACTGGCGCATCTCCACTCGTCTGGTCTCGCTGCTCGCGCTCCCCGTGGTCGCGGCGACCTCGCTGGGTGCCCTGCGCATCAGCGACTCCATGGACGAGATCAAGCAGCTCGACAACATGAAGCTGCTGACGGACATGACCCAGCAGGCCACGGAGCTCGCCGCCGCGCTGCAGAACGAGCGCGACCAGTCGGCCGGCCCGCTGGCCAACGGCGCCAAGGCGAACGACTTCAACGTCAAGGGCGCCCGGGACAAGACCGACCAGGCGCGCGTCAGCTTCGTCGACGCCACCCAGGCGGTCAACGACGCCTCGGGCGAGGGCGGACTCTCCGGTGTGCGCGAGACCGTGGTCGGTCTCGTCGGCGAGCTGGGCAACCTCAACTCGATCCGCAACAGCGCCTACCAGGACGACCGGAACGCCGCCCAGACGGTCGAGGCCTACCACCGTCTGATCACGCAGCTCCTCGACCTCTCGCAGGACATGGCGCAGGCGACCAGCAACCCGGAGATGATCCAGCGCACCCGTGCGCTGACGGCCTTCTCCACCGCCAAGGAGTACGCCTCCGAACAGCGCGCGATCATCGCCGCGGCGCTGCCCACCACGAACGACACGTTCGGCAAGCTCACCGACAGCGACCGGCAGTACGGCCAGTCGGCGCTCGAGGGCGAGAACTCCGAGATGAAGAGCTTCTCGGACATCTACGCCGGCAACGCGACGGAACTCCTGCAGCCGATCTCCGACGGCAACGTCACGATCAAGGCCTCGGACAACTACGCCGTCCGCGTCCTGCGCAACACCGACGGCATGCGCACCCAGTCCAAGCGCTCGTACAAGGACTGGATCGACGACGACTCGAACAAGATCGAGTCGATGTCGAAGATCGAGACCTCGCTGCTGAGCGAGATGGAGCAGAAGGCGCGTGAGCTGCGCAACGAGTCGCAGCAGGAAGCGATCATCTCCGGTGCGCTGATCCTGCTCGTCCTCGGTGTCTCGCTGGTCGGCGCCTTCATCGTGGCCCGCTCCATGATCCGCTCGCTGCGCCGGCTGCAGGAGACCGCCACGAAGGTCGCCCAGGACCGGCTGCCCGAGCTGGTGCAGCAGCTCTCCGAGTCCGACCCGCAGGACGTCGACACGTCCGTGGAGTCGGTCGGTGTGCACTCCCGGGACGAGATCGGCCAGGTGGCCGCGGCCTTCGACCACGTGCACCGCGAGGCGGTCCGGCTCGCCGCCGAGCAGGCCCTGCTGCGGGGCAACGTCAACGCGATGTTCACCAACCTCTCGCGCCGGTCCCAGGGTCTGATCCAGCGTCAGCTCTCGCTCATCTCCGAACTGGAGTCCCGCGAGGCCGACCCGGACCAGCTCTCCTCGCTGTTCAAGCTCGACCACCTCGCGACCCGTATGCGCCGGAACGGCGAGAACCTCCTGGTCCTCGCGGGTGAGGAGCCGGGCCGCCGGTGGACCCGCCCGGTCCCGCTGGTCGACGTCCTGCGTGCCGCCGCCTCCGAGGTGGAGCAGTACGAGCGCATCGAACTGGCCGCGGTGCCGACGACCGAGGTCGCCGGCCGCGTGGTCAACGACCTCGTCCACCTGCTCGCCGAGCTGCTGGAGAACGCGACCTCGTTCTCCTCCCCGCAGACCAAGGTCAAGGTCACCGGTCACGCGCTGCCCGACGGGCGGGTGCTGATCGAGATCCACGACACCGGCATCGGCCTCTCCCCCGAGGACCTCGCCGCGATCAACGAGCGGCTCGCCTCGCCGCCCACCGTGGACGTCTCCGTCTCCCGCCGCATGGGTCTGTTCGTGGTCGGCCGGCTGTCCCAGCGTCACGGCATCCGCATCCAGCTCCGTCCCTCGGACTCCGGCGGTACGACCGCGCTGGTCATGCTCCCCGTCGACGTCGCCCAGGGCGGCAAGAAGCCGCAGGGCAAGCCCGGTCAGGGCGGCCCCACCGGCGGTCCGGCGGCGGCAGCCGCCGCGGCCGGCGCGGCCGCGGCCCGGCGCCAGAACGGCCAGCAGGGTCCCGGCAACGGCGACTCCGCGGGCGGCGGTCTGCTCGGCGGTGCCCCGCAGCGCGGGCAGGTCGGCGCGGGCCAGGGTCCGCGGGCGGCGCTGCCCGGCGCGGGCCAGGGCGGCCGGCCGGGCGGACCGGGCGGTGCCCGGGGCCCGCAGGGCGGCGGTGCCCCCTCGCTGTTCGAGCAGAACGCCTTCGAGCCCGGTTCCTCCGGTGCCCCGCAGGGCCGTCCGGCCCCGGCGGGCGCGGGCGGCGGCTACGGCCAGGGGGCGCCCGGCGCCCCCCAGGGACTGCAGGCGGCCCAGGCCTTCCAGGACTCCGGCACCCCGCGCCAGGGCGGCTTCGACGAGGCCCGTCAGGCGCCCGGCGGCTTCGAGGAGTCCGGCCGGTCCGGCCAGGCCCCGCGGGAGCGGCGGCCGAAGGAGTCCGGTGGCCGGCGCAGGCCGCTGCTGCCCGGCCGCGGCGGCCCCCGCGCGGAACTGCCCGGCGGCAACCAGCAGCCCCGTACGCCCAGTTGGGGCGACGAGAACGCACAGCCGGCCCCGCGCGCCTCGCTGGACGCCCCGCGCGGCCACGAGGAGCCGGACGCCCTGACCTCGACCTCGCGGATGCCGCGTGTCGAGGACCGGCAGGGTCCCGGCGCCACCGCGGAGATCCCCCAGCTCGGCGCCGAGCCGTCCTACGAGGGCTACAACGACCCCTCGCACACGGCCGGCCCGCACGCCGGACGGCCCGGCGGCCAGGGCCAGTACCACGGCCAGGCCGAGTACACCGGCCAGAACGCCTCCGCCGACTACTCCGCCCCCGGCGCCGGCTTCCCCGGCCCGGACGCGGCGGGCCCGCAGAACACCGGGTCCTTCGTCCGCTCGGACGTGTTCGGCGGAGCCCCGCAGAACGGCCGGCACCCGAACGCGCCGCGTCCGAACGGTCCCCGGCAGGGCGGCCCCGCCTCCTACCCGGGCCAGGACGACAGCGGCCGGTTCCCGGCGCAGCGCGGCCAGGACACGGGACAGTTCCCGGGCCAGCGCCACGCCCAGGACACCGGCCAGTACGCCGCCCCGCACCAGGCCCACGACACCGGGCAGTTCCCGGCCGTCGGCCGGGGCCAGGGCCAGAACCGGAACCAGGGCCAGGACACCGGCCAGTACGCCCCGCAGGGCTACGCCGCCCAGGACCCCTCCTCCACCGGCCAGTTCCCCGTGCAGGGGTACGCCGCGCAGGACCCCTCGTCCACCGGCCAGTTCGAGCGGCCGCAGGTGAACGGCGGCGCCGCCGACTTCGGCGCGCCCCGGCCGCCGGCCCCGCAGCGTCCGGTACACCGCGAGCCGGAGGCGCTGCCCCCGGCCAGCAGCCCCGGCGACGGGCGCACCCCGCTGTACGACAACCTCGAGACCAACTGGTTCCACGGCGCGGGTCGCACCGAGGAACCGCAGCAGGCGCCCCCGGCACCCGCCCAGGCCCCCCGGCCGGCGGCGGCTCCGGCGCCCGCCCCCACTCCCCCGTCCGCTCCCGAGCGACGTCCGGCCGAAGCGGCCTGGCGCAGCTCGCCCAATGACGACCTGGTCCGGCAGGCGGAACGCGTACGGCAGCCGGCGTCCGGTGGTGTCACCACCTCCGGTCTGCCGCGACGGGTGCCGCGCGCCAATCTGGTACCGGGCACGGCACAGCAGCAACAGCACCAAACCGGTCCGCAGGTCTCGCGTGCGCCCGATGACGTACGCGGCCGGCTGACCAATCTCCGACGGGGCATCGCCCAGGGTCGTCAGGCCGGTCCTCCCGGCAGCGGCCAGACCGGCAGCTTCCCCAGCCCCACTCACCAGCAGGAGCGTTAGTTGAGCCCGATGAGCCAGGCGGCACAGAACCTCAACTGGTTGATCACCAACTTCGTGGACAACACCCCCGGGGTGTCCCACACCGTCGTCGTGTCCGCCGACGGACTCCTTCTGGCGATGTCGGAAGGCTTCCCGCGGGACCGCGCGGACCAGCTCGCGGCCGTCGCGTCCGGCCTCACCTCGCTGACGGCCGGGGCCTCCCGGATCTTCGAGGGCGGCAACGTGGCGCAGACCGTCGTGGAGATGGAGCGCGGTTTCCTCTTCCTGATGTCCATCTCCGACGGCTCGTCCCTGGCCGTGCTCGCGCACCCCGAGTGCGACATCGGTCTCGTCGGCTATGAGATGGCGCTGCTGGTCGACCGTGCGGGCGCGGTGCTCACACCCGATCTGCGCGCCGAACTCCAAGGCAGTCTGCTCCACTGATCGGCCCGGTACCACCCACCTCACCAAATCACCGTCCGGCCGCCACAATCCCCCCACCGGCCCCGTCAGACGGCAAGACCGACCGACCTGCTGTCCCGCCCGGAGGATCCATGACCCCGCCCACCGCCTCTCATGATCCGTACGCCGAGCCGTACGGGGACGAGGGCGACCAGCCGCTGGTACGTCCGTACGCGATGACCGGCGGCCGGACGCGGCCGCGTTACCAGCTGGCCATCGAGGCGCTCATCAGCACGACGGCCGACCCGGCTCAGCTCATGGGGCTGCTCCCGGAGCACCAGCGGATCTGCCACCTCTGCCGTGAGGTGAAGTCGGTCGCGGAGGTCTCGGCGCTGCTGTCCATGCCGCTGGGTGTTGCTCGGATTCTTGTCGCGGACCTCGCCGAGGCCGGTCTTGTCGCCATCCACCAGCCCGGTGGCGACGAGAACGCCGGTGGCGCTCCGGACGTGACGCTGCTCGAAAGGGTGCTCAGTGGACTTCGCAAGCTCTGACGGGGGTCGCGCGACGACCTCCGCCAAGATCGTGGTGGCGGGTGGCTTCGGCGTGGGCAAGACCACGTTCGTCGGCGCCGTCTCCGAGATCAACCCGTTGCGCACGGAGGCCGTCATGACCTCCGCGTCGGCGGGGATCGATGATCTGACCCACACCGGGGACAAGACCACCACGACGGTGGCCATGGACTTCGGCCGTATCACGCTCGACCAGGACCTGATCCTGTACCTGTTCGGCACCCCGGGCCAGGACCGCTTCTGGTTCATGTGGGACGACCTCGTGCGCGGCGCGATCGGCGCCGTGGTGCTCGTGGACACCCGCCGCCTCGCCGACTGCTTCCCCGCCGTCGACTACTTCGAGAACTCCGGACTGCCCTTCGTCATCGCCCTCAACGGCTTCGACGGACAACAGCCCTACAACCCCGAAGAAGTCCGCGAGGCCCTCCAGATCGGCCCCGACGCCCCCATCATCACCACCGACGCCCGACACCGCGCCGACGCCAAGTCGACGCTCATCACGCTCGTCGAGCACGCGCTGATGGCACGGCTGAGGTAGCCGGCACGGACGAACGGAGCACGTGAGTCACTCACGTCGTACGGCACCTGTCGTAGGCGTCGACGTAGAAGCGACGGAGCCGGCTGTGGTCTTTGACACGGTCGGCCCCGTTGTTCATAACGTTTCGACGTAGAAATCGGCCTGCGCCGACACGCGTCGCGGTCGCGCGGTCTCACTGCGCGCACGAAGGCCCCGTCTTTTGACGGGGCTCGCTCTTTATGACCGATTTATCTGAGCCTTACATCACTCGGAATCGTTGCTTACCGATGTTTGGAAGACCAGAGCTCCGCGTGCTGGAATGCCTGAACTGCCCAGTAGTCAAGGACGTACAGGTCCGTACAGGTCGAGGTTCAGGAATCGACGGGGCTCTGGAGACACCGCGGCACGACGTCGGTGCCGTCGCCGAGAGGTTGTTGGTCGAGTGAGGCGAAGCAAGAACGGTCCCGAGCCGTCGGCACGGGGCAACTTCACCCCGCCGCCGCGCGGAGCGGCATCCGCACAGGCTTCCGGAGCGGACTCCGCGACGCCGCCCAAGGCCGGCGGCCGTCTCTCCCCCCGGAACTGGCGCGTCCCCACCAGGCTCAACGCGATCCTGCTGATACCCGTGGGGGTCGGCCTGGTCATGGGCGGCTTCCAGGTGAAGAGCTCGATCGACACCTGGAACGAGGCCCGGGACGCCGAGAGCACCGCACGTCTGGTGCGCGCCTCCCTCAGCTACGCCGACGCCCTCTACCAGGAACGGGACGTCTCCGCCGCTCCCCTGCTGCAGGGCAAGGGCGCCAAGGACTCGACCGTCGTCCAGGTGCGCTCCAATACGGACAAGGCCGCCGACGCCTTCGACCAGGCGGCCAAGGGCATGCCGCACAAGCCGGGCCTGGAACGCCGGCTCGCCATTTTCCGCAAGTCCGAGGCCGGACTCGTCCCGCTGCGCCAGGCCGCGTACACCTCCAAGCTCACCGGCGTGCAGACCGAGGAGGGCTATGTCGAGGTCGCGCACCCGCTGATGGAGTTCGCCAACGAACTCGGGCTCGGCACCGGCAACATCACCAGCTACGGCCGCACCGTCTACGCCATCTCGCTGACCAAGGCGGCGCTCTCGCTGGAGCGTTCCATCGGCACCCACCTGCTGCTCAAGCCGGGCACCTCCGAGGACAGCCTGGGCAAACAGCGGGTGGCCCTGTCCTCGTACGCCTACCTCGAGAACATCGCCGTCGAGGAGTACATAGGCGGCGGCACCGAGCAGGACGCCGCCAAGCTCGACGCCGCGAAGACGCAGCTGAAGGCGGACGGGCAGGAGCAGGCCAAGAAGGCCGCCGAGGCGGCCCAGGGCAGTGGCGAGACCTACGTACCGCCGCCCGCCGACCCCGACAAGATGGTCTCGGCGCTGGCCACGCTGCCCGATACCGACCAGTCCACCCGCGCCGGACTCGCCGCCAAGGGCATCACCGCGCAGAACTGGTGGGGGGTCAACACCCTCAGGTACGACGCCTACCGCAAGATCGAGTCGGACCTCGCGGACAACGCGGTCTCGGACGCCTCCGACATCGCGGACGACGCCAAGCAGGACGCGTTCCTCACCGGCGGCATCGTGGTCATCGCCCTCCTGGCCGCGTTCCTGCTGGCCGGAATCATGGCCCGGCAGATGAGCCGCTCGATGCGCCGACTGCGCAACGCCGCGTTCAGCGTGGCGGAGCAGCGCCTGCCGATGCTGGTCGACCAGCTCTCGCGGACCGACCCCGGACGGGTCGACACCCGGGTCGCGCCCATCCCGATCACCACGACGGACGAGATCGGCGAGGTCGCCCGCGCCTTCGACCAGGTGCACCGCGAGGCCGTGCGGCTCGCCGCCGAGCAGGCCCTGCTGCGGGGCAACATCAACGCGATCTTCACGAACCTCTCGCGCCGCAACCAGTCGCTGATCGAGGGCCAGCTGACCCTGATCACCGACCTGGAGAACAACGAGGCCGACCCCGACCAGCTCGAGGCCCTCTTCCGGCTCGACCACCTGGCCACCCGCATGCGGCGCAACGGCGAGAACCTCCTCGTCCTCGCCGGCGAGGAGCCCGGCCGCCGCTGGGACCAGCCGGTCCCGCTGGTCGACGTGCTGCGCGCCGCCTCCTCCGAGGTGGAGCAGTACGAGCGCATCGAGCTGTCCGGTGTCCCCGAGGCCGAGATCCACGGCCGCGCGGTGACCGACCTGGTGCACCTGCTCGCCGAGCTGCTGGAGAACGCCACCACGTTCTCCTCCCCGCAGACCAAGGTCCGGGTGACCGCGACGCGGCTGCCCGACGGCCGGATCATGACCGAGATCCACGACAAGGGCATCGGCCTGACCGCCGAGGACTTCGCCGACATCAACCACAAGCTGGCCAACCCGCCGACCGTGGACGTGGCGATCTCCCAGCGCATGGGCCTGTTCGTGGTCGGCCGGCTCGCCGACCGGCACGGCATCCGGGTCCAGCTCCGCCCCTCCGGCGAGCAGGCCGGCACCACCTCGCTGGTCATGCTGCCGGACGCGATCACGCACGGCGGTGGCGGCGAGACCGCGCAGCCGGGCGGCGACGACTTCACCGTCTCCCAGCTCATCCCCGAGCAGCCCTTCCCGGGCGAGAGCTTCGAGGGCCCGCCGCTGCGCACCGCGGCCGAGCTGGGCTTCGACGACAGCCGTTACGAGTCGGTGCCGGACGACATCCGCGAGCTGGACCCGGTGGGCCGCTCCCTGGCGCGCGGCGAACGCCGTGCCGCGCTGGAGGCGCAGGCCCAGAGCGAGCCCGCGGCACAGACCCCCGAGCACGACCGGGCGCAGCAGCCCTACCAGGACGACTTCGCCGCGCAGTACGAGGCCCAGCAGCAGTCCGCCTACGAGGACGGTCAGGGCGGCCAGGACGCGCAGGGCGGTGCCTACCCGGAGACGCCGGCGGCGTACGGGACGGGGCAGGGCTACGTCGACCCGGCCACGGGCTACGAGCAGCCGCAGCCGGGCTACGACCGCCAGGGTGCGTACGAGCAGCCGCAGCAGCCCGCGTACGGCGAGACCTACTTCGCGCCGGACTCGGCACCCTCGGGAGGCGGGGACTTCCCGGCCGCCGGGGGCTACTCCGGGCCGGCGTATGCGGAGCCCACCCAGGAGGCGCAGGCACCGGCCGGACCCGGGGCCCCCGAGACGCACGCGGGACCCGCCGGCGGGGCCTACCAGGAGGAGTGGCCGAAGCAGGAGGAGTACCCGGGCGGATATCGCTCCGAGTACGCTCCGGAAACGGAATCCTCGCAGGCCGCTGACGTGGGCGAGTCCGACCGCGTAGGCTTCGACCGTCCGGGGCCGGCCCCCACCGCCGGCCATCAGCTGACCGACGCCGGACTGCCCCGCCGCGGGAGCACCGCGGGCGGTGTCGACGGCGCCGGGGCACGGCAGCGGGCGGCGGCACCCGAACCTCCGGCGGCGCCGGCGGAACCGGGCGGCGAATGGCGCTCGGCCAACGACGAGCGCTGGCAGCACGCCTCCCAGCTCCGCAAGCCCAAGGCGGGCGGGGTGACCGCCTCCGGTCTGCCGCGCCGGGTCCCCAAGGCGAACCTCATGGAGGGCGCCGCGGAACCCACCGAGCAGGGGGGCCCACAGGTCTCCCGCGCCCCCGAGGACGTACGGGGCAGGCTGAGCAACCTGCGCCAGGGCGTCCAGCGGGGACGCAGCGCAGGAAGTGACAAGAACGGCCAGGCCACAAGGAATGAGCACAGTGGTCCTGACAGCACCTACAACCAGGAGCGTTAGTGTGAGCCCGATGAGCCAGGCGGCACAGAACCTGAACTGGTTGATCACCAACTTCGTGGACAACACCCCGGGGGTGTCCCACACGGTGGTGGTCTCCGCCGACGGACTCCTTCTGGCGATGTCCGAAGGTTTTCCCCGCGACCGCGCCGACCAGCTGGCGGCCGTCGCATCGGGTCTGACCTCGTTGACCGCGGGTGCCTCGCGCATCTTCGAGGGCGGCAGCGTGAATCAGACGGTTGTGGAGATGGAGCGGGGATTCCTGTTCATCATGTCCATCTCCGACGGCTCCTCCCTCGCGGTTCTCGCACACCCGGAGGCGGACATCGGCCTCATCGGGTACGAGATGGCCCTTCTGGTGGACCGTGCCGGTACGGTGCTGACACCCGATCTCCGTGCGGAGCTCCAGGGGAGCCTTCTCAACTGACCAACGGACCGTGCGTCTTGGCGTCCCGGCGCCGTAAGGTTTCGGGACGCGGCTTCCACAGGGTCGGGTGCCCGGCACAGTCGGAGGAGGAGAGAACGTGACTACACCCCCAGGCGATTCGCCTACCAACAGCTGGTCGTACGGCCCCCCGCAGGGCCGGGGCGACGGCTCGGGGCAGCGGTACGACTTTCCCTCCACCCCCCGGCACGGTTCGCCGTACCCGCCGCAGGGCCCCGGGCCGTCGCCGTACGACCAGCCCTCGGCACCGCGCATCCAGCCCGTGCAGCCGCAGCGGCGCACTCCCGAGCCGGCGCCCTCGGGGGCGTCGAACCCCCTGGTGCGCCCGTACGCCATGACGGGCGGTCGCACCAGGCCCCGTTACCAGCTCGCCATCGAGGCGCTGGTGCACACCACCGCGCAGCCGCACCAGATGCAGGGCCAGTTGCCCGAGCATCAGCGGATCTGCCAGCTCTGCCGGGAAATCAAGTCGGTCGCCGAGATCTCGGCTCTTCTGACGATTCCTCTCGGTGTGGCCAGGATCCTTGTCGCCGACTTGGCGGAAGCGGGCCTGGTCGCCATTCATCAGCCCGGCGGCGACGAGAGCGCCGGCGGACAGCCAGACGTGACTTTGCTCGAAAGGGTGCTCAGTGGACTTCGCAAGCTCTAGCGGAGGGCCTTCCCGCTCCACCACGTCCGCGAAGATCGTGGTGGCGGGCGGTTTCGGCGTGGGCAAGACCACGTTCGTCGGCGCCGTCTCGGAGATCAACCCGCTGCGCACAGAGGCCGTCATGACGTCCGCTTCGGCCGGCATCGACGACCTCACCCACACCGGGGACAAGACCACCACGACGGTGGCCATGGACTTCGGCCGTATCACGCTCGACCAGGACCTGATCCTGTACCTGTTCGGCACCCCGGGCCAGGACCGCTTCTGGTTCATGTGGGACGACCTCGTGCGCGGCGCGATCGGCGCCGTGGTGCTCGTGGACACCCGCCGCCTCGCCGACTGCTTCCCCGCCGTCGACTACTTCGAGAACTCCGGACTGCCCTTCGTCATCGCCCTCAACGGCTTCGACGGACAACAGCCCTACAACCCCGAAGAAGTCCGCGAGGCCCTCCAGATCGGCCCCGACGCCCCCATCATCACCACCGACGCCCGACACCGCGCCGACGCCAAGTCGACGCTCATCACGCTCGTCGAGCACGCGCTGATGGCACGGCTGAGGTAGCACGCGGTGGCCCGCGCCCTCCGGGGCGCGGGCACCACGCGGGTACGACGGAAGGGCCCCTCCGCAGCACGCGGAGGGGCCCTTCTGCTGTCTGGTGCGGCGCTCAGCGCCAGCTGTGCGGGGCGCGGAAGCCGTTCTCGCGCTCGAGGCGGCGCCAGCCGGCCCGCGCACGCCCGCGGTGACCGGGTGCCGGGGCCTCCTGCCGGGCGGCCGCCCGGGCCAGCAGGACCGCCGTGATCGCCGCGACTTCCTCGGGCCCGGCGTGCCCCTTCTCGACGCGGATGTCAGGAACGTTCATGGGTGTCAGTCTCCGTGAGGAAGGTGTCCGCAGTGTTACTGCGGCGGGTTGCCGTGCTTGCGGGACGGCAGGTCGGCGTGCTTGCTCGCCAGCATCGCCAGGGACTTGATGAGCACCTCGCGGGTCTCGGCCGGGTCGATGACGTCGTCGACCAGGCCGCGCTCGGCCGCGTAGTAGGGGTGCATCAGCTCGGACTTGTACTCCTTCACCATGCGTGCCCGCATGGCGTCGGGGTCCTCCGCCCCGGCGATCTGCCGGCGGAAGATGACGTTGGCGGCGCCCTCGGCGCCCATCACCGCGATCTCGTTGGTCGGCCACGCGTACGTGAGGTCGGCACCGATGGACTGACTGTCCATGACGATGTACGCGCCTCCGTACGCCTTGCGCAGGATCAGGGAGATCCGCGGCACGGTGGCGTTGCAGTAGGCGTACAGCAGCTTCGCCCCGTGCCGGATGATGCCGCCGTGTTCCTGGTCGACGCCGGGCAGGAAGCCCGGGACGTCCAGGAGGGTCATGATCGGGACATTGAAAGCGTCACACATCTGCACGAAGCGCGCAGCTTTTTCGCTCGCCTCGATGTCCAGCACGCCCGCCAGCACCTGCGGCTGGTTGGCGATGATGCCGACGACCTGGCCGTCGAGCCGGGCCAGCGCGCAGATGATGTTCCGCGCCCAGCGCTCGTGGACCTCCAGGTACTCGCCGTCGTCGACGATCTCCTCGATGACCTTGGTCATGTCGTAGGGCCGGTTGCCGTCGGCCGGGACCAGGTCGAGCAGGACCTCGGAGCGACGGTCGGCCGGGTCGGAGCACTCGGTGCGCGGCGGGTTCTCGCGGTTGTTCTGCGGGAGCAGCGAGAGGAGGTAGCGCACCTCGGCGATGCACGTCTCCTCGTCGTCGTACGCGAAGTGGCAGACGCCGGAGGTCTCGGCGTGCACGTCGGCGCCGCCGAGGCCGTTCTGGGTGATCTCCTCGCCGGTGACGGCCTTGACGACGTCGGGTCCCGTGATGAACATCTGCGAGGTGTCGCGGACCATGAACACGAAGTCCGTGAGCGCCGGGCTGTAGGCCGCGCCGCCCGCGCAGGGGCCGAGCATCACGCTGATCTGCGGGATGACGCCGGAGGCCTTGGTGTTGCGCTGGAAGATGCCGCCGTAGCCGGCGAGGGCGCTGACGCCCTCCTGGATGCGTGCGCCGGCGCCGTCGTTGAGGGAGACCAGCGGGGCACCGGCCGCGATGGCCATGTCCATGATCTTGTGGATCTTCGTGGCGTGAGCCTCGCCCAGGGCGCCGCCGAAGATGCGGAAGTCGTGGGCGTAGACGAAGACCGTGCGGCCCTCCACCGTGCCCCAGCCGGTGATGACACCGTCGGTGTACGGCTTCTTGGCCTCCAGGCCGAACCCGGTGGCCCGGTGCCTGCGGAGCTGCTCGACCTCCTGGAAGGAACCGGGGTCCACCAGCAGCTCGATGCGCTCCCGTGCGGTCAGCTTGCCCTTGGCGTGCTGCGCCTCGGTCGCCTTCTCGCTGGGGCCCGCCAGCGCCTGCGCACGGATCTCGTGCAGCTCGGCGACCCGGCCGCGGGCATCCGCAGGTTCGCCGGTGGGTTCGCCCGTCGTCTCTTCCAAAACGGTCATGTAGTGACCTTACGAAGCCGACGGGCGAAAGCGAGCCGTCGACTCCGTACAGTCTCCGGGGCGTTTTCCTGGTGCCACTGAACAGAACCCTGCCGGGATGCAGCCGTTTCGACTGCTCACAGGGGTCGGGACTTGTGGGGGGCGCACAAAGGAAGGCGGGGAGAGGGTGCTCACATTCGGTGTCCGCGCATGCCCTCGGCGGAGTGACGGGCGACGCCCGACCGGAGGCACGGGCGGCGAGGACGGGACCGATCGTACGGAGTCCCCGGCGACTTGGCGGAAACGGCCCCGGCGATGTTGAAGGTTTAACAGAATGGGGCTACGGTGAAGACCGTACTTAGTTAAACCTTCAACCAAACCCCGACAAGAGGAGTGCGCCATGGGCATCTTCGGCCGCAGCAACGACGAGACCGCCTCCGCCGCGGGCACCACCGCGGTGAGCCCGGACCTGGCGGCACTGACCGGCGAGTACGTCATCGACCCCGCCCACTCGACCATCGGCTTCACGGCCCGGCACGCGATGGTCACCAACGTCAAGGGCGGCTTCAAGGACTTCGAGGGCACGCTGCATCTCGACGGGGGCGACCCGACGAAGTCGACGGCCACGATCGACGTGAAGATGGACAGCATCGACACCGGGTCCGCCGACCGCGACGGGCACCTCAAGAGCGCGGACTTCTTCAAGACCGAGG
This sequence comes from Streptomyces griseoaurantiacus, assembly GCF_036189845.1. NCBI lineage: Bacteria > Bacillati > Actinomycetota > Actinomycetes > Kitasatosporales > Streptomycetaceae > Streptomyces > Streptomyces griseoaurantiacus. The sequence continues at coordinate 5,330,272 of NZ_CP108326.1, read as the reverse complement.
AGTTCCCGACGATGACGTTCCGCTCCACCGGGGCGGAGGCCACGGGCGGGGACGACTACCGGATCACCGGTGACCTCACCATCCTCGGCACGACCCGGCCGCTCACCATCGACCTCGAGTTCAACGGTGCCGCGAAGGACCCCTTCGGCAACGAGCGCGTCGGCTTCGAGGGCAAGGCCGAGATCCTGCGCTCGGAGTGGGGTCTGACGTGGAACGCGGCGCTGGAGACCGGCGGCGTGCTCGTCTCGGACAAGATCAAGCTGGTCTTCGACATCTCGGCGATCAAGCAGGCCTGAGCCGCGCCCCGCGCACTCCCGCCTCCACCGGGCCCGCCCTCCGTTCCCCGTCCGGGGAGGGCGGGCTCCCTGGCGTGCGGGGGGGGAGGTCAGAAGTCGCCGCCCCCGCCGCCGAAGTCCCCTCCCCCGCCGAATCCGCCGCCGTCACCGAAGCCGCCGCCGAAGTCGCCCGGGTCGAAGTCCGACCCGGACACGTCACCTCCCCCGTAGCCCCCGCCGAAGCCGTCCCCGTGGCCGGCGTCCGCGTAGCCGTACCCGCCGCCGTAGAAGGCCCCGTAGCCCGGCCCCGACATCAGGCCGCCGAGCATCGTGCCGACCAGCAGCCCCGGCAGCAGCCCGCCGCCGAAGTAGCCGCCCGCCCAGGGCCCGTACGCCGGGCCCGCGTCCCAGTACGGGCGGCGGCCCCGGTCCGTCTCCACCTCCCGCACCTCCGGCTCGCGCCCGTCCGCGAGGCGCGCCCGGTCCGCCGCGCACACCGGGACCCGGCGGGGGGTGCCCCCGGCGGGCACCCACTCCACGTCCTCCACGGAGGGCCCGTGCCGGGGGTCGAAGAAGCACGGCGGCCGGCGCTCCGGCAGCGGCCGCCCCTCCCGCCGGGCGGCCAGCCGCGCCAGCGAGAACCGGCCGTTCTCCAGGGCCTCGGTCACCCCGCGCACGTCCTCCGGACGCCGGGCCCCCGCCATCGCCGACTTCGCCTGCTCGTACGCGTCCAGCGCCTGTCCGTAGTCGGCGCGCATCGGGTCGTCCGCGCCCGGTTCGCCCGGCCGGAAGTCGAGCCGGTCGAGTTCCTCGCCGAAGGCCGTGATGTCCTCGTCGACGACCACCCGAAGCCGCTCCAGCGCGGCCCGCTGCTCCTCCTCCCGCCGGCGGCGGTTGCGGCGGCTGACGGCGTAGGCGCCCGCCCCCGCGAGCACGACCACCGCGCCGACGGCGATGAGCGCGGTAGGGGAGGCGTCGCCGCCGCGGCCGGCCCCGCCGTCCCAGCTCGACGGGGCGCGGCCGCCGATGTTCGCCAGTGCCCGGTCCGTGAACTCGGTGAGCTGGACCGGCGCGTCCTCGCCCTGGACGCTGCCGACCAGGTTGCGCACGGCGGTCCGCGGCAGCACGGAGGAGTCGGCGCGGGCGTCGAAGCGGTCGCCGAGCCGGACCCCGTAGAGGCCGGTGATGCCGGTCGCGGTGCGCAGGTCGGTGAACAGGTCCTGGGTGGGGAAGCCTGCGGGCAGCACGGCGAGGAAGACGGGCTTGTCCGCCTCCTCGATCCGGTTCGCGAGGTCGCGGGCCTGGGCCGCGGAGAGCTGGTCGGAGGCGGCGGGATCCACATAGACGGGGCTCTCGCGCAGGGCGGCGGCGACGGTGGCGATGTCGCTGGCGGGCGAGGCCGTGGGTGCGGCCCCGGCGCCCGGCGCGGCGGTGAAGAGCACCGCCAGGGCGGCCGCGAGGACGGCCACCAGCCGGGCGCGGGAGCCTCGGGTCGGTGCGGAGGTCATGGGTGCGGGGTACCCGCGAGGCGGCGAAAGGTGCGTACCGTTTCCGCGCGCCCCGGTCCGGGCGCCCCCTCGCCGCCCGCCCCCGTCCGGGCCGGCCCGCCCTCTTCTGCGGCGGGCCGGCCCGGACGGCCCGGCTACCTGCCGGCGGCGCGGTAGGCGCGGGTGAGGGCGCTCAGCGCCTCCCCGTACCGGCCGCGCAGCAGCGCGCGGTCCGCCTCCGCGAAGGGCTTCGCGGTGGCCTCGTTCAGCGTGGCGGCGATCCGCTGCTGCACCAGCAGGCGGGCCTTGCCGACCGCCTCGCGGCCCTGCCGGTCGGCTCCCGCGCTCTCGGCCGCCTTCGCGGTGGCCGAGAGCGCCCGCAGTGTGTCGAGGCCGCCCTTCGGCACCTTCGTGCCGGTCCTCAGCCCCCAGCCGAAGGGGAACTGCGGGTCGTAGGCGGCGTCGCCGACGTTGATCGGAAGCTGGGACATGGACTTCGGCCAGGTCACGGGCAGTTGCCCGGTGAACGGACGGCGCCCGTAGAGGACGTCGGCGACCCCTTCGCCCTCGGTGCCCGGCAGCCAGGAGGCGACCAGCGCGTCGGTCCGGCCGAGGAGGTCGCCGAGGAGCTGCGGGCGTCCGGAGACGACCAGGACGACGCACTTCATCGCCCCGCACACCGTGTCGACCGCCGCTCTGTCGGCCGCCGTCAGCTCCAGGTCGTGCCCGTTGCCGACGTCGCCCACGCCCTCGGCGTAGGGGGTCTCGCCGACGACGACCACACCGACGTCGTAGCCGGACGTGGACGCCGAGGCGTCCTTGGAGTAGGTGACGCGTCCGCCGGCCTCGCGCATGCCCTCCAGGATCGTGGTCCCCTTCGTGATGTCACCGGAGGAGCCCTGCCAGGTGATCGTCCAGCCGCCGGTCTGGTTGCCGAGGTCGTCGGCGTTGGAACCGGCCACGTACACCTTCTGGTGCCGGGAGAGCGGCAGCAGGCCGTGGCCGTTCTTCAGGAGCACCTGCGACTCGGCCGCCGCCTCGCGGGCCACCGCGCGGTGGGCGGCGGACCCGATGCGGGAGGCTCCGCGCGTGTCGGCGTAAGGGTGTTCGAACAGGCCCAGCCTGAACTTCTGCGTGAGGATGCGGGACACGGCGTCGTCGACGCGGCGCGTGCTGACGCGCCCGGCCTTCACCTCGTCGAGGAGCGTGCCGGTGAACTCCTTGTAGGAGTACGGCACCATCGCCATGTCCACGCCCGCGTTGACGGAGGCGCGGACCTGCGCCGCCCGGTCGCCGGGGAGCTGGTAGATGCCGTCCCAGTCGCTGATGACGAAGCCCTCGAAGCCCATCCGGTCCTTGAGCACGCCGTTGATCATGTCGGCGCGGGCGTGCATCTTCACCGGTCCCCGGCCGTCGCCGACGACGTCGAGCGAGGAGAAGGAGGGCATGACCGTGCCGATGCCGCGGTCGACGGCCGTCCGGTACGGGGAGAGGTGGACCGCCTCCAGTTCGGCGCGGGTCACCTCGGTGACGCCCTGGTCGATGGTGTACGTGCCGGTGGTGGAGGAGCCGTAGGCGGTGCCGCCGTCGCCGACGAAGTGCTTGGCGGTGGCCAGCACCTTGTCGCCGCGGTCGAGGTCACGGCCGTCGGCGCGGCCCTGGAGGCCGCGGATCACCGTCTCCATGGACGTCACCAGGGCGGGGTCCTCGCCGAAGGACTCGTAGGCGCGGCCCCAGCGTTCGTCGCGGGAGACGCAGAGGCAGGGGGCGAAGTCCCAGGGGACGCCGGTGGCGCGGACCTCGGCGGCGGTCACCTCGCCGGTCCGCTCCGCGAGGGCGGGGTCGCGGGAGGCGCCGAGGCCGATGTTGTGCGGCATGACCGTCGCGCCGGCCAGGTTGTTGTGGCCGTGGACCGCGTCGACGCCGTAGATCAGCGGGATCTGGAAGCGGGTGGCCCGGGCGCGGAGCTGGTAGGAGTCGATCATCTTCGCCCAGGCCGCGGGGGTGTTGGGCGTGGGGGTGGAGCCGCCGCCGGAGAGCAGCGAGCCGAGGGCGTAGGAGGCGATGTCGCCGGGGGCGGTCATCGCGCCGCGCTCGGCCTGTGTCATCTGGCCGGCCTTCTCGGCGAGGGACATCCGCGAGACGAGGTCGGCGACGCGCTTGCGGACCGGCAGCCGTTTGTCGAGGTACGGCAGTCCGTGCGCGTCGAGCACGACCTGCGGGGTGTCCGCGGGCGGCTTGGCGCCGGTGACCGTGAGCTTCAGCGGGATCGTCTCGGCCGTCTCGGCGGAACGGTCCTTCAGGGTGCGGACGCGGACGGTGCGGGTGGTCCCCGAGGCGGTGCCCGCCGGGAAGGTGAGCGTGCCGGCGGCCGGGGCGTAGTCCTTGCCCGCGGTGGCGCTGCCGGAGCGGTCGGTGGTGTACGCGACGGTCACGGGCGCGTCCAGGGGCGCCGCGCCGGTGGTGGCGACCGTGACCCTGACGTCGGCCGTGCCGCCCTCCTTCACCGGGTACACGGCGGCGTCGGTGGTGACCGAGGCGCGCAGCGACGGGTCGGCCTTCCCGTACAGCTCGACGTGGTCCATGGCGAACTCGCCCCGGACACCGACGGGGAGGGTGAGGGAGTAGCCCCACATCGCGGTGAGGTTCAGGACCTGGTCGATGCCGCCGACGGGCTGGTAGTCGGTGCGGTAGGCGAAGTCGGTGAAGGGCAGCTCGATCCGCTTCCAGCCGGTGAAGTCGTCGGCGAAGGAGGTCGTCCACAGTTCGGAGGCCTCGCCGTTCGCCCCGCCGTCCTTGATCTCGAAGGGGATCTTCTTGCCGGTGTTCCGGCCCTCCCACCACAGGCGGACGCCCCGGTGCGCGGACCAGTCGTGGGCCGGCCGGTCGGCGGCGAAGTCGTGGGTGAAGCCGCCGTAGCCGGAGATGTCGTAGCTGCCGGTGAGGACCTTCTCGCCCTCCGGGGCGTCGGCGCGGGCGGTCAGCGCGAGCGTGGGCGGGTCGTCGGCGTCGCCGCCCCAGGTGAAGATGCCCTCGGCCGGCTGGGCGGCGAAGGGGACCTCGCCCTCGAAGCGGTCGACGGGGACCGGGGCGGGATCGTCGGCTGCGGCGGCCGCGCGCGCGGCGCCGAGCGGGAGGAGTGCGGTGAGCAGCGTCGCGGAGGCGAGCAGGGCGGTTCTTCGCATGGACCTTCCCCTTGGCTCTGGGAGGGCCCTTCGGGCTCCCGGATCCTTCCGTGAGCCCCCGGGGTCCCTCGTGTGCTCTCGGACTTGGATCACGGCGGACTTAGATCACGGCGTGAGTAAAAGCGGGGCGCGTCCGGCCCGTCAAGACACCGGGACGGAACTGGTGCACAGCCAAGGGGCCTACGGGAAAGCGGAGTTGGGGGTTCTGCGGGGCCCGGCGCGCGGCGCCCCGCGCATCCCGCCGGGGGCCGCCCGGGCGGGGCGCGCGGGGCGCCGCGGGGTTCTCGCGCTACTCGGCCGGGGTGACCCCGGCGCGCAGCAGGCCGTAGGTGTAGGCGTCCTCCAGGGCCTGCCAGGACGCGGCGATGACGTTCTCCGCGACACCGACCGTCGCCCACTCGCCCACCCCGTCCGAGGTGGAGATCAGCACGCGCGTCGTGGAGCTGGTGCCGTGCTTGCCCTCCAGGATGCGGACCTTGTAGTCGACGAGCTCCAGGGCGGCGAGCTGGGGGTAGAACCGCTCCAGGGCCACCCTGAGCGCCCGGTCCAGCGCGTTGACGGGGCCGTTGCCCTCCGCGGTGGCGACGATGCGCTCGCTCTTGGCCCACATCTTCACCGTGGCCTCGTTGGCGTGGGTGCCGTCGGGGCGGTCCTCGACGATGGCCCGCCAGGACTCGGTGCGGAAGTACCGCAGCGGCTTGCCGGCGACCTCCTCGCGCAGCAGGAGTTCGAAGGAGGCGTCGGCCGCCTCGTAGGTGTAGCCCTCGAGTTCGCGCTCCTTGACCCGCTCGACGACGCGGCCGACCAGTTCGCGGTCGCCGCCGAGGTCGATGCCGAGCTCCTTGCCCTTGAGCTCGATCGAGGCGCGGCCCGCCATGTCCGAGACCAGCATCCGCATGGTGTTGCCGACCTGCTCGGGGTCGATGTGCTGGTACAGGTCGGGGTCGACCTTGATGGCGGAGGCGTGCAGTCCGGCCTTGTGGGCGAAGGCGGAGACGCCGACGTAGGGCTGGTGGGTGGAGGGCGTGAGGTTGACGACCTCGGCGATGGCGTGGGAGATCCGGGTGGTCTCGCGCAGCCTGCCCTCGGGCAGGACCTTCTTGCCGTACTTCAGCTCCAGCGCGGCGACGACCGGGAACAGGTTGGCGTTGCCGACGCGCTCGCCGTAGCCGTTGGCGGTGCACTGGACGTGGGTGGCGCCCGCGTCGACGGCGGCGAGGGTGTTGGCGACCGCGCACCCGGTGTCGTCCTGGGCGTGGATGCCGAGGCGGGCGCCGGTGTCGGCGAGGACGGTGGTGACCACGGCCTGGATCTGCGCGGGGAGCATGCCGCCGTTGGTGTCGCACAGGACGACGACGTCGGCGCCGGCCTCGGCGGCGGCCCGTACGACGGCCTTGGCGTACTCGGGGTTGGCGCGGTACCCGTCGAAGAAGTGCTCGCAGTCGACGAAGACGCGGCGGCCCTCGGAACGCAGGTGGGAGACGGTGTCGCTCACCATGGCGAGGTTCTCGTCGAGGGTGGTGCGCAGGGCGAGTTCGACGTGCCGGTCGTGCGATTTGGCGACCAGGGTGATGACCTCGGCGCCGGAGTCCAGCAGCGCCTTGACCTGGGGGTCCTCGGCGGCCTTGGCACCGGCGCGGCGGGTGGCGCCGAAGGCGACGAGCCGGGCGTGCCGGAAGTCGATCTCCTGCCGGGCGCGGGCGAAGAACTCGGTGTCCCGGGGGTTGGCGCCGGGCCAGCCGCCCTCGATGAAGCCGACGCCGAAGTCGTCCAGGTGCCGTGCGATGGCCAGCTTGTCCGCGACGGTGAGGTTGATGCCCTCGCGCTGCGCGCCGTCGCGCAGGGTGGTGTCGAAGACGTGGAAGGAGTCGTCGAGCTCGCTGGGTTCCGTCGTCATGGTGTCAAGGCTCCTGTACTGGATCTCGGTCTGTTCCGGATTGACCGGTTCCGCCGTCCTCCAGGGTCCCTCGCGCTCTCCCCCCGGCATGCGGTGGGCCGGGAAAAACGAAAAACCCCTCGCGGGTGCGAGAGGTCTGCGCGCGGGTCGAGGACGACGGTGTCCGCCCGTACCTGGTCGTACGAGACGGTCACTGCGGACCGGCGCGCCTGCTGCCAATAATCATGGCGAACGAGAGCACGGGGGCATTTTGGCACAGTCCGGCCCCGGGCCCCACGGCCGTCTCAGGATGCGGGCGCGCGTGGGACCGGGTCCCGCCCGCGGGGAGGCGGGACCCGTCGGGGCCGGGCCGGTTCAGCCGATGCGGCGCATCCAGCCGTGGGCGTCCTCGGTGACGCCGCGCTGCAGGCTGAGCAGGGCCTCGCGGAGCCGGGCGGTGACGGTGCCGGGGGTGCCGTCGCCGTGGGTCCACTCGCCGCTCTTGGTGCGGACGGTGCCGATCGGGGTGACGACGGCGGCGGTGCCGCAGGCGAAGACCTCGGTGAGGGCGCCGGAGGCGGCGTCCTCGCGCCACTGCTGGAGGGTGACGACGCCCTCCTCGGCGGTGTAGCCGAGGTCCCGGGCCACCTGCAGGAGGGAGTCGCGGGTGATGCCCTCCAGGATGGAGCCGGTCAGCGCGGGGGTGACGATGCGGTCGCCGTAGACGAAGGCGATGTTCATGCTGCCGGACTCCTCGACCTTGGTGCGGGTCACCGCGTCGAGGTAGACGACCTGGTCGCAGCCGTGCGCGGCGGCCTCGGCCTGGGGCAGCAGCGAGGCGGCGTAGTTGCCGCCGGTCTTGGCGTCGCCGGTGCCGCCGGGGACGGCGCGCACATGGTCCTCGGAGACCCAGATGGTGACCGGCTTGACGCCGCCGGCGAAGTAGGCGCCGGAGGGCGAGGCGATCAGCATGTACAGGTACTCGTTGGCCGGGTGGACGCCGAGCCCGGTCTCGGTGGCGAACATGAACGGCCGCAGGTAGAGCGACTCCTCGCCGCCGTGCGGCGGGACCCAGGCCGCGTCCTGGGAGAGCAGGGCGTCGAGGGAGGCGAGGAAGAGCTCCTCGGGCAGTTCGGCCATGGCCATGCGGCGGGCGGAGTTGCGGAACCGGCGGGCGTTGGCCTCGGGCCGGAAGAGGGCGACGGAGCCGTCGGGCTGCCGGTAGGCCTTGAGGCCCTCGAAGATCTCCTGGCCGTAGTGGAGCACGTGGGTGGAGGGGTCGAGCGAGAGCGGCCCGTAGGGGACGAGCTGTGCGTCGTGCCAGCCCCGTCCCTCGGTCCAGCGGATGGTCACCATGTGGTCGGTGAAGTGGCGGCCGAACCCGGGGTTGGCCATGGCCGCCTCCCGCTGCGCGGCGGGCAGCGGGTGGGCGGAGGGCTTGAGCTCGATCGTGGGCGTCGTCATGAGTGGTTGTCCTTCACCGGTCGTGTGTGACGGGCCGCGCTCACGTCCGCACCGCGCGTGGCGGTTGGTAGGACGTCCGAGCATTCCCTCATACCGCGGCTCCGCGTCCGATTATCGCAAGAGCAGGACCGTGGATGAAAGGGACGAAACGATGTGACTGCGGCCCTTGGGTGTGCCCAGGGTGGATAGATGGTGACACCCGGCGAGGGCATGGAAAAGCCGCCGGGTGCGGATGCGACCCGGCGGCCTTCTCGTCCCTGTGGTCAGGGTGGCGTGAGCGGCGCGGGGTCAGCCCGCTACTCGGGCGACGAGGGCGTCGCCGATGTCGGCGGTGCTGCGGGCGGGTCCTCCGACGCGCTCCGCGAGGTCGGCGGAGACGGCCTCCTCGATGCGGGCGGCCTCGGCCTCGTGACCGAGGTGGCGCAGCAGGAGGGCGACGGACAGCACGGTGGCCGAGGGGTCGGCCTTGCCCTGGCCCGCGATGTCGGGCGCGGAGCCGTGCACGGGCTCGAACATGGAGGGGTAGGTGCCGCCCGGGTTGATGTTGCCGGAGGCGGCGACCCCGATACCGCCGGAGATGGCGGCGGCCAGGTCGGTGATGATGTCGCCGAAGAGGTTGTCGGTGACGATCACGTCGAAGCGCTCGGGCTGCGTGACGAGGTAGATCGTCGCCGCGTCCACGTGCATGTACTCGGTGGTGACCTCGGGGAACTCCTCGGCCACCTTGTTGAAGACGTTCGTCCACAGGTGCCCCGCGAAGGTGAGCACGTTGTTCTTGTGGACGAGGGCGAGCTTCTTGCGCGGGCGGGCCTGCGCCCGGGCGAAGGCGTCGCGCACGACCCGCTCGACACCGAAGGCCGTGTTGACGGAGACCTCGGTGGCGACCTCCTGGGGGGTGCCCTTGCGGATGGTGCCGCCGTTGCCCGTGTAGGGGCCCTCGGTGCCCTCGCGGACGACCACGAAGTCGATCTCCGGCTGGCCGGCGAGCGGGGTCTGCACGCCCGGGAGCAGCTTGGAGGGGCGCAGGTTGACGTGGTGGTCGAAGGCGAAGCGGAGCTTGAGCAGGAAACCGCGCTCCAGGACGCCGGAGGGGACCGAGGGGTCGCCGATGGCGCCGAGCAGGATCGCGTCGTGGGCCTGGAGCTGCTCGAGGTCGGTGTCGGTGAGGGTCTCACCGGTGGCGTGGTAGCGCCGGGCACCGAAGTCGTACTCCTTGGTCTCCAGCTTCACATCCTGCGGAAGGACGGCGGAGAGCACCTTGAGGCCTTCGGCCACGACCTCCTGGCCGATGCCGTCACCGGGAATGACTGCGAGATTGATGCTGCGAGACATGGCGTCACGGTACGCCATGTCTTAGAGCGTGACACGGTCTGTCCGGAGTGTGGACTCAGTGGCCCGTCTGGCCGCCGTTGTCCCGGCGGTCGAGGGCGCGCTGGAGGGCGGCGGCGGCGTTCTTGCGGTCGGTGTCACTCGTGCGGGGGTGACGGACGCGGCGGCGGGCGGTCGTCTCGGCCATGGGAAATCGACTCCTCAGCCAGTGGTGGGAAACCAGCGGTGGGAAAGCTGGAGAACGACGAGACGCCAAAAGGAGCGGGGAACGCGCGCCGCAGGGGTCACCTGCCTAGGGCACGGCTCACAGCCGCCATTCGCTCGGTCGAGCGGGACGTTCGGCTCCTACAAAAGTAAGGGACGGGAAGCCAGGTGTCTGCACAATTACTTGGGCTTCCTACTATCTGAGACGGCCCCTCGACCTCACCCGCTCCGACCTGCGGAAACGCCGGAGGGCGCCCCGGTGGGGGCGCCCTCGGACGGGTGAGGGGGGTCAGCCCATGTGGGGGTACGCGTAGTCGGTCGGCGGGACCAGGGTCTCCTTGATGGCCCGGGTCGAGGTCCACCGCATGAGGTTCTGCGGGGCGCCCGCCTTGTCGTTGGTGCCGGAGGCGCGCCCGCCGCCGAACGGCTGCTGGCCGACGACCGCGCCCGTCGACTTGTCGTTGATGTAGAAGTTGCCGGCCGCGTAGCGCAGCTTCTCCATCGCGTGGGCGGCCGCCGCGCGGTCACCCGCGATCACCGAGCCGGTCAGCGCGTAGTCCGACACGGACTCCATCTGGGTGAGCATGTCCTCGTAGGCCTCGTCCTCGTACACGTGGACCGCGAGCACGGGGCCGAAGTACTCGGTGCGGAAGACCTCGTTCTGGGGGTCCGTGCACGCGATGACGGTCGGCCGGACGAAGTACCCGACGGAGTCGTCGTAGGTCCCGCCCGCCACGATCGTGCAGGAGGGGTCCTGCTTCGCCCGGTCGATCGCCGCCTTGTTCTTGGCGAAGGACCGCTCGTCGATGACCGCGCCGAGGAAGTGGGAGAGGTCCGTGACGTCACCCATGGTGAGCCCGTCGACCTCGGCCGCGAACTCCTCCTCGAAGCCGGCGTTCCAGATCGAGGCGGGGATGTAGGCGCGCGAGGTCGCGCTGCACTTCTGCCCCTGGTACTCGAAGGCCCCGCGGGTCAGCGCGGTCTTGAGCACCGCGCGGTCCGCCGAGGGGTGCGCGACGACGAAGTCCTTGCCGCCGGTCTCGCCGACGAGCCGCGGGTACGTGCGGTACTTCTCGATGTTGGCGCCGACCGTCTTCCACAGGTACTGGAAGGTCGGGGTCGAGCCGGTGAAGTGGATGCCGGCCAGGTCGCGGTGGTGCAGGGCCACCTCGGAGACCTCCACGCCGTCACCGGTGAGCAGGTTGATGACGCCCGCCGGGAGCCCCGCCTCCTCCAGCAGTTCCATGAGCAGCACGGCCGCGAGGGTCTGCGTCGGGGAGGGCTTCCACACCACCACGTTGCCCATCAGCGCGGGCGCGGTCGGCAGGTTGCCGGCGATCGCGGTGAAGTTGAACGGGGTGATCGCGTAGACGAAACCCTCCAGCGGGCGGTGGTCCATGCGGTTCCACACGCCCGGGGAGTTGGCCGGCGGCTGCTCGGCCAGGATGCCGCGCGCGTAGTGCACGTTGAAGCGCCAGAAGTCGACGAGCTCGCAGGGGCTGTCGATCTCCGCCTGCTGGGCTGTCTTGGACTGCCCGAGCATCGTCGCGGCGGCGAGCTTCTCGCGCCAGGGGCCGGCGAGCAGTTCGGCGGCGCGCAGGAAGATCGCGGCGCGGTCGTCGAAGGAGAGCGCGCGCCAGCCGGGCGCGGCGGCGAGCGCCGCGTCGACGGCGTCCTGCGCGTCCTGGCGCGAGGCGTGCCGGAAGGTGCCGAGCACGGCCTTGTGATGATGGGGCTGGACGACGTCGAAGCTCTCGCCGCCGCCCATCCGCTTGCTCCCGCCGATGGTGCAGGGCAGCTCCCTGGGGTTCTCGGCGAGGTCCTTCAGGGCCACCTCCAGCCGCGCCCGCTCGGGCGAACCGGGGGCGTAGCCGTGCACCGGCTCGTTGACGGGGGCGGGGACCCGGGTCACAGCGTCCATGGTTTCCGTAACTCCTTGTGTGGGCGGTTTGTGGTTGCGGAAGGGGCGGGGCGGGAGTGGCCTGCGGGGGCGGGGTCAGCCCCTGCCGACCACGCTCCTCGCGAAGAACCGCAGGTTGGCCGGCTTCTCCGCGAGCCGCCTCATGAAGTACCCGTACCAGTCCGTGCCGTACGCGGTGTACACCCGCATGCGGTGGCCCTCCGCGGCGAGCCGCAGGTGCTCCTCGCTCCGGATGCCGTAGAGCATCTGGAACTCGTACTCGTCCTGCTTGCGGCCCGCGCGCCGGGCGAGTTCCTGGGCGATGGCGACGAGGCGCGGGTCGTGCGAGCCGACCATCGGGTAGCCCTCGCCCTCCATCAGCGTCCGCAGCACGCGGACGTACGCCTTGTCGATCTCGTGCCGGTCCTGGTACGCGACCGAGGCCGGCTCCTTGTACGCGCCCTTGACCAGCCGCACCCGGCTGCCGCTCGCGGCGAGACGGCGGGCGTCGGCCTCGGTGCGGAAGAGGTACGCCTGGATGACGCAGCCCGTCCGGGGGAAGTCCCGCCGCAGTTCCTCGTGGACGGCGAACATCGAGTCGAGGGTGGTGTGGTCCTCGGCGTCCAGCGTGACGGTGGTGCCGATGGCGTCGGCGGCCTCGACGACCGGGCGGACGTTGGCCAGCGCCAGCTCGTGGCCGCCGGGCAGCGCCTGGCCGAACATCGACAGCTTGACGGACATCTCGGCGCGCCGGCCCAGCTCCATCGGCTTCAGCCGGTCGATGAGCTCCAGGTACGCGTCGCGCGCGGCGGCGGCCTGCTCGGGGGTCGTGATGTCCTCGCCCACGACGTCCATGGTGAGTTCGAGGCCCTTGTCGGTGAGCTCGCGGACGACCGGCACGATGTCGTCGACGTTCTCCCCGGGGATGAACCGGTCGACGACCGGCCGGGTCACCGGGGCGGCCGAGACCAGCCGGCGCAGTCGGTCGCTGCGCGAGGCGGCGAGAATCACGGGACCCAGCACGGGGCACCTCCACAAGAACACACGCCGGGAGCCGCGCCCGACGGTCCGGGTACGGCACGGGGAACCACGGTGAAACCTAGGGATTCCCGACTTCCCCGGCCATCGACAGCTGTCACGCATCCGTGCCCCGGATCTCAGACAGATGTATGAAGGACGCCCGGAGCGCGGGACAATGTCCGGGTGACGGCGGACGAGGGCAGTGAGCACACGAGTGACCCCGGCGGCGTCCCCGGCGGGGAGAACCCGCCCGGGCGCCGCGAGGAGCACCGGCCCGAGCACCGCGGTGACCACCGGGGGGACTACCAGGACCTCGTCGACGAGATCTCCGCGCTGCTCGGCGCCCCCGCGACGCTGGAGAACCGGGACTTCGAGCTGATCGCCTTCGGCGCCTACGACAGCGACGAGGAACTGGACGCCTCCGCGCTGGACCCGGTGCGCACCCGCTCGATCCTGACCCGGCGCTCCACCGCCGCCGTGCGGGCCTGGTTCGAGGGTTTCGGCATCACCCGGGCGAGCGGCCCGGTCCGCATCCCGCCGACCCCCGAGGCGGGCGTGTACCGGGGAAGAATCTGCCTGCCGGTGCGCCATCGGAGTGTCGTGCTCGGCTATGTGTGGCTGCTGGACGGCGAGCCGGGCCCGACCGAGCCGCAGCTCGCGGCGGCGATGGAGGTGACCGGGCGGATCGGGGCGCTGCTCGTCGACGAGGTGCAGCACCGCGCGGACCTGACCCGCGAGCTGCGGGCGGTGCTCACCGCGGAGGACGGCTGGCGACGCGACATGGCGATCGCGGAGCTGCGGACGGGGCTGGGCGAGCGGGCGGAGGCGGTGCACACGGTGGTGTGCGTGGCGCCCTGGCCCTCGGCCGACCCGGACGACGCCCCCTCGGTGCGCACGGTGCCGGGCGCGGTGGCGCGGTGCACGGTGCCCTGGGGCGCGACCGGGCAGAGCCTGGCCCTGCTGGTCCGGCTGCGTTCGCCGGACGCCCCGGCCCCGGCCCTGGCCGCGGCGGCCCGGCTGCTGGAACGCGCGGCGCCCGGCGGCGGTCCGGCCGCCGCCGTCGCCGGGGTCGCCGTGGCCCGGCGTGCCCTCGCCGAGCTGGGCGCCGCCTGGCAGGAGGCCACGGCGACGGCCCGGGCCGCGCTGGCCGAGCCGCGCCTCGGCCCCGTCGCGTCCTGGACCTCGATCGGCCCGTACCGGCTGCTCACCGCGCTGCCCCCGAGGACGGCGCGCGACCCGGCGGTGCGCGAGCTGCTCTCCCCCGCCCACCGCGAACTCGCCCGGACCGCCGAGGTGTTCCTCGACTGCGCCGGGCAGGCGGGACGTGCGGCGGCGGAGCTGGGCATCCACCGCCAGACGCTGTACTACCGGCTGTCGCGGGTGGAGCGGCTCACGGGCCTGGACCTGGACGACGGCGAGGACCGCCTGCTGCTGCACATGGCCCTGAAGTCGCGCCGGCTGTGAGGAGCGGGGCGGGAGCTCAGCCCCCGCCCCCGCCCGCCCGCTCCCCCGCCCCCGTCCCCGTTCCGGCGATGACCCGGCGCAGCCCCGCGGTGAGCGCCTCCGCGTCGGGGGCGCTGTCGGGGTCGAAGTTGTAGTGGGTGATCAGCCCCATCATCAGGGTGTAGTAGAAGCCGCCGAGGGTGTCGACGGTCTCCTCGGGCACCTGCTCCTCCTGCCCGCCCATGAAGAGCGGCACGAGGGCCCGCATGGCCTCCCGCTGGGCCTTCGCCAGGTGCTCGCGGACGGCGGGCAGGCGATCGCCCATCGCCACGATCTCGATGCTCAGGCGCCACATCGAGCCGGGCTCCCGCATGGTGGCGATGATGTTCGACCACACCGCCTCGAAGCGTTCCAGGGAGCCGGGCGGGGTGTCGGCGAGCAGCCGCTCGCTGCCCTCGAAGGCGTCGGACACCTCCCCGACCAGCGCCACGTACGCCTGGGCCAGGAGCGCGTCCTTGGAACCGTAGTGGTAGCCGATGGACGCCAGATTGGTCCCCGACTCCTTGACGATGTCCCGGGCCGTCGTGGCCGCGAACCCCTTCGCCAGCAGGCAGCGCTTGGCGCCTTCGAGCAGATCCTCACGGTGTCCCATGCGCTCACCCTAGCCCCGGCCATGAACGGGCGTCTATGACGCGCGTCTACGACCGAGGCCATGAACAGGCGTATTAAACATTAGTACTAGACGCCTGTATAATACGTCCGTACAGTCCCTGCCATGACACCGAAGAGCACGCACCACCACGACCCGGCGGCGGACTCCCCCGCCGACGGCGGCCGGGCCGGACGGCGCGAATGGACCGCCCTGGGCGTCCTGATGCTTCCGCTGCTGCTGGTCTCCATGGACGTCTCCGTCCTCTACTTCGCCATCCCCGCGATCAGCGCCGACCTGGAACCGAGCGGCACCCAGCAGCTCTGGATCTTCGACATCTACGGCTTCGTCCTGGCCGGACTCCTCATGACCATGGGCGCCCTCGGTGACCGGTTCGGCCGCCGCCGGCTGCTGCTGGCCGGCGCGGCGGCCTTCGGCGCGGCCTCGGTCGTGGCCGCCTACGCCGACAGCGCCGGGATGCTCATCGCGGCCCGCGCGGTACTGGGCCTCGGCGGGGCGACGCTGATGCCCTCGACGATGGCGCTGCTGCGGACGATGTTCACCGACCCCGGGCAGCGGGCGAAGGCGATCGGACTGTGGTCCGGCGTGATGACCGGCGGGATCGCGCTCGGCTCGGTGCTCAGCGGGGTGCTCGTGCAGTACTTCTGGTGGGGTTCGGTGTTCCTGGTCAACCTGCCCGCGATGGCGCTGCTTCTGATGCTCGGCCCGCTGCTCCTGCCGGAGTCGCGCAGCTCGCGGCCCGGCCGCTTCGACCTCCTCGGCGTGCCGCTGTCCCTGGCCGCCGTACTGCCGGTGGTCTACGGGCTGAAGGAGATCCCCACCGAGGGCTGGAACGTGCGGTACGTGATCTCGGTGACCGTCGGCCTGCTCTTCGCCGCGCTGTTCGTGCACCGCCAGCGCCGCGCCGCCTCTCCCCTGGTCCCGCCGGCGCTGCTGCGGGCCCGCGGCTTCTCGCCCGCGCTGCTGCTGAACCTGATCGCCTCCTTCGCGATGCTGGGCTCGGCCTACTTCACCACGCAGTACCTGCAGTCGGTGCTCGGCAGGAGCGCGCTGGAGGCGGCGCTGTGGTCGCTGCTGCCCTCGGTGCTGATCGGGGCGGCGGCCCCGGCGACGACCTCGCTGGTGCAGCGCGGGGTGGCCAGGGCACACGTCGTGACCGGCGGCTTCGTGGTGGCCGCCGCCGGCTACGGGCTGCTGGCGCTCGCCGGGACCCACTCGCTGTGGCTGGTGCTGGCCGGTGCGGGGGTGCTCGCCTCGGGGATCGTCACGGTGATGTCGCAGGTGACCGACCTGGCCATGGGGGCGGCACCGGTGGAGCGGGCCGGGACGGCGTCCTCGCTGATGGAGACGAGCACGGAACTCGGGGGCGCGCTCGGCATGGCGCTCCTCGGGGCGATCGGGACGGCGGTCTACCGGCACGGGATGGGACCCGGGTCCCCGGAGGCCGCACGGCAGACGCTGGGCGGGGCGCTCGCGGTGGCGGACGGGATGCCGGAGGCCGCGGGGGCGGCTCTCCGCGCGGCGGCGCGCGGGGCGTTCGTCGACGGAATGCGCGGGGCGGCCCTCGCCGGGGTCGTGCCGCTGCTGGCCGCGGCCGTCCTGGCGGTCCGCCTGGTCCGGATCGCCCCGCGCCCGGCGAACGGTGACACGGGCGACGGCGCGGTGGAGCGGGAGACGGGCACGGCAGGTGAGGACGCGGCCGCCGCGGTCCCGGAGGCGCCCGCGGTGGGCGGCGACGTGGCCGCGGCCGGCGGGACGGCGTAGCCGGCAAAGAGACGGAAAAGGGGCGGCGGGGAAGGAACCCAATCCGGGTCCGTCCCCGCCGCCCCTGTGCGCCCCGTCCGGCCGGAGTGAACTCCGGCCGGACGGGGCGCGCTGTCTGTCAGACCAGGTTGATCGAGCGGGCCGAGGTCGCGCCGATCTCCTCGGCGAGTTCCGCGACCACATGCGGCGGAACCGTGTCGTCGACCGTCAGCACGGCCAGCGCCTCCCCGCCGGCGACCGCGCGGGAGACCTGCATGCCGGCGATGTTGATGCCCGCCTCGCCGAGCACACGGCCCAGCGTGCCGACGACGCCCGGACGGTCGGCGTAGCGCAGCACGACCATGTGGTCGGCGAGCGCGAGGTCGACGTCGTACTCGCCGACCGCGACGATCTTCTGGTGGTGCTTCGGACCGGCCAGCGTGCCGGAGACCGAGACCTCCTCGCCGTCCGTGAGCGTGCCGCGCACCACGACCACGTTGCGGTGGTCGGTGGCCTCCGAGCTCGTGGTCAGACGGACCTCGACCCCGCGCTCCTGGGCGAACAGCGGCGCGTTGACGTAGGACACCGTCTCGTCCACGACGTCCTCGAACACGCCCTTGAGCGCGGACAGTTCGAGCACCTTCACGTCGTGCTGAGTGATCTCGCCGTACACCTCGACGTCGAGCCGGACCGCGACCTCGCCCGCGAGGGCGGTGAAGATGCGGCCGAGCTTCTCGGCGAGCGGCAGGCCCGGCTTGACGTCCTGGGCGATGACGCCGCCCTGGACGTTGACCGCGTCGGGGACCAGCTCGCCGGCCAGCGCGAGGCGCACCGACTTGGCGACCGCGATGCCCGCCTTCTCCTGCGCCTCGTCGGTGGAGGCGCCCAGGTGCGGGGTGCAGACGACCTGGTCGAGCTCGAACAGCGGGGAGTCGGTGCAGGGCTCCTTGGCGTACACGTCGAGGCCGGCGCCCGCGACGCGGCCCTCCTTCAGCGCCGCGTACAGCGCCTCCTCGTCGACGATGCCGCCGCGCGCGGCGTTGACGATGCGCACGCCGGGCTTGACCTTGCGCAGCGCCTCGGCACCGATGAGGCCGAGCGTCTCGGGGGTCTTGGGGAGGTGGACGGTGATGAAGTCGGAGACCTCGAGCAGCTCGTCGAGGCTCACGACCTTCACGCCCATCTGGGCGGCGCGCGCGGGCTGCACATAGGGGTCGTAGGCGACGACCTTCATGCCGAAGGCGGACATGCGCTGCGCGACCAGGGCGCCGATGCGGCCGAGGCCGACGACGCCGAGGGTCTTCTCGGCGAGCTCGACGCCGGTGTACTTGCTGCGCTTCCACTCGCCGTTCTTCAACGCGGCGTTGGCCTGCGGGATGTTGCGGGCGGTGGCGACGATGAGACCGCAGGCGAGCTCGGCGGCGGTGACGATGTTGGAGGTCGGGGCGTTGACGACCATCACGCCGGCCTTGGTGGCGGCGGAGACGTCCACGTTGTCCAGGCCGACGCCGGCCCGGGCGACGACCTTCAGCCGGCCGGCCGCGGCGACGGCCTCGGCGTCGACCTTCGTCGCGGAGCGGATCAGGACGGCGTCGACGTCGGCGAGGGCCGGGAGCAGCTCGGCCCGGTCCGCTCCGTTGCAGTGCCGGATCTCGAAGTCCGGGCCCAGCGCGTCCACCGTGGCGGGCGACAGCTCTTCGGCGATGAGTACGACAGGTTTCGAGCTCACGTGAGTCCTCACATGTCCAGTGCGGACGGCCGTCCCGACGGCCGCAGGCGGTGGGAGGGGAACAACGCCGGGGAAGGAAGGGGAACGTGCCCGCAGTTCCTCAGTGTTGCTGGGCCGCGTGGAAGACGCACGACGCTGTGGGCCTGACGCGTATTGGTGCTGCAGTCTAGTGGCGCCGCGGGGGCGTCATGCGTCTTGTCCGGGGGATCACCCGTCCGTGGGAGAACGGGTGGGCCGGGGCCGTGCGGAGGGCCCCGGCCGAAGCCGCCGGAGGCCGGGCACCAGCGCCTCGGCCCCGGCAGCTCCCCGAGGACTTACGCGTCCTCGTTGACCCAGCTCATGAGCTTGCGCAGCTCCTTGCCCGTGGTCTCCAGCAGGTGCTCGGAGTCCTGCTTCTTGTACTCGTTGTACTTCTTCAGGCCGCCGTGGTACTCGTCCATCCAGTTCTTGGCGAAGGAGCCGTCCTGGATCTCGGCGAGGACCTTCTTCATCTCGGCCTTGGTGGCGTCGGTGATGATCCGCGGGCCGGTGACGTAGTCGCCCCACTCGGCGGTCTCGGAGATCGACCAGCGCATCTTCTCCAGGCCGCCCTCGTACATGAGGTCGACGATGAGCTTCAGCTCGTGCATGCACTCGAAGTAGGCGATCTCCGGCTGGTAGCCCGCCTCGGTGAGCGTCTCGAAGCCCGCCTTGACCAGCGCCGCGGTGCCGCCGCAGAGCACGGCCTGCTCACCGAACAGGTCGGTCTCGGTCTCCTCGGTGAAGGTCGTCTTGATGACGCCCGCACGGGTGCCGCCGATGCCCTTGGCGTAGGACAGGGCCAGCGCGAAGCCGTTGCCGGAGGCGTCCTGCTCGACGGCGACGATGCAGGGCACGCCGCGGCCCTCCTCGTACTGGCGGCGCACCAGGTGGCCGGGGCCCTTGGGGGCGACCATGCAGACGTCGACGCCGGCCGGGGGCTTGATGAAGCCGTAGCGGATGTTCAGGCCGTGGCCGAAGAACAGCGCGTCGCCGTCGTTCAGGTTCGGGGCGATGTGCTCCTCGTAGACCTGGGCCTGGATCGGGTCCGGCACGAGGATCATGATGACGTCGGCCTCGGCGGCCGCCTCGGCGGGGCTCACCACGCGCAGGCCCTGCTCCTCGGCCTTCGCCTTGGACTTCGAGCCCTCGTGCAGGCCGACGCGGACGTCGACACCCGAGTCACGCAGTGACAGCGCGTGGGCGTGGCCCTGGCTGCCGTAACCGATGACCGCGACCTTGCGGCCCTGGATGATGGACAGGTCGGCGTCAGCGTCGTAGAACAGCTCGGCCACTTTCGGTTCACTCCTTGGTGTGCGGGTGTTGCGTCCCACCGTATGCCGGTGCGGGGGCGGGAAGCCGGGGGGTCTCGTAATGCGGGCGGCGTGCCGGGCAAGTGGTACCGGGGCACCGGGCGCGGGTACCGCCGGGGGCGGGCGGCCGGGGGTACCGGCCGCCCGGGGACGCCTGAGGGGGCGTCAGGCGGAGCGGTCCAGCGCGCGCAGGGAGCGGTCGGTGATCGAGCGGGCGCCGCGGCCGATCGCGATCGTCCCGGACTGGACCAGCTCCTTGATGCCGTACTGCTCCAGCATCCGCAGCATGGCGGTGAGCTTGTCGCCGGAGCCGGTGGCCTCGATGGTGACGGCCTCCGGGGAGACGTCCACGGTCTTGGCGCGGAAGAGCTGGACGATCTCGGTGATCTGGGAGCGCGTCTCGTTGTCGGCGCGGACCTTCACCAGGACGAGTTCGCGCTGCACGGCCTGGGAGGGCTCCAGCTCGACGATCTTGAGCACGTTGACGAGCTTGTTGAGCTGCTTGGTGACCTGCTCGAGCGGCAGGTCCTCCACGCTCACCACGATGGTGATGCGGGAGATGTCGGGGTGCTCGGTGACGCCCACGGCGAGCGAGTCGATGTTGAACCCGCGGCGGGAGAAGAGCGCGGCGATCCGCGCGAGGATGCCCGGGGTGTTCTCGACGAGGACCGAGAGCGTGTGCTTGGTGGACATGACGGTCGTACCTTCCTGAAGTCCCTGACGTCCGGTGGCCCGCGCGGGACCTCAGTCGTCCTCGCCGTCGCCGAAGTCGGGACGGACGTCCCGGGCGGCCATGATCTCGTCGTTGGACGTGCCGGCGGCGACCATCGGCCACACCATGGCGTCCTCGTGGACGATGAAGTCCACGACCACGGGACGGTCGTTGATCGAGTTGGCCTCCTCGATGGCCTTGTCCAGGTCCTCGGGGCGCTCGCAGCGGATGGAGTAGCAGCCCATCGCCTCGGCCAGCTTCACGAAGTCGGGGACGCGGGTGCCCTTGGCGTCCGGGTTGACGTCGTGCGGGCCGGAGTGCAGGACCGTGTTGGAGTACCGCTGGTTGTAGAACAGGGTCTGCCACTGGCGGACCATCCCGAGGGCGCCGTTGTTGATGATGGCCACCTTGATCGGGATGTTGTTCAGGGCGCAGGTGGTGAGTTCCTGGTTGGTCATCTGGAAGCAGCCGTCGCCGTCGATCGCCCAGACGGTGCGCTCCGGCCGGCCGGCCTTGGCACCCATCGCGGCCGGGACCGCGTAGCCCATCGTTCCGGCGCCGCCGGAGTTGAGCCAGGTGGCGGGCTTCTCGTACTTGATGAAGTGCGCGGACCACATCTGGTGCTGGCCGACGCCCGCCGTGAAGATCGTTCCCTCGGGGGCGAGTTGCCCGATGCGCTCGATGACCTGCTGGGGGGAGAGCGAGCCGTCCTCGGGCAGGTCGTAGCCGAGCGGGTAGGTCTCGCGCCAGCGGTTGAGGTCCTTCCACCAGCCCGCGTACTTGTGCGCGGCGGCCTCGCCCTGCGAGCCCTCGGCGTGCTCCTTCTGGACGGCCTGGATCAGGTCGGCCAGGACCTCGCGGGCGTCCCCGACGATCGGCACGTCGGCCGCGCGGTTCTTGCCGATCTCGGCGGGGTCGATGTCGGCGTGAACGATCTTGGCGTGCGGGGCGAAGCTGTCCAGCCTGCCGGTGACGCGGTCGTCGAAGCGGGCGCCCAGGGCGACGATCAGGTCGGCCTTCTGCAGCGCGGTGACGGCGGTGACCGCACCGTGCATGCCCGGCATTCCCACGTGCAGCGGGTGGCTGTCGGGGAACGCGCCGAGACCCATCAGGGTGGTGGTGACGGGTGCTCCGGTGAGTTCGGCGAGGACCTTCAGCTCGGCGCTGGCGCCCGCCTTGATCACGCCGCCCCCCACGTAGAGGACGGGCCGCTTCGCGGCGCCGAGCAGCTTGGCCGCCTCGCGGATCTGCTTGGCGTGCGGCTTGGTGACCGGGCGGTAGCCGGGCAGGTCCAGCACCGGCGGCCAGGAGAAGGTGGTCTTCGCCTGGAGGATGTCCTTCGGGATGTCGACCAGGACGGGGCCGGGACGCCCGGTCGAGGCGACGTGGAAGGCCTGGGCGATCACTCGGGGGATGTCCTCGGCCTTGGTGACCAGCCAGCTGTGCTTGGTGATCGGCATGCTGATGCCGACGATGTCCGCCTCCTGGAAGGCGTCCGTGCCGATCGCGGAGGACACCACCTGGCCGGTGATCGCGACCAGCGGCACGGAGTCGAGGTTGGCGTCGGCCAGCGGGGTGACCAGGTTGGTGGCACCGGGGCCCGAGGTCGCCATGCAGACGCCGACCTTGCCGGTGGCCTGCGCGTACCCGGTGGCGGCGTGCCCCGCGCCCTGCTCGTGGCGGACCAGGACGTGCCGGACCCTGGTGGAGTCCATCATCGGGTCGTACGCCGGCAGGATGGTGCCGCCGGGAATGCCGAATACCGTGTCGGCGCCGACCTCCTCGAGCGAGCGGATGAGGGACTGCGCGCCCGTCACCTGCTCGGGGGCGGACGTCTGCGGTCCGGAGGAACGGGGCCGCGGCTGCGGATGGTGTGCCCCGGAGGCCTGCTCGGTCATCGGCATTCTCTTCTCGATGCTGAGGGTTTTTGCGAGGTTCGTGCGATCCGTCGACTATGGCGGCTACGGCGACTGCGGTGCGGCAGGTGCCCGTGCAACAAAAAACCCCTCGTGCCAGGAGGCAAGCGAGGGGAGCGCGCCGGGTACGGTCGCTGGGGATTCCGGATGATGGTCCGGTCGGGCCCAGCTTCAGCCGACGCGCTGTCCAAGTACGAGAATTCGGGTGCGCATGGAACTGACCCTCTCTCCGGGGCGCACCGACTGTCAAGTGGGTGGGACGGGCGTCTCATCATGTGGTCGGAGGGCGGTACCGCCGCCGAGGACCGCGGTGCCGCCGCCGAGCCCGGCGGTCGTGCCGCCGAGCGCGGTGGTCGTGCCGCCGAGGGCCGCGGCGGTCCGGGAGGCGGCCGTGGCGGGGCCGCGCAGGACCGTCGGGACCGGGCCCCCGAACACGCCCGCGCCGCTGCCCGCGAGGACGGACTCGGCCGGGCCGTGCGGCACCGGGTAGTGGCCGCGGGTGAGTGCCCGGCGCAGCCGGTACTCGTCCAGCGGCCCGGAGAAGACCAGGCCCTGCCCGTGGGTGCAGCCCATGGCGCGCAGGGTGACGACCTGCTCGGGCAGGTCCACCCCGTCGGCCACGGTCTGCAGCCCCAGGTCGGTGGCGATCCGCAGCAGCCCGCTGGTGATCTTGTGGAGTCTGGCCGACTCCACGACCCCCTCGACCAGCACACGGTCGAGCCGGAGGATGTCGACGGGGAGGCGGCGCAGCGCCGCGATCGTCGTCTGTCCGCTGCCCACGCCGTCCAGGGCGATCCGGACCCCGAGCCGGCGCAGGGCGCCGAGACGGCGTTCCAGCTCCTCCAGCGGCACCCGGGCGTCGATCTCGGTCAGTTCCAGGATCAGGGCGCCGGAGGCGAGTCCGTGCCGGGTGAGCAGTGACTCGACGGAGCCGGGCGGCAGGGTGCGGTCGAGGAGCCGCCGGGCGGCGAGGCGGACGGTGACGGGTACGGGGATTCCGGACGCGGTGCGCTCGGCGGCCTGGGTGACGGCCCGTTCGAGCAGGTCCCGGCACAGTCCGGCGACCGTTTCGCCCCCCTCGGTGACACGGACGTACTCGCCGGGGGTGAACAGCACGCCCTGGGCGGAGCGCCAGCGGGCCTGGGCGGCGACCGAGGAGATCCGGCCGTCGGCGAGGGCCACGACGGGCTGGTGCAGCAGCAGGAACTCGCCGTCGTGCATCGCGGCCCGCAGCCGGCCGGCCAGTTCGGCCTTGCGGACGACGTCCTGCTGCATCTGGGGCGCGTACAGCTCGACGCGGTTCTTGCCGGCCGCCTTGGCCCGGTACATGGCCAGGTCGGCATTGCGCAGCAGCTCGCCCGCGCCGAGCCCGGGTTCGGCGAAGGCGACGCCGATGGAGGCCGCGACGCGGACATCGTTGCCGTCGATGGTGTAGGGCTGCGAGAGACCGACGCGGAGGCGGTCGGCGAGTTCCTCTATGTGGCGCTCCCGCGCGGCGTGCTCGCGGGTGCCGTCGCCGGTGATGAGGGCGGCGAACTCGTCCCCGCCGAGCCGGGCGGCGGTGTCGCCCTGTCTGAGGGAGTCCTGCAGCCGGCGGGCGGCCTGGACGAGCAGCTCGTCCCCCGCCTGGTGGCCGATGGTGTCGTTGACGGCCTTGAAGCCGTCGAGGTCGATGAAGAGCACCGCCGTGCCGCGCAGGGCGGGGCCCCGGTCGGAGGCGCGGCGCCCGGAGAGCGCCTGCTGCACACGCCGGGTGAACAGGGCGCGGTTGGGCAGGTCGGTGAGCGGGTCGTGTTCGGCGTTGTGCTGCAACTGGGCCTGGAGGCGGACCCGCTCGGTGACGTCCCGGCTGTTGAAGATGAGGCCGCCGTGGTGGCGGCTGACGGTGGACTCGACGTTGAGCCAGCCTCCCCCGCTCTCGGCTCCTCCCCCACTCTCGGCTTCGCTCGAGCGTGGGGACCCCCATGAGCGGGAGGTGCCCCCACCGCCGGAGCGGAAGCGGCACTCGATGCGGGTGGTGGGCTCCTCCAGGGGGCTGGCCGCGAGGAAGCGGCGGACCTCGTGGACGACGCAGCCGAGGTCCTCGGGGTGGATGAGCCCGGCGAGTTCGGTCCCGACCAGTTCCTCCGCGGGGCGTCCGTAGACCCCGGCGGCGGCCGGGGAGACGTAGCGCAGGATGCCGCTGGGCGCGGCGATCATGATGACGTCGCTGGAGCCCTGGACCAGGGAGCGGAAGTGGTTCTCCTTCTGGGCCAGTTCGTGGGTCAGCGTGATGTTGTCGCGCAGCATGATGCCCTGGCGGACCAGCAGGGCGAGCACGACGGCCCCGGCGGTGAGCAGCACGACCCGGTCGACGCTGCGGCCGTCGAGGAGGTTGTAGAGGATGCCCAGGGTGCAGACGGCGGCGGCCAGGTAGGGCGTGAGGGCGGCGAGCGAGCCGGTGAGGGGGCGGGTGACCGGGTAGCGGCCGGGCACGGGCTCCGCCGGGAACGGGTGCGGGTACGGATGCCCGGGGCCGGCGGGGTGGGGCGGCGCGGGGGGTGCGGATGCCGGGCGGTGGTGTGCGGGCGGGAGCCGGTCCTGGAGGGAGCCGGTCCTGCCGTCCCGCGAGGCCGCCGTCCTGGTGTGCTCCGGCGGGAGTGCGGTCCTGGTGTGTTCGTGGGCCTGCCCGCCGAGGGCGGGCACGTGGGCGTGCACCACCCGGGTGTGCGGCTCGCCGTACCCCTCGTCGGTGCGGCTGCCGACCCAGGGGGCGTAGGCGAGGAGCAGGGAGCCGGAGAACCAGCCCGCGTCGAGCAGTTGGCCGGAGTGGTAGGCGCTGTGCAGCAGTGGTGAGGTGAACAGGGCGTCGCACACGACGGTCAGGCCGAGGGCGCCGATCGCGGTGTTGACGGCGGAGCGGTTCACCGCGGAGCGCCGGAAGTGCAGCGCGAGCACCATGCTCACCAGGGCGATGTCGAGCAGCGGGTAGGCGAGCGAGAGCGCGGTGTGGGCGACGCTCGGTCCGTCGAACCGGGCGGCCTGGGCGAGCGCGAGGCTCCACGAGAGGGTGAGCAGCGAGCCGCCGATGAGCCAGGCGTCCAGGGCGAGGCACACCCAGCCGGCCCTGGTCACAGGCCGTTTGGCGAGCACGAGCAGGCCGACGATGGCGGGCGGCGCGAAGCAGAGGAAGAACAGGTCCGCCCAACTCGGGCTGGGCACCGGGCGGTCGAGGACGACCTCGTACCAGCCCCAGACGCCGTTGCCGAGGGCGGCCATGGTGGAGGAGAGGGAGAACAGCAGCCAGGCGGGTCGAAAGCGGCTGCGGCGGGAGCGTGCGCGCAGCAGGCAGGAGACGGCGGCGGCGCCGGCCGCGACGCTGAGCCCGAAGTCACCCATGAACAGGGCGAGCCGCTGCGAGCCCCAGCCGAGTGCGGCGCCGACGGCGTATCCCGCGCAGAGCAGGGCGAGGAGGAGCTGCGGGACCGGACTCGGGCGGCCGCGGGGCGCCCGGCGGCGGAGCGGCAGGGCTCCGGGCGAGCTCACCGGTCCCACCCGGTCCGGGTCGGGGCGGCTCCGCGGTTCCGCCGGTGTACGTGGCGCCTGCGGGAGGCGGGCCCGCGGTGGTGCGGGCCGCCGCGCGCGTGGCCCGGTGGCGCCGCGCGCATGGTTCGTCGGCGTTCGGCCCGTCGCGTCGGATCGGTGATGGTGGTCCGGCCGTGCATCGTCCGTCGCCCCCCTCGGAGTCCCAAGTCCTGGTCGTTCCCTCGTGCCCGGGCGCCGAACGTGCGCGGCGCCACCCCCTGTCGGGACGATACACCAGGATGGTCACTCAGGGACATAGTCTCTCTACGCTCCGTGACGACCAGGGCCGATGTGCGCACGGGCCGCGTCCGGAGGGCTGCGGAGCGTGCGCGAAGCGGAGTCGGCGCGCGCCGCGGGCGCCGAACGCGCTGGTCGTGCGCCCCGGAACGGCCGG
This sequence comes from Streptomyces griseoaurantiacus, assembly GCF_036189845.1. NCBI lineage: Bacteria > Bacillati > Actinomycetota > Actinomycetes > Kitasatosporales > Streptomycetaceae > Streptomyces > Streptomyces griseoaurantiacus. The sequence continues at coordinate 5,304,030 of NZ_CP108326.1, read as the reverse complement.
ACGGCCGGTCACCCGGCGCGCCCGGCGGCCCGATCCGTCACCCGCGGCCCGGTCGGTCACCCGTGGTAAGGACCACGTTGCGCAGCGGTTCCCGGTTCACCAGCCGGGTGAGCTGGTCGGTCAGCAGCCGCTTCGCACGGGGCAGGAATGCCGAGGTGGGGCCGCCGACGTGCGGGCTGATCAGCACGCCGGGGGCGGACCACAACGGGTGGCCCGGGGGCAGGGGTTCGGGGTCGGTGACGTCGAGCGCGGCGGTGATCCGGCCGGTCTCCACCTCCGTGAGCAGCGCCTTGGTGTCGACGACGGGCCCGCGCCCCACGTTGACCAGCAGCGCGCCGTCCTTCATGCGGGCCAGGAACTCGGCGTCGGCCAGTCCCCTCGTCTCCTCGGTGAGCGGGGTCACCAGCATCACCACGTCCGCCTCCGGGAGCAGTTCGGGCAGGGCGGCGATCGGATGCACCGGGCCGCGCGCCGTCGTGCGCGCGGAGCGTGCGACGCGTGCGACCCGCGCGACCTCGAACGGTACGAGCCGGTCCTCGATGGCGCTGCCGATGGACCCGTAGCCGACGATCAGCACGGACCGGTCGGCGAGCGCGGGGCGGAAGCCGCCCGCCCAGTTCCCCTCGTCCTGGGCGCGGACGAAGCCGGGGACGCCGCGCAGCGAGGCGAGGGTCAGGGTGAGCGCGAGCTCGGCGGTGCTCGCCTCGTGCACGCCGCGGGCGTTGCACAGCCGCACGCCGGGCGGCAGCGCGGACACCGGGCCGGCCACGTCGTCGACGCCGGCGGTGAGGGTCTGCACCAGGCGCACGGTGCGCAGCGCCTCCAGCGGCCTCACGCGCACGGCGTGCGGCTTCATGTACGGCACGACGTACGCCACGCAGTCGGCGGGGTCGCCGGGGAACGGCTGCCGGCCGTCCTCGCCCCCGTCCCAGAACAGGTAGCGGAACCCCTCGGGGAGCTGCGGGATCTCCTCGGGCCGGATGGGAAGCCACACGTCGTCGCTCATGCCAGGAGGCTATGCGAACTCGTGTGCGCGGGAACGGTTAGGTTGGTGGGCCGGGACAGGGAGGGTACGGCCAGGTGGAGCGCAGGACGATGGGCGCGGCGGCACTGCGGGTGGGGGCCGTCGGGCTCGGGTGCATGCCGATGAGCTGGGCGTACACCACTTCGCGGCAGCGGGGCGAGGAGTCGGTGCGGGCGCTCCACCGGGCGCTGGACGCCGGGGTGACGCTGCTCGACACGGCGGACATGTACGGGCCGTTCACCAACGAGCTGCTGGTGGGCCGGGTGCTCAAGGAGCGGCGCGCGGACGCCTTCGTGTCGACGAAGGTGGGGCTGCTGGCCGGTGAGCAGCACATCGTGGCCAACGGCCGTCCCGGATACGTGCGGCGGGCCTGCGACGCCTCGCTGCGGCGGCTGCAGACGGACGTCATCGACCTGTACCAGCTGCACCGCGCGGACCCCGAGGTGCCCGTGGAGGAGACCTGGGGCGCGATGGCCGACCTGGTGCGCGCCGGGAAGGTGCGGGCGCTGGGGCTGTGCGCGATGGACGTCCGGGGCGGCCGGCGCTCGCGGGCGGGGCTGTACGAGGGGACGGTGCGGCAACTGGAGCGGGTGCAGCAGGTGTTCCCGGTCACCGCGGTCCAGGCGGAGCTGTCGGTGTGGTCGCCCGAGGCGCTGCGTACGCTGCTGCCGTGGTGCGCGGCGCGCGGGGTGGGGTTCCTGGCGGCGATGCCGCTGGGCAACGGCTTCCTGACCGGGACGCTGCGCCCGGGCGAGGGCTTCGAGCCGGACGACCTGCGGGCCCGGCACCCGCGCTTCACCGCCGAGATGATGGCGGCGAACCAGCCGATCGTGGCCGGTCTGCGGCGGATCGCCCGTCGGCACGGCGAGGAGGTGAGCGCCGCGCAGGTGGCCCTGGCCTGGACGCTCGCCCAGGGTCCGCACGTGGTCCCGGTGCCGGGCACGAAGCGGTCCCGCTGGGCGGCGGAGAACGCGGCGGCGGCCGAGGTGCGCCTGACCGGGGAGGACCTGGCGGAGGTGGCGGCCCTTCCCGCCGCGCAGGGGTCCTGGGACTGAGCACGGGACCCGGGGGCGTCCGCGCCCGCGAACACCCCCTCACGCGCGGTCCGTTCACCCCGCCCGGCGGCTGCGAGCGGCGGCGGGCGCCCCGCCCGGCGACGTACGCTTCCCCTCACGGCGCGGCTGTGCCGCGAAGCCCCGGCGAAGGGACCCCCTCGTGCGCTCTCGACCCACCGCGGCCGCGCTGGCGGTCGCCGCCCTCCTGCTGACGGCGGGCTGCTCCGGCGGCTCCGGCGCACCGGAGGACACCGGTACAAGCGCCTCCGCGAGCCGCACGGGCGGTCCCTCCGCGCGTGCGGAGCACACGCCGCCCGCCAAGGGCTCGGTGAAAGTGCTGCGCACCGTCGCCGAGGGCCTGAACACGCCCTGGGGGCTGGCCCCGCTGCCCGGGGGCGGCGGAATCCTCGTGTCCTCCCGGGACGAGGGCACGATCACCCGAGTCGACGAGAAGACCGGGAAGAAGACCACGCTGGGCGCCGTCCCCGGCGTCGCCGCCGACGGCGAGGGCGGTCTGCTGGGCCTCGCCCTCTCCCCCGCGTACGCCTCCGACCACCTGGTGTACGCCTACTTCACGACCGATTCCGACAACCGCGTCGCCCGCATGCTGTACGACCCGGAGAAGCCGGCCGGGGAGCAGCTCGGCGCCCCCGACACGGTGTTCAAGGGCATCCCCAAGGGCCTCATCCACAACGGCGGCCGGATCGCGTTCGGGCCGGACAAGATGCTGTACGTGGGCACCGGCGAGTCCGGGGAGCGGCAGCCGGCCCAGGACCGGAAGTCGCTCGGCGGCAAGATCCTGCGGATGACCCCGGACGGCGAGCCGGCCCCGGGCAACCCCTTCGACGACTCGGTCGTGTACACCTACGGTCACCGCAACGTCCAGGGTCTGGCCTGGGACGGGGAGCAGCGGCTGTTCGCCGCGGAGTTCGGCCAGGACACCTGGGACGAGCTGAACGCGATCGAGCCCGGCGCGAACTACGGCTGGCCGGAGGCGGAGGGCAAGGGGGGCGGCCCGAAGTACCGCGACCCGCTCGCCCAGTGGCACACCGACCAGGCCTCCCCCAGCGGCATCGCGTACGCCGAGGGGTCGATCTGGATGGCCGGCCTGCGGGGCGAGCGCCTGTGGCGGATCCCCCTCGACGGCACGAAGGCCTCGGCGGAGCCACAGCCCTTCCTGAAGGGCGAGTACGGCCGGCTGCGCACGGTGGTCGCGGCCGGCGGGGGGAAGCTCTGGGTCACCACGAGCAACACGGACGGCCGCGGTGACCCCGCCAAGGGCGACGACCGGATCCTGGAGCTGCGGGTCACATAGGACCCGCGCGTCGAGGAGGTCCGGCCGCCGGCGCCCGGGACCCGGTCAGCCCGCCGAGGGCAGGCCGAGCAGGATGTCCGTGTACTTGGCGACCGCGAGCAGCAGGCCGAGGACGCCGAGGGCGATGCCGCCCCAGGCCACCGACTTGATCCAGGCAGCCTGCGGCGGGCCCGGGGTGCCGAAGGCGGGGCGGGCGAGGACGACGACGCCCACGACCAGCGCGAGCAGCGCGAAGAAGCCGCCCCACAGCGCGGCGGCGTGCCAGGCGTCGCCGTAGACCTCCTTGATCTGCGTGGCGACACTCGCCGAGGAGGAGGTCCGGAGCTGCCCGACGAGCGTCTCGCGGGCGGAGGCCACCGTGCCGACCCAGCCCCCGGTGAGCGAGACCACGCCGAGGGCGGCGGAGACCACGGCCCCGGCGCCCTGGCCGACCCCGGTGGTGCCGGCGGCCTCGGGGTCCCCGGCGACGTCCGTGGAGTCCGTGGCATCCGCGGACTCCGCCGGCTGCCCGGCTTCGGCCTCGGTGAGGTCCGTCGCGGCGTCCCCCGTGCCCTGCTCGGCGGCGGCCGTCTCCTCGGAGGGCGCGGGCGGCGTCGCCGCCCCGTCCTCGGCCGTGCCGTCCGCGGCAGTGCCGTCAGCGGTCTTCGCCTCGGCGCCGGTCACGGTCGCCCCGGCCTCGTCAACTGTCTTGGATCCCATATCTCCGCACCGTACGTACGCTCTCTGAGAGGTCTCTTAACGAGGGCTCCCACTGTCCTTTGCGGCGGCCTCGGTACGTGCCGCCCGCCATTCGGGGGCGAGCAGGGACCACACCTCGAGGTCCTGCCGCGCGCCCCGGTAGAGGTTGTTTCCGCGCAGTACGCCGTCCCGGCGCATGCCCAGCCGTCGCGCCACGTTGATGCTGGGGGTGTTGGCGGACGACGCCCGCCACTCCACACGGTGGATGCCTCGCTCGTCAAACGCCCAGCCGAGGAGCACGCGTACGCCCCGGGTGACCAGTCCCCGGCCGACCGCCGCCGGTTCCAGCCAGCAGCCCGCCTCGGCGGTGCCCTGGACCGCGTCGAACGTGCGGAACAGCACACCGCCCACGAGCCGCCCCCGGTACCAGATGCCGTGCAGGCCGCCGGCGTCCTCGGCGCGCCGGTGGGCGAACGTCGTGAGCAGCTCCCGCGCGGAGTCGACGTCCGTCTCGCGGGTGCCGAAGGGGATGTGCTGCCCGATGTACTCGCGCCCGCGGTCGAGGTGCGCGAGGAACTCCTCGGCGTGCCAGGGCTCCAGGGGGCGCAGCTCGGCGTCCTCACCCAGGGATGTCGCGTACATCGTCCCGCCGCTCCTTCACCAGTGCGTCCACCGCCTCCGCGAGCGCGGCGTCGTCCGTGCCGCGCCCGGGGACCGCAGGCAGTGTCGCACGGCACTCGGGGGGCTCGATGCTCAGGTGGGGCAGGCGGGACTCCAGGCCGCGCGGCAGCCACCAGTTGGCCTTGCCGAGCAGGTGCATGAGGGCGGGGACGAGGAGCGTGCGCAGGACGAACGCGTCGAGGGCCACGGCGGCGGCGAGCGCGATGCCGAACATGGCGATCGTCCGGTCGCCGCTGAGGACGAAGGCGAGGAAGACGGAGATCATGATGACGGCGGCGGAGTTGATGACCCGGCCGGTCTCGGCGAGGCCCACGCGGACCGCGCGCCGGTTGTCCCCGGTCTCCAGCCACTCCTCGTACATCCGGCTGACCAGGAAGACCTGGTAGTCCATGGAGAGCCCGAACAGCACCGAGACCATGATCACGGGGAGGAAGGGCTCGATCGGCCCGGCCCCGCCGAGGCCGAGGAGTTCGCTGCCCCAGCCCCACTGGAAGACGGCGGTGACGACGCCGAAGGCGGCGGCCACCGCGGCGACGTTCATCGCGGCGGCCTTGAGCGGGATGGCGAGGGAGCGGAAGGCGAGCAGCAGCAGGACGCAGCCGAGGCCGATCACCACGCCGACGAAGAGGGGGAGCTTGGCGACGACGACGCCCGCGAAGTCGTCGTACCCGGCGGTGACCCCGCCGACCTTCACGTCGAGGCCGGTGCCGGACTCGGCGCGGGGCAGCACCTCGGTGCGCAGCCGCTCGACGAGGTCGCTGGTGCGCGCGGACTGCGGGGCCGACTCGGGGATCAGGGTGAGGTGGGCGGTGGTCCCGGCCGGGTTGTAGGTCACCGGGGAGACGGAGGCGACGTCGGGCGTGGTGCGCAGGGTGGCGGCGAGGTTGTCCAAAACCAGCCGGTCCTCGGCGTCGTCGAGGTGGGTGACGAGGGTGAGCGGGCCGTTGACGCCGGGGCCGAAGCCCTCGGCGAGGAGGTCGTAGGCCTGCCGGGTGGTGGTCCGCGCCGGGTCGGTGCCGGCGTCGGAGGTGCCCAGGCGCAGGGAGAGGGTGGGCAGGGCGAGGACCGCCATGACGAGGAGGGCGAGGGCGCCGAGGAGCCTGGGGTGCCGTTCGACGAAGGCGGACCAGCGGGCGGCGAACCCGGTGGGCACCTCGGGTTCGGGCCCGTGTTCGGCCAGGCGCCGGCGTTCGCGGCGGCTGAGCGCCCGCATGCCGGTGAAGGACAGCAGGGCGGGCAGCAGGGTCACGGAGGCGGCGACGGTGAGGAGCACGGTCAGCGCGGCGGCGACGGCGACGCCGTTGAGGAAGTCGAGCCGCAGGATGAGCATGCCGAGCAGCGCGATGCACACCGTCGCGCCGGCGAAGACGACCGCGCGTCCGGTGGTGGCGACGGCGTCCTGGGCCGCCTCGGCGACGGTCAGCCCGCGTTTGAGGCCCCTGCGGTGCCGGGTGACGATGAACAGCGCGTAGTCGATGCCGACGCCGAGTCCGACCAGCATGCCGAGCATGGGCGCGAAGTCGGCCACGGTCATGACGTGGCCGAGGAGTTCGATGCCGGCGTAGGCGGTGCCGACGCCGACGAGCGCGGTGGCGATCGGGAGGAGGGCGGCGGCGGGCGAGCCGAAGGCGAGGAGCAGCACGGCGGCGGCGACGACCACGCCGACGATCTCGGCGAGGTGCCCGTCCGCGGACTGGGTGAGGGAGACGGCGCTGCCGCCGAGGGCGATCCGCAGTCCCTCGGTCCCGGCGGACTCGGCGGTGTCGACGAAGGCCCGCGCCTCGCCCTCGGATATCCGCTGCGAGGGGCTGTCGAAGGTGACGGTGGCGTAGGCGGTGCGGCCGTCGCCGCTGATCTGCCCGCCGCGGCCGTTCTCGTAGGGGCCGGTGACGGAGGCGATGCCGGGCAGATCGGCGAGCCGGTCCAGGGTGCGGGTCATGGTCTGGGCGACGTCGGCGTCGCGCACGGTGCCGTCGGTGGTGTGCCAGACGACGGTGTCGGTGTCCCCGTCGGCTCCGGGGAATCCCTCGCGGAGCAGATGGGCGGCCTGGCTCGACTCGGTGCCGGAGACTCCGTAGTCGTTGGAGTAGGCGGCTCCTACGACCGTCGCGGTCGTGAAGACGCCCGCGAAGACCGTCAGCCAGAGCAGGAGGGCGGCGAGACGCCGCCGGACACACCAACGTGCGAGGGCTGCCACGGGCGTACTCCCTGGGGGGTGTGTGCTTCTTTGCCCGAAGTCAACCTGGAATAAAACGAATGACCCGCAAAGAACGCTTGAACGCTGCTCGTTCACTGTTGCAGGTGGAAATGATCGTTTGTCGTGATAGTGGCATGACTCACAGGGTCGCGGGGGAATGAGCGGAAGCTCTCCGTCCGCCGGTCGCGGCGTCTCAGTCGAACTGGTCGCCGACCGCCATCAGCGCCGTGCCGGCGATCATGAGCCACAGGGCCCGGCGGGTGCGGCCGCGGGAGCCGAGGACGGCCGCCAGCGCGCAGCCGGAGGCGCCACAGGCGTAGGCGAGGGGGACGAGCGGGGGGACGGAGTCGAGGGCGCGCAGCACCGCGGCGGCGAGCCCCGCGGTGGTCAGCAGCGCGCCGGCGCCGGTCGCGGTCCAGCGGGCCCGGCGGGCGTCGGAGGGCCCGTCCTCGTACGCGCCCTCGTCCTCGTGGACGTACGCGTCCTCGTGGGCGTCCTCCGGCGCGTCGGTCCCGGGGGCGTCGGACGGGGCAGGGTGCGGGGCGGGGTGCGCGCTCTCGTGCGGGGCGTCGTGCACACCGGCCTCGGAGGAGATACGTCCGCTCATGGCCCGGGAGCGTAGCCGCTGCCGTGGCGCCCCGTGGTCCCGGACCGCCCGGCGAGACATGCGGCACACCGGTCCCGGACGTGCCGGAGGGGGCGCACCGTGACCGGTGCGCCCCCTCCGGGGACGTGCGTACGTACCGCTCAGCCCTCGCCGACGCCCAGCTTCTCGAGGATGAGTTCCTTGACGCGGGCGGCGTCGGCCTGGCCGCGCGTGGCCTTCATGACCGCGCCGACCAGCGCTCCCGCCGCGGCCACCTTGCCGCCGCGGATCTTGTCGGCGACGCCCGGGTTGCCGGCGATCGCCTCGTCGACGGCGGTGCCGAGGGCGCCCTCGTCGGAGACGACCTTCAGGCCGCGCTTGTCGACGACCTCGTCCGGCGTGCCCTCGCCGGCCAGCACACCCTCGATGACCTGGCGGGCCAGCTTGTCGTTGAGGTCGCCCTCGGCCACCAGTTCGGAGACCCGGGCGACCTGCTCCGGCGTGATCGCCAGCTCGTCCAGCGCCTTCTGGGACTCGTTGGCGCTGCGGGCCAGCTCGCCCATCCACCACTTGCGGGCGGAGGCGGCGTCCGCGCCGGCGTCGATCGTGGCCACGATCGGATCCAGCGCGCCGGCGTTGAGGATCGCCTGCATGTCGAAGCCGGAGATGCCCCACTCCTCGCGGAGCCGGTTGCGGCGCACCAGCGGCAGCTCGGGCAGGGAGGCGCGGATCTCCTCGACCCACTCGCGGGACGGGGCGACCGGCACCAGGTCGGGCTCCGGGAAGTACCGGTAGTCCTCGGCCTCCTCCTTCACGCGACCCGAGGTCGTGGACCCCGTGTCCTCGTGGAAGTGCCGGGTCTCCTGGATGATCGTGCCGCCCGAGGAGAGCACCGCGGCGTGCCGCTGGATCTCGAAGCGGGCCGCACGCTCGACGGACCGCAGCGAGTTGACGTTCTTCGTCTCGGAGCGGGTGCCGAACTTCTCCCGGCCGTGCGGGCGCAGCGACAGGTTGACGTCGCAACGCATCTGGCCCATCTCCATGCGGGCGTCGGAGACGCCGAGCGCCTTGATGAGCTCGCGCAGTTCGGCGACGTACGCCCGCGCGACCTCGGGGGCCCGCTCGCCCGCGCCCTCGATCGGTTTGGTGACGATCTCGATGAGCGGGATGCCGGCGCGGTTGTAGTCCAGCAGGGAGTGGGACGCGCCGTGGATACGGCCGGTGGCGCCGCCGACGTGCAGCGACTTGCCGGTGTCCTCCTCCATGTGGGCGCGCTCGATCTGCACCCGGAAGACCTCGCCGTCCTCCAGCTGTACGTCGAGGTACCCGTCGAAGGCGATCGGCTCGTCGTACTGGGAGGTCTGGAAGTTCTTCGGCATGTCCGGATAGAAGTAGTTCTTCCGGGCGAACCGGCACCACTCGGCGATCTCGCAGTGGAGCGCGAGGCCGATCCGGATGGCCGACTCGACGCCGGTCGCGTTGACGACCGGGAGCGCGCCGGGCATGCCGAGGCAGGTGGGGCAGGTCTGCGAGTTGGGCTCGGCGCCCAGCTCCGTGGAGCACCCGCAGAACATCTTCGTCTTGGTGCCGAGTTCGACATGGACCTCGAGGCCCATGACGGGGTCGTAGGACGCGAGTGCGTCCTCGTACGACACCAGGTCGGTCGTGGTGGTCACGGTGTAACTTCCCTCTCAGCCCAGCAGGACGTCGTCGTCGCCCAGCCGCTTCAGCTCGCGGTAGAGGATGGCGAGGTTGGTGACGACCGCGGCGCCGGTCACAACGGCGTCGATCAGTCGCAGCGTGTCGTGGTCGTCGCGGGCCTTCTTGATCTGCTTGTAGGCACCGAGGGCGCCGAACGCCGACGTGGCCATCGAGACGTACAGACCGGTCCGGGACTTCTTGAAGCCCTTGGCCTTGGACAGTGCGTTGCTCACAGCGACGGTGCCTCCTCGATCAGCGGGTGACCCCACCTTTCCACGAAGGCGGCCTCGACGGCGGCACCCACCTTGTACAGGCGGTCGTCCTTCAGGGCCGGGGCGATGATCTGCAGCCCGACCGGCAGGTTGTCCTCGGGGGCGAGGCCGCAGGGCAGCGACATCGCGGCGTTGCCCGCGAGGTTGGTCGGAATGGTGCACAGGTCGGCCAGGTACATCGCCATCGGGTCGTCGGCGCGCTCGCCGATCGCGAAGGCGGTGGTCGGGGTCGTCGGCGAGACGATCACGTCGACCTGCTCGAACGCCTTCTCGAAGTCCTGCTTGATCAGCGTGCGGACCTTCTGGGCGCTGCCGTAGTAGGCGTCGTAGTAGCCGCTGGACAGGGCGTACGTGCCGAGCATGATGCGGCGCTTGACCTCGGGACCGAAGCCGGCCTCGCGGGTCAGCGAGGTGACCTCCTCTGCCGAGTGGCTGCCGTCGTCGCCGGTGCGGCGGCCGTAGCGCAGGCCGTCGAAGCGGGCGAGGTTGGAGGAGCACTCGGAGGGGGCGATCAGGTAGTACGCCGACAGGGCGAGGTCGAAGGACGGGCAGTCCAGCTCGACGATCTCGGCGCCCAGTTCCTTCAGCAGCGCGACGGACTCGTCGAACCGCTGGATGACGCCGGCCTGGTAGCCCTCGCCGCGGAACTGCTTCACCACGCCGACGCGCATGCCCTCGACGCTGCCGTTGCGGGCGGCCTCGACGACCGGCGGGACCGGGGCGTCGATGGAGGTCGAGTCCAGCGGGTCGTGCCCGGCGATCACCTCGTGCAGCAGGGCCGCGTCCAGGACCGTGCGGGCGCAGGGGCCGCCCTGGTCGAGGGAGGAGGAGAAGGCGACCATGCCGTAGCGGGAGACCGCGCCGTAGGTCGGCTTGACGCCGACCGTCCCGGTGACGGCGGCCGGCTGGCGGATGGAGCCGCCGGTGTCGGTGCCGATGGCGAGCGGGGCCATGTGCGCGGCCAGCGCGGCGGAGGAACCGCCGCCGGAGCCGCCGGGGATCCGGGTGAGGTCCCAGGGGTTGCCGGTGGGCCCGTAGGCGCTGTTCTCGGTGGAGGACCCCATGGCGAACTCGTCCATGTTGGTCTTGCCGAGGATGACGACGTCGGCGTCCTTGAGGCGCTTGGTGAGCGTCGCGTCGTACGGCGGGATCCAGCCCTCGAGGATCTTGGAGCCGACGGTGGTCGGGATGCCCTCGGTGGTGAAGATGTCCTTGAGCGCGAGGGGCACGCCGGCCAGCGGGCCGAGCTCCTCCCCCCGGGCGCGCTTCTCGTCCACGGCGCGGGCCTGGGCGAGGGCGCCCTCGCGGTCGACGTGCAGGAAGGCGTGCACCTTCTCGTCGACGGCCTCGATCCGGGCGAGGTGGGCCTCGGTGACCTCGACGGCGGTGAGCTCGCCCGAGGCGATCTTCGCGGCCGTCTCGGCCGCGGTGAGCTTGATGATGTCGCTCATGGCGGTTACTCCTCCCCCAGGATCTGCGGCACCTTGAAACGCTGCTGCTCCTGGGCCGGGGCGCCGGAGAGCGCCTGCGCGGGGGTGAGCGAGGGACGGACCTCGTCCGCGCGCATGACGTTCGTCAGCGGCAGCGGGTGGGAGGTCGGCGGTACGTCTTGGTCGGCGACCTCTGCGACGCGGGCGACCGCGCCGATGATGTCGTCCAGCTGTCCCGCGAAGTGGTCGAGCTCTTCGGGCTTCAGCTCCAGACGCGCCAGCCGGGCGAGGTGGGCGACCTCCTCGCGCGTGATGCCAGGCATGCAGCGTTCCTCTGAGTGAGTGCGTGCGGTTTGGCCCCAATCCTATGGGGCCGGGCGGGGTGAGGACGCACCGGTTTGCCACGGGCGTGCGCGGGACCCCGCCGAAGGCGCGGGGAACCGCGCGGGAAGCCCCGCCGGACGGCACCCGGCGGCCTGCTCCGGTACACCCCCTGTGCGGTCCCGGCCTCGGCCGCGAGGCGGGCGCGGGAGCCGGTCCCCAAAGCCCCCGCGGCCGTCGGTCATTCGTCCCCGGCCGCCGCCGGGAGAGCGGGCGCGGGCGGGGTGCGACGGGGCGCGCCCCGGGCCCGCAGCCACGCCGTCGTCTCGTCCGGCGGCATCGCCGCGGACACCAGCCAGCCCTGCACCGCGTCGCACCGCAGGTCGCGCAGCCGCTCCCAGGTCTCGTCGTCCTCGACGCCCTCCGCGACGACGAGCAGGCCGAGGGAGTGCGCGAGGTCGATGGTGCAGCGGACGATCTCCGCGTCCTCGTTGTCGATCGCCAGCCGGGCCACGAAGGACCGGTCGATCTTCAGCTCGCTCACCGGCAGCCGCCGCAGGTGGACCAGCGAGGAGTAGCCGGTGCCGAAGTCGTCCAGCGACATCTTCACGCCGTGCCCGGCGAGCGCGGCCAGCGTGTCGGCGGCCCGCTGCGGGTCCTCCAGCAGCACGTGCTCGGTGATCTCCAGTTGCAGCGCGCCGGCCGGCACCCCGTGGCGGGCCAGCCGCGCGGCGACGGAGCCGGCGAAGCCGGGGGTGTGGACGTCGCGCGGGGAGACGTTGACGGCGACCGGGACGCACAGCCCCTGCTCCCGCCAGGCGGCCACCTGTTCGAGGGCGGTCTCCAGGACGTACTCGGTCAGATGCGGCATCAGACCGGAGGACTCGGCGATGGCGATGAACTCGTCCGGCGGGACCCGGCCGCGTTCGGGGTGCACCCAGCGCACCAGGGCCTCGAGCCCGGCGACCTCCCCGTCGAAGCGGACCTTGGGCTGGTAGTGGAGCTGCACCTCGTGCGCGTCGAGCGCGCGCCGCAGGTCGCCGAGCAGACCGAGGCGGTCGGGGGTGTTGGAGTCCCGCTTGGACTCGTAGACCTCGACGCCGGTGCGGTCCCGCTTGGCCTGGTACATCGCGACGTCGGCGCGGCGCAGCAGTCCCTCGGCGTCCGTGGAGTGGTCGGGGAAGACGGCGAGCCCGGCGCTGGCCTCCAGGACGAGGGTGAGCCCGTCGAGGTCGAGCGGGGAGCTGAGCGCGACGACGAGGTTGCGGGCGACGCGGGAGGCGGAGGTGGTGGAGTCCGCGACCGGCAGTAACACGGCGAACTCGTCGCCGCCGAGCCGTGCGGCCTCGGCGCCGCGGGGCAGCGCCAGGCGGAGCCGCTCGGCGATCTGCAGGAGCAGCCGGTCGCCCGCGAGGTGCCCCAGGGTGTCGTTGACCGAACGGAAACGGTCGAGGTCGATCAGCATGAGGGCGGACCTGGCCCCGATGCGTTCGGCGTCGTCGAGCGCTCCCCAGGTGCGCTCCAGCAGCCACTGCCGGTTGGGCAGCCCGGTCAGCGGGTCGCGCAACTGCTCCTCGGCGCGGACCCGGGCGATCCACAGGGTGGAGTCGAGCGCGATGAGGGGGATGGCGAACAGGGGCAGCAGCAGCGGCCGGGCCTCGGCGACGACACAGATCAGCGGGGTGATGCCGAGCAGGGCGACGGCGAGCAGTCCCTGTCGGACCAGGGCGGTGCGAGCCACGGTGGGCAGATGGCCGCCGCGCGGTCCCTGCAGGAACCACAGCAGGGCCCGGGTGACGACGAGGTAGGCGCAGGCGACCAGCGCGACCTGGGGCGCGGTGGCCGGCGTCCAGGCGCCCGGGTACCAGGGGTTCTCCACGGTGGGGACGCGGCCGCAGGCGGCCAGCAGCAGGGCGCCGGTGCCGATGCCGAGGATGTCCACCGCGCCGTGCAGGACGCCCTGCCGCCAGCGGCCTGGCCGGGCGATGCCGACCAGGACGACGGTGGTGAGGCTGATCATGCCGGCGGCGACCCAGCCGTGGAGCAGCAGGACGGCGAGGGTGAGGGCGGCGCCGGAGCCCGTGCCGCCGGACCAGCGGGAGCGGCCGAGCGCCACGAGGTGGCCGACGATGACGCCGGTCAGCAGGGCGAGGGACCAGCCGAGGGTGCCGGAGGGGAAGAGCGCGTGCTGTCCGTCGAAGGCGCGATAGAAGCCGGCGCCGAGGACGACTGCGCCGCCTCCGACGACGGTCGCCGGCAGCGAGGGCCAGGAGGGGCCCCGCTCCCCGCGCTCCAGCGAGTGGTGCTCGCCCCCGTCCCTGGAGCGGTCCCGCGTGACGCCGCGCGGCCGGGGCGCCCCGCCCTGCTTCGGCGGCCCGCCGGAGCCGGAGACGCCGCGCACCCAGCGCGGCACTCCACCGCCGAAGGCGCCCTGCCCGGGCACGGCTCCGGGGGCGCCGGTCCCGGTGGCGCCGGGCGCGCGCGCGTCACCCCGGGCGCCCGCGCGGCCCCACGTGCCCGGGGCCTGAGGGGAGTCCGCGCCGGGTATCGCCCCGGCGCCGCGGGAGCGCGCCGTCCGGGTGGCTCCGCGGCGCCACGCGCCGGAGATCCGGCGCACGCGCAGCCGCGCGTCCGGGGCGGCGCTCTCGGTCGGTTCCATTCCCGTCCCTCTCACAGCCGGCGGTGCCCACGCGTTCGCGGCCCGGTGCCGGCGACGACTGCCGACGGCACCTCGTCCAAAAACCCACCACGCAGCGGGGCACGGCAGGCGCACATCTCAACAGTAGGCCGCTGAAGGCTTCCACGGGCAGCGGTCGACGACGGTTGCCCGAATGCGACCCGGCCACCCGTATGCATCTGGTATGCGCCGAACGGGTGGCCTTCAACCGCTACTCCTCGGTCGGAAGCGCGACTTCGGCCGCGGCTTCCGGTCCGCTCTCCAGCAGGACGGCGAACCCGTCCTCGTTCAGCACCGGCACCTTGAGCTGCATCGCCTTGTCGTACTTCGATCCGGGGCTGTCGCCGACGACGACGAACGACGTCTTCTTGGAGACGGAGCCCGTGACCTTGGCGCCTCTGCTCTGCAGGGCCTCCTTGGCGCCGTCCCGGGTGTGGTGCTCGAGCGTGCCGGTGACGACGACGGTGAGGCCCTCCAGCGGGCGCGGCCCCTCGTCCTCGCCGGTGCTCTCCTCCTCCATGCGGACGCCCGCGGCCTTCCACTTGCGCAGGATCTCGCGGTGCCAGTCCTCGGCGAACCACTGCTTGAGGGAGGCGGCGATGATGGGCCCGACGCCCTCGGTGGCCGCCAGTTCCTCCTCGCTCGCCGCCTCGATGCGGTCCACCGAGCGGAACTCGCGGGCCAGCGCCTCGGCCGCGACAGGCCCGACGTGACGGATGGACAGGCCGGTGAGCACGCGGGCCAGCGGGCGCTCCTTGGCGGCGGCGATGTTCTCCAGCATGGACACCGCGTTCTTCCTCGGCTCGCCCTGCTGGTTGGCGAAGACCGTGGCGATCTTCTCCTCGCCGGTCCTGGGGTCGCGCTTGGGCAGCCCGCTGTCCTGGTCCAGGACGTACGCCTTGATGGGCAGCAACTGCTCCATGGTGAGGTCGAACAGGTCGCCCTCGTCGGTCAGCGGCGGCTCGGCGGGCTCCAGCGGTCTGGTCAGGGCCGCGGCGGCGACATAGCCGAAGTGCTCGATGTCCAGGGACTTGCGGCCCGCGAGGTAGAACAGCCGCTCGCGCAACTGGGCGGGGCAGGCGCGGGAGTTGGGGCAGCGCAGATCGACGTCGCCCTCCTTCATGGGCCGCAGCGGGGTGCCGCACTCGGGGCAGTCGGCGGGCATCACGAACTCCCGCTCGCTGCCGTCGCGCAGGTCGGCGACGGGGCCGAGGATCTCGGGGATGACGTCACCCGCCTTGCGCAGCACGACCATGTCGCCGATGAGGACGCCCTTGGCCTTGACCACGTCCTGGTTGTGCAGCGTGGCGAACTCGACCTCGGACCCGGCCACCGTCACCGGCTCCACCTGCGCGTAGGGCGTCACCCGGCCGGTGCGGCCCACGCCGACGCGGATGTTGACGAGCCTGGTGTTGACCTCCTCGGGCGCGTACTTGTACGCGATGGCCCAGCGCGGGGCGCGCGAGGTGGAGCCGAGGCGGCCCTGCAGGGGGATCTCGTCGAGCTTGACGACGGCCCCGTCGATCTCGTGCGCCACGGAGTGCCGGTTCTCGCCGTAGTGGGCGATGAACTCCCGTACGCCCGCGAGGTCCTCGACCACCCGGTTGTAGGGCGAGGTGGGCAGACCCCAGCTCCCCAGGAGGTCGTAGGCCTGGGAGAGGCGGCTCATGCCCTCGAAGCCCTCCAGGGCCCCGATGCCGTGCACGACCATGTGCAGGGGGCGGCTCGCGGTGACCCGGGGGTCCTTCTGGCGCAGTGAACCGGCCGCCGCGTTGCGCGGGTTGGCGAAGGGCTTGTCACCGGCCTCGACGAGGCGGGCGTTGAGCTCCTGGAACTTCTCCATCGGGAAGAAGACCTCGCCGCGGATCTCCACGACGTCCGGCACCTCCTCGCCGTGCAGCCGGTCGGGGATCTCGGCGATCGTGCGCACGTTGGGCGTGATGTCCTCGCCGGTGCGGCCGTCGCCGCGGGTGGCGGCGCGGGTGAGCCGGCCGTGCTCGTAGGTGAGGTTGACGGCGAGGCCGTCGACCTTGAGCTCGCACAGGAAGTGGTAGGTCTGGCTGCCGAGTTCCCTGGCGATGCGCTCGGTCCAGGCGGCCAGGTCCTCGTCGTTGAACGTGTTGTCCAGCGACAGCATGCGCTCACGGTGCCGGACGGAGGTGAACTCCGTCTCGTAGGCGCCCGCGACCTTCTGGGTGGGCGAGTCGGGCGTGCGCAGCTCCGGGTGGCGCTCCTCCAGCTCCTGCAGCTCCCGCAGCAGCCGGTCGAACTCGGCGTCGCTGACGACCGGGGCGTCCTTCACGTAGTACCGGAAGCGGTGCTCCTCGATCTGCTCGGCGAGCCGGACGTGCCGCTCCCGTGCCTGCGCGGGCACCGCCGTGGTCTGGGCTTGCTTGTCGCCGGCCACCGTGTTGTCCTCCCGTTACTCTGGGTCGTCCGCGAGGGACCTCGCCGCCCGGGCGCAGTGGGCCAGCGCCCGGCGCGCGTACTCGGGGGACGCGCCCGCGAGCCCGCACGCGGGGGTGACCGTGACCGTGTCCGCGAGAAGCCCCGGAGACAGCCCCAGCCTGCGCCACAGCGTCCTGACACCCATGACGCTACCGGCAGGGTCCGACAACGGGCCGTCCGTGCCGGGGACGACACCGGCGAAGAGCCGCGTCCCCGCCTCCACCGCCTCCCCCAGCGTGTCGTCGTCACGCTCGGTGAGCAGGGAGAAGTCGAAGGAGACGGCCGCTGCGCCGGCCCGGCGCAGCAGGGCGAAGGGCACGTCGGGGGCGCAGGAGTGCACGAGGACGGGCCCCGCCTCGTGGACCCCGACGACCTCGCGCAGGGCCGCCTCGACGACCTGCCGGTCCGGGGCGCGGTGGGTGCGGTAGCCGCTGGCGGTGCGGACCTGTCCGCGCAGGACGGCGGTGAGGGAGGGCTCGTCGAGCTGGAGGACGACCTGGGCGCCCGGCACCCGGCGGCGCACCTCGGCCAGGTGCGCCCGCAGCCCTTCGGCGAGCGAGCCGGCGAGGTCGCGGCAGGCCCCGGGGTCGGAGAGGGCGGCCTCGCCGTTGCGCAGCTCCAGGGCGGCGGCGAGCGTCCAGGGCCCCACGGCCTGCACCTTCAGGGGGCCCCGGTACTCCTGGGTGAACTCCTCCAGGGCGTCGAGGTCCTGGCGGAGCCAGGAGCGGGCCCGCCGGGTGTCCCGGCCGGGGCGGTCCCCGATCCGCCAGCCGCTGGGCTCCACGCGGGCGTAGAGCTCGACGAGCATCCCGGCGGTGCGGCCGATCATGTCCGCGCCGGGCCCGCGCGCGGGCAGCTCGGCGAGGAAGGGGAAGTCCTCGAAGGACCCGGTGACGGTCTTCGCGGCCTCCCGCGCGTCACCACCGGGCATCGATCCGACGCCGGTGGCCGGCCCGAACCTGAACTGGCTGTTCTCACTCACGCGGGAAGCCTAGAGCCTGGCGCGGGAGGGTTCGGCGTCCGCCCACCGGTCGGGGCGGCGGGCGGACGGGTCAGGAGTCGCCGAACTTGTCCGCCAGACCGCGTTCCAGGTAGTCCTCCGGCAGGTCCTCGACGAGCACTTCGGCCTCGGTGCGGTCGGTGTGCATCCGCCAGTGCGTGCCGGCGATCGTCTCCGGCCGGGAGGCGTGCCCGCCCTGCCCGATGTAGGCGGCGATCGCCATGTGCGCGGCGTGCACGCCGGTGCCGGCGAGCGCCGCGTTCAGGTTGAGGATCCAGTTGCGCATCCCGCCGGTGGCGATCTGGATGTTCGCCACGTGCGGGGCGATGAGCGGTCCGGAGCCGGCGCCGCTGGTGACCAGGACCGTTCCCGAGCCGCGTGCCAGCATGCCGGGCAGGACGTGCTGCACCGCGGCGACACCGCCGAGCAGGTAGAGGTCCAGTTGGGCCAGGACCGATTCGACGGTGACCTCGACGGCCCCGACGATCGGTGCCCGGCGCAGGTCGGCCGGGGTCGGCGCGGGCGAGTACTCGAGCACCTCCACCGGTCCTAGGCGCTCCTCGACGGCGGTCAGCGCCTCGTGCAGGGCGGGCCGGTCGGTGATGTCGGCGGGGAACACCTCGGCCCGGACGCCCTCGCCGGACAGCTCCTCCGCGATCTCCCCCAACCGCTCCGCGCCCCGGGCGATCAGCGCCACGTCGAAGCCCTCGGCGCCGAATCTCCGGCCGATCGCCCGGCCCAGTTGCGGCCCCGCGCCGACGATCGCGATCGTGCTCAACTCGCCACCTCGTACCCTTGTTCCGGTTCGCGCGCGCCAGGGGACGCGCACCGGCGTGCTTCTTCGCGCCGTCGTCCGAACCCTAGGAGGGCCCCAGGGGCGGGGTCGCGGACCGATGCGACAGCTCCGGCCGGAGATGCGCGACAACCGCGACGGCAGTGGTACGCGGAAGGAAGAAGCACCAGAACATGCACGGCAGCCTCTCGGTGAGCCTGGAAGGGGCCGGCGCCTTCGGCGACTTCGCCCGCGCGTGGCGGTCCCGGATGGGCGAGGGCTTCGCGCTGGCGCCGTTCGACCGGGGCACCCTCGCCGGTTTCGGGGCGCGCTCGCGGGGATTCCGGCTGCGGGACACGATGTTCAACCGCTTCGAGAACGCGGCCGCCCTGCGGACGGACGGCCGGTCGGTGGGTTCGCAGGACCACGTACGGCTGTGGATCGTCGACCGGGGGAACTGGCGGATCGGGCTGCCGGGCGGCACCGAGCACACGGTGCCGGCGGGACGGCTGCTGATGCAGACGGGACGGCTGACCCACTTCGCGGCCTCGCCGGGGTCCGCCGTGCGGATTCTGGTGCTGCCGGCCGCGGAGATCCGGCACGGCCCGGACAGGGCGGCCTCGGGCCCGGGCGACACCCCCGAGGCCCGGCTCCTGACCGCGCACGCCGCCACGGTGGGCCGGATGCTGGACGACCTGGGGCCGGCCGGGCTCGACGCCGCCCGCGACACCCTGGCCGAGCTGGCCCGGGCCGTGGTGCGGGGCGGGGCCGACGACAGGGAGCCCCGGCTGTCGCCGGCGCTGGCGCAGGCCGCCCGGGACCTCGCCGACCGCCGGCTCACCGACCCCGCCCTCACCCCCACCGTGATCGCCGGGGAACTGAACGTCTCCGTGCGCACCCTGCAGCGGGCCTTCGCGGGCGAGGAGCACTCCCTGAGCGCCTACATCCGCGAGCGCCGTCTCGAGGGGGCCCGCCGCGCGCTCCTGGCCACCGGCCGGCGGGCGAGCGTCGCGGACGTCGCCGCCCGCTGGCAGTTCGCCGACGGCGGCCACTTCGCCCGCCTCTTCCGCCGCCGCTACGGGCAGACCCCGACGGAGTACGCGAGGGCGACGGCGGTGGACCCCGTCCCCGTCACCGTCCCGGGCGCACCGTCAGGTCGTTGACCTCGGCGTCGCGGGGCAGGTCGAGGGACATCAGGACGGTGGTGGCGACGGACTCGGGGTCGATCCACCGGTCCGGGTCGTAGCTCTTGCCCTCCTGCTGGTGGACCTTGGCCTGCATGGGGCTGGCGGTGCGGCCGGGGTAGACGGAGGTGACGCGGACGCCGGCCGCGTGCTCCTCCTCGCGCAGGGCGTCCGCGAGGGCCTTCAGCCCGTGCTTGGAGGCGGCGTACGCCGCCCAGCCGGCGTGGGCGTTCAGGCCGGAGCCGGAGTTGACGAACACGACGTGGCCGCGGGCGACGCGCAGTTGCGGAAGGAAGTGGCGGGTCAGCTCGGCGGGGGCCAGCAGATTGACGTCGATCTGGTGGCGCCAGGACTTGGGGGTCAGTTCGCCGACCGGGCCGAGTTCGAGGACGCCCGCGATGTGCAGCAGGGAGTCGACGCGGTCGGGGAGGGACTGGTGGGAGAAGGCCCAGGACAGCCGGTCGGGGTCGGCGAGGTCGCCGACGAGGGTCCGGGCCCCGGGGAACTCGGCGGCGAGCTCCTTGGCGCGGGCCGCGTCCCGCGCGTGCAGCACGAGCTCGTCCCCGCGGGCGTGCAGCCGCCGCGCGACGGCCGCGCCGATGCCGGAGCCGGCCCCGGTGATCACATGTGTAGCCATGGGGCCATGCTCGCATTTCCCCCGCGCGGTCCGTCGCCGCCCCCGCCCCTGCCCGGGGCGGCCACGGACGCCCCGCGGCCGTCCTCCGGCGCCGCCCCTCAGGCGCGTTGCCGCGCGCGCATCGCCTCGGCGGCGCGGAGGCGTCGCGGGGTGAACGCGTCGATCGTGCCGGCGCCCTCCCCCGGTGTCCGGTTCCACTTCTCGATCTTCTCGGCCAGCTTGCGCAGCCCCGCGTCGCCGGGCCGCACGTCGATCTGGAAGTGGCCCTCCTTCGGTGCGACCGGGTCGTCGCCGCCCCAGCGCACCACGGCCTGGCACTCGGCGAGGATGTCCCGCACGACGGTCACCTCGTGCGGGAAGAGGCCGCCCCGCGCACCGGCCGGGTAGAGGTCGGGGCAGAGGGCGACGGCCGTCCCGGACAGGTAGTTCGACTCCTGGTCGGCGCGCACGGTCCGGTCCGCCGTGTGCCCGTGCACCTGTCCCGCCCCCAGGGTGCGGATCTCGTAGTGGAAGCGGCGCGTGACGTGGAGCAGGACCGTGGCCACGTCGCCCGTCAGCAGGGCCACCGAGGCGTTCGAGCCCTCGACGCGGTGGACCGCGATGCCGGCGGGCCGGCCTGCTCCCTCCTTGACGGGCCACCCGTTCGCCGAGCGGCTGCCGGACCAGTGCCCGCCCTTGCCGTCGGCGGCGGCAGCGGCCCGGGGGGCCGCGCCGGCGGTGGAGGCGGATCCGAGGGAGAGGGCGGATGCCGCTCCGACGAGGCCGACGGCCGTGAGGAAGCCGCGGCGGCCCAGGTTCTCGCTGTGATCGTTCACTGTGCCTCAGTGTTCCTTTCCCGGCCTCCGGCCGGACTCCGGTGCTCCACGAGCCGGGCGCGCACGGCCGTCCCCAGACAGCAGGCACAGGCCACGAGGTAGGCGACGACGCCGGGATTCACGTAGGGCGGGACGAGGTCGAAGTGCGCGTTGCACCTGCGGTGCAGCGGGACGAGCGAGGTTTGGCCGTAGGCCGGTTCCAGCGGCTGGTGATGTTGCAGGGTGCAGGTCTCCTCGATGTCCGTGGCGAACATGTGGGAGGCGCCCCACAGGTACAGCGCCAGCGCGCAGAGCAGGAATCCGGCGGCCGCGGCGGCCCGGCGCGCGGGCGGGCCGCCCGGCAGCAGCCGGACGACGGCTCCGACGAGCAGGGCGCCGAGGACGGTCCACAGGCAGACGACGAAGAAGGTCAGCACGTTTCCACCATGGTTGCCGGACGGCGGCCGGGGAGCCCCGTCGCCGGCCGCCGGTCAGCCTTCCTGGTCGGCCAGTTTCTGCAGGGTCTCCGCATAGCCCTGGAGGTACGGATCGAGTTTCCCGTCCGTGAGGTATCCGGGAAGCAGTGTGTTCCATCCCGAGACCTGCCGGATCGCCTGGGTCCGCATGGCGTCCAGGACGTCGTCGTCCCCGACGTCGACGAGCATGGTCCGCGCGGTGTCCTCGGCGTGCGAGACGCTGCTGCCGTGCCGCTGGGCGAAGTAGTTCGTGAACCGGCGCAGATGGCCGTTCCCACCGATGAGGGACTGGACCTGCTCGTCGATGCGGGCCCCGTTCTTCACGGCCGTGCCGACGAGATAGCCGTCGACGTCCTCCACCATGTCGCCGAAGGAGAAGGAGGAGCTGACGTTGAGTTTGGCGAGCCGGTCCATGCAGAAGGCGTAACCGGAGGCATAGGAGTCGGCGTTGTTGCGCCAGTCCCCGTAGAAGGTGCTGAGGTCGCCGCCCCAGCCGCCGAAGTCCCCCCGGTTCGCGCCGGTCCCGGAGCCGCTGCCCTTGAGGTAGAAGGCGTTGGCGGTGGCGCCGAAGTGGTCGGCGTGCACGGTCACTCCGTACGACGGGTCGGTGAAACTGGTGACCCGGTTCGGCCCGTTGTCCTCGGCGTAGGCGATCCAGTCGCGGTCGACGTCACCGATCAGGGTCTGCCAGCCGCTGTAGAGGTCGACGTAGCGGGGATAGCGCAGGTACTCCATGACGCGCAGGCTCGGGTTGCCCTTGTCGTACCGCACGGCGGTGCTGTAGAGGTCGGCGATGTACTGCACGTACTTGGAGACCGGGGACTCGGTGCCGCCGATGCCGTCGCGTCCGACTCCCTTGTCGGCGTGCGGCCGCTGGACGTCGCGGTCCAGGTCGAAGGAGTCGGTCTGGCTCGCGCTGAACCGGAACTCCTTGATCTGGGTGAAGGACCAGTTCTCCGGCATCGGGAAGCCGAGGTTGCCGGAGAATCCCCAGGACATCCCGGAGACGAACGAGTAGCGCGCGTAGGCCTCCGCGCTCACCCGTGAACAGACGTTCCGGGAGCCGTACACGCCGGCGACATAGCGTTTCCCGCGGCTGGCCAGGCCCGACTGGACACCGTTGAAGTACGGGACGATGTTGCTGGTGATCTCCGGGTCCGTGGCGTCGTAGTCGACGGCGAAGTAGATCACCGTGCCGGTGTTGAACCCGTATCCGACGGCGCGGTCGTGCGCCTTCTGGGCGTGCGCGTACCCCTGCGGGAAGGTGAAGTCGGACAGCGAGCGGGCGCCGTACTGCGAGATGGGGAAGACCCGCATGCCGCCGTCGAAGATGGCGTCCAGTTCCCCGGGCTGGATCTCCTTGTCGAGGGTGCTGTCCGGGTCCTCGTCCAGGTAGCGGCCGACCACCGTGTAGCCGCCCGAGACGAGGGCGCGTGCCCGGTCGACGCTGATGTGGAAACGCGTGTCGCAGGCGCCGGCGTCCCGGTCGGGGTCGCCCATGGAGACGAGTAGCTGGGCCCATGTCTGGTAGTCGCCGCGGCCGTTGACGGTGAGCGCGGAGAACTCCTGGAAGGCGCGCACGTAGGTGGTCAGGGCCGAGTCGAACGCCGTCTTGAACACGGTCGAGGTGGAGCCGACGCGGCCGTTGAAGACGCAGGCGGCACTGAAGAGTTTGACGAAGATGCCCGAGTCGCCCTCGGCCACCTGATGGTTGCGCAGTCCGGCCTGGGTCGTGGGGCCGAAGTTCCCGGTCGCCTGGTCCTCCGGGACGCCGAACTCGTACTGCAGCGCCTTCATGAGGGCGGTCTGGACGTCCCGGGTGTAGTGCCCGTCGCAGGGGATGAGGAAGAAGGTGGACTTGTTCAGATAACTGCTGTTGAGCCACTGCTGGATCGTGCGCACCTCCTCGGTGCCGCCCGACAGCAGCGAATAGGCGTCCATGGTCAGCAGTGCCTTGAATATCTTCGGCTGCACCCTCCCGTCGGAGGGGACGGCGAAGCCGGCGTTGCGTTTGAGCTGGGTGACGGAGGCCGTGGTGGCGGCGTCGTAGGTCCCGTCCTCGTTCCCGCCCCAGTACCCCTTGCAGAACAGGGCGCTCTGCACGATGCGGATGATGTTCTTGTTGGAGGTCGACGGGCCGATGTCCCCGAGGGCCGCCAGTTTGGACAGGGTGGTGGGGCCGAAGCTGTCGGAGAGGGCGGTGATGCCCAACTCGACCTGGAGGCCCCGGGTGAGCGAGAACATGGTCGCCCACCCGGTGGCGCCGTTCTCGGGACATCTGTTGTAGCCGCTCACACCGCCGTAGGTGGCGTTCACCCATTTCTGGGCGGCGAGGACCTTCTCGTCCATCTCGTGCTCCTTCCGGTGGAACCGCGCTGGGCCGGCGCCGTCGCGCGCCGGCCCACGGGGTGGCAGCCGTCGACGGACGAGGCGAGGGGTGTCGAGGGGGACGGCTCAGCCGCAGGGGAACACGTACTCGGACGTGTAGTCGATGTAGAGGCTGCTGGACTTGCTGCCCATCTTGGCGGTGACCGGTGCGCAGGCGAAGCTCGAGACGTAGACGGGGCCCGCGTACTCGCTGAAGTTGCCGGAGTCGGTGTCGCAGCCCGTTCCGTCGATCTTGCACACACGCAGGTACATGTACTGCGACTTGCCCACGTTGTTGTCGAGGATGGCGCACCCCTTGCCGCCGTTCCCGTAGGAGAACAGGGTGCCCAGCCGCAGGTTGGGGTCGGTGCCCAAGGGCAGCGGGACGGCCTTGTTCAGCGTGTAGCCGGATCCGCACACCGTGGCCGCCGCCGACACGGCCTGCGGGTCGCTCGTGGCGATGGCCCGGGTGGTGGCGTCGGCCTCGGCGGAGACCGACGGGGCGGGGTGCTGCGCGGCCACCGCCTGCGGCGCGGCCACGCCGACCGTGGCCAGGGCCGCGGCGACCGCCGCCGTACGGAGGGCTGCCGTGAGCTTGGGCATGGGAGGGGGGGTCCTCTCGTCGAACGTCGAATGTCGAACATGTGTTCGGGATCGAGCCGGCGGAGTCACTGTATGCGTGTCGTGAACACTTCAGTAAGGGGGCGATCATCGAGCGCGGAAGTGCGCGCGTCCGAAAACCGTCCTGTGCCGGGACGGCCCGGACGTCCGGGCCGTCCCGGCACAGGACGGAAACACGTGCGACGACTGAGTGAAGCCTCTGTGCCCGTCATGCGGAGGGCGGCGGTCCGCCCTCCGGGAATTGGCCGATCATGAACGGCCGCCCGTGCGGGGCACGGGGAGGCTCCCCCCGCCCGCCCTCACTCGATCCCCACGCTCTCCTCCAGGTACGCCAGCGCCCCCACCGGCTCCTCCGCGAAGAAGACCAGCTCGGCCAGGGGGCGCGGGAGGAAGCCCTCGGCGTCCATGCGGTGGAACTGCTGCTTGAGGCCGTCGTAGAAACCCGCGGTGTTGAGCAGGACGACGGGCTTGTCGGTGTGGCCGTGCTTCTTGAGTTCCAGGATCTCGGTGGCCTCGTCGAGCGTGCCCGTGCCGCCCACCATGATGACGACGGCGTCGCCCTTCTCCAGCAGCAGCCGCTTGCGTTCGGCGAGGTCCCCGGCGACGACCATGTCGTCGACGCCGGGCCGCACCTTGTGCGAGAGGAAGTCGACGGAGACCCCGCACAGCCGCCCGCCCGCCTCCTGGACGCCGTCGGCCACGACCTTCATCAGACCGGCGTCGGAACCGCCCCACACCAGGGTGTGGCCGCCCTTGCCGAGGAGTTCCGCGAACTCGCGGGCGGGGCGGGTGTAGCGCTCGTCGAGGTCGGCGGCGGAGAGGAAGACGCAGATTCGCATGGCGACCACGGTACGCGGCGAGAACGGGCCGCCGGACGGGAAGAACCGGGCGGGCACCGGTGCTGAACCGGCATGAGCAAAGGACACGTGATCACAGTCGAACAGAGCGACGCGCGCGTGCGGGTGGTGCACGGCGGGCAGGTGCTGGCCGAGAGCGACCGCCCCCTCG
Organism: Streptomyces griseoaurantiacus; assembly: GCF_036189845.1. Classification (NCBI taxonomy): domain Bacteria; kingdom Bacillati; phylum Actinomycetota; class Actinomycetes; order Kitasatosporales; family Streptomycetaceae; genus Streptomyces; species Streptomyces griseoaurantiacus. The sequence continues at coordinate 5,278,786 of NZ_CP108326.1, read as the reverse complement.
TCCTGCGGGAGACCGGCTGTCCCCCGCGGTACTACCTGCCCCCCGAGGACGTCCGGACGGACCTGCTGACGCCCTCGCCGACGCACACGGTCTGCCCGTTCAAGGGCACGGCCTCCTACTGGTCGCTGCCGGACGCCGCCGACCTGGTGTGGGCCTACCCGGAGCCGAAGGAGGAGGTGGCCGCGATCAAGGACCACCTGTGCTTCTACGAGGTCGAGGTGGTCGGCACGCCGGCCGCCTGACCCGCCCGTACGTCCCACCGTCCCCGCCCGCCGTGTCGTACCCGGGGATCGCCGAGCCCGGTGGCAGTCTCCGGTGACATGACAGGCACAGGGACGGCAGACAGGGCAGGCATGGACAGGACGGTCACCTCGCGCGACGGCACGTCCCTCGCGTACACACGCTCCGGAAGGGGCCCGGCCATCGTGCTGGTGAGCGGGGCGATGTCGACGGGCGCGACGACGGCTCCGCTGGCCGCGCGGCTGGCGGAGCGCTGCGAGGTGGTCGTCTACGACCGCCGGGGCCGCGGCGGCAGCGGGGACACCGAGCCGTACGCGGTCGCCCGCGAGGTGGAGGACCTCGGGGCGCTGATCGGGGAGGTGGGCGGGAGCGCCGCCCTCTACGGCGTCTCCTCGGGTGGCGCACTCGCCCTGGAGGCGGCGGCGAGCGGCCTGGAAGGGGTGTCCCGGGTCGCCGTGTACGAGCCCCCGTTCGCGCTCTCGGAGGAGGACGCGAGGGCGCGCGAGCGGTACACCGAGCGGCTCACCGAGGCACTGCGGCGGGGGGCGCGCGGCGACGCGGTGGAGCTGTTCCTCTCCCTCACCGGACTCGCCCCCGAGATGATCGCGAGCGCCCGCCCCTCCCCCATGTGGCCCGGCATGGAGGCGGTCGCACCGACCCTGGCGTACGACGACGCGGTGATGGGCGGCGGCCGGGTGCCCCGCGAACGGCTGGCGGCGGTCCGCGTGCCGGTCCTGGCCGTGGCCGGCGGGGCGAGCCCGCAGTGGCTGCGCGAGGCGGCGAGGGCGGTGGCGGAGGTGGTCCCCGAGGGCGAGTACCGCTGTCTGGAGGACCAGAACCACATGGTCGACCCGGACGCCCTCGCCCCCGTGCTCACGGAGTTCCTCGGCGCCTGAGCCGGGCGGCCGGCGACGGGCGCGGCGGTGGCGCCCGAGCCGGGCCGCGGGTGACGGACATGACGTGGCGCGCCCGAGCCGGGCCGCCGACGGCTGACCCCTCGGTGGCGGAAATGCGGTGGGGCCGGCGCGTGTTGGCGCTGAGCGGGAGCACAGTTCCGGCCACCGGGCCGGCCCACGACCGGAAGGACAGCCGCCGCATGCCCAGCACCGCACCGGAACCGCACCGCACGCCGGCCCCCGAGAACGCCGCCGAGGCCGCCGGCGCCCACCGCCCCTGGACCGTGGCCGTACTCGGCCCGGGCGGCGTGGGCGGGCTGCTCGCCGCGCTGCTGTCCCGGGCAGGGCACCGGGTGATCTGCCTGGCCGGTGAGGCGACCGCGAAGACCCTGCGGGAGAACGGCATCCGGGTGCGCAGCGAGCCGTTCGGGGACTTCACCGCCGAGGTGGAGGCCGACACCGTTCTGCGCGAACCGGTCGACCTGTGCGTGGTGGCCGTCAAGCACACCAGCCTGGACGAGGCCCTGGAGCGGGTCCCGGCGGCCGTGCTCGGCCCCGACGCGCTGGTCCTGCCCCTCCTCAACGGCGTCGAGCACACCGGGGCGTTGCGCGGCCGCTACGGCCACGACCGGGTGGCGGCCGGTGTCATCCGGGTCGAGTCCGCGCGGGTCGCGCCCGGGGTGATCGAGCACGGCAGCCCGTTCGCCGACATCGACCTCGCGGGCGGGACGGCACGACCGCTCACCGAGGTGGCCGCGGTGCTCGAAGCCGCCGGCCTCCGGGCCCGGGTCGCGGAGTCGGAGACCGCGATCCTGTGGGCGAAGCTGGCCTTCCTCGCCCCGTTCGCCCTGCTCACCACGCGGTACGGCACCGGCGCCGGCCCGGTGCGCACCGAGCACCGGGAGGAACTGCTCGCCCTGATCGAGGAGACCACCGCCGTCGGCCGGGCGGAGGGGGCCCCGCTCGACGCGGCCCGCAGCGTGGCGATGTTCGACGCGTGCCCGGCCGGCATGCGGTCCTCGATGCAGCGGGACGCGGAGGCGGGCCGTCCACTGGAGCTGGACGCGATCGGCGGAGCCGTGCTCCGCGCGGCCGAGCGGCACGGGATCGCGGTACCGACGGCCACGCGCCTGGTGGCCGAGGTGGGCGCCCTCTGAACGACGGGGCACCAGGGGCGGGGAGCCGACGCCCCGGCAGCGGCGGCGGCACGAAGAGGCGGGGCGGGGCAGCGCCTCCCGCCTCTTCGGGCACGCGTCCCTGCCCCTGGGCCTCCTGACGTGGCCGGACGTCACGTCTAACGTCCTCGGGTGAGCCTTTGGACCTCCCTGGAACCCGCCTCCACCACCGTGGACCCGGGTGGCAGCACGACCGTACGGCTGCGTCTGCGCAACACCGGTGACGTGGTGGACGAGTACCGCTTCGAACCGGTGGGTTCCCTCGCGCCGTGGACGGTGGTGGAACCGGCGACGCTGCGCCTGTACCCGGGGACGACCGGGACGGTGGACCTGAGGATCGCTCCCCCGCGCACGGCGGACGCGGCGGCGGGCCCCCACCCGTACGGGGTCCGCATCACGCCGACCGAGCACCCGGAGGCGGCGGCCGTACCCGAGGGCAACGTCACGGTGACCCCGTTCACGGAGGTGCGGGCGGAACTCGTGCCGCCGACGGTCAAGGGCCGCCTGCGCGGGCGCCCGAAGCTGGCCGTGGACAACCTGGGCAACACGAGGCTGACGGCCTCGGTGAACGGCAGCGACAACGGCGACCAGTTGTCCTACGAGGTCCGTCCGGGCAATGTGCAGATCGAGCCGGGCCGTGCGGCGTTCGTTCAGGCGGTGCTGAAGCCGCGGCGGATCATCTGGTTCGGCGCGAAGCAGGACCGGCCGTACACGCTGTCCGTGCAGCGGTCCGGCGTGACGCCGCTGAAGGTCGAGGGCACGTACGTCCAGCGGGGGTTCCTGCCCCGCTGGCTCGCCACCTGCCTCGGCCTGTTCCTGGCCCTGGCCGTCACCTTCGTGATGCTGTGGATCGCCTACAAGCCGCAGGTCCGCACCGCGGCCACCGAGAAGATGCAGGGGGCCGGCGTCAGCACCCTGCCGCCCTCCGCCCCGCCCTCGCTGAAGGCGCCCAGCAGCCCCGAGGCCCCGGCCTCCGTCCCCGCCGCTCCGGCCTCCGGCGGCGCGGGGGGCGGCGGGGGCGGCGGGGGCGGCGGTGCCGGGAGCAAGAAGCCCAAGGCTCCCGCGGCGACAGCGGCGACCGCCGTCCGGAAGCTCGCCGCGCAGGACCCGGACGGACGGCACATCTGCTACCGGGCGTTCGTGGCGGGCGAGGGCTGGACGGACGCGGAGTGCGACGGCGAGACCGCCGGCACGCCCGGAGAGGGCACGATCACCGCCGTCAACGTCGCCGTGGCCGGCGCCCAGGGCACCGACACCCGTGCCTACGTCCACGACCCCGCGTCGACCAACGGCGAGGGGAAGTACTTCGACCCGTGGTCCGTCGCCGCGGACGGTGGCGACACCTACGCGGGCAGCACGAAGAAGGGCGCCCCGCACATGCTGGGCTTCGCCGTCAACGTCGACAAGGGCAGGGGCAACGTCTGCCAGGACACCTACGTCCATGACGGCGACTGGATCGGCCTGGTCTGCGACCAGCCCGGCGCCGGACTGGACTTCACCTACGCCGGCACCCACGACAACAACCAGTGGATCCAGGCGCTCCGGCTCACCGTGTGAGCCGGCCGCGCGGTGACCCGCACACCGGGCGCGGCCGGGGCGAGCCTCACGCCAGGTGTTCGGAGAACCAGCGGGTGGCCGCCTCCATGGACTGCTCGAAGCCGCGTCCGGGGACGTAGAGGGAGTGGTGCTCGGCGCCCGGTATCTCCACCAGGCTCTTGGTCGCCCTGACCTCCTCGAGGAAGGCCCGCGCCATGTCACCGGGGATCATGCGGTCCCCGCCCGCGAGGATCATGAGCGTCGGCGGGGCGATCCGCTCGGCGTAGGACCGGACGTCGAACTCGACCGCGTGCTCCAACGACCGGGCGGTGAACGAGTTCTCCCACTGCGCGGGGACCCCGGCGGGGCCGTTGATGGCGTAGTCGTACCCCTCCTTGGTGTCCACCAGGGCGAAGGTGCCCGGGGGGTCGTGGGGCATCAGCACCTGCTTGAGACGTGAGGGTCGCTTCCCTTCGAGCGTGCGGCGGCGCTCCTCGTGGAACATTCCGCGGAACGAGGCGAGCCCCTCCTTGCCGATCGCCTGCTCCGCGATGACCGTGCCGGCGATCCACGGGGTCTGGGCGACGACCGCCTTCACGCGGTCGTCGTACCCGGCCAGGGCGAGCACGTGACCGCCGCTGAAGCTGGTGCCCCACAGCCCGACCCTGTCGGCGTCGAACCGGGGGTGCGACTGGGCGTACGTAAGCGCCATCTGCATGTCGCGGCACTGGGTGACCGGGTCGAACTCTCCACGCGGCAGGCCGTCGCTGGGCCCGAAGTTGCGGTGGTCGTACAGGACGACGCCGAAGCCGTTACGGCACAGCCACTCCGCCACGATCACCAGGCGGTCGGCCGAGTCGCCCATGCCGTGGCTGGCGACGACCACCGGAACGGGGCCGTCGTGGCCGCCCGGAACGTAGGCGCGCCCTCGCAGGGTGCAGGTGCCCTCGTAGGACGGGAACTCGATTTCGTCGACTGTCATGGCAGTCCTCTCGCCAGGGGCCGGGCCGATCCGCCCGGACGCCAGAAACGCTACACGCATGTCGCAGTTAAGGAAATGCTGGGACAGTCGTGTAGCATTTTGTGCATGGTGAACCGAGGTCCACATGCCTAGAGCCCTGCGGGCGGACGCCGAGCGTTCGACGGCGCGCATCCTGGAGGCGGCCGATCGGCTGCTGCGCGGGAATCCCGAGGCGACCCTCGAACAGATCGCGGACGCCGCCGGCGTGGCACGGTCGACCGTGCACCGGAGGTTCGCCTCCCGCGCCGCCCTGCTGGCCGCCCTGACCGGCCTCGTCAACGACCGGCTGCGGGAGGTCGTCGCCCGGGCGAGGCCCGAGACCGCGCCTCCGCTGGTCGCGCTTCACCAACTGACCGACGTGGCACTGACCCTGAAGGTGGACTGGCGCTTCGCGGTGGACCTCACGGGGGACGGGACGACCGAGGACTCCACCCTCGACCCGGCCGTCCTCACGGGCCTGACCACCGCGTTCTCACGTGCCCGCGAGGAGGGCCTGATCCGGCCGGACCTCGACACCGACTGGGTCCTGCGGATCTACTTCGCCCTGATGCACGAGGCCGCCGTCCGCCCCGGCGGCGAGGACGCACACACCCGGGCCCAGGACGTACTGGACGTGTTCCTGCACGGCGTGGGACCCCGATAGGGCCCTCCCCGGGAGGACGGGCCCCGTCCCACGGCGGCGAGATCCCCGGCGCCGCGGCACCACACCACAGGTCGCGTTCCGCCTCCGCGATACGTCGCTGCAGTCCGTCCACGTCTGAGCTGAGCCACCTCGTCGTCCCGGCTCATGGACCGGCGTTCCGGCACTGGACGCGTCGACCGCTGCCGGTTCCGGGGAGCCGACCAGGCATGTTTCGGCCGCGCGCGGTCAAGCCACGGGCCCCCGGCGGCTTACGGGGTCAGGCCGCGAGGGCAGGCGGCGGACCCGGCGGGAGGGCCGGTTCGAAGCAGACGGTCCTGCCGGCGGGCCCGTTCGGTCCCTCGCCGGTGCCGCAGCCGCACCAGCGCTCGGCGAGTGCGTCGAGGGTCAGCAGCCCCTGCCCCGTGAAGGCGTCGGGGGCGCGGGCCGAGCGGCGGCAGCCGGGCGGTCAGACCGCCGCGACCGCCCGCCGCGTCGAGGCGATGGTGGCCGAGCCGACCACGCGGGTGCCCTGGTAGAGGACGACGGCCTGGCCGGGGGCGACGCCGCGGACGGGGGTGGTGAAGGTGACCTCCAGGGCACCGTCCACGAGTTCGGCGCTCACCTCGGTCTCCTCGCCGTGGGCGCGGAGCTGGGCCGTGTAGGTGCCGGGGCCGGAGGGGGCCGTGCCGCACCAGCGGGGCTTGACCGCGGTGAGGGCGTCGACGTCCAGGGCGGCGGCCGGGCCGACCGTGACCGTGTTCGTCACCGGGGAGATGTCCAGGACGTAGCGCGGCTTGCCGTCGGCGGCCGGGGTGCCGATGCGCAGGCCCTTGCGCTGGCCGATGGTGAAGCCGAAGGCGCCCTCGTGGGTGCCGACCTTGGTGCCGGACTCGTCGACGATGTCGCCCTCCGCCCGGCCGAGCCGCTTGGACAGGAAGCCCTGGGTGTCGCCGTCGGCGATGAAGCAGATGTCGTGCGAGTCGGGCTTCTTGGCGACGGCGAGGCCCCGGCGCTCGGCCTCCGCGCGGATCTCCTCCTTCGTCGTCACCGTGTCGCCGAGCGGGAACATCGCGTGGGCGAGCTGGCGCTCGTCCAGGACGCCGAGGACGTACGACTGGTCCTTGGCCATGTCGGAGGCGCGGTGCAGCTCGCGGGTGCCGTCCTCGCGCAGGATCACCTGGGCGTAGTGGCCGGTGCAGACGGCGTCGAAGCCGAGCGCGAGCGCCTTGTCGAGCAGCGCGGCGAACTTGATCTTCTCGTTGCAGCGCAGGCAGGGGTTGGGCGTGCGCCCCGCCTCGTACTCGGCGACGAAGTCCTCCACCACGTCCTCGCGGAAGCGCTCGGCGAGGTCCCAGACGTAGAAGGGGATGCCGATGACGTCCGCGGCACGGCGGGCGTCCCGGGAGTCCTCGATGGTGCAACAGCCCCGCGCGCCCGTGCGGAAGGACTGCGGGTTCGCGGAGAGCGCGAGGTGGACGCCCGTGACGTCGTGGCCCGCTTCCGCGGCGCGGGCGGCGGCGACGGCGGAGTCGACCCCGCCGGACATGGCGGCGAGGACACGGAGGGGGCGGCGGGTCTGCGGGGTGTCGTCAGTCATAACCCCTCCAGGGTACGGGGGCGCGGGAACCGGAACACGCGAGTATCCGTTTATCAGAGCATGGGGGATGAACTCACCGAGGAGACGGGGCACGAGGCCCGGGCGCCCGCGGAGGGCGAGGCCGACCGGCGTCCCGGGCGCCGCGCGCTGCTCGTCGGAGGCGCGGCGGCCGCGCTGGGCACGGTCCTGCTGGCCCGGGAGGAGCTGTCGCACCTGTGGTGGCGGCTGCCCGGCGTGGACCACGCGCGCGAGGACGGCGCGGTGGACTACCGGGGCGCCCAGTGGATAGCCGCCTCCTCCGCCAATCTGCGGCGGGCGGACCGGCCCGACGACTACCGCATCGACCGCGTCGTCGTCCACGTCACCCAGGGCAGCTACCGCAGCGCGGTGAACGTCTTCCAGGACCCCTCGCACAGGGCGGCGGCACACTACGTCGTCCGCCGGGACGGCCATGTCGCGCAGATGATCCGCGAGCTGGACGTGGCGTTCCACGCGGGCAACCGCCAGTACAACGAGCGCAGCGTCGGGATAGAGCACGAGGGCTTCGTGGAGAAGGCGTCCTCGTTCACCGACGCCATGTACGCCTCCTCGGCGCGGCTGACGGCCGCGATCTGCGCGCGCTACGGCATGCCCGTCGACCGGACGCACGTCATCGGCCACGCGGAGGTGCCGGGGGCGGACCACACCGATCCCGGACGGCACTGGGACTGGGACCGCTACATGAAGCTGGTGCGCAGGGCGCGCACGGCCTTGGCGTGAGCCCCCGCACGGCCCTGGCGTGAGCCCCCGCGGCGGCCCCCATGTGCCGGCGGCCCCGCCGCGCCCGGCCGCCCGGCCGGCCGGTCCCAGGGGTCAGTTCTTCGGGGTCGCTTCGCAGTCGCGGAGGTAGGTCTCCATGGCGGTGCGCAGATTGCCGGCGGCCCGGACGACGAGGGCGAGCTGTTCCGTGGTGAACTCGCCCAGCGCCTGACCGAGTTGCCGATGCAGCGGCTCGAAGAAGGTGTCGGCGGCGGCGTTGATCGCCGTGGTCGAGCGCAGGGTCACGACCCGCCGGTCGGTGCCCTCCCGTACGCGCTCGACGTGCCCCGCCTTCTCCAGGCGTCCGAGAAGGATCGAGGTCGCGCCCGGCGAGAGGCCCACGCGTTCGGCGAGGCGCGCCGGCGTCAGCGGCCGGCCACGCTGTTCCGCCTCGATGATCAGCACGATGGCGTCGGCGTCGGTGGTGTGCAGGCGGGCACTGCGGGCGAAGGCCCTCGCCAGTTCCTTCTGCGTGGCGGTGAAGGCCGTGAGGCTGTCCAGCACCCGCTGGTACTCCTCACCCGGCTCAGCCTCTGCCATGACCCACCTCTCGACGCCCTCCGGTACCTTACGGCAAGCCAATATAGTTATGTGGCATAATAATTTTGCGGCATAAGGACCTGGGGTCCGGGGCCTGCCGTGCCACCGGACCCGTCCGGGCCGGCCGTCGCCCGAGGACCGTCGAAGGAACGCAAGGAGTCATCACAGTGAACGAATCGATCGCCATCGCCGGAGCCGGACTGGCCGGACTCACCCTCGCCCGCGTCCTGCACGTCAACGGCATCGCCTCGACCGTCTACGAGGCGGAGGAATCGCCCACCGGACGCACCCAGGGCGGCCAGCTCGACATCCACGACTTCAACGGCCAGGTCGCCCTCCAGCAGTGCCGGCTCATGGACGAGTTCCACTCGATCGTCAACATGGGCGCCGAGGCCATGCGGTTCCTCGGCCCCGACGGAGAACTCGTCGGCGAGATCCCCGACGACGGGACACTGAGCAACCCCGAGGTCCTGCGCGGCGAACTGCGCAGGATACTGATCGAGTCACTGCCCCCCGGCACGATCCGGTGGGGTCACAAGATCGCCTCGGTCACCCCCGGGGACGGCCACCGGCCGCACGTGATCGACTTCGTCGACGGCTCCTCGGTCGGGGCCGAGGTGCTGATCGGCGCCGACGGGGCCTGGTCGCGGGTCCGGGCCGCCCTCGACGGCGCCATGCCCGAGTACCTGGGGACCCTGTGGGTCGAGACCTTCCTCCACGACGTCGAGAAGAACCACCCGAAGAGCGCCGCGCTGGTCGGCAGCGGTGCGATGCTGGCGATGAAGCCGGGCCGGGGGATCTTCGGACACCGCGAGGCGAACGACGTGATCCACACCTACGTCGTGCTGAAGAAGCCGCTCGAGTGGACGCGGTCGGTCGACTTCTCCGACCGCGAGCGCGCGCTGGCGCTCGTCGCCGAGCAGCTGGGCGAGGGCTGGGCGCCCGAACTGCTCGAACTGGTCACCCGGGGCGAGACCACGCCGGTCGCGCGCCCGATCTGGGGACTGCCGCTGGAACACACCTGGGACCGCGTCCCGGGCATCATGCTCATCGGCGACGCCGCCCACCTCACCCCGCCCGACGGCGACGGCGCCAACTGGGCCCTCTACGACGGCGCCCAGCTCGCACAGGCCATCGTCGCCGCACCGGCCGACATCGACACGGCGTTCGACACCTTCGCGAAGCAGATGCTGCCCCGCAGCGCCGAGTCCTCGATCGAGGGCTACCAGTCCTTCGAGCGGACCTTCGGCTACAACGCACCCGCGAACCTGCGCGACATGATGAAGCACGCCGCGACCTGAGGCCGCCGGCACCAGTGAGCACCCGGCACCCGCCCACCGACCTGTGAACCGCCCCGTGAACCACCCCCGGCCGGCCTCGGCGTCAGGTCAGGCCCGCCGTGCGGGCGCGTTCCACCGCCGGTCCGATCGCCTTGGCGACCGCCTCCACGTCGGCGGCGGTGGAGGTGTGGCCGAGGGAGAAGCGGAGGGTGCCGCGGGCGAGGTCCGGGTCGGCGCCGGTGGCGAGGAGGACGTGGCTGGGCTGGGCGACGCCCGCCGTGCACGCGGAGCCGGTGGAGCATTCGATGCCCTGGGCGTCGAGCAGGAGCAGCAGGGAGTCGCCCTCGCAGCCGGGGAAGGTGAAGTGCGCGTTGGCGGGGAGCCGTCCCTCCGGGGAGGGGTCCCCGCCGAGGATCGCGTCGGGGACGGCAGCACGGACGGCCTCGACGAGGTCGTCCCGCAGGGCGCCGACCTCCCGGGCGAAACGCTCGCGCCGCTCGGCGGCGAGCCGGCCCGCGACCGCGAAGGAGGCGATGGCGGGGACGTCGAGCGTTCCGGAGCGCACGTGCCGCTCCTGGCCGCCGCCGTGCAGCACGGGCACGGGTTCCTGGTCGCGGCCGAGGACCAGCGCGCCGATGCCGTAGGGGCCGCCGATCTTGTGTCCGGAGACGGTCATCGCGGCGAGCCCGGAGGCGGCGAAGTCGACCGGGACCTGCCCGAAGGCCTGGACCGCGTCCGCGTGCAGCGGAACCCCGAACTCCCGGGCCACGGCTGCCAGTTCGGGGACAGGGAAGAGCGTCCCGATCTCGTTGTTGGCCCACATGACCGTGACCAGGGCCACGCCCTCGGGATCGCGGGCGAGGGCCTCGCGCAGCGCCTCGGGATGCACCCTGCCGTACCTGTCCACGGGGAGGTACTCGACGGTGGCGCCCTCGTGCTCGCCGAGCCAGTGGACGGCGTCCAGGACGGCGTGGTGCTCGACGGGGCTGGCGAGGACGCGGGTGCGGCGGGGGTCGGCGGCCCGGCGGGACCAGTACAGGCCCTTGACGGCGAGGTTGTCGGCCTCGGTGCCGCCGGCGGTGAAGACGATCTCGCTGGGGCGGGCGCCGAGGGCCTCGGCGAGGGACTCGCGGGACTCCTCGACCGTACGGCGGGCCCTGCGGCCGGCCGCGTGCAGTGAGGACGCGTTGCCGGTGACGCCGAGCCGGTCGGTCAGCGCGGCCGCCGCCTCGGGGAGCATCGGGGTGGTCGCGGCGTGGTCGAGGTATGCCATGGTGAGGCGAATTCTACGGGGCGGGCGTGCCGACCTCGGCGGGCGGTGGGCATGGGTCCGGCGCGTGGGCGGGTGCGGGTGGATCATGGTCGCTCGCGCGGTTCCGCGCGCCCCTCGGACGGGCGCCGTCGGCCGGGTTACGCGGGTGCGGCCCCTCCGCGCGCACCCTCGGGTCAGAAGCTCCAGGAGACCGTGTGGTCGGCCTGCATGAGGGTGACCAGGACGATCAGGTCGGCCACGCCGAGGGCGAGGCCCAGGGCGGCACGGCCGGGGCGCCTGGTGCCCCGCCAGAGGGAGACCGAGGCCAGGACGATGGCGATGGGGCCGAGGAAGAGGTTGAGGACCAGCAGGCCGAGCAGACCGAGGACGAAGGACGCCACGGCCATGCCGTCGGTGTCCCGCTTGCCGGTGGGCCGGGTCGAGGTGGCGGTGAGTTCCATGGTGCGGTCAGCTCCAGACGGTCGGTCGGACGGGGGAACGGGACGGGCGGACGTCAGTGCGCCGAGGTGCGGCGGCGTCCGTACCGCTCGCGGAGGGCGAAGATCGCGAGCCAGAGCGCGATGGCGCCCCCGGCGAGGAGGCTGACGGACAGCGGGGCGTGGGCCACGGTGCCGAGCACGGTGCCCAGCAGCAGGAGCGCGGCGACGAGGAGCAGCATGGGACGGGACCCCCTTCGGTCGAATATTGCGGTTACAGTTGTTTACTGACTTCCCAGTCTAAGGCCACTCATGACTTTGCAAGCTCGGAGAACAGTTGTTGACTGCATGGCATGAGTCACACCTCCGGCATCCGCCAGGCACAGAAGCAGAAGACCCGCCGGGCACTCCTGGACGCGGCGCTCGTCCTGCTGGAGGAGCAGAGCCTGAGCAGCCTGGGCCTGCGCGAGGTCACCCGGGCGGTGGGCGTCGCCCCGACCGCCTTCTACCGGCACTTCCGCTCGACGGCCGACCTCGGCGCCGCGCTCGTCGAGGAGGCACTCGGCTCCCTGCACCCGATGATCGGCGCGACGGTGTCCGTCCCCGGGGACAGCGAGGAGCGCATCGCCCGCGCCGTCGAGCTGATCTCACGTCACGTCGAGGCGCATCCCGCGCACGTGCGCTTCGTCGCCCGCGAGCGGCACGGCGGGGTGGCGCCGGTGCGCGAGGCGATACGGCGGGAACTGGCACGGTTCGCCGAGGAGGTGCGCACCGAACTCGCCGGGCAGCCGGAGTCGGCCGGCTGGAGCGGGGACGACCTGCTGATGCTGGCCCAGCTCTACGTCGACCAGATGCTGGTGACGGCCTCCCTGTTCCTGGAGAGCCGCGAGGCGGCGGAGCCGGAACGGGAGCGCGAGCGCGTGACCCGGCTCGCGACCCGCCAGATGCGCCTCATCGCCCTCGGCCGCCGGCACTGGCTGGACGGCTGACCGGCCGGCGCGCACCGTCCCGCCCGCGCACCGGCGCGCGCACCCCTCAGGACGCCTCGGGGAGGTGACTCAGCAGCGTGCCGGCCGGGCCGGCACCCGGCACCACGAAACCGTGTTCGTAGGCGAAGGCGATCGCGTGACCCCGCCGGCTGACCCCGAGCTTGGACAGCAGGTGGGCTATGTGGGTCTTCACGGTGAGCGGGCTGATCCTCAGCGCGGTCGCGATGGCGGGTGTCCCCCGGCCGCTCGCCAGCAGGGTGAGCACCTGACGCTCCCGCAGGGACAGCGTCCCGACCACCCCCGCGCCGGCCGTCCGCGGCCCGGGCACCGCGGGGGCGGGGGCGGCGCCCAGCACGACGACCAGGCCCCCGCGCAGCACCGTCTCCAGGGCCGCGAGGAGCTGGACGGCGGTGACGTCGGCGGCGAGGACGCCGGTGGCGCCCGCGCGCAGACATCTGTCGGCCTCCGGGGCGTCCGCGACACCGAGGACGATCGTCGGGGCGATCGCGGAGGCGGCGGCGACGGCCTCCGCGCCTTCGGTGGGACTCCCGCCCGGTGCCCGGCGGCCGTCCGCGCCAGGGCCCTCGCCCCGGTCCCGGGGCCCGTCGGCCGTGCGCACGAGCAGGATGGCGTCCGGTCGGGTGCCAGCCCGCGGCGGCGCACCGAACCGGGTCTCCTCGGTGGCCCGTTCCACCGCGTCGACGAGCCGGCTGCCCTCGATCACCCGTGCCACGGCCTCCCGCACCAGTGCGGGGCCGCCGGCGAGGAGCACGGTGTTCACGGCTGCCCCTTCCTCCGCGGCAGCAGGACGGTGACGGTGGTCCCGACGCCCACTTCCGACTCGACGTCCACATGACCGTGGTGGGCGTGGACGATGGCTTCGACGATGGCCAGGCCGAGGCCGGAGCCGCCGTAGGCCCGGCTGCGGCTGGCCTCGGCCCGCCAGAAGCGTTCGAAGATCCGGGGCAGGTCCTGGGCGGGGATGCCGGGCCCGTCGTCGACGACGCGCAGCCGCACGTCCTTGCGGTCGAGGGTGATCTCCACCAGGACGCCGGTGCGGGCCGGGGTGTGCTGCACCGCGTTGCCGACGAGGTTGCGCACCACCTGCTGCAGCCGGCCGGCATCGCCGAGGACGAGGGCCGGCGGCGCGGACGCCAGGGCGACGCGGCGTTCGGGATGGATGATCTGGGCGTCCTCGACGACGCCGGCGGCCAGTTCGGTGAGGTCCACGGGGTCCTGCTCGACGGGCCGGCCGGCGTCCAGGCGGGCGAGCAGGGAGAGGTCCTCCACGAGCAGGCGCATGCGTCCCACCTCGTTCTCGATGTGTTCGAGCGCCGTCTCCAGGCCGGGCCCGGAAACGCCGCCCTGCCGGTGCAGGTCGAGCCAGCCGGAGATGGTGGCGAGCGGGGTGCGCAGTTCGTGCGAGGTGTCGGCGGCCATGGACCGCACGGTCGCCTCCGCGCGGGCCTGGGCGTCGAAGGCGCGGTTGACGGCCTCGGCGAGCAGGTCGGTCTCGCTGCCGTCGCTCCGGGTGGGCAGCCGTTCGTCCAGGTGCCCCTCGGCGATGGCGTCGGCGGTGCGGGCCATCCTGGCCAGCGGCCGCATGCCGAGCCGCAGGACGAGGCCCGCCAGCGCCAGCAGGACGATCAGGGCACCGGCGACGAGGCCGAGTTGGCGCTTGATGAGGGCGGCGGTCGTACTGTCGTCGATCGAGGTGTCGATGCACAGGACGAGCGCCGCCGGGCGGATGACCCGCTTCGTGGGGGTGCGGTCGACGAGGGTGAGTCCGGGGCTGGGTACGCGGATGGCCGAGAGGCCGTTTCGTTCGTCGTGTCCGTCGTAGGTGAGGATGCTGCCGACGGGCACGGTCGTGCTCCGTCGGGCGAGCGCGTCGGCCGCCGCGGTCGCCGAACCGGTGCTCTCCAGGACCTTGTTGTCCTTGTCGACGGCGACGACACCCAGCGGCGGCCCGAGGAGGGCCGCGAGCTGGTCGGCATCGGCGGTCTGCGGACCGTGTGCGACGACCTGGGCCACCGCGTCGGCCCGGTCCCGCAGTGTCCTGTCGTCACGCTTGTCGAGGAAGTCCTCAAGAAGGAAGGCGCTGATGGCGGTGCTGGCCGTGAGCCCGAAGACGAGGAGGACGGCCAGGCCGGCGAGAAGTCGCAGGCGGACACTCGAACGGGACCAGACCGCGCGGCGCTCGATGTTCACCTGGCGGCCTGCTCCCGCAGCGTGTAGCCGACCCCGCGGACGGTGTGCAGCAGCGGCTCCCGGCCCTGGTCGATCTTGCGTCGGAGGTTGGACACGAACCGTTCGACGACGACGGTGTCCCCGCCGAAGTCGTACTGCCAGACCGCCTCCAGGATCTGCGCCCGGGACAGGACCTGTCCCTGATGGCTGAGCAGGTAGTGCAGCAGGCGGTACTCGGTGGGCGAGAGGTCGACGGGTTCGCCCGCCCGGCGGACCTCGTGGCGGGGGTCGTCGATCTCCAGGTCCGCGCACCGCAGTCCGGTGGTCTCCTCCGGGGCCGGGGCGCCGCCCCGGGCCCGGCGGAGCAGGGCCTGGAGGCGGGCGCCGACCTCGACGACGCTGAAGGGCTTGGTGACGTAGTCGTCACCGCCCAGGCGCAGGCCCCGCACCCGGTCCTCCACGGCGTCCCGGGCGGTCAGGAAGAGCACCGGGACGTCGACGGCGCGGGCGCGCAGGAGCTGGAGGATCTCGAAGCCGTCGGCCCCGGGCAGCATGACGTCGAGGACGACGACGTCGGGGGGCCTGCGGTCGACGTGCTCCAGTGCCTCGGTGAGGTCGCCCGCCACGTCGACCTCGAAGCCCGCGAACCCGAGGGCCGATATCAGCAGACGGCGGATGCCGGGATCGTCGTCGACCACGAGGACACGGTCGGCGGGTCGCGGTGCCACTGCGTCGTTCATCGGTGCTCCCTGGGCGGGCTCGGTGGACCGCCCGGCCCCGGCCGCCGCTCCGGCCGGCGCGGGGTGGGCGGTGCGTGTCCCGGTATCTGCTCGGCTGCTCGTCACGTCACGTCACATGTTCGCGGGTACGGAGGGCCCGACGGGAAGGGGGCCGGTGCCGTGGGCGCCGAGGCTCTCGCCCTCGACGTCGAGGCGGGGCAGGACGCGGTCGAGCCTTCGCGGCAGCCACCAGGCCCGGTCGCCGAGGAGGGCCATGACCGCGGGCACCAGGGTCATGCGGACCACGAAGGCGTCCACCAGGACCCCGAAGGCCAGGGCGAACGCGATCGCCATCGTGTCCGCGTCGTGGGAGAACAGGAAGCTGAGGAACACCGAGACCATGATGAGGGCGGCCGCGGTGACCACCCGGGCGGCGTCGCGTGCCCCGGCGAGGACGGCGGCCCGGGCGTCGCGGTGGCGGACGTAGTCCTCCCGCATGGCGGAGACGAGGAACACCTCGTAGTCCATGGCGAGTCCGAAGAGGACGGCCATGACGATGATGGGCATGAAGGCAGCCACCGGACCCGTGCCGTCCACGCCCAGCGGACCGGCCAGCCAGCCCCACTGGAAGACGGCGACGGTGGCTCCGAACGCGGCACCGAGGGAGAGCAGGAACCCGACGGTGGCCTTGACGGGGATGGCCAGGGACCGGAAGGCGACCATCAGCAGGAGCAGGGAGAAGCCGACCACCACGATCCCGAAGGGGACGAGCGCGCCGCCGAGTTTGTCGGAGACGTCGATGCTCACGGCGGTCATGCCGGTGACGGCGACGTAGGTGCCGGTGGAGGTCCCCAGCGGGCGCAGGTCGGTGCGCAGCCGCGAGACCAGCGCGCTGGTCTCCGCGGTGCGGGGGCCGGTCTCGGGGATGATCCGGATGCGTGCGGCGGTCGTGTCCTTGGCCACGTCGATCCCGCTGACATCCGCGATGCCCTTGACGGTGCGCAGCCTGTCCTCGACCGCTTCGGCCGCCGAGACGACGGCCTTCGGGTCCTCGTCCTCGACGAGGACGACCAGCGGGCCGTTCGCACCGGGGCCGAAGGCGTCACCGATCACGTCGTAGGCCTGACGGCCGGAGGAGGTGGCGGGGGCGTTGCCCTCGTCGGTGACGGCGAGTTCGAGCCGCAGGGCGGGCAGGGCCAGCGCGAGGAGGGCGACGGCTCCGATGATCAGGGACCGCACCGGACGGCGCATCACGGCCTGCGTCCAGCGCGTCCCCAGGGGAGTGCGCCCACCGGAAGCCGTCCCGCGCCGGCCGCGGCCGCGCAGGCCCGGCAGGGCGAAACGGCCGGCGCGCGTGCCGGGCCGGGGGGTGAGCCCGCGGCCGGCCATGCCGAGGACGGCGGGGAGCAGCCCCAGTGCCAGGACGACCGCGGAGGCGACGGCGCCGGCGGAGGCCAGCCCCATCGACGTGAGCATCGGGACTCCGGCGACCGACAGCCCGGCCAGGGCGATGATGACGGTGGCGCCGGCGAAGACCACGGCGCTGCCCGCCGTCGCGTTGGCCCGGGCGACGGATTCCACCACGGGCATCCCGGTGGCGAGCTGGGCCCGGTGGCGGTGGACGATGAACAGGGCGTAGTCGATGCCGACGGCGAGCCCCAGCATCATCGCCAGGGTGGGCGCGTTGTCGCTCACGCCGAGGACCGAGGCCGCGCCCATCATGGCGGCCATCGTGCCGACGACCCCCAGGGCTGCGGTCAGCAGCGGCAGGCCGGCGGCGACCAGCGAACCGAACGTGATCATGAGGATGACCAGGGCCACGCCCATGCCGATCAGCTCGGTGGGTCCGACCGGAGCAGTGGACTCGGCGTAGGCGTCACCGCCGTAGACGGTCCTCAGGCCCGCCCGTTCGGCCGGGTCCCCGGCGGCTTGGACGGCGTCGAGCGTGCTCGCGGGCACGTCGTCCTCGGCCTTGGTGGTGAACGTGACCTCCGCGACGGCGGTGCGCGCGTCCTCGGAGAGGGTGCCGTTCTCGGCGGGGTCGCCGACCTCCCTCACTCCGCCGACGTCACGCGTCGCCGCGAGGGTGGAGGCCAGTGCCTTCCTCAGGCCGGGTTCGGTCAGCCTGTGCCCGGCCGGCGCCTGGAAGACGATCTGCGCGGACTGGGCGTCCGGCGAGGGGAAGTGCCGGTCCATCCTGGCCAGGGCCGTCTGGGCCGGCGACCCGGGGATGGAACCGCTGTCCTGGAAGTCACCGGCGGCCGAGAAGCCCAGGCCGATCAGCGCGCCCAGGGCCACGAGCCACCCGACCAGCATCGTTCGCCATCGTCGCGCGCCCAGAGCACCCAGGCGGTACAGAAGCGTAGCCATGCCTCTCCCTCATTCGTCGTGGTTGACGCCTCCGATACTTCCGACCGGACTTGACGGCCCGCCCACGGCGAACTTGAGGGTTTCCTGACGGTCCTCCCGCGGCGCCCGGGGCGTCGTGGGGGGGGTGAGGATCAGCGAGGGAGAGGCAGGGGGCTCAGGCCCCCTCGGCGAGCCGGACCCTGGCCAGCTGCCGGGACTGGGCGACCAGGCGGTCCGCCGAGTCCCAGACCTCGGCGTCCTCCTCCAGGAAGCCGCCGGCAAGGTTGCGCGTGGTGACCGACACCCGCAGCGGGCCCGGCGCCGGGCGGGCGCGGACGTGGGTGGTGAGTTCGATGGTGGGCACCCAGCCGGACAGGCCGAGTTCGAAGGCGGTCGGCGGCAGCGCGTCGACCGCGAGGAGCAGCGAGAAGGGGTCGGCCTCGCGGCCGTCGGCCAGCCCGAACCAGCCCCGCATCTCGCCCTTGCCGGAGGGGGAGCCGAGCGCCCAGCCGAGCGTCGCCGGGTCCAGCTTGAGCAGGAGTCGCTCGGTGATCCCGGAGCCGCCGAGGACCGGGGTGGGTGAGTCCTCGGCGCCGAAGCACTTCTCGATCGGGGGGATCGCGGGCGGTTCGGCCGAGGTGCGGACGTCCTCGGGCAGCGCGTCCAGGTCGCCGTAGGAGGCGAGGACGCGGATCCGCTCGACCTCGCGCCCCTCCTCGTCGTACTGGAAGAGGGAGGCCTGGCCGGTGGAGAGGGTGCGGCCGGTGCGCACGAGTTCGGCGCGGATCACGGCCGGGCCCGGGCGGGAAGCGGTGAGGTAGTGCGCGGAGACGCTGAACGGGTCGGCGTGCGGCAGGGTGTCCGCGAGTGCCCGCCCGAGGACGGCGAGGAGGTAGCCGCCGTTGACGGCACCCATGATCGTCCAGTCGGCGGAGAGGTCGATGTCGTAGACACCGGGGACCCCGGACTCGCGCCGGGTGACCGCGGTGTCCCGGTCGAACTCGCTGT
The DNA here is from genome assembly GCF_036189845.1 of Streptomyces griseoaurantiacus. NCBI lineage: Bacteria > Bacillati > Actinomycetota > Actinomycetes > Kitasatosporales > Streptomycetaceae > Streptomyces > Streptomyces griseoaurantiacus. The sequence goes on along the minus strand of NZ_CP108326.1, from coordinate 5,260,137 downwards.
CACCGATCGTGGCCCGGGTGCCGGGGGCGACGGACGGTGCGGTGGGTGCGTCTGCCATGGGAGCACCGTACAACAGTCAAATACTAAGCGGTAGCTTTCTCCTGTTCGGCCACCCCGCCGCCGAGCCCGTCCTCCGGCACCTCCCGCACGGTCGAACGCCGGTTCCACGCCCGCGGCGCCCGCCAGTGGAAGCGCAGCGCCAGCAGCCGCAGCACGAAGGCCGCGGTCACCGCGAAGGCCGTGGTGAACGTGGTCAGGACGTCGTAGTGGAGGAACACCGCGACCATGCAGGCGCCGACGATCGCGGGCACCGCGTACAGGTCGCGGTCCCAGCGCAGCAGCGAGGGCACCTCGTTGGCGAGCACGTCGCGCAGCACTCCCCCGCCGACGGCGGTGGCCAGCCCCAGGGCGGCCGAGGCGGTGAGGTTCAGTCCGTACGCGTACGCCTTCGTCGTGCCGGCCACGCAGAACAGGCCGAGCCCCGCCGCGTCGAAGACGTTGACCGCGCCCTGGATCCGCTCCACCTGGGGGTGAAGGAAGAACACCAGCAGCGCGGCGAAGAGCGGGGTGACGAAGTAGCCCTTGTCGGTGAAGGCGGCCGGCGGCACGGCCCCGATGATCAGGTCGCGGAAGAGACCGCCGCCGAGCGCGGTGACCTCCGCGAGCACGGCGATGCCGAAGACGTCGAAGTTCTTGCGCACGGCCAGCAGGGCGCCGGAGATCGCGAACACGAAGATGCCGACGAGGTCGAGGGTGTGCTGGACGGAGGGACTGAACAGTTGGGGAAGCACCTTTCCATTCTTACCCATTTCCGGCCGCACGCCTTGCATTAGAAGGCGTGCGGCCGGAAGTGTCTTACAGTGTGGGCATCAAAGTGCCCCTCGGCGACTCATTGAGGGAGCGCGGGCTTCCCGGTGGAGCCGATCCAGGTGTCGAAGAGGTCGCCGAGCCGCTGCCCGGAGATCTTCTCCGCGAGGGCGACGAACTCGGCGGTCGAGGCGTTGCCGTGGCGGTGCAGACGGGTCCAGGCGGGCAGCAGCCGGAAAAAGGCGCGGTCGCCGATGCGCTCGCGCAGCACCTGGAGGGTCATCGCGCCCCGGTCGTAGACGGCGGAGGCGAACATCGTGTCGCGCTGCGGGTCGGCGACCTTCACCTGCCAGAAGGAGCTGCTCGCCGCGCGGGAGTCGTAGGAGGCGCGGAAGGAGTCGTGCGCCGAGCGGGTGCCCCGGTGCTCCAGCCACAGCCACTGGGCGTAGGTGGCGAAGCCCTCGTTGAGCCAGATGTCCTTCCAGTGCGCGACCGAGACGGAGTCGCCGAACCACTGGTGGGCCAGCTCGTGCACGATGGTCGACTCGTTGCGGACGGCGGAGTAGGCGGGCTTGGACTGCACCTCCAGCGAGAAGCCGGCCTCCGGCATGTCGTCGACGATCGCACCGGTCTCCTCGAAGGGATACGGGCCGAACACCTCGGACCAGTAGTCGGTGGCCTCGGCGGTGACCCCGTAGACGTCGACGTTGTTGCTGTTCTTCAGCACCGGGTCGACGGCGACGTAGATCGGTGTGCCGGCCGGGGTGCGCCCGGTCCGCACGTCGAACTTCCCGATGGTGGCGGTGGCCAGGTAGGTGGCCATGGGCCGGCTCTCGCGCCAGTGGGTGTACGTCGAGCCGCCCCGGTTCCGCGTGGAGACCAGCCGCCCGTTGGAGACGCCGGTCAGGCCGCGCGGCGCCTTGATGCGGATGTCGTAGGTGGCCTTGTCGGAGGGGTGGTCGCTGGAGGGGAACCAGGTGGAGGCGGCGTTGGGCTCGCAGGCCACGAAGACGCCGTCCTCGGTCTTCATCCACCCGTAGGAGGAGCCGAAGACGATGGGCCCGCTCAGCGCCTCCGGCACGCCGCCGTAGGTGACGGAGACGGTGAAGGTGCGGCCCTTGGCGAGGGGCGAGCGCGGGGTGATGCGGATCTCGTCCCCGTCACGGGCGAACTCCGCCCGTCTGCCGTTGACGTCGACGCGCGTGACCTCGAGCTTCTGCAGGTCGAGGTCGAAGGAGGACAGGCTCTGGGTCGCCCGGGCGGTGAGGGTGGTCCGGCCGTCGAGGCGGTCGGTGTCCGGGTCGTAGGCCACGTCGAGCGCGTAGTGGCGGGCGTCGAAGCCGCCGTTGCCGAGCCGGGGGAAGTAGTCGTCGCCGATGCCGGGGGCGCCGGCGGTGGGGGCGGATCCGGCGGCGATGACGAGGAAGGAGGCCGCCGCGGTGGCGAGGGTCAGTAAACGTGCCGAACGGGAGAGTGCCATGTGTCGTCCCTTTCGCGCGTGGCCCGATCGGTGGTCGATCGGGCATGCGGGGTCGACTCTGCGCTCTCCCGTTCAGGCATGTACATGACTTTGCCAACTCGTCATGCGCTACTTCGGAGTTGACTCCTGACCCTCGGCTCCGTCGGTTCCGTCGGTTCCGTCGGTTCCGTCGGGACCTGCGTCACCCTCGGGACCTGCGTCACCCTCGGGACCTGCGTCACCCTCGGTACCCGCGTCACCCTCGGTGCCGGCCTCGCCGTCGGCGGCCCCGGCCCCGGCGGACTCCGCCGCTGCGGCGTCCTCGGCCACGGTCGCGTCCTCGGAACCGGCCGGCTCCTTCGTGGCCGGCTCCTCCACGGCGCGGACGTTCTTCTGCGCGGGGACGAGCGGCTCGGCCGCCACGGGCTCCGGCCGGTCGGCCGCCGGCTTCGTCACCGGCGTCAGCCCCTCGGCCGCCTCGCCCACCTCGGCCGCCACCGCCGCCGAGGTGGCCGCGGACTCCGCGAGCGCCTCCTCGGAGACCGTCTCGGCCGCCTTCCTGGCGTCCCGCAGCAGCACGGTGTCCTGCGGGGCCTGGTCGGCGAAGTTCTCCGGGTGGTGGCAGGCCACCTGCTGGCCCGGCCGCAGCTCCAGCAGCGGCGGCTCGGTGGTGCGGCAGATCTCCGTCGCCTTCCAGCACCGGGTGTGGAAGCGGCAGCCGCTCGGCGGGGCGATCGGCGAGGGCACGTCGCCCTGGAGCAGGATGCGCTCGCTCCTGGCCGACTTGCGCGAGGGGTCCGGGATCGGCACCGCCGACATCAGCGCCTTGGTGTACGGGTGCATCGGCGACTTGTAGAGCAGGTCGCGGTCGGCCAGCTCCACGATCTTGCCGAGGTACATCACGGCGATGCGGTCGGAGACGTGCCGGACGACGGACAGGTCGTGCGCGATGATCACGTACGTCAGGCCCAGCTCCTGCTGGAGGTCGTCGAGCAGGTTGACGACCTGGGCCTGGATCGACACGTCCAGCGCGGAGACCGGCTCGTCCGCCACGACCAGCTTGGGGCTGAGCGCGAGCGCGCGGGCGATGCCGATGCGCTGCCGCTGACCGCCGGAGAACTCGTGCGGGTAGCGGTTGTAGTGCTCGGGGCTCAGGCCCACGACCGACAGCAGCCGCTGCACCTCCTTCTTGACACCGCCCTCGGGCGTGACGCCCTGGAGCTTGAAGGGAGCGCCGACGATCGTGCCGATGGTGTGGCGCGGGTTCAGCGAGGAGTACGGGTCCTGGAAGATCATCTGCACGTCGCGGCGCAGCGGGCGCATGCCGCCGACGCCGAGGTGCGTGATGTCCTTGCCCTCGAACTCGATCTTCCCGGCGGTCGGTTCGAGCAGCCGGGTGATGAGCCGGCCCATGGTCGACTTGCCGCAGCCGGACTCGCCGACGACGCCGAGGGTCTCGCCCCGGCGCACCTCGAAGTCGATTCCGTCGACCGCCCGCACCGCGCCGACCTGCCGCTGGAGCAGGCCCTTGCGGATCGGGAAGTGCTTCTGCAGGCCGGTCACCTTCAGCAGCGTCTCGCCGGCGGCGGCGTCCTTGGTGAGGGTCGCGCCTTCGCTCTTGGCGGGAGTGGTCACAGCTTTGTCCTCGCTCACAGCTTCGGGGCGATCTCTTCGGTCCAGATGCGCTCCCGCTGCTCCGTGCTCATGTGGCAGGCGGCCCAGTGCCGGCTGCCCACCTCGGCCAGCTCGGGGCGGACCGTGCGGGTCAGGTCGTCCTTGGGGACGTCCGCGTACGGGCAGCGCGGGTTGAAGGCGCAGCCGGACGGCACGTTGATCAGGGAGGGCGGGGAGCCCTTGACCGGGATGAGGCGTTCCTGCTGGTCGCGGTCGAGCCGCGGCATCGAGCCGAGCAGGCCCCAGGTGTAGGGGTGGCGGGGCTCGTAGAACACCTTCTCGGCCGGGCCGCGCTCCACGCAGCGGCCGCCGTACATCACCAGCAGGTCGTCGGCCAGCTCGGCGACGACGCCCAGGTCGTGGGTGATGATGATGACCGCGGAGCCGAACTCCGTCTGCAGATCGCGGATGAGGTCCAGGATCTGCGCCTGGACGGTGACGTCCAGGGCGGTCGTCGGCTCGTCCGCGATGAGCAGCTCGGGGTTGTTGACCAGCGACATCGCGATCATCGCGCGCTGGCGCATGCCGCCGGAGAACTCGTGCGGGTAGCTGTCGACGCGCTTGTCGGGCTGCGGGATGCCGACGCGGTCGAGCATCTCCACCGCGCGCCGCTTGGCGGTCTTCTTGTCGACGTCGTGGTGGACCCGGTAGGCCTCCACGATCTGCTGCCCGATCGTGTAATACGGGTGCAGCGCGGACAGCGGGTCCTGGAAGATCATCGACATCTGCCGGCCGCGCAGCTTGCGCACATGGTCGGGGTCGGCGGACAGCAGCTCGGTGCCGTCCAGCCAGATCTCGCCGGATATCCGCGCCTTGCGCTTGCCGTACTGGCCGGCGGTGTGCAGGCCCATGATGCCGAGCGAGGTCACCGACTTGCCCGAGCCGGACTCGCCCACGATGCCGAGGGTCTTGCCCTTCTCGAGCTGGAAGCTGAGCCCGTCGACGGACTTGACCAGGCCGTCGTCGGTCGGGAAGTGCACCTTGAGGTCGCGCACTTCCAGGAAGGCGCTGGGCGCCGGCGAGTCCTTGACGGCCCGCGGCTCGCCGAGCGCGGCTCCGCTCTTGGCGATGTCGGTCATGCCAGCCTCACTCGGGGGTCGATGACGGCGTACAGGATGTCCACGACGAGGTTGGCGACGAGCACCGCGAGCGAGGTGATCAGGGTGACGCCCAGGATGAAGGGCAGGTCCTGGTTCTTGATCGCGTCCAGCACCTTCTGGCCGAGGCCCGGCAGGCTGAACGTGGTCTCGGTCAGGATCGCGCCGCCGATGAGGGCGCCGAGGTCCATGCCGAGCATGGTGAGCAGGGGGGTCATCGTGGAGCGCATGGCGTGCTTGCGGATGACGACCGGCTCGCGCAGGCCCTTCGCGCGGGCGGTGCGGATGTAGTCCTCGCCGAGGATCTCCATCATGGTGGCGCGGGTGATCCGCGCGTACATCGCCGCGTAGAGGAACGCGAGGGTGACCCAGGGCAGGAGCATGCCGCCGAACCAGCCGGTGAAGCTCTCGTCCAGGGGCACGTACTGGGCGTCGACCCAGCCCAGGCCGATGTCGAGGACGGCCACGCTGAGCATGCCGGTGAAGTAGATGGGAAGGGAGACACCCGAGAGGGCGACGACCATCGCGCCGCGGTCCCAGATGCTGCCCCGCTTGAGCGCGGAGAGCACACCCGCCGCGACACCGAAGACCAGCCACAGCACGGCGGCACCGAGCGCCAGGCCCAGGGTCACCGGGAAGCGGTCGGTGAGCACCGGCCAGACGGCCTGCTCGCTGCGGAAGGAGTAGCCGAAGCAGGGCGCGGCGCACTGGGTGACGTCGCCGCCGCCCGAGTAGGTGCGGCCGACGAAGATGCCCTTGAAGAACTCCCAGACCTGGGCGTAGATCGGGTCGGCCAGACCCAGCTTCTCCCGTACGCCCTCGACCGAGGCGGGGTCCGCCTGCTTGCCCACGAAGCTCGTGGCGATGTCGACCCCGGCCCACTTGGGGATGAGGAAGAAGATGCTGAAGACCACCACGATGATGACCACCAGCATCACTGCGGCGGCGAGCAGCCGCCTGATGAGGTAAGCGAGCACAGCTTACGGCCCGCCGCGGACCGCGGGCCGCCGGAGGTCATCCGGCGGCCCGCGGTCACGCCGCGCCGGCCTTCACCTGCCTTTCGTGCCGTTCGGCGGGTGTGCCGGTGATTACTTCGCGGACTTCAGACCCATGTTGACGAAGTCGTACATGCCGCTGTACGCACCCGTCGTGTACACGTTGGCCACGTTCGAGCCGCGCCAGTTGATGAACTTCTCGAAGACGAAGGGCAGGTAGTAGCCGCCCTCCATGACCTTGTGGTTGATCTCCGTGGCGATCTCCGCCTTCTTGGAGTCCTCGAGGGTCTTGTTGTAGTCGTCGAACAGCTTGTCGATCGACTTGTCCTTGATCAGGGCGAAGTTGTTGTTGCCGCTCTCAAGGATGTACTTGCTGTCCCACAGCGGGGCGCCGTAGCCCTGGACGGACGGGAAGTCCGGGCCCCAGCCCATGATGATGATGCCGTAGCCCTTCTTCTTCACGTTGGAAGGGCTGCCGATGATGCCGGTGGTCTGCGAGCCGTCGAACTGGTCGATGTCGACGTCGATGCCGACCTTCTTCAGCGAGGCCTGCATCGACGTGGCGGTGGCCACCTCGACCGGCTTGTTGTTGCGGACCGCGATGGTGGTCTTGAAGCCGTTCGGCTTGCCGCAGGCCTTGAGCTCTTCCTTGGCCTTGGCGGCGTTGCCGTTCTTGTTGTCCGTGGCCAGCTTGTACGGGTCGTACTTCTGGCCCTCGGCGCCCGGCACCGACGGCGGGAGCATGTTGGTGCCGATGTCACCGCCGGCCATCGGGCCACCGCGCGCGGTCTGCAGGGAGACGTGGTCGGCCCCGTAGATCACGGCCTTGCGGCAGTGCTCGTTGTCGAAGGGCTTGACGCTCTGCGGGAAGACCGCGTAGCGGATGTAGCCGGAGACCGGGTTGTCCAGGTTGGCCTTGTGCTGCTTCAGGGCGGTGCTGCGGCCCTGCGGGGACAGACCGGTCTGGGCCAGGTCGATGTCGTAGTCGCCGCTGATCAGACGCTGGTCCAGGTCGTTGGCGTTGGTGAAGAACTTGATGCTGACCTTGTCCGGGTAGGCCTTGCGGACCGGGTCGGAGGAGGCCTTCCAGTTGGTGTTGCGCACCAGCATCATGTTCTTGCCGGGCGCGTAGGACTGGAACTTGTACGGGCCCGAGGAGAACGGGTGCAGACCGTACTTGGACTTGGTGTCCTTGTCCTGGCGGACCGGCGAGGACGAGGTCAGCGCCAGCATCTGCATGAAGTCCGAGTTGGCCTTCGGCAGGTGGAAGACGATGGTCTTCTCGTCCGGCGTCTCGATGGCCTTCAGGCCGAGGTGCTTCTTGTCCTTGTCCTTGTACGGGCCCTTGTACTCGCTGTCGGGGTCGAGGACGTCCCGCAGGTAGACGGGGCCGCCGGACAGCACGTCCTGCGCCCACTGGCGCTCGATGCCGTACTTGATGTCCTGGGCGGTGATCGCCTTGCCGTCCTCCCACGTGACACCGTCACGAAGGGTGAACGTGTAGGTCTTGCCGTCGTCCGAGACCTTGCCCATGTCGGCGGCCAGGTCCGGGGTCAGCTCGGCGCCCGTGGTGCCCGGCTCCGTCTTGTAGGTCAGGAGCTGACGGCTGTAGTAGCGGGAGAAGTTCCACATGAAGCCGTAGTAACCGCGGGTGGTGTCCCACGAGTCGGCGTCCTGGGCGCTGGCGAACTTCAGCTCGCCGCCCTTCTTGGCCAGCGAGGCCTGGGCGACCTTGTCGTTGGCCGCGTTGAAACCGGCCGCGCCGCTCTTCGAACCGCCGTCGCTGTCGTCGTTGCCGCCGCACGCCGCCGTGCTCAGCAGCGCGACGACCGCGATCGCGGCGGCCGCCGCCTGCTTGCGCCGCCCTGTGGTGCGTTGGGTAGTCACGATCTCGGATCCTCCGGATGTCAATCGGTCCGCGGACAATTCGCGAACCTCAGTAGGGGGTACGGCAGTTCAGCGGGAGCCCTTCGGGTCGAGCGCGTCACGCACGCCGTCGCCGAAGAGGTTGAAGGCAAGGACGGTGATGAAGATCGCCACACCGGGGACCACCATGAACATGGGGTCCGACTCGTAGTAGTCGATCGCGGTGGACAGCATCTGTCCCCAGGAGGAGGTGGGCGGCTTGACGCCCACGCCGAGGAAGCTGAGCGCGGCCTCGGTGAGGATGTTGGTCGGGATCATCATCGTCGTGTACACGATGATGGGCGCGACGAGGTTGGGCAGCAGTTCCTTGAACAGGATGTAGAAGCGGCCGGCGCCCAGCGAGCGGGCCGCCTCGACGTACTCGCGCTCACGCATGGACAGCGTCTGGCCGCGCACCACGCGGCCGATGTAGGGCCAGCCGAAGAAGCCGATCACCAGGATCATCACGAAGACGCGCACGCCGGTGCCGGTCAGGCCCAGCATGTGGTTCGGCATGACCGAGACCAGGGCGATGATGAACAGCAGCTGCGGGAAGGCGAGCAGACCGTCCATGACGCGGCTGACGACGGCGTCGACCCAGCCGCCGAAGAAGCCGGCGAGGATGCCCAGCACGGTGCCGAGGACCACGGCCACCATCGCGGACAGGAAGCCGACGAGGAGCGAGATCCGGGCGCCGTAGACGACACGGGCGAAGAGGTCGCGGCCGTTGACGGGCTCGACGCCGAGGAGGTGGTCGCCGCTGATGCCGCCGAGGGACCCGGTGGGGGTGCCGAACAGCGGGTCGATCAGGTTCTCGTGGTACGCGTCGGGGTCCTGTCCGGCCAGGTCCGCGATGAACGGGGCGAAGATCGCGACCAGGACCAGGACGAGCACGACCACACCGCCCGTCAGGGCGAGCTTGTCCCGCTTCAGGCGTTCCCAGGCGATCCGGCCCAGGGAGCGCCCCTGCACGGCCTTCGTCCCGGCGCCTTGAACCGCCGCTTCTTCGGCCGCACTCGGAGCCGCTTCCGCGGTCGGCTCGTGCAATGGTGCCGTCATCTGGCAGGGACCCCTCTCAACCGGCGGTAGCCGGCCCGCACTTGCCGCTCGTAGCGGCGTGATCAGTCCGTCGTACACGGGAGCGAACGCTCCCCTGGTGCGGGAGTCTTCAACGCTCCGGCGATCTGTTGCCAGGGTTGACGGGGAATGGATGCGTAACCGTGATGCTCTTTGAGGTGTTCCGTTATGCGGACAGTGGGTAACAGGAGCCGGACGGTAGGCAATTGGGACACCAGACCCGATAACCCGACGGAACCACTCGTTCCGTTGCCCTCTACGCGCGCAGAAACACGGAGTTAACGTGAAGGTACGATGAGCAGCCTTCACTCGACAGCGTACGCGTGTCTCAGTATCCGGGCGTGTGGGGGTAGCCGTAGCCGGCGGCGGGCGCCGCGGCGGGGGCGTGGGCCTCACGGTCGTAGAACGGCCGGGCCCGGGCCCGCAGCCACATCGCGACCGGGTCGTGCGGATCGGACAGCGCGACGGTCGAGACGGGCAGCCCGTCCGGAACGGCGACGACCGACTGCCGCATCATCGTGCGCACCGCGTCCACGGCCGGGGGCGAGGCCTCGTACACGTCCAGGCCGATGGCGAGGTACGGCGCGCCCAGCGCGGGCTGCACCCAGGCGCGGCGCAGCGCGCGCACGGCGGGGGTGCGGTGCGCGTTCTGCGTGAGCAGGGCGTAGAACTGCGGGATCTCGATGGCCGGTTCACTCAGCCGGAGCGGTCCGGCCGGCTGTCTGTCGAGGCCGGTGGCGATCCGCCGCAGGTCCAGCCAGGGGATGCCGACGCCGCCGCCGGGGGCGTGCGGGTTGAGCCACAGGCCGTAGTGGTCGGGGTAGAGGGCGCGGGCCGCCTCCAGGCCGTCGACCACCTCGTAGGACCGGCTCCAGCCGCTGGCCGACAGCTCCTGGGCGGAGGTCACGCAGGGGGCGTACGGGAAACCGCCGACCTCCATGGTTCCGTACTGGGCGTCGGAGGAACCGGTCTGCCCCTGCCAGAGCAGCATCCAGAGATGACCGGAGGAGGGCGCCGCGAGTGCGCGGAGCAGTGCCTCGTAGGCGTCGTAACGCCCGGGCGTGACTTGGCGCAGCATGTGCTCGACCTGCCCGGCCGCGGCCGTGCCCGACGCGCTCACCTTCTACCGCCCTCTCGCGAGACATTGACTGAGGACAGCTTAAAGGTCGGCCCCCGGCCCGGGGATGGGCCGGGGAGCGCCGAAGTCCGCGGCGGTGCCCGCTCCCGGGGTCAGTAGCCCAGTTGGTAGAAGGGCCGGACGTTCTCCCGGAGCCAGTCGCAGACCGGGTCCTGGGCGGCGTCCAGGAACACCATGTTGACGGGGAGGGTGACGGGGGCCTTGGCCAGCGCCCGGCCGAGGGCCTCCAGGGGGACCGTGTGCGCCTCGGGGTCGAGGGAGGCGAGTTCGACGCCGACGAACATGACGGGCTCGGCGGTCTCGATCGCGGCGAGGCAGCGGCGGGCGGAGAGCACGGCGCCGCTCGCGGCGAACTCGGCGGAGGCGGCGGCGAGCAGGTCGACCGGGTCGTCCTGCCAATCGGGTTCGAAGAGCCGGACGCGGCCGCCGGAGGCGGGGCCGTCCAGCGGGGCGAGGCCGCCGCGGCACAGCTCGGCCACCGCCTCGGGCGGCAACGGGATGCCGAGGGTGCCGTCGGGATTCACGGCGAGGCCGACCTGCGGGGGCAGCCCCCGGGCGAACTCCACGGCGGGCGCGACGGTGAACCCCATGTGCGTGCCCACGACCTGGCGGAACTGCTCCTCGGAGCTGAAGACGGGGACGTACGCCTGGCCGTCCAGCTCCAGGCTCGGCAGGTCGAGCGGACCGCCCTGGGCGCCGCGGCCGTTGGGCAGCGGGATCCAGAGGAAGCTGCGGGCGAGCACCTCGACGATGCGGGCGCCGGCCGAGGGGACGCCGAGGGAGGCGGAGAGCACCTCTTCCAGTTCGTTGCCGGGCCAGCCGCCGTGCGGATGCGCCTGTGCCGGGACGTCCATGTGCCTCTCCTACCCTGCCCTGCCGGTATGTGCCGTTCCGGCACGGAACCCTATCGCCCGCCGGGCCGGTGGGCGCCCCCGAACTCGATCCTGCGCAGGGCCCCGGCCGCGGGGCGGTCCAGGAGGGTGGCGGAGGCGCAGCCCTCGGGCAGGGTCCCGCGCTCGACCGCGCGCAGCAGGCCCCGGGTGGCCCGGCGGTGGCGGAGGAAGGCGTACGCCGAGACCCCCCGGCCCCGCGCGCGCTGGCCCTCGCGGGCCCGCTCGGCACCGACGTCGAGGATCAGCAGGTGCAGGGCGCCGCCGCGCCGGCGGGCCTCCCGGGCGAGCCAGGTACGGACCCAGCCCTGCGTGCCGCAGTCGTGCACGACGACGCCGCCGCCGGCGCGGACCGCGCGCCGCAGACCCGCGTAGTGGGCGAGCCGGACGAGGGGACGGTAGACGGCGTACGGGAGGAGGCGGGGGGCGCGGGCGTCCCAGCGGTCCCGGGTGTCCTGGGAGTCGACCCGGGTGCCGCCGGCGCCGACCGCGCGGCGCATGAGCGTGGACTTGCCGCTGCCGGGCAGGCCGGTCACGACGACGACGTCGCGGGGGCCGAAGATCAGTCCGTGCGGGCTGCGCCCGCCCCGCTCGCGCAGATCGCGCACGACCGGTGCCGGAGCGGAGCCGTACCCCGGTTCGGCGCCCGCGGCGGGCCCGGCCTGCCGCGCGGGCAGCGCGACCGCCCGCTCGGGCAGGGCGAGGGCCGGTGTGGTGCCGTACGCCGTGGTCCTGTCCACCCTGATCGTCCTCCTCCGGGACATGAGTGCCCCTTCCCCGCCGAGCGTAAAGAGAAGGTAATGCACCATGTCTCGCCGTCGCGTCCCTCTCGTGCAACAGGCCTGCTACAGAGGGTGGCTGAGCCGGGATCAGGGGTGCGTCCGGGACGCACGGGAAGATCGCGTCCCCCGGGACCGGGCCGCGGGCGGGCGCGGGTCGCGGACCGGCGGGAGAACGCGGGGACACGGGCCGGGGCGGCGGGGGCGGGGAGGCATGCGATGATGTGGCCCCAACCGCATACCGGCCGTTCGAATCCGCGCGGGAGAGTCCCCGGCCCGAGGGCTGTGACCGGGGCGCCGAAGGAGCAAGCACTCCCTTGAATCTCTCAGGCCCAGTTACCGCGCGGGCGAGGCACATCTGGAAAGCGGGCCGTCCGTGCACACGGCGGTCCCACCCAAGGTGCAAGCCGTGACCCCCTCGCCGGGTCACGGTGAAGCTCTCAGGTTCCGATGACAGATGGGGAGGACCGGGGAGCGCCGTGCGCGCTCCTCCCGCCCGCCCCGCCACGCCCTCTCGTCCGGGAGAACGACCGATGAGCAGCACCGCCTCCGGCGCCCCGCGCCGCACCGCCCTCGACGCCCTGCACCGCTCCCTCGGTGCCACGATGACCGACTTCGCCGGCTGGGACATGCCGCTGCGCTACGGCTCCGAACGCGAGGAGCACCTCGCCGTCCGCACCCGGGCCGGCCTGTTCGACCTCTCCCACATGGGCGAGATCACCGTCACCGGCCCGGACGCCCCGGCCCTCCTCAACCACGCGCTCGTCGGCGACCTCGCCACGCTCGCCGCCGGCCGGGCCCGCTACACCATGATCTGCCGGGCGGACGGCGGCATCCTGGACGACCTGATCGTCTACCGGCTCGCCGACGCGGAGCACCCGGTGTACCTGGTCGTCGCCAACGCCTCCAACGCCCGGACCGTCCTCGACGCGCTCACCGAGCGGGCCGCCGGCTTCGACGCCGTGGTGCGCGACGACCGCGACGCCTACGCGCTGCTCGCCGTCCAGGGTCCCGCCTCCCCCGGCATCCTCGCCTCGGTCACCGACGCCGACCTCGACGGCCTGAAGTACTACGCCGGGCTGCCCGGCACCGTCGCCGGTGTCCCCGCGCTGATCGCCCGTACCGGCTACACCGGCGAGGACGGCTTCGAGCTGTTCGTCGACCCGGCCGACGCCGAGAAGCTGTGGCAGGCGCTCACCGAGGCCGGGGCCTCGGCCGGGCTCGTCCCCTGCGGGCTGTCCTGCCGGGACACCCTCCGCCTGGAGGCCGGCATGCCGCTGTACGGCAACGAGCTGAGCACCGCGCTGACCCCCTTCGACGCCGGGCTCGGCCGGGTGGTGAAGTTCGGCAAGGAGGGCGACTTCGTGGGACGCGAGGCGCTGGCCGAGGCCGCCGAACGGGCCGAGCAGAACCCGCCGCGGGTGCTCGTCGGGCTGGTCGCCGAGGGCCGCCGGGTGCCGCGCGCCGGTTACCCGGTCCTCGCGGACGGCACGGTGATCGGCGAGGTCACCTCCGGCGCCCCCTCCCCCACGCTGGGCAAGCCGATCGCCATGGCGTACGTCGACGCCGCGCACGCCGCCCCGGGCACCGCCGGTGTCGCGGTGGACATCCGCGGCGGCCACGAGCCGTTCGAGGTCGTGGCGCTGCCCTTCTACAAGCGCCGCAAGTAACCGCCCGCATCCCCGCCGCCCGGGGCCACCGGCCCTCCCCGCACCGCGCGGGGCCGCCCCCCGGGCGACGCGACGCGGCCGCCGTCTCGCGCGCGCCGCATGGGACGGGAGGGGAGACTGGGCGCAGCGCGGGGCCGGACCGGCCCCGCCGGTCACCGTCCGGCCGTCCCTCACCCGTCCCCTCCCGACCTCCTTCCCCGACCCCTTTCCGGGCCCTTCCCCCGCGTACAGGAGAATTCAGCCATGAGCGACAACCCCCAGCACCTGCGGTACAGCAAGGAGCACGAGTGGCTGTCGGACGCCGCGGACGGCGTCGCGACGGTCGGCATCACCGAGCACGCGGCCAACGCGCTCGGCGACGTCGTCTACGTGCAGCTCCCCGAGGTCGGCGCCACCGTCACGGCGGGCGAGACCTGCGGCGAGCTGGAGTCGACCAAGTCGGTCAGCGACCTGTACGCCCCGGTCACGGGTGAGGTCACCGAGGTCAACGGCGACGTGGTCGACGACCCCTCGCTGGTGAACTCCGCGCCCTTCGAGGGCGGCTGGCTGTTCAAGGTGCGGATCTCCGGCACCCCGGACGACCTGCTCTCCGCGGACGAGTACACCGCCTTCATCACCGGCTGAGGAACCCACCCATGTCACCCTTGTCCCCCCAGTCATCCCGGTCTTCGATGTCCCTGCTCGACGCCCCGCTGCACGAGCTGGACCCCGACGTGGCCGCCGCGGTCGACGCCGAGCTGGACCGCCAGCAGTCCACCCTCGAGATGATCGCCTCGGAGAACTTCGCCCCGGTCGCGGTCATGGAGGCCCAGGGCTCGGTCCTCACCAACAAGTACGCCGAGGGCTACCCTGGCCGCCGCTACTACGGCGGCTGCGAGCACGTCGACGTGGTCGAGCAGATCGCCATCGACCGGGTGAAGGCACTGTTCGGCGCCGAGCACGCCAACGTGCAGCCGCACTCCGGCGCGCAGGCCAATGCCGCCGCCATGTTCGCGCTGCTCAAGCCCGGCGACACGATCATGGGCCTCGACCTCGCGCACGGCGGGCACCTGACCCACGGCATGCGGATCAACTTCTCCGGCAAGCTCTACGACGTGGTCGCCTACCACGTCGACGGCGAGACCGGGCAGGTCGACATGGCCGAGGTCGAGCGGCTCGCCAAGGAGTCCCGGCCGAAGCTGATCGTGGCCGGCTGGTCGGCGTACCCCCGGCAGCTCGACTTCGCCGCCTTCCGGCGGATCGCGGACGAGGTCGGCGCGTACCTGATGGTCGACATGGCCCACTTCGCCGGGCTGGTCGCGGCGGGGCTGCACCCCAGCCCCGTGCCGCACGCGCACGTCGTCACCACGACCACCCACAAGACGCTGGGCGGCCCGCGCGGCGGTGTGATCCTCTCCACGGCCGAGCTGGCCAAGAAGATCAACTCGGCCGTCTTCCCCGGTCAGCAGGGCGGCCCGCTGGAGCACGTGATCGCCGCCAAGGCCGTCGCCTTCAAGGTCGCCGCCTCCGAGGAGTTCGCCGAGCGCCAGCGTCGTACGCTGGAGGGCGCCCGCATCCTGGCCGAACGGCTGGTGCGGGACGACGTCCGGGAGCACGGCGTGTCCGTGCTGTCCGGCGGGACCGACGTCCACCTGGTCCTGGTCGACCTGCGCGACTCCGCGCTGGACGGGCAGCAGGCGGAGGACCGGCTGCACGAGATCGGCATCACGGTCAACCGCAACGCCGTCCCCAACGACCCGCGCCCGCCGATGGTCACCTCCGGCCTGCGCATCGGCACCCCCGCGCTGGCCACCCGCGGCTTCGAGGCACGGGACTTCGCGGAGGTCGCGGACGTCATCGCCGAGGCGCTGAAGCCCTCCTTCGACGCCGAGGCACTGAAGGCCCGCGTCGCGGCACTCGTCGCGGCGCACCCGCTCTACCCGGGCGTGCGCAAGTAGCACGTCCACGGGGCTACGCACCGTCGTACGCCCTTCGCGGGCGTACGCGCCGCCGTACGCCCGCACCCCCGGGGCGCGCCGCAACCCGCGCGCCCCGGACCCCGGCCGCCGCTCCCGCGCCCACACCGCGCGGGAGTGGCGTCCCCGCCCCCGCACCACCCCGCACAAGGGAGTCCGCCCGTGGCCATCTCGGTCTTCGACCTGTTCTCGATCGGCATCGGCCCGTCCAGCTCCCACACGGTCGGCCCGATGCGCGCGGCCCGCATGTTCGCGCGCCGGCTGCGCAACGAGGGGCTGCTGGACTCCGCCGCCTCCGTCCGCGCCGAGCTCTACGGCTCCCTCGGCGCCACCGGCCACGGCCACGGCACCCCCAAGGCGGTGCTGCTCGGCCTGGAGGGCGCCTCTCCGCGCACGGTGGACGTGGAGGGCGCCGACGACCGGGTCGCGGCGATCAGGGAGTCCGGCCGGCTGCGCCTCCTGGACGAGCACGAGATCGCCTTCTCCTTCGAGGAGGACCTCGTCCTGCACCGCCGCAAGGCCCTCCCCTACCACGCCAACGGCATGACCCTGTGGGCGTACGACGCCTCCGGCGCCGAGCTGACGACCAGGACGTACTACTCCGTCGGCGGCGGCTTCGTGGTCGACGAGGAGGCGGTCGGCGCCGACCGCATCAAGCTGGACGACACCGTCCTGAAGTACCCCTTCCGCACGGGCGACGAGCTGCTGCGCCTGACGAAGGAGACCGGCCTTTCGATCTCCGCGCTGATGCTGGAGAACGAGCTCTCCTGGCGCACCGAGGAGGAGATCCGCGCCGGACTGCTGGAGATCTGGCGGGTGATGAAGGCCTGCGTGGCCCGCGGCATGTCCCGCGAGGGCATCCTGCCCGGCGGTCTCAAGGTGCGCCGCCGGGCCGCGACCACCGCGCGCAAGCTGCGCTCCGAGGGCGACCCGGCGACGCTCGCCATGGAGTGGATCACCCTCTACGCGATGGCCGTCAACGAGGAGAACGCGGCCGGCGGCCGGGTGGTGACCGCGCCCACCAACGGCGCGGCCGGCATCATCCCGGCGGTCCTCCACTACTACATGGACTTCGTGCCCGGCGCCGACGAGGAGGGCGTCGTCCGCTTCCTCCTCGCGGCCGGCGCGATCGGCATGCTCTTCAAGGAGAACGCCTCCATCTCCGGCGCCGAGGTCGGCTGCCAGGGCGAGGTCGGCTCGGCCTGCTCGATGGCGGCGGGCGCGCTCGCGGAGGTGCTCGGCGGCTCCCCGGAGCAGGTGGAGAACGCGGCGGAGATCGGCATGGAGCACAACCTGGGCCTGACCTGCGACCCGGTGGGCGGCCTGGTGCAGATCCCCTGCATCGAGCGCAACGGCATGGCCGCGGTGAAGGCGGTCACCGCCGCCCGCATGGCCATGCGCGGCGACGGCTCGCACAAGGTGTCCCTGGACAAGGTCATCAAGACGATGAAGGAGACCGGCGCGGACATGTCGGTCAAGTACAAGGAGACGGCCCGGGGCGGTCTGGCGGTGAACATCATCGAGTGCTGAGGGCCGCCTCGCGCGGCCCGGTGGTGCGGCGTCTCAGATGCCGTCCTTGTGGCCGTTGCCGGCGAGCAGCTCCTCCGTGCTCTTGTAGGCCGGGGTGGCGTTCTTGTTGTCCCGGTCGTGGAAGTGCCTCAGGTACTGGACGAGGACGCGCACGCAGGTGTCGCGTCCCTTGTACTCCGCGTTGTCGACGAGACGGAAGTCCCGGTCGATCTCCTTCGTCTTCCCGTCCGGGCCGGTGTACAGGGGGTGCCAGATCATCTCGACGGCCGGGTTCAGCCGCTGGACCAGCCAGAGCTCGGGGACCTCCAGCCTGATGAGGATGCTGTCGGGGTTGTAGGCGCGCACGAAGATGTGCACCGGGCCGGTCGCGAGGTTCACGAAGGCCTTCGACACGATGCTCCACATCGGCCCCGTGAGCTTCCAGTCCGGATGCAGCTTCAGGACGTTGATTATCCTGCCGATGCGTGTGCGCGCCAGCGTCGTGTGGCCCTTCTGCTGCGCGTAGTCGTTGACCTCGTCGCCGCCGGCCCACAGGGCCATGGTGGGCGTCTCCAGCTCCATGTGCTTGGTCATCATCTCGACGAACTGCTCGTACCAGGAGTTCTTCATCCGGAGCTCGCGCTGCTCCTGGCGGTTGCTCGTCCGCGCCGCGGCGTCGGCGTTGATCTCGCCCTGCGAGTCGATCCCGCCGAGCAGGAGCTGCCAGGCGTCGTCCGCCTCGTCCTGGGGGATGCCCGCGGCCTGGATCAGTTCCTGGTAGGTGCCCCACTCCGGGTGCGCCACGGGCGTGCGGGAGTAGTGCCCGGCCAGGGGATTGTCCG
Source organism: Streptomyces griseoaurantiacus (assembly GCF_036189845.1). NCBI lineage: Bacteria > Bacillati > Actinomycetota > Actinomycetes > Kitasatosporales > Streptomycetaceae > Streptomyces > Streptomyces griseoaurantiacus. The sequence goes on along the minus strand of NZ_CP108326.1, from coordinate 5,242,340 downwards.
GGGAGTTCTCCGTGCGCTGCACCCAGCGGGTCGTCGCCGCGTTCCCGGCCTGCCGCTGCAGCGCGGCCAGACCGGTCGGGGGCGGCGCCCCGCGTAAGGCCGCGGCCGGAGGCGCCGGACGCGCCCGTGTGACTTTCCGATGCTCTCGCACGCCCGCCTCGCCCCTCCCGGTCGACGCCCCGAACGGTAGGGCGGCGGGAGGGGGCGGAGGAGGTACGGAGGGGCAGCTTCCGGGGCATGAACCCCGGCCGGGCCGGGCGCCGGTCGTGGTGGGCGGCACCCCCGCGCGTCCGATCATATTTTTCGGGCCACGCCCAGCGGGCATCCGGATCGTGCCAGAGTGAACGGGCGGCAACTCCCGTCCCACACACCGCACTTCGAGGAGTCCCCCCATGCTGCGAGGTATCGACGTCAGCGCCTACCAGTCCTCTTCCTTCGGCACGGACGGTCTCTCCTTCGCCTTCATCAAGGCGACCGAGGGCCGCAGTTACATCAATCCCAGGCTCACCGCCCAGACCAAGCACGCCCGTGACGCCGGGCTCGTCGTCGGCTTCTACCACTTCCTGTGGCCGGGCAACCTCACCGCTCAGGCCGAGTACTTCGTCAAACACGCCCCGGAGAAGGGCGGCGACCTCCTCGCCGTCGACTGGGAGACCAACGGCGAGGGCGGCCACGCGAGCAACGCGGAGAAGGACAGCTTCATCCGCAAGGTCAAGGCGCTCAGGCCGAACAACCGGGTGCTCCTGTACTGCAACAGGAACTTCTGGCTCAACGTCGACAGGACCTCGTACGCCGGCGACGGTCTCTGGATCGCCGACTACGTGACGGCCGGCGAGCCCCGCATCAAGGCCAAGTGGCGCTTCCACCAATACACGTCCGACCCGCACGACAAGGACGTCGCCGACTTCGGCAGCAAGGCCGCGCTGAAGAAATGGGCGGACGACGCCTGACCGGCCCGGCGAGGCGCGGGCGGGACGCGTCCGGGCCCTCAGGACCGGCGCAGCAGGGCCAGGGTCTGTTCGAGTTCGGTGCGCAGGACCGCCGGTGCCGCCTCGGAGTCGCCCCGGGCGATCGCCTCGACCAGGGCCTCGTGGGTCTCGTCGCCCGTGCCGGGGTCCTCGGCGCGCAGGCCGACGAGGTCGAGCATCTCGATCAGGCCGCGGCGCAGGGCCGGGGTGAACTCGGTGAAGAGGTCGGCGAGCACGGGGTTGTGCGCGGCGGCGACGACGGCCGCGTGCAGGGCGATGTCGGCGTCGACGAAGGCGGCGTCGTCCGCGGTCGCGGCCCTGCGGCGGCCCTCCAGGGCGGTGCGGAGCGCGGCGGTGTCCTCGGGGGTGCGGCGGGCCGCGGCGAGGGCGGCCGCGTGGACCTCCAGGCCGAGGCGGACCTCGTAGACGTCCGTGGCGGCGGCGCGGCGCAGCCGGGTGGGCCAGTCCTCGAGGGGCTCGGTGGCGGTGACGAAGACCCCGGCGCCGTGCCGTGGGCGGACCAGTCCGGCGCCGGCGAGGGCGCGCAGCGCCTCGCGGACCGTGGAGCGGCCGACGCCGAGCTCCTTGGCCAGGGTCGTCTCCCCCGGGAGCTTGGTGCCGACCGGCCACTGGCCGCCGGTGATCTGCGCACGCAGCCGGTCCGCGGCCTGTTCGACGAGCGGGCTGGGGCGGACGGCGTCTAGCGGCATGGGGGCACCCTACGTCGCCGGGTGGGGGCGGTCGGAGCCGGAGTGCGCGCCGACACCGCGCCGAGCCCGCGAACGAAACAACTTGTCTGAGGAGCTGAGGTGTGGATAGCGTACCGGCATGACGCTTCGCGGTCTGCTTCTCCTCGGCTGCCGCGGCGGGGCCTGACGACGACCGGCACCCCCGCCGCGGGGTCCCGCCGTGCCGCCGGTCGCCGTCCGGCCGAGCCGAAGGCAGTGACACGCCAGCATGAACACCCCGCACGAGGACCCTCGCCCGTCCGCCCCTGCCCAGGAGTCCTGGAATCCGCAGCGGCCCGGACCCATGCCGTTCCACCGCTACCGTCCCTTCCAGGAACGCGTAAGGGTGCCCGCCGAGGACCGGCGGTGGCCCTCGGCCCGGATCGAACGGGCGCCGCTGTGGGTGCCGGTCGATCTGCGCGACGGGAACCAGGCGCTCGCCGAGCCGATGGACACCCCGCGCAAGCGCCGCTTCTTCGACCTGCTGACCGGCATGGGCTTCAAGGAGATCGAGGTCGGCTACCCCTCCGCGAGCCGCACCGACTTCGACTTCGTGCGACACCTGGTGACGGAGGGGGCGGTGCCCGGGGACGTGACGCCCGTGGTGTTCACGCCCGCCCGGCCGGAGCTGATCGACACCACCTTCGACGCGATCGAGGGGATGGAGCGGGCCGTCGTCCATCTGTACATCGCGACCTCGCCGGTGTGGCGGGAGGTGGTGCTCGGGCGGGACCGTGAGGAGGTGCGGCGGACCGTGCGGGAGGCGGCCACGCGCATGGCCCGCCGCGCGGACCGGCTGCGCGGCCGGGTGCGGTTCCAGTTCTCGCCCGAGACCTTCAACCTCACCGAGCCCGACTTCGTCCTCGAACTGTGCGACGAGCTGACCGCGCTGTGGGAGGCGAGCCCCGACCGTCCGGTCACCCACAACCTCCCCGCCACGGTGGAGATCGCCACGCCCAACGTCTACGCCGACCAGATCGAGTACGTCCACCGGCATCTGGCCCGCCGGGACAGCGTCGTGCTGTCCGTCCACCCGCACAACGACCGGGGCACGGGCGTGGCCTGCGCCGAACTGGCCGTGCTGGCGGGGGCACAGCGGGTGGAGGGCTGTCTCTTCGGCAACGGGGAGCGCACCGGCAATGTGGACCTGGTGACGCTGGCGCTCAATCTCTTCGCGCAGGGCGTCGACCCGAGGGTCGACCTGAGCGACATCGACGCGGTGCGGGAGACGGTGGAGCACTGCAACCGGCTGCCGGTGCACCCGCGCCATCCGTACGCCGGGGAGCTGGTCCACACGGCGTTCTCCGGCACCCACCAGGACGCCATCGACAAGGGCTTCGCCGCGCACGCGAAGCGGGCGGCCGAGCTGGGGGTGCCGGAGCGGGAGGCGCCGTGGGCGGTGCCGTACCTGCCGGTCGACCCGGCGGACCTGGGCCGTTCCTACGAGGCGGTGATCCGGGTCAACTCGCAGTCCGGCAAGGGCGGGATGGCCTACCTGCTGCGGACCGGGCACGGGGTGAACCTGCCGGCCCGGATGCGCCCGGACTTCTCGCGGGTGGTGCAGCGGGCCACCGACGACAGCGGCCGGGAGGCGACGGCGCGGGAGCTGTACGCGCTGTTCGAGGCGGCGTACCTGGTGCCCGGCCGGCAGGGCGCGGTGCGGCTCGTCTCCTGGTCGGCGAGCCGGGACGCCTCGGGGGCGCACCGCTTCGTGTGCGCGCTGGAGCGCGAGGGCCGCCGGACCGGGCACGAGGGCACCGGCAACGGGCCGCTCGCGGCCTTCGCCGACGCGCTGGCCGGGGCCGGGATCACGGTGGAGGTGCGCAACTTCGCGGAGCACGCGGCGGGTCCGGGGGCGGACGCGGAGGCGGTCGCCTACGCGGAGTGCCGGGTGGACGGGGTCACCGCGTGGGGCGCGGGCCGGGACACCTCGGTGCCGGCGGCGTCCGTGCACGCCGTGCTGTCGGCGGTGAACCGGGCGGGGGCGCGGTGGACCGCCAGGACTCGGGAAGCGACGGAGGCGTGATGCGCGGCGGGGACGACGGGAACGGGGACGGCGGCGGTACGGCGCTGCTCGACGCGCGGGACGTGCACGTCCTGCGGGACGGGCGGGCACTGCTGCGGGACGTCTCGCTGACCGTGCGCCCCGGTGAGCACTGGGCGCTGCTCGGCGCCAACGGGGCCGGCAAGACGACGCTGCTGAGCCTGCTGGGTGCCCGGGTGCATCCCACGCACGGCACGGTGGAGGTGCTGGGCCGCCGGCTGGGCACCGTGGACCTGCGGGAGCTGCGCTCGCTGATCGGGCACGTCGATCCGCGCCATCCGCTGCGTTCGGCGCTGCGGGTGCGGGACGTGGTCCTGACCGGCCTGACCAACTCCGTGGAGCCGCAGCCGCGGTGGGTGCCGACGCCGGAACAGGAGGAGCGTGCCGAGCGGCTGATGGGCACGCTGGGGCTGGCCGGCCGGCGGGAGGCCCGCTGGACGACGCTGTCGCAGGGCGAGCGCGGCCGGGTGCTGATCGCCCGGGCGCTGATGCCCGAGCCGCGACTGCTGCTGCTCGACGAACCGGCCACCGGGCTGGACCTGCCGGGCCGGGAGCAGCTGATCGAGGCGCTGGACGCGCTGCGCGAGGAGCACCCCGGGCTGGCGACGGTCCTGGTCACCCACCATCTGGAGGAGCTGCCGCCGGGGACGACTCACGCGTTGCTGCTGCGCGAGGGGGGTGAGCTGGCGCGGGGGCCGGTGGGGGCGGTGCTCACGGACGATCAGGTCGGCAAGTGCTTCGACCTGCCGCTGGTGCTCGGCCGTCACGGCGGCCGCTGGAGCGTGCGCGTCGCGCGCCGCCGCTGAACGGACGCGGGGGCGCCCGCCGGTGTGCGGCGGGCGCCCCCGTTTCGGGGCCGGGTACCGGGCGTACCCGGCTCGTCACTTGTTCAGGAACGTCCAGAACTCGTCGAAGGACAGGACCTTGTCGCCGTTGAGGTCACGGCTGGCGATGATGGAGTCGGCCACCGAGTCGGTGACGTTCCAGTCCCCGCCCTGGGCCAGGGCGGACTTGAACTCGGCGGCGGTGATGAAGCCGTCACCGTCCGTGTCGATCCGCTGGAACTCCTTGCGCGCTGCCTCGATGTCCGCCACCGATCGGCCCCCTTCTGTGGTGCCTCGTCCGCCGTCCGGCACCCGCGGTGCCGCCGTACGGGCGTCCTGTTGACGCAGGCCAGATTATCCGCCCGTACGGGCGCGCAGCGCGGCGACCACCCAGCCGAACTCCTCGCGGTGGGCGGCGGCGGGGGCGCCGCCCTTCACCGTGGCCAGCAGTTCCCGGTAGCGGGCGACGCGGTCGCCCGTCATCAGCTCCAGCCGCTTCAGGACGGCCGCCGGATCGCTGTCGCCGATCAGTTCGCCGAGGACGGCGCCGGCCTCGGGGGAGGCGGGGTCGAGGCCGCGGCGCCGGGCCTCGGCACCCTGCCGGACCAGTCGCCGGGCGAACCACAGGGACTCCCCCTCGGGCGCGGAGCCGCCGTGGTCGGAGGCGTTGAGTTCGGCCGCCGTGCGCATCTCGGCGCGGAAGCCGGGGTCCTGGAGCAGTTCGGCGAGTTCGACCCAGGCGTCGACCTGGGCGGGGGTGGGGTCCTCGGGCAGGTCGGCGGGCAGGCCGGCCATCCGATCGCGGATCGCGGGGTCGGCGGTGTCGAGTCCGCGGAACGTCTCGTCCACGAACTCCGCGACGATCCTGCCGCGTTCCGCCGCCGACAGCCGGGCCAGTCTGTTCATCAGGGTCATCTCCTCCGCCGTGGAACCGCGTTTCGCGACCGTCGACAGCACCGCGCGGGTCACCCGCAGCGCCCGGATCTGCGCGTCCAGGGCCGCGACGTGGGCGGCCGCCACCTCGGCGACGCTGCTCTCCCCGGACAGCACCCGGCGCACCTCGGCCAGGCCGAGGCCCAGTTCGCGCAGCGTGCGGATCAGCTCCAGGCGGGCGACGCTCGCGGCGTCGTACAGCCGGTAGCCGCCGGTGGAGCGGCCCACCGGGGGCAGGGCGCCCTGGTCCGACCAGTGCCGGATGGTGCGCACGGGCAGTCCGGTGGCCCGGGCCAGCTCGCCGATGGTGAACGGTGCGGTGCTGTTCTCGGTCACGTCGGCGAGTCTGGACCCTCCGGTGGGTGGAGACTCAAGCGCGAGTCCCGGCAGCGGGTCCCGGCAGCGGGTCCCGGCGGTCTCGCGGGGTTCAGCGGAAGACGCCGGTGTGGCCGAGGGAGTAGCGGCCCGGCTGGGGGTAGACGGCGAGGCCGTGGGGGCCCTTGCCGACCTTGACGCGGGCGAGCTGCTTCCCGGTGCGGGTGTCGATCGCGTAGACCTCGGCGTCGTAGCGGCCGGAGAGCCACAGCACCGTGCCGTCGGCGGAGACGCCGCCCATGTCGGGGCTGCCGCCCTCGGGGAGGTGCCACTTCTTCGTCAGCTTCCCCTTGGTGAAGTCGAAGACGGAGACGGTGCCCTCGCCCCGGTTGGAGATGTACATCTCGCGGGAGTCGCGGCTGACGTAGAGGCCGTGGCAGCCCTTGCCGGTGGGCAGGAAGGAGGGCCGCGCGAAGGTGTCGCCGTCCAGGACCCACATGCCGTTCGCCTTCATGTCCGCGATGTAGAAGCGGCTGCCGTCGGGGGCGATCTTCACGTCCTGCGGCATGGCGCCGTCGAACGGGAGCTTCTGCTCGGCGACCACCTTCATCCGCTCGGTGTCGACCTTGAGGAGTTCGCCGCTGAACTCGCAGGAGACGATGAAGTAGCGGCCGTCGGGCGAGAAGTCGGCGTGGTTGACGCCGTAGCAGCTCACCGGTTCGGTCCGGACGGTCTTCATGGTGTGGGCGTCGCGGAAGACGAGTTCGCGGTCGAGGGAGGCCATGACGACGGCGTACCTGCCGTTCGGCGTGAAGTACAGGTTGTAGGGGTCGTGGACGTCGACCGGCGCGCCCGCGCGGCCGGTCGCGGGGTCGATCGGGGTGAGGGAGTTGCCCTTGTCGTTGTTGACCCACAGGGTCTTCAGGTCCCAGGAGGGCACGACGTGCTGGGGCTGCCGGCCGACCGGGATCGTCTCGATCACCTCGTACGTCTTCGGATCGATGACCGTGACGGTGTCCGACTCGGTGTTGGGGACGTACACGCGGGAGGGGAAGTCCTTGACGACCGGGGAGAGCATTCCGGGGCGGTCGGCGGCGTAGACGTCCTCGGGGTCGAGGAGCGGCGGCATGCCGGGGAGGCCGTCGGGGGTGGCCTTTCGGTGCGCGGCGGCCTTGTCGGACGGGCTGGGGGCGGTGGGGGCGGCGGCCTGGCGGGTGCCGGTGCCGGAGGAGCCGTCGCCGCAGCCGGCGAGCGGGGCGAGGGCGAGGAGGAGGGCGGTGGCGGCGAGGGGAAGGCGGGTGCGGGTGCGGGTGGCGGACGGCATCAGCTCAGCAGCTCCGTGGTGGTCACCGCGTGCAGGCCGCGGTGGTCGAGTCCGGTCAGGAGGGCGGGGAGGGCGGCGACCGTGTCCGGGTGGCCGAGGTGCAGGCTCACCACGGAACCGGGGCGGACCGCGTCGAGGACCGCGCGGGTGACGGCGTCCGCGCCCGGGTCGGTGTGGTCGAGCGAGTCGACGTCGTACGACAGCACGTGCGGGTAGCCCGCGCGGCGGGCCAGACGGACGAGGAGCGGGGAGGCGCGGGGGGCGCGCGAGGGGCGGAACCAGGTGCCGATGGAGCCGGTGAGTCGGCGCAGGCGCCGGGCGCACTCCTCGATCTCGGCGTACGCCTCCGCTTCGGGCAGGTCGTTGACGGCGAGGTGGCGCTGGGTGTGGTTGCCGAGTTCGTGGCCGCCGTCAAGGATCCGGCGGGCGAGCGCGGGGTGGGCGTCGAGCCAGCCGCCGACGGCGAGGACGGTGACGCGGGCACCGCCCCGCTCGGCGGCGCGCAGGAGGGCCTCGGCGAGCGCGGGGTCGCCCTGCCCGTGGAAGGTGAGGGCGACGCGGGGGCGGGTGCGGGGGCCGTGGGCGATCTGGGCGGGGAGGCCGGGGTGGGCCCGGGGGGACGCGGGGGTCGTCCCGGTGGGCGTGGGCGCGGTGGTGCGGGGCGGGGCGGGTGTGGTGGCGGGGGCGGCCTTCGCGGCCGGCGGGCCGGGGGGCGCGCAGGCGCCGGTGCCGGTGAGGGCGGCGGCCGCGGCGATTCCGGCACCGGTGCGCAGGGCCTGCCGTCGGGCGGGGGGCGGGGTGGTCACCCGTCCATTTAAGGACTCTCCGTCCGTATATCGTCCTATTCGCCCGTACGGCGGAGGGGGGCGGGTCGCCGAGGTCCGGCCCTCTCGGGGCCGGGAGGGGGCGGGCTCAGGGCGCGCGCATCTCGAACCACGTCGTCTTGCCGAGCGGCAGCAGGTCCACGCCCCAGCGGTCGGCGAGCGTGTCGACGAGGAAGAGGCCGCGGCCGCTGACGTCCAGGTCCTGGACCGGCATGAGGCAGGGCAGCCCGCGCGAGGGGTCCCGCACCTCCACGCGGATCCGGCCCCGGCGGCGGTGCATCCGGAGCCCGAACACGCGCGCGCCGGTGTGCCGTACGGCGTTGCCCACGAGCTCGGAGACGAGCAGGACGGCGTCCTCCGTCAGCTTGGGCGTGAGGCCCCAGTGGCGCAGCAGCACGACCTGCGCGAGGCGGCGGGCGGTCGCGGCGGACTCCGGGAGCGAGGGGAGCGGAACCTCCGCTTCCGCGGGGTCACCGAACAGATCCAGCGCCTTCAGCGCCCGCTCGTCCTCGACCGCGGGCGTCCAGCGCGCGGCGGTCGCGCGGCCTTGCCCCCGCGGCTGATCGATGCCCTCCAGCCCCGCCATGCCCTCATCATGACCGCCCGGCGGGAGCTACGGGCCGGTTCGGCCGGAATCCGTCCCCCGGCGGCGGATGAGACACCGTGTCAACTGCAAGGGGGCGGACATAACGACCGGGACACGGCGGGCCCGGGAAGAGGTGGCCGGGCACCGGCGGCACCGCCGTTAGCGCGCGTTAACCTGCGTGCATGACCGTACATCTCGAAGTCTCCGAAGGCATCGGCACCCTCCGGCTCGACCGGCCGCCGATGAACGCGCTGAACGTGGCCGTCCAGGACCGGATCAAGGAGCTCGCGGAGGAGGCCGGGCGCCGGGAGGACGTGCGCGCGGTGATCCTCTACGGCGGGGAGAAGGTGTTCGCGGCCGGTGCGGACATCAAGGAGATGCGGGACATGGACCACGCCGCGATGGTCGTGCGCGCCCGTGCCCTGCAGGAGTCCTTCACCGCCGTCGCCCGCATCCCCAAGCCGGTCGTCGCCGCCGTCACCGGGTACGCACTGGGTGGGGGCTGCGAGCTGGCACTCTGCGCGGACTACCGCATCGCCGCGGACAACGCGAAGCTGGGCCAGCCGGAGATCCTGCTCGGGCTGATCCCCGGCGCGGGCGGCACCCAGCGGCTGTCCCGGCTGATCGGGCCGTCCCGCGCGAAGGACCTCATCTTCACCGGCCGTCAGGTCAGGGCCGAGGAGGCGCTGTCCCTCGGCCTGGTGGACCGGGTCGTCCCGGCCGCCGAGGTGTACGAGGAGGCCCGGGCCTGGGCGGCGCGGCTGGTGCGCGGTCCGGCGCTCGCGCTGCGCGCGGCCAAGGAGTCGGTGGACGCGGGCCTGGAGACCGACATCGAGACCGGGCTCACCGTCGAACGCAACTGGTTCGCGGGCCTGTTCGCCACGGAGGACCGCGAGCGGGGCATGCGGAGCTTCGTGGAGGAGGGTCCGGGCAAGGCGAAGTTCCTCTGACAGGCGGGCCGGGCCCTCGCCGGACGGCACCGCGGCCCCGCTCCTCCCGAGGGAGGAGCGGGGCCGCGGTGCCGTCCGCCCGGGGCCGCCGAGGCGGCCGTCGGGGCGACGGGCGTGTCAGGCCGTCCATTCCTTCCAGGACATGTTCCAGCCGTTGAGGCCGTTGTCCGGGGCGACGGTTTTGTCGTGGGAGTGCTTCACGACCACCACGTCGCCGACCATCGAGCGGTTGAAGAACCAGGCCGCCGAGACGCTGCCGTCGTAGCCGCCCTTGACGTCACGCAGGCCGACGCAGCCGTGGCTGGAGGCGTAGTTGCCGAAGGTGCCGCCGCCCCAGTAGTTGCCGTGGATGAACGTGCCGGAGGTGGTCAGGCGCATGGCGTGCGGCACGTCCTTGATGTCGTACTCGCCGCCGTAGCCGACCGTCTCGCCGTTCATCCGGGTCACCGAGAGGCGCTCGGTGATGACCATCTGGCCGTTCCACGTGTCGTAGCCGGACTTGCCGGTGGTGACCGGGATGGTCTTGATGACCTTGCCGTCGCGGCGGACGGTCATCTTCTGGGTCTTGACGTCGACCGTGGAGATCTGGCTGCGCCCGATCGTGAAGTCGACCTTCTTGGCCTGCTTGCCGTAGACGCCGGGCCGGCCCTCGACGCCGTCCAGGTTCAGCGTGACGCTGACCTTGGTGCCGGGCTTCCAGTACTCCTCGGGCCGGAAGTCGAGCCGGTCGTTGCCGAACCAGTGGCCGCGGACCTCGACGGCCGGCTCGGTCTTGATGGTGATCGCCTTCTCGACGTCCTCCGGGTGCGTGATGCCCCGGGTGAAGTTGACCGAGAAGGGCATCCCGACGCCGACCTTCGTACCGTCCTCCGGCGTGAAGTTGCCGGTGAAGGTGGCCTTCGGGGTCAGCGTGGTGAAGCTGGACTTCTGTGTCGTGCTGCGGCCGCCGGCGTCCTTGGCGACCGCGCGGACGGTGTAGCGGGTGTGGGTGGCCAGGTGGACGGAAGGCTCCCAGCCGGTCCCCCCGCCGGTGATCTTCCCCTCGACCTCGTGGCCCTTGGCGTCCTCGACGCTCACCTCGGTCAGCTTGCCCTTGGCGGCGGCGACCTTCAGCGCACCGGTCGTGGCCACGCGGTCGGCGCCGTCCTTCGGCGCGATCGTCACCACGGCCTGCGGGGAGGCGTTCTTCGCGCCCTCCGCGTCCTTGCCGCCGCTCGCCGCCCCCGAGTCCGATCCGCCCCCGCCGCACGCGGTCACCGCGAGCAGCAGTGAGCCGAGCAGCGTCGCGCGGACCACCCCCCTGCCGCCGCGTATGCGTGCGCCAACCGACGCCCCCGGTATCGGTCGTCTGTTCACTTGTCGTTCTCCCCTCGCACGGCCTGTCGAGGCCCGCACTCCAGCGCGTCATACGCGCGTACAGCGCAAATGAATCACACGGCGCGGCCCGCCGGACCCCCGCGATTGTCACTGTTCAGTCCCAATCCGCTCCGGGCGCGGGTGCGCCGGGGCACGCGCGGCTCCGGCGCCCCGCGCGTGCCCCCACCTGTCGTGTCGCCGCGTCGGCCGCCCCGGGACACGTGAGTGCGTGCCACGCTCTGGGCAGAACCTTGGGGAGGACGACGCGAGGAGGTGCCGCGGCCGGGACGCCGTGCGCCCATTTCCGCACCGTCGCACCGAGCCGCGGGAGGCCTACCGGTGTCGAGCGCAGCCGAGCAGGAGGCAGTACAGGAAGCGGCGGGGCACGCGCGCCGCCGCGAGGCCGTGCTGAACGGCGCCCCGCGCGCGGCGCCCCCGCCGCCGGTGTGGCCGGGGGCGCCGACCCCGCTCGGGGCACGCTTCCGCACCGGCCCGGACGGCACCGCGGGCACCAACTTCGCGCTGTGGGCCGGGGGCGCGGAGGCCGTGGAGCTGTGCCTCTTCGACGGGCCGGGCCCCGGGGCCGCGGAGACCCGGGCCCCGCTGACCGAGCTGACGCACGGGATCTGGCACGGCTTCGTGCCCGGTGTCCGCCCCGGGCAGCGCTACGGCTTCCGGGTGCACGGCCGCTGGGACCCGTGGACCGGCGCCCGCTGGAACCCGGCGAAGCTGCTCCTCGACCCCTACGCCCGGGCGGTGGACGGCGAGTTCGGGCTGCCGCCCGAGGTGTACGGGCATGTGCGGGACTGGCCGGAGCAGCACGTCGCCGACACCGTGCGCGACGAGCGGGACTCCGCGCCCCACGTCCCCAAGGGGGTCGTCGTCCACGACGAGGACGACTGGTCCGAGGACCGGCGGCCGAAGACCCCCTGGGCCGACACCGTCCTGTACGAACTGCACGTGCGGGGCTTCACCAGAGCGCACCCGGACGTCCCGCCCGAGCTGCGCGGCACCTACGCGGGTCTGGCGCACCCCGCGGCCCTCGCGCATCTGACGCGGCTGGGCGTGACGGCCGTGGAACTGCTGCCGGTGCACCAGTTCGCCCACGAGGACCACCTGCTGTGCCGGGGCCTGCGCAACCACTGGGGCTACAACTCGATCGGCTACTTCGCCCCGCACGCGGCGTACGCGGCCTCCGGGACGGCCGGGCAGCAGGTCGGCGAGTTCAAGCGGATGGTGCGGGCGCTGCACGCGGCCGGGATCGAGGTGATCCTCGACGTGGTCTACAACCACACGGCGGAGGCCGGCGAGCTGGGCCCGACGCTGTCCCTCAAGGGCATCGACAACCGCGGCTACTACCGCCTCCAGCACGACGCCCGCCGCTACGCCGACTACACCGGCTGCGGCAACACCCTGCACGTCGTCCAGCCGCACGTGCTGCGGCTGATCACCGACTCGCTGCGCTACTGGGTGACGGAGATGGGGGTGGACGGCTTCCGCTTCGACCTGGCGGCGGCGCTGGCGCGTTCGATGCACGACGTCGACATGCTCTCCCCGTTCCTCGCGGTGATCGCCCAGGACCCGGTGCTGCGCCGGGTGAAGCTGATCGCGGAGCCGTGGGACGTCGGCTCCGGCGGCTACCAGGTGGGCGCCTTCCCGCCGCTGTGGACGGAGTGGAACGACCGCTACCGCGACACCGTGCGGGACTTCTGGCGGCACGCGCTGCCGGACGTGCGGGAGATGGGCTACCGGCTGTCCGGCTCCAGCGACCTGTACGCCTGGGGCGGGCGCCGCCCGTACGCCTCGGTCAACTTCGTCACCGCGCACGACGGTTTCACGCTGCGCGACCTGGTCTCCTACGAGCGCAAGCACAACGAGGCCAACGGGGAGGGCAACCGGGACGGCAACGACGACAACCGGTCCTGGAACTGCGGGGCGGAGGGCGAGACGGAGGACGAGGGGGTGCGGGCGCTGCGGCGCCGGCAGCTCCGCAACCTGCTGACCACGCTGCTGCTGTCCACGGGCGTGCCGATGCTGGTCGCGGGCGACGAGATGGGGCGCACCCAGCGCGGCAACAACAACGCCTACTGCCAGGACAACGAGATCGGCTGGGTCGACTGGAGCCTGCTGCGGGAGCCCGGCTGGCGGGCACTGTACGACCTCACGTCCCGCCTGATCGCGCTGCGGCACGCGCACCCGGTGCTGCGGCGGCGGGCGTTCTTCTCCGGCCGTGCGCACTCGGCGGACGGGCTGCGGGACCTGGCGTGGTTCACGGCACGGGGCGAGGAGATGACGGAGGAGGACTGGTACGCGCCGGCGGCGACGCTGGGGATGTACCTGTCGGGCCGGGACATCCCGGGGCGGGACGCGCGGGGGGAGCCGGTGGTGGACGACAGTTTCCTCGCGGTGCTGCACGCGGGCGGCGAGGACGTGGACTTCACGCTGCCGGGGGTGCCCTGGGGCGAGCGGTACGAGGTGCTCGTCGACACGGGCCGGGAGCCGCAGGACACCGCTCCCGGCGAGATGCACGAGGGCGGCGCGCGGGTGCGGGTGCCGGGGCGGACGGTGCTGCTGCTGCGGGTGGTGGCGTAAGGGGGCGTGCGGGGGGGCGGAGTCGGGGCCGGGGGGCCGGGGGTTGGGGGGGCGGGGGTCGGGGGGCCAGGGGTCGGGGGCGGGAGGTCAGCCGAGGATGCCGCGGTCGTAGGCGGCCGCCACCGCCGCGGCCCGGTCCTTGACGCCCAGCTTCCCGTAGAGGTGCGTCAGGTGCGTCTTGACGGTGGCCTCGCTGATGAACAGCGCCCGCGCGATCTCCCGGTTCGGGGTGCCCCTGGCGACCAGCGCCAGGACCTCCCGCTCGCGGGCGGACAGCGGCTCGCCGCCCGGCGACCGCACCGCGGAGACCAGGCGCGTGGCCACCGCCGGGGAGAGCACGGTGCGCCCTCGCGCGGCGGCGCGTACCGCCGTGAACAACTCCTCGCGGGGCGCGTCCTTGAGCAGACAGCCGGTGGCCCCGGCCTCGATCGCCTGGAGGGTGTCGGTATCGGTGTCGTAGGTGGTCAGGACGAGGATCTTTGCCCGTGCGCCCCGCCGGCCCAGCTCCCGGATCGCGTCCACCCCCGATCCGCCCGGCATCCGCAGGTCCATCAGGACCACGTCCGGGTCGAGCGCGAGCGCCCGTTCCACCGCCTCGACGCCGCCCGCCGCCTCCCCCAGCACGGTGAAGCCGGGCGCGGACTCGAACATGCCGCGCAGCCCGTCCCGTACGACGGGGTGGTCGTCGACGACGAGGAGGGAGATCGCCGGGTTCCCGGCCGCTTCGTCAGTCATGGCGCACCAACGGTACGCGAGCCGACACCGCCGTGCCCTGCCCCGGTTCGGACTCCACGGCGACGGAGCCGGCGATGCGTTCGGCCCGGGCCCGCATGCCCTCCAGGCCGAAGCCGCCGCCGCGGGTGCGGGCGGGGACGGCGGCCGGGGCGAAGCCGGTGCCGTCGTCGCGGATGTCGAGGCTGACCTCGTCGCCCATGAAGGACAGGGTGACGCCGACCCGGCCGGCGCGGGCGTGCCGGGCCGCGTTGGACAGGGCCTCCTGGGCGATGCGGAGCAGGGTCGCGGAGACCTCGTCGTGGAGGTGTTCGGCGGTGCCGGTGAGGGTGAAGTCGGCGCGGGTGCCGTTGCGCTCGCCCCATTCGGCGACCGTCTTCCGCAGCGCCTCGGGCAGCCCGTCGGCGGCGAGGGCGACGGGGGCCAGGTTGTGCACGGAGCGGCGGGCCTCGCCGAGGCTGTGCCGGGCCAGCGCGGCGGCGCGCTCCACGTGGACGCGGGCGGTGGCGGTGTCGGGGGCGGCGGTGACCACCTGGAGCTGGGCGATGATGCCGGTCAGGCCCTGGGCGAGGGTGTCGTGGATCTCGGCGGCCAGCCGGCGGCGCTCGTCGGCGATGCCGGCCTCGCGGGCCTGCACCAGCAGTTGCGCGTGCAGGGCGGCGTTCTCCTCCAGGGCCTGCTGCAGCGCCGTGTTGGTGCGCTCCAGTTCGGCGATGGTCTCGGCCTGGGTGGTGACCCGCGCCTGCTCCTGCTCGGCGAAGCGGGTGAAGAGGGAGACCATGCCGATGTTGACGCCGAGGACCACGGCGAAGCCGGTCCAGGCGACGGCGCCGCGGGGCGGCATGCCGCCGATCTCGCTGCCCGCCATGGTGACGGCGGTCAGGCACACGCCGGGCAGCATCAGCCGGCGGGGAAGCTGTCTGCCGACCGTGTAGTAGCCGGTCACCG
Organism: Streptomyces griseoaurantiacus; assembly: GCF_036189845.1. NCBI lineage: Bacteria > Bacillati > Actinomycetota > Actinomycetes > Kitasatosporales > Streptomycetaceae > Streptomyces > Streptomyces griseoaurantiacus. The sequence goes on along the minus strand of NZ_CP108326.1, from coordinate 5,227,216 downwards.
CGTAGAAGGCGCAGAAGGGGTTGAGCCAGGTGAGGACGAAGGCGATCGCCCAGCGCAGGAAGTACAGGAAGGCGCCCGTCCGGCCGCGCTCCGGCCGCCCGCGTGTCACCCGGGTCCCGGTCACCTCCAGGACCAGGGCGGCGGCCACCAGACCGGCGGCCGCGTACAGCTCGCCCCGGGTCATGCCGACCACGCCCGCCGAGCCGGCCGCCGTCAGGACGGCCACGCCGAGCAGCGCGTAGGGTCCCCAGTCCGCGAAGGTGGTCCGGCGCGACCACCACTCGGCTCTCGTCATCGCCCCAGTGTCGGGCACGGCCCCGCGCTCCGGTCCGTCCGCCGGCCCGCCCGCTCCCCCGTCCACGCCGTCCCTCACCTCCGGCTCACTCCTGCCCGGCCCCCGCCTCACTCCCAGCGGAACCAGCGGGCGGCCCCGGCGGTGAGCAGCACCGTCCAGGCGGCGAGCACGCCGAGGTGGGACCAGCCGGGCCAGTGTCCCGCCGCGGCCCCGTTCAGGGCCTGGGCGGCGGCGCCGAAGGGCGTCCAGCCGACGATCCGGGCGAGCAGGTCCGGCATGCTCTGCACCGGCACCCACAGACCCGCGCAGAACATCATCGGGAACAGCACCGCGCTGCCGACCGCCCCGGCGATCCTCGAGGTGGGCGTCAGCGCGGAGACGAGGGAGCCGAGCGCGAGGGCGGCCGCGACGGCGAGCAGCAGCGCGAGGGCGTAGCCGAAGCCCTGCGCGGGCAGCCGCACGCCGAACGCGAGCCGGCCGAGGAGGAGCGCGAGGAGTGCGGAGACGAGGGCCGCCCCCGCGAAGACGACCATGTGGGCGAGGAGCAGCGCGGCGGGCCGGACCGGGGTGGTGGACATCCGGCGCAGGATGCCGCGCTCGCGGTAGCCGGTGAGGACCTGCGGCATGGCCTGCAGCCCGCCGAGGATCATGCCGAGCAGCACGGTGACGGGGACGTAGGTGTCGACGAGGCGCAGGCCGCCGAGCGCCTCGTCGTGCTCGCGGAAGGAGGGGATCGAGCCGAGGATCGCGAGCAGGAGGGCGGGGAAGCAGACGATCCAGAAGAGGGCGCCCGGTTCGCGGCGGAACAGCCGGATCTCGGTGCGCAGGACGCCGGGGTGCACCAGGGTGCCGGCGCGGCGCGCGGGGGTCGTGGGCGTCGGGGCGCTGCTCATGGCGTGCTCGTCTCCGTGAGGTCGAGGAAGGCGTCGTCGAGGGTGGCGTCGGTGACGCGGAGCTGGTGGGCGGTGACGCGCCGGCGGGCGAGGAGGGTGAGGACGGCGTCGACGGTCTCGTCGGTGCCGGACAGGGTGAGCCGGCCGTCCTTGTGCGTCACCGAGGCCAGCCCGGGGAGCGCGGCGAGCGCGTCCTCGTCCAGGGGGGCGGACGGGGTGAAGCTGAGGACGGTGGCGCCCGCGGAGCGGCGGATCAGCCCCTGGGGGGTGTCCAGGGCGGCGATCCGGCCCTTGTCGATCACGGCGATGCGGTCGCAGAGCCGCTGTGCCTCCTCCATGAAGTGGGTGACGAGGAGGACGGTGACGCCGCTCGCGCGGACGTCCTCGATGAGCTGCCAGGTGTCCCGGCGGGCCCGCGGGTCGAGTCCGGTGGTGAGTTCGTCGAGGACGACGACGCGGGGGTCGCCGATCAGGGCGAGCGCGATGAACAGCCGCTGTTTCTGGCCGCCGGACAGCTTCGCGAACCGGGTGCCGAGTCGGCTGTCGAGGCCGAGGCGTTCGGCGAGGGGGCGCCAGTCGGCGGGGTGCGGGGCGAAGGAGGCGTACAGCTCCAGTGCCTCGCGGACGGTGAGCTTGGCCTGGAGTTCGCTCTGCTGGAGCTGGACGCCGAGGACGCGGGTGACCCGGTCGTGCTCGGCGACCGGGTCGAGCCCGGCGACCCGGACGCGGCCGGCGTCGGGCGTCCGCAGGCCCTCGACGCACTCCACGGTGGTGGTCTTCCCGGCGCCGTTCGGGCCGAGGACGCCGAAGATCTCGCCCTCCTCGACGGTGAAGGACACGCCGTCGACGACGGTCCGGCCGCCGTAGGACTTGTACAGGCCGCTGACTTCGACGACGGGCCCGGCCGAGGTGGGTGACATGACTTCAGGGTCGCGGCGGACGGCCCCCGGCACATCGCCCGTCCCGCTCGGGCCCGCATCGTCCGATCGGTGGATGCGGGGCTACGACCAGGCGGGGCGGCGGGCGCCCGGAGGGCTCCGGACCTGCGGTCGTAGGACCTTCGGCGGGGGCGGGTCCGGCCGAAACTCGGTGGGCACTGTCAGTGGCGAACCGTACAGTCGCTCGTGATGTCCGAGACACCTGCCCCCGCCGACGACCGTTCCGCCGTGCGCACCCTCGCGCGTCTGTGGCCCTATGTGCGCCCGGTGCGGGTGCGGCTGTTCACCGCCGCGTTCGTGGCGATAGTCGCCTCGTGCGTCGGGCTCGTGATCCCGCTCGTCCTGAAGTGGATGGTCGACGGCCCGGTCGCGGACAAGGACCAGCGGGGCGTCTGGCTGGGCGCGCTCTGCCTGCTGCTGCTCGGGATCGCCGAGGCGCTGCTGTTCGGGCTGCGGCGCTGGCTGGTGGCGCGTCCGCTGACCCGGGTGGAGGCGGACATGCGGGCCGACCTGTACCGGCACCTGCAGCGGCTGCCGGTGGCCTTCCACGACCGGTGGGCGTCGGGGCAGTTGCTGTCCCGGGCGACGACGGATCTGATGCTGCTGCGTCAGTTCCTCGCCTTCCCACTGACGTTCCTGCTGGTCAACGGCGTGACGATTCTCGTGGGTGTCGTCATCATGCTGGTGCAGGACTGGGCGCTCGGGCTGGTGATCCTTGGCCCCGCGGTGCCGGTCGTGCTCATGTGCGCGATGTTCGAGCGGCGGTACTCGCTGGTCGCACGGCGGGCGCAGGACCAGGTGGGCGATCTGACGACCGTGGTCGAGGAGAGCGTGCTCGGCATCCGCATCGTCAAGGGCTTCGGCCGGCACCGCAGCCAGGCGCGCGCCTTCCGCGAGCTGTCGCGCACGCTGCGCGGGACGGAACTGGCGAAGGCCCGGCTGCTGGCGTCGATCTTCGCGGTGATGGTCACGCTGCCCGAACTGGCCATCGGTGCCGCGCTCGTCCTCGGCACGATGCGGGTGGCGGACGGCAGCCTGTCCGCGGGCACGCTGGTGGCCTTCCTGTCGACGGCGCTGGCGCTGCGCTGGCCGGTGGACTCGATCGGCTTCCTGCTGGCGATGAGCCAGGAGGCGGCGACGGCGACGGCGCGGTACTTCGAGGTGATGACGGAGCGGGAAGAGAACGCGAGGGACACGGAGAACGCCCGGGACGCCGCGGACGCCGGGGACGGTGCGGCGGCCACGGTCACGGCGGGGGCCGAACGGACCGGTGGGGTGCCGGACGCGGGGGCGAAGGCGGGGGCGGAGGCCGCCGAGCCGGTCGGCGGGGTGCTGTTCGACGGGGTGAGCTTCCGTTATCCGGACGCCCCGGCCGGCTCCCCGCCCGTCCTGGACCGGATCGACCTGCACATCCGGCCCGGCGAGACCATGGCCCTGGTCGGGGCGACCGGCAGCGGCAAGACCACGCTGACCGCGCTCGTCCCCCGGCTGCACGAGGTGAGCGCGGGACGGATCACGCTGGACGGGCGGGACATCACCTCCCTGCCGAGGGCGGAGCTGCGCACGCTGGTCGCCGTGGCGTTCGAGGAGCCCACGCTGTTCTCCGCCTCCGTCGGCGAGAACGTCCTGATGGGCGCCCCGGACACGGCGGGCGAGGCCGAGTTGGAGCGGGCGCTCGCGGTGGCGCAGGCCGACTTCGTGCACGCGCTGCCGCAGGGGACCGGGACGCAGGTCGGCGAGCAGGGCCTGAGTCTCTCGGGCGGTCAGCGGCAGCGGCTGGCGCTGGCCCGCGCGGTCGTCGGCCGGCCGCGCTTCCTCGTCCTGGACGACCCGCTGTCCGCGCTCGACGTGCACACGGAGGCCGCCGTGGAGGCGGCGCTGCGGAGGGTGCTGGCCGGGACGACGGCACTGGTAGTCGCCCACCGCCCCTCCACGGTGCTGCTCGCCGACCGGGTCGCGCTGCTGTCCGGCGGCCGGATCACCGCCGTCGGCACCCATCACGAACTGCTGCGCGAGAACGCCGAGTACGCCCATCTGATGTCCGGCACAACAGCGGAGGCGAGCCTCCCGGGCCCGGCCCCGCACCCGGACCCGGCCGCCCGGGGCGCCGGTGCGTCCGGCGCCGGATGCGGCCCTGCCGCGAGGACGGCCACGGAAGAGGAGGTCCGCCGATGACGGCGCCCACGACGGCCGCCGGCCCCGATGAGGAGGAGAGCCCGCAGGGCGCCCCCACCGCCGCGGACGCCACCGGTGCGGGATCGAAGGGGCCCGCGTCCGCCGCCCCCGGCGGACCGGACGCCGGTGACCCCTTCGACCGGGACGCGCTGCCCGCCCCGCCCGGGGCGACCGGCACCCTGCTGCGCTCCCTGCTCGCGCCGATGCGCCCCCGTGTCGTCCTCACCGTCGTGCTGCTCCTGGTGCAGCAGGCCGCCGTCCAGGTCGGCCCGCTGCTCGTCGCGTACGCCATCGACCGGGCCGTCCCGGCGTTCCGGGACGGCCGGCACGGTCCGCTGATCGCGGTGGCGGTCGGCTACCTGCTGGCCTCTGCGGTCTCCGGCGCCCTGCAGTACGCGTTCGTCGCCGCCTCCGCCCGGGTCAGCCAGGACGTGCTGCTCGACCTGCGCGGCCGGATCTTCCGGCACGCCCAGGCGCTGAGCATCGACTTCCACGAGCGCTACACCTCCGGCCGGCTGATCTCCCGCTCCACGACCGACGTCGAGTCCCTGCGCGAGCTCCTCAACGAGGGGCTGCAGGAACTGGTCATGGTGATCCTCTCCTTCGTCTACATCTCGGCGATGCTGCTGTGGCTCGACCTCGGCATCGGCGCGGTGGCGGTGGCCTCGTTCCTCCCGCTGTACGGGATGGTGCGGCTGTACCGGCGCCGCGCGGGCCGGGTGTTCCGGCTGCGCTCGACGGCGATCGCCGCGGTGATCGTGAAGTTCGCGGAGACGATGAACGGCATCCGCCCGGTCCGCGCCTTCCGCCGCGAGGAGGTCAACGAGGCCGACTTCCGCGTCCTGAACGAGCGGCACGCCCGCACGAACGGCGACGGCATGCTGGAGATGGCCCGCTATGTCATCGGCTCCCGGCTGGTGGCGAACACGGCGGTGGCCGGGATGGTGCTGTGGGGCGCCCACCGGGTGGCCGGCGGCACGCTGGCGCTGGGCGTGCTGGCGGCGGCCGTGCTGTACCTGCGGCGGCTGTACGACCCGATCGACCGGCTCGGCATGTTCCTCAACTCCTACCAGTCGGCGGCGGCCTCGCTGGAGAAGATCGCGGGGCTGCTCGCGCAGCGGCCCACGGTGCCCGAGCCGGCCGAACCGCTGCCGCTGCCCCCGGCCCCCTCGGAACTGCCGGGGCGGGAGGTCGTGTTCGAGGAGGTTCGGTTCGCGTACCGCACGGGCGGCGAGGTGCTGCCCCGCTTCTCGCTGACGCTGCCCGCCGGGCAGACGGTCGCGGTGGTCGGCTCCACGGGCGCCGGCAAGTCGACGCTGGCGAAGCTGCTCGCCCGGTTCTACGACCCGACCGAGGGCAGGGTCCTCCTGGACGGCGTCGACCTGCGCACGCTGAGCACGGCGGAGCTGCGCCGGGGCGTGGTCATGGTGACGCAGGAGGCGTTCCTGTTCTCCGGCTCGGTCGCCGACAACATCGCCCTGGGGCGCCCGGAGGCGACGCGGGAGGAGATCGAACGGGCCGCGAAGGCGATCGGCGCGCACGACTTCATCGCCGCGCTGCCGGACGGCTACGACACGGACGTCCGCAAGCGGGGCGGCCGCATCTCCGCAGGCCAGCGCCAACTTGTCGCGTTCGCGCGGGCGCTGCTCGCAAACCCCGGGGTGCTCATCCTCGACGAGGCGACCAGCTCGCTGGACGTGCCGGGCGAGCGGGCGGTGCAGCGGGCGATGGAGACGGTGCTGCGGGGCCGTACGGCGGTGGTGATCGCCCACCGCCTGTCGACGGTGGAGATCGCGGACCGGGTGTTGGTGATGGAGCACGGCCGGGTGGTGGAGGACGGCGCCCCGGCCGACCTGATCGCGGGCACCGGCCGCTTCTCGGACCTGCACCGGGCATGGCGGGAGAGTCTCGCGTAGGCAGCGGCGGCGGACGACTGCGAGGGGGAGTGGATGATCGACGCCCAGGGCGACCCGGGTACGCCCGACGCGCGCGGGGGCGGCCGCTATCTGTGGTGGCTGGTGACGCGCCAGCCGGGCCGCTCGGCCGCCGGGGCGGTCCTCGGCACGGTGTGGATGGTGCTGCTGGCGGTGACCCCGTACCTGATGTCCCGGGCGGTCGACGACGGGCTGCAGCGCGGCGACCTCGGGGCGCTGGCCGGCTGGTCGGCGGTGCTGCTGGGGGTCGGGGCGGGCAACGCGTGGGTGGGCGCCGTGCGGCACCGGGTGATGACCCGGGTCCGGATGGACGCCAACTTCCGCACGGTCAAGGTGGTGATGGGGCAGGCCGTGCGGCTGGGCGTGGTGCTGCCGCGCCGGGTCGGGACCGGTGAGGTGGTCACGATCGGCGTGGGCGACGTCCAGACGATCGCGGGGTCCCTGACCGTGGTGGGCCCGGGGGTGGGCGCGGTCGTCGCGTATCTCGTGGTGGCCGCGCTGCTGCTGTCCGTCTCACCGTTGCTGGCGGCGGTGGTGCTGCTCGGGGTGCCGGTGATGGTGCTGGTCGTCGGCCCGCTGCTGAACCGGCTGCAGGGCGCGGAGGCGGAGTACCGGGAGCGGCAGGCTCTGCTGACCGCGCGGATCGGGGACCTGGCGGGCGGGCTGCGGGTGCTGAACGGGCTGGGCGGCAAGGGGCTGTTCGCGGACGCCTTCCGGGCGGACTCGGAGCGGTTGCGCGCGCAGGGCTACCGGGTGGGCGCGGTGACGAGCTGGGTGCAGGCGGTGGGCCTGGGGCTGCCCACGCTGTTCCTGGCGGCGGTGACCTGGCCGGCGGCCCGGCTGGCGGCGCAGGGGTCGATCACGGTGGGCGAACTGGTGTCGGTCTACGGGTATGTGGCGGCGCTGGTGGCGCCGGTGGCGTTCTTCCTGGAATGCGGCTACCAGATCAGCCGGGGGCTGGTCGCGGCCCGCCGGGTCGTGGCGTTCCTGCGGCTCGCCCCGCTGCCGGACACCGGCACGGCGCAGCCGCCCGCCGGACCGGCCGAGCTGTACGACCCGGACTCGGGCGTGCGGCTGGTGCCGGGTCTGCTGACCGCGCTGGCCGGGGCCCGGCCCGCGGACACGGCGGCGGTGGTGGACCGGCTGGGCAGGTGCGTGGAATCGGCGGCGACGTGGGGCGGGGCGCGGCTCGACGCGGTGCCCGTGGCCCGGGTGCGGGAGCGGATCCTGGTCGCCGACAACGAGGCCGACCTGTTCGCCGGGCCGCTGCGCGAAGTGATCGGCGGCGCGGCGGGGGCCGGCGGACCGGGCGAGGGGGCACTCGCCCGCGCGGTGCGCGCGGCGGCGGCCGAGGACGTCGTACGGGGGCTGCCGCGGGGGCTGGACGAGCCGATCGACGCGCAGGGCCGCAATCTGTCGGGCGGTCAGCGGCAGCGGGTGCGGCTTGCGCGGGCGCTGCTGGCCGATCCGGAGGTGCTGCTGGCGGTGGAGCCGACCTCCGCGCTCGACGCCCACACGGAGGCGGTGATCGCGGCCCGGCTGCGGGAGGTCCGCAGCGGGCGCACGACGCTGCTCGTCACCGGTTCTCCCCTGCTGCTGGAGCGCGCGGACACGGTGTACCACCTCGTCGACGGCAAGGTCGCGGCGCACGGCCCGCACGAGCGGCTGCTCGCCGGGAGCCCGGAGTACCGGGCGCTGGTGTCGCGGGACGACGATGGCCCCGATGACCCCGATGACCCCGATGACCCCGGAGCGCCCGTCGCGACCTGCGGCGGCGCCGGTGCTGAGGCGGACGCGGAAGAGGCCGTACGGTGACCGCGCCCGCGCACCCGGCACCGGCCCCCCGGGAGAGCGGCGCCGGGGAGCGGGAGGCCGGGCGGCTCCCGGTGGCCGGGGCCGCCGAGGTGCGGCGGGCCGCGGTGCGGCTGGTGCGGGCCGACGGCCGGGCGTTCGGTGCCGTGCTCGCGCTCAACGCGGTGACGGCCCTCGTCGGCCTGGCCGGGCCGTGGCTGGTGGGACGGATGGTCGACGAGGTGCGGGCCGGGGCGGGCACCGGCGCCGTGGACCGGCTCGCGCCCTGGCTCCTGCTGACCGCGCTGGTGGAGATGCTGCTCTCGCGCTGGGCCCGCTACCTGGGCCACCGCTTCGGCGAGCGCACGCTGGCCCGGATCCGGGAGCAGTTCGTGGACCGGGTGCTGGCGCTGCCCGCCTCGGTGGTGGAGCGGGCCGGTACGGGTGATCTGACCGCCCGGGGCACCGCCGATGTGACCGCGGTCGGCACCGCGCTGCGCGACGCCGGCCCCCAGTTGCTGATCTCCTCGGCGCAGGTGCTGTTCCTCTTCGGCGCGGTGCTGCTGCTCAATCCGCTGCTCGGCGTCTGTGGTCTGCTCGGCACGGTGGGCATCGGGTGCGCGCTGCGCTGGTACCTGCGGCGGGCGCGTACCGCGTACCTCGCGGAGGGCGCGGCCAACTCGGACGTGGCCGAGATCCTCGCCGCGACCGCCGAGGGCGCGCGCACGGTGGACCTGCTGGGGCTCGGCCGGCGCAGGATCTCGGCGAGCCGTGAGGCGCTGGCCACCTCCCGTGCCGCCCGGCTGCGCACGCTGTTCCTGCGCAGTGTGTTCTTCCCGGCGGTGGACTTCTCCTACGTCGTGCCGGTGGCCGTCGTGCTGACGGCGGGCGGGGTGCTGCACCGCCACGGGCTGGTGAGCGTCGGCGAGGTGGTGGCGGCGGCGCTGTATCTGCGGCAGCTCACCGAGCCGCTGGACACCATCCTGACGCACGTGGAGCAACTGCAGAGCAGCGGCGCCTCGTTCGCGCGCGTGGAGGGGCTGGCGGGCGCCCCGCGCACGGAGGGGGCCGGGCGGGCCCCGGCCGCGGAGCCGGCGGACGATCGGATCGACGTGCGCGGGGTGCGCTTCTCCTACGACCGGGGCGAGGAGGTGCTGCACGGCGTGGACCTGACGGTGCGGCCCGGGGAGCGGCTGGCGGTGGTGGGGCCCTCGGGGGCGGGCAAGAGCACGCTGTGCCGGCTGCTGGCGGGCATCGACGCGCCGAGCGAGGGCACGGTGACCGTGGGCGGGGTGCCGGTCTCCTCCCTCGGCCCGGAGCGGCTGCGCCGCCAGGTCGTACTGGTCACCCAGGAGCACCACGTGTTCCTCGGCACGGTCCGGGACAACCTGCGGATCGCCGAGCCCTCGGCCCCCGACGGCGAGCTGTGGCGGGCGCTGACCGCGGTGGGGGCGGACGGCTGGGTCGCCGCGCTGCCGGGCGGACTGGACTGCCTACTGGGATCGGGCGGGCACGCCACCGACGGTTCGCAGGCGCAGCAACTGGCGCTGGCCCGGGTGGTGCTGGCCGATCCGCACACCCTGATCCTCGACGAGGCGACGGCGCTGCTGGATCCGGCGAGTGCCAGGAGCACCGAACGGGCTCTGGCCGCGGTGCTCTCGGGCCGGACGGTCCTCGCGATCGCGCACCGCCTGCACACCGCGCACGACGCGGACCGGGTGGCGGTGATGGAGGAGGGCCGGGTGACCGAGCTGGGCACGCACGAGAGCCTGGTGGCGGCGGGCGGGACGTATGCGGCGCTCTGGCACTCCTGGCACGGCGAGGGAAAGGTTTCGGCCACGGGGGCCGAATCGGCCGGTGTGACGGGAGGGGCGCCCGGGGCGGGGACCGCCGGCGGCTCACGGCCGGGGCCGGTCGGCTGAGCACGGACGGAAGTGATCCGTCCGATTGCTGACGGACGCTCAACTCACGGTCAGAGCGCCGGGATCCGCCCGACGAGCCCCGAGGAGCCGGTCGGCGGCGTCGTGCGGGCGCCCGCACGACGCTCGGGGCGCCCCGGAGAGAGATCACTTCCGCATTGCGTACACCGATGTTCACTGGCCGGACGATTTTCGGCCAACGTCCCGTGGGGGTCCTGACATGCACACGTCTTCAATGTCACTCTTCCAGCGCACGGACGGCACATCGCACCGCAACTTCGTCTGTCCGCGAGGCCCCCCACGCCTCACCGGCACCCCCACATAAGGAGCTTGCGTGACTCCCCTCTACGCGCGTCACAAGCGCACCACTCTGGCCATCGCCACCGCCGTCGCGGCCGGAGCCCTGCTGACCACCGGGATGAGCACCGGGGCAGCCGCACAGACCCCCGCCGACCAGGGCGGAGCCACCCTCGCCGCGGCACCGCTGAAGCTGTCGGCGAGCGCACGCACGGAGCTCATCCAGCGGGCCGAGGACGCCGCCCCCGAGACGGCGCGGAAGATAGGCCTCGGCGCCAAGGAGAAGCTGGTCGCCAGAGACGTCGTCAAGGACGCCGACGGCACCGTCCACACCCGTTACGAGCGCACCTACGCCGGCCTGCCGGTGCTGGGCGGCGACCTGGTCGTGCACGAGTCCGCCGCCGGCGCGACGAAGAGCGTGACCAAGGCGACCAAGGCCGACATCAAGGTCGCCTCGGTGACCGCGAAGGTCACCGCCGCCAAGGCCGAGAAGCAGGCGCTGACCGCCGCGAAGGACGCCGGCTCCGCCAGGACCGAGGCCGACCACGCCCCCCGCAAGGTGATCTGGGCGGCGAGCGGCACCCCCGTGCTCGCCTACGAGACGGTCGTCGGCGGCCTCCAGGACGACGGCACGCCCAACGAGCTGCACGTCATAACTGACGCCGCCACCGGCAAGAAGCTCTACGAGTACCAGGGCATCGAGACCGGCACCGGCAAGACCCTGTACTCGGGCTCCGTCACCCTGAGCACCACCAAGTCCGGCTCGACGTACCAGCTCTACGACACCACGCGCGGCGGCCACAAGACGTACAACCTGGCCCACCGCACCTCCGGGACCGGCTCGCTGTTCACCGACGCCGACGACGTGTGGGGCACCGGCGCGGCGTCCAGCTCCTCCACCGACCAGACCGCGGCCGCCGACGCCGCGTACGGCGCGCAGGAGACCTGGGACTTCTACAAGAGCACGTTCAACCGCAACGGCATCAAGAACAACGGTGTCGGGGCGTACTCCCGGGTCCACTACGGCAACAACTACGTCAACGCCTTCTGGGACGACAGCTGCTTCTGCATGACGTACGGCGACGGCTCCGGGAACAACCACCCGCTGACCGCGCTGGACGTCGCCGGCCACGAGATGAGCCACGGCGTCACGGCCGCCACCGCCGGGCTCAACTACTCGGGCGAGTCCGGCGGTCTCAACGAGGCGACCTCGGACATCTTCGGCACCGGCGTGGAGTTCTACGCCGACAACGCGTCCGACAAGGGTGACTACCTGATCGGCGAGAAGATCGACATCAACGGCGACGGCAGCCCGCTGCGCTACATGGACAAGCCCAGCAAGGACGGCGGCTCCGCCGACTACTGGTCCTCCTCGGTGGGCAACAAGGACGTGCACTACTCGTCCGGCGTCGCCAACCACTTCTTCTACCTGCTGTCCGAGGGCAGCGGCTCGAAGACGATCAACGGCGTCAGCTACAACTCGCCGACGTACAACGGCTCCACGGTCACCGGCATCGGCCGCGCCAAGGCGCTGCAGATCTGGTACAAGGCGCTCTCCTCGTACATGACCTCGACCACCAAGTACTCCGGCGCCCGCACGGCGACGCTGAGCGCGGCCTCGGCCCTGTACGGCTCCAGCAGCACCGAGTACAACGCGGTCAAGGCGGCCTGGAGCGCCGTGAACGTGAACTAGTCCGTGTCCCGGCACGCCCGAAGGTAGAGCCGCCCCCGGCGCGACGCGCGCCGGGGGCGGCTCTACCCTTGGGCCCCATGTCGTTCACGTACGAGGATGTCGGCGCCACGCGGGATCCGGAGCACTGCCCGCCGGGGTTCCACCGCCTGCACGTGCGCTCGCGCGTGGGCGAGGGCGAGGGGGTGTTCCGCCGCGCCACCGAGGCCCTGTTCGGGTGGGAGATGCACCGGGCCGTGGGCGTCGGCGTCGACACCGAGGCCCCGGTGGCGGCCCCGGACGTCGAGGTCACCGTCGTCCTGGGCGGGCTGATCAAGGCGCCGTGCCGGGTGGTGTGGACGGTGGAGGAGCCGCGCCGGCGCGGCTGGGCGTACGGCACGCTCCAGGGGCACCCGGAGACCGGCGAGGAGTCCTTCGTGCTCGACCGCACCGGGGACGGCACGGTGTGGCTGACGGTGACGGCGTTCAGCCGCCCGGCGAAGTGGTACGCGCGGGCGGGCGGCCCGGCCGTGCGGGGCCTGCAGCACGCGTACGCCCGCCGCTGCGGAGCGGTACTGCGCCGGCTGACGGCGGAGGAGAACGAGGCGGGGCTGCTCTAGGGCCACTTCTGCCCCTGCATGCCGGCCGGGCGCCGGGCTACGGCCGCAGGACGAGCTTCCCGGCGGCGTGACCGCTCGCGCTCAGCTCCTGCGCCTTCGCGGCGTCCTCCAGCGGGAGGCTCTGCGCGATGCGCACCGTGAGCCCGCCGTCGGCCGCGAGGCGGGCGTACTCACCGATGTGGGAGCCGAACAGGCGGCCGGGGCCGGAGAAGGTGACGCCGTGTTCGGCGGCCGTCCGATCGGCGATGGTGACGATCCGGTCGGTGCCGCCGCGCAGGTCGATCGAGACCTCCAGGTCGCCCGCCCCCGCGGCGTCGTACACGGCGTCGATGCCCTGCGGTGCGGCCTCGCGGACGCGGTCGGCGAGGCCGGCACCGTAGGCGACCGGGATCGCGCCCAGCGAGCGCAGGTAGTCGTGGTTGCCCAGGGAGGCGGTGCCGACGACCGTGGCGCCGCGGGCGACCGCGAGCTGCACACCGGCGGCGCCGGACACACCCGCGGCTCCGTGCAGCAGGAGCGTGTCGCCTTCCCCGACGCCGAGGGCGTCGAGCACGCGGACCGAGGTCTCGACGGCGACGGGCAGCGCCGCGGCGAGGTCCCAGTCGAGGTCCGCGGGCTTCGGGCCGAAGTCGACGGCCAGGGCGTGCTCGGCGTACGCGCCGGTGACGGTCCAGCCCAGAACCTCGTCACCCAACGCGACGCCGGTCACGCCTTCACCGACCTCGTCGACGACGCCGGCCGCCTCCACGCCGGGGACCACCGGGAACGGCGGTGTGATCCGCGGCCGCCACCCGTTGCGGATCTTGGAGTCGAGCGGGTTGACCCCGGCCGCCACGACCTTCAGCCGCACCTGCCCGGGTCCGGCGTGCGGCTCGTCGACCTCTGCGACGCGGAGGACTTCCGGGCCGCCGAACTCGGTGTAGGTGATCGCCTTCATGTGCTGCTCCAATGCTGTCGCCCAGGTGAGAGATCGACTCGGCCGTGACCGGCGCCGGCCGCGCCGGCACGTCGACCGGTCCCGGCCCGGGAACTCAGGAGCCGGCCACGTGTGTGGGCGCGGTCCAGCCGGTGACTCGGATCCACTCGGCCAGGTCGAGGGTGTCCGGCTCGATCGCCCGCACCGCCCCGAGGTCCGAAGGGTGCTCCCCCGCCTCCGCGAACTCGCGGAACATCACCCTGTCGAGCTCGGTGGGAAGCACGCTCAACGGGAGGGCCTCGTACCGTGCCGGGAGCCCGGCGCGCGCACCGAACGCCGCGGCGATCCGGGGGCCCGTCAGCTCGTCGCCGACGAGCTCGACGGCTCCGCCGGGCGCCTCCGCGAGGCCGAGCAGGAGCGCGGCGGCGACCCGGCCGAGATCCCTGACCGAGATCATCTTCAGGGGCGCGTCCTCCGGCATCGGCAGCCGCACCACGATCTCCCCGTGCTCCAGCTTCGGCGCCATCTCCTCCATGAAGGGGGCCGGGCGGACCACCTCGGCCCGCAGGCCGGACTTCCCCAGGTACTCCTCGATCGTGTGCTTGGAGTCGTGGTGCGGCACACCCCGCTCCCGGTCCGCTCCGAGGACCGAGTTGAACAGGACGTGCGGGACGCCCGCCTCGACCGCCGCGTCGACGAGCGCGGTACCGATGCGGATCTCCGTCTCGACCTCTTCGAGGCTGTTCGCCTCGGGTGTCATGAAGGAGAACGCCTCGACCGCCGTCAGTGCGGCGACCAGCGTGGCCGGGTCGTCGGTCCGGACGGCCGCCAGTTCGACGCCGCGGGCGGCCAGTGCCCGGGCCCGGTCGGAGTGCGGGTCGCGGACCAGGGCCCGCACCCGCGCCTTGTGGTCCAGCAGCGCGTCGACCACCGCCCCGCCCTGTCGCCCCGTCGCGCCGAAGACCGCGATCGTGCCGGGGCGGTGGGGGGAGGACGAGGCGGGCGTGGCGTCGTTGAGTTCGATCTGTGGTGACATGCCTCGACGATGCGGTTCGCGGCGCCGGGCGCACCACCGATAGCGCGCCAGTTTCTTCCGAAAACCCGCCAGCGGCGGTTAACCTCGGTCGCATGCCCGACCTCAACGACGAGCCGAGCTTCTGCACCGACGAGGCGCCGTTGTCGGCGCTCCTGGCGCACGGCGCCGACGTGGCCGCGCACTTCCACGACCACGGCCAGCTCCGGTACGCCGCGCGGGGGGCTCTGGTCACGGCGACCCAGGTGGGCACCTGGGTGGCCCCGGCCAGTCGGATCATGTGGGTGCCCCCCTTCGCGGTGCACAGCAGCACGGCGTACGGCGAGACGGACATCCGGGTGCTGTCGCTGCCCGTGACGCTGACCGGACAGCTGCCGGCCGAGCCGTCGGTCTTCGTGGCGAGCGCGTTGCTGCGCGAGGCCTATCTGGCGCTGATGAACGAGGGCGAGCCGCTGCGGAGCCCTCGTGCGCGGCTGCTGGTCGACGTCGTACTCGCCGAGCTCGCCCGCGCCGCACAGGAGCCGCTGCGCCTCCCGGAGCCGAGCGACCGGCGCCTCAAGGCGGTCACCGACCTGCTCCACACGGACCCGGCGAGCCCGGCGACCCTGGCCGAGCTGGGCCACCGCACCGGCGCCAGCGAACGCACCCTGAGCCGGCTGTTCGGCAGCGAGCTGTCGATGAGCTTCCACCAGTGGCGCACCCTGCTGCGCACCCAACGGGCGCTGATCGAGCTCAGCGAGGGCGCCTCGGTCACCGACACGGCGATCCGGCTGGGCTGGGCGAACCCCAGCAGCTTCATCGACGCCTTCACCGAGCTGGTCGGTCAGACACCCGGCCGCTATCGCTCCTCGGCCCGGTCCTCCCGCGGCCAGGGGTGAGAGGCTGGCGGGGTAGCCGTATTTCCTGGCGGAACCTCGGTGGCAGGCCGGCGGTGCGGGAGAACACGCTGGAAGGGTGACTCACTCGGCCACCACCCAGAACCCCTCGCCGGCATCGACGGCCTCGGCCGGTGCGACGCTGAGCGACCTCATCGTCCAGTCGCTGACGCGGCACAGCTCGTCGGAGGCGTTCGTCGCGGGCGACCGGCGACTGACCTACGCCCAGGTGCGGGACCTGGTCTCCCAGTACATGGGCGCGCTCAGCCGGCGCGGCGTCGGCCTCGGGGTCGGCGTCACCATGATCAGCCCGAACATGCCCGAGTCCTGGATCGTGCAGGCGGCGACGTACCTCCTGGGAGGGCGCTTCACGGGACTCCAGGCCCTGGCCTCGGTGCGGGACCACACCGTGGTCTGCGAGGACGCCGAGGCAAGCGTGCTCGTGGTGTCGGCGTCCTTCGAGGAGCACGGCCGGCAGCTCCTCGACCGGGTCGACTCGTTGCGCCGGCTGCTGGTGGTGCCGGCCGCAGGGGGCCCGCCCGAGGGCGAGTCCTACGCCGTACGAGCGCTCGATGCCGGGCCGGCCACCGAGTCCGACGTCGCGTGGCTGCAGTACACCGGCGGCACGACCGGCCGGCCCAAGGGCGTGATGCTGCCGCACCGGGCGATGGCGCAGCTGGCGCTCTCGCATCTGGTGGACTTCGAGCAGCCGCACCTGCCGCGCTACCTGGCCGCGGCGCCGCTCACCCATGCCGCCGTGCTCAGCGTCGTCCCGACCCTGCTGCGCGGTGGGACGGTCGTCGTCGAGCAGGGTTTCGACCCCGACCGCTTCCTCGACGTGATCGAGGCGGAGCGCGTCAACTGCCTCATCGGGATCCCGACGATGATCTACGCGCTGCTCGACCACGCCCGGCCGGAGACCAGGGACCTGTCGAGCCTCGAGGTGTTCTGGTACGCCACCGGCCCGATGTCGCCGGTGCGGCTGGCCGAGGCGCGCGAGCGCATCGGGCCGGTCTTCGCCCAGCTCTACGGCCAGACCGAGTCGACCGGCCTCGGGACCGTGCTGCCCAGGGCCGCCCACGAGACCACCGACCTCGAGCGGCTCGGGTCCTGCGGCCGGCCGGTTCTCGGCAACCGCGTCCGGCTGGTCGACGACGACGGCCACGACGTGCCCGTGGGCGAGGTCGGCGAGATCGTCATGCGCAACCGCGGCGTCATGCTCGGCTACCGGAACCTGCCCGAACAGAGCGACGAGGCGCTCAAGGACGGCTGGCTCCACACCGGCGATCTCGCCCGCCAGGACGACGAGGGCCTGCTCTACATCGTCGACCGCAAGAAGGACATGATCATCTCCGGCGGCTTCAACATCTACGCCAGCGAGGTCGAGGCGGCCCTGACCGGCCATCCGTCGGTGAGCTCGGCGGCGGTCATCGGCGTCCCCGACGAGCGGTGGGGCGAGATCATCACCGCATTCGTGGTGGCCCGCTCGGGGCAGGAGGTCGACGGGCCCGCGCTCCAGGCCTTCGTCAAGCGGGTCAAGGGCTCGATGTACGCGCCCAAGAAGGTCGTGGTCGTCGACTCGCTGCCCCAGACGCCTGTCGGGAAGGTCGACAAGAAGTCACTGCGGGCTCCCTACTGGCGCGACTCGGCGCGCAATGTCCACTGACCCGGCAGCCCTGCGGACCCGTCGCACCCGCGGACCCGTCGGACCCCCCACCATCGAGGGAAGGCGCTCGGCCTTGAGCACAGACACGACCCCCCGCCTGATCGACCTCCACTCCCACTGGGGCACCGAACGAGGGTGGCGAGGCAGTCCGTACGAGACCGCGGCGGACCGCGAAGCGCTGCGGGGCTACTTCAAGTGGGGCATGGACTTCGTCAGCGACGAGGAGCAGGCCCAGCAGTTCCGTACGGCGAACGCCCGGGTGATGCTGGACTTCGCTTTCACCTACACGCTGGAGGCCGGCGCCGTCCGGGAGCAGCACGACTACGCCTTCGACTTCGCGCGCCGGCACCCCGACGTCGTCCTCGGCCACTGGATCGGCATCGATCCGACGCAGCCGGCCCACGTCAAGGAGCTGGAGCGCTGCCTCAGCGACGGACCCGGGCTGATCGGACTGGCGGTGCACTCGCTCACACCGGCCGGCACGCCGGACGAGCCGGGCTGGGAGGCCTGCCTGAACCTGTGCCGCGAGGCCCGCCGTCCCGTCCTGGTGCACGTCGGGATGTCGGCGACCGGCGCCGGCACCCGCGGCGGGATGGGCATCACCCTGGAGGGCAGCCATCCGCGGTACGTCGACCGGGTGGCCGCGCGCCACCCCGACCTCAACGTGATCGCGGGCCGGGTGGCCTGGCCCTGGCAGTCGGAGATGATCGCGACGGCCCTGCACAAGGGGAACGTCTGGATGGAGCTCCACGGCTGGTCCCCGCGCTACTTCCCCGAAGATCTCAAGCGTGAGATCGGGAAGCGGCTGCGCAAGCGTGTCCTCTTCGGCGCCGACTACCCGATGCTCAGCCACGAGCGGCTGGTCGCCGAGTGGCGCGAGGAGGGCTACTCCGCCGACGTCCTCGACGACGTCTTCACCAACAATGCCGAGGCGTTCCTCGCCGAGATCGGAGTGGCGTGATGGACCTGGGACTGAAGGGCAAGGTCGCCGTCGTCGGTGGCGGCAGCGACGGGCTCGGCTTCGCGATCGCCGAGCGCCTCCTGGCCGAGGGCGCCCACGTCGCCTTCTTCGCACGGCGCGCGGAGAAGGTCGCCGCGGCGCGGAGCCGGCTCGCCGAGAGGTACGGCGAGGAGCGGATCCTCGGCGTGGCCGCCGACTGCTCGAGCGCCGCGGACCTGGACAGGGTGACCGCCTCGACGGTGGAGCGGTTCGGGGACGCCGTCCACGTGCTGGTGACCAACGACGGCGGACCGCCGATCCGGCGGATCACCGAACTCACCGACGAGGTCTGGCTGCAGGCCTTCGAGCGGCACTTCTTCTACGTCGTCAGGTCCGTGCGGGCCACGCTGCCGCACATGACGGCCGAGGGCGGCAGCATCCTCAACGTGGTGTCGGGTGTCGCCCGGCGTCCCGCCGTGGGCATGGCCGCGCCGACGACGGTGTGGTCGGCGGTGATCGGCTACGCGCAGACCCTCGCGCTCGAGGTCGGTCCGCAGAACATCAACGTCAACACACTGCTGGCCGGCTACTTCGACACGCCGCTGCTCGCCAAGACCATGGAGCGTCAGCCCGAACTGTCCAGGGAGCGGCTGGGGAGCATGGCGCCGCTGGGCCGCATCGGCGCACCCCGGGAGTTCGCGGACCTCGTCGCCACGCTGGTCTCACCGGGCTCCAGGTTCGTGACGGGCACGGTGACCCCGGTCGACGGAGGCGCCAGTGTCGGGCTGGGCGCCAGTTTCGACTCCGCGGCTCCCGCGTCGGAGGGGACCCGGCCGTGAGGTTGTCGACCGAGCTGCGGTGGGTGGCCTGAAGCCGGTGACGGCGGTGTGGGCGACGGGGGTCGGCGCGCCCTGGACGACCTCGAGGGCCGGACGCGTCGTCCTCGGCCCGATCAACCTGTGCAAGGAGTGCGTAGTGATTCACCACCTGTTGTTCTTCTGGTTCCGGAAGGACGCGTCGCGAGCAGAGGTGGAGGAACTCCTGGAGGGCATGAGGAGTTTCGCCACCATCCCCGCCGTCAGGAGCCTCTCGATCAGTGAGAACCGGGACTTCCCGGAGACGTCCGCCCCGTTCACCCATGCCGCCGTCCTCACGTTCGACGATGTGGACGGCAGGAACACGTATCTCGCCGACGACCTGCACCAGGCCGTGCGGCGCAAGGCGATGTCCGTGCTCGGGGAGTTGAGGACCATCAGCGTCGACGCCGGCCGGGCAGCGGAATCCGCCGCGCGGGACGAGCCGGTCGAATCGCCGCTCGGGGCCCCGGTACAGCGGGACCCGGGCCAGGAGTCCCCGAGCCTCGAGGACCTCGCGGCGCGACTCCACCGTGCGGAGCTGACCCGCTCCACCATCCCACCGCTGTCGGAGCAGGTCCCGGGGCTGAGCGTCGCGGACGCCTACCGGATCCAGCAGCTGAACGTCTCCCGCCGCCTGCGGGACGGCGGTGTCGTCGTCGGTCAGAAGGTCGGCCTGACCTCCGTGGCCATGCAGGAGCAACTCGGCGTCGACGAACCCGACTACGGGGTCCTTTTCGACGACATGCTCGTGGGCGACGGCCGGCCGATCCCGGTATCCGGTCTGATCCAACCGCGGGTCGAGGCGGAAGTGGCCTTCGTCATGGCACGCGAACTGCGCGGACCGGGCGTCACGGAAGCCGACGCGCTCGCAGCGGTCGCGGGGGCTCTGCCCGTGATCGAGGTGATCGACAGCCGCATCAGCGCGTGGAGGATCGGCCTGACCGACACCATCGCCGACAACGCCTCGTGCGCGAAGGTCGTTCGCGGTGACGTGGTGACACCCGTAACGGGAATCGATCTCCGCACCATCGGAATGATCCTCACGATCGACGGCGAGGTCGTGTCGACGGCGGCCGGAGCCGCCGTGCTGGGGAACCCGATTCGCGGGCTCGTCCGGCTCGCCGACAAGTTGGCCGAGTTCGGAGGTGCGCTGCGGCCGGGCGATCTCGTGCTCGCCGGCGCGCTCCACGCCTCCCTTCCGGTCACCGAGGGAATGTCGGTGCACGCCGAGTTCGCGCACATCGGCGGGGTCACCGCCGCGTTCACCTCCTGACGGCGGCCGGTACGGGCCCGCCCGACCCCGGCCCCGCGGCCCCGGCCGCCCGCCGCGACCCGCCGGTGCGGCCCCGGGCGGGGCCGCCTTCCCGGCGGGTCCTCGCCGGGTCACCGCATCAGCACTCCCGCCCCCTCCCCCGTGCCGTCCGCGGGGACGGTGAGGAGGCCCAGCTCGGCGGGTGCGGCCAGCAGCGGATGGGAGGGGAGGATGCGGACCGTGTAGCCGAAGGGGCCCGCGCGGTCCAGCGAGAGCGGGCCCTCGTAGACCCAGCGGCCCTCCTCGCCGCCGCCCGCCGGTTTCAGCGGGACCACCGACGCGTCCGCGATGCGGTCCTCCTCGTCGACCCGGCCCGAGACCACCTGCACCTCGACGTCGTCCGGTGCCAGTTCGCCGAGGCCCACCCGGACCCGTACGACCAGCGCGGCGCCGAGTTCGGCCCGGTCCGCCGCCGAGGACGTCTCCACGTGCTCGACCGTGACCCGCGGCCAGGCCTCGCGCACCCGCGTCTTCCATCCGGCCAGGTCACGGGCCGCCTGCGGGGTCATCGCCCGGTGGGCGCGGGCGGCCGGGGTGTACAGGCGCTCCACGTACTCCCGGACCATCCGCCCGGCCAGCACCTTCGGGCCCAGGTGCGTGAGGGTGCGGCGGACCATCTGGATCCAGCGGTCGGGCAGCCCCTCCGCGCCGCGCTCGTAGAAGCGGGGCGCCACCCGGTGCTCGAGGAGGTCGTACAGCGCCGCCGCCTCCAGCTCGTCCCGCCGGTCCTCGTCGGTGCCCACGCCGTCCGCCGTGGGGATGGACCAGCCGAAGTCGGGCTGGAACCACTCGTCCCACCAGCCGTCCCGCACGGACAGGTTGAGGCAGCCGTTGAGCGCGGCCTTCATGCCGCTGGTGCCGCAGGCCTCCAGCGGCCGCAGCGGATTGTTCAGCCACACGTCGCAGCCCGGGTACAGCTTCTGCGCCATCGCCATGCCGTAGTCGGGCAGGAAGACGATGCGGTGCCGCACCCGGGGGTCGTCGGCGAACCGGACCAGCTCCTGGATGAGCCGCTTGCCGCCGTCGTCCGCGGGGTGCGCCTTGCCGGCGACGACGATCTGCACCGGTCGCTCGGGGTGCAGCAGCAGCCGCGTCAGCCGGTCCCGGTCGCGCAGCATCAGCGTGAGCCGCTTGTAGGAGGGGACACGGCGGGCGAAGCCGATGGTCAGCACGTCCGGGTCGAGGACGTCGTCGATCCAGCCCAGCTCGGCGGTGCCGGCCCCGCGCTGCCGCCAGGAGGCGCGCAGCCGCTCCCGCACCTCCCCCACCAGTTTCTCCCGCAGCACCCGGCGCAGTTCCCAGATGTCCTGGTCGGCGATGTCGGCGACCGAGTCCCAGCGGTCGGAGTCGCCGACGGTCAGGGCGTCCTCGGCGCGCTTCGCACCGATCTGCCGGGCGCCGAGCCGGATCACCTCGGGGGCCACCCACGTCGGGGCGTGCACCCCGTTGGTGACGGAGGTGATCGGCACCTCCTCGGCGTCGAATCCCGGCCAGAGTCCGGAGAACATCTCCCGGCTGACCCTGCCGTGCAGCAGGGAGACGCCGTTGGCGCGCTGCCCGAGGCGCAGGCCCATCACGGCCATGTTGAACAGGTGGGACTCGCCGCCGGGGTAGGTCTCCCTCCCGAGGTGGAGGACGCGCCGCGCGTCGATGCCGGGCAGTTCGGCCTCGGGGCCGAAGTGGCGGGCGACCAGTTCCCGGTCGAAGCGGTCGATGCCGGCCGGGACGGGCGTGTGCGTGGTGAACACCGTGCCCGCGCGGACGGCCTCCAGGGCGGCGTCGAAGTCGAGCCCGGCCTCGCACAGCTCGGCGATCCGCTCCAGGCCGAGGAACCCGGCGTGCCCCTCGTTGGTGTGGAAGACCTCCGGTGCGGGGTGGCCGGTGAGCCGGCAGTAGGTGCGCACGGCCCGGACACCCCCTATGCCCAGGAGCATCTCCTGCAGCAGCCGGTGCTCGCTGCCGCCGCCGTAGAGCCGGTCGGTGACGTCGCGCTCGCCGAGGTCGTTCTCCTCGACGTCGGAGTCGAGCAGGAGCAGCGGGATCCTGCCGACCCGGGCGAGCCAGATCCGGGCGGTCAGCCGCCGCCCGCCGGGCAGGGCGAGGGTGACGTGGCACGGCGTGCCGTCCTGCTCGGTGAGCGGGGCGAGGGCCAGCTCGTGCGGGTCGAGCACCGGGTAGTGCTCCTGCTGCCAGCCCTCGCGGGAGAGGGACTGGCGGAAGTAGCCGTGCCGGTAGAGCAGGCCGACGCCGATCAGGGGGACGCC
Organism: Streptomyces griseoaurantiacus; assembly: GCF_036189845.1. Classification (NCBI taxonomy): domain Bacteria; kingdom Bacillati; phylum Actinomycetota; class Actinomycetes; order Kitasatosporales; family Streptomycetaceae; genus Streptomyces; species Streptomyces griseoaurantiacus. The sequence goes on along the minus strand of NZ_CP108326.1, from coordinate 5,204,822 downwards.
CAGGTCGCTGGCGGCCTTGAGGTGGTCACCGGCCAGGATGCCGAGCCCGCCGGAGTACTGCGGCAGGGCGGCGGTGATGCCGAATTCCGGCGAGAAGTAGGCGATCGCGGCGGGCAGCCCGGCCGACTGCGTCTGGTACCAGCGCTCGCCTCCCGTGTACTCGGCGAGATCCTCGGACGCGGCGGTCAGCCGGCGCAGGAACCGGTGGTCCCCGGCCAGCTCGGTCAGGCGCGCGGAGGGCACGCTGCCCAGCAGCCGCACGGGGTCGCCGCCCGCGGCGGCCCATCGTTCGGGGTCCACGGACTGGAAGAGGTCACGGGTCTCGGCATGCCAGGACCAGCGCAGATTGTGCGCGAGGTCGCTCAGCGGCTTGAGGGCGTCGGGGAGTACGGGACGGACGGTGAACCTGCGGATGGCCTTCAAGAGTCCCACCTTCACCAGGGGCGTACGCGGCTTCGGACCGCACTGTGCGTACGGTCCTCGTCACTCACGACGGTAACGGCGCCGGGGGCCCGGCAACCACGGCGCCCGACGGCGCGTTGCGTCAGTACCGCGCACTCGGCGGGGAAAACACCCCTTTCGGCACAGGGGACACGCCCACCACGCGGGGCTCACCACCGGGCGCGCCCGGCCCGCGGGCACCCGGCCCGTGAGGGGGGCGCCCGGCTTGCGGAGGGCGCGCGCTTACCGGCACCTCTCGCGCCGGTAATCCGCCCTTCACCTGGCGCGCCTACTCTCGACCGCGCCGACGCCACCCCCGCGTGCCCGCACCGACTCCTCCGTCCCCCACTCCCCTCCCCTTTCGTCCCTCCGGCCCCTCCGGCCCCTCCTTCGTGCCGCCCTTCTCCGTACCGCTTCCGTCCGCTCCCGGCAAAAATTCGGCCGCTTCTCGAACATGGCCGACTCGACCGGGTTTGAACTCAGACATACGCGTGAGTAGTTAACAAAGTGCCGGATTGCTCACCCGAACAGAGTGGGCAGGCTCCTCCGGTACGTCCCGCAGGCCCCGCACCACACACCACCCCCCGCCAGCCGCCCACCCACGTTTCGCAGCGGACAGGAGCGGTCATGCCCGCCACGCACCACACGTCGGCAACCCCGACCACCGGCCCCGCCGGCGCCGCGAGCGCCGGACCACCGGGCCGGGACGCACGTCCACCGGCCGCCGGGCCGGGGGCCGCCCCCGCACGCACCGAACCGGCTCCGGCGGGGTCCGCCCGGGCCGCCGCCGCCACGACGTCCGCTCCGGACCCGGTTCCGACACCGGTTCCGGCTCCGGCCCGCGCCCCGGCCGTGGGGCGCATACCCGTGCTGGACGTGGCGCCGGTCGTCCTGCGCGGCCGCCGTCCGGCCAAGGCGGTGGTCGGGGAGGAGTTCGAGATCTCGGCCACCGTGTTCCGCGAGGGCCACGAGGCGGTGGCCGCCGATGTCGTGCTGACGGATCCGGAGGGCCGTCCGGGGCCCTGGACGCCGATGCGGGAGCTGGCCCCCGGCACCGACCGCTGGGGCGCCCGGGTGTCGCTCCCCACCGAGGGCCTCTGGACGTTCCGGGTGGACGCCTGGGGCGATCCCGTCACCACCTGGCGGCACCACGCCCGGATCAAGATTCCCGCAGGTCAGGACGTCGAGCTGGTGCTGGAGGAGGGCGCGCGGCTGTACGAGCGGGCCGCCGGGGGCGTACCGGAGGAGGACGGGCGGGCCCGTGAGGTGCTGCGCACCGCCGTGGACGCCCTGCGCGACACCGCCCGCCCCGTCACCTCCCGGCTCGCGGCGGCGCTCACCCCCGAGGTGGACCGGGTCCTGGCCCGCCGTCCGCTGCGGGACCCCGTCAGCGCCTCGGAGGAGCTGGAACTGCGGGTGGAGCGGGAGCGGGCGTTGTTCGGCTCGTGGTACGAGTTCTTCCCGCGCAGCGAGAGCGGGCAACTGGACCCGTCGGTGCACGGCACCTTCCGGACCGCCGCGGAACGACTTCCGGCCATCGCGGAGATGGGTTTCGACGTCGTCTACCTGCCGCCCATCCACCCCATCGGCACCACCTTCCGCAAGGGCCCCAACAACACCCTGTCGCCGGGCCCGGAGGACGTGGGCGTGCCCTGGGCCATCGGCTCCTCGGAGGGCGGGCACGACGCGATCCATCCGGCGCTGGGGACCCTGGAGGACTTCGACGCCTTCGTCGCCCGGGCCGGGGAGCTGGGTCTGGAGATCGCGCTCGATTTCGCCCTGCAGTGCTCGCCGGACCATCCGTGGGTGGAGAAGCATCCGGAGTGGTTCCACCACCGCAGCGACGGGTCGATCGCGTACGCGGAGAACCCGCCGAAGAAGTACCAGGACATCTATCCCCTCGCGTTCGACGCGGACATGGACGGGATCGTCGCCGAGACGGTGCGGGTGCTGCGGCACTGGATGGACCACGGGGTGCGGATCTTCCGGGTGGACAATCCGCACACCAAGCCGGTGGTGTTCTGGGAGCGGGTGATCGGGGAGATCAACGGCCGGGACCCGGACGTGCTCTTCCTGGCGGAGGCGTTCACGCGGCCGGCGATGATGCACACCCTGGGCGCGGTCGGTTTCCAGCAGTCGTACACCTATTTCACCTGGCGGACGACGAAGGAGGAGCTGACGGAGTACCTCACCGAGCTCTCCGGTGAGGCGGCCGCGTACATGCGGCCGAACTTCTTCGCCAACACCCCCGACATCCTGCACGCCTACCTCCAGCACGGCGGCCGCCCCGCCTTCGCCGTCCGCGCGATCCTCGCCGCGACCCTGTCCCCCACCTGGGGCATCTACAGCGGCTACGAACTGTGCGAGAACACCCCCCTGCGCCCCGGCAGCGAGGAATACCTCGACAGCGAGAAATACCAGCTGCGCCCCCGCGACTGGGCCGCCGCCGCACGCGAGGGCCGGACCCTCGCCGGGCTGATCACCGAACTGAACGCGATACGGCGGCGCAGCCCGGCCCTGAGGCAACTGCGCGACCTGCACTTCCACCACGCCGACAAGGAAGAGGTCCTCGTCTACTCGAAGCAGCGGGGATCGAACATTGTTCTGGTGGTCGTGAACCTGGACCCGTTCCACACCCAGGAGGCGACGGTGTCGTTGGACATGCCGCACCTCGGCCTCGACTGGCACGAGGTGGTGCCGGTGCGTGACGAGCTCACCGGTGACACCTATTCCTGGGGCAGGGCCAATTACGTGCGGCTGGAGCCGGGCGACAGGCCGGCACACGTGCTGACCGTCCTGCGACCGTCCTCACCGCAGATCGGAGGGTCACCCACACCATGATCGTCAACGAGCCCGTCCCGGACACCTTCGAGGACACCCCCGCCAAGGACCGGGACCCGGACTGGTTCAAACGAGCCGTCTTCTACGAGGTCCTGGTCCGCTCCTTCCAGGACAGCGACGGCGACGGCGTAGGGGATCTCAAGGGACTGACCGCCAAACTCGACTACCTGCAGTGGCTCGGTGTCGACTGCCTGTGGCTGCCGCCCTTCTTCAAGTCGCCGCTGCGGGACGGCGGCTACGACGTCTCCGACTACACGGCCGTGCTGCCGGAGTTCGGGGACCTGGCCGACTTCGTCGAGTTCGTCGACGCCGCCCACCAGCGGGGCATGCGGGTCATCATCGACTTCGTCATGAACCACACCAGTGACCAGCACCCGTGGTTCCAGGAGTCCCGCAAGGACCCCGACGGCCCCTACGGCGACTACTACGTCTGGGCCGACGACGACAAGCAGTACCAGGACGCGCGGATCATCTTCGTCGACACCGAGGCCTCCAACTGGACCTTCGATCCGGTCCGCAAGCAGTACTACTGGCATCGTTTCTTCTCCCACCAGCCGGACCTCAACTACGAGAACCCGGCCGTGCAGGAGGAGATGATCTCCGCGCTGCGGTTCTGGCTGGACCTGGGGATCGACGGCTTCCGGCTCGACGCGGTGCCGTACCTCTACCAGGAGGAGGGCACCAACTGCGAGAACCTCCCGGCCACGCACGAGTTCCTGAAGCGGGTGCGCAAGGAGATCGACACGCACTACCCGGACACCGTGGTGCTCGCGGAGGCGAACCAGTGGCCGGAGGACGTGGTCGACTACTTCGGGGACTACAGCACCGGCGGCGACGAGTGCCACATGGCCTTCCACTTCCCGGTCATGCCCCGCATCTTCATGGCCGTGCGGCGCGAATCGCGCTACCCCGTCTCGGAGATCCTGGCGAAGACCCCCGCGATTCCCGCCAACTGCCAGTGGGGCATCTTCCTGCGCAACCACGACGAGCTGACCCTGGAGATGGTCACCGACGAGGAACGCGACTACATGTGGGCCGAGTACGCCAAGGACCCCCGCATGCGCGCCAACATCGGCATCCGGCGCCGGCTCGCACCCCTGCTGGACAACGACCGCAACCAGATCGAGCTGTTCACCGCGCTGCTGCTGTCCCTTCCCGGCTCGCCGATCCTCTACTACGGCGACGAGATCGGCATGGGCGACAACATCTGGCTCGGCGACCGCGACGCCGTGCGCACCCCCATGCAGTGGACCCCCGACCGCAACGCGGGCTTCTCCTCCTGCGACCCCGGCCGGCTCTTCCTGCCCACGATCATGGACCCCGTCTACGGCTACCAGGTCACCAACGTCGAGGCCTCGATGTCCTCGCCCTCCTCGCTGCTGCACTGGACCCGGCGGATGATCGAGATCCGCAAGCAGAACCCCGCCTTCGGCCTCGGCTCCTACACCGAACTGTCCTCCTCCAACCCGGCCGTGCTGGCCTTCCTGCGGGAACACGGCGACGACCTCGTCCTGTGCGTCCACAACTTCTCCCGCTTCGCCCAGCCCACCGAACTGGACCTCCAGGCCTTCCAAGGACGCCACCCCGTCGAACTCATCGGCGGCGTGCGCTTCCCGGCCATCGGGCAACTTCCGTATTTGTTGACGCTCGCGGGGCACGGGTTCTATTGGTTCCGGCTCCGCAAGGAGGCCGGCTGATCCTCGGCCGGACCTCGTTCCCGGCCCGCGCTGCGGCCCGGGAGCCGTTCCCGGGGCCCCGCACGGGGTCCGGGGAGCCGGTACGCGCATGTGGCAGGCCCGGGCGGGGCGTTTCCCTCGTCCCGCCCGGGGCACGCAGTAGAGACACCCCGACCACCCCGGGGAAAGGACGCACGCCATGCCGGAAGCCGTCACCCGTGCCACCACCGTCACGACCAGTCCCGGCCTCCTCGCGTCCCTCGATCCGCTCCTGCGCGAGTGGCTGCCCCGGCAGCGCTGGTTCGCGGGCAAGGGCCGCCCCGTCACCGGGTTCTCCCTGGTCGCCGCGACCGAGCTGCTGCCCGCCGGCTCCCGCCTCGGGCTGCTCCACCTCATGGTCCGGGCCCACCAGCCGGACGCCCAGGGCTCCCCCACCCACCCCGGGGACTGCTACCAGCTCCTCATAGGCGTGCGCGAGGTGCTGCCGCCCCGGCTGGCACCCGCGCTGATCGGCCACGTGGAACAGGGCCCGCTCGCCGGGCGGACCGTCTTCGAGGCGCTGCACGACCCCCGCTGCGCGGACATGCTCCTGGAGGCGATACGCACCCGGGCCCGCATCGGCGCGCTCCGCTTCGAGCGGGACGGACGCCAGGAGATACGCGAGGAACTCGTGCCGCGGGTGGCGACCGCGGAGCAGTCGAACTCCTCGATCATCTATGGAGATACGTTCATCCTGAAGCTGCTCCGGCGCCTCGTGCCGGGAGTCAACCCCGATCTGGAACTGCCGCTCGCGCTGGCCCGCGAGGACTGCCCGCGGGTGCCGGCCCCGACCGGGTGGCTGCTGGCCGACCTCGCCGAGGGGGCGGACACCTCGGACCGGTCCGACTTCGCGGCCGGGGCGGACCCCGCCGAGGAGCCGTACGTCCTCGGCGTGCTCCAGCCCTTCGTGCGGGGCGCCTCCGACGGCTGGGAGCTGGCCCTGCGCGAGCTGGCCAAGAGCGAGGACTTCGCCGCCGAGGCGCGGGCGCTGGGCCGGGCCACCGCCGAGGTGCACACCGCGCTGGCCCGCGCGCTGCCCACCGTCACCCTGGGCCATCCGCAGGTGCGGCCGCTGGTCGAGGGCATGACCGAGCGGCTGGAGGCGACGGCGCAGGCGGTGCCCGCGCTGCGGCCGTACGTCCCCGCGCTGCGCTCGGCCTTCGACGCGCTGGCCGGCCTCGCCGCCGAGGGGCACACCTGGACCGCGCAGCGCGTGCACGGCGATCTGCATCTGGGGCAGTGCCTGCGCTCGGCCTCCGGGGAGTGGTCGCTGATCGACTTCGAGGGGGAGCCGTCCAAGCCGCTCACCGAGCGGCGGCTGCCGCAGCCGGTGGTCCGCGACATCGCCGGGATGCTGCGCTCCTTCGACTACGCCGCCCACTCCGTGCCGTCCGCCACCCCGCGCGCCGGCGACTGGGCGGACGCCTGCCGGGCGGCCTACTGCGCCGGGTACGGGGAGGTCGCGGGCGTGGACCCGCGCACCGAGCCGGTGCTGCTGCGGGCCTACGAGACGGACAAGGCGGTCTACGAGGTCCTGTACGAGGCCCGGCACCGGCCCGACTGGCTGGCCGTGCCGATGGCGGCGGTGCGCCGGCTGGCCGCCGACGCGTCCTCGTGACCGGTCGCTCCCGCACCGCCGTACCGCCCCCGCCCTTCCTGCCGACGTACCCGCCGAGGAGGCCCCACCCGTGACCCCCCGCTCTTCCTCCGACGACAGCAACCCCCGAAACGGCGCCACCGGAACCCCGGCCGGCGGCGGCAGGAAGGCTGCCGCCGCGAAGAAGGCGTCCGCCGCCCGCCAGGCCCCGGTGAGGAAGGAGACCGCGGTGGCGAAGAAGGCGAGCACGAAGAAGACGGCCACGAAGAAGGCCACGGCGAAGAAGGCCCCGGCCGAGAAGACCGTCGCCAAGAAGGCGGTGGCGAAGAAGGCCACCGCCGGGGCGGCCGCCGCCAAGGCGGCCACGGCGGGGGCGCCCGCCCTCAAGAAGGCGGGCGCGAAGCAGAACACGACGCCCGCCGGAAAGACCACGGCCAAAAAGGCCGCGGCCAAGAAGACACCGGCGAAGAGGACCGCGGCCGGGAAGACCCTCGCGGACAAGGTCACTGCCGGGAAGACCCCGCCGAAGGAGTCCCCTGCCGTCGGCGAGGTGGCCGTGTCCCCCGCCGTGCACGCCGAGGACCGGGCGCGGCTGCTCGAGGGCACGCATCACGCCCCGCACTCCGTGCTCGGGGCGCACCCCGTCACCGGCGGGGTGGTGTTCCGCGCGCTGCGCCCCTACGCGCGGTCCGTCACCGTGGTCACCGGTGACCTCCGCGCCGAGCTGCAGGACGACGGCGAGGGCTTCTTCTCCGGGCTGCTGCCGCTGCGCGAGGTGCCGGAGTACCGCCTGCTCGTCGCGTACGAGGGGGCCACGCACGAGACCGAGGACGCCTACCGCTTCCTGCCCACGCTCGGCGAGTTCGACCTGCACCTCATCGGCGAGGGCCGGCACGAGGAGCTGTGGCGGGTCCTGGGTGCCGAGCCCATGACGCACCAGGGTGTGCGGGGCACACGGTTCAGTGTCTGGGCGCCGAACGCGCGCGGGGTGCGCGTGGCCGGGACGTTCAACTTCTGGGACGCGACCGCCTTCCCGATGCGTTCGCTCGGCTCCTCCGGGGTGTGGGAGCTGTTCGTGCCGGGCGTCGGCGAGGGCGAGCTGTACAAGTTCGACATCACCCGGCCCGACGGGAGCCACACGCTGCGGGCCGACCCGATGGCCCGGCGCACGGAGGTGCCGCCGGCCACCTCGTCGATCGTCACGGCCTCGCACCACGAGTGGAACGACGCGGAGTGGGTGGCAGCGCGCGGCGAACGCCCGGCGCACGAGGCCCCGTTCTCGGTGTACGAGGTCCACCTGCCGTCCTGGCGCCCCGGCCTCACCTACCGGCAGCTGGCCGAGCAGCTCCCCGCCTACGTCGCCGACCTGGGCTTCACCCACGTCGAGCTGCTGCCCGTCGCGGAGCACCCCTTCGGCGGTTCCTGGGGCTACCAGGTCACCGGCTTCTACGCCCCCACCTCCCGCCTGGGCACTCCGGACGACTTCAAGTACTTGATCGACGCGCTGCACCGGGCCGGGATAGGCGTCCTCATGGACTGGGTGCCGGCCCACTTCCCGCGCGACGCGTGGGCGCTGGCCGAGTTCGACGGCCGCCCGCTGTACGAGCCGGCCGACCCGCTGCGGGCCGCCCACCCCGACTGGGGCACGCTGGAGTTCGACTACGGGCGCAACGAGGTGCGCAATTTCCTGGTCGCCAACGCCGTGTACTGGTGCGAGGAGTTCCACATCGACGGCCTGCGCGTGGACGCCGTCGCCTCCATGCTCTACCTCGACTACTCCCGCGAGCCGGGCCGGTGGACGCCGAACGAGCACGGCGGCCGGGAGAATCTGGACGCGGTGGCCTTCCTGCAGGAGATGAACGCCACCGTGTACCGGCGCTGCCCCGGCGTCGTCACCGTCGCCGAGGAGTCCACGGCCTGGGACGGCGTCACCCGGGCCACCGACCACCAGGGCCCGGGCGGCTTCGGCGGGCTCGGGTTCGGGCTGAAGTGGAACATGGGCTGGATGCACGACTCGCTCGACTACATGAGCCACGACCCGGTCCACCGCAAGTACCACCACAACGAGATGACGTTCTCGATGGTGTACGCGTACAGCGAGAACTACGTGCTGCCCATCTCCCACGACGAGGTCGTGCACGGCAAGGGTTCCCTGGTGAGCAAGATGCCGGGCGACTGGTGGCGTCAACGGGCCGACGAGCGGGCGTACCTGGGCTTCATGTGGGCCCACCCCGGCAAGCAACTCCTCTTCATGGGGCAGGAGTTCGCCCAGGGCGCCGAGTGGTCGGAGGCGCACGGCCCCGACTGGTGGCTGCTCGACCCGGCGTACGGCGCGGAGCCGGACCACCGCGGCGTGCGGGACCTGGTGCGCGACCTCAACACGGTCTATCGCGCCACCCCGGCGCTGTGGGAGCTCGACACCTCGCCCGAGGGCTTCTCGTGGGTGGTCGGCGACGCCGCGGAGGACAACGTCTTCGCGTTCCTGCGGTACGACGCGCAGGGGAGCCCGCTGCTGGTGGTCTCCCACTTCTCCCCGGTGGCCCGCGAGAACTACCGGCTGGGTGTCCCGGAGGAGATACCGGCCTGGCACGAGGCCCTCAACACGGACGCCGACCGGTACGGCGGCTCCGGTGCCCGGAACGCCGACCCGGTCAAGCCTGACCCCGTCCCCTGGCACGGCCGTCCCGCCAGCCTCACCCTGACGCTGCCGCCGCTGTCGACGGTGTGGCTGCGGCCGGCCTAGCCGCACCCGCGGCCTCCGTGTCCCGGCCCTCCCCCGCGGGGCCGGGACAGGCGCGTCGGCCGGGTCAGAAGACGAACGGTCCCGGGGTCTGCGCGGAGACGGCCGTGCAGTGGATGGTCAGGGAGCCGAAGGTGCTCGTGATCGACGTGAACCGGTAGGCCTCGCCCGGGGTGACGGTGCCCGTCAGCACGCCGGAGTCGAAGGGCTGGCCGAGCAGCGTCCAGGCGGGGTTGGCCTTCCCGGTCAGGGTGGCCGTCCGGCCGTGGGCGGCGGACAGCGTCGCCGTCGTGCTGATCGAGTCGGCCGGGATGGAGTGGTGGGCCCACACCACGGGCGTGGAGAACGTCACGGCCGGGGCGCCCCCGCGCTGCTCGGCGGTGACCGTGGCCCGGCCCGTGCCCCAGTCCCCGCAGTCCACCTGGACGGTCGCGGTGGTGGGAGCGGCGGCCGAGGCCGGGGGCGCCATGACCAGCGCGCTCACCGCCACGGCCGCCGTGCCCGCCACGCCGCTCACCAGAGTGCCGATCTTCATCCGACTGCCTTCCTGTGGAGGAGTTCCGGCCTGCCGTGCCGTGCTCGGTCCGCACCTCCGTGACGGCGCGAGCGGGTCCCGGAGGACCGGACGCGGCACCGGAATTTGCTTGACCTTTGAAGCATATGCACGGTTGAAGGCTCAACAGGGTCCGATTCGGGCCAACTTGATCACGGCTCCCGGTCCCTCGGTACGACAGGGGCGGAGCCGCTCAGTGGGCGGTGAGTCCGCCGTCGATCACCGGTTCCGAACCGGTGACGAAGGAGGAGCCGGCGCGGACGAGGAAGAGGATCACGGGGGCGACCACCTCCGGGCGGCCCGCACGGTGGGTGGTGGTGTGTGCGGCGGGGTCTCCCACCGCCGCCACCGCCACCGCCACCGCCACCGCCACCGCCGAGTCTGCGCAGGCCGTCCGCGCGCGGGCAGGGCACCCGCTGCCTGGGTGCGACACACCCGGGCACGGCCCCGGGCCGCCGCCTACGCTGCACCCATGGACGACAACCACCTGGGGGACTTCCTGCGCGGACGCCGCGCCGGGCTGCGGCCGGACGACGTGGGCATGGTGAGCCACGGCGCCCGCCGGGTCGCCGGACTGCGTCGCGAGGAGGTCGCCGTCCTGGCCGGGGTGAACGCCGACTACTACACCCGCCTGGAGCAGGGCCGCGAACGCCACCCCTCGCCCCAGGTGCTCGACGCCCTCAGTCGCGCGCTGCGCCTCGACGCGGACGCCCGGGCGCACCTGTACCGGCTGGCCGGGGCGGTCCCGGGGGACCTGCTGCCCGGCTCCACCGAACAGGTCAGCCCCTCGCTGCGGATGCTCCTGGACGGCCACTCGGGCGCCCCGGCGTTCGTGATCAACCGGACCCTTGACCTCCTCGCCGTCAACGCCCTGGCCGAGGCCCTCTTCGCCCCGTTCACCCCTGCGGACAACCTGGCCAGGATGACCTTCCTCGACCCCGCGGGACGGCAGTTCTACGCCGACTGGGACCGGACCGCCCGGGCGACCGTGGCGAACCTGCGCGAGGCGTACGGATTCGACCCGGACGCCCCGAGGCTGCGGGAACTCCTCGACAATCTCCTCGCGCACAGTCCGGACTTCACCGCCGTGTGGAACTCCCACACCGTGTCGGGGAAGACCCGGGGCGCCAAGCACCTCCTCCACCCGGAGGTCGGCGCGCTCACCCTCACCTACCAGGCCTTCGACGTGCGCGAGGCACCCGGGCAACAACTCCTCGTCTACCAGGCCGAGCCGGGCGGCCCCAGCGCCGAGTCCCTCGAACTCCTCGGCTCCCTCCACGCCACCCGCCGCCGGTCCGCCGCACGGCCCGCGCGCCGGGGCGGCGAGGGGGCGGCCGGCTGAGGCCCGTCACAAGGCGTCGTACCAGTCCTTCCCCTCGGCCCAGTGCCTGACCCACCCCGCGAAGCCCGACCCGGCCGTGGTGCCGCCGAACTCCGCGCCGAACGGGTCCGCGCCCTCCCCGGTGACGAGCCATATGTGCCCGCGGTGCGGGCCGGTGACGACGAGATGCCAGTTCATGCCGCACCCGTCCGTCCCGAGGACGACCGATCCGTGGTCGAAGACGCGGTCCATGAGCGCGTCGATCTCCTCCAGGTCGGTGTCGTCCTCCTCCCACGCCCGCCCCTCCCACATGAAGGGGGCGGTGAGGGGGAAGGGCAGGCCCGGCTCGCGGCGCGGCCGGTCGTCCCCCCAGTCGGCCGGGAGCTCCGCCGGGCCCAGCAGCCCGTAGGCGGGCGGGCCCGAGGGCGAGCCCCCGGCGATCTCCGCGAGGAAGGTCCGGTAGGGCTCCGGCAGGACCGTGCCGTGGGCCGCCTCGAAGGCGCGCACCGCCTCCCGGCCGAGCGGGGGACGGTGGTCGCCCGCGGCCGGGAAGGTCGCGCGCAGCAGCGCGAGGTCCTCGGGAGAGGCCTGTTCCGTGTTCATGCGGCCCTTGATATCAGCGGCCGGTGACAGTGCCCTCCGGCCCGGTCGAGGGGGGCCAAGCCACCCGCGGCCTCGGCCCCGGGTCACGGGGTTTCTTCCCGCAGGGCCGTACGGGCGGCCGCCAGGAAGGCGTCGGTCGTGGTCTCCCGGCTCCGCAGTGCCCGGGTGCGGGGCGAGGCGGTGGACGACGGGGCGGACCCGGCGGGGGACGAGGCGGGTCGGTGCGCCGTGTCGGGGGGCGTGCGCGCCGCCCCCGCGTGGGTGCGGAACTCCTCGCCCACGCCCCGCACCACCGCCCGCGCGCGCTCCGCGACCTCCTCGGGGCCCGCCAGCCGGACCCGGACGAGGGCCTCGTCCAGCGCCCTGCGCGCGGCGAAGCCCTCCTCCGCGGCCGCCGCCCGCGCGGACGGCGGGGCCTGCCACCACTCGTCCAGCAGACGGTAGGCCGCGTCCGCGCGGGCCAGGAACCGTTCGTACGTCTCGCGGCGCAGCTCGCGGCGGTCGAGCGCGCGCCGCTCGGCGCGTTCCTCGCGGGCCAGGGCGGCCTGGTGCCGCAGTTGCCTGTCGTTCGTCCGGGCCGAGACCCAGCCCGCCAGTCCGGCGGCCGTGAGCGTGGACAGGGAGGTGATCAGGGCAACCGCGACCGTGTCGTTCACGGGGCCATTGTGGCGCGCGACCCGGCGGGGCGCGGCGGGCTCCCGGCCGCCCGGGGCACAGGGGGCGGCCGGGAGTGAGCCCCGCCCGTCAGGTGGTGCTCAGCCCCGCCGGCAGGTCCCCGGTGTGCAGGATGCCCAGCCGCTGGGTCGCCCGGGTCAGGGCGACGTACAGGTCGCTCGTGCCGTAGTGGCCGGGCTCCACCACCAGGACCGCGTCGAACTCCAGGCCCTTGGCCTGGCGGGGGTCGAGGAGGACGACGGTGTGGGTGAGGTCCGGTTCCGCGCCCGCCGTGACGCCGGGCAGGCGGGCGGCCAGCGACCGGTGGAGGCCGCGCGGGGCGATGACCGCGAGCCGGCCCTCGGACGGGGTCAGTTCGGCGACCGCCTTCTCCACCGCGCCGGGCAGCTCGCCGGAGGCCACCCGGCGGATCCAGGGCCGCTCACCGGTCGAGCGGACCGACTCCGGCGGCTCGAAGGCCGGGTCCTGCGCCCGTACGACCGCCGCCGCGAGGTCCATGATCTCGGCGGGCGTGCGGTAGTTGACGCCGAGCCGGGTGTGCTCCCAGCGGTCTCCGACGTACGGCTCGAGGATGTCCGACCAGGACCCGACGCCTCCCTCCTCCGCCGTCTGCGCGGGGTCGCCGACCAGGGTCATCGCGCGCGTCGGGCTGCGCCGCATGAGCAATCGCCAGGCCATCGGCGAGAGTTCCTGCGCCTCGTCGACGACGATGTGGCCGAAGGCCCACGTCCGGTCCGCCGCCGCGCGCTCGGCGGCGCTGCGGTGGTCGTCCTCCTCCTGGCGCTCGGCGAAGCGTTCGGCGTCGATGATGTCGTGCGCGGAGAGCACCTCGGAACTCTCGGGGTCGCCCTCCTCCTTGTCCTCGAACTCGTAGGTCCGGGAGGCGTAGGACATGTCGAGCACGCCCTGCGCGTACGACACCTGCGCCGCGCGCTCGCGTTCCGCGCGGGCGCGCACCACCCTGTCGTCCTCGCCGAGCAGTTCGGCCGCCTCGTCGAGCAGCGGCACGTCGGCGGGGGTCCAGGCGCGGGTGACGGGCCGCCGGACCGCGTCGGCGTCCTCCGCGCTCAGGTGGTCCTCGGGCGCGGCGAGGAAGTCGGCGACCAGGCGCTGCGGGGTGAGCACCGGCCACAGCCGGTCGATGGCGGACCACACCTCGGGGTTGTCGGCCAGCTCGTCGCGGATCTGGGTGAGGTCGCTGGGGTCGAGGAGGTTGGTGCCGTCGAAGGGGTCGGTGCCGATGCGCTCGGCGACCATGTCGGTGAGCGTGTTGAGGATGTACCCCTCGAAGTGCTCGCGGGCCGCGTTGTGCGGCAGTTTCGCGGCCCGGGTGCGCTCGCGGGCGACCCGGACGAGGCCGTCGTCGAGCAGGAGCACCTCCCGGTCGTGCGCGATGGTCAGGACCGGGTCGGGCAGCGCCTGCCGGTCGGCGACGGCCCGGGCGAGGGCCTCGGCCATGGCGAGGCCGCCCTTGACGGCGGCGGCCCGCGGGCCGTCCACTGCCGTGGCCCGCACGCCGGGGAACAGCTCCCCCACGGTGGCCAGCAGCACCCCGGTCTCGCCGAGCGCGGGCAGCACCTCGCCGATGTAGCCGAGGAAGGCCGGGTTGGGGCCGACGATGAGGACGGCCCGGCGGGCGAGCAGTTCGCGGTGTTCGTAGAGCAGGTAGGCGGCCCGGTGCAGGGCGACGGCGGTCTTGCCGGTGCCGGGGCCGCCCTCCACGACGAGGACGCCGCGGTGCGGGGCGCGGATGATGCGGTCCTGGTCGGCCTGGATGGTCTGCACGATGTCGCTCATCCGGCCGGTGCGCGCGGAGTTGAGCGCGGAGAGCAGGACGGCGTCGCCGGTGGGGTCCTCGTGTCCGGTGCGTTCGGTGTCGGCGAGGTCGAGGATCTCGTCGTGCAGTTCGGTGACGCGGCGCCCGTCGGTGCCGATGTGCCGGCGGCGGCGCAGGCCCATCGGGGTGTGCCCGGTGGCCAGGTAGAAGGGGCGGGCGACGGGGGCCCGCCAGTCGACGAGGACGGGGGTGCGCTCGGCGTCGTCGGCGCGCAGCCCGAGCCGGCCGATGTGGTGGGCGGTGCCCGAGGAGGTGTCGATGCGGCCGAAGCAGAGCGAGCCGTCGACGGCGTTCAGCGCGGCCAGCAGCCCGGAGCGCTCGGCGACGGTGATGTCCCGCTCCAGCCGGGCCTGCATGGGGGTGCTGCCCTGGGCGAGCGCGTCCTCGACGGCGGTCTCGGTGGCGCCCCGCAGCCGGTCCACACGCACGTACAGGTCGTCGATGAACTCCTGCTCGCGCCGCAATTCCTGATCGGCGTCATTCTCGTGCGATCCCGTTCGTGCTTCTGTGTGCGATCCCGTGTTTGACAATTCCGCTCCCGGCCGGATATACTGAGGTCATCGATCAATTCTGCGACCCCATTTGGCGAAGTCGCGAATCGTTCAATATACGCGAAGAAATCCCCCGAGCGCAATTGCTCGGGGGATTTCTTGTTCCCGTCCGGGGTGCGGGCCGTTCAGAGCACGTCCGCGTCCTCGAGTTCCGCACGCAGCCGGCGGCCCGGACGCGCGCCCACCATGGACCGCACCGGCTCCCCCTCGCGGAAGACGAGGAAGGTCGGCATGGACAGCACCCGGTAGGCGCGGGCGGTCTCGGGGTTGGTGTCCACATCGAGCTTCACCACCTTCAGGCGGTGCCCCTCCTCGTCCGCGAGGGCGCCGAGGACCGGTCCCATCTGACGGCAGGGCGCGCACCAGTCGGCGGTGAACTCCACCAGCACCGGCAAGTCCGCCCCGAGGACCTGCTCCTCGAAGTCCGCGTCCGTCACCTCGGTGACACCCGCTGTTCTGTTCACGACGTCCGTCCTCCCAGTTCGCACACCGGTTCCGGACCGCCCGGAACCTCCGCCTCGGCCGACAGCTCCTCGCGGGCCCGCTCCGCCCGCTCCAGCTGCCCGGCGACCTTCCGCCGTACCGCGCCGAGTTCGTCGACGAGCCGGTCGAGCTCGGCGAGCTTGCGGCGGTAGACGGCGAGCGAGGCGGGGCAGGCGTCGCCGGACGGATGGCCGGCGCGCAGGCACTCCACGAAGGGGCGGGTCTCCTCCAGGTCGAACCCGAAGTCCTGGAGGGTCCTGATCTGCCTCAGGAGGACGAGGTCCGCCTCGTCGTAGGTGCGGTACCCGTTGTCGCCGCGTCGTGCGGGAAGCAGTCCGCGGGACTCGTAGTAGCGCAGCGTGCGTGTGGTCGTGCCGGTCCGCGCCGCCAGTTCGCCGATTCGCATACGAGGACGCTAAGCCTTGACGCCGACGTCAAGGCAAGAAAATTCCCGAGGGCTGTCCGGCAGCCCTTCGGACTTCACCGAAGTCGCGGGCGCGGTACGGCCCCGCGCCCTCGGGGGGCACGGGGCCGTATCGCCGCTCCGTCAGGTGAGCGTGTTCGCGGGGCTCGGAGGCCTCGGGGGCCTCGGGGGCCTCGGGGGCCTCGGGGCAGTTCTCGCGGTGGTGTCCTCACCGTGGCGAGGGCGCCGTGGCGATCGGGCCGTGACCGTCACGCCTTGGCGAGCTGCTTGCCACCGTCCTCCCGCGCCTCCGGCGCCTCCGGCGCGTTCTCGGCGGGCGCCTCCTCGCCGTTGTCCAGCAGCATCCGCTCGTCGAAGGGCAGGTCTCCGGCCAGTACCCGGGTCACCCGCTCCTTGTCGACCTCGCCCGTCCAGGTGCCGATCAGCAGCGTGGCCACCGCGTTGCCCGCGAAGTTCGTCAGCGCCCGCGCCTCGCTCATGAAGCGGTCGATGCCGACGATCAGCCCGACGCCGTCGACCAGCGCCGGCTTGTGGGACTGCAGGGCGCCCGCCAGCGTGGCCAGGCCCGCCCCGGTGACGCCCGCCGCGCCCTTGGAGGCGACCATCATGAACAGCAGGAGGGTGATCTGCTGCCCGAGGGCCAGCGGCTGGTCCATCGCGTCGGCGATGAACAGCGAGGCCATCGTCAGGTAGATCATCGTGCCGTCGAGGTTGAAGGAGTAGCCGGTCGGCACGGTGATGCCGACGACCGGCCGGCTCACGCCCAGGTGCTCCATCTTCGCGATGAGCCGGGGCAGCGCGGACTCCGAGGAGGAGGTCGAGAGGATCAGCAGGAACTCCCGGCCCAGGTACTTCAGGAGCCGGAAGATGTTCACGCCGGCGACCAGGCGCACCATCGCGCCGAGGACGACGAACACGAACAGCACACAGGTGGCGTAGAAGCCGAACATGATCGTCGCGAGGGCCTTCAGCGCGTCCACGCCGGTCTCCCCGACGACGGCCGCCATCGCGCCGAACGCGCCGATGGGCGCGGCCCACATGATCATCGACAGGACGCGGAAGACCAGCCGCTGGATGTGTTCGATGCCGCGCAGGACCGGCCGGCCGGAATCGCCGAGGGCCTGCAGCGCGAAGCCGACCAGCAGCGCCACCAGCAGCGTCTGGAGCACCTGGCCCTCGGTGAACGCGGACACCAGGCTGGTCGGGATGATGCCGAGGACGAAGTCCACGGGACCCTCGGCCGCGGCCGCCGCCTGCTCGTGGCCGACGCCCTTGACCGCCTCGGTCAGGTGCATGCCGCTGCCCGGGTGGACGAGGTTGCCGACCACGAGGCCGATCGCGAGCGCGACGAAGGACATCACGATGAAGTAGCCGAGCGCCAGCCCGCCGACCTTGCCGACCTTGGCCGCCTTCCGGACGGAGCCCACGCCCAGCACGATCGTGCAGAAGATGATCGGCGAGATCATCATCTTGATCAGGTTGACGAAGCCGGTCCCGATCGGCTTCAGCTCCTTGGCGAAGTCCGGTGCGAGAAACCCGACGGCGACGCCGAGCACCACCGCGGCGATCACCGCGAGATACAGGTAGTGGGTGCGGTCCCGCTTGCGGGCGGGTGCGGCATGTGCCGTGGCGGGGGTGCTGGACACTGCTGCCCTCCTTTGACGACGTCGTCGGCATCACCGGCGTGCGGCTCACGTCCGGGGGATGCGGCGACTATCTCCCGCCCCTGTGAGGGCGGTCACGCTTCCGTTCATTTAGTTCACGCTTACGGCGAGAGGCACACTGGCGGCATGCGCCTCCCCGCCCCCCTGACCGGCGTGCTCGCCCGGCTGCCCAGACCCCGCAGCCTGGCGGGACAGCTCTTCGCCATGCAGGCGGTGCTCCTCGCGGTGCTGGTCCTCGGCTACGCGGTCTTCACCTACCTCAGCGACCGCGACCAGGCCAAGGAGGCGGCGACCCGGCAGGCGCTGGCCGTGACCCGCTCGGTGGCGGACTCCCCCTCCGTCCGGGCGGCGATCCGCACCCCGGACCCCTCCGCGCGCCTCCAGCCCTACGCGAACCGCGTCCAGCGGCACACCGGCGTGGACTTCGTGACGATCATGAATCCCCGGGCCATCCGCTGGACCCACCCGACCCCGGACCTGATCGGGAAGAAGTTCGTGGGCAACACCGCCCCGGCACTCGCGGGACACACCTTCACGGAGACGTACGAGGGCACGCTCGGGCTGTCCGTGCGGGCCGTCACCCCGATCCGGGACCACGGCGAGATCGTCGGCCTGGTCAGCGCGGGCATCCGCGTGGAGGCGATCTCCGCGCGCATCCACGACCAGGTCACCACGCTCGCCGGAGTGGCCGGCGGGGCCCTGGCGCTGGGCGCCGTCGGCACGTACGTGATCAACGCGCGGTTGCGGCGCTCCACCCACGGGATGAACGCCACCGAACTGAGCCGGATGCACGACTACCACCAGGCGGCGCTGCACGCGGTGCGCGAGGGGCTGCTGATGCTGGACGGGCAGTACCGGGTGGCGCTCATCAACGACGGCGGACGGGAGCTGCTCGGGGCGGGCGGCGAGGTCCTCGGACGGTCGGTGGCCGATCTGGGGCTGCCCGCGCCGCTCACCGGCGCGCTGCTGTCCACACGGCCGCGGGTGGACGAGATCCACCTCACGGCCGACCGGGTCCTCGCGGTCAACACCTCCCCCGTCTCCGGCGGGGAGCGTCGGGGCACCGTCGTCACCCTGCGGGACGTCACCGAGCTGCAGTCGCTGATGGGCGAGCTGGACTCCGAGCGCGGCTTCACGCTGGCGCTGCGCTCCCAGGCGCACGAGGCGGCCAACCGGCTGCACACGGTGGTCTCGCTCATCGAGCTGGGGCGTGCGGAGGAGGCCGTCGAGTTCGCGACCGCCGAACTGGAGCTGGCCCAGACGCTCACCGACCAGGTCGTCGCCGCCGTCAGCGAGCCGGTGCTGGCCGCGCTGCTGCTCGGCAAGGCGGCACTGGCCAACGAGCGGGGCGTGGAACTCGTGGTCAGCGAGGACAGCGGCATCGACGACGGACTGCTCCCGCCGTCCCTGCCCGCCCGCGACCTGGTCACGATCCTGGGGAACCTGATCGACAACGCGGTCGACGCGGCACAGGGCTCGGTGGGCGCGCGGGTGACCGTGACCGCGACCACCGACGAATCCGACCACACCGACCACACCGACGGGCCGGAGCTGCTGCTGCGGGTCCAGGACACCGGGGAGGGGGTGGACCCCGCGCACGCGGAGGCGGTGTTCCGGCGCGGCTGGTCCACCAAGCCGGCCGGGCCCGGCGGGCGCGGCCTGGGGCTCGCCCTGGTGCGGCAGACCGTGCAGCGGCACGGGGGCCGGCTGTCGGTGGCCCGGGCGGACGGGGGCGGGGCCGAGTTCGAGGTGCGGCTGCCCCTGCCCGCGGCCCGTGCGAAGGCCGGGCGGGCGGTCGTCGTCGGGGGTGAGGACGCGTGACGGGGGCGGACGCCGGGGAGACGGGCGGGGCGGGCGGCTCCGGGCCGATCCGTGTGCTGATCGTGGAGGACGATCCCGTCGCCGCCGACGCGCACGTCATGTACGTCGGCCGGGTGCCCGGCTTCACCGCGGTCGGGAAGGCGCACAGCGGCGCGGAGGCGCGGCGCGCGCTGGACCGCATGCCCGTCGATCTCCTCCTGCTCGACCTGCACCTGCCCGACGTGCACGGACTGCAGCTCGCCCGCTCCCTGCGCGCGGCGGGGCACCACGCCGACGTCATCGCGGTGACCTCCGCGCGGGACCTCGCCGTGGTCCGGGAGGGGGTCTCGCTGGGCGTCGTGCAGTACGTGCTGAAACCGTTCACCTTCGCGACCCTGCGGGACCGGCTGGTGCGGTACGCGGAGTTCCACGCGTCCGTGGGGGAGGCAAGCGGCCAGGACGAGGTGGACCGCGCCCTCGCCGCGCTGCGCGCGCCGGGTCCCGCGGCGCTGCCGAAGGGGCTGAGCGGACCGACGCTGGAACGCGTCACCAGGGCGCTGCGCGACACCGCGCCCGAGGGGCTGACCGCGACGGGGCTCGCGGAGGCGGTGGGGATCTCGCGGATCACGGCGCGGCGGTACCTGGAGCACCTGGTCACCGGCGGGCGCGCCACGCGGAGCCCGCTGTACGGGCAGGTGGGGCGCCCGGAGCTGATCTACCGCTGGACGTCGTAGGGGGCACCGCGGCGGCCGGACTGCTGGGGCAGGGTGGGTTCGGGTGCGGGCGGCTCGGGTGCGGGCGGTGGTTCGGGCGGTTCTCCCGCGGCGGGTCGCGGGTGCCCCCGCAGGGAGGGCAGGGTCAGTTCCCACCAGTCGGCCAGGCGTCCGGCGAGGGCGTCAGGGCCTTCGAGCGCCTCCGTGAGGGTGCAGAAGCCGAAGAAGGTGCGCACCAGGGTGCGCGCGGTGGGCGCGGGGCGCAGATGGGGAGCCAGGTGCCCCCGGTTCCTGGCCTGGGCCAGCAGGCGTGTCGTCGCGGTCGTCCAGAGGCCGAAGGGGTCGGGGAGGCGGACGTTGATGGTGCCGCGCTCGGCCCACAGACGAGCGCCCGCCCGGGTGAGGGGGTCCTCGGCGAGGGCGTGGGCGATCTCGTGGCTCAGTGTCACCAGGCGGTGCAGCGGGGGCACGCTGTGGTTCTCGTAGTGCGCCCGGAGGCTCGGCCAGGTGGCGAAGCCGTCACGGACGACGGCGAGGGCGATGCCCTCCTTGCTCGCGTAATGGAAGTAGACGGACCCGCTGGTCCGTCCGGACCGCACACTTATGTCGTTGACGCTGGTTCCCGCGTAGCCCTGCTGCGCGAAGAGGCAGGCGGCCGCCTCCAGGAGTGATCTGCGGGTTGCTCTGGCCCGTTCCTGCACGCTGCGACGCACCTTCGCTCGACATGGATCGACATCAATCGACATGGAAATGAACCACGCAGAATGTAGTGCGCCCGCGTACGCCTGGCGCAATCAGGAATCGCCCGCGCGCGGTTATTGCGTATCTCTTTCGAATACGAACACCTGGGAGTGGTAACTGGCCTTCCGCTGGCCATTCCTGGCTCTTCGGCCGAAGCCTTCCGCCATGCGCCCGCAGGCGATTCATGCCCCGTGGATATGCCCCAACTCTCCCGTCCGAGGGGGCACATGAGGGTGCTCCGCCGCGATGCGGCGGGCCGTGACGCCGTGGCCGCTTACTCGCCGGGAACCCCCGCCGCAAGCACTCGAAGCGGTGATTGCCCATGAATTCCCGCAGAAATAACGTAGTCGTCGCAATGTTTTCGCTTCGCGGCCTATGCCCCGGAATGCGAACCGCCCCGGTCGACGACATCGACGCGGGCGCGGACTCCCCTCACGGCCCGTCATCCGGGGCCGCCCCACCCCACCCCGCGGTTCCCGGACGCGCGTGACCGCCGGCAGACCTCCAGGAGGCCCTCCTTGACACCGATGTCAGACTCCCTGCCCGACTGGTCGCCCCAGGCCGTCGTCTTCGACTGCGACGGCACCCTCATGGACACCGAGCGCCATTGGCAGGACGCCCGCAACCGCGCCTTCCGCGAGTTCGGACTCCTGCCTCCCCCGGGGTTCGCCGAGCGGGCCAAGGGCGTGCACTACCTCGACTGCGGGCGGCTGATGGCCGCCGAGACCAACAAGCCGGACCTGGCGGCCGACCTGACCGCCGCGCTGCTCACCCACTTCCTGTCCCTGGTCGCGGAGGATCCGCTGACCATGCCCGGCGCCGGAGAGCTGGTCAGGCTCCTCTCCGGCCGGCTGCCGCTGGCGGTGGCGAGCAACTGCCCGCTGGAAGTGGTCGAGGAGAGCCTCGACCGTGCCGGTCTGCGGCGGCACTTCCGCCACGTCGTCGTCCCCACCGTGATGCCGGGGGAACCCCTCACGGCGGAGCAGCCGGGCAACGGCGTGCCCCGGCAGGTGGTACGGCCCAAACCGTGCCCCGACGTGTACGCCGAGGCCGCGCGACTGTGCGGCGTGCCCCCTGAGGCGGCGCTGGCCGTCGAGGACTCCCTCACCGGGGTCGAGTCCGCCCGGCGTGCGGGCCTGCGCGTGCTCGGCGTGGGCCGGGTGCCGCACGACGGGGACACCGGGCATGCCGATGCCTGGACCCCGGCGCTGAACTCCCCGGAGGTACTGACCTGGGTGCGGGAACGGCTGCCGGCGGCACGCCCGGCCACCGGACGGGCGCGCGACGGCAACGGGCCCGCCTGAGCCCTCCGTGGGGCGTCGTGTGCGGGGCGGCACCGCCGCCCCGCACACCCCCGCGCCGCTCGCGAGTCCGTTGTCAGTACCCCCCACTACGTTGATCCCCATACCGCGGTTCTGCCGCGAGGGGGGTCCACCCGCCATGCCCGGACGTGCCCTCCCCTGCCGCAGCGACCCCACGCTCACACAAGGGAGATGACGCGTTGTCGGAGTGGGAAACGGCAAGCACGGTGCGGGTGACCCCGCCCGCCCGGCCACGCAAACTCGCCAGTGTCCCGTTCGTCGAGCTGGCCGACGGCCGCCTGCAGGGCGTCGTCTCCAGCGGCTCGTCGGTCGAGCGGGTCTACGTCTCGTCGGTCGCCGCCGGCACGTACGCCTACGTCTGCCGGACCAACAACAACCGCCCCTGCGGCGGCGCCCGCGGCGGCTTCTGCAACCACATCAGGGATCTCGTCGAGCAGGCCTCGCTGCAGTACGGCGTCGAACGCGTCGCTCGCTACCTCCGCCTCGATCCCGCCGAGTGCGGCGAGGAGCCGGACGCGGCCGGCCTCACGCGGGTCATGGGCCTGAGCCGGCCCGAGCCGGACGACAGCAAGGCCTCCGCCGCGGTCTTCAGCCGCTTCCTTCGCCACCTGTCCTACCTCGAGTTCGCCCCCACCACGGCCCCGTCCCCGGAGATGCACTGGTTCCCGGCGACCGCCGCGACGGAACCCAGCGCTCCCCCGGCGGGCGACGACGCCGAGGAAGCGGCTCCGGATTCCGGTTCCGTCCCCCTCGGAGACGCCGTGCCCGGGCTTGCGGAGGCCCTGGACGCGGTCGGCGCCCTGGACCGCGTCCTCACGGGCGGCCTGCTGCGTCCGGGCCCGGCCCAGGGCGCCGACCTGCGGGCCTTCGCCGCGGCCCTGGAGGGTTCGCCCCTCGCCGCCCGGGCCTCGGAGGCGGCGGAGAAGGCGGCGGCGGGCACCGCGGGCGAGGACCACCTCCTCGCGCTCGCCGCCGCCCGAACCGCCCTGCTCGGCTCCGTCCATGACGCGCTGAGGGCCGTGAGCCAGGAGTTGACCGGCCGCGCCCCCGACGCGGACGCCGACACCGAGGCGGACCCGGAGACCGGCGCCGAGCAGCCGGCCAACCTGCTTCTCGCCGCCCGGTCCTGGCTCTGCGACCTGGCCCGCACGGGCTGGCGCAACCTCGACCACGACGTGGTCGCCGGCGCCGCCCCCGTGGTCTCCGCGATGCTCCCCGAGCCCTCGCTGCGCCGACTGGCGACGCTGCTCGACGGGCTGGCCACCGAGCTGGCCGCGTCCTGCCCGGGCGCCGCCCTGGAGCGCGTGCCGGAGCGCCGCTGGGGCGACCTGTGGTCACGGGCGATGCTGCTGACCGTGCCGGGAGCCGCGGGCGGCGCCCCGGCCGGCACCGTCACCGGACGCCTGCTGCCGCTCGGGATCGATCTGCACGAGCACGCGACGGCCGCGCAGGCCCAGGTGCACGCCGTCCTGGAGCCCGCCGACGGCTCGGCGCCACGCCTGGTGCGGGCCGGGGTCTCGGTGCCGAAGCCCGACACCGTGGTGGGAGCCGGCGTCTGGCAGTTGCTGCGCCCGCACCTCTCGCTGCTGGGGGCGGTCGGCGAGGGCCACGCGGTGGAGGTCACCGGCATGCCGGTCACCGGCGAGGGCGACCTGGTGTGGAGCGAGGAGCACGCCCGCCGCGGGGAGCCCGCCGAGGCCTTCGCCACCGCCCGCGTCGTCCTGCCCACCGCGAGCGCCGCGCCGACCGCGCCGCTGGACCGCCATCCCGCCCGCCTCGCGGAACCGGTCTTCCTGGAGGGCTACGCGATCGAGCAGGACGCGGACAGCGGGGCGGTCACGTTCACGGTCGCCGGTCACCGTCTCCTCGTGGACACCGACCGGGTGCCGGCCGCCGGACCGCTCACCCCGAAGGCGGTGGCCTCCTCGCACGCGTGCATAGGGCTGCTGCGCTGGGACGCCGGACGGTTCCGGCTCCAGCCGCTCGCCGTGGAGACGACCGTACGGAAGAAGCCCGTCGCCGTGCACGCCGGGGCGTGGGCGGGGGGCACCACCGACAAGGCCGGGATCAAGGCGGAGAAGGCGGCGACGACCGCCGTCACCGTCCTGCGTGAGCGCGCCGGAAAGCTGCTGCGGAAATGACCGAACCGAACCGGCCGACCGGGACCACGACCGCCCGGACGAACGCCGAAAACACCCAAACCCCCGAGAGCCCCGAGAACCCCGAGAACCCCGCAACCGCCGGGGACACCGCGAGCGCCGCGGGCGCCCCGGCTCCCGCGGCAACGGCCGTGGCGCACCCCGAGGACAACCGCCGCCAGGTGCTCTACTGGCGGCTGCTCGCCCGGCTGTTCGACCCGGAGGAGCAGCCGGCGCTGGAGTCGTCGAGCCTCGCCGTCGTCAAGGACATCGGCCTGCCGCCCGCGCTCCTCGACCCGAAGTCCTCCGTCGACTCGATCGTGCAGCGCCACCCCGAACTCGCCGAGGAGTTCGACCGGCTGATGGTGCCCGAACCCGACAACGACGACACCGCCACCGCCGCCGCCGGGAAGGGGCGCGACCGGGCCGCCGAGGTGCGGCGCGCGGCCCTGGTGTCGAAGGTGCTGCTCAACGTCTTCTCCGCCGGCTCGGGGGCGGTCACCGCGGAGCAGTTGGCGCGCTGGCAGTCCGACGCGGGCTGGCTGGAGCGCGCGCTGGGCTGCCGGCCGGGCGGGCTGCGCGGCGGCGGACGCCCCGGCGGAGTGAGCCCGACCGGGACCGGTATGGGCGGTCCCACACCCGACCTGAGCACCCTCGTCCCGGCCATCGGCCCGGAACTCGGCGCCATCGAGGCGGACCTGGTCAAGCGGATGCGGCTGCGCGAGGTCCTCGCCGACCCGGCGCTCGCCGCGCGGCTGACCCCGAGCATGTCGCTGATCGAGCAGTTGCTGCGGGACAAGAACAACCTGTCCGGACTCGCCCTGGCCAACGCCAAGTCGCTGATCCGCCGTTTCGTCGACGAGGTCGCCGAGGTGCTGCGCACCCAGGTGGAGAAGACCACGGTCGGCGCTCTGGACCGGTCGGTCCCGCCGAAGCGGGTCTACCGCAACCTGGACCTGGACCGCACCATCTGGAAGAACCTGACCAACTGGGACCCGGAGGAGGAGCGGCTCTACGTCGACCGCCTCTACTACCGGCACACCGCCCGCAAGACGACGCCGCAGCGGCTGATCGTGGTGGTGGACCAGTCGGGTTCGATGGTCGACTCGATGGTGAACTGCACCATCCTGGCGTCGATCTTCGCCGGGCTGCCCAAGGTCGACGTCCACCTGATCGCGTACGACACACAGGCCCTCGACCTCACGCCCTGGGTGCACGACCCCTTCGAGACCCTGCTGCGCACCAACCTCGGCGGCGGCACGGACGGCACGGTCGCGATGGCGCTGGCCCAGCCGAAGATCGCCGAGCCGCGCAACACCGTCGTGGTCTGGATATCCGACTTCTACGAGTGGCAGACCGAGCCGCTGTTCGAGTCGATGGCCGCGATCCACCGGTCCGGGGCCAAGTTCATCCCGGTCGGCTCGGTGACCAGTTCGGGGCGCGGCAGCGTCAACCCCTGGTTCCGGGAACGGTTCAAGGACCTCGGCGCGCCGGTGCTCTCCGGTCACATCCGCAAGCTCGTCCACGAGCTGAAGACGTTCCTGACCTGAGCGGGAGGGCGCCGGTCCGCACGGGCCGCGCCCGCGCCACCGCCCCCCGTTCCTCTTCGCTTCCTCGTCCTTCCTCTTCACGCGCGTGTGCGCGCACCCGCCCACACGCCTCCCGAAAGGCTCATCATGTCCGACCTGCTGCGCGCCCCCGCCGAGATCAAGTACGCCGAGGAGCTCGACTGGCTGGAGTCGATCGACGACGGTCCCAAGCCGTTCTCCTGGCGGCTGTCGCCCAAGATGGTCCGGCTGTTCATCCTCGGCTCCGAGCGCGCCGACGGCCTGGACCGGGAGGTGACGCAGAAGTGGTTCGGCGACCGCAGCTTCGTCGAGCGGTCCATCGTGACGCTGGCCTCCGACCGCGGTCTGCTGCTGATCGGCGACCCCGGCACCGGCAAGAGCTGGCTGGCCGAACTCCTGTCGGCGGCGATCTCCCGCAATTCCACGCTGGTGGTGCAGGGCACGGCCGGCACCACGGAGGACCACATCAAGTACTCGTGGAACGTCTCCATGGTGATCGCCAAGGGGCAGTCCCGGGAGTCGATGATCCCCTCCCCGATCATGACCGCCATGGAGACCGGCGCGATCGGCCGCTTCGAGGAACTGACCCGGTCCACCAGCGACGTCCAGGACGCGCTCATCTCGATCCTCTCCGAGAAGTACATCTCCGTTCCGGAACTGGGCAGCGACGCCGACAGCGACAACATCGTCTTCGCCAAGCCCGGTTTCTCCGTCATCGCCACCGCCAACAGCCGTGACCGGGGCGTCAACGACCTGTCCTCCGCGCTCAAGCGACGCTTCAACTTCGTCCGCATCCCGGTGGTGACCAACAAGAAGAGCGAGACGGAGATCGTCCGCTTCCGCACCGAGGAACTGCTGCGCCGGCACCGGATAGAGCTGGACGTGCCGCCCACCCTGCTGGACGTGCTGCTGCGGAGCTTCGCCGATCTGCGTGCCTCCGCCGCCGCGGCCGGCAGCGAGGACGAGAAGCTGGAGTCGGCACTGTCCACCGCCGAGCAGATCGGTGTGCTGGAGGACGCGATCCTGCACAGCAACTTCTTCGGACAGAGCGCGCTGAACGCCCGTACGCTCGCCTCCTCGCTCGTCGGCTCGCTGGCCCGGCGCGCGCCGGAGGACCTGGCCATCCTCAACAAGTACCTGCACGGTGTGGTCGAGCCGCGCAGCGTCGAGGAGGGCGGCTCCTGGCCGGAGTTCCTCGAGGGCGGCCGCGACGCGATCGCGACCCTGTCGTGAGCGGGGCGGAGATCGTGACCGGGGCGGAGTCCGCGCGCGCCGCCGAAACGGGGCGGGGCACGTTCGAGGCGCTGCGCGGGCAGCTCCACGAGGCGGCCACGGCCTTCGCCGGTGGGCCGGACGCGCTGGAGGGCATCCTGCTCGGCATCGTCGACGACGTGGACCGGGCGCTGCGCGAGCCGCTGGAGATCTTCCCGGTCTGCCACCACTCGCCGGCCTCGGCGCTGGCGATGGCGCGGCGGCTGCGGGAGAAGCAGCCGAAGGTCGTGTACCTGGAGCTGTGCGAGGACATGGCGCCGCTCCTCACCGAGCTGCGCAACTGCCGTCTGCCGGTGGCGGTGCAGGCCTTCGCCGGCGAGGTGAAGGGGCTGCCCGCCGAGTGGGCGCCGCTGTCCGTGGTCGCGCCGATCACCGAGGCCTCGGCGGAGTACCAGGCGATCGCGTACGCGCTGGACACACCGGGAGTGGAGCTGGTCCTCGTCGACCGCTCCTCGGACCACGTCTTCCAGTGGCAGGTCCGCGAGACGCCTGCCGGCGGGGCCGGGGAGCCCGCCGACCCGGACGCGCCCCCGGCCACGGAGGAGGCCGCGCTGCACGGCGACGCGGTCGGCGTGGAGATCGGCGACCTGCGGCCCCGGTTCGCCGAGCTGGAGGAGCACCTGCTGCGGCACGGACGGGTGCGGCACTGGTCGGAGTGGTGGCACCAGTACGTGGAGGTGCCGCTCGGCGAGGCCGCCGCCGACCACGACACCTATCGTCAGGTGATGCTCCTGATCGGCAGCCTGTTCCGCCGCCTGGCGCCCGGGGACCCGGGCCGGGTGCGGGTGGACGAGGACCGCGAGCGGTACATGTGGACCCGGATGCGGGAGCACCTGGCGGCGACCGGTGCGGATCCGGCGGACTGCCTGTACGTGTGCGGGGCCTTCCACGCGGCCAGCCGGGTCGCCGAGTTCGGTGTCGCGGGCGCCGACACGTTCACGATCTCCCCGCCCAGCGGCAGCACCTGGCAGCACGGTCTGATCCCGTCCAGCCACGCGGCGATCGAGGCGCAGTTCGGGCTCGCGGCCGGTTCGGTGTCGATCGCGGCGAGTGAGTGGGCGAAGAACGTCCGGCGCACCAAGGTGAAGCCGTACCGGCTGGCCGGGCAGGCGGGCACGAAGAAGAAGGCGGTCGCGAAGCGGGCACCGGCGGCCCCGTCGGCCGCGCCCTCCGCCGAGGGCGCCGCGCCCGACCGGCTGTCCGGATTCCTGCGGCGCCCGCCCGTGCTGGACGCCGTGGACGAGGCGGAACTGCTCGGCTGGTCGGTGGAGATCGTGCGGGCCGCACGCCGCAACGGCTACCTCGCCTCCACGGCGGACGCCATCGCGGTGTTCGAGACGTCGATCCTGCTCGCCGGGATGCGCGACCGGGCCAGGCCGACGCCGTACGACTTCCAGGACGCCGCCGTCACCTGCATCGAGAAGGACAGGGTGCCGGGGCGGCGCGATGTGCGCCGGCTCGTCGAGAGCATGATGGGCGGCGACCGGATCGGGCAGGTCGGCTACGACTCGCTGCCCCCGCTCGCCCGGGACGTGCACGACCGGCTCGCGCCGCTCGGCATGAAGCTGCAGCAGCGAGGGGTCCAGCGGGCGCTCCTTGACATCGCCGGGCAGCCGGAGCTGGAGCGCTGCTCCGACGTACTGTGGATGCTGCGGTATCTGCTGCCGCAGGGCGCCGCCCGGCCCATCATGGGTGAGCGGACGCTGGGCGAGCGCTCGCTCCAGGAGTCCTGGGACCTGGCGCTCGGCACCCACCAGCGGGCCCTGATCGAGCTGGGCTACGAGGGCGTCAGCATCGAGC
Organism: Streptomyces griseoaurantiacus; assembly: GCF_036189845.1. NCBI lineage: Bacteria > Bacillati > Actinomycetota > Actinomycetes > Kitasatosporales > Streptomycetaceae > Streptomyces > Streptomyces griseoaurantiacus. The sequence continues at coordinate 5,176,023 of NZ_CP108326.1, read as the reverse complement.
AGGTCCTGGAGCAGCGGCTGCGCCGGACGGCCCACGCTCCGCGGGCGACGACGGCTGCGGTGCTGGGGACGGTCGAGGACGCGGTGCTGTACCTGGGCAGCCACCGCCTCGCCGACGAGCTGGGCACGCGGGCGCTGGAGGTCCTGGCGACCGAGCGCAGTGTGGACGGCGCGCCCGAGGTGCTGCGCCGGGTGCGGCGGCTGCTGGCGTACTACCGGACCGCCGCGCCGGAACTGCCCCGGTGGGTCGAGTCCTTCGTCCGCACCGGCTACGCCCACTACTGCACGCTGCTGCCGACGGCCTTCGCCGACGAGGAGGCGACGGTGCCGCAGGTCGCGGCGACGCTGGGCTTCCTGTTCGGCATGGAGGGGCTGGCGCTGTCGCTGGGCTGCGACCGGACGCAGCTCGAGCTGGCGGTGGCCCAGTCGCACCCCGAGGAGGCGGCGAAGGTGGCGCTGCTGTGGGCCGGGCAGGTGCACCTGGGCCGGCTGTCGCGGGAGGAACTGCGGCGGCGGTGCGACGAGTTGCTGGGCAACCCGCTGGTGGTGCCGTCCTACCCGCGCTATCTGAGCGGTTTCCTGCACGCGCTGGAGCCGGTGCCGCAGCTCGCGGAGTTCGTCGTGGAGTCGGTGTCCAACGCCTTCGGGCGGCTGCCGGACGCGGTGCTGCTGCCGTGGCTGCCGACGCTGATCACCTCGCTGCGGGCGGGCGGTCCCGGACCGCTGCCGCTGCTGATCCGCGAGGCGGGCCGGATCTTCCCGGGGCGGCTGGCGGAGCTGGACGCGTGGATACCGCCGTGGCGGGAGGCCCCTGCCGCGCCGTCCCCGGCACCGGCGGCCCGTGCGGCCGGCAGTGTGCTGCTGCGGACGCACCGGGCGAGCACGGACGCGGTGGCGCGGCTGCTGGGCTGCGAGCGGAACTGGCCACCGGCCGAGGTGCCGGCGGGCGGCGCGGCCGTGCTGACGGACCGTCATCCGGCGACAGGAAGGGCGCTGGAGGCGCTGCTGAGCGGCTGAAGGGGACGCCCCGGCCAGGGGCGTCCCCCGTGGGAGCGGGACCACGGCAAGAATCCGTATGTTCCTACGATCTGTGATTGTGGCCGGACAGAACGTAGTCACCGCAGCACCGAGGCCCTACGGTGTGGCCCGTGCCACACCGACCACACGTGCCGCCGCCCCCCGCTGCCCCGTTCGACGCCCGTGCCGCCCGCCGTCTGCGCGCGGCCCTCGGCATGGCTCCCGAACACGTCGCCTACGGCATGCGTGCCTCCTTCGGCATGCCGTACGTCAGCCCCGACCTCGTGATCTCCTGGGAGCACGGGGACGTCGCCCCCACCTCCTCCGAACTCCTCGCCCTCGCGGGTGTCCTGTGGTGCGCGCCCGGCGATCTCGTGGGGGCGCCCCGCACCCTGCGCGAGCACCGGGTGGCCCGGGGCCTCGCGCCGGAGGACGTCGCGCACGCGGTCGGGCTCGGCCTCTCCGCCTACGTGCGGATGGAGGAGGCGGGCGAGTGGAGCGGCACCGACCGGCAGTCGGCGGTGCTGGCCGAGGTGCTGGAGCTGTCGCTGCCGGACTTCGTCGCACTGACGGGGCGGGAGGCGCGGCTCGCGGAACTGCTGCGCGGGGCCGTCACCACCCGGTGGCAGGGATATGTGCGGCAGGTGGCGAAGGTGGTGCCGCTGCACCGCCGGGTGATCGAGGATGCCTTGGCCGAGCTGCACGCCTCGTACCAGGGGGAACTGGTGCCGAGGCCGGTGGCCGGAGGCTTCCGGGGCGTCGCGGCCACGGCCTCCGGGGACGCGGGGCGGGAGTTCCTCGCCCGGGTGGTGGAGGTCTTCTGGGAGACGGTGGGGCGCGGGTTCGCAGAGCGGGGGGACTGAGGGGCGCGGGCGGGCGGCCGTGCCGCCCCGCGCTTCCCTCCCCGCCTCCCTGAGAGAGGTGTCCGCGGCCTAGAAGACCGACTCCGCCTCCTCCATCCGGTCCTTCGGGACCGTCTTCAGCTCGGTGACCGCCTGCGCCAGCGGGACCATGACGATGTCCGTGCCGCGCAGGGAGGTCATGCGGCCGAACTCGCCCCGGTGGGCCGCCTCGACCGCGTGCCAGCCGAAGCGCGTCGCGAGGACGCGGTCGTAGGCGGTCGGGACGCCGCCGCGCTGGACGTGCCCGAGGATGACCGGCTTGGCCTCCTTGCCGAGCCGGCGTTCCAGCTCGTAGGCGAGTGCCGTGCCGATGCCCTGGAAGCGCTCGTGGCCGAACTTGTCGATCTCGCCGTGGCCGTAGTCCATCGAGCCGTCCACCGGGTGCGCGCCCTCGGCCACGCAGATGACCGCGAACCTCTTGCCGCGCGCGAACCGCTCCTCGACCATCGAGACCAGGTCGGCGGGGTCGAAGGCCCGCTCGGGCAGGCAGATGCCGTGGGCGCCGGCGGCCATGCCGGACTCCAGGGCGATCCAGCCCGCGTGCCGGCCCATGACCTCGACGACCATGACCCGCTGGTGGGACTCGGCGGTGGTCTTCAGGCGGTCCATCGCCTCGGTGGCGACGCCGACGGCCGTGTCGAAGCCGAAGGTGCGGTCGGTGGAGGAGATGTCGTTGTCGATCGTCTTCGGCACGCCCACGACCGGCAGGCCCGCGTCCGACAGCATCCGGGCGGCGGTCAGCGTGCCCTCGCCGCCGATCGGGATGAGCGCGTCGATGCCGAACTCGTGGATCATGTCGGAGGCGTTCTCGCAGGCCTCGCGGAGCCGGTCGCGCTCCAGGCGGGAGGAGCCGAGGATGGTGCCGCCGCGGGCGAGGATGCCGCTGACGGCGTTGAGGTCGAGGGTGCGGTAGTGGCTGTCGAGCAGACCGGCGTAGCCGTCCTCGAAGCCGATCACCTCGTCGTCGTACTGTGCCACCGCCCGGTGCACGACCGACCGGATCACTGCGTTCAGCCCCGGGCAGTCGCCGCCGGCGGTGAGGACTCCGATACGCATCGTGCTGTGTCTCCTGCTCGCTTCGGTCCCTGTGAGCCACTCCGATTCTTTCACGCCTCACGACACGCTGCGGCGCGCGCCCGGTTCACCCGATGCGCGCAGCCCCGTCACCCGTACTGACGGGCGCCCCGACCGGGCCCGGGGATACTGTCAAGAGGCTTCTCCGCGCACCGGCCGGCGACCGGCCGGGACCGGCGGGGCGGCCGGGCGGGGGCACGGGCCCGCGTGCCGGCCACGGCACCGGCGACAGCACCGGCGAGTACCGGCGAGCACCAGCGAGAGGGAGAGCACGCGTGACGCGCAGCGTGTACGTGACCGGGATCGACCGCAGCGACGGACGCCAGGTGGTCGAGCTCGGCGTCATGGAGCTGCTGACCCGCCGGGTCGACCGGGTGGGCGTGTTCCGGCCACTCGTCCACGACGGCCCCGACCGCATGTTCGAGCTGTTGCGCTCCCGTTTCCGGCTCTCCCAGGACGCGACGACCGTCCACGGCATGGACTACCACGAGGCCTCCGCGCTCCAGGCCGAGCGCGGCACCGACGAGCTGGTCTCCACGCTCGTCGACCGCTTCCACCGGGTGGCCCGCGACTACGACGTCGTCCTCGTCCTCGGCACCGACTTCGCCGCCACCCAGCTCCCCGACGAGCTCGCGCTCAACGCCCGGCTCGCCAACGAGTTCGGCGCGGCCGTGATCCCCGTGGTGGGCGGCCGGGGCCAGTCCGCCGAGTCCGTGCTCGCCGAGACCCGCAACGCCCACCGCGCCTACCAGGGCCTGGGCTGCGACGTGCTCGCGATGGTCGCCAACCGGGTGGAGCGGGCCGACCGCGACCTCGTGGCGGAACGCCTCGGGCCGCTGCTCCCGGTGCCCGGCTACGTGCTGCCCGAGGAGCCCGCGCTCTCCGCGCCGACCGTCGCGCAGGTGGTGAGCGCGCTGGGCGCCACGGTGGTCCTGGGCGACGACGCGGGGCTCGCCCGGGACGCGCTCGACTTCGTCTTCGGCGGCGCGATGCTGCCGAACCTGCTGCCCGCGCTGACCCCCGGCTGTCTGGTGGTGACCCCGGGGGACCGCGCCGACCTCGTCGTCGGGGCGCTCGCCGCGCACAGCGCCGGCACCCCGCCGATCGCGGGCGTGCTGCTCACCCTCGACGAGGTGCCGAGCCAGGAGATCCTCACCCTGGCCGACCGCCTGGCGCCCGGCACCCCGGTGGTCTCGGTGGCCGAGGGCAGCTTCCCCACGGCCGCCGAGCTGTTCTCCCTGGAGGGCAAGCTCAACGCGGCCACCCCGCGCAAGGCGGAGACCGCGATCGGTCTGTTCGAACGCCATGTCGACACCGCCGACCTGCTCGGCCGTGTCTCGGCCCCGAGCACCGGCCGGGTCACGCCGATGATGTTCGAGCACGAACTGCTCGAACAGGCCCGCTCCGACAAGCGCAGGGTGGTCCTCCCCGAGGGCACCGAGGAGCGCGTGCTGCACGCGGCCGAGGTGCTGTTGCGCCGGGGCGTGTGCGAGCTGACGCTGCTCGGGCCGGTGGACACGATCCGCAAGAAGGCGGCCGACCTCGGCGTCGACCTCGCGGACGCGCAGCTCGTCGACCCGGCCACGTCCGAGCTGCGGGAGTCCTTCGCGCAGCGGTACGCGGCCGTGCGCGCCCACAAGGGCGTCACGGTCGAGCTGGCGTACGACGTCGTCTCGGACGTCAACTACTTCGGCACCCTGATGGTGCAGGAAGGGCTCGCGGACGGGATGGTCTCGGGTTCCGTGCACTCCACGGCCGCGACGATCCGGCCCGCCTTCGAGATCATCAAGACGCGCGCGGACGCCCGCATCGTCTCCTCGGTGTTCTTCATGTGCCTCGCCGACAAGGTGCTGGTCTACGGCGACTGCGCGGTCAACCCCGATCCGGACGCCGAGCAGCTCGCCGACATCGCGACCCAGTCGGCGGCCACGGCCGCGCGGTTCGGCGTGGAGCCGCGGATCGCGATGCTGTCGTACTCCACCGGCAGCTCGGGGTCCGGCGCGGACGTGGACAAGGTGCGCGAGGCCACCGCACTGGTCCGCGCGCGCCGGCCCGATCTGCGGATCGAGGGGCCGATCCAGTACGACGCCGCGGTGGAGCCCTCGGTCGCGGCGACGAAACTGCCCGGCTCCGAGGTGGCCGGGCAGGCGAGCGTGCTGATCTTCCCGGACCTGAACACCGGCAACAACACCTACAAGGCCGTGCAGCGCTCGGCCGGCGCGATCGCCGTCGGACCGGTGCTGCAGGGGCTGCGCAAGCCGGTCAACGACCTGTCCCGCGGGGCCCTCGTCGGCGACATCGTGAACACGGTCGCCATCACCGCGATCCAGGCACAGACCCCGGCGGACTGAGCCGGCCCGGACAGGCGGACCGCCCCGGTCCGCCCTCCGCCCGCCACTTCCCCGTCACCTTCGACAGAGAGCATCAGCGACCGTGACCGCGACCCGCGTCCTCGTCCTCAATTCCGGCTCCTCGTCGGTGAAGTACCAGCTCCTGGACATGCGCGACCACAGCCGGCTGGCCGTCGGCCTGGTGGAGCGCATCGGCGAGCGGACCTCCCACCTCACGCACACCCGCCTCGGCGAGGAGCGCGCCACCCGTGAGCGCGGCGGGCCGATCGCCGACCACGGGGCCGCCCTCGAGGCCGTCGCCGAGGAGCTCGCCGCCGACGGCCTCGGCCTGGACTCCCCCGACCTGGCCGCGATCGGGCACCGCGTGGTGCACGGCGGGATGTTCTTCACCGAGCCCACCGTGGTCGACGAGAGTGTGCTCACCGAGATCGAGCGGCTGATCCCGGTGGCGCCGCTGCACAACCCGGCCAACCTCACCGGCATCCGCACCGCCCTCGGGCTGCGCCCGGACCTGCCGCAGGTCGCCGTGTTCGACACCGCGTTCCACACGACGATGCCGGAGCACGCCGCCCGCTACGCGATCGACGGCAGGATCGCCGACCGGTACCGGGTGCGCCGCTACGGCTTCCACGGCACCTCGCACGCCTACGTCTCCCGGGCCACCGCCGAGCTGCTGGGCCGGGCGCCCGAGGACGTCAACGTGATCGTGCTGCACCTGGGCAACGGGGCCTCGGCCTCGGCCGTGCGGGGAGGGGTGTGCGTGGACACCTCCATGGGGCTGACGCCTTTGGAGGGGCTGGTGATGGGTACCCGCTCCGGCGACATGGACCCGGCGGTCATCTTCCACCTGCGGCGGGTCGGCGGGATGTCCATGGACGAGATCGACACGCTCCTGAACAAGAGGAGCGGGCTGTTCGGTCTCTGCGGCGACAACGACATGCGGGAGATCCAGCGGCGGATCGACGCGGGCGACGCGCAGGCGAAGCTCGCCTTCGACGTCTACGTCCACCGGCTGCGGAAGTACATCGGCGCGTACTGCGCGGTGCTCGGGCGGGTGGACGCGGTGGTCTTCACCGCGGGCGTCGGCGAGAACGCGGCGGCGGTGCGGCGGGCCGCGATCGAGGGCCTGGAACTCTTCGGCCTGGCGGTCGACGAGGAGCGCAACGCGGTGCGCTCCGGGGAGGCGCGGCTGATCTCGCCGGACTCCGCGCGGGTCGCCGTCGCCGTCGTGCCCACCGACGAGGAGATGGAGATCGCCACCCAGACCTATGCATTGGTCGCGAACGGGACCGCCCTGGAGGATCACAGCTGAGCGGCATCCCGCGCATTTGTATCTTCCGCCAGACGGAATATTCCGTAGCGAAACAAACCGATAGGATCGCCCCATGCGCCGTTCGAAAATCGTCTGTACTCTCGGCCCCGCGGTCGACTCCCACGAGCAGCTCGTCGCGCTGATCGAGGCCGGCATGAACGTGGCCCGCTTCAACTTCAGCCACGGCTCGCACGCCGAGCACCAGGGGCGCTACGACCGCGTCCGTGCCGCCGCCCAGGAGACGGGCAGGGCCGTCGGTGTCCTCGCCGACCTGCAGGGCCCGAAGATCCGCCTGGAGACCTTCGCCGAGGGCCCGGTCGAGCTCGTGCGCGGCGACGAGTTCACCATCACCACCGAGGACGTGCCGGGCGACAAGTCGATCTGCGGCACGACGTACAAGGGTCTGCCCGGTGACGTCTCCAAGGGCGACCAGATCCTGATCAACGACGGCAACGTCGAGCTCAAGGTCCTGGACGTCGAGGGCCCCCGGGTGCGGAGCATCGTCATCGAGGGCGGTGTCATCTCCGACCACAAGGGCATCAACCTGCCCGGCGCGGCCGTGAACGTCCCGGCCCTGTCCGAGAAGGACATCGAGGACCTGCGCTTCGCACTGCGCATGGGCTGCGACCTGGTGGCGCTCTCCTTCGTGCGCGACGCCGGTGACGTCAAGGACGTGCACCGCGTCATGGACGAGGAGGGCCGCCGGGTCCCCGTCGTCGCCAAGGTCGAGAAGCCGCAGGCGGTGGCGAACATGGAGGCCGTCGTGATGGCCTTCGACGGCGTGATGGTGGCCCGCGGCGACCTCGCCGTGGAGTACCCGCTGGAGAAGGTCCCGATGGTGCAGAAGCGGCTCATCGAGCTGTGCCGCCGCAACGCCAAGCCGGTGATCGTGGCGACCCAGATGATGGAGTCGATGATCACCAACTCCCGGCCCACCCGCGCCGAGGCGTCCGACGTGGCCAACGCGATCCTGGACGGCGCGGACGCGGTGATGCTCTCGGCCGAGTCGAGCGTGGGCGCGTACCCGATCGAGACGGTCAAGACGATGTCGAAGATCGTCACCGCGGCCGAGGAGGAGCTGCTCTCCAAGGGGCTGCAGCCGCTGGTGCCGGGCAAGAAGCCGCGCACGCAGGGCGGTTCGGTGGCCCGCGCCGCCGCCGAGATCGCCGACTTCCTGGGCGGCAAGGGCCTGGTGGCCTTCACCCAGTCCGGCGACACCGCCCGCCGGCTCTCCCGCTACCGCGCGGCCCAGCCGATCCTCGCCTTCACCACGGACGAGTCGACGCGCAATCAGCTCGCGCTGAGCTGGGGCGTGGAGCCGCACGTCACGCCGTTCGTCAACAGCACGGACGAGATGATCGACCTGGTCGACCAGGAGATGACCCGCCTCAAGCGGTTCAACCAGGGCGACATCGTGATCGTCACCGCCGGCTCCCCGCCCGGCGTGTCCGGCACCACCAACATGGTCCGCGTGCTGCACCTGGGCGAGGGGGCGCGCTAGCACCACGACCCGACCGCGCCCCGCGGGCGCACAGGAGCAGGACAGCAGGGCTGTGGCCCGGTACCGCCGTCACCGGCGGGTACCGGGCCACAGTCCGTCGCGGCTCCCGGGAGGGTCAGTTGTCGGTCGTGTACTGGCGCAGACCGGGGATGTGCAGGGTGCCGCCGAACTGGCCGGCCTGGACGACGTTGACCTTGGTGAAGTAGATCAGCGGGATGTTCAGGGGCGGCGGGTTGTCCGGGTCGAACGTGATCGGGATCAGACCGAGCAGGTTGCCGGAGATGCTCTCGGTGTACATGACGGTGTCGCCGTCGGTGATGGTGGACGTCGAGCCCTTGGCGGCCTGGACGTGGTACGTCTTGCCGCTCTTCGGGTCGTTGACCGTCTGGTGCAGGTCGCCGATGTCGGTGCCCGCGGAGATGACGTACTTGAGCACCTTCTTGACGGTGCCGTCGGCCGTCCTGACCTTCACGATGCCCTGGTAGTCGGCACCCTTGAGGGTGAGCGAGCTGGCCTGGAGGTGCCAGGGGTCGTCGGGCAGCAGCAGCTGGTTGTCGACGCCGCCCTCGGCGTCGGTGGCCACCGGGCAGTCGTCCGGGTCGGTGTCGGCGCTCTTCGTCGCCGAGGGGCTGGGGTCGGGCGAGCCGGAGGGGGACGGCGAGGCCTCGCCCGCCGCCTCCTTCGCCTTCTCGGCGGCCTTGTCCGCCGCGTCGCCCGCCGCCTCGGCCGCCGGGTCGGTGACGTCCTTGACGGTGTCCTCGACCGTGCCGGTGACCTTCTTGGTGGTCTCCTTCGCCTTGGTCGCGGCGTCGTCCGCCCCCTTGGTCGCCGAGGGGGCCGGGGAGGCCGTCGACGAGGGGGTGGAGGCGTCCTCGTCCTCGGAGCCGTGGCCCGGGGTGAAGATGTCCTTCAGCGCGTCCCCGATGCCGGTCAGCAGTCCGCCGTGGCTCGCGGTGGCGGAGGGGGACGGCTCCTTCTCGTCCTCGGCGTCCTTGTCGTCGGAACCTGAATCCGACGAAGAGGACGACGAAGACGAAGAGGATGAGGAGGACGAAGACGACGACGTGTCCGAGCCGGACTTGGAGCCGGTGCCGGACTTGGAGTCCGATTCGCCGGAGGACGAGCCCGTCTTCTCGTCCGCCTTCCCCGACTCCGTGTCCTTCCCGGCGTCCTTGTCCGCGTCCTTCCCGGACTCGGCGGACTCCTCGGACTCCTTCGCGTCCTTCGCGTCCGCGGACTCCGAGGCGGACGTGGACGGCGAGGCCGACGCGGAGGCCAGCGCGTCCACGCAGTCCTTGTACTCCTCGGCCGTCAGGCGCTTGGAGGACGTGTGGTCGTCGGCGCTGGCGAGTGTCGGTGTGAGCCCCATTCCCATGAGGACCGCCGTCGGCATCGCGGCGATCGCTATCGCCTTGCCGGCCGGCACATGGAAGCGGGTGAACAGCGGCTTCTTCGGGGCCGCGTGGCGCGGCCCTGTTCTCGGGGGCGCTGCGATGTCGCGCACCTCGTCAGCGGACACGGTACCCCCCGTCCTGGTCCTCGAAGGCGCGGGCGTCCGCGGTGCCCTCCCCGGCCGGCGGCCGCGCGCCGAACGGCGCGGCCGGCCCGTCCGCGGCCCCCGACTCGCCCTGGGCGGGTGCGGCGGGCGGGACGGCGCTCTCGCCGTCCGGGTCCTGCTTCCCGGCGCCCGGCGCCGCCTCGGCCCGCTCCGGCTTGGCCTTGGTGGGCACCCAGGAGACGGCCATGGCACCGCCGAGCAGCGCCAGCAGGAAGCCGATCACGAATCCGCCGATGTTGGACACCACCAGGGACACCAGGCCCAGGATGATCGCCGCGACTCCGGCGAAGACCCTCGTGGCCTTCTGGAACCACATCGTCAGGCCGAGCGTGACCAGCAGCACACCGATGATCAGTGAGCCGGCGCCCGCCGTGGTGGACATGGTGACGGACATGGTGCCCAGCTTGAGCGTGGCATACGGGAAATAGGCGATCGGCACTCCGCCGAGCGCGGTGAGAAGGCCCGCCCAGAAAGGCCGGCTGCCCCGCCATTTGCGGAAGCCCAGACGCGCCCGGGTGAAGGTCCCGACGCTCTGGACCGGGGTCTCGGCACTCATGGAAAACAGCTCCCTGGGTCCGGTGGAAGTACGTACCGGCTCGGCCTTGGGCGGTAAGCCGGAAGTCGAAGTCTGCAAGGATGCCCGGCGCGCGGCGCCGGCCGGGAACCGGGGTGGGGAAGCCCGTGGCCTCCCCACCCCCTCGATGTCTCAGTTGCCCGGAGACACCCGTGCCGCAGGAGCCGTCAGAAGCACTCGAGCTTGGAGTCCGCGCCGAGGCGCATCTTCAGGCCGCTGAGCTTGAAGGTGCCGGCCGTGGTCGCCCAGGCCGTCTGCTTGACGCCCTTCAGGTCGGCCGAGTCGGCCTGCTGGGCGAAGCCGCCCGGCAGCGCGTTCTCGCCGCTCTTGACGGCCGGACCCTTGGTCTGGTCCTTGACGGCCACACCGATGTCGATGTTCTTGAACGTCGCATCGGCGTCGAGCTGGGCGACGTCGATGTAGAGGTTCTTCGCCTCGACCTTGTGGTTGGCGTCGGGACCGGCTTCGAGACGGAGGTAGAACGTCTTCCCGATGAGCGGGATCTCCGTCTTGACCGACTGGCACATGTTGGTGATCTTGGCGTTCTTGAACGACGAGATCGCGACGGGGTGAACCGTCTTTTCCTTGCCCTCGGTCGTCGTGTAACCGCTGTCGATGCCGCCGTACTGAGCGAATCCCGTGCCCTCGAGGTGGCCGGCACTCACCTTGAACTCCTGGCCGGACACACTGAACGACGCGGCCAGCGCGCCCTGGGCCAGACCCACTCCGATCGCTGCGGCGGCGGCCACGCTGGGCACCATCACCACAGCGAACCGCTTCCATCTGGTCCCGCCACGCACCTGGGACTCCATATTTCCTCCTTCTCGGACGTACATCTCCTGACCCCGGCGGTCCCCCGAGTGGGCGGCCGGGCCGGGCAGGGATGGGAGAAGTGCTACGTCCTCGGTAAGGAGAGCGCCTGTGGCGGGCACGGACCGCGCCCGGTTCACCGGCGATCACCCCCGAGCGACAACCACTGGTCGCGCCTGACACGCATCACGCACAACCTGCCGGACAGGCTCCACCGGACGGCGGAGACCCCCCTGTCCAGGAGCCGGCGTCACTGTCGCCGGCCCCTGCCCGGTGGGGACCCAAGACGCTCCGTGACCCGGCTGGCTGCGGGGGTACGGCATTGGACCGAGCGTCGCCGATCGTGGTGCATTCCGGCCGCCCCCGCAAGGGGGTTCGTTACTGGCTAGTAACGGCCGGGTAACCGTGCCACGGCCCGGCGGGGCCGTACGGCGACGCAGGGTTGCGCGGAACCGGGCGAAAAAACGGTTGAACTGCGGACAGAGCCCGACAGGCCGACCCGGTTGATTTACTCGGAGTAACAGCGGCCGCGATTACCAAGTTTTGGTAAAACGCGGCCGCCTGTGCCACTCGGTCGGCGAATTTTCACCGGGGCATCACAGCGACCGGTGTTTAGCGACAGGTCATCAGCAAGTCGCGTAAACCGGTCAGAACAGGGCCCGGGCCAGCGCCCTGCGGGCCGCCGTGACCCGGGGGTCCTCGGCCCCGACGACCTCGAACAGTTCCAGCAGCCGCAGCCGCGCGCTGTTCCGGTCCTCGCCCGCCGTGCGCCGCACCGTGTCGGTCAGCCGGCCGAAGGCGTCCTCGACATGACCGCCCACCAGGTCCAGGTCGGCGGCGGCGATCTGCGCGGCCACGTCGCCGGGCTTCTCGGCGGCCTCCTGACGGACCTTCTGCGCGTCGAGACCCTGCACCCGCTGCAGGAGCTCGGCCTGCGCCAGGCCCAGCTTGGCCTCCGGGTTGCCGGGGTCCTCGCTCAGGACGTTCTTGTAGGCGGTGACCGCCCCGCCCAGGTCGCCCGAGTCCAGGGCGCGGACGGCGGCCTCCAGCATCGCGTCGTAGGGGCCGGCCGGGACCTCGGCGTCCGCGGGGCGCTCGCCGGGCACGGCGTCCGGGTCGACGGTCAGTCCCGTCAACCCGAAGCGCTGCTCGGCGACCTGGACGAGCTGGTCCAGGGTCTCCCGGATCTGCTGCTCGCCCGCCGCCCCCTGGAACAGGGGCAGCGCCTGGCCGGCGACGACGGCGAAGACCGCCGGGATGCCCTGGATGCCGAACTGCTGCATCAGCATCTGGTTGGCGTCGACATCGACCTTGGCGAGCAGGAACCGGCCGTTGTACTCGACGGCCAGCCGCTCCAGTACCGGGCTCAACTGCTTGCAGGGCTCGCACCATTCGGCCCAGAAGTCGATGACGACGGGCACCTCGGTGGAGCGCTGCAGTACGTCACGTTCGAATCCGGCCTCGTCGACGTCGAGCACCAGCTCCGCGGGGGACACCGCTCCCGTGTCGCCCCGCCGGGCGGCTTCGGCCCGCGCCTGCTCCGCCTTCGCCTTGGCCTCCTGGGCCGCCTTCACCGCGGCGAGGTCGACGACTCCGCTCATGGACATGTTCCGTGGCTGCATGAGTACATCCTCCCCCTTCCGCGCACACGCGTGGTCCCCGCGTCCGATCCGGGAGAATCGAGCACGAGTGCGCCGGGTCCCCACCCGGCGCCGTGGTCGTCGCGTTTCGCTACGGGTCGTAGCGTAACCGGGGCCTGGGGCGCCGGAGGCCCCTCTCCCGGTGATCTCCCTCACGACTTCACAACACTGACGCATTGCCGTCGCCGAGCGGCCGGTTATGGTCACTGACATGCCCTCTCGTCCTCCCGCGTCCCGTCCCTCCGGGCGCCCCCGCAGCGCCGCCGCGGACACCGCGATCCTCGAGGCGACACGGGCGGCACTGGTGGATCTGGGCTGGTCCCGGCTGACGCTCGGCGACGTGGCGACCCGGGCCGGAGTGGCGAAGACGACGCTGTATCGGCGGTGGGCCGGGAAGAACGAACTCGTCGTGGACGCGGTCGCGGTCCTCTTCGACGAGCTGGAACTGCCGGACCGGGGCAGTCTCGCGGCGGACGTCGAGGGCGTCGTACGGCAGTTCGCGGCGATCCTCGACCGGCCGGAGACGAAGACGGCCCTGATGGCGGTCGTGGCGGAGGCCACCCGGGACGCCCCGCTGCGGGAGCGGATCCGGACCTCGATCGTGGAGCGGCAGAAGCGGCTGGTCGTGGAGGGCCGGGCGCGGGCGGCGGCCCGCGGCGAACTGCCGGACGAGCCCGACGCGGGCGCGGCGGGCCGGGCGGCGGACCTGATCTTCGACGTGGTCGCGGGAGCGGTGGTGCACCGCACGCTGGTCAGCGGGCAGCCGGCGGACGCGGAGTGGGCCCGCGCCTTCACCCGCCTGCTGCTGGACGGCCTGGCGGGCGTCTGACAACGGGTCCCGCCGCCGGCCGTCCCCGCGCGGCGGGCGACGGGCCGAGGGCGGCGGGCGGCGGGCCGAGGGCGGCGGGCGGCGGGCGTGGTCAGCGGCGGGTCTCCCGGCCGGGGGCAGGTCCGGAGGGGGCGGAGAGTTCGATCACGGTGCCGACGTTGTCGGTGACGAAGGCGATGCGCCGGCCGATCGCGGGCACGTCCATGGGTCCGCCGACCAGCGGCACACCGGAGTCCCGCAGCTCGGACACCGCCGCGTCGAGGTCCTCCACCGCGAGGCAGAAGTGGTGCAGCCGGGAGGGGTCCATGCTCCTCAGGACGTCGTCGACCGGTTCGCCCGCCCGCCGTACGGCGCCGGCGAGGAGTTCGATCCTGACCCCGCCCGCGGTGAGGAAGACGAAGGTCGTGCCGTGGGAGGCGAAGCGCCGCTCGACGCCGAACCCGAGGTGGCGCGCGTACCACGCGATCGTGGCCTCGAGGTCCTCGTCCGTGACGGTGATGCCCACGTGGTCGTGGGAGATGCCGAGAGTCATGCGGTCCACGCTCGCCGGTGGCCGGGCCGGGGACCAGTCACGGGGTTTCGTGGGAAAACCTCTACCCCCCTCGGGCGGCCGCCGGGTGACAGACTCGGTGTCATGAGTGCCGACCTCGCGAAACTCGGCCCCATGCTGCGTATCTGGCGCGACCGGGTTCCGCCGGAGGCGGTGGGGCTGCCCGGCGGTCGCAGGCGCCGGGTCACGGGTCTGCGCCGGGAGGATCTCGCCCAGCTCGCGGGGATCTCGGTCGACTACGTGGTGCGTCTGGAGCAGGGGCGTCACGAGACTCCGTCGGCGCAGGTGACCGCGGCGCTCGCCCGTGCCCTGCGGCTCACCTCGGCCGAGCGCGACCACCTCTACCGGCTGGCGGGGCTCGCCCCTCCCCACGCAGAGGTCCCCGACCACCTCCCGCCCGGTCTGCGCCGGATGCTGGACCGGCTCGGGGACGCCGCGGTCGCCGTGTTCGCCGCGGACTGGCAGCTCATCCGGTGGAACCGTTCGTGGACGGCTCTGCTGGGCGATCCGGAGGCGACACCGCCCGCCCTGCGCAACTTCGCCCGGGACACCTTCCCCGCCGCCGGGGCCGCCCCGGGCCTCTCGCGGTGGCCGGTGACCTCGCTCGACCGGGCCGCCCTCGAAGTCTCCGTCGTGTCCGACCTGCGGCGGGCCACGGGCCGGTTCCCGGGGAGCGAACGGCTCGCCACCCTGGTCCGGGACCTCACGGCCGGGAACCGGCGCTTCGCCGAACTGTGGTCCTCCGGCGCGGTCGGCGCGCACCGGGAGGAACACAAGATCGTCCGGCATCCGGTGAGCGGACCGATCGACGTGGACTGCGACGTCCTGACCGACGGCGAGGCGGAACGGAAGATCGTCGTTCTCACTCCGGCGCCTCCGGCCGAGAACGAGCGCGGATTCCGGCGGGCCCTCGCGGCGGAGGCCGGCGGCCCGCCGGACGCCCCGCCGGACGCCTCCCGCGAGGGGGCCACGAGGTCCGGGTGAGTTCCCCGGCGGCTTCTCCCGTCGCCGTCCGAGGAGGTCCCGGGCGGGGTGGGACGGCGGCGGGGGCGCGGAGTCGCGGCCCCGCACCCCGTGTCCCTCCGCGGGCCGGTCAGAAGCCCGGAGGCTCCGTGTAGACGCCCCACTCCTCGCGCAGCGCCCCGCAGATCTCGCCCAGTGTCGCCTCCGCCCGCACGGCCTCCAGCATGGGCTCGACCATGTTGGAGCCGTCCCGGGCCGCCGTCAGCATCGCGTCCAGCGCGCCGCGCACCGCCGCGTCGTCCCGGGCCGCCCGCCGTGTGCCGAGCACCCGCACCTGCTCGCGCTCGACCTCGTGGCCGACCCGCAGGATCTCCAGGTCGCCGGTGACCGAGCCGGTGTGGACGTTGACGCCGACGACCCGCTTGTCGCCCTTCTCCAGGGCCCGCTGGTAGCGGAACGCGGACTCCGCGATCTCCCCGGTGAACCACCCGTCCTCGATGCCGCGCAGGATGCCGGAGGTGATCGGGCCGATGGGGTGCCGCCCGTCCGGGTGGGCCCGCAGGCCGCGCTCCCTGATCTGCTCGAAGATCTTCTCCGCGTCCCGTTCGATGCGGTCGGTGAGCTGCTCGACGTACCAGGAGCCGCCCAGCGGGTCGGCCACGTTGGCGACGCCGGTCTCCTCCATCAGCACCTGCTGCGTGCGCAGCGCGATCTCCGCCGCCTGCTCGCTGGGCAGGGCGAGGGTCTCGTCGAGGGCGTTGGTGTGCAGCGAGTTGGTGCCGCCGAGCACCGCCGCCAGCGCCTCCACCGCCGTGCGGACCACGTTGTTGTAGGGCTGCTGCGCGGTGAGCGACACCCCGGCGGTCTGGGTGTGGAAGCGCAGCCACTGCGCCTTCTGCGAGGTCGCCCCGTAGACGTCCCGCATCCAGCGGGCCCAGATCCGCCGGGCGGCCCGGAACTTGGCGATCTCCTCGAAGAAGTCGACGTGCGCGTCGAAGAAGAAGGACAGCCCCGGGGCGAAGACGTTCACGTCCATACCGCGGGAGAGGCCGAGCTCGACGTAGCCGAAGCCGTCCGCGAGGGTGTACGCGAGCTCCTGCGCGGCCGTGGAGCCGGCCTCGCGGATGTGGTAGCCGGAGACGGACAGCGGCTTGTACGCGGGGATGCGGGCGGCGCAGTGCTCCATCAGGTCGCCGATGAGGCGCAGGTGCGGCTCGGGCTGGAAGAGCCACTCCTTCTGCGCGATGTACTCCTTGAAGATGTCCGTCTGGAGCGTGCCGTTGAGGACGCCCGGGTCGACGCCCTGGCGCTCGGCGGCCACCAGGTACATGCAGAAGACGGGCACGGCGGGCCCGCTGATGGTCATGGAGGTCGTGACGTCGCCGAGCGGGATGTCCTTGAAGAGGACCTCCATGTCGGCGGCCGAGTCGATCGCCACGCCGCAGTGCCCGACCTCGCCGAGGGAGCGCGGGTCGTCGGAGTCGCGGCCCATGAGGGTGGGCATGTCGAACGCGACCGAGAGTCCGCCGCCGCCGCCCGCGAGGATCATCTTGTAGCGCTCGTTGGTCTGCTCGGCGTTGCCGAACCCGGCGAACTGCCGGATCGTCCAGGTCCGGCCGCGGTAGCCGGTCGGGTGGAGACCGCGGGTGTAGGGGTACTCCCCCGGCCACCCGATCCTCTCGAACCCCTCGTAGGTGTCGCCGGGCCGGGGCCCGTAGACCGGTTCCACGGGATCGCCGGAGAGCGTGGTGAAGTCGGCGTCGCGGGTGCGGGAGGCGTCGTAACGGGCCTGCCAGCGACGGCGGCCCTCCTCGATGGCGTCAGCGTCCATACCCCCGAATTTACTAGGACGTCCAAGTAAATGTCGATGGGGAACCGCCGTACGTGTCTCCGTACGGCGGTGGCGGGGCCGTCGCGGGCGGCCCCGGGGAGCCTCGGGCCTCGGCGGGAGGGACCCTCAGGCCTTGGCCGGCGCGGGCGCCGCGTCCTGCGCGAACTGCGGCTCCAGCTCGCGGCTGATGCCGCGCTCCACGAAGAAGGCCGCGGTCGGCACGGTGCCCGCGAGCAGCACCCAGAGCTGCTTGGCGACCGGCCACTTCGCCTTGGCGCCCAGGTCGAAGGCGAACACGAGGTACACGACGTAGAGCCAGCCGTGCGCGATGGCCACGACCCGAGTGAAGTCGGCGGCGCCGTCGACGTCGAACCCGTACTTGGCGATCATGCTGAGGCACAGCAGGACCAGGAGCACACCGGTGACGTAGGCCATCACCCGGTAGCGGGTCAGCACGCTTTTCTTCATGCGTACGAGCCTAACGACCGGCGGGGGCCGATCTTCCGGCACCCCCGGTGGCGTGCGACATCCACGAGGGGTGCGCTCACTCGTCCTCGAAGTCGTGCGCCGCCACCCGCAGCGGCCGCAGCATCGCGAAGATCTCCCGGCACTCCTCCTCGTCGTACGCGCCCAGTCCGAAGTCCATCGCCATCAGCTCGCGGGTGGCGGCGTCGCACACCTCGCGGCCCTTGTCGGTGATGGAGGCCAGCGTGCCGCGGCCGTCGTTGGGGTTGGGGCGCTTGGCGACCAGACCCGAGGTGACCAGCCGGTCGACGGTGTTGGTGACGGAGGTCGGGTGCACCATGAGCCGCTCGCCGATCTTGGACATCGGCAGTTCGCCCGACTTCGAGAACGTGAGCAGCACGAGCGCCTCGTACCGGGCGAACGTCAGTCCGTACGGTTTGACGACCGCGTCTACCTCGGCGAGCAGGATCTGCTGGGCCCGCATGATCGAGGTGATCGCCGCCATGGAGGGCACGCTGCCCCACCGCTGCTTCCAGTGTTCGTCGGCGCGCGCGATGGGGTCGAAGGAGAGACCGAGGGGCTTTGGCACGGCACCAGACCTTACCGGCCGGTCACATGGTGGTCAGCCCCGTCTCGCACTTCGGTCGCTCATTCTTTCGGAGGGCACCGCTCGGTGCGGCCCCGCGGCGGGCCGAGAGCGCCAGCAGCACACAGACGAGCGTGCCGAGGAGCCCCGCGCCGGCCACCGTGGCGGGCACCCCGGCGAACTGGGCGGCCACCCCCGCCAGCGCCATCCCCACCCCCTGCACGGTCATCAGCCCGGCCGTGTTCAGCGTCATGGCCCGGCCCCGCAGTTCCTCGGGCACGGCGGCCACGAACCACTGGTCGAGCCCCAGCGTGTAGGCGTTCCCGGCGCCGGAGAGCACCAGCAGGCACAGGGTCCAGCCGAGCCCGGGGGCGAGGGCGAAGCCGAGGTAGGGCAGCAGCATGAAGCAGAGCAGCGGCAGCGCGACGCGCTCCCGGGTGGCCGGGCGCAGCCGCGCCCCCGCGAACAGCTCACCGGCGATGGTGCCCACGGGCAGCGCGCACATCAGCAGCCCGAGCCCGGTCGAGCCCGCTCCGATCCGGTCGGCGTAGGGGGCGGCCAGGGCCTCGGGGACGACGCAGAACAGGGGCGGCGCCCAGAACAGCAGGAGCAGCAGGCGCGTCCGGCGGTCGGCGAGCACGCGCCGGGCGCCGGTGAGCGGCCCGTCGGCCGGGGTGCCGCGGCCGGCGCGGGCCGGGCGGCGCCGGGTGCCGAGCCGCAGCAGCAGCGCGGAGGCGAGGAAGGTGGCGACGGTGATGAACAGGGCGTGGCGTGGGCTGAGCACGGTGAGCAGGAGCCCGCCGCAGCCGTAGCCGACCAGGAGGGCACTCTGGGAGACGATCCGCAGCAGCGAGCGGCCGAGGACGAAGAGGTCACCGTCCCCGAGGACGTCGGCGAGGGTCGCCATGCGGGTGCCCTGGAAGACGGGCGAGACGACGGCGAGCGCGCAGCGCAGGGCGAGCAGCAGGCCGATGGGGGTGCCGGGCAGGGCCATGACGGCCACGCAGGCCGCGCAGAGCAGATCGCAGACGACGAGGACGCGGCGGGCGGGGAACCGGTCGGCGACCCCGGCGAACAGGGTGCCGCCGAGGAGGTAGGGCAGGAAGCCCACGGCGAAGGTCAGCGCGCTGAGCAGGGGCGAGCCGGTGAGGTCGTAGACGAGGACGGAGAGGGCGATCTCGCTGACGACGACGCCGAGGAGGGACAGGGAGTGGGCGAGGAAGACGGCGCGGTACTCGGGAATGCCCAGGACGCGCAGGTAGCCGCCGGCGGTGCCCGCCGGGGCCGGCGCCTCCCCGCCGGGCACCCGGTCCCCGCCCGGGGCCCGATGCCCGCCCGGGGCCCGATGCCCGCCCGGGGCCCGGTCGGCGTCCGTGGCCTGGTCCCCGCTCGGGGCCCGGTCGGCGTGCGTGGCCCGGTCCCCGCTCGGGGCCCGGTCGGCGTCCGTGGCCCGGTCCCCGCTCGGGGCCCGGTCTCCGCCCGGGGCCCGGTCGGCGTGCGTGGCCCGGTCGGCGTCCGGGGCCCGGTCTCCGCTCGCGGCCCGGTCGGCGTCCGGGGCCTGGTCCCCGCCCGGGGCCCGGTCGGCGTTCGTGGCCGTCGGTTCGCCGTCGCCGTCGGGGCGCGGCCGTTCGTGCGTGCGCGGGGGGATCGCGGGGATCGTGCTCCCCTGTCCCCCGGTGGGCGCGGTGGTGTCTTCGGGCATGGCGGCAGCCTGACCGCCGGGCGCCGCACGGCCTAGAGTTTCGGCTGTCACCGAATCCTGGAGGTCCCCGTGCCCTCGCGGCTCCACTTCGCCGAGGAGGACTTCCTGTCCTGCCGGTTCGCCGTGTCACCCCTGTGGGAGACCCAGGACGCCGTGCGCACCCTGCGACGGCCGGAGCGGCACGCCTACCACGCGCGCTGGCTGCGCCGGGTCGCGCCGGCCCTGGAACGGCTGGACCTGACGCCGCTGTGGCTGCTGATGCCCCGCTCAGGACACACCCCGGACTGGCTCTCCCCGCCGCCGATCGGGCCCGCGGCCCGCTTCGAGGAGGAGATCGCGGCGGTGCGCGCGGCCGACCCGGAGGCGGCGCGCGAGGACACCGCCACGTCGCTGGCGGACACACCGGGGGCGCTCACGTCGGCGCGCGGCCGGGCCTGGCTGGCGGACCCGGCGCGGATGATCCAGGAGCTGGCCGACCTCGTCGAGGAGGCGTGGCACGTGCTCGTCGCCCCGGACTGGCCCCGGCTGCGGGCGCTGCTCGAGGCCGACGTGGCCTTCCATTCGCGGCGGCTGGCCGAGGTGGGGCTCGGGGGGCTGCTGCCGGAGATCAACCGGCGGTTCGGCTGGCACGCGGGGACGCTGACCGTCGAGTACCGGGGTGAGCACGAGCGCCGGCTGGACGGGCGGGGCCTGGTGCTGATGCCGAGCGTCTTCGTGTGGCCGGACGTCGTCAGCACCTTCGAACCGCCGTGGCAGCCGACGCTCGTCTACCCGGCGCGCGGCATCGGCGGGCTGTGGGCGGACCCGGCCGAGGGGACGCCGGACGCGCTGGCCCGGCTGCTGGGGCGCGGCCGGGCGGCCGTGCTCGCCGCGCTGGACGAGCCGGCCGGCACCACCGCTCTCGCCCACCGGCTGCGGCTCGCGCCCTCCTCGGTCTCGGCGCACCTGACGACGCTGCGCGAGGCCGGGCTGCTCGTGTCCCGCCGCTACGGCCACCAGGTGCTCTACGAGCGCACGCCGCTCGGGATCGCCCTGGCGGCGGGAGGCGGGGCCGCTCAGTCCGCCGAAGGTACCGGGTCCCCCGCGAGGTGACGTTCGACCGTGGCCACCTTGGTGGTGAGGCCGTCGGTGACGCCGGGGCGGATGTCCGCCTTCAGCACGAGGGAGACGCGCGGGGCGCGCGCCTCGACGGCGGCGACGGCGCGCCTGACGACGTCCATCACCTCGTCCCACTCGCCCTCGATCGAGGTGAACATGGCGTCCGTGCGGTGCGGCAGACCCGAGGCGCGGACGACCCGGACGGCGTCGGCGACGTACTCCCCGACGTCCTCGCCGACGCCCAGGGGCGTCACGGAGAAGGCGACGATCATGCGCCGACCACCCCTTCGCGGCGGGCGCGGGAGGCGATGATCGCGTCCTCGGCCTCGCGGCGCAGCCGACGCTCGGCGAAGAAGCCGCCGGTGGGCAGGACGGAGAGGACGAAGTAGAGCGCGGCGGTGCCGATGCCCCACTTGGCGCGGTTCCAGGCGTCGGCCCAGAAGATGACGTAGAGGACGAACAGGAGTCCGTGGACCGCGCCCATCACGGGCACCGCATTGAAGTCCGTGGTCCGCTTGAGGACCGAGCAGACGAGGAGGAGCAGGAAGGAGACGGCCTCGGGGGCGGAGACCAGGCGGAGCCGGCGCAGGGCGGTGGCGGTCTTGATGTCCACGGATCACCTCGTGGGAGACGTCGGATGACGGGGCGGGCGCGGCGCGGGCGCGCCACGGCTTGTGAACGGACGCACAAGCTTCGGCCCCATTCTGGCACTGTCCCTCCGGGACCCTCCCCCGGGGTCCGGGGCGCCCGGCCCCCGGGTGCGGGAATCCCCCTGGGTGATCCGCGAACGAGAGGCCCTAGGGGTGGGCTCAGGGGCGAAGTCCACCCACGGGTGCTGTTCTCTCCACCCGGGGGACGGCTACCTTCGCAGCGTGGCTACCTTCCGACTCCAGGGCAGCAAGGTGCTGGCCGTCGACATTACCGGCGACGCCGTGAAGGCGAAGCACGGCTCCATGGTCGCGTACGACGGGCAGATCGCCTTCAAGAAGCTCAGCGGCGGCGGTGAGGGACTGCGGGGGATGGTGACCCGGCGGCTCACCGGCGAGCAGATGACCGTGATGGAGGCGCGCGGACAGGGGACCTGCTGGTTCGCCGACCGCGCCTCCGAGATCAACCTCGTCTCCCTGCGGGGCGAGAAGCTGTACGTCGAGTCGAGCAATCTGCTCGTGACGGACGCCGGCCTGCGCACCGGCACGACGTTCACGGGCCTGCGCGGCGCCTCGCAGGGCAACGGCCTGTTCACCACCACCGTGGAGGGGCACGGGCAGGCGGCCCTGCTCTCGGACGGCCCGGCGGTGGTGCTCCGGGTGAGCGCGCAGTACCCGCTGACGGTGGACCCGGGGGCGTACATCGCCCATCAGGGCGACGTCCGGCAGTCGTTCCAGTCGGGGGTGACGTTCCGCACCTTCCTGGGCGAGGGCGGCGGCGAGGCCTTCCAGATCCGGTTCGAGGGGGACGGCCTGGTGTACGTGCAGCCGAGCGAGCGGAACACGATCGCGGGGGATGTGTGAGATGCCGTTCCGTGAGATCAACTCGAAGATGGTCGAGGCGACGGTGACGCCCGGGCAGCGGCTGTTCAGCCAGCGCGGGGCGATGCTCGCCTACAAGGGGGAGGTGTCCTTCACGCCCGATCTACGGGGCGGCCAGGGCGGATGGATGTCGATGATCGGCCGCCGGGTGGCGAACGAGGCGACGCCGCTGATGACGGTGGAGGGCAGCGGCACGGTCCTGTTCGGGCACGGCGGCCATCACGTCCAGGTGATCGAACTCGCCGGGGACACCCTCTACGTGGAGGCGGACCGGCTGCTCGCCTTCGACGGCTCGCTCCAGCAGGGCACGGTCTTCCTGGGCTCGCAGGGCGGCGTGATGGGCATGGTGCGCGGGCAGGTCAGCGGGCAGGGCCTTTTCACCACCAGCCTCAAGGGGCACGGGGCGGTCGCGGTGATGGCGCACGGCGGGGTCTTCGAGGTGCCGATCACCCCGCAGCGCCCGGTCCACGTGGACCCGCAGGCCTACGTCGCCCATCACGGCGACGTCCGCAACAAGCTGTCGACGGCGCTGGGCTGGCGCGACATGGTGGGCCGCGGCTCGGGCGAGGCCTTCCAGCTCGAGCTGAGCGGCAGCGGCTCGGTGTACGTGCAGGCCTCGGAGGAGAAGCTGTGAGCGGCTACGGAATGCCCGGTGGGTCCGGCGGACCGACGATCCACGATCCCCTGACGCTGCCGGTCGACGACAACGTCGACGCGTACACCTTCTGCGTGGAGCTCAAGGGGAGCCAGTGGTTCCTGCAGAAGGGGAAGATGATCGCCTACTACGGGTCGATCGACTTCAACGGCATCGGGCACGGCCGACTGGACCGTCTCGTGCGCACCTCCTTCCATTCGCCTTTGCACGCGAGCGACTGGGTGGTGGCGGAGGGCTCGGGCAAGATGCTCCTCGCCGACCGGGCCTTCGACGTCAATTCCTATGACCTGGACGAGGGCAACCTGACCATTCGCTCGGGCAACCTTCTCGCTTTTCAGCCAACTCTGTCGCTCAAGCAGTCGATCGTTCCGGGGTTCCTGACGCTCATCGGCACGGGGAAGTTCGTGGCGGCCTCCAACGGGCCGGTGGTGTTCATGGAGCCGCCCGTCCGGGTGGACCCGCAGGCCCTGGTCGGCTGGGCCGACTGCCCCTCCCCCTGCCACCACTACGACCACGGTTATCTGACGGGCGTGATGGGCGGTCTACGTGCGATGACGGGCCTCGGCGGGGCCTCCGGCGAGGAGCACCAGTTCGAGTTCGTCGGGGCGGGCACGGTGCTGCTGCAGTCCTCCGAGAGCCTGATGGCGGAGCAGGCCACGGGGGCGGTGCCGGCGGAGCCGGGTGTGCCCGGCGGGGGTGGGGCGCCAGGGGGCCAGGCACAGGGGGGTGGATCACCGCGCCTTCCCGGACAGCTCGGCGACCTCCAGCGTCGCTTCGGGCTGTGAACGGTAGTCTGCGGAGGGTGACGTCGAACGGGTGCGCGTACCCGTCGGCGCACGTCAGCAACGTCACCGCCCTTCACTAGTTCGCCATTCAACCTTTTAGGTAGACTTCATCCATGGAGACCGAGACGGCCACCCGCTGGCTGACCGATGCGGAGCAGTGCGCCTGGCGCACCCACCTGGAGGTCAACAGGCTGTTGACGTACCAGCTCGAGAAGGACCTGCAGCCGTTCGGCCTGACAATGAACGACTACGAGATCCTGGTGAACCTCTCCGAGTCGGAGGGCGTACGGATGCGGATGAGCGACCTGGCGGCCGCGACCATGCAGTCCAAGAGCCGGCTCTCGCACCAGATCACCCGCATGGAGAACGCCGACCTGGTGCGGCGCGAGAACTGCGAGTCCGACCGCCGCGGGCTGTTCGCCGTGCTCACCGAGCACGGCATGGACATGATGCAGAAGGTGGCGCCGCACCACGTCGCCTCCGTGCGGCGGCACTTCATCGACCTGCTCTCGGAGGAGGACCTGAAGCATGTGCACAGCGCGCTGCGACCGGTCGCGGAGCGCCTGCGGACCCAGCGCGGCAAGCCGTGACCTGCCGCTGAGGGGGCCGGCCGGCGCCGGCCGGGGCTAAGCCCGGCGGCCGGGCGCCGCCGGGAGGCGCAGGGTGAGCAGTGCTCCGCCGCCGGGGGCCTCGGCCGCCGTCAGGGTGCCGCCGTGGCGGCGGGCGATGTCCCTGGCGATGGCCAGCCCCAGACCCGTGCCGCCGTCGTCGCGGGCACGGGCGTCGTCCAGCCGGACGAACCGCTCGAAGACGCGCTCGCGCTGCTCGGCGGGGATGCCGGGACCGTCGTCCCCGACCGCGACCACGGCCCGCTCGCCCTCCCTGCGGACGCTCACCGTGATCCGCCGGTGGGCGTGCCGCCCGGCGTTGTCCAGCAGGTTGGCCAGCACCCGGGCGAGCTGCCCCCGGGAGCCGGCGACCGCGACCGCCCCGGCGCACTCCACCACCACGTGCTCCCGGCCCCGGGCCACCTCACGGGCCAGCGCGTCCAGCGGCACCAGGGCCTCGCCCGGCCGCTCCCCCGCGTCCAGCCGGGCCAGCAGCAGCAGGTCGGCGGCCAGATGCTGGAGCCGCACGGTGTCCTCGACGGCGCCGTCCACGTCCAGCAGCTCCGGATGCGCGGCACCCACCTCGAGCTGGGTGCGCAGGGAGGCCAGCGGACTGCGCAGCTCGTGCGAGGCGTCCGCGACGAACCGCCGCTGCCGCTCCACCGACTTCTCCAGCGCGGCGAGGGTCTGGTTCGTGGTGCGGGCCAGCCGGGCGACCTCGTCCCGGGTGGCGGGCACGGGGACCCGCCGGGCCAGGTCCTCCGAGGCGGTGATCGCGGCCATCTCGGCGCGGATGCCCTCCACCGGACGCAGCGCCCGCCGGGTCACCAGCCAGGTCACCCCGGCCACGGTGAGCAGCAGCAGGGGCAGCCCGACCGAGAGGGTCGTCAGGGCGGTGTTCACCGCGGCGTGCTCGGCGGCGAGCGGGGCTCCGGCCCGGACGGTCAGGGTGACGTCGGCGGGGGTGGTGACCTCCAGGGCGGCGAACCGGTAGTCGTGGGTCTCGTCGTCGACGGTGGCGGTGCCCGCGGTGAACGTAACGTCGTCGGAGATCTCGCCGACGGCGGGATCGTCGTCGTCGTGGTCCTTGCCGTCGCCACCGCTCCCCTCGTCACGGTCCTCGCCGCCGTGCCGGCCGCCGTGCCCGCCACCGCGGTCCTCGGAGTCGTCCCGGTCGTCCGAGTCGTCCCGGTCGTCGGACTCCTCCCGGTCGGCGGAGTCCTCGGAGGCCCGGCCGGACGTGGCCCGGCCGGTGGGGGCGGGGGCGGGGCTCGTCCGCGGGTGCCGCACGGGGCCGCCGTCGACGGCCCGCAGTCCCTCGCTCGCGGCCACCGTCCGGCCGCGCTCGTCCTCGACCCGTACCGGATGGTCCTCCTCGTCCGGCCAGTCGAGCCTGTCCCCGCCGATGCCCGCGGCGAGCTGGGAGGCGACCCGCCGGGCGGCGGACTCCGCCTGGGTGTCCGCCTGGCCGACCAGGTTGGCCCGCAGCGAGAGGACCAGGGCGGTCCCGGCGGCGAGCAGGGCGACGGCCACGACGCAGGTCGCGGCGAGCGTGGCCCTGGCCCGGACGGAGGCGAAGGGCCGCCGCCGGATCACCGTGCCTCCAGCCGGTACCCGGCGCCCCGCACGGTGCGGATGCGCTCGGCGCCCAGCTTGCGGCGCAGGGCGCTGATGTACACCTCGACGATGTTGGGGTCGCCGTCATAGGCGAAGTCCCAGACGTGGTCGAGGATCTCCGCCTTGGCGACGACCTCGCCGGGGCGCAGCACCAGATGTTCCAGGACGGCGAACTCCTTCGCGGTGAGCGCCACTTCGACGCCCTCGCGCAGCACGCGGCGGGCCGCGGTGTCGACCGTGAGGCCGCCGTGCACGTGCACCGGCGAGGGTCCCGGGCGGGCGCGGCGGCGCAGCAGGGCCTTCACCCGGGCGACGAGGACGACGTAGGAGAACGGCTTGGTGAGGTAGTCGTCGGCGCCGGTGTCCAGGCCCTCGGCCTCGTCGTACTCGCCGTCCTTCGCCGTGAGCATGAGGATCGGCACCTCGTGGCCGGCGGCGCGCAGGGCGGCGCAGACCCGGTAGCCGTTCATGCCGGGGAGCATGATGTCGAGGATCACCAGGTCGTACGGTCCCTCGGTGGCCCGGTGCAGGCCCTCGCGGCCGTCGTGGACGACGTCCACGGCATAGCCCTCGGCGGTCAGGCCCTTCGCGAGCGACAGGGCGAGCCGCTTCTCGTCCTCCACGATCAACAGACGCACGCGTCAAGACTGACAGAGCGAACCTGAAGGGTTCTTCAGGTGGCTTCAGGCTGCCCTCAGCGTGGGTGGGCGACGGTGGTCCCGTCATCGACCGCGCACGGTCGCACGGTCACCGGACGTCACGGAGGAATCATGAAGCGGAACATCGTACTGGCGGTCGTCGCGGCGGCGGTCCTGGCGGGCGGTGGGACCGCGACGGCGCTGGCCGTCGCGGACGACGACGGGCCGGGCGCGGACGACCGGGTCGCCTCGGCCGGGCGGAGCGGGCAGGACCGCGCGGACGACGCCGCCGACGACCGCGACGACCGCGACGACTACGACGACGACCGCGGGGACGGCCGCCACCACGACCGCCACCACGACGGGCGGTACGACGACGGACGGGACGGACGGGACGGGCGGGACGACGACGGGCGCGAGGACGATTCCGCCGCCGCCTCCTCCGCGAAGGTGACCGCCGCCGAGGCGATCGCCGCCGCGCTCCGGCACACCCCGGGCTCCGTGGTGTCGGCGGAGCTGGACGACGCGGTGTGGTCGGTCGAGGTGCTGTCCTCGGACGACTCCTGGCGGGACGTGCGGGTGGACCCGGGCACGGGCGAGGTGCGGGGCGTGCGCGCCGAGCACGAGGACGCCGAGGACCTCGCGGAGGCGTGGGCGGCCCTGAAGGGGGCGTCGACGTCGGCGGAGGAGGCCGCGCGGGCGGCCGCCGCGAAGGGCACCGTGACCTCCGTCGAGCTGGACGAGCGCGGCTGGGAGGCGGAGACGCTCACCTCCGGCGGCGGTGAGCGGGACTGGACGGTGGGCCTGCGCGGGGCGGACGTGACCGCCGGCCACCCGTGACGGGCGGTGCGGCCACCGCCCCGGGTCTACGGGCCGGTGGCCGCACCGGCGCCTGCCGTCCCCCCGGGGGAGGTCCCCCGGGGGCTGTGGGCGCGCGGGCGGTCACCGCCGGCCGGGTGCCCGAGCGTGGCGAGGAACTCCTGGAAGGCCCGGTCGGCGCGGGCGGTGTCCCCGGTGGCGTCGAGGTCCATGAGGAGACCGCGGATGACGGCGAGGACGAGCGTCGCCAGTTCCGGCCGGCCCATGCCGCGCAGGCCGTCCTCGAGCGGCCCCAGCCAGTCGGTCGTGGCGGTGCGCCGGAAGTCGGGCCACAGCCGCTGCTCCGCGCTCTCGCGCAACTGACCGAACATCCGCAGGTACGGGCGTCCGTCCTCGCTCGTGATCGCGGCCCAGGCGCGCTCCAGGGTGGTGGTGTAGGGCTCGTCGGGCCGCGCCCGCAGGAGGTCGCCCCAGGTGTCGAGCTGCCGTTGGCGCGCGCGTCCGAGGACGGCCCGCAGGAGGGCGTCGCGGGTGCCGAAGTGGTAGATCAGCATGCGGGCCGAGGCGCCGGTGGCGGTGGCCAGCGGTTCGAGCCGGTCGGGGAGGCCGTGCGCGAGGGCGTGGTCGGCGCAGGCGTCGAGAAGCCGGTCCTTGAGGTGCGGCTGCGGTCGTCTGCCCATGCCGCCCATTTTTTCGCGTAATTGCGAGTACGTCTACCGTTGGTCGCAGAGGGGCCGAGGCCGGCCGGGACAGACGCGGAGGCAGTGATGAGGGTCGTGTTCGTGCATGGCGCGTGCGTGCGGGACGGGTCGTGGTGGTGGCACCGGACCGCCGGGCTGCTGCGGGAGCGGGGCGTGTCGAGCACCGCTCCGGCCCTGCCCAGCTGCGGCGAGACGGAGCTGCCCGCGGGCACCGGCGGACCGGGGCTGGCGGAGGACGTCACCGCGGTGCGGCGCGCGCTCCTGGACGGCGAGGAGCCGACCGTCGTGGTGGCCCACAGCTACGGCGGCATCGTCGCGGCGGAGGCCGCCGCGGGCGTCGAGTCGGTGCGCCACCTCGTGCTGGTCTCCAGCTATCTGCCCGAGGTGGGGCAGAGCCTGTCGGACTTCGGGGACGGCGGCCCGGCCCCGTTCCTCGACGTCGACCCGGACACCGGCACCTTCGGAGTCCGCCCGGAGCTGCTCGTGGACACCTTCCTGCAGGACTGCGACGCCGAGGTCCGGGCGCGGGCGGCGGACCACCTCGCCCGGCAGAGCGTGCGGGTGACCGGTCAGCCGGTGGGGGCGGCCGCGTGGCAGCGGGTGCCGTCGACGTACGTCGTCTGCGCCCGGGACCGGGGCACCCCGCCGTCTCTGCAGCGCGAGTACGCCCGCCGGGCCGGCACGGTGGTCGAACTCGACACCGGCCACCACCCGTTCCTCTCCGCGCCCGCCGCGGTACGGGACCTGCTGCCGAGTCTGTGAGGGCGGCCGGGGGCTGCCTGGCCCTCAGCCCGCGACGAGGCCCTCCACCAGTTCGTCGGCGGCCCGGTAGGGGTCCAGGTCACCGGCCACGATGCGGTCGGCGAGCGCGCTCAGGCGGCGGTCCCCGTGGAGGTCGCCGATGCGTTCGCGCAGGCTCGTGACGGCGATCGTCTCGACCTCGCGGGCCGCCCGCGCCCGGCGGCGCTCGGCGAGGACACCCCGCTCCTCCATCCACGCGCGGTGCTTCTCCAGCGCCTCGACGACCTCGTCGACGCCCTCGCCCCGCGCGGCGACGGTCTTGACGATCGGGGGGCGCCAGTCGCCAGGGCCCCGCGACTCGCCGAGGCCCAGCATGTGGTTCAGCTCCCGGGCGGTCGCGTCGGCGCCGTCGCGGTCCGCCTTGTTGACGACGTAGACGTCGCCGATCTCCAGGATGCCCGCCTTGGCGGCCTGGATGCCGTCACCCATCCCCGGCGCGAGGAGCACCACCGAGGTGTCGGCCTGGGAGGCGATCTCGACCTCCGACTGCCCGACGCCGACCGTCTCGACGAGGATCACCTCGCAGCCGGCCGCGTCGAGCACCCGGATCGCCTGGGGCGCGGCCCAGGCCAGACCGCCCAGGTGCCCGCGGGTCGCCATCGAACGGATGTACACGCCGGTGTCGGAGGCGTGCTCCGACATCCGCACCCGGTCGCCGAGCAGCGCGCCCCCGGAGAACGGCGAGGACGGGTCGACGGCGAGCACGCCGACCCGCTTCCCGGCCCGCCGGTAGGCGGAGACGAGCGCCGACGTGGATGTCGACTTGCCGACGCCCGGCGATCCCGTGAGGCCCACCACGTACGCCCCGCCGGTCAGCGGGGCGAGCGCGGCCATGACCTCCCTGAGCTGCGGGGACGCCCCCTCCACCAGCGAGATCAGCCGGGCCACGGCACGCGGCCGGCCCTCCCTCGCCTGGGCGACCAGCGTGGCGACGTCCTGCATCACAGCTCCGTTCGGACAAGCGGACCAGCAGACCGGCAGACACTCGG
This sequence comes from Streptomyces griseoaurantiacus, assembly GCF_036189845.1. Taxonomy (NCBI): domain Bacteria; kingdom Bacillati; phylum Actinomycetota; class Actinomycetes; order Kitasatosporales; family Streptomycetaceae; genus Streptomyces; species Streptomyces griseoaurantiacus. Next base: position 5,146,119 of record NZ_CP108326.1, on the reverse strand, counting down.
AAAATCAGATCTGCCGAAGAACAGACGTACAGAAGAACAGATGACCAGACGGTACGGAGCAACCGGACTCAGGCGCTCGGCACCCGCAGGATCAGCGCGTCGCCCTGACCGCCTCCGCCGCACAGGGCCGCCGCGCCGATCCCGCCGCCGCGCCGCTTCAGCTCCAGCGCCAGGTGCAGGACGAGCCGTGCGCCCGACATGCCGATGGGGTGGCCGAGGGCGATCGCCCCGCCGTTCACGTTCACCTTTTCGGAGGAGATCCCCAGGTCCTTCATTGACTGCACGGCGACGGCCGCGAAGGCCTCGTTGATCTCGATCAGGTCGAGGTCGGCGACGTCCAGTCCCTCCTTGCCGAGCGCGTGCCGGATCGCGTTCGACGGCTGGGACTGCAGCGAGTTGTCCGGCCCCGCCACGTTGCCGTGGGCGCCGATCTCGGCGATCCACTCCAGGCCCAGCTCCTCGGCCTTTGCCCTGCTCATCACGACCACGGCCGCGGCACCGTCGGAGATCTGCGAGGAGGAGCCCGCGGTGATCGTGCCGTCCTTGCTGAACGCGGGGCGCAGCTTGCCGAGGGACTCGGCGGTCGTCTCGGGCCGGATGCCCTCGTCCTTGCTGAAGACGACCGGCTCGCCCTTGCGCTGCGGGATCTCCACGGGGGTGATCTCCGCCTCGAACAGGCCGTTCTTCTGCGCGGCCGCGGCCCGCTGGTGGGACAGGGCGGCGATCTCGTCCTGCGCCTCCCGGGCGATGCCGAGCCGGCTGTTGTGCTTCTCCGTGGACTCGCCCATGGCGATGTTCTCGAAGGCGTCGGTGAGGCCGTCGTGGGCCATCGCGTCGAGCATCTGCACCGCGCCGTACTTGAAGCCCTCGCGGGACTTCGGCAGCAGGTGGGGGGCGTTGGTCATGGACTCCTGGCCGCCGGCCACGACCACGTCGAACTCGCCGGCGCGGATGAGCTGGTCGGCCAGCGCGATGGCGTCGAGGCCGGAGAGGCACACCTTGTTGACGGTGAGCGCCGGCACGCTCATGGGGATGCCCGCCTTGACCGCGGCCTGACGTGCGGGGATCTGGCCCGCCCCGGCCTGCAGCACCTGGCCCATGATCACGTACTGCACCTGCTCGCCGCCGATCCCCGCACGGTCGAGGGCGGCCTTGATCGCGAAGCCGCCGAGTTCGGCTCCGGAGAAGGACTTCAGGGAGCCCAGCAAGCGCCCCATGGGCGTCCGCGCGCCCGCGACGATCACCGAGGTCGTGCTGTTCGTTGCGCTCATGAGCTGCGATCCCCTTACCGGCTGCACTGCCGAGGAGTGGATGGGAGTGAACGAGGGTTCACTTCGAATGTACTGAGTGGCACTCCGTGCCGTCACCGCTCTTCCAGTGTGATCGCGCGCACGTTGCGTAACCATCCGCGGAGCGCTCCACTGTCACCATGCTGACGCGAATCGACCACATCGGGATCGCCTGCCACGACCTCGACGCGACCGTCGAGTTCTACCGGGCCACGTACGGCTTCGAGGTGTTCCACACCGAGGTCAACGAGGAACAGGGGGTCCGCGAGGCCATGCTGCGGATCAACGGCACGGACGACGGCGGCGCCTCCTACCTGCAACTGCTCGAACCCGTCCGCGAGGACTCCACCGTCGCCAAGTGGCTGGCCAAAAATGGCGAGGGGGTGCACCACATCGCGTTCGGGACGGCGGACGTGGACACCGAGGCGTCGGACATCCGGGACAAGGGCGTACGCGTCCTGTACGAGGAGCCACGACGCGGCTCCATGGGGTCGCGGATCACCTTCCTGCACCCGAAGGACTGTCATGGCGTACTGACAGAACTGGTCACTTCGGCGGCTGTTGAGTCGGCGGAGCACTGACCGACGTACATAGGGGCCGGTAGGGTTGGGGGCGGTCGTGCCTCCCGCGCATCTGCGGGAGCGCGTGGCCGCTTGCCGGGGTCCGGGTTTCGGGGGACGAGCGTCGGGGCAGCAGCCCGTGCTCCGCCGTTGAATCTGACACCATTCCCCGGGGGCCCCGTTCGGCGGATGGACGGAGCTCGGTTGATCAAGCTTGCGACCAGGGGACGGATGGGACCGCGCAGTGCGGGGCTACGAACGCCAGGAGCGAGAGCCGGCGGCTGACGTCGACCACCTCTCTCGGTTCGAGGCCGAGATGGAACGGCTGAAGACCGAGCGGGAAAAGGCGATCCAGCACGCCGAGGACCTCGGCTACCAGGTCGAGGTGCTGCGCGCCAAGCTGCACGAGGCGCGCCGCACGCTCATGTCCCGGCCCGCCTACGACGGGACGGACATCGGCTATCAGGCCGAGCAGATGCTCCGCAACGCCCAGGCGCAGGCCGACCAGCTGCGCAGCGAGGCGGAGCGGGAGCTGAGCCAGGCCCGCGCGCAGACCCAGCGCATCCTGCAGGAGCACGCCGAGCAGGCCGCGCGCCTCCAGGCGGAGCTGCACCAGGAGGCGGTCAACCGCCGCCAGCAGCTCGACCAGGAGCTGGCCGAGCGCCGGCAGACCGTCGAGTCGCACGTCAACGAGAACGTGGCCTGGGCCGAGCAGCTCCGCGCCCGCACCGAGTCGCAGGCCCGGCGGCTTCTCGACGAGTCCCGCGCCGAGGCCGAGCAGTCGCTGGCCGCCGCGCGCGCCGAGGCCGAGCGGATCGCCGCCGAGGCGCGCCAGCGCCTCCAGGGCGACGCCGAGGCGGCCCGCGCGGAGGCCGACCAGATCCTGCGCAGGGCCCGCGCCGAGGCCGAGCGGCTGCTGAACGCCGCCTCCGCGCAGGCGCAGGAGGCCACCGACCACGCCGAGCAGCTCCGCAGCAGCACCGCGACCGAGTCCGACGCGGCCCGGCGCCAGGCCGCCGAGCTGAGCCGGGGCGCCGAGCAGCGGATGAGCGAGGCCGAGACGGCGCTGCGCGAGGCGCGCGCCGAGGCCGACAAGGTCGTCGCGGAGGCCAAGGAGGCCGCCGCGAAGGCGCTGGCGAGCGCGGAATCGGCCAATGAGCAGCGGACCCGCACGGCGAAGGAGCAGGTCGCCCGGCTGGTCGGCGAGGCCACCAAGGAGGCCGAGACCACCCGGGCCGAGGCCGAGCAGGTCGTCGCGGACGCCCGCACCGAGGCGGAGAAGATCGTCGCGGAGGCGGCGGAGAAGGCCCGCAGCATCACGGCCGAGGAGACCGCCTCCCAGCTCGCCAAGACCGCCCGTACGGCGGAGGACGTGCTGAACAAGGCGTCCGAGGACGCCAAGGCGACCACCAAGGCCGCCGCCGAGGAGGCCGAGCGGATCCGCCGGGAGGCGGAGACCGAGGCGGACCGGCTGCGCGCCGAGGCGCACGACATCGCCGAGGAGCTCAAGGGCGCGGCGAAGGACGACACCAAGGAGTACCGGGCCAAGACGGTCGAGCTGCAGGAGGAGGCCCGCCGGCTGCGCGGCGAGGCCGAGCAGCTGCGGGCCGACGCGGTCGCCGAGGGCGAGAAGATCCGCGCCGAGGCCCGGCGGGAGGCCGTCCAGCAGATCGAGGAGGCGGCCAAGACCGCCGAGGAGCTGCTGGCCAAGGCCAAGGCGGACGCGGACGAGCTGCGGGCCACGGCGGCCACGGACAGCGAGAAGGTGCGCACCGAGGCCATCGAGCGGGCCGCCACACTGCGCCGGCAGGCCGAGGAGACCCTGGAGCGCACCCGCAAGGAGGCCGAGCGGCAGCGCGCCGAGGCCACCGAGCAGGCGGAGGCGCTCAAGGAGGACGCCGAGCGGGCCGCGCGCGAGCTGCGCGAGGAGACCGAGCGGGGCGTCGAGGCCCGCCGCGAGGAGGCCGCCGAGGAGCTGACGCGACTCAAGGAGGAGGCCGAGCAGCGGGTCACCGCCGCCGAGCAGGCGCTGGGCGAGGCCCGCCAAGAGGCGGAACGGCTGCGCCGCGAGGCCGTCGAGGAGACCGAGCGGCTGCGCTCGGAGGCCGCCGAGCGGATCCGTACGCTCCAGGCGCAGGCCGAGTCCGAGGCCGAGCGGCTGCGCGACGAGGCCGCGTCCGACGCCTCCGCCTCCCGCGCGGAGGGCGAGGCCGTCGCCGTACGGCTGCGCTCGGAGGCCTCGGCGGAGGCCGAGCGGATCAAGACGGAGGCGCAGGACACCGCCGACCGGGTGCGGGCCGAGGCCCAGGCCGCGGCCGAGCGGCTCAACACGGAGGCCACCGAGACGCTGGCGGCCGCGCAGGAGGAGGCCGCCCGGCGCCGCCGCGAGGCCGAGGAACTGCTCGGCTCCGCCCGCCGGGAGGCCGACCAGGAGCGGGAGCGGGCCGGCGAGCAGAGCGAGGAGCTCCTCGCGGTGGCGCGGGCCCGCGTCGAGGAGGCGCAGGCCGAGGCCGAGCGCCTGGTGGAGGAGGCGGACCGGCGGGCCACCGAGATGGTCACCGCCGCCGAGCAGACCGCCCAGCAGGTGCGCGACGCGGTCGCGGGGCTGCACGAGCAGGCGCAGGAGGAGATCGCCGGGCTGCGCAGTGCCGCCGAGCACGCGGCCGAGCGCACGCGGCGGGAGGCCGAGGAGGAGTCCGACCGGGTCCGCGCCGACGCCTACGCCGAGCGGGAGCGGGCCGCCGAGGACGCGAGCCGGCTGCGCCGGGAGGCGGCGGAGGAGCGCGAGACGGCCGCCTCGCTGGCCGAGCGCACGCTCGCCGAGGCGGCCGCCGAGTCGGAGCGGGTGCGCGCGGAGGCCGCGGACCACGCCCAGCGGGTGCGGACCGAGGCCTCGGACGCCATCGCGGGCGCGGAGCAGGACGCCTCGCGGACCCGCGCGGAGGCGCGGGAGGACGCCAACCGCATGCGCTCGGACGCGGCGACGCAGGCGGACACCCTCATCACCGAGGCGCGCGCGGAGGCCGAGCGGCTCACCACGGAGACCAACGCCGAGGCCGAGCGGGTCCTCGGCGAGACGAACGCCGAGGCGGAGCGGGTGCGGACGGAGTCCGTGGCCCGGGCCGAGCGGCTGGTCGGGGAGGCCACCGAGGAGGCGGAGCGGCTGCGGGCCGAGGCCGCCGAGACGGTCGGCTCGGCCCAGCAGCACGCGGAGCGGATGCGGGCCGAGGCGGAGCGGGTCACCACCGAGGCGCGCGAGGAGGCCGAGCGGACGCTGGACGAGGCCCGCAAGGAGGCCAACAAGCGGCGTTCGGAGGCGGCCGAGCAGGTCGACACCCTCATCACGGAGACGGCCGCGGAGGCCGACAAGCTCCTCGCGGACGCCCAGCGGAACGCGCAGCGCACCACGGCGGACGCCGAGAGCCAGGCCGACAGCATGGTGGGCGCCGCCCGTACGGAGGCCGACCGGCTGGTCTCGGAGGCGACCATCGAGGGCAACGGCCTGGTGGAGCGCGCCCGCGCGGACGCCGACGAGCTGCTGGTGGGCGCGCGCCGGGACGCGACGGCCATAAGGGAGCGGGCGGAGGAGCTGCGCGAGCGCATCACCACCGAGATCGAGGAGCTGCACGAGCGGGCGCGGCGCGAGTCGGCCGAGGCGATGAAGTCGGCCGGCGAGCGGTGCGACGCGCTGGTGAAGGCGGCCGAGGAGCAGCTCGCCGAGGCCCGGGAGAAGGCCAAGGAGCTGATGTCGGAGGCCAACTCCGAGGCGAGCAAGGTGCGCATCGCCGCCGTGAAGAAGGCCGAGGGGCTGCTCAAGGAGGCCGAGCAGAAGAAGACCTCGCTGGTCGCCGAGGCGGAGGCGATCAAGGCCGAGGCGATCCGCGAGGCGCGGCAGGCGGTCGAGGAGGGCAAGCGGGAGCTGGAGATCCTGGTGCGCAGGCGGCAGGACATCAACGCCGAGATCTCCCGTGTGCAGGACGTGCTGGAGGCGCTGGAGTCCTTCGAGGCGCCGGGTGGCGGCAAGGAGAACGGCGTCAAGACGGCCGCGGTGGTCGGTCCTCGTTCGGGTGGCAAGGCGTCAGAGGGGTAGCCGGGGCGGCACATTCCGTACTCGACGGGGCGTAACGTGCCGGGGCCTGCAAGGGATCCGGCGGTCAGCCACCCGAAAGAGGTGTCATTCTCCAGATCAAACACGTATCCGCTCGATGACACACCGCTTAGGCGCCTAGGATTCCCTCTATCACCTCACCGGTCTCTTTCGACAGGAACCCCATGAGCGACACTTCCCCCTACGGCTTCGAGCTTGTGCGGCGTGGGTACGACCGCGCTCAGGTGGACGAACGCATCTCCAAGCTCGTCTCCGACCGTGACAGCGCGCTGGCCCGCATCACCGCACTGGAAAAGCGCATCGAGGAGCTCCACCTCGAGACGCAGAACGCCCAGGCCCAGGTCACCGACGCCGAGCCGTCGTACGCCGGTCTCGGTGCGCGCGTCGAGAAGATCCTGCGTCTCGCCGAGGAAGAGGCGAAGGACCTGCGCGAGGAGGCCCGGCGCGCCGCCGAGCAGCACCGCGAGCTCGCCGAGTCGGCGGCTCAGCAGGTGCGCAACGACGCGGAGTCGTTCGCCGCCGAGCGCAAGTCCAAGGCCGAGGACGAGGGCGTCCGGATCGTCGAGAAGGCCAAGAGCGACGCCTCCCAGCTGCGCGCCGAGGCCCAGAAGGACGCGCAGTCCAAGCGCGAGGAGGCGGACGCCCTCTTCGAGGAGACGCGCGCCAAGGCCGCGCAGGCCGCCGCCGACTTCGAGACGAACCTGGCCAAGCGCCGCGAGCAGTCCGAGCGTGACCTGGCCTCGCGTCAGGCCAAGGCCGAGAAGCGCCTCGCGGAGATCGAGCACCGCGCGGAGCAGCTCCGTCTGGAGGCGGAGAAGCTGCGCACGGACGCCGAGCGCCGCGCCCGCCAGACGGTGGAGACGGCTCAGCGCCAGGCCGAGGACATCGTGGCCGACGCCAACGCCAAGGCCGACCGGATCCGTTCGGAATCCGAGCGCGAGCTGGCCGCCCTCACCAACCGCCGCGACTCGATCAACGCGCAGCTCACCAACGTGCGCGAGATGCTGGCGACGCTCACGGGTGCCGCGGTGGCCGCCGCCGGTTCCCCGTCCGAGGACGAGTCCATCTCCCGCGGGGTGCCCGCCCAGCAGACCCGGTAGGGCTCCGGCGCCCGGGCCCACCGGCCCCGGCTGTCACGGGAGAGCGCGGAAGGTCTCCCCTTTCGCACGGTGCGGGAAGTCCTTCGTCACTTCGGGTGGCGGAGGGCTTCCCGCCGTTCTAGCGTGGCACGCATGATCGAGCTCGAGGGCCTGACCAAGCGCTACGGCGAGAAACTGGCGGTGGACCACCTCACCTTCACGGTCCGCCCCGGTGTGGTCACCGGCTTCCTCGGCCCCAACGGCGCCGGCAAGTCCACCACCATGCGGATGATGCTCGGCCTCGACCGCCCCACCGAGGGCCACGTCCGCATCGACGGGCAGCGCTACGAGGACCTGACGGACCCGCTGAAGTACATCGGCGCCCTCCTCGACGCCAAGGCCATGCACGGCGGCCGCAGCGCCCACAACCACCTGCTGTGCCTGGCCCAGAGCAACGGCATCCCCGCCTCCCGCGTCCACGAGGTCCTGGACACGGTCGGGCTCACCTCCGTCGCCCGCAAGAAGGCCAAGGGGTTCTCGCTGGGCATGGGACAGCGGCTGGGCATCGCCGGCGCCCTCCTCGGCGACCCGCGGATCCTGATGTTCGACGAACCGGTCAACGGCCTCGACCCCGAGGGCATCCACTGGATCCGCACCCTGATGAAGTCCCTCGCCGCACAGGGCCGTACGGTCTTCGTCTCCTCCCACCTGATGAGCGAGATGGCACTCACCGCCGACCACCTCGTGGTCATCGGCCAGGGGCGGCTGCTCGCCGACACCACGATGGCGGACTTCATCGCGCGCAATTCCCGCGCCTTCGTACGGGTCCGCTCCCCCCAGTACGAGCAGCTCCGCGACGCACTGCACCAGGCGGGGATCACCGTCGTCGAGGCGGGCGGCGGGGCGCTGGAGGTCGACGGGGACATGGCCGAGCCCATCGGCGAGCTGGCCGCGCGGCACCATCTCGTGCTGCACGAGCTGAGTCCCCGGCAGGCCTCGCTGGAGGAGGCGTTCATGCGGTTGACCGCCGAGTCCGTGGAGTACCACGCGCACTCCGGGCCCGCCCCGGACCGCGAGTGGCGCGGGGACCTGGAGCACGGGAAGAAGGTGGGCTGACGATGGCGGCGAGCCAGGTCATCCGTTCCGAGTGGACGAAGATCCGCTCGGTGGCGTCCACCGTGTGGACGCTCTCGCTGGCGGTGGTGGTCACCGTCGCGCTCGGCATGCTCATCTCGGCGCTGTCCCGGCACGAGTTCGGCGATCTGAGCCGCAGCGACCGGGCCACCTTCGACCCCACGTTCGTCAGCTTCGCGGGGATGACGCTCGGCCAGCTCGCGATGATCGTGTTCGGTGTGCTCGTGGTGTCCAACGAGTACAGCACCGGAATGATCCGTACCTCGCTGGCGGCGGTGCCGCGGCGGGCGACCTTCCTGTTCAGCAAGATCGGGGTGGCGACCGCGCTCGCCCTGCTGGTCGGGATGGTGACGAGCTTCCTCGCGTTCTTCCTCGGCCAGGTGATGCTGGGACCGCACCGGACGTCGCTGGGCGAACCGGGGGTGCTGCGCGCGGTGTTCGGCGGCGGGCTCTACATGACGCTGATCGCGATGTTCTCGATGGGAGTGGCCGCGATGCTGCGCTCCCCGATGCTGTCGCTGGGCATCCTGATGCCGTTCTTCTTCCTGATCTCGAACATCCTGGGGAACGTCTCGGTGACGAAGAAGGTCGGCCAGTTCCTGCCCGACCAGGCGGGCAGCCGCATCATGCAGGTGGTGCCGCGCCTCGACGACGACACCCCGTACGGTCCGTGGGGCGGTCTCGGCATCATGCTCCTGTGGGTCGTGGCGGCCCTGGTGGGCGGCTACGCGGTGCTGCGCCGCCGGGACGCGTGAGGGGCACCTCGCGTTGCCCCGGGGGGCAAGGTGTTCCCGAACCGTTGTCACCGGGCGGGAACTGTCAGTGGCCCGATATTCTCCTAACCCTTACGGGGGGCGTCCGCCCCGACGTACGTCCTGATCCTGTCGATGGGTGCGGAGAATGATCGAGGCAGTCGGCCTGACCAAGCGCTACGGCGACAAGACGGCCGTGTACAACCTTTCCTTCCAGGTACGGCCGGGCATGGTGACCGGCTTCCTCGGTCCGAACGGCTCCGGCAAGTCCACCACCATGCGCATGATCCTCGGTCTGGACAACCCCACCGCGGGCCACGTCACCATCGGCGGCCACCCCTACCGCAGGCTCCCCAGCGCCGCCCGGCACGTCGGCGCCCTGCTGGACGCCAAGGCCGTGCACGGCGGCCGCAGCGCCCGCAACCACCTCCTCAGCCTCGCGCAGCTCTCCGGCATCCCGCAGCGCCGCGTCGACGAGGTGCTCGGCGTCGTCGGCCTGCAGGACGTGGCCAGGCGCCGCTCCAAGGGCTTCTCGCTCGGCATGGGCCAGCGCCTCGGCATCGCCGCCGCGCTCCTCGGCGACCCCCAGGTGCTGCTCTTCGACGAGCCGGTCAACGGCCTCGACCCCGAAGGCATCCTCTGGGTGCGGAACCTGATGAAGTCCCTCGCGGCGGAGGGCCGTACGGTCTTCGTCTCCTCCCACCTGATGAGCGAGATGGCACTCACCGCCGACCACCTCATCGTCATCGGCCGCGGGCAGCTCCTCGCCGACATGAGCGTGCGGGACTTCATCTCCGCCAACTCCGCCGACTTCGCCCGGGTCCGCACCCCCGAGGGCGAGCAGCAGCAGCGGGAGAAGCTGACCTCGGCGCTGACCGAGGCGGGCGGACACGTCCTGCCGGAGCTGGACGGCGCGCTGCGGGTGACCGGGCTGCCCCTGCCCCGGATCAGCGAGCTCGCGCACTCCGCCGACGTACGGCTGTGGGAGCTCTCCCCGCACCAGGCCTCGCTGGAGGAGGCGTACATGCGGATGACGCAGGGCGCCGTCGACTACCGCTCGACCACCGACCAGAAGGCCGGGTTCGCGCAGCCGCCGGCGCCCGGGGCGCAGCCGCCTACGCCGGTGCCGGGGCAGGGCCAGCCGGGCTGGTACGCCCCGCCGCCGCCCCAGCAGTTCGGCCCCGGACCGCAGGGCGCGCCCGCGGCGGCCCCGCACGGCGCCCCGGCCAACCCGTACGCCCAGCCGGGCCCCGCGGCGCCGCAGGGCGCCCCGAACCCCTACGCCGCCCCGACACCTCAGCCGGCCCCCGCGCAGCCGCCGTCCGCCGCCCCGTCCGCCCCGCCGGCCCCGTCGTCCGCCGGGCCCGGCGGGCCCGCCCCGTCCGCCGACGCGGTCGCCGCCGCGTCGGGCCCCGCCGACCTCACCCAGCGCGACAGCGAGGACAACCGATGAGTACGCCCCAGCCCCCGATGCCGCAGCAGGCCGCGCCCGCTCCCTCCTGGCACCCGGCGCCCGGAGCCTCGTACACCTCGCCGATCCCCGTCGTGCGCACGCATCTCGGGCATGCCCTCACCTCCGAGTGGACCAAGATCCGCTCGGTGCGCTCCACGATGTGGACGATCGGGGTGTTCCTGCTCCTGGTGATCGGTCTGGGCGCGCTGATCACCTTCGTCGTGGCCGCCTCGGACGCCGAGGTGGGGGGCGAGTCCGCCCTGCAGCTGGGCTTCGCCGGCGTGCTGACCGGTTCGATCTGCATGATGACCCTCGGCGTCCTCACCACGGCCTCCGAGTACGGCACCGGCCTGATCCGCACCACGATGACCGCGTGCCCGGACCGCGGCCGGGTGCTCATGGCGAAGTCGATCGTGTTCTTCGCCCTGGCGTTCGTGGTGACGCTGGTGGCCACCTCGCTCGTCGCCCTGCTCCAGGTGTCGGTCCTGACCGACCACGGCGGCCGGGAGCCCACCGGAGGTGAGTGGCTGAAGGCGACCGTCGGCATCTCGCTCTACGTCGCGCTGCTCGGGCTGCTCGGGCTGCTGGCCGGTTCGGTCATCCGGCACTCGGCGGGCGCGATCACCCTGATGATCGGCGTCCTGCTCGCCCCGCTGGTGATCGCGCTGTTCCTGTTCTCGGAGTCCCTGCGCAGGGTCCAGCAAGGGCTGTTCACGTACTCGATCCCGAACCAGCTCAGCATCTTCTACGACAACTCGCTGAGCCGGAGCGGCCCCAGTGGCTGGGACCCGCTGTGGATCATGCTCGGCCTCACCGCCGCCGTCTTCGTCGGCGCGTACGCGCTGCTGGAGAAGCGGGACGTGTGAGGCCCGGGGGCGGAGCGGCGGTACGCCGCCCGCCTCAGAATCTGGGCGCGTTCCGGGACCGCTGCACCCGTGTGGTGCGGCGGTCCCGCGCGTTCCAGCACGCCTTGTGCCAGTGCCGGCGCTCGTCCACGCCCGAGTGGTCGGGCCAGGCCACCACGTGCGGCATGCCGGAGGGGATGAGCTGGTCGCAGCCGGGGCAGCGGTAGGTCTTGCCCTGGGCCGAGGCGCCGGCGACATGGCGCACGATCCATTCCTCGCCCTGCCAGCTCTCGGCCGAGTGCCAGCCGCCGTAGCGGCCGGGCGCGTCCTCCTCGGCGCTCCGGCCGGACGAGCCGCCGCCCTTGGGTCGGTTGCGACGCGGGGACACAGCACACCTCACGGGTCCGGGTACGGGGTGCCGTCCAGGTTACGCGGCGCCGGGCGGGCGCCCGGGGCCGCGTAAGGCCGCCCGTCGGTGCCTTGACCGGCCCGGGAACGGCGCCGGACGGCCCGTTGAGAAGACAATCCGCAAATTGCGCCGTCGAGCCGTGACTTCGGCACATGTCAGGCAGTTATGCCCTGCGGGGGAGCTCCACGTCGGAGCCAAGGAAGCAGGAAGCGCCATGCATGTCGGAAGTTTTGTACTCGCGGCCCAGTTCCCGGGCCAGGGCCCCGGGGAGGCACTGCACCGTGCAGTGCGGTCGGCGGAGGTGGCCGAGGAGGCGGGACTGGACACGGTCTGGCTGGCCGAGCACCACTTCGTGCCGTACGGCACCTGCCCGTCGGCCGTCACCCTGGCCGCTCTGCTGCTCGGCCGCACCCGGCGGCTCCGCGTGGGCACCGCGGTGAGCGTGCTGCCCACCGCGCACCCCGTGGCGCTCGGCGAACAGGCCGCGCTGCTGCACCTCACCTCGGGCGGCCGGTTCACCCTGGGAGTGGGCCGCGGCGGCCCCTGGGTGGATCTGGAGGTCTTCGGCGCCGGCCTCGAGGCGTACGAGAAGGGGTTCCCGGAATCACTCGATCTGCTGGTGCGCTGGCTGACGGAACCCGCCGTCTCCGCCTCGGGGGAACGGTTCACCTTCCGTGAGGTGCCCGTCGTGCCCCGCCCCTCGGAGTCGCTCACGGAGGACCCGGGTCCGGAGGTCGTCCTCGCCTGCACCTCCCCCGCCGGCGTCCGGCTCGCCGCCGAGCGCGGGCTGCCGATGCTGCTCGGGATGCACTGCGGGGACGAGGAGAAGGCCGCGATGGTGTCCCTGTGGGAACGCCACGCACGGGCCGCGGGCGTCCCCGGTGACGTGATCGCGGGCGCCGCCCACGTCTCGGCGGGGGTCTGCCAGCTCGCCGACCGCGACGGCGAGGCCGTGGAGACACTCACCAAGGCGATGCCCGGCTGGCTGCGGCAGGGCCTGGGCGCCCATGTCACGGTGGACGGCCGGGTGCGCGCCATGCGCGATCCGCTGGCGTACACGGAACTGCTGTGCGAACTGCACCCGGTCGGCACCCCGGGACGCTGCGCCGACCGGCTGGCGGCGACGTCGGAACGGACCGGCATCACCCGCTTCGCGCTGCTCGTGGAGGGCTCGGGGGACCTGGCGGCCACCGAGGAGAACGTCCGGCGGCTGGGCGCGGAGGTGCTTCCCCGACTGGGGCCCTCGCCGCGGGCGCAGTCCCCGGCCGTGCCGTAGGCCGGGCGCCCGCCGCTCCGTCGCGGGAGGAGCGGGGATCGCTCCCCGCACACACGTTCCTTCCGCGTCCGGAGCGGCGGGCCGTACCGCGTCACACCGCTCAGCAGTCCCGGAGTTCCGGGGACTGGTTGAGCAACTGGGCGCGGACCGAGGTGAAACGGGCCAGGCGTTCGTCCACCGAGGAGTCCAGCGGGAAGACCGCCACCCGGTGGCAGTTCTGGAAGGCCAGTCGCACCCCGAAGTGCCGCTGCAGCGCGCCACGTATCGCGTCGCTGGCGAGCGCGCGGAGCAGTTGGCCACGCGCGTGCTCGTCCGGCGGCGGCGTCTGGTTGTCGGCGAACTGGCCGCCGTCCACCTTCAGCTGGGCCACCAGGGAGCTGATCATCTCCCATGCGAAGGGCAGGGAGGTCCGGACGCAGTCGACGAATTCCGCTTCGTCGACCTCGCCTCGCTCGGCCTTCTCGAGTAGGGCCGGTGAGACGTCGAGCGACATGGGTTCTCCTCTCACACCCCCGGTGCGCGGGGGCCGACGGACAGGGCGGAGAGGCCGCGTCGCCGATACGCTGCGTACATGACCCGCGACCTCCTGTTTCTACGGTAGGCAACCGAACGGGGCCGCACCAGGAAAACGCGGATACGACCGCCCCCCTGTGGGCACACAATCGGCCATCCCGCGAACAGGCCCGGTCAGCAAAGGGGTTGAAGACGACAACTACCCCGCCGACGTGCGCGAATAGTCCGCGGGCATGGGCGGATCGCGCGGGGACCGGCGCGTCGAGTAGCGTTGCGCACCATGCGTCTCGTCATCGCCCGGTGCTCCGTCGACTACGCGGGCCGGCTCACCGCCCACCTTCCCTCGGCGCCCCGTCTGATCCTCGTGAAGGCCGACGGCAGTGTGTCCATCCACGCCGACGACAGGGCCTACAAGCCTCTGAACTGGATGTCTCCGCCCTGCACCCTCAAGGAGGGCAGCGGCGAGGAGGACGGGGTGTGGACCGTCGTCAACAAGGCGGGGGAGAAGCTCATCATCACGATGGAGGAGATCCTCCACGACTCCTCGCACGAACTCGGGGTCGACCCCGGGCTGATCAAGGACGGCGTGGAAGCACACCTTCAGGAGCTCCTCGCGGACCGGATCGAGACGCTGGGAGACGGCTACACGCTCATCCGGCGCGAGTACATGACGGCCATCGGACCGGTCGACATCCTGTGCCGGGACGCCGACGGCGGGACCGTCGCCGTCGAGATCAAGCGCCGGGGCGAGATCGACGGCGTCGAGCAGCTGACGCGGTACCTGGACCTGCTGAACCGCGATCCGCATCTGGCGCCGGTGCAGGGCGTGTTCGCGGCGCAGGAGATCAAGCCGCAGGCGCGGGTGCTGGCGACGGACCGCGGCATCCGCTGCCAGGTCCTCGACTACGACGCCCTGCGCGGCATCGAGGACGACAAGCTCCGGCTGTTCTGAGCGGCGGGTGACCGCGCGGCGGACGCGCGGTCACCCGGTTCCCTCGCGGGGACGGGGCTCAGATCACCGGGGCGCCGGCCGGCGAACCGGAGCGGGGGGCGCTGCTCGTCACCGTCGCGCCCGTCACCGTCGTGCTCGACGGCGCGGACGCCGAGTCGGTCGTCGACGGGTCGTCGCCCGCCGTCTCGGAGGGCGAGGCGCTCTGGGACGGCGTGTTCGACGGGCTCGACGAGGAAGGCGTCTCCTTGGGGGGCGTCGTCTTCGGGGTCGTGGCCGGCTTCGAGGACTGGTGGCCCCCGCCGTGGTCCTTGCCACCCCCGTCGTGGTCCTTGTCCGAGGACGAGGAGCGGCTCGCCGATGCCGAGGACGAGGTCGTCGGGGACGGGTCGTCCGAGGTTCCGTAGGTGCCGTCCGGCCCGGGGTTCGTCGGGGTCGCGGCGGGCGCGCCCGCCCCGGCCCCGTCGCCGTCCTTCTTGGCCCTGTCGGTGCCGAGGCTGTCGTCCCCGCCGTCCTGGCCGATCGAGGGATCGACCCCGACGCGCTCGGAGGGCGCGTTCTCGTTGTGGTTGCCGGAGGTGGCGCCCAGCGTCACCACCGTGCCGAGCACGGCCACGAGAACGGCGCCCGCCCCGGCGGCCACCAGATTGCGCCGGGTGCCGTGCACGATGCCCCTCAGTCCGCCCGGTCTGCGCCCGGCGGCACCGGCGGCGGTTCCCGCCCCGGCCGCGGCGGAGGCTCCCGCGCCCCGGCCGGGAGGCAGTGCCGCGAGGGCGTGACCCCGGGGGGTGGACACCAGGGTCGCGGTGTCCGTCAGCGGGGGCCATGCGGCGGACGGGCCCGCCGCCCGCGGCCCTGTGTCCCCGGTGTCCGGGGAGCCGCCCGTGCCGCCGGCCGGCGCGGCGGCGGAGACGACGTCGGAGGCCAGGACCAGCGCCGTGCCCGGTGCCGTGCCGGCCCGGTCGTCGACGAGTGCCAGCGCCCGCCGTCCCGCCACCGTGCCCCGCCGGTCGGCGACCGCTCCACGCAGCCCGATGGACGTCTCCAGCTCGGCCCGGGCCCGGTCCAACTGGCCCTCGCAGAGCGCGAGGACGCCCAGCTCGTGGTGGAAGTACGCCTGCTCGGCCACCTCCCCGGCGAGCCGGGAGGCCTCCGCACCGGCCCGCAGCGCCCGCTCCCAGGCGCTCCAGCGCAGCCCCGCGGCGAACGCGGGCGCGGCCTGCCGGGCGAGCCGGACGGCGATCGGGCCCTCCGCCTCCTCACCGGCCTCGAGTTCCTCGGCGTCCTCGGTGGCCGGTGTGGTGAGCGGCACGAGCGCGGTGAGGGCGGCCAGCACGGCGTCGGCCTCGGCCGCGACCCGCTCGGGGGTGACCGAGGGGTGCCCGGCCCACCAGGCGTAGTGCCGGGCCGCGGTCAGCAGGTGCTCCTCGGTGGCGGCGCCGTACCCGGCGGCCACGAGCTGTTCGAGCACCCCGGCGGCGAGCCGGTAGCGGGCGCCGACCGGGGTGACCAGCGCGCAGCCCGCCAGCTCGGCGAGGGCGGCGTCCGCGTGGGTGTCGTCGACGAGCGCGGGGAGGTGGGTGAGGTGCGGCACCTCGCCGTCGAGCGCGACCGCGAACCGCAGGGTCTCGCGGGCCGAGCGGCTCAGCCGGGAGGCGAGCAGCGGGGCGGCCGCCGCGGCCTCGGCGAGCGGGGGCAGCGGCTCCTCCTCGCCGGTCACGGGCTCGGGGACGGTGTCGCGGACGGCGGCGGCCTCCGCCTTGGCGTCCTCGAAGACGCCGTACTCGTCGAAGGCCTCGGCCTCCAGGCGCAGCCGGTCCCGCTGCCGCAGCAGCGCCCCGGCCTGCTTGAAGCGCAGCGGCAGCCCCTCGGACTCGAAGAGGAGGTCGCCGGCCCAGTTGGTCTCCTCCTCGGTGAGGACGCGTCCGACGGCCCGCTCCAGGAGTTCGACGCAGCCCGCGCGGTCGAGCCCGCCGAGTTCGACGTCCTCGAAGGCGGCCTCGGCCGAGGGGGCCGGCACCTCGGGGGTGACGGCGCACAGATAGGCGCACTCGGGGGTGGCGTCGAGGAGTTCGTCGAGGGCCGCCCCGCCGAACTCCAGGTCGTCCAGGAGGACGACGGCACCGATCTCGGCGAGGGCCTCGCGCTGTTCCTCGGGGTCCGGGCGGTACTCGGGGGCGTCGAACACGGCCCGGTAGAGCTCGTCCTTCAGGTCCTCGGCGGTGCGCCGGTGACCGGAGAGGCGGACGACGCCGTCGGGGGCGAGGTCGGCGCAGTCCGCGGCGACCGCTTCCAGCAGGACGGTGCGGCCGGAGCCGGGAGCGCCGACGAGGCGGACGGAGCGGCCGCGGGCCAGCAGCCCGACCAGCCGCTCGCGCTCCTCCTCGCGCTGCAGCAGTCCGGAGTCGGGCAGCGTGGGGCCCGGCGGCACGGGCGGCCGGGCGGCGCGCGCGGTCTCGGAGCGGCGGGCTGCGGTGTGCTTCAGCGGCCGTTCCGGGTGCTCCCCCGGCGGCCGGTTCTCGATCTCGCTGCCGTCCACCGGGTTGACGGTGAGCAGGAACTCGCCCGCGACGAGCCGGACGGTGCGGACGGGTGCGGGTCCGTGCTGGCCGAGATCGCCGGCGAGGGAGTCCCGGGGCGGGCGCCGGCCGGCGCCGCGGGCCTGACCCTCGGCACCGTCACGGCGGCCGTCACGGCCGTCACGGCCGTCACCGTCGTGGCCGTACTCCTCGGGTCCCGCGTTGTTCGGGTCCATTGGTCCTAGCCCCCAAAGCGTCGTGTGCCGAAAACCCTCCCGGCCTTGCCGCACACCGCGACGCTGTCGCTCCTGGTCCGGTACCCGCCCGGGCTGACGGGCGGCGGGCAGCCGAACCCTAAACCTTCCCGCAGTATCGCGGAACAGGCGGGGTGCCGGGGTATCCGAGACATCACGGCTTCGTGAGGATTGGGCGCGTCGTACGGTTCGCGCCGAGACGTGCGCCCCTGACCGGCGCGGCGGACACGGCCCCGGAGGCGGGCACGGGGTCGGGCACGGGTCCGGACATGAGGGCGGGCACGGGGTCGGGCACGGGATTCGGATGCCGGGCCCGGACACGGGGCTGGGACGCGGGGTTCAGACGCGGGGCAGGGACTCCACGCCGATGCCGCCCTCGATGGCGAGGATGCGGTGCAGCCGGGTGGCCACGAGCAGGCGCTGCATCTGGGGCGGGACGCCGCGCAGGACGAGCCGCCTGCCGCACCGCCCGGCCCGCCGGTGGGCCCCCATGATGACGCCGAGTCCGGTGGCGTCCCAGGAGTCGAGTCCGGACAGGTCGAGCACCAGATCGCCGACCCCGTCGTCGACGGCCGAGTGCAGGACCGTACGGGCGTCCGCCGCGCTGCGGACGTCGAGGCGGCCCCCGACGACCAGCCCGGCGTGGTCGCCCCTGATGTGCATATGCGCTCCCCGAGAGTGCGGTTGTCGTACTCCGTCGTCGTCGGACGTTCGATCGGCGTTCGAAGGTGGTGCCACGGTGGTGCGATGCTGGTTCCGGTCCGACGCACCTTTCGATGCACGTTCCGATGCAACTTCTGACTGCCCGATCGGCGGTCCGGTTGCTGGTTGTTGGCGAACCGATACCGAATTCACTCCTGCGGGTGATCCCCCCTGAGTGCGTACGGTGCCGGTGTACGCCGTTCGTGCGAGCCGCGCACGAGCGGCACCCGCCGGGCCGGCGACGGGTGCGGACGGGGCGTCAGTACGTGTAGAAGCCCTGCCCGCTCTTGCGGCCGATGTCACCGGCGTCCACCATCCGGCGCATCAGCTCCGGCGGGGCGAACTTCTCGTCCTGGGACTCGGTGTAGATGTTGCCGGTGGCGTGCAGCAGGATGTCGACGCCGGTGAGGTCGGCCGTGGCCAGCGGCCCCATCGCGTGACCGAAGCCCAGCTTGCAGGCCAGGTCGATGTCCTCGGCGGTGGCGACACCCGACTCGTACAGCTTGGTGGCCTCCACGACGAGCGCGGAGATGAGCCGCGTGGTCACGAAGCCCGCCACGTCCCGGTTGACGACGATGCAGGTCTTGCCGAGGGACTCGGCGAACCGCCGCGCGGTGGCGAGCGTTTCGTCGCTCGTCTTGTATCCGCGCACGAGCTCGACGAGCCGCATCATCGGCACCGGTGAGAAGAAGTGCACGCCGACGACCCGTTCGGGCCGGGAGGTGGCCGCCGCGATCTTCGTGATCGGGATGGCCGAGGTGTTCGAGGCGAGCACCGCGTCCTCCCGCACGAGCGAGTCGAGCGTGCGGAAGAGTTCGTGCTTGACGTCGAGCCGCTCGAACACCGCCTCCACGACGAGGTCCGCCTCGGCGGCGGCGTCGAGGTCGGTGGTGGTGCCGATCCGCCCCAGGGCGGCCTCGGCCTCGGCCGCCTCCATCGTCCCCTTGGCCACGAACTTGTCGTACGAGGCCCTGATCGCGTCGGTGCCGCGGGTGAGCGCCTCGTCGGTGACGTCCCGCAGGACGACGTCCCAGCCGGCCGCCGCGGCGACCTGGGCGATACCCGACCCCATGAGCCCGGCTCCGATGACGGCGACCTTCCCTGCCACTGTGCGACCCCTAACGCGTCCTTGCGTGCACCACTGCCTCTCGGCGGACCCTAGCGCCCGTCCGCCCGCCTGTGACCGCTAAGTAACGCGGGTCACGTCTCACTTGACGGACATCACACCGGGGCGGGTCGTTCCGTCCCCCGGACGGCGTAGCCGAGCACGCGGTCGCTCAGCAACTCCTCGATGTCGTCGAGGAGGAGCAGCGCCTCCCGTGACACGTCCCGCGGTGCGCGTCCGGCGACCATCTCCCGGCCGATGGCCTCGAAGACGGTCCGGTGGATCCAGCAGATCTGTCCCGCCATCAGGTCCGGTACGGGGTCGCCTGCCGGGGCCCCGGTCTCCCCCCTGAGGGTCTGTTCGAGGTGGGCGTGGATCTCCTGCCGCATGCTCCACAGCCGCGAGCGCAGCGGCGGCGCCTCCTGGACGCAGCGCATGAAGCGGTCGTAACCCTCCATGAGTCCGACCCGGGGCGAGACGGCCTCCACCTCGGCGCGCAGTTCCCGCAGCACGGCCCGCGCGGCCGACTCCCCCGCGTCCCGGTCGCGCACCCAGCGGGAGAGCTGTTCGACGGTGCCCTCGGAGCGGTCGAAGAAGAGGTCCTCCTTCGCCGGGAAGTAGTTGTAGACGGTGTTGACGGAGACGTCGGCGGCCTCGGCCACGTCCGCGATGGTCACGTTCATGAAGCCGTGTTCGAGGAACAGCCCGGTGGCGATGTCCGAGATCCGCTGCCTGGTCTCACGCTTCTTCCGCTCCCTGAGCCCCTCTGCCATGGCCTCATCGTAGGTCGGCGCCTGCTCGATGGTGTGGCTCAAAAATTGGCGGCATTGCAGAATCGTCGGCGCGGCCCAGGTCGCCGGGCACGCGCTGACGGGCGCTCCCGCCGGGGTGCGCGGGCCTGGACGAGGCCGCTCCCCTCTCCGTCCGGAACGCAGGACGAACCAGGGATGCTTCTCCACCACACGGCTCTCGTCCGCGGCCGCTCTCTGCGCCGGTCCGCGCTGTCCTGTCCCACGCGCCGGCGATGACCGCGGAGAGCGGATCGTGCCGTGACGGTGCGCACAGGCGGGTCGCGCGGGGTGGCGGCGTACATACCCTGGTCGCATGGTCAATCTGACACGCATCTACACGCGGACCGGCGACAAGGGCACCACCAACCTCGGTGACATGAGCCGCGTTCCCAAGACCGATCCGCGCATCTCCGCGTACGCGGACTCCAACGAGGCCAACGCGGTACTGGGCACCGCGATCGCGCTGGGCAACCTGGAGGCGGACGTCGTCCAGGTCCTCACCCGTGTGCAGAACGACCTGTTCGACGTGGGCGCGGACCTGTCGACGCCCGTCGTGGCGGAGCCCGAGTACCCGCCGCTGAGGGTGGAGCAGTTCTACATCGACCGGCTGGAGGAGGACTGCGACCGGTTCAACGAGCGGCTGGAGAAGCTGCGTTCCTTCATCCTGCCAGGCGGCACCCCGGGCGCGGCCCTGCTGCACCAGGCGTGCACGGTGGTGCGGCGGGCCGAACGCTCGACGTGGGCGGCGCTGGAGACGCACGGCGAGGTGATGAACCCGCTGACCGCGACGTACCTCAACCGCCTCTCCGACCTGCTGTTCATCCTGGCCCGGGTGGCGAACCTGGAGACCGGCGACGTGCTGTGGGTGCCGGGCGGGGAGCGCTGAGGCTCACGTCCCGACCGGGGCCCGGGGACCGGGCGGCGTCCCGGCCTTCGGGGCCCCGGCCCGCGGGCCCCCGAAGGCCGCCACGACCACCGGGGTCACCGGGGTCTCCGGGCAGGCCCTAGTCGTCCGAGGGCGGCGGCCATCCCGGTACCGGGTCGCCGACGTCGTGAGCGGCGAAGAAGGCCGCCACCTCGGAGATCTCCTCGGCGTCGGGCTGGGTGTTGACGCACTCCGGCCCCGCCCATCCCCCCGACATCACCTTGGAGCACGGGCTGCCCGGCCCGAGGTCGGGGAGCGACAGGATGTGCCCCAGTTCGTGCACGGCGACCCGGGTGGGCCGGTAGACCTGTGCGTCACCGGTCTCCAGGTACACCCAGCCCCGGCCAAGGCCGTTGACGTAGACGTGCGAGCCGGTGCCGGTCGCGGTCGTGTACTCCTTGACGCGCAGTGACGCGGGAGTGCTCTGTTCGACGAACCTGATCCCGGGAACGGACGTGTTCCAGATCCGCATCGCCTCGCGGACGGGTTCCGCGTAGGAACCGGCCAGGAGCAGATCGATGGGGACCGTCTCGGGCTCCGGTGCCGCGGCCCCCGCCGGGGACGGCGTGCCCAGCGCGACGGCACCGGCACAGGCCAGGGCCGAGATCAGGCTCAGTACTCGTCGACGCACCTTCACGACCTCCCTGTGGTCATGCCCGCTGCGCCCACGCTACCCGTCAACTTCCGTACTTAAGCGCTGAGTTGGCAAAGAGCGAGCGCCCCGTCGGAAGCGCGGCCGCCGCACTCACTGGTCCAGACCTATTGACGGATGGTCCAGACCTTTCTACTCTCGCGGCAGCGTGCACCGTCATGCTCCCGACAACCCCACACAAGGAGGCGCGGATGCGCTTCAGACACCGGGCTGCCGCAGGGTTCGCGACCCTGCTCCTCCCCCTCGCCGGGCTCGTCGGCCTCGCGAGCCCGGCACACGCCGCCGGATCTGCCACCGCCACCTACGCCAAGTCCCAGGACTGGGGCTCCGGTTTCGAAGGCAGGTGGACCGTCAAGAACACCGGAACGAGCGGCATCAGCTCCTGGACGGTCGAGTGGGACTTCCCCTCGGGCACCTCCGTGACCTCCGCCTGGGACGCCGACGTCACCCACTCCGGCAACCACTGGACCGCCAAGAACAAGTCCTACAACGGCACCCTCGCCCCCGGCGCCTCCGTCTCCTTCGGCTTCAACGGCTCCGGTTCCGGCTCCCCCAGCGGCTGCACCCTGAACGGCGCGAGCTGCGACGGCGGCCCCTCGGTCCCCGGCGACAACCCGCCCTCCGCGCCGGGCACCCCCACCGCCTCCTCCGTCACCGACACCTCGGTCAAGCTCTCCTGGAGCGCGGCCGGTGACGACAAGGGCGTCAAGAACTACGACGTCCTGCGCGACGGCGCCAAGGTCGCCACCGTCACCGCCACCAGCTACACGGACACCGGCCTCACCGCCGGCACCGACTACTCGTACACCGTCCAGGCCCGCGACACCGCCGACCAGACCGGCTCCCCCAGCGGCGCGGTCAAGGTCCACACCACCGGCGGCGGCAGCACCGACCCCGGCGACGGCGGCAACACAGGTGACAGGATCAAGCTCGGGTACTTCACCGAGTGGGGCACCTACGACCGCAACTACAACGTCAAGAACATCGTGACCTCCGGCTCCGCCGCGAAGATCACCCACATCAACTACGCCTTCGGCAACGTCACCGGCGGAAAGTGCGCCATCGGCGACTCCTACGCCGACTACGACAAGGCGTTCACCGCCGACCAGTCCGTCAGCGGCGTCGCCGACAACTGGGACCAGCCGCTGCGCGGCAACTTCAACCAGCTCCGCCAGCTCAAGGCCAAGTACCCGAACATCAAGGTGCTGTGGTCCTTCGGCGGCTGGACCTGGTCCGGCGGCTTCGGCGAGGCCGCGAAGAACCCGGCCGCGTTCGCCGACTCCTGCTACAACCTGGTCGAGGACCCGCGCTGGGCCGACGTCTTCGACGGCATCGACATCGACTGGGAGTACCCCAACGCCTGCGGCCTGTCCTGCGACAGCAGCGGAGCGGCGGCCTACAAGAACCTGATGCAGGCGCTGCGCGCGAAGTTCGGCTCGAAGAACCTCGTCACCGCGGCCACCACGGCCGACGGCACCAACGGCGGCAAGATCGACGCCGCCGACTACGCGGGCGCCGCCCAGTACGTCGACTGGTACAACGTCATGACGTACGACTTCTTCGGCGCCTTCGACGCGGACGGCCCGACCGCCCCGCACTCCCCGCTCACCTCCTACAGCGGCATCCCGCAGCAGGGCTTCACCACGGCGGACGCGATAGCCAAGTTCAAGTCGAAGGGCGTGCCCGCGAACAAGCTGCTCATCGGCATCGGCTTCTACGGCCGCGGCTGGACCGGAGTCACCCAGGACGCCCCCGGCGGCTCGGCCACCGGCCCGGCGCCGGGCAAGTACGAGGCGGGCATCGAGGACTACAAGGTCCTCAAGACCTCCTGCCCCGCCACCGGCACCGTCGCCGGCACCGCGTACGCGCACTGCGGCACCCAGTGGTGGTCCTACGACACCCCGGCCACCATCGGCACCAAGATGTCCTGGGCGAAGGGCCAGAGTCTGAAGGGCGCCTTCTTCTGGGACTTCAGCGGTGACACCACCAACGGAGAACTGGTGAGCGCGATCGACGGCGGACTCAAGTAGTCCCCGGCTCACCACCGCACACGTCGGCCCCCTTCCCGCTCGCTCACACGGGAAGGGGGCCGATGCGCGTCCGGGGAGCCCCCGGCCTCACGCCACGTTCGCCCCGACCAACGGCCGAACCCGGCTACGCCACGTTCACCCTCCCCCAGACTCCGTCCGGGGGGACCCCCGACCAACGGCCGAACCCGGCTACGCCACGTTCACCCTCCCCCAGACTCCGTCCGGGGGGACCCCCGACCAACGGTCGAACGCGGCTACGCCACGTTCACCCGTTGTCCGGGCGGTGCCGCCTCCAGCCAGGCCAGGAAGCCGGTCAGGGCGTCGTCGCTCATCGCCAGTTCCAGCCGCACCCCGCGGTGCAGACAAGTCAGGATGACGGCCTCGGACAGCAGCGCCAGCTCCTCCTCGCCCTCGGGGGCGCGGCGGCCGGCCACCTCGATGGCCGAGCGCTCCAGGACGCGGCGCGGGCGGGGCGCGTAGGAGAAGACGCGGAACCACTCGACGCGGTCGCCGTTGTAGCGGGCGATGCCGTAGCCCCACCCCTTGCCGCTGGTGTCGGTCTTCTCGGCGACGTCCCAACGGAGGCTGCAGTCGAAGGTGCCGCCCGAGCGCTGGATCAGCCGGCGTCTGAGACCGAAGACGAACAGCGCCAGGGCCAGGAGCACGATCACCGCCCCGCACACAGTCAGAGCGAGGACCATCGGCACCGACCTCCTCGTCTCCCCGGCCATGTCCCAGGCCGTCGGATCAGGTAACGGAACGGAAAAAACTCCCGGATTCGCCTCAGCCGCGGCGGGCGCCGGATTGCTCCGGTGCCGGCCGCGGCTGAAGGGCGTCAGGGCATGTGCGGGGCGGTCAGTGTGCCGACACCGCACGCAGTCGGACGTCCGCGCGACGCTCGGCGGAGGCGTCGGCCTCCGACTTCGCGCGTTCGAGCGCCCGCTCCGCGCGCTGGACGTCGATCTCGTCCGACAGCTCGGCGATCTCGGCCAGCAGCGACAGCTTGTCGTCGGCGAAGGAGAGGAAACCGCCGTGCACCGCGGCGACGACCGTCCCACCTTCACTCGTACGGATGGTCACGGGGCCCGACTCCAGCACACCGAGCAGCGGCTGGTGACCGGGCATGACGCCGATGTCGCCGGACGTGGTGCGCGCGACGACCAGGGTGGCCTCGCCGGACCAGACCTGACGGTCGGCGGCGACCAGCTCGACGTGCAGCTCAGCAGCCAAGGGTGGCTCCTCGGGTCACCACCCGGCGGTGATGCCGGGTGTTGGTTACAAGTCTAATGGGCGAGGAGGAGGGGACGGGGACGACCCCCGTCCCCTCCTCCGCGAGCACACGGCTCAGGAGACGCCCAGCTCCTTCGCGTTGTTCTTCAGGTCCTCGATACCACCGCAGAGGAAGAACGCCTGCTCCGGGAAGTGGTCGTACTCACCGTCGATGATCGCGTTGAACGCGGCGATCGACTCGTCCAGCGGCACGTCCGACCCGTCGACGCCGGTGAACTGCTTGGCGACGTGGGTGTTCTGGGACAGGAAGCGCTCCACACGACGGGCACGGTGGACGGTGAGCTTGTCCTCCTCGCCGAGCTCGTCGATACCGAGGATCGCGATGATGTCCTGAAGGTCCTTGTACTTCTGCAGGACCGTCTTGACGCGCATCGCGGTGTTGTAGTGGTCCGCGGCGATGTACCGCGGGTCCAGGATCCGGGACGTGGAGTCCAGCGGGTCCACGGCCGGGTAGATGCCCTTCTCCGAGATCGGACGGGAGAGCACCGTCGTCGCGTCGAGGTGGGCGAAGGTGGTGGCCGGGGCCGGGTCGGTCAGGTCGTCCGCGGGGACGTAGATCGCCTGCATCGAGGTGATCGAGTGACCGCGGGTCGAGGTGATGCGCTCCTGGAGGAGGCCCATCTCGTCGGCCAGGTTCGGCTGGTAGCCCACCGCGGAGGGCATGCGGCCGAGCAGGGTCGAGACCTCGGAACCGGCCTGGGTGAAGCGGAAGATGTTGTCGATGAAGAACAGCACGTCCTGCTTCTGCACATCGCGGAAGTACTCCGCCATGGTCAGACCCGCCAGCGCCACCCGCAGACGGGTGCCCGGGGGCTCGTCCATCTGACCGAAGACCAGGGCGGTCTTGTCGATGACGCCGGACTCCGCCATCTCCTCGATGAGGTCGTTGCCCTCACGGGTGCGCTCGCCGACACCGGCGAACACGGAGACACCGTCGTGGTTGTTGGCGACGCGGTAGATCATCTCCTGGATGAGCACCGTCTTGCCGACGCCGGCACCGCCGAACAGACCGATCTTGCCGCCCTTGACGTACGGGGTCAGCAGGTCGATGACCTTGACGCCGGTCTCGAACATCTCGGTCTTCGACTCGAGGGCGTCGAAGTTCGGCGCCTTGCGGTGGATGGACCAGCGCTCGCCCTCGTAGCTCTCGTCGACGTTCAGGACCTCGCCGAGGGTGTTGAACACCTTGCCCTTGGTGAAGTCGCCGACCGGGACGGTGATGCCCGTGCCGGTGTCGGTGACCGGGGCCTGGCGGACCAGACCGTCGGTGGGCTGCATCGAGATCGTGCGGACCAGGCCGTCACCCAGGTGCTGGGCGACCTCCAGGGTCAGCGTCTTCTTCGCGCCGGCCTGGGCCGGGTCGGAGATCTCGACGTGGAGCGCGTTGTAGATCTCCGGCATGGCGTCGACGGGGAACTCCACGTCGACGACCGGGCCGATGACCCGGGCGACGCGGCCCGTGGCAACGGCCGTCTCAACTGTCGTCGTCATTACCTGTCACTTCCCCGCGGTCGCGTCGGCCAGGGCTGCGGAGCCACCGACGATCTCGCTGATTTCCTGGGTGATTTCGGCCTGGCGGGCCGCGTTGGCAAGCCGGGACAGCGTCTCGATGAGCTCCCCGGCGTTGTCGGTGGCCGACTTCATCGCGCGCCGCGTCGCGGCGTGCTTGGAGGCGGCCGACTGGAGCAGCGCGTTGTAGATCCGGCTCTCGACGTAGCGCGGCAGCAGGGCGTCCAGGACGTCCTCCGCCGACGGCTCGAAGTCGAAGAGCGGAAGGATCTCGTCCTTCGCCCTCGACTCTCCGGCCACCTCGTCGAGGCTGAGCGGCAGCAACCGGTCGCCGAGCGCCGTCTGCGTCATCATCGAGACGAACTCGGTGAACACGATGTGGATCTCGTCCACACCGCCCTCCGCCGTGTCCTTCTCGATGGCCTCGATCAGCGGGGCCGCGACCTGCTTGGCGTCCGCGTACGAGGGCTCGTCGGTGAACCCGGCCCACGACTGCGCGACCTTGCGCTCACGGAAGTTGTAGTGCGAGAGGCCGCGGCGGCCGACGATGTAGGTGTCGACCTCCTTGCCCCCGCGCTCCAGACGCTCGGTGAGCTGCTCCGCGGCCTTGATGGCGTTGGAGTTGAAGGCGCCGGCCAGACCGCGGTCGCTGGTCAGCAGCAGCACCGCGGACCGCGTGACCGTCTCGGCCTGCGTGGTCAGCGGGTGCTTGGTGTTCGAGCCGGTACCCACCGCCGTGACCGCGCGGGTGAGCTCGGTCGCGTACGGCGTGGAGGCCGCCACCTTGCGCTGCGCCTTGACGACACGCGAGGCGGCGATCATCTCCATCGCCTTGGTGATCTTCTTGGTCGCGGTGACGGATCGGATGCGACGCTTGTAGACCCGGAGCTGGGCTCCCATGAGTCAGGTCCCTTCCTTACGTCACTTGGCGGCGGACGGGGCGTCCTCGCCGAGCAGCTTGCCGTCCGACGTCTCGAACTGCTTCTTGAACTCGGCGATGGCGTCACCGACGGCCTGCAGGGTGTCGTCGGACATCTTGCCGCCCTCCTTGATGGAGGTCATGAGGCCCTGCTCCTTGCGGTGCAGGTGCTCCAGGAGCTCCTTCTCGAAGCGGCGGATGTCGGCGACCGGCACGTCGTCCATCTTGCCGGTGGTGCCGGCCCACACGGAGACGACCTGGTCCTCGGTCGGCATCGGCTGGTACTGGGGCTGCTTGAGCAGCTCCACCAGGCGCTGACCGCGCTCGAGCTGCGACTTCGACGCGGCGTCCAGGTCGGAACCGAAGGCGGCGAAGGCCTCCAGCTCGCGGTACTGGGCGAGGTCGAGGCGCAGTCGGCCGGAGACCTGCTTCATCGCCTTGTGCTGCGCGGAACCACCGACTCGGGAGACGGAGATACCGACGTTCAGCGCGGGGCGCTGACCGGCGTTGAACAGGTCCGACTCCAGGAAGCACTGGCCGTCGGTGATGGAGATGACGTTGGTCGGGATGAACGCCGAGACGTCGTTGGCCTTGGTCTCGACGATCGGCAGACCCGTCATCGAACCGGCGCCCAGGTCGTCGGAGAGCTTCGCGCAGCGCTCCAGCAGACGGGAGTGCAGGTAGAAGACGTCGCCCGGGTAGGCCTCGCGGCCCGGCGGGCGGCGCAGCAGCAGGGAGACGGCGCGGTAGGCGTCGGCCTGCTTCGACAGGTCGTCGAAGATGATGAGGACGTGCTTGCCCTCGTACATCCACTGCTGACCGATGGCGGAACCGGTGTACGGCGCCAGGTACTTGAAGCCGGCCGGGTCGGACGCCGGGGCGGCGACGATGGTCGTGTACTCCAGCGCGCCGGACTCCTCCAGGGCACTCCGCACGGAGGCGATGGTGGAGCCCTTCTGGCCGATGGCGACGTAGACGCAGCGGACCTGCTTCTTCGGGTCGCCCGAGCGCCAGTTGTCGCGCTGGTTGATGATCGTGTCGACGGCCAGGGCGGTCTTGCCGGTCTGACGGTCGCCGATGATGAGCTGGCGCTGGCCGCGGCCGACCGGGGTCATGGCGTCGACGGCCTTGTAGCCGGTCTCCATCGGCTCGTGCACCGACTTACGGGCCATGACGCCCGGAGCCTGCAGCTCCAGGGCACGGCGGCCGGACGTCTCGATCTCGCCGAGGCCGTCGATCGGGTTGCCGAGCGGGTCGACCACGCGGCCGAGGTAGCCCTCGCCCACGGCGACCGACAGGACCTCGCCGGTGCGGGTGACCGGCTGGCCCTCCTCGATGCCGCTGAACTCGCCGAGGACGACGCAGCCGATCTCGCGCTCCTCGAGGTTGAGGGCGAGACCGAGGGTGCCGTCCTCGAACTTCAGCAGTTCGTTGGCCATGGCCGAGGGCAGGCCCTCGACCTTCGCGATGCCGTCGCCGGCAAGGGTGACCGTACCGACCTCCTCGCGCGAGGCCGCGTCCGGCTGGTACGACTGGACGAAGTTCTCCAGCGCGTCCCGGATCTCCTCCGGCCGGATCGTGAGCTCCGCCATCTGGGTTCCCTGCTCTCCTTGTTGGGCCCGAAGTTTCACTTTGGGGGGATTCTCAAGACTCCGGACTCCCCCCATGAACGAGGTGAATCCTCTGCACGGCCCAACGTGGGCCGTATTACTACGTCGTGTGCGGTGCCGCCGGCTCGCCGGTCAGCTCGCCATGCGGCGGGTGGCGTCCTCGAGCCGGTCCGCGATCGACCCGTTGATGACCTCGTCACCGACCTGCACCCTGATCCCGCCGACGACCTCGGGGTCGACGTCGAGGTTGAGGTGCATCGGGCGGCCGTAGAGCTTCGCGAGGGCGGCGCCCAGGCGCTGCTTCTGCGGGTCGCTCAGCGGTACCGCCGAGGTGACGATCGCGACCATCCGGTCCCGCCGCTCGGCGGCGAGCCTGGACAGGGACTCGAGTCCCGACTCCAGGCTACGTCCCCGGGGCGCGGAGACGAGTCGCGTCACCAGGCGCTCGGTGACGGGCTTGGCCCGGCCCCCGAGCAGACGGTGCAGCAGCTCGCTCTTGGACGAGGCCGGGGCGGCGCTGTCCGTGAGCGCGGACCGCAGTCCGGCGCTGGAGACGACGATCCGGGCGAACCGGAACAGCTCGTCCTCGACCTCGTCCAGCGTGCCGTTCTTCTGGGCGGCGGTGAGGTCGGCGATGTTCGCCAGCTCCTCCAGCGCGTCCACCAGGTCGCGCGAGCGCGACCAGCGGGAGCGCACCGTGCCGGCGACCAGGTCCAGCGCGGTGCCGCCGATCTGGCCGCCCAGCAGGCGCTGGGCGAGCTGGGCCTTGGCCTCGGCGGGCTGCGCCGGGTCGGTGAGGGCCCGCCGGAGTCCGGCCTCGCGGTCCAGCAGTGCCGTGACGGCCGCCAGCTCGTCGGCGAGCGCGCCGGGGTCGGCGGACGTCGAGTCGGTCAGCGCGTCGAGGCGCTCGCGTGCGGCGGCCAGCGCCTCACGGCTCGCTCCGTGCGTGGTCATCGAGCCGCCTCGGCCTTCGACGGGGCGTCGGCCTTGTCCTCGAGGTCGTCGAGGAAGCGGTCGATCACACGGCTCTGGCGGGCGTGGTCCTGAAGGGACTCACCCACGAGCTTGCCGGCGAGGTCGGTGGCGAGCCGCCCGACGTCCTGCCGCAGCGTGTGCGCGGCGGCCTTGCGGTCCGCCTCGATCTGCGCGTGACCGGCGGCGATGATCTCCTCGCGCTGCCGCTGGCCTTCCGCGCGCATCTCGGCGATGAGCGCGGCGCCCTGCTCCTGCGCCTCCTGGCGCAGCCGCGCGGCCTCGTGCCGTGCCTCGGCGAGCTGTGCCTTGTACTGCTCGAGGACGCTCTGGGCCTCGGTCTGCGCGGCCTCGGCCTTCTCGATACCGCCCTCGATGGCTTCCCGACGCTCTTCCAGAACCTTGTTGATGTTCGGGATGAGCTTCTTGTACAGGAAGCCGAAGACGATGACGAAGGCGATCAGGCCGATGACGAGCTCGGGGATCGGCGGGACGAGGGGGTTCTCGGTCTCTGCCGCGAGCTGAACCAGGGGGCTCACATCAGTGCCTTTCGTCTAGTCGGCTGGGCTGAATCAGCTGGTCACTTGCCGAAGACGAACGGCATGACCAGACCGATCAGCGCCAGGGCCTCACAGAAGGCGAAGCCGAGGATCTGGTTGGCGCGGATCAGACCGGCGGCCTCGGGCTGACGAGCCAGGGCCTGGGTGCCGTTGCCGAAGATGATGCCGATACCGACACCGGGACCAATGGCAGCGAGGCCGTAACCGATGGAGCCGAGCGAGCCGGAAACAGCGGCAAGGGTCTGGGACATGCCAGTTCTTCCTTTTCTTTGCGGACCGGTGGGGGTTGGCCACCGGACGATGGAGGGGCGGGAGCCGGGGTGCTCAGTGGTGCTCGGCGAGCGCACCCTGGATGTAGCTGCAGGCCAGGAGGACGAAGACGTACGCCTGAACGGCCTGGATGAAGAGCTCGAACAACGTCATCACCAGGACCATGACGAACGAGACGCCGGCGTAGGCGATCCCGATGCCGTTCAGCAGGTACCAGCTGGCGATGGTGAAGAGGAGCAGAAGCGTGTGGCCCGCGAACATGTTCGCGAAGAGTCGCACCGCGTGCGTGAACGGCCGGATCAGCAGGTTCGAGAAGAACTCGATGGTCATCGACAGCGGCAGCACGGGACCGATCGAGGGGTCGTAGCCCGTGATGTTCTTGAAGAAGCCGACGAATCCATGCCGCTTGAACGTCAGGGCGATCCACGTCACCCAGACGATCACCGCGAGCACCAGCGGGTACGAGATGATCGCCGTCACCGGGAAGGCGGCGAGCGGAACGATGGACCAGAGGTTCATCATCCAGACGAAGAAGAACAGCGAGACCATGAAGGGCACGTACTTCTCGCCCTCACGCTTGCCGATCGTCTCGTAGACGATGCCGCGGCGGACGAAGTCGTAGCCGGCCTCGGCGACCATCTGCAGCTTGCCCGGGACGACCTTCGGCTTGGCGAAGGCGGCCCAGAAGAAGCCGACGATGACGAGCGAGCCGAGCAAGGCCAGCAGCATCGTCTTGTTGAAGTACAAGTTGCTGTCCCCGTCGCCCCACAGGGGCTCGAACAGGAACGAGTGCAGGCCCGGAGCGGGGAAGCCACAGCCGTCGAAGATGTGGCAGTCGGTCTCGAAGGCGAGCACCTGCGTCGGGTCAGCACTCACCGCGGGCTCCTTCAGCGTGGCGCATGGGTACGGCAACCTCGTTGTGTCGGCGCGGCAAGCGGCCGCGGGTCGGCACTGGACTGGTGTTTCGGATGTGGGGGCGGCCGGGGGGCATCGAGCCTCGCGATTGAGCAGGCGTCAGCTCTTGTGCCCGCGCCCGCGATGCCGCAGTTGGCACCGGACGATAGCAGGATCTCCCACCCGGCTTTATCTCGGCCCTATCCCTCACGGCCTCGACCCGGTGGTCGTGGGCCGGTCGCCGTGCTCCGAGTCGGGCTCGACGTAGAAGATCTTGGCCTTCATGTGGGCCCGAGCCTGCGCCACCATCCACACGAGTGTGGACACGACGAGACCGGCGGCGAACGCCCTGGGGTTGAACAGACTCGTGTCCTTGAACAGCCCCATGAAGATCACCAGCAACAGGAGTTGGGCGACGTAGAGCATCAACCCCATGGCCTGGAACAGGTGCGGAAGCGATTTTGCCGTCCATTGCAGGACGTACAGGCCGATTCCCATGAAGAGGATGGCGAGCACCGCGCCGACCGCGGCGCCGATGGCGCCCTTGCCCCCGGCGACCCCGGCACTGACCGCTACGGCGATCGCACCGGCAGCCGCTGTGGGCACAGCGGTCTGCAACAGGTTCCGGGCGTCATTGGACGGCATGGCGGCTACTCCGCATTGCTGGTGGGGGCAGGTGTCGTCATGGACGAGCGTAGTCCCGGGACGAGGCCGAACCTCTCGGTGGAGAGGCCGGCGAGAGGCCGCCGATTGACGGTTCCTGGCTCTGTCCTGGGTTCTCGTGAACCGTATCACAAACTATTTGATGAGGTCTTTACCTGGTTGGTGTGCTAGCTGTCACACATGAGGGTGAACCTGCGCGTCTGCGCAAAAACGGGGCCCACTTGTCTGGTATTGCCCCGCTACGCACCCCCACGACTTGGCAACGCATTAGTCAGATTCTTACCTTGCGAAGTTCACGGGGAGGTCTTGCACCGGGCGGCGGGAGCCCCGGACAACGCCGGCCGAAGGTCACCTCCGCCCGCGAACTCCCAAGGCGCTGGCCCCGTTTGCCCCGGCCACCACCGGCGTCCGCGGCTCCACGTCGGCCCCCTCGGCCCCGCCCGCGAACTCGGCCCCGTCCCCGGCCGCGGTGCCGGCCGCCTCCGGGCACTCCGCCGTGGCGAGTGCCGGCTTCCGCCGCCGGTACCGGGGCGGCACGATCCGCTGCGCCCACCTCGGGGCCCGCGGCCGGAAGCGGGGCAGCAGCAGGAGGACGAGCCCGACCGCGCTCAGCGCCGCGATGCCCAGCACGATCCACATCGACGCCGAGTTCACCGAGTACGCCAGCGTCCCGAAGGCGATCAGCGCCGACCAGAAGTACATGATCAGTACCGCCCGGCTGTGCGAGTGCCCGATCTCCAGGAGTCGGTGGTGCAGGTGCCCCCGGTCCGCCGCGAAGGGCGACTGCCCGCGCCAGGTGCGGCGCACGATGGCGAGCACCAGGTCGGCCGCCGGCACCGCGATGATGGTGAGCGGCAGCAGCAGCGGGATGTAGACCGGCACCGTCTGGTGCACGGTGGCCCGCTCGGAACCGGAGAAGAGGTTCATCGCGTCCGGGTCGATCTGGCCGGTGATGGAGATGGCCCCCGCCGCGAGCACGAGCCCGATGAGCATCGAGCCCGAGTCGCCCATGAAGATGCGCGCCGGGTGGATGTTGTGCGGCAGGAAGCCGAGGCACATGCCCATCAGGATGGCCGAGAACAGGGTGGCCGGGGCGGCCGCCTCCAGTCCGTAGCCGTACCAGATGCGGTAGGCGTACATGAAGAACGCGGCGGCGGCGATGCACACCATGCCGGCGGCGAGACCGTCGAGGCCGTCGACGAAGTTGACCGCGTTGATGGTGATGACGACGAGCGCCACCGTGAGCAGGGTGCCCTGCCACTGGGTGAGCGCGAAGGTGCCGACGCCGGGGACGGGCAGCCACAGGATGGTCAGACCCTGCACCACCATCACGCCCGCGGCGATCATCTGGCCGCCGAGCTTGATCAGCGCGTCGATCTCGAACTTGTCGTCCAGCACGCCGATCAGCCAGATCAGCGCGGCGCCGGAGAGCAGGGCGCGCGGCTCGTTGGAATTGGAGAACACCGCGTTCAGGTTCGTCAGGTGGTCCGCGACCAGCAGCCCCGCGCACAGTCCGAAGAACATCGCGATGCCGCCGAGGCGGGGTGTGGGCTCACGGTGCACGTCCCGGGCGCGGATCTCCGGCATGGCTCCGGCCACGATCGCGAACTTCCGTACCGGTCCTGTCAGCAGATACGTCACCGCGGCCGTGATGCAGAGCGTCAGGAGGTATTCACGCACGGGCTTCCCCACAGGTCTCGCTGGCCATCCTCAGCCCCACACCCTAGCTGTGTCGTGCATATGGGTGAGGACTTACGGGTAGCGACGATGGTTGCACGTGTGGCGGTGCACTGGTCGCGCCTACCCGGTCACCGCCGGATCACGGGGCGAGTTGCTCCGGGTAGGGCGGAAATCTCCCGGTGAGTTCCACGACGGCCTCGCGCACGTGCCGGGTCCGCGCGCCCTCCGCCTTCCCGGCCTTCTCGTTGGTTTGCTTCAGCACGGTCCCGAGCAGCCGCCCGATGCGTGCCATCTCGGCCTCCCCCATGCCCTGTGTGGTCACCGCGGCCGTCCCCAGCCGCAGGCCGCGGGCGTCCCCGTACGGAAGCGCGCAGGTGTCCAGCACGAGGCCGGCGGCGGCGAGCCGGCCGCGGGCGGTGCGGGCGTCGACGCCCAGCGGGGCGGGGTCGACGGTGAGCAGGTGGGTGTCGGTACCGCCGGTGGTGACCGAGAGCCCCTCGGCGGCCAGGGCGGCGGCGAGCGCGCGGGCGTTGGCGACCACCCGGCGGGCGTAGACCGCGAAGTCCGGCGTCGCCGCCTCGCCGAAGGCGACGGCCTTCGCGGCGATCGCGTTCATCTGGGCCCCGGCCTGCGTGAACGGGAAGACGGCGCGGTCGATGCGCTCGGCCAGGTCGCCGCCGCACAGGATCATGCCGCCGCGGGGGCCGCGCAGCACCTTGTGGGTGGTGGCGCAGACGACGTCGGCGTACGGGACGGGGCTCGGCGCCGCTCCCCCGGCGACCAGGCCGATGGGGTGGGCGGCGTCGGCGATGAGGTGGGCGCCCACCTCGTCGGCGATGGCGCGGAAGGCGGCGTAGTCGAGGTGGCGGGGATAGGAGATCGAGCCGCAGACGATCGCCTTCGGGCGGTGGGCGCGGGCGAGGGCGCGGACCTGGGCGTAGTCGACGAGGCCGCTGTCGGCGTCGACGCCGTAGCCGACGAAGTCGAACCAGCGGCCGGAGAAGTTGGCGGGCGAGCCGTGGGTGAGGTGGCCGCCGAAGTGCAGGCCCATCGCGAGGACGGTGTCGCCGGGGCGCAGCAGGGCCGCGTAGGCGGCGAGGACGGCGGAGGAGCCCGAGTGGGGCTGCACATTGGCGTGCTCGGCGCCGAAGAGGGCCTTGGCGCGGTCGACGGCGAGGCGCTCGGCGGCGTCGACGATCTCGCAGCCGCCGTGGTGGCGGGCGGCGGGGTAGCCCTCGGCGTACTTGTTGGCGAGCGGGGAGCCGAGGGCGGCCAGCACGGCGGGGGAGGTGAAGTTCTCCGCGGCGATGAGCTGGAGCGTGGTGGACTGCCGGGTCAGCTCGCCGAGGAGGAGGTCGGCGACCCGGGGGTCCTGGTGGCGCAGGAGATCGGCGGGGGGCGCGGGCGGGAGGACCGTCATGGGGTGCTCCGGGGGCGGCGACGGCGGCGTGTTCCCACGGTAAGCCCGGGGGCGGGAAGGCGCCTGCGGGCCGCCCCGCGAGGGGCACGGCGCCAAGGGGCGCACCCCGCGCGTGCCCGGGGGTCACGCGCGGGCGGGCACTCCGGTCAGGGCGGTGACGACCGGGTCCAGGGCCTCGTTTATCTCCTCGCCGATGGAGCGGAAGAACGTCAGGGGCGCGCCGTAGGGGTCGTAGACCTCGTCCGCCTCGGCGGTGGGCGCGAGCAGCCAGCCGCGCAGTGCCGCGGCCGCCCGGACGAGCGCGCGGGCACGGGCCACCACGCCGTCCTCCAGGGGCGGCAGGGTCGCCATGTCGATGGCGTTGACCAACCGGGTGAACTCCTTGAGCGTGAACGTCCGCAGCCCCGCGGAGTGCCCCATGGAGATCACCTGGGCCCGGTGGTCGCGCGTGGCGGTCAGCACCAGGTCGGCCTCGATGACGTGCTCGTCGAGCAGTTCCCGGCCCACGAACCCGGAGGCGTCCGCGCCGAAGTCGGCCAGCACGGTCTCCGCGTTGGCCTCCATGGGCGCGCCCTCGTGCCCCCAGGTCCCGGCGCTCTCCACGACGAGCCCGCCCCACAGCGGGTCGCCGAGCCGGTCGGCCAGGGCGTGCCGGGTGAGGCGCTCGGTGATGGGCGAGCGGCACACGTTGCCGGTGCTGACGTGGAGGATGCGGAAGGTGGCACCGGGAGCGGCGGGCGCCGTGCTCCACGTGCCGTCCCCGTTGCCTATGCCACGCATGGGGGTCCCCCCTGCTCGAGCGCGGCCGGGAGCCCGGGGGTTTCGGGGGCCGTCAATTCGCCACCTCGAGGTCGGGTACGACCTTGCGCAGCTCCTCCGGGGAGAGCGCGCCCTGGCGCAGCAGCACGGGGACCCTGCCGGTGACGTCGACGATGGAGGAGGGCACGTTGCCGGGGGTGGGGCCGCCGTCGAGGTAGACGGAGACGGAGTCGCCGAGCATCTCCTGGGCGGCGTCGCAGTCCTCGGGCGCCGGGTGGCCGGTGAGGTTGGCGGAGGAGACGGCCATCGGGCCGAACTCGGTGAGCAGCTCGATGGCGACGGGGTGCAGGGGCATGCGCACGGCGACCGTGCCCCGGGTCTCGCCGAGGTCCCACTGCAGGGACGGCTGGTGCTTGGCGACGAGCGTGAGGGCGCCCGGCCAGAACGCGTCGACCAGCTCCCAGGCCATCTCGGAGAAGTCGGTGACCAGGCCGTGCAGGGTGTTCGGGGAGCCGATGAGGACGGGCGTGGGCATGTTGCGGCCGCGCCCCTTGGCCTCCAGCAGGTCACCGACGGCCTCCGCGGAGAAGGCGTCGGCGCCGATGCCGTAGACGGTGTCGGTCGGGAGCACCACGAGTTCGCCCCGGCGCACGGCGGCGGCGGCCTCGCGCAGCCCGGTCGCGCGGTCGGTGGCGTCGTTGGTGTCGTATCGCCGTGCCATCTAGGGGGCCTCCTCGTACGCGTACTGCATCGTTGTCAGGGGCGCGGGCCGGTTCACGGCAGCGCCTTGCGGGCGGTCGCGAACCGCGGCCGGTTGTTGAGGTCGGGGTGGTCGGCCGCGTCGGCCCAGCCCTTCTCCTCGGCGAAGATCCACGGCACCTGTCCGCCCTGGGTGTCGGCGTGCTCGACGACGACGACACCACCGGGCCGCAGCAGCCGGTGGGCGGTGCGCTCGAGGCCCCGGATGAGGTCGAGGCCGTCCTCGCCGGAGAACAGGGCGAGCTCGGGGTCGTGGTCGCGGGCCTCGGGGGCGACGTACTCCCACTCGGTGAGCGGGATGTACGGCGGGTTGGAGACGACCAGGTCGACCTGTCCGTCGAGGTCGGGGAAGGCGGTCAGGGCGTTGCCCTGGCGCAGCTCGACCCTGGACCCCTCCATGTTCTTGCGCGCCCACTCGTGGGCGTCCTCGGACAGCTCCACGGCGTGCACGCGCGAGCGCGGGACCTCCTGGGCGAGGGCGAGCGCGATGGCGCCGGAGCCGGTGCACAGGTCGACGATGCACGGCTCGACGACGTCCATGGCCCGCACCGCGTCTATCGCCCAGCCGACGACGGACTCGGTCTCCGGGCGGGGCACGAAGACGCCGGGGCCGACCTGGAGCTCCAGGTAGCGGAAGAAGGCGCGTCCGGTGATGTGCTGGAGCGGTTCGCGGGCCTCGCGGCGGGCGACGACCTCCCAGTACCGGGCGTCGAAGTCGGTGTCCTTGACGGTGTGCAGCTGGCCCCGCTTGACGCCGTGCACGAAGGCGGCGAGTTCCTCGGCGTCGGTGCGAGGCGAGGGCACGCCGGCGTCGGCCAGCCGCTGGGTGGCCTGGGCCACCTCCGCGAGCAGCACGCTGCGGGGGCTGGGGGTCCGCCCCCCGGGATTAGGCTGCACCGCTCGTCCTCCGGTAACTGTGTTCGTCCGACCCTGCCCTGCGGCCCGCGCCCGCCTAGGCGGCGGCGAGCTTGGCCGCCGAGTCCGCGTCGACGCAGGCCTGGATGACCGCGTCGAGGTCGCCGTCCAGGACCTGGTCCAGGTTGTACGCCTTGAAGCCGACCCGGTGGTCCGAGATGCGGTTCTCCGGGTAGTTGTACGTGCGGATCTTCTCGGAGCGGTCGACGGTGCGGACCTGGCTGCGGCGGGCGTCCGCGGCCTCCTTCTCCGCCTCCTCCTGCGCCGCCGCGAGAAGCCTGGAGCGCAGGATGCGCAGCGCCTGCTCCTTGTTCTGGAGCTGGCTCTTCTCGTTCTGGCAGGAGGCGACGACACCGGTCGGCAGGTGCGTGATGCGGACCGCGGAGTCGGTGGTGTTGACCGACTGCCCGCCGGGCCCGGAGGACCGGTAGACGTCGATCCGCAGGTCGTTGGGGTTGATCTCCACGTCGACCTCCTCGGCCTCGGGCGTGACGAGCACGCCGGCGGCGGAGGTGTGGATGCGGCCCTGGGACTCGGTCGCCGGGACGCGCTGCACGCGGTGCACGCCGCCCTCGTACTTCAGCCGGGCCCACACGCCCTGGCCGGGCTCGGTGGCGCCCTGGCTGACCCCATGAGGCTTCGTCTTCACGGCGACCTGGACGTCCTTGTACCCGCCGAGCTCGGACTCGGTGGCGTCGATGATCTCGGTCTTCCAGCCGACCCGCTCGGCGTAGCGCAGGTACATGCGCAGCAGGTCCCCGGCGAACAGGGCGGACTCGTCGCCGCCGGCGCCGGCCTTGATCTCGAGGATGACGTCCTTGTCGTCGCTGGGGTCGCGCGGGACGAGCAGCAGCCGCAGCTTCTCGGTGAGCTCCTCGCGCTGCTGCTCCAGCTCCTTGACCTCGGCGACGAAGTCGGGGTCGTCGGCCGCGAACTCGCGCGCGGTGCCGAGGTCGTCCCCCGTCCGCTTCCAGGACCGGTAGGTGGCGACGATCGGGGTCAGCTCGGCGTAGCGCTTGTTGAGCCTGCGCGCGTTGGCCTGGTCGGCGTGCACGGCAGGGTCGGCGAGCTTCTTCTCCAGGTCGGCGTGCTCACCGACGAGTTCCTCGACCGCCTCGAACATCTCCGGCTCCCATGTGAAATGACGAACAATGGCTGCACCGCAAAGCGCCGGCCCCGGCGCCCCCGCCATATCGGCGGGGACCCGGGGACCGGCGCTGTGGGCTCGCTACTTCTTGGCAGCGGCAGCCTTGCCGAAGCGGGCCTCGAAGCGGGCCACGCGGCCACCGGTGTCGAGGATCTTCTGCTTGCCCGTGTAGAACGGGTGGCACTCGGAGCAGACCTCGGCACGGATGGTGCCGGACTGGATGGTGCTGCGAGTGGTGAACGACGCGCCACAGGTGCAGCTGACCTGCGTCTCGACGTACTCGGGGTGGATGTCGCGCTTCAAGGTGTCTCCTAGGTTCGGGAGGGCGCCGGGTCGCAGCCGCGGGATGCGGAGGCGTGAACCGGAGCCGACGTGCCAGTCTGCCAGCAACTGGCCGCATCCCCCAAAACGGGGGGTAGCGGCCGGTTATTCCGTCCCCGCCACGACCCCCTCGGCCTCCCCCGCCGCGGTCCCCTCGGTGGCGCTCGCGGGGATCGCCTCGTCCGCCTTCAGGGCCGCCCACACCTGTGTGGCCCTGGCCCGGTCCACCAGCACCCGGTTGCCGTTCGCGGGGTCGTAGCGCACCGGCATCGTCACCATGTCCATCCGGTCCGCGCCGATCCCCTTGAGGCCGCCCGCGAAGGACACCAGGTTCTTGACCGAGCCGAGGCCGGAGTCGGTGGTGACCGCCTTGGTCGCCGTGTCCGCGAGGTCGTAGAGCTTCTTCGGGCTGGTCAGGACGCCGATGTGCCTCACCTGGGTGACGAGCGCCCTGATGAACGCCTGCTGGAGCTGGATGCGGCCGAGGTCGGAGCCGTCGCCCACACCGTGCCGGGTGCGGACGAGGCCGAGCGACTGCTTCCCGTCGAGGGTGTGGGTGCCGGCCGGGAGGTCGAGATGGCTGTCGGGGTCGTCGATGGGCTTCGTCGTGGTCACCTTGACGCCGCCGAGCTCGTCGACGAGTTTCTGGAAGCCGGAGAAGTCGACCTCCAGGAAGTGGTCCATCCGGATGCCGCTCATGCTCTCCACGGTCTTGACGGCGCAGGCGGCGCCCCCGGTGGAGTAAGCGGAATTGAACATGACGCCGGAGGCGGCGGGGTGCGCGGTGCCGTCGGCGCCGGTGCAGGCGGGGCGGTCGACGAGGGTGTCGCGCGGCAGCGAGACGACGCTCGCCCGCTTGTGGCCCTCGTACACGTGCACGATCATCGCGGTGTCGGAGCGGGCCGTGCCGTCGTCCGTGCCGCCGCCCAGCTTCTTGTTGCCGCCGGAGCGGGTGTCGGAGCCCAGGACCAGGATGTCCTCGGAGCCGTTGTCGACGTCGGAGGGGCGGTGGCCGCCCAGCGCCTGGTTGAGGTCGATGCTGCGGATGTTGCCGTTGAGCTTGAGGTACAGGTAGCCCAGGCTGCTCCCGCCGAGCACGAGGACGCCGAAGGCGACCCAGGACGTGAGGCGCAGGGCCTTGCGCCGCGCGCTGAGCGGCCTGCGGCGGCGGCCTCTGCCTCCCGTGCCCCGCCCTGGGCCCTCGGGGCTCCTGTGGCCCGTGGGGCCGTGGTCCGGGGTCACGGCGTCCGGTGTGCTGTCGGCGGGCATGTGCTCCTCTGTTCGCCTCGGGTGGCGGCGGGTCGTCCCCCCATGGTCACTCCGATCGGGGAGACGGCGAAAGCCGACATGTGGTTGCACTCCCTGTTGTGCCCCCTGTGTGCGCTTTGTCACCGATGGTCCGCCGCCGGTGTGCGCGTCGACCGCCGTTCCGCTGCCCCGGACACGCCGAAGGGGTGCACGGCCGGCCGGCCGTGCACCCCTTCGTTCGCCTGTGACGCTGCGGCGGACGCGCTCAGTCGCCGTTGCCCGGCGCCGGCGTCGTCTTCTGGATCTGCATCAGGAACTCGGCGTTCGACTTGGTCTGCTTCATCTTGTCGAGGAGCAGTTCGATCGCCTGCTGCGAGTCGAGCGCGTGCAGCACCCGGCGCAGCTTCCAGACGATGGCCAGCTCGTCGCCGCCGAGCAGGATCTCCTCCTTGCGGGTGCCGGACGCGTCGACG
Organism: Streptomyces griseoaurantiacus; assembly: GCF_036189845.1. Classification (NCBI taxonomy): domain Bacteria; kingdom Bacillati; phylum Actinomycetota; class Actinomycetes; order Kitasatosporales; family Streptomycetaceae; genus Streptomyces; species Streptomyces griseoaurantiacus. The sequence goes on along the minus strand of NZ_CP108326.1, from coordinate 5,105,365 downwards.
TCCACCGCGGGGAAGATGCGCTTGTCGGCGAGCTTCCGGTCGAGCTTGAGCTCCATGTTGCCGGTGCCCTTGAACTCCTCGAAGATCACCTCGTCCATGCGGGACCCGGTGTCCACCAGGGCGGTGGCGAGGATGGTCAGCGAGCCGCCGTCCTCGATGTTGCGGGCCGCACCGAAGAAGCGCTTCGGCGGGTACAGGGCCGTGGAGTCGACACCACCGGAGAGGATGCGGCCGGAGGCCGGGGCGGCGAGGTTGTACGCGCGGCCCAGACGGGTGATCGAGTCGAGCAGCACGACGACGTCGTGACCCAGCTCCACCAGGCGCTTGGCGCGCTCGATGGCGAGCTCGGCGACCGTGGTGTGGTCCTCGGCCGGGCGGTCGAAGGTCGAGGAGATGACCTCGCCCTTGACCGACCGCTGCATGTCGGTGACCTCTTCCGGACGCTCGTCGACCAGGACGACCATCAGGTGGCACTCGGGGTTGTTGTGCGTGATCGCGTTGGCGACCGCCTGCATGATCATGGTCTTGCCGGTCTTCGGCGGGGCCACGATCAGACCGCGCTGGCCCTTGCCGATGGGCGAGACCAGGTCGATGATCCGGGTCGTCAGCACGCCCGGGTCGGTCTCCAGGCGGAGCCGGTCCTGCGGGTAGAGCGGGGTGAGCTTGTTGAACTCCGGGCGGCCGCGGCCGTGTTCGGGCGCCATGCCGTTGACGGAGTCCAGGCGGACCAGCGCGTTGAACTTCTCGCGGCGCTCGCCCTCCTTGGGCTGGCGGACCGCGCCGGTGACGTGGTCGCCCTTGCGCAGGCCGTTCTTGCGGACCTGGGCGAGGGAGACGTACACGTCGTTCGGGCCGGGCAGGTAGCCGGAGGTCCGGATGAACGCGTAGTTGTCGAGGATGTCCAGGATGCCCGCGACGGGGATCAGGACGTCGTCCTCGTTGATCTGCGGCTCCTGCACGTCGTCGCGGCCGCGACGGCCCCGGCGGTCGCGGTACCGGCCGCGGCGGCCGCGGCGGCCCCCGCCGTCGTCGTCGTAGCCGTCGTCCTGCTGGCCGCCACCACCGCGCTGCTGGTTGTTCTGCTGGCCGCGCTGCTGGTTGCCCTGGTCGTCGGCCTTGGTGCGGCGGTCGCGGTCACCCCGGTCGCCCCGGTCACCGCGGTCGCGGTCGCCGCGGTCACGGTCCCGGTCGCGGTCACGGCCGCGCTCGCGGCGGCTCTGCCGGCCCTGACGGCCCTCGCCGCCCTGGTCGCCCTCGCCGCCCTGGTTCTGCTGGCCCTGGCCCTGGTTCTGCTGGGCCTGGTTCTGCTGCGGGGCGGAGGTCTCGGCCTTCGACTCGCCGCGCGCCTCGGCGGTGACCGTCTCGGGGCTGCCCGCCTCGGCGGTCGCCCGGCGCCGACGGCGCTCGGCGGGGGCTTCGCCACCCGCAGGCTGACCGGGGATGTCGATCTGCTGCTGGGAGGCGGCCTGCTCGGCGGGCTCCTCGGTCTTCTTCGCGGCGGGCGCGGCCTCCTCGCCCGTGCGCGTGCGGGAGGTGGCCCGGCGCTTCGGCTTGGTCTCGCCCGCGGTGTCCGCGGCGGCCTTGGCGGGGGCTCCCCCGCCGGCCTGTGCCTCCTTGATGACCTCGATCAGCTGACTCTTGCGCATCCGCGCGGTGCCCCTGATACCGAGGCCCGAGGCGACCTGCTGCAGCTCGGCCAGCACCATGCCCTCAAGGCCGGTGCCACGGCGCCGCCGGGAGCCGGCACCGGTGGCAGGCGCGGAGGCGTCCGTGGCGGGCGCGGCAGCGGTGTCCTCGACACGTGCGCCCATCAGATCGGTGGTGTCGCTCACGAAGGGTCCTTCCCTGGAGCGGACGTCGGCCTGTCTGGCTCGGCGACCGGTTGTGCTGTCCGGCTTCGGTCCGAGGGTGTCGGATCGCGCCGGGGCGGTGGTCCGCCAACGCGGCGGAGGAGATTTCTGGTGATGACGCTTGCCTGAGCGGTGGCACTTGGTGTCGGTGTCACGCGGCTGGCTCACGCCGGTCCCGGAGCGTGCCCGGCAAACAGCTCAGTGTTGCCGTACGGCGTACTGCCCGCATACGTCGTACCGAACACGGTGCGGCTTGGGAGGCTCCCGGAAGAATGTCTGTCCCGAACGGGGACACGAAGCACCTCGCCATGGCGGGGTCGGGTGCAGACTTGAGGTTAACACTACCGGATCCAACAAACATTCCCCCTCTCGAAATCCGGCAACCGGACGCTGTCGGTGGTTATTGCCCGCCGCCGGCCCCGGAACCGGCCTCGCCGCCGGCTTCCGTTCCGGGGGCCGTGAGCGGCAGCACGCTCGCCCCGGTGCCGTCGAGTTCCAGCCGGTTGGCGGCCCAGCCGGGGCCCGCCAGATCGGCCACCTTGTCGGCGCTCGCGGCGTCCGCGAGGGCCAGAACCGTGGGTCCGGCACCGGAGATGACCGCCGGTACGCCGTCCCCGCGCAGCCGTTCCACCAGTGCGGCGCTCTCCGGCATGGCGGGCGCGCGGTACTCCTGGTGGAGACGGTCCTCGGTGGCGGGCAGCAGCAGCTCGGGGCGCCGGGTGAGGGCCTCGACGAGCAGGGCGGCGCGGCCCGCGTTGGCGGCGGCGTCGACGTGCGGGACGGTGCGCGGGAGCAGGCCGCGCGCGGTCTCGGTGAGGACGGGTTTCCCGGGCACGAAAACCACTGGAACGATGGAATCGGCGGGCTCGGTCCTGATGGCCCGGGCGGCGCCGGCCTCCATCCAGGAGAGCGTGAACCCGCCGAGCAGACAGGCGGCGACGTTGTCGGGGTGGCCCTCGATCTCGGTGGCGAGTTCGAGGAGCGCGGTGTCGTCGAGCCGGGACTCGCCGCCTATGGTCACCGCACGCGCGGCGACGATCCCGGCGCAGATGGCGGCGGAGGAGGAGCCGAGGCCGCGGCCGTGCGGGATGCGGTTGGCGCAGACGATCTCCAGGCCGCGGGGCTGGCCGCCGAGCACGTCGAAGGCGGTGCGCAGGGCGCGGACGAGGAGGTGGCTCTCGTCGCGGGGAAGGGTCTCGCTGCCCTCGCCCGCGATGTCGATGTGCAGCCCGGAGTCGGCCACCCGGACGACGACGTCGTCGTAGAGACCCAGCGCGAGGCCGAGGGCGTCGAAGCCCGGGCCGAGGTTGGCACTGGTGGCGGGGACGCGCACCCGGACGGCGGCGGCGCGGAACGCTGGACCGGCCATCTCTCGATGACTCTCCTTGAGCTGCGGGACTTCCGGACGGGGCGCGACGCGTGGCGGCCGCGCGACCGGCGTCCGGTTTCGGGACATCTGCTGCGGGACGTGGGGACTCGGCGGGACGGGGTGACTCCGGTGAGGCGAGTGATGCGGTGACATCTGTACGGCTCGGGGTTCGGGCACGTACGGGCAGTACGTACCCGGTACGTACGGGCAATACGTACGGGACCCTCCGGCCGTACGTCCGCGGAACGACCCGGCAGGCGCCTGGCGGGCACCGGAACCGGCCGCGCGGGGTCGCGCGAAGGGCGCGGCACCGCGGCATATGCGGCGGGCGGGTTCGGTACAGCCTATCGAAGGTGGGTTCAGTGGCGACATAGGGCGCACGGGAGGCGCACGATGCGTGTCGCCTCCCCGCCGTGCACCCCCGCACCGCCGCGCCGCCGCCCCCGGGTGGGCGACGGCGCGGACGGCATCGTCAGGCCAGGCCCAGCCGCTCGGCGGCCGTCGCCGCGTCGACCGGCACGGTGACGGGCTGCGGCGCACCCGCGACGGCCCAGTCCGGGTCCTTGAGCCCGTTGCCGGTGACCGTGCAGACGATCTTCTGGCCCGGGTCGACCTTGCCCTGCTCCGCCGCCTTCAGCAGGCCGGCGACCGAGGCGGCCGAGGCCGGCTCCACGAAGACGCCCTCCTGCGCCGCCAACAGCCGGTAGGCGCGCAGGATCTCGCGGTCCGTCACCTCGTCGATGGCGCCGCCGGACTCGTCCCGCGCGGCCAGCGCGAACTGCCAGGAGGCCGGGTTGCCGATGCGGATGGCGGTCGCGATGGTCGAGGGGTCCTTGACGACCTCGCCGCGCACGATCGGCGCCGATCCCGAGGCCTGGAAGCCCCACATGCGCGGGGTGCGCGAGGCGATGCCGTCGGCGGCGTACTCGGTGTAGCCCTTCCAGTAGGCCGTGATGTTGCCCGCGTTCCCGACCGGCAGCACGTGGATGTCGGGGGCGTCGCCCAGCATGTCCACGATCTCGAAGGCGGCGGTCTTCTGGCCCTCTATCCGTACCGGGTTGACCGAATTGACCAGCGCCACCGGGTAGTTGTCGGAGAGGGAGCGGGCGAGGGTGAGGCAGTCGTCGAAATTGCCGTCGACCTGGAGGATCTTGGCGCCGTGGACGAGGGCCTGGCCCATCTTGCCCAGCGCGATCTTGCCCTGCGGCACGAGCACCGCGCAGACCATTCCGGCACGCACCGCGTAGGCGGCGGCGGAGGCCGAGGTGTTGCCGGTGGAGGCGCAGATGACCGCCTTGGCACCCTCCTCCTTGGCCCGCGTGATGGCCATCGTCATGCCGCGGTCCTTGAAGGAGCCGGTGGGGTTGGCGCCCTCCACCTTCAGGTGGACCTCGCAGCCCGTGCGCTCGGAGAGCACCTGCGCGGGTACGAGCGGCGTGCCGCCCTCGCGGAGTGTGACGACCTCCGTGGTGTCGGAGACCGGCAGCCGGTCCCGGTACTCCTCGATGATTCCGCGCCACTGGTGGGTCATTGCTGGTTACTCTCCTTCAACCCGCATGATGCTGGCCACGCCCCGTACGGTGTCGAGGCTGCGCAGCGCCTCGACGACGCCGGTGAGGGCGGCGTCGGACGCACGATGGGTGACGACGACGAGGGAGGCCTCGCCGTCTCCGTCCGGTCGGCTCTGCTGGCGGACCGTGTCGATCGAGACGCCGTGCTCGGCGAACACGGTGGCCACCTGGGCCAGTACGCCCGGTTTGTCGGCCACGTCCAGGCTGATGTGGTACCGCGTGACGACCTCGCCCATCGGCGAGACCGGCAGCCGGGTGTACGCGGACTCGCCGGGTCCGGTGGTGCCGTTCAGCCGGTTGCGGCAGACGGCGACGAGGTCGCCGAGGACCGCGGAGGCGGTGGGCGCGCCGCCCGCGCCGGGACCGTAGAACATGAGCTGTCCGGCGGCCTCGGACTCGACGAACACGGCGTTGTAGGCGCCGCGCACGGAGGCCAGCGGGTGGCTGAGCGGGATCATCGCGGGGTGCACGCGCGCGGTGACCGACTCCCCGTCCGCCGCCCGCTCGCAGATGGCGAGCAGCTTGATGGTGCAGCCCATCTCCTTGGCGGAGGCGAAGTCGGCCGCGGTGACCTCGGTCATGCCCTCGCGGTAGACGTCGTCCAGGCGCACCCGGGTGTGGAAGGCGATCCCGGCGAGGATGGCGGCCTTGGCGGCGGCGTCGAAGCCTTCGACGTCGGCGGTCGGGTCGGCCTCGGCGTAGCCGAGCGCGGTGGCCTCGTCCAGGGCCTCCTGGTAGCCGGCGCCCGTGGAGTCCATCTTGTCGAGGATGAAGTTGGTGGTGCCGTTGACGATGCCGAGGACCCGGTCGACCTTGTCGCCGGCGAGGGACTCGCGCAGCGGCCGGATCAGCGGGATGGCGCCGGCGACGGCGGCCTCGTAGTAGAGGTCGCGGCCGTGCTCGCCCGCGGCGGCGTGCAGCGCGGCGCCGTCCTGGGCGAGGAGCGCCTTGTTGGCGGAGACGACGGAGGCGCCGTGTTCGAGGGCGGTGGTGATGAGGGAGCGGGCGGGCTCGATGCCGCCGATGACCTCGACGACGACGTCGATGTCCCCGCGTTTGACGAGGGCGGTGGCGTCGGTGGTGACCAGGGCGGGGTCGATGCCCGCGCGCACCTTGGCGGGCCGGCGGACGGCCACTCCGGCGAGTTCGAGGGGGGCGCCGATCCGGGCGGCGAGGTCCTCCGCGTGCGTCGTCATGATGCGCGCCACCTCTGAGCCGACTACCCCACAGCCCAGCAGCGCCACTTTCAGCGGACGCGTACGCATCATCCGACCTCGTTTCCTCATACCGTCCAGGTTGGACCAGTCTCACGCAACGGACCGGAATTCCTGCCCTTGGTCCGGATTGTGAGACATCTATTTCATTGCCGCGACGGCGGAAGAACGAAAGATCTCCCGCCGCCGCCCATGCTTCGACCCCGCCCTCTCCCGGGGCGGGTGCGGGCTCAGCCGACGTCGAGCCGCAGCAGGTCCTCCTCGGTCTCCCGGCGCACGATCACCCGCGCCTCGCCCTCGCGCACGGCCACCACCGGCGGCCGCAGCGCGTGGTTGTAGTTGCTGGCCATGGACCGGCAGTAGGCGCCGGTGGCCGGCACGGCGATCAGGTCACCGGGCGCCAGGTCTGCGGGCAGGAACGCGTCCTTCACCACGATGTCCCCGCTCTCGCAGTGCTTGCCGACCACACGGACCAGCATCGGCTCCGCGTCACTCGTGCGCGAGACGAGCGCGACGCTGTACTCCGCGTCGTACAGCGCGGTGCGGATGTTGTCCGACATGCCGCCGTCCACGGACACGTACGTCCGCAGCCCCTCCAGCGGCTTGACGGTGCCCACCTCGTACAGCGTGAACGCGGTCGGCCCGGCGATGGCGCGCCCCGGCTCGACGGAGATGCGCGGCGTGCGCAGCCGGGCCGCCTCGCACTCGCGGGTGACGATCTCGGTGAGCGCCTTGGCGATCTCGTGCGGCTCGCGGGGGTCGTCCTCGCTGGTGTACGCGATGCCGAGCCCGCCGCCGAGGTCGATCTCGGGCAGCTCGACCCCGTGCTCGTCCCGGATGTCCTTGAGCAGCCCGACCACGCGGTGGGCGGCGACCTCGAAGCCCGACATGTCGAAGATCTGCGAGCCGATGTGGGAGTGGATGCCGATGACGTCCAGCGAGTCGAGCTGCAGCGCCCGCCGCACGGCCTCGGCGGCCTGCCCGCCGGCCAGCGGGATGCCGAACTTCTGGTCCTCGTGGGCGGTCGCGATGAACTCGTGGGTGTGCGCCTCGACCCCGACGGTCACCCGGATCTGCACCCGCTGCCGCTTGCCCAGCTCACGGGCGAGGTGCGCGACCCGCACGATCTCCTGGAAGGAGTCGAGCACGATCCGCCCGACGCCCGCCTCGACGGCCCGCCGGATCTCGGCCGGGGTCTTGTTGTTGCCGTGGAAGGCGATGCGGTCCGGGGCGAGCCCGGCGGAGAGGGCGGTGGCGAGTTCGCCACCGGAGCAGACGTCGAGGTTCAGCCCCTCCTCGTCGAGCCAGCGCACGACGGCACGCGAGAGGAAGGCCTTGCCGGCGTAGAAGACGTCGGCGTCGTGCCCGAAGGCGGTGCGCCAGGCGCGCGCACGCGCCCGGAAGTCCTCCTCGTCGAGGACGTACGCCGGCGTCCCGACCTCCTCGGCGAGCGTCTTGACGTCGACCCCGCCGACGGTGACGACACCGTCCTCGTCGCGGGTGACGGTCTGCGCCCACACCTTGGGGTCGAGGGCGTTGAGATCGACGGGCGGAGCGGCGTAGTGGCCCTCGGGGAGGACGTCGGCGTGCCGGGGCCCGGCGGGATGTGCGGAACGACTCATGGCGGCGAGCTCTCTACTCTTCTTCTCTGCGACTGCGACTGCGTGCTCTGAGACCGGGCGGTGACGGGGACAAGACGCCCGCGACCGCCCTCAGAGATGGACGGGTGCACTGATGCCGAGCAGGGACAGGCCGCCGGCCAGCACCGTCCCGGCGGCTTCGGCGAGGGCGAGCCGGGCACGGTGGGCGGCCGAGGGTTTCTCGTCGCCGAGGGGCAGCACGGTGTGCTGGACGGCGAGGAAGGCGTCGGCGGTGCCGACGAGATGCCGGGCGAGCCGGTCGGGCGCCCGGTGCCGCGCGGCGTGCGCGAGGGCGTGCGGATACTCGGCGAGCGCGCGCAGCAGGGGCCGCACGTCGGTCTGGGCCGTGTCCCCCGGCTCAGGCACGAGGTGGAGGCGGGCGCCCGCGCGGGCGAGGGCGCAGGTCCTGGCATGGGCGTACCGCACCCGGAACAGCGGATTGCTCTCCCGTTGCACGAGATGCTCGGCGGTGATCCGCGGCCGGTCGTGCCCGGCGGGATGCAGCAGCGCCCACCGCGAGGCGTCCCCGCCGAGCGGCGCCGGATCCTCGGCCGCCGGCACGGGGCGCAGCGTGGCGGGCTCCCCGTGCGCGACCTCGACACGCCCGCCCTGACTGGCGATGATCCGCACGAGGGAGTCGGCGACGACCTCGGCGCGCACGTCGAACGGAACCCGCAACAGCACGGGTTCGTCCCCCGCGCACTCCTCGGAGTACCCGTACCGCTCCCCGTCCGCCCGGATCCGCCGCACGAGGGCGGAGGTGGCGAGATCGTCGGCGAGGTGGACGTTGAGAAACCCGGGCCCGCTGACGAGCACATCGGCGACCCCGTCGGCCCGGCACAGCCGCGCCCGCAGTATCTCGGCGACGTCGCGGGGCGGCCGCCCGGCCTCGCGGGCGAGCCGCAGCGCGATGTTGGTGGCGTAGTCCCCCGACCCCCCGGGCCCGGGCGGCGTCACCACGGCCCGCGAGGGCACGACCACGTCCAGCTCCCCGTCCTCGACAGCGGACCGCACCGCGCGCAGCACGGTACGGGAGAGCTCTACGGGGGTCACGGGACAAGCGTAGGGGAGGAGGGGGGTGCGAGGGCGAGTCGAGGGGGCGGGGGTATCGGGATGTGGACGGGGGTGGGGTCCCGGGGCGGGGGCGCCTGTGCGGGGAGGGCGCCGGGGGGCGGGTCAGGGACTGGACTGCGGCCGAGGCTTCTGCACGGGTGCTGGGGAGCAGGTCAGGGACTCAACTGCGGCCGAGGCTTCTGCACGGGTGCGCTGGGGGGCGGGTCAGGGACTCGACTGCGGCGCCTCGGCCCGGCCGGCCTGACCCGTCGGCCGATCGGCATCCCCGGATCCGGAACCGGAACCGGAACCGGCACCACGAGGAGCACCCCCGCCGACACCAGTCCCTCTCCCCCGTCCCCTCCCTTGCTCCAACAGCTCTCGCACGATCCGCACGAGATCAGCCGGATCAAACGGCTTGGCGAGGAAGGCATCGACGCCGACGTCGAGCCCGCTCTCCACCTCGTACTGGGTGCAGGCACTGATGACGGCGAGCGGAAGATCACGGGTACGGGGGTCGGCACGCAGCCGGGCGGCGGTCCGCAGCCCGTCCAGCCTGGGCATGACGACATCGAGGGTGACGACGTCGGGCCGCACCCGATGCACGACATCCAGACACTCGACGCCATCGGCCGCGGTCACGACCTCGATGCCCTCCAGCTCGAGGTTGACCCTGATCAGCTGCCGGATGACCTTGTTGTCGTCCACAACAAGAACCCGGCCGGACGCGCCTGGCACAACTCGAGAGTAGGTCGAGCCACACCGCCCCGTCCGGCTTTTCCCGACTTCTGCCCCGTGAGGGGGGCGGAGTGCTTGCCGTGTAGACGCGCCGCCTTGGACCGCCCTCCCAGAGGCACCCCCCCCCGCCAAGCAGCGGGAGCGGCGCCCACTCCCTCCCCCTCAACATCAAAACCCGTTCATGACCACCACGGAGGAGCTGGTAGTGTTCTACCCGTCGCCGCGAGCAACACCGAACGCGACCGACACGCCCCCGTAGCTCAGGGGATAGAGCAACGGCCTCCGGAGCCGTGTGCGCAGGTTCGAATCCTGCCGGGGGCACCCAGCATGAGGTGCCCAAAGACCCCGTCACCAGCGGAAACGCTGAGGCCGGGGTCTTCGCGTATGTGCAGGCGTGTGCCGCCAAAAGCGGCCGTCTGCCGAGGGCTGTGGACTATTCGTGGACAGGATCTTGGGGCATCTTTCCTGGTCAGCTCCAGGATTTCCGAGGCAGCGCTCAGTCGGCATCCGGTCACCCTGCCGGAGGCTAAGGCGGCTTGCGGTCGTCCGGTCGCTCCGCCTACCGCGCGTTCGCCCCACGCAGGCTCGTGAAGATCAGAGGCCTCCCGCGCGCAGAAGCACCACGCGCGGCCAGCCCCGCTACTGCAGGTCTTCCAGACGGGCCAGGAGTCCGGCCGCGGTCGCCACTGCCGCTATCGCATCCGCCCGAGACCACGTGAAGTGCTCTGTGGTCCCCGAATCGTCGTGCTGCGCCCCGCTGAATAGCTGGTAGGCACTTTGGATCAGCATCCCCCACCGCTGTTCCTGGGACCGCTGCTGCGCAGACGGCAGGTTCCTCACCACGTTCACGGTGTCGCAGGCTTCCCTCACAGCGTCCAATGCCAGACGGGCCTTGCCAACGGCCTCCTCGAATCTGCCCGCGCCGATCAGGCTTTTGGCTTCCCTCAGACGCCGCGCGGCAGTGGCCCTGTTCTCCACCTCTGTAACTGGAACCAGTACGTCAACGAACGCACCCGCATCGAGTTGGGCAAGGGTCTTCGCCCACTCCTCGTGCGAAATCCGGACGGTCAGCTGGTCCGTGCGAGCCGGCCAGCCTGCGATGGCACCGAGTTGCACTGCGGTCAGGTCCACACGCAACTCCAACTCCCGACCCTTCCGGGCCTTCTCCAAGCCCAGTATCTGCGCGTCGGTCAACGCCACATCGAAGCTGATGTTTCGACCCTCGGGGTGCGCTTCCATCGGCCACCGCTGCATTAGTGGGCCCAGCCACCCGGAGTTCCCCATGTCGTTCACCCAAAGCTCACCCGACAGCTGGTGCGCCTGCCCCTCGGGGATGTCGCCCGTCCCGGCGGCCTCGAAAAACAGTGTGAGGCGGTGCACACCCCAGCCCGGTATGAGTGTCAGCACGTGTCGGGCGGGCTTGATGCTCAGCAGGTAGCCGTCGAACTGGAAGGCCATCAAAGGGCTCCTCGTAAGTGGTTCTAAGAGAACCCTGATGGTGCCAGCCTACGCTCTGCTTACGCCAAGGATTAGAGCGGTTACCGAGGGACCACTCAGCCGGCGTCCGGCCACTCTTCTGGAGGCGAAGGCGGCTTGGGGTCGTCCCGGCGCTCGGCCTGCCGCGCGTTCTCCCCACGCAGGCTCGTCAACCACGGCCACAGATCCGGCAGCGGCTGTGCCGGGCAGGCTAGACGGTGCTCGATCCGACACCGCTGGAACTGATCCGGCGGACACACCCCGTAGACCGTCACGCGTCCATCGGGCAGCTCGATCCACCGATGCTCCGCCGGGACGGTGTGAGCCAGCGGTTGCATGTCTGGCTCCAGCAGCACCCAGTCATGTTCGAGTGTCGCCATCCGGTCCTGTAACAGCCCGCAATGCGGGCAGCGAGACTGCCCGCCACCTAATCGCCGCGGCCTCTCTTGTAAGACCCCCATACCGTGAGGGTCGCCAGCTCGGCAGTCCAGGCGTAGAGCACGAACCGGACTCAATTCCTGGGACGCCCGTCCGCCAGCGGGACGAAATACGACGCGTCAGGTGCAGCCAGCAACTAACCTCGGCATTTCATGACGGCTCGTCAGTCCAACTGGCGGGCCGTTTCGGCGTGTTGGGGCGGTGGTGAGCATGCCGGTGGCCCGGCTGTCGCGTCGGGTGGGCGCCGGGTTCCACGGCTCCGGCAGGGGGTGCTGTTCGCAGGGACGGGAAGGTGCTGGTCAGCCGGGGTTCGGGAGGGTGTCGAGCCGGGCCAGGGCGTCGGTGATCAGGTGGGTCCAGGGCCAGTGGCGGGCGAGGCGGAGGATGCGGCGGCGTCCGGTGGTGACGAGCTGGGCGGCGGTGGAGAACAGTCGCAGGCGGAGCCGTCGGGGTTCCCACAGCCGGGCGGGGCCGGTCAGGGCGAGCATCGGCATCCAGGCGAGCAAGTCGAGGGCGATCTGGACGATCTCCAGCCAGATCTGGTTCTGTGCGGCGTCGTGCAGGGGGAGGTTGCGCAGGCCGGTGGCACGGGCGGCGCGGATGCGGTCCTCGGCTCTGGCGCGCTGGCGGTGGCGCAGTTCGAGGGCGCCGATCGGCATGTCCTTGGTGTTGGGTGGCGAAGCAGGTCAGCCGCATTCCGTCGGCGTCGGTGAAGCGCAACTGGGCGCCCGGATGAGGGCGTTCCTTGCGCACGATCAGCCGCATCCCCGCCGGCCAGCCCTTGAGGCAGTCGCCGTCGAGTTCGGCCACCCAGGCGCCGTCGCGGATCTCGCCGCCCGGCTCGACGGCGACCGTCCATGCGGTGGCCGGGATACGGAGCACCGCGGCGTGGATGGCGTCGGTGATGGTCATGCCGACCGAGTACGACAGCCACCGGCCCGGCTTCGCGAGCCAGGCCACGAACTCGTGGGTGCCGCCACCGGAGTCGGTCCGGATCAGTGTCTGTCGTCCACGCCGGTACTTCTTGGGCAGCTGGGCCAGGGCGAGTTGGGCGGTGGTGATGTGGTCGGCGGCGGTGTTGCTTCCCGCGTTGCCGGGCCGCAGCAGAGCGGCGGCCGGCTCTCCGCTGCCGCCCCGGCCGTGGTCGACGAAGGCCATCAGCGGGTGGTGTCCGAAGGTCTTCTTCCAGGTCGCGGCGGCGTCCTGCTTCTCGGAGTGGGCCAGCACGAGCACCCCGTCGATGTCCACGATCACCTGTCCGCCGGCGTCCGGTGCCGCCTGCCCGGCCAGATTCCAGACGTGTTCGCGGACATGGGCCCGTGCGGTGCGGATCGCCGCCAGGGCCTTCGGCCCGCCCGAGGCGAGGGCATCGATGAGGCGGGAGACGGTGGGATCGGAGGCCACCGGACCGAACACAGCCGGCTCGGACCGCAGCATGCCCACATCGGCCAGGCAGTCCCCGCCGAACGCGACCGCCAGGGCCACATCCAGCAGGATCTTCCCCGGATCGTGCACCGCCCGCGCTTTGCGCCACGGTGCCAGAGCCGCCGATATCGCCTGGTCCAGCCCTGTCTTCCGGGCCGTCTCCACCAGCAGGACGCCACCCGCCTGCGAGACCACCGCCCGGCCACCGCCCTCGATGCGGACACGCGGATAGGAACCGATACGCTTCTTCACCTGGGAAGTGCCTCCGGCGGCGGCAGGAACAAGGACCTCGACAATCCTCATTCTTGCTGGTCAGAGGCACTTTTCGTTTGTCTGACCACCCGTCGGACACCACGCTTCATGAAAGCGCGAGGCTAAGCTGGTGACCATCTTCGCCAACCTTGACTTCCGGGGAAGCCGGGCTGAGGGCGACGACCTACTCGGCGACGCCTACGAGTACTTGATGCGGCACTTCGCCACGGAGTCGGGTAAGTCAAAGGGTCAGTTCTACACTCCGGCCGAGGTCTCGCGGGTGCTCGCCAAGGTCGTCGGCATCGGACCGGGCACCCGGCAGGACCACACGGTCTACGACCCCACGTGCGGGTCCGGCTCGTTGCTCCTCAAGGTAGCTGACGAGGCCCCACGCGGTCTCACCATCTACGGCCAGGAGAAAGACAACGCCACTTGGGCGCTGGCCAAGATGAACATGATCCTTCACGGCAACGAGGACGCCGACATCCTCAAAGGTGACACCATCACCAACCCGCAGTTCACCCAGGGTGAACGACTCCAGACCTTCGACTTCGCCGTCGCCAACCCGCCGTTCTCAATCAAGTCGTGGAGCAATGGCCTGGAGAAAGCCTATGGTCGCTTCGAGTTCGGCCGGCCGCCGGAGAAGAACGGTGACTACGCCTTTTTGCTGCACGTCCTCAAGTCGCTGAAGAGCAGCGGCAAAGCCGCGGTCATTTTGCCGCATGGTGTACTATTCCGCAGCCACGCCGAGGCGAATATTCGTAAAGAGCTGCTGCGCCGTGGCTACATCAAGGGGATCATCGGGCTGCCAGCGAACCTTTTCTATGGCACAGGAATTCCAGCCTGCGTCATCGTCCTCGATAAGGAGAACGCTCAGGCGCGCACCGGCGTCTTCATGATCGACGCCTCTAAGGGCTTTATCAAGGACGGCAACAAGAACCGTCTCCGTAGCCAGGATATCCACAAGATCGTCGATGTATTCAACAGGCAGGCCGAGATCGAGCGCTATTCGCGTATGGTGCCGCTGCACGAGATCGCCGATGCGAAGAACGACTACAACCTCAATATTCCGCGCTACATCGACTCCTCCGAGCCGGAGGACATCCAGGATCTTCATGCTCACGTCCACGGTGGGATCCCTAACGGTGATCTAGACGCACTCAGCGGGTACTGGAGCGCGTTTCCGAGTCTTCGCACCACACTGTTCAAGGAAAATCGCCCTGGCTACAGCGATCTTGCGGTCGGTGTTGCTGAGGTGCAGCAGACCATCTTGGACTCCGACGAGTTCCAGAAGTTCGCTACCGATGTACGCGGCCAGGTGGACGATTGGTTCGTTGTCCATCGACCCACCCTCGAGGCCCTCAATGCCGACACCGTCCCAAAAGACCTGATCGCTCATATCAGCGATGATCTGCTGGCTCGGTTCAAGAACGCTCCGCTGCTCGATGAGTACGACGTCTATGAGCAGCTCATGACCTACTGGCATGGCGTGATGCACGACGATGTCTTCCTTGTCATGAACGATGGATGGCTAGATGCGGCGAAGCCCCGCAAGACCATCGAGGACAAGGAGCGCAAGCTCTCCGAGATCCCGGATCTCATTATCGGTTCCGGGCGCAGTGCCACCAAGTACAAGATGGACCTCATCCCGCCGACGCTCGTCGTGGCTCGTTACTTTGCGGACGAGCAGGCCAGGGTTGACACCCTGAACGCGGCAGCCGAGGAGGCCGGCCGGGCCGTTGAGGAATATGTCGAGGAACACGCTGTCGAAGACGGCCTGCTTGCTGAAGCGATGGAGGACGGCAAGATCTCTAAGGTTCTCGCTTCGACTCGGCTCAAGGTGGCTCGACACGAAAGGGCTGAACCAGAAGAGGTCAGGGCTCTCCAGCACCTGATCAGGTTGTACAACGATGAAACTGTCGCAAAGAAGACCGCCAAGGAAGCCGAGGCAGCGCTAAACCTCGCCACTCTCAAGAAATACGGCGACCTTACCGAGGTTGACGTGAAGTCCCTCGTGCTAGACGACAAGTGGAAGAGCACCATCAGCGAGCGGATCGTTGGTGAGGTAAACGCCCTGACTTCGACGTTGGTTGGTCGCATCCAGCAGCTTGGCGAACGGTACGTCGAGACTGTTGGAGAGCTTGAGAGCCGGATCATGCAACTGAACCGTCAAGTGAGTGCTCACCTAAAAGCCATGGGGGTCGTGTGAGCCTCGACACAACATCAAGGAGTTGGCAAACTCAACGGCACTTCCAGAATTTGGAGCCTAAATGGAACTAGGACAGCTTTCCGAACAGGCAAAAATGGATGCGCTTCCACGTGACTGGCAATACTACACCATTGGCCAAACACTAACGCTTACCAATGGTTTGGCATTTAGGCCGAGCGAGTGGAAGACTCACGGAACGCCTATTATTAGGATCCAAAACCTAAACGATGACAATAGTCCCTATAATTACTACGATGGTCCAATCAGCGAGAAGTATCGCATTCGGGCAGGTGATATCCTCTTCGCGTGGTCTGGCACAACCGGAACGTCGTTTGGTGCTCGGATCTGGACTGGCCCAAATGCGGTTCTAAATCAACACATCTTCAAGGTGACCCCAGATAAGACAAAGGTCGCACCTTATTACTCGTTTCTCGTACTTCAAAATGTACAGAAAGAGATCGAGAGGCAGGCGCATGGCTTCAAGTCGTCATTCGTTCACGTCAAGAAGTCTGACCTAGTAAAAGTTTGCCTTCCAATTCCACCCATTCCCGAGCAAGAGTCCATTGGGAAGGCTCTCTCTGAGGTAGATCAACTTATCGCAAATCTCGAGCGGCTGACGGAAAAGAAGCAGGCGATTAAGCAGGGCCTGACGCAGCGGCTACTGACTGGCAAGACTCGCCTCCCTGGTTTCGTTGACGAATGGCGCGAAGTGAAACTCCGCGACGAGGGCACGACATACGGCGGCCTCGTCGGCAAGGACAAGAACGACTTCGGCGCTGGATCGGCATCCTTCGTGACCTTCATGGAAGTGATGGCAAGCGCGAGGCTTCTCGGTCACAGACTTGAGCGCGTGCGCGTTCGGCCAGGTGAACGTCAAAACCAAGTGCAGCGGGGGGACGTCCTCTTCAATGGTTCGTCCGAGACACCCGAGGAGGTCGCCTTCGCATCAGTGGTCGAATTCAATCCGTCTCCCTCGACCTACCTGAATAGCTTCTGCTTCGGATATCGCCTAAAGGATACGAGACGCATCGATCCGACATTCTTGGCCTATTTCTTTCGCTCCAGCAATGGGCGCGAATTGGTGGCTTCGTTGGCCCAAGGCGCCACGAGATATAATATCGCGAAGACCAAACTGCTTGAAGTGCAGCCGATTTTGCCACCTGTAGATGAGCAACGGGCGATTGTCGAGGTGCTCCGGGATGCAGAGTCTGAGCTCGCGGCTCTCAATGTTCGTCTCACCCGGGTTCGCGCCGTTAAGACTGGCATGATGCAGCAGCTCCTGACCGGACGTACACGCCTACCCGTGAGGGAAGGCGCAGCATGAGTAACGTCGGCCAACCTGAACGCAAGACTCAAGACCGTGTCGTCCAGCTTTTCCAGGAGTTGCTGGGCTACGAGTACCTCGGCAACTGGGCGCATCGCGAGGGAAACTTCAACGTTGAGGTGAAGTTGCTCGCACAAAACCTTCGTGCCCGCGGCTATAGCGACAGTCTCATCAACAAGGCGGTTGATAAGCTGAAGAGCGACGCTTCGCTCGGCGGTGGACGTGACCTGTACGAGGCGAACCGTGACGTATACGGTCTGCTGCGGTACGGGGTGAAGGTCAAGCCGGGGGTCGGCGAGCAGACGAAGACGGTGTGGCTCATCGACTGGGCACGGCCAGAAGCCAATCACTTCGCCCTTGCGGAGGAAGTGACGGTGCTGGGCCAGCACGCCAAGCGCCCGGACATCGTGCTGTACGTCAACGGCATCGCCTTCGGGACGATCGAGCTCAAGCGGTCGAAGGTCGCTGTCTCTGAAGGCATCCGGCAGAGCATCGGGAACCAGCGTCCCGAGTTCATTCGGTCGTTCTTCACGACGGTGCAGCTCGTCATGGCTGGCAACGACGTGGAGGGGCTGCGCTACAGCCCTATCGACACGGCGGAGAAGTACTGGCTGGCGTGGCGGGAGCCATCCGACATCGCCGATCCTCTCGACCGCTCCTTGACCCAGCTCTGCTCGAAGGAACGTCTACTTGAGCTGGTTCATGACTTTATGGTCTTCGATGCGGGGCAGAAGAAGACGTGTCGGCACAACCAGTACTTCGGTGTCAAGGCCGCTCAGGAGCGGATCGCCAAGCGCGAGGGTGGCATCATCTGGCACACCCAGGGCTCCGGCAAGTCTCTGACGATGGTGTGGTTGGCCAAGTGGATCCGCGAAAACCAGCTGGACGCCCGCGTGCTCCTCATCACTGACCGGACCGAACTGGATGATCAGATTGAGAGGGTCTTTCAGGGAGTCAATGAGTCCATCTATCGCACCAAGAGTGGTGGTGACCTCCTCGCCACATTGAATGTGAGCGAGGAGTGGTTGGTCTGTTCGCTGGTCCATAAGTTTCGCGGCTCGGAAGACGAGGCCGCCCGCCATGAGGCTGAGAGCGAGTTCATTCGTGAGCTGAAAGCGACCGTCCCCAAGGACTTCCACGCCAAGGGCAACATCTTTGTGTTTGTCGACGAGGCCCACCGTACGCAGTCGGGCAAGATGCACGACGCCATGAAGGCACTCATGCCGGGGGCCATGTTCATCGGCTTCACCGGGACGCCGCTACTCAAGGAGGACAAAGCCACTACCGAAGAAAGGTTCGGCAGTTTCATCCACACCTATCAGTTCGACGAGGGCGTGGCTGATGGAGTCGTCCTGGACCTGCGCTATGAGGCACGCAACATCGACCAGGACCTGACCTCGCCGGCGAAGGTCGACCAGTGGTTTGAGGCCAAGACGCGCGGCATGACGGACCTGTCCCGCGCCGAGCTCAAGAAGCGCTGGGGCACCATGCAGAAGGTTGTCAGCTCCGAGCCGCGTGCCCGACAGATAGTCAATGACATTCTGCTCGATATGGAGATCAAGCCGCGCCTCTCGGACGGCCGCGGTAATGCCATTCTCGTCAGCCAGAGCATCTACCAGGCGTGCAAGTTCTACGAGCTGTTCACGCAGGCTGGGTTCAAGGGCAAGTGTGCCATCATCACGTCCTACACACCACAGGCCAGCGACATCTCCAAGGAGGATTCCGGCCACGGCGCCACCGAGCGCCTCCGCCAGTACGAGATCTACCGGCAGATGCTCGCCGACCACTTCAGCGAGCCTGCCGACAAGGCAATGGGAAAGGTCGAGCAGTTCGAAGGAGAGGTCAAGGAACGTTTTATCAAGGACCCGGGCCAGATGCGGCTGCTCATCGTCGTCGATAAGCTCTTGACTGGCTTCGATGCCCCGAGCGCGACGTACCTGTACATCGACAAGAAGATGCGGGACCACGGCCTGTTCCAGGCGATCTGCCGGGTGAACCGCCTTGATGGCGAGGACAAGGACTACGGCTACATCGTCGACTACCGAGACCTGTTCAACTCCCTTGAGTCCGCGATCACGGACTACACCGGTGGCGCGCTCGAAGGCTATGAGAAGAAGGATATCGAGGGGCTGCTGTCAGACCGGATCGACAAGGCCCGTGAGGACCTCGATGAGGCTTTGGAGAAGATCCGGGCACTCTGTGAGCCGGTCGCACCGCCGAAGGACACCCTCCAATACCAGCAGTACTTCTGCGCCCGCGAGCAGGGCAACGCTGAGCAGCTCAAGGCCAACGAGCCCAAGCGGGTTGAGCTTTACAAGGCTGTCGCGGCCGTGACCCGCGCGTACGGCAATCTCGCCAACGAAATGGAAGGCGCCGAGGCGGCAGCGATCAAGAAAGAGATCGCCCACTACGCCAACGTGCGCGACGAGGTGAAACTTGGTGCTGGCGAGAATGTCGACTTCAAGCAGTACGAGGCCGGCATGCGGCATCTGCTCGACACATACATCAGCGCCAGTCCCTCCGAAGTGGTATCCGACTTCCAGGAAACTGGGCTGATCCAATTGATCGTCGAGATGGGGGCTAGCGCGCTCGACAAGCTTCCCGCGGGTATCAAGAAGGACCCCGAAGCGATGGCGGAGACGATCACCAACAACATGCGCAAGGTGATCATCGATGAGCGCCCGATGAACCCGAAGTACTACGACAACATGTCGGAACTACTCGACGCCATACTTGAGGAACGACGGCAGGGCGCTCTGGACTACAAGGAGTACCTCGAAAAGCTCCTGGAGCACGCGACGAACCTCGGTAAGGGCGAATCGGACACCGAGTACCCGGAGTGGGCCAACAACGGTGCCCGCCGCGCCCTGATCGACTTCTTCGATCAGGCGCCGGAGCTGGCCGCGGTGGTGGATACCACCATCCTCCATACCAAGCCCGATTCGTGGGTGGGTAACGCGATGAAGGAGAAGAAAGTCAAGCGCGCGCTTGCTCAGGCGTTGCCCGCCGACTTTAACCGACTCGACGAACTGCTTGAACTGCTAAAGGCCCGTCATGAGTACCGCTAGCGCCTATATCACCGTCCGTGGCATCGGCATCGACGTCATTTACAAGAACATCAAGAACCTGCACATCGGTGTCTATCCACCCCTTGGGCGTGTTCGGGTAGCGGCGCCGCACCAGCTCGGCGATGACCAGGTGCGGCTAGCCGTGATCCAGCGCCTGCCGTGGATCAAAGAGCAGCGCGAGCAACTCCAGTCAGCCGCACGCCAGTCCACGCGAGAGATGGTCACCGGCGAGTCTCACTACGTGTGGGGCGTTCGCCGCCGGATGAAGGTCGTTGAGCGCCCCGGACGCGCCCACGTCGAGCTCGACGGTGAGCGACTGCTGCTATACGTCCCGGCCGGCACCACCGCTGAGCGGCGGCGGGAGCTGCTCGACCGTTGGTATCGAGAGCAGCTTCGACACGTGATCCCGGACATGATCGCAAAATGGGAACCAGTCCTCGAGGTGTCGGTGCCGCGCTGGAGCATCAAGCGCATGAAGACCAAGTGGGGCTCGTGTAACCGCGAGACCGGGCACGTTTGGTTCAACGTCGAGCTCGCCAAGAAACCCCCAGCCTGCCTCGAGTACATCGTCGTCCATGAGATGGCGCATTACCTGGAACGCCATCACGACGACCGTTTCACCAAGTTGATGGACAGGTTCACGCCGAACTGGCGTAGCACTCGTGACCAGTTGAATAATGCGCCACTCGCGGAGGAGCAGTGGCCCTAAACCGCTGGTACACACGCCTCTTGTGAGGCTGCTATAGCCTTCTCTAGTGACACCGACTCTAGGTGCCGCTAGCGGTGAAGCACCGACACTCCCTGTCGCGCTCGCAGCATCCACGCAGCCCAGTGGACTATCCGTGGACAGCGGGGTCTCCCTCTCGGTCCCCCTAGGCTGCCACCAGCGAATTCGCTCCATCTGCCAGAGCCCTCCGGAGCCGTGCTCTGGTGCCCATTGGGGACAAGCGCAGTCACGTCGCACAGCAGCGCCACGCACCAATAGGCACCCGTGGTCATACCTGCCGCTGGTCAGCCAAGCCATCGCCGAGCGTGTCGAGGCCGTTCTTGAAAGCGCCCTTAAATGTGCTTTCAAGAACGCCTGCCATTATAGAGAGCATGCCGCCGACGACGGCCGGCTGCTGACGGAGTGGGGTGTCAAAGGATGTCAGCCTGATAGTCACGCCGATGGCAGAATTTCTCTGATAAAGCAAGACTTCGGCTGTCTCCACGGAGGGCAGTGGGCAGGCCTTCCGGTCATGTCCGTCATGTGCTCCGGGGCACAGGTAGCCGATGTCTTGCGACTTCAGCCACTCCTCCAACTCGCGGCATCGTGACTCGCTCAGACGTTCCCACGTCGAGTCGAACTCCTTCTTGATCCATTTCATGGCAAAGGCCCTGATGCCGTTGTGCTCGGTGAGCGCGTCGTTGATCGCGTGGCGGGGCATGGCGGCTCCAAGTAGCAGGTACCGAAAGAGACCAGGATGCCCGACAGCGGCCACACGCGGAGGGGTGATTGCCTGCAGCGCGTCCACCGTCGGAGGCTCGTGCCACAACCGTGCCAGATGCAGGGGGCAGCCACGGTCAACGCCGGTGCCCTGCGGTCGAGTAGCCGCCTGCTTCCCCGGCCGACGAATCCGCAGCTCAGGCCCGAGGTCCCCCAGCCTCTCTCCTAAAGTGGTTGTCCAACCTCGTCACTGAGTCCACACCCGCTGGAACTCTTCGGCCGGGATGGCTTCCAGCGGGTGCTCCTCAGGGTGGAGCGCCTGGTCCGTCAGGAAGCCGTGATCGTCCTCCAGATGCTCCCAGCTGTATCGGTGGAGTTGGCCGGCCGGAGTCAGCTCGGCCTGCTTGATGGCGATCAACTCACCGCCGTCGGACGCGGCC
The DNA here is from genome assembly GCF_036189845.1 of Streptomyces griseoaurantiacus. Lineage (NCBI taxonomy): Bacteria > Bacillati > Actinomycetota > Actinomycetes > Kitasatosporales > Streptomycetaceae > Streptomyces > Streptomyces griseoaurantiacus. The sequence continues at coordinate 5,083,872 of NZ_CP108326.1, read as the reverse complement.
TCGAAGTACCACACGGCGCCATCCTCATCAGTGGCGCGGAAGTGGTGCCGCAGGGTGGCACTCACTTCGAGTGCTCGGAAGTACGCCACGGTCTCTGCCTTGATGCGCTCCAGGTCAACCACGCAATCATCTTGCCAGCGAACGCGCGCGGGTTGCTCCGCTCTGACATCCACGCGTGACATCAACGACCCCGGACGCCAGCAGTCCTGGGCGGCCCGGCACGGCCAGTGTGGACGGATGGTTCCCCGGCAGCGCCGAGGGGCGATCAAACTCCTAAAGCGGGTGTCAGGCCAGCAGTATTGGGTGAGTAGCGTGGGTCGGTTGGCTACGCTGGCCGGCCACCGTCGCCGCCAACGGTTTGGATAAGGAAAAGGTGAGCAGCGCGGCGTAGAAGACGCTCGAAATCGTCGACCAGGGCGTGAAGATCAGTAGTCGCAGCTCCATCCAGGAGGCGAAAGGGGCCGGCCTGCCCTACGTCGCCGTGCATCTCGGCGTTGCGGCGTCTATAGACGTCTTTGATCAGCTGCTCAACGTGTTGATCCTGTGCGCCTAGATAAGAGTCACCACTCAGGAGAGCCTTCGCACCGGCCACGATGGCGTCCCGCCTGGTGGTGTAGGGGATCTTTGCGGTTGAGTGCGCGGGTTCTGCTCCCTCGGGTGCACCGTCTGCCGGTGTCTGCTCCCTGCTCAACTGGCAGGCCACCGTGCAACTGTCCGGAGTGAACGGGCAGTTCAACCCCAGGGGGTGCACGGTGGCCTTGTCCCAGCATGACCTACTTCGCCTGCTTGAGTCACTACGTTCGGCCGATGGTCTTGAACTCGTCCGCGAGGTCGCCGAGCGGCTGCTGCAGGAACTGATCGAGGCCGAGGCCACCACGAAGATCGGCGCCGAGTGGGGCGAACACACCGACACCCGCACCACCTGGCGCAATGGGCACCGCGAGAAGACCATGACCACGCAGGCCGGCGACCTGGAACTCGCCATCCCGAAACTGCGGGCCGGAAGCTTCTTCCCCAGCCTCCTCGAGCGCCGGCGGCGCATCGACCAGGCCCTCTACGCGGTCATCATGGAGGCATACGTTCACGGCGTCTCCACCCGCTCCGTCGACGACCTCGTCAAAGCCCTCGGCTCCGACACCGGGATATCCAAGAGCGAGGTCTCCCGGATCTGCGCGGACCTCGACGAACAGCTCGACGCTTTCCGGACCCGCCCGCTGGACCACATCCGCTTCCCCTACCTGTTCCTCGACGCCACCTACGTCAAGGCCCGCGTCGACCACCGCATCGTCTCCCAGGCGATCGTCATCGCCACCGGCGTCACTCAGGACGGCGGCCGCGAAGTCGTCGGCGTCATGGTCGGCGACAGCGAGACCGAAGCCTTCTGGACCCAGTTCCTGCGTCACCTGCGCGAACGCGGCCTGAGTGGCGTCCGCCTGGTCATCTCCGACAGCCACAGCGGCCTGGTCAAAGCAATCCGCAAGGTCATGCTCGGCGCCGCCTGGCAGCGCTGCCGGGTCCACTTCGTCCGCAACGTCTTCGCCGTGATCCCGAAAGGCTCGGCAGAGATGGTCGCCGCGACGATCCGCACGGTCTTCGCCCAGCCCACCGCGGATGCGGTCCGCACCCAGCTCGACACCGTCGCCGACATGCTCGGCCGGCAGTTCCCCAAGGTCAGAGAGATGCTGCTGGAGGCGAAAGAAGACCTGACCGCGTTCGCGGACTTCCCCCACCAGCACTGGAAGAAGATCCAGTCCACGAACCCGCTGGAGCGGCTGAACCGGGAGATCAAACGCCGCACCGACGTCGTCCAGGTCTTCCCCAACCCGCCCGCGGTCCTCCGCCTGGCCACCGCGGTCCTCGCCGAACTCCACGACGAGTGGATCGCCTTCCCCCGCCGCTACCTCTCCAACGAGAGCATGGACGCCCTCTACCTCGATACCCCAACCGCCCTGCCCGCCACGTCAGACGACTGATCGCCTACACCACGACAGGGGACATGACCCCGGCCACTAGGTGCTCACGCTTATCCCGCCTCCGCGGAAGGCCAGGGTGTTGGATGAACAGAGACTCGGCAGTGATGCACAAGTCGATAAGCCTGTCCTCAGGCAAGGCGCGGCCACCCGCCATGGTCAAGCGGCGCAGGGCATTGAGCAGAAACTTCTTGCTCTGGACACTCGGCTTACCCAGCAGGTCATACACCTCACACAAGCTCCCCAACGTGACAGCGTCGACAAGGAGAGTTGGCCGGTCCTCAACCGGATGGTGGACCTCGGTGAGGCGGGATGAAGCATGCGGCTGAGCGTCAAAATCTTCCCGACTCTGCATGCACATCGGACGACCATAGGTGACCGAGCCGCCGCACACGATGCGCAGGGCGATGAGCATGCGGTCGACGGCGGCGTGGAACGGCGAAGGATCCCCTGCCTCCGGGTGCTGGTTGTAACCGCTGTGTACCGGTAGATCGCGTTCAAGTACGAGGGCATTCTGATGGAGGCGGGAAAGGCTCAGTGAGTTAGTGCTGCTGAGCTGGGCGATGGGGAGGCCCATCACCCGCAGCGCTTCGGAAACCTCTACGTCGGTCATCGGCCGTATCGTGAGAGCGTCACGCAACGGGGCACCCGACACATCCTGCGACATGTCGAACCCGAGCAGGGGAACGTACTCGACCAAGCGGACAGTCTTGGCGAACAGTCCGGCTTCCACAGTCGCGTATGCAGCCTCAAAGGCAGCACCGTCGAAGCGGTAGGTACGGACCTTCTCTACCACAGGAGTCAGCAGATACCGAACCACGACATCCTGTAGGCGACGCAGGAGGAGGCTGGACGGGTAGCCGACCAAGGTATCTACCCGGCTCCGAAGCACCTCGTGATCCCGGATGACGTCACGTAGGGCCTTGTAGGCCGGGAAGCTATACCACCACTCCCGTGAGGAGAACTCGATCGGCCACTGCCACTGTTCGTGTTCTTCCACCAAGAAGGTCTCCTGCTGGCAGCGTCGCCAGCTGTGGTAGTCCCGTTGCAGGCCGAACTGCGGCACGGATACCGTCTCGGCCAACTCGGAAAGGACTGCCATGACCAAGTCTTCGGCAGCACGGTGCAGCGGCTCGTGGGCAGTGAGCATCAGCGGCCTCTCAAGGCAAGGACCGTCCTGGTCCAGCAGGGCCCGCCGGCAGGCGAACAGATGAGTATGCCTGAACTCGCTGGCTTGAGGCTGGTCATTTTCGCAACGTGGGCCTGCGCTTGAGGCAGCCACCGGCAGTTCCTGACGGTTGTACTACAGCAGCGAAGTACAGCAACCAGTTTGAGGTTCGGGCCACGTCGAAGGCACCCGTAGTCAGCCGAGTTCAGGCCGCGCCACAAGACGTCTCCGAGTCGTACGCGCCAGCGGCACTGACGGCAGTCGTGACGGCAACGACGGCGGACGGCAGTAGACGTCGGCGGTCACCCGCGGCAGCTGCGCCAGCCAGGCAGCGCGCCCCACAAGCCCCCGCCCGCATCTTCTAAGCGCTTGGCCGCACGGTGTGGCTGATCAGCGCAAGAAGCGTGACGAACCGAGCATTCTCCCGCACATGTTGGTCTGCCGTTCGTCCGGGCTGCGGCGCTGGGGCGCCGGTCCCGGCCGAGCGGCAGACCACAACCGGGGAGACACCGCGACGGCAAAGGGCCCCGTACGCCATCCGCCGGGGGAACGGTGACGTACGGGGTCGGGCCGGCCAGCCGCGGGAGCGTGCTCGTACCGCAGTCGGCCGGCGTTCTTCGTGGCGCAGTGGTCAGGCCGCCGACGAGTTGTGCCGACCTTCCTCCGCCTCTTGTGCCAGCGTTTCGCCGCGGTTCGCCATCTCCGCCTCGAGACCCGACACGATCAGTTCCGCCAGTAACAAGGCCGCTTCCGGGCGGACGGCGCTGAGGCGTACCAGGCCGTCCCCCGCGACGTTCACGTCTGCCGAGAGACCAGGAAAGTCCGGTTCCAGGCCCAGGGCGGTCAGTTGCGTGGCCAAGGCGCCGGCTCCGCGGCAAGCCCGTGCCCAGCCGCGGACGTAGGGGACGTCCGGCGACAAGTTCTCCGCTCGTTTGGCAACGACTCCCCGGCGATCGGTCATGACGTCAGTCCTCTTCTGTGTGGTGGTCACCAGTGCCATCGCTGCTCTCCCCCAGGTGCCGCAGGCCCGCAACCAGCGCCATACGCAGCAACTCTGCCAAGCGCTCGGCAGTGGTCGGCGAGATGCGCCCCAGGTCGACCAGGCCGTGGCCGAAGGCGTTCAGGTCGGCTCGCAGATACGGGAAGTCTTTCTCCAGGCCGGCTCGGAGCAGAGCGTCCCGGAGAGCGGTTGCGGCGTTGCGTGCCGCGTACCAGTCGTCGCTGTTTAGGGGGGACCAGGCGGCCGCATCGGGGTGTTGGTGGGTGGCGTCATCACGCATCGGCCGGAGCTCCCTCATCGAGGTGGATCGCGAGGGCCGCTGGAGACGGGTAGCGCTCGCTGTACCGGTCCACACGGGCGAGCAAATCCGCCGCGCCAACCAACATGGTGGCCAGGGCGACAGGGCGCAGCGGATTGGCGACGGGGCGCCGGGTCGGTGCTCGAAGCCACTGGTAGCGGTCACCGCTCAGAGGCATCGGCCCCGGGACGACTACCACCGAGCCCCACCCGAGGTAGCGGTACGGAGGTGGAGCGCCTTCCGCCTCAGCCAAGCAACGCTTGAAGGTCTCCTTACTGCGCGAGGTGAGGAAGAAGCCCACGCGTCGTGCCTTGTGATCGAGCACGACCGGGCCGAATGGCAGTCCATGACGAAGAAGTTGGTCGAAGGTCTCCAAACCGACCCGCTGCTCGACCGTCACCACGTCGAAGAATCGGCCGACCGGCAGCGCGAACGGCGCTCGGGGGTCATCCGCCCATTTCGCGCGGCATTCCATCGGATCGTCTGCCGCCGCGGAGAGCCATTCGACACCCCTCGTGGTCATCCTCTGCACGTCTTCTCACCTCAGTCAGACTCAGTCGCGGTCACGATGCCGCCCTGTGTCCAGGCTCCGGCACAGGCCCCTGACCAGGGCAGATGACGAGGGATGACGGGGGATGACGCGTCACCCGTGAACGCGTCATCCCCCATCGCGGGCCGACCGTGCTCGATCTTCGATTACCTGCAGCGCTCAACGACGGTCCACGCGTACATTCGGGGGTGAGGCCACGTAGTCAGGGACCCCAGCAGTTGCACCAGTGCTCTGGCGGGGAGAGGAAGGATCACCACTTCCATGCAGCCGACCAACGTTCGCTTACGGAAGGCCCGTACGGATCGAGGCTGGAGTCAGCCGCGGTTGGTGCGTGAGCTACGTCAGGTCGCGGGCCACCGCGGGCACCAGCTCCCGGCGGACGCCAGCGTGAAACGGCGCATCGCCAGTTGGGAGAACGGCCACAGCGTCCCGGACGACTTCTACGGCCCGCTGCTGTGCGAGGCGTTCGGACTCGGCGCCGCCGAACTCGGACTTCACCACGAGAGTGGACGGGACGCATCGCTCCTGGACGTCACCTACCCGGCGAGCCCCGATGACGCGATTGAGGCAGTCGGCCAACTGTGGCGTGCGGATCTCAACCGGTACGAGCCTCTCTTACAGGCCGAGCCGTCCGAGCCCGCGTGGAATGAGGCGTCCCTCCGGTGGCTGGTGGCGCCCGAGCCGGCGATCCCCAGGCGGCGCACGAACGGGACGCGTGTCGGTCTCGGAGATGTGGCCGCCATCAAGACCACCGCAGACATGTTCGCCGAACTCGACGACCGCTTCGGCGGTGACCACGCACGGCATGCGGCCATCCAGTACCTCAGTACCGAGGTGGCGCCACTCTTGCGCGGGCAGTACACCGAGCAGGTGGGCCGGGCCCTCTTCTCCACCGTGGCGGAAGCAACACTCCTCGCCGGTTGGATGTCGTACGACGCCTGCCGTCACGGCCTGGCGCAGCGGTACTTCCTCCAGGCTCTGCGCCTGGCTCAGGACGCCAACGACCGCCGGCTCGCCGGAAGCATCCTCTCGGCCATGAGCCACCAGGCGACGTTCCTCGGCCGCTACACGGAGGCAGCCACGCTTGCCCGCGCCGCGCTCATGGGCATCTCCCCCGTGGCCACGCCGACGCTCCGCGCTCAGTTCCACGCCATGGAAGCCCGCGCACTCGCCAGAACCGGCGATGTCCGCGCCTGCGAAGCAGCCTTGCACGCGGCTACCAAGGCTCTGGAGAGTCGGAACAACGACGACGAACCGGAGTGGATCAGCTACTTCGACGAGGTCGAACTTGCCGCCGAAGCCGCCCACTGCTTCCGGGATGTCGACAGCGCCCGCCAGGCCGTCACTCACGCAGAGAACGCCATGAGCGGCAGCCACGTACGGAGCGACTTCTTCGTCACCATGGTCCTGGCCGACGCCCACCTACGTGCCGGAGACGTCGAGGAAGCATGCCGCGTAGCACTCGATGCGCTCGACCTCGGCGAACAACTCAAGTCCGCGCGGTGCGTCAGCTACCTCGCCGAGTTCCGACAGAACCTGTCAGCGGCCGGCCGCAGCGCGGAAGCGCGCACTTTCACCGAGCAAGTCAGAGAACACAGGCTGTGGATCGCTTCCGACTCCCACGTCAGCGTTTGAGCCCCGGGGCCCACGCAGTCGACCTCAGAGCGGGCCCCACTGATCCCGGTCCTTGCCCGTGCGCAGGGACCGCATGCGCCGGGCGAATTCGGCGGCAGCCCGCTCGCTCGACGTGACCTGGTGGCCCACCCACGCGACCATCATCAGCTCCCGCAGATCCGCCAGTGTCTCGTAGCCCGGCCAGTTCATCAGGTCGAAGCCGTAGCGATGGACGAACTCCGCGTACTCCGTCTTCGTGTGCCAGCCGTAGCGGTCGTAGTAGATCGCCGTCAGGATCAGGTCCCACTCGCGTGGGGCGAGGGCGAGGCCGTCCAGGTCGATGAGGACCGCGTGTCCCTCCCGATGGCGGAGGACGTTCCCGATGTTGGCGTCACCGTGGATCATGCCGAAGGGGAGCACGAAGTCCAGGCGGTCGTAGTCCTTGGCGAGCTTGGCCGCGCGTTGCTCCAGGAACTCCCGGTCCTCCCCCGCGACGCCGTCCAGCCCTTCCAGGGACGCCGTCAGCTTGGCCAGGGGATCGAAGTACGGCAGGCCCAGCGACTCCGGTTCTTCAAGCCAGTGCAGGCGGCGCAGCAGATCGGCCAGTTCACCGACGGTGGCGAACTCCTCGCTGTCCTGAACGCTCTCCCAGAAGGTGACCACAAGGCCGCCGATCACGAGCGGCTGAGCGACCGACGTCGGCACGCGGTTGGCGGGGAAGTCCTGCGCCTCCAACCACCGGGCGACCTTCACCGCACGGTCCATCTCCTCAAGGAGCGACGGGTCACGGGCGATGCGGACGACGATCGGCAACGACGGCAGGCGGTAAACCGCGTTCGAGCCGAGGCGCAGCAACTCGACGCCGCGGGAGTCGAGTCCGGCTGTCGCGCATGCTTCCTGAAGGACCGGCGCCAGGCCCTCCGCCGTGAACTCCGCGCCGCCGCCGTCCGGTCGCCCGTTGCTGCCCGAGATCATGCTTCGACGATACGGGCCGGACCCACCGCCCGACAGGGCGCTCGCGTAATAGGGGCGTAATGATCTTGCTCGGATGTCGAGCGCCGAACGACACTCGCGCAGGTCAGAGCGTCACTCGGTCCCCGCTCTCACCTGGGCTCCGGAGCCGTGTGCGCAGGTTCGAATCCTGCCGGGGGCACCTTTGATTAGGTGCCTAAAGACCCCGCCATCAGCGAGTTCGCTGAGAACGGGGTCTTGTCATATGTGCAGGCGAGTGCCGCCGGAAGCAGCCGTTTGCCAGTGATCACGTTGTAATAGCGTGTTGATCTTGGGAGGCTTCGCAGCAGGTCAGCGGGCGTTTCGCCGAACCCTGAGCGTAGTCCTGCGGACAGGCCGAAGCCCCGGACGTTTCGCAGTCCGGGGCTTCCCTCGGTTCGTCGTGGTCGGGTGTCAGTTAGTGGGCCTACCCCCCCCCCAGCCCTCGCATGATCCGGTCGTTCATCTCGTTCTCCTGGCCGTCGACGCACTTGGCGTAGATCTTCAAGGAGGACGTCCACCGAGTGGCCTGCGCGAGCGGCGACCTCCGGGGCGGGTACGTCGGAGTTGAGCCACTGGGAGACGCCCGCGTGACGGAGGTCGTACGGCCGGAAGGCCAGGACCGAACCCCTAAAGGGGGTGTCGCAGGTTCGAATCCGGCCGGGGGGACCCGCCAAGAGTCCCCGGACCGATCAAGGTCCGGGGACTTTGGCATCCGCTATGGCATTGGTGTCCGGCAGGACCAGACAGCACGACGCCCAAAACTCAACAAGAACCGGACTCGAGTGCACTCTGCGGTTCCGCCTCGATTACATTAGTTCGCGACATAATTGACGTAGATTTGGCCGGTATCATTGTCGAATATGCTGACGTTTAGGTGCGATGGACTGACGCCCACGTACTTTCCCCATAGGTGGACTAGCCGTTCAGCCCCATCTTCATTGTCGTACGGGGAATTCACGCGGATCGTTGCCGCATCCGGCGCCGAACTGTCCACTTTGGTTACCCCCTTCCACGACTCGCCATGATCGTCGAGCCACTTGCGGAACTCGATAGTCTTCGGAAGAGCCACGAATGGCTCAGTGTCCGCTGCGTACGGGTCCACCGGCTTCTTCTCTGAACACCCGGCACACACCAGGATTATCAAAGCGATGACCGCACCTGATCTTCTGCGCACGACTAACCTTTTCTGTCTATAAGTAAAAATCGAAGATTCTATTCGAGTTGCCCGGAGAAGCACCCCGCTACCCGCATCCTCACCGGGTCGGTTTGGGACCCTCACCGGGTGGGCGAGCAAGCGGGCGAGGCGCCGCAGGAGCGCGAACGGGAGAATAACGCCGCCGTAGTGGTGAGGCCTGTAGTTCGGTCGGTCGACCACTCACCGTCGCAGCTGGCTGTCGTCAGATCGTCAGCTGAGATTCGAGCGGCCACGCCGAAGGCGCCCATCAGTAGCTGGCATAGACCGCGCCGGGAGACGTCTTCGGGCCGCGCCCGCCGACGGCAGTGACGGCAGCACTGACGGCAGCACTGACGGCAACGGCAGCGGACGATAGCAGCCGTCGGCGGCCACCCACGGCAGCGGCGCCGGCTGAGCGGGGGGCGCCGCAAGGCGGTGCCCTCATCTTCTGGGCGCCTGGTCTCCCAGCATGGTTGGTCGGCTAGCTTGCCGCCATGACTGATGACGTTGTCCTGCGCCTGGACCGGGCTACCGCCGAGGACTTGTACGAGGTGCTGTGGCTGTTGGGTGAGCACATCGCTGCTGGCGCCCCCGTCCCGGAACCGCCGGCGGAGGCGGAAGAGCGGCTGAGCCGGGTATTCGAGTTCCTGGGTGACTCGCTCGGCAAGGGCAGGGTGGTCTAGGGGCAGCCGCTGGGCCGTCCAAGGTCAGTCGACGCCCAAACAACGACAGAAGAGCCCACGGCATCCGAACTGGTCGGAGCCGTGGGCTTCCTCAATACCACTGGTCAGCCACGGGGATGATCAGTAGACCGGCAAGTCAGACTGCACTGAGCCAGCGGCCGTCAGTCTGGGCGCCGTACGCCATCGAGGCGTTCAGCGGGGACCGCTCACGATGCTTGCCCCACTAGTCGACCACTCATGAACGCAGGTGAACGGACCCGTCCGATGCTCCCGGGGCCACCACAGTTGGAAAGCATGTGGAGAGTAACGCACCAGCGCTCATCCCGCTTGACGTGGTTGAACCGTCGTGAGGTGATCCACCCATCGTGATCCTTTGGGGAAGGAGTCTTGTGTCGTACAGGGCCGTGACGCTTGCCGGCGCCGATTCACCGAGTGAACACCTCCAGCTGGCCGCCTTCACGGCGATGGCAGCGGTCGTCTTCATATGGCTGGGGCGGAGGCAACGCCGCACCGGACGCAGCCTGCTCGCTCCGAACGAGACGATGAGAGCGGGCGATCGGCTGATCCAACCGCCGCCGCCAAGCCGCGGCTACCGAACCGCCGGGTGCGTATGGATCGGCGTCGGGGGCGTCTTCGTCCTGCCGGCGGTGTTCAACGTCGTGGCGGCGATTCACGAACTCATCGGCTAAGCGTCCGGGCGGCCACGGCCCGTTGCGATGGGATACCAGAGCACCACAACCGCACAGATCGAGCGGGGAAGAGCCAGCAACCACGGGAAGTCCGGCCGAGCCCGAAGCCAACGCACCTCATCCGTTCGCGCCTGGTCAGCGCCCGAACCAGCCAAATGATCGCAGCTTCCCGCGCTGAGGGCTCAGACATCGTCGTTGGCCGTCGCCGCTTGCTCCGGTCGGCTTCGGAGGCAGCGCGGTGGAGGCTGGTGGGGTACGTCTGGTCGGCCGACGCGCCCGCCATCGTGGCTGACTGGCGTCGGCTGAGCTTCGTGCCGCTGTCGTGCCAGATGCCGCGATCAGCCACGGTCACCGGGGGTGCCTGGAGGTCGAGTTGCCGGCCGTCTCGCCAGTCGTCGAAGCCCCGAGTCACCAGCCTTTGGTGCGCCACGGGCGAGCCCGTTTCTTTCCTGGCCGGCAGCGGTAGCAGTAACGGACGAATGGCACGGCTGGGGCCCTTGCGGCAGCATAGAAGGAGGGCGGGTCTTCAGCTCAGGACGATGTCAGGAGCTAGGCATGACCACAAACGAGCGAGTCCAGCACAAGGAAGACGCCGCGTTCTTCGACGAAGTGAGGGCGGTCTCGGAGCGGTACCCGGAAGCGAAACGCAGGTATGCCATCGCGAACCTGGCGCTCGAGAACGAGATGGGGATCGATTACGACCGGCAGGTCGGGGTCTCCCGTATCGAGGATGGCCGGATCATCAAACGTTTCGTGGACCGGGACGACCCGATTCTGGCGAGGATGCGACTCTGCATCTTGCAAGACATACACGGCAACTGCCTCGACTGGAGAGAAGCCGAGGAATGACGGGGTAGTTCGCCGCCTCCCCCACGTTCACGACCACCACCGAGAACGGCGAGCCGCACCGGCGGACGCCGGGTTCTGTGGAACCGCCCGGCCCGTGGGCCCTTGGCCACAGCGGTGGATGATTCGTGGACTGAGCCGGCTCCGTCCCCCCGTGTGCAGGGGCCTCCACCCGCTGCTTTGAGCTGGCCCGAAGCGGCCTCCGGAGCTGTGTGGCGGTGGGGAAAGCTGTTCGCCTCGCCGGCTTGCCGGCTCGAGGCGGGCTGCGGCGTTCGTCCGCAGGGCGGTGTCCGGGTGTCTGTGCTCTGAGACGAAACCGGGAGCCGCCCAGTGGGCGGCTCCCGGTTTTGGTCGAGGGCGAGGGAAGCGGAAGAGCTTGCTTTCGAAGAGGAGTTGAGGAGGAAGCCCTTCCATGGCCTCGCCGTTGGTCACCGTAGCAGTCAGTCGGGGATCAGGTCGCGTAGGTTTTTGAGGGTGATGATGCGGGAGTCGGGATGGAGGCCCTCTGGGGGTTCCAGGCCGATGTAGGTCACGGGGTCGGGCGGGGGTGTCCAGGCGCCGGTGCAGAGGGTCACGTTCGCGGGGGCGACGGGCATCAGGTCGAGTAGGTGGCGGACCGTCAGTTGGTCGCGTTCTACCAGGGCGCGGACCAGCTTTGACACGGAGACCTGGTTCTCCTCGACCCGGTTCGCCGAGGGGGTGCCGGTGAGGTAGAGGTGCAGCCATTTCGCGCGCCACTGCTTGTCCTCGCCGCGCTGGAAGACCAGGGGCAGTGCCACTCGGCCCGCTCCTCGCAGGTCCGACTTCATGCGCACCGTGCGCGGCTCGAACGGGCGGCCTTTCTGCTCCGGCTCGCGCAGCATGAAGCCGAAGAAGGACTCCTCGACCTCCTCGAAGCGTTCGCCGGCGAAGATGTTGACCTGCGGGACGATGAAGGTGCCGCGTACACGGTCGAGGGACAGTTCGATGAACTCGGTGGCTCCGTCGGGGGCCTCGGTGATGTCTCCTGAGTGCTTGCCGCCCACGGCTGTGAGGTTCGTGTAGGAGAGCCAGCCGTCCGTGCTGTAGTCGGCGCGGAGGAGCAGGGCGGAGAGGTCGTAGTCGGTTCTTTCCTCGGTCTGCTTCCAGTAGACGAAGAAGCGGAGCCGCTTGCCGTCGACCGCGGAGGTGGAGCCGCGTGGGAGGACGCCGAGGCCGGCCGTCGTCGCCCGGCCGGTGAGGGGGAGGGCGACGTCGAGGATCTCGGGGTCGATCAGCAGGCGGTCCGGTGCCGGGAGGCGGCGGCGTATCTCGGTGTCGAGGGCGGCGATCAGGCGGTCGCGGTCGGCGGCCGGTACCGGCCGGCGGGCGTCCGGGGTGACCCAGGCGCGGCCCCGGCGGTTGACGAAGATGCGGGGTTCGCCGGTCTCCCGGGCACGGTTGTGGAGGTGCTCGCGCACCGAGAGCACGACCCGGCCGGAGACGTCGGGGGCGACCCGCACCGCGGCGTCGACCACCGCGTCCCGTTCCTTCTGGTCGGCGGCGGTGCGCAGCAGGAGGTCCAGGGCGCGGAAGAGCTTGCCGGGGGCGGATTTCAGTAGTTCTACGGCGCCGAGGACGTCGTAGGCGTTCAGGTGCTCCTCGAGCAGGCTGTCGAAGGAGCGTGCCTGCTTCTCGCCGCGCGCCACCGCGAACACGTCGGCGGCGTGCGGCCAGCGCGGGTACTCGTGCGGGTGCAGGCGCTCGCCGAGCCGCTTGAAGGGCTCCCGGTGCCGGTTCACGTCGGCGAGCTTCGCGGGGTTCGCCGCGATCACGGCGTCGAGGCCCGCGAGCAGTGCCCGGCGCAGGGGGCGGGGCAGCGTACGGAAGCGGGTCGGCTCCTGGAGCGTGACGTCGCCGCCCGACAGGGCGCAGGCGAGGCGCAGTACGTCGGTCACGGTGTCGAGGAGGAGGTCCTCGCCGACGGTGAGCCGGGCCTCGTTGACGACCGCACGGTTCTCCCGGACCGGGATCGTCTCCGGCTGGGGGCCGAGGACGCACCACTCGGCGAGGGTCCCGAGGTCGCGCAGGTCGTCCTCGCCCAGCGGGGTCGTGCTGCCGGCGAGGGAGAGGTAGAGGTCGGTGAGTTCGTGGTCCGGGTCCCGGCCGAGGTGCAGGACGGTGACGCGGTCGCCCGCCGAGGCGATCAGTTCGTCCTGGGCCGCGAGCATCTCCTCGTAGGTGTGCTGGTAGCGGCCGTAGGTGGGGAGGCTGAGCAGGTTCAGGGCGCCTCGCGTCAGCTGCGTCAGCACGTTCTCGCGGGAGTCGTCGTCGGCGAGGGCCTCGGCGACGCATCGTGCCCAGAAGTCCTCGGTGTCCGGGACGTTGGCCGGGAAGTCGATGAAGTACGTGTTGTGCCGGACGTGAGCGCCGACCATCTCGCTCACGGTGCTCAGTGTCTGCCGGGCGGTGTCGAGGACCACGGACTCGGACAGTCCCGACAGCCGTTCCAGCAGCTCGGTCGAGAGCTTGAAGCCCACGGACGTCAGCGCCGCGTCGAACTGCCGGGCGGCACCGGCTCCTTCTCCGGCGGGACCGTCCGGGGACACGAGGCGGTGGGTGTGCCGGAGGACCAGCGATTCCAGAGGGTGTGCCATTCGACGGATGATCGCAGAGGTGGGGCGGGGGTCGCATGTGTGTTTTCGTGCGCGCCACCGTGCCGCGCATGTGCGCGCCCCGGCCTGTTCGGGGCGTTGTCAGTGGGCTGAGTGAGAGTGCGCGGCCGGGAAGGTGGCCGGGTGTCTTCCCGGCCGCGTGGTTGTTCTGCTGAGGGTGGCCGGGTGTCTTCCCGGCCGCGTGGTTGTTCTGCTGAGGGTGGCCGGGTGTCTTCCCGGCCGCGTGGTTGTTCTGCTGGGGGTGGCCGCGCTCGGTGGGGCGGCTTGTGTCCTCGGCGTTCCTCAGGTTGTCGGGGCTTCCGTCCTGGACGGGGTTCGGCGGGGTGTCGTGCGGTTCACGTGGACCACCACGGTGGAGTGGAACCGGTTCACCGCGTCGTCCACGCTGCGGATGAAGCCGGACTCGGCGTTGCCTCGGCTGCTGCCCATGCTCTTGATCAGGGACAGACGGAAGCCGGTGATCTTGGCGCCGCTGTTCTTCGGGACCATGTCGGCCGGCTCGGGGCGGAGTCGTTCGAGGGTGGCTCGGGGTCCGCCCTGCTCTCCTTCGACGAGGGTTTCGACGTGGAGGGTGGACGGTGCCTCGGCCAGGCTGCGGACGAGGCGTTTCGCCCAGGACAGGGGGTAGCCCTGCTCCGGGGCCGGGATCTCGATGGAGGTGCGCAGCCTTCCTGTGCGGAGGTCCGCGGTGATCGCCAGGATGCCGGGGGTTCCCTCGATGCGCAGCTCCGCCTGCAGCCTGCCGTCCTGGCAGAGTTGGTCGGCGCAGCGGCTGCGGCGTTCTCCCGGGTCGGTTCCGCGTCTGGCGCGTTGCACCGGCAGCACCTTCTGTCCCAGTTCGCCGCCGAGTCCGAGGCACACCTGCCGGATGAGCCTCTCCCAGCTCTCGACGACCTCCAGTGCGCGTGCGTCGCCCTGGCACAGGGTCTCGTCGTCGATGCCGTTGCGTACGGGGACCCAGGCCGGGCCCATGTTCTGGAAGCCGTGGCAGCCGGAGTTCTCGTGCTGCAGGTAGTGGAGCAGCTCCTGCAGCAGCCAGGCGTGTGCCGCGTTGCCGACGCCCTCGTGGCGGATCAGCATCTGCGCCTGATGCGCGACCTCGGCCCAGGACAGGTGCCACAGGCCGACCTTGTGCTTGCGCCGGCCGTCGACCTTGACGTCGACGAGCGGGCTGCCCTCCAGCGCCACGTCGTTGGACAGGGTGATCACGGCCTCGTAGCCACGGCGTGCGGCTATGTCCATGTAGGCCTGCACCTGGTCGCTCTTGAGGCAGTTGCCGTTGGTCTTGGTCTCCAGCAGCGCCGTCCACAGCTTGCCCGCCCGCTCGACGCGGATCACCCCGTCGGGACGCCTGGGTGTCTCGCCGTGCGGCAGCGTGACCTCGGTGAAGGTCTCCATGCGGCCCGCCGGAGCGCCGAACGCCGCGGTCAGTCTCCTGCCGAACTCCGGTACCTGCGCCATGACCGACAGCAGCACCGAGGTGGCCCGCATCTCCCGGTCCCGGTCGCTCTTCAGCGCCGACACCGGGAAGAGGCGCGCCTCCCTCCATGCCTCGTTCTCCGCCAGGCTCTTCCTGGCCACCTTGGGCAGGGTGACCTTCTTCTTCGCCGTGCGCGGCCGAGCCGTCCGCTTCGGCGATTCGGTCTCGTCCCCCGGCCGGCGGGGAGACGGGATCGCCGCCGTCGTCGTCGGCCGACGGTCGGGCTCCCCGCCCGGAGGCGGAGGCGGCGGGTTCTCGTGATCCTCGGTCGCGGCCTTGTCCTGTGCCTGCGCCGCGGCCTCCACCGCCGCCTCCACTGCTTCCGCGTCGTCCTCGATGTCGACGCCGAAGTCCGTCGCCAGGCCGCCGAGACCCGTCGCGTAGCCCTGGCCCACGGCGCGGAACTTCCATTCCTCTCCACGTCGGTACAGCTCGCCGAAGATGACCGCGCTCATCTCGTCGATGTCGTCCAGCGCGAAGCGCAGCAGGTTCTCCCCTGCTCCGTCGGCCAACGACAGCCGGACGTTCTCCAGCTCCTTGAAGCGCGCCCCGTTGTACCGGCTGGCGGCCACGACGACGCGGTCGACGTGGGCCGGGACGGCGGTCAGGTCGAAGCTGATCCTGTCCTCGTTCCCGTCCGCCGTCGGCGTCTTGCCCAGGAGCTGCACGCTCCCGTCCTCGGCGACCGGGTTGTTGTAGAAGTAGAAGTCCGTGTCCCCGCGGACCTTGCCGTCCGGGTCCAGGAGCAGGACCGAGACGTCCGCGTCGCCTTCACCCGTCGGGCTCCCCCAGCCCAGACCGATGAGGACGGAACCGGTGTTCTCGCTCAGGGCCGACAGGGCCACGTTCGAGCCCTTGACCATTTCGTGCACGATTACCCCCCAAACAATGCAAGTCGGGAACTGGAGTGCCCCAGCCCCGACCCTCCGACAAGCGACACAGTGTGACGCGCCGCACACAAGTGACTGTAGTGCCCACGGAGTGGAGGGCGGGGGCAGACGGTGCATTCCGGTGCGTTCTCCGACCAGTGCGGCGGAGTCGATCACCCCGGGACGGTTCGGCGGGTCAGGGGTGGGGGCGCAGGGACAGGCCCGCGATGACCGACGTGCCGCGGGTGGGGCGGGGGCGGACCGTCCAGGTGGCGGCCAGGTGGTCGACGAGGAGGAGGCCCCGGCCGGTTTCCGAGGTGGGGTCGGGGTGGGTGACGGTGGGTTTGCCGGTGCCGGGGTCGGAGACGGCGAGCCAGTAGTGGCCGTCGGCCGGCCAGAGGACCAGTTCGATGAGGCTCTCGCTCTTCGGGCAGGTGCCGTGCCTGATCGCGTTGGTGACCAGTTCGGAGGTCAGCAGGCGGAGGTCCTCGCCCAGGTGGGGGCGGAGGGCGTGCGGGAGGGAGTCGATGACCGCGCGGCGGGCGCGGGGTACGGAGGCGGCGTCGGCGGGGAAGTGCCAGTGGGCGGGGACGCGGGGGATCTCGGGCATGGCGAACTCCGGTCGGGTGCGTGAGGGTTCGGGGTCGCCGGTGGCCTGCCGCCCTGGTCGCGGGCGCACCCGCCCCAGGGCGGACGGGCATGCTCGCGCGGTGCGCTTCCGGCGTTGCGGTGTGTTGCTGGCGCGCTACTCAAGCTAGCGACCACTGCGGCACGGTGCCACAAGTTCGGTGGCAAATTGCCACTATCGGGTTGGACCGGGGATGCGGGGGCGCGGCAGACTGACGGGGCCGGAGAGAGAGGACAGCGTGTCGATGCGAAGCGCGCCCACGGAACGTCAGCAGCGGCTTGGGGCCGAACTGCGGAAACTCCGACTCGCGGCGGGGGCGAGCACGCAGTACGCGGCCGGCCTGCTGGGGCTGGATCGCGCGAAGATCTCCAACATGGAGGCGGGCACCCGGATCACCAGCCCGGAACGGGTACGGACGCTGGCCAACAACTACGACTGCTCCGACGGCGCTTATGTCGAGGCACTGGCAGGCATGGCCGAGGAGACGGAGCCGGGCTGGTGGGAGCAGTACCGCGGCACCTTGCCGTCCGGGCTGCTCGACATCGCCGAGCTGGAGTGGCATGCCAACCGTCTCCTCACCGGGCAGATCGTTCATCTGCCCGGCCTCCTGCACACCGAGGACTACGCCCGTGCGGTGTTCGAGGCCGGGTTGCCCCGACTGTCGCGCCTCGAGGTCGAGTTGCGCGTGCAGCACCGCATGCAGCGGCAGCGGGTGCTGGTGGAGCCACTCTCACTCCCGTACGTCGGTTACGTCCACGAGGCGGCCCTGCGGATGCGGTTCGGCGGGCGCAAGGTCACGCAGGTCCAGCTCGCGCACCTCCTGGACATGTCCGAGCGGGACAACATCACCCTGCGGATCATTCCCGTCGGCGCCGACGGGTTCCCCGGGGCAGGTCACGCGCTGTTGTACGCGGAGGGGCCCGTCCCCCAGCTCGACACGGTGCAGTTGGACTCCACGCACGGTCCCGAGTTCCTGCACGCCGACGCCCAGCTCGCCAAGTTCCGTGCCCACCTGGCCTGGATGGACGCGAACTCCCTGAGTCCGGCGGACTCCCGGGAGCTCGTGCACGCCGTCACCCGCGAACTCTGAGGAGCCCCATGTCCGGCATCACCTGGGAAGACCCGTACTGCGCCGAGGGAAACAACTGCTTCCGCCTCGGGACCGATGACGACGGGAACGCCTACATAGCCGTCGCCGGGCAGGAGGAGCGGTATCTCACCGACTCGCTCGACGCCCTGCGCACCCTCATCGTCGAGATCAAGGCGGGCAAGGCCGACCACCTCCTGTAGGGGCCCGGGCCCGTCGGCTCCTCCACGTCGCAGGGCGGGGCGGAGCAGGTTGCGGAATTGCTAAAATTAGCAATTCCATAGATGCTGCTTTCGTCAGGTGTGGAGCCTGGAGCGGCCGGGCGCGGAGGGTGGGGTGCGGTGGGCGGGGTGTGCGGTGCCGTGTGGGCTCGGTTGGCGGGGTTGCTGCCCGGGCGGGCCGAGGTGGCGCAGGTGCGGCGGGATCCGCGCCGGGATCTGCTCGCCGGGCTGACGGTGGCGGTCGTGGCGTTGCCGCTCGCGCTGGGCTTCGGGGTGTCGTCCGGGCTCGGGGCCGAGGCGGGCCTCGCGACCGCGGTGATCGCGGGAGCGGTGGCCGCGGTGTTCGGCGGGTCGAATCTGCAGGTGTCCGGTCCCACGGGTGCCATGACGGTCGTCCTGGTGCCCATCGTGGCCGAGTTCGGGCCCTCCGGGGTGCTGACGGTCGGGTTGATCGCCGGTGTGCTGCTCCTCGCGCTGGCGCTGCTGCGGGCCGGGAAGTACATGCGGTACGTGCCCGCGCCCGTGGTGGAGGGGTTCAGCCTGGGCATCGCGTGCGTGATCGCCCTGCAGCAGGTGCCGAACGCGCTGGGTGTGGACAAGCCCGAGGGCGAGCGGGTGCTCGTCGTCACATGGCGTGCCGTGCGGGAGTTCGCGCGGCACCCGGACGGGACCGCGGTCACGCTCGCGCTCGCGGTGGCCGCCGTCATGCTGCTCGGTGCCCGCCGGTGGCCCAAGGTGCCCTTCTCGATCCTCGCGGTGATCGGGGCCACCGCGGTCACGCAGCTCTCCGGGCTGGCCGGGGCCCGGGTGATCGGTGACCTGCCGTCCGGGCTGCCCGCGCCCTCGTTGGCCTTCCTCGACGTGCACGCGCTCGGCTCGCTGCTGCCCTCGGCGGTGGCGGTGATGGCGCTGGCCGCCCTGGAGTCGCTGCTGTCGGCCTCCGTCGCCGACGGGATGACGGTCGGGCAGCGGCACGATCCCGACCGCGAGCTGTTCGGGCAGGGGCTGGCGAACATCGCCGCTCCGCTGTTCGGCGGGGTGCCCGCCACCGGGGCCATCGCCCGGACCGCCGTCAACGTGCGGTCGGGGGCGACGTCCCGGCTCGCGGCCCTCACCCACGCCCTCGTCCTCGCCGTGATCGTCTTCTCGCTCGCGCCCCTGGTGTCCAGGATTCCGCTCGCCGCGCTGGCCGGTGTGCTGCTGGCGACCGCCGTCCGCATGGTCGAGGTCGGCTCGCTCAGGGCCATGGCCGGGGCCACCCGCTCCGACGCGGTGATCCTGGTGCTCACCGCCGTGGCCACCCTCGCGCTGGACCTCGTGCAGGCGGTGGTCATCGGCCTCGTGGTCGCGGGTGCGCTCGCTCTGCGGGCGGTCGCGAAGCAGGCCCGCATGGACCAGGTGCCGCTGGACGCCGGGGACCACAGCGCCGAGGAGCACGCTCTGCTCGCCGAGCACATCGTGGCGTACCGGTTCGACGGGCCCCTGTTCTTCGCGGTGGCCCATCGCTTCCTGCTGGAACTGGCCGAGGCCGCCGATGCCCGCGTCGTCATCCTGCGGATGTCGAGGGTGACCACCATCGACGCCACCGGCGCCCTGGTCCTGAAGGACGCCGTGGAGAAGCTGAACCGGCGCGGCATCGTCGTGATGGCCTCCGGGGTCCGCGCCGGCCATCGCCAGGTCCTCGACTCCGTGGGAGCGCTGGATCTCCTCCGTCCGGAGGGGTGCGAGTACGCGCGCACGCCGGCGGCGATCCGGGCGGCGCGTGCCCATCTGCAGCGGGTCGGCGTGCTGCCCTCGGAGCCCGCTCAGGGGACAGGGCGGGCGGGGGATGCCGGGACAGGGACAGGGGCTGGGGCGGAGGCTGGGGCGGAGGCTCGGTGAGGGCGTCGTCCACACCGCCCGCCGCCGCGCCCGCCGTGCCTGCCGTGTCCGTCGCCCCCGCCGTGCCCGCCGTGTCCGTCGCGGAGCGCACGTGGTGTGGGATCGTTCGCCCGGTGGTTTCGGGGTGCCGGGGGACGCGGGGGAGGATGGACGCCGTGCCGAGGACGGCGGGACGGCCACGTTCCGCCGCGGACCGGACGCCGAGGACGCCCGGCCGTGGGGGCGGGGACGCCCGTCCAGGGGCGGGGAGAGCGAGGACATGATGAGTACGCCGCTGTACCAGTTGAAGGCGGAGTTCTTCAAGACGCTCGGTCACCCGGCGCGCATCCGCGTGCTGGAGCTGCTGAGCGAGCGGGAGCACGCGGTGGCCGAGATGCTGCCCGAGGTGGGGATCGAGCCGGCCCATCTGTCCCAGCAGCTCGCGGTGTTGCGCCGGGCGAACCTCGTGGTGTCCCGCAAGGAGGGCTCGACCGTCTATTACTCGCTGACCAGCCCGAAGGTCGCCGAGCTGCTCAGGGTCGCGCGCTCCATCCTCTCCGGCCTGCTCGCCGAACAGCAGGAACTGCTCGCCGCCCTCCAGGCCGGGACGCCGCGCGGGGACCGGCGGGCGTAGCCCAATCCGCCGCCGGAAGCCGGCGGCGGGCTACTTGTGCGCGTGCTCGCCCACGTAGAAGAGCAGCCAGACGAAGCCGGCGAAGAGGTGGGTGCCGAAGATGTAGAAGCCGGCGCGGAGGGCGATGCCCCGCTCCATGCGGCGTTCCGAGTCGCCGCCTCCGGCTTCCGGTCGCGCGGCGGCCTTCTCCCCGGGGCGGGCCCCTTCGGTCTCCTGGCTCATCGGGGCGTCCTTCCTTCCGTCGGTGCTGTCGGCGTGGGGCTCGGGGTCGGTGTCCGGCCGGGCGGCGGTCACGCCGCGGGCTCCGTCGTCCGCAGCTCCTCCAGCAGTCGCTGCTGTCCCGCGAGCAGGACGGAGAGGATCCGCCGGGCGGCGGCCAGCAGGTCGGCCACGTCACCGCCGGCCAGTTCGTAGACGACGGTGGAGCCGGAGCGGGTCGCGGTGACGATGCCGGAGCGGCGCAGCACCGCGAGCTGCTGCGAGAGGCTGGAGGGCTCCACCTCTATGTCGGCCAGCAGTTCACGCACCGGCCTGGGGCCGTCCTGCAGGAGTTCCAGGACCCGGATGCGCACCGGGTGGCCGAGCATGCGGAAGAACTCGGCCTTCGCCTCGTACAGCGGAACCGGCATCCCACTCACCTTCCGTGCGCCCGGGTGTGTCCACTGCGGCGTTCCGGCGACGGGGCCGCGCGCGACCGGGACAACGGCCGAGGCAATTGGTCAATTGAAGAACTCTTCAAGTCTAGCCCGTGGCAGCCGCCCTTCTGGACGGGTGACTGAACGACCGTTTAGCATGCTGTACATGCGTTCAGTCGCCGAGGGAGACCGGACCGCGCGGGCCGTCATTCGGGACGAGGCCCTGCGGTTGTTCGCCGTGCGGGGGCCCGAAGGGGTCACCGTGCGGCAGATCGCCGAGGCCGCGGGGGTGTCGGCGGCGCTCGTCGTGCACCACTTCGGGTCGAAGGACGGGCTGCGGCAGGAGGTCGACCAGTACGTCCTCGACGTGTTCGAGGGGATGCTGGGCGAACTCGCCGGGGAGGACGGGGCCCGGCTGGTCGAGCCCGGGGCCTCCTCGGGACTGCTGAGCGAGGTGTTCGGGCGGTATCTGCCCGAGGGATCGCCCCTGCCCGGCTATCTGCGGCGGCTGCTGCTCGGCGACTCCGAGGCCGGGCGCAAGGTGTTCCAGCGGTTGTTCGAGCTGAGCCGGGGCGCCCTGGACGGGCTGGTGGCCGGTGGGGTCGCCGTGGCCGGGCGGGACGCGGAGGTGCGGGCGGCCTTCCTGCTCGCCAACGACCTCGCCGTCTTCCTGCTGCGGGACCGGATCGCGGAGACGCTCGGGGTCGATCCCCTGTCCGGGGACGGGATGGCCCGCTGGGGGGCCGAGATGCTCAGTGTGTACGCGGGTGGGCTGCGGGCCTCGCCCCCGGAGGGGCCGGCGGCCGGTCCGTCCTAGTACCGGTCCCCCGGTCCCCCGGACCCTATCCCGGCCCTCGGCCCCGGCCCTCGGTCCCGACCCCGGTCCTGGCCCTCGGTCCCGGCCCCGGTCCTGGCCCTCGGTCCCGGCCCCCGGCCCCGGTCCCGGTCCCCTGCCCCCGGCCCCCGGCCTTCCGTCCCGTCCCGGTTCTCGTCCGCTCGTCCTGAGAGGTGCGTATGCCTGTCGACTCCGAACCCCTGCTGCGGGCGCGGGAGGTGCACAAGTCGTACGGGAAGCGGTCCGTGCTGCGCGGGGCCGAGCTCACCGTCGCGCCGGGCGAGCTGGTCGGCGTCGTCGGGGAGAACGGGGCCGGGAAGTCGACCCTGCTGAAGATCCTCGCGGGGACCCTCGCGCCCGACCGCGGGGAGGTGTCCCTGGCCGGGGCGCTCGGGTACTGCCCGCAGGAGCCCGTGCTCAATGCCGCGCTGACCGTCGAGCAGCACCTGCGCTACTTCGCCGCCGCCCACCGGCTGCCCGACCTGGGCCGGGGCCGGGAGTTGCTGTCTCTCCTCGGGTACGAGCGGTACGCCGACACCGCCGCCGGGGAGCTGTCCGGCGGGACGCGGCAGAAGCTCAACCTCACGCTCGCGCTGTTGCACGATCCCGGGCTGCTGCTCCTCGACGAGCCCTACCAGGGCTTCGACTGGGAGACCTATCTGCGGTTCTGGGATCTCGTCGAGGAACTGCGGGGGCGGGGGAAGGCCGTCGTCGTCATCACCCATCTCGTGTTCGAGCAGGACCGGTTCGATGTGCTGGCCGATCTCGTGGACGGGCGGCTCTCGCCGCGCGAGGCGGCGCCGGCGGAGGGCGGGGAGCGGCATGTCCGTGTCTGAAGGGGCCGATGTGTCCGACGTGTCCGGGGGAAGCGGGGGGCGGCCGGCGTTCGGGCAGTTCCCCACGGCCCTGCGGTTCTCCGTGCGGGACCAGACGCGGAATCGGCTCGCCGGGCTGCTGCTCGCCGTGTTCGTGCCGGTCTGGTACCTGCTCATGGACATGCTCGCCTCGGGCGAGACACTGGAGTTCCGGCTGTACTCCACCGGTGAGGTGCTGCACGTCGAGGGCGGCCGCCTCACCCTCATCTCGGCGGGGCTCAACTCCGTGACGATGATCGCGGGGTTCGTCGTCTTCGACGCCGTCCGCAAGGCGGTCGCCTTCGACCGGCGGCTGGTGTTCGCCGGGTTCCGGCAGTCCACGCTCATCGGGGCCAAGACGCTGGCCGTGGCGGTGGTCGCCACCTCGATCGCCCTCTACACCGCGCTCGCGATGCTGCTGTTCTGGCGGCCGTCGGTGGGCGGGTGGTGCGCCGTGCTGGGCGGGTTCACCGTCATCGCGCTCACCTACGGGGCCCTGGGGCTGCTGCTCGGGGTGCTGGTCAAGCGGGACCTGGAGGGGTTCTTCCTCATCATCATGGGCGCCCTCATGGACACCTTCCTGCAGAACCCGCTGGGCAATCCGCTCGCCAACAAGCCCGTCCTCCAGTGGTTCCCCTCCTTCGGACCCATGCAGTTCGCGGTCGGCGGCAGCTTCGGGGACACCGCCCTGTGGGGGCATCTGGGGCTCGGGCTGGTCTGGGCGGGCGGGTTCACGGTAGTGGGGTTGGTCATCTTCCGGGTGCGGACGCGGGAGCGGGTCCGGCCGGCGGCCCCCGCTCCTGTCTCCGGCACCGCCCCCACCCCCGGCTCGGCCGCCGCTGCCTCCGCTGCCGCTGCCGCTGCCGCTGCCGCCTCCGGCTCCGGCTCCGGCTCCGGCTCCGGCTCCGGCGATTCCTCTTCCGTCCCCTCCCGTCCTGCCAAGGAAAGGTGACCATGTCGCACGAGGACAACCCGCGTCGGCCGCAGCCCCCCACCGGATGGCGGCGGGTGGCGTTCCGTCTGCCCATCCGGCTGTACCGGGCGGGGCTCGGGCCGCTGCTCGGGAAGCGGTTCCTGCTGCTGCACCACGTGGGGCGCACGTCCGGGCTCGCCCGGCAGGTGGTGCTCGAAGTCGTCTCCTACGACGGGGAGAAGGACGTCTGGACCGTCGCCTCGGGATTCGGGCCGAAGTCCGACTGGTACCGGAACGTGCGGAAGCGGCCGGACGTGGCCATCCAGTTCGGGAGGCGGCGGGTCGCCGTCACCGCGCACTTCCTGTCCGCCGCCGAGGGCGGGGACGTCATGGTCGACTACGCCCGCCGGCATCCGCGGGCGGCCCGCCGGCTGGCCCAGCTCATGGGGTTCCCCACGGACGGCAGCGAGGCCGCCTACCGGAAGATCGGTGAGGCGACCCCGTTCGTGCGGCTCGTGTCCTGAACGCCGGCCGAACGAACCGCTGGGGCGTGTTTCGAAAGTGGCGCCGTCCGCACGAAGGGCGGGTCCGGCGGCGTCTGGTGCGTGCGAGCGCAAGGCGGAGGGTCGCCCCGATACTGGATGTATCGGGGTGATCCCGACAACGCGGCGAGCGGGCGTGCCAGACGCCGCCGGACAGGCGGGACTTTCGGAACACGCCCTAGCCGAAGAGGCCGTTCCGTCCGCGCACCATCTCCGTCAGCGTCTCCTGGATGGTGTCGCGGACCTGGTCCGAGAGCTTGTGGACGAACATCGGGTCCTGGAGGGTCTCCGCCGAGTAGTGGTCGGTGGGGATCGGTTCGCCGAAGCGGATGGTCCACTTGGTCGGCAGCGGCACCGCGCCCAGCGGCCCCAGCAGCGGGAACGCCGGGGTGATCGGGAAGTACGGCAGGCCCAGGCGCCGGGCGAGCGGGCGGGCGTCCGCGAGCATCGGGTAGATCTCCTCGGCGCCGACGATGGAGCAGGGCACGAGAGGGCTCCCCGTGCGCAGCGCCACCGCGGCGAAGCCGCCGCGGCCGAAGGGGCGCAGCCGGTACCGTTCGGCGAAGGGCTTGCCGAGCCCCTTGTAGCCCTCGGGCATGACGCCGACCAGCTCGCCGCGTTCCAGCAGCCGCAGCGCGCCGTCCATGCGGGCGGCGGTGTGGCCGGCCTTGCGGGCCAGGGTGCGCAGCACCGGCAGTCGGAAGACCAGGTCGGCGGCGAGCAGTCGGAGTGCCCGGTGGGCGGGGTGGTGGTCGCGCAGGGCGACCTGGAGCATCAGGGCGTCCAGCGGCAGGGTGCCGGAGTGGTTGGCGACGACGAGGGCGCCGCCCTCGGCCGGGACGTGCTCCAGGCCCTCGACGTCGACCCGGAAGTACTTCTCGTAGAGCCCTCGCAGGGGTGGCAGGAGCAGGTCGTCGGTGAGTTCGGGGTCGTAGCCGAAGTCGTCGACGCCCTGGCTCCCGTCGAGGCAGCGGTCGAGGACGTCGCGGCCCCGGGCGAGGGTGAGCATGGCCTGGGCGACCGTCTCCATGAGCAGGTCGCGGGGGCTCGTCCGGTCCTCGGGCTCGGCCTCTGCCATGAGGGCGCTCCCCTTCCTCTCGGTGGGTGGTGTGCGGGTGTCTACGGGCGGGCCTCGGCCAGGTCGTCGGTGCGGGGCTCGGTCTTGGCGGTGCGCCTGCCCCGGGCGGTCGTGGCGCCCTTGCCGCCCGCGCCCGTGCTCTTGCCGCCCGCTCCCGCGGCCTTGCCGTGGGGCGCGGCCGGGGCCGGGGTCTCCTCGGGTGCGTCCGCGTGGGCGGCGGCCTCGGCCTTGAGGCGGTCGCGCATCTGGAGGAACTTGGCGTTCATCTCGTCGACCGCGATGAACTTGTTGACTCCCCGCTCGCTGACCTTGGGCTCCTGTCGGAGCATGATGCCGACGTCCTGCGGGTCCTGGACGAGTCGCTCCATGAGCAGCGAGGCCCGCAGCACCCAGGGGCGCAGCGGCTTGAAGGGGACCATGGCCCGGAGCATCGGGTACTCGTAGAGCCGCATGATGGCGAGGGTGTTCTCCTCGTCGATCGGGGTGAGCCAGGTGGTGATCTCCAGCAGCCCGGTCTTGACGTGGGTGAGGCCCGGGGCCTGGTAGATCAGGTGGAAGTGGGAGGTGTTCTCCGGGTCGGCCTCCTCGCACTGGTCGAAGGTGGAGCGGATGGTGGTGCCGTCCACCTCGACCTCGTGGTTGACGATCTTGTTGGCGGCGAGGTAGCGGTCGCGGCCGTCCGTCCAGAACCTGCGCGCGGTGCCGTACATGAACGTGTAGTCGATGTTGTTCGTCCAGTGGTCCCGGTGGACGAAGGTCACGTGGTAGAACTCGAGCAGGCTTTCGATGTAGCGGGTGTAGTGCAGGGGCCGGGTCCACGAGATCGTCTCGTACGGACGGGAGTTGCCGACGAGTTCGGCGGGGAGTTCGATCGCCGGGAGGTGCTCGCGCTCCTCCCCCCACCACAGCCAGACCAGCCCGTGCTGTTCGCGCACCGGGTAGGTGCGCAGCTTGAGCGAGGCGGGGATGCGGGCGCCGGCGCCGAGCGCGGGCACGACCTTGCAGGTGCCCTCGGCGTCGAAGCGGAAGCCGTGGTACGGGCATTCGACGGTGTTGCCCTTCAGGCGGCCGTCGCCGATGTTGGCGCCCTTGTGGGGGCAGCGGGCGGTCTGGCACACGAGGGTGCCGTCGAGGTCGCGCCACAGGACGAGTTCCTCGCCCATGCGGCGGACGCCGGTGGGTTTCTCGCGCTGGATCTCGCTGGTCTGAAGGATCGGGTACCACTGGTTGGGGATCATCCGGCTGTTCTCCTCTCGTCACCGCGCCGGGTCGGACCGGGCGCGGTGTGCTGGTGGACGGACGGGCACCGCGCGCTCAGTCGGCCGGGTCCTGCGACGCCGCCTCGGTGGTCTGTGCGACCTCGTCGGCCCCGGCGGTCTCGACGACCTCGACGACGCCCGTGTCCCCGTCGACCACCACCGTGTCGCCGGTGCGCAGGCGCTGGGTGGCGTCCTTGGTGTTGACGACGGAGGGCACGTTGAACTCGCGGGACACGATGGAGCTGTGGGAGAGCATCGAGCCGATGTCCGTGACCACTCCCCCGGCGATGGCGAACAGCGGGGTCCAGGAGGCGTCGGTGTAGCGGGTCACGAGGATCTCGCCGGGCTGGAACTCGTCGGCCTGCCAGACCAGGTCCTCCACGATGCGGGCCCGGCCGACGACCCGGCCCGGGCTGGAGCCCAGCCCCTCCAGGCGGGCGCCCTCGGCCGCGGCCGCTCCGCGCCGGGCCGGGCGCGTGGGGTCGTGCTCGCCGATGAACGTCAGGGGCGGCTCGGGCAGCCGGTTGTGGTAGTCGTGCAGGCGCCGGCGCTCGTCCAGCGCCGTGCGGGGGAAGGCATCGCGGGCCGGGCGGGTGCCGGCCAGGTAGGCGCGGACCTCCTCGAAGTCGAGGTACGCCACCTCGTCCGGTGAGTGCAGCACGCCCTCGGCGACCAGCCGCCGGCCGACCTCGTAGACCACGTTCCTGACCAGCCAGATCGAGGTGACCATCGACATGCGGGTGGTCTCGCGCAGCTCGCTGCAGAGCTGGTAGAGCGAGATGACCGTCTCCAGCGTGCGACGCCGGGGCAGCGGCAGGGCGCGTACGGCGGCCAGGACGTCGCCCTCGGCGCGGGCGCGGCTGCGGCCCATGATGTCCTCGGCGGTGAGGCCGTCGGCGGCGTAGCGGCGGATCATCTGGAAGAGGTAGGAGGGGTCGTCGATCCAGCGGGGGTGGGTGAGTTCC
Organism: Streptomyces griseoaurantiacus; assembly: GCF_036189845.1. NCBI lineage: Bacteria > Bacillati > Actinomycetota > Actinomycetes > Kitasatosporales > Streptomycetaceae > Streptomyces > Streptomyces griseoaurantiacus. The sequence goes on along the minus strand of NZ_CP108326.1, from coordinate 5,056,394 downwards.
ATCTCCTGGCGGCTGCGGGTGCCGTTGGCGCGCAGGAAGGGTTCCATCTCGGCCTGCCAGAAGGCGCGGCCCTCGGCGTCGGCGCGCAGGCGGTCCGCGATCTCCTCCAGCGGGGTGTCCGCGATGAGCGCCATGACGCGGGGGCGGGCCTTGGCGGCCTGGGCGACCTTCCAGATCTCCTGGGCGGAGGCGACGGTCCGCAGGCTGGACATGTCGGTCTTCAGGCGGTTCTGGAGGTTGGCGCCCTCGGCCCCGAGCCACTTGCCGCACAGTTCGGTCAGGACGCCGTAGAAGCCGAAGGCGTTGATGTAGTACGGCATGTAGCCGACGTGGGCGTCGTGGAAGAAGTCGAGGTAGCGGGCGAGTTCGGCGTGCAGTTCGCGGCGGCTCATGCGGGTGAGGTCCAGCCGCCGGGCCCGGTCGAACTCGTAGAGGCGGCTGGTGACCATCTCCTCGGCGCGGTGCTTCATGGTCAGCATCTCGGTGGCCGTGGAGCGCACCCAGTGCAGGGTGGACAGCAGGTCCTCCAGGCCGCCGGGGAAGGTGCCGAAGGGGTTCTCGTAGGTGGAGAGGTCCGCCTCCTCGCTGACGAAGCGGCTGGTGAAGTGCCGCTGGTCGCGGGTGGGCAGGCACTGGCCGAGCAGGTGGGCGGTGTAGGAGATGTTGAGGTAGACGTGGCCCTGGAGGTAGCCCATGTGCAGGCCGACGTCGCCGGTGTCGCGGACGCCGAGGGCGGCGGCGCAGTCGCGGTGGACGTGCTGCTGGTAGTAGCGGGCGAAGCTGAGGCCGAGGGGGGACATCAGGCCGACGAAGATCTCGCCGATGTCCATGCGGGACCACAGGGTGCCCTTGCGCACCGGGTCCGGCTGGGGTGAGACGTAGGGGCTGTGGGGCTCCTCGCGGGGGGTGTCCCGGGGGCGGGTGGTGATGGGCCGGGTCTGGAGCAGGTGCAGCACGCCGTCCCGCAGGGCCCACTCGATGTCCTGCTCGGTGCCGTAGTGGGCGCGCACGTCGAGGGCGAGCCGGGCGAGGGCGGTGAGCTGCTCGCCGGTGAGGCAGGGGGCGTCGCGGTCGGCGGCGTCGACCTTGGTCATGCCGATGGTGCCGGGGGTGACGGAGGCGCACTTGGTGACCTTGTAGCGGACGCGTTCCTCGACGACCTCGAGGGTGCGGTCGTCGATCGCGAAGAAGTCGCTGGAGACCCGTCCGGAGACCAGCCCCTCCCCCAGGCCGCAGCAGGCCTCGACGACGAGGCGGTGGGGGCGGCCGCCGACCGGGTCGACGGTGAACAGCACGCCGCTGACGTCGGCGTGGACCATCTCCTGCACGACCACCGCGATGGAGCCGGCCGCGCCGTTCTCGCGGTAGGCGGCCGCGCGGTCGGACCAGAGCGAGGCCCAGCAGGTCCTGACCGCCGCGAGCAGCGCCTCCTCTCCGGAGACGTCGAGGACGGTGTCGTGCTGTCCGGCGAAGGACTGCGCCGCGGAGTCCTCGCGGCAGGCGGAGGAGCGGACGGCGACGCGGGGGCGGCCGAGTTCCTCGTAGGCGGCGAGGACGGTCCGGGCGAGGGCCTCGGGGATCTCGCGGGAGAGGACGAGGTCGCGGAGGGTGCCGCTGTCGGCCCCGCGGGCCTCGGCGGCGCGGAGTTCGGCGGCCAGGCCGGTCTCGCGGAGGAAGAGGTCGAACAGGCCGGTGGTGAGGCAGAAGGCGGGCGGGACCGGGAGGCCGGCCGCGGTCATCTCGTCCAGCCGGGCGGCCTTGCCCCCGGCCGTCTCGACGGTGGCGCGGCCCTGGCCGAGGGCGAGCACGAGGTCCGCGTGCGGGGCCGGCCGGGCGGGGCGGGAGGCGGCCCGGGCACCGCCGGACCGGGGGCCGTCGGTGCGGGAGCTGTCGGTGCGGGTTTCCATCAGGGGGTCTCCTGGCCTGATCAGCCCTGTCAGAGGCTCTGGGCGGACGGGGCGGCGGCGCGCGCGGCAGTGGTGCGGCTGATGCCGGCGGCGGCCTCGGTCACGGGGGTGTCCGTCACCGGGGTGCCGTCGCTGGTGCCGGTGAAGGCGCGGAAGGGCTGGCCGGGGACGAGGCGGGTGGCCCGTACGTCGGTGAAGCCGGCCTCCTCCAGCTGTGCGGTCAGTTCCTCCGCCCGGGGCAGCGGGCCACCGAAGTCGGCGTAGGTGAACCAGAGGTTGAGCACGTCGAGGCCGGCGTTGCCGCCCTCCCGGCAGGAGGTGGTGAGCAGCAGGCGGCCGCCGGGGGCGAGCAGGGCGCGGGCCCGGCGCAGCGCCTGTACGCGCTCCTCCTCGGGGAAGTAGTAGATGTTGTTGTGCAGGGTGACCAGGTCGAACTGCGGTTGCAGGTCCAGCGTGCGCAGGTCGCCCTGCCGGGTCTCCACGCGGTCGGCGAGGCCCCAGGCCGCCATGTTGTCGGCGGCCCGCGCGGCGACGTCCTCCTGGAGGTCGACGGCGAGCGCGGTGAGCCGGGGGTTGGCCTCGGCGGCGTGGCGCACGTAGGCGCCGGTGCCGCAGCCGACTTCGAGGAGGCGGACGGGGCCCTCGCGGTCGAGGGTGCGGTCGAGGGCGGCCTCGACCATCGCGCGCAGGGCCAGGGAGGAGCGGGCGATGACGGTGCCGTCCTGGTCCGCGAGGGAGTAGCGGCGGCCGGTGGTGAGCATGCGGGGCGCGTCGAGGAGCACCGGCACGTGGAAGCGGAGGATCTCCTCCAGGGTGGCGGCGACGGCGTCGTTGCCGGGCAGGGCGAGGAGGCGTGCGGCGGGGCTCCTGAGCCGGTAGCAGCCCTCGCGGGTGCCGAGTTCGCCGAGCCCGACGCCGGTGTCGAGCCAGGCCCGCAGCCGGGGGCGGTCCTCCTGGGGGACCTCAAGGTACTCGGCGAGGCTCTCCAGGTCGCAGGGGCGCACGGCCAGGCAGCCGAGGACGCCGGAGCCGGCGGCGGAGGCGAGGAAGGCGGCCCGGTAGAGCGGGTTGACCAGCGCGGTCGACAGGGTCAGGAGGACCGGGTTGCGCGGGTCGGCGGCGATCCTCGCCAGGGACAGTGCCTCGGTGAGGGGTGCCTCCACCCGGTGCTTGACGGTGCGGGCCAGGCTCAGCAGATCCATGAGGAGTCCCTCTTCGCGTGCTCGGGGGTCGGAGGAGTGGGAGAGGTGGCACAAGGGGCCGTGGGTGCGGGTGCGGTGGGTGTCCTGGGTGCGGGTGCGGTGGGTGCCGTGGGTGCGGTGTGCCGGGCGAGTTCCTCGCGGAGTGCGCGCAGGAGGGCCGGACGGGCGGGGCCGTTGAGGAAGAAGTGGTCGCCGTCCAGGTGGTGGTGGAGGAGGGAGCCGGCGGTGTACGCGCGCCAGGCCTCCACGGCGGGGCGCGTGGCGAGGGGGTCGCGGGTGGCCGAGAAGGCGGTCATGGGGCAGTCCAGCGGGGGCCGGGGCGTCCAGCGGTACTCCTCGCAGACGGTGAGGTCGGCGCGCAGCACGGGGAGCCGCCGGTCCAGGTAGGCGCCGGCGACGGCCGGGTCGTCACCGAGGCCGCCGAGGTCCTGGACGAGCTGCCGCAGGTCGGCGTCGGACAGGGTGCGGTCGCGGCGGTCGCCGTAGAGGTGGGGGGCGGCACTGCCGGAGACGAAGAGGTGCCGGGGGGTCTCGTGGCCCCGGGCCCGCAGCTCGCAGGCGACCTCGTAGGCGAGCAGGGCACCCATGCTGTGCCCGAACAGGGCGTAGTCGTGGGCGAGTTCGCAGTCGACGAGGGCCTCGGCGAGGTCGCGGGCCAGGGGGCGCATGGCGGAGTACGGCCGTTCGCGCAGGCGCGGCCCCCGGCCGGGCAGGGCGACGGGGACGACCCGCACGTCCGCGCCCAGTGCGGTCTCCCAGCCCCGGTAGACGGAGGCGGTGCCGCCCGCGTACGGGACGCAGATCAGCCGCAGGGGCCCCGCCCCGGTCCCGCGCGCGGGGGCGGGAGCGGCACCGGGCCCGGAACCGGGGCCGGGGCCGGGGAACCATGCGGCGGCGGGGGGCCGCGGGGTGGTGGCGGGGCCCGGCGGTCGCTGGGTGAGGGGCACGTCGGTCCTCTCGTGGGCGGGGCGGGGGCGGGGGGCTGCTGGACGCCTGCGGCCTGCGGGGAGGCGCGGACGGCGGCCGGTCAGCGGGGCACGTGCCTGCGGCCCTCGGGCGAGTTCAGCCAGGCCACGGTGAGGTCCATGCCCTCCTGGAAGCCGACCTCGCTCTTGAAGCCGAAGTCGTCGCGGGCGCGGTCGATCGGGTACGACTGGTCCCGGTCGAAGAGGTGGACGGCGTGCCGGGTGAGCACGGGGCGGGCCTTGACCCGCAGGGCGCCGTAGAGCCGCTCGGAGGCCGTGGCCACCCCGCGGGCGAGCGGGGTCGGCAGGCTGAGGGCGGGCGCCTTGACGCCGAGGCCCCGGGCCAGTGCCTCGACGTACTCGCGCCAGGTCGTCAGGTCGGCGTCGCGCAGGTTGTACGTCCGCCCGGCGGCGGTCTCCGAGGTGCAGGCGGCGATCATGCCGTCGACGAGGTTGCCCACGTGGACGAGCCCGGCGGGGACGTCGCCCCGGCGGATGTACACCATCTGCCGGGCCACCAGGAGGCTCGCGATCTCGATGACGAAGTCCTTGCTGCGCGGCCCGTAGACGGAGACCGGCCGGACGACGGTGAGCGGGAGCCCGGTCCGCTCGGCCGTCTCGCGCACGGCGCGCTCGCCGAGCAGCTTGCTGCGGTTGTAGGGCAGCCCGATGTCCCGGGGCGGGGTGGACTCGTCGCAGGGGACGGCCGGGTAGCCGTAGACATCGGTGGTGCTGACGTGCAGGAAGCGTTCGACGGTGCCCGCGTGGTGGGCGGCCTCGGCGAGCCGGCGGCTGCCGTCGACGTTGACGCTCCGGAAGTCCTCCCAGGCGCCCCAGTCGGCGGACATGCCGGTGCAGTTGTAGACGTGGCGGACGCCGGACGCGGCGCGGCGCAGGCTGTCGGCATCGCCGAGGTCGCCGGTGACGATCTCGACGTCGGCCCCGTCGAAGGCGGAGCGGTCGCTGCCGTCCCGCACCAGGACCCGTACGCGGTGGCCGTGTTCGGCCAGCCGCCGGGTCAGGTGCCCGCCGATGAAGCCGCTCGCGCCCGCGACCAGGACGTCCGGGCCGCCCTCGTGGACGGGGGCGTGGACGGGGGCGGGGGCGGCCTGGGGTGCGGAGGCGGTGTCGGCCGGCGTCTCCTCCCCTTCCGCCGCCCCGGAGGTCCCGGTGCTCGCGCCGGTCGTGGTCGTGTGGTCTGCCATGGCACGTCCCAGGAGGTCGAGGGAATGGTCCAGGTCTTCTTCGGTGTGGTCGGCGTTGACGAAGAAGCGCAGGCGGCACTGGTCGCGGGCGACGGCCGGATAGCCGATGGGCATGACGTTCACGCCTCGCTCCAGCAGGGTGTGGGAGAGCGCCATCGTGCGTTCCCAGTCGCCGATGACGACGGGGATCACGGCGGAGGCGCGGGAGACTCCGATGTCGAAGCCGCGGGCCCGTGCCTCGTCGCGGAAGTGCTCGGCCAGGCGGCGCAGCCGGGCCACGCGGCGCGGATCGTCCTTGACGACGCGGATCGCCTCCAGCGCGGCGGCGGTGTTCGCCGGTGAGATGCCGGTGCTGAAGATGTGCAGCGGGGCGGTGAACCTGAGGTACTCCACGAGCGGGCGGCGGGCGGCGATGTAGCCGCCGAGGCTGCCGAGGGCCTTGCTGAGGGTGCCCATCCACAGGTCGACCTCGCCCCGGTCGACGCCGAAGTACTCGCCGATGCCCCGGCCGGTGCGGCCGAGCACGCCGATCGAGTGCGCCTCGTCGATCATCAGCATCGCGCCGTGCCGCTTCTTGACCTCGATGAAGCGGCGCAGGTCGGGGATGTCGCCGTCCTGGCTGTAGGCGCCCTCGATCAGCACGAGTGCCCGGCGGTGCCGGGCCCGCTGGGCGTCCAGCAGGGCGTCCAGGGCCCGCCAGTCGTTGTGCGGGAAGGGCCGGCGGCGGGCGCCGGACAGGATGCTGCCGCGCACGGCGCTGTCGTGGATCCACTCGTCGTGCAGGACGAGGTCGTCGGGGCCGAGGAGGTGGCCGACGGTGGCCACGTTGGTGGCGTGGCCCCCGGCGAAGACGATGGCGTCCTCGGTGCCGAGGAAGGAGGCGATCTCGGCGTCCAGTTCGTGGTGCAGCGGGGTCTCCCCGCACAGCAGGGGCGTCGCGGAACTGGAGGTGCCGTAACGGTCGATCGCCTCCTGCGCGGCCCGGCGCACCCGGGGGTGGTGGGAGAGCGCGAGGTAGTTGAAGGAGGCGAAGTTCAGCACGGGACGGCCGTCGACGGTGGCGCGGCCCGCGTTGTGCCCCTCGTGGACGCGGCCGTAGGGGTTGGCGCCGCCCGAGCGGGCCTGGCGCAGCCGGCCCTGGAGCTCGGCGTACTCGGCCCACTCCTCGAACTCCCGTTCCTGGCGGACGGGGGGCGCGGGCGCCGGGTGAGGGGCGGCCGGGAGCGGGACGGCGGGTGCGGTGGCCGCGGGGGCGGCGGCGGTGCGGGAGGGCGGGGGCGGTGGCGGGGCCTGCGCGGCGAGCAGGTCCGCGAGCTGCCCGACGGTCGGGTCCTCCGGCAGGGTCTCCCGGTGCCGTTCCAGGACCCCGGGGTGGGCGCGGGTGAGGGCCCGTTCCAGTTCGGTGCGCATGAGGGAGTCGAAGCCGAGGTCCCGGCCGAGGTGGGCCTCGGGGGCGATCTGGTCGACGGGGAAGGAGCAGACCCGGGCGACGTGGGCGAGGACGTCCGCGAGCACGTCGGGGCGGTGGTCCGGTGCGGGGGCCGCATCGGCGGGAGCGGGGGCGGGTGCGGGTGCGGCGGTGGGCTGCGGTGCGGGGGCGGGCTCGGCGGTGGGCTGCGGTGCGGGTGCGGGTGCGGGTGTCACGGCCGGGGCCTCCTGCGTGGGCGAGGTGAACCAGTAGGACCGGCGCTCCAGGACCGTGTGCGGCACGGGCACGCGCGGGCGCCGGTGCCCCTCGTCGAGCGCCGCCCAGTCCACCTCGCCGCCGGCGCAGTGGAGGCGGCCGAGGGAGCCCAGGAGGGTGTTCCAGTCGCGCGTGCCCGCCGGCCCGGGGCCGCCCCGGCGCAGCGAGGGGAGCCACAGTCGCGGGCGCCCGGGGTCCGGCGGGGTCGCCGTGCGGGCCAGGCCGAGCAGGGTGGGATGGGGGCCGATCTCGACGAACGCGTCGCAGCCGAGGCGGAGCAGGCTCGCGAAGCCCTCGGCGAAGCGGACCGTGCCGAGCAGGTGCTCCGCCAGTTCCCCGCCGCCGATGCGTCCGGTGACCGGATCGCCGGTGGCGTCGGAGATCCACGGGATGCGCGGGGCGGCGAAGCGCACGGCGCGGGCCGCCCGGCGCAGCGGCTCGGCCGCGCCGGCCATCAGCGGGGAGTGGAAGGCGTGCGAGACGGCCAGCTCCCGTACGAGGACGTCCCGTTCGGTGAGCAGGGCGCGGGCCGCGTCGGTCTCCTCCCGGGGGCCGGACAGGACGAGCCTGCCGGGGCCGTTGACGGCGGCCACCGCGAGGGTGGGGAAGCCCTCGGCCACCGCGCGGATCACCTCGGCGGGTCCGGAGCAGGCGAGCATCGCGCCCTCGCCGGGTTGTTCGTCCATGAGCCGGCCGCGGACCGCCGCCAGGGTCAGGGCGTCCTCCAGCGGCATGACCCCGGCCACGCAGGCGGCGGCGTAGGCCCCGATGCTGTGGCCGAGCACCGCGGCCGGCCGTACGCCGAGGGACGTCCACAGCTCGGCGAGGGCCAGTTCGAGGGCCACCAGGGCGGGTTGGCAGTGACGGGTGCCGGCGAGCCGCTCCGCGCCGGCCCCGTCGGCGAAGAGCAGGTCCGTCAGGGGCAGACCGAGGTGGGGGCGCAGGACGGCGTCGGCCCGGTCGAGGGTGCGGGCGAAGCCGCCGTGGGTCTCGTAGAGGCCCCGGCCCATGCCGGTGTACTGGGTTCCCTGGCCGCTGAACAGGAAGGCGACCCTGGGCGCGGGGCCGGTGCGTACGCGGTCGCGGACGAGGGCGGCCGAGGTGTCGCCGCGCACCAGGGCGTCGAGGGCGGTGTCCAGTTCCCCGGCGGAGCCGCCGGTGAGGACGGCCCGGTGGGCGAGACGGGGGCGGCCGGTGTCGGCGGTGCGGCACAGGGCGGCGAGGTCGGCCTCGGGGTGGGCGGCGAGGTGGGTGCGCCAGTGGGTGGCCAGGGTGGTGAGGGCGGTGGGGGTGTGGGCGGAGAGGCACAGGGCGTGCACGGGGCGCTCGGGCGGGGTGGTGTCGTCCCGGGGCGGCTCGGGGGCGCTTTCGAGGACGAGGTGCGCGGTGGCGCCGCCGAACCCGAAGGAGCTGACGGCGGCCCGGGCGAGGCCCGCCCGCGCGGGCTCCGGGAGCGCGGTGAGCCGGGTGGGGACGTCGAGTGCCGCGCCGGGCACGAGGTGGCGGTTGGGGGTGCGCAGGTGCAGGGTCGGCGGCACCTGGCGGTGGCGTACGACGAGGGCCGCCTTGATCAGTCCGGCGATGCCCGCGGCCGCCTCCAGGTGTCCGATGTTGGTCTTGACCGACCCGACGAGGCAGGGCTCCCCCGCCGTCCGGTCGCGGCCGTAGACGGCGGCCAGGGCCTCCCACTCGACGGGGTCGCCGAGCGGGGTCCCGGTGCCGTGCGCCTCCACGTAGTGGATCTCGCCGGGGGTGAGGCCGGCCCGGTCCAGGGCGCGTTCGCAGACCGCCCGCTGGGCCGAACCGCGCGGCGCCGTCAGGCCGTTGCTCCGGCCGCCGTGGCCGGTGGCGGAGCCCCGGACCACGGCGTGGACGCGGTCGCCCTCGGCCAGTGCCCGGGAGAGGGGCTTGAGCAGGACGAGGCCCGCGCCCTCCCCGCGCACGTACCCGTTCGCCGAGTCGTCGAAGGTGCGGCAGCGGCCGTCCGGCGAGAGCATGCCGCCCGCCGCGAAGGCCACGGACAGGCCGGGGGTGAGCATGAGGTTGACCCCGCCCGCGAGGGCCGTGTCGCACTCCCCGCGGCGCAGGCTCTCGCAGGCGAGGTGGACGGCGTGGAGGGAGGAGGAGCAGGCCGAGTCGAGGGCGAGGCTGGGCCCGCGCAGGTCGAGCGTGTAGGAAAGGCGGTTGGCGGCGACGGAGTGGGCGTTGCCGGTGGCCGCGTACACGTCGATGTCCTCGGGGCGGGACATCTGCAGCGCCGAGTAGTCGTGGCTGCTGATGCCGACGAAGACGCCGGTGGCGGTGCCGGCGAGGCGGGCCGGGTCGAGTCCGGCGTCGTCCAGGGTCTGGCGGGCCACTTCGAGGAGCAGCCGCTGCTGCGGGTCGGTGCGGGCGGCCTCGCGTGCCGACATGCCGAAGAGGCGGGCGTCGAACTCGTCGACGCCGTCGAGGAATCCGCCGTGCGCGGGGGCGTCGACCCGAGTGGCGTCCCAGCGCTCCCGGGGCACCTCGGTGATCGCGTCGCGGCCGTCCACGAGGAGCCGCCAGAAGCTGTCCGCGTCGGGGGCGCCGGGGAAGCGGCAGCCGATCCCGACGACCGCGACGGGCTCGTCGGCGCCGGGCGGGGCGGGCGCGGCGGGCGGCGGGGCCGGGACGACCGCCGTGCGGGCCGCGGGGGGCGAGGAGCCCTCGGATGCCGTGCGGGCCGGGGAGCCTTCGAATGCCGTGCGGGCCGGGGAGCCCTCGGATGCCGTGCGGGCCGAGGAGTCCTCGGATGCCGTGCCGACGTGGCCGGCGAGCGCCCGTACCGTCGGGTGCTCGAAGACCGTGCCGGTGGTGAGAGGGCGGCCGGTCAGCGTGCCGAGTTCGGTCACGAGCTCGACGGCCTGCCGGGAGTCCAGGCCGAGCGAGGTCAGCGGGCGGGTGGGGTCGACCGCCGCCGGCGGCAGCCCCAGACGGTCCCCGATGCGCCGGACCAGCCACTCCTCGACCGCCTCGGGGCCGTACGTCACGGTGGGGGCCGGGGCGGGCGCCGGCGGGGTGTCCGGGGGGCGGTGCGCGTCGAGGAACAGGGTGAGCAGCGTCTCCACCCGTGGCCGGACGAGCAGTTCGCCGCAGGGGACGCTCACGCCGAGCCGTCGCTCCAGCTCGCGCACGGCGGTCAGCAGCGCCGGGTAGTCGAGGTCCAGTTCGGCGAACGTCCACCCGGTGATGTCCGGGGGGGCGTCCGCCGGGGCGATCCCGGTCAGGGTCTCGGTGACCGCCTCGACCACGCGTTGCCTGCGGCGCTCGGCGGGCAGCCCGGCGAGCCCGTCCGGGCCCGGCACCGTGTCCGCGGGGGCCGCCTCGTCCCGGGTGACGCTCGCCGCCACCACCGTCAGCCCCAGGTCGAGGAAGTCCCTCCGGCACGCCCGGCGCTGGATCTTGCCGCTGGTCGTCTTGTGCGCCGTCGAGCGTCTGAGGAGGAGGACGGCGTGCGGGGTGACCTCGTGCGCCTCGGCGACGGCGGTGCGCAGCCGGGCAAGCAGCGCGGGCGCGTCCTCGACGCGCCGGCCCTCGACCTCGTGGGCGAGGACCATCCGCTCGGCGCCGCCCACCTCGACGGAGAAGACCGCGCCGCTGCCCGTGCGCAGCCGGGGGTCGGTGCGTTCCGCCGTCAGCTCGATGTCGTGCGGGTAGTGGTTGCGGCCCTGCACGATGACGACGTCCTTGGTGCGGCCGACGACGTACAGCTCGCCCTCGCGCAGGAAGCCGAGGTCGCCCGTGCGGAGACGGGGGGTGTCCTCCTCCCCCTCGATACGGGCGCCGAAGGTCTCCTCGGTGGCGTCGGGGCGGCGCCAGTAGCCGTGGGCGACGCTGCCCCCGGAGAGCCAGATCTCCCCGACGCGGTCGCCCGCGGTGATCCTTCGCCGGGTGTCCGGGTCGACGAGGGCGACGTCCACGCCGTCCACCGGCGGACCGCATCCGACGACCTCGGTCGCCGGGCCGTCCCCCGCGGCGGAGGCGGGCCGGACGGTGCCGGCGCCCAGGTCGCGGGTGGCGAAGGCGCCGAGGACGGGGGCCCGGTCGGCCCGGACGCCGGTCACCATCAAGGTGGCCTCGGCGAGGCCGTAGCAGGGCAGGAGGGCCTCCTGCCGGAAGCCGTGGGCGGCGAAGCGGTCGGTGAAGCGCCGCAGGGTGTCGGCGCGCACCGGCTCGGCCCCGTTCAGCGCGAGCCGCCAGTGGCCGAGGTCCAGCCCCTCGCTCTCCTCCTCGGTGATCCTGCGGACGCAGGTCTCGAAGCCGAAGTTGGGGGCGACGCTGGTGGAGGCGCGGGTGCGGGACAGGGTCTCCAGCCACAGCAGCGGGCGCCGGACGAAGGTCATGGGCGCCATCAGGTGGGCCGGGAAACCGCCGTACAGCGGGGTGAGGATGCCTCCGATGAGGCCCATGTCGTGGTACGGCGGCAGCCAGGAGACCATGCCGGAGCCGGCGTCGTGCTCCAGCCTGCGGTGGATCGCGCGGAGGTTGTGCAGCAGGTTGTCGTCGCCGACCATGACGCCCTTGGGGGACGAGGTCGAGCCCGAGGTGTACTGGAGGAACGCCGGTCCCCGCCGGCCGGGGCCGGGGTCCCGCCATTCCTCGGCGCCGGTGGTGTCGGCGCCGCCGGTCACCAGCAGGCGCAGGCCGCCGAGGCCGAGCGCGGCGAGGTCCTCGGGACGGCCGTCCAGGAAACGGGAGATCTCCGGGGTGGTCAGGGCGTGTGTGGCCCGCGCGTCCCGGGCGATCGCGGCGAGGCGGGGCATGGTCTGGCCGAAGCGCCGGGTGTCCGGCGGGTACGCGGGGACGGCGACGGCCCCCGCGTACAGGCAGCCGAGGAAGGCGGTGACGTAGTCGAGCCCCGGCGGGTGCAGCAGCAGGACCGGCTTCCCGGTCAGGTCCTCGCGCTGGAGGCGGGCGGCCACCGCGCGGACGCGCAGGTCGAGTTGCCGGTAGGTGAGCGACTCGCCGCCGTCCGGGCCCGCGTCGTCGGCGGCCGTGAGGAAGCGGTAGGCGAGGGCGTCCGGGCGGTGCTCGCGGTGGTGCCGCAGGAGCCCGGCAACCGTCGCCGGTTCCGCGCCCCGCCCGTACGGGCCGGTCGGGCCTTGGTTCATGTGCGTCTCCGTCACCTTCCGGGCAGGGCCCGCGCGGGCCGGGCGGCGCCGGCCGTCCCGGACAGCAGGCGGTAGTCCGTCTTGCCGTTGGCGTTGCGCGGCAGTTCGTCCAGGCGGGTCGCGGTCCGCGGGAGCATGTAGCGGGGCAGGTACCGCGCGCAGTGCCGCTTGAGCGCGAGGAGGCCGGGGCCCCGGCCGGGGGTCCGCAGCGTGTAGTAGAGGGCGATGCGGCGGTCGCCGCCCGCCGTGTCGAGGACGGCGGCCGCGTCGGCGACGTCCGGGTGCCGGAGCACGGCGGCCTCGATCTCGCCCAGTTCGACGCGGTACCCGGACAGCTTGACCATGCGGTCCTTGCGGCCCCGGTAGACCAGTTCGTCCCCCTCGCGGGCGACGAGGTCGCCGGTGGCGTGGCGGTGCCGCCGGTGGTCCGCGGCGACGGGTCCGGTCTCCCGGCCCCAGTAGCCGGGGGTGACGCAGTCGCCCTCCACGACCAGTTCGCCGAGGGCGTCCGGGCCGTCGAGGGGGCGGCCGTCCTCGTCGACGAGGAACGCGCGGGCGCCGGTGACCGGGCGGCCGATCGGCACGGGTTCGGTGCGGTTCAGGTCCTGGGGGCGGACACGGTGGTAGGTGCAGACGTTGGTCTCCGTGGGGCCGTACAGGTTGTACAGCTCCGTGCCGGGCGGCAGCAGCGCGGCCAGGGACCGCAGTTGACCGATCGGGAAGACCTCCCCGGCGAACAGGACGTGGCGCAGGGTGCGCACGACCCCGGGCGTGAGCGCGCCGGAGGCGGTGAGCAGGTGCAGCACCGAGGGCACGGAGTACCAGATCGTGACGCCGTGCGCGCGGATGCCGGCGGCGAGGGCACCGGGATCGCGGGCCTGGTCCTCGGGGACGATCCAGACGCGGGCACCGGCCGACAGGGCGGCGAACAGGTCGAAGGTGGACAGGTCGAAGTTGAACGAGGCGTGGTTGGCGAAGACGTCGTCCGGGCCGGGGAGCAGTTCGGAGCGCGCCCACCGCAGGAAGGCGGCGAGATTGCGGTAGCTGATGCGGACGCCCTTGGGGGTGCCGGTCGAGCCGGAGGTGTAGAGGAGGGCGGCGAGGTCGTCGCGGCCCGGGGTGGGCTCGTGCGCGAGGCGCCGTCCGGCGGTGAACTCCGCCCAGGTGCGGACGGGGACGGCCGTGGGGGGCGGGGCGGGGGCGGCCGACGGCTCCTGCGCGGGGTCCGGGGCCTGAGCCGGGGCCGTGGACGTGCCCGGGTCCGGGGCCGTGGACGTGCCCGCGCCCACACCAGCCTCCGCGCCCACACCCGCCTCCGTGTCCTCCGTGTCCTCCGTGTCCTCCGTGTCCTCCGTGTCCTCCGTGAGGACGATCGTCCGGAGCGAGCCCGGCAGGGGCAGACCGGACAGGAGGGCCCAGTGCCGGCGGTCGGTGAGGAGGGCGACCGGTGCGCAGTCGGCGAGGACGGTGGCGACCCGGCTCGCCGGCTGGCCGCCGTCCAGGGGGACGTAGGCGCACCCGGCCCGGAGGGCGCCGAGGATCGCCTCGGCGTAGCGGGGCCGTTTGTCCGTCCAGACGGCCACGCGGTCGCCGGTCGCGGCGCCGAGGGCGAGGAGCGCCGCGGCCACGGCGTCGGCCGTCCCGCTCAGCTCTCCGTAGGTCACGGTCCGCTCCCCCACGAGGGCGGGGCGGGCCGCCCGCCCCGGGGGGAGGGGGCGGGGCAGCCGGACGAGCGCGAGGTCCTCCTCGTCCGCGGCCCGCCCGGTGTGCGCGTGCGTCGTCCCCGCGTGCGTCGTCTCCGCCTGTGTCACCGTGGCCTCCGCCTCACGCCGCCGACGGCAGGACGCCGACCTCGCGGGCCGCCTCGACGAAGATCCCGGCGGCGTTCTCCAGGTCCTCCCTCGTGTGCTCCGAGGTGACGCTGACCCGCAGCCGGGCGTCGCCGAGCGGTACCCCGGGGAAGACCACGGTCTGGCAGTACAGCCCCCGGGTCCGCACGGCGCGGCCCATCTCCATGGCCTTGCGCTCGTCGCCGACGACGAGGGGCAGGATGGCGCTGCGGGTGTTCTCCAGGTCGAAGCCGGCATCGGCCAACTGGCCGCGCAGGAAACGGATGTTGTCCCACAGCCGGGTGACCCGTCCGGGTTCCGCCTCGATGACGTCGATCGCCGCGATGAGTCCCGCGGCCACCCCGGCCGGGATGTTGGCGGCGAAGACGTAGGAGTTCGCGTAGTAGCGGAGGTACTCGATCACCTCCTCCTCGCCGACGACGAAGCCGCCCATGCCCGCGAGCGCCTTGCTCATCGTGCCGAGTTCGAGGTCGACCTCGCCCTTGAGGCCGAAGTGCTCGGTGGTGCCGGTGCCGCGTTCGCCCAGGACGCCGGTGGCGTGGGCGTCGTCGATCATGACGCGGGCGTCGTGCTCCTTGGCCAGGCGGACGATCTCGGGCAGGTCGCAGAGGTCGCCGTGCATGCTGAACACGCCGTCGGCGACGATCAGGCGGCCCCCGGAGCGGTCGTCGGCGCGCTTGAGGATGCGCTCCAGGTCCGCCATGTCGTTGTGCTGGTAGATCTTGCGGATGCCGCCGGAGAGACGGGCCCCGTCGGCGATGCTCATGTGGTTGAGCCGGTCGACCACGAGGGTGTCGTAGCTCTTGACCAGCGCGGAGATCGTGCCCAGGTTGGCCGCGTAGCCGCCGGGATAGACGATGCAGGCCGGGCGCTGCTTGAAGGCGGCCAGCCGGCGTTCGAGTTCCTTGTGCAGGGTGTTGGTGCCGCCGATGAAGCGGGAACCGGTGTGGGTCGCCCCGTAGGAGCGGGTGGCCTCGCAGACGGCCTCGACCACCCGGGGGTGGTTGGCGAGGCCGAGGTAGTTGTTGGAGGCGAACATGAGGAACTCGCGTTCCCGGCCGGTCTGTTCGTCGAGGATGACGGCCTTGTTGCCGCACCGGGAGCGCAGCGGCATGCCGTACCAGTAGAGGTGCTCGGCCTCCCGCCGCCGCAGGTAGGGGGCGAAGCTCCGGGTCTTGGCGAACAGGTCGGGATCGCGCTTCTCGACGAAGTCCTTCATCGAGCGGCCGTCCCACTCGGGGGCCGCCTGCGGGGAGGGTGCCTCCTGTGCGGCGGGGGCCGCAGGCGCCGCGGGTCCGCCGGCGTCCCGGGCCGCGCGCAGTCCGTCCGCGAGGCCGCGCAGCGTGCTCGCGCCGGGGGAGTCCGCCAGGCCGTCGGCGAGGCCGTGGGCGAGGCCGAGGTCGCGGGAGGCGTCGGCGAGGACGGAGGCGAGGAGGACGGAGTCGATGCCGAGTTCGCTCTCCAGGTCGGCGTCGACGGGGAGCTGGTGGCGGGCGTAGGCGGTGTGCCGTTGCGCGGCGGCGAGCACCGTCTCCAGCACGGCGTCGCCCTCGGCCGCCGCGTCGCCCTCGGCCGTGGTCTCGGCCCCGTCGGCCGAGGTCTCGTCCCGGACGTCCCCCCGCGCGTCCTCCTCGCCGTCCCCCCGGGCCCGCCGCACGGCGTCGACGAGTTCCCGGATCGTCGTGGGGTCCCCGGTGAGCGGCGGGCTCAGGGCGAAGTCCTCGTTGACCGAGGCGAGGATGGACTCGAGGATCACCGAGTCGATCCCGAGGTCCGCCTCGAAGTGGCTGTCGGGCTGGAGGTAGGACTCCTCGTACAGCGTGCGGGAGGCGACGATGTCCACGATCCGCCGGTGCACGGCTTCCCGGTCCCGCGTGTCCTCGGTGGCGCTCGTCATCGGGCGCCCTCCTTCTCGCCCCGGAGCCGTTCGACGAGTGCCGCGATCGCCTCGACGTCGCGGAAGTTGGCCGGGGCGATCTCCCGCAGCGGCACGGTGATCCGGAAGCGGTCCTGGAGGTAGTGCACGAGGGAGAAGATCTCGGCGGAGTCGACGATGTTGAGTTCGGCGAGGGGGACCTGTGCGTCGAGCCCGTCGGCGTCGCCGTCGAGCCAGGCCTCGGCGATGTGGTCGATGATTGACTGCTGGGTGCTCATGGTCGTCCTCGGCTGTGTGTCCGGCAGCCCTCGGTCGGGTTGCCACGGGTCGACGGCGGGGGCGGTGGCCGTGGCCGGTGCCTTGCGGCTCGGGCGGCGCGTGGGCGGGTGGGGGCTTGCGCTGCTGCTCTCTCCCGTTCTCGGTGGGCGGCCCGTCAGGACGGGTCGAGGCGCGGCCAGGTCAGCACCGTCGAGCCCCAGGTCAGCCCGCCGCCGAACGCGGTGAGCAGCACCCGTTGGCCCGGCCGCAGCACTCCCTTGGCGTGTGCCTGGTCGAGGGCGAGGGGGATGGAGGCGGCGGCCGTGTTCCCCACCTCGGCGATGTTGCTGAAGCACCGCTGCGGGGGCAGGCCGATGCCCTCCGCGACGTGCTGGGTGATACGGGAATTGGCCTGGTGGCCGACCATGTGGTCCACGTCCTCGGCGGTCCAGCCGGCCCGGGCGAGCACCGCCTTCGCGGAGCCGGTCATGCGGCGGACCGCGTGCCGGAACACCTCCTTGCCCGACATGGTGAAGAACTCCTCGCCGGGGCGCGGCGGCACCCCGGACAGGCGCTGGCGCGAGCCGCCCGCGGGCACGGTGATGAGGGCCTCGCTCTCCCCGTCGCTGCCCAGGTCGAAGGGGCCGAGCGCGCCGGGTTCGCCCGCGGTGCCGGAGCGCAGGACCACGGCGCCGGCCCCGTCCCCGAAGATCACGGAGGTGGAGCGGTCGCCGGGGTCGAGGAGGGTGGAGAAGGTCTCCGCGCCGATCACGAGGACGCGTTCGGCCACGTCCGCGAGGATCAGGCCGGCCGCGCTCGCCAGCGCGTAGACGAAGCCGGTGCAGACGGCGGAGACGTCGTGGGCGGCCGCTCCCGTCATGCCCAGCCGGGCGGCCACGAGCGGGGCGGTCGCCGGGCAGGGGCGGTCCGGGGTGGTCGTCGCCACGAGGACGGCGTCCACGGCGGGTTCGCCCGAGGACTTCAGGGCCCGGGCGCCCGCGCCGACGGCGAGGTCGGACGTGGCCGTGCCCGGGGCCGCGACATGGCGCCGGGCGATGCCGGTCCGCGAGCGGATCCACGCGTCGGAGGTGTCCAGCCGCGCGGCCAGCTCCTCGTTGGGCACGGTCCGGGCCGGCAGACAGCTGCCGACGCCGGCCACGACGGCGGCGCGCCTGCTGTCCGTATCCGTACGACGTGCCACCACATGAGCTCCTCGTCTGCCGGATCCCGAGCCGCCGTCACGCGGCCCCTCGCCCCTCGCCCCTCGGGCCGCGGGTCGCAGCGGCCGTCCTCGCGGCCGCCGCCCGGGACCGCCGTCCGGGCCGCTGTCCGAGCCCGAGTCTCGCCCGGCGGCCTGACCGATGGCTGACCGGCCACTGACCGATGGCTGACGCGGGGGGCCGCCGCCGTGCGCGTACCGCCCGTGACGCCCCGGTTCCGGATGCGGCGGGGCCGGCCGGTCAGCGGGCCGTCAGTCATCGGTCAGCGGGCGGTCAGCCCGGCGGCACAGACTCGTACGGCGAACACCCGGCACGCGAACGCCCGTTCGTCCCGCTCCCGCTTCCGGCGGGCCGCCGGGGCGGGCCTTGGGGAAAGGTGGGGCGCACCCATGAGCGCGATGTACGACAGGCTGGTCGGCCTTCTCGTCGACCGTTTCGAGGTGGACCGCGCGGAGATCGGCGCGGACACCACGTTCGAGGAACTCGACATGGACTCCCTGTTCCTGGTGGAGCTGCTGCTGGTGATCCAGTCGGAGTTCGGCGTGCAGATCGAGGACGACGCGGCCTCGCCCGGCGACACCATCGGCCGGGTCGCCGAGATCCTGGAACGGCACGCGGCCCCCACGGCCTCGTCATGACCGCACCCCCCGCGGGCACCGCGCCCGCCGTGGCCGTCACCGGGATCGGCCTGGTCACCGCCGCCGGTATCGGCGCGGAGGCCACGTGGCAGGGGGTGTGCGCGGGGGCGTCGACGGCCGCCCGTGACCCGCGGCTGGCCGGGCTGCCCGTGGACATCTCCTGCACGGTCCCGGGCTTCTCGCCGCGCGAGCACGTGGGGCGGCGCAGCTCGCTGACCCACGACCGGTTCATCCAGCTCTCGCTCACCGCGGCGCGCGAGGCCGTGGCCGCTTCCGGTCTGGACCCGGCGACGTGGGACGGCGCCCGGGTGGGCGTGGTCGTCGGCTGCGGCCTGGGCGGCGTGGCCACCTGGGAGGCCCAGCACCGGCGGATGCTGGAGCAGGGGCCCGGCGCGGTGTCCGCGCTGCTGATCCCGATGCTGGTGCCCAACATGGTCGCCGGGCACCTGGCGATGGACCTGGGCGCCACGGGCCCCAACCTCGTCACGGCGACGGCCTGCGCCTCCGGCGCCACCGCGATCGGCACCGCGATGCAGCTCCTGCGCGAGGGGAGCTGCGACGTCGTGCTCGCGGGGGGCGGCGAGGCAGGCGTGAGCCCCCTCATGGTGACCGGTTTCGCGCAGATGGGCGCGCTGTCCACGGCGCGGCTGGACCGGCCCGCGACCGCCTCCCGGCCCTTCGACGCCGGTCGCGACGGCTTCGTCATCGGCGAGGGCAGCGGAATGCTGGTGCTGGAGCGGGAGGCGGACGCCCGGGCCCGGGGCGCGCGGGTCCGCGCGCGGGTGGCCGGGTACGGGGCCTCGGCCGACGCCCACCACATGACCGCCCCGGACCCGGAGGGCGGTGGGGTGATCCGGGCCCTGCGGACGGCGCTCGCGGCGGCGGACCTCCTGCCCGGGGAGATCGACCACGTCAACGCGCACGGCACGTCCACCCCGCTCAACGACGCCGCCGAGGCGCGGGCGGTGCGCAAGGTCCTGGGCCAGGACGCGGACGTGACCTCCGCCAAGGGCGTCCTCGGGCACACGCTCGGGGCGGCCGGCGCGATCGAGGCCGCGCTGACCGTCCTCACCCTGGAGCACGGGACCGTGCCCCCGACGGCCAACCTGGAGCGGATCGACCCCGCCGTCGAACTGGACGTGGTCTCCGGGGCCCCGCGCCGGCGGGAGGTGCGGGCGGCGGTCAGCAACTCCTTCGGCTTCGGCGGGCAGAACGCCGTGCTGGTCCTGACGGCCGCGTGACCACCCGCCGGACCTTGTCCGGAAAGCCCCCCGGCCGGCCGGCCCCGACACCGGAAGAATCCGACAGGTGACGAAAAGAATCCTGATACTGCAGCGCGTCGTCGGCGTCCTCTACATCGTCGCGGGGATCGGCAAGTTCTTCCCCGAGATCGAGTCGGTGGAGCAGCGCCTGGACGACGCGGCCGAGGCCAACGACGGCGTCGCCGTGCTCGGCGGCTTCACGAACTGGCTCGACGGCCACCCGACGGGCGTCACCGTGTTCGTCGCGGCCGCGATGGTGGTGAGCGGCCTGGTCCTGCTCCGCAACCGGGAACTGGTCCTCGCCGCGCTCTACGGCCAACTCCTCATGCTGGTCTGCTTCGTGCTGATCCTGGTGGGCAGCGTGCCGCAGATCCTCGTGCTCGACGCCGCGTTCTTCGCCGCCGGCATCTATCTGATCGTGGTGCACCGCCGCGCCGCGGCCGGCTCCTCCTCCGTCCCTCTCGACGCCGGGACGGACACGACGACGTAAGGGTCCGCGCGCCCGCCGGGTCCCCCGACGCAAAGGTCCGATACCCATGCCCTTCACGGTTCCCCACGACGCGCTCACCCGTCTCGAACAGCGGGTGCGGGAGGCGTTGCGCACCGCCGACGACGGCGCCCTGGACATCCTGGGCCACGGCGAGGTCACCCTGGTGCTCCGGCTGCGGACCGAGGGTGGCACGTACGCCTGCAAGCGGCTGCCCGTCTTCCCCGACCGGGCGCGCTTCGCGCGCTATCGCGAGGGTCTCGACGAGTATCTGCGCCGCCTCACCGACAGCGGACTGAACGTCGCCGACACCGAGGTGTGGCACGCGCCGCACCCCGGCGGGCGGATCGTGGCGTACTGCGTGCAGCGCGAGCTGCCGGAGCGTCGGCTGTGCTCCCGGCTGCTGCACACCGAGGACGAGACCTGGGCCAAGGACTTCTTCTCCCGTTTCCTCGACCAGGTGGACGCCACCGTGTCCCCCACCCTGGGGCTCGACGCCCAGGCCTCCAACTGGGTCGACGTGGACGGTGAGCTGGTCTACCTGGACATCACCACGCCCCTCATGCGGGACGCCCGGGGCCGGGAGAAGCTCGACGTGCGGCTCTTCTTCACCTCCCTGCCGTGGGTGCTGCGCGACGCCGTACGGCTGTCGATGAGCAGGTCGATCTTCGACAAGTTCTACGCGACCCGCGGTGTCCTCCTGGACTTCCTCGGCAACCTCCACAAGGAGCGGCTGGACGCGCTGGTCCCGGCCTTCCTCGACCAGGCCAACGGGCGCCTCGCCGAGCCGATCACGGCGGAGGAGGTCGCCGCCTACTACCGGGGCGACGCCCGGATGTGGGAGCTGATCCAGCGCCTGCGCACCGCCGACCGGCTGTGGCACTTCAAGGTGCTGCGCCGCCCCTACCCGTTCCTGCTGCCGCCGCCCGTGGAGCGCTGACATGGGCCCCGGCGTGACGGCGCCCCCGGCCCGCGCCGCGGTGGCGGGCCTCGACGAGGGCCTCGTCCTCGATCCGGCACGGCCCCTGTACGTGTGCCATGTGCGGGGGCCCCTGACGCTCGCCGTCGTGTCGATCGCCCGGCTGCGCACGCTCGGCGAAGCGGCCCGTACGGCCCTGGAGTCCCGGCACCTGGACGCGAGCGAGGCGGCGCGGGCGGCGGGGCTCGCCCTCCCCAAGCGGCGTTTGGAGTGGCTGGCGGGGCGGCTCGCGCTCAAGCACGGGGTGTGCGCCTACCGCGCACGGCACTTCGGCGCGCGCACCCGGACGCGTGACGTGCGCGTCGGGGCCGTGGCGGAGGGGCTGCGGGCCGGCCGCCCCAGGGTCGAACTCCGGTCGGACGCCGGGCCGTCGGCGGAGGGCGGGGCGCCTGGAGGGGGGACCGTGGAGGTCGGGCTCTCGCACTCGGTGGACTTCGCCCTCGCGGTGTGCGGCCCGCGTGCCGTGGGCGTCGACGTCGAACTGACCCGGCGGATGCCGCCGACGCTCGCGGAACTGCTCGCCCCGGCGTCCGGCGCGGCGCGGGACGCGGAGTCCCCCGGGCTGCGGGCGATGCCCCCGGCCCTGCGCTGGACGTGCAAGGAGGCGGTCCTCAAGCACTTCGGCTTCGGCCTGCGCGTCGACCCCCGGGAGGTCGAGCTGACCGACTGGCGTGCCGACGGCCGCTTCGTGTGGCGGGCGGGGCCGGGTCTCGGACGCCATGTGCCCCGGGGCGACGGGGCACGGTTCGACAGTTGGGCACGTGAAGTCGACGGCTATTCGGTCGCGTTGGTGTGGCGATAGGAGTTCGGCCCAGTGACATCGGCATCCGCGTCATCCTCTTCCTCCCCTTCCCCTTCGCCTTCCCCTTCGCCTTCCCCTTCGCCCGCCTCGTCGGCGGCCCTGCCGCCCCTGCCGGTGCGCCGGGGCGGGGTGGCGTTCCACGACGCCCTCCAGGTGGCCGCCGCGATCGCCGCCCGCGCTCCCTCCTCGCACAACTGCCAGCCGTGGGGCGTCGGCTGGGCGACCGACGCGGCGACCCGGCGCACGGCGGCGGCACTGCTCGCGGCGGGGGAACCCGGTGGCCGCGCGGCCGTGTCACCGGACGGGGGGTCCGCGGGAACGGCCGCCGGGGCGCCCGACGGGACGCCCGCCGGGAGCGGACGCGTCCCGTCGCGCCGGAGCGAGTACCTGGTCCTCGCCCTGGACCGGGCGCGAGAACTCACCGCGCTGCCCGCCCACGCCACCGAGATGCTGCTGAGCTGCGGCTCCCACGGGGAGATCCTGGCGCGCGCCCTGGCCGCCCAGGGCTGGCGGGCCGACGGGGTCCGCCTCCTCGGCCCGGGGGCGACGGGCGGCGCACCGCCGTTCGGCGGCGACCGGTGGCCGCGCGCCTGGGAGCCGCTGTGCCTCCTCCGGCTCTCGCCCGCGCCCGCTCCCCCGGGCGACCTTGCCGCCCTGCGCGAGACCGTGGGCGCCCGGCACACCAACCGGGGCCCGTACCGCCCCGAGGCGATCGACCCCGGCGTCCTGGCGCGACTCGCCTCCTCCGCGACCGAGTCCGCGCTGCTCCGCGCGCAGCAGGCCCCGGGCGCCCCGGTCGCCGTACGCCACCTGGTGGGCGCTCCCGAGCGTGCCGCCCTCGCCGAGCTGGTCGCCCGGCACGGCGGACGCGACTTCGCCCACCGCGCCGCCTGGCGGGAGACACACGCGTACATCCGGCGCGACGAGGCCGAGGCCGCGCGGGCCGGCGACGGCTTCACCCTCGGCCAGCTCTTCGGGGAGCTGTCGCCACCGCGCCGGCTGGGCATGCGGGCCGCGCTGACGCCCGCCACCATGCGGCTGCTGCGTCACGCGGGCTACGACCGGTTCCTCGCCCGGCAACTCGCCGCCGCGGTACGACGCTCCCCCGCCGCCGTCGCCCTGTGCTTCGACGGATCCGACGGATCAGACGGCTCCGAGCGCCCCGGGAACCCGTCGGACCCCGGGGACTTCGGCGGCTTCGGCGGCCGGACGCCCGACGCCGGGTCCGTCCTGCGCGCCGGTGCCGCCCTGGCCGGCTACTGGCTGGCGGCGACCCGCGCCGGGCTGGTGCTGCATCCGGTGAGCGTCCTGCTCCAGCACGAGGACGTACGGGACGCGTGCGAGCGGCGGCTCGCGTTGCCGGGGCGGGCCCTCTTCCTGAGCCGGCTCGGGTACGCGGTCACGGCGTTCCCGTCCTCCCACCGGCGTTCCCCGTCCCACGCGCTGCGACGCGT
Organism: Streptomyces griseoaurantiacus; assembly: GCF_036189845.1. Lineage (NCBI taxonomy): Bacteria > Bacillati > Actinomycetota > Actinomycetes > Kitasatosporales > Streptomycetaceae > Streptomyces > Streptomyces griseoaurantiacus. The sequence continues at coordinate 5,033,473 of NZ_CP108326.1, read as the reverse complement.
CTGAGGATTTCCGGGCCGCGAACACCGGCCATTCCACGTACTTCGACAATCCGCGGTGGCTCGATTTCGCTCCCCCGTGAACGAAGGCGACCTATACGGAATATTGCGTGGGTCACAGACGACTGACACAATCAGTCGCCCCAGGCAGCAAGGAGTGTCGGAAGAGCGCTGCGGCGCCCTCTCGGGGGAGGCACGTACTTTGCAGGACCGCAAGCCGTCACAACCGGAAAAGACCGCCTGCCGGTTCACCTGGTCGGTAAAACCTGCCATCGCCCGATGAGGGCATCTGCGACCAACGCACACTCCGGGCCGAGCCGGGTCGACCACCCTTGCACCCACTCGGTCCCACCTCACGGGAGGCAGTCGGTGACAATTCGCGTACTCGTGGCTTGCGAGGATGCGATCCTGGGCGCCGGGATGCGCGCGCTGCTCGACCAGCAGGCCGACATCACCGTGGTCGGCAACACGACCGGCATCGAGTCCGCGGCGGCCGCCGCGCGGCAGACCCCCGACGTGCTCGTGGTCGTCTCCCCCGCGCTGACCGTGGAGCACAAACGGGAGCTCGCCGCGCTGTCGGAGGGCACGAAGGTCGTGCTCATCGCGAAGGCCGAGTTCGCGCCCCGCTCCATCGAGGCCCTGCGGGTCGGCGTCAGGGCGGTGCTGAGTCCGGACGCCTCGCCCGACGAGCTGATCCACGTCCTGCGGACGGTCAGCGCCGGCGCGGCCATCGTCATGCCGGAGGAGGCCCGGCCGAGCCTGCACCTCCTCCCGGACATCGTCTCCCCCGCGCCCGCCACGGGACTGCTGGCCACGCTGACCCCCCGGGAATCCGAGGTCATTGTGCTGCTCGCCCAGGGGAAGTCCAATGTCGAGATAGCGGAGAAGATGTCCATAACCACGGCGACGGTACGGTCCCACGTTCACCATCTGCTGAGAAAGCTCGGGGTGGGGACGCGCGCCCAGGCGGTTGCCTTCGCCTACGAGTCGGGCCTCATTTCCGTCATTGGACAGGACGCGGAGGTCCCGGTGCGGAAAACCTCCTGACGGCCTTCTGGCGAGTTCCGGCGGCGTCCTGACGCAAATTCAGTAAGCCTTTCAACTTACTGTCGGAAACCTCGCCGGGTGTCCTTACGCGCGATCCCCGTGCGCCCGATAGCCCTCACCGATCCGCTCCCCGGCCACTTCCTCGACGACCTTCGCCATCCGGCCGAAATCCGCTTCCAGCCGCCGGAAACGGGCACTGTCCATGTCCCGTGCGAAGTCCTCGGGGCTGCTCACCTCGATGATCTCGAAGTAGTGCGCGGGGCGCGGGCGCCCTCCCGCACCCGTGTCCGGAGTGGCATCCACCCGGTGCACACCGAAGGCGAGCACGCTGGGCAGTTCGGGGCAGGCCGCGTAGTCGACCTCCCGCACCCAGCGCTCGAACCGCTCGGGTTCCACCGAGTCGAGGAGCTGGATGCGGTGGATGATGACCGTCAAGGCGTGTTCCCTTTCGTGGGGGTGGTGGGGGCGGTGAGGGCGGCGGATGCCGTGGACGCCGGGGAGGAGGCCGAGGGGGCGGGCCGCCGGCCTCGTCCGCCCGGCGCCCTGCCCAGTCCCAGCGCCCGGGCGATGTTGTTCCTCTGGATGTCGTTGGTGCCGGAGAAGACCCGGGAGGGCAGGGCGTCCCGCAGGAAGGCCTCCGCCTCCCCGGCGACCATTCCCAGCCCGCCCCGTATCTGCACGGCGTCCAGGCCGAGTTGGACGGCGGCCTCGCTCACCGCGAGCTTGGCGAGGGCCGGCGCGATCTCGTCCTCGCTGCCTCGCGCCAGCTCCCGCGCGGCCCGGTACAGCAGGGACCGGGCGCCCTCCAGACGCAGGGTCATGTCGACGATCCGATGGCCGACCGCCTGGAATCCGCCGATGGGCGAGCCGAACTGCTCCCGCTCCCCGGCGTAGCGCGTCGTGGAGTCGAGGACGCGGCGCATCGCGCCCAGGTAGACCGCGAACAGGCAGACGCGCTCCCACTTCATCGACGCGGAGAACACGGCGGCTCCCGCGCCCTCCGCGCCGAGCACCTGGCTCGCCGGCACCTCGCAGCCGTCGAAGTGGACGTCGGCCGTGGGCGATCCGCGCAGGCCGAGCTTGTCGTAGGGGGCGCCGACCCGGAGCCCCGGGGTGCCGGCCTCGACCAGGAACGCCGTCAGCCCGAAGAAGCCGCCGCCCGGTTCGGTCGCCGCCTGGACGAGGAAGACGTCGGCGACGGGCGCGTTCGTCGTGAAGCACTTGGCGCCGTTGAGGACGTACGTGTCGCCCTTGCGTTCGGCGCGGGTGCGCAGACGGAGTGCGTCGGACCCGGCCTCGGGTTCGGTGATGCCGTGCGCCGCGATCCGCTCCCCCGAGCAGAGCGCGGGCAGCCAGGCGCGCTTCTGCTCCTCCGTGCCGAACTCGGTGATCGGCATCAGCGAGGCGAACAGATGGGCCGCGACGGAGAAGGCGAAGCCGGTGTCCTCGGTGCCACGGCCGAGTGCCTCCATGACGGCGGAGGCGGTGACCGCGTCCAGACCGCTGCCGCCGTAGTCGACCGGCACCGTGCCGCCCACCAGGCCCTGTGCGCCCGCCAGCCGCCAGCGCCGACGGAAGTCGCCGGCGTCGAAGGCGGGGTGCGCCGCCCTGCCCCGGGCGGTGAGCTCGCGGCGGGCGAAGGCGAGGACCGTGGCGCACATCTCCTCGCACTCGCCCTCGAAGCCGAAGCCGGAGGCGCCGAAGCCGGGAACGTCGGGCACGGGCGTGCCGGGAAGGGGCGTGCCGGGAAGGGAGGCGTCGGGGCCCGTCGCTTCGCGGTGGGGCGTTTCGCCGTTCATGAGGCTCCGTCCAGGTGTTCCTCGACGAGTACGTGGTAGTTGATGCCGCCGGTGCCGAAGGAGCTGACCGCCGCGCGCCGCGGCCGGCCGGGCTGCCGGGTCCACGGCGAGGGGCGGGTGTCGACGACGGCCGGGACGGCGTCGAGGCCGAGGGCCGGGTTGAGGGTGCGCAGGTTGGCGTTGGGCGGCAGGGTCCCGGCCCGCATGGCGAGGAGGGTGCGCAGCAGCCCGGCGCTCCCGGCGGCGGCGAAGGTGTGGCCGAAGAACGACTTCGCCGATCCGATGCGCAGCGGACGGGCCCGCCGCTCGCTCCCGTACATCCGGCCCGCCGCGGCGATCTCGATCCGGTCGCCGACCTTGGTGCCGGTGCCGTGGGCCTCCAGGTAGTCGACCGCGGCCGGTCCGAAGCCCGCCTCCGCGAACGCCCTTCGCATCGCCAGGAGCTGGCCCTCCAGGTCGGGGGCGATCAGCGACTTGGCGTCGTTGGAGGCGCCGATGCCGCGGACGAGGCCGAGGATCTCGTCGCCGTCGGCGCGGGCGTCCTCGTACCGCTTGAGCAGGAAGAGGCCGCAGCCGTCGCCGGGGGTGAAGCCGTCGGCCTCCCGGTCGAAGGGCGCGTTGCGGCTGTGCGAGAGCAGTCCGAGTGCCGAGCAGAGCACCATGTCACGTGTGGTGCAGGCCAGTTCGACCCCGCCGGTCACGGCGAAGTCCGCGGTTCCCTGGCGCAGGGCGCCGACGCAGACGTCGAGGGCGGCGAGGGAGGAGGCGCAGGCCGCCTCGACGCCGAGGGGCACGGCGTCGAGCCGGTACTCGTTGGCCAGCAGGGCCGCGACACCGCCGGCGAGGCAGCCGTCGAGGGCGGCGGGTGACGTCGGCTCGTCGTTCGCGGGCCATGTGTCGCGGAGCGCCGTCCGCAGGGCCGCCTTCCGTTGTGGGGGCAGGCCGTCGAGGGCGGTCAGGTCCGCCACCGCACCGTCCCAGGCGCGCAGGACCGCCCGCGCATGGGCGCGGCGCTCCCGTGTCAGCCCGAGGTTGGTGCCGATCGCGACGATCCCGCGTCCCGCGAGCCCGCCCGCCGGACGCGCCGCACGCGCCGCAGGCCCCCCGCGTCCCTGGAACAGTTCGGCGGCCACCGCGAGCGCGAGGCGCTGGGTGTCGTCCATCGCCGCCCGCCGCACCGGGACGATCCGCGCGTCGCCGTACGGTCCTTCGGGCACCGGCACATGACCGCCCTGGTCGGTGTAGCTGTGCGTGAGGCTGAGGGCGCCCGGGGCGTGGTAGAGGTCCCGTTCGAGCACGGTCTCCGGGACCGGGCCGATCCGGGTCTCGCCTGAGGCGGTCACCTTCCAGAAGGTCTCGGCGTCGGCCGCCCCGGCGAAGCGGCCGGCCAGCGCGACGACGGCGATCGGTTCGGGGAGGGAGGACGGGGCGCGGGGGGTGTGCCCCTGGCGGGGGGCGTGGGCGGGCCGCGGGGCGCCGGGGGCGCGTGCCGCCGTCTCCTCGTTCCTCCTGTGCTCCTGGAGGACGAGGTGGCAGACCGTGCCGGTGAGCGAGGACCCGCGCACCACCGCCCGGCGCGGCGCCGCGCCGCCCTCCCCGGACGGTTCCTCCCCGGACGGTTCCTCCCCGGACGGCTGTCCGGCGCCGGCCGGGTTCCGGCGGTGGTGCAGGGCGAGGGCGGCCCCGGTGACGGCGGCGAGTCCGGCGTTGGCGAAGGTGTCGCCGAGCCGGTCCCGCACCCCGCCCCCGGTCCGCTCCGCCGAGTCCACGCACTCCACGTGCGTCACCGACGCCGGGTCGGCCCCGGCGGCACGCAGGGACTCCCGGGCGAGCGAGCGGCGCAGCCCGGCGTCGCGCGAGGGACGGAAGGCTCCGGGGCGGGGGTCGTGACGCAGGCGTGAGTCGAGGATCTCCGCGTAGATCCGGTCGCCGTCCCGCAGGGCGGTGGAGAGCCGCTTGAGCAGCAGGGCCCCGACGCCCTCACCGGCGCGGCCCGGCACCTCGCCCGTGCCGGTGGCGCCGGGCTCCGACGCCTCCCACGCCCCCTCGGCGAACCGCCCCTTGGCCCGCAGACCCCCGGTGACGACGGGGCTCTCCCACTGCTGTCCCGCGACCACGAGCACCGCGTCGGACACGCCCCGGCGCAGGTTGTGCACCGCGTGGTCGAGGGCGAGGAAGGAGGTCGCGTCCGCCGCCTCGACGGCGAGCGTGCGGCCGTGCAGACGGAAGGCGGTGGCGATGCGGGCGGGGACGGTGCTCGCCATCTCGCCCACCCGGTCGTGCGGGGAGGCGCCCGTGAGCCGTGCCACCCGCGCGCGCAGTTCCTCGGCGGCCGCCCGTGCCGTGGCCGCGTCGACACCCTGTGCCACGGCGGCCCTTTCGACCTCGCGGGCGTAGCGGCCGGCCTCGATCCGGGTCGCGTTGGCGTGCTGGCGGTCCAGCGCGAAGCAGGTACCGGTGACGACGTCCGTCCGGGCGGCGGGCAGCGGGCGCTCGGGGTGACCGGCGTCCGAGAGGCACTGGTGGGCCGCTTCGAGCATGAGGAGCTGCATGCGGGCCATGGCGCCCGCCTGGGCCGGCGGGATGCCGAACCGGGCGACGTCGACGGGGATGTCGTCCAGCGTTCCGGGCCGGTCGGGGAAGATCTCCTCCGGGAAGACCCGGCGCGGGACCGCCCGGCCCGGAGAACCCCCGTCCGGCAGACCTGGGCCCGGAGAACCCCCGCCCGGAAGCCCTCCGTCCGTGGGTTCGCGGCCCGTGGATTCACGGCGAGTGGATGCCCGCCCCGTCGCGTTCCGGGACGGGGACGCGGCGTTCCGCGTCCCCGCACCGCGCGCCCCGGAACGCCGTTCCGCCTCGGCGGAATCCGGGAGATCGGCACTTTCCGCGTCGCGCCCCGCCCCCTCACGCACCGCGAATTCGTGAACCGCCGATGCGCGAGCCGAAAAATCGCCGGCCGTGGAATCGCGAGCCGTGCGGTCCGGGCCCGGGAATCCGCGGTTTCCCGGCTTTTCGCGGCCGATCAATTCCCAGAACTGTCCCGGGCCCCGGGCGCCGGGGTACAGCGCGCCGATCCCCACGATCGCCACGGCCTCGGGCGCCGCCGGGCCGCCCTCCGCCGGGCCGCCCGCCGGACCGTCCCCCGGGCGGTTCTCCTCGCGGCGCACTAGCGGACCACCGCCGGTTCGCGCCGGCTCGGCAGGACCGCCGCGCGCTGCCGCAGCACCGGGTCCTGGGCCAGGATCTCCGCGTGCAGACGCTGCAGCGGGGCGCCCGGCCGGATGCCCAGTTCCTCGTCGAGCCGCCGTCTGGCCCAGCGGAAGAGGTCCAGCGCCTCGCCCTGGCGGCCCGTGCGGTAGAGGGCGACCATGAGCAGTTCGCAGAAGCGTTCCCGTTGGGGGTGGAGGGAGACGAGCCGGCGCAGTTCCGCGATCGCCCGGGCCTCGTCGCCCACCGACAGCAGGGCGCTGGCCAGGTCCTCGCGGACGGTGAGCCGGCGTTCGTCGAAGAGGGCCGCCGCGCCCCGTACCCGCAGGCCGTCGCCCGCGTCGAGGAGGGCGGGGCCGCTCCAGAGGTCCAGGGCGGACTGCAGCAGTTCCAGGGCGCGTTCGGGCCGGGCCGGCAGATGCGCGGCCCCCTGCGCGGCCAGTTCGAGGAACCTGTTGCCGTCCACGTGCTCCGGGGACATCTCCAGGAGGTAGCCGTTGTTCACCCCGCGCAGCACGGAGCCCCCGCGCCGACGGGCGGCGGGTTCGATCGCCCTGCGCAGCCTGGTGGCCGTCGCCTGCAACGCGTTGCGGGTGTTGCCTATGGCGTGCCCGGACCACAGTTCGTCGACGAGATCCTCGCTGGACACCGCCCGACCCGCCTCCAGGGCGAGGGTGGCGAGCATGGCCCGCACCTTGTTGGCGCGAATGGCGTGTGTCTGTCCCTCGGCGTCGACGAAAACGGGCCCCAGAATATTGATGCGCAAGCCACTCCCCCGGTCTGCTGCGAAACGGAAATCGGACCAGCGTGTCAGCGGTGTCGCGCCATTGGGGAGACCCGTGTTCAAGCCCCCGCCGGAGCGCTGCCTGTTCGCCGGTGGCAGAGGTGTTTGAATGCGAAACTCTGGCTTGAGTTTTTCAGCCGTCCCGATTCCTGTCATCCATCCAATGATGGATTTCTCCACTCCACGCCAGGCTGCCCCGGCCCACCCGGTGGTCTCCACCATTCGTTGAGGACGGGGAGCGGCCGGGAGGCGGCCGCGGGGCGGCCGGCCGGCATCCGGAGCCGCCGGGATCGCCCCGGCGGGCCCGGATGGGCGCATACTGGAGGGGATGACAAAGCCAGCGGTTCCCAGACGCCATCTGCCCACGAGCCCCTTCAAGGCTCCGGTCCCCCCGCCGCCCAAGCACTTCGCCGTGGGCGACAGGGTCACGCACGACATGTACGGCCTCGGCCGGGTCGTCGGCATGGAGGAGGGGATCGCGGCCCTCGTCGACTTCGGCGCCACGCAGGCGCGGATCCCCAGCCCCTACGCCAAGCTCAACAAGCTCTAGGCCTGCCGCGCGCGCTCCTCGCGCGCGGCGGCACGGGTCGTCGCGGGTTCCTTCCGCGCGTCCTCACGCTCTCTCCCCCGGTCATGAACGGAAGCTCTCTCATCGACTCGACCTCGCTGTTCTCCGCCCCCGAGGGGGCGCCCCGCGGTTCCGCCGCGGCGTCGCCGCCCCCGGTCACGGACCCGTTCCACGCCCCGGATTTCGGTGACGATGCCGACCTCGGGTTCGAGGAGACGGAGCCCTTCCCGCCGGAGACCGTGCCGGAGCGGGACGCACACCGTCCGCGGTACCGCCGCTCCAGGTGACGTCGGCGCCCCCCAGGCAGCGCCGCTCGCGGTGAGGCCGGCGCCGGCCCGGGGCGCGTCCCGCCGACGGCCCTCGTTCCGGCGCCCGTTCGTCCCGGGCAGCGGTCACCACCCCGGGTAGCGGCCCCACCAGTGCGGGTCCCAGCCCTGCACGTACTCGCTGCCGCTCGGGGAGTCGGCGAGCTGGGCGACGAGGTCGTGGGCGAGCGTGTCGAGCACCCAGGCCAGTTCGTGCCGGGCGACCAGGTCCACCGGCAGTGCCTCCGCGCCGTGGACGGCTCCCAGCAGGGCGCCGGTCACGCAGGCCACCGAGTCGCCGTCCGGTGCCCCGGCGGCGAAGCGGAGGGCCTCACCGAGCCGTGCCCGCTCCGGGAACGAGGCGGCGACGTACACCGCTCCGAACAGTGCCGAGGGCGCGGTGGCGTCCGGGGCCAGCCGGGCGAGGCGGCGCGCGTCCGCCGGGTGCTCGGCCGCCTCCCGGAAGGCGGCGTCGAGGGCCTCGCGGGCCCTGGCGCTCGTCGGGTCGGGAGCCCTCGTCGGGTCGGGGCTCCTCGTCGGATCGGAGGCGGTCGCCTCCAGGAGCCGCAGTCCTTCCCGCAGCGCCTCGCGCACCTGGGTGCCGTCGTGGTCGCCCCGGCCGTGCGGGCCGAAGGCGAGCCCCTCGGCCGGGGTGCTCGTCAGGCAGTGCCCGAGCAGGACGACCGCCTGCGCCGTGGCGGACCACGCGGCACGGTCGCCGTGGGTGAGGGCGGCCACCTCGTACGCGCGTTCCGTCCAGTACGCCGGGTCCTTGCCCGCGGCGACGGCGGCCAGCGGCAGGGTGCGGGTGAGGGCGTGGCAGCCCCGGCTGGAGGTCGTCGGCCGGTCGGTGCTGCCCTGCCGGTCCTGGGACAGCGCGGCCACCGTCGCCGGTGCCGTGCCGCGCCGCAGCGCCAGGGCGGGCACCCGGGACAGCCAGCCGTCGGGCCACGCCTGGCCGGCCGACGCGGACGCCCAGCGCTCCCTCATGCGCTCCGTCTCCAGTCCCTGCAGGGCCGCCCAGCGGCAGTACGCGTGCCACAGCACCGAGGGCGGGTGGCAGACGCCCTTGTGCTCGCCCCGGACGAGGGCGCGGATCGTGCCCTCGGCGGTGAAGCAGGCGAGCTGTGTGCTGACCCCGGCCCGCAGGACGTCGTGCGCCGGCAGCGTGCCCCGGGCGGAGCCGAGCGTGTCGCCGAGGGCGAGCCCGAGGAGCAGTCCCCGTACGCGGGAACGGGCGTCCTTGCGCTCCACGAAGGGGGCGGGGGTGCGCGCGGCCCCGTCCTTCGGGCTCGCGGTGCCCTCCCCGCCGGTTCCCGTGTCCGTGCCGGCGGTGCCCGGGCGCGCCTCCTCCCCCTCCGTCTCGTCCCGGCCGCCCAGTGCCGTGCGCACCGACAACCGGATCAGGGCGTCGGCGTCGAGGCCGGGCCAGCCGTGGACGAGGGCCCGCCACTCGGCCGGTACGGCGGAGCGGCCCCAGCGCGCGCCGAGCAGCGCGCCCGCGATCGCCGCGACCGTGTCGGTGTCCGTGCCGGCCCGTACCGCCGCCTCCAGGGCGAGGCGCAGGTGCGCCGAGGGCTGCCGCCCCTGTTCGTCGCCCGGTCCGGGCACGGGGGTGCGGGTGATCGCCGACCACGCGGCCTGCAGCGCGTGCACCACCCAGCCGTTGTGGGAGAAGTGGTACGGCGGATGCGCCTCCGCCTCGTCCAGCAGCGCCGCCCACCGTTCCCGGCGCCCGGCGGGGAGCAGGGCGAGGCCCTCGCGCACGCCGTCGAAGGTGCCGTGCAGGACGGCGGTGCGGATGCCGGAGCACCACAGCACGCAGGCGTCGGCGCAGTCGGGGTCCGGGTGGGTGAGCGCGCCGACCGCCGTGGCCGCCTCGGCCATCGCCTCCGCGTCGCCGAGGTGGGCGAGGGCGACGACGCCGGTGCGCATCAACGAGCCGTTGCCCGCGCTCTGTTCCCTCGCCTCGGTGAAGGCGCGGGCGGCCTCGCGCAGCGCGGCACCGGGCGTGCCGGGGGTGCGGCCGGCGGCGTGCAGCACGGCGCGGGTCTGCGCGCCGACGTCGCTGGCGCCCTCGCTCAGCCACCGCTGGAAGCCCGCCGCGATGCCGTCCAGCGCCTCGGGGGACCGCAGGTCGGCACCGGTGGCCGCGACCTCGGCGATGCACACCTGCATCTGGGTGTCGTCGGAGTACTCGCCGGGCTCGTACGGGCCGAGGCCGCCGCCGATCATCTCCGGCCGCTGCTCCTCGGTGAGCGTGGCCTGGAACTCGTACGGCACGCCGAGCGCGTCGCCCGCGGCCGCGCCGAGCAGCACACCGGCGGCCCGGTCGAGGGCCGGGGCGTCCAGGCGGGGGCGAGGGGCGGGGGCGGCCATGGGTCCTCCGTGCGTCGTCGGGTCCAGTCGTCGGACGGCCCCGGAGGGCCGCGAGGGCCGGAGTGCACGGCCCCGTCGCCGGTGCCGTCCTCCGCGCCACCGAAACGGTAGTTGATCCCGTTCGGTGCCCTCCCGGCCGGTGCGCGGCGCGGGCGGCGGCAGGCGGCGCGGGCGGGCCGGTAGCTTTCCGGCATGACCGTGAAGAGCATCGACGAACTCGCCCCCCAGCTCGCGAACTGCCGCGCCTACTGGCTCTCTTGGGGGGCCGAGGGCCGCGGCGAGGACGACCTCACGTACTACCGCAGCGGTGTCGCGCACGCCCAGCTCAACGCGGTGATCCGGCTGCGGGACGCCGACCGGGCGGAGGAGGCCCTCGCCCGGGCCGGGCGGGAGCTGGCCGGTGTGCCCTGGATGTGGTGGGTGGCGCCGGACAGCGCGCCCGGCACCGGCGAACGGCTGCTCGGCCACGGGTTCGAACGGGTCGGTGCCATGCCGGTCATGGCCGTGTCGCTCGACCGGGTGAGCGAGGTGCCGGCGCCGCCGGGAGTGGAGATCGAGGTGCTGGAGGGCGACGACCCCGGGACCTGCGCCGCGTGGGTGCGGGCCTACGGCCCCTCCTTCGGCGTCGGGCCCGAGCTGGTGGACACCGTGGTGGGCCTCGAGCAGGAGTGGGCGCGGGACCCCCGCGCGGTGCGGTTCCTCGCGCGCCAGGACGGACGGGCCGTGGGCACCTCGCTCCTGTTCGACGCCCACGGCGTGGCCGGCGTCTACCTCGTGGCGACGGCCGAGGAACACCGCCGCCGGGGCATCGGCGCGGCCCTCACCGCCGCCGCGCTGGAGGAGGGCCGACGGCGCGGACTGCACGTCGGCACGTTGCAGGCCAGCGGCCTGGGAGCCCCGGTGTACGCCCGGATGGGCTTCGAGACCGTCGCGGAGTACGAGCTGTACCGGCCGCCGGCGTCCCGGAAGTGACCCGCGCGGGGTTCAGGACGACTCCGCCAACTCCTCCGCGTCCCACCCCTCGAACTCGAAGAAGTCCATGTTGGCGAGCGTCAGGTTGCAGTGCATCCCGTGCGGGGTGACCCGGGCGAGTACGCGGAAAGAGGGCGTCTCCTCGTCCGGATCGGTGCTCACCGCGAGCAGCGAGGGCTTCTCGTGGTCCATGCCGGCACGGTCGGCGAGGAAGACCACCCTCCAGCCGCACTCGGCCGGCTCCCCGCCCTCGCCCTCGCCCGGCGCGGTGAGCGCGTCGAGGATCTCGGCGGGCCCGGCGTCCGCCCACGCGGGATCCTCGACGAAGAGGACCTCCTCCTTGACGCTGTCGTCCTCGTCGAGGACCCACGGCACGTCCAGGGCGGCCCGCACAGCCCGCCACCCCTCCTCGTCCCGGAAGTCGGTACGGATCACCAGGATGGGCGGCCAGTCGTCCTCGGTCCTCGGCAGTGTGCGCACGGCTCGACTCCCCCTCAACAGGCGGCCCCGGGGGCCGCATCGGCTTTGCCGTGACACTAGGGGGTGGGTCTGACAACGGGGGTGCGAACGGTTCGGCGGTGGCGGAAGGTCCGCAGGGACTCCGCCACTTGCGGCGCCCGGGCCGGCCGGGGGACACCGGCCCGTGTGAGTCCGCCGCGCCCCCGGGGCGGCCGGGTGCGTCAGAGGCAGCCGGCGCACGGACGCACCGGCACCGGGGACGGGGCGGACGGCCGTCCGGGGCGGCAGGCGGGTGGCCCGGACGGCGACCGGCGGCGGAGCCCGCCCGTCCGTTCCGGTCCCCGCAGACGAGAAGACCGGACCGGAACGGACGGTGACCCCGGGAAGCGGACCCGGACACGGGCCCAGTGACACCTCCCCGGCCTGCGGTCTCCTGCCGATCACCACCCATGATCCCGGCTCCCCTTCCGCCACCGCATGGGCCGGACGGCCCACCCACCCCGCCGGACGGCCCTCACCCGCCGACCACGGGCCTCACCCCTCCGGCCGGACGAACGCGTGGCTCCGCTCCACCCTCGCCACGTGCAGCGTGTACCGCTCGTACCACTGTTCCCTCCCCCGCCGCTGCGCCGCACGGTGCTCGGCGTCGCGCCGCCACGCGGCGAGCGCGTCGGCGTCGCGGAAGTACCCGACGGTGATGCCCAGCCCGCCCGGGGTCTGCGCGTGATCCATCCCCAGGAACCCGGGGACGTCCCTCACCAACTCCTCCATGCGTGCGTCGGTCTCGCGGTAACCGTCCTGATCGGCGGTCCGCACGGTGCTGAACACAGCGACGTAGTAAGGGGGTTCGAACGCCCCCACGGGCCCGAGGGGCACCTCCGCGTGATCACTCATGACGCCACGGTAGGGCGGCGTGCGCAAAAGGGGCCAGGGGCTGGCGGTGGGCCCGCCTTCACGCCAGCAAGCGAGCATGTATAACTGCACTTATAATAACCGCACCTATATAAGTGAGAGGGAGGTGATCCGTCGTGGACAAACCCACTGAGATGTTCGACCGGGACTTCGAGTGGGCCGAGCTGATGAGGTACGCCGGGTACGCGGGCCGCGAGGCGACCCTTGGCGTCGTGTCCGGGCGCAGGCGCCAGGGCAAGACGTTCCTCCTGGACGCGCTCACGCGCAGCACCGGCGGCTTCATGTTCACCGCCACCGAGACCACGGAAGCCGACGCGCTGCGCCAGTTCGGTCACGCACTCGCCGCCCACTGCGGCGAGAGCACCCCCTTCCGCTTCGCGCACTGGGACGAGGCGATCACCCGCCTGATGAGCATCGCGACGGACGGACCGAAGGTCGCGGTCATCGACGAGTTCCCCTTCCTCGCCAAGGCCTCGCCCGCCCTGCCGTCCATCGTCCAGCGCGCCCTCGACCCCGGCGCACGGCACGGGAACACCCCCGTACGGCTGCTGCTCTGCGGCTCCGCGCTGTCCTTCATGGGCGGGCTCCTCGCCGGCAACGCGCCCCTGCGTGGACGGGCAGGGCTGGAACTGGTGGTTCCCACCCTCGACTACCGACTGGCGGCGCGGTTCTGGGAGGTCACCGATCCGCGCACCGCCACTCTCACCCATGCCATCGTCGGAGGCACCCCGGCCTATCGACGTGAGTTCACGCAGGGCGACACCCCGGCCGGCCCGGAGGACTTCGACGACTGGGTGGTGCGCGCCGTCCTCAACCCGGGCCGCCCCCTGTTCCGCGAGGCCCGGTACCTCCTCGCCGAGGAGCCCGAACTGCACGACACCGCCCTCTACCACTCCGTACTGGCCGCCGTGTCCGCCGGCAACGCCTCCCGCGGCGGGATCGCCGACTACCTGGGCCGCAAGTCGACGGACCTGGCCCACCCCCTCCATGTGCTGGAGGATGTCGGCCTGGTCCGCCACGAACCCGACGCCTTCCGGCGGAACCGCTCCGCCTACCGGATCGCCGAACCACTCATCGCCTTCTACCACGCCGTCATGCGCCCCCACTGGGGCGATCTGGAGCGCCCCGGCCGCGCACCCGCCGTCTGGCGCCGCGCACAGTCCACCTTCCGCAGCAAGGTTCTCGGCCCTCACTTCGAGGGACTGTGCCGCGAATGGGCGCGCTGGCACGCCGCGCCGGAGACGTACGGCGGCCACCCCTCGCGGGTCGCCGCCGGAACCGTCAACGACCCCTCGGCCAGGACCAGCCACGAGGTGGACGTCGCCGTGTTCGGCCAGCCCCTCGACGAGGCCGAGTCACCCGGCCGCGAAACGTTGCTCGCCCTCGGGGAGGCCAAGTGGAACGAGACGATGGGGCTCCCCCACCTGGAACGGCTCCGCCACATCCGGGATCTGCTGACCGCCCGCGGCACCGGGTCCTCCGAGCGGACCCGTCTGCTGTGCTTCAGCGGCGCGGGCTTCACCGGCGACCTGCGCGCCCTCGCCGACCGGGACGCGACCGTCCAACTCGTCGACCTGGACCGCCTCTACGGCGGCGAGTGACGGCAGGGCGGTACCGACGGCTCAGTCGCGCGCCCCGCCCGCGACGAAGCCGAGGAACGCCGTCCAGGCGCGGTGGCCCACGGCGGGGCCGGGGCGGGTGGTGTCCTTGGAGTCGCGGAGGTGGACGCGGTTCGGGTCGACGGCCGCCTCCAGGCAGTCCCCGCCCTCGGCACCGCTGTACGTGCTCCTGGTCCACGTCCGGGGAAGGTCCGTCGAGGCGTCCCGGTCAGGTGTCATGCCGCTCCCAACAACTTCTCGATGTAGGCCAACGACTCACGCGGAGCGAGTGCTTGCGCTCGGATAATCCCATAGCGCACAGCGAGTACCCGTACCTCCTCGCGGTCGGTGACCAGTGAGCCACGACCCTGGGCCTCGAGATAGCCCACCTGTTCACCCGACGCGCGCGTGTACAGCGTGAAACTGCCGTCGACACCCGCGTTGTCCTCGCGGTCGAGCGGCATCACCTGCACTTCCACATTGCGCTGCTGCCCCACCGACAGGATCTGTTCCAACTGGCCCCGCCACACCTGGTCGCCGCCCAGACGCCGCAGGAGAACGGACTCCTCCATCACGAAGCTGAACAGCGTGCCGTTCGCCGGCACCAGGACCCGCTGGCGCGCAAGGCGAGCCGCCACGCGTTCCTCGATGACCTCGTCGGCCAGAAGCGGCCTGCGCATACGGAGCAGAGCCCGGGTGTGACTCTCCGTCTGGAGCAGGCCCTTCACCATGTGCGTGTCGTAGGACTGCAACTCGACAGCCTCCGCCTCCAGTTTCGCGGCGCTCCGGAAGAACGCCGGGTACTGCGCCTGCGCCACCTCCTCCTTCAGTTCGCCGAGGACGCCGCCCGCGTCCAGGACCTCGTCGGCGAGGTCGATGAACGCGGGCGGGGGCACCCGGCGGCCCTGCTCGTACGCGGCGATCGTCTTCGGGGCGTAGCCCACCAGCGCGCCGAAGGCGGGGCGGTCCAGGCCGGCGCGGAGGCGGAACCGTTTGAGCTGGCGGCCGAACGCGCGGAGGACGCCGGGGATCTGGTCCGCCGGAGACCCGCCGGGTGCCGGACGACCCGGAGGTTCCTCGTCGTTCTCGTCGCACTCGTGTCCGTCGCGCATGCGCGGGCGCCTCCGTCCGTGCGGGCCAGGGGGACGCCGACGGCCACCCGACCGCACCCCCGCCGGGGAACGTACCGCAGGATTCACCCCGTTCCGTCCCCGCTCACTCCATCGAGTGGACGCCGCCGCCCGCATCCGCCCACACGCGGCACGGCGGTGCCCACAGGGGTG
Source organism: Streptomyces griseoaurantiacus (assembly GCF_036189845.1). Taxonomy (NCBI): domain Bacteria; kingdom Bacillati; phylum Actinomycetota; class Actinomycetes; order Kitasatosporales; family Streptomycetaceae; genus Streptomyces; species Streptomyces griseoaurantiacus. The sequence continues at coordinate 5,018,163 of NZ_CP108326.1, read as the reverse complement.
CGTGTGGGCGCGTCGGGGCTCGTCACGGGGGTGCCGCCGCGCCGACGGTGGGGGCATGAACGAACAGTCCCTCCCCGGCTCGGAAACGGCCACCGCGCGGCGCGAGTTCGCCCTGCGCTTCACCTCCACCCCGCGCGGGGCGCGCCTCGCGCGGCGGCTCGTGTCGCACCGGCTCGACACCTGGGGGTTCCCGTACGGCTCGGAGGTCAACGAGACCGTCACGCTCGTCACCGCCGAGCTGGCCGCGAACGCGGTGCGGCACGGGCGGTTGCCGGGAAGGGACTTCGCGGTGCGGCTTCTCGCGGCGGGGCCGCTCGTGCGGGTCGAGGTCGCGGACGCCCGCGGCGAACGCGTCCCCCTGCTGTCGCTGCGGGAACCGCCCGGCGACCACGAGTCCGGGCGCGGGCTCCTCCTCGTCGCGGCCCTCGCCGACCGCTGGGGTGCGGAACCGCGCGTCGACGGGCCGGGGAAGACGGTGTGGGCGGAGTGCCGGGTGAGGGGTTGAGGTTCGTATGCGGGCCTCCGGATTCCGGGCGGCGGCCGTGGCGCTCACGCGCCGAAATTCACGCGTCCCACGCGGGTCCCGCGCTTTACGATCACGCGGTACACGGGGTGGAGGGACGGGCATGGTCGAGGGTGTTGAGGGCGGGGCGGCAGCGGCGGCGCGGCTGGCGGGAGGTGCGCCGCTTCGGGAGACGCTCGATGTCACCGATCCCGGCGACTGGCTCGCGCTGGACGCGGGGGTGCGTGAGGCGGTGTGGGAGCGCTCGCGGTTCCTGCCACGGTGGGAGAGGTCCGCCCCTCTGCCCGACGAGCCGACCGGGCTCGACGAGGCACGGCTCGCGCTCGCACTCTGCCACCGCGACGGGCGGGTCCGTCAGGAGGCGCTGCGCCACTCGGTCCGGCATCCCGAGCTGCTGTCGTTGGTCGTGATCCGCTGTGCCGACTGGGTCCGCCCCGTACGCGAGGACGCCCGGCAGGTGCTGGGCGAGACGCTGGACGTGGACACCGCCCTCGCTATCGCGCCGCTCGTCCTGCGCGTCGGCCGCCGCGACCGGGGCGCCTTCGGTGTCGAGGTGCTCGGCCGGGTCCTGCGCCGGGCGTCCCACGAGCGGCTCGCCCGGCTCTTCTCCGCTCACGACCGGCCGGCCAGGCGGTTCGCGTACCGGCTGGCCGTCGAGGGCCGGCTGCTGCGTCCCGCCGAGCTGGCCCGCGTGGCCGCCCGGGACCAGGACACCGTGGTCCAGGACCTGTGCGCCACGGCGGCACTCGCGTCACTGAGGGACGAGGACGTCTACGAGGACGTGCTGTCTCCCCTGCTGTCCGCGGCCAACCCGCGCACCCGCTCGGCGGGTGTCACCGCGCTGAGGAGGGCCGGGCGGTCGGAGGAGGCGTGGACGTTCCTCGGCGACCGTTCCGGCGTCGTGCGCGCCTGCGCCCGGTACGTCGTACGACAGCAGGGGGGTGACCCCGTGCCCTGGTACCGGAAGCGGTGCACGGCACCGGACGATCCCGCGTTGCCGCCGGGTGCGGTCATCGGGCTGGCGGAATGCGCCGACCGCGCGGATGCCGGGCTGCTGCGGCCGCTGCTCGCGCACCCGGCGGCCGGGGTACGCGCGCGGGCGGTTGCGGGACTGAGGTCGCTGGACTGTGCCGAGGTGAAGCAGGTGTGGCCACTGCTCGACGACCCCTCCCCCAGTGTCGTCCGCGAGGTGGTCACCGCGTTGCTGCCCTGGTCCGCCGAACTGCCCACCGAGGAGTTGCAGGCGCGCACCGGCGCGGACCGGGAGCGCCACATCCGCCTCGGCGCCTTCCGGCTGCTCGACGCGCGCGGTGGCGTCGTGGCGCTGCGGGCGGCGGTCGGTCTGCTCCAGGACCCGGACTCCAAGCTGCGCACCTGGGCCGCGCAGTCCGTGCGGCGCTGGCGCCCCTCCCCGGACGAGCGGCGCGGCGACCCGGAGGTGGGCGAACTGCTCGACCGGAGCCGGCACCTCTTCAGCGACCACATGATGCGCCGGCTCAAGCGGGTGGCGGGGGTCGGCGGTTGACACCGCCCATGTGGTCCGTGCTCCGTCCGAAGTCCGCCACGGCTCGGTTGACCGCCAGGGATACTGCAACTAGGTTGGTTCCAGTTATCGGGGTGGCGGCGGGAGTGGGTGGGGCATGGCAGGGCTGAGCGGCAGAAGCGCGGTCGCCGTGCACGCGCTCGCGATGCTGGCCAACCGGCGTGGGGGTTCGCTGACCTCCGCGGAGATCGCGGAGAGCCTCGACAGCAATCCCGTCCTCGTGCGGCGCGTGCTCGGCCGGCTGCGGGACGCCCGCCTGGTGTGGTCCACCGAGGGGCGCGGCGGCGGCTGGTCCCTCGCCCGGGCCCCGCGAGACATCACGCTGTACGACGCCTACGCGGCCGTCGAGGACGGGCAGGTCTTCTCACGGCACGCCCATCCGCCCAACGGGACGTGCGCGATCGGGCGCAACATCGGCGATCTGCTCGACGCCGAGTTCCGAAGTGCCGAACGGGCGCTGGAGGAACAGCTCCGCGGGACGACGATCGCCGGGCTGCTGCGGCAGGTACTGGACGCCGACAGCGCGTCGAAGGCTCGCTGACCCCCGGCCCACCGGCCCACCCAACTCACCGACCCACTCAGCACGCGGTGACGCGTCGGTTCACCGCGTGCCGGCGTACGCCCGAACTGCCACCCAGGCGGTTGCAGTATCACTTTCCCAGCACACGCACACCAGGAGCGGCAGCGATGCCCCAGCAGTCCGAAGCGACCGTGAACCCCGGCCCGCGCGACCGCGCGACCCACACCCCCGTGACCCACGACCCCGCGACCCACGACCTCGTGATCCGTCGTGCGCACGTCTTCGACGGTCACCGGGCGCTCGACGGCCTGTACGACATCGGCGTCGACGGTACGGAGATCACCGCCGTCTCGGCCGCACCGCTGCGGGGCGGGCGGGAGGTGGACGCGGCCGGGGGGTGGGTCGTGCCCGGTCTGATCGACACGCACGTCCACTTCTACGACGTGCACGCGGTCACCGACGCGGACTCGATGCGGGTTTTCGAGGAACGGGACAGGCCCGGACGGCTCGGGCTGTTCCTCGACCACGGGGTCACGACCGTCAAGTCGGTGGGCGACCCGACGGACGGCATCCTGGACACGCGGGACAGGATCGCCGCCGGCACCCTGCGGGGCCCACGGCTGCTGGCGACCGGGGCCGGCATCACCGGGCGCGAGGGGCATCCCGCCGCCACCATCTTCAAGGGCAACCCCTGGGCGCGCGCCCGCTGGGCGGCGGAGGTCGACGGCGTGCGACACATCCGCGACCTGGTGCACCGTCTCGCCGACCGCAGGGTGGACGCGATCAAGCTCCTGTCGGAAGGCGCGTGCGCGCACTCCGGCGGGCCGGCGTACCTCTGGCGGAATCCCGCCTTCCCGGACGCCGTCGAGCTGGAGCGGCTTCCCCTCGACGACCTGCGGGCGGGCATCGAGGCCGCGCACGAGCGGGGTCTGAGGGTCACCGTCCACACCGCCCAGCAGGCGGCGGCACGCGAGGCGGTCGAGGCCGGGGCGGACGGTCTGGAGCACGGGGTCACCGTCGAGCCCCTCACTGACGACTCGCTGCTCGAGCTGATGCGCGCGCACGACGTCACCTACACGCCCACGCTCTGGGTCGACGACGCCCACCCGGACGCCCGCGCCAACCTCAGGAAGGTGGCCGAGGCCGGTGTGCGCCTCGCGCTGGGCAGCGACACCTTCAGCGGCCGGGGCCTGTTCGGGGCCAACACCCTGGAGGAGGCCGAGCTCATGGTGGCGGCCGGGCTGTCCCCCGCGCAGGTGCTGGCCGCGGGCACGAGCGGGGCGGCACGAGCGTGCGTCCGCCCGGACCTCGGCGCGGTGGCCCCCGGCAAGCGCGCCGACCTGCTCCTCCTGGACGCCGACCCCACCGCGGACATCGGCGCCCTCCGCGCCCTCCGCATGGTGTTCCTGGACGGCGGGCTCACCGTCGACAAGCGCTGAACGCCTCCCGGCGGACCCGGCGCCCCGCCTCATCCGTGGTCCGCGCAGCACGGCGTCGGGTTCGGGACCTCGAAGGGGGCGAGCAGGCCGCCGGGGGCCGGGCTCAGGGCGAGGGTGAGGCGGCCGCCCCGCCAGGTGGGGCGGACGTGGCCGCGGGTGTCGATCCGCGTGGTGGGGGCGGGGGGTCCGGGGGTGCCGAGGACGGTGACGTCGTCCACGGCCGTGTCCGCGAGCAGCCGTTCCAGGGTGAGCGTGCCGGTGAGCCGGTCCGCGCCGGGGTAGACCACGGCCCGGCCGGACGTGCGTTCGGCGTGCTCGCCCGCCGCCCGGGCCGCCGCCCGGGCCGGCTCGTGCGGTCCGTGCCGCAGGGTCCCGAGGGCCGCCCCTGCCTCCGGGGCGGTGGCCGCGAGGTGGGCGGTCAGGCGCCGCCACACCGCCCGCGCCGTGTCCCCGTCCGGCAGGGCGAGGGAGACGGCGAGGTGGGGGCACGGGCCGGTGCGGACGGGGTGGGTGCAGGCGATCACGGCCGGGGGGAGGGCGAGGCCGGTCACCAGGTCGTGGATCAGGTGGTCGGCCTCGCGCAGGGGGCCGGAGCCGGCGTCCACGCCGATGACGGTGCGGACGCCGGGGGCCGGTGCGGGGGTCATGCGGGCAGGACCCACATCGGGTTGGAGTAGAACCACAGGTCCTTCCACGGGTCGGCGTCGCCGAGGACGTCCATCGCCGGGCCCGCCGGGTCGACGGCCGCGCCCCGTACGCCGACGGCCGAGCGGTTGCCGTCCGTGCCGCGCAGCCGGACGTACACCGGGCGGTCGACGCGGCCGAGGGAGTACGTCAGGCGGACGTGCCCGGTGGACTTGTTCACCTCGAAGGACTTCACGACCCTCGTGTCGGGCGTGGCGAACACGTCCCGGTCGGAGACGGCGCCGGTGACCTCGCCCAGGACGACGTCCACGCGGGCCAGCTTCGGCACGAACTGCGCCCAGTTGGGGCCGCCTGCCAGGCTGATCTCGACGACCAGGTCGACCTTGCCGCCCTTGCGCACGTGCAGGGTGCCGCCGAGCGTGGTCTCCCGGCCGCCGCCGCGCAGCCGGGCGTCGAGGCCGCTGATGAGGGCGCCGTGGTCGACCCAGACACGGCCGGCCCGGATGCCGTCCATCACGGCCTGGTAGGAGAAGGAGGCGGCGCCGACGTGCGTGCGGGAGTACTGGCCGGGCCAGAAGTCGGTGTCGGTGAGGTTGGGGCCGCCGCCGTGGACGGGGTCGGCGTGGCGGCCGTCCGCCGCGAAGTCGTCGTGCGGGCCGCGTACGGCGGTGTCGGCGTAGACGTTGTGGGAGTCGGAGTTGGCGGTGATCCACCAGGGCTTGCCCTCGGCGAGAAGGCTGTCCCACAGGCCGCCCACGGTGGCGGTCATCCAGTCGAAGCCGCCCCAGGTGCGGTAGCTCTCCGGCGGGTATCCGGCGAAGGAGTCGGCGCCGGGGCTGTTGTCGTAGATGCCGCGCGCGGAGCCGGGGCCGTACGGGGCGGGCAGGCCGCCGGCCTGGTGGCCGGGGGCGCCCTCCATGCCGACCGCGATGTGCGGCTGGGCGTCGCGCCAGCCGCGGATCTCGTGCGGGGAGTCGATGCCCTTGCGGGCCGGGTGGTTGGCGAGGAACAGGGCGTCCTTGACCGTGCGGCGGCGCACCTGCGCGGCGAGGAAGTCGATGCCCGCGATGGCCAGGGCCTCGTTGGCGGGGGTGCTCCCGGTGGCCTTGTTCAGGCCGCCGTCGTAGGAGACCTCGAACTGCTTGAGGACGGACACCTCGTTGCGGCCGGGGTGCACGAAGACGGTGCCGTGCTCGGCGGCCGGGATGTTCCACTCCAGGCCCTGGAAGACGAGCGTGTCCTCGATCGCGTCGCGGGCGGCGACGATGTCGGGGTTGACCTTCTCGACGCCGATCTTCGCGTGCTGCTCACTGGCGTGGTCGGTGACGACCATCCAGTCCAGCCCGTGCGCGTTGGCCTGGCGGACCTGGTCGACGACGCGGTACTTGGCGTCGGAGCTGTACTGGGTGTGGATGTGGTGGTCGCCGGCCAGCCACAGGTAGCGGCCGGCGCGGGACTCCCGGCGGGCGTGGCCCGAGGCCGCCCGGGTCTGCGCGGCGGCCTGACCCGCGCCGACGCCGCCGAGCGCCCCGCCGGCGGCCAGGCCGGCGCCGAGCAGACCGGCACGGCGTACCAGGGAGCGCCGGGAGAGCTGTTCGGGCGACAGTTCCCCGTCGGGGACGGTCAGGTCGAAGGCCGCCGGGACCGCCTCGGGGGCGGCCGCCTGGTGACCGTGCCCGTGGGTGTGTCCGTGTCCGTGGCTGTGAGGGTGGGGGTGGTGGTGTCCGTTGCCCATGTCGTCAGCTCCCGCTGATCGGTGGTGTGCCCGTGACCTGCCGGGATGTCGTGCCGAGAGTGATCCGTCGCGGTGAATGCCCGGCGTGGGAACGATGGCGCGGACGAAAACGGTCGCCGACGGTGTGCCGACCCGCCCGCACCGTTGATCACCGGTGCGGGCGACGCATAGATTGCGGTCCATGACGAGGACTTCGACCACTGCGACGACTCCGACGGCTGCCCGGGACGGCGTCCGGATCGGCGTGATGTACGACCGGGACTGGGCGCCCGAAGGGCTGCCCGCCTTCGCCCGCGAGGTGGAGGCGCTCGGCGCGGACGACCTGTGGGTCGTGGAGGACCTCGGCTGGAACGGGGGCGTGTCCGCGGCGGCCGTCGCGCTGGGGGCGACCGAGCGGCTGCGGGTCGGCATCGGGATCACCCCGGCGCCGCTGCGCAGCCCGGCGCTGCTCGCGATGGAACTGGCCACGCTGGCACGGGTGTTCCCGGGCCGGCTGGTGGCCGGGATCGGGCACGGCGTGCGGGAGTGGATGACCGCGGTCGGCCTCGCCCCGCGCTCCCCGCTCGCGCTGCTCGAGGAGACGATCGGCTCCGTGCGGGCGCTGCTGCGCGGGGAGCGGGTCGAGGTGGAGGGCCGGGAGGTGCGGCTGGACGGCATCCGGCTGGTGCATCCGCCGGCCGAGGTGCCGCCGGTCGTCGCGGGGGTGGTGCGGCCGCGCTCGCTGGAGCTGTCGGGGCGGGTCGCCGACGGCACGGTGATCGCGGAGGGGCACGGCCCCGCCGAGGTGCGGGCCGCCCGGGAGGCGGTGGCCGGGGGCGGTGCCGGTCCGGCGCACACGATGACGGTGCTCGCCTTCGCCTGCGTGGACGAGGACCCCGACCGTGCCGCCGAGGCGCTCCGCCCGCTCGCGGAGGGCCAGGCCGCCTGGCTCGGCCGCCCGGCGGAGGAGGTCTTCACCGTCTCCGGCCGCCCGGAGGAGGCCGCCGGCCGCGTACGGGACCTGGCGGCGGCCGGCGCCGACACGGTCGTCCTGCGGGTGGCGGGCGCGGAGCCCGCCCGGCAGCTCGGGCGGGTGCTGGAGGCACTGGGCCGGTAGACCGCCCAGGCCCCGGCGTGGCATCGGAGCCGGGCCCCGCTGGCGGAGGCCCGGCGGGTGCGCGGAGACTGGGGGCATGCAGAAGATCTCACTCGACGCCCTGGTCCGCGAGCACCTCGAACAGGCCGCGGCCGCCTCCACCGGACGCAGTGCCACCACCATCCACGGCGGGCACGAGACCGTGCTGCGGCAGACGCTGCTCGCACTGACCGCCGGCACCGCGCTGTCCGAGCACGAGAACCCGGGCGAGGCGACGCTGCTCGTGCTGCGCGGGCGGGTGCGGCTCACCAGCGGGGAGACGTCCTGGGAGGGCCGGGACGGGGACCTGCTCACCGTTCCGCAGGCGCGGCACGGGCTGGAGGCGGTCGAGGACTCCGCCGTGCTGCTCACCGTGGCCAAGCTCGGCTGACGCGGCGGACGTGGACGGCCGGGCGGACGCGGCGGAGGGGACCCGGGAGCCCCTGCTCACCTTCGGGCACGGCACCGCCGGTGAGGAGGAGCTGGCCGGGCTGCTGGGCGGTGCCCGGGTGGGCGCGGTGGTGGACGTCCGCACCGCCCCCGGCAGTCGCCGCAATCCGGACGCCGGGCGGGACGCGCTCGCGCGGTGGCTGCCGGGCAGGGGGCTCGGCTACCGGTGGGAGCAGCGGCTCGGCGGCTTCCGGCGGGCGGCGCCCGACTCCCCCGACACCTTCTGGGAGAACGCCTCCTTCCGCGGTTACGCCGGCTACACCCGGGACCCGGCGTTCCTCGCGGCGATGGAGGAGCTGCTGCGGGAGTCCGCGAGGACCCGCACCGCCGTGATGTGCGCGGAGTCGGTGTGGTGGCGCTGCCACCGCCGGATCGTCGCGGACTTCGCGGTCCTCGCCCGGGGCGTGGAGGTGTTCCACCTCATGCACGACGGCCGGCTCACCCCCCACCGGCCCACGCCCGGCGCCCGGCTGCGCGAGGACGGACTGCTGGTCTACGACGTGCGGGACGACGTGCGGGACGACGTCCCGGACGACAAGGACACCGGGAACACCGGGACCGCCGGGAACACCGGGGGCGGCCGGCGCGGCGGCTGACCGGTACCGCGTGGCGGCTCAGGCGGTCGTCGCGAGGACCGCGCACCCCAGCGCGAGCAGCGCCGCCACCTTCACGAGTTCCAGGGCGACGTAGTACAGGTGGGCGCGGGAGCGGCGCAGGGCGGGGTCCTCCCCGGCGAGCACGGCGTCGGAGCGCCGGTTCAACCGGGGCCTCACGAAGAGCAGTTGGCCGGCCAGCGTCACCGCGGCGACGGCGCCGAGCACGAGGACCGCCGCCGGGGGGCCGCCCACGGACACGGCCGCGAGCGCGAGGACCGCCAGGACGGCCTCGGCCAGGTTGAGCGCGCGGAAGACGATACGGCCGATGCCGAGCCCGACCGGGACGGTCACTCCGGGCGCCCGGAACTTCAGGGGCGCCTCCAGGAAGGAGATCGCCAGCACCATGCCGAGCCAGAGGAAGGTGACGGCTCCTGCTACGGCCGCGGAGGTCGGGTTCATCGTTCGCTGTCCTTCGTCAACGGTGGGCGGTGCGGGGCGGAAGGGCGGGTCAGGTGGGGGCCAGGTGTGCCACGCAGGTGTCCGGTTCCGCGAACGGTTCCAGGCGGGTGGCCTCGACGGGGGCGCCCAGTTCGGCAAGGGCGCCCTGCATCAGGCCGAGGTGGAGCGGGCAGACGACCCCGCGGTACTCCTCGGCGAGTTCGAGGAAGGGGCAGTGGCGCAGCCGGATCGCGGCGGGGCCGTCGGTCTCGCCCTCGGCTCGCGGGGCGAAGCCCAGTTCGTCGAGCACGGCGGTGAGCCGCGCCACCGACGCGCGCACGGTGGGGCGGCGCCCCGGGGGGAACCGTTCGACCAGGTGCCGGCCCCAGGCGCGGCCCGCCTCGGTGGCCTCGGCCGCCGCCTCGGCGGCCGGAGCGGTGGACGCCAGCCGGCTGACCAGCATCCGGGCGAGGAGCCGGTAGTGGCGTGCGCCGCCCCGGTCCATGCCGTGCCGCACGGTGTGCACGGTGCGCGGGCGGCCGGGCCCCGAGGGCTGCTCCACCGTGCGCTCCACGCGTCCCTGGGTCACCAGCGCGTCGAGGTGGAAGCGCACCGTGTTGGGGTGCACGCCGAGCCGTTCGGCGACCTCGGCGATGCCTACGGGGGCGCCCGCGTCCCGTACGGCGTCGAGCACGGCAAGACGGCGCGGGGAGAGCGGGGCACCCTCCTGATGCGTGACCACGGCGACCATCCTTCCCTCCGCCCTTGCGCTCTCCGCCCTCAGCGCCGAGCCCTCGGTTCCCGAGTTTCTCCTAATCGTACATGTAATAATTCGGCGCACTGGAGGCGCGGCAGAGGCGCACGAGAAACGCGGCGGAACAGCGCCGGAAGGCGGACCACCGCCGAGAGGATTGAGAGGAACCCGATGCCCGAGGCACAGCCCGACCCGGCCACCCCCGCCGAGGAACCCGCCCCGGCCCCCGTTCCGAGCCTGCTGTGCGACGTCCGGGCGCTCGCCGCCCAGCCCTCCGCCCCGGCGGGCGCGCTCTGGCGGCTCGCCGAGTCCGGACGCCAACTCGACGCCAACCTCGTGCACCTGCCGCCGGACCAGGGGGTCGACACCCACACGGAGCCGGACCTCGACGTGCTGCTGCTCGTCGTCGCGGGGGACGGCAGGCTCGAGTCGCCCGGGAGCGCCGCCGCCGTGCCGCTCACCGAGGGCGCCCTGTGCTGGCTGCCGCACGGCTCGACCCGCCGCCTCGCCGCGGGCCCCGAGGGCCTGTCCTACGTCACCGTCCACCGCCGCCGCCCGGGCATGCGCATCGCGTCCGGCCCTCCGGGCGAACGCTGAGACCCGTCGCCGGACCGGGTGCCACCGGAGGGAGGCGGCCGGGCAGGGGGGGCGGGGCCGAGGCGACAGAAACCGACGCTCCGTCAAGATCCCTTTCGCCCGGATTGTGAGATCTGGCACACCGTTCGCGCCACCCGGACGTGAACTTGGCCGGAAAGCACCGAAGTTGGGCGTGTGGCGGCCGCGTACCGAAGACCGGGCGGTCCTGACGGGCGGGCACACTGCGAAGGAGGGTACCCGGCAGGGCGGTTCCCCCTGCCGGCCACCACCCACGCCACAGGAAGCAGCCTCCCCATGCACGACGCACCACGCCGTTCGTTCCGCACCGCCGCCTCCGACAGCTCCCCCGCCTCCCCCGCAACCGAGAACGCTCCCGAGACCGGCTCCGTCCCCCACGTCCCCTACTTCCGGCCGCACACCGTGACCGGCGGCGAGGTCGTCCCCGGCGATCTGCTCGCCCTCTCCGAGCGGGACGTGGCCGAGGACCGCTGGTTCGTGGTGACGCACACCGTGCCGGAGTCGCCGGAGACGATCCGGGTCACCCTCCGCCCGCCGCTCGGCGGCACGGACCGCGAGGCACCGCTCTCCCGTTCCGGCGAGGTGACGGTCGCGTGCCGCCGCATGGACGCCGACCGCATCCCCGTCGTCACCTCCAGCGATCTGCGTGCCGTGGAGTTCCGGGACGGCGACCGCGTCACCACCCTGCGGGCCGTGGACCCCCGCGCCGAGGAGGAGACCTGGGTACGGCGCTGGGACCGCTGGTACCGGGACCTGGAGAACCGCTCCGAACAGCCGTTGTCCGACGAGGAGTTGCGAGGGCTGGCCGAGGACGCCGCGCACGCCGACCGCCTCGTGCGGCACCATCCGCGCCCCCGGCGCTCGGCGGGCACGGTGGTGCCGCGCCGGGTCGTGGTCACCGGGCTCGGGGCGATCACCCCGCTCGGCCTCGGCGTGCCCGCGCTGTGGCAGGGCCTGCTCGACGGGCGCTGCGGCATCGGCGAGCTGGAGGGCGAGGAGTTCGCGGGGCTGCCGGTGCGGACCGCCGGGACCGTGCCCCTCGACCCGGCGACGCTGCTGCCCCGCACCCGGGCCCGGCGCATGAACCGCGCCGCCCAGTTCGCGGTGCTCGCCGCGCGGGAGGCCTGGCGGGACGCCGGGTTCGACGAGGCCGGCACCGTGGAGAGCGGACTCGACCCGGAGCGGGTCGGGGTGTCCCTCGGGGCGATACTCGGCGACGCCTCCGTCCTCGTCGGCGGCGACCGGGCGCTGCGGGAGAAGGGGCCGCGCGCGGTGTCGCCGCTGACCACGCCGATGTGCGTGCCCTCGCAGGCCGCCTCCCAGGTGTCGCTCGACCTGCGGATCACCGGCGAGGCGCGCACGGTGACCAGCGCGTGCGCCTCCGGCACGGAGGCCATCGGGCAGGCCGTCGACCGGATCCGGTACGGGCACGTGGACGCGGTCCTCGCCGGGGGCGCGGAGGCGGTGGTGACGCCCGCGATCATGGCCTCCTTCGCCTCGATGCGGGCCCTGTCCACGCACGGCCTCCAGGAGGGGACCTCGCCGTCGCGGCCCTTCGCCAAGGACCGCGACGGGTTCGTCAACGGGGAGGGCGCGGGGGTGCTGCTCCTGGAGGCGGAGGAGCACGCGCGGGCCCGGGGCGCGCGGATCTACTGCGAGGCCGCCGGGTGGGGGCTCTCGGCGGACGCCCACCACATCGCCGCGCCCGACCCCACCGGCAGCGGGGTCGCGCTGGCGCTGCGGCGGGCGCTGCGGGACGCGGGGGCGCACGCGGTGGACGTCGTGCACGTCAACGCGCACGCGACGGGGACGGTGGAGGGGGACCTCGCCGAGGCCGGGGCGCTGCGGGCGGTGCTGGGCGGCTCGGTGCCGTTGACCGCGGTCAAGGGGAACGTGGGGCACCTCCAGGGGGCCGCGGGGGGAGTGGAGGCGGTGGTGACGGCGCTGACCCTGCGGGAGGGGCTGATCCCGCCGACCGTGGGGTGCGAGGTCGTGGACGCGGCGATCGAGGTGGACCTGGTGCGGGGCGCCCCGCGGGAGCTCGGGGGGCCGGGGGGTGTGGCGCTCAGCAACTCCTTCGGTTTCGGCGGGCACAACGCGGTGCTGGCGCTGCGGAGGTGGGGCTGAACGGCGGCGAGTCCCCCCGCCCGGTGACGCTCGCGCCGAGGCTCACGCCGAGCGCCTGCGCGGGGTGGACTTCTTCGCCGTCGTCTTCTTGGCGGCCTGCTTCTTGGCCGCGGTCTTCTTCGCGGCGCCGGCCGCGGCGGGCTTCTTCGCGCCGGCCGCCTTCTTCGCCGGGGTCTTCTTCTTCCGGAGGTCCCTGACCTCCGCGTGCTCGGCCTCCTCCGTCTCCCCGGCGTCCCCCGCGTCCCCGGCGTCACCGGCCTCCCCGGCGTCCCCGGCACCCCCCGAGCCGCCCGCCCGGGACTCCTGCGCCGCCCGGACGCTGCTCTCCAGGGCCGCCATCAGGTCGAGGACCTTGCCGCTGCGGGCGGGGGCCGCCGTCTCGCGGGGTTCCTCGCCGGAGGTCTTGGCCGCGATGAGTTCCTCGACGGCCTCGCGGTAGTCGTCGTGAAGGTCGTCGAGGTCCACCTCGCCCAGCGTGTCCATGAGGGCGTCGGCCAGGTCGAGTTCCTTGTCGCGGACGGTGACGTTCGCGTCCGGCGCCACGCCCTCGGGGGCACGGATCTCGTCCGGCCACAGCAGGCCGTGCATGGCGATGACGTCGTCCACCACGCGGAGCATGCCGAGCCGCTCGCGGCCCCGGAGGGCGTATTTCGCGATGGCCACGCGGTTGCTCCGCTTCAGCGCCTCCCGCAGCAGGGTGTACGGCTTGGCGGCGGGGACGCCGTTCGCGCCGAGGTAGTAGGCGGCGCCGAGCTGGAGCGGGTCGATCCGGTCGGCCGGGACGAAGGCGACGATCTCGATGGTGCGGGTGGTGGGGATCGGGAGCTGGGCCAGGTCCTCGTCGGTGATCGGGACGATGGTGCCGTCCGCGTCCTCGTACCCCTTGCCGATCTCGGAGGAGGTGACCTCGCGGTCCTCCAGCTCGCAGACCTTGCGGTAGCGGATGCGGCCGCCGTCCTCCGTGTGGATCTGCCGGAAGGAGACCGAGTGGCTCTCGGTGGCGTTCACCAGCTTGATCGGGATGCTGACCAGGCCGAAGGATATGGCGCCGTTCCAGATGGATCTCACGTACGGCCTCCTTCCGGGACGAGGGCTCAGGACGACTGCCCGGGACTGCCGCCCGGGACGACCGAGCCGGGGATATGTACCGGTTTCATGGGATTGTCATCTTATGACGCCGATGACAGAGGTGGAGGGGCGGCGGCTCGCGCTCAGCAATCTGGAGAAGGTGCTGTACCCGGCGACCGGCTTCACCAAGGGCGAGCTGCTGCACTACTACGCCACCGCCGCCGAGGTCCTGCTCCCCCATCTGCGCGACCGCCCGCTGTCCTTCCTGCGGTATCCGGACGGGCCGGACGGCCAGCGCTTCTTCGTCAAGAACGTGCCACCGGGCACCCCCGAGTGGGTCGTCACGGCCGAGGTGCCCCGCTCCGAGGGTCCGGCACGGCAGGTCCTCGTGCAGGACCTGCCCTCACTGATGTGGGCGGCGAACCAGGTGGCCGAGTTCCACACCCCGCAGTGGCGGGCCGGGGCGCCGGGCGAGGCGGACCGGCTGGTCCTCGATCTGGACCCGGGGGCGCCCGCGACGGTCGTGGAGTGCTGCGAGGTGGCGCTCTGGCTGCGCGAGCGGCTCGCCGCGGACGGTCTCGCGGCGTACGCGAAGACCTCGGGATCCAAGGGGCTGCACCTGCTGGCGGCGCTCGCCCCCGTACCGTCCGAACGGGCGACGGAGTACGCCAAACGGCTCGCGGTGGAGGCGGAGAAGGCGATGCCGGAACTGGTCGTGCACCGCATGACGCGCGCGCTGCGGCCGGGGAAGGTCTTCGTGGACTGGAGCCAGAACGCGGCGAAGAAGACCACGGCCGCCCCGTACACGCTGCGGGCGCGCCAGGAGCCGATGGTCTCGGCGCCGGTGACGTGGGAGGAGGTCGCCGGCTGCCGGGAGCCGGAGGCGCTCGCCCTCCGGGCCGGGGACCTGGTGCCGCGGCTGCGGGAGCACGGCGATCTGATGGCGCCGCTGCTCGGCGCGGAGCGGGCGGGGGTGCTGCCCTGAGCCGGGAGGGCGTCAGAGCCGGGTCCAGGTGTGGCGGTCGCGGGCCAGGGCGTACAGGGACTCGGCGTCCGCCGGTTTGAGGACCCCGCCGAGGCGGGTGAGGGCGCCGGTCAGCTCCGTGTCGCACAGGACGCGCAGACCGTCGCGGGGCGCTGCGGTGACGTCCAGACGCGAGGGGGCGACGAGCACGAGCAGCGGGGTGACCTCGGCCGTCAGGGCGTAGGAGGCGCGGCGGGCCTCGGCGCGCAGCCGGCGCAGCAGCGGCTCGGCCTCGTGGCGGCCGGTGGTGACCTGCGGGTCGGCGACCAGGACGCGCCGCTTGCGGGCGTACAGGGCGTGCACGCACAGAAGGCCGCCGGGGCCGACGGCCAGGTGGTGGATGCGGTCGCCGCCGGGCAGCGGGAGGGAGTGCAGGACGTGCCAGCCGGCGCCGTCGAGGGCGTCCAGGAGACCGCCGACCGTCCGCTCGGCGGTCAGGGCCCGGCGGCGGGGGTCGGGGCGCAGGCGGGCGGCGGTACGACGGTCGGGCGCGCGGTCCAGCGCGACGAGGAGGGCCTCGCCGGGGCGGTTGGGGGCGAGGTCGTCATCGGGGTGGAGGGCGAGGCGGGCGAGGTCGGCGGGGGTGGGCGCGGGGGGCGGTCCGACGGTGACGGGGCCGGCGAGGAAGGGGGTGAGCGAGTGGAGGACGGCGTCCCGCGAGGCGCTGTCCAGCAGGCTCACGTGCCCGCTGTCGCGGTCGTACCAGGCGAGGGTGGTGCCGTCGGAACGGTGGACGTAGAGGCGGTCCCGGGTGCGGTGGCGGGACGGTGTGACGCGGAGCGGGTCCATGCGGTGCTCACCCCCTCCTTCCATGGAACAGGCGGTGCGCGGCGGGGGCAAGACGTCCGCCCTCCCGGGGCCGCTTGCACCTTGTGCACCTTTGATCCCGGTATGTTGCGACCATGAGGCAGACCGGGAGGCGTGGGGTCGAGGTCTCGCTCGTGGGGCTCGCCGTGCTGCTGTCCGTGTACGGGTACTGCGCGGTCGGGCTCGCCCGGCACGGGGCCCTGCCGCCGGGGGCCGCCGGGTACGGGGCGGGCCTCGCGGTGCCGGCGCTGCTCGCACACCTGGCGGTGCGGTTCCGGGCGCCGGGCGCCGATCCGGTGCTGCTGCCCATCGCCGTGCTGCTGAACGGGCTCGGGCTCGTCCTCATCTACCGGCTCGACCTGGAGACCCCGGGCGAGGCCGCCGCGCCCGCCCAGCTCAACTGGTCCGCCCTCGGCGTCGCCCTCTTCCTCGTGGTGGTCGTGGCGCTGGACGACCACCGGGTGCTGCGCCGGTACGGGTACGTGTGCGTCCTCGGGGCGCTCGCCCTGCTCACCGCGCCGATCCTCTTCCCGGCGGTGAACGGCGCCCGGATCTGGGTGCGCCTCGCCGGGTTCTCCCTCCAGCCCGGCGAGTTCGCCAAGGTGCTGCTGGCCGTGTTCTTCGCCGGGTACCTCGCCGCCAACGGGCACGCGCTGGCCCACTCCGGGCGCCGGCTGTGGCTGCTGCGGGTGCCCACCGGGCGGGTGCTCGGGCCGGTCGTGGCGATCTGGCTGCTCAGCGTGGGCGTGCTCGTCCTGGAACGGGACCTCGGCACCTCGCTGCTGTTCTTCGGGCTGTTCGTGGTGCTGCTGTACGTGGCCACCGGGCGCACCGGCTGGGTCGCGGCCGGGCTGCTGCTCGCGGTGGCCGGCGCGGTGGCCGTGGGCCGGCTGGAGCCGCACGTGCACGGGCGGGTCGAGGACTGGCTGCACCCCTTCGCCTCCATCGAGGCGGGGCAGGGCCCGGGCCAGCTCGCCCAGTCGCTGTTCGCCTTCGCCGCGGGCGGGGTGCTCGGCACCGGGCTCGGCGAGGGGCACTCGGTCCTCATCGGCTTCGCCGCCAAGTCGGACTTCATCCTGGCCACGGCCGGGGAGGAGCTGGGCCTCGCCGGGCTCCTCGCGGTGTTCGCGCTGTACGCGCTGCTGGTGGAGCGGGGCTACCGGGCGGGCCTCGCGCTGCGGGACCCCTTCGGCCGGCTGCTGGCGGTGGGCCTCGCCTCGATCCTCGCGCTGCAGGTGTTCGTGATCGCGGGAGGGGTGACGGGGCTGATCCCGCTGACCGGGATGGCGATGCCGTTCCTGGCGCAGGGCGGCTCCTCGCTGGTCACCAACTGGGTCATCGTCGCGCTGCTCGTCCGGCTCAGCGACCGCGCCCGCCGGGACGCGGCCGAGCGCGAGGACGACCTCGCCCGCCCGCCCGGCGGCGAGGCGGCGGCGGCCGGGGCGGGCCCGGCCGCGTCCTCCTACGACGGAACGGCGGCACCATGACCCGGTACATCCGCCGCGCCGCGCTGCTGTGCGCGCTGCTGCTGGTGGCGCTGCTCGTCAACGTGGTGCGGGTGCAGCTCGTGCGGTCCGAGACGTACTCCGGCAACCCGGCCAACCGCCGCACGGACATCGCCCGTTGGGGTCAGCCGCGCGGGGACATCCTGGTCGGCGGCCGCCCGGTGACCGGCTCGCGCGACACCGGCGGGCTGTTCCGTTACGCGCGGACCTACACCGACGGGCCGCTGTACGCCCCGGTGACGGGCTTCGCCTCGCAGGTGTACGGCAGCACGCTCCTCGAACACGCCCGGGACGGGCTGCTGGCCGGCACCGATCCGGGCCTCGCCGCGCTCCCCCTGCTGTCCGGCCTCACCCGCGCCCGCGGCACCGGCGGCACGGTGGTCACGACGATCGACCCGGAGGCCCAGCGCGCGGCCCACGAGGGGCTGGCCGGGCGGCACGGGGCGGTGGCGGCCCTGGACCCGGTGACGGGGCGCATCCTGGCGCTCGTGTCGGCGCCCTCGTACGACCCGGGCGAGCTGTCGGGCACGGGCGCCGCCTCGGCGCGGGCCTGGCGGCGGCTGGACGGCGACCCGGACCGGCCGATGCTCAACCGGGCGGTCGGGCAGACCTATCCCCCGGGCTCCACGTTCAAGGTGGTCACGGCCGCCGCCGCGCTGGACGCGGGCGTGGCCGGGGACCTGGACGCGCCGACGGACTCCCCGGACCCGTACACCCTGCCGGGCACCCGGACCCGGCTGACCAACGAGGTGGAGGGCTGCACGGACGCCTCCCTGCGCTACGCCTTCACCTGGTCCTGCAACACGGTGTTCGCCCGGCTCGGGGTGGAGACGGGCTGGAAGGCGATGTCCCGCACGGCGGCCGCCTTCGGGTTCGACGCCCCGGGGCCGCGGGTGCCCTTCGCGGTGGCGCGGTCGACGTTCGCGGCATCGGGGGCGTCCGCGGCGAAGCGGGACCGCGCGCAGCTCGCGCTGTCCTCGATCGGGCAGTTCGACACCCGGGCGACCCCGCTGCAGATGGCGATGGTCGCCTCGGCGGTGGCGGGCGACGGCTCGGTCCCGGTGCCGTACCTGGTGGAGCGGACCACGACGGCGGCCGGCACCACCCTGTCCGCGGCCCGGCCGCGCACCCTGCACCGGGCGATGCGCCGGGAGACGGCCGAGCGGCTGCGGGAGCTGATGACGGGCGTGGTGGAGGAGGGCACCGGCGCCAACGCGGCGATCCCGGGGGCGGTGGTGGGCGGCAAGACGGGCACCGCGCAGCACGGTGTGGGCAACGCGGGGACGCCGTACGCGTGGTTCATCTCCTGGGCGCGGGCCGAGGACGCGCCGGCCCCGGCGGTGGCGGTCGCGGTGGTGGTGGAGGACGCGCGGGCCGGGCGGGGCGAGATCAGCGGGGGCGGGGACGCGGCGCCGATCGCCCGCGCGGTGATGGAGGCGGTGCTCGGCGACCGGGCGGCGCGCGAACGCTGAGCGGCACCTGGTCCGGCGCCCGGGGCCGTGTGCGGGTGCGAGGGAAGTGGCCGCAGGGGATTGACGTCCTTGCTGACAAGCAGTCTCATAAGAGTCGGGCCGCACGTAACCACCGGTAACCCCTCTCCGGGTACCCGCTGGGCGGCGAGGCGCACTCCAGACGCACGTACGCAGGTACGCACGTACGCAGAGGTGGGACAGGAATGACGACCGTGACGGAGGCCGAGGTGCTGCGGGACGCGCTCGGCCTGCTCAAGGACCGGGAGCAGGTGGCGAAGCGGCTGCTCGACTCCTCCGCCAAGCACTCCTTCGACCCCGACAAGGAGCTCGACTGGGAGGCCCCCTTCGAGGAGGGCAAGTGGTTCTGGCCGCCGGAGCTGGTGTCGCTGTACGACACCCCGCTGTGGAAGCGGATGAGCGAGGAGCAGCGCATCCTGCTCTCCCAGCACGAGGCGGCGGCCCTCGCCTCGCTCGGCATCTGGTTCGAGATCATCCTCATGCAGCTGCTGTGCCGCCACATCTACGACAAGGCGGCGACGAGCGCCCACGTGCGCTACGCGCTCACCGAGATAGAGGACGAGTGCCGGCACTCCAAGATGTTCGCCCGGCTCATCTCGCGCGGCGGCACGCCCTGGTACCCGGTGAGCCGCATCCACCAGAACCTGGGCCGGCTGTTCAAGACGGTCTCCACCACGCCCGGTTCCTTCACCGCGACCCTGCTCGGCGAGGAGGTCCTCGACTGGATGCAGCGGCTCACCTTCCCCGACGAGCGGGTCCAGCCGCTGATCCGGGGCGTCACGCGGATCCACGTGGTCGAGGAGGCGCGGCACGTGCGCTACGCCCGTGAGGAGCTGCGCCGGCAGATGATGACCGCGCCGCGCTGGTCGCAGGAGTTCACCCGGGTCACCTCCGGCGAGTTCGCCCGCGTCTTCTCCGTCGCCTTCGTCAACCCCGAGGTGTACACCAACGTCGGTCTGGACCGGCGGGAGGCGATGGCCCAGGTGAAGGCGAGCGGCCACCGCAAGGAGGTCATGCAGACGGGCTCCAAGCGGCTGACGGACTTCCTCGACGACATCGGCGTGCTGCGGGGCGTCGGCCGGCGGCTGTGGAGGTCCTCGGGACTGCTGGCGTAGGCACGGCCGCACGCGCGTGCGGCCGCGAGCGCCCGGGAGGTGCGGGGCCGCCCCGGGTTACGCTCGGCACCATGACCTCCGAGGCCGCACCGACGACCCGTGCGCCGCGCGCGTACCGCCGGCTCAGCGTCGAGGAGCGGCGCCGCCAGCTGCTGACGGCCGCGCTCTCGCTCTTCGCGCAGCGGGTGCCCGAGGACGTCTCCCTCGACGACGTGGCCGAGGCGGCCGGTGTCTCCCGGCCGCTGGTCTACCGCTACTTCCCCGGCGGCAAGCAGCAGCTCTACGAGGCCGCGCTGCGCTCGGCCGCCGAGGAGCTGGAGCAGTGCTTCGCCGAACCGGCCGTGGGCCCGCTCACCCAGCGCCTCGGCCGCGCCCTGGACCGCTACCTGGCCTTCGTCGACGGCCACGACGCCGGGTTCAGCGCGCTGCTCCAGGGCGGCAGCGTGGTGGAGACCTCGCGGACGACGGCGATCGTCGACGGGGTGCGCCGGGCCGCCGCCGAGCACATCCTCGACCACCTCGACGTCCCCGAGCCCAGCCCCCGGCTGCGGATGACGGTCCGGATGTGGATCACCTCGGTGGAGGCGGCCTCCCTGATCTGGCTGGACGAGGGCAAGCGGCCCTCGGCCGGGGAACTGCGCGACTGGCTCGTCGAGCAGTTCATGACCTGCCTGGTCACCGCGGCGGGGAGCGACGCCCCCTCGGCCGCGGTGGTGCGGCGGGCGCTGGCGATGGAGAGCGCCGAGGGCCCGGCCGGGGTGCTGGCCCGCCGGCTGCCGGCGGTCCTCGCCGACGCGGCCCACCTGCTGTGAGGCCCCGCGCCCCCGGTCGAGGCGCCACCGGGTGAGACTGGTGGGGTGAAGAGCGCAGACACCCCCTTCGTGGGCGGCCCGCTGGACGGGCGCGTCCTGCCCGTCCTGCTGGGCCTGACCGGGCACCCGCCGAAGACCTACCGGGTCCCGGTGCCCGATGCCGAGGGCGGTCCGGTCACCGTGCTCGTCTACCGCAGGGCCTCCTACGGGCGCGGGGGCCGGCTGGGGCTGAGCCAGGGGTGGCGGTACGAGTTCGACGAGGGCGGCGACAGCGGGGGGCACGGCCCCCGATGGCCCTGGTCCCGGCCCGCGTCCACCGCGCCCCGTACCCCACCGGAGGACTCCGGGCCGGACGCCGCGCCGGGGAGCGGCGGGGACCGCACCGAAGGGTGACCCGGCTGCTCCGATGCGACCACCCGGGAGGCGCCCGGGTCGCGATCATCTGATCCTGCCGGTGCGCGGGCGGAGGGGCCGCCCGCCCCGGAGGTGATGACGTGTCAGGACGCCTGCTCCGTCTGGTCTGCACGGTGGCGGTGACCGCCTCGGTGGTCCTGGCACCGGGACGCGCGGCGGCCGAGCCCGCGCCCGGGGAGCGGCCGCTGCCCGAGCTCCTGACCGACCTCTCGGAGCTGTACCGCGGCGCCGAGCGGGCCACCGAGACGTACAACGCCACGGCCGAGAGACTCACCCGGCAGCGCGCCGAGTCGCGGAGACTCGACGAGCGGCTGGCGAAGGCCCGCCGCTCGCTCGACGACGGACGCGGGGCGGCGGGCCGGCTCGCCCGGCAGCAGTACCAGGGCGTCTCCGGCATCTCCCCCTACGTACGGCTGCTGCTCGCCCGCGATCCCCAGCGGATGCTCGACGAGGGCCACGTCGTCGGCCGGCTGGCCCGCGAGCGGGCCGAGGCGGTGACCCGGCTGTCCGGCGGGGAACGCCGCGCCGACGCCCTCGCGCACGCCGCCCGGCGCGCGCTGGACCGGCAGCGGTCCCTCACCGAGCAGCGGAAGAAGGACCGCGACACGGTCCGCTCCCGGCTCGGCGAGGTCGAGCGGATGCTGGCCTCGCTGAGCCCCGCGCGGCTCGCCGAGCTGACCCGGCTGGAGCAGGAGCGGACCGCCGCCGCCCAGGAGGAGCTGCTGGCCTCGGGCGCCGTGCGGGACGACGAGCGGCCGCCGTCCCCGGCGGCCGGCCGCGCGCTGCGCTACGCCCTCGAACAGATCGGCAAGCCCTACGCATGGGGGGCGGCCGGACCGGCCTCCTACGACTGCTCGGGGCTGACCTCGAAGGCGTGGCGGGCGGCCGGCCGGACGATCCCCCGCACCAGCCAGGAGCAGTGGGACCGCCTCCCGCACGTCCCGCTGGACGAGCTGCGCCCCGGCGACCTGGTGCTCTACCACCCCGACGCCACGCACGTGGCGCTCTACACGGGCCACGGCATGGTGGTGCAGGCCCCGCGGCCGGGCGCGGCGGTGACCATGACGCCCCTGGCCACCGCCCCGGTCCTCGGCGCCGTCCGCCCCGGCGCCGCCCTGTGAGGGCGCTCCACCGGCGCACCGCCGCCCGGTCCCCGCGAAGGGGGGCCGGGCGGCGGCGTTCAGGCGGTGTGCGGAAGGCCGGGGCTCAGGGGGTGAGCTGCCAGCGGGCGAGGTAGCCGACGTCGGCGGCCGCCCGGTCCCGCACGCGGAGCTTCCACGTGCCCTCCAGCGGCTGCGCCGAGGCGTCGACCGTGAAGGTCTGGTCGACGTTGTCGGCGGAGCCGCCGCTGCGGTTGAGCAGCGAGTAGACGGTGCCGTCGGGACCGACCAGGTCGACGGTGAGGTCACCGCGGTAGGTGTGGACGATGTTGACGTAGACGGTGGTGGTGGCGGAGGCGTTGCCCTCGCGTCCCGTGATGGTCACCGCCGATTCCACGGCGGGCCCGTTGTCCGGGATGTCGACCCGGGTGCTGCTGCCGTAGACGTAGGCGATGCGCCAGTCGAAGGTCTGGGAGGCGGACGCCCCGGTGCTGTCGGTCACCGTGACGGTGACCTCGCTGGTGCCCAGGGTGGTCGGCGTGCCGGTGATCCGGCCCTCGGGGGTGAGCGTGAGCCCGTCGGGCAGGCCGGTGGCCTCGTAGCTCAGGGTCGCGCCGTTGTTGGTGGTGAAGGCGTCGAGCCGCAGGTCGACGGCCTGGCCGATGCCGCTGATCTGGTCGCCGGTCGGGGCCAGGTTGACGCCCAGGGCGACCCGGTCGCCGACGTTGATCCCGGCCCAGGCGTCGGTGACGGCCAGGTAGGTCGGGCTGTAGGCGCCGAAGAGGTCGGCGGCTGCCGACAGGGTCGCGGTGCGGGCCCCGGCGTAATCGGTCGTCGAGGTCATGTACGTGGTGAGCGCGCGGTACCAGATCGCCTGGGCGTTCTCGATGCCGACGCCGGTGACGGGCAGGCCGTCGGAGGTCGGGCTGTCGTAGTCCACGCCGTTGACGGTCCGGGCGCCGCTGCCCTCGGAGAGCAGGTAGAAGAAGTGGTTCGCGGGGCCCGAGGAGTAGTGGACGTCGACGTTGCCCAGGGTGGAGCTCCAGTAGTCGCGCGAGGCGCCGTCCCGGGAGGGCTTGTCCATGTAGCGCAGCGGGGTGCCGTCGCCGTTGATGTCGATCTTCTCGCCGACGAAGTAGTCGCCGGGGTCGGCCGGGAGGTTCTCGTGGAACTCCACGGCGGCGGCGAAGATGTCGGAGGTGGCCTCGTTCAGGCCGCCGGACTCGCCCGAGTAGATCAGGCCCGCGGTCGAGGCGGTGACGCCGTGGCTCATCTCGTGGGCGGCCACGTCGAGGGCGGTCAGCGGGTGGTTGTCGCCCTCGCCGTCGCCGTACGTCATGCAGAAGCAGGAGTCCTGCCAGAAGGCGTTGACGTAGTTGTTGCCGTAGTGGGCGCGGCTGTAGGCGGCGACGCCGTCGTTGCGGATGCCGTTGCGGTCGAAGACCTCTTTGTAGAAGTCCCAGGTGGCCGCGGCCCCGTAGGCCACGTCGACGCCGGCGGTCTGGCGGTCGGACGGGGTGCCGTCGCCCCAGACATCGTTGTCATCGGTGAAGAGGGTGCCCGTTCCCGAGGTGCGCTGGTTCAGGTCGTAGGTCTTGTGCCCGGCGCGGTCGGGGTCGGTGAGCTGGTAGCCCGATCCCGAGGGAGTGGTGCCGAGCGGGACCTCGCCGACGAACTGGCCGGTGCCGGTGCCGGTGTGCACCTTCTCGGCCGCGAGCAGCCGCTTGCCGGTGGTGGCGTCCACGACGACCTGCAGTTCGCTCGGGGTGCCGTCCTCCTGGACGCCCCGGACCTCGCTCTCCCAGGCCAGTACGGACCTGCCGCTGCCGCCCGCCCAGACCACCAGGCGGGGCTCGGACTCGGCCTCCGGGCCCTTGACCTCGCGGCCGCGCGAGACGGCCTCGGCTTTGTCGGCGGCGCCGGACGCGCTGAGCTTCGGGCTGAGCGAGGGCACGGTCAGACGTGCCGCGTGCGCCTTGGTGACGGTCGTGCGGTTGCCCTTGTCGTGCACGACGAGGTCGCCGCCGAGCACGGGCAGGCCCGCGTAGGTGCGGTCGTAGCGGGTGTGGACGGTGCCGTCGGCGTCCTTGACGACGTCCTTGACGAGGAGTTTCTCCTCGGCGCCGAGGCCGAGGCGCTTCGCCGTTCCGGCCGCCCCGGAACGAGCTTCCTTGATCAGGGCGGCGTGCTTGGCGGGCGAGAGGAAGGTGGGGGCGGCGCCGGCCCGGGGCACGGCGTGGTGCTTGGCGGGGGTGGCGTCCGCCGGGGCGGCGGTCGCGATCCGGGGAGTGGTCACGACGAGCAGGGATCCGAGGGCCACGAGGGCGAGGGCGGTGGCGCGTCTGCGCCGCACGGGGGTGTGGTGTCGCTGGGGCAACGAGCTCTCCTTCGAAACATCGGCCCATGGTGGGGCCGCGATCGGAACGGACCGGCAGGGATGGGCCGGCCCGGCAGCACGGCGTGCGGGAAGGAGGTGAGGGGTAGTCGCTGCGGCGGCGCCGCATGGTGGGTCCGTGAAGGAACGGTGAATCCGCGCAGCAGAGTGACACCCCGTCGGCCGCGATGTCATGGGCCCGTCAAGTTAACGGCCGAATCTGCCCGCCCAGGTCCGGCAAACCGGACCGGACGGCACCGGTTTTCGGCCGCGCGGGCGGCGGGAGAGTCCGCCCGCCCGCTTCCGGGGCCACCCCGCCGCCCTCGGTCGCTCTCACCAACTACGCGTGTATACAAGCGAGTTGACGGACAGGGCCGTTATCCGAGGGCGGGTAGACCGCCCATGGCGTCGAGGGTGGCGCCGTTGACGTAACTCGCGTCGGCGGAGGCCATGAAGGCGATGGCCCCCGCGATCTCCTCGGGGTCGGCGAGGCGCTGGAGGGCGACGGCCCGCCCCGCGGACTCGAAGGCCTCGCCGTGGACGGCGGTGCCTTCGGTGCGGGTGGGTCCGGAGGCGACGGCGTTGACGCGCACACCGGCCGGGCCGTACTCGGCGGCCCAGACGCGGGTGAGGGATTCCAGGGCGGCCTTGGTGGCCCCGTAGACACCGCTGCCGAGGCCGGGCGTCCGGGCGGCACCGCTGCTGACGTTGACCACGGCGCCGTGTCCGCGCGCGGCCATGCCGGGGGCGAGTGCCTGCACGAGCAGGTAGGGGGCGCGCAGGTTGACGGCGATGTGGGCGTCGAAGGCGGCCGGGGTGGTGTGGGCGGTGCGGGCGAAGTGGAAGATGCCCGCGTTGTTGATCAGGATGTCGACCCGGCCGGCGCGCTCGGCCAGCGCGTTCACCTGCGCCGGGTCGGACAGGTCGGCGGGCTCGAAGCGGGCCTTCGCCCCGAGGTCCGCGAGGCGCCGGAGGGCGTCGGCGGCGCGCCGTTCGTCACGGCCGTGGACGATGAGGTCGGCGCCGCGGGCGGCCAGGGCCAGGGCGGTGGCCCGGCCGATGCCGGCGGTGGCGCCGGTGACGAGGGCGGTCTGCCCGGCGAGGTCGTGAGGCATGGTCGTACTCGTTCCTGTGCGGTGTCGGGTGCCGCCGGACCCGGTGAAAGGGGGCGCCCGCCCTCGCGCACGGGGCACGGTACGGGCGGCGGCCCTCCGGATGGTGGCCGGGGAGGCCCGGGGCGGTCGTCTCCACGGTCGGGCGCCCCGTGCGGATGCGCAAAGATCCTTGCCGCGGTGGCAAGGTGGAACGATGGACGAAGAGACACAGTCGACGATGGCGGCGGTCGGCCCCCGTCTCAGGGGCCTGCGCACCCGGCGCGGCCTCTCGCTGACGGCCCTGGCCGAGGCCACCGGGATCTCCCTCAGCACGCTCTCGCGCCTGGAATCGGGCGGGCGCCGCCCGACCCTCGAACTGCTGCTGCCGCTTGCCCGGGAGCTGCGCGTGGACATCGGGCAGCTCATCGGGGCGCCGCAGACGGGCGACCCCCGCGTGCACCTGCGGCCGGTCACCCGGCACGGCATGACCATGCTCCCGCTCACCCGGCGCGCGGGCAGCCTGCAAGCCTACAAACTGATCATCTCGCCGCGGATGCGCTCCTCGGAACCCGAGCAGGCCAGCCACGAGGGCTACGAGTGGATCTACGTCCTCGACGGCCGTCTGCGCCTGGTCCTCGGGGACCAGGACCTGACCCTGGGCCCCGGTGAGGCCGCCGAGTTCGACACCCGCACCCCGCACTGGTTCGGCAACGCCGACGAGCACCCCGTCGAGATCCTCAGCCTCCTGGGGCACCAGGGCGAACGCGCGCACCTCCGCGCCCGCACCGCACCGCGGTGACCACGCCCCGGTGAACGGGCCGCGGCCGGGACCTCACTCCCCGGACACCGAGGCCAGGTAGGCGGCCGTGCGCTCGGGCTCGTAGAAGAAGTCCTCGAAGTCCGCCGGGTCGTCGAACCCGTTGGCGAAGCGGTTCGCGACCGGCGGCAGTTCCTGCGCCGCCCCGATCAGGTTCAGCACGTGCTCCGGCGGCGGGGCGAGCATGGCGTTCGTCCACTTGGTGACGTGGGAGGCCGTCTCCCAGTACCGCGCGAAGGTGCGGCGCATCCACGCCTCGTCGAACTCCGCCTCGCCGTGCTCCAGGATCGAGGCGAGGTAGGCGGCCGCGCACTTGGACGCCGAGTTCGAGCCCTGCCCGGTGATCGGGTCGTTGGCGACGACCACGTCGGCGACCCCCAGCACCCGGCCCCCGGACGGCAGCACCCCGACCGGGTTCCGCACGGTGGGCGCGTACCGTCCCGCCAGCGTGCCGCCCGCGTCCGTCAGCTCGACCTTCGTCGCCCGCGCGTACTCCCACGGGGTGTACCGCTCCATCAGCTCCAGCGTCAGCGACAGGTGCTCGGCCGGGTCCTTGACACCCTGGAAGACGTCCAGCGGCCCGCCGGGCACCCCTTCCCAGAAGAGGATGTCGGCGCGGCCGGACACCGTGTACGTCGGCATCACGAACAGCTCGCCCACGCCGGGCACGAGGTTGCAGCGGACGGCGTCGTAGTCGGGGTGCTCCGGGCGCGGGCCGAGCCCGTGCACATAGGCGACGGCGAGGGCGCGCTGCGGCTCGCGGTACGGGGAGCGGGCGGCGTCACGGCCGAACATCGACACCAGTTCGCCCTTGCCGGCCGAGACGAGGACGAGCTCGTAGGTGCGGGAGAAGTAGTCGAGGTCGCCGACGGCCGCCCCGTGGATGACGAGCTGGCCGCCGCGCTGCACGAAGGTCTCCATCCAGCCGGCCATCTTCACCCGCTGGTCGACGGACTGGGCGTACCCGTCGAGCCGGCCGAC
This sequence comes from Streptomyces griseoaurantiacus, assembly GCF_036189845.1. Lineage (NCBI taxonomy): Bacteria > Bacillati > Actinomycetota > Actinomycetes > Kitasatosporales > Streptomycetaceae > Streptomyces > Streptomyces griseoaurantiacus. The sequence continues at coordinate 4,991,063 of NZ_CP108326.1, read as the reverse complement.
CCAGTCGACGGCGCGCCGGGCGGGCCCGTTCTCGAAGGAGCCGGGGGCGGCGACCGAGACGCCGAGCCCCTCGATGCGCGGGGCCTTCGCCTCCCAGAAGTCGAGTTCGAGGTCCCGTTCGTGCTGGAGCGCGGTGTGGAACATGCACTGCGTCGACATGACCCGCCCGGAACGTATCTCGTCCGCCGTCCGGTTGGACATGAGGGTGACCTCGTATCCGTGCGACTGGAGACCGAGGGCGAGCTGGAGTCCGGACTGCCCGGCTCCGACGACGAGTATCTTCCGCATACGGCTGCTGTCTCCTACGGCTACGGCTCGGGGTGGGGGATCGCGGCGCGCGGGCCGGGGCGCCGGCTACTCGGGCGACATCTCCAGGGCGTGCCGCACGAGGCCCAGCAGGGTCTCGATCGCCGAGATCCGCTTCCGCGCGTCCATGATCATTACAGGGATGTGCGCCGGGATCGTCAATGCCTCGCGCACGTCCTCCGGTTCGTACCGCTCGCTGCCGTCGAAGTGGTTGACCGCCACGATGTACGGCAGACCGCAGCTCTCGAAGTAGTCGAGCGCGGGGAAGCAGTCCGCGAGCCGCCGGGTGTCGGCGAGCACGACCGCGCCGATCGCGCCGCGCACCAGGTCGTCCCACATGAACCAGAACCGCTGCTGGCCGGGGGTGCCGAAGACGTAGAGGACCAGGTCGTCGTCGAGCGTGAGACGGCCGTAGTCCATGGCCACGGTGGTGGTGAGCTTCTCCGGGGTGTCCGAGAGGTCGTCGGTCCCCGCGCTCGCCTCGGTCATCAGCGCCTCGGTCTGCAGCGGCGTGATCTCCGAGACGGCGGTGACGAGGGTGGTCTTGCCGACGCCGAAGCCGCCCGCGACGACGATCTTCGTGGCGACGGGAGCGCGGCTGCGGTCCGTCTGCCAGGCCTGGAGCGACTCCTCGTCCTCGAGGAGCGGGGCGACGCCCGGGGAGGCGGCGTCAGAGACGGCGGAGTCCACTCAGTACCCTTTCCAGCAGCGCGCGGTCCGGCTGTCCGGGGCCGTGACCGGTTCCGTACACACGGATCTTTCCCTGGTCCGCGAGGTCGCTCAGCAGCACCCGGACCACCCCGAGCGGCATCCTGAGCAGGGCCGCGACCTCGGCCACCGTCCGCATGCGGCGGCACAGTTCGACGATGGCCCGCATCTCGGGCATCACTCGGGTGGCCAGTGAACCATTCGTCAGTTCGCGGCGTTCCTCGGGGGGTTCCAGAGCGGCCACGAAGGTCTCGACGAGCAGGACGTGACCGAAGCGGGTCCGTCCGCCGGTGAGCGAGTAGGGGCGCACGCGGGCGGGCGCGCGGTCGGCGCCGCGCACGGGAAGTCTGCGGGGGCCGTCCTCGGTCCGCCGCCGTCGGCCCCGCCCGGGCCGCCCTGCGGCGGACCCGCCGCCGGCAGGCTCCTCGGGGGCGGGTTCTCCGGTGCCCGGCTTCCCGGTGGCGGGTTTCCCGGTCGCGTTCATCGCGCGGCCCCCGGCCGCCCGGCCGGATCGCCCGGACCGGCCGGTTCGGGCTGCTCGGTCTCCAGGGACTGGCGCAGCTCGCTGCGGAGTTCGGGGGTCAGGACGTGTCCGGCCCGGCCCACGAAGAGCGCCATGTGGTAGGCGACCACGCTCATGTCGCAGTCCGCGGAGCCGTGCACACCGAGCAGGGAGCCGTCGCTGATCGACATGACGAAGAGGCTGCCCTCCTCCATCGCGATCATGGTGTGCTTGACCTCGCCGTACCCGACCAGCTTCGCGGCGCCGATCGTGAGGCTGCCGATGCCGGAGACGACGGTCGCGAGGTCGGCGGAGGAACCGCGGGGGCCGGCGGGGGTGTCACCGCCGGCGGTGCGGGCGGCGGCGAGGGCTCCGGGGTCGGAGGAGAGCAGCAGCAGACCGTCGGAGGAGACCACCGCCACCGAGAGGATGCCGGGCACCTCCTCGACCAGGTTGGTCAACAGCCACTGCAGATTGCGGGCTTCGCTGCTCAGTCCGAAGGTGGTGGACGCGGTCAACTGGTTGCCTCCTCGACAGTGCCCCCCGATGTGTCCACGGCCGCCGGGTCCTGAAGCGGGCCGTGTTCTTCCGTGGCAGGTGCGGCGCCGTGCCCGGTCCGTGCGGCCGGGACGGCCCCCTCGGGCCGGTCGGTTCCCCGGGACCGGTCGGTTCCCCGGGACCGGTCGGTTCCCTCGGGCAGGTCGGTCCTCCCGGGTCGGCCGGTGCCCTCGGGCCGGTCCGTTTCGCCGGGCCGGTCGGCGAGTTCCGCCTCCGCGGCCCGGGCCCCCTTCCGCGCCCCCTGGTGGAAGCCGCCGAGCCGCCGCCGCAGCGCCTCGGCGTCCACCCCGCCGGCCCTGGCCCGGGGGGCCTCGACGGGTGCGGAGATGCGGGGCGTGCGCTTGGGCAGCCCCTTGGCCGTGAGCCGGGGCGCGCGACCCGGCGCGGGTGCCGGGGTCCCGGTCCCGGTCCCGGTCTCGGTGTCGGTGTCGGTCTCGTCGACGCTGCGCTCGTGGCTGTCGGGGCCTATGGAGTAGCGCTCACCGGCGGGGGCGGTCTCCGGGGCCGCGGGCGCGGGGGCCAGCAGTTCCATGGTCGTCTCGGAGGTGACGACCTCCTCCTCGCGGCTGTCCCGCCCGGCGCCGCCCTCGGGGCTCGCGGCCGCGCCGTGCTGCACGGGCGCCTCGTCCCCGGCGGCGTCGCCGTGGGGTGCGGGCGCCTCGTCCCGGGCGGCCTCCTCCGCGGGCGCCGGGGACGACCCGTCGACCGGGGTCTCGGAGGCGTCCGGAGCCCCCGGTGCGTCCGAGGGCTCGGGGGCGTCCGCGGCCGGGTCCGCGGTCCGCGCCTCGTGGGCGCGGACCGTCGCCTCCGCCGCGGCGATCAGCGGGTCCTCCTCGCCGGGCGGCGCGGGGCGCGCGCGGGTCGGGAGCACGTTGGAGTTGGCCTCCGCGCCGGCGCCCGGCAGACGCAGCGACTCCGTGCCGGGCGCGGCCGGGGTGCCGGGGGCCGCCACCGCCGTGGCCTCGGCGCCGGCCAGCAGCGCCTTGGGCAGCACGGTGACCGCCGTGCTGCCGCCCTGCTTCTGCGCGCGCAACCGCACCCGCGCCCCGTGCCGGTGGGCGAGGCGGGCGACGACGTACAGGCCGAGCCCGAGCCCCTCGCCGTCCTCGCTCCCGTAGGGCCGCTCGGGGTCGAAGCCGGTGAGCCGGGCGTTGAGGCGGGTCAGCCGGTCGGGGGTGATGCCTATGCCCTCGTCCTGGACGGAGAGCATGACCTCGCCGTTCTCCAGCAGCCAGCCGGAGATCTCCACGGAGGCGTCCGGCGGCGAGAACGAGGTGGCGTTCTCCAGCAGTTCGGCGAGCAGGTGCGAGAGGTCGTCCGCGGCGAAGCCGGTGACATGGGCGTGCGGCGGCAGGGCGGCGATGCGGACGCGGTCGTACCGCTCGATCTCGCTGACGGCGGCCCGCACCACGTCGACCAGCGGCACGGGCCCGGCGTGCTGCTGCCCGTGCTCCGCGCCGGCGAGGACGAGGAGGTTCTCGCTGTGCCGGCGCATGACGGTGGCGAGGTGGTCGAGCTTGAAGAGCGTGCCGAGGCGCTCGGGGTCCTGCTCGCGCTCCTCCAACCCCTCGATGACGCCGAGTTGGCGTTCCACGAGGGCGAGGGTGCGCAGCGCGAGGTTGACGAAGGTGCCGTGGACGGTGCCGCGGGCCTCCTCCAGCCGGCCGGTGGCCGCCTCGAGTTCCTCGCGCAGGCGCTGCCGCTCGTCGGCCACGCTCTGGCGCTTCTCGATGAGGTGCTTGCGGTCGGACTCCAGGGTGCCGACGCGTTCCTGGAGGGAGACGGCGTGCGCGTGCAGGGCGTTGACGGAACGGACGACCTGCGCGAACTCGTCGTTGCGGCCGGTGAACTTGACCGGCTCCTCCCCCGCCGGGTCGCCGGCCAGCCGCGCGGAGCCCTTGCGCAGGACGGCGAGCGGGCGGGTGAGGCTGCGGGCGAGCGCGGTGGCGATGGCGACGGCGAGCAGGACGAGCGCGCCGAGGACGGCGACGCGGATCTCCAGCGAGGTGACGTCCTCGTCGCGGAGGTGTTCGAGGTCCTTGCCGCGGCGCTCGTAGAGGGAGGACTCGGCGCCGCGCATCGCCTCGACGCGGGCGGACAGGGCCGTCTCCAGCTTGGTGGCGCTGGTGTTGAGCTCGCTGTCGGAGAAGGTGGGCTGGTCGGTGAGGCGGGTCAGGTACTTCTCCGCGCTCGCCACCTCGGGCCCGGTCACGGTCGTGTCGTAGGTGTTCTTCGCGGCGGAGCCGGCGGTGTCGCGGAAGTCGGCGACGGCCGCGTCGGAGCGGACGTCGGCCTGCTGGGCGGCGGCGGTGAGGGCGTCGCGCTGCTTGGCCTCGGCGGGGGTCCCGGTGCTGCTGGTGCTCGGCAGGCCGGTGACCGGGTCGATCACGGTGTGCGTGCCGTGCGGGACGGCGAGCGCGGCGAGCAGCAGCCCGCGGGCGGCGGCGGCCTGCTGGACGGCGGTGTCGAGCGAGGCCAGGGCGTGGTCGCCGCCCCCGGCCCGGGGCGGCAGCTTCTCGGCGAGATCCTCGGCCAGGGCGTGCAGTTCGCCGAGGACCTCGGTGTAGGCGCGGTGGGTCTCGAGGGCGGTGCTCTTCCCGGTGAGCGCGGCCCGGCGGGCGGCGGCGACGTCCTGGAGGGCGGTGCGCAGCGCCTCGGGCAGGTCGGGGTCGGCGCGCAGTTCCTCGACCTGCCGGTCGACGCGGGCGCTGCGCTGTTCGCCCGGCGCCTCGGACCGGGGGCGCCCGGCGGCGACGAAGGCGGTGACCTGGTCCCGCTCGTCGGCCAGCGCGTGGGCGAGGGAGAGCGCGTCACGGGTCTGCTCGCCCAGGGTGACGAGGCTCTGTGAGTCGTTGAGGTCGCCCGAGGCGGCGAGGACGCTCGGCGCGCCGGCACCGGCGACGGCGGCGGCCACCACGGCCACCGCGACGATCAGCCGGTTGCGGACGTGCGTGGGCCGTCCCCTTCCCACGGACTCGGAGGAGGCGCCGTCCTGTGCGGGAGGCGTCTGCTTGCCTGGGCGCCGAGGCCGCGTTTTCTGCACCGGTGCTCGCATTCCTGACTCGTCTACCAAGGGCCCGGGTGACGTCCCGTCACGGGAGGAGGGTCGTCCCGGTACGGCTCCCGACCCTCCCAGTGACGCTGGGCAGTGGCCCCACTTCGCCCGGCCCGCCACCCGAAGGAGTGAACCCCGGCGGGGAGTTGGCGGGCAAGTTCCTCCGGCCTGTGCCACGACGGTCCGCGGCGGGCCGGTTGGACGTCGGCGCCGCGCTTTGGCAATATTCGCCGCCACGTTTCACCGGATGCTGTCAATCGGTGCCAAAACCGGCGGTGGGAGCGGGTGTCCGTGCCCGTCCGGCGGCGAATGGCGGGCTTTTGCGGACCCTGTGAAGGGCTCGTGCAGACTGGCCGGATGCGTACGGAACTCATCTCGGAGCCCGCGGGTCCCGACCGCCCCAACGAGGACTTCACCGCCCTCGCCCTGCCCGCCTCGGGACAGGGCGGCGCGCTGGCGGTGCTGGACGGGGTGACCCCGCCGGCGGTCGCGCCGGGGTGCGCGCACTCGGTGCCGTGGTACTGCGCCCGGCTGGGCGGCGCCCTGACCGAACTGTCCGTTTCCCGACGGGATCTGACGCTGCCCGGGGTGCTGTCCGCGGCGATCTCCCGCACGGCGGAGGCGCACGCCGCGACCTGTGACCTTTCTCACCCGCGCACGCCTCAGGCGACCGTCGCCGCGGCGCGCTGGGACGAGGCGGTCGTGGAGTACCTGGTCCTGTGCGACGCGGTACTGCTGCTGGAGGCGCCGGACGGCACGGTCACCCCGGTCCTGGACGACCGCCTGGCCCGGCTGCCGCGCGCGGCGCTCAGGTCGGCGGCGGTGGTGGACGGGACGCTGCGCAACAAGGAGGGCGGCTTCTTCACGGCGGCGGCCGACCCGGCGGTGGCGCGACGGGCGGTGAGCGGAGCCGTGCCGAGGGGGTCCGTGCGCGCGGTGGCCGCCCTGTCGGACGGGGCGGCGCGGTGGACGGAGACGTTCGGCGAGGGCGACTGGGCGGAGCTGTTCGCGGTGGTGCGCGGGCGGGGCGCGGCGGCGCTGGTGGAGCGGGTGCGGGAGCTGGAGCGGGGGGACGCCGAGGCCCGCGTCCGGCTGGGCGGGGCGAAGACGCACGACGACGCGACCGTGGTGTTCGTGGAGCTGTGAGGGCGGGCGCCGGCCAACGGGGCCGGCGGGCTACGGGTCCGGCGGGCTACGGGTCCGGCGGGCTACGGGGCCTCCTCCTCCCGTCCGGAGATCCCCTGGTTGAGCTCGCGCAGCAGCCTCGCCAGTTCGGCCACCTCGCGCGCGTCCCAGTGCGCGAGCTTGCGCACGTACCGCGCCCTGCGCGCCACCCGCACACTGGCGACCCGGCGGCCGCCCTCCTCGGTGAGGTGGACGAGCCAGGCGCGGCCGTCGGCCGGGTCGGGCTCGCGGGCGACGAGGCCGAGGTCCTCCAGTGCCCGGAGCTGGCGCGACATGGTGGCCTTGCCCACCCCGACGAAGGCGGCGAGGTCGGTGGCCCGCTGCCGGCCGCACTCCTCCAGCCGGACGAGGAGTCCGTACGCGGCGGGTTCGAGGTCGGGGTGCACCTCGCGGGCCATCTCGCCCTGCTGGGACCGGGCGCGCCGCATGAGAACGGTCAACTCCCTCTCCAGGGCGAGGAATTCGGGCGGGGCCTGGCCTCCGCCGTCCACGACCGGTGCCGTCCGGACGGCGCCGGTTCCGTCCTGACTCGTTCCGTCCTCGTGCACGTCCGCACTCCCGGGCTGGTTCCGCTTGTTTCGCCGTACTGAAAGTTTCCGCCACGCGTGGCCGTCGCCGCAGTTCCGCCAGTATTTCGCAGGCGTAGACCATCGGCGGCCCCCGGCCCCCCTTCCCTGTCCGGGTCTACGTGCGTAGCGTCGTCCGCCGCCAGGACCTTCCACCGAAAAATGACATGCGCACGCCAGACCGAACCACCGACCCCACTCGGAGGAAGTCATGCCCGTGCACAAGCGGAGATCCCGCGCCCCGCGCCTCGTCGCCGCGGCGCTCGCCCTCACGGCACTCCCCCTGCTCGCCGCCCACCCCGCCGGGGCCACCGACGCCGCCGCCCCCGCTCGCGGCACCGCCCACATGGGCATGGGCGTCCTCGCCCACGACGGCCGGGGCGGCACCCCCGCGCCCACCGCCGCCACCCAGACCGAGGGCGTGGACGTCTCCGGCCACCAGGGCAGCGTCTCCTGGTCCACTCTCTGGAACAGCGGCGTGCGGTGGGCCTACACCAAGGCCACCGAGGGGACGTACTACACCAACCCCTCCTTCGCCCAGCAGTACAACGGCTCCTACGACGTCGGCATGATCCGCGGCGCCTACCACTTCGCGACCCCGGACACGACGTCCGGCGCCGCCCAGGCCGACTACTTCGTCGACCACGGCGGCGGCTGGTCCCGCGACGGCAAGACCCTGCCGGGCACGCTCGACATCGAATGGAACCCGTACGGGGACGCCTGCTACGGCAAGTCGGCCGACGGGATGGTGAGCTGGATCCGGGACTTCCTGAACCGGTACAAGGCGCGCACCGGCCGGGACGCCGTGCTCTACACGGCCACGAGCTGGTGGACGCAGTGCACCGGCGACTACGGCGGCTTCGGCGCCACCAACCCCCTGTGGATCGCCCGCTACGCCTCCTCGGTCGGCACCCTCCCGGCCGGATGGTCCTTCCAGACCATGTGGCAGTACACGTCCTCGGGGCCCACGGTCGGCGACCACGACAAGTTCAACGGCGCCCTGGACCGGGTGCGGGCGCTGGCGAACGGCTGAGGGCCCCGAGAGGGGGCCCTCGAACGACAGGGCGACAGGACAAGGGGGCGGCGGGGCGGGGGGTTCCCGCTCCGCCGCCCCCTCGCTCGGGTGAGGGCCGTCCTCACGTCACTCAGGTGACGGCCGTCCTCACGCGGCGGCCGGCACCGTGTCCGAGGCGACGTCCGCCGGCGCCAGGGCGAGCTCCAGCACCTGCCGGACGTCCGTGACCGGGTGCACGTCCAGCTTCTCCAGCACCTCGGCCGGCACGTCGTCCAGATCGGCCTCGTTCCGCTTGGGGATGATCACCGTCGTCACGCCCGCCCGGTGCGCCGCGAGCAGCTTCTGCTTCACGCCGCCGATCGGCAGCACCCGCCCGGTCAGCGAGACCTCGCCGGTCATCGCCACGTCCGTGCGGACCAGCCGCCCGCTCAGCAGCGAGGCCAGCGCCGTCGTCATCGTGACACCGGCGCTCGGGCCGTCCTTCGGCACCGCGCCCGCCGGGAAGTGGATGTGCACGCCCCGGTCCTTCAGATCGCCCACCGGCAGTTCCAGCTCCGCGCCGTGCGAGCGCAGGAAGCTCAGCGCGATCTGCGCCGACTCCTTCATCACGTCGCCGAGCTGACCGGTCAGGGTCAGCCCCGCCGCGCCCGTCTCCGGGTCGGCCAGCGAGGCCTCCACGAACAGCACGTCGCCGCCCGCCCCGGTGACCGCGAGCCCGGTGGCGACACCCGGCACGGCGGTCCGGCGCTCGGCCGGGTCCTGGGCGGACTCGGGCACGTGGTGCGGCCGTCCGATCAGCGCGCGCAGATCCTCCGCGCCGACCGTGAACGGCAGCTCGCGGTCGCCCAGTTCGTGCTGGGCCGCGACCTTGCGCAGCAGCCGGGCGATCGACCGCTCCAGGGTGCGCACGCCCGCCTCGCGGGTGTACTCCCCGGCCAGCCGGCGCAGCGCGCTCTCGTCGATCGTGACCTCCTCGGCGGCCAGGCCCGCCCGCTCGAGCTGGCGCGGGAGCAGGTGGTCGCGGGCGATGACGACCTTCTCGTCCTCGGTGTAGCCGTCGAGCCGGACCAGTTCCATCCGGTCGAGCAGCGCCTCCGGGATGGCCTCCAGGACGTTGGCGGTGGCCAGGAAGACGACGTCGCTCAGGTCGAGTTCGACCTCCAGGTAGTGGTCCCGGAAGGTGTGGTTCTGCGCGGGGTCGAGGACTTCGAGGAGGGCGGCGGCCGGGTCGCCCCGGAAGTCGGAGCCGACCTTGTCGATCTCGTCGAGGAGGACGACCGGGTTCATCGAGCCGGCCTCCTTGATCGCCCGCACGATGCGGCCGGGCAGCGCGCCGACGTAGGTGCGCCGGTGGCCGCGGATCTCCGCCTCGTCGCGCACACCGCCGAGGGCGACGCGGACGAACTCGCGCCCCATCGCGTGGGCGACGCTCTCGCCGAGCGAGGTCTTGCCGACGCCGGGCGGGCCGACGAGCGCGAGCACGGCGCCGCCGCGCCGCCCGCCGATCACGCCGAGCCCCCGCTCGGTGCGGCGCTTGCGCACCGCCAGGTACTCGGTGATCCGCTCCTTGACGTCCCCAAGGCCGGAGTGCTCGGCGTCGAGCACCGCCTTGGCGCCCTGGATGTCGTAGGCGTCCTCGGTCCGCGTGTTCCACGGCAGTTCGAGGACGGTGTCCAGCCAGGTGCGGATCCAGGAGCCCTCGGGGGACTGGTCGCTGGACCGCTCCAGCTTGTCGACCTCCTTGAGCGCGGCCTCGCGGACCTTCTCGGGCAGGTCGGCGGCCTCGACGCGGGCGCGGTAGTCGTCGGACTCCTCGCCGTCCTTCTCGCCGCCCAGATCGCGCAGTTCCTTGCGGACGGCCTCGAGCTGGCGCCGCAGCAGGAACTCGCGCTGCTGCTTGTCGACGCCCTCCTGGACGTCCTTGGCGATCGTCTCGGCGACGTCCTGCTCGGCGAGGTGGTCGCGCAGGTGCTGGGTGGCGAGCTTCAGGCGGGCGACCGGGTCGGCGGTCTCCAGGAGCTCCACCTTCTGCTCGGTGGCCAGGAAGGGCGAGTAGCCGGAGTTGTCGGCGAGCGCGGCGACGTCGTCGATGGCCTGCACCCGGTCGACGACCTGCCAGGCCCCCCGCTTCTTCAGCCAGGTGGTGGCGAGGGCCTTGTACTCCTTCATCAGCTCGGTGACGTGCCCCGGCAGCGGCTCGGGCACGTTCTCGGCCACGCGGGTGCCCTCGACCCACAGCGCGGCGCCCGGGCCGGTGGTGCCGGCGCCGATCCGCACCCGGCTCCGGGCGCGGACCAGGGCCCCGGGGTCGCCGTCCGCCAGCCTGCCGACCTGCTCGACGGTGCCGAGCACGCCGGTGGCGGCGTAGGTGCCGTCGATGCGCGGGACCAGCAGCACCCGGGGTTTGCCGGGGGTGGTGCCGGCGGCGGCCTGGGCGGCCTCCACGGCGGCGCGCACCTCGGAATCGCTCAGGTCCAGCGGGACGACCATGCCGGGCAGCACGACCTCGTCGTCGAGCGGCAGGACGGGAAGGGCGGAAGGCGCGTCCGGAGACGACGGGGAGGACACAGTCTCAGCAGCCATGATCTTCCTCTCGACATCGAAGTTGAGCTATGCCGACTCAATGCATGTGAGCCCCCGAATGTTCCGCCGGCCGCGTTCGCCCACAGCGATCAGACCCCGGCACCCTCGTGACGTCGGCGGTTCCGCGCCCGCCCGGGGCGAAAACCCTCCGGGTCGCCCCCGCCCGTCGCCCACAATGGCCCCATGTCCCACCCCGACACCGAGGCCCCCGTCACCCTCGACCACCGCACCGGCCCGCACGGCGAGATCACCCTGCGCCGGCACGGCGCCCATCTCCAGATCATCGCCAACGGCTGCTTCCTCATGGACACCTCCGACGGCCGCTCCGAACGCCGACTCGTCGACGCCGCCCTCGAAGCCCTCGAAGCCCCGGCCGCCCCCGGCGGGAGCCGCCCCTCTCCCGCCGTCCTGATCGGCGGCCTCGGGGTCGGGTTCTCCCTCGCACACGCCTCCGCCGACCCCCGCTGGGGACCGATCACGGTGGTCGAACGCGAGGCGGCCGTCATCGACTGGCACCGCGCGGGCCCGCTCTCACCCCTCACCGCCGACGCCCTCGCCGACCCGCGCACCCGCATCCTCGCGGCGGACCTCGTCGCTTACGTCAATGAGACATCGGACACATACGACGCCCTCTGCCTGGACATCGACAACGGCCCCGCCTGGACCGTGACCGAGGACAACGAGACCCTCTACTCGCCCTCCGGACTGGCAGCCTGCGCAAGGGTGTTGAGGCCCGGCGGGGTGCTCGCCGTGTGGTCCGCGCAGCCCTCTCCGGAATTTGAAGGAACTCTACGGAATGCCGGGTTCCAGCAGGTGCGTACCGAAGAGATCCCCGTTGCCCGGGGCGTTCCCGACGTGGTCCACCTGGCAGTCCGCCCTGGATAGCCGAGCCGGTGTTACTGCCCGTACGCTGCTCCCCTGACGCGGATCATTCAAGGAGCAACGACGCGTCTCCGCAGACATGGGATCACCCCACGGATTCCGGAAAGCAACCCCAGGGGCGGGCGATGGAGCAGACACACACCTCCCACAACGGCACGGCGACGACGAACGGCGCTCAGCGCCGGGTCCTGGTGGTCGAGGACGACCAGACGATCGTCGACGCCATCGCGACCCGTCTGCGCGCCGAGGGATTTCTCGTGCAAACGGCGGGCGACGGCCCGTCCGCGGTGGACACCGCCGAGGCCTGGCAGCCCGACCTGCTCATCCTCGACATCATGCTGCCCGGCTTCGACGGGCTCGAGGTCTGCCGCCGCGTGCAGGCCCAGCGCCCGGTGCCGGTGCTCATGCTCACCGCGCGGGACGACGAGACCGACATGCTGGTCGGGCTCGGCGTCGGCGCCGACGACTACATGACCAAACCGTTCTCCATGCGGGAACTGGCCGCCCGGGTGCACGTGCTGCTGCGCCGGGTGGAGCGGGCCGCGCTCGCCGCGACCACTCCCCGCTCGGGCATCCTCCGCCTGGGCGAACTGGAGATCGACCACGCGCAGCGGCGGGTCCGGGTGCGCAGCGAGGACGTCCACCTCACGCCCACCGAGTTCGACCTGCTGGTGTGCCTGGCCAACACCCCGCGTGCCGTACTGTCGCGCGAGCAGCTGCTCGCCGAGGTCTGGGACTGGGCGGACGCGTCCGGGACGCGGACCGTGGACAGCCACATCAAGGCGCTGCGGCGGAAGATCGGTGCGGAGCGGATCCGCACCGTGCACGGTGTGGGCTACGCGCTGGAGACGCCGACGCCCTGAGCGGACTTTCCCACCCGGCTCCCGACCCCCGGCCCCGGCGACGGCGCCGCCGGACCCGCGGGAGCCGGGCAGCCGAAGGGGGCTGGAAGCGATGAGCGGTGCCGGTGGCACGCGCCGGGGCGCGGTCCTCGCCCGCCTGGCGGGGCGCAGGGCGGGCGCGCGGAACGCGAGAGCCGCGGGGCGCGGAACGCGCCCCGGACGCGGCCAGGCCGGCCGGAGCGCCGGGCGCGGCCCGAGGGCGGGAGGCACGGCCGGGTACGGCGCGGATCCCCGCCCCCGGCGCGGCGTGTGGCCCTTCTCCGTCAAGACGAAGCTCGGCACGCTGGTCGTCGTCTCCGTCTTCATCACCACCGGTCTGCTGATGATCGCCGTGCGGACCGCGACGGAGCTGCGCTTCATCACCGTCTTCTCGGTCATCGCCACCCTGCTGATCACCCAGTTCGTGGCGCACTCGCTGACCGCCCCGCTGGACGAGATGAACGCGGTGGCCGGCTCCATCTCGCACGGCGACTACACCCGCCGGGTGCGCGAGAACCGCCGTGACGAGCTGGGCGACCTCGCGCAGACGATCAACCGCATGGCCGACGAGTTGGAGGCGCAGGACAGCCGGCGCAAGGAACTGGTGGCGAACGTCTCCCACGAGCTGCGCACGCCCATCGCGGGGCTGCGCGCGGTCCTCGAGAACATCGTGGACGGTGTCACCGAGGCCGATCCGGAGACGATGCGCACGGCGCTGCGGCAGACCGAGCGGCTCGGCCGGCTGGTGGAGACCCTGCTGGACCTCTCCCGCCTGGACAACGGCGTCGTCCCGCTGAAGAAGCGCCGCTTCGAGGTGTGGCCGTACCTGGCGGAGATGCTGAAGGAGGCCAACATGGTGGCCTCCGCACGCGCGGGCATCGCCTCGGGCTCCGGCGGCCACACCCGCAAGGACGTCCATCTGCACCTCGACGTGCATCCGCCGGAGCTGACCGCGCACGCCGACCCCGAGCGCATCCACCAGGTGATGGCCAACCTCATCGACAACGCGGTCAAGCACAGTCCGCCGCACGGCCGGGTGACGGTCAAGGCGCGGCACGGGCAGCTTCCGGACTCGCTGGAGCTGGAGGTCCTGGACGAGGGCCCCGGCATCCCGCGCTCGGAGTGGCACCACGTCTTCGAGCGGTTCAACCGGGGCGCCGTCCGCTCCCCGCACGGTCCCGGCAGCGACGGCGGCACGGGGCTCGGGCTGGCGATCGCCCGCTGGGCGGTGGATCTGCACGGTGGCCGGATCCGCGTGGCCGAATCCGAGCGGGGCTGCCGCATCCAAGTCACCCTTCCAGGGCTCCCCTCTTCACCAAGTTGACGTAAAGTGCGCAGCGGAGCCGCATGATCACCGGCACTCCGGGAATCCGCAGGACGGTACGGAGAGCCGCTGCCGGAGCCACCGGGCCGCCGCCCACGGCGGTGGACGGACGGGCCCCGCGCGCGCACCGGGAGCCCCCGGCGCCGCCACCGCGGCTCCAGCGGGACGGCGCCGGCGCGCCGCTCCCTCGGGCTCCCGTACCCTTTTCGACCGTAACCGCGCTTGTTTCCCGCCAATTCCAGCGGCGAAACACGGTTTTGAATGTGATGTACGTGACGATGAACCGGCCCGACCTCTCCTTCCCGGGCGCGGAGGCGTAGCCTTTATTCCCGCTGTCCATCACCTTGTGAAGCGGAAGAGGGCGGTTGCCGCCGTGTCGCCACAGTCCCCCAGTAACTCGAGCATCTCCACCGAGACCGACCAAGCCGGGAAGAACCCCGCGGCCTCGTTCGGGGCCAATGAGTGGCTCGTCGACGAGATCTATCAGCAGTACCTCCAGGACCCGAATTCGGTAGACCGCGCCTGGTGGGACTTCTTCGCGGACTACAAGCCCGGAGCGGCCTCCGCCCCGGCTTCGGCGGGTGACGCGGCCGCGGGGGCCGCGCGCACCACCACCGCTCCCACCCAGGCCGCCCCTGCGCAGCCCGCGGCCCCGGCCCAGCGCGCCGCGCAGCCGGCCGCCGCCGCGCCCGCGCAGCCCGCCCGGCCCGCGGCCGCACCCGCCGCCGCACCGGCCGAGCAGGCCGCGAAGCCCGCCGCCGCCCCGAAGGCCGCTCCCGCGGCCGCCAAGGCGACGCCGGCCACCGAGGCCCCCCAGGGCCCCGAGTACGTGACGCTGCGCGGTCCCTCCGCGGCCGTGGCGAAGAACATGAACGCCTCGCTGGAGATGCCCACGGCCACGTCCGTGCGCGCGGTCCCGGTGAAGCTGCTCTTCGACAACCGCATCGTCATCAACAACCACCTCAAGCGGGCCCGGGGCGGGAAGATCTCCTTCACCCACCTCATCGGCTACGCGATGGTGCAGGCCATCAAGGCCATGCCGTCGATGAACTGGCACTACGCGGAGAAGGACGGCAAGCCGACCCTCGTCAAGCCGGAGCACGTCACCTTCGGCCTGGCCATCGACCTGGTGAAGCCCAACGGCGACCGCCAGCTCGTCGTCGCCGGCATCAAGAAGGCCGAGACGCTGAACTTCTTCGAGTTCTGGCAGGCCTACGAGGACATCGTCCGCCGCGCCCGCGAGGGCAAGCTGACGATGGAGGACTTCAGCGGCGTCACGGTCTCCCTGACCAACCCCGGCGGCCTGGGCACCGTCCACTCCGTGCCGCGCCTGATGCCCGGCCAGTCGGTCATCATGGGCGTCGGCTCCATGGACTACCCGGCCGAGTTCCAGGGCACCTCCCAGGACACCCTGAACAAGCTGGGCATCTCCAAGGTGATGACCCTCACCTCCACGTACGACCACCGGGTCATCCAGGGCGCCGCCTCCGGCGAGTTCCTGCGGATCGTCGCCAACCTGCTGCTCGGCGAGAACGAGTTCTACGACGAGATCTTCAAGGCGCTGCGCATCCCCTACGAGCCGGTCCGCTGGCTCAAGGACATCGACGCCAGCCACGACGACGACGTCACCAAGGCCGCCCGCGTCTTCGAGCTGATCCACTCCTACCGGGTCCGCGGCCACGTCATGGCCGACACCGACCCGCTGGAGTACCAGCAGCGCAAGCACCCCGACCTGGACATCACCGAGCACGGGCTCACCCTGTGGGACCTGGAGCGCGAGTTCGCGGTCGGCGGTTTCGCGGGCAAGTCCCTGATGAAGCTGCGCGACATCCTCGGCGTGCTGCGTGACTCGTACTGCCGCACCACCGGCATCGAGTTCATGCACATCCAGGACCCCAAGCAGCGCAAGTGGATCCAGGACCGCATCGAGCGCCCGCACAGCAAGCCCGAGCGCGAGGAGCAGCTCCGCATCCTGCGCCGCCTCAACGCGGCGGAGGCCTTCGAGACCTTCCTGCAGACGAAGTACGTCGGCCAGAAGCGGTTCTCCCTGGAGGGCGGCGAGTCCGTCATCCCGCTGCTCGACGCCGTGCTGGACTCGGCCGCCGAGTCGCGCCTGGACGAGGTCGTCATCGGCATGGCCCACCGCGGCCGGCTGAACGTGCTGGCGAACATCGTCGGCAAGTCCTACGCGCAGATCTTCCGCGAGTTCGAGGGCAACCTCGACCCGAAGTCGATGCACGGCTCCGGCGACGTGAAGTACCACCTGGGCGCCGAGGGCACCTTCACCGGTCTCGACGGCGAGCAGATCCGCGTCTCGCTGGCCGCCAACCCCTCCCACCTGGAGACGGTCGACCCGGTCATCGAGGGCATCACCCGCGCCAAGCAGGACATCATCAACAAGGGCGGCACCGACTTCACGGTCATGCCGGTGGCGATCCACGGCGACGCGGCCTTCGCGGGCCAGGGCGTGGTGGCCGAGACCCTGAACATGTCGCAGCTGCGGGGCTACCGCACCGGCGGCACGGTCCACATCGTCATCAACAACCAGGTCGGCTTCACCGCCGCCCCGGAGTCCTCGCGTTCCTCGATGTACGCGACGGACGTGGCCCGCATGATCGAGGCCCCGATCTTCCATGTGAACGGCGACGACCCGGAGGCCGTCGTGCGCGTGGCGCGGCTCGCCTTCGAGTTCCGCCAGGCGTTCAACAAGGACGTGGTGATCGACCTCATCTGCTACCGCCGCCGCGGTCACAACGAGTCGGACAACCCGGCCTTCACCCAGCCGCTGATGTACGACCTGATCGACAAGAAGCGCTCGGTGCGCAAGCTCTACACCGAGTCCCTCATCGGTCGCGGTGACATCACCCTGGAAGAGGCCGAGCAGGCGCTGCAGGACTACCAGGGCCAGCTGGAGAAGGTCTTCACGGAGGTCCGCGAGGCCACCGCGCAGCCCGCCGCCCCTCACTCGCCGGACCCGCAGGCCGAGTTCCCGGTCGCCGTCAACACGGCGATCTCCACGGAGGTCGTCAAGCGGATCGCCGAGTCCCAGGTCAACATCCCCGACCACTTCACCGTCCACCCGCGGCTGCTCCCGCAGCTCCAGCGCCGGGCGTCGATGGTCGAGGACGGCACGATCGACTGGGGCATGGGCGAGACCCTGGCCATCGGCTCGCTGCTGCTGGAGGGCACCCCGGTCCGGCTGTCCGGACAGGACTCCCGCCGCGGCACCTTCGGCCAGCGCCACGCGGTGCTGATCGACCGCGAGACCGGCGAGGACTACACCCCGCTGCTGTACCTGTCGCAGGACCAGGCCCGCTACAACGTCTACGACTCGCTGCTCTCCGAGTACGCGGTGATGGGCTTCGAGTACGGCTACTCGCTCGCCCGTCCGGAGTCGCTGGTGATGTGGGAGGCGCAGTTCGGCGACTTCGTCAACGGCGCCCAGTCGGTGGTCGACGAGTACATCTCGGCCGCCGAGCAGAAGTGGGGCCAGACCTCCGGCGTCACGCTGCTGCTGCCGCACGGCTACGAGGGCCAGGGCCCGGACCACTCCTCGGCCCGCATCGAGCGGTTCCTGCAGCTCTGCGCGCAGAACAACATGACGGTCGCCCAGCCGACCTCGCCGTCGAACTACTTCCACCTCCTGCGGTGGCAGGTGCACAACCCGCACCACAAGCCGCTGGTCGTCTTCACCCCGAAGTCGATGCTCCGCCTGAAGGCGGCGGCCTCGAAGGCGGAGGAGTTCACCACCGGCCAGTTCCGCCCGGTCATCGGCGACGACACGGTCGACCCGGCCGCCGTCAAGAAGGTCGTCTTCTGCGCGGGCAAGGTCTACTACGACCTCGCCGCCGAGCGGAAGAAGCGCGGCGCGAACGACACGGCCATCATCCGCATCGAGCGCCTGTACCCGCTGCCGGGTGCCGAGCTCCAGGCGGAGATCGCCAAGTACCCGAACGCCGAGAAGTACCTGTGGACGCAGGAGGAGCCGGCGAACCAGGGTGCCTGGCCGTTCATCGCGCTCAACCTGATCGACCACCTGGACCTGGCGGTCGGCGCGGACATCCCGCACAGCGAGCGCCTGCGCCGCATCTCCCGGCCGCACTCCTCCTCCCCCGCCGTGGGTTCCGCGAAGCGGCACCAGGCGGAGCAGGAGCAGCTCGTCCGCGAGGTGTTCGAGGCGTAACCGCGCAACCGGCCGACACCGGTTCGACGGACGGGCCGCACCCCTTCCCCGGGGTGCGGCCCGTCCGCCTTCCCGCCCTATCCTTGACCCATGTACTTCACCGACCGTGGGATCGAGGAACTGGAGAAGCGGCGCGGCGAGGAGGAGGTCACCTTCGAGTGGCTCGCCGAACAACTCCGCACGTTCGTCGACCTCAACCCCGACTTCGAGATCCCCGTCGAACGCCTGGCCACCTGGCTGGCCCGCCTGGACGACGAAGAGGACGAGGAGTAGGGACCGGGGAGCACCGGACGGAGGCGCGGAAGCGCCCTAGAGGGACGCGGAAGCGCCGTCAGGGGCGCGGGGAACCGCGCGACCAGCCCGAACGCACCCGCACCTGTCCCACCACCCCGCCCACCCGAGCTCCCACCCACCCGGCCACCCCGGCCCGTCGGCCCCACCCCGGGGTCCGAGGGGCAGAGCCCCTCGAAGGGACGGGAAGGGTAGGGGCGGCGGGGGCGAGAAAACCCCCGCTCCCCCTTACGCGCGCCCCCAGGCCCCCGCTCGCACACCCCCCACCACCCCGTCCCCCACCAGCACCAACCCCGCCACCACCCACCCCGCACGCCGACGCCGCACCCCCCACACCAGCACCGGCACCCCCAACCCCACCTGCACCCACGCGACCACCCGCGCCCCCGTCCCACCGGACACACCCGAGCCACCCGCCTCTGCCCCCGCTCCCGCGGCCCGGACACCCCCACCCACCTCGACCCGCTCCCGCACCGCGCCCTCCGGCACCACCTCCCGCACGACCTCCCGCAACCCCTCCACCGTCTCCCCCGGCGCCACCCCGTCCGGCAACCTCAGCCCCAGCCCCGCCAGCGCCGCCAGCAACCCCCGCAGCCGCCCGATGCCGTCCACCGAGGGCTCCGGCCGCGTGAGCGCGAGCAGCGCACCGGCACCCGCACCCGCACCCGCACCCAGCCCCAACCCTTCCCCCAACGTCCGCATCGCCTCGTCCTCCCCCACCGCCGTCCCGTTGCCCAGCCACACGTACGGCACGGGCCGCCGAAACCCGGACGCCAGCACACACCCGCTCCGGTCCGCGTCCCACCACACCGCGAGCACCGGCCAGGAGACCCCCACCGCCAGCGCGAACGCCCACCCCGTGGCCACCCGCTCGACGGTCTCCCCGTTCCGCCACGGCTCCCCCTCCGGCACCAGCAGCGTCCACCCGTCGCCCGCCCCCGCGATCCCCGTCCGCTCGCGCAGCAGCGGCACCACGGGCGCGACGGCGTCGGGCCCGGCCCGGCAGAGCAGCAACACACCACCGGCCGCACCGCGCGAGGAGCCCGTATCCGTCGACATGCCCTCACGGTAGGCAGCTTCCTCCCGGTTCCTCCCCGGCTGTTCACCTGGACGGGTGTCTTGACTTCGCGAGCGCACGATATATCGTGTGTAACCAAGAACGCGATATGACGCGATCCCTGCCGCGCCTCGCACACAACCGGAGCCGGCCGACGCCGAGGAGGTCACCACCATGTCCGAGTGGTCCGTCGCAGAGCCCGGAAAGCTCACTTTCGACGACCCCCTGACGTCCCTGCACGTCCGTATCGTCAACGGCACGGTGAACGTCATGGGCACGGAGGACAGCACGGCCCGACTGGAGGTCTCCGGCATAGAGGGTCCCCCGCTGACGGTGACGCACAAGAACGGCACCCTCACCGTCGCCTACGACGACCTCCCCTGGCGGGGCTTC
The DNA here is from genome assembly GCF_036189845.1 of Streptomyces griseoaurantiacus. Classification (NCBI taxonomy): domain Bacteria; kingdom Bacillati; phylum Actinomycetota; class Actinomycetes; order Kitasatosporales; family Streptomycetaceae; genus Streptomyces; species Streptomyces griseoaurantiacus. Next base: position 4,971,574 of record NZ_CP108326.1, on the reverse strand, counting down.
CTGAAGTGGCTGGACCGCAAGGGCTGGCACCGCTCCGCGGACGTCACCCTCGCCGTGCCCTCCGGCACCCGCGTGGAGGTCGGCGTGGTCGGCGCCCACGCGATGGTCTCGGGCATCGAGGAGCGCACCGAGGTGAAGGGCGTCACCGGGGACGCGACGCTGGTCGGCATCTCCGGCCCCCTCCGGGCCACGACGGTGTCGGGGAACGTGGAGACGCAGGCCGTCTCCGGCGAACAGCGCCTCAACTCCGTCTCCGGCGACCTCACCGTCGTCGAGGGCGCCTCGTCCGCCGTCAAGGCGGACTCGGTCAGCGGGGCGATCATCCTGGACCTGGACCCCACCGGCGGCCCCACGGACGCCCGGCTGACCAACGTCTCGGGCGAGATCGCCGTCCGCCTCGCCCACCCCGCCGACGTCGAGGTGGAGGCCAACACGGCGGGCGGTGCCGTCTCCAACGCCTTCGAGGACCTGCGGGTCAGCGGCCAGTGGGGCACGAAGCGGATCTCGGGCCGGCTCGGCGGCGGCACCGGCCGGCTGAGGGCGACCACCGTCTCAGGCTCCATCGCCCTGCTGCGCCGCCCGGGCGACGAGGAGCCCTGGGACGCGCCACCGCCCGGCCCCGCCGAGGAGCACACACCCGACGCCCCCGAGAACCCCGAGGCCCCGGCCGCGGACGGCCCGACCGACAAGAAGGTGCTCTGACATGGCCCCCGTCTTCGCCCACGGCCGGTTGCGGCTGTACCTCCTCAAGCTGCTGGACGAGGCCCCGCGCCACGGCTACGAGGTGATCCGGCTGCTGGAGGAGCGCTTCCAGGGGCTCTACGCCCCCTCGGCCGGCACCGTCTACCCCCGCCTGGCCAAGCTGGAGGCCGAGGGGCTCGTCACCCACACCACCGAGGGCGGCCGCAAGGTCTACTCGATCACCGACGCCGGCCGCGCGGAGCTGGCCGGACGCAGTGGTGAACTGGCCGACCTGGAACTGGAGATCCGGGAGTCGGTGGCGGAACTGGCCGCCGAGATCCGTGCCGACGTCCGGGGCGCCGCCGGCGATCTGCGCCGGGAGATGCAGGCCGCGGTCAGCCAGGCCCGCAGTGGCCGCAAGAAGCAGGAGATGCCCTGGGACGCGCGGGACTGGGCCGAGGACCGGGAGTCCTGGCGTGTCGCGAAGGAGGAGATGCGGCGCGTCAAGCAGGAGTGGAAGGAGCAGGCCAGGCGCGCGAAGGACGAGAGCCGCCGGGCCCGCGAGGAGGCCGAGCGGGCGCGGCGCCAGGCCAAGGAGGCCCAGGAGCACGCGCGCGCCCAGGCGCAGCAGGAGATGCAGCGGATCGCCAAGCGGGTCCAGGAACACGCCCAGGAGCACTTCGAGCGGGGCGACTGGCCCACCGGCGTCCGCGAGGGCCTCACCGAACTGACCAAGGAGCTCGGCGAGTTCGGGAAGGTCTTCGGCAAGGACTTCGGCTTCGGGCGTACGGAGCAGGGAGCCGAGGCTCCCTCCGGCGGGGCCGGACCGGAGTACACGGTCACTCCCGAGGACTTCCCCGCCTCCTACGAGCCGTCCTGGGCGCACGAGTCCCCCACGGGGGAACCGGCCCGGGACCTCGACCGGCTCCTGGACCGCTTCCGCGACGAGGTCCGCGACGCGGCCCGGGACCACGGGGTCACTGAGGACCAGCTCCGTGACGCCCGCCGCCATCTGTCCACCGCGGCAGCCCATATCGGCGCGATACTCCGGAGCCCGAAGGTCTGAGGGCCCCGAGGGCCGGAGGGCCGGTCCGCCGCGGGCTCACGGGGTGGGCCGGCGGGGTCAGCTCGCGCGGGCCTCGCCGGTGTCGGGGCCGTAGAGGACCCGGGTCACGGATGCGTGGGTCACTCCGTGGTCGGCCAGCACCTCGGCGGGGACGCCGGGGCGGACGGTCAGGGCCAGCAGGAGGTGTTCGTCGCCGATGCGCCGGTCGTGATGGGCGAGGGCGACGCGCAGTGCGCCCGCCAGCACCTGCTTGGCCCCCGGGGTGAAGGCCCGGCGGCCGGACCGGGACCGGTGGCCGCCGATGCTTCTTCCCGCAGCCGCGAGGGCGCCCGGTCCGTGGGTCTCCTCGACCCGGGAGACGAGGGCGGTGAGGTCGATTCCGAGATCGTTGAGCGCGTCCGCGTCCGCGCGGGTGAGACCGCCCCTGCGGCGGGCCTCGGACAGGTCGCGCGCCACCGCCTCGCGCCGGCCGGGCAGTCCGAGTGCCGCCAGCGCGAAGGAGCCACGGCTGCCCTCGCGTTCGAGAAGGGCGAGCAGCAGGTGCGTCTCGTCCACGCGTCGTTCCCCGGAGCGGGCGCAGTGCGCGACCGCCTCGGCGACCACGGCCCGGGCGTCCTCGGTGAACCGTTCGAACATCATCGCCTCCCGTGTTTCTTGTGCACGGCCTGCCTGCTGACGCCGAGTTCCGCGGCGATCTCCTGCCACGACCAGCCCTGTTCGCGCGCGTTGCGCACCTGGACCGTCTCGAGGTGCTCGAGGAGGGTGCGCAGCGCGGTGACCGCCCGCAGTCCGACTCGGGGATCACGGTCACCGGCGCGCTCGGCGAGATCCGTCGCTTCCGTCATGCTGTCAATGTAGGTTGACAGCCCGACGGTCGTCAACCGTGGTTGACACACGAGGAGGGGTGGGGTGGTGGGTGGGAGGGGGGGAAGGGGGGAGAGGGCGCCGGACCGCCTCAGCCGTTGGTCAGCACGATCTTGCCGAACTGCTCGCCGGACTCCATCCGTGTGAAGGCCTCGCGCGCCCGGTCCAGCGGGTACACCTCGTCGATGACCGGCCGCACTTTGGTGGCCGCGCAGAAGGAGAGCAGGTCCTCCAGTTCGTCCTTGCTGCCCATGGTGGAGCCGACGACCTTGAGTTCAAGGAAGAAGATGCGGGTGAGTTCCGCGTGGGAGGGACGGTCGCCGCTGGTGGCACCGGAGATGACGACGGTTCCGCCGGGGCGCAGGGACTTCACGGAGTGGGACCATGTCGCGGCGCCGACGGTCTCGAGGACGGCGTCGACGCGCTGGGGCAGCCGGGCCCCGGTCTCCAGCGCCTCCACGGCACCGAGTTCGAGGGCCCGCTTGCGCTTGGCCTCGTCGCGGCTGGTCGCGAAGACCCGGAGCCCGGCCGCCTTGCCGAGCACGATCGCGGCGGTCGCCACCCCGCCGCCGGCGCCCTGCACGAGGACGGAGTCGCCGGGGCGTACGCCCGCGTTGGTGAAGAGCATGCGGTAGGCGGTCAGCCAGGCGGTGGGCAGACAGGCGGCCTGCTCGAAGGAGAGTTCCTTCGGCTTGGGAAGGAGGTTCCAGGTGGGCACGGTGACCTGCTCCGCGAAGGTGCCCTGGTACCGCTCGGTGAGGATGGAGCGGCGCTCCTCGGGGCCGACACCGTGGCCGGTCTCCCCGATGACGGAGTGGACGACGACCTCGTTCCCGTCCTCGTCGACGCCGGCGGCGTCGCAGCCGAGAATCATCGGGAGGGCGCCCTCGGGGAGGCCGACCCCCTTGAGGGACCACAGGTCGTGGTGGTTCAGGGAGGCGGCCCTGACGTTGACGGTGGTCCATCCGGGTGTGCGCGCGGGGGCCGGACGCTCCCCCAACTCAAGTCCCGACAACGGCTGGTCACGGTCGATTCGAGCAGCATAGGCAGCGAACATGCCCTCGACGATAGGCTTCGCGGCCACCGCGAGGAACCGACCCGCGCTGTGACACGCGTCCCGCCTCGGTGCGGGGCCGGGTGCCCTCCTCGGAGGACACCCGGCGAACGCGTCAGCGGCGGGCGACGCCTTCCGCCCGCGCCGCCGCGGCCACGGCCGCCGTCACGGCGGGGGCGACCCGCTCGTCGAAGGGGGAGGGGATGACGTAGTCCGCCGCGAGGTCGTCCCCGACGACCGCCGCCAGCGCCTCCGCCGCCGCGATCTTCATGCCCTCGGTGATCCGCGAGGCCCGCACCTGCAGGGCGCCCGCGAAGATGCCGGGGAAGGCCAGCACGTTGTTGATCTGGTTGGGGAAGTCCGAACGGCCCGTGGCGACGACGGCCGCGTACTTGTGCGCGACCTCGGGGTGCACCTCGGGGTTCGGGTTGGCCATGGCGAACACGAAGGCGCCCTCCGCCATCGAGGCCACCGCGGACTCCGGCACCGTGCCGCCGGAGACGCCGATGAAGACGTCGGCGCCGGCCAGGGCGGACTCCAGCGAACCGGTCAGCCCGGCCTTGTTGCTGAGCTCGGCCAGCTCGCGCTTGACCGGCGTCAGGTCCTCGCGGTCGCGGGAGACGACGCCCTTGCGGTCGGCGACGGAGACGTCCCCGATGCCGGCCTCGATGAGCATCTTGGCGATGGCGACCCCGGCGGCCCCCGCGCCGGAGATCACCGCGCGGAGCTGCCCGAGGGTGCGCCCGGTCAGCCGGGCGGCGTTGCGCAGCGCGGCCAGCGTCACGACCGCCGTGCCGTGCTGGTCGTCGTGGAAGACGGGGATGTCCAGGCGCTCCTGGAGCCGGCGCTCGATCTCGAAGCAGCGCGGCGCGGAGATGTCCTCCAGGTTGATCCCGCCGAAGGAGGGCGCGAGCCGGGCGACGGTCTCGACGATCTCGTCGACCCCGGTGCAGTCGAGCGCGATCGGGACGGCGTCGACGCCGCCGAACTGCTTGAACAGGATCGCCTTGCCCTCCATCACGGGGAGGGAGGCCTCGGGACCGATGTCTCCGAGGCCGAGGACGGCCGTGCCGTCGGTGACGACGGCGACGACGGAGGACTTCCAGGTGTAGTCGTGGACGAGTTCCGGCTGCTCGGCGATGGCGCTGCACACCTTCGCGACACCGGGGGTGTAGGCGAGGGACAGGTCGTCCTTGTCGCGGACCGGGACGGTGGCCTGGACGGCCATCTTGCCGCCGCGGTGCAGCGCGAACGCCGGGTCGAAGGCGTCGAAGGAATCGAGGGGCTCCGCCCCGCCGTCCTGCGCCGCACCGCTGTCGCTGCGAGGGTTGACGATCTCGGCTGCCACTTCTTGATACCCCTTAGGTCTTCTTGGATTGAGGGTGACCACTCCTGGTGAGGGGTGGGCGGGCACCGCGTGAGGCCCCGATGAGTGATACGCGTGGGCGCGGACGCGACGGGCGCGCCGCACACGCGCCCTGAGCCCCGGATGAGGGGTGTAAAGAACCTTCTTACCGGACGGAGGCCGTCGGCGACGAGTCCGGACGAGCCCGTACAGCCAAGATCACATGCAAGCAAAGGTCACCCGCGGGGGACGGCGACAGTCGCCCCACAGCACGACAAGTCTTGTCAAAGTGTGCGTAAAACACGCAAGGTGAGGCAAAGCCGGAGGCACGACGTATCCACATCCCGGGACGGGCGGGAAATGCTGCGGCCGACCGGAGGAATTTCGGCAGATGGTCCGGCTCTGATGACCGAGCCCGCACGATCCGGGTCACCTGTTATCCGATTTTGACATGGAGAGTCACCTGACTGGCGAAGTCCGAATGGCAAGATGCGGTCATCACACGAGGTCGCGACACCCAAAGGTGTGTGTTCTCGTCGACCCATCGGCAGCACCACCCATCCCGCCGGAGGAACCCACCATGACCGCAGGCATCACCCGTCGTACGACCGCCGCGCGCTCCCGGACAGCCGCGGTCGGCGCCGTCGCGGTCGCGGGCACCCTGCTGCTTGCCGGCTGCGGCGACCAGACCGACAAGGGCAGCGACGGCGGCTCGGACTCGAGCGCCTCGTCCTCCGCCCCGCTCGCCGACAAGCTGCCCTCCGACATACGCAAGGCGGGTGTCATCAAGGTCGGCTCGGACATCGCCTACCCGCCGGTCGAGTTCATGAAGGGCGGCAAGGCCACCGGCATCGACCCGGACATCGCCGAGGCGCTCGGCAAGCAGCTCGGCGTGAAGTTCGAGTTCCAGAACGGCAAGTTCGACCAGCTCGTCGTGGGTCTGCAGGCCGGCCGCACCCAGGTGATCATGTCGGCGATGAACGACACGAAGGACCGCCAGAACGGCATCGACTCCGACAGCGGCAAGAAGGCCGGCGACGGCGTCGACTTCGTCGACTACTTCACCGCCGGCACCTCGATCCTCGTCCAGAAGGGCAACCCCAAGGGGATCAAGTCCCTGGACGACCTGTGCGGCAAGGTCGTCGCCCTGCAGCGCGGCACCACCTCCGAGGGCGTGGCCAAGGCGCAGAGCAAGAAGTGCACGAAGGACGGCGGCAAGGCGATCAAGCTGCTGACCTTCGACACCGACCCCGAGGCGCTGCTCCGTCTGAAGCAGGGCGCGTCCGTCGCCGACCTCAACGACTTCCCCGTGGCGGCCTACAACGCCAAGACCTCCGGCGGCGGCAAGGACTTCGAGGTCATCGGCGAGCAGATCGAGGCCGGCCCCTACGGCATCGGCGTCGGCAAGAAGAACACCCAGCTGCGGGACGCCCTCCAGGCGGCCATGAACGCCATCATCGAGAACGGCGACTACAAGAAGATCCTCGAGAAGTGGAACGTCACGGACGGCGGCGTCACCGAGGCCAAGATCAACGGTGGCTCCTGAGCCTCGGCGCGGAACCGACGAGAGCGAGGGACAGTCACCGTGACCGACATTGTCGACAAGGTTCCGGCACCGGTGCCGCCGGAGCAGATCAAGGCCATCCCGGTGCGCCACTACGGCCGCTGGGTGGCCGGCGCCGCGGTCCTCGCGATCCTGGTGCTGATCGGGATCGCGTTCTCCAACGCGAAGATCCACTACGACGTCATCCCGGACTACCTGACCGACGGCACCATCCTGTCGGGCGTCTGGCACACGCTCTACATCTCGGTCCTGGCCATGCTGCTCGGCCTGGTGCTCGGCGTGGTCCTCGCCGTCATGCGGATGTCCTCGAATCCGGTCACCAGCACGGTGGCCTGGTTCTACGTGTGGTTCTTCCGCGGCACTCCGGTGCTGGTCCAGCTCCTGCTCTGGTACAACATCGCGCTCATCTTCCCCATCCTGAACCTCGGGTTCTACAAGGATGAGATGAACCAGGTCATGACGCCGTTCCTGGCGGCGCTGCTGGGCCTGGGCCTCAACGAGGCCGCGTACATGTCGGAGATCGTCCGGGCGGGCATCCAGTCGGTCGACATGGGCCAGACCGAGGCCTCGCACGCGCTCGGCATGACCCAGGGCAAGACGCTGCGCCGCGTGGTGCTGCCGCAGGCGATGCGGGTGATCGTGCCGCCGACCGGCAACGAGTTCATCAACATGCTGAAGACCTCCTCGCTGGCGTACGCGGTGCAGTTCAACGAGCTGATCAAGCGGTCCACGGACATCTCCAGCACCTCGCTGGCGGTGGTGGAGCTCTACTTCGTCGCCTCGATCTGGTACCTGATCCTGACCAGCGTCTTCAGCGTGGGCCAGTACTACCTGGAGCGGCGTTACGCCCGCGGCTCGTCCCGCACGCTGCCGCCGACCCCCCTGCAGCGGCTGCGGAAGAACCTCGCCCTGTTCGGTTCGTTCCGCCGCCCGGAGGTGTCCCGATGACCAGTCTGAGCAAGGACGTCGCCACCGGCGGCAGCGGCGGTCCGATGGTGCGGGCCGAGGGCGTGCACAAGTCCTTCGGGCTCGCGCACATCCTCAAGGGCATCGACCTGGAGGTGAACCCGCGCGAGGTGTTCTGCCTGATCGGCCCGTCCGGTTCCGGCAAGTCCACCTTCCTGCGGTGCATCAACCACCTGGAGAAGATCAGCGCCGGCCGGCTGTACGTCGACGGCGACCTGGTCGGCTACCGGCAGAAGGGCGACAAGCTCTACGAGCTGAAGGAGTCGGAGGTCGCGGCGCAGCGGCGGGACATCGGCATGGTGTTCCAGCGCTTCAACCTCTTCCCGCACATGACGGCGCTGGAGAACGTCATGGAGGCGCCGGTCCAGGTCAAGCGCGAGACCAAGGCGGTGGCCCGGGAGCGCGCCCAGCGGCTGCTCGACCGCGTCGGCCTCGGCGACCGCACGGGCCACTACCCGGCCCAGCTCTCCGGCGGCCAGCAGCAGCGCGTGGCCATCGCGCGCGCCCTGGCGATGCAGCCGAAGCTGATGCTGTTCGACGAGCCGACCTCGGCGCTCGACCCGGAGCTGGTCGGCGAGGTGCTCGACGTGATGCGGGATCTCGCGGAGGACGGCATGACGATGATCGTCGTCACCCACGAGATGGGCTTCGCCCGTGAGGTCGGCGACTCGCTGGTGTTCATGGACGACGGTGTGGTCGTGGAGGCGGGCCACCCGCGCCAGGTCCTGGGCGACCCGCAGCACGAGCGCACGAAGTCGTTCCTGTCGAAGGTGCTCTGACGCACCGGCACGCGGAGCCGACGCGGTGAGGGGCGGTACGGGAGATCCGTACCGCCCCTCACCGCGTCCTGCCCCGCCGCGGGCCCTACTTGAGGGCGAGCAGCAGCGTGTCGGAGGGGGAGCACCACACCGGGCGTGCCTCGGCGAACCCGGCCTCGCGCAGCGTCCGGGCGTGCCACTCCGGGGAGGGCATGTCGCCGTCGGCGTGCTCGCCGTAGATCTCGAAGCGGCGGGCGGTGGGCGCGGCGAGGGCCGGGTCCTCGGCGGCCCGCTTCCACCAGTCCGCCCAGTCGACGGCGCCGGCCCGCCGGGCCTCGTCCATGCGGGCGTGGCGCTGGGCGCGCTCGGCCGCGTTGATCCGGGGCGTGGTCTCGTCGATCATGTGGTCGGCGTTCATGAGGACGCCGCCTTCGCGGACGAGTCCCGCGAGACGTCCGTAGAGTTCCGCGAGGGGGCCCTTGTGCAGCCAGTGCAGGGCGGTGGCGGTCAGGACGGCGTCGTAGGAGTCGTGGGGCAGCCGCTCGGGCCAGTGGGGGTCCTTGAGGTCGGCCTCGACGAAGGTCACCCGCCCATCGCCCTCGAAGGTGCCGCGGGCGATGGTGAGCAGCGCGGGGTCGAGGTCGACGCCGGTGCTGGTGGCCTCGGGGAAGCGGGCGAGCAGCCGGGCGGTGATGGTGCCGGTGCCGCAGGCGAGGTCGAGGACGCGGGGCGCGGTGCCGGTCAGGGCCTCCACCATGTCGAGCATGATCCGGAAGCGGTCCTCGCGGTCCGGCATGTACCACTCCTGCTGCCGGTCCCAGCTCTCCTGCCAGGCGTTCCAGCCGGTCGTCGTGGCCGTGTCGAGTGTCGTCATGGTCGTCCGCGTCCTCCGTGTCCTTCGTGTTCCTTCGTGGTCGTTCGCCCGGTCCCACCGCTTCGCGCACCACCCGGGGCACACGAGTAATACCCTGGGAGCACGATCGGCTGTTACTTCATCCGTACGCACGACCATAGAGCGCGCCCGTAAGGACTACAAGTGGAACTGGCCTATTACTCGGACTATGCTCTCCGGCTCATCAACAGCGAGGAACCGGCCCGGGGCAAGGACGCGCTCACCTCCGTGGAGGCCGTGCGCGCCCTGTTCGGGGCCAACCAGTCGGCGGCCCGCCGCACCACCGACGCCGACGTCACGCGCTTCCGCTCGGTCCGCGGCAGGCTCCGCGCGGTGTTCGAGGCGGCGAACGAGGGGGACGAGACGCTCGCCGTCGACCTGCTCAACTCACTGCTGCTGGAGTTCCCGGTCAGCCCGCAGATCTCCGGCCACGACCACCGCGACGACGACGGCCGCCCCCTGTGGCACATGCACCTGGCCGACCACCCGTCCAACGCGACCGCCGGCTACGCGGCGATCGCCGCGATGGGACTCGCCTTCCACCTGACCGAGTACGGCGTGGACCGTCTCGGCCTGTGCCAGGCCGCCCCGTGCCGCAACGCCTACCTGGACACCTCGACCAACCGCTCCCGCCGCTACTGCTCCGACCGCTGCGCCACCCGGGCGAACGTGGCCGCCTACCGCGCCCGCAAGCGCGAGGAGGCCGACCGGTCGGCCCGCACCGGCCGCACCACCGAGAACGCCCAGCGCACCAGCGCCAGCGGCGAACGCCCCTCGGGCAGCGGGCGGTAGCGCAGCCGCACCCTGGCAAGCACGAGCTCCGGCGGCACGACCCCGTAGTCGGTGCTGTCACCACCGGCGTAGGGGTTGTCACCGAGCACCCACCAACCGCCCTCGCGCCGTTCGACGGCACGCTTGACGACCAGCAGGTCCTGCTGGAACGGATGCCGCAGGACCACGACGTCCCCGGGGCGGATGCGCGCCCCGTACTGGACGACGAGCCGGTCGCCGTGGTGCAGCGTGGGCACCATCGACGGCCCCGACACCTCGGCCGCCCCGAACGGCAGTACGGCTCTGGTGCTCTCGGTCTCCTGCGACAGCTCCGGCATCACGGCCACCTCCCCGGTCTATGGTCCACCAGTCCCAGTCTGGCCCCGGACTTTTGTCGTAAGCCCATGGGGGCACTCGCGAAAACCGGTCCCCCACGGAGTAATCTCCCACGTGAGAAGACGATCACGAGGAAGGACAGCTCAATGCTCTCCCGCCTGTTTGCCCCCAAGGTCACGGTCAGCGCGCACTGCGACCTTCCCTGCGGTGTGTACGACCCTGCCCAGGCCCGGATCGAAGCCGAGTCGGTCAAGGCCGTCCAGGAGAAGATGGCCGGCAACGACGACCCGCACTTCCAGACGCGTGCCACCATCATCAAGGAGCAGCGCGCCGAGCTGGCCAAGCACCACGTCTCGGTGCTGTGGAGCGACTACTTCAAGGCTCCGCACTTCGAGAAGTACCCGGAGCTGCACCAGCTGGTCAACGACACCCTGAAGGCCCTCTCGGCCACCAAGGCGTCCAAGGACCCGGCCACCGGCCAGAAGGCGCTCGACTACATCGCCCAGATCGACAAGATCTTCTGGGAGACCAAGAAGGCCTGACCCCAGGCCCGGCCCGACCGCACCCGGCCCCCCGCTCGCCGCACCGGCGCGCGGGGGGCCGGGTGCGGTTCTCGTGTGCGGTCCTCGCCCCTCCCCGGCGGACCGGGGGGCGTGCGATGCTGGCCGCGTGGACCTCGATGAGCTGGTGCGGTTGCGGCGGACCCGGGACCGGATGGACCGGGAGTACGCCGAGCCGCTCGACATGGCGGAGCTGGCCCGGACCGCGTTCATGTCGGCCGGTCACTTCCAGCGCCGGTTCCGCGCCGCCTACGGCGAGACCCCCTACGGCTACCTCATGACACGGCGCATCGAGCGCGCCAAGGCCCTGCTGCGCCGCGGGGATCTGACGGTGACCGAGGTGTGCCTCGCGGTCGGCTGCACCTCGCTCGGGTCGTTCAGCTCACGGTTCACCGAACTCGTGGGCGAGACACCGAGCGCCTACCGGGCCCGGCCGCACACCGAGAGCGCCCCGATCCCGCCCTGCGTGGCCAAGAACCTGACCCGCCCCGCGCGCACGGGCGCACCGCCGCGCTTCACGGAGCCGTCCGGCGCCCCCGGTTCCGTCGGCCGTACGGACGGTCGCCTCCCGCGGACGGGCCGCGGCGCCTGAGGGTCGTCCCTTAGCGTGAGGGCATGGATGTCAGACTCTCGCAGTGCTTCATCGCCGTCGACGACCACGACAAGGCACTCGCCTTCTACTGCGACGTCCTCGGCCTGGAGGTCCGCAACGACGTCGGGTTCGAGGGCATGCGCTGGGTGACCGTCGGCTCGCCCGCGCAGCCCGGGGTGGAGATCGTGCTCGAACCGCCGGCCGCCAACCCGGACGCCTCCCCCGCCGACCGGCAGGCCATGGCCGAACTGCTCGCCAAGGGACTGCTGCGCGGCGTCATCTTCTCCACCGACGACTGCGACGCCCTCTTCGCCCGCGTGGAGGCCTCCGGCGCCGAGGTGCTGCAGGAACCCACGGACCAGCCCTACGGCGTCCGCGACTGCGCCTTCCGCGATCCGGCCGGCAACATGCTGCGCTTCAACCAGCCCCGTACCGCGGGCCGATGAGCGCGCGTCCGGATCAGCCGCGCGGCTCGCGCCACATCGGCCACATGCGCGGGCCGTCCGGGAGGTCGAGGGTGCGGTCGAGGGCGGCGAAGCCCAGCCGCTCGTACAGCGGGACGCTGCGCGGGCTGCTCGCCTCCAGGTAGGCGGGCAGCCCCTCGCGGTCGCAGCGCTCCAGCACGGGCCGGATCAGCGCGGTGCCCAGGCCCCTCCCCTGATGCCCGGGAACCACGCCGATCATCCACAGATACTCGTGGGCGCGATCCGCCGGGTGCGCCTCGGCCATCAGCCGGGCGATCAACTCGACGCGCCCGTTCTCCGGGTCGACCTCCTGCCGCAACGTCTCCGCCTCGTCCCCGGCCGCGTCGGCCGCTCCGGCGGGCGCGGCGGGCGCGGCGGACTCAGCCACCGGGGCCGCCGGTACGGGCAGCCAGAGGGCGCACGCCGTCCCGTCCTCGACGAGGTCGATACGCCCCTCGGCGAGGACGGTGTCGGCGAAGGCGGCCATCAGCCGGTGATGGGTGGCACGACGGTGCTCCTCCCCGGGGAAGACCCAGCCACTGACCGGATCGCCCTGGAACGCCTCGTCCAGCACCCGCACGACCAGCTCGCGGTCGTTCCGGTCCGCCCTACGGATCGCCACGTCCATGTGCTCCGCCCCTCCGCCGCCAACCACGGTCACGCGTACGGGCGTTGACCTTAGCGGCACCGGGTGCCGGGCCGAAGCGGCCGATCCGGCCCCGACGGCGCCGTCCGCGGGCGTACGGGGTCAGGGCCCGTGCGCCCGCGGGGCTTCTCATTCCCCCCTCGTCCCCCCTGCCTCCCCTGCCTCCCCTGCTCTCTGCGCCTCCCCTCCGGCCGTTCCCCCTTCCCGCTCACCCCTTTCCCCTCGGGCCTTCCGTTCTGCCTGCCGCCGGGCTTCCTCAGGCGCTGCGGCGGGTCACGAACTCGGCCAGGGCCAGCAGCCCACCGGCCGACTCCGGGTCCGGGACCGCGCGGGACAGTTCGTCCACGGCCCGGGCCATGCGGTCGGCGGCCTGGGCCTGCGCCCAGTCACGGCCGCCGGCGCGCTCGACGGCCAGCACCGTGCGCTCCAGGTCCCCCTCCTGGAACGGGGCCGCGTACAGTTCGGCCAGTTCGGCCGCGGCCGGGGTGCCGGAGGCGAGCGCCGCGACGACCGGCAGCGACTTCTTGCGGGCGATCAGGTCCGCCCCGGCCGGCTTGCCGGTGCGGCCCGGGTCTCCCCAGATGCCGATGACGTCGTCGATGAGCTGGAAGGCCAGTCCGGCCTGCCGCCCGAAGGCGTCGAGTGCCTCGACCTCCCCGTGCGGGGCCCCCGCGTACAGCGCTCCCATCGCGCAGGCGCAGCCCAGCAGCGCGCCCGTCTTGGCCTCCGCCATGGCGAGCACCTCCTCGAGGGTGACGTCCTCGGGGCGGCGTTCCTCCAGTGCCGTGTCGGCGTGCTGTCCGGCGCACAGTTCGACGACGCAGGAGGCCAGCCGCGCGGCCGCCGCCGCGGACGCCGGGTGCGGGTCCTCGGCGAGCAGCCGGTGGGCGAGCGCCTGCAGCGCGTCCCCGGCGAGGATCGCGTCGGAATCGCCGAACACGGTCCAGGCGGTGGGGCGGTGCCGACGAGTGGTGTCCCGGTCCATCACGTCGTCGTGGAGCAGGGTGAAGTTGTGCACCAGTTCCACGGCGGCGGCGGCACGGACCGCGGCCTGCCGATGGCCGCCGAGCGTGGCGGCCGCGGTCAGCACCAGCGCGGGCCGTATGGCCTTGCCCGCGTTTCCGGCGGCCGGGCTGCCGTCCGCGTGCTGCCAGCCGAAGTGGTAGAGCCCGATGCGGCGCATGGACTCCGGAAGTGAGTCCACCGCCCGCCGCAGTTCCGGGTCGACCACGGCCCGGGTCCGGTCCAGGATGGCCTCAGCCTCCTGCCCCTCGGCCGGTCCGGGGCCGGCGGCCGGTCGGGCCCGGGGCGCCCTCGTGCTCACCCCGGTGGCCTCCGCCGGAGCCAGCGGGGCCGGCAGGTCCGCCGGCTGCGCCGGGTTGCGTGCGGCGTCCGTCATGATCTCGCCCATGGGGCTCCCCCTCGCCGGAGCCGGACCGCCCGGGAGGTCTCCCCCCGGGCGGTCCGGCGGACGGTGACGCCCGGAATGGTGCCGGGCGCGTGCCTCCGGGATGTACCCGCCCCGTCGGGCGGGGACACGGCGTGCCGCGGTGCGGAGATCACCTCCACCGGCCGATCTCGACGTTCTCCAGGACGCCGATCGCGTCCGGCACGAGGACGGCGGCCGAGTAGTAGGCCGTCACCAGGTACTTGATGATGGCCTGTTCGTTGATGCCCATGAAGCGCACCGACAGGCTCGGCTCGATCTCGTCCGGGATGCCCGACTGCCGCAGCCCGATGACGCCCTGCTCCTCCTCGCCGGTACGCATGCAGATGATCGAGGTGGTCCGGGTGTCGCTGACCGGGATCTTGTTGCACGGGTAGATGGGCACCCCCCGCCAGGTGGGAATGCGGTTGCCCGCGACGTCGATGCTCTCCGGGACCAGTCCGCGCTTGTTGCACTCGCGGCCGAAGGCGGCGATGGCCTTGGGGTGGGCGAGGAACAGCTTGGATCCGCGGCGGCGGCTGAGGAGTTCGTCCATGTCGTCCGGGCTGGGCACGCCGTCGTGCGGCTGGAGCCGCTGGTCGTACTCGCAGTTGTGCAGCAGCCCGAAGTCCCGGTTGTTGATCAGCTCGTGTTCCTGGCGCTCCTTCAGCGCCTCGACCGTCAGCCGGAGCTGCTGCTCGGTCTGGTTCATGGGCTGGTTGTAGAGGTCGGCCACCCGTGTGTGGATGCGCAGCACGGTCTGCGCGATGCTGAGTTCGTACTCGCGCGGGGCGGCCTCGTAGTCGACGAACGTGTGCGGGATGTCCGCCTCACCGGAGTGGCCCGCGGCGAGGTCGACCTCCTTCTCGCCGTACTTGTTGGTGCGCTGCGCGGGGATCGACCGGCGGCTGTCCAGGTGCCGGCGCAGCGACTCGGCGCGTTCCGCGATCTGTTCCACGTCCCGGCGCGGCAGCGTGAGCACGGTGCACGCGGTGGCCGCGCGGGCCGTGTACTCCCAGATCGCCTCCGGGTCCAGGAGCGTCTGGTCGCCGAAGTAGGCGCCGTCGGCGAGGACTCCGAGGACCACGTCGCCCCCGTAGGGGCCGCTGCCGATCTTCTCGACCTTGCCGTGCGCGATGAGGAACACCTCGTCGACCTGGCTGCCGAAGGAGGCGATGATCTGGCCCGCCTCGATCTCGCGCTGCCTGCAGCGCTGGGCGAGTTCGCCGAGCACCTCCTCGTCCTCGTAGGACCGCAGGGCCGGCAGTTCGCCGAGCTCCGCGGGGATGACACTGACCTGGTCACCTGTCTTCACGAAGGTGACACGGCCGTCGCCGACCGCATAGCTGAGCCTGCGGTTCACCCGGTACGTGCCGCCCTGGAGATCCACCCACGGCAGCATCCGCAGCAGCCAGCGCGAGCTGATCTCCTGCATCTGGGGCACGGACTTGGTGGTCGTGGCCAGGTTCCGCGCGGCGGATGTGCCGAGACTCTGCTGGGGACGGGTCTGCTCCGCGCGGACCTCTTCGCCTACCGACATGTACTTTCGCCCTCCCGATCATGCACTGAACTGCGGGGACAAGCCTTCCATCACGGACGGTCGCGGTGCTATTACACGAAAGAGGGGGAATGGATCATTGCGGGTGTGGGCACTGGGGGCGCCCCGGCGGATTCCCACTCAATGGCCGAAACCCGTCGTACGCCGTTCCGAACGGCGATTGGGGACGCTCGTCCCAGGTACAAGGCTTCGTGGCGGGCGGCGCGAAAGGCGGCCACCCACAGCACGTGAGGAGGCGGCATGGCGTCACCCATGTCCGCGGCCGCGTTCCTGAAGGCGCTCAGGGACGAGGGCGTCACCGTCGTCGAGGTCGGCGACTGGAAGCACCACAACCGCAACCACAAGGGCCCCTGGGGGCCGGTGAACGGTGTGATGATCCATCACACGGTCACCTCGGGCGCCGCCGCCACGGTGGAACTGTGCCGCAAGGGCCACGCGGACCTGCCGGGCCCGCTGTGCCACGGGGTGATCACCAAGGACGGCGTGGTCCACCTCGTCGGTTACGGCCGCGCCAACCACGCGGGGCTCGGGGACGACGACGTGTTCCGCGCGGTCGTCGCGGAGAAGGCGCTGCCGCACGACAACGAGGCGAACACCGACGGCAACCGGCACTTCTACGGGTTCGAGTGCGAGAACCTGGGCGACGGCGAGGACCCGTGGCCCAAGGCGCAACTGGAGGCCGTCGAGCGGGTCTCGGCGGCCGTGTGCCGGCACCACGGATGGACGGAGAAGTCCGTGATCGGGCACCTGGAGTGGCAGCCGGGGAAGGTGGACCCGCGGGGATTCACCATGGCCTCGATGCGCAAGCGCATCCGGGACCGGCTGAAGTAGCCCCGCCCGCGGCGGGTGCGGGCGGGGGGACGGGCCGTGTGGGCGGTCCTCGGTGACCGAGCGGAGAATGGCCGGGTGACCGACGCCCACGTTCCCGAGACGCCCGGCGCGGACGGCGCGCACGAGGCGCGCGGTGCCCTCGGCGGCATCGCCCCGCGCCCCCTGCTGCCCTCGCCCCTGCGGGACGTGGAGGACGAGCGGTTCGGCCGGCACGGCGTGCGGCTCGCACTGAAGCGGGATGACCTGATCCACCCGCACCTGGTCGGCAACAAGTGGCGCAAACTGGTGCCCAACCTCGCCGCTGCGGCCGGGCGGCCCGTGGTCACCTTCGGCGGCGCCTACTCCAACCACCTTCGCGCCACCGCCGCCGCGGGCCGGCTGCTGGGGCTGGAGACCGTCGGGGTGGTGCGCGGGCAGGAACTGGCCGGGCGGCCCCTCAACGCCTCCCTGGCGCGCTGCGCGGCCGACGGGATGCGGCTGCACTTCACGGACCGCGCGGCGTACCGGCGCAAGGCCGAGCCGGAGACGCTGGCCGCGCTGCTGCGGGCCGCCGGGGCCGAGGACGCCCATGTGGTGCCCGAGGGCGGCAGCAACGCGCGTGCCGTGCGCGGCTGCCGGGCGCTCGGCGAGG
This sequence comes from Streptomyces griseoaurantiacus, assembly GCF_036189845.1. NCBI lineage: Bacteria > Bacillati > Actinomycetota > Actinomycetes > Kitasatosporales > Streptomycetaceae > Streptomyces > Streptomyces griseoaurantiacus. The sequence goes on along the minus strand of NZ_CP108326.1, from coordinate 4,954,569 downwards.
AGCTGCGCGGCCGTGCGGGCGTGGTGGCGGTGCCCTGCGGCACCGGGGGCACGCTCGCCGGACTGGCGGCCGGTCTGGGTCCGGGGCAGCGCGCGCTGGGGATACCGGTGCTCAAGGGCGGTTTCCTGGCCGCCGAGACGGCCGCGCTCCAGGAGCGGGCCTTCGGCGGGCGGCGCGGTGACTGGTGGCTGGAGGACGGCTTCCACTGCGGCGGCTACGGCCGCACGACGCCCGCACTGGAGGCGTTCGCACAGGATTTCGAGGAGCGGCACGGGCTGCCCGTCGAGCGGCTGTATGTGGCCAAAATGCTGTCCGCCCTCCTCGTACTGACCGAACGGGGCGCCTTCCCACCGGGCACGACGCTCGCGGCGGTGATCACCGGCCGCCCCTTCCCCTGACCCGTCAGGTGGTCTCCCGGAAGGCCGCCGCCTCCTCGAGGTCGAGGCGGCGCAGCAGGGTGCGGAGCATCTCGTCGTCGATGTAACGGCCGTCGCGCAGACGGACGAACATCGCGCGCTCGGCGCCGATCATCTCCCGGGACAGCCGGCGGTAGGTGTCGTCGACGCTCTCCCCGGTGACCGGGTTCACCGCGCCGAGGCGCTCCCAGACGGCGTTGCGGCGACGCTCCAGGACCTCGCGCAGCCGGTCGGCGAGGGGCGGCGGCAGCGTGTTGCGCTCGTCGTCCAGGAGCTCCCGCAGGCGGTTCTCGGCGGCCCGGGAGGCCTGCGCCTGGGCGTTGGCCTCGGCGAGTGTCACGCTCTGCGGGTCGGGCCGGGGCAGCCGCAGCCGGCGGATCAGCGGGGGCAGGGTCAGCCCCTGCACGACGAGAGTGCCGATCACGGTGGTGAACGTCAGGAAGAGGATCAGGTTGCGTTCGGGGAAGGGGGCGCCGCCATGCACGGTGAGCGGCACGGAGAAGGCGACCGCGAGCGAGACCACGCCCCGCATGCCGGCCCAGCCGATGATGAGCGGGCTCTTCCAGGTGGGGTTCTCCTCGTTGCGCCGCACGCGGGCGGAGAGCGCCCGGGGCAGGAAGGTGCTGGGGAACACCCAGACGAAGCGGACCGCGACGACCACGAGGAAGAGGGCGACCGCGTAGACCGCCGCACGGGTGCCCTCGTTCTCGCCGAGGCCCCGCAGGACGACGGGGAGCTGCAGCCCGATGAGCGCGAACACCGAGGACTCCAGCAGGAAGGCGACCATCTTCCACACCGCCTCCTCCTGGAGCCGGGTGGCGAAGTCGACCTCCCAGTTGTGGTGGCCCAGATAGAGGGCGACGACGACCACGGCGAGCACCCCCGAGGCGTGCACCTGCTCGGCGACGGCGTAGGCGACGAAGGGGATGAGCAGGGAGAGCGTGTTCTGCAGCAGGGCCTCCCTGAGGTGGGTGCGCAGCCAGTGCAGGGGCGCCATGAGCACCAGTCCGACGACGACTCCGCCGACGGCGGCGAGCAGGAACTCCTCCAGGCCGTCGGCCCAGGAGGCGCCCGCGCCGACGGCGGCGGCGAGCGCGACCTTGTAGGCGGTGATCGCGGTGGCGTCGTTCACCAGGGACTCGCCCTGCAGGATGGTCGTCAGCCGGGAGGGCAGCCCCAGCCTGCGGGCCACCGCGGTGGCCGCCACCGCGTCCGGGGGCGCCACCACCGCGCCCAGCACCAGTGCGGCGGGCAACGGCAGCCCCGGGACCAGCAGGTAGGCCACCCAGCCGACGGCCAGGGTCGCGAAGAGCACGTAGCCGACCGACAGGAGCATGATCGGCCGCCGCTGGGCCCGCAGGTCCAGGTAGGAGCTCTCGGTGGCCGCCGTGTGGAGGAGGGGCGGCAGCAGCAGCGGCAGGACGATCTCCGGGTCCAGCTCGTAGCCGGGCACGCCGGGGACGTAGGAGACGGCGAGGCCCGCCGCGACCAGGAGCAGGGGCGGGGGGACGGGGGTGCGCCGGGCCGCCCCGGCGACCGCGGCACTGCCCGCGACCAGCAACAGCAGTGGCAATACGTGCATCGTCCCGATTCCGCCCTTTTCTTCCGCGCGGTCCCCCACGGGCCCGTCGTAACCTGGCAATCATGAAACAGTGCACGCACACCGACGCGCTGCCGCACCCCGAACCCGCGCCGTCGCACGAGACGTGCCAGGAGTGCCTGGCGGAGGGCACCCACCCGGTGCAGTTGCGGATGTGCCTGGGATGCGGCCATGTGGCCTGTTGCGACTCCTCCCCCAACCGGCACGCCACGGCGCACTACAAAGAGAGCGGTCATCCCGTGATGCGGACGTTCGAACCCGGGGAGGACTGGCGCTGGTGCTTCGTCGACCATGTGCTGGTCTGAACGTCCCGCTCCGCCCGCCGGGCGTGCGACCCTGAGGCGGACGGTTCGGCGGTCTGACGTCTGGGTACGTCAATCCGGCGCGCGCTCTTCCCAATTGGGCCCGCCCACCCCCTAGCCACTGTGCGTGTTCACGTGTTTACTATGAGTGACAGCAAGGGGCTGGGGTCCCGGGGACAACGAACGCCGAGCGCGGTAGCGTCACCGCTGCACCAGTGGTGCGCCACCCGAGGGGCGACCCTCGGCCCCCAGAATGCTTGTACCACCTTGGAGGTGAGGGTGTCCCAGATCGCAGGCGATCCCGCGACCCAGGACTTCGTGGAAGTCCGGCTGCCGGCTGCCGGGGCCTACCTGTCGGTGCTGCGCACGGCCACCGCCGGTCTCGCGGCCCGTTTGGACTTCACCCTCGACGAGATCGAGGACCTGCGCATCGCAGTCGACGAGGCCTGCGCGATCCTGCTCCAGCAGGCCGTGCCCGGCTCGGTGCTCAGCTGCGTCTTCCGCCTGGTCGACGACTCTCTCGAGGTCACGGTCTCGGCCCCGACCACCGACGGCCACGCCCCGTCGCGCGACACGTTCGCCTGGACGGTGCTGTCGGCCCTCGCGGGCAAGGTCTCCTCGGCCGTCTCCGACGACAAGGTCGTGTCGATCAGCCTCTACAAACAGCGCGGCGCGGGACCCGGGCCGGCGTGACGAACGGGGACGGGCCGGTGCAGGACGAAGAGCGCGGCACACGGAAACCGCCCGCCGGGGGCGACGGCGGCCCGGTCGGGCCGTCGCGCGCGGCGGAAGGCATCGACGGCATCCCCGAGCAGGCCCGGCCGCATCCGGAGGACGAGTCGTCCGCGGTCGGTCTCCCGGTCGGCGGACAGCGGGGGCAGGCGGGCGTCACGCGCGGCGCGCCCGCGTCGGCCCCGGTCGGGGTCTTCCCTGTCCCAGCGGGACCGGGAGCTCGGGGAAGGGTGACGGGCCAGACGATGAGCGAGCACGAGCGGAACGGGAACGCCGAGCAGGGCGTGCGGGAGGCCCCGCAGCCCACGGAGGCCCCGCAGCGCGCGGAGCACGCCCCGCAGCACGGGCAGCACACGCGGCACGACCCCACGGACCGCAGCGGCGCGCGGGCGATGTTCGTCGAACTGCGTTCCCTGGCGGCGGGCAGCCCGGAGTACGCGGAGCTGCGCAACCGGCTGGTCCGGATGCATCTGCCGCTCGTGGAGCACCTCGCCCGCCGGTTCCGCAACCGCGGCGAGCCGCTGGACGACCTCACACAGGTCGCCACCATCGGGCTGATCAAGTCGGTCGACCGGTTCGACCCGGACCGGGGCGTGGAGTTCTCCACGTACGCGACGCCCACGGTGGTCGGCGAGATCAAGCGGCACTTCCGCGACAAGGGCTGGGCGGTGCGCGTCCCGCGCCGGCTGCAGGAGCTGCGCCTGGCGCTCACCACGGCCACCGCGGAACTCTCCCAGCTGCACGGCCGCTCCCCCACGGTGCACGAGCTGGCCGAGAAGCTGGCCATCTCCGAGGAAGAGGTCCTGGAGGGTCTGGAGTCCGCCAACGCGTACTCCACGCTGTCGCTGGACGTCCCCGACACCGACGACGAGTCCCCGGCGGTCGCGGACACGCTCGGCGCGGAGGACGAGGCGCTGGAGGGCGTCGAGTACCGGGAATCGCTCAAGCCGCTGCTGGAGGACCTCCCGCCGCGCGAGAAGCGGATCCTGCTGCTGCGGTTCTTCGCGAACATGACGCAGTCGCAGATCGCCCAGGAGGTCGGCATCTCCCAGATGCACGTCTCCCGCCTGCTGGCCCGCACCCTGGCCCAGCTGCGGGAGAAGCTGCTGGTGGAGGAGTAGGCCGGCCGGCGAGCGGACGACGGCACGGGCGGTTCGGCCGCCCGGCTCCTACTTCGGTTCGGCCCGGCCCGGACCCTTGATCCCCAGCGCTCTGGTCGTCGCCTGGTTGACCAGCAGGACCAGCGCCGCGACCGCCACCACGGCGAGGACGATGCCCGCGGGGATCGCCACACTGTCGGCCTGGAGCAGGCTGTAGGCCACCGGCAGCGCCATGATCTGCGTGATCACGGCCGGTCCCCGGCTCCAGCCGCGGCGCATCAGCAGGCCGCGCGCCGCCAGCAGCGGCAGCAGCGCGAGCACGAGCAGGGTGACGCCGCCGGTGACCCCCTGCTGCCGGTCGCCGGAGTCCCCCGTCGCTCCCAGCACGAGCATCCACACCCCGCCGGCGGCCAGGGCGCAGCCCTCCAGCGCGCACAGCGCCGCGGCGGCGGTCAGCCGCGCGGGGCGCGGTCCGTCGGGCTCCCGGGCGACGGTGTCGGTCTCCGGAACGGATTTCTGCTCAGTGCTCACCCTTGAAAGGGTAGCCCCGCCCGGCGGGCCCGTCAGGGCCGCGTACAGGTCCCCCACGGGCCCTGCGGCCACCGGCGCGGGGCCCGTCCCCGGGCCGTTTCCCGGCCCCGACCCCCACCCTCGGGCTGGGCCGAGTACCACCCGGTAGGTAACCTGCATCGCATGCGTGCACTTCTCGTGGTCAATCCGGCGGCAACCACCACAAGCGCACGTACGCGCGATGTCCTGATCCACGCGCTGGCGAGTGAGATGAAGCTCGAGGCGGTCATGACCGAGTACCGCGGCCACGCCCGCGACCTCGGGCGGCAGGCCGCGGACAGCGAGGACATAGATCTGATCGTCGCCCTGGGCGGCGACGGCACGGTCAACGAGGTCGTCAACGGCCTGCTCCACCGCGGCCCCGATCCCGACCGGCTGCCCGGCCTCGCCGTGGTGCCGGGCGGCTCCACGAATGTCTTCGCCCGCGCCCTGGGCCTGCCCAACGACGCCGTGGAGGCCACCGGCGCCCTGCTCGACGCCCTGCGCGAGGGCAGCGAACGCACGGTCGGTCTGGGCCGTGCCTCGGGGGTGCCCGGCACCGAGGACGAGGCGGTGCCCTCCCGCTGGTTCACGTTCTGCGCCGGACTCGGTTTCGACGCGGGAGTGGTCGGCCGGGTCGAACAGCAGCGCGAGCGGGGCAGGCGCTCCACCCATGCGCTGTATCTGCGCCAGGTCGTACGTCAGTTTTTGGACGAACCCCATCGCCGGCACGGAACGATCACCCTGGAGCGGGCCGGCGAGGACCCGGTCACGGATCTGGTGCTGTCGATCATCTGCAACACCTCGCCGTGGACGTTTCTCGGCAATCGCCCGGTGTACGCGTCACCTAAGGCCTCGTTCGACACGGGGCTCGACATACTCGGGCTCAGCCGCATGTCGACGGCCGCGGTTGCCCGGTATGCGACCCAGTTGCTCACTTCGTCCCCCGAGCGCGGACCCCGTGGCAAGCATGCGGTCACCCTGCACGACCTGACCGACTTCACCTTGCATTCGAAGGTGCCGCTCCCCCTTCAGATGGACGGCGACCACCTCGGACTGCGTACCAGCGTGGCGTTCACAGGCGTACGCCGTGCACTGCGTGTGATTGTGTGAGCAGAAGCGCTTAAAGTCCTTTCACTCGAACGTTTAGGCCAGGGTCCACCCCTTGGAAGTACGGCTGTGACCTAGTCGACACCAAGGAATCAAAAAAAACTTTCCTGAAGGGGTTGTATCCGCCGCTGAGGTTTGCGAGTCTCTACGTGGCGCTCGGGACGGCGCGCAACACCGGCCCCCCTAAGAGCCCGAATCCCTCCTCGCAACAAGGACCGCCGCAGTGTGGCTGTCGGTCGGCCCTTCACTTGTCGGGGGATTCGTGAAAGCGTTCACATTCACAAGCAACAGCACGTAATACCAAGGAGAGGTAGCAGCCATGGACTGGCGTCACAACGCCGTTTGCCGCGAGGAAGACCCCGAGCTGTTCTTCCCCATCGGCAACACCGGTCCTGCGCTGCTGCAGATCGAGGAAGCCAAGGCCGTTTGCCGGCGCTGCCCCGTTATGGATCAGTGTCTGCAGTGGGCGCTCGAGTCCGGTCAGGACTCCGGCGTCTGGGGTGGTCTCAGCGAGGACGAGCGCCGTGCCATGAAGCGCCGCGCCGCCCGCAACCGGGCCCGTCAGGCCTCCGCCTGACATACCCGCCCCTTACGAGCCCGAGCCCGGCGGCGCGTGCAGCGAGCACGCATCTCCCGCCCCCGAGCCGCAGCGCGCAGTGACCCGATGCGCTTGAAGCAAGCAGCAGTTCGAGCCCCGGACCTCCTGGTCCGGGGCTCGATGCATGTGGTGCGTGCGGCGCGCTGGTACGGGGGGGCACCTCCCGGCCGGGAGAGCCGCGTCCGCTCCGCCGGGCTACTTGTGCGCCCGGACCGGGAGGTCGAGGAGGACGCGGGTGCCGCGCCCGGAGGCCGGGACCATGTCGAAGGTGCCGCCCAACTCCCCCTCCACCAGCGTCCGCACGATCTGCAGACCGAGGTTGCCGGAGCTGTGCGGGTCGAAACCCTCGGGCAGGCCGATCCCGTCGTCCTGCACGGTGACCAGGAGGCGGGCCTCCTTGGAGGTGCCGCCGCGGAACGCCGAGACCTCGACCGTGCCGGTCTCGTCCTGGACGAAGCCGTGTTCCAGCGCGTTCTGCAGGATTTCGGTCAGGACCATGGAGAGCGGAGTGGCGACCTCCGCGTCCAGGATGCCGAAGTGCCCGGTGCGCCGGCCGGTGACCTTGCCGGGGGAGATCTCGGCCACCATGGCGAGCACCCGGTCGGCGATCTCGTCGAACTCGACCCGCTCGTCCAGGTTCTGAGACAGCGTCTCATGGACGATGGCGATCGAGCCGACCCGGCGGACGGCCTCCTCCAGCGCCTCCCGGCCGCGCTCGGAACCGATGCGCCGGGCCTGCAGCCGCAGCAGCGCGGCGACCGTCTGGAGGTTGTTCTTCACCCGGTGGTGGATCTCCCGGATGGTGGCGTCCTTGGTGATCAACTCGCGCTCGCGGCGGCGCAGTTCCGTGACGTCCCGGAGCAGCACCAGGGAGCCGATGCGCACCCCCTTGGGCTTGAGCGGGATGGCGCGGAACTGGATCACCCCGTCCCGGGCCTCGATCTCGAACTCGCGCGGCGCCCAGCCGCTGGCCACCTTGGCGAGCGCCTCGTCCACCGGGCCCCGGCTGGGGGCGAGTTCGGCGGTGGTCCGGCCCAGGTGGTGACCGACGAGGTCGGAGGCGAGGCCCATGCGGTGGTAGGCCGACAGGGCGTTGGGCGAGGCGTACTGGACGATGCCGTCCGCGTCGAGCCGGACCAGGCCGTCGCCGACGCGCGGGGCGGCGTCCATGTCGACCTGCTGGTCGGGGAAGGGGAAGGAGCCTGCCGCGATCATCTGGGCGAGGTCGGAGGCGCTCTGCAGATAGGTCAGCTCCAGCCGGCTCGGCGTGCGCACGGTGAGCAGGTTGGTGTTGCGCGCGATGACGCCGAGGACGCGCCCCTCGCGCCGTACGGGGATGGACTCGACCCGGACCGGGACCTCCTCGCGCCACTCGGGGTCGCCCTCGCGGACGATGCGGCCCTCGTCCAGGGCGGCGTCGAGCAGCGGGCGGCGGCCGCGCGGCACGAGGTGGCCGACCATGTCGTCCTGGTACGAGGTGGGGCCGGTGTTGGGGCGCATCTGGGCGACCGAGACGTACTTGGTGCCGTCGCTGGTGGGGACCCACAGGACGAGGTCGGCGAAGGACAGGTCGGAGAGCAGCTGCCACTCCGAGACCAGCAGATGGAGCCACTCGAGGTCGGGGTCGCCGAGGGTCGTGTGCTGGCGTACGAGTTCGTTCATGGAGGGCACGGTGCGAGCGTACCCGGGGGGCCCGACACCGCCCGAATCGCCGGATTCGCAGGCGGGGGCAGGGGGCGGAAGCGGGGCCCGGAAGCACCCGCGGGCCGCGGCGCCTGGGAGGGACCCTCAACCCTCCCGGCACCGCAGCCCGGAGCAGCATCGGCCGTGGGTGTGCGGTCCCGTTCGGCCGAAGGTGAGGAGCCGGAGCAGTCAGGGCAGAGAGCGCCGGTTCCTCGGTCCGCCCTCCTGTGCGGGGAGGACGGAAGTACGCCGGCCGGCGCACGGTCCTCCGCGCGTCCTCCCGAAGGGGGCGGAGCGTGGACTAGACCATGCCTGGCCACGGTCCATTGTGGCTGGCCGCACGCGGGTGTGTCCATGCGTGGCGGGATGTTTCTTCCGACTTTTCCGGCCTGCCGTTCCGGTCCCGCGCGGGGCGTGCGCGGGCCCTGCCCGGGCGGGGGCGGCTCTGCTAGATTGGTCTAAACCACACAGCGACCCTTTCGGCAGATCGGCAGGCCAGCGTGGAAGTTGTCATCGTCCCCGACGCCGCGGCGGGCGGCGAGCTCGTCGCGAACGCCCTCGCCCGGCTGGTCGGGCACAAGCCCGAGGCCCTGCTCGGCGTGGCGACCGGTTCGACCCCCCTGCCCGTCTATCAGGCGCTCGGCGCGAAGGTGCGCGCCGGCGAGGTGGACACCTCCCGCGTGCGCATCGCCCAGCTCGACGAGTACGTGGGACTGCCGGCCGAACACCCCGAGTCCTACCGTTCCGTGCTCGCGCGCGAGGTGCTGCAGCCGCTCGGCATCGCCATGGACGCGTTCATGGGGCCCGACGGCACCGCCGAGGACGTGCAGGCGGCGTGCGAGGCGTACGACGCGGCGCTCGCGGCGGCCGGCGGGGTGGACCTGCAACTGCTGGGGATCGGCACCGACGGGCACATCGGGTTCAACGAGCCCTGTTCCTCGCTGGCCTCGCGGACGCGCATCAAGACGCTGACGGAGCAGACGCGGGTGGACAACGCGCGCTTCTTCGACGGGGACATCGCCCAGGTGCCGCACCACGTCATCACCCAGGGGATCGGGACGATCCTGGAGGCCCGGCACCTGGTGCTGCTCGCCACGGGCGAGGGCAAGGCCGACGCGGTGGCCGCGACGGTGGAGGGGCCGGTGGCGGCGTTGTGCCCCGCCTCGGCGCTGCAGCTCCACCCGCACGCGACGGTGGTGGTGGACGAGGCGGCGGCGTCGAAGCTGAAGCTGGCGGACTACTTCCGCCACACGTTCGCCCACAAGCCCGCCTGGCAGGGGATCTGACGGGGAGGGGCGGCGGGCCGTCCTTCTCGCCCGCCGCCCCTCCCCGTTGCGTCCCGCGCCCCTTCCGGGGCGCCGCGCTCAGTCCCGCCCCGCCGTGATGACCTCCGCCGCGGCGATGCCGCAGACCCTCGCCGCGCCGTGGGTGGCCACGTGCAGGGTGGCGCGGGGGGCGGCCTGGGGCACGCCCATCTCCACGACCACCGTGTCCGGGCGCGCCGCCAGCAGGGTCCGTACCGCCCGGGCCATCCACGGGTACCGGTGCTCGTCGCGGACCACGGCGACCACGCGCCGTCCGCCGGCCGCCGCGAGCGCCTGCTCCCCCGCCGTCTCGCCGGTGAACGAGCCCGTGGTGGTGCCCGGCAGCAGCCGGGCCAGCTCCGCCGCGACGCCCCACGGCGTCTCGTCGCCCACCGCGATGTTGGCGACCGGCGTGAACGCGGCCACGTAGGGGGCCCCGGTCAGCGGGGCGAAGTCCGGGGAGCGGGTGACGGTGACCGCGCGCCGGGCGGCGACCAGGCCGATGTCCGTCCCCGAGGCGGAACCGGGGCCCTCCGCCGCGGCGGAGGCCGCGGCACCCGCCGTCCACCTCGCCAGTTCCCGCACCCTGCGGGCCGCGTCCGCCAGCCGGGACTCGGCGAGGACGCCGGTGCGCACCGCGTCCACCAGGGCGTCCCGCAGCCGCCGTACCGTCTCGTCGTCGGCGAGCCCGCCGCCCACGCAGATGGCGTCCGCGCCGGCGGCGATCGCGAGGGCGCTGCCGCGTTCGATGCCGTACGTGGCGGCGATCGCCCGCATCTCCATGCCGTCGGTGACGATCAGGCCCTCGTAGCCGAGTTCCTTGCGCAGCAGGTCGGTCAGGATGCCGCCGGACAGGGTCGCCGGGCGCTGCGGGTCCAGGGCGGGGACGAGGATGTGGGCACTCATCACCGCCTTGGTGCCGGCCTCGATCGCGGCCCGGAACGGGGCGAGTTCCCGTGCGCGCAGGACGGCCGCGTCGGCGTCGATGCGCGGCAGCGCGAGGTGGGAGTCGACGGCGGTGTCGCCGTGTCCGGGGAAGTGCTTGGTGCAGGCGGCGACCCCGGCGGACTGGAGCCCGCCGACGTAGGCGGCGGTGTGCCGGGCCACCAGCTCCGGTTCGGCGCCGAAGGACCGGACGCCGATGACGGGGTTGGCGGGGTTGGAGTTGACGTCGGCGGAGGGCGCCCAGTTGAGGTTGACGCCGCAGGCGGCCAGGCGGCGGCCGAGCTCGGCGGCCACCTGCCGGGTGAGTGCGGTGTCGTCGACGGCGCCGAGGGCGTGGTTGCCGGGGAAGGAGGAGCCGGTGCGGACCTCCAGCCGGGTCACGTCGCCGCCCTCCTCGTCGATCGCGACGAGGACGTCCTCGCGTTCGGCGCGCAGTTGGGCGGTGAGGGCGGCCAGTTGGGCCGGGGAGGCGATGTTGCGGCCGAAGAGGCCGACCGAGGCGAGTCCCTCGCCGAGCCGGCGCAGCAGCCAGTCGGGGGCGGTCGTCCCGGTGAAGCCGGGCTGCAGGACCGTGAGGGCGTCGCGCGTGAGAGTGTCGGTGCCGCTGGCGAAAGTCGTCATCGGGTGGCGTTATCCCTTCACGGCGCCCGCGGTGAGACCCGCGGCCATCTTGCGCTGGACGAGGAGGAAGAGCACGACGATCGGTACGGCCATCATCGTGGCTCCGGCCATCATGGGCGCGTATTCCGTGCCGTGCTTGGTGGTGAAGTTGGCGAGCCAGACGGTGGCGGTCTGCTTCTGCTGGCTCATCAGCATCAGGGCGTAGAGGTACTCGTTCCACGCCTGGATGAACCCGTACACGGAGGTGGCGACCAGTCCGGGCGCGAGCAGCGGGAAGACCACGCGGACGAAGGCGCCGGTGCGGGAGCAGCCGTCGACCATGGCCGCCTCCTCCAGTTCGCGCGGGATGTTGACGATGAAGCCGCGCAGGGTCCAGACCGTGAACGGGAGGATGAAGGTCAGGTAGGTGAGGATCAGGCCGGACAGCCTGTCGTACTGACCCAGGTCGTTGAGGAGCAGGAAGACCGGGATGATCATGGCGACGAGCGGGATCATCTGGACCGCCAGGATGGCGACGATGACCACCTTGCGGCCGCGGAAGGCGAACCGGGAGATGGCGAGCGCGGCCAGCATGCCGACGGCGATGCCGATGAGCACCACGGTCAGGGAGACGACGAGGCTGCGGCCGACCGGTCCCCAGAAGTCGGCGATGTCCAGCGCCCGGCGGAAGTTGGACAGGGTCAGCCCGGTCGGCAGCAGGCTGGGGTCGGGGTCGATGGCGTCCTTGGCGGGCTTCACCGCCGTGTTGAGCATCCAGTAGACCGGGAAGCCGACGACGAGGAAGACGAGCAGGCCGAGGACGTTCCAGCCGGCCTTGGCGCGCCGCTTGCGCGCGGGCACGAAGGGGCGGGTGGAGGGCCGGTCGGCGGCCCTCGGCGGCGCGGCGGTCGTGGTCATTCGACCTCTCCGATCTTCAGCATCTGGCGCATGTAGACGGCGACGACGCCGAGCAGCAGCAGCACGGTGACGAGGGCGATCGCGGACCCCTGTCCGTAGTCGTTGACCACGAACGCCTTGTCGTACGAGTAGGTGGTGAGGACCTGGAACTCGGCCTCGGGATGGCCGTTGCGCATGACGAACACCTGGGGGAAGACGCCCATGTCCCAGATGACGGAGAGGGTCGTCAGCATCACGATGATCGGCTTGAGGATCGGCAGCGTGACGTAGCGGAAGACGCCCCAGGCGCCGGCGCCGTCGAGGCGGGCCGCCTCCTCCATCTCCTTGGGTACCTGGGTGAGTCCGGCGCCGAGCGTGATGACGACGAAGGGCACGGCGCCCCACACCACGAGCAGCATGATCACGGCGAGGCCCTGCGGTCCGCTGGCGAACCAGTTGTGGCCGACGACGTCGACGCCGGGGAGCTTGCTGAGCAGGGCGTTGAAGACGCCGTAGTCGGAGTCGAACAGCCACTTGAAGACGGTGGTGGCCACGATGACGGGCATGCCCCAGCTCGCCACGAGGGCGATGTTGACCAGTGTCTTCACCCAGCCGGAGACCCGCTGCAGCAGCAGGGCGATCAGCATGCCGATGACCATCGTGAAGAGCACGCTGCCGCCGGCGAAGACGATGGTGCGGACGACGACCACCCAGAACTCGCTGTCGCCGAGCACGGTGGCGAAGTTGTCGAAGCCGACGTTCTCGGCGGGCTGGAAGCCCCAGAGCTGCGACTGGCCGAACTTCTGGAAGGAGAGCGTGACCAGGCGGACCAGGGGATAACCGAGGACGACGACGAGGACCAGCAGACAGGGCGCGAGCAGTCCCCAGGGCACGGCGCCCCCGGCGGCGGAGCGCCGCCTGCGCGGGGGGCGGCCCGGTGTGTCCGGTGGGGGCGGGGGTGCCTGCCGCGGGGGCGGCACCTTGGCGGGGGTGGTGGTGTTGGCGGCACTCATCGCGCGCTCCTCGGTGGTCCCTCAGGTCGTACGGGGTGTGGCCCGGGCGGGCGGTGCCCGGTGGGGGTGCGGGCGGGAACCGGTCCGCGGCGCGGGCGCGGCGTCCGTGTCCGCGCCCCGCGCGCGCCCGTGCCGCGGCCGTACGGACCCCCGTGCCGTACGGCCGTCCCCCCGTGTCCCCCGTCACCGTTCCGGCGGGGCCGCCGGTGGCACGGCGGGCGGGGGCCCCGCCGGCGTCGACGGGGCCCCCGGGCGGGCTACTTGGTGTTGATGACCTTGTCGATCGCGGCGTCCGCCTCCTTGGCGGCGGCCTCGACGGACTTCTTGCCGGTGCCGATGTTCTGCAGCATCTTCTGCAGCACCTGGGCCTTCTCGACCTGGCCCCAGCCGGGCGCCATCGGCACGAACCAGTTGGACTCGGCCGCGGTGGCCGGGACGGCGGTGGCCGGGTCGTCCTTCAGGGTGGCGAGGTCGGTCTTGTTGTTGGGCAGGTTGCCCTTGGCGATCAGGCCCTTCTGGCCGTCCTTGCCGGTGAACGCGTTGATCCACTCGGCGGCGACGCCCTGCGCCTTGGACTTGACCGGGATCGCGAGGTCCGAACCGCCCAGGAAGACGGGCATGTTCTTGCCGGAGGGACCCGGCATCACGAAGTTCTCGAGGTTGTCCTTGAGCTTGCCGGTCTTGTCGTTCTTCGGGTCGGCGGAGGTCGCGCCCTCCCAGGCGGCACCGAAGATCATCGCGGACTTGCCCTGGCCGTACACGATGTAGCGGTCGGACTCGTCCTTGGTCTTGTCGCCGTGCATGTAGGAGTCGACGACCTTCTTGAACTCCGTGAGGCCCTTGAGGGACTCGGGCGAGGAGAGGCTGCCCTTCCAGGTGCCGCCGTCCTCCTTCGCGATGGAGCCGCCGGCGTCGTAGACGAAGGACATGGCCGCGTACCAGTCACGGGTGGGCTGGTACCAGGCGCTGAACTTCCCGCCCTCCTTCTTCTGGATCTTGTCGAGGGCGGCGGTCAGCTCCTTGTACGTCTTCGGGGGCGTCTTGACGCCGACCGAGGCGGCGACGTCCTTGCGCCAGTTGGCGACGCGTCCGCCGGCGTAGTACGGCACGCCGTACGTCTTGCCCTCGTAGGTCACGGAGGCCTTCAGGCCGTCCAGCCAGGCACCGGAGTTGTCGAACTTCCCGGCCTCGACGGGGGCGAAGGCGCCCTTGACCATGTAACCGAGCATCTCGGTGTTGCCCATCTCGACCACGTCGGGCACCTTGTCGGTGGCGAGGACGGCGTCGAGCTTGGTGTTCTTGTCGGGCCAGCCGTAGTACTCGTGCTTGATCCTGATGCCCGGGTGCTTCTTCTGCACGGCCTTGTCGGCGGCCTTGACCAGCGTCGGCCAGTTGTTCTGCGCGTCCACCGTGAGCCAGACGGTCAGCTCCTTGGCGTCCGCGCCCTTGGCCGAGTCCCCGTCGTCACTGCCCCCGCACGCCGCGATGGAGATCATCATGCCCGCGATACCGATCGCGGCTGTCAGCTTGCGCTTCACGCCACCCTCCTCAGGGATGCCACGAACCCCCCTGTCCCCCTCGGCGTGCCGCGACCAGTGCGCTGAAGCGAAGTGCCGCGTACGTGCGTTGCCCGTGGGGCCGGGACCTGGTCCAGTGGTGTAGACCAGTAGGGGGAGCTTGGCCCGGACCAATAGGAGTGTCAAGGGCGTGGGACCCCGCACGAGGCGTCCGTTACGCGACCTACATATGCAAGAACCTTTACGTAGGAAGGATGCGAAAAGACCAGGTCGGCGCGGGTGCCGGCGGGTATACCACTGGGTGGACCACAGGGCACCCCGTGGACTAGACCACCTGGGGCCCGTGGCGGTATACAGAGGAGGTCCCCGGCACGCGTGTGCGGGATCCCCTCACGGAACGTGCGGAGTCTCCCGCGCGGAGCCGTGCCACGATGTGAGCCGTGACCGGCGGGAGTCGTCGGCCCGTTCGGCACACCGAGCCGGGAAGGCGGAGCATGAGCACCGACGTCAGCAGTGCGGAGAGCGAGGGCGGGGCACCTGTCCGCACCGCGCGCGTGCCGAAGTACTACCGCCTCAAGAAGCACCTGCTCGACATGACCCGCACGCTGCCGCCCGGCACCCCGGTCCCGCCCGAGCGCACCCTCGCCTCGGAGTTCGACACCTCGCGCACGACCGTGCGGCAGGCGCTGCAGGAACTGGTCGTCGAGGGACGGCTGGAGCGCATCCAGGGCAAGGGCACGTTCGTCGCCAAGCCCAAGGTCTCGCAGGCGCTGCAGCTCACCTCCTACACCGAGGACATGCGCGCCCAGGGGCTGGAACCCACCTCCCAGCTGCTGGACATCGGGTACATCACCGCCGACGAGCGGCTCGCCGAGCTCCTCGACATCACCTCCGGCGGACGGGTGCTGCGCATCGAGCGGCTGCGCATGGCCAACGCCGAGCCGATGGCCATAGAGACGACCCACCTGTCGGCCAAGCGCTTCCCGGCGCTGCGCCGTTCGCTGGTGAAGTACACCTCGCTCTACACCGCGCTGGCCGAGGTCTACGGCGTCCATCTCGCCGAGGCCGAGGAGACCATCGAGACCTCGCTGGCCACCCCGCGCGAGGCCGGGCTGCTCGGCACGGACGTGGGCCTGCCGATGCTGATGCTCTCCCGTCACTCCCTGGACCGCGAGGGACTGCCGGTGGAATGGGTGCGATCGGTGTACCGGGGGGACCGCTACAAGTTCGTCGCCAGGCTGAAGCGGCCGGTGGACTGAGGGGGGTTCACCCACCGTCACCGCTCCTCTCCTTTTCGTTGCCTTCCCCAACCGTTATGCGGACAAGGGTTCCGTTCCCTGGACGCGGTGACCTAGATTTCCCTCCGCATTGCCGGTTGACCAGCGAGGGGACGGAGCCGCACATGTCAGATGCCCCAGGAGTCGGCAGAGGGGCGGTGACACCCCTGCGGGTGGTCATCGGCCTCTGCCTCGTCGCGCCGTTCGTGGCGATGCTGTGGGTCGGTTCGTACGCCAAGACCGACCCGGTGTTCATCGGCATCCCGTTCTTCTACTGGTACCAGATGCTGTGGGTGCTGATCTCCACCGCGCTGACCATGACCGCCTACAAGCTGTGGCACCTCGACCAGCGCGGCCGGGCCGCCGCCTCCCGTGACGCGTCCGCGGCGTCCGCAGCGTCCTCGGGGGCCCTCGGCACCCCGGCCTCCTCGGACGCCCCGGCGAACCCGAAGGGAGGTGCGGCGGAATGAAGGACGGCGTGAACGGCGTCGCACTCGGCGTCTTCATCTTCTTCTTCGTCGCGGTCACCGCCATCGGGTTCCTCGCGGCCCGCTGGCGCAAGGCCGAGAACGAGCACAGCCTCGACGAGTGGGGCCTGGGCGGACGTTCGTTCGGCACCTGGATCACCTGGTTCCTGCTCGGCGGCGACCTCTACACGGCGTACACCTTCGTGGCCGTGCCCGCCGCGATCTACGCGGCCGGCGCCTCCGGCTTCTTCGCCGTCCCGTACACGATCCTGGTGTACCCGCTGGTCTTCACCTTCCTGCCCCGGCTGTGGTCCGTCAGCCACCGGCACGGGTACGTCACCACCTCCGACTTCGTGCGCGGGCGGTTCGGCTCCAAGGGGCTCTCGCTCGCGGTGGCCGTGACCGGCATCCTCGCCACGATGCCGTACATCGCGCTCCAGCTCGTCGGCATCCAGGCCGTGCTGGACGTGATGGGCGTCGGCGGCGGCGAGAACACCAACTGGTTCGTGAAGGACCTGCCGCTGCTGATCGCCTTCGGCGTCCTGGCCGCGTACACGTACTCCTCCGGGCTGCGGGCCCCCGCGCTGATCGCCTTCGTGAAGGACGCGCTGATCTACATCGTCATCGCGGTGGCGATCATCTACATCCCGATCAAGCTGGGCGGCTTCGACGACATCTTCGCCTCGGCGGGCGAGAAGTTCGCCAAGGCGGGCGCGGGTGGAGTGGTCCCGGCCGCGGGCGGGCAGTGGACGTACGCCACGCTCGCGCTCGGCTCCGCACTGGCGCTGTTCATGTACCCGCACTCGATCACGGCGACGCTGTCCTCGCGCAGCCGCGAGGTGATCCGGCGCAACACCACGATCCTGCCGCTGTACTCGCTGATGCTGGGCCTCCTGGCGCTGCTCGGCTTCATGGCGATCGCGGACGGGATCAGCGTCAAGAACGGCCAGCTCGCCATTCCGCAGCTCTTCGAGAACATGTTCCCCGACTGGTTCGCGGGCGTGGCCTTCGCGGCGATCGGCATCGGCGCGCTGGTGCCGGCGGCGATCATGTCGATCGCCGCGGCGAACCTGTTCACCCGCAACATCTACAAGGACTTCATCAAGCCGGACGCGACGCCGAAGGAGGAGACCCGGGTCTCCAAGATCGTGTCGCTGCTGGTGAAGGTGGGCGCGCTGGTCTTCGTCCTGACGATGGACAAGACGGTGGCGATCAACTTCCAGCTTTTGGGCGGCATCTGGATCCTGCAGACGTTCCCCGCGCTGGTGGGCGGCCTGTTCACCCGCTGGTTCCACCGGTGGGCGCTGCTCGGCGGCTGGGCGGTCGGCATGATCTACGGCACGGTGGCCGCGTACGGGGTGGCCTCGCCGACGCAGAAGCACTTCGGCGGCTCCTCGGACGACATCCCCGGCATCGGGGAGATCGGCTACATCGGCCTGACCGCGTTCGTGCTGAACGTGGTGGTGACGGTGGTCCTGACGTTCGTCCTGCGGGCCGCGAAGGCGCCGGAGGGCATCGACGAGACGGCGGCGGACGACTACACGGCGGACGCGGGCGACCCCGGAGTCGAGCAGGAGCTGCCGGCGGCCACGGCGGGGACCTCGCACTAGGGTCTCCCGTTCGGCGTGTGAAGGCCGCGGCCGCCCCCGGGGGTGGTCGCGGCCTTTCGCGTGCGGCGGCCTCCCGCCAGTGCGCCTCGGGATCACCGGATGCGCAGGGGCGATCGCGCCCGACACAACATGTGGGCCCGTCACCAGCTCTCCGGCACTACATGTATGCTCGGCACCGCTGCCGCCGCAGGGGAATCCGGTGCGAATCCGGAACTGTCCCGCAACGGTGAATCCACGCGTCCGCGCGTAGGGCTGAGTCCGAGGACCTGCCGGCAGTGCGCCCGGCCGTCCGGTCCGGGCGCCCGACGTCCGGGCCTCGTGGAATGGGCCGGGGACGCGACCCGGCGCATCCGTTGCGTCACCGTTGCTCCCTGCCCTCGTCATGGCCCGCGCCGAACGAGGGAGAGCTCCCCATGACCACCGCCCCGGCCGCTCCGGCCCCGGCGATCCCGGCGCCCGAGGAACCCGACGGTCCCGGCGCCGCCCTGCTGCGGACCCTCACCGAACTGAGCGCCGACCTCCCCGACGCCGACCCCGGCCGGGTCGCCGCGGCGGCCCTGCGCGGCCGCTCCCGCCACGCCGGCGAGGAGGAACTGCGGGAACTGGCCACCGAGGCGGCCGCGGGGCTCATCTCCGAGGACCCCGCCCACTCCCGGCTGGCGGCCCGCCTGCTGACGCTCACCATCCGGGCCGAGGCCGCCTCCCAGGGCGTCACGTCCTTCACCTCCTCCGTGGCCGCCGGCCACCGGGAGGGCCTCGTCGCCGACCGGACCGCCGCGTTCGTCCGCCGTCACGCCGCACGGCTGGACGCGCTCGTCGACCCCGACGCCGACGACCGCTTCGGCTACTTCGGCCTGCGCACGCTGCACACCCGCTATCTGCTGCGCCACCCCGTCACCCGCAAGGTGATCGAGACGCCCCAGCACTTCCTGCTGCGCGTCGCCGCGGGCCTCGCCGAGGAGGCGGACCTCGCCGGAGCGGGGGCGGACCGCGCGGTCGAGGAAGTGGCCGCGCTCCACGGCCTGATGAGCCGTCTGGAGTACCTGCCCTCCTCCCCCACCCTGTTCAATTCCGGCACCCGTCACCCCCAGATGTCCTCCTGCTTCCTCCTCGACTCCCCCGAGGACGAACTGGACTCGATCTACTCCCGCTACCACCAGGTCGCCCGTCTCTCCAAGCACGCCGGGGGCATCGGCCTCGCGTACTCGCGGATCCGCTCCCGCGGCGCCCTCATCCGCGGCACCAACGGGCACTCGGGCGGGATCGTGCCGTTCCTGAAGACGCTCGACGCCTCCGTCGCCGCCGTGAACCAGGGCGGCCGGCGCAAGGGGGCGGCCGCCGTCTACCTGGAGACCTGGCACGCGGACATCGAGGAGTTCCTCGAACTGCGCGACAACACGGGCGAGGACGCCCGCCGCACCCACAACCTCAACCTGGCCCACTGGATCCCGGACGAGTTCATGCGCCGGGTCGAGGCCGACGCGCAGTGGTCCCTGTTCTCCCCCTCCGACGTCCCCGGCCTGACCGACCTGTGGGGCGCGGAGTTCGACGCCGCCTACCGGGCCGCGGAGGCCGAGGGGCTCGCGGTGCGCACGCTGCCGGCCCGTGAGCTGTACGGCCGGATGATGCGCACCCTGGCGTCGACCGGAACCGGGTGGATGACCTTCAAGGACACCGCGAACCGCACCGCCAACCAGACCGCGGAGCCCGGGAACGTGATCCACTCCTCCAACCTCTGCACGGAGATCCTGGAGGTCACCGAGGACGGCGAGACGGCCGTCTGCAACCTCGGCTCGATCAATCTCGGCGCGTTCGTGCGGGAGGGGAACACCGCAGACGCGGGCACCGCCGACGGGGGCACCGCCGACGCGGGCACCGCCGGCAGGAGCACCGCCGACGCGGGCATCGACTGGGAGCGGCTCGACGCGACGGTGCGCACCGCCGTCACCTTCCTCGACCGCGTCATCGACCTCAACTTCTATCCGACCGAGGAGGCCGGGCGCTCCAACGCGCGCTGGCGCCCCGTCGGCCTCGGCGTGATGGGCCTCCAGGACGTCCTCTTCCGGCTGCGCCTGCCCTTCGACTCCCCCGAGGCCCGGGCGCTCTCGGCCCGCATCGCCGAACGGCTCATGCTCACCGCCTACGAGACCTCCGCCGAACTCGCCGCGCGCAACGGCCCGCTGCCCGCCTGGGAACGCACCCGCACCGCCCGGGGAGTGCTGCACCCGGACCACTACGACGTGGAGCTGTCCTGGCCCGAGCGCTGGGCGGCGCTGCGCCGGCGGATCGCGGTCACCGGCATGCGCAACGCCCTGCTGCTCGCGATCGCGCCCACCGCCACCATCGCCTCGATCGCGGGCGTCCACGAGTGCGTCGAGCCGCAGGTCTCCAACCTGTTCAAGCGCGAGACGCTGTCGGGCGAGTTCCTCCAGGTCAACCCGTACCTGGTGGCGGACCTCAAGCGGCTGGGGCGCTGGGACGCCGACACCCGCGAGGCGCTGCGCGAGGCCAACGGCTCGGTGGAGGGCCTGACCTGGCTGCCCGAGGAGGTGCGGCGGCTCTACCGCACGGCGTGGGAGCTCCCGCAGCGCGCCCTGATCGACATGGCGGCCGCCCGCACCCCGTTCCTGGACCAGGCGCAGTCGCTGAACCTGTTCCTGGAGACGCCGACCATCGGCAAGCTCTCCTCGATGTACGCCTACGCGTGGAAGTCGGGGCTGAAGACGACGTACTACCTGCGCTCCCGCCCGGCCACCCGGATCGCCCGCGCCGCCCGTGCGCAGCGCCCCGCCGCCGAGGCCCCCGCGCCGACCGTGCCGGACCCCGAGGCGGTCGCCTGCTCCCTTGAGAACCCCGAGTACTGCGAGGCCTGCCAGTGAACACCCACCCGGACACCACCACGGACGCCGTCGGGGCGGTCAAGAACCTGCTCGACCCCGGCTTCGAGCTCACCCTGCGTCCCATGCGCTACCCCGACTTCTACGAGCGCTACCGGGACGCCATCAAGAACACCTGGCACGTGGAGGAGGTCGACCTCCACTCCGACGTCGCCGACCTCGCGAAGCTCACGCCCGCCGAACGGCATCTGATCGGCCGGCTGGTCGCGTTCTTCGCGACGGGCGACTCGATCGTGGCCAACAACCTGGTGCTGACCCTCTACAAGCACATCAACTCGCCCGAGGCGCGGCTGTACCTGAGCAGGCAGCTGTTCGAGGAGGCCGTGCACGTCCAGTTCTATCTGACCCTGCTGGACACCTACCTGCCCGATCCGGACGACCGGGCGGCGGCCTTCGCGGCGGTGGAGAACATCCCGTCGATCCGTGAGAAGGCGGAGTTCTGCTTCCGGTGGATGGACTCCGTGGAGAGGCTCGACCGACTGGAGACGCGCTCCGACCGCCGGCGCTTCCTGCTGAACCTGATCTGCTTCGCGGCGTGCATCGAGGGGCTGTTCTTCTACGGGGCGTTCGCCTACGTCTACTGGTTCCGCGGCCGGGGGCTGCTGCACGGTCTGGCCACCGGCACCAACTGGGTCTTCCGGGACGAGACGATGCACATGTCCTTCGCGTTCGACGTGGTCGACACCGTCCGCAAGGAGGAGCCCGGCCTCTTCGACGAGGAGCTGGGGCGGCAGGTGACCGACATGCTGAGGGAGGCCGTCGAGGCGGAGCTGCAGTTCGCCCGCGATCTCTGCGGCGACGGCCTCCCGGGGATGAACACCGAGTCCATGCGGCAGTACCTTCAGTGCGTCGCCGACCAGCGGCTGGTGCGGCTCGGCTTCGCGCCGGTGTACGGCTCGGAGAACCCGTTCTCCTTCATGGAGCTCCAGGGTGTTCAGGAGCTGACCAACTTCTTCGAACGGCGGGCCTCGGCGTACCAGGTGGCGGTGGAGGGCTCGGTCGGCTTCGACGAGGACTTCTGAGCGCTTCCCGCCGCCTTCCGCTCCTCACTCCGCTCCCCCCGCTCCTGCGCCTCCCGCTCCTGACGGGCCGCCCTGATCTGCCGGTCCACGCGCCAGTCGTGGACCACGCCGGTCAGGGCGGGCAGGCTGATCAGGACGAGGAGGCCGAGGACGGCCAGCATTCCGACGAGTGCCTGTGCGTGTGTCGTGTTCATGTGTTCCACCTTCGCGCCGCCGGCCGCCCGGCGTCAGTGGCAGGACTGCCGCACACCCTCGATTTCCTGCCACCGTCGCGGCACACTGTCCCCATGCTGCGCAATGTCGCCGCCGTCATGCTGGACGGCGTACACCCCTTCGAACTGGCCGTCGTCTGCGAGGTCTTCGGGATCGACCGGAGCGACGAGGGGCTGCCCGTCTACGACTTCGCGGTGGTCTCCGCCGAGGGCCCGCGGCTCGGCACCCATGTGCCGGGCCTGACCTTCTCCACGCCGTACGGCCTGGAGCGGCTGGCGGAGGCCGACCTGGTCGCCGTGCCCGCGGGCGACGGCTTCGAGACCCGCGACTTCCCGCCCGAGCTGCTCCAGGCGCTGCGCGAGGCCGCCGGGCGGGGCACCCGGGTGCTCAGTGTCTGCTCCGGCGTCTTCGCGCTGGGCGCCGCCGGGCTGCTGGACGACCGGCGCTGCGCGGCGCACTGGCGGCACGCGGACAACCTCGCCCGGCGCTACCCGCGGGCGCGGGTCGAGCCGGACGTGCTGTACGTGGACGAGGACCCGGTGATCACCTCCGCCGGCACGGCCGCCGGGATCGACGCCTGTCTGCACCTGGTGCGCAAGGAGCAGGGCCCGGAGGTCGCCAACCGGATCGCCCGGCGCATGGTGGTGCCGCCCCACCGGGACGGCGGTCAGGCCCAGTTCATCGAGCGCCCGCTGCCGAGGAACCGGTGCGACACCGTCGGCGAGGTGCTCGTCTGGATGGAGCGGCACCTCGACGAGGAGGTCACCGTGGAGCAGCTCGCCGCCCGCGCCCACATGTCGCCGCGCACCTTCGCCCGCCGCTTCCAGCAGGAGACGGGCACCACTCCGTACCGCTGGATCCTGCGCCAGCGGGTGCTGCTCGCGCAGCGGCTCCTCGAGGGCACCGACGAGACGACGGACGCGATCGCGGGCCGCACCGGCTTCGGCAACGCGGCGTCGCTGCGGCACCAGTTCGTGCGCACGCTGGGCACGACCCCGCAGGCGTACCGGCGCACGTTCCGGGGGCCCGGCGCCGAGGAGCCGGAGACGGCGGCCTGAGCCGAGGGGGCGGGTGTCCCGACGTGCCGGGCACCCGCCCCCTCGGGCGCGTCAGCTCCGCGCGGGCCCCGGCCTCACCGGGGGACGGGCCTGAGCAGCAGCCGGTGCGGGCGCAGGGTGATGCCCACCCGGGTCGTGTCGTTCGAACCCGCCACCTGTTCGAGGCGCCAGGTGCGCGCCACCGTGGCCGTGATCAGCGTGAGCTGGGCCATGGAGAAGTGGTCGCTGGGACACTTGCGGTTGCCGGTGCTGAAGGGGCTCATGGCGTGCCTGGGCACGGCCTTGGCCCGCTCCGGGAGCCACCGGTCGGGGTCGAACTCCAGGTTCCGCTCGTAGGACTCGGGGTCGCGCTGGATCGCGTACGGGCTGTACACGATGTCGGCGCCGGCCGGAATGCGGAAGCCGCCGAGTTCGGTGTCGACGACCGCCCGGCGGGTGAGGATCCATACCGCGGGCCGCAGCCGCATCGCCTCGACGACGACATTGTTGGTGTGGGTCAGGCGGCGTACGTCGCCGAATGCGACGGGCCGCCCGCCGGTGACGGATTCGACCTCGGCGCTCACCTTTTCGGCCTGTTCCGGGTGGGCCGCGAGAACCTGGAGCAGCCACATGACCGTGGAGGCGACGGTTTCGCTGCCGGGGGTGAGTATCGCGACGACCTGGTCGTGGATCTCCTGTTCCCCGATGGGCTCGCCATTCCCGTCCTTCGCCGCCAGCAATGCGGTCAGCAAATCGTCCGGCGTTTCACCGGACGCCCGGCGTTCGGCGATGATCTCGTCGACCAGGAGGTGCAGATCGGCCAGTGCCCGGTCGAATGCGCGGTTGCCCGGGAGCGGCAGCCGGTAGAGCGGTCCGGCGGGTATCACCATGCGCCGGTACATGCCGCGGAAGACGGTGGCGAGGGCGAGGCACAGCCGTTCGGCGCGCTCGTCCATGAAGCCGCCGCGCAGCAGGCAGCGGGCGGCGATGCGCACGGCTATCCGGAAGGACTCGGAGGTGCAGTCGACGGTCTCGCCGGGGCGCCAGCGCGTCGTGAGGGCGTGCGCCTCCTCCTCCATGACCGGGCCGTACGCGGGGATCGCGTCGAGCCGGAAGGCGGGCTGGATGGTGCGCCGCTGCCGCCGGTGGGTGGGCCCGTTGGCGGTGGCGACGCCCTCCTTGCCGAGCAGGCCCTCCAGGGACTCCCAGAGCGGGCCGCCGATCTTGTAGTCGGGGCTGAGGGCGACGGCGCCGGTGAGCTCGGGGGTGGTGACGGCGTACACGGTCTTCGGGCCCAGGGTGAGCCGTACGACGTCCCCGTGGGCGCGCAGCCGGGAGAGGAAGCCGAGGGGGTCGCGCACCAGTTTCCAGCCGTGGCCGAGGAGCGGGACGGCGCCGCCCGCCAGGGGCGGCTGGGGCAGCGGGGCGGCGGTGCGGGGCTCGGGTGCCGTCGGCTGGATGCTCGGTTCCAGGGTCATTTCTCACCTTCCGTTTCGTTCGTGACGTACGGGGGTGTGGCGCTGTCCTCCCAGGCGTCGACGCGGTACCGGCCGGATTCGTGGTGGAACCAGTAGACGGCGCTGAACCAGTTCCGCATATTGATGACGCAGGACTTCACGGCGATGCTGAGTTCCTTGCCGGGGACGGTGCCGTCGTCGAGCGTGTCGGCGAAGCGCAGGGCCTCACGCTCGGCGATCAGGAATTCGTCTATGCAGTCCGTGATACGCCGCCGAAGTTCCGTGACGGCTTCCGGAAGTGTCATCTTCCGGTGCCGTACGAGACTGATACCGAGATTGTGCACCTCGTTTCCCGCGATTTCCTTGGGGAGCGAGCACAGATCGTTGTACCAGGCGGCGAATTCCTGGCTGAGCAGTGCGACCCTTCGGTAGGCGGGATGTTTCCGTACCGTATCCGGTAATTCCCGTCCCGCGCTCGGTTCGAGCAGATCGGTCCAGATCCAGTGGGCGAAGGTGAGCCGGCGCAGTTCGAGGTATTCCTCGACCGTGGGGACCCGGCCGCGCAGGCGGTTGCGGAACTCCCGGTCGTAGGCCTCGATCACGGCGTGGAAGTGGCGGGCGAAGCGAGCGTTCCACGCCCGTCCGCAGAAGGCGTACAGGCGCAGCACGCTGTCGGCGAAGCCCGCGACCAGCGGGTCCTGGTGGTGCAGATGGGACGTGGGTGAGTCCAGGGCCGTGTGCAGCCGGACCCGCAGGCGGCGCCAGGCGGCGGGCCTGCGGTGGACCACGTCGCGGTCGTGCCGGTCGTCCCAGACGAAGAACCAGGCGCTGTAATCCGCTATCGCCTGGAGCACGTCGTCGGGGGCGCCGAGGTAGTAGCCGGCCATCAAGTCCGTGTAGCACAGACCGTCGGCATATTCGCGCACCTTGTCCTCCGGCATCAGCCGCTTTTCCAGCAGCCAGGAACGGGTGTTCTCCTGGAGCCGGGGCCAATACGGATGCCGTTGCCGGGGAAACGCGGCCTCGATCACCGGCAGCGAGAGCGCCGGTGGAACCGCGACCGCGGTGGTGGTGGGTGAAGTGCTGTGTGGGAAAGCTGGCACGAACAAACCCCTCTCAGCAGCCGGTCGGCGTCGCACCGCTCCCCCCGTGCCCGGGCGCGCGCCCTTGCGTATCCCCGCACTTTCCATTCAGCTACACAACTGACCACTTTGGGAATGGATTTGGCATGTTCCTCGCGTACGTGGCACTTGAACATACATAGAACGGCGCCCGGCCGGGAGAGGGTCTCCCGGCCGGGCGCCGTGAACATCACCACGATCACTCTGAGGCGGTTTTATTCAGCCTTCAATCAGTCTGGCTTGACTGAAATACGATCAGATTCGATCGGAATCGGTCTGCTTCGATCGTGCGGATCAGTCGTTCGGCACGATCGGATAGCGCGGCTCGTTCTCCGCCATCTGCCGCAGCGCGTCCTTGCGGTCGCGCTTGGAGAGCCGGTCGATGTACAGGTACCCGTACAGGTGGTCCGTCTCGTGCTGCAGGCAGCGCGCGAAGTAGCCGGTGCCGCGGACCCTGACGGGGTTGCCCTTCTCGTCCTGCCCGGTGACCTCGGCGTAGTCGGGGCGGGCCAGCGACACGTACGCCGTCGGCACGGACAGGCAGCCCTCGTTGTTGTCGTCCAGCCGGCGCCGCTCGGCGGGCAGTTCGACGAGCTTGGGATTGCAGACGACACCCACGTGCCGCACGCCCTCGTCGTCCGGGCAGTCGTAGACGAAGACCTTCCGGTCGACGCCGATCTGGTTGGCGGCCAGGCCCACACCCTCGGCGGTGCGCTGGCTGGCGAACATGTCGTCGACCAGCTTCGCCAGTTCCTCGTCGAACTCCGTGACGTCCTTGCACTCCTTGTGCAGCACCGGGTTGCCGACGACGGTGATCGGCCGGGAGGTGCCGCGCTCGCGGTAGGCGGCCTCGCGCTCCTCGCAGTCCTCCGTGTCGATGACGTACCCCTCGTCGTCGA
This sequence comes from Streptomyces griseoaurantiacus, assembly GCF_036189845.1. Classification (NCBI taxonomy): domain Bacteria; kingdom Bacillati; phylum Actinomycetota; class Actinomycetes; order Kitasatosporales; family Streptomycetaceae; genus Streptomyces; species Streptomyces griseoaurantiacus. The sequence goes on along the minus strand of NZ_CP108326.1, from coordinate 4,928,203 downwards.
CGGGGAGCACGCCCGCCTGCTGCTGATCGGTGTCCTGCTGGGCCATGGCCGACGTACGCCTTCCTGCACTGTGTCTTCTGAGACCGAGTCGTCTCGGGGCCGAGGTCTTCCCGGGGGCGCCGAGTTCTCCCGCATAGCCTAAGGGGAGCCGCCGCCCGCCCCGCGAGGAGCGCCTCGGTGGACCCCGCCGTACGCGAACCGCACTCCGCCTCAGCAGACCTCTTCCAGGTCCCGCCAGCCGCGCGAGTCCGGGGAGTCCGCGACCCAGCCGTCGAGCAGTCCGCGCACCAGCGCCGCGGGCGCCGCGAGACCGCACTCGCGCTCGGGCACCCAGAGCTGGCCGTCCGTGCGGTGGCCGAGCGGCCCGGGATGGCCGGGTTCGCTGTGGTCGTGCGGGTCGAGGTGCTCGCCCTCGCCCTCGTCGGAGGGCATCCGGGACTCGGAGCACAGGCGGCACAGCAGGCGTACCGAGGACGACCAGTCCTCGGCGGCGTAACCGGCCTCGGCCGCGAGCCGCTCCAGGGCGTCGCGGTCCTCCTCGGTGGCCGCCTCCAGGAGCACCACCCAGGTGGGCACCGGGGAGGGCGCCCACAGTTCGATCTCGTCGAAGACGGGGAAGGCGTGCCCGGCGGCCGTGGTCCGCTCCCCGTGGGGCACCCCGTCGTGCAGCACGACCTCGCCCCAGCGGCGGCCGGAGGAGGGCAGCGGGATGGACAGGACCTCCATGCGCGCGGGGTCCAGCCGGCGCCCCCACACCACCTCGGCCTCACCCTCGGGCGAGAGCCGTACGGCCGCGCTGCCGAGGTCCATCCCGGCCGGCTCACCTGCGACGCTCGGACCGCCCGGTACGTGCAGCCCGTAGGCCTGCCAGGCGCGGCGGGCCAGCGGCCAGTCCTGCAGGGCGGTGGCGGCGATGCCCACGTTCCACCAGTCGGGAGCGCCCGCCTCGCGGTCCAGCAGCGCCACGGCCCGCAGGCCGGCCGCCCTGGCCTGCTCCCAGTCGTGCCGGAACTTGTGCAGCAGGGCGAGGTTGAACCAGGACTCCGACAGCCAGGGTTCCAGGTCCGCCGCGCGGGTCAGCAGCGCGCCCGCGTCCTCGTAGCGGCCGTCCCCTATCAGCGTGAACGCGCGGTCGGTGGCCTGCCGCCAGGAGGCGGAGGGCCGGTGCCGTCCCTTGCCGAAGATCCTCACGATTCCCGCCTGCCAGTCCTTGCGCTTCCCGCCTGTCGCTTCCCTGACGTCCGCGTGGCCACGGACCTTTCGTCCTGTCCCGCCCCCGCGGCCCTTCGCACGTGGCCCTGCTCGCATCCAACCACGTACCGCCGGACGGGCGCTCATTACCCATGGGTTACCCACCGACGGACGCGGTAAGGCCCGTCACGGGCCGGAGTACGGCCTCGGCGCGGGGAGCGGAGCGAGGGTGCGCGCGCCGGGCGCGCGTCGTACGGAGGGCGGTGCGGAGGAGGCGGAACACGCTGCCGGGACGCCGTGCGCCGCGGGCGGGTGTGCACCGCGGGCGTGCGTGTGCGGCGGGCCCCCGTGCGCGACGGGGGCCGCACCCCTCGGGGGCCGGCGGGCCGTGGGCCCGGGCCCCGCGGGCCGGTGCTCAGGCCTCCTGGGGCCCCGGGGACGCGGGCGAGCCCGTGGCCACGTCGTGCTCCGGCACGGTCTGGCCGGAGCGGATCAGATCGATCCGCCCCATGACCTTGGACCTCAGGTCGGTCGGCACCTCGTCATGGCCGCAGCACCGCTTGACCAGCTTCTTCACGGCCTGCTCCAGACCGTACTTCTCCAGGCACGGCGAGCACTCCTCGAAGTGGTGCTCGAACTTGGTGCAGTCGGAATCCGGCATCTCCCGGTCGAGGAACTCGTAGAGATGGTCGAGGATTTCGCTGCAATCCGTCTCGTGCGGCTCTCCGCAGCTCATGAGCCCGAGCCTTTCGCTTCGTTCGACTCTCCGGCGCCGGCCGGGACCAGCCCGCGCTCACGGGCGTAGTCCTCGAGCATGCCGCGCAGTTGACGGCGGCCCCGGTGCAGCCGGGACATCACCGTACCGATGGGTGTCCCCATGATGTCCGCGATCTCCTTGTAGGCAAAGCCCTCGACATCGGCGAGATACACGGCGATGCGGAACTCCTCGGGGATCGCCTGCAGCGCCGACTTCACGTCGGAGTCGGGCAGGTGGTCGAGCGCCTGCGACTCCGCGGAGCGCAGACCCGTCGACATGTGCGACTCGGCGCGGGCGAGCTGCCAGTCCTCGATCTCCTCGGCCGCACTGCGCTGGGGTTCGCGCTGCTTCTTGCGGTACGAGTTGATGAACGTGTTGGTGAGGATCCGGTACAGCCAGGCCTTGAGGTTGGTGCCCTCACGGAACTGGTGGAAGGACGCGTACGCCTTCGCGTACGTCTCCTGGACCAGGTCCTCGGCGTCGGCCGGGTTGCGCGTCATGCGCAGCGCGGCCGAGTACATCTGGTCGAGGAACTCGAGCGCGTCCCGCTCGAAGCGCGCGCTGCGCTCCGCGGTCGACTCGGCGACCGGCGTGACGGCCGGTCCCCCGCTCGTCCCCCGGCCCTCGGGCTGCTCCGCCTGGCCGTTTTCGGTCCCTGCGTCGGTACCGGTGACCGGACCCACCTCCTCGAGTGATCGTGCGGAACCGAGACCGGTCCCACTCGAATCGGAGGATAGACGACGATCCGGCCCGCCCGCCGCCCGAACAGGGGCGGTCTTCGTCGCGTGCAGAACCGTCCAATCCAGGTCGGCGCTGCTGCGACGGTTCGGGCAGATGGTCGAACCCATGCGGCGGACTTCCTCTCTACGGACGGTGGCACGGGACGCTCCGTGCCGCGTGGTGGCTCCCGCCGGTTCCGGCGGCGGTGACCCCTGCCACCTGCCGACCGCGCACCGCGGGTGCCGTCCGATTCGCACAACACGGGTCCCGCGCCCGGCATTCCCGGGCGTCACCCGAGTGACGCGACCCACCGCACGACGCTCCCGGCGATCCTCGCGAGAGCCTCCTCCTGGCCGGGTTCCGCGCGCTTGGGCACGGCGAAGCCGTGGTCGGCGTGCGGCACCTCGACGATCTCGTAGGGCCCTTCGGGGAACTCCTCCGGCCTGCCGAAGGGGTCCCTGCCGCCCTGGACGACGAGGGTCGGGACGCCGGTGCCGAGCAGTTCGGGAGCCCGGGTCCGCTCGGGGCGGCCCGGGGGGTGCAGCGGGAAGCTCAGGGCGAGGACGGCGTGGGCGCCCAGTTCCCCGGCGGTGCGGCAGGCGACACGGGCACCGGCGCTGCGGCCGGCGGCGATCACCGGGAGTCCGGGGCGGGCGAGCGCGGGCCACAGGGCGCGCCAGGCGGTGTCCAGGGTCTTCGGGGCCGGCGCCACCTTCTTCCCGGCGACCCGCCAGGGCTGTTCGACCAGGGCGACGCTCACCCCGTGCCGGGGCAGCTCGGCGGCGAGCGCCCGCAGATCACGCGCCTCGATGCCGCCGCCGGCCCCGTGCCCGGCGGCGAGGACGAGGCGGGGTCCGGGGGCGGGGTGCCAGGTGATGCGGGCCTCGCCCGCCGGGGTCGCGACGGTCTCCGTGGTGGGGGTGGCGGGGCCCGTGGGGGGCGAGGGGTCGGCGGGAGGCATGGGGGTCGTGGGGGGCGTCATGCGGCCATGGTGCCGCCTCGGGCACGGCGGCGGAGGGACCGACGGGAGAGGGGCGGGCGAGGGCGGGAGGGGGGCGGGGCGGGGCGGGGCGGGGGAACCGGACATCGGGGATCAGGAGCCGTGGAGCCGAGACCAGGGGCCGGGGACCAGGGGTCAGCAGCCGGGGAGCCGAGACCAGGGGCCGGGAGCCCGGAGCCGGGAGCCGGAAAAGCAGGGGTCAGCCGGGGATCAACCGGGGATCAGAAGAGCGTGCCCTCCTCCGGGCCGGACAGTTCCTTCAGCAGTTCGGGGCCGTTGTTGCGGACGTTGCTCACCGCGGTGCCCACCGGGTACGCCCGCATCAGCCCCTCCGGCGGCGGCGCGAGCAGCTCCCGCAGCTCCACCGTGTCGGTGTGCCGGGGGTCGAGCCACGCGTCCCACCGGTCCGGCGTCAGCATCAGCGGCATCCGGGGGTGGATGTCGGCGAGCGAGCGCGGGCCCTCCTGCGGCGGCACGGCGAGCGGAGCCGTCTCTGCCTCCGTGGTGATCACCGAGCACGTGACCCACCAGGAGCGGGGGTGGCCGTCCGGCAGCGTCGGATCGCGCCAGAACTCGTACAGACCGGCCATGGCGAACACCGAGCCGTCCGCGGGCGTCACGAAGTACGGCTGCTTGCGCGCCCGCTTCCGCCTGCCCTCGACCTCCAGCTCCCGCTCCTCCCGGCCGGTGTCCCACTCGTAGTAGCCGTCGGCGGGGAGGATGCAGCGCCGGGTGGCGAAGGCCTGGCGGTAGGCGGGCTTCTCGTGCACGGTCTCGGCCCGCGCGTTGATCATCCGGGCGGCACCCTCGGGGGACCTCGACCAGGAGGGCACGAGCCCCCAGCGCAGCCGGCGGAGCTGGCGAACCGGACGCGGCGAGGAGGCGTCCTTCAAGGGGCGGTCGAGGACGACGAGGACCTCCTTGGTGGGGGCCACGTTGTAGTCGGGCACGAGGGGCCCGGGATCCTCCCGGGACTCCTGGGACTTCTGGGAGCCCTGCGGCTCCTGTGAGTCGTGGGTCTCCTGGGACTCCCGGGACGCGTTGGGTTCCTGGGGTTCCTGGGATTCCTGGGCGGAGGGCACCCCCACCTCTATCCCGAAGATCCCCGCGAGATCCTCGGGTCCACGACTCGCCGCATACCGTCCGCACATACGTGCCACACTGCCAGGCCGGCCCGCCGCCCCTCAACGACGGTGGCGGGCGCCGTCCCCGCCCGGCCCGACCTCCCGGAGTCAGCACCGATCATGAATCCCCTCGCCACCCCCTCGCTGCCGGAGCTCTGGGACCGGCTCTTCGGCACCCAGCCCGACCCGGATCTCTGGGTGGTGCTGGCCACGCTGGTCGCCGCGCTCGCGGCCGTCCTCCCGCACGCGGTCTGGCGGGTCTCCCGCAACGCCGTCACGATCGCCCACGAGGGCGGCCACGGTCTGGTGGCGCTGCTCACGGGGCGCACCCTGACGGGCATACGTCTGCACTCGGACACCAGCGGCCTCACCGTGAGCCGGGGCAAGCCGCACGGCCTCGGCATGATCCTCACCGCCGCCGCGGGCTACACCGCGCCGCCGCTGCTGGGGCTCGGCGGCGCGGCGCTGCTCGCGGCCGGGCACATCACGGCGCTGCTGTGGCTGGCCACGGCGCTGCTGCTGGTGATGCTCGTGATGATCCGCAACGCGTACGGGGTGCTGACGGTCCTCGTCACCGGCGGTCTGTTCCTCGCGGTGTCCTGGCTGACCGGCGCGCAGGTGCAGGCGGCGTTCGCGTACGCGGTGGTGTGGTTCCTGCTGCTGGGCGGCGTGCGCCCGGCCTTCGAGCTGCAGGCCAAGCGCCGGCGCGGCAACGCCGGCGATTCCGATGCCGACCAGCTCTCCCGGCTGACGAACGTCCCTCCGGCACTGTGGCTGTTCCTCTTCCACGCGGTCTCGCTGTGCTCCCTGATCGGCGGCACGCGCTGGCTGCTGGACCTGTGAGCGCGGCTCCCGCGCGGAGCCGTGGCCGGAACGGTGAGCCCGGATGCGCTTTCGGAGCCCCGGGCGGGCTAATCGCCGCCCACGATCAAGATTCGCCCTCATCCCCCGGCCACTAGAATGCGGGCCATGACCGCAACCCCCGCCCACACCGCCCTCTGGCCCGCTCCCCACGCGCGCGGAGCCGTCGACGCGACGGTCCACGTACCGGGGTCCAAGTCGGTCACCAACCGCGCGCTCGTGCTCGCCTCCCTCGCCTCCGAGCCCGGCTGGCTGCGCCGCCCCCTCCGCTCCCGCGACACCCTGCTGATGGCCGGCGCCCTGCGCGCCCTGGGCGTCGGCATCGAGGAGACGGTGTCCTCGAGCTCCTCCCCCGCGGGCGCGGGCACCCCGACGGGGCCCGGTGAGGCCTGGCGCGTCATCCCCTCCACCCTGCACGGCCCCGCCACGGTGGACGTCGGCAACGCGGGCACGGTCATGCGCTTCCTCCCGCCCGTCGCCACCCTGGCCGACGGTCCCGTCCGCTTCGACGGCGACCCCCGTGCCTACGAGCGCCCCCTGCACGGCGTGATCGACGCGCTGCGCGCCCTCGGCGCCCGCATCGACGACGAGGGCCGGGGCGCGCTCCCGCTCACCGTGCACGGCGGTGGCGGCCTGGACGGCGGCCCGGTCGAGATCGACGCCTCCTCCTCGTCCCAGTTCGTCTCGGCGCTGCTGCTCTCGGCGCCGCGCTTCAACCAGGGGGTCGAGGTCCGCCACACCGGCTCCTCGCTGCCCTCCATGCCGCACATCCGGATGACGGTGGACATGCTGCGGGCGGTCGGCGCGCAGGTGGACACGCCGGAGTCGGGCGGCGAGCCCAACGTGTGGCGGGTGACGCCGGGCGCGCTGCTCGGCCGGGACCTGACGATCGAGCCGGACCTGTCGAACGCCCAGCCCTTCCTCGCCGCCGCCCTGGTCACCGCGGGCACGGTCGTCATCCCCGACTGGCCGGAGCGCACCACCCAGCCCGGTGACCGGCTGCGGGAGATCTTCACCGAGATGGGTGGTTCCTGCGAACTGACCGAGCGCGGTCTGGAGTTCACCGGTTCGGGTGCCGTGCACGGCATCGACGTCGACCTCGGCGAGGTGGGCGAGCTGACCCCCGGCATCGCGGCCGTCGCCGCCCTCGCCGACTCCCCCTCGACCCTGCGCGGCGTCGCGCACCTGCGGCTGCACGAGACGGACCGGCTGGCGGCGCTCACCAAGGAGATCAACGAGCTGGGCGGGGACGTCACCGAGACCGCCGACGGGCTGCACATCCGCCCGCGCAGGCTGCACGGCGGGATCTTCCACACCTACGACGACCACCGCATGGCCACGGCCGGTGCGATCCTCGGGCTCGCGGTGGACGGCGTGCAGATCGAGAACGTGGCGACGACGGCCAAGACGCTGCCGGACTTCCCCGAACTGTGGGCCGGGATGCTCGGGAACTGACGGGCGGACCTGGATCATGCGCCGTTACGGCAAGCACACCGACGAGGACGACATCCGCAGCCGCCCCAACCGCAGGGGCAACCGGCCGCGCACCCACATCCGGCCCAAGCACGAGGACGCGGCCCAGGGCCTGGTCCTCACCGTCGACCGGGGCCGGCTGACCTGTCTGGTCGAGGACCGGACGGTGATGGCGATGAAGGCCCGTGAACTGGGCCGCAAGGCCGCGGTCGTCGGGGACCGGGTGGCGCTGGTCGGGGACCTGTCCGGCGCCAAGGACACCCTCGCGCGCATCGTCCGCATCGAGGAGCGCACCTCGGTCCTGCGCCGCACGGCGGACGACGACGACCCCTACGAGCGGGTGGTCGTCGCCAATGCCGACCAGCTCGCCATCGTCACCGCACTCGCCGACCCGGAACCGCGCCCGCGACTGATCGACCGCTGCCTGGTCGCGGCCTTCGACGGCGGCCTCACCCCGCTGCTCGTCCTCACCAAGTCCGACCTGGCCCCGCCGGAGAAGCTGCTGGAGCTCTACGGCGACCTGGACATCCCGTACGTCGTCACGAGCCGCGAGGAACTGGAGACCGGCGACGCGGCCGCGCGGGTGCGGGCGGAGCTGGACGGCAAGGTGACGGCGTTCGTCGGCCACTCCGGGGTGGGCAAGACCACGCTGGTCAACGCGCTGGTGCCGGAGGGCCGACGGCGCATCACCGGCCACGTCAACGCGGTGACGGGCCGCGGCCGGCACACCACCACCTCCGCGCTGGCGCTCCCGCTGGAGGGCGGCCGGGGCTGGGTGGTCGACACCCCGGGCGTGCGGTCCTTCGGTCTCGCGCACGTCGATCCCTCGCGCGTGATCCACGCCTTCCCCGACCTGGAGGGGGGCACGGAGGGCTGCCCGCGCGCGTGCAGTCACGACGAGCCGGACTGCGCGCTGGACGCGTGGGTGGCCGAGGGCCACGCCGATCCGGCGCGGCTGTACTCCCTGCGCCGGCTGCTGGCGGTCCGGGAACACACGGAGGGCGACTGATCCGCCGCACAACCGTTTCTCCCCCGGCGTACGCGGGCGCGTGACCACCTTCGTGTTTGCGCCTGTACGGCGCAGGTAAATGCATAATCGCACCGGACGGACGCAGCCGGGCGGATCGAACGAGGCAGTCACAGAGCGTGCGGCGGACGCGGAGGACGGCGGCGGACGCACGCGACGTTACGGAGGGACAGTTCATGGCGTGGCTGCTGGTCATAGTGGCCGGAATCCTGGAGACCGGTTTCGCCGTGTGCCTCAAGCTGTCCCACGGCTTCACCCGGCTCTGGCCCACCATCGCCTTCTGCTGTTTCGCCCTCGGCAGCTTCGGTCTGCTCACCCTGTCCCTGCGGCGGCTGGACGTGGGGCCCGCGTACGCGGTGTGGACGGGCATCGGCGCGGCGGGCACGGCGATCTACGGGATGGTCTTCCTCGACGACCTGGTGTCCACGCTCAAGCTGGTGTCCATCGCCTTCGTCATCATCGGCGTGATCGGCCTGCAGCTCTCCGGTTCGGCGCACTGACGGCCCCGGAGTCCTCCCGAACCCTCATCGCGACTGCACCGACTGGCCCTGCCGGCCCAACTGGCGCGACAGCGCGGTGCGTACGAGGTCGGTGACCGAGCCGTCCGCCGGCGGGGCCGCGACGCAGGACAGCGAGAGCCGGGCCACGAGTTCGGCGGACCGCGCGATCTCCAGGAGGTCCGGTTTCGTGGTGCCGGGCCCGGACAGCGCGGCCACGGCACGGTCGCGCACCAGCGTCACGAGGTCGGAGGGCGAGGGCAGGGGCCCGTCGGCCCGGCGCTGCGCGGGCACCGCGGAGGACGAGGGCACCGCCGACAGCGTCGGCGCGGGGAGCCGCTCGCCCCAGCAGCCGGTGAGCAGGGCGCGCACGAGGGGGTTGTTGCGGGCGACGGACACGGTCCACTCGGCGAGCGCGGCGAGCCGTTCGCGGCCCTCGGCGGGCGCGGCGAGGACACGTTCGACGCCCACGAGATAGGCGTCGGCCTCGCGCCGCACCAGGGCGCGGGAGAGCCCCTCTTTGCTGCCGAACTCGTTGTACAGCGTCTGCCGGGAGACGCCCGCGGCGGCGGCCACGTCGACCATGCGCACGGCGGACCACGGCCGGCTCGTCGACGCCGCGAAGGCTGCGTCGAGCAGGGACTCCCGCGCTGCAGGCATCGTCGCCTCCCGGATACGGCACTCCTGTCGCCCACAGTTGACGCCCCCACACGGACTGTCAAGGCCCCGGGGCGCGGGGAAGCGGGCCTTCCGGGGGGGGCCGCCGCCGCGGCGCCCTGCTGGCCCCGGCGCGCCGGGGGAAGATAGCGTGCGGTCATGGCCGACTATCTCGATGACCTGCGTCTCGCCCATGTCCTCGCGGATGCCGCCGATGCCGCGACGATGGCCCGGTTCAAGGCGCTCGACCTCAAGGTCGAGACCAAACCGGACATGACGCCGGTGAGCGAGGCCGACAAGGCGGCCGAGGAGCTGATCCGCGGGCAGCTCCAGCGGGCCCGGCCCCGGGACGCGGTCCTCGGCGAGGAGTACGGCGTGGAGGGCACCGGCCCCCGCCGCTGGGTCGTCGACCCGATCGACGGCACCAAGAACTACGTCCGCGGGGTGCCGGTCTGGGCGACGCTCATCGCGCTCACGGAGGCGGACGGTGGGGCTTTCCAGCCGGTGGTCGGCCTGGTCTCCGCCCCGGCGCTCGGCCGCCGCTGGTGGGCGGCGAAGGGGCACGGCGCCTTCACCGGCCGCAGCCTGTCCCAGGCGTCCCGGCTGCGGGTCTCCGGGGTCTCCCGGCTCGCGGACGCCTCCTTCGCGTACTCCTCGCTCGGCGGCTGGGAGGAGCGCGGCCGCCTGAACGGCTTCCTGGACCTGACCCGCAAGGTGTGGCGCACCCGCGCGTACGGCGACTTCTGGCCGTACATGATGGTCGCCGAGGGCTCGGTCGACCTGTGCGCGGAGCCCGAGTTGTCGCTGTGGGACATGGCGGCGACGGCGATCGTCGTGACGGAGGCGGGCGGCAGTTTCACGGGTCTCGACGGCCGCCCGGGTCCGCACAGCGGCAACGCGGCCGCGTCGAACGGCCTGCTCCACGACGAGCTGCTCGACCACCTGAACGAGCGGTACTGAAGCGGGGCGGTGCGCCGAGCGCCCCCGAAAACACCGCACGCGCCCTCTTGTTGACCGGCCCTGTGCCTGCGACTCTGAGAATCCCCCCACTTGTGAATTTGTGAATCACTTCACGGGCGAGCGCCGCCGTCCCCGGCGCGCGGGGGTGGACCGATCCGGAACTCGTAGGAGGTGGCTCACTCCATGCTCGTCCGCGACGCCATGAGCACGGTCGTCCTGACCATCGGCCCCGCACACACCCTGCGGCAGGCAGCCGCACTGATGTCCGCCCGGCGCGTCGGCGCCGCCGTCGTCCTCGACCCGGATGCCGGCGGCCTCGGCATCCTCACCGAGAGGGACGTCCTCAACGCCGTCGGCCGGGGCCTCAGCCCCGACGCCGAACCCGCCCACGCCCACACCACCACCGACGTCGTCTTCGCCGCGCCCTCCTGGACCCTGGAGGAGGCGGCCCGCGCCATGACCCACGGCGGCTTCCGGCACCTGATCGTCATGGACCGCGACGAGCCCGCCGGCATCGTCTCGGTCCGCGACATCCTGCGCTGCTGGGCCCCGGCCCCGCAGCCGGTGCCGGTGCCCTCCTGACATGCGTTCGGTGCCTGTACGGGCGGACCCGCACAGGCACCGAACGCCTCCCGCTCAGCCGCGCAGGGCCTGCACGGCGGCCTCCAGCCGCTTGCCGAACTCGGGGTCGGCATTGCGGAAGTTGCCGATCGCGCGCTCGACGATGTCCTCGCGCGTGACCTGGGACAGGGCACCGGACAGATTGCCGATCAGGCGCCCCTTCTCCTCCTCCGTCATGAGCCGGTAGAGATTGCCGGCCTGGACGAAGTCGTTGTCCTCGGCGTGCAGGGGCGCCGCGGCGTCGCCGGTCGCGCCCTCGACGGGGAGGGGCTGCCACAGCGGGCGGTTCGTCTGGAACGGCCCGCCGAAGCTGTTCGGCTCGTAGTTCTTCGCACCCTTGTGGCGACCGTCGTAGAGGTGGCCGTCGCGGGAGTTGGTGCGCGCCTCGGTGGCGTGCGGGCGGTTCACCGGCAGGTGGTCGGCGTTGATGCCGACGCGGTAGCGGTGGGCGTCGCCGTACGCGAAGAGGCGGCCCTGGAGCATCTTGTCCGGCGAGGGGCCGATGCCCGGCACGAAGTGGGAGGGGCTGAAGATCGACTGCTCGACCTCGGCGAACACGTTCTCCGGGTTGCGGTTGAGCTCCAGCTTGCCGATCTCGATGACCGGGTAGTCCGCGTGCGGCCAGACCTTGGTCACGTCGAAGGGGTTGAAGCGGTAGTGCGCGGCCTCGGCGACGGGCATGATCTGCACGCCGACGGTCCAGGACGGGAAGTCGCCGCGCTCGATCGCCTCGCGCAGGTCGCGCTGGTGGGAGTCGGGGTCCTCACCGGCGAGCCGGTTGGCCTCGTCCTGCGTGAGGCTCTTGATGCCCTGGTCGGTCTTGAAGTGGTACTTGACCCAGAAGACCTCGCCGGCCTCGTTGTTCCACTGGAAGGTGTGCGAGCCGAAGCCGTCCATGTGCCGGTACGAGGCCGGGATGCCGCGGTCACCGAAGAGCCAGGTCACCTGGTGCGTGGACTCCGGGGACAGGCTCCAGAAGTCCCAGACGTTGTCCATCTCGGTCGAACCCGTGTAGGGGTCGCGCTTCTGGGTGTGGATGAAGTCGGGGAACTTGATGGCGTCCCGGATGAAGAACACCGGGGTGTTGTTGCCGACGAGGTCGTAATTGCCCTCCTCGGTGTAGAACTTCAGCGCGAAGCCGCGCGGGTCGCGGACGGCGTCCGCGGCACCGAGGTTGCCGGCCACGGTGGAGAAGCGCAGGAACGTCTCGGTCTGCTTGCCGACCTCGGAGAGGAAAGCGGCGCGCGTGTACCGCGTGACGTCCCCGGTCACCGTGAAGGTGCCGTAGGCGCCTGCGCCGCGGGCGTGCACCACCCGCTCCGGGATGCGCTCGCGGTTGAAGTGGGCCAGCTTCTCCAGGAGGAGCTGGTCCTGGACGAGGACGGGACCGCCGGCGCCCGCGGTCTCGCTGTTCTGGTTGTCGGCGACCGGGGCCCCGGCTTCGGTGGTGAGCGGTCCCTGCGTCACGTGCGCCTCCTGCTTGATGCCTTGCGACTTCGATTGCCCCGGCCGCGAGTTGTCCCGGGGCCAGGTCCATACCCGATCCTACGTTGGACTCAATCCAAGTCAAGTTGAGCTCCAGGATCACACCCGTTCAGAATCGGGGGGCCTTGCTGTTAGTCTGGAAACCATGAGTGACCTACTGGAACGTCTGCGTGGACGCGGATGGCGCATGACCGCACAGCGGCGTGTGGTGGCCGAGGTCCTCGACGGCGAGCACGTCCATCTGACGGCCGACGAGGTGCACGCGCGTGCCGCGGCGAAGCTGCCGGAGATCTCCCGGGCCACCGTCTACAACACGCTCGGCGAACTGGTCTCGCTCGGCGAGGTGCTCGAGGTCGCCACGGACCGGCGCGCCAAGCGGTACGACCCGAACGCGCACCGCCCCCACCACCACCTGGTGTGCGCGGGCTGCGGCTCGATCCGCGACGTCCACCCGGCCGGCAATCCGCTGGCCGACCTCCCGGACTCGGAGCGCTTCGGCTTCACGGTCTCGGACGTCGAGGTCACCTACCGGGGCCTGTGCCCGAACTGCGCGGCGAAGGCCTGACCGGCCCGCCCCGCCCGTCTCCCAGGTCACAGACGTAAAGCCCCGGCAGCGAACCGCCGGGGCTTTTCCCTTCACCCGCCTCCGTACGCCGGCCCTCGCGCGGCCGGGCCGGTACGGCACACGCCGAAGGCCGGAACCCTTACGGATTCCGGCCTTCGGTCTTCAGTAGCGGGGACAGGATTTGAACCTGCGACCTCTGGGTTATGAGCCCAGCGAGCTACCGAGCTGCTCCACCCCGCGTCGACAAACGCAACGTTACGTCAAGACGCGAAGCAGAAGCAAATCGCCCCCTCACGCCGACAGCTCCTGCCGCAGCGCGTCCCGCAGCCGCGCCGCCCGCTCGGCGACCTCCGCCGGTCCCAGCTCCACCGCCCGGTCCGCCCACCGCTGCCCCTCCGCCAGCTCCCCCCGCCGGGCGTAGACCAGCGCGAGCCGCAGCGCCGCACGTCCGTGCCCCGCGTCGGCGGCCCGCGTCCACCACAGGGCCGCCTCCGGCTCGCTGCCCTCGCGGGCGAGCAGCAGGCCGAGGTTGAAGGCGCCGTTGCGCGAGCCGGCCTCGGCCGCGAGCCGGTACCAGCGCGCCGCCTCCACGACCTCGCCGCGCCCGGCGGCGAGCATGCCGACCCGGACCTGCGCCCGGCGGTGGCCCTGGGACGCGGCCCGCTCGTACCACTCCTCGCACTCGGACCTCTCCCGGGCCGGCTCCCCCAGCTCGTGCGCGGGCGCGGGCGGACGCCGCGCGTCGAGCACCGTGGCGAGCCGGTACGCCGCCTCCGCGCTGCCGCCCCCCGCGGCACAGCGCAGGTGCCGCTCGGCCTCCTGCTCCTCCCCGTCCCGCAGCCGCGCGATGCCGACCTGCAGGGCGGCCTCGGTGTGCCCGGCGGCGGCCGCGCGCTCGTACCAGCCGAGCGCGGCCCGCTCCTGGCCGCGCCCCGCGTGGAGGATGCCCAGGTTGAACGCGGCGTCGACGCTGCCCGCCTCCGCCGCCTTGGAGAACCACGGCTCGGCTCCTGCCGCGTCGCCGCCCTGGAGCAGCAGCACGGCGAGTGCGTTCGCCGCCTCCCGGTGCCCGGCGTAAGCGGCCCGCCGGTACCACTGCTCGGCGGGCCCGGTCCGGCCCTGCTCGGCGCAGAGCAGCCCGAGGTTGTAGGCACCGTTGACGTCGCCGGCGTCCATGGCGGCCCGGTACCAGCGCTCGGCGGTCTGCGTCTCCCCGCGCTCGGCGTGCAGCGCGCCGAGCGCGTTGGCCGCGTTGCCGTCGCCCTCCTGGGCCGCCCGCAGCCACCACACGGCGGCGCTTTCACTGTCCCCGGCGTCGCGCAGCAGGAAGCCGAGCGCACAGGCGGCACGCGTCTCGCCGTCCTTGGCGGACGTCAGGTACCAGCGGCCCGCCTCCTTCAGCTCGCCGCGCTTCTCCAGGATCGCGCCGAGGTGCAGCGCGGCCCGCCGGTGTCCGCGCGCGGCGGCCTGGCGGTACCACTGTTCGGCCTCCTCGGGCACGTTCCCGGTGCCGTCGGCGCCCTTGAGCCGGCGCAGGCGTGCGTCGGTGTCCAGCAGGCCCGGTGGGGCGCCTCTCGCCCCTCCTCTGCCCCCGGCGCCCAGCGCGGTGCCCACGGCGTCGGCCTCGCGGTCCAGGGCCCGGGCCAGTCGGTAGGCGGCCTCGCGGTGGCCCCGCTCGGCGGCGACCCGCATCCAGTGCTCGCTGCCCGCGTCGCCGCGGTGTTCCAGCAGGTCGGCGAGGGCGTAGGCGCCCAGTACATGGCCCTGCTCGGCGGACTGGCGCAGCCAGTACTCGGCCGCCGGCTCGTCACCGCGCTCGCGGTGGTGCCGGCCGAGCGCGTGCGCGGCCGCGGTGGAACCGGCGACGGCCGCGATGCGCCACCAGCCGGCGGCCTCCTCGGGATAGCCCCGCTGATGCAGGAGGACTCCCAGGTTGTTGGCCGCTGCCCGGTCACCGGCGGCCGTGGCGGCACGCAGATGGGGCTCGGCTCCGTCGAGATCACCGCGGCGCAGCAGCATGCTGCCGAGGACGCTCATCGCCTCGACGTCGCCGGCCTTTGCGGCCGCGCGCCGGCGTGCCTCCTCGGCCAACTCCTCGGCGACCTCCGTGGTTTCGTCCTGTCCGGGAACCTCGGAAACCTCGGAAGTCACAAAAGCCCGCCCAAACCGCCCCGTCTCGAACAGAGTTGCCTTGTCCCCCATAACGTCCATCGTCGCACCACCTGCAACCCGGGTACACCTGGTATACCGCAGCCAGTGAGGTCACTACAGCGTTTTGTCGACATGCCCACAGAGAGACAAGTCAAACACAGGGCGCCCAACTCCCCGGCACGGCAAGGCTGTCGCGCAGGTCGGCACATGCGTTCGCAGGTGTCAGAGGGGAGAAAGCGAACTCACCGGAAGGTGGTCCTCCGCAGGTCATGGATGACGACTGCCATGGATGACGACTGCGGTGGATGCGCGGGGCCACGGACATGCCGGGGACGGCTCGCACCGAGGACGGAAGGACACACGCACGAAGGCCCGGATCCTTGAGGATCCGGGCCTTCGGTTTCAGTAGCGGGGACAGGATTTGAACCTGCGACCTCTGGGTTATGAGCCCAGCGAGCTACCGAGCTGCTCCACCCCGCGCCGTTGTGTGTTCACCGTACCACGGCGCGGGAGGGGCCTCTGCCTCAGCCGCCGGCGGAGCCGGAGCCCTTGTCGCTCTTGTCGGTGTTCTTGTCGCCGTCCTTGTCGGTGTTCTTGACGGTCTTGTCGGCCTTATCAGCCTTATCGGCCTTGTCGGCCTTGTCGCCGTTCTTGCCGGCCGCGGCCTGGGCGTCCTCCGCCCGCTGCAGGGCCTTCTGGAGGTCCTTCTGCGCCTTGCCGTACGCCTCCCAGTCACCGTTCTTGAGGGCGTCCTGGCCCGTGGTGAAGGCTTCCTGGGCGTCGCCGAGGGCCTCCTTCACCGTCGGGTTGCTCGTCGAGGGCGGCGGCTTGGTGGTGTCCTGGTCGGAATCCGGTGGCGGCGTCGTCGAACCGTCGCCCGGGAAGAGCTTGTTCAGCGCCTCGTCCAGCGTGTTCTCGAACACGGTCTTGCCGCCGTAGGTCATCAGCACCTTGCGCAGCAGAGGCAGCTTCAGTCCGCCACCGCGTACGTAGACCGGCTCCACGTACAGCAGCCCGTCGTTCAGCGGGACCGTCAGGAGGTTGCCGTACTCGATCTCGGAGTCACCGTTCCTCACCTGTCTGATGAAGTCGGTGATGTTCTCCTGGGAGTTCGAGTTGAACTGGCTCTGCACCTGTTTGGGCCCGTCGGCCGCTGAACTCTTCAGCCGCAGGATTCTGATGCGGCCGTAGTCCTTCGTCCCGGCCTCGGAGTCGACCGCCATGAAGGCGCTGAGGTTGTCACGCCCGTTGGGCGTGAACGTCGTCGTCAGCGAGAAGGCCTGCGCGTCCTGGTCCGGCATCTTCATGCTCAGGTAGTACGGCGGCACCGCGTCCCCCGACTTGTTCGTCGGGTCGTCCGGCACCTGCCACACCTCGCTGCCGCTGAGGAACGTCTGGGCGTTCGTCACGTGGTAGCGGGTGAGCAGCTCCCGCTGCACCTTGAACAGGTCCTGCGGGTACCGCAGGTGGGCCATCAGGTCGGAGGAGATCTCCTTCTTCGCCTTGACCGTGTGCGGGAAGGCCTTCATCCAGGTCTTCAGGACGGGGTCCTTGGTGTCCCACTCGTACAGCTTGACCTCGCCGCTGTACGCGTCGACCGTCGCCTTGACCGAGTTGCGGATGTAGTTGACCCGGTTCTGCTGGGCCACCACCGCGCGCTGGTTGTTGGCCGCGGTGAGCGAGTCCGCCGTCGTGTCCCCCAGGGTGGTGCGGGAGGCGTACGGGTAGCCGTTGGTGGTCGTGTAGGCGTCGACGATCCACTGGATCCGGCCGTCGACCACCGCCGGGTAGGCGTCGCCGTCGATCGTCAGCCAGGGGGCCACGGCCTCGACGCGGTCCTTGGGCGTGCGGTTGTACAGGATGCGCGAGCCCTCGCCGATGGCGCCGGAGTACAGCATCTGCGGTTCGCTGAACGCCAGCGCGTACGCCGCCCGGTTGATCGGGTTGGAGAGGCTGACACCGCTGTCGCCCTGGTAGGTGTAGGCCTTCTCGCCCTTGTCGTCGGAGTAGTCGATCTCCTTCTGGGGACCGCCGACGATCGAGTACGTGGTGGTCTTCTCGCCGTAGTAGACCCGCTGCTCGTGCGTCGGCAGGTCACCGGTGGAGGGCAGACCGGACTCCGTGTAGACCGGCTGGCCGTTCTTGTCGGCGGAGGTGCCCTTGGCGGCGACCACGCCGTAGCCGTGGGTGTAGCGGAAGTGGTCGTTGATCCAGTTGTTCTTCGGGATGCCGTTGAGGTTCAGCTCCCGCAGACCGATGACCGTGTCCTGTTCCTTGCCGTCCTTGTCGGTGTAGCGGTCGACGTCCAGGTTGGTCGGGAACGCGTAGTAGTTCTTGACCTGCTGCATCTGCTGGAACGTCGGCGAGACGATGTTCGGGTCGAGCACTCGCAGGCTCGCCGCGGCGTCCGCGTCCTTGCGGAGCTGGTCGCCCTCGGTCTCCTTGCCCTTGCCCGAGTACTCGGAGACCTCGGCGTCGTCGATGCCGTACGCCTCGCGGGTCGCCTTGATGTTCTTGGCGACGTACGGCGCTTCCTTGGCCTGCTCGTTCGGCTGGACCTGGAACTTCTGCACGATCGCCGGGTAGAGGCCGCCGATGAGGATGGCGGAGAGCACCATCAGGCCGAAGCCGATGACGGGGAGCTGCCAGGTGCGCCGCCACAGGGTGGCGAAGAACAGCAGCGCGCAGATGACGGCGATGCAGAACAGGATCGTCTTGGCCGGCAGATAGGCGTTGGCGTCGACGTAGCGCAGACCGGTCCAGTTGCCGGTGGCCTTGAAGTCGCTGGACTTCACCGCCAGTCCGTACCGGTCGAGCCAGTAGGCGACCGCCTTCAGGGTCACGAAGACGCCGAGCAGGACCGACAGGTGTCCGGTCGCGGCGGCCGTGGCGCGCGCGCCCGGGCTGGTGACCCGCAGGCCGCCGTACAGGTAGTGGGTGAGCGCGGCGGCGATCAGGGAGAGCACGGCGGCGGCGAAGCCGAAGCCGAGCAGGAAGCGGTACCAGGGCAGGTCGAAGGCGTAGAAGGAGACGTCCAGGTGGAACTGGGGGTCCTTCTGGTGGAAGGGCACGCCGTTGACCCACATCAGCCAGGTCCGCCACTGGCCCGCCGCCGAGGCACCGGCGATCAGCCCGACCAGCGCGGTGATGCCGAGCAGCAGCCACTTCTTGTACGGGGCGATGCTCATGCGGTAGCGGTCCAGGCTCTGCTGCTCCGCGGACATCGCGCTCAGCGGCGGGCGGAGCCGGTGCGCGAGCCAGATGTTGACCCCGACGGCGAGCGCCATCAGCAGGCCGAAGACGAAGAACAGCCCGATCTTGGTCCACAGTGTGGTGGTGAACACGGAGGAGTAGTTCACCGACCGGTACCACAGCCAGTCCGTCCAGAAGCCGGCGAACATGGTGAACGCCATGCCGAGGACGGCGAGGACGGCGAGCGTCATCAGCAGGGTCCGGACACGCCGGGACGGGCGGCCCACTCTGATCCGTGGCCCCGTCGGGCCTCCGCCGCGGTCCGGCATCTGGAAAGCCAAGGTGTGCACCTCGAAGTCGCTGTTGGTCGGTCGGCCCCCGCTGCTGTCGTGCAGTGCACGCGGGCCCTCGTCGGCCGGCCCCGGCGTCCGTCGAGATCGTGGGGCCTCACCTATGCAACTTACTCATGCTTTAAGCGGTTCCCGGATCCGGGGATTAACGAGAGAGGATTGTGACCATGTCCAACACTCCCATGGCAGCGAACCCGCTCACCCGGGCCGTACTCGAGATCGACGAGTACGCCTCCGGCCTCGGCTGGGACCAGCCCGCTCGCCTTTTCGCCCTCGTCGACACCGCCCGGCTGCGGGCCCAGGAACCCTCCCTCGCGGCCCAGCTCGGCCTGGACGACGCCGCCGAGACCACCGTCGGTCTCACCCCCATCGAGCAGGAGGAGATCGCCGCCGACCGGCCGCTGGACGAGTTCCTCGGCACCATCGCCTGGCCCGACGCGGTGGCCGGCTGCGCCCTCACCGTGGAGCGTCTGATGCTGCCCCCGTCCGCGGAGGCCACGGTCCCCGAGGACCTTGACGGGGCCCGGCTGAACCAGTGGGTCGCCGAGCACCCGGACCGGCAGGAGGTGCGGATGACGGTCGCCGTGCTGCGGGACGGTACGCGCGAGTCCGCGCTGCGGCTGCGCGAGAAGGACGCGCCCTCGGAGGTGCTCACGGGGGCGGACCTGGTGCCGGGTCTGGCGGAGGCGCTGGGGGCGACGTTCGAGGACTGACCCCCCGCGCGCACGGCCGGCACGCCCGTGCCGGCCGTCCCGCTCCCGGACCGGCCGTCAGGCCCCTCCTGCGGCAACTACCCCTTGGTGGTGCACTTCGGCAGGGCGTCGGTGTGCCCGCCCCGGATGTCCTCGAGGGCGCCGAGGGCGTCGCCGATGGTGTCCACCTTGACGAGGGTGAGTCCGTCGGGGGTGTCCTTCGCGGCGGCGGCGCAGTTGTCCTTCGGCGTCAGGAAGTAGCGGGCGCCCTTGTCGCGGGCCCCGACGGTCTTCATCTCCACACCGCCGATGGGGCCCACCTTGCCCGCGTCGTCGATGGTGCCGGTGCCCGCGACGAACGTGCCGCCGGTGAGGCTGCCCGGGGTGAGCTTGTCGTAGATGCCGAGGGCGAACATCAGCCCGGCGCTCGGCCCGCCCACGTCGGCGAGCTTGATGTCGATGGAGAACGGGAACGTGTGGTCGGTCCCGGCGGAGATGCCGACGATGGCGCGCGGGGCGCCCGTGTCGTCGGAGGCGGCGGTGGTGATCGTCACCTTCCGCGTCGCGCTCGCCCTGCGGCGCTCCTTCTCGGCGGCGGCCTGCTCCTTGGCGGGGACGATGGTGAAGGTGACCTTCTCGCCGGGCTTGTGCTTGGTGACCAGGTCGGCGACGTCGTCGGGGGCCTTCACCGTCGTGCCGTCGACGGCCTTGATCACGTCACCTGCGTGCAGCCGGCCCTCGGCCGGGGAGTCCTTGAGGACGGTGGAGACGATCACCCAGGAGTCGACGGGGACGCCGAGTTCCTTGAGGGCGGCCACCTTGGCGCTCTCCTGGGACTGGCTGAACTCCTCCGCGTTCTCCTGGGTGGACTGCTCCTCCGTCTTGCCGTCCGGATAGAGCGTGTTGTGCGGCACGACCTTGTCGTCGTGCGCGAGCCACCCGTAGACGGCCTCCACGAGGTTCATCTTGTAGTCGGCGCTGGTGACCCGGACCGTCGTCATGTTCAGGTGACCGCTCGTCCCGTACGTCCTGCGCCCGGAGATCTGCAGCACCGGCTCGCCGTCGTGCTCGCCCAGCGTGTTCACCGTGGGCCCCGGGGACATCTCCGAGTACGGCACTTTGATGAACACTCCCGCGCACAGGAGCGCGATCAGCATCAAGGTGGAGGCGAGCATCGTCGCGGTGCGGCGTGGCATGGAACGACAGTACGGGACAGACCTGTGGGCGCACTGCCGGGGCCGTCCGTCCGTGGCCCGGCGGCCGCCGGCGCCCCGGGAGGTGCCGGCAGGGCCGTGCGTTCGGCGAGGGGGCCTCAGACCTCGGTGCGGGGCTTCTCCATGGCCTCGCGGAAGCGGGCGTATCCGGCGAGTTCGGAACCGTCACCGATGGTCTTGCGATTCCGGCCGGCCCAACCGCCCCACAGTCCGGCACCGATCGCGGCCACCAACGGAATCAGCAACCAGACGAGCGCCGCCATGCCGACCTCCCAACCCCTAGAGCGTCCGCGACTGACTGATCAGCAGATTAATCATCCGCATGCTAACGCGCACGCCAGGGACTGGGTCACGCGGCCGGTGGGGTGCATGGCGCGTGTCGCGGGAGCGGGGGCGTGCGTCCTCCGGTGGGGACGGTCGCGCACGCCGGAGGGAGGGAGCCGCGGCCGCCGGAGGGATCGGATGCGGCGGCCGCCGGAGGGGCAGGGTCAGCAGGAGCCGGCGCCCACCCACTCCTCCGTTCCGTCCGCGAACTTCTGGTGCTTCCAGATGGGGACCTCGTGCTTGAGGTCGTCGATCAGCTTGCGGCACGCCTCGAAGGCCTCGGCCCGGTGCGGGCAGGACACGGCGACGACGACGGCGAGGTCGCCGATGCCCAGGTCCCCCACGCGGTGGACCGCGGCCAGGGCGCGCACGGGGTAGTCGGCGACGACCTTCTCCGCCACGCGCCGCAGCTCGGCCTCGGCGGTCGGATGGCACGAGTACGACAGGGCGTCCACGTCGGCCCCGCCGTCGTGGTTGCGCACCGTGCCCACGAACAGCGCGGTCCCGCCGGCGGCGTCGTCCCCCGCGGCCCGGAGGACCTCGTCGACGGAGAGCGGTGTGTCGCGTATGCCGAGCAGCTTGATGGGATCCCCGGCCGCCTGCTCCCCGGGGTGTTCCTGGATACCAGCCATGCCCCCATCGTGCCGCACGGCACCGACAACCGGGGACGGCCGGGGACCGGCCGAGGACAGTCGGGGAGAGCCGGTGAGGCCGACCGGGCAGCCCCGGCCCGGGCGGCCGGGCGCCGGCCGGCCCGTCCGCGGTGTCCGGTGCCGGATGCCCGGCGTCTACCGCCGGCGTGCCTTGCGGGCCCTGCGGACCACCGCCGCCGCACCCAGCAGCGCCACCGTGGCGCCCGCCGCCCCCGCCGCCGTCGCGTCCTTGCGGCCCAGCCGCCGTCCGGCCACCGTGTGCCGTCCGGAGACCTCCTCCAGGAGCGCCGCGAGCACCTCCTCGTTGGTCCAGCGCGGCCTCCAGCCCGCGTCGTGCAGCCGGCTCCCGCTCACCACCCAGGGATACATCGTGTAGGCGAGGTCGCCGGCGGGCGAGGGGGTGAGCCCGATGCGGTGCAACCGCGCCGCCGCGCCCAGCGCCACGGCCGAGGGGAGCTCCATGCGACGGATCCCGCTGAGCTCCTCGACCTCCTCCTGCTCCAGCCAGCCCTCGCAGCCGACGGCGAGTTCCCCCTCGGCCTTCTCCAGGACGGCGTACTCCAGCGCCCCGCACAGGTCCTCGACGTGGCAGAACTGCCAGGCGGGCCGCGAACCGGCCACGACGAGCAGCCGGGGCGACTCGAAGTACCTGGTCAGCGCGGTGTCCGTGCCGCCGACCAGCACGGCGGGGCGCACGACGGTCACATTGAGGCCGGGGTGGGCGCGCGGGGCCCGCCGCGCGAGGCGTTCGATCTCCAGCAGGTCGCCGACGCCGGTCGCCTCGGCGGTGGCCCGCAGTTCGGCGTCCTCCGACAGCGGCAGCTCGTTGTCCGGCAGCGCCCCGTAGACCATCGCGGAGGTGCACAGCACCACCCGGTGCACTCCGGCCGCGGCGGCGGCGGTCAGCACGGTCTGCGTCCCCCGGACGTTGTAGGCCGTCCGGGCGGCCGCGTCGGACTCGAGATCCAGATCGAGCGCCAGGTGGACGACGACGTCCGCGCCGCGCAGTTTCTCCGCGATGGCGGGGTCGCGGACGTCCAGGACGTGCCACTCGGCGGCGGCGCACTCGCCCCGCCGCTCGTCGAGCGCGATCACCCGTCCGATCTCGTCAGAGGCGGCCAGCCGCTCCGTGAGCAGGGCTCCGACGCCGGTCGCGGCGCCGGTGACCGCGACGACGGGGCCGCGGCCGGCCGGGCCGGTTGTGTGGTTTCGCGCTGCGCGAACCTGCGGATCTGGGGAACTCACCGGGCGTCTCCAGCGGTTGTCTTCAGTACGAGCGCGACGGTACGCACGCGGTGGACGCGTGCGCACCGGGTGGCATCCATCCTGCCGCAGCCCAGGAGTCGGCGACGCACCGAGGCCCGAACCGGTCCGGGTGTCTACGCTGGGTGGTGTTGTCGGGCAGCCAGCCGCCGGAGTGAGAGCCGGTGGCCCAACCAGCCGAGGAATCCCGTGAGTGACACCCCATTCGGATTCGGCCTTCCGCCGGAGGAGCCGGACGACGGCGACGAGGGCAAGAAGAAGGACCAGCAGAGCGGTGGTGGTCAGGGACCGGCCCACCCGTTCGGTTTCGGGTCGCCCGGGGCCGGCGGCGCCGGCGCCGACAACCCGTTCGCAGCAATGTTCGGTTCCCTGAACCCCAGCGATCTGGGAGCCGCCTTCCAGCAGCTCGGCCAGATGCTCTCCTACGAGGGCGGACCGGTGAACTGGGACATGGCCCAGCAGATCGCCCGCCAGACGGTGGCCCAGGGCGCGCCGAACGGCACCAAGGACGCCAGCGTGGGCCCCGCCGAGCGGGCGGCGGTCCAGGAGGCCGTCCGCCTGGCCGACCTGTGGCTCGACGACGCCACGTCCCTGCCCTCGGGCGCGGGCACCGCCGTGGCCTGGAGCCGCGCGGAGTGGGTCGAGGCGACGCTGCCGGTGTGGAAGGACCTCGTGGACCCGGTCGCCGAGCGGGTCGGCGCGGCCATGGGCGATGTGCTGCCCGAGGAGATGCAGGCGATGGCCGGCCCCCTCATCGGCATGATGCGTTCCATGGGCGGTGCCATGTTCGGCAGCCAGATCGGGCAGGCCGTGGGCGTCCTGGCGGGCGAGGTCGTCGGCTCGACCGACATCGGTCTGCCGCTCGGCCCGGCCGGCAAGGCCGCGCTGCTGCCGCTCAACATCGAGGGCTTCGGCAAGGACCTGGGCGTGCCCATGGAGGAGGTGCGGCTGTACCTGGCGCTGCGCGAGGCCGCCCACCAGCGGCTGTTCGCCCATGTGCCGTGGCTGCGCTCGCACCTGTTCGGCGCCGTCGAGGGCTACGCGCGCGGCATCAAGGTCGACACCGCGAAGCTGGAGGACGTGGTCGGCCAGTTCGACCCGCAGAACCCCGAGGAGCTGCAGCAGGCCCTCCAGCAGGGCATGTTCCAGCCGGAGGACACCCCCGAGCAGAAGGCCGCCCTGGCCCGTCTGGAGACGGCCCTCGCGCTGGTCGAGGGCTGGGTGGACGCGGTGGTGCACGCGGCGGCGAAGCCGCGCCTGTCCTCGGCGGACGCGCTACGCGAGACGCTGCGCCGGCGCCGCGCCTCGGGTGGTCCTGCCGAACAGACGTTCGCCACGCTGATCGGTCTGCAGCTGCGTCCGCGCCGGCTGCGCGACGCCTCCCGGCTGTGGGCCTCGCTGACGGACGCGCGCGGGGTGGACGGCCGGGACGCCCTGTGGGCGCACCCGGACATGCTGCCGACCGCCTCCGACCTGGACGATCCGGACGGCTTCGTGCACCGCGAGCAGATGGACTTCTCCGAGCTGGACAAGATGCTCGGCGAGGCGGCGCACAAGCCCGACCTGCGCAAGGACACGGGCGACGACGGCAAGGACGGCAAGGACGCCTCCACCGACGGGGACACCTCCGCCGAAGGGAACGACGACAAGAACGGCGACGGCGGGAAGGGCGACGACGCCGAGTGAGCCTTCACGACGACGCGGTCGCGGTCCTCAAGGAGTACACCCCCGCGGAGCGCCGGGAGGACGCCGCCCCGGAGCAGGAGGAACTGCGCCGGGTCTACCTGGACCATCTCGCCGCCCGTCCGGACGGCCTGTGGAAGGCATGCCGGGACGGCCACCTCACGGCGAGCGCCATGGTGATCGACCCCTCGGGCGGACGTGTCCTGCTGACCCTGCACCGCAAGATCCGCAAGTGGCTGCAGATGGGCGGCCACTGCGAGCCCGGGGACGTCTCCCTGGCCGCCGCGGCGCTGCGCGAGGCGACGGAGGAGTCCGGCATCGCGGGGCTCACGCTGCTGCCGGGCGGTCCGGTGCGCCTGGACCGGCATCTGACGCCGTGCGCGTGGCATCTCGACGTGCAGTACGCGGCGCTCGCCCCGGCGGGCGCGGTCGAGGCGATCAGCGAGGAGTCGCTCGACCTGCGCTGGTTCCCCTACGCCGAGGTGGCGGACGTGGCGGACGACTCGGTCGTGCGGCTGCTGGAGGCGACCCGCGCCCGGCTGTGATCGAGAACCGATAAGGGCAAGCCCACAAAGGTAAGGGGCACGCGCCGGGCGCGTGCCCCTTACCGCTGCCCTTGAAGGCGGTCAGCTCCAGGCGTTGCCCTGGTTCTGTCCGCGGGCGCCCTGCTGGCCCATGCCGAACTGGGCGGCGATGCCCTGGCCGATCACCGCGTTCTGCGGCGGCAGCAGCTCGCTGGGCTGGACCAGCGCGAAGCCGTTGCCCATGAAGCTGAGCTCCCAGCCCTCACCGGTGCTGCCCCGGCGGCGCCACACCCCCGAGGAGTGCGTCTGGGCCTGCATCTGCACGCGCAGCCCGGTGGACCAGGCGACGATCGCGTCGGCGTCGCAGTTGACGTACTTGTCGGGCGTGACCCGCATCATCAGCGGGGCGCCGGAGGTCATCAGGGCGACCTTGCCGTGTCCGGTGATGTTGAGCTGGTACTTGCCCGAGCCGGAGATGCCGTACTGGCTGTCGACGGCGATGACCTCGTGGTGCAGCGTCGAGTCCATGGCGAGGACATAGGCGCTGTCGACGGTGAGTCCCTCGGACTCGACGTCCACCAGGTGCACGTGCTGGGCCAGGTTGGCGAGGTAGACGATCCCCTGGCCGTGGCAGCGCATCAGGTCCAGGCCCTCGCCGGTGTACGCCCGTGCGCGCCGCTGCCCGCCCTGCTGGTACTCGGCGTCGAACTCGACCAGCCCCTGGTAGGCGACCATGCTGCCCTTGCGGGCCAGAAGGTCGTCGTGACCCTCCAGGACGACGCGCAGCAGCTGCGGGTTCTGCAGGCTGTAGCGCTCCTGGGTCTGCTGGTCGTTGTGGGCGAAAAGAGAACTCTGCATGGTGTGTCGCTCCCCCTCAGCCCCGGATCCGGAGGCGGTCGGTGCTGTCCTCGCTGGGCTGCACCACGACGATGCCCTGCCCGGAGAACGCCATCTGATAGGCCTCGCCGCTGCCCCGCCCGATGAGCGAGCCCGCCTTGAAGCTGCGCTTGCCCTTCACCTTGAGGTTCGGGGACCAGGCGACGAGCGCGTCGGGGTCGACGTACGTCTCGTCCTCGCCGCCGCCGCAGTCGACGACGATCGGGGTGCCCCGGGAGGTCAGCGCGACCCAGCCCTGCCCGGAGATCTTGGTGTTCCACAGGCCCTGCCCGGCGAACTTGGCGAGGCCCTTGACGCGTTCGACGCCCCACGTCAGGTGCGCGTCGAAGGCGAGCAGGTTGGTGGCGTTGACGGAGATCGCGTCACCGCCCAGATTGATGACGACGACGTCCGCCCCGTAGTCGGCGAGGTAGAGCAGTCCGTCGCCGGAGCACTTCATCAGGGGCGCGCCCTCGCCGGTGGCCCAGTCACGGGCGATCTGCCGGACGGCCGGCGGGTTGGGCTCGTACTGGATGAAGCCCTCGTAGGCGACCATCGAGCCCACGCGCGCGAGGAGGTCGCTTCCGCTCTGCATGGCGACCTTGAGCATGTGGTTGCCGTGGTTCCCCATGCGGGCGGTGACGGGTGCGGGGGCGTAGCCCGCGAGCGGCTGGTTCATGACGGGCTCCCCTAGACCTCGTACGGCTGGACGACGATGAAGTTGCCGGGCGCGCCTCGGAACTGCAGGTTGACGCTCTCCCCGGTGTCCCCCGGATAGGCGTTGCGGCGCATCCGCACCTGGCTGGAGACGATCACCTGGGAGGCGGCGGACCAGGCGACGACGGCGTTGCAGTCGGCGAACGTGGTCGGTGTCACCGGGAGCACGACCGGCGTGCCGTGCGTCTTGACGACGAGTGTGCCGGTGCCCTGGAACTGCATGGTGAACAGCGCCCCGCCGGGGATGCCGTGGCCCTCGATGCGCCGGACCTCGTACTGGAGGGACTCGTCGAAGGCGAGGACGTTCTCCGCGGAGACGCAGATCGCGTCGCCCTGCAGCTCGACGGGGTGCAGATGGGCGGCGCCCTCGGCGAGGAACACCTGGCCCTGGCCGGTGCAGCGCATCAGCTGCATCTCCTGGCCGGTGGCGTTGCCGACGATGCGGCCGGCGAAGCCCGCGCCCTTGTAGCCGAAGTCCACCTTGCCCTGGTACAGCACCATGCTGCCCTGGCGGGCCAGCACGGGCTGACCGCCGAGACCGAGGTCGACGCGGACGAGCTTGTGGTTCTGCTGCGTCCAGCGCTGACCGGTGGGTGCCTCGCGGTAGGTCTGCAGTGCCGCGGCGACACCCGCCGCGCCCTGCGGGGCGCCCTGGGGCACGCCGTAGGGCGAGGGCGCACCCGGCACACCGGGCGCTGCGGGGGCCTGGCCGTAACCGGGGGGTGCCTGTGGGGGCTGCTGCCCGAAGCCGGGGGGTGCGGGCGGACCCTGCTGGCCGTAGCCGGGAGGCATCGGGGCCGACGGGGCGGGCGGCTGCTGTCCGTGACCGGGCGGCGGCCCGGGCGGACCGGGGGGCTGCGCGTACGGGGCGGGGGCGGGCGGGGGCACGGTGCCGGTGGGCGGGGCGTGCAACGGCGCGACGATGGTCGGCGCGGCGTGCACCGAGGGCGCGGGCGGGGGCGTGCCGGGGCCCTGGGGCGGTGCGAAGCCCTGCGGGGCGGGCTGCGGCACGGGGGCCGGGGGCTGCGGGGGCACCGGGGCGGCGGGCGCCGCGGGGGCGCCGAAGGCCGGGGGCGCGGTGGCCTGGGCGGGCGGGGCGAACCCGAGGGCGGCGCCCGCCTGCGGCGGCGGGGCCTGCTGCGGCGCCGGCGCCTCCTCCTCGGCCACCTCGCCGCCGAAGTTCTTCAGCAGCGCGTCGAGGCCGCCGTCGAAGCCCTGGCCCACGGCCGCGAACCGCCAGACGTCCTTGAGGTAGAAGTCACCGAGCATGACGGCCCGCTCCGTGCTGAACTCGGAGCCGCTGAACGGGTAGCGGGCGACCTCCTCGCCGCCCGCGACGATGCGCAGGTAGCCGGGGCCGATCTGGGACATCTGGCCGGCGCCGTCGAGCGTCGCGGTGAACGACAGCTTCTGAATGTGAGGCGGTATCCGGTCCAGCGTCACCCGGAAGGACTCGGTGTCGCCCGCCTGGGCGCCGAGCAGCTGAATGGACTCCTCGGGCGTCTTCGGCTGGTTGAAGAAGACGAAGTACCGGTCGTCCGAGAGCCGCTCCTCGGCGTCGAGCCCGAAGCAACTGATGTCGAACGTCAGCCCGGGGCCGGCGATCTGCACACCCACGTACAGATCCGTTCCCGCGGTGAGGTCACTGATCCTGGCCTTGTGGCCGCGTTGGAATTCCCTGGCCATGCGTACGACCGTCCCCCATCCCGTATGCGAGTGCGTCGCGCCAGGCTAACGGCAAAGTCCGACAACGGAGGAGGCCGGTACAGACCCGGTACACAACAGGGCCCGGGTCCGAAAGTGCCCGCCGTGCCTCGCGGGACCGTCGTCCGGCGCCCGCGACGCTATTCGGCCGACGACTCGGGCTGGTGCGGCAGCCGCCCGGCGGCCACTACCCCTTCGAGGTAGCCGCGGGCCCGCTCCGTGCGCGGATAGGCCTCCAGGAGCTGCCAGAAGCGGGGGCCGTGCCCGGGGACCAGCAGATGCGCGAGTTCGTGCAGCAGCACGTAGTCGACGACGTACTCGGGCATGTCCCGCAGGCGGTGCGAGAGGCGGATGCTGCCCTCGGCGGGGGTGCAGGAGCCCCAGCGGGTGTTCTGGTTGGTGACCCAGCGGACGGTGGCGGGCCGGGCCCGCCCCTCGAAGTACTGCGCCGACAGCCGCTCGGCGCGCTCGGCCAGCTCGGCGTCGCCCAGGCGTCGCCTGCTCTCCTGGGCGGCCAGTTTCTCGAGCATGACGGTGACCCAGCGCTGCTCCTCCGCCTCGGACATCCGGGCGGGGATGAGCACGACGGTGCGATCGCCCTCGCGGTACGCGGAGACCGTTCTGCGCCGTCGCGCGCTCCTGCGGACCTCGATCGCGCTCGTCGTCCGGCCGCCCTGCGGCGGGTTCGTCGTGCTGCGCTGCGGTTCGGCTGCGCGGTGCGGTGGATCGGCGGACACGCCCGCACGTTACCCGCTGCGCACGGGGGAAGTCCCCCTTCCGGGCGCGCTCGGCGGGTAGCGGGCGCCACGCCGTGCGCAATCCGCACGAATCGCATGACCTGCATATCGCATGACTTGTACGACGAATGCCTCTGCCTGTGGACAACTCGGGACGGGCTGCGCGGTCGGCCCGGCATCCTGGCCCTCGCACTCGTCGGCGGAGCACGTCCCGGTGGACCACTCATCGGCTCGTCGACGGATCGGTGCGAGGACACGGCTACGGGGGAATGTGATGCATCCGATGGTGAAGCCCGCGCTGCGGCGCGGCTGGCGGGATCTGAACACCGTGCAGTTCGGGATGGCGCCCGCACACGCCATGGTGGTGGGACCGGTGGACACCGCGACGGGCAGTCTGCTCGGCCTGCTCGACGGGACCCGGGGGCTGCCCCTGCTGCGGGACGAGGGTCGCCGGATGGGCCTGCCGGACGGCCACGTGGACACGCTGGTGGAGCGGCTGTCCGCCTCGGGCCTGCTGGACGACGCGAAGGGCGGTGGCCCGGAGGCCGCGGATCTCCGGGAGAGAAAGGAGGTCCTCGACCGGCTCCGTCCCGACCTCGCCTCCCTGTCGCTCCTCGCCCGCGAGCCGGGCGCCGCACTCGACCGGCTCGCCGCCCGCCGTTCCCTGCGGGTGCGGGTCAGGGGTGCCGGGCGGGTCGGCGTCGTCCTCGCCTCGCTGCTCGCCGGGGCGGGGGTGGGCGAGGTCGACGTGCGGGACATCGGCCGGGTCGAGCCGTGGGACGTGGCACCGGGCGGGTTCCCGGCGGAGTCGGTCGGCGAACGCCGCGACGAGGCGGCCCGCAGGGCGGTGCGCCGGGCAGCGCCCGATCGGCCCCCGGGCCGCCGGGCGGCCGGGTCACCGGGCGAGGGCTGCGCCGATCCCGGTCTGGATCTGGTGGTGCTCGCCCCGCGCGACGGTCTCGCCGTCCACGCCCCCGATCCGGCCGCCGTCGAGCCGCTGCTCGCCTCCGGAACACCCCATCTGTACGCGGGGGTCGTCGAGGGCACGGGGGTGGTCGGGCCGCTCGTGGTCCCCGGGGAGACCGCCTGCGCGGACTGCCTGGACCGGCACCGCCGCGACCGGGACGAGACCTGGCCGCGCCTGGTGGCCCAGTGGCGCTCGGGACGCCCCCGCCCGGGACAGGCCTGTGACCTGGCGCTGGCCTCCGCCGTCGCATCGCTCGCCGCCGGGCACGCGCTCACCTTCCTCGACGGCGGGACCCCGGCGAGCGCCGGCGCCCGCTGGGAGGCCGCCGTGCCCCGGTTCGACTGGCACGCGCGCCCGGTGTGGGCCCATCCCGGCTGCCCGTGCGGCGCGGCGCGGAAGGACGGCAGCGGTGACGGGGCCGAGGGCCGCGCGGAAGAGGTGGAGAAAGGTAACAGGGCACGGGACGCGGAGGACGGCGGGTCACGCGCGACAATGGCCGTGCGGCAGCCGTCGGCGGAGGTGTCCCGCAAGGCCCCGGCGACACGGCTGTCCAGGACTTGGAGGGCGCATGTCTGATCTTCCCCGCAAGGCGGTCACCCGGACCGCCAAGCTCGCGGCGCTCCCGCTCGGCTTCGCCGGACGGGCGACCTGGGGACTCGGCAAACGGATCGTCGGCGAGTCGGCGGAGCTCGTGGGCCGTGAGCTCCAGCAGCGCACCGCGGACCAGCTGTTCAAGGTCCTCGGCGAGCTCAAGGGCGGTGCCATGAAGTTCGGGCAGGCCCTGTCCGTCTTCGAGTCGGCGCTGCCCGAGGAGGTCGCCGGGCCCTACCGAGCCGCGCTCACGAAGCTCCAGGAGGCGGCTCCTCCGATGCCGACCCGGACCGTCCACGCCGTACTGGCGGAACGGCTGGGCGAGGACTGGCAGGAGCTTTTCCAGGAGTTCGAGGACAAGCCCTCGGCCGCCGCGTCCATCGGCCAGGTGCACCGGGCGGTGTGGCACGACGGCCGCGAGGTGGCGGTCAAGGTCCAGTACCCGGGCGCGGGCGACGCGCTGCTCTCCGACCTCAACCAGCTCAGCCGGTTCGCCCGGCTGCTCGGTCCGCTCGTCCCCGGCATGGACATCAAGCCGCTGATCACCGAGCTGCGCGACCGGGTCTCGGAGGAACTGGACTACGGCCTGGAGGCGGAGGCCCAGCAGGCTCACGCGGAGGAGTTCGCGGAGGACCCGGACGTGGTCGTCCCGGCGGTGGTCCATCAGTGCGAGCAGGTCCTGGTGACCGAATGGATGGACGGGACGCCCCTGTCGGAGATCATCTCCGCGGGCACCAAGGAGCAGCGCGACCGGGCCGGCCAGTTGCTGGCCCGCTTCCTCTTCTCCGGACCGGCCCGCACCGGCCTGCTCCACGCCGACCCGCACCCCGGCAACTTCCGGCTGCTGCCCGGCGGTCCTCAGGGCGAGGACGACTGGAGGCTCGGCGTCCTGGACTTCGGTACCGTCGACCGGCTCCCCGGCGGGCTGCCCGCGCCGATCGGCCGCTCGCTGCGGATGACGCTCGAAGGCGATGCCGAATTCGTCTACACGCATCTGCGCGAGGAGGGATTCGTCAAGGAGTCCATCGACCTGGAGCCGGACGCGGTCCTGGACTACCTCCTGCCGATCATCGAACCCGCCAGGGTCGAGGAGTTCACCTTCACGCGGGGCTGGATCCGCAGCCAGGCGGCCCGCATCGCCGATGTCCGCTCTCCCGCCTACCAGCTCGGCAAGAAGCTCAATCTGCCCCCGTCGTACCTGCTGATCCACCGGGTCACCCTCAGCACGATCGGCGTGCTGTGCCAATTGGGCGCGACGGTGCGGCTGCGGGAGGAACTGGAGCAGTGGCTTCCGGGTTTCGTCGAGGAGGAGGACGACTTCTTCGAGGCGGCGGAGACGGACGAGCCCGTCGAGCTCGTCGAGCCCGAGGACACGGACGCCGCAGACCTCGCTCTTACGGAGGAGGTCGGGGAAGCCGGGGAGGCCGAGGAGGCCGAGGAGGCCGAGGAGGCCGAGGAGGTGCGGCTTCCCGGGCAGCAGAAGGCCGAGGCGGAATCCGGCAGGGAGCCCGGGGACGAGCCGGCGCACGGGACCGGCCAGGGGCTCGGGGACGGGCGCGGTGACGGCTCCGGGAAGCGGTCCGCCTCGCAGGCCTGAGCCCCGGCGCAGTCGCGGCGCGGTCCCGGCAACCGGCGCGGCGCGCTCCCGGCCCCGGGACGCGACCGGGGGCCGGTCCTGGTGGACCGGCCCCCGGGTGAGGTTCATCGTCGATGACCGCGGTGGGTCACTGCATGACGGCCATGGCCAGCGCGCGGCGGGCGCGCAGCGACGCGCGCTCGGCCCGGCGCTGCATCCGGCGGGCGACCGCCAGGCGCACGGCCTGGCGTTCCCGCTCGGCCTCTCGCAGTCGGTCGTGCATATGCGCACGAGCCAGGGCTTCTGGGATGAGTTGCATCTCTCGGGTCCTGTTCTGGCGCGAGTCGCTCGCACCGGTGGTGGTGACGTCTTCGATCGCGGAGCCGGACGGCTCGTTCGTGGACGGCTTCATCGGGGCCTGCTTCGTGGGGTCGAGCGTGAGGGGACGGTTGATCGTGCCGGGGGTGTTCATGCCGTGACCGGGTTCTTGCGCGGGCGGCCACGCGGCCGCTTCCGGGCGACGACGACGCCCTGGACGAACAGTTCGCCACCCCAGACGCCCCAGGGCTCGCGCCGCTCCTTGGCGCCGGCGAGGCAGGCGTCGACCAGCGGGCAGGTGCGGCAGAGCGACTTCGCGTACTCGACGTCCGCCGGCGACTCGGCGAAGAAGACCTCCGGGTCGTACGAGCGGCACGGGACGGCGACACCGAGGTTCTCGATGGCGTCGTCGAGCGCGGTGAGCGTGGTGAGCGGGGTCAAGGTGGAGTCCTCCGGAAGGACGGGCTTGGGGATCGTGTCGGAAGGCGGTACGGACGGGACGTGCGCTTCGAGTTGCACGGTTCGTCTTCCTCGTCTGGTCGGTCCGGCCCTGTGGGGCCGGGAGTCGGCTGGTACCGGGGCTGTTCTTGTTCCGAGGTCCTTCGTCCGTCGGTCCCGGTGCGGGACAAACAGAAGGGCCGCGGATCCCGGTTGGGTTCCGCGGCCCTGAAGGCGCCTGCCTGATCGGCGATCAGGCTGGATCACTCCAGGGTTCAGGCCCGCGGAAGGCCCACATCAGGTGGTGCTGCTTCGTCTGCTTCCGGAATCCGGCACCGGCCGCCGCAAAGGCATGGGCCTGCGCCTGTGCCTCTACCGCTTCCAGTGCCTTGGTCGGTCGCTCATCGCGCTCACGGACGGGCAGGCCCGAGAGAGACAGGAGGGACGCCGGACGGTCGACACGGATGCCGGACACACCGGTGCCCAGGTAGGAGACGCCCTGCGGGCACACGGAGGCGGCCGAGCGATCGGTCACTTTGGCGGTGCTGACGAAGCTGCTGTTGATGCTGATCACTGAAATCGCCTCCCTTCGGCGTCTCGGGGACCGGTGGTGAGCCGATCCGTCTGGATGTGCAAGTAGACCACGGGATCAGGGCCTTCGAGAAGGCCGCCGTCCCCGTGGCTTAGAACCTATGGGGATTCCCGGGGCATGCGCAAACTATTTTTGCGACGAGTTCCACTCAACCTTTCGCCTCCTCGCCCGCGGCCTCCTGGCCTGCGCAGATGGCCAGGACCTCGGCTCCGTACCGTCTGTACTTGCGCATGCCGACACCGGGAATCCGTGCCAGCTCCTCCGGCTCCTCGGGCACCGTCTCGGCGATGGCCATGAGCGTCCGGTCGGTGAAGACGCAGAAGGCGGGCTGTCCGCTGCGCCCGGCCTGGACGGCCCGCCACTCCCGCAGCCGCTCGTACAGTCCCTCGTCCATGTCGGAGGGACAGTCCTCGCAGCGCATCAGTTTCATCTCGCCGGCGTCCGTCAGGGTGCGTCCGCAGACCTTGCAGCGGGCCACCGTCCGCTGGGTGCGGCGGGCGGTGGGCACGGCACCCGCACCCGTCGCACCGCCTCGCCCGCCGGCCGAGCCGTAGCCGCGCTCGACGCCTCCGGAGCCACCCGGTCCGCCGCTTCTGCCCCCCGTCGCGGTCGAGCCGGGGCGCAGACCGTCGAGGAAGCGGCTGGGGCGGCGGCTAGGGCGTCCGCCGGGCGAGCGGGAGAGCGCCCAGGAGACGAAGAGACGTTCCCTCGCCCGGGTGACTCCGACGTAGAGGAGCCGGCGCTCCTCCTCGATCTGCTCGTCCGTCCTGGCGTAGCTGATCGGCATCATGCCCTCGGCGACACCGACCAGGAAGACGACGTCCCACTCCAGTCCCTTGGCGGAGTGCAGGGAGGCGAGGGTGACGCCCTGCACCGTGGGTGCGTGCTGGGCGCCCGCGCGTTCGTCCAGTTCCGTGATCAGGTCGCCGAGGGTGACGTCCGCCCTGACGGTGGCGAAGTCCTGGGCGAGGTGGACCAGGGCGGCCAGCGACTCCCAGCGTTCCCTGACCGCGCCGGAGCCGGCCGGCGGTTCACCGGTCCAGCCCTCGCCGGAGAGGACGGCCCGTACCTGGGAGGGCAGGTCGACCACGTCGTCGAGCCGGGAGTCGTTGCCGCCGAAGCGGGCGGCCGCACGCAGGGCGTGGATCGCCCTGCGCACCTCGGGGCGGTCGAAGAAACGCTCGGCGCCGCGGAGCTGGTAGGGAATGCCCGCGTCGGCCAGTGCCTGCTCGTAGGTCTCGGACTGGGAGTTGGTGCGGAACAGGATCGCGATCTCCGCCGCGGGAACCCCGGAGTCCAGCAGTGCGCGGATGTGGCGGGCGGCGCCCTCGGCCTCGGAGGGTTCGTCGGCGTAGTCCGCGTAGGTCGGCTCGGGGCCCGCGGGGCGTTGCGAGACGAGTTCCAGGCGGTGGTCGGCGGCGCGGCCGCGGGCCTGGGAGAGCAGTCCGTTGGCGAGGTGGACCACCTGGGGGGTGGAGCGGTAGTCGCGGACGAGTTTCACGACCGTCGCCCCGGGGTGGCGGACCCGGAAGTCGAGCAGGTGGTCGGGGGTGGCGCCGGTGAAGGAGTAGATGGTCTGGCTGGCGTCGCCGACGACGCACAGGTCCTCGCGGTCGCCGAGCCACAGTTCCAGCAGGCGCTGCTGGAGGGGGCTGACGTCCTGGTACTCGTCGACCACGAAGTGCTGGTACTGGGCGCGGACCTGTTCGGCGACGTCGCGCCGGTCCTGGAGGATGCCGACGGTGAGCAGCAGCACGTCCTCGAAGTCGATGACGGCGCGGTCGCGCTTGATCTCCTCGTAGGCCTCGTAGAGCTTGGCGATCTCGGCGGGGTCGCGGGGGGTGTCGCGGGCGGCCTTGGCGGCCGCCGCCGCGTAGTCGCCGGGAACGGTCTGGGTGACCTTGGACCACTCGATCTCGCCGGTGACGTCCCGCAGCTCGTTGCGGTCGAGGCGGATGCGGGAGGCGGCGGCCGCGTCGGCGACGAGCTGCACCTTGCGGTCGACGAGACGGGGCAGGGAGCCGCCGACCGCCTTCGGCCAGAAGTACTGGAGCTGGCGCAGCGCGGCGGAGTGGAAGGTGCGGGCCTGCACTCCGGCGGCGCCGAGTTGCCGCAATCGGCCGCGCATCTCGCCCGCGGCGCGGTTGGTGAAGGTGACGGCGAGCACGCTGGAGGGCTGGAGGATGCCCGCGCGCACCCCGTAGGCGATGCGGTGGGTGATCGCCCGGGTCTTGCCCGTGCCGGCTCCCGCCAGTACGCACACCGGCCCGTGCAGGGCCGTGGCGACGGCGCGCTGCTCGGGGTCGAGCCCGTCGAGCACGGCGTCCGCGGAGTCCGGTACCCGTGGGAAGAGGGTGGAATGCGTTGCTGCTGTCACCCCGCCATGCTGCCAGGTCGGTGGGGACGGATGCGGCGGGTTGTCCACAGGGAGGCATACGTAGTCGTACTAATACGATCCACTGTCGTGTCCACGGCGAGAAGGGCGGCCCGGCCGGGAATGACACGTCCTTCACATGCGTTCAACACGGCAGCGATGACGCATCCCGCTCATTGACGAGAGAAGGAGCACGGACCGACATGTCGGGCACTGTGACGATGTACAGCACCACGTGGTGCGGCTACTGCCGTCGGCTGAAGAGTCAGATGGACCGTGAGGGCATCTCGTACAACGAGATCAACATCGAGCAGGACCCGCAGTCGGCGGCGTTCGTGGAGAAGGTGAACGAGGGCAACCAGACGGTCCCGACCGTTCTCGTCGTCTCCCCGTCCGGTTCCGAGACGGTGATGACCAACCCGTCCCTGGCCCAGGTCAAGCAGGCCATGGCCGCCTGAGGTCCGACCCGTTCCGTGCGAAGGCCCCCGCAGCAGCCGCGGGGGCCTTCGCACGTCGCCGCCGTCGGACGTGCCGTCTCAGACCGCCCTGGTGGGGAGCGGCTTGCCGTACCACAGTTCGATCAGGCGGGCCGCGATGGAGATGCCGTAGGGCGGAAGGACCTCGCCGGACTCGAAACCGGCCCGCAGGTCCTCGCGGGAGAACCAGCGCGCCTCGTGGATCTCGTCGCCGTCGACGTCGATGTCGGTGTCGGTGGCCTGGGCCATGAAGCCGAGCATGAGGCTGGAGGGGAAGGGCCAGGGCTGGCTGGCGACGTACTGGACGTCGCCGACGGTGATGCCCGCCTCCTCGAAGACCTCCCGGCGCACGGACTGCTCGATGGACTCCCCCGGCTCGACGAAGCCGGCGAGCGTGGAGAAGCGGCCCTCGGGCCAGTGCACCTGGCGGCCGAGCAGGATGCGGTCCTGGTCGTCGGTGACCGCCATGATCACGGCGGGGTCGGTGCGCGGGTAGTGCTCGGCGCCGCAGGCCGGGCAACGGCGGATGTGGCCGGCCGCCGCGATCACGGTGCGTTCGCCGCAGCGGGAGCAGTAGCGGTGCAGGCGCTGCCAGTTCTCCAGGGCGACCGCGTGCACCATGAGGCCCGCGTCCCGCGGGGACAGCAGCAGTCCGGCCTCGCGGAGCCCGGCGGGGCGTGCGGACTGGTCGATGCGGCCCGGCAGGGTGTCCTTCTGGAGGGCGAAGTAGCTCACTCCGTCGTCGTCCGTGCCGAGGAAGTAGCGGTGGGCCTCGGTGAGCGGGGCCTCGAAGGACGGGGTCATGACCAGTTCGGTCCGGCCGTCCTCCGTCTCGTCGATGAGTACCTGGCCGCCGGAGACCACGAAGCAGCGCGTCGAGGGGTGGCTCCAGGCCGCCGCGAGCCATGCCTCGTCGAGACGGTGATGGGCGGCCCGGTCGACGCCGCTCGGGGCGGTGAGCGAGACGGGCCTGTCGCGGTCGGCGGTGTGGTCGGTCCAGGTGGTCACAGGTGCTTCCAACTCCCCCAGGGGTGCGGTGGATCGGTGGGCGGTTCAGCGGGACGGACGGCGGGAGGCGACCGGGTCCGGCGGGATCTGGGCGTCCGGGGCGGCCTCCCCAGTGTGCCGCGCCCGGAGCAGGGCGCGGCGGCCGGTCCGTCCTGCGGGACGGTCACCGCTCATGGCGCCAGCTCTCCCCGAGGTCGCTCCACAGGTGTGCGCCGGCCTCCGCGCCTTTGAGGAGCAGGTCCAGTTCGACCTTCTCGTTCGGCGCGTGCCAGCCGTCGGACGGCACCGAGATGCCGAGGAACAGCACCGGGGCGCCGAGCACCTCCTGGAGGTCGGCGGCGGGCCCCGAGCCGCCTTCCCGGGTGTAGCGGATCGGCTGTTCGAAGGCCCGGCCCATCGCACGTACGAGCGAGCGCAGCGCCGGGTGGTCCAGCGGGGTCAGGCACGGGCGGGTGGCGGGGCCGAAAGTGATCTCGGACCGGATGCCGGCGGGCACCTGCTCGGCGGCCCAGGCGCGGACCACCTTCTCGATGTGGTCGGGCTCCTGCCCGTCGACGAGCCGGAAGGACAGTTTGACCCGGGCCGAGGCCGGCACGACGGTCTTGCTGCCGGGGCCCTGGTAGCCCCCGCCGATGCCGTTGACCTCGGCGGTGGGGCGGGCCCAGACGCGCTCCAGGGTGGTGTAGCCGGCTTCGCCGTGGGTGGCCGTGGATCTGGCGGTGCGCAACCACCGCTCCTCGTCGAAGGGCAGTTCGGCGAAGAGGGCCCGTTCGCGATCGGCGAGATCGCTCACGCCGTCGTAGAAGCCGGGGACCGCCACCCGGGCGTCCTCGTCGTGCAGCGCGGCGACCAGCCGGGCGAGGGCGGTCGCCGGATTGGGCACCGCGCCGCCGAAGGAGCCGGAGTGGATGTCCTGCTCCGGGCCGTGCAGGACGATCTCGCACTCGGCGAGCCCGCGCATGCCCGTGCACACCGTGGGGGTGTCCTCGGACCACATGCCGGTGTCGGAGACGATCACGGCGTCGGCGGCGAGCCGGTGCGCGTTCGCCTCGAGGAGGGCGCGGAAGTGCGGGGAGCCGGACTCCTCCTCGCCCTCGATCAGCAGCTTCAGGTGGACGGCGGGGGCGGTGCGCCCGGTGGCGGCGAGGTGTGCGCGCACGCCGAGTGTGTGGAAGAACACCTGCCCCTTGTCGTCGGCTGCCCCGCGCCCGTACAGCCGGCCCTCGCGGATCTCCGGTGCGAAGGGCTCGCTCTCCCAGCCGTCCTCGCGGGCGGCGGGCTGCACGTCGTGGTGGCCGTAGACCAGCACGGTGGGCGCCAGCGGGTCCTCGCTGGGCCACTCGGCGAAGACCGCCGGGGCGCCCGCGGTGGGCCACACCTCGGCGGTCGGGAAGCCGGTCCCGGCCAGCCGGGCGGCGAGCCACTCGGCGCTGCGCCGCACGTCCGGAGCGTGCTCGGGCTGCGCGGACACCGACGGGATGCGCAGCCACTCCACGAGGTCGTCGAGGAAGGCGGCACGATGGCGGTCGATGTACGTGCGGACGGCGCTGTCCGGGGTGGTGCTCATACCCACGAGCCTAACGGCCTGCGCCGACATCCCCTCCCGGCGGTTCGTCGGTGGGCGGCCGGACACCGTCGGTGAGCGTTTCGGGTACGCCGGTGATCGTTTCGGTGCCGTCCTCGTACCGCCTCCCGTCCCGGATCGCCGTCCGGGGCTCCCCGGCGGCCGGCACGCCGCTCTCCCCGGCGCCCAGCAGCCGCTCCAGTTCGGCCCGCCCCGGCAGGTCCGGCGGCCGTACGACCTCGCCCCGGCGCACGTACACGAACGCCGCCGTGACCCGCTCCAGGGGCACACCCCGCTGCTCGGCCCAGGCCAGCCGGTACACGGCGAGCTGCAGCGGGTCGGCGGTGGGCGCCCGGTTGGTCTTCCAGTCGACGATCTCGTACCGCGCCGTCCCGCCCTCGCCCTCGCGGTAGACCGCGTCGATGCGGCCCCGTACGACGCGTCCGGCGATGCCGATCTGGAAGGGCGCCTCCACCCGGTACGGGGTGCGGTGGGCGTAGGGCGTGCGGGCGAAGGCCTCCTTGAGTGCCTCCAGATCGCGCTCGTCGGCGATCTCGGCCTCGGTGCCCGGCAGCTCGTCGGGTTCCAGCATCGGCAGCCGCAGCGCCTCGAACCTGCTTTCGACCCAGGCGTGGAACCGGGTGCCCCGTCGGGCCGCGGGCTGCGGAGGCCGGGGCATCGGGCGGGCAAGCTCCTGTGCCAGCCCGTCCGGGTCCTCGGCCAGCCTCATGAGCTGCGAGGCGGTCAGCGAGGCCGGGAGGACGACCTCGGTGACGCCCGCGCGGGCCCGCAGCAGCTCTCCGGTGAGCGCGTCGAGGTCGCGGTCCCAGGAAGCCAGCGTGCGGGCCTCCTCGGGGGTGAGCGGTGTGCCGCCGGGCACGTCCGCGGTGCGCGAGTGCGGGATCCGTTCCGGGCCGGACTGCGTCCCGGGGGGTGGTGCCTGGTGGGGCACGACGGGGCGGTCCGCCGGGCGGCCGACGGACCGGGAGCCGGTCCCGCCCCCCGGCTCCTCCTCCTCGTGGTCGGCGTACACGTACCCGTCCTCGTCCCCCTCCTCGGGCGGACCGGGGAAGGGCTCCTCCTCGGGCAGGCCGTCGAGGGGGTCGTCGTCCGGCGGCCCGTACGGGGGCTCCTCGTCCGGGTCGTACGGCGGCTCCTCGTCCGGCGGGGGCCAGTCCGGGTCCTCGTGCGTGAACGGGTCGTGCGCCGCCCGCGGTGCGGCGGTCTCCGCGGCGGACGCGGACGCGAGGGAGGCCGTGTGCTCCAGGTGTGCCAGGACGGTCTCGGCGGCGGCACGGCGGCGGGCCAGCGCGGCCTCGTCCAGCGGCAGCGGCCAGGCACGGTCGGCGGAGGCCGCGAGCAGGGCCGGGTTCTCCTCGCCCTCGGCCGGCGGCTCCGCCCAGGCCTCGATCTCGCCGTGCCCGGCCGCGCAGTGCGCGTACAGGGCCACGAGGAAGTCGGAGGGGCCGCGGGGTTTCTTCTGCGACGGGCCCCACCAGTGGCCGGAGCCGAGCAGCAGCGAACGCGGGCGGGTGAACGTGACGTACCCGAGGCGCAGCTCCTCGGTGAGCTGGTGCTCCTTCATCGCCTCGTGGAAGCCGCGCAGTCCCCGGGAGTCCCAGGACTCCACCTCGGGGAGCGTGGCCGCGTCGCCGCGCAGCGGGTGCGGCAGCACCTTGCCCTGGGCGGTCCACTTCTCGCGGCCCTGGGTGCTCGGGAAGGTGCCGGTGACCAGTCCGGGAACGGCGACGACGTCCCATTCCAGACCCTTGGACTTGTGCGCGGTGAGCACCTTGACGGTGTTCTCGCCACCGGGCAGCGCGTTGTCCAGGCCTTTCTCGTACTGCGCGGCGGTGCGCAGGAAACCGAGGAAGGCGAGCAGGCTCGTCTCGGGTTCGTTGGCCGCGAAGGAGGCGGCGACGTCCAGGAAGTTGGCGAGGGTCTCCCGGCGGCGGGCGGCCAGGGCGTGGGGGGAGGCGGACAGCTCGACCTCCAGGCCGGTGACGGCGAGCACGCGGTGCAGCACGTCCATCAGCGGGTCGGCCAGCGAGCGGCGCAGGTCGCGCAGTTCGGCGGCGAGCCGGGCGAACCGGACGCGCGCGTCGGAGGAGAACGGCAGTCCGTCGTCCTCGTGCCCGGCTTCCATGGGCAGTTCGAGGAAGGTGTCGAGGGCGTCCGCGAGCGAGACGACCTCCGTCGGGTCGACGCCCTCGACGGCGGCGGCGAGCCGCACATCGGGGTCGTCCTCGTCCACGCGGGTGTGGGACACGAGCAGGCGGGCGCGGCGTCCGAGCAGCGCCAGGTCGCGGGGGCCGATGCGCCAGCGGGGGCCGGTGAGCAGACGGACCAGGGAGGCGTTGGCGCCGGGGTCCTGGAGCACCTCGCAGACGGCGACGAGGTCCGCCACCTCGGGCAGGTGGAGCAGCCCGGACAGGCCGACGACCTCCACGGGCACGTCCCGGGCGACGAGGGCGCCCTGGATCTCGGCGAAGTCGCCCGCCGTGCGGCACAGGACCGCGATCTCGCCGGGCTCCTTGCCGGTGCGCACCAGGTGGGCGATCGACTCGGCGATCCAGCCGATCTCCTCGGCATGGGTGCGCAGCAGGGCGCAGCGCACCTGCCCCTCGCGTTCGGCGCCCGGGGCCGGGCGCAGCGCCTCCACGCCCGCGTGCATCGCGCGGAGGGGCGCGGCGAGACCGTTGGCGAGGTCCAGGAGTCGGCCGCCGCTGCGCCGGTTCTCGCTGAGGGCCTGGCGGGCGGCGGGGCGGCCGTCGGCGTGCGGGAAGTGTGCGGGGAAGTCGTCCAGGTTGGCGACGGAGGCGCCGCGCCAGCCGTAGATCGCCTGGCAGGGGTCGCCGACGGCGGTGACGGGGTGCCCGCTGCCGCCCCCGAAGAGCCCGGAGAGCAGGACCCGCTGCGCGACCGAGGTGTCCTGGTACTCGTCGAGCAGCACCACACGGAACTCCTCGCGCAAGATCCTCCCGACCTCGGGCAGGCCCGA
The DNA here is from genome assembly GCF_036189845.1 of Streptomyces griseoaurantiacus. Classification (NCBI taxonomy): domain Bacteria; kingdom Bacillati; phylum Actinomycetota; class Actinomycetes; order Kitasatosporales; family Streptomycetaceae; genus Streptomyces; species Streptomyces griseoaurantiacus. The sequence continues at coordinate 4,886,280 of NZ_CP108326.1, read as the reverse complement.
GAGGGCGGCCGAGAGGGCGATCTGGTCGCCGAAGTCGAGCAGGTCCCGCTCGCGCTTCGCGGCGCGGTAGCGCTCCACCAGCCCGGCCAGGGAGCGGCGGGCGGCGGCCGCCTCGGGGACCTTGCGCAGGTCGGCGTTGCCGAGCCGGACGCCCGCCAGGGTGTCGAGGAGCTCGGCGTCGAACGCCTGCACCTCTGTGGGGCGCACCAGGTGCTCGGCGAGTTCGGAGTCCAGTGCCAGCAGGTCGCTGACGAGGTCGGGGAAGGACCGGGTGAGCGCGGGGTAGGGGCCGGGGGCCTCGCGCAGCACGCGGGCGGCGAGCTGGTAGCGGGTGGCGTCGGCGAGGAGCCGCGAGGTGGGCTCCAGGCCGATGCGCAGCCCGTGGTCGGTCAGCAGGCGGCCGGCGAAGGCGTGGTAGGTGGAGATCAGCGGTTCGCCGGGCGGGTTGTCGGGGTCGATCGCGTCGGGGTCCGTGACGCCGGCCCTGACCAGGGCCTTGCGGACGCGCTCGGCGAGTTCGCCCGCGGCCTTGTTGGTGAACGTCAGCCCGAGCACCTGTTCGGGCGCGACCTGGCCGGTGCCGACCAGCCACACCACGCGCGCGGCCATCACCGTCGTCTTGCCCGAACCGGCTCCGGCGACGATCACCTGCGGGGCGGGCGGCGCGATGATGCAGGCCGTCTGCTCCGGGGTGAACGGGATGCCGAGGAGCTCCTTGAGCTGCTCGGGGTCGGTGATACGGGCGGGCATGGGGAGAGGCTAACGGCGGCCACTGACAGCGCGGGCCCCGGTCGACCCCCCGACCGGAAGAAGCCCAGGTCAAGGCGGGTGGTGCCGTACGTCACGCCGTGACGGAGGCCGGGTGCGGAGGGGCGGAGGCCGGGTGCGGAGGGACGGAGGGACGGGTGCGGAGGGGCGGAGGCCGGGTGCGGAGGGACGGAGGGACGGGTACGGAGGGACGGAGGGACGGAGGCCGGGCACGGAGGGGCGGGCCACTCGCCGCTCACTCCACCACGTGCCGTCCCTCCGGGCGGGCGCTGCACGCCGCCCGGAACGCGCAGTGGGCGCAGTGCTGCCCCGCCGTCGGCGAGAACCGTTCGTCGAGGACCTTCCCGGCGGCGGTGGCGAGGAGTTCGCCGACCCACTGCCCCTCCAGGGGTTCCTGGGCCTGCACCTTGGGCAGTTCCTCGCCACCGTCCCTCCTGGCGGCGCCCTGCCTCAGATGGACGAGTTCGGCGCCGCCGGGCTCGGGCCGGGTGCCGTCGAACACCTCGTCGACCGCCCCCTCGCGAACGGCGAGCTGGTAGACGGCGAGCTGGGGGTGGCGGGCGACCTCGGCGGCGCTGGGCGCCTGCTTGCCGGTCTTGAAGTCGACGACGTAGGCGCGGCCCTCGCCGTCTGTCTCGACGCGGTCCATGCTGCCGCGGATGCGCACCTCGTAGTCACCGGCCCCCAGGGTGACGTCGAAGTCCTGCTCGCTGGCCACCGGCGTCCGGCCGGCCCGCTGCCCGCCCGAGTCGACGTGCCACTTCAGGAAGCGTTCGAGCGCCGCGCGCGCGTGGGCCTTCTCCTGGGCGGACTTCCAGGGGGCGTCGAAGGCGAGCGCGTTCCACACCGAGTCCAGCCGCTCCATGAGCACCTCCAGATCGGCGGGGGTGCGGCCGGAGGCGACCTCGTCGGCGAGGACGTGCACCACGTTGCCGAAGCCCTGGGCGGCGGTGGCGGGCGCGTCGGCCTTCACCTCGCGGCCCAGGAACCACTGCAGGGCGCAGGTGCGGGCGAGCTGGTCGAGTGCGCTGCCGGAGAGCGCGACGGGCTTGTCGCGGTCGCGCAGCGGCACCTTGCTCTCGGTCGGCTCGAACATGCCCCACCAGCGGTAGGGGTGCGCGGAGGGGACCAGGGGGCGCCCGTCCTCGTCGGCGAGCGCCGCCAGCCGGGCGAGGCGCCGGGCGGCGGCCTCCCGCAGTGCCGGGGATGCCTCGGGGTCGACGGTGGTGGCCCGCAGTTCGGCGACGAGCGCGGAGACCGACAGCGGGCGGCGGGGGCGGCCGGTGACGTCCTTGGGCTCGACACCCAGTTCGGTGAGAAAGCGGGAGGGTTGGTCACCGTCGTCCGCGGGCGCCTTCACGGCCGTGACGACCAGGCGCTCCTTCGCACGGGTGGCCGCCACGTAGAACAGCCGGCGTTCCTCCGCGAGGAGCGCTCCCTGGCTGAGCGGTTCGGCGAGTCCGTCGCGGCCGATGCGGTCGGCCTCCAGCAGGGAGCCGCGACGGCGCAGGTCGGGCCACAACCCCTCCTGGACGCCCGCGAGGACCACCAGGTGCCATTCCAGGCCCTTCGAGCGGTGCGCGGTCATCAGGCGGACGGCGTCGGCACGCACGGCCCTGCGGGTGAGGGTGTCCGCGGCGATGTCCTGGGCCTCGATCTCCTCCAGGAAGTTCAGGGCGCCGCGTCCGCCGACGCGCTCCTCGGCGCGCGCGGCGGTCGCGAACAGGGCGCAGACGGCGTCCAGGTCGCGGTCGGCATTGCGGCCGGCGGCGCCCCCGCGCCGGGAGGACCGCTCCAGCCGGGCCGGCCAGGGGGTGCCGTTCCACAGCTCCCAGAGGGCCTCCTCGGCGGTTCCGCCGTCGGCCAGGCACTCCCTGGTCCGCCTCAGCAGCGCGCCCAGTCGCTGCGCGCCCCGCGCGTACGACGGATCGTGCGCCACCAGGCGCTCCGGCTCGGCCAGCGCCCGCGCGAGCAGTGCGTCGGACGGCGGCGGCACGGGGCTGCCGGCGGCGCGCTCCTCCTCGCGCAGCGCACGGCCGAGGCGGCGCAGGTCGGCGGCGTCCATGCCGGCCAGCGGGGAGGCGAGCAGCGCGAGCGCCGTCTCGATGTCGAGCCAGCAGTCCGCCGTGCCGGTGTTCGCGTCGTCCTTCGTGTCGCCCCCGTCGTGCGCGTCGTCTCCGCCCTGTTCGTCCTGCTCGTCCCGCTCGTCGTGCTCGTCGTGCTCGTTCCGCTCGTCGTGCTCCTCGGCCGCGTCCTCCGCGTCCGGCCCCTCGGCGGCACCGCCCTCCGTCACCTCCGCGCGGGCGACCGCTCTGAGGGCCGTCAGCAGGGGGGCCACGGCGGGTTCGTGGCGCAGGGGGAGGTCGTCGCCGTCGACGTCCAGGGGGACCCCGGCGGCGGTGAGGGCGCGGCGGACGCCCGGGACGCCGCGGGCGCCGGCGCGCACCAGGACGGCCATCTCGCCCCACGGAACGCCGTCCTCCAGGTGGGCGCGGCGCAGGATGTCGGCGATGTTGTCCAGCTCCGTGCCGGGCGTCGGGTAGGTGCGCACCTCCACTCGGCCGCCCTCGCGTGCCGCCGTCAGCTCCCGGTGGGCCCGCACCTTCTCGGCCGGGAGCCGGGTCAGCGGCATCCGCCGGGTGAGCAGGCGGGTGGCGGCGAGCAGGGCGGCGCCGGAGCGGCGGGATGCCGTCAGGACGCGGACCGGGGCCGGGCGGCCGTCCGCGCGAGCGAAGGCGTCGGGGAACTCCAGGATGCCGCCGACGTCGGCGCCCCGGAAGGCGTAGATCGACTGGTCCGGGTCGCCGAAGGCCACCAGGGTGCGGCCGCCGCCGGCGAGCGCGTGCAGCAGCCGTACCTGGGCCGGGTCGGTGTCCTGGTACTCGTCCACGTAGACGGCGTCGTACTGGGCGGCGAGCCGCGCGGCGACCTCGGGGCGGCGGGCGAGGAGCACCGCGCGGTGGACGAGTTCCGCGTAGTCGACGACGCCCTGGAGGTCGAGGACGTCCAGGTACTCGGCGAGGAAGGCGGAGGCGGCCAGCCAGTCGGGGCGGCCGATGCGACGGGCGAACGCCTCCAGGGCGGCGGGGTCCAGGCCGAGCTCGCGGCTGCGGGCCAGGACCGCGCGCACCTCGTCGGCGAAGCCACGGGTCGTCAGACAGGCGCGCAGGTCCTCGGGCCAGCGCACATGGGCGAGGCCCAGGCGCTCCAGCTCCGGCTGGCCGGCCAGCAGCCCGCGCACGGTCACGTCCTGTTCGGGGCCGGACAGCAACCGCAGCGGTTCCACGAACAGGCCGCTGTCCTGGTGGGCGCGGACCAGGGCGTAGCCGAAGCTGTGGAAGGTGGTGGCCCGCGGCGCCCGCTCCGCACCGATCCGCAGCGCCATGCGGTCGCGCAGCTCGACGGCCGCCCTGCGGCTGAACGTCAGCACCAGAATGCGTTCCGGGTCGGTGCCGCGGGCGATGCGTGCGGCCACGGACTCGACCAGCGTGGTCGTCTTGCCGGTGCCGGGGCCCGCGAGGACGAGGAGGGGCCCCGTGCGGTGGTCAACCACCGCACGCTGAGCGGCGTCAAGACGAGGGGGGGCCGGGCGGGGCGGCGGGGTACGCACCAGTCGGTAAGCGCCACGGTTCCCCTGCCGCACCGGGGGGTGCGGCAGGCGCCTGGTGGAGGAAGAGGAGCTCACGTGGTTCGCCGGTCCTGGTGCTGGTACGGGTGGGGCGGGGTGCCGCGCGGGGCGGGCGGGGGCCGTGGGGCGAGGGCGACGCGTGCCGTCGACGCTACGCCGGTGACACCGCCGGAAGGACGCCGTCCGGATGTTCCCGGCCGTCTCCGCGGGCACACGGATCGCATGCGTTCCTCACCGCACGAACGTACGTCATGTCCCACACGTGCCCTCTGTCCCCCGTACGGGGCAAGCGGGGCACCCGACGCCCGCCGGGGGTCATCTAGCCCGCCCCGGAGCCGGCTCGGCGCCGTCCCAGCGCGCCCGCGCCATGTCGAGGCGGGGCATGTGCCCCTCCGCGGACCGGCTCGCCCCCTTCAGGGGTGTGCCCTCCTCCCGGTAGTGGCCGAGGGCTCTCAGCTCGTGCCCCGGCAGCAGCACGCCGTCGGCGCGCACCACCCGCCACCACGGGACCGCGCTCCCGTACAGGGCCATCGCCCGGCCCACCTGCCGGGGCCCACCCTCCTCGAGCCACTCGGCGACGTCCCCGTAGGTCATCACGCGCCCCGGCGGGATCAGCTCGGCCACCTCGAGGACCCGTTCCACGTATTCCGGGTACTCCGGGTACTCCGGGTACTCCGGCACCGTGTCCCCGTGCTCCGGCACCGTGTCCGCCGGACGGCTCTCCTCGCTCATCCGCCCCATCCTGCACGACGCCACCGACAATGGGAGGCGTGGGCGGCCGGGATCGTCCCTCGCCCCGGAAGGGAGCGTCGGGCAGACTGTGCGGTCCCGCTTGTGCACCCTGATGACCCCGTATGTCGGACGGGCATGCCACCATCGTGCGGGCGGTGACAGGTGATACGAGACCAAGAAGAGACGATGAGACAGCAGGGTGTGCATTCCGAGAGCGCGGAGGGCACCTCTGAGGCGTCGTCGCGCCCGAACACCGCCGGACCGGACAAGGACGGGGACGCCGCGGAGGCGTCCGGGACCGGCCAGGAACCGGCCGAGGAGATCTTCAACGACGAGGTGGAGGGCGACGAACCGCTCCTGCCCGCGCGCGTGCACCGGCCCTCGGACCTCGTGCGGCTGGGGGTGGGCCTCCTCGCGGTCGTCGTGCTGCTGATGGTCGCGGCCTTCGCCCACGGCACCACCTCGGGGCTCGAACAGGACATCAACAAGGGCACCGGGCAGGCCCCCGATCTGCTGATCAAGCTCGCCGGACTGGCGTCGAGCATCGCCATCCTGCTGGTCCCGGTCGCCTTCGCGATCGAGCGGCTGATCAAACGCGACGGGCTGCGTATCGCCGACGGCGTCCTGGCCGCCGTCCTCGCGCACGGAGTGACACTCGCCACCGACCTGTGGGTCGCCCAGGCCGCTCCCCATTCCGTCCAGGAGGCGCTCACCCAGCCCTCCCCCGGCGACACGCACGCCCTGACCGACCCGGTGCACGGCTATCTGGCCCCGGTCATCGCCTACATGACGGCCGTCGGCATGTCCCGCAGACCCCGCTGGCGGGCCGTGCTGTGGGTGGTGCTGATGCTGGACGCGTTCTCGATGCTCGTCACGGGCTACACCACCCCTTTCTCGATCATCCTGACCGTGCTGATCGGCTGGAGCATCGCCTACGGCACCCTCTACGCCGTCGGCTCCCCGAACGTACGTCCTACCGGCCGGACGCTGATGGCGGGACTGCGCACGGTCGGCTTCCGCCCGCTGACGGCGGCCCGCGAGGAGTTCCCGGACAGTGCCGAGAACAGCGACCGCGGCAGGCGCTACTTCGTCACCCTGGAGGACGGCCCGCCGCTGGACGTGACGGTCGTCGACCGGGAACAGCAGGCGCAGGGCTTCTTCTACCGGGCCTGGCGACGACTGACGCTGCGCGGCATCACCACCCGGAGCAGTCTGCAGTCACTGCGCCAGGCGCTGGAGCAGGAGGCCCTGCTGGCCTATGCGGCGATCGCGGCCGGAGCCAACGCGCCCAAGCTGATCGCCACCTCCGAGCTGGGCCCCGACGCCGTGATGCTGGTCTACGAGCACACCGGCGGCCGCACCCTGGACTCGCTGGACGACGCCCACATCACCGACGAACTGATGCACGACACCTGGCAGCAGGTGCGGTCACTGCAGTCGCGCCGCATCGCGCACCGCAGGCTGGCCGGGGACGCCGTCCTGGTCGACCGTGCGGGCACGGTCATCCTGACCGACCTGCGCGGCGGGGAGATCGCCGCCGGCGACCTGGTGCTGCGCATGGACATCGCCCAGTTGCTGACCACGTTCGGACTGCGGGTGGGCGCGGAGCGCGCGGTCGCCTCGGCCGTGGAGGTCCTCGGGCCTGACGCGGTCGCCGACTGCCTGCCGATGCTCCAGCCGATCGCGCTGACACGGGTCACGCGCGCGACGCTGCGCAGGCTCGGCCGGGAGCGTGCGGAACGCGAGCGCGAGGCGGTCCTCGAGGCGTACCGGCAGTCCAGGCCCGGCCGGGAGGAGGCGCCCGAGCCGCAGCCGGCGGGCGAGCCGGAGGAGCGGTCGGGGAGCACCGCCGTGGCGCTGGACAAGAGCGACCGGTCCGGGAGCACCGCCGTGGCGCTGGACAAGGGCGACCGGTCCGGCAAGAAGACGGTGCGGGCGGAGCAGCGGGCGCAGAAACGGGCGATCGACGAGGCGCTGGAGGATGCCCGTGAGGAGGATCTGCTCAGCCAGATCCGCCACCAGGTGCTGCTGATCCGCCCGCAGGCCCCGGTGGAGCCGGTCCGTCTCGAACGGGTGCGGCCCCGTACGCTCATCAGCTTCATCGCGGGCGCCATCGGCGCGTACTTCCTGCTCACCCAGCTCACCCACATCGAGTTCGACACTCTGTTCGAGAACGCGCAGTGGGGCTGGGTCGCCGCGGCGGTGGGCTTCTCGGCGCTCAGCTATGTTGCCGCGGCCATGAGCCTGCTGGGCTTCGTGCCGGAGCGGGTGCCGTTCCCACGGACCGTGGCCGCGCAGGTGGCGGGCTCGTTCGTCAAGATCGTCGCACCGGCCGCGGTCGGCGGGGTGGCCCTGAACACGCGGTTCCTGCAGCGTGCGGGGGTGCGGCCGGGCCTGGCGGTGGCCAGTGTGGGCGCCTCCCAGTTGTTCGGGCTGGGCTGCCACATCCTGATGCTGCTGTCGTTCGGCTATCTGACCGGCACCGAGAAGACGCCCTCGCTCTCGCCCTCCCGGACCGTGATCGCGGGCCTGCTGACGGTCGCGGTGCTGGTGCTGGTGGTCACCTCGGTGCCGTTCCTGCGGAAATTCGTGGTGACCCGGGTGCGCTCGCTGTTCGCGGGCGTCGTGCCGCGCATGCTCGACGTGCTCCAGCGGCCGCAGAAGCTGATGACGGGCATCGGCGGCATGCTGCTGCTGACCGCCTGCTTCGTGATGTGCCTGGACGCCTCGATCCGCGCCTTCGGCGACGGGTCGACCTCGCTGAGCATCGCCAGCGTCGCGGTCGTCTTCCTCGCCGGCAACGCGCTGGGGTCCGCGGCGCCGACCCCGGGCGGGGTGGGCGCGGTGGAGGCGACCCTGACGGTCGGCCTGATCGCCGTCGGGCTGCCGAAGGAGGTCGCGGCCCCCGCCGTGCTGCTCTACCGACTGCTGACGCTGTGGCTGCCGGTGCTGCCGGGCTGGCTCTTCTTCAACCACCTCACGCGCCGCGAAGCGCTGTAGAAAGGCCGCGGTCGTCCCGGTTCCTGCCGCCTCCCCTCATCGAAATCGCAGGTCAGAGGGTTATCCACAGGCGCGGGCAGGGTCGGCGTGGTCCGCCTACTATGGCCTGACCGCGGTCCGTACAACCGATGCGGACGGCTTGTGAGGGGGAAGGCACATGGCGCGTCACGCACGGTGGGCGGCTCTGGGGGCTGCCGCCGCCCTGCTGGTGGGAGGCTGCAGCGCCGATACGTCGGGCGGCCGGGAGGACCCCGGTGACACCCGGTCGGACGGCTCCTCGACCTCGAAACTGCCGACCTCGCTGACCGGGCAGAAACCCGACTGGGGCCGGTGCGAGGGCACCGCCGACTCCCCCGCGCCGGGCAAGGAATGGCAGTGCGCGACGATCAAGGCGCCCCTGGACTACGCGAAACCGGACGGCGAAACGGTGAAGCTCGCGCTGATCCGCTCGCAGGCCACCGGCGGCAAGGGCGAGCGCCTCGGCTCGCTGCTGTTCAACTTCGGCGGGCCCGGCGGATCCGGGGTGTCCACGATGCCCTGGTACGCGAGCAAAGCCGACCGCCTGCACGAGCGCTACGACCTGGTGAGCTGGGACCCGCGCGGCACGGGCGCCAGCGAGGGCGTGCGCTGCCGGGACGACAAGGAGCTCCGGGCGGCCGAGAAGCTCGACGCCACCCCGGACGACGCGGCCGAGGAGAAGGCGTACTTCGAGGACGCGGCCGACTTCGGCAAGGACTGCGAGAAGGCCGCCGGTTCGCTGCTGTCCCACGTGTCCACGACCGACACCGCGCGCGACATGGACCTGCTGCGCGAGGTGCTCGGCGACGACGCGATGCACTACTTCGGCATCTCCTACGGCACCGAACTGGGCGGGGTGTACGCCCACCTCTTCCCCAAGAGGGTGGGGCGCGTGGTGCTCGACGCCGTCGTGGACCCGACCGCGGACACCTTCGGACACGCGCTCAACCAGGCCCAGGGCTTCCAGCGGGCGCTGAACAACTATCTGAAGTCCACCGGCCAGGATCCGAAGGGGGGCACGGAGAAGATCACCGACCTGCTGGACCGACTCGACGCGAAGCCGCTCCCGACCTCGTCCGGCCGCGATCTGACCGAGACGCTCGCGCTCACCGGCATCATCCTCCCGCTGTACAGCAAGGAGAGCTGGCCCGGCCTCACCACCGCCCTGGAGTCCGCGGAGGAGGGCGACGGCTCCGCCTTGCTGGCCCTCGCCGACAACTACAACGAGCGGGACTCCTCGGGGCACTACGGCACGTCGAGCCACGCACAACGGGCCATATCGTGTCTGGACGCCAAGCAGCGGCCGACGCTCGCCGAGGCGAAGAAGCGACTCGCCCGGTTCGAGGAGATCTCCCCCGCGTTCGGCGACTACCTGGGCTGGGACACGGCCGGCTGGTGTCACGACTGGCCGGTGGCCGGGCAGTTCGACACTCCGGAGGTCAGCGCGCCGGGAGCCGATCCGGTGCTGCTGGTGGGCAACACCGGGGACCCGGCCACGCCCTACGAGGGTGCCCGGCGGATGGCCGACGAACTGGGCAAGGGTGTCGGGGTGCTGCTCACCTGGAAGGGCGAGGGCCACGGGGCGTACGGCAGTGGCAGCACTTGCGTGGACACGACGGTGGACTCCTACCTGCTGAACGGCACGGTGCCGAAGGACGGCAAGGTCTGTTCATGAGGACGGAGGGGGCGCCGCACACCACTGGTGTCCGGCACCCCCGCCGCCCGAAGGGTCACGCGGCCCGCGAGGGCTGCGGCAGGAGGTGGTGGCGCGGTCTAGGGCGTGTTTCGAAAGTAGCGCCGTTCGCCCGGAGGGCGGGTCCGGCGGCGTCTGGTGCGTGCGATCGCAAGGCGGAGGGGCGCCCCGATACTGGATGTATCGGGGTGATCCCGACAACGCCGCGAGCGCGCGTGCCAGGCGTCGCCGGACAGGCGGGACTTTCGAAACACGCCCTAGTAGATCGGCTTGTCCGGCTCGATCTGGTTGACCCAGCCCACGACCCCGCCACCGACGTGCACGGCGTCGGAGAAGCCCGCGGACTTCAGGATCGCGAGGACTTCCGCACTGCGGACACCCGTCTTGCAGTTCAAGACGATCTTCTTGTCCTGCGGCAGGTTCTCCAGCGCGTTGCCCATGATGAACTCGTTCTTCGGGATCAGCCGGGCACCCGGGATGGAGACGATCTCGAACTCGTTCGGCTCGCGCACGTCGATGAGCTCGAGGTTCTCACCGTCGTCGATCCACTCCTTGAGCTGCTTCGGAGTGATCGTGGAGTCGGCGGCCGCCGCCTGGGCCTCCTCGGACACGACGCCGCAGAAGGCCTCGTAGTCGATGAGTTCGGTGACGGTGGGGTTCTCGCCGCAGACCGCGCAGTCGGGGTCCTTGCGGACCTTGACCTGGCGGTACTGCATCTCCAGGGCGTCGTAGATCATCAGGCGGCCGACCAGCGGCTCGCCGATGCCCGCGAGGAGCTTGATGGCCTCGTTGGCCTGGATGGAGCCGATGGACGCGCAGAGCACGCCCAGGACGCCGCCCTCGGCGCAGGAGGGGACCATGCCGGGGGGCGGGGGCTCCGGGTAGAGGCAGCGGTAGCAGGGACCGTGCTCGGACCAGAAGACCGAGGCCTGTCCGTCGAACCGGTAGATCGAGCCCCACACGTACGGCTTGTTCAGCAGCACGCAGGCGTCGTTGACCAGGTAGCGGGTGGCGAAGTTGTCCGTGCCGTCGACGATCAGGTCGTACTGGCTGAACAGGTCCATCACGTTGTCGGCCTCGAGCCGCTCCTGGTGCAGGACCACGTTCACGAAGGGGTTGATGCCCTTGATGCTGTCGCGCGCGGACTCGGCCTTGGGGCGGCCGATGTCGGCCTGGCTGTGGATGACCTGACGCTGCAGGTTCGACTCGTCGACCTCGTCGAACTCCACGATGCCGAGCGTGCCCACGCCCGCGGCCGCCAGGTACATCAGCCCCGGCGAGCCCAGGCCACCGGCACCCACAAAGAGCACCTTGGCGTTCTTCAGCCGCTTCTGCCCGTCCATCCCGACGTCCGGGATGATCAGGTGGCGGGAGTACCTGCGAACCTCGTCTACGGTGAGCTCGGCGGCCGGCTCGACCAGGGGTGGCAGCGACACGGGGACTCCGTTGGTCGGTCAATCACTACGGTTGTTCTCCCTGCAACACTGCCACGCCCTTCTTCATTCCGAGACACCCGTTCCGAGGCGCGAGACGATCTCGTCCCAGTAGCCGGGCATCGTCTCCCAGGGGTCCACCGTGCCGCCGCGGTCCGTGCGGTCGGTGAAGTAGAACGTGGCCGCACCGTGCCAGCGGGTGATGCGCAGGGCCTCGTCGAGGTGGCCGCGGGGCAGCCCGTGGACGAAGTGGCAGAAGCGCTCCGGCGGATGGTCGGCCGTCCACTCGGCCACCTGGGACCAGCGGTAGTCGCTCCAGGGGCCGCTGAAGGTGACCAGTTGGTCCGCGAGGGCGGCGTAGCCGGGATGCGGGTGGGTGCCGTGGCCGAGGACGAGGTGGCACCCGGCGTGGAGGTCGCGGAGTCCGGCGCTCGTGCGCCGGACGCCGGGAAGGGCCTCGCGGTGCGTGGGACAGCGGCGCAGCAGGAAGCCGTCGACGCGGTACCAGTCGAGGTAGCGCCGGGCGTCCGACATCAGCGCGTCAAAGGGGCGTCTGCCGTACGCGGCGTCAAGCCTGCCGAGGACGCGGACGCCCGCGTTGCGCAGTTGACCGACTGCCTCCAGGCACCGCGGATCGGGACAGATCCCGGGCCCGTCGTGCACGTTGAGGACGGCCCAGTGGACGGGGGCGCCGGGGCGGGCGAGTGCGTTCCACTGGTCGGAGGCGAGCAGCGGATGTGCGTAGCCGGGGACGCCGACGCCGGGACCGGCGTGGGTGTGTCTGGTGTCGGTGGCCGTGGCGGTCAGATACGGCACGCGGCCTCCATCCAGATGTCGGCGAGGGACTCCTCGAGGTTGATGCGGGGGCGCCAGCCGAGCCGGTCGCGGGCGGTGCGCACATCCGCCTGCTGCCAGCTCCCGCAGCCGTCCGGGTACGGCAGGGTCGCGGGGCCGGCGTGGTCGGACTCGCCGCGGGGGTGGCCGATGACGGCGCGGACGGGGCCGGGCGGGGTGTCGATCTCGTGCAGCGCGCCGCCGAAGCCGGCCACGCGGGCGAGAACGGCGGCCGCGTCGCGCAACCGCACGGCGCGCCCGGAGCCGATGTTGATCACACCCTGGGCGGCGGAGAGGGAGGCCGCGTGGACGGCACGGGCCACGTCGCGGACGTCGATGAAGTCGCGCTGGATGCCGAGCCCGGCGAGTTTGAGCTCGCCGTCGCCGGACTGCATGGCGCGGCGCATGGCCTCGGCGAGCCGGCCGAGCGGTGACCCCGCGGGGGTGCCCGGTCCGGCCGGGGAGAAGACCCGCAGGACGACGGCGTCGAGACCGGAGCCGAGGACGAGTTCGGTGGCGGCCAGCTTGCTGACGCCGTACGGGCCGCCGGGGCGGGGCACCGAGTCCTCGGCGGTGGAGGAGCCGGGCTGGCTCGGTCCGTACTCGGCACCGCAGCCGATCTGTACGAGCCGGGCTCCGCAGCCGCTGCGGCGCAGGGCCTCGCAGACGGTGGCGACGGCGACGGTGTTGTGGCGCGTGAGGTCGCGGGCTCCGCCGCGGGTGGCACCGGCGCAGTTGACGACGACTCCGGGGTGGACGGCGTCCAGGAACCGGGTGAGGGCGCCGGGACTGCCGGTGGCGAGGTCGAACCGTACGTCGGCGTCGTCGCCGCGGCCGAGCGCGGTGAGCTGCACGGCGGGGTCGGCGAGCAGACGGTCGGCGACGAAGCGGCCGATGTATCCGTTGGCTCCGATCAGCAGGACCCTCATCGGGCGCCTCCCGGGACGGACTCACCGGGTGTTCCGGATCGGGAGGTGATCATCTGGGTTTCTCCTTCGGGGGTTGTGCGGTGGCGAGGGGCCTCGGCGCTGTGCGCCGGTCCGGCCGGGGCGAGGGCTCAGCGGGGTTCGTGCGGCACGGCGTGGGCGGAGGCCCGGGTCAGCGTGCGGGTGGCGTGCAGCAGCAGGACGGTGGCGGCGGTGCCGCAGGCGAGTGCGGGCACGCTGCCGGCTCCCCAGGCGTCGGTGACGGTCTGGACCGGGACGGAGAGGAGGGAGCAGCCGGGGAGGCGTGAGGCGAAGACGGTGGCCAGCGACAGGCCCTCGGCGGCACCGGCGGTGGCGAGCGCGACCGCCGGGGCGTGCGGGAAGCCGTGCGCGGTGAGCAGCCGGGCGAGCAGGAGGAGCGCGCCGAGGGCGCCGGCGCCGGCGTACGCGGGGTGTTCGCCGAGGAGTGTGCCGCACAGTGCGAGGAGGCCGAGGAGGGCGCCCAGGAAGAGGGCGAAGGCACCGAGGAGGACGGGACGGGCGGAGGCGGCGAAGTCGTCCAGGGCGCGGCTGGTGCCGAGGCGGCGTCCGGCCAGCGCGGTGAACAGTCCGGCGCACCACACGGCCGGGGCGCAGGCGAGAGCGAGGGCGAGGAGGGGGGCCGTGGCAGGGGACCAGGGGCCGTCGGGGCCACCGGTCAGTCCCTCGCCGAGCAGGCCGTCGCCGAGGAAGGCGTAGGTCAGCAGCCAGAAGGTCCAGCCGCGCGTGCCGGAGGCGGCGCGGTGCGGGCCGGCCAGGGGGCCCCGGCGCAGAAGTGTGCGCACGGCCAGCCCTACGAGCAGGGTGCCTAGGACGGCGAGGGCGAGGCGTGACCGCCCGTCGGTGGACCGCGCTGCCACGACGGTCGCCGCGCACAGCAGGCCGGGGAGGAGGGCGAGCAGGGCGGGAGCGGGGCGGCCGGTCCCGGGGCGGTGGGCGGGGGCGGAGTGAGGGGGCGGGGCGTCGGGGTCGCGGGGGAAGCGGGCGTACATCTCCTCGGCGAGCGAGAAGACGTCACGGTGACGGAAGCGGGCGGCGGTGCGGTCGGTGACGCCGTGTGCCTCGAGGCCGGCGGCGATCTCGAGGTGGTCGACGGCCCGGGCGCAGAGGTCGTGGTGCCGGTTCATCAGGGCTTTCACGGGGTCCGCGGTGCCGGGCCGGGGGCCGGGCGCGGAGGCCGGCGATGCGGTCGCGGGCTCCCGGCCGTCGGTGGTCGAGGCCTCGGTGCCGATGCCGGTGCCGATGCCGCTACTGGTGCCGGTGCCGCGTCCACGGGTGGCGGGCGCGTTCCCGGTCGCCTCGGGGTCGGTGTGCAGCTCGTTCATCGGGCGGCGCCCTTCCCCACCGGTTCCGGCCGCTGCGCGGGGGCGGCGGGCGCGGTGGTGGTGTCCGAGGCCCAGAGGGGGGCGCGCCGGAGGGGGCGGCGGGGGCCGGTCCAGTTGCCGGGGAGGCGGGCCTCGGCGGGGGTGCCGAAGGGCAGGGGCGCTCCCCTGTCGTCGACGAGCACCCGGCGGCGCGGGGAGTGGGAGACGACGTCGAGGTAGAGGCCGTCGAAGGCCATGACGTTCTGCTCCACGGTGAACAGTTCGAGGGCGCGTGCGCGGGCGGCCTCGCCGAGGCGCCGACGCCGTGCGGGGTCGCGCAGCAGCGCCACGCACGCCCGGGCGAGCGCCGCCGGTTCGCGCGGCGGGACGACGAGGCCCGTGCCGCCGATGACCTCCACCACGGCGCCCACATCGGTGGAGACGGTGGCCCGTCCGCAGAACATGGCCTCGACCAGGCTGACGGGGAAGCCCTCGACGACGCTGGAGAGGACGACGACCGCTCCCGCCGCGTACACGGCGGCGAGGTCGGGTGCGTCCGGTGCGCCGGCCTCCTCGAAGGAGACCGGGCGGTCACCGCACGGGCGGGTGTCTTCATGGCCGTCGTCCGGGAAGAGCCGGGCGGCCAGGTGCTCGCAGTGCTCGAGGTAGGCCCGCCCCTCGGCGCCCGCGGCGGTGCCGACGATGCGCAGCCGGGCGGTCGGCACGTGCGCGCGGACCTCGGCGAAGGCGTGGAGAAGGGAAACGAGGTCCTTGGCGGGCTCGACACGCCCCACCCAGACGAGCGTGTCCCCGGCACCACTCGCACTCTCATGGGCGGCGCTCTCACGCTCGGCGGCCTCACGCTCGGCGGCCTCACGCTCGAAAGCCTCACGCTCGAAGGCTTCACGCTCGGCGGCCTCACGCTCGGCGGCCTCACGCTTAAAAGCCTCACGCTCGAAGGCTTCACGCTCGAAGGTTCCGCCGGTGGTCGCCGCCGCCCCGGCCGCCCGTCGGGCCGCCCCGCCCGGCTCCGACCTGCGCGGCGCCGACGTCTCCGCCGGCTCCGCCCTCTCGGCCCGCTCCGCCCTCTCGGCCCGCTCAGCGCTCCCGGCCCACTCCGCCGCGTCGGCCACGTCGGCCACCACCTCGGCGAACCGGGACGCCTCCATCCCGGGGTAGACCGTGCGCAGCTTGGCCCGGTCGGCGCCGCAGTGTTCCTGCCAGCGGCGGACGTGGGCATTGCCGGGGGTGATGCGGGCGGCCCGCCGGTACACCTCGGCGGCGAGCCGGCCGTGGAAGGAGGCGAGCAGCGCGCGTACGGCGGGGGGCGCGTCGGCGGTGGCGAGGTAGTGCGTGCGCAGGGGGACGCCGTACTCGGTGACCAGCAGGGGAACCCCGGAGAAGTGCCGGGCGAGCAGCGCGGGGAGCGCGGCGGAGCCGCCCGCCGTGGCGTGGCACAGGTCGACCGCGCCGAGCTCGGCGTCCTCGTACCAGTCCAGGGAGAGGGGACGCAGCGCGCGCTCGACGTGCCGGGCCACGGCGAGGAGTTCGCCCACCCGCGCCCCGTGCGCCGTGCGCACGGTTCCGGGCGTCCGGCAGGCGCGCTCCCAGACGCGCAACGCGCCCTCCGAACGCAACGCGCTCCCCAGTCCGCCCTCCTCACGAGCGAGGTCGGCGAGGGCGTACAGCGCGTTGCCGAAACGGTCCGCCTGGCGGTCGTCCCCGTAGTCGCCGGTGCGGCCGCTCGGGCGAGCGCTCGCACAGTCGCCCGTGCAGCCGTTCACTCCGTCCTCCGCACAGCCGTTCGCGCAAGCCCCCCGGGAACGGCTCGCGCGGCCCTCCGCGGCACCGCCCTCGCAGACCGCGCGGGCAAGGTCCGCGTACGCCTCGGTGAAGCGACGCCGGGCACGGCGGCCGTGCAGGTCGCGACCGTGAGCGGCGCCGTCGTCGACGGCGGTCCACAGCGGGGCGGTGCGGACGCGGGTCACCTGAGGCGGCAGCGGCATCCACCCCTCGTCCTCCTGCCGCAGGCTGCGGCTGAGCGCGTAGACGCGGAACTCGTGCCGTGCGAGCCCGCGCACGAGCCGGTCGCACCAGAGCCTGGCGTCACCGCTCACGTACGGATAGCCACCCTCCGTCAGCAGTCCGATGCGCACGAGTGCATCCCCGATCTCCCGTATGGGGAGCCGCCGTTGTCCGGCGGCCCGCAGCGGAAAGAACGTATGCGGACATGCCGGTGGCGCGACGGACGGTTGTCCGTCGCGCCACCGAAAGGGGTGAACCGTCGTAACTTTCCCGGACAGGCCGCGTTGAGCCGCGCTAAGGGATCACGACATGGGGTTTTGTCATACGACCGCCGATTTCGCGGGGTGCCTCGATTCACCCGTCCCGGTCGGCGTCCCGGGCGCCTCCGCGCCCTTCCGTTCCGCGCGCCGGCGGGCCGCGACCGCCGGGTCGAGTGCGGGCACGGCGGCCAGCAACTGCCTGGTGTAGGGGTCCTCCGGGGCGTCGTACACCTGGTCCGCCGGGCCGTACTCGACGAGCCGGCCGCGGCGCATCACCGCCACCCGGTCGCTGACCTGCCGCACGACGGCCAGGTCGTGGGCGACGAAGACGAGGGCCAGGCCCAGCTCGCGCTGCAACTCGCCGAGCAGGGCGACCACCTGGGCCTGCGTCGTGACGTCCAGCGCGGAGACCGGCTCGTCGCAGACGATGGCCCGGGGGTCAGCGGCCAACGCCCGGGCGATGCCGATGCGCTGCCGCTGGCCGCCGCTGAACTCGTGCGGGTAGCGGTCGTAGTGCGCCGGGTCGAGCCCCACGCGCTCCAGCAGCTCGCGCACGCGCCCCTGGATACGCGCCTCCCGTTCCTCACGGGTCTCCCGCGCGCTCCCGTCGCGGGCCGCGCGCGCCCGGAGCGGATCCGCGATCGACTCGCCCACACTGCGACGGGGGTTGAGGGAGGAGACGGGGTCCTGGAACACCATCTGGACTGCGGGACGCACACCCGTGTGCGGCCGGCCCTCGTACCGCACCTCGCCGGCCGTCGGCTCCAGCAGTCCGACCAGCATCCTGCCGAGCGTGGTCTTCCCGCTGCCGCTCTCCCCCACCACGCCGAGGGTCTCGCCCCGGCGCACCGTCAGCGACACGTCGTCGACCGCGGTGACCGCGCGCCTGCCGCGCCCGAACTCCCGCCGCAGCCCGACCGCCTCCAGCACGACCTCACCGGCGCCGACCCCTTCCGCGACCGCCTCGTCCGCGACCGCCTCGTCCGCGGCCCCGGCGGGCCGTCCCACCCGCGGTGCGTCCACCCGCGGCACCGCCGCGAGCAGTTCCCGGGTGTACGCCTGCGCGGGCGCCGCGAGCACCTCGGCGGCCGGCCCGTGTTCGACCGCCCGTCCGTGCCGCATCACCAGCACCTCGTCGACGCTCTCGGCGGCGACGCCCACGTCGTGGGTGACCAGCAGCAGCCCCATCCCCGTCTCCTGCCGCAGCGCGTGCAGCAGGTCGAGGATCTGGGCCTGGACGGTGACGTCGAGCGCGGTCGTCGGTTCGTCGGCGATCAGCAGTTCCGGCTCGCAGGCCAGCGCCATCGCGATGAGCGCCCGCTGCCGCATGCCGCCGCTGAACTCGTGCGGCCGCGCCCGGGAGCGCCGCGCGGCCTCGGGGATGCCGACCCGGTCGAGCACCTCGACGGCCCGCGCGCGGGCCGTGCGCCGGGTGGCTCGGGTATGGGCCCGGTGGACCTCGGCGATCTGGTCGCCGATCGCGTAGTACGGGTCGAGGGAGGACAGCGGGTCCTGGAAGACCATGGCCGCCGTGCCGCCGCGCAGTCGCCGCAGCTCCTCCTCGGAGGCCCGCGCGAGGTCGAGGCCGGCCACCCGCACCGCGCCGCCGACGACGGCGCCGGTGCCGCGGTGCAGCCCGAGCAGCGCGGAGGCGACCGTCGACTTGCCGGAACCGGACTCGCCGACGAGGCCGAGAGCGGCCCCCCGAGCGAGCGAGAAGGAGAGCCCGTCGACGGCCCGCAACCCGCCGAAGTCGACGGTCAGCCCGTCCACGGCCACCAGGTCCGCCGCCTTCGCGGCCTCGGGGCTCGGGGCCGAGGGACCCGGGGCCACCCCACTCGGCTCGGCCCCACTCGGCTCGGCCCCGTTCGGCTCGGCCCCACTCGGCTCGGCCTCATTCGGCTCCACCGGGCTCGGCTCCACCGGGCTCGCGTCCACCCGACTCGGGTCCAGCGGACTCATGACAGCACCACCCGTCGGTCGGCCACCGCGTACAGCACGTCCGCGACGGCGTTGGCCAGCACCACGAAGAAGCCGATGACCAGGACCATGCCGACCACGACCGGCAGGTCGACGACGTCCACCGCGTGCACCAGTTCCTGTCCGATGCCGGGCAGCCCGAACAGCGTCTCGGTCAGGACGGCACCGCCGACGGCCGCGCCGAAGTCGTTGGCGTTGAGCGCGATCACGGGCGCGAGCGCCCCCCGCAGCGCGTGCCTGGCGACGATCGCCCGCTCGCCGACGCCGTAGGCGCGGAAGGTGCGGATGTGGTCCTCGGCGAGGGTCTCCAGCACCGCCGCCCTGGTCATCCGCGCGAAGAAGGCCGCCTCGCCGAGGGCGAGGGTCAGCCAGGGCAGCAGCAGGTTCCACGCCCACTGTTCGGGGTCCTCGGAGAAGGCCACGTACTGCGGGAACGGCAGCAGTTCCCACTGCCCGCAGACGACGATCATCAGCACGAGGCCGATGACGAAGACGGGCGTGGCCATGCCGGCCAGGGTGACGCCGGTCAGCGCGCGCTCGGTGAACCGGCCGCGCCGCCAGGCGGAGAGCACGCCGGTGCCGACGCCGAGCAGCAGCCAGAGCACCATGGCGCCGGCCACCAGCGAGAGGCTGACCGGCAGCTTGCTGAGGATGAGCTGCGTGACCTGCTGGTCGCTGCGGTAGGACAGTCCGAGGCAGGGTGCCGAGCAGTGCTCGACGGAGGTGCCGGTGGAGTAGTCCTGGCCCACGACGATGCCCTGGAGGAAGTGCCAGTAGCGCAGGAAGAGCGGGTCGTCGAGGCGGAGCTGCTCGGCGACCTGGTGGACCTGGGCGGGCGAGCAGCGCGGGCCGCAGGTGATCTGGGCGACGTTGCCGGGGGTCGCGTAGAAGATGACGTAGATGATCGCCGAGATGGCGAGCAGCGTGACGAGGGCGCCGAGGGCGCGCCGCAACGCGAAGCCGGTGAAGCCCGTCATTCGATGTCCTCCTTACCGGGCTTCCGGAGCTCACGGGGCTCACGGGGGCCATCGCCGGTCCGGATCTCCCTGACGGCGTCGTCCTCACGAGGACTCCCGGATCCGTCGCCCGTCCCGGTCTCCCTGACGGCGTCGTCCTCACGAGGACTCCCGGGTCCGTCGCCGGTCCGGGGCGCCGTGGCGGCCTCGCCCCCGGCCGGGGAGGCCTTGGCCGCCCGCTTCTCCCGTCGGCGTCCGGTGCCCACCCGCAGGCGGGAGGCCGCGCGCGGGTCGAGGGCGGTACGGACGCCGTCGCCGAGGACGGTGAGCGCCAGGACGGTCACGAAGAGCGCGGCCGCGGGCAGCAGCAGGTACTGCGGTGCCGCCGCGTACCAGACGTTGGCCGAGGTCAGCATCTCTCCCCAGGAGGGCGTCGGCGGCCGTACGCCGACGCCGAGGAAGGACAGCGCGGCCTCGATGGCGATGTTGTTCGGCACCATGAGCGCGGCGTAGGTGAGGACGGGCGCGGCCAGGCCCGGCAGGAGTTCGCGGCGGGCGACGCGCCAGGTGCCCCAGCCGCTCAGCCAGGCGGCCGCGACGTGGTCGAGCTGTTTCAGGGTGAGCGTCTGGGCGCGGGCGATCTTGGCGATGCCGCCCCAGGCCACGAATCCGATGACCAGGGCGACGAGCACGGGCCGGGGGAAGTCGTCGGGGACGACCGCCAGCAGCGCGAGAGCCATGATCATCAGCGGCATGGCGATGATGATGTCGGTGATACGGCTC
The DNA here is from genome assembly GCF_036189845.1 of Streptomyces griseoaurantiacus. Taxonomy (NCBI): domain Bacteria; kingdom Bacillati; phylum Actinomycetota; class Actinomycetes; order Kitasatosporales; family Streptomycetaceae; genus Streptomyces; species Streptomyces griseoaurantiacus. The sequence goes on along the minus strand of NZ_CP108326.1, from coordinate 4,865,901 downwards.
AGCACCTGGTCGAGCCAGCGGTTGCCGAGCGCCGCGGCGACGCCGACCAGCACGCCGATGGCGACCTGGACGACGGTCGCGGCCAGGGCGACGCCGAGCGAGACCCGGGCGCCGTGCACGAGGCGGGCGAACAGGTCGCGTCCGGTCTGCGGTTCGACGCCGAGCCAGTGCTCGCCGCTGATGCCGCCGAGCGGCCCGATCGGGACGCCGCCGCGCGCGGAGTCCACGAGCGAGGGGTGGTAGGTGGTGGGGTCCTGGCCCTCCAGCGCGGTGAGCAGGGGCGCGGCGAGCGCGACCAGGACGAGCAGGGCGACGACGCCGCCCGCGACGAGGGCGGCGCGCTGCGTGCGCAGCCGCCGCCAGAACCGACGTGCCCCCGAGGCCGCCAGGAGGGCCGGCGCGTGCTGCGCCGGGCCCGTCCCGGAGGCCTCGGAGGCGAGAAGTGCCTCACTCACGGCGTCACTTCACCGCAACCTGGGAGATGTCGAGGACGCCGGTCCAGTCGCTGATCACGACATTCTTCACGGCCTCGCCGTACAGCCGCTTGTAGACCGGGTGGAACAGCGGCACGACGAGCGCCTGCTCGGCGATCTTCTCGTCCAGCGCGCCCCACCGCTTCGCGGCGGCGTCGAGGTCGGTGAGCTTGTTGATGGCGTCGATCTCGGTGTTGACGGCCTTGTCGTTCAGGAAGCCGGAGTTGAAGTTGGCGCCGTCCTTCACGATCTGCCGCCCGTCGAAGATCGGGGCGAGGAAGGGGCCGCCGGAGGGCCAGTCGGCACCCCAGTGGGCGAGGAAGAGGCCGGGCTCCGTCTTGGTGTCGCGGGTCCGGTCCTTGTAGTCGTTGTCCTCCAGGCCCTGCAGCCGGACGGTGAAGCCGGCCTTCTTCAGGGCGTCCTGGAGGGCGGTGGCGATCTCCGGGCTGGTCTCGAAGTCCTTGGCGTTGGAGTGGGTGAGGGTGAGGGTCAGCCCGTTCGGGTGCCCCGCCTCCTTCAGCAGCTCCCTGGCCTTGGCCGCGTTGCCGGACGTGCCCGCCGGGAAGGGATCGTGCGGGGTGTAGCCGAAGGACTTCTGGTTCGGCAGGAAGGTGGTGGCGGGCTCGGCCAGCGCGGAGCCGCCGGCCGCGTTGACGACCGAGGAGCGGTCGACGGCGTAGGCGACGGCCTGGCGCACCTTGGGGTCGTCGAACGGCTTCACCTTGGGGTTGATCGCCAGGTAGTTGGTGTATCCGAAGTGCCCCGTGCCGACCCGTGCGGCGAGCTTCCTGTCGCCGCTGACCTTGGCGAGTTCGGCGGGGCCGAGGTTGGTGTCCGTCGTGACGGCCGCCGCGTCCGCTCCCTGGGAGGCGGAGAGCCGCTGGTTGATCACGGAGGAGTCGAGTCCGGAGCGCACGTCGATCCGGTCCGGGTACGCCTTGCGCTCGGCGTCGGTGGCGGCGGACCAGTACTTGTTGCGCTCCAGCAGGAGCTTCTCGCCGTCGTTCTCGTTCTTCACGACCCGGTACGGGCCGGAGGAGACGGGGTGCTGCTCGTACTTGGTGCCGGTGTCCTTGGCCTTCGGGACGGGCGCGAACTGGGTCTGCGTGGCGAGGTAGGGGAACTCGCCCTCGGGCTTGTTCAGGTGGAAGACGAGGGTCCGCTCGTCCGGGGTCTCGATCGCCTCGAGCCCCTTGTTGTCCTTGTACGGCCCCTGGTAGTCGGCGGCGCCGACCAGCCAGTCCCGCAGGTAGGGGGCTCCGCCCGAGAGTTCGGCGGCGAAGGAGCGCTCGATGCCGTACTTGACGTCGGCGGCCGTGATCGCGCTGCCGTCCTCGTACTTCAGGCCCTTCTTCAGCGTGTACGTCCACACGGTCGCGTGCCTGCTGGGGCGGCCGAGGTCGGTGGCGAGGTCGGGGACGACCTTCGCTCCGGCGGCGCCGTTCTCGCGGTTGCGGGTGGTGAGGGTGCGGAAGACGAGGGACGGGACGTTGCCGCCGCCGGAGGTGTAGAGCCGGGCCGGGTCGAAGTCCGTCTGCGGCTGGCTGTTCAGAACGGTGAGTGTGCCGCCCTTGTGGGGCGTGGAGTCGCCTCCGGCGCTCTTGGCATCGTTGTCCTCCGGACCGCAGGCGGCGACACCCGCTGCCACGACCAGGCCGAGGGACGCCACTGCCAGGCGGCGTGGAGTGCGGGTGCGGGACGGTTGACGCATCGGATTGACGACCTCTCGGGGAGTTCTCACGGGCCGTCCCGGATCGCGGAACGGTCGCACGAGGAGTGAGACGAAAAGAAGCAGACGTCTGCCCGGCGACGGGTCGTCGCACGTCATGGAGAGGCCGTCGAGGGGCCGTGCCGAGGGACGTGACCGGAACAGGACGGGTCACGGCGGCGGAAACGGACGATTACGACGGAGAGAGATGCCGACGCGCGCCGGGGCGGGTGTCAGCGACAGTGAATGTCGGCCACGCAGAGTGCGGTCACGCCGATGAGCGCCAGTTCGATGGCGGCGCGGGAGGCGGGACGGCGGGACGACATGCGCAGAAATTAGAACGCGCGACCGGCTCATGTCAATCTGACATCAGCCGGTCGCCCCGCTCCTCCCGCCGCGCCCACCCCCGCCGGTAGTGCCCCACTCACCCGGGCTCACCGCGCGCTCACCGCACGGGCAGGCTCAACCCTTCGGGTAGGGCCAGGGGTTGGCCAGGCAGTGGATGCCGTCGTGGTCGAGGAACTTGGTCTGCTGCTGCATGACCGGCGCGAGCGCGCCGTCCTCGTCACAGTTGACGTGGCCACGGCCGAGCCGGTGACCGACCTCGTGGTTGATCAGCATCTGCCGGTAGGCGTAGATGTGGTCGTCGCCGTAGGTCTTCGAGCCCTGTGCCCAGCGGTAGGCGTTGATCATCACGCGCTCGGTGGCGGCCGAGTCGCAGGAGACGTTGTCCTCGGTGGTGTCGAGGCCCGACTTGGCGCACCACTTCGCCGTCGTGCCGGAACTGGCCAGCGTGAGCACGAAGTCGGCCTTGCCGGAGGAGACGCGCTTGAAGGCGAGGGCCCCGTCGTGGGCCCAGCTCCGGTCGTCGTTGAGCGTCTTCTGCGCGGCCTCTGCGAACAGGCCGGCGTCCAGACCGAGGCCCTTCTCGACGTCCACCCGGTAGGTGTACGTCCGCCCCCGGCCGGGCGCCTTGTCGGTGCCGGGGACGGCGGCGAAGTCGCCGGAGCCCTTGGCTTCCACCGTGAGCGGATAGACCTTGGCCATCTTCTGCGCGTAGGTCAGCGGCTTCGCGCTCGGGGTGACGGGGGGCGCCGCGGCCTCCGCGCCACCGGCGCCGCGGATGTCGCGGCCCCGGTCGCCGGCGGACTGGGCGCGCGCGGACGCCCCGTCGCGCCCCTCGGTGACCTGGCCCGCGACGACGACGGCCAGCACGGTGGTGACGGCGGCGGCCGCGGCACCGGTGAACGTGCGGCCCTTGCCGCCGGACCGGCGCCCGGCCCCGAGGACGTCCTCGGTGTCGCGGGTGCCCGGGGTACCGGGCGCGGTGGCCGGCCGGGGGCGGGCCGGGGTGGCGTCGTCGAGGTCACCGCGGTTCTCGCCGTGCTCGCGGTTCTCGCGGTTCTCGCGGTTCTCGCCGAAGGCGTCCAGGTACTCCTGCCGCGGGCCGCGCGAGCGCCGTGCCGCCGGCGCCGGAGCGGCCTCGGCGGCGTTCGCGGCCGCCGGTGTTCCGCCCCGGGCGGACACCGCGCCGACCCGGCCCCAGCCGCCCCCGGCCTCCCGCTGCTCGGGATGCCCCCCGCGCACCTGCGGCACACCGTGGGCGGGCGTGCCCTCGGGGAACCGGGGACCGCCCTGCGGAGGTGCACCCCCTGGGCCACCGGGCACTCCGTGGGCGGGCGTGCCCGCGCCGTACCGGGGGCCGCCCTGCGAGGGGCCCCCGCCCGGGACACCCGGAACTCCGTGCGCGGGCGTGCCGTCCGCGTACCTGGGCACACCACCGGCGGACGTGCCGTCGGGCAGCCTCGGGAAACCCTGCGCCGGCGTGCCGTCGGGCAGCCTCGGGAAACCCTGGGCCGGGGTGCCGTCGGGAAAGCGGGGAATGCCCTGGGCGGGGGTTCCGTCCGGGAAGCGGGGGACGCCCTGGGCGGGGGTTCCGTCCCCGTGCCGGGGCGCTCCGCCGGCGAAGCGCGGGCCTCCCTGGGGCCCGGGTCCACCCGGAGTCCCCGCGCCTCCCGGACCACCCGGCACACGTGCCGGTCCGCCGGGCGCGCGGCCCGGGCCGGAGGCGCCCGCGCCCTCACGGGCGGCAGGCCGGCGCGGCAGCCCGGCCGGGGGTGCGACCGGCGCCGACGGTCCGCCCGGACCCGACGGTCTCGCCGCCGCTGCCGGGCCCGCCGCCTCGCCGGCGTCCCTCCCCTCGCCCCTGTCGCCCTTACGGACGCCCTTGTCGCTCCCTCGCTTGCGGCTGTGTCGTCCCACGCCGCGCCTCAGCTCCCCGCATCGGTCGTATCAGTCACACCGGCCGCCGAACCCACGCCTCTCGACGCGGACTTGGCCTCGGACGGGGACGCGGGCGTCTCCGCCTCCACGTCCCTCAGCAGGTCACGGAACGCGTCCGCCACCCGCTCCGGGTACTCCATCATCGCGACGTGTCCCGCCTCCGGCAGGGTCAACATACGGGAGTCGCGGAAGGCTCGTGCCGCACGCGCGGCCATGCGGAAGCCGACCAACTGGTCCCGGCCGCCGTAGACGAGGAGTGTCGGGGCGAGTACCCGTTCGGCCTGCCGCCACAGTCCGTGCTGTCCGCCCAGCGTGTAGGCGTTCACCAGCCCGCGCGTCGAGCGGGCCATCGCGTCCCACATGTACGGCAGCCGCATCCGCCGTTCCATTTCCTCCACCGCGTGTCGGAACCCGTCCTCGGTGACGCGATTGGGGTCGCCGTAGCAGAGGGCCATGATGCCGCGCACCCGCTGCTCCGCCGTCCACTGCCGGGTGTAGCGGGTGAAGAGGGCCGCCACGCCCGGCACCGCCAGCAGCCCGGTGGGAACCGCGCTGCGCTGCACCCGCAGTTCGGGCAGCGCGGGCGAGACGAGCGTGAGGGTGCGGACGAGATCCGGGCGGGCGGCGGCCACGCGGGTGGCGATCGCCCCGCCCATCGAGTTGCCGAACAGGTACACGGGCCCGCGCCCGGAGGCGTCGAGATGGCGGATCACCGCGCGGGCGTGCGCGGTGATCGAGTAATTGCCGTCGTCCGGGGGCGGGGAGTCGCCGAAGCCCGGCAGGTCGACCGCCTCGCTGTCGAGGACGTCGTCGAGCAGCGGCATCAGCGCCGACCAGTTCTGCGAGGAACCGCCCAGTCCGTGCACGTGGAGGGCGGGCGGCAGCCCCTCGCGGGCGGGCTTCCTCGACCTCACCGTCAGGGTGATGCCGGGCAGTGACACCGACCTGAGCTCCTCGCCCTCCGCGACCCTGACGGGCGAGACCTTGGGCAGGACGGTGGTCATGGCCGGCGCGTCCGGCAGCTCGGTCGAAGACATGCGGCAATGTTACGAGACGATCACGCGCGGGCTCATGTGTTCGCCCTCACAGGTACGGGTACCTGGCGACCGACACGGACCGCGCCACGCTCCGTCGCCATGAACCCCGTGACCCCGTGCACGCCGTGCACGCCGTGACCGCCGCGAAAGGGAGCCCGCCATGACCGTCGACCCCACCGATCCGGAGACCTTCGAGAGGGAGCACGCCGACGACGACGCCGACGCCGAGGTCGGCGTCGAGGTCGGCGTCGAGGCGCCGGAGGACGACGCCGCCGAGCAGCTCGCGGACGTCGTCCCGCAGCGGGACGAGCGGCCGCGCGGAGACGACACGGACCGTGCCAGCGAGGCCGACCTCGCGGAACAGGCCCGCGTCGTCGAACTCGACGAGGACGACTACCGGTAGACACCGCCCGCCTCGCGGAGACTCTCGGGAGGCGGACGACCGACAGGGGCGCGCGCGTCCGCCGGTGCGTGAAGGGGGCGGACCGGCGCCGCACCGGGCGCCGGTTCGCCCCCGTACGCCCCGTACCGGGCGGATCCGCGCCACTGCCGGGGCCGTCCGGTCCGTGAAATTCTGCGCTCGCACCGCGCACACCAGGGTTACCCAAAAGTACGATGGCGGCGCGGTGCACACCGCACGTGGACGAAAGTGGGAGGCGGCGTGACAGCCATCGAGCAGACAGAGGCGGCACGCCCGCGGGGTACGCGGCTGCCGCGCCGTGCCCGACGGAACCAGCTGCTGGGTGCCGCCCAGGAAGTCTTCGTGGCGCAGGGCTACCACTCGGCCGCGATGGACGACATCGCCGAGCGCGCCGGCGTCAGCAAGCCGGTCCTCTACCAGCACTTCCCGGGCAAGCTGGACCTGTACCTCGCCCTGCTGGACCAGCACTGCGAGTCCCTGATCCAGTCGGTGCGCCACGCGCTGGCCTCGACGACGGACAACAAGCAGCGGGTCCGGGCCACGATGGACGCGTACTTCGCGTACGTCGAGGACGACGGCGGCGCCTTCCGGCTGGTGTTCGAATCGGACCTGACGAACGAGCCGGCCGTGCGCGAGCGCGTCGACAAGGTCACCAACGAGTGCGCGGAGGCGATCTGCGACGTCATCGCCGAGGACACCGGGCTCTCCCGTGCCGAGTCGATGCTGCTCGCCTCGGGCCTCGGCGGGCTCGCCCAGGTGGTGGCCCGCTCCTGGCTGCACAGCGACCGCAGCGTGCCCCGCGACCAGGCGGTGCAGCTCCTCGCCTCGCTGGCCTGGCGGGGCATCGCCGGTTTCCCGCTGCACGGGACCGAGCCGGGGCACGAGCAGCTCCACTGAGCGCTCCCCCGGCGGGGCGGCCGTTTGTTCCCGTGCGCTGTTCGCTCCTGGCGTTGCCGGGCGGAGCGTGTCCGTCCCCTCACCGGGCTAATGTGTGCGGGGTACGGCGCGGGAGATCGCGCACTTCACTGACCGTCGGAGGGTTGAAGCCGTGGAGGTCAAGATCGGCGTGCAGCACGCGCCCCGCGAGATCGTTCTGGAGAGCGGTCAGGATGCCGAGGAGGTCGAGCGCGCCGTGGCCGAGGCACTGGCCGGGAAGTCGCAGCTGCTGAGCCTCGTGGACGAGCACGGCCGCAAGGTCCTCGTCCCGGCCGACCGCCTGGCGTACGTGGAGATCGGCGAGCCGACCACCCGCCGGGTGGGATTCAGCGCGCTGTAGGGCGCGCCGCAGGACGCGCGGAGGGGGCCCGGAACGCATGCCGTTCCGGGCCCCCTCCGTCTGCGAGCCGGTCCGTGCACCCCGCGTGAGCTGGGTGGGAGCGGGCTGCGCGGCCGCACAGGAAGTTCACATCTTCCTCACGCGGGAGGGTTGCGTTCCGCGCTCCGGGGGTAGATCCGCTACGACCGAAGTGCACCCGGCCGTGCGGGAGGGACCCCGATCATGTTCTTGGAAGCGCTCGGCTCCGCGTTGCTCGGTCTCGCCCTCGCCTGGGCCGCCGCGTACCGTCTGCCGCACCGGCTCCCGGGGCGCCGTCTCGTGCTGTCGACGGGGGCGGCCGGTGGGTTGTTCGGCGCCTTCCTCGCGCACAGCGCGGTGGAGACGGGGCACGTGGTGGTGAGCCTGCTCGGCGCCGCCGCCGTCGCCGCGGCCTCCGTGTCCCTGCTGCTCCGCCCGGAGAAGCGGTTCCGCCGCCGTCACTCGGCGACGGCCTGAGCGTCCTCGCGGCCCCCGGTCGGCTGAGCTTCCTCGGGGGCCTCCGGTCGGCCTGAGCGTCCTCTCGGCCCCGGTCGGCTGCGCGCACCGGCCCGCCGGCAGGGGTTGATCCTTCCGGCGGGCCGCGACCGTCAGGCGGCGAGGCCCAGCGCGGCCATCCGCTTGGTGTGCGCCTCCGTGATCCGGGAGAACATCCGGCCCACCTCGGCGAGGTCGAAGCCGTCCGCCACTCCGCCCACGAGCATCGTCGACAGCGCGTCCCGGTCCGCGACCACCCGCTGCGACTGCGAGAGCGCCTCCCCCATCAGCCGCCGCGCCCACAGCGCGAGCCGTCCGCCCACGCGCGGCTCGGCCTCGATCGCGGCGCGCACCTTCTCCACCGCGAAGCCGGCGTGCCCCGTGTCGTCGAGGACGGCGAGCACCAGCTCGCGGGTGTCCTTGTCGAGCCGCGCCGCGACCTCCCGGTAGAAGTCGCTGGCGATCGAGTCGCCGACGTACGCCTTGACCAGGCCCTCCAGCCAGTCCGAGGGCGCCGTCTGCCGGTGGAAGCCGTCGAGGGCGGCGACGAAGGGTTCCATCGCCTCCGTCGGCTCCGCACCGATCTCGCCGAGCCGGTCGCGCAGCTGCTCGAAGTGGTGGAACTCCGCCGACGCCATCTTGGCCAGCGCCGCCTTGTCGGCGAGCGTGGGCGCCAGCTTCGCGTCCTCCGCCAGCCGCTCGAACGCCGCCAGCTCCCCGTACGCCAGCGCTCCCAGCAGATCCGCCACCGCGGCACGGTACTGGGGGTCCGCGGAGGCCTCGGCCCAGTCTCGCGCGGCGATGCCGGTGGGCCCGGGAGTGCCTTCGGCGGCGGGTCCTGCGGTGTCGGAGGCGTTGTCAGAGGTCGTCATGGAGCGCACAATAGTCCGCTCACCGCCTCGGGGAGGCCCTGGTCAGTCAGTGTGACGACGACTACGTGACGGAACCGGCCCTGGCGTGTGCGGGAATCCGGGGTATGGTGGTATTGGCCCGCCTGGTATGCGACGGGCCGCTTGAATGAGGATGCCCGGTCGGTGGCCCGATCGGCTCCGACCAGACAGCCCTTCTCAGCCGTACGGCACCGCGTGTACGGCATACCGGGAGGGTCCCTCAGCGGAACGAGCGCTGGGCCTGCCGGACAGGCCCGAGAGCGTCGGCTGTGGTCCCGTCCCGTGCCACCCGGTTCGGCCCCCGAGGCCGGCCGTCGTCCCCGGCACGGTCGGACGACACGACCCCCACGCTCGCCTCGCGCCGCGCACACAGAAGAGGCAGCACCCTGACTACGACTTTCCGAGAGCTCGGAATCCTTCCCGAGACGGCCGAGGCCCTTGAGGCCGTCGGCATCCTCAACCCCTTCCCCATCCAGGAGATGACGCTCCCCGTCGCGCTCTCCGGCAGCGACGTCATCGGCCAGGCCAAGACCGGCACCGGCAAGACGCTGGGCTTCGGCCTTCCGCTCCTCGAGCGCGTCAGCGTCCCCGCCGACGTGGAGGCGGGCCGGGCCCGCCCCGAGGACGTCACCAACACCCCGCAGGCCCTCGTCGTGGTGCCCACCCGCGAACTGTGCGTCCAGGTCACCAACGACCTGCTGACCGCCGGCAAGGTGCGCAACGTGCGCGTCACCGCGATCTACGGCGGACGTGCCTACGAGCCGCAGGTCGAGGCCCTGAAGAAGGGTGTCGACGTGGTCGTCGGCACGCCCGGCCGACTGCTCGACCTGGCCGGGCAGAAGAAGCTGAACCTCGCGCACGTGCGCTGCCTGGTCCTCGACGAGGCCGACGAGATGCTGGACCTCGGCTTCCTCCCCGACGTCGAGAAGATCATCGGCATGCTGCCGGCCCGCCGGCAGACCATGCTCTTCTCCGCGACCATGCCCGGCGCCGTCATCTCCCTGGCCCGCCGCTACATGTCGCAGCCCACGCACATCCGCGCCACCTCGCCGGAGGGCGAGGGCGTGACGCTGGCCAACATCAAGCAGTTCGTCTACCGCGCGCACTCCATGGACAAGCCGGAGATGATCGCGCGGATACTGCAGGCCGAGGGCCGCGGACTCGCGATGATCTTCTGTCGCACCAAGCGGACGGCCGCCGACATCGCCGAGCAGCTCCAGCAGCGCGGCTTCGCCTCGGGCGCGGTCCACGGCGACCTCGGCCAGGGCGCGCGCGAGCAGGCGCTGCGCGCGTTCCGCAACGGCAAGGTCGACGTGCTGGTCTGCACGGACGTCGCCGCGCGCGGTATCGACGTCGAGGGCGTCACGCACGTCATCAACTACCAGTCCCCCGAGGACGAGAAGACCTACCTGCACCGCACCGGCCGCACCGGCCGCGCGGGCGCCTCCGGTACGGCGATCACGTTCGTCGACTGGGACGACATCCCGCGCTGGCAGCTCATCAACAAGGCGCTGGGGCTGGACTACCACGACCCGGTGGAGACGTACTCCACCTCGCCGCACTTCTTCGAGGAGCTCTCCATCCCGGCGGGCACGAAGGGTGTGCTGCCCCGCGCGGAGCGCACCCGCGCCGGGCTGGGCGCCGAGGAGATCGAGGACCTGGGTGAGACCGGCGGCCGAGGGGCGCGCGGCGGTCGGGACGGACGCGGTGGACGCGGCGGGAGCGGCGGCACGGCGGACAGCGGCCGTGAGCGCGATCGCGAGCGCCCGGCGCGGACCCCCCGTCGCCGCCGTCGCACCCGCGGTGGAACGCCGCTCGACGCGGAGGCGTCGGTGACGGCCTCGGAGCGGGCGGTCACGCCCGTGGACGGCGCGAACGACGCGCCCGGCACGGACGGCGCGGAGTCCGGCGGCGCCGGGCGTACGCCTCGCCGGCGTCGGCGTACCCGGTCCGGCGCCCAGGCCGAGGCGACGGCTCCGCGGACGGTGACCGAGGTGACCCCGGCCGCCGAGGCCGCCGAGGCGCCCGCCGTTTCCGAGGCGGTCGCGCCCTCCGAGGCGGCGGAGGCCGAGGCCCCCGCGACGCCGCGACGCCGGCGGACGCGCAAGTCCGCCGCGGCCGTCGAGTCCCCCGAGGCCGCCGAGGCGGCGGTCGACACGGCGGAGGCCACCGAGGCCGCGCCGCGCAGGCGCACCCCGCGCAAGAAGGCGGCGGAGGCCGCCCCGGAGGCGGAGACCACGGCTGTGGCGGAGCCCCGTCGCCGCACCCGGAAGGCCACCGCCTCGGCGGAGGCCGCGGTCGACACGGCGGAGGGCGCCGAGGCCAAGCCCCGCCGGCGCACGACACGGAAGACCGCGGAGTCGGCGGAGACAGCGGTCGAGGCCGCCGGTGCCGCCGTGATCCCCGCACAGGCGGTGGAGGAGTCGGCGGAGAAGCCCCGTCGGCGGACCCGCAAGGCCGCCGCGGCGGTCGAGACGGCCGAGGGCACAGAGGGCGCAGAGGCGCCGAAGGCACGCCGTACGCGCAAGGCGACGGTGGCGGCTCCGGCCGCCGGTGACGAGGACGGGACCGCAGGCGCCGCCGAGGCCAAGCCGCGCCGGACCCGGAAGAAGGCGGTCGCCGCCTCGGCCGAGCCCGAGTCCGCGAACGAGGCGGCGGAGGCCGAGCCGCGCAGGCGGACGACCCGCAAGTCCGCCGCCGCCGAGCCGGAGATCCCGGCGCAGGCGGCCGCCGAGGAACCGGCGAAGCCGCGCCGCACGCGGAAGAAGGCGGCGTCCGCGAGCGAGCCCTCGGAGGGCTGAGCGCTCGCGCACCCAGCAGGACCGCAGTGAGGAAGCCGGCCCGGCCCACGACCCCGTGGAGCCGGGCCGGCTTTCTGTCGTGGACGGGACGGGTCCGGGGTGGCCGGCGGACCGGGGCCCAGGTCCTCTCCGGTGGTGGGAGGCGGCACGGCCGGTAGCCTCGGCGGCATGAGCCGTCCGTCGACCTTCGCCCCGCCCCCCGGCACCCGCTCCCACTTCCTCGCCACCCCGCGCGGCCCCTTCGCCGTCCTCGACGCCGGCACCGCCACCCACGGCACGGTTCTCCTCCTCCCGGGCTTCACCGGCAGCAAGGAGGACTTCATCGACCTTCTCCCTCGTCTCACCGCCGCCGGCTACCGCGCCGTCGCCGTCGACGGCCGGGGCCAGTACGGCACACCGGGCCCCAAGGACGACGAAGCGCCGTACGCGCAGGAGGAGTTGGCCCGCGACGTGCTCGCCCAGGCCGCCGCCCTGGACGCCGAGGGCCCCGTCCACCTTCTCGGCCACTCCCTGGGCGGTCAGATCGCGCGCGCCGCCGTGCTGCTCGACCCCGCGCCCTTCCGCTCGCTCACCCTCATGTCCTCGGGCCCCGCGCAGGTCTCCGCGTCCCAGCAACAGCGGGTGAAACTGCTGTCCGACGCGCTCGCCGTGATGGACATGGCCCAGGTGTGGAACGCCATCCAGCTGATGGAGACCCCGGCGGACACGGAGACGGGGACGGGCGCGGCCACGGGCGAGGGCACCGGTACGGCCCCCGGCGTCGACTCCGGCCTCGGTGACCGGGACGACCTCCGCCGCCGCTGGCTCGCGGGCAGCCCCGCCCAGCTCCGCGCGACCGGCAGGCAGCTGTGTGTCGAGCCGGACCGGGTCGCCGAACTCGCGGCCGTGCCGCTGCCCAAGCACGTGGTCTCGGGCGACCACGACGACGCCTGGCCCGTTCCGCTGCTGGACGAGATGGCCGTCCGGCTCGGCGCCCGCCGTACGGTCGTCGCCGGCGCCGACCACTCCCCCAACACCGACCGCCCCCTGGAGACCGCCCGCGCCCTCGTCGACTTCTGGGACGGCACGGACGGAACTTTCCGGGACGGCACGAACGGAGCGAACGGCTGAGAGGCGGGCGCGCGGTGGTCAGTACTGCGCCTGCAGGTGCTCCCAGAAGCCGTCCCGCAGGGAGCGGCGCAGATCGGCCTGGCCGCGCAGCGAGTACTGGAGCAGCCCCTCCGCCTCGACCAGCAGGTCCTGGTCGATCGACCCGGGCAGGTAGGGATGGCCGGGGAGCAGCTCCCGCAGGGAGTCCCGCCCCCGTGCCGCCAGCCACTTCGCCGCGATCTGCGCGCCCACGAACCGCACGTCCTCCCGCGTGGGCCGTACCGCCGTGGAGGCCTCGTACGTCGCCGCGGTCCGCCGGGAGACGTACGGCTTGAAGAAGTCCAGGTCGAGGGTGCGCTGGCTGTCGACCTCCCAGAGCAGGGGCTCGGCCTGGTTTCGGCCCTCGGGTGCCTCGATGCCCCACAGGTGGACCCGGGCACCGTACCCTTGCGCGGCCTCGACCGCGGAGACCAGGTCCTCGTCGCCGCCGAGCAGGGCCGCGTCGCTGATGGCGCGGTGCCGGGCGAGGGACTCCAGGTCGGACCTGATGAGGGAGTCGACGCCCTTCTGCTGGTTGTTGGCGTTGAGGTTGCCCAGCCGCACCTTGACGTCGGGCAGCTCGGCGATGGACTGCTGCTCGGCGGTGTGGATGCGGCGCCGGGCGCCGTCGTACCAGTAGACCCGCAGCAGCCGGCTGTCGGCGAAGATCGTGCGGGCCTTGTCGATGAGCGCCTCGATGAGTCCCTCCGCGTCGACGTCGAACGCCCGCCGGTCCTCGGTGCCGGCCACCAGTCGCCCCGCGGCCGCGTAGAGGTAGCCGGCGTCGACGAAGATCGCGTGGGTCGAGGGCGTCTTCGCCACCTCGGCGAGCATGCGCTGCAGCAGCTCGTTCGTACGGTCGATGCGGGCGCCGAGCGCCGTGAGGTCGTCGTCGTTCATCGAGTCCATTGTCCCGGCCGTCACACAGCGAATACAACCGGTCCCGATGAGTCGTCCGGAGAAATGATCGGACGATCAACGTCGGAGGCGGTCCCCCACACTTTTACCGGTCAGTAGTTAGACGGCTGAAAAATTTCTTTAGCGTAGGGAATGTTTCTTGGAAGCATGCCGTTACATATGTACGTGGACGGGACGCGCCGTCGCCCCGCCTCGCACTCACCACCAGTAGTTCTCCACAGGAGGATGACCAGACGAAGGGAGAAGCCCCTTGCGCTTCGAAATCATGCACCTCGACGACGTCGACGGCACGCCCGTGGACACCACCGTCGTGGACGCCGCCTCCGTCAATCAGATCGTGCAACAGGCCGCCGCCATAGGGCAGCGCCTGTGGATCCGCCCGGCAGACACTTCCGCCTCGTAACGAAGAACCGCCGCACCGACGAACGCGCCCCACGGATGAACGCGCTGTACTGACGAACGCGCTGTACTGACGAACGCGCTGTACTGACGAACCGCGGCGAACCCGCCCCATTGACGAACGACGTACTGAAGCACAGCATGCAGCCCCTGTCCGGCACGGTGCCGGACAGGGGCTTCTTCGTGTGCGCCCGAGCGCCGGGGGCTGTTTCAGGCCCCTTGGATCACCTGGGTGACGCCGTTGATGATCTGCTGGACGGCGATCGCGGAGAGCATCATCCCGGCCAGCCGGGTCACCAGGACGACGCCCCCGTCCTTGATCAGCCGGATGATCAGCAGCGAGTGACGCATCACGAACCACAGCACGACATGGATCGCGAGGATCGCCACCCACACCGAGACCTGCGCGCTCACGCCGTCGGCGCGCTGCACGGCGAGGATCACGGACACGATCGCGCCCGGTCCGGCGAGCAGCGGCATCCCCAGCGGTACGAGGGCGACGTTGACGTCCTTGGTCTGCTTCGGTTCGTCGTTCTTGCCGGTGAGCAGGTCGAGCGCGATGAGGAGGAGCAGCAGACCGCCGGCGATCATCAGGGCGGGGATCGAGACGTGCAGGTAGTCGAGGATCTGATGGCCCAGCACGCCGAACACGGCGATGACCCCACCGGCCACGCACACGGCCTGAAGGGCCATCCGGCGCTGCACCTTGCCGGGGCGGCCCGCGGTCAGGGCGAGGAAGATCGGGGTGATCCCCGGGGGATCCATGATGACGAAGAGGGTCAGGAAGAGGGAGCCGAAGACGGCGAGGTCGAACATGTGAAGGTGCCTTGCGATGGGGTGCCGCCGGGCGGCACGTGGAGTGTCGAGTCGAGTGGAGAGATGAGGGCTGTTCCGGACCTGCCGGAACGGCCCCGGGAGCGGCCGCCGGGACCGGCGCCGCACGAGGGTGGGGGGGGGAGCGCACGAAGCGCCCGGGCACGCGGACCGGACGCGTGCGCACGACGCCCGTCGCGAGGGAGGGCTCGTCACTTCCGCCGCATGCGGCCGGTCGCCCCGGCCGCCGCGCGGGCGGGCGACTCGGGACGGTCCGCCGTGATCCCGCGACGGGGTGCGAGCCGCGGCGTCGAACTCCGCGGGGTCACGACCCGAGCGGACCGGGCCTCAGGCCCAGCCCCTCAGGCCCGGCCCTGCCGGCCCGCACCGCACGACCGACGCCGCACGGCCCTCGGCCCCGGGCCCTCGGCCGCGAGCGCGAGCCGTCCGGGTCACCGTGAGGATCACCGTCGGGCGCCGTACCCCGGAGCGTCAGGCTCCGCCCGCGCCGGGGACCGGGAAGGCCGGAGCGTCAGGCTCCGCCCGCGCCCGGGACCGGGAAGGCGCCCGTGGCGCGGCGGGTGATCTCGCCGTAGACCTCGGGGTCCGTGGCGTACTCGCCGAGGGCGACGGTCTTGCGGGTGCCGTGGTAGTCGCTGGACCCGGTGGTGAGGAGGTTCAGTTCCCCGGCCAGGCCGCGCAGCCGGGCCCTGGTGTCGGGGTCGTGGTCCATGTGGTCGACCTCGATGCCGTCCAGTCCGGCCGCGGCCATGTCCGCGATCGCGGACTCGGGGACGGTGTGGCCGCGCTTGCTCGCGGCGGGGTGGGCGAAGACGGTGACGCCGCCGGCCGCCTTCACCAGGCGGATCGCCTCGAAGGGGTCGGTCTCGTGCTTCCCCACGTGGGCGCGGCCCCCGTCGGCCAGCCAGTTCCCCGTGAAGGCCTCGTCGACGCTTCGGACGACGCCGAGTTCCACGAGGGCGGAGGCGACGTGGGGGCGGCCGACGGAGCCGCCTCGGGCGATGCGGGCGACCTGGTCCCAGGTGACGGGGACGCCGAGCTCGTTCAGCTTGGCGATCATGGCCTTGGCGCGGGGGACGCGGTCGTCGCGCACGAGCTCGCGTTCGGCGAGCAGCGCGGGCTCCTCGGGGTCGAAGAGGTAGGCCAGCAGGTGCATGCTGACGCCGTCGATGCGGCAGGAGAGCTCGGCGCCGGTCACGAGGGTGAGGCCGCTCGGCAGCGCGACGAGCGCCTCGGCGTGGCCGCGGGTGGTGTCGTGGTCGGTGAGGGCGACGACATCCAGTCCGGCGGCGGCCGCGTTGCGCACGAGTTCGGCGGGGGTGTCCGTGCCGTCGGAGGCGGTGGAGTGGGTGTGCAGGTCGATGCGCACGACGTGGGGCTCCGGGCGGACGGGACGGACGGGGACGCTCCAGGATAACGGTGCCCCCGCAGGCCACCTCGCCCGCGGGCCACCGTCCGCAGATGCACCATCCGCAGGTGCACCGACCTCGGGGGTACCGGCGGATCCACGCCCGGTCCTGTGTCGCCCCGCGTCACCCGCCCTCTACGGCTCCAGCAGCCGTGGCGACAGCGCGCCGCAGGGCAGGAGGTCGACCTCGGCACCCGCGTCGCGAAGGTCGGTCAGGACCAGTTCGTCGTACATGAGCAGGCCCGTCTGCTCGGGCCAGACGACCGCCCAGAGCCACAGCCCGCGTGCCTCGCCCGCGAAGACGGCACGGTCGTCGGGGGTGCCGGTGACGTGCCAGAGGGGGGTGGGGCGGCCCGCCGCCAGGACCTTGGCCTGCGGCGGTTTCTCGACGTTCAGGTAGGGACCGGGGTCGGGGCCGTCGATGCCCGCGTAGCGGGCGCCGAGGCCGACGCCGAGTTCCTCGGCGACCAGGATCATCTCGCCGACGCCGCCCAGGGGGCCGGGACCGGAGCACGCCACGGCCGTGGCGCGACCGCCGCTGCGGTCGTCGCCGGCGCAGGCGACACCCGTGAACAGCCAGCCGACCGGCAGGGGCCACGGCATCCACACGGGGACCCGGGTGCGGTGCACCACGACGCCGAGCGCCTCGACGCTGGGCGGTATCACGGGCTGCAGCGGGTGCACGGTCCCGTGCACGTCGCACTGCCAGGAGTCGGCGAAGAGTCCGGGAGCCCTGACCCGGCCACCGCACTTCGGGCAACTGGGTTCGCCCCTCATAAAGCCCAACGGTCCTCCCCGCACCGCCCCGCGTCAAGGACGATCACCCGTCCGGGCGGCGCCGCGCACCCGCTCCTCCCCGAGTGCCCGTCCGAGTGACTAGGTGCATATTGCATTTATTAGATCAGCTAACTTATCGTGTGTATAAGCCAACCATTTCCCGCGGCGATCCAGCCGTCCCACGCGGCCGGTCCTCCCGGCCGCCTCCACCTCGGGGTTCCGGCCCCGGCCTCGTCCCCCGTCGGGAAGGAGCGCGCACATGCGCAGCAGTACCGGAGGTCCCGCCGAGGCGGACCCGTTCGACGCGGGAGCCGGCGGCCTCCTTCGGCAGCCGAAGTCCGTCTGGGCCACCGCCGGGGCGTCCGTCGTCGCCTTCATGGGCATCGGGCTCGTCGACCCGATCCTGCCGTCCATCGCCAAGGGCCTGGACGCCACCGCGAGCCAGGTCTCGCTCCTGTTCACCTCGTACTTCCTCATCACCGCCGTGGCGATGCTGGTGACCGGCTTCGTCTCCAGCCGGATCGGCGGGCGCCGGACCCTGCTCCTCGGGCTCGCCTTCGTGGTGGTCTTCGCCGGGCTCGCCGGCACCTCGGGCTCGGTCGGGGAGCTGGTCGGGTTCCGGGCCGGGTGGGGGCTCGGCAACGCCCTGTTCGTCTCCACCGCGCTCGCCGTCATCGTCGGCGCGGCAGCCGGCGGGAGCGCGGCCGCGATCCTGCTCTACGAGTCCGCCCTGGGCCTCGGCATGGCCTGCGGCCCCCTGCTGGGCGCGCTGCTCGGCGACGCGAGCTGGCGCTACCCCTTCTTCGGCACCGCCGTCCTGATGGCGATCGGCTTCCTGTGCATCACCGCGTTCCTGAAGGAACAGCCCAGGCCCGCCCGCAGGACCTCGCTGCTCGATCCGCTCAAGGCGCTCGGGCACGGCGGCCTCGCCTCCGCGGCCGTCTCGGCCTTCTTCTACAACTACACGTTCTTCACCGTGCTGGCCTTCACACCCTTCGTGCTGAACATGACGCCGTACAAGTCCGGTGCCGTGTTCTTCGCCTGGGGCGTGCTGCTGGCCGTCTTCTCGGTGATCGTGGCCCCGCGGATGCAGAAGCGGTTCGGTTCGCTGAAGGTGCTCGGCGGTTCGCTGGTACTGCTCGCCGCCGACGTGCTGATCCTGGGCTACGGCGACCACACCACCGCCGTGGTGTGCACGGTCCTCTCCGGTGCCTTCATCGGCGTGAACAACACCGTCTACACCGAGCTGGCGCTCGGCGTGTCCGACGCGCCGCGCCCGGTGGCGAGCGCCGGCTACAACTTCGTGCGCTGGTTCGCCGCGGCGGCCGCGCCCTTCTTCGCGCCGAAGATCGAGGAGTGGACCGACGTCCACATCCCGTTCGTGGTCGCCGCCGTCACGGCGGTGGTGGGCGCGCTGGTCGTCCTGGTGCGTCGCCGGGCCCTCGCCCTCCCCCGAGCTCTCGACTCCGCTCGAGCAGGGGGGACCCTCACGGCGGAGGAACTCGAGCCGCGGCACGCAGCCGAGGACGGGGTCACCGTCTTCGCCGACTGAGATTTCGGCCAACTGGGCGGTACGCCACGACCGTTGGTGACATCGGTCACGTGAGCGGGACGGACCCGCGGGCGGGGTCCCGCAGGTCCGTCCCGTGCGTCAGCCAGCGCTCCTGGAGGGCGCCCGCGCCCTGCACGCGCTTCCACGCGGCCTCGTTGGGCGTCATGGGCAGCAGCGGCAGGAACCGCACGGGGTCCCTCGGCGGGTCGAGTTCCAGGTCCTCCACCAGCCCGCCCGGCTCCGCGACCAGTACGGAGGTGAAGGGGGCGCCCGGCCACAGCGGCCCGCCCACGTCGAGGGAGGCACCGGGGGCCACCACCACCCCCTCCACCTGCGGGGAAGCGGCCAGCACGGCGAGCGGTCGGAGCACCTTGTCGGTGTCGGCGCGCCCGGCGCGGACGGAGAGGACCAGCTCGGCGCGCGGGCCCTGGACCGGGTCGGCGAGGGCCGCGGTGGGGTCGCTCATGGGCTGGGCGGACATGCCGAGCGTGGCGTAACGGACGATGTCCCCGTCCGTGAAACGCAGCACCTCGATGCGGTCCGTTCCGAGGAAGGTGACCGCCGCGCGCGCGTCCGGTTCGCCCAGCGCGGTGCGCAGCCGGGCCTCGACGAGGGGGAGAACATCTGCCATGCCGCGAGCATAGAACTCGCCAGTACAGGGCAAAGCGGCGCCTTGACGCGCCGGTCGGCTGATACGCTGAGCCGGTCGCTCGGGGCAGCACGCAGAAGCGTGGCGCTCAGGCCCCGACGCCCATGAAACTCCCCTACACGGGGCACCCTTAAACAAGGGAAGTGGATCGTCCCCCACGGGGGACCGGCCGGAGGAGGTGGGGCTGGCATGGACCGAAGTCGACCGTGCAGTACCACCCGCTCTTCCCGCCGCTGACGCGGTCTCCCCGGTCATCCCTTCCGACCGGCCGTCGCCTCATCGCCTGCGCGCACCACGGAAGAGCTCGTGCGTTTCGCCTTGTCTGATCTGTCTGATTCATCTGGTCCGCATGATCCGAGCGTTCCGCCCGATCATGCCCGGCCTGTATCAGCAGCGAAGCTCGCCACCGCGACGGCGCGGTGCTCCCCGCTTTGTGGACGTGCCGAAGTCTCCACGTCAGAACGTCCTCATTCCGGGCAGTTCCACCCCTCGTAGCGGCCTTTCGTTGCCCGCACCGCGAAGGAGCCTGCCATGTCGATGATCCGTGACCTGCGTGCCGTGGTCCGCCCGTCCCGCCCGGCCACCCGCAAGGACAACGGCACCTACGACGCCACGCGCGACCCCGCCACGCCCTCCGCCGTCGTCGACTGCGCCGTCTACCGCGACGGCGCCCGCGTCGACACGCCGGGCCGGCTCACCCCGCAGGAGGCGATGCGCCTCGTGCGGCGCGACGGCGGCTTCGCCTGGATCGGCCTGCACGAGCCGACCGGCGCCGAATTCGCCGCGCTCGCGGGCGAGTTCGGGCTGCACCCGCTCGCCGTGGAGGACGCGGTCACCGCCCACCAGCGGCCCAAGCTGGAGCGGTACGACGACACCCTGTTCACCGTCTTCAAGACGATCCACTACGTGGAGCACGACCGGCTCACCGCGAACAGCCAGGTCGTGGAGACCGGCGAGGTCATGTGCTTCACCGGCCGGGACTTCTTCATCACCGTCCGGCACGGCGGCCAGGGCTCACTGCGGGCACTGCGCAACCGGCTGCAGTGCGACCCCGAGCTGCTCGCCAAGGGCCCCTCCGCGGTGCTGCACGCGATCGCCGACCACGTCGTCGACGGCTACATCGCGGTCGCCGACGCCATGCAGGACGACATCGACGAGGTGGAGACCGAGGTGTTCTCGCCGGGCCGCAAGGGCACCCCGCGGGGCACCGACGCCGGGCAGATCTACCAGCTCAAGCGCGAGGTGCTGGAGTTCAAGCGGGCGGTATCGCCGCTGCTGCGGCCGATGCAGCTCCTCAGCGAGCGGCCGATGCGGCTGATCGACCCGGACATCCAGAAGTACTTCCGCGACGTCGCCGACCACCTCGCCCGGGTGCAGGAGCAGGTCGTCGGCTTCGACGAGCTGCTGAACTCCATCCTCCAGGCCAACCTCGCGCAGGCGTCCGTCGCGCAGAACGAGGACATGCGCAAGATCACCTCGTGGGCGGCGATCATCGCCGTGCCGACGATGGTGTGCGGGGTGTACGGGATGAACTTCCAGCACATGCCGGAACTGCACTGGCGCTATGGCTACCCCGTCGTCATGTGCGTCACGGTCGCCCTGTGTCTGACCATCCACCGCACGCTGAAGCGCAACGGGTGGCTGTGAGGCGCCGGAACGCGCAGGGCGCTTCCCGGGGCCGCGAAGTGCCGCGGAGGCCCGGGAAGGGCCGCTATACCCTGAGCGCATGACGACTGAGCTGCTCGCGCGGGCCCTCGTAGAGGAGGCCACGAAGAAGTCCGGACTGATCTGGGTGCGTGCCGGGGGCCTCGCCGCGGACGGCGAGGACGAGGCGGCGCCCGGCCCGGCGCGGGCGCTGTGGCACGTCTGGCACGAGGGCGCGGCCTGTGTGGTCGGCGACGGGCCCGGGGAGCAGCCGCTGCCGGGGCTGGCCGACGGCGGCGAGGCCGTCGTGACGGTGCGCAGCAAGGACAAGGGCGGGCGGATCGCGAGCTGGCCCGCGAAGGTGGTGGAGCTCGCGCCGGGCTCGGCCGCCTGGGAGGCCGCGGTGGGCGAGCTCAAGGGGAAGCGGCTGAACGCCGCGGACGGCGAGACGATGCCGGAGCGCTGGCGGCGGGAGTGCCGGGTGCTGCGGCTGGAGCCGGCCGGCTCCTCCGCGGAGCTGCCCTCCTCCTCGCTGGCGGCGGCGCCGGTGGAGACGCCGGTGACGACGCGGGAGCCGGTCCCGGCGGCGCTCCCCCGGCTGCTGTGGCGCCGAGGGCGTCGGGGGCGCCGCGGGTAGGCCCCCGGCGGGCCGGACCCGCCGGGGAACGGTGCCTCAGCCGGTGGGGAGGTTCCTGCCGTAGTCGAGGGTGTCCGCCGCGGGGGGCTCCTCGGGGGTGAAGGGCTTGTCCCAGTCGGTGAGGGTGAGCGCGCCCGCGTTGCCCGCGCGGGAGAGCCGCAGCGGGTAGGGCTTGCCCTCCAGGGAGACGTCGAGCGCCCCGCCCGATCCGTCGCCGCCGGCGAGCCGCACCGTGCGGACGCCGTCGACCTCGTGCCGCCCGTCCGTCGAGACCGTCCCGTGCAGCGTGAGCAGTCCCGTGAGCAGCGTGTCCTTGTCGGTGAACCCGCTGAAGCGCTTGTACGCCGGGTCCTGCTCGGGCACCTTCACGTACTTGCCGCCCAGCTTCTCCGCCGCCGTCCCGGCCGTGCCGCCGCTCCCGCCGTTCTCCTGCCGCCAGAACCCCGCGCCGGCCTTGAGGTAGAGCCGCTCCCCGACCCGCAGGAGCTGGAACGTGGTGTCCTTGGACGTCACCGCGCCCGAGGCGCCCTCGTCCGACAGCTTTATGTCGAGCTTGTACGTCGTCTTCCCGCTGACGACGCTGCCGGACAGCCGTACGGTTGCGGCCTGGTCCGCCGCCGCGAGCGTGCGTTTCCTGATCTGCTCCGCGGGCAGTCTGCCCACCCCGTTCGTGCCCGCGTCGGGGTCCTCTCCGCACCCTGTCAGCCCCGTCGCCGTCACCACCAGTCCGGCACACAGCGCACCCGCGAGTGCGGTCCTGCGGGTACGGCCCAGGGGAGTTGCAGTCACAGGTGGGGTGCCTCTCGTGTGATCCGCCATCGGCGTACCGCAGCGTACCGGTGCGCCGTGCCCCCTCCGGAGCCGGTCCGTCCGGACCCCTCACCAGGGCATTCCGTACCGGGACCGGCTAGCCTGAACCCGGTCTTGCGGGGCAGTCGGGAACAGGACGCGCACACGCACACAGAGTGCGCGCAGGTCACGGACGCACGGCACGCAAAGGAGGCGCGTGGATGGCGGCAAGCGCCCCTCGCATCTTCGTCTCGCACCTGTCCGGCGTCGCCGTCTTCGATCCGACCGGCGACCAGGTGGGCCGCGTCCGCGATCTGGTCGTCATGTTCCGGGTGGACCGGTTGCCGCCGCGGCTGCTCGGACTGGTCGTCGAGCTGTCGACCCGGCGCCGTATCTTCCTTCCCATGACCCGTGTGACGAGCATCGAGTCCGGTCAGGTCATCTCCACCGGTGTGCTCAACGTGCGCCGTTTCGAACAGCGCCCCACCGAGCGGCTGGTCTTCGGGGAACTGCTGGACCGGCGGGTCACGCTGGTGGAAGGCGGCGAGGAGGTCACCGTCCTGGACCTGTCGGTGCAGCAGCTCCCCGCGCGCCGGGACTGGGAGATCGACCGCGTCTTCGTCCGCAAGCGCGGCCGGGGCGGGGCCTTCCGGCGCAACCGGGGCGAGACCCTCACCGTCGAGTGGAACGCGGTCACCGGCTTCTCCCTGGAGGAGCAGGGCCAGGGCGCCGAGAACCTGCTCGCCACCTTCGAGCAGCTCCGCCCCGCCGACCTCGCCAACGTGCTGCACCACCTCTCCGCCAAGCGCCGCGCCGAGGTCGCCGCGGCCCTGGACGACGACCGTCTCGCCGACGTCCTGGAGGAACTGCCCGAGGACGACCAGATCGAGATCCTCGGCAAGCTGAAGGAGGAGCGCGCCGCCGACGTCCTGGAGGCGATGGACCCCGACGACGCCGCCGACCTGCTCGCCGAGCTGCCCGAGGAGGACCAGGAGCGGCTGCTGAGCCTGATGGAGCCCGCGGGTGCCGCCGACATGCGCCGGCTGATGGCGTACGAGGAGCACACGGCGGGCGGTCTGATGACGACCGAGCCGATCATCCTGCGCCCCGACGACACCGTCGCCGACGCGCTCGCCCGGGTCCGCAACCCCGACCTGTCCCCCGCGCTCGCCGCGCAGGTGTACGTGTGCCGGCCGCCGGACGACACGCCGACCGGCAAGTACCTCGGCACGGTCCACTTCCAGCGGCTGCTGCGCGATCCCCCGTACACGCTGGTCAGTTCGATCCTCGACGACGATCTGCAGTCGCTGTCCCCGGACGACGCGCTGCCCGTGGTCGCCGGGTTCTTCGCCGCCTACGACATGGTGGCGGCGCCGGTCGTCGACGAGTCGGGCTCGCTCCTCGGCGCGGTGACGGTGGACGACGTCCTGGACCACATGCTGCCCGAGGACTGGCGCGAGACGGAGTTCCACCTCGGGGAGGGGGCGCCCGGTGACTCCTGACCGCGAGTCGCGCGAGCGCGCTCCCGTGGGCGCCACCGCGAGCTCCCGCCCACGCGCCCGGCTGGACCAGCCGCGCCCGCCGCGCCGCCGGCTGCTGCCGGAATACGACCCGGAGGCGTTCGGACGCCTCTCCGAACGCATCGCGCGTTTCCTGGGCACCGGGCGGTTCATCGTCTGGATGACGATCGTCATCATCCTGTGGGTGGTGTGGAACGTGGCCGCGCCCGAGCATCTGCGCTTCGACCAGTACCCGTTCATCTTCCTGACGCTGATGCTGTCGCTGCAGGCCTCCTACGCCGCCCCGCTGATCCTGCTCGCGCAGAACCGGCAGGACGACCGGGACCGGGTCAACCTCGAGCAGGACCGTAAGCAGAACGAGCGGTCGATCGCCGACACCGAGTACCTGACGCGGGAGATCGCCGCGCTGCGCATGGGGCTCGGGGAGGTGGCGACCCGCGACTGGATCCGCTCCGAACTGCAGGACCTCGTCAAGGAGCTGGAGGGCCGTCACGACGGGCGTCCGGACGGCCACGCCGAGGGACGCGCGAACGGCCACCGGGACCTTCCCCCGGGCCCCCGGCGGCTCCCGCCCGGCTCCGGACGGGGACGTGACGCAGAAGACCGCTGAGGGACTGCCCGAGGGTGGTGCCCCGCGCCGTACCATCGTGGACATGGCTACGGAAGACGCGGTGCGCGAGGCGCTGGCGACGGTGAACGACCCCGAGATCCATCGACCCATCACCGAGCTGGGGATGGTCAAATCGGTGGAGATCGGCGCGGACGGCGCGGTCGCCGTGACCGTGTACCTGACGGTCTCCGGCTGTCCGATGCGCGACACGATCACCCAGCGGGTGACCGAGGCGGTCTCCCGCGTGGAGGGTGTCACCCGGGTCGACGTCACGCTGGACGTGATGAGCGACGAGCAGCGCAAGGAGCTGGCCTCCGCCCTGCGCGGCGGCCAGGCCGAGCGCGAGGTCCCCTTCGCCAAGCCCGGTTCGCTGACCCGGGTCTACGCGGTGGCCTCGGGCAAGGGCGGCGTGGGCAAGTCCTCCGTCACCGTCAACCTGGCGGCGGCCATGGCGGCCGACGGGCTGAAGGTGGGCGTCGTCGACGCCGACATCTACGGCCACAGCGTGCCCCGGATGCTGGGCGCGGACGGCCGTCCCACCCAGGTCGAGAACATGATCATGCCGCCCTCCGCCAATGGCGTGAAGGTCATCTCCATCGGCATGTTCACCCCGGGCAACGCCCCGGTGGTCTGGCGCGGCCCGATGCTGCACCGCGCGCTGCAGCAGTTCCTGGCGGACGTGTACTGGGGCGACCTGGACGTGCTGCTGCTCGACCTCCCGCCGGGCACCGGTGACATCGCCATCTCCGTGGCCCAGCTCGTGCCGAACGCCGAGATCCTCGTGGTGACGACGCCGCAGCAGGCGGCGGCCGAGGTCGCCGAGCGCGCCGGTTCCATCGCCGTGCAGACCCACCAGAAGATCGTCGGCGTGGTCGAGAACATGTCGGGCCTGCCGTGCCCGCACTGCGGCGAGATGGTCGACGTGTTCGGCACCGGCGGCGGTCAGACCGTCGCCGACGGCCTGACCCGCACCACCGGCGCCACGGTCCCCGTCCTCGGCTCCATCCCGATCGACGTCCGCCTGCGCGAGGGCGGCGACGAGGGCAAGCCGGTCGTCCTCAGCGACCCCGAGTCCCCGGCCGGCTCGGCGCTGCGCGCGATCGCGGGCAAGCTGGGCGGCCGCCAGCGCGGTCTTGCCGGCATGACCCTGGGCCTCACCCCGAAGAACAAGTTCTAGAAGAGCGCCTTCCGCACACGGACCGGTGCCCGCGCCCCTGAGGGGGCGCGGGCACCGGTCCGTGTGGCTGCCGGGGCTCAGGCGTAGGCGGCGATCTCCGCGACGGCGAAGCCCAGGCCGTAGGCGCTCATCCCGCGCCCGTACGCCCCCACGTGCACCCCTTGCTCGGTGGAGCCGGCCAGGACCCAGCCGAACTCGGACTCCCGGTAGTGGAACGGCGTCGGCACGCCGTCCACCGGCAGCGAGAGCGAGGACCACTCAGGTCCGTCCAGGTCGTCGGCGAGGATCCACGCCGTCTCGGTCTGCTGGGCCAGCCAGTCGTCCCGCAGCGTGTGGTCGAGCTGTCCGGGCCAGGTGCAGGTGAGCAGGCCCGCGCCCGCGAGCCAGGCCGCGGAGGACACCGAGGTGGCCTCGAGCTGCCCAGTGCCGTCCGGGCTGCGCCGGCCCGGGTGCGCGGCGACGGTCACCACGACCGCGAACCGTTCCTTCTCGTCCTCCGTCGTCTCGTGGCGGATGGACGGCTCGTCGCCGTGTCCGAGCGAACCGTGCTCCACCGCGCCGTCGGCTGCGGTGCCCACCTGCATCAGCCAGCGCGGCCCCGTGAACGCCTCGTCGAGGCCGTACCAAGGGAAGGGCGCGCGCAGGTAGCCGTCGACCGTGCGCCGGGCGGAGGGGACCTGTTGTCCGTCCTCCGCGGCCGGCGCCTGCGCGCCCACCCGACTCGTCGTCTCCATGTACCCGGACGCCTCCTCAGTTCCCGGCGCGACCCGAGCGGCCCGCCCCCCACGGGCGTCCTCGCTCTTTTCTGGTCCGCGCAACAACTGGGCAGCATAGCCACCGCACCCCGGGCGACCGGGAAACACCCGGCGCGTACGGCCTCGTACGCGTCGTACGAGCGCCGGTCGGGTGTCCGACACGCGGAGCCGGGGCGCACGCGGGGCGCGGCCCCGGCGGGGGTCAGGTGGCGTCGGCGTCGAAGGGCGGGCGCTCCTGCGGCGCGTCCTTCTTGGTGAGCTCGGGCTTCTTGCGCATGTCGACCGCGGCGCCGGAGGAGCCCGCCGGCTCGGCCTCGCTGCTGTGGACCGCCTCCGCGACCTCGGCCATCTCCTTCTTCAGGTCGAAGCCGTTGCGGATCTCCTTCAGCCCCAGTTCGTCGTTCTCCATCTGCTTGCGGATGAACGTCTTGGGGTTGAGGTCCTCGAACTCGAAGTCCTTGAACTCCGGGCCGAGCTCCTTGCGGATGTCCTGCTTGGCGCTCTCCGAGAACTCGCGGACCTTGCGGATCATCCGCATGGTGTCCTGGATGACCTTCGGGAGCTTGTCCGGACCGAAGACGAGCACGGCGAGGACGACGATCGTCAACAGCTCGAACGTTCCTATGTCATTGAACACCTGAAGCTCCTCGCGATGTCCGCGGCCCTCGGCCCTCGCTCTTCCGGTCAGGACTTCCGTGGTGCGGGCCCGGTCCACGGTACCCGCCGACACCCGGGGACCGGTACCGCCCCGGGCCGCGTACCGCCCGTACACGCCGCGTTCTTCCCGCCGTGTCCCGCGCGGGTGAGGGTGTTCGCCGGGTCCGGGTGTTCAGCCGGTGCCTCCGGCGCGGTCCTTGGCGATCAGTTCCTCGGCGACCTCTCGGGCGTGGTTGACGGGGATGGCGAAGCCGAGCCCTATCGAGCCCGCCGTGCCCTCCTCGGCGCCGGAGTCGGCGTCGGCTGCCCGGATGGCGGAGTTGATGCCGACGACGCGGGCACGGCCGTCCAGGAGGGGCCCGCCGGAGTTGCCGGGGTTGATCGGGGCGTCGGTCTGGAGGGCGTCGGTGTACGACACGTCGTCGTCCTCGCCCTTCTCGCCGTCCGCGGTGACGGACCGCTCGGTGGCGCTGACGATGCCGGCGGTGACGGTGCCCGGCAGGTCGAAGGGGGCGCCGATCGCCACGACCGGGTCCCCGACGCGGACGCCGTCGGAGTCGCCGAGGGGCAGCGGGGTGCGGTGGGCGGTGTCCTCGACCTCGACGACGGCCAGGTCGGAACGGGTGTCCCGGCCGACGACGCCGGCGCGGGCGGTCGTGCCGTCGGCGAAGGTCACGGATATCTCGCCGCCGTCGGAGTCGCCGGGGGCGACGACGTGGTTGTTGGTCAGGATGCGGCCGTGGGTGTCGAACACGAAGCCGGTTCCGGTGTCCTGCTGACCGACACCCCGGACGTGGAGGGTGACGACGCCGGGGAGGGCGTCGGCGGCGATCTCGGACACGCTGCGGGCGGGGCGGTCCGGGAGGTCGCGGCCGGTCTCGGGGAGCGTGGCCCGCAGGTTCTCGTGCTCCAGTAGGGCGCCCACGGCGAGGCCGGTGGCGCCGGAGACGAGGAGGACGGCGAGGGCGGCGGTGACCAGGGTGCGCCGAGGCGTACGGGGGCGCTGGGGGGCGGGTAGAGGGGTGTTCCGGAACGGGGTGGGCGACCAGGGGTCGTAGCGGTGCCACGGGGACGTGGTGGGGGCGGTGGTGACGGCCGGGCGGGAGAGGCCCGGCTCGATGTCGCCGTCCTGGGTCATGATTCCTCCGTGGGAGCGCGCCTCCTCGGATTCAACCAGGTCCGGACCTGTTTTTCCTCGCCCGCGCTCGCCTCCCCCGGTCCCCGGGGCAGTCCCGGGGACACTCAGGAAGGACGCCGCCCACAGGCCGTGGTCACGGCAGTGCCGGAGGGAGGGGCGGGGGCGTCAGGCCCGGGGGCGCGGGCCAGGTGCCGAGCCGGAGGGGGCTCGCCGTCAGGGAACGGATCAGCGGGGAGACGGCGACCGTGCCGGCCGCGACCTGTGGCGGTGCCGGTGTCGGTGCCGTCAGGGTGCGCGCGGCGTTCCGGGCGTTCTGCGGGGTCTGTACGTCCCGCGCCTGCGCTCCGCCGGCCGTCGGTGCCCCCGGCAGGAGGGGCGCGCCGATGCCCACGGGCACCGCCGGGTCCTCCTGCGCCCGCCGGCCCTGCGCCAGCAGGGGGCCTCCGCCGCGGCGCCGGCGGTTCTCGGTCGTCGCCGCGGTCGTGGCGGCCGTCTGGGCCGGGCTGACGTTGCTGCCGGCGCCCGCGCCGCCCCGCGCCTGTGAGGCCGTGTCGGTGGGGCTGCCCGCGGTCACCCCGCCGAGCGCTATCGCGGCCAGGGACACGGCTCCGGCCGCGACGAACGCGAACCGGAGCCCGCGCGAGGCCGCACGCTCCTCGGGACGGCCCACGTGGGCGATGCGGAAACCGTGGTCGCCGCCGGGGTCCCCGGACAGCGCGTGGCCCTCGGACGGGGACAGCGCGCTCGCGTGGGCGCCCGAGGGGACGTAGCGGAAGGGGTCGGCCAGGGAGCCGAAGAGGCCGGCCTCCGGCGACGTCCGCCCGGGACGGCCCTCGCGGCGGCCCTCGGCCGGCGGTGGGCCGCCCTCGGGGTCGCTTCCGGCGGGCAGGCCCTGCAGACGGGCCAGGAAGCTCTCGGAGGGAGGCGGCGGAGCGGCCTTGGCGAAGACGCTCTTGAGCTGCCGCTGGGCATCGGCCTCGGCCTTGCACTTCGCGCAGGTGGCGAGGTGCGCCAGGACGCGCTCACGCGACTCGTGACCGAGTTCTCCGTCCACCAGGGCGGAGAGCCGGTCTCCCAGATGCTGTTCGGCCGGTGTGGGACGAAGTGATCCACTCACGCGGTCGCGCCCCCTCCTCCCAGCGCGGGCACACCCGGGAACGCGAAACCGCGCCGCTTCTCGGCACGCGCCTGGGGGGACCGGTGGGCGAGTGCCTTGCGGAGCTGGGAGCGGCCCCGGTGGATCCGGGAGCGGACCGTGCCGAGCTTGACGCCGAGGGTCGCGGCGATCTCCTCGTAGGAGAGGCCCTCGATGTCACAGAGGACTACGGCGGCACGGAACTCGGGCGCGAGGGTGTCGAGCGCCTGCTGCACGTCCGCGTCGAAGTGGGCGTCGTTGAAGATCTGCTGCGGGGTGGGCTCGCGGCTGGGCAGCCGCTCCGCCGCGTCGTCCCCGAGGGCGTCGAAGCGGATGCGCTGCTTGCGGCGGACCATGTCGAGGAAGAGGTTCGTGGTGATGCGGTGCAGCCAGCCCTCGAAGGTGCCGGGCGTGTACGTCGACAGGGAGCGGAAGACGCGGACGAAGACCTCCTGGGTGAGGTCCTCGGCGTCGTGCTGGTTTCCCGTCAGACGGTAGGCGAGGCGGTAGACACGGCCGCTGTGGGTGCTGACGATCTCCTCCCATGTGGGCGGAGTCCACGCCTGCGAGTCCGCTTCAGTGGAGAAGGTCGCCGTCTGAGCGGAGTCGGCGGGCTGGGTGCTGTCAGCAGTGTCGGTCACGGATTTCGGCCTGCCCGCCGGGCCGAGGAGTCGTCGAAACGCTCCTCCCCGTTCCTCGCGCGCGGCCGCACCTCCCCTGTCGGCTCTGGTGGTGTCCAGTGGAGCCCCTACCATAGCCACCCCGCCCGTTAGCTCCGGATAAGCGGTTTTACGAGAATTTGATACGCGCTGATCCGGCTCATGCGGACGCGTCAGCAGTTGCTCGCCGCACGTCGTCATCTCCCGCCCCCGCTCGCTCCCCCGTCGGCTGCCCCGTCCCTTCACGTCCCTTTTAACGCCCGGTCCCATCTGCGGGTTCCCGACGCCAACGGATACAGTCACGCCGAGGCAACAACGGGGACAGGAGAGGGTCATTACCGCCAACCGGCAGACGAGCTGGGCGTTCGCCGACGCCTTTGTCGCCGAGGACGACGCGCTGCACTGGGCCCGGGAGCGGGCCCGGGAGGCAGGGCTGCGCTCGGTGTCGCCCGGCGCGGGTGCGGCCCTGCGGTTGCTCGCGGCCACCGTGGACGCCAAGGCCGTGGCGGAGATCGGCACGGGTACCGGCGTGTCGGGCATCCACCTGCTGCACGGCATGCGCCCGGACGGCGTGCTGACCACCGTGGACCCCGAGCCTGAGCGTCAGCAGTTCGCCCGGCAGGCCTTCCGCGCTGCGGGCTTCGCCAGCAATCGGGCCCGCTTCATCCCCGGCCGCGCCCTGGACGTGCTGCCCCGGCTCGCCGACGCGGGCTACGACCTGGTGTTCTGCGACGGCGACCGCATGGAGTGCCTCGACTACCTCGCTGAATCGTTGCGGCTGCTGCGGCCGGGCGGGCTGGTCGTCTTCGAGGGCGTCTTCGCCGACGGGCGGACCATCGACTCCGGTCCGCAGCCCGCCGAGGTGGTCCGGCTGCGGGAGCTGCTGCGGGCGGTGCGGGAGAGCCAGGACCTGGTGCCCTCGCTGCTGCCGGTGGGCGACGGCCTGCTGTGCGCGGTCAAGCGCTGAGACGCGCGGGCGTCCGGGGCAGGCCGTGACGGGCGGCCGCAGGAAGCCGCGCCGGAGCGGCGGCCCGGGAAAACGAGCGACCCGGGCATCGTTGTCCCGATGCCCGGGTCACTGAAGGGGGTAAGGGCCGCTCGCGCCTCAGCCGACGACCTTCTTCAGGGCGTCGCCGAGCGCGTCGGCCTCGTCCGGGGTCAGCTCGACGACGAGTCGGCCCCCGCCTTCGAGCGGAACGCGCATGACGATGCCCCGCCCCTCCTTGGTCACCTCGAGCGGGCCGTCACCCGTCCGCGGCTTCATGGCCGCCATGCTCGTTCCCCTTCCTGAAACCAGGTCATCGTCAGCCGACGGCCCCCGCGAAAGGGCACGCGGTCCCTCGATGGACACACGACACCGGCATCGAACACATTGCTTCCTGGCCATTATCCCGCATCGCGACACCCGATGACCAACATCAGTCGGCATCGCTTGGGCAACGCGCGCGAGCAAAACCACTCAATTCGGCGATGCTGCTGCGATACTTCGCCGCCCGGCGGCCCGATTCGGCACCGAATCCGGGTCCCGGTTCTTTGACGCAGGTCACACGCACCGACCGGTCGGACGCCCGGGAACTCCGCCATGCTGTTCACGAACCGCTCTACGACCTGCTTCGAGGGGACTCCATGGCCGACACCGTGCTGTACGAGGTGAACGACGGGCTCGCGACGATCGTGCTGAACCGCCCCGAGGCGATGAACGCGCTGAACGTCGTCACCAAGGAGGCACTGCGGGACGCGGCGCGAGCGGCCGCCGAGGACTCCGCCGTCCGGGCGATCCTGCTCACCGCGGCCGGTGAGCAGGCGTTCTGCGTGGGCCAGGACCTCAAGGAGCACGTCGGGCTGCTGGCGGCGGACCAGAAGGACGGCTCGGGGGGCACGATGTCCACCGTGCGGGAGCACTACAACCCGATTCTGCGGGCGCTGGCGGAGGCGCCGAAGCCGGTGGTGGCGGCGGTGAACGGGGTCGCGGCGGGCGCCGGCTTCGGGTTCGCGCTCGCGGCGGACTACCGGATCGTGGCGGACACGGCCTCGTTCAACACCTCGTTCGCGGGCGTCGCGCTGAGCGCGGACTCCGGTATCTCCTGGACGCTGCCGCGGGTGATCGGGGCCGGGCGGGCGATGGACCTGCTGCTGTTCCCCCGGAAGCTGCGGGCGCAGGAGGCCTTGGAGCTGGGGATCGCGAACCGGGTGGTGCCGGGGGCCGAGCTGCGGGCGGAGGCGGAGGCGGTGGCGCGGAAGCTGGCCGAGGGACCGACGCTGGCGTACGCGGCCCTGAAGGAGTCGGTCGCGTTCGGACAGTCGCACTCGCTGTCCGAGGCGCTGGAGAAGGAGGACGAGCTGCAGACCCGGGCGGGGTCGTCCGGTGACCACGTGGAGGCGGTCCGGGCGTTCGTCGAGAAGCGCGCGCCGAAGTTCGAGGGACGCTAGGACGTGCTCCGGCGGTCCCCCGCCCCGTGGGGCGCGGGCCGCTCCCGTGTACTCCCCCGGGCGGGCGGAGGCGGTCAGGCGCGGGACACGCACGTGGCCAGGTGGTCGTTGACCAGGCCGCAGGCCTGCATCAGGGCGTAGGCCGTCGTGGGGCCCACGAACCGCAGGCCCCGCTTCTTCAGCGCCTTCGACAGCGCCGTGGACTCCGTGGTCACCGCCGGCACGTCGGCGAGGGTCCGCGGCACCGGCCGCCCTTCGGGTTCGGGGGCGTGGGACCAGATCAGCGCGTCCAGCTCCCCCGGCGCCCACTGGGCCAGCACCCGGGCGTTGGCGAGCGTCGCCTCGATCTTCAGCCGGTTCCGGATGATGCCCGCGTCCCCGAGCAGCCGCTCCGCGTCCGCCTCCGTGAACTCCGCGACCGCCGCGATCTTGAAGTCGGCGAAGGCGGCCCGGAACCCGGCGCGGCGGCGCAGGATCGTGAGCCAGGACAGCCCCGACTGGAACGCCTCCAGGCTGAGCCGCTCGTACAGCGCGTCGTCCCCGTGGACGGGCCGGCCCCACTCCTCGTCGTGGTACTTGACGTAGTCCTCGGTGGACAGCGCCCACGGGCAGCGCGGCAGCCCGTCGGCGCCGGGCACGGCTCCGGGTGAGGTCATCGGTCGTTCTCCTCGTCCGGCTCGTCCAGCGGCACCGGGCCGGGGGTGCGGGAGCCCGCCAGCGCGGACTCCAGGTGGGCGATGCGGGCGTCCCGTTCGGCGAGTTCGGCACCGAGGCGGCCGAGGGCGTCGTCGACGTCCGCCATCCGGTAGCCGCGGGCGGCGAGCGGGAAGCGCAGGCCCTCCACGTCGGCCCTGTTCACCGGTCGGTCCGGGGGCAGCGGGTCCATCAGCCGCTCCGGTGCCGCCTCGGGCAGGGGCGCGTTCTCACCGCCGCCCACCACGGCCAGTGTCACCGCGGCGACCACGACGGCGAGCGCGACGACCAGGAACAGAAACATCAACATCGCCGGGGTCCACGCTCTCGGTTCTGAAGGGTCGGGGAAGTGCTCGGGTCCGATCGTGCCATGCGGGTCCGACAGTTAGGGTCGCAGGCGGTCAACAAAGCGGACGCAGGGAAGAGGTCACAGGGGATGCTCAGGCTGGGCGGGCGCGAATTCGGCGAGCACGAACCGGTGATCATGGCGATCGTGAACCGGACCCCGGACTCCTTCTACGACCAGGGAGCGACGTTCCACGACGAGCCGGCCCTCGCGCGCGTGGAGCGGGCGGTGTCGGAGGGCGCCGCCATCGTCGACATCGGCGGGGTGAAGGCCGGGCCGGGCGAGGAGGTGACCGCCGAGGAGGAGGCGCGGCGGACGGTCGGCTTCGTGGCGGAGGTGCGGCGGCGCTTCCCCGACGTGATCATCAGCGTCGACACCTGGCGGGCCGAGGTCGGCGAGGCGGTCTGCGAGGCCGGCGCGGATCTGCTCAACGACGCCTGGGGCGGCGTCGACCCGGGGCTGGCGGAGGTCGCCGCGCGGTACGGGGTGGGCCTGGTGTGCACGCACGCGGGCGGCGCCGAGCCCCGGACGCGGCCGCACCGGGTGACGTACGAGGACGTCATGGCGGACATCCTGCGGGTGACGCTCGGCCTGGCCGAGCGGGCGGTGGCGCTGGGGGTGCCGAGGGAGTCGGTGCTCATCGACCCGGGGCACGACTTCGGCAAGAACACCCGGCACAGCCTGGAGGCGACCCGGCGCCTGGAGGAGATGGTCGAGACCGGGTGGCCCGTACTCGTGTCGCTGTCCAACAAGGACTTCGTCGGCGAGACGCTGGACCGCCCGGTCAAGGAGCGGCTGGTGGGCACGCTGGCCACGACGGCGGTGTCGGCGTGGCTCGGGGCGCAGGTGTACCGGGTGCACGAGGTCGCGGAGACCCGGCAGGTGCTGGACATGGTCTCCGCGATCGCCGGCCACGGGCAGCCGGCGGTCGCGCGGCGGGGGCTGGCCTAGGGTCCGTCCGAAGGGCCGCGGGAGGAATCGCCGCCTCGGGCCCGCTCAGTCCTCGGCGACCCGGATGACGGTGCGGCCGGCGAGGCGCTGCCGGGAGGCGAACGCCTCGGCCGCCTCGGCCAGCGGCCGGACCGCGCCGACCCGTACCCGGAGCCGCCCCTCCCGCACGCGCCGGGCGAGGTCGCCGAGACGTGCGCGGTCCGGTTCCACGACGAAGAAGACGGTCCGCCCGTCCTCGGGACGCACGGTCGGCGGGTGGGCGACGGTGACGAGCGTGCCGCCGGTCCGCACCAGTGGGGCCGAGCGGTCGAGGATGTCGCCGCCGATCACGTCGAACACGACGTCGACGGGCCCGGCGCCTTCCCAGCCGTCGTCCTCCAGGTCGAGGAAGGCGTGCGCGCCCAGGTCGAGGACGGCGTCGCGGTCGGGGGCGCGGCCCGTGCCGATCACGTGGGCCCCTGCCTCCCGGGCGAGCTGGACGGCGAGCGAGCCGACACCGCCGGCGGCGCCGTGGATGAGCACGGTCTGGCCGACGTCGAGACGAGCGTGGTCGAACAGGCCCTGCCACGCGGTCAGGCCCGAGATCGGCAGCGCGGCCGCCACCGTGTACGGGATGTCCGCGGGAAGGGGCGCGAGGTTGCGGGCCTCCACCGCGACGTACTCCGCGAGCGAGCCGTCGCGGGTCCAGTCGGTCGGCCCGAAGACCCGCCGGCCGACGGTGAGGCCGGTCGTTCCGTAGCCGAGTTCCGTCACCACCCCCGCGACCTCGTGGCCGGGCACGCTCGGAGTGCGCTCGCGGCCGGCCCGGTCGGTCCAGGTCGCGGGCCAGTCGAGTTCTCCCCGGGTGAAGCCCGCGGCGTGCACCCGCACGATGACGTCGTTCTCGGAGGCATGGGGGTGGGGACGGTCCTCCAGCGTCATCCCTGCGACCCCGGCCTCGCGCTGCCGGACGGTGATGGCTCGCATGGTGCTTCCTTTCCCGCCGCACGTTTCCCTGCGGCTCCTTGTGCTGCGGTTGTTCTCGTCGCGGCCGTTCCTGTCGCGGTTGTTCTCGTCGCGGCCGTTCCTGTCGCGGCCTGTCGCGGCCGTTCCTGTCGTCGCTGTCTCCGCCGCGGCCGTCCCGCACGGTCCGGTCAGCTGGGCCAGGGGGCGTCGAGGATTCGTTCGACCATCGACGTGCGGCGGAACGCGGGATCGAAGTGTTCCAGGATGTCCGCGTTGACGGTCCCGTACGTGGTGTCCGGGCGGTTCTTGAGACCGTCGTAGAACACCCGCGGGAACTCTTCCTTGAACGCGCCGCGCGGATGGACGGCGACGACCTGTTCGATGTCCTCGTCCCCCAGCCTGCCCAGCTCCCAGCCGACCGCGTCCGTCAGCACGCCGTAGTTGGTGGCGGCCGTCTCGGGGCCCATCCGGGAGGGCAGCCCCGGCGTCGTGTGCAGGGCGATCGCCGTCCAGACCGCCTCGGCGGCGTTCTCCGGGAAACCCCGGTCCCGCAGGAACGTCCGCGCGTGGTCGGCGCCGTCCAGTTCGAAGCGCTGCGGCGTCGCGGAGAAGGGGACCAGGAGGCCCGCGTCGTGGAACATCGCCGCGACGTACAGCAACTCGGGATCGGGCCGCAGGTCCAGTGCACGTGCGTGGAGGGAGCCGAAGAGGAACACCCGCCGGGAGTGGTGGAGGAGCAGGGGGTCCGCTCTCTCCCGGAGGAAACGCTCGGCCTCGGTGGCGGCGGAGGTGTCGGGGATCTCCACCCCCGCGATGATCTCGGTCATGGTGTCGGTGCTTTCCCGTGCGACGTGGGACGAGTGGGGCGTGTGCCCTCCCTCCACCATGCCGACCTCACGGCCCTGGCGCCCCCTCGGCAACGGCCGTACTTCCCCCGGATCCGGTCATGCCGACGGGGTCCGCCGCACCGCACGGCGCCCGGAGTGGCGGCCCGCCCGGCCGCGGGCGTTCCTCCGGGTGCCTCGGACGTTCCTCCGGGTGCCGCGTTTTCCCGCGGGTGCTACCTGCCCGCCTCCTTCGAGACGAGGGCGACCGCCTCGTCGACGTCGTCCGTGACGTGGAAGAGGGTCAGGTCGGACTGGGCGGCCTTGCCCTGGGCGATCAGGGTGTTCTCCAGCCAGTCGACGAGGCCGCCCCAGTACGCGCTGCCGAAGAGGACGATCGGGAAGCGGGTGACCTTCTTGGTCTGGACGAGGGTGAGGGCCTCGAAGAGTTCGTCGAGGGTGCCGAGGCCGCCGGGCAGGACCACGAAGCCCTGGGCGTACTTGACGAACATCATCTTGCGCACGAAGAAGTAGCGGAAGTTGAGACCGACGTCGACGTACTGATTGAGGCCCTGCTCGAAGGGCAGCTCGATGCCGAGGCCCACCGAGGTGCCGTTCGCCTCGCAGGCGCCCTTGTTGGCCGCCTCCATCGCACCGGGCCCGCCCCCGGTGATCACCGCGAAGCCGGCCTCCACCAGGCCCCGCCCGAGGCGTACGCCCGCGTCGTACTCCGGCGAGTCCACCGGGGTCCGCGCAGAGCCGAAGACGCTGATCGCGGGCGGCAGTTCGGCCAGGGTGCCGAAGCCCTCGATGAACTCCGACTGGATCCGCAGGACCCGCCAGGGGTCGGTGTGGACCCAGTCGGTCGGTGCGCGCTCGTCCAGCAGCCGCTGGTCCGTCGTGCTCTCCTGCACCTGGCCCCGCCTGCGGAGCACCGGTCCCTCACGCGTCTCGTCCGGTGGCATCTTCTTGCCCTCGGGGTTGCCTGTGGGCATACGCGCTCCCTCTGTTCGACCGGTCGTACCGTTTCAGACTAGATCCACTCGGGTTACCCGCGGAGGAACCTCCGCATGTACGGTCATGCCGCCTCGGCCGCCCGGGGCGTCAGGAGGTGAGCCAGGCGCGCAGCCGCTCCTCGGCGGCGAGGATCTTCCCCGTGTCGACGCGTTCGTCGCGCTTGTGCGCCAGGTGCGGATTGCCGGGGCCGTAGTTGACCGCGGGGACGCCGAGGGCGCTGAAGCGGGAGACGTCCGTCCAGCCGTACTTGGGCCGCGGGGTGCCGCCGACCGCCTCGATGAAGGCGGCCGCCGCCGGGTGGGAGAGGCCGGGCAGCGCGCCGGGACTGTGGTCGTCGACCACGAACTCCTCGATCCCGCAGCCCTCGAAGACCTCCCGCACGTGCGCGAGCGCCCCCTCCTCGTCGCGGTCGGGCGCGTAGCGGAAGTTGACGGTGACCACGCATTCGTCGGGGATGACGTTGCCGGCCACTCCGCCGGAGATGCCGACCGCGTTGAGGCCCTCGCGGTACTCCAGGCCGTCGATGACCGGGTGGCGCGGCTGATACGCGGCCAGCCGGTCGAGGATCGGGGCGGCGGCGTGGATGGCGTTGGAGCCCATCCAGCCCCGTGCCGAGTGGGCGCGCTCGCCGGAGGTCTTCAGCAGTACCCGCAGGGTGCCCTGGCAGCCGCCCTCGACCTCGCCGTCGGAGGGTTCGAGGAGGACCGCGAAGTCACCGCGCAGCCAGTCGGGGTGCGCCTCGGCCACGT
Source organism: Streptomyces griseoaurantiacus (assembly GCF_036189845.1). NCBI lineage: Bacteria > Bacillati > Actinomycetota > Actinomycetes > Kitasatosporales > Streptomycetaceae > Streptomyces > Streptomyces griseoaurantiacus. The sequence continues at coordinate 4,828,158 of NZ_CP108326.1, read as the reverse complement.
GCCGCAGGCCGTTGAGGTGGGCGGCGACCTCCTCGTTGTCGTAGAAGACGAAGGTCAGGTCGCGGTTGGGGGCCGGCACCGTGGCGGCGATGCGGAGCTGGACGGCCACGCCCGACTTCATGTCGCAGGTGCCGCAGCCCCACAGCACGCCGTCCTCGTCCAGCCGCGAGGGGACGTTGTCGGCGATGGGCACGGTGTCGATGTGGCCCGCGAGGACGACACGCTCGGAGCGGCCCAGTTCCGTCCGCGCGACGACGTTGTTGCCGTGGCGGTCGACGGTGAGGTGCGGCAGGGCACGCAGCGCGGACTCGACCGCGTCGGCGAGCGGCTTCTCGGTGCCGCTCTCGGAGGGGAAGTCGACGAGTCGCGCGGTGAGCCGTGCGGCGTCCAACGTGAGGTCAAGCGGGGTGTCGGCCATGGTCCGACCCTAACGCGGCGGACGGGTCGGGCCGTTGCCGCGACCTCCGGAAGAACGGCGGCAACAAGGCGGAACGGCGCGGAACAACGCGTTCCAGAAGTTGTCCACAGGCTCCCGCGCGACTGCGTACTGTCCAGTACCTTGTACGCCGTGTCAGCACCGTCCCTGTCTCCGGCCCCTTCCCCCGCTCCGGCCCGCTCCCCCGCCCCCGCCTTCCTCGGGCGGGGCCGCCTCGCCCGCTGGGGGGCGGCGCTCGCCGCGCTCCTCGCGCTGGCGGGCTACCTGACCCTGCAGTACCTCATCGGGGGCGGGGGCGCGCCCCGTTGCCGGGTCGTGGCGGACCACGGCGGCACGTCCTACGAGTTCACGCCGGAGCAGGCGGAGAACGCGGCGACGATCTCCGCCGTGGGCACCTCCCGGGGGCTGCCGGAACGGGCGGTGACCATCGCGCTGGCGACGGCCCTGCAGGAATCGGGCCTGCACAACATCGGGCACGGGGACCGGGATTCGCTCGGCCTCTTCCAGCAGCGCCCCTCCCAGGGCTGGGGGACGAGGAGACAGATCATGGACCCGGCCTACGCGGCGGGCGCCTTCTACGACCATCTGGTCCGGGTGCCCGGGTACGCCCGACTCCCGTTGACCGTGGCCGCGCAGCGGGTGCAGCGCAGCGGCTTCCCCCGGGCCTACGCCAAGCACGAACCGGACGCCCGGCTGCTCGCCACCGCGCTGACCGGCCACTCGGCGGCCACGCTCACCTGCGAGGGGCGTCCGGCGCCGACCCCGGCGGGCGGCCCGGACGCGGTACGGGCGGCGCTGGTGCGGGACTTCGGCCGGCAGGTGCTCCCCGCGGCGGGGATGGGGACGGAGGCAGGGTCGGGGGTGGGGGTGCGGGCCTCGGTCACGGCGGCACCCTCCGCCGGCGACCGGGGCGACGCGGGCGGCGGGGACGGCGGGGGCACGCGCGCCTCCGTGACCGTGCCCGTGCCGCGCGGGGCACCGGCCGAGGGGCGCACCCGGCGGACGGGCTGGGAGCTGGCGCACTGGGCGGTGGCCCACTCCTCCGCGCTGCACATCGCTCGGGTGTCCTACGCGGGCCTGGAGTGGTCGCGGGGCGGCGGGGCCGGCGAATGGCGCACGGTCGAAAGACCCCGGCCCGGCGCGGGAGCCGGGGAGGACGGGAAGAACCGGGGCGCCGGAAGGGAGGCGGCCGGGGCGGACGTCGTGCGCATCGCCACCGGGGACTGAACGCGCGGGCGCACGAAGTCCTTTCAGCGCCTCAGCGCCTCACGGCTTCGCCGCCTCACGGCTTCGCCGCCTCGCCACGTCGCCGCCTCGCCACGTCGCCGCCTCGCCGTCTCGCCGTCTCGCCGTCTCGGGCAGTCGTACGGGTCGTCATCCCTGGGGGCGATCCGGTCCGCTTCTCCCGGGGCGCGGGAGTGGGCCGTCGGACGAGGTCGGGCCGGTCGGCCGTGCGCCGGGGAAATCCCTTGCGGGGAAAGGGATGCGAGCATTCCGCACGCGCTTCCGGGCGGGCCGTTTGCCCGTATTTCTGCCCGCCCGATAATGCGATGCATTGCGAACTCTTTACCCTGTTCCGCCGCAACCTTCGGGGCCCTGGAGCGGTAGTCACTGCGTCCGACCCCGGGGCGATCAACTGCCGAATCGCACCGGACACCCAGCGAGTTCTTCCGTCCGAAGGAGCAACATGTCCCTCCCCCTGACCCGTCGGATCGCCCGTGCCGCGCTGATCGTCGCGGCGGGAGCGGCGCCCGTGGTCGGTGCGGCCGGTTCCGCCAGCGCGGCGACGACGGCCCTGCCCGCCACGCCCGACCTCGGTGGTGTGACCGCGCTGGACGGTGCGCACGTCGCCCACAACGTCGACGCCACCACCCAGCACGTCACCGGCATGGCGGGTGACACGGGCGGCAAGGCGGTCAAGAAGGCGGTCCCGGCCGCGGGCAAGGCCGGCGGCAAGGTCGTCAAGACGGCGGTGCCGGTGGCGCAGAAGACCGCGGGCGAGGCCGCCGGCCAGGCCGGCGGTGCGCTGGGCGACGTGGCCCAGTCCGCGACGAAGGCCGCCCCCTCGGGCGGTCTGCCGGTGGACGGTCTGCCGCTGCACTGACGCCGCACGCGCGGCGCGCACGCGAGACACACGCGACCCCCGGGTTCTCCGCGAACCCGGGGGTTTCCCGTGCGCGGGACGGGTCGTACCGGACGGGCCGCGCCGCAGCCGTTCGGCGCGGTCGCCCTCAGCCCTGCCGCAGCCGGGCGACCGCGGCCTGGACCCTCTCGTCCGTGGCGGTCAGGGCCACGCGGACGAAACGCCCGCCCGCGGGGCCGTAGAAGTCGCCGGGGGCGACCAGGATGCCCAGATCCGCCAGGTGCGCGACCGTGTCCCAGCAGGACTCCTCGCGCGTCGCCCACAGGTACAGGCTCGCCTCGCTGTGCTCGATACGGAAGCCGTGCTCCAGCAGCGCCCCGCGCAGCAGCGTGCGCCGTGCCGCGTACCGCTCCCGCTGCTCGCGCACGTGCGCGTCCTCGGACAGCGCGGCGATCACCGCGGCCTGCGTGGGTGCCGAGGTCATCATGCCGCCGTGCTTGCGGATCTCCAGCAGCGGTCCGAGCACCGCCGGGTCGCCGACGAGGAAGGCCGCGCGGTAGCCGGCCAGGTTGGACCGCTTGGACAGCGAGTGGACGGCGACGATGCCCTCGTACGAGCCGCCGTTGACGTCCGGGTGCAGGACGGAGACCGGGTCGGCCTCCCAGCCCAGCTCGAGGTAGCACTCGTCGGAGACCACGAGCACGCCGTGCGCACGCGCCCAGGCCACGATCCGGGTCAGTTCCTCCTTGCCCAGCACGCGCCCCGTCGGGTTCGAGGGCGAGTTGAGCCACAGGAGCTTCAGACCGGCCGGGTCCAGCTCCGTCGGGTCCTCGTAGGAGACGTACTCCGCGCGGGCCAGACGGGCGCCGACCTCGTACGTCGGGTAGGCGAGACGGGGGTGGGCGACGGTGTCGCCGGGGCCGAGGCCGAGCTGGGTCGGCAGCCAGGCGACCAGTTCCTTGGAGCCGACGATCGGCAGCACGTGCCGGTGGCTCAGCTCGCGGGCGCCGAGCCGGCGCTCGGCCCAGCCGGTGATCGCGTCGCGCAGCGCGGGCGTGCCCCAGACCGTCGGGTAGCCCGGCGAGTCGGCGGCGGCGACCAGCGCCTTCTGGATCAGGTCGGGCACCGGGTCCACCGGGGTGCCGACGGACAGGTCGACGATGCCGTCCGGGTGCCCCGCGGCCGTCGCCTTGTACGGCTCGAGCTTGTCCCAGGGGAAGACCGGCAGGCGGTCGGAGACTGCGGACACGGAATGGACTCTCTTTCTTCTCTCCGGTGCGCCCCGGTGCGCGGTTCGCGGTGCGGGCGGGGGCGGGGCCCGAACGCCTCGGTCCCGCACGGCGCGGTGGGCGCTGTACGGGACCGGGGCGGCACGCGCGCACACGGACGTATGTGCGTGCCTGCGTGCGTGCCGTCGAGCGTCGTCCGGGCGAGGACTACTGGTTCATCGGGGGCAGCTTGGCGATGAACGGGTGGTCGCGCTCGATGAGGCCCAGCTTGCTTGCCCCGCCCGGCGAGCCGAGCTCGTCGAAGAACTCGACGTTCGCCTTGTAGTAGTCCTTCCACTCCTCCGGAGTGTCGTCCTCGTAGAAGATCGCCTCGACCGGGCAGACCGGTTCACAGGCACCACAGTCGACGCATTCGTCCGGGTGGATGTACAAGGACCGCTGGCCCTCGTAGATGCAGTCGACCGGACACTCCTCGATGCACGCCTTGTCCTTGACGTCGACACAAGGCTCTGCGATGACGTAGGTCACGCTGTCGTTCCTCCTCGGTAGGGCGCTGGCGGGCCTCCTCAGGCTCCGCCGCCTGGCGCGCGGGAGCGCGGCGTCGTCGATGCCCGCACCTAGTATCTCCGTTCCGGGGCATGATCCGAACAGGAGGGGTGGACCGACCTGTGGAAATCTCTGCGGGCGGGCGGCTCGAAGTCCGCATCACCGCCGCTGACGTGGGCAAACGCGTCTCGGTGCGGCGTTGGACCGAACATGCCGCCGAGGGTGAGAAGTTCACCGACACGATCGGCGTTCTCACATCATGGGACGAAGGTGTGCTGCTGATCACACGGCGGGACGGCGAAGTCGTCCGGATCGCCGAGAATGCGCTGGTGGCGGGCAAGGTCGTGCCGGCCGCCCGGGCGCGTCGCCGGGGACCCGCCGCCTCGTACGCGGAACTGTCGCGGGTGGCGGCCCGGGCCTGGCAGCCGGTGGAGCGCGAGCCGCTCGGCGAGTGGGAGCTGCGGGCGGCCTCCGGGTTCACCCGCCGGGCCAACTCGGCGCTGCCGCTCGGCGATCCCGGGATGCCGCTGGACGAGGCGCTGACGGCGGTACGGCACTGGTACGCGGCTCGCGGGCTGCCCGCGTACGTACAGGCCGCGACCGGCGGCGAGGGCACGCAGGAGGCGCTGTGCGCCGCGTTGACGGCGCGCGGCTGGCAGCGTGAGGTGACGGCCGAGCTGTGGACCGGGGAACTCGCCCCGCTCGTGGACCGCGAGCCCGGGCCGACGGCCCCCGAGGACGTCCTGTTGAGCCGCACGGCCGACGAGGCGTGGCTGCGGCGCTACCAGCGCAAGGGCGTGAGCGAGGTGGCGCTGCGGGTGCTCGGCGGCGGGCCCTCGGTGTGGTTCGCGACCGTTCCCGGCGAGGCCGCCGGTGACACCCCCGCCGCGATCGGGCGGCTCGTCGTGGACGGGCGGTGGGCCGGGTTCGCGGCGGTCGAGGTCGACCCCGGTCTGCGCCGGCGCGGGCTCGCCACGGCGGTGATGGCCGCGCTGGCCGGGCGCGCGCTCCAGGAGGGCGCCTCGGCGGGCTGGCTCCAGGTGGAGTCCGACAACGCGGGGGCGCGCGCGCTGTACGCGCGGCTCGGGTTCGCCGCGCACCACGCGTACCACCACTTCCGGGAGCCGGCCGGTGACGGCGCCCCGGGCAGGGACGGCTGAGGCATGGCCGGGACGTGGCCACCGGCACGGCCGGTTCCCCCGGGGGCCGAGCGGGCCGAGGAGGTGCGGCGGCGGTTCGCGGAGGAGGCCCGGACCGAGCGCCCCGACCTCGCCACGCTCTGCCTGCTCGTGGGCGCGGCGGCGGACGGCACGCTGGACGACGCCGGGATGGACGCGGTCGACGTCCGGCTGGACGAACTGGCCGGGCAACTGCCCTTCCGGCCCGGCGGGGCGCGGGCCTGGGCGGTGTCCCTGGCCGAACTCCTCGGCGGGCGCATCGGGTTCGCGGGAACCCCGGCCGACTACCAGCGGCTGGAGTCCTCCCTGCTCCACGAGGTGCTGCGGCGCCGGCGCGGGTTGCCGATCCTGCTGTCCGTGCTGTGGATGGAGGTGGCCCGGCGGGCGGGCGCCCCGGTGTACGGGGTGGCGCTGCCGGGGCACTTCGTGGTCGGGTTCGGGCCGGACGCGCTGGGGGAACCGGGCGGTGAGCGGGTGCTGGTGGATCCGTTCGCCGGGGGACAGGTGCTGACCGGGGAGGACGCGGAGCTGCTGGTCGCCGGGGCGACGGGGGCGGCGCTCGAACCGTCGATGCTGAGGCCGGCGGATCCGCTGGACATCGTGCTCCGTGTCCTGAACAACGTGCGGGCGTGGGCCGCGGCGCGGCCCGAGCGCTCGGACGTCGCGCTGTGGGCGCTGGAGCTGTCGCTGCGCCTGCCGGCGCATCCGGCCGGCCTGCGCCACGAGTACGCGCGCACGCTCGTGCTCAGGGGGGAGTTCCTGGCGGGGGCGGCGGAGCTGGAGGCGTACGCGGAGGTGGTGAAGGCGGTGGACGAGTCGGCGGCGAGCACCGTGCGGGCGGAGGCACGGGCGGCGAGGGCCCGCCTGAACTGAGGGGGCGCCGGGCTCCGGGGGCGGGGACGCGGTCGGGCCCCGGGGGTGGTCGCGGTGCGTCGGCGGGTGCGGCCGGGCGGGGGGGTGCTCGCGCAGTTCCCCGCGCCCCTAAAGAGCGGCGCGCGGCGGAAGCCGTGAGCGGCGGGGAACCGCGCGACACGCCACGACGAGCCCGCCGCTTCAGGGACGCGGTCGGGCCCCGGGGGTGGTCGCGGTGCGTCGGCGGGTGCGGCCGGGCGGGGAGTGCTCGCGCAGTTCCCCGCGCCCCTAAAGAGCGGCGCGCGGCGGAAGCCGTGAGCGACGGGGAACCGCGCGACACGCCACGACGAGCCCGCCGCTTCAGGGACGGGGTCGGGCCCCGGGGGTGATTGCGGTGCGTCGGCGGGTGCGGCCGGGCGGGGAGTGCTCGCGCAGTTCCCCGCGCCCCTAAAGAGCGGCGCGCGGCGGAAGCCGTGAGCGACGGGAAACCGCGTGACACGCCACGACGAACCGGCGGCCGCCCGCGCGCGGCACCCCGCGCCCCGCGCAACCCCGCGCCGCGTCTCGCGCCCCTGAAAGGCCGCTACAGCCAGCCCTTCTCCCGGGCTATCCGTACCGCTTCCGTCCTGTTGCGTGCCGTCAGTTTCTGGATGGCGGTGGAGAGGTAGTTGCGGACCGTGCCCTGGGACAGGTGCAGTGCCGTCGCCAGTTCCGCGTTCGTCGCCCCGTCGGCGGCCGCCCGCAGCACCTCCCGCTCGCGGTCGGTCAGCGGGTTCGCGCCCTCCGCGAGGGCCGCCGCCGCGAGCGTGGGGTCGATCACCCGCTCCCCCGCCAGCACCTTGCGCACCGCCTGCGCCAACTGCGCCGCCGGTGCGTCCTTGACCAGGAACGCGTCGGCGCCCGCCTCCATCGCCGCCCGCAGATAGCCGGGCCGCCCGAAGGTGGTGAGGACGACCAGCTTCACGTCCGGCATCTCCCGGTGCACCTGGGCGGCCGCCTCGATCCCGGTGGCGCCCGGCATCTCGATGTCCAGCAGGGCCACGTCCACGGCGTGCGCGCGCACCGCTTCCGTCACCTCGTCGCCGCGCGCCACCTGGGCGACGACCTCGATGTCCTCCTCCAGCCCGAGCAGCGCGGCCAGCGCCTCGCGGACCATCGACTGGTCCTCCGCCAGCAGGACCTTGATCGTGCGGCTCATGTCCCGGATCCTACGGCGTCCCCGGCCGCGTCCGTTCCCCCGGCCGCCTCCTGCGGAACACCCGCCGGAACCCGGGCCACCAGGCGGTATCCGCTCCCGGCCGCTCTGCCCGTCCGCCCCGGTTGCCCGGTGCGGCCCACGCGGCCCGTCTCCAGCGAACCGCCCACCTTCTGGAGCCGTTCGGTCAGTCCGGTCAGCCCGTTGCCGTGCCCCCCGCCGGAGCCGCCGCCGGCCGCGCCGGAGGTTCCCCCCGGTCCGTCGTCCTCGACGGACAGTTCCAGCACCGGTCCGTCCAGCGTCTGCCGCCGGATCAGGGACACCGCGCACCGCCGTGCCCCGCTGTGCCGTACGACGTTGGTGACCGCCTCGCGCAGCGCCCAGGCGAGCGCCGACTCGCGCTCCTCGGGGAGGCCGTCGAGGGCGGGCTCGGCCGGCAGGTCCGCGGTGACGCCCGCCGCCGCCAGCGCGACCTGGGCGCCCGCGAGTTCCTCCGCCAGCCGGGGGCGCCGGTAGCCGCTGACCGCCTCACGCACGTCGACCAGTGCCTGCCGGCTGACGCTCTCGATGTCGGCGACCTGCTGGGCCGCCTTGTCGGGGTGGGCGGGCAGCATCCGGCCGGCCAACTCGCTCTTGAGGGTGATCAGGGACAGCGAGTGCCCGAGCAGGTCGTGCAGGTCGCGGGCGAGCCGCAGCCGCTCCTCGTTCGCGGCGAGCCGGGCGACGGTGGCACGGGCCCTGCGCAACTCGATCGTGGTCCGCACCAGTTGGCTGACGCTGGTCATCGCGAAGCCGATGAGCAGCGTCAGCAGCACCATGCTGCTGAGCTGGTCCAGGTCCACGTAGGCGACGACGAGGGCCATCAGCGCGGTGGTCCCGGGGACCGCCCAGTACGCCGCGCGCAGCGGGAGGGCCAGCCCGCAGGCGACGGAGACGTAGACGAACAGGCCGACCCAGTGCGAACCGAGCGTCAGGGTGAGCAGGACCGCCAGTGCGCCGAGGGCGGCGATGATGCCGTGGATCAGCCACCGGGGGAACGCCCGGGGTCCCATCTCCCGGGAGACCAGGGCGAGGTAGAGGCCGACGAACACGGTGAGGCCGAGCCAGCCGCCGGCCGTTCCGGCGGTGCTGTGCTCGCCGGAGAGCAGGTCCAGGAACGGGGAGTTGAGGAAGACCAGCCAGATGCCGATCCACAGCGCCTTGCGCAGCAGTTCCCGCCAGTCGCGGGGCGGCTGCCCCAGGCGCACCAGCCGTTCCGCCCGGTCGCCGTCACGGTCACGGTCACGGTCACCGGCCGTGTTCCCGCCCCAGCCCTCGTCCCCGCCCCCGCCCCCGTCGTGCCGCGGGTCTTCCGCCATGGTGCTCACGCCTTCAGCGTGTCCTTCCGGTACAGCCAGGCCGCACCGCCGGTGAACAGGGCGAAGAAGACGGCGAGGACGACGATGTCCCTGGCGTGCGGCGCCTGGCTCTGCTCGATCGACTGCCCCAGGGCAGCGTACGCGTGGGTGGGCACCCACTTCGCCATGTCCTGCAGCCACTGCGGGAAGGTGGTGGTAGGCATCCACAGTCCGCCGAGGATGGACAGTCCGAAGTAGACGATCATCGTGATCGGGCGGACGGCGTCCCCACTGGCGAGGTACCCGAGGGCGACGCCGAGCGCGGCGAAGACGAGGCTGCCGACCCAGATCGCGCCGGTCAGGGCGAGCCACTGCCAGGCGTCCAGCCGCACGTTCTTGACGGTGGCGGCGACGGCGAAGACGACGACGATGGAGGGCAGGCTGACGACGGCGGCGCCGGCGGTCTTGGCGAGGACGTAGCCCCGGCCGGGCAGGGTGGTCAGCCGCAGTTGCCGCACCCAGCCGTTCTCGCGTTCCTTGGCTATGCGTTCGCTGTTGCCCATGAGGACGGCGGTGAGGGCGCCGAAGGAGGCCATCGAGACCATCATGTACGTCGGCAGGGTCAGGCCCGTGCCGTCGACCTTGGTGGTGTCGTCCGCGCTGCCCGCGATGAGCAGGAACAGCACGGAGGGGTAGATCACCGAGAAGAACAGGAACTTGCGGTTGCGCAGGGCGCGGACGAGTTCGAGTCTGATGAGACTGTTCACGACTGCTTGGCCTCCTCGGCGGCGGTGAGGGCGACGAAGGCCTGCTCGAGTCCGAGTCCGGCGACTTCGAGGTTGCGGGGGTAGAGGCCGAGCCCGTACAGGGCGTGCACGGTGGCGTCGGCGTCGGTGGACTGCATGCGGACGGTCTGTCCCGAGACGGTGAGCGCGGTGAGGAACGGCAGTGCCCTCAGCGCCGGTTCGTCGATCGCGCCCTCCAGGTCGAAGGAGACGCGGCGGGCGCCCGCCTTGGCCTTGATCTCGGCGGCGGTGCCGTCGGCGAGCAGCCTGCCGCGGTGCAGGACGAGCACGCGGTCCGCTATCGCGTCGGCCTCCTCCAGGTAGTGGGTGGCGAACAGGACGGTGCGGCCCTGGTCGGCCTGGTCGCGCATGGTGGCCCAGAACGCCTGGCGGGCGGTGACGTCCATGCCGGTGGTCGGCTCGTCGAGGACGATCAGGTCGCTGTCGCCCGCGGTGGCGAGGGCGAAGCGGACGCGCTGCTCCTGGCCCCCGGAGAGCTTGTTGACCTTGCGGTCGGCGATCGGGGTGACGCCTGCGCGGGCGAGCACGTCGGAGACCGGGTGGGGCCTCGGGTGCAGCGCGCAGGCGAGGGTGACGAGTTCGGCGACGGTGACCTCGTCCATCAGGCCGCCGCTCTGCAGCATGGCGCCGACGCGGCCGGCGACGATGGCCTCGCGGGGCCCGGTGCCGAAGACCTGGACGGTGCCGGAATCGGGTTGTCTGAGGCCGAGGAGGAGGTCGAGCGTGGTGGACTTGCCGGCGCCGTTCGGGCCGAGCAGGGCCACGGTCTCGCCGGGATGCAGGGTGAGGCTCAGCCGATCGACGGCGTGTACGTTCCCGTAGGTCTTGCTCACGCGGTCGAAGGCGACCGCGACCTCCTGTCGGGCCGGTGCCCCCGTTGTCTTCGTCATGGCATCCATGCTTCCGGGCGGGCGGCGCCCGTGGCAGTGCCACTCCTCCCGACTATGCGATGACAGATGTCATGTCGACCCGTCACGCCCGCCAAGCCAAGCCCGCCACGCCCGTCACGCCCGTCCCGCCTGCCCGCCCGCCCGCCCACCACGACGAAGGGGCGACGGGGTCCCGCAGGACTCCGCCGCCCCTCGTACCGGCGTACCGGGCTCAGCTCGGGTTCGTGTTGATGACCGCGACCCGGTTCGTCTTGCTCAGCAGCGCCGGGCGCAGGGTGTTGATCACGTCCTCCACCGTCACCGCCGTCTTCTGGCCCGAGCCGCGGGTGATCATCACGCCGTCGAAGGTGTCGCCGTACAGCTTCTTCAGGGCCGTCCGGTCGTAGTAGTCGACCAGCTTGCCGTCGACGGCCTTGACCCGGAGGAACTTCCACAGGGAGTTCTGCGGGCTGAAGGACACCTGGTGGATGCCGTCCGCCGTCTTGACGGTCACGAAGCCCGACATCGCGGGCTCGGCGAACGCCTTCATCTCGCGGTCCACCTCGGCCTTGGTCACCGTGGGCTCCTTGGCGGAGGTCGGCACCTTCACCGTGGCGGCCGTGCCTGTCTCCACCTGGGTGCGGTAGGCCTCCTGGACGGCCTGGGTGGACTTGGCGACGTCGATGCCCTGGCCGCTCCTGCCGTACACGGGGACGGCCTTGCCCGGCTTGAACCGGATGGTGCCGTCGTTGGCCCCGGCGCTGCCCGCGGCCTGTTCGAGGGCGGCGCGCAGCTTCTCCTCGTCGACCGGCATGACGGGTTCCACGACCCGCTTCTGCCCGAACAGCGAACCGACCACGGACACCGGGTTGTAGTCGCTGTGCGCGGCCTCGGCCACGGTGGCCTTGCTGTCGAGCTGGAGACCGGCCTGGTCGGGCTTGAGGCTGACGGTGTCGCCGCCGACGGCCAGCTTCATCGCCTTGCCGGTGCGGTCGCCGAGCGCGGAGTCGAGCTTCTGGACGGCCTCGTCGCGGGTGCCGCCGCCGATGTCGACGCCGAGCACGGTGGTGCCCTTGGGCACGTCGGAGTGGTTCATCAGCAGCCCCGCGCCGTAGGCGACGCCGCCGGCGAAGACCAGCACGCCGATGAGCAGCGGGAGCTTGCGGCGGCCCTTCTTCTTGGCGGGCTTGGCGGCGCTCTTGGCCTGCTTGCCGGCGTTCTGCGCGGCGGGGGCCGGCTGCGGGGCGTCCGGGAGCTTCGGGGGCGTGTGCGGGCCGGAGGGCTCGCCGCCGCCCGGGCCGTAGGGGCCGCCCCGGCCCTCGGAGGGGATGACCGGGATGCCGCTGGTCAGGGTGTGTCCGGAGACGTTGTCGCCGGCGCCCTGGCCCGGTCCGCCGGGCACGGGGTGCTGCGGGGTGAGCACGGCGGTGTCGTCGCTGAGCCCGCCGCCGGGCAGCGGGCCCTGGCCGTTCCGGCCGGTCGTGCCGGGCGCGCCGCCCTGCCCGCCCGGGGCCTGCGGAGCTCCGGGGGCGCCGGGGGCCCGACGGACGGGCAGGCCGGCGAGCGGGGTGTCGCCCGTGGCGGGGCCCGTGGTGGGTCCGGCGGGGCCGCCGGCCTGGGAGAAGTACGGGAGGTCGTCCGGGTGCGGTCCACCGGCCCCGGGGCCGCCGGGTGCCGGGAAGGACCCGGTGTCCTCGGGGGAACCGTTCGGGTACGGCTCGCCGAAGGGCTCGCCGCCGTACGGTTCGCCACCGCCGAGGGCGGCGTAGGAGCCGGTGTCCTCGGGCGAGGAGGGGTACGCCTCGCCGTCGGGTCCGTAGGCGCTCGCAGCGGGGCCCTCGGAATCGGCGTCGCCGCGCGGGGCGGCGGCCGCGGCGAGGGCGGCGGAGACGTCGAAGGAGCCGGTGCCGCCGCCGTGGCCCGGGGCGACCGGTCCGCCGGTGGCCCCGGGGAGCCCGGCGCCCTTCCCGCCGCCGGAGCCGGGACGGCCCGTGCCGGAACCCGCGGACGGCGCACCGCCGTTGCCCGCACCGGCCTGCCCGGCCGCCTGCTGCCCCTTGCCGTTCCCCGAGGGACCGGCGGGACCGGCGCTCACGGAACCGCCGCCCGCGATCGCGGGGTTGGCGGGGGCCTTGCGGGGCGCGAACCAGTCGCTCGCCTTCTCCTTCTTCTCCTCGGCCGGCGCCTGGCCCGGCGCGGATCCGAGGGCCGGGAACTCGGCGGTCCCCGTTCCGGCGGGGGCGCCGCCCCCGTCGTAGCCGCCGAGCGCCCGCATCGACCCGGTGGTCTCCGGGTCGGCGGCACCGCCGTCCTCGGGCGCGGGACCGTGGCCCGCGTCCTCGGCCGCGCCCGCCGCGGCGGAGGCGTCGTTGCTCACCGGCGTACGCATCACGACCGGCGGAATCGGCCGCGAGCCGGGGATGTTGATGCGGATGCGCGTGGTCAGCGTGGTCTCGGTCTTGCGTTCGTCCGGCCGCGCGGCACCGCGTCCCGCGTCGGCGCCCTCCTCGGAAGCCATGGGGGTGCCGTACGGCGGCGTCCCCGAAGGGTACGCGGCACCACCGCGCCCGGTGCGCCCGTTGCGCCCGGCGGACGAACTGTCAGTTTCACGACTCAAGGCAGGTTCTCCCGGTTGGCTTCACCGCCGGCCGCGACCTCACGGTCGGAGTCCCTCCTGCTCGCACGGGAGCGAGCGCCCGGGGCAGGCGCGGCGGCGCGCACCACGATACTGGCCGCTTCCGGTCCCCCGAGCGCGTCCACCGGGGAAACTCCCACGGGACCCGCACGGAGGTGAAGCGGCGAAGTGGTACGTCACTTGGCAAGTCGGGCACCGGGCCCGTCGGGTTGCCCGAACCGGGCAAGCGTGGCGCACATCACAGCGACGGCGATGCCGCCGAGGAGGAAGAGGTAGGAGCCGATTCCCGCGCCGAAGAGGAAGTCGCCCTCGGGACGGCTCACGGTGAGCAGGATGACGGCGATCATCCAGCCGGCGGCGGGCGCCACGGCTCCGCCGCGCGCGCCCAGGGCGCGCGCCCCGCCGAGGAAGAGCCCGGCGGCTCCGGCCAGCGCGAGCAGCAACCCACCGGGGAACCAGCCCGATTGCACCAGCGCACCGGCGGCGCCGACGACCGCGCCGAGGACGAGCAGTCCCAGGTAGGCGACGGCCCGCCCCGCCGAGGGCATCGTCAGTGGCTGGGCGAGTCCGGCGCCGGGGCCCTGCCCTCCCCGCGTGCTCGTGCTCATGCCGCGCCCACCCCTTCGAACAGGTCGTGTTCCCACTCGGCGCCCTGCCGTCCGCCCCGCTCGCCGCGCACCAACTCGTAGAACTCGGTGGTGAACAGGGGCTGCGCGAGGTGGTTGGAGAGCGCGAACCAGGGTTCGGCGACGTCGATCTGGGTGGCGTGGGCGCGCATCGCGGCGGCCTTCGCGGTGGCGAACGCGGTGCCGTCGATCGCGGTGGTGACGTGCTTGTCCTCGACGACGCCGGGGACGTCGCCGAGGTCGGCCGCCGCGTCGAACGGCAGCTCGGGCAGGGCACGCGCGAGCCGCGCGAAGGCATCCTCGCCGTACGTCCGGGGCACCCGGTTCCAGTACACCTTGGCGATCTCCCAGGGCTCCCCGGCCTCGGGGAGGGCGGTGGGGTCGGCGGCGAGTCCGGCGGCGCGCATCGCGATGCGGTGGGCCTTGATGTGGTCGGGGTGGCCGTAGCCGCCGTTGTCGTCGTAGGTGACGAGGACCTGGGGCCGCACCTCGCGGATCACCTCGACGAGGTGACCGGCGGCCTCGTCGAGGTCCGCCTGCCACAGGCAGTCGGGGTCCTCGTTGTCGGGCAGGCCCATCATCCCGGAGTCGCGGTAGCGGCCGGGGCCGCCGAGCAGCCGCACGTCGGTCACGCCCAGGGCGCCCATCGCGGCGGCGAGCTCGCTCAGCCGGTGCGCGCCGAGCAACTCGGGGTCGTCGAGGAGGTGGGCGAGTTCCCCGGGGATGACCTCGCCGCGCTCGCCCCGGGTGCAGGTGACGAGGGTGACATGGGCACCTTCGGCCGCGTAGCGGGCCATGGTCGCGCCGTTGTTGATCGACTCGTCGTCCGGGTGCGCGTGCACGAGGAGCAGACGCCGGTCGGGCAGATCCGTCATGGGGTCACCCTACGAGCCCCGGGGGGCGTCCGCCGCCGCCCGCCCGACGCGCTTCTATACACCACATGTATACGTGCTGTGTATAGTGCGGGCCCGTGACGGACTCCTACCTGTTGCCGATACGGACGGCGGCCCTGATCTTCCCGGGGCTCGCCCTGCTGATGCTGGTGCCGATGGCCGTGGTGCTCTACCGGCGGCACGGAGTGATGACGCGCCGGCGCACGTTCTCGCTGTACGGGGGCGTGTACTACGCGCTGACCGCGTTCTGTCTGACGATCGTGCCGCTGCCCTCCAGGGCCCTGGACGTGTGCGCCGCATACCCCTCGTTCGCCCATCCGCAGTGGATGCCCGGCAGCTTCGTCGGCGACATCTGGAAGGAGGCGCACCACCGCGTCACCTTCCACGACCTGGTGCTCGGGAACCCCGCGGTCTGGCAGACGGTGTTCAACCTCCTCCTGCTGCTCCCCCTCGGCGTCTTCGTGCGGGTGCACGCGCGCCGGGGGCCGGTGGCGGCCACCCTGGCGGGCTTCGCCGGCTCGCTCTTCTTCGAGGTCACGCAGTTCACGGGTCTGTACGGGCTCTACGACTGCCCCTACCGCCTCTTCGCCGTGGACGATCTGCTCGCCAACACGGCGGGCGCGGCACTCGGCTGGGCGCTGGCAGGGCCCCTGGCCCGCGCGCTGCCGGACCTCGGCACGCTGGACGCGCGCGCCCTCGATCCGCTCAGGGTTCCCTTCGGTCGCCGCCTGGTCGCCCTGCTGCTCGACCTGACGGGCGTCGTCCTGCTGTCCGGTTCCACCGCCGCGCTGGTGTTCCTGGTGCTCGGCCCCGAGCCGGTGCCGTGGGTGCCGCTCCTCGTCTGGCTGCTGTGGTTCGTGGCCGTGCCGCACTGGAGCGGGGCCACTCCGGGCAAGCACGTGCTGCTGCTGAAGCTGGTCACGGCCGGGGGCGGGCGGCCGGGGCTCGGAGCGCTGTCGCTGCGGGCGGCGACGCTCGGCCTGCCCTTCGCCCTGGTGTGGTTCCTCGCCGGGGCCGCCCTGCCCGACGCCGCCTTCCGTGCCGCCTCGGCCGGGACGGCCGGCACGGACCTCGTGCGGGAGGCCGGCTACCGGGAGGTGCTGTACGCGGCGCTGGCCGATCCGGCGGGCGCACTGGCCGGCTTCCTCGTCCCGTGCGTCTTCCTCGCCGTCCTCCTCGGGTGGGTCGCGGCGGTCCGCCGCCACCCGGAGGGCCTCGGCCCGCACGAGACGCTCTCGGGCGTACGCAACCAGGCGCTGCCGCACGCGACGGCCCCGCGGAGCGAGCGCCCTCAGCCGGTGGACGCGGTATCGGGCGACGGGTCCTGAGGGCGCACCCCGCTGCCGGGCCGTTCCCGCCTGCGCGCCCGTTTCCGTGGGCGTGCCGCGGCCCCGGCCGCCCTCCACGGGACCGCTCCCCGGGAAGCGGAGCCCGAGGACGCCGGGGGCGCCGGGGACGCCGGGGACGCCGGGGACGCCGGGGACGCCGAGGACGCCGGGGACACCGAGCCCCCGCGCGTCCCCGGGCCCCCGCGCCGCCGCATACCCCCCGGGTCCCGGGAACCCCGCGCCTCCCCAGCCCCCCGGGTCCCGGGAACCTCGCGAGTCGCGAGAACCCTCACGAGGCCGCGTACGCGGAATCGGCGAGGGAACCGGGCCGGGCGGGACTCAGCGGTAGTCCTCGGGAGAGGGCTTCCCGTTCCCTTCGGTGACGTCCTCGAAGTACGCCCAGCCGTCCGGCCGGCTGCCGTCCACGTCCGTCACCCCGTACGCCCTGGCGAGCTCCGCGCTGGAGGTGGACCTGCCGTTCCACCGTTCGGCACGGTCCGGGTCGGCGGCCAGTGCCGCGACCGCCCGGGCCAGGTAGTGCGGGGACTCCGCGATCGCGAACGCCGGCTCCTGGGCGATCGCGTCACGCCAGTTCTCCTCGCTCACACCGAAGTGGGCGAGCATCTGCTCCGAGCGCAGGAAGCCCGGCGAGACGGCGACCGCCGCGCCCCCGTACTCCGCCAGCTCCTGACCCAGCCCGAACGCGAGGCGGATCGGGGCGTTCTTCGCCAGGTCGTAATACATGTTCTCCCGGTAGCGGCGGTTGGAGTGCGCGGTGCCGTCGGTGACCTCCACGTGCAGGGGCGCCTCGGAGCGGATCAGCAACGGGAGCAGCAGCGCCGCCGTGATCACGTGCGAGCGCACGCCGAGCTCCAGGATCCGCAGGCCGTCGGCGAGCGGCGTCTCCCAGCTCTTCTTCCCGAACACCGAGCCGATCAGGAGGTGTTCACCGCCCCACAGGTCGTTGACGAGGATGTCGAGCCGTCCGTGCCCCCCATCGATCCGCTCGGCGAGGGCGCGCACCTGGTCCTCGTCGAGATGATCGGTGGGAACCGCGATGCCCGTTCCGCCCGCCGCGGTGACGAGTTCGGCGGTCTCCTCGATGGTCTCGGTGGTCCGGCCGACCTCGCTGACCCGGTCCCGGGTGGTACGGCCGGTGACGTACACGGTCGCGCCGGCCCGGCCCAGCTCCACGGCCTGCGCGCGTCCCGCCCCACGGGTGGCACCCGCCACGAGCGCGACCCGCCCGGCGAGCGGGCCCGTCGGGCCGCCCCGCACGGCGTCCCGGGTGTTCGGGGTGATCGGGGTGTTCGGGGTCTTCGGGGTGGCATGGATCTTCTGGGTGGCGTCGTCCTCGTTGCTCATGCCGGCCATCGTTCACGTCAAAGTCGACAGAACCTGTCACCTTTTACCGCGCGTGTGTCCGTACCTGACGCCTAGTGGCCCGGCTCCCGGCCCGGTCCCGGGCCGAGACCCGTCGCCACCCGGACCAGGTCGGCGACCGCGCGGAGGCGGCTGTACGGCGGCCAGGCGATCACGGTCGTCACGGGCGGGGCGTCGAGGACCGGCACGGCGACGAGGTCCCGGCGCAGGTCGACGCCGACCGACTCGGGCACGACCACGGTGGTCCGGCCCAGCGCGATGAGCTGGAACAGCTGGGTCAGGTTCCGCACCTCCGGCCCGGGCCCCTCCGGGTAGCGCCCGTCCACCCCGGGCCAGCGGGCCATCGGCAGCTCCGGCAGCGCGCCGACCTCGGACATCCGGACCCGGGAGCGTCCGGCGAGCGGGTGCGAGGCGGGCAGGATCGCGACCTGCCCCTCGGTGAGGACGGTCTCGGTGTCGAACCCGGCAACCGAGTCGAAGGGCAGGTGCAGCAGCGCCGCGTCGGCCCGCCCCTCCCGCAGCAGCCGCCGGTGCTGGTGCGCCTCGCAGAGCAGCGGCTCGACGGCGACCGCGCCGGGCTCGGCGGCGTAGGCGTCGAGCAGCTTCGTCAGCAGCTCACCGGCGGTGCCGGACTTCACGGCCAGGACCAGGACGGGACGGTCCTCGGCCGCCCGCCGGGTGCGCCGCTCGGCGGCGGTCACCGCGCCGAGGATCGCCCGCGCCTCGTCCAGCAGCACGCGTCCGGCCTCCGTGAGCACGACCTTGCGGCTGCTGCGCTCCAGCAGCGCGACCCCGAGCCGCCGTTCGAGCCCGCCGATCGCGCGGGACAGCGGCGGCTGGGCGATCCCGAGGCGCTCGGCGGCCCTGCCGAAGTGCAGCTCCTCGGCGACGGCCACGAAGTACCGCAGCTCGCGAATCTCCATGTGTTCAGGCTAGTTCCGCGTCGGGCGACGTCCGCCCTCCCGACCGTCAGGTCCGGGTCGGTGGCGCGCTCATCGCCGCCGTCAGGAACGTGATCGCCCATTGCCGGGCCGCCTCGCCCCCCACCGGTGGCGTGCAGCCGGGGACGGGTCGCTGGTGCGTTCCGAGACGGTCGACGGCCGTCACGGCGAGGATCCCCCGCATCCGGAACCGCAGTTCCTCCGGGGAGAGGCCGGGCAGGGCGCGCGCGAAGGCCGCGAGGTAGCGCTCGCCGACCGCGTCCTCGCGCGGACCGGTCCAGCCGCGCACCTCCTCCGCCGGGTCGCTGAGGATCATCACGATCAGCCGCGACGTCCGGGCGCCGCCCTCCTCCCCGGCCCGCATCTCGTCGAAGAGCGGCCCGACGAACGCCTCCACCAGGTCACTGACCAGGGGGTCGGGGGTCCTGGCGAGCGCCTCGTCGAGCCTCGCGCACTGGGCGGCGTTGAGGGGTTCGACCACGCGGCGGGCGACCGCGGCCATCAGCTCGGCCTTCGAGCCGAAGTGGTAGCCGACGGCGGCCAGGTTCGCTCCCGCGAGCGTGGTGATCGCGCGCACCGAGGTGCCGCGGTATCCGTGCTCGGCGAAGAGTCGCTCCGCCGCGTCGAGGATCTGGGTGCGGGTGTCCGGGGTCGCCACCCGAGGGACTATACATATGCTTGAATGAAACGAACGTATGAATAAATCGAACGTATGAAAGAGGCTCGTCATGAAGCTGCTCGTGTATGGCGCCGGGGTGTGCGGCAGTCTGTTCGCCGTCCGCATGCACGAGGCCGGCCACGAGGTCTCGCTCCTCGCCCGGGGGGAGCGTCTCGCCGCCCTGCGCCGACACGGCGTGCGGCTCGCCGAGGAGGACAGCCCCGTCGTCCGGCGGGTACCGGTGCCGGTGGTCGAGCACCCGGAGGGCGAGTACGACCTGATCACCGTCCTCGTCCGCGCTCACCAAGTGGACGCGGTGCTGGAATCACTCGCCGGCGTCCGGGGCGACGTTCTGTTCCTGCTCAACTGGGCGGGCGGTCCGGAGCCGCT
This sequence comes from Streptomyces griseoaurantiacus, assembly GCF_036189845.1. Lineage (NCBI taxonomy): Bacteria > Bacillati > Actinomycetota > Actinomycetes > Kitasatosporales > Streptomycetaceae > Streptomyces > Streptomyces griseoaurantiacus. The sequence goes on along the minus strand of NZ_CP108326.1, from coordinate 4,808,773 downwards.
GGGCACGGTGATCGGGCGCGAGCGGGTACTGCTCGGCTTCCCCATGACCGGCGGCACGATGGACGGCGACGTGATCCGCCACCGCAGGAGCGGTTTCCTCACCCGGCGGGTTCCGATACCGATCGGCGAGCCCGACGGCCGCGGCACCCCACGACTGACGCGGACCGTGGAGACCCTCCGTACCGCCGGCATGAACGCCGGGGCCGAGCCACGGATGGACGCCTGGCTCAGGACGCACGCCGCGTTCGAGGTCCCGCTCGGACAAGCGGTGCACGCGGCGGGCGGCCCGGTCGCGCTGGCCGACGACCCGGACGCGATCCGCGCCATGCTCCGCCTCATGCGGCAAAACCTCGCCGCGATGGACACGCCGCCGGTACCCCGCGGGTTCGCCGCGCTGCGGACCGCGCCGCAAGGGCTGCTCGTGGCCGTCTTCCGTCGCTTCCTGAAGAGCCCGACGGCCGTGTACAGCGGACTCGACGACTCCTCACCCGCCTCGACGGCCGAACTCGAACGGCTGGCCGAGCAGCTCCGTGCCTCCACGCGAGCCCGCGTGGCGTGACGCGGCCCCGCGTGGATCGATACCGGCAGGGTATCGACGCAGCACCGAGACGGTGTTGGTGCGGGGCCCGGCCCCCGGCAGGCTCGGTGTCATGAGTGAGCTGACGAACGAGAAGACGAGTGAGAAGACGGTCGCGCTGGTCACCGGCGCGAACAAGGGCATCGGGTACGAGATCGCGGCCGGGCTGGGCGCACGGGGTTTCCGCGTGGGCGTCGGCGCCCGCGAGGAGCGGCGCCGCGAGGACGCCGTGGCCAAGCTGCGCGCGGCCGGGGCCGACGCCTTCGGCGTCCCCCTGGACGTGACCGACGACGAGAGCGTGGCGGCGGCGGCCCGGCTGATCGAGGAGCGGGCGGGGCGGCTCGACGTCCTCGTCAACAACGCGGGCATCGCCGTCCCCCCGCCGCGGGACCTGCCCTCGACCCTCGACCTCGACGAGGTGCGGCGACTGCTGGAGACCAACGTCCTCGGCGTCATCCGGGTCACCAACACGATGCTGCCGCTGCTGCGCCGCTCGGAGCACCCGCGCGTCGTCAACCAGTCCAGCCACGTCGGCTCCCTCACCCTCCAGACGGCGCCCGGGTCCGACCTCGGCGGGGTCAGCGCGGCCTACGCCCCCACGAAGACGTACCTGAACGCCGTCACCGTCCAGTACGCCAAGGAACTGAGCGGCACCGGCATCCTGATCAACAACGCCTGCCCGGGCTACGTGGCCACCGACCTCAACGCGTTCAGCGGCTTCCTGAGCCCCGAGCAGGGCGCGGCCGTCGCCGTGCGCCTCGCCACCCTCCCGGACGACGGCCCGACCGGTCAGCTGTTCGACGAGAACGGGGTCGTGGCCTGGTGAGGCGGGGGGCCGCCCGCACATGCCGTCAGTCCGGATAGCGCGGGAGGCCCTCCGTCGAGATCGTCCACTCGCCGATGGTGACGTCCTCGCCGTAGACGAAGTCCTTGCGCGTCGCGTAGCGAGGCCCCTCCGGGGTGGAGTGGATGTCGGTGAGGACGGCGCCGGTTCCGGTCCGCGGGTCGAAGATGGCGTAGACCGGGATGCCGAGCAGTGGGTAGTCGCGGGGCTTGCCGACCCAGTCGTTGTCGGGGTTGGAGCGGGAGACGATCTCGACGGCCGCGACGACCGTACGCGGGTCGATGGACCCTTCCACGTCGAGGTCGTCCCAGGCGATCACCATCACGTCCGGGTGACGCATGATGTTCTCGGCCGCGTCCTCCACGTCCGGTGTGCCGTTGTGAGCCAGCAGTTCGCCCGGCATGACGCTCTCGAGGCGACGGCTGACACGGGCGGCGGTGACTTCGTGCGGCCCTCCCGGCGACATCATGTCGTGGACGATCCCTTCCTTGGTGATCTCGAACTTGCCGGGCAGCGTGTCGTCCATGGACCGCAGGAAGTCGCGCATGGCCTGGTAGGGGGAGGCGCCCTGTTGCGCGTCGTCGGGTGCGATGGTCATGGCGCTCGCTCCTCGTCGTGTGTGCCCACGGGCTCGGGCAAGGATCGTCACGTTCATGCTAGGCGGCCTCCTGGGGATCGGTTCGGCAAGTGCGGCAGCGGCCCGCTCCGGGAGCCCGGCCGTCGGGCACGCGTTCGCGTGTGCGGCGCAGGTAGCCGTGGGCCTCCAACTCGCGCAGCGCGGCCGCGATCCGGGTCGCGCCCTCCGGGAAGCGGGCGGCGAGCGTCTTGATGTCGACCCGGACGCCCTTCGGCAGCGACTGCAGGTGCACGGCGAGACCGATCGCCAGCAGCGACAACTGGCGGTGCTGGGCGAGGTGGTTGCCGATCACCGTGAAGCGGGTGGTGTGCCGGGTGTTGTCGTGCGGCAGCCCGCCGGGGCGGTCCGGCGCAGGCCGGTGCCGGTCACCGTGCCGATCGCCGGGTCGGTCGCCGTGCCGGTCCTGATTCGGGTGGTTGTCGTCCGTCGTACGGGACGGGGCGTGCGGGGGCACGCTAGGGTTTTGGGTATCCATCGGGAAGGGTTTGCTTCCTTGGTGGTCAGGCCCCCGCAGTTGGGAGTGGAAGTCCCGGGCGGGGGCCGACGTATGTCCGGTGTGTGTCCTGCTCGTGCTGAGCGTGGACCGTCCGCGTTCGCGAAATCCAGCGGAGCCGGGCATATTCACCCACCCGAGTGACCAGCGCCTTCGCCGCTCACGGGCGGGAGGGGTGGGGCTCGGCGGAGGTGCTTTCCCCACGTCCTTTTGTCTTTCAGCCGCCCGCCCCGCCGGAGCCCGCGAATCCGTGCTCCGGTGCCTGCACGGGCACCTCGGCCCACACCGTCTTGCGCGGAAAACGCTCCTCGGTGACCCCCCAGCGGTCCGCCAGCGCCTCGACGAGCACCAGGCCGCGGCCCGACTCCGCGTCCGCGCCGGGCGCTTGGGGCTCCGGGCGCCGCTCACCGCGCGCGTCGGTCACCTCGATCCGCAGCGTGCCGCCGACGACGTACAGCGTCAGCCGGAAGCTGCGGCCCGGCAGCCGGCCGTGCGTGGCCGCGTTCGCCGCCAGCTCGGCGACGACGTGCTGCGCCGTCTCGAACGGCAGCCCCGAGGCGCGCAGTTGCGCGACGGTCAGCAGACGCGCGAGGCGTGCGCCGCGCGGAGTGCAGGACAGCAGCACGCTGAAGTTACGGAAAGCGAGAGCGAGTGGGTGCCCCACCTGGGCGGTTTCCTGATTCACGTCACACAGCGTGGCCGTACCGACTTACCGTGAGGAGTGGTCAGGCGGTTGCGTAGGGTCACTGTCCAGAGCTTGTCCGGTGCTGTCCGGACCGTCGGACGGTTGATCCGGGTACGGCGTCGCAACGGTGCGGCGCGCGACGACGGAGGGGTGCGCATGTCGGTGGACGGGCTCGGGACGGCGACGACGGAGACGGAGACGGACGAGCCGGGGTGGGAGGTCGACCCCGACGACGACTGGGCGCTCGCCGTGGTCGCCACGGTGGGGCGGCAGTTGCGGCTGCGCCGCGAGGCGGTCGGCATGCGCGCGGCCGACTTCGCGGTGGCCGCGGGGTACGGGGAGGACCTCGTCTACAAGGTCGAGAGCGGCAAGCGGATCCCCCGGCCCGAGTACCTGGACACGGCGGACGCGCTGCTGGACGCGGGCGGGCTCATCTCCGCGATGAAGGAGGACGTGAAGAGGGTCCGGTACCCGAAGAAGGTACGGGACCTGGCGAAGATGGAGGCGCGGGCGGTGGAGATCGGGGTGTATGTCTGCCACAGCATCAGCGGGCTGCTTCAGACCGCCGCCCACGCCAGGGCGGCCTTCGAGTCGCGCCAACCGCCGTACTCACGGGAGGAAGTGGAGCGGATGGTGGGTGCCCGTCTGGCCCGGCAGTCGATCTTCGAGAAGGACCCGCCGCCCTCCATGAGTTTCGTGCTGGAGGAAGCTCCACTCCGAAGGCCCCTTGGCGGCACAATGGCATGGCGGGAGCAGCTCGAACACCTGCTTGAGGTAGCCAGGTACCGCAACGTGACGCTCCAGGTGATGCCAACCCATCGCGAGGTGCACCCAGGGCTGGATGGCAAGATCGAGTTGCTCAAGTTTGAGGACGGCACGGCAGTTGGTCGCGCCGAGGGCGCCTTCAACGGCCGGCCGATCTCGGACCTCAGGCAACTCCGCCTCCTGGAATTGCGGTATGGCACGATCCGGGCGCAGGCCCTCCCGCCTCGGGAGTCGTCGGCCTTCATCGAAGCATTGCTGGGGGAAGCATGATCCATACAGCCTCTGCCGGGAACGTCCCGAACCTCGCGTGGTTCAAGAGCAGCTACAGCGACGGCAACGAAGGCGACTCCTGCGTAGAAGTAGCCGGCGCCTGGTTCAAGAGCAGCTACAGCAGCGGTCCTGAAGGCGACTCCTGCGTCGAGGTGGCCGCCGCCCCCGGGACCGTGCACGTCCGCGACTCCAAGAACCTTCGCGGGCCCCGTCTCGCCTTCGCGCCCTCCGCCTGGGCGGGGTTCGTGTCGTTCGCCTCGGCCCCGAGGGCCTGACGGCCGACCACCGCGCCGCTCAACCTCGTTCGTGTGCGCGCCGGGCGGCGAACGCCTCGCCGATCGGCGCCACGAGCGAGGCCAGGCGGCGCGCACCGTCCGCACCGATCGGCGCCCACAGTGCCGCGCAGTGCTCGTCCGTTTCCGTCTCGATGCGCTCGCGTGCCGCTGCGCCCGCCGCCGTGAGCGTGCCGTGGGCGTCGAGCCAGCCGCGCGCGACGAGGCGGGCCGTGGCCGCGTTCCACTCCTCGTCGTCCCACCGGCGGGTCTCGCGGACGAGGGCCGTCGGGACGGCGCCGGTCGCGGTGTGCAGGACCAGGCAGTCGCAGGGGCCGAGGCCGTTGTCGGCGAGGACGACGAGGTGTGCGTCGCCCCGCCATTCGCGCGCGACCGTGAGCTGCTGCCACAGGGCGAGGAGGGGGTCGGACGGCAGCGCGACGGCGGCGTTGGCGGCGGCGAGCACCTTGCCGGCGTGGTCGGCGCGGGCGAGGACCGGGTCGATCAGCGCGCGTGCCTCGGCGAGTCGGTCCTCGCCGAGGGCCACACCGGCCCGCCGCATCGCCCGTCCGGCCGCCCGGAAGCGGGCGGCCTGCCACCGCTCCGGGGGCGCGGCGTCCCACACGCCGGTCATGGCCCGCACCGCCCGGGGGCTGAAGTTGTAGAAGGCCGCGAGGACGACCTGCCACGGGACCGCGCCCAGCGAGGCCGCCCGGAAGGCCATGTATCGGGGCCCTCGTTCGGTCACGCCGAGCGCGGCCGCCTCCTCGGTGCTCTCGGGGGCGAGGTAGATGAACACGTGGGCGGCGCTGACGGCGCGGCTGACCTCGCGGACGGCGTCGAGGTCCGTCACCGTGGTGCCCCCGGGGGCGGTCGGCGCCGTCATGCGGAGGTCTCGGCGGTGGCGGTGAGGACGGCGCGCCCGAGGGTGTGACCGGCCATCGTGAAGCCGAGGAGAGCCGGTGTGGCCTCGGCGGGGACGCCCGTGGCGGGGATGTCGAGTGCGTGCACCACGACGAAGTAGCGGTGCGGGCCGTGTCCGGCGGGCGGGGCCGCCCCGATGTAGTGGGGCAGGCGGGCGTCGTTGGGCAACTGGTAGGCGCCCTCGGGCAGTTGCGCGCCCTTCTCGTCGCCGGCGCCCTCGGGGAGTTCGGTGACGGTGGCGGGGATGTCGGTGACCGCCCAGTGCCAGAACCCGGAGCCGGTGGGGGCGTCGGGGTCGTAGACGGTGACGGCGTAGCTCTTGGTGCCCTCGGGGGCCCCACTCCAGGAGAGCTGCGGGGACCGATCCTCCCCGCCGGGCAGGCCGGAGGAGAGCTGCGCGGGCCGCCACGGGGCGCCGTCGGTGACGTTCTCGCTGGTGACGGTGAAGGAGGCCACCTCGGGGAGGCGGGCGAAGGGGTCGTTGGCAGGCATGGTGCTCGATCGTCCTTCCGGGGACGGCGGGGTCTTCGTCGGCCGAGGGACTGCACGGCGACCGACGCGATGAATCGACCGTAACACGAATAATCGATTATTGCGCCGATCATCTAGGATGGACGCATGACACAGACGGTCCCCTCCTCGCCCCCGCCGGGGAAGCAGATGCTGTCCGAGCAGGTCCACGCGCAACTGCGGGACGCGATCATGCGCGGGGACCACTCCCCCGGCGCCCCGCTCAAGCCGCAGGACCTCGCCAAGGCGCAGGGCGTGAGCCTTGCCGTGGTGCGCGAGGCGCTCGTGCGGCTGGTGGGTGAGGGGCTGGCCGACCGGCTGCCCAACCGCGGTTTCGCGGTGCCGTCCTTCTCGGACCGGCGGTGGCAGGAGATCGCGGAGGCGCGCAGGACCGTCGAACCGGTGGTGCTGCGCATGTCGATCGAGCGCGGGGACGTCGAATGGGAGGCCCGGGTGCGGGCCGCGCACCACCGTCTGGCGCGCACTCCGGCGTACGCGCCGGAGGAGGGCGCCCACTACACCGACGCCTGGGCCGAGGCCCACAGGGTCTTCCACCGCACCCTGCTGGAGGGGTGCGGAAACCGCCCGCTCCTGGAGACCTTCGACCGGATGTGGACGGCGAGCGAGCTGGCCCGCCGCTGGTCGGCGCACCGCGCCCCGGAGCGGGACGCCCTCGCGGAGCACCGCATGCTGGAGGAGGCGGCCCTGGCCCGCGAGGCCGACACCGCGGCCGCGGTCCTGGTCCGGCACCTCACCCTGACCGCGGCGGCCCTGACCGAGGAGAGTGCCGCCGGGAACGAGGAGAACGCCGCCGCGCAAGCCGGCGAACATTCTTCCGGTTGACCGGGCGTACCGCGTCACATCCCGGGCAACCGGTTTCTGGGAAGGTCACCGCACGGGCTTCGGACTGCTGTCCGGAGCCCGTGCCCCCCTCCTGCGGCGGGTCGCCGGCCCGGCCCCGGGGCGCGAAGGCGCACGGGGCCCCTGCGTCGGGACGCGCGCGTCAGAACTTGATGCTGCCGATCATCCCCGCGATGTTCGTCGTCAGGTCGTTGATCGTCGGGGCGATCGTCGAGGAGGCGAGGTAGAAACCGAGGAGCACGCAGACCACCGCGTGTCCGCCCTTCAGGCCTGACTTCCTGATCAGCAGAACGACGATGATCGCCAGCAGCACCACCGCCGAAATCGAGAGTGCCACGGCGGTTCACCTCCAAAGATCCCAGGGACGCGGGGGGTCGGACTATGGGGGCAGACATATCCGTACAGCAGCCAGCGGGTTCATACCCACTATGCGCTTGTGATCATAACTATCCGGACGCGCGCATCGTCCCGCGCACGGCCGCACAAGGGGGCGCATGGCCAATATGGTCGGGGCATGACGACCGAGCCACTTTCCTTCCCCCGCCAGCACGCGCGCACGCAACGCTTCACCCTCGGCGCGCCCCGCGCGTTCACGGTCGCGCCGGACGGTTCACGGGTCGTGTTCCTGCGGTCCGCGTCCGGAACGGACCGGGTGCACCAGTTGTGGGTCCTCGACACGGAGGACGGCGCGGAGCACCTCGCGGCGGACCCCGCGGCCCTGCTCTCGGGGGCCGGCGAGGAGTTGCCGCCGGAGGAGCGCGCACGCCGGGAACGCAGCCGTGAGGGGGGCGCCGGCATCGTCGGCTACGCGACCGACGCCGCCGTGGAGTTGGCGTCTTTCGCCTTGTCAGGGCGGCTTTTCACGGCCGAGCTGCGGGCCGGTACCGCGCGCGAACTGCCCGCCGCCGGGCCGGTGATCGACCCCCGCCCCTCCCCCGACGGCCGCCATGTCGCCTATGTCGCCCGGGGCGCGCTGCGGGTCGTCGGCGCGGAGGGCGAGGACGACCGGGCACTGCTCGAACCGGAGTCGGAGGGCGTTTCGTACGGTCTCGCGGAGTTCGTCGCGGCCGAGGAAATGTCCCGTTCTCGCGGGTTCTGGTGGGCCCCGGACTCCGAACGCCTGCTGGTCGCGCGGGTGGACGACACCCCGGTCCAGCGGTGGTGGATCGCCGATCCGGCACACCCGGGCCGGGCCCCGCAGCCCGTGGCGTACCCGGCGGCGGGGACGGACAACGCGGAGGTGCGCCTGTTCGTCATGGGCCTGGACGGGGTGCGCACGGAGGTGGCCTGGGACCGGGCCGGCTACCCCTATCTGGCGCGAGTGCACTGGTCAGCGGCGGGTGCGCCATTGATCTTGGTGCAGGCCCGGGACCAGCGCAGTCAGCTCATTCTGGCGGTGGATCCGCACACCGGTGCGACCCGGATGGTGCACGCCGACGAAGATCCAACTTGGCTGGAACTTTTCCCCGGAGTGCCGTGCTGGAGCCCCTCCGGACAGCTCGTGCGGATCGCCGACGAAGGGGGCGCACGGGTCCTCGCGGTCGGCGAACGCCCGCTCACCGGACCGCAGTTGCATGTGCGGGCGGTACTTGACGTCTCCGCCGACGACGTCCTGGTCTCGGCCGGGGCCGGGGCGCGCGCGGCGGAGCCGGAGATCGGCGAGGTGCACGTCTACCGGGTGAACGAACTCGGAATGGAGCGCGTCTCGCAGGAGCCCGGCGTGCACTCGGCGGTGCGCGCCGGGGGCGTGACCGTGCTGGTCAGCGCGGTGTCGGACCGGCCAGGCTCCCGTGCGCAGGTACTTCGTGAGGGCAAGCCGGTGGTGACCCTGGCCTCGTACGCGGAAAGTCCGAATTTCTCCCCGCGCGTGACCCTCGTGGAGGGGGGCGCACGGAAAATCCCATGCGCCGTGCTTATGCCTACGGACTACCCCCGTGAGACCGACGGTCCCCGTTTGCCGGTCCTCATGGACCCCTACGGCGGTCCGCACGGCCAACGGGTACTGGCCGCCCACAACCCGCACCTCACCTCCCAGTGGTTCGCCGACCAGGGCTTCGCCGTCGTCGTCGCGGACGGACGGGGCACGCCCGGCCGCTCCCCCGCCTGGGAGAAGGCCGTCCGGGACGAGCTCGCCGACGTGGTCCTCCAGGACCAGGTCGACGCGCTGCACGCGCTCGCCGAGGAGTTCCCCCTCGACCTCGACCGCGTCGCGATCCGCGGCTGGTCCTTCGGCGGCTACCTCGCCGCGCTCGGCGCGCTGCGCCGCCCGGACGTCTTCCACGCGGCGGTCGTCGGAGCGCCGGTCACCGATCTGCGGCTCTACGACACCCACTACCAGGAGCGGTACCTCGGCCTGCCCGCCGAGCAGCCGGAGGTCTACCGGCACAACTCGCTGATCGACGACGCGGGCCTGGTGGACGCGGCGGAGGGCCCGCACCGTCCCATGATGATCATCCACGGGCTCGCCGACGACAACGTGGTCGTCGCCCACTCCCTGCGCCTGTCCTCGGCGCTCCTCGCCGCCGGACGCCCGCACGAGGTGCTGCCCCTGTCCGGCGTCACGCACATGACCCCGCAGGAGACGGTCGCGGAGAACCTGCTGCGGCTCCAACTGGACTTCCTGCGGCGCTCCTTGAAGCTCGCCTGACGGTCCACGCACGGCGACGGGCCGGAGCGCCGCAGCGCCCCGGCCCGTCCACGGCACCCGCACGGCCGTACACGGTCCAGCGTGGCCCAGCCGTGTGGCGGCGCCGGGTCGGCGGTGTTGCGGGGCTGTGAACGCGCGCGCCGGGCCCGGCGTCAGCCGCGCAGCACCTTGGTGGCGATGGTCAGGAAGTCGCGTACGCGCTCGTCCCGGTTGTCCTCGGGGGCCGCCAGGCACGTCTCGTACGGCTCCGCGTCCGTGACCGGGACGAGGGCGAGGTCCGGGCGGCTGTAGGCGCGGGCCGCGCTCAGCGGGCCGACCCCGATGCCGTAGCCGGCGGCGATGAGTTCGAGCTTCTCCTCGATGGAGGCCGCGCGGCGCTGCTGGGCGTCGAGCAGCTTCTCGCCCTCCAGGGCCGCCGAGAGGAGCGAGGGGCGGCCGGCCAGGGGGTGGGCCGCGGGCAGGATGGCGGCCCTCGGCTCGTGGCCGACGGGGATCGTGCGCAGACCCGTGTCGTCGAAGGGCCGGCGCAGGAAGCCGACGTGGGCGCGGCCGTCGTGCAGAGGGCTGTGCTGGTCGTACCAGCGCAGCGGGATCAGGTCGATCTCGACACCGGGGTGGGCGTCCGCGAAGGCGCGGACCGCCTCCGAGACGTGCAGCCCGGGGGCGAAGGCGACGGCCAGGCGCGCGACGCCCCGGTCGGCCTCGTGGACCCGGCGGACCGCGGCGTCCACGGTGGTGAGGACCCTGCGCGCCTCCTCGTGGAGCCGCCTGCCCGCCGCCGTCAGCTCCACGCTGCGGGTGGTGCGGGTCAGCAGCGCGCAGCCCAGTTCGCGTTCGAAGGCGCGGATCTGCCGGCTGAGGACGGGCTGGGCGATGAAGAGGTGCTCGGCCGCACGGCCGAAGTGCCGGTGCTCGGCGACCGCGACGAAATAGCGCAGCTTGCGCAGATCGAGGTCCATACCCCGAGGGTATCAATCGCGGGGAAAGGGTATTGGACGCGTGCGCCGGGACGCGCGAAGACTTGACCGCATGATCCTCATCACCACGCCCACGGGCGCCATCGGCAGCCAGGTGCTGCGCAGTCTGCTCGACGAAGCCCCCGCGCGGGGCGAGGCACTGCGGGTCGTCGTGCGCGACCCCGCGAAGCTCCCCGAGGAGGTGCGGGGGCGGGTCGACGTCGTCACCGGTTCGCACGGCGACGCGGCGGTCCTCGACCGGGCGCTCGACGGGGTCGAGGCGGTCTTCTGGGTCGTGCCGCCCGACCCGGCGGCGGCCAGTCTGGACGAGGCGTACTCCGGCTTCACGCGGCCGGCGGCGAAGGCGTTCGCCGCGCACGGCGTGCGGCGGGTGGTCGGCGTGTCCTCCGTCGGGCGGGGCACACCGGTCGCCGGGCGCGCCGGGCTCGTCACGGCCTCGCTGGCCATGGACGACCTCATCGCCGGCTCCGGGGTCGCCTACCGGGCGCTCGCGTGCGCCACCTTCACCGACAACCTGCTGCGGCAGGCCGGTCCGATCCGCGAACGGGGCGTCTTCAGTGACACGGTCCCCGCGGACCGGCCCGAGGCGACTGTCGCCACGGCCGACATCGCGGCGGCGGCCGTGCGGTTGCTGCTCGACCGGGAGTGGAGCGGCACGGGTGAGGTGCCCGTGCTCGGGCCCGAGGAGCTGACGGCGGACGAGCGGGCGCGGATTCTCTCCGAGGTGCTGGGGCGGGCCGTGCGGTATGAGCCTGTGTCCCTGGAGGACTACGCGGCGGGGTTCGCCGCGCGGGGGGTGCCGGAGGCGTTCGCGACGGGGATGGTCGACATGATGCGGGCGCGGAACGAGGGGCTGGACGCGGCGGTATCGCGTACGGACGCGAATGTCTTCGTCGGGGGGACGACGTTTCGGGAGTGGTGTGAGGGGGTGCTGCGGGGGGTTGTTGCGGGCGCCTGAGGGGGCGGGCGCCTGAGGGGGCGGGCGCTCGGTTCGGCCGGCGGGTGCGGGTGCGTTGTGGCTTGTCGCGCAGTTCCCCGCGCCCCTAAGGGGGGCGGGGGTGCGGCCCGCGTTGCACGTGCGGGTGCGTCGTGGTCGGGCGCGTGGTTTCCCGCGGCCCTCAGGGGGGTGGCTGGGCGCGTGGTTTCCCGCGGCGCTGACCGGAGTCACGTCCTCGTTGTGCGTTCCTCCGCGTAGTGGCAGGCGGAGGGGTGGGGGGCGGTGGGGTGGAGTTGCAGGAGGGGGGACTCCTCGGTGCAGCGGGGTCGGGCCTTGAAGCAGCGGGTGCGGAAGCGGCAGCCCGTGGGGATGTCGGCCGGGGAGGGGACGTCGCCGGTGAGGATGATGCGGTCGCGGCGGGTGCGGGCCGTCGGGTCGGGGACGGGGACCGCGGAGAGCAGGGCCTGGGTGTAGGGGTGCGTGGGGTGCTCGTAGATCTGCTCGTCCGTGCCGGTCTCCACGATGCGGCCCAGGTACATCACGCCCACCCGGTCCGAGATGTGCCGGACCACGGACAGGTCGTGCGCGATGAAGACGTAGGCGAGGCCGAACTCCCGTTGCAGGCGGGCCAGGAGGTTGATCACCTGGGCCTGCACCGAGACGTCCAGCGCGGAGACCGGTTCGTCGGCGACGACGATCTCGGGGCGCAGGGCCAGGGCCCGCGCGATGCCGATGCGCTGGCGCTGGCCGCCGGAGAACTGGTGCGGATAGCGGTTGACGTGCTCGGGGTTGAGGCCGACGACGTCGAGCAGCTCCCGGACCTTGCGGCCCCGTTCGCCCTTGGGGGCGACCTCCGGGTGGATCTCGAACGGTTCCCCGACGATGTCCCCCACCGTCATGCGGGGGTTGAGCGAGGTGTACGGGTCCTGGAAGACCATCTGGATGTTGCGGCGCACCGCCTTGAGCGCGCGGCCGGAGAGGCCGGTGACGTCCTCGCCTCGGTGCCGGACGCGGCCGGCGGTGGGGCGTTCGAGGTGGACCAGGAGGCGGGCCAGCGTCGACTTGCCGCAGCCGGACTCGCCGACGATGCCGAGGGTCTCGCCCGCGCGCAGGGTGAGGTCGACACCGTCGACGGCCCGCACGGCGCCGGCCGCCCGGCGCCGCACCACGCCCCTGGTCAGCGGGTAGTGCTTGGTCAGTCCGGTCACCTCGAGGATCGGTTCAGCCGGCGTCATGCAGGCACTCCCTCCAGAAGTGGCAGGCGCTGCCCCGGTCCTCGCCCGCCGCGTACAGGGGCGGCACGTCGGTCAGGCACTCGTCCCGGGCTCGCGGGCAGCGCGGGTGGAAGGCGCAGCCCGGTGGGATGTCGGTGAGGCTGGGCGGCAGGCCCCGGATGGCGTCGAGTTCGGTGCCTTTGCGGTCGAGGCGGGGGATGGAGTCGAGCAGGCCCCTGGTGTAGGGGTGGGCGGGCGCCTTGTAGAGGTCGTGGACCGGCGCCTCCTCGACGATCCGGCCCGCGTACATCACGGCGATGCGGTCGGCGACGTCGGCGACGACGCCGAGGTCGTGGGTGATGAGGACGAGCCCCATCGCGTACTCCCGGCGCAGCTCGGCGAGGAGGTCCATGACCTGCGCCTGCACGGTGACGTCGAGCGCGGTGGTGGGCTCGTCGGCGATGATCAGCGCGGGTTCCAGGGCGAGCGCCATCGCGATCATGACGCGCTGGCGCATGCCGCCGGAGAACTGGTGCGGATAGTCCCGTGCCCGCTGGGCGGCGGCCGGGATGCGGACCCTGTCCATGAGCTCGACGGCCCTCGCGCGGGCCTCGCGCCGGGAGGTGCCGCGGTGGACGAGGAACATCTCGGCGAGCTGGTCGCCCACGGTGAGGACGGGGTTGAGGGCGGACAGCGCGTCCTGGAAGATCATCGCCATCTCGGCGCCGCGCAGTCTGCGGCGCTGCTCCTCGGGGAGGGTCAGCAGGTCGCGGCCCCGGAAGCGGACCTCGCCGCCGGTGATGTGCCCGGGCGGGGTGTCGAGGATGCCCATGACCGCCTGTGCGGTGACGGACTTGCCGGAGCCGGACTCGCCGAGCACGGCGAGCGTCTCCCCCGCCGCCACGCGCAGATCGACGCCGTTGACGGCGCGCGCGACGCCGTCCCGGGTGCGGAACTCCACGCGCAGGCCGCGTACGTCGAGCAGCGGGGCCCCGTCCGCCGTGCCCGGCGCCGGTCCCGGGGCGGGCGTCCTCGGGTCGTCGTGTCGCACGGCGGCTCACCTCAGCTTCGGGTCGAGGGCGTCGCGCACCGCGTCGCCGAGCATGATGAACGCCAGCACGGTGAGCGCCAGCGCTCCGGCGGGCCACAGCAGCATGTGCGGGGCCTGGCGGATGTAGGGGGAGGCGGCGGAGATGTCGATGCCCCAGCTCACCGTGGGTGGCCGCAGCCCGACGCCGACGTAGGACAGGGTGGCCTCCAGCGCGATGTACGTGCCGAGCGCGATGGTCGCCACGACGATCACGGGGGCGACGGCGTTGGGCGCGATGTGCCGCAGCAGCAGCCGGGTGTGGGAGGCGCCGAGGGCGCGGGCGGCCTGGATGTAGTCCTGCCGCCCCACGGTGAGGACGGAGCCGCGGGCGATGCGGGAGACCTGCGGCCAGCCGAGCAGCACCATGAAGCCGACGACGGGCCAGATGGTGTCGCTGGTGACGACGGAGAGCAGGACGAGGCCGCCGAGGACGACGGGGATCGCGAAGAAGACGTCGGTGAGGCGGGAGAGGACCGCGTCGCCCGTCCCGCCGAAGTACCCGGCGAGCCCGCCGAGCACCGAGCCGAGCAGCGCGACCCCGGCCGTGGCGAGCACGCCGACGGCGATGGAGACGCGGGTGCCGTACACGGTGCGGGTGTAGACGTCGCAGCCCTGGCCGTCGAAGCCGAAGGGGTGGCCGGGGGTGGAGCCCTCCTGGGCGTGGGCGAGGTCGCAGGAGAGGGGGTCGCCGGAGGCGATCAGCGAGGGGCTCACGGAGATGACGAGGAGGAAGAGGATGACGAGGGCGGAGGCCAGGAAGACGGGGTTGCGCCGCAGGTCGTGCCAGGCGTCGGACCACAGGGAGCGGGGCTTCCCCCGCCTGTGCCGGGCCTTCGCCGGCTCCTTCGGTCCCGGCTCCGGACCGGGGCCGGGCTCCGGGGACGGCGGGCGGCGGAGCGTGGCCGCCTCGCCCGCCGCGAGGTCCATCGTGCCGCCGGTGCCGGTGGGGGCGACGGCGCCGGGGCCCGTGCCCGCCAGGGTGCCGTCCGCCTCGTATTCGTAGGGCCCGAACGGCCCGTAGGGCTCGTACGGGCCGTGCGGTTCCGGTTCCTCGGGGCGCTCAGGCATAGCGGATCCTCGGGTCGAGTACGGCGTAGAGCAGGTCCACCAGCAGGTTGGCGGCGAGGAAGACGAGGACCAGGACCGTCACGAAGCCGACGACGGTCTGGGTGTTCTGGCGCAGGATGCCCTGGTAGAGCTGGAAGCCGACGCCGTGGATGTTGAAGATCCGCTCGGTGACGATCGCCCCGCCCATCAGCGCCCCGATGTCGGAGCCGATGAAGGTGACCACGGGGATCAGCGAGGTCCGCAGCAGGTGGCGGACGATCACCCGGCGGCGCGGCAGCCCCTTGGCGACGGCGGTGCGGACGTGGTCGGCGCGCCGGTTCTCCGCGATCGAGGTGCGGGTGAGGCGGGTGACGTAGGCGAGGGAGACGGAGGCGAGGACGAACCCGGGGACGATCAGCTCGTCGTAGGGCGCCGCCATCGAGACCGAGGGGGTGATCCAGTGCCACTGGACGCCGAGCAGGAGTTGCAGCAGCAGCCCGGTGACGAAGGTGGGCACGGAGATCACGACGAGGCTCAGCATGAGCACCCCGGTGTCGACGGGGCGGCCGCGCCGCAGCCCGGTGAGCACGCCCAGGGTGACGCCGAGGACGACCTCGAAGACGATCGCCACGAGCGTGAGCCGCGCGGTGACCGGGAAGGACGCCGCCATCAGCGCGGTGACCTCCTGCCCGTTGAACGCGGTGCCGAAGTCGCCGGTGAAGACGTTGCCCATGTAGGTCAGGTACTGCTGCCACACGGGGCGGTCGAGGCCGAACTCCGCCTTCAGCCGGGCGGCGGTGGCGGCGTCGCACGCCTTGTCGCCGCAGAGTCCGGCGACGGGGTCGCCCATGACGTTGACCATGAGGAAGATCAGCAGGGTGGCGCCGAGGAAGACGGGGATCATCTGCAGCAGCCGTCGCAGCACGTACTGGCCCATGAGCGCTCACGCCACCTTGATCCGGTCGTACACCGGCACGCTGAAGGGATTGAGCTCCACGTCCGAGAGCCGTCGGGAGTAGCCCGCGCTGCCGTTCTGGTACCAGAGCGGGATGGCCGCCATCTGGTCCCGGACGACCTCCTCGGCCTGCTGGAACAGCCCGGTCGAGGTCTTCGGGTCGGTGGCCGCGTTGGCCCTGTCGACGAGGTCGTCGAACTCCTCGCTGGACCACTTGCCGTCGTTGGAGGAGGCGCCGGTGTAGTAGAGCGGCTGGAGGAAGTTCTGGATGAGCGGGTAGTCCATCTGCCAGCCCGCCCGGAACGGCCCGGTGAGTTTCTTCTGGCTGATCCGGTTGCGGTAGTCGGCGAAGGTGCCGACCGGGTCTGCGAGGCAGGCCCGGTCGTCGCCGAGCGCGTTGTTGATGGAGTGGCAGACGGCCTCCACCCATGCCTTGTGGGAGCCGGTGTCCGCGTTGTACGTGAGCCGCAGCTTCCCGCCGGGCAGCCCGCCCCCCTCCTTGACCAGCGCCTTCGCCCGTTGCGGGTCGTAGCGGCAGGCGTCCCCGCACAGCCCCGCGCGGTAGCCGCCCTCCGCGCCGAGCACGGGTGAGGTCCAGTCGGTGGCGGGGGTGCGGGTGCCGCGGAAGATGGTGCGGGTGATCTGCTCGCGGTCGATCGCCATGGACAGCCCGGTGCGGACCTTCTCCATGCCGGGCCGGTCCCACTTCCCGTCGTAGAAGGGGAAGGCGAGGGTCTGCAGGATGCCGGCCGGGACGTTGACGTACCGGCCCTCCAGATCGCTCTTCACGTTCCTGAGCTGGGCGGCGGGGATGTCGTCGGAGAGGTCGAGGTTGCCGGACATCAGGTCGGTGTAGGCGGTGTTGCCGTCGGTGTACACCTTGAGGTCGACGCCCCGGTTCCGCGCCTTGTCGGGGCCCGGATAGGCGTCCCAGGTGCGCAGCGACATCTGGGCGCCCCTGACGTAGGACTTCACGCGGTAGGGCCCGTTGCCGACGGGTTTCTTCAGCCAGGCCGCGTGGTCCTCGAAGAAGGCGCGGGGCAGCGGGGCGAAGGCGGCGTAGCCGAGGGTGTCGGGGAAGCCGGAGAAGCTCTGGTTGAGGCGGACGGTGAAGGTGCGCGGTCCGGTGACCTTCAGCCCGGAGAGGGTGTCGGCGGTCTGCTTCCCGGACTCGGGGTGCACCTTGTCGTAGCCGTCGATGTATCCGAAGAAGTACGCGCACTTCTGGTTGTTCCTCAGGCTCGCCCCGTAGTTCCAGGCGTCCACGAAGGAGCGGGCGGTGACCTTCTCCCCGTTGCTGAAGGTCCAGCCGTCCTTGACGGTGACGGCGTAGTCGCGCGAGTCCTTCGTCTCGATCCGCTCGGCGAGCATGTTCTCGGCGGCGCCGGTGCGCGGGTCGTACCGCTTGAGGCCCCGGAAGACCATGTCGAGGACCTTGCCGCCCTGCACCTCGTTGGTGTTGGCCGGCTCCAACGGGTTCTGCGGGTCGCCCCAGGAGGAGCTGAGCACCCCGGGGCCGCCGTCGGCGGCGGCACGGGAGCCGCAGCCGGCCGCGGTGGGCACGAGCACGGCGAGCACGGCGAGGGCGGCGGTCCAGCGGGCGGGTGCGGCTCCTTGCATGGTGCCTCCTCGGGTACGCGCCGTGCGCCGACGCCGGTGTGCGGCGCTTCACCGCCACCTTTTACCCATATCGGAGAAAACGCACATTCAGCCCGCCTGTGCGAGCGAGGAGTCCCCCGTCCGGCCCCCCGCGCCCGCCGCCTCGCGGCACGGGAACGGCCTCGGGGCGGTGCCGCGAACGACTGCGGCACGACACCGCCGCCGCCTACGAAACGAGCTCACGCGCACCACCCGTCACGGCTCCACCAGGGACCCTTCACCGGTCTGCACCAATGACCGTCCCGGACGCGTCAACTCCCCGTTTCCGCAGGCCACATGGGCCTTCGACGCACCGTTGACGGGCGCCGAGCGGCGCTGATAGACACACACATCGACCTGGCCGCCGCCACCCCGCGGACCCCCCTCCCGACGGAGCCCGAACACCGTTCCCACCAGCCGTTCCAGTGCGAGTGATGACATGAGGTCACAACCATGAGCGCGAGAGTCCGACTCGGCCGACGGCACCCGGAACCACCGGGCAGACAGGGTGGGCGCACCGGACGGGAACGGCGCGGCGCGCGGCCCTCGGTGCTGCGGCTCGCCGCCCTCACCGGCGCGAGCGCCCTCACCCTCTCCGCCGTGCTCGCCACCCCGCTGAACCCCTCCCCCCAGCAGGCCGAGGCCGAGGAGGGCAAGAAGGTCCTCACGGTCGCGGTGGCGCAGAGCGTCGACTCGCTGAGCCCGTTCCTGGCGACCCGTCTGTCCAGCACCAGCATCAACCGGCTGATGTACGAGTACCTGACCGACTACGACCCCGGGGACAACCACGCCGTCCCGGGCCTCGCCACCGAGTGGAAGCCCTCCGCGGACAAGCTGACCTGGACGTACACCATCCGCTCCGGGGCCAAGTGGTCCGACGGGAAGAGCATCACCGCCAAGGACGCGGCCTGGACGTTCAACAAGATGATGACCGACGAGGCGGCGGCCACCGCGAACGGCAGCTTCGTCGCCAACTTCCGGAAGGTGACGGCGCCGAGCGACACCGAACTCGTCGTCGAACTGAAGAAGCCGCAGGCCACGATGACCGCGCTCGACGTGCCGATCGTGCCGGAGCACGTCTGGTCCAGGGTGAAGGACCTCTCCAAGTTCAACAACGACAAGACGTTCCCCGTCGTGGGGAACGGCCCCTACGTGCTGACCGGCTACAAGCCCGACAGCTATGTGCGCATGGAGGCCAACAAGACCTTCTGGCGCGGCGCCCCCAAGTTCGACGAGCTGGTCTTCAAGTACTACAAGGACGGTGACGCCGCCGTCGCGGCCCTGCGCAAGGGCGAGGTGTCCTTCGTCAGCGGGCTGACCCCCGCGCAGGCCGACTCCCTCGCACACCAGCCCGACATCAAGGTCAACGACGCCCCGGGCCGACGCTTCTACGCCCTCGCCGTCAACCCCGGCGCCCGCGCCAAGGACGGCACCCGCATGGGCGACGGCGACCCCTCGCTGCGGGACCCCCGGCTGCGGGAGGCCCTGTTCCGGGCGGTCGACCGCAAGACGCTCATCGACAAGGTCTTCCAGGGGCACGCGGTCGACGGCGAGGGCTACCTCCCGCCGCGCTTCTCCGCCTACTTCTGGAAACCCTCCGCCGAGCAGGAGCGCGGCTACGACCCCGCGGCCGCCGCCCGGCTCCTCGACGAGGCCGGCTACAAGAAGAACGGCGAGGGGAGACGCACCGGCAAGGACGGCAAGCCGCTCGACTACCGGCTGCTGTGCCACGCCACCGACCCCAACGACAAGGCCGTCGGGCAGTACCTCAAGGAATGGTGGGGCAAGCTCGGCATCGGCGTGACGCTCGACTGCCTCGACAACGTGTCCGACCCCTGGCTGGCCGGCACGTACGACCTCGCCTTCGACGGCTGGTCCGTCAACCCCGACCCCGACTTCGTCCTGTCCATCCACACCTGCGACGCCCTGCCCGCCACCCCCAAGCGGACCGGCGCGACCGACAACTTCATCTGCGACAAGAAGTACGACGCGCTCTACGCCCGCCAGCTCGCCGAGTACGACCCCGCCCGGCGCGCCGACCTCGTCAAGCAGATGCAGTCACGGCTGTACGACCTCGGGTACATGAACGTCATGGCCTACCCGAACGCCGTGGAGGCCTACCGGACCGACCAGATCGCGCACATCCAGACCATGCCGGCCAAGGCGGGCAACATCTACGGCCAGGACGGCTACTGGAGCTGGTGGTCCGCCAAGCCGGCGGCCTCCGACGGCTCCTCGGACGACTCCGACTCCACGGGCGTCGTCATCGGCGTCATCGCCGGCGCCGTCGTCCTGGCCGGAATCGCCGCGTTCCTCACCTACCGCCGCCGGACAACGGCGGAGGACCGTGAATAGGGCAGGGCGCGACGCAGCCCGCGCCGTCAGGGGCACGGGGCTGTGTCACCTCGCGGCCCCGCCGCAGGAGCGCGGCGCAGCCCGCGCCCGTAGGGGCGCGGGGAACTGCGCGGCGTACCCCCACCGGGCCGCACCCGGACACGTCCCCACAGGGGGTCCGGGGGCGGAGCCCCCGGGGTCGGGAAGGGAAGGGGCGGCGGGGGCGAGGGAACCCGGCGCGGCACCCGCCAGGACACCCCGCACCACGCACCCCGGGAGGCACCCATGAGCACCGGCACCGGCACCGGCCCCGGCCCCCTCCCGATCCGCGAGACCGTCGCCCCGGCGACGACCACCCCCCGCCGCACCCGCACCACGCGCACCACCCCCTACCTCCACTACGTCGCCGGAAAACTCGCCGGCGCCCTCGTCTCCCTCCTCGCCGTCCTCATCACCGGCTTCTTCCTCTTCCGCCTCATCCCCGGCGACCCGGTCCGCACCATGACCGGCGGCCGCCCCGTCTCCGCCGAACAACTCGCCGCCTACCGGCGCGAGTTCGGCCTCGACCTGCCCCTGTGGCAGCAGTTCACCGACTACTGCGGCAAGGCCCTCACCGGCGACCTCGGCACCTCCTACCAGTTCCGCACCCCCGTCCTCGACAAGATCACCGAGGCGCTGCCGAACACGCTGCTGCTCACCGGCACCGCGTTCGTCCTGTACACCGCCCTGGGCCTCACCCTCGGCACCCGCTCGGCCTGGCGCCACGGCCGGCTCGGCGACCGGCTGCACACCGGGCTCGCCCTCACCCTGTACTCGGTGCCCTCGTTCTGGCTGGGCCTGCTGCTCGTCATCGTGTTCTCGGTCGGCGCGGGCCCGGTCCCGGGGCTCTTCCCGACCGGCGGCATGGAGGACGCCGGCACGGAGGGCTTCGCGCACGTCGTGGACGTCGCCCACCACCTCGTCCTGCCGGTCCTCACCCTCGTCGCCGTCGAGTACGGGCAGACCCTGCTGGTCACCCGCTCGGCACTGCTCGACGAGATGGGCAGCGACTATCTGACGACCGCCCGCGCCAAGGGCCTGCGGGACGACGCGGTACGGCGCCGGCACGCCGTGCCCAACGCCCTGCTGCCGACCGTCACCCTCATCTTCGTCAACCTCGGCCGGACGGTCGCGGGAGTCATCCTCGTCGAGACGGTGTTCTCCTGGCCGGGCCTCGGCGGCCTGTTCTACCAGGCCCTGAGCGTGCCCGATCTGCCGCTCGTCCAGGGGCTGTTCCTCTTCTTCGCCTCGGCGGTGATCGTCATGAACACCCTCGCCGACCTCGTGTACCCGCTCCTCGATCCCCGGGTGGGCCGATGACGACCGAAGCCACTCCCCCGGCCGCCGCGCCCGGCCCCGGCCCGCGCGCGCTCGCCCGGCAGCGGCGGCGCCGGGCCGCCGCCCACTTCTGGCGCCAGTACCGCACGCACCGCGCGGGCCTCGTGGGCCTGGCCGTGCTCGCGCTGTTCGCGCTGGTCGCCCTGACCGCGCCGCTCACGGTCGGCTCCGACGTGGCGAGCGTGACCGACGCCCCGGGCCGCCCGCTCCAGGGGCCGAGCGGCGCCTTCCCGCTGGGCGCCGACCGCTACGGGCGCAACCTGCTCGGCCTGCTCGTGTGGGGCTCGCGCGTCTCGCTGCTCGTGGGGCTGCTCGCCGCCGTGCTGTCGGTGGCGATCGGCGCCCTCGTGGGCATCACCGCCGGGCACTTCCGGGGCCCCTGGGCAACCCTGCTGATGCGCGTCACGGACTGGTTCCTGGTGATGCCCACCCTCGTACTGGCCATCGCGCTCGCCACCGTGATGTCCCGCTCGCTGGGCACGGTGGTCCTGGCGATCGGCGTCACCTCCTGGCCGACGACGGCCCGGCTGGTGCGGGCCCAGACGCTCGCGGTGGAATCGCGTCCCTACATCGAACGCGCCAAGGCACTCGGCGGCGGGCACTGGCACGTCATGACCCGGCACGTGCTGCCCAACGTGATGCCCCTGGTGCTCGCGCAGGCCACCCTGATGGTGTCCCTCTCCATCCTCTCCGAGGCGACGCTGGCCTTCCTCGGGCTCGGCGACCCCTCGGTGGTCTCCTGGGGCGGGCTGCTCCAGGACGCGCGCGAGGCGGGCGCGGTCAGTTCCGGGGACTGGTGGTACCTGGTGCCGCCGGGCCTCGCCATCGCCGTCGTGGCGCTTGCCTTCACGCTGTGCGGGCGCGCCGTCGAATCGGTCCTCAACCCCAGGCTGGGAGTGACACGTTGACGCTGCTGGACGTGCGGGACCTGCGGGTCACGTATCCGGGCGGGGCCGCCGCCGTGCGGGGCGTCGACCTGAGCCTGGAGGCCGGGCACAAGCTCGGGGTCGCGGGCGAGTCGGGCTCCGGCAAGTCCACGCTGGCGCTCGCCCTGCTCCGGCTGCTCCCGGCCGGGACCCGCGTCACCGGAGAGGTCCTGCTGGACGGCGAGGACGTGCTGACGATGCGGTGGGGGCGGGTGCGGGCGGTGCGCTGGGCCGGTGCCTCCATCGTCTTCCAGGGGGCGATGCACTCCCTCAACCCCGTGCACCGCGTCGGCGACCAGATCGCCGAGCCGATCCTGCTGCACCGCAAGGAGAGCGGCGCCGCCGCCCGCCGCCGGACCGGCGAGCTGCTCGAACACGTGGGACTGCCGGCCGCGCGGGCCGCGGCCTACCCGCACGAACTCTCCGGCGGGCAGCGACAGCGTGTCATGATCGCGATGGCTCTGGCCTGCGACCCCCGGCTGATCGTCGCCGACGAGCCGACCACCGCCCTGGACGTGATGATCCAGGCGCAGGTGCTGCGACTCATCGAACGGCTGGTCGCCGAGCAGGACCTGGGGCTGATCATGATCAGCCACGATCTGTCGGTGCTCGCCGACAGCTGCGACCGGCTCGCCGTGATGTACGCGGGCCGCGTGGTCGAGGAGGGCCCCGCCCGGACCGTCCACGAGCACGCCCGGCACCCCTACGGCCAGGCGCTCTCGGCGGCCTTCCCGCGCATCGGCGACCCCGCCTCCCGGTACGCCCCGCGCGGGCTGCCGGGCGATCCGCCGGACCCGGCCGCGCTGCCCGGCGGCTGCGCCTTCCACCCGCGCTGCCCGGTGGCGCTCGCGGGATGCGCCGAGGACGACCCGGCGCTCCGGGAGGCGGCACCCGGGCACCGGGCCGCGTGCGTGCACGTCACGCCGCCGGTGCCGCCGGGGCCGTCGTTGCCGGGACCGGCGGCACCCGCCGCCGGGGAGACGAGGAGCGGCACATGACGACGACCACGGCACCGCCCCTGCTCACCGCACGGGACCTGCACGTGACCTTCCCCGGCCGGCGCGGCGCCGACCCGGCCCGCGCGGTGGACGGCGTCGAACTCGACATCGGGGCCGGGGAGATCGTGGCCCTCGTCGGCGAGTCCGGCTGCGGCAAGACGACCCTGGCGCGGGCGCTGCTGGGGCTGGTCCGGCCGACCTCCGGGCGGGTCACCTTCGCCGGGACGCCGATGGAGTACTCCTCCCGGGCGCTGCGGGCGTACCGCAAGCGGGTCCAGCTCGTCCTCCAGGACCCCTCCGGGTCCCTCAACCCCCGGCACACGGTCTACGAGGCGGTCGCCGAGGGACTGCGCATCCACGGCTACGCCGGGGACGAGCGGGCCGCGGTCACCGAGGCGCTGTCCCGGGCGGGGCTGCGGCCCCCCGAGCGGTTCCTGCTGCGCCATCCGCACGAACTGTCCGGGGGCCAGCGGCAGCGCGTGGTGATCGCGGGCGCGCTCGTCCTGGAACCCGAACTCCTCGTCGCCGACGAGCCGGTGGCCTCGCTGGACGCCTCGGTGCGCGGGGAGATCCTCGCGCTGCTGCTGCGGCTGCGCACCGAACTGGGGCTCTCCGCGCTGGTGGTGACGCACGACCTGGGCCTGGCGTGGAACATCGCCGACCGGGTGGCGGTGATGTACCTCGGGCGGATCGTGGAGACGGGCGCGGTGGAACAGGTGCTGTCGGCGCCCCGGCACCCCTACACCCGGGCGCTGCTGTCGGTGCTGCCGGACTCCCCCGGCGAGCCCGAGGTCCTCGCCGGTGAGCCCCCGGACCCGTCCCGCATCCCGCCCGGCTGCCGCTTCCACGCCCGCTGCCCCGTCCTGGCGAGCGGCGAGGCGGAACGGGCTGGAGTGGCGGGGGCGTGCCGCACCGAGGACCCCGGGGTGCCGGGCGGGGGCCGGGAGGCGGAGGTCGCCTGCCACTGGGCGCGGGCGCGCGCGGGGGCGTGACGCGCGGCCCGGCTGCGCCGCGCCCCCCGACGCACCAGTTCCCGGCACCCTTTTGAAGGGGGCCGGGAACCGGTGGGTGTGCGCGGGAAGTCAGGCCGCGCCGACGACGTCCTTCTCCTCGGCGAAGTGGCACGCCGACTCGTGGGCCGCCGGGCTGTCCTGGCCCTTGAAGCGCTCGGGCACCGCCAGCAGGGGCTCCTGCTCGGCGCACTTGTCCTGCGCCTTCCAGCAGCGGGTGCGGAACCGGCAGCCGGAGGGCGGGTTGGCCGGCGAGGGCACGTCACCGCTGAGGATGATGCGCTCGCGATGCTCCCTGGCGTCGGGGTCCGGCACCGGCACCGCGGACAGCAGCGCCTGGGTGTAGGGGTGCGTCGGGTGCTCGTAGATCTGCTCGTCCGTGCCGATCTCGGCCATGCGGCCGAGGTACATGACGCCCACGCGGTCCGAGATGTGCCGGACGATCGACAGGTCGTGCGCGATGAAGATGTAGGACAGGTTGAACTCGTCCTGCAGCGCCTCCATCAGGTTGATGACCTGCGCCTGGACGGACACGTCCAGGGCGGAGACCGGCTCGTCGCAGATGATGATCTCGGGGTTGAGCGCGAGGCCGCGGGCGATGCCGATGCGCTGGCGCTGACCGCCCGAGAACTGGTGCGGGTAGCGGTTGATGTACTCCGGGTTCAGGCCGACGACGTCGAGGAGCTCGCGCACCCTGCGGCGGCGGTCGCCCTTGGGCGCCACCTCCGGGTGGATGTCGAAGGGCTCCCCAATGATGTCGCCCACCGTCATACGGGGGTTGAGCGAGGTGTACGGGTCCTGGAACACCATCTGGATGTTGCGGCGCACGGCGGTCAGCGCGCGGCCGGACAGCTTGGTGATGTCCTGGCCCTTGTAGAAGACCTCGCCCGCCGTGGCCCGCTCCAGGTTCATGAGCAGCTTGGCGACCGTGGACTTGCCGCAGCCGGACTCGCCCACGATGCCGAGCGTCTCGCCCTGGTGCAGGTCGAAGGAGATGCCGTCGACGGCCTTGACCGCGCCGATCTGCCGCTTGAACAGGATGCCCTGGGTGAGCGGGAAGTGCTTCTTCAGGTTGCGCACCTGAAGAATGGGCTCCCCGCGCCCGACGGGCGCCTCGACCGCGGCGACCGACTCCGCCTCCGAGTGCGCGTCCGCGAGCTCGACCTTGGAGACGTTCGGGGTGACGTCCTGCGGCTCGTCGTTCTTGCTGAGCTCAGCCATGGATCGTCTCCTTCCAGAAGTGGCACGCCGAGGTGCGGCCGGTCACCGGGGTGCCGTCCTGCTCGGTGACCGGGAACAGACGCGGGATCTCGGTGGTGCAGATGTCCTGCGCCTTGGGGCAGCGCGGGTTGAAGGCGCAGCCCGACGGAACCCGCAGCAGGTTGGGCGGCAGGCCCTTGATCGCGTAGAGCTCCTGGCCCTTCTGGTCCAGGCGCGGGATGGAGTCCAGCAGACCCCGCGTGTACGGGTGCGCCGGGCGCTTGTACAGCTCGTGCACGGGCGCCTGCTCCACGATGCGGCCCGCGTACATCACCGCGATCTTGTCCGCGACGTCGGCGACGACGCCGAGGTCGTGGGTGATCAGGATGAGGCCCATGTTGAACTCGCGCTGGAGTTCCGCGAGCAGGTCCATGACCTGCGCCTGGACCGTCACGTCGAGGGCCGTGGTCGGCTCGTCGGCGATGATCAGCTCGGGCTCCAGGGCCAGCGCCATGGCGATCATGATGCGCTGGCGCATACCGCCGGAGAACTGGTGCGGGTAGTCGTTCACCCGGGCCGCGGCGGCCGGGATCTTCACCCGGTCCATCAGCTCGATGGCCTTGGCCTTGGCGTCCTTCTTGGACATGCCCTGGTGGACGCGGAACATCTCGCCGAGCTGGTAGCCGACGGTCAGCACCGGGTTGAGCGAGGACAGCGCGTCCTGGAAGATCATCGCGATCCGGCTGCCGCGGATCTTGCGTCGCTCCTCGGCGGACATGGCGAGCATGTCCTGGCCGCGGAAGCGGATCTCGCCCTGGGGGATCTTCCCGGGCGGCATGTCCAGGATGCCCATGATGGCCTGCGCGGTGACGGACTTGCCCGAACCGGACTCGCCCAGCACCGCGAGCGTCTCGCCCGCGGCCACGCTGTAGTTGACCCCGTTGACGGCCTTGACGACGCCCTCGCGGGTGTGGAACTCGACGTGCAGGTCGCGCACGTCGAGCAGCGGCCCGCCGTCCGCCCCGGCGTCGCGGGGCGACGGCACGGGCGTGGTTTCCTCGATGGTGGTCACGTACGCCTCCCTCAGCGTGTCTTCGGGTCGAGGGCGTTGCGTACGGCCTCACCGAGCATGATGAACGCCAGCACCGTGATGCTGAGCATGATCGACGGGTAGAGCATGATGAACTGCGCCACCCGGATCGAGTTGCCGCCGTCGGAGATGTCGTTGCCCCACGACACGCCGTTCAGGCCGAGGCCCAGGAACGACAGCGTGGCCTCGGCGCCAATGTAGATGCCGAGCGAGATCGTGGCGACGACGATCACCGGAGCCACCGCGTTGGGCAGCACGTGGCGGAAGAGGATCCTTCTCGTCCCCGCGCCGAGCGCCTTCGCGGCCTGCACGTAGTCCGTGGACTTGACGGTGATGACGGAACCGCGCATGACACGGGCCGTCTGCGTCCAGCCCAGGAAGGCCAGCGCCCCGATCACCACCGGGATGGACCGCTCCGTGAAGGAGTTCAGCGCCACCATCGCGCCGAGCAGGAACGGGATGCCCATGAACATGTCCGTCACACGGGACAGCACGGCGTCGATCCAGCCGCCGAAGTACCCGGCGAGCATGCCGACCAGGCCGCCGAAGAGGACGACCACGACAGTGGTGCCGGCGCCGACGAGCAGCGAGGCACGGGTGCCGTAGATGGCGCGGGCGTACACGCTGCGGCCCTGGGCGTCGTAGCCGAGCCAGTCGGCGGAGAACACGTTGCCGTAGTGGGGGTGCTGCAGGTAGTGGTTGGCCAGGTCCTTGTCGTTCGGGTCGGCGCCCGTGAACAGGCCGGGCCAGGCGGCCATCACCAGCAGCAGCAGGATGAGCACCGCGGAGACGACGAACACCCAGTTGGTCCGCAGGTCCTGCCAGGCGTCGCCCCACAGGCTGCGGGTCTTCTCCGGCTTGGGTTCGGGCAGGGTGGCGCCGGCTGCGGCGCCCGCCGCGGCCTTGGTGGCCTCGTCGGCGGATTTGGTGAGCTCAGGCATAACGGATCCTCGGGTCCAGAACCGCGTAGAGGAGGTCGACGATCAGGCTGCAGAAGAGGTACACGAGGACCAGGATGGTGACCAGCCCGACCAGCGTGGTGCCCTCTCGGCGGATGATCGCCTGGTAGATGGTGCCTCCGACGCCGTGGATGTTGAAGATGCCCTCGGTCACGATCGCGCCGCCCATCAGGGCGCCGAGGTCGGTGCCGAGGAAGGTGACGACCGGGATGAGCGAGTTGCGCATCAGGTGCACCCCGACCACACGGCGGCGCGGCAGTCCCTTGGCGATGGCCGTGCGCATGTAGTCGGCGCGCAGGTTCTCCGCCACCGAGGTACGGGTGAGCCGCGCGACGTAGGCGAGCGAGACGCTCGCCAGCACGATGGCGGGCATCAGGAGTTGGCTGTAGTCGGTGGCGTCGCTCACCGAGGGGTCCAGCAGGTTCAGCTTGAACGCGAACACCGTCTGGAAGATGTAGCCGAGCACGAAGATCGGGATCGAGATCAGGAGCAGCGTCACGACGAGGATGACGGTGTCGACCGCCTTGCCCGCGCGCATCCCGGAGATGATGCCGAGGACGATGCCGAGGACCGCCTCGAAGACGAAGGCCATGCCGGCCAGACGCAGCGTCACCGGGAAGGCGTCACCGAGGATGTCGGTGACCGGGCGGCCGCTGGCCACCTGCGTACCGAAGTCGAAGTGCAGGATCATGCCCCGCATGTAGTCCCAGTACTGGACCAGGACGGGCTTGTCGAGGCCGTACTCGTGCCGCAGCGACCTGAGCACCGCCGGGCTCGCGCCCTTGTCCCCGAAGAGCCCCCGCACGGGGTCGCCGGGAAGGGCGTAGACCATCAGGAAGATCAGCAGGGTCGTCCCGATGAACACCGGGATCATCTGGAGCAGTCGCCTCGCGACGTAGCGCCCCATGGTTCCTCCATGTCAGTTACAGCGGCAGGCCCCTTTCGCCTCATACGAGCGGCTTCCTCTACGGATTCCGTACGTACGCGGCGAAAAGGGCCCCCCGGCCGTCCGGCCGATGCCGTGCCGCACCCCGCGCGGGTGCGGCACGGCTCACGCTGTCGTCGTCAGCGGTTACTTCTTGACCTGCACGCCGGTCAGGATCGGGTCGCCGTCCTGCGCGTACTTCACGCCGGAGACCTTCTCCGAGTAGCCCGCGTTGACCTTGTAGTACCAGAGCGGGATGCTCGGCATGTAGTCGACGAGCTGCTTCTCGACCTCCTGGTACAGCTTCTCCGACTCCTCCAGCGACTTGGCGGCGTCCGCGTCGGCGATCAGCTGGTCGACCTTCTTGTTGGAGAAGCCGCCCTGGTTGCCGTCGGACTTGGTGCCGAACAGGTCACGGATGAAGTTGGAGATGAACGGGTAGTCGAGCACCCAGCCGGAGCGGTACAGCGACTTGACCTGCTTGTTGTCACGGGCGTTCAGGTCCGACTGGAAGTCGGGCTTGGAGTCGCCGTCGCACTTCACGCCGGTGGCCTTGGTGATGGAGCCGCAGACGGCCTCCACCCACTCCTTGTGCCCGCCGTCGGCGTTGAACTGGATGGAGATCTTGTTGCCCGGAACGCCGCCGCCTTCCTTGATGAGCTGCTTGGCCTTGGCGGCGTCGAACTTGGTGACGTCGCCGGCCGCGTCCGCCTGGTAGCCGAGGACGCCCTTGGCGACCCAGCCGGTGGCGGGCTCACGCGTGCCCTGGAGGACGGTCTTGGTGATGGTGTCGCGGTCGATCGCCATCGACAGGCCCTGGATGACCTTGGGGTCGATGTCCTTCCACTGCTTGGTGTAGAAGGCGACGCCGAGCGTCTGGATCGCCGAGTACGACTGGTCCACGGCGCGGTCGCCGAGGTCCTGCTTGTACACGGGCAGGTCACGCGGGGCGACCTGGCGCATCACGTCGAGGTTGCCGGACTTGAGGTCCTGGTAGGCCGTCTCGAGCTTGGAGTAGTTCTTGAAGGTCACCCCGCCGTTCTTCGCGGCGTTCGGGCCCTTGTAGTCGTCGTTCTTGACGACCTCGATCTGCTTGTTGTGCTGCCAGCTGACGAACTTGTAAGGGCCGTTGCCGATCGGCTTCTGGCCGGCGGCCTTCGGGTCCTTGTAGAAGGACTCCGGCAGCGGGTCGAAGACCTCGTAGCCGAGCTTGTACACGAAGTACGGGATCGGCTTCGACAGCTTGATCGTGAAGGTGTTGTCGTCGACGACCTTCAGGCCCGACATCTCCTTGGCGGAGGGCTTGCCCTTCTCGGGCGCGACCTTGTCGTAGCCCTCGATGTCCGAGAACCAGAAGCTGTTGGTCTGCTTGTTGTCCGGGTTGGCGGCCCAGTTCCACGCCTTGACGTAGGACGTGGCGGTCACCGGGGTGCCGTCGTGGAACTTCCAGCCGGGCTTCAGCTTGACCGTGAAGGTCTTGTTGTCGCTGGTGTCGATCGACTGCGCGTTGATGTTGACGATCTTGCCGCTGCTGTCGTAGTCGACGAGCCCGGAGAAGAGCGACTTGATAACGATGCTGCCGTTGGACTCCATGGTGTTCGCGGGCTGCAGGGGGTTCTGCGGCTCACCCACCTCGACCGAGAACTTGCCGTTCGGGTCGGCCGCGGCCTTGCTGTCGCCGTCGTCGTCGTTGCCACCGCCACAGGCGGTGGCACCCAGTGCCACTACCGCGGCTATCGCGACCCACTTGGCGCTCTTGGCACCGCGCATGGGTTCCTCCTCATGAGTCCAATGGTTCACCGCATGGTGAGGCACAGGCCATGACACCGTCACCGGTGCCTGTAATGGTCAGGTGCCCCCACCGCTCGCGAGTCGCCGCCGCCTACCGACGCGTGACCCTTCACTCCGAGCGTCTACGCGCCTAACTATCTGCCATCGGCCGGAACCGAACCACATTTCCAAGGTCTCGGTTCGATCACACCTAGCGCCCACTTCTTCCGAAATACGGACAAATGGTTTGGTGAAAGATCACTCCGAAACGGACTTGTTACACATCTATCGGCGTGGAGTGTTCGCATTGCGGACAGCCCGGAGGAGATCACGGGCGAAAATGGGTTGCGTGGCCCTTACCCACTGTGCTGGGCCGTCACTCGCGGAGGTGACACCTCCTCGAGGAGCGCCGCGCGCACGCGCACCGGACCGAGAACGAAAGGCTAGGGGGTATCGGAGGGCCGCGGTCCGCCTCGGGCGCCTCTCAGAGGGTTTTCCCTATGTTCCCCTCGTCTCACCCCCACCCGGGACGCCGCGGACCCGGGTGCCGGCCGGTCCCCCGGCTCCCCGAGCCCCACACGCACGACGCCGGGCACTCCGTGTCGCGGAGTGCCCGGCGTCGCCGGTGAGGGGCCGTTGTCAGCCGTGCTTGGCCCGGCTGGCGGCACGGGCGCGGTCGCGCTGGTCCAGGACCACCTTGCGGATGCGGACCGCCTCCGGGGTGACCTCCACGCACTCGTCGTCGCGGCAGAACTCCAGGGACTGCTCCAGCGACAGCTTGCGCGGCGGCACGATCGACTCCGTCACATCGGCCGTCGAGGACCGCATGTTGGTGAGCTTCTTCTCCTTGGTGATGTTGACGTCCATGTCGTCGGAGCGCGAGTTCTCGCCGACGATCATGCCCTCGTACACCTCGGTGCCCGGCTCCACGAACAGCACGCCGCGCTCCTGGAGGTTCGTCATCGCGAACGCGGTGACGGCGCCGGAGCGGTCGGCGACCAGGGAGCCGTTGTTGCGCGTGGTGAGCGTGCCGAACCAGGGCTCGTGGCCCTCGTGGATGGAGTGGCCGATGCCCGTGCCGCGCGTGCTGGTCAGGAACTCCGTGCGGAAGCCGATCAGACCGCGGGAGGGCACCACGAACTCCATGCGGACCCAGCCGGAGCCGTGGTTCGACATGTTGTCCATGCGGCCCTTGCGGACGCCCATGAGCTGCGTGACCGCGCCCATGTGCTCCTCGGGCACGTCGATCGTCATGCGCTCGACCGGCTCGTGGACCTTGCCGTCGACCTCCTTGGTGACGACCTGGGGCTTGCCGACGGTCAGCTCGTAGCCCTCGCGGCGCATCTGCTCCACCAGGATGGCCAGCGCCAGCTCGCCGCGGCCCTGCACCTCCCAGGTGTCCGGCCGCTCGGTGTCCAGCACCCGCAGCGAGACGTTGCCGACGAGCTCGCGGTCGAGGCGGTCCTTGACCTGGCGGGCGGTGACCTTGCGGTCCTTGACGGCGGCCTTCGCCTCGGCGCCCTTGCCGGTGCCGCCGCGGCCGACCAGCGGTGAGGTGTTGGTGCCGATGGTCATGGAGATCGCCGGCTCGTCGACCGTGATCAGCGGCAGCGCGATCGGGTTCTCGGGGTCGGCGAGGGTCTCACCGATCATGATGTCCGGGATGCCGGCGACGGCGCAGATGTCGCCCGGGCCGGCCTTCTCGGCGGGCTTGCGGGTGAGCGCCTCGGTCATCATCAGCTCGCTGATGCGGACGTTGGAGACGGTGCCGTCCCGCTTGATCCACGCGACCGTCTGGCCCTTGCGCAGCTCGCCCTGCTCGACGCGGAGCAGCGCGATGCGGCCGAGGAAGTTGTCGGCGTCCAGGTTGGTGACGTGGGCCTGCAGCGGCAGGCTCTCGTCGTAGGTGGGGGCCGGGACGTGCGACAGCAGGGTGCTGAAGAACGGCTCCAGGCTGTCGCTGTCCTGCGGGACCGTGCCGTCCTCGGGCTTGGTGAGGGAGGCCACGCCGTCGCGGGCGCAGGCGTAGACGATCGGGAACTCGATCTGCTCCTCGTCGGCGTCCAGGTCGAGGAAGAGGTCGTAGGCCTCGTTCACGACCTCGTCGATGCGCGAGTCGGGGCGGTCGGTCTTGTTGATGCAGAGGATCACCGGCAGCCGGGCCTGGAGGGCCTTGCGCAGCACGAAGCGGGTCTGCGGCAGCGGGCCCTCGGAGGCGTCGACGAGGAGGACGACCGCGTCCACCATCGACAGACCGCGCTCGACCTCGCCGCCGAAGTCGGCGTGGCCGGGGGTGTCGATGATGTTGATCGTGATGGGCTCCCCGCCGTCCTTCGGGTGATACTTCACCGCGGTGTTCTTGGCGAGGATCGTGATGCCCTTCTCACGCTCCAGGTCGTTCGAGTCCATCATGCGGTCGTCGAGCGACTCGGCGGCGTGAGCGGCGAAGGCGCCCGCCTGCTTCAGCATGGCGTCGACGAGGGTGGTCTTGCCGTGGTCGACGTGGGCGACGATGGCAACATTGCGGATGTCGTGACGCGTAGCAGTCACAGCCATGGTGAGGCGTATCTCCCGGGATTGAGGACGGCCAGCGCGTCCGTCAGTGTCGCGCGGGCCATGCCGGGCATTGCACGCCTCGGCCGTACACCATGGTACGTGCCGTCACCGGCCCGGGCGCCCGGGCCCGTCGCGGGACCCCCGGGAGCGGGCCGGACCTGCCCGTTCACCGGCGCTTTTCCGCACTGCCCCGGTCGCCCCGAAGCCGCGGCGCCCACCCCGCCGGCGGGGGCCCGCCCACGGGGTCCCGCCCACGGGGCCGCGCGGCGCGGGGCTCAGCGCATCACCCGCTCGATCAGCGTCTGCCACGCGTCCCCGAGGAAGGCGATGGTCTCGTCCCTGTCGGGCGACTCCGCCTCGCGCTGCGGGCGCGACAGGTACAGCAGCAGCGGTGCCTCGAGCGCGGCGGTGAGCTGCACCGCGACCCCGTCCAGGTTCGGGACGGACCCGGCCTCGCGCAGCAGTACCCGGATGTGGAGCTGGGTCATCGACGGATCACCCATGATCATCGGCCTGCTGCGGTCGAAGCACGCCCGGACGATGGCGTGGTGCTCCGTGAGGAAGTCGACGCGCGCGCGGCCGTAGGCGATGAGCCGTTCGACGGGGTCGGCGCCGGGGCCCAGCGGTGGCGGACCGCTCATGGCGTGTTCCTGGAAGGCCCGCTCGTCCGCGTCGAGCAGCGCGCGGAAGATGCCGGCCCGGGTGCCGAAGCGGCGGAAGACCGTGCCCTTGCCGAGGCAGGCGCGTTCGGCGAGGCCGTCCATCGTGACCTTGTCCACGCCCTCTTCCGCGATCATCTGGCGCGCGGTGCGCAGCAGGTGCTCGCGGTTGCGCACCGCGTCGGCGCGCTCGGCCCGCGGTTTGCCGAAGTGCATCACAGAGCGTTCCACGCCGACCAATTTACGCCAGGAATAGAAAACGGGGTGAAGTCCGCTTATGCTCGAGAGGCGGCAGCCGCTAACCGGACCACGGTCCGGCGGCCTTCCCGCGGCATGCCCGCCACCGGCGGGCGAGGCCCGCGGGCTTACCTTCCCGAGAGGACCTTCCGACCATGAACCTGTTCCGACTGGACGCCAGCATCCTTCCCGGCAACTCCGCCAGCGCGGAGATCGCCGACATCGCCGAGGCCGAATGGGCCGCGGCCCACCCCGGTGCCCAGGTGACCCGTCGCCACCTCGGCACCGACCCGCTGCCCTCCGATGCCTGGGCCCTTGCCACCACCGCCGCGTTCGTCCCCGAGGCCGACCGCACCCCGGCCCAGCTGGAGGCGCTCGCCCTCGCCGCGACCCTTGCCGAGGAAGTGCGGAACGCGGACGCCGCGATCTTCGCCGTGCCGCTGTACAACTGGGGTGTCTCCCAGCACTTCAAGTCCTGGGTCGACCTCGTCATCACCGGCACCGGCGACCCCACCGCCCAGCTGCTGAAGGACAC
Organism: Streptomyces griseoaurantiacus; assembly: GCF_036189845.1. Classification (NCBI taxonomy): domain Bacteria; kingdom Bacillati; phylum Actinomycetota; class Actinomycetes; order Kitasatosporales; family Streptomycetaceae; genus Streptomyces; species Streptomyces griseoaurantiacus. The sequence continues at coordinate 4,774,854 of NZ_CP108326.1, read as the reverse complement.
CCCCACCGTGCTGGCCACCACGCTCGGCGGCGGTTACGCGCCCGGCACCCCCCGCGAGGGCTGGGACCACTCCACCCCGTACCTGGAGCGGATCCTCGGCGACCTCTGGGAGGCCGAACTGACCGTCGTCCGCCGGGAGCTGACCCTCGCCGCCTCCAACCCCGCCATGGAGGGCCTGCGGGGCCTCGCCGAGCAGCAGCACAAGGAGGCGCTCGCCACCGCCCGTGACGCCGGCCGGAAGTTCGCCGACCGCTGACGCCTCCGCCGGGGGCGGCCGCACGGCCTCCCGCCCCCGGCCCATCTCTCCCCTCCCTCTCAGCCCGCCCTTCGCGGTCCGTCAGTCCGCCGCCGTCCGCCGCCGTCCGCCGCCGTCCGTCCGTCCGCGTCAGGACGAGGTGGCGGAGGGAACGGAGGAGGTGGAGGCGGAGGACGGGGTCCGCTCCTGGTAGCCCATGTCCTCGTACACCGGGGTCCGGAAGCCGAACGCGCCCACGTTGACCAGCCGCGGACGGGCCGCAGTGAGCTGCGGGCGCTGGTAGAGGGGGATGGAGGCCGCCCCGGCCCAGATGCGGGAGTCCGCCTTGCGCATCAGCTCCCGCTCCTTCCCGGCGTCCAGCGTCACCAGCGCCTCGTCGAAGAGCTGGTCGATCCGGTCCGTCCCCACCCGCGTGTAGTTCTGCTCGACCTTCAGCTCCCCGTCCGCCCCCGGCACCGGCTTGGCGTAGACCGGCCGCGCGTCCGTCGCCGGGAACGCCGTCGCGGGCCAGGAGTACAGCGCGAGGTCGTACTCGCCGGACGCGATGTGGTCCTTGAAGTAGCTGTCGTCCGGCACCTTGGTGATCGTCGTGCGGATACCGACCTTCCGCAGCATCCGCGCGATGCGGTCGCCCACCGCCCGCAGCGAGGCCGAGCCAGGCCCCGAGGGCAGGACGAAGCGCAGCGAGAGCGCCTTGCCGTCCTTCGCCATCACCGTGTCCGCCGCGCGGGCCGGGGCCGCGGTCCCCATGGGGGCGTACGCGCCCGGGGCCCCGCCGTGCCGTGCCGCCCCGGGTTCGCCCAGGTACTGCTTGCCGTCCGCGGACCGGGCCGCGCGCTCCTCGGAACGCCCGTCGCCCCCGTGGTCCCCGGCGCCCTCCGCCTCGCCCGGCTTGTCGTCCTCGCCGACGATGTACGTGCCGTCGTCGTCCTCGGACTTCTCGCCCTTGCTCCCGGCGGTGTCCTTCTCCCCCGCCTCGTCCCCGTCCTCGTCCTTCCCCTTCTTGTCCTTCTTGTCCTTCGCCTGCTTCTCGACCGGGCCGCCCAGGATCCAGCCCGCGTCGGCGAGCAGCGCCCGGGCCCCCTTGGTGTCCTGGCCGCCGAGCGCCCCGCTGTTGTCCTCGTACGCCGGCTGCCCGGCCAGGGCGAGATGGCTGCCGACGGGGACGGCGGGCAGGCCGAGCGGCTTCAGCACCAGCTCCGCCAGCTTCGTGCGGTCCAGGGCGCGGGCGACGGCCCGGCGGACCCGTTCATCGGCGAGGGGGCCCTCGGAGCCGTTGAGGGCGAGCTGGGTGTAGGCGGGTTCGAGCGAGCTGCGGACGACGTAGCGGCGCAGCGCCTTGCGCCGCGCGGCGGCCTCGGCGGCGTCCTCGTCCCCCTTCTTCTCGTCCTTCTTCTTGTCCTTCTTCTTGTCCTTCTCTTCTTTCTCCTTCTTCGCCGCTTTCTCGGCCTTCTCGGCCTTCTCGGCCTTCTCGGCCTTCTCCCGCTCGGCGCCCGCGGCCGCCTGTGAGGCGGCCGTGGTCTTCGTGCCGTGGGCGGCGGCGATCCGCTCGGCGTCGTCGGGGTCGACCTCCGCGAGGTCGACCTTGTTCTCGGCGAGGGCGTCGAGCCGTTCGTCGCGCGGGACCGCGCGCAGCACGATCTTGTCGAGCTTGGCCGGGGAGCCCCACCAGCGGGTGCTGCGGACGAGGGTCACCTTCCCGTCCTCGCGGTCGACCTTCTTCAGCGCGAACGGCCCCGCCGTGACCTTGAGCTTGCTGCGGGCGCCGTCGTTGAACGCGTCCGGCGTCCCCATGACCTCCTTGGGGTACAGCGGCGTGAACAGCGACTTCCAGTCGGCGTAGGGGCGGGCGAAGGTGACCTTGACCTCGAGGTCGTCGTGCCCGCGCTCGATCTTCGCGATCCGGTCGTAGCCGGCGTTGCGGGCGGTCCAGTAGGCGCTGTCCTTGCCGGACAGGGCACGCCACTGCGCGGCGAAGTCGGCGGCGCCGATCTCGCGGCCGTCGCTCCAGACGGCCTGCTGGTCGAGCCGGTACAGGACGACCTGCCGGGGCTCGGTGTCGACCACCTTCGCCGACTCCAGATAGGCGGGGTTCGGCTGCGGCCGGCCCCGCGCGTCGAGCCGGAACAGCGAGGGCAGGACGGCACCGGCGACCCGGCTCGTGGCGGCGTCGGCGTCCGCCTGGAAGGTGTTGAGGGTGGCGGGCACGGCGTCCACCGCCCAGCGCAGGGTGCCGCCGTCGGCGACGAGGGCGCGGCCGGCCGGGGCGATGTCCTGGCCGGCGAGCGGCCGGTTCTCCTTCTCGTCGGAGCTGCAGGCGGAGAGCGCGGACACCGTGAGGGCGCCCGCGAGGAGGAACGCGGCCGCGCGCCGGGTCGCGCTCGGCCGGACGCCGTCGTGGGACATCACTGCCACCTCCGGTGGTCCGTCGAAGTCATCACTTTCATCACTCTTGTCGTTCTTGTCGTCTCCTCCGATCAGATGGCCGGGACCGCGCCCGGGGAAGCGACACGGCGACCGCCCCCGCCGAACCCCACCCGTTCGGCCCACCGCGCCCCCGGCCCCGCGGGCACGGCCGGTCTGTGCACGCCGCACCCCCGTACGCCGCCCCCGCGCGCCGTACACCACCGCCCACGCCGTCAATCCGTGCACACGGGTTCCCAGGGCGCACTGTGACGCGCGACACTCGCAGGCGCGTGTACGTACCGCCCCCAGGCCCCGTCCCCCCAAGGCCCGCGGAAATGAGGTCACGCCCATGTCCGTACAGGACGAACTGACGACGGTTCAGCGCTGTGTCGACGACCTGGTCAGGTCGCTGCGCCGGCTGGAACAGCAGCTCGGGAGCTCCGGCGGGCTGGAGATGCGCCGGGTACGGGCCGATGCCGACCATCTGCGCGAGAGCGTCGCCCTGCTGCGCGAGGCCGGCCCCTTACCCGAACGCCCGGGCCGACCACCGCTGTTGGCGATCCCGGACACGCCGTACGACACCACCCTGTGGACGGACTCGGACGACGAGGGGCTCAGGTGACCACGGGCACGGAGGAGCCCCCCGCCACCGAACCCCGCCCCCGCGGCGGCGTACGCGGGAGCACGCGGGCCGCGATCGCCGCCCGGCATCTGCGCACCGACCGCTGGTGGCTGGCGCCCGCCGGCACCGCCGCCGGACTGCTCGCCTTCGTCGTCTACTCGACCTGGCGGGCTTTCGCCGACACGCACTACTATGCCGCCCCGTACGTCTCGCCGTTCTACTCCCCCTGCCTCGCCGAGCGGTGCCGTCCGATGCACGCGGGCCCGAACGGGGACCTGTTCGGGAGCTGGTGGGGCATCTCCCCCGCGATCATCATCCTGATCTTCCCGCTGGGCTTCCGGCTGACCTGCTACTACTACCGCAAGGCGTACTACCGGGGCTTCTGGGCCTCCCCGCCCGCCTGCGCCGTCGCCGAGCCGCACGCCACGTACACCGGTGAGACCCGCTTCCCGCTGATCCTGCAGAACCTCCACCGGTACTTCTTCTACGCGGCGCTCCTCGTCGCGGCCGTCCTCACCTACGACACGGTCCTCGCCTTCCGCGACGAGCACTACGGGTGGGGCCACATGGGGCTCGGCAGCCTCGTCTTCCTGGCCAACATCGCGCTGATCTGGGCGTACACCCTGTCCTGCCATTCCTGCCGGCACATCGTCGGCGGCAAACTGCGGCACTTCTCCAAGCATCCGGTGCGCTACCGGGCATGGCGGTTCGTGGGGCGGCTCAACGCCCGGCACATGCAGCTCGCCTGGGCGTCCCTGGTGAGCGTGGCGCTGGCCGACTTCTACGTCTATCTCCTCGCGTCCGGGGTCTTCGACGATCCGCGCTTCTTCTAGATTGGGTGGGGACTGAACACATGTCCGTGGTCGACCGGCAGGAGTGGGACGTCGTCGTGGTCGGTGCCGGGGGCGCCGGGCTGCGCGCCGCGATCGAGGCGCGGGAGCGGGGCGCCCGTACGGCGGTGATCTGCAAGTCCCTGTTCGGCAAGGCGCACACCGTGATGGCCGAGGGCGGCATCGCCGCCGCGATGGGCAACGTCAACTCCGGCGACAACTGGCAGGTGCACTTCCGCGACACGATGCGCGGCGGCAAGTTCCTCAACCAGTGGCGGATGGCCGAGCTGCACGCCCGCGAGGCGCCGGACCGGGTGTGGGAGCTGGAGACCTGGGGCGCGCTCTTCGACCGCACGGGCGACGGCCGGATCTCGCAGCGCAACTTCGGCGGGCACGAGTACCCGCGCCTTGCCCACGTCGGCGACCGCACCGGCCTGGAACTGATCCGCACGCTCCAGCAGAAGATCGTCTCGCTGCAGCAGGAGGACAAGAAGGAGACCGGCGGCTACGAGACCCGGCTGAAGGTCTTCCAGGAGTGCACGGTCACCCGCATCCTCAAGGACGAGCGGGGCCGGGTGGCCGGCGTCTTCGCCTACGAGCGCGAGTCCGGCCGCTTCTTCGTCCTGCAGGCCCCGGCCGTCGTCATCGCCACGGGCGGCATCGGCAAGTCCTTCAAGGTGACGTCCAATTCCTGGGAGTACACGGGCGACGGGCACGCGCTGGCGCTGCTCGCGGGGGCGCCGCTGGTGAACATGGAGTTCGTGCAGTTCCATCCGACGGGCATGGTCTGGCCGCCCTCGGTCAAGGGCATCCTCGTCACCGAGTCGGTGCGCGGGGACGGCGGGGTGCTGCGCAATTCCGAGGGCGAGCGGTTCATGTTCCACTACGTCCCCGACGTCTTCAAGGAGAAGTACGCGGAGTCGGAGGCGGAGGGCGACCGCTGGTACGAGGACCCGGACCACAACCGGCGCCCTCCCGAGCTGCTCCCCCGTGACGAGGTGGCGCGGGCCATCAACGCCGAGGTGAAGGCGGGCCGCGGCTCCCCGCACGGCGGCGTCTTCCTGGACGTGTCCACGCGGATGCCGGCCGAGGTGATCCGGCGGCGACTGCCGTCGATGTACCACCAGTTCAAGGAGCTGGCGGACGTCGACATCACCGCGGAGCCGATGGAGGTCGGGCCCACCTGCCACTACGTGATGGGCGGGGTCGCGGTCGACTCCGACACGGCGGCGGCGCGCGGGGTGCCGGGGCTGTTCGCCGCCGGTGAGGTGGCCGGCGGCATGCACGGCTCCAACCGGCTCGGCGGCAACTCCCTGTCCGACCTGCTCGTCTTCGGCCGGCGGGCGGGCCTGCACGCCGCCGAGCACGCGGCCTCGCTGGCGGGCGCCCGCCCGGTGGCGGACGACGCCCAGCTCGACGCGGCCGCGGCGGAGGCGCTGCGGCCGTTCTCGGCGGAGGGGCCGGGGGCGGACGAGAGCCCCCTTCCGGGGGAGGCCGAGGGCGCCGCGCGGATGCGCGGCGCCCGGCCGCCGGAGAACCCCTACGGCATCCACCAGGAACTCCAGCAGACCATGAACGACCTGGTCGGCATCATCCGCCGCCGGGCCGAGATGGAGCAGGCCCTGGAGAAGCTGGCGGAGCTGCGGGTAAGGGCCCGGCGGGCCGGCGTCGAGGGGCACCGGCAGTTCAACCCGGGCTGGCACCTCGCCCTGGACCTGCGGAACATGCTGCTGGTCAGCGAGTGCGTGGCGCGGGCGGCCCTGGAACGCACCGAGTCGCGCGGCGGCCACACCCGCGAGGACCACCCGGAGATGGACAACGCCTGGCGGCCGGTCAACCTGCTGTGCCGGCCGGCCGACCCGACCGGCGGCCTCGCGGCCACCGATCCGGTGCGCGGCCAGATCGAGCTGGTCCGCGAGACCACCCCGCCCATCCGCCCGGACCTGCTCGCCCTGTTCGAGAAGGAAGAGCTGGTCAAGTACCTGGCCGAGGAGGAGCTGTACGAATGAGCGGCTACGAGGCCCGGTTCCGGGTGTGGCGGGGGGACGTGCACGGCGGCGACCTCGCCGACTTCCGCGTCGAGGTCAACGAGGGCGAGGTGGTCCTCGACATCATCCACCGCATCCAGGCCACCCAGGCTCCCGACCTGGCGGTCCGCTGGAACTGCAAGGCGGGCAAGTGCGGTTCGTGCTCGGCGGAGATCAACGGGCGCCCCCGGCTGATGTGCATGACCCGCATGTCGGTCTTCGACCGCGCCGAGACGGTCACCGTGACGCCGCTGCGCGCCTTCCCGGTCGTCCGCGACCTCGTGACCGACGTCGGCTTCAACTACGCCAAGGCGCGCGAGGTCCCCGCGTTCGTGCCGCCCGCGGAGCTGGGACCGGGCGAGTACCGGATGATGCAGGAGGACGTGGACCGCTCGCAGGAGTTCCGCAAGTGCATCGAGTGCTTCCTGTGCCAGGACACGTGCCACGTGGTCCGCGACCACGAGGAGAACAAGCCCGCCTTCGCCGGTCCACGCTTCCTGATGCGGGTCGCGGAACTGGACATGCATCCGCTGGACGCCGCCGAGGACACCGGACTCGACCGCAAGCGCACCGCGCAGGACGAGCACGGTCTCGGCTACTGCAACATCACCAAGTGCTGCACGGAGGTGTGCCCGGAGGGGATCCGCATCACGGACAACGCGCTGATCCCGCTGAAGGAGCGCGCGGCGGACCGCAAGTACGACCCGCTGGTGTGGCTGGGGTCGAAGATCCGACGCCGGCCCTCGTAGGGCCGGTCGTCGTGAAGCCGGTCGCGATGCAGCCGGTCGTGTGCCGATCCTCAGGAACCAGACCCCGGGCGGGCGCCCTCCACCCAGTCCTCCTCGTACGCCCGCCAGTCCGCCTCCGTCGCCGCGAAGTCGACGTACAGGGCGACACCGAAGTTCTTCCGGTCGGCGTCGGTGCGGGACAGCCCGAGGCGGACGCCCCGGACGGCGCCCGGGACGGTCTCGGCGTGCGCCCAGTGGCCGAACCGGTTCTCGTGGTAGAAGGGCAGGCCCATCAGCAGGTCGGTGCCGGGCGGGGTGGCCTCCAGGGCGAGGGAGGTCTGCTGGGCCACGTACCCGCCGTACGTGCTCTCCAGCGGCTGCATGGTGTCGTACGACATCACGGCGATCTGGTCGACCCGGCGCGACACCTGGCCGAAGTAGCCTTGCGACCACCACTTGGGGTGCCCGGCCACCGTGCCCCAGAAGGAGTGGAAGCCGGGGAGCGGGTCGATCTGGTGGGCGGCGACGGAGAGGACGGCGTCGTGGTCGGCGGTGACGCGGTGCAGCCGGTCCAGGAGGTGGAGGTAGTCCTGGTCGCCGGAGTGCAGGGGCTCCAGGTCGAAGTGGGCGCCCTGGAAGCCGGCGTCGAGGATCTGCCGGGCGGACGCGACGACGTGGTCGCGGGTGTCGGCCTCGGTGAGCCGCATCCCGGTCGGCCCCTCGGTGGCGAGCACGTCCCCGAGCCAGGCCTGCACCCGGACGTGCGGCAGCGCCCGGTGCACCGCCTTTACCAGCCAACCTGCGCGTGGGTACAGGGACTTGGGGAGCGTGCCGTCGTGCTCCAAGGGCCCGGCGTGGACGTACAGGTCCCTGATCCCGGTGTCCTTGAGCCGCTCGGCGAGCGCGGTGACGTCGGCGTCGGTCTTCCGCCCGTCCACCCAGGCGTGACCGAGCCAGATGGCGTCGCGGTCGCGGGTGTACGTGCCCTCGGCGGTGTCGCCCGCGTAGTTGAAGCGGAGCGTGACCTGCATGGCGAGGAGCGGAAGGACGAGGAGGAGCGCGAGCGCGAGCAGCGTGCGCCGGGTCCAGCGGACCCAGGGCCTTGCACGGGGCTTGCGCTGTCCCGCCCCGGGACTCCGTTCCGTCTGCTCCGTCTCTTCCCTCGACTCCGCCCGCTCTTCCCTCGGCTCCCTCTGCTCTTCTCTCTTCCCCGTCCGCTCTTCCCGCTCCGCCTGATCCACTCGAACCGCCCCTCCCGATCGTCCCGACCAGGGGATTCTCGTGGCCGGCGTTGCGGGGGAGGACGACGGGTGGGGTGATCGCGGTTGCGCTCGGCGGGGCGGGAGACGTCGGCCACCCGGCTCCCGGGAGCGATGTCCCTACGCATGGGGAGATTTGTGGCACGTCGGTAACAACCCTGAGGCGGTGTCAGTACGTCTTAGTACGATGATCTGAACTTGACGCGAGTTGGTCCGGGGGCGGCCCACGGACACACGGGGGTGAGAACGCGTGATCAAGCCCGAGCAGATTCCGCAGTACACGGGCGACCTGTTCCAACTGGAGTTGGCGCATCAGGGGTTGAAGTCGGACGCGGGTGCGGTGCGGACGACCGGTAGTGATGTGCATGCGAAGTTCCAGGGGTTGTCGGCGTATTACAAGGCTCCGGAGGCGGAGCAGTTGTTCGCGTCGACGAAGCCGGTGAAGGACCGTGCGGATGAGTTCGCGACGGATCTGGAGACGGTGTCCTCGGCGTTGTCGTCGTATGCGACGGAGATCCGTCCGCTGGTGTCGAAGCTGGCGGAGCTGAAGACGAAGGCGACGACGTTCGTCAATGCGGTCAAGGACGACGACGACTGGGAGTACGACGGGGACAAGGTCGAGGAGCACAACGGGATCCGGGACGAGATCACGACGACGGTCGCGGCGTTCTGGGCGGCGGAGCGGACCTGCCACAACAAGATCACGGCGATCTTCGGCGGGACGCAGATGGTCGCGGGCGACGGGTCCGAGCGGGAGGACCAGTACGGGTTCAACGCGGAGGATCTGAAGAACGCGAAGCTTCCCTGGGGTGACCCGGTGGAGGAGAAGCATCACTGGTACGAGGTCGGCCACTGGGTGAAGTCGTTCGTGTGGGACGGCCTGATCGTGGACGGTGTGTGGGGCACGATCAAGGGCCTGGGCACGCTGGTGGGCTTCGGTGGCTGGGAGGCGATGGGTCAGGCGTGGAAGGGCCTGGCGCAGCTCGCCACGGGTCTGGTGATCTCCTCGATTCCTGGTGCGTCGACGTTGTTCTGGACGTTGCCGGACGACAAGCTGCCCTCCTGGTTGCGGGACTCGCGGACCGCGATGAAGGAGACGGGCAAGGCGCTGGTGGCGTGGGACGAGTGGGGGAAGAATCCCGCGCGGGCGGCGGGTGCGGTGACCTTCAACGTGCTGACGACGGTGTTCACCGGTGGTACGGGGGCGGCGGCCTCGGGCGCGGGCAAGGCCGGTGCGGTGGCCAAGGCCCTGTCGGTGGCGGGCAAGGCGGGCAAGGTCATCGACCCGATGACGTATGTCATGAAGGGTGCCGGGGCGGGTCTGTCGAAGATCGGCGACATCAGCAAGGCGCTGAAGGGCGTCGGCAACATCGAGATCCCCAAGCTGCCCGACAACGCGATCACGCTGCCCGAGGGCGCCCTGAAGCTGCCCGACGGCTCCTTCCACCTGCCCGAGGGCGCGGCGGTCCCCGAGGGAGCGGTCAAGCTCCCCGACGGCAACTTCAAACTGCCCGACGACGTCCCGGCCCTGCCCGAGGGCACCACGAAGCTGCCGACGGAGCCGGGCGCTCCGGCGCGTTACTACGATCCGGACGGCAACTTCCTGGACGAGCACGGCAACGTCCTGCAGAAGGGGGCCGACGGCCCCGGCGACATCGTCGACCAGCCCCACATGAACGACCTGGGCGACAACGGCTCCCCCACCTCCGGCGCGGACAACCCGCACACCCCCACCCCGGTCAAGGAACCCGCCCTCGTCGGCGCGGGCACCCACACCGCGGAGAACGCCGGACAGCACATCCGCCTCGGCAACAGCCTCGACGACAACCTCGCCGACCTCGGCCGCGTCGGCGACGACGCCGGTAAGACCACGCCGGTCGTCCACGCCGGCGGCGACACCCCCGTCATCCACGCGGGCGAGCACCTGCCCGGCGGGCACGCGGGGGACCACCTCCCCGGCGGCCACGCGGGCGACCACCTCCCCACCAACGAGCTGAACAACCCCGTCCACACCGGCCACGGCGACACCACACCCCCGGGCACCCACCACCCGGACACCCCGTCCTCCACCGCGGGCCACGCGGACGACGCCACGACCACACCGCACCACGACGGCCCGGGCGACACCGGCACCCCGCACCACGGCGCGGAGCCGCCGGTGGGCAGCAGCGGGCTGGACAATGCGGCGGCCGGGCCGGGAAGCGGTCCTCACGTTCCGGACGCGGAGACACCTGCCCGACCCGAGTTCATGCGAGACGGGGACAACCCCTACGGTCCCGAGGGCTCACTCACGCCGGAGCAGGTCCACGAGATCCAGGTCTACCGTGCCAACCACGAGCCCGGGTACTTCGAGCAGTTCTACAAGTCCAACGGCAACCGCAAGAGCCTCGACTTCTTCGACGAGAGCGGGAAGACACCGCCCCAGCTGACCAGGCAGTCGCCGAACGATCCGTGGACGACGGTGGACAAGGCGCCGGAGCCCCTGAAGCCGCGCTACCTCGACGACTGGGTGAAGCAGGGCCCGGAAACCGCGAGCCCGGACGCTCTGTCCCACCTCAACGACGCCGCGGAGACGCGCCACTACGCCATCCACCACGACAAGGTGATGGAGAACTGGAAGCACGAGGCCAACAAGGCGCACGAGGAGCACCCGACCTGGGAGACGGGAGCCGAGCAGGCCGAGGCCCGGGGCGCCTACCGGGAGTCGCACGTCCACATGCGTGACTCCTCCGAGGCCTACGGCGAGGCGGTGGCGGAGCATCACGTCATACCGGAGCACTACGCGGGCGCCACGCGGGAAACCACCTACGGCCCGCGCAACGGCAACGACCAGTTCGACCAGGTGTGGCGTCGTGAGGACGGCGGTTACGTGGTGGTCGAGGCCAAGAGCAGCGTCGGCACCGAATTGGGCGCACGCAACCTGCCCAGCGGCAAGCGTGTCTCGCAGGGAACAAGAGAATATTTCTTCGACATACTCGACGAAATGCGCAAGCGCGGTGAAACGCATCCCAGCGAACTGGTACTCGCGGACAAGCTGGAGCAGGCCCTGAAGAGTGGGAAGCTGGACTACATCGTCGTCAAGGGTGAGAAAAACGTCGGCGAGTACGCTGGCTATCACATGCGGAAGTTCGACATCAGTGACAGGAGTATGCCGTGACAGCCGTCGTTGCCAGGCATCGCGAATCCGGCCCGAATTCGGAGAAGTACGCGGAGGCCCTGGGCGAGAGCCTGGCCATGTCCGTCGGCTGGCTGGACGAGTCCGCGTCGATGATCGATTCCGCGTTCTCCAAGTCCTTGCTGCACCTGCAGGCGCGATGCACGGCCGACCCTCGTGCTGCCCAGCTCGAGACCTGGGAAGCAGTCACGGCTGCGCTGCAGATCGGTTCTGCACTTTTCGCGGTGACCGGGGCGCAGGAGGGCACGGTCCAGTGCCGCATCAATCACGAGATGCACACGCTCACCGCCATCGGACCTCGCGCATTCGCCGATGCGGGCAACTGGCTCACCACGTTCTGGCTGGCCGTGATCTGCCGGGATCGCGAGCGGCTGACGAACCTGTGCGAGATTCCTGTCGACCGGCTTCGGTCCGCCGAGGGCGCATATGACGAGTACGTCTATCACTGGGTGGCCGCGCTACAGGCTTACTGGCTGCGACGACCGGGCCTGGTCGAGGATTTGACGGCGGCGATCCAGGGTTCGCACCCCGAGGCGGCTTCCGTCACCCCGCGGGAGCTGCTGCAAAACGTGCTCTACCCTCCGATCAACCTCTTCTACCGTTTCCTCCGCCAGGACGGAACCGGCTTCAATGAGGCACTGACGGAGGCGCTGGAGCTGCACAGGACCTACTGGACGGCGGACGAGGACCGTACACGCGATCCGTCCGGCACCGTTGCTCTGGCGCCCTTGGCCGTCGCCTGCCTCGCCCACGACGGCGGCATCCCGATCGAGGTCGAGTCGGACTACCTGCCCAAGCACCTGCTGGAGCGCGGCTGGCTCGGCGAGTTCGAGGTCTGAGTCCCACACGGAAGGAACGCGTCGTCAACCGCATCGCACGACATGAGGTCCGTCCCGGCGAGAACGCGACGGACCTCATGGCGCCCGTCATCAGGAGCGCCGAGGACGTCCTGGCCCACATCGAGACCTCGGAGGACGACCGCTACGACGCTCTGCCGACGACTCTCGCCGTCGCAAAGTGGCGGTCCGCGACGGATCCCAGGGCCGCCAAGTTCCCGAGTTGGGAGGCGTGGGTCACGGCGACGCAGGTCGGCAGCGCGCTGTTCGCCGCGGGGACGGCGGACGAGGGACCCATCTCGTGCCGGATCGGCAGCAGCGGCGAGATCAAGCAACTTCCCGCGACCGGCCCGCAGGACTACCTCCATGCCGGGAACTGGCTGACCTCCTTCTACCTGGCGGTGATCTGCCGAGAGAACGCCCGGGTCAACCGGCTCGCCCAGGTACCGGTCTCCTTCCTGCGCGCGTCCGGCGCCGAGTTCGACGAGTGCATCTATGCCTGGGTGGAGCCTCTTCAGCATCTGTGGTTCGGCCGGCAGGCGGTCTGGGACACCCTCGTCACCGCCGTCGACGGCACGGACCCGCAGCGTGCCCCGATCGCCGGCCCCGAGCTCATGCTGAAGATCCTCTCCCCGCCCCTCGACCTCTTCCAGCACTACCTGCGCCGCGAGCCCGAGCGGTTCAACGCCTCCCTCGTCGACGCGCTCACCTGGCACAAGGAGTACTGGACGGCGAACGAGGCCCGCTCACGAAGCGCCGAAGGCCTCGTCGCCCTGGGCCCGCTCGCCATCGCCTGCATGGCCTACGACGTCGACATGCCGATCGACGTCGAGTCGGAGTACCTCCCGAAGGCGCTCCTGAAGCGGTCCTGGGTGGGCGAGTACGACACGTGACGCGAAGCCAGCCGTGAAGGAAGACGTCTGTGACATCCATGGTCACGTCCGTCCCCCGTCACGCGTATCCCACGGACGAGGTCCCGGACACGCTCGACGCTCTCAGTGAGACCGCGGACTGGATTCTCGAAGAGTTCCCCGACTCTCCGGTCCTGCGTCCGCAGGCGCTGAGTACAGCGCTCACGCTGGCGCAGCAACACTGCGCGCTCGACCCGCGAGCCGTGCGATTCGAGGCCTGGCAGGCGTGGGTGACGGGGATGCGGACCGGTTCCGCGCTCTTCGCCGCGGCCACCGCTCCGGAGGGAACCAGGGTCACGTGCCGGATCAAGGAGCGGGAGCGTACGCTCCCGGCGACCGGCATCGAGTCCCATCTGAATGCCGGCACCTGGGTCACCTCGTTCTACCTGGCCATGATCTGCCGCGACAACGACCGCCTCCGTCGGCTGGCCGAGGTGCCCGTCTCCTTCCTGCGCCAGGCGGGCGCGCTGTTCGACGAGTACGTCTACGACTGGGCGGAGGCCCTGCGGAGTTTCTGGCTCGGCCGCCAGGACGTGGGCGACCAACTCGTCGCGGCGGTCGACGGCACCGCCCCGGAGGCGCGACACCTCGCGGACGCGGACCTGATGTCCCACATCCTCCGCCCTCCGCTCCTCATGCTCTACCGCATCCTGCGCCGGGACCCGGACGAGTTCGGCAAGACACGGACCGACGCTCTGCGCCTGCACAAGGAGTACTGGACCGCCGACGAAGGTCGCGCCACCAGCGCCGACGGACTCGTCGCCCTCGGCCCACTCGCCCTGACCTGCCTGGCCCGCGACCAGGGCCTCCCCGTGAACGTCGAGTCCGAGTACCTGCCCAAGGCGCTTCTGGAGTACTCCTGGAGCGGTGAGATCGAGTACTGACACGGACGGAACCGGCGAATCGGCTGCAGCCCAACGAGTTCGAACAATGGAGAGCGCTTTGGCCTCGATCATTCCCCGGCACCCTTTTCCCACGGGGAACGCGGAAGCCGGGCTCGCCGTCCTTCAGGAGAATGCACAGCAGTTGATCGACGGCTTGGAAGAGGGTTCCACCAATCCGGGCGACGCCTTGAGTACCACCCTCACCCTGGCCGAGGCGCACTGTTTGATGGACCCACGGGCGGCGATCTTCCCGACATGGGACGCCTGGGTCGACGCCATGCAGATCGGCTCCGCCCTCTTCGCCTGCCGAGTACCCCAGCCCCCGCCGAGCGAGGTCGAGTTGCGGGTGGAGCACCGGATGCGGCGGCGCGTCATCATCGAGCGCCCCTCACCCGTCCGTACGACGTGCTGGTGCACGAAGCGGCCCTGCGTATCCGGGTCGGTGGCCGGGCCGCCTCACGGGCTCAGCTCGCGCGTGTCCTGGAGCTGTCGGAGACGGACCACGTCACCGTGCGGGTGATCCCCTTCTCGCTGGACGACTTCGCCGACGTCACGGCCGGCATGGTGTACGTGGGCGCGGCGGTCCCGAGACTGGACACCGTGGTGCGTGACGGCCCCCACGGTTCGCTCTTCATCGACTCCGAGGCACAACTCGGCGTCTTCCGAACGCTCTTCCGTAGAGTGAAGTCCGTGTCGCTCGCCGCCGACCGCTCCCGCGACCTCATTCACTCGCTGACGAAGGATTTGTGAGGCACCCCCATGGTCACGCACGACAATTGGCGGAAGTCGTCGTACTCCGGTGAGGGCGACGGCAACGCCTGTCTGGAGATCGCGACCTCCCCCACCCGCACAGCCGTCCGCGACTCCAAGGCCCCCGCCCTCCCCGCTCTCACCTTCCCCACCGCCTCCTTCACCGCCTTCGTCGACGCCCTCAAGGACGCCGACCAGGACGCCCCGCGGGGGCGGGACGCCTGACCTCGCAGGCCGGCGGATGGGCTCGCCGCCCGACATGCATGGCGGGCGCCCCGAACGCGGGTGGTATCGGCCGTCAGCCGACGTCGCCGGACGGCAGGAGCAGGAGCTTGCCGCGGGCGTGTCCGGAGAGGCTGATCTCCAGCGCCTTGCTCCAGTCCTCGAGGGGGAAGGTCGCGGCGACCGGCACGGTGAACCCGCCCTCGGCGGCCAGCCGGGCGAACTCGGGGAAGACTCCGAAACGTTCGGCGTCGGTCCACTTCGTGGGATCCTCGTGGAAGGTGTCGCGCACCCCGAGCTCCGGCGCCGCGGCCAGGTCGGAGCAGGTCAGCACGCGCGTGGGATCACCGCCGGCCACCTCGACGAGTCCGGGCAGGGCGCCACCGGGCGGCGCGGTGTCGAGGACGAGGTCGACGGGGCCCACGCCGAGGGCCTCGACCCGCCCGGGCAGGCCCTCGCCACGGCCGACCACGGTGGCGCCGAGCGCGCGCAACCGCCCGGCGTAGGTGTCGCCCGCGGTCGTGATCACCCGCGCCCCGCGAAGGAGGGCGATCTGCACGGCCGCGTACCCCACGGTGGTTCCGCCGCCATTGACCAGGAGCGTGCGGCCCGCCAGGGCGCCGAGGCGCGCGAGATGCCAGGACGCGGTGCTCAGCGCCATGGGAAGCGCGGCGGCCTGAGTGAGGTCCAGGCCCTCGGGCACCGCGAACCAGTGGTCCAGCACGGCGTACTCCGCCGCGCCCGCGCTCGGTGAGCCCGCGAAGTCGGCGGTGCCGAACACCCGGTCGCCGACGCTCACGTCCGTGACGCCCTCGC
This sequence comes from Streptomyces griseoaurantiacus, assembly GCF_036189845.1. Lineage (NCBI taxonomy): Bacteria > Bacillati > Actinomycetota > Actinomycetes > Kitasatosporales > Streptomycetaceae > Streptomyces > Streptomyces griseoaurantiacus. The sequence continues at coordinate 4,759,132 of NZ_CP108326.1, read as the reverse complement.
CGACGGCCTCGACCAGGCCCGAGACGTCGCAGCCGACGCCGCGGGGCAGGCTCCCGGCGAAGAGCCCGCGGCACAGCGCCCAGTCGGCCGGGGCCAGCCCGCACGCGTGCACGGCGACCCGGACGCGGCCGGGTCCCGGCTCGGGTACCGGAACGGTCTCCAGGCGCAGGACGTCGGCGGGCTCGCCGTACTCGTGGAAGCGCACCGCGCGCATAGTGTCCGGCCCGGAAACGGGTGCGGTCATGAGGTCTCCTCGGAAGCCAGTTGGAACGTGTTCCACTTAGTGCGCGCCTAGACTAACCCGGAGACCGAGCGAAATGGAACGTGATCCGATCAGACATGGCCGCTGAACCGTCCCCGTCCCCGTCCGCACGCCCGCAGCCGCGCGCCGATGCCGCGCGCAACCGCGAGGCCGTGCTCGCGGCGGCGACCCGCGCCTTCGCCACCTCCGACACCGAGCCGTCGATGCGCGAGATCGCCCGGCAGGCGGGGGTCGGCATCGCCACGGCCTTCCGTCACTTCCCGACCCGGGAGGCCCTCGTCGAGGCCGTCTACCGGGACCAGGTCGTCCGGCTGACCGCCGGGGCGCGCGAACTGCTCGCCGAGCACCCGCCCGCGCGGGCACTGCGCCTGTGGATGGACCTGTTCGCGGAATGGCAGGCCACCAAGCACGGCATGACCGACACCCTGCTCGCCATGATCGACGCGGGTGAGATCTCCCTCGCGCACAGCCGGCAGGAACTGCTCTCCGCCATCACCGCGATCCTCGACGCGGGTGCCGCCGCCGGGGACATCCGAGCCGACGCCCGTGCCGACGACCTCTCCGCGGCCGTCCTCGGCATGCTGGCCGTGGCGGCCAAGTCAGGGGAACCGGGTCAGGCCGGACGCCTGCTCGACATGCTCATGGACGGCGTACGACCGCGCTGAGGCCGGGCGCCCGTCATGTTCCGCCGTCCCGCTGCCCCATGACCGCGCGGGCCGCGTCCAGGAATGCCAGTCGGTTGTCCTCCAGGTAGTCGCGCACGCTCTCGCCGTCGGGCAGGCCCTCCCACACCGTGCGGTTGAGGTCGAGGAAGTACGCGCGTGCCGCGTCATGCACGGGAAGGGGGAACTGGATGCGGATGAGACGCTCCGCGACCCACAGCCTGTTCATGACGTCCCGGGTCGTGAGGAACCATGCGTCGGTGTCCTCCCATTCGGAAGGCCGACCGAAAGCGGAGCGTTCGGCCTCGGCGCCCACCTCGATGAACCGCTCGAGCAGGGCCAGCCGTTCCCCGCGGCGGGCCTCCGACAGGGCGGTCTGCTGCCGTTGCCGTTCCGCGCGTTCCGCCGAGAGCTGCGTCCTGTGCTGCACGAGGTAGGACAGCGAGCCGCCGAGGACGACGCCGCCCAGCGATATGAGGGGCCCCCAGACCTGAGCTGACATGGCGGCCATCGTGCCATGCCGTCGATCCTCAGTTCGTCGAGTCGCCCCGCACCGGGCGCAGCACGATGTCGTGAGTGAGGGCGCGGTAGGGGCGGTCGAGGCCGTGGGCGCGGTAGTCCTCGGGGGTGTCGTGGACGACCGTGGTGCGGACGGTGGCGGCGGGGACGGGGCCTTCGAGGGTGCCCTCGGCCAGTGGGTCGCCGTCGAAGTAGATCTGCGTGGTCAGCGGCAGGCAGCCCTCGGCGGTGACGATCGCGTGAATGTGCAGGGGCCGCAGGCCGGGCAGCCGCAGGGCTTCGGCCAGTTCGGTCAGGGGGCTGTCCGGGGCGAAGCCGAACGTCTCGACGCCGGGCATGACGGTGCGGAACTCGTAGCGTCCCTCCGCGTCGGTGACGACCCTGCCCCGTAGGTTGTGGACGGGGATGCCGGTGGAGTCGTTGGGGATGTCCAGCGGCTCGAAGTCCCGCGTGCCGACGCCGGAGTAGAGGTTGTCGGCGTCGATCTGCCAGACGTCCAGGACCGCGCCGGGCAGCGGGGCGCCGCTGGTGCTGCGGACGGTGCCGGAGACGACGAAGGGCTCGCCCGGTTCCTCGGGGCGCATGGGCAGCACGGCCGGGCTGGGCAGTTCGGGGCTGCCGGGGAGGTGCGCGGGGCCCTCCATCTCCCAGGGGGTCGCGCCGTCGGTCTCCGGGTGGGCGTAGGCGGCGCCCTCGGTGGCCTGCAGTGCGCTCTTGAGGAACAGGACGCCGGTGAGGGGCAGTTCGCCGGCGTCGGCGACGCGCCGCAGCCAGTCGACGGCGGCGAACAGCTCCTCGGGGGTGACCCGGTGCCGCAGGACGACGTCGTCGACGGCGCGGCGCAGGTCGGCGAAGACGACCTGCAGGCGTGTCTCGGGTGTGCTCATGAAGGCGCTCCTTCTCTTCGGCGGGCCCGTGGACGGGCCGCCGTCGGAACGTGCCGTCAGCAGCGGATGCCGGCGACGAGTTCCTCCCAGTTGCGGAAGGCGATGCGTTCGCGGTCGGCGGCGCTGACCGGCGCGGTGTCCAGGAAGCGCCGGGCGGAGCCGTCACGCTCCCGGTTGAAGGGGTAGTCGGTGGCGTACATGATCCGTTCGGCGCCCACCGTCTCCAGGCTCCAGCGCAGGTAGCGGTGGCTGGAGATGCCGCCGGGCGTGATGAAGACGTTGGTGCGGAAGTACTCGGCGACCGGCCGCTGGAGGTGGGCGACCCGGTCCAGGACGGCGATGCGGTCGAGGTAGAACAGGACGACCTCGCCCCAGTGCCCGAGGATGACCTGGAGGTCGGGGAACCGGTCGAAGAGTCCGGAGACGATCATCCGCAGGAGCGTCAGTCCGGCGTCGTAGTGCCAGCCCACCGCGCCGGTCGCCAGCAGGCTGTCCACGGGTTCGCCGAACCCCCCGTAGTAGGCCCGCCCGACGGCGGGCAGCGGGGCGCGGGGGTGGAGGTAGAGGGGGACGCGCAGCTCGGCGGCCGCCTCGTAGATGTCCCAGAACTCGGCGGCGTCGACGCCCCGTTCGCCGGAGCGGACGTTGACCATGGCACCGTCGAAGCCGAGGTCGGTCACCGCCCGGCGCAGTTCGGCGGCGGCGGCCGCGGGGGCGGGGGTGGCGAGCGCCGCGAAGGCGGCGAAGCGCCCGGGGTGGCGTCCCACGGCGGCCGCGAGGGCGTCGTTCGTGGGTCCCTGCAGGGCGACGGCCTCGGCGGCGGGCAGGTTCTGCAGGCCCGGCGTGGTCATGGACAGCACGGCGGTGTCGATGCCCGCGTCGTCCATGGCGGCCAGCCGGCCCTCGTCGAGGTCGAGCAGCGCCGGCGTGACGTCGCCGGAGACGGCCCATTTCATCATCGGTTCCGCGAGCCGCGGATCCCGTCGCCGCCATGCCTCGGTCACGGCGGCGGTGACCATGTGCTCTTCCAGCGCGTAGACCCTCATCGGCGGGGCCTCCTCGTCCGGTCGGGGGCCCGGCGGGACGGGCCCCGGGGAGGTGGACCGCCGGGGCGGGACCCGAGAAGGTGCGCGCGGGCCCCGGCGGTCCACCGGAACGGTGGGGGCGGACTCCCGTCAGCCCCGGACGGTCCGCAGCGCGCCGGCCCAGGACTCGAGCTGGTCGAACAGGGCTTCGGCGGCGGCGTCGTGGTGCGCGGCGGGGGCGAACACCGAGTAGTTCTCGAAGTCGGTGAGCAGGGAGAAGGACAACTGCTGGCGCACGTGGGCGAGCTGCAGTTCGCTCGCGATGCCCCGCAGGTGCTCGATCGCCCGCGCCCCGCCGAGCCCGCCGTAGGCGACGAAGGCGGCGGCCTTGTTGTTCCACTCGCCGTACAGGTAGTCGATCGCGTTCTTCAGTACGCCCGAGATGGAGTGGTTGTACTCGGGGGTGATGAAGACGTATCCGTCGAAGCGGTCGATGACGGCGGCCCAGGCCTTGGTGTGCTCGCCCGCGTAGGCGCCCCGGGAGGCGGGGACCGCCTCGTCGAGGTGGGGCAGCGGGTGGTCGGCGAGATCGATCAGCTCGTAGTCGGCCTCGGTGCGCTCCTTCGCCCTGGCCATGACCCAGTCCGCGACCGCCTTGCCGTTGCGGCCGGGGCGGGTGCTGCCCAGGATGACGCCGATCTTCAGGGTGTTGCTCATGCGTGGTTCCTCCGGCACTGCCTCATCGGATTACTTGAATTTTCATGTGCGACTCCGAGCCTAGCCCTCGATGGCATGAATGTTCAAGTGAACTGTGGAGGTGGCTGACTCTAGACTGTCCGCATGCCTGCTGCGGAGAAGGACGAGACGGCCGAGCCCCGGTGGCTCACCGCCGACCAGCTCGCGGCCTGGCGCGCGTTCATGCACATGACGCAACTGCTCCCCACGGCCCTGGAGTTCCAGCTCCAGCGGGATTCACGGCTGAGTTTCCTGGAGTACTACGTCCTCGCACTGCTGTCCGAGCAGCCGGAGCACCGCATGCGCATGAGCGCGCTCGCCGGCCAGGCCGACGCGGAACTCTCCCGGCTCTCGCACCTGGTCAGCCGGCTGGAGAAGCGCGGCATCCTGCGCCGGGAACCCGACCCCGAGGACGGGCGCTACACCCACGTCATCCTCACCGGGGCCGGGTACGAACACCTGGTCGCGGCGGCGCCCTCCCACGTGGCGCGGGTGCGCGAGCTGTTCGTCGAGGCGCTGGACCCGGAGGAGCTGCGGGTGCTGCACCGGTGCGCCGAGAAGGTCGTCGCCCGGATCGAGGAGGCCGCCCCGGAGCGGGGCGGGAAGGCCACCGCAGGGCGGGGCTGAGCCGCCGGCCGGGCCGAACTGCCCGCCGCCGACCGGGGTGAGCCGCCCGCCGTCCCTGCCGCGCGGGCCGGGACGAGCGTCCGCGACCCTGCCGCGCGGGCCGGGGCGGGCGGGGCGAAGCGCCCGGGGCAGCCGGTCAGGACAGCCCGTCGTACACCGCCCGGACGTAGGCCGCGCTGCGGTCGGAGCCGAGGATGCCGGGGGCCATCCGGTTCATGACGTAGGAGATCGTCGTGCGCCGGTCCAGGTCGGCGATGATCATCGAGCCGCCCCAGCCGCCCCAGAACGCGATCCGGCCGTCCGGGATCCACGGTGCCGTCTCCCGCTTGGGCAGCGCGTAGCCGATGCCCCGGCGCACGGGGAGGCCGACGACGAGGTCGGCGCCGTCCGACTGCACGTCGAAGACGAGGTCGATCGTGCGCTCGCCGAGCAGCCGGAGCCCGTCGGCCCGGCCGCCCCGGGCGAGCACGGACAGGACGCGGGCGACGGAGCGGGCGTTGCCGTGGCCGTTGGCCGCGCCCAGGTCGGCGGCCCGCCAGGCCGGGGTGTTGGCCGCCTCCGCCGTCGCCGAGGGGCCGGTGAGCGTCCGGTACGCGGGACTGTCCGTTCCGGCGGCCGCGGGGTCGAAGGGCAGCGGGGGCGGCGGCACGACGTCCGCGACGCGGCCGGCGTCCGCCTCCGCCAGCCCCACCTGGAAGTCCGCCCCCAGCGGGCCGGCGATCTCCTCGGCGACGAACCGCTTGAGCGAGCAGCCGGTCACGCGGTGCACGAGTTCGCCGATCAGGTGCCCGTAGTTGAGCAGGTGGTAGCCGGAGGCCGTGCCCGGCGTCCACCACGGGGCCTGCGCCGCCATCCGGGCCGCCGCCCCGCGCGTGTCGTACAGGTCCTCCAGGACGGCCGGCTGCTCCAGGCCGGAGACGCCGGAGGTGTGGGAGAGCAGGTGGCGGACCTCGACGTCGCGCTTGCCGTTCGCGGCGAACTCCGGCCAGTAGCGTGCCACGGGGGCGTACACGTCGAGTTCGCGCCGGTCCACGAGGACGAGCGCGGCGAGACTGGTGACGGTCTTGGTGATCGACCACACGTTGACCACCGTGTCCTCCTCCCAGACCGCCGTGCGGGCCGGATCGCGGAAACCGCCCCACAGGTCGACGACGCGCTCGCCGTCCACGTCCACCACGAGCGAGGCGCCGAGCTCCTCCCCCGACGCGACGTTCCGCCGGAACACCTCCCCCACGCCGCCGAAACGGGCCGTGGTCGTGCCGTGCGTGGTGGTCATGGTGCCGCCCTCTTCCTCGGGTTCACGGGGTCTTCGGCTCTACCCCCGACTGCGCGGCCAGTCTCGAACCGTGCCACGGATGTGAAGGTCAAGCGGTGCGGACCGCGGCCGCCGACGCGGGGGCGGACGGGGGGCGACGTCCGGCTGCCTCGCCCGCCGCCGGTCCTACAATCGGCCGCATGCGCATCGGCGAGGTGGCACGGCGCACGGAGACGACTCCACGCCTGCTGCGGTACTACGAGGCACAGGGGCTGATCGCGCCCGGCCGGGCGGAGAACGGCTACCGGGAGTACGACGAGGACACCGTCGGCCGGGTACGGCAGGTCAGGGAACTCCTGCGGGCCGGACTGCCGACGCGGCTCATCGTGCGGATCCTGCCCTGTCTCTCCACGCCCCGCGAGAACGTCCGCTTCTCCGGGGTGACCCCCGAGACGGTCGCCCTCCTGGAGGAGGAGCACGCCCGGCTGAGCGCACGCATCGAATGCCTGACCCGCAACCGCGAGGCGATCGGCGCATACCTCACCGCGCTGCGCGAGGCGGGCCCCGCCCCCGCGGAGCGCGCACCGGACCGGGAGCCCGACGGCGCGGCACGCTGACCCCGGGCACGCACTCGTGTGCTCAGCCGTGCAGGGTGCGGCGCGGGTAGGACACCCGCCGGCACCACACGCGGTCGGAGACCAACCGCGACAGGTGCGTCGAGCTGTCGCCGGGGCGGTCCGGCGGGTGACCCGGGCGCTGCGGCCCGTCGGGCGCCGGCGCGGTCTCACGGCTCGTCCGTCCCGTCCGGACCGGCCCCCGCCACCCCGCCCCTCGGTTCCCCGACGGGCAGGTCACCAGGGGACCGGGCCGTGCTCGTCGAAGAACCCGCCGGTCGGCCCGTCGTCGGGCAGCGTGGCGAGCCGGACGACCACGGCCGCGCCGTCGGCCGCGGTGCGGGTGAGGCCGGGGAACGCGGTGGTGAAGTCGGTCGCGCACGGCCCCGGATCGGCGGCGTTGACCAGGATGTCGCGGCTGCGCAGTTCCTTGGCGTACTGCACGGTCAGCGAGTTGAGCGCGGTCTTGGACGGGACGTACGCGGCCATCGGGGGCCGGGTCGTGAAGTAGTCCTCGGGATCGGTCATCCGGGCGAGGGAACCCAGTCCACTGCTGACATTGACGATCCGGGCGGCGGGGGAGCGGGCGAGCAGCGGCAGCATCGCGGTGGTCACGCTGATCACGCCGAACACGTTGGTCTCGAACACCTCGCGTACAGCGGCCAGGTCGACACCGCCAGGGCGCTGTGCGGCGAGGTCGCAGGAGACGCCGGCGTTGTTGACCAGGATGTCCAGCCGGCCGAAGCGCTCCTCGATCCAGCCGGCGGCGGACAGGACGCCGTCGCGGTCGGTGACGTCCAGGGTGACCGGGTGCACCCGCGGGCCCAGGTCGGCTGCGGCCGCCGCACCGCGGTGCGGGTCGCGCGAGGCCAGCAGGACGTTGATGCCGAGCGAGGCGAGCTGGGCCGCGACCTCGCGCCCGATGCCCTTGTTGGCACCGGTGACCAGGGCAGTCGTACTTTCAGTCATGTGTTCAGCCCACCACGGGGGCGGCGGGGAGGGCCAACACCGATCAGGTACGCAGCGATACCGTGCGGGTATGGAAAGACTGGAGGTCCGCGAGCTCGTCTACTTCACCGCTGTCGCCGAAGAGCTGCACTTCGGCCGGGCGGCCGCCCGGCTGGGGATGGCCCAACCGCCGCTCTCCCGCGCCATTCAGCAGCTCGAACGACGGCTGGGCGTGCCCCTGTTGGAACGTGGCGGTCACCGGATCGCACTGACCGAGGCGGGGGCCGTCCTGCTCCGCGAGAGCCGTACGGTGCTCGACGCCGCGTCGGCCGCGGCGCACCGCACCCGGCGGGCCGGCCGCACCGACCCGAGTCTGGTCCTGGTCATCAAGCCGGGCGGCGACGGTGGCCTGCTGCCCGCGATCCTCGACGCCTATCAGGCTGAGCCGGACGCGCTGCCGGTCGAGCTGGTGTGCAGCTTCGGCGAGCGTGAGACCCTCCTGCGGGAGGGCCGTGCCGACGCCGCCCTGCTGCACCTCCCCCACCACGACCTCACCGGCCTGGACACCCAGGACCTCCTGACCGAGACGCAACTTCTCGTGATGCCGAGGTCGCATCGCCTCGCGGGCCGTGCCCGGGTCTGCCTGGACGATTTCGCCGGGGAACCCCTGCCGCGCTGGCCCGGGGCGTCCGAGGACGCCTCGCAGGGACCCGAGGTCCACGACCTCGGGCAGCTACTCCATCTCATCGCCCTGGGCCGCATGGTCGCCGTCCTCCCCGCCTCCATCCGCGGCCAGCTCCGCGACGACCTGGTCGCCGTCCCCGTCGATGACGCCGAGCCCACCACGCTCGTCCTCGCCTGGCCCGAGCACGCCACCTCCCCGGCCCTGGCCGCCTTCGTCCGCGCGGCCGCCGCCGTGGCGGACAAGGCGACGGGCCAGGACGGGTAGAGCGGGGAGCACGCGGCGGGGCGGGCGCCCTCGCCGCATGCCCGCAGGCGTGCGAACACTCCAGTACGCCCTCACCACCACCGTCGGGAGTACACCTGGAGGCAGAGCGACGGGCACCGGACGGCGAACCGATGACGCGGTCGGCGATCCGGGCCGGCCACTAGAACAGGCTCAGCAGCGCCTCGGCCGGGTCCGTGAGGGCCGTGTCCCCGCCGGGGAGCGGGAGTTCGAACCAGACCGTCTTGCCGCGCGGCGTGCGGCGGGAGCCCCAGGCCGTGCTGAGCAGGCCGACCAGTTGCAGGCCCCGGCCGCCCTCGTCCGTGTCCCGGGCGCGGCGGCGGCGCGGCTGCACGAGTCCGGCGTCCCAGACCTCGCAGACCATCGTGCGGTCGAGGAGGAGACGGAGGCGGATCTCGCCCTCGCCGTAGCGGAGCGCGTTGGTGACCAGCTCGCTGACGAGCAGTTCGGCGGTGTCCACCAGCGGTTCCAGGTCCCAGGAGAGGAGCTGGGCGCGGGCGTACTCGCGGGCGCGGCCGACGCTGCGCGGCTCGCGCGGAAGCGTCCAGTCGCCCACGGAATCCGCCGGGAGGCCCTGGACACGTGCCATCAGCAGGGCGATGTCGTCCTCGCCGTGGTGCGTGTCCAGCGTGCTGAGGACGTGGTCGCAGACGTCCTCCAGCGGCTGCGAGGGGTCGGTGAGGGCGCCGACGAACGCCTGGAGGCCCTCGTCCAGGGGGTGGTGGCGGGATTCGACGAGGCCGTCGGTGTAGAGGGCCAGCAGGGACCCCTCGGGCAGCTCGACCTCCACCTCCTCGAAGGGCTCGCCGCCCACGCCGAGTGGCATGCCCGGCGGCACGTCGAGCATCAGCGCGCTCTCGCCGGGCTCGACGAGGACGGGCGGGAGGTGGCCGGCGTTGGCGAAGGTGCAGCGCCGGGTCACCGAGTCGTAGACGGCGTACACGCACGTCGCCAGGTACACCTCGGACAGGTCGGCGTCGCGGGGCTTGCGGGCCGCGGTGCGGGTGGCCTGCGCGACCCCGCCGGGGGCGCCGAGGCCCCGGGCGATCTCGTCCAGCTGGGAGAGCACCTCGGCGGGTTCGATGTCGAGCTGGGCCAGGGTGCGGACCGCCGTGCGCAGTTCGCCCATCGCGACGGCGGCGCGCAGTCCGCGGCCCATGACGTCGCCGACGACCAACGCGGTGCGGTGGCCGGGCAGTTCGATGACGTCGAACCAGTCGCCGCCCACCTCGGTCGCCGCGTTGCCGGGCAGGTAGCGGCAGGCGATGTCCAGGCCGGAGGCCTCCGGGTCGCCCGGTGGCAGCAGCGAACGCTGGAGGATGAGGGCGCGTTCGTGCTCACGGCGGTAGAGGCGGGCGTTGTCGATGCAGACGGCGGCACGCGCGGCGAGTTCCACGGCGAGCGCCCGGTCGCGCTCGCCGAAGGGCTCGCTGCCCTTCGTGCGGGAGAACTGGGCGAGTCCCACGACGGTGTCGTGCGCGACCATCGGCACGGCGAGCGTGGACTGTATCGGGCTGCCCTCCTCGGGGGCGACGCTCTTGGGGCGGCCGGTGCGCAAGGCGTCGGCGCAGGGCGAGTTGAACGGGTAGTGGTGGACGCCGCCGACGGCGACGGGGGCCGGACCGCCGGTGAACGGGGCGCCGGCGACCGCGCTGGCGGAGGCGACCCGGCGCAGCTCCGCGCTGCCGTCGGCGAGTCCCGGCGGGGTCTCGTCGCCGGCCAGCAGCCCCTGGTAGAGGTCGACGACGGCGAGGTCGCAGAAGCCGGGGACCACCACGTCGAGCAGCTCGCGCGCGGTGGTCTCCAGGTCGAGGGAGTTGCCGATGCGGGCGCCCGCCTCGTTGAGCAGGGCGAGGTTGCGGCGGGCGGCGGCGGCCTCGCGGGCGGCGGCGCGGCGGGCGGTGATGTCGATGGCCAGCCAGGCGACGCCGATGGGGCGACCGCTGCCGCTGTGCACGCGGTAGAGGTTGACGGACCAGTGCTTGCGCTGGTCGGAGCCGGGGACGAAGCCGGTGATGTGCATGTCCGTGATGGACTCGCCGGTCTCCAGGACCCGGCGCAGCGTCGCCCGGACCCGGTCCGCCTCCGGGCTCAGCAGGTAGTCGTGGACGGTGCGGCCCCGGTGGTCCTCGGGGGTGCCGCCGAAGGTGGAGGAGAAGCGCTTGTTGGCGCGGCGGACCCGCAGGTCGGAGTCGATCAGCAGGAAACCGAAGGGAGATTGACCGAAAATCGACTGCGAGGCGGCGAGGTCGGTCTCGATGCTGCGCAGGGTGTGGACGTCCACGACGATGCAGACGGCGGCCCTGCGGCCGTCCTCCGTCGTGGTGGGCATCACATAGACCTCGGCCAGGCCGTCGGAGTCCTCGGTGTGCTCCGGGCGGCCCGCGCGTGCGGTGTCCCCGGCGTCGCCGGCGTTCCCGGCGCTTGTGGTCTTCCGGAGGCGCTGGGAGGGCTGCGGGCTCTTGGCGCGGAAGGGGATCAGGCCCGTCCACTCCCGCCCGTCGAGGATTTCGGCCATCTTGCGGCGGCCGCGCTCGCGCAGATCGGGGTCGACGAAGGCCTCGATGGGGTCCATGCCGATGGCCCGCTCGGCGGGGATGCCGAAGATCTGCTCGGCGCGCAGACTCCACTGCTCCACGAGCCCGTCGGGGCCCACGGAGAAGGACGCGACCTTGATGTAGTCGTAGAGGGAACCGGGCGGGTTGCTCTGCCAGTGTCCGGGGTCGGTGAGGGCGGCGGGGGCGAGCGGTCCCCGGTCCTGGGGGGCGAGGGAGGCGTCGGCGCGGCGCTCGCCGCGGGGCGCCTCGGCCGCGCCGCCGGGGCGCGGCGCGTCGGCGGCGCGGCCCGGGCGGTCCGCACGGGCCTCGCGCGCGTCGTGCTCCTCGTGCGCGGCCCGGGCCTCGTGCCCGCGCCGAGCCTCCTGCCCGCTCCGGGCGTCCCCGGTGTCTCTGTGGGCGCTCGTGGCCTCGCGTGTCGTGCGGGCATCCTCGGCGGGAGCCGCAAAGGCGCGCCGGGACGCGCCGGCCGCGGCCCGCGCCCATGCCCGCGCGCCGTCCGACGGGCCCTCGGGGCCCGTGGCCCTCGCTGGTATCTCGCTCACGCGAACCGTCCCCTCCAGCTCACCGCGTCCGGCACCGGTCACCGGGGGCGGCTGCCCGCAGTATCCAGCACTACGGCGCCGCACAACACGGTGTTCACGATCACAGCACGGTCCCGATGGTTTTTGGACCGGCCGCGACATACTCCCAGTCTTCTAACCAGGTGGCGCCCGGTCGAACCCCGCAGTTACCGAGCGCCGACCGACATGAACCGGCCGTGCTCCGTGCGCCCCGGAGCCGCCCCCCGGCGGGACACCCCCCGGCCGGAGCTTTCCCGCGGGCGCGCACCGGGACGCGAGCCGGTCCTCCGGCCGGAAGGTCCCTCGGCACGGCGGCCCGGGACCTCCCCGTAAAACTCCTCAGGGAATCGCCAGTTCGAACCAGACGGTCTTGCCGGAGACACCCGGGCGGGTCCCCCAGCGCCGGGCGGAGGAGGCGACGAGCTGGAGGCCCCGGCCGCCCTCGTCGTCGAGCGCGGCGATGCGTTCCCTGGGCAGGTCGGGCAGCGGGTCCGAGACCTCGACCAGGATCCCGGGGGCGGTCCCGGAGTACCGCACGAGCCGCACGCCGATGGGCCCGCTCGCGTGCCGCAGGGAATTGGTGACGAGTTCACTCACGAGGAGCGCGGTGACGTCGACGAGCGCGTCGAGGCCCCAGGCGCGCAACTGCCCCCGTACGACGGCACGGGCGCTGCGGACCGAGCCGGGGTCCGCGGGGAACGTCCACTCGGCGCGGTCGCCTTCGGTGTCGAGCACGCCGATCACTTCCCAGGCCAGGAACCCACCCATGTCCGGTTTCGTGGGGTTGATGGGCACATACCCGATATCCGGGAGGCCGTACCGCGCACGCGGGCGCACTGTGGCACGAACGGCGTACCCGGCGCCAGCCCCTGGCGCCCCCCGATTCCCATGCGCCTCCGGTGGCACGCGCGCCTTGTCGCGCCACGCGCGCGCCACCGGTGCGCGGCCGCCCGCTCCCGCCGGTCCCTCATTCCCCCCGGCTGCGCGCCGTGTTGACGGCGCCCCGCGGGGCACGGGCGGCATGCGCGGCGCGAGCGGTGCGTACGGCGGGGACGTCCTGGTCGAGCCAGTCGACGTCCCAGGTCTCCTCGGGGGTGAGCCAGCGGAGCCGGTCGTGGTCCTCCAGCGGTTCGGGGGTGCCGGACAGGAGACGGACGGTCCACACGCGCAGGACGTGACCGGGCTTGAGCGGCCACTCCCCCGGCACGCGCGCCACCGGCTCGGCCTCGACGCCGAGTTCCTCGCGGAGTTCGCGGACGAGGGCGTCCTCGGGTGCCTCACCCGGTTCGACCTTGCCGCCGGGGAGTTCCCAGCGGCCGGCGAGGTCGGGGGGTGCGCTGCGGCGGGCGGCGAGGAGGCGTCCGGCCTCGTCCAGGAGGGCGGCCGCGACCACGACGATCGGTGGGGTCATGCGCGGGAGCCTACGGAGGCCGCGCGGGGGCCGCCACGACCGGCCGGACCGCCGGGGACCGAGAGGGGGCCTGTCGCCGGTGGCCGGCGGCTGCCGTCAGCGGCGGTCGGCCGCGTCCGCCGTCAACGACGGTCGGCGGCGTCCTTGTCCAGGCACTCGACCCAGTAGAGCTGTTCGTCACCGGGGCTGCCGAGGCTGTCGGCGATCTTCTGCGCCTCGGCCCGGGTCGCGTAGCGGCCGACGCCGTAGCGATTGCCGTTGTCGTCCCGGCGTACGACGAGCCAGGGGAGCGTCACCGTGCTCTCGTTCATCCCGCCCCTCCTGACGAAACCGCACTCCGCATATGCCCGAGCGTACGCCCAACCTTTACTCAGCGAATACGGTTTCTCACAACGAGGCAGGCCGGGACCCGTGCCAATTGGCCACGTCGAGGACAGGGCGGAGGGGACGGGGGAGGCCGAATGCGCCGCTGAGTGCGCCCCCAGCAGCGCGAAGCGAGCGGGGGCGCTCCGTGCGAGAACGTCCGGTTTCTTGTCCCCGCCGGCACACCGCGGGCAGCACGACGCCGCCCCCGCGTGACACGGGGGCGGCGGCCGCGCGGGGGTCACCGCACCGGCAGGTGGTACGAGGCCCGGTAGCGGTCCGCGGGGATGATCAGGTCGGCCGTCTCGACCGGGCGCCCCGAGGCGTAGAACGTGCGCTGGATGACCAGCACCACATGGCCCGGCACTCCCCCCAGGGCCAGCAGTTCCTCGGCCTGGCCGGGCCGCGCCCCGACCTCCTCCGTGACGTTGTCCACCACGACGTCGAGGGCGGCCATCCGCTCCACGACCCCCATGCCGCCGAGCGGCCCCTCCTCCGGGAGCATCACCGGCGTACGCCCGGTCAGTTCGAGCGGCTCCCAGGACGTGGAGAGCATCATCGCCTCGCCCGCCTCCCGGAAGACGTACGCCGTGCGCATCACCCGGTCCCCCGTCCGCAGGCCCAGCCGTTCGGCGATCGCGGCCCCCGCCTCCGCCTGCTCGCTGCGCGATTCCCAGGTGCCGTGCGCCGCCGCGTCGGCCTGCTCCTGGCGGAAGGGGGTGGCCTCGCCGTCCGGGCGGTAGCCGGAGCGGGCGAGGCGGCGCGGGACCGGACGCTCCCGCACGTAGGTGCCGGACCCGGAGCGGCCCTCGACCAGGCCCTCGGCCATCAGCACCTTGCGCGCCTCGAGCGCGACCGTGTCCGAGACGCCGTACTCCTCGCGGATGCGGGCCTGGGAGGGGAGCCGGGTGTGCGGTGGCAGCGAGCCGTCGACGATCTTCTTGCGGAGATCACCTGCAACGCGCAGATACGCGGGTTGCTCACCGAACGTCACTGGCCACTCCCCTCAGCTTTTACAGACAGCGACAGCGTGGCAACCGCGTGTTGTCCCGTGCAAGCAAAGGCCAAAGAATCACTCGATGTGATGACTTATCCCTTACGGGGTCTTTACCCAGGTACTTTCTCCCCGTTATAAGCAGCGCCGACACCGCGCGCACCGTTACTCCGGGGGCGCACGACCGGCCCCGGTCGACCGGCCGGCCGGCGGTGACGCTTCCGCTCCACCGTCGGCCGTACAGCCGAAACTTTCGGCTGCCGGACGGCTTCGAAGCGTGACCGGTCATGCCGGTCGGTATGGCCTCGCCGCACCCGTCGGTTCCTTCGGCGCGCCGCGCGTCCGCCCGTAAAAAGGGCCGGGAAACCTCACACGGCCCGACTCGGATTACCGTTCAGTAAGAAACGCGGGACGCCCATGAAGAATAGGTAAGAAGGCTCGGCCGATTCCGCCCGGCAGTTCCCGTCCGACGGAATTTGAGCCTTGTTCACCTCCCTCCGAACTCGGACTCGATCATGCCTTCAGGGCCCCCGAGGCCGTCCAACTCGCGTCTGTAAGTGGTTACTTGGCCCATCTACCTGCGAAGACAAGAAGTCGAAGGCGAATCGTATGACTTTTATTGACCGGCACTGACCGGGCTGTCATTATGTTGAAGACCCGACGAACACGTGAACGATCGCCGGGTGGCGTTGTTCCCACGAACCACCGAAAGGGCTCGCGGCAGCCCTCGCACTTCCTGCCGCAGGCCGCGCCGGGAGCACCCGGAGACGGGAATCCACGGCGTGCGCCGCGCACCGCATCCGCACTCCCCTGTGCATGGCCATGGTGAACGCGATCGTCCCTGCCCGGCGCCGTCCGCACGGCGCCGACGGATCGAAACCTTTCGAGAGCCGTAGGTGCTCGATCCGGTACACGCGGCGGAGAGATCGCCGAACGGAGGTTCACGCCGTTGTCCGCCCACCGCACGATCACGCTTCCGGGCGTGGATCTGATCCGCACCCGGGACCCCAACAACCACCTGCACTGCCGCAAGACCCAGATCCTGGCCTACGTCGGTGCCCACACCCCGTGGTCCGACCTGCTGATGTACGGGGCGCTGGGCTCCACCGCGGCCGTCCACCGCCACTGCCACCTGCGCGGCGAGGACCGCTGGGCCTTCGAGACGCCGTACGTCAACGACGAGGACCTGCGCCTGCTCGGGTTCGAGGTGTTCTCGGCGGGCAAGGTGACGCTGGCCCAGTTCGAGGCGGGCCTGCCGGTCTTCCTCGAGGCGGGGCAGCCGGTGTTCTTCTGGGCGCCCCGGAACCACTTCCCGTACTGGGTCGACTTCATGGACCGGGTGGGCACGGTGCCCGAGGAGTACGGGCTCCTGCATTCCTTCCTGGTCTGCGGGACCGGTGAGGACGGCCTCCTGCTGGTCGACAACAACAGCCCGGACCACGAGCACTTCCCGGTCACCGTGGGCTGGGACCTGCTGCGGGAGGGCTACGCCCGGGAGCCCGATCGCTGGTTCGACGGCTGTGTCGCCCTCCGCAAGGTGGCCGAGCCCGACCGGGACGGCTTCGAGGCCGCCTACCGGGCGTTCCTTCAGGGGTACCGCGACGGCTTCGAGCTGTACGACGTCGTCGGCGACAACCTCCTCGTCGAACGCGCCACGATCTCCGCCACCTACCGGGCCCCGGGCGTCAACGCCCTCACCCTCATGGCGGGTTCGCGGGCGCTGTTCTGCCGGTTCCTGGCGCACACCGCGCACGGCGAGCGGGTCCGGGCCGCCTATGCGCGCGTCGCGCAGCTCGCGGCCGTGCTGTCGGACCGGGTCACCACCTTCCAGCGGGGGCTGCCGGGGCTGCCCGCCGACCGGATCCGGCGCGGACTCGCGCAGCTCCGGCTGCGGGAGCAGCGGGCGGCGCGGCTGCTCCTCGACGAGGCGGCCGGACTGCCCCGGCTGCTGCCGCCACCGGTCGGCGAGCGCCTGCCGGTGGCCGCCGGGGACCGGAGCCGGTAGCCGCCGGTCCCCCACGGCCCGTACCGCAGCGGGCCGCCCGCCCGACCCGGGGCCGAGACCCTGATCCGGGGCCGAGACGCCGACCCGGGGCCGAGGCCACGGCCACGGCCACGAGACACCCGAGTCCGGGCCGAGGCCCGGAACCAGCTCCCCCACACCCCACGATCGCAGACCTCAGGACGACGAGTGCGACACTTATACCTGTTCAGCGGCCTCGCGGGCCTTCAGGGCCCGCCGCTGCCCGCCCTGCGCGCGCTGTACGCACGGCCGGAGAACGCCCGGTACTTCACCACCGCCGCCGAGGCGATCACGGACGTCCTCGACCACGTCGGCGCCGAGGCCTACCGCCGGGAACTGCCCGGCGGCATCCCGCTCACCGCCTGGCTGCGCGGCACCCCGCCCGCCGCCGGCGCACTGGAGCACTCCATCGTGGACGGACTCCTCGCCCACCTCTACCAGCTCTGCCTGCTGCAGCCGCCGCTGCGCCGCGCGGCCGGGGAGCGGCCCGAGCCGGTCGCCGCCATCGGCCACAGCCTGGGACTGATCGGCGCGACGGTCGCCGGGACGGTCACGACCGACCGGCGGCGGTACACGGCGATGTGCCGCGACGTCATCGCCATGACCACGCTGACCCTGATCCGCTGTCACCAGCTCGCGCCGCCGCACGGCGGTCCGGCGACCCCGATGGCCGCCGTCATGGGCGTGCCGACGGAGGAGCTGCGGGCGCTGGTGGCGGGCTCGCGGGTGCACCTCGCGCTCGCCAACTCCGGCAGCTCGCACGTGCTGGCCGGGGACCCGGGCGACCTGGACGCCCTGCGCCGGGAGCACGCGCGGCGACTCGCCGAGCCGGCCGTGCGCTGGGTGTACCTGCGCAGCACCGCGCCCTTCCACACGCCGCTGCTGGAACAGGCGGTGCGCGCGGCGCTGGAGGACCGGCACTTCCTGACCTTCCGGCTCACCGGGGAGGAACTGGCCGTCCCGGTGTACGTCGCCGACTCGCCGGTCAACCTCCAGCACCGCGGTGACCTGCTGCCGGACGTCCTCGCGCACGCCGTGTGCCGGCCGCTGGACTGGCCCCGCACGGTCCGCGCCGCGCTGGAGGGCTGCCGGCCCGACCAGATCGTCGACTTCGGACCCGGCCCCTCGGCCCGGGTCTTCACCCGGGAGACCCTGCGCGGCAGCCGTACCGGCCTGCGCTACCGCAGCGTCCCCGCACCCACCGCCTGAACGAAGGAGCGTGCAGATGCACTGTCTGGTCTTCCCCGGCCAGGGGGTACAGCACAAGGGCATGGGGGACGGGCTGTTCGCCCGCTTCCCGCAGGAAACGGTGGCCGCCAGCGAACTGCTCGGCCACTCCGTGGTGGAGCTGTGCCGGGACGACCCCGGCGGCCGGCTCGCCGACACCCGTCACGCGCAGCCGGCCATCTTCTTCGTCAACGCGCTGGCCTGGATGGACCTCGCGCGGGACGGCCACCGCTGGGACTGGTTCGCCGGGCACAGCCTCGGCGAGTTCAACGCGCTGGTCGCCGCCGGCATGCTCGACCTGATGGACGGTCTGGCGCTGGTCGGGCGACGGGCCGAACTGATGGCCGAGGTCACCGGCGGCGCGATGATCGCCGTCGTCGGGCCGCACGCCGAGCGCGTGGAGGCCATGCTGCGCGGCGCCGGGCTGAACCGGGTGCACGTCGCCAACCACAACAGCGACCGGCAGGTGACGGTGGCCGGTGAGCGGCCGCAGCTCGCCCTCGCGGTCAAGGTGCTGCGCGGCCCGGGCGTCCGGGTACTGCCGGTGCCGGTCAGCGGCCCCTTCCACACGCCGCTGATGGCCGCGGCCGGGCGGCGGTTCGCGACCGTCCTGCGCGGCTTCGCGTTCCGTTCCGGGCACACCCCGGTGATGTCCAGCATCACCGGCGCCCCCTTCGAGCCGGAGCAGGCGGTCCGGCTGCTGAGCCGGCAGCTGTCCCGGCCGGTGGAGTGGGTGCGCACGGTCCGCGCGCTGCGCGCGGCCGGCGTCGACCACTTCGAGGAGGTCAACGGCTCCACCCTCACGGCCCTCCTGTCCCGCATCGCGGACGGGCCGGCCGGCACCGACGGGACCCCGGCCACGGGCCTCGCGGCCCTCGTGAACCAGCCGGCCGCGGCGGCCCGGGCGACGGAGGAACACGTATGAGCACGCACACGGACATCGCGGTCGTCGGACTCTCCGTCGAGGTGCCCGACGCACCCGAGCAGCACGCCTTCTGGGACATCGTCCGCGAGGGGCGCAGCCTGACCCGGCCCTTCCCTGCGGGGCGGCGCCGCGAGCTGGAGGAGTACGTCCGCTGCCACCAGGAGTCGGCACTGGTCCCGGACGCCGCGGAACGCGTCGACTTCCACGAGGGCAGCTTCCTGGACCGGATCGACCTGTTCGACCACGAGTTCTTCGGCATGACGCCGAAGCAGGCCGCGGTCACCGACCCGCACCAGCGGCTGGTGCTGCGCACGATGTACCGGGCGCTGGAGGACGCCGGTTACACCGGTGACCGGCTGACGGGCAGCCGCACCGGCGTCTACATCGGGTACGCGGGCAATCCCGGCATGACCTACCTGGACTACTTCTGCCGCGTCGACCCCTCCCTCGGACAGCTCGGCATCACCGGCAACATCGTCACGATGCTCGCCAACCGGCTGTCGTACCTGTACGACCTGCGCGGGCCCAGCATGGTGCTGGACAGCGCCTGTTCGGCCTCGCTCGTGGCGCTGCACCAGGCGAAGTCCGCGCTGCTGCTGGGCGATTGCGAGATGGCCGTGGTGGCGGGCACCCGGGTGGTGCTGGCGCCGCTGCGGCACCCGCACACCCGGATCGGCATCGAGTCCTCGGACGGGGTGACCCGCACGTTCGACGAGCGGGCGGACGGCACCGGCTTCGGCGAGGGCTCCGGGGCGCTCGTCCTCAAGCGGCTCGACCGGGCGCTGGCCGACGGCGACCAGGTGTACGCGGTGATCAAGGGCAGCGCCGTCAACCACGACGGCCACTCGGAGATGATGACCGCGCCCGACGCCGGCGCCCAGGCCGACCTCCTGGACGCCGCGTGGCGCGACGCCGGGGTGGACCCCCGCTCGATCGGCTATCTGGAGGTGCACGGCACCGCCACGAAGGTGGGCGACCCGATCGAGTTCGAGGGGCTGCGGCGGGCCTTCGCCGCCCGCACCGAGGACCGGCGGTTCTGCGCGGTCGGCACGGTCAAGGCCAACGTCGGGCACCTCTTCGAGGGTTCGGGCGTGCTCGGCGTCATCAAGGCCGTGCTCGCGCTGCGCCACCGGGTGATCCCGCCGCTGGCCAACTACGAGCGCCCCAACGGCTCGATCGACCTGGCCGAGGGGCCGGTGTACGTGCCGACCGAGGCGCGCGAGTGGACCGCCGGGGACGGCCCGCGCCGCGCCGGCGTGAGCGCCTTCGGCCTCGGCGGCACCAACGCGCACGTGGTGCTGGAGGAGTTCACCGGAGCGAGGGCGGACACGGAACCGGCCGCGCGGGCCGCGGGGGCCGCGGGGGCCGCGGGGGTCGTCTCCGCGGGGGCCACCGGGGCCGGATCGGCAGCGGCTGCCCGGACCGGATCGGCAGCGGCCAACGGAACCGGATCCCCAACGGTCACCGGAACCGGATCCGCAGGGGCTGCCGAGGCCCGTCCCTCCTACCTCTTCACCCTCAGCGCGCGCACCCGCCTCTCGCTCGCCCGGCTGATCCGCCGCTACCGCGAGGCCCTCGACGCCGGGCGGATCGAGGGCGGCGTCCGGGACGTCTGCTGGACGGCCAACGTCTCGCGCGCCCACCACGCCCACCGCTTCGCCGTCACGGTCGCCGACCTGGACGGGCTGCGGACGGCGCTGGCCACCGCCGAGGCCGGCGAGGAGCCGGAGGCCGCGCGCACCGAGGCCGCCCGGGCCTGGACCCGGGGCGCGGAGGTGGACCTGAGCGCCGCCTACGAGGGGCAGCGCCCCCGCACCGTGCACCTGCCGCCGTACGAGTTCGACGAGACGCGCGCCTGGGTCGACTTCCCCGACGACTGGCGCGAGCGGTTCGCGCTCGCCGCGCCGCACCGGACGCACCCGGTCACGCACGAGGTGCGGTTCGTGCCGGCGCCGCTCGCCGGGTCCGCGGATCCCTCGGTCCGCGTGCTGGCGCTGGCGCACCCCGGCACGGCCGGCACGGTGGCCGAGGCGCTGCCGCCCGGCACGGTGCTGCGCGCCCCGGACGACCCGGCCGCCGACCCCGAGCGGCTGGCCGAGGAACTCGTCGACGAGGGCTACACCCACCTGGTGCACGCCCTCGCCCTCGACGAGTCGCCCGCACAGGACCCCGCCGAGCTGTCCCGCCGGATCGAGGAGCAGCTCACCGGGCTGTTCCACCTGGCGCGGGAGCTGATGCGGGCCAGCGCCGAGCTGGACCTCGTGGTGCTGACCCGGCGGGGCCTCGCGGTCGGGCCCGGCGAGCCCGGCACGGTCGCCGAGCACGCGGCGCTCGCCGGGTTCGCCAAGGCCGTCGCCCGGGAGTACCCGTACATGACCGTCACGCTGCTCGACCTCGACGAGGCGGTGCCGGCCCCGGTGCTGCGCCAGGAGATCCTCGCCGCCGAACCCGGGGTGTACGCGCTGCGCGGCAAGGACAAGTACCGCGAGTCCTTCGCCGAACTGGCCGAGGTCCCGGCGGTCCGCGAGGAGTACCTGCGCCCCGGCGGCGCCTATCTGATCACCGGCGGCCTCGGCGCCCTCGGCCTCGAGATGGCCCGGCACTTCGCGGCCCGGGCCCCCGGCCTCCACCTCTACCTCCTGGGCCGGACCGCCCTGCCGCCCGAGGAGGAGTGGGACACCCTCGCGGCCGGTTCCTCGCACCCGGCCGCGGCCCGGATATCGGCGGTGCGCGCGCTCACCGCGCTGGGCGCGCGCGTGCACCCGGTGGCCGCCGACGCCGCCGACGAGGAGGCGCTGAGCGCGCTGCTGGAGACGATCCGTGCCGCACACGGCCGCCTCGACGGCATCGTGCACGCCGCCGGTGTGGCCGGCGGCGACCTGATCGCCCGCCGGGAGGACGCCGCGTTCGACTCCGTGGTGCGGCCCAAGCTGCACGGCGCGTTCCTGCTGCACCACCTGACCCGCGAGGACCGGCCGGACTTCGTGCTGCACATGTCCTCGGTGGCCGCGGTGTTCCCGGCCCTCGGGCAGGGCGACTACGCGGCCGCCAACTTCTACCTGGACCACCTCGCCCGCGCCCTGAACACCCCGGAGCACCGGGTGGTCAGCGTGCAGTGGGTGGCCTGGCGGGAGATCGGCATGGCGGTGGCGACCAACTTCCAGGAGGACGCGTCGTTCCGCTCGCTGCGCACCCGCGACGGCCTGGCCCTCGTCGACGCGGCGCTCCGCGGCGACCTGCCCGGCTTCTTCGGCGGCGGGATCAACTACGACAGCGAGCTGATGAGCATCCTGCCGACGTATCCCCTCGCCCTCTCCACGGAGATCGAGGAGAAGATCGCCACGGCCCTCGCCGACCTCGCGGAACGCGGCAAGCGGAACCTGGCCCGCGTCCGGGAGGCCATCGAGGCCACCGAGGTGCGTCTCACCGGGAACCCGGACGGCGTGTACAGCGAGCGGGAGTGGATGGTGGCCCGCTGCCTGGCGCACACCCTCGGCCATTCCTCGATCGACGTGCACACCGACTTCCGTGACCTGGGCCTGGACTCGATGATGGCCCTGACCGTCGGCAACAGCGTCTCCGCCTGCATCGGCCGGCAGTTCGACACGGTGAACCTGATCACCGACCGCACGGTCGTCGACGTCGCCCGGCTCGTCGAGAGCAGGTACGGGGCGGACGCGCGGGACGGGTCGGGCCTGCCGGGGGAACCCGGCGCCGACGGCGAGGGCTTCGGCGAGGACGACGAGGCCTGGCTCGACGAGCTGCTCGCCACGCCCGGGGAGTGACGTGCCGGACCTGACGCGGGGCCCGGTCCTGACCGGCATCGTCCAGGTCGCGGCCCCGCTGGCCCTGGCCAACCTGCTCCAGCAGGCCTACCTGCTGGTCGACAGCGCGGTCGTGGGCCGGTACGTGGGCGTCACGGGCCTGGCGGCGATGGGCGCGGCACAGCCGCTGTACTCGATCCTGAGTTCGCTGTTCACCGGGGTGTCGAGCGCCTTCGCGGTCCGGCTCGGGCAGCTCGCCGGGGCCGGGCGGCGCGACGATCCGAGCGCCCTGCTGGCGCTCGCGGTGTGCACGGCGGCCTGGTCCGCACTGTGCGCCGGTGCCGCCGCGGTGGGCGCGGCCCCGCTGCTGGCGCTGGCCGGGGTGAGGGGCGAGGTGGCCGGCGAGGCCCGCACCTTCGTGGTGACGCTGTGCTCGGGAATGCTCGCCGTGTACGCACTCGGCGCGGTGTGCGCGGTCCTGACCGGGCGCGGCGACGCCCGCAGGGCCACCTCGCTCATGATCACGGCGAGCGCGCTGAACGGGCTGTTCGCCTGGCTGTTCGTGGGCCCGGGGGGCTTCGGCCTCGCGGGCGCCGCGCTCGCCGTGGTGGCCGCCAACGCCGTCACCGCCGCGATCGGGCTGACCCGTCTGCTGGCCGAGCGGCGCGGCAGGCCGCCCGGGCCGCCGGTCTCGGCCGCCACCGTGCGCGCCGAGCTGTCGCGGGGCCTGCGGATCGGGGCGCCGATGGCGGTGCAGTACCTGCTGATCGGTGTCGGGGTACTGACGCTGGTGTGGATCATCACGCCGTACGGGGAGGAGGCGCTGGCGGCGCTGACCGTGGTCTCCCGCCTCGAACTGCTCACCTCCGCCCTGTTCCTCAACCTCTCCGGCGCGCTGATGGTGTTCACCGCGCAGAACAGCGGCGCCGGCCTGACCGCGCGCATCCGCGAGGGGGTGCGCCGCTCGGTGTGGCTGGGCGGGGCGCTGGCGGTGGGGGTGTCCGTGCTGCTGCTCACCTGCCGCGGGCCGATCGCCGCGTTGTTCTCCGGCAGCGCCGGAACGCGGGCCGTGACCGAGCGGTACCTGCTCATCACCGCCCCCTTCTTCCTGGCCTACGCGCTGACGGTGGTGCTGCACGGCTGGTTCAACGGCATCACGCGGGCCGTGGTCCCGCTGGTCTGCACGGTGCTGTCGCTGGGCGTGGTCCGGGTGCCGCTGTCGTACGTGCTCGGGCACGCCTGGGGGGTGGACGGGGTCATGTGGGCGACGGTGCTGGGCTGGGCCGTCGGGCTGGCGTACACCCTGTCGGCCGTGCGGCGGACGGTGCGGGGGCGGCCCGCGGTGGCCCGGCCCCGGTGGCGGCGGCAGCCGGGCGCCGGGCGGGTCGCCCGGGCGGAGAGCGGGGCGGAACGATGATCCGCACACTGTTCGTGAGCGACGTCCTGCCGCGGCGCCCGGCGGAGGGCTCGGTGCAGCGCATGGACCTGGTCACCGGTGCGCTCGCCGGACTGGGTCCGGTGGACGCGCTGTTCCTCGCCTCGGAGGCGGCGGAGGGGGCGGCGGGACCGGTGCTGCCGCCGGAGGAGGCGGCGCGGTTCCATCGTGCCGGGGTGGTGCGGGTGCCGGCGTACGCCGGGCTGCGCGCCCTCGCGGGGATCACCGCGCGCGGGCCCTCCGCCGCGTACGCCGGACACCAGCGGCGCGCGCTCGCGCACGCGCTCCCCCGTTGGGCCACCGGCACCGGCCACGACCTGGTGTGGTTCAACCGCGAGCGCGCCTGGCTGCCGCTGCGCGGCCGGTTCCACGGCCGCACGGTCGTCGACGTGGACGACTTCGAGGACGTGCTGATCCGGCGCTGGGGCGAGGTCGGCCGGGGCGTGTGGGGCGTGCCGCTCACCCCGTGGCAGCGGGTGCAGGCCCGCCGCTCGATCGCCTGGTGGGGGCGGGTGCACCGGAGGGTGGCCCGGGAGGCGGACGTCACCGTGGTCGCCGCCGGGCGCGACGCGGAGCGGCTGGCGGCGGGGCGGCCGGGCGGGGAGCGCACGGTCGTGGTGCCCAACACCTGCCCGGCCCCGCCGCCGGCCCCCGCTCCGGAGCACGTCCCGGGCAGGCGGCCGACCCTGCTCTTCCAGGGCTCCTTCGACTGGCCGCCGAACGCGGACGCCGCCGCCTGGCTGACCCGTGAGGTGCTGCCTCGGCTGCACGCGCGGGTGCCGGGGGCGAGGGTCGTCCTCGCGGGCAAACCCGCCCCGGAGGTCGCCGCGCTCGCGGGACCGTGCGTGGAGGTCACGGGCATGGTGCCGAGCATGGCCCCGTATCTGCGGGCGGCCGATCTGGTGGTGGTGCCGCTGCGGGTGGGCAGCGGCACCCGCATCAAGATCCTGGAGGCCTTCGCGCACGGGGTTCCGGTGGTCAGCACGACGATCGGCGCGGAGGGGCTGGACGTCGTCGCCGGGGAACACCTCGCCCTCGCCGACGGCGCGGAGGGACTGGCCCTCGCCTGCGCGGAGCTGCTGACCGACCGGGCCCGCCGCGCGGCACTGGCCGCCGCGGGGGGCCGGCTGCACGCCGCGCGCCATCTGCCGGAGCACGCGGCGGCCCGGGTCCGGGAGGCGGCACGGCGGGCGGTCGCGGGGTAGGAGCGGGCCGGCGGTCACCGCCGCGTCGGGAGCGCGCGGCGTGTGGCGAGCGTGCGGACTGTGGCGAGCGCGCGGCCTGTCGTCAGCGTGCGGACTGTGGCGAGCGCGCGGCCCGTCCGGAGCGCGCGCCCCTCGGGGAACGTACGCCCCACGACAGCACTCTTCGTGGATAAGTAGCATGTTCGAACTCACCGCGCGCACAAATGACCGACTTCTGCTCAGGAATCCGTGCAGTCCCGGCAATAGACGGTCCACACTCCCACCCGCACCCATTTCCGGATAAACAGGTCAACCACGTGAACTCCATACCCACAGACATAGGCCGGCGAAGAGACGAGGACGCCCCCTCATCGACCTTCCCCCACCGGCCGCGGGTGACGCAGTGGACGGTGGCGGTGGCGCTGGTCCTCGCCTTCCTCGTCGCGATGGAGTTCGCCGCGCGCCACTACGGCACCTCGGGACCGCTCACCAACGAGTCCCGCGAGCTGCTCTTCAGCCCGCACTCGGGACCGCTGCTGTACGCCGGTCTCGCGCTGACGATGGTGGTGCTCACCTGGCGGCAACGGCTGCTCGCGGTGAGCTGCGCGATCGGCATCGACCTCGTGTTCGCCCTCGTGCGGTGGCTGGCCGACGCCCACCAGAAGTTCGGCAACGGCGCGCTGTGGGTGATCCTCGGCTGCGCGGTCCTCGGCCTGGTCCGCCGCACTGGCCGGGAGCGCGCGCTGCTGGTGAAGGGCACCGGGCTCGGTCTGCTGCTGGTGACCGGTCACCTGGCGGGCGACACCTGGCTGCTCATCACCTCCAAGGCCCGCCCGAAGGTCCTCGACCCGTACGTGGCGACCGCCGACCACGCGCTGGGCGACCCCTCCTGGGTGGCCGGCCGGATCGTCGACGCGAGCGGACCGGCCGGTGAGCACCTGCTGAGCCTCGTCTACGGCCAGCTCCCGCTCGCCGCCGCGCTCATGGCGCTGTACCAGTTGCGGCACGTGGCGGCCGAGCGGCGGTTCCCGCGGCACCACCTGGTGCGCACCTTCCTGGCCATCGGCATGCTGGGACCGGCCGTGTACATGATCTTCCCGGTGGTCGGTCCCGTCTTCGCCTACGGCCCCGACGGCGGGGCGTGGGCGACGGCCGACCTGTGGCCGCACACCGCACCGCCCCTCGGCACGCCGCACCCCATCCCGTTCGACGGGATCACCCCGCGCAACTGCATGCCGAGCCTGCACACCGCGTGGGCGACCACGCTGTTCGTCCACACCCGCGAGGGCTCCCGCCTCATGCGGTACGCCGGCACCTTCTGGCTGGTGGCCACCCTCAGCGCGACCCTCGGCTTCGGCTACCACTACGGCGCGGACCTCGTCGCCGGTGTCGTCTTCGCGCTCACCATCGAGGCGGGGATGCGCGCGCTCAGCCGCGGCTGGGACCGCTCCGCGAGCCTGCTCCTCGTGCACGGCACGGTGGTCTTCCTGGCGCTCCTGGCGGCGTACCGCTACCTGCCGACGCACCTCGCGGCACACCCGTGGCTGTACGGTCCCCTGCTGCTCCTCGCGATGGGCTCGGTCGTGTACCACTACGTGTGGACGACGAGACGGTGGCGGGAGGACCCGCCCGCCACGGAGGCGCCTCTCGCGGACGCCCCCCTCGCCGAGGCGCCCCTCACGGAAGCGGCCCCCACGGATGCGCCGCCGGCGGGCGCGCCCGCCCCGGAGGACCCCGGCTCGGAGAACCCCGGCTCTGAGGTGCCCGTGCCCGTCGCGGAACCCGCCGTCACGGAGGCGCCCGCCGCGGAACCCGCGAGCCGGAAGCCCCGGCTGCCGGACCCGCGCCCAGGCGAGCCCCAGGCCGAGCCGGCGTGAGCGCCGGACGCGTGTGAGCGCCGGGCCCGCGTGAGTGACGTGCACCTCCTCGCGTGAGCGGCGCGGGGAGGCCCAGGGGCGCACGCGGGGACGCCGAGGGGAGCGCGCGGGGAGGTGCGCACGCGCCCGCTCCGGCGGTCGCCCCCGCCCCCACCCGGCCATCACCCCCGTCGCCACCCGGCCGCCCGGCCGCCCGTCCAGCCGGACGTCGCCCGTCCTCACCCCGCCGTCGCCGCCGGGCCCGCCTGCGCCACGCCGAGCCGGACCTGCTCCTCCTCGACGATCCGCCGGGCCAGCTCCGTGTCGGACACGTCGACCGCGTCCGGCGTGGCCTCGGCCACGGCGCTGCGCCGGGCGTAGGCGTCGAACAGCCGGGTCTTGCGCTCCAGCATCCGCACCAGGCGCTCGTCCACTCCCCCGGTGGCCAGCAGCCGGTGCACGCCGACCGGCCGGACCTGGCCCATGCGGTGCGCCCGGGCCACCGCCTGGTGCTCCAGGGTCGGCTTGATCTGCGGTTCGCACAGGACGACCACGGAGGCGGCCTGCATGTTGAGGCCGACGCCCGCCGCCTGGATCTGTGCCAGCAGCACGGCCGGTCCCGGCGTCGCGGCGAAGTCGTCGACGATCCGCTGCCGCCGCCCGGGCGGAACGCTCCCGGTCAGCGGCCCGAACACCGGGGCACCGCCGCCCGGTCGGGCCGTGAGGGCGTCCCGCACCACGTCCAGGACGTCCCGGAAGTAGGAGAAGACCACCGTCCGCTGGCCGTTCTCCCCGGCCTCCTCGACGATCTCCCGCAGCCGGCCGAGCTTCGCGGACTTCTCGGGGCGCGCGTACGCGGCCCGGCGCATCGCCATGAAGTTGCCGGCCCGCACGGCCTCCCGGTACGCCTCCTCGTCCGCCGCGCTCAGTTCCTCCCACTCGTCGGTCTGCTGCAGGCTCGGCAGTTCCGTCAGCACGTCCTCCTGGTTGCGGCGCAGGTAGACGGGGGCGACGGCCCGGCGGAAGGCGACCGAGCCGACCAGGGCGTCGCCTTCGCCGAGCGCCTCGGCGACGTCCGGGGCGAGCATCCGCACCAGGTTCCGGAACTCACCGACCCGGTTCTCCATCGGGGTACCGGTCATGAAGAGCGCGTGCGGGCAGCGTCCGGCCCACAGGGCGACCGCGCGGGACCGTTTGGCCTCCGGGTTCTTCACCGCGTGCGCCTCGTCGACGACGAGCGCGGCGACCTCGTCCGCCGCCGGCTCGGGGAAGCCGCGCAGCGCCTCGAACGTGGTGACGCCGACGCCTCCCCGCTCCCTCCAGTCGGCGAAGGCGTCCTGGCGGTCGGGGCCGTGGAGCACGGTGACGCGCAGGGCGCTGCGGGCCTCGATCTCGCGGGTCCAGTTGACGAGGACACTCGCCGGGCAGACGACGAGGAACCGTTTTTCCCCCTGGGCGGCCAGGTGGGCCAGCACGGCGATCGCCTGGATGGTCTTGCCCAGGCCCATCTCGTCGCCGAGCACCACCTTGCGCTGGGCGAGGGCGAACCGGGCGCCGAAGTCCTGGTAGCCGCGCAGCGAGACCCGCCGCTGCGAGTCGTCGAGGCGCAGGCCGCGCACCCGTGCGGCGACCTCCTCGGGCAGGAAGCCCTCGGCGGCGGCCGCGTCGGGAGCCCGTCCGGAGATCTCGGCGAGCAGGCTGTAGTACTCGGCGGAGCGCAGCTCGAAGTCGGCCCAGGCGGCGAGTTCGTCCGACGGCCGCAGCAGGTCCACCGAGGTCTGCGCGAAGGACTCGTGCAGACCGTTCCGTTCGGCCTCCTCGGCCAGCGACCGCAGTTCGGCGACGGCGGCCAGGGCGCGTTCCCGCTTCTCCGCGCCCGCCAGCAGCATCCGCAGCGCCCCGGTGGCGTGCCGGGCCGCTTCGAGGAGCGGGCCGAGGCGCCGGACCAGATCCTCTGCCCGGTCCACCGCGCGCCGCCCCTCGGGCCCGGCCTCCACCAGGACGTGCAGGGCCATGACGAGCGCGGTGGTGCGGGGCTCGGGCCGGTCCACGTCGATGTGGACGGCCGCGGTCTCGTCTACGGCCTCGGCGAGCCGGGCGGCCGCGGCGAGGATCTGGTCGACGGTCCGCTGTCCGACGCCGGGGATCTGCCGCAACCGGTAGGGCCCGGCCTCCCGCACCCGGCCCACCGTGTCCAGGCCGCTCTTCTCGACGGCGCCGAGGCGCAGCCGCCCCTCGGTGACGTCCTGCAGCCGGGCCACGGGGATGGTGCCCAGCTCCCGTGCGACGACCTCCTCGTGCAGCGGCCGCAGCGCCGCCCGCACCGCCTCGACGGCCCGCCGGTGATCCCCGGCCACCCCCCGCGCCGCCTCACCCAGCCGCGCCCCCCGCGCGACCACCTCCCGCTCACCCCGCCCCACGCGCCCCGCCCCTCCTCGCCCACCGACCCCGCATCCTGCCACCACCGGTTTCCCGGCCCCCGGGGGAGGCGAAGGGGGGTGCGGTCGTCGACGCGATCGGGGTGCAGGGGAAATCACACCGCCACGAGCCGGACCCGCTCACCGCACAGCTTGGCCATGTCGTCAATGTCGGACGTCAGCATGACCACGGGGCGGTGCTGTCGCAACGCGGCCTCGGCAACGGTCGCATCGATCGCGTACCTGTGTCCGTGCAAGCCGGCGTTCATCAGCAACTTCGAGGCGGCTCGCGCCTCCTCGTCACCGACCGGGACGACGCGCAGCCCGGAAAGCACCCAGTTCAGGCGGGACTTGTTCGTACGCGCGTGGACGGCCTCGATGATGGTGAGCGCACTGATCACGACCTCCATGCCGCGCGACCGCGCCTCAGCGATCAGGGCCACCACCTGCTCCTCGTCAGCGAGCAGCTTCGCGAGTCCTTCACTGTCGAGGACCAGCGTCCCCGCGTGACTCAGCCTGCGGCGGGCCACTCGGCCTCCTCGGCGAACGCCTCGTCGAAGACCTGCCGCGCCCGTTGACGAGCCGGCTCGGAGACCGGCCCCTTGCGGCTCTCGTAGTCCGCCAGGTACTCGTCCAGGACCTGCCCCCGCAGCTCACGCTCGACCGCCTCGGCGATGAACGCGGAGAACTCGCGCTTCCCCACCCGCGCCCGGATCGCCTCCGCGGTCCCCTCCGGCAGCGACAGGCTCACCCGCGTCGCCGGCCCTTCCCCGATGCTGTACGTCGTCTCAGCCATGCCGTCGATTGTGTCAAACGAGTAGGAAAAGTGCTACGGCCGGAATCCACACGTCCCCGGGAGCGTGAAGAAGACGTGTGAGTGAAGCCCCTCCCACCCACTCTCGAATCGGGCAGACCGCTGCCCGAATCCCGGCACGGGCACCCTCATCCCGTCCCAGCGCGATCCCGGCACGGGAAAAACCAAGGGCCCGACTCCGAAGAGCCGGACCCTCTCCGACCTGGATGGCTGCCGGATCAGCGACGCGGCGATATGTCACCCGTCACACGTTGAAGCGGAACTCCACCACGTCGCCGTCCTGCATCACGTAGTCCTTGCCCTCCATGCGGGCCTTGCCCTTGGCGCGGGCCTCGGCGACGGAGCCGGTTGCGACCAGGTCCTCGAAGGAGATGACCTCGGCCTTGATGAAGCCCTTCTGGAAGTCGGTGTGGATGACACCGGCGGCCTCGGGGGCGGTGGCGCCCTTCTTGATCGTCCAGGCGCGGGACTCCTTGGGGCCGGCCGTGAGGTACGTCTGGAGGCCGAGGGTGCGGAAGCCGACGTGGGCGAGGGTGGCGAGGCCGGGCTCCTCCTGGCCGACGGACTGGAGGAGTTCGAGGGCCTCGTCCTCCTCCAGCTCGGCGAGGTCCGCCTCCAGCTTGGCGTTGAGGAAGATCGCCTCGGCGGGGGCGACCAGGGCGCGCTGCTCGTTCTTGAAGTCCTCGTCCGTCAGCTCGTCCTCGTCGACGTTGAAGACGTAGAGGAAGGGCTTGGTGGTGAGCAGGTGCAGGTCGTGCAGGAGCTCGCTGCGCCCGGTGCCCTGGACGATGCCGTGGGCGAAGAGCGTGTCGCCCTTCTCCAGGATCTCCTTGGCCTCCTCGACGGCCTTCACCTTGGGGCCGATGTCCTTCTTGATCCGCGATTCCTTCTGCAGGCGCGGCAGGACCTTCTCGATGGTCTGCAGGTCGGCGAGGATCAGCTCGGTGTTGATCGTCTCGATGTCGTCCTTGGGCGAGACCTTGCCGTCGACGTGCACGACGTTCTCGTCCTTGAAGGCGCGGATGACCTGGCAGATGGCGTCGGACTCACGGATGTTCGCGAGGAACTTGTTGCCCAGGCCCTCGCCCTCGCTCGCGCCGCGCACGATGCCGGCGATGTCGACGAAGTCCACGGTCGCCGGGAGCACCCGCTGGGAGGAGAAGATCTCGGCCAACTTCGTCAGACGCGGGTCGGGGACGCCGACCACGCCGACGTTGGGCTCGATCGTGGCGAACGGGTAGTTGGCCGCGAGCACGTCGTTCTTGGTCAGGGCGTTGAACAGGGTCGACTTGCCGACATTGGGCAGACCGACGATTCCGATCGTGAGCGACACGTTGCGACTTCCCGTACGTGAGGAGGGGGTGGTGGAGCGGTGGCCGCTCCCGTGCGGCCCCGGCCCGGTCCTGCGGGGCCTGGCGCGGGTGCGGTGCGGGCCGATCCACCAGTCTACGGCGTGCCGCCGGGCGCCCTCGGCGGCGTCTCGAACACAGCGCCGAGGACGCGGCGACGGCGTGTCTGTGGGGCCATTCGGCACATTGTCCGACCTAAGTTGGTCCGGTGGAGCAACACAGGACGCCGTCTGCCCGGTACGGACCGCGACGCGGCGCGCCGCTGCCCCCTCGGGGCGGACGGCGCCCCGCGCCGGCCCCCGTCGCGCGCGGGCGTGGCGCGGGAGTGCGCCCCGCCGCCGCGCGGCGGCCCGCTCCCGGCGCGGGGGCTCCTGCCCGGCCGGCGGGCGCCCGGCATCTGCCCAACCCCCGGCTCACCGGGCTCGGCGGCGGGCTGTTCGCGGGGGCCGTGATGCTGGTGCTGGGGTTCCTGGACCGGCTGCTGTTCGGGGGGTCGCTGACGGCGTACGGGGTGCTGTTCCTGCCGGTGTGCGCGCTGACGGCGCTCTGGATCCGGCCGGGCGACCTGCTGACGGCCCCCGTGGTGGCGCCCATCGCGTTCGCGGTCGGCCTGCTTCCCGCCGTTCCCGGGGACGGCGGGCTCGGGGGCCGGCTCATGGCCCTGATCACCGCCCTCGCCACCCAGGCGGGCTGGCTGTACGGCGGGACGGCGGTGGCGGCGGCGCTGGTCGGCGTACGGGCCGTCGGCCGACGGCGCACGGCCACCGCGGCGGCGGCCCGGAACGGCTCGGCGGCGAGGCCCGGAGGTGCCGGGTCCCCCGGCAGGGGCGGGTCCGGCGCGCCCCGGCCGCCCCGGGGACCAGGACGGCCGACCGCGCGCTGACGGGGGCGCGGCCTTTCGAGGGCGCTCCGGGAAGCCAGTGGCGTCAGCGGCGCTGGGCCGCGCGCATCGCCGCGCCCACGATTCCCGCGTTGTTCTGCAGCTCCGCCGGGACGATCGTCGCTCTGATGTCCTCGATGTGCGGCAGGAACTTGTGGGCCTTGCGGCTCACCCCGCCGCCGATGACGAACAGTTCGGGAGACAGCAGCATCTCCACGTGCGCCAGGTACTTCTGCACCCGGCGCGCCCACCGCTCCCAGGAGAGGTCCTCGTCCTCCTTGGCCTTGCTGGAGGCCCGCTTCTCGGCGTCGTGGCCCTTCAGCTCCAGGTGGCCCAGCTCCGTGTTGGGGACCAGGACGCCGTCGGAGAAGACGGCGCTGCCGATGCCCGTGCCGAAGGTCAGCAGCACGACGGTCCCCCGCCGGCCGCGCCCCGCACCGAACTCCATCTCGGCGACGCCCGCCGCGTCCGCGTCGTTGACGACCGTCACCGGCAGGCCGCCGAGCCGCTCGCCCAGCAGGGCGCGGGCGTCGGTGTCCACCCAGGCCGCGTCCACGTTCGCCGCCGTGCGCACCACGCTGTCGTCGGTCACGACGCCGGGGAAGGTGACGCCCACCGGGCCCGTCCACCCGAAGTGGTCGAGGACCTCCTTCACCCCGTCCGCCACCGTGTCCGGCGTGGCCGGGTGCGGGGTGAGCACCTTGTGGCGCTCCTGCGCGAGGTCGCCCTTGTCCAGGTCCACGGGGGCGCCCTTGATGCCGGAGCCGCCGATGTCCACACCGAAGATCTGCATGGCCTTACGGTACGTGGCGATCCGTCAGGCCGTCGTCCCCCGGCGCTCCGCGACCAGCGCCGCGGCCTCCTCGCGCAGGTCCCGACGCAGCTCCTTGGGGAGGGAGAAGGCGATGGACTCCTCGGCCGCCTTGACGATCTCGACGTCCTCGAAGCCGTGGCCCGTGAGCCGCTCCAGGACCTGTTCGACGAGCACCTCGGGCACCGAGGCCCCGGAGGTCACGCCGACCGTGGAGACACCCTCCAGCCAGGCCTCGTCGATCTCGTCGGCGAAGTCGACCAGGTACGCGGCGCGGGCGCCGGCCAGCTTGGCGACCTCGACCAGCCGCTTGGAGTTGGAGGAGTTGCGCGAGCCGACCACGATGACCAGGTCCGCCTCGGCGCCCATCTGCTTCACGGCGAGCTGACGGTTCTGCGTGGCGTAGCAGATGTCGTCGCTCGGCGGCGAGAGGAGCTGGGGGAACTTGTCCTTGAGGGCGTCGACGGTCTCCATGGTCTCGTCCACGGAGAGGGTGGTCTGGGAGAGCCAGACGACCTTCGACGGGTCCCGGACCTCGACGTTCGCCACGTCCTCGGGGCCGTCGACGAGCTGGATGTGCTCGGGGGCCTCGCCGGAGGTGCCGATGACCTCCTCGTGGCCCTCGTGCCCGATCAGGAGGATGTCGTAGTCGTCCTTGGCGAACCGGACGGCCTCCTTGTGGACCTTGGTCACCAGGGGGCAGGTGGCGTCGATGGTGGCCAGGCGGCCGCGTTCGGCCTCCTCGTGGACGACGGGGGCGACGCCGTGCGCGGAGAACATCACGATGTTGCCCGGCGGCACCTCCTCCGTGCGCTCGACGAAGATCGCGCCCTTCTTCTCCAGGGTCTGCACGACGTACTTGTTGTGCACGATCTCGTGGCGGACGTAGACGGGGGCCCCGTACTGCTCCAGGGCCTTCTCCACGGCGATCACCGCGCGGTCGACGCCCGCGCAGTAGCCACGGGGGGCGGCGAGCAGGACACGGCGGCGGGCAGGCGAAGCGGTCATGCCCCCATCGTAGGGCGTCCCGGCGGACGGCCCGGGAGCCGCCGGGGGTGGACGGGCGCGGGTGGGGAGCGGACGGACGCGGGCGGGGGCGCCCGGGGCCGTGTGCGGCCGGGGCGTTGTCGTACCCGGCCGTTACGCTCGGGCGCATGGCTGTCAACACGTCCGCCGACACCCCACTGCCCGTGGGGCAGGTGTCGCGGCTCATCGGGGGCTGGATCGACCGGCTCGGCGCGGTCTGGGTGGAGGGGCAGATCACCCAGCTCTCGCGCCGGCCCGGCGCCGGGGTGGTGTTCCTGACCCTGCGCGATCCTTCGCACGACATCTCGGTCGGCGTCACCTGCTACCGCCAGGTGTTCGACGCCGTGGCCGACGTGGTGAGCGAGGGCGCCCGCGTCGTCGTGCACGCGAAACCCGAGTGGTACGCGCCGCGCGGGCAGCTCTCACTGCGGGCCGCGGAGATACGGCCGGTGGGCGTGGGCGAGCTGCTGGCGCGGCTGGAGCAGCTCAAGAAGTCCCTGGCCGCCGAGGGACTGTTCGCGGCCGAGCGCAAGAAGCCGCTGCCCTTCCTGCCCCAGCTGATCGGACTGGTGTGCGGCCGGGCCTCGGCGGCCGAGCGGGACGTGCTGGAGAACGCCCGGCACCGCTGGCCCGCCGTCCGCTTCGAGGTCCGCAACGTCCCCGTGCAGGGGGTCCACGCGGTGCCGCAGGTCGTCCAGGCCGTCAAGGAGCTCGACGCGCACGAGGAGGTGGACGTGATCGTCGTGGCCCGGGGCGGCGGCAGCGTGGAGGACCTGCTGCCGTTCTCCGACGAGCAGCTCGTGCGGACGGTCGCGGAGTGCCGCACCCCGGTGGTCTCGGCCATCGGGCACGAGCCGGACACCCCGCTGCTCGACTACGTGGCCGACCTGCGCGCGTCCACCCCGACCGACGCCGCGAAGAAGGTCGTGCCGGACGTGGGCGAGGAGCTGGAGAAGGTGCGCGGGCTGCGCGACCGGGCCCGGCGCTGCGCGCACGCCTTCGTCGAGCGCGAGGAGCGGGGGCTCGCGCACGCGCTGGCGCGCCCCTGCATGGAGGACCCGCACCGCATGGTGGACGAGCGGGCCGACCACGTCGCCTCGCTCACCGACCGCTCCCGGCGCACCCTCGGGCACCTGCTGGACCGGGCGGACTCGGAGCTGTCGCACACCCACGCCCGTGTGGTGGCACTGTCCCCTGCGGCCACGCTGCGGCGCGGGTACGCGGTGCTGCAGAAGGACGACGGGCACGTGGTGCGCGCTCCGGAGGAGGTCGCCGAGGGGGAGCCGCTGCGGGCTCGGGTCGCGGAGGGCGAGTTCGCCGTACGGGTCGCGACGGCCGGAGAGCGGGCCGTGGAGCAGGCCGGGCAGCAGGACCGGCAGGGGCAGCGGAAACGTCGGGGACGTCAGGGAACACCGGGAACCCCAGAAACCCCGGGAGCTCAGGGAACTCAGGAAGTGGACGCATGACCAGCACGGAGACCGGTACCGGCACCGCACAGGCCGCGGACGGCGGCAAGAAGGGCGAGGCGCTCGGCTACGAGCAGGCGCGGGACGAGCTGATCGAGGTCGTCCGGCGTCTGGAGGCGGGCGGCACCACGCTGGAGGAGTCCCTGGCGCTGTGGGAGCGCGGGGAGGAGCTGGCGGCGGTGTGCCGCACCTGGCTGGAGGGCGCCCGCCGGCGCCTGGACGCGGCACTGGCCGAGGGGGACCAGGAGGCCGGGGAGGACGAAGCCTGAACGGACGGGGGCGCGAGGCGTGGGCCCCGCGCCCCCGCGGGGCTCGGACGGCTCAGGCCAGGCCGGGGCCCCGCACCGGGATGCTGGTGAAGGTGGGGGGCTCGGCGGGCGCCTGGAAGAAGTCGTTGCCCTTGTCGTCCACCACGATGAACGCCGGGAAGTCCTCGACCTCGATCTTCCAGACCGCCTCCATGCCGAGCTCCTCGTACTCGACGACCTCGACCTTCTTGATGCAGTCCTGGGCGAGCCGGGCTGCGGGGCCGCCGATGGAGCCGAGGTAGAAGCCGCCGTGCGTGTCGCACGCGTCGGTGACCTGCTTGCTGCGGTTGCCCTTGGCGAGCATCACCTTGGAGCCGCCCGCCGCCTGGAACTGCTCGACGTAGGAGTCCATGCGGCCGGCCGTGGTCGGGCCGAAGGAGCCGGAGGCGTAGCCCTCGGGGGTCTTGGCCGGGCCGGCGTAGTAGACCGGGTGGTCCTTGAGGTACTGCGGCATCTCCTCGCCCGCGTCAAGGCGTTCCTTGATCTTGGCGTGCGCGATG
Organism: Streptomyces griseoaurantiacus; assembly: GCF_036189845.1. Classification (NCBI taxonomy): domain Bacteria; kingdom Bacillati; phylum Actinomycetota; class Actinomycetes; order Kitasatosporales; family Streptomycetaceae; genus Streptomyces; species Streptomyces griseoaurantiacus. Next base: position 4,722,760 of record NZ_CP108326.1, on the reverse strand, counting down.
TCGCGGGCGACGACCAGCGGGCCGGAGAGCGAGAGCCGGGTCTTGACCGGGTACTTGGTCAGCTCGGCGAGGATCTCGTCCATCGGCCGGTTGAGGTCGATCCGCACGACGTCGCCGGACTCCTCCAGCTGCTCCTCGGTGGTCTCCGGCAGGAAGCGCGCCGGGTCGGTCTCGAGCTGCTCCAGGAAGACGCCCTCGGCGGTGATCTTCGCGACGGCCTGGCGGTCGGCGGAGCAGGAGACGGCGATGGCGACGGGGCAGGAGGCGCCGTGCCGGGGCAGGCGGACGACGCGGACGTCGTGGCAGAAATACTTGCCGCCGAACTGCGCGCCGATGCCGATCTTCTGCGTCAGCTCGAAGACCTTCTCCTCCAGCTCCTTGTCGCGGAAGCCGTGGCCGAGGGGGGAGCCCTCGGCGGGGATCTCGTCGAGGTAGTGCGCGGAGGCGTACTTGGCGGTCTTCAGGGCGTACTCGGCGCTCGTGCCGCCGACGACGATCGCCAGGTGGTACGGCGGGCAGGCGGCCGTGCCGAGCGAACGGATCTTCTCCTCCAGGAACTTCATCATGGAGCCCTCGTTGAGGACCGCCTTGGTCTCCTGGTAGAGGAACGACTTGTTGGCGCTGCCGCCGCCCTTGGCCATGAAGAGGAACTTGTAGGCGCCGCCGTCGGTCGCGTACAGCTCGATCTGTGCGGGCAGGTTGGAGCCGGTGTTCTTCTCCTCCCACATGGTGAGCGGAGCCATCTGCGAATAGCGCAGGTTGAGGTTGTGGTAGGCGTCGTAGATGCCCCGGGAGAGGGCCTCCTCGTCGCCTCCTTCGGTGAGCACGTTCTGGCCGCGCTTGCCCATGACGATCGCGGTGCCGGTGTCCTGGCACATCGGGAGCACACCGGCCGCCGCGATATTGGCGTTCTTCAGCAGGTCCAGGGCGACGAACTTGTCGTTGGCGGAGGCCTCGGGGTCGTCGATGATGCGGCGGAGCTGGGCGAGGTGGGCCGGGCGCAGGTAGTGCTGGATGTCGTGGACGGCCGTCTCGGCGAGCGTGCGCAGGGCCTCGGGCTCCACCTTGAGGAAGGTTCGCCCGTCGGCCTCGAAGGTGGAGACACCCTCGGAGGTCACCAGCCGGTAGGGGGTGGTGTCCTCTCCCATGGGGAGCAGATCGGTGTACGCGAACTCAGGCATTCTCGCCCATTCCTCACTCGACATGACGCGTCGCGGGCTTCCTCAGCGACGACGGCCGGCCTCCGTTGGCAGCGTCCACCAGCGTATGACCTGCCGGTCGGGGCGTGAGGGTGAGGTACGGCTCACTTGCGCGCACCCCGCGACCCGGCGCCCGCGCACGGGGCTCGCGACCCCGCGCCCGCCCACGGTTCCCGCCCGTGCACGGTTTTCCACAGCTTTCGACAAGGGCTAGTCGCGATCTATCGCGTTTGGGTACGCTGCTGCCGTGGACCTGAAGAAGAGCCCCGCCCCGACCGATGCCCGGCCCGACTCCCCCGCCGGCGACCGGCCCCTGCCACCGACCGAGCTGCGCTGCTCGGACGCCGACCGGGACCGCATCGCCGACATGCTGCGCGACGCCCTGTCCGAGGGGCGGCTCACCGCCGAGGAGCACGCCGAGCGCGTCGAGGGCGTGCTCGCCGCCAAGACGGTCGGCGAACTCGACGCCTTCGTACGGGACCTGCCCGCCGCCCAGGGCCCCCGCCCGTCCGCCTCGCACACGGCGCCGCCGCACCGCCCCACCACCGCGATACCGGCGGAGGCCGACGAGAACGTGGTCGCGGTGTTCAGCGCCGCGGTGCGCAGGGGCCGTTGGCGGGCCGGCCGGCGCATCCACGCGTACGCGATCTTCGGCAGCGTCGAGATCGACCTGAGCGAGGCCCTGTTCGAGTACCAGCAGATCGTCGTGAAGGCGATATCCGTCTTCGGCGACGTGCAGGTGCGCGTCCCGGAGAACGTGTCGATGCGCGGCACCGGCGGCGGCGTGCTGGGCAACTTCGAGGTCAGCCCGCTGGACTCGGGCGATCCCCAGGCGCCCACGGTCTTCGTCGACGGCTGGGCGGTGCTGGGCAATGTCGAGGCCACGCCCCGCAAGGGCCGGCTGGTCGCGGACATCCTGGAGCGGGTCTCGGAGCGGGTCTCGCAGAGCATGGACCGGAAATCCGCCGGGACGTGGGAACGCAAGGTCAGCCGCAAGCTGGAGGAGGCCGACCGGAAGATGCGGCGGCGCATGGGGCTGTGAAACGGAAGGCGGCCCGGGAGTCGGAACGCCACGCTTAGGCCCCCGCACAGCGGGTAAGGCTTGCTGCATCGTCTCTCGCTCGCGAAGCCGTCGTCAGGAGTAGACCGTGCTGCAACCGCCGCATTCGTCCCTGCAGGTCGCCGCAGTTCCCTCCCAGCGGGGACCCGGGCGGGACCAGGACGCCCCGTGGCACACGGAGGCCGTGTGCCGGCGCGACGAGGCAGGACTGTTCTTCGCACCGTCCAAGGAGCCGACCGCGGCACGGCTGTCGCGCGAGGAGGCGGCGAAGCGGGTCTGTGCGCGGTGCCCGGTGATGGTGGAGTGCCGCGAGCACGCGCTGGTGCAGCCGGAGCCCTACGGGGTGTGGGGCGGGCTGACCGCGGCGGAACGGCGCGTGGTGCTGGCCCGGCGGCGCCGCCGGGACGTGGAGCTGAAGAAGGCGGCGGGCGCGACGATAGCGGCGGCGGGGTAGACCCGGCCGGGGACGCCCCCGTGCGGCCCCGTGAGGGAGCCGCGAAGGGCGCCCCGCCCGTGACCCGCCCCGCCCGTGGTCTCGCCTCTACAGTCCGCGGTCGAAGTCGACCGTGGAGTACGCCCGGAGCTTGCTGAGGCGGTGGACGGAGTCGATCCGCCGCACCGTCCCGGACTTCGACCGCATCACGATGGAGTCGGTCGTCGCCGTCTCCGAGCGGTAGCGCACCCCGCGCAGGAGTTCCCCGTCGGTGATCCCCGTGGCGACGAAGAAGACGTTCTCGCCGGAGACCAGGTCGTCGGTGGTCAGGACCCGGTCCAGGTCGTGCCCGGCGTCCAGGGCGCGCTGCCGTTCGGCCTCGTCCTTGGGCCAGAGCTTGCCCTGGATGGTGCCGCCCAGGCACTTCACCGCGCAGGCGGAGATGATGCCCTCGGGCGTGCCGCCCACGCCCAGCAGCAGGTCGATGCCGGTTCCCTCGCGCAGGGCGAGGATGGAGCCGGCCACGTCGCCGTCGGAGATCAGCTTGATGCGCGCGCCGGTGGCCCGCACCTCACGGATCAGGTCCGTGTGGCGCGGCCGGTCGAGGATGACGACGGTGACGTCCTCGGGGGTGGAGTTCTTCGCCTTGGCGACCCGGCGGATGTTGACGTGCACGGGGGCGTTGATGTCCACGTAGTCGGCGGCCTCGGGGCCGGTGACCAGCTTGTCCATGTAGAAGACGGCGGAGGGGTCGAACATCGTGCCGCGGTCGGCGGCGGCGAGCACCGCGATGGCGTTGGGCATGCCGCCGGCGGTCAGCGTGGTGCCGTCGATGGGGTCGACGGCGATGTCGCACTCGGGTCCGGTGCCGTCGCCGACGTGCTCCCCGTTGAAGAGCATCGGGGCCTCGTCCTTCTCCCCCTCGCCGATGACGACGACGCCGTTCATCGAGACGGTGGAGACGAGGGTGCGCATCGCGCGCACGGCCGCGCCGTCGGCCCCGTTCTTCTCGCCCCGGCCGACCCAGCGGCCGGCGGCCATGGCGGCGGCCTCGGTGACCCGGACCAGTTCCAGGGCGAGGTTGCGGTCGGGGGCCTCGGAGGGGACCTCGAGCTCGGAAGGCAGGTGATGGTGGTTCTCGGTCATCGGAGCGCACCTTTCTGATACGGCGACGGCCGGATGAGGGTATGGGCCCGACTGTATCCCCGAGTGAGCAGAATGAGCAGGGGGCCCCACGGATGAGCGGAGCCGGGCACCTGCGACGATAGGGGCGTGGCTGGTACGAACGGCAAGCAGAAGACGGTCCGGGACCTGGTCCTCTCCCTGGTCCTCATCGGGCTGATGGCAGGGGTCATCTACCTCTTCCTCCCGCACGACGACTCGGCCCCCGACATCAAGCGGGTGAGCTACGACGTGGAGCTCGTCACCGCCCGTCGCGCGGCCTCCTACCCCGTCGAGGCGCCCGAAGGGCTGCCCGACAGCTGGAAGGCCACCTCCGTCCGTTTCGACGGCTCCTCCTTCGACCACTGGCATCTGGGTTTCCAGGATCCGAAGGGTCAATACGTGGCGATCGAACAGTCCACTCAGAAGGCGGCCAGGTTCATCGACGAGGCGAGCCGGGGTTCGGAGCCCACGAAGACCACCCAGGAGATCGACGGCCGCGTCTGGCGGCACTACACCGGCGGGCGCTACGACGCGCTCGTGCTCGAGGACAAGGGCGCCACGACGCTGGTGACGGGCACGGCCTCCTTCACCCGGCTGGCCGAGATGGCGAAGGCGCTCGAGGCGTCGTAGCCGCCGCAGCCGCAGCCGCCGCCGTGGTCGCCGTGGTCGCCGCGCCCGCTCGCCGGGAGCGGCAGGCGCGGGACGGCCGGGACGGGGAAGGCGGCACCGGGAAGACGTACGGAAGGCGGACGGCGCGCGGGAATACCGCCGCGCCCCGCGCACGCTCACGTTCCCGGAGGTACGACGACGATGACGACGACGCACACTGCTGACACCGCTGACGACGGCCGCGATGACGGCCGGGACTACCGCATCGAGCACGACTCCATGGGAGAGGTCCGCGTGCCCGCCCGGGCGAAGTGGCGGGCGCAGACCCAGCGGGCCGTGGAGAACTTCCCCGTCTCCGGGCAGCGCCTGGAGCGCGCCCACATCGAGGCGCTGGCCCGGATCAAGGGCGCCGCGGCCAAGGTCAACGCGGAGCTGGGCGTCGTCGACAAGGACGTCGCGGAGGCGATCGCGGACGCGGCCGCCGAGGTCGCCGAGGGGCGCTGGGACGCGCACTTCCCGGTCGACGTGTTCCAGACGGGCTCCGGCACCTCGTCCAACATGAACACCAACGAGGTCGTCGCGACCCTGGCCACCGAGCGGCTCGGCCGGGACGTCCACCCCAACGACCACGTGAACGCCTCCCAGTCGTCCAACGACGTCTTCCCCTCCTCGCTGCACATCGCGGCCACCGCCGCCGTGACCCGGGACCTGATCCCGGCGCTCGAACACCTGGCGGCCGCCCTCGAGCGCAAGGCCGAGGAGTTCGCGGACGTGGTGAAGTCCGGGCGCACGCATCTGATGGACGCCACGCCCGTCACCCTCGGCCAGGAGTTCGGCGGCTACGCGGCACAGGTGCGGTACGGGGTGGAGCGGCTGACGGCCTCGCTCCCCCGGCTCGCCGAGCTGCCGCTGGGCGGCACGGCGGTCGGCACCGGCATCAACACCCCGCCCGGGTTCTCCGCCGCCGTGATCGCCGAGGTCGCCCGCGCCACCGGGCTGCCGCTGACCGAGGCGCGCAACCACTTCGAGGCGCAGGGCGCGCGGGACGGCGTCGTGGAGACCAGCGGGCAGCTCCGGACGATCGCGGTCGGCCTGACGAAGATCGCGAACGATCTGCGGTGGATGTCCTCCGGCCCGCGCACCGGACTGGCCGAGATCAGCCTGCCGGACCTCCAGCCGGGCTCCTCGATCATGCCGGGGAAGGTGAATCCGGTCATTCCCGAGGCGGTGCTGATGGTGGCCGCCCAGGTGACCGGGAACGACGCGACGGTGGCGGCGGCCGGGGCCGCCGGCAACTTCGAGCTGAACGTGATGCTTCCGGTCATCGCGAAGAACGTGCTGGAGTCGGTGCGGCTGCTGGCGAACGTGTCCCGGCTGCTGGCCGACCGGACCGTGGACGGGATCGTCGCGCACCGGGAGCGGGCCCGCGAGTACGCGGAGTCCTCGCCCTCGGTGGTCACGCCGCTGAACAAGTACCTCGGCTACGAGGAGGCGGCCAGGGTGGCCAAGAAGTCCCTGGCCGAACGGCGGACGATCCGGGAGGTCGTGGAGGAGGGCGGCTACGTGGAGCGCGGGCTGCTGACCGCGGAGCAGCTGGACGAGGCGCTCGACGTCCTCCGTATGACCCACCCCTGAGCGGCCCGGCCCCGCGGGGCCGGGATGAGCCGAACGGGAGACCCTAGTATTTCCGCATGGCAGAGGACTCTGGAGCCGTGAGGCAGAGGGAGCGGGGCGCCGGAGTGCCCCACTGGGAACCCGGCACCCCCATCCTGTGGCGGTACCGCGAGAACGCCGGCCCGCGCATCCACATCGCCCGTCCCGTGACCGTCGTCCGGGACGAGGAGGACCTGCTCGCCGTCTGGCTGGCGCCCGGCACCGACTGCGTCCGGCCGGCCCTCGCGGACGGCCGCCCCGTCCACCTGGAGCCCCTCGCCAGCCGCTACACCACGCCCCGCACCACGCACCGCGGCCACTGGTTCGGCACCGGCGTCCTCAAGCTGGCCCGCCCCGGCGAGCCCTGGTCGGTGTGGCTGTTCTGGGAGCCGGGCTGGCGCTTCAAGAACTGGTACGTCAACCTCGAGGAGCCGTTGACCCGCTGGTCCGGCGGCGTGGACTCCGAGGACCACTTCCTGGACCTGTGCGTCTACCCGGACCGGAGCTGGGACTGGCGCGACGAGGACGAGTTCGCGCAGGCCCGGCGCGACGGCCTGCTCGACGAGGCCGCTGCCGCCCGGGTGCGGGAGGCCGGCCGCGCGGCGCTGGAGGCGGTGCGGGCGTGGGGCGCGCCGTTCGCGGACGGGTGGGAGAACTGGCGCCCGGACCCCGGCTGGCCCGTACCGGCGCTGCCGGAGGACTGGGACGCCGTGCCCGCCGCCCCGGCGGCCCGATGAGGGCGGCTCCCTCGGGCGCGCGCCCGCGTCGGCACCTCGTGTCCGGCATCGTATGTCCGTGCACACGGACGCATGAGACCCTTGTGGCGCCCCCTGGGGCCAACCGTAGGATCGTCCTCCGCAAGGGCGCCCGACGGCAATTCCCGCGGCGGGCGCCGGGCCTGACACTACGTCACCGAGGGGCGGCAGACCGTGAGCGAGGGCTACGAGGAACGGGCCGGCCACCTCGCCGGCAGGCCGTGCGGTGGTGTGGCGAGAACGGCCCCTGAGCACGCGCGAGCCCTGTTCCGCGACCCGGTGTCGCGGGTATCCGGAATGGCGCGGCACGAACTGCACGCGCGGCGCCCAGCCCCCGACGGACGGATTCGACACGCGTGACGGAGCAGCCCACATCCCATGAACGGCCCCAGCCCGGTGCCGTCCCCGCGCCCCAGCCGGGCGCCGGCCCCGCGGACCCCCGCGGGGCGCTCCCGCGTGTCCCCGCCTCCCCCGCCGTGACCGGCGCCGGCCCGCTCGGCGAGGGCGACCCGCTCGCCGCGCCGCAGGCCTCGGCGGGCGGTCAGGGCGGCCGGTCCACGCCGTCCGGCACCCCGCTGCCGCTGGACGAGGGGCCCGAGCACTCCCAGCCCGCCGCCGAGGAGCCCGGCCCGCACCGCCCGCGCCCGGCGCCGGACACCATCCCGGTGCAGCCGGCCTCGGGCGAGCAGGAGCGGACCCCCGCCCAGCCCGCGGGACCGGAGCGGCGCACGGGGCAGGCGGCACCGCCGCACGGCCCCATGCCGATGCGCCGGGACGGCGACCGGCTGCGCTTCGTCGGCGCCGCGACCCGCCGGATCGCCCGCGGCATCGACCTCGACGAGATCGTCATGGGACTGTGCCGGGCCACCGTGCCGACCTTCTCCGACGCGATCCTCGTCTATCTGCGCGACCCCCTGCCGGTCGGCGACGAGCGGCCCACCGGCCCGCTGCAGCTGCGGCTGCGCCGCACCGACCGCATCCCTCAGCAGCGCGACGTGGAGGACGGCATCCTGCCGGTGCCCGCACCGGAGAGCTCGGGCCTGGCCGCGCTCACCAAGGAGCTGTGCGAGGTGCGGCCGGGCGGCGCGCTGGCCGAGGTGCTGCGCGGGGTGCGCCCGGTGTTCGCCGACGCCCCCGGCGCCGCCGACGCGCTGCCCGAGCTGCTCGGCGACGACCTTCCCGTCCCGCCGGGACAGCACGCGATCCTCGCCCCGCTGCGCGGTCGCCGCCGGGTGATCGGCGCGGCCCTGTTCCTGCGCCGCCCCGAGCGCCCCGCCTTCGAGGCGGACGACCTGCTGGTGGCCGCGCAGCTCGCCACGCACAGCGCGCTCGGCATCGACAAGGCGGTCCTCTACGGCCGCGAGGCCTACATCGCCGACGAACTCCAGCGGACGATGCTCCCCGAGCACCTGCCGCGCTGCACCGGCGTCCGGCTGGCCTCGCGCTATCTGCCGGCGGCGGAGACCGCCCGGGTGGGCGGCGACTGGTACGACGCCATCCCGCTGCCCGGCAGCAGGGTCGCCCTGGTCGTCGGTGACGTCATGGGTCACTCCATGACCTCCGCAGCGATCATGGGCCAGCTCCGCACCACCGCGCAGACCCTGGCCGGACTCGACCTGCCGCCGCAGGAGGTGCTGCACCACCTCGACGAGCAGGCCCAGCGGCTGGGCACCGACCGCATGGCGACCTGCCTCTACGCGGTCTACGACCCGGTCGCGCACCGCATCACCGTCGCCAACGCCGGGCACCCGCCGCCGGTGCTGCTGCACCTGGGCGGCCGGGCGGAGGTGCTGCGGGTGCCCGCGGGCGCCCCGATCGGCGTGGGCGGCGTGGACTTCGAGGCCGTCGAGCTGGACGCGCCCGCCGGCGCCACGCTGCTGCTCTACACGGACGGCCTGGTGGAGTCCCGGCTGCGGGACGTGTGGACCGGTATCGAGCAGCTCCGCGAGAAGCTCGCCTCCACGGCGCAGCTCACCGGCATCGACCATCCGCCGCCGCTGGAGGCGCTGTGCGACGAGGTGCTCGACATGCTCGGCCCGGGCGACCGGGACGACGACATCGCGCTGCTCGCCGCCCGCTTCGACGGGATCGCGCCGAGCGACGTGGCGTACTGGTTCCTCGAGCCGGAGGACTCGGCGCCCGGCCGGGCCCGCCGCCTCGCCCGGCGCGCCCTGTCCCGGTGGGGTCTGGAGGAGCTGACCGACTCGGTGGAGCTGCTGGTCAGCGAGGTCGTCACCAACGCGGTGCGGTACGCCTCCCGGCCGATCACGCTGCGGCTGCTGCGCACCGACGTGCTGCGCTGCGAGGTGGGCGACGACGTGCCGCAGCTCCCCCGGCTGCGGCAGGCGCGGGCGACGGACGAGGGCGGACGCGGGCTGTACCTGGTCAACCGGCTGGCCCGCAGATGGGGGGCGACGCGGTTGAGCACGGGGAAGGTCGTCTGGTTCGAACTGAACCGGGGCTGACGGAACGAGGAGCGGCCGGGCCGCGCGACGGGGCGGGCGACCCCGTGGCACGGCCGCGCCCTGGACTGTCAACACGCGTTGGCCTAGGTTGGCCGCATGACCGGCACCACCGAGAACCCGCAGGCCGCACGGCGTTCCGACGCCACCCGGGCCACGATCCTCGCCGCGGCCCGCGAGCGGTTCGCCGCGGACGGCTACGAGAAGGCCACCATCCGGGCCATCGCGCGTGACGCGCGGATCGACCCCTCGATGGTGATGCGCTACTACGGCAACAAGGCCGGCCTGTTCGCGGCGGCCGTCGCGATCGACCCCGGGCTGCCCGGTATGACCTTCGACTCCCCCGAGGAGATCGGCCGCACGCTGGTGCGCCACTTCCTCACCCTGTGGGAGGAGAACGAGGAGTTCACCGCGCTGATGCGGGTCGGCGCCACCGACACGGCCGCCGCCGAGCGCATGCAGGTCGTGCTGCGCGAGCAGTTGATCCCGCTGGCCCGCCGGGTGGGACCCGATCCCGAACAGGCGGCCGCCCGGGCGGCCCTGTGCGCCTCGACGGTGCTGGGGCTCGCGCTGACGCGCTATGTGCTGCGGTTCCCGGCGAGCGTGGCCCTCGGCCACGAGGAGATCGTGGACTGGCTCGGGCCCACCCTCCAGCGGTACCTCACCGCGCCCACACCGTAGACCTCCCGGGTACCCCGGGCGGAGACGCCGGTTCCCCGCGCCCTTCACGGGGCGCGGGGAACCGGCGTTTCTCAGTTGCCGCCGTCGGGGCCGCCGAAGAAGCCGCCGCGGCCTCCGCCGTCCTCGCCCTCGTCGTCGTCCTCGTTCGAGGCCGTGTTGCTGGGGCTGGCGGGGGGCGAACTGGAGACGGGGGGCTTGGAGCTCTGGTCGCCACCCGCCGGCGGACTCGTGCTGGAGTCCGGGGACTCGGATTCGGGCGGCTCGCTCGACGCGGTGTTCGACGGGGTGTGGGACGGCGTGTTGCTCATCGAGGGCGAGTTCGTCTTCTCGACCGCCGCGCCCTCCTTGGTGTCCAGGTCGAACTTGGTGACCTCGTCGATCGCGTTGAACATGTACGTCGCCCAGATCTGCGCCGGGAAGCCACCGCCGTTGACGCGCGGCAGGCCGCCCGCCCCGTACATCTCCACCTGGCTGTGGTTCTTGGCGCTCTCGCCGAACAGCCCGACGGAGGTGACCAGGCCGGGCGTGTAGCCGGTGAACCAGGCCGACTTGTTGTTGTCGGAGGTACCCGTCTTGCCCGCCACCTGCTGGCCGTTGCGCTTGGGGTTGTCGCGCACGGAGGTGCGGGCCGTACCGTCGTCGACCACGCCGGTCAGCACGGAGGTGACCGTGTCGGCCGCCACCTTGCTGATCACCTGCCCGCCGATCGGGTCCGGCAGGTCGATCACCTGGTCCTTGTGCTCCACGGACTTCAGGATCGACGGGGTGACCTTCTTGCCGTGGTTGTCGAGCGTCGCGTAGACGCCGGCCATGGCGAGCGGGCTCGCGCCCATCGAGCCCAGGGTCTGCGCGGGCACCGCCTTCAGCCCCTCGGTGTCCATGCCCAGGTCGCCCGCCGTCTTCAGCACGTTGTCCATGCCGACGTCGACACCCATCTGCGCGAAGACCGAGTTGACGGACTGGTTCATCGCCGTCTGCACGGTGATGTCGCCGTAGTCGTGGTCGTCCTCGTTCTCCGGGGCGAAGGCGATGTCACTGCCCACGACGGGCCGCTTGCTGGTGCCGTCGTAGATCGTGTTGGAGTTGATGTCCTTGCCGTCCTGCGTCTTCGCGCCCTGGTCCAGGGCCGCGGCCAGGATCACGGGCTTGAAGGTGGAGGCGGGCTGGTAGTCCGTGCGGGTCGCGTTGTTGGTGAAGTGCTTGACGTAGTCGATGCCGCCGTACAGCGCGAGGATCTTGCCGGTCTTCGGGTCGACGGACACCGCGCCGGCCTGGATGTCCGCGTCGACCTTGCGCTTCTTCTTGTCGAGCTTGCTGGTGAGCTGCGACTTGACCGCCTTCTCCAGCTCCGCCTGCTTCTTGCTGTCGATGTTCAGGGTGATGGTCCAGCCCTGGTTCTCGACCTTCGCCGCCGCCTCGGACTGGGTGAGGTTCTGCTCCTTCATGAGCTGCCGCTCGAGCTGCGCGTTGGCGAGGTTCACCAGATAGCCGGTCTGCCCCTCCATGCCGGGAGCGGCCTTGGGGTCCTTCGGCACCGGGAACGTCATGTCGGCCCGCTTCGAGGCGTCGAGCCAGTGCTCCTCGACCATGTTGTCGAGGACGTAGTTCCAGCGGGCCTTGACCAGCTTCTTCCCGGTGTCCGTGGCCACCGCCCAGTCGTACTGGCTCGGCGCCTGGAGGAGCGCGGCGAGGTAGGCGCCCTGCGGGACGCTCAGGTCCTTGGCGTCGACGCGGTAGTACGCCTGCGCGGCGGCCTGGATGCCGTAGGCGCCGCGGCCGTAGTAACTGGTGTTGATGTAGCCGGCGAGGATGTAGTCCTTGGACTTCTCCCGGTCCAGCTTCAGCGAGATGACCAGTTCCTTGAGCTTGCGGGTGACCGTCTGGTCCTGCGTCAGGTAGTAGTTCTTGACGTACTGCTGGGTGATGGTCGAGCCGCCTTGGGCGCCCTTGCCGGAGAGGGTGTTGAGCAGACCGCGGGCGGTGCCCCTGAAGTCGACGCCGTTGTCGTTGTAGAAGCTCTTGTTCTCGGCGGCGACGAAGGTCTTCTGCACCGGCTTGGGGATGTCCGCGAGGTCGACCTCCTCGCGGTTGACCTCGCCCTTGCGGGTGAGCATCTTGCCGTCGCTGTACTTGTAGATGTTGCTCTGGAGCTGGGCGGCGGCGTTCCCCTCCGGAATCTTGATCATCATGTACATCACGACGAAGGCGCCGATGCCGAGCAGGCAGACACCGAGGAACGTGCCGAGGACCTTCTTCCAGGTGAACAGGCGGCGTATGCGGCCCTTCCCGGCGTTCTTGGCGGCCCTGCCGCCCTTCCCCCGGCCCTTGGCGGCCCGGCGGGCGGCCGCCCGGCCCTGACCCGCCGCCGCGTCGGCGGTGGAGTCCGCCGCGGACGGCGACGTGGCCTCACCGGCCTGTGCCGAGCGGTTCGGGGGAGCCGCGCGGCGGCCGCCGCGCTGCCGCGCTCGTCTCTCTTCCGCTCGTCCCATGAGTAGATCCGCTCCGCTTCGCTCTCGTCGGTCACGCAGGTGCGTCGCACAAGTCAGCTTTGAAAGCTAACACCGCCCGTTGTGACGCCAGTGCGGCAAAAACCGCCCTACCGCCCCTAAACGGACGTGACAATCAGCACCCGTCCGAAGAAATCGACGGCGCGCGCGGCTGAAGGGTTGCCCTGGCGGGTAAAGTGATATCACTTAGCTAGGTAGCGAAGAGAAACGATTGCTCTGTGAACGGGGGCCCTCACATGTCCACTCACGACCCGTCCGCCCACGACCCGTCCGCGTCCGGCACACCCACCCCGGACCCGTCCGGGGCCGGGGCGCCCGCGCCCGCCGCGGGTACGCCCGACGTCCCCGAGATGCCCGCGCCCGCCGTGCGCGAGTTCCCCGCCCACAGCATCGGCGGCGGACTCGCGCTGCTGCTCGGCCTCGTGGGACTGCTGATCGCGATCGGCCTGTTCGCGACCGCCGCCGCCCTCACCTCGGTCGGGGCCAAGGCGGTGCTCATCGTCCTCGGCATCCTGATCGGCATCTCGGCGCTCGTCGCCATGCGCGGGCTCAACATGGTCGCGCCGGGCGAGGCCCGCGTGGTCCAGCTCTTCGGCCGGTACCGGGGCACGATCCGGGACGACGGCCTGCGCTGGGTCAACCCCTTCACCTCGCGCCGCAAGATCTCCACCCGGGTGCGCAACCACGAGACGGCCGTCCTGAAGGTGAACGACGCCTACGGCAACCCGATCGAGCTGGCCGCGGTCGTGGTCTGGAAGGTCCGCGACACCGCACAGGCCTCCTTCGAGGTGGACAACTACGTGGAGTTCGTCGCCACGCAGACCGAGGCCGCCGTCCGCCACATCGCCATCGAGTACCCCTACGACGCCCACGACGAGGGCGGCCTCTCCCTGCGGGGCAACGCCGAGGAGATCACCGAGAAGCTCGCCGTCGAGCTGCACGCGCGGGTGGAGGCGGCCGGTGTGCAGATCGTCGAGTCCCGCTTCACCCACCTCGCGTACGCTCCCGAGATCGCCTCAGCGATGCTCCAGCGGCAGCAGGCGGGCGCGGTCGTGGCGGCCCGGCGGCAGATCGTGGACGGCGCGGTCGGCATGGTCGAGGCGGCACTGGCCCGCATCGCCGAACAGGACATCGTGGAGCTGGACGAGGAGCGGAAGGCGGCGATGGTGTCGAACCTGATGGTCGTGCTGTGCGGGGACCGGGCACCGCAGCCCGTGCTGAACACGGGGTCCCTGTACCAGTGAACGCCTCCGCCGGGGACGCGGAGCGTCCGCGGAAGCCGCAGCAGCGCAAGCAGGTGCTGCTGCGGCTGGATCCGCTCGTGTACGAGGCGCTCGCGCGCTGGGCGGGGGACGAGCTGCGGTCCGCCAACGCCCAGATCGAGTTCCTGCTCCGCAGGGCGCTCGGCGAGGCCGGGCGGCTGCCGCGCGGGGCGGGACCCATGCGGCCCCGGGGCCGTCCGGCGAAGGACGACTCCCAGGGTCCGGGGACGTCCCCGGAGTAGCGCCGCCCTGGCCGAAAACGCCTGTCACCGAACTGTGACAGTCCCTCCCCACCTGGGTCTCCTCACCGCATGCTCATGACCTGCGCACCCGGCGTATACACCAGGGGTATACATCGTGTGTACAGTGCTCGGCATGTCCATCGGTCACACGCTGCTCGGACTCCTGGAGTCCGGCCCCCGCCACGGTTACGACCTCAAGCGGGCCTTTGACGAGAAGTTCGGTCACGACCGGCCCCTGCACTACGGCCAGGTCTACTCGACGATGTCCCGGCTGCTGAAGAACGGGCTGGTCGAGGTCGACGGCATCGAGGCGGGCGGCGGTCCCGACCGCAAGCGGTACGCCATCACCGAGGCGGGCGTCACCGACGTCCACCAGTGGCTCGCCACGCCGGAGAAGCCCGAGCCGTACCTCCAGTCGGTGCTCTACACCAAGGTCGTCCTCGCGCTGCTCACGCACCGGGACGCCGCCGACATCCTGGACACCCAGCGCTCCGAGCACCTGCGCATGATGCGGATCCTCACCGACCGCAAGCGCCACGGCGACCTCGCCGACCAGCTCATCTGCGACCACGCCCTCTTCCATCTCGAGGCCGACCTGCGGTGGCTGGAACTCACCGCCGCGCGCCTCGACAAACTCGCCCAGGCGGTGACCCGATGACCCCTCCCTCCGGCTCCCTGCTCGCGGCCGAGGAGCTGCGCAAGGCCTACGGCCCCACGATGGCCCTCGACGGCGCGCACTTCTCGATCCACCCCGGCGAGGTCGTCGCCGTCATGGGTCCCTCCGGCTCCGGCAAGTCCACGCTGCTGCACTGCCTGGCCGGCATCGTGCCGCCCGACTCCGGCTCGATCACGTACAACGGGGCCGAGCTCGCCACGATGAGCGACGCCCAGCGCAGCGCGCTGCGCCGCTCCGAGTTCGGCTTCGTCTTCCAGTTCGGGCAGCTGGTGCCGGAGCTGACCTGCGTGGAGAACGTCGCGCTGCCGCTGCGGCTCAACGGCACCTCCCGCAAGGAGGCCGAGCGGGCCGCCCTCGGCTGGATGCAGCGGCTCGAGGTCGACGACCTGAGCAAGAAGCGCCCCGGCGAGGTCTCCGGCGGCCAGGGCCAGCGGGTCGCGGTGGCCCGCGCGCTGGTCACCGGACCGCGCGTGCTGTTCGCCGACGAGCCGACCGGCGCCCTGGACTCCCTCAACGGCGAGCGGGTGATGGAGCTGCTCACCGAGGCCGCCCGGTCCACCAACGCCGCCGTGGTGCTGGTGACGCACGAGGCACGGGTGGCGGCCTACTCCGACCGCGAGATCGTCGTACGGGACGGGAAGTCGCGGGACATGGAGCGCGCCGTATGAGCGCGCGCACCTGGGCCCGCGACCTCTCCCTGGGCGCCCGCTTCGCCGTCACCGGCGGCCGCGAGGGCTGGGTACGGACCGTGCTCACGGCCGTCGGCGTGGGGCTCGGAGTGGCGCTGCTGCTGCTCACCACCGCGCTGCCCAGCGTCATCGGCAAGCGGCACGACCGCGACGACGCCCGGACGGACTTCACGTTCAGCTCGAGGAAGGACATCCCGCGCGGCGAGGACACCCTGGTCTCGGCGCACGTCGACACCAGCTACCACGACGAGGAAGTCCGCGGCCGGCTGCTGCAGCCCGAGGGCCCCGAGGCACCGGTGCCGCCCGGTCTGCGCAGTCTGCCGAAGCAGGGCGAGATGTACGTCTCCCCCGGGCTGAAGAAGCTGCTGGCGTCGAAGGACGGCGCCCTGCTGCGCGAGCGGCTGCCGTACCGCACGGCCGGCACGATCGGCGACTCGGGCCTCATGGGTCCGCGCGAACTCGCCTACTACGCCTACTCCGACGACATCGCACGGCACGTCGGCAGCGACAGCAGGGTGGCCCGTATCAAGCAGTACGGCGACGTGGGGGAGGCGCAGGACGACGAGGGCCTGCCCCCGGTCCTGCTGCTGCTCATCCTGGTCATCTTCGTGGTGCTGCTGATGCCGGTCGCCGTCTTCATCGCGGCGGCGGTGCGGTTCGGCGGCGAGCGGCGGGACCGGCGGCTCGCGGCACTGCGGCTGGTCGGCTCCGACGGCGGCATGACGCGCCGGATCGCGGCCGGCGAGGCACTGGCCGGCTCCGTGCTCGGGCTGGTGTTCGGCACCGGCTTCTTCCTGCTCGGCCGGGAACTCGTGGGCTCGGTCGACCTGTTCGGCATCAGCGTCTTCCCGAGCTATCTGACGCCCTCCCCGCTGCTCGCTCTCCTGGTCGCCCTCGCGGTGCCCGCGGCCGCGGTCCTGGTGACGCTGTTCGCACTGCGCGGCGTCGTCATCGAACCGCTCGGCGTGGTGCGCACCGCGCGGCCCGCCCGGCGCCGGCTGTGGTGGCGGCTGCTGCTGCCGGTGGCCGGTCTGGCGATGCTCTCCCCGATGATCGGCAAGGGCAACGAGAACGGGGACTTCAACGAGTACCTGGTGGTCGGCGGTGTCCTGCTGCTGCTGGTCGGGGTGACCGCGCTGCTGCCCTGGATCGTGGAGACGGTCGTCGGACGGCTCGACTCGGGCGGTGTGGCCTGGCAGCTCGCCGTGCGCCGGCTGCAGTTGAGCAGCGGCACGGCGGCCCGCATGGTCAACGGGATCGCGGTCGCGGTGGCCGGGGCCATCGCCCTGCAGATGCTGTTCACCGGCGTCCAGGACGACTTCACCCAGGACACCGGCCGGGACCCGAGCCGCGCCCAGATGGAGGTCGACATGACGGCCCCGGGCAAGGCCGACCTGGTGGCCGGCAAGGTCGAGGAGCGGTTCCAGCGGACCAAGGGCGTGGCGGCCGCCGTGGCGCTGTCCGTCGACAGCGTCTCCGAACGGCGCAAGGATCCCGAGCTCTCCTCCGACATCACCGTCGGCACCTGCGCCTCCCTGCGCGAGATCGCCGATCTGCCCTCCTGCCACGACGGGGACGCCTTCGCCCTGCCGGCCCCCTCCGATCCGGGCCAGGGCCCCGGGGACGAGGTGGACCAGCTGCTCAAGCCCGGCCTCCAGCTGTACGTCGACCCTTCCTTCAGCGGTTCGCCGAAGGGTGCCGAGGTGGCCTGGAAGGTGCCGGACAGGCTGCCGGTGGTCAAGCAGCGGCACGACGCGCTGCAGAACGAGATCTGGGGTCTGCTGGTCACCCCCTCGGCCGCGCCCGCCGCGGCCCTGCCCCAGATGTCCGGCCGGGTGTACGTCCGGCTGGACCACGCGGTGCCGGACGCCACCGAGCACGTGCGGAACACCGCCGCCGCGCTGGACCCGTTCTCCGACGCCTGGACCTGGGTGTCGGAAAAGACCTCCGACCAGTACGAGGCCATCCGCACCGGCCTGTTCATCGGGGCGACCTGCGTGCTGGCGCTGATCGGGGCGAGCCTGCTGGTCTCGCAGCTCGAACAGCTCCGGGAGCGCAAGCGGCTGCTGTCGGCTCTTGTCGCCTTCGGCACCCGGCGGCGGACCCTGAGCCTGTCGGTGCTGTGGCAGTCGGCGATCCCCATCGCGCTGGGCCTGGTGCTCGCCTCCGTGGTCGGGCTGACCCTGGGCGCGGTGCTGCAGAAGATGTCCCAGGTGCCGGTGCAGATCTACTGGGGAAGCGTGCTGTCCATGACGGGCGTCGGGGCGGCGGTCGTCCTCACGGTGACGGTGCTGAGTCTGCCGGCGCTGCTGCGGCTGATGCGCCCGGAGGGCCTGCGGACGGAGTGAGCACGCGCGGGGCCGCGGGGAGGGACGGTAACGCCCCTCCCCGCGGACCCGTACGGCCCGTTCAGCCCCGCACGAGACGGACCGGCAGTGGCCGCAGCGCTTCCCTGAGCGCCGCGGCCAGTTCCGTGTACTCGGCCGCCCGCGCCGCCCCCGTCCGCATCGCCAGCGCCACCCGCCGCGTCGGCGCCGGATCGGCGAAGTACCCCGTGAGGAGGCTGCCGTTGCGGCTCGTCTCGACGGTGAGCGCGGTGCGCGGCAGCAGGGTCACGCCCAGTCCCCCGGCGACGAGCTGGACGAGGGTCGCGAGCCCCGCGGCCGTCGTCGTGACCGGGGCGTCGGCGCGTCCCGCCTCCCGGCAGATGTCGAGCGCCTGGTCGCGCAGGCAGTGCCCCTCGTCCAGCAGCAGC
Source organism: Streptomyces griseoaurantiacus (assembly GCF_036189845.1). Lineage (NCBI taxonomy): Bacteria > Bacillati > Actinomycetota > Actinomycetes > Kitasatosporales > Streptomycetaceae > Streptomyces > Streptomyces griseoaurantiacus. The sequence continues at coordinate 4,704,613 of NZ_CP108326.1, read as the reverse complement.
AGGTTGAGCTCGCGCAGCGCCGCGCGGGGTATGCCCTCGCGCCCGCCGAGCGGGTGGCCCAGCGGGGTGACCAGGACGAAGTCCTCGTCGTAGAGCGGGATCTCGGCGACGCCGGGGACGCCGAGGGGCACCGCGAGCAGCAGCAGGTCCAGGCGGCCGGTGGCCAGGCCGTCGAGCAGGCCGGCGGTCTGCTCCTCGTGGACCTGGAGGTCCAGCGAGGGGTAGCGCTCATGGACCAGGCCGAGGACGGTGGGCAGCAGATAGGGTGCCACGGTCGGGATCACGCCCAGCCGGAGCGCCCCGGTGAACGGCGCCCGCACCGCCGCGGCCTCCTCCAGCAGCGCGCCGACCTCCGCCAGTACGGCCTTGGCCCGCACCGCCAGCCGCTCGCCGGCAGGGGAGAGCAGCACCTTGCGCGTCGTACGCTCGACCAGCGTCACGCCGAGGGTCTCCTCCAGGGCGGCGACGGCACCGGAGAGCGCCGGCTGGCTCATGCCGATCGCGGCGGCGGCGTCCCGGAAGTGCAGGTGCTCGGCGACGGCGGCGAACGCCCGCAGTTGGGACAGGCTCGGCTGCCGGCGCCCGTGGGCCTTGGTTCCGGTGACGCCCGTGATTCCTGCCCTGGCCACGCAATTCACCCTTGGTCACTGATAGACGATGACGATCAACACGACCGAGTGTAGCTATTTCCCGAATCAATGCACCGTGTGCCACGATCATTCACGTCCAACCCATGAGAGGCGCCGTGTGAACGGGGCGCTTCTCGCGTACAAGGAGAGCGTGTGCTCACTGTCGGTGACAAGTTCCCCGAGTTCGAACTGACTGCCTGTGTCTCCCTGGAGAAGGGCAAGGAGTTCGACGAGATCAACCACAAGACCTACGAGGGCAAGTGGAAGATCGTCTTCGCTTGGCCCAAGGACTTCACCTTCGTGTGCCCCACCGAGATCGCGGCCTTCGGCAAGCTGAACGACGAGTTCGCCGACCGTGACGCGCAGATCCTCGGCTTCTCCGGCGACTCCGAGTTCGTCCACCACGCCTGGCGCAAGGACCACCCGGACCTGACCGACCTGCCCTTCCCGATGATGGCCGACTCCAAGCACGAGCTGATGCGCGCGCTCGGCATCGAGGGCGAGGACGGCTTCGCGCAGCGCGCGGTGTTCATCGTGGACCAGAACAACGAGATCCAGTTCACGATGGTGACCGCCGGTTCCGTCGGCCGTAACCCCAAGGAGGTCCTGCGGGTCCTCGACGCGCTGCAGACCGACGAGCTGTGCCCCTGCAACTGGAAGCAGGGCGAGGAGACGCTCGACCCGGTCGCCCTGCTGGCGGGTGAGTGACTCCATGTCCCTCGACGCGCTGAAGTCCGCCATACCGGACTACGCCAAGGACCTGAAGCTGAACCTCGGTTCGGTGATCGGCAATTCCGACCTCCCGGCGCAGCAGCTCTGGGGCACGGTGCTCGCCACCGCGATCGCCTCGCGCTCCCCGATCGTGCTGCGGGAGCTGGAGCCGGAGGCGAAGGCCAACCTGTCGCCCGAGGCGTACACCGCGGCCAAGTCCGCGGCGGCGGTCATGGCGATGAACAACGTGTTCTACCGCACCCGCCACCTGCTCTCGGACCACGAGTACGGCACGCTGCGGGCCGGGCTGCGGATGAACGTCATCGGCAACCCCGGGGTCGACAAGGTCGACTTCGAGCTGTGGTCCTTCGCGGTTTCGGCGATCAACGGCTGCGGGATGTGCCTGGACTCCCACGAGCAGGTGCTCCGCAAGGCGGGCGTCGAGCGTGAGGTGATCCAGGAGGCGTTCAAGATCGCGGCGGTCGTCGAGGCGGTCGGCGTGACCCTGGACGCGGAAGCGGTCCTCGCGCGGTAGCCACCGCACACCGGGCGTACGAAGGTCCCCGCACCCCCTGGAGGGTGCGGGGACCTTCATGCGTGCCCGGGAGCGGAGACCGGCGTCGCGTGGACTACTTGGCCGTCGGCTCCGGCTCCGGGCCCAGGTCCGCCGGGTCCGGATCGGGTGCCTCGCCCTCGCCGTAGGCGCGCAGATAGCCGACCACCGTGTTGGTGACGGCGACCAGCGGAACCGCGACCACCGCTCCCCCGATCCCGGCGATCATCCCGCCCGCCGCCACCGACAGCACCACGGCCAGCGGATGCACCCGCACCGCACGGCCCAGGATGAACGGCTGCAGGATGTGGCCCTCGATCTGCTGCACCGCCAGCACCACCACGAGGGTCATCACCGCCGCGAACACGCCCTGCGTCACCAGCGCCACGACCACCGCCAGCGCTCCCGACACGACCGCGCCCACCAGCGGGATGAACGCGAACAGGAAGATGAACACGGCCAGCGGCACCGCCATCGGCACCTCGAGGAAGTAGATCCCCAGCCCGATGAAGATGGCGTCGATCAGCGCCACGATCACCGTGCCGCGCACATAGGCCGTCAGCGTGCGCCAGGCCCGCGGACCCGCGCCCGCGACGCCCGGCCGCGCCGCCGCCGGGACCAGCTTGAGGGACCACTCCCAGATGCGCCGCCCGTCGTAGAGCAGGAACAGGGTGGAGAAGACGGTCAGCAGGATGCCCGTCAGGCCCTCCACGATGACCGTGACGCCCTCCAGGCCGGCCGACGTTATCTGGTCGGTGTTGGCCCCGATCGCCTCCCGCAGGTTCTTCGCGATGGCGTTGATCTGCTTGTCCGTCACGTGGAAGGGGCTGTTCAGCAGCCAGCGGCGCAGATCGTCGATGCCGTCCTGGATCTGGTCGGAGAGGTTGTCGATGTTCTCCATCACCTGCCAGGTGACGAACCATCCGATGAGCCCCATGACGACGAAGCCGAGGACCGCGGTGAGCGCCGTCGCCAGGCCGCGCGGTACGCCGTGGCGCCGGAGCCGGGCCACCGTCGGCTGGAGTATCGCCGTGATGAGCAGTGCGGCGACGAACGCCAGCACCACGAGCCGTACGGCGCTGATGACCCGCATCAGCACCCACACCGTCCCGGCCAGCACGAGCAGCCGCCAGCCGGCCTCGGCCGCGACCCGCACGCCCCACGGCACGGCCTGCGCGGGATCGGGCCGCCGCGGCCGGACGACGACGGGGGCGAGCGCGGCGGAGGCGGTGGCTCCCGCCGGTGGGCGGGCCGTGCGCGCGGAGTCCGCGGCCACCGGCGCACCGGGCGGGGGCTCCCCCGCCTCGGCCTCGGCCTCCCAGCGGGTGTCCTCCGGCGCGGCGGTCCCGGACCCCGAAGACCCGCTTTCCCCGGACGGACCGGCGGACGTGGTCGCCTCGGAGGCGCTCGCGTCGGTGACGCCGGCCGAGTCCGCGGAGCCCGGGGCGCCGGCGGGCTCGGCTGCGTCGGCCACCGGGCGGCCGTCGCCGCCGGGCGTACCGCCGGGCCGCCGTGGCGGCTGTTTCGGCCCGCCCGGTACGTCCTGCTCGCCCTCGACCTCCGCGCGTCGCGCGTCGAGCCGCTCACCCAACTCGGTCAGCCGGGCACCGGCCCGGCCGAGCCACTCCGGCACTCGTGACATGGTCCGTCCTCTTCCCCCGCTTTTCCCCACCACTCCCCCCTGGAGCTGTCGGATGGAACGCTACAGGGCAACAGCCCCTCCCCGTATGACGGAGAGGGGCTGTGCGGGGTTGAGCGGGGAGCGCCGGCGGACCGGTGGGAACCGAAGGCTCAGTAGTTCCCGTTCGCCTGCCAGTAGGACCAGGCGTCGCACGGGCTGCCGTAGCGCTGGTTCATGTAGTTCAGGCCCCACTTGATCTGGGTGGCCGGGTTGGTCTGCCAGTCGGCGCCGGCCGAGGCCATCTTGCCGGCGGGCAGGGCCTGGACGAGGCCGTAGGCACCCGAGGAGGGGTTGGTCGCCTTGTAGTTCCAGCTCGACTCGTGGTTCACGATGTTGCTGAAGCACTGGAACTGGCCGCTCGGCACGATCTGCCGGGCGATCGCCTGGACCTGGGCGATGGTGTACGAACTCTGGACGGAGAAGGTCGAGGCGTCCCGCGTGGCGCTGCGGCTGGACTCCTTCTTCTGCTTCGCCCGCTCCTTGGCATCGTTCGCCGCCTTCTCGGCCGCCGCCTTCTTGGCGACGGCGCTCTTGGCGGCGGCCTTGCGCGCGGCCGCCTCGGCGTCCTTGCGGGCGCTGGTGTCCGCGGCGATGGCCTGTGCGTCGGCCTGCTGCGCGAGGGACGCGGTCTGTACCTGGGCCTGCGTGCCCACGGGGATGTCCGACAGGAGCGTCGCGTCGGCGGTGGCCGCCTCCGCGTCGTTGTTCTGGGCAACGCTGCCCGAGGCAACGCCGACAACGCTACCGACGGCGGTGACCGCGGTGGCGGAGGCCACTGCGAATCCCCGGACCGAGATCCGGCTCACACGGTTTCCTTCCAGCATCGCCCGCTGAGGTGACCCTGGGCGGACGCGATCGTGCCCCTTGTCACTGGCCTCCCACCTACGGGGTCACGGGAGGCACGGGCCCGGTGGGCGACTCCCGTGACGGAAGTGCCGTGTGGTGCTCGGGCGGCATACGACGGCTCTATGGAGTTGGTGCTGTTTCCGGTGCGCCGAACCGCTGGGGGTACGGCTGTGTCGTATGCGGGGCCTGACAGAACCGAGACTCTGCCGTAACCCGATGCCGGGAATCAATTCAGTGTTGCGTGTGAAAGCTCACACCCCGCCGGCCCCAGCGGAACCACGGAAAACCGCACACAACGGGGCGCCGCCCGGCTAGGCTCTTGTGCCTTGTTGCCGGACGGCGCCAACTGCCGTGCGAATGCGATGAGTTGAGCGGAACCGCGCCGAAGCGCGGTGAATCGCTAGATGTGCCCCTCTTCCAGCATCTCGGTCACCAGTGCGGCGATCTGGGAGCGTTCGGACCGGTTCAGCGTCACATGGGCGAAAAGCGGGTGCCCCTTCAGCTTCTCCACGACCGCCACCACGCCGTCGTAACGGCCCACCCGAAGGTTGTCCCGCTGCGCCACGTCGTGGGTGAGGACCACCCGCGAATTGGCGCCGATCCGGGAGAGGACCGTCAGGAGCACGTTCCGCTCCAGGGACTGGGCCTCGTCCACGATCACGAACGCGTCGTGCAGGGACCGGCCGCGGATGTGCGTCAGCGGCAGCACCTCCAGCATGCCGCGCGCGGTGACCTCCTCGATGACCTCGCGCGAGGTCACGGCCGACAGGGTGTCGAAGACCGCCTGCGCCCAAGGGCTCATCTTCTCGGCCTCGCTGCCCGGCAGATAGCCGAGCTCCTGCCCGCCCACCGCGTACAGCGGCCGGAAGACCATCACCTTCTGGTGCTGACGGCGCTCCAGCACCGCCTCCAGACCGGCGCACAGCGCCAGCGCCGACTTGCCGGTGCCGGCCCGGCCGCCCATCGACACGATCCCGACGTCCGGGTCGAGCAGCAGGTCGAGCGCGACACGCTGCTCGGCGCTGCGCCCCTTGATGCCGAACGCCTCCCGGTCGCCGCGCACCAGCCGGACGGTGCCCTCGGCGGTGACCCGGCCGAGCGCCCTGCCGCGCTCCGACTGGATCGTCAGCCCCGTGTGCACGGGCAGGTCGGCCGCCTCCGGCACGTACACGTGTCCCTCCTCGAAGAGGACGTCCACCTGTTCGCCCGGCAGGGTCAGTTCCGACATCCCGGTCCACCCGGAGGCGTCCGTGATGGCGAGCTCCGCCCGGTACTCCTCGGCGAGGAGGCCCACCGAGGAGGCCTTGATCCGCAGCGGGAGGTCCTTCGACACGACGGTGACGTCGAACCCCTCGGCCTGCAGGTTGCGGGCGACCGCGAGGATGCGGGAGTCGTTGTCCCCCAGGCGGTAGCCGCTCGGCAGGACGCTGGGGTCGGAGTGGTTCAGCTCGACCCGGATCGTGCCGCCGAGTTCCCCGATCGGGATGGGGGCGTCGAGGCGTCCGTACCGCACCCGGTAGTCGTCCAGCAGGCGCAGGGCCTGCCGGGCGAAGTAGCCGAGTTCGGGATGGTGCCGCTTGGCCTCCAGTTCCGTGACCACCACGATGGGGAGCACGACCTCGTGTTCCTCGAAGCGGGTCAGGGCGTTCGGGTCGGCCAGCAGGACGCTGGTGTCGAGAACGTAGGTGCGCCGGTCGGACTTGCGGCGCTGTGTGCTGGTCACCACGGAAGGACGTACCCCCTCGGAAGAGGTCGGGGAGCGACGGAGAGGAGCTGGACCGGTCGACGGCCGCGATGCACGCATCGCGGAAGCCGGCGACCGGCCCTCCGCGTCTGCGTCCCGTGCTGAGACCGCACGGTCGGGCTGGTGCAAAGGGCCTCCCGGGCGGACGGCCCCGTGCCGTCCGCTGAGATACGACACCCGTGGTTCGGGTGTCGACCTGACTGGCTTATGCCCTGTTCGGCCTGCGGCCATGCAAGGGGTCGCCGGGGCGGCCCGGTGAACTCCGGGTGACGTGGGGCGCGCGGGGAGGGGTCGAAGGGGGGCTAGGGGAGTCCGGGGCGGCGGTGCGGGCCGCCGGAGCGACGGTGGGTCGACCGCCGGGACCGCGGTGGGTCAGCCGCCGAAACGGCGGTGGCGGGCCGCGTAGTCGCGCAGTGCGCGCAGGAAGTCGACCTTGCGGAAGGCCGGCCAGAACACGTCGCAGAAGTAGTACTCCGAGTGGGCCGTCTGCCAGAGCATGAAGCCGGACAGCCGCTGTTCACCGCTGGTGCGGATGACCAGGTCGGGGTCGGGCTGGTCACTCGTGTAGAGGTGCCGGCCGATCATGTCGATGTCGACGGACTCGGCGAGCTGCTCCATCGTCGTGCCCTTCTGCCGGGCGTCGTGGAGCATGGAGCGGACGGCGTCGGCGATCTCCTGGCGGCCGCCGTAGCCGATGGCGACGTTGACCAGTATCCCGTCGACGTCCGCGGTGGCCTCCTCGGCCTCCTTCAGCACCGTCTGCATCCCCGGCGGCAGCAGGTCGAGGGCGCCCACGTGGTGCACGCGCCAGCGGCCGTCGGCGGCGAGGGAACGCGCGACGTCCTCGATGATCCCGAAGAGCGGGACCAGTTCCTCCTGCGGTCGGTCGAAGTTGTCCGTGGAGAACAGCCAGAGCGTGACGACCTCGACGTCCGTCTCGCTGCACCAGCCGAGGAATTCCTCGATCTTGTCGGCGCCCGCCCGGTGGCCCTGCGCGGTGGTGGAGCCGGCGGCCTTCGCCCAGCGCCGGTTGCCGTCCATGATCACGCCGATGTGCTTGGGCACCTGGTCGTGGTCGAGGTGGCCCTCCACCCTGCGTGCGTAGACCCTGACCAGCAGGCGGCGCAGGTTGTCGCGCAGGTTCACGAGATTGTCAGCCCCTCCGTGTGGATCGGGATCCGTGCGGCCGTGTCGGCCTTCTCCGTGTGGCCGTGGCGGCCCTGCCGTCCGAATGGCGGTCCCGGGGGGCGAAGCCTACCGCTGCGCGCCGGGGCCCCCGGCCCAGGGGACGTCGGGGACCGGCCCGGCGGGGGGCAGTTGAGGGGCGGGAGGAGAGAGGAGGGCGCGGGGTCACCCCCCTCCTCCGTTCACCCGCCCGGGGGATGCGGGAACACGCCGATGACTCGACACCCACCCTCCGACATGCGTACGTAAAACCTGTGAAGGTGTCTACGAAGAGGTCGTCACACCTTCGAATCCAACGCGATTCGGTCAATCGGCCCGCTCGACCGGAAGTTCCGTCGGTCAGCTCGTCGCGGTCGGGCGAATGCGGAGAGTAGTTGTTCGGTGCTGATGCACGCATCACCCCTCACGAAGGGTTATGGTGGAACTCCCCCCCTCGGGCCGGTCCGTTTCCCCCCCACGGACCGGCCCGTTCTCTTTTCCCGGGCACCCGGCCGCCGGCCGTGAGGGGTGTGAAGAGCCCGGACGGCCGGAGGGGGTCGGGATGCGAGCGGCGGTGTTCTTCGTGGAGGGTGCCGGGGCGAGGCTCGGGCCGGTACCGCTGGAGATCGCGAGCTCGCGCCGGGAGCGGCAGCGGGGACTGCTCGGGCGGGACGGCGTCGAGGGGGCGCTGCTGCTCAGTCCGGCGAGCGTGGTGCACACGGTGGGGATGCGGTTCGCCGTCGACGTGGCCTACCTGGACCGGGCGATGCGGGTGCGGGCGGTACGGACGATGCGGCCCGGACGAGTGGGGCTGCCCCGGCCGTGGACACGGCACGTCCTGGAGGCGGAGGCCGGTGCGCTGGAACGGTGGGGAGTGCGCCCGGGGGTGGTGCTCGCGGTGCGGGAGGCGTGAGCACGGTCGGCCGAGCCGCCGTGGCGGGCCGGTGGAGTCACGGCTTCGGCAGGGTGGGTTCACGGCTTGGGCCGATGGGTTCACGGCTTGGGCCGATGGGTTCACGGCTTGAGCCGGTGGGTTCACGGCTTGAGCCGGTGGGTTCACGGCTTGAGCCGGTGGGCAGTGGGCCCCGCGCAGCCCCCTCCACTGCGCGGATCCCCGCCCGCGCAGCACTTTGCTGACGCGAATTAACTTGGTCCGAACTTACGGGACAAGAGGGTCCCGGGGCGAGGGTGCGGCGGTAACGATGTGGACAACGGTGAGGGCTCGGGGGGGGGAGCGGTCCCGCGGTGCGGGGCCGCGCTCCCTCAGGCGTGCGCCGGCTTGCGCGCCTCGATCAGGAAGCGGCTGCTGTGGGCCACGAAGGGGCCCCGGGCGGAGATGCGCTCGTGGAGCGCGCGGAGCCGGGGCAGGTGGTCCGCCGTGGTGAAGCCGGGGACGATCCAGATGACCTTGCGGAGGAAGTGGACCACGGCGGCGACGTCGTGGAACTCCATCCGCAGACGCTCCGCCCGCAGGTCGACCACGTCGAGCCCGGCGGCCCGTGCGGCCGCGCGGGCCTCCTCGGGATCACGCGCGCGGTACGCCTCCTCGGGCAGCGGCCCCAGGAAGTACTCGGCCAGCTCGAAGACGCTCTCCTGTCCGACCTGCTGGGAGTAGTACGTGCCACCGGGGCGCAGGACCCGTGCGATCTCCGCCCAGTGGGTGCGCACCGGATGCCTGCTGGTGACGAGGTCGAAGGCGCCGTCCGCGAAGGGCAGCGGCGCGTCCTCGGGCGAGGCGACCACCGCGACCCCGCGCGGCCCGAGCAGGGCGGTGGCCCTGGCGACGTTGGGCGGCCACCCCTCGGTGGCGACCGTCAGGAGGGGCAGCGCGGGAGCGGAGTGCAGCACCTCGCCACCACCGGTCTGGATGTCGAGGGCCGCCTTCGCCCTCGCCAGGCGGCGGGCCATGCCCCGCGCGTACCCCCAGGAGGGCCGCGCCTCGGTGGCCCGTCCCTCGAACCAGGAGAAGTCCCACCCCTCGACGGGCACGGCCTCGCCCTCGGCGATCAGCTCTTCGAAGGTGGGGACGTCCATGAGGCGTGATGCTGCCAGAGCGCCTGCCGGTGCGGCGAACGGTTTCCCGCCGCCCCGGCTCCTCTACGAGGCCGTACCGCTCCCACCGGAACCGTCCGAGGCCGCCCCGCTCCTCGGGAACGACACCTCCACGCGCCGGTTCTTGCGGCGCCCCTGCTCCGAGGTGTTGTCGGCGATCGGATAGTCCTCGCTGTAGCCCCGCACCTCGAAGGTGACGTCGCCGTCGAGCCGCGAGGCCAGCTCGTCGTGCACGGCCTCCGCACGGCGTTTGGACAGGACCAGACCGTGCGCGTACGAGCCGAGGTTGTCGGTGAAGCCGAAGACGCGGACGGCCTGCGCGTTCTGCTTCTTGATCTCCTCGGCGATCGCGTCGATCCGGGACCGCGCCTCCGGATTCAGCTTCGGGCTGTCCTTGGGGAACAGCACCTCCGCCTGGAGTGCGAACGTGACGTTCTCATTGGTGTCCTCCCGGCGCTCCTCACCGCCGAGGTCCTCCACGACCGACTTGATGTCCAGCACCTTCGCGGCGGCCAGCGTGGCCCCGTCGGCGAGCTTGAGGCCCGGGCTGTTCGGGTCGACGGTGGGGGGCGGGGAGGTCTCGACGGTACCGGGCGGACGGCTGGGATCCCCGCCGTCCCCGAGCGCGGGGGTGGGCGCGGAGAGGGCGAGCACGGTGAGGAGGGCGACGGTGGTGGTGGTCAGGGCGGGGGCGGCGGCCACGGGTCACCCCTCGGAGATCTCGATGGAGGCGGGCGGCATGGCGCCCACCTGGAAGTCGACCTTGGTGGTGTCCTCGGGTGGGGCGGGGAACTGGGCGAACCACGATGAGGTCTCGCCTTGCCGTACGCCGCCGGTGAACTGCGTACACAGGCAACGTCCCGAAGTGTCCCGCAGGATGAGGTACTTCTTCTTGCCCTGCGGATCGATCAGGGTGGCCCCGGCGATGGATGCCCCGTTCTTGGCCAACTCCCGCTCGTCGCCTCGCCAACTCGCCGCGATCCAGGTGTTGTCGGTGTTGTTGGTGACCGTACCCTCGACGGTCACGAACCCACCGTCGGTGCGCTTGGCGGAGGTCACCGCGAGGGTGATCCCATTCTCCCCCTTGACCTCGGCAAGCACTGTGTCGGACGACGGCTGCTCGGACTCCTTCTTCCCCTCTTCCTTCCCTCCGTCGCTTGTCTTCCCCGGAGCCGACGACGAAGAAGAGTCCTTACCGTCGTCACCTCCTCCACCGCAGCCGGCCACCGTGAGGAGCAGCCCAGCCGTGATCGCCACCGCGCTCAGCGCCCTGCGGCCCTTCCTGGTGTGCCGGTACGTCATCGGTACGGATTCCTTTCACTCGGCCAGATGCACGGAGAACAACACGGACGCGTCGGGCAGGTCGTCCGGATCGAAGTCGGTTGGATCGATGTTCACCGTCTGGCCGTCACAGTGCAGTTCCACGGGTTTCTCGGGATCAGCGTCCAGGTCGACGTCACACCGTGGCTGGATGATCGCAACGGCGTGGGCGCGGGCGTGCTTGCCTTCGGTGCCCGGGATGATCGACTCGCCCACCGTGTAGTTCGTCTGCACGGCCACCTCGAAGCCGGGGTGACCGTCGCGCACGACCGGTTGGGCCCCGCCCTGGACCGTCGAATCGTTCTGGGCAGCCAGTTCCTGAGCTGCGGCGTCGGCCCCCTCACCACCGGAGAACTTGCCGTCCAGCCAGCCCAGCCAGTCCTCGTCATGGCCTATGCCGGCACCCAGGCGGTCCACGAGCTCGTCGCGGGCGTCCTGTGCGGCTGCCAGCGCGGCGGCGTCCGCCGCGGACTGGGCACCGTTACGGGCGGAGGCCGCCTGGGCGAAGACGAAGAAGGCCAGGGCGGCGAAGAGCAGAATCGCCGTCAGCCAGATGTAGAGCGGCAGAATCTGCCCCTCGTCCGCCCGCAGAAGGCGCCTCAGCCGCCGATGACGTCTTGGACGGCGTTCAGTATTGCGGTCGAGATCAGACCGTCCAGTCCCAAACTGTCGATCAGCGTGAAGATCCCCGCAATGATGATCATCAGGCCCGCGTACTCCACGAACCCCGCCCCCGTGTCCCGTCCCGCCTCGCGCATGCGGGAGACGACGGTCTTTCTCCACCGGGTGAAGCGGCTGAAGCGGCTCATCTCGTCTGCCCTCCCGTTCCGTGGCACAGCCGACGTCGACACCGTACGTGAGAAGGCGTCTACTTTGCGTGGGTCCGGGGGCCCAACTTCCGTGCGGGCGTGGGGTCATGCCGGCCGCCCTTGGTGGGCGGTGCCGAGCCAGTGGGCGATGGCCTCGCTGCGGGAGGCGCTGTGCAGCTTCGCGAAGATGCGGTTGATGTGGTTCTTGACCGTCTTCTCGCTGATGAAGCAGGTGGCGGCGATCTGGCGGTTGTTCATGCCGGACGCGATGAGATCCATGACCTCCACCTCCCGTGAGCTCAGCCCGAAGTCCCGGTGTTCGGGCGGGCGGCGGCCGAAAGCGGTCGCGCGGGCGAAGCGTGCCTTGGACGACTGTGCCACGCGCGGTTGCAGGTGCGAAGGGAATTCGTGCGGTTCGTGGCGGGTGGGGGGCGAAGACCGGACAGGGAGGGGCAGCGGCCCCGCCGCTGCCCCGGACGCCTCCGCCGTCGCCCTCACCGCGTCGAGGAGTTCGGCGGTGGTGAACCGGCCGTGGACCAGGTAGCCCCTCGCGCCCCGGCGGGCGGCCTCCGTCCTGACCTCGGGTTCCGCACTGTAGGTGATCATCAGGACCGGGGCGAGGCGGGACAGTTCGGGCAGGGCCGTGAGGCCGTCGGTGCCCGGCATGCGGGCGTCGAGGAGGATGACGTCGGGGTGGTGGCGGGCCGCGAGGGTGAGGGCCTCCGCGCCGTCGGGGGCCTCGGCGACGACCCGGATGCCGGGGTGGGCGCCGAGCAGTGCGCTCAGGCCCGCCCGGACGACAGGGTTGTCGTCGGCCACCAGTACCCGTAGGGATCGTGCCTGGTCAGACATGTGCCGCCTCCTTGTGCGGAGCGGGGAGCGCGGGGGCGCGGACCTCGACGACCGTGCCGCCGAGGGGGCCGCCGGTGAGGCTGAGGTCCCCGCCGAGGGACCGGGCGCGCTCGGCCATGCCGAGCAGTCCGAAGTGGCCGGATCGCGTCAGGTCGGCGAGCTGCGGCACCGGCTGCGGGAGGCCCGTGCCGTCGTCCTCGACGCGCAGGACGAGGGCTTCGGGCGGTGCCGTCGCGAGGGTGAGCCGCACATGGCCGGCCCGGGCGTGGCGGCGGACGTTCTCCAGTGCCTCCGAGGTGATCGCCAGGAGGTGGTGGACGGTGTCCGGGGGGAGGTCCGGGTGGGCGCCGAGGTCGAGCGTGGTCGGGATGTCCGTGCGCGCGGTGAAGTCGGCCGCGTGGGCGCGCAGTTCCTCGGCCAGGTCGGCCGGTGCCCGGGTGTCCGTGCGGGTGCGCAGGTGGGTCAGGACGTGGCGGGACTCGGTGGCGGCGCGGCGGGCGGCGGCCGCGACGGTGACGGCCTGCCGCTTGAGGGTGCCGGGGTCGGCGTGGTCGGCGGAGGCGGCCAGGGCCTCCGCCGTCAGGGCGAGGCCGTGCAGGGTCTTGGCCACCGAGTCGTGCATCTCGCGGGCCAACCGAGCGCGTTCGGCGGCGAGGGCCTCGGCGACGGCGAGCCGTGCGTTGACCTCGGCGAGGGCCTGCCCCGCCGCGCCGAAGCGGAAGACCAGGTTGCGCAGGGTCACGCCGATGATGCCCGCGGCGACGCAGAACCCGGCGAGGAGCGCGGTGTTGGCGCCCGCGCCCGGGTGGTGGGACCAGGCGCGGAAGACCGTGACGAGGACGACGAGCTGGAGGCCGGTGAGGACGCCGGTGCCGCGCCAGCCGTAGAGGAGGCCGGAGAGCAGGGGGGTGCAGACGGTGGCGTAGGCGAGGGGGGAGGCCGGGGAGGCGGCGAACAGGAGGGTCGCCACGAAGAGGAGGTCCAGGGCCATGAGGCCGGGGTGGGCCAGGACGCGGGGGCCGAAGCGGTGCCAGTCGCGGAGCATGGCGTAGGAGGCGGTGATGCCGAGGACGGCGGCGGCGAGCGCCGCGTAGCGGGGGGCGCCGGTGCCGGTGTTCGCGAGGGCGAAGGGGGTGCCGACGAGCAGGGCGGCCAGGCGCACCGCGAAGGTCTGGCGGCACAGGGTCTGCAGGGCGCCGAGCTGGAGACGGAGGGTGGGCGGGGCGGGGGCGTCGTCCTCCAGGTAGCCCCGGGTGTGCGGCATGGTCATCTCAGCGCCCCAGGATCGAGCCGAAGTTCGTGCCGGAGCCGAGGAACATGCCGGTGGCGATGAGGATCATCGTGGCCGGGAGCATGAAGACCAGGGTGACCATGGTGGCCTTGGGGATGGTCTTGGCGGCGCGGCGGCGGGCGTTCTGCGCGTCGGTGCGGCGCATGTCGGTGGCGAGCTGGATGAGCGTGTCGGCGATGGGCGAGCCGAGTTCCTCGCCCTGCTGGAGCGCCGAGACGAACTGGGCGACCTGTTCGGAGGTGTTCCGGCGGCGCAGTTCGTCGAAGGCCTGGCGGCGGCTGACGCCCATGTCCATCTGGCGCAGGGTGATGCGCAGTTCGTCGGCCCAGGGGCCCTCGTACCGTTCGGCGACGCGGTCCAGCGCCTGCCGGAAGCCGAGGCCGGCGGAGACGACGACGGCGAGGACGTCGAGGAAGTCGGGCAGGGTGCGGTCGATGACGTCCTTGCGGTCGCGGATGGCCTGCCAGATGAGGGCGTCGGCGGCGAGCAGCCCGAAGGCGAGGGTGGCGAGCGCGATCAGCCAGTGTCCCGTGGTGAGGAAGACGAGGGCCATGAACGCGCCGAAGAAGCCGTAGACGGCGCGGCGGGCGGCGTAGCGGTCGAGGGTGAGGCCGCCGGGGTTGCCGGCCATGTCGATGCGGCGGCGTTTGGCGTCGGTGCGGCGGGGTCCCATGAGGCGCAGGACGAGGGGGGCGAACCGCATGCCGAGGCGGTCGACGGCGGAGCCGGCCGTGGAGACGCGGGTGGCGCCGATCTCCAGGGCGAGGGCGAGGTCGGTGGGGAGCTTGGCCTCCGCGCGGATCATGCGGATGCCGAGCAGGACCCCGGCGACGGAGGCGGCCGTCAGGAGTGCGAGGAGCAGGGGCAGCATGGCCTGTTCGGTCCCTTCCCTCAGACTTCGATCCGGCCGAGGCGGCGGATGACGAGGAAGCCGACGGTGTAGAGGGCGAGGGAGATCAGCACCAGGGCCTGGCCGAGCGGGGAGCCGGTGACGCGTTCCAGGGCGCCCTCGTTCGAGGAGTTCACCAGGACGAGGGAGCCGAGACCCAGCATGGGGACGGTGAAGGCGGTGGCGTTGACCTCGGAGAGCATGGTGCGCACCTCGCGGCGGGTCTCCTTGCGGTCCTCCAGGGTCTGGGTGAGGTTGCGCAGCGAGCTGACGACGGAGCCGCCCGCCTTGTTGGACAGCACGAGGGTGGTGACGAGGACGATCAGCTCGCGGGAGGGGAGCCGTTCGGCGAGTTCGCCGAGGGCGTCGTCGACGGTGCGGCCCAGGCTGAGCTGGTCGGCGACACGGGCCAGTTCCTCGCCGGCGGGGGCCTCCAGTTCCTCGGCGGCCATGGCGAGCGCGGTGCGCAGGGCGAGTCCGGCGGCGGTGGCGTTGGCGAGGAGGCGGGCGACGTCGGGGAGCTGGTTGATGAAGGCCTCGATGCGTTTCTGGCGC
This sequence comes from Streptomyces griseoaurantiacus, assembly GCF_036189845.1. NCBI lineage: Bacteria > Bacillati > Actinomycetota > Actinomycetes > Kitasatosporales > Streptomycetaceae > Streptomyces > Streptomyces griseoaurantiacus. The sequence continues at coordinate 4,689,517 of NZ_CP108326.1, read as the reverse complement.
TGCCAGTTGAGGAAGACGACCGCGCTCCACACGCCGACGAGGGCGGCGAGGGGGCCGAAGAAGGGGGCGAGGGTGGCGGCCGCGAGCAGCCAGAGGGCGAGGACGAGGAAGGTCACGTAGGTGAGGAACTCGCCGGCCGTGAGGTCGAGGCCGGTGGTGGTGAGCCGCAGGTGGACGGCGCGGCCCAGGCGGGTGCGGCGGACCCGCCGGTCGACGCCGGTGAAGTGCCGGGCGCGGCCGGAGGCGGAGCGCGGCGGGCCGCCGCCGAATCCGGCGAGCCGGTCCTCCAGGGCGCGGCGCTGGGCGCGCCCGGAGGCGTAGGCGTGGACGCCGGCGACGGCGAGGGTGCCGCCGAGGACGGTGGCGCCCAGCGCGAGGAGCGCCTGGTTGTTCATGGCCGGCACCTCCGGGACGGGGACGGGGCGGGGGGTCATCCGAGGGCCTGCCTGATGTTCCGCACGTCGAGCGCGTCCGCGACCCCGTAGGCGGGGGGCAGGGGTTCGCCCGCGACGTAGAGCTTCTCCACGACCCGGCGGGGCAGCGGCAGGTGTTCGTAGCGGCCGCGGACGACGCGGTCGCCGGTGAGGGGGTCGGCGGCGAAGCGGGAGACCGTGGCGATGCGGAACTGTTCGCGGCCGTGGCTGACGACGAGGGCGATCTCGACGATCTTGCGGGAGCCGTCGGCGTGCCGGGCGAGCTGCACGACGACGTCGACGGCGGAGTTGATCTGGTCCTTGAGGGCCTCGAAGGGGATCATCACCTCGGACATGGAGCCGAGGGTCTGCAGCCGCATCAGCGCGTCCTCGGCGGAGTTGGCGTGGACGGTGGCGAGTGAGCCGTCGTGGCCGGTGGACATCGCCTGGAGCATGTCGAGGGTCTCGCCGCCGCGGACCTCGCCGACGATGATCCGGTCGGGGCGCATGCGCAGCGAGTTGCGGACGAGGTCGCGGATGGTGATGCGGCCCTTGCCCTCGACGTTGGGCGGGCGGGACTCCAGGCGGATCACGTGCTCCTGCTGGAGCTGGAGTTCGGCGGAGTCCTCGATGGTGATGATGCGCTCGCGGTCGGGGATCAGCTCGGAGAGCGCGTTGAGCAGGGTCGTCTTCCCGGTGCCGGTGCCGCCGCTGACGATGACGTTGAAGCGGGCGCGGACGAACGCGGCGAGCAGCATCAGCATCTGCTCGTCGAGCGAGCCGAGGCCGATCAGCTCCTGGAGCGTGTAGGCGCGGGGGAAGCGGCGGATGGTGAGGGTGGGGCCGGTGAGGGAGAGCGGTGGGATGACGACGTTGACGCGTTCGCCGGTGGGCAGGCGGGCGTCGACCATGGGTGTGGACTCGTCGACGCGGCGGTTGACGGTGGAGACGATGCGTTCGATCGTCTGCATGAGCTGCTCGGTGGAGGCGAAGCGCAGTGGGAGCTGTTCGACGCGGCCGGCCCGCTCGACGAAGATCGAGTCGGGGCCGTTGACCATGATCTCGGTGATGGAGGCGTCGGCGAGGAGCGGTTCGAGGACGCCGAGGCCGAGTGCCTCGTCGACGACGCGGCGGATGAGCTGGGAGCGTTCCGCGGAGGAGAGGACCGGGCCTTCGCGGCTGATGAGGTGGCCGAGGACGCGTTCGAGGCGGGTGCGGCGTTCGGTGGCGGCGAGGCCGGACATCTCCGCGAGGTCGATCTCCTCGAGGAGCTTGGCGCGGTAGACGGCGACGAGGTGGCCGTCCTCGCGGGCGGTCCTGCCGTCGTCCGGGGTGGCGAGGCGGGAGCGGAGGCTCATGTGTCAGCTCCTCGTCGGTGAACGGACCCGGTCCGGGTGGGGCGGGCTCAGTCGTCGGTGGGCATGGTGGCGGTGCGGGTGATGTCGAAGTCGTCGAAGAGCGGGACGACGGCGGGGACGTGCACGGTGACGGAGGCGGTGGTGGTGTCGGCGCCGCGCTGTACGGAGGGGTCGGGGTCGAGCCAGCCGCTGGCGGCGGCGATGCCGGCGCCGGTGCCGTCGCCGCCCTGCTGGGAGGCGACGCGGGCGGCGGCGCGGGCGGCGGTGCCCGCCTGGTTGACGCCGTAGCCGATCAGGCCGAGCTGGATGGCGGCCAGGCCGATGACGAGGAGGACGGGGAGGTAGCCGGCGAACTCGATCATGGAGACTCCCCGGTCGTCGCGGTGGCGGCCGTGGCGGACCGCCCGCGGTGCGGGGTGCGCCCTCGACGCGCGGGTGGTCATCCGCCGCTCCCCTCCGGCCGCTCCAGCGCCGCGCCCGCCGTGCCCTCGACGCTCCAGCCGAGGTCGACGCCGGGGAAGAACAGCGGCACGTCGGCCTGCACGGTGGCCCGCATCAGGGAGCCGGACGGGGTGCACTCGATGTCGGCGCCCTGCCAGGAGTTCGGCAGGTGCCGCGCGCCGGCCGCCTGGCAGGCGCCGGGGTAGTCGCCGCGCACCGCGTAGGCGGCGGTGGCCGCGCGGGCGGCCTCGTCTGCGGCGTTCCCGGCCAGGGAGTACGTGTAGCCGTAGAGCACGCACTCCCACAGGATCGCCATGACGACGAGGACGATCGGGAACATGCCGGCGAACTCGAGGGTGACCGCGCCCCGGTCCGAGGAGGCGCGGCGGCGCAGGGAGAGGGCGCCCCGGTCGGAGGAGGCCCGGCGGCGCCGTCCGCCGCCGCCCTCGGCCGCGGTCACCAGGCCGAGTTCGCCCGCCAGGCCCCACAGCGCCCGTTTGACGGAGGAGCGGGTGTCGAGGTCCTGGAGGCGCCCGGCGTCCACGACGGACTGCAGTTCCTTGAAGGCGGCGGGCACGGTGGCGCGCGCGACCCGGGTGCCGGTGACGCGCTCCACGATGCCGGGCTGGATCTCGGTGCCGCGCGAGTGCCGGTTGACGACGGTGAGGGTCTCCTCGGCCTTGCGGATCTGCAGCCGGTCCCACATCCGCACCATCCGCTTGGCGGCCCGCACGGCGACGACGTCGGGGGTGACCAGGAGCAGGGCCTGGTCGGCGAGTTCGACGGCGGCGGCGGTCGCGGCGGTCATCTGCGAGCCGCAGTCCACGATCACCACGTCGTGCCGGGAGCGCAGCGCGCCCAGCACCTGGCGGGCGACCCGGTCGGTGACCTCCTCGCCGCGCTCCCCCTCGGCGGGCGCGAGCAGCAGCGAGACCCCGCTGTCGTGCGCGTAGACGGCGTCCTGCAGAACCCGGGGGTTGATGTCGGTGATGGCGGCGAGGTCGGCGACCGAACGGCGGAACTGCACGTCGAGGTAGGAGGCCACGTCCCCGGACTGCAGGTCGAGGTCGGCCAGCGCGACCGTGCGGCCCGAGGCGCGGGCGGCGAGGGCGAGCTGCACGGCGGTGACGGTGGCGCCGACGCCGCCCTTGGCGCCGGTGACGGTGATCAGCGTGCCGCCGGGCCCCGCGTACAGCTCGGGGGTGTTGCTGCCGAGGTGGCGGCGCATCCCGGCGGACCAGGTGGCGGCGGCCTGGACGCGTTCGGCGAGCGCGTCGTAGCCGAGCGGCAGACCGAGGATGCCGCGGGCGCCGGAGTCCATCGCGGCGGTGAGGACGGCGGCGCCGGGGTCGGAGGTGATGAGGACGACGCCGACGGCCGGGAAGCGCAGCACGAGGTCGCGGATGAGGTCGAGCGCGGGCACGGGGCCGATCCGCTCGTGCACGAGGACGACCTCGGGCAGTTCGTCGAGCGATTCGGCGGCGAGCCGGGCGAGGGTGTCGAGGAGGGCGGTGGAGTCGGGGACGGGCGGGGCGGGTTCGGCGTCGGCGAGCCGGCTGAGCAGGGTGGTCAGAGCGCGCGCCGCGTCGGCGTCGCCGACGGCCGGGAGGATGCGGATGGTCATGCGCGCGGGCCTCCTACTTGTCCTCGTCGAGGGTGTACGTGCGGTCGCCGGGCGGGACCTGCTGCCGGGAGCCGCCCGCGACCAGGGCGAGCCGCACGTGCTCCGCGAACGACTCGGCGTAGGCGACGCGCTGGGCGTCGGCGGTGCCGAGCGCGAAGGTGATGGGGACGGCCTGGGTGGCGCTGCGCCGCCGCTCGTCGCTGCTCTGGTCGGGGTCCAGGGCGGTGATCTTCCCGACGTCCAGGACGCGGGCGTTCTCGACGATGACCTTGGACTGGTCCTTGCCCTTGTCGTTCTCGGCCTTGAAGGTGGCGTAGATGTTGACCCGGGAGCCGGGGTCGATCTTGCCGGCGACGCCGGTGGCCGCGTCGATCATGATGGCGATCTCCTGCTGCCCGGCCGCCAGCGCGGGCCGGGCGACGATCATGTCGCTCTGCAGCAGGGAGCCCTTCTCCAGCCGGGTGACGGCGATCTTGCCGCGGATCCGGGCGAGGTCGGTGACGGCGGTCCTCGGCAGCCAGCGCTCGGGCATGGACACGCGCTGGAACTGGTCGGCGCTGAGCTCCTTGTAGGGGGCGATGTCGTTCCTGAGCCGGTACGCGGTCACCTCGGGGCCGACCTTGGAGTTCACGTCGCGGATCACCGACAGCACTCCGGCGAAGGCGCCCAGGGCGCACAGGGCCGAGAGGACCAGCAGGATGACGCCGCGGCGCTGGCGGGAGTTCATGACTCGGGCAACCTCGATCGGGGCGGGGACAGCGGGGTCGAGCGGGTGTGCCGTGCGGGGTGGTGCGGAGCCGTGCTGCGAAGGGGCCGGGGCGGGGTCAGGTCATGCCGGGTGGCAGGGCGCGGACGGATCCGGCGTGTGCCCTGGCCGGGGCGAGTGAGGGGGGTGGTGGCTGCGGGGGCGGCGCGAGGAGGGGCGCCGCGCAGAACCCGCAGCGGTCGCCGATGAGTTCGAGGCCGCACCAGCGGCACAGTTCACGGCGTACGGAGGAGACGAGCTGGTAGAGCACGGAGACGTCGTGCAGGCCCGCGGCGAACTCGGCGAGCCGGGTCGTGCCCCACCAGGTGCCGGAGGGTTCGGGCAGCGGCACCGTGGCCACGCCCTGGACGCGCCAGGAGGGGGCGAGCGTGGTGGTCACCCAGTCGGAGGGCGGCTGGCCGGCGGCGACGAGCAGCCGGGTGCCGAACTCCGGGCCGGGTAACTCCTCCTGGCCCACGCGGACGAGCCGGGGGCGCGGGGTGGCGAGGACGGCGAACTGCGCGCCGGGCACCCAGGACTTGGCGTGCGCGGTGAGGGTGACGGGCAGCCGGTCGAGGCGGGCGACGGAGCCGAGCAGGGCGCCCGCGTAGACGTAGTGGGCGAGCAGGCGGGCGGCGCAGGCGAGCACGCCGGGGCTGAGGTCGCAGACCGAGAGCTGGCGCAACTGCTGGGCGAGCAGGGCGAGTCCGAGCGGGGGCAGCTCGACGGGGACCAGGGCGACCCGGTCGGTCTCCAGCATCGAGCGCGCGGTGCGCAGCCGCTGGACGGCCGGGTCGGGCGCGGTGCCGCCGGAGGCGGCGGGGTGCAGGGCGATGACGTAGCCGTGCTGCTCGACGAGCGCGTGCAGGGCGAGGACGGACTGTTCGAGGGTGGGACCCGGCTGGACGACCGCGGGCGGGGTCCCCCGGTCGAGCGGCGGAAGCGCCAGACCGGGACTGGTGACGGCTATCGCGGTCGGCACGCTGCACACCACCCCGTTCCTCGCGGCGGGACGGTCGCCCCCGCCTCGAATCACCCCTGTGACGTCCTCTCGCACGTCCTCTTGCATCAGCACCATATCCACGGTGTGCGCCGCTCAACACAGAATCTTGAAGATCATCTCACCGAAGGTCGGTGCATGATCGACACAGAGTGAGGCGGAAGGATTCGACGGGGACCTCAACTGGGCCTTTCGGGGCGGGTGTTGGCGGACCGTGACGGACCTCCGCCCGGGAAGCGGCCACCGGTACTGCTTGTCAGGCTCTTGACAGCCGCATTGGTCTGGACCATGTTGAACAGACAGCGGTGGCCACCGCGTTCTCCCCGTCCGCGCGCCCTCCTCACGCCCTCCTTCGGCATTCCCCCTCGCGTTCTCTCCCCACGACTCCCCACACCGGAGGCCCCAGTGCACCGCCATGCCGCCCCGCCCGGGAACAGACCACGCGCCCACCGCGCCCGCCGTCTCGCCGGAGTGCTCGCCGCCGCGCTCACCCTCGCCCTCGCGGGCGCGGGCCAGGCGTCCGCCGCCGACGTCAACAACACGAAGAACGCCGGCTTCGAGGCCGGTCTGGGCAACTGGACCTGTTCGGCGGGCAGCGGCACCACGGTGTCCTCGCCCGTGCACGCCGGCGCCGGCGCGCTCAAGGCGACCCCGGCCGGCCAGGACAACGCCCGGTGCACCCAGACGGTCGCCGTGAAGCCCAACTCCACCTACACGCTCAGCGCGTGGGTGCAGGGCGGCTACGCCTACCTCGGCGCGACCGGCACCGGCACCACCGACGTCTCCACCTGGACCCCCGACTCCTCCTCCTGGACGCAGCTCAGCACCCGCTTCACCACCGGCTCCGCCACCAGTTCGGTGACGGTGTACCTGCACGGCTGGTACGGGCAGGCCGCGTACTACGCGGACGACGTGTCCGTGTTCGGCCCCGACGGGGGCGGAGGCACCGACACCCCGACGGTCCCCTCGGCCCCCGGCGGCCTGAAGGTGTCGGGCACGAGCGCCTCTTCCGTCTCCCTCGCCTGGAACCCGGTCTCGAACGCCACCGGCTACAACGTCTACCGGGGCGGCACGAAGGTGCAGTCGGCCACGGGCACCTCGGCGACGGTGACCGGCCTCGCGGCCTCCACCTCCTACGGCTTCCAGGTGACGGCGACCAACGCGGCGGGCGAGTCCGCGAAGTCCGCGACGGTGACGGCGACCACGGCCGCCACGGGCGGCGGTGACAACGGCGGCGGCGCCCTGTCCGGGCACGCGGTGACCGGCTACTGGCAGAACTTCAACAACGGCGCCCAGGTCCAGAAGCTCTCGGACGTGCCCTCGCAGTACGACATCGTCGCCGTCGCCTTCGCCGACGCGACGACCACGCCGGGGGCGGTCTCCTTCACCCTGGACTCGGCGGGCCTGGGCGGCTACACCGTCGACCAGTTCAAGGCGGACATCGCGGCGAAGCACTCGGCGGGCAAGAAGGTCGTCCTGTCGGTGGGCGGCCAGAACGGCACGGTCGCGGTGAACAGCGCCGCCTCCGCGGCGGCCTTCGCCGACTCGGTGTACTCGCTGATGCGGACCTACGGCTTCGACGGGGTCGACATCGACCTGGAGAACGGCATCAACGCCACCTACATGACGCAGGCGCTGCGCTCGCTCTCGCAGAAGGCCGGGTCCTCGCTGATCATCACGATGGCGCCGCAGACGATCGACATGCAGTCCACCGCGGGCGGTTACTTCCAGACCGCGCTGAACATCAAGGACATCCTGACGGTCGTCAACACGCAGTTCTACAACAGCGGCACGATGCTGGGCTGCGACGGCAAGGTGTACGCCCAGGGCACGGTCGACTTCCTGACCGCCCTGGCCTGCATCCAGCTGGAGAACGGCCTCTCCCCGAACCAGGTCGGCCTCGGCGTCCCCGCGTCCACCCGTGCGGCGGGCGGCGGCTACGTCTCCCCCTCGGTCGTGAACAACGCGCTGGACTGCCTGGCGAAGGGCACGAACTGCGGCGCGTTCAAGCCCTCGAGGACGTATCCGACCCTGCGGGGCGCGATGACGTGGTCGACGAACTGGGACGCGACGGCGGGCAACGCGTGGATCAACGCGGTGGGCCCGCACGTGCACGGGCTGCCGTAGGGCGACGGGCCGGGGACGGAGGCCCGCGCCTCCGCCCCCGGCCGCTGGGCCTCACGGGTAGCGGTGACGGGCCTGGAGGACGATCACCTCGTTCTCCGGGCGCGGGTGCACCAGCCGGTGTTCGTCGCTGATCCGGCGCGAGCAGGCGCCGGCCGGCGCCTGCTCGAGCGGCTCGGGGCGCCGTCAGCCGATCGGCTCGACCGTCTCGCCCCTGACCTGCCGGGTGAGCCGGGCGTAGAAGGCGAGGTCCACGTCGGAGGCGGTCTGCGTGGAGGACTCGCGGTTGGTCACCCCGACGGCGGCGCCCGTGTTGCCGTCACCCCAGGCGCACACGGGGTAGACCAGACGCGCCCCCAGCCTGCGCTGCTCGAGCACCTCGCAGCCGATCGTGGGCTCGCCCTCGCGCGCGAAGTCCTTCGGCCCCGCCACCAGGGTCACGCCGTCGGCCCGGGCGGCGCCCTTCAGCAGGTGCACGCGCATCTGCGTGGTGTTCTTGAACCGCCCGTACATGCCGCTGAGCAGCAGCAGGCCCTTGGTGTTGTCGCCGCCGACGTTGTACTGGCCGACGACGGCGCGCAGGTCCTTGGCGTCCCAGGCCCCGTCGGCCTCGTCCTCGATCTGCCGGCCCTGGCTCTCGGAGAGGTCCTGGGCGAGCGCGAACCGGCCGTCGACCAGGGTCTTCGGCAGGGTGAGCCGGTTCTCGGCCTCCGGGAACCCGCCCACGGCGGCCCGCCCGATGAGCACGAGCACGACCACCAGCGCCACGACGGCGCCGACGACACCGCCCACGATGCCGAGCACGAGTCCGACCCGCCGCTTCGGCGGTGGCGGCGGCCCGGCCCAGCCGTACGGCTGCGGGGGGTGGGGGGCGTAGGGGCCCTGCGGCGGCTGCGGGGCGTACGGGCCGTACGGGGCCTGCGCGGGTACGGGCGCGGGCTGCGGCGGGTACGGCCCCTGCGCGGGCACCGGCGGTCCGCCGTACGGCCCCTGCGGGGGCGGTGGTTGGGGTACGTGCGGGTGCGGCGGAGGTGGCGTGGACACGTCCGCAGGCTACGGCACGCCGTCCGGCGGGTACCGCGCGAGGCGTGCCCCTCGGGGAAGGCCGCGTCCCCTCGGTGCGGCCTGCCCGGGTGCCGCACACCCGGGCACGGCGCACCCCGGGACACCACGGTCTGGCCCGGCCCCCGCCGCGGGCCCGAGGGTGGAGCCATGAGCGATGAGCACACGGCCCCCGCCCCGCACCCCTTCGTCGGGATGTGGGTGACCGCGGACGGACACATCCGTCAGGAACTCCTGCCCGACGGCCGCTACGACGAGGCCCGCGGGCAGCGGCGCAGCGCCTACACCGGCCGGTACACCGTCACCGGCGACCACATCGACTACGTCGACGACACCGGCTTCACCGCCACCGGCGACGTCCGCGACGGCGTCCTCTTCCACGAGCACCTCGTGCTCTACCGCGAGGGGGATCACCGCGTCCGGCGGTGAGGGGCCCGGGGCGTCTGTCGGACAGACCTTAGGGGGCCGGGGGCAGACCGGCCAGCAGGCTGCGCCGCGCGGAGTCGACGTGCTCCTCGGCCCGGCGGGCCAGCGTCCGGACGTCGCCGGAGCGCAGCAGGGTGGCGAGTTCGCGGTGCTCCTCGACCACGCGCGCACGGTAGTGCGCGCGGGCCGCGTCGACACGGCGCAACTGGAACAGATGGAGCTGGGAGCGGATCGCCTCCCAGGCGGCGGTGAGCCTGCCGTTGCCCGCGGCGGCGTAGATCCGGTCGTGGAAGGCGATGTCCAGCGCCACCAGGCGGTGCGCCTCGCCGGACCCGGCGGCCTCGGCCGCCATCTCGGCCACCAGCCGGTCGAGCGCGGACAGGTGCTCCTCGTCCGCCACCCGCCGTGCGGTGGTCGCGGCGAGGCGGTCCAGGGCGGCCCGCAGCACGTAGACCTCCTCCACGTCCTCGGCCGTCACCTCGATGACGGTGGTGCCGCGGTGCCAGCCGCCGCGCACCAGCCCCTCCCGCTCCAGCCGGGCCAGCCCCTCCCGGACCGAGCCGCGGCTGACCCCGAGGTGGGCGGCCAGCTCCACCTCGCGCAGGGCGGCGCCGGGCGGGAAGCGGCCGTCGAGGATCGCCGCGCGTACCAGGTCGGCGGCTTCGTCGGCCAGCCCGCGCCGGGCGGCCTTCGGCAGTACGGAGGACATGGCGGCAAGGGTGGCATCCGGGCACGGTCCGGCACCAGCCCCGTCCGGCCCCGTCGCCCAAGAGTTGTCCGAATGTTGACATCAGGAGGAGGGCTCGGTCAGGCTGCTCGGGTCGCCCCACCCACCGGAGGTCGCCCGATGTCCCCCCGACCCGCCGTCCACCTGGCCGTACCCGTCGACGACCTGGCCGCCGCCCGCCACTTCTACGGTCGGGTCCTGGGCCTGCCCGAGGGGCGCAGCACCGACCACTGGGTGGACTGGGACCTCCGGGGCCACCAGCTCGTGACCCACCTGGTGCCCGAGGCACCACGGCCCGCCGGCACCAGCCTGGTGGGACGGCACGAGGTACCGATCCCCCACTACGGGCTGCTCCTCGACGAGGAGGGCTTCCACCGGTTCGCCGAGCGGCTGCGCGCCGCCGGGGTGCGCTTCGAGATCGAGCCGCAGCTCCGCTTCCCCGGCGAGCCGGGCGAGCAGTGGACCATGTTCTTCCGCGATCCCGCGGGCAACGCCCTGGAGTTCAAGTCCTTCCGCGACGAGTCGATGGTGTTCGCCCGATGAGGGGCGTCCTGGTCACCGGCGGCTCGCGGGGCATCGGCCGCGCCGTCGCGAGGGCCTTCGCGGCCGACGGCGACCGGGTCGCGGTGCACTACGCCGGCCGCCGCGCGGACGCCGAACGCACCCTGGAGGAGCTGCCCGGCACCGGGCACGCGCTGCTCCGTGCCGACCTGGGCGAACCCGGCGCGGCCGAGCGGCTGGTGGCCGAGGCGGTGGACGCGCTCGGCACGGTGGACGTGCTGGTGAACAACGCCGCCGTGGCGCCCGCCGCGGACACCCTGCACCCCGTGACCGGCACCCCGCTCGCGCAGTGGCAGCGGGTGTGGCGGCGGATGGTGGACGTCAACCTCCTCGGCGCCGCCGACCTGAGCTGGGCGGTGGCCGCGCACCTCGTCGAGCGGGGCGCGGCCGGCGCACTCGTCAACGTCGGCTCCCGGGGCGCGTTCCGCGGCGAACCGGACTTCCCCGCCTACGGGGCGACCAAGGCGGCGCTGCACGCCCTCGGCCAGTCCCTGGCGGTGGCGCTGGCCCCGCACGGCATCACGGTCACCTCGGTCGCGCCCGGCTTCATCGCCACCGAACGGCAGGCGGCGAAGCTGTCGGGCCCCGAGGGCGAACGGCTGCGCACGGAGAGCCCGTTCGGGCGGGTCGGCACCCCGGAGGAGGTCGCCGCCACCGTGCGCTTCCTCGCCTCCCCGGCCGCGGCCTGGGCCTCGGGGACCGTCGTCGACCTCAACGGGGCCTCCTACCTGCGCACCTGAGGGCCGGGCTCAGGCGGTCGGCCGCTCCTGCCGCCGCAGGGCCTCCTCGGTGACCGGGGTGAAGAGGTTGACGAGGCTGCCGTCCGGGTCGCGCAGGAGGAGGGAGCGGTTGCCCCAGGGCATCGTCGTCGGCCGCTGGACGAAGGCGTGTCCGAGGGCGGCGAGCCGCTCGTGCTCCGCGTCGACGTCCTCGACCCGGAACTCGATGATCACCGAGCGGTTGGCGGCGGGCTCCGCCACGTCCTCGCCGAAGAGGGCGAGGGTGCGGTCGCTCGCCAGGGCGAGCGTGCCCGAGGGCGTCGCCAGCTCGGCGAAGTCGGGCGTCCACCAGGTCGCGGAGACACCGGTGACCTGCTCGTAGAAGCTGACGAGGCGGGTGACGTCGTGGGAGATGACACGGAGGGAGACGAGGTTCATGACGGGCCGGTCCTGACGGTCGCTGGTGGGTGGAACACCTCACACGCTAGACCCGATACCGGACAGCTTCCGCCCGGTATGCGCGAGAGACTTTCCCCGTGACCACTTCCACCACCCGGGTGCTCGCGCTGCTGGAGATCCTCCAGGGCGGCGGCACCCGCACCGTGGCCGACCTCGCCGCCCGGCTCGGCGTCGACGAACGCACCGTCCGCCGGTACGCCGGCCATCTGCTGGAGCTGGGGGTGCCCGTCGAGTCCCTGCGCGGGCGCTACGGCGGCTACCGGCTCGCCCCCGGCCACCGGATGCCGCCGCTGATGCTGACGGACGAGGAGGCGCTCGCCGTCCTGCTCGGGCTGCTGGTCGCGCAGCGGACCGGTCCGGTCACCGCCTCCGGCGCGGCGAGCGAGAGCGCGGCGGCCAAACTGCGCCGGGTCCTGCCGAAGGCGCTGGGGCGACGGCTCGAGGCGCTGCTGGAGACGGCGGACTTCACCGCGCCGCCCCGTTCCGCCGGGGCCCGGGAGGCCGGGCTGCTCCTCGGCCTCGCCGAGGCCGCGCGCGACCGTCGGCCCGTGGCGCTCGGCTACACCGACCGCAGGGGCCGGAGCAGCGAGCGCACGGTGTGGCCCTACGGCCTGGTCGCCCACGGCGGACGCTGGTACCTGACCGCGGCCGACCCGTCCGCGGGCCCGGCCACCGACCCCTCCGCCGGTCCGGCCACCGATCCCTCCACCGACCCCTCCGCGGGTCCGGTCGCCGGTCCTGCCGAGGTGCGCACCTTCCGGCTGGACCGCGTCACCGGCATGCACGTGCTCCCCGGTTCCTTCGAGAGCCCGCCGGACTTCGACCCGGTGGCCGCGGTCCTGGACAGCCTGGCCGGGGCGCCCTGGGCGCACGAGGTGCGCGTCCGGGTCCGGGCCGAGGAGCACCACGTCCGCCGCCACCTGCCGCCCGGCCTCGCCACGCTCTCCCCGCTGCCGCCCGAGGACGGCGCCGACTGGACCGAGGTGCGGCTGCGGGCGGAACGGCTGGACTGGATCCCCGCCGTACTCGCCGCCCTGGACCGCCCCTTCGTCATCGACCGGCCCCCCGAACTGCGCACCCTCGTGACCTCACTGGCCGACCGCCTGACCATGTACGCGACCGCGTCGGCACCGGAGGCCCCCGCCCCGGACGATCACTGATCCCGCCTTCGGCCGCCCCCTGTGCGTCCGGGCCAGGGCCTTTCGTCTGGATCAGGCCGGCTGGGAGGCGCGGTACGTCCTCGGCCGACCCGAGCGGGGTCCGGTGCGTGCGGCTGCAAGGCGGAGGAGGGCGCCAGGGCGGAGCCCTGGCAACCGACGACAACGCCGCAGAGGCGCGTGCCGGACCCCGCGACGCCGGGATGCTCCAAACGAGAGGCCCTAGGTCTGTCCGACGATTCCCGTCGTCCGGCCGAAGGGCGGGCCGCGCGTGGTCTGGTGCGTGCGTGCCAGACCACGCGCGGCAGGCGCGAATGTCAGACGGACCCTAGCGGTCCAGCGTGCGCAGGACGCAGAACTCGTTGTCCTCGGGGTCCCGCAGGACGACCCAGCTCTGGTTCGCCGGCTGTTCCTCCTGCACCCGGGTGGCGCCGAGGGCGAGCAGGCGGGTCACCTCGTCCTCGGTGCTGCCCTCGACGGGGCTGACGTCGAGGTGGAGGCGGTTCTTCACCGTCTTGCCCTCGGGCACCGGGATGAAGAGGACCGTGGGCGCCATCTGCCGGGCGCGGAACTCCTCGACCGTCGGCTCCCAGGAGCCGATCTCCACCGTGCCGCCGTCCCGGTCGATCACCTTCCAGCCCAGCACCTCGCTCCAGAATGCGGCGAGCCGTTCCGGGTCGTGGCAGTCGACGACCACTTCGATGAGCCTGCCGGCCATATGGAGATCCCCCAGGGGTGTGTGAGGTGGAGCGGAGCGCGGTCGGCGCCTCGGACAGGGCGGTGAGCGTACGTCAGTGCGCCGGGCGAAGCACGTGATCAACGCGAAGAGCGCCGCACGGCCGGAGTGGGCCGTGCGGCGCTCCGTCGGGGCGCGGGAGGGGCTATGCGTCCTCGGCGGCCTCGGCGCCGTCAGCGCCTTCGGCGTCCTCAGCGCCTTCGGCGCCTTCTTCGAAGTACGCGTCCAGGACCTCGTCGAGCTGCTTGTCCCACTCCGCGAAGCGGGAGCGGGAGGGCGCCTCGACCTCGACGTAGTACCAGCGCGCCTGCGGCGTGTGCACGGTGACCGTGAACCGCTTGCCGAAGCGCGGGAACGCGGTCTCCACCGCCGCGATCTCGTCCCAGCGGAATTCGCAGTCCTGGTCGTCCAGGTGGAGCCGTACGCCCGCCGCGTCCGCGAGGATCGAGGCCCGGCGGTCGGCGGCCTCGAACACCGGCCCCTCGGCGGCGACTTCCGCCTCGGTGTCGTCGGCGGCGTCGGCCGGCTCCGGGGCCGCCTCCGCCGCCGGCTCGGCGGCGGCCTCCGGCTCCGGCGCGGCGTCGGCCGGCTCCGGGGCGGCCTCCGCCGGCTCCGGGGCCGCCTCCGGCGACGGCGCGGCCGGGGTGCCCGCCTCCGCCGTCTCCTCCGGCTCACGGGACCCGGGCACCGTCAGGCCGGGGACGTACGCCGGGTCCAACCCGGCGCCTTCCAGGGACTGCTTGCTCGAACCTATGCGCTGCTCCACAGCGGGCAGTATGGTGCACCATCCTGTGTCCGGTGCAAGCCGCCCCCGCATCGTTATACGAATCCCGGGGGCGGGCCGGCGGTCGTCACAGGAACAGGCTGATCACCGCCGCGACCGCGAACCCGGCCACCGACAGCACCGATTCGAGGACCGTCCACGTCTTCAGCGTGTCGCGCTCGCTGATGCCGAAGTACTTGGCGACCATCCAGAACCCGCCGTCGTTGACGTGCGAGGCGAAGATGGAGCCCGCCGAGATCGCCATGATGACGAGCGCGACGAACGCCTGCGAGTGGTGCCCCTCGGACAGCAGCGGCGCCACGATGCCCGCCGTGGTGACGATGGCGACCGTGGCGGAGCCCTGCGCCACCCGCAGCACCAGCGAGATCAGGTAGGACAGCACGATCACCGGCAGTCCGACGTCGTGGAAGGTGTCGGACAGGGCCTGGGCGACGCCGCTGCCCTTGAGGACCGCGCCGAAGATGCCGCCCGCGCCGACGACGAGCAGGATGTTGCCGATCGGCTTGAGCGAGGCCGTGGAGACGGTCTCCAGGGACTTGCGGGACCAGCCGCGCCGGATGCCGAGCAGGTAGTACGCCAGCAGCAGCGCGATCGTCAGGGCGACGAAGGGGTGGCCGAAGAACTCCACCACCGAGCGGCCCGTGGAGGGGTCGAAGGCGATCGAGGAGAAGGTGGAGAGCAGGATCAGGACCAGCGGTGTGCCGATGATGGTGAAGACGACGGAGAGCGGGACCGGCTTCTCCGAGGGCGTCACCCCGGCCGCCCGCTGCTCGGCCGCGAGGGACGCCTTGGACTCCTCCGCCGCCTCGACCATGTCCTGCGGCACGGGGACGAAGATCCGCCGGCCGATCCAGGCCGCCCAGGCCCAGGCGGCGAGCACGGCGGGGATGCCGCAGACGATGCCCATGAGGATGACCCAGCCGAGGTCGACCTTGAGCAGTCCGGCCGCGGCCACCGGGCCGGGGTGCGGCGGCAGGAAGGCGTGGGTCATCGACAGGCCGGCCAGCAGCGGCATGGCGTAGAGGACGATGGACTTGCCGCCGCGCTTGGTGGCCGCGTAGACGATCGGCGCGAGGACGAAGATGCCGACGTCGAAGAAGACCGGGATGCCGAAGACGAGGCCGGTCAGGCCCATCGCGAGCGGGGCGCGCTTCTCGCCGAACAGGTGCAGCAGCCGGGAGGCGAGGACCTCGGCGCCGCCGGAGACCTCCAGGACCGAGCCGAGCATGGTGCCCAGGCCGATGATGATGGCGACGTGGCCGAGGGTGCCGCCCATGCCGGACTCGATGAGCGAGACGGCGTCGGAGCGCTGGACGGTGCCGAAGAGTTCGGTGACCGAGAGTCCGGCGGCGAGGCCGACGGCGATGGAGACGGTGAGCAGGGCGAGGAAGGGCTGCAGCCGGATCTTGATGATCAGGAAGAGCAGCAGCGCGATGCCGAGCGCGGCGACGGTGAGCAGGCCGGCGGTGCCGTGGATGAGGGCGATCAGGCCGCCGGTGTGGGGCGGGGTCTCGGGGGCGGCGCCCGCCGCGAGCGCGACCGGACCTCTCGGTATGGACATGGGCATGACATTGAGCATGGCGGGGGACCTCGTGCTTCTCGTGTGACGGGGGGTGCCATGAGGCTTTCGGGCAGGGGGTGGGGGGACGGCGCGGGCGTCCCGATGGTGCGGGACGCCCGCGTCGGTGGTGCGGACGGGCGCCGGGGTCAGTCCAGTACGGCGAGCGCGTCGATCTCGATGAGCAGGCCCGGGGGCAGGCCGACGTACACGGTGGTGCGGGCGGCCGGGGGCGCGGTGAGCCCCTGCTCCTCGAAGTAGGTGTTGTACAGCTCGTTCATCTCGGCGAAGTGGTCCACGTCGGTGAGGTAGACGCGGAGCATCATCACGTCGTCCCAGCTCGCCCCGCCCTCCTCCAGGATCGCCTTGACGTTGGCGAGGGTCTGGAGGGTCTGCTCGCGCAGGGTCGGCCCGGCGGGCGTGGGCGCCTTGCCCTCCTCGGCGGGCAGGAAGCCGACCTGCCCGGCGACCTGGAGGATGTTGCCCTTGCGCACGCCGTGCGAGAACTTCGCGGGCGGGGTGGTGTGGGTGCTGGGGGTGAGGGCTATCTTGTCCGTCATGGGGTGTCCTTTCCTTGCGGGCCGGCGGGGGCCGCGGCACCGGGGGCTGCCGGGCTCGGCGGGCCCGCTGGGCTTGCGGGGGTTCTGCCGGAGTACTCGCCGCTGATGGCGTCCGCCGTGCGGCGCACCTTGGGGAGCAGGGCGAGGAGTTCCTCGGCGGTGACGACGACGTTGGGCGCCGAGACCGACATCGCGGCGACGACCCGGCCGTCGGCGCCGCGCACGGGGGCGGCGACGCAGTTGATGGACTCCTCGTGGCCGCCGAGGTCGGTGGCCCAGCCCTGTTCGCGCACCTTCTCCAGCTCGCGCAGGAACGCGGCCGCGTGCGGTGTCGAACGGGAGGTGTAGGGCGGGTAGTCGAGCCCTTCGGCGAGGGCCCGCCGTTCGGCCTCGGGCAGGTCGGCGAGGAGCAGCTTGGCCACCGCCGCCACGGTGAGGGCGACCGGCTTGCCGATGCGCGAGTACATGCGCACCGGATAGCGGCTGTCGACCTTGTCGATGTAGAGGACCTCGTTCTCCTCGTGGACCGCGAGGTGCACGGTGTGCCCGCACTCCTCGTTGAGGGCCACGAGGTGCGGGTGCGCGATCTCGCGGATGTCGAGGTTCTCCATCGCCTCCTGGGCGAGGGCGAACAGCCGGGCGCCGAGGCGGTAGCGCTGGTCGGACTGGCGGTAGACCAGGCCGTGTTCGTGCAGGGTGCGCAGCAGGCGCAGCGCGGTGGACTTGTGCACGCCGAGCCGTTCGGCGACACCGCCGAGGTCGGCGGGGCCCTCGGCGAGCAGCGGCAGGATCGACAGCGCCCGGTCGACGGTCTGGCTCATGGTTCGCGTACCTCCTCCTCGGCCCGGCCGGCGTCCTCCCGCGTCCGGTCCTCCCGGGTCCAGCCGGGGCCGAGTCGCAGTCTCCCCCAGGCCTCCTCGTCGAGTGCGGCCAGCCGGTCGGCGTGGTCGCGGGCGGGCGGCGCGGCGAGGTCGCCGGGGACGGTGAGGGCGGCGGCGGCCATCAGGTGGCCGTGGCGGAGCCGCTCGCGGACGGGCAGCCCGCGCAGAGTGGCGGAGAGGAAGCCGGCGGCGAAGGCGTCGCCGGCGCCGACGTGCGCGAGGACGTCGACGGCCGGGGCGCCGACGGTGACCTCGGAGCCGTCCCTGCCGTAGGCCGTCGCCCCGTCCGCACCCCGCTTGACGACGAGGGTCTCCGGCTCGGGCAGGGCCTCGCGGATCGCCCGGGCGCCGTCGAGGCCCCAGGCGGCGCGGGCCTCGTCCTCCCCGACGAAGACGAGGTCGGCCCCGCGCGCCGGTTCGAGCAGCGCCCGGGGGCCCTCGGTGCCGGCCCACAGTTCGGGGCGGTGGTTGACGTCGAAGGAGACGAGCGGGCGGCCGGGGCGACGGGCCGTCAGTTCCCTCACGAGGTCCCGGCAGTCGGCGGAGAGGGCGGGGGTGATCCCGGTGAGGTGCAGGATGCGGCAGTCCCCCAGGACGTCGGTGTCCAGGGTGTCGGCGGACATCGCGGAGGCGGCCGAACCGGCACGGTAGTACGCCACCTCGTGGGCGTCCCCCGAGCGGTCCCCGGCGGTGCGGAAGTAGACGCCGGTGGGGCGGGCCGGGTCGCGGCGCACCGCGCTCACGTCGACGCCGTACGCGCCGATCGCCTCCAGGAGGTGGTCGCCGAAGCCGTCCGCGCCGACCCTGCTCACCCAGCGCACGGTGTGCCCGGCGGCGGCCAGCGCGCACGCCAGGTTGGACTCGGCCCCGCCGATCCCGCGCTCGAACGCCGGCACGTCGGCGAGCCGTCCCGGCCGGGTGGGCAGGAAGGTCACCATGGACTCCCCCAGCGCGACGACGTCGACGGCGGGCGGGGCGCTGTGCGGGCCGGTGGCGGTCACGGCGACGGAGGCTCCTCGGGGGCTCGCTGGGTGCCACGGGGGCTCCCGGGGCGCTGCCGCGGGGCAGGGACGGTGCCGTTGACCCGCGTTCGGCCGAGATGTTAGACAGCAGTGAGCGACATACGCAATGAACGTTGCAGAGAATGCAACGTACCTGATCAGGGAGGCTGCATGGCCCTCGACACCCCGTCCTCCACTGTCGCCGGTACGGCGGAGGACCCCGTCGCGCGCCTCTCCGAGGAGCCCGTCGGCCACCGTTTCAAGGGCCTCCCGCCGGACGCCGCCCACCTCACCGTCGGCGCGCTCGCGGCCGAACGGCGCAACCTGTTCGACGGCGGCTTCACCACCCCCGTGCTCGCCCTGTCCGCCGAGCGGCTGGAGCACAACCTGGCGGTCATGGAGCGCTACGCCGAGCGGCACGGCCTCGCCTTCGCCCCGCACGGCAAGACCTCCATGGCCCCGCAGCTCTTCCGGCGCCAGATCGAGCGGGGCGCCTGGGGTATCACGCTCGCCCTCCCCCACCAGGTGCGCGTGGCCCGCGAGTTCGGCATCGCGCGGATCTTCGTGGCCAACGAGGTCGTCGATCCGGCCGCCCTGCGCTGGATCGCCGCCGAACTCGCCGCCGACCCGGACTTCCGCTTCCTTTGCTACGTCGACTCCGTGCGCGGTGTCGAGCTGATGGACGCCGCGCTCTCCCCGCTGCCGGAAGGCGGCCGCCCGCTGGACGTCGTCGTCGAACTCGGCGCCGGTGAGGGGGCACGCACCGGGGCGCGCACGGAGGCCGAGTGCGCGGCGGTCGCCGACGCGGTCGCGGCCACCACCACCCTGCGGCTGGCCGGCGTGGCCGGCTACGAGGGCGAGGTCCCCGAGGCCGACCCCGACCGCGTACGGGCCTGGCTGCGCCGGCTGACCGCGCTCGCGGCCGGGTTCGACGCGGCCGGCCGCTTCGCGGGGACGGGCCTGGACGAGATCGTCGTCAGCGCGGGCGGCAGCGCCTGGTTCGACGCGGTCGCCGACGTCCTCGCCGAGCTGCCCGCCCTCTCCCTGCCCGCGCTCAAGCTGCTGCGCTCGGGCGCCTACGTCTCGCACGACGACGGCCACTACCGCCACGTCACCCCCTTCAACCGGGTCCCGGACGAGGGCGGCCTGGAGCCCGCGTTCCGGCTGTGGACGCAGGTCGTCTCCCGCCCCTCCCCGGAGCAGGCCTTCGCCAACGCGGGCAAGCGCGACGCCGCCCACGACCTGGACCTGCCCTTCGCCCAGGTGGTACGACGGGACGGCCGGGAGCGAGCGGCCACCGGGGTGACGGTGACCGGACTCTCCGACCAGCACATGTGGCTGCGCACGACGGAGGAGGCGGACCTGGAGGTGGGCGACTGGGTCGGCGTGGGCCTGTCCCACCCCTGCACCACCTTCGACAAGTGGCAGCTCATCCCCGTGGTCGAGGCGGACGGCACGGTCACCGACTACGTCCGCACGTTCTTCTAGAGAGGCCGGTACGCCATGGATCCCGTCGACGTCACCGACCGGGCCGATCTCGTCCTGCGCGACGCGGAGGTCGTGGACGGCACCGGCGCGCCCTCCTACCGCGCCGACGTGGCGGTCGAGGACGGCAGGATCGTCTCGATCGTCCAGGAGGCCTGGGCGGCCGGCTGCCAACGCCCGCGCGCCCGGCGGGAGATCGACGCCGAAGGGCTGGTCCTGGCCCCCGGCTTCATCGACATGCACGCACACAGCGACCTCGCCCTGCTGCGCGACCCGGACCACAGCGCCAAGGCCGCGCAGGGCGTGACCCTGGAGGTCATCGGGCAGGACGGGCTCTCCTACGCGCCGGTCGACGAGCGCACGCTCGCCGAGGTCCGCCGGGCCATCGCGGGCTGGAACGGCCCCGGTGACGACCTCGACCTCAGCTGGCGCTCGGTCGGCGAGTACCTCGACCGGCTCGACCACGGCTTCGACGGCCGGGGCATCGCCGTCAACGCCGCCTATCTGATCCCGCAGGGCACCGTCCGCGCCCTCGCCGTCGGCTGGGACGACCGCCCGGCCACACCCGCCGAGCTGGACCGGATGCGGCGACTGGTCGCGGAGGGCCTGGAGCAGGGTGCCGTCGGCCTCTCCTCCGGGCTCACCTACACCCCCGGCATGTACGCGGACGGTGCCGAACTGACCGAGCTGTGCCGGGTGGTGGCCTCCTACGGCGGCTACTACTGCCCGCACCACCGCTCCTACGGGGCGGGGGCGCTGGAGGCCTACGAGGAGATGGTCGCGCTCACCCGCGAGGCCGGCTGCCCGCTGCACCTGGCCCACGCCACCATGAACTTCGGCGTGAACCGGGACCGGGCGCCCGAGCTGCTCGCCCTGCTCGACAAGGCGCTGGCGGCCGGGGCCGACATCACCCTGGACACCTATCCCTACACCCCCGGCTGCACCACCCTCGCGGCCCTGCTGCCGAGCTGGGCGAGCGAGGGCGGCCCCGAGGCGGTGCTCGGGCGGCTCGCGGACGAGGAGAGCGCCGAGCGGATCCGTCACCACCTGGAGGTGACCGGTTCCGACGGGTGCCACGGCGTCCCCGTCGAGTGGGAGACGATCGAGATCTCCGGCGTCGGCGACCCCGCGCTCGCCGGGTACGTGGGCCGCACGGTGCTTCAGGCCGCCCGGGAGCGCGGCGAGACGCCCTGGACCGTGGCGCGCCGGCTGCTGACCGGGGACAGGCTCGGCACGACGATCCTGCAGCACGTCGGCCACGAGGAGAACGTCCGCACGATCATGCGGCACCCGGCGCACACCGGCGGCTCGGACGGCATCCTCCAGGGCAGCAAGCCGCACCCGCGCGCCTACGGCACCTTCCCCCGCTATCTCGGCACCTACGTGAGGGAGTTGGGGGTGCTGTCCCTGGAGGAGTGCGTGGCCCACCTCACCGGCCGCCCGGCGGCCCGGCTGCGGCTGCCGGACCGGGGGCTGGTGCGCGAGGGGTACCGGGCCGACCTGGTGCTCTTCGACCCGGCGACCGTCGCGCCCGGCGCCACCTTCGAGGACCCCCGCCGGCTGCCGACGGGCATCCCCCACGTGCTGATCGACGGGCGTTTCGTGATCGAGGACGGGCGGCGCACGGACGTCCTGGCGGGGCGCGCGGTGCGCCGCACGCCGGTGTGAACGGCGGCGTGAACCGCCCGCCCGGGCCTCGGGAGGGTCAG
Organism: Streptomyces griseoaurantiacus; assembly: GCF_036189845.1. NCBI lineage: Bacteria > Bacillati > Actinomycetota > Actinomycetes > Kitasatosporales > Streptomycetaceae > Streptomyces > Streptomyces griseoaurantiacus. The sequence goes on along the minus strand of NZ_CP108326.1, from coordinate 4,667,987 downwards.
GGCTTGGGCAGGGTGCAGCCGCTCGCGTTCAGGTTGAGCTTGTTGCCGGCGCCGAAGCAGGCCGGGATGCCGTAGGTCTCCTCCGCGTAGTTGATGCCCTTGCGAACGGTGACGGTGCCGTTCGCGTCCACCTCGCAGGGGTTGTTGACGGTGCAGCGGCCGCCGTCCTCGTTGCCCGTGTTGTTGACGGCGACGACCTTGCCGGTGGCGGTGTCGATCACCGGCGAGCCCGAGGTACCGCCGATCGTGTCGCAGGCGGAGGTGTAGCGGACGGAGTCCTTCCAGGTCCAGCCGCCCTCCTTGAGCCGGTAGGCGAAGCCGTCGATCGCGCAGGTGTAGATGCGCTTCCAGTAGCCGGAGACGACCTTGATGGCGGTGCCGGCGACGGGATGGCTGTCGTCGAGGGTGAGGGCGCTGATCCCGTAGCTGCTCCTGATCTGCGCGTAGGTGCGGGTGAGCTGGTAGAGGGTGACGTCGGTGTCGGTCATCGTCGAGTACGCGACCTTGCTCGCCCGCAGGGTGGCGACGCCGCTCCCGGCCGAGTTGAGCAGGGTGAAGGAGCGGCTGGAGGCCTGGTCGACGATCACCTCGCCGGGCTCGGGGAAGCCGGTCTCCAGGCAGTGGCCGTTGGTGAGGACGAGCGCCGGATCGGAGTCGGCGGAGGCGGGGAGCCGGACGACGGAGCCGGAGCAGTTGCTGAGCGCGACCGTGCCGGCGTAGTCGACGGCCCGGAGGGTGGGAGCGGTGTCGCGCGCGGGGGTCGTGGTGGTGTCCCGCGCGGAGGCGGTGGTGGGGGCGGAGGCGGTGGTCGGGGCGTGCGCGGACGCCGGGGCCGCCGTCGCCGTGGGGGCGGCGCCGGCCCCGGCGATGACCAGGGCGAGCAGCGCGGTGACGAGAGGCTTTCTCATGTGGGGTCCCCTCTGAGACATGACGGGGCGGCCGAAGGTCGTCCGGCCGCCCGTTGAGTTGTCATGCGCATTCTCAGAGGGGAGGTGTGCGGGGGCAAGGGGCGCTTTTCGGCCGCGAGAAGGGAACGCCGGACGTCAGTGCTGACCCCAGCCGCCCCCGCCGCCTCCGCTTCCGCCTCCCCAGCCACCTCCACCGCCCCAGCCGCCCCCGCCCCAGCCACCTCCGCCGTGTCCGCCGCCGTACGGGTTCGACGCGGTCGGGCCCGGGGCGGAGGGGGCCGGGGGGAAGGGGAAACGCGTGGGGGACGCGGGCGGGGCGGACCGGGTGGCGGAACCGCCCGGCTCCGAGCCGTCGCCCGCGCCCGCTCCGCGCGGGTTCGGGGAGGCGGCCCGCGTGATCCCGGCGGACGCGGAGGGCTCCCCCGCGCCGGAGGGCACGGCCGAGCCGGAACCGGTCGCCGAGGGGGTGGCGGAGTCGGTGCCGGAAGGGGCGCCGTCGGCGGAGGCGGAGCCCTCCGCCCCGGTGGACGCGGCCGCCGGACGCGCGGACTCCCCCGCACCGCCCGGCGTCCCGGAGGACCCCGCGCCGAAGCCGCCGGCCAGCAGGACGGCGGCCCCCGCCACGCCGAGCGCACCGGCCGCGAGCGCCGCGCGCCTGGCGGCCCGAGGACGGCCCGGGGCGGGAGGCCCGGCCTCGGGCGCGGCGGGGGCCGCCGGGGGAACGATCCGGGGCAGCTCGCGGGTCTCGTCGTAGGCGTTCTGCCACCCGTGGGCGGCCGCCGGGTCCGCGTACCGGTCGTACTCCGGCCTCCACGTCCCGGTGTCCGGGTGATACACGATCGGGTGAGCCGCGAGGGCGTCACCGCGCGACCGCACCCCGCCCGAGGGGCGGGCGTCCGCCGCCCCGTCCGCGGTGCTCTCGGCGTTCCCGGCGTTCCCGGCTTCGTCGGCGTACCCGCCGTACCCGCCGTGCGCCCCGCCCTCAGGCTGTTGCTGCCATGACACGAGGGCGCATTCTAGGGGCGCATGGGGCGCGAGGGGCAGGGGTGGACGGCACCGGGACCGAAATCGGCCGGGGCCGTACGGGTTCCCTGTGGTGGGAAACACGACGCGGACCCGCCGGGGCGGCCGTAAGCTCGCGGACATGCAGGTGATCCAGTCCACGAAGCTCGCCAACGTCGGCTACGAGATCCGGGGCCCGGTTCTCGAGGAGGCGATGCGGCTGGAAGCGGCGGGCCACCGCATCCTCAAGCTCAACACCGGCAACCCGGCCGCCTTCGGCTTCGAGTGCCCGCCGGAGATCCTCGAGGACATCCTGCGCAACGTCTCCAGCGCGCACGGCTACGGCGACGCCAAGGGCCTGCTGGCCGCGCGCCGGGCGGTCGTCATGCACAACCAGACCCTCGGCATCGAGACGGACGTCGAGAACGTCTTCGTCGGCAACGGCGTCTCCGAGCTGATCGTGATGGCGATGCAGGCGCTGCTCGACGACGGCGACGAGGTCCTCGTCCCCGCGCCGGACTACCCGCTGTGGACGGCGGCGGTGTCGCTGTCCGGCGGCACGGCCGTGCACTACCGCTGCGACGAGCAGTCGGACTGGATGCCGGACCTCGCCGACATCGAGCGCAAGGTCACCGACCGCACCAAGGCGCTCGTCATCATCAACCCCAACAATCCGACCGGGGCCGTCTACGACCGGTCGATGGTGAAGGGGCTCACCGACATCGCCCGCCGGCACAACCTGCTGGTCTGCTCGGACGAGATCTACGACAAGATCCTCTACGACGGCGCCACCCACGTCCCGACCGCGGCCGTCGCGCCCGACCTGCTGACGCTGACCTTCAACGGCATGTCGAAGGCGTACCGGGTGGCGGGCTACCGGGTGGGCTGGATGGCGATCTCCGGACCGCGCGCGCACGCCGACTCCTACATCGAGGGCCTGACGATCCTCGCGAACATGCGCCTGTGCGCGAACATGCCGGGCCAGCACGGGGTCGTCGCGGCGCTGAGCGGACGGCAGACCATCGAGGACCTGGTGCTGCCGGGCGGACGTCTGAAGGAGCAGCGCGACCTCGCCCACGAGCTGCTGACCCGCATCCCCGGGGTGACGTGCGTGAAGCCGAAGGGAGCGCTGTATCTGTTCCCGCGGCTCGACCCCAAGGTCTTCAAGATCAAGGACGACCGGCGGATGGTCCTCGAACTGCTGCGCCGCGAGAAGATCATGGTCGTGCACGGCACGGGCTTCAACTGGCCGGAACCCGACCACTTCCGCGTGGTCACCCTCCCCACCGTCGCCGATCTGACGTCCGCCATCACCCGCATCGGCCACTTCCTGGACGGCTACAGCCAGGTGTGAGCGGGGGCCTCCCCTCGGACCCGCCTCCGGCGACCAGCCATTTCTTGGATCCGCGCAACTTTAGACTGGTTCTAAGCTAGGATGGCATCTCGCAGCACAGGAGGCCATCCCCCATGTACGAACCGATCCGCACCAAGTCGGTCCACACGATGGCCGGCACCCACGAGTCCGACTTCCCGCACCGGTCCCGGGAGGAGGAGCTCGACATCCAGCTCGCCGGCCATCTCGCCGCGCTGCTCGCGGTGACCGACGAGCTTCGCGCGCTCGCCCCCTCGGACCGGCTCGACGAGTCCGCCGAGCGGCTCGCCGCCCAGGTCGGGCGGCTGCGCGGCGGCAGCCCGCCGGTCCGTGCCACGGTGCCGGTGCCGTCCGGCTCCGTGGCCGAGACGCAGGTCCTGGCGCAGGCCCTGCGCCGTCGTGCCCACGCCCTCGCCGGCCGCGCCCTGGTCGTCGCCGCCTCCCGCGCGGACACGGCCGCGGCGATCCTCTCCGCCGAGCAGATGGACGCCCACGCCGAGGCCGTGGCGGACGCCCACGCCGAGGCCGCCGCGACGGCGGTGCCCGCCCCCGGGCCCCGGCAGCTCGCGGCCCGCTGAGGCGCGCCCGCCCGCGGGGCGAGAACGGCCCCGGTCCGCGCGCCTCCGCAGCGGCGCGCGGACCGGGGCTCCGACCCACGCTTCATGTCAGTGGCCCCGCACGCCGTTGTGCGGGGCCGGTCCGCCGCGGCGGTCAGCGGCCGACGAGGAGCGCGGCCGGCCCGCCGCGGACGTGTGTGTGCCCGGTCAGCCCAGGCGCCGCACCAGCTCCCGGTACTGGTCCCACAGCTCGCGCGGGGTGTGCTCGCCGAAGGTGTTCAGATGGTCGGGCACCAGCGCCGCCTCCTCGCGCCATGCCTCCTTGTCCACCGTGAGCAGGAAGTCCAGGTCGGCCTCCGGCAGGTCGAGCCCGGCGGTGTCCAGCGACTCCCTCGTCGGCAGGACGCCGATCGGCGTCTCGACGCCCTCGGCCTTCCCCTCCAGCCGCTCGACGATCCACTTGAGCACGCGCGCGTTCTCGCCGAAGCCGGGCCAGACGAACTTGCCCTCGTCGTTCTTGCGGAACCAGTTGACGTAGTAGATCTTCGGCAGCTTCGACCGGTCCTTGTCGGCGCCCACCTCGATCCAGTGGGCCATGTAGTCGCCCATGTTGTAGCCGCAGAAGGGCAGCATGGCGAAGGGGTCGCGGCGCAGCTCGCCGACCTTGCCCTCGGCCGCGGCGGTCTTCTCGGAGGCCACGTTGGCGCCGAGGAAGACCCCGTGGTTCCAGTCGAAGGACTCGGTGACCAGGGGCACGGCGGTGGCACGGCGGCCGCCGAACAGGATCGCCGAGATCGGCACGCCCCGGGGGTCCTCCCACTCGGGCGCGATGATGGGGCACTGCGCGGCGGGGGTCGTGAAACGGGCGTTGGGGTGGGCGGCGGGCTCCGTGGAGTCCGGCGTCCAGTCCCGGCCCTTCCAGTCGGTGAGGTGGGCCGGGGTCTCCTCCGTCATGCCCTCCCACCAGACGTCGCCGTCGTCGGTGAGCGCCACGTTGGTGAAGACCGAGTTGCCCCACAGCGTCTTCATCGCGTTGGCGTTGGTGTGCTCACCGGTGCCGGGCGCGACGCCGAAGAAACCGGCCTCGGGGTTGATGGCGTAGAGCCGGCCGTCCTCGCCGAAGCGCATCCAGGCGATGTCGTCGCCGATGGTCTCCACGGTCCAGCCGGGGATCGTCGGCTCCAGCATGGCCAGGTTGGTCTTGCCGCAGGCCGAGGGGAAGGCGGCGGCGACGTACTTGGGCTCCCCGGTGGGCGGGGTCAGCTTCAGCACCAGCATGTGCTCGGCGAGCCAGCCCTCGTCGCGGGCCATGACGGAGGCGATGCGCAGGGCGTAGCACTTCTTGCCCAGCAGCGCGTTGCCGCCGTAGCCGGAGCCGTAGGACCAGATCTCGCGGTCCTCGGGGAAGTGCGAGATGTACTTGGTGCTGTTGCAGGGCCAGGGGACGTCACTCTCGCCCTCGGCGAGCGGGGCGCCGACCGTGTGCACGGCCTTGACGAAGAAGCCGTCCTCGCCGAGTTCGTCCAGGACCGGCTGTCCCATGCGGGTCATGGTGCGCATGGAGACGGCGACGTACGCGGAGTCCGTGATCTCCACGCCGAGCGCGGAGAGCGGGGAGCCGAGGGGGCCCATGCAGAAGGGGACGACGTACATCGTGCGTCCGCGCATGGAGCCGCGGAAGACGCCGCCCCGACCGTCCCGGCCCCGGAAGATCTCCCGCATCTCGGCGGGGTCCTTCCAGTGGTTGGTCGGCCCCGCGTCCTCCTCCTTCGCGGAGCAGATGAACGTGCGGTCCTCCACGCGCGCCACGTCCGAGGGGTCGGAGGCGGCGTAGTACGAGTTGGGCCGCAGCACCGGGTCGAGCTTCGTGAACGTGCCCTTGGCGACGAGCTCCCCGCACAGGCGCTCGTACTCGGCCTCGGATCCGTCGCACCAGACCACGTCGTCCGGCTGGGTGAGTTCGGCGATCTCGTGCACCCACGAGATCAGTTCCTGATGGCGGGTGGGGGCGGTGGAGGGAACGGTGGTGGGAGCCGCGATGTCGCGCGCCACGATTGCTCCTAGATGAGGGGTTTTGTGTTGGAGGCCCCGTGGGGGCTGCGACCCGGATGCGTCACGGCGTCGATCCCTCGGCGCTCATCCGGTGCCGACCGCACTCATTTGATCATCCGACCCTGCTGCCCATATGTCCAGAGGGCCGCACAACTGAGCGGCGTGAGCAATGCCACTCCAGAGCGGGTTTCTTTTCGCGCGAGGCGGGTTCCCCGGGAAGGTTTCCCGGAACGTCCCGGATGCGCGAGGAGCAGGCGACGATCCCGCCGGGCCGCGAGGGGCCCCGAAGAACCTGGTCCCGGCCACCCGCGCCGCCCCGCCCGCCGTCCGGAATCCGCCCGCCCCCGCCTCCGCGGGAATACAGACTCATGTTTGACTTACGGCCCCGCCGGTACCATGCCGGGCATGACAGCGTCCGTCCCCGACGCGCCCACGGACACCACGGCCGCCGCCGGCGGCGGTCCCACGGCGCTCCCTCTTCCCCACCCCGTCAAGCCCAAGCTCCGCGGCTGGCTGCACCTCGGCATGTTCCCGGCCGTCCTCGTGGCCGGCCTCGTCCTCACCGCGCTCGCCGACTCCCCGCGCGGCCGGATCGCCTGCGGCATCTACGTGCTGACCGCCTGCCTCCTGTTCGGCGTGAGCGCGCTGTACCACCGGGGCACCTGGAGCCCCCGCATGGACGGCGTCCTGCGCCGCCTGGATCACGCCAACATCTTCCTGATCATCGCGGGCACCTACACCCCGCTGACCATGCTGCTGCTCCCCGACGCGCAAGGGAAATGGCTGCTCTGGGGCATCTGGGCGGCGGCCGCCGCGGGCATCGTCTTCCGGGTGTTCTGGGTCGGCGCCCCCCGCTGGCTGTACACCCCCTGCTACCTGGCCATGGGCTGGGCGGCGGTCTTCTACCTGCCGGACTTCCTGCACACCGGAGGCGTCGCCGTCCTGGTGCTGGTCGTCGTCGGCGGCCTCCTCTACAGCGCGGGCGGCGTGGTGTACGGCATCAAGCGCCCCAACCCCTCACCCCGCTGGTTCGGTTTCCACGAGGTCTTCCACTCCCTCACGCTGGCGGCGTTCGCCGTGCACTACGTGGGGATCTCCCTGGTCGCCTACCAGCACGCGTAGCACTCCGAGCACATGGGGCACCCGCGGCCCGGGGGCCGTGGACGCACGCCACGGCCCCCGGGTCGCCCCGTGCGGCCCCACGGCCCGGGACCGCGCACCGGGGAATCCACAGCGCCGGTCCCCCGCCCGCGTGCCATCCTGGCCGGGTGAACGGACCGGAGATACGCATCGAATTCGCCCCCGAGCTGCACCTGTTCGTACCGGCCGCCCGGCGCGGCGGAGCCAGTACGGCCTCCACCGACGGCGTCTCCACGCTCGGCCATGTCGTCGAGTCGCTCGGCGTCCCCCTCACCGAGGTCGGCACGCTGCTGGTGAACGGCCGCGAGGTCACGGCCGCGCACGTCCCCGCCGCCGGCGAGTCGGTCACCGTACGGCCCGTCGCCCACCCCCAGCGCGTCCCCGGCGCACCCCTGCGCTTCCTCCTCGACGTCCACCTCGGCACCCTCGCCCGGCGGCTGCGCCTGCTAGGCGTCGACACGGCCTACGAGTCCCTCGACATCGGCGATCCCGCGCTCGCCGCCCGCTCCGCCGCCGAACGGCGCGTGCTGCTCAGCCGCGACCGGGGGCTGCTGCGCCGCAGGGAGCTGTGGGCGGGCGCCTTCGTCTACAGCACCCGCCCCGAGGAGCAGCTCGAGGAGGTCCTCGACCGCTTCGCGCCCGAGCCGCACCCGTGGACCCGGTGCACCGCCTGCAACGGGCTGCTCCGGGCGGCCGCCAAGGAGGAGGTCGCGGCCCGGCTGGAAAGCGGCACGCGACGCACCTACGACGCGTTCGCCCAGTGCCGGGAATGCGGGCGGGCCTACTGGAAGGGCGCCCACCACGACCGGCTGGAGGCCATCGTGGAACGCGCCCTCACCCGCACCCGCCCCGCCGACCGGACCGGCTGAGCGCCCCGCTCCCGGGCCGGGCCTCCCGGGACCGGCACGGTCCGGGCGGGGCGTCCCGCGCCCCCGTGCCCTCGATCAGCCGCCCAGGGCCGCGCGCAGCTCCTCGGCATCGCTGGTCGGGGCCTCGCAGACGAAGTTCCGGCACACGTAGGCGGCCGGGGCGCCCCGCCTGAGCGGCCGGTCCGCGAGGAGGGGGAACTCCTCGCTCCCCTCGGCCCCGACCGCGACGACCGCGCCCGGAGCCCTGCCCAGCAGTGCCGTGCGGTGCAGGGCGGAGGTGTCCGGATCGTCCAGGGACGGCCCGACGACGGCGACCTCGCGGGGGCCGTCTAGCAGCGCCTCGGCCACCGCCAGCCCCCAGCCGACGAAACGGGGGGCGCGCGGCCCCAACGTGCGCACCACGCCGAGCGCCTGCTCCGCGGCGGTGCGGTGGGCCTCGGAACCGGTGTGCGCGGCATAGGACAGCAGGGCACCCGCGGCGGCGGTCCAGCCGGAGGGGGTCGCGTTGTCGGTGGGGTCCTGCGGCCTGCGGATCAGCTTCTCGGCATCGGACGCCGTGTCGAACAGCGTGCCCTCCTCGCCCGTGAACCGGGTGCGCACATGGCCGAGGAGCAGTCCGGCGAACTCCAGCCAGACACCCTCTCCGGTGACCTGCGCCAGCGCGAGGAAGCCCTCGGCGACGTCGGCGTAGTCCTCCAGCACGCCCGCGTGCGCCCCGGCCCGGCCGTCCTTCGACGTGCGGGTCAGCCGTCCGTGCTCGTCCAGGTGCAGCCGTACGAGGAGGTCGGCGGCGCGCACCGCCGCGTCCACCAGGTCGGGGCGGTCGAAGTAGGCGCCGGTCTCGGCGAGCGCGGCGATCGCGAGCCCGTTCCAGGCGGCGACCACCTTGTCGTCGCGCCCCGGAGCCGGCCGCGCGGACCGCGCCCCGAGCAGCCGCTCCCGCACCGAGGCCACCCGCTCCGCGTCGAACACCCCGTCGGTCTGCGGAAGTTGCAGCACGGACTGCCCGTGCTCGAACGTCCCCTCCTCGGTGACACCGAAGTACCGCGCGGCGAGCCCGGCGTCCTCCCCGAGCACCTCGGCGAGCTGCTCGGGCGTCCACACGTAGTACGCGCCCTCGACGTGCCTCCCGGTGCCGTCGTCGCTGTCGGCGTCCAGCGCGGAGGCGAAACCGCCCTCGGCGGTGCCGAGTTCACGCACCATGAACTCCGCGGTCTCCAAGGCCACCCGCCGCGCCAGATCGGACCCGGTGGCCCGCCACAGGTGCGCGTAGACACGGCACAGCAAGGCGTTGTCGTAGAGCATCTTCTCGAAGTGCGGCACCACCCAGTCGCGGTCGACGGAGTAGCGGGCGAAGCCGCCGCCGAGCTGGTCGTAGAGGCCGCCGCGGGCCATCCGCTCGCAGGTGTCCGCCGCCATCTGCAGCGCGCCCTCGGAACCGGTGCGGGCGTGGTGGCGCAGCAGGAACTCCAGCACCATCGACGGCGGGAACTTCGGGGCCCCGCCGAAGCCGCCGCGCCGCGCGTCGTACTCCCGGGTGAGCCCGAGCAGCGCCTGCGCCATCTCCTGCTCGCCGGGGACCTGCGCGCCGCCGTGGGCCAGTTCGCGGCCGGCGAGGTCCCGGGTGATCTTCCCGGCAACGTCGGCGACCTCCTCGCGGCGCTCGGTCCACGCCTGGTGCACGCCCTGGAGGATCTGCCGGAAGGAGGGCGAGCCGTGCCGGGGCTCGGGCGGGAAGTACGTGCCGAAGTAGAACGGTTCGGCCTCCGGGGTCAGGAACACGGACATGGGCCAGCCGCCGTGCCCGGTGGCCGCCTGCACGGCCTCCATGTACACGGCGTCGACGTCGGGGCGCTCCTCCCGGTCGACCTTGACGGACACGAAGTGCTCGTTCAGGTACGCGGCGGTGGCCTCGTCCTCGAAGGACTCGTGCGCCATGACGTGGCACCAGTGGCAGGCGCTGTAGCCCACGCTCAGGAACACGGGGACATCGCGCCGCCGGGCTTCCTCGAACGCCTCGGCCTCCCAGGGCCACCAGTCGACGGGGTTGTCCGCGTGCTGGAGGAGGTACGGGGACGTGGCCTGCGCGAGTCGATTGGGCATACCCCCATCCTCGCGCACCCACCGGCGCCCGCCCGTGCGCCACGGGGAGGGCCGGCCACCCGGTCACCGACGGTGGTGAGCACTCCCGCCGGTCCGGCCCTTCGCGGCCGGGAGGTCAGCCGGTCAGGGCCGCGAGGGTGTCCTCCAGGTCGGTGGCCCGAGGCTGGTTGTGGGGGAGCTTGGCGAGGATCGCCGCCATGCCGCAGGTGTTGGTGAGGGCGGAGAGGACCAGGCCGCCCGCGACACCCGCGGAGAGCCGGCGGGCCGCGCTCCGGCGCCGTCCGGCGAGCAGGCCGGTCAGGACGAGGGATCCGGCGGCGAGGCGGACCTGGCGGTCCATGGCCCAGGGGGTACGGGCGCCGACCGGACGCTGGGTGTCATGGCCGAGCCGCGTCCAGGCGGTGGTGCCGCCGGTGAGGGTGGCTGCGGCGATGTCCTGCTCGGCGAGGCGCCTTGATGCCTGGGCGGAGCGGGCACCGGAGGCGCACACGAGGAGGAGGCCACCGCGGTCCGCGGCGGCCCTCAGTGCGGGCAGTGCGGCGTCGAGGTGGTCGAGGGGGACGTTGTGGGCGCCGGGCAGATGGCCGGAGGCGTACTCGCCGGGGGTGCGCACGTCGACGACGGTCAGTTCGTGCAGGCGGGCGTTGGCCTGGGCGGGGGTGAGAGCGGTGGTGGATGCCACGGGAACTTTCCTTTGCTCGGTAGGGGTCACCCCTTCGGTAGGATACCGGAGGGGGTATATCGAGGGAGTGTGGTGTGGTGGAACTGACGATGGCGGCCGAGGAACTGAAGAAGGTGGTCAACCGGCTGCGCCGGGCGCAGGGTCAGATCGCCGGTGTGATCGGGATGATCGAGGACGGGCGGGACTGCGAGGACGTCGTCACCCAGCTCGCCGCGGCCTCCCGGGCCTTGGACAGAGCCGGTTTCGCGATCATCGCCACCGGTCTGCAGCACTGCCTGACCGACGCGGACATGGCCGCTTCCGGCGACCGGGAGCAGATGCGCGCCCGACTGGAGAAGCTGTTCCTGTCCCTGGCCTGAGCCGCGGGGACGCGACGCCCCTCGTCCGTCGCACTCCTCGTATGAGGGCGTTCATATGAGGGCGTCGACGAGCATGAAGGCGGCCACGGCGAGCAGTACGACGGCGAAAGTCCGCTGCAGCAGGGTGCCGGTCACCTTGGCGGCCAGGCGTTTGCCGTCCCAGGCGCCCAGGATCGCCGCCCCGGTGAAGGGGCCGATGAGCGCCCAGTCGATGCCGGCGGTGGTCGCGCTGCGGGTGGCCAGGGAGGCCAGCGAGTTGGCCGAGATGACCAGCAGGCTGGTGCCCACCGCGGCCTGCATCTCGAATGCCAGCACGGTGACCAGGGCCGGGACGGCGAGGAAGCCTCCGCCCACACCGAGCAGTCCGGTCAGCGCGCCCAGCCCCGCGCCGGTTCCGGCGGCCCTGACCGGCCGCGCCCCGCCGGTCGCCGGACCGGCGGCGGTCCGGCCGGGACGCAGCATGCCGACCGCGGCGAGTGCGGCGACGGCCGCGAACGCGGCGGTCAGTATCGGCTGGGGAAGGCGGGACGCCGCGGCTCCCGCCGCGGCCGCGGGCAGGAGGCCCGCCGCGGCGAACAGGGCGCCGGCTCTCCAGCGGACGTGGCCGCTGCGGGCATGGGCGTACAGGGCGGTGAGCGAGGTGGCCGTGACGATGATCAGGCCGGCGGTGGTCGCGGCGGCCGGGGTGAAGCCGAGCAGGTAGATCAGCGCCGGGACGGCCAGGACGCTGCCGCCCCCGCCCAGCGCGCCGAGTGCGAGTCCGACCACCGCCCCCGCGATCAGAGCCAGGATCAGGGCACTCACGCGAGGACACCCTCGCTGCCGCCCGGACCGACGACCGGCAGCCCCGCGCACGCCCGGTCGGCCATGCCGCCGGTGACGTCCGCGGTCTGCGCACCGCCTCCGTCCGGCAGCTCGGCGGCCTGCGGGGAGCGGTGGCCGGAGCGCCAGATCGTGACCACCGGTCCGCCCTTCGCGGCCGCCGGGAGCGGCGCCCCCGCCACCGGACGAGAAAGAGGCAGGTGCGGCGCCTCGGGAGCGTGCCCGGCGCTCCGCTCGGGTGTCTCACGGACGTCCAGGAGGACGGCGGTGCCGTCGCTGGCCTGCCGGTGGGCGGGTCGGGGGGTGAGGCGGGCGGAGCCGCGGCGGAAGGGCGACAACATGGTTCGATCACTTTCCAGCGGGGGTGGTACAGGGGGACGGTCAGTCGGTGCGGCCTGGGCGGACCAGGGACAGCCCGGGATCCGTCGCGGCGTCGAAGCCGTCGTCGACGGCGACCACGTCGCGGCCGGCGGCGTCGAGGAGGGAGGCGGCGATCGCGGCGCGCATTCCGCCGGCGCAGTGCACCCACACCACTCCGTCCGGCACGTCGCCGATACGGCGGGGCAGCTCGTGGATCGGGATGTGGACGGAGCCCTCGATGTGGCCGACCGCGCGCTCGGAGTCCCGGCGTACGTCCAGGACGACCACGTCGTCGCCGCGCTCGCGGACCTCGGCGAGGTCGGCGAACCGGGCGCGGGGGAAGGAGGCGAGCCGCTCCCCCTCACCGATCCAGTCGGCCGGGTCGCCCGTGGCGGAGGCGGCCGGGCGGTCGATGCCCACCCGCGCCAGCTCCCGCTGTGCGTCGGCGACCTGCTTCGGGGTGTCGGCCAGCAGGGTGAAGGGCTTGCCCCACGGGATCAGCCAGGCCAGGTAGGTGGCGAGCTTGCCCTCGCCCTCGAAGTTGAACGCCCCGGCCACGTGCCCCTCCGCGAAGGCCGTGCGGCTGCGCAGGTCCACCACCCACTCGCCCGCGGCCAGCCGGGAGGCGATCTCCTCGGCGTCCGCACGTCCCGGCGGGGTGAGGTCGACCGGTGCCGGGCCCGCGGCGTTGGCCGGCCCCATGTGCGCGTAGTAGGCGGGCACGTCGTCCAGCCCGGCGAGTATCCGGGCGACGAAGGCGTCCACGTCCAGGGTCAGCGCGTCGTTCGTCTCGCGCTCCTTGCCGATCGTGGTCGCGTCCCCCACGGCCTGCGAGGAGGAGCAGAAGCTGCCGAACCCGTGGGTGGGCAGCACCGGGACCTCGTCCTCCAGTTCGTCGGCGAGCCGGTGGGCGGAGGCGTGCTGGGCGCGAGCGAGCTGCTCCGTCAGCCGCGGCTCGACCAGATCGGGGCGGCCGACGGTGCCGATGAGCAGGGACCCGCCGGTGAACACCGCCACATCGCGCCCGTTCTCCGAGAGGGCGTAGGAGGTGTGGTGCGGGGTGTGCCCGGGCGTGGCGATCGCGTGCAGCACCAGGCCCTCGTCCACCGTCACCGTGTCGCCGTCCGCGACGGGGTGACGGGCGAAGGACACGTGGGCCCCCGCCGGGACCAGGTACCGGGCGCCGGTCACCCGGGCCAGCTCCAGACCGCCGGTGACGTAGTCGTTGTGCACGTGGGTCTCGGCCACGAAGGCGATACGCACCCCGCGCCGGGCCGCTGCGGCGATGACCTGGTCGATGTCCCGCGGCGGGTCCACGACCACCGCGCCGGCGGAGCCGCCGGCCAGGTAACTGCGGTTGCCCAGGCCTTCGAACTCCAGGGTGTCGACGAAGAACACGTTGCATGCCTCCTCAGGTGCGATGTACCCCGGGGGGTATCTGACGTGCACTGTAACAGCTATACCCCCGGGGGTATTCCTGGGTCGGGTCGGCCCCGCGAGGCTTCGCCCCGCGTGCTGCGGGGACCCGCCCGGGAAAGTGGGTCAACCGTTCCGCACCACTCGGGAGTGCCCGTGTCCTACGACCGCACCATCCGCCTCGGCGGCGACTTCGACACCACGGTCACCGCCGTGCGCGAGGCCCTGGCCGATCAGGGCTTCGGCGTCCTCACCGAGATCGACGTCCGGGCCACCCTCAAGGCCAAGCTCGGCCACGACATGGAGGACTACCTGATCCTGGGCGCCTGCAACCCGCCGCTCGCCCGCCGGGCGCTCGAGGCCGATCGCAGCATCGGGCTGCTCCTGCCCTGCAACGTCGTGGTCCGCCGCGACGGCGACACCACGCTCGTCCAGGCTCTCGACCCGGGCACCATGGTCACCCTCACCGGCCTGCCCGCCCTCGAAGGAGTCGCCGCCGATGCCACAGCCCGGCTGGACGCCGCCCTGAGGTCACTCAGCTGACCCGGGGCCCGCCCGGCCGGTGATCCGGTGGGCACGGCAGAAGCGGGACGCACCGCACCGTCGGCGAGCGAGCGGTCGCGGGGAGGACAGGCAGCGGCCCGCAGCCGATCACGTCGCCGCCGACCCCGTCCCGGCGCTGCCGGGCCCGAGCAGCCCTCCTGGCCGCGGGGGTCCGCCGGAGAGGACTGCCCGCCCCACCCACACGCTCCGGCCCGGCGCCCTCGACGCCCCCGTCCGAGGGGCGGTCCCGCCCCCGCACGCCCCCTGTCGCAGCCGTCGTCCGGCAAGGACACTGGGGGCGGAGTCGGTGGGCGCCGAAGGGGGAGCGTGGCATGCGGGAGGCTCATCGCGCGGATGCGGAGCGGTTGTTGGCGCGCGCCGTGGAGGAGGAGGTGCGGCGCTCCGGGGGGCGTACGGACGGCGCCGTGCTGCTGTCCCGGGCCCGGACCGCGCTGGACGCGATGGCCGAGGCGGCCGCCGAGGAGTACGGGGCCTACACCCGCGCCCTGGACGAGGCGGAGGCCGGCCGGCAGACCTTCGCCCAGCGGTACGCGAAGGCGGGTGCCGGGACCTCCCTGATGGTGGCGGGGGTGGCCGCGCTGACCGCCGTCGTCTCCGACGCCGCCCTCGGGACGGGCGCCGGCACCGCGCTGGGGGCCGGGGCCGTCGTGGGAGTCGTCGGGGCCGCCGCCACCGTCGTGAAGGTGGGCGCAGGCCATGTGCCGGCCGCGCACCACCGGGCGGGGGCGCTCGGCCAGCCGGGCGGCCCGGAGCAGCTCCGGCTGCAGTGGCTGACCGCGCTGGAGGTGCGCGGCATCCGCCCGTTCCTGGACCAGCAGCGGGTGCTGGCCGCCTCGACCGGGCCCGTCACCAGGTCCGCGCCCCGGCTGCGCGGCAGCGACAAGAGCGCCGCCGCGCGCAGCCGCACCGTGCTGGCCCAGTCGTTCGCGCACCTGCCCGCGCCCGTCGACGGGTTCGCGGGCCGGCGCACGGAGCTGTCGCGGATCGCGCAATGGGTGCACGCGGCCCGCGCGAGCACCGGGACCAGACCGACGGTGGTCGTGCTGCACGGCGCCCCCGGCTCGGGCCGCACCTCGCTGGCGCTGCGGGCCGCGCACGATCTGCGCGACCAGTTCCGCGGCGCGTGCGTCGTCGATCTGCGCGGCGGCAGCCCCAAGGAGCCTCCGCTGTCCACCCGGGAGGCGCTGCTGCACATGCTGAACCGGCTGGGCGCGCCCCGCGAGCAGTTGCTGTTCCGTGAGCGTTCGGCGCCGGACCAGCAGGTCAGGCGGCTACGCGAGGTGTACGACCGGCATCTGACGGGGATGCCGGTGACGATCGTGCTGGACGACGCGCAGGACGTGGGGCAGGTCGCGGCGCTGGTGCCGGAGCACTCCGAGAGCCTGATCCTCGTCACGGCGCGGGAGCCGCTGCGGTTGCCGTCGGAGCCGGCGGCGGACCGGGCGTGGACGATGC
This sequence comes from Streptomyces griseoaurantiacus, assembly GCF_036189845.1. NCBI lineage: Bacteria > Bacillati > Actinomycetota > Actinomycetes > Kitasatosporales > Streptomycetaceae > Streptomyces > Streptomyces griseoaurantiacus. Next base: position 4,652,326 of record NZ_CP108326.1, on the reverse strand, counting down.
ACGAACTGCCGGTCCGGCCGCTCGACGCGGCCGGTGCGGAGGAGCTGCTGAGGAGTTCCGCACAGGACGCCTCGGGGCCCTACGACGCGGAATCGGCGGAGCGGGTACGGCAGTTGTGCGGCGGACTGCCGCTGGCCCTGCGGCTGGTCGGCTCCTCGCTGGGGCCGCGCACCCCGCAGCGGCTCGCCGCGGACCTCGGGGCGTACGGGCCGGTGGAGCCGGTGGAGCGGGCGCTGTGGCTGCGGTACACGGACCAGTCGGAGGGGGCGCGGCGGCTGCTGCGGCGGCTGGCGCTCGCGGGCCGGGCCTCGCTGGGCGCGGCCGCGGCGGCCTCGCTGCTGGCGGCGGACGGGCCGGAGGCGGCCCGGCAGCTCACCGCGCTGGCCCGGGCCGGCCTGCTGGACCATGTGCGGGGCGACCGCTACCGGCTGCACGACCTGGTGCGGACGTTCGCGGCGGCCCGGCTGGCCGACGAGGAGGAGCCGGCCGAGCGGACGGCTGCCCAGGAGCGGCTGATCGCGAACTACGCGGAGCTGGCGGACGCGGTGCTGCGGATGGTCGACGGCAAGATGTCGACGCGGTCCGACCGCTTCGGCTCGCACGGCTTCGTCTCGCTGGACGCGGCCCTGCACTGGCTGGACGACGAGTCGAGCTTCATCACCGCCGCGCTGCGGCACGCGGAGGGCGTCGACCAGGCGGCGGTGCTGAACCTGCTGGGCGCGCTGTGCGACTACTGCCTGCTGCGCGGGGACCTGTACCGGCTGGGCGAGATCAGCGAGCTGGCCCAGTCGGTGGACCAGGGACTGCTGGTGCGGTCGGTGCAGTGGCGCACGGGTATCGCCGCGCGTCAGCTCGGTGAGCTGGACCGGGCCCGGACGACCCTGACCTCGGTGGTGGACCTCTACATGGAGGCGCACCACGACGCGGGAGCGGCGCGGGCGCTGTGCTCGCTCGGCATCACGCTGCACCACCAGGGGCAGCTCGCGCAGGCGGCCTCGAAGCTGCGGGAGGCGATGGATCTGCAGGCGCCCCCGGAGCTGGCGGCGGACCGTGCGTGGACGATGCACGCGCTGGCGGCGGTGGAGCGGGACCGCTCCCGCCTGACCGAGGCGCTGGAGCTGCTCGAGGAGGCCCTGGAGCTGCACCGGCGGTACGACTCGGTGCACGGGGAGGCGTGGACGCACTACCAACTCGGTCAGCTCGCCCTGCGGATGGGCGAAGTGCACCGGGCCGAGGCGGAGCTGCGGGCCGCCCTGGACCTGTACGGCCGCACGCGGGACGGCCGCGGCGAGGCCTGGGCGCTGACCCAGCTCGCGCGGACGCTGCTGGTGGGCGGGGAGGCCTCGCAGGCGGTGGAGGCGCTGAGCCGGGCGGCCGCGCGGCACCGGGAGAACGAGGACGCGCGGGGCGAGGCGTGGACCGTGTACTACCTGGGGCAGGCGCTGGAGGAGACCGGGGACCTGGACCGGGCGGTGCGGGAGCTGGAGCGTTCGCGCACGATGTTCTCGCGGATACGGGACGTGTACGGACTGGCGTGCGCGCGGCACCATTCGGCACGGGTCACCCGGGACCAGCGGGCGGCGCAGACCGGTTCGCTGCGCAATTCGGGCTTCGCCCGGCAGCTCCTGGTGGACGCCCGGGCGGACTTCCAGCGCATCGGGGTGGCGCACGGTGAGGCGTGGACGTGCCTGGAGCTGGCGGTGGTCGACGCGGGCAACGCGCGGACGCGGGCGGCACTCGGGCTGTGCGACGAGGCGCTCGGCCTGTTCACCTCGTACGGGGACCGGCGGGGCGAGGACTGGGCGCGCTTCCTGCGCTGCACGCTGCTGCCGTACGCGGCGCCGGGCGGGGTGGAGGTGGGGACGGCGGTGGCCCAGGAGGAGCTGGCCCAGCTCGCCCGTGCCGGGCACGCGCTGCGGGACCCGAAGCTGGAGGAGTACGTGGCGGCGTACGGGTTGCTGCTGGAGCGGGGGGTCAGCCTGGAGGTGGCGTGGCAGGCCTGGCCCCTCGGCATGGTGCCCGACCGGCACGCGCGCGAGGTCATGGGCGTGCCGGTGCCGGCCGGCGACCGGTAGACGTGCCGGGGCCCACCACCCTCGGCCCGGCGGGAGGTTCCGGCGTGCGGGGCGGTGGGTGCGCCGGGGCGCGCGAGCGGCCGGGACCGTCCGCGCGCCGGGGCGTCACCCCCGCACCGGGAGCGTCAGCCCTTCGCGGGGGACGCCCCCTCGCCCGGGGTCTCGGCCTCGGCGGGGGCGGACTCCTCGAAGTCCACCTTCCGCATCTGCTTGCTCATGGACTTCATCAGGCCCCACACCGCCAGAGCCATCACCGCGAAGACGATGAAGCCGAGGACACCGGGGGTGACCTTGTTCTCGTCCACCTCCGCGAGGGGGACGAGGTGTGTCACTGCCAGGCTCACGCTTGCGCTCATGCGCCCATTGTCCCCCAGTGCCCCCGGGGCCGGACCGCAGGGCTACCGGACGCCCGCGAACAGGTCGTCCTCAGGCAGGGAGGTGTCCACGAGCGACTTGGCCAGCTCGTACTCCTCGGTCGGCCAGACCTCCTTCTGGAGGTCGAGCGGCACGCGGAACCAGCCGCCGTCGGGGTCGATCTGCGTGGCGTGGGCGATGAGGGCCTTGTCGCGGATCTCGAAGAACTCCGCGCAGGGCACGTGCGTGGTCAGCGTGCGCTCGGTGCGGGTGTTCTCGGCCCAGCGCTTCAGCCAGTCCCCGTAGGGCGACTCCAGGCCGCGGTCGAGGAGCGCGTTGTGCAGTGCCTCGGTGCGCTGCCGGTTGAAGCCCTGGTTGTAGTACAGCTTCTGCGGCTGGTACGCGGGGCCGTACTCGGCCTCGGGGTACTTCTCGGTGTCGGCCGCGCCCTCGAAGGCCACCATCGTGATCTTGTGGGTCATGATGTGGTCGGGGTGCGGGTAGCCGCCGTTCTCGTCGTAGGTCGTGATGACCTGGGGGCGGAAGGACCGGATCCGCCGCACCAGCTCGCCGGCCGCCTTGTCGACGTCCTCGAGGGCGAAGCAGCCCTCGGGCAGCGGCGGCAGCGGGTCGCCCTCGGGCAGGCCGGAGTCGACGAAGCCGAGCCACTCCTGCTTGACGCCGAGGATCTCGCGGGCCTCGTCCATCTCCTTCTTGCGCACCTCGTGGATGTGTTCCTCGATGTAGGCGTCGCCCTGGAGCTTGGGGTTGAGGATGGAGCCGCGCTCGCCGCCCGTGCAGGTCACGACCAGCACGTCCACCCCCTCGGACACGTACTTCGCCATGGTGGCCGCACCCTTGCTCGACTCGTCGTCGGGGTGGGCGTGCACGGCCATCAGTCGCAGCTGGTCAGTCAAGACTCAATCCTCGTAAGTCGGCGCCCGGTGTGCGCGAGCGCAGTCCGTTCTCTCGTCCCGGGAGCCGTCCCCCCGGGGCGGCGGCAGGCTTGCGGGCGAAGGCTTCTATAGTGACCGAATCGGGGGACGAATAATTCCGGGTCCGGCGGGGAACGGTGTTCCGCGGCCCTGGCCCCCGGTACGGTCGAGAGGACGATCATGGGTACGGCGAGCACGCGGCTCCCCGAGGGCCGGTACGGCCGCGCCGCGGACGAACGCGCCGATCACACGCTCAAAATCGTCGGCACCGTACTGGGCGCGCTCCTCCTCGCCCTGGTCGGCTGGCTCGGATACCACTACGTGGGGCAGAGCGAGATCAGCGGCCAGGTGATCACCTTCCAGGCCGTCTCGGACGAGAAGGTGCAGGCGCATCTGGAGGTGCGCAAGGACGCGGACGCGAGCGGCTACTGCACGCTGCGCTCCCAGTCCGCGGACGGCGCGGAGGTCGGCCGGGCCGACTTCCGCTTCGACGGGCACGAGACGCGGATAGACCGCGTGGTGACGCTGCGGACGACGGCCAAGGGGTCCACCGCGGAACTGCTCGGCTGCCACGCCGGCTGACGCCGCCCCCGGAGCCCGCGCCCGCAGGGCGCCCGCCCCGCACCCGCCCGGCGGCCCCGAAAGGGCCGGGCCGCGCCCCCGTCGTAGGCGCTGACCTGGCGGGACGACATTCTCGCGCCTTATGTCCTCCCCCTTCGGCCGGGGAATTGTTAGGCTCGTGGTTTCGCCCACCAGAGAGGGAACATTCTTCTGGGAGGGCGATGCTTTGTATTCCCAGTACCGACGAGGAGCACCCGTGACCGAGACCAGCGAGAACGTCACCTGGCTGACCCAGGAGGCGTACAACAAGCTCAAGGACGAGCTTGAGTACCTTACTGGTCCTGCGCGCACCGAGATCGCCGCGAAGATCGCGGCCGCGCGCGAGGAGGGCGACCTGCGGGAGAACGGCGGGTACCACGCGGCCAAGGAGGAGCAGGGCAAGCAGGAGCTCCGCGTGCGCCAGCTCACCCAGTTGCTCGAGCAGGCGCAGGTCGGCGAGGCCCAGGCCTCCGAGGACGGCGCCGTGGGCCCCGGCATGGTCGTGACCATCGCCTTCGACGGCGACGAGGACGACACGCTGTCCTTCCTGCTCGCCTCGCGCGAGTACGCCAGCTCCGACATCGAGACCTACTCCCCCCAGTCCCCGCTGGGCTCCGGAGTGATCGGCCACAAGGTCGGCGAGGACGCGGAGTACGAACTGCCGAACGGCAAGAAGGCCTCCGTGAAGATCCTCAAGGCCGAGCCCTACCAGGGCTGAGCCCCACCGGGGCCGTCCGCCCCGCCCGCCCTTCCGGATCCGCCCCCGGCGCCGCACGGCGCCGGGGGCGGTCCCGTGGTGCGGGCCTCAGGCCGTCGCGGAGCGGTACTTGCGGACCGCCAGGGTGCGGAAGACGACGATGATGAGCACGGACCACATCAGCGAGGCCCACACGGGATGCTGCATCGGCCAGGCGTCGGACGCCTGGAAGCCCGGGGGCAGGTTGCCGAACAGTTCCCGGCAGGCCTGCACATTGGCGCTGAACGGGTTCCATTCGGCGATGTGCCGCAGGAACGTGGGCATCTGGTTGGCGTCGACGAAGGCGTTGGAGATGAACGTCAGCGGGAACAGCCAGATCAGCCCGCCCGAGGTCGCCGCCTCGGGGGTGCGCACGGACAGGCCGATGAGCGCGCCGATCCAGGAGAACGCGTAGCCGAGCAGGAGCAGCAGGCCGAAAGCGGCGAGCACCTTGCCGAAGTTCTCGTGGGTGCGCCAGCCGACGAGGACGGCGACGACCGCGAGCACTATCAGCGTGAGGGCCGACTGCACGAGGTCGGCGAGCGTGCGGCCGGTGAGCACCGCGCCGCGCGCCATGGGCAGCGAGCGGAAGCGGTCGATGAGGCCCTTGTGCATGTCGTCGGCGATGCCCGCGCCGGCGCCCGCGGTCGCGAACGTCACCGTCTGGGCGAAGATCCCCGCCATCAGGAATTCGCGGTAGGCCTGGGTGGAGGTGGAGGAGCCGACCTGGATCGAGCCGCCGAACACATAGGTGAACAGCACTACGAACATGATCGGCTGGATCAGCCCGAAGATGAGCATCTCGGGGATCCGGGCCATGCGGATCAGGTTTCTCTTGGCGACGACCAGCGAGTCCCTCACGGACTGGCCGATCGCGCTGCCGGGCCGGAGCGGGCCTGCGCTCCCCGCGGTGTCGGTGGCGGCGCTCACTTGGTGGCTTCCTTCCTGCGGGTGCTACGTGCGCTGTCGGTGCCGCTTCCGCCCTCGGCGGAGGTGTCCTCGGCGCCCTCCGCCGTCTCCTCCTCGGCCACGTGGCCGGTGAGGGAGAGGAAGACGTCGTCCAGGGTGGGCCGGCGCAGTCCGATGTCGTCGATCTCGATGCCGCGGGAGTCCAGCTCGCGGATGACCTCGGCGAGCAGCTTGGCGCCGCCGGTGACCGGGACGGTGAGCCGGCGGATGTGCTCGTCGAGGGCGACCTCGCCCTTGCCGAAGCCGTGCAGCACCTCGGAGGCGGTGGTCAGGTGCTCGCGTTCGTGCACGACGACCTCGACGCGTTCGCCGCCGGTGCGGGCCTTGAGCTGGTCGGAGGTGCCGCGGGCGATGACGCGGCCGTGGTCGACGACCGCGATGTCGTGGGCGAGATGGTCGGCCTCCTCCAGGTACTGGGTGGTCAGCAGCAGGGTGGTGCCACCGGAGACGAGCTGCTTGATGACCTCCCAGAGCTGCTGGCGGTTGCGCGGGTCGAGGCCGGTCGTGGGCTCGTCCATGAACATCACGGGCGGGGAGACGACCAGCGCGGCGGCGAGGTCGAGCCGGCGACGCATGCCGCCCGAGTACGTCTTGGCGGGGCGGTCCCCGGCCCCGGCCAGGTGGAACTGCTCCAGCAGCTCACCCGCCCGGGCCTTCGCCGCCTTCGCCTTCATCTGGTAGAGCTGACCGACCATCTGGAGGTTCTCCCGGCCGGTCAGGTACTCGTCGACCGCGGCGAACTGACCGGACAGGCCGACCGAGCGGCGGACCGCGTCGGGGTTCCTGACCACGTCGATGCCCGCGACGACCGCCCTGCCGCTGTCGGGGCGCAGCAGGGTCGTCAGGCAGCGGACCGCGGTGGTCTTTCCCGCGCCGTTCGGCCCGAGCAGGCCGAGCACGGTGCCTTCGGGGACATCGAGGTCGACGCCGTCCAGAGCCCTTACGTCGCCGAAGGTCTTGACCAGCCCTTCGGCATAGATGGCGCCTGGCATATGAGTTCTCCACGTCGTTGGGGACTGCTTTGCTGGCGGTGCCGCTTTACGTTCGCTTTGCCCGGGCCTCCCACTCTGCCCGAGGTCGAACGCGAGCGGTAATGCTTTTCGCGCGGCGGAGAGGACCGGGGGGCCGACAGGCCGGGCGTCCGGCGGACCGGCGTCACCTCCGCGGCACACACAGTAACGCGATGTATCGCGTCTCACAACGTGTATCGTCCATTCCGCTTGGATGCCCGACGCGAGGCGGTCGCCCCCGCTCCGACCCGCGCGAACGCCCCACGCTCAGGCGACGACCGTGTACCCCGCCGCGCGCAGCGCCGACTCGACCTCCGCGCGGTGCTCCGGCCCCTGCGTCTCCAGGTGCAGCTCCACCTCCGCCTCCGTGAGCCCGAGCCGGGGATCGGTCCGCACGTGACTCACATCGAGCACATTGGCATCCGCCACTGACAACACGCCCAGAAGCGTGGCCAGGGCACCCGGCCGGTCGGTCAGCCGGACCCGCACCTGCAGATAGCGGCCGCCCGCCACCATGCCGTGCCGCAGCACCCGCTGCATCAGCAAGGGATCGACATTCCCGCCGGACAGCACGGCCACCACCGGCCCCTCGAAGGAGCCCGGGTCGGCGAGCAGCGCCGCGACCGGGCTGGCCCCGGCCGGCTCCACGACCAGCTTCGCCCGCTCCAGGCAGAGCAGCAGCGCCTTGGCGAGGTCGTCCTCGGAGACCGTGCGGACCTCGTCGACCAGGTCCCCGATGATCCGGAACGGCACGTCCCCGGGCCGCCCCACCCGGATGCCGTCGGCCATCGTGACCGGGTTGTCCACCGACACCGGGTGACCCGCCGCCAGCGAGAGCGGGTACGCGGCCGCGCCCTCCGCCTGCACGCCGACCACCCGCACGTCCGGCCGCAGGGCCTTCACGGCGACCGCGATCCCGGCCGCGAGGCCGCCCCCGCCGATCCCGACGACGATCGTCCGCACCTCGGGGCACTGCTCCAGGATCTCCAGGCCGAGCGTGCCCTGACCGGCGCAGACGTCGGGGTGGTCGAAGGGGTGGATGAGCACCGCGCCGGTCCGCTCGGCGTACTCCCGGGCGGCGGCCAGCGTCTCGTCGACGACCTGACCCTCCAGCCTCACCTCGGCGCCGTACTCCCTCGTCGCGCTGATCTTGGGCAGCGGGGCACCCTTCGGCATGAACACCGTCGAGCGCACACCGAGCAGCGAGGAGGCCAGCGCCACCCCCTGCGCGTGGTTCCCGGCGCTCGCCGCGACGACCCCGGCGGCACGCTCCTCGGGCATCAGCCCCGCGATGCGCACATAGGCGCCGCGCAGCTTGAAGGAGCCGGTGCGCTGCAGGTTCTCGCACTTCAGCCGCACCGGGGCGCCGACCAGCCGGGACAGGTACCTGCTGCCCTCCAGCGCGGTCACGCGCGCGATGCCGGAGAGCATCTTCTGCGCACCGCGCACGTCGTCCAGCGTCACCGTGGGCAGTGCTTGGGTCGTGCTGTACCTCATGCCCCCAGTCTCGCAGTCCGGGGCCCGCCGCACCGGGCACGACCACGGGCCGAGACCGGATTGCGCCGCGCCGGTACGGGGCGCCTCCCGGCCGCGTACCCTTGTCGACCAACACAGTCGCCCCTGTACGAAGTGAGCCCCCGCCATGCCCACACCAGAAATGTCGATGGACATGACGACCGTCGGTGACACCGGTCTCCTGGACACGCTGCAGCACGAGGTCGCGGTGTTCGCGCGCCGTGCCGAACAGACCCGGCTCGGTGGGGTGGGGCAGGTGCGCAATTCCATGGACCGTGCCGCGTACCTGCTGCTCAACCGGCTCGACAGCGAGGGTCCGATGGGCGTCAAGGCGCTCGCCGCGAGCATGGGGATCGACTCCTCCACCGTCACCCGCCAGGTGGCACCCCTGGTGGACACCGGGCTGGTCAAGAGGACCTCGCACCCGGAGGACGGCCGCGCGGTGGTGCTCCAGCTCTCGCCGCGCGGGCAGGCCCGGCTGAGCGAGGTCCGCGCCTCGCGGCGCCGGCTCATGGCCGAGCTGACGCACGACTGGGCCCCCGAGGAGCGGGACGCGTTCACCTCGCTGCTCACCCGTTTCAACGGCGCGCTGTCCGCGCGGCAGGCCGCGCAGGGCGGTCCGGCGGAGCAGCCGCCCGTTTCCTGAGGGAGGCGTCCCCGCTCCGGCCCCCGGCCCCCGGCCCCCGGCCAGCGTCGTGCCCGGGGCCCGTCGCACTCTTGACCGCGGGGTGTCCTCTGGCCTCATATGAGACCGGGTGCCGGTCGCGTGCGGCCGGGATCCTCATCCGGGAACGCTTGGGGGCGGGCGGGAGGCGCGATGCGCGGACGGGAGGCCTCGCCGGGTGCCCGCCGGGACCGGGAGTTCGAGGCGTTCGTGGCCGGGGCGGCCGGCCGGCTGCTGCACACCGCGACCCTGCTCACCGCCGAGGTTCCCGAGGCCAATCCGCGTGCCCGGCGGCTGCTCGCCCTCGCCCTGGCGCAGACGTACGCCGCCTGGGACCGGCTGCGCGGCGAGGACCCCTACGACCGCGCCCGCCAGCAGCTCGCCGTCCGCTTCGCGCGCACGGCGTGGCACACGTACGGCAGGTTCGGGACGTTCGGCCGCGAGCGCCCCGACGCGTCCGGGGCGCTGGCCCGGCTCACCCCGCAGGAGCGGCTGATCGTCGTCCTGCTGCTGCACGAGGGCATCGCCGAGGAGCAGACCGCCGCGCTGCTCGCCCTGTCCGTCGAGCGGGTACGGGGCATCCGGGCGCGGGCCGTGGCCGTACTGCTGCACCCGCCGCGCGGGCCGGCACCGGCGCGGATGAAGGTGGCGCACTCATGACCGGTGGGGAGGGGGCGGTGCCGTGAACCAGACCGAGCGCGAGGCGAGCGTACGACGCTTGCTGGACGGCGCTCTTCCGGTGGTGCCACCGGACATGTACGCGCAGGCGGTGCGGCGCGGCGGCCGGATGCTGCGCCGCCGCAGGGCACTGCTGCGGCTCCTGTGGCTCCTGCTGTGCGCGGCGGCCGTCGCCTTCGCGGTGTGGGCGGCGACCGCGCACCCCTGGGTCGAGCCGCCCTCGGACACGACTCCGCCGCTCACCGGCTGGTGAGCGGCGAAGTCGTGGTCGGGCCTTCGGCACTGCCTAGCCGAGCGCCTGGCGCAGGTCCTCCAGCAGGTCGTCGACGTTCTCGATGCCGACGGACAGGCGGACGAGGTCGGCCGGGACCTCCAGCGCCGAACCGGCCGCCGAGGCGTGCGTCATCCGCCCCGGGTGCTCGATCAGGGACTCCACGCCGCCGAGGGACTCGCCGAGCGTGAACACCTCGGCGCGGTTGCAGACCCCGACGGCCGCCTCCTCGCCGCCCTCGACCCGGAAGGAGACCATGCCGCCGAAGGCCCGCATCTGTTTGGCGGCGACCTCGTGCCCGGGGTGCTCGGGCAGCCCCGGGTAGAGCACGTGGCTCACGCGCGCGTGCCGGGTGAGCATCTCGGCGATCCGGCCGGCGTTCTCGCTGTGCCGGTCCATGCGCACCGAGAGCGTCTTGGTGCCGCGCAGCACCAGCCAGGAGTCGAAGGGCCCGGCGACCGCGCCCATCGCGTTCTGGTGGTAGGCCAGTTCCTCGCCCAGCGCCTCGTCGGCCGTGATCAGCGCGCCGCCGACGACGTCGGAGTGGCCGCCCATGTACTTGGTGAGCGAGTGCACGACGACGTCCGCGCCGAGGGCCAGCGGCTGCTGGAGGTAGGGCGTGGCGAACGTGTTGTCGACGACGAGCCGGGCGCCGGCGTCCCGGGCGACCTGGGCGACGGCGGCGACGTCGGTGATGCCGAGGAGCGGGTTGGAGGGGGTCTCCACCCAGATGACCTTGGTGTTCTCGGTGACGGCGGCGCGGACGGCCGCCGGGTCGCCGGTGTCGGCGACCGACCACTGCACGCCCCAGCGGGAGACGACCTTGGCGAACAGCCGGAAGGTGCCGCCGTAGGCGTCGTTGGGGATCACCACGTGGTCGCCGGGCTGGAGCAGCGTGCGCAACAGGCAGTCCTCGGCCGCCAGTCCCGACGCGAAGGCCAGCCCGCGGCGGCCGCCCTCCAGGGCGGCGAGGTTCTCCTCCAGGGCGGTGCGGGTCGGATTGGCGCTGCGGCTGTACTCGTAGCCGCCGCGCAGCCCGCCGACGCCGTCCTGCTTGTAGGTCGAGACCTGGTAGATCGGCGGGACGACCGCACCGGTGAGGGGATCCGCGGTGTTGCCCGCGTGGATCGCGAGTGTCTCGAAATGCTGACTGATGTGCCTGTCGCTCATGGGTCCCGAGCGTAGTGCGCCGGGCGGGCAGCCGCCGTCCCGGCAGGTCCGGGCAGGTCCGGGCCCCCTTACCGCGGGACGAGCGTGGCGGGGACGGCGGTTCGGCGGGAGCGCTCCTCGAACTGACGGCCGGACGGGTTGGCCAATTGTCGGACCCTTCTGGAACCCTTGGGGCATGGAGATTCTGTGGGTCCTGATCGCGCTGGCCATGCTGAGCGCGGTCGCGCTGCCGTTCCTCCTGCGGCGCAGGAGCGGAGGTCTCGAGCTGGTCCCGCCCGGCCACCCGGACGCCGCCGACCCGGCGAACTACGGCTTCGTGCCGCAGGAGGAGCTCGACATCCGGCTGCCGGGCCCCGACCAGGACCTGCTGGACGTCCTGGAGGTCGTCCAGCACACGCAGGACTACCGCGCCGCCGCCCAGTTGCTCGCGGGCACGGAGAAGGAGGGCGAGCTGCGCTGGCAGCGCGTGCAGGCCTTCGCCGGTGCCGCCTCGCTGGAGCTGAGCCGGAAGCCGGGCGGGGTGGGCGAGATGCCGGGCGGGCAGTGGCTGCGCGTGTGGCGCGCGGAACAGCCGAAGGACGCGGGCGGTGCCGCCGTCCACGCCGAGTTCCTCGCGCAGCAGGCCTGGCGGACGGCCACGCCGGGGACGGACGAGTTCCGGATCATCATGGAGGAGGCGAAGGCGGCCTGCGGAGAGGCGGCGCTGCTGGCGCCGGGCGACCCGGTGCCGTACCTCGTCGAGCTGTCCCTCGCACGCGGACTCGGCTACCCGCGGGAGCAGTTCGAGCAGCTCTGGCTGAAGATACTGGACCGCGCGCCCACGCACATGGGGGCGCACATGGCGGCCCTGCAGTACTGGTGCGAGAAGTGGCACGGCTCGCGGCAGCTCGCCACCGCCTTCGCGGAGGCCGCGGCGGCGCGCGCCCCGCGGGGATCGCTGCTGTCGGCACTGCCTCTGTTCGCGGTGTTCGAGCACCTGCCCGAGGTGAACCTGGTGCGGGGACTGCACCAGAGCGAGGTCGTCACCAAGGCGGTGCACGGCGCGCTGCACGCGGTCCACTCGGCCCGCCCGGACGACCCGATGCTGCCCCATGTGCGTCACATGCTGGTGTACTTCCTGGTCGCCGGTGAGCGCTGGGCGGAGGCGATGAGCCAGCTCGTGCACGTGGACGGCCACGTGGGCGCACTCCCCTGGACGCTGTCCGAGGACCCGGCGGCCGGCTACACGGTCTGCCGCGCCCTCGCGGTCGGCGGCTTCGAGGCGAACGGCGGCAACCCGATGACGGTGCCCGGCTAGGGCATGCCTCGGAAGGGGCGCCGTCCGCCCGGAGGGCGTGCGCGCACGTCACGGCGGCCCGGCTCCGTTGTCCGGAGCCGGGCCGCCGTGGTCGTCGCTCAGCCCTTCGCGCGCGCCGGCAGTCGCCAGTTCGGACGCGGGAAGTGGCAGGTGTAGCCGTTCGGGTACCGCTGCAGGTAGTCCTGGTGCTCCGGCTCGGCCTGCCAGAAGGGGCCGACCGGCTCCACCTCGGTGACGACCTTGCCCGGCCACAGACCGGAGGCGTCCACGTCGGCGATCGTGTCCTCGGCGACCCGCTTCTGCTCCTCGTCCACGTAGTAGATCGCCGAGCGGTAGCTGAGGCCGATGTCGTTGCCCTGGCGGTTCCTGGTGCTCGGGTCGTGGATCTGGAAGAAGAACTCCAGGATCGCGCGGTAGTCGGTCCGCTCCGGGTCGAAGAGGATCTCGATGGCCTCCGCGTGCGTGCCGTGGTCGAGGTACGTCGCGTTCGGCACGTCGCCCCCGGTGTAGCCGACCCGGGTCGAGACCACGCCCGGCAGCCGGCGGATCAGCTCCTCCATGCCCCAGAAACATCCGCCCGCCAGCACGGCCCTCTGCGTCTGCGCAGCCATCGCGGCTCCTCCTCCAGATTTCCAGCATTGCTCGACTCGGCCGAAGGTCTTCGGCGCGGTCCCGCGGGCCCGGCCTCACAGGAGCCGGGGTTCACCGCCCACCTCGGTCAACCGCCGACGGGTCCCGGCCATTCCGTGGGCGTCGTCCCGGGGTCCGAGGTGCCCGAGGTCAGGCACGCCGTTCGGTGAGCGTCGACGGGGCCGCCGCGTCCGTCCCCCAGCTCGCCAGCAGCCGCAGGGCCTCCGCCGAGGGGGAGCCCGGCTCGGCGTGGTAGGTCACGAAGCTCTGGTCCGGGTCGTCGACCAGGCGGAACGTCTCGAAGGACAGGGTCAGGTCGCCGACCAGGGGGTGCCGCATCCGCTTCACCCCGTGGCTCTTCTCCTTGACGTCGTGCTCCGCCCACAGCCGCCGGAACTCCTCGCTCTTCACCGACAGCTCCCCGACCAGCGCGGACAGGCGGGGGTCGTCGGGGTGCCGGCCCGCGTCCATGCGCAGCCAGCTGACCATGTCGGAGGCCTTCTGCTCCCAGTCGACGAACCGATCCCGGTACTCGGGGTCGAGGAACACCAGCCGCGACCAGTTCCGCTCCCCCACCGGCAGCCGCCCCCAGTCACCGAACAGCGATGCGGCCATCCGGTTCCACGCCAGGATGTCCGTGCGCCGCCCGGACACGTACGCGGGCACCGTGTCCACCGTCTCCAGGAGCTGCAGCAGAGCCACCCGCACCTGCTGGGTGCGCGCCACGGACTTCCTCTTCTGCCGCTTCGGCTTGGCGAGGTCCAGCAGGTGCGCGTGCTCGGCGTCCGAGAGCCGCAGCGCGCCGGCGATCGCGTCCAGGACCTCCGCCGAGACGTTCCGCCCGTTGCCCTGTTCGAGGCGGGTGTAGTACGCCACGGACATCCCGGCGAGCTGCGCCAGCTCCTCCCGCCGCAGCCCCGGCACCCGGCGGTGCCGGCCGAAGGAGGGCAGCCCCACCTCCTCCGGCTTGAGCCGGGCCCGCCGGGTGCGCAGGAACTCGCTCAGTTCGGCACGCCTGTCCAGCTGTCCATCCATACATCCCAGTATTCCCGGTCGTACGCCCATGAGCCTGACCCCGCCAGTAGTAGGCACAGCGGACGTACGCAAAGCCGTGACCTGGGTAGATGCTCGCGCGCGGAGCACTGTGGGAGGAGACCACCCGTCACGAGATTCGAGATTGCGGAGAACCCGAGATCATGACCACTGTCGCCGCATACGCCGCGCCCGCCGCCAAGGCTCCGCTGGAGCGCACCACGATCGAGCGACGCGCGGTTCGTGAGCACGACGTCCTCATCGACATCCACTTCGCCGGCATCTGCCACTCCGACATCCACCAGGTCAGGGAGGGCTGGGGCGAGGCCATCTTCCCGATGGTCCCCGGCCACGAGATCGCGGGCGTCGTCTCCGAGGTCGGCCCCGGCGTGACGAAGTTCGCGGTCGGCGACCGCGTGGGCGTCGGCTGCATGGTCGACTCCTGCCGCGAGTGCGAGAACTGCAGGGCCGGCCGTGAGCAGTACTGCACGGGCGGCAACGTGATGACGTACAACGGCGTCGGCAAGGACGGGGAGGTCACCTACGGCGGCTACTCCGAGAAGGTCGTCGTCGACGAGAACTTCGTCGTCCGCATCCCCGACGCCCTCTCCCTGGACGTGGCCGCGCCGCTGCTGTGCGCCGGCATCACCGTGTACTCCCCGCTGCGGCACTGGAACGCCGGCCCCGGCAAGAAGGTCGCCGTCCTCGGCATGGGCGGGCTCGGCCACATGGCCGTCAAGATCGCGCACGCGATGGGTGCCGAGGTGACCGTCCTCTCGCAGTCCCTGCGCAAGAAGGACGACGGCCTGCGCCTGGGTGCCGACCACTACTACGCCACCAGCGACCCGAAGACCTTCGAGGAACTGCGCGGCAGCTTCGACCTCATCGTGTCGACCGTGTCCGCCCCGCTCGACTTCGGCGCGTTCCTGTCCCTGCTCCGCACGGACGGCGCCCTCGTCAACGTCGGCGCCCCCGAGGAGCCGATCTCCCTCAACCTGTTCTCGCTGATCGGCGGCCGCAAGACCCTGGCCGGCTCCAGCATCGGCGGCATCCGCGAGACCCAGGAGATGCTCGACTTCTGCGCCGAGCACAACCTGGGCGCGGAGATCGAACTCATCGCCGCCTCCGAGATCAACGAGGCCTACGAGCGCGTCCTCGCCAGCGACGTCCGCTACCGCTTCGTCATCGACGCGTCGACGATCTGACCCGCACGGCACCCACCCGGCGACGGCCGGGGACGCCCACGGGCGAAGGGGGCCACGGGCACTGGTCCGTGGCCCCCTTCACGTGGGGCGGGCGCCGAGCACGCGCGCGTGGGCCTCGTCCAAGATGCGCCCGAGCTCCGAGGCGGCCCGACGCACCTCGGCCGCGTCTCCGCTCCTGGCACCGTCCTCCCAGCGGCGGAACTCGGCTGCCGGGCCGGGTTGCCGGTGGATGTGCACGTAGACGGCCCATTGCGCGAGGAACCGCCGGAGCGGTGCGAGGTCGGAACCCGGCCGGGACCGGCCGGCCGCCTCGTCGAGCTCCCGGGTGAAGGCGGGCAGAGCCGCCGGCGCGACCTGGCGGAGGGCCTGCCGCAGCGCGGCGACGGTGGCGGGCGGCTGAGGGATGCGCGGCTGCCCGGCGGCGGAGAGGGTCATGGCGCCGATTGTCGTGCCGGGCGTTCTCCACCGACCTCCACGTGCCGGTCCTCCGCTCGAAGGAGTGAGGAGGAAACTTCCCGCCTGTTCGCCCGCCGTGGCCCGGGCGGGCCCCAGGCTCATCCGCGCAAGCGGGCCAGGAGTTCCTCCTGGCCGGGGTAAGGGCTTTCCCGCGGCAGCAGCCGGGCTGCGGAGTCCGTGTCGCCGTCCCTCACGAGGGCGTGTATCTCGTGGGCGAGTGACGTCACGTCGGTGAGGGAGACCGTCCACTCGTCCGCGTAGCGACGTGCGGCCTCTCCGGCTAGGCCCAGTTGCAGCGACCGGTACGGCAGTGGTCGCAGGTACAGGTCCCGTTCGGGGTCCCACTGCACACGAGTGGGTGCCCGTTTCAGCTCACGCTGCCAGGTCGTGCGGTCGGGGTGCACGCCTGGGGCGTAGCTCGACAGACACGCGTGGCGCAGCGCCCACTCGAAGCCCTCCCGGCTGATCTCCACCGCGAGCACGGTCTCCTGCCCCTGCTTGGTGCCCCACCCGCAGCGGTACATCATCCACAGGAACGAGGGCTTGATCCATGTCATCCGGTCCCGCTTCCACGCGGCGGGGAACCGGCCGGCTTCGGCCGCGGGTACGCCGATCTCCGGGGCGTACGCCTGGTAGACGGTGACGGTCGCGTCCGTGTGGGCCGCGCGGACTTCGCGTTGGGGTGGTGCCATGCCGTACAGCGTGGAGGCCGACGGTGCGTGCGGCCACCGCTTTTCGGTGCGCGTGGCACCGTCTCCGCTCCTGGCGGCGAGGGGCACCGGACGGTGCGGGGTGAGCCTCGCTCCGTTACTCCGGCCGCACCGGCCAGCGCGCGCCCGCCGTCTTGACCACTCGGTCGCCGACGCCGAGCGACTGGTACGTCCTGCCGTTCACCTCAATGGTGAGTTCCCGCCCCTGGTCGGTGCGGATATGCATCACGTAACGGCCCGTGGGGCCGTAGGTGCCGGTCGAACTGCGCACCCCCCGGCCGGTGATCTCGCCGGTGTACGCGTCGCTGACCTCGCCCACCCGCTGAGAAACGATCATCATCAGGACCATGGCGAGCGGGACGACGGAGAGGAGCAGGACAACGGTGTCCGGCATGCGCGACCCCCTGCATCGACGACGGCACAGGCCGTCCACGGCAGCGTACCGGTCTGACCGGCGGGCCAAAAGGCGTACACAGAAGCTCCGTTGCCGTTCGCTCAGGAGACCGCCGTCGCCTTCAGGGAGGTGACGAACGGGGCCCAGGCGTGGGCGGTGAGGAGGAGGACGGGGCCGGTGTCGGGGAGCTTGGAGTCACGTACGGGGACGAGGCCGGGGACGTTGTCGGCGACCTCTACGCAGTTGCCGCCGCTGCCGTTGCTGTAGCTCGACCTGCGCCATGGGGCGGCGGGGAAGTCCCTCACGGGCTCGACGCAAGCCCCGCCGTCACCGTTGCTGTACGTACTCTTGCCCCAGCGTGCGTCACTCAAGTCGATCCGTCGGTGTGCCATTTCGGTATCCCTCTGCGGTCGCCTTGATCATGGCCAGGGACGCCTCCGGTGACAGCGCCACGGCCCTGAGCCGATCGTACGACTTGCGGTACTCGGCCACGAGGCCTGGATCGTCGGTCGTGTCGCCACTGTGCAGCGACTCCGTGTACACAAGTGGTGGCGCGTCCGGGAAGGTCATAATCATGGCAGTGCCGATCATGAAGGGATGCGGCCCGCACTTCCGCAGCAGCAGTTGCGGAACGATGCGCCGGCGCTGGGCCAACTGCACGATGTTGTCCAGTTGTTCCGCCATTTCCTGCGGCGGCAGGATCGGGTCCAGCAGAAGCGACTCGTGCAGGATCACCCAGTAGGACGGGGTGTGGTGGTCCTCCTCGAAGAGAACGGCGCGGGCCATCCGGCCGCTCACCTTCGGCTCCACCTCCTCATCGAGGGACAGCGGATGGGTCGCCCTGATCACCGCGCGTGCGTACGCCGGGGTCTGGAGCAGTCCGGGAAAGACGCCTGGGCACCACTCCTCGATGGACTTGGCGTGCTTCTCCGCCTCCAGGATCTGCTCGAAATACTGGGCGTGCCCCGTGCGCCGCGCCCTCCGCACATCCTCGCACCGGCGCTCGAAGAAGCCGTCCGTGGTGAGGAGTTGGTCCACGTGGCGGGCCAGGTCGAGTGGCATGCGGCGTTCGCCGCGTTCGATGTCGCTGAGGTAGGACTTGCCGTAGAAGCTGCCCGCGACCGTCTCCTCCAGGGAGAGACCCGCCGACTCGCGCTTCCACCTCAACTCCTTGCCGTAGAACGTCGGCACGCCCATCGAGCCGTCGATGTCCTTGCTTCGGGGCACGGTTCACCACCATCTGTTCCGCAGGCCGGTTCGCGTACGCGATACCCCTTTTACGGTAGTGCGCCCGGCGTCACAGTGTGAGCGATTCGTCACTGAGAGCACAGTGTGTGCAGAAGAGGTGTTCGCTCATGTGCGACCGTTCGCCGGTCACCCGTCCCGTTCGTCACGACCACGTTCCCCGCTGCGCGGAGGAACTGCGTGCCGCGCTCGCCCTGCACGGGCTCACGCTGCCCTCGCTGGGGGTGGACCTGCTGGTGTACGCGGGGACGTACGCGCCGCCCGCGGGGCTGGTCGCGCTGGGGAACTGCAACACCGCCACCGCCCGTGCGCTGACCGCCGTGCTGCGGAAGGCGGCGGAGGGATGAGCCTGGAACTGCGGTTGCCCGTCACGTCGGCGGCGGTGCCGGAGGTGCGCCGGCTCCTCCGTCGGCACGGCATCGACGTGATGCTGTGCGTCACCGAGTTGCTGACGAACGTCGTCGACCACGTCGGCGAGGGCACCGACGTGACCGTCCGGGTGCTCGGCATGCCGGACGGCCGCACGCGGGTCGAGGTCAGCGATCCCGACCCGCAGGCGTTGCCCGTCGTGCGGCGGGCCTCCCTCGCGGACGAGTCCGGCCGGGGGCTCGCCGTGCTGGACGCGCTCGCCCTGCGGTGGGGTGTGGTGCGGGCGGCGGGCCACAAGACCGTGTGGTGCGAGGTGGACGGGGAGGGGGAGGCCGGGGAGGCCTCGCGGCCACCGGGCGGGGGCGGCCTCCCCGGCCTCCCCCTCCGCGTCACGCCTTCGCGTTCTCCTTCACCGTGATCCGGCCCTTCCTGATCGTCACCAGGCGCGGGGCCTTCTTCGCCAGGGCCGAGTCGTGGGTGACCATCACGAAGGTCAGGCCCTGTTCGGCCCAGAGCTTCTCCAGTACGTCCATGATCTCGTCGCGGGTGGACTCGTCGAGGTTGCCCGTGGGCTCGTCGGCGAGGAGCACCTTCGGCTTCTTGACCAGGGCCCGGGCGATGGCGACGCGCTGCTGCTGGCCGCCGGACATCTCGCCGGGCAGGTGGCGGAGCCGTTCGCCGAGGCCGACGGAGGCCAGTGCCTCGGCGGCCCGTGCGCGGCGTTCCGCGGTCTTCACGCCGAGTGGCACGAGCGCGGTCTCGACGTTCTCCTGCGCGGTGAGCGTGGGGATGAGGTTGAAGCTCTGGAAGACGAAGCCGATCTTCTCGCTGCGCACCTCGGTGAGCCTGGACTCGGAGAGCCCGGCGAGATCGGTGCCGTCGAGGGTGACACTGCCGGAGGTCGGCCTGTCGAGCCCGCCGAGCATCTGCAGCAGCGTGGACTTGCCGCCGCCGGTGGGGCCCTGGACGACGAGCCGGTCGCCGTCGGCGATCGTGAGGTCGACGCCGTCGAGGGCGTGGACGACGTCCTTGCCCCGGGTGTAGCGCTTGGTGACGCCACTGAGTTCGTACATGGTGGTCAGCTCCTGCGGTCCGTGGCTGGGGGGGGTTACGCGACGCGGCGCAGCGCGTCGGCGGGGCGCAGGCGGGAGGCCCGCCAGCCGCCGAACGCGCCGGCGATCAGCCCGCCCGCCACGGCGAGGCCGACCGCGACGGCGATGGTGCCGAGGCCGACCGGTGCGGTCAGCGCGACCTCGAGGGTCTTGGCGGCCTGCTGCCGTCCCGGACCGCCTCCGCCGGGTCCCCCGCCGAAGCCGCCTCCCCCGCCCGCGCCGGAGCCGAGCTGTGCCTGGAGGGTGGGGCTGATGGCGGTGACGACGTAGGCGCCGGCGAGGCCGAGCGCGATGCCGAGGGCGCCGCCGACCAGTCCGTTGACCAGGGCCTCGCCGACCACCTGGCGGGTGACGCGGCCGGAGCGCCAGCCGAGTGCCTTGAGCGTGCCGAACTCGCGGACGCGCCGCGAGACGGCGGAGGAGGTGAGCAGTCCGGCGACGAGGAACGCCGCCACGAGCACCGCGACGGAGAGCCACTTGCCGACGCCGGCGGCGAGGTCGGAGGCGGTGGACAGGGAGCCGGAGACGGTGTCGGCGAGGTCGGCGGAGGTGGTGACGGTGGTGCCGCCGATGTTCTTCTGGATCGCCGACTTGACGGCGTCGATCTTCTGGGAGTCGGCCGCCTTGACGTAGATCGTGGTGACCTTGTTCTTGGAGTCGCTCAGCGTCTGGGCCCGCTTCAGAGGCATGTACAGGTTGGCCGCCGCGTCCCCGCTGTCGGGGGTGGCGATGCCGATGACCTTGAACTTGACGCTCTTGACGGTGACCGTGTCGCCGAGGGCGAGCTTCTTCTCCTTGGCGTAGGAGGCGTCGGCGACGAGGACCTGGGCGTTCGTCTCGGAGGCCTTGAACGTGCGGCCCTTGGTGATCCGGGAGGAGGTGAGCGGGCCGAGGGCCGGTTCGGTGACGTCGGTGCCGTAGACCGAGTAGCTGTTGACGTCGAAGTCGGCGCCGCCGCCCTCGACCCGGCCCTGCGGTGCGCCGCCGCCGGGCGCGCCGCCTCCCTGCCGGCTGCCGGAGTTCCCGTCCTGCTTGAACTGGCCCCGCCGGAACTCGCCGCTGACCTTGACGACTTGGAGGCTCAGGCCGCCGACCGCGTCGGAGACGCCGCTCTGCGCGCCCACTTTCGCCACGGTGGAACTCGCGAGCGTCTGGAAGCCCTGGACCAGGACGCGGTCGCTGCTCTGCTCCTTGTCGGAGTCCTCGTCGTTCGCGTCGAAGTTGAAGCGGGGCCGCTGCGCGGCGCCCGAACTCTGGGAGGCGGCCGCCTTGGTGACGGTCATGTCGGTGCCGAGGCCGTAGAGCGACTGCAGGACCTTGTCCTGCGCCTTGCTCATGCCGGCGGAGACGGAGGTGACGACGATGACCAGGGCTATGCCGAGGGCGAGCCCGGAGGCCACGACCAGGGCCGCCTTGCGGCGGCGGCGCAACTCGCGCCTCAGGTAGGTGAAGAACATGGCCGCACGGTAGGAAGGCCCCGTGACGAAGCCATAAGTCCCGCATAAGAGGGGGATGAGAAGCGCTCACCCGCGCCCTCCGCGCCGTGCGGGCGCCCCGGTCCGACACCGGGTCCGGTCCGACACCGGGTCCGGTCCGGTACCGGGTCCGGTCCGGCACCGAATACGGCACGGCGCCGGAAACGGCACGGCGGTGGAACGCGGCATCCGCGCTCCACCGCCGATCACACGTGTCAGCCGGTCACACGTATCAGTACGTCGGCTGCACCCACAGCAGGTACTGGCCGCCGGTCACGCCCTCGCAGTACCAGCCGACCCAGCGGCCCTGCGGGAAGCCCGCGTTGCCCGCGTCGGCGCAGGCGGCGCTCGAGGGGTAGACCCCGGCGGGGACGAAGGTGGCGGCCGAGGCCGTGCCGGCGCCGAGGGCCAGACCGGCCACGGCGGTGGCGGCCACGGCCGCCGACACGAAGAACTTCTTCAGCATCAAACACTCCTGAACGAGCGTCACCAAGGAACTGGTGGGACGGGAAGAACGACTGCCGGACGATGTTATGAAGAAACCGCCTGACATGATCACCACCATATGATCTTGGGCTGAAAATCGCCCCACGTGGCGCGTATCGGTGGGTGCGGCGGACCGGCGGGGCCGGCGCCCGACGACGGCGCCGCCGCCCCCCGTCGGTACGGGGAGCGGCGGCGCCGTGATGCGTGCGTGCGGTGCGGGCGCGGCCGGACGGGTCCGGCCGCGAGTCCGAGGATTGTGGACCCGAAGACCGTGGACCCGAGGGCCCTGGGGCCCTGGGGCCCTGGGTCAGACGGCCGAGCCGGCCTTCCAGTCGGCCCAGCTCATGTTCCAGCCGTTGAGGCCGTTGTCCGGGGCGACGGTCTTGTCGCCGGTGTTCTGGACGACCACCACGTCCCCGATCAGGGAGCCGTTGTAGAACCAGGCGGCCGGGGTGCTGGAGTCGTTGGCGCCCTTGGTGTCGGACAGGCCGACGCAGCCGTGGCTGGTGTTCACGGCTCCGAAGATGGACTTGGCGCCCCAGTAGTTGCCGTGGATGAACGTGCCGGAGCTGCTCAGCCGCATGGCGTGCGGCACGTCCTTGATGTCGTACTCGCCCTTGCCGTCGTCGTCCGTGAAGCCGACCGTGGCGCCGTTCATCCGGGTCTCCTTGAACTTCTCGGAGATCACCATCTGGCCCTCGTAGGTCTTGTTCTCGGGCGAACCGGCGGAGATCGGGATGGTCTTGATGGTCTTGCCGTCCTGCGTGACCTTCATCTGCTTGGTCTGCGCGTCGACGTAGGAGACCTGGTTGCGGCCGATCTTGAAGGTCACCGTCTTCTGCTGGACGCCGTAGACGCCGCTCGCCCCCTGGACCCCGTCGAGCGCGAGCTTGAGGGTGACCGTGGAGTTCTCCGTCCAGTACTTCTCGGGACGGAAGTCGATGCGGTTGGCGTTGAACCAGTGGCCGACGACCTCCTGCCCGGCGCTGGAGGTGACGGTGATGCCCTTCTGCACGGCCGCCTTGTTGGTGATGGCCTTGTCGAAGTTGATCGACACGGGCATGCCGACGCCGACCGTCTGGCCGTTGTCCGGCGTGAAGTTGCCGATGAAGGAGTGCGCCTGCGAGACCGTGGTGAACGAGGCGTTCTCGTGGGCGGCGCGGCCCTTGGCGTCCTTGGCGGTCACCGCAACCTTGTAGGTGGTGGCCCGCTCGAGCTGGCCGCTG
Source organism: Streptomyces griseoaurantiacus (assembly GCF_036189845.1). NCBI lineage: Bacteria > Bacillati > Actinomycetota > Actinomycetes > Kitasatosporales > Streptomycetaceae > Streptomyces > Streptomyces griseoaurantiacus. Next base: position 4,629,712 of record NZ_CP108326.1, on the reverse strand, counting down.
GGCGCCCAGCTCTTCTTGTCGGCCGATATCCGGCCGGAGACCGCGGTGCCGGAAGCCGTGGTCATGGTCACGTCGGTCAGCGTGCCCTTGGCCACCACGACCTTGGCGGCGTTGTTGATGGAGGCGTTGTCCGAGCCGTCCTTCGGCGTGATCTTGATGTCCGCCTCGGACGCCTTCTGCGCGGCCGCCTCGTCGGCCTTCGCCTGCGAGGTGGAGTCGCCGTCGCCCCCCTTGGCGTCGGAGTCGCCACCGCTGCATCCGGTGAGCACCAGCACGCCGCCCAGCAGTGCGGACGCGGCCACGAGACCCTTGCGCCGCTTACCGTCCGTCATCACACGCTTCTCCATCGTTGCCGAATCCCCGAAAAACCCCGAGATCCCCGTCATAAACTTCAACGCTACGACCGGTCCGGCCCCATCCACAGGGCCCGGGCGTGTTACCCACACCACGCCGGACGGCGGGCGCGCGGAGGTCACCGCGTCGCGAGGGACGCCAGGGAGCAATCACTCAGACGCGCGGATTCCCGTTCCGGTTCCCGATTGCGGGGATCCCGAGGACCAATCATCCTCGTGCCGCCGCGCGTGCCACGCACCGGGGGGTCCCACCGAGGGGTGGCGCACCGTCACGCGCGGTGGCGCACGAGAGTGGCGCGAAACCATCTCGCTCCGATCGTTCGGAGACCGTGACTTTCCCGCGACCCACGCCTTTCACTAGCATCTGCCCACACGGCCAATTCGCAAGCGCCACAAGGGGATCGATATTTCGTGTCCGCCGCACGCCGATCGTCGTCCACCGCACGCCGATCGTTGCTGACCGCCACCGCCGCGGGGACCATGCTCGCGGCCCTGTGGTTCGTCCCGTCCGCGAACGCCTCGCAGGACACGGCCCAGGAGTCGTCGACCGTGACCGGCACCTCGGCGGTCGCGAGAACCTCCGACGACGCTGCCACCACGAACGGCACGGCCGCGCGCGCCGCCTCGGAGGCGACGGGCGGGTCCGAGGGGGAGCCGGCCACGGGCACGCGGGCCCTCGACGGCATCGAGGGCTCGGCGGACACCCGGCTCGCCGACACCGGAAGCATCGACACCACCCCGTACGTCGTCGGCGGCACGCTGCTGCTCGGTCTGGGCGCGGGTTTCGTGGCGTACTCCGTACGGCGGGAGCGCGCGACGGCGTACTGATCCGCCGCACGCTCCCGTGCGCCTCCCCCGGCGAGTGACGGGAACCCTCAGGCCAGTGGACCGGTGACGGTCTCCACGGCCGCGACCGCACCGCCGGCCCGGACGAAGGCGTCCGCCGCCGCGAGGTCGGGGGCGAGGTGGCGGTCGGGGCCCGGGCCGCCGATCCCCGCCGCGCGGGCCGCGTCGATCGCCGCACGGCTCGCCGGGGCGGGGGTCAGACCCTCGCGCAGTTCGATCGCGCGGGTGGCCGCGTAGAGCTCGACCGCCAGCACGCGGGCGAGGTTGTCGACCGCCGTCCGCAGCTTGCGCGCCGCCGACCAGCCCATCGAGACATGGTCCTCCTGCATCGCGGAGGACGGGATGGAGTCGACCGAGGCGGGCACCGCGAGCCGCTTCAACTCGCTGACCAGCGCGGCCTGCGTGTACTGGGCGATCATCAGCCCGGAGTCGACGCCCGGGTCGTCGGCGAGGAAGGGCGGCAGCCCGTGGCTGCGGTTCTTGTCGAGCAGCCGGTCGGTGCGCCGCTCGGCGATGGAGGCGAGGTCGGCGACGGCGATCGCGAGGAAGTCCAGCACGTACGCCACCGGGGCGCCGTGGAAGTTCCCGTTGGACTCCACCCTGCCGTCGGGCAGCACCACCGGGTTGTCCACGGCGGCGGCCAGCTCGCGCTCGGCGACCAGACGGGCGTGCGCGAGGGTGTCCCGGCCCGCGCCCGCGACCTGGGGCGCGCAGCGCACCGAGTACGCGTCCTGCACGCGGGGCGCGTCGTCCTGGTGGTGCCCGGTGAGTTCGGAGCCGCGCAGCACGGCGAGCATGTTGGCGGCGCTCGCGGCCTGCCCGGGGTGCGGGCGGATGGCGTGCAGCTCGGGGGCGAGCACCCGGTCGGTGCCGAGCAGCGCCTCCAGGCTGAGGGCGGCGGTGACGTCGGCGGTCTTGTAGAGGACCTCGAGGTCGGCGAGGGCCATGAGCAGCATGCCGAGCATGCCGTCGGTGCCGTTGAGGAGGGCGAGGCCCTCCTTCTCCCGCAGTTCGACGGGGTCGATGCCGTGCGCGGCGAGGAGTTCGGCGGCGGGGCGCACCACGCCCTCGGCGTCCTCCGCCTCGCCCTCCCCCATGAGGGTGAGCGCGCAGTGCGAGAGCGGCGCGAGGTCGCCGGAGCAGCCGAGGGAGCCGTACTCGTGGACGACCGGGGTGATGCCGGCGTTCAGCAGGTCCGCCATGGTCTGCGCGACCTCGGGGCGGACACCGGTGTGCCCGGAGCAGACGGTCTTCAGCCGCAGGAACATCAGCGCGCGGACGACCTCGCGCTCGACGCGGGGGCCCATGCCGGCGGCGTGCGAGCGGACGATGTTGCGCTGGAGCCGGGTGCGCAGTTCCGGGCCGATGTGCCGGGTGGCGAGGGCGCCGAAGCCGGTGCTGACGCCGTAGACGGGCTCGGGCTTGGCGGCGAGCGCGTCGACGGTGCGGCGGGCGGCGGCGAGGGCCGCGCGGGCGTCCTCGGAGAGCTCGACGCGGGCCCCGTCACGGGCGACGGCGAGCACGTCGGACGCGGTGACTGAGGTGGTCCCCACCACCACGGTGTGCATATCCATATTCAGGAGCGTACGCAGTGAATTCGACGGTGTCACGGGTGGGGCCGGCGGGGAACGGGAGGCGCGCACCACACCGCGGGCCCGCCGCACCCACGCCGTCCGCGCCTCGCGACGCACGGCACACGACGGCCTCGGGTCACGGCACACGACGGCCTCGGGTCACGGCACGCGGCCGTCCCGGGTCACGGCACGCGGCCGCGGAAGGCGCGCCGCTCGGCCGCCCCCTTCGGCGGGGCGTCGGCGAGCCGCACGACCGGGTCGTCCTCGCCCTCGCCCTCGCGTCCCGCCACCACCGGCCGGTCCGCCCGGAGGGCCTTCGCCCGGTACTGCGCCGCGTCGGCGAGCCGGAACAGCCGCCGTCCCGAACGGAGCGGCCCGATCGGGTCGTCGGTGGAGGCGACCCCGCAGGCCACCCCGTCCCCCAGCTCCAGCTCGGCCGCCCGCCGGCACAGCTCCTCCGCCGCGCGCACCACCTCGTCCCCGGACGGGCCCACCGCGAGCAGGCAGAACTCGTCGCCGCCGAGCCGCGCGGCGAGCGTGCCCGGGAGCATCGCGCCGCACAGGGAGAGCACGGAGCCGAAGCGTTCCAGCAGCCGGTCGCCCACGGCGTGGCCACGGGTGTCGTTGACCCGCTTCAGTCCGTTGAGGTCGCACACGACGAGGCTGACGACGGCCCCCTCCGCGCGGTGCCGCTCCAGCGCCTCGTCCAGCCGCATGTCGACCGCGCGGCGGTTGGCGAGGCCGGTCAGGGCGTCCGTGAAGGCCAGCCGGCGGGCCTCCTCCAGCCGCTCGGTCTGCGCGATCCCGGCGGCCACGACCGAGGCCAGCACCGTCGCGAAGTCCGCGTCCTCCCGGTCGAAGACGGCCACGCCCGCCCGCCGCGCCACGTACAGCTCCCCCCAGGCGCGGCCGTGCAGCACCACCGGGGCGACGACGCAGCAGCCCCGGCCCCGCCGGCGCAGCGCCGCGACCCGCTGGTGGCAGTAGCCGGCGCGGGCGGCCGAGGCGCCCCTGGGGCCGCCCGCGGTCTCCACCCAGGCGCTGGGCCCGACACCGCCGGCCCAGCGCTCGTGCAGGAACTCGGTGATCTCCGGGAACTCGTACACGGGGTACGTCTCGTCCTCGGGGAACTCCTCCTCGTCCTCGGCGCGGGCGCCGACGTTCACCAGGACGCGCAGGCAGCCCCGGTCCCGTTCCCAGACGGAGAGCGCGGCGAAGCTGCCGGCGAGCGCCTCGCAGGCCCGCAGGGCGGCAGCGCGGTAGGCCTCGCGCGGGGCGGGCGCGGCGGCCATGCCCTGCGCCAGCGCGACCACGGCCCGCAACCGTCTGTCCTCACCCATCGCTCCAGGTTAGGGAGAAATGGGGCGATACGGGAGGTTGGGGACGGCGAACGGGGTGGCCACGAGGGCCGGGGCGGGTGGCGGCGAGGCCCGGAGGGTGGGGTGGCGGCGGGGCCCGGAGGGCGGGGTGGCGGCGAGGCCCGGGGGTGGGATGTCCGTGCGGCCGGGGGCGGGCGGCGTGGCCGCGTGCCCTCCGTCGTGGCCGGAGCGGACGCCGCCGCCCTCCGTCGTGGCCGGAGCGGACGCCGCCGCCCTCCGTCGTGGCCGGAGCGGACGCCGCCGCCCTCAGTCGCTCCAGCGGGGAGCCCGGCGCTCGTTGAACGCCGCCACTCCCTCCGCGCGGTCCGGCGAGAACGCGACCGTGCGCCAGGCCGCGTCCTCCACCTCCAGACCCGCCCGGAACTCCAGCCCCCAGCCGACCCGCAGCGCCCGCTTCGCCGCCCGCAGTCCCACCGGCGAGTTCGCGGCGAACCGCGCGCCCAGCGCGAGCGCCGCCTCGCGGTCGCCGCCCGCCTCCACCAGTTCGTCCACCAGGCCGAGCTCCCGGGCCTCGGCCGCCTCCACCCGGCGCGCCGAGAAGATCAGCTCCGCCGCGCGCGCCGCGCCCACCCGGCGGGGCAGCAGCTGCGTGCCGCCGCCGCCCGGGATGACGCCCACCGAGACCTCCGGCAGCCCCACCACGGCCGTACGGTCGGCGACGATCACGTCGCAGGCGAGGGCGAGTTCGAAGCCGCCGCCCAGCGCGAAGCCGTGCACCGCGGCGATCGTCGGCATCGGCAGGTCCAGGACGCCGGTGTAGGCGGCGCGGGCGAGGGGGCGCTGGGCGAGGAGTTCGGCGTCCGTGAGGGAGTTGCGCTCCTTCAGGTCGGCGCCGACGCAGAAGGCCCGCTCGTGGGTGGAGGTGAGGACGACCGCCCGTACGGCGCGGTCCTCGGCCAGGGCGGCGCAGGCGGCGGCCAGGGAGCGGGCCATCTCCGTCGAGACGGCGTTCATGGCCTTCGGGCGGTCGAGGACCAGTTCGGCGACGTGGGCGTGGTGGCGCACGGCGACGTGGGACCCGAAGCGCTCTTCACGTTCCTCGCGCTGTTCGCGCTGTTCGCGCTGTTCGCCGGCGGGTTCCGTGTGGTCCGCGGCTTCCGTGCGGTCCGACGTGCCGTCCATGACACCCTCCCGGTTAACGTGGGTTAACTTCCGTGGGGTCGATGATCGCAGGCGGCGGGGCGCGGGGGAAGTGGGGAGGCGGAGCCGGGGGGCCTACGGGCCGTGCGCCACACGCGTCACGCGTGCGGGCTCTCAGGCGCTCGCGCCCGTCACACGGTCAGACCGTGTCCTGCGCCTCCGTCGGCCTGCGGGTGAGGAGCCAGGGTTCCACCACGCCGAGCCCGCGGACCGGGCGCTGCCACATGGGCTGGAGGGCGAAGCGGTAGACCGGGGGCTCCTCGCCCTCCTTCTCGGCCGTCGCGGCGGCCTCGGCGGCCTCGGCCTCGGAGGCGGGGGCCTCGCCGGAGCGGATCAGTTCCTCGGCGAACGCCTGGTCCACGAGGACGGCGTCCTTGGGGGCTATCGAGGTCAGCCGGCTCGCGAGGTTCACCGTCGTGCCGAACACATCGCCCATCCGGGTGGTGACCGTGCCGAAGGCTATCCCTACGCGCAGCTCCGGCATCGTCTCGTCGTTCGCCATGGTCTCGATGAGCCGCAGCGCGGTCTCGGCGGCCACACCGGCGTCGTCGGCCGCGTAGAGGACCTCGTCGCCGAGGGTCTTGATGAGCCGGCCGCCGTTCGCGGCGACCAGGTCGGCGGCCGTCGTCTCGAAGGCCTCGACCAGTTCGCCGAGCTCCTCCTCCTCCATGCGGCGGGTCAGCCGGGTGAAGCCGACGAGGTCGGCGAAGCCGACGGCGAGGCGGCGGTCGACCATCTCCTCGTCGTCCGTGGCCTGGATGACCCGGCCGGTGGCGGCGGCGAGCTGGCGCCGCCACACGTAGACGAGGAACTCCTCCAGCTCCGGCAGGAGCAGCTCGACCAGCGGATACGTCACCTCGGTGCGGGTCATGCCGGGCTCGGGCGGCTCGGTGAGGTCCTCCAGGAAGGAGTCGATCTGCCATTCGGCCAGCCGGGCGGTGGTCTGGCCGGTGGAGCGGGCGACCTGCACCGCCATCGCCTCGCTGAGCAGTCCCGCCTCGACGAGGCCGGCGAGCCGCCGCAGGGCGAGGACGTCGGCCTCGGTGAGCGCCTTGGCCTGGCCGATGTCGGCGAAGCCCATGGCCCGCCAGAAGCGGGAGGCCAGTTCCATGGAGACGCCCGCGCTGCGGGCCGCCTGGAAGGGGGTGTAGCGGCGCTCGGCGCCGAGGATCAGGCCCTCGAGGCGGAGCGCGAGCGGGTCCTCCTCCGCGCCGGCCTCGTCCGGGCCGCCCTCCGGGGTTCCGGCCTCGCCGGAACCCGGGCGGTCGGGAGCGGGCTCCTCGGAACCGGCTTCGCCGGGGCCGGCCTCGTCGTCCCGCGCCGGTTCACCGTCGGGGGCGGGATGTGCGCCCGTACCCGAGCCCGAATCGTCGACGGTCACGCCTGCTGCCCTTCCGATCTGTCGCGGTCAGGTATCGACCGCGCTCAACTCTACGGCAGGTGTGCGGTGGCTCACTCCCCGAAGGAGACGTCCGGTCGGCGTCCGGTCTCCGGCGTCCGATCCGCGGCGGTCATGCCCCGGCGGGCCGCAGGTGGATCACGTCGCCCGCGCCCACCGGCTCCTGTACCCCTTCCTCCGTGGCGATCACCAGCCGTCCGTCCCCGTCGACCGCCACCGCCTCCCCGGTGACCGAGCGGTCGCCCGGCAGGTCGGCCCGCACGGTACGGCCCAGCGTCGCGCATCCGGCGGCGTACGTCTCCTGGAGACCGCTCGCGGCGGCGTCCCCGCCGGCCTCCCGCCAGCGGCCGTACCACTGCTCCAGGGAGCGCAGCACCGCCCGCAGCAGGGGGTCGCGGTCGGTGCCGGCGGCGCCCGCGAGGGCCAGCGAGCCGGCGGTGGGCACGGGCAGCTCCTCGGCCCGCAGGCTCACGTTGATGCCGATGCCGACGACCACTCCCCGGTCCCCGGCCCGCTCGGCGAGGATGCCGCCGGTCTTGCGCTCGGCGCCGTCCACCGTGACCAGCAGGTCGTTGGGCCACTTCAGGGCGGTGTCGACGCCCGCCGCCCGGGACAGCCCGGTGGCCACCGCGACGCCGGTGAGCAGCGGGAGCCAGCCCCAGCGGGCGAGCGGGACCTCGGCGGGGTCGAGCAGGACGGAGAAGAAGAGTCCGGAGCGGGCGGGGGCCGTCCACCGCCGGTCCAGGCGGCCGCGTCCCGCGCTCTGCTCCTCGGCGACCAGCACCGCGCCCTCGGCGGCCGCGCCCTTCGCCGCGCGGTCGACGAGGTCGCTGTTGGTGGACCCGGTGCGCTGCACGACGTCCAGCTCCGACCACAGGCTGCCCGGCCGCACCAGCGCCCGGCGCAGGGCGGCGGCGCCGAGCGGCGGCCGGTCCAGGTCGGACCAGCGGCTGGGCTGCGGTTCGGAAGCGTCTCGCGGGGTCATACGGGCCACCCTAGAGCGCGGAAGGTGTGGCCAACGCCGCACTGCCGATCGGTAGGCGCACCACTACGCTACGGATGAGTAGCCAACCCTTCTTCTGAGCGTTCACCGATCGAGCCAGCGCACGTCGCACCCCCTCACGTCCCCACTTGAGCAGGCAGGGAGCCGCATCCCCGATGTCCGAGCCGGAAGAGCGCCAGGCGCGCGAAGAGATCGACATCCACACCACCGCGGGCAAGCTCGCGGATCTGCAGCGCCGTATCGAGGAGGCCCGGCACGCCGGCTCCGCGCGCGCCGTCGAGAAGCAGCACGCCAAGGGCAAGCTGACGGCCCGTGAGCGGATCGAACTCCTGCTGGACGAGGACTCGTTCGTCGAGCTGGACGAGTTCGCCCGGCACCGCTCGACCGACTTCGGGCTGGAGGAGAACCGCCCCTACGGCGACGGGGTGGTCACCGGCTACGGCACCGTGGACGGACGTCCGGTCGCCGTCTTCTCCCAGGACTTCACGGTCTTCGGCGGCGCGCTCGGCGAGGTCTACGGGCAGAAGATCGTCAAGGTGATGGACTTCGCGCTGAAGACCGGCTGCCCGGTCATCGGCATCAACGACTCCGGCGGCGCCCGCATCCAGGAGGGCGTCGCCTCGCTCGGCGCCTACGGGGAGATCTTCCGCCGCAACACCCACGCCTCCGGGGTGATCCCGCAGATCAGCCTGGTCGTCGGCCCCTGCGCGGGCGGCGCGGTCTACTCCCCGGCGATCACCGACTTCACGGTCATGGTCGACCAGACCTCGCACATGTTCATCACCGGCCCCGACGTCATCAAGACCGTCACCGGGGAGGACGTCGGCTTCGAGGAGCTCGGCGGCGCCCGCACCCACAACACGGCCTCCGGCGTCGCCCACCACATGGCGGGCGACGAGAAGGACGCCATCGAGTACATCAAGCAGCTGCTGTCCTACCTGCCCTCGAACAACCTGTCCGAGGCCCCGGCCTTCCCCGAGGAGGCGGACCTCGCCCTCACCGAGGAGGACCGCGAGCTCGACACCCTCGTCCCCGACTCCGCGAACCAGCCGTACGACATCCACACGGTGATCGAACACGTCCTGGACGACGCCGAGTTCTTCGAGACGCAGCCGCTGTACGCGCCGAACATCGTCACCGGCTTCGGCCGCGTCGAGGGCAACCCCGTCGGGATCGTCGCCAACCAGCCCATGCAGTTCGCCGGCTGCCTGGACATCAAGGCCTCCGAGAAGGCGGCCCGTTTCGTGCGCACCTGCGACGCCTTCAACATCCCGGTGCTGACCTTCGTCGACGTGCCCGGCTTCCTGCCCGGCGTCGGCCAGGAGCACGACGGCATCATCCGCCGCGGCGCCAAGCTGATCTTCGCCTACGCCGAGGCGACCGTCCCGCTCATCACGGTCATCACCCGCAAGGCCTTCGGCGGCGCCTACGACGTCATGGGCTCCAAGCACCTGGGCGCCGACCTCAACCTGGCCTGGCCGACCGCGCAGATCGCCGTCATGGGCGCCCAGGGCGCCGTCAACATCCTGCACCGCCGCACGATCGCCGCCGCGGGCGAGGACGCCGAGGCGACCCGGGCCCGGCTGCTCCAGGAGTACGAGGACACCCTCCTCAACCCCTACGTCGCCGCCGAGCGCGGTTACGTCGACGCGGTGATCATGCCCTCGGAGACCCGCGCCCACCTGGTCCGCGGCCTGCGCCAGCTCCGCTCCAAGCGCGAGTCCCTGCCGCCGAAGAAGCACGGCAACATCCCCCTGTAGAGCCTCTGGAAGGAGCCGCTGTGACGATCAAGGTCGTACGGGGCAACCCGACCCCCGAGGAGCTCGCCGCCACCCTGGCGGTGGTCCGCGCCCGCGCCGCGGCCGCCGGTGCCGCGGCGCAGGAACCGCACTCCGCCCGCCCCGCCCGCGCCTCGTGGGACGACCCCGCCCGCATCGCCGCCCACCGGCTGCCGCAGCCGGGTCCGACGGCGTGGAGCCGTACCTACTGGCCGGGCTGAGTGCCCGCTTCCCGGGCGGCACCACGAGCCGCCCGGGAAGTTGAGTACGGGTACTCAGGCGCGGACCGACCGGACGGTCCCAAGCTCGAAGGCATGCTGTGGTCCGACCCCGACGACGAGCCGCCCGAGGAACTGCGCGACACCCAGGACATGCTGCGCCGCCTCGGCATCCTGATGGCGCTTGCCATGGTCGTGGCGATGCTCGTCCTGGGCCTCCTGTGAGGCCCGGACGCCCCGCCCGCCGGCAGGCAATACGCTGACCGCATGACGGATCAGTCGCCGCCCCGACGGCTCGTGCTCGCCTCCCAGTCCCCCGCCCGCCTCGGGCTGCTCCGCCAGGCGGGGCTCGCGCCCGAGGTCGTCGTCAGCGGAGTCGACGAGGAGCCCTTCGACGCCCCCACCCCCGCCGAACTGGCCCTCGCCCTCGCCGAGGCCAAGGCGTCCGTCGTGGCGGCCCGCCCGGACGTGCGCGGCGCCCTGGTGATCGGCTGCGACTCGGTCCTCGACCTCGACGGCGAGGCGCTCGGCAAGCCCGCGGACGCCGAGGAGGCCACGGCCCGCTGGAAGGCGATGCGCGGCCGGTCCGGCACGCTGCAGACCGGCCACTGCGTGTGGGACACCGCGAGCGGCCGCCACGTCTCGGCGACCGCGTCCACCGTGGTCCGCTTCGGCGAGCCCAGCGACGAGGAGATCGCCGCCTACGTGGCCTCCGGGGAGCCGCTCCACGTCGCGGGCGCGTTCACGCTGGACGGCCGCTCGGCGCCGTTCATCGACGGCATCGAGGGCGACCACGGCAACGTCATCGGGCTCAGCCTGCCGCTGGTCCGCCGGCTGCTGGCGGAACTGGGCGTCGGCATCACCCAGTTGTGGGCGCGCCCTTCGCACTGACGGACCCGCCCCCGGCGGGCGGCGCCGCCTCCTCCGGCGGTCCCGCGGACGCCGGGGCCGCCGGGCCGGCCGGAGCCGCCGGGTCGACGGAGCCCACCGGGGGCTCGGTGGCGCCCGCGGGTTCCGGGGCGGCCGGGGGCGCCGTCGCGGCGTGCCGCGCGCCGTCCCGGTCGTACGTCATCAGCGTGAGCACGATGAGCGCCAGCACCACCATCATGTAGGCGAAGGCCCGCCAGCCGATCAGCCCCACGGCGAAGGCGCCCAGCACCGCGTGCACCACCGCCGCGCTGATCAGCAGGATCCGGCCCAGCCCGGCGGACGGCCGGTTGCGCAGGCACACCGCCAGCGCGGCGATGCCGCAGAGCACGAAGTAGAGGCCGAAGACCAGGCCGCCGATCTTCGAGGAGGCGGACATCTTCGCCGGTTCGAGACCGGCCAGGGACATCTGCTGCCGGTCCACGAGCGTGCCCAGGGACCAGTTGAGCAGCGCGATGCCCACCGCCTCGCAGAAGAGCACGACCGCCGTCACCAGGGCCACCGGTCTGCGCAACACTCCGCCCCACCCCCGCCTTCCCACTGGTTACCCCGAGTACGTACGGGACACCCGGAAACGCTACTCACGGGTAAAGGCCGGGACAAGGGGTGCGGCAGAGGCAAAGAATCATTGGGCCATTAGTAGGGACTCCACAAAGAAACACGACCGCCCGCAGCACGGCCGCACAGAGACCTCGACCACACCGGAGGGTTAGTGTTTCCGGGAGGGCCCCCGCGTACTCCGGTGCGACAAGGGGTTTCGCCGCTCGAGTGAGCCCCGACTCACGCTCCGTGTGGGGAAGCTCACCACTGGGCACGGGTCGAAACGTCGTGTCGGCAGTCCCTAAACTCGGCTTGTTTCAAGGAGAGGGAGCCAACGTGCGCAAGGTGTTGATCGCCAACCGTGGCGAAATCGCTGTCCGTGTCGCCCGGGCCTGCCGCGACGCCGGCATCGCGAGCGTGGCCGTGTACGCGGAACCGGACCGGGACGCGGTGCACGTGCGCGTCGCGGACGAGGCGTTCGCCCTGGGCGGGGACACCCCGGCCACCAGCTACCTGGACATCGCCAAGGTGCTCCAGGCCGCCGCGGACTCCGGCGCGGACGCCGTCCACCCCGGTTACGGCTTCCTCTCCGAGAACGCGGAGTTCGCCCAGGCCGTCCTGGACGCGGGCCTCATCTGGATCGGCCCGCCCCCGCACGCCATCCGTGACCTCGGCGACAAGGTCGCGGCGCGGCACATCGCGCAGCGCGCGGGCGCCCCGCTGGTCGCGGGCACCCCGGACCCGGTCTCCGGCGCCGAGGAGGTCGTGGCCTTCGCCGAGGAGCACGGCCTGCCCATCGCGATCAAGGCCGCCTTCGGCGGTGGCGGACGCGGTCTGAAGGTGGCCCGCACCCTCGAAGAGGTGCCCGAGCTGTACGACTCGGCGGTGCGCGAGGCCGTGGCCGCGTTCGGGCGCGGCGAGTGCTTCGTCGAGCGGTACCTGGACAAGCCCCGGCACGTGGAGACGCAGTGCCTGGCCGACTCCCACGGCAACGTGGTCGTCGTCTCCACGCGTGACTGCTCTCTGCAGCGCCGGCACCAGAAGCTCGTCGAGGAGGCCCCGGCGCCGTTCCTCTCCGACGACCAGGTCGCCCAGCTCTACTCCGCGTCGAAGGCCATCCTGAAGGAGGCCGGGTACGTCGGCGCCGGCACCGTGGAGTTCCTCGTCGGCAAGGACGGCACGATCTCCTTCCTGGAGGTCAACACCCGGCTCCAGGTCGAGCACCCGGTCACCGAGGAGGTCTCCGGGATCGACCTCGTGCGCGAGATGTTCCGCATCGCCGACGGCGAGAAGCTCGGCTACGACGACCCGCCGCTGCGCGGCCACTCCTTCGAGTTCCGCATCAACGGCGAGGACCCGGGCCGCAACTTCCTGCCGGCGCCCGGCACGGTCACCCTGTTCGACCCGCCCTCGGGTCCCGGTGTCCGCCTCGACGCGGGCGTCGAGACCGGCAGCGTCATCGGCCCGGCCTGGGACTCGCTCCTCGCCAAGCTGATCGTGACCGGCCGCACCCGGGCGGAGGCGCTGCAGCGGGCCGCCCGTGCGCTGGACGAGTTCCAGGTGGAGGGCATGGCCACCGCCATCCCCTTCCACCGCGCGGTGGTCCGCGACCCGGCCTTCGCGCCCGAACTCACCGGCTCCGCCGATCCCTTCACCGTGCACACCCGGTGGATCGAGACCGAGTTCGTCAACGAGGTCAAGCCGTTCTCCGCAGCCGGTGAGGCCGACGGTGACGAGGAGACGGGCCGCGAGACGGTCGTCGTCGAGGTCGGCGGCAAGCGGCTCGAGGTGTCGCTGCCGGCGTCCCTCGGGATGACGCTCGCCCGTACGGGGCTGGCGGCGGGCGCCAAGCCGAAGCGGCGGGCCGCGAAGAAGTCCGGCCCCGTGGCCTCCGGCGACACGCTGGCCTCCCCCATGCAGGGCACGATCGTCAAGGTCGCGGTCGAGGAGGGCCAGGAGGTCAAGGAGGGCGATCTGATCGTCGTCCTGGAGGCCATGAAGATGGAGCAGCCGATCAACGCGCACAAGGCGGGGACTGTCAAGGGCCTCGGGGCGGAGGTCGGTGCGTCCGTGACCTCCGGCGCCCCGCTCTGCGAGATCAAGGACTGACGAACCGGCCGGGGGCGGCCCGGGGGTTCTCCACCCCCGCCGCCCCTACCCGTCCCGCCCCCAGGGGCTCCGCCCCTGCACCCCACCACCCCAGGGGCGCGAGGAACTGCGCGACCAGCCACAGACCACCCGCACCAGAGGTACAACCTCAGCCCCCCAAGGGGCGCGGGGAACTGCGCGACCAGCCACAGCGCACCCGCACCCGACCCTCGACCCCAGCCACCCCAAGGGGCGCGGGGAACTGCGCGACCGGCCACAGCGCACCCGCACCCGACCCTCGACCCCAGCCACCCCAAGGGGCGCGAGGAACTGCGCGACCAGCCACAGCGCACCCGCACCCGACCCTCAACCCCAGCCACCCCAAGGGGCGCGAGGAACTGCGCGACCAGCCACAGCGCACCCGCACCCGACCCTCAACCCCAGCCACCCCAAGGGGCGCGAGGAACTGCGCGACCAGCCACAGCGCACCCGCACCCGACCCTCAACCCCAGCCACCCCAAGGGGCGCGAGGAACTGCGCGACCAGCCACAGCGCACCCGCACCCGACCCTCAACCCCAGCCACCCCAAGGGGCGCGGGGAACTGCGCGACCGGCCACAGCGCACCCGCAGCCGAGGCACGGCACCGCACCGCACCGCACGGCCCCGCAGCGCGCCGCTCGCTACCGTCGGCGGAGGTCCGCGACCCTCGCCGGGCGGTCCCCGGCGGGGGCGTCACCGAGGGCGGGGGCACTGCGGAGTTGCGGGCCCGCGGGGTTGCCCTGCCGTCTGGGGCCCGGCAGGCCGACGTCCCGGCGGGATTGCCGCCCACCCGGTCCCGTCTCGCCGCCCCCCGCCCCGGCCACCGCGATCTGCACGCCCTGGTCGGCCAGCGCCTGCAGTTCACCGCCCGCACGGTCGTCGTGCGCGGGCGGCTCGTCGGTGACGAGCCGGGTGATGAGATCCGTCGGCACGGTCTGGAACATCGTGTCCGTCCCGAGCTTCGTGTGGTCCGCGAGGACCACGACCTCCGCCGCCGCCTGCACCAGCGCCCGGTCGACCGAGGCGGAGAGCATGTTCGACGTGGACAGTCCCCGCTCGGCGGTGAGCCCGGCGCCCGAGAGGAAGGCCCGGGAGACCCGCAGGCCCTGGAGGGACTGCTCCGCCCCGGATCCGACGAGCGCGTAGTTGGAGCCGCGCAGGGTGCCGCCGGTCATCACGACCTCCACCCGGTTGGCGTGGGCGAGGGCCTGTGCGACCAGCAGGGAGTTGGTGACGACGGTCAGCCCCGGCACACGGGCGAGCCGGCGCGCCAGTTCCTGCGTGGTGGTGCCCGCACCGACCACGATCGCCTCGCCCTCTTCGACGAGGCTCGCGGCGAGATCGGCGATGGCCGTCTTCTCGGCGGTCGCGAGATGGGATTTCTGCGGAAAGCCGGACTCCCGCGTGAACCCGCCCGGCAGTACCGCACCGCCGTGCCGGCGGTCGAGGAGTCCTTCTGCCTCCAGTGCGCGCACGTCCCGCCGTACGGTCACTTCGGAGGTCTGGACGACGCGGGCGAGCTCACGGAGCGACACGGCCCCGTTCGCGCGCACCATTTCGAGGATCAATTGGCGACGTTCTGCAGCGAACACGAAACTGACAGTAACCCCAACGACCGCCTGCTTTCAGCAGTTTGCGCCGAATAACAGAAGTTGTTCGCACAGGGGGTTCACAAGTGGTATACGCGTTTCCCGCCCGTCACACACCTGGTCCGCGCCCCCGGCGACTGCGCGTGACCGAGGCGAACCGCTTTCGGCCGGGCGGCAGTTGCCCGGTCGCCGTCAGGCCCCTGCCGTCGCCTTGCGGGTGTGGAGCTGGCGGGCGACCTCCGCGATCGATCCCGACAGGGACGGGTACACGGTGAACGCGTTCGCGATCTGTTCGACCGTCAGGTTGTTGTCGACCGCGATCGAGATGGGGTGGATGAGTTCCGAGGCGCGCGGGGCCACGACGACTCCGCCGACCACGATCTCGGTGCCCGGACGGCAGAAGATCTTGACGAAGCCGTCCCGGATGCCCTGCATCTTGGCGCGCGGGTTGCGCAGCAGCGGCAGTTTGACGACACGGGCGTCGATCTTGCCGGCGTCGACGTCGGCCTGCGAATAGCCGACGGTGGCGATCTCGGGGTCGGTGAAGACGTTGGAGGAGACCGTCTTGAGGTCGAGGGGGGCCACCGCGTCGCCGAGGAAGTGGTACATCGCGATGCGTCCCTGCATGGCGGCCACGGAGGCGAGCGCGAAGACGCCGGTCACGTCACCGGCGGCGTACACGCCCGGTGCCGTCGTGCGGGAGACGCGGTCGGTGCGGATGTGCCCGGACTCGCGGAGCTGGACGCCGGCCTCCTCCAGGCCCAGGCCCGCGCTGTTGGGGATGGCACCGACGGCCATCAGGCAGTGCGAGCCGGTGATGACCCGGCCGTCCGCGAGGGTGACCTCGACCCGGTCGCCGACCCGCTTGGCGGACTCGGCGCGGGAGCGGGCCATGACGTTCATGCCGCGGCGGCGGAAGACGTCCTCCAGGACGGCGGCGGCGTCGGGGTCCTCGCCGGGCAGCACCCGGTCGCGGGAGGAGACGAGGGTGACCTTGGAGCCGAGCGCCTGGTAGGCGCCGGCGAACTCGGCGCCGGTGACGCCGGAGCCGACCACGATGAGCTCCTCGGGCAGCTCGTCGAGGTCGTAGACCTGGGTCCAGTTCAGGATGCGCTCGCCGTCGGGCTGCGCGTCGGGCAGTTCGCGCGGATGACCGCCGGTGGCGATGAGGACGGCGTCGGCGGTGAGGGTCTCCTCGCTGCCGTCAGCGGCCCGGACGACGACCTTGCGCGAGCCGTCCAGGCCCTGCATGCCCTCCAGCCGGCCCCGGCCGCGCACGACGCGGGCGCCGGCCCGGGTCACGGAGGCGGTGATGTCGTGCGACTGGGCGAGGGCGAGCCGCTTGACCCGGCGGTTGACCTTGCCGAGGTCGACCCCGACCACCCGGGCGGCCTCCTCCAGCGGCGGGGTGTCGTCGGCGACGATGATGCCGAGCTCCTCGTAGGAGGAGTCGAAGGTGGTCATCACCTCGGCGGTCGCGATGAGGGTCTTCGAGGGCACGCAGTCGGTCAGCACCGACGCGCCGCCCAGGCCGTCGCAGTCGACGACGGTCACCTCCGCGCCGAGCTGCGCGGCCACCAGCGCCGCTTCGTATCCGCCGGGTCCGCCACCAATGATCACGATCCGAGTCACGTACCCCATTGTCCCGCACGCTTCAAGGTGCTTCCGCCCGGGGCCTCGGGCGGGGCGTGTCCGGGCGGGGACCGGGCGGCGTCCGGCCCCCGCGGCGTGCCCGGGTGACCGGCACGGGACTGCCGTACGCTGCGCTCATGTCGCTCTACGCCGCGTACGCCGGCAACCTCGACGCGCGGCTCATGACGCGCCGCGCCCCGCACTCGCCGCTGCGCGCCACGGGCTGGCTGAACGACTGGCGGCTCACGTTCGGCGGCGAGCAGATGAGCTGGGAGGGCGCGCTGGCGACGATCGTGGAGGCGCCGGGCTCCCAGGTGTTCCTCGCGCTGTACGACATCGCCCCCATGGACGAGGACTCCCTGGACCGCTGGGAGGGCGTGGGCATGGACATATACCGCCGGGTGAAAGTGCGGGTGCACACGCTGGACGGCGAGGAGTCCGCGTGGACGTACGTCCTCAACGCCTACGAGGGCGGGCTGCCGTCCGCCCGCTACCTGGGCGAGGTGGCCGACGCGGCGGAGTCGGCGGGGGCTCCGCACGACTACGTGATGGAACTGCGCAAGCGCCCCTGCTGACCCGCCGCCACTCTGCCGACCGGCGGGCGCACCCGCCGCGCCGCCCCGGTCAGATCTGGTTCTCGCCTCCGTCCACGTACAGGTTGGAGCCGAGGAGGAAGCTGCTGTCGTCGGAGGCGAGGAAGGCCACCGCCGCCGCGACCTCCTCGGGGCGGCCCATCCGGCCCACCGCCGCGGTCGTGGCGAGGTGCGCCCTGACCTCCTCGGCCTTCTGCTCGCCGAACAGCGCCGGGATCGCCGGGGTGTCGATCGGCCCGGGCGAGATCGCGTTGACCCGGACGCCCCGGTCCTTCAGCGTGTTGCCCCAGGTCCGCGCGAAGGACCGGACGGCGGCCTTGGAGGCCGCGTAGAGGGCGAAGCCGGTCTCCTTGCCGTTGTCGGCGGCGGTGGAGGCGTTGATGATGACCGAGGCACCCTCGTTGAGCAGCGGCAGCGCCTTCTGGACGGTGAACAGCGTGCCGAGCACGTTGACGCCGAAGACGTGGTCGTAGTCCTCCTCGGTGATGTTCCCGAGCGGGACGAGCTGCGCGGTCGCCGCGTTGGCGAACACCACGTCCAGTCCCCTCCCCCGGGCCCGTACGGCCTCGTAGAGCCGGTCCAGGTCGGCCGGGTTCGCGATGTCCCCCGGTACCGCGGTGGCCCGGTCGGGGCCGATGGCCTCGACCGCGGCGTCCAGTTCCGTCTTGCGGCGTCCACTGACGAACACGTGCGCGCCCTCGGCCGCGAGCCGTACGGCGCTGGCCAGGCCGATCCCCGTGCCGCCGCCCGTGACGACCGCGGTCCTGCCTTCGAGCTTCCCCATGACGATGACCTCCACGAATTTCAGTACCGATCGGTACTGAATGCGACCGTAGCACTTCCGCACCGAGCGGTACAGAAAGAGGTAGGATCGCGGCATGGAGTCGGAGCGGGAGACAAGGCCCGGAACGCGGGCGGACACCGGGCCGAAGGCCCCGGCGGGGACGCCGCAGGACGCGCCGCCGGGAACGCCGGGAACGCCGGGGACACCGGGGACGCCAGGGACACAGCGGAAGGCGCCGATCGGCCGCCCGAGGGGGTTCGACGCCGACGAGGCGCTCGAACGCGCGATGCGGGTCTTCTGGGAGCAGGGCTACGAGGGCGCCGGGCTCACCGACCTCACACGCGCCATGGGCATCACCCGCACCAGCATGTACGCGGCCTTCGGCAACAAGGAGGAGCTGTTCCACAAGGCGCTGCGGCGCTACAGCGAAGGCCCCGCCTCGTACGTGCTCCGCGCCCTGGCGGAACCGACCGCCCGGCGGGTGGCCGAGGCGTTCCTCGGCGGCGCCGTCCGGGCCACCACCCAGCCCGACCGCCCCACCGGCTGCCTGGGCGTCCAGGCCTCCCTCGCCGCCGGCGACCTCGGCCGCACCGTCCGGGACGCCCTCGCCGACTGGCGCAACGAGGGGACCGCCCGCCTGCGCGAGCGGTTCACGCGGGCCCGCGACGAGGGCGACCTCCCCGCGGACGCCGATCCCGCGACGCTCGCCCGGTTCCTGATGACCGTCGGCAACGGCATCGCCGTGCAGGCGGCGAGCGGCGCGAGCCGCGAGGAACTGCGACTGGTCGCCGACACGGCCCTGTCGGCCTGGCCCTCCTAGGACCTTCCCGGAAGGCCCCCAGGGGCGCCCTCGGAAACGACACGACAACGATCGCACTCCCGCGACCTCCGTCATCTACGCGCGTAGGCGCGAAACGGCTACTCTCTTGCGCGTGAACGCTTCTCTTCTTCCGGACGACCGCCAGGGCGACCCCTACGCCGCCGCCGACACCGCCGGCGCGCGGCTGCGCGAGCTGACGGGCGCCGAGACCCACGACGTCGCCCTCGTGATGGGCTCCGGCTGGGCCCCCGCCGTCGACGCCCTCGGCGAGCCCGAGGCCGAACTGCTCGTCACCGACCTGCCGGGCTTCGCCCCGCCGGCCGTCGAGGGTCACGGCGGACGCCTGCGCTCCTACCGCCTCGGCGGCAAGCGCGCCCTGGTCTTCCTCGGCCGCACCCACTACTACGAGGGTCACGGGGTCGCCTCGGTCGCCCACGGCGTGCGCACGGCCGTCGCCGCCGGAGCGAAGACGGTCGTCCTGACCAACGGCTGCGGAGGTCTGCGCGAGACGATGCGCCCCGGGCAGCCGGTGCTGATCAGCGACCACATCAACCTCACGGCGACCTCACCGATCGTCGGCGCGAACTTCGTGGACCTCACCGACCTGTACTCGCCCCGGCTGCGGGCGCTGTGCAAGGAGATCGAGCCCGGTCTGGAGGAGGGCGTCTACGCCCAGTTCCCCGGGCCGCACTACGAGACCCCTGCGGAGATCCGCATGGCCCGCACGATCGGCGCGGACCTGGTCGGCATGTCGACGGTGCTGGAGGCGATCGCCGCCCGCGAGGCGGGCGCGGAGGTGCTGGGCATCTCCCTGGTCACCAACCTGGCGGCCGGAATGACCGGCGAACCCCTCAACCACGAGGAGGTCCTCCAGGCCGGCCGCGACTCCGCGGCCCGCATGGGGGCACTGCTGACGAAGGTCCTGGACCGCGTCTGACGCGTTCTGGGGGGCGCTCGCGGGGGACCCGCGCCGCACCGGTGGTCCGCGGTCCCGCCGCGCGGGCGCGACCGGCCCGCAAGGCGCCCCCGAACCGCACCACAACGAGAGAGGCTGACCCGTGCACGACGATCTCCTCGCCCGCGCCAAGGCATGGCTCGCGGAGGACCCCGACCCGGACACCCGCGAGGAACTCGCGGCCCTCCTCGACGCCCACGACCTCCCCGGGCTCACCGACCGCTTCTCCGGCACGCTGGAGTTCGGCACCGCCGGTCTGCGCGGCGAGCTCGGCGCCGGGCCCCGGCGGATGAACCGCGCCGTCGTCATCCGCGCCGCCGCGGGCCTCGCCGCGTATCTGAGGAAGAACGGCACCCCGCACGGGGACGCGCCGGATGCCGGCCTCGTCGTCATCGGCTATGACGCCCGCCACAAGTCGGCCGACTTCGCCCGCGACACCGCCGCCGTGATGACCGGCGCGGGCCTGCGCGCGGCGCTGCTGCCCCGCCCGCTGCCGACCCCCGTGCTCGCCTTCGCGATCCGGCGCCTGGGCGCGGTGGCCGGCGTCGAGGTCACCGCGAGCCACAACCCGCCCCGGGACAACGGCTACAAGGTGTACCTGGGAGACGGCTCGCAGATCGTGCCGCCCGCCGACGCCGGGATCGCCGCCGAGATCGACGCGATCGCGGCCCTGGCCGACGTCCCCCGCCCGGACTCCGGCTGGGAGGTCCTCGACGACTCCGTCCTCGATGCCTACCTCGCCCGCACCGACGCCGTCCTCGCCCCCGGCTCGCCGCGCACCGCCCGCACCGTCTACACGGCGATGCACGGCGTCGGCAAGGACACCCTGCTGGCCGCGTTCGCCCGGGCCGGCTTCCCCGAGCCGGTGCTGGTGGCCGAACAGGCGGAGCCGGACCCGGACTTCCCGACCGTCGCCTTCCCCAACCCGGAGGAGCCGGGTGCCATGGACCTGGCGTTCGCGACCGCCCGGGAGGCCGACCCCGACCTGGTGATCGCCAACGACCCGGACGCCGACCGGTGCGCCGCCGCCGTGAAGGACGGCGGCGCATGGCGCATGCTGCGCGGCGACGAGGTCGGCGCGCTGCTCGCCGCCCACCTGGTCGGGCGCGGGGTGAGCGGCACGTTCGCGGAGTCGATCGTCTCCTCCTCCCTCCTCGGCCGGATCGCCGCGGCGGCGGGCCTCGGGTACGAGGAGACCCTCACCGGCTTCAAGTGGATCGCCCGCGTCGAGGGCCTGCGCTACGGCTACGAGGAGGCCCTCGGCTACTGCGTCGACCCCGAGGGGGTGCGCGACAAGGACGGCATCACGGCGGCGCTGCTGCTGACGGAACTGGCCTCCCGGCTGAAGTCCGAGGGCCGCACGCTCCTCGACCTCCTCGACGACCTCGCCGTCGAGCACGGCCTGCACGCCACGGACCAGCTCTCGGTGCGGGTGGAGGACCTGTCGGTCATCGGCGACGCCATGCGGCGGCTGCGCGAGCGGCCCCCGGTGCGGCTGGCCGGGCTCGACGTGAGAGGGGCGGAGGACCTGACCCGGGGCACCGACCGGCTGCCGCCCACGGACGGCCTGCGCTACACGATGGACGGCGCCCGGGTCATCGTCCGTCCGAGCGGCACCGAGCCGAAGCTGAAGTGCTACCTGGAGGTCGTCGTGCCGGTCGCCGACCGGGACGGCCTGGGGCAGGCGCGGGAGCGGGCGGCGGCGCTGCTGGCGGCGCTGAAGGAGGACGTGGCCGAGGCCGCGGGGCTATGAACGGCCGCGGGGCGGGAACCGGCCGCACCGGTTCCCGCCCCGCCCCCCGTACTACGGCCTTCGGCGCAGTGCCGCCCGGCCCGGCAGCGTGACCGCGAGCAGGGTCAGAGTGCCGGTGGCGAGGGTGAGGGCGCCGAACATCGACGGGGGCACGTAGGGGGCGTCCCCCGTCACCCCGTCGATCATCGGGATGAGCGTGGCCGCGGCGATCGCGGAACCGAGGACCAGGCCCGCCGCGGCCACCAGCAGCCCCTCCCAGCGGAGCATCGCCAGCACCTGGCGCCGGGTGGCGCCGACCAGGCGCAGGGCGCCCAGTTCGCGGCGGCGGTCGAGGACCGTCATCACCAGGGTGTTGAGGGCGGCGACGGCCGCGAAGCCGCCGAGGACCGCGGCCATGGTGTTGTTCATCCAGGCGCCCAGCCGTGCGTCGAGGCTCTGCTGGGTGGCGTAGCCGGAGACGTCGGTGACCTCGCCCAGGGCGGCGAGCGACGTCCGCGAGCCGCCCCGTACGAGCAATGTGTCGTCGTAGGGCGAGGTGACGTGCCCCTCCAGGGACGCCCGGTCCATGGTGAGCGTGGACAGGCCGAGGCCGCGCCCGTAGACGGCGACGATCTCGGGGCTGACCTTCGTGCCGTCGGGGAGGTAGAGCGGGAGCCGGTCGCCGACACCGGCGTCCGCCGACTCCGCGAGGGTCCGGTCGACGGCGATCCGGCCGCTGCCGAGCCGGTCGAGGCTGCCCTCGCGCACGTCCAGGTCCTCGACCTTCGCCAGGTCGGCCCCGGAGGTGGAGACGCCCTGGGTCGAGGCGCCCAGCAGCGACTGGAACTCGCCGGACCCGGTCGGCACCAGCACCTGCGTGTGCAGCAGTCCGACGGCCGTGTCCACGCCCGGGGCGCGGGCGGCGCGGGCGGCCGCGTCCACCGGGAGGCCGGCCGGGTCGCTCACCACGTGTTCCGCGGTGAGCCCCGCGCGCAGCTGCTTGTCGGCGGCGTGGTGCTCGCTCGTGTGCATGAAGACGAGCGTGGAGGAGAAGGCCACGGCGAGCGCGATCGGGGTGATCGCGGAGGCGAGACGGCGGGCGTTGACACGGGAGTTGGCGGCGGCCAGCCCCGCCGCCGGACCCGCGCTCCGCAGCGGCAGTCCGAACAGTCCCGCGCACAGCCGGGCCACCAGCGGGCCGAGCAGCCCGACGGCGAGCATGAAGCACATGACGACACCGAGGGCGGCCCCGGCCGCGTCGTCCCCGGCGGAGCCGGCGGACACGCCGGTGAGGACCGAGCCGCCGACCAGGGCGGCGACCCCGAGGAGGGTGCGGACCACTCCGGGCCGCAGCCGCTCCACCGAAGCCTCCGACAGTGCCTGGCCCGGCTTGATCCGGGCGGGCCGGCGCCCGGCGATCCAGCCGGCACCGAGCGCGGTGAGCAGGCCCATGACGACGGCCGCGAGCATCGGGAACGCGGAGACGTGCAGGCCGGCGGCGTGCGGGACGGCGCCCCTGTCCTGGAGCTGCCCGAACCACCAGTGCGCGAGCCCGATGCCGGGCAGGCAGCCCAGGATTCCGGCGAGCGGGGCGACCAGCAGCGCCTCACAGGCGACCGCGCGGCGGATCTGCCGCGGAGTGGCACCGACGGCACGCAGCAGGGCGAACTCGCGGGCCCGCTGGCCGACCGAGAGGGCGACGGTGCCCGCGGCGGTGAACACCGCGACGAGGGCGGCGATCCCGCCGAAGGAACCGCCGATCGCGAACAGCGTCACCTTGGCGTAGCCGAGGCCCGGGTCCTCGACGGCACCGCGGCCGTCGCCGGTGTGGACAAGGGCGCCGGAGCCGGCCAGGGCGTGTGCGACGCCGTCGGCCAGGGCGCCGGTGTCGGTGCCGCGTTCGGCCACGACGACGACCGCGTCGACCTTGCCCGGGTGCCCGGCGAGCGTCGCGGCCCGGGTGTCGGCGAACCAGACCAGGTCGGGTGCGGCGCCGGTGCCGGCGTCGCGGGGGAAGTCCGCCTTCCCCACCTCGGCGACGCCGGAGAGGCGGAAGTCCTGCCGCCCCGCGGCGGTCTCCAGCACGACGGTGTCGCCCACGGCGGCGTGCGCCGCGCGGGCCGTCCCCGCGGCGAGCACCACCTCGCCCGCACGGGGCGCGGAGCCGCTGGTCAGCGCGGTGCCGGTGAAGGCGTGCGCGCCCCAGCCGTGGGCGGTGAGGACACCGCCGGGAACCGGCAGTTCCCGGACGCCGGAGCCCGCGTCGGCGTGCGCCGTGCGCACCGGGAAGGTGACGTCCGCGACGGCCGCGGCCACGCCCGGAACCCCGGCGGCCCTCGCCGCGAGCCCGGCGTCCAGCCGTGCCGTGTCGGGCAGCGGCGTCGCCTCACGCTCCTCGTCCTCGCCGCTGCCGGTGACGACATACTCGTTCTGGTCGGCGGCGGCCACGACCGCCGCGCTCGCGTAGCGCTCCGGCGGCACCGAGGCGCGCAGGCCGGTCTCGAGCAGGATGCCGCAGGTGGAGACGATCAGCGCGGACATCAGCAGGGCGAGGAAGGTGCCCGCGAAGGACGCGGGCCGGAAACGGACGGCCTCACGGGCGAGTCCGTTGGGGCGCCTCATACGGTCACCCCCGCCGCCGTGGCCTCACGGGGGGCGCGGGAGGTGAGCGCGGTCATCCGGGCCGCGATCCCCTCCGCCGAACCGCGCTCGAGGCGGTCGGCGAAGGCGCCGTCGGCGAGGAACAGCACCCGGTCGGCCCAGGCGGCCGCGGTGGGGTCGTGGGTGACCATGACGACCGTGGCGCCGAGGGTGTCCACCGCGTCGCGCAGGAGGCCGAGCACCTCGGCGGCGGTGCCGGTGTCGAGGGCGCCGGTGGGTTCGTCCGCGAAGATCACGTCGGGTGCGGTGATCAGTGCGCGGGCCACGGCCACGCGCTGCTGCTGACCGCCCGAGAGTTCGCCGGGCCGGCGCCGCGCCTTGTCGGCGAGCCCGACCCGGGCGAGCACCTCCTCGGCCCGGCGCCGCTCCTGGCGCTGCCCGGCAAGGCGCATCGGGAGCAGCACGTTCTGCTCCACGGTGAGCGAGGGCAGCAGGTTGAATGCCTGGAAGACGAAGCCGAGACGGCTGCGGCGCAGCTCGGTGAGCTCGTTCTCGCTCATGCCGGTGATCTCGGTGCCGCCGAGGCGCACGGAGCCCGCCGTCGGCCGGTCGAGCCCGGCGGCGCACTGCAGGAACGTGGACTTGCCGGACCCCGAGGGCCCCATGACGGCGGTGAACGTGCCGCGGCGCAGCCCGAGGTCGATGCCGGCGAGGGCGTGCACGGTGCCCGCCCCGCGGCCGTACTGCCGCCGGACCCCGCGCAGTTCGACGGCGAGGCCGGGCGTGGCTCCGGGGGCCTCCGGCCGGACCTCCGCCCCCTGCCCGCCGTCCGCCTTCTGCCGCCTGCCCTTGCGCACCCTCATGTCCGTCTCCCTGTCGCATGCTTCGCGTGTCGAACCGAAGAGTGCGGGAAGGGGCGCGTCCGGGGCGTCATACCCGGGAACCGAAGTGGGGGTGCTACCCCGGTAGGGGGTGCACCAGACGGCCCGGCGAAGCCGTGCGGGAGCCAGGGCCTCTCGTGCGGATCATCCCGGCGTCGCGGGGTCCGGCACGCGCCTCTGCGGCGTTGTCGTCGGTTGCCAGGGCTCCGCCCTGGCGCCCTCCTCCGCCTTGCAGCCGCACGCACCGGACCCCGCTCGGGACGGCCGAGGACGTACCGCGCCCCCCAGCCGGCCTGATCCAGACGAAAGGCCCTAGTCACCCGGGGCCACCAGGCCCGATTCGTAGGCGAAGACCACGGCCTGGGCTCGGTCGCGCAGGCCCAGCTTGGTGAGGACGCGGCTGACGTGTGTCTTCACCGTCTGCTCGGCCAGTACGAGCGTCTCGGCGATCTCACTGTTCGAGAGGCCGCGGGCCACCAGGGTGAGGACCTCGGTCTCGCGCTGCGTCAGTCCCTTCAGCCGCTGCGCGGGCCCGCCCCGGCCGCCGGGACGCGACTTGGCGAAGTCGGCGATGAGGCGGCGGGTCACGGAGGGCGCGAGGAGCGCGTCGCCGGAGGCCACGACGCGGACCGCCGCGATGAGGTCGGCGGGCGGGGCGTCCTTGAGCAGGAAGCCGCTCGCGCCGGCCCGCAGCGCCTCGTACACGTAGTCGTCGATGTCGAAGGTGGTGAGCATCAGGACGCGCGGCACGTGGGTGACCCCGGCGGGGGGCGTCAGCAGTCGGCGTGCGGCCTCCAGCCCGTCCATCTCCGGCATCCGGACGTCCATCAGGACGACGTCGGGGTGCGTGCGCCGGCTCAGTTCGACGCCGCGCGCCCCGTCGGGGGCCTCGCCCACCACGTCGATGTCGCTCTGGGCGGCCAGCAGGGCGGCGAAGCCGGCCCGCACCATGGCCTGGTCGTCGACGATCAGGACGCGCGTCGTCACATGAGTTCCTTGTCGCTCAGGGGGAGCCGGGCCGCCACCCGGAAACCGCCGTCCTCCAGCGGTCCCACGTCGAGGGTGCCACCGACGAGCCGCACCCGTTCACGCATGCCGACCAGGCCGTGCCCGGTGCCGCCCGACTCCAGCGGCCCGCCGGACCGTTCCGGCGGCGGGCCGTTGACGACGAGGACGGTGAGCCACTCGCCCGGCCCGGGGCCGGGCTCCGACACCGACAGCGCCACCCGCGTGCGGGCGCCCGGCGCGTGCCGGACGACGTTCGACAGGGCCTCCTGGACGATCCGGTACGCGGACAGGCCCACCGCCTCGGGCACCTCGGCCTCGCAGGGGGTGAACTCCACCGGCCCCCGGACCCTGGCCGTGGCCTCCACGAGCTGCCCGATGCGCGCGAGCCCCGGCTGCGGCTCGAGGTCGCCCCGCGCCTCCTCGTTGCGCAGCACGCCGAGCAGCCGTCGCATCTCCCCGAGGGACTCGCGCGCGGTGGCCGCGATGGACGTGAACTCGTCCCGCACCACGGGAGAGAGCCGGTCGATGCGGTACTCGGCGGTGTTCGCCTGCACCGTGATGACGGACATGTGGTGTGCCACCACGTCGTGCAGCTCCCGGGCGATGCGGGCGCGCTCCTCCAACAGCGTCCGCCGACCGCGCTCGGCCTCGCTGATCGTCTCCTGCTCGGCCAGCCTGCGCTGCGCCTCGGACCGCTCCCTGACCACGGCGCCGAGCAGGAGCGCGACGCCCCCGAGGAGGGTGAGGAGCAGTCCCCTGGCGCCTTCGTCGTGGGGTGCGAAGAAGGCGAGGGTCACGTTGGCGACCGCCGTGGCCGACCACACCAGCAGCAGCGTGCGGGGGCGTTCGCGCAGGCCGAGGGCGAGGCAGAGGCCGACGTACCCGACGATCGCCATCGGCGGGAACGGCCACAGCAGCCGCTGGGGAAAGTCGACGACGAGCAGCGCCAGCGCCCCCGCCACATCCGCGGCGAAGATCACGTACCAGGCCTGGAGCGGCCGTACGACGGCGAGCAGCAGCGGGGCGGACTGCGCCACGGCCAACGCGGCGGCCACTCCCGGGTTCAGGCCGTAGTCGCCGCCGAGGACCACGATGGTCGTGGGGAGCAGCGCGACGCACAGCACGAACGCGAGCCCCCACGGAAGGAGCCGCACCCACGCGCGCGAGGACCCCGCGAGCAGGGCGCGTGGGCGTTCTCTCTGCGCTGGGGTCATGGCCCCAGCCTAGGGCCTCTCGTTTGGAGCATCCCGGCGTCGCGGGGTCCGGCACGCGCCTCTGCGGCGTTGTCGTCGGTTGCCAGGGCTCCGCCCTGGCGCCCTCCTCCGCCTTGCAGCCGCACGCACCGGACCCCGCTCGGGTCGGCCGAGGACGTACCGCGCCTCCCAGCCGGCCTGATCCGAACGAAAGGCCCTAGATGTCGCGGCCGGGCGCGGGGAGGTACGGACGGGGCGCCGGCGGGTGCAGCGCGCGCAGACCCCGGGGGCAGGCGGTGGCCGGCGCACGGCACGGGTGCCGGGGGGAGGGGCCCCGGGCCCCGGGCTCAGCCCGTGGCCAGGAGGATCGCGAGGACGATCAGGCCGGCGGCCACCGGGCCGAGCACCTCGTACGCCCAGCGCACGCTCGGCTCGCCCTGGGCCGTCTCCGCCCCGCCCCGCCGCTCGGCGAGGTCCTTCAGGTCGTCCATGACCTGGTCGGTCTGCGCCCGCACCGGCCCCTCGGTCGCGGCGGCGCCCCGCACGCTCCCCTGGCCGCCGCCGAGGCCGCCGAGCAGTCCGCCGCGCCGGCCGGAGCCACCCCGGCCGATGCCCTCAGCCGTCTGCCTCGCCTCGTGGCGGGCCGCCCGCTTGCGGCCGCGCAGCGACACCGGCAGCGCCCAGAGCTGGTACTTGGTGCCGCTGCTCGCGACGACCTCGTTGGAGTAACCGGAGCGCAGCGAGGCCACCGAGCCCCACGGCAGCACGATCACCCGGAAGGGGTTGCGGACGCGCAGCCGGTCCCGGCCCACGAAGACGGCGGGCCGCAGCGTGAACGCGGCCACCAGGGGCACGACGACGATCATCGCCGCCAGCGCCAGCCAGGGCGTGCGGCCCTTGCCGACGACCAGTGCGTCGATGCCGAGCCACGCCACCAGGGCGAGGAGCATCACCCCGCCGGCGATGCCGGCCGAGGAGCGGTGGACCTGGTCGGACACCGAGGGCTCCGAAGACTCCGAGGGCTCCGAGGGCTCGGGGGCGGGCGGCTGGGACTCGGGGGTGGTCATGCCGTCGATTCTGCCCGACGCCGCCGCCCGCCCCGTACGCGGAGGTCGCCCTACCGGCCGCCGTCCGCGCAGAGCTGCTCGTCGATCACGGCGTTGGCCGCGGGCGTGGTGTCCTCGTCGCCGTCGCCCGTCGCCGCCACGACGACCACGTGCCGCCCGTCGGCGCTGAACCCGTTGCGGGTGGTGTAGCCGAAGAGGTCGCCGCCGTGGCTGTAGTAGCTCCCTCCGCAGCTCAGCGGGACGCTCAGCAGACCGAGCCCGTAGCGCGCCCCGGGCCAGGCGGGGTCGAGTTCCTCGGCCCGCACGGTCGTCCTCATCGCGGCGAGCTGGGCGGGCTTCAGCAGCCGGCCCTTCATCAGCGCCGCGTAGAAGGTGCTCAGGTCGGCGGTGTTGCTGATCATGCCCCCGGCGGCTCCGGCGGCGCTGGGGTTCATCACGCTGACGTCGATCGGCGTCCGGCCCTCGGCGGCGAAGTTCGAGTACCCCTTGAGGTGCGGCCCCTTCATGAAGGGGTCGGTGTAGGGGGCGGTGGTGCGGTGCAGTCCGAGGGGCCGGATGATGCGCCGGGTCACCTCGTGCTGCCAGCTCTTGCCTGTCGTCTTCTCGATGATCATGCCGGCGAGGACGTAGTTGGTGTTGGAGTAGCTCCAGCCCTCGCCCGGGGCGAAGCGCGGGGCGTGCTTCATGGCTATGCCCACGAGCTGGTCCTCGGTCCAGCTCGCCAGGTGCCCCTCGCGGAAGGCGTCGATGTCGGTGAGGACGGGGAAGTCCTCCGTGAAGTCGAAGAGTCCGCTGGTGTGGTTGAGCAGGTTGCGGACGGTGATGCGGCGGCCGTCGTTGCCGTTGCCGGAGACCACGCCCGGCAGCAGGTCCTCCACGCTGTCGTCGAGCGAGAGGCGCCCCTCGCCGACCAGTTGCAGGACGACGGTGGAGACGAAGGTCTTGGTGGAGCTGGCGATGCGGAAGGTGTCGTCCGGTCCCGCCGGGCGTCCCGTCCGCTTGTCGGCGAGGCCCGCGGTGGCGGTGCGGGAGCCGTGCGGGCCGGTCGAGCGGACGACGACGCCGAGGGTTCCGGTGTCGAGGACCGACTGCGCCCCGTGCCGCAGGGAAGGGGCGGGCGTGTGCGTCGCCGCGCCCGCCGGCGTGATCAGCCCGGTGCCCGCGAGGGCGGCGGCGAGTGCGGTGACGAGGACGCGGGAGGTGACCCCCGCACGGGAGCGACGGGTCGCGGGGTGGAGGGTCCGAGTGTGGGGGGTCTGAGTGTGGGTCCGGGTGCGGGGGGTGGTGTCGGTCGCCATGGTGGGGCAGCTCCTCGAATCGGAGGGGGCGGCTCGGTCGCCCACCACGCTAGGAATCGGGGAGCCTCGGCACGATGAGGGCTGCGGGAGGATTCCGGGTACAGCCTGCACCACCATCACCCTTGGGGGCGGGGGCTGTTGAGGGCGCGGGGGTGGTCCCGGAGGGGCGCCGAAGCGGTCCGGGAACGCATGCCGGGGGCCAGGGCGACCCGCACCCCCCGCCTCGGGGCTGTACAGCCGCTACGCGCGTAGATATGCTCGTCCGGTGACCATGCCCACCACTGCACCACACGCTCTCAGCGACGTCACCGCGTCCGACGCGACGCTGCGCCGCTTCCTGCACGGGCTGCCCGGGGTCGACACGGTCGGCCTGGAGGCGCGCGCCGCGTCGCTCGGCACCCGGTCCATCAAGACGACGGCGAAGGCGTACGCCATCGACCTCGCGATCTCGATGGTCGACCTGACGACGCTGGAAGGCGCGGACACCCCGGGCAAGGTCCGGGCGCTCGGCGCGAAGGCGGTCCGTCCCGACCCGAGCGACCGCACCGCCCCCTCGACGGCGGCCGTCTGCGTCTACCCGGACATGGTGGCCGCGGCCAAGGAGGCCGTCGCCGGTTCCGGCGTCAAGGTCGCCTCCGTCGCCACCGCCTTCCCGGCCGGCCGCGCCCCGCTCGCCGTCAAGCTGGCGGACGTCCGCGAGGCCGTCGCCGCCGGGGCGGACGAGATCGACATGGTCATCGACCGCGGCGCCTTCCTCGCCGGGAACTACCGCAAGGTGTACGACGAGATCACCGCCGTGAAGGAGGCCTGCGGGACGAGCGCCCGCCTGAAGGTCATCTTCGAGACGGGCGAGCTGTCGACGTACGACAACATCCGCCGCGCGAGCTGGCTCGGCATGCTGGCCGGGGCGGACTTCATCAAGACCTCCACCGGCAAGGTCGCCGTCAACGCGACCCCCGCCAACACCCTGCTCATGCTGGAGGCCGTGCGCGACTTCCGCGCCCAGACGGGTGTGCAGATCGGTGTGAAGCCCGCCGGCGGCATCCGCACCAGCAAGGACGCGCTCAAGTTCCTGGTCCTGGTCAACGAGACCGCGGGCGAGGACTGGCTGGACAACCACTGGTTCCGCTTCGGCGCCTCCTCGCTGCTCAACGACCTGCTGATGCAGCGGCAGAAGCTGGCCACCGGCCGCTACTCCGGCCCCGACTACGTGACGGTGGACTGATCACCATGGCACCTGTTTTCGAGTACGCCCCGGCGCCCGAGTCGCGCGCGGTCGTCGACATCGCCCCCTCCTACGGGCTGTTCATCGACGGCGAGTTCACCGAGGCGGCCGACGGCAAGGTCTTCAAGACCCTCTCCCCCGCCACCGAGGAGGTCCTCTCCGAGGTCGCGGAGGCCACCGAGGCGGACGTGGACCGCGCGGTGGCCGCCGCCCGGAGGGCCTTCGAGAAGTGGTCGGCGCTGCCCGGCTCCGAGCGCGCCAAGTACCTGTTCCGCATCGCCCGGATCATCCAGGAGCGCAGCCGCGAGCTGGCCGTCCTGGAGACCCTGGACAACGGCAAGCCGATCCGGGAGACCCGCGACGCGGACCTCCCCCTCGTCGCCGCGCACTTCTTCTACTACGCGGGCTGGGCCGACAAGCTGGACCACGCCGGTTTCGGCCGGAGGACGACAGAGGGACACAGCGGCGCGAACCCGCGCCCGCTCGGCGTCGCCGGCCAGGTCATCCCCTGGAACTTCCCGCTGCTGATGCTGGCCTGGAAGATCGCCCCGGCGCTGGCCACCGGCAACACCGTGGTCCTCAAGCCCGCCGAGACGACGCCGCTGTCCGCGCTGTTCTTCGCGGACATCTGCCGCCAGGCGGGGCTGCCGAAGGGCGTCGTCAACATCCTGACGGGCGACGGGCGCGCGGGAGCGGCCCTGGTGGCCCACCCGGACGTCGACAAGGTGGCCTTCACCGGTTCCACCGCCGTCGGCAAGCAGATCGCGCGCACGGTCGCGGGCACCGACAAGAAGCTCACGCTGGAGCTGGGCGGCAAGGGCGCCAACATCGTCTTCGACGACGCACCCGTGGACCAGGCCGTCGAGGGCATCGTCACCGGCATCTTCTTCAACCAGGGCCAGGTCTGCTGCGCGGGCTCGCGGCTGCTGGTCCAGGAGTCGATCCACGACGAGCTGCTCGACTCCCTCAAGCGGCGTCTGGCCACCCTGCGCCTCGGCGACCCGCTGGACAAGAACACCGACATCGGCGCGATCAACTCCGCCGAGCAGCTCGCCCGGATCACGGCGCTGGCCGAGCAGGGCGAGGCGGAGGGCGCCGCGCGCTGGTCCCCGGCCTGCGAACTGCCCTCCGCCGGCTACTGGTTCGCGCCGACGCTGTTCACGGGCGTCACCCAGGCGCACACGATCGCCCGCGACGAGATCTTCGGCCCCGTGCTGTCGGTCCTCACCTTCCGCACGCCCGACGAGGCCGTCGCCAAGGCGAACAACACGCCCTACGGGCTGTCGGCGGGCATCTGGACGGAGAAGGGCTCGCGCATCCTCGCGGTCGCGAACAAGCTCCGCGCGGGTGTCATCTGGTCCAACACGTTCAACAAGTTCGACCCGACCTCGCCGTTCGGCGGCTACAAGGAGTCGGGCTTCGGCCGCGAGGGCGGCCGCCACGGCCTGGAGGCGTACCTCGATGTCTGACAAGCCCGAGAAGCACGGGCGACTGTCCGTCTTCAAGACCTACAAGCTGTACGTCGGCGGGAAGTTCCCGCGTTCGGAGAGCGGCCGGGTGTACGAGGTGACGGCATCATCAGCCGCTGACGCGGCGGGGAAGGGCGACTGGCTGGCCAACGCCCCTCTCGCCTCCCGCAAGGACGCCCGGGACGCGGTGGTCGCCGCGCGCAAGGCCTTCGGCGGCTGGTCGGGCGCGACCGCGTACAACCGGGGCCAGGTCCTCTACCGCGTCGCGGAGATGCTGGAGGGCCGCCGCGAGCAGTACGTCCGCGAGGTCGCCGAGGCCGAGGGCCTGTCCAGGGCGAGGGCCGCGGACCAGGTGGACGCGGCGATCGACCGCTGGGTCTGGTACGCGGGCTGGACCGACAAGATCGCCCAGGTCGTGGGCGGCGGGAATCCGGTGGCCGGTCCCTTCTTCAACCTGTCCTCCCCGGAGCCGACGGGCGTGGTGGCCGTGCTGGCCCCGCAGGAGTCGTCCTTCCTTGGCCTGGTCTCGGTCCTCGCCCCGGTGATCGCGACGGGCAACACGGCGGTGGTGATCGCGAGCGAGAGGTCCCCCCTCCCTGCGCTCTCCCTCGGCGAGGTGCTGGCCACCTCCGACGTGCCCGGCGGTGTCGTCAACATCCTGTCCGGCCGCACGGCGGAGATCGCCGCGCCGCTCGCCGCGCACAGGGACGTCAACGCGATCGACCTGGCCGGCGCGGACGAGGCGCTGGCGAAGGAACTGGAGATCGCGGCGGCCGACAACCTCAAGCGCGTCCTGCGTCCACAGCCTGTGGACGACTGGACGGCCATGCCCGGCATCGAGCGCATGACGGCCTTCCTGGAGACCAAGACGGTCTGGCACCCGACGGGGGCGCTGGGGGCCTCCGGCTCTTCGTACTGACCGCCGCCGCCACCCGGGGGTCCTTCTCCCCCGGGTGGCGCCCGGTCGCTCACTCACCCGGGCAGGGCTGCAGCTCCGGTCTGTTCGGCGCGGTCTTCCGGCCGGTCAGCGGGGACAGGTCCTTCATGTACATCTCCGGCCACTCGGCCCCGGCCAGGATCTTCCGGAGCGCCGAGCACACCCGGCCGCGCAGCAGTGGATCGTCCTTGCGCATCGCCACCCCGTAGGGCTCCGTGCCCGAGCCGCTGGGCAGCAGCTTCAGGTGCGCGGGATCGTCCTTGGCGTACCCGGCGAGCAGGACGTCGTCCGAGGCGACCGCGTAGACACTCGAATTCCTGTCCAGCAGCCTCTTCACGCACTCCTTGTACGTGTCGGGCTGCCACTTGCCCGTGGTGTAGCCGTCCTTGCGCAGCCGGTCCGCGTAGGTGGAGTCCCGCGCCGTGCACACGTCGACGTGGTTCCGCTTCACGTCGACGGCCTCGTCGAGGTCGTACCGCGCGGACTTCCTGCGCACGAGGAGGCTCGTGCCCGCCTTGTAGTAGGGGCCGACGAACCGGATGCCGTCCCGCTTCTCCCGCTCGGGCGTCATGCTGTACGAGGCGACGACCAGGTCCACCTCGCCGTTCCTGAGCTTGCTCGCCCGGTTGGCCGTGGTGACCCCGTAGAAGTCCACCTGCTTTTTGTCGTAGCCCAGTTCGCGGGCGAGGGCGTAGGCGATGTCGATGTCGAAGCCGCTCCACACGCCCTTCCTGTCGTGGAGACTCAGCCCGGGCTGGTCCTCCTTGGCGCCGATCGTCAGCCGCTTCCTGGCGTTCTTCCACTGCTGCCAGGCCTGCTCCGTGTCGGCCCCGCCGGAGCCCGCTCCCTGCCGCCCGGAGACGTCGTCCCGTCCGCCGCCGGAGCCGTTCTGCGCGAGGACCCAGCCGCCCCCGGCCAGCAGGACGACGCACGCCGCGGCCGCCGCCACCTTCCAGCCCCGCCGCCGGCCCCGCTCCCCGCGCGGGGCGGGTTCCAGAAGCTCGGGCGGGACGGCCCCGGCGGGGGTGGCCGGCTCCGGCCCCGGGAGGACCAGCGCCGGTGTGGGAGGGGTGGCGGGCGCCGTGGGCGGGGGCGTGGGGCCGGCGGCCCGCGCGGGGGGCGGCGTGCCCGGTTCGGCGAGGACCTCCCGGAGCATCTCCTCCGCCGAGGCCGCGTCGGGGCGGCCTGCCGGATCGGTGACCAGCAGGGCCCGGATCACCGGGCCGAGCGGTCCGGCGTAACGGAAGACGGGCTCGGGGGCCTGCTGTATGTGCGCCTGCACCTCCCAGACCTCGCGGCCGGCGAAGGGCAGGCGTCCCTCGACCATCTCGTACAGGGTGACGCCCAGTGCCCACAGGTCGGAGGCGCGCGTGGGGCCGGGGCTGCCGGGGGCGAAGAGTTCGGGCGCCAGGTAGGGCGGTGTGCCGATGACCCCGCCGTACCGGGTGACGCGGTCCGCCCCCTCGAAGGTGGCGATGCCGAAGTCCACCAGGACCACCTGGCCGCCGTCCCGCACCAGTACGTTGCCCGGCTTGACGTCGCGGTGCAGGACCGCGGCCTCGTGGACCGCGCGCAGCCCCTGGGCCATCTGGAGGCCGATGTCCGCCGCCCTGGGCACGCCGAGCACCCCGTCACGGCTGAGCAGGTCGGCGAGCGAACGCCCCTCCAGGAGCTTCATCACGATCCAGACCTGGTCGGCGGTCTCGATCTGGTCGTGAACCGTCACCACGTTCTGGTGTTCGATCTTGGCGAGGGCCTCCGCCTCGCGACGGGCCCGCTGCAACGCGGCCCGCTTCGTGTCCGGGGACGCCGCCGTGGTGTCGAGGAGACCCTTCACGGCGACGAAGCGGCGCAGCCGTCTGTCGTAGGACTTCCAGACCTCCCCCATACCGCCGCTGCCCACGGGCTCCAGCAGCTCGTAGCGGCCCTCGATCACCGCGTGGGGGGCGGGGACACGGTCCTCGGGGTGCCCGTCGGGGCCGCCGCCGACCCCGTTGCTGCCGTCCTGGTTGTGCACGTGGCCCCCTTGCACCTCTTGCCGAAGCGTGGATCACCACAGATTAGACGGCTCCTCCGCCGGTGCGCGGTGCGCAGTTGCGGCGCGAGCGGGACGAACCGGGCACGAGCGGACGAGTCCGGTTCCAGGCCCCCCGGTCCCCGGCCCCGGCCCGGCCCCGGATCAGCGCAGTGCGCCGACCACCTGGTCGACCACCGGGATCGAGCCGACCGAAGGGGCCTGCGCCACCGGGCCGGTCAGCATCTGCGAGGTCAGCGGGCGGAAGTCGGCGAGCTGCGTGCCCACCCCGTTGTCGAGCGGGTCCACGCCGGTGCCCGCGAGCGGGTTCGGCTTGAGGTCGGCGACGGGGCCGGTGACGTACCGGACCGTCCCGGTGAGCGCCTGGAGGCCCGCCCCCGGGTCCACCTCGCCGAGGGAGCCGGTGTGGTACGTCCCGTCGACGACGGGGAGCGTCTGCGCCGAGGCCGCCGTCGCCCCCGCGCCCACGGCGACGCCCGCGGCCGCGAGGGCGAGGAGGAGGCGCCGGGTGGTGGCCGGGGTGCGGGAGGTGTGTCGTGCCATGGGTGCCGCCTTCTCGTTCCGTGGTGCGCCGTTCCGGCGATCGCCACTCGTGTCCACTTCGACACGCAGGGTAGTTGAGGTGTGATGTGCGCTCCAACGCCGACCCGCGGGGTCGGCACGGGCCGGGTGATGCGTCAAACTGGTGTCCCGTGAGCCCCCATCCCGCGTCACCCGCCCGCGTCGTGCTGCTCTGCGGCCCCTCCGGCTCGGGCAAGTCCCTCGTCGCCGCCCGCTCCGGGCTTCCCGTCCTGCGTCTGGACGACTTCTACAAGGACGGTGACGACCCCACGCTGCCGCTGGTACCGGGGAGTTCGGACATCGACTGGGACGCCCCCGGCTCCTGGGACGAGGACGCCGCCGTGGCCGCCGTCGCCGAACTGTGCGCGCACGGCCGGACGACGGTGCCGGTCTACGACATCGCACTCAGCGCCCGCACCGGCACGGAGGAGCTGAGCGTCGGGCGGACCCCGCTGTTCGTCGCGGAGGGCGTCTTCGCCGCCGAGATCGTGTCCCGCTGCCGGGAGCTGGGGCTCCTCGCGGAGGCGTTGTGTCTGACCCGGGGCCCGGTGAAGACGTTCCGGCGGCGCTTCCTGCGCGATCTGCGCGAGGGCCGCAAGTCGGTGCCGTTCCTGCTGCGCCGCGGCTGGCGGCTGATGCGCGCCGAGCGCTCGATCGTCGCCCGTCAGACCGGCCTGGGCGCCCACCCCTGCGACCGTGACGAGGCTCTGAGCCGGATGGCGGCCGCGGCGGTCGTCGGCCGCCCGAGGACGACCAGCACTCCGTGACGGCCCCTCGGACCGGCCTCTAGACCGAGCCGATCAGGCGGTCCAGGACGAGAAGTTCGGCCAGGTAGAAGGCTCCGGCGAACAGGGGCGCAAGGACGGCGCACAGCCAGAAGCGACGCACCCCGGCGCGGGCCAGGAAGACGGTGAGGGCCGCGGTGAGGAGCGCGCCGACGGCCAGGTACACGGCGGCCTCGCCCCGGTAGCGCAGCGTCAGCCCCAGCCAGAGCCCCTCCCCGAGGACCACCATCGCGATGGCCGCCCCCGCCGTCGCCCGCGCGGTGCCCCGCCCGTGCCGCACGGTCCAGCCGGCCCAGCCCAGCAGCGGCCCGCCCGCGAGCCCGGCCACCGACCAGACGGCGGCGGTTCCCGCGGTGTCGCCGACGCCGGCCGTCAGGTAGTAGCCGGCACAGGTGGCGAGCATCATGAGGCCGCCGCTCCAGGCGGCGAGCCTCGCGGTGCGGAGCACCGCACCGGCCGCGGCGGTCCAGATGATCCAGGTGGACACCGAGTTGGTGGCCCGCTCCAGGAGCGGGGTCGTCCCGTGCAGGGTGAACGTCGCCCAGCCGAGCAGCAGGCCGAAGGCCGTCACGGCGGAGAGGGCGAGGAGCGGGGAGTCGCGGCGGATCGCGGTCGTGGTGGCCATGCGGCTCACTATACCCAGCGTGTATACATGCGGTGTGTAGTTCGGGACGGCGAAGGACACACCGGCGAACGAGGGACACACGGACGGAGCGGGCGACCGGGGAGTGCCTCCGGGGAGGCGCACGAAAACAGCGGGACCGCGCCCGGCCCGAAAGCCGGTACGCGGTCCCGCTGTTCACCACCCCCGTGGTACTCCCCCCGTTTCCCCCGGTGGTCCCCCGTTCCCCCGTCGCCGCGCCGACGCCCCCGTCGTCCTCGCGGCCCCCCGTGTCGCACTTCCGGGCCCCCCGGCCCGGAAGTCCCCCGTTTCCCCCGCGAGCCCTATCCCCCCGTGGGCCCCCGTGGTTCCCCCGATCCTCAGGCGACGAGCTCGCCGAAGGACTCCTCCTCGTCACGGCCGAAGCTGAGGACCTCGTCCTCGCGCAGCCGGCGGAGCGACCGCCAGATGCTGGACTTCACCGTGCCGACACTGATGCCGAGGATGTCCGCGATCTCCGGGTCCGTGCGGCCCTCGTAGTAGCGGAGGACCAGCATGGTGCGCTGGAGTTCGGGCAGCCGCGCGAGCGCCTGCCACAGGACGGCCCGCAGCTCGGTGCCGCGCATCGCGTCCGTGTCGCCGGCGGTCTCCGGCAGCTCCTCGGTCGGGTACTCGTTCAGCTTGCGGCGGCGCCACGCGCTGATGTGCAGATTGGTCATCGTGCGGCGGAGGTAGCCCCCGACCGCCGCCTTGTCGGTGATCCGGTCCCAGGCCCGGTACGTCGAGAACAGCGCGCTCTGCAGCAGGTCCTCGGCCTCGAAGCGGTCACCGGTGAGGTGGTAGGCGGTCGCGTACAGGGAGGCGCGGCGCTCCTCGACGTAGGCGGTGAACTCCGCCTCCGCCGCGGACCGGCGCTCCCCCGATGCCTCCCCGTACGCACTCTCCTCCGCCCCCGTGCCGGCGTCACCCGTGCGGGCGTCGACCACCGCCATCCAGGCTGCGGCGTGCTGACGCCCCCGGCCGCGGACCGTGGCCCGGTTGACGTCGTGGAGCCGCGTGACAACCGCGCTCGTCATGGTGCCGTGCAGCGTGTTCATCTCGCGCCCCCCGTCGTGGAGTCCCGGACCTGCGTCGTGCTCTTTCGATGTCGTGCTCTTTCGATGTCGAGAAGCCTGCCCGGGCCACTTCATCGCCGTGTCCGCCGACTGTCACAGAGCTGTCACAGGGGTCCTTCGCCGGGTCCGGCGGGCGGTTTCCCATAGGGGGGAGATGTGTGGGAGCGCCCCAACAGTCGAAACCTGCCGGTGCCATGGGCCAGAATGGCCAACGTGCCTTCCCTGTTGCTGATCGAGGACGACGACGCCATCCGGACGGCCCTGGAGCTCTCTCTGACGCGCCAGGGTCACCGGGTGGCCACTGCTGCCACTGGTGAGGACGGTCTGAAGCTGTTGCGCGAACAGCGGCCGGACCTGATCGTGCTGGACGTGATGCTGCCCGGCATCGACGGTTTCGAGGTGTGCCGACGCGTGCGGCGCACCGACCAGTTGCCGATCATCCTGCTCACCGCGCGCAACGACGACATCGACGTCGTGGTCGGACTGGAGTCCGGCGCCGACGACTACGTGGTCAAACCCGTGCAGGGCCGGGTGCTCGACGCCCGGATCCGCGCGGTGCTGCGCCGCGGCGAACGCGAGTCCAGCGACTCGGCGACGTTCGGCTCGGTGGTGATCGACCGCTCGGCGATGACGGTCACGAAGAACGGCGAGGACCTGCAGCTCACGCCCACCGAACTGCGGTTGCTGCTGGAACTGAGCCGCCGCCCCGGACAGGCCCTGTCCCGGCAGCAGCTGCTGCGGCTGGTGTGGGAGCACGACTACCTGGGCGACTCCCGGCTCGTGGACGCCTGTGTGCAGCGGCTGCGCGCCAAGGTCGAGGACGTGCCCTCGTCCCCGACGCTCATCCGCACCGTGCGGGGCGTGGGCTACCGGCTGGACACGCCTCAGTGACGGAAGTGGCACGGGTGACTCAGAAGTCCGCGAGGCAGCAAGGAGCCGGGAACATCGAGGGGGCGGAGCACACCTCGGGGGCCCCGGGCGCCGAGGGGGGCGGCGAAGTGTCCTCCAGGGCCTCGGGGGCGCCGGACACCGTGGGCGCCGAGGCGTCCGAGGGGGGCCAGGGCGGGCTCCGCGGCTGGTCCGTGGGGCGGCGCCGCAGCGTGTGGTCGCGGATCCGGCTGACCAGCCTCCGGCTGCGCCTGGTCGTGGTGTTCGGCCTGGTCGCGCTGACCGCCGCCGTCTCGGCCTCCGGGATCGCCTACTGGCTCAACCGCGAGGCCGTGCTCACGCGTGCCCAGGACGCCGTGCTGCGCGACTTCCAGCAGGAGATGCGGAACCGGGCGAGCGCCCTGCCCGCGCATCCCACGCAGGAGCAACTGCAGCGCACGGCGGGGCAGATGGCGAACAGCAGCCAGCGCTTCAGCGTGCTGCTCGTCGCCGAGGACTCCGGCGGCCGGACCGTCACCGGCAATTCCGACCTGGGCACCTTCACCCTCGACGACGTGCCGTCCTCGCTGCGCACGGCGGTCAACCGCCGGCAGCCCGGCTCCTCGGGCGAGAAGCCCACGTACCACCTGTACTGGCAGCGGATCGTCGAGGACGGCCGGCCGTACCTGGTCGGCGGCGCCCGGGTGGTCGACGGCGGGCCGACCGGTTACATGCTCAAGTCCCTGGAGCCGGAGGCCAAGGACCTCAACTCGCTCGCCTGGTCGCTGGGCATCGCCACCGCGCTGGCCCTGGTCGGCGCCGCGCTGCTGGCGCAGGCGGCCGCGACGACCGTGCTGAAGCCGGTGCACCGGCTCGGCATCGCCGCCCGCCGGCTCGGCGAGGGCAAGCTCGACACCCGGCTCCGGGTCTCGGGCACCGACGAACTGGCCGAGCTGTCACGGACGTTCAACCGGACGGCGGAGGCGCTGGAGAAGAAGGTCGCGGACATGAGCTCCCGCGAGGAGGCCTCCCGCCGGTTCGTCGCCGACATGTCGCACGAACTGCGCACCCCGCTGACCGCGATCACCGCGGTGACGGAGGTGCTGGAGGAGGAACTGGACGCGGAGACCGGCAGCGTCGACCCGATGATCGAGCCCGCGGTACGACTCGTCGTCAGCGAGACCCGGCGGCTCAACGACCTGGTGGAGAACCTGATGGAGGTCACCCGCTTCGACGCGGGCACCGCCCGGCTGGTCCTGGACCACGTCGACCTCGCCGACCAGATCACCGCGTGCATCGACGCCCGCGCCTGGCTCGACGCCGTCGAACTGGACGCCGAGCGCGGCCTCATGGCCAACCTCGACCCGCGCCGCCTGGACGTCATCCTCGCCAACCTGATCGGCAACGCGCTCAAGCACGGCGGCTCCCCGGTCCGGGTCGCGGTCCGTACCGACGGCGAGGACCTGCTCATCCAGGTGCGGGACCACGGGCCCGGCATCCCCGAGGAGGTCCTGCCGCACGTCTTCGACCGCTTCTACAAGGCCAGCGCCTCCCGCCCCCGCTCCGAGGGCAGCGGGCTCGGCCTGTCCATCGCCATGGAGAACGCGCACATCCACGGCGGTGGGATCACCGCCGCCAACTCGCCGGAAGGCGGCGCGGTGTTCACGCTGCGGCTGCCCCGGGACGCCTCCTCGCTCGTCGAGGACGGCGGGGACCGCGCGGACGGCGGCCCCGGGGGCGACGGCGAGGCGGCCGAAGCCGGCGAGGGGGGCGAGCGATGAGAGCCGTGAGAGCCGTGAGAGCCGTGAAGGCCGTGAAGGCCGTGAAGGCCGTGAAGGCCGTGAAGGCCGTGAAGGCCGTGAAGGCCGGGAGAACGACGAGGCGGCACGGGGCGGGCGCCGGGCGGCGCCCGAGGCGCGTGGGACTGCTCCTCCTGCCCCTGCTCGCGACGGCGCTCGCCGGCTGCGGCATCCGCGCCACCCAGGTGCCGACCGACTTCGGCCCGGCGCCCTCGCGACTGCCCTGCTCGCTGCCGGCGGCGGAGAGCACCGCCTCGGCCGACCCGGGCATACCCGTCCAGGTCTTCCTCGTGTGCGCGGAGCAGCTCGTGGCGGTGGACCGCTCGGTGCGGATATCCGGCGGCGCGGCGGAGGCGGAACGACGGGTCGCGGTGGCCCAGAGCCTGCTCGACGAACTGTCCGCGAAGCCCACGTCGCCGGAGACCACGGCCGGCTACTCGACGGGCGTGCGCGAGGGCCTGCGGGTCGTCGGTCCCGACGCCCGCGACCCGGAGAACACCTTCCGTCTGAGCGTGCCCCCGAAGCGCCTCGGACCGGCCGAACTGGCGCAGATCATCTGCACGTTCGCCGACTCGGAGGCCACGGCGGCGGACAACGGCACGATCATCCTCGGCGGCCCCGCCGCCACCCCCCTGAACCGCTACACCTGCACCACCGGGCTGCGCACCCACCCGGCGAGCCAGGACCCCGAGCCGAAGGCGGTCGGGAAGAGCTGAGCGGGCCGGGGCGGGGCCGGGGGCGGAGGCGGGACCGTTCCCGCTCCGCCACGGCGTCGTTCCCGCTCCGCCACGGCCCCGGGCGCGGCGGAGCGGAAGCCGGCCGCCCGGAACCGATGCCCCCACGGTCCGCGTCTACGCTTGCGTGCAGCGACAAGGTCCCGCCCGCGACGACATCACGCCTCGCGGCAACCCCGTCCCCCGGCTCCGAGCGACAGGCATCGCCCTCCTCGTCGCCCACCTCGCCCTTGTCGCCTGGCTCACGCTGCGCCCTCTCGACGTCCCCTGGGTGAGCCCCGCCAACATGCGCCCCTTCGCCGGCATCCGGGCCGACCTCGCCCTGCCCCCCGCGGAGGCGGCCCGCAGGATCGCGGCCGGACTCGCCCTGCTCTCGCCGCTCGGCGTCCTCCTCCCGGCCGTCCACGCCCGGCTGGACTCCGCCCCGCTCGCCTCCCTGGTCCGCACGGCCACCGCCGGCGCCCTCCTGTCCCTGGGCATCGCACTCGCCCAGACCGGCGTTCCCGGCCGGGTGGTGGACATCGACTGCCTGCTGCTCAACACGGCGGGAGTGGTCCTGGCGCACCTCGCCGTGGTCCCGGCGGTCCG
The DNA here is from genome assembly GCF_036189845.1 of Streptomyces griseoaurantiacus. NCBI lineage: Bacteria > Bacillati > Actinomycetota > Actinomycetes > Kitasatosporales > Streptomycetaceae > Streptomyces > Streptomyces griseoaurantiacus. The sequence goes on along the minus strand of NZ_CP108326.1, from coordinate 4,587,558 downwards.
GGCCCGGCTCCGCCGCGGGGCCGAGGGCCGGGGCGGTGCCGCCCTCCTCGGGGAGGAGCCGGCGCCGGAACCCTCTCAGGGTCGGACCCCGACGATTCCCAGGGTGAAAGTGGCTCCTTAGAGTGACGACGGTGCCCGCTTCGTCCGCGTAGCGTGGATTTCACGAGGGCACACCGCTCACCGGTTGTGACAGCGGTTCGCCCCTTCCACGCCTCGACGAAGGAGCCTTCCCATGACCACCCTGGCCCGCCCCACGAACGGACGCATGATCGGCGGAGTGTGCGCGGCCCTGGCCCGGCGCTTCGGCACCTCGGCCACGACGATGCGCGTGATCTTCCTGGTCTCCTGCCTGCTCCCGGGGCCGCAGTTCCTGCTCTACATAGCCCTGTGGATCCTGTTGCCCTCGGAGGACAGGACCGCCTCGGCCTGGTGACCCGGCCGGCCGGAGGGCGGTGGGCGCGGGACGCCGGAGAGCGGCGGCACCCGCACCGCGGACGCCCGGGTACACGGAGACGCCGGTGGGCGCCCTCCGGACGGAGGGCGCCCACCGGCGTCGTACCGCGTGCGGCGCGGTGTCCCGGGTCAGCCCAGCGGGATGCCGTTCACCGGGAGACCGTGGGTCGGCAGACCCTGGACCGGCAGGCCGCCCAGCAGTCCACCCAGGGGCCCGGTGGCGCCCTGACCGCCGGGGAGCGCGTGCTGCACGGCCGGCTCGGCGGCCTCCAGGGTGCGGCCGACCGCGCCCTGGCCCTGGCCGAGCACCTGGCCCGCGCCGGGCAGCGTCTTGGCGAGGCCGTCCGCCGGCAGCGCGTGGGTGACGGTGTCCAGGCCCGAGGTGACGTCCGGCACGGCCGGGGCGGCGTTCGCGGCGCCCGCGCCGGCCGCGGCGAAGGCGGCACCGAGAGCGGCGACACCGAGGGTCTTGGCAGCAGACTGCTTCATAGTGAATGCGTCCTTGAAAGCGTTGACGGGGATGAGCGGTCCACGACCGTAAACACGCGGGACCGTCCGCCGCAAACATCCCTTCACACCACGAGGGTGAAGAATTCATGGAGGCGGATTCCGCAGGAAATCATTTCGCGACCTTCCGCTCATGCATCAACGCAGTTCAGGCCACCCCTACTGGAACAGCCATTCGGACTTCAGCTCGGCATACCGAGGCTTGATCACGTCATTGATCATCGCCAGTCGTTCATCGAAAGGAATGAATGCTGACTTCATAGCATTGACCGAGAACCACTGCATGTCGTCGAGCGTGTAACCGAACGCGTCGACCAGGTGCTCGAATTCCCGGCTCATACTGGTCCCGGACATCAACCGGTTGTCGGTGTTGACCGTCGCCCGGAAGTGCAGCCGCCGCAGCAGCCCGATGGGGTGCTCGGCGTAGGAGGCGGCGGCCCCGGTCTGGAGGTTGGAGCTCGGGCACAGCTCCAGCGGTACGCGCTTGTCGCGGACGTAGGCGGCGAGGCGGCCGAGGTGCACCGAGCCGTCCTCACGCACCTCGATGTCGTCGATGATGCGCACGCCGTGGCCGAGGCGGTCGGCACCGCACCACTGCAGGGCCTGCCAGATGGAGGGGAGTCCGAAGGCCTCGCCGGCGTGGATCGTGAAGTGGTTGTTCTCCCGCTTCAGGTACTCGAAGGCGTCCAGGTGCCGGGTCGGCGGGTGGCCGGCTTCGGCGCCCGCGATGTCGAAGCCGACGACGCCCAGGTCGCGGTAGCGGTTGGCCAGTTCGGCGATCTCCAGGGAGCGGGCCGCGTGCCGCATCGCGGTCAGCAGGGCGCCCACCCGGATGCGGTGGCCGTTCTCCCGGGCGCGCCGCTCGCCCTCCCGGAAGCCCTCGTTGACGGCCTCGACGACCTCCTCCAGGGTGAGTCCGCCCTCCAGGTGCTGTTCGGGGGCGTAGCGCACCTCGGCGTAGACGACGCCGTCCTCGGCGAGGTCCTCCGCGCACTCCGCGGCGACCCGCACCAGCGCCTCGCGGGTCTGCATCACGCCGACGGTGTGCGAGAAGGTCTCCAGGTACCGCTCCAGGGACCCGGAGTCGGCGGCCTCGCGGAACCACAGGCCGAGCTTGTCGGCATCGGTCTCCGGCAGGCCGGAGTAGCCGGTGGCGCGGGCCAGTTCGGCGACGGTGCCGGGGCGCAGCCCGCCGTCGAGGTGGTCGTGCAGCAGGACCTTGGGCGCGCGGCGGATCTGATCGGAGCTGGGGGTGTGCTCGTGCTGGCTCGTCATTGCCGCACCATAGCGCCTACGCGCGTAGACACCAGGGGGCGTCGGCCCGTCGATACGTAACAGTGATCGCCCGGAAGGATGGCGTGCGGCACGACTTCTGCCACTGTTCTTTCATGGCACAGCAAGCGACGCCGGTTCGCCAGGCCCGGCTGGGGAGGGCGCTCGGTCCGCGGGAGACGGCGGTGAGCGGTGTGGTGCTGCTGCTCCCGGACGGCCGGGAGGACTCGGAGCGCAGGCCGTCCGTCCTGAGATCGGCCGTCTCGGTGCGTCCGCTCGCCCGTCGGCTGCTCCGCGTGAGCCGCGAGGAGGGCCTGGCGGCGCATACGGTGCACTACCGCCGGCTCGGCTGGAACGGCGAGGAGGCGGATCCGGCCCAGGACGCCTCCTGGGCCGTGGACGAGGTGTTACGGCGGTACGGGGACGTCTCCGTCTGCCTCGTGGGCCTCGGCATGGGCGGCAGGGCGGCACTGCGCGCGGGCGGTCACGAGGCGGTCGACGCGGTCGTCGCCCTCGCGCCCCGGCTCCCCGAGGAGGACAGGGCGGTTCCGCCCGAACCGGTGAAGCAGCTCGTCGGGCGCCGGGTGCTGCTCGTGCACGGCACCAGCGACCGGCGCACCGACCCCGAACGGTCCTTCCGGCTCGCGGCGCGGGCGAAGAAGGCCAACCGGGACGTGTGCCGCTTCGAGGTGCACTCCGACGGCCACGGGCTGCGCCAGTACCGGTCCGAGGTGTACGCGCTCACGGCGGACTTCGTGCGGGGCGCGCTGTTCGGCCGCCCGTTCTCGCGCCCGGTACAGGACGCGCTCGCGGCGCCGCCGCCGCTGGGCCTGCGGATGCCGCTGGCGGCGGGGTTCGGCCAGTCGCGCCCCAAGTGACCCGTGCCGCGGGCTCCCGGCGCCCCCGTTCACAGGTCGGGGGGCGTGGTGGACAGCAGCCGGCCGCGGCGGGACAGCAGGAACCGTTTGAACGCGGCCACCGGCGGCGTGTCCGGATGTCCCTCCAGCCAGGCCACGCCGATCTCCCGCACGGCCCGCGGCGCGGTGACGGTCAGTTCGACGACCCCCGGGCGCGGCACGGCGGGCGGCGGCAGCAGCGCGACGCCGAGTCCGGCGGCGACCAGCCCGCGCAGTGTCTCGGCCTCCTCCCCCTCGAAGGCGACCCGCGGCACGAAGCCCGCCTCGCGGCAGACGTCGTCGGTGATGCGCCGCAGCCCGTAGCCGGGCTCCAGGGTCACGAAGGCCTCGTCGGCGGCCTCGGCGAGCCGCACCCGGCGGCGTCCGGCCAGCCGGTGGTCGGCCGGGACGACCAGCCGCAGCTTCTGCTCGTCGAGCCGCCGTCCGACGAGGTCGGGCGCGTCCGGCACCGGTGAGGTCAGGCACAGGTCGAGCTCGCCCGCGCGCAGCCCCTCCAGCATGGCCTCGCCGTAGTTCTGCACCAGGCTGAAGCGGACCCGGGGGTGGTCGGCGCGGAAGGCGCGGATCAGTCCGGGGACCGTCTCGGAGCCCATGGTGTGCAGGAACCCGAAGGCGACCTTGCCGCCCGCCGGGTCGGCGTCCGCGCGCACCTCCTCGACGGCCCGGCCGATCTCGGCGAGGGCGCGTTCGACGGAGCGCAGGAAGCTCCGGCCCGCGGGGGTGAGGGAGACGGCGCGGCCGCGACGGGCGAACAGGTCGACGCCGAGGTCCTGTTCGAGCCGGACCATCGCGCGGGACAGCGTCGACTGCGGCACCCGCAGCTCGCCCGCGGCCCGCGTGACGTGCTCGGTGCGGGCGACACCGGCGAAGTGGGCGAGGCGCGGGACGAGCGCCGCGACGATGTCTTCCATGTCACTTGTGTCACCGGAAGGTGACAGGCGCGGCCCGGGCCTCTGCTGATGCGTCACGGGAACGATTATGAGGGTTTCATGCATTGGACGGATCAGTGGCGGGGTCCTTAGGTTCGAGACATGTCTCCCGCCGATACCGGGGCGCTCACCAGGGTGAGCGCCGACGCCCCCGCCGACACCTCCGCATCCCCCGCCTCCGCCCCCGCCCCCGCCGCCGTCGACATGCCCGCCCCCGACGCCGACTCCCGGCTGACCCCGGGCGGCCCCGGCTACCGGCGGATGAGCTTCGCCCTCTTCCTCGCGGGCGTCGCCACCTTCGCCCTGCTGTACTCCACCCAGGCGCTGCTCCCGCTGATCTCCGAGGACATGGCGGCGACCGCGGGCGCGGCGAGCTGGACGGTGGCGGCCGCGACCGGCGGCCTGGCCCTGTTCGTGCTGCCGATGAGCGCCCTGTCGGAGCGGTTCGGGCGGCGCACGGTCATGACGGCCTCGCTCGCCGTCGCGGTCACCGTGGGGCTCCTCGTGCCGTTCGCCCCCACGATCGGCTGGCTGGTGGCGCTGCGCGCCGTGCAGGGCGCGGCCCTGGCCGGGCTGCCCGCCTCGGCGACGGCGTACCTGGCCGAGGAGGTGCGGCCCAAGGCGCTGGTGACCGCGATCGGCCTGTTCGTGGCGGGCAACAGCGTGGGCGGGATGAGCGGCCGGCTGCTCACCGGCTGGGTCGCGCAGCTCTTCGGCTGGCGGGTGGCCGTGGGCACGATCGGCCTCGTCGCGGTGGTGTGCGCGGTGGCGTTCCGGCTGCTGCTGCCGGCGCCGCGGCACTTCACGGCGGGCTCGCTGCGGCCGCGCGTGCTGCTCGGCGCGATCCGCGACCACCTCGGCGATCCGCTGCTGCGCCGGCTGTACGCGATCGGCGCGCTGTTCATGACCGTCTTCGGCGGCGTCTACACGGTGATCGGCTACCGGCTGACCGACGCGCCGTTCTCGCTGCCGCAGGGCATCATCGGCTCGATCTTCCTGGTGTACCTGGTCGGCACGGTCTCGGCGTCCACGGCGGGCCGTCTCGTGGGGCGCCTCGGCCGGCGCGGGGCGCTGTACCTGGCGGGCGGGACGACGGCGGCGGGCCTGCTGCTCTCGCTGGCGGACTCGCTGCCGCTGATGCTCCTCGGCCTGGTGCTCATCACCGCGGGTTTCTTCGCGGGCCACGCGGTGGCGTCCTCGGCGGTGAGCCGGACGGCCACGCACGGCCGGGCGCAGGCACAGGCGCTGTACCAGTCGGCCTACTACATCGGCTCCAGCGTGGGGTCCACACTGGGCGCCACGGCCTATCACGCGACGGGCTGGGCGGGGACGGTCGCCCTCGGCCTGCTGGCCCTGGCGGGCGTGACCTCGATCACCCTCCTGGGCACCCGGGCGGCCCGCCGCACGGCCGCCACCCGGACGGCGTAGGGCCCCCTCCTCACAGGGGCGGGCACCCGCGCGGCACCGGCGGACGCCGGCCGCGCGGGTGTCCACCCTCGTGACGAGGCACGGAGGCCCCCGCGAGCGGCCACCGCCCCGCCCGGACCGGCCACGCCCCGCACCTCGCGTCGCCCCGGGCCCACCCGTTTCCGACGGCACAGCTCGGTAACGGAGCGGACAGAAGGGTTTTTCCGGCTCGTCTACGCGCGTTACGCTGCGGCGGAACCAGCGCCTGGTAGAGGCGCTTGCACAAAGGAGTCTCCTTCCATGCGCCGGGTGTCCCGAATCGCGATCGCGTCCCTCGCGACCGCAACCCTCGCCGTCACGGCGTCCGCCTGCGGCAGTTCGTCCAGTGAGTCCGCCGGCAGCGGCGACAAGAGCAAGGGCGTCGCCCTCGCGTACGACGTCGGCGGCAAGGGCGACCAGTCCTTCAACGACGCCGCCACCGCCGGCATGGAGAAGGCCGCCACGGACTTCGACACCGGCTCCAAGGCCATCGAGCCCCAGGACGGCGAGTCCGACGCGGACAAGGTCCAGCGCCTGGAGCAGCTCGCCAAGGAGGGCTACAACCCGGTGATCGGCGTCGGCTTCGCCTACGCCCCCGCCGTCAAGGAAGCCGCCAAGAAGTACCCCAAGGTGACCTTCGGCATCGTCGACGACAACACCATCAAGGCGGACAACGTCGCCGACCTGGTCTTCCACGAGGAGCAGTCCTCCTACCTCGCCGGTGTCGCCGCCGCGAAGACCACCAAGTCGAACGTCGTCGGCTTCATCGGCGGTGTGGACGTTCCGCTGATCCACAAGTTCGAGGCCGGCTTCGAGCAGGGCGTCAAGGACACCAACCCCAAGGTCAAGGTCAAGTCGCAGTACCTGACGGAGACCGCGGCCGAGGGCGGCTTCTCCAGCCCCGACAAGGGCCAGAGCGCCGCCGAGGGCCAGATCGACGCCGGTGCGGACGTCGTCTACCACGCGGCCGGCCTCTCCGGGCAGGGCGTGATCAAGGCCGCCGCCGCGCACAAGGTGTGGGCGATCGGGGTCGACTCCGACCAGTACAACCAGTCGGCGCTGGCGAAGTACAAGAAGTACATCCTCACCTCCGCCCTGAAGAACGTGCAGGGCCAGGTCTACGACCTCGCCAAGTCCGTCATCAAGGACAAGAAGCCGCAGAGCGGCGAGATCCGCGGGTCCCTGGAGAACGGCGGGGTGGGCCTGGCCGACTCCAACCCGGTCTTCAAGAACGACAAGGACCTGCAGGCCGCCCTCGAGAAGGCCGAGCAGGGCATCAAGGACGGTTCGATCAAGGTCAACGCGTCCTGACGGACTGACGCGGACCACGGCGGGTCCGGCGGTGCGCCGCCGGACCCGCCGGACCGCCGCCCGCCCGCCGGACCGCCGCCCGCCCGCCGGCCCCGGCCGGCACCGGGCGGCGGCACCGTCTCCCGGCCGGGGGTCACGACGCGACGACGTCCCGGCCACGACGTCATCACGCGGTCCCCCGGGACCATGGTCAGCGCGAGCCCGCAGTGGCAGCGTGGCAGCCGCACGACGGAGTGCGGGGAGGACGGGCCGACCCGCACCGCCGTCCGCACGGCACAATGCTCGGGAACGGTCGGGAACGCCGGGGATCCACGGCGCGAACGACATGCACCCGAGCACTATTTAAGGCAGGGGCGCTACGCGCGTAGATCGGCCCCTTTTCCAAGGAGAGTGCGCCATCGACGCGTCCAGCAGCCCTCCGCTCACCGCGCGGTCGACCGCGGTCGAGCTGGCCGGCATCACCAAGCGGTTCCCGGGGGTGGTGGCCAACCACGACATCCACCTCACCGTCCGCAAAGGCACCGTGCACGCCCTCGTCGGCGAGAACGGCGCCGGCAAGTCGACGCTGATGAAGATCCTCTACGGCATGCAGAAGCCGGACGAGGGCACCATCGCGGTCGACGGCGAGCAGGTGGCCTTCGGCAGCCCCGCCGACGCCATCGCCCGCGGCATCGGCATGGTCCACCAGCACTTCATGCTCGCGGACAATCTCACCGTCCTGGAGAACACCGTCCTGGGCAGCGAGAAGCTCCACGGCATCGGCGGCGGCGCCCGCCGGAAGATCAAGGAGATCTCCGAACGGTACGGCCTGGGCGTCCGCCCCGACGTCCTGGTGGAGAGCCTCGGCGTCGCCGACCGCCAGCGGGTGGAGATCCTCAAGGTCCTCTACCGGGGCGCCCGCACGCTCATCCTCGACGAGCCGACCGCGGTCCTCGTGCCGCAGGAGGTCGACGCGCTCTTCGCCAACCTGCGCGAACTGAAGTCCGAGGGCCTGGCCGTCATCTTCATCTCGCACAAGCTGGGCGAGGTCCTCTCCGTCGCCGACGAGATCACGGTGATCCGGCGCGGCACCACCGTCGGCACCGCCGTCCCCGCCGAGACCACCCCCCGCCAGCTCGCCGAGATGATGGTCGGCAGCGAGCTGCCCACCCCCGAGACCGCCGAGTCCACGGTCACCGACCGCCCGGTGATCGAGGTGGAGAACCTCACCGTCCACGCCGCCGGCGCCTCGCTCGGCGAGGTGGCCGAGGCGAGCGACGTCACCGCCCCCGCGGCCAGCGGCGGCACCGGCGCCGTGCCCACCGCCCCCACCGACGCCGACGTGCGCCGGGTGCTCGACGACGTCACGTTCACCATCCACGCCGGCGAGGTCATGGGCATCGCCGGTGTCGAGGGCAACGGGCAGACCGAGCTGATCGACGCGCTGATCGGCACCAGGCACGCCGATTCCGGCACCCTCCGCTTCCTCGGCGAGGACATCACCCCCTGGCCCACCCGCAGGCGCCGCGAGCAGGGCGTCGGCTACATCCCCGAGGACCGCCACCGCCAGGGCCTGCTCCTGGAGGCCCCCCTCTGGGAGAACCGCATCCTCGGCCACGTCACCGAGAAGCCCAACGCCAAGGGCTTCTGGCTGGACCCCAAGGGCGCCCAGGCCGACACCCGCCGGATCGTCGAGGAGTACGACGTCCGCACCCCCGGCATCGACGTCACCGCCGCCTCGCTGTCCGGCGGTAACCAGCAGAAGCTGATCGTCGGCCGCGAGATGAGCCACTCCCCCACGTTCCTGATCGCCGCGCACCCCACCCGCGGTGTGGACGTCGGCGCGCAGGCGCAGATCTGGGACCGCATCCGCGAGGCCCGCCGCGAGGGCCTGGCGGTGCTGCTGATCTCCGCCGACCTCGACGAGCTGATCGGCCTGTCGGACACCCTGCGGGTGATCTACAACGGCCGCCTCGTCGCCGACGCCGACCCGGCCACCATCACCCCCGAGGAACTCGGCTCCGCCATGACCGGCGCCGCGGCCGGCCACCTGGAGCACGACGAATCAGGCGCCCCGAGCGGCGCCACCGAGGCCGCCCCGGAGGACGAGGCCCGATGAAGAAGTTCGACAAGGAGCGGGTGCTCCTCGCAGTGGCCGGACCGGTCATCGCGCTCGTCCTGGCGATCGCGCTGACCTCCGTCGTCCTGCTCGCCTCGGACCGCAACCCGTTCGAGCCCTACCGGCTGATGCTCCAGCAGGCCTCGTACTCCGACGTGCAGGTGCTGATCGTCAACCAGGCGTCGATGTACTACATCGCCGCCATCGCGGTCGCCCTCGGCTTCCGCATGAACCTGTTCAACATCGGCGTCGACGGCCAGTACCGCCTCGCCGTCGTGATGACCGCCGTGGTCGGCGCCAACGTGGCCCTGCCGAACTTCCTGCAGATCCCCCTGCTGCTCCTGGTCGCCATGGGCACGGGCGCGCTGTGGGCGGGCATCGCCGGTGCGCTGAAGGTGACCCGGGGCGTCAGCGAGGTCGTCGCGACGATCATGCTGAACTCCATCGCCACCGCCGTCATCGGCTACGTCACCCTCGCGCACGTGTGGGGCGTCCAGCTCGGCAACAACATGACGACCGGCGTGATGCGCAAGTCCGGCTGGATCCCGGGCATCGACCTCGGCGCCGACGTCGGCGAGATCTACGGCCTGGTCTTCCTCGCCATCCTGCTGGGCATCGGCTACTGGCTGGTCCTCAACCGCACCCGCTTCGGCTTCGACCTGCGCGCCACCGGCGCCTCCGAGACCGCCGCCGCGGCCTCCGGCGTCAACGCCAAGCGGATGGTGTTCCTCTCCATGGTGATCTCCGGCGCGGTCGCGGGCCTGGCCGGCCTGCCGCTGCTGCTCGGCGACACCCACACCTACAGCCTCAGCTTCCCCGCCGGTCTCGGCTTCACCGCCATCGGCATCGCCCTGCTGGGCCGCAACAACCCCGGCGGCATCGCGCTCGCCGCCCTGCTCTGGGCCCTGCTCGACAAGGCCTCGCCCGCCCTCGACTACGCGACCCCGGTGGCGTACGAGAAGGAGATCGCGACGATCATGCAGGGCCTGATCGTCTTCGCGGTCGTCATCTCCTACGAGGCCGTACGGCAGTGGGGGCTGCGCCGCCAGCAGAAGCGGGTCGGCGCGGAACTCGCCGCCGCCGCCCGCAACACCGACAAGAAGGAGGTGGCGGCCCGATGAGCACCGCGACCCTCACCAAGCAGCAGGCGAAGCGGCCCGGCCGGAGCGGCCGTCGGCTCTCGCTCCCGGTGCTCCTGCTGGTCATCGCGGGCGTGCTGGTCCTCACCTCCGTGGTCCGGCTGATCACCGGCGCGGACGGCATCACCTCCACCGGCCAGATGTCCACCGCGCTGCGGCTCGCCGTCCCGATCGGCCTCGCCGGTCTCGGCGGTCTGTGGGCCGAGCGCGCGGGCGTGGTCAACATCGGCCTCGAGGGCATGATGATCCTCGGCACCTGGTTCGGTGCCTGGGCCGGCTACCAGTGGGGCCCGTGGACGGGTGTCGTCTTCGGCATCCTCGGCGGTGTCCTCGGCGGTATCCTGCACGCGATCGCCACCGTCACGTTCAACGTGAACCACATCGTCTCCGGTGTGGCCATCAACATCCTGGCGCTCGGCACCACCCGCTACCTGTCGAAGTTCACCTTCGAGGGCGTCCCGCAGGGCTCCTCCAAGCAGTCCCCGCCGATCGACTCCCTCGGCACCTTCGACATCCCCGGCATCTCCAGCGGCCTGGCCACGCTCAACGGCAAGCACTGGTTCCTGGTCTCCGACCTCGCCGGCCTCGTCGGCGGCCTGATCACCGACCTGTCGCCGCTCACCGTGATCGCCGTGGCACTCGTGCCGCTGTCCTGGTGGGTGCTGTGGCGCACCGCCTTCGGGCTGCGGCTGCGCTCCTGCGGCGAGAACCCGGTGGCCGCCGAGTCCCTCGGCGTCAACGTCTACAAGTACAAGTACCTCGCCGTGCTGATCTCCGGCGGCTTCGCCGGGCTGGGCGGCGCCTTCCTGTCGATCGTCGCCTCCAACGTGTACCTGGACGGCCAGACCGCCGGACGCGGCTACATCGGCCTCGCGGCGATGATCTTCGGCAACTGGATGCCGGGCGGCCTCGCCCTCGGTGCGGGCCTGTTCGGCTACACCGACAGCCTCAACCTGCGCGGCGGCACCACCAACGTGCACGCGCTGATCCTGCTGCTGGCGATCCTGCTGGTGTTCGGGGCGGCCTACCTGGTGTGGCGGAAGCGGCACGTGCCGGCCGTGGCCACCGCGGTCGTCGGCGTGCTGATGTTCCTCTGGTACGTCTCCACGGACGACGTCCCGCGCCAGGTCGTCACCGCGACCCCGTACGTGGTCACGCTGCTCGTGCTCTCGCTCTCCGCGCAGCACCTGCGGATGCCGAAGGCGGACGGTCTGCCCTACCGCAAGGGGCAGGGCAAGTGACCCCCACCGGTGCCGGGGCGTCCGGCGTCGACTGGGAGGCCCTGCGGGAGGCGGCGCGCGCGGCGATGTCGCGCGCCTACGCCCCCTACTCGGGCTACCCGGTCGGTGCCGCCGCCCTCGTCGACGACGGGCGCACGGTCACCGGCTGCAACGTGGAGAACGCCTCCTACGGGCTCGGCCTGTGCGCGGAGTGCGGGCTGGTCTCCGCGCTGCGTGACAGCGGGGGCGGGCGGCTGACGCACTTCGTGTGCGTGGACGGGCGGGGCGAGAGCCTGGTGCCGTGCGGCCGCTGCCGGCAGCTCCTGTACGAGTTCGGCGGGCCCGACATGCTCCTGGAGACCCCGGCGGGCATCCTGCCGCTGTCCGAGATGCTGCCGCAGGCCTTCGGCCCGGGCCACCTGGTCGGCTGACCTGCTTCGCTCCCGCTCCTCCCGCATTTCCCGTACGGCCCTGCTGAGCAGCTCGGCGGGGCCGTACGGCGTTCCGAATCCGCACGTGCGCGTGCTCCCCCTCCGGAAGGAAAGCCATGACGTCGTTGTCGATGGATGCCGTCTCCGTCATCCGCACCAAGCGGGACGGGGGCGAGCTCAGCGCCGCGCAGATCGACTGGGTGATCGACGCCTACACCCGCGGCGAGGTCGCCGACTACCAGATGGCCGCGCTCAACATGGCGATCCTGCTCAACGGCATGGAGCGGCACGAGATCGCCCGCTGGACCGCCGCGATGATCGCCTCGGGCGAGCGCATGGACTTCTCCTCGCTCTCCCGCCCCACCGCCGACAAGCACTCCACCGGAGGCGTCGGCGACAAGATCACGCTGCCGCTGGCCCCGCTGGTCGCCGCCTGCGGCGCCGCCGTGCCGCAGCTCTCCGGACGGGGCCTCGGCCACACCGGCGGCACACTGGACAAGCTGGAGTCGATCCCCGGCTGGCGGGCGCTGCTGTCCAACGAGGAGATGCTGTCCGTGCTGGATGGCGTCGGCGCGGTGATCTGCGCGGCCGGTGACGGGCTCGCCCCCGCCGACAAGAAGCTGTACGCGCTGCGGGACGTGACCGGCACGGTCGAGTCGATCCCGCTGATCGCCTCCTCGATCATGTCGAAGAAGATCGCCGAGGGCACCGGCTCGCTGGTGCTCGACGTGAAGGCGGGCAGCGGCGCCTTCATGAAGACGGTGGAGGACGCGCGCGAGCTGGCCCGCACCATGGTGGGCCTGGGCACGGACCACGGCGTGAAGACCGTCGCCCTGCTCACCGACATGTCCACCCCGCTCGGGCTGACCGCCGGCAACGCGCTGGAGGTCCGCGAGTCGGTGGAGGTCCTCGCGGGCGGAGGCCCGGCGGACGTGGTCGAGCTGACGCTCGCGCTCGCCCGGGAGATGCTCGACGCGGCCGGGCTGACGGACGCCGACCCGGCCAAGGCGCTGGCAGACGGCTCCGCGATGGACGCCTGGCGCCGCATGATCAGCGCCCAGGGCGGCGACCCGGACGCGCCTCTGCCCACCTCCCGCGAGCAGCACGTGGTCACGGCCGCCGCCTCCGGCGTGGTCGCCCGCCTCGACGCCTACGACGTCGGCGTCGCCGCCTGGCGGCTGGGCGCCGGCCGCGCCCGCAAGGAGGACCCCGTGCAGGCGGCGGCCGGTGTGGAGCTGCACGCCAAGCCGGGCGACCGGGTCACCGAGGGCCAGCCCCTGCTGACCCTGCACACCGACACCCCCGAGCGCTTCGAGTACGCTCTGAAGGCCCTGGAGAACGCCTGCGACATCGCCGCCCAGGGCGCCGAGTTCAACCGGACGCCGGTGGTCCTGGAACGCATCGCCTGACCGGGCTTTTCCCTTTTCGGATGACGGGACCGGATGAACGGGACCGGTGGACCCCCGCCGGTCCCGTTCGCACGTCCGGGCCGATCCCCGGGCGAAGGCGTCGTGCGGGGACCGATGAGTCGCGGGAGGGCGGGGCGTCTACCGACCGTGGATTCCGTGACACCCGCTGTGCTGGTGCTTCCCCCGTTCGTCGGCCGGGACGACGTGGGGCGGCTGAGCCGTGACGTCCGGGCGCGGGCGGCCGCCGCCGAGGGGGGCGCGGTGGTCTGCGACGTCGGCGGGGTCCTCACCTCCGGACTCGTCCTCGTCGACGTCCTCGCCCGGCTCCAGCTCGCCGCCCGCCGGGCCGGCGGGCGCATCCGGGTCCGGGGGCCCTCGCCCGAGCTGCGAGCGCTACTCGGCCTCCTCGCCCTCCCCGTCGAGCTGGAGGGGCAGTCCGAACAGGGGGAACCACCGCTCGGTGTCGAGGAAGCAGTGGAACCCGGTGATCCGGCCGCCTGACTCCTCGGGCGAGATCTCCAGGGCCTGCACCGCCCACGCCGTGAAGCCGCCCGTCTCCGGGTCCGGCTTGTACTGCGCGAACCCGGGCAGTCCGTTGACCTCGACGGGGACCAGGCGCGAGTGCGCGCAGGCCGCGCCGAGCGTCGTCATGAAGCCGGTGATGTCCTCCGGGCCGCGCAGCCACAGGTCGAACGGCGGCATCGTCATGATCGCGTCCTCCGCCAGCAGGGCGGTCAGCGCGGTCATGTCGTAGCCCTCGAAGGCGGCGACGTAGCGCTCCAGGAGCTTGCGCTGCTCCTCGTCCATCGGATCGGAGACGGCGGCCTCGGCGCCCTCCCCGGCCGGGCGCTCGGCGAGGGTGGCGCGGGCCCGCTGCAGTGCGCTGTTCACCGAGGCGACCGAGGTGCCGAGGAGCTCGGCGACCTCGCTCGCCCGCCAGGCGAGGACCTCGCGCAGGATGAGGACCGCCCGCTGCTTGGGCGGCAGTTGCTGCAGCGCGGCCATGAAGGCGAGCCGCACGGACTCCTTGGCCACGGCGGCCTCCGCGGGATCGCTGACGGCGGGCAGGACCCGGGCGTCCGGCACCGGCTCCAGCCAGGTGTGGTCCGGGCGGGGCGCCAGGGCGGCCCGGGCGAGCGGGGTGGACTCCGTGAGGTCCATCGGGCGGGCCCGTTTGTTGCCCGCGTTCAGCATGTCCAGGCAGACGTTGGTCGCGATGCGGTAGAGCCAGGAGCGGAGGCTGGAGCGGCCCTCGAAGCGGTCGAAACTGCGCCAGGCGCGGACCATGGTGTCCTGGACCGCGTCCTCCGCCTCGAAGGAGGAACCGAGCATGCGGTAGCAGTAGCCGGTGAGCTCGACGCGGTGGCGTTCGAGCCGGGCGTCCAGCGGTTCGGTCGCTGCCGGGTCCTGTGCGGTCGCCGTGCCGTCGTTCATGTCCACCCACCCCTGTGGCCGTGTGCTTGTACGGGCGCTGTGGCCCCCCGCACTCCGGAAGCTACCGCAGGGGACTGACATCGGCGTGGTGGAACGGGGAAGGGGCTGGTCGGCGGGGTGGTCGCCGTCCGGCCCCTCCCTTCACGGCCGGGCCGGGCGGCTACTCCGTCGCGACCTTCACCTTGCCGTCGACGACGTCCTCCTTCGCCTTCTCCACCGCGGCCACCACGTCCTTCATGGCGCGGTACCCGGGGTTGGAGTCCGCGAAGCCGACACCGCCGGACTTCAGGTCGCCGACGACCACGCCGCTCAGCGGCTTGCCCTCGTGGACGGACTTGACCAGCTCGTAGACCGCGCCGCCGACGTTCTTCAGCGCGGAGCCGAGGATGTGGTCCTTGTACTTCGCCAGCGGTGACTGCCGGTACTGGTCGGAGTCGACACCGATCGCCCACACCTTGTGCGTGGCGGCGGCCTTGATCACGCCCTGCCCGGAGAGCCCGGCCGCGTGGTAGATCACGTCGGCGCCGGCGTCGATCTGGCCGTCCGCCGCGCTCTGGCCCTTGTCGGGGCTGGAGAAGCCGCCCTCCGCCGCGGTCTCCGTCAGGTACTGCGACTCGATCTTGATCTTCGGGTTGACGGACTTCGCGCCCTGGTCGAAACCCGCCTCGAAGGTGTGGATGAGCGGGATGTCGACGCCGCCGATGAAGCCGATGTGGTCCTTCTTGCTGGCCTTGGCCGCCGCGACGCCGGCCAGGTAGGAGGACTGCTCCGCGCTGAAGACCAGGTCGACGACGTTCTTCGCCTTGATCGTCTCGTCGTCGATCATGCCGAAGGTGACCTTCGGGTAGTGGGCGGCGACCTCCTTCACGGCGGGCGCGTAGGAGTAGCCGACGCCGATGATCGGGTTGTAGCCCGCCTTGGCGAGGGTGGTCAGCCGCTGGATCTTGTCGGCATCGGACTCGCCGTCCTGCGGCTCGATGTCCCGCCCGCCGATCTTGAACTCCTTCTCGGCCTTCGCGAAACCGGCGTACGCGGCGTCGTTGAAGGACTGGTCGCCCTTGCCGCCGATGTCGTACGCCAGGCCGATGCCCTTGCCCGAGTAGCCGCCGGAGGAGTCCTTGCCGGAGTCGCTCGCCTCGTTGCTGGACTTGCCGCAGCCGGCGGCCACGAGCGCGACGACGGAGACGGCCACCGCGGCGCGGGAGATCCGGCGCGAGGAGGTTCCGCGGAGTCCGGGGGACGTGGGGAATCTGAGGGATCTGCGGGGATTCGAACGCACGACAAGCACCCTTCGTTTCCGGCACCCGTGGCCGGCCGGCTCGATCGAACGCGCCGCTGCGGCAGCGATTCGGGCGCACAGTAACGCGCGTAGAAGAACGGGGGAACGGGGTTCGGCGCCGCCGTTACCGATTCGTGCCGCCTCCGGGTTACGGGCGGTCGACGGGCGTTACGGGCCGATGTCGCGGCCGGGCGAAGGGGACGCAAGGGGCGCCCGCGAGGGCCTCGCGGGCGCCTTCGCGCGAGGAGGGACCGTCAGTGGTCCGGGTGCAGGAGGGCCGCCGCCGTGAACATCTCCACGCCGACGGTGATCGCGTGCTCGTCCGCGTCGAAGTCACCCTGGTGCAGGTCGCGCACGGTCCGGTCGCCGGGCCGGCGCACGCCGAGGCGGGCCATCGCGCCCGGCACGTGCTCCAGGTACCAGGAGAAGTCCTCGCCGCCCAGGCTCTGCGGGGTGTCCTCGATGGAGTCGGCACCGCGCCGGGCGGTCATCGCGTCGCGCAGCAGTTCGGCGACGACGGGATCGTTGACGACCGGCGGGACGCCCCGGATGTAGTTGATCTCGGACTTGGCGCGGTACATGTTCGCGATCTCGTCGACCGCGGCGTGCACGACGTCGGGGGCGATCCGCCAGGCGTCCAGGTCCAGGCACCGCACGGTCCCGGACAGCTCGGCGTGCTGGGGGATCACGTTGGGGGCGTGGCCGGACTCGATGCGGCCCCAGGTGACGGAGAGCCCGCTGCGGGCGTCGACCCGGTTGCGCACCAGCGCGGGCACGTCGAGGGCCACGCGGGCGGCGGCGGTGACCAGGTCGGTGGTCTGGTGGGGGCGCGCGGTGTGGCCGCCGGGTCCGTCGAGGGCGATCTCGACGCGGTCGCAGGCGGAGGTGATGGCGCCGTAGCGCAGGCCGATGCGGCCGGCGTCGACCTTGGGGTCGCAGTGCACGGCGATGATCCGGCCGACTCCGTCGAGGGCGCCGGAGGCGATCACGTCGGAGGCGCCTCCGGGCAGCACCTCCTCGGCGGGCTGGAAGATCATCCGCACTCCGCGCGGCAGCCGGCCCTCGCGGTGCAGCCCGGCGAGGACGAGCGCGGTGCCGAGGACGACCGTGGTGTGCACGTCGTGCCCGCAGGCGTGGGCCCGGTCGGGCACGGTGGAGCGGTAGGCGCAGTCGGTCTTGGTGTCCGGGATGGGCAGCGCGTCGATGTCGGCGCGCAGCGCGAGGATCGGGCCGTCGGCCCGGTCCCCGGTGTCACCGATGTCGCAGACGAGCCCGGTCCCGCCCTCGAGGACACGCGGCGTGAGCCCGGCCTTCTCGAGGCGGGCCTTGATCGCGGCGGTCGTGCGGAACTCCTGGTTACCGAGCTCCGGGTGCATGTGCAGATCGCGGCGGAAGGCCACGAGCTCGGCGTGCAGGGCGGCGGGCAGCGCGCCGGGGAGCACAGCGTTCCCCGGGATGTCGGCCTCGGACTCTGGGGACATCACATGGTTCACCCTTTGAAGGGTAGGCCGATCGGACGCACAACCAACCCGTGATCAACAAAGTTCAGGCCGTTGGGCGAAAAAATCCCGGGGACACGCCGCATGACGACCTTCACGGCTGGGTAAACTGCCCGGACTTGTCGGCCGAGTCGGGGCATCGCTCCCGCCGATGTGACCTCCGCCACACACTGCTTCCCGTCGGCCCCGCCGTCCCCTCGGGTCCCGCCTGTCCCGCCGCCGTCGCCGACGTCCCCGGCAGCCGGTGGACGTCCCTCGCGGTGCTCGTGACGCCGGTCAGGAAGGTCCGGGCCCGGGGCGAGGCACTGGTGGTGAGCCAGCCGGGGTCGATGTCGCAGACCGCCACCCGGACCTCGGTCCCGGCCAGGGCCAGGGGGAGGGTGTGGACGACCGTCGAGGGGAAGCTGAGGATCGTGCGGCCGACCGGGCCGCGGCGGGCGATCAGTTCCAGGGGCAGGTCGGGGCGGACGATCTCCAGGCCCGTCTCCACGGCCAGGCGGTGGAGCTTCTCCGTGCTCTCGCGCCGGTGGGCGAAGTAGCGGCCGGCGCCGTGCGCCGAGGCGAGGGCCCGGACCGCGTCGAGGTAGTGCTCGACATCGACCACGCCCGTCTCCACGAGCGAGGTGCCGACCAGGTCGGCGCCCTTCGCGACGCGCGGGGGGCCGAAGCGGGCGCGGGTCCAGGTGAACGTGTTGGCGGTCACCGTGACGCCCTCCGGGACCTCCCCGATCGGCATCGCGGAGAAGATCTCGACCGTGCGCGCGGGCGTGGCGCGCAGCCGGCGGCGGGCCACCGCCGACACCGGGGCGAACAGGAGATCCCGGGGGCCCGGACGGCCGCCCTTGCGGTGCCAGCGCACCAGGCGTTCGCCCTGGGCCAGTTGGGTGACGAACTCCATCGTGGCCGTGCCGTCGTCCACCACGACCAGCTCGCGCGCCCCGGTCAGGGTCAGCAGGAGCTGGACGTAGCGGGAGAAGGGGTCGCCCATGACCACCCGCCGCGCCCGGCGCAGCAGGGCGGTGAGACCGCCCACCGTCCGGAAGGGGGCGAGGGTGCCGCCGCGCGCCTCCTCCCAGCGGACCCGGTGCCCCTCCTCGCGGGCCAGTTCGGCCATGCGGCGGAGCTGACCGCGGGTCATCGGGTCCACGGGGGAGAGGACGACCAGGGTGAGGCCCGCGCCGGGCGGCCGCCGCCCGTCCGACGCGGGCGCGGGCACGTGAGCGTGTGCGTGTGCCCACTCCAGGACGTTCAGCAGCTGCACCGGGCTCTCGACGAAGGCGAGGGTGCCGGAATCGCTGCCGGGGCCGGCACCGTTGGCGGGATCGGGACCGGTGCCGGAACCGGCTTCGGGGCCGGGTGTCGCGGCGCGGGGGCTCATCGGCGAAAGGACCGTCCGTCCCGGTCAGACCGCGACCGGCTCGCCCGCCGCCGCGGCGATCTCCGCCTCCGCGACGGCGCCGGGGACGCGGCGCAGCTTCTTCATCGGGCCGAGCTCGGAGTCGTAGACCTTCTTCACGCCGTCGCCGAGCGAGGCCTCGATGGTGCGGATGTCGCGGACCAGCCGGGTGAGCCCCTGGGGTTCGACGGAGGCCGCCTGGTCCGAGCCCCACAGGGCGCGGTCGAGGGTGATGTGCCGCTCGACGAAGGCGGCGCCGAGGGCGACGGCGGCCAGCGTGGTCTGCAGGCCCGTCTCGTGGCCGGAGTAGCCGATCGGCACGTTCGGGTACTCGGCCTGCAGGGTGTTGATGACGCGCAGGTTGAGCTCCTCGGCCTTGGCCGGGTAGGTCGAGGTGGCGTGGCAGAGCAGGATGTTCTCGCTGCCCAGCACCTCCACCGCGTGCCGGATCTGCTTCGGGGTCGACATGCCGGTGGAGAGGATGATCGTGCGGCCGGTCGCGCGCAGCTCGCGCAGCAGCTCGTCGTCGGTCAGCGAGGCGGAGGCCACCTTGTGCGCGGGGACGTCGAACTTCTCCAGGAAGGCGACGGCCTCGGTGTCCCACGGGGAGGCGAACCAGTCGATGCCCTTCTCCTTGCAGTACGCGTCGATCCGCCGGTACTCCTCCTCGCCGAACTCGACGCGGTGGCGGTAGTCGATGTACGTCATCCGGCCCCAGGGGGTGTCGCGCTCGATGTCCCACTGGTCGCGGGGGGTGCAGATCTCGGGGGTGCGCTTCTGGAACTTGACGGCGTCGCAGCCGGCCTCGGCGGCCGCGTCGATCAGCTTGAAGGCGTTCTCGAGCTCGCCGTTGTGGTTGATGCCGATCTCACCGGTGACGTAGACGGGGCGGCCGGGGCCGGCCTCGCGGGAACCGAGGGTGCGGATGCGGGAGTGGGTGCTCATGAGGGATTTCCTTAGTCGGGGAGGGAGTCGAGGGAGGGGCCGAGGATCCAGCCGGCGATCTCCCGGACGGCGCCTTCGCCGCCGGGGAGGGTGGTGACCGCGCGGGCGGCGCCGCGCACGAGGTCGTGGGCGTTCGCGACCGCCACGGGCCAGCCCGCGAGGGCGAAGCACGGCAGGTCGTTGACGTCGTTGCCGACGTAGAGCACGCGCTCGGGCGCGATGCCCTGTTCCTCGCACCACTGCTTGAGCGCGAGGTCCTTGCGGTCGACGCCGTGCGCCACGGGGATCCGCAGCTTGCGGGCGCGGGCGGCGACGACCGGGTTCTGTTCCGTGGAGAGGATCAGCATCTTCAGGCCGCTCCCGCGCAGGGCGGCGATGCCGAGGCCGTCGCCGCGGTGCACGGAGACGAATTCCTTTCCGTCGGCGTCGATCAGCACCCGGTCGTCGGTCTGGGTGCCGTCGAAGTCCAGGACGACCGCGTCGATGTCCCCGGCGGTCGGCAGCGCACCGCGCCGGGGCGCGTCGAGGAGCGGGGCCAGCGCACGGGCGCGGGCCAGGTCGTGCGGGTCGTCGATCTCCAGCACGCGGGCCGGGTCGGTGCGCACGAGGTCCGTGCGGCCGAAGAAGCGGTGCCCGTGGGTGCGGAAGCCGGCCGCGTCCATCGCGTAGGCGGCGCCGGTCTCCAGCAGGTCCTGGGGGCGGTCCTGGCGGCGCGGGCGGTGGGACTTGTCGTGGTTGACGCCGTGCCCGCCCTCCGCCGCGGGGGCGCCGGGCTCGCCGTCCCGCCACACGAAGCCGTGGAAGGGGGCCACGGTCACCGCCGTGTCGGCGCCCTTCTCGGCGACGGCGCCGGCCACCGCGTCGAGGTCCTCGGCGACCAGGAAGGGGCTGGTGCACTGCACGAGCAGGACGACGTCGACCGGCGCCCCGTGCAGTGCCTCGTGGGTGTCCATCGCGTGCCGGACGGCGGCCTCGGAGGTGGCCGTGTCCCCGGCGAGCGCGCCGGGGCGGGACACGACCTCCGCGCCGGCCTCGCGGGCGGCGGCGGCGATCGCGCGGTCGTCGGTGGAGACGACGACGTCGGTCACCAGGCGGCTCGCGCGGCACTCGCGCACGGCCCGGGCCACCAGCGGCACCCCGCCGACCGGGGCGAGGTTCTTCGCGGGCACCCCCTTGGAGCCGCCGCGCGCGGGGATCACCGCGAGCACCCGGCGCGGGGTGGCGCCCTCGTGCGGACCGGTCATGGGTTCTGCTCCCTCTCGTCGGGGCTGCGTCGGGACGCTCGGGGTGCTCGGGCTGCCCGGGGTGGTGCCCGGGACGTTCGGGACGTTCACAGCTCCCCCATCCGGCGGATCGCCGGGGCGACCCGCTGCACCCCGTGCCGGTAGGCGCCGCGCGCGGCGCGGCGCACGATCTCCCGGACCGGGCCCGGCTCGCGGTCGGCGGCGGGCGCGCCCGGCAGCGGGAGACCGTCCGGGCCGAGGTGGTGGCGGGCGAGGATGCCCGGCAGATAGCCGGGGGCCGTCGCGAGCGTGTAGTACGGGGTCAAGGGGGGCAGGCCGCCGGGCCGGGCGAGCAGCCCGGCGATGCGGGTGCGGGCCCCGTCGAAGGCGGTGTCGTAGGAGCCCTCGCCGGCCGCGACGCCCTGCCGGACGACCCAGTCCTCCTCGGGTTCGGGGCGGTGCCCGGCGTCCAGCCGGTCCCAGGAGGTGAGGCAGCCGGAGCCGGTGAAGTGGTGGTTGCCGAGCGTCTCGCGCACCCCGAGGTCGGTGAGGACGGCGGTCGGGATGCGCCGGTGCAGCGCCTCCAGGGCAGCCGTCGAGCTGACGGTGACGAGGAGGTCGGTGCGGTCGAGGACCTCGCCCATGTGCCCGTGGATCAGGCGCAGGTTGGGCGGCGGGTCGGCCCTGCGGACGAGCTTCTGGTAGGGCAGCTCCTCCAGGTGCGTGGTGTGCTCGCCGGGCCGGGAGCGCAGCTTGAGCAGCACCTCGCGCTCCGGGTGCAGCCGGGCGTGCCGCACGAGACGGTCGAGCAGGTAGGTGCGCTCCCGGCGGCCGGCGGGCACGGAGGGCTGGGCGGCGAAGACGACCGTGAAGGGCCTGCCTCCCTCCTCCGCCCCCGGCCCGGGCGGGCCGGTGTAGGGCGCGCCGCCGAGGAAGGGCAGCGCGACCTCCGTGACCGCCGAGGCGTCGGCGCCGACCCCCTCGTACACCGCGCGGAAACGCTCCGCGTCCTGGCGGGAGTTGGCGAGGACGAGGTCCGCGCCGTGCCGCAGCAGCAGGCCGTCGGCGAGCTTCTCGTAGACGACGCCGACGTAGCCGGTGACGACCACGGGGCGCCGGGAGCGGCCCTCCCAGGCCCGCCCGAGACCGTGCAGCAGCGCCTGCACTCCCCCGCCGACGAGGGCGAGCACGACGACGTCGTACTCCTCCTCCGTCATGGCGCGCAGGAAGGCGGTGGCGGTGACCTCGCGCAGCGAGTCGGCGTGGACGCCGACCTCGGCGAGCTGGCGCGGGGTGGGCGTGGCCCGGCCGCGCAGCAGGAAGCCGTCGAGCACGGGGGCGCCACCGGGGGCGATCCGTCCGGCGGTCAGCGCACCCCATTTCCAGCGGGTGTCGGAATCCGCGAGGACGGCGATGCGCGGGGGCTTCGGTGTACTTGCTGGCACGCCCAAGACGCTAGGAAGCGATTCCGATGCCCGGCCCAACCGGGATTCAACGAGAAGTGAACAACGCGCCACCGGAAACCGAACCGGCCCGCGGAATTCCCCGGCGTACACGCGGTGCACCGTTCCGACACGAGGAGTTCACCGGCCGTCCCCCCACCGGCAAGTTCCGCTGACGGGGCGGCTCCTAGCGTCGTGCGGGTGCCCAAGCTCTCCGTGATCGTGCCGTTCTACAACGTGCAGCAATACGCGCCGGACATGCTCCGAAGTCTGCGGTCCAATGCCCGCGAGGATTTCGAGTTCGTGCTGGTGGACGACCATTCCAAGGACGGAACTCCGGCCCTTCTCGAACGCGCCGCCGAGCAGCTCTCGGACGTCGCCCGGGTGCGGTACGTCCGCCACGAGGAGAACGGGGGGCTCGCCACCGCGCGCAACACCGGTCTGGACGCGGCGGGCGGCGAGTACCTGACCTTCCTGGACGGCGACGACTGGCTCGCCCCCGGCCATCTCGCCGCGCTGCTCGCCGCCGTGGAGGACCTCGGCTGCGACTTCGTGCGCACCGACCACGTGCAGGCCACCGCCCGCGCCCGCACCGTGCACCGGGTGCCCGTCGGCCGGCGCGGCGAGGTGCTCGACCCGCGCGGGTCGATCCTGCCCGCCGAGCGCAGCACCTCCGTGGACTACGCCTACGCCTGGGCCGGGATCTACCACCGTCGGCTGCTGGAGCGGGGCCTGCTGCACTTCACGGACGGGCTGCGCACCGCCGAGGACCGGCCGTGGATCTGGCGGCTGCACCGGGAGGCGCGGTCCTTCGCCGTGGTGGGACTGCTCGGCGTCTTCTACCGGCGCGGGGTCGCCTCCTCCCTCACCCAGATCGGTGACGTCCGCCAGCTCGACTTCATCCGCGCCTTCGACCAGGTGATCGAGGAGACGGCGCGGGACGAGGACGCCGCCCGGCTGCTGCCCAAGGCCGTCCGCACCTACTGCGCGATCATCGCCCACCACCTCGCCGACGAGGCCAAGTTCGAACCGGCCGTGGCCAAGCGGCTGCGGGCGATGAGCGCGGCCGCGATCCGGCGCCTGCCGCAGGACACGCTCGACGAGATACTCGACACCATGGATCCGCACCGCGCGGCGAGGCTGCGGCGGCTGCGGCGCCGGATCACCCCAGCGAAGGCGGCCGCGTGATGCCCCGTAACGACCTCCCCCGGCGCGCCACCACCCAGATCTTCTGCGCCTCCACCCTCTACGGCGCCGCCACCCTGGCCGCCGCCCTGGAGTCCGGGCTGTTCGCCGAGGCGGACCGCCGGCTGCTCCTCGTCTGCAACAACGCGAGTACGCCGGAGACCACCCCGTCCCTCGACGAACTGCCGGGCTTCGCGCCGCTGCGCGCCCACTTCGACGCCGTCCTCTCCTGGAACGAGGCCGTCCGCCCCTTCCACCCGGGCGCCTGGGCGCCGCGCCCCGACGACGTCCCCCTGCTGGAGCGGTATCTGCGGCTGCTGTGGGGGCTCGGCGAGGACCGGGTGGAGCTGGTCCTGGAGTCCCTCCAGGTCCCGCCCGCCCTCTCGATCGCCACCCTGTTCACCGACGCGCCGATCGACGTCTACGCCGACGGCCTGATGAGCTACGGCCCCACCCGCAACAAGCTGGACCCGCTGGTCGGCACCCGGGTGCGCCGGCTGCTCCACCTCGACCTGGTGCCCGGGCTCACGCCCCTGCTGCTGACCGAGTTCGACGTGCCCGCCCACCTGGTGCCTACGCCCGCCTTCCTGAAGGTCATGGGCGAGCTCGCCGCCGCCGCACCGCCGCCGGAGATCCCCGAGGGGGCGGCGCTGCTGCTCGGCCAGTACCTCTCCGCGCTCGGCATCCTCTCCCCCGAGGAGGAGGAGCGGCTGCACGTGTCGATGGCGCGCGGGGCGGTCGGGCGCGGCCACCGCGCCCTGGTCTTCAAGCCGCACCCGTCCGCGCCGGCCCGGTACGGGCGCGCCCTGGAGGAGGAGGCGGAGCGGCTGGGCGTGAAACTGACCGTGCTCGACACCCCGGTGCTCGCCGAGGTGCTGTTCGAACGGGCGCGACCCGCTCTGGTCGCCGGCTGCTTCTCCACCGCCCTGTTCACCGCCTCCGCGCTCTACGGCCTGCCCGTGGCCCGCACCGGCACGGAACTGCTCCTCGACCGCCTGACGCCCTACCAGAACAGCAACCGGGTGCCGGCCGTCCTCGCCGACGCGCTGCTCCCCGACCTGGAGGAGCGGCCCGGCGAGGACCCGGTACCGGCGGACCTGCTGGGCGAACTGGTCACCGCGGTCGGCTTCATGATGCAGCCGCAGCTGTACCCCTCGCTGCGGCCGGCCGCGACCCGGTACCTGTCCGCCCACCCCGGCCCGCGTACCCGCCGCTACGTCCGCAGGAGGCGCCTCACCTCGCTGGGCCTGCCCGGCGGCATCCCCGAGCGCCTGGCCTTCCTGCCGAACAACGCGACGGCCCGCCGGGTGGTCCGGCGGGCGCGCGCGATGCGCAGGGCGGTACGGCGCTGAGCCCCACCGCCGACGGGGGACAAACCGGGGACACGGCCACCCGCCGAACCCGCGGGCCGGCCCCCGTCCGTCTCCCGGACGCCCCGTCCGGGGCGCTGCCCCGGCAGGCCCCGCCGGGCGGCGGGTCGCCGCTCCCCGCGCCCGGGGGTGTTCCGGGAAGCCGGGGTGACCTGGAGATGAACATGCCGGAACCGGGTGGACAAGGCTTCTCCCGGCGGGCCGGACGGCCGGTGGGCAGGGGTTAACGTGCGAGTCTCCGCCCCGGTGCGCACTCCCGGCCGAGAAACCCGTCCCACGCCGTCGAAAGGGCCGCCGTGACCACCCTGCCCGTCCGTCCGGTGACCGACGTGCCCGCGCGACCGCAGCCGGCGGCACCACGGCGGGAGCACCGGCTGCGGTCCCTGGACGGCCTGCGACTGGTCGCCGCGCTGATGGTGGCCGTCTACCACTACGCCGGACGCGGCGGTGAGGTGGCGCGGGCCTGGGGCACCTCTCCCGCGGAGCAGTTCCCGACGCTGCACTCGTACGCCGCCTACGGCTGCCTCGGCGTCCAGGTGTTCTTCGTGATCAGCGGGTTCGTGATCTGCATGAGCGGCTGGGGGCGGTCCCTGACGTCGTTCTTCGCCTCCCGCGCCTCCCGGCTGCTGCCGGCGTACTGGGCGGCGGTCGTCCTCGTGACGGCGGTGTTCGCGCTGCCGGTGGTGGCCTACGAGGCGGTGTCGCCGAGCGACGCGCTGCTGAACCTGACGATGCTGCAGATGCCGCTGGGCGTCGACCGGGTGCTGGGCGTGTGCTGGACGCTGTGGGCCGAGGTCCGCTTCTACGCACTGTTCGCGCTGTGCGTGGTCCTGCCCGGGGTGAACCGGCGGCGGGTGATCCTCTTCTGCGCGGGCTGGACGCTCGCGGCGGCCCTCACGCGGTCCGTGCACGAGCCGCTGCTCGACCTGGTCCTGATGCCCGAGTACGCGCCGTTCTTCATCGGCGGCGTCGGCCTCCACCTCCTCCACCGCGACCGGCGGGACGGCTACGGCTGGGGCATCGTGGCCGTGAGCTTCCTGATCGGGCAGCACTACGCGGTGCGCGACCTGTGGAACGCCGCGGACCCGCACGCCTTCGCCCACCGCACCTCGGGCGGCATCGTCCTGGTCGTCGCGTTCGCGTTCGTCGCGGTCGGGGCGATCGCGCTGGGCCTGCTGAACGGGGTGAACTGGCGCTGGCTGACCACGGCCGGGGCACTGACCTACCCCTTCTACCTGGTCCACGAGCATCTGGGCTGGCCGGCGATCCAGCTCCTGCACCGCACCTGGGGCCTCCCGTCGTACGCGACGCTCCCGCTGACGGTGGCGGCGATGCTGACCCTGGCCCGGCTGGTGCACGGCTGGGTGGAGAAGCCCCTGACCCCGAGGCTGCGCGGGGTGCTGAACAAGGCGCGTTGAGCGTCGGGACGGGCCCCGCCGGGCACCGCGCCGTGACGTCGCCTCAGGCGATGCCGTACCGCGCCGCGATCCCGGCCGTCAGCAGGGCCAGGCCCTCCTCGAAGTGGCGGTCGAAGTCCTCGAAGATCTCGCGGCCGGCCGCGGCCGACAGCGGGTACTCGGCCATCAGACGGGCCCGTTCCTCGACGTCGTAACCCTCGCGGCGCTCGTCGGCCATGGGCTGGACGCCCTGTTCCTCGGTGACGTAGCCGATGGTGTAGAGGTACGAGGTCTGTGTCGCCCGGACCGCCTGGGTGAGGGTGAAGCCGGCCTCCGTGAACACCCGCAGGGTGTCCTCCATCCGCTCGGCGTGGGCGGCGCCGGTGAAGCGCGAGCCGCTGAAGACGCGGGCGCCGTCGCGGTAGGCGAGCAGGGCGGTACGCAGCCCCCGGTTGGAGTTGAGGAGCCGCTCCCGCCAGGTCTCCTGGGGGTCCAGCGGGATGCCCGCGATCATGCGGCGGTACATCTCGGTCGCCATCTCGTCGAGCAGGGCCTGCTTGTCCTTGAAGTGCCAGTACAGGGCGGGCGCCTTGACGTCCAGTTCGCGGGCGATGGCGCGCAGGGTCAGCCCTTCGAGACCCACCTCGTTCAGCAGCCGCAGGGCGGTGTCGGCGACCCGTGCGCGGTCCAGCGGCGCGCGGCGCTCCCCGCGTGCGGTGCCTGCCGTCGACGTGCTGCCGCCTGTCCGTTCAGTGCTCACGTCCGGAAACCTTACAGCCCCGCCTTGACAATTTAACGCCGTTAAGGCCATGCTCGGACGGAAGCGCGACTTAACGATGTTAAGGAGAAAGTCATGACTTCTGCCACCGGCACGACGGAGCCCGGGGCGACGGACGCGACGACGGACGTCCTCGTCGTGGGCGCGGGACCCACCGGCCTCGCCCTCGGCGTGGACCTGGCCAGACGGGGGGTGGACGCGCTGGTCGTGGAGCGGGCGGACGCCCTGTTCCCCGGCTCACGCGGCAAGGGCGTCCAGCCGCGCACGATGGAGGTCTTCGACGACCTCGGCATGGCGGACGCGTTCACCGCGGCCGGCGGCCGGTACCCGCTCGTCATGCTCTGGCGGGACGGGCAGCGGCTCGGCGAGCACCAGATGTTCGAACCGGTCGAGCCGAGCGAGGACGCCCCGTACAACCGTCCGTGGATGGTCCCGCAATGGCGGACGCAGGAGATCCTGCACGCCCGGCTGCGGGAACTCGGTGGCCGGGTCGCCTTCGGCCGGGAGTTCACCGGCCTCACGCAGGACGCCGACGGGGTCACGGCGCGCTTCGCCGACGGCGGCACCGTGCGCGCCCGGTACGCCGTCGCCGCGGACGGCGGCCGCTCGGCGGTGCGGCGGGCGCTCGGCATCGGCATGACCGGCGAACAGCTCGACCCCTACCCGAGCATGGTCGCCGACGTGCGGCTCACCGGCATCGACCGGGACCATTGGCACATCTTCCAGGCGGCGGCGGAGGACGCCCCGGAGATGCTCGCTCTCTGCCCGCTGGCCGGCACCGAGGACTTCCAGGTCATGGCGCGCTTCGCGGAGGGCGTCACCCCTGACCTCTCCCTGGAGGGCGTCCGCAAGGTCGTCGCCGCCCGCACCCCTCTCGCCCCCGAGGACGTCACCGCGCTGCTCTGGGCCTCGAGCTTCCGCCCCCGCACAGGACTCGCGGAACGCTTCCGGGAGGGCCGGGTCTTCCTCGCCGGGGACGCCGCCCACGTGCACTCCCCGGCCGGCGGCCAGGGC
Organism: Streptomyces griseoaurantiacus; assembly: GCF_036189845.1. Classification (NCBI taxonomy): domain Bacteria; kingdom Bacillati; phylum Actinomycetota; class Actinomycetes; order Kitasatosporales; family Streptomycetaceae; genus Streptomyces; species Streptomyces griseoaurantiacus. Next base: position 4,559,464 of record NZ_CP108326.1, on the reverse strand, counting down.
CTGAACACCAGCGTGCAGGACGCCTACAACCTGGGCTGGAAGCTGGGCGCCGTCCTGCGCCTCGGGGCACCGGAGTCCCTGCTCGACACCTACGAGGAGGAGCGCCTGCCCACCGCGGCGGGGATGCTCGGCCTGAGCACGCGCGTGCACCGCGGCGAGGCCGGCAGGGGCCGCGACACCACACAGCTCGACCTGAGCTACCCGGAGTCGTCACTGTCGGTGGAGACCCGGGGAGATCTCCCGGAGGACGCCCTGCGCGCGGGCGACCGCGCTCCGGACGCCCGCGTCGACGGCGTACGGCTGTTCGACGTGTTCCGCGGGCCCCACTGGACCCTGCTGGCGGTGGGCCGGCCGGCCGAGGCGCCCGAAGCGGTCCGCATCCCCCCGCGCGGGGCCTACGCGCCCGGCCTGTACCTGGTCCGCCCCGACGGGTACGTCGGCTGGGCGGGCACCGACGAGACCGGACTCGCCCGGTACCTGTCCGCGGTCGGTGCCTCGCTCGGTCCCGCTCGTTGAAGGGGCGCCCGCGCGGCGGGCGGGGAGCCGTCCGCCGCGGGGCGCGCCGGACGGTCCGGACCGTGTTCCGGACGGCCCGGACCGTGTGTCAGAACGCGTCGCTGGGGACGTAGGTGCCCCACACCTCGCGCAACGCGTTGCAGACCTCGCCGACCGTGGCAAGGGCGCGCAGCGCCTCCTTCATGGGGTACAGGACGTTGTCCTCGCCCTCGGCCGCCTTCTTGAGCGCGGCCAGGGCGGCGTCCACCGCCGCCTGGTCGCGCCCGGCGCGCAGCGCGGTGAGGCGTTCGGCCTGGCGGGTTTCGATGGCGGGGTCGACGCGGAGGGGTTCGTAGGGTTCCTCCTCGTCGAGCCGGTAGCGGTTGACGCCGACGACGACGCGTTCCCCGGCGTCGGTCTCCTGGGCGATGCGGTAGGCGCTGCGTTCGATCTCGCTCTTCTGGAAGCCGTGTTCGATGGCCTCCACCGCGCCGCCCAGGTCCTCGACCTTGCCCATCAGCTCGCGTGCGGCCGCCTCGAGGTCGTCGGTCATCCGCTCCACCACGTAGGAACCGGCGAAGGGGTCGACCGTCGCGGTCACGTCCGTCTCGTGGGCCAGGACCTGCTGGGTGCGCAGCGCCAGACGGGCGCTCTTGTCGGTGGGCAGGGCGATCGCCTCGTCGAAGCTGTTGGTGTGCAGCGACTGCGTACCGCCCAGCACCGCGCCCAGGCCCTGCACCGCCACCCGCACCAGGTTCACCTCCGGCTGCTGCGCCGTCAGCTGCACCCCGGCCGTCTGGGTGTGGAAACGCAGCATCCACGACTTGGGGTCGCGCGCCCCGAACTCCTCACGCATCACCTGCGCCCAGATCCTGCGGGCGGCCCGGAACTTGGCCACCTCCTCCAGGATCGTCGTCCGCGCCACGAAGAAGAACGACAACCGGGGCGCGAAATCGTCCACGTCCATCCCCGCCGCCACCGCCGTGCGCACGTACTGGATGCCGTCGGCCAGCGTGAACGCGATCTCCTGCGCCGGCGAGGCCCCCGCCTCCGCCATGTGATAGCCCGAGATCGAGATCGTGTTCCAGCGCGGGATCTCCGCCCGGCAGTACTGGAAGATGTCCGCGATCAGCCGCAGCGACGGCTTGGGCGGGAAGATGTAGGTGCCCCGCGCGATGTACTCCTTCAGCACATCGTTCTGGATCGTCCCCGTCAGCTTGTCCGCCGCCACCCCCTGCTCCTCCGCCACCAGCTGGTACAGCAGGAGCAGCAGCGCCGCGGGCGCGTTGATCGTCATCGAGGTGGACACCTTGTCCAGCGGGATCCCGCCGAACAGCACCCGCATGTCCTCCAGCGAGTCGATCGCCACCCCCACCTTGCCGACCTCACCGTGCGCCAGCGGCGCGTCGGAGTCGTGCCCCATCTGCGTGGGCAGATCGAACGCCACCGACAGACCCATCGTGCCGTTCGCGATCAACTGCTTGTAACGGGCGTTGGACTCCGCCGCCGTCCCGAACCCGGCATACTGCCGCATCGTCCACGGCCGCCCCGTGTACATCGACGGATACACACCCCGCGTGTACGGATACGCCCCCGGCTCCCCCAGCCGCTCCGCCGGATCCCAGCCCGCCAGATCCCCCGGCCCGTAGACCGGCTCGATCGGCAGACCGCTCTCCGTGGACCGAGCACTGCCCGACTCCCGCGCCATGGTGTGTGCCTCCGCGTTGCTTGGTGATCCCGCCGGTCCCCGCCGTCTGCGCGACTGCCTGGTTACCCGCCGGTACGAACGACCCTCGCGACGGACTGTAGCGGCGGGCGTGCGCGTGGAGGAGTGCGCCGAGTTGGGACCTTGCTCACAACTGTGCCCCTTCCCGCACGGGAGAGCACGCGTGAGCGCCCGCACGGCGGGCAGAACACGGGGTGCGCGGGTGGCATCGACGGCGAGCGGTGAGACGGCTGGGGGCGGCGTGCGTAAGAGGGGTATGCGAACGAGGGCGGCGCGGGCTCTGCCCCTGCGGAGGCGGCACGGCCCGCGGGCGGGACGCGGACGGCACGGGGGCGGCGGCGCGGTGCTCGCCGCGGGCGGGGCGCTGGTGATGGTCGTGGCCGTGGCCGGCTGCACGGTGCAGCCCGGTGACGACGGGCGGGGAGGCGGCACGTCCCCCGTGCACATCGACGTCCCCGCCGACCGCGGCACGGGCGCACCGGCCACGCACGGCTCCGGCACCCCGGCCACCCGTACCCCCGGCACCCCTGCCGCCCCTCCCGCACCGCGCCGGGCCCCGCGTGCCACGCCGGCGCCCCGTACCGTCGCGCCGGCCCGGGTGCTGTGGTCCGAGGGGGACCACGGCAGGGACGTGCGGGAACTGCAGGCACGCCTGAAACAGGTCGCCTGGCTGTTCGACGGGCCGACGGGCAGTTACGACGACCTCACGGCGAAGGCGGTCGGCGGCTTCCAGGGCAAGCGCGGGCTGCCGCGGACCGGCCGCGCGGACACCGTCACCTGGCAGCGACTGCTGGCGATGACGCACGAGCCGACGAAATGGGAGCTGTACGCCTTCGGCGGGCAGCCGGCGGCTCCCCCGGACCCGCGCTGCACCACCGGCCGGGTGCTGTGCATCAGCAAGACCAGCCGAACCCTGCGCTGGATGATCGACGGCCGCACGGTGTCGGTGATGCCCGTACGGTTCGGCACCGAACTGACCCCGACCCGGGAGGGCGTCTTCCACGTCTACTGGAAGTCCCGGCACCACGTCTCCACGCTGTACGACTCGCCGATGCCCTACGCGATGTTCTTCAGCGGCGGCCAGGCCGTGCACTACTCCGCCGACTTCGCGGCGCGCGGCTACGCCGGGGGGTCGCACGGGTGCGTCAACGTGCGGGACGAGCAGAAGATCGCGGCCCTGTTCGCGCAGGTCCGGGACGGGGACAAGGTCGTCGTTCATTGGTGAGGCGCGGGGCGGCGGTGTGTCCGAGGGGCGGCGGCGCGGGTGCGCGGGAGGGCGGGCTCGCTCCGGCGTGAGCCGGTGTGCGCCCCGGGTGTGACACTTTCCGGCCGCCCGGCGCAGTACCTAATGGCCGACTGGTCATCGGCCGGCGCAACACGAGCCGGGGTTCCCCCCGTACCCGTGGCTCGGCGCCATCGGCGCGGGCGGGACACGTTCCCCCGGTCCCGCCCGCGCCCCCTACGGCCGCTTCGGGCCGTGGGCGTGCCCGCCGCCGCCCGGGTGACCGGGGCCCTTGTCGCCGCCCGCGTCGTTTCCCTTGCCGTTGCCGTGCCCCTTGCCGGGACCTCCGCCGCCGGCTCCTCCGTTGCCGTTCCCGCCTCCGTTGCCGTTGCCCTGGTTGCCGTTGCCGTTGCCCTGGCCCTGGTTCCCGCCCGCGCCGCCGCCGTTCGCGTTGCCGTTCCCCTTGCCCTGGCCGTCCTGCCCCTGCGCCTTGCCGTGGCCCTTGTCCTTGCCGCCGTTCCCGTTCGTGGCGGCGGGGCCGTTCGCGCCGGGGGACGCCAGCGCGGTACGGCAGTACGACTTCACCCGGCCGGGGTCGTGACCGCCCGCCGCGTCCTCCAGCGTCCGCTGCCGCGCGGCGTCGAGGGATTTGCCCTCGCGAACATCACGGCAGGAGTCGAGCACCCCGTTCCACCACGCCCCCGACCCGCGCAGCGCGGCCTCGCCCTTGCCCGCGCCGGACCGCGCGCCGCCCCCGCCCGCGCCCTCGCGCGCGGAGCCTCCCCCGGCCGTCCCGCCCTCGCCCTCGGGCGCGCCCGTGCCGCCGCCGTCCGCCGCTCCGGTGCCGGAGGGACGGGGCGTGACGCGGGCCGTCACCGAACTGCCGGGTTCCGGTTCGTCCTTGCCGAAGGGGGCGGGCAGCACTCCGGAGCCGGCCGCCACCGCGACCCCGCCGAGCGTCACCGCGGCCAGTCCGGCCGCGAGCCCCAGCCGCACGGGCCGCCGCGACGACCGCCGGCGCGGGACGTCCACGGGACGGCCGAGGCGCACGAGACCCGCGTCGGCGCTCTGGAAAGCGGTGACCTGCCCGGATTCCGCTTCGGTGCCCTCGGGCGCCCGCGCCGCCCGGAACGCGGCCAGCGCCGCCGCCTCCCCGGGGAGTTCGCGGTCCTCGCGCGCGGGCGGCGGAGTGAGGGCGCCGAGAGTCTCGGACAGCCGGCCGGCCCGGGCCCGGACGTTCTCGTCGACGGCCGGGAGCGGCTCTCCGCGCAGCAGACGCTCCGCCATGTCGCGGTCCAGCCACCCGTACTGCTCGTCGGCCATCACACATCCTTCTGCGTCCGCGAACGCGAGCGCGTCACACTTGCGGACGTCACCGCGCGTACTCGCGGTTGCCTCTGAGGGGGGAGCGCGTCGAGGGCGCCCGTTGACTCCGCATCCGCTCCCAGCAACTCGGCCAGCCGTTTCAGGCCCCGGTGCGCGGCGGTGCGTACGGCGCCCGGGCGCTTGCCGAGCGTCTCGGCGGCGGTGCGGGCGTCCAGTCCGACGACCACGCGCAGCACCACCGCCTCCGCCTGGTCCTGCGGCAGCCTGGCGATCAGCGACAGGGCGCGGTCGGTGGCGAGCGCCTCCAGGGCCTCGCACGCGGTGTCGGAATCGGCGGCCCGGCCGGTCAGCTCGTTCTCGTCGCCGCCGATCACCGGGCGGCGCCCGCGCATCCGTATGTGGTCCAGCGCGCGGTTGCGGGCGATGCGGGCGGCCCAGCCTCGGAACCGGTCGGCGTCCCCGCTGAACCGCCCCAGGTCACGGGCGATCTGCAGCCATGCCTCGGAGGCGACGTCCTCGGCGTCCGCGTCGCCGACGAGCGTCCGGACGTACCCCAGCAACCGGGGGTGCACCGCGCGGTACACCTTCCGGAACGCGGCCTCGTCACCACCCTGGGCCGCGAGCACCGCGGCGGTCAGCTCCGCGTCGTCCCCCACCGCTACTCCCTTTGCGCACGCACTGGCGCCGCTCCCACCGTCCGTTCGTCGGTCCTCGTCCGTACGGTGGGCTTCGCAGTCCGGCGCGAATGGCACGTTACGGCCTCAATCCGGGTCCCGTCCACGTTGGTACGGGCCGCAACCGACTCGTGACGGGCGGGGGTGTGACACAAAACGCACCCCCGGCGCTGTACGGAGTGCGGGCCGCCGCGCGACCCGTGCCACGCGACGACCGGGGCCTCTCCTGTGGGGGGTGGCGGCCCCGGTCGTCGCCGCATCCGCGTCGACTCCCGTACGACGCGGCCACATCCACAAGGAGTACGTCCTCTCGGCGGTCGGCCGGTTCGACGAGGTCCGGGTGGACTCCGCGCGCGGGGGACCGGAGGTCCGGCCCCGGTGGTCGAAGGCTCCCGGGCGCGGGGCGACCACGGCACGGCACCGCAGGGGCTCGGTTCCCGACCGCGGTTCGCGCATGACGCTCATCGCGCAACCGCGGAGGATCAACCCGCTCCCGGTCCCGGTCGACCACGTCGTCCGGCTTGACGGGCAGGTTCGACGTCATGCGCGCTCCTCGGCTTCGACGCGATGTGTCGAGGTCCACTTCGACACATCGCGTCGCACCCGTTGTGCACGCGAACGCACCGGGGACGTGCCCGCCCGGCCCGCCGCCCCGCACGAGCGCCGGACCGGAGCCCGCCGCCCCGGCGCCCCGGTCACTGCCGCCGCTTGTGGCTACCGCCGCCCGCGGGCCCTTCGGGACACCACCGCGCGCAGGACGCGGCGGCCCTCCGTGCAGATCTCCAGGGCCGGGCGCAGACCGGCCGGGCCGTGGTCGGCGAGGAGTTCCAGTACGGCCGTCTGGCGGCGGAGTTCCGCCGCGACGAGTGGGGCGGCGCCCTCCGTGCGGCCCTCGCGGTAGCCGGGCACCGGGTCGGGGCCCCCGCCCGGGGCGGAGGGGTCGAGCAGGGCGTGCACCCGCAGTGCGGCGAGGGAGCAGGCCTCGGCCCACGCCCTCAGTGCCTGTTCGTCCCAGGTCTCGGGCATGCCCTCGAGCATCCCCCGTGCCGCCGCGGCCGCGGGGTCCGCGCCGGACGGGGACGCCTCGTCCTCGCCCGGCAGTTCACCGCGCACCTTGGCCATGCGTACCGCCCATTCCTCCGCCCCGCCCTCGTCCTCGGCCAGGCAGGCCCACAGGGGGCGCAGGACCTCGTCCCCTCCCCCGAGCAGGGGCACGCACCGGTCCAAACAAGCCAACCCGCTCGCGGCCAGCCCCCGCGCCTCGGCCTCGCCGATCAAGTCCACCAGACTCATCGCCCCTCCCCGGAACGCCTTGCGAGGCGCCACTTTCTCACGGGAAACGCGGTTTGCCACTACTAAGCGCGACAGATGATGGACGGCACAGCGGCCTCTCCCGCCCCACGCGTCCCACACGCGGCGGTAAAATTCCAGCCACCCACGGGGAGTTGACGCAGAGTCAACCGAGGTCGGAAGGGGTCAGCCGATCCGGTTCGCGAGGGCCTGGAACTCCTTCCAGGACAGCTCCGGCTTCCCCGGGTCCCACAGCTTCTGCACCATCGCCCGCAGCGGCATCCGGATCCCGGCCGCGACCTGGTTCTGGGTCTGGGCGCCCGAGAGGTCGCACCACACGGCGAACACGCCACCGCGTATGCGGTCCTCGTAGGAGGCCGGCACGGCGGTCGTACCGCGCAGCACCCGCGGCGTCCACTGCTGGTAGATGCGCTCCCCGGTCGGGTAGACGAAGGTCTGCGGCTGGCCGAGCACGTAGTAGAGGAACTCGTCGTTGTAGTTGACGATCTCGCGGCCGGCCGCGAGGTACTCCGTCGGCTGCCGGGCCCCGTACTCCTTCCCCGTCCAGTAGGCGACCCGTACGTCCTTGGACACTCCCGCCTTCTTCACCGAGCGGTAGAAGCCGTCGTTCCAGGCGCGGGGCGTCCGCCCGTGCCGGGCCACCACCGCGGCGCGGTCGTTGAGCCAGCCCGTCGTCAGATCGGCGATGGTCGCCCCGGCCCCGTACCGCTTCACGGCGGCGGAGGCGAGCTGCGGATAGGAGGCGGCCGGGTTCGACGCGGTCAGCGCCTGGTACTCGTCGCCGCCCAGGTGCCAGCCGGAGCCGGGGAAGAGGCCGGCGTACTCGTCCAGCAGGTCGTCGACGATCTTCGCGGCCGCCGGCTTGGAGATGTCGAGCGTGCCCCGGCTCGCCGAGGCTCCTCCGGCATTGCGCAGTTGCAGGTCGGGGTGGGCGTCGATGACCGCGCCGAGGTGTCCCGGGGAGTCGATCTCGGGGACCACCGCGATGTGCCGTTCGGCCGCGAGGGAGACGATCCGCTTCACCTGCGCCTTGGTCAGGTGCTCCTCGGAGACCACCTCGGGGTGCGTGTCCGACTCGATGCGGAAGCCCTGGTCGTCGGAGAAGTGCAGGCCGAGCTCGTTGTACTTCAGGTCGCCCAGCTCGCGTACGCGGTCCTCTATCCAGCCCGCGGTGAAGTGCTTGCGGGCGATGTCGAGCATGAAGCCGCGCACCGGCTTGGCGGGCCGGTCGCGCACGACGCCCTCGGGTGCCGTGCCGCCCCCGTGCACCTCCTGCTTGAGCGTGCGGGTGCCGTAGAAGACGCCGGACTGTCCGGGGCCGGCGATCCGCACCCGGCCCTCCCCCACGGTCAGGGTGTACGACTCGGCGTCCCCCTTGCCGTCCAGCGCGAGTTCCACGTCCCCGGCCCGGGCGCCGGCGCGCCCGCCGTACGTCATCTTCAGCTCCCCGGCGAGCAGCTTCCCCTCGTCGGCGAGGCCGTCGTCGTTCACGACGACACGGGCGCCGGACGCGGGCCGCCAGCCCGGGCCGCGGGCGGCGGTGTGCGCGCGCACGGCGGGGATGGTGCGCGGGGCCTTCGACAGCGGGTAGTTCCGGCTCGGCGAGGGCGAGGCGCCGCCGGACGTGCCCGCCGAGGCGCTCTCGGAGGCGCGCGTCCCCTCGCCCCCGCCGTCACCGGTGGGCCACAGCGTCACGGCCGCCGCCACCGCGCCGCCCGCCACGACGACTCCGGCACCCAGCAGCAACCCCCGGCGCCCCACGGACGTCCTTCGGTTCGGGGCCCTTCTCCTCCGCCCGCTCACCGTACGAGCCTCCTGCCCACGCCGATCGTCACCTCAGCAGTCACCCGCACTCACCGCACATCCCGTTCACCGCACGCGTTCGCGCACTCGTACCCGCACACATCCGCCCCCGTTCACTCCTCCGAACCTACGGCCCGCCGCCGACACCCACGACCTCGTCCGACCTCCTACGTCCATCTCCGGTTCCGAAACTTCCCCGTCCGGGTGAAATCCCGGACTTCCGCGGACAGCCTTCGACCGACCTCGATAACGTGATGTCACTTCTGTCACCTCATCCCCAGCCGATCCACACGCCGCGTGCACACGACACCGCGGCCCCGCCTCGCCGAGGACCCACGCTGCCCGCGCATCGCCCGCACCTCACGCCCGACCCCCACGCCTTCAACACGGCTCCCGCAGACGAGGCCGAGCGTGCCCTGCTGTCCTGCTGCCGCAGCCCGCGCTGGGCCCGCCGGGTCGCCGCCCACCGCCCCTACCCCGATCTGCCCGCGCTGCTCGCGGCGGCCGACGAGGCGGCGTACGACCTGGCTCCGGCCGATCTCGCCGAGGCCCTCGCGGGCGAGTCGCTGACCCTGCTCCCCGACGGCGCCTACTCGGCGGCGCAGACCGCGCTGAGCGCCGCGCACGCCGCGTACGAGAGCCGCTTCGGGCACGTGTTCGTCATCTGTCTGGACGATGTGGCCCCGGACGAGGCGGCCGACCGGGTGCTGGCCGGAATCCGGTCACGATGGAACAACGATCCCGAGGACGAGCGGGTCGCCGCGGCCGAGGAGCTGCGCCGGCTGGCCCGCGGCCGCCTCACCCGGCTCCTCGGCGGCTACGCCGCCGCTACGGACGGGATCGCCCCGCAATCCCCTGGTTCGGAACGTCCCAGTAGGCCGTACGTGCCTCATTGATTGCCAGTTTGATCACATCGGCAGGGGCCGAGTGAGCGTTCCGACAACACGTCGCTACGATGGCCGGGGCCGGTGGACCGTACCCGGCCGGGCCCGTCCGACACAACGAAGCCGGCCGGCCCCAGTCCCCGCTTTGGAGAGGGTTCTTCCGTGCCGGCTGGAACGCTGTACCGCGGCCGGGAAGGAATGTGGTCCTGGGTGGCTCATCGAGTCACCGGCGTCCTCATCTTCTTCTTCCTGTTCGTTCACGTGCTGGACACCGCACTCGTCCGTGTCTCGCCCGAGGCCTACGACAAGGTCGTATCGACGTACAAGACGCCCGTGGTCGCGGTGCTCGAGTACGGCCTCGTGGCGGCCATCCTCTTCCACGCGCTGAACGGCCTGCGGGTCATCGCCGTCGACTTCTGGTCGAAGGGCCCGCGCTACCAGAAGCAGATGCTGTGGACCGTCGTGGGCGTGTGGCTCGTGCTGATGCTCGGCGCGATCTACCCCGTCCTCGGTCACGCCGCTCGAGTCGTGTTCGGGAGCTGACGCGCAATGTCCACTGAGACCACCGCAACCGGAATCGGCCCCGTCGAGGGCTCCGGTGCCCACGAGGGGTCCTACGGCGTCGACAACCCGGCGCCCTTCATCGAGCCCCCGCGCAAGCGCACCAAGAAGACGCCGCGCTCGACGCGCGGCAACTTCGAGATGTACGGCTGGCTGTTCATGCGCCTGTCCGGCATCGTCCTGGTCGTCCTGGTCCTCGGCCACCTGCTGATCCAGCTCGTGCTGGACGGCGGCGTGTCCAAGGTCGGCTTCGCCTTCGTGGCGGGCCGCTGGGCCTCGCCGTGGTGGCAGGTCTGGGACCTGGCCATGCTGTGGCTGGCGATGCTGCACGGCGCCAACGGCCTGCGCACCATCATCAACGACTACGCGGAGAGCGTGAAGAGCCGTCTGTGGCTCAAGGGTCTGCTCTACACCGCGACGGTGTGGACGATCGTCCTGGGCACGCTGGTGATCTTCACCTTCGACCCGAACATCCGCTAGGCACGGGGCTGCGAGAATCATGAAGATCCACAAGTACGACACTGTCATCGTCGGCGCCGGCGGCGCGGGCATGCGCGCGGCCATCGAGTCGACGAAGCGCAGCCGCACGGCCGTGCTGACCAAGCTCTACCCCACCCGCTCCCACACGGGCGCCGCGCAGGGCGGCATGGCCGCCGCGCTCGCCAACGTGGAGGAGGACAACTGGGAGTGGCACACCTTCGACACGGTCAAGGGCGGTGACTACCTGGTCGACCAGGACGCCGCCGAGATCCTGGCGAAGGAGGCCATCGACTCCGTCCTCGACCTGGAGAAGATGGGCCTGCCGTTCAACCGCACGCCGGACGGCACCATCGACCAGCGCCGCTTCGGCGGTCACTCCCGCAACCACGGCGAGGCCCCGGTCCGCCGGTCCTGCTACGCCGCGGACCGCACCGGCCACATGATCCTCCAGACGCTGTACCAGAACTGCGTCAAGGAGGGCGTGGAGTTCTTCAACGAGTTCTACGTCCTGGACCAGCTCATCGCCGAGGTCGACGGCATCAAGAAGTCGGCCGGCGTGGTCGCCTACGAGCTGGCCACCGGCGAGATCCATGTCTTCCGCGCGAAGTCCGTGATCTACGCCTCCGGCGGCACCGGCAAGTTCTTCAAGGTGACCTCGAACGCGCACACCCTGACCGGTGACGGCCAGGCCGCCGTGTACCGGCGCGGGCTGCCGCTGGAGGACATGGAGTTCTTCCAGTTCCACCCGACCGGCATCTGGCGCATGGGCATCCTGCTCACGGAGGGCGCCCGCGGTGAGGGCGGCATCCTGCGCAACAAGGACGGCGAGCGCTTCATGGAGAAGTACGCGCCGGTCATGAAGGACCTCGCCTCCCGCGACGTCGTCTCGCGCTCCATCTACACGGAGATCCGCGAGGGCCGCGGCTGCGGTCCCGAGGGCGACCACGTCTACCTCGACCTGACCCACCTGCCGCCGGAGCAGCTCGACGCCAAGCTGCCCGACATCACCGAGTTCGCGCGGACCTACCTCGGCATCGAGCCCTACACGGACCCGATCCCGATCCAGCCCACCGCGCACTACGCGATGGGCGGCATCCCGACGAACGTCGAGGGTGAGGTCCTGCTGGACAACACGACGGTCGTCCCGGGCCTGTACGCGGCCGGCGAGGTCGCCTGCGTGTCCGTGCACGGCGCCAACCGGCTGGGCACCAACTCGCTGCTCGACATCAACGTCTTCGGCCGCCGCGCGGGCATCGCCGCCGCGGAGTACGCGCAGAAGGCCGACTTCGTCGAGCTGCCGGAGGACCCGGAGAGCCTGGTCGTCGCGCAGATCGAGCGGCTGCGCTCCTCCACCGGCACCGAGCGGGTGGCCGAGCTGCGGCGCGAGCTGCAGGAGTGCATGGACGCCAACGTCATGGTGTTCCGCACCGAGCAGACGATCAAGACGGCGGTCGAGAAGATCGGCGAGCTCCGCGCCCGCTACAAGAACGTGGCGATCCAGGACAAGGGCAAGCGGTTCAACACGGACCTGCTGGAGGCCGTCGAGCTGGGCAACCTGCTCGACCTGGCCGAGGTCATGGCCGTCTCCGCACTCGCCCGCAAGGAGTCCCGCGGCGGTCACTACCGCGAGGACTACCCGAACCGCGACGACGTCAACTTCATGCGCCACACCATGGCGTACCGCGAGGTGGGCGACGACGGCAGCGAGTCCATTCGTCTCGACTACAAGCCGGTCGTCCAGACCCGCTACCAGCCGATGGAGCGTAAGTACTGATGGCAACCCCGACCCTGGACAAGGCGGACGCGGCCGGCACGCCCGAGCCCGGCTTCGCCGACTCCCCCTACATCACGGTCACCCTGCGCGTGCGCCGCTTCAACCCCGAGGTGGCGGCCGAGGCGACCTGGCAGGACTTCCAGCTCGAGATGGACCCCAAGGAGCGCGTCCTGGACGCCCTCCACAAGATCAAGTGGGACGTGGACGGCTCCCTGACGTTCCGCCGCTCCTGCGCGCACGGCATCTGCGGCTCGGACGCCATGCGGATCAACGGCAAGAACCGGCTGGCCTGCAAGACGCTGATCAAGGACATCAACCCCGAGAAGCCGATCACGGTCGAGCCCATCAAGGGCCTGACGGTCCTGAAGGACCTGGTCGTCGACATGGAGCCGTTCTTCCAGGCGTACCGGGACGTGATGCCCTTCCTGATCACGAAGGACACCAACGAGCCCACGCGGGAGCGCCTGCAGTCGGCGGAGGACCGGGAGCGGTTCGACGACACGACCAAGTGCATCCTGTGCGCGGCGTGCACGTCCTCGTGCCCGGTGTTCTGGAACGACGGCCAGTACTTCGGGCCGGCCGCGATCGTGAACGCGCACCGCTTCATCTTCGACTCGCGTGACGAGGCCGGGGAGCAGCGGCTGGAGATCCTGAACGACAAGGACGGTGTCTGGCGCTGCCGGACGACGTTCAACTGCACGGACGCCTGCCCCCGTGGCATCGAGGTCACGAAGGCCATCCAGGAGGTCAAGCGGGCGCTGATCACGCGCCGCCTCTGATCCCGTGCCTGCCGGGGCCGTCGGCCCCGTACACGCGCCGAGGGCCCGCTTCCCCCTGGGGAAGTCGGGCCCTCGGCGTACGCGGCGAGGCGCGGCCCCGGACGCGTCCGGGCCCTCCCGGGGCTGGAGCGGCAGCCCCGGGGGCACTCGCCAGGGGTCAGCCGCGGAGCACGCGGCCCTGGCTGTCGGTGCGGTCGTTGCTGGTGAGGAAGATGATGCCGTCGATCAGGGCCCAGAAGCCCAGGCCGCCGCAGGTCAGGAGCTGGGCGACGCCGACGCCCACGGAGCCGACGTAGAAGCGGCCGATGCCGAGCGTGCCCAGGAAGAGCTGGAGGATGCCGGCGACGATCTTCGACTTGTCGGAGTAGGGGCGGCCCTGCGGGTCGAAGCCGTAGGGGGCGTCAGGGGTGGGGACGGTCATGGTGCAGCTCCTGAATGACTGAAATGTGCCCGGAGCACTCCGCTCCGGGCGCTTCAGGAGGGACCCGTGGCAGCGTTCGCCACAGGCCGTACAGCACAGCTCATCCCCCCTGTGAGCAGGGAGCCTAGAGAGTCCCGGTCAGCTCAGGGAGCATCAACGGCCTTTTGTGCTCATCCCGTGATCAAATTATGACCAAGTCACGGTCAAGTATGAAATACGACAGGTTTCGCAACAGGCCCGCGCTCAGCGGAGGTTGCGTGCCACGGTCCAGGCCACCGCGAGCAGCAGGATCAACGCCTGCGTGCGCGGCCGCAGTCGGGGGCGCCAGCGCCTGCCCCGCAGCCCCTCCAGCGCCCAGCGGCCGAGCAGCGCGAGGGCGAAGGGGGCGGCGAGCAGCAGCATCCTGTTGTCCAGCCAGGCCTGCCCGAAGTGGCCGTGCATCAGGTCGTACACCATGCGGGTGCCGCCGCAGGCGGGGCAGAGCAGCCCGGTGACGAACCGGAAGGGGCAGCCCGGCAGCAGGTGCCCCGGCTCGTGCGGGTCGGTCACGTAGAGGTAGCCGGCGCCCGCGAGTCCCGCGACGCACACCGCGAGCGGCGCCGCCTCGGGACGGCGCAGCGCGGGGGGCAGCCACCGGAGGACCGGCCGGGGTGCGGCCGGCATCCTCCCGGTGCGCGGGCCCGCGTCAGCCACGCAGGATCCGCCCGTTGCTGTCCGTGGTGTTGTTGCTGGTCAGCAGCACGATTCCGTCGATCAGCGACCAGATGCCCAGGCCGCCGCAGGTGAGGAGCTGGGCGATGCCCAGACCCACGTGCCCGAGGTAGAACCGGCCGATGCCCAGGTAGCCGAGGAAGATGCTGAGGACACCCGCGACGATCTTCGACTTGTCGGAGTACGGCCGCCCGTAGGGGTCGTAGCCGTAGGGGGCGTTGGGGTCGGCGCCGTACGCGCCGGGGGGCGGCACCGCGCCGCCGGGCGGCGGGTAGCCGCCGGCCTGCTGGTAGCCGCCGGCCTGCGGGTAGCCGTACTGCGGCTGCTGGTAGGGGCCGGCGCCCGGCGCCGCCCCGTAGGGGTTCTGCTCACCCGAGTTGGGGTAGCCGTAGCCCGGCGGCTGGTTCGGGGGCTGCGGCGGCTGGTTCGGCGGCTGGGTCACGGCGACCACTCCTGGTGAAGTCTGATGCGCATAAGTATGAGTGCAGGTCATCTTGCAGGAGAACCCCTCCCGGGAGGAAGTCGGGACCTCGCCTCCTCCGCGCGGGTGACCCCGCCGCCGCTGTTGCCGGGCCCCCGGGGAACCGGCCACCTAATCTGATGGCATGTCAGACGACGAGTCGTACGAGCTGCTCGGCTTCGACAACGTGCTGCTGTCCGTCGGCGACCTCGACGAGGCCGTGGCCTTCTACGAGGCGGCCGGCTTCCCGCTGCGCTTCCGGCTCGACGAGGCCGGGATCGCCCTGCTGGGCGTGGGCGGCGAGACGCCCGGTCTGCTCCTGCGGCACGAGGAGGGCCTCGGCCACCGGCCGCCGCCGTGGGCCGCGCCCCGGGTGTGGCTGGAGGTGCGCGACGCGCGCGTGACGGCGCGCACGCTGGCCGCCGCCGGAGTACCCCCGCTGGACGAGCCGTTCGCCGTCGCCACGGGCTGGACCGTCGAGCTCGCCGACCCCTGGGGCAACGTCCTGGGCTTCACCGACTACACCAAGCGCCCCGAACTGGGGCGGGCGGTGCGGCGCGGGACTGTCGTGCGCTGACGACACGTCGCCCCTGCCTTCGCGGCGGCCCGTTGGGCGGTCCGCTCAGCCGGACCCGAGCTTGAACGTGTTCAAAAACAGGTCTACAGTCACCCGTGACAACGTTTTGAACGTGTTCGAGAAAGGTGGGGCAATGGACCTCACGGTCGTCGCGTACGTCATCTACCTGGTGATCAGCATCGCCCTGACCATCTGGGTCGCCCGGACGCTGAGCCGCAACGGGCGGATCTTCCTCGCCGACGTGCTGCACGGGAACGAGAAGCTCGCCGATGCCGTCAACCACCTCCTGGTGGTCGGCTTCTACCTCGTCAACCTCGGCTTCGTCGCGCTCTACCTCAACGGCGACGGCACCGTCGCCGACGCCCGGGGCGTCTTCGAGGCCCTGTCGACCAAGCTCGGCGTGGTGCTGCTGGTCCTCGGCGTGATGCACCTGGCCAACGTGTACGTGCTCAACCGGATACGCCGGCGCGGGGCGATGGAGCGCGAGCAGTTCCCGCCGGTCCCGCCGCAGGGCTACGTCGCCCCGCCCGCCGGGGCGTGAGGAGATGCGCACGCCGGACACGGCGGCCGCCGCGCCCCACGCCGCCCCGCCGCCCCCGGTCCGAGGGCTCACCGTCCTCTACGACGACCGGTGCCCCCTGTGCCGCTTCGTCAGCGGCTGGCTCGGCCGGCAGCGCCGGCTCGTCCCGCTGGAGTTCGTCCCGGTCGGCTCGCCCGGGGCCCGGCGGCTCCTGCCGGACCTCGACCACCGGGCGGCCCAGGAGGAGATCACCGTCGTCGGTGACGGCGGCCAGGTCTACCGGGGAGCCGCCGCCTGGGTCGTCTGCCTGTGGGCGCTGCGCGAGCACCGCGCCCTCGCCCACCGGCTGTCCACCCCCGCCGGGCTGCGGGTGGCCCGCGGCGCGGTGCTCGCCGCCGCCAAGTGGCGAGAGGCCCACCGGGTACGGACGGCGGCCCCGCGCGCCCCGCACTGGGGAGGCACCGCCTACGTGCGCCGGGACGGATGGGTCTACACCCCCCAGTCCGGCTGGGCCTACCGAGGCCCCGCCCGCCCCGCGGAAGACTGTTCCGACGGTGCCTGCGCGACCGGCTGAGGCCCGTCCGACGATCTCCGCCTGCCGGCCCTCCGGGCTGACGACGGTGATTGTCGGACAGGCCCTAGGCTCGACCCCGTGCCTGCGAAGAACGACCCCCCGGTGACCAAGAGCGAGCAGACCCGTGCCCTGATCCTGGAGACCGCGATGCGGCTCTTCCAGGAGCGGGGGTACGACAGGACCACCATGCGGGCCATCGCCCAGGAGGCGGGCGTCTCCGTCGGGAACGCCTACTACTACTTCGCGGGCAAGGAGCACCTGATCCAGGGCTTCTACGACCGGATCGCCGCGGAGCACCGGGCGGCGGTCCGGGAGGTCCTGGCCCGGGAGACGGAGCTGCACGCCCGGTTCGCCGGCGTCCTCAAGGCCTGGCTGGACGTGGCGGCGCCGTACCACGAGTTCGCGGTGCAGTTCTTCAAGAACGCGGCCGACCCCGACAGTCCGCTCAGCCCCTTCTCCAAGGAGTCGGAGCCCGCGCGGACGGAGGTCCTCTCCCTGCACCGCGAGGTGCTGGCCGGCTCCCGCACCAAGGTGCCCGCCGACCTCAAGGACGTGCTCCCGGACCTGATGTGGCTGGCCCAGATGGGTCTGGTGATGTACTGGATCTTCGACCGCACGGAGGGCCGCGAGCGCAGCTACCGGCTCGCCGAGCGCGGCGCCCGGCTCACCGCGCGCGGCGTGGTCCTCGCCCGCTTCCGGGTGCTGCGGCCCCTCGTCCACGAGGTGCACGAGCTGTTCACGGACTTCCTGCCCGGCATGACCCGGGCACTGCCGGACCCCGCCGCCAAGGGGCGACGGGGCCGGGGGCGGCCGGAGGGGGACCGGACCGCCGGGCGGGGGCCCGGAGAGGGGCCCGTGGACCATTCCGGGAGGGAGCCGGGGAAGAGGTCCGGGAAGGACTAGCCGACCACGTCCACCTCGCCGGAGCGCAGTTCCACGTCGTAGACGAGCGGTTCCTCGCCCACCTCCACCCGCTGCGCCCGCGCGCCGTACGGCGCCGCCGTGACCGTCAGCAGATAGGTGCCCGGGGCGGGCGCGGAGACGATGTACGAGCCGTCGGCCAGGGAGGTCACGCTGTCCAATCGGCGTCCGCCGCCCTTGGACAGCAGCGTCACCGAGGCGTGTTCGACGGGACCGCCGTCCGCGTCCCGCACGAAGCCGTGCACCGCCGAGCCCCCCGTACCGGCCGCACCGGCACCGGCCCTGTCCTCGCTCGCCCCGTCCGCCGGGGCGGGCCTCTCGGACTCCTCCGCGGGTTCCACCGCGAGGTGCGGCAGCCGCTTGTCCAGCCAGGCCGGGAGCCACCAGTTGGAGCGGCCCAGCAGATGCATCGCGGCGGGCACCAGCGCGGTGCGCAGGATGAACGCGTCGAGCGCGACCGCCGCCGCCAGCCCGACACCCGCCATCGCCGCACCCGAGTTGCCGCTGAGCACGAAGGCCACGAAGACGGCGACCATGATGAGGGCGGCACTGTTGATGACGCGGCTGGTCTCGGCGAGGCCGACCCGGACCGCGCGGGCGTTGTCCCGGGTGTGCACCCACTCCTCGTGCATCCGGCTGACCAGGAACACCTGGTAGTCCATGGAGAGCCCGAAGAGCAGCGAAAGCATGATCACCGGCAGGAAGGCGTTGATCGGCCCCTCCTTGCCGAGGCCCAGCAGGTCGAGCCCCCAGCCCCACTGGAAGATCGCGACCAGGACGCCGAAGGACGCGGCGGCGGCGACGAGGTTCATCACCGCGGCCGTCAGCGGGACGACGAGCGAGCGGAAGGCCAGCAGGAGCAGCAGGAACCCGAGGGCGATGATGGTGCCGACGAACAGCGGCAACCGGTCGCCGGTGACGGTGGCGAAGTCCTTGGAGACCGCCGTGACCCCGCCGACGTGGGCCGTGACCCCGGCCTCCGGGATGGCGTCCTCGCGCAGCCGGTCGATGAGCTCGGAGGTCTCCTTCGACTGCGGTGACGTGGTCGGCACCACCTGGATGAGGCTCACCCCGTGGGCGGGCGGCAGTGCGGAGGCCTGCGCGACACCCTCGGTGGCCTCGATGCCCTTGACGAGCGCGGCGCTGTCGCCGCCCTCCACCACCACCTGCAGGGGTCCGTTGAAGCCGGGCCCGAAGCCCTCGGCGAGCATGTCGTAGGCCTGGCGGGTGGTCGTCGTGGTGTCGTCGTTGCCCTGGTCGACGGTGCCGAGCCGCAGCGACAGCACCGGCAGCGCGAGGGCGGCCATGACGACGAGGGCGAGCGCGGCGGTGCGCCGCGGCCGCTTCTGCACCTGCGCCGACCAGCGGGCGGCGAGCCCGCTCGTCTTCTCCGACGTGGTCTCGGCCCCCTCGGCGGCCAGCTTGCGGCGCTGCCGACGGCTGAGCACCCGGGTGCCGAACAGGCCGAGCAGCGCCGGGAGCAGCGTGATCGCGGCGAGGACGCTCAGCACGACGGTGAGGGTGGTGCCGATGACGACGCCGTCGAGGAACCGCAGATTGGTCACGAGCATGCCGGCGAGCGCGATGCACACCGTGCCGCCCGCGAAGAGCACGGCGCGGCCGGAGGTGTTGAGCGCCGTCATCGCGGCCTCCTCCGGGTCGAGCCCGCGCAGGATGCCGCGCCGGTGCCGGGTGACGATGAACAGCGCGTAGTCGATGCCGACGCCGAGGCCGATCAGCGAGGCCAGCAGCGGCGCGAGGTCGGGGACGTTGGTGCCGTGGCTGAGCAGCTGGATGCCGAAGTCGCCGATGCCGACGCCGAAGACGGCCACGCACAGCGGCAGCAGCATCGCGAGCAGCGAGCCGAAGGCGAGGAACAGGATGACGGCGGCGGCCCCGAGGCCGACCATCTCCGCGAGCCCGGTCGGCGGCTCCTCCACGCGCTGGATCGCCTGGCCGCCCAGCTCCACCTGCAGCCCCTGCCGCTCGGCGTCCTGGGCGGTGTCGACGACGTCCTGCACCAGCTCCTTGGGCAGGGCGTCGGCCTGCTTGTTGAAGGTGACCTGGGCGTAGGCGATCCGCCCGTCCTCACTGATCTGCGAGGCCCCCCGCTCGCCGGAGTACGGGCCGACGACCTCGCCGACGCCGTCCATGCCCGCGATCTTCTTCAGGGCCGGCTCCATCCGGCTCCGCACCGCGCCGTCGGTGACCTTGCCGTCCTCGACCTTCCACACCACCGTGTCGGTGTCCCCCGAGGTCTGCGGGAAGGCCTTCTCCAGCAGGTCGTAGGCCCGCTTGGAGTCGGTGTCCGGCAGCGAGAACGTGGTCGCGTAGTCGCTCCCGGCGGAGGTCGCCGCCGCCCCCACCCCTATGAGTGCCGCCAGCCACAGCAGCACCACCAGCAGCCGGTGCCTGTAGCACCAGCGCGCCAAAGTCGTCACGTCTTCCTGCTCCTTCGTCAGGGTCCCCCGGGCCTGGACCCCCAGCATCCCGGCGGGGGACGGGGCGGGAACACGGAGCGCGGCGCACTCTCAGGGAACTCCAAAGCACGGACCCCCGCCGACCCGGCGCCCGTTGCGGATACTTGGGGCCATGACGAGCGATGCCGACGAGAGCGTCCGCCCGGAGGACGGGGCCGGAGCGCGGCCGGGGGACGGCGCGACCGTGCTCCTCGTGGAGGACGAGGAGTCGATCGCCGACGTCCTCGCGATCGCCCTGCGCTACCACCGCTTCCAGGTGATGACGGCGGGCACGGTCCGCGAGGCCCTCGCGCTCACCGAGCGCGTCCGGCCCGACGCCGCGCTGCTCGACGTCATGCTCCCGGACGGCGACGGCCGCGCGCTCGGCAAGGAACTGCGCGCCCGGATGCCCGGCCTCGCGGTGGTGTTCGTCACCGCGCGGGACGCGCCCGGCGAGATCGTGGGGGCGCTCGGCTTCGGCGACGACTACATCACCAAGCCCTTCCACATCGACGAGGTCGTCGCCCGGGTCACGGCGGTACTGCGCCGCACCCGCTCCGCCGACGTCCTCCCCCACCCCCCGCCGCTGCGCTACGGCGACCTGGAACTGGACGAGACGACGTACTGCGCGCACCGCGCGGGCCGCATGGTGGAGCTCACGCCCACCGAGTACGCGCTGCTGCGCTTCCTGGTGCGCAACGGCGGGCGCATCGTGACCAAGGAGCAACTGCTGCGCCACGTCTGGGCCTACGAGCACGCGCCGGCGGAATCGACGGTGGTGGAGACGTACATCAGCTATCTGCGCCGCAAGCTGGCCCCCCTGGGCCCGCCGCTGATCACCACCCGGCGCGGCGTGGGATACGGGCTGGCATGAGGCTTCCCTTCCGCCCGCGGTTCCCCTCCCTGCGGTCGTGCCCGGTGGCACTGCCCCGCGGGCTGCACTCCCTGCGTGCCCAGCTCACCCTGGCGAACGTGGCCCTGCTCGCGGTCGGCGTGATCGCGGCGACGGCGGTCAGCCTGATGGGCACCGGGCACTACCTGCTCGGCCAGATCGACACGCACCTGATGCGCAGCCGCGATTCGCTGGGGGAGTCCCACCTCACGCTGCACCAGCTCGACAACCTGGGTGCCACGGCCGTCCTGCGGGAGGGACTGGTGCCGCAGCTCGACGGGTCGGCGACGCCGGACGACACGTTCGCGATGGTCGACGGGCACGGCACCGTCCTGGAGGTGGCCGGGCTGCGGCCGACCCGGGCGCAGCGGGCGCTCGCGGCGGCGGTCGGGGACCCGGCACCGTTCGCCGCCGCCCCCGAGCCCCGGGACCTCACCCTGAACGGCGCCTCCTACCGGGCCACCGCGAGCAGACTGGACGACGGCACGTACGTGCTGTTCGCCAGCTCCACGGACGCGCTGGACAACGGCATCCACAAGGCGCTCAAGCTCGATCTGACCGTCGGGGGGCTGCTGCTGGCGCTGCTGGCCTTCCTCACCATGTTCCAGGTGCGGCGTCGGATGCGGCCGCTGGAGGACATGGTGGAGACCTCCTCGGCGATCGCCGAGGGCGACCTGACCCGGCGGGTGCCCTCGCGGCGGGAGACCAGCCTGGAGGTGGAGCAGTTGCGGCTCGCCCTCAACTCGATGCTGCACCAGGTCGAGTCGGCGTACCGCACGCGCGAGCGCAGCGCCGCCCAGCTCCGCCGGTTCGTCGCCGACGCCTCGCACGAGCTGCGCACCCCGCTGTCCGCGATCCGTGGCTACCTCCAGCTCTACGACCGGGGCATCCTGACCGACCCGGACGAGCGGAAGCGTGCCTGGGAGCGGATGAACGGCGAGGTGGACCGGATGGGCCGGCTGGTCGACGAGCTGCTGACCCTGGCCCGCCTCGACCAGCGCCCGGAACTGCGGCTGCGGAACGTGGACGTGAGCCGGCTGGTGCGGGACGCGGCGGAGGACCTGCGCGCGCAGCAGCCGGACCGCCCGGTGACGGTGTCGGCCTCCGGTGCCCTGCTGGTGCGCGCCGACGAGTCCGGGCTGCGCCAGGTCCTCGGCAACCTGGTGGCCAACGTCCGCGCCCACACCCCGCCCGACGTCCCCGTCCGGCTCGACGCGCGGCGCTCCGACGGCACGGTCCGCCTGACCGTCGCCGACGAGGGCCCGGGACTGCCCGAGGAGGACGCGGCCCGCATGTTCGACCGCTTCTTCCGCACGGGCTCCTCCGCGGGCAGCGGCCTGGGCCTGGCGATAGTGCAGGGCGTGATCGAGGCCCACTGCGGCGACGTCACCGCCACGACGGCCCCGGACGAGGGCCTGACGGTGACGGTGGTGCTGCCGGCGGGGGTGCCGGGGGACTGAGCGGGTCCGCCGCGACCGGCGGGTCCTCGTCCGGCGAAATCGGGCCGAAGCGGCCTACCGCGGGTCGGCCGAACCAGTTGACCCGCACCCGCTGGGCGGCGGGGCCCCGAGGCGGAGGAGCCGACCGGACGCGGCCACCCGTCGCGAGTGGATCACCGGGGCGGGTCATGCCTGCTTCGACGCCAGTTCCACCACCGTGATGTCCGACGGGGCGCCGACCCTTGTCGGTGGGCCCCAGGCGCCGGCGCCACGGGTGACGTAGAGCCGGGTGTCTCCGTAGGTGTCGAGGCCCGCGACCGTGGGGTTGGCGGCCTCGGCGACGAAGTTGCCGGGGAAGAGCTGCCCGCCGTGGGTGTGACCGGAGAGCTGCAGGTCGACGCCGTGTCGCACGGCCTCGTGGATCTGGGCGGGCTGGTGGGCCATCAGCACCACCGCGCGGGAGGTGTCGCGGTCGCCCAGGGCGCGGGCGAAGTCCGGGCCCTGCCCCTCGCTCTCGCCCTGGAGGTCGTTCACCCCCGCCAGGTCGAAGGCGGGGAGTTCCGTGCGGGCGTTCTCCAGGGGGTGCAGGCCCAGTTCGCGGACCTGCTCGACCCACTGGGCGGCGCCCGAGAAGTACTCGTGGTTGCCGGTGACGAAATAGCTTCCGTGGCGGGCCCTCAGCCCGGCCAGCGGGGCCGCCGCAGGCCCCAGGTCCTCGACGCTGCCGTCGACCAGGTCGCCGACCACCGCGATCAGGTCCGGCTGGGTCGCGTTGACCGTGTCCACCACGCGCTGGGCGAAGCCCCGGCCGAGCACCGGGCCCAGGTGGATGTCGCTCACCACCGCGATCCGGAAGCCGTGTGCCGCGCGCGGGAGCTTCGCCAGGGGGACGGTGATCCGCTTGACCCGGGGGCCCTTCAGGACGCCGTAGGTGCCGAGGCCGACCGTGCCGACGGCCGCCGTGGCGACCGCGCCGCCCACCACCCGGGAGACGAACAGCCGGCGCGAGGGAGCGGCGGGTTTCTCGGACTCCGCCTCGGACTCCGCCTCGGGTTCCCGGGCCGGCGGGACCGCTCCCGGGGCCGGCGGGACCGTTTCCCGGACCACCTCCCGGGGCTCCACGCCCGCCCGTCGCGCCACCAGCCGCCGGACCAGCGGGCGCACCGCCTCCCCCGCCGCCAGCGCCAGCAGCAGATAGAGGCACAGCGCCATCCACAGGAAGCCCGGCCAGCCCAGCGTCCGCTGGAGCCAGAACGGGGCGTGCGCCTGCTCCGCGACCAGCGCGCCGAACATCAGCACCGGCCCGGCCACGAGCACCGCCGTGCCGGTGCGGCGGGCGGGGCCGGGGCCGGACGTGGTGTCGCGCACCAGGCGGCGCCAGGCCCACCAGTGCAGCGCCACGAACGCGGCCAGCACCAGCAGCGCGGCCAGGACGAAGACGACGATCACGGTTGCGGGGCTCCCTCGGCCGTAGCGGCGCACCGCCCTGCGCGGTACGGCGGGCCACCGGTGCCCGATGCTAGGGCACCGAGCTGCGAGGAGGACACTTGCGGTGCACGGCCCCGCCCTCGCGGCCGTCGCACCCGTCATGTCTGTCGCACCGGAGGACTCCTCTCATGAAACTCGGCCGTCGTGCCTCCTGGTTCCTGCTCGCCTTCGGCGTGTGGTCGTGGGTGATCTGGGTCACCTTCGTGAAGAACCTGATCGCGGACGCGAGCGGGCTCGCCTTCGAGGACGGCAGTCCCACGGCCTACTTCTGGGTGCACCTCACCCTGGCCGTCACCTCGTTCGTCCTGGGCACGGCCGTCGGTGCGATCGGGCTCCGCGGTCTGCGCGGCCTGCGCGCGGACACGCGGGAGCCCGTCGCCTGATCAGCCCGCACTCCTCCTCAGCCCGCACTCCTCCTCAGCCCGTCCTCCTGATCAGTCCGTCCTCCTGATCAGTCCGTCCTGTCCAGGGCGTTCTTGAGGCGCCGCGCCTGCTTCACCGTCTGCGAGGAGCCCGGACGTGCCGCCAGTGCGTCGAGCCCGGGTACGGACCCGCGGGCGCCGCAGCCCTCCGCGCTGTCGGCGGCGAGCGTGAGCACGGCGGGGAGGCCGTGCGGCGCCTCGTCCGCGAGGAGCGGGGGAAGCACGGCCGAGAGCACCGCCCATGCCGTGGCGTACGCGCCGGTGCGCACGAGTTCCCGCAGCGCCTCCACGACCCGCTGGAGGGTGAGCCGGCGCAGCTGGGTCAGCTCGGCCACGTCCCGGCCGAGCCGCTCCGTGTCGAGCTGTCCGCGCGCGGCCAGGACGAGCATCGCGTCCACGGCGGACAGCCGCTCCTCCGGGCGCCGCGCCCCGAGACCGTACGCCAGGAGGAGATGGGTCGCGGGCCCGGCCGGCCCCCCGGACTCGGCGAGTACGGGCAGCACGTCGGCGGCCTCTCCGATGCTCTCGTCGTAGGCCAGCCAGGCGAACCGGACCAGCATCCGGGCCGCCACGATCTCCCGGTGCTGAGGCAGGAGTGCGAGCAGTTGCGTGCTGAGCTCGCCGCCTTCGTCGCCGCACCGGCACCTGCCGGTGAGGGGGTCGTACACGCCCAGCAGGGAACGGAACGGCTCGGAGAAGTCCTCGTGTCCTGCGACGGCCTCGGTGCGGACCAGAACGCCGGGGCGCGCCGTCCTCAGCCCCAGGCGCTGCCGCTCGCGGAAGACGGCGGGATCGGGCAGGGGGCCCTCGGCGAGCCGGGCGGCGAGCCGGCGGCCCGCCGGTGAGGTCAGCTCCGCGGCCGCCGCCACGACGCCGGGCGGCACCTCCCGGTCCAGCCGCAGCAGCGCCAGGTCGAGGTCGGCCGGGCCGGGTGCGATGCCGGCGCGTTCGTAGGCGGCGAGCCGCTCCACCAGCACCGCCGGGTCGATGGTGCCCGTGGACCAGGTGGGCGTGGCCAGCAGGAACGGCAGCGGGTCGGTGTGCAGCCGTGCCGCGATCTCGGCCACCCGGAGGAGGGGGACGAGTCCGACGGCCCTGTGCGGGCACGCGGATTCGAGGACCCGGCTGCGGGCGGCGGCCAGTTCCTCCTCCGGCGCGGCACCCATGGCGGAGGCGAGGAGGGACGGGAGCCAGTGCCAGCCGAGGTAGTAGTAGTGGCCGTCCGCGTACCACCTCTCCTTCCAGCGCCCCGCGACCGGTTCCAGGGCGGCCCGCAGCCCGGGCAGGTCGGCGTGCGCGTGGCGCACGAGAGCGCCCAGGACCCTTTCCTGCCGTACCGGTGCGCCGGAGCCCTCGGGGACGGCGGCGATCTCCTCCACGAGTTCGGCGAGGCTCAGCGGCTCCGGTTCGAGGGGCTCGGGGAGCGGGGCGGGCGGCAGCCCCTCGTCCTCGTCGTCGCCCTCGGGTATGCCGGCGGTCTCCTCGGCGAGGACGTCCCCGAACGCCTCGGCCGCGCGGGCGCGCAGGTCGGGGCGGAGTTGCCCGGCGGACGCCGCGATCGCGGCGAGGACGGCCCCGCCCGCACGCTTGCGGTGGCGGATCAGCAGGGCGAGGCCGCGCTCCTGGAGGCTGTGTTCCTCGTGGGCGAAGACGTCGGTCACGGCGAGGAGCAGCTCCTCCGTGCCGGGTCCGCCGCGCTTCACGGCCTTGTCCAGCAGGGTGAGCTGGGCCCGCACGATCTTCTTCTCGGGCCGGGTCAGGGCGGCCCGGGAGGCCTCGACCAGGTGCTCGGTCTCCAGACGGCCCGCCGCGTCGAGCCGGGCCAGCACCTCCTGGGCTCGTGCCGCCGCGAGCGACTGGGCGTCGGGCACCATCCGCACCCAGGTCAGGGTGCGCGCCGCGTACTCGTCCTCGGTCGGGTCCAGGGCCGTCAGCAGGGTGAGGAAACCCCGCACGAGGCCGAGCCGGGTCTCGCGCGACAGCCGGGACACACAGCCGTCGAGGAGCATCCCCCGGCTGAGCCGGCCCTCCTCGGCGAGTCCGGCCAGGGCCGCGGCCCACCCGGGGTCGTGGTCCCAGACGTACTGGAGGTTCGAGCCGGCCTCCGGCACCTCGAAGAGCCGCGGCACCATGACCGTCAGGAAGGGGTGCTCGCCGAGGGACTTCCTCACCGGGGAGCCGCCGACGCACAGCTCCCAGCCGAGGACGAAGCCGTCCGTCGTGGGCGGCTCGCAGCCCGCGGCCTGCACCAGTGCGGCGATCAGCGGGTACTGATCCCGCGCGACGGTACGGCGCTCGGCCATCCGGTGCGCGACCTGGCCCAGCCAGGCGGGTTCGCGGTCACCCAGCGCGTCGAGGACCGGCGTGAGGTCCCTGCTGCTCCACCACAGCTCGCCCGCCGCGAGCCACTGGGCGGCGGCCGCCACGCCGGAGGAGCAGGCCGCCCCGGCCGCCCACAGGGCCTCGCGGATCCCGAGGTGCCCCTCGGTCCGGTCGTCGCGCACCTCCTTGCGCCACGCCTTCAGCACCGGCAGGCAGGCGCGCCGCTCGGCGGCGGTGAGGGGCGAGGCCAGCTTGGCGACGTCCTCGGCGCGGCCCTCGCGCACGGCGTGCAGCAGGGCGTGGGCGCCGGGGGCGGCCCCGGCGGGGATGTCGTAGTCGGGCATCAGACGGCTCCGGTCGAGGAGGAGGAAGAAGAGGAAGGAGAGGAAGGAGAAGTGGAAGCAGCGGGAGAAGAAGAGGTCGTGGTGCCCGCCGTGCCCCGGGCCGCCGCGCGGCGGACGATCCGGACGGCCAGGGCGTGCTTGCACGGTCCCCGGCCGCCGCGATACGTGGCCCACCACAGGCAGGTGCAGCTCAGGCGCCCCTCGGCGGACCTGACCCGGTGGACGTGGTCGTCGACGGTGACCGTGGCGAGCTCCCCCTCCAGGGAGACCGCGCCCGCCTCGACCAGGGCCTGGGCGGCCCGCAGCCGGGGGTTCTGGCGCTCGGCCCGCCCGGTGTCGTACGGCAGTTCGCGGTGGAAGTACGCCGCCTCCGCCACGTCGTAGCCGATGCGTCCGGCGGTGCCGAGCCGGGTGAGCGCCGCCCGTACGCGCGCGGGGGTGAGCCCGCTCTGCTCGGCGAGCCGGTCGAGGTCGACGACGGGGTCCCAGGCGAGCAGCACCGACACCAGCTCGGCGTCCTCGGCGGACTCCTCCGAGGCCAGGGCCTCCAGGACGCCGCCCTCGCCGGAGAAGCCCCGGGCCGGGTCCGGGGAGAGGGTGAGGGTGAGGCGCATGCCGAGGAGTTCCAGTTCCCACGCGCTCGCCACGGGCCCGCTGCCCGAGGTGACGGCCGGTCCGTGCAGGCGCAGGCCCGTCGCGTGGCGCAGTACCCGGCCGAGCGCGGCGAGCCGCTCGGGACCCGGCAGGCACACCGCGCCGGGGACCGGCCGGGTGGTGGCGCGCAGCGAGCGGCCGGCCGGGACGACCCAGCGCACCGCCCGGGAGGCACCGGAACGGGGCAGCGAGCGCAGGAAGCGCACGGCCTCGGCGGCGGACAGCTCGGCACGGAGGTCGAAGCCGGAGGCGAGCACCTGGGTCTCGGCGAACCCGCGCAGCCAGCGGCCGGGCAGGGGCACCTTCCTCTCCACCACGGGCCCGTCGAAGGTGGTGAGGGTCAGCTCGTCGGGGCCGACCTCAAGGAGCATCGGGTCGGCCGGGCCGACGTGGGTGAGGGCCTCGCGGAGGGGGAGGTTCACGTCGACGTTGGTCGTGCCGTGCCCGACCTCGTCCCCGTCGAGCGCCTCGCCCAGCACGTCGAGCCGGGCGTAGACGCCACCGCAGCCGGAGAAGGACTCGAAGCGCAGCCGGTCCCCGTTGCCGGTGACCACCGGATCGCAGCAGCCGTAGCGCTGTGGCTGGTAGTAGCGGGCGGCGGCGACGTCCGCGACGGACAGCAGCCCGGCGGCGGCGACCTGGGGGTTCGCCAGAAAGCCGTGGAAGAAGCTCGGGTGGGCTTCCCGGCCCGCCGGTGTCGTCCCGCCGGAGGTCTGCAGGCTGAGGATGCCGCCCTCCGTGGTGCGGTGCACGGCGGAGGGCCGTAGGTAGGCGTACGTCTGCGCGTCCTGGGTCATGGACCACAAGGTAGGGGCCGCCACTGACAACGCCCTTGCCGCGCACCCGACTTGCCCGGCCCGCCCGGCCCCGGATCCGTCGGCGCACCGCAACCCTCGGGGGGTCCCGGCGCTCTTCTTCGGGGAGGGCGGTGAAGGCCCCGGTGCCGTGGCGGCCCCGCGACGGACGAACGCGTGTGAAAGGTGATCCGGATGACCCAGCTCCCCACCCCGCGGCCCCTGCCGCACGCCCGGCGGGCGGCTGGAACGGCGGGCTCCGGCCGCGCGGAGGCGATACGGCCGAAGGGGGGTGCGACACCGGAAGCGGCGCCCGGTACGTTGCACTGCGTGCCCGCTTCCCACACGAAGACCGGCAGGCGCCGCGCGCCGGTCGCCGCCGTCGTCCTGCTGTCCCTGCCCGCGCTGCCGTTCGCGGTGCCCGGCACCGCCTTCGCGGCACCGCTGCCGCCGAGTCCTGGGGCGAGCGGCAGCACCGCGCCCGGCACGACACCGGGGGCGGGCGCGGGCGCGAGTCCGGGATCGAGCACGAGTCCGGGGGCGAGCGCGAGCAGTGGTACCGCTGCCGGTGCGACACCCGGCGCCGGCGCCTCCGCCACTCCCCCGGCAACGATGTCGACGGTCGGCGGGGCGCGGCTCGGGCTGCCCGGGACGCAGGCCGAACTCGGCTCCGGTGCGCCCGTGCTGCCCAAGGACCTCACCGCCCGCTCGTGGATCGTCGCCGACGCCGAGAACGGCGACGTCCTCGCCGCGCACAACGCGCACTGGAGACTCCCCCCGGCCAGCACCCTGAAGATGCTGTTCGCGGACACGCTGCTGCCCAAGTTCCCCCGCACCACCGAGCACGAGGTGGCCGCCTCCGATCTGGCCGGGATGGGCGCCGGGTCCAGCGTGGTCCCGCTGCACAAGGGCGAGACGTACTCCGTGCGCGACCTGTGGCTCGGCGTCTTCCTGAAGTCCGGCAACGACGCCGTGCACGTGCTCTCCGCGATGAACGGGGGCGTCGCGGCGACCGTTCAGGACATGCGGGCGCACGCCGAGGAGCTGCGCGCCCTGGACACGACGGTGGTCAGCCCGGACGGCTACGACGCCCCGAAGCAGGTCTCCTCCGCGTACGACCTGACGCTGATCGCCCGCTCCGGGCTGCAGAAGAAGGACTTCCGGGAGTACTGCGCCACCGTGAAGACCTCCTTCCCCGGAAAGACCACGAAGAGCGGCGGCAAGAAGTCCCGCAAGACCTTCGAGATACGCAACACCAACCGGCTGCTGGCCGGCGACACCGACGTCCCCGCCTATCCGGGCCTCGCGGGCGTGAAGAACGGCAACACCACCGAGGCCGGCGCCACCTTCACCGGTGTCGCCGAACGCGGGGGCCGGGTACTGCTCGTCACGGTGATGAACCCGGAGGACCACGGGCACAACGAGGTCTACAAGGAGGCCGCCAGGCTGCTCGACTGGGGCTTCTCGGCGGCGGGCAAGGCCACGCCGGTCGGCGAACTGGTCGCCCCCGAGGGCGCGGCGGGCGACTCCTCCGCCGCCGGGGACGCCGGAACTCCGACGGCCACGCCCGCGCCGTCCACCGAGCCGGTGGCCGCCGCGGCCGCGCGGGGCGGGTCCGGCGGGATGGGTGTGGCCCTCGGTGTGGCCGGAGGGCTGCTGGTGCTGCTCGCCGCCGGGGTCTGGCTGGTCAACCGCCGCTGGCCGCTGCCGGGTTCGGCACGCCGCGGGAAGGACGGGTGACGCCCTCCTCGGCCTTGCTGCCGGTGGCCGTCCAGGAGGCGCAGTACAGCACCAGTTTGGCCGTGAAGTTGATCCACAGCAGCAGCGCGACCGGCACGCCGAAGGCGCCGTACATGCTCTTCGAGGCGACCCCCTGGATGTAGCCGCTGAGCGCCAGCTTGAGGATCTCGAAGCCGAGGGCGCCGAGCAGGGCGGCGACGAACAGCCGGTGCCGGGAGGGCTCGACGCCGGGCAGCAGGGTCAGGACGTACAGCAGGAGGGCGAAGTCGGCGAGGACGGCGACGGTGAACGCGGCGAGCTGCAGCAGCGCGCGGCCCCAGCCCGCCCCGTCCAGGCCGAGGCGGTCGGCGCTCCATCCCACCAGCGCGGTGGCGGTCGCGGACGCGGCCAGGGTGAGGAGGACGGCACCGCCGAAGCCGACGAGGACGCCCGCGTCCTTGACCCGGCGCAGCAGGGGGTTCTCCTCGCCCTCGGGCAGTTCCCACACCGTGCGCAGGCAGTCCCGCATGGCGTCGACCCAGCCGATGCCGGTGACCAGCAGCACGACGGCCGCGATGACGCCGACGGTGCCCGCGTTCTCGACCAGGCCGTGGATGTCGAGTTCCTCGGCGATGCCGGGGACCTGTTCGGCGAGGCGGTCCTGGAGGGTGCGCCGCTGGGCCTCGCTGAGGGCGGCTGTGCCGAGGGTCGCAGCGAGGGTGAGGACGGGGAAGAGGGCGACGAAGCTGGTGAAGGTCATCGCCGCGGCGAGGCGGGTCCACTTGACCCGGTCCAGGCGCTGGTAGGAGCGCCAGGCGTGGGTGGTCTCCAGGTGGGCCAGCGCGGGGCCGACGCCGGGGAGTCTTCTCAGCCAGTCCATGATCCAGACGGTCCCACTCTTTCCGGCAGCTCGGCCCCTTCTTGCCCGGTTACCCGCTGACGGCGGCGGTAGCGGCACGAGGAACGGCGTGTTTTGGAAGGGTACATACCCATGTGACCGATACCGTCGGGCGCATGATGGACGGCTATCGACCTCCCACCTCCCTGCTCGTGCTCGGGGGCACGTCCGAGATCGCGCTCGCCACCGCCCGGCGCCTGATCGCGCGCCGGACCCGGCTCGTGTGGCTGGCCGGGCGGCCCTCGCCGGCGCTGGAGAAGGCCGCCGAGCAGATCCGCCGGGCGGGCGCGGACGTCCGTACCGTCGCCTTCGACGCGCTGGACCCCGAGGCCCACGAGGCGGTGCTCGGCAAGGTGTTCGCCGAGGGCGCCGTCGACATGGTGCTGCTGGCCTTCGGCGTGAGCGGCAACCAGGCCACCGACGAACGCGACCCGGTGGCCGCCGCCCGGGTCGCGCAGACCAACTACACCGGCGCCGTCTCGGCCGGGCTGGTGTGCGGGAAGGCCCTGCAGACGCAGGGGCACGGCTCGCTGGTCGTGCTGTCGTCCGTCGCCGGTGAGCGGGCCCGCCGCTCGGACTTCATCTACGGCTCCAGCAAGGCGGGCCTGGATGCCTTCGCGCAGGGCCTCGGGGACGCGCTGTACGGCACCGGGGTGCATGTGATGGTCGTCCGCCCCGGGTACGTCCGCACGGCGGGCAGCACCGAGCGGCCGGACGTGCCGTTCACGACCACGCCGGAGGCGGTGGCGCGGGCCGTGGAGCTGGGGCTGCGGCGCCGTTCGGAGACGGTGTGGGTGCCGGGGCGGCTGCGGGTGGTGATGTCGGCGCTGCGGCACGTGCCGCGGCCGCTGTTCCGGCTGCTGCCGATGTGAGCCGAGCGGTGCCGCCGCCGCCCCTGGGGGTCAGCGGGCGGGCAGCGAGCTGCCCTCGGGGGCACTCGCCTGCGGCGGGACGACCGTGGAGCCGAAGGGGAAGTCGCGCAGCTTGCGCCACACCCCGTCGCTCCCCTGCTCGTGCAGGCCGAAGCCGGTGCAGGGCCACTGGGCGGTGTAGCCGGCGAGTTCCTCGTAGGCGCGGTCCAGTGCCGCCTCGTCGATACCGTGGGCCACGGTGACGTGCGGGTGGTAGGGGAACTGCAGTTCGCGGGCGACGGGCCCGGAGGCGTTCCGCACCTGCTGCTGCAGCCGGGCGCACGCCTCGGCGCCCTCCACCACCTGGACGAAGACCACCGGTGACAGCGGGCGGAAGGTGCCCGTGCCGCACAGCCGCATCGGGAAGGGCCGCCCGGCCGCGGCGACCCGGGCCAGGTGCGCCTCCAGGGCGGGCAGGTCCGCCCGCCCGATCTCGGTCGGCGGCAGCAGGGTGACGTGGGTGGGGATGCCGTGCGCCGCGACGTCGCCGAAGCCGACGCGCCGCTGCTGGAGCAGGGTGCCGTGCGGCTCCGGGACCGCGATCGACACACCGATCGTTACGGTCCCCACGTCGTCTCCTTCGTCGTCGGGTCGGGCGTCTGACTTCGGGGCGGGCTCGCCGGCCGGCTGTGTGCCGCCCGGCTATCGACTGTACGGCCACGGCTCGGCCCCGGGCAGGCGCAGCGGGAGTGATGTGCAGCGCTCTGCCCGGTGGTACACGGTGCCGTGCGGTGGCCCTCCGGTCGCCGTGCGGGACGGGACCGGAGGGTGGGGGGTGGGGTTCAGCGGCGGCCGGGCAGGAAACCGACCCGGTCGTAGGTCTGCGCGAGCGTCTCGGCGGCGATGAGGCGGGCCTTCTCGGCGCCCTTGGCGAGGATCTTGTCCAGCGTCTCGGGGTCGGCCAGGTAGGCCTGGGTGCGCTCCCGGAACGGCGTCACGAAGTCGACCATGACCTCGGCGAGGTCGGTCTTGAGCGCGCCGTAGCCCTTGCCCTCGTAGCGCTGCTCCAGCGCGAGGATGCCCTCGCCGGTGAGCGTGGAGTAGATGGTCAGCAGGTTGCTGACGCCCGGCTTGGCCTCGGCGTCGTACCGGATGACGGTGTCGGTGTCGGTGACCGCGCTCTTGACCTTCTTCGCGGTGGCCTTCGGCTCGTCGAGCAGGTTGATGAGGCCCTTCGGCGTGGAGGCCGACTTGCTCATCTTGATCGCCGGGTCCTGCAGGTCGAAGATCTTCGCCGTCTCCTTGAGGATGTACGCCTTCGGGACGGTGAAGGTCTCGCCGAAGCGGCCGTTGAAGCGCTCGGCGAGGTCGCGGGTCAGCTCGATGTGCTGGCGCTGGTCCTCGCCGACCGGCACCTCGTGCGCCTGGTACAGCAGGATGTCGGCGACCTGGAGGATCGGGTACGTGAACAGGCCGACGGTGGTGCGGTCGGCGCCCTGCTTGGCGGACTTGTCCTTGAACTGGGTCATGCGCTGGGCCTCGCCGTAGCCGGTGAGGCAGTTCATGACCCAGGCGAGCTGGGCGTGCTCGGGCACGTGGCTCTGCACGAACAGCGTGCAGCGCTCCGGGTCGAGACCGGCGGCGAGGAGCTGGGCGGCGGCCAGCCGGGTGTTGGCGCGCAGTTCGGCCGGATCCTGCTGCACGGTGATCGCGTGCAGGTCGACGACCATGTAGAACGCGTCGTGCGTCTCCTGGAGAGCCACCCATTGGCGGACGGCGCCGAGGTAGTTTCCGAGGTGGAACGAGCCTGCGGTGGGCTGGATTCCGGAGAGCACGCGGGGTCGGTCGATCGCCATGCCCACCATTCTCTCAGGTCCGCGGACCCGCTCCGGTACGCGACGGGAAGAGGAGCTGCCCGAACGGGTCTTCGGGGTGTAACAAGGGACGATGCCCTGGTGGCAGGGTGCGGGACCGGGTCCGGCGCGGATGCGGGCGAGGGCAGGACGGATCGTGTGGGAAGGGGCTGCGGCGTGATACGTCGTACGGCCGTGGTGACGGCGGGTCTCGTGATGGCAGGGGCGTTCCTCGGGGTGGGCGCGCCCGGGGCGGGGGCGGTGGCCAAGGACGTGCCGGACCTGGCCATCGTCATCCCGGGCGACAGCGCGCGGACGAGGACGGTGCGCTCGGGGGACACCGGGTTCGCCCGGCTGTGGGACCTGTTCCGGCCGGACGAGACGGAGAGCGAGGCGGTGCCTCCCGAGTGGCGGGAGGGGCGGTACCCGCGGGCGCGGGCGACCGTGGTGTGGGGGCTGACCGGGATCGGGGGGTGGCCGTACACGGAGCGGGCGCCGGGGGGCGACGTCGCCATCGAGCGGCAGGACCAGGTGTTCCTCGCGGAGGACGGCACGCCGTGGATCCGCAGCGATCCCGCGCCGGACGTCGCGGACGACGACGTGCGGTGGCACCGCGGGGTCCGGAAGGTCTACGACCGGCTGGAGAAGGCGGGCATGTTCGGTCCCGCCGAGCAGCCCGGGGAGTCCGGCGCGGGACTGCGGGCGCGCTGGGCGCTCTGGGGGGCGCTGGCCGGCGTGGCACTCGGGGGCGGGGGCGCCTGGGGGCTGCGGCGGTGGTCCGCGCGGCGGGACGCGGAGCCGGTCGCGCGGGAGCCGCGGCAGGAGCTGATCGACCTCTAGGGCCTCTCGTCCGGATCGTCCCGGCGAACGAAAGGCCCTGGGCCCGGCCGGGGGTGGGACGGGACGGCCCTCAGCCCTGCTTCACGAAGCCCTTCTCCTTCATCCAGTCCAGGGCCACCTGGTGCGGGTCCTCGCCGTCCACGTCGACCTTGGCGTTGAGGGCCCGGGCCACGTCGTTGGTCAGCGCCCTGGTGACCGGGTCGAGGACCGACGCGATCGCCGGCCACTTCTTCAGGGTGGCCGTGCGGACCATGGGCGCCGCGTTGTAGTTCGGG
This sequence comes from Streptomyces griseoaurantiacus, assembly GCF_036189845.1. Taxonomy (NCBI): domain Bacteria; kingdom Bacillati; phylum Actinomycetota; class Actinomycetes; order Kitasatosporales; family Streptomycetaceae; genus Streptomyces; species Streptomyces griseoaurantiacus. The sequence continues at coordinate 4,524,995 of NZ_CP108326.1, read as the reverse complement.
AAGAACTTCTTGTCGTCCTCCATCACCACGAGGTGCATGGACGTGATCCGTCCGTCGGTGGTGTACACCTCGCCGTAGGTGCAGGCGCCCTTCGCGGTCTGGGTGTAGATGATGCCGGTGTCCATCTGGGTGATGTTCCCGGCGGGCAGCGACATGCCGTACGCCTTCTCCAGGCCCGGCAGGCCGTCCGCACGGTTGGCGAACTCGCCCTCCACGCAGAGTGTCACCGCGCCGGGGTCCGACTTCGAGAGGGCGGCGACCTGCGAGAGGGTTCTCGTGCGGTACTTCTCGTAGTTCGAGCGGTTCATCGCCAGGGCGTACGTGTTGTTCAGGCGGGCCGGCGGCAGCCACGTCAGGCCCTTCTTCGCGTCGGCCTTCCTCACCGCCTCCCACTGCTGCTCCGGGTCCGGGATCGGCCTGCTGTTGCCGAGGTAGGTGATCCAGGCGGTGCCCGTGTACTCGTACGTGGCGTCGGCGTCACCGTTCTCCACCGCCGCGCGGGTGCCCACGGAGCCCTGGATGCCCGTGCGGTCGAGCACCTCCGCGCCGGCCGCCTGGAAGGCGATGCCCATGATCGCGCCGAGGACCAGCTGCTCGGTGAACTCCTTGGAGGTGACCGTCAGAGCGGCCCCGTCCAGAGGTCTCCCCCTGCCGATCGTGCCGGGTCCGACGTCGTCGACCATCGGGGAGCCGCTGGTCAGGCCGCACCCGGCGCAGGCCGTCAGGAGCGACACGGCCAGCAGCACGCGCATACGTCCGCTCGGCCTCGGTCGTCTCATGTGTCCACCTCGAGGCCCTTCGGGCGCAGCAGCAGTTCCGCCAGCGACGCCAGCCAGTCCACCAGCAGCGCGAGCGCCACGGTGAGGACCGAGCCCAGCACCAGGACGGGCATCCGCTGGCTGGTGATGCCCGTGGTGATCAGGACGCCCAGACCGCCGCCCCCGCCGAAGGTCGCCAGCGTCGCCGTACCGACGTTCAGGACGAGCGCCGTGCGCACGCCGGCCAGGATGAGGGGGACGGCCAGGGGGAGTTCCACCCGGGTGAGGACGCCGAGCGGGGACATGCCGATGCCGCGGGCCGCCTCCAGAAGCGTCGGGTCGTTCGCCTTCAGACCCGCGATGGTGTTGGACAGCACGGGCAGGACGGCGTACGCGATGATGCCGATCAGGGCGGCCCGGCGGCCGATGCCCAGCCAGATGACCAGCAGCGCCAGCAGGCCGATCGCCGGCGTCGCCTGGCCCATGTTGGCGAAGGCCATCGCGAACGGGGTGGCCTTCCGGAACGCCCGTCGCGTGAGCAGGATGCCGAGCGGGATCGCGATGATCAGCACGAAGAAGGTGGAGATCACCGTCAGCTGGATGTGCTGCCACAGGGCCTTGGAGACCTGACCGTTGCCGAGGGCGTTGCGCGTGAGCGCGTCCAGGTCGGCCTGTCGGTACCACAGCCACGTGGCGAGCAGGACGGCGATCAGTACCGCGGGCAGGAAGGTCAGCTTCCGCCAGCCGATCCGGGGTCCGGCCGCCGCCCGGGGAGGCGGGGGCGCCTCCCCCGCATCGTCGTCCTCGTCCCGGAAGGCGAGTCCCTCGGCCTCGTGCTCCCCCTCGGGCCGGCGGCCGGGAGAGGGCCGGGCGGTGCCGCTCACGCGCGGCCTCCGACCTCGCCGAAGCCCTCCTGCTCGGTGTGCGTCAGCGGGGCCCGGGACTCCTCCAGGTCGTGCCGGTGCTCCAGCGCGTCGAGGCGGTCGGCCTCCAGCAGCTCCTGCACGGAGTTCATCAGCGTCTCCATGTCGACCACGCCCTCGTACCCGCCGCGCCGCCCGGTGACCGCGACCCGCCCCGCGTTGTCGGTCAGCACCGCCTCCAGCGCGTCCCGCAGCGTCGCGTCCCGGGTCACCGTGTCGTGGACGAGCGTGCCCGCCCGTGCCAGCGAGCCCTTGGCCCGCATCAGGTCGCCGCGCCGCAGCCACTTGTAGGGCCGGCCGCGCCGGTCGAGGAGCAGGATCTCGTTGGTGCCCGACTCCCGCAGCCGGTCGAAGATGTGCTGGAGCGGGTCCTCCACGGTCACCGTCGGGTAGTCGGTGATCGCCACGTCCCGGACCCGTGTCAGGTTGAGCCGCTTCAGCGCCGCCCCCGCGCCCACGAAGCCGGAGACGAAGTCGTCCGCCGGGTTGGTGAGGATGGCCTCGGGGGTGTCGAACTGCGCGATGTGGGAGCGTTCGCGCAGGACGGCGATCCGGTCGCCCAGTTTGATGGCCTCGTCGAAGTCGTGGGTGACGAAGACGATCGTCTTGTGCAGCTCGCGCTGGAGGCGGATCAGTTCGTCCTGGAGGTGGTCGCGCGTGATCGGGTCGACCGCGCCGAACGGTTCGTCCATCAGCAGCACGGGCGGATCGGCCGCCAGGGCGCGTGCCACGCCCACCCGCTGCTGCTGGCCGCCGGAGAGCTGGCGCGGATAGCGGCCGTGGAACTCCCCGGCGTCGAGACCGACGAGGTCCAGCATCTCCTCCACCCGCGCGCGGATGCGGGCCTTCGACCAGCCGATCATCTTCGGTACGAGGGCGATGTTCTGTGCGACGGTCATGTGCGGGAAGAGGCCCGAGGACTGGATCGCGTAGCCGACCTTGCGGCGCAGCCTCACCGGGTCGATGTCGGTGACGTCCTCACCGTTGATGCGGATGCGGCCGCCGCTCGGCTCGATCAGCCGATTGATCATCTTGAGGGTGGTGGACTTCCCGCAGCCCGAGGGGCCGACGAAGACGACCGTCTCGCCCGCCTTGATCTCCATCGACACGTTCTCGACGGCGGGCTGCGGGTTGCCCGGGTAGAGCTTGGTGAGGGACTCCAGCTCGATCGTGGCACCGGTGGTCCCGCCGGTTCCGGTGCTCCCGGTCGCGCCACCGGCCCCGCTCGGCCCGGTGACCGCCCTCTCCTCGCCACCGCTCTCAGGCACGGATCCCCCTGGAGATGGTCAGCCGCCCCAGCAGCACGTACGCCGCGTCGAACAACAGGGCCAGGACGATGATGCCGAGCGTGCCCGCGAGCACCTGGTTGAGCGCGTTCTTGCTGCCCAGCGAGGCGATCCCGCGGAAGATCTCGTTGCCGAGGCCCGGCCCGGAGGCGAAGGCGGCGATGGCCGCGATGCCCATCAGCATCTGCGTCGAGACCCGGATGCCGGTCAGGATCGGCGGCCAGGCCAGCGGCAGTTCCACCCGCAGCAGCCGCGCCGGACGTGACATCCCGATGCCCTTGGCGGCGTCCACCAGCGCCGGGTCCACCCCCCGCAGGCCGACGATGGAGTTGCGCACGATCGGCAGCAGTCCGTACAGGGTCAGCGCGGTCACCGTCGGCGGCACGCCCAGGCCCAGGACGGGGATGAGCAGACCGATCATCGCCAGCGACGGGATGGTGAGGATGGTCGAGGTGGACAGCGTCGCCAGGTTCCCCGCCCACTCGCTGCGGTAGGTGACGACCCCGATCAGCACCCCGATCAGCGTCGCGGCGACCATGCACTGGAACACGGCGCTGGCGTGCTGGAGGGCGTCGGCGAGCAGCTGCTCGTGGCGGCTGCCCAGGAAGTCCCAGAAGTCCACGTCCGCTCACCTCCGGGATCGTTCCGGTCTCCGCCGTGTCCGGTGCTGTCGCCGGCCTCCTGCTCCGCCGGCGGAACGATCCGCGGCGGAACGGGCTCCTCCCTCACGATCGCCGTGGCGGCCCGGACGATGCCATGAAAGCCGACAACCCGGTCGCTCACCCGTCGGAAAGCGGCGTTCGAGGGGACCACGAGCCGGCACAGCGGGTCCCGGTGCCGGGCGGGGGGTCGCGGTTCCGGGACCTCCGGCACGGTCGTCAAGTGCGCCCGCACATCGGCCTCTTGACGCTGCCGGGTCTTCGGCGCGGCGCGCGGCGACCGGGTGGCCCCAGGGCTGCCGGACCCGCCTCCGGGCCGAAGCGCGAATGACCCGTTCGGCTGAGGCCGGTCGAGCCGTGCCCGCACGGTGCCGCACGCCACCCCCGGCCGACGGGGTCCGAACGTGCGACCGGGCCGGCCGGGGAGACGCACCGCGCCACCCCGGCCGGCCCGAGCCGAGCGAAGAACCCTAGCCCAGGTCGATCTCCGGGTAGAGCGGGAAGCCCGCCACCAGGTCCGTGGCGCGCTGGGCGATCTCCTTCGAGACCTTCGCGTCCAGGACGTGCTGGGCCTTGGAGGGGGCGCCCTTGGACGTGGTGCCCGGCTCGGTGGCGGTCAGGACGCGGTCGATGAGCGCGGCGATCTCGTCCATCTCGGCGGTGCCGAGGCCGCGCGTGGTCAGCGCGGGCGTGCCGATGCGGATGCCGGAGGTGTACCAGGCGCCGTTCGGGTCGGCGGGGATCGCGTTGCGGTTGGTGACGATGCCCGAGTCGAGCAGCGCCTGCTCGGCCTGGCGGCCGGTGAGGCCGTAGGAGGAGGCGACGTCGATGAGGTTGAGGTGGTTGTCGGTGCCGCCGGTGACCAGCGTGGCGCCGCGCCGGGTCAGGCCCTCGGCGAGGGCGCGGGCGTTGTCGACGATCCGGCGCGCGTAGTCCTGGAAGGAGGGCTGCCGGGCCTCGGCGAGGGCGACCGCCTTGGCGGCCATGACGTGCGGGAGCGGGCCGCCGAGCACCATCGGGCAGCCGCGGTCGACCTGGTCCTTGAGGGAGTCGTCGCACAGGACCATGCCGCCGCGCGGGCCGCGCAGCGACTTGTGGGTGGTCGTGGTGACGATCTGGGCGTGCGGCACCGGGTCGAAGTCGCCGGTGAGGACCTTGCCCGCGACCAGGCCGGCGAAGTGCGCCATGTCGACCATGAGCGTGGCGCCGACCTCGTCGGCGATCTCCCGCATGATCCGGAAGTTCACCAGGCGCGGGTACGCCGAGTAGCCCGCGACGATGATCAGCGGCTTGAACTCGCGGGCCTGGGCGCGCAGGGCCTCGTAGTCGATGAGGCCGGTGGCCGGGTCGGTGCCGTAGGAGCGCTGGTCGAACATCTTGCCGGAGATGTTCGGGCGGAAGCCGTGGGTGAGGTGACCGCCGGCGTCCAGGGACATGCCGAGCATGCGCTGGTTGCCGAAGGCCTGGCGCAGCTCGGCCCAGTCGGCCTCGGAGAGGTCGTTGATCTGGCGGACGCCGGTCTTCCGCAGGAACGGGGCCTCGACGCGGTCGGCGAGGACGGCCCAGAAGGCGACGAGGTTGGCGTCGATGCCGGAGTGCGGCTGGACGTAGGCGTGCCGGGCGCCGAACAGCTCGCGGGCGTGCTCGGCGGCGAGCGACTCGACGGTGTCGACGTTGCGGCAGCCGGCGTAGAAGCGGCGGCCGACCGTGCCCTCGGCGTACTTGTCGCTGAACCAGTTGCCCATGGCGAGCAGGGTGGCCGGGGAGGCGTAGTTCTCGGAGGCGATCAGCTTGAGCATCTCGCGCTGGTCGGCGACCTCCTGGCCGATGGCGTCGGCGATGCGGGGCTCCACGGCGCGGATCACGTCGAGGGCGCCGCGGAAGGCGGTGGACTCGGTGGACAGGTGCGGCTGCTCTGACATCTCGGCCTCCGGGGCTGCGTGGCGTTCAGCGGTCACGGTCACGGTTCGGCCCAGGCGCACGGCACACACGCTTCCGAGCCCGTCGAGGCGGACTCGGGGCCGCTTCCCGATGGTCGGTCCCATCCCAGCGCGCCAGTCACGGCCCGCGGCCAGCCTACCGGGAGCGACGCGGCGGACGGGGCGCGCGTCCACCATGCGAGCGAGAATGGAGGGCGGAGGGCGGCTCTCCCGCGGGGGCGGAAACGGGACGGGCGGCAGGGCGCTCGACGGAAAGGGGACGCCCCCGTGAGCACCGCCGACGACCTGATCGCCGAGACCGAGGCGCACTGCGCGCACACCTACCACCCGCTCCCGGTCGTCGTGGCGCGCGCCGAGGGCGCCTGGGTGACGGACGTGGAGGGGCGCCGCTTCCTGGACTTCCTCGCCGGTTACTCGGCACTCAATTTCGGCCACGGCCATCCGCGGCTGCTGGACGCGGCCCGGGCCCAGCTCGACCGGGTGACGCTGACCTCCCGGGCCTTCCACCACGACCGGTTCGCCCCCTTCTGCGCCGGCCTCGCGGCACTGTGCGGCAAGGAGATGGTGCTGCCGATGAACACCGGCGCGGAGGCCGTCGAGACGGCGGTGAAGACGGCCCGCAAGTGGGGCTACCGGGTGAGGGGCGTGCCCGCCGGGAGGGCCCGGATCGTCGTCGCGGAGGGCAATTTCCACGGCCGTACGACGACGGTGATCAGCTTCTCCACCGACCCGGAGGCCCGCGCGGACTTCGGCCCCTACACGCCGGGCTTCGACGTCGTCCCCTACGGCGACCTCGCCGCGCTGCGCGGCGCCCTCACCGAGGACACCGTGGCCGTCCTGCTGGAGCCGATCCAGGGCGAGGCGGGGGTGCGGGTGCCGCCGCCGGGCTATCTGGCCGGGGTGCGGGAGCTGACCCGGGAGCGGGGGGTGCTGTTCGTGGCGGACGAGATCCAGTCGGGACTCGGCCGCACCGGACGGACCTTCGCCTGTGAGCACGAGGGCGTGGTGCCGGACGTCTACGTGCTGGGCAAGGCGCTCGGCGGCGGGATCGTGCCGGTCTCGGCGGTGGTGGCCGACGAGGAGGTGCTCGGGGTGTTCCGGCCCGGCGAGCACGGCTCGACCTTCGGCGGCAATCCGCTGGCCTGCGCGGTGGCCCTGGAGGTGGTGGCGATGCTGCGCACGGGCGAGTACCAGGAGCGGGCGGCCCGGCTCGGCGAGGTGCTGCACCGGCGGCTGTCGGCGTCGGCGGCCGGTCCGGGGCCGGTCACGGAGGTGCGCGGACGGGGGCTGTGGGCGGGCGTGGACGTGGACCCGGCGTACGGCACCGGGCGGGAGCTCTCGGAGCGGCTGCTCCGGCGGGGCGTCCTGGTCAAGGAAACCCACGGCTCCACGCTCCGCCTCGCCCCGCCGCTGGTGATCTCCGAGGAGGACCTGGAGTGGGGCGTGGACCGACTCGCGGCGGTGCTCGGCGGGGCGTGACGGCCCGGCTCAGAGGATGACGTGCGGGAGGAAGCGGGCGTACTCGTCGGTGATCAGCCCGGCGGACTCGCGGATGCCGAGGCCCGCCGGTTCGTCCCCGACGACCCACGCCCCGAGCACGACCCGGTTGCCGTCGAAGTCGGGCAGCGGGGCGAGCTGCTGGTAGCAGCAGGGCTCGTCCCGCAGGGCCGCGCCGGCGCCCGGCTCGTGCACGGTGATGCCGGCGCCCTCCCGGCCGAGCAGCGGCTTGGCGACGTAGCCGGTGGTGGCGGCCAGTTCGCGGGGGCCGTCCAGATGGGCGGGCAGCAGATTGGGGTGGCCGGGGAAGAGTTCCCACAGGACGGCGAGCAGCGCCTTGTTGCTGAGCAGCATCTTCCAGGCGGGTTCGATCCACAGGGTGCTGCCGGTGCCGCCACCGTTGTCGAGGGTGTCGAGGACGTGCTCGGCGAAGGCGTCGGTGGTGAGCCACTCCCACGGGTAGAGCTTGAAGCAGGAGCGGATGAAGCGGAGCCGCTTGTCGACGAAGCGCTCGGAGAGCGGGTCCCAGCCGATCTCCTCCATGGAGATCCAGTCGGTGTCGAGGCCCGCCTGTTCGGCCGTCTCCTTGAGGTAGGCGACCGTCATCAGGTCCTCGCCGAGCTCGTCCACGGAGGAGTGCGCGAAGTACAGGGGGCTGCCGGGCGGAAGCAGCGCGGACTGCCGCTTCCAGGCGTCGACCAGGCGTTCGTGCAGGGAGTTCCACTGGTCGGCGCCGGGGAACCGCTCCTCCATCCAGAACCACTGCGGGGAGGCGGCCTCGACCAGCGAGGTCGGGGTGTCGGCGTTGTACTCCAGCAGCTTGGCCGGGCCGGTCCCGTCGTAGCGCAGGTCGAAGCGGCCGTAGAGGGAGGGGAGTTCGGCCCGCCGCCGCCAGGCCTCGGCGACGGCGGCGGCGACCCTCGGGTCGGTGATGCCGAGGTCGGCGAAACGGTTCTCCGCGACGATGTGACCGGCCGCGGCCAGGCACATGCGGTGCAGTTCCGCGACCGTCTCCTCCAGCGCCTCGACCTCCGGCAGCGAGAAGACGTAGGCGGCGCTCTCGTCCCAGTACGGCACCCAGGCGTCCTCGGGGACGGGGTCGCCCGCCGCGCGGGCGGACTCCCAGGCCGGGGGCAGGGTGAGCGGGTAGATGAGTCCCTGCGCCTCGACGGTCCGCTGCCAGCCGGGGCGGGGGGTCAGGGTGCGGCGTTCCATGCGGGCTCCCCCCTCAGCTTCCGGAGCCGCCGCCCTTGCCGCCGAACCCGCCCCGTTTGACGCCGCCCCCGCCCGAGGAACCGGAGCCGGAGCGGGGCTTGGTGAGGGAACCGCCCTTGACGCGCTGCCCCTTCTTGCTGCCGCCGTAGTACCAGACTCCGTTGATGCCGGAGCTGCCGGAGCCGTCGGACTTGCCGGTGCCGCCGGAGGAGCCGCAGTACTTGCCGTCGACGGTGCGGTAGCCCTTGCCGGCCTCGTAACTGTCCTTGTCCACACACCGCTTGTCGGGGTCGGAGGAGCAGGCCGTGAGCGCGGCGGCGAGCAGCCCCACGCTTCCGAGGACGACCGTTCCCGACCGTAGTTGCCGACGTATGTCCGCCATGTTCCCGCTCCCCCGTGACCGCTGTGGACCGTATGTGCGCGCGGTACCTTACGGCACCGCCCGGCACAGCGCGTCGAGGGCCCCGGACCAGGCGTGGTCGGGGGGCGTGCCGTAGCCGACGACGAGGGCGTCGGCCGCGGGGCCCGGCGCGGCCTCCGGATGGCGGTGCGCCGCCAGGCCGTGCAGGGCGAGGCCCTGCCAGACGGCCGCCCGGACCACGCTCTGCTCGGTGCCCGGGGGCAGCCGGAGCACCGCGTGCAGTCCGGCCGCGATGCCGGTGGGGCGCGCCTCGGGGGCGCGGGCGGCGAGGGCGGCGACGAGCTGGTCGCGGCGGCGCCGGTAGCGCAGCCGGGAGGCGCGCACATGGCGGTCGTAGGCGCCGGAGGCGAGGAACTCCGCCAGGGTGAGCTGGTCCAGGACACCGCAGGGGTTGTGCCCGCCGGTCGCCTCCAGCACCTGCCCGGCGAGCGCGGGCGGCAGCACCATCCAGGCGAGGCGCAGCCCGGGGGCGAGGGCCTTGCTGGCGGTGCCCAGGTGGACGACGCGCTCGGGGTCGAGGTCCTGCAGGGCGCCGACCGGCTGGCGGTCGTAGCGGAACTCGCCGTCGTAGTCGTCCTCCAGGACCCAGCCGCCGGTGCGCCGGGCCCAGTCGACGACGGCCGCGCGCCGCTCGGGATGCAGGGACACGCCGAGCGGGAACTGGTGCGCGGGCGTGAGGAGCACGGCCCCCGGGCCGCCGCGGGCGGTGCTCAGGTCGGTCGTGCGGGTGCCGTGCGCGTCGACCGGGAGCGGCGTGGTGCGCAGGCCGGCCCGGGTCAGGACGTCCCAGTGGACGTCGAGGCCGTACTCGTCCACCGCGACCGTGCGCACACCGCGCTCCCGCAGCGCGGTGCCGAGCAGTGACAGGCCGTGGGTGAACCCGGCGCAGACCAGGATGCGTTCGGGGTCGGCGCGCACGCCCCGGGAGCGGGCCAGGTAGCCGGCGAGCGCGGCACGCAGTTCGGGGCGGCCGCGCGGATCGCCGTAGCCGAGGGCCTCGTGGGGTGCGCGGGCCAGGGCCCGACGGGCGGCGCGGAGCCATTCGGCGCGGGGGAAGGAGGCGAGGTCGGGGGTGCCGGGGGTGAGGTCGTAGGCGGGGCGGGAGGTCGCGCCGCTGCGGGCGCGGGACGGGGTCCCGGTACCGCGCGGCGCCGCGACCGGGCGGTCGGCGACCCGGGTGCCCGAGCCCTGGCGGGCGGTGAGCCACCCCTCGGCGACGAGGTCCGCGTAGGCCTCGGCGACCGTGTTGCGGGCGAGGCCCAGGTCGGCGGCGAGGGCCCGGGAGGAGGGCAGCCGGGTGCCGGGGGTGAGGCGGCCGGTGCGGACGGCCTCGCGCAGGGCGGTGGTGAGGCCGCGGCGCAGGCCGGTACCGGCGTTCCGGTCCAGGTGCAGATGGAGGTCGAGCGCGGAAGTGGCCCGCTGATTCGGCATGGAAGTGGACCATACCGCCGGGCTGCCCGCCTCCTAGGGTCGGTGGCATGACGACGAACGAGACGGTGACCGCGTACGCGCCCGAGCACACCCCCCGACTGGACATGGCCACGCTCGCGCCCGAGGTCTACAAGGCGATGATCAGGCTCGACGCGGCGGCGGGGCAGGGTGTCGAGCCGAAGCTGCGGGAGCTGGTGAAGATCCGGGCCTCGCAGCTCAACCACTGCGCCTTCTGCCTGGACATGCACACGAAGGACGCGCTCGCGGCGGGCGAGAGCGTGGAGCGGATCGTGCAGCTCTCGGCGTGGGAGGAGTCGCGGCACTTCTACACGGAGCGGGAGGCCGCGGCGCTGGAACTGACGGAGGCGGTGACGGTCCTCACCGACGGGTTCGTGCCGGACGAGGTGTGGGCGCGGGCCGCGGCGCACTTCGAGGAGAAGGAGCTGGCGGCGCTGGTCGCGGCCATCACCGTGATCAACTCGTGGAACCGCTTCGCCGTGACGACCCGGATGGTGCCGGGGCACTACCGGCCGGGGCAGCACGGCTGAGAGGGCCGGACAGAGCGGCTGAGAGGGCCGGGCAGGTGGCGGCGGGGCGCGAAGGGGGCCCCGCCGCCACCTGTCCCTCGGTTCCGGTCGACCCCCTCAGTCCAGGGAGCCCCCTGTCGCCCAGTGGGCCAGAGCCGTCTCCGCGCTCTCGCGGGTCATGGCCCAGTCGTCCAGCGGGCCCGCCGCGACCAGCGCGTACTTCTTGCCGTCCGCCGCGGTGAAGGCGTACTCCACGCCCTGCTTGCGCGTCCCGAGCTTCTCGCTGTCGTAGGCGTAGACCAGGCGCGCCGTGTCCTCGCCCACGGCGGGGGACGCGCCCTCGGGGGCGGCCCCGCGGTCCAGCGAGACCTCCTCGTACCCGGGCTGCTGGCTGCCCAGGTTCTTCGAGGACTGCCGCACCGCCTCGTAGGGCGTGAGATCCCCCTCCGTGATCACGAAGATCTGCAGCAGGTTGCGGTCGCCCTTCGCGGCGTAGAAGACGCCGGTGTCGCGCTCGCTGCGCTCCCACCCGTCGGGCACGGCCAGCGCGTACCCGGCGGGGTCCTCGACCAGGTGGTAGCCGGCGGGCAGCGTGCCGGCCGACTCGGAGGGCGAGGGGGAGGGGGACTCGGAGGACGGGGCGCCCGCGCCGGTGTCCCCGTCCATGGGGACGCCGTCCTCGCTCGGCGGCGCCGTGGCGGCCGTGGGGGCGCGGTCGTGGCCGTCCCCGTCGTCCTCACCCATCAGCTTCAGCACGCCGTAGCCGGCGCCGAGGCCGAGCACGACGGCCGCGGCCACGACCTTCCACCACAGCGCCCGCCCGCCCCCGGCCGCCGGCACGGGCGGTGCGGGGACCGTGGGCACGGTCGGCGTCTCGGGCACGTACGGCAGGTGTCCGGGGAGCGGCGGGAGCGGGGGCGGCGGCGGTGCCGCGTCGCCGGAGGCGCCGGTGTCCTCCCAGCGCTGGGTCTCCTCGTTCCAGACCCGCCGTCTCTCGCCGGTCACGACCCGATCCCGAGCAGCCCGGCCACCGCTCCCGCCGAGGAGAGCACGCTCAGCAGGGACTCGGAGTCGGCGAGCAGTTCCCGCAGCCGCTGACGGCGGGTGGGCGCGGCCCGCCCGGTGCCGGTGATCTCCTCCTCCGTCTCGGCGAGGGCGGCGTCGAGCTCGGCCGTGCGGTCGGTGCCGCGCACCCGGGTCAGATCGGCGCGCAGCTCACGCACCGCCGCCAGCAGCTCCTCCGTCGCGGCGTCGCGGTCCGGTGCGGTGCCGTGGTGGCTCACCGCCCTGGCGTGGCTGCCGATGGCGAACGTGCTGCCCGAGACGTTTCCCACGGAGACGCCGGGCTCGTTGGTGCCAGGGGTGCCGGCCATCGCTATTCCGTTCCCTTCTGCGGCGCGGCGGCGGGCGCGCCGCCGCTCTGCGCGGTGGCGTGCTCGCCGACGGCGAAGGTGGAGCCCTCCACCGATTCGATGTTCACGCCGCCGTTGCTGATGTTGATGATCTTCTGGACGAATTCGCCGGTCTGGTAGCCCGCGTCGGCCAGGGCGGTGCGCACCCCGTGCGCGATCCGGTCCTGCACGGCACGCAGATAGCGGTCGACGTCCATCTCCTGGAAGAGCGAGCCGTCCGGCGCCGCCCCCAGTTCGCGCACCGAGGCCGCCGGCCCCTCGGGCAGCGCCCCCGCGTTCCCGGAGGTCACCAGGCGCCAGCCGAACACCACCTGCCGGCCGAGCTGATACACCGCCACGGCGGCCGCGGCCGGCACCCGCGGCACGGCCCAGGCGGCCTTGCCGAGCAGGTTGTTGTGGTTGTAGCGGTGGGCGGTGCGGTCGGCGTCCTTGAAGTCCTCGCGCACCGGGGTCAGGACGTGCGGGGCGATCTCCAGCATGAGCATCCGGCCCTGGGTGTGGACGCGGACGAAGACGCTGACGACCAGCTCCTCCTCCCAGCCCCCGACCCGCACCCGCAGGAAGTGCCGCCGCTTCTCCGCGCCCTCCTCGACCGCGCGGGCCAGGTGGCTCTCGAAGTCGCCGGGGGCGTAGGGGGCGTCCTCGCGCCGCAGCAGTCCCTCGACCGGCAGGAAGACGCACTCGTCGATCTCCAGCCGGCGCAGCCGGTCGCGCACCGGGTGCTCGGCCGTCGCCGCGGACTCCCGCAGCTGTTCGAGCAGCGGGCGCACGGTCTCCAGGACGGTCCGGTTGCTCAGCGGGCGCTGCGCGCGGGCGCTGTCGGGGCGCAGTTCGACGGCGAGCACCCAGGTGTCGTGCGCGGCGCCGGCCCCGCAGAACGGGCGGGCCTCGTGGTACATGACGAGCGGCTGCCACTGCTCGGCCCTGATGCGCTGTGCCAGCCGCCGGAACCGCTGCCCCTCCGCCTGCTCGGCGGGGTCGCCGGCGACGTCGGGGAAGCGCTCCATGGACAGTTCGGCGGACAGCGAGCGGGTGACCTGGCTTCGCTGGGCGGCGAGGAACAGGCCGGTGAGCGCGAGGATCGCGAGGGTCAGCCAGGCGCCCAGGACGCCGACCCACTCGTGCAGGGTGTCGAAGAGGTCGGTGCTTCCCGAGGAGCCGTACGCACCGCCGTAGTAGGAGGGCGACGAGACGGACCGGTCGGCGTCCTCCCCGCCGCCGCAGGCGACGTAGACGGTCGTCACCAGGAGCGCGGTGATGCCGATGCGGCCGTACCAGCGCAGCAGGAAGGCGAACACCCGCCGGTACATCGGCGGCTCGTCGGCCTTGCCGCGGGCCCAGGGGGCCAGGGCGGAGTAGGTGCCGAAGACGAGGAAGAGGAACAGCCAGCCCCGGGTGAGCGGCAGGCCCACCACCCACAGGCCCAGGATGGCCGCGGACCAGCCCAGTTCGAGTCGGCGTGCGCGCAGGGCGTGCGCCAGGACCCGGGCGGCGTCGAAGCCGAGCGAGGGCGCGGCCAGGCGCTGTTCGCCGAGGTACAGCTCGTCGATGACCCGGTCGCGGTACGCGGAGTCCAGGTAGGTCCCCGCGCACAGCAGCCGGGTGGCCTCGCTGGCGTACGGCGGTGTCGCCGGGGGTTCCGGGTTCGGTGCGGCGGCCGGGGCGGCACCCGGGCCCGCGCCGGGATCCGGTCGCGGCTGTGGTTGTTGCGGTACGTAGGCGGTACTCACGCCCATCCCCCGATGGTCCGAACACGCGTACATGACACGCGTGGTGATGGAGGATCAGCATAGTGGCGCACGCGGACAGCGGAAAGCGAGTTGTCACCGACCGTGAGCCCTCCGTGATCTCCGCCCCGCCCGTGACGCGGCCGGGTGGCTCAGGCCGCCGGGCAGTCCGCCCCGGTCGGGCAGAAGGAGGCGGTGGCCGCGTCGAAGGGCGTGCGGACGTCGGAGCCCTCCGGGCCGCTGGAGCGGATCGCGTACAGGGTGCCGTCGGCGGCGGTGAAACGGCGGTCGACGACCCGGGTGGCGCCGGAGGAGCGGTCGTCGTAGCGGTAGTCCAGCTCCGCCCGGTCCGCCCCGGAGGAGCGGTGCAGGACGCGGTAGCCGGAGAGTTTCTCGGCGAAGCCGCCGGGACCGTTCTCCGCCAGGTCGAGGGAGGCGGCGGGCGTCTCCTCGACCACCTCGAAGATCAGCAGGCTGCGCCCGTCGGCGGGCGAGCGGTAGGTGACGACCTCGGCGCTGACCCCGTGCTCCTGCGAGCGCACCCATCCCTCGGGCACGTCCAGTCGGTAGCCGACGGGGTCCTCGGCCCGGCGGTACCCGGGCGAGGGGCCCGCGGAGCGGGAGAGGGACCGCTCGGTGTCCGAGGGCGAGGGCCGGCCGCCGGTCTCCGCGGGCGGCACCATCTGCGGGCTCCCTGTGGCGGGGGCGGACACGGAGGGGCCCGCGGGGCCCGCCTGTGATCCCGTGCCGTCCTCGCGGGTCAGCCACCACACTCCCGCGCCGGCGCCGCCCCCGGCGAGCACGGCCAGCACCGCGATCAGCACGAGAACGGTGCGCGGGCCCCGGGCGTCCGGCCCCGCGGCCGGTTCCGGCACGGTCACGGGAAGCGTTCCCGGTCCGGGGGCCGGCCGGTACGGCGGAGCGGGAGCGGGAGTGACGTACGAGGGGGGCGGCGGTGGAGGGGCCGCGTACGCCGGGGCGGACGGGGCGGAGGGGGCGGAGGGGGCGGACGGGAACGAGGGCGGCCGGACGGTGCCGATCTGCGTCTCGGCCCCGGCCCACCAGGGCCGCTCCGCGTCCTGCGCGGGCCCGCCCACCTGTTCCGGCTGCCCGACCTGCCCCGCCTGACCCGGCTGTACCGCCTGACCCGGCTGCTCCGGCCGGTCCGCCCGGCCCGTCGGCGGCTGCGCGCCGACCGTGCCCGCGTCGTCGTCGATCCAGCGCTGCTGCTCCGCGTCCCACCGTTGGCGCATGTCGTACCGTCCCCCCGATCCCGCCCGGAACTCGACGATAGCGGCGTACACGCCGACAGGCCCCGTCCCGTACGAAAACGGGACGGAGCCTGCGCGAAAGGTGGTAGGCGCCCGGGCCGGCCGTCCGAGGGCGGCGGGGCCGACGGGTCAGATCAGGCCGAGGCCGCGGACCGCGTCGCGCTCCTCCGTGAGCTCCTTGACGGAGGCGTCGATGCGGGCGCGCGAGAAGTCGTTGACGTCCAGGCCCTGGACGATCTCGTACCGGCCGTCCTTGGTGGTGACCGGGAAGGAGGAGATGATCCCCTCGGGCACGCCGTAGGAACCGTCGGACGGCACGGCCATCGAGGTCCAGTCGCCCTCGGCGGTGCCGTTGACCCAGGTGTGGACGTGGTCGATCGCGGCGTTGGCGGCCGACGCGGCGGAGGAGGCGCCGCGCGCCTCGATGATGGCGGCACCGCGCTTGGCGACGGTCGGGATGAACTCCTCGGCCAGCCACTTCTCGTCGTCGACGACCTCGGCCGCCGACTTGCCGCCGATCCGGGCGTTGAAGATGTCCGGGTACTGGGTGGCGGAGTGGTTGCCCCAGATCGTCAGGCGCTGGATGTCGGAGACGGTGACGCCGGCCTTCTTCGCGAGCTGGGTCAGCGCGCGGTTGTGGTCCAGACGGGTCATCGCGGTGAAGCGCTCGGCCGGTACGTCCGGGGCGGCGGCCTGGGCGATGAGCGCGTTGGTGTTCGCCGGGTTGCCGACCACCAGGACCTTGACGTCGTCCGCGGCGTGGTCGTTGATCGCCTTGCCCTGCGGCTTGAAGATGCCGCCGTTGGCCTCGAGCAGGTCGCCGCGCTCCATGCCCTTGGTGCGGGGGCGGGCGCCGACGAGGAGGGCGACGTTGGTGCCGTCGAACGCGACGTTCGGGTCGTCGCTGATGTCGATGCCCCGCAGCAGCGGGAACGCGCAGTCGTCCAGCTCCATGGCGGTCCCCTCGGCGGCCTTCAGCGCCGGGGTGATCTCCAGCAGGCGCAGCTTGACCGGCACGTCCGCGCCGAGCAGCTGGCCGGAGGCGATGCGGAAGAGCAGGGCGTAACCGATCTGGCCGGCCGCGCCGGTGACGGTGACGTTCACGGGAGTGCGGGTCATGGCGTTCTCCGTAGGACAGCTGGCTTTGGGGCGGATGATCGATCTCTTGGCGTCAAGAGATCGACGTCAGGCTATCGCGCATCCGGCATCCCGCACGGTCGGGGTTGCTGTGGCCCGGCCCACAGGGGGTGACGGTGGCGTCACAAGGACCGGCGGCCGCCGGTCCGGAAGAGGAGGGACCGCAGACGGCCGCCGGCCGGGGACCGGAGAGCCCGGATCCCGTGGGGGTACTGGTGCGCCTGCCCGTACGGCAGGCGGCCAACCGCCTGGCGGAGTGATGGTTTTGTGTACGGACCAGGCACGCGCCGGCGACCACGGGAGACACGTGCGCGCGTCGCGGCCCTCGTGCCGCGGCGGCGGGCGGCCGGTGCCCGGTGCTTGACGCCCGGTGCGTGACTCCCGGTGCTTGACCCCCGGTGCTTGACCCCCGGTGCTTGACGCCCGGTGCTTGACGCCTGATGTTCCGGCGGCCCGGTGCCCGGCGGTCCGATGCCCCGGTGCCCCGATGCCCCGATGTCCCGGCGGTCGGCGGTCGGCGGTCGGCGGTCGGCGGTCGGCGGTCGACGGCCCGGCAGCCGACGCCCGCTGCCCGGTGTCCGACGCTGGTGTCCGACGCCTGGCACGCCTGGCACCCGATGTTCCGGCAGCCGACGCCCCGGCGACCCGGCGACCCGGCGACCCGGCGACCCGGCGATCGTCGGCCCGCCGGTGGGCTACTCCGCGCAGCCGTCGAGGCCGGAGGCCAGGACCGCGCAGACCTCGGCGCCGCCGGCGCCGCCCACCCGCACCATCGGGGTGTACGCGTCCGTGTCCGCGGCGTCCCGCACGAAGCCGTGCTGCACCCGCCCCTGCGCCGTGGCGCCGGCGGGGGCGACGACCCGGACGGTCACGCGGTCCCCCCGCGCCGCCCGGACGATCCTGCCCCAGGCGGCCGAGCAGACCTCGCTGTAGCGCACCTCCACCAGCGTCGTCCCCACCGTGACGCTCGTCGTCGTCCGGGCCCGCGCCCCGCCGCAGCCCATCCGCTCGGGGTCCTTGCCGACGCAGTCGTCCCCGGCGCACCGCACCCCGGCGGGCAGCGAGGGCGCGGTGCTCGCCGCGGCGGCCGGGGTCTTCGCGCGCGGCCGCGCCTCCGGCCGGCGTTCGCCGTCCGAGGTGAGCCACACCGCGCCCAGCACCACGGCGAGCGTCCCGGCGAGCGCCGTGAGGAGCACGGCCGGACGGCGCCACCGGGCCCCGGGTGCACGGTCCCGCGCGCCCGGTGGCACCGCGTCCCCCGGGAGCCGCCCCCCGGCCCGGGCGCCGGTGCCCGGGGCCCGGGCCGGGGCGGGCGCCGTGGACGCCCGGCGGTCCTGCGCGATCCGCAGCGCCTCCCCCGTCGTGTCCTGCCGCGTCTCCGAGCGACGCCAGGCCCGTTCCGCCAGCTCCCACCCCGCGGTGAGCCGGTCGGGGTCGGTCCCCGTGACCTCGGCCAGCGCGAGGACCGCACCCTTGGGCGCGAGCAGCCGCCCGGCCAGGTACCGCTCCCAGGACGCCCTGCCGTAGCCGGTGCGGTCGGCCACCGCGGCGACGCTCAGCCCGCTGCGGTCCACGAGCCGCCGGAGTTCCTCCACGAACTCCGCGAGCCCTGGGTCGAGTTCCTCCGGCAGGGCCTTCCACCGAGGCATGACGTTCCCTTCCCCCTCACTTCCCGCGTCCTCCGCGCTCCGTGCCCACGCGCCCGGCTCCCCCCACCGTGGCGTGCGCGGGACCAGGATCCCAGGTCCGGCGGCGGGGCGCGGTCAGCCGCCGGGCGTGACCAGTCCCGTCTCGTACGCCACGACCACCGCCTGGGCCCGGCTGTCCAGGTCCAGCTTCGTCATCGTGCGGTTGAGGTGGGTCTTGACGGTGGCCTCGCTGATGTAGAGCCGGTCGGCGATCTCCAGGTTGGACAGGCCCCGGCCGATCAGCCCGAGGACCTCCACCTCTCGGGTGGTCAACGCCCCGAGTTCCGGCGGCGGTTCCGCGTCTCGCGGGCGATGTCCGGCCCGGCCGGCGTACGCCTCCACGAGCCGCCGGGTGACGCTGGGCGCGAAGAGGGCGTCGCCGCCCCGTACGGCGGTCACGGCGGCCAGCAGGCGCTCGGGGCCCGAGTCCTTCAGCAGGAACCCGGAGGCTCCCGCACGCAGCGCCCCGTAGACGTACTCGTCGAGGTCGAAGGTGGTGAGCACCAGGACGCGCGGCACGGGGTCGGTGGCCTGGGCGAGGATCAGTTCGGTGGCCCGGACGCCGTCGGTGCCGGGCATGCGGATGTCCATCAGGACGACGTCGGGCGAGGTCTCGGCGGCGACCCGGACCGCCGCGTCGCCGTCCTCCGCCTCGCCGACGACCTCGATGCCGGGGGCCGCGTTCAGCAGCCCGACGAGGCCGGCCCGGATCAGGTACTGGTCGTCGACGACGAGCACCCGGATCACGCGGACCACCCGCCCGGCCGTCCGGGGCGGCCGCGCCCGTCCCGCCGCCCGGTCGTGCCGGGGCCGGTCGTGCGGAAACCGGGGGTGCGGAGGCCGGGGACGGCGCGTCCGAGCGTGCGGAGGCCCGTCATGGCGCGTCCGGCCGCCCGGTGACCGGCCGCGTCGTCTCCGGTCCCGTCGTGTCCGGTCCCGGCACGCCCGGCCCCGGCGTCTCCGGTCCCGTCGTCTCCGGTCCCGTCGTGTCCGGTCATCGCGTCCGGTCGTCCCCCTGCCGTGCGGCCGCGGCCGAGGTCGGCAGGGTCAGCCGTACGGCGAACCCGCCCTCGTTCCGCGGGCCGATGCTGATCGTCCCGCCGTAGAGCTTGGCCCGCTCGCGCATGCCGAGCAAGCCGTGTCCGCCGCCCCCGGCGACTCTGTCCGGAATCACCCCCTCACCGTCGTCGGTGACGGAAACCGTCACGTGCTGCGGGAGGTAGCGGACCTCCACGACGGCCTCGGCGTGCCGGGCGTGCTTGAGGACGTTCGTCAGCGCCTCCTGCACGACCCGGTACGCGCACAGGTCCACCCCGGGCGCGAGCGGGCGGGGCTCGCCCTCGACCCGCAGTTCGACCGGGACGCCGCCGGCCCGTACGCGCCGCACCAGGTCCTCCACCCGGTCGAGTCCCGGCATGGGCGCGGCCGGTGTCCCGTCCCGGCCGCCCCCGGCGTCGGCCAGGTCCTCCTCCCGCAGCACCTGGAGCATGCGGCGCAGTTCGTCGAGCGCCTCCGCGCTGGTGCCGGCGATCGTGTCCAGGGCCGTGCGGGAGGTCGTGCGGTCGGAGTCGAAGACGAACCGCGCGAGGCCGGCCTGCACGGATATCACCGACATGTGGTGGGCCACCACGTCGTGCAACTCCCGTGCGATGCGCCCGCGTTCCTCGGCGACCTCGCGGCGGGCCCGCTCGGCCTGCTCGGCGCGCAGCCGACGGGCGAGGGCGGCGGAGCGGCGGGCGAGGGCGCCGAAGCGGACCAGCACCGCGGAGAACAGCAGCCCCTGGCCGAGGACGGAGGGCATGGAGGAGCCGTCCGTGACGAGCCCCGCGCAGATCCACAGGCCGGTGAGGACGGCGGCACAGCACAGGGCGTCCCGCAGCGGGCGCAGGGCTGCCACGGTGTACAGGGCGAGCATCGGGCCGAAGGTGCACACCACGGGCCAGTAGCCGAGCCCGACATGGACCGCGTCGGCGGCGCACACCACGGCGAACACGGTGAGCGGGGCGCGTGCGCGCAGGGCCACCGGGAGCTGCGACAACGCGATCCAGGGCAGGGCCCGGGCATCGAGTGCCGGCCACCCCTGCGCGGCGGACTCCCGGCCGAGCAGCAGCGCGACGGCGGCCATGGCGAGGGCGGTCAGCGAGTCGAGGACGTACGGGGCGTGCAGCACCCGGCGTGCCCGGCGCCACACACGGGCGGCGCCCGGACGGGCGGGACGGGGACGGGGCGACCGCGGACGCATCGCCGCAGCGTAGCGCCGGTGCACCGGGCGTGGAGTCAACCTTTCGCGGTACCGCGGGAGTTGCAGCCGCCGCCGGGCTGCCGCGGCCGGTGTGCGGGGGATTCCACCCGCGGCGGGACGCGGGGGCGCACCGGCGGTCCCTACCGTCGTTCACCGGCGGCACCGCTCGACCGGCGGTGCCGCGCACGGCGGGCCGTACGGGGGACCCGACGGGGGGACCCGGCCCGCACACGGAAGGAGCGGCACATGAGCACGCACAGGCGCCTCGCCCTCGCGGCGGTCTCGTTCGTCCTCGGCGGCGGGCTCGCCCTGCTGCCCGTCACGGCGGCCTCGGCGGCACCGGCCTCGGCGACGGCGTACAGCTGCCACTACAAGAAGAGCGACGGCTACGAGTACGCCGGGCACTACAGCGGTCTGACGGTCGTGCCCTCGTCGAGCACGGTCACCAGTGCGGGCATCGAGGCGCAGTGCCTCCTGAAGCGGATGCACGCCATCCTCCCGGACGCGGTGTCCAGCCCCGGCACCGTCGACGGGATCTTCGGCACCAGGTCGAAGGCGTCGATGCGGAGCTTCCAGCGGCTCGCCGACCGGGACTGGGGCGCCGGTCTCACCGTGGACGGACTGCCCGGCCGGAACTCCTGGCCGTGGCTGCGGAGCCTCACGGTCTGACCCGGCCCGCGTCCGGGGCCCGCATGACGACCCCGGACGGCAGGTGGCCCGTACCCCCGGGGGAGGTACGGGCCACCGTCAGGTCCGCGGGGAGGACGTCCCCGGCCCCGTGCTCACGTGCTCACGTGCTCACGTGCTGATGGTGAAGTGCAGCGTGTCGTCCAGGAAGGGGATGACCAGCCAGGGGCTCGGCTGCGCCATCAGCGCCAGCAGGACGATGACGACCCCGAGCGTGCCGTAGGTGAGCAGGTCCGTGAAGCGGGAGCGGACGGCGAGCATGCCCACGTCGGGCAGCGCCCAGCGCAGCGCGGCCCCGCCGAGCAGGGCGACGCCGACGAGGATCGTGCCCACCCGGAACGCGTCGAACGCGGTGAGCAGCAGGCCGAGCCCCACGGTCAGCAGCACGACGAGGATCGGCCACTGCCGGGCGGGCGCGGGCGCGTCCCCGGGTGCGGCACGGCCGCCGCCCTCGGGGCGCGCGGTGTCCCGCGTGAACAGCGGGAAGCGGCGCACCCCGCGCCGGGCCCGCTCGAAGCGGCCGCCCACGGCGATGGGATCGCGCACGGTCGGCTCCTCCTTCTCGGGGTCGACGGACTTCCCGGGTTCGCCGTGCCCGGCGGGCCTGGACTTCTCGTGCGCGGCGGGCTTCTCGTGCCCGGCGGGCTCGGCGGGCTCGGCGGGCTTCTCGTGCCCGGTGGGCTCGGTGGGTTCGGCGTGCGCGGCGGACTTCTCCCGCTCGCCGGACTTCTCCCGCACGGCCCCGCCGCCCTCCCCCGGCTCAGCCGACACTGCGCTCCGCCGCCTCGACCACGTTGACGAGCAGCTGGGCACGGGTCATGGGGCCGACGCCACCCGGGTTGGGGGAGATCCAGCCGGCGACCTCGTTGACGTCGGGGTGGACGTCGCCGACGATCTTGCCCTCGGCGTTGCGGGAGACGCCCACGTCCAGGACGGCCGCGCCCGGCTTGACGTCCTCGGCGCGCACCAGGTGCGGCGCACCCGCCGCGGCGACGATGATGTCCGCCCGCTTGAGGTGGGCGGAGAGGTCACGGGTGCCGGTGTGGCACTGCGTGACCGTCGCGTTCTCGCTGCGCCGGGTCAGCAGCAGCGGCATCGGGCGCCCGATGGTCACCCCGCGGCCGACGACCACGACCTCCGCGCCCTTGATCTCCACGCCGTGCGCGCGCAGCAGCGTGAGGATGCCGTTGGGGGTGCAGGGCAGCGGCGCGGGCTCGTTGAGCACCAGCCGGCCGAGGTTCATCGGGTGCAGACCGTCGGCGTCCTTGGCGGGGTCCATCAGTTCGAGGATGCGGTTCTCGTCGATGCCCCTGGGCAGCGGGAGCTGCACGATGTACCCCGTGCAGGCCGGGTCCTCGTTCAGCTCGCGGACGACGGCCTCGATCTCCTCCTGCGTGGCCGTCGCGGGCAGCTCGCGCTGGATGGAGGCGATGCCGACCTGCGCGCAGTCGCGGTGCTTGCCGGCGACGTACTTGTGGCTCCCGGGGTCGTCGCCGACCAGGACGGTGCCGAGGCCGGGCGTGACGCCCTTCTCCTTCAGGGCCGCCACGCGGGCGGTCAGATCGGACTTGATCGCGGCTGCGGTGGCCTTGCCATCGAGAATCTGGGCGGTCATGGCCCCATCCTCCCGGATGACCGCCCGGCGGTTCCAATCCGGGTCGCGATACGAGACCGGGAAACGGTGCCGCGCCGGGCGCCGCGGCCGACCGCCCCCGAGCCCGTACGCGGCATTACGGCCCTGATCAACGCATGATCGGAAGGTTGCGCTTGCACAACACATATGGCGTGGCTCTGGACATACGCCCACGCCCGCCAGAACGATGACCGGGCAGTGCCGCGGACAGTACCGGGGGGACGGACCGCTCCTCTTCACTCATTCCTCCGCTGCGGGCCGCGTTTCCCCGCACTAGAACGGCAGACGGAGGGATGAACAGCGCCATGAGTCACGGCGACCCGAACAACCCCTACGGCGCCCCGCAACAGGGTCAGCAGCCCGGTTACGGCGCCCCTCAGCAGCCCGGCTACGGCTACCCGCAGGGTCCGCAGCAGCCCGGGTACGGCTATCCGCAGGCTCCCCCCGTCCCGCAGTACGGCGGCGGACCGGCCATGACGTCGATGCCGGGCACGGTGAGCGCGGCGCGCGCCCTGATGTGGGTCATCGTCGCCCTCCAGGTGATCGGCGTGGCGCTGTTCGCCATCGCCGCGGCCACCGTCAGCGCGCACAAGGACGACAACGACCTCCAGGACAACGCCGACTTCCAGCGGTTCGCCGACCAGTCGACGGGCGTCCTGTGGGCCTTCGTCGTGTTCGGCGTCGCGTGGATGATCTTCGCGATCGTGCTGGCGACCAAGTTCACGTCGGGCGGCAACGGCGCCCGGATCACGATGCTGGTCTTCGCCGTCATCACCGCGATCGCGGGCATCTACCCGTTCATCATCGTCGGTCTCGTGCACACCGTGCTGGGCATCCTGATAGCCGTCTTCGTCGGCAACTCGACGGGTTCGGCCTGGTTCAACCGCCCGAGGTACTGAGCGGCCGATCCGGGCCCCACGTCACGACGGCCCCGGGCGGGCGGCTCGAAGCCGCCGGCCCGGGGCCGTCGTCGCTCGTCCGGCGGCTCAGTGGAAGAAGTGCCGCGTCCCGGTGAAGTACATGGTCACGCCGGCCTTCTTCGCGGCCTCGACGACCAGCTCGTCGCGGACCGAACCGCCGGGCTGCACCACGGCCTTCACGCCGGCCCCGGTGAGGATCTCCAGGCCGTCGGGGAAGGGGAAGAACGCGTCGGAGGCGGCGTACGCCCCCTGCGCGCGCTCGGCGCCGGCCCGCTCCACCGCGAGCTTCGCGGAGTCGACCCGGTTGACCTGGCCCATGCCGACGCCGACCGAGGCGCCGTCCTTGGCGAGCAGGATGGCGTTGGACTTGACCGCCCGGCACGCCTTCCAGGCGAAGGCCAGCTCGGCCAGCTCGGCCTCGGAGAGGGCCTCGCCGGTCGCGAGGGTCCAGGTGGCGGGGTCGTCGCCCTCGGCCTGGAGGCGGTCGGTGACCTGCAGCAGCGCGCCGCCGTCGATGGGCTTGACCTCGACCGGGGCGGCGGGCGCCTCGGGGGCGCGCAGGACCCGGATGTTCTTCTTCCGGGTGAGCGCCTCCAGGGCGCCCTCCTCGTAGTCCGGCGCGACGATGACCTCGGTGAAGATCTCCGCGACCTGCTCGGCCATCTCCTTGCTGACCGGCCGGTTCACGGCGATCACGCCGCCGAAGGCGGACAGCGGGTCGCAGGCGTGCGCCTTGCGGTGCGCCTCGGCGACGTCCGCGCCGACCGCGATGCCGCACGGGTTGGCGTGCTTGATGATCGCGGCGCAGGGCTCGTCGTGGTCGTACGCGGCACGGCGGGCGGCGTCCGTGTCCGTGTAGTTGTTGTACGACATCTCCTTGCCGTGGAGCTGCTCGGCCCGCGCGAGGCCGCCGCCCTCGGGGGAGGTGTACAGCGCGGCCGGCTGGTGCGGGTTCTCGCCGTAGCGCAGGGTGTGCGAGCGGTCCCAGGTGGCACCGAGGAAGTCCGGGAATCGCGACTCGTCGACCGGGGCGTACTCGGAGGCGAACCAGGAGGCGACGGCCACGTCGTAGGAGGCGGTGTGCTGGAAGGCCTCGGCGGCCAGCCGCTTGCGGGCGGCGAGGTCGAAGCCGCCGTCCTTGACCGCGGAGAGCACGTCGCCGTACCGGGCGGGGCTGGTGACGACGGCCACCGAGGGGTGGTTCTTGGCGGCGGCGCGCACCATGGACGGCCCGCCGATGTCGATCTGCTCGACGCACTCGTCGGGCGCGGCCCCCGAGGCGACGGTCTCGCGGAACGGGTAGAGGTTGACCACGACGAGGTCGAAGGGCGCCACGCCCAGCTCGTCGAGCTGCCGGCGGTGGTCGTCCAGCCGCAGGTCGGCGAGGATGCCGGCGTGCACCTTGGGATGGAGGGTCTTGACCCGGCCGTCGAGGCACTCCGGGAACCCGGTGAGCTCCTCGACTCGGGTCACGGGAACACCGGCGGCGGCGATCCGCCCGGCGGTGGAGCCGGTGGAGACCAGCTCGACGCCGGCCTCGTGCAGCCCGCGGGCGAGCTCCTCGAGTCCGGTCTTGTCGTAGACGCTGACGAGCGCGCGACGGATGGCCCGCTTCTCGGTTCCGGCGGTGGCGGTGGCGGTCACTGGATAACTACCTTTCGTCCCTCGATGCGATAGCCGTTGCGGGCGAGCCGCCCCACGACATCGACGAGCAGCCTTCGCTCGACTTCCTTGATGCGCTCGTGCAGAGCGGCACCGCCGTCCTCGTGGTCCTCGTCCCGGACCTCCACCACGCCCTGCGCGATGATCGGCCCCGTGTCGACGCCGTCGTCGACGAAGTGGACGGTGCAGCCGGTGACCCGGACGCCGTACGCCAGCGCGTCCCGCACCCCGTGGGCTCCGGGGAAGCTGGGGAGCAGGGCGGGGTGGGTGTTGACGAACCGGCCGCCGAACCGCGCGAGGAACTCCTTGCCCACGATCTTCATGAACCCGGCCGAGACGACCAGGTCGGGCTCGTGGGCGGCGACGGCCTCGGTGAGCGCCGCGTCCCACTCCTCGCGGGTCGCGTGGTCCCGGACCCGGCAGACGAAGGTGGGCACCCCGGCGCGCTCGGCGCGGGCCAGGCCCTCGATGCCCTCGCGGTCGGCCCCGACGGCGACGACCTCCGCACCGTAGGCATCGGCCCCGGCCTCCGCGATGGTGTCGAGGAGCGCCTGGAGGTTGGTGCCGGATCCGGAGACCAGGACGACCAGTCGTCCCGCCCCGGGACGGCGTCCGGGCACGGGAGCCACGGGCTTGGCGGCCACGGCGGGCCCTTTCTTCGGGAGGCATGCGGTGAGCGGGCGGCGCGCACGACGTTCTTCTTTGTACGTTCGTACGAATGCTTCGGGCCCCCGCGTACGGGGAAGCCTACGAAGCGGCCGACCGTCCGCAACGATACCGGCACCTCGGACAACCCCCACGGGACGGGGGCGGGGCCGGGCGGTAGCGTGCGGGGAGCACCCACCCGCGACGAGCGGCCCACGCGGGGAACGACCCGTTCGCGCGGAACGTTCACGGGTGGGGTACGCGACACCCGGGCACGGACGCGAGGACGGACGCCACGGGTACCGGGGTACGGGTCCTCGCGACCGGTACGCACACCCGGGTCCGCGGACCCGAGTACGCGGACCCGGGGCGCACCACTGACGCGCCGCACGGACCGCACCGCACGCCGCCCGCCGGAACCACCAAGGGGAAGACGCACACCTGATGCCGGACAGCCGTTTCCGACACCCGCACCTCCTGCCGCGCGAGCGGCACCAGCCCCCGTACCCGCCGCAGGGGGGCACGTCCGCGCCGGGCGGGGAGGGTCCGGGTGCGACGGGCGGGTCCCGTTCCGGGTCCGGGTCGTCCGGCTCCGGGTCGTCCGGGTCCGGCCGCGAGGGCGGAGCGCCCTCGGGCGAGGACAACCCGTTCGCGCCGCCGCCCGAGGGCACCCCGGACCGCCCCTGGCAGCCCCGGCGCCCCGAGGGCGGGCAGGACGGCCAGGACGAGGGAAGCCGGGATCAGGGGGGCCGGGGCGGCCCCGCGTGGGGAAGCCAGTGGAGCGACCGGCAGCCGGGCCCCTCGTCGGACGGCAGCTTCGGCACCCGACCGCGCCGGCCCGGCGGCCCCGAGGGCCCGGACAACGGCGGGCCCGGGAACCAGGGCGGCCCCGGGGGCCAGGGCGGTCCCGGCGGGACGCGCTGGGACCCGACCGACCCCGCCCAGCGCAGGGCGCGCTTCGCGCTCCTGTCCGGCATGTGGGCCTTCTTCTTCTCCCTGTTCGGCTGGCCGTCGGTGGCGCTGCTGCTGGGCGCGCTCGGGCTGTACTGGGGAGTGAGCGCGCTGCGCGCCAAGGCCCCGCGCCCGCAGAACGGCACGCCCGGCACCGCGCCCGCCCCGGCGCCCGCGCCGCAGCCGCCGGGCCGCCGGCCGCAGACGACGGCGGCGATCAGCGGCCTGGTGACGGCCTCCCTGGCCCTGCTCATGGTGGCCACGACCTTCACGGCACACCTGGTCTACCGGGACTACTACACCTGCACCAAGGACGCCCTGACGACCTCCGCGAAGAAGGACTGCGACTCGTTGCTGCCGCACCAGCTCCGCGACCTGATGGGCACGCCGTAGCACCGCGGGCCCGCTCGGCACGCATAGCCCTGGCGAGTGCGTCCGTAGTCCTGCCTGGCGTGCCGTAGTCCTGCCGCGCGCGCCGTAGGTGCGGCACGGGGCGCGTTCCTCCGTGGCGCGCGCCCCGCCCCCGGGCGCTCACTCGGCCGGCGCGTCCCCGGGCCTCGGCGGCCGGGCCGGTACGGCCGGCTCCACGTCGACCGGGCCTACCGGATTTACCGGGCCCACCGGGCCCACCGGGCCCACCGGACCGGCCGGGCCGACCGGGCCCACCGGGCCCACCGGACCGACCGGACCGACCGGGCCGGTCTGATCGACCGGATCGACCGGCAGGAAGTCATAGGCGTCCTCCGGCTCCACCGCTCCCTTCGGGGCGGGGACGGCCGAGGGGGCGCCCGTCCCCGCCGCACGCGCGCGGGAGGCTTCGCCGACGCCCGCACCGGGCGCACCGGCGCCCGCGCCCGCGCTCCGGAGCACTCGCACCCCCCACCACAGCAACCCCACCGGCACCCCCATACCCACGGCCCACGCGGCGCCGGCGAGGGCGACCTGCCACCACACCGGCCCGAAGCGCGCCAGTCCCCGCACGCCCATCGCCCCGCCGGCCACCCACGCGAGCCCTCCGGCGGCCGCGCCGCACCCGGCTCCCGCCGCCGTCACGACCCCCACCACCCGCGGCCACGACCAGCGCACCCGCTCCCGCGCCGCGGCCCCGGCCACCCCGCAGCCCACGACCACCCCCGCGGCCACCGGTACCACCGCCACGGCCCAGCCGAGCCACGCCGTGCCCTCCCCCGGCACCGCCGCGAGCAGCGGGAACCTCGGCAGCGCCCCCGGCGCCGCGCTCCCCGGGGCCCCCCAGGGCCCGGCCACCTGCCCGGCCCCCAGCACGAAGCCCGGCCCCAGCCCGTAGGCGGCGCCCCACACCGCCGCGTTGGGCAGCAGGGCCACCGCGAGCAGCGCCACCGTGAGCCGGCCCCACCATCCGGGCGTGAGCCCCAGCAGGGAGTCCCGTACGGCCTCGCCGTGCCAGGCCAGCGAGGCCAGGACGAGCAGCGCGCCGCCCCCCACCAGCACCGTGAGCCCTCGCAGCGCGGCCCGCGCGGCCACCCGCGCCCACCGCGGCAGCGCGCCCCGCGGCGCCCCGTACGCCGTCCACACGCCCCCTCCCGCGGCGAGCCCGGCGAGCAGCGGCGGAGCGCCGGCGGTCCAGATCCAGGAGGGCCGCAGCTCACCGCCGGACGCGTAGGCCGCCGCGAGGGAGCCGACCGCGAGGTAGCCGGTCATGACCCCGCACCAGGCCGTGCGCGGGCTGACCGGCGGCGCGTCCCCGGGGCCCTCTCGGGGGACGTCGACGGCGTCCCGCCCGGCCCGGTACAGCAGCCACACCGGCAGCGCGGGCAGCAGCAGCGGGGTGAGGCCGACGGGGGCGGGCGTCCCGGTGAGCGTGTCGGTGCGGAGCAGTTCGACGCCGTGGCCCAGGAGCCAGAGGGAGGCGGCCAGGTGCAGGGCGCCGTCCGGACCGCCATCCGGGTACGGGGAGGTGACCCACAGCGCCAGCACCAGGACGGCGAGGGCGCCGAGCCCGAGCCCGGCCGCGATCGCGCCGCCCAGCAGACCGGCGCCGAGGCCCGGAGCGCGGTCCCGCACGCGGCGGCGCAGCCGCCCGCGGAGCCGGAGCAGCAGCCGGGTGAGCAGCCAGGCGAGCAACCGGGTGAGCGATCGCGTGGTGAGCGAGGGGGTCCCGGTGCCCGGCGAGGGCGCGGGTGGGGCCAGGGGTGTCGGCGAGGCGCGACGTTCGATCCATGGGAGCACGACGGCCATGCTCCCAACGACACCCACTTTTCCCTCGTAACGGGCGGGACTCGGCAGTGTCGCCCAAAATACGTTTATGTTCTTTTTCGTACGAAAGGGTGTCCTTCGGTGACTGAGAGTCAGCTCCGGCGCGGTCGGCTCATGCCGGGTCAGCTCACCCGAGGTCAGCTCACGCCCGCTCAGGCATTCGATACGCTCTACGGCTTCTGCGCCCCCGTCCTCGTGCGGCAGGCGTACCTGCTCACCGGGCGGCGGGCACTGGCCCGGGAGTCCGTGGAGCGGGCGTTCGAACTGGCCTGGCGGCGCTGGCCCGAGGTGGCACGCGACCGCGACCCCGGCGGATGGGTGCGCGCGGCCGCCCACGACCACGCGCTCTCCCCCTGGCACCGGTTCCGCCGGCGCCACCGGCAACCGGAGCCACCGCCCGGGGACCCGGCCGGGCGCGCGCTCCTCGACGTCCTGCTCCAACTGCCGCCGCCGTACCGGCGCACGCTGCTGCTGGCCGACGGGGTCGGGCTGACCGTACGGCAGATCGCCCAGGAGACCGAGGCGACCACCTCGGCCGCGGCCAGGCGGCTGCGGCACGCCCGCGAGGCGGTGAGCGACCTGCTGCCGGGCGCGAGTGCCCCGCCGGACCTGCGCCGGCGCCTGAGCGAACTGGCGGCCACCGAGATCCCGGCCGCCGCGCCCCCGCCCACGGTGCGCACGACGGGTGAGCGACGCGACCGCCAGTGGGTGCGCACGGCGGCGGTGCTGGTCACCACCCTGACCGGCACGACGGCGCTCGCCCTGCAGTACGCCCCCGACCACTACGCACGCCCGGTGCCCCAGGGGGCGGCGATCCACGGCCTGCCTCCGCACGCGGTCCAGGGCCCGCTGTCGGAGCGGTCCCGGGCACTGCACCGGGCCCTGCGGTCCGAGTTCCCCGGCGGCCCCCACCGCCTCGTGCCCTCGGCCCGCTGACACGAAGGGGCCCGCCCTCCCGGGTGGGGAGGGCGGGCCCGACGTGCCGGGGGGCGGTGCGGCACCGCCCCCGAGACGTGAACGTCTCAGCCGGCGAGGATCTCGCGCGCCAGCTTCGCGGTCTCGGTCGGCGTCTTGCCGACCTTGACACCGGCGGCCTCGAGGGCCTCCTTCTTCGCCTGGGCGGTGCCGGAGGAACCGGAGACGATGGCGCCGGCGTGGCCCATGGTCTTGCCCTCGGGCGCGGTGAAGCCCGCGACGTAGCCGACGACCGGCTTCGTCACGTTCTCCTTGATGAAGTCGGCCGCCCGCTCCTCGGCGTCGCCGCCGATCTCACCGATCATCACGATCAGGTCGGTCTCGGGGTCGGCCTCGAACGCGGCGAGCGCGTCGATGTGCGTGGTGCCGATGATCGGGTCGCCACCGATGCCGACGGCGGTCGAGAAGCCGAGGTCCCGCAGCTCGTACATCATCTGGTACGTCAGCGTGCCGGACTTCGACACCAGGCCGATGCGGCCCGGCTTGGTGATGTCGCCCGGGATGATGCCGACGTTCGACTGGCCCGGGGTGATGATGCCGGGGCAGTTCGGGCCGATGATCCGGGTCTTGTTGCCCTTCTTGCCGGCGTACGCCCAGAACGACGCCGAGTCGTGCACGGCGATGCCCTCGGTGATCACGACGGCCAGCGGGATCTCGGCGTCGATGGCCTCGACGACGGCGTCCTTGGTGAACTTCTCCGGCACGAAGATGACGGAGACGTTGGCGCCGGTCTTCTCGATGGCCTCCTTGACGGTGCCGAAGACCGGTACCTCGGTGCCGTCGAAGTCCACGGTCTGCCCCGCCTTGCGCGGGTTCACGCCGCCCACGACCTCGGTGCCGTCACCGAGCATGAGCTTGGTGTGCTTCATGCCCGTGGCGCCGGTCATGCCCTGGACGATGACCTTGCTGTCCTTGTTGAGCCAGATAGCCATGGTGTGTTGATGTCCTCGTCCTGAGTGATTACTTGGCGGCGTGGGCCAGCTCGGCGGCCTTGTCGGCCGCGCCGTCCATGGTGTCGACGCGCTGGACCAGCGGGTGGCCCGCGTCGGTGAGGATCTTCCGGCCGAGCTCGGCGTTGTTGCCGTCGAGACGGACGACGAGCGGCTTGCTGACGTTCTCGCCGCGGTCCTCCAGGAGCTTCAGCGCCTGGACGATGCCGTTGGCGACCTCGTCACAGGCGGTGATGCCGCCGAAGACGTTGACGAAGACGGACTTGACGTCCGGGTCGCCGAGAATGATCTCCAGGCCGTTCGCCATGACCTGGGCGGAGGCGCCGCCGCCGATGTCCAGGAAGTTGGCGGGCTTGACGTTGCCGTGCTTCTCACCGGCGTACGCGACGACGTCCAGGGTGCTCATGACGAGACCCGCGCCGTTGCCGATGATGCCGACCTCGCCGTCGAGCTTGACGTAGTTGAGGTTCTTCTCCTTGGCGGCGGCCTCGAGCGGGTTGGCCGCGGCCTTGTCGTGGAGCTCCTCGAAGTCCGGGTGACGGAACTCGGCGTTGTCGTCCAGGGAGACCTTGCCGTCGAGGGCGATGACCTCACCGGAGGCCACCTTGGCCAGCGGGTTGACCTCGACCAGGAGGGCGTCCTCCTTGATGAAGGTGTCCCACAGCTTGACCAGGACGTTCGCGACCTGGTCGGCGACCTCGGCCGGGAACTTCGCGGCCTCGACGATCTCGCGCGCCTTCTCCGGCGTCACGCCGTCGATCGCGTCGATCGGGGTCTTGGCGACGGCCTCCGGACGGGTGGCGGCCACCTCCTCGATCTCCACGCCGCCCTCGACCGAGGCGATGGAGAGGAAGGTGCGGTTGGCACGGTCGAGGAGGAAGGAGACGTAGTACTCCTCGACGATCTCCGGGGCGGTCTCGGCGATCATCACCTTGTTGACCGTGTGGCCCTTGATGTCCATCCCGAGGATGTCCGTCGCACGCGCGACGGCCTCGTCCGCGGACGCGGCCAGCTTGACGCCACCGGCCTTGCCACGACCACCGACCTTCACCTGCGCCTTGACGACGGACTTGCCGCCCAGACGCTCGGTGATCTCGCGCGCCGCCTCAGGCGTGTCGATGACTTCACCGGCCAGCACCGGTACATCGTGCTTGGCGAAGAGGTCCCTCGCCTGGTACTCGAACAGGTCCACGCGCTTCCGTCCCTATCAGTGATCTCGCGGTTCGTTGGATGCGTGGGCGTGCCGCGAGGGCAACGTGACGTCCGCAGTGTCACAAGGGGAGCGCACACGGTGACCGAGCGCGCGGCATGTCCGTCTCGCAGGTTATCGCCGCCGGGGGTGGGGCTCTAAATCGCAGGTCACACCTGAGCGGTGATACCTGTCACATGATGCCTGACCTACTGGCACGGCGTGCCGCGGGAGAAAGGCCTCACCGGGCTGGGGTTGGCCCGGTGAGGCCCTGTTCAGCGCCCCGCGGGAGGTGACGACCCGTCGAGGGCGCGGGGCGGGGCCCCCTTCCCCAAGGGGGCCCCGCCCCGTCCGCAGGGATCCGGCCCGGACGGTTCCGACGGCTTTCGGCCGTCCGGGCCGGATTCCTGTGGAGCTTCGGGGCGGCGCGAGGGCGCCGCGGTTCTTCTCTCGTGTCCGGCCCGGGTCGGTCGACACGCGGCTGCCGGACGAGAGACGGCCGGTCCGCTTGCGGCCGGTGCGCACGTGTCCGATGCGCACGTGCCCGGTGCGCACGCGTCCGGTGCGCACGTGTCCGATCAGGCGGCCGGCCGGGACGGCGGTCGAGCGGCCGGTCGAGCGGCCGGTCGGCCGGTCGCCGGGATGGGAAGGGGCGGTCGGGGGCGGGTGCCGGCGTGGGCGGGCCGAAGCCGTGTTCGCTCGGGGACGCCACGTCCCCCGCCGCCGGTTGCGCCCCGGCAGGGGCGCCGGATCGCCGGACGTCAGGAGGAAGAGGGAGCGGACCCGCGCACGGCCCCGCAGGGTGGCCGGACGCGCACGGGGCCGGGGACCGGAGGCCGCGGCCTCTGCCGGGCGGCCTCCCGCAGGTCCCGGCCCGGAGGGCTCGGCACCTCCCCGCTCCTGTACCGGACGTCCTCGGCGGGATGCTTCGCGAGGGCCCCGGGCGCGAGGCGCGGCAGCGCCCGCTGCCGGACGGCCACCGCGTGCGGATCGGCGTGCCGGGGGCCGCCGTTGTCGACGAGGGACCGCTCCCCCAGCAGCCCGGACGGGTCCCCGCCGGGCGGCCGGGGCAGGGGGAGCGGCACGGTGCGCCGCTGCCCGGCGCGGTCGCCCGAGGCCGCCGTACGGTCCTCGCCGCCCGTGGCCGCCGGATCGGCCGGCCCACCGGCCCACCGGGTCCACGGTTCCTTCGCGGTGTGCGCCAGGGCCCGCCCGCCGGGTGCGGACGAGGGGGACTGCTTCTGTACGGCCCCCGGGGGCGCCCCGGACCGGCCGGGCAGTACGTGCGGGTCGGGCACCGGGCGCGGGTCGGCCGGGGAGGAGGGGCCCGGCGGGACGAGGGAAAAGGGCGGCAACGTCACCCGGGGCAGGGGCAGGGGCAGTGCGGAGGCCGGCGGCCACTGCCCCGCCGTGCCCCCCGGCGCTCCGGCGGCCGCCTCGACGACTCCGCCGACCCGGCCCACGGCCTGCTCCGCCACCGGGCGCACGGGCCCGTCGGCGACGGTCCGGATCACGCGCCGCACAGCGCCGTCCATGTCATCGCCGTCACCGCCGCCACCGCCGTCACCCCTCACCGACCGCACCGCGCGCGGTGCGGGTGCCGGGTGGGCCTGGGCGACCACCTCTGCCGCGTGGGCCGTCCGTACGGCGTGGGCCGTGTGCCCCGCGTGGGCCGTGTTGCCCGCGCGGCCGGGGCCGGGCCCGCGGAGGCCGTCGGGTCGGCGAGGGTCGCTGGGTCGGCGAGGTTCGCGGGGTGCGGAGGACGCGTCCGGATCGCGCGGCACCTCGGACGCGTGCCTCGCGCCCGGTGCCCCGCCGGGGCCGTCCCCGCCGGCCACCGCCGTGTGCGCGTCCGTGAGCGCGGCGGCCCTCGCGACCGTCCGCTCCACGGTCGAGGTGACGCCCGCCGCCGTCGCCGGGGTGCTCCCACCGCCGTCCGCCGCCTGCGCCCGCCCTCCGCCCAGAAGTCCCAGCACCGCCAACCCGCCCACCAGCAGAGCCAGTTGGAGCACGCGCCGGCCGGCCGCCGTGCGCACGAGGCGCAGGACGGCACCGGCGGGATGCGGCGCGGCGGGCGGAATCACGGCGGGACGGCCTCCGTGAGGCGGACGGGGCAGGAGGGACAGGGACGAAGGGGCAACGATCCTCGCACGAGGCTCCACAGCCCGCGCAAGCCCCCGTCACCGCCCGGAACGGGCCCTGCCGTTCTCCTCGCCGCCCTCCCCTCAGCCCACGTCCGGGACCGGCAGCGGGCGTTTCTCGATGGCCGCCGCCATCACCTCGGGGAAGAGTTCGGGCGTGCACGCGAAGGCCGGGGCGCCCAGCGCCGCCAGGGCCGCCGCGTGCTCACGGTCGTAGGCGGGCGCCCCCTCGTCGGACAGCGCGAGCAACGCCACGAACCGCACCCCCGAGGCCCGCATCGCCGCCACCCGCTTCAGCATCTCGTTGCGTATCCCTCCCTCGTAGAGGTCGCTGATGAGGACCACGACGGTGTCGGCGGGGCGGGTGATGCGCGACTGGCAGTACGCCAGGGCCCTGTTGATGTCCGTGCCGCCGCCGAGTCGCGTGCCGAAGAGGATGTCGACCGGATCGTCGAGCCGGTCGGTCAGATCGGCCACCGCCGTGTCGAAGACGACGAGCCGCGTGGCGATCGACCGCATGGACGCCAGCACGGCCCCGAAGACGGAGGCGTACACGAGGGACGGGGCCATCGAGCCCGACTGGTCGATGCACAGGACGACCTCCCTCTGCACCGACCTCGCCGCCCGCCCGTGCCCGAGGAGCCGTTCCGGCACGACCGTGCCGTGCTCGGGCAGGTAGTGCTTGAGGTTGGCCGCGATCGTCCGGTTCCAGTCGATGTCCTGGTGGCGGGGCCGGGCGACCCGGGCACTGCGGTCGAGCGCACCGGTGAGCGCGGCCCGGGTCCGGGTGGCCAGCCGCTCCTCCAGGTCCGCCACTACCTTGCGCACCACCGCCCGTGCCGTCTCCCTCGTCGTCTCCGGCATCGCCTTGTTGAGGGAGAGCAGGGTGCCGACGAGATGGACGTCCGCCTCCACGGCCTCCAGCATCTCCGGCTCCAGCAGCAGTGCGGCCAGGCCGAGCCGGTCGATGGCGTCGCGCTGCATCACCCGCACCACGGAGGCCGGGAAGTACGTCCGTATGTCCCCGAGCCACCGGGCGACCGAGGGCGCGGACGCCCCCAGCCCCGCCGAACGGTCCCGGCCCGCCGCCGGTTTCTCCGCCGTCCCGTAGAGCGAGGTCAGGGCGCCGTCCATCGCGGCGTCCCGTCCGCCGAGGCCGTGCCCGGTGCCGTCCGCCGCGCCCCCGCCCAGCACGAGCCGCCACCGCCGCAGCCGTTCCTCCGCCGCGTCCCGGGCCGGCGTCCCCTCCTGGTCCGGTGTCACGTCAGCGCCTCCCCCATGTCTTCCGGTGATCTCTCGTCGGCCTTCCGTCCGTCGTGGGGCGAGGGTCCGTGTCCCTCACCGTCTCCCGCCCCGGCCTCGTCCGCCTCCGCCGTGCCGAGGAGGAGGCCCAGCACCGGCAGTACGGCGTCCGCGCGCCCGCTGTCGAAGCCGTCCCCGAACCCCGGGGCGCCCGCACCCGGGTGGACGGCGCTCCCCCGCGCCCCTGGACCGCGCCGCACCAGCTCGCCGAGCGTTCTGCGCACTCCCGCCTCGTAGGCCGCGAACGTGCGCCGCAGCAGGGGTAGTACGTCCTCGAAGGCGCTGTCCGGGACCGCCGTCAGCCAGGCGTCGACCAGGCCCCGCAGCCGCTCGTCGTGCACGAGGAGCAGTCCGCCGCCGGAGCCCCCGCCGAGGAATCCCTCGATCCACGCGGCGGCGTCGGCGGGCGGGGTGCCGGGGGACAGGACGAGCCCCATCAGCCGGGCGGCCTCGCCCTCGTCCAGTTCCCCCTCGTCGAGGAGCAGCCGCACCGCGCGGCCGCGCACGATCCCCGCGCACGTGTCCCGCGCCGACAGCACGCGCAGTACCCCGTACCAACGCCGGCGCAGACCACCGCGGCCGGAGGGTGGCGGTCCGGTTCCCTCACCGAGCAGGGCCACCGCCCCGTGCACGGCGTCGACATGCCGCCGCATCTCCGCCGCGGCCTCGGCGTCGAGCGCGGCGCAGGCGGGCGGGAGGCCGATGAAGACCCGCTCGGCGAGGCCACCGGCGACCTCGGCCAGGGCCGCCGTGTCCGTGCCGCGCACATCGCCGTACCGCAGGGAGCGGACGAGGGCGGGCAGCGCCTGGGCGAGGTGGCCGACGTCGGTGTCGAGCGCCGCGCGGTCGACGAGCATCCTCGTCACCACCGGCAGCGCCTCCGGGAGCCCGGCGAGCAGGCACCGTTCGGCGAGGGCGGTGACCTCGGCGAGTCCCGGCGCGGACAGCGCGTCCGACTCGGCCCTGGCGGTCGCGGCCGCGAGCACCGTGGTGCCCCAGATCCCCGCCTCGGCGACCCGCACCTCCAGTTCGGGCTCCCAGCGCAGCCGCCAGGTCTCCCGGAAGGTGCCCGTGCTCCCGCGCCCGTCCACGGGCCGGCCCCAGTCGACGCCCAGCAGCCGCAGCCGGTGCAGCAGCCGGCCGCGCCCGGCGTCGGTCTCCTTGCGCAGGTCCAGTTCCACCTCGCGCGCCGACGGTTCGGGCTTCAGGCGCAGCCGCCGCTGCTCCCGGTCGAGGTCGCGCCGCAGCGGCACGGCGGGCGCCGACGCGGGCACCCGGCCCAGTACGTCCCCCACCACGAGCCGGTCCCGCACCAGCGCCAGTGGCACGTCCGAGCCCTCGCACAGCACCGCCCGTGCCGCGTCGAGCGTCTCGGTGAGCCCGGGCAGGGGGCGGCCGCGCAGCACGGCGAGCGTCTCGGCGAGCCGTACGGCCTCGATGACGTCCGCGGACGAGACGAGCCGGTCCTCGGCCCGCAGGAGCCCGGCGACCTCGGTCAGCCACCGCTCGACGGGCCGGTCCGGGGCCGCGAACAGGTGCCCGTACCAGCCGGGCGACTCGATGCCCGCGCCGTAGCCGCCCGCCCGGGAGAGCCGGCGGTGGGTCCACGGCACCCACGTCATGTCGGTCCTCACCCGGGGCAGGCCCCTCACCAGGGCCCGGTCGGCGGCGAGGGTGGTGCGCTCCCGCAGCGCCGGAACGTGCCAGGCCCCGCAGACCACGGCCACGGAGTCCCCGAACTCCCTGACCGCCGCCCGCACCTGGATCCGCATGTGGGCCTCGCGCACCAGGTCCCGCGGGTGCCCGCCGTCGCCGTAGGTCTCGCGGAGCGCGGTCATCGCCTCGTCGAGCGCCGCGAACGGCGCGAGGGGGTCCCTCGTCCCGCCCCGGTGCTCGACCGCGTCCTCCCACCAGCGCTCCGGGTCGTCGTACCCGGCCGCGTCGGCGAGCACGGCGAGCGGGTCCACCCGCACGCGCGCGGCCTCGTCGGGGACCGGGCTGCCGTCTCCGTCGCCGTCACCGTTCGGGGCGTCTGTGCCGTCTGTGTCGCCTGTGCCGTCTGTGAAGTTCGTGTCCCGGCCCCACACCAGGGTGTGCGCGGCCGGCAGGTCGATGAAGCGGGCGGGCACCCCGTGTTCCAGCGCCCAGCGCAGGGCCACCCACTCCGGGGAGAACTCGGCCAGCGGCCAGAACGCCGAGCGTCCCGGTTCGTCCACCGCGTGGGCCAGCAGCGCGACCGGCGGCCGCATCGTCCCGTCCGCCGCGAGCGGGATCAGCGGATCCGCCTCCGGCGGCCCCTCGATCAGCACCGTCCCGGGTTCCGCCGCCGTGAGCGCGGCCCGCACCGCACGCGCCGAGCCCGGCCCGTGGTGGCGCACGCCGAGCAGCAGCGGTCCCCCTCCGGTCATGGGCCCACCTCCCGGCAGGCCCGGTAGAAGTCCGCCCACCCCTCCCGTTCCCGCACGACCGTCTCCAGGTACTCCCGCCAGGCGACGCGGTCGGCCGCCGGGTCCCGGACGACGGCGCCCAGGACGCCTGCGGCGACGTCGTCCGGGCGCAGCACGCCGTCACCGAAGTGGGCGGCCAGGCTGAGCCCGCCGGTGACCACGGAGATGGCCTCGGCGGTGGACAGCGTGCCGCCGGGCGACTTCAGCTTCGTCCGGCCGTCCGCCGTGATGCCCTCGCGCAGTTCGCGGAAGACGGTGACGACGCGCCGGATCTCGTCGATGCCCTCGGGTGCCGGGGGCAGGTCGAGGGCGCGGCCGATCTGGTCGACCCGCCGGGTGACGATCTCCACCTCGGCCTCGGCGGACTCCGGCAGGGGCAGCACCACCGTGTTGAAGCGGCGGCGCAGGGCGCTGGAGAGTTCGTTGACCCCGCGGTCGCGGTCGTTGGCCGTGGCGATGAGGTTGAAGCCGCGGACGGCCTGCACCTCCTCCCCCAACTCCGGTATCGGCAGGGTCTTCTCGGACAGGATGGTGATCAGCGAGTCCTGGACGTCCGCCGGGACGCGGGTCAGTTCCTCGACGCGGGCGGTCGTCCCCCCGGCCATCGCGCGCATCACCGGGCTCGGCACCAGCGCCTCCCGGCTGGGGCCGCGCGCCAGGAGCTGCGCGTAGTTCCAGCCGTAGCGGATCGCCTCCTCCGGGGTGCCCGCGGTGCCCTGCACCAGCAGCGTCGAGTCGCCGCTGACGGCCGCGGCGAGATGCTCCGACAGCCACGTCTTGGCGGTGCCGGGCACCCCGAGCAGCAGCAGCGCGCGGTCGGTGGCGAGAGTGGAGACGGCGACCTCGACGAGGCGGCGCGGGCCCACGTACTTCGGTGTGATCACCGTGCCGTCCGTCAGGGTGCCGCCGAGCAGATACGTGACCACGGCCCACGGGGACAGCCGCCAGCGGGGCGGACGCGGGCGGTCGTCCCGCGCGGCCAGCGCGGCGAGCTCCTCGGCGAAGGCCTCCTCGGCGTGCGGCCGCAGGACCTCGGCGGCCCTGGTCGCGTGCACGTTTTCGTCGTCCGTTCCCGCGTGCGCGGCGGTCGTGGCTTCCTCGGGCGCAGGCATGGGCAGGTCCCCCTCCAGCTCGGCCGGTCCGATCTGGTCCCCACCCTGCACCACCCCACTGACAATCGCTCCGACCTGCGCGAACGCACTCACGGGGCGGATTGTCAGTGGGGGGATCTACGGTCGGGTGCATGAGTGATACGGGGGTGCGCCGGACGACGGACCAGGTGCCGGCACCGGTGTCCGACGTGGCGGCGCGCGCGGCGGGCGGCGGGCCCGGTGCGGCCGGCCCGCCCGCCGATCCGGGGGCGGCCCGGCGCCGGGCGGAGCAGCGGGCGGCCAGGGTCACGGCGGGGGTCACGGAACTGGAGCGGCGGCTGGCCGATCTCCTGCGCGGGGGCCTGGCGGCCGCCGAGGAGGAGGGGTACGGACCGTGGGAGGAGACGGCGGCGCGCATGGTCGACGCGCAGGCTCCCGGACTGGCCGCCCGGGTGCGGGAATTGGGGGCCGTGACGGCTTCGGGTCCGGGCTGGCCCGCCCGGCTGCTGGAGGAGTGCGCGCTGCTCCATCTGCTCGACCGGGGCTGGCTGCGCCACGAGGACCTGCCGGAGGCACTCGCGGCCACGGTCCGCTCACGGCTCGGTCTGCCCTCCTCGCCCGTGGGCCCGCCGGTGCGGGACCGCTGGCTGGTGCTGGCCCGGTACGACACGTACGAGGGCAGGCTCACCACCCGCCGGATCTGGCTGTACGGCACAGAGTCCGGCCGCACGGCACTGGTCCTGTCGTACGGGGGCGGAGGGCGCGTCCCGGAGCTGTCCCTGCCGGTGGGGCGGGAGCTGGACGCGGAAGCGATGGCGTACCCGGGGGCGGGTCAGCTCCGGGTGGCCCTGGGCGAGCGGTTCCCGGATCCCGTCCCCTCGGCCGCACGCCCGCCCGGCTGCGGCCCGGCCGAGGCCGCCGCCCGGTACGGCGAGGCGCTCAGGGACGATCCCTGGCAGGAGACGTACCCGGTGACCCTGTGCCGCGTGGTGCCGGTCCCGGCCGGGGAGGGCTCCTGGCAACTGGCCGAAGCGGAGGGCGGCCTGGCGCTGCCCGTACGGACGTCGGCCGGGTCCCGTTCCGGTCTGTGGCGGCTGGTCGCCCTCTCGGGCGGGGCACCGGTCACGGTCTTCGGCGAGTGCGGCCACCGCGGCTTCACCCCGCTGACGGCCTGGCCCGAGGGGCCCGGCGAGGCGGTGACGCTGTGCTGACACCGCCCCGGCTCGCCCCGCCCCGCGCCGTCCTGCCCCCGTTCCGCCCGTCATCCCCCCACCGGAAGGACCGCGCATGAGTGGCACTCTCCCCGCTCCCGGCCCGCTCTCCTGGCCGGAGCTGGTGACGACGGCGCTGCTGGGGACCGACCGCCGCACACCGCCGGGGCTGCCGCCCGGCCGCGAGGCCCCGGCGGCGCTGCTGGACGCGGCGGCCGTGGCGGCCGTACGGCGGCGGGCCGGGTTGCGCGCCGCGCCCGCCGCGCCCCGGCCGGAGTCCGCCGCGCCCGACCCCCGGCCCCCGCTGCCGTCCCCGGCGGCCCGCCGGCTGGCGGCCCTGCTCGCGGACCGGCCCGGGACGGGCGGCGGCCGCCGGGGAGCGGCTCCGGACCTGAGGGAACTGCTGCCGCAGTGGCTGGCGCTGGCGAACGAACGGGGCTTCGCCGCCCCGCCCGAGCTGCTCCCCGCGCTGCTGGACGCGGCCCGGGGGCGAACGGACCTGCGTCCGGCGGCGCTCGCCTTCGCGGGGCCGCGGGCGCTGTGGCTGGCCCGGCTCAACCCCGACTGGCGGTTCGCGCTGCGGGCCGCGCCGGGCGGCGGGGGACTGCCCTCGGCCGAGGAGTCCGACCGGGTGCGCGATCTGTGGCGGCGGGGCCTGTTAGCGGAGCGCGTCGCGCTGCTCTCCGCGCTCAGGGCCCGCACCCCGGCGGCGGGCCGTGCGCTGCTGTCCTCGACCTGGCCGGCGGAGCGGGCCGAGGACCGGCTGATGTTCCTCGACTCGCTGCGCTCGGGGCTCGGCCCGCAGGACGAGCCGTTCCTGGAACGGGCCCTCACCGACCGCAGCCGCAACGTCCGGGCCGTGGCGGCGGAGTTGCTGTCGGCGCTGCCGGGCTCGGCGCTGGCCGCCCGGATGGGGAGCCGCGCGGCCACGTGCGTGGCGGTGGACGTGACCGCCCCCGTCCCGACGCTGGTCGTGGAGGCGCCGCACGAGTGCGACGCGGGGATGGAGCGCGACGGGGTGGTGGCCCAGCCTCCCTCCGGACGGGGTGAACGGTCCTGGTGGCTGAGCCAGTTGCTGGACGCCGCGCCCCTGAGCACCTGGGCGGCCCGGTTCGGGGGCCGGACACCGGAGGAGATCGTCGCCCTCCCCGTGGCCGACGACTGGCAGGGCGAACTGCACGCGGCCTGGTGCCGGGCGGCCGTCCGGCAGGGGGACGCCGCATGGGCCAGGGCGCTGCTGGGGGCGCCGTCCGCACCGGAGGCGGGTGGCCCGGGCGCGGTGTCCCTCGCGGAACGCGCGAAGCTCCTCGGCACCCTCGGGGCGGAGGAGCGGGCGGCGTGGGTGGCCGGGTTCATCGGCACGCACGGCCTGTCGGAGGCGTTCCAGTTGCTCGGCGTGTGCGCGGTGCCGTGGGAGGGCGAACTGGGCCGTGCGGTGGTCGACGCGCTCAACATCGCCCGGGACGCCGGGAGTTACCCGTGGAGCTTCAGCGGGGTGATGGGCCTGGCGGAGCGGTGCCTGGCGCCCGCGGAGGCGGACCGCCTCGAGGGCCTGACGGCGATACCCGACGAGACGGAGGGGGCGGCGCCGGGAGCGGGGAGCTACTGGGCGGAGGCCTTCCAGCGCCTCACGGCCACGCTGCGGCTGCGGGCGCTGATGACGGCGGAGCTGACGCCCTAGACGGGCGCGGGCCCGCGCCTCCACGTCCCGTCCCGGAGGCACGGGAGTGGCGGGGGCGGTGGGGTCGTGCGACGGGGGCGAGGAGGCCCCCGCCCTCGCCGCCGTCACGCGGACCGTGCCCGGCCTGGCGAGCGGTCGTGCGCCCTGCCGGGCGCGCGGTCACGCGTCCGGTCAGGCACCCGCCGGCTGGCGCACGTTGTCCCGCACCCAGTCGACGACCGACGCGGTCGTGGCCCCGGGCGTGAAGATCTCCGCGACGCCCTTCTCCTTCAGCGGCGCGATGTCCGCCTCCGGGATGATCCCGCCGCCGAAGACCTTGATGTCCTCCGCGTCCCGCTCCTTCAGCAGGTCGATCACCGCCGCGAAGAGCGTGTTGTGCGCACCGGAGAGGATCGACAGCCCGATCGCGTCGGCGTCCTCCTGGATCGCCGTGGCGACGATCTGCTCCGGCGTCTGATGGAGCCCGGTGTAGATGACCTCCATCCCCGCGTCCCGAAGCGCCCGCGCGATCACCTTGGCCCCGCGATCGTGACCGTCGAGCCCCGGCTTGGCCACCACCACACGGATCGGTCCCGCTGCCACACCCACCACTCCCTTCATGACTACAAGCGACCGCCAGCGACGACTGCACGACGTCGAAGCGAAGTGAACGAACGTTATCGCCAGCATCCCGCAACCGGCCGTTTCGTGCCGCACACAGAGGGGGAAATCACACGGTGGGACACCTTCCGCGCCCTTACCACCTTCACCCACCTCCGCGGACGCGCGCTCCCCTACCGGCGCACCGACAGGAGGCCGGCTTGGACGACACCGCAGCGACACCCGACCGCCCCGCACAACCGCTTCACCCCCACGCACCCCTCCCCCACCTCGTTCCCCTCCTCAAGGCGACCGTCCTGGAGGCCGCGGTCCTCGCGGGCCACCTTCTGCTGTACCCCTCCGGCCTCCTCCCCGAGCGCCGTTCCGGCACCCACCCCACCGATGCCGCGCATCCCGGCGACGCGCATCCCGGCGACGTCCGTCCCGGCGTCCTCCTGCCCGGGGCCGCCCAGGTCGAAGCCGCCCGTTCCGGCGGTCCCGGGGCCGCACCGCCCGTGGCGCCCGCGCTGCCCCGCCTCCCCGCCCCGTCCACTCCCCCGGTTCCCCCGGTCGTCCTCCTCCACGGCTTCGTCGACAACCGGTCGGCCTTCGTCCTGCTGCGCCGCGCCCTCGCCCGAGGCGGCCACCGCCGGATCGAGTCACTCAACCACTCGCCGCTGACCTGCGACATCCGGGTAGCCGCCGAACTCCTGGGCCGCCACGTGGAGGACCTCCTCGCGCGCACCGGCCAGGACCGCGTCGACGTCGTCGGGCACAGCCTGGGCGGGCTGATCGCCCGTTATTACGTGCAGCGGCTCGGCGGCGACCTGCGGGTGCGCACCCTGGTCACCCTCGGCACCCCACACTCCGGCACACGCGTCGCACCGCTCGCCGACGCGCATCCGATCGTGCGGCAGATGCGTCCGCACTCCGCGCTGCTGGAGGAGCTGCGGGGGCCCGCGCCCGGCTGCCGCACGCGTTTCGTGAGCTTCTGGAGCGATCTGGACCGTGTCATGGTCCCGGTGGAGACGGCCCGCATCGATCATCCGGACCTGACGGCGGAGAACGTGCGGGTGACGGGCATCGGCCACCTCGCCCTGCCCGTGCACCCCGCGGTCGCCACGCGCGTACGGCAGGTACTGGACGCCGGCCCGACCGAGTCCGGCGAGTCGCCGACGCTCCCGGGGGCCCGCACGCCGGAGCACCCGATGCGGGGGCACACGAAGCAGGGACGCACGAAGCAGGGGCACACGAACGAGGGCGGCCTCACGGTGGCCTGAGACGCGAGCCGAAGGACCGCGGACCGGAGAACTGCGGACCGGACGAACCGCGGACCGAAGAGCCGCAGACCGGAGAACTGCGGACCGGACGAACCGCGGGCCGGTGAACCGCGGCCCCGGAGAACCGCGGGCTGAGGAGTCTCGGGTCCGCGCGGCCACAGGTAAGTCCCGTACGGGTATTTCACCCCTGACGCGAGCGCCGCACCACACGGCCAGCGCACTCGAACACTCCTCGAACGTACGGCCAAGCCGTTGTCAACGCCCCCCGAAACACGGCCGAATGCCCGTTTCCCCCGGGGCTGAAACCCGCAGAAGATTGTCGCGCCCGCATACCGCCGGGTACAGTCGCCGCACTGCTCTGCCAGCCCCTGTTGTCGAGGCGAAAGAGAAGTTGGTGAACGACCGTCACCCGTCGGGGACCGCAACCTCCCCGGCCCCGGCTTCCGATCCGGCCTCGGCGTCCTACGCGCCGTACGGCGGCCAGGAAGCCCAGTACGGCGAGTTCACCCCGTACGGTGATCCCTCCGCGAGCACGACCGGGACGCTCGGCGGACAGCAGTCCGTCTCCTTCGGCAGCGACCCGCTCTTCGGCGCCTTCCCCGACACCGGTACCCACACCGGCGCGTACGACGCCGCCCAGTGGGCCGGCACCGGCCAGACCTACGGCGCGGACCCGAACCAGACGCCCGCCTACGACCCGTACGCCGCCGCGCACCAGTCCGTGTACGACTCCGGGACCCACGACGCGACCGCCTGGACCGAGGGCTACCAGCACCTCGGCGGCATCCCCGCGCAGGGGCAGTCCCCCGAGGCGACCGGGCAGTGGGACGCGCAGGCCTGGCAGCAGGCGGATCAGCACTCCGACGGCGCGGGCGCCACCCAGCAGTGGGCATGGGGCACCCAGACCTTCGACAGCGGCGTGTACGACGCCACGCAGTGGAACGCGGGTGCCGACGCCGGCCACCAGGAGCAGCACGAGGGCCGGGCACCGGAGAGCACCCCGTCCCCCGAGCCCTT
Source organism: Streptomyces griseoaurantiacus (assembly GCF_036189845.1). NCBI lineage: Bacteria > Bacillati > Actinomycetota > Actinomycetes > Kitasatosporales > Streptomycetaceae > Streptomyces > Streptomyces griseoaurantiacus. The sequence goes on along the minus strand of NZ_CP108326.1, from coordinate 4,480,265 downwards.
CGACCAGCAGGCGACCGCCACCTTCGAGGCGGCGGACTCCTACGACTACGAGCACCCGGCCACGGCGGTCGTCGAGCAGCCCGTGCCCTTCGACCAGCAGGCCACCGCGACGTTCGAGTCCTTCGAGGCGGCCCAGTTCGGGACGGAGGGGCCGGACGAGGGCGAGGACGCCCCCGCCCTCCTCGACGACCAGGAAGAGGTCGCCCCCGCGCCGCTCTCGCGGACCGCGGCCCGTGCCGCCACCCGCTCCCGCCGCCGCGCCCCGGCAAAACGTTCCGCGCTGCTCACCGTCGCCGTGCCCTCGGTGTGCGTCCTGGGCGTCGCCTCGATCGCCGCCGCCACCATGGACTTCGGCGGGGACGACGGCAAGGAGACGACGGCCGCCGGGTCTTCGGACGCCGCCCCGGTGAAGCCGGTCGCCGCCAACAACAAGCTGGACACCCAGCTCCAGAGCCTGTCCGCCGGCGCGGACGACTTCGCCGGCCGGGCCAGCCGGACCCAGGAACGCATCGACCTCAAGGCCCAGCAGGCCGCCCAGCAGAAGAAGGCGGCGCAGGAGGCGGCCCGCAAGGAGCGACTGCGCCCCAAGTTCGCCCTGCCGGTCTCGCAGAAGGGCCTCAGCGCCTACTACGGCCAGGCCGGCGTCAACTGGATGTCCGTGCACACCGGCATCGACTTCCCCGTCTCCTTCGGCACCACGGTGATGGCCGCGACGGACGGCACCGTGCGCACCCAGTGGAACAGCGCGTACGGCAACATGGCGATCGTGACCGCGAAGGACGGCACGGAGACGTGGTACTGCCACCTCTCCAGCTACCGCGTCGCCTCCGGCACCACCGTGAAGGCCGGGCAGCCGATCGCGTTCTCCGGCAGCTCGGGCAACTCCACCGGCCCGCACCTGCACTTCGAGGTCCGGCCCGGCGGCGGCTCGGCGATCGACCCCCTCCCCTGGCTCCGCAGCCACGGCCTGAACCCGGCGTGACCGGCGGGGCGGCCCCCCGCCCCGCTCCACCTACGGCAGAGGGCCGGGCGCCCCCGCCCGGCTACAGCTTCTCCACCGGCGCGTACCGCAGCAGCAGCCGCTTCGGCTTGGTGTCGCCGAAGTCGATCGTCGCCTCCGCCTTCGCGCCCGCCCCGGAGACCGAGACCACCGTGCCGAGGCCGAACTGGTCGTGCGTGACCCGGTCGCCGACGGACAGGTCCACCGCGGGCCGGTCCCCCGCACCGCCCCGGCCCGTGGCGAACCCGGCGGCGCCCGCCGCCGAGGAACGCGACCGGCTCGCCGGGAAGGAGGAGGACAGGGAGGAGGACAGCGAGGCCGCCACGCCCGAGCCGCGCCCCGGCCGACCGCCCGCTGCCGGAGCCCCGGCCGACCCCGTGCGCTTCCACTGCACGTGCTGCTCGGGGATCTCCTCCAGGAAACGGGAGGGCGGGTTGTACGAGGGCTGCCCCCACGCGCTGCGCAGTGCCGCACGGGTCAGGTAGAGCCGCTCCCGGGCACGGGTGATGCCCACGTACGCCAGTCGCCGCTCCTCCTCCAGCTCCTTGGTCTGGCCGAGCGCGCGCATGTGCGGGAAGACGCCGTCCTCCATGCCGGTGAGGAAGACGACCGGGAACTCCAGGCCCTTGGCGGTGTGCAGGGTCATCAGCGTGATGACGCCCGAACCGTCCTCCTCCTCGTCCGGGATCTGGTCGGAGTCGGCGACCAGGGCGACCCGCTCGAGGAACTCCGCGAGGGTGCCGCCGGTGGCCGCCGCAGCTCCGGCGGCCGCGCCGGTCGTGACGGCGGCGTCCGCGCCCTCGGCTTCCGTACCCCCGGCACCGGTGCCGGCCGTCGCGGCATCGGCGGGCGCGGCGGTGTCCGGTGTCACGGCCCCGGTCCCGTCCCCGGCACCGGCCGCACCACCCCGCTCCTGCTCGAACTCCAAGGCGACGGCCGCGAGTTCCTGCAGGTTCTCGATCCGGGTCTCGTCCTGCGGGTCCGTCGACGCCTGCAGCTCGGCGAGGTAGCCGGTGCGTTCGAGGATCGCCTCCAGGACCGTCGCCGGGCCCGCGCCGGACTCGACGACCGTGCGCAGCTCCTCCATCAGCACGTTGAACCGCTTGACGGCGTTGGCGGAGCGGGCCGCCATGCCGTACGCCTCGTCGACCCGCCGCAGCGCCTGCGGGAAGCTGATCCGCTCGCGCTGCGCGAGGGCGTCGATCATCGCCTCGGCGCGCTCGCCGATGCCCCGCTTGGGCACGTTGAGGATCCGGCGCAGCGGCACGGAGTCCTCCGGGTTGGCGAGGACCCGCAGGTAGGCCAGGACGTCCCGGACCTCCTTGCGCTCGTAGAAGCGGACGCCGCCGACGACCTTGTAGGGCAGGCCGACGCGGATGAACACCTCTTCGAAGACACGGGACTGTGCGTTGGTGCGGTAGAAGACGGCGACGTCACCCGCCTTGGCCTCGCCCGCGTCCGTGAGGCGGTCTATCTCCTCGGCGACGAACTGGGCCTCGTCGTGCTCGGTGTCGGCGACGTAGCCGGTGATCTGCGCGCCCGAGCCCGCGTTGGTCCACAGGTTCTTGGGTCGGCGGGACTCGTTGCGCTCGATGACCGCGTTGGCGGCGGACAGGATCGTCTGCGTGGAGCGGTAGTTCTGCTCCAGCAGGATCGTCGTCGCGTCCGGGTAGTCCTCCTCGAACTGGAGGATGTTGCGGATGGTCGCGCCCCGGAAGGCGTAGATCGACTGGTCCGCGTCACCGACGACGCACAGCTCGGCGGGCGGCACCTGGGCCTCCGGCGGCACGTCGACCGGGTGCTCGGAGGTGCCGACCAGTTCACGCACGAGGGCGTACTGGGCGTGGTTGGTGTCCTGGTACTCGTCGACCAGGACGTGCCGGAAGCGGCGGCGGTAGTGCTCGGCGACGTCCGGGAACGCGCGCAGCAGGTTGACCGTCGTCATGATCAGGTCGTCGAAGTCCAGCGCGTTGGCCTCGCGCAGCCGCGACTGGTAGAGCGCGTAGGCCTGGGCGACCGTCTTCTCGAAACCGTCGGCGGCCTGCGCCGCGAAGTCCTCCTCGTCGATCAGCTCGTTCTTCAGGTTGCTGATCTTGGCGCTGAAGGACTTCGGCGGGAAGCGCTTGGGGTCGAGGTCCAGATCACGGCAGACGAGGGCCATCAGGCGCTTGGAGTCGGCGGCGTCGTAGATCGAGAAGGAGGAGGTGAAGCCGAGCCGCTTGCTCTCCCGGCGCAGGATGCGGACACAGGCGCTGTGGAACGTCATCACCCACATCGCGTGCGCGCGCGGGCCGACGAGCTGCTCGACGCGCTCCTTCATCTCGCCCGCGGCCTTGTTGGTGAAGGTGATGGCGAGGATCTGGCCGGGGTGGACGTTCCGCTCCGCCAGCAGATGCGCGATGCGGTGGGTGAGCACACGGGTCTTGCCGGAGCCGGCACCCGCGACGATGAGCAGAGGGGATCCGGCGTGCACGACGGCCGCACGCTGGTTCTCGTTCAGGCCGTCCAGCAGGGCCGCCGCGTCCAGGACGGGGCGGGGGGCGCCGTTGCGGTAGTAGCCGCCTCCGCCTTCGGACTCCCCCGCTCGGGCCCCCCAGCCGCCCGGGGGCGTGTCGAACTTCCCGCCGAACAGGTCGTCCGGAATCGGCTCCGGCACGTGCTCGTCCTCGGGCGGTGGCGGGGGTTCCTCCGCGTGGGCCCGCGGGGCCTGGAGGTCCGCCAGGAAGCTGTCGTCAAAGAGGCTGCTCATCGCTCTCCGAGTCTAGGGCGCCCCACCGACAACCGGCCGCCCCCTCGGGAACTCCGCCCGCAACCCCGGGGCGGCGGAGCGCCCCGCGTGACGAACCTCTCAGCCGGGGCGCCGGTGCCCGGCGGGCCTCCCGGCCGGCATCCCCCCGGCCGGCCACCGAGGCGCCACCTCGGCGCCATCACCCCTGGTGACCGCGAGACGAGCGCGGAAGGGGCCGGCGGACGGGCAACTGCCGGAACGGTTCCGCACGTTGGCCCGCGCCGCCGTCGGCAACCGAATCCTCACGCGAAGGTCACAAAAATGTATCGGACATAACGCACTTCGACCTTCACACGAGGCACACAAGTTGGCTACCGTGCCGGGCAGGTCGCGCGACGCAACCGGCGAACGTCGCCGGGCCGCGCGGCCTCCGCCGAATCCGGCCCGCCCCCGCGGGCAGCCGGAACCGGGGACCCAACCGAGACCTGGGGTGAATCGGCCCACCGCCCCGCGCGCACGGGCCGTAGGGCAGTCCTTCCGGAACCATCCGCCCGAATCCGACAGCTAACCCGGTAGGCGGCGTACGGAAGGAGTCGCCTCTCTTGGCGTCGGACCAGAAACCGCTTCCCGCCGTCGCGCGCCCGGCGTACCCGGCGGTCCCCGTGGCTCCCGCAGGGGACAACGGCTCGGGGGACTCCGCTTCCGGGACCGAACCGCCGGCGCCGAGCCGCGCGGAGGTCCAGCAGCGGATCGACAGCCTGTACCAGCGGGTCGAGACGGCCACGGAGACGTACAACGCGACGCGCGTCCTGGCCGCCAAGGAGCGGCAGCGGTCGGGGGCCGCGGCGGAGGCCGCCAAGCGTTCGCAGTGGCTGGACACGGCACGCGCCAAGCTGGGCCCGTCCGTCCCGGCGGTGCTGCCGGCCGACCGGAGTTCCGACCGACCGGCGCCCGGCCGGTCCACGGGGCGTCCGGGCGCCGGGCGGCCGCAGGGCCTGCGCCAGTCCTCGATCGACAGGACCGTCGCCGAGCTCATCGCCGCGACGGAGAAACGGCGCAGGTCCGGAACCCCGGCGCTGGGCGCCTCCCGCGAGACGCCGGCACTCGGGCCCGGCACCGCGGGGCGGGAGCTGCCGGCACTGCCGTCGCCGAGGAAGCCGGTCTCGGCGAGCGCGCCTCAGCGGTCGCCGCGGACCTCGAAGGAGGCGACGCAGCGCAAGCTCGCCACCGCGCGCGGTCTGCTGTCGCAGCGGACCGGCGGAGCACGTGCGGCACTCGAGAGCGCATCGCCCGCGCGGGCACAGACCCAGCAGCAGTCGCCCTCGTGGGCGTCCCCCGTGCAGGAGCTCGCCCCGGGACAGGGGGCGCCGTCCGGTGCGTACACGACGACGGGCGGTACGGCCTCCGCCTTCGCGGCGGTGGACGGCACGGGTTCGTTCCCTGCCGTCGACGGCACGGGGTCCTTCCCCACTGTGGGCGCCACCGGGTCGTTCCCGGCGGTGGGCGCCACGGGTGCCTACCCGGGCATGGAGAACACGGGTTCCTTCCCTGCGATGGGTGCCGGCACGGCCACCTTCCCGGGCGCCGGTGGCTCCGGCGCGTACCCCGGCACGGACACCGGCGCGTTCCCGGCGGTGAGCGGGACAGGATCGTTCCCGGCGGTGAACGGCATGGGTTCCACCGGCGGCGCGAGCGCCACCGGGGCGTTCCCCCCGGCCGACGACACGGGCTCCTTCCAAGCCCTCGGCACCGCCTACTCGTACCCGGGCACGGACGGCACGGGCTCCTGGCCGGCGGTCGACGGCACCGGCTCCATCCCGGCCCTCGGCACCGCCTACTCGTACCCGGGCACGGACGGCACGGGCTCCTTCCCGGCGGTCGACGGCATCGGCTCCTGGCCGGCGGTGGACGGCACCGGCGGTTTCCCGGCGGTGGACAACACGCGGGCCTACCCCGCCGTGGACGGCACCGGCGGCTTCCCGGCCACCGGCGGCACCGCCCCGTATCCCGCGGGCGACAGCACCGGAGCGCTCCCGGTCGCGTACCAGGCCGCCGGGGACCCCGGTGCGGGCAACGCCTACCCGGCCGCCCCGGCCTACCCGGCCACCGGCGGCACCGGTGCGTTCCCGGCGGACGTGGCCCCGGCGTACCCCGCCGCGAACGGCGGCGGTGGGCTGCCGGGCGTGAGCAGCACCGGCAGCTTCCCGGCCGCCGACGGCATCGGCTCCTTCTCCGCCCCGGGGACCACCGGTTTCTTCCCGGGGACCACTGGCGGGCTCCCCGGCACCGGCGGGCTCGGCGCGTACCCCGCCACCGGCGGCCTCGCGCAGGCTCCCACCGCCGGCCCCGCGCCGGCCGCCGCCCTCACCGGTCCGGCCCCCGCCACAGGCGTCACCGTGGCCTTCCCGGCCGCCGCGGGCGCCGGCACGTACGCGCCCGCCGGCCGGGGCGACTCCCTCCCGACCATCGAAAGCACGGGCAGCATCCCGGCCATCGGCCCCACGGGCGCCGTCCCCACCGCCGCCCCGCAAGCGCCGACCGCCTCCCAGGGACCGGCCTCGCACGGCACCGTCACACCCGCCCCCACGTCGGCCGTCCCCGCGGCGGGCGCCGGCGTTCCCGCCGTCGACAAGGCCGCGACCGCCGCCGCCTTCGCCCGGGCGCAGACCGGACGGCCGTACGTCATGGGCGCGACCGGTCCCGGCTCCTTCGACGCCGCCGGTCTCGTCCAGGCCGCCTGGAAGGCCGCCGGGTTCCTGCTCCCGCGGACCCCCGCCGAGCAGGCCCGGTGCGGCACGACCGTCCCGCTCGCCGCCGCTCACCCCGGTGACCTGGTCTTCTTCTACGAGGACCTCAGCCATGTGGGCGTCTACACGGGCAACGGAATGATGATCCACGCCCCCCGCCCGGGCGCCTACGTACGGGAGGAGTCGGTGTACTTCGACGGCGAGGCGGCGGTCCGCGGCGTCATACGGCTCGCCTGACGGCTCGCCTGACGACTCGGTCAGATGTCGGATCGGCCGGCGTACCGCGCCAGTCCGTCGGCCATCCGCTGCATGTAGCCGGTGAGGTACCGCCGCAGGAGGCGACCCGTGAGGGGAACCTTCGGCACGAAGGTCGCCGACCAGGTGATGTCGGTACCGCCCCCCGGCGCCTCGACGAGTTCGATGACGCCGCGGTAGGAGCGGAAGGGGCCGCCCAGGTTCTCGTAGCCGAACCTCCGGTCGGCCACCAGTTCGACGATTGGCTCCCGGGAGGTCGCCCGGCCGGTCCGGAACACCCTCGTGTCCCCCACCTTCTGCGGTGCGTCGGGGTCCCCGCCGCCCTCGATCCCGACCGTGTCGATCGGCGACCACGACGACCACGTCCCTCCCCGTACGAGCAGGGAGAAAACGGCACCGGGGGTCGCGTGCGAGTGGGACGTCACCCTGTAGCTATGAGGCATGGCACCAGGCTAGGAAGGCGTGGCCGCGCGCGACATGCGCGCGATTGCCGTCCCCCTCACGCGTTCTTGCGGTACACGGAGGGCCGGACGCCGACATGGGAGAAAAAGGCCGCGGACAGGGCGCCGGGGCCGGAGAAACCGCAGCGCTCCGCGATCTGGCCGACGGTGAGGGTGGTACTCGTGAGCAGGTGCCGCGCCCGTTCGATCCGCAGCCGGGTGAGGTACCGGTGGGGTGTCTCGCCGGTGGCCTCGCGGAACACCCGGATGAAGTGGTAGACGCTCAGGTGCACCTCGGCGGCGAGGTCCGCGAGGGTGAGCGGATCGGCCAGACGCTCCCGCATGATGGCGATGCCCGTGCGGACGGCGGTGCGTTCGGGCCCGGGCGGGGCCTGGCCGCGGCCCCCGGTCAGCAGGTGCGTCGTGAGGAAGGAGGCGGCGGACTCCGCGTACAGGTCGCTCGTGCCCGGGGCGGCGGGCAGCGCGCGTACGACGTGTTCGACGGCCGCGTCGCCCTCGCCGAGATGCGCGGCCAGCGCCTCGAAGTCGGGTTCCCCGACGCCCAGTTGTGCGGCCGTCCGGTCGACGGTCGCCCGCGGGATGTGCACCTGTGTCGTCCGCAGCGTCGACGCCGTGCGGTACCCACGCGTGGTCGGCCGGCCGGGAACCATGAGTTCCATGCGGCCGGGGACCCAGCGCCGCCGTACCGCCCTGCCGCCGCCCGTGCCGGTCCGCATGACGGCGTCCCCGTGGGTACAGAGCACGAGGTGGAGGTCGGACGTCCCGGGCAGTTCGAGCCGCTCCACCTCCCGGGCGTGCGTGAAGCACTGCACCAGCAGCGACCGCCAGGCGGACGCCTCCCCACTGCAGTACGTGTGCCGCACCAGCCGTTCCGCGTCGACGCCCGCATACGGCGTCACGTCGAAGTCGAAATCCGGCGAATCGAACACGCCGGAAGCCTAACGCGCGCGGGCGGCACTCTTCCGGGTCCGGTTCGTACGCGGGGGTGCTCGCCTGTATTCCGCACGCCCGGCGCTCTCCCGCGCACGCGGTGCTCTTCCACACGCCTCGCGCGCGTGCCCCGGGCGCGAGGCCGACGGTCGTTCCTAGCATCGGAGCCATGGCAGGCAGCTCCCCGTCCCCGGGGCCCTCGACCCTCGTCTCCGTACTCCTCGCCTGGTGGGCCCGCCGCCCGCCCGCCGCGGGGGCCGCCGTGATGACGGCGGGCATCCTCTCGGTCGGCCTGCGGCTCGCCGGGTACGACGTGCTGTCCGACATCGCGCTGGCCGTCACCGTCCTCACCTGGCTGGGGCTGGCCGCCGACTTCGCCGTACGGCTGTCGCGACAGCCGCGGCGGTGGCTCTCCGACTCGGGGAGCCCGGCCGCCCCCAGTGCGGTGGCGGCGACGACCGTCCTGGGCTCGCAGTTCTCCGCCCTGGGCCGGCAGACCCTGGCGGAGGCGCTCCTCGCCCTCGCGGTGGTGCTGTGGCCGGTGCTGCTGTTCCTGGCCCTGCGGGGTTGGCGGCGGGGCATGCCCGGCTCGGTGTTCCTGGCCTGCGTGGCGACGCAGGGGCCCGCCGTGCTCGGCGCGGCCGTGGCGCACGCGGTGCGTACGGCCTGGCCGGCCCATGTGGCGCTGGTGTTCTTCTGGCTCGGGCTGGCCCTGTACGCCGTCGCCCTCTACTTCTTCGACTGGCGGCAGGTCGTCCGGGGGCACGGCGACCACTGGGTGGCGGGCGGCGCGCTCGCGATCTCCGCGCTGGCCGGGGCCGAGCTGCTCAAGGCGGGCAAGGGGCCCTCGTACCTGTGGAGCGACGACGGCCAGCACGTACTGCACTCCATGACCGTCACCCTGCTCGTCCTGGCCCTCGCCTGGTACGTGGTGCTGTGGGCGGCGGAGTTGCTGCGGCCGCGCCCGCGCTACGACATACGGCGCTGGTCGACGACGTTCCCCCTGGGCATGACGGCGGCGGCGCTGCTCTCCGCCGCGCCCGCCCTGGGGGCGGGGTGGCTGCGGACACCGGGGCAGGTGCTGCTGTGGATCGCGGTGGTGGTGTGCCTCGCCGTCACCGCGGGCGCGGCTGTGGGACCGCTGCGGACGATCAGGTCCACAGGACCGCGATGAAGATGTTCGCGCAGGTCAGCAGGCCGACCAGCCCGAACAGCCGCTTGTCGACCCGCTCCTCGTCCCGCTTGACGTAGACCAGGCCCAGGATCACGATCAGCAGCGCGAGCTTGACGCCGATCTTGATGTTGTCGACCGAGTGGTCGTCCGCCTGGTTGAGCCCCACCAGGACCGCGCCCGTGACCAGCATCGTCAGCGCGCCGTGCAGCATCCCGGGCACGAACCGCGCGGTGCCGCTGCCCATCGCCTTCATCTGGGTGAGGAACCCGCCCAGCAGCGCGGCGATACCGATGATGTGCAGGCCGACGAAGAGGTGGATGAGTACGTCCATGGGGCCGGAGCCTAATCGGACCGGCCCCCACCCCCTCCCGCCGGGGTGGCCCCCGGCGGCCGGGCGTCACACCAGCCGGCGGGCCGTGGCCCAGCGGGTCAGCTCGTGGCGGTTGGAGAGCTGGAGCTTGCGCAGGACCGCCGAGACATGGGACTCGACCGTCTTCACCGAGATGTAGAGCTGCTTGGCGATCTCCTTGTAGGCGTAGCCGCGGGCGATGAGACGCAGCACCTCGCGTTCCCGCTGGGTCAGGCGGTCGAGGTCCTCGTCGACCGGCGGGGCGTCGGTGGAGGCGAAGGCGTCGAGGACGAATCCGGCCAGGCGCGGGGAGAAGACCGCGTCCCCCTCCTGGACCCGGAAGATCGAGGCGACGAGGTCGGAGCCGGTGATCGTCTTGGTGACGTAGCCGCGGGCGCCGCCGCGGATCACCCCGATGACGTCCTCGGCCGCGTCCGAGACGGACAGGGCCAGGAACCGCACGGGCTGTTCGGCGTCCGCCATGAGGGGTGCGCAGCGGCGCAGCACCTCGACTCCGCCGCCGCCCGGCAGGTGGACGTCGAGGAGGACGACCTCCGGCCGGGTCGCGGTGATGACGCTCACCGCCTGGTCGACGTCGGCGGCCTCACCGACGACCTCCACCCCCGTCGTCTCCGTCTGCCCGATCTCGGCCTGCACGCCCGTGCGGAACATGCGGTGGTCGTCGACGAGGACGACGCGCACCCGGCGTCCGGCCGGGCCCCCGCTCGCGCCCTCCGTCCGGGCCGCTCCGGTCGCTCCGGTCGCGCCGTTCGCGTCGTTCGCGTCGCTCATGACGTCTTCTCCGCCCTCTCCATCTCCAGCTCGACCTCCGTGCCGCCGTCGGGCACCGCGCGCAGCCGCGCCGTGCCACCGTTGCGCTCCATGCGGCCGATGATCGATTGTCTGACTCCCATGCGGTCGGCGGGTATCGCGCCGAGATCGAAGCCGGGGCCCCGGTCGCGGACGGACACGAAGACCGTCCTGCCCTCGACTTCGGCGTACACCTGGACCGGACCGCCGTCGCCACCGTACTTGGCCGCGTTCACCATGGCTTCCCTCGCGGCCTGCATCTGCGGGCCGATGCGTTCGTCGAGCGGGCAGTCGCCGACGACGACGACCTCTATCGGGACGCCGTGCTTGTCCTCGACCTCGGCCGCGTGGTGCCGGACCGCCTCGGCGAGGGTGTCGGGTTCCTCGTCCTCGTCCTTGCCGGTGCCCTCGGGTTTGTAGAGCCAGGCGCGCAGGTCCCGCTCCTGGGCGCGGGCGAGGCGGCGGACCTCGCCCACGTTCTCCGCGTTGCGCTGGATCAGGGTCAGTGTGTGCAGCACCGAGTCGTGGACGTGGGCGGCGACCTCCGCGCGTTCCTGGGCGCGGATGCGCATCAGACGCTCCTCCGAGAGGTCCTGTGTCATGCGGATGAGGTACGGGCCGGCGAGGAGGGTGATGCCGACGAGGACCGCGAGGGCCGCCTGGAGGACCGAGCCCAGGTGTGCGGCGGAGCCCTGCAGGACGAAGATCGCGGAGACCCCGGCGGTGACCAGCAGGACACCGGCGGCGGACCGGAGCAGGGTGAGGGTGCGCCGGCGGCGGCCGACCTCGGCCCAGCGGGCCCGCCGCGCGTTGTCCGCCTGGCGCCACACGAGGGCGACGCCCGCGCCGACGAGGACGGCCGGCCACAGATAGGCCTTGGCCCCGTCACCGAGGTTGACGTTGCCGACGAAGACCATCGCCACGACGACCATGAGGAGCAGCGCGACGATCTGGCCCTTGTCCGGCTTGCGGGCCACGAGTCTGCGCCGGCCGTCCGGCGAGATCTCGGTGCCGACCAGGGAGGAGGGCCGGCGGTCGTTCACCCCTCCGACGCCGAGCGGCACGAAGAACCAGAAGGCGGCGTAGAGCAGGGCGCCGAGGCCGTCCGCCATGAACAGGCCCGCGAACACCAGCCGGACCCACACCACGGGCAGGCCGAGGTGTCCGGCGAGCCCTCGCGCCACCCCGCCCAGCCAGCGTCCGTCGCTGCTGCGGTAGAGCTTGCGCGGGGGCCGCGGAGAGGCGAGTGGCGCTGTGGCGGCTTCCGGCATGCCTTCGATGGTCACACGCCGGGCGGACCCGGGGCATCAGGGTCGGTCCCCGAGACTCCCCTGATCTTCGTCCCGCAGACGGGCGGTCCGGCGCCTCCGGTTCAGGCCGCCCCGGCCGCTCCGTGACGCAGACCGTCGAAGAGGAGGGCGGTGATCTGCCGGGCCTCGGTCAGCCAGCCCTCGGTGGCGCGCATCCCGCAGATGCCGCCCAGGGCGCGCAGCAGGGTGGGGCCGGTGACGTCCCCGCGGACGGTGCCGGCCGCGGCGCCGGCTTCGAGCAGCCGGGAGAGGGCGTCGGCCATGCGGGCGCGGGCTTCGTCGAAGACCGGTGAGTCCGTCGCCATGATGCTTTCCAGGACGACGGACATCCCCTTGCCGACCGCCGCGTGCTCCACGAGCAGCAGCAGGAAGCGCCGCAGCGCCTCCTCCGGCGGGTGCTGTGCCAGCAGCTCGGCGGGCGCGGCGCAGAGGTCGTCGACCTCCTTGCGGTAGACCTCCTCGATCAGCGCCTCGCGGGTCTCGAAGTGGCGGTAGAGCGTGCCGACGGCGACGCCGGCGCTGCGGGCGATGTCCTCCACGTGGGCGTCGGTGTCTCCACCGAGGAACGCCTGGCGGGCCGCGGACAACAGCGCTTCCCGGTTGCGTCGCGCGTCGGCGCGCAGCGGGCGTGATGCCGGCAAGGGAACCTCCACGGGATCCATAAGGTGAGTCGGACTCCGCTTATGTGTATGGTTTCCGGAGTCGGGTTCATCTTACGGCGAGGAGACTCCCATGCCCTTCCTCGGGGACGACAGCTTCAAGGGCCTACGGGTGCTGGTCACCGGCGGCAGCCGGGGCCTGGGCGCCGCGACCGCCCGCCGGTTCGCGGCCTCGGGCGCGACCGTGCTCACGGCCTCCCGCAGCAGGCCCGCGGCGGAAGACGGCACCACGTTCGTCCCGGCGGACCTCTCGACCCAGGAGGGCGTGGCCGGACTCGGCCGCCGGGTCGTCGAACAGATGGGTGGAGTGGACGTGCTCGTGAACAACGCGGGCGCGGCGAGCTCCCCGGCACCCACCCTGAGCCGCTCGGACGCCTCCTGGCAGGCGGACCTGGAGATGAACCTCCTCAGCGCCGTGCGCCTGGACCGTGCCCTGGTGCCGGGGATGGTCGAACGGGGCTCAGGCGTCGTCGTGCACGTCTCCTCGATCGCCTCCCACCTGCCGCAGCGCACCGAGGCGTCCTACGCCGCCGCCAAGGCCGCGCTCAACACCTACAGCCGCGAACTGGCCACCGAGGTCGGTGAGCACGGGGTGCGCGTGGTGTGCGTCCTCCCCGGCTTCGTCGTCACCGAGGGTGCCGACGCGCACCTCCGGCACATGGCCGAGCAGGAGGGCGTCAGCACCAAGGAGATCGAACAGCGGTTCGTGGATCACCTCAAGGTCCCCATGGGCCGCCCCGGCGACCCCGAGGACGTCGCCGAGATGATCGCCTTCCTCGCCTCCGACCGCGCGAAGTGGCTGACCGGAGCGCAGTTCCGCGTCGACGGCGGCATCATCCCGACCGTCTGAAACCCCCTGGACAGCAAGACAGGACATCACCATGCCCCTCACCCTGGCCTCCGTCGTCGTCGACGCGGCAGACGTCGAGACGGAGGGCGCCTTCTGGCACCGGCTGCTCGGCGGCTCGCTCACCCGCACCCCGGCGCACCACTTCGTGCAGGCTCCCGGCCTCCCGGTGGTCGTCGTCCAGTCGGCCCCCGGACACACCTCGCCCGACTGGCCGGACGGCGTCTCCCAGCAGATCCACCTCGACTTCGCCGTCGAGGACCTCGCGGCCGCCGACCACGCGGCCACCGCGGCGGGCGCCACCCGGCTGCGTCCGGCCGAGGGCGTCCCCCCGGAACGCAGCACCGGCAGCCGGGTGTACGCCAGCCCCGCGGGCCACCCCTTCTGCCTGCGCGCGGTCTGAGACCGTCACCCGCCCGCGTTCACCGTCACCCTCACCGCGACCCCGGACGAGTGCCACGGGCTCCTCGTCCGGCTCCGTCCCGCGCTTCCGCGCGCCTGCCGCCGCAGCGCCGTGCCCCGAGACCGGATCTCAGGGTTCTGCCAGGGTCATCCCTGCTGCCGCGCGGGCGCCGCTGCGGGGACGATGGACGCATGACAGATCACCAGCACGCGCCGGCGGGGCCGGGGCCCGCCCCCGGGCCGGGAAGGGAACCGCGCGCGCACGAGGAGCCCACGGCCGCCGGGGAGGCCGCCGGCGTCGAGGAGACCGCGGGCGTCGACGTGCCGCAGCGGTTCCGCCGCGACCGCCGGTACAAGATGCTGGGCGGGGTGTGCGCCGGTCTGGGGCGACAGTGCGACATGGACCCGGTGATCTTCCGGGTGGGCCTCGCGGTGCTGTCCGCGGTCGGCGGTCTCGGCCTCCTCTTCTACGGCTTCGTCTGGCTCCTCGTCCCCTTCGAGGACGAGGAGGAGAACGAGTTCCGCAAGCTGCTGACCGGACGGGTCGACGGCCCGGGGCTCGCCGCCGTGCTGTTCGCCCTGGTCGGCTGCGGGGTCTTCCTGACGATGCTGAAGAACGGCACCGTGCTGGCCTTCGCCACGGTCCTCTCCCTGTTGCTGGCCGGCGCCGGGTACTGGTCCCGGCGGCGCGGCGCACCGGCGCCCGACCCCCTGGCCGCGCAGGCCGCCGCCGACGCGCCCCCGGAGGCCACGGCACCGCCGGTGGCGACGACGTATCCCTCCTGGTGGCGGGAGCCGATCGTCAAGGACGGCACGCACGAGGGGGGCACCGGATACCTGTGGGGGCCACCGGACATCCCCGACCGGGACGTGCGGGCCGCGGTGAACATCGCCGAGGGTTACCCGTTGCGCCCGGGCACACCGCCGGCGCCGCGGCCCCGCCCGCGCGGTCCGCGCCGCACGGGCGGCCCGGTGACCCTGCTCGCCCTGCTGGCCGGAGGCCTGGGCACGGGGCTGACCTGGAGCGATCACCCCCTGGGCACCAGTCTGCAGATCGGCCTCTCCTGCGCACTCGCCGTCTTCGGCCTGGGGATAGCGCTCAGCGCCTTCATAGGGCGGACGGGTGCCGGCTCGATCATCATGGCCGTGCTCACCGCGGCCCTCCTCGCCGCGTCGGCGGCGCTCCCCAAGGACATCGGCACCCACTGGGCGCGGACCACCTGGGCACCGGCCTCGGCCTCCACGGTCCGGGAGAACTACGACCTGGGCACGGGCGAGGGCACGCTCGACCTGAGCCGAATACGCCCGGCCGAGGGCCGGACGGTCAGTACCGACGCCGAGGTGGGCATCGGACGGCTCCGGATCGTGCTGCCGCCCGGCGTCACGACCAGGCTGGACATCAACGCGGGCATCGGCGACATCCAGCTCCCGGGTGACACCTCGAAGGACGTGGACGTGGCTCCGGGCAAGCACAAGCGGGTGACGCTGCCGCCGGCGGCCGGTGGGAAGAAGAAGAACGTGGGCTCGTTCGACCTGAAACTGCGGGTGGGCCTCGGACAGGTGGAGGTGACCCGTGCCGCGTCATGAGTTCTGGCCCGGCCGGCTGATAGCGGGGCTGGCGCTCGCCTCAGCCGGGGTCGCCTACGCGGGTGACGGGGGTGGCTGGTGGAGCACGCCGTGGTTCGTGATCATCCCGATCGTCGTGGGCGGCCTGTGCCTGGCGGCCGCGGCGGGAATGACGGGCCGGGCGGTGCGCCGCCGGCGACGGACCCGTCCCACGGCACCGGCCTCCTCGAAGACACCGCTCTGAGCAGCCTCCGACGGTGGCCCCCGGGCTCAGGGCGACAGCGTGGCGAGGGCCCGCCCGGGACCGCTGCCACCCGCCGTCACCCGCTGCCCGTCACCCGCGGCGGTGGCCCCGGCCCGCCGGCCCTGCCGGGCCGGTGGCCGCAGCGAGGGCACAGCGGCGGTGACGGCGATGCCGCCCGCAGTCAGCGGTAGCTGGGTGTCCGTTGCCTGCGGCGGGCGTGGAGCACGGCATCCAGGGAGAGGACGGAGGCACCGGCGAGGACGAGGGGGAGCCAGGCCATGAGATAGGCGAGGTCGTTCCCGTAGTAGTACGGATCGGAGGCCCAGCTCACGGTCAGCCACAGGCTGAGCGAGATCAGCGCACCACCCAGCGCGGCGACGCGGGTCAGCAGGCCGAACAGCGTGCCGAGGCCGACGGCGAGTTCGCCGAGCGCGATGGCGTAGCCGAAGCCGACCGGGCTCTTGAGGGCCAGGTCGACGAGGGCGGGGATGGCCGAGGAGTCGCGGACCGCGCGCAGGGTGTCGCCCAGCGAGCCGGCCCCCGAGTCGGACATGAAGGCGCTGTCGGTCAGCTTGTCGATGCCTGCGTAGACGAAGGTGACGCCGAGGAAGATCCGCAGCGGGACGAGGGCGTACCGCGTGGCGGTGTCCCGCCAGCCTCGCTGCTCACCCACATGAAGGGTGTGCGTATCGGAACGGATGTGAGTCACTGCCGGTCGCCGCCTCTCGCCCGCTGGACTGTTGAGATCTCAACCAACCATACGTACGAGAAACGGGGGCCGCTCAACGATCGGACGCGTCTTCACGGTCCGACCACGTACTGACATGTTGTAGACAGCTTGGGGGACGTGGCATGGGCGGTTCGGGGGAGTCTCTGCCCGGTGGATCAGCCGAGGGGGCAGTCGGGTGATCGGGCCGGGTCAGTCGAGGACCTCGACGGTCACGCGGTTGGTCTCCACTCCGGCGGCCGTGACCACCTGTACCTCGACACGGCCGGGTTCGACGTCGGCCGGGACGGGGACGGTCAGCAGGGTGTCGGAGGGATTGTCGAAGCCGCCGGTCACCGGGACCAGCGGGACGTGGACATGGACCGCGCCGATACGCACCACCATGCGGGACAGCCGGTCCGCCGACTGGGCACCGGCGGGGACGAAGCCGGCGCCGCGGATCTCGATGTCGTCGCCGGTGCGGATCGGGGCGTCCAGGTCACCGGCCTCCCGGGCGCGGACCACGGAGAGGATCACCGGACGGCCGCCCTCGGCGTACTTGGCGGCGAGGTACGTCGCCGCGGAGATCAGGACGAGGACGGCGAGGCCCCAGGGCAGGTCGGGGAGCTGGTCGGGGCGGCGGGCCAGGCGCACCGCCGCGAAGGCCAGGGCCACGGCGCTGATCATCACGTACTGGATGTCGGCGAAGCTGCCCCTCCCGGAGTCGTCGGAGAGCAGATCGGCGGCGCGCGGGCGGTGGGCGCGCACCTTCTGCAGGCGCTGCCCCAGCACGCGCAGGCCGACGACCCGCCGGACGAGCACGGCGATCCCGCAGACCACGGCGACGACGGTCACCACGCCCGCCCCGCGGGCGAGGTCGAGCCCGGCGATCAGCCGGTCGCGCCGACCGTGCGCGGAGGCCGCGGCGAGCTGGCCGACCAGGACGAGCACCGCGTACACAGTGAACAGCACCCAGCTCGCGGCCACCGCGCGCGAGGTGGACAGGCGGTTGTCCTCGCCGATGACGGGGGCCAGCGCGCCGCCCCGGGCCCGGTGCGCGTACCCGGCGCCGGTGAGGACGGCGCCGAGCAGCACCGCGGCGAGCAGTCCGGCGGTGCGGGCCGGGGACCAGCCGGCGCCGACGGCGGTCAGCGCCTGGACCAGCAGCAGGACCGTGACGCCACCCCACACCGCGAAGGCGGTGCGGTGCCAGAGCCGGGCCAGCCAGGCCTCGCCCTCGGCGCGGCCGCGTTCGGCGACGGCGTCGGCGGACTGGGTCAACTCGTCCGACACCCACTGCCGGGAGGCGGACGCGGAGTGCGCGACCGCCGCGGGCAGGCCCTGCCCGGAAGCGTACCCGTCCCGTTTCGCGAGGAACGCCGCCACCGCGCGCCGATGCCCCTCGCGGGCGCCGTGCGGGCAGTCCCCGCAGGTACAACCGCCCCGGTGGGCCGTGGGCTCCGCGCCCTGTCTCGCCTCCTGCACCGCCACGCCCGATGCCCGCCTTCCCCGCGTCCCGTGCCTTGGTACGGCCGGTTCCGCGATGCGTCCGGCCCGTCTGCCACTCCCCTGCGACGAGCACGCATTGTGCCGTACCGAAGGGGGTGCGCGTCGGCCAGGTCCGGTCAGTGGGGGTGAATGCGCCGCGCGCGTGTTGACGGACGGGGTGAACGGGACGGACGGTGCGAGGAAGTGGCGCGAAGACGCCGGAGGGCCGGTCCGGGCTTCAGCTCAGCAGGTCCGGTTCGCTGCGGCTGATGTGCTGCCACAGGGGCTGGTAGTTGATCCAGGCGACGAGGTCCCCGCCGAGCTGCTCCCGGGTCGCGGACGCCTGCCGGTGGTCGATCAGCACCGGGCGCCCGGCGGCGCGGGCGGCGAGCTGCACCTGGCAGGAGCGCTCCATCGACAGGAACCACCAGGCGGCGGCGTCCACGGAGTCGCCGACGGTGAGCAGGCCGTGATTGCGCAGCACCAGTGCCTTGCGGCTGCCGAGCGAGGCGGCGATCCGGCGGCCCTCCTCCGCGTCGACGGCGACCCCGGTGTAGGCCTCGTACACCACGTGGTCCTCGTAGAACGCGCAGCTCTCCTGGGTGATCGGGTCCAGCAGCTCGCCGAGGGCGGCCTGGGCGCGGCCGTGCACGGAGTGGCAGTGGGCGACGGCGACGACGTCGGGGCGGGCGGCGTGCACCTGCGCGTGCACGGTGAACGCGGCCTGGTTGACGTGGTAGTCGCCCTCGACGACCTGGCCCTCGGCGTTGGCCATCACCAGGTCGCTCACGGTGACGTGCCGGAACGGCATGCCGAAGGGGTTGACCCAGAAGCAGTCGCTGAACTCGGGGTCGCGGGCGGTGATGTGTCCCGAGACCCCGTCCTCGAAGCCCTTGCGGCCGAAGATCCGCAAGGCGCCGGCCAGCCGTTCCTTGCGGTGACGGCGTTCGTCCTCGATCGACTCGTGCTTGGGCGGCAGGGCGAACCGGAGCTTGTCGGTGGGCAGGGGCGGCGGGGTGGATTCGTGCATGTGTGCTCCCGCACTGGGTTCGTTCACGGGGCGGAAGTTACCGCCGGTCAGTCCTGGGGGGACAGGGGTTTCCGTGAAGAGTTGGCGGTCGGTGACATCGCGCGGAACGACGGCCTGCGATACCCGACAGGAGGTGTCACCTTTGCGGGTGATCCTCGGTCGTATGGACAACGGCTCTCTGGACAAGGCGTACACCACGCGGGACTCGCGGACGGGCACCGTCTGGGCACAGTTCGCGGCCGCCGAACCGGCGCTGGCCCGGACCGTCCGGGAACGCTTCGAGGCCTTCACCCACCACACCCTGGCGACCCTCCGCACGGACGGCGCGCCCCGCACCAGCGGCATCGAGGTGCGGTTCGTCCACGGCGAGCTGTGCTTCGGCATGATGCCGGACTCGCTCAAGGCCCTCGACCTGCGCCGGGATCCGCGCTTCGCACTCCAGGCCAACCAGGGCCCGGGCACCGGGATGGGCGGCGGGGACGTACGGATCGGCGGGCGGGCGGTGGAGGTGACGGACCCGGAACGGCGGTCGGCGTACGTGGAAGAGGTGGAACCGCCGGAGCCGTTCCACCTCTTCCGCGCCGAACTGAGGGAGGTCGTGCGGACCACCGTCGAGGACGAGAAGTACCTCGTCCTCGAGATCTGGAAGCCCGGAGAGCCGGTGCGGACCCTCCGGCGGACCTGAGCGCCCTCAGCGAAGGACACTCACTCCCACTCGATGGTGCCCGGGGGCTTGCTGGTCACGTCGAGGACGACGCGGTTGACGTCGCGCACCTCGTTGGTGATCCGGGTGGAGATCTTGGCGAGGACGTCGTACGGCAGCCGGGACCAGTCGGCGGTCATGGCGTCCTCGGAGGACACCGGGCGCAGCACGATCGGGTGACCGTAGGTGCGGCCGTCGCCCTGGACGCCGACGCTGCGGACGTCGGCGAGCAGCACCACCGGGCACTGCCAGATGTCGCGGTCCAGGCCGGCCGCGGTCAGCTCCTCGCGGGCGATCGCGTCGGCCTCGCGCAGCAGGTCGAGCCGTTCCTTGGTGACCTCGCCGACGATCCGGATACCGAGGCCGGGGCCGGGGAACGGCTGGCGCTGGACGATCTCCTCCGGCAGCCCGAGTTCCTGGCCGACCATCCGGACCTCGTCCTTGAACAGCTTGCGCAGCGGTTCGATCAGCTGGAACTCGAGGTCCTCGGGGAGGCCGCCCACGTTGTGGTGGGACTTGATGTTGGCGGCGCCGGTGCCGCCGCCGGACTCGACGACGTCGGGGTAGAGGGTGCCCTGCACCAGGAACTCCACCGCCGGGCCCTCGTCCGCGATGATCTCCGCCTGGGCCTGCTCGAAGACCCGGATGAACTCGCGGCCGATGATCTTCCGCTTCTGCTCGGGGTCGGAGACCCCGGCCAGCGCCTTCAGGAACCGCTCCTCGGCGTCCACGACCTTGAGCTGGACGCCGGTCGCGGCCACGAAGTCCTTCTCGACCTGCTCGGTCTCGCCCTTGCGCATCAGACCGTGGTCGACGTACACGCAGGTGAGCTGGGAGCCGATGGCCTTCTGCACGAGGGCCGCGGCGACCGCGGAGTCCACGCCGCCGGACAGGCCGCAGATCGCGCGCTTGTCGCCGACCTGCTCGCGGATGGCGGCGACCTGCTCCTCGATCACGTTGCCGGTGGTCCAGGAGGGGCTCAGGCCGGCGCCGCGGTACAGGAAGTGCTCCAGGACCTGCTGGCCGTGCGTGGAGTGCATGACCTCCGGGTGGTACTGGACGCCGTAGAGCTTCTTCTCGTCGTTCTCGAAGGCGGCGACCGGGACGACGTCCGTGGAGGCGGTGACGCTGAAGCCCTCGGGGGCGGCGGAGCAGGCGTCGCCGTGCGACATCCAGACGGACTGCTCGGCGGGGGTGCCCTCGAACAGCGTCGAGGACGGTTTGCTGACCGACATGTCCGTGCGGCCGTACTCGCGGGCGCCGGTGTTGTCGACGGTGCCGCCGAGGGTCTGCGCCATGAGCTGGAAGCCGTAGCACATGCCGAAGACGGGGACACCGGACTCGAAGAGCGCGCGGTCGAGGGTGGGCGCGCCCTCGGCGTACACGGAGGAGGGTCCGCCGGAGAGGATGATCGCCGCCGGGTTCCTGGCGAGCATGTCCTCGACCGGGGTGGTGCTCGGCACGATCTCGCTGTACACCCGCGCCTCGCGGACGCGACGGGCGATGAGCTGGGCGTACTGCGCACCGAAGTCGACGACCAGAACGGTGTCGGGGGTGGCGGGGGACGCTTCTGACACGGGTTGCCTTCCGGCGGATGAGCAAGGGGTGTGATTCCGAGTCTACCGGGGGGCGGCGGGGCGTCGCGGCCCTCGCTTCCACCCCGGGAGACACCCCCTCCCGCCCCCGGCCGTCTCATCATGCGAACCCGCTTGGACGTCCCTCCGCCGCGCGGCATACTGGCCCCATGCTCAGCACGCACCCGGCCTTCCTCTTTACCTATGGCACCCGGCCCACCGGCTGCCATGGTCGAGCTGCTTGAGCAACTGACGAGCGACCTCCCAGGCGCCCCGGGCCACACAGGCCCGGGGCGCTCTGCGTGCACGGGACCTGTCACCCGGGGCTCCGGGAACCACGATCCGACAAGGAGCCCTCCATGACCGCGACCCACCCCGAGACCGTCGAGAAGACCGACGCCCCCGCCGCCGCCGAGAGGACCGGCGCCCGTACCTCCGAGGCCGCCGGCCTCATCACCGGCGCCCGTGAGCGCATCGACGCACTCGACGACCGCATCCTCGGTCTCGTCCAGGAGCGCATGGCCGTCTCCGCCGTCATCCAGGACGCCCGCATCGCCTCCGGCGGCCGCCGGGTGAACCTCTCCCGCGAGAACGAGATCCTCGGCCGCTACAGCGCCGCCCTCGGCAAGCCCGGCACCACCCTCGCCATGACGCTTCTCGAGCTGTGCCGCGGCCGCGTCTGACATCCCTTTCTCCGGGGCGTGACCCACGCCACATCCCGTCGTTGATAGGGGTGTCCGTGCCAGCCAGGGGCGGGCCCGAAGGAACCACGCGTGGCTGCGCCGGGGCGATGAGACGTACGGGATTCACGCCGTACGTCGTGGGACCTCGCCCCGGTTGTGACCGGACGGCAGGGGACAGCAGCCCGGTCACCCAAGAGACGGTCGGTCCCGGGGACGCCCGGGGCCGGCCGGCGGTGAACAGGCCTTGTCGACGGCGCCTCCTCCTCGCGCCGTCGTCCGGCACCGGCGTCCGCCCCCGACCACCGGTGCCCATGAGGAGAAGGACCCCGTGGAGCATCACGCCCGCCGCACCGGCGGGCTCCCCGGGGTCCTTCGCCCCTTCCCGCCCGCACACCGGGCCCCCTCGGCCCGCCGGGCGTGATCCACCTCACATAAAGATGTCGTGAAGACGAGGACAACCTTCACCGATCGCGGACGGTCACCTCTGTGGAACCAAGGGCCACGTCCGCGCCCCACACGCGGAGGCCTCCGTCCGTACCGCCACGGGGGCGGTACGCCCGACTTCTCGAGGTCTTCATGAAGCTTCGCCGTGCTCTCGCCACCGCCGCCGCGACGGCCGCCATCGCCCCGCTGTCGCTGATGGCGGCGGGAGTGGCCCTCGCGGACGACGACCCGGCCACCGGCACGACCCAGTCCGCCGGTACGGACACCGCGCCGTCCGGCGAGGCCACCACGGGCACGGACTCCACCTCCGGAGACAACACCGGGGGCGACGCCGAAGGCTCCGGTGACGCGGACACCGCCGACGGGGACACCCCGGCCACGGAAGGCTCGGACGCCGCGAACGGCGGCGAGGCCGGCAAGTCCGGCGGGAAGCCGGTGGACGCCGTCACGACCCCCGCCACCACCCCGGCCACCGGGTCGACCAAGGAGCCGAGCGACGACCCGACCGACTGCCCGGTCGACGACAACGGTGACGACCTCGACTCCGCGCTGACCCTCGGCGTCTCCGGGCTCCCCGGCAAGATCGTGGCGGGCAGCGGCTGGCACACCTTCAAGCTGACCGCCGCCAACCACAGCGACGAGCCGCTGGGGACCGTGGAGTGGTTCGTGCTGGTGGACAACGACGGGCTCGACGGGGGCGGCAAGGCCTCGCTGAGCCAGTACACCCACGTCCAGTACCTGGACCCGGCGACCAAGACCTGGACGTCGCTGGCGGACGTCGTCGGCGAGGGCATCTCCTTCGGCGAGACCGAACTCGGCGCCAAGCAGACGGTCACCATCCAGCTCCGCCTCGACATCACCGCCAAGGCCCCGGCCGGTGACGGCTTCACCGTGGGTCTGGGCGGCTACCTGGACGAGAAGCGGAACTGCGTCCACAGCTCCTTCGGCTTCTACCAGTTCTCCGTGCTCAAGCCGGGCAGCGGCAACGTGGACCCGGGGCAGGCCACGCCGGTCGACCACGGCAAGAAGCCCAAGCCGGTCGGCGGCAAGAAGCCGCAGGGCGGGGCCGCGGACATCCCGGTCACCGGCAGCCTCGCCGAGACGGGTTCGAGCTCGATGCTGCCGACCGTCGGCCTCGTCGGCGGCGTGGCCGTCGTCGCCGGTGCCGGCGCGGTGTTCGCGGTGCGTCGCCGCAGGAGCGGCGGCACGGCGGCCTGAGCGCCGCCGCCCGGCCCCGCGGGAAGCCGCGGGCCCGGGCGGCGCGCTACGCCGGCACGGACGGGGAAGAGGGACCTGGGCCAGGAGGGGGGCGCAGGTCCCTCTTCTCCGTCCGCCGCCGGCGCGGGGGCGCGGCCCGCGTTCCCGCCGCCCCGAAGGACGGCTACTCGGCCGCGGCCTCGCGCGGCTTCCGCGGCGGCACCGTCGGCATCCCCAGGAACGGCAGCCGCAGTGCGCCGAAGGCCTCCTCCGGGACCGCCGGGTGCCGGGGTGCCACGGGGTCGAGGGACGCGTATCCCGCCCCCGGGGCCGGGCGCGGATCGGCCTCGCCCTTGTTGGGCCAGTACGCCATCGCCCGCTCCGCCTGCGCCGTGATCGTCAGCGACGGGTTGACGCCGAGGTTCGCGGAGACGGCCGAACCGTCCACCACGGAGATGCCCGGGTGGCCGTGGAGCCGGTGGTACGGGTCGATCACCCCGGTCTCGGGCGAGTCGCCGATGGGGCAGCCGCCGAGGAAGTGCGCGGTGAGCGGGGTTCCCATGAGCTCGCCGACGTTGCTGCCGGGGAAGCCGTTGATCTCCTCGGCGAGGGCGCTCGCGGCCTCGGAGGCCGCCTTGATCTGCTTGGGGTTGGGGGCGCCGTGCCCCTGGCGCGCGGTCAGCAGCCCCTTGCCGGTGCCCTTCGGCTTCAGGTACGTGGTCAGGGAGTTGTCCAGCGACTGCATGACCAGTCCGATGATGGTCCGCTCCGACCAGCGCCGGTTGGACAGCGAGCGCACCATCAGCAGGGGGTGGCGGGCCGCGTTCGCCAGCCAGGCCAGCGCGCGGGAGCCGCCCTCCGCGTACGGCACCTGGAGGATGGACAGGCCGCCCATGGAGTTGGAGCCCTTGCCGTAGCGGACCGGCTCGATGTGGGTGCTGGCGTCCGGGTGGACGGACGAGGTGATGGCGACGCCGCGTGTGAAGTCGGCCCGGGGCGCGCCGTGCGCCTTGCGGTAGCGCCGGTCGTCGGTCTGGGCGCCGACCAGCGCCTCGGAGTTGGTGCGGGTCAGCTCGCCCAGCCGCCGCGAGAGGTGCGGCAGTTGACCGCCGGCCTTCATGCGGTGCAGCAGGGTCTGGGTGCCGTACGTGCCGGCCGCGAGGACGACCCGGCGGGCGGTGAAGAGGCGTCCCGCGCCCTTGCGGCGGTCGTCGGTGGGGAGGGTGGCGACGGCGTACCCGCCGCGCGAGTCGTCCGTCACCGAGACGACCGTGGTCATGGCGTGCACGACCGCGCCCGCCTTCTCGGCGAGGTACAAGTAGTTCTCGTTGAGGGTGTTCTTGGCGCCGTGCCGGCAGCCGGTCATGCACTCTCCGCACTCGACGCAGGCCCGCCGGGACGGGCCCGCCCCGCCGAAGTAGGGATCGTCGACCTCCGCGCCGGGGGCCGCCTCGGCGTCCCCGGCGGCGTCCTTGCCGTCGCCGAAGAAGACGCCGACGGGCGCCAGGTGGAAGGTGTCGCCGACGCCCATCCGCTCGGCCGCTGCCTTCAGGTGCGTGTCGGACGGGGTCATCGTCGGGTTGAGCCGCACGCCGAGCATGCGCCGGGCCTGGTCGTAGTACGGCTGGAGTTCCTTCTCCCAGTCCGTGATGTCCCGCCACTGGGGGTCCTCGAAGAAGGCCTTCGGCGGCACGTAGAGGGTGTTGGCGTAGTTGAGCGAGCCGCCGCCCACGCCCGCGCCGGCCAGCACCATGACGTTGCCGAGCAGGTGGATGCGCTGGATGCCGTACATGCCGAGGCGGGGCGCCCAGAGGTAGTTCTTCAGGTCCCAGGAGTTCTTCGGCAGGGTCTCGCGGGTGAAGCGGCGGCCGGCCTCCAGGACGCCGACGCGGTAGCCCTTCTCGGACAGGCGGAGGGCGGTCACGGAGCCGCCGAACCCGGAGCCGACGACGAGGACGTCGTAGTCGTACCCGTCGGCGGCGTCCTCGGCGTCGTGGTGGTGCCCGCCCTCGGCCCGGGCGGGGACGGACTTCTCCTGCGGCACGTGCTCTCCTCGTCGAGAACGGAAAACGGGGGACGGGGACGGGGGCGGAGGGAATGGGGACGGGGACGGACGGGGACGGACGGGGAGGAAGGGACGGGGGCGCGGGGAACGCGTGGGGGTCGGTCAGCGCAGGCGCAGGGCCTTCATCAGGCGCAGGCTCCGGCTCATGAACGCCGCGTACTTCTCGTCGTCCATGCCCAGTGACGGCGCCATCGGCAGCACGCGCTGCTCGGCGACGGTCTGGGCCTCGGTGTACTTGAGGATGCCCTCGGAGCCGTGGCGGCGGCCGAGCCCGGAGTCCTTCATGCCGCCCATCGGCGACTGGACGCTGCCGTAGGCGGAGGCGTAGCCCTCGTTGACGTTGACGGTGCCGGTGCGCAGCCGGGCGGCGACCGCGCGGCCGCGCCGGGCGTCCTTCGTCCAGACCGAGGCGTTGAGACCGTAGGAGCTGGCGTTGGCGCGTTCGACCGCCTCGTCCTCGCTCGTGAAGCGGTAGACGGACACGACCGGGCCGAAGGTCTCCTCGCCGCAGACCGACATGGGGGTGTCGACGCCCTCGAGGATCGTCGGCTCGTAGAAGTACGGGCCGACGTCCGGGCGGGGCACGCCCCCGGCGAGGACCCGGGCGCCCTTCGCGACGGCGTCCTCCACGTGCCGGGTGACGGTCTCGAGCTGGCGCGGGCCGACGAGCGAGCCCATGTCGGCGCCGTACGCGAGGGCGGTGCCGAGCCGCATGGCCTTCGTCCGGGCGGTGAACCGCTCCAGGAACGCGTCGGCGACGGCCTCGTGGACGTAGAGCCGTTCGATGGAGATGCAGAGCTGTCCGGCGGAGGAGAAGCAGGCGCGGACGGCGCCCGCGGCGGCCTTGTCCACGTCGGCGTCCTCGAGGACCAGCATGGCGTTCTTGCCGCCGAGTTCGAGCGAGACGCCGACGAGCCGGGCGGCGGCTCCCTGGGCGACCTCGCGGCCGGTGCGGGTGGAGCCGGTGAAGGAGACGTAGTCGGCGTACCGGACGACCTCGGGTCCGACGACCGGGCCCTCGCCGAGGACGACCTGGAAGACCCCGGCGGGCAGCCCCGCCTCGATCAGCAGGTCACGGGCCCACAACGCGGTCAGGCAGGTCTCGGTGTCGGGCTTCATGACGACCGCGTTGCCCGCCGCGAAGGCCGGGATCGCGTCGCCGACGGACAGCTCCAGGGGGTAGTTCCAGGGGGCGATCTGGCCGACGACACCGCGGGGGTGGCGCAGTTCGGTGACCCGGGTCAGGGTCGGCACGGCGCCGGTGTGCCGCTTGGGCCGCAGGTAGGCGCGCGCCCTGCGGCCGTAGTGGCGGGCGGCGACGGCGACGGCCTGCACCTCCTCGTGGGCGTGCAGCCTGGCCTTGCCGGTCTCGAGCTGGACGAGGTCGAGGACCTCGCCCTGGCGTTCGAGGAGCAGGTCGTGGAAGCGGAGCAGCACGGCGGCCCGCTCCCGCACCGGTACCTGGGCCCACACGGTCTGCGCGGCACGGGCCTCCTCGAAGGCCTTCCGCACGTCCTCGGGGGTGGACTCCGGCAGCTCGGCGAGCTTCTCGCCGGTGAACGGGGTGTGGCTCTTGGTGCGGCCGGAGCCGGTGACGCCCTTGGTCAACTGGGCGACCAGTTCCGGCGTCACCACGTCGGCGGCCGTGCGCACACCCTCGGGGACGGGGGCGACGGGGTTGGTGCCGGCCGCCGCGTCCGGGTCGGACGGGGTGGACCGGGTGGCCGTGGGAGTTGCCGTGCGGGGGGTCGGCGAGGAGGCCTGGGCGTCGGTCATGAGCCGCAGGGTATGCCGGGTCGCGGCGTTTTGGTACCCGTCGGTAATGAGGATTCGCGGCGCTTCCCGGGCTTTCACCGGCCGTACACATCGCGCCAGTGATCACTGGCAGCGAATGGCCTGATCAGCGCGTTGCGTGCGCACCGCGTCCCTCTTCCCGGCCTTCCGGGCCTTCCCGGCCTCCTTGGCCTTCCCCTCGTTCTCGGCCCCCTTGACCTTCGGGGTCTTCGGGGTCTTCGGGGCGTTCTCGGCGTTCTCGGCGTTCGTCCCCGCCGGACCTCGACAGGGCGAGTGCCGCGAGGGCCTCCGGGGCGCCGGCCTGGCCGCGGATGCCGGGGAAGGCGTTGACGTCCACGATCACCGGGGCGCCCCCGCCGGTGTCGAGGACGTCGACGCCGTAGACGTCCAACGCGAAGACCTCGCCGACGCGGCGGGCGAGGGCGGCCCATCCGGCCGGCAGCCCGGCGTCGGGGAGCGGCCGGGTGGGGCCCCGTCCCCCGGGCGCGAGTTCGGACCGGCGCAGCGCGGCGAAGACCTGCTCGCCGACGACCCACAACTTGTGGTCGTCACCGCTGTTCGGCACGAAGTCCTGCACCACGACCGGCTCCCCGGGCGCGGCCGCCGCGAGTTCCCGCAGCCGGGCGTCGCCATCGACCCTGGCCACCAGGTCCTGTCTGCGGCTGTGGCGGCTCTTGACCACCACGGGACCGGTCAGGGGCGGCCCCGAGGCCAGGTCGGCGAGGGCCGGGAAGGTACGGGTGGGCGCAAAGGGCAGTCCGGCCCTCAACGCGAGATCCGCCATGGCGGTGCGGTCCTGGCAGAGCGCGGTCGCGGACGACGAGTTGACGACGGGGGCGCCGCGCCGTTCCAGCGCGGCGGCCAGCTCCAGCGCGCGCGGGGTGCGGGCCTTGAGCAGGTACACGTCGGCGAGCGGCTCCTCGTCCGCGGTGTCCGGCACGGCCGTCCCGGGGTCCAGGTGCACGACCCGGTGGCCGGGGACGAGCAGCGCGGTGGTGGCGGCGAGCAGGGGGTGCCCGGGGGCGGACGTGATCAGGCCGATCCTCATGGGTCCCCGGTCTCAGATGCGCTCGCGCGCGGCGGCGGGCACCTGCGACGTGCGGGGGCGCGGCATCGCGGGCGCCTCGACGGCCCCCTCGTGCCACTCGGCCGAGGTCGGTGCCGGGGGCGGAAGCTCGGCCGGGGGTACGAAGGATCGTTCCGCCGCCTCGGCGGAACGGCTTCCGCCACGGGCCAGTTCGAGCACGGCGCGGGCCACCCGCGCCGTCGCGTCCGGGACCCGGCGGAAGCTGGGGAAGTCGTTGACGTCGACGATGACGGGGCCGTCCGGGCCGAGCAGGACGTCGACGCCGTACAGGTCCAGGCCGTAGACCGCGCCCGTGCGGGCGACCACCGCGGCGACCTCCGCCGGGAGCGGCACCGCGCGTTCGCGTATCGCGTGGTCCGGGTGGAGCGGCGAACGGCGCTCGGTGGCGTACAGCTCGCCGCCGACGGCGTAGACCTTGAGGTCCATGCCCGAGTTGGGCACGTAGGGCTGGGCGATCAGCATGCCCTCGCCCGCGAGCACGGGGAGGAGTTCGGCGAGCCGGGCGGGCGTCGGGACCAGGTGCACCGCCCGTCCCGAACTGCCGTCGGCGGGCTTGACAACGAGCGGGTACTCCGAGTCCGGTATCTCCGCGAGGAGTTCGGGCCGCGCCGCCGCCCAGGTCTGCGGGAGCGGCAGTCCGCGGCTGCGGCCGACGGCCGCGGCGAGCGCCTTGTCGCGCACGCCCCGGATCGACCGGGCGTCGTTGACCGTCGTCATCCCGAGTGCGGCGGCGGCCTCCAGCAGAGTGAGGCCGGGGCCCCCGGAGACGGTCTTGAGGACCCAGGCGTCATGGGTGCCGGCCCACACGTCCTCGGACACGCGCAGCAGGGAACTGCCGGGCCGCACGACGTCCACCCGGTGCCCCCAGGAGGTCAGTTGCCGGATCACCTCGACCGGCATGCCGTCGCGGCGGTATTGCTCCTCCACCAGGAAGCAGAGCCTCATCGACCTTCCCCAAACCCCCTGGACGTCCGCCGTTCCCATGCGGCCTCCCGAGACGTCGCGCGACGTCACAGGATGTCATGAACGCCCCGCGCGGACGCCACCGGTACCGGCGGCGAACCGACGGGGCGTCAGGGCTTGTCGATGTCCAGGTTGGCCAGTGTCGTGCGGGCGACCTCGCGGCCCCTGGCCGTGAAGTCGCCCTTGCCGGGGTAGCTGACCGCGACCTGGTACATGTTCCCGGCCGAGGTCCTGTAGTAGAAGACGCGTTCCTCGCGCGGGGTCGGGTCGCTGCTGTCCGTGGTGGTGTAGGCGAGCGTGTTCTCGGCCGCCGGCCTGCCGTGGAAGGTCGTCTTGCCGTCGGGGGCCGTGTGCGGGTTGGCGGGCATGTCGCGGGTGTAGTCGCCGCGGGCCTTGAACTCGTCGTTCTCCGCGTACATCTCCGCGGCCGCCGAGGACTTGATCTCGTGGCCGGTGTCCTCCGCCTTGCGGGCCACGTGCAGCACGATGGTGATCGCGCCGCTCGGGTCGCTGTACATCACCCAGTTCCTGTCGGACTCGTCGGCGTCCGGACCGCTCGCGCGGTACGAGGCCGGGGCCGGCAGCGTCGCGCCCAGACGCGTGACGTGGTGCTTGCTCCAGCCCTCCGGGAGGGAGCCCGCGAACGGGTCCGCGACCAGCCAGTACGTGGTCGCCGCCGCGGCGACGAGGGCCGCGCCCAGGACTCCGAGGGAGACCCGCAGCGCCTTGCGTCCGATGCGGATGCCCCCGCCGCCCTCGGGGGCCGGCGCGGAGACCACCTGGGTGGGCGCCTGGGCCGGCGGCGGGGCGGCCGCCCGTTCCAGCAGGGCGCGCACCCGGGGCTCGTCCGGGCGGTGCGCCGGGTCCTTCTGCAGCAGGGCGTTGATCAGTTCGGCCAGCGGCCCCCGCGCGGCGGCCGGCGGGGCGGGTGTGGCGTTGAGGACCGCCTGGAGGGTGGCCGGGGTGTTGCTGCGGCGGAACGGGGAGACGCCCTCCGTCGCCGCGTACAGCAGGACGCCCAGCGACCACAGGTCGGCGGCGGGGCCCGGGCGCCGGCCCAGCACCCGCTCCGGGGCGATGTACTCGGGCGAGCCGACGAAGCCGCCGGTGTCGGTGAGCCGGGTCTCACCCTCGATCTGGGCGATGCCGAAGTCCGTGAGCACGACTCTGTCGTGGCGGCCGAGCAGTACGTTGTCCGGCTTCACGTCACGGTGCAGCACGCCCGCCGCGTGCGCGGCCCGCAGCGCGCCCAGCACCTCGAGGCCGATGCGGGCCGCCTCGCGGACGTCGAGGGTGCCCTCCTGGAGCGCGTCGCCCAGACTGCGGCCGTGGACCAGTTCCATGACGATCCACGGCCGGCCGTCCACCACCGCCACGTCGTGCACGGTCACCACCGCCGGGTGGTCCAGGCGGGCGGCGGCACGTGCCTCGCGGCGCATGCGTTCGAAGACGGTCGCGCGCTCCTGCTCGCCCAGGTGTTCGGGGACCCGCGGCTCCTTCACCGCGACCTCGCGGTCCACCGTCTCGTCCTTGGCCCGCCACACGGTGCCCATGCCGCCGTGGCCGAGGCGGGAGAGGAGGCGGTAGCGGCCGGCGACGAGGCGGCCGACGCCCGGCGCGGCGCCCGGACCCGCTCCGGGGCCCGCGGCCTGCTCCGGCACCGGGGCCGGATGCCCGGCCTCGGTCGCCGGGCGGGGCTCCGGGTGGGGGTGCGGCCGGGACGACCGGGGATGCGGCTGAGGCTGCGGGTGGGCCCGGGACTGTGGAGGGGCCTGGGTCTGCCCGGTCGGCTCCGGGCGCGGAGCGGCGTAGGGATTGTCCGGGTGAGGCTTCCGCGCCTGCGGGGGTTGCAGCGCGTAGCTCGTCGGTTCGTCCGGTCCCTGTGTGGCTCCCCCGTTGTCGTTCATGCCCCCATGCTTAGCGCGGGGACGGGGGGCGGCACCACACCTGCCCGGAACCGGTCACCCACCTGTGACATCGCCCGGCGCGAAGGTGTCCACCGCGACGTCGAAGTACTCCCTCGCCTCCCGTCCCCTTCCGACCGGCGCCGACACCCACACGTCGTACATCCGGCCCCCCTCGTCCCAGCACAGGTCGTAGGTGTGCCGGGGGCCCTCGGCCGCCGCGTCGAAACCGTCCCAGGTGAACTCCCACAGCGCCGCCGGCCGGCCCTCGTGCCCGGTGCGCGTGACGCGGCCGGCGCGGTAACCGGGGTTGGTGGACGGGCCCCCGGCGTGCGCCCGGCGCATGACCGCGAGCGGGCCCCCCGGATCGGGGGCGGCGACTTTGATGCCGAGGCGGACGTGCCCGTCGGCCGACAGATAGAACACGCGCTCGCCCTGCGGCCGGCGGGTGAAGCCCTCCGGCACGGCGAGCGAGAAGCCCTCCGGGTCGCGCACGGTGCGGTAGCCGGAGGGGGCCCGGTGCCCGGCGGCCGTGGAGGCGCTCGCGCCGGGGGCCGGGGCGGAGGCCGAGCCGGTGGTGCCCGGGGTCGTGCCCGAGGGGCTCGGCGTGGGTGTCGGGCGGGGCGCGCTGACCGAGGTCTCGGGACCCGGGCGGCCGGGTTCCCCGCCTCCGTCGCCGTCCCCGTGCAGCAGCAGTGCCGCCGCCGTGACGCCCGCGCCCGTCAGGGCGGCGACCAGCGCCGCCATCAGCATCAGGCTCCGGGTCGAGTGGCGGCCGGGGCGGGCCGGCGCGGCGGACGGCGTGCCCGAGGGCGGGGAGGACGGCGAGGGCGGCCCGGCGGGCGCGCGCGGCACGTTCCGTTGTGTCGGGGTGTACGAGGGCGCGCGCGTCCGGTACGAGCCGAGCGGGGTGCGCCCCGTCGCCCCGCGTGCGGTGTGCCCCGTCCCGCGCGGCGCCCGTCCCGTCTCGTACACCTCCCGCAGCAGCCGTTCCGCCTCCGGCGCGCTCATGCGCCGCTCGGGGTCGCGGTCGAGCAGTCCCCGTACGACGGGCAGCAGCGGACCCGCCCGCTCCGGTGGCCGGATCTCGTCGAGCACGACGGCGTGCAGCACCTCGCCCACGGAGTCCCGGCGGAACGGCGACTCGCCGCTGAGCGCCGCGCACAGCAGCGCGCCGAGCGACCACAGGTCGGACTCCGGCCCCGTCCTGGCCCCCGACATCCGTTCCGGCGCGGTGTACTCGGGCGAGCCGACGAAGGAGCCGGTCTCGGTCAGCGTCGACGCCCCCGCGACCTGCGCGATGCCGAAGTCCGTGAGGACGACCCGGCCGGTCCCGCTCTCCAGCAGCACATTGGCGGGTTTCAGATCACGGTGCAGCACCCCGGCCTCGTGCGCCCGGCTCAGCGCGCCGAGCAGGTCGACGCCGAGGCGCGCCGCCTCCCGCACGTCGAGCGGGCCCTCCGCCGCGATGCGGTCGGCCAGCGATCCGCCGTCGATCAGCTCCATGACGATGTACGGGCGTTCGTCGTCCTCCACGACGTCGTGGACGACGATGATGTGCGGGTGGTGGAGCTGCGCGACCGCCCGTGCCTCCCGCAGCGTGCGGTCGCGCCGGGCGCGGGCCTCCTCCGCGGAGAGCGAGCCGTCGAAGGGGAGCTCCTTGACGGCCACGTCCCGGCCGAGCAGTTCGTCCGTGGCACGCCAGACGACACCCATTCCGCCGCGTCCGAGCCTGTTCCGAAGCCGGTATCGGCCCGCGATCACACGGACGTTCTCCCCCTCGGTCCCCATGCGCCCCATCATGCCGCACCCCACCACCGCCCCCCGGGGCAACGGAACGCGGCTGGCCGACAAGTGACGTACCGGGGCCGGGGCGTGCGGCAGCACGAACGGTGGACTTCGGGGGCGCACGAAGCCCCCGGCGCCCCGGCAGGCCCCTACGCCCCTACGCCCCTACGCCCCTACGCCCCTACGCCGAGGGACGCTGTGCCGGCGGTCGCCAGCCGCGCAGCATCGTGTCGAACTGCTTGCGCGCGGTGTCCCAGTCCGAGGCGGGGCCGGACAGGTAGAGCGCGTACTCGACGCCGTCCCGGCTGATGTACGCCTGCTCGACGGCCCGTCGCGGACCGGGGTACGGCCCGTCCTTGGCGAGCGCGGTCCAGGTGAAGTCCCACAGCGCGCCCTGGCAGTCGCGGTAGACGTTGGAGTTCAGACTGACCCGCTGATAGGCGGTCAGCCGCTTCAACTGCTGCTCCAGGTCGGCGAGGTGCCCGTACGCCGTGTCGAAGTCCGGGGAGTCGTCCACCGCCACGCGCAGGAAGTGCTGTCCGCCGTCGGGCGTGTAGTCGATCTGGCTGCCCTCGACCTGCCGCTTCCAGCCCTGCGGGACGACGATGCTGAATCCCAGCGGGTCGTCCACGCGCTGCCAGCCCTCGGGAACCACTGCGGAGGCCCCGTCCTCGCCGGTGGAGGGCGTGCGGGAGCCGGAGGAGGGGGATTCGGAACGGACGGCGGCGCCCGAGGCGGAGGTGTCGGACTTCTTGCCGTCCGGGCCGCCGTTCCCCAGCTGGTTCCAGGCCAGGGCGCCGCCGGCGCCGACGACCACGGCCAGTGCCAGGACGAGCGCGACCGTGCGGCCGCGGCGGCGCGGCCGGTCCCCGGCGCCCGCGGACGCCTGCTGCGTCTGGTGGGCGGTGGCACCGAAGGGGGGCGTGGCCGGATGGCCGGGGGCGCCCGGCGACGCGGGCGCGCCCGCTATGTGCGTGCCGACGGTGGCGCGTCCCGGCACCGGCGTGGCCGTGTACCCGTCCGCCGCGCGGGCGGCGGCGTACGCGCCGGAGGCCTCGGCGACGGCCGTGGCGGCGTCGGTGGCGCGGGCGGCGTCGAGGGCATGGGTGGCGTCGGTGGGCGTGCGCGTGGCCGCCGTCCCTCCCGAGGTCCCGGACGTCGTCCCCGCGGCCCCCTGCCGGTCCGTCGCGCCCTCGCCCTCCGGGCCCTCACCACTGGCGGCCTCACCGCCCGGGGTGCTGCCGGTGGCGCGATCGACGTGCCGGGTCGGGACGTAGGCCTGGGCCGCGCGCGGGCGGCGGCCCTCCGCCGCCTCGGCGAGCATCTGCTCGGCCTCCCGCGCGCTCGGCCGTGTCGCCGGATCCTTGCGCAGGAAGGCCTCGATGACCGGTCCGAGCGCGGGTCCGGCGTACCGCGGCTCGGGCGGCTCCTCGTCCACGACGGCCTGCATGGTGGTCAGCGGCGAGGTGCGCCGGAACGGCGAGCGGCCCTCCACCGCCGTGTACAGCGTGGCGCCGAGCGCCCACAGGTCGGAGGCGGGCCCGGGGTCCTGGCCGCGCACGCGTTCGGGGGCCAGGTAGTCGACCGAGCCGACGATCTCCCCGGTGCGGGTGATCGTCGTGTCGCCCTCCACCTGGGCGATGCCGAAGTCCGTGAGCAGTACCCGCCCGTCGGTGGCCAGCAGGACGTTGCCCGGCTTGACGTCGCGGTGCACGACGCCGGCGGCGTGCGCGGCGCCCAGGGCGCGCAGCACCCACAGCCCGATGCGGGCGGCCTCGGCCGGCTCCAGCCGCTCGCGGTCCCGGACCGCGTCGGCGAGCGAGCCGCCCTCGACCAGTTCCATGACGATCCACGGCCGGTTGTCGTGCTCCAGCACGTCGTGCACGGTGACGACGGCCGAGTGGTTGATCCGTGCCGCCGCCCGTGCCTCGGTCTGGGTACGCGCCAGCAGCACCGCACGGTCACTGTCGGTGACGTAGAGCGCGGCCGTCAGTTCCTTGATGGCGACCGACCGGTGGAGCACCTCGTCCCGGGCACGCCATACGCGGCCCATGCCCCCGCTGCCGATCGGGTCGACGAGCCGGTAGCGGCCCGCGAGAAGCTGGCCCTGCATCTGATTCACGTTTCCCCGCAATGGTCTTGACACAACCAGCGTAAGGACCCGCCCCCGCACTGGGAACCGGCGGGGTGGTACGGAAACGACACTGTGACGCTTGGGAGTTGTGGCACCTGCTGTGGCGTCAGGGGTGCGAGTGGCGACATAACACCCGATCACCCGTCATGCGCGAAGGCCACCGTCACTGCCCGTCACGAGCCGTCAGCCGGTGGCCCGGTACGTCTGCTCCGCCTGCTCGTAGAGGCGGGTGACCTCGTCGCGCTCGGCCTCCGGACCGCGCACCTGCACCACGTGGTAGCGGTTGCCGACCAGCAGCACGAGATTGCGCACGTACAGCTCCTTGCCGCCGGCGGTCCAGGTGAACTGGCCCTCCGCCATGGTCCGTCCGCCCACGTCGATCCGGCGCATGCCGGTGGAGGTCGCCCAGGTCGAGTCCCGGAAGGGCTGCGTCTCCGGTTCCTTCTCCCGCTGGTAGGTCAGCAGGTCGGTGCCGAATGTGCCCGTGCTGTCCCGGCCCGGTACGACGATCAGCTCGAACTCGCCGTGGGAGTAGACGACCTGGCCCCTGCCGTTGCGGCCCGCGCGGTCCCAGCCGTCGGCGACGGCGACCCGGAAGCCCTCGCTGTCCTTGCGCAGGGTGAAGCCCTGGGCGACGCCGGAACCGCCGTCGCTGCCGGTCCCCGAGTCCTCCTCGGACCCGGAGGTGCTCTTCCCCGCGTCGGGGGACGCGCTGCCGCCGCCCTTCCCCTTCTCCTTGCCCTCGGCCTCGTCCTTCGCCGAGGGCGCGGGGGCGGCGCTCGCCTCGCCGACGGTGCCCGCGCGGTCGGCACCCGCGCCGTCCTCGCGCGCCCCGTTCTTCGGCAGGAACACCATGGCGTACGCCACCGCCGCGGCCATCGCCAGCAGTATCAGCACGAGCAGGGTCCGGCCGAGCCGACGGGGACGGCCCGCTCGCGCGCCCCGGTGGCGGGCCCGGGTGGCGACGGGCAGTCCGGCCCTGCGGCGCCGCACGAGTTCGCCGCGCCGCCGCACGATGGGCAGTCGCCGGGTGTCGATGGGGGGCGCGGACACGACGTGCGCGCCTGCCTCCGGCTCGGGCGCCGAGCGCACGAGCGAGCGCAGCCAACCGCGCAGTTCCTCGAAGTCGGGCCGCTCGGTGGGGTCCTGACGCAGCAGCGACTCCACGACCGGCCGCAGCGGTCCGCACTCCTCGGCGAAGGCGGGCGGCTCCGCGCACACGAGCTGCACCAGCTCGGCGGTGTTCTCCTCGGGGTACGGGGCATGGCCCTGGACCGAGCGGAACAGCAGCGCGCCCAGCGCCCACAGGTCGGTGGCGGGACCGATGGGGGCGGCGAGCTGCCAGTTCTCGTGCACCGGCCCGGCCTGCTCGGGCGCCCAGCGCTCGGTGACGGGACCGACCAGCGCCATCCGCGCCTGCCGGGCCCGTTCCGCCTCCAGCGCGGTGCCCGGCCCGCGCTGGGGTGCGCGCCCGGGCGCACTCCGCCCCCAGTGCGCGGTGGGCGCGTCCCGGACCTCGGGGGCGCGGTGCGGGTCCGCCTCCCCGGCGGGACCGTGGCCGCGCGCCGTGTCGGGGACGGCACCGTAGGCCGCCGGGCCCTCCACACCGGTGCCGTACGGGGGAGGTCCCTCCGGGGTGCCGTGGACGCCCGGCCGGACGGGGGCGGCGGCGCGGTGGGCCGCCGGGTCCCGCATGCCGGCCCCGTAGGGGGCCCGTCCCTCCGGGGCGCCGTACGCGCCCGCGCCGCTCCGGGCCCCCGGAACACCGGGCACGCCGGGCACGGCCGGATTGGCCGGCTCACCGGGGCGGACGGGACCGCCCGGGATACCGGGGCCGCCCTGTGTTCCCGGGCCACCGTAGAGCTGCGGCCCGCCCGAGGCTCCTGCGGGGCCGTACGCGCCGGGCCGGCCCAGGACGCCGTAGGGATCGGCGATCTGGCCGGGTGCCGGGGAGGGCGCCTGTTCCACGCCGAGCGCCGGGTCCTGCTCCGGCGTGCCCGCCGGGCCCGCGCCCCGGGGACCGCCGTGCGCGCTCGGAGCGCCACCCTCGGAGGCGGGACCACCGGGCGGAAGACTGTGCGCGGGGCGCGGCGCGGGGAGCGCGGCCCGGCTGCTGCGCTCCTCCTCCTGCACGCGCGCGGCGGCCCGGGCACCGGCCCGGTAGGCGGCGATCGCCCCGGCCCGCGCCGCCCGTACGTCGTCCCCGTTCTCCGGCGCCCTGGGGCCGGGGGCCGGCACGCCCCCGGAGCCGCCCTGCGGCGTCATCGCCCCGTTGGCCCGCGCTTCGAGTGCCGCGCGGCGTGCCTCCTCGGCGTCCGCCGCGCTCATGCCGCCCGCCACCGCCCCGAGGGCGCCCCCGGCCGGTGCGCTGACCATGCCCCCGGCGGCTCCGACGGCCCCGCGCGCCCCCGGGCCCACGGCCGGGCCCCCCGGGCCACCGGCACCGTCGAGGCCGGCGCCGCGCGCCCCCGGGATCGCGCGCCAGGCACTCGGCGGGCGCGGACCCGGGGGCACCGGGGCCGAGGGCGTCACCGGACCGGCGGCGGGCCCCCGGAAGGTGTCGGGCACGGCGCCGGGCGCACCGGCGTCCGCCCCGTTCCCGGTACCGGCGTCGGCGTCGATGTCCGGCGGCACGGGGTCGTACCCGCACAGCGCCTCCTCGGCGGCGCCGACCGCGAGCCCGGTGAGCATCACCCGGCCGTCCTCGCAGACGAGCACCGTGCGCGCCGTGATGTTGCGGTGCACCCAGCCGTGCGCGTGCAGCACCCGCAGGGCCATCAGCACGTCGGAGGCGACCTCGGCCGCCCGGTAGGGCGTCAGGAGCTGCTCGTCGAGGAGCGCCGCCAGCGAGCGCGCGGGCACCAACTCGCTGACGACCCACAGCGAACCGCCCTCGGCGAACACGTCGAAGACCTGGTCGAGACGGGGGTGGTCGGGAATCCGCGCGGCGGCCTGCGCCGCCTCGATCGCGCGCCGTACCGCGGGATCGGCGGGCCGGCGCGTGGCGCCGCGCCCGCCGCGGCCGCGCGCCCCGGCGTCACGGGCCACGAAGCCGTCCGGCAGACCGTCCGCGTCGAGCACCTCCGCCTCGACGACCTCCGGCAGCGGCACCTGCCGGATGAGCACTTCCTGGCCGCTGTAGGTGTCGAAGGCGCGTCCGTCGGCGAACTCGTCCTCGTCGGCGGCAGGCAGCGGCAGGCGGTAGCGGTCGGCGAGAACCCGTCCCGCGTAGTCGTCCACAGTGCCTCCCCCGGCCGGTCGGCTGGTCAATTCCGTTCGTCTTGCGCCCCGTTGTGGATGCGTACGGTTCGCAACCACTCACGATACGTGCCGTGGGCAACCCGCATGGAGGTATATGACATCTCGGCGTCCCGCAACCGTACGGAACGTCACCTCATGACTTCGGCTCGAACGTGGTGTTCAGGGTCTTCCAGGTGTCCTTGCGCAGGTCGCTCTTCCACCGGGCCGACTTCGCCGAGTACATCAGCGCATAACCCTGGTGGTCGTTGACGACGAAACCCCGGTCGATCGTCCGGTACTGCGTCCCGTTGTCGGAGTAGGTGAACTCCCAGTCGGCGGCGTTCCAGCCGCGGTAGTCCACCTTCTCTATTCGGATGCGGTGGTACTGGGAGCGGGTCATGTAGCGCTCCTGGCTCTTCCAGTCCGCCACCGGGTCGTTCTTCGGGGTGGAGGTCCAGGCGATCAGCAGCCGCTGCCCCTCGGGGCCGGTGAAACGGGCCCCTGCCGAGTCCGTCTTCGTGTACTTCCAGCCCTTGGGCAGCCCGATGGAGAAGCCCTGCGCGCCCTTGTACGTGGTCACCTTGCCGCTGCCGCCGGAGGAGGACCCGGACGAGTCCGAGGAGCCGTTCGAGGAGGAGGAGTCCGAGTCGCCGGAGGTGGAGCCGTCCGCCGTGCCGTCCTCGTCGGTGTCCCCGGAGCCCTTCCCCGAGCCGTCCGTGCGCGACCCGTCGTCGTTCTTCTCGCCCTCGCCGCCGTTGCCGGAGGCACCGCCCTTGCCGCTGTCGTCCTTGCCGCCCTTGCCCGAGCCGCTGCTCGCACCCTGGGACGTGTCCGCCTTGGTGTCGGCGCGCTTGTCCCCGCCGTCGTCGTCACCCAGCGTCAGCGCGAGCACCGTACCGAGCACGGCGAGCACCACGACCACGGCGACGACCACCAGCGCCCGCTTCGGCACGACGTCGGTGATCGGCGCCCGGGGGGCGGGCGCGGGCCGCCGCGGGCGGTCCGGTTCCGGCACCACGGGCCAGCCCGAACTGGTTT
The DNA here is from genome assembly GCF_036189845.1 of Streptomyces griseoaurantiacus. Classification (NCBI taxonomy): domain Bacteria; kingdom Bacillati; phylum Actinomycetota; class Actinomycetes; order Kitasatosporales; family Streptomycetaceae; genus Streptomyces; species Streptomyces griseoaurantiacus. The sequence continues at coordinate 4,440,945 of NZ_CP108326.1, read as the reverse complement.
TCGCCGCACCGGAGTTCGATGCGTCGACCGTGGACTTCTCCGAGGCCGCCCCCACCGAGGGGGAGGCGGAGGGAGACGAGGGCGTGGAGGGGGACGAGGGCGTGGAGGAGGACGAGGGCTCCGACGCGGCCGAGGAGGAGTCCGACGCGGCCGGGGTGGCGGTCGGAGTCCCCGAGGTGCCCGCGGTCCCGGCGGCCGCCGCCGCACCCGCGGCGGCCCCTGCGGCCGACGCGCCGGCCGCCTTGCCGCCTCCCGTGGTCCCCGACTCCTTGCCCGTGCCGGGCGTGACCCCGCTCCTGGCCTCGCCCGGCGCACCGCCGCGCCTGGAGCGGGCGGTCGCGGCACCCGCCGCCTTGCGGACGGAGCGCAGTGCCCCGCGCAGCTTGTCGGGGGCACCCCCGTCCGACTCGGGCACCGGCGGCAGCGCCACGACCCGGGTGGCGTCCACCGGTTCCGCGACGGAGCCCTTGGCGGCATCGGTGGCGTCGATCACCTCGTTGAGCATCGCCCGGGCGCCCGCGTCGTCGAGCCGCTGCTCCGGGTCCTTGGCGAGCAGTCCGAAGATGACGCCGCGCAGCGGGCCCGCGTTCTTGGGCTCCTCGACGGGCTCCGTCATGACCGCCGTCAGGGTGGCGATCGCCGAACCCTTGTCGTAGGGCGGAACGCCCTCCACCGAGGCGTAGATCAGGCCGCCGAGCGACCACAGGTCGGCCGCCGGGCCCGGCTTGTGCCCGCGGGCACGCTCCGGGGAGATGTAGGAGGGGGCGCCGACGAGCATGCCGGTCGAGGTGATGGACGGGTCGCCCTCGACCTGGGCAATACCGAAGTCGGTGAGCACGACCCGGCCGTCCTCGCTGATCAGCACGTTGGACGGCTTCACGTCACGGTGCAGGATGCCCTCGCTGTGCGCGGCCCGCAGCACGTCCAGGACCGCGAGTCCCACCTCTGCGGCACGCCTCGGTTCGAGTACGCCGTCCTCACGGATGACCTCGGCGAGGGACTTGCCCTCGATCAGCTCCATGACGATCCAGGGGCGGTCGTCCTCCTGCACGACGTCGAAGACCGTGACCGCGCCCGTGTTGCGGATCCGCGCGATCGCCTTCGCCTCGCGCAGCGTGCGCGTGATCAGCCGGCGCTTCTCCTCCTCGTCGATGCTCGACGGGAACCGCAGCTCCTTCACGGCGACCGCGCGGCCGAGGGTCTCGTCCTCGGCCCGCCACACCGTGCCCATGCCGCCGCGGCCGAGGACCCCTCCCAGCCGGTACCGCCCGGCGAGGAGACGTCCGCTCTTGTCCTGACGGGATGACCCCGCCCGCTCCGCCTCCGACATGCGTCCCCTCATGCAACCCGCCCTGACAGAGCCTTCATTGTCCCTCACCCACGGACCGTCCGACGCCCAGGGTGCCCCGTAGGACGCCCCGTGCGGAGCGGGCGCGCTCCCACCACCCGGGGCACGCGGACGACCGGCCTTCCTCCATGATGTGCGGTGACGAAACGAGGACGCCGATGCCGCTTCGCCGGGCCCGCCGATCCCTGGTGGCCGTGGCCATGACCCTGCCCCTCCTCGCCCTCGCACCCCACGACCCGGCGGCGCCGCCCGGGCCCCGGGGCCGGGAGAGGCCGGCGACGGACACGGTCCTGTCAATTATGGTCACCCGTACCGGAGTTCCCGCCGGAGCGCTCCTCACGCAGGACCGGAAGGATTCCCACTTCGCCCACGCGGAGAACGAGGGGGACGGAGGCGGAAACGGGACCCCCGCCGGTTCCGGTGCCGGGGGCACGGAGAGGGACGGTCTCCGCGCCGCCGATCACTTCCGGGCCGGCAGCCTCACCAAGACGTTCCTCGCCACCGTCGTCCTCCAACTCGCAGCCGAGCACAGGCTGTCGCTCTCGGACTCCGTCGAGGACCACCTGCCCGGGCTGGTGCGCGGGCACGGCAACGACGGCAGTGCCCTCACCCTGCGCTCCCTGCTCACGCAGACCAGCGGTCTGGCCGACTTCACCGCGGACACCGGGGCCATGGTCCCCCTGACGCCGCGTGAGGCCGTGCGTCTCGCCCTCACCCACTCCCCCACCACGCCGGGCCGCTACGCGTACTCCAACACCAACTACGTCCTGCTCGGCATGGTCGTCCGTCAGGTCACCGGGCACTCGTACGCCACCGAGGCCGAGCGCCGCATCCTCACCCCCCTGCGTCTGACGGGCACCTCCTTCCCGGGCGCCCGTACCACCCTTCCCTCCCCGCACGGCCGGGCCTACGCCGCCGACGGGTCCGACGTCACCGCGCTCGACCCGCGCGTGGCCGGCGCGGCAGGCGAACTCGTGACCACGCTCGCCGACCTGGACCGCTTCTACGCGGCCCTGCTCGGCGGCGAACTGCTGCCCCCGCACTGGCTGCGCGAGATGCTCGACACCCGGGCCGCACAAGGCGTGTACGGCGCGGGCATCTATCCGGTGACCCTTCCGTGCGGGACGACCGTGTGGGGACATTCCGGCCGGATCCCGGGCAGCTACGTGCGCACCGCGGCCACCGTCGACGGTCGCCGTGTGCTCACCTACCGCCTGAACACGGACGCGTTCGCCGATCCCGGCCTCGAGCGGGCCCTGCTGTCGGCCGAGTTCTGCTCCCGCACCCCGTAGAACGACCGGGTTCCGAACGGAGATCCCTCCCGGGCCCACCCGTTCGAGTGAACCTGCCCGTCCCCGTCCCCGTCCCCGGCAGCGGCAGCGGCAGCGGCAGCGGCAGCGGCACGGTCACAGCGGCACGATGTCCGGCGCGCCCAGCCGTGCCGCGTCGGCCGTCAGGTCGTCCGGCTGGCGCTGCGACTCGCGTTCGGCCTCGACGCGCTTCTCGTAGTGCCGGACCTCCCGCTCGATCCGTTCCTCGTCCCAGCCCAGCACCGGCGCCATCAGCCGCGCCGCCTCCCGGGCGCTGCGCGTCCCGCGGTCGAAGGTCTCGATGGAGATGCGGGTGCGCCGGGTCAGGACGTCGTCCAGGTGCCGGGCGCCCTCGTGCGAGGCGGCGTAGACGACCTCGGCGCGCAGGTAGTCCTCGGCGCCGGGGAGGGGCGCGCCGAGCGAGGAGTCCTCCGCGATCAGGTCGAGGATCTCCTGGGTGAGCGAGCCGTAGCGGTTGAGCAGGTGCTCCAGCCGCGCCACGTGCAGGCCGGTCCGCGCGGCGGTGCGCGCCCGCGCGTTCCACAGCGCCCGGTAGCCCTCCGCGCCGAGCAGCGGGACGTCCTCGGTGACGCAGTCCGCGACCCGCTGGTCCAGGGCGTGCACCGCCTCGTCGACCGCGTCCTTGGCCATGACCCGGTACGTCGTGTACTTGCCGCCCGCGACGACCACGAGGCCCGGCACCGGGTGGGCGACCGTGTGCTCTCGGGAGAGCTTGCTCGTGGCGTCGGACTCCCCGGCGAGCAGCGGGCGCAGCCCCGCGTACACGCCCTCCACGTCGTCCCGGGTGAGCGGCACCGCGAGCACCGAGTTCACGTGTTCGAGCAGGTAGTCGATGTCGGCGCTGGAGGCGGCCGGGTGGGCCTTGTCGAGGTCCCAGTCGGTGTCGGTGGTGCCGACGATCCAGTGCCGTCCCCAGGGGATGACGAACAGGACGGACTTCTCGGTGCGCAGGATGAGCCCGGTGGTGGAGTGGATGCGGTCCTTGGGCACGACCAGGTGGATGCCCTTGGAGGCCCGCACGTGGAACTGGCCGCGCTCGCCGACCATCGCCTGGGTGTCGTCGGTCCACACCCCGGTCGCGTTGACGACCTGCTTGGCGCGCACCTCGTACTCCCCGCCGCCCTCGACGTCCTGCACCCGGGCGCCGACCACGCGCTCGCCCTCGCGCAGGAATCCTGTGACGCGGGCGCGGTTGGCGACCCGGGCGCCGTAGGAGGCGGCGGTGCGCACCAGGGTGGCGACGTAGCGGGCGTCGTCCATCTGCGCGTCGTAGTACTGCAACGCGCCGACCAGGGCGTCCTTCTTCAGACAGGGGGCGACCCGCAGGGCGTGGCGGCGGGTCAGGTGGCGGTGTCCGGGCAGCCCGCGGCCGTGTCCCCGGGCCATCGACATGACGTCGTAGAGGGCGACGCCCGAACCCGCGTAGAGCCGCTCCCAGCCCTTGTGCTGGAGGGGGTAGAGGAACGGGACCGGCTTGACCAGGTGGGGGGCGAGGCGTTCGAGGAGCAGTCCGCGCTCCTTCAGCGCCTCGCGCACCAGGGCGAAGTCGAGCATCTCCAGATAGCGCAGTCCGCCGTGGATGAGCTTGCTGGACCGGCTGGAGGTGCCCGAGGCCCAGTCGCGGGCCTCCACCAGCCCCGTGGACAGGCCGCGGGTGGCCGCGTCCAGCGCCGTGCCGGCGCCGACCACGCCCGCGCCCACGACCAGCACGTCCAGCTCCCGCTCGGCTATTCCCGCCAGTGCCTCGGCGCGCTGCGCCGGACCCAGTGCCGCTGTCCTCACCGCTGCCTCCCGCTGTCTCTCGCGTCGGCCTCACCCGTGCGGCGAGTCCCGGCCCACATCCCTCATGCCCGCAATTCTGACCGCCTCGCCCCACTTCGGCCACCAGCCGGAACACCCACGCATCCCTGTGAACACGCACGAACACGCACGGACGGGCAGGAACACTCAGGGAGACGCGCCGAACCAATCCAGCAATTCGGTCATATTTACTCCTAGTCTGACATTGCGCTCGCTCATTCTGTCCACCGCGCTTGCGCGCCTGCCCCGCTCCGGTTAATGGGAAGGACGGCCCACTCCATGCCCGCAGATCTCGCCGTCATCGGACTCGGTCACCTGGGCATGCCCCTGGCCCAGGCCGCTGTGACAGCCGGCATTCCCACCGTCGGGTACCGCACCGGCCCCGACGCCGGCTCCCTCACCGCCGCGGAACTGCGCCGCATGCATGCGAGCGGTTTCCGTATCACCTCGGGCCCCGCCGAACTCGGCCGCGTCCGCACCGCCGTCATCTGTTCCCCCACCCCGCGGGACGAGGACGGCACGCTCGACCTGGGTCAGGTGGAGGCCGCCGCCCGGGCCCTCGCGAGCCGGCTGCGCCCGCACACCACGGTGATCCTCGAGTCGGCCGTGTACCCCGGCACCACGGAGGACTTCCTGCGCCCGCTGCTGGAGGAGGGGTCCGGACTGCGCGCGGGCCGCGACTTCCACCTGGCGTACTCCCCGAGCCGCGTCGACCCCGGCAACCGGGGCTTCTCCCCCGCCAACACCCCCAAGGTGATCGGCGGACTGACCCCCGCCTGCACCGAGTCGGCCGCCGCGTTCTACGGCCGCCTCACGGACAAGGTGGTGCGCGCGCGGGGGCCGCGCGAGGCGGAGACCGTGCAGCTCCTGGAGACCAACTACCGGCACGTCAACATCGCGCTCGTCAACGAGATGGCCGTGCTCTGCCACGAGCTGGGCGTCGACCTGTGGGACGTCGTGCGCTGCGCGGAGACCAAGCCCTTCGGCTTCCAGGCCTTCCGCCCCGGCCCCGGCGTCGGCGGTCACACCGTCCCGCTCGACGACCTGGGCGGCCCCCTCGGCCCGGCCGGCGGCCGCAGGCTGCGCATGGTGGAACTCGCCCAGCAGGTCAACGACGACATGCCGCAGTACGTCGTCCAGCGGGCCGCCGCGCTGCTCAACGAGCACGGCAAGTCCGCGCGGGCCGCACGGGTGCTGCTGCTCGGGGTCACCTACAAACCGGACGTCGCCGACCTGAAGGGCTCGCCGGCGCACGAGATCGCCGTACGGCTCACGGAACTCGGGGCCTCCGTCAGCTACCACGACCCGCTGGTGCACTCCTGGAACGTGCTCGACCGCCCCGTGCCACGCGCGGACTCGCTCTACGAGGCGGTCGCGGAGGCCGATCTGACGATCCTGCTGCAACACCACCGCACGTACGACCTGCAGGGGTTGTCGGTCAAGGCCCAGCTCCTCCTCGACACGCGGGGCGCGGCACCGACGGGCGCCGCGCACCGCTTGTGAGCGGGCGCGAGGACGTACGAAGGGGCCCGGTCGCCACGACCGGGCCCCTTCTCGCGCTCACGCCCACGCGCGGCGCGGTGTCACCGCTTGTGCTGCGAGTCCGCCACCGTCACCTCGACGCGCTGGAACTCCTTCAGCTCGCTGTAGCCGGTCGTGGCCATGGCGCGGCGCAGGGCGCCGAAGATGTTCATGGAGCCGTCCGGGATGCGCGAGGGGCCGGTGAGGACCTCCTCGATCGTGCCGACGGTGCCGAGGTCGACCTTCTGGCCGCGCGGCAGTTCCTCGTTGACCGCCTCCATGCCCCAGTGGTGCCCGCGGCCCGGCGCGTCGGTGGCGCGCGCGAGCGGGGAGCCCATCATCACGGAGTCGGCGCCGCAGGCGATCGCCTTGGGCAGGTCGCCGGACCAGCCGACGCCGCCGTCCGCGATGACGTGGACGTACCGGCCGCCGGACTCGTCCATGTAGTCGCGGCGGGCCGCCGCCACGTCGGCGACCGCGGTGGCCATCGGGACCTGGATGCCGAGCACGTTGCGCGTGGTGTGCGCGGCGCCGCCGCCGAAGCCCACCAGGACGCCGGCCGCGCCCGTCCGCATCAGGTGCAGGGCCGCGGTGTAGGTGGCGCAGCCGCCGACGATCACGGGGACGTCGAGTTCGTAGATGAACTGCTTCAGGTTGAGCGGCTCGTGCGAACCGGAGACGTGTTCGGCGGAGACCGTCGTCCCGCGGATCACGAAGATGTCCACGCCCGCGTCGACGACCGCCTTGGAGAACTGGGCCGTCCGCTGCGGGGAGAGCGCCGCCGCCGTGACGACGCCGGAGTCGCGCACCTCCTTGATGCGCTGCCCGATCAGCTCTTCCTTGATGGGCTCCCGGTAGATCTCCTGCAGTCGGCGGCTGGCGTTCTCCGCGGGCAGGCCGACGATCTCGTCGAGCAGGGGCTGCGGGTCCTCGTACCTGGTCCACAGGCCCTCGAGGTTGAGCACCCCGAGTCCGCCGAGCTCGCCGATGCGGATCGCGGTGGCCGGGGAGACGACCGAGTCCATGGGGGCGGCCAGGAAGGGCAGGTCGAACCGGTAGGCGTCGATCTGCCAGGCGATCGAGACCTCCTTCGGGTCCCGCGTACGGCGGCTGGGGACGACGGCGATGTCGTCGAAGGCGTACGCCCGGCGGCCGCGCTTGCCGCGCCCGATCTCGATCTCAGTCACGTCTGTGGCCTTTCCCTGTTGCGTTGCAGCGCCTTCCAGTATCCCCGACGGCCGCGCGGGCGCCCCCGTGCAGGTGGACGAAAGGGCGGCCCCGGGACCTCCCGGGACCGCCCTCCGGCTGCCTCACCCGCGCGGGGAACCCGCCCGCGGGCTCACTGGCGGCTGTAGTTGGGCGCCTCGACCGTCATCTGGATGTCGTGCGGGTGGGACTCCTTGAGACCCGCCGAGGTGATCCGGACGAACTTGCCGTTGCTCTGCAGCTCGGGGACCGTGCGGCCACCGACGTAGAACATCGACTGGCGCAGACCGCCGACGAGCTGGTGGACCACCGAGGAGAGCGGACCCCGGTAGGGCACCTGGCCCTCGATGCCCTCGGGCACGAGCTGCTCGTCGGAGGCGACGCCCTCCTGGAAGTAGCGGTCCTTGGAGAAGGACTTGCGGTCGCCGCGGGTCTGCATGGCGCCGAGCGAGCCCATGCCCCGGTAGGACTTGAACTGCTTGCCGTTGATGAACATCAGCTCGCCCGGCGACTCCTCGCAGCCCGCGAGCAGCGAGCCGAGCATCACCGTGTCGGCGCCCGCGACGAGGGCCTTGGCGATGTCGCCGGAGTACTGCAGGCCGCCGTCGCCGATGACCGGGACACCGGCCTCCTTGGCGGCGAGCGCGGCCTCGTAGATGGCCGTGACCTGGGGGACGCCGATGCCCGCGACGACACGCGTCGTACAGATGGAGCCGGGGCCGACGCCGACCTTGATGCCGTCGACGCCGGAGTCGATCAGTGCCTGGGCGGCCTCGCGGGTGGCGATGTTGCCGCCGATGACGTCCACGTGGGAGTTCGACTTGATCTTGGCGACCATGTCGCCGACCAGCCGGGAGTGGCCGTGCGCGGTGTCGACGACGATGAAGTCGACACCCGCCTCGATCAGCGCCTGGGCACGCTCGAAGGCGTCCCCGGCGACACCCACCGCGGCACCGACCAGCAGCCGTCCCTTGCCGTCCTTGGCGGCCCTGGGGTACTTCTCCGCCTTGACGAAGTCCTTGACGGTGATGAGGCCCTTGAGGACGCCCTGGTCGTCGACCAGCGGCAGCTTCTCGATCTTGTGGCGCCGCAGCAGCTCCATGGCGTCCACACCGGAGATGCCGACCTTGCCCGTGACCAGCGGCATCGGCGTCATGACCTCGCTCACCCGGCGGGAGCGGTCGTTCTCGAAGGCCATGTCGCGGTTGGTGACGATGCCGAGCAGCTTGCCCGCGCCGTCGGTGACCGGCACGCCGCTGATGCGGAACTTGGCGCACAGCGCGTCGGCCTCGGCGAGGGTGGCCTCGGGGTGGATGGTGATCGGGTCGGCCACCATGCCGGACTCGGACCGCTTCACCAGGTCGACCTGGTTGGCCTGGTCCTCGATGGACAGGTTGCGGTGCAGCACGCCGACGCCGCCCTGGCGGGCCATCGCGATCGCCATGCGGGACTCGGTCACCTTGTCCATGGCGGCGGACAGCAGCGGGATGTTGACCCGCACGTTCTTGGAGACGTACGAGGCGGTGTCGATCTCGTCGGGAGCCATGTCCGACGGGCCCGGCAGCAGCAGCACGTCGTCGTAGGTCAGCCCGAGTGTCGCGAATTTATCGGGCACTCCGTCGACGTTGGCAGTCATGACACCTTCCCCATATGGCCTTGCTCGGTGCGGATGTCCATGCTAACGGGAAGCACGGTCGCCTCATTCCACGAACGGGACGCCCGCCCCCTTCGTATGTTCGTACCTTCGTACGCGGCGGGTGACCTGGGCGTTCACCCGGTTCAGGTGTGGGGGGCATCACGGCGGACGCCGTACGCTCCGCCGTGACGCGCCGGACTTCCGCTCCGGCGATTGCCACTGCTACGGCTACTGCTCCGCCAGGGCTCGCAGCCGGCTCAGCGCGCGATGCTGGGCGACCCTGACCGCGCCCGGCGACATCCCCAGCATCTGGCCCGTCTCCTCGGCCGTCAGGCCCACCGCGATGCGCAGCAGGAGCAGCTCCCGCTGGTTCTGGGGGAGATTGGCGAGGAGTTTCTTGGCCCAGGCGGCGTCGCTGCTGAGCAGGGCGCGCTCCTCCGGGCCGAGCGAATCGTCCGCGCGTTCCGGCATCTCGTCGGAGGGGACGGCCGTGGAACCGGGGTGGCGCATGGCCGCCCGCTGCAGGTCCGCGACCTTGTGCGCGGCGATGGCGAAGACGAACGCCTCGAACGGGCGTCCGGTGTCCTTGTAGCGAGGCAGCGCGAGCAGCACGGCGACGCAGACCTCCTGCGCGAGGTCCTCCACGAAGTGGCGGGCGTCCCCGGGCAGGCGCGAGAGCCGGGTGCGGCAGTAGCGCAGCGCGAGCGGATGGACGCGGGCGAGCAGGTCGTGCGTGGCCTGCTCGTCGCCGTCCACGGCGCGGTGTACGAGAGCACCGATCACCGTCGTCTCGTCGTCGCGCATCGGTCCATGGTGCCTTGGTGCCGCGGGCTCCGTGACACCGTGCCCGTACTTGTGCACCGAAGCGTTATGAGCAGGTGCGCCGGAAGCCATGTCCTGCGCCCTCCCCTCCCGCTCGACAGACTCGTCCCCGAGGAACTCCACACCTCAAGGATGCGGCATCCGCGGCGAAACCGGCGGCGGGTGCCCGGCGCACCCCCGTGCCACCCCCGCCCACCTGCCGGTAGGCGGGGTTTCCCGTGCCCCCGCGGTCGTCCACCTAGCGGACCAGACCCCAACGGAAGCCCAGGGCCACCGCGTGGGCGCGGTCCGAGGCGCCGAGCTTCTTGAACAGCCGCCGGGCGTGGGTCTTGACGGTGTCCTCGGAGAGGAACAGCTCGCGGCCGATCTCGGCGTTGGAGCGGCCGTGGCTCATGCCCTCCAGGACCTGGATCTCACGCGCGGTGAGCGTGGGCGCGGCGCCCATCTCGGCGGAACGCAGCCGGCGGGGGGCGAGCCGCCAGGTGGGGTCGGCCAGGGCCTGGGTGACGGTGGCCCGCAGTTCGGCGCGGGAGGCGTCCTTGTGCAGATAGCCGCGGGCACCGGCGGCGACGGCGAGCGCCACGCCGTCCAGGTCCTCGGCGACGGTGAGCATGATGATGCGCGCACCGGGGTCCGCCGACAGCAGCCGGCGCACGGTCTCGACGCCGCCCAGACCGGGCATGCGTACGTCCATCAGAATAAGGTCCGAACGGTCCGCTCCCCAGCGGCGGAGGACTTCCTCGCCGTTGGCCGCGGTCGTCACGCGCTCCACGCCGGGCACGGTCGCGACCGCGCGGCGGAGCGCCTCTCGGGCAAGCGGGGAGTCGTCGCAGACGAGGACGGATGTCATGGCCGCCCTCCGCAGCTGATGCGCGTCACCTTGAGCCTCCAGGCTGGTACGAATCGTCACCGGTGCGGTCGGCGCTCGTGGGCAGTGGATGCACCTGCCCGAGCGCGTATTCCTTCGACCGCCATCCGCACTCTCAACGATGGTCACTCGAAAGAGTTACGGTGCAGCGAGCCGCCTTCGGCACTGTACGTGAGGGCGCGGACACGGTGCAGACATGCGGGGCCGACCCTTCAACTTTCCTCACACCTCGTGCCCCATTCGGCCGTTTTTCTTCCCGTTTGCTGGTGTCTGGAGCTAGATTCGCAATGAGTCATATTTTCATCTCCTTAGATCGTGGTACGTCGTCCTCATGGGCATCGCGGGCATCACCGACCTGACAGCCCTCGATGTGGTGCGGACGGTGCGGACGGTCACGAGCACACATCCGCTCAGAACGGCAACGAGGGGACACGCAATGGCAGATTTCTCCCGCCTTCCCGGTCCGAACGCGGATCTGTGGGACTGGCAGCTCCTCGCGGCCTGCCGCGGGGTCGACAGCTCGCTCTTCTTCCACCCCGAGGGAGAGCGCGGTGCCGCACGGAGCGCCCGTGAGAACTCGGCCAAGGAGGTGTGCATGAGGTGCCCCGTACGCGCCGAGTGCGCGGCTCACGCGCTGGCCGTGCGCGAGCCGTACGGCGTGTGGGGCGGGCTGACGGAGGACGAGCGCGAGGAACTCATGGGCCGCGCGCGGAACCGCCTGGTGTCGGCCGCGGCGCCGGCCTCCTCACGCGGCGAGGACCACGCCTCTCCCCCCTCGCACGACGGCGTCCCGCACTCGGGCGCCTCGCACTCCGGCTTTTCTCACCATTAGTTTCTCGAACAGTTGAAGGAACGTTTCTTCCGATACTGCCGATACTGCCGACATCGCCGATACCGATACGTCGGCGTTTCGCATCACCGAGTAGCGATATAGGGAACGGCAACCCGCCGGACGGTGACGCGCGCGCCTCCGGCGGCCCCTCAGTCCTCCTCGTCGGTGGCCGCCCGACGGTGACCGGCCGCGCGGGACAGTTCCCGCAGCGTGGCCTTCACCGCCGGAACCTGCGCCAGATCGGGCAGGGTGAGCGCGACGACCTCGCGCCGCACCTCGGGCTCCAGCGTCACCGTGCGTGCGCCCCGGGGGCGTACGGACTCGACCGCGAGCTGCGGCAGGACGGCCACGCCGAGGCCCGCGCCGACCAGGCCGACCACGGCCGGGTAGTCGTCGGTCGCGAAATCTATGCGCGGGGTGAAGCCGGCGGCGCGGCACACCTCGACGAGCTGTCCGCGGCAGCGGGGGCAGCCCGCGATCCACGGCTCCTCGGCGAGGTCGCCGATGGCGAGGGAACCGGCCCCGGCCAACCGGTGACGCTCGGGCACCAGCGCCACGAGCCGGTCGGCGAGCAGGGGGCGCACCACCAGGTCGTCCCATTCCTCCGCGCCGCTCGCGCCCGCGTAGCGGAACGCGAGGGCCACGTCGCAGTCGCCCGCGCGCAGCAGTTCGACCGACCGCGGCGGCTCGGCCTCCTCCAGGGAGACCCGGGTCCCCGGATGCGCGGCACGCAGGGCGGCGAGGGCGGTGGGCACCAGCGTGGAACTGCCGCTGGGGAAGGAGACCAGGCGCACCCGGCCGGCGCGCAGCCCCGCGATGGCGGCGATCTCCTCCTCCGCGGCCGTGAGTCCGGCGAGGATGCCCGAGGCGTGCCGGACGAGGGCCTCGCCGGCCTGGGTCAGGCGTATCTCCCGGCCGCCGCGCACGAGGAGCGGCGTGCCGACCGAGGCCTCCAGCGCCTTCATCTGCTGGCTGACGGCGGGCTGGGTGCAGCCGAGCCGGCGCCCCGCCGCAGAGAAGGAGCCGGTGGCGGCCACGGCGCGCAGCACGCGGAGATGACGGGCTTCTATCACCCCACGAATATAAGGCTTTCTTGGATGGCACGGCGAAAAATGCGCGGAAACTTTGAGAGAGCCGCCATTACCCTGCGGCCATGAAGGTTCTCAGCGTGAACGTGGGACGCCCCCTCGCCGTGCCGTACACCACGCAGCCCGAGGGGCTGACGGGCATCGACAAGAGGCCGGCGGAGGGGCCGGTGCGGGTGACGGCCCCGGGCCCCAAGGGCGTCGGGGGCAGCGGGCTGGCCGGGGACGCGGTGTGCGACCGGCGGCACCACGGCGGGAACGACCAGGCGGTGTACGCCTACGCGCGGGAGGACCTGGACGAATGGGAGCGCGTGCTGGGACGCCCGCTGCGCGACGGGGAGTTCGGCGAGAACCTGACGACGGAGGGCCTGGACCTCTCGCACGCCGAGATAGGTGAGCGGTGGCGCGTCGGGGGCGAGGGCGGGCCGCTGCTGGAGGTGACCTCCGGCCGCATCCCGTGCCGCACCTTCCAGGGCCACCTCGGGGAGCGGGGCTGGGTGAAGCGCTTCTCGGAGGCGGGGCTCACGGGGGCGTATCTGCGCGTCCTCGAGGAGGGGACCGTTCGGGCCGGTGACGCGGTGGAGATCGTACGGAGGCCGGGGCACGGGGTGACGACGACGATGGAGTTCCGGGCCACGACGACGCAACGCGAACTGCTGCCGCGGCTCGCGCCGGCCGGGGAGGCGCTGCACACCGAGGTGCGCGAGAAATTGGCACGGCTGCGCGGGGCCGCGCCGGCGTGACGCCGGGGCGACGTGCGACGTGACGGCGAGGCGACGTGCGACGTGACGCCGGGCGCCGGGACGGCGGGACGGCGGGACGGCGGGACGGCGGGGGATGACGGGGCCGGCCCGGTCATGGGTACCGGCACAGGCACCGATGTCGATGTCGGCCCCAGGCAGGTGCCGCTCGCGGACCGTCCGGGATCGCCGGGCCGTCCCGCCCGTCCCGCCGGCCGGGCTGGCCGGGCGGGCCGGCGGGTGGGCCGCGGGGTGCCGTCCCTCGGCGGCGTCCCGACCGAAAAACACCCCCTAGCCTTGGCGCATGACTACCGCTCTGATCACGGGATCGACCTCCGGCATCGGTTCCGCCTTCGCGCGGCGGCTCGGGGCCGACGGCCACAGCCTCGTCCTCGTCGCCCGGGACACCGCGCGCCTGCGCGAGCAGGCGACCGAACTGCACGACCGCCACGGCGTCGAGGTCGAGGTGCTCACCGCGGACCTCGCCACGGACGCCGGCATCGACGCCGTCGTCGCCCGCCTCGGCGACCGTACGCACCCGGTCGACCTGCTGATCAACAACGCCGGCTTCGGCAACAAGGGCCGCTACCTCGACGTGCCGATGGCCGACGAGCTGCGCATGCTCAAGGTGCACTGCGAGGCCGTGCTGCGGCTCACCTCGGCCGCGTCCGAGGCCATGCGGGAGCGCGGACGGGGCGGCGTCGTCAACGTGGCCTCGGTCGCCGCGTTCGTCCCGCGCGGTACGTACGGGGCGTCCAAGGCGTGGATCGTCCAGTTCACCCAGGGCGCGGCGAAGGACCTCGCGGGCACCGGGGTACGCCTCATGGTGCTGTGCCCCGGCTTCACCCGCACCGAGTTCCACGAGCGGGCCGGCATGGGCACGGGCAACATCCCCGGCTGGATGTGGCTCGACGCGGACAAGGTGGTCGCGGCGGGCCTGGCGGACCTGGCCCGCGGCAAGTCGCTGTCCATCCCCGACCCCCGCTACAAGACCCTCCTGGGCCTGGCCAAACTGGCCCCCCGCCCCCTGCTCGGCACGATCACCTCCCGGACGGGACGGAAGTACGGACCGCAGTAGGGACGAGTGGTGAACCCCGGGAGCACTCCCCGGCGTTGAGCCGCAAGGCGCTGCCCGCGCGCTGCCCCCCTCCCCCTGCCCCCGCCGCGTGCCGGGTCTTCACCCGAACGTGTGATCTGCCGGTGGGCAGGGGCCCTGTCCTGTATCGGTGCGGCGTAGCGTCCTCGTGACCACGGTGAACGTGGGATGCGTGGACGGCGTAGGCGGCGTGCAAGGGGAGAGGGCGGCATCGCGTGAGCGGGGACAGCGGTGGCCGGGACGGGTTGTTCTTCGACGGCTCCGGTGCGGGGAGGACGGGCGGTACGGCGGCGGGGGCCGGGGCGCCGCGGGAGCGGGTGCCGGGACGGGTGTGGACCGTGCGGCTGGACCCGTTCGGTGGTCCCTCCTCGGGCGCGGTCCGGCTCAGTTGTTCCTCCCCGGGCTGCGGTGAGCAGCGGCTGCCCGGTGCCCCTGAGGGCCGCAAGGCCGCGGTCGCGCACGTCAATGTGCATCTCGCCGGGATCCGCGCGGGCGGCGGGCCGCGCGGTGAGGCGTGGTGCGGGTGCCGGGCCGCCGACTGCGCCTGGCACTCCCCCGAGATCCTCACGGGACGGCGCGCGGGAACCCGGCAGGTCTCGGGCACGGGGCGGTGCGGGGGGTCCGTCGTCCTGACGGTGTTCGGTGACCGGGCGGGGCGGCTGTGGCGGATCGCCGAGGTGTGCGCGCGCTGTGCGGCGGCCACGCAGGGTTGCCGGGTGCTGGACACGGCCGCCCCGCCGCCGTCGGCGGCACCGTCGGCTCCGGCCCTGGCGGCCGCGGGTGAGCGGGGACGGGAGCCGGTGGTCGCCCTCTTCTCGGACGGCGGGGCACCGGCGGACGGTCCGGGGGCGCCGCCTGCTCCCTTCCCTCAGCCCCGGCCCGTGCCGAAGCCGGGAGCCGGGGGGAGGACGGCCCCGGTGCCCGGTGCCCGCGCGGGCTCGCCACGCGCGGCGGCTCAGCGGTCGAGGCAGTGGGGGAAGATCGCGCAGCGCATCGTGCCGTACGACCTCCAGCCCGACGTGCTGCGACTCGAACTCATCGAACTCGGCGACGCGTTCCGCGCGTACCAGCGCGATCCCGAGCCCGATCTCGCCCTCCTCGCCGGCCTCCACGACCGCAAGGCCCGCGCGTTCGCCCTGTGGGCCGACGTCACCGGCGACCACACGCTGCGCGAGGAGGCCGCGCGGGCGGAGAAGGCCGCGCGGGCCGCCCGCGAGATGAACGAGAACCGTGTCGGCGTGCCCGCGGGCGAGGGCGGCCCCGCGGTCGAGCGGCTGCTGAGCCGCGCCCAGGCCGTGCACGCCCGTACGGTGCTGGCGCACGTCCGGGACCGCGCCCCGCATCCCGAACCCGAGGTGCGGCTCGCGGTGTTCATGCTCACCCTGCGGGCCGCGCGCGCCGGCCTCGGGAACGTCACCGGGCAGGACTTCACCGGTTGGCTGCAGGGGGACGCCGAGTGGGTGCTCCAGCGGCTCGTCGACTCGGGCTGGATGCGGCTGCCCGACACGGTCACCGTGGCCGACGCGCTGGTCGCCCGGTCCGAGGACCCCGCCCAGATCACCGTCCCGACGCTGCTGCCGACCGCGCCCCGCCCGTTCTCCTTCGGCAAGGTCAGCCGTGCGCGACTGTCCGGCTGGGCCCAGAAGGTGGTGGGCGACCGCAAGCTGCGCAAGAAGAAGGCGGGCGCCGCGCCCCGGCTCCTCGCGCTGTACACCGCCGCCCACATCCGCCCCGACGGCCGCCTCGGAGGCGCCGAGGACGACGGCCTCGACCTGTCCGAGGCCGCCAGATTCTGCGGAGTGCCACCGGAGGAGACCGGACCGCACCTCGAACGCCTGCTCGCGGCGGACTGGCTCACCGAGGGCGAGACCGCCCCGGACGCGAACCGGCTCCGCGGACAGCTCTCGCCCCGGGTGCTGTCACTGGGAGCGCTGCTCTGAGAACCGGGCCCGGACCGCGCCCAACCCCGCCACCCCGCGTCCTACGGCCGCTCCCCCGGCTCGTTCCCCGGCTCGTCCGCCGCGGCGCAGAACGCGCGTATCTCCGCCAGCAGCTCCGGGTAGTGCTCTCCGTAGGTCTCGACCGCCGCGCACACCGCGTCCAGGGCGGCGCGCAGCGGATCGGGGTGGACGGCGGCCGGTAAGGCGGGAGAGGCGAAGTGCGGTTGTGAGATACGGCCGCGGGGACGATCGGGGGTCGAGTCCACCACCTCCAGCACACCCACCGCGTACGCCGTCTTCGGTGCGGCCGGAATCAGCGTCCCCGACTGCGGCATTTCCGACGGCGGGGCGGTGCCACGGCCGACACCCGACTGCGGCTGCGGCGGCGGGGGGACCAGTTTCCCCAGGTACTTGCCGAGCCCTTGCCGTGCCGGCCCGGCCACCGGGGAGGGCTGGGACGGTTCCGGCTCTTCGGGAGTGTCCGACCCCTCCGCGGGGATCCACCTCCACCCGGGTTCGGCCGGCGAGGCCAGGGGTTCGTACGGGGGGCGCTCGGGCGGTACGGCCCCGCGTACCGAACGCTCCGGGACGCGCGGATCGGAGCGAAGGGTTTCCGCCATCAAAGTGCTGTAGTGGAACGGTGGGGGCAACGGGGCACCTTCCTCCGCCGCGGTGAGCGCCTCGGCGACCCAGGGCACGTTCGTCAGACCCGCCGTCTCACAGGCCCGGCGGGCGGCGAGCAGTGCCACTCCGCGCCGGGTCCCGGCGGTGGCGGCGCCCAGCGTGTGCACCAGGTCGGGGTCGAAACGGAGCAGGCTCCAGGTGTGGACGCCCAGCGCGCGCAGTTCCTCGCTCGGCAGCCGACCGCCCCACTGCCACGCCTCCCGGTGCAACCGCCGCTCCTCGGCCGCCCGTTCCTCCGCCTCGCGGGCCAGGCGTTCGGCCTCGGCGCGTTCCTCGGGGGTGGGGGGCGGGGGGAGCCGACGCGCGTACTCGTGGTCGCGCGCGGCACTGCGGGAGGTTTGACGGATCACGCGGTCCGGAGCGGGCGGGGCCGGCCAGAACTGCAGGAGGTAGCTGTCCACCTGCGGGTCCTCGTCAGACCTGGTGTCCAGGTCGCGTCCGGCGTCCATCCCCCGGGCGCAGTAACGCACCCGGTGGTCCGTCATGGCCAGGTCCAGTGGCCATGAAGCCGTGCCCGCCCACTGCTCGAGATGGGTGCGACCGGAGACCGGGCGGAACGAGACCTCCACGACGTCTTCCCAGACCGGGTCCAGGGCGGGAGGCTCGTCGTGGATTTCGACGGTGAAGCCGACACGGCCCGAGTGCAAACCTGTGGTCAGGTGGAGGGCACCGGGCACGGCCGCCCCGCAGAGGCCCACCGTCTGGCCCGCGAACGCGTCGGCGACGCCCGGGACGGCGCCTCCCGGACCGCTCTCGACGTAGAGCTGCCAGTAGGTGACGTGAACCTCACCGCTCACCGGTGTGCGCATGATGCCCCTCCCGCTTGGCGTCGTCTGCCCCGCAGCATGGCGTACGGCACTGACAGCGGGCCTTGTCGCGCCCCGGGCACGACAAGGCCCCGCGCCCCCTTTCCGGGGCGCGGGGCCTGTGCGTCGTTCAGCGGGCCGTGCTCAGTGGGAGTGGCCGTGGCTGTGGCCCGCGGCGGCCGGCTCTTCCTCTTCCTTCTTCTCGACGACGAGGGTCTCGGTCGTCAGGAGGAGGGAGGCGATGGAGGCGGCGTTCTCCAGGGCGGAGCGGGTGACCTTGACCGGGTCGATGACGCCGGCCTTGACCAGGTCGCCGTACTCGCCGGTCGCGGCGTTGAAGCCCTGACCCTTGTCGAGCTCGGCCACCTTGGCGGTGATGACGTAGCCCTCGAGGCCGGCGTTCTCGGCGATCCAGCGCAGCGGCTCGACGGCGGCGCGGCGGACGACGGCGACACCGGTGGCCTCGTCGCCCTCCTTGCCGAGGTTGCCCTCGAGGACCTTGACCGCGTGGACGAGCGCGGAGCCACCACCGGAGACGATGCCCTCCTCGACCGCGGCGCGGGTCGCGGAGATGGCGTCCTCCAGACGGTGCTTCTTCTCCTTGAGCTCCACCTCGGTGGCGGCGCCGACCTTGATCACGCACACGCCGCCGGCCAGCTTCGCGAGGCGCTCCTGGAGCTTCTCGCGGTCCCAGTCGGAGTCCGTGGTCTCGATCTCGGCCTTGATCTGGGCGACGCGGCCCTGGACGTCGGCGCTGTTGCCGCCGCCGTCGACGAGGGTGGTGTCGTCCTTGGTGACCGTGACGCGCCGGGCGGTGCCCAGTACCTCCAGGCCGACCTGGTCGAGCTTGAGGCCGACCTCCTCGGCGATGACGGTGGCACCGGTGAGGGTGGCCATGTCGCCGAGCATCGCCTTGCGGCGGTCGCCGAAGCCGGGGGCCTTCACCGCGACGGCGTTGAAGGTGCCGCGGATCTTGTTGACGACCAGCGTCGACAGGGCCTCGCCCTCGACGTCCTCGGCGATGATCAGCAGCGGCTTCGAGGAGTTGGTCTGGATGATCTTCTCGAGCAGCGGCAGCATGTCCGCGATGGAGGAGATCTTGCCCTGGTGGATGAGGATGTACGGGTCCTCGAGGACGGCCTCCATGCGCTCCTGGTCCGTCACGAAGTACGGCGACAGGTAGCCCTTGTCGAAGGCCATGCCCTCGGTGAAGTCCAGCTCCAGACCGAAGGTGTTGGACTCCTCGACGGTGATGACACCGTCCTTGCCGACCTTGTCCATCGCCTCGGCGATGAGCTCGCCGACCTGGCTGTCCTGGGCGGACAGTCCGGCGACCGCGGCGATGTCGGACTTCTCGTCGATCGGCCGCGCGGTGGCGAGCAGCTCCTCGGAGACGGCCTTGACGGCGGCGTCGATGCCCTTCTTGAGGGCGGCCGGGGAGGCACCGGCGGCGACGTTGCGCAGGCCCTCGCGGACCAGCGCCTGGGCCAGCACGGTGGCGGTGGTCGTACCGTCACCCGCGATGTCGTTGGTCTTGGTCGCCACCTCCTTCACGAGCTGGGCACCGAGGTTCTCGTACGGGTCCTCGACCTCGACCTCGCGGGCGATGGTGACACCGTCGTTGGTGATGGTGGGAGCGCCGAACTTCTTGTCGATGACGACGTTGCGGCCCTTGGGGCCGATCGTCACCTTCACCGTGTCGGCAAGCTTGTTGACGCCGCGCTCGAGGGCGCGACGGGCGTCCTCGTCGAACTTCAGGATCTTCGCCATGGGAGCGTGAGCCCTCTTTCGAAATCTGGGTGAAAAAGGCACTGCGCCCCGGACGCCCGGCTACTGGTAGGTCGCGGGGGGCCAGGGGCGCAGCTCACAGCACGAGTGCTGAGGTGAATTACTTCTCGATGATCGCGAGCACGTCGCGGGCCGAGAGGACGAGGTACTCCTCGTTGTTGTACTTCACCTCGGTGCCGCCGTACTTGCTGTAGAGCACGACGTCGCCGACCTTGACGTCGAGCGGAAGGCGGTTGCCGTCCTCGAAGCGGCCCGGGCCCACGGCCAGGACGACGCCCTCCTGGGGCTTCTCCTTGGCGGTGTCCGGGATGACCAGGCCAGAGGCCGTGGTCTGCTCGGCGTCCAGCGGCTGGACCACAATGCGGTCCTCGAGCGGCTTGATGGCAACCTTGGAGCTGGCGGTCGTCACGATCCGACCTCCCCCTTCGGAGATCTCACGGGGTTAACTGTCTGAGGTGGCGACCAGGTCGATCCGTCGTCGCGGGTGCCGGACCTGCCCGTCGCGTTGTTGGCACTCTCCTGTGGGGAGTGCCAGAGCCGAGACTATGACTGCGATTAGCACTCGGTCAAGCGGAGTGCCAGTTCGCTGTGCCGCTGTGTCGGAATCGGGGCGCCGCCGGCCGGGCGCGCGGCGACCTGGAAAGGTCCTTCGGCCGGGCGCCCGGCGCTCTCACAGGTAGTCCTCCAGGCGGGCCACCGCGTAGCCCTCGGCCGTGACCTTGTTCAGGAAGCGGCGCATGTCGTCGACCATCGTGCCGTCCCACTCGTCCTTGCCGCGGAAGTGGGTGAGGACGATGTCCCCGGGGTGCAGGCTGCGGTCGTCCTCGCGGTACTCCCAGTGGTCGACGTAGACCTCCTCGTTCCAGATCGGCGCGTACTTGACGCCGCAGGACTTCGCCGCGACCAGGGTGTCCCGGTTGTAGTTGCCGTAGGGCGGGCGCAGCATCCGGGGGCGCTTGCCGAACTGCTCGCGCATGATGTCCTGCATGGCGCAGATCTCGTGCCGCTGCTCCTCGTACGACAGCCCCGGCAGGTAGGGGTGGTGGAGGGTGTGGTTGTCCACGCCCGCGCCCAGGTCCCGCATCCGGCGGAAGTAGCCGTAGTCGTCCTTGACCAGGTAGTTGCTGAGGAACGCCGTGTAGGGGACCTTCAGTTCGCTCATCATCCTGAGGAAGTCGGGGTCCTTCTCGGCGCCGTCGTCGATGGTGAGGAAGACGACCCGGTCCTCGGTGGGGACGGTGGTGAAAACCGGCGGCAGGTCCTCGCCGTCCTCGACCTCGAAGCCCTCGCGGGTGGTGATGACCGGTTTCCTCGCCGGGGGCGGAGGGGCCGTGAGGGGTACGCCCTTCAGGCCCCAGCGCTTCGCCGCGGCGACTCGCGCGTGGTGCGCGGCGCGCAGCCTGGAGGCGTAGGAGTCCAGAGCGCGCGCCGGGGGCGCCTCGAGTTCCCGGGTGCCGCCCTGTGCGTCCTGTGCGCCGGGTGTGCCGGAGGACGGGGGTGCGGCGGAGCATCCGGAGGCCAGTGCGGCCGCCGCGAGCAGCGCGAGAGCTCCACGCACCGCCGCCGGCGCGGCCCCGCACGCCCCTCGCGCGGCTTTCACACCCCTTGCGCGATATTCATCGTTTTGTCGTACGAGTCGCATGGCGCCGGATCCTCGCAGTCACCCGCCCCCGCTCCCGCCCGACACCGCGACCCGCCGGTCACCGTCCACCGACCGGCCGGTCATCGTCCACCGACTGGCCGACACTGGACCACAATGGCCAGGTGAACGACGCCTCCTTCGCCGCCCTGCTCACCACGGAGGGCCGCGCCCTCCTCGACGAGGTGCGCGGCACCGACCCGGCGCGGGAGCTGGCCGTCGCCACCCGGCTGCGCCGCACGCACCCCGCCGAGCTGGTGTCCGCGGCCCTCGCCCAGGCCCGGCTGCGGCAGCGGGCGGCGGCGAAGTTCCCGGCCGCCGACGCCGAGCGGATGTTCTTCACCCCGAACGGCGTCGAGCAGTCGACCCGCGCCACGGTGGCCGAGCACCGCGCCCGGCGGCTGCGCGCACTGGGCGTCACCTCCGTCGCCGACCTGTGCTGCGGCATCGGCGGCGACGCCCTCGCGCTCGCCCGCGCGGGCATCCGGGTCCTGGCGGTGGACCGGGACCCGCTCACCGCGGCGGTGGCGCGGGCCAACGCCGAGGCGCTCGGGCTCGCGGGACTGATCGAGGTGCGCGAGGCGGACGTCACCGAGGTCGACACCTCCGGCTACGAGGCCGTGTTCGTGGACCCGGCGCGGCGCACCGGCGGCCGGGCGGGCGGGGGGCGGGTCTTCGACCCGGAGGCGTACTCGCCGCCGCTCTCCTGGGCGGTGACCGCCGCCCGCGCCGCCCCCTTCGCCGCGCTGAAGGTCGCGCCCGGCATCCCCCACGAGGCGGTGCCGCAGGAGGCGGAGGCGGAGTGGATCTCCGACGGCGGGGACGTGAAGGAGGCGGTGCTGTGGTTCGGCACCGAGCCCGGCCTCGTCCGCTCCACGCTGCTGCCCGCCGGGCACACCCTGCGCGGGCGCGGCCTCCCCGACCCGCCGGTCCGTCCCCTGGGCCGCTACCTCTACGAGCCGGACGGCGCCGTCATCCGGGCCCATCTGGTCGCCGAGGTGGCCGAGGAGGTCGGCGGCGGGCTCCTCGACGCGAGGATCGCGTACGTCACCGCCGACGCGCCCCTGCCCACGCCGTTCGCGAGCCGCTACGAGATCACCGACGAACTCCCCTTCAACGTCAAGCGGCTGAAGGCGCTGCTGCGCGACCGGGAGGTCGGCGTCCTGACCGTCAAGAAGCGCGGCTCGGCGGTGGAGCCGGAGGAACTGCGGCGCAAGGTGCTGCCGAAGCCGTACGGCCGCGCCGCGGTGACGGTGTTCCTGACCCGGCGGGAGGACACGCCCGTGATGCTGCTGGGGCACCCCGCGCCCTGAGGGCGGGCCCGGGCCGCGTCCCCGGACCGCCCGGCACTACACCTGTTCGAACCGCCACCGGTGCACCGGGCGGGTCACCAGGCCCTCGCCCGGCTCCGGCAGTTCGGGCAGGCCGGGCTCGTCGTAGGGGGCGTCCCACCAGGTGATGACGAGGACCCTGTCCTGTGGGGCGCGGAAGGTCTCGCGACGCAGCGGCGCGGGGGTCAGCTCATGCGCCCCCGCCCATGCCAGCAGTTCCTCGCCGCGGCCGGCGACCGCCCGGGCCTCCCACATCAGCGCGACGGTCATGAGTACGGGTCTCCCTCCACGTTTCCCTTCACGAGTACAGGTTCTCCTTGCTGACCTCGTGCACGTGGTCGTGCCCCTCGTGGTGTCCGTGGCCGGGCACGTGGGACTCGGTGACCGGCAGGGAGGAGTCCGCCGAGAGGTCCCACGCCGAGGCGGCACGGTTGCGGGCCACCATCTCGGCGCCCAGGGCGGCGACCATCGCCCCGTTGTCCGTGCACAGCTTGGGGCGCGGCACGCGCAGCCGGATGCCGGCCGCCTCGCAGCGCTCCTGGGCGAGCGCGCGCAGCCGGGAGTTGGCGGCGACGCCACCACCGATCATCAGATGGTCGACGCCCTCGTCCTTGCAGACCCGGACGGCCTTGCGGGTGAGCACGTCCACCACTGCTTCCTGGAAGGAGGCCGCCACGTCCCGCACCGGCACCTCCTCGCCCGCCGCGCGCTTCGCCTCGATCCAGCGGGCCACGGCCGTCTTGAGGCCGGAGAAGGAGAAGTCGTAGGGGGCGTCGCGGGGGCCGGTCAGTCCGCGCGGGAAGGCGATGGCCGACGGGTCGCCCTCGCGGGCGTAGCGGTCGATGACGGGGCCGCCGGGGAAGCCGAGGTTGAGCACCCGGGCGACCTTGTCGAAGGCCTCGCCCGCCGCGTCGTCGATGGTGGCGCCCATCGGCCGCACGTCGGAGGTGATGTCCGAGGAGAGCAGCAGCGAGGAGTGGCCGCCGGACACGAGCAGCGCCATCGTCGGCTCGGGCAGCGGACCGTGTTCGAGCTGGTCCACGCAGATGTGCGAGGCGAGGTGGTTGACGCCGTAGAGCGGCTTGCCCAGCGCGTAGGCGTAGGCCTTCGCCGCCGAG
The DNA here is from genome assembly GCF_036189845.1 of Streptomyces griseoaurantiacus. Taxonomy (NCBI): domain Bacteria; kingdom Bacillati; phylum Actinomycetota; class Actinomycetes; order Kitasatosporales; family Streptomycetaceae; genus Streptomyces; species Streptomyces griseoaurantiacus. The sequence continues at coordinate 4,417,354 of NZ_CP108326.1, read as the reverse complement.
ACGCCGACCAGCAGCGCCCCGGCCAGCCCGGGGCCGGCGGTGACGGCGATGCCGTCGAGGTCACGGGCGGTGACCCCGGCCTCCTTCAGGGCCCGTTCGATGGTCGGGACCATGGCCTCCAGATGGGCGCGGGAGGCGACCTCGGGGACCACGCCGCCGAAGCGGGCGTGCTCGTCGACGCTGGAGGCGACGGCGTCGGCGAGCAGGGTGGTGCCGCGCACGATGCCGACGCCGGTCTCGTCGCAGGAGGTCTCGATGCCGAGGACGAGGGGCTCCTCGCGTCGGGCGGCAGCTGAGTCAGCCATGGAGGTCGGTTCCTTGTACTGGTCCTGAGGGACGGCCTGGTCCTGAGGGAAGGCCGGAGGGGGGTTCCGCTTCCGGTGCGGGCGGGGGCGCCGGGTCGGCCACCGCGGTGGCCGGGTCCGTCAGGCGCATCACGACGGCGTCCACGTTGCCCGGCTGGTAGTAGCCGCGCCGGAAGCCGATGGCCTCGAAGCCGAAGCGCTCGTACAGCTTCTGCGCGCGCACGTTGTCGACGCGGCACTCGAGCAGGACCTCGCCGCACTCGAAGGCGGTGGCGGCCCGCAGCAGTCCGGTCAGCAGCCGGCCGCCGAGTCCGGTGCCCCACTGGTCGCGGGCGACGGCGATGGTCTGCACGTCGCCCTGGTCGCCCTGGGCGGCGAGGCCCGCGTAGCCGACGATGCGGTCCCCGGCGAGGGCGACGTAGTAGCGGCGGGTCGCCTCCGGGCCGCGCGAGTGGGCGAGCTCGGACCAGAACATGCCGCGCGACCAGGCGTCCTCGGGGAACAGGTCGCGTTCCAGGTCCAGCACGGGGTCGATGTCCCACCAGCGCATCTCGCGCAGGACGGGCGCGGGGGACTCGGGGGTGCCGGCGCCCTCGGGGGTGCCGGGTGTCTCGGGCCGGGTCACTTGGGGGTGACCACCTTGTAGTTCTTGGGCACCTGCGCGTCGGGGCGGCGCAGGTAGAGGGGGCGGGGCGGCAGCAGTTCCGCGCCCGCGGCCAGCCGCTCCGCCGCGAGGGCGGCCAGCGCGGCGGCCGACACGTGCTCGGGGCCCCGCACGTCCGGGAATGCGTCCGGGTAGAGGGCGGCGCCCGCGCCGACGGCGGGCAGTCCGGCGACCGCCTCCGCGAGGTCGGCGGGACGGTCGACGGCCGGCTCGGTGACCCGGGTGCGCGGGTCCTCGTACCGCGCCCAGTAGACCTCCTTGCGCCGGGCGTCGGTGGCCACGACGAAGGGGCCGCCGAGGTCCGTGCCGGCGGCCTCGTAGGCGAGGGCGTCGAGGGTGCACAGGCCGTGCACCGGGACGCCGAGCGCGAGCCCGAAGGTGTCGGCGGTCATCAGGCCCACGCGCAGCCCCGTGTAGGGGCCGGGGCCGACGCCCACGACGACGCCGGTGACGGCGTCCAGCCGGGTGCCCGCCTCGGCGAGGACCCGGTCGACGGCGGGCAGCAGCAGCTCCCCGTGCCGGCGGGCGTCCACCTGGTTCGAGGAGGCGAGGACGGACGTGCCGTCGTGCAGCGCGACGGTCACGGCGGGGGTGGCGGTATCCAGAGCGAGCAAGAGCACGCGAACAGCCTACGGCGCCGGAGCCCGCCGCACCGGCGAGCCGGTGCGGCACACGGCTGCTGCTACCGTCACAGCGAGCAGGTACGGCCGGTGGAAAGTCGTACTACCGGAGAGGTGGAGACAGGTGGCTAGGAGCAGCTCGGGATTCGTGGCCGGGCTCACCGTGGCGGCCGTCGCCGCGGTCGGATTCCTCGCCTACCAGGCGTCGGCGAGCGCGCCGGACACGCTGGGCAAGCCGGGGACGAAGGCGAAGCCCTCGCCGGCGGCCGGGGCGCAGAAGACCCCCGGCGCGAAGAAGAAGCGGGCCGCGGCGGTGCCGGAGGGCTCGGGCGCGGGCGAGCGGGTCGTGTACGCGCTGGGGAACGACCGGGTGTGGCTGGTCGGCGCCGGCGGGAAGGTGCGCCGCACGTTCGAGGTGATGCCGGGGACGGTGGACCCGGCCCCGGGGAAGTACACGGTCACCTCGCGGACGGCGGCGGTGACGGGCTCCGACGGCGTGCCGATCGAGCACGTGGTGCTGTTCACGACGGCGGGCGGGGTGCCGGTGGGGTTCAGCGCGGCGGTGGACGGGTCCACGCCGGTGCCGGACGCCTCCAAGAAGCTGGGCGGCATCCGGGAGGCGCGGGCCGACGGCGAGGCGATGTGGGAGTTCGCGGGAGTGGGACGTCCCGTGGTGGTCGTTCAGTAGGAGCGCGCGGGGTCCACAGGGGCGCTATCGCCCCTTCCACCGCCCTCACGGCCCTCACGGGAGGGGCTCGGCCCCCGCGGCGGGGGCGAGGAGATCGCGCGGGCCGCGGCGCAGGCGGCCAGCAGGTCCCGCATGGAGAGGTCGGCGCCCTCGCCCGGCGGCGTGGGCGGTTCCTCGTGGTCGGACCGTCGCATGGACGCCTCCTGAACACCTCGGCGCCGGACTTGGTTAGGTATACCTAACCAGCCCGGCCCGTCCGGCGCAATGTCAGGCGGACAGCGCCCCGAGGTCGGCCCTCGCCCACCGCTCCCCCAGGCCCGCGAGCGAGACTCGTCGCACCTCGTCGTCGGTGTCCCCCACCGCTCGGTGGATGCTCACGTGCAGCCGCGTGTCCGTGAGTTCCTCGACCTTGCCCTCGCCCCACTCGACCACCACCACCGACTCGGGCAGCGAGACGTCCAGGTCGAGGTCCTCCATCTCGTCGAGGCCGCCGCCCAGGCGGTAGGCGTCGACGTGGACCAGCGGCGGCCCGGCCGTCAGCGAGGGGTGCACGCGGGCGATGACGAACGTGGGCGAGGTGACCGCCCCGCGCACCCCGAGGCCCTCGCCGAGCCCCCGGGTCAGCGTGGTCTTGCCGGCCCCGAGTTCGCCGCTGAGCAGGACGAGGTCGCCGGCGCGCACCAGTTTCGCGAGCCTGCGGCCGAGTTCCCGCATCTGTTCGGGGGAGGTGACGGTGAGCTCCGCGGTGACGCCGCCGGAGTCCGGGGCGGCACCGGTGTCCGGCGTGGGCTCACCCGCGTCGTGCGCTGCTGCTGGTGCTTCCATAAGGCCCCACGGTAGCCCCTGCGGGGACGGCTCCCGCGCGCACGAGGAGGTCGGCCAGGCGGTCGGTGACGAGCTCCGGATGCTCCAGCATCACCAGGTGCCCGGCGTCCGGCACGAGCACCAGTTCGGCCTCGGGGAGCAGCCGGGCGATGGCCTCGCTGTGCTCGCTCGGCGTGACGAGGTCGTCGACACCGGCCAGCACCAGCACCGGCAGCCCCGTCAGGTGCGCGAGCGCCTCGGTCTTGTCGTGCTCGGTGAACGCCGGATAGAACTCGGCGACGACGTCGATCGGCGTGTTCTCGATCATGCGCTCGGCGAAGCGGGCGACCGAGGGGTCGATGTCCCGGGTGGCGAAGGAGTACCGCTTGATGATGCCGGTGAAGAGGTCGGCCGTCGCCCGCCGCCCGCGTTCGACCAGCTCGGCGCGCTGCCCCAGCGCCTTCAGCACCCCGGGAAGTATCCGCCGCACCGCGTTGACGCCCGCGACCGGCAGCCCGAAGTTGACCTCGCCGAGCCCCCCGGAGGACGTGCCGACCAGCGCGACCCCGGCGACCCGCTCCCGGACCAGCTCCGGGTACTGCTCGGCCAGCGCCATCACGGTCATGCCGCCCATGGAGTGCCCGACGAGCACCAGCGGGCCCTCGGGCGCCGCCGCGTCGATCACCGCCTTCAGGTCCCGGCCGAGCTGCTCGATGGTGAGCGGCACCCGTCCGTCCCGCTGGCCGACCCCGCGCCCGGAGCGGCCGTGGCTGCGCTGGTCCCAGTGGACGGTGCGCACGACCCCGCGCAGGGCGGCCCGCTGGAAGTGCCAGGAGTCCTGGTTGAGGCAGTAGCCGTGGCTGAAGACGACGGTGACCGGGGCGGGCGTACGGCGGCCGAACAGCCGGCGGCGGCGCGGGACCGGGCCGCCCTCCGGGGCCGGCTCGTCCACCTCGTAGTACAGCTCGGTGCCGTCCTCGGCGAACGCCGTGCCGGGGGTGCCGCGCAGGGTGCCGTAGGGGCCGGTGGAGTCGAGGGCGAGGCGGGCCTTGCGGCGCATGCCGCGGCCGACGGTGAGCCGCTCTATGGCGACGCCGGCGGCGGCACCCGCGGCGATCACGCCGACGGCCGCGCCGGCGAGTCCGGCCATCCGCCAGTTGCCGGCCCCGGCGGGGGTCCCGGCGGCCGCCTCCGCCACGGCCGCCACGGCGTCCGCGCTGCTCTCGCTCACGTCCCGTTCCTCCTCGTCCGGAGCCGTCCGCCGTACCGCGCACGACCCCGCGCGCGCTCCGGCGCGCGACCCCGCCCGTCACCTCGTCGAGTCACCCGGTCCCGCCCGGTCCGGCTCGGTCCCGCCCGGTCGTGCGTGTCACCCGGTCGGAGTCACGCTTCCCGTTCGGCATTCACATTCACATGGACGCGGGGCACTCGGGTTCCGATCCGGGTCACGATTTCGTACGCGATGGTCCCGGCCGCCTGCGCCCAGTCCTCGGCGGTGGGCTCGCCCCGGTCGCCCGGCCCGAACAGCACCGCCTCGGAGCCGACCGGGGGCTCGTCGCCGCCGAGGTCCACCACGAACTGGTCCATGGCCACGCGTCCGGCGACCGTGCGCCACTTGCCGCCGACGAGGACGGGGCCCGCGCCGGAGGCATGGCGCGGGATGCCGTCCGCGTAGCCGAGGGGGACCAGGCCGAGAGTGGTGTCGCCCGGGGTGACGTAGTGGTGGCCGTAGCTGACGCCGTGGCCGCCGGGGACGTGCTTGACCAGGGCAAGGGAGGCGGCCAGCGTCATCACCGGGCGCAGCCCGAAGTCGGCCGGGGCGCCCAGCTCGGGGCTGGGCGAGAGGCCGTACATCGCGATGCCGGTGCGGACCAGGTCGAAGTGGCTGTCGGGGAGGGTCAGCGCGGCCGGCGAATTGGCGATGTGCCGCACCTCGGGGCGCACCCCCCGCTCCTCGGCGTAGCCGACCATTTCGCGGAAGCGGGCGAGCTGGGGGACGACGGAGGGGTGCCCCGGTTCGTCGGCGCAGGCGAGGTGCGACCACAGTCCGGTGATCCGGAGCAGGCCGGCCGCCTCCGCGCGCAGCGCCTCGGCGACCAGTTCCGGCCAGTCGGCGGGCGAGCAGCCGTTGCGGCCGAGGCCGGTGTCGGCCTTGAGCTGGACGCGGGCGGGAACACCCGCGGCGCGGGCGGCGGCGGTGACCTCGCGCAGCGCCCACAGGCCGCTGACGCCCAGGTCGAGATCGGCCTCGACGGCCTCCCGCCAGGGCCCGCCCGGGGTCCACAGCCAGCACATGATGCGACCCGGGATGCCCGCGGCACGCAGGGCGAGCGCCTCCTCGGGGGTCGCGGTGCCGAGCCAGCGGGCGCCGGCGGCGAGGGCGGCGCGGGCGCAGGGGAGGGCGCCGTGGCCGTAGGCGTCGGCCTTCACGACCGCCATGAGCTGGGCGCCGGGGGCGTGGGCGCGCAGGGCACGGACGTTGGCGCGGAGCGCCGCGAGGTCGATCTCCGCGCGGGCCCGGAGGGGGGCGGCTTCACTGGTCTTCATCGTGGGGTCAGTGTCTCAAAGCGGATGGGGTGGGTGGATTGCGGCGGGGCGGGCGGAGCCCGCGCCACCGCCCCCGGGAGCGCGAGCCCAACCGCGCGCCCCCGTTTCACTCCCCCACCGAGCGCCACGCCCGCGGGATCGCCTCGGCCACGTCGTGGGCGCCGACCGGGGCGCCCCGCGCGGCGAGCCGGCCGGCGAGGCCGTGCAGGTGGGCGGCGGTGCTGCCCGCGTCGCGCGCGGAGAGGCCGGCCGCGAGCAGGCTGCCCGCGAGGCCGGACAGGACGTCGCCGCTGCCCGCGGTGGCGAGCCAGGGCGTCCCCGTCGCGTTCACCCGCACCGGCGCCTCCGGCTCCCCCGGCTCCCCCGGCTCCCCCGCGACCAGCGTCGTCGACCCCTTGAGCAGGACCGTCGCCCGGTACCGGGCCGCCAGTTCGCGCACCGCCGTCAGCCGGGCGCCCTCGACCTCCTCCCGGGAGACGCTTAGCAGGGCGGCGGCCTCACCGGCGTGCGGGGTCAGGAGGGTGGGCGCGGTGCGCGCGCGGACCGCGTCCCGCTCGGCCAGGCGCAGCCCGTCGGCGTCGAGCAGCACGGGGACCTCGGCCGCGAGGACCTCCGCCACCGGGCTCGCGTCCTCCCCCGCGCCCGGCCCGACCACCCAGGCCTGCACGCGCCCCGCCTTCGCGGGCCCCCGGTCGGAGACCAGCGTCTCCGGGAAGCGGGCGAGAACCGCCTCCCCCGCCGCCCCCACGTACCGGACCGCCCCGGCGCCGCCGCGCAGCGCCCCGGCCACCGCCAGCACGGCCGCCCCGGGGTAGCGCGCGGACCCGGCGGCGATGCCGACGACGCCCCGCCGGTACTTGTCGCTCTCCGCGCCCGGCACGGGCAGGAGCGCCGCGATCTCGGCGTGCTGCGGGGACTCCAGCACGGGCGTCCGTGGCAGCTCCGGGCCGAGCCCGATGTCGACGAGGCGCACGGATCCGGCGTACTCCCGCGCGGGGTCGATCAGGTGCGCCGGTTTGTGGGTGCCGAAGGTGACCGTGAGGTCGGCGCGGATCGCGGGCCCGCGCACCTCCCCCGTGTCGGCCTCGACGCCGCTCGGCAGGTCCACGGCGACGACGGCCGCGTCCCCCTCGGCCACGAGTTCCGCGAGCCGGGCCGCCTTCGGCCGCAGGCCGCCCCGGCCGCCGATGCCGACGATGCCGTCGACGACGAGGCGGGCCCGGCGCAGCGGCGGCCCGGCGTCCTCCGGGGCCGCCGTGGTGCCGCCGGCCCGGCGCAGGGCGGCGAGGCCACCGGGGTGGACGCGCTCGGGGGACAGCAGGACGGCGGTGACCCCGGCCCCGCGCGCGGCGAGCCGGGCGCCGGCGTACAGGGCGTCGCCGCCGTTGTCGCCGCTGCCGACGAGGAGGACGACGCGGGCGCCGTACACCCGGCCGAGGAGCTGGGCGCAGGCCGTCGCGAGTCCGGCGGCGGCGCGTTGCATGAGGGTGCCGTCCGGGAGCCGCTCCATGAGCGCGCGCTCGGCGGTCCTGACGGTGTCGACGCTGTACGCGGTTCGCATGGCACCGAGTCTGCCCCGTGTGCGCCCGGCATCACGCGGGGTGCGCTCCGACTGGCCCGTCGCCCGCGGGTCGCGGAGCATCGAAGGGAGGGTCGGGCGGCGCGGAGAAGGGTGAGGGGAGGAGCGGGCGGATGACCGTCGAGGGCGATACCGACAATGACGGCGGCGACGGCGGCGACGACGACGGCGAGCGGTGGCTCCAGGCCCTGGAGTTGCTGCTGGCCGAGCAGCGCTTCCGGATCGAGCGGTACGCCGAGGCGGGCTCCGAGGCCCCCGCACCGCCTCCGAAGGCCCCTCCGGGGAAGCCGTCCCGGCGGCCGCGTACGGCCCCCGAGCCGTCCGCGTCCGCCCTCTCGGCCCGGGAGCTGCTGAAGGCCGTGCCGCTCGCCGCCGTGGTGGTGCGCGCGCTGCCGGACGCACGGGGTGCGGGGGCGGAGTACCACTGTCTGGCGCACAACACGGCCGCGTGGGAGGACGCCGGACGGCGCTTCCCCCTGGTCGCCGCCTCGGCGTCCTCGCGCTCCTCCCGGCCGGCACCGCCGCCGCCCACGGCGGCCGCCTCCGCCGCGCCCGCGGAGGGCTCGTGGGGCGAGGCCGTCCCGCTGTTCGAGTGGTTCCCCGCCCTCGCGGCCACGCCCGTGCCACGTCTGCTCGACGCGGCGCGCCGGACGGGACGGCCGCAGGGCCCCGAGCCCGCCGAGTGGCCGCACCACGCCCCGGACGGCCGAGCGGTGCGCTCCCGCGTCGAGGTCCACGTGGCCCCCGCCGGGGAGCTGCTGCTCCTCACCTGGGAGCGCGGGGAGCCGGCCCGGGCGCGGATGGCCCGGGCGGCGCAGCAGCTCGCGCGGGTCGCCTGGGCGGAGTGGGACCTTGCCCGGGGGACCGTCGAGGAGGCCGGGCTGCGCGCGTTGCTGGGGCTGCCCGCCCCGGCGCCGCTGCCGGACCTGCCCGGACTCGGCCGCATGGTGCTGCCGGAGCCCCGGGAGCAGCTGTACCGGGCGCTGCACGACGCGCTGCTGGGCGAACGGGACCACATCGACCTCGAACTGCGCCTCGGGCCGGACGCGCACAACGCGCGCGTGCTCCGCTTCCTCGCCGAACCGGTGCGCGCCGGGAGCGCGCCGGTTCGGACCGTGCGCGCGGTCTGCCGCGACGTGACCGCCGACGTGCGCGCCCGCGAGTCCGCCCAGCGGGCCCTGCGCGAGGCGCGGGCGCAGCGCGAGCGGGCGGAGGCGGTCGCCGAAGTGGCCGAACGGCTGCGGGAGGCGGTGCTTCCCGGCTTCCCGCCGGAACTCGCCCGGCACGGCCTGGAGGCGGCGGTCGTGTACCGCCCCGCGGGGCACGCGGCCCGGGTGGGCGGCGACTGGTACAAGACCCGCGTCCTGCCGACCGGCCGGGTGCTGGTCGCGCTCGGGGACGCGCGGGGGCACGGGCCCGACGCCGTCACCCTGATGGCCAAGCTGCGGTACGCGCTCGCGGGGCTGGCCTTCACCGGGGAGAGCGTGGAACGGCTGACCGGCTGGCTGAACCTGCTGGCCTGCGACGACGGCGAGGAGTCGACGGCCACCTCGGTCATCGCCCACTACTGCTCCGACCGGGGGCTGCTGCGCTGGACCTGCGCGGGCCATCCGCCGCCGCTCCTGGTGCGCCGGGGCGGGGTCCGCTTCCTCGACCCCCCGCCGGAGGGCCCGGGACTGCCGCTGGGCGTGCTGCCCGGCACGCCCTACACGGCCGCCGAGACGCCGCTGCGCCCCGGTGACGTGGTGCTGCTGTACTCGGACGGCCTGATCGAGCGCCGCGGCTCCGACCTGGACCGGGACGCCTGCCGTCTGCTGCGGGCGGTGCGCGGCGGCACCGGAGCCGGCATCCCGCCGGGCGGCGCGGCCCTCGACGCCTTCGCGCGCGGCCTCGTCGACGCCCTCATGGCGCCGGACGCGGAGGACGACGCGACGGTGCTGGCGTTCCGGCGGGTGGAGCCGGGCGCCTGACCGGGGGCCCGGCCCGGTCAGTCCTCGGCGATCACGACCGCCGAGGCGATCCCCGCGTCATGGCTCAGCGAGACGTGCCAGCGCCGCACCCCGAGCCGCTCGGCGCGGGCCGCGACCGAGCCCCGGACGCGCAGCCGGGGGCGGCCGCTGTCCTCGGCGTACACCTCGGCGTCCGTCCACAGCAGCCCGGCGGGAGCGCCCAGCGCCTTGGCGAGGGCCTCCTTGGCCGCGAACCGCGCGGCCAGCGAGGCGGGACCCCGGCGCTCGCCGCTGGGCAGCAGCAGTTCCTCCTCGGTGAACAGCCGCCGCAGCAGGCCCGGCGTGCGCTCCAGCGACGCCGCGAACCGTTCGATCTCGGCGACGTCGATCCCGACCCCGATGATTGCCATGCGGGCACCCTATGGCGTGCGCGGGGCGGCTACTCCACGGTCACCGACTTGGCCAGGTTGCGCGGCTGGTCCACCTCGTTGCCGCGTGCCGTGGCCAGCTCGCAGGCGAAGACCTGCAGGGGCACCGTCGCCACCAGCGGCTGCAGCAGGGTGGGGGTGGCCGGGATGCGGACGAGGTGGTCGGCGTAGGGAGCGACCGCCTCGTCGCCCTCCTCCGCGATCACGATGGTGCGGGCACCCCGCGCCCGGATCTCCTGGATGTTCGAGACGATCTTGTCGTGCAGGACGGAGCGGCCCCGCGGCGAGGGCACCAGCACCACCACCGGCAGGTCCTCCTCGATCAGCGCGATCGGCCCGTGCTTCAGCTCGCCCGCGGCGAAGCCCTCGGCGTGCATGTACGCGAGTTCCTTGAGCTTGAGGGCGCCCTCCAGCGCCACCGGGTAGCCCACGTGCCGTCCGAGGAACAGCACCGTGTCCTTGTCGGCGAGGGACCGGGCGAGCGCCCGTACCGGCTCCATGGTCTCCAGCACCCGGTCGACGGCCGCCGAGATCCCGGACAGGTCGCGGATCACGGCCCGGATCTCGTCGCCCCACTTGGTGCCGCGCACCTGCCCCAGGTACAGCGCCACCAGGTAGCAGGCCACGAGCTGGGTGAGGAACGCCTTCGTCGAGGCGACGGCGACCTCGGGGCCGGCGTGCGTGTACAGCACGGCGTCGGACTCGCGCGGGATCGTCGAGCCGTTGGTGTTGCAGATGGCCAGGACCCGGGAGCCCTGCTCGCGGGCGTGCCGCAGGGCCATCAGCGTGTCCATGGTCTCGCCGGACTGCGAGATGGCGATGACCAGCGACTGCCCGCCGAGGATCGGGTCCCGGTAGCGGAACTCGCTGGCCAGCTCGACCTCGCAGGGCAGCCGGGTCCAGTGCTCGATGGCGTACTTGGCGATCATCCCGGCGTGGAAGGCCGTTCCGCAGGCCACGATCACGACCTTGTCGATCTCGCGCAGCTCGGAGTCGTCGATGCGCACCTCGTCCAGGGTCAGCGACCCGCCGGCGTCGATCCGGCCCAGCAGGGTGTCCGCGACCGCCTTCGGCTGCTCGGCGATCTCCTTGAGCATGAAGTAGTCGTAGCCGCCCTTCTCCGCAGCCGAGGCGTCCCAGTCGACGTGGTAGGCGCGCACCTCGGCGGGGCTGCCGTCGAAGCCCGTGACCGTGACCCGGTCCCGGCGCAGCTCCACGACCTGGTCCTGGCCCAGCTCGACGGCGGACCGGGTGTGGGCGATGAACGCGGCGACGTCCGAGGCGAGGAAGGCCTCGCCCTCGCCCACGCCCACGACGAGCGGGGAGTTGCGGCGGGCGCCCACGACCACGTCCGGCTGGTCGGCGTGCGTCGCGACCAGGGTGAACGCGCCCTCCAGCCGCCGGCACACCAGCCGCATCGCCTCGGCGAGGTCGGCGCAGGAGGAGAACTCCTCGGCGAGGAGGTGGGCGACGACCTCGGTGTCCGTCTCGGAGGACAGCTCGTGCCCGCGCTCCTCCAGCTCGGCACGGAGTGCCGCGAAGTTCTCGATGATGCCGTTGTGCACGACGGCGACCCGGCCGGCGTTGTCCAGGTGCGGGTGCGCGTTGGTGTCGGTGGGGCCGCCGTGGGTGGCCCAGCGGGTGTGGCCGATGCCGGTGCTGCCGGTCGGCAGCGGCCGGTCCTTGAGCTCCTTCTCCAGGTTGATCAGCTTCCCGGCCTTCTTCGCCGCGGCGAGACCGCCGTCGGCGAGGACGGCGACACCGGCGGAGTCGTACCCCCGGTACTCCAGCCGCTTGAGACCGGCCACGACCACATCGAGCGCCGACTGCGCCCCCACGTATCCCACGATTCCGCACATGCAGGGCAGCCTATGCGGGGAGGGGGCCTCCCATCTCGTCGATCTTGCCCGATTTCGGAAACGAACGGCCCGGAACGGGTACCCGAAGGCGGCCCGGAACCGCCGGGCACCCCCGGAGGACACGTGCTTTACACGATCTCCGGATCTGTGTTCCTTCCGTGTGCACGCTATGGACCTCTCCGGGCAGAAGGGATACGGTCGCCCATTCGGGAGCCCGCCACCTCCCGGGAGAGGGGGGAACGGCAGTGCGTCTGCGACTTCACCGGTTCGTGCGCCGGCGTCCCGCGCGGCCCTCCGACCTCGCCGGCCGGGTCTGCAGCGAGCTGGCGGACGACCTGCCCGAGGAGGACGTCGGGGAGGACCTCGACGACTGCCTCACGATGTACCGGCTCGGCAGCAAGCCGCGCTGCGAGGAGGTCGAGTACCTGGACCTGGTCCAGGACGCCATCGACCGCGTGGCCGAGGGCGAGTGACGCATCCCACCCGGGCTTTCCGTTCGTCTTCCCGTAACAATGGACTGTGATCTCTCCGGTCTCCCCGATGCCCAGGAGCGCCCACCGGTCCAGGCCGGAGGCGACTCCCTACGTCGACCTCACCCGCGCGGAGTGGAGCGCGCTGCGCGACAAGACGCCGCTGCCGCTCACCGCCGATGAGGTCGAGAAGCTGCGTGGCCTCGGCGACGTCATCGACCTCGACGAGGTGCGGGACATCTACCTCCCGCTCTCCCGGCTGCTCAACCTGTACGTCGGCGCCACCGACAAGCTGCGCGGCGCGCTCAACACCTTCCTCGGCGAGCAGGGTTCACAGTCCGGCACCCCCTTCGTCATAGGTGTCGCCGGTTCCGTCGCGGTCGGCAAGTCGACCGTGTCCCGGCTGCTGCGCGCCCTGCTCTCCCGCTGGCCCGAGCACCCGCGCGTCGAACTGGTCACCACCGACGGCTTCCTGCTGCCCACCAAGGAGCTCCAGGCGCGCGGTCTGATGGCGCGGAAGGGTTTCCCCGAGTCCTACGACCGGCGGGCCCTCACCCGCTTCGTCGCCGACATCAAGGCCGGCAAGGACGAGGTCAGCGCACCCGTCTACTCGCACCTCATCTACGACATCGTCCCCGGCGACCGGCTCGTCGTACGGCGCCCCGACATCCTGATCGTCGAGGGCCTCAACGTCCTGCAGCCCGCGCTCCCCGGCACCGACGGCCGCACCCGCGTGGGGCTCGCCGACTACTTCGACTTCAGCGTGTACGTCGACGCCCGCATCGAGGACATCGAACGCTGGTACCTGAGCCGGTTCAGGAAGCTGCGCGCGACCGCCTTCCAGGACCCCTCCTCGTACTTCCGCAAGTACACCCAGGTCTCGGAGGAGGAGGCCCTCGACTACGCGCGCACCATGTGGCGGACCATCAACATGCCCAACCTGGTGGAGAACATCGCCCCCACCCGCGGCCGCGCCGCCCTGGTCCTGCGCAAGGGACCCGACCACACCGTGCAGCGCCTGAGCCTGCGCAAGCTCTGACGGCGGCGGCCCCGCGCCCGGCTACGCTGCGGGCATGCTGCACCTGCGACTGATCACCCCGGCGGAGCGGACCGAGGACGTGGTCCGGGTGATCGAGGAGAACGTCGGCACCACACACCTCGTGGTGCTCCCGGGCGCCGCCCGCGATCCGGCCGGGGACGTCGTGATGTGTGACGTGGCGCGCGAGGCCGGCGACGAACTCATCGCCTCCCTGCGGAAGCTGGGGCTCGACGAGGCCGGCTCGATCGCCGTCGAGTCCATCGACCTGTCGCTGTCCCGGCGGGCCGACGAGGCCGAGAAGGACGCGCCGGGCGAGGGCGCCGACGCGGTGCTGTGGGAACAGCTCAGCGAGGCCACCCACGAGGAGTCGACGCTGTCGGCCACCTACCTCGCCTTCCTCACGCTGGCCACGATGATCGCGGCGTGCGGTGTCGTCCTGGACAACGCCGTGCTGATCGTGGGGGCGATGGCGGTGGGCCCGGAGTTCGGCCCGCTGGCGGGCCTGTCCACGGCGATCGTGCGGCGCGCCCCGCGCCTGGCCCTGCGTTCCCTGCTCGCCCTGCTCCTCGGCTTCGCCGCCGCGATGGTGCTGACGGTCGGCTTCAGCCTCCTGATGGACGCACTCGGGCTGTTCAGCGAGGCCCGCCTGGAGGGGGAACGCCCCAACACCGGCTTCGTGTACGCCCCGGACGCCTTCTCCTTCGTGGTGGCCCTGCTGGCCGGCATCGCGGGCACCCTGTCCCTGACCTCGGCCAAGTCCGGGGCCCTGGTGGGCGTCGCCATCTCGGTCACCACCGTCCCCGCCGCCGCGAACGCCGCCGTCGCGCTCTCCTACGGCGACACCGGGCAGACGGCGGGATCGGCCTACCAGTTGCTGCTGAACCTCGCGGGCATCGTGCTCGCGGGCACGGCGACGCTGTTCACGCAGAAGTGGCTCTGGGCGCGCTCGCGCACCTGACCCGCACCCGCACGCCTGCTCCCAGGAAGAAGGGGGCGCGGGCTCCGTACGGAACCCACGCCCCCTCCGCGGAAGTCGGCGGATCAGCCCAGCGCGGACTTGACCGCGTCCGCGAGCCGGCCCGCCACCGAGCGGGCCTGCTCGATGTCCGCCGCCTCCACCATGACCCGCACCAGCGGCTCGGTCCCGGAGGGGCGGAGCAGCACGCGTCCGGTGGTGCCGAGCTCCCGCTCCGCGTCGGTCACCGCGGCCGCCAGCTCCGCGGACGTCTTCACCCGGGACTTGTCCACGTCCGGCACGTTCACCAGGACCTGCGGCAGCCGCTCCATCACGGAGGCGAGGTCCTTGAGGGTGCGGCCCGTCCCGGCGACCCGGGCGGCGAGCAGCAGGCCGGTCAGCGTACCGTCGCCGGTCGTCGCGTGGTCGAGGACGATGACGTGTCCGGACTGCTCGCCGCCGAGGGCGTAGTCCTTGTCCTTCATCTCCTCCAGCACGTAGCGGTCGCCGACCGCGGTCTGCACCAGCGTGAGCCCCTCGCGCTCCATGGCCAGCTTGAAGCCGAGGTTGGACATGACGGTGGCGACGACCGTGTCCCCGCGCAGCGTGCCCTGCTCGCGCATGGCGAGGGCCAGCACGGCGAGGATCTGGTCGCCGTCGACCTCGGCGCCCTCGTGGTCCACGGCCAGGCAGCGGTCGGCGTCGCCGTCGTGCGCGATGCCGAGGTGGGCGCCGTGCTCGACGACGGCGGCGCGGAGCTTGTCCAGGTGGGTCGAGCCGCAACCGTCGTTGATGTTGAGGCCGTCGGGCTCGGCGCCGATGGTGACGACGGTGGCCCCGGCCCGGGTGAACGCCTCCGGGGAGACGCGGGAGGCGGCGCCGTGGGCCTCGTCGAGGACGACGGTCAGCCCGTCGAGGCGGTTGGGGAGGACACCGGTGAGGTGGGCGACGTAACGGTCGAAGCCCTCCTCGTAGTCGGTGACGCGGCCGACGCCGGCGCCGGTGGGGCGCTCCCAGGGGGCCCCGGTGCGGTGCTCGGCGTACACGGACTCGATGCGGTCCTCCAGCTCGTCGGCGAGCTTGTGGCCGCCGCGGGCGAAGAACTTGATGCCGTTGTCGGGCATGGCGTTGTGGCTGGCGGAGAGCATCACGCCGAGGTCGGCGCCGAGCGCGCCGGTCAGGTACGCCACGGCCGGGGTCGGCAGCACGCCCACGCGCAGGACGTCCACGCCCGCGCTGGCGAGACCCGCGACGACTGCCGCCTCCAGGAACTCCCCCGAGGCGCGGGGATCGCGCCCGACGACCGCCTTCGGCCGGTGGCCCTCGAACGAGCCCACCTCGGCCAGTACGTGTGCCGCCGCGACGGAGAGGCCGAGCGCGAGCTCCGCCGTCAGATCCGCGTTGGCGACACCGCGCACGCCGTCCGTGCCGAAGAGTCGTCCCACAGTGGTGCCTCCGAAGTGCTCAGAAAGTGCGGCTCGTGCGAGTGTCGGGCACTGTCCGGGGCCCGCACATCCCCCGGACATACGTCTGACCGCCGGGCCCGCCCTCAGGTTGTACCGCGCGAAGCCGCGCCGGAGGGTTCATACCGGAAAGTACCGGAAGTTACGGGAAGGCCATACCCCAAGCCGCATAAACCTGTGGTAAGACCACTCCCCGGCAAACGAACCGCCCCGGAGGCACGGAACGTGCCTCCGGGGCGGATTCGGCGGTACGGCGTCCGGACGCCGGTGGAGGCGGTCCGGGGCGCGACTAGCGCTTGCTGTACTGCGGGGCCTTGCGGGCCTTCTTCAGACCGGCCTTCTTGCGCTCGACCGCACGGTCGTCGCGGCGCAGGAAGCCCGCCTTCTTCAGCGCGCCGCGGTTGTTGTCCACGTCGGCCTCGTTCAGCGCGCGGGCGACACCGAGACGGAGCGCACCGGCCTGGCCGGAGACGCCGCCGCCGGCGATGCGGGCGATGACGTCGTAGCGGCCCTCGAGCTCCAGCACCTTGAAGGGCTCGTTGACTTCCTGCTGGTGCACCTTGTTCGGGAAGTAGTCCTCGAGGGTGCGACCGTTGATCTTCCACTTGCCGGTGCCCGGGACGATCCGGACACGGGCGATGGCGTTCTTGCGACGGCCCAGGCCGGCGGCCGGCTGGGGCTCACCGAAACGGGACGACAGCGACTCGGAGGTGTACTCGCCCTCGACGGGCACCTCGGACTCGCTGGTGTAGCTCTCGATGTCAAGCTCTTCGAGCGGCTGCTCGGCAGTGGTCTCGGCCACGATTCTCCTCAGCTTCTCTTCAGTCTTAGGGGGTGGCCGGACTTACTGCGCGACCTGGGTGATCTCGAACGGCTGCGGCTGCTGCGCGCCGTGCGGGTGCTGGTCACCCTTGTAGACCTTCAGCTTCGAGAGCATCTGACGGCCCAGCGTGTTCTTGGGGAGCATGCCCTTGACGGCCTTCTCGATGGCCTTCTCAGGGTTCTTGTCCAGCAGGTCGTCGTAGCGGACCGAGCGCAGACCACCCGGGTAACCGGAGTGGCGGTACGCCATCTTCTGGGTCCGCTTGTTGCCGGACAGGTGCACCTTGTCGGCGTTGATGATGATGACGAAGTCACCGGTGTCGACGTGGGGCGCGTAGATCGGCTTGTGCTTGCCGCGCAGGATGGAGGCAGCTGTGGAGGCCAGACGGCCCAGGACGACGTCCTGAGCGTCGATGACGTGCCACTGGCGCGTCACATCGCCGGGCTTGGGGCTGTACGTACGCACGGTTCGTAGCCTTCGCTTCTTCAGTGAATGGTCCTGACAAGGTCACCGAAGACGATCACGACAGCCCTGACCGCACGGCGGCGACGCAAACCGCGTACATGGGGTCGCTGGTCATCGGTCCCGGAGACCGGTGTAAGGGCCCCTCACGTGAGAATGAGCAAGCCAATACACACAACGAACTAGAAGAATAACGGGGTGACCCCGGACGGGTCAAAACGGCCACCCGACCGGCACCCGAGCGGCACCGCACAGCCGTCCGACCTGGGCACACGCGCGGGGCCGGGCCCCGGGGCCCGGGGGATGGCCCGCGACACGCCGGGCACGTCTAAGATGCGGCGCATGAGTTATGGGCAGGGGGAGCCCCCGTGGGATCCCTGGAAACCGGGCTCCCAGCAACCGCAATGGGGCAATCAGAGCACCAGTGACACACCGGACTGGGCCGCACTCGCCGACGCCTCCGCGTCGCGCAACAAGCGGCGCCGGCTGTTGCTGATCGTCGGCGGCGCCGTCGCCACGGTCGCCGTCGGCACCGCCGTGGCGATCGCCGTGGTGTCCGCCAACAGCGGTTCCGGCGGCAAGCCCACCAACAGCCTGCCCGGCAGCGCGGACCTCCCCGGCGGCTCCACCTCCGCCGCGGAACCCTCGTTCGACCCGACCTCCGCGCCACCGCCGCTGGACCCGCTGGAGTTCATATCCAGCGCCAAGAAGGACAAGGCCGCGCTCAGTCCGGACACCCTGTTCCCGGGCTCGCAGGTCACCCTCAACGAGCGCGTCTACACCAAGCACGCCCGCTCCTCCACCACCGACTGCGCCTCCGCCGTCCGCGGCACGCTCCCCAAGGCGCTGACGGCCAACGGCTGCACCCGTGTGATGCGCGTGACGTACACCACCAAGGGCGGCGTCGCGGTCACCGTGGGCGTGGCCGTCTTCGACACCGCGGACGACGCGACCAAGGCCCGCAAGGCCACGGACGACAAGAGCATCCTCACCTCGCTGCCCGGCTCCGGCATCGACCCCTTCTGCCGCACCTCGGTCTGCCGCACCACCCGCAACTCCGTGGGCCGCTACGCCTACTTCACGCTCGGCGGCTTCTCCGGAGGCAAGGACGTGACGACCAAGGACACCAAGGTCTTCACCGCCGGCGACGACCTCGCCGAGTACACCTTCCGCCAGATCCACCGGCGCGGCGAGAGCCAGGCCTCCGCCGCCGCGAGCAAGTAGGGCCTCTCGTTCGGATCACCCCGGCGTCGCGGGGTCCGGCACGCACTCCCCCACTGCCGCACTCCCCCACCGCCCTGAACGGGCGTGGGGGTGCCCCCAGCGGCGTTGTCGTCGGTTGCCAGGGCTCCGCCCCGGCGCCCTCCCCAGCCTTGCAGCGACACGCACCGGACCCCGCTCGGGTCGGCCGAAGTCGCAGCGCACCTCCCAGCCGGCCCGATCCGAACGAGAGACCCCGGCCCGCACGGGGCGGGAGGAGCGCGCCTCCCGCCCGGCCGCTCAGCAGCAGCCCGCGCCGGGCGCGGCCCCCGGCAGGGTGCGCCGGTTGCGCGCCTCCCGGCTGCGCGCGGCGAGCAGTTCGTCGGCCGGATAGCCGACCTCCTCCAGCGTCAGTCCGTGCGGCCGCACGACGTGCACCGCCGAGTCCCGCACGCCCGCCGCGAGCACCTTCGCCGGCCAGTCCGGGGCGCGGTGCCCGTCCCCCACGAACAGCAGCGCGCCGATCAGCGAGCGCACCATGTTGTGGCAGAAGGCGTCGGCGCGGACGGTCGCGGTGACGATGCCGTCCCCGCCCCGCGCCAGGCTCAGCTCCTGGAGGGTGCGGATGGTCGTGGCCCCCTCCCGCTTCTTGCAGTACGCGGCGAAGTCGTGCTCCCCCAGCAGCCCACGCGCCGCCTCGTTCATGGCGTCGACGTCGAGCGGCCAGTCGTGCCACAGGACGTGCCCGCGCAGCAGCGGGTCGACGCCGCCCGGGTTGTCGGTGACCCGGTAGGCGTAGCGCCGCCAGACCGCCGAGAAACGGGCGTCGAAGCCGGCGGGCGCCTCGCGCAGCGCCCAGACCCTGACGTCCCTCGGCAGCCGCCCCGCGAGCCGCTTGAGCAGCTTGCCGTGGTGCTCGGCCCACACCTCGCGCGGGAGGTCCACATGGGCGACCTGGCCGCGGGCGTGCACCCCGGCGTCCGTCCGCCCCGCCACGGTCAGTTCGAAGGTCTCCCGCGACCGGGTGACCGTCCGCAGCGCGTCCTCGACCTCCCCCTGCACGGTCCGCCGCCCGCCGGCCTGCTTGGCCCACCCGGAGAACTCGGTCCCGTCGTAGGAGAGGTCGAGCCGGACACGCACGAACCCGGGCCGCACTTCGTCACTCACGTACAGATCCTCTCAGCCACACGAAAGCGGGCCCGCCCCTCCGAAGAGGAACGGGCCCGCCCACACCCCTCGGGGCGCGAGACGCCTACGCGTCCTTCGACTCCTCGGCCTCGGCCTCGTCGTCGGCCTTGGTCGTGTCGACCTTGGTCTCGGAAGCCTCGGCGTCCTTGGCGGCGCGCTTGGTCGCGGCCTCGGCCTCGCCGGTCGCCTCCTGCGCCACGGTCAGCGCCTCCACCAGCTCGATGACGGCCATGGGCGCGTTGTCGCCACGGCGGTTACCGATCTTGGTGATGCGGGTGTAGCCACCCGGGCGGTTCTCGTAGCGCGGGCCGATCTCGGTGAAGAGCGTGTGGACGATGCTCTTGTCCGTGATCACCTGGAGCACCTGACGGCGGTTGTGAAGGTCGCCCTTCTTCGCCTTGGTGACCAGACGCTCGGCGTACGGACGCAGCTTGCGCGCCTTCGCCTCGGTGGTGGTGATGCGGCCGTGCTCGAAGAGCGCCTTCGCGAGGTTCGCGAGGAGGAGCTTCTCGTGCGCGGCGCTGCCGCCCAGACGGGCACCCTTGGTGGGCCTCGGCATGGTGTTTCTCCTAGGTGTCTGCCCCGGCCGTATCAGGTACCGGAGTCAGTATCCGAGCAGGCGGTCGCCTGTCGAAGATCCGGACACGGGCCCCGAGGGGCCGTGCCCGGAAGGGGCACGGGGAACTGCGCGACAAGCCACAGCCGCCCCGCGCCGAAGTACGGGCCGAAAGGCCCGAACTCCTAGTACTGCTCGGTCTCGACGAACCCGGCGTCCGCGTCGTCGTCGGCACCGAAGGCGTCGGCGGCGGCGGTCGGGTCGAATCCGGGCGGGCTGTCCTTGAGCGCGAGGCCCATGCCGGCCAGCTTCGCCTTGACCTCGTCGATCGACTTCGCACCGAAGTTGCGGATGTCGAGCAGGTCCGCCTCGGACCGCGCCACGAGCTCACCCACGGAGTGGATGCCCTCGCGCTTGAGGCAGTTGTACGAGCGGACGGTCAGCTCGAGCTCCTCGATGGGGAGCGCGAGGTCGGCCGCCAGCGCCGCGTCCGTCGGGGACGGACCCATGTCGATGCCCTCGGCGTCGATGTTCAGCTCGCGGGCGAGACCGAACAGCTCGACCAGGGTCTTGCCGGCGGAGGCCATGGCGTCACGGGGACGCATCGCCTGCTTCGTCTCGACGTCGACGATCAGCTTGTCGAAGTCGGTGCGCTGCTCGACACGCGTGGCCTCGACCTTGTACGTGACCTTCAGGACCGGCGAGTAGATCGAGTCGACCGGGATCCGGCCGATCTCCTGGCCGACCTGCTTGTTCTGCACGGCGGAGACGTAACCGCGGCCGCGCTCGACCGTCAGCTCCATCTCCAGCTTGCCCTTGCCGTTGAGCGTGGCGAGGACGAGGTCGGGGTTGTGCACCTCGACACCGGCCGGGGGCGCGATGTCGGCGGCGGTGACCAGACCCGGGCCCTGCTTGCGCAGGTACATCACGACCGGCTCGTCGTGCTCCGAGGAGACGACCAGCTGCTTGATGTTGAGGATCAGGTCGGTGACGTCCTCCTTGACGCCCGGCACGGTGGTGAACTCGTGCAGGACGCCGTCGATCCGGATGCTCGTGACGGCGGCACCGGGGATCGAGGACAGGAGGGTGCGGCGGAGGGAGTTGCCGAGGGTGTAACCGAAGCCCGGCTCCAGCGGCTCGATCACGAACCGGGAGCGGAACTCGTCGACGACCTCTTCGGTCAACGAGGGACGCTGAGCGATCAGCATGTGTGGATCAGATCCTTCTTTCGTGGACGCCCGCTATTTGACGCCCGACGGAAACCGCACTCGGTGAGAAGCGCGGGTACTGCAAGGGTACGGGCGGCACGGCCCTTGCGAGCCGTACCGCCCCTACCCCAAGCCGAACGAAGCGGCCGTGCGTCAGACGCGACGGCGCTTCGGCGGACGGCAGCCGTGCTGCGACCATGCGGGGGACGACCCCCGCACCCCCAGCCGGACACCCGCCCGCCCGAGCCGATGCGTCAGACGCGACGGCGCTTCGGCGGACGGCAGCCGTTGTGCGGGGTCGGGGTGACGTCCTGGATGGAGCCGACCTCGAGGCCCGTGGCCTGCAGGGAACGGATCGCGGTCTCACGACCGGAGCCCGGGCCCTTGACGAACACGTCGACCTTGCGCATGCCGTGCTCCTGCGCACGACGGGCGGCCGACTCGGCGGCCATCTGCGCGGCGAACGGCGTGGACTTCCGGGAGCCCTTGAAGCCGACGTGGCCGGCGGAGGCCCAGGAGATCACGTTGCCGGTCGGGTCGGTGATCGAAACGATGGTGTTGTTGAACGTGCTCTTGATGTGCGCGTGGCCGTGAGCGACGTTCTTCTTTTCCTTGCGGCGCACCTTCTTGGCAGCGCCCTGACGTCCCTTGGGGGGCATGTCTTCTCCTACGGGAGGTGGTCGGTCCTACAGCGAAGACCGCTGAACGGCGAAGTCGCTGCGGACTACTTCTTGCCCGGCTTCTTCTTGCCGGCGATGGCGCGACGCGGACCCTTGCGGGTACGAGCGTTGGTGCTGGTGCGCTGACCGCGGACAGGCAGACCGCGGCGGTGCCGCAGACCCTGGTACGTGCCGATCTCGACCTTGCGGCGGATGTCGGCCTGGATCTCGCGACGGAGGTCACCCTCGGTCTTGATGTTGTTGTCCACGAACTCGCGGATCGCGACGAGCTGCTCCTCGGAGAGGTCGCGAACGCGGGTGTTCGGGTCGACGCCGGTGGCGGCCAGCGTCTGCTGCGAAAGGGTCCGGCCGATGCCGAACACGTAGGTGAGGGCGATCTCCACGCGCTTTTCGCGCGGAATGTCAACACCGGAAACGCGTGCCATTCAATGGCTCCAGTTGATCTTCGGAGGTCTTCCACAGGACCGTCTCCCAGCCGCCGTACGAGGTACGAACTGGGTCCCCGGCCTCCGAACCGGGGGTGTCGGACCTGTGTGCCAGGTCCGGGCCCTGCGTATGAACGAATACTGCTCGCGTCGCGCGAAATTCTGCGAATCGCAGAGGGTGCGGTCCTGCGTCAGCCCTGGCGCTGCTTGTGGCGCGGGTTCTCGCAGATGACCATGACCCGGCCGTGACGGCGGATCACCCTGCACTTGTCGCAGATCTTCTTGACGCTCGGCTTGACCTTCATGGGTGTGAGGTTCTCCGGGTCAGTTGCCGGCGGACCCACGTGCAGCACACGCGGGACGTGGGCAAGATCTACTTGTA
Organism: Streptomyces griseoaurantiacus; assembly: GCF_036189845.1. Taxonomy (NCBI): domain Bacteria; kingdom Bacillati; phylum Actinomycetota; class Actinomycetes; order Kitasatosporales; family Streptomycetaceae; genus Streptomyces; species Streptomyces griseoaurantiacus. The sequence goes on along the minus strand of NZ_CP108326.1, from coordinate 4,395,060 downwards.
CCGGTAGACGATCCGGCCACGCGTCAGGTCGTACGGAGACAGCTCCACCACGACCCGGTCGTCAGGGAGGATGCGGATGTAGTGCATGCGCATCTTGCCGCTGATGTGTGCCAGGACCTGGTGGCCGTTCTGGAGCTCGACCTTGAACATGGCGTTCGGAAGAGACTCGACGACAGTGCCCTCGATCTCGATGGCACCTTGCTTCTTGGCCACGCTTCGCCCTTCGAATCGACTACCTTGATCGACTCCGGTACGTCCGCATGCGGACATGCGGGTGCACGAGAGCCGACGAGTCAGTCTACGTCAGCGCACCCGGAAAGGCGAAACGAGGGATTCTGCCCTGACAGGGAGATCATCATGCCGAGGGATCCGGGTCCGCCGCGAAGCGGCGCGCGGTGCGGGCTCAGGCGAGCGGGTCCGGCGCCGCGGTGATGCCCATCTCCGCCAGCTTCGCCCGGCCCCCGTCGGGCGCCGTGAGCACCAGCGGGCCCTGCTCGGTGAGGGCGACGGAGTGCTCCCAGTGGGAGGACCAGGTGCCGTCCGTCGTGATGACGGTCCAGTCGTCCTGCAGGACCTCGGTCTTCGGGGTGCCGAGGGAGACCATCGGCTCGATGGCCAGGCACAGGCCGGGGACCAGCTTGGGCCCCTTGCCGCGCCGGCGGTCCACGTAGTTCAGCAGGTGCGGGTCCATGTGCATCTCGGTGCCGATGCCGTGGCCGCCGTAGTCCTCGATGATCCCGTAGCGGCCGCCGCCCGGCTTCGGCTGGCGGCGGATGTACGTCTCGACCGCTCGGGAGATGTCCACCAGGCGGCCGCCGGTCTTCATCGCGGCGATGCCGGCCCACATCGACTCCTCCGTGACCCGGGAGAGCTCGATCAGCTCGGGGGCGTGACCGGAGCCGACGAAAGCGGTGTACGCGGCGTCGCCGTGCCAGCCGTCGACGATCGCGCCGCAGTCGATGGAGATGATGTCGCCGTCCTTGAGGACGACCTCGTCGGACGGGATGCCGTGCACCACGACGTCGTTCACGGAGGTGCAGATGGTCGCCGGGAAGCCGCCGTAGCCGAGGAAGTTGGGCTTGGCGTCGTGCTCGGCGAGCACCTTGCGGGCGACCTGGTCCAGATCCCTGGTCGTCGCGCCGGGCACGGCCGCCTCACGCGTGGCCGCGTGAATGGCCGCGACGACCAGCCCCGCCTCGCGCATCTTCGCGATCTGCTCGGGGCTCTTGATCTGCACCATGACGGCAAGCGCCTTTCTGACCCGGAAGAGGTACGGACCCTGTCAACAATACGGCGCCGGAACGGCACCCCACACAACGACCGCGGCCCCCACCAGGGGGGCCGCGGTCGAGGAGCGTCGACGGCGCCGGTCTACTGCGGCGCCTCCTGGCGCTGGAGCGCCTTCATCGCCCGCCCGGTCACGTCCTCGACCTTGCCGAGGGCCGAGATCGTCACGACGAGCCCCTGCGCCTTGTAGTAGTCGATGATCGGCTCGGTCTGCGTGTGGTAGACCTCCAGCCGCGTCCGCACGGTCTCCTCGGAGTCGTCGTCGCGCTGGTACAGCTCGCCGCCGCAGGTGTCGCACACGCCCTCCGTCTTCGGCGGGGTGTACGTCACGTGGAAGACGTGGCTGGAGTCCTTGCGGCAGACGCGGCGCCCGGCGATGCGCTTGACGACCTCGTCCTCCGGGACCTCCAGGTCCAGCACCGCGTCCAGCTTCATGCCCTCGTCCTTGAGCATCTCGTCCAGCGCCTCGGCCTGCGAGACGTTGCGCGGGAAGCCGTCGAGCAGGAACCCACCGGCGGCGTCGGACTGCTCCATGCGGTCCTTGGCCATGCCGATGGTGACCTCGTCCGGCACCAGGTTGCCCGCGTCCATGTAGGACTTCGCGAGTTTGCCCAGTTCGGTCTGCCGGCTGATGTTGGCGCGGAACAGGTCGCCCGTGGAGATGTGCGGGATCGACAGGTTCTTGGCCAGGAACGCGGCCTGCGTTCCCTTCCCGGCACCGGGTGGCCCGACGAGGACAATTCGCATCAGCGGAGGAACCCTTCGTAATTGCGCTGCTGGAGCTGACTCTCGATCTGCTTCACGGTCTCGAGACCGACACCCACGATGATCAGGATGCTCGTCCCACCGAACGGGAAGTTCTGGTTCGCCCCGAAGCCCACCAACGCCATTGTTGGCACAAGAGCGATCAGACCCAGATACAGCGAACCCGGCCAGGTGATCCGGTTGAGTACGTAGCTCAGGTACTCGGCGGTCGGCCGGCCAGCCCGGATGCCCGGGATGAAGCCACCATACTTCTTCATGTTGTCGGCGACTTCTTCGGGGTTGAAGGAGATCGCGACGTAGAAGAAGGCGAAGAAGACGATCAGCAGGAAGTACAAAGTGATGTAGACCGGGTGATCACCCTTCACCATGTTGGCCTGGATCCAGGTCTTCCATCCGGAGTTGCTGTCGGAGAACTGGGCGATCAGAGCCGGGATGTAGAGCAGCGACGACGCGAAGATGACGGGGATCACACCCGCCTGGTTGACCTTCAGCGGAATGTACGTCGAGGTGCCGCCGTAGGAACGGCGGCCGATCATGCGCTTGGCGTACTGCACGGGAATGCGGCGCTGGGCCTGCTCGACGAAGACCACGAGGCCGACCATGACGAGGCCGACCAGGATGACCGTGCCGAACTCGATCCAGCCGTCGGCCAGCGAGCCCTGGGTCTTGATGGCCCACAGCGCGGACGGGAAGGTGGCGGCGATCGAGATGAACATCAGGATCGACATGCCGTTGCCGATGCCGCGGTCGGTGATCAGCTCACCGAGCCACATCACCATGCAGGTGCCCGCGGTCATGGTGATGACCATCGTGATGGTCATGAAGATCGACTGGTCGGGCACGATCGACGTGGCGACCGGGCAGCCGGTGAACAGCGCGCCGCTGCGGGCGGTGGCCACCAGGCCGGTGCCCTGGAGGATGGCGAGGGCGACCGTCAGGTACCGCGTGTACTGCGTGATCTTCGCCGTACCGGCCTGCCCCTCCTTCTTCAGGGCTTCCAGGCGCGGGATCACCACGGTCAGCAGCTGCAGAATGATGCTCGCCGTGATGTACGGCATGATGCCCAGCGCGAAGATCGTGATCTGCAGCAGCGCGCCACCACTGAACATGTTCACCAGACCGAACAGGCCCTGGTTGCCCTTGGCGACGTCGATACAGGTCTGGACGCTCTTGTAGTCGACGCCGGGGATCGGGATGTGGGTACCGACGCGGTACACCACGATGATCGCGAGCGTGAAGAGCAGCTTCTTGCGCAGGTCGGGCGTCCTGAACGCCCGGGCGAAGCCGGTGAGCACGGTGCCTCCTGCGACCCCCGCGCACGTGCGTCAGAGGTGACGATTGGTGAGGTTCGACGAATACATAACGGCTGTCGGCCTCTCCTGGTGCCCGAGTGGGGCATCCGGCGAAACTTGACAGCGCAGGCCACCTTACCGGCGACACTGCCCCCCTAGGAACGACCGACCGGGGATACCCCAAATGTGGGGTATCCCCGGTCGGATTCGTTCATGTCATCGGCGCGCCCGACGGGGTCAGACGAGCTCGGTGACCGTACCGCCGGCGGCGGTGATCTTCTCCTTGGCGGAGCCGGAGACGGCGTCGACCGTCACCTGCAGCGCCACGGAGACCTCGCCCTGGCCGAGGACCTTGACGAGGCTGTTCTTGCGAACGGCACCCTTGGCCACCAGGCCCTCGACGGTGACCTCGCCACCCTCGGGGTACAGCGCGGCCAGCTTGTCGAGGTTCACGACCTGGTACTCGGTCTTGAACGGGTTCTTGAAGCCCTTCAGCTTCGGAAGACGCATGTGGAGGGGCATCTGGCCACCCTCGAAGCGCTCCGGAACCTGGTAGCGGGCCTTCGTGCCCTTGGTACCACGACCGGCCGTCTTGCCCTTCGACGCCTCACCACGACCGACACGGGTCTTGGCGGTCTTGGCGCCCGGGGCCGGACGGAGGTTGTGGATCTTGAGCGGGTTGTTCTCCGCCATGATCAGTCGACCTCCTCGACCGACACGAGGTGGCGGACGGTGTGCACCATGCCGCGGAACTCGGGGCGGTCCTCCTTGACGACCTGCGTGTTGATGCCCTTGAGACCAAGGGAACGCAGGGTGTCGCGGTGGTTCTGCTTGCTGCCGATGTAGGACTTGACCTGCGTGATCTTGAGCTGCGCCATGATTACGCACCTGCCCCGGCACGCGCACGCAGCAGGGCCGCGGGAGCGACGTCCTCGAGCGGCAGACCGCGGCGGGCCGCGACCTCCTCGGGACGCTGCAGGCCCTTGAGGGCCTCCACGGTCGCGTGCACGATGTTGATCTGGTTGTCGGAGCCGAGCGACTTCGACAGGATGTCGTGGATGCCGGCGCACTCGAGCACGGCGCGCACCGGACCACCGGCGATGACACCGGTACCGGGGGACGCGGGCTTGAGCAGCACGACGCCGGCAGCCTTCTCACCCTGGATCGGGTGCGGGATGGTGCCCTGGATGCGGGGGACCTTGAAGAAGTGCTTCTTGGCCTCCTCAACACCCTTGGCGATGGCGGCCGGCACCTCCTTGGCCTTGCCGTATCCGACACCCACGGTGCCGTCACCGTCGCCCACCACGACCAGCGCGGTGAAGCTGAAGCGACGACCACCCTTCACAACCTTGGCGACACGGTTGATCGCGACGACGCGCTCGACGTACGCGGTCTTCTCGGCGGCGGATGCTCCGCCGTCACGGCCCTTCCGGTCCCGCCGCTCGCCGCCACCGGCACCGCCACCGCGGCGCTGGGGTCCAGCCATTGGATTACCTCTCTCTTTCCGCTAGCTACAGCGGCTCAGAACTTGAGCCCGGCCTCGCGGGCGGCGTCCGCCAGGGCGGCGATGCGCCCGGCGTACTGGTTGCCACCACGGTCGAACACGACGGCCTCGACACCGGCGGCCTTGGCACGCTCGGCGACCAGGGCGCCGACCTGCTTGGCCTGCGAGGACTTGTCGCCCTCGCCGCCGCGGATCGACGTGTCCAGGGTGGACGCCGACGCCAGGGTGTGCCCCTTGAGGTCGTCGATCACCTGCGCCACGATGTGACGGTTGGAGCGGGTCACGACCAGGCGGGGGCGCTCGGCCGTACCGGAGACCTTCTTGCGGATCCGGATGTGGCGCCGCTTGATGGCGGTGCGCTTGTAGGCATCGCCCTTGGCGATCTTCTGCCCGTATGCCATGGCTTACTTACCCGCCTTTCCGACCTTGCGGCGGATGACTTCACCCTCGTACTTGACACCCTTGGCCTTGTACGGGTCGGGCTTGCGCAGCTTGCGGATGTTCGCCGCGACCTCGCCCACCTTCTGCTTGTCGATGCCCTCGACCGAGAAGCGGGTCGGGGCCTCCACCTTGAAGGTGATGCCCTCGGGTGCCTCGACGGTGATCGGGTGGCTGTAGCCGAGCGCGAACTCGAGGTTCGAACCCTTGGCCGTCACGCGGTAACCGACACCGCTGATCTCGAGCTTCTTCACGTAACCCTGGGTCACGCCGGTGATCATGTTCGCCACCAGCGTGCGGGACAGGCCGTGCAGGGCCTTGTTCTGACGCTCGTCGTTCGGGCGGGTGACGTTCAGGACGCCGTCCTCACCCTTAGCGATCTCGATCGGCGCCGCGATGGTGTGCGACAGGGTGCCCTTGGGCCCCTTCACCTGCACCTGACGGCCGTCGATGGTGACGTCCACGCCGGCGGGAACCGCGATGGGGAGCTTGCCGATGCGCGACATAGCTGTTTCCTCCGTTCCCTTCCGTTACCAGACGTAGGCGAGGACTTCCCCACCCACGCCCTTCTTGCCGGCCTGCTTGTCGGTGAGGAGCCCGTGCGACGTGGAGATGATCGCCACGCCCAGGCCGCCCAGCACCTTCGGCAGGTTGGTGGACTTCGCGTACACCCGGAGACCGGGCTTGGAGATCCGCTTGATGCCCGCGATGGAGCGCTCACGGTTGGGGCCGAACTTCAGCTCCAGGACGAGGTTCTTGCCGACCTCGGCGTCCTCGACCTTCCAGCCCGTGATGAAGCCCTCCTGCTGGAGGATCTCCGCGATGTGAGACTTGATCTTCGATGCCGGCATCGCCACGGAGTCGTGGTACGCCGAGTTCGCGTTACGCAGACGCGTGAGCATGTCTGCGATCGGATCAGTCATGGTCATGAATTGGCCTTCGGCCTCTCTCGCCGGGGTTTCCTGGTGCGCCATCCCTCTCCCCGATCCGAGACGGGACGGGTGCGGCGCGGTGGACCTACGGCGTAGTAAGCATTCATTGGCGGGCGGAGCCCGCGTACGTGCGGGGCACGGCAGGCGCCCAACCCCGCAAGCCTACGGCATGCGGAGCGGGCCTCCTGCCGACCCCAGTTGCTTACCGAGAGTCCTGGTTCACCCCAAGTGGGGTTTTACCAGGAGCTCTTGGTCACGCCCGGCAGCTCGCCGCGGTGAGCCATCTCACGGAGGCACACACGGCACAGGCCGAACTTGCGGTAGACGGAGTGCGGACGCCCACAGCGCTGGCAGCGGGTGTAGGCGCGCACGCCGAACTTGGGCTTGCGGGCAGCCTTCGCGATCAGAGCCTTCTTCGCCATCTCGCTCACGCCTCCTTGAAGGGGAAGCCGAGGTGACGGAGGAGCGCGCGGCCCTCGGCGTCGTTGGTCGCCGTGGTGACCACGGTGATGTCCATACCCCGGACGCGGTCGATCTTGTCCTGGTCGATCTCGTGGAACATGACCTGCTCCGTGAGACCGAAGGTGTAGTTGCCACGGCCGTCGAACTGCTTGGGGGACAGACCGCGGAAGTCGCGGATGCGCGGGAGCGCGAGCGACAGGGTGCGGTCCAGGAACTCCCACATGCGGTCGCCACGGAGCGTGACGTGGGCACCGATCGGCTGACCCTCGCGCAGCTTGAACTGCGCGATGGACTTGCGGGCCTTGGTGACGGCCGGCTTCTGACCGGTGATGGTGGTCAGGTCACGGACGGCACCGTCCATGAGCTTGGAGTCACGGGCGGCGTCACCGACACCCATGTTGACCACGATCTTGACGAGCGCGGGGACCTGCATGACGTTCTCGTACTTGAACTCGTCACGCAGCTTGCCCGCGATCTCCTCGCGGTACTTCGTCTTCAGTCGCGGAGTGGTGGTGGTAGCCATCAGATGTCCTCACCCGTCCGCTTGGCAACGCGGATCTTGTTGCCGTCCTCGTCGAAGCGGTAACCGACACGCGTGACGACCTTGTTGCCGTCCTTCTCCACGACCAGCTGGACGTTGGAGACGTGGACGGGGGCCTCGGTGGTCACGATGCCGCCGGCCTGCGAGCCGCTGGCGGTCGGGCCGGCCTTGGTGTGCTTCTTGACCCGGTTGACACCCTCGACCAGGACGCGGTCCTCGCGGGGGAAGGCCGCGATGACCTTGCCCTGCTTGCCCTTGTCCTTGCCGGTGATGACCTGAACCAGGTCGCCCTTCTTGATCTTCATGCTCACAGCACCTCCGGCGCGAGGGAGATGATCTTCATGAACTTCTTCTCGCGCAGCTCACGGCCCACGGGGCCGAAGATACGGGTGCCGCGAGGGTCGCCGTCGTTCTTCAGAATGACGGCGGCGTTCTCGTCGAAGCGGATGTACGAGCCGTCCGGACGGCGGCGCTCCTTGACGGTGCGAACGATGACCGCCTTGACGACGTCACCCTTCTTCACGTTGCCACCGGGGATCGCGTCCTTGACGGTGGCGACGATGACGTCACCGATGCCCGCGTAGCGGCGACCGGAGCCACCGAGCACACGGATGGTGAGAATTTCCTTCGCACCCGTGTTGTCGGCGACACGCAGTCGCGACTCCTGCTGGATCACGTCTATCTCCTGTTTGTCTGCCGGTTCCCCACCGGGGCTGACGTGCTCTGATCGAGCGCAGCAGCCCCGGTGGAGCCTGGCGGAACTGTCCTGCGAGGAATGCCCCGCAGGAACGTACTGTTGGGAATTCCCTTGCGGGAATTACCTACTTGGCCTTCTCGAGGATCTCGACGACGCGCCAGCGCTTCGTCGCGGACAGCGGCCGGGTCTCCATGAGGAGGACACGGTCGCCGACACCCGCGGCGTTCTGCTCGTCGTGCGCCTTGAGCTTGTTGGTACGGCGGATGACCTTGCCGTACAGCGCGTGCTTGACGCGGTCCTCGACGGCGACGACGACGGTCTTGTCCATCTTGTCGCTGACGACGAGACCCTCACGGGTCTTGCGGAAGCCGCGGGCCTCTGCAGTCTGCTCAGTCACGTTGCTCTCACTCATCAGGCGCTCTCCACCGTCTCGATGCCCAGCTCGCGCTCACGCATCAGGGTGTAGATCCGCGCGATGTCCTTCCGGACGGCCTTCAGCCGACCGTGGTTCTCGAGCTGACCGGTCGCCGCCTGGAAGCGGAGGTTGAACAGCTCTTCCTTGGCTTCGCGGAGCTTCGCCAGAAGCTCCTCGTCACCCAGTTCGCGCAGCTCGGACGCCTTGGTACCGGCCGACATCACGCTTCACCTGCCTCGCGCTTGACGATCCGGCACTTCATCGGCAGCTTGTGGGCCGCACGAGTCAGCGCCTCACGGGCGATCTTCTCGTTGGGGTAGGACAGCTCGAACATGACCCGTCCCGGGTGCACGTTCGCGATCCACCACTCGGGAGAACCCTTACCGGAACCCATGCGGGTCTCGGCAGGCTTCTTCGTGAGCGGGCGGTCCGGGTAGATGTTGATCCAGACCTTGCCGCCACGCTTGATGTGGCGGGTCATGGCGATACGGGCCGCCTCGATCTGGCGGTTGGTCACGTACGCCGGCGTGAGGGCCTGAATGCCGTACTCGCCGAACGAGACCGTCGTACCGCCCTTGGCCTGACCACGGCGCTTCGGGTGGTGCTGCTTGCGGTGCTTGACCCTACGGGGGATCAGCATGTCGGTCAGGCCTCCGTTCCGGTGCTCTCAGCCGGAGCAGCGGCGGGCGCGTCGGCCTTGGGGGCCTCGGCTGCCGGAGCCGACTGCTGCGGCTTACGACCGCGACCGCCACGCTCGCCACCGCGGCCACCGCGGGCCGGACGGTCGGCACCGCCACGGGCCGGGCGGTTGCCGGCACGGGCGGCGGCGTTCTCGGCGCGGACCTCGGCGATGTTCTTGACGTCGCCCTTGTAGATCCAGACCTTCACACCGATGCGGCCGAAGGTCGTCTTGGCCTCGAAGAAGCCGTAGTCCACGTTCGCGCGGAGCGTGTGCAGGGGCACACGGCCCTCGCGGTAGAACTCCGAGCGGGACATCTCGGCGCCGCCGAGGCGGCCACCGCACTGGATCTTGATGCCCTTGGCGCCCGCCTTCATCGCCGACTGCATGCTCTTGCGCATGGCACGGCGGAAGGAGACGCGGCTGGAGAGCTGCTCGGCGACGGCCTGGGCCACGAGCTGAGCGTCCGTCTCGGGGTTCTTGACCTCGAGGATGTTCAGCTGGACCTGCTTGCCCGTCAGCTTCTCGAGGTCACCGCGGATGCGGTCGGCCTCGGCGCCGCGGCGGCCGATGACGATGCCCGGACGAGCGGTGTGGATGTCCACGCGCACACGGTCACGGGTGCGCTCGATCTCCACCTTCGAGATGCCGGCGCGCTCCATGCCGGACGTCATCATCCGACGGATGGCGACGTCTTCCTTGACGTAGTCCTTGTACAGCTTGTCGGCGTACCAACGCGACTTGAAGTCGGTGGTGATGCCGAGCCGGAACCCGTGCGGGTTTACCTTCTGGCCCATTACCGGGTTCCTTCCTTGCTGCTGACGACCACGGTGATGTGGCTGGTCCGCTTGCGGATCCGGTAGGCACGGCCCTGGGCGCGCGGCCGGAACCGCTTCAGGGTCGGACCCTCGTCGACGTAGGCCTCGGAGATGAAGAGGCTGTCGGCGTCGGTGTGGTCGTAGTTGTGCGCGGCGTTGGCGATGGCGCTGTCCAGCACCTTGCCGACCGGCACGCTCGCGGCCTGCGGGGCGAAACGCAGGACCGCCTGAGCCTCCGTGGCATCCATGCCACGGATGAGGTCCACCACGCGGCGGGCCTTCATGGGCGTGACGCGGATGTACCGCGCCTGGGCCCTGGCTTCCATGGTTGTCCCTTCAGTGTTTGTCATGGTCATTCCACCCCGCTGTTAGCGGCGCTTCGACTTCCGGTCGTCCTTGACGTGACCCCGGAAGGTGCGCGTCGGCGAGAACTCGCCGAGCTTGTGGCCGACCATCGACTCGGTGACAAACACCGGGATGTGGGTCTTGCCGTTGTGCACCGCGATCGTGTGGCCCAGCATGGCCGGGACGATCATCGAGCGACGGGACCAGGTCTTGATGACGTTCTTGGAACCTGCCTCGTTCTGCACGTCCACCTTCTTCATGAGGTGGTCGTCGACGAAGGGCCCCTTCTTGAGACTGCGCGGCATCTGAACCCGCTCCTAGCGCTTCTTGTTCGTCTTGCGGCGGCGGACGATGTACTTGTTCGACGCCTTCTTGGGCGAACGAGTACGACCTTCCTTCTTGCCCCACGGGGACACCGGGTGGCGACCACCGGAGGTACGGCCCTCGCCACCACCGTGCGGGTGGTCCACGGGGTTCATGACCACACCACGGACGGTCGGGCGGACGCCCAGCCAGCGCTTGCGGCCGGCCTTGCCCCAGTTGATGTTCGACTGCTCGGCGTTGCCGACCTCGCCGACGGTGGCGCGGCAGCGCACGTCGACCAGGCGGATCTCACCGGACGGCATGCGGAGGTGGGCCATCGAGCCCTCCTTCGCGAGCAGCTGCACCGAGGCGCCGGCGGAGCGGGCGAACTTGGCGCCGCCGCCCGGCCGCAGCTCGATGGCGTGCAGCGTGGTACCGACCGGGATGTTGCGCAGCGCGAGGTTGTTGCCCGGCTTGATGTCGGCGCCGGGACCGTTCTCGACGCGGTCGCCCTGCGACAGGCCACGCGGGGCGAGGATGTAGCGCTTCTCGCCGTCCGCGTAGTGCAGCAGCGCGATGCGCGCGGTGCGGTTGGGGTCGTACTCGATGTGCGCGACCTTCGCCGGCACGCCGTCCTTGTCGTGACGACGGAAGTCGATCACGCGGTAGGCGCGCTTGTGTCCGCCACCCTGGTGGCGAACGGTCACACGACCGGAATTGTTACGGCCGCCCTTGCTGTGCAGGGGACGGACCAGCGACTTCTCCGGCGTGGACCGCGTGACCTCGACGAAGTCGGCGACGCTGGCGCCACGACGGCCAGGAGTCGTCGGCTTGTACTTGCGGATACCCATTGTCTCTCAGTCCTCGGAAAGTTCCGATTATCTGGACGTTCCGAACCTCCGTCAGGAGGTCGGTCCGCCGAAGATGTCGATACGGTCGCCCTCGGCAAGGGTCACGATCGCGCGCTTGGTGGCGGCACGCTGACCGAAGCCGGTACGGGTGCGCTTGCGCTTGCCCTGCCGGTTGATCGTGTTGACCCCGGTGACCTTGACCTCGAAGACCGCCTCGACGGCCTGCTTGATCTGGGTCTTGTTGCTGCCCGGCGCGACGATGAACGTGTACTTGTTGTCGTCGAGGAGGGCGTAGCTCTTCTCGGAGACGACCGGCTTCAGCAGCACGTCACGGGGGTCCGTGAAGGACTTGCTGACGGGGGTCTCGACGGTGTTCTTGCCTTCCGCGGCGTGGCGGCGCGCCTTGGCGACGCGCGCGGCCTTGGCGGCCTTCGCAGCCTTGGAGGCGATGCTCGGGTGACGCGTAGCCATCAGGCCTCGCTCCCTTCGGTGTCGTTGGCCTTGTTCGGGCCGGACACGAAGGACTCGAAGGCGGCCTGGGTGAAGACCACGTCGTCCGAGACGAGAACGTCGTACGTGTTCAGCTGGCCCGGCTCCAGGATGTGGACCTGGGGCAGGTTGCGGGCGGAGAGCCACGCGGCCTCGTCGGCGCGGTCGATGACCAGGAGCAGGTTCTTGCGCTCCGAGATCTTGCCGAACAGCGTCCGAGCGGCCTTGGTGGAGGCGGTCTCGCCCTCGACCACGCCGGTGACGACGTGGATCCGGTCGTGACGGGCCCGGTCGGTGAGGGCGTGGCGCAGGGCCGCCGCCTTCATCTTCTTCGGGGTCCGCTGCGAGTAGTCACGCGGCTGCGGGCCGTGGACGACGCCACCGCCGGCGAACTGCGGGGCGCGGGTCGAACCCTGACGGGCGCGGCCGGTGCCCTTCTGGCGGTACGGCTTCTTGCCGCCACCGCGGACCTCGCCGCGACGCTTGGTCTTGTGCGTGCCCTGGCGGGCAGCGGCGTTCTGCGCGACGACGACCTGGTGGATCAGCGGGATGCTGATCTTCTCCACGCCGAAGATCTCCGCGGGGAGCTCGACGCTACCGGTCTTCTCGCCGGCAGGCGAAAGGATGTCAACAGTGCTCATCGGTTCCTCAGGCCCCCTTGGCCGCGGTGCGGACCAGGACGAGGCCGCCGTTCGGACCGGGAACCGCGCCCTTGATGAGCAGCAGACCCTTCTCCGCGTCAACGGCGTGGACGGTCAGGTTCTGGGTGGTGACCCGCTCGTTGCCCATGCGGCCCGCCATGCGGAGGCCCTTGAACACGCGGCCCGGGGTGGCGCAGCCACCGATGGAGCCCGGCGAGCGGTGCTTGCGCTGGGTGCCGTGACCGGCGCCGAGGCCCTTGAAGTTGTGACGCTTCATGACACCGGCGAAGCCCTTGCCCTTGCTCTTGCCGGTGACGTCGACCTTCACGCCGGACTCGAAGACCTCGGCGGTGACTTCCTGGCCGAGCGTGTACTCGGCGGCGTCGGCCGTGCGGATCTCGACGAGGTGACGGCGGGGGGTGACGTCCGCCTTGGCGAAGTGGCCCTTGAGGGGCTTGTTCACCTTGCGGGGGTCGATGTCGCCGAACGCGATCTGGACGGACTCGTAGCCGTCGGCGTCGTTCGTGCGGACCTGGGTGACGACGTTGGGACCGGCCTTGACGACGGTGACCGGGACGACACGGTTGTTCTCGTCCCACACCTGCGTCATGCCGAGCTTCTCGCCCAGGATGCCCTTGATCTGCTTGGTCATCTTCAGATCACCGGCCTTCAGAGCTTGATCTCGATGTCGACACCGGCCGGGAGGTCGAGTCGCATCAGAGAGTCAACGGTCTTGGGGGTCGGGTCGAGGATGTCGATCAGGCGCTTGTGCGTGCGCATCTCGAAGTGCTCGCGCGAGTCCTTGTACTTGTGCGGCGACTTGATGACGCAGTACACGTTCTTCTCAGTGGGCAGCGGCACCGGGCCCGCGACCGACGCACCAGTGCGCGTCACCGTCTCGACGATCTTCTTCGCCGAGGAGTCGATGACCTCGTGGTCGTAGGCCTTGAGCCGGATGCGGATCTTCTGTCCCGCCATGGCTACTTCGTAGTCCTGTCTCTCGTAACGCTCTGGTACCCGGGGGGCGTGTGCTCCCCTTCCCGCCTCTGCCGACCCACGCGGTCGGGCGTGTCGCGCTCCCGCTGACACAGATGTCCCTTGTTCGAACATCCCTGCTCTGGGAAACACGGGCCCTTCCGGAACCGCGGACCGGGGGCGAGAGGCCCACCGGGCGCCTGGCCGGTACCCCGCTGACACTTCCCGGAAGATTCCCGTACGTCCGCCCCAGAGCCGCCCGAGGGCGGTTGGAACGACGAGTACTGTGGGACTCGCTTCCGGTCCTCCCGGCGGGAGGCGCGCAGCATCGGCACTCGACCGAGCAACCCCGCTAGTCTGCCATACGGGGCGCTTCGCGCGCCAATTGAGCGGAGGAGAATACCCCGGGAGTGACGCGCATCAAACCAACGGGGCGTGCGCGGCGCCCGGGGGCGTCATCCGGCGCCGTCACGGGGCTCGCGCAAGTGACGCGGTTCACGTGGTGGGCGGCGGCGTGCAGTGGGGGCGGTTCACCCGGCCGTGGGCCTCGAACAGGGTGCGCAGCGCCTCGGTCAGCACCGCGGCGGTCTCCTCGTCCAGGGGAGCCAGGAACTCCCGTTCGACCCGCACCCGTGCCGCGTCCGCCTCGCGGCGGCACCGTTCCCCCTCCGCCGTCAGCAGGACGACGTTGCGCCGCCGGTCACGCGCGCTGCGGCGCCGTTCGACCAGTCCCTTGCGCTCCAGGCCGTCGATGAGCGCCACCATCGTGGTCCGGTCCACTCCGAGGCGTCCGGCGAGCTCCATCTGCGACCACTCCTGGCCGCCCTCCTCGATGCCCCCCGCCTGGATCGCCGAGAGGACGCCGAGCTCGCGCGGGTTCATCCCGTAGGGCTCCAGCGCCGCCGTCATCCGTTCACTGAGCCGGAAATAGGCGTTCTTGAACAGATAGCCCAGCCTCGCGGCGAGTGCACCGTCGAGGTCACCGGGAAGATGCGCGCCCGTCATACCGATAGCGTATCCTCTTGTCTGACGATCAGCGATACTGACGATCTGCGTAAGTGACGGTCCGGGCCACGGAGCCCTAGCGACAACCCTCACGAACCCAAGGAAGCGACACTCCGCGACATGAGCGACTCCTCGCCCGCCGAGGCCATACGCACGGCCCCGGCACCCACCTCCGGCAGCGCCGTCGAGGCACCGGACCCCCGCCGCTGGTGGGGTCTGGTCGTCATCGCGCTGGCCCAGCTGATGGTCGTCCTCGACGCGACCATCGTGAACATCGCACTGCCCTCCGCGCAGAAGGCGCTGGGCATGACCGACGGCAACCGCCAGTGGGTCATCACCGCCTACACCCTGGCCTTCGGCGGCCTGCTGCTGCTCGGCGGCCGCATCGCCGACCTGGTCGGCCGCAAGCGCACCTTCATCATCGGCCTGGTCGGCTTCGCCGTGGCCTCCGCGATCGGCGGCGCGGCCGGCAGCCCCGGCATGCTCTTCGGCGCGCGCGCCCTGCAGGGCGTCTTCGGCGCCGTCCTCGCGCCCTCCGCGCTCTCCCTGATGACCACGACGTTCACCGACCCACGCGAGCGCGGCAAGGCCTTCGGCATCTACGGCGCCATCGCCGGCGCGGGCGCCGCGCTCGGCCTGCTCCTCGGCGGCGTGCTCACCTCGTACGCGAACTGGCGCTGGTGCCTGTACGTCAACATCCCGATCGCGGCCGTCGCGGTGATCGGCGCCCTGATCCTGCTGCACGACCGCCCCGGGCACAGCGAGTCCCGGCTCGACGTCCCCGGTGTCATCCTCGGCTGCGGCGGCCTGGTCGCCGTCGTCTACGGCTTCTCCGAGGCCGAGCCGCGCGGCTGGGGCGACAGCCTGGTGCTGACCCTGCTCTTCGGCGGCCTGGCGCTGCTCGTGGCCTTCGTGCTCTGGCAGGGCAAGGCCAAGCACCCGTTGCTGCCGCTGCGCATCCTCAGCGACCGCAACCGGGCCGGGTCCTTCCTGACGATGGCCCTCGCCACGATCGGCATGTTCGGCCTGTTCCTCTTCATGACCTACTACCTCCAGGGCATCCTCGGATACTCGCCGGTCAGGAGTGGTCTGGCCTTCCTGCCGATGTCCGCGTCGATCATCATCGGCTCCACGCAGATCTCCGCCCGGCTCCTGCCGCGCGTGCCCGCGCGGGCGCTGATGGTGCCCGGCATGCTGCTCGCGGCCTCGGGGCTGCTGGTACTGACCCAGCTCGGCGTCGACTCCGCGTACGCCACGCACATCCTCCCGGCGGAACTGCTGCTCGGGCTCGGCATGGGCCTGACCTTCATGCCGGTCTTCTCCACCGCGACCCACGGCGTGCGCCCGCAGGACGCCGGCGTGACCTCCGCGATGGTCAACACCTCGCAGCAGGTGGGCGGTTCGCTCGGTACCGCGCTGCTGAACACGATCGCCACCTCGGCGACCGCCACGTACATCAGCGAGCACCGCACCAGCGGCGCCGGGATGCGGCAGGTGGCGCGCGAGGGCATCGTGCACGGCTACACCAACGCCATCTGGTGGGGCGTGGCGGCGATGCTGATCGCCGCCGTGGCCTCGGGCGTCCTGGTGGTCGCCCGCCCGCAGGGCCGGGGCGCCCCGGCGGGCGCGGCCGCGCACTGACCTCCTCGCACGCCGCACGGCACGCGGCCCCGGACGGCCGCCGCACACAGGGCAAGTTCCCTGCGCGCGGCGGCCGTTCGCCGTCACCGCCCCCGCGCCGCGCGGTGATCGACATCACGCCCGCCGGTGAACGGAAGGCGTCCTCGCGGGGAACCGCATCCCTCCCGCTCCCCTCTCTTCTGTCGGAAGCCGCACGGACCGGCCCGCAGGGCGGGACGGGCTCCGTACGGCTCCGGGACCACTGAGCACGCAGCGCACCCGACCGCTGCAAGGCGGCGATCGGAGTGTGGAGCATGCGGTTCAGGCATGCCCGGGCTGCGTGGGCAGACAGGGCGAAACGGCGCACGAAGGACAGTACGGACAGCGGTACCGGGAGCTCCGGTACCGGCACCCCGGGGACCGGCAGGTCCGGGACCGCCCGGCGGGCCGTGCTCGTCGGTGGTGCCGTCGGGCTGGGCGGGGCCGTCGTCGGGTACGGCCTGACCCGGACCGGCGACGCCTCCGCCAAGGCACCCACCGCCGGGCCCGCCCCCGTCTCGGGACGTCCCGCCGTGCAGGGCCGGCGCGCGCTGCTGATGCAGGTGCTCGCGCACCCCGACGACGACCTGTACTTCATGAACCCGGACACCCAGTACGCGCTGGCCGCCGGCACCCCCCTGGTCTGCGTGTACGTCACCGCGGGCGAGGCCGACGGCGTCAACAAGACGCCCGGGCTCCCGCCCCCGCCCGCCGACAAGAACGCGTACTCCTCCGCCCGCCACCAGGGCCTGCGGCAGAGCTACGCGAGTCAGCTGGGGCTGCCCATCTTCACGCGATGGAATGAGTCCTCCCTCGCCCTGCCGGGCGGGCACCACGCCGAGCTGAACACCCTCGAACACGAGGGCCGACGCATCGAGCTGATCCATCTCGACCTGGCCATGCACACCCCCTTCCGGCAGATGGGCGTGCCCGCGCTGTGGCGGCAGACCGGGCTGCGGCTGGCCACCGTCGTCCCCGACGGCTCACCCGTGCAGCGCGTGCGCTCCTACGACCACGAGGACCTTCTCGACGTCCTCGTCGGGCTGTTCGAGCACTACCGCCCCACCCTCGTGCACACCCTGGACCCCGACCCGGACATCCAGGTCAGCGACCGTCTCGCCCGCATCCGCGACAGCGAGCAGCCCGGCTACTCCGACCACGCCGACCACACCGCCGTCGCCTCCTTCACCTGGGCCGCACTGGCCCGCTGGGCACGGACGAGCGGACCGGACGGGCCACCGGAGTTCAGCACCGTCGCCTACCGCGCCTACTACAACCGGCACTGGCCCGACAACCTCCCGCGCGCGGTCCTCACCCCCAAGGCCGCCCACCTGGTGCCCTACGGCGGCTCCCCCGAGTGGAACTGCGGCAACGAGGCCGGCTGCGGCGACTACAACGTGGGCGGCGACCGGCCGCTGCGCAACCGCAAGCGCTGGGTCCGCTCCACGCACTACCGCCACCCCGGCCCCCGGCTCGCGCTGACCGAGACGGCGGACGGGCGGCTCACCGCGTACGGCGTGCTCGGCATGCGCGCGGTGCGCTGGCAGGAGGGGGCGGACGGTACGTTCGGCGAGCCGTCCGACCTGGGCGGCGGCCCGCTCGCGCCCACGCTGGGTTCGGCGGTCCTCGACGACGGCCGGCTGCTGCTCCTGGGGCTGCGGTTCGCGTCCGTCCAGGGCCTCGGCGGAGCCGATACGCGGGAGATCGTGCTGCTGGAGCAGCGCGCGCCGGGCGGTGCCTTCAAGGCGTGGACCGGCCTCGGCAATCCCGAGGGCGTCGACGCCGACCGGGGCCGGCGCATCGGCGTCCCCGTCGCGGTGACCGCGCCCGACGGCCGCGTCCACCTCTTCGTGCGCAATGCCGACCAGGGCATCAGCACCCGGGTCCGGGAGACCGGCGGCGTCTGGTCGCCGTGGCGGAACCTGGGCGGCGGGCAGGTGCAGGACGGACTCACCGCCGTGGTGGGGGCGGACGGCGAGGTGCACGTGTACGCGCCGGGCCGCGAGGACGTGCACCACTGGACCCCCGAGGGCCCCTCCCCCGTGCCGGGGATGAAGAGCGGTCCGAGGGTCCCGGCGGACGCGATAGCCGTGGCGGACGGACACCTGTACTTCCGTCCGCCCGCCTCCCCCGCGCTCCTCGCCCCGGCGGGCGGCGCGGTGTCCTTCCCCGGCTACGGCCCCGTCGTCGCGGCCGGCGCCCATCTGCTGGGCCGGGCGCTGGACGGCCGGCTCCGCCTCGTCCACCGCACGACCGGCAGACACACCACGTCGACGACGGACTCCCTGGACGGCTTCGTCCTGCACGGCTCCCCGCGCCGGGGCCCGGTGGCCGCGGGCCTGACGCCGGAGGGCCAGCCCTGGCTGTGGCGGCCCGACCCGTCGCCCGAGGCCTCCGGCACGCCGGGGACGCCCGCCCGCAAGGTCTGAGACGGCGGCCGGGTCGCGCGCACCCCGGCCGCACCCCCGCGTCTCAGATGACTCCCTGCGCCAGCATCGCGTCGGCCACGCGTTCGAAGCCGGCGATGTTTGCCCCGGTGACGTAGTCGCCCGGGGCGCCGTAACGCTCGGCGGTCTCGTCGCAGGTGGTGTGGATGGCGTTCATGATGCCGCTCAGCTCCTCCTCCACCCGCGCCGCCGTCCATGTCGTACGGGCGTGGTTCTGCGCCATCTCCAGGGCGCTGACCGCGACCCCGCCCGCGTTCGCCGCCTTGCCGGGGCCGAAGGCGACGCCCGCCTGCCGCAGGGCGTCCACGGCCTCGGGGGTGGTGGGCATGTTGGCGCCCTCGGAGACCGCCTTGACGCCGTTGCGGATCAGGGTGGCGGCGGCGTCCGCGTCCAGCTCGTTCTGCGTGGCCGAGGGCAGCGCGAGGTCGGCCGGGACGTCCCAGACCCGCCCGCCGGGCACGAACCGCGCGGAGGCGCCCCGGCGCTCGGCGTAGAGGTCGACGCGGCCGCGCTCGACCTCCTTGACCTGCTTGAGCAGCTCGACGTCGATGCCCTTGTCGTCGATGACGTAGCCGGAGGAGTCCGAGCAGGTGACGGGGTTGGCGCCGAGGGCGGTGAGCTTCTCGATCGTGTAGATCGCCACGTTCCCGGAGCCCGAGACGACCGCCGTCTGCCCCTCCAGGTCCTCCCCGCGCCGGCGGCGCAGCATCGCCGCCGCGAACAGCACGTTGCCGTAACCGGTGGCCTCCGGGCGGATCAGGGAACCGCCCCACAGCGGGCCCTTGCCGGTGAGCACGCCGGCCTCCCAGCGGTTGGTGATCCGCCGGTACTGGCCGAACAGGTAGCCGATCTCGCGGCCGCCGACGCCGATGTCACCGGCGGGCACGTCGGTGTGCTCGCCGATGTGCCGCTGGAGTTCCGTCATGAACGACTGGCAGAACCGCATGACCTCCGCGTCGCTGCGCCCGTGCGGGTCGAAGTCGCTGCCGCCCTTGCCGCCGCCGATGCCCAGACCGGTCAGCGCGTTCTTGAAGACCTGCTCGAAGCCGAGGAACTTGATGACGCCCAGGTTCACGGTCGGGTGGAAGCGCAGGCCGCCCTTGTAGGGGCCGAGCGCGCTGTTGAACTCGACGCGGAAACCGCGGTTGACCCGCACATGCCCGTGGTCGTCGGTCCACGGCACCCGGAAGATGATCTGCCGCTCCGGCTCGCACAGCCGCTCGACGAGCCCCGGCTCCGCGTACTCGGGCCGGGCCTCCAGCACGGGCGCCAGCGTCTCCAGCACCTCGTGGACGGCCTGGTGGAACTCCGGCTGGGCCGGGTTGCGCTGCTCGATCTCCGCACGGAGGTGTTCGAGCGTGGACAGGGCGGACTGCTTCGTCACGGGTCGTGTCGCCACGGATTCCCTTTCTGGCACGGCTGCTACCGGTCGTACGACAGCGTCGTACGGAACCGGTCGAGAGCGCTCGGCGCCGTTGCCGCGCGCGGGGAAACGGCCGCCGTTCGGACGCACCCCAGCGGGGCCGCCCGCGGAGCGGCCGACCCGTCAAGTGTTACGCACACGTAAACCGTATGGCCAGGGCCCTGCCCGACCTACTGACCGGAAGGTCCCTGGTCACCCCTGCGAGGCGTACGCCACGAAACGCGCCCACACGGAGGGCGCGAGCGCGAGACGGGGCCCTTCGACGTGCTTGGAATCACGGACGTGCACGGTGTGAGGGGTGAGGGCGAGTTCGAGGCAGGAATTGCCGTCGGTACCGTCGCTGTAGCTGCTCTTGAACCACACCAGTGCTGAGCCCTCACCGGCGGAGGCATTGCGGATCATGTTTCTCCCAGCAGTAGTCGCTCGATGAAGGCCAGGGACTCCCGGGGCGCGAGAGCCTGCGCCCGGATGCTTCCATACCGCAGCTCGAGGATGCGCAGCTGTTTCGGGTCGGATGTCGGCCGCCCGTTGAACGCGCCGTCGGAGCGGCCCACCGCCGTACCGTCGGGGAACTTCAGCACCTCGATCCTGCCGTCCACACCGGGGTGGGCGTCGGTCCTCGTCGGCATCACCTGAAGCGTGACGTTGTGGAACCGCCCCGCTTCCAACAGGTGTTCGATCTGCTGCCGCCACACCATTGTGCCCCCGACCTCGCGCCGAAGCGTCGCCTCTTCCAGTACGAAGCTGATGGAGGGAGCCGGGCGCCGTTCGAAGATCGACCTGCGGGCCATACGGGCAGCCACCATGCGCTCCACGTCATCCGGTGAGTACGGCGGCTGCGCGGCCTGAAAGAGCGCCCGTGCATGGTCCGGCGTCTGCAACAACCCACTGATGCTGTTGCACACGTACACCCCGACCTCCGCAGCCTGAGCCTCCAGCTTCGCGATGTCGCGAACCGTCTTCGGATACCGGACCTTCTTCACGTCCTCCCACGCCGCCGCGATCAGCCCATCCGCGCCCAGTACCTCGTCCGCCCTGGCCAAATAGTCCTGCCGGGGGATCCGCTTGCCGCCCTCCACCTTGTAGACGAGGTCCTCGCCGTACCCGACGGCGGTCCCGAACTCGGCTGCGCGCAGGCCCGCCGCCTCCCTCCGCAGCCTCAACTGCCGCCCCACCGTGGTGAGTACGGCGACACCCCACTCGTCGTCGGGGTCCACCTCCCACCCCGGCTCGTCCGCCTCGCCGCTCTCCGCCCCCGGCCGTACCGCCTCGCCGTCCACCGACATGCCGCGCCCCTCCGTAGTCCGCGTCGTACCGCGACGCCCTACCCCTGGCAACGAGGCCGACCGTCCGGACAGCACTGGACAGTGCGCCGACAGTTCCCGGGGCAACGGCGGCGCCCGGCACCGGAATCCGCACGTGCGGGCTTCGGTGTCGCGGACGGTAACCACTCAAGGAACTCGGGGGGAAAGAAACCGCACCAAGCCCACCCTTCCCGCCGCCGGTCAGCGGCGCGGAGCCGCTCACTCACGCGGGTGAACATCACCGGCTCGGCTGGATTTCGGGGCCCCCGACTGCCCTACTCTCAGCGCGAAAGCCCCAAACATACGTCGGCCCCCGGCCGGGACCTGGAATCCCGAACGAGGGCCTGACCACCTAGGAAGCAAGCCTCTTCCCGATGGATACCCAAAACACTAACGTGCCCCCGCACGCCCCGTCAGCTCCCGCCGGACACCGGCCCCCCTCCCGGGCGAATCCCCGCCCTGGCGGGCACGCCTACGGCGTCACCCACGACAACACCCGCCACACCAGCCGCTTCACGGTGATCGGCAATCACCTCGCCCAGCACCCCACGCTCTCGCTGGTCGCCATCGCGCTGGCCGTGCACATCCAGTCGCTGCCGAGCAACACCCTCGTGGACATCAAGACGCTCGCCACGCGTTTCCCCGAGGGCCGCACGCGGATCGCGGCCGGTCTGCGCGAGCTGGAGGCCCACGGCTACCTGCGGCGCGAACGCGTACGCACACCCTCCGGCCGCCTCGTCACCCGCACAATCTCCTGCAACCAGCCGGGTGCGTCCCGCGCGCACGCCCCCGCCCGGACGACGCCGCCGAAGGCACCGCCACCGTCACCGGGACCCGAAGCGGCCCCGGAGGGCGTCCCCGGCGCCGAACCCCGCCGCAAGCGCGGACCACACCCCCTCCCGCCCGTGCCCCGGCCGCCCTGCCACTCCCCTGACATGCTGGAGAAGGCCGTCGACTTCCTCTGCGGCCTGCGCCGCCAAAACCCCCGTCTGGTGTTCTCGGCCTGCGACACGGCGCACCTCGCACCCGGTGTCGTCGCGTGGATGCAGTACGACGTGCCGCTGTCCGCCGTCCGTACTGCCCTGACAGCCGACCTGCCCGCGGAGGACGACCTGCGCCGCCCCGCGGCCCTGCTGGCCCACCGCCTCACCGCCCTGCTGCCGCCCCCGCCGCCGGTGCGCGCCCCGGCGGCCCCACCACCGACGCGGCACCCCCTGCACAACTGCGAGGGCTGCGACCGCGCCTTCCGCGCCCCGGAACCGGGCCTGTGCGGCGACTGCCGAGCGGCGGCGTCCTCCCCCGGCCGCGGGCTCGCGTACACCCACTGACCAGAAGGAACGGCACACCATGTTCGCGCACCCCTACCCCGGCAGTCCCACCCGGTTACCCTGGCCAGTGCGACCCCGGGAGGACTCCATGAGCACGCAGGCCGACCACGGACACGAGCTGGTCCCCCGCCCCGAGCAGACTCCGGAAGCCCTGCGAGCCGCCCTCGCCGTGGTCGCCCCCAGCCGCCTGCCGGAGATGCAGCGGACCAAGGACGAGGCCTTCGCCAAGGCCGTGGAGTGGCAGTCGCTCAGCCCGGTGCAGAGCTGGGTTCTGACATGGGCCAGGGACATCGAGATCGCCCGCCGCCCCGACCTCTTCGCCCGGCATGCCCGCGCCCAGGAGGATCTGGAACACGAGGACCCGACCGTCGCCGCCACGGCCTTGCGGGAGCTGAGCGCTGTTCTGGACGAGGCCATGAAGGCAGTACGCGCTTGAGCTGGGCCTGGGAATACGCCTTCGCCGCCGAGGAAGCCGCCCGCGCCGTCCCAGTGGGCTTCCGTACCGAGATGGAACGCAGAGCCGACGAGTTGGTCAGAGCGGCCGAAGCACTGCACGTGCACGGCCGAAGCCACGAGGGGCACGACCCGAAGGGCGGTGACGTCCTCCTTCCGGGCGGGATGTTCGCCTACCAGACCGTCGTACGCAGCGAACGCGTGTTCATCGTGCAGATCACTTACCTGGGCCGGTGAGTCGAGAGGACCTGGTGCCCGCGGGCCTCTCCGCCTGGACGGTCACGTCCGCGTGACCGTCCCGCACTCCTCCCGCGCGTCCGCCTCGCCCTCCAGGGTGGCGCTGCGGTCGTAGGGATCCGTCTCGGGGCCCGTGGCGGGGGCGCCTGTGGGGGTGTCGCCGGGGAAGACGGGGTGGATGTAGCCGTCGTACACGCCGCACTCGAAGTTGTAGAAGTGGGCGTCGTTCTCGGTCAGCGACAGCTTGCCCTTGGTGGCGATCCACTTGGCCGGGTCGTTGAGGGTCATGGTCAGCTCGCGGCGCACGATGGTGCGCGCGACCCGGCTGTCGCCGTCCGCCTCCGTGCGCACGAGCGGGTAGACGAAGCTGTAGTCCGCGTGCACCCGCACCTGGCCCGCCTTGCCCGCGTCGAAGGTGAGGTGGCCGCGCACCTTGACGGTGTCACCGGCGAGCACGACCTGCTGGGGGTCGAAGCGGGTGACGTAGTTCAGCGGGTCGTGCGTGCGGGCCGGGGAGCGCAGGGCGCGGCGGATCTCGGGCAGCAGGTCGGGCTGCTGGGGGTCGAGGAGCGCCAGCGCTCCGTCGGCGGAGCCGCCCCGCAGCACCTTCGGGTCCAGGTTGGAGGCGACCAGGAACTCCTTGGTGCGGCGCAGCGCGAGTGCCACCTCGTCCTTGCTCAGTCCCCCGGCCGCCTTGGCCGTCGGCAGCACGATGGCGTCCGCGCCGCCGGCCCAGGAGCGGGCCGGGGAGCCGAGGAAGGGGTGGGCGCGGGTGGGCGTCCCGGCCTGGTCGACGGCGCCGGGCGCACCACTCGGCAGCGCGGTCTCGGCCGGGAGCGCGGAGGGGGCCGAGTCCGCCGGCTCACCGCCGGAGAACCGGTCCAGCAGCAGTGACGGGCGGATCGCGACCACCACCAGCGCCACCGCCGCCACCACACCGACCGCGGACCACACCCCGCGCCGGCGCCCCCGGCGGCCGTTCATCTCCTGCCAGGCGGGGCCCGTACGCCAGCCGGGCGGGGTCGCCGGGGCGGGCCGGGCCGCCTTGCCGCCGCGGCGCCACCGCCGGCGTCCCCCGGCGCTCCGCTCGGCCGCCGCGTCCTGCTCCCGCAGCCGCCGGGCCACCACCCGGGCCCGTGCCGAGGGCTCCTTCGGCGGGGCCGTGCCACCGCCCTCCGCCGCGTCGCGCTGGAACGCGGCCCACTCCTGCTCGGAGAAGGAGGACGAGTCCTCGTCGGGCTGCTCGGGGGGCGGGACGGTGCTCACGGGCTCGCTCTCATCGGTGCGCGGAATGTGGGGCGCGGGGGGCGTGATCATTACTAGGCACGCGTCCTCGCAGTTCACAAGGGGTGCACGGGGCCTTCACGAGAGCTGTGATCCAACCGGTACGGGTCCGATGCCCTCCCGTACGGGCCGCCCGTACAACCCCTCGGCGCGGGACCGGCGGCCGCGGACCTGACCTCCGCGACCGCCGGCGTTCCAGGGGCCCCTCTCAGTGGCGCTTCACCAGTTCTTCCCGCAGCGCCTCGTACGCCGGCTTGTGGCGGAAGTCCGCGTCGAGGATGTTCGCCTCGCCCTCGCCCTCGAAGGTGCCGGGCACCCAGGAGTACTTGTCGGTGAAGCCCCACACCGTGAAGGAGGTGCAGCCCTTCGTGGCGAGGCAGGCGGCGAGCAGCCCCCGGTAGTCGGAGGCCTGCCGGGCGAGCTTCGCCGGGTCGGAGGGGGTGAACATGCGCACGTCGGCCTCGGTGATCGCCGTCCGCAGCCCGAGCCGGTCGAAGCGTGCCAGGTTGGCGGCGAGGTCGGTCGGGAAGCCGTACTGGATGTCGAGGTGGGCCTGCACGCCCATGCCCTGCACGGGAACGCCCTGGGCGCGCAGCTTCTTCGCCAGTTCGTAGTAGGCGGTCGACTTCGCGTTGACGCCCTCGACGTTGTAGTCGTTCATGAACAGCTTGGCCCCGGGGTCCGCCCGGTGGGCCCAGCGGAAGGCGTCGGCGATGTACGAGGGGCCGAGCTGCTGGAGCCAGATCGAGTCGCGCAGGCTGCCGTCCTCCTCGAACACCTCGTTGACGACGTCCCACTGGTAGATCTTGCCCTTGAAGTGCTTGACCTCGGCGGTGATGTGCTCGCGCAGGATCTTCCGCAGTTCCTTCGCGTCGATGGAGCCGTCGGCGACGCCCTCGGTCAGCCAGGCCGGGAGCTGGTTGTGCCAGAGCAGGGTGTGGCCGCGGACCTGCTGGCCGTGGGCGCGGGCGAAACGGACCAGTTCGTCGGCCGCCGACCAGTCGTAGCGGCCCCGCTCGGGCTCCACGACCTCCCACTTCATGACGTTCTCGGCGGTGACCGAGCTGAACTCGCGGGCGGTGGCGGCCCGGTAGGCGCCGTCCTCGGCGAGGGCCGTGGTGTCGACGGCGGTGCCGATCAGGACGTGCCTGCGGTCGGCGAGGTCGCGCAGCGAGGCGGCGGGCTTCGGGTGCCCCTTGCCGTGGTGGTGGCCCTTTCCGGGCCCGACCTTGCCGGGGTGCGCCTGCGCGGTGCCCGCGGCCGTCGCCACCAGGGCGGCGCTCAGCACGGCGAGGGCGGCTCTTCGCAGGCCGGTGCGGCTGGAGTTCATGGGTGTGCCTCTCTGCGGAAGGGAGAAACGGGGAGGTGGGGGGTGTGTCCGTGGGCGCGTGGGGCGTGCGCCTCAGCGCAGCCTTCTGCTCTCCGGGGGGCCCAGATACGTCGGCCGCAGCCCGCCGGTGTCGATCAGCAGGCGTTGCAGGACGACGGTCGGGTCGACCATCCAGAAGGTCAGGCGGTGCACACCGGCCGACCCGATCGTGTGGCGAGTGGCGGTGCGGTTGACGTTGTCCGAGGTGTGGCGGGCCCACTGCTTGTTCATGAGCCCGTCGTCCGCGCCGGTGGAGCCGATGACGTCCACGGTCTGCGGGGCGTCCTCGTCGAAGGACACCGCGTACCGCAGTCCCGCGTGGGCCAGGGCCGGGTTGCGCGGTGACAGGTACGCCCACACGGTGACCTCGCCCGGCGTCAGCAGGCCGACCTCGTACTCCAGGCGGGGCGCGTTCCCGCCGGGGGTCCGCGGCGCGGCCGTGACCGGCACCGGTGTCATGCCCGCGACGTCGCGGCCGATGCCGTCCACGCGCTGCCAGCCCACCCCGTGCGCGCCGACCGCGCGGCTGTGGTGCTCGGCGTCGATCGCCACGTACCCGCCCGCCTCGACGAAGCCGCGCAGCGCGCGGGCGGTGTCCCGGTCGGGCCGGCGGGCCACGGCGGTGACGGTGGTGATCCGGCCGCCGGGTCCGTGCACCACGAGCTCCGCCTCGCTCCTGCCCTCCGGCGCCTTCGCCCAGTCGACCGACACGGTCAGGCGCACCTGCTGCTCGACGCGGCCGTGCGGCCGGTCGACGCGCAGCCAGCGGGCGGAGGTCGTGACGCGGTAGTCGAAGGCCCGGCGGCCCCGGTTGAAGACCTCGATGTACTGGTCGGGGCGGGTCTGGTGGGGGCTGAACTCGGGCAGTACGGCCCGCTCCGCGGAGTGCGGCCACCAGTCGGCGGAGCCGTCGACGGCCACCGCGGGCTCCGCCCGGTCCGGCGGCTCGACGCGCCGGACCGCGGGGAAGAGCACGTCGGGGATGGCCACGTTGTTCAGCTCCGGCTGCTGCCAGGGCGCGTTGGGCCCGTACCGTTCGACGTCGCCGTAGTCGATGTGCGGCTGGGTCTGGAAGCCCTTCCACTTGCCGCCCGCCACCCGGGTGTTGAAGCGGTCCTGGAGGGCGAAGTCGTCCTTCAGCCGGGCCTCCGCACTGCTCGCCAGGTCGTTGGTGGCGGCCCGGCCCTGCGCGGCGTAGAGCAGGTTGGTGAACTCGGCCTCGCGCAGCGCGTAGAGGTTGGCGGTGGCCAGGACCTCGTAGCCGACGAGTTCGAAGAAGGCGTCCTGGTCGGCCCCGGGCAGCCGCCGGGCGGCCTTCTCCGCCCGCTCGGCGAGCCGCCGCCACCGGGCGGTGACGCGTTCGAGCTCGCGGTGCTCGGTGAGCGAGAAGGGGGTGGCCCGGTCGTCGTAGACGATCGCGGACTCGTCCTCGGTGGGGTCCTTGTCCGGGTCGAGGGTGATCCTGCGGTTGAGCAGTTCGGGCTTGCGCAGCGACTGGAGCCGCGCGTACTCGGCGAGGATCGAGGCGATCTCGCCGGCCTGGGCCTCGCCGAAGTTCTGCCGGGCGTAGCGGCGCTCCCACTCGGGGAGTGCGTCGAGGTCCCAGCGGTCGGGGTTCCAGGCGTAGTCGAGGAAGAACTGGGTGGGCAGTTCGTTGCCCTTGAGATCACCCGTATTGGTGACCCACAGTCCGTGGTTGCCGTAGGCGACCGCCTGGCGGAGCTGGTCCCACATGTTCGGCAGGGAGGTGGTGTCGACCCACTTGTAGTTGCGGCCCACGCCCACGTAGTCGAAGTGGTAGTACAGCCCGTATCCGCCGGGACGGGCGGGCTCCGCGGGGTCGGGGTGCTTGCGGATGTTGCCCCAGTTGTCGTCGGTGAGGACGACGGTCACGTCCTCGGGGGCACGCAGGCCGCGGTCCCAGTAGCGCTGGACCTCCTTGTAGAGCGTCCACACCTGGGGGATCGTCGTGACGTCCTTGCCGGTGACGTCGGCGAGGATCTTCCGCTGGGTGGCGATGATCTCCCGCATCAGGTCGATGCCGTCGCCGTCGGGCAGGCCGGTGTCGCCGTTGCCGCGCATGCCGAGGGTGACCACGCCCTCGAAGTCCTGCTCGACCATCCGCCGGATGCCGTCCGCCCAGTACTTCTTCAGCGCCTCGGCGTTGTTGCGGAAGGACCACTCGCCGGTTCCCCCGTACGGGTCGTGCCCGGGGGTGACGATCGTGCCGTCCTTGTCGCGGACGGCGGCCACCGCGTGCCGGTTCCACTCCTCGATGCCGCGCATCATGGGCGCCTCGTGGGAGGTGCCCATGACGATGCCGTACCGGGTGGCGCGGGCGTGGTTCTCCGGGTCGTCCTCGGCGAAGGCGCGGCCCCACACGGCCGGCCACAGGTAGTTCGCCTTCAGCCGGAGCAGCAGCTCGAAGACCCTGGCGTAGAAGTCGGCGTTGAAGCCGCCCTCGTGCCCCTCGGCCTTGCCGGGGCCGAAGTGGCCGGGGGCCCAGGTGCCGAGCGCGGGGTTCTCGTCGTTGAGGAAGACGCCGCGGTACTTCACGGCGGGGGTGCCCTGGGTGTGCCGGCCGGGCAGGACGTACAGGGCCTCGCGGTGCACCGGCCTGACGTCGTCCCACCAGTACCAGGGCGAGACGCCGATGCCGAGGCTGACGTCGTAGGCGCCGAAGACGGTGCCGCGCCGGTCGCTGCCCGCGATCACGAAGGCGCGGTCCACGCCGGGGAACGGGTGCTCGACGATCGTCTGCAGCGAGGTCTCCCACCTGCCCTCGACGCCGCCGACGTCCAGCTTCCCGCGCGCCACCAGGTCGTCGACGAGGGCGCTGCGGCCGAGGGTGCCGAGGACGACGAGTTCGCGGGCGGCGGGCCGCCTGCCCCCGCCGGTCCTCACCAGGGCGGGGCGGGTGCCGGTGACGCGCTCGACGTCGTCCCGGAGGTCGCCCGCGACCCGCAGCACACCGGGGTGGTCGCCGCTGTCGACGGCGATCGGCAGCGCGTGCCCGGCGCGCACGAGGGCGAGTGCGCCGGGCTTGGGAGTGAAGGAGACATAGGCGCCGGGGTCCGTAGGCCGCAGCCGCTCGCCGCCGCCCTCCGTCGCGGACCGGGCCCGTGCCGTACCGGACAGGCCCGGCATCCCGCCGACCAGACCGAGGCCCAGCGCGCCGCCCGCTCCCGCCCCCACCACGGCCCTGCGGCTCGGCCCCCGGTCTGCATGCCTGTCCATGCGCTCCTCCGTCCGTCACGGGCCGCGAGCACACGATCACGACCGCGCCACATCATGGTTCGGAGAATTCCCCGAAACAATAGGCCGTCCGTAACGAAAGTTTTTCGAGGACGGAGAGCCCCCGGGAGCGGCCGAACGGGTCCGGACAACGCGAAGGCCCGCACGACCGAAGTCGTGCGGGCCCTCATAGGTGCTCGCAGCGGAGCTACCAGGCCGAGGCCGTCAAGAGTTACTTGACGATCTTGGTGACCTGGCCGGCGCCGACGGTCCGGCCACCCTCACGGATGGCGAACTTGAGGCCCTCCTCCATGGCGACGGGCTGGATGAGCTCCACCTTCATCTCGGTGTTGTCACCCGGCATGACCATCTCGGTGCCCTCGGGGAGGGTCACGACGCCGGTCACGTCCGTCGTACGGAAGTAGAACTGCGGGCGGTAGTTGTTGAAGAACGGCGTGTGGCGGCCACCCTCGTCCTTGGACAGAATGTAGGCCTGCGCCTCGAACTCGGTGTGCGGGGTGACCGAGCCCGGCTTGATGATGACCTGGCCGCGCTCGACGTCCTCGCGCTTGATGCCGCGGAGCAGCAGACCGACGTTCTCACCGGCCTGACCCTCGTCCAGCAGCTTCCGGAACATCTCGATACCGGTGACCGTGGTGGAGGTCTTCTCCTGCTTGATGCCGACGATGTCGACGGTCTCGTTGACCTTGAGGACACCACGCTCGATGCGGCCGGTGACGACCGTACCGCGACCGGTGATGGTGAAGACGTCCTCGATCGGCATCAGGAACGGCTTGTCGACGTCGCGCTCGGGCTGCGGGATGGCCTCGTCGACGGCCTTCATCAGGTCGAGGACGGACTTGCCCCACTCCGCGTCGCCCTCGAGGGCCTTCAGCGCGGAGACCTTGACGACGGGAACGTCGTCGCCCGGGAACTCGTACTCGGAGAGGAGCTCACGGACCTCGAGCTCGACGAGCTCCAGGATCTCCTCGTCGTCCACCATGTCGGCCTTGTTCAGGGCGACCACGATGTACGGCACGCCGACCTGGCGGGCCAGGAGCACGTGCTCCTTGGTCTGCGGCATCGGGCCGTCGGTGGCGGCGACCACCAGGATGGCGCCGTCCATCTGCGCCGCACCGGTGATCATGTTCTTGATGTAGTCCGCGTGACCGGGGCAGTCGACGTGGGCGTAGTGACGCGACTCGGTCTGGTACTCGACGTGCGCGATGGAGATGGTGATACCGCGCTGGCGCTCCTCAGGAGCCTTGTCGATCTGGTCGAAGGCCGAGGCCTCGTTCAGGTCCGGGTACGCGTCGTGCAGCACCTTGGTAATGGCGGCCGTGAGGGTCGTCTTACCGTGGTCGATGTGACCGATGGTGCCGATGTTGACGTGCGGCTTAGTCCGCTCGAACTTCGCCTTCGCCACTGGGGTCCTCCTGTGGAGTGGTTCTGGTACGCCTTACTCATCGGCGCCAGGATGATCTTTGCTGGGGTGCCGCCCGCCGGGATTCTCCCTCACCGGTCGAATCCCGGCGGTCGGTGTCAAGCCTAAAGCGTTGGAACGGGGTGCGTTACTCGCCCTTGGCCTTCGCGATGATCTCCTCGGCGACGTTCCGGGGAACCTCGGCGTAGGAGTCGAACTGCATCGAGTAGCTCGCGCGACCCGACGTCTTGCTGCGGAGGTCGCCGACGTAGCCGAACATCTCCGACAGCGGAACCAGGCCCTTGACGACGCGGGCGCCGGCACGCTCCTCCATGGCCTGGATCTGGCCACGGCGGGAGTTGATGTCGCCGATCACGTCGCCCATGTAGTCCTCGGGCGTGGTGACCTCGACGGCCATCATCGGCTCGAGCAGCACGGGGCTGGCCTTGCGCGCGGCCTCCTTGAACGCCTGCGAACCGGCGATCTTGAAGGCGAGCTCGGAGGAGTCGACCTCGTGGTAGCCACCGTCGATGAGCGTGACGCGGACGCCCGTCATCTCGTAGCCGGCCAGGATGCCGAACTGCATGGCCTCCTGCGCACCGGCGTCCACCGAAGGGATGTACTCCTTCGGGATGCGGCCACCGGTGACCTTGTTCACGAACTCGTACGAGGCGTCGCCGCCCTCGATCGGCTCGATCGCGATCTGCACCTTGGCGAACTGACCGGTACCACCGGTCTGCTTCTTGTGGGTGTAGTCCACGCGCTCGACGGCCTTGCGGATCGTCTCACGGTACGCGACCTGCGGCTTGCCGACGTTGGCCTCGACCTTGAACTCGCGCCGCATCCGGTCGACCAGCACCTCGAGGTGAAGCTCGCCCATACCGCCGATGACGGTCTGGCCGGTCTCCTCGTTGGTGTGCACCTGGAAGGAGGGGTCCTCCTCCGCGAGACGCTGGATGGCGACACCCAGCTTCTCCTGGTCGCCCTTGGACTTGGGCTCGATCGCGACCTCGATGACCGGCGCCGGGAAGTCCATGGACTCCAGGATCACCGGGTTCTTCTCGTCCGCGAGCGTCTCACCGGTGGTGGTCTGCTTCAGGCCCATGACGGCGACGATGTCGCCGGCGCCCACCGACTCGATCTCCTCACGCTTGTTGGCGTGCATGCGGTAGATCTTGCCGATGCGCTCCTTGCGGCCCTTGACCGAGTTCAGCACAGCGGTGCCGGACTGCAGACGGCCGGAGTACACGCGGACGAAGGTGAGCTTGCCGAGGTGCGGGTCGCTCATGATCTTGAACGCGAGGGCCGACAGCGGCTCGTCCTCGGACGGCTTGCGCTTGACGACGACCTCGGGGTCCTTGACGTCGTGGCCCTCGATGGCCTCGACGTCGAGGGGGGTCGGCAGGTAGCGCACGACCGCGTCGAGCAGGGGCTGGACGCCCTTGTTCTTGAACGCGGTACCGCAGAACACCGGGGTGACCGTGGTGTCGCTGGACTTGCCGGAGGCGATGGTGATGCGGCGGATCGCCGCGTACAGCTGCTCCTCGGTGGGCTCCTGGCCCTCCAGGTACAGCTCCATCATCTCTTCGTCGTTCTCGGCGACGGCCTCGACCAGCTTGCCGCGCCACTCCTCGGCGGCCTCGGTGTGGCTGGCCGGGATGTCGACGGTGTCGTACATCTCGCCCTTGGCCGCCTCGGCGGACCACACGAGCGCCTTCATGCGGACCAGGTCCACGACGCCCTTGAAGTCGGCCTCGGCACCGATCGGGAGCTGCATGACCAGCGGCTGGGCGCCCAGGCGGTCCGAGATCATGTCCACGCAGCGGTGGAACTCGGCGCCGGTACGGTCCAGCTTGTTCACGAAGCAGATGCGGGGCACGCCGTAACGGTCGGCCTGACGCCACACCGTCTCGGACTGCGGCTCGACACCGGCGACACCGTCGAACACCGTCACGGCACCGTCGAGCACGCGCAGGGAGCGCTCCACCTCGACGGTGAAGTCGACGTGCCCCGGGGTGTCGATGATGTTGATGGTGTAGTCGTTGTCCTCGAGCGGCCAGTGACAGGTGGTCGCAGCAGACGTGATTGTGATGCCACGCTCCTGCTCCTGCTCCATCCAGTCCATCGTGGCGGCGCCGTCGTGGACCTCACCGATCTTGTACGAAACGCCGGTGTAGAACAGGATCCGCTCAGTGGTGGTCGTCTTGCCCGCGTCGATGTGGGCCATGATCCCGATGTTGCGGACCTTGGCCAGGTCAAGTGAAGTGGTAGCCATAAGGCTTCAGTCTTCTCTCGGTCTCGATGTGGGTAGCGACTACCAGCGGTAGTGCGCGAAGGCCTTGTTGGACTCGGCCATCTTGTGCGTGTCCTCGCGCTTCTTCACCGCGGCACCGAGGCCGTTGGAGGCGTCGAGGAGCTCGTTGAGCAGGCGCTCGGTCATGGTCTTCTCGCGACGGGCGCGGGAGTAACCGACCAGCCAGCGCAGCGCGAGCGTGTTGGCGCGACCGGGCTTGACCTCGATCGGCACCTGGTACGTGGCGCCACCGACACGGCGGGACTTGACCTCGAGGGTCGGCTTGATGTTCTCCAGCGCGCGCTTCAGCGTGATGATCGGGTCGTTGCCCGTCTTCTCACGCAGACCCTCCATGGCGCCGTAGACGATGCGCTCGGCGGTGGAGCGCTTGCCGTTCAGCAGCACCTTGTTGATCAGCGAGGTCACCAGAGGAGAGCCGTAGACCGGGTCGATGATGACCGGACGCTTCGGGGCGGGGCCCTTACGAGGCATTCTTACTTCTCCTTCTTGGCGCCGTAGCGGCTGCGGGCCTGCTTGCGGTTCTTGACACCCTGGGTGTCGAGGGAACCGCGGATGATCTTGTAGCGAACACCCGGCAGGTCCTTCACACGGCCACCACGCACGAGCACGATGGAGTGCTCCTGCAGGTTGTGTCCCTCACCCGGAATGTAAGCGGTGACCTCGATGCCGCTGGTCAGACGCACACGCGCGACCTTACGCAGGGCCGAGTTCGGCTTCTTCGGGGTGGTCGTGAACACACGCGTGCAGACGCCGCGACGCTGGGGCGAACCCTCGAGTGCGGGCGTCTTGTTCTTCTCGACCTTGTCCTGCCGGCCCTTCCGGACCAGCTGCTGGATCGTAGGCACTACTTCTCCGGTTTCTGTGTGCCGATGGGTACAGCTAACCTGGAACATCTCCGACCCACGCGGTCGGGTGTGTCGAATACTGCAGATCCCCGCCGCGAGGCAGAAAAGGCGCAGATTGCGGTGGCCGGTGACGGCTCCCCGTACGGGTGCAGGCACGCACGAGGGCCAGGGCACACCCCAGGCACAAGGTATGAGCGTACCTACCTCATTGGCTGCGGTCAAAACAACTCCGCCGCGGCCCCCGGCCACCTGCTCGGGGGACCCGGATTCCGCCGGTCGAGGCAGGGTGTGCCCGCCTCCCGCGCGAGAGTGCGCGGGGACGCGCGGTGGTCACGGGGTCACGGGGTCACGGGGGGGGCAGGGAGACACGGAGGGCGCGGAGGGCACCGAGCCGCCCGGTCACGGGTAGGTCGACGCCGCCACGATGACGAAGAGCAGGAACACGGCCCAGCCCGCGATCGACAGCCAGCCCAGGATCAGCCCGGCGACCGCGAAGCCGTCGCCCCCCTCGCCGGTACGGCGTATCTCGCTGCGGGCCGTGTGGCCCAGCACCACCGCGGGGATGCCGGTCAGCCCCGCCGTCATCGTGGTCAGGATGCCGCACACCAGGGAGCCCACGGCCTTGCCGTTGTTGCGCGGCGGCACCGGCGCCGGCAGGAAGGTGCGCGGTACGGGTGTCACGGCGGGCTGCACGGGCATCGGCCCCTGCGGCAGATCGGCGACGAGGAGTCCCAGCTCCCCCACCGTGCGCGCCTCGTAGGCCCGCGCGACGCGCTTCTCCAGCTCCGCCTGCTGCAGCCGGCCCTCGCTGAAGCCCGCTCTGAGCACGTCCACGGCCCGTTCGCGATCGGCGTGGGACGCGAGCATCGACGAGCCGTGCTGCGCGTTCTGCCCGCTCCACGGCTGCCACGGTGTCGGGTACGTCACGGAATACCTCCCCCGGCGGCAGTAACGCCTCCATCATCTCCAAACGCGCCCGGAAGCGCGATGGTTCCCTCCTGCCGGGAAGAAGGTCCCGGAGACCCCCTAGGGCGCGTGAGGGGGCCGCGCACGCCGACGGGCGGCCACCCCGAAGGGTGACCGCCCGCCCGCTGCTGCTGATCCCGAGGGACCTGCCGCCTACTGGTTGTACGGACCGTAGTCGTAGTCCTCCAGCGGCACCGCCTGGCCGGAGCCGGTGCCGAACGGCGAGTAGTCGATGTCGTCGTAACCGACGGCCGAGTACATCGCCGCCTTCGCCTCCTCGGTCGGCTCGACCCGGATGTTGCGGTAGCGGGACAGACCCGTACCGGCCGGGATGAGCTTACCGATGATGACGTTCTCCTTGAGGCCGATCAGGCTGTCGGACTTGGCGTTGATCGCCGCGTCCGTCAGGACCCTGGTCGTCTCCTGGAAGGAGGCGGCCGACAGCCAGGACTCCGTCGCCAGCGAGGCCTTGGTGATACCCATCAGCTGCGGACGACCGGAGGCCGGGTGACCGCCCTCCTGGACCACACGACGGTTCTCGGTCTCGAACTTGCCGCGCTCGACGAGCTCGCCCGGCAGCAGTTCCGCGTCGCCGGACTCGATGATCGTCACCCGGCGGAGCATCTGCCGGATGATGATCTCGATGTGCTTGTCGTGGATCGACACGCCCTGCGAGTTGTAGACCTTCTGGACCTCGCCGACCAGGTGGACCTGGACCGCGCGCTGGCCGAGGATGCGCAGCACGTCGTGCGGGTTGGTGGCACCCACGGTGAGCTTCTGGCCCACGTCGACGTGGTCGCCCTCGGAGACCAGCAGACGGGCACGCTTGGAGATCGGGAACGCCGTCTCGTCGCTGCCGTCGTCCGGGGTGACGACGATCTTCTTCGTCTTCTCGGTCTCCTCGATCCGCACGCGGCCGGCGGCCTCGGAGATCGGGGCGACACCCTTCGGGGTACGGGCCTCGAAGAGCTCGACGACACGCGGCAGACCCTGCGTGATGTCGTCACCGGCCACACCACCGGTGTGGAAGGTACGCATCGTCAGCTGGGTGCCGGGCTCACCGATGGACTGGGCGGCGATGATGCCGACCGCCTCACCGATGTCGACCAGCTTGCCGGTGGCCAGCGAGCGGCCGTAGCACATGGCGCAGGTGCCGACGGCGGACTCACAGGTCAGGACCGAGCGGGTCTTGACCTCCTCGACGCCGTGCTTGACGAGCTCCTCGATCAGGACGTCGCCCAGGTCGGTGCCGGCGGGGGCCAGCACCTTGCCGTCGACGACGATGTCCTCGGCGAGGCAGCGCGCGTACACGGACGTCTCGACGTCCTCCGTCTTGGTCAGCGCACCGTCCGCACCGCGCTCGGCGATCTTGAGGCGCAGACCGCGGTCGGTGCCGCAGTCCTCCTCGCGGATGATGACGTCCTGCGAGACGTCGACCAGACGACGGGTGAGGTAACCCGAGTCGGCCGTACGCAGGGCGGTGTCCGCCAGACCCTTACGGGCACCGTGCGTGGAGATGAAGTACTCCAGCACGGACAGGCCCTCACGGAAGGACGCCTTGATGGGACGCGGGATCGTCTCGTTCTTGGCGTTGGACACCAGACCACGCATACCGGCGATCTGACGCATCTGCATCATGTTCCCGCGCGCACCCGAGTCGACCATCATGAAGATGGGGTTCGTCTTCGGGAAGTTCGCGTTCATCGCCTCGGCGACCTCGTTGGTCGCCTTGGTCCAGATCGCGATGAGCTCCTGCGTGCGCTCTTCCTTGGTGATCAGACCGCGCTCGTACTGCTTCTGGACCTTCTCGTCCTGCGCCTCGTAGCCCTTGACGATCTCCTTCTTCGCCTCGGGAACGACGACGTCGGAGATGGCCACGGTGACGCCGGAGCGGGTGCCCCAGTAGAAGCCCGCCGCCTTCAGGTTGTCGAGCGTCGCCGCCACGATGACCTTGGGGTAGCGCTCGGCCAGGTCGTTGACGATCTCGCCGAGCTGCTTCTTGCCCACCGAGTAGTCGACGAACGGGTAGTCCTCGGGCAGCAGCTCGTTGAAGAGCGCGCGGCCCAGGGTCGTCCGCAGCCGGAACGGGTCGCCGGGCTGCCAGTCGGCGGCGTCGGCCTCGTCCTCGGTGGCCGGCGGGGTCCAGCCGCGCGGCGGGATGGTGCCCACCGGGAAGCGGATGTCGATCGGCGACTGGAGCGCGAGCTCACCGGCGTCGAAGGCCATCGTCGCCTCGGCCGTGGAGCCGAAGGCACGCCCCTCGCCCTTGGTGTCCCGCATCTCGCCGTCGGTGGTGAGGAAGAACAGACCGAGGACCATGTCCTGGGTCGGCATCGTCACCGGACGGCCGTCGGCGGGCTTGAGGATGTTGTTCGAGGACAGCATCAGGATGCGGGCCTCGGCCTGCGCCTCCGCGGACAGCGGAAGGTGCACGGCCATCTGGTCACCGTCGAAGTCCGCGTTGAAGGCGGTGCAGACGAGCGGGTGGATCTGGATGGCCTTGCCCTCGACGAGCTGCGGCTCGAAGGCCTGGATGCCGAGGCGGTGCAGGGTGGGCGCACGGTTCAGCAGCACCGGGTGCTCGGCGATGACCTCTTCGAGGACGTCGTACACCACGGTGCGGCCGCGCTCGACCATGCGCTTCGCCGACTTGATGTTCTGCGCGTGGTTCAGGTCCACCAGGCGCTTCATCACGAACGGCTTGAAGAGCTCCAGCGCCATGGCCTTCGGCAGACCGCACTGGTGCAGCTTGAGCTGCGGGCCGACGACGATGACGGAACGCGCCGAGTAGTCGACTCGCTTGCCGAGCAGGTTCTGACGGAAGCGGCCCTGCTTGCCCTTGAGCATGTCGGACAGCGACTTCAGCGGACGGTTGCCGGGGCCCGTGACCGGGCGGCCGCGGCGGCCGTTGTCGAAGAGCGCGTCGACGGCCTCCTGGAGCATGCGCTTCTCGTTGTTCACGATGATCTCGGGCGCGCCGAGGTCGAGAAGCCGCTTCAGGCGGTTGTTGCGGTTGATGACACGGCGGT
Organism: Streptomyces griseoaurantiacus; assembly: GCF_036189845.1. NCBI lineage: Bacteria > Bacillati > Actinomycetota > Actinomycetes > Kitasatosporales > Streptomycetaceae > Streptomyces > Streptomyces griseoaurantiacus. The sequence goes on along the minus strand of NZ_CP108326.1, from coordinate 4,357,306 downwards.
ACAGGTCGTTCAGGTCGGAGGTCGCGAAGCGGCCACCGTCCAGCTGCACCATCGGACGCAGGTCCGGCGGGATGACCGGGACGCAGTCCAGGACCATGCCCTTGGGGCTGTTGGAGGTCTGCAGGAACGCGGAGACGACCTTCAGCCGCTTCAGGGCACGGGTCTTCTTCTGGCCCTTGCCGGTGCGGATGATCTCGCGGAGCTTCTCGGCCTCCTCGTCGAGGTCGAAGGACTCCAGGCGCTTCTGCAGCGCCGCGGCACCCATCGAGCCGTCGAAGTAGGTGCCGAAGCGGTCGCGCAGCTCGCGATAGAGCAGCTCGTCGCCCTCGAGGTCCTGGACCTTGAGGTTCTTGAACCGGGTCCACACCTCGTCGAGGCGGTCGATCTCGCGCTGCGCGCGGTCGCGCAGCTGCTTCATCTCGCGCTCGGCACCCTCGCGCACCTTGCGGCGCACGTCGGCCTTGGCACCCTCGGCCTCCAGCTCGGCCAGGTCGGTCTCGAGCTTCTTGGCGCGGGCCTCGAGGTCGGAGTCACGGCGGTTCTCGATCTGCTGGCGCTCGACGGAGACGTGGGCCTCCAGCGAGGGCAGGTCGCGGGTGCGGCGCTCCTCGTCGACGTACGTGATCATGTACGCCGCGAAGTAGATGACCTTCTCGAGGTCCTTGGGGGCCAGGTCGAGCAGGTAGCCCAGCCGGCTCGGGACACCCTTGAAGTACCAGATGTGCGTGACGGGGGCGGCCAGTTCGATGTGGCCCATCCGCTCACGGCGCACCTTGGCGCGCGTGACCTCGACGCCACAGCGCTCACAGATGATGCCCTTGAAGCGGACGCGCTTGTACTTGCCGCAGTAGCACTCCCAGTCCCGGGTGGGGCCGAAGATCTTCTCGCAGAAGAGCCCGTCCTTTTCCGGCTTGAGGGTGCGGTAGTTGATGGTCTCGGGCTTCTTGACCTCGCCGTGGCTCCACTGACGGATGTCGTCAGCGGTGGCCAGGCCGATCCGGAGCTCATCGAAGAAGTTGACGTCGAGCACTATGCGTCAATCCCTCTCAGGGTTGTAAGTCTGTGGTCTGAAACGGGGGTCGCGGGATCGGCGGGGCCTCCGGTCAGGAGGCCCCGCCTGACTCCCGTCAGACCTCTTCGACGCTGCTCGGCTCGCGCCGGGACAGGTCGATGCCGAGCTCCTCCGCCGCGCGGAAGACGTCCTCGTCGGTGTCGCGCATCTCGATGGACATGCCGTCGCTGGACAGCACCTCCACGTTGAGGCACAGGGACTGCATCTCCTTGATGAGCACCTTGAAGGACTCGGGGATGCCGGGCTCGGGGATGTTCTCGCCCTTGACGATGGCCTCGTAGACCTTCACGCGGCCGGTGACGTCGTCGGACTTGATGGTCAGCAGCTCCTGGAGGGCGTAAGCGGCGCCGTACGCCTCCAGCGCCCACACCTCCATCTCACCGAAGCGCTGGCCACCGAACTGGGCCTTACCACCCAGCGGCTGCTGGGTGATCATCGAGTACGGGCCGGTCGAACGGGCGTGCAGCTTGTCGTCGACCAGGTGGTGGAGCTTGAGGATGTACATGTAGCCGACCGAGATCGGCGCCGGGAACGGCTCGCCGGAGCGGCCGTCGAACAGCCTCGCCTTGCCGGTGGGCTGCACCATGCGCTCGCCGTCCCGGTTGGGGATGGTGTGCTGGAGCAGACCCGCCAGCTCGTCCTCGCGGGCACCGTCGAACACCGGGGTGGCGACGTTGGTGCCGGGCTGGACGTTGTCGGCGCCGATGCCCTGGAGCCGCTGCGCCCACTCCTCCGCGAGACCGGAGACGTCCCAGCCGCGGCTGGCCAGCCAGCCGAGGTGGATCTCCAGGACCTGTCCCGGGTTCATGCGGGACGGGACGCCGAGGGGGTTGAGGATGATGTCGACCGGGGTGCCGTCCTCCAGGAACGGCATGTCCTCGATCGGCAGGATCTTGGAGATGACGCCCTTGTTGCCGTGACGGCCGGCGAGCTTGTCACCGTCGGTGATCTTGCGCTTCTGGGCCACGTAGACGCGGACGAGCTGGTTCACGCCCGGGGGCAGCTCGTCACCCTCCTCGCGGTCGAAGAGGCGCACACCGATGACCTTGCCGATCTCGCCGTGCGGGACCTTCAGCGAGGTGTCACGGACCTCACGCGCCTTCTCGCCGAAGATGGCGCGCAGCAGGCGCTCCTCCGGGGTCAGCTCGGTCTCACCCTTGGGCGTGACCTTGCCGACCAGGATGTCGCCGGCGACGACCTCGGCACCGATACGGATGATGCCGCGCTCGTCGAGGTCGGCGAGGACCTCCTCGGAGACGTTCGGGATGTCCCGGGTGATCTCCTCGGGGCCGAGCTTGGTGTCACGGGCGTCGACCTCGTGCTCCTCGATGTGGATCGAGGAGAGGACGTCGTCCTGCACGAGGCGCTGCGACAGGATGATCGCGTCCTCGTAGTTGTGACCCTCCCACGGCATGAACGCGACGAGCAGGTTCTTGCCGAGCGCCATCTCGCCGTTCTGGGTGGCCGGGCCGTCGGCGAGCACCTGGCCCGCGATGACACGGTCGCCCTCGTTGACGATGACCTTCTGGTTGACCGAGGTGCCCTGGTTGGACCGGGAGAACTTGGCCAGGCGGTACGTGATGTACGTGCCGTCGTCGTTGGTCGTGGTGATGTAGTCCGCGGAGACCTCCTGGACCACACCGTCCTTCTCGGCCTTGACCACGTCACCGGCGTCGACGGCGGAGCGGTACTCCATGCCGGTGCCGACGAGCGGGGCCTCGCTCTTGATGAGCGGCACGGCCTGACGCATCATGTTCGCGCCCATGAGGGCACGGTTGGCGTCGTCGTGCTCCAGGAACGGGATCATGGCGGTCGCGACCGACACCATCTGGCGCGGCGAGACGTCCATGTAGTCCACGTCGTCACCCGCGACGTAGTCGACCTCGCCGCCGCGGCGGCGCACCAGGACGCGGGTCTCGGCGAACCGCAGGTCGTCGGTGAGCGTGGCGTTGGCCTGCGCGATGACGAAGCGGTCCTCCTCGTCGGCGGTCAGGTAGTCCACGTCGTCCGTGACCTGGCCGTCGACGACCTTGCGGTACGGCGTCTCGACGAAGCCGAAGGCGTTGACCCGGCCGTAGGAGGCGAGCGAGCCGATCAGACCGATGTTCGGGCCTTCGGGCGTCTCGATCGGGCACATGCGGCCGTAGTGCGAGGGGTGCACGTCACGGACCTCGAAGCCGGCCCGCTCACGGGACAGACCACCGGGACCCAGCGCCGAGAGACGACGCTTGTGCGTCAGACCCGACAGCGGGTTGTTCTGGTCCATGAACTGCGAGAGCTGGCTGGTGCCGAAGAACTCCTTGATGGAGGCGACGACCGGCCGGATGTTGATCAGGGTCTGCGGCGTGATCGCCTCGACGTCCTGGGTCGTCATGCGCTCGCGCACGACGCGCTCCATCCTCGCCAGACCCGTGCGGACCTGGTTCTGGATGAGCTCGCCGACGCTGCGCAGACGGCGGTTGCCGAAGTGGTCGATGTCGTCGGTCTCGACGACGACCGGCTGGCCGTTGTCCCCGACGGTCTCGGTCTCACCGGCGTGCAGCTGCACGAGGTACTTGATCGTCGAGATGATGTCCTCGACGGTCAGGATGCCCGCGTCCAGCGGCGCGTCGGCGCCCAGCTTCTTGTTGACCTTGTAGCGGCCGACCTTGGCCAGGTCGTAGCGCTTGGGGTTGAAGTAGAGGTTCTCGAGCAGCGTCTGCGCGGCCTCACGGGTGGGGGGCTCGCCCGGACGCAGCTTGCGGTAGATGTCGAGCAGCGCGTCGTCCTGGCCCTGGGTGTGGTCCTTCTCCAGGGTGGCGCGCATGGACTCGTACTCGCCGAACTCCTCGAGGATCTGCTCGGTGGTCCAGCCGAGCGCCTTCAGGAGGACGGTGACGGACTGCTTGCGCTTGCGGTCGATGCGGACACCGACCATGTCGCGCTTGTCGATCTCCATCTCCAGCCAGGCACCCCGGGACGGGATGATCTTCGCGGAGAAGATGTCCTTGTCGGAGGTCTTGTCGATGGAGGAGTCGAAGTAGACGCCCGGCGAACGGACCAGCTGCGACACCACGACACGCTCGGTGCCGTTGATGACGAAGGTGCCCTTGTTCGTCATGAGCGGGAAGTCGCCCATGAAGACGGTCTGGGACTTGATCTCGCCGGTCTCGTTGTTGGTGAACTCGGCGGTGACGAAGAGCGGGGCGGCGAACGTGAAGTCGCGCTCCTTGCACTCGTCGATGCTGTTCTTCGGCGGCTCGAAGCGGTGGTCGCGGAAGGTCAGCGACATCGACCCGGAGAAGTCCTCGATCGGGGAGATCTCCTCGAAGATCTCCTCCAGACCGGACTTGGTGGGGACGTCCTGACCGGACTCGAGAGCCGACTCGACGCGAGCCTTCCAGGCGTCGTTGCCGAGCAGCCAGTCAAAGCTCTCGGTTTGCAGCGCGAGAAGGTTCGGAACCTCGAGGGGCTCCTTGATCTTTGCAAAGGAGATGCGCAGCGGGGCGGTGCTGGCAGCGTTGTTCGTATTCGCGGTCGAGGCATTGCGCGAGGCGGCCAAGAGGGGGTCCTTCCGAGGGCTCGGACTCACTACGCGCGTCCCGGTACCTCACCGGACACCGGGACAGGGGTTCCTGAGGTCGGCCAAAAGGCCAGGTCAGGGACATCCAGTCGCCGGGCTCGAATGAGGGCATGCTCCTGGTGACGGGCAGGAGGCAGCTAACAGGCAGCGCAAAGGGACAGTGTAGCCACTTGGCACACTGATGTCCAGTGCGGTTCTACGGGCGCTGGAAGGCCCTCGTTGTTCCTCAACACCTGCGGCAAGCCACGCCCTCGATGCACATCGATACTGCCCTCTTCGTCGCCGATCCATGCCTCGGATTCGGATCGTTGTGACGACGCGTCCTGAGAATTGCGCGCTGCGTGCGGTTCGTCAAGGCCCCCCTTGCCCAAACCGGTTGCTGCCGTCGTCATGTGCAGCGGGCACCGAAGGGCGCCCGGAGGCACGACGAAGATCACCCTACTCCCCGGGGACCGGGGCGCAAGGCGGCCGTCGCCGGCGCCTCGGAATGCCGTTGAGCGACCACCCGATTGGATGATCGCTCATGGGGTCGCGGGCGTTACACCCCGGCGCGAGAGACCCTCTTCCGGGGCTCCCGGGGGCCTCCGGGGAACACGGAAGGCCCGTGTGGAGCCACTGCTCCACACGGGCCTTCCGAAGAACGCGGGTGAGGTCTTACTTGACCTCGACCGAAGCGCCGGCGCCCTCGAGGGACTCCTTCGCCTTGTCCGCGGCCTCCTTGGTGACCTTCTCCAGAACCGGCTTCGGCGCACCGTCGACCAGGTCCTTGGCCTCCTTCAGGCCGAGGGAGGTCAGCTCACGCACGACCTTGATGACCTGGATCTTCTTGTCACCGGCGCCGGTGAGGACGACGTCGAACTCGTCCTTCTCCTCGGCGGCCTCGGCGGCGGCGCCACCGGCGGCACCACCCGCGACGACGACCGGGGCGGCCGCGGCGGCGGTGACGTCGAACTTCTCCTCGAAGGCCTTCACGAACTCGGAGAGCTCGATGAGGGTCATTCCCTCGAACTGCTCGAGCAGCTCGTCCTGGCTGAGCTTCGCCATGATGGCGGTCCTTCCACTAATTCGGCAGGTGCCGGATGTACATGTGAGGCGGGCGTACGTCTGGCCCGCGACGGTCCCCGCGTTCAGGCAGCGGCGACCGGGGTGCGAGCCGAGTTACTCGGCACCGCCCTGCTCGTCCTGCTTGGCACGGAGCGCGTCCACGGTGCGGACGAGCTTCGAGGGCAGCGCCTGGAAGACGGAGGCAGCCTGGGACTGCTTCGCCTTGAAGGCACCGGCCAGCTTGGAGAGCAGAACCTCGCGGGACTCGAGGTCCGCAAGCTTCTTGATCTCGTCGGCGGACAGCGCCTTGCCGTCAAGGACACCGCCCTTGATGACGAGGTTGGGGTTTTCCTTGGCGAAGTCACGAAGACCCTTCGCCGACTCCACCGGGTCACCGGTGACGAAGGCGACTGCCGTCGGACCGTTGAAGAGGTCGTCAAGCGTCGTGATCCCGGCCTCGTTGGCCGCAATCTTGGTCAGCGTGTTCTTCACCACGGCGTACTGGGCGTTCTCACCGAGCGAACGACGCAGCGTCTTGAGCTGCGCCACGGTGAGACCGCGGTACTCGGTCAGCACGGCAGCGCTCGAGTTGCGGAACTGGTCCGTCAGCTCGGCAACCGCGGCAGCCTTGTCGGGCCTCGCCATAGAGCCTCGGCCTCCTTCCGGGTGATTCGGACCGCGCGGACCCGAAGGAGGACTGGGAAAAACGAAACGCCCCGGCACAGATGCACGGGGCGTGGCTCGACCGGAGGCGTACCGTTCACACGGAACGATCCCGGGAGCAATCCACTGACACCTGCGCGGGTCGTCCGCTGTTCAGCGGATCCTTCGGCCACCGCGCCCTCTCACGAGCGCACGGCAACGACCAGCGGTCTTTGGCTTCCTCGGAAGCGTACGCGAACGGGGCGGCGCCAGGCAAATCCGCCCCGTTCTGCGGCTCGGAGCGTCCCTCAGGCGTCCTGGAGCCCCTTCAGCATCTCGGCCAGGTCGGCGGTCTTCCCGGCCGGCGGGGCGGTGACGTTCACGGGCTTGTTGTAGTCGAGGACCGTGAAGGTCATGTCCATCGGCCCCTTGTCGGCGTCACTCCGCACGCGGAACTGCTTCATCCGGTCGTCGCCGCCGACCCACATGTCCATGGTGAGTTCGTCGACGCCCATCTTCCGGTACTGCTCGACGGCCTTGCGGCGCTGCTCCTCGGTCACCCCGCTCTTCGTGAAGGCCGACTCGTCCATGTCGTCCACGGCGATGGTGCCCCGGTAGTGCGTCGTCCTGACGCCGTCGACGGTCGCGGTGCCGACCTTCTTCACGTCGTCGGCACCGGCGAGGATGTTCGACTGGGCCGCCGGGTTCTGGTCGGCCTGGGAGGCCGCGCCCAGTCCGCCCATCTGATCCAACTGCTTCCCGGCATCCGTCCCGGAGAGATCGAACTTGATCCAGTTCTTGCCGTCCATCTCCTTGGCGGCATCAGCACCCCCATCGACATAGATGGCCTTGTCGATGAGCCGGACCTCCATGGGCAGGTCGGTCCGGCCGGGCAGGAACATCTTCATGCTCATCGCGGTCTCGGGCTTCATCCGCATGCTGGCCTCCGCCTCGATGCGGCCCTGCCCCGGGAAGTCACCCTTCATGCGGTAGCGCATGGACGTGATCCGCTCGGACTTCTTCGCGACCTTGGCCACGGCCGCGGCCGGGCTCATGGCGGGGGACCTGTCCGCGTCCTCCCCCTTGCCGCAGCTCACCGCTCCCGCGGCCAGCAGCGCGGCCAGCGCCGCGCCGACGGGCAGACGTAAGGACTTCTTGTTCATGTTTCCCCCAGGGGCACAGGCGACCGATGGCTCACACACGGGCAAGACGCAGGATCGTCCTGGAAAGTTCGAATGGTTTTACGATTTTCCACCAGACGGATCCGCTCCGCCCCGCATTTACGCCAGTGCCCCCTCGCGAGAAAAAAACGACGGGCCCCGCACCTGCGAAGGTGCGGGGCCCGTCGGACTACCGCTGGGGCGAGCCGGAGGCTCAGACCGCGGCCGGGTCCTCCTCGACGAGGAGGTTGCGGGTGCGGTTCGGGTCGAGCTGGATGCCCGGGCCCATCGTGGTGCTCAGGGCGGCCTTCTTGATGTACCGGCCCTTGGCGGCGGACGGCTTCAGACGGAGGATCTCCTCCAGCGCCGCGCCGTAGTTCTCCACCAGCTTGGTGTCGTCGAAGGACGCCTTGCCGATGATGAAGTGCAGGTTCGAGTGCTTGTCGACGCGGAACTCGATCTTGCCGCCCTTGATCTCGTTGACGGCCTTCACGACGTCCGGGGTGACGGTGCCGGTCTTCGGGTTCGGCATCAGACCACGGGGACCGAGCACGCGGCCGAGGCGGCCGACCTTGCCCATGAGGTCCGGGGTGGCGACGACGGCGTCGAAGTCCAGGCGTCCCTTGGACACCTCGTCGATGAGCTCGTCGGAGCCGACGATGTCGGCGCCCGCGGCACGCGCGGCCTCGGCACGGTCACCGGTCGCGAAGACCAGGACCCGGGCGGTCTTGCCGGTGCCGTGCGGGAGGTTCACGGTGCCACGGACCATCTGGTCCGCCTTGCGCGGGTCGACACCCAGGCGGAAGGCGACCTCGACGGTGCCGTCGAACTTCGAGGTGGAGGTCTCCTTGGCGAGACGGACGGCCTCGAGCGGGGCGTACAGCTTGTCCCGGTCGATCTTGGCGTCCGCAGCGCGGAGAGCCTTGCTGCGCTTGCTCACAACTGCTCCTGTGTGGTTTGAGGAGTCGTGGTACGGGCCGAGCAGGCCCTTCCACGGTTTCTACGAGGTACTACGGGGCTGGGACGGCCCGAGGGTGGTTCAGCCCTCGACCGTGACGCCCATGGAACGCGCGGTGCCCGCGATGATCTTCGAGGCGGCGTCCAGGTCGTTGGCGTTGAGGTCGGCCATCTTGGTCTCGGCGATCTCGCGGACCTGCGCCTGCGTGATCTTGGCGACCTTGGTCTTGTGGGGCTCGCCGGAGCCCTTCTCGACGCCCGCGGCCTTGAGGATCATCTTGGCGGCCGGCGGGGTCTTGGTGATGAAGGTGAAGGAGCGGTCCTCGTAGACCGTGATCTCCACCGGGATCACCCAGCCGCGCTGCGACTCGGTCGCCGCGTTGTAGGCCTTGCAGAACTCCATGATGTTGACACCGTGCTGACCCAGCGCGGGGCCGACCGGCGGAGCCGGGTTGGCGGCACCGGCCTGGATCTGGAGCTTGATGAGCCCCGTGACCTTCTTCTTCTTGGGAGGCATGGCTCTCCGGGTCCTTTCGGTTCGGGTCCTGCCCACCCCCGGGGACCACCCGGACGCAGGCATACCGCACAACGATAACGGGTATACATGTGCGGCTGAAAACCGAGCAGGTCAGACGGTCACCGAGGCGACCGTCTGACCTGCTCGGACGTGAGGGGGAACCAGAAGGTCAGTTCTTCTGGATCTGGTCGAAGCTCAGCTCGACCGGCGTCTCGCGGCCGAAGATCTCGACGAGGCCCTTGACCTTCTTCGAGTCGGCGTTGATCTCGTTGATCGTCGCCTGGAGGGTGGCGAAGGGGCCGTCGGTGACGGTGACCGAGTCGCCGACCTCGAAGTCCAGCACCTGGACCTCGACCTTGCGCTGCGGGGCCGGCTTGCCCTCGGCCTCGGCGGCCTCGCGGGCGGCCTTCTCCTCGGCCTCCGGGGCGAGCATCTTCACGATCTCGTCCAGGGACAGCGGGTACGGGTCGTAGGCGTTGCCCACGAAGCCGGTGACGCCGGGGGTGTTGCGGACGACGCCCCAGGACTCGTTCGTCAGATCCATCCGGACGAGGACGTAACCGGGCAGCTTGTTCTGCCGCACGGTCTTGCGCTCGCCGTTCTTGATCTGGACGATCTCCTCCTCGGGCACCTCGGCCTGGTAGATGAACTCCTCGACGTTCAGCGAGACGGCGCGCTGCTCCAGGTTGGCCTTCACGCGCTTCTCGTAACCGGCGTAGGTGTGGATCACGTACCAGTCGCCGGGCAGCGTGCGCAGTTCCTCGCGGAGCGCGGTGACCGGGTCCACCACGGGCTCCGGCTCGGCCTCGACGGCCTCGTCCTGCGCGGCTTCGTCCTCGGCGGCCTCGGCGGCTTCGTCTTCGGTGTCCGCCTCCGCCGTGTCCGTCCCGCCCTCGTCGGCTGCGGCGGCCTCGCGTGCGGCGGCTTCGGCAGCCTGGGCCTCGGTGGACTCCTCGGCGTCCCCGGTGTCCGCGCCCTCGACGGTGTCGAGCTCGTCCTCCGCGGACTCGACCGGCTCGATGGCGTCGTTCAGGTTCGGGTCAGACACTGTGGCTGCTTCTTCCTGGATACAGAGGGGTGGAACATGCGAAAGGGGCGCCGGACACGGCGCCCTTCGCTCCGGGCTCAGCCGAAGACGTACTTCGCTGCGTGGTTGAGGCCATAGTCAATCACGGTCACCAGACCGATCATGATGGCGACGAAGAAGATCACCACGGTGGTGTACGACGTCAGCTGGTTGCGCGAGGGCCAGACGACCTTGCGGAGCTCCGCGACGATCTGGCGGTAGAAGAGGGCCAGGCGCTTGAGGGGGCCCTTCTTGCCCCGCTTACCGCCCCTGCGCTGCTTCCGCTTGCTCTCCGTCACCTCGTCCTGGGCGTCAGGCGTGTCGAGGGAGCCCACGGCGTCCGTCATTCATCCTCACCTGATCCCGGGTCGTGGCCGTGCCGCGCCCGGTTGAGCCGCACGGCGGGTGCATGAAGTACGTACTCTGCAGCACACATCCTCGGTGAAGGAGTGTGTAGCAGGGCCGGAGGGACTTGAACCCCCAACCGCTGGTTTTGGAGACCAGTGCTCTACCAATTGAGCTACGACCCTTTGTCCGTCCCCCAACGTACCGCATCCGACCGAGTGCCAAGCGTGCACCGGCTCGACGCGGCCCGTCAGAGGCCAACGACGTAGGAGTGTACGTGGTCCGCGGCCGGGCGTCGAACGGGAAGCGCCCGTACGGTGATCGGGGCGCGCCGGGCTCCCTCGTGTCCCGTGCCGCGCGCGGGGCGCATACGTACGGGTGTCCGGGCCGGGGCCTTCCCGTGTTCAGTCCGTGAAACCCGCGTGCCGGGGTTCTTTCCGGTCTGGAACGATGGGTGCATGAGCGCTGCAACCCCTCCCACCGAGCGCCGGGTCTCCGCGCGCATCGGCGCGATCTCCGAGTCCGCCACCCTCGCCGTGGACGCCAAGGCGAAGGCCCTGAAGGCTGCCGGGCGCCCGGTGATCGGCTTCGGCGCCGGTGAACCCGACTTCCCGACGCCGGACTACATCGTCGAGGCCGCCGTCGAGGCGTGCAAGAACCCGAAGTACCACCGGTACACGCCGGCCGGCGGGCTGCCCGAGCTGAAGGCCGCGATCGCCGCGAAGACGCTGCGCGACTCGGACTACGAGGTCGACCCCTCGCAGATCCTCGTCACCAACGGCGGCAAGCAGGCCATCTACAACGCCTTCGCCGCGATCCTCGATCCGGGCGACGAGGTCATCGTCCCGGCCCCGTACTGGACGACGTACCCCGAGTCGATCCGGCTGGCCGGCGGTGTCCCGGTGGAGGTCGTCGCCGACGAGACCACCGGGTACCGGGTGAGCGTCGAGCAGCTCGAGGCCGCGCGCACCGAGAAGACCAAGTGCGTGCTGTTCGTCTCCCCGTCCAACCCGACCGGCGCGGTCTACGGCCGGGACGAGGCGGAGGCCATCGGCCGCTGGGCCGTCGAGCACGGCCTGTGGGTGCTCACCGACGAGATCTACGAGCACCTCGTCTACGGGGACGCCACCTTCACCTCGCTGCCGGCGCTCCTGCCCGAGCTGCGCGACAAGTGCATCGTCGTCAACGGCGTGGCCAAGACGTACGCGATGACCGGCTGGCGGGTGGGCTGGATCATCGGCCCGAAGGACGTCGTCAAGGCGGCCACCAACCTCCAGTCGCACGCCACCTCGAACGTGAACAACGTCGCCCAGGTGGCCGCCCTGGCCGCCGTCTCCGGCGACCTGGAGGCGGTCGCGCGGATGCGCGAGTCCTTCGACCGGCGCCGCCAGCTCATCGTGCGCATGCTCAACGAGATCGACGGCGTCCTCTGCCCCGAGCCGGAGGGCGCGTTCTACGCGTACCCCTCGGTCAAGGCGCTCCTCGGCAAGGAGATCCGCGGCAGGCGCCCGCAGACCTCGGTGGAGCTGGCCGCGCTCATCCTGGAGGAGGCCGAGGTCGCGGTCGTCCCGGGCGAGGCCTTCGGCACCCCGGGCTACCTGCGGCTGTCCTACGCGCTCGGCGACGAGGATCTCGTCGAGGGTGTGAGCCGGATCCAGAAGCTGCTGGCGGAGGCGCGGGACTGACCTCCCCCGACCCCACACATGACCGCGGGCCCCGTCCACTCCCAGGAGCGGACGGGGCCCGCGGTCATGTGTGCGAGCAAGGCCACTATCGGGGAAAGCGGTACCGGGACGGTCCGAACGTACGGCAGGATCATGCAATGGAGCGTGTACGTGAACTCTCCGAGCAACGCGGTGCCCGCGATGTCTCCGAGCTGCCGAAGGCCCATCTGCACCTGCACTTCACCGGGTCGATGCGGCCCGCCACCCTGCTGGAACTCGCCGACAAGTACGGCGTGCGTCTGCCCGACGCGCTGACCGAGGCCCTCCTCGGCGGCGAACCGCCGAGACTGCGGGCCACGGACGAACGCGGCTGGTTCCGCTTCCAGCGGCTCTACGACGCGGCCCGCGCCTGTCTGCGGGAGCCGGAGGACATCCGGCGCCTGGTCCGCGAGGCGGCGGAGGAGGACATCCGGGACGGCTCCCGGTGGCTGGAGATCCAGGTCGACCCCACCTCGTACGCCCCGCGCCTGGGCGGGCTGATCCCGGCCCTGGAGATCATCCTGGACGCGGTCGACTCGGCGCGCCGGGAGACGGGCCTGCACATGCGGGTCCTGGTGGCCGCGAACCGGATGAAGCACCCGCTGGACGCCCGCACCCTGGCCCGGCTGGCCGTGCGGTACGCGGACCGGGGCGTCGTCGGCTTCGGGCTGTCGAACGACGAGCGGCGCGGCATGGCCCGCGACTTCGACCGCGCGTTCGCCATCGCCCGCGAGGGCGGTCTGCTGTCGGCCCCGCACGGCGGCGAGCTGAACGGCCCGCCCTCGGTCCGCGACTGCCTCGACGACCTGCACGCCAACCGGCTCGGCCACGGCGTCCGGGCGGCGGAGGACCCCCGGCTGCTGCACCGCCTCGCCGAGCGCGGCGTGACCTGCGAGGTGTGCCCGGCCTCGAACGTGGCGCTGGGCGTCTACGAGAAGCCGGAGGACGTCCCGCTGCGCACGCTGTACGAGGCGGGCGTGCCGATGGCGCTGGGCGCCGACGACCCGCTGCTGTTCGGCTCGCGCCTGGCGGCCCAGTACGAGATCGCCCGCCGCCACCACGGTTTCACCGACGAGGAGCTGGCCGAGCTGGCCCGTCAGTCGGTGCGGGGCTCGGCGGCGCCGCAGGACGTGCGGGCCGGCCTCCTGGCGGACATCGACGCGTGGCTCGCGGCCCCGCCGTCCGGTGCGCCCGGCCGCACGCCCCTCCCGGCCTCACGCCTGTAGGTCGACCCCGACCATCACCGGCTCGTTGACCAGGGTGACTCCGAAGGCCTCGCGGACTCCGGCGACGACCTCCCTGGCCAGCGCCAGGAGGTCCTCGGTGGTGGCCCCGCCCCGGTTGGTGAGCGCGAGGGTGTGCTTGGTGGAGATGCGGGCGGGGCCGCTGCCGTAGCCCTTGGTGAAGCCGGCCCGGTCGATCAGCCAGGCCGCCGAGGTCTTGGTGCGGCCCTCCCCCGCCGGGTAGGCGGGCGGCTCGGCCTCCTCGCCCAGCCGCTCGCGTACCCGCGCGCGGAAGGCGGCGAAGGCCTCCTCGTCGAGGATCGGGTTGGTGAAGAAGGACCCGGCCGACCAGGTGTCGTGGTCCTCGGGGTCGAACACCATGCCCTTCCCGGCGCGCAGCTTCAGCACGGTCTCGCGCGCGGCGGCGAGCGGCACGCGCTCCCCCGCCCCGACGCCCAGCATCCGCGCGGTCTCGGCGTACCTCAGGGGCGCCGACAGCCCGTCGGCGTCCTCCAGCGCGAACCGCACGCGCAGGACGACGTACCGCTCGGGCTCGGCCTTGAAGCGGCTGTGCCGGTAGGAGAAGGCGCACTCCTCGTTGGTGAGGGTCACCGTCTCCCCCGCGCGGCGGTCGTAGGCGAGCACCTCGGTGAGGGTGGCGGAGACCTCCTGGCCGTACGCCCCGACGTTCTGCACCGGGGTGGCGCCGGCGGAGCCGGGGATCCCGGCGAGGCACTCGATGCCGGCGAGCCCGGCCTCGACGGTGCGCGTGACGACGTCGCTCCACACCTCGCCGGCCGCCACCTCCAGCCGGTTGCCGTCGAGCGCGATCCCGCGGGTGGCGAGGCGCAGGGCGGTGCCCGCGAAGCCCTTGTCGCCGACGAGCAGGTTCGATCCCCCGCCGATCAGCAGCAGCGGCGTCCCGGAGGCGTCGGCCTCCCGCACGACCTCGATCACCTCGGCGTCCTCGGTCGCGGTGACCAGCCGGTCCACCGGCCCGCCGAGCCGAAAGGTGGTCAGGGGGGCGAGCGAAGCATCATGAAGTACCTGCACGCGACAAGCCTACGGTCCCCCTCGGGGGGCGCGGCCGGTAAGGGGGCGCGAGGAGCCGGGTGAACGACGGACGCGCAGGAGAGAACCCCCCGGGCCCGAAGGCCCGGGGGGCGAAGGTGCACGGCCCCTGGCGATCGGAAGGGCGCGGGCGCCGGGGCGCCACTCCACGTCGCGCGCGCCCCGTCCTCACACCCGCGTCGCCACCGGCACGCCCTCCGGCATCGCCGTTTCCTCCTGCGCCACCGTCTCCTCCTGCACGAGCGCGCTCTTCCCCGACCGCCGCCGGCCCGGGATGACCAGGGCCGCCGCCCCCGCGAGTGCCACGGCCCCGGCTCCCACGACGAGCGCGGGCCGCAGCCCGTCCACGAAGGTCGCCGCGGTCTCGTAGCCGCCCTGGGCGGAGAAGATCGAGGCCATCACGGCGACGCCGAGGGCGCCTCCCACCTCGCGCAGGGCGTTGTTCGCCCCGGAGGCGATCCCCTGCTCCTCGACCCGCACGCTCGACATCACGAGGTGCGAGGCCGGCGCGAAGTACAGGGACATGCCGATCCCGCTCATGATCAGCCCGGGGAGCTGCGTCCCGTAGGGCGCGTCGGCGGTGACCACCGCGGCGAGCCAGCCGAGCCCCAGCGCCTGGAGGAAGAGCCCCGCGGCGACGACCGGCCGTCCTCCGACCCGGTCGGCGAGGTATCCGGCGACCGGCGCGACCAGCATCGGCATGCCGGTCCACGGCAGCATCCGCAGCCCCGCCTCGGTGGGCGAGTAGCCGAGCACGCCCTGCATGTACTGGCTGAGCAGGAAGATCGAGCCGAACATGCCGAGGAACATCAGCAGGCTCGCCGCGTTGATCCCGGCGAAGGCCCGGGAGCGGAACAGCCGCATCGGGAGCATGGGGTGCGCGGCCCGCGAGCCGTGCACGACGAATCCGGTCAGCAGGGCCGTCCCCGCGAACAGCCCGGTCAGCACCAGCTGGTCGGTCCAGCCGTCGGCGGGGCCGCGGACCAGCCCGTAGACGATGCCGAAGAGGCCGCCGCTGGCGAGGACGGTACCGAGGGGGTCGAGTCGGGCGCCGGTGCCGCGGGACTCGGCGAGGCGGAGCCGGGCGAGCGGCAGCAGGGCGAGTCCCACCGGCACGTTCAGCCAGAAGATCCAGTGCCAGGACACGTGTTCGGTGAGACTGCCGCCGATGAGCGGCCCGGAGGCGACGGCGAGTCCGTTGACGGCGCCCCAGATGCCGAAGGCCATGCCGCGCTTGGCGGCGGGGACGGCGACGGTGAGCAGGGTGAGGGTGAGCGGCATCATGATCGCCGCGCCGACGCCCTGCACGGCCCGGGCCGCGATCAGGGAGTCGATGCCGGGGGCCATGGCCGCGGCGGCCGAGGCGCCGGTGAAGACGGCGAGCCCGGTGAGGAAGAGCCGCCGCCGGCCGAACCGGTCGCCGAGCGCGGCGCCGAACATGAGCAGGACGGCGAAGGTGAGCGTGTAGGCGCTCACGGTCCACTCCAGGTCGTCCAGCGCGCCCCCGAGATCCTCCCGGATGGAGGGCAGGGCGGTGGTGACGACGAGATTGTCGAGCGCCGCCATGAAGCCGGCGGCACTGGTGAGGAGGAGGGCCCAGACGGCCCCTCCCCGGATCGCGGTCTTCTCCGACTCGACGGTCCCTGACACGACGGTCCCCCTCATCCCTTTCGATGTCTTCTTAGTGATCGACCACTAACTTCTGCGGACAGACGTCGGGGCGGTCCGGAGCCCTACCCCTCGCCACCCGGCGGCCCGGCGCCGGGGCCATGCCCCGTCCGCTTCCCTACCGCTCCCCCAGGCGGCGCTTGGCCCGCGCCGAGGGGTACAGCCCCTCCCACACCCGGTGCTCGGGCGGGAAGCCCATGGCGACCAGGCAGTTGACCAGCATCCCGTACGCCAGGAAGGTCGTCGTCTCGTCGACGTCCGCACCGAGCGGCAGATGCACGGTGTCCCAGAGGTGCATCCACTGGGCCCGCACGGCCTCGCCGAACTCGTGGTCGCCCTCCCGCTCGGCGGCGGCCACGGCGACGTACATCTGCATCTGCAGCTGCAGCAGCTCCGGACGCTCGGCGATGACCTGGGTGTAGGCCTCGGCCATGGAGTGCAGTGCCTCCTCGCCCCGCAGTCCGTCGGCCGCCTTCTCGAACGTCTCGATGATCTCCTTCGTGCAGCGTTCGGTCGCCGCCCGGAAGATCGCCCGCTTGTCCGGGAAGAGCCGGAAGAGATACGGCTGCGAGACCCCGACGCGCTTGGCGATCGCGTCGGTGGACGTGCCGTGGTACCCGCCGCGGGCGAACTCGCTCGTCGCCGCGCGAATGACGCTCTCGCGCCGCTCTTCCGCGCTCATCCTGACCATGCGAGAAAGTTAGTGCTCAATCACTAACTTCGTCAAGGGAGTGCACGGTCGGGCCCGCACCCCCGTAAGGGGTGCGGGCCCGTCCGGCGTCGTGCGGGGGCTGCGGTCAGGCCAGCCGGACGACCGCGCGGGACATGCCGAGGACCTTCTGCCCGGCGCTGGTCGCCGTCAGGTCCACGCGCACGGTGTTGTCCTCGAGCTTGGCGGCGACCTTGGCGCTGACCTCGACGAGGGCACCCTTGTCGTCGTCCGGGACGACGACCGGCTTGGTGAAGCGGACGCCGTACTCGACGACCGCCCCCGGGTCACCGGCCCAGTCGGTGACCACGCGGATCGCGGAGGCCATGGTGAACATGCCGTGCGCGATGACGTCCGGCAGCCCGACCTCCTTGGCGAACCGCTCGTTCCAGTGGATCGGGTTGAAGTCGCCGGAGGCGCCGGCGTACCGGACCAGCGTGGCCCGGTTCACCGGGAACGTCCTCGCGGGCAGTTCGGTGCCGACCTCGACCTCGGCGTACGCGATCTTCGCCGTCATCGTCCTCACGCCTCCCCTTCGGCCGCGCGGGCCACGAGCTTGGTCCAGGCGGTCACGACGTGCTCGCCCGACTCGTCGTGCACCTCACCGCGGACGTCCAGGATGTCGTTGCCCGCCATGGACCTGACCGCCTCGATGGTCGAGGTGACCGTGAGCCGGTCGCCGGCGCGCACCGGGCGGGTGTAGGCGAACCTCTGGTCGCCGTGCACGACGCGGCTGTAGTCCAGTCCGAGCTGCGGGTCCTCGATGACCAGGCCCGCGGCCTTGAAGGTGATCGCGAAGACGAAGGTCGGCGGGGCGATCACATCGGGGTGCCCGAGCGCCTTGGCGGCCTCGGGGTCGAAGTACGCCGGGTTGGCGTCCCCCACCGCCTCCGCGAACTCGCGGATCTTCTCCCGGCCCACCTCGTAGGGGTCGGTGGGCGGGTAGGACCGCCCCACGAAGGACTGGTCGAGCGCCATCGGCTCGGCACCTCCTGCTGATGTCTGGACGAGCGGGGAGAACGGTCCCCGGCTAAGAGCCGGGAAGACCGGTGGGCTGAGCGTACAAAACGACACGAGGCCGCCCCCCGAACTGCGGGGGCGGCCTCGTGTACGAGCCTTGTTATCGCGTTTCGCGGTGCGCGGTGTGCGCATTGCAACGCGGGCAGTGCTTTTTCATCTCCAGACGATCCGGGTTGTTACGCCGGTTCTTCTTGGTGATGTAGTTCCGCTCCTTGCACTCCACGCAGGCCAGCGTGATCTTCGGGCGGACGTCGGTGGCAGCCACGTGAGTGCTCCTTGACGAACGGTTGACTTGAATGAACGCAGAAAAGAGTAGCCGATCGAAGGACCGACCCCGCAATCGGCTACTTGAAGTAGCGGTGACCGGACTTGAACCGGTGACACAGCGATTATGAGCCGCTTGCTCTACCGACTGAGCTACACCGCTGCAGGTGCGATCGGCGCCCGCCTCGCGACGGGAACCTCACTCACCAGAGCCCCAAAACGGAATCGAACCGTTGACCTTCTCCTTACCATGGAGACGCTCTGCCGACTGAGCTATTGGGGCGAGCGAGGAAGACATTACACGGTCGCCCGCCGTTCGCCCAAATCCGTTTCGTGCCGCCGGGCCCGACCTGTTCCCTCCCCGCCCGGCACCCCGTTCCGCGGGCACGTCGCATCCCGCTCCCGGCCGGTTCGACGGCGCCTCCGATGCCCTCCCGGCCGTCTCACCAGCACCGGGGACCACACCGGTACGACTATTTCGCTCCTCCCCGGCGCGGCCCGGCCACCGTCCTAGGCTCGGCCTCACTCCGCGTGACTTCGGTCTCCCCCCGTCTTCCGTCATCCGTCTCACCCGTCCGCCGCGCCGCCCCGTGCCGCCCGATCCCAGGAGTGCGATGCCCGACGACCGTCCGCAGCCGCCCCGCTCCCCCTTCCCGGCCCCCTCGGGGGCCCCCGGGTCCGCCGTCGGACCGACGGGACTGCTGCTGTGCGGAGCACGGCTCGCCGACGGCCGCACGGTCGACGTACGGCTGGGCGGCGAGCGGATCGAGGCGGTCGGCACCGCGGGCAGCCTGGTGCCCGGGCCGGCCGGCTCCCGCGTCGACCTCGGCGGCTATCTGCTCCTCCCCGCCCCCGCCGAACCGCACGCGCACGGCGACACGGCCCTGTCCGCCGACGGCCCGCCCACCTGCGAGGCCGAGGAGGTCCAGCGCCGGGCCACCGAGGCGGCGCTGCTGCAGCTCGGACACGGCGCCACGGCGTTGCGCTCGCACGTCGGGATCGGCGAGATGCAGGGGCTCGACGCGCTCGCCGCCGTGCTGCGGGCCCGTCACTCCCTGCGCGGGCTGGCCGAGCTGACGGCGGTGGCGATGCCCCGCGTCCTGACCGGAGCGGCCGGCGCGGACGGACGCGCCCTGCTGCGGGACGCGGTGAAGACGGGCGCCG
This sequence comes from Streptomyces griseoaurantiacus, assembly GCF_036189845.1. Taxonomy (NCBI): domain Bacteria; kingdom Bacillati; phylum Actinomycetota; class Actinomycetes; order Kitasatosporales; family Streptomycetaceae; genus Streptomyces; species Streptomyces griseoaurantiacus. The sequence continues at coordinate 4,338,119 of NZ_CP108326.1, read as the reverse complement.
CCGTGGTGGGTGGCTGCCCGGACACCGACCCCGACCCCGCCGGGCACGTGGAGGCGGTCCTGGAGGTCGCCTCCGAGCACGGCCTCCCCGTCGACCTGCACACCGACGCCGCCGACCCGGCGCGGCTCACCCGGATCGCGGCGATGGCGGGCGGGCTGCGGCCCGGCGTGACGCTGGGCCCCTGCGGCGGCCTCGGCCGACTGCCCGAGGAGGCCGCCGCTCGGGTGGCCGACCAGCTCGCGGCGGCCGGCGTCGGTGTGGTCTGCCTGCCGCAGGGCGGCTGCGGCGCGGCCGGACGGTTCGGCACCCCTCCGGTACGGCTGCTGCGCGCGGCCGGGGTGCGGGTCGCGGCGGGCAGCGGGGCGCTGCGGGACGCCTCGAACCCGGTCGGCCGGGGCGATCCGCTGGAGGCCGCCTACCTGCTGGCCTCGCGGCAGGGGCTGCGCCCGGAGACGGCGTACGGGACGGTGAGCGCGGCCGCGCGGGCCGTGCTGGGGCTGCCGGAGGTACGGGTGGAGGCGGGCTTCCCCGCCGAGCTGCTGGCGGTGCGCGGCACGGACATGGCGGGCGCGCTGTCGCTCGCGTACAGCAGGGTCGTGGTGCACCGGGGGCGCGTGGTGGCGCGGACCAGCGCGGTGCGCGAGTACTGCGACTCGGCGGCGACGGCTGCGCTGGGTCTGCCCAGGCAAGGGCGGGGCGGGGCGTCGTAAGGGGCGGAGCGTCACGGGGGCCGGGGTGCCGTGAAGGGGCGGAGCGTCACCGGAGCCGGGATGCCGTACGGGCCGGAGCGTCACGGGGGCCGGGATGCCGTGGGGGCGGACCCCGGTCGGGCTCCTCCGCCGGGGCGGCGCCCGGTGCCGGGGCCCGTGGCCGTGTGACGCGGCGGGAGCGGCGCTCCCGGCGTACCGTCTACCTCATGCGCATTGTCATCGCTGGTGGACATGGTCAGATCGCGCTGCGGCTGGAGCGGCTGCTCGCCGCGCGCGGCGACGAGGTGGCGGGCATCATCCGCCGGGCGGAGCAGGCCGAGGACCTGCGGGCGGCCGGCGCCGAACCGCTCGTGTGCGACCTGGAGTCCGCCTCGGAGGACGAGGTCGCGGAGCTGCTGCGGGGCGCGGACGCGGTGGTGTTCGCGGCGGGCGCCGGCCCGAACAGCGGGACGGAACGCAAGGACACGGTGGACCGGGGCGCCGCGGTGCTGGTCGCGGACGCGGCCGCGCGCGCGGGCGTACGCCGGTACGTCGTCGTGTCCTCGATGGGCGCCGACCCCGAGCACCGCGGGGACGGGGTGTTCGACGTGTACCTGCGGGCCAAGGGCGAGGCCGACGCGTACGTGCGCGGCCACGCGGCCCTGGACTGGACGATCCTGCGCCCCGGCCAGTTGACGGACGAGGCCGGCACGGGCCTGGTGCGTCTGGAGGCGGCGACGGGCCGCGGTCCGGTCCCGCGCGACGACGTGGCGGCGGTCCTCGCCGAACTCGTCGACACCCCGGCGACGGCGGGCCTGACCCTGGAGCTGATCAGCGGTTCGGCCCCGGTGTCGGTCGCGGTGAAGGCCGTCGCCGGGAACTGACGGGGCGACGAGACCTCAGAAGAGGGGCAGCTGCCCGGGGAACTCCGGGACGGTGTAGCCGTCCAGGGCGGGCTGGGCGGCGTTCGGCCCGACGGACCGCCGGGAGCCGGGGCACGAGACGAGTTCCCCGGCGGCCCGTGCCCCCGGCGGATCGTGCCGTGCGAACCGCCCGGCCACCACGGCGATCTCCCGACGGCACTCCGGGCAGGTCCTGCGAGGTGACGACATGGGTCCAGCGTACGAGCGGGACCGCATCCGGCACGGCGGCTTTCCCGCGGCCGTCCCCTCGTGCGGGCACATGTGAGGCGCGGGCCGCAGGCGGGCCCGGCCGGTGTCCACCGGCGGTGGGCGCGGTGAACGCCCCCTCCGGAGGTGGCGGCCCCTGGGCTCAGGCCTCTCGGCGCGCCACCGCCCAGGCGATCTCCCGCAGTTGCCGGTGCGCCTCCGCCGTCGGCCGGACGCGCGACAGCGCGCGCAACGCGGCGGACAGCTGCCGCTCCGCCTCGCGTTCCGCCGCCTCCCGGCCGCCGGCCTCCTCGACCAGTTCGCGCGCCAGGGCGACGTCCTGTTCACCAAGGGCGTCCGGGGAGTCGTACAGGGTCCGCAACCGCCGGGCCGCCGGGCCGTCACTCTCCAGGGCGGTCACCACCGGCAGGGACTTCTTCCGCGCGGCCAGGTCCCCGCCCACCGGCTTGCCGCTGCGTGACGTGTGCCCCCAGATGCCCAGCACGTCGTCCGCGCACTGGAACGCCACCCCGAGCCGGCGGCCGAACTCCCGCAGCCCGCGCACCCGCACCTCGTCCGCCCCGGCCAGCACACCGCCCAGAGCGGCGGCGCAGCCCATCAGGGAACCCGTCTTGCCCTCGGCCATGGCCAGGTACTGCGCGACCGAGACCTCGGGCGCCTTCTCGTAGGCGACGTCACGGCTCTGGCCCTCCACCAGCTCCAGCAGCGCGTCCACGAGTTCCTTCACGGCGACGGCCATCCGCTGCTGCTGCGTATCCGTCAGCACCCGCATCGCCGCCACCAGGAGGGCGTCACCGGTGAGCACCGCCGCGGGCGTGCCGAACACGGACCAGGCGGCGGGGCGGTGCCGGCGCAGGTCGTCGCCGTCGATGACGTCGTCGTGCAGCAGAGTGAAGTCGTGCACGAGTTCGACGGCGACGGCGCCCGGGACCGCGCTCTCGGCGCTGCCGCCGACGGCCATCGCCGACAGCAGGGTCAGCGCCGGGCGGACGGACTTGCCCCCGCCGGCCGTCGAGAGGGTCGGTGTCCCGTCGGCCTCGCACCAGCCCTTGTGGTACCCGGCGATCCGGCCCTCGTCCGGTGGCAGCGCTGCCAGGGCCGCCCGGAGGGCAGGAGACAGCAGCTCGTCGACCCAGCCCAGCCGAGGAAACGTATCGACCTGCGCGGGGGCGGTGATCTGCGACATGCACTGCTCCTCAAGAGGACTGCGAACCGTGGACCACGCCGGCATGACCTGGCGCCTCACGTACGCGCGCCAGTCAACCGGGTGCCCCGCAACACGCAGAAGTCACGCCCCACCGCCGCCCCGAGGATCACCGGGGCGGCCCAGCCCCGCGCCGCTCCACCCACGGCACCGGGAGGAGCGAACGGCGCCCCGACCCGCCGGGCACCCGACGAAGGGCCCGTGACCTGCTTCTGGAGCAGGTCACGGAGCGCGTGATTCAATGCCCCACATGGAGGCGGACGGTACACATCTGGGACCGTTGGAACTGGTCAGCGGGCGTTGGGCGGTCGGAGACGCCACCCGCCCGGACACCCACTGGGTGGAGCTCCGCCCGGACGGGTTCCACCAGCGCGAGCCGGACTCCGAGGGACGGTTGATCCCGTGGTCACGGATCATGACCGGCATCCGGCTCACCTGGGGCAAGCACTCCTGGAACACGGACCGCAGGGGCATGTACACGCTCAAGGGAACGGTTGCGGGGCGTGACGGAGGTTGGATGCACATGACGCTTCGCCACCCGTACGAGGACCACCAGCTGCGCTTCGACCAGCACGCGCGCCCGTACCGGGCGGTGGATGCCCTCCGGCTGGAGAGTCTGCTGCGGCAGCTCGTCGACGAGGGGAAACCCCACCTCCTCGGCGACCCGGAATGGGTGGGCCGTGCCGTGGCCTGCCTGACCGGCGGGAAGAACAGCCGGCTCACGCAACGTGCGCTGCGGCGGGCGGCGACCGAGGCCGTGGCAACGGCGGGCCCCGGCAACCTCTGACGGCCCGCGCGCGGTGCCTGGACGGCGCCGCCGCCACGGCGTACGCGCGCATCGAGCAGGCGCTGCGGAACGACGGTCAGGGCCCGGAAGCTGCCCCACACCCGCAAAACGGCCACCCGCTCCACTGGAACTCCCCGGGAACGACGAAAGGGTCTGCGATCAGCATTGCTGCTGGTCACAGACCCTTTCGGTCGTGTGGCGGCGCCAGGATTCGAACCTGGGAAGGCGAAGCCGGCAGATTTACAGTCTGCGCGGGGTATCGCCATCAAGCTGGACGTCTCTCCCCTTCACGTCGGCCTGCCCCTTGGATGCCCCACACGTGGGGCGGGCGGCGTAGTTACTCCTGTGACGTTCCTTCCGCCCGACGTTCGGTCTCGATCTTGCCTTGCCACTTACCTGGAGCCCACGTCACGTGCGCCTTATCCCTACGGAACGTGCCCGACTGCCGGGTGATAGCTACCCAGATACGACCACAGACCCCAACCAAAGCGGCGATAGCAGCGATGGAAGTGGCCTGCACTCCCAGGTAGGCGACAGTAATAATCACGGAGAGAATGCCCACAAAGGCCATAAAGTCAAACAGGCGAGCAGCGTTCGAATAAGAGTCCTCGCGGGTAGTCACTCTCTTCTGCCTTTCTTCGGCGGGCCGCAGCCCTTATTGGGTATCGCCCTAAGCGTGCCGTCGAAGGTGGATGATGCAGAAACCGCAACAGGGTGTTGCTGCGGGTTGGCAACACCGGGAGGACGGCCGCCCTGGCGTTGCCCTCGCCGCAACGGGCATCATTGCTTCATAGCTTCACGAACCTGCACCAGTAGACTCTCGACCTCTGATCAGGCGAGCCGCACTGTTGCAGGAGCGCCAACAGTGGGTGTTGCGAGTGACGCAACGCCCTGGGGGAGGATCACATGGGGACGCTAGAACCCATCGGCGAAGCAGTACCCGAGGAGAACCGCGCTCTAGCTGAAGCACTGCGAACATTGTTCGACTCGCTCGGCATTTCGATGCGCAGGTACGCCGCTCGATGCCACACCGACCCGGGCACACTTTCTCGATACCTCAAAGGGCTGCGAATCCCCTCATGGAGTTTCATCGTCAATTTGCTCGCACACGTGGCAGAGGCACGGGAAAGCCAGACGAGCGATGAAGCCGTAGCGCTACTACGTCAGCTATACGTTCGCGCGGCTGGCGCCACCACGGGAACTAAGAGAACAGCCGACCTGCAACGACTTCTCGAGGAGGCAGACGAGCAGGCACGCGAAGCAGCTTCCCTCGAGCGACTACTTAGGCAGACACTCCACGAGTCCCAGCAACAGATAGATCACCTGAATGTTGAACTGAAAGCTTTACGTGCAGTTCGGGCAGCAGATAGACAGGCAGCCAAGGCAGAGATCGAACTCTTTGCCTCCGAGGCTGATGACCTGCGCCAGGAGAGAGAACAACTACAGGCAGAGATCGATGTCCTAAAGAAGCAGCTCAAGGAAGCCACAAATGCACGTATGCTGGCCGAAGAGCGATGCGATCAACTAGAGCGGCAAATCGAGAGCGTCGAAGCAAGAGAAGGAAAGAAGACCGAGGAAGAACCATCCCACATAGACACGAGAACAGCAGCAGAACACGTTCACACAGCAACAGACGAAGCGCAACAGAGCGCGGCTCAAAAGTACGCTGAGGCACAAGACCAGATGACTGCGGCTCAGGAGAGAATCGCAGCCTTGCAAAGCGAACTGGAAGACGCTAAGCGTGAACGACTCCGCGAAGAATCCACGGCGACCCTGAGAAAGCACCTGGTATCTGCCTCACCTGAGGAAGCATCAGTCGAAGGGCTACCCCGCAGCCTCGCTGTCCGACTCGGTTACGGCCCTGACCAGGTCCTACGTAGGGTTGACGCAGCCAGTAGGGTCGATCCGGAAGATGTGCGCCCAATCCTTACGCGGGCATTTGACCTGCAGACCAAAGACGAAGCAGAACGAACGCGTCAGCTCCTTAGTAATTCACCGATTCGCGTGCGATTGATTTTCAACGAAGTTGTGACTCGTTCCATAAAAGGAGCGGCCATCTCAGCTAAGGAGGATCCAGAAAGCAGGGTGCGGCCAGTCGACTGATGATGGCGATTACATGCACAACGACCACCCGCTAAACTGGCATGCACCACGGCAGAACGGAGAGTGCTCCGCGAATGGGACCGAAGACGACCAAGGTCTACGAAACGCTTTGCTCACGGCTTGCGTCAGGCGAGTACGCCCCCGGCGACAAATTTCCCTCAGAGCGTGTGCTGGTCGAAGAACTCGGCATTGGGCGGACGGCGCTGCGGCAAGTGCTGGCCCGTCTCGTTGCCGAGGGTGCGTTGGAGGTGCGGGGGCGCAGTTCGTACCGGGTGCCGGGTGCAGTGAGCGTCGGGCGGCCGGAGGGTGTGGAGCCGTGGCAGATCCACGGGGAGCGCGACCTCTACGACAACCGTTGGGTCAAGCTCCAGATGTGGGACGTGCAGCCGCCCGGCATGGAGCCATTCGAGCACCACGTCGTAAAGCTGCACCACGTCGCCGTGACCGCCGTTCTGGATGACCAAGACCGCGTGCTCATGATGTGGCGGTACCGCTTCGTCCCCCAGCGATTCGGTTGGGAGCTCCCGGGCGGCATCGTCGACGCCGGCGAGGAACCGGCGGAGACGGCGCTACGGGAAGTCGTGGAAGAGACGGGGTGGCGGCCGAAGTCCCTGGAACACGTCGTCACGTATCAGCCCATGGTGGGCATGGTCGACTCGCCTCACGACATCTTCGTAGGCCACGGGGCGGAGAAGGTGGGCGAGCCGACCGACCTCGAAGAAGCCGGCCACATCGAGTGGGTTCCCCTGGCAGACGTTCCGGGGCTCATGGCCCGCGGCGACCTCATGGGGTCCGGCACCCTCGTTGCCCTGCTGCACATCCTGGCCAACCGGCGCGCACAGGGAATCACAACCGCGCGCTGAGCATGTCGACGCGGCGGCGCTGCCGCACCGAACCGGTGCGGCTCGCCAACAGCCGCGCCTGCCGCAAGTGAGTGTGCGCGTCGTCGTACTCGGCTCGCGTCAGGTGCGCGTGCGCCAGGTCCGTGTGCAGACCGGCCCGGGCCCGCACGAAGGTGGGGTCCATCCGTTCCAGCGCCCCGTACAGGCTCGTGACCGCGTCGCCGTCGCCGAGCAGGGCGAGCACGTTGCCCTGCCACCGGGTCAGGTGGACGCCGTTCAGGAAGATGCTCAGCATGTCTGGGTCCCGGTCCTCCGGGCCCGGCGGGATCGTGGCCATGGCGGCATCGAGCGCACGCCGGCAGTCGTCCGGCAGGCCGGCGTACGCGCACATCTCCGCTTCCGCCGCGTACAGCCACGCCCGGAGCCGAGCGGAGCCGGACCGGTCGACGGTGCGCTGCGCGTCGCGGACCAGGTCGACTCCGAGCGCCGGCCGACCCGCCTCGCAGAGCACGTACGCCTGTTCCGCCATGGCGTGCGCGAGGTACATGGGCGCCTCAGCGTCGCGCGCCGCCCGCTTGGCGAGTTCGTAGTGCCGCCACGCCCTTTCGACCGCCCCGGAGTCGATTGCCTGCCACGCCGCGAGGGTCGACGCGCCCGCGAGGGCGAGTGCCACGGGCTGACGCGCGGCGGGCAGCACAGCGAAGTTGAGCGCGTCTTCCAGCGCGGCAAGGTGGCCTGTCATCTGGTCGACCAGGCCAGCCGCGCCCATCTGCCGATCCATGGTGCGCAGTAGCTCGGTCTGGTCGTTGAACGCCTTGACCATGGGCGCCCCGACACTGCCGGCCGCATCGATCCGGCTGAGCAGTTCGTCGTATCCGTCCGCCGACGGGACCACCGGCGCCGGGCCGCTGTCCCTCAGCTCCGCATCGGTGACCCCGAGCAGCTTCCGCAGGATGGCCGCATACCGGTCCGACAGGGTGCGCTTGCCGTTCTCCCACTCGGATACGTACACCCGCAAACTGGCGGTCGACGCGACGTCCGTGACGTTCTGCCGGGCGTACCGCTCAATCTCACGAACCAACCGTTCCTGAGACCAGCCGCGCGCCGTCCGCGCGCCTCGAAGTCCTGCGCTCACAGATCACCGTCCGACGGTGGGTGCCTTCACTGACCCTCTCAGCATGCCGCACATTGCCGCAGGTCAACAGGGGTTAACAGGACGAAAGTTAAGCCCTGTTGGCTACCGAGCGACCCCCTCCGAGAGGTCTTCTGGAGAGGCACCGCAGCAGGGTGAACGCCTCCCGATCCGGCGAACCACCTTGACTCTGGTGCGCACCAGATGCAATCTACTGGTGCGCGCCAGTTAACGGACTCGCGTCCGAGCCGTGGTGTACATCGACGGGCGCTGCGTTCGCGAACGCAGCGTCAAGGGGCCCGGGACAGAGCGGGCCGAGGGCGCCCCCGACCCTGGTCATTCGGGAGGGCTTAGACCGGAAGGTCACGTCTCCATACGCCTGTAACGGGAGCCCGTGTTCCCGAAGGAGACACCTGCACGACCACGACTTACCGCAGCGCATTCGAGCTGCGGCCGGTTGCCTCCGCTGCTCGTCTCGTACGAGCAGCGCTGAGGGGAGCCGGAACCGACTCCAACGGCGCGCGGCCCCGGGTGGCTAGACCCGGGGCCGCTGTTCGGGCCGTTCCTCGCTGGAAGGAACCACGACCCATGAACCACGTTGTCACACTTCAGGACGCCATTACGGCGTTCGCTGACTTCATCGAGCCGACCGCTGCCGAGCTGGACGCGGTCGAGCGGGAGATGCCCGTGATCCTGGCGGACGTCGACCTGTTGGACGCGCACATCGTCACCCTGGACCGCACCCCGACCGAGGTCGACGAGCGGCGTATCCGTCGGGCCCGGCGCAGGGCGCTGGCCGCGCGGGTCGCCCTGGTCAACCGCACGGCGGGAGCGAGCCTGCCCGGGGGTGCCGCGTGAAGGCGAAGACCGTTCTTCCGGCGGTCGCGATGACGGCCGTGTCGATGGTGCTCACCCTTGCGGTGGTCATGATGTGGCTGGGCACGGCGGTGCCGTGGCCGGTCGCCCTGGTCGTCGGATTGGGCATCGACGGCGGATGGCTGGCCACCCTCGCCTACGAACGCCGTCTGGCTGCGCAGGGCGACCACAACCGCGCCGTCACCGCCGTCGGCTGGTCCTTCGGCGTCCTCGCGGCCGGCGTCCTGGTCGCCCACGCGCTGACCGCCGACCACTCCCCGGGCGCGTGGCTGGCGGTGGCGTGGCTGCCGATCGCTGCCAAGGCCCTGTGGCTGGTCCACAGCCTGTGGGAGCGCACCGCGCTGACCCCGCTCGCCCTGGACGCGATCCGGGGCATTCAGCAGGAAGCGCGGGACGAGGCGGCCGTGGCACGTGCCCGGCTGCGGGCGGAAGCGGCCACGGAGGAGACCCGGCTGACGGCCGTGACGCAGGCCGGGGCCCGCGTCGCACGCGTCCAAGCACAGACCGCGCAGACGCTTGCGGGGGCGTGGTCGACGCTGGAGAGCGCCCGTAAGGGTGAGGAGACCGGACGGGCGCTGACCAGCGTGACGACCCCCGTCACACCCGGCGTCACGCCCCGGTGGGAACTGCCGGTGTGGGGGCCGAGCGAGCAGGTTCCGGCGCTGGAGTCGGCGGCGCCCGCGCTGTCGGATGACGAGCTGGACACCCTCGTTCACGACATCCGGCACAGCCAGACGCCGCCCCTGTCGTACCGGGAGATGGCCGCCCGCTTCCGCGCGGCCGGCCACTCCGCCTCCGAGGTCCGTCTCAGGGCGGCGTGGAAGCGCGTGGCCTGATGGCCACGCTGCCGGTCTTCCGGTGGCACCTGGCCCCGGACGGCTACGCCACCCGCCGCCAACTCCGTGCCCGAGGGTTGCGGCCCGGCGGCCAGGACGTGGCCGCGACCCTCGAACGCCCCCGCCGACGCCGGGCCCCGCTGGTCGCCCACCTCTACCGCGTCGACCTCGCGAAGCCGGTCCGTCCGATGACGCCGGCGAAGTGGGCGGCGCTCGCCGCCGCGAACGGCGCCCGCCGCTACTGCCCGCAGTGCCGCCGGGATGCGGGATACGTCATTCCGACCTCGCTCGGCACCTGCGTGCCGTGCGCCTACCCCCACCCCGACGATCCTTCGAGGAGTGCCTGACCATGCGTAATGCCGATATCCGTCGTCTGGACCGTGAGATTCAGGCGACGGCGAAGAAGCTGGAAGCGGTCCGCCGGGGCGAGTGGTGGCCGCTGAACGGAAGCGAGCGCCGGGCCATGGCCCGCGCCGTGGCGGGCGGCGCCTACAAGGTGGCGCGGGGTCGTAGCGCGGGGCGTGCCGAGCAGCGGATGGACGCCACCACCAGCAGTGCGGAGATGCGGCTGAACGCGGAGCTGACCGCGCTGCACGGCGAGCGTCAGCGCCTGCTTACGGAGGCCGCCCGCACCAAGGCGAAGAAGAAGTCTTCCGGCTGGTTCTGACCAGCCCGCATCAGCGTCGGGGTGGCCGCTCTTTCCACGGACCCGGCCACCCCGGCTCACTCCACCTCCCGCCCCCGCATGGGGGCAGTCAGGAGCAGTTCCAGCATGTCTGAGAACGTCGTTCACCTCCACAAGCCCACCGACCCCCTGACCCCCGACACCACCCCGACCGTGCTCACCGTCGTCCCCGACGCGCCTCCCGCCCCGCCGACGGGGCCGGTGCCGTTGTGGGTGCGTTCCGGGCGGGCGGTGAAGACCGTCGCCACCCATGAGACGACCCGGGCCACGGTGCGGGCGGCGGCGCGGCACAGTCTCTACACCCTCAACGGCGGCCGCATCGTGGCGAAGCGGACGTGGGACGGCCGTACCGGGGCCCGGTATGAGCGGATGATCCGGGCGGCGGAAGCCGCGGGGAACCTGGAAGCGGCCGAGGAGTGGGAGGAGCGGTTGCAGCGCTTCCGCGCCGCCCGCCACCACCGCCGCATGGACCTGCTCCACTCGCCCGTGGAAGCCGCCCGGGGCGTGGCCGTCGGCGCAGGGATGAGCGTCGGCGTCCTGGTCGCCCTCGGCGTCGCCATGGCGGTCAACACCGGCCGCCCGGGGAACGTCATCACCCCGCTCACGGCAACCATCGACTTCATCGCCCTGCTCATCCGCATCGTGCAAGTCGTCTGGGGCCCGGCGCTCACCCTCGGCCCGTTCCTCGCCCTGCTCGCCCTGTGGTCCGTGGGCCGCAAGCAACAAGCCGCACCCGCCTGGGCCCTGCCCGCCAACGTCCGGTCGGGCGAGGGCGAGCCCATCACCCCGTCCATCGTGGTCAAGGCCCTGCGCGACCTCGGAGTCCCGGCGCTGCGCAACGCCATCAAGGAGATGGGCGACGCCGGCGCCTCCATGCTCGGCCCCATCACGATCGCCGGATGCGGCGTGGAGGTCGACGTCACGTTGCCTTCCGGGGTGTCGACTGTGGAAGTGCAGCAGCGGCGGCGCAAGCTCGCGGAGAACCTGACCCGGCACGAACACGAAGTGTTCATCACGATCCCGCAGGCTGCGCGGACGGTGCGGCTGTGGATCGCCGACAGCGGGGCGCTGGATGAGCCGATCGGCCCGTCTCCGCTGGTCACGGACGAGACGATGACCGCCAACTACAAGACCGGCAAGGCGCCGTGGGGACAGGACCTGCGCGGGGACGCCGCCGCCCTGAGCGTCTACCAGCGGCACCTGCTCATCACAGGCCTGTCCAATCAGGGCAAGACCGCCGCGCTGCGGGCGCTCGCCCTGTGGCTCGCCCTTGACCGGTCGGTTGAGTTCTGGGTGGGCGACCTCAAGGGCGTGGGCGACTGGGCCATGTTCGACGCACTCGCCACCCGGCTGATCCAGGGCCCGACCGATGACCACGTCATCCAGGTCACCGAGATGGTCGAGGACGCCGTGGAGGAGATGAACCGCCGTATCCAGGCGCCGCCCGGCACGGTGTTCCCCGCGCTGATCGTTGTGGTGGACGAGGCGCAGGTGGCGTTCATGTGCCCGGCCAAGGACGAGGACAAGCGCCCCTTTGGCGGCTCCAAGGCCAACTCCCGGTACTTCATGGCGGCCCGGAAGATCCACAACCAGGGACGGGCGGTCAACGTGCTGCTGTGGCAGGGCACCCAGGACCCCACCGACCAGAACCTTCCCAAGCTGGTCCGCGAGGGCGCCCACACCCGCGCCTCCCTCGCGCTCGGCACCGAATCACAGGCGCGCATGGCGCTGGGAGACAAGGCCGTCGACGGTGGCGCCGCCCCCAACCTCCTGCGCCCCGGGCTGGACCGGGGAACCCTGGTCGTCGCCTCCGACGGCATCGAGATCCCCAAGGGCCAGTCATCCATCACGGTCCGCACGCACTACATCAGCACCGACGCCGCGAAGCAGATCGCCGCCCGCGCCCGGGCCCTTCGCGACGGCGTCACCACCCTGCACGCCATCGAGCGCGGTGAGGAGCGCGACCCGCTCGCCGACATCGCCGCCGTCATCGGGGATGCGCCCCGGGTGCGGACCAAGGACGTGCTTGCCCGGCTCGCCACACAGAACCGGGACGCCTACGGCGGCTGGTCGTTCATCGACCTCAAGCGTGTCCTCGACGACGCCGGCGCCGAGCCCTACAAGTCCGACGGCGTCATGGTCGTCTCCCGCGACCGCGTCGCCCGCGCCCTCGCCGGCCGCGACACCGACGGTTCCGCTTCCACCGACTGACGGCAGGGAGCGACCCCCGCGCGGGTCAGGGAGACAGGGAGAACTCCCTGAACCCCTCCCTGACCCGCCTCCCTCCCCCTGACCTGCACGAATGATCGTTCAGGGAGGCAGGGAGCCACGCAGGTCACACCCCCCCGAACACCCCACCACAGCACCCCCGCGAGGGGGTGCCTACGCCTCCCTGGCCGTAGGCCGGAAGGGATTCCGCATGTACCCCGAACACACCTCGCAGACCCCCGCACAGCGGGCCATACAGATCCACCAGCCCACCCCCTACCCGCCCACCGCCACCACCCCGGCGCCCCTCGTACCGGTGCAGCCGGACAGCGTCCCGGCGGTGGCGAGCATCGTCCTACCCGACGGCCGCATCGTCACCGGCTACGCCGTGGCCCCGGCACAGCCCGAACCGCTCACCGCCAAGCCGGTCGTCTCGCGGGCGGCGGTGAACGTCGCCCTCGGAGGCGTCGGATTCCTCGCGGTCTGCGGCGGACTACTCCTGCTCACCTCGTTCATCGCCGCACTCACCGCGTTCATCACCCAGCTCATCATCCTCGCCGCCGTGATCTTCGGCGGCTGGATCGCCGTGCAGGTGCTCGGTATCGGCGGCCACCGGGGCGGTACGACGGTGAACATCCGCAAGGCCGTGTTCAGGCGCAACCACTTCCACGGCTAGCTACGCCAAGGGCGGCCCCTCCCTCTCGCCAAAGAAGCGGGGCCGCCCTTGCCCAACCAACCACTACAGACCTGTTGGAGGTCCCCCAGCATGACGCAACCGACCCTCATCCGGCGAGTACCCGAAACGCTGCGGACCGCGCTGACCCTGGCCGCCACCGGGGTGCCTGTCCTGCCGCTGCGCGCGGGGAAGGTGCCGTTCGGCAACTGCCGTGTCTGCGCGGGCAACGCGTGCGGCGGCCGGCCGAACATGAAGACCCCTGGCCCGTGTGACTGCCCCGGTGTCTGCCACGCGTGGGCCGCTGCCACCACCGACCCGGCCGTCATCGACTCGCGCGAGTGGGCGGCGGCATGGCGGCGCGCGGTGTGCGTGGGCTACCACCCCGGCGGCGCCGGTCTGACCGTGGTCGACCTGGACGACGCGGCGGCCGTCGACTGGGCACGTACCGTCCTGCCCGCCACGCGGACGGTGGAGACGACGCGCGGTGAGCACTGGATCTACCGGGGCGTGATGACCTCCCGCAACGCCGTGCGCCCCGGTGTCGACATCAAGTCGACCATGTCCTACGCCCGCTACCTCGGCCCCGGCACCGGCCCCCTGACCGCCCTGCCGGACACCGTGCGCGCACTGGCCGCGAGGACGCCGGCACCCGCCCGCCCCGCCCCTGCAGATGCCGTGCCCGCGAGCGTCGGCGGGGACTGCCCGCACCGCACGCCCGCCTACCTCGAACGCGGCATCACCATGGCCGAGCAGCAGATCACCGAAGCGTCCAGCGCGGTCCACGCGACCGTCTACCGGACGTTCCTCGCGGTGCTGTCCCGGCACGGCCGGTGCGGCTGCCTCACCGACACCCACGTCAACCGGTTGTTCACCGCCGCGCAGGCCAAGGGCGAGAGGGCCCGGCACTGCGTCGACGCGTGGACCAACGCCCGCACCATGTTGGGACTGTGACCATGTCCGAGGACGACAAGACCCCGGCACGCGAGATCATCACCGAGTACGCGCAATCGCACTTCCGGTACTTCCGCACCGCCGACGGCACCGTCTACGCGCAGCGCAACGGCCACCCCGTGGCCCGCCCGATTCGCTCCCAGGGCACCACCGGCAGCCACCGGCAGGAACTCATGGTCGGGCTGTTCCGCGACGGCGTCGGCGTCTTCAACGGAACCGCCATGAAAGAGGCACTCGACCTGATCGAAGCCCTGGCGCTGACCGAGGACGTTCAGCCCGTGCACATCCGCGTGGCCCCCGGATTCGACGGCGCCACGTGGCTCGACCTCGGACGGGCCGATGGGCAGTCGGTGCGCATCCACCCCGCCGGGTGGGACATCCGCACCCCGGACCCGAAGGAAGTGTGCTGGCGCCGCACCCAGCTCACCGGGGAACTCCCGCTGCCCGTCAAGGACACGAACGGCAAAGGCATCGATCTTTTGATGCGGCTGTGCAACTTCGCCACCGCCGAAACCGAGTGCCTGGCCATCGCCTGGCTTGTCGGCTGTCTCGCCCCGTCGGTCCCGGTCCCGGCGCCGTTCCTCACGGGCCCGCAGGGGGCGGGGAAGTCGACGGGCGGGCGGATGCTCGTACGGATCATCGAGGGCATGACCGGCGACCTGCGCCGCGCCCCCAAGGACGAGGACAACCTCACCACAGCCGTGGCCGCCGGATGGGTCACCGCGCTCGACAACCTCTCCCACATGACCCCGGAACTCTCCGACGCCATGTGCCGCATCGTCACCGGCGCCGAGGACGTCAAGCGGGCGCTGTTCACCGACGGGGACGTCTTCCGCATCGCCTACCGCCGCCCCCTGCTCCTGACCGGAATCGACGTCGGCGTCATCCGCCCCGACCTCGCCGAACGACTCCTGCCCCTGCGGCTGGAGCGGCCCCGCGTGCGGCGCACAGAGGCGGAACTGTGGTCCGACTTCGCCGAGGCCCTGCCCATCATCCTCGGCTCACTCCTGGACCTCACCGTCCAAGTGCGGGCGGCTGAGGCGGACATCCCGACGGACCTACGGATGGCGGACTTCGCGCACCTGTGCGCGCAGCTCGACGCCGCCACCGGTCTGGGGGCGCTGGCCGCCTACCGGGCCAGCCTGGACGACCTCAACGACGACGTCATCGAGGGCGACCTGTTGGCACAGACCGTCCTCAAGCACGCGGCCGACGCCATCGAACCGGGCAGCGAGCAGCGGATGACATCTGCCGAATGGCTGCACGCCCTCACGGGCCTCTACAGCGGTGAGGAGTGCCGCCCCCTGCCCAAAGGGTGGCCGACCACGGGCAAGGTGCTCTCGGACCGCCTCAAGCGGCTGCAACCCACCCTCGCCGCACGGGGCGTCCTCATCGACTGGGGACGCACCAAAACATCCCGCTACATCGAGATCACCCGCCCCGCCGCCCCGGCGCCGTCGGAGCAGGAAGCGGCCTTCTGACCGCCCGGCACCCCCGGACCGCCGGGACAAGCAAGAGGAGCACCCGCCGGCGCGTGCTCCTCTTGCTGTTCGGCGGCACCGCCGCCCCGCAACAAACGCGCCGCGAAGCGGCCCCCTCTTAACGTTCCAAGCCGCGCACCACAACAGACACCACCCCCCTTCGTCCTAAGTAGGAAGAAGCTGCGTCACCAGCGTCACCCACACCCCGAAAACCGGCGATGACCTGCCGGAAGACGGGTGACGCAGACCCTCGAATCCTGCGTCACCCCGCGTCACCCGCGTCACCCGATGACGGACACCCGCGTCACCGATGACACACCCCCACCCCGCTGCGTCACCACAAAACCCCAGGTCAACGCAATGAATGACGCAGATGACGCGGGTGACGCAGAAATCCACACCTCGGACACACGCGGAAGCCCACGGCAGTCCGCCCCTCCCCGACGAACCCCGACAAGGAGTCCTTGCCTTGGCCACCCCCAAGATGCTCAAGCTCCCCGAAGTCCTCGAAGAGATCGAGATGAGCCGCGCCGCCTTCTACCGCATGCGCGCCCGTGGCCAGGCTCCCAAGCTCATCAAGTTGCCCAACGGGCACCTCCGTTGCCGCCGCAGCGACCTTGACGCGTGGTGGGAGCGCTGCGAGCAGGACGCCGCGTAGCTCGAAGAACAACCCAGAAACGACCCAAGGGGCCCGGCTCAAGCCGGGCCCCTTCCCACAGGAAGGCCCCAGATGGGGAAGACGTACGACGTTCGGATTTGGTCCGTTCGGCAGCGGAAGGACCGGGGGCAGAGCTCTGCCGAACTGCGCTGGAAGACGGGCGCCACCCCGCACTCGCAGACGTTCCGCACCAAGACGCTGGCCGACGGCCGCCGTGCCGAGTTGCTGCGGGCGGCGCACGCCGGCGAGCCGTTCGACGAGTCCACAGGATTGCCGCTCTCCGAGCTGCGGGAGCGCGACGACGTCAGTTGGTACCGCCACGCCCGCGAGTACATCGAGATGAAGTGGACGCACTCCCCCGGCTCCACTCGCCGGACGCTCGCCGAAGCGATGGCCACGGTCACGCCCGCTCTGGTCAAGGACACCAAGGGAATGGCCGACCCTCGGACGGTACGGACGGCGCTCTACAGCTGGGCATTCAATGTGAGCCGCCGCAACGAGGAACCGCCGGCCGAAGTGGCG
This sequence comes from Streptomyces griseoaurantiacus, assembly GCF_036189845.1. Taxonomy (NCBI): domain Bacteria; kingdom Bacillati; phylum Actinomycetota; class Actinomycetes; order Kitasatosporales; family Streptomycetaceae; genus Streptomyces; species Streptomyces griseoaurantiacus. The sequence goes on along the minus strand of NZ_CP108326.1, from coordinate 4,321,339 downwards.
AAGGTGCTCGACTGGTTCGAGCGGAAATCCCTGCCCACGTCGGCACTGGCCGACCGGATGAGGGTGCGCGCGGCTCTGGAAGCCCTGACCAGGAAGCTGGACGGCACGACCGCTTCCGCGTCGACTATTCGACGGAAGCGAGCCATCTTCCACAACGCGCTCGGGTTCGCCGTCGACGCCGGCCGCCTGGCCGACAACCCCCTGCCACGAGTGCAGTGGAAAGCTCCGGAGCAGGTGGCGGAAGAGTTGGACCCTGCCTCTGTGCCCGACCCCCGGCAGGCCCTCGCCCTGCTCGATGCCGTGCGGACGCAGAGCGCCCGGGGGCGCCGTCTCGTGGCGTTCTTCGGCTGCATGTACTACGCGGCGGCGCGACCGGCGGAAGTCATCGGGCTGCGCCTACAAGACTGCGACCTTCCCCGCCGTGGGTGGGGGACGCTCCGGCTCCGAGAGACCCGCCCACGGTCCGGATCGGCGTGGACGGACAGCGGCGAAGCGCACGATCGGCGCGGCCTCAAGCATCGGCCCCGAAAAGCGGTCCGCACCGTGCCGATCCCGCCGGATCTCGTGGCCCTGTTGCGCTGGCACGTCACGGCGTACGGCACGGCTCCCGACGGCCGGCTGTTCCGGACCGCGCGGGGTGGGCTCATCCAGGACACCGGATATGGCGAGGTGTGGGCAGAGGCCCGTGCTCGTGCGCTCACCCCTGCTCAGCGCTCGTCGCAGTTGGCCAAGCGTCCCTATGATCTCCGCCACGCCGCCGTGTCGACGTGGTTGAGTTCGGGCGTTGAGCCGCAGGTCGTTGCCGCACGCGCCGGGCACAGCGTGGCCGTGTTGTTCCGGGTCTACGCGAAGTGCTTGGACGGTGCCGCCGCCACGGCGAACGCGCGCATCGAGCAGGCGCTGAGGAACGGCGGCTAGGGGCCCGGAGGCTGCCCCACGTCTGCCCCACACGGGCTGGTCAGCACGCGAGTCAGGGTGAGACACACCGGGAAATACCGCCCAAAATGGCTACGCGCTCCCCCAGGAACGACGAAAGGGTCTGTGACCAGCATTGCTGCTGGTCACAGACCCTTTCGGTCGTGTGGCGGCGCCAGGATTCGAACCTGGGAAGGCGAAGCCGGCAGATTTACAGTCTGCTCCCTTTGGCCGCTCGGGCACACCGCCGGGGTGATCGCCGTGGAGGCCGCTCGTGCGGGTGCTCCCTGGCAACGACGTAAACGATACCTGATGCAGGGGGGTGCTCCGCCACCTGGTTGATCAGTACCGCAGGGGGCCGGGGTGACTAGGCTTATGCGGATGCGGCGCAGGCCCGCCGGTGCGGGCCGGGCCGCCCGCGTACGCCCCCGATCCACCCGATCCACCCGATACAAGGAGCCACAGGACATGGCCGACTCCAGTTTCGACATCGTCTCGAAGGTCGAGCGGCAGGAGGTCGACAACGCCCTCAACCAGGCCGGCAAGGAGATCTCCCAGCGCTACGACTTCAAGAACGTCGGCGCCTCGATCGCCTGGTCCGGCGAGAAGATCCTGATGCAGGCGAACTCCGAGGAGCGGGTGAAGGCCATCCTCGACGTCTTCCAGTCGAAGCTGGTCAAGCGCGGGATCTCGCTGAAGGTGCTGGACGCCGGTGAGCCGCAGCTCTCCGGCAAGGAGTACAAGATCTTCGCCTCCATCGAGGAGGGCATCTCGCAGGACAACGCCAAGAAGGTGGCGAAGATCATCCGCGACGAGGGGCCCAAGGGCGTGAAGGCCCAGGTGCAGGGGGACGAGCTCCGGGTCAGCTCGAAGAGCCGGGACGACCTCCAGGCCGTCATCGCCCTCCTCAAGGGCAAGGACTTCGACTTCGCCCTGCAGTTCGTCAACTACCGGTGAGTCCGGTGGCCTTCGGCACCTGACGAGCCGAAGCGAGAGGGCGGGCGCCCCCGGTGGGGGTGCCCGCCCTCTCGCGTGGCCGGTGCGCGGTCAGCGGCGGGAGTCGCCGAACAGGATGCGGTAGACGATCAGCAGCACCAGGGAGCCGCCGATGGCCGCCGCCCAGGTCGGGCCGTCGAAGAAGTGCTTGCTGATCGAGTGGTCCAGCCACCGGGAGGAGATCCAGCCGCCGATGAAGGCGCCCGCGATGCCGATGAGGGTCGTGCCGACGAGGCCGCCCGGGTCCTTGCCGGGGAGCAGCAGCTTGGCGACGGCCCCCGCCAACAGTCCCAGAATGATCCAGCTGACGATGGTCATGCCCTCGACCTGCCCTTCCCCGTCGTCCTTCTACCGTGCCCGTACCGTACCGCCGGCCGTGTCCTCACCCGACAGGACGATCTCGCCGCCCCGGCGGTTGCGGAGGGCGGGGCCCCTCGTCGGCGTGCGGGCCGTCAGCGGGCAGCGAACGGCCGGTCCGTGGGGACGATCTCGCGTCCCAGCGGCAGCAGCGAGACGGGGATGAGCTTGAAGTTGGCGATGCCGAACGGGATGCCGATGATCGTGACGCACAGCAGGATGCCGGTGGTGATGTGGGCGAGCGCCAGCCACCAGCCGGCGAGCAGCAGCCACAGCACGTTGCCCACGCAGGACGGGGCGCCGGCGTCGCGTCGCTCCACCGTCGTGCGGCCGAAGGGCCACAGCGCGTAGACGCCGATGCGGAAGGACGCCAGGCCGAACGGGATGCCGATGATCGTCACGCAGAGCAGCGCGCCGGCGAACAGATAGCCGAGGAACAGCCAGAAGCCGCTGAGTACCAGCCAGATCACGTTCAGGATCGTTTTCACCGCTGTCGACCTGCCATCTGTTCGAGTCGGGTGATGCGCTCACCCATCGGCGGATGGGTGGAGAAGAGTTTCGAGAGACCCTGGCCGGGCCGGAACGGGTTGGCGATCATCATATGGCTGGCCGTCTCGATACGCGGCTCGGGCGGCAGCGGGAGCTGCTTGGTGCCCGTCTCCAGCTTGCGCAGGGCGCTGGCCAGGGCCAGTGGGTCGCCGGTGAGCTGGGCGCCGGAGGCGTCCGCCTCGTACTCCCGGGAGCGGCTGATCGCGAGCTGGATGAGGCTCGCGGCGAGTGGGCCGAGGAGCATGATCATCAGCATGCCGACGAGCCCGGGGCCGTCCTCGTCCTCCGAGCGGCCGATGGGGATCAGCCAGGCGAAGTTCACCAGGAACATGATCACGGAGGCGAGGGCGCCGGCGACGGAGGAGATGAGGATGTCGCGGTTGTAGACGTGGCTCAGCTCGTGGCCGATCACCCCGCGCAGTTCGCGCGGTTCCAGCAGGCGCAGGATGCCGTCGGTGCAGCAGACCGCGGCGTTGCGCGGGTTGCGGCCGGTGGCGAAGGCGTTGGGGGCCTCGGTGGGCGAGATGTACAGGCGGGGCATGGGCTGGCGGGCCTCGGTGGAGAGCTCGCGCACCATGCGGTACAGCTCGGGGGCCTCGAACTCGCTGACCGGGCGGGCGCGCATCGCGCGCAGGGCGAGCTTGTCGCTGTTCCAGTACGCGTACGCGTTGGTGCCGAGGGCGACGAGGACCGCCACGACCAGGCCGACCCTGCCGAAGAGCGAGCCGATGACGATGATGAGCGCGGACAGTCCCCCGAGGAGAACTGCGGTCCTGATCCCGTTGTGCCGGCGGTGCACGGTAGGCCCTCCAAGTCGTGCGGCAGGGGAACCCTTTGTCTGGGGATGCTGTCGACGGATGCCGTTGACGCCACTTCTCAGTGGATCCTCCCGGTCTGGTCAACGCCAGGCGGGTTGGGCGAGTTCCCTTGTGCGCGCACGGGCGGCCTCGTGGCGTACGGGTGAGGCGCCCCGGCGGGCGGGGGCCCGCGGGGGCGTACCGGGTCGTGCCGGGGGCGTGCGGTGTCCTGTCGTGCGGTGCGCCGGCCTGCCCTGTCCGGTCAGAACAGTCCGGTGTCGGCGAAGCGCAGGACGAGCTGGGGCGCGCCGGACAGGGCGATGCCGACGATGCCGGTGAGGGCGAGCGCGGCCGTGAGCGGGGCCGGGAGCGGGTGCCGCACGGGCTCGCCCTCGGGGGCGCGGAAGAGCAGGGCCGTCCACTTGAGGTAGTAGAAGAGGGCGATGACCACGTTGACCGCCATGACCACGGCGAGCCAGCCGAGGCCCGCGTCGACGACCGCGGAGAAGACGGTGACCTTGGCGAACAGGCCGATCACGCCCGGCGGCAGTCCGGCCAGGCAGAGCAGGAAGAAGGCCAGCAGCAGGGCGGTGAGCGGGTTGGTGGCGTACAGGCCGCGGTAGTCGGCGACGCGGTTGCGGGCGTGGGCGCGGCCCACGAGGGCGGCGACGGCGAAGGCGCCCAGGTTGACGGCCGCGTACATGAGGGCGTAGGCGACGGTCGAGCCGACGGCGTGGCCGGCTTCCCCGGAGTCGTCGGTGTAGGCGGCCGCGGCGATCGGCACCAGGAGGTAGCCGGCCTGGCCGACGGAGGACCAGGCGAGCAGGCGTACCGCGCTGTGGGCGCGCGTGACGCCCTGCCGCAGGGCGCCGACGTTGCCGACGGTCATGGTGAGCGCGGCCAGGGCGGCGAGGGCGGGGCCCCAGACGTCGGCGTACGAGGGCAGGGCGACGACGGTGACCAGGATGAGGCCGGTGAAGCCGACCGCCTTGCCGACGACCGAGAGGTAGGCCGCGATCGGCAGGGGGGCGCCCACGTAGGTGTCGGGCACCCAGAAGTGGAAGGGGACGGCGGCGGTCTTGAAGGCGAAGCCGATGAGGGTGAGGACGACGCCGGCCTGGGCGAGGGTGTGGAACTGGCTGTCCACGTGCTGGACGCGATCGGCGATCTCGGTGAGGTAGAGGGTGCCGGTGGTGGCGTAGAGGAAGCTGATGCCCATGAGGGTGACGGCGGTCGCGGTCACCGAGGAGAGGAAGAACTTCAGGGCCGCCTCGGAGGACTTCCGGTCGCCGTGGCGCAGGCCGACGAGGGCGAACGCGGGCAGCGAGGCGACCTCCAGGGCGACGACGAGGGTGGCGAGGTCGCGCGAGGCGGGGAGGAGGGCCGCGCCGGCCGCGGAGGACAGCAGCAGGAACCAGTACTCGCCCTCGGGGAGCCCGCGCGCGGAGTCCTTGAGGGCGGTGACCGAGAGCAGGGCCGTGAGCAGGGCGCCGCCGAGGACGAGGAACTGGATGACGAGGGTGAAGGTGTCCACGGTGTAGCTGCACGCACGCGTGGCGGCGTCCGCCTCGCGGACGCAGAAGGTGGCGCGGTCGCCGTCCAGGAGGGGCAGCAGCAGGAGGCCGGAGGCGGCGAGGCCGGCCACCGAGACCCAGCCGAGCAGGGGCTTCCTCGCCTCGGCGAGGAAGAGGTCGGCCACCAGTACGAGGAGTCCCACGGCGGCGGTGAGCACGGTGGGCGCGAGCGCGAGCCAGTCGACGGACTGGACCGCGGAGGCGGCGAGGGGACTCATCGGGTGCCTCCTGCGAGGAGCTGCTGCACGGCCGGGTCGGTCAGGCCGAGGAGGGCCCTCGGCCACAGGCCGGCGAGGACGGTGAGGACGACGAGCGGGGCCCAGGCCGCGTATTCGAACGTGTGAACGTCGGTGAGTTTCGAGGCCTCCTGCGGTACGGCTCCCATGCAGACGCGGCGGACCACGACGAGCATGTACGCGGCGGTGAGCAGGGTGCCGAACGCGGCGATCGCCATGAAGGTGAGGAAGGCGGGGCGGCTGAGCCCCGCGGCGGGGTCGAAGGCCCCGAACAGCGCGAGCATCTCGCCCCAGAACCCGGCGAGCCCGGGCAGGCCGAGGGAGGCGACGGCGGCGAAGGCGAGCAGGCCGCCGAGGCGGGGCGCCCGGCCGTAGAGCGCGGCTCCCGCGCCCTTGGCCAGGGCGTCGAGGTCGACGGTGCCGGTACGGTCCTTCAGGCCGCCGACCAGGAAGAACAGCAGGCCGGTGATGAGGCCGTGGGCGATGTTGGCGAAGAGGGCGCCGTTCACGCCGGTCGGGGTCATGGTGGCGATGCCGAGCAGCACGAAGCCCATGTGGCCGACGGAGGAGTAGGCGATCAGACGCTTGAGGTCGCCCTTCGCGCCCTCCCTGGCGAGGGCCAGGCAGGCCAGGGAACCGTAGATGATCCCGGCGACGGCGAGGGCGGCGAGGTAGGGCGCGAAGGTGTGGAAGCCGTGGGGTGCGGCCGGCAGCAGGATGCGGACGAACCCGTACGTGCCCATCTTCAGCAGGACGCCCGCCAGCAGGACCGAGCCGACGGTGGGCGCGGCGGTGTGCGCGTCGGGCAGCCAGCTGTGCAGCGGCCACATCGGCGTCTTGACCGCGAGCCCGACGCCGATCGCCAGAACGGCGACGACCTGCACGGACGCGGTGAGTGACCGGCCGTTGTCAGTGGCGAGTGCCACCATGTCGAACGTGCCCGCCTTGATCCCGATCAGGAGCAGGCCGAGCAGCATGATCACGGACCCGAGCAGGGTGTAGAGGATGAAGCGCCAGGCGGCCCGGGCCCGGTCCGCACCGCCCCAGCGGGCGATGAGGAAGTACATCGGGATGAGCACGGTCTCGAAGGCGAGGAAGAACAGCAGCAGGTCGAGGACGGCGAAGGTGGCGAGGGTGCCGCCCTCGAGCAGGAGGAGCAGGGAGACGAAGGCCTTCGGGGCGGGGCCCGCGGCCGGCTTGAAGTAGGAGTACAGCGCGCAGAGGAAGGTCAGCAGCGCGGTGAGGACCAGAAGGGGGAGGGAGATGCCGTCGACACCGAGGTGGAGGCGCACGTGGAGTGCGGGGATCCAGCTGATGTCGGTCGTGGCCTGCATCTTCGAGGGATGGTCGTGGTCGAAGCCGAGCGCCAGGGCGATCGCCGCGAGGAGGACGACGCCGGTGACGGTCACGCCGTGCCGCAGTACGGCCTGCTCGGGTGATCTCCCCTTCAGTCCGGGGGGCGCCGGCAGGAGGGCGGCGAGCGCGCCGAGGAGCGGGGCGAGGAGAAGGAACGCCAGAAGGAACTGCATCACGGACTCGCTCATATCGATCACGCCTGCTCACGCTCCCGTGGCGACGAGGACGGCGGCGACCGTCAGGACGACGGTGCCGGCGAGCAGCGCGCTCACATAGGTCTGCACATTGCCGGTCTGGGCCCGCCGTACGGCACCGCCCAGCAGGCGGGGCGCGGCGCCCGCGGCCTGTACGTAGGTCTCGACGACCGCGCGGTCGAGGAAGCGGACGAGTCGTGCGCCGGCCTGGACGGGGCGGACGAAGAGCACCGTGTAGACGGCGTCGAGGTGGAAGCCGGCGGCCGCGTGGCGGTGCAGCGGGCCGAGCAGCAGCCGTCCGGGGTCCGCGGGGTCGGGCGCGGAGGCCACGTCCCCGTAGACGGGGGTGTGACTGGCGATCGCCTCGGCCTCGACCTCACCGGCGTCGCCCCCGGGATGGGCGGCTACGGCGCCGAGCGGGGTACCGGCCGCCAGGGCAGTGGTGTGGCGCCAGGTGCCGTAGGTGACGAGGACACCGACCAGGGCGAGGCCGGTGCCGAGGACCGCGGTCTGCAGGGTGGGCGCCAGATCCCGGCCGTCGAACCAGTCGGGCAGCGCGCCGTAGGCGAGGCCGAAGGCGAGGGAGGGAACGGCGAGCACCCAGAGCACGGCGTTCATGACGAGGGGCTGCCGGCCGTGGTCGGGGGCCTCGGCCCCCCGGCCGCGGAAGGCGAGCAGCCACAGGCGGGTGGCGTAGGCACCGGTGAGGAGGGCGGTGAGCAGACCGGCGACCAGGACGATCCAGCCGGCGGCGCCGGGGGCGTGCTCGGTGTGGCCGGTGGCCACGTGCTCGGCGGCGCCGAGGACCGCCTCCTTGGAGAAGAAGCCGCTGAAGGGCGGGATCGCGGCGAGCGCGAGCAGCGCCACGGTCATCGTCCAGAAGGCGTCGGGGACGCGGGCGCGCAGGTCGCCCATGCGGGACATGGCGGCCAGCGAGTTGGTGCCGGCGGCGTGGATGATCACGCCGGCGGCGAGGAAGAGGAGCGCCTTGAAGGCGCCGTGGGCGAGGAGGTGGAAGACGGCGGCACCGCGGTCGCCGACGGCGAGGGCGCCGCTGAGGTAGCCGAGCTGGCCGATCGTCGAGTAGGCGAGGACGCGTTTGATGTCGTCCTGGGCGAGCGCGGCGAGTGCCGAGCCGGCCATGGTGACGGCGGCCATCACGGCGAGGACGACCATCGCGGCCCGGGATGCCTCGAAGACCGGGAGGAGGCGGGCGACGAAGTAGATGCCGGCGGCGACCATGGTCGCCGCGTGGATCAGCGCGGAGACGGGGGTGGGGCCGGCCATCGCGTCGGGGAGCCAGGTGTGCAGCGGGAACTGCGCCGACTTGCCCGCCACGCCGGCCAGGAGCAGCAGGGCGATCACGGTCGGGTGGTCGAGCCCGCCGTGGGCGACGGCGCCGAGGATCCGCGTGAGGCGGAAGGAGCCGGTGTCGTGGGCGAGGGCGAGCAGGCCGATGAGGAAGGGGACGTCACCCAGCTTGGTCACCAGGAATGCCTTGATCGAGGCGGCGCGGGCCTCGGGGGTCTCCCAGTAGTGGCCGACGAGGAAGTAGGAGCAGATGCCCATGATCTCCCAGCCGACCAGCAGCACCATCAGGTCGCCGGAGTAGACGACGAGCAGCATCGCGGAGGTGAAGAGGGAGACGAGGGCGGCGTAGGAGGGATAGCGCGGGTCGTGGCGCAGGTAGCCCGTCGAGTAGAGCTGCACGCAGGTGGCGACGGTGCCGACGAGGACGGCGACGAGGGCGGCGAAGCCGTCGATGTGCAGGGCGAGCTCGATGGGGACCGAGCCGGTGGGGGTGAGTTCGGTGGCGGCGTCGAGGGCGCCGTCGCCGCCCTGGCGGGCCGCGACCAGGACGGCCAGGACGAACGCCGCGAAGGTGGGCAGCACGGCGAGGGGGCGCGCGAAGCCGGGGGCGGTGCGGCCGAGGAGCAGTCCGGCGAGGGCGCCGAGGAAGGGGAGGACGGGGACGAGGACGGCGAGGGTGGTCGTAGTCACGCGGTGGCCTCGGCCTTCTGGGCCGCGGTGGCTGCCGGGCCGTCGCTGTCGTGGGCGTCGCCGTCGGGGTCGTCGGGTCCGCCCGGTCCTTCGGGGTCGTCGGGTCCGCCGTCCTCACCGTCCGGGCCGTCGGGACCCCCGGGGGTCTCGGCGGTGTCGCGGAGGCGGTCGATGTCGGAGGTGCCGCGGTTGCGGTGCACGGCGAGGACGATCGCCAGCCCGATGCCGATCTCGGCGGCGGCGACGGCGATGATGAAGAGGGTCAGGGCCTGGCCGGAGTGGAGGGTGTCGCGGGCGGCGCGGTCGAGCCAGACGTCGAAGGCGACCAGGTTGAGGTTGACGGCGTTGAGCATCAGCTCGACCGACATCAGGACCAGGATCGCGTTGCGCCGGGCGAGGACGCCGTACAGGCCGGTGCAGAACAGGAGGGCGGACAGCACGGCGGGATAGGCGAGGTGCATCAGCGGGCACCTTCCTCGGCCGGCCCCCGGCCGTTGCGGGCGCCCGGGACGGCGGGGGGCGCGGCCTCGGCCTTCGCCTTGCGGGACAGCACGATCGCGCCGACGAGGGCGGCGAGGAGGAGGACGGAGAGGGCCTCGAAGGGGAGGACCCAGTTCTGGAAGAGGGCCTGGCCGGTGACCTCGGTGGAGCCGGAGGGGGCGCCGTCCAGGTCGACCCAGGTGGTGCGGAACGCGTCGGCGACCACCCACACCAGGGCGGCCGCGGCGGCGAGGGCCACGGTGAGGGCGGCCCAGCGGTTGCCCGAGTCGGTGTCCGGGGAGCGGCCGATGGGGGCGCGGGTGAGCATCAGCCCGAACAGGAGGAGGACGACGACGGAACCGACGTAGATGAGGACCTGCACCCAGGCGATGAACTCGGCGGTGAGCAGGAGGTATTCGACGGCGAGGCCGCCGAGGGCCACCACGAGCCAGAGAGCGGCGTGCACCAGTTGCCGGGTGGTGACGGTGACCAGGGCGGCCCCGAGGGTGACCAGGCCGACGAGGAGGAAGGCGATCTCGACGCCGGTCGGGGAGAGGAACCCGTGGGTCTGCGTGGCGGCGGTGGTCGTGGCGTGCGCCGCGGGAGCGGCGGCTGCGGCGAGGGTCACGACTCACCTTCCTGCGGGGTGTCGGGGCCGGTCGCGGGCGGGGTGGCGGGACCCGTTGCCCCCGGGGTGGCGGGGTCCGCGTCGGCGGAGGCCGTGGGACCGGCGTGATCGGCCTGCTCTGCCTGGGCGGCCTGCTCGGCTTGGGCGGCCTCGGCGGCGGCCAGCTTGTCGGCGGTCTTGCGGGCCGCGGCGATCTCCTTGGGCTCCTCCGCGCCGGGGTCGAGGGCGGGCGGGGCGGGGACGGTCCACATCCACTCGCGGAGCTTGTCGCGCTCGTGGGTGAGGTCGCGGATGTCGGTCTCGGCGTACTCGAACTCCGGGGACCAGAACAGTGCGTCGAAGGGGCAGACCTCGATGCAGATGCCGCAGTACATGCACAGGGAGAAGTCGATGGCGAAGCGGTCGAGCACGTTGCGGCTGCGCTCGCGGCCGCCGGGGTTCGCCGCCGGGACCGTCTCCTTGTGGGAGTCGATGTAGATGCACCAGTCCGGGCACTCGCGGGCGCACAGCATGCAGACCGTGCAGTTCTCCTCGAACAGGCCGATCACGCCGCGGCTGCGGGGCGGGAGGTGCGGCTGGGTGTCCGGGTACTGGGCGGTGACGGTCTTCCTCGTCATCGTGCGCAGCGTGACGGCCAGGCCCTTGGCCAGGCCGGAGCCGGGGATGCGGGACCGGGTGGAGGGGAGCGGCTCCGGCATCAGGAGATCACCACCTTGACGACGCCGGTGAGGGCGATCTGGGCGAGGGCGAGGGGGACGAGGACGGTCCAGGAGAGCTTCTGCAACTGGTCCTCGCGCAGCCGGGGGTAGGTGACGCGGAGCCAGATGACGACGAAGGCGAGGAGGGCGGCCTTCAGCAGGGTCCAGACCCAGCCGAGGCCGTCGGCGCCCCAGGGCCCGTGCCAGCCGCCGAGGAAGAGGACGGTGGTCAGGCCGCACAGGACGACGATCCCGGCGTACTCGGCGAGGAGGAACAGGGCGAAGCGCAGCCCGGTGTACTCGGTGTACGCGCCGAAGATGATCTCCGAGTCGGCGACCGGCATGTCGAACGGGGGACGCTGGAGTTCGGCGAGCCCGGCGACGAAGAAGACGAGCGCGCCGACGATCTGCCAGGGCAGCCACCACCACTCGAAGGCGTCGAGGATGCCGGTGAGCGAGACGGTGCCGGCCGCCATCGCCACGGAGGCCGCGGCGAGCAGCATCGGCAGTTCGTAGGACAGGAGCTGGGCGGCGGTGCGCAGGCCGCCGAGGAGGGAGTACTTGTTCGCGGAGGCCCAGCCGGCCATGAGCGAGCCGAGGACGCCGACGCCCATGACGGCGAGCACGAAGAAGATGCCCGCGCCGACGGACTGGCCGACGGCCCCCTCGCCGGGGCCGACCGGGATGACGAGCAGGACGAGGAGGTAGGGCAGCAGCGCGACGGCCGGGGCGAGCTGGAAGACGCGGCGGTCGGCCTCGGCCGGGACGACGTTCTCCTTCTGGGCGAACTTCACGCCGTCGGCGACGAGTTGCGCCCAGCCGTGGAAGCCGCCGGCGTACATGGGGCCGAGGCGGCCCTGCATGTGCGCCATCACCTTGTGCTCGGCCTGGCCGACGATCAGCGGGAAGGTCAGGAAGACGACGAAGACGACGAGGAGTCGCAGGGCGACGTCGAGGGCGTCGTTCACTGCGTGCCTCCGGTGGGGTGGTCGTCGTCCGGGTCGGGGGTGGGGCCGGCGGGCTTCGCGGGGTTCGGCTCGGCGTCCGGTCCCGGGGCCTCGGGGGTGGGCTCCGGGGCGTCCGCCGAGGGGACGTCCGCCTCGGGTGCGGGGTCCTCGAAGGCCGGGCGGGCGTGGTGCCAGGGAGCGTCGGAGCCGCGCGGGGCGGGGGCCGGCCTCGCGGCCGGGCCGGTCCCCTCGGTGGCCTTCGAGACATCCGAGTCCTTCGATGCCTTCGATGCCGTCGATGCCTTCGATGCCGTCGAGGGCCCTGTGTTCTCCGTGGCCTCGGTGGTCTCCGGGGCCTCGGTGGTCCCGGCGGTCTCCGTGGCCTCGGTGGTCTCCGGGGCCTCGGTGGTCCCGGCGGTCTCCGTGGCCTCGGTGGTCTCCGGGGCCTCGGTGGTCTCGCTGGACTCCGTGGGCCTCGTGGTTCCGGTGGCCGCGCTGGTTTCCGTGCTCTCCGTGGGGCCCGCGGCTCCCGTGTCCGCGCCGGTGTTCGTGTTCTCCGCGGGCCCCGTGGCCCCGGCGGCCTCGGTGCTCCCCGCGGCCTCCGTGGCTCCGGTCCCGTCCGGTCGCGTCGGTCCGGTGGCTTCGCCGGGGCCCGGGCGCTGGGAGGCCGAGCCCTCGCCCGCCGAGCGGGCGCGGCGGGGGGTGCGGGCGGGGGCGGTGCCCTCCGCCGGGGCCGGTCGGGCCGGCCGCGCGGGGGTCGCCTCCGACGGGGCCCCGGGCGCCTGGCCGACCGAGCCCTGGGACGCGGTGCGGGTGCGCCGCGGGGGGCGCTCGCCCGGGGTGCGGGCAGGGCGTTCGCCGGCCGCGCGGGCGCCGCGCGCCGGGCGGGCCGGGGCAGCCGGGAGCGTGCCCTTGAGCGGGCCCCACTCGTTCGGGTCGGGGACGCCCGGGGGCTGCATCTGGCGGCGCTTGGGCCCGCCGTGCTCGGACTCCCCCGGTTCCTTGGCGCCCGGCCACGCCTTGGCGACGCGGGCGGCGAGGACGAAGTCCTTGCGCAGCGGGTGCCCCTCGAAGGTCTCGGGGAGCAGCAGATGGTCCAGCGCCGGGTGGCCCTCGAAGCCGACGCCGAACATCTCGTGCGTCTCGCGTTCGTGCCAGCCGGCGCCCGCGTAGACGTCCACGGCGGTGGGCAGCACGGGGGCGTCGTGCGGGACGGTCGTGCGGACGAGGAGGCGCCGCACCGGGGAGAGGGCGACCACGTGGGCGGACACGCGGAAGCCGGTGCCCGGTTCGTCGACCGCGCTGAGCCAGTCGAAGTAGGTGCAGCCGAGGCCGTCCCGGGCGGTGCGCAGGGCGGTGATCCACTCGGTGGGCGGCACGTCGACGGTGAGGAGGTCGTACGACTCCTCGGCCGTGGCCTCCGGACCGAAGAGCTCGCCGACGGGGGCGGGCAGCCAGCCGGCCTCGGTCATCGCGCACCCTCCCCCGGACCCTCGGAACCGGCCGCGCGTCCCGAAGCCCCCGGGCCCTCGGAAGCCCCCGGAGTCTCGGACGTCTCCGAAGCCTCGGACGACTCCGGACCCCCGGAACCCCCGTCGCTTCCCGAACCCCCGGCACTCCCCGGAGCCTCGGCACTCCCCGGCCCCCCGGTGCCGCCCGCGCTTCCGGGCGTCTCCGGGGCCCGTACGAGGCCGGAGCCGAGCGCGGCCGTCGACGGGCGCGGCCCGCCGCTCCCGCCGTGCTGCGCGCCGTAGCGCTCGCCCAGCGACTCGCGGGCGATCTTCTCCTGGAGCTTGATGATCCCCTGCAGCAGCGCCTCGGGCCGGGGCGGGCAGCCGGGGACGTAGACGTCGACGGGGATGATCTGGTCGACGCCCTTGGTGACGGCGTAGGAGTCCCAGTACGGGCCGCCGCAGTTGGAGCAGGCGCCGAAGGAGATGACGTACTTCGGCTCGGGCATCTGCTCGTACAGCCGCTTCACGGCGGGCGCCATCTTGTCCGTCACCGTGCCGGAGACGACCATCAGGTCGGCCTGGCGGGGGCCGGGCGCGAAGGGGATCACGCCCAGCCGCATGAAGTCGTGGCGGGACATCGAGGCGGCGATGAACTCGATGGCGCAGCAGGCGAGTCCGAAGTTGAAGACCCACAGCGAGTAGCGGCGGCCCCAGTTGAGGACCACCTTCATCGGCTCGGGGGCGAGCCGGGCCAGTGTGCCGAGCCGCCGGGGCTCGAGCGTGCCCGGGGAGCCCGTCGGGTCCGGCGGGCCGGAGGGGCCGGTCACCGGCGCGGGGTCGGGCAGGAACACCGGCCGTGAGGCACCGGGAGCACCGGGGCCTCCGGAACCTGCCGCACCGTCGGCGCCTCCGGAACGGGTGGGGGTCACGTCCATGTCAGGACGCCCTTCTTGTACGCGTAGAGCAGTCCCACGGCCAGGAAGCCGAGGAAGAGGAACATCTCGACGAGGGTCGCCGCGCCGAAGCCGGGAGCGGAGAACACCGTCGCCCACGGGAAGAGGAAGATCGAGTCGACCGCGAAGATCACGTAGAGGAACGCGTAGACGTAGTAGCGGACCTGGGTGTGGGCCCAGCCCTCGCCGACGGGGTCGACGCCGCACTCGTACGTCAGGAGTTTCTCGGGCGTGGGCACGGCGGGGCGCAGCAGGCGGTTGGCGCCGAACGCCACGGTGACGAAGAGCACGCCGACGACGGCGAGCAGTCCGACGACCGAATAGGAGGAGAAGTAGTCCGCCGCGACGACGACCGTCTGTCCCGGCTGTTCCGGCTCCGGCACGCCCGCCCCTCGCTCCCTGACCGTGTGACTTCTGCGACCCTCGTGACCTTCGCGAACTGTGTGAGTCCGGCGATCCGTACGCACGGGAGTCTAGGCCCTGCTAAAGAGACGGTAAGCAGCCCGTCACACCTTGGGATGCGGGGGTACCCTCCGCGCGGGCCGGCACACCGCGCGAGAGGTGGGCCGGGACGGATGCGCGGGGCCGCCGCGGCGGCGCCGTGGCCGGGTTTCGGCGGGGCCGTGGTGGGGTTTTCCCCCGGTGGCGCGAGCCGGTCCGCCTCATGGCGTTCTCGGCTCCCGACCGGCACGCTGACGGCATGACGGAACACCTGACGACAGCGGCAGCGGGGACGGCGCGGACGGCCGGGGCGGGGCCGGAGGACGCGCGGCTGCCGCCCCCCGGGTTCGCCCTCACGGCAGGCACCTGGCGGGAGATCGTCCACCTGCTGGGCAACCTGCCGATGGCATTGATCGGCTTCGTCTACGCGGTGACGGTGCTGTCCGTCGGTTCGGCGCTGACGGTGACCGTGATCGGTCTGCCGCTGCTGGCCCTGGGGCTGGCCGGCTCCCGGCAGCTCGGCCGGCTGGAGCGGGCGAGGGCGCGGACGCTGCTCGGTGTGCGGGTGGCGGAGCCGACGCCGATCCCCGTGCTCGTGGGCGGCCGCCGGAGCCGCCGGCTGTGGCTGGCGCTGAAGGACCCGGTGGGCTGGCGGACGATGCTGTACGACCTGATCCGGCTGCCGTGGGGGATCTTCACCTTCACCACGGCGCTGGTCTCGCTGTTCGTGCTGTGGCCCGTGCTGCCCTTCGTGGCACGAGGGCTGACCAATGTGGACCGGGTGCTGGTGCGGGCGCTGCTCTCCCCCTCTGAGGAACTGGAGCGGCGCATCCGTGAACTGGAGTCCGACCGCGGCTTCGTGGTGGACACGGCGGCGGCGGACCTGCGGCGCATCGAACGCGACCTGCACGACGGGGCGCAGGCCCGGCTGGTGGCGCTGGCGATGGGGCTCGGTCTGGCGAAGGAGAAGCTGCTGGAGGACCCGGACGCGGCCGCGGTGATGGTGGACGAGGCGCACGGCGAGGTGAAGCTCGCCCTGCAGGAGCTTCGGGACCTGGCCCGCGGCATCCACCCCGCGGTCCTCACCGACCGGGGCCTGGACGCGGCGCTCTCCTCGGTGGCCACGCGCTGCACGGTGCCGGTGAAGGTCACCGTGGAGCTCCCGGCCCGGCCGGCGGCCGCGATCGAGGGCATCGCCTACTTCACCGTCTCCGAGCTGCTGCAGAACATCAGCAAGCACAGCGGGGCGCGCTCGGCGGCCGTCGACGTGTGGCGGGCCGAGGGGCGGCTGCTGATCCAGGTGTGGGACGACGGCCGGGGCGGGGCGCGGCTGGACGGCGGCACGGGCATGGCGGGGCTCGCGGACCGGCTCGACGCGGTCGACGGCCTGTTCGTCATCGACTCGCCGGAGGGCGGCCCGACGACGGTCACGGCCGAGTTGCCGTGGTGGGACCGGGAGGGCCACCGGGACCGGACGGGCCGCAGCCCCGTGACCCGGCACCCGTAGGCCCGCACGGGCCCGGGGTGGGCCCGGGGTGGGCCCGGGGTGGGCCCGGGGTGGGGAAAACCCCCGCATGAGGACGCCGACCCGCCGCATGGCCGCGCGGGCCCCCGACCGGGAGGCTTGTGCACAGCGACGGAGCACGACGACACGAACGGACGGCGGCGATGGCCACGCAGTACGGGCAGGGATACGCGCGGGAGTACGACCCGGGACACGACGTTCACGAGGTGTACGGCCGCGGGGGGCGCGGCGGCGGTGCCGAGGGGCGCGGGCACCGGCTGCCGGCCGGGCTGCGGGCACCGTTCGAGGGGCGGAGCTGGCGCGAGTTCTCGTACCTGATGCTCAGCCTGCCGCTCAGCGTCCTCATGTTCACGCTGACCGTGACGATGGTGTCGCTCGGGGCGGGTCTGCTGGTCACCTTCGTCGGCATCCCGCTGCTCGCGGCGACGCTCGCGACCTGCCGGGGCTTCGGCACGCTGGAGCGGGCGCGGGCGCGGGGCCTGCTGGGCCTCGACGTGGCCGAGCCGGAGCCGCTGCGGCCCCGGGAGCGGGGGGTGCTGGCCTGGACGGGGGCGATGTTCCGCAGCGGCTCCTCGTGGCGGCACCTGCTGTACGCGCTGGTGCACCTGCCGTGGGCGGTGTTCGCCTTCACCGTCGCGCTGACCCTCTGGGCGTACGGCTGGGCGACGCTCACCTACCCGCTGTGGTTCTGGGTCTTCCCGATGTGGGCCGGGCAGGGCGGCCTCCAGCTCTACGGTGACGGGACCCACCGCATCTACCTCGACAACCCGTTCGAGATCACGGTGACGGCGCTGGTGGGCCTGCTGTTCACGATGGCCACCCCGTGGATCGTTCGCGGGCTGACCACCGTCGACCGGGTGCTGGTGCACGGGCTGCTCGGGCCCTCGCGGCTGTCGGCGCGCGTGGTGGAGCTGGAGTCGGACCGGGGGGTCGTGGTGAACACGGCGGCGGCGGACCTGCGGCGCATCGAGCGCGACCTGCACGACGGGGCGCAGGCCCGGCTGGTGGCGCTGGCGATGGACCTGGGGCTGGCCAAGGAGAAGGTCACCGAGGACCCGGAGGCGGCGGCGCGCATGGTGGACGAGGCGCACGGCGAGGTGAAGACGGCGCTGCAGGAGCTGCGGGACCTGGCCCGCGGCATCCACCCCGCGGTCCTCACCGACCGGGGCCTGGACGCGGCACTCTCCTCGGTCGCCTCGCGCTGCACGGTGCCGGTGTCGGTGGACGTGGACCTGCCCTCGCGGCCGGCGCCCGCGATCGAGGGCATCGCCTACTTCACGGTCTGCGAGCTGCTGCAGAACGTCAGCAAGCACAGCGGGGCGCAGCGGGGGGTCGTGGACGTGTGGCGGGCCGAGGACCGGCTGATGCTGCAGGTGGAGGACGACGGGGTGGGCGGGGCCGATGTGGCCGGGGGGTCCGGGCTCGCGGGTCTCGCGGAGCGCCTGGACGCGGTGGACGGTCTGCTGGTGGTCGACTCCCCGGTGGGCGGGCCCACCCGGGTGACGGCGGAGCTGCCCTGGCGGGCCTGAGACCCGCCGGGCGCGACGCCCGGCGGAGGCAGGTCCCGGAGCGGGGCCGGGCGGGGAGGGGCGGAGCGGGGGGCCGTCCCTCCCCGCCCGCCGCCGTCCCCTGCGATGCTTGGGCTGTCGCTGCGCGCGGGGCGCACATGGATCGCAGGGGGAACATCGCCGTGGAGGACAGGGTGCGAGTGGTCATCGCCGAGGATTCCGTGTTGTTGAGGGAGGGCCTGACCCGCCTCCTCACCGACCGGGGGCACGAGGTCGTCGCCGGTGTCGGCGACGGTGAGGCACTGATCAAGACGATCACCGAGCTGTCCGCCGAGGGCGCCCTCCCCGACGTCGTCGTCGCGGACGTGCGCATGCCGCCCACCCACACGGACGAGGGCGTGCGCGCCGCCGTCGAGCTGCGGCGCACCCATCCCGGGCTCGGCGTGCTCGTGCTCTCGCAGTACGTCGAGGAGCGCTACGCGACCGAGCTGCTGGCCGCCTCCAGCCGCGGGGTCGGCTATCTGCTCAAGGACCGTGTCGCGGATGTCCGCGAGTTCGTGGACGCCGTGGTCCGGGTCGCGCGGGGCGGTACGGCACTGGACCCCGAGGTGGTCGCGCAGCTGCTGGGCCGCAGCCGCAAGCAGGACG
Organism: Streptomyces griseoaurantiacus; assembly: GCF_036189845.1. Lineage (NCBI taxonomy): Bacteria > Bacillati > Actinomycetota > Actinomycetes > Kitasatosporales > Streptomycetaceae > Streptomyces > Streptomyces griseoaurantiacus. Next base: position 4,303,082 of record NZ_CP108326.1, on the reverse strand, counting down.
TGCTCGCCGGGCTCACCCCCCGGGAGCGGGAGGTGCTGGGGCTGATGGCGGAGGGGCGGACGAACTCGGCGGTCGCGCGGCAGCTCGTGGTGAGCGACGGCGCGGTCGAGAAGCACGTCAGCAACATCTTCCTGAAGCTGGGCCTGTCGCCGAGCGACGGGGACCATCGCCGGGTGCTGGCCGTGCTCACCTATCTGAATTCCTAGACTGCCCGGCCGGTCCTCGTTGACAATTTGTCAACAGGGATGCCGCACACACGGCCGTGCGGTCTCATTTCCACGTCCATCATGCGAACGGCCGAGGGAAGGCCACCCTTACCGACGTAGGGTTGTGCCGGAAAGGTCGGCGGGACGACCGCTCCCGGCCAGCCGCCTCGAGGGAGGTCCAGTTCAGTGACCAGCAAGGTCAGCAGCACAACGGAACAGGCCGACGGGGCCGACGGGGCCCTCGTGGGAGGACAGCGCAAACCGGCGGGCACCAAGGACGTCCGCCGGTTGGACCGGGTGATCATCCGGTTCGCGGGTGACTCGGGTGACGGTATGCAGCTCACGGGTGACCGTTTCACCTCCGAGACCGCTTCGTTCGGCAACGACCTGTCGACCCTGCCGAACTTCCCCGCCGAGATCCGGGCGCCCGCCGGGACCCTGCCGGGTGTCTCGTCGTTCCAGCTGCACTTCGCCGACCACGACATCCTCACTCCGGGTGACGCGCCCGATGTGCTGGTCGCGATGAACCCGGCGGCGCTGAAGGCGAACGTGGGGGACCTGCCGCGCGGCGCGGAGATCATCGTCAACACCGACGAGTTCACCAGGCGGGCGATGCAGAAGGTCGGCTACGCGGTCTCTCCGCTGGAGGACGGCTCGCTGGACGGCTATCAGATCCATCCGGTGCCGCTGACGACGCTGACGGTGGAGGCGCTGAAGGAGTTCGCGCTGTCCCGTAAGGAGGCCGAGCGCAGCAAGAACATGTTCGCGCTGGGTCTGCTGTCGTGGATGTATCACCGGCCGACGGAGGGCACGGAGCGGTTCCTGCGGACGAAGTTCGCGAAGAAGCCGGACATCGCGGCGGCGAACATCGCGGCGTTCCGTGCGGGGTGGAACTTCGGGGAGACGACGGAGGACTTCGCGGTCTCCTACGAGGTCGCCCCGGCGGCGACCGCGTTCCCGACGGGTACCTACCGCAACATCTCCGGGAACCTGGCCCTGTCCTACGGTCTGGTGGCGGCCTCGCGGCAGGCGGAGCTGCCGCTGTATCTGGGCTCGTACCCGATCACGCCGGCCTCGGACATCCTGCACGAGCTGTCGAAGCACAAGAACTTCGGTGTGCGGACCTTCCAGGCCGAGGACGAGATCGCGGGTATCGGGGCGGCGCTGGGGGCGGCCTTCGGGGGTTCACTGGCGGTGACGACGACCTCGGGGCCGGGGGTGGCGCTGAAGTCGGAGACGATCGGGCTCGCGGTCTCCCTGGAACTGCCGCTGCTGATCGTGGACATCCAGCGCGGGGGTCCGTCGACGGGGCTGCCGACCAAGACCGAGCAGGCGGACCTGCTGCAGGCGATGTACGGCCGCAACGGTGAGGCACCCGTGCCGGTGATCGCCCCGCGCACCCCGGCGGACTGCTTCCAGGCGGCGCTGGAGGCGGCACGGATCGCGCTGGTCTACCGCACACCGGTCTTCCTGCTCTCCGACGGCTACCTCGCCAACGGCTCCGAGCCCTGGCGGATCCCCGAACTCGAGGAACTGCCCGACCTGCGGGTGGAGTTCGCCCAGGGCCCCAACCACACCCTGGACGACGGCACCCAGGCGTTCTGGCCCTACAAACGCGACCCGCAGACCCTGGCCCGCCCCTGGGCCGTCCCCGGCACGCCCGGCCTGGAACACCGCATCGGCGGCATCGAGAAGCAGGACGGCACCGGCAACATCTCCTACGACCCCGCCAACCACGACTTCATGGTCCGCACCCGCCAGGCCAAGATCGACAACATCGCGGTCGCCGACCTGGAGGTCGACGACCCCGGCAACACCGCCCGCACCCTGGTGCTGGGCTGGGGCTCCACCTACGGCCCCATCACGGCAGCCGTACGGCGGCTGCGCACCGCCGGCGAACACATCGCCCAGGCCCACCTGCGCCACCTCAACCCCTTCCCGAAGAACCTGGGCACGGTCCTCGCCGCCTACGACAAGGTCGTGATCCCCGAGATGAACCTCGGCCAGCTCGCCACCCTGATCCGCGCGAAGTACCTGGTCGACGCAGACTCGTACAACCAGGTCAACGGCATGCCGTTCAAGGCCGAACAGCTCGCCACGGCTCTGAAGGAGGCCATCGATGACTGAGACGACGACCGCACACGGCACGGGCGGGCCCGCCGGCCGCGGACCCGCCGCCGCGGGCACCCCCGCGAGCACGACGTTCGCCTCGCTCTCGCTGGTGCCGAAGGCCGCCGCCCGGCAGTCGATGAAGGACTTCAAGTCCGACCAGGAAGTCCGCTGGTGCCCCGGCTGCGGCGACTACGCCATCCTCGCCGCCGTCCAGGGCTTCATGCCCGAACTGGGCGTGGCCAAGGAGAACATCGTCTTCGTCTCGGGCATCGGCTGCTCCTCCCGCTTCCCGTACTACATGAACACCTACGGGATGCACTCCATCCACGGCCGCGCCCCCGCCATCGCCACCGGCCTCGCCACCTCGCGCCAGGATCTGTCGGTATGGGTCGTCACCGGTGACGGCGACGCCCTGTCCATCGGCGGCAACCACCTCATCCACGCCCTGCGCCGCAACGTCAACCTGAAGATCCTGCTGTTCAACAACCGGATCTACGGACTGACCAAGGGCCAGTACTCGCCGACCTCCGAGATCGGCAAGATCACCAAGTCGACGCCGATGGGCTCCCTCGACGTGCCCTTCAACCCCGTCTCCCTCGCGCTGGGCGCGGAGGCCTCCTTCGTCGCCCGCACCGTGGACTCCGACCGCAAACACCTCACCGAGGTCCTGCGGCAGGCGGCCGCCCACCCCGGCACCGCACTGGTGGAGATCTACCAGAACTGCAACATCTTCAACGACGGCGCCTTCGAAGCCCTCAAGGACCAGCAGCAGGCCGAGGAAGCCGTCATCCGCCTCGAACACGGACAGCCCATCCGCTTCGGCCCGGACCGGGCCAAGGGCGTCGTCCGCGACCCCGCGACCGGAGACCTGCAGGTCGTCGAGGTGACCCCGGACAACGAAGCCCAGGTGCTCATCCACGACGCACACTCCGCCTCACCCACCACCGCCTTCGCCCTGTCCCGGCTCGCCGACCCCGACACCCTGCACCACACCCCGATCGGCGTGTTCCGCTCCGTGGACCGCCCCGTCTACGACACCCTCATGGCCGGACAACTCGACACCGCCGTCGAGCAGAACGGCAAGGGCGACCTCGCCGCACTCATGGCCGGCGGCGACACCTGGACCGTCATCGGCTGAACCGATCCGCCGGACCTCGCACCAGGTGCGGGAGCCGGTACCTCAGGAAGCCCGGACCGCCGACGCGGTCCGGGCTTCCTCGTGCGCGGCGCGCGCCTCGTCGTAGACCACGCGGGCGCGCAGGACGTCGTCCATGCGCCGGTCCGCCCAGCGGGTGAGCGCGCGTACCTGCTCCGCCGCCTCCCGGCCCAGGTCCGTCAGCGAGTAGTCGACGCGCGGCGGTATCACCGGCTTGGCGTCCCGGTGGACCACGCCGTCGCGTTCGAGGGTCTGCAGGGTCTGCGTGAGCATCTTCTCGCTGACGGACCTGCCGCCGATCGCGTTGACCTCCCGGCGCAGTTCGCCGAAGCGGTAGGGGCGCTCCAGCAGCGCGACGAGCACGAGAACGGCCCAGCGGCTGGTCACGTGTTCGAGGACGAGGCGGTGGGGACACATCGTCCCGGCCTCTTCCGCAGCGCTCGGCACCTTGGTCATCACTCTGGTCGTCGCCATTCCCGTACCCTACCCCGACACCAGTACCTTACTTCAAAGTGGGTACTGTCATTTGGTTAGTGCAGCTCCTAGGGTGAGTGCAGCAGACGAACTTCCGACCATCCCCCGTAGGAGCGCACCCCCCATGAGCATCGTCGTCACCGGAGCCACCGGACACCTCGGCCGACTCGTCGTGGAACAGCTGCTGGAGAAGGTCCCCGCCGGCCAGGTCACCGCCGTCGTGCGCGACGAGTCCCGCGCCGCCGATCTCGCCGCGCGGGGCGTACGGCTCGCCGTCGCCGACTACAACGCGCCCGAGACCTTCGACGGCCTCTTCTCGGCCGGCGACAAGGTGCTGCTGATCTCCGGCAACGAGTTCGCCAAGGGCCGGGTCCAGCAGCACAAGGTCGTCATCGAGGCGGCCCGGGCCGCCGGGGTCGCCCTGCTCGCCTACACCAGCGCCCCCGCGAGCCTGACGGCCTCGCTGGCCGACGACCACCGGGGCACCGAGGAGGCGCTGCTGGCCTCCGGCCTGCCGTACGCGCTGCTGCGCAACGGCTGGTACCACGAGAACTACACCGAGCAGCTCGGCACCGTCCTGGAGCACGGCGCGGTCGTCGCCGCCGCGGGCGAGGGCCGGCTCTCCTCCGCCGCGCGTGCGGACTACGCGGCCGCCGCGGTGGCGGTGCTCACCGGCGAGGGCCACGAGAACAAGACCTACGAGCTGGGCGGCGACGAGGCGTGGAGCTTCGCCGAGTACGCGGCCGAGATCAGCCGGCAGACCGGCAAGGAGATCCGCTACACCCCCGTCTCCACCGAGCAGTACGCGGCCATCCTGACCGGCGCCGGGGTCCCCGGGCCCTTCGCGGAGATGCTCGCGAACGTGGACGCCGCCATCGCCGAGGGCGAGCTGGAGGTCACGACCGGCGACCTCTCCCGCCTGGCCGGCCGCCCGACCACGCCGCTGGCCGACGCGATCGCGGTGGCGCTCAAGGGCTGACCCCACGGCACTCCCCGGACACCCGGGGCACCGGGGCACTCCGACCTCCCCGACGCCCCGGCTCTCCCGGTTGCCGCCCCCCCCCGCCTGTCATGACCGTATTCCGGTACGGACATGACAGGCGGGGGTTTCCGGCGTTACCTTGCGGAGGGTCGTACGGTCGGCCGTCCGTGCCGCGCGGTCGCGGAGGACGGAACCGGCGTACGGCCCCGAAGCCGCCGTGGAGCGGGAGAGCGTGGGAGAGGAGGCGCCGGTGTCCGGGCAGCCGACCAAGGGATCGACGGGGCACGGCGGCGAATCGCGCGCCGGCCTGTTCAACGGCTTCGCCGCGTACGGCATGTGGGGCCTCGTCCCCCTGTTCTGGCCCCTGCTGAAGCCCGCCGGCGCGGTGGAGATCCTCGCCCACCGCATGGTCTGGTCGCTCGGCATCGTGGGGGTGGCACTGCTGGTGATGCGCCGCTGGGCGTGGGCCGGAGAACTGCTGCGCTCGCCGCGGCGGCTGGGGCTGGTCACCATCGCCGCCGCCGTGATCACCGTCAACTGGGGCGTCTACATCTGGGCGGTGAACTCCGGGCACGTCGTCGAGGCCTCGCTCGGCTACTTCATCAACCCGCTGGTCACCATCGCGATGGGCGTGCTGCTGCTGAAGGAGCGGCTGCGCACCGCGCAGTGGGCGGCCGTCGGGATCGGCGCCCTCGCGGTGGTCGTCCTCACCGTCGGCTACGGCCGGCCGCCGTGGGTCTCCCTCTGCCTCGCCTTCTCGTTCGCCACCTACGGCCTGGTGAAGAAGAAGGTCAACCTGGGCGGCATCGAGTCGCTGGCCGCGGAGACCGCCGTGCAGTTCCTGCCGGCGCTCGCCTACCTGCTGTGGCTCGGCGCGCACGGCGGTTCCACCTTCGCCTCGCACGGCTTCGGGCACGCCGCGCTGCTCGCCGCGGCCGGACTGGTGACCGCGCTGCCGCTGGTGTGCTTCGGCGCCGCCGCGATCCGGGTGCCGCTGTCCACGCTGGGGCTGCTGCAGTACCTGACGCCGGTCTTCCAGTTCCTGCTCGGCATCCTCTACTTCCACGAGGAGATGCCGCCCGAGCGGTGGGCGGGGTTCGTCCTGGTGTGGGCTGCCCTCGTCCTGCTCACCTGGGACGCGCTGCGCACGGCCCGCCGGAGCGCCGTGGCGCTGCGCGCGCGCACGGCCCGCGAACGGGCCGCCGCCTCCGGTGGCGCGACGACCACGGCGGCGACGGCGGTGGCGGAGCGGGAGGCGGAGCGGGAGGCGGAGCGCTCACCCCGGCCGTAGCCGGGGGCCGTCGTCCCTGTCCTGTCTAGCGCTCCTCGTCGAGGGCGCGGGCGCGGGCGCGGTCGGCGAGGCGGGTCATGCGGTTGCGTGCCGACTGGAGCTGTTCCAGGTCCTCGGCGGCGGGCCCCTCGTTCGCCGCGAGTTCGGTCCAGGTGCCGAGCAGGTCGCGGCCCAGGTGCAGACCCTGGAGCGGGTCGCGCACCGCGCGCCAGGCGGCGGCCGCGCTCTGCACGTTGCCGTACGCGGCCCGCGCGTCCCGCAGCCGGTGGTGGACCCGGGCGAGGTCGAGGGAGAGGTGGAACGAGCGGAGCGGATCCCCGGCCAGGTAGGCGATGTAGGCGCTCAGCTCGCGCAGCCGCAGCACCTCGGAGTGCTCCGCGCCGAGCGTGCCCGTGGCCTCCGCGACCGTCTCCTCGGCGAGCGCCGCGGCCTCGTCGATGCGTCCCTGCCGCACCGCCTCGCCGATGGTCGCCATGGGGACCGCGAAGGGCCCCTCGGGAGCGCCGGGCATGCTGTCGGGCTCGGCGGCCAGCACCACGTCGACCACGGAGTCGAACTCCCGCACGGGCGGCTCCTTGACCTCCTCCACGGGCACGGTGCGCGGCGCGGCGGTGGGCTTCCAGGCCGGGGCGGAGAACTCCGGGTCGGACTCGGGGTCGGGCAGCGGGAGGGACGCCTTCGGTGCCGGGGCCGGGGCGGCCGGGGCCTGTGCCGGAGCGGCCGGAGCCGGGGCGGGTGCCTGTGCCTGCGCCGGGTCCGGCAGTACCGGCGGCGGGCCGAACTCGCCCCGCGGGGGCTGGACGGTGCCCGGCTCCGGGGGCCGGGGGCCGCTCGTGTCCCCGCTCGTGGGGGCGGCGGGGCCGGCGGCGAGGTCCTGGGCGAGGCCGGGGGTCGTCGTGATCAGGGGCTGCTGCTCGGGAACCGCCCGCAGCATGAAGGTCGCCACGGTGTGGCCGGCGGTCGGCTCCTCGGGAGCCGGCGCCGGGGCGACCGGCGTGCCCCCGGTCTCCGCCTCCCTCTCCTCCACCGCCCGCAGCGCACGGGTCGCCCTGTCGCGCGGGGGCTCCGGGGCGGCCGCGGGGGGTGCCGGGGCCACATGGGCCGCCGGCGTCGGCGTCGGCACATGTGCCGGTGCCGGTGCGGCCGTCTCGAACCGCTGCGGCTGCCCCGCGTACGTGCTCGATCCGTCCACATGAATCCGCAGCGGGATCACGTACCCGATCCGCTCGTCGCGCACCGTCGCGAGGACGGGATGCCCGGCGGCGAGGGTGAGACGGTGCAGATGGTTCAGGACGGCCTCCTGGACCGACTCCCCCGTGCCCGCGACCACCGGCATGCCGCCGACCGTCGCGCCCCCGCCCGGTCCCCGCTCCGGCTCCCGCTGCGCCGGCACCGGTACCCGGACCTCGATCGGGGTCACCGTAGCGCCGGTGCGCGCCGTGGACACGGCCCCCGCTGCGGAGCGGCTCCGCTTGTGTTCGCGGTGGAGTCGGGACATCGTTCCTCACTCGGGTCGTTCGGCACGGGCGCGGTGGGCGGGTGGTGGACTGCCGGGAACCGTACGCTCCCTCGGCCGCAAGATCCCCGTTCGCGTACGGTGTTGAGTCTCGCGGTTGTTTTCCGTGCCTGGCGTCACCGGGACGTGACATTTTCGTCCCAAGAACTCGTGCCCGAATCCGGGCGCCCCGCACCGCCGTGACGTCCACCGGCCCGACGAGGAGGAGGCGGTCGATGCAGCCCGACGCAGGGCGGGGAACCGGCGGTCCGACAGGCACCGGGCAGCCCCCCGGCGGACCGGACATCTGGCTGCGCGGGCCCGTGGGCGGTCCCCCGTCCCCGGCGCGTCCCGGTATGCCGCCCGCGACGGCCGGTCCCCGGCGGTTCAGCTGGGTGGCGACCCACGGCGGGGCGGGTGCCACCACGCTCGCCGCGGTCTTCGGCGGTCACGACGCCGGCCGTGCCTGGCCCCGGCCCGAGCAGGGCGAGCCGCCGTCGGTCCTCCTCGTCGGCCGGACGCACGCCACGGGCCTGGAGGCCGTGGCGAACACCCTCGACATCTTCCGCCGGGGTGACGCACCGCCCGGTCTCGACCTGGACGCCGTCGTCCTCGTCGCGGACGCGCCGGGCCGGCTCCCGCGCCCGCTCGCCCAGCGGATCAGGACGATCGACGCGGTGATCGACGTCTACCGCGTGCCGTGGGTGACGGCCTGGCGCACCAACGACCTGGCCGGCCGGCCCCCTCGCGAGTGCGAGCCTCTCGCCCGCCTGACCGGCCGGGCCGGTCCCGCCTAGGCGGTGATGTCCTTGGCCGCGAAGCGGGCCCAGGCGGCCGAGCCGAACACCGCGCCGTACAGAGCCTGCAGGCCGAGGTTGCGGAGCAGGTCGTCCCAGTAGACGGGATCCCGTACGAGGTCCGCGAAGGACAGCCAGTAGTGGGAGAACAGATACGGCTGTATCGCGTGGAGCTGCGGTATCTGGTCGAGGATCTGCACGGTGATCAGCAGCCCCACCGTCGTCGCCATCGCCGCGATGCCGCTGTTGGTGAGGGTGGAGACGAACAGCCCGAGGGCTGCCACACCGACCAGGGAGGCGGCGACGACCAGGGCGATGAGCAGCGCCCGCACGAGTCCCTCGCCGAAGCCGATACGGGTGCCCGAGATGGTGGTCAGCTCGCCCAGCGGGAACAGCAGCGCGCCGACCGCGAGCGCGGAGACCGCCACGACCAGGGTGGCGGCGAGGCAGAAGGTCAGCACCGTCGCGTACTTGGTGAGCAGCAGCCGGGTGCGGCCGGCCGGGGCGACCAGAAGGTAGCGCAGGGTCCCGGCGTTCGCCTCGCCCGCGAGGGAGTCGCCCGCGACGACGCCGACGGCCATGGGCAGGAAGAAGGGGAGCGTCGCGGCGAGGGCGGTGAACACCAGGAACAGGCCGTTGTTGGTGATCTGCGCGAGGAACGCCGGGCCGTCGCCGCCCCCGCTCGCGGAGGAGCCGTCGCGCGTCTCGATCTTCACGGCGATCCCGACGAGCACCGGCACCGCGAGGAGTACCCCCAGCAGCGCGAGGGTGCGCCAGCGGCGGAAGGTGATGCCCAGCTCACTGCGGAACAGCCCGAAGGACCACAGCGGATTCGGCCGGGGCGCCCCCTGCGGAACGGCGCCACGCGCCGGCGCGTCCGACACCGGCGCGTCCGACACCGCCGTGTCCGACGCCGCCGTGCCCGGCGCCTCAGCCCGCGACATCGAAGCCCTCCCCCGTCAGTGCCACGAACGCCTCCTCCAGCGAGGCCCGTTCCACGGCGAAGCCCCGCACACGCACTCCCGCCGTCACCAAGGCGGCGTTGAGCTCGGCGAGTTCGCCCTTCGGGGGTGCCGCGGTGACCGTGCCCCGGTCCTCGGCCGGGACGACGTCGTCCACGCCCTGTTCCTTCAGTATCCGGGCCGCGTCCGCCACGTCCGGGGTGGTCACGACCAGCCGCCCCCGTGCGCCCGCCGCGAGTGCGGCCACCGGGCCCTGGGTGAGCAGCCGGCCCCCGGCCATCACGGCCACATGCGTGCAGACCTGCTCGATCTCGTCCAGCAGGTGGGAGGAGAGGAAGACGGTGGTGCCCTCGGAGGCCAACTCCCTGACCAGGGTGCGGATCTCGCGCATGCCCTGCGGGTCCAGGCCGTTGGTCGGCTCGTCAAGGACGAGCAGCCGGCGCGGCTGGAGCAGGGCCGCGGCGAGCCCGAGCCGCTGCTTCATGCCGAGCGAGTACGCCCTCGCCTTCTTCCCGGCGGCCGCGGTCAGCCCGACCCGGTCGAGCGCGGCCCCGACCCGGGCCCGCCGGGTGCGCGGGTCGGCGGTGGGATCGGCGGCGTCGTAGCGCAGGAGGTTGTCCCGGCCGGAGAGGAATCCGTACAGCGCCGGTCCCTCGATGAGCGCGCCGACGTGCGGGAGCACGGCGCGTCCCGCGCGGGGCATGGGCCGGCCGAGCACGTGTGCCGTGCCGGAGGTCGGCTCGATGAGGCCCATCAGCATCCGGATGGTCGTGGTCTTGCCGGAGCCGTTGGGCCCGAGGAAGCCGAAGACGCTGCCCGCCGGGACGGTCAGGTCGAGACCGTCCACGGCGAGCTGTCCGCCCCGGTACCGCTTGGTGAGCGCACGGGTGGCGATGACCGCCCCGGTCTCCTCGCCCTCACCGTCCCCGGCGTCGTGGGCCGGTGCCGCACCGGGCCCGGTCGCCGCGGTCGGGACGGCCGGGCCCGCCTCGCGCGGGACGGCCGGCCGTTCTTCCGCGGCGGACGGTTCCTCCATGCGTTCCCCCCTCCTGCCCTGCCGTCCGTCCGCCCGGGGCGGACCCCGTTCCTACTTGGCCGCGTCGGCCGCCTTCACCAGCGCGTCCTTGGTGACCGCGCCCGCGTACACCCTGCCGTCGTCCGTGACCAGCGCGTTCACCAGGCGGGTCGAGAAGACCGTGCCCGAGCCGAACCTGCCGGTCACCTTGTCCCCGAAGGAGCCCAGGAGGCCGGAGGCGGTACCGTCCTCGGCCCGGCCGCGCGAGGAGCCGGAGGGCTTGTCCCCCGCTTCTCCGAACACGGCTATCGCCGACCAGCCCTCGCCGATCGTCTTGGCGCCCTCCGTGCTGCCGAGGCTTCCCAGGCCGCCCAGGCCGGGAAGACCGCCGCCGACCATGCCGCCCGGGCCCCTGTGCGGTGCCGACCTCTCGGCCTCGTCCTCCTCGGTGACCTTGGTGCCCTTGGGCGGGGTGAAGTCGAACGTCGACGCGGCCGGGCGGGCGAAGCTGACCTTGGTGAAGCCCGCGTCGACCACGGCGGCACCGCCCGAGGAGGGGGTGAGCGTGAACTTCAGCGGCATGCCGGTGCGCGCGTCCACCGCGATGCTGACGGCACCGACCGTCGAACCGGGCTTCTCCGGCTTGACCAGCAGCTTGTAGGCGTCCCGGCCGGCCACGCGGACGGTGCCGTCGACCGAGACCGACGTCGTGCCGTCGGCCGCCTTCAGGACCTGCTCGGCGAGTTCCTTGGGGGTCACGGAGGAGTCCCCGGACCCGGGACCGTGATGCCCGCCGCCCCGCTTCCCCTCACGGTCGTGCTTCGCGCCGCCCGGTTCCTGGGCGTGGAAGGCCTCGTTGGACCCGCTGTCGTAGGCCCACACCTCGTCGCCGTTGTGGATGACGCTGTACTCGGCGGCCTTCTCGACGAGGGACAACTTGTGCTTGTCCGGGCCGTCCATCGCCACCCGCACGGTGTGCGTGCCGCTCGCCAGCTCCGTCAGCCTGGCGGAGGGGTCGGCGGTGGAGCCGCCCTGCGAGGAGACGCCGGAGAGCAGGCCGCTCTCCAGACCGCCCAGGTCCGGCAGGCCCAGGTCGGTGGTGACCTTGAAGGTGCCGGAGAGCCGGTCCACGTCCGAGGCGGCGATCTTCTCGACGAGTTCCTGTGCGCTGATCCTCGGCAGGTCGGGGTCGCCGGAGTCGGCGAGCGCCGGGACGAGCCCGATGGTCGCCGCCGCCACCCCCACCACGGCGGCCGGGACGACGTACCGCGAGGCCCTGCGCCGCGCCCCGCCCGCGTCTCCGGCGCTGCCACCCGTGTTCCCGCCGGGGGTCTGACCGGGGGTGATGTCGTCGGTTCCGTACGGTGCCATGTGTGCCTTACCTCCGTCGTCGGCGGCGGCTGCCGTGCTCGCGCTCCCCCTGGCTCTGCGTTTCGCCCTCGAGCCGGGACTTCCCACCCCGTGCCGCCATTGTCACCCGAAGTCCGGGGAGGTGGTCCTCTCCATATGACCAAAAAGTCCGCGGCACGGCGTCAACCCCCGGAGCCAACTCCGCGTACTCCTGCGGTATGACACGAGGGTGGAGAGCGTCCACCCACCCGTAGGGGTGGGAGAGTCGCCGGAGGACTTCACGAGGTCCCGACGGGTGAGCGGGCCGGGGCGTTCCGGGTGGCGGGCGGTCCGCGCCGACGACCCGGCCCGGGGCTCATCCGGCCCGGTGCACGACCAGTTCGCACATCTCCGTCAGCGCCTTCTTCGCCGCGCACTCCGGCAGCGGGGCCAGCGCCGACCGCGCGTCCTCCGCGTAGCGCACGGTGTCCCGCCGCGCCTGCTCCAGGGCCGGGTGCTCCCGCAGCCGCTCCAGCGCCTCGGCGAGCCGGGCGTCCTCGGCCAGGTCGGAGTCGAGCAGCTCGCACAGGGCCACGTCCGCCGGCAGGCCGAGCCGCTCGGCGCGCTCCCGCAGCCGCAGCACCGGCAGGGTGGGGATGCCCTCGCGCAGGTCGGTGCCCGGCGTCTTGCCGGACTCCCGGGAGTCGGAGGCGATGTCGAGCACGTCGTCGGCGAGCTGGAAGGCGACGCCGAGCCGCTCCCCGTACTGCGTGAGCACGTCCACGACCGTCTCGTCGGCGCCGGACATCATCGCGCCGAACCGGCAGGCGACCGCGACCAGCGAGCCGGTCTTGCCGGCCAGCACGTCGAGGTAGTGCTCGACGGGGTCCCGGCCGTCGCGCGGCCCGGCGGTCTCCAGGATCTGGCCGGTGACCAGGCGCTCGAACGCCTCCGCCTGGATGCGCACCGCCTCGGGGCCGAGGTCGGCCAGCATGTGGGAGGCGCGGGAGAAGAGGAAGTCACCGGTGAGGACCGCGACCGAGTTGCCCCAGCGGGTGTTCGCGCTGTCCACCCCGCGCCGCACCTCGGCCTCGTCCATGACGTCGTCGTGGTAGAGCGTGGCGAGGTGGGTGAGCTCGACGACGACCGCCGAGGGCACGATTCCCGGGGCGTAGGGGTCGCCGAACTGCGCCGCCAGCATCACGAGCAGCGGACGGAAGCGCTTGCCACCCGCACGGACGAGGTGCTGGGCGGCCTCCGTGATGAAGGCGACCTCGCTCTTGGTGGCTTCGAGCAGGCCCTCCTCGACAGCCGTCAGACCGACCTGGACATCGGCTTCCAGAGCCTGGTCCCGCACGCTCAGCCCGAATGGCCCGACGACGGTCACGAGGGGTCTCCTGTCTGCTGGTGTCTGGTGACGGTTACACGGTTTGTCGATAGGTCGCTGCCCTCACTCAAGTCAGCGTATCCGGTCATGTTTCGATCACCACGAGCGCCCATGGTTCCAGGCCGGGACGTATCGGATCAGAGACGGCATGTTCGTGATCGGGTGATACGCACGGCTATGTGCCGACACGCGCATGATCCACACCGTGTCACCCCTCCGGGCGAGTCCCCGCCGGCGCCCGCGAGACCCCCCGGCGCCCGGCCGGACGACCCCGACGTCCACCACTCCGCCGACTTGCACCATTGAGGGGTATTCCGCACCATACGTCCGTCTCAGCTGCCCAGTGAATTGGGTCACGCGCGACTCCACCGGGGGCCGTCGTAGCGGAATCTGACATTCCCCTTACCTGGGCGCCCAGTTGAGCCCGGCGGCGCACAAAGGATCAACAGCCCAAAACACCCACCGCAAGATCAACCGGGGACAATCGCGTTTTCGTCACTTGTTCCTCACAGGTTTCCTCGCATAGCTTCCTCCCCGATCCGGACGGAACGCCGAGTCCTGCCGCTGTCCGGACACCCATGCACCCATCTCGTGCGGCAGGAGCGGGGGACCCAGGTAAGTCGCCGGTCCGGGCCAAGTCCCGGCCCGGCTAGGGGTGAAGCCGGTTCCGCGTGTGCGGGCCGGCCGGGCACCTCCCAGCCCGAACCCGACAGCTCACCTCGCAGGCGACGGAGAGGACATCCGCCATGCCCCGCTTTCCCCTGCCCACCCGCGCCCTGATCGCCGCCGGCACCGGTGCCGCCGCCCTCGCGCTCCCGCTGTTCGGCGCCACCCAGGCCTCCGCCGCCACGACCACGGCGGCCACCGCGAGCACGACCGCGGTGACGACCACCGCCACCACGGCCGGCTACGCCGACAACCTGGACGGCTGGATCCAGCAGTCGCTGGCGGTCATGGCGCAGAACGGCATCCCCGGCAGCTACGAGGGCATCCACCGCAACATCATGCGGGAGTCCTCCGGCAACCCGCTCGCCGTGAACAACTGGGACTCCAACGCCGCGAAGGGCACCCCCTCCAAGGGCCTGCTCCAGATCATCGACCCGACGTTCCTGGCCTACCACGTGCCCGGCACCTCGCTCGACCCGTTCGACCCGGTCGCCAACATCACGGCGTCCTGCAACTACGCGGCCGCGCGGTACGGCTCGATCGACAACGTGTTCGGCGCGTACTGAGCCGACCGTGCCGGGGGCGGGGGCCGGAAGGCCCGGCCCTTCGCAGCCCCCGTGCGGGCCCGGGTTCAGGGCGCCGGCGGGAAGAGACGTTCGAGGACGACGGCGATGCCGTCGTCCTCGTTCGACGCCGTGACCTCGTCGGCGACCGCCTTGAGTTCGGGATGGGCGTTGGCCATGGCCACGCCGTGCGCGGCCCAGTCGAACATGGGGATGTCGTTGGGCATGTCCCCGAAGGCCAGGGTGCGCGAGGGCGGCAGTCCCAGCCGCTCGGCTGCCAGCGCCAGCCCGGTCGCCTTCGTCACCCCGCATGGCTGGAGTTCGACGGTCCCGGGCCCCGACATGGTGACCGTGGCCAGTGAACCGACCGCCCCCCGGGCCACCGCCGCCAGTTCGTCGTCGGAGAGGAAGGGGTGGCGCAGCAGCACCTTGCTGATGGGCTCTGCCCACAGGTCCTCGCGCCTGCCGACCCGGACGGCGGGCAGCGTGGGGTGCGGCATCAGATAGCCGGGCTCGATCAGCGTCAGCCCGTCCGCCCCGTCCTGGTCGACGGCGGCGTACACCTCGCCGACCTCGGCCTCCACCTTGCCCAGCGCGGTCTCGGCCAGTTCCCGGTCCAGGGTGACGGACCACAGCAGCCGGTCGGCGCCGGCGTCGTACAGCTGCGCGCCCTGCCCGCACACCGCGAGCCCCTCACCGCCGAGGTCCTCCAGGAGGGGGCGCACCCTCGGTGCCGGCCGCCCCGTCACCACGAGGTGTGTCGCCCCGGCGGCGGCCACCCGCGCGAGCGCGGCGAGGGACCGGTCGGAGAGCGTGTCGTCGCCGCGCAGCAGCGTTCCGTCCAGGTCAGTGGCGATGAGGGCATATGCGGTGGGTGCGGCCATGATCAGAGAATACGGATGCCGGGCCCCACCGACCCGCCCCGAACCGGCCGACGTCCGCTTTCTCAGGTACAACGCCCGCCTCGGCAACGACAGTTGACGCACGGCGCCTACGCCCTTGGCCAACACCCCTCACGCATACTGCCCATGACGGGCGACTCGGCCGTAACGTGTGGCCCGACCACCGGGACACGTCCCCCGCCACCAGCGGGAACGTGTCCCCGCCCGGCGCGCAGGAAAGCGAGGCAGCACCGCATGCCCCCGTTCGACGTCCCCGAGGGCGATCCCTTCGGCCCGCACAACCTTCCCTACGGCGTCTTCACCCCGCCCGGCGGCACCGCGCGGACGGTCGGCGTCCGGCTCGGCGCGCACGTGCTCGACGCGGGCGCCGCGGCCCTCGCCCTCGGTTCGCCCTACGCCTCGCTCCTCGCCCGGCCGACGCTGAACCCGCTGCTGGCGGCGGGCCGCACCGCCTGGTCCGACGTGCGGCGCGCGCTGACCGCGTGGGTCACCGTCCCCTCCCACCGGGAGGCGGTCGCCGGGATGCTGCACCCGCTGTCCGAGGTGCGGCTGCACCTGCCGTTCGAGGTCGCGGACTACGTCGACTTCTACTCCTCCGAGCACCACGCGCGGAACGTCGGGCAGATCTTCCGTCCGGACGCGGCCGATTCCCTCACCCCGAACTGGAAGCACCTGCCCATCGGTTACCACGGGCGCGCGGGCACGGTCGTGGTGTCCGGAACGGAGGTCGTACGGCCCTCGGGGCAGCGCAAGGCGCCGACCGACCCCGATCCGGTGTTCGGCCCCTCGGTGCGGCTCGACATCGAGGCGGAGGTCGGCTTCGTCGTCGGCACGCCCTCGCCGCTGGGCCGGCCCGTGCCGCTGTCCGCCTTCCGCGACCACGTCTTCGGACTGTGCCTGCTCAACGACTGGTCGGCCCGGGACGTCCAGGCCTGGGAGTACGTGCCCCTCGGCCCCTTCCTCGGCAAGTCCTTCGCCACGTCGGTCTCCGCGTGGATCACCCCGCTCGACGCGCTGGACGAGGCCCGGGTGGCCCCGCCGGCCCGCACGCACCCGCTGCTGCCCTACCTGGACGACTCCGGCCCCGAGGAGGAGCCCGGCGGCTACGACCTGCGGATCTCCGTGGCGGTCAACGGCCATGTGGTCTCGGAGCCGCCCTTCGCGACGATGTACTGGACGGCCGCGCAGCAGCTCGCCCACATGACGGTGAACGGGGCCTCGCTGCGCACGGGCGACCTGTACGGGTCGGGCACGGTCAGCGGGCCGGGGGCGCGTGAGCGGGGCTCGCTGCTGGAACTGACCTGGAACGGCCGGGAGCCGCTGCGGCTGCCCGGGGGTGAGCGCGCCTTCCTCCAGGACGGCGACGAGGTCACCCTCACGGCCTGGGCCCCGGGCCCGGACGGCGCCCGGGTCGGACTCGGCGAGGTGTCGGGGCGCGTGGTTCCGGGAGCGTGAGCCGGGCGACGGGAGCCTGCGGGGCGGCGCGCACGCGCGAGCAGTGGCGCGGACGCGAGGGCGGACGCGCGAGAAGCGGCGCGGACGCGTGAGGTGCGGGGCGCACGTGTGAGAAGCGGCGCGGACGCGTGGGGGCGGCGCCAGTGGCGCATCTCACGCGTCTGCCGCCAACGTCGCGGGTCAGCAAGCGATCTGACGCCGTCCCACATGGTGCGACACTCCGGCAACACCCCATACCCCACTGTTTCAGCAGGGTTCCCCGCATGCCGGCCACCGAGCGCATCCGGGACCACGCCGGGCAGGGCGCGACCACCGTCGCCGCCCGCCGGCGCCGGCTGCGTGCGGACCGGGCGCGCCAGCTCGCCGACCTGCTGCGCCGGCAGATCCTGACCGGCTGCTTCCCCACCGGCACCCTCCCGGGGCGCCGGGAGCCGCTATATCCGCTCCTCCCCCGGCTCCGGCACGGAGGCCAGTGCCCCCAGCACGCCCTCCCCGTAGGTGGCCAGCTTCTTCTCGCCGACCCCGTTGATGGCGCCGAGTTCGGCCACCGTGCTCGGCCGGGCCGTCGCGATCTCCCGGAGGGTCGCGTCGTGGAAGATGATGTACGCGGGAACGCCCTGCTCACGGGCCTGCTCGGCGCGCCAGGCCCGCAGGGCCTCGAACGCCGGGACCAGCTCGGCCGGCAGCTCGGGCGCCGCCGCCCGTGCCTTGCGCTCGCCCCGGCCGCCGCCGGAGGCACGCGAGGCCGTCGGCCTCTTCGGCTCCTTGCGCAGCGGCACCTCCCGTCCGTGCCACAGCACCGTGCCGCTCTCCTCGGTGAGCACCAGCGCGCCGTACTCCCCCTCGACCGCGAGCAGCCCCTGGGCCAGCAACTGCCGTACGACGCCACGCCACTCGCCCTCGGCCAGTTCGTCGCCGATGCCGAACACCGAGAGCTGGTCGTGGTCGAACTGGATCACCTTGGCCGTGCGCCGGCCCAGCAGGATGTCGATGATCTGGCCGGCGCCGAATTTCTGCCGCCGCTCCCGCTCCAGCCGCCACACCGTGGACAGCACCTTCTGCGCGACGACCGTGCCGTCCCAGGTCTCCGGCGGGCTCAGACAGGTGTCGCAGTTGCCGCAGGCCTCGGCGTCCGCGTCCTGGCCGAAGTAGGCGAGGAGCTGGCTTCGGCGGCACCGGACGGTCTCGCACAGCGCGAGCATCGCGTCGAGGTGGGCGGCGGCCCGTCTGCGGAACGTCTCGTCGCCCTCGCCGGACTGGATCATCTTGCGCTGCTGGATGACGTCGTTGAGGCCGTACGCCATCCAGGCCGTGGACGGCAGTCCGTCACGGCCGGCCCGGCCCGTCTCCTGGTAGTAGCCCTCGACGGACTTGGGCAGGTCGAGGTGGGCGACGAAGCGGACGTCCGGCTTGTCGATGCCCATGCCGAAGGCGATCGTCGCGACGACCACCAGGCCGTCCTCCCGCAGGAAGCGCGCCTGGTGGGCGGCGCGCGTCCCGGCGTCCAGACCGGCGTGGTACGGCACCGCCTCGACGCCGTTGGCGCTCAGGAACTCGGCGGTCTTCTCCACCGAGTTGCGCGAGAGGCAGTACACGATGCCCGCGTCGCCCGCGTGCTCCTCGCGGAGGAAGGACAGGAGCTGCTTCTTCGGCTCCGCCTTCGGCACGATGCGGTACTGGATGTTGGGCCGGTCGAAGCTGGCGACGAAGTGCCGGGCGTCCGGCATGCCGAGCCGCTCGGTGATCTCCCGGTGGGTGGCGTGCGTCGCGGTGGCGGTGAGCGCGAGGCGCGGCACGTCGGGCCAGCGCTCGCCGAGCAGGGACAGGGCGAGGTAGTCGGGGCGGAAGTCGTGGCCCCACTGGGAGACGCAGTGCGCCTCGTCGATCGCGAACACCGAGATCTTGCCGCGGGAGAGCAGTTCGCGCATCGGCTCCAGGCGCAGCCGCTCCGGGGCCAGGTAGAGCAGGTCGAGTTCGCCGGCGAGGAACTCGGCCTCGACCATCCGCCGCTCGTCGAAGTCCTGTGTGGAGTTCATGAACCCGGCGCGCACGCCGAGCGCGCGCAGGGCGTCCACCTGGTCCTGCATCAGCGCGATCAGCGGGGAGATCACGACACCCGTGCCCGGTCTGACCAGGGCGGGGATCTGGTAGCACAGCGACTTGCCGGCACCCGTCGGCATGAGCACGACGGCGTCACCGCCCGCCACGACGTGCTCGATGACCGCTCCCTGCTCACCGCGGAAGGAGTCGTAGCCGAAGACCCGGTGCAGCGCGGCCAGCGCCTCGCTGTCACCGCCCGCCGCCGGTGTCTCCACGTCGGTACTCACAGCCGTCCCGCCCATCCCGTGCATCGCTCGTCCCCCGTACGTCGTCCCTCGACCACTCCGCCCACGATAGGCGCCCGCGCCGACAACCCCGGAGTTGTCCACAGGCCCGGGCCGACACGGCAGGTCAAGGAAACGACAGTCGTTCACACGTACGTATGGAGCCTGTCCGTTTCCGGCCGATAGTCTGAATGCACCGGCGAGACTCCGTCCCATGGGAGCACTGATGAGCGTCGCACCGAAGGCCTCCGAGCCCAGCTGGCCGATGCCACCCGAGGGCGGCTGGACCGCCGACGACCTGGACCGGCTTCCGAATCTGCCTCCACACACGGAACTGATCGACGGGAGCCTGGTCTTCGTGAGTCCGCAGACCTTGTTTCACACGCGCACCATCGACTTCTTCACCTGGCAACTACAGTCTTTGGCGCCGGCCGCCTTCGAGGTCATCCGCGAGTTCACCATCGACATCGACCGCCAGAACCGGCCCGAGCCGGACGTGGTCGTAGTGCGTGCGGACGTGGTGCAGGACCCCGAGCAGACCCGGTTCCCGGCGGAAGCCGTCCTGCTGGCCGTGGAGGTCGTCTCGGAGGACTCCGTGTCCCGTGACCGCGAGACGAAGCCCCTGAAGTACGCCCGGGCCGGGATCGCCCACTACTGGCGGGTGGAGAACGAGAAGGGCCGGGCCGCGGTGCACGCCTTCGAGCTGGAGCCCACCACCGGCGCGTACACCAGTGTGGGCATCTTTCGGGAGCGTATGAAGGTGGACGCCCCCTTCCCCCTGGACCTCGACCTCACCGGCATCAGGATGCGCCGTGAGCGGAGCGAATAGCTCTGCGCCACCGGCTTACGGCCGCGGCCCGGCATCCCCTGGGGATACCGGGCCGCGGCCGTGCGAGCGGTGAGTCCTCAGCGCACGAACACCCCCGCCTGGCTCGCCAGGTCCAGGAAGTACTGCGGGGCCACGCCCAGGACCACGGTGACCGCGACGCCCGCCGCGATCGCCACCGTCGTCAGGGGGGAGGCGACCGCGACCGTCGGGCCCTCGGGGTGGGGGCGGCTGAAGAACATCAGGACGATGACCCTGATGTAGAAGAACGCCGCGATCGCCGAGGAGATCACGCCGACCACGACCAGCGGCATCGCGCCGCCCTCCGCCGCCGCCTTGAAGACGGCGAACTTGCCCGCGAACCCGGAGGTCAGCGGGATGCCCGCGAAGGCCAGGAGGAAGACCGCGAACACGGCCGCGACCAGCGGCGAGCGGCGGCCGAGCCCGGCCCACTTCGACAGGTGCGTGGCCTCGCCGCCCGCGTCCCTGACCAGCGTGACGACCGCGAAGGCGCCGATCGTCACGAAGGAGTACGCGGCCAGGTAGAACAGCACGGACGAGATGCCCGAGGGCGTCGTCGCGATGACACCGGCGAGGATGAAGCCGGCGTGCGCGATCGAGGAGTACGCCAGGAGCCGCTTGATGTCGGTCTGGGTGATCGCCACGATGGCGCCGCCCAGCATGGTGACGATCGCCACCGCCCACATCACCGGCCGCCAGTCCCAGCGCAGCCCCGGCAGGACGACGTACAGCAGCCGCAGCAGCGCACCGAAGGCCGCGACCTTCGTCGCCGAGGCCATGAAGCCGGTGACCGGGGTCGGCGCCCCCTGGTAGACGTCCGGGGTCCACATGTGGAACGGGACCGCGCCCACCTTGAACAGCAGGCCCATGACGATCATCGCGGCACCGACCAGCAGCAGCGCGTCGTTGCCCATCGTCCCGGCGAGCGCCGGATCGACGTCGGTGACCGTGCCGTCGACGACCTGCGCGATCCGCGCGTAGGACACCGAGCCCGCGTACCCGTACAGCAGGGCGATGCCGAACAGGGTGAACGCGGAGGCGAAGGCGCCGAGCAGGAAGTACTTGACCGCGGCCTCCTGCGACATGAGCCGCTTGCGGCGGGCCAGGGCGCACAGCAGGTACAGCGGGAGCGAGAAGACCTCCAGGGCCACGAACAGCGTCAGCAGGTCGTTGGCGGAGGGGAAGACGAGCATGCCGCCGATCGCGAAGAGCAGCAGCGGGAACGCCTCGGTGGTGGTGAACCCCGCCTTGACCGCGGCCCTCTCGCTGTCGCTACCGGGCACGGAGGCGGCCTGCGCGGCGAAGGAGTCGACCCGATTGCCGTGCGCCGCCGGGTCGAGCCGGCGCTCGGCGAAGGTGAAGACGCCGAGCAGCCCGACGAGCAGGATCGTGCCCTGCAGGAACAGGGCGGGTCCGTCGACGGAGATCGCGCCCATGGCGGCGACATGGGCCTTGGTGGTGCCGTAGCCACCGGCCGCCAGGGCGATCACCGCGGCGAAGGCGGCGCACAGCGCCACGGCGGACACGAACACCTGGGCGTAGTAGCGGTTCTTGCGCGGGACGAACGCCTCGACGAGGACCCCGACGAGTGCCGCGCCCAGCACGATCAGGGTGGGCGACAACTGCCCGTACTCGATCTTCGGCGCGTCGATCTTGGAGATCGGGTCGGCCGAGGCCGCCGCGGTTGTCCACAGGCTGTGGACGGCTGCTGTGCTCACCGTGCCGCCTCCACGTCGGGCTTGGGATCGGTCTTGTGTACGTCGGACATCGTGTGCTCCACCGCCGGGTTGACGAGGTCGGCGACGGGCTTCGGGTAGACGCCCAGGAAGAGCAGCAGGGCGATCAGCGGGGCGACCACGACCAGCTCGCGCACCCTCAGGTCCGGCATCGTGGCGACCTCCGCCTTCACCGGGCCCGTCATCGTCCGCTGGTAGAGGACGAGCGTGTAGAGCGCGGCGAGGACGATGCCGACGGTGGCGACGATCCCGATGACCGGGTGCCGGGTGAAGGTGCCGACCAGGACGAGGAACTCGCTGACGAACGGCGCGAGCCCCGGCAGCGACAGCGTCGCCAGACCGCCGACCAGGAAGGTGCCGGCCAGCACGGGCGCGACCTTCTGCACCCCGCCGTAGTCCGCGATCAGGCGCGAACCGCGGCGCGAGATCAGGAAGCCGGCCACCAGCAGCAGCGCGGCGGTCGAGATGCCGTGGTTGACCATGTACAGCGTGGCGCCGGACTGGCCCTGGCTGGTCATCGCGAAGATGCCCATGATGATGAAGCCGAAGTGGGAGATCGAGGCGTAGGCGATCAGTCGCTTGATGTCGCGCTGGCCGACGGCGAGCAGCGCCCCGTAGAGGATGCTGATCACCGCGAGCACCAGGATCACCGGGGTCGCCCACTTCGACGCCTCCGGGAAGAGGTGGAGGCAGAAGCGGAGCATCGCGAAGGTGCCCACCTTGTCGACGACCGCCGTGATCAGCACCGCGACCGGGGCGGTGGACTCCCCCATCGCGTTGGGCAGCCAGGTGTGCAGCGGCCACAGCGGCGCCTTCACCGCGAAGGCGAAGAAGAAGCCGAGGAACAGCCAGCGTTCGGTGCTCGTCGCCATGTGGAGCGAGCCGTCGGCCCGTGCCTGCGCGATCTCCTGGAGGGAGAAGTTCCCGGCGACGGTGTACAGGCCGATCACCGCGGCCAGCATGATCAGCCCGCCGGCCAGGTTGTAGAGCAGGAACTTCACCGCGGCGTAGGACCGCTGGGTCGACGCCGTCTCCTCGCCGCCCTGGTGGGCGCGGTCCCCGAAGCCTCCGATGAGGAAGTACAGGGGGATCAGCATGGCTTCGAAGAAGATGTAGAAGAGGAAGACGTCGGTGGCCTCGAAGGAGAGGATCACCATCGCCTCGACCGCCAGGATCAGCGCGAAGAAGCCCTGGGTGGGCCGCCAGCGGCTACTGCCGGTCTCCAGGGGGTCGGCGTCGTGCCAGCCCGCCAGGACGATGAACGGGATCAGCAGCGCGGTCAGCGCGAGGAGCGCGACCCCGATGCCGTCGACGCCCAGTTCGTAGCGGACGCCGAAGTCACTGATCCAGGAGTGCGACTCGGTGAGCTGGTAGCGGTCGCCGTCCGGGTCGAAGCGGACCAGGACCGCGACCGCGAGGCCGAGGGTGGCCAGCGAGACGGCCAGCGCCAGCCATTTGGCCGCGGTGCGCCGCGCGGCCGGCACGGCGGCCGTGGCGACCGCTCCCACCGCGGGGAGCGCCGCCGTCACTGTCAGCAGGGGAAAGGACATCGCTATCAGACCGCCCTCATCAGCAGGGTCAGGGCGATGAGCACCGCAGCACCGCCGAACA
Organism: Streptomyces griseoaurantiacus; assembly: GCF_036189845.1. Taxonomy (NCBI): domain Bacteria; kingdom Bacillati; phylum Actinomycetota; class Actinomycetes; order Kitasatosporales; family Streptomycetaceae; genus Streptomyces; species Streptomyces griseoaurantiacus. The sequence goes on along the minus strand of NZ_CP108326.1, from coordinate 4,279,772 downwards.
TGGAGACCGCGTAGGAGCGCGCGTAGCCGTTCTGCAGCCGCCGCAGCCGCCCGGACAGGCCGCCCATCGACGCGGCCGAGCCGTTGACGACGCCGTCGACCAGGGTGTGGTCGACGTACACGAGCGAGCGCGTGAGGTGCTCGCCGCCGCGGACCAGGACCACGTGGTTGAAGTCGTCCTGGAGCAGGTCGCGCCGGGCGGCCCGGGTGAGCAGCGAGCCGCGCGGGGCGACGGCCGGCACCGGACGGCGCCCGTACTGCAGGTAGGCGATGCCGACGCCGACGAGCAGCAGCACCAGCGTGGCCGCGGTGACCGTGGCCGCGCTGACCGGGGAATTGCCCTCCTCGTGGCCGGTGACGGGCTCCAGCCAGTGCAGGAAGCGGTTGCCGACGCCGAAGAAGGCGCCCGCGAAGACGGAGCCGAAGGCCAGCACGATCATGGGAATGGTCATGATCCAGGGCGACTCGTGCGGATGCGGCTCGGCGTGGGTGCCGCGCTCCTCGGCGGCCGGTTCCACGTCGGGCTCCGCCGGGGAGGCGGTGGGCCGCGCGCGCCAGCGCTCCTCGCCGAAGAAGGTCATCAGCATCACGCGCGTCATGTAGTACGCGGTGAGGGCGGCGCCCAGCAGGGCCGCGCCGCCGAGGATCCAGCCCTCGGTGCCGCCCTTGGCGAAGGCCGCCTCGATGATCTTGTCCTTGGAGAAGAAGCCGGACAGGCCCGGGAAGCCGATGATGGCGAGGTAGCCGAGACCGAAGGTGACGAAGGTGACCGGCATGTACGTGCGCAGGCCGCCGTAGCGCCGCATGTCGACCTCGTCGTTCATGCCGTGCATGACGGAACCGGCGCCGAGGAACAGCCCGGCCTTGAAGAAGCCGTGCGTCACCAGGTGCATGATCGCGAAGGCGTAGCCGATGGGGCCGAGACCCGCGGCGAGCACCATGTACCCGATCTGCGACATCGTCGAGCCGGCCAGCGCCTTCTTGATGTCGTCCTTCGCGCAACCGACGATCGCACCGAACAGCAGCGTGACCGCGCCCACGATGGTCACGACGAGCTGGGCGTCGGGCGCGGCGTCGAAGAGGGCGCCCGAGCGGACGATCAGGTAGACGCCGGCGGTCACCATCGTGGCCGCGTGGATGAGCGCGGAGACCGGGGTCGGGCCCTCCATCGCGTCTCCCAGCCAGGACTGCAGCGGCACCTGGGCGGACTTGCCGCACGCGGCGAGCAGCAGCATCAGCGCGATGGCGGTGAGCTTGCCCTCCGAGGCCCCGTCCACCGCGCCGAGGACCGGCGTGAAGGCGAAGGTCCCGAAGGTGGTGAACATCAGCATGATGGCGATGGACAGGCCCACGTCGCCCACGCGGTTGACCAGGAAGGCCTTCTTGGCCGCGGTGGCCGCGCTGGGCTTGTGCTGCCAGAAGCCGATCAGCAGGTAGGAGGCGAGACCGACGCCCTCCCAGCCGACGTAGAGCAGCAGGTAGTTGTCGGCGAGGACCAGCAGCAGCATCGCCGCGAGGAACAGGTTCAGATAGCCGAAGAAGCGGCGCCTGCGCTCGTCGTGCTCCATGTACCCGACCGAGTACAGGTGGATGAGCGAGCCGACGCCGGTGATCAGCAGGACGAACGTCATCGAGAGCTGGTCGAGCCGGAAGGTGACGTCGGCCTGGAAGCCGGCGACGGGGATCCAGCTGAACAGGTGCTGGGTGACGGCTCGGTGGTCGGCCGCCTTGCCGAGCATGTCGGCGAAGAGGAGCACGCCGATCACGAAGGAGGCGGCGGCCAGCACCGTGCCGATCCAGTGGCCGACGGCGTCCAGGCGGCGACCGCCGCACAGCAGCACGGCCGCTCCGAGCAGGGGCGCCGCGATCAGCAGCGCAATCAGGTTCTCCACGATTCTTCCGACCCCTTACAGCTTCATCAGGCTGGCGTCGTCGACCGAGGCCGAGTGGCGGGAACGGAACAGCGACACGATGATCGCGAGGCCGACCACGACCTCGGCGGCGGCGACGACCATCGTGAAGAAGGCGATGATCTGGCCGTCGAGATTGCCGTGCATCCGGGAGAAGGTGACGAACGCCAGGTTGCAGGCGTTGAGCATCAGCTCGATGCACATGAACAGCACGATCGCGTTGCGCCTGATCAGCACGCCGGTGGCGCCGATCGTGAACAACAGGGCGGCGAGATACAGGTAGTTGACGGGATTCACTGTGTGCCCTCCCCGCTCCTCGTGCGCTCCAGGCGTTCCTCGGAGCGCTGTTCCAGGGCCTTCAGGTCGCCGAGCGCCTCCCGCGACACGTCACGGACCTGACCGCGCTCGCGCAGCGTCGGGTTGACGGTCAGTTCGGAGGGGGTGCCGTCGGGCAGCAGACCGGCGATGTCCACCGCGTTGTGCCGGGCGTAGACGCCGGGGGCGGGCAGCGGCGGCAGGTGCGTGCCCTCGCGGACGCGCCGCTCGGACATCTCGCGCTGGGTGAGGGCCCGCTCGGTGCGCTCCCGGTGGGTGAGCACCATGGCGCCGACGGCGGCCGTGATGAGCAGGGCGCCGGTGATCTCGAAGGCGAAGACGTACTTGGTGAAGATCAGCGCGGCCAGGCCCTGCACGTTGCCCGGGGCGTTGGCCTCGCTCAGGCCGTCGAACTGGGTGAGCGAGGCGTTGCCGATGCCGGCGAGCAGCAGGACGCCGAAGCCGAGCCCGCACAGCAGGGCGAGCCAGCGCTGGCCCTTGATCGTCTCCTTGAGGGAGTCCGCGGCCGTGACGCCGACGAGCATCACGACGAACAGGAACAGCATCATGATCGCGCCGGTGTAGACGACGATCTGCACGATGCCCAGGAAGTAGGCGCCGTTGGCGAGGTAGAACACCGCCAGGACGATCATGGTGCCGGCCAGCGAGAGCGCGCTGTGCACGGCCCGCCGCATGAACACCGTGCACAGGGCGCCGATCACGGCGACCGTGCCGAGGATCCAGAACTGGACGGCCTCGCCGGTGGACGTGGAGTACGCCGCGAGCGTGAGGCCGTCCGTCAGGGGGGCGGCCGGGGTGGCGAGCGGGGTCATCGGCCGATCACCTCCTGCGAGGCCGGCTCGTCCGGGCCGAAGGTGTCGGCGGCCTCCTGGGGCGCCTCCCCCTTGGAGACGGCCACCTGGCGCTCCGTGCCGGGCGCCGCCCTGGTCACCAGACCGCGGTAGTAGTCCTGCTCGTCGGTGCCGGGGTAGATCGCGTGCGGGCTGTCGACCATGCCCTCCTCGAGACCGGCGAGGAGCTGTTCCTTGGTGTAGATGAGGTTGGCGCGGCTGGAGTCGGCCAGTTCGAACTCGTTGGTCATCGTGAGCGCCCGGGTGGGGCACGCCTCGATGCACAGGCCGCACAGGATGCAGCGGGCGTAGTTGATCTGGTAGACGCGGCCGTACCGCTCGCCCGGCGAGTAGCGCTCCTCGTCGGTGTTGTCGGCGCCCTCCACGTAGATGGCGTCGGCGGGGCAGGCCCAGGCGCACAGTTCGCAGCCCACGCACTTCTCCAGCCCGTCCGGATGGCGGTTGAGCTGATGCCGGCCGTGGAACCGCGGGGCGGTGGTCTTCTCCTGCTCCGGGTACTGCTCGGTCAGCCGCTTCTTGAACATGGCCTTGAAGGTCACGCCGAAGCCGGCCACCGGGTTGAGGAAACCGGGATCGGTGTCCTTGCGCTCGTCAGCCATCGGACGCCTCCTTTCCGTCACGCGTCGCAGGGGATTCGTCACTCGCAGTATCGGACCCGCCACTGACAATCAGCTCCCGCTCCCGGCTCGGGCGGCGCCTGGGTACCGGCGGCAGCGACTGTCCGGGCAGCGGCGGCACGGGGAATCCGCCCGCCATCGGGTCGAAGGCGGTCTGCTCCGCCGCGGCCTCCTGCTCCTGCCCCCGCTTGCCCTTGTCGCGGAACATGTCGACGAGGAAGGAGAGGAGCAGCAGCGCGAGGACGCCGCCGGCGACGTACAGGGCGATGTCGGTGAAGCCGTAGTTCTCGTTGCGGAGCGCGCGCACGGTGGCGACGAGCATCAGCCAGACCACGGAGACCGGGATGAGGACCTTCCAGCCGAGCTTCATCAGCTGGTCGTAGCGCACACGGGGCAGCGTGCCGCGCAGCCAGATGAAGAAGAACAGCAGGAGCTGCACCTTGACGACGAACCAGAGCATCGGCCACCAGCCGTGGTTCGCGCCCTCCCAGAAGGTGCTGATCGGCCAGGGTGCCCGCCAGCCGCCCAGGAAGAGCGTGGTGGACACGGCCGAGACGGTCACCATGTTGACGTACTCGGCGAGCATGAACATCGCGAACTTGATCGAGGAGTACTCGGTGTTGAAGCCGCCGACCAGGTCGCCCTCGGACTCCGGCATGTCGAAGGGGGCGCGGTTGGTCTCGCCCACCATGGTGACGATGTAGAGGATGAAGGAGACCGGCAGCAGCAGGATGTACCAGCGGTCCTGCTGCTGTTCCACGATCGTGGACGTCGACATGGAGCCCGAGTACAGGAAGACCGAGGCGAAGGCGGCGCCCATGGCGATCTCGTAGGAGATCATCTGCGCGGCCGAGCGCAGACCGCCGAGGAGCGGGTACGTCGATCCCGAGCTCCAGCCGGCCAGGACGATGCCGTAGATGCCGACCGAGGCGACCGCGAGGATGTAGAGCATCGCGATCGGCAGGTCGGTGAGCTGCATCGCGGTGCGGTGGCCGAAGATCGAGACCTCGTTGCCGGCCGGCCCGAAGGGGATGACCGCGATCGCCATGAAGGCGGGGATGGCCGCCACGATCGGCGCGAGGACGTACACCACCTTGTCCGCGCGCTTGACGACGAGGTCCTCCTTGAGCATCAGCTTGATGCCGTCGGCGAGCGACTGGAGCATGCCCCAGGGGCCGTGCCGGTTGGGGCCGATGCGCAGCTGCATCCAGGCGACGACCTTGCGTTCCCAGACGATGGAGAACAGCACGGTCACCATCAGGAAGGCGAAACAGAAGACCGCCTTGACGACGACCAGCCACCACGGGTCGGTGCCGAACATCGACAGGTCGTCGGCGGCGAAGTACCCGGTCACGCCTCCACCTCCTTCGGGTCTTCCTTCGGGGCGGCGGCGGGGACCGCCGGGCCGATGCGGACGAGGGCGCCGGGCAGCGCCCCGGCGTCGGAGGCGACGCCCCCACCGGTGGAGTTCAGCGGGAGCCAGACCACCCGGTCGGGCATCTCGGTGATCTCCAGCGGCAGCGCGGTGGTCCCGGCCGGGCCGGTGACGGCGAGCAGGTCGCCCTCCTTGACGCCCGCCTCGGCGGCCGTGGCGGGCGAGAGGCGGGCGTGGGCGGCGTGCCGGGTGCCGGCCAGGGCCTCGTCGCCCTCCTGCAGCCGGCCCCGGTCGAGCAGCAGCCGGTGACCGGCGAGGACGGCCTCCCCGGCGGCCGGACGCGGCAGCGGGACCGCCACCTCGACCGGGTCGGAGGCGCGGGTGCCGTCCCAGGCGCCGAGCCGGTCCAGTTCGGCGCGGGTGGTGCGCAGATCCGGCAGGCCCAGGTGGACGTCCATGGCGTCGGCGAGCATCTGCAGCACCCGGGCGTCGGCGGGGGCCAGGCGGCGGGTCATCTGGTCGGGCTTGAGCGCGGCCTCGAAGGGGCGTGCCCTGCCCTCCCAGTTGAGGAAGGTGCCCGCCTTCTCGACGACCGCGGCGACCGGCAGGACGACGTCGGCGCGCGCGGTGACCTCGCTGGGCCGCAGCTCCAGGGAGACCAGGAAGCCCACCTCGTCCAGGGCGGCCCGGGCGCGGGTCGGGTCGGGCAGGTCCTCGACCTCGACGCCCGCGACGACCAGGGCGCGCAGTTCGCCCGCGGCGGCGGCCTCCACGATCTGCCCGGTGTCGCGGCCGTAGCGGTGCGGGAGGGCGGCGACGCCCCAGGCGGCGGCGACCTCCTCGCGGGCGCGGGGGTCGGTGGCCGGGCGGCCGCCCGGCAGCAGCGAGGGCAGCGCGCCCGCCTCGACGGCGCCGCGCTCCCCGGCCCGGCGCGGGATCCACACCAGCCGGGCGCCGGTCGCGGAGGCGGCCCGTACGGCGGCGGTGAGCCCGCCGGCCACCGCGGCCAGCCGCTCGCCGACGAGGATGACGGCACCCTCGGCGCGCAGTGCCTCGGCCGCCGTGACACCGTCGCCCTCCAGGCCGACGCCGCCGGCCAGCGCGTCCAGCCACTCGGTCTCGGTGCCCGGCGCGGCCGGCAGCAGGGTGCCGCCCGCCTTCCGAAGGCCCCGCGTGGCGTGGGTGGCCAGGGCGAAGACCCGCTGTCCGTGCTTCCGCCAGGCCTTGCGCAGTCGCAGGAAGACGCCGGGCGCCTCCTCCTCGGCCTCGAACCCGACGAGGAGCACGGCGGGCGCCTTCTCCAGGGCGGTGTACGTGACGCCCGTACCGTCGAGGCTGTGGCCGCGGCCGGCGATCCGGGAGGCCAGGAAGTCGGCCTCCTCCGCGCTGTGCACGCGGGCGCGGAAGTCGATGTCGTTGGTGTCCAGTGCCACGCGCGCGAACTTGCTGTACGCGTAGGCGTCCTCCACCGTGAGCCGGCCGCCGGTCAGCACGCCGGCGCTGCCGCGGGCGGCCCGCAGGCCCTTCGCGGCGGCGTCGAGCGCCTCGGGCCAGGAGGCGGCCTCCAGGACACCCTCGGCGTTGCGCACCAGGGGGGTGGTCAGCCGGTCGGGCTGCTGTGCGTAGCGGAACGCGAAGCGCCCCTTGTCGCACATCCACTCCTCGTTGACCTCGGGGTCGTTGCCAGCTAGGCGCCGCATGACCTTGCCGCGCCGGTGGTCGGTGCGGGTGGCGCAGCCGCCGGAGCAGTGCTCGCACACCGAGGGGGACGACACCAGGTCGAAGGGGCGGGAGCGGAACCGGTAGGCGGCCGAGGTGAGCGCGCCGACCGGGCAGATCTGGATGGTGTTGCCGGAGAAGTACGACTCGAACGGGTCGCCCTCGCCGGTGCCGACCTGCTGGAGCGCGCCCCGCTCGATCAGTTCGATCATCGGGTCGCCGGCGACCTGGTTGGAGAAGCGGGTGCAGCGCGCGCACAGCACGCACCGCTCGCGGTCGAGCAGCACCTGGGTGGAGATCGGCACCGGCTTCTCGTAGGTGCGCTTCTTCCCGTCGAAGCGGGAGTCGGCGTGGCCGTGCGACATCGACTGGTTCTGCAGCGGGCACTCGCCGCCCTTGTCGCAGACGGGGCAGTCCAGGGGGTGGTTGATGAGCAGGAACTCCAGCATCCCCTTCTGCGCCTTCTCGGCGACGGGCGAGGTCAGCTGGGTCTTCACCACCATTCCGTCGGTGCACGTGATGGTGCAGGAGGCCATCGGCTTGCGCTGGCCCTCGACCTCGACGATGCACTGCCGGCAGGCACCCGCCGGGTCGAGCAGGGGGTGGTCGCAGAAGCGGGGGATCTCGATGCCGAGCTGCTCGGCGGCGCGGATCACCAGGGTGCCCTTGGGCACGCTGAGCTCGATGCCGTCGATCGTCAGCGTGACGAGGTCCTCCGGGGGCACCGCGGCCTCTCCGCCGCCCGAGGGCGCGTTCGTGGTCACGGTCATGCGTGCACCTCCGTGTGCTGGTCCGCCCAGGCGGTCGACCTGGCGGGGTCGAAGGGGCAGCCGCGGCCCGTGATGTGCTCCTCGTACTCCGCGCGGAAGTACTTCAGGGAGGAGAAGATCGGGGAGGCGGCACCGTCGCCGAGGGCGCAGAAGGCCTTGCCGTTGATGTTGTCGGCGATGTCGTTCAGCTTGTCGAGGTCGGACATGACGCCCTTGCCGGCCTCGATGTCGCGCAGCAACTGCACGAGCCAGTACGTCCCCTCGCGGCAGGGTGTGCACTTGCCGCAGGACTCGTGGGCGTAGAACTCGGTCCAGCGGGTGACGGCGCGCACGACGCAGGTCGTCTCGTCGAAGCACTGCAGGGCCTTGGTGCCGAGCATGGAGCCGGCGGCGCCCACGCCCTCGTAGTCGAGGGGCACGTCGAGGTGTTCCTCGGTGAACATCGGCGTGGAGGAGCCGCCCGGGGTCCAGAACTTGAGCCGGTGGCCGGGGCGCATCCCGCCGCTCATGTCGAGGAGCTGGCGCAGGGTGATGCCGAGCGGCGCCTCGTACTGGCCGGGGCTCGTGACGTGGCCGCTGAGCGAGTACAGCGTGAAGCCGGGCGACTTCTCGCTGCCCATGGACCTGAACCAGTCCTTGCCGTTTTTCAGGATGGCGGGAACCGAGGCGATCGACTCGACGTTGTTCACCACAGTGGGGCACGCGTAGAGGCCCGCGACGGCGGGGAAGGGGGGACGCAGCCGCGGCTGGCCGCGGCGGCCTTCGAGCGAGTCGAGCAGCGCGGTCTCCTCACCGCAGATGTACGCGCCGGCGCCGGCGTGCACGGTGAGTTCGAGGTCGAGTCCGCTGCCCAGGATGTCCTTGCCGAGGTAGCCGGCGGCGTAGGCCTCGCGGACGGCCTCGTGCAGCCGCCGCAGCACGGGAACGACCTCGCCCCGCAGATAGATGAACGCGTGCGAGGACCTGATGGCGTAGCACGCGATGACGATGCCCTCGATGAGGCTGTGCGGATTGGCGAAGAGGAGCGGGATGTCCTTGCAGGTCCCGGGCTCCGACTCGTCGGCGTTGACAACGAGATAGTGGGGCTTGCCGTCTCCCTGGGGGATGAACTGCCATTTCATCCCGGTGGGGAAGCCGGCGCCGCCGCGGCCGCGGAGTCCGGATTCCTTGACGTAGGCGATGAGGTCGTCCGGCGACATCGCGAGCGCCTTGCGGAGTCCCTCGTACCCCTCGTGCCTGCGGTAGACGTCCAGCGTCCAGGACTCGTCCTCGTCCCAGAAGGCCGACAGTACGGGTGCGAGCAGTTTCTCGGGGCTCGTCTCCGCGCCGTCCTCGAACGTGTGCGGGCGGGCGGTGCCGCCGTCCTCGGCTGCCAAGGTCATCACTCCCCCTCCTCGGCGACGGGACCCGACGGGTGGGCCGGGTCGGACGCCGATGTGGCCTCGGGCGCGTCGTGCGAGCTGAGGTGCTCGCCCGGCGACGGGTCGTGCGGCGCCGCGTTCCCGGGCGCCCGGTCCGAGGGCCGGTCCCCCGGGGTCTCGTGGGTCGCGCCCTCGCGCGGGTGGACCACGCGGGGCGCGGCGGTCTCCCCCTTGGCCAGGCGCAGGCCGGTCAGCGAGGCGTGGCCGGCGCCGCCGGAGGCCGAGACGGCGCCCTCGCGCTCGTCGGGGAAGCCCGCCAGGATGCGGGCGGTCTCCTTGAAGGTGCACAGGGGGGCGCCGCGGGTCGGGGAGACCTCGGCCCCCTCGCGCAGCTCGTCGACGAGGCGCTTGGCGCTCTCCACCGTCTGGTTGTCGAAGAACTCCCAGTTGACCATCACGACCGGGGCGAAGTCGCAGGCCGCGTTGCACTCGATGTGCTCCAGGGTGACCTTGCCGTCGTCGGTGGTCTCGCCGTTGCCGACGCCGAGGTGCTCCTGGAGCGCGGAGTAGATGGCGTCGCCGCCCATGACCGCGCACAGCGTGTTGGTGCAGACGCCGACCTGGTAGTCGCCGCTCGGCCGGCGCCGGTACATGGAGTAGAAGGTGGCGACCGCGGTGACCTCGGCGGTGGTGAGGCCGAGCAGTTCGGCGCAGAACCGCATGCCGGTGCGGGTGACGTACCCCTCCTCCGACTGCACGAGGTGCAGCATCGGCAGGAGGGCGGAACGGGAGTCGGGGTAGCGGGCGATGATCTCGCGCGCGTCCCGCTCCAGCCGGGCGTGGACGTCGTCCGGGTAGGGGGGCGCGGGCAGCTCGGGCATGCCCAGGCCAACGCCCTTCGAAGGGGTGGTGGTCACCGGTCGACGCCTCCCATCACGGGGTCGATGGACGCCACGGCGACGATGACGTCGGCGACCTGGCCGCCCTCGCACATCGCCGCCATGGCCTGCAGGTTGGTGAAGGACGGGTCGCGGAAGTGGACCCGGTAGGGGCGGGTGCCGCCGTCGGAGACGACGTGCGCCCCGAGTTCGCCCTTGGGCGACTCGATGGCCACGTAGGCCTGTCCCGGCGGGACGCGGAAGCCCTCGGTCACCAGCTTGAAGTGGTGGATCAGGGCCTCCATGGAGGTGCCCATGATGTTCTTGATGTGGTCCAGGGAGTTGCCCAGGCCGTCCGGCCCCAGGGCGAGCTGCGCGGGCCAGGCGATCTTCTTGTCGGCGACCATGACCGGGCCGGGCTGGAGCCGGTCCAGGCACTGCTCGACGATCCTGAGCGACTGGCGCATCTCCTCCAGGCGGATCAGGAAGCGGCCGTAGGAGTCGCAGGTGTCGGCGGTGGGGACGTCGAAGTCGTACGTCTCGTAGCCGCAGTAGGGCTGCGACTTGCGCAGGTCGTGCGGCAGACCGGTGGAGCGCAGGATCGGTCCGGTGGCGCCGAGGGCCATGCAGCCGGCCAGGTCGAGGTAGCCGACGTCCTGCATGCGGGCCTTGAAGATGGGGTTCCCGGTGGCGAGCTTGTCGTACTCCGGGAGGTTCTTGCGCATCTTCTTCACGAACTCGCGGATCTGGTCGACCGCGCCGGGCGGCAGGTCCTGGGCGAGTCCGCCGGGGCGGATGAACGCGTGGTTCATGCGCAGGCCGGTGATGAGTTCGTAGATGTCGAGAATGAGTTCACGATCACGGAAGCCGTAGATCATGATCGTGGTCGCGCCCAGCTCCATGCCGCCGGTGGCGATGGCCACCAGGTGCGAGGAGAGCCGGTTGAGCTCCATGAGGAGCACGCGGATGATCGTGGCGCGGTCGGGTACCTGGTCCTCGATGCCGAGGAGCTTCTCCACGGCGAGGCAGTAGGCGGCCTCGTTGAAGAAGGGCGTCAGGTAGTCCATGCGCGTCACGAACGTGGTGCCCTGGGTCCACGTCCGGTACTCGAGGTTCTTCTCGATGCCGGTGTGCAGGTAGCCGATGCCGCAGCGGGCCTCGGTGACCGTCTCGCCGTCGATCTCCAGGATGAGCCGGAGCACGCCGTGCGTGGACGGGTGCTGGGGGCCCATGTTGACGATGATGCGTTCGTCGTCGGACTTCGCGGCGGTCTGGACGACCTCGTCCCAGTCGCCGCCGGTCACCGTGTAGACGGTGCCCTCGGTGGTCTCACGTGCTGATGCCGACTGTGTGCTCACGAGTACGACCTCCGCTGGTCCGGAGCCGGGATCTGGGCGCCCTTGTACTCGACGGGGATGCCGCCGAGGGGATAGTCCTTGCGCTGGGGATGGCCCTGCCAGTCGTCCGGCATCATGATCCGCGTCAGCGCGGGGTGGCCGTCGAAGACGATGCCGAAGAAGTCGTACGCCTCGCGCTCGTGCCAGTCGTTGGTCGGGTAGACGGCGACGAGCGAGGGGATGTGCGGGTCGGCGTCGGGGGCGCTGACCTCCAGCCGGATCAGCCGGTTGTGGGTGAGCGAGCGCAGGTGGTAGACGGCGTGCAGCTCGCGGCCCTTGTCCCCCGGGTAGTGCACGGCACTCACCCCGGTGCACAGCTCGAAGCGGAGCGCCGGGTCGTCGCGCAGGGTCTTCGCGACGGCGGGCAGGAACTCGCGCTCGATGTGGAAGGTCAGTTCCCCGCGGTCGACGATCGTGCGGTCGATGACGTTGCCGGGGACCAGGCCCTGTTCCTCCAGGGCGCCCTCCAGTTCGTCGGCCACCTCGTCGAACCAGCCTCCGTAGGGGCGGTTCGTGGGGCCGGGGAGCCGGATGGAGCGGACGAGGCCGCCGTAACCGGAGGTGTCGCCGCCGTTGTCGGCGCCGAACATGCCGCGCTGGACGCGGATCTCCTCGCCGCCCTCGCCGCGCCGGCCGGGGAGGTTCTCGGCGGAGAGCTCCTTCTCGGGGTTGGGCACGTCCGGGGCTCCGGCGGCCTTCGCGTCACCCGACGTGTTCTGCGCATCGCTCATCGCAGCAGCCCCTTCATCTCGATCGTGGGCAGGGCCTTGAGCGCCGCCTCCTCCGCCTCGCGGGCCGCCTCCTCGGCGTTCACGCCGAGCTTGGAGCTCTGGATCTTCTGGTGGAGCTTGAGGATCGCGTCCATCAGCATCTCGGGGCGCGGCGGGCAGCCCGGCAGGTAGATGTCGACCGGGACGACGTGGTCGACGCCCTGGACGATCGCGTAGTTGTTGAACATGCCGCCCGAGGAGGCGCAGACGCCCATGGAGATCACCCACTTGGGGTTCGGCATCTGGTCGTAGACCTGCCGCAGCACGGGCGCCATCTTCTGGCTGACCCGGCCCGCGACGATCATCAGGTCGGCCTGGCGCGGCGAGCCGCGGAAGACCTCCATGCCGAAGCGCGCCAGGTCGTAGCGGCCGGCCCCGGTGGTCATCATCTCGATGGCGCAGCAGGCCAGTCCGAAGGTCGCCGGGAACACCGACGACTTGCGCACCCAGCCCGCGGCCTGCTCGACGGTGGTCAGCAGGAAGCCGCTCGGCAGCTTTTCTTCGAGTCCCATGTCCTTTGGCCCCTCAGTCCCATTCCAGGCCGCCGCGCCGCCATACGTACGCGTACGCGACGAAGACGGTGAGCACGAAGAGCAGCATCTCCACGAGCCCGAAAATCCCCAGGGCGTCGAAGGTGACGGCCCAGGGATAGAGGAAGACGATCTCGATGTCGAAGACGATGAAGAGCATCGCCGTCAGGTAGTACTTGATGGGGAAACGCCCGCCGCCGGCCGGCGTGGGGGTCGGCTCGATTCCGCACTCGTAGGCCTCGAGCTTGGCGCGGTTGTACCGCTTCGGACCGATCAGCGTGGCCATGACCACGGAGAAGATCGCAAAGCCTGCCCCGAGGGCTCCCAGTACGAGGATGGGCGCATACGCGTTCACCGCTCCTCGCTCCTCTCAGTCGGCACTGACTGGCGGTTGCGCCGGGCCGGCGGCCTCCCACCGTTCCCGCTCTCCCCACCAGTTCCGACGAAGATCGCGTTCATGTGAAGCAGGTCACAAGCCCAACTGCCCCGCATCCTATGCCCGGGGGTCTGTGATCTGCGACACGGGGGTCAGCATGGACTTTGTGATCTCCACCACCTGGCGAACGATCATGAAGTCGGATGAGCGGTGATCTTCGTACGCGAAGCGTCCGGACGATCACCAAGAGCTGATATTTCCGCTCGTCCGCGCAGGTCACAGCGTCGACCCCTCTATCAAGGCGCCACCGTCCAGGGCAAATTGGCGCGACGCCAGATCCCTTGATAGAGGGGGGCGTTCGCACGGACGGGGGAGAAGGCGCCCGCAATGGTGACGGACCCGGACATGTGCGCGTATTCACGAGCGGCGCCGCTCCGCCGGGCGTCCATTACGGGCACTCCCGGCCGGAGTCCGGACATGCGCGACCCCCAGGCCCTCCACCCCCTCCCCCTAGGTGTGACCTGCATCACAGTAGCGAGGGGTGCTCAGGAACCGGGCTTGGCCAACTGTCTCAACCGGTGGTAGGTGCGGGGCAATTCGGGCGAACGAACGAAAGACCATGATCACGGGCTTGATCGACTGCGCCCGCTATGCCCGTTACGGCGTCAATGGGGGGCGGCTCGGGGGAAATTCAGGTCTCGATTGAACAACTGTGGCGGAGCACACGTTTCTTGAAGGTATGGAGGAGCCCCTGGTACCGCTTAGACCCATGTCCCACACCGCTCACATACGAAGCCACCGGAAGCCCCGCCGCAACGCGTCCTCGGTCGCGGTGCGGGCCGGAGTCGCCGGTGGTGTGCTCAGCACCCTGGCCGTGGCCGGTGCCTCGGCCCAGGCCAGCGCGGCCGAGCCGGTGACGCAGACGCTGGAGCTGCCCACGCTCACGGCCGATCTCGCCCAGCAGATCGCGCAGTCCGCGGACGCCACCCAGCAGGCGGCGGCCAACTACCAGCTGCGGGCCGAGCGCGACGCGGCCGCCGAGAAGGCCGCCAAGGAGGCCAAGGCCGACCTCGCCGACGCCAAGAAGGAGGCGAAGGCCAAGGCCGAGGCCAAGCGCAAGGCGGAGGCCGCGCGCAAGACCGCCGAGGCCGCTTCCCGCTCCTCGGACCGCACCACACTGGCCACGCCCGCCTCGTCGGGCAGCAGCACGTCCTCGTCCACGGCCACCGGCTCCGCGGCGGCGGTCGTCTCCTTCGTCAAGGCGCAGGTCGGCAAGGCCTACGTCTCCGGCGCCACCGGCCCCTCGGCCTACGACTGCTCCGGTCTCGTGCAGACCGCCTTCAAGCAGGTGGGCATCAGCCTGCCGCGCGTCTCGCAGTCCCAGTCGACGGCCGGCACCCAGGTCTCGCTGAGCAACCTGCAGCCGGGCGACATCCTGTACTGGGGCAGCGCGGGCAGCGCCTACCACGTGGGCGTGTACGTCGGGAACGGCATGTTCGTCGGCGCGCAGAACTCGTCCACCGGTGTCGTCGAGCGTCCGCTCTCGTACGACCCGCCGAGCGGTGCGGTGCGCGTGCTCTGAGCGGTCCCCCCGCACACCCCGCACCACCCGGAACGCGCCGCAGGGCGCGCACATGATCCATACGGCCGGAAGCCACCGCCCCTCCCCACGGGCGGTGGCTTCCGCTGTGCCGCCCGCGGCCCCCTCGGGCGCCCCGGACACCAGGAAGCCCTCCGCGAGCCGCTGAGGGCCCCTCGGAGGGCTTCCTGCGCCCCCTGGGGGGCTTGAGTCGTCCTACGCCTTCGGGGCCACCTTCGACAGGCCGTTGATGATGCGGTCCATCGCGTCGCCGCCCGTGGGGTCCGTGAGGTTGGCGAGGAGCTTGAGGGTGAACTTCATCAGCACCGGGTGGGTCAGGCCCCGCTGCGTGGCGATCTGCATGACCTTCGGGTTGCCGATCAGCTTCACGAAGGCGCGGCCGAGGTTGTAGTAGCCGCCGTAGGTGTCCTTCAGGACCTGCGGGTAGCGGCGCAGCGCGATCTCGCGCTGCGCGGGCGTCGCCCGGGCGTGCGCCTGCACGATGACGTCGGCGGCGATCTGCCCCGATTCCATCGCGTACGCGATGCCCTCGCCGTTGAACGGGTTGACCAGGCCGCCCGCGTCGCCGACCAGCAGCAGGCCCTTGGTGTAGTGCGGCTGCCGGTTGAACGCCATCGGGAGGGCGGCGCCGCGGATCGGGCCCGTCATGTTGTCCGGGGTGTAGCCCCAGTCCTCCGGCATCGAGGCGCACCAGGCCTTGAGGATCTCGCGCCAGTCGAGCTCCTTGAAGGCGGCGGAGGTGTTCAGCACGCCGAGGCCCACGTTGCTCGTCCCGTCGCCCATGCCGAAGATCCAGCCGTAGCCCGGCAGCAGCCGGTCCTGGGGGCCGCGGCGGTCCCACAGTTCCAGCCAGGACTCCAGGTAGTCGTCGTCGTGGCGGGGCGAGGTGAAGTAGGTGCGGACGGCGACGCCCATCGGGCGGTCCTCGCGGCGGTGCAGGCCCATCGCGAGGGACAGCCGGGTGGAGTTGCCGTCGGCGGCGACCACGAGGGGGGCGTGGAAGGTGACTTCCTTCTTCTCCTCGCCGAGCTTCGCGTGCACGCCGGTGATGCGGCCGGTGCGGTCGTCGACGATCGGGGCGCCCACGTTGCAGCGCTCGTACAGGCGGGCGCCGGCCTTCTGGGCCTGGCGGGCGAGCTGCTCGTCGAAGTCGTCGCGCTTGCGGACGAGTCCGTAGTCCGGGTAGCTGGCGAGGTCCGGCCAGTCCAGTTCGAGGCGGACGCCGCCGCCGATGATGCGCAGGCCCCTGTTGCGGAGCCAGCCGGCCTCCTCGGAGATGTCGATGCCCATGGCGACGAGCTGCTTGGTGGCGCGCGGGGTGAGGCCGTCGCCGCAGACCTTCTCGCGGGGGAAGGCGGTCTTCTCGAGGAGCAGGACGTCGAGGCCGGCCTTGGCGAGGTAGTAGGCGGTGGTGGAACCGGCTGGTCCGGCCCCGACGACGATCACATCGGCGGTGTGTTCGGTGAGGGGCTGGGGCTCGGTCACGTGGTCTCCCCGAGGCTCGAGGGTGGAATGCCGGGGCTCGGCGGTGGACAGGGGCAGTCTATTCAGGGGCGTTGGCCGAAACCGCCGAGGGGCGCGGGCACATCCCTCACCCTCCGTGACGATCTGTCACGGAACGGTGTCGGGCGCTTCCGGCCGGGCCCCCGCCGTGCGTACCCTGGGCGTACCGCTGGGGGTGACAGCCGTGCGAATAACACCCGAAACGCCCGAGGTGCGGGTCCCGCGCCTCGTCGGGCTGATGGCCGTGGACGCCCGGGAGAGTGCCGCCGCGCGGGGCGTGTTGCTCTCCGCGCCCGACCGGCCGGACTTCGCCATGACGACCGTGGTGGACTACGTGGTCCGCCAGTACCCGCCGCCCGGCACCGAGGTCCCGCGCGGCGCCGTGGTCACCGTCTGGTTCGAGTTCGGCGAGGGCGAGGGGGGCGGCGGCGTACGGGAGCCGCGGCGCCCGGTCCCGCCGCCCGGCGGGATACGGCGCGAACTGGACGAGCCGGGAGAGTCCCTGTTCATCCGGTGAGGTCCGCGGGTGCGGCCGGGCCACGGACGGGACCCGGCCCCCGGACCACCATGCCCGGAAGCGGGTTCACTCCGCCTTGAAGCCCCGGTGCAGTGCCACCACCCCGCCCGTCAGATTGCGCCAGGCCACCTTCGACCAGCCGGCCCCGGTCAGCCGCGCGGCCAGGGCGGACTGGTCGGGCCAGGCGCGGATGGACTCGGCGAGGTAGACGTAGGCGTCGGGGCTGGAGGACACCGAGCGGGCCACCGGCGGCAGCGCCCGCATCAGGTACTCGGTGTAGACGGTGCGGAACGGCGCCCACGTGGGGTGCGAGAACTCGCAGATGACGACCCGGCCGCCGGGCTTCGTCACCCGGTACAGCTCGCGCAGCGCGGCGTCCGTGTCCTGCACGTTGCGCAGCCCGAAGGAGATGGTGACGGCGTCGAACACGTCGTCCTTGAAGGGGAGCCGGGTCGCGTCGCCGGCCGTGTAGGGCAGCCAGCCGCGGTCGCGCTTGCCGACCTGGAGCATGCCGAGGGAGAAGTCGCAGGGCACGACGTAGGCGCCGGTGCGGGCGAAGGGCAGCGAGGAGGTGCCCGTGCCGGCGGCGAGGTCGAGGACCTTCTGCGCGGGCCGCGCGTCGACCGCCTTCGCGACCTCCTTGCGCCACCGCCGGTCCTGGCCGAGGGAGAGCACGTCGTTGGTGAGGTCGTACCGTTCCGCGACGTCGTCGAACATCGAGGCGACTTCGTGCGGCTGCTTGTCCAGGCTGGCTCGGGTCACGGACCCATTGTGGCAGGCGGGTTCCGGCCGCCTACGCGCGCCGGTGCACCATGCGGCCGCCGAGGACGGTGACCACGCAGGTGGCCGCGCCCTCGCGCACGAGGGCCTCCCGGTCGGGCACGTCGAACACCGCGAAGCGCGCGGGTCCCCCGGCGGCGAGGGCCGGGAGCAGCACGAGGGGCCTCGGGGAGAGCGCCGGGGTCCCGGGCGGCGCGACCGGGCGCGGCGCGAGGGCGAGTCCGGCCCGGCGCACCGCGTCCAGGGCCTCGCGGCCGCGCAGCTCACCGGCGAGGGCGACCGTGCCGTGCGCCAGCAGGCGCTGCACCCCGCGGCGGGCGCTGGCACCCCGCGCGGACGGGCCGGCGGCGAGCAGGGCCCGCGCGCGCTCCCCGGTCACCGGCTCGGTGCCGAGCCGGTCCGCCTCGCGCGGGTCGGGGTGGTAGGTGCGCTCCAGCAGCTCCGGGCCGTGGGGGTTGAGCAGCCCGGGGGTGAGGATGCCGGGCCAGCGCCGCACCCGGGCGGCCGGGTGGGCGGCGGCCAGTTCCTCGTACGGGCCGAGGGCGGCGAGGTGCGCGCCCTCGACCAGCACGGCGGCCCCGGGCGAGGCCTCGGCGACGTGGATCGTCAGCACCGTCGGTACCGGGCCGGCTAGTTGGCGGGCAGGAGCTTCAGCTCCGGGTGCGCCGTGCCGCCCTCGATGGCGGTGGAGGAGATGTGCGAGACGACCCGCTCGTCGACCGGGTCGTTCGCCGGGTCCTCGTGCACGACGAGGTGCTCGTAGGTCGTGGCGCGCTGCGCCGGGACCCGGCCCGCCTTGCGGATCAGGTCGATGATCTCCAGGCGGTTGGAGCGGTGCTTGGCGCCGGCCGAGGAGACGACGTTCTCCTCCAGCATGATCGAGCCGAGGTCGTCCGCGCCGTAGTGCAGGGAGAGCTGGCCGACCTCCTTGCCGGTGGTCAGCCAGGAGCCCTGGATGTGCCGGACGTTGTCCAGGAAGAGGCGGGCGATGGCGATCATCCGCAGGTACTCGAAGAGCGTGGCCTGGGTGCGGCCCTTCAGGTGGTTGTTCTCGGGCTGGTAGGTGTACGGGATGAACGCGCGGAAGCCGCCCGTGCGGTCCTGCACGTCACGGATCATGCGCAGGTGCTCGATGCGCTCGGCGTTCGTCTCGCCCGTGCCCATCAGCATCGTGGAGGTGGACTCCACGCCCAGCCTGTGCGCGGTCTCCATGATCTCCAGCCAGCGCTCGCCGGACTCCTTCAGCGGGGCGATCGCCTTGCGCGGCCGCTCGGGGAGCAGTTCGGCGCCGGCACCGGCGAAGGAGTCGAGGCCGGCCGCGTGGATGCGGGTGACGGCCTCCTCGACGGACACCCCCGAGATGCGGGCCATGTGCTCGACCTCGCTCGCCCCCAGGCTGTGGATGACGAGCTGCGGGAACTCCTTCTTGATGGCCGCGAAGTGCTTCTCGTAGTACTCGACGCCGTAGTCGGGGTGGTGGCCGCCTTGGAACATGATCTGCGTGCCGCCCAGTTCGACGGTCTCCGCGCAGCGGCGCAGGATGTCGTCGAGGTCGCGCGTCCAGCCCTTGGCGGTGTCCTTGGGGGCCGCGTAGAAGGCGCAGAACTTGCACGCCGTCACGCAGACGTTCGTGTAGTTGATGTTCCGCTCGATGATGTACGTGGCGATGTGCTCGATGCCGGCGTACTTGAGGCGGCGGGCCGAGTCGGCGGCGGCGCCCAGCGCGTGCAGCGGGGCGTCGCGGTAGAGGGCGAGGGCCTCTTCGGGGGTGATGCGTCCACCCGCGGCGGCACGGTCGAGGACGGGCTGAAGGTCGGCCTTCTCGGTCACCGGGGGTGTCCCTTTCGTCCAGGGGTGGGGGCGGACCGGTCCAGCGTACGCCAGGGGCCCCTGGGGCATTCCGGGTGGCCTAGGGCCTCTCGTTTGGATCATCCCGGCGTCGCGGGGTCCGGCACGCGCCTCTGCGGCGTTGTCGTCGGTTGCCAGGGCTCCGCCCTGGCGCCCTCCTCCGCCTTGCAGCCGCACGCACCGGACCCCGCTCGGGTCGGCCGAGGACGTACCGCGCCTCCCAGCCGGCCTGATCCAAACGAAAGGCCCTAGGCGGCGTACGCGCCCATCAGGAGCCCCGCGTACGCGCCCGCGAGCAGGAAGGGGCCGAACGGGATGGCCGTGCGGCGGGTGGCCCTTCGGGTGACGACGAGGGCGAGGCCGTAGAGGCCGGCGAGGAGGAAGCCGGCGAAGGTGCCGAGCACCACCGTGCCCCAGCCGTACCAGCCGAGCACGGCGCCGAGGCCGAGGGCGAGCTTGACGTCGCCGAAGCCCATGCCGTCGGGGTTGATGAGGAACAGCAGGAAGTACCCGGCGCCCAGGACGAGCGCGCCGAGCAGCGCGGTGCGCCAGTGGCCCGCGTGCTCGGGCAGGACGGCCGCGGCGCCCAGCAGGGCGGGGGCGAGGGCGGCGAGCGGGAGGGTGAGCACGTCCGGCAGCCGCTGGACCCGGAAGTCGACGATCGTCAGCAGCACCCCGGCGGGGGCGAGCAGCAGCCACACGGCGAGTTCGGGACGGGCTCCGGTGGCGAGCGCGAGCGCCGCGCACGCCAGCGCGGTCACGGCGCACACCAGGGCGCTCCCGGGACCGTACGCCCCGCCCTCGGGGCAGCGCGCCGGGCCGAGCCAGCCGCCGATGCGGTGCCCCTCGGGACACCGGTCGCGCCAGGGCTCGCCGGCCGCCACCGACAGCCGGTACGCGAGCCGGGGCACGAACGCTCCCGCGCCCGCCCCCCACAGACCGGACACACCCACGACCGCCCACCCCACGGCATCCACGCCCACACAGTAGAGCTCCGGGCGGGCGCCCGGGGGCGGCGCCGCGGGGGTACGGGCGGCCGGGGCGGGGCTCAGTCGAGCAGGTCGACCTTCACGTCCGCCGGGAAGCCCGTGGTCGGGCCCACCCGGCGCGCGAACTCCGCGACCGCCTCGAGCTGCGGGCCGCCGAAACGGAAGTCCAGCGTCGTGAAGTACCGTTCCAGCACCTCGGCGTCGAAGGCCTCCCAGCGGGCGGCCTGTTCGGCGACCTTGCCGACCTCCTCCAGGGAGAGGTTGCGGGAGGCGAGGAAGGCCTGGTGCACCTGGCGGGTCAGCTCCGGCTCGCGCTCCAGGTAGTCCTTGCGGGCCGCCCACACCGCGAAGACGAACGGCAGTCCCGTCCACTCCTTCCACAGCGCGCCCAGGTCGTGCACGGCCAGGCCGTACTTGGGGCCGTCGTGGAGGTTGGCCCGCAGCGCCGCGTCGCCGATGAGGACGGCGGCGTCGGCCTCCCGCATCATCAGGGCGAGGTCGGGCGGGCAGGTGTAGTACTCCGGCCGGACGCCGAACCGCTCGGCGAGCAGGAGCTGCGCGAGCCGCACGGAGGTGCGGGAGGTGGAGCCGAGGGCGACGCGGGCGCCGTCCAGCTGCTCCAGCGGCACCTGGGAGACGATCACGCAGGACATCACCGGGCCGTCGCAGCCCACCGCGATGTCGGGGAACGCGACGAGGTCGTCGGCGTTCTTCAGGTACTCGACGAGGGTGATGGGACCGATGTCGAGTTCGCCCGCGACCAGCCGCTCGCTGAGCTTCTCGGGAGTGTCCTTGGTCAGCTCGAAATCGAGGAGCGTCCCGGTTCTCGCGAGCCCCCAGTAGAGAGGCAGGCAGTTCAGGAACTGGATGTGGCCGACGCGCGGCCGGATGCGAGAATTGTCCACATCGCGAGACTAGACCCCGTCCGCCGGAGCCCGGTTCCGGGGGGTCCGGCACCCGGTCCGGCCTGGGACGGGGCGAGATTTCGGGCCTCCCGGGTCAACCCCTCCACGAGGGTGTTCAAACATCCGGGTGACGTGATCTTGATCCCTGTTGCATCCCGGTGCCCGCGTGCTAGGCTCGCCGCAAGTTGCAGTTTGGTTTCCCTTGCAGTACAGAGCCTGCGGAGCATGTGACCGCGGGCTCTCGTCGTTTTCAGACGTATGCAGTTGTGCGGCATTGAGTTTTCACAATCGCAGGGTTCTGGAGCAGGGCGACCCTTTGGGCCCAAGGAGGGCTTATGGCTACCGGAACCGTGAAGTGGTTCAACGCCGAAAAGGGCTTTGGTTTCATCGCCCAGGAAGGCGGCGGCCCGGACGTCTTCGTCCACTACTCCGCGATCAACGCGAACGGCTTCCGTTCGCTTGAGGAGAACCAGCAGGTGAGCTTCGACGTCACGCAGGGTCCGAAGGGCCCGCAGGCGGAGAACGTCACCCCCATGTAGGTTCCTCGGCCCGATCCGGACCCGACGAGCAGTACCCAAGGAGCCCCTTGCGCCTTCGGCGCGGGGGCTCCTGCCTTTTTCGCCCCCGGTGGCCGGAGGTGCCCCAACGGCCGGTCGTGGGGGCTCATGGTTCCCGACCCGTCCGGGCCCTTCAGAGCGCGTACAGTTCCTCGATCTCCCGGGCGTAGTCCTGGGAGATCTGTGCGCGGCGGAGTTTCATCGACGGGGTCAGATGGCCCGCCGCCTCGGTGAAGCCGCCCGGGAGGACGCGGAAACGGCGGATGGACTCGGGGCGGGAGACCAGGCGGTTGGCCTCGTCGACCGCGCGCTGCAGGACCGCGTGCAGCTCGGGGTCGTCCAGGAGGAGTTCCGCCGGGACTGCGTGCTTGCCGTTCATGCGGCGCCAGTGGGTGATGCCGTCCGGGTCCAGGGTGAGCAGCGCGGCGACGAACGGGCGGCGGTCGCCGAGCAGCATGCACTGGGAGATCAGCGGGTGCGAGCGGAGCCAGTTCTCCAGCGGGGCCGGGGCCACGTTCTTGCCGCCCGCGGTGATCAGGATCTCCTTCTTGCGGCCGGTGATCGTCAGGTGGCCCTCGTCGTCGAGGGCGCCGAGGTCCCCGGTCGGCAGCCAGCCGTCGACGGTGCCCGGGACGAGCCCGCCGGCGTGCGGGTCCCAGTAGCCCCGGAACACCTGTGCACCGGCGAGGAGGATCTCGCCGTCGGCCGCGATCCGCACCCGTGTGCCCGGCAGCGGCCAGCCGACGGTGCCGAGCCGAGGCCGCAGCGGAGGCGTCACCGTGGCCGCCCCGGTCGTCTCGGTCAGGCCGTACCCCTCGAAGATCTGGATGCCGGCGCCGGCGTAGAACGCGGCGAGCCGGCGGCCGAGCGGGGAGCCGCCGCAGATGATGTACCGGACCCTGCCGCCCATCGCGGCGCGGATGCGGCGGTAGACCAGGGGGTCGTAGAGCGCGCGGGCGGTCCGCAGCCCCCGGCCGGGGCCGCTGCCGCTGCCGTGCTGCCGGGCCTCGGTCGCCTCCCCGTACCGTTCGGCCACGGCGGCGGCCCGGTCGAAGGAGGAGGCCCGGCCGCCCGACTCGGCCTTCGCCCGGGCCGAGTGGAAGACCTTCTCCAGCATGTACGGGATGGCGAGCAGACACGTCGGCCGGAAGCCGGCCAGGTCCGCCAGCAGGTCCTCGGTGCGCAGGCTCGGCGCGTGGCCGAGGGTGACGCGGGCACGCAGGCAGGCGACGGCGACCATCCGTCCGAAGACGTGCGACATCGGCAGGAACAGCAGGACCGAGGGTTCCTCGCTGTGCTGCGCCCGGAAGACGGGGTGGAGGAGTTCGACCGCGTTGTCGACCTCGGCGAGGAAGTTGCCGTGGGTCAGGGCGCAGCCCCTGGGCCGCCCGGTGGTGCCGGAGGTGTAGACGAGGGTGGCCAGCGAGTCCGGGCCGAGGACGCCCCGCCGGACGGCGACCTCCTGGTCGGGCACCGCGCGGCCCAGTTCCGCGAGCCGGTCGAGGTGGCCCTTGTCGAGGACCCAGAGGTGGTGCAGGTCGGGAAGCCGGTCGCGTTCGGGGCCGAGGGCGGCGGCCATCGCGGTCGTCTCGGTGGCCAGGGCCACGGCGCCGGAGTCCTGGAGGATCCAGCGGGCCTGGAAGGGCGAGGAGGTGGGGTAGACCGGCACGGTGACGAGGCCCGCCGCCCAGGCGGCGAAGTCCAGCAGGGTCCACTCGTACGTCGTGCGGGCCATGACGGCGATGCGGTCGCCCGGCCCGAGCCCCTCGGCGATCAGCCCCTTGGCGACCGCGAGCACCTCCTCGGCGAAGCGCGCCGCCGGCACGTCGCTCCAGCGGCCGGAGCCGCCCGCGGCGGCCGTACGGCGTCGCAGGACGGGTGCGTCCGGGGCGGCGGAGGCGTTGTCGAAGGGGATGTCGGCCAGCGAGCCGTGGGTGACCGGGGCGGCCAGCGGCGGCACCGCCGCCTCGCGCACGACGCCGTCCAGCCGCTTGAGCTCCGGCTCGACCAGCACGGGTCCGGCGCCCCGGACGCGGTCGGGGTCCGGGGCGGGCGGCATGGCGGACGGGCCCGTGGCGGCGTCGTACGGGCCGGGGCGGGCGGCGGACACGGGCGAGGCGGGGTGCGGGGTGGACACGGGCGGCTCCTGGGCGTTCGGCGACGAGGCACCTCTTCCGGGTGCGGGTACGGGCCGCGGGGGCCGATGCGTTCACCCGCGGGACGTGCCGCGGCCGGGCACGGGAGGCGTCACCGGCGTCGCGTTCGTGATCGTATTGCGCCCCGGTGTGGACCTTGTGGTGTTTCGGGGGGCGTCCGGCGCCGGGGGTGTGTGCGTTCGTCCGTGCACCTCCCCTTCCCTTCGCCACGCCGTTTCGCGCAGCACCTTACCGCCGGTAACCTGACGCCCGAGCAAGTACCGCGCACCCCCGCCGCCGACCCCGCTGGGAGCAGCCCGCCCATGGCCGACCGTTATCTGCGCCTCGCCGCCACCGCGCCCGGCCGCTTCCTCACCCGCCGGCTCGGACTGCCCCGCCCGGTCCCGCTCCACCGGTGGTCGCCGCAATACCCCTCGCTGGACGGCCCCCTGCTGCTCCTGTCGGCCGGAGAGCCGCACCTCGCCCTCGAACCCGTGCTCGCCCGCACCGGCCTCCCGCTCCTCGGCGGCCCCCCGGCCGTCCCCGGCGGGGCGCCCGCCGGGGGCGCCGCCTCCCGGCCCGCCGCCCTCGTCCTGGACGCCACCGGCGTGCGCACCGTCGAGGAACTCGCCGAAGTGCACGCCGCGCTGCACCCCCGCGTGCGGTCCCTCGCCCCGAGCGGCCGGGTGCTGGTGCTGGGCGCCCCGCTCGACCCCGCCGACCCCCACCAGTCGGCGGTGCAGCAGGGGTTGGAGGGCTTCGTGCGCTCCCTCGGCAAGGAGATCGGCGGCGGCCGGACCGTCAACCTCCTGAGGCTGACCGACCCCGCGGCCGCCGAGTCCACGCTCCGTTTCCTGCTCTCGCCCAAGTCCGCCTACGTCGACGGACAGGTGATCGAGGTCGGGGAGCCGGAGGGGGCGAACCAGTGCCTCGCCGAGGTCGACCGCGACCGCCCGCTCGCCGGGCGCACCGCCCTCGTCACCGGTGCCGCCCGCGGGATCGGCGAGGCGCTGGTGCGCACGCTCGCCCGGGACGGCGCCAGGGTCGTCTGCCTGGACGTGCCGTCCGCCGGCGCGGATCTCGACCGGGTCGCGGCCTCCGTCGGCGGCGACCCGCTGGCCCTGGACATCACCGCGCCGGACGCGGCCGCCCGGATCGGCGGGGCGCTCCCCGACGGGCTCGACGTGCTCGTGCACAACGCGGGCATCACCCGGGACCGTCGGCTGGCCAACATGTCCGCCGATCGCTGGAACGCGGTCCTCGACGTCAACCTGGGCAGCGTCCTGCGCACCACGGACGCGCTGCTCGGCGAGGGAGTGCTGCGGCGGGGCGGCCGCGTCGTGGCCACCGCCTCGATCTCCGGGATCGCCGGCAACACCGGCCAGACCAACTACGCCACCAGCAAGGCGGGCATCGTCGGGATGGTCCGCGCACTGGCGCCCGTGGCCAGGGCAGCGCACGGGGTGACGGTCAACGCGGTCGCACCCGGCTTCATCGAGACCGCCATGACGGCCGCCGTCCCGCTGCTGATCCGCGAGGCGGGCCGCCGGATGACCTCCCTCGGCCAGGGCGGCCTGCCGCAGGACGTCGCCGAGACCACCGCCTGGCTCGCCCACCCGGCCTCCGGCGCGGTCAACGGGCAGGTCGTACGGGTCTGCGGGCAGAGCCTGCTGGGCGCCTGACACCCCGCCGGCCCCGCCCACTCCCCCATCCTTCCTCGGCCCCGCACCCTCCCCCGCGTACCCGCCCCGACGTCCCCGGAGACCCCGTGCAGAGAACCGGCAGCGCCCCCGGCCACCCCGATCCCCCGGACCCGACCGCACCCGCCGCCCCTCCGGACCTCTTCCTCTCCTCCACCCCCGCGCTCCTCCCCTCCTACGCCCGCGGGGCGCTGCTCTCGCCCCTGCGGAGGCGGCCCCGTCCCGGAGCCGTGCCACCCCCGACGCGGCTGGTGGTGCCCGGGGTGCGGATCGATCTCGACCGGCTCGCCGCGTACGAGCGGAGCTGCGGGTTCGCCACCGGCTCCGACGCGCTGCCCGTGACCTATCCCCATGTGCTCGCCTTCCCCCTGGCGATGCGGCTGATGGCGGGCCGGGGCTTCCCGCTGCCGCTGCTCGGCCTCGTGCACACCTCGTTCGAGGCCACCCAGCGACATCCGCTGCGCACCGACACCACCTACGAACTGGCCGTGCGGGTCGAGGAGTTGAGGCCGCACCGGCGCGGCACGGAGGCCGTCGTGGTGACCGGGGCGCGAGCCGGCGGCCGCCTCGTCTGGGAGTCGAGCAGCACGTATCTGGCCCGGCACCGCACCCCCGCCCCGGAGAGGGCCACCGCGCGCCCCGCCGCCCCGCCCCCGCTCCCCGGCGTCGCCGAGTGGCGGCTGGGCCCGGACGTGGGACGGCGGTACGCGGCCGTCTCGGGCGACCGCAACCCGATCCATCTGCACCCGCTCGGCGCCCGCCTGTTCGGCTTCCCCCGGCCCCTCGCCCACGGCATGTGGACGGTCGCCCGCTGCCTGGCCGAGCAGCCCGTCGAGGGCGCCGTGCGGGTACGGGCGGAGTTCAGGGCGCCGGTGCTGCTCCCGGCCACGGTCACCTACGCGGCCGACGGCACCGGCGGCTTCCAGCTCCGCACCGGCGAGCGGCCGCACCTCACGGGCACGGTCACGCCACGGCCGAAGGGCCAGGGCGTGTCGGACGGGCCCTAACCCGCCGCGACCGGGATCTGCGCCCGCTCCGGGGGCGTCCACGGGCGGCCCTCCATCAGCCCGCCGAGCCCCGCCCAGGCGAAGTTCATCAGCGTGCCGGCGGCCTGCCGGGCCGGGACGCCGGGGGTCGTGTTGGCCCAGGCCGCGAGCGACTCGGCGGCCCCGACCAGTGCCTCGGCGAGCGCGGCGGCCTCCTGCAGGGGCAGTTCCCGGTCGCGGCGGCCGGCCCGGGAGGCGTCACCGATGAGCTGCGTGACGAACGTGACGATCTCC
Source organism: Streptomyces griseoaurantiacus (assembly GCF_036189845.1). Lineage (NCBI taxonomy): Bacteria > Bacillati > Actinomycetota > Actinomycetes > Kitasatosporales > Streptomycetaceae > Streptomyces > Streptomyces griseoaurantiacus. The sequence goes on along the minus strand of NZ_CP108326.1, from coordinate 4,253,069 downwards.
TCGCGCATCGCGTGCACCTCGGCGGCGAAGGGCTCACCCGTGGTACGGGCCTGGAGGTGCAGCACGGCCCAGCCGTCCGGGTTCTCCGCGGTGTGCGTGAAGAAGGCCAGCAGCCCCTCCCAGAGCTGCCGGTCGGCGGGGAGCGTGGGGTCCACGCCGGCCCGCACGGCGGCGGTGAGCGCCGCCGCCTCCCGGCGGATGCAGGCGGTGAAGAGGTCTTCCTTGGAGTTCAGGTACAGGTACACGAGCGGCTTGGAGACCCCGGCGAGGTCGGCGATCTCGTCCATGGAGGCGCCGCGGTAGCCGCGCCGGCCGAAGGTGCGGACGGCCGCGTCGAGCATCTGCCGCTCGCGCACGGCCCGCGGCATCCGCTTGCTCTTCACTTCGCCCATGAGCACAGGGTAATTGCAGAACTCGCACAGGTGCCCGGGCGCGGCCCGGGCGGGGCGTTCAGGAAGCCTGCTCCTGGGCCTGGGCCGACTGGGCGCGGGAGCGCAGGGCCTCGTCGGCGCCGTCCTCCTGGCTGCGGTTGGCGTCCAGGTTGGCCTTCATCCGGTCCACCCGGCGCACCACGCTCGCGGAGGCCCGGTCCCGCTCGCCCCGCAGCACCACGAAGCTGATCGGCGCGGAGATCACCAGCGCGAGCAGCGCGATCCACATGCCGTTGGAGTCGCCGAGTCCGCGCGGGACGACACCGGAGTAGACGAGACCCCAGACGACCACGAGGCAGCCCGCGAAGATCCCAAGGCGCATCAGCGTGTAGCGGAGCATCTCAACCCACTCTTCCGTTCCGAGGTGTCGCGGTCTCGAAGGTGTCGGTGTGCCGGCCGGCCGACCGAACATTCCGGCGCGAACATCGCCAAAGGCGTCGTCCGTGACCTCCAGTGAAGCACGCGCGCGCACCGGGGCGGCAGCCGGGTTCGGCTGGGCGCCGCCCGCCCGGTGGGTCCTTCAGACAAGCGCGAGGAGCATCGTCACGTCGTCGCGGTCGTCCCCCGGGCCGACCCGGATCGCGCCCGGCACCCGACCGACCTCCTTGTAGCCGCAGGCCTCGTAGAACCGTTCGAGGCCGGTGCCGCCCCGGCAGGTGAGCCGTATCGCCTCGATGCCGGGCATCGCGCGGGCGGCCCGCTCGGCGGCGGCGAGCAGCGCGCGCCCGTGGCCGCCGCCCTGCCGGCGGGGGTGGACCATCACCGTGTGGAGCCACGCCCAGTGCCGCATCAGCGGGTGCGTGTTGGCCGCGAGGAACGCCGCCGCGACCACCTCGCCCTCCTCGTCCGCGCCGTCCGCGCCGTCCGCGCCGTCCGCGTCGTACCGGCCGACGAGGAGCCGGGTGTGGCCCTCGCTCATGGCGACGAAGTGCCGCACCAGCGCCGGGCGTACGTCCCCGGCCTCCACCGGCGGCACGAAGCCGACCGAGCCGCCCGCGTTCGACACGTCCGTCCACAGGGTGAGCAGGCCGTTGCGGAGCGCGGGCGTGACCGCCGGGTCGAGGGTGAAAGCCAGGGACACGTCCGGCCTCACACCCGCATCGGCTGCGGCTCGTCGCGGCGGCCCGGGTCGGCGCCCTCGTACTCGCGGATGATCTCGTAGCGCGTATTGCGCTCGACGGGGCGGAAGCCGGCGTCGCGGATCAGGTCGAGCAGGTCCTCGCGGGTGAGCTTGTTCGGCGTGCCGTAGTTGTCCGCGTCGTGCGTGATCTTGTACTCGACGACCGAACCGTCCATGTCGTCCGCGCCGTGCTGGAGGGCGAGCTGCGCGGTCTGCACGCCGTGCATGACCCAGAACACCTTGACGTGCGGCACGTTGTCGAACAGCAGCCGGGAGACCGCGAAGGTCTTCAGCGCCTCCGCGCCCGTCGCCATCTGGGTGCGCGCCTGGAGGCGGTTGCGGATCTTGCCGTCCTTCATGTCCACGAAGTCGTGCTGGTAGCGCAGCGGGATGAAGACCTGGAAGCCGCCGGTCTCGTCCTGCAGCTCGCGCAGGCGCAGCACGTGGTCGACGCGGTGGCGGGGCTCCTCGATGTGCCCGTACAGCATGGTGGAGGGGGTCTTGAGCCCCTTCTCGTGCGCCAGCCGGTGGATGCGCGACCAGTCCTCCCAGTGGGTGCGGTGGTCGACGATGTGCTGCCGCACCTCCCAGTCGAAGATCTCCGCGCCGCCGCCGGTCAGGGACTCCAGGCCGGCGTCGATCAGCTCGTCGAGGATCTCGCTCGCGCTCATCCCGGAGATCGTCTCGAAGTGGTGGATCTCGGTGGCCGTGAACGCCTTGAGGGACACGTTCGGCAGGGCGGCCTTCAGCTCCCGCAGCGAGCGCGGGTAGTAGCGCCACGGCAGGTTGGGGTGCAGGCCGTTGACGATGTGCAGCTCGGTGAGGTTCTCGCCCTCCATCGCCTTGGCGAGCTTCACCGCCTCCTCGATGCGCATCGTGTACGCGTCCTTCTCCCCCGGCTTGCGCTGGAAGGAGCAGTAGGCGCAGGAGGCCGTGCACACGTTGGTCATGTTCAGGTGGCGGTTGACGTTGAAGTGGACGACGTCGCCGTTCTTCCGCGTGCGCACCTCGTGGGCGAGTCCGCCGAGCCAGGCCAGGTCGTCCGAGGCGTACAGCGCGATGCCGTCCTCGCGGGTCAGCCGCTCACCGGACCTGACCTTGTCCTCCAGCTCGCGCTTGAGCCCGGCGTCCATGCGATACCTCATCTCTCCGTGCAGACTCCGACAACCGTACGCCCGCGCGGGCGGGCCCCCGCCGCAGGCCCGGCCCCGCGTCGGCGGGGCCCCGCCGCGGACCTCAGAGCACCTCTTCGGGCAGCTCGCCCACCCTGTTCTCCCACTTCGTGGAGAGCACGATCGTGGTGCGGGTCCGGGAGACGCCCTTGGTGCCCGAGAGCCGCCGGATGGTCTTCTCCAGGCCGTCCACGTCCGAGGCCCGCACCTTGATCATGAAGGAGTCGTCGCCCGCGATGAACCAGCAGTCCTCGATCTCGTGCAGGTCCTTCAGCCGCAGTGCCACGTCCTCGTGGTCGACGGAGTCCGAGAGCGAGATGCCGATGAGCGCGGTGACGCCGAGCCCGAGCGAGGCGGAGTCGACGGTGGCGCGATATCCGGTGATGACGCCGGCCGCCTCCAGGCGGTTGATGCGGTCGGTGACACTGGGTCCCGACAGACCGACGAGGCGGCCCAGCTCCGCGTAGGAGGCCCGGCCGTTCTCCCGCAGGGCCTGGATGAGCTGCCTGTCCACCGCGTCCATGCGATCGCTAGCCTTCCGCTGAGTTGGGGTAATGGGTGTGCGTCGTCGTGCGGCCGCCGCCGAGGTCGCCCTCCCAGCGGCGGTAGAGCGTGTGCGGGACACCCGCCGCGTCCAGGGCCCGTCCGGCGACGAAGTCCACCAGGTCCTGGATGTGCGTCGCCCCGGCGTAGAAGGCGGGCGAGGCGGGCAGCACCGTCGCCCCGGCCTCGTCCAGGGCCACCAGGTGCCGCAGGGTCTGCCCGTTCAGCGGGGTCTCGCGGACGGCCACGACCAGGCGGCGCCCCTCCTTGAGGGTCACGCTCGCCGCGCGCTGGAGCAGGTCCTTGGAGAGCCCGAGCGCGACCCCGGCCACGCACGCCGTCGAGGCGGGCACGATGAGCATGCCCTTGACGGGATACGAGCCGGAGGAGGGGCCCGCCGCCAGGTCCCCCGCCGCCCAGTGCCGTACCGCGCCGAGGTCGGCGCTCTCGGCGGCGAAGGTGTCCGGCTTGCCGTCGGCGCCCCGGGCCAGCCAGGCCCGCAGGTCGGACCGCCAGTGCGCGTCCCGGAAGCCGATGCCCGTCTCGTCCAGCAGGGTCAGCCGGGCGGCACGGGAGACCACGAGGTCCACGCTCTCGCCCGCGGCGAGCAGCGCGCGCAGCACGGCGGCCGCATACGGGGTACCGGAGGCGCCCGACACCCCTACGATCCAAGGTGTACGCGCCGTCCTGCCTGGGTTGGCTGGGTTCACGACCCCGAGCCTATCCGGCTGCGGGGGGGTGGGAACCGGACGAGGGGGTCCGACCGTTGACCGGACGGGACGAGTCGGACGACTCGCCCGGCGAGTCACTGGTGGGATCGCCGGCAGGGGGAGCCATGTGGGGTACGGACAGCAGGGGCGGGCGGGCGCTGCCCGCGTGGTCACGGGGTGAGCGGGCGAAGGCCGCGGCCGAGCTGATGGCCGGCTGGGTCGCGCTGCTGTGGCTGCTCGAACTCGTCGACGTGGCGAGCGGTCACGCGCTGGACGGTCTCGGCATCGAGCCGCGCCGGGTCTCCGAGCTGGTGGACGTCGTGCCGGCCTCGTTCGTCCACTTCGGCTTCGGGCACGTGGCCGCGAACAGCGTGCCGCTCCTCGTGCTGGGCTTCCTGGCGGCGCTCGGCGGGATACGCCGGTTCGCGCTGGTCTGCGCGCTGATCGTCGTGGCCGACGGACTGGGCGTGTGGCTGGTGGCCCCGGCGCACACCAACACGGCGGGCGCCTCCGGTCTGATCTTCGGCCTCTTCGGCTTCCTGCTGGTCAGCGGCTTCACCGAGCGCCGCCCGCTGGGGGTGGTGGCCGGTCTGCTGGTGGCCGCGGTCTGGGGCACCTCGATCCTCACCGGTCTGGCGCCCACGCAGACGGGCGTGAGCTGGCAGGGCCACCTCATAGGCCTGGTCTCGGGGGTGGCGGCGGCGTTCGTGTTCCGGCGCCCACCCGTGGCGGGCGCCCGCGGGGCACTGCCGCGGTAGCGGCAGCTCCCCGACGACCGGTGCGGACCGGCCCGGACCGGCCGGATCCCCCACACCCGTCAGACCGTCAGGCCGCGCACCAGCAGGTCGAGCAGGGCGCACACGAAGAGTGCGATCCCGATGAAGCCGTTGACGCTGAAGAACGCCCTGTTCAGGCGGGTCAGGTCGTGGGGGCGGACGATCGTGTGCTCGTAGACGAACGCGCCGGCCACGATCACCAGACCGAGCCAGAAGAAGGGACCGGCGTCGGTGGCGAGGGCGAACCAGACGAACAGGGCGGTGGTGACGGTGTGACAGGCCCGGGCGCCCCAGATGGCGGCGGGGATGCCGAAGCGGGCGGGCACGGACCGCACGCCGACCTCGCGGTCGGTCTCCACGTCCTGGCAGGCGTAGATGAGGTCGAAGCCGCCGATCCAGACGCCGACGGCCAGGCCGAGGATCACCGCGTCCCAGGACCAGGAGCCGCTGATGGCGAGCCAGCCGCCGATCGGGCCCATCGCCTGGGCGAGGCCGAGGATGGCCTGCGGGAAGTTCGTGAACCGCTTGCCGTAGGGGTAGACCACCATCGGGATCACGGCGACGGGGGCGAGCGCCAGGCAGAGCGGGTTGAGCGCGGCGGCGGCGCCGAGGAAGACGACGAGGGCGACGAGGGCGCCGGTCCAGGCGTGCCGCACCGACATCGCGCCGGTGACGAGTTCGCGGTGGGCGGTGCGCGGGTTGCGGGCGTCGATCTCGCGGTCGATGATCCGGTTCGCGGCCATGGCGAAGGTGCGCAGGCCCACCATCGCGACGGTGACGAGCAGCAGCCGGCCCCAGTGGATGTTCTCGTCCCACTCGTACATCGCGGTCAGCGCGGCGATGTAGGCGAAGGGCAGCGCGAACACGGAGTGCTCGATCATCACCAGGCGCAGGAACGCCTTGGTGCGTCCCGGCTGCTGGGGGAGGGCCGCGGAGGCGCTGGTCACAGTCCGTACTCCTTCCACCGGCGGTCGACCTTCGCCGCCGTCTCGGGGTCCGACAGGACCATCTCGGGCCAGCCCCCGTCGCGCGTGTACCCCTCCTCGGGCCATTTCCGCGTGGCGTCGATGCCCGCCTTGCCGCCCCAGAACTGCTGGTAGGAGGCGTGGTCGAGATGGTCGACGGGGCCCTCGACGACGCTGAGGTCGCGGGCGTAGTCGGTGTTGCCGAGGGCGCGCCAGGCGACCTCGTGCAGGTCGTGGACGTCGCAGTCGGCGTCCACGACGACGATCAGCTTGGTCAGCGACATCATGTGGGCGCCCCACACGGCGTGCATGACCTTCTGGGCGTGCTTGGGGTACTTCTTGTCGATCGAGACGATCGCGCAGTTGTGGAAGCCGCCCGCCTCGGGGAGGTGGTAGTCCACGATGTCCGGCACGATGATCTTCAGGAGCGGCAGGAAGAAGCGCTCGGTCGCCCGGCCGAGGGGGCCGTCCTCCGTCGGCGGCCGTCCCACGACGATCGACTGGAGCAGGGGGCGCCTGCGCATCGTCACGCAGTCGATGGTGAGCGCGGGGAACTGCTCCTGCGGGGTGTAGAAGCCGGTGTGGTCGCCGAAGGGTCCCTCGGGGAGCATCTGACCGGGCTCCAGCCAGCCCTCCAGCACGACCTCGGCCTGCGCCGGGACCTGGAGCGGAACGGTCTTGCAGTCGACCATCTCGATGCGCCGGCCCGCGAGGAAGCCGGCGAACAGGTACTCGTCGATGTCGCCGGGCAGCGGGGCGGTGGCGGCGTAGGTCACGGCGGGCGGGCAGCCGAAGGCGATGGCGACGGGGAGCCGTTCGCCGCGGCGGGCGGCGACCTGGTAGTGGTTCCGGCTGTCCTTGTGGATCTGCCAGTGCATGCCGATGGTGCGCTCGTCGTGCCGCTGGAGGCGGTAGAGGCCCAGGTTGCGGATGCCCGACTCGGGGTCCTTGGTGTGGGTGAGGCCCAGGTTGAAGAAGGAGCCGCCGTCCTTCGGCCAGGTGAACAGCGCGGGCAGCGCGTCGAGGTCGACGTCGTCGCCGCGCAGCACGACCTCCTGCACGGGGGCGCTGTCGCCCTTGACCTTCTTCGGCGGGACGTGCGCCATCGCGCCGAGCTTGCCGAAGGCCTCGCGGACGCCGACGAAGCCGTGCGGCAGTTCCGGCTTGAGCAGGCCGCCGATCTTGTCGGAGATGTCCTCGTACGACGCGAGGCCGAGGGCCTTCAGCAGGCGGCGGTCGGTGCCGAACACGTTCATCGCCAGGGGCATCGCGCTGCCCTTGACGTTCTCGAAGAGGAGGGCGGGGCCGCCGGACTTCTGTACGCGGTCGACGATCTCCCCGACCTCCAGATACGGATCGACCTCGGCCTTGACGCGCTTGAGGTCGCCGTCCCGTTCCAGTGCCCGGAGCAGGGAGCGAAGATCGTCGTAAGCCATGCGTCCCAGTATCCGCCACCGGATAACCTGGGCCCGTCACCGGGGCCGACATGGCCCCTCGCACCGGGGCCCGCGAGGCCCCGTCACCGTCTTACGGCCCTCTGGGGGATCGCGCGACCATGCTCAGGTATCTGCCCCTGCTGCTGATGCTGGCCCTGTGGATCTACGCCTTCGTGGACTGCCTCAACACGCCCGAGGAAGAGGTGCGGGGGCTGCCGAAGGTGGCCTGGGTGATCGTGATCCTGCTGTTCGGCGAGGTACTGGTGGGGCCGGTGGCCTGGCTGGTGGCGGGGAAGAAGCGGCGGCCGGCCGGCGCGGCCGGCAGCGGTGCCGGTGCCGGGCGCTGGGTGGCGCCCGACGACAATCCCGAGTTCCTCAAGTCGCTCGGGGAGGACGGGAAGCAGCGGGACGCGGACGGCTGAGCCGGGACGCGGACGGCCGGGCGGGGGTCCCCGCCCCCGCCCTTCCCGTCCCTCGGACGCTCCGCCCCCGAGGGGCTCGGCTCACACCCCGGCGTACGAGTGCTTGCCCGAGACGAAGATGTTGACGCCGTAGTAGTTGAAGAGCCAGCAGGCGAAGGCGATCAGGGCGATGTAGGCGGCCTTGCGGCCCTTCCAGCCGGCCGTGGCGCGGGCGTGCAGATAGCCCGCGTAGGCGACCCAGGTGATGAAGGACCAGGTCTCCTTGGGGTCCCAGTTCCAGTAGCGGCCCCACGCGTCGCCCGCCCAGATCGCGCCCGCGATGATCGTGAACGTCCACAGCGGGAAGACCGCCGCGTTGATCCGGTAGGCGAACTTGTCCAGCGAGGACGAGGCCGGGAGGCGTTCCAGGACGGACGTGGCGAAGCGGCCCGGGGTGCCGCCGCCGGCCAGCTTGTTCTCGTAGGAGTCCTTGAACAGGTAGAGGATCGTGCCGACGGCCCCGACGTAGAACACCGCGCCGCAGAAGATCGCGGTGGAGACGTGGATGTAGAGCCAGTACGAGTGCAGCGCGGGGACGAGCTGGTCGCTCGCCGTGTAGAGCACGGTCACAGCGAGGCCCAGGTCGAGCAGGACCGTGGTGATCAGCGGCAGGCCGAGCCAGCGGACGTTCTTGCGCAGCGCGAGCAGGACGAGGAAGACGCCCACCGCGACGGTGGAGAACGTGATGTTGAACTCGTACATGTTGCCCCACGGCGCCCGGCGCACCGACAGGGCGCGGGTGAGGACGCCGCCGAACTCGATCAGGAACGAGAGCACGGTGAGCGAGACGGCGATCCTGCCGTACATGTCGCCCTGCTCGTCACCGCCGTGGGCGCCGGGTCCGTCCGGCACGTCGCGGGAGCCGGACGCGGCGCGGACCACGACCTGCGGGCGTTCCAGGACGGCCGTGCCGCCCGCCGACCTGACGGTGACCGCCGGGCCCTGCGCGGACGCCGCCCCGGTCCCCTCCTTGGTCAGCGCGCTGGCCGTGCGGGCCACCTTGCTGCGGCTGCCGAACAGCCATTCGGCGATGTAGGCGAAGAAGGCCAGGGTGTAGACGGCCATCGACGAGTAGATGAGCGTGTTGCTGACGCTCGCTAGGTGTTCGTTGGTGGCGGCGAGGCTGTTCACTGCTTCTCTGCCCCTTCAGTGGCGGAAACGGTGGGGTCGGCGGCGTCCTGCTCCCCCGGGGAGGTGCCGGCGTCATCGGGTGCGTGGGAGTTCTGCCCGCCCGCCGCGGTGCCCTGGCCGGGCGGGCCGGTCCTGGTCGGGGCCTCGGCGTGGACGCGGGCGGCCAGGTCGCCGAGCTCCTGCGGGAGCTTCGCGGACTCGCTGCGGCCGAGGCCCGCCATCTCGACGACGGTGACGCCCTCGGCGTCCCGCACGGCCCGCACCCACACCCGGCGGCGGGAGATGAACAGCGAGGCGGCCAGGCCCAGGATCGCCGTGACGGCACCGGTCAGCGCCCAGACGCTGCCCGGCTCCTGGACGATCTGGAAGCCGGCCCACTCCTTGATGTCCTTCTCGAAGGTGATCGAGCCGTTGCCGCCCGGGAGCTTCATGGTCTGCCCCGGCGCGAGCCGGTCCTTGAAGATCTCGCCGTCGGCGGTCTTGAACTGCTTCGCGTGCGAGGTGTCGAGCTGGTAGACGTTCTGCGGGATGCCGGAGTCCGAGCCGAGGCTGCCGTGGTACGCGGTCAGCGCGAGCACCGGATTGTCCAGCGCCGGGAACTGGGACACCATCGTGCCCTTGCCGGCGCCCGCGAAGGTCGGCACGAAGAACGCGGAGAAGCCGAGCTGCTCGCGCTCGCCCTTGGCGTTGGTGTAGCCGTCGAGCACCTTGATGGCGCCCTGCGAGGTGACGTTGGCGTCGCTCGGCAGCAGCGGCACGGCCTGGTGGAAGACGACCTTGCCCTTGGCGTCGCGCACGGTGACGACCGGGGCGTAGCCGTGGCTGACCAGGTAGACCTTGGAATCGCCGATGTGCAGCGGGTGGTTGACCCGGACCGTGGTCTTCTTCCGCGCGCCGTCGGCGCCCTCGCGGTAGCTGAGCGCCGCCTCGTAGGTGCGCGGAGTGCCCCGGTTGGGGCCGGTGCGCTCATAGGTGCCGGTGAACCGGTGCAGGTCGAAGCTGAAGGGGACGAGGTCGTCGGAGCTGAAGAGGCTGCCGGACTTGATGTCGTCGTACTGCGTGGGCGTGTTGGCGAAGCCGTCGCCCTCGATCACCAGTTTGTCGCCGTCGGACTTGTAGAGCTGGCCCCAGGCGAAGGCGACCAGCAGCACGATCAGCGCGATGTGGAAGAGCAGGTTGCCGAGCTCCCGCACGTACCCCTTCTCGGCGGCGACGGCGTCCCCGGCGACGTGGGCGCGGAAGCGGCGGCGGCGGAGTGCCCTCAGGGCGGCGGCGCGCACCGCCTCGGGCTCGGCGTCGGTGCGCCAGGTCGCGTAGGCGGGCAGCCGGGTGAGCCGGCGGGGGGCGCCCGGCGGGCGGCTGCGGAGCTGGCCGACGAACTGCCAGGTGCGCGGGACGATGCAGCCGATGAGGGAGACGAACAGCAGGATGTAGATCGCGGAGAACCACACCGAGCTGTAGACGTGGAACAGCCCGAGCCTCTCGTAGAGCGGCCCGAGGGTCTTGTGGGCGGCCTTGAAGGACTCGACCTTGAGGGCGTCGGCGCCCGTCTGCGGGATGAGCGAGCCGGGGATCGCGCCGAGGGAGAGCATGAACAGCAGGATCAGCGCGACCCGCATGGAGGTGAGCTGCCGCCAGAACCAGCGGGCCCAGCCGGTGATCTCGCGCAGGGTCCAGGTGAGGCTCCCCTTGGCGCCGGGGCCGCGGACCCCGCCGAAGGAGCCGGGTACGACGGTGTCGGTGGGGGCGGTGGACAGCTGGGAGCCGGCGGCGCCGAGGTCCTGGTCCTCACCGGCCGCGTCCGCCGCTTCCCGTGCCGCGTCGGTGGTCGTGGACTCGCTCATCGATCAGATCCCCACAGTGAAGCCGTTGGACCAGGTCTGCATCTCCTGCACCAGGTGGTCCCAGGCGCCGGTGAGCAGCAGTACCCCCGTGACGATCATCATCGTGCCGCCGAGCCGCATGACCCACACGTAGTGCCGCTTGACCCAGCCGAAGGCGCCGAGCGCCTTGCGGAAGGCGACGGCGGCGAGCACGAACGGTACGCCCAGGCCGAGGCAGTAGGCGACCGTCAGTATGGCCCCGCGCCCGGCGCTCGCCTCGTTGGAGGACAGCGCGAGCACGGAGGCGAGGGTCGGGCCGATGCACGGCGTCCAGCCGATCCCGAAGAGCGCGCCGAGAACGGGCGCGCCTACCAGGCCGGCGGTGGGCCGCCGGTGGAAGCGGAACTCGCGCTGGGTGAGCCAGGGCATCAGGCCCATGAAGAAGACGCCGAGGGCGATCATCAGCCCGCCGAGCACCTTGGAGAGGGTGCCGCTGTACTCCTGCAGCGTCTGCCCGAAGTAGCCGAAGAGGGCGCCGCCGGAGACGAACACCACGGTGAACCCGGCGACGAAGAGCGCGGCCCCGCCGGCCATCCGCCCGCGCCGGGCCTCGGCCAGGTCGGTGCCGGTGACGCCGGTCACGTAGGAGAGGTAGCCGGGGACGAGCGGCAGGACGCACGGGGAGAAGAAGGAGACGAGGCCCCCGAGCACGGCGACCGGGATCGCGAGGAGCAGGGCTCCGTTGCGGACGGTCATGTTCGGGTCGGTGGCTGCGGCGAGGAGCACGGTGTCACTTCTCCGCTACGACCGGGTCGAGCATCTCGTGCAGCTTGTCCTCGCTGAGCGGCTGCAGCGTCCGCGCGGCGATCCGGCCCTCGCGGTCGAGGATCAGCGTGGAGGGGATGGCCTGCGGGTTGAGCGTCCCCTTCTTGAAGCGCAGCAGGAGCCGGCCGGTCGGGTCGTACAGGCTCGGGTAGGTGATCCCGTGGGCCTTCTCGAACTCGACGGCCGGGGTGGTGCTGGTGTCCCGCGTGTTGATGCCGACGAACTGGACGCCCTTGGCCGCGCTCTCCTTCGCGACCTTGGCGAAGTTGTCGGCCTCGGCCCGGCAGGGCGAGCACCAGGAGCCCCAGACGTTGAGGACGACGACCTTGCCGCGGTAGTCGGCGACGTCGAGCCGCTTGCCGTCGATGGTCTTGCCGGAGAGGTCGGGCGCGGCCTGGCGGTGGCCCTTGCCCGCGGTGTCGACGCCGTCCTTGCCGGCCACGAAGTTGGTGTTCCCGGATCCGCCGGACACGCCGCCGGAACCGCAGGCGGCCAGCACGAGTGCCGCGAGAGCCGCCCCGGCGCCGGTGAGGGCGGTTCGGCGGCGGCTGCGGCCACGGCGGGGCACGAGGCGGGTCGGGCGTCGGGGGGCGCGGCGGGCGGCACTCATGTGAAAAGTTTCGCATGCCCGTTCCAGGGATCTTCCGCACCCCCCTGTCGGACGGAAACCCGCATTTCAGACAGGGGTTCCGCGGGTCGGGCGCGGGGTCAGGCGGCGTCCTCGGAGCCCTTGCCGGTCCCGGTGCCGGTGCCCTTCCCGGAGCCCTTGCCGCTGCCCTTGCCCGTGTCGTCCTTGAGGAAGGTCTTCCAGCCGCCGGCCGGCTTCTGGCCGACCTTCAGCGACTGGAGCTTCTCGAGGATCTCCGGGGGCTGCACGTCGATCCAGTCCACGAACTGCCGGAAGGAGACCATGCGCACATCGCCGCCCTTCTCCTTCTCCCGGGCGATGTGCTTGAGGGCCTGCTCGACGGCGTCCATGTAGATGCCGCCGTTCCACTCCTCGAAGTGGTTGCCGATGAAGAAGGGCGCCCGGTTGCTCTCGTAGGCCCGCTTGAAGCCGTTGATGTAGGCGTTCGCGGCCTGCTTGCGCCAGCCCGGGTAGTTCGACGGCGGGGCCTTGGTGGAGTTGACCGACTGGTTGGCCAGCATGTTGTAGTCCATCGAGAGGACCTCGAAGGTGTGGCCGGGGAACGGCACGCCCTGCAGGGGCAGGTCCCACACCCGGTTCTTCTGCTGGGGCCAGCGCTGGCGGCCGCCGGGCGAGGAGGCGTCGTAGCGCCAGCCGAGTTCGCGCGCGGTGGGGAGCAGGTTGTCCTGGCCGAGCAGACAGGGGGTGCGGCCGCCGACGAGCTCCTTGTCGTAGTCGAACGGCAGGGAGGGCAGGTCGGTCCAGCCGGTGTTGGTCCGCCACTCCTTGACGAAGGACTTGGCCTGGGCGATCTCGCTGTGCCACTGCTTGGCGGTCCAGTTGGCGACCGTGCCGTGGCCGGAGCAGAAGTGGCCGTTGAAGTGGGTGCCTATCTCGTGGCCCTCCAGCCAGGCCTGGCGTATGTACTTCAACGTCATCTTGATGTGCTCGTCGGTGAGGTAGCCGATGTCGGAGGCGCCGGGTGCGTTGTTCGGCCCGTGGTACATGCGCTTCTTCGACTCCGGGAGCAGGTACAGCCCGGAGAGGAAGAAGGTCATGTGCGCCTCGTGCTCCTCGGCGAGCTTCAGGAAGCGCGGGAAGAGTCCGTTGCCGACCTCGCCGGCGCCGTCCCAGGAGAAGATCACGAACTGCGGCGGAGTCTGGCCCGGTTCGAGCGGCACGGGCTTGTCGGGCTGGTTCGGCTGGGGGCCGGTGTCGGCGGTGGAGCCGTCGCCTATGGGGCGGGCGCTGGGCTTGGGGGTGCCGGGCTTCTTCTTCCTGGCACCGGACCCGCCGGCCTGGCCGGTGGCGTCGTCGCCTCCGCCGCACGCGGTGAGTCCCATCGCCGCGGCGGCCCCCGCGCCGAGCCCGATCATTCCTCGCCGGCTGATGTTCCCCATGGGGCGGCCCCTCGATCTCGCTGCACTCAGCTTTCGCTCAGCTGACTCCCAGCTGACACAGGGATAGAGGGCGGGGGCGAGTCGGGGGTTCCGTTCGGGGGACAACTATCGACCGGTTGTTACGAAAATACGATCATTTGGCCCCGTGCAGATCAGGGCACGGGGCCGGGCTGTCGTCGGGGGCGCGGGGGCAGCGCACGCAACCGTACGCGCCCCCTTTCCCGCCCCTGTCGCCGTGCTCGGGGTCAGGCCCCGAAGGCCTTGGTGTTCCCCTTGGCCTTGGCCCCGGCCAGCAGGTGGGGCGGCACCAGGTCCCGGGCCGGCTCGGTGTACCCCACCGAGACGATCCGGTCCCCCTGGAACGTGAACGTCGTCAACGAGGCGAGCGTGCACTGCCGCTTGCGCGGGTCGTGCCACAGCCGCCGCTTCTCCACGTACGACCGCAGGGTCCAGATCGGGAGCTGGTGGCTCACGCACACCGCCTCGTGCCCCCGCGCCGCGTCCTTCGCGGCGTGCAGCGCGCCCATCATCCGCACGACCTGGTCCACGTACGGCTCGCCCCAGGACGGCTTGAACGGGTTGACGACGTGCTTCCAGTTGGCCGGCCGCCGCAGCGCGCCGTCCCCGACGCCGAAGGTCTTGCCCTGGAAGACGTTCTCCGCCTCGATCAGCCGCCCGTCCGTGGCGAGGTCGAGGCCGTGCGCCTTCGCGATCGGACTCGCCGTCTCCTGGGCCCGCTCCAGCGGGGAGGCGGCGACGTGCGTGATGTCACGGGAGGTGAGGTGCTCGGCCACTCGCTCGGCCATCTTCCGGCCCAGCTCGGAGAGGTGGTAGCCGGGCAGCCGCCCGTAGAGGACGCCCTCCGGGTTCTCCACCTCGCCGTGCCGCATCACGTGCACGACGGTGATCTCGTCGCTCGTGTGGCTGTTGTCGCTGGTGCTCATGCGGCCGTGGCCTCCGCTGCTGCTCTGGCCGCCGCCGGAAGGGCGTCGGCGATCCGCTCCAGGGCCCGCTCGTCGTGCGCCGTCGACACGAACCAGGACTCGAAGGAGGAAGGGGGAAGGTGGACGCCCTGGGCGAGCATCGAGTGGAAGAACGCGGTGAAGCGGAACGACTCCTGAGCCCGGGCGTCCTCGTAGTTCCGCACCGGACGCTCGGTGAAGAACACGGAGAACATGTTGGAGGCGTTCTGCACGGTGTGTGCGACGCCCTCCTTGGTGAGCGCCTCGGTCACCAGCGCCCGCAGCCGCTCGGAGACCGCGTCGACCGTGGCGTACGCGGCCTCGTCCAGGAGCCGGAGCTGGGCCAGGCCGGCGGCGGTGGCGACCGGGTTCCCGGAGAGGGTGCCGGCCTGGTAGACCGGGCCCGCCGGGGCCAGGTGCGCCATGACGTCCGCACGACCGCCGAACGCGGCGGCGGGGAAGCCGCCGCCCATCACCTTGCCGAAGGTCATCAGGTCGGGCTCGACGCCGTCGACGCCGAACCAGCCGGCGCGGCTCGTGCGGAAGCCGGTCATCACCTCGTCGGAGACGTACAGCGCGCCGTTCTCCCGGCACAGGTCGCGCAGCCCCCGGTTGAAGCCGGGCAGCGGCGGGACGACGCCCATGTTGCCGGGCGAGGCCTCGGTGATCACACAGGCGATCTCGCCCGGGTGCGCGGCGAAGGCGGCACGCACCGCGTCGAGGTCGTTGTACGGCAGCACGATCGTGTCGCCGGCCTGCGCGCCGGTCACCCCCGGGGTGTCGGGCAGCGCGAACGTGGCGAGGCCGGAACCGGCCGCGGCGAGCAGGGAGTCGACGTGCCCGTGGTAGCACCCGGCGAACTTCACCACCTTCGCGCGCCGCGTGAACCCGCGCGCGAGGCGGATCGCGGACATGGTGGCCTCGGTGCCGCTGGAGACCAGCCGGACCTGCTCCAGGGGCGCGACGCGGGCGACCATCTCCTCCGCGAGCGCGACCTCGCCCTCGCCGGGCGTGCCGAAGGAGGTGCCGCGGGCGACGGCCTCCTGGACGGCCGCGATCACCTCGGGCCGGGCGTGGCCGAGGATCATGGGACCCCAGGAGCACACGAGGTCCACGTACTCCCTGCCGTCGGCGTCGGTCAGATAGGGACCGGTGCCGGACACCATGAACCGGGGCGTACCGCCCACGGCACCGAAGGCGCGGACCGGAGAGTTCACGCCGCCCGGCGTGACGGCCTCGGCGCGCGCGAAAAGAGTCTGCGAAACTGGGGCTTCGTACGGATAGCTCACATGAGCCATGGTGTCAGAGGCGTCGGGGATCCCGCGGACTGGTGTTTCGCCGCACGTTTCGGCGGGCGGCCGTGGGGGAGGTCACTGACACGATGATCGGGTTGCGCGGCGGGGACCACGAGTCCTAGAAAAGCATGCGGGTGGAGATATGCATCGCGGTGGCGGACTGGGCGAGGGGACCGATGACCGGGGTCCTCGGCGTGCCCGGCGGGGAAGGCACCGACGCGACGCGGAGGAGACGACGGAGCAGCAGCAGACGCGACAGACATCCCAGCCACCGCAGACGTCCCAGCCACCGCAGACCTCTCAGCCCTCGCAGCCCACGCAGTCCTCTCGGACGACGGGTCCGGAGGCTTCGACGGCGGAACCTGAGCGAATCGAGCGCCTGGCGCGTATGGATGGCATGGACCATGCGAACCGTAGGGCTGATCACAGGCCGGATCGACTCGGCGCAGGAAGCGGGAATGGTGGTCGGGTGGGGGTGACGTACAAGTACTTCGGCGCGCCCGACGGCGCCACGGCGGCCCGCGTCCCGATCTCGATGCGCCCCGAGGAACTCGGCGGGGACGAGCTCGGCATGGGCGGCATGTTCACCAAGATCAAGCCGGAGACCATGGCGGCCATGGTCCTCACCGGCATCGAGGGCGTCCCGCTGCACAAGGTCCCCCCGCTGGAGCTGGTGGTCCTGCACCCCGACTACGCGGTCGTGAAACTCCCCATGACGGTCGTCGACCCGCTGCGCGGCATAGGCGAGGAGGCGGTCGGCGCGGCCGCCTTCATCTGGTCCACGGTCCCCGACCGCGGCGGCCCCCGCGACGCCTTCAACGTCTACCAACTGCTGCACGAGTGGCAGGACTTCAGCCACCGCCTGCACGAGGCGGGGCACCAGCCGTACTGCCTGGTGTGGCCCTGATCCGAGCGGCTCCGCCGAACGTGGCAGGTCGTCCGACGCCCCCTCCGGGTGACACCCGGAGGGGGCGTCCGGCACTCGGGGCGGGGGCGCGCCGACCGGGCCCGCGCCCACGACGGCCCCCGGCGGCCCGCCGGTCGTGGGATCCCGTCACGCGGACGCGTCGCCCCCGTGACGTGGGCGGTGTCCGGTACCGGTGATGGCCGTCTCCACGGCGGCGAGGCGGTCGGCGAGGAGGCCGAGGGCGGCGACCGCGCGGGTGAGCTTGTCCTCCTCGGGGCCGCCCAGGGTGCGGGCGCGGACGTGGGCGGCCTTCAGCTCGGTCCAGCGGGCCGCCCGGGCGGGGGTGAGGGTGCCGCGCAGTTCGGCGAGTTTGAGCAGGTTGGCCTCGGCGCCCGAGGTGAGGGTCTGGGCCTCGGCCCGGTAGTGGTCCTCGACCAGCGCCGAGAGTTCCGCCTCGTTCATCACGGGCTGGATCCGCTGGGCGATCCTGCGCATGTTGCGGTAGGAGCCCTGGAGCCGGAAGGGCGGCTCGACGCGGGTGGCGTCGGTCTGCGCGGCGGAGGCGATGTACGCGGCGTTCACCGCGAGGACCGTGGCGCGGGCCGTGAGCAGATGGCGCAGGGTCGCGAGGACGCGCTCCAGTTCGGCCGGGGCGTAGGGGTGGACGAGCCGGTCCGCGCGGGCCGTGGGGTCCTTCTCGGCGAGGCGGAGCAGCAGGTCGAGGTCGGCCCGGTCGCGGCCCGCGAGCGGGGCGAGGACCGGGTTGGCGGTCAGCGCGTTCTCCACGAAGCTCAGGGCGAAGGCGTGCTCCTTGCCCGTGAGGACGTCGCCGAGGTTCCACACGTCGGCGCGGTTGGCGAGCATGTCGGGGACCTGGAAGCGGCCGCCCGACTCGGTGTAGGGGTTGCCGGCCATGCACACCGCGAACCGCTTCCCGCGCAGGTCGTAGGTGTGCGGAACGCCGTCCCTGACCCCGTCGACGCGGCGGGTGGCGTCGCACAGCGGGATGAACCTCTGCAGCAGTTCGGGCGAGGTGTGCTGGATGTCGTCGAGGTACAGGAGCGTGTTGTTGCCCGCCGCCAGCGCGAAGTTGATCTTCTCGATCTCCTGGCGGGCGGTGGCGTCGGGGGCCTCGGCGGGGTCGAGCGAGGTCACGGCGGTGCCGAGGGCGGGTCCGCTGATCCGCACCAGCATCAGGCCGAGGCGGTCGGCGACGTACTCCAGGAGCGTCGTCTTGCCGTAGCCCGGCGGGGAGACCAGCAGCAGGAGGCCGCCGGAGCCGGTGCGGTGGGCGGGGTCCGCGGTGCCGAGCTGCTTGGCGAGGCTGTCGCCGATCAGCGGCAGGTACACCTCGTCGATGAGCCGTCCGCGGACGAAGCCCGGCAGGACGCGCGGCCGGTGGTCGTCCAGTCGCAGCCGGGCGCGCTCGGCGGCGACGAGGGCGCCGCGGCGGGCGGTGTAGTCCTGGTGGCCGGGCACGTCGTGGGCGCGGAAGGCGCGGGTGCGGGCGAGGAGTTCGTCCACACGGACGGTGAGGGAGCGGTCGGTGAGGCGCGGGTGGGAGCCGAGCAGGCCGTGCACGGTCTCGGTGAGCGGGGCCTCGCCCGGGTAGCGGGGCAGCTCGGGGCAGAGTTCGGCGGCGACCGCCTCGGCGAGGTCGCCGGGTGGGAGGTCCGTGCCGGTGGCGGCCGTGTACGCGCTCAGCCATGCCTCGGCGAGCTGGTGACGGGCGCTCGGGCCGTCGAGGGCGGCGAGGTCCTCGGCGTAGGCGGGGCCGCCCGCCGTGCGGTGGAACGCCTCCAGCAGCGCGCGGGTGCCGGCGGCGAGGACGAAGCCCTCGGGGCCGGTGGTCAGCTCGTCGAAGAGGTACGCGGCGGCGGCCTCGGCCTGCCGGGCGGAGAGGGGCTCCGCCCGCGGAGCGGCGTCCGCGCTCCACTCGACGACGGCCCGCGCGAGTTCGGCGCGCAGGTCGGCGATGGCGGGCGCGAGGCCGAAGGTCTCCCGGGCGCGGGCCAGGGAGCGCGCGCGGCGGCGCCAGTCCTGCCGGGCGCGCTCGTCCGTGCAGTGCGTCCAGAAGAGCTGGGCGGCGGCCCGGGCGGCGGGCTCGTGGCGCAGCGTTCCCGCGCCCTCGTGCAGCCGCAGCAGGGCGGTGAGGATCGCGGTGGCGTCGTGGTCGTGGACGCCCCGCTCGTGGCCCTCGTCCCAGGCGGCCTCGGCCGCCTCCCGGACGAGGGCGGCCAGGTCGCCGGTGGCGGCGAGGGCGGCCGGGCCGTGCTCGTCGAGCAGCCGGGCGGCCAGGTGTTCGGCGCGGTAGACCTCGGGCGACTCCGAGGGCAGCAGCCGGTCCCAGTAGGGGCGGGTGGCCGCGAAGCCGGGGTCGGTGACGGGGGCGCGGTAGTCGGTGCCGGTGACGGCGAAGGCGAGGCCCTCGCCGTGCGGGACGAGGGTGAGGTCCAGGGGCTGGGTGGAGACGGCGAAGCGGTGGGCGCCCAGGCGCAGGGTGCGGCCGTCGTCGGTGTAGAGGTCGGTGCGGTCGCGCAGGGCGCGGGCGGCCTCCTGGCGGGCGGCGTCGAGGCGGCCGTCGAGTTCCTCCGCGCGGACCGGGTCGCCGAGCGCGCGCAGCTCGGCGGCGGTGCGACGGACCTTGGCGGGCATCGGGTCGGAGGCGAAGTAGGTCGTGACGGCGTCCGCGTCGGGCAGGGCGGCGGCGCGGCGGACGACGGTGCCGAGGACGCGCGCGGCGGACTCCGCGAGGCGTTCGGCGCGGCGGGCGCGGGCGTCGGCGAGGGACTGCTTGCGGGCGGAGAGCGCCTCGTGGATCTCCTCGCGCTTGTCGGCGAGCGCGTCGAGGAAGTCGTCGGACTCGGCGAAGCGGGACTCCAGGTTCTCCACCTGCACGAGCAGGCGGGCCAGTTGCTCCTCGCAGGCCTCGGGGGTGTCGGCGACGGCGAGCGCGCCGGTGACGGCCTGCCCGAGCAGCGCGAACTCGGCGGCGAACCCGGCCCGCCCCTCCTCGGCCACCAGGGCGCGGCGCCGGGCGTCGAGGACCGCGCGGGCCCGGTTGACGCCGCCGAGGGCCCCGGCGACGGCCTCCAGGACGGCGGTGCGGACGGTGGCGTCGCCGATGTCGAGCCCGGCGACGACGTCGGTGACCGCGCCCAGGCCCTCGGCCAGCCGGTCCAGCCGGGCGGCGAGCGGCGCGGCCTTGGCGGCGGTGGTGATCTCCTCGGCCTCGGCGGCGATCCGGTCGACGTCGGCGTGGGTGCCGTCGAAGGCGTCCGGGCGGGCGAGGTGGGTGACGGCCCGCCGGCCGAAGGCGGCGAGGTCCTCCTCGGCGCCGGCGGCCAGTTCCTCGATGCGGGCGGTGTCGGCGTACCGCGTCTCGCGCAGGGTCAGCAGGTGCCCGTGCGCGCGGCGCAGCTCGGTCAGTCCGGCCGCCCAGTCAGCGGCCCCGCGCGGGGCCTCGCCGCGCAGCCGGCGCACGACGGCGGTCAGCCGCGCCTCGGCCTCGTCGAGGGCGTCGGCGGCCTGCCGGGTCAGGGTGCGCACGGTGGCGAACTCGGCGAGCACCTGCTCGGCGGTCTCCCGCAGCCGGCCCAGCGGCTGCGCGAGGTCGCCGGCCTCCGGGTCGCCGAGCCAGTGGTGGGCGTCGGCGGTGCGGACGCAGGCGGCGGCCAGTTCGGCGTAGACCTCGCCGGTGGGCGTGGTCTCGGTGGCGGCCCGGGCCACGGACAGACAGGCGGCGATGCCCCGTACGAGGTCGGCGTTGCCGATGCGGGCGAGCGCGGTGCCCTCCCCCGCGCCGGCGAGGGCGGCGGTGCGGGCGGCCTCGTGGGTGTCGGACACGTAGGGCGAGGACCAGCGCTGCACGGGGTGCACCCGGGCCGGCTCGCCGCCGGCGCGCAGCAGGGTGAGCGTTCCGTCCTCGGAGAGCGCCCAGCCGCGGCAGGACAGCGGGGCCGCGACCTCCTTGCGGATCGTGTGGTACGAGAGCAGCAGGGTGCGGCCGCCGGCGGGTGCGCGGAAGGCGTACAGCACGTCCTCGCCGTTCGGGGAGCGCACCTCGCGCTCGAAGCGCAGGCCCTCGGTGTCGATCCGGTAGGTGCGGTGGGCGCCGGTGGCCAGGCAGTGGCCGCCGGGGAAGACGATGCCCTGGTCGTCGGGGAGACGGCGGCAGGCCTGCCCGATGCCGTCGAGGCGGACGACGGTCCTGGTGAGGGTGTTGAACACCAGGTACCGGTCGGTGTCCTCCTTGTAGGGGCGCACCCGCAGCAGGATCAGGGCGCCCACGCGGGCGTGGGCGATGTCCGCGTCGGCGAGGGCCTGGAGCGGTTCGTCGACCGGCTCGGAGTGGATGCCCTCGGCGGTCTCGGTGTCGTTCTCGGTCTTGACGGTGAGCGCGCCGCCGACGGTGGCGAGGAAGACCTCGCCGCCGACGGAGACGTGCGGGTGGCGGCCGAGGACGTGGTCCTCGCGGGTGGCGGGGGTCCAGGTGACGTCGTGGGCGGGCGGCAGGACGTGGTCGCGGTCGCCGCGCGCGTCGAGGAAGGAGACGCCGCCGTCCTCGGTGAGCGCCCAGCGCAGCACCCGGATGTCCTCGGCCTTCTCGCCGGTGCGGAAGACGGCGAGCAGCCGGCCCTCGACCCGGCGCAGCCGCAGCAGGGTCGCCTCGCGGTAGTAGCGGTACAAGGCCGCGAACTCCCGTACGAACGCCGGGTCGTCGAGCAGGCCCGGCACGGCGTCCTCGGGCAGCCGGGCGAGGTCGGGGCCGTGCAGCGCGAAGACGTCGCCGACTGTCGTCTCCCCGCGGCCGGCGGGCCCGGTGTCGTACCCGACGAGCAGGGCCGGGCCGATCGCGACGACGTCCTGCGGCACGCTCGCGCGGCCGGTCCGCAGCCGTTCGGTGCCGGTGAGTTCGAGGCGGGCCGCCCCGAACTCCTCGATCCGGCGGCGGTTCAGTTCCTCGGTGCGGGAGGAGAGTTCGGCGGCCTGGGCGAGGAGGCGGTCGCGGAGCAGTTCGTAGGCGCCGGGCGCCGCCGCCCCGGGGGCGCCCGGGGCCGCCGTTCCGCGGCTGCCTTCAGCCGCCGTTCCGAGGGCGCCGGGGGCCCTGGTGCGGGCTTCCTCGGAAGCCGCCGCGGCCGCCTCGGCGGGCGGGACGGGCGTGCCCGGTGTCTCGTGCGTGACGCTGTTCACCCCGGTCGTCATGGGGTTCCTTTCCGCGAGGGGACGCGCGTGCGCGCGTTCCGGAGCCGCCGTCCCCTGTGCGGCGGCTCCGGAGGATGAGGGGGCCGGGGCGTGTTCCGTGGGCCCCGGGTCAGGCGCCGGCGCTGCCGTTGAGGGCCGCGGCGCCGATCCCGAAGGACGTCAGCGGGGTGTCCGCGAGGCCCAGTTCGCCCGCCCGGTCGAGCAGCTTGCGCACCTGTCCGGCCTGCGCGTCGCCCGTCTTCATCAGCCGCATCAGCAGGGCCGACACGGTGAGGTTCTGCACGTCGGCCGTGGAGACCGAACCGAGGATGCGGCCCAGGTCGTCGGCGAGGCTGGAGCTGCCGTCCAGGTACGGCCCGACCAGCGCCTGCGCGGTCGCGGAGTGCTCGACGAAGCCGTCCACGCCCTTGCCCAGCGAGATGGAGGACATCAGCCGGTCGAAGAAGACCGACTCGCCGCCGACGATGTCGATGTCCGCGTTCTCGAGACCGGTGGCCAGCACCGTCGCCTGCGCCTCGGCGATCTGCCGCTGCACGTCCAGACCGGCCAGCCGGATGTCCTTCTCGGCCTCCAGCCGCAGCCGGTACTCCTCGTGGGCGCGGGACGCCTCGTCGAGCGCGGCCATCGCCGCCGCCTTCTCCGTCAGCCCGGCCGCCTCGGCCTTCAGCTTCTCGCCGACGCCCTCGGCCTCCGCGAGCGCCTTGGCCCGCGTGCCCTCGGCCTCCGCCCGCAGCCGTGCCTCGGCCGCCTCGGCCTCCGCCCGGCCGGCCTTGCCGATGACGTCCGCCTCGGCGTCGCGGACCTCCACCGCGGCCAGCCCCTCGGCCGCGGCCTCCGCCCGCAGGGCCTCCGCGAGCTTCAGCTTGGCCTGGGCCTCCAGGTCGGCGCTCTTCAACCGGGCCTCGGCCATGGTCAGTTCCTCGGCCGCGCGGTGGGCGGCGGCCTGCTCGGCGGCCTCCGCCGCCTTGATGTTCTTGACCAGCTTCTCCTGCGCCTCCGCCTCGGCGGCGATGATCACGGTCTGCCGCTGCCGCTCCGCCTCCTCGACCGCGCGGAGCTTCTTGATGGACTCCTCCTGCTCGGCGACCGTGCGGTCCACGGCGACCCGCTCGCGCACCACCTCGGCGATGTCCCGCTTCTCCGCCTCGACCTCCTTGGAGGCCGCGATCCGGGTCAGCTCGGTCTCCCGTTCCCGGGCGATGACCTCCAGCAGCCGGTCCTTCTCGATCCGCTCGTTCTCGATCGCGATGACCCGCTCCCGGTTCTTCGCGGCGACGGCGACCTCGCGGGCCTGGTTCTCGCGCTGCACCCCGAGCTGCTCCTCGGTGCGCAGGAAGGCGCCCTGCGCGCGCAGCCGCTCCTCCTCCACCACGCGGGCCGTCTCGGCTTCCTCGCGGGCCCGTACGGTCTCGATCTCGCGCTTCTGCTTGATCTCCGCGTCGACCTGCCGCCGCTCCAGCTCCAGGACGGCCTCCCGGGCGTCCACGTTCTGCCGGGTGATCTCCTTCTCCTCCGTGCGCTGCGCCTCGTTGGTGCGCACGTGCTCCACGGCCGTCAGCTCGGTGATCTTGCGGATGCCCTGGGCGTCGAGGACGTTGGCCGGGTCGAGCTGGGTGAGCGGCGTCTGCTCCAGGTAGTCGATCGCCGCGTCCTCGAGGTGGTAGCCGTTGAGGTCGACCCCGATGACCTCGATGATCCGGTACCGCAGTTCCTCGCGCTTGGTGTAGAGGTCGGTGAAGTCGAGCTGCTTGCCGACGGTCTTGAGCGCCTCGGAGAACTTCGCGTGGAACAGCTCCTGGAGGGTGTCGCGGTCACTGGCCCGCGCCGTGCCGACCGCCTGGGCGACCTTGACGACGTCCTCGACGGTCTTGTTGACCTTGACGAAGAACGAGATGCGGATGTCCGCGCGGATGTTGTCCCGGCAGATCAGCCCCTCCTTGCCGGCCCGGGTGATCTCGATGGTCTTCACCGAGATGTCCATGACCTCGGCGCGGTGCAGCACCGGCAGCACGATCTGCCCGGTGAAGGTCACGTCCACCTTGCGCATCTTGGAGACGATGAGCGCCTTGCCCTGTTCCACCTTGCGGAACAACCGGGAGACCACCAGTACGAGGAGCAGGCAGAGGACGACCACCGCGCCCAGGCCCACGATCATGGCATTCATCAGCAACGTCCCTAACGTTCGTCTTGGCGTACTCGGTGCTCTTGGCGTACTCGGTGTCTCGGCGTACTGGGTGTCTCGGCGTGCTCGGCGTCCGGCGTCCTCGGCGTCCTCGGCAGGAGGGGAGGGAGGGAAGGCGGGCAGCACGAACAGCGGTGCCGACACCTGCCGGTGTCCGGCATCGAGCGCTTCCGATGCGATTTCCCCTAGTCCATGATCTCGACCGTGCGCTCTCACCGCATTGCCGACTTCCGGCAATCTTTATGCTTCGTTTAGTGCCGGGCGCCCTCGGAACCGGCCGCCCGCCCCGCCCACCCGTCGCCTCCCGGAAAAGGCTCCGCCGTGCTCGTCGTGCGCTCCCTCGCCCTGTTCTCCCTCGCCGCGCTGTTCGAGATCGGGGGCGCCTGGCTGGTGTGGCAGGGGGTCCGCGAGCACCGCGGGTGGGTGTGGATCGGCGCCGGGGTGATCGCGCTGGGTCTGTACGGACTCGTGGCCACCTTCCAGAGCGAGGACCACTTCGGACGCGTCCTCGCCGCGTACGGCGGGATCTTCGTCGCCGGGTCGATCGTGTGGGGTGTGGTCGCCGACGGCTACCGTCCCGACCGCTACGACATCCTGGGCGCGCTGATCTGCCTCGCGGGGATGGCGGTCCTGATGTACGCCCCGCGCGGCGACTGAGGAGGCGCGAGGGCCTCACCCACCGGCGCCCGGCAGCGGTGCGACCACATCGACGTGTGTCAAAATAGAGGCATGTCCCACACGACCGAGCCCCCGGCGCCGTGCTGCCCGCCGCTCACCGAACGGCCCTTCACCGCGGAGGAGTCCGAGAGGGCCGCGCGGATGTTCAAGGCCCTCGGCGACCCGGTACGGCTGCGGCTGTTCTCCTCGGTCGCCTCGCACGAGGGCGGCGAGGCGTGCGTGTGCGACATCTCCGACGTGGGCGTCTCCCAGCCGACCGTCTCCCACCACCTGAAGAAGCTCAAGGAGGCCGGTCTGCTCGCCTCCGAGCGGCGCGGCACGTGGGTGTACTACCGGGTCGAGCCCTCGGCCCTCGCCGCGATGGGCGCTCTGTTCGGCGCCTCCGGCCGGCCCGCGACGCCGTGACCGCTCACGGGGGCGAGGGGCCCCGCACGGCCGCCTTCCGCCTCGTACCGATGACCGCCGCGCACGCGGACGAGGTCCTGGCGATCTACCGCGCGGGCATCGAGGAGGGCGATGCGACCTTCGAGACGACCGTGCCCGACTGGCCGGCCTTCGACGCGGCCAGGCTGCCCGGACACCGCTTCGTGGCGCTGGACGGGGCCCGGGCGGACGGCTCGGGACCGGACGGCTCCGGGACCGGCGGCGACGGGCCGGTGCTCGGCTGGGTCGCCGCGTCGAAGGTCTCCGACCGGCCCGCCTACGCCGGTGTCGTCGAGCACTCGGTGTACGTCCGCCCGGACGCCCGGGGCCGGGGCGTGGCCTCCGCGCTGCTGCGGGCGCTGATCGCCTCCACGGAGGCGGCCGGGATCTGGACCGTGCAGTCGGGCGTCTTCCCCGAGAACACCGCCAGCCTCGCCCTGCACACCCGCCTGGGTTTCCGCGTCCTCGGTGTGAGGGAACGGATCGGCCGGCGGCACGGGCGCTGGCGTGACGTCGTCCTGGTGGAGCGCCGCAGCCCGGTGGTGGACTGAGGGCCCGGAGCGGGGACCGCCCCGGGCCGCGACCGCTCGCGGTCAGCCTGCCGACGGGCCCGGGTAAGGGCCGGGCGGGTCGTCCCCCGGCGGCGCGCCCGCCACCGTGAACCCCATGACGGAGCCGCCGCCCTCGCGCCGGTAGGCGAAGGGAGCGCCCCCGTGCGAGGTCGCCACCTCACGGACGATCGACAGGCCGAGGCCGGAACCGGGCAGGCTGCGCGCGTCGGCCGTGCGGTAGAAGCGGTCGAAGATCCGCGGCAGGTCCTCCTCCGCCACGCCCGGCCCCCGGTCCAGCACCTCCACCCGCACCGCGCTCGCCCGGGGCGGCCGCGCCGTGTCCGCGCGGGTGGCGCCCCGGTGCGCCGCCCCCGCCACCGTGATGCCGACGGGAGTCGTTCCGGCGCGGTCGAACTTCACCGCGTTGTCGACGAGGTTCGAGACCGCCCGCTGCAGGGCCGAGGCCCGCCCGTCCACCGTCGTGTCCCCGGTGACCGTGACCGTCACCTGCCTGCCGGTGCGGCGGCGGGCGATCACCGCCACGTCCTCCGCGATGTACCCGAGCGCGATCCGCTGCACCGGTTCGGCGTCCGACTGCCCGGCCGCGAGGTCGACCAGCTCGTTGACGAGGTCCGTCAGCTCCCGCGACTCCTGCGCGAGGTCGGCGACCAGCTCCTCCCGCGCCGGGGGCGGCAGTTCGTCGATACGGCGCAGCAGCGAGATGTTCGTCCGCAGCGAGGTCAGCGGCGTCCGCAGCTCGTGTCCCGCGTCCTGCACCAGCCGCCGCTGGTCCTCCTCCGACTGGGCCAGCCGGCCGAGCATCCGGTCGAAGGAGCGGCCGAGCCTGGCCACCTCGTCGTGCCCCGTCACCGGCACCTGGATGCCGAGCCGCCGGGTGCGGGCCACGTCCTCCGCCGCCGCCGTGAGCCGGACCAGCCGGCGGGTGATCCGCCGGGCCAGCCACCAGCCGAACAGACCGGAGCCGATCACCACGGCGGCGACCAGCGAGACCGTCCGCTGCTGCAGCTCCCGCAGCAGGTCCTCGGTGTCGCTGAACTCCTGCGCCACCTGCACCGCGCCCCGCCCGCCGCCCAGCGAGACGATCGCCACCCGGTAGGAGTCCCCGGCGACCTCGATCTCGCCCTGCTCGACCAGCCTGCCGGCCTGCTCCTCCCCCGCCATGCGGCGGCCGGTCACGTCCACCGGCAGCCGGGGCTTGCCCGGGTCGACGACCCCGCCGTCCGGGCCGAGTACCTGGATGTCCATCCGGTTGGAGCGGAAGATCACGGACCGGGGCCCCTCGCGCCCGGGGTCGTCGGTGGCGAAGTCGTCGGCGTCGAGGCGCTGCTGGCGCACCTGGCCGCGCAGGTCCGCCACCCGCTCCGAGAACACCGTCTTCTCGTCCACGCGCACGAGCCGCGCGGCGGCGTCGTAGCTGAGGAAGCCGATCAGCACGGTGACGCCGGCGGCGACGGCGGCGAAGGACACGGTGAAGGTCGTGCGCAGCGAGGACATCCGCCGCGCTGCGGCGGCCGCGTCACGGCGCACCTCTAGGGCCCGTCTCGAAAGCAGCGCCGTCCGCCCATGCCCTAGTCCTCCCTCAGCACGTACCCCACGCCCCGCACCGTGTGGATCAGCGCGGGCGCCCCCGGTGCGTCCAGCTTGCGCCGCAGGTAGCCGACGTACACCGCGAGGTTCTTCGAGCCGGGGCCGAAGTCGTAGCCCCAGATGCGGTCGTAGATCGTCGTGTGGTCGAGCACGATCCCGGAGTTGCGGGCGAGGAGTTCCAGCAGGTCGAACTCCGTGCGGGTCAGTTCCAGCTCCCGTTCCCCGCGCCACGCGCGTCGCGCCTGCACGTCCATGCGCAGTCCCGCCACCGCGAGCTGCCCGCCGCCCCCGCGCTCGGCCGGCCCGGCGGGCCGCGCCGACCCGGGTGCGGCCGGTGCGGCGGGCGCGCCGCCGTACCCGCCGTTCCCCGTGCGCCGCAGCAGCGCGCGCAGCCGTGCGAAGACCTCCTCCACGTCGAACGGTTTGACGACGTAGTCGTCCGCGCCCGCGTCCAGACCGGCGATCCGGTCCGCCGTCTCGACCAGCGCGGTCAGCATCAGGATGGGCGTGCGGTCGCCCTCCGCACGGAGTACACGGCAGACCTGCAGGCCGTCGATGCCGGGCATCATCACGTCGAGAAGCAGCACGTCGGGCGGGGTGCGGTGGGCGTGCGCCAGCGCCTCCACCCCGTCGGCCACGGCGGTCACCTCGTAACCCTCGAGTGTCAGGGCGCGTTCCAGGGCATGACGGATGGCACGGTCGTCCTCGGCCAGCAGAACTGTCTGGGTCACTCCCACAGTCTGCCAAGGCCACGGCCGGGTACCCACCGGATGGGCCGGGGTGCGGGCGGGCTTCTTACCCGCCTCTCACCGCGAATCGCCCGGTGGCTCACCTCGCCGAGCCACCGTGTTCCGTACGTCACGCGTCGCGCGTCCCGCCCAGGGGTCGCGTCGGGAAGGCACTGGATGAACCACACGCCGAGCACGCCGCACACGCCGAGCACTCCGGGCGCTCCGGGCACTCCGGGCACGACGAGTGCTCCGAGCACGACCGGCCGCGCCACGGACGCCGGCCCCGGCACCGAACCCCTCCCGGGTCCGGGGCCGGCCCGGCGGGCCGCCTCCGCGCTGGCCCTGGGCCTGTGGCGCCGCCGCCGCAGGCGGATCACCTTCCTGCTGCACAACGCGTACGCCATCGGCGGCACCGTCCGCACCACCTTCAACCTCGCCGCCGCGCTCGCCGAGGAGCACGAGGTGGAGATCGTCTCCATGTCCCGGCACCGGGACACCCCCCGTTTCGACCTCGACCCGCGCGTCCGCCTCGTCCCCCTCGTCGACACCCGCCCCGGCAGCTCCGACCTGGACGAGCCCGCGTACGCCCGGCCGGCCGAGGACTTCCCCGCCGCCGAGAAGCGGCACGGGCAGTACTCCCGCCTCACCGACCTGCGCGTGCGCGCCTACCTCGAGGCATGCGAGGCCGACGTGCTCATCGGCACCCGGCCCGGCATCAACGTCTACCTCGCCCGCTTCGGCCCCCGCCGCGCGCTGCGCCTCGCCCAGGAGCACCTGCGGCACGACGCGCACGGCAAACGGCTGCGCGCCGTACTCGCCCGGCACTACCGGTCCATGGACGCGGTGGTGACGATGACCGAGGCCGACGCGCGGGTCTACCGGCGGCGGATGCCGCTGCCCGGGGTACGGGTGGTGCCGGTGCCGAACATCGTGCCGCCGGTGGACGTGCCGCCCTCCGAGGGCACCTCGAAGGTGATCGCGGCGGCCGGGCGGCTCGCCCCCGGCAAGCGCTTCGACCTGCTCCTGGAGGCCTTCGCCACGGTCGCCGCCAAGGAGCCCGACTGGGAGCTGCGGATCTACGGCGGCGGCAGCGCCCAGGGGGAGCTCCAGAGCCTCATCGACGACCTCGGGCTCACCGGGCGGGCCCGGCTGCTGGGACCGCGCACCCCGATCGAGGCGGAGTTCGCGCGGGCGTCCCTGGTGGTCAGCGCCTCGGACGCGGAGTCCTTCGGGATGACCCTCGTGGAGGCGATGCGCTGCGGGGTACCGGTGATCAGCACGGACTGCCCGCTCGGCCCCGCCGAGATCGTCACCGACGGCGTCGACGGCCGCCTCGTCCCCGTCGGCGACGCCCCGGCACTCGCCGACGCGATCCTCGACCTCATCGCGGACGACACCCTGCGCCATCGCATGGCCGAGGCCGCCCTCGAGAGCGCCCACCGCTACGACCCCGCCCCGATCGTGGCCCGCTACGACCAGCTCTTCGCCACCCTGCGCCTGGGCCGCGCGTACCGCGGAGTGCGCCGCCGTCTGCGCCGCCTGCGCCGGCTCGTCCGCTGAGGACGGGCCGGGGGGCGGCTACCGCCGCAGCGCCGCGAGCCGTTCGGCGAACGGCACGACGTCCTCCACGGCGGCCCCGGCCGGGGACACCGCCGGCGCCCGCCGCCGCGCCCCCGCGCCGCCGAGCAGCCCGGCCAGCTCCCCCGCCGCCCGCTCGATCCGCTCCGCGAGCCCGTCCGCGCCCCAGTCCTCCGAGGCCGCGTACACCGCCGTCGGCACCACGACCGCCCGCAGATACGCGAACAGCGGCCGCATCGCGTGCTCCAGGACCAGCGAGTGCCGCGCCGAGCCGCCGGTCGCGCCGATCAGCACCGGTGTGCCCGCCAGCGCGTCCTTCTCCATGACGTCGAAGAAGGACTTGAAGAGCCCGCTGTACGAGGCCGAGAACACCGGCGTCACCACGATCAGGGCGTCCGCCTCCGTGACCGCCCGGAGCGCCGCGGCCAGCGAGGGCCCGGGGAAGCCGTTGGTGAAGTGGTGCGCGATCTCGACGGCGAGCTCCCGCAGTTCGACGACCTGGACCTCCACGTTCGGGGAACCGGCCCCGGACCCGGACGCGGCCCCGTCCGCGCCCTCGGCCACGTCCGTGCGGTCGATCACGTCCGTGCCGCCGGCCCCGTCCCCCGCCGCCCGCCGCACGACCGCCGCGGCCAGCCGGTCGCCCAGCAGCCGCGTGGACGAGGGCACGCTCAGCCCCGCCGAGACGAGCACGACCCGCAGGGCGTCCCGCCCCTCCCCGGCCCGCACGCTCTCCTCACTCATACCGTGCTCACACCTTCCGTCCGTTCCCGCCCCGTGTCCTTCGCCGCCGCGACCAGCGAGGCGTGCTCCGGCGCGTCCGGCACCCCCGCCGGGCGCCGCGCGGCGAACTCCTTGCGCAGCACCGGCACGACCTCCTCGCCGAGCATGTCGAGCTGCTCCAGGACGGTCTTCAGCGGCAGCCCCGCGTGGTCCATGAGGAAGAGCTGGCGCTGGTAGTCGCCCGCGTACTCGCGGAAGGACAGCGTCCGTTCGATGACCTGCTGCGGCGAGCCGACGGTGAGCGGGGTCTGCTCGGTGAAGTCCTCCAGGGAGGGCCCGTGCCCGTACACCGGCGCGTTGTCGAAGTAGGGGCGGAACTCGCGGACCGCGTCCTGGGAGTTCTTCCGCATGAAGACCTGCCCGCCCAGCCCGACGATCGCCTGCTCGGGCGTGCCGTGCCCGTAGTGCGCGTACCGGGCCCGGTACAGCTCGACCATCCGCTTGGTGTGGTCGGCGGGCCAGAAGATGTTGTTGTGGAAGAAGCCGTCGCCGTAGTACGCGGCCTGTTCGGCGATCTCCGGGGAGCGGATGGAGCCGTGCCAGACGAAGGGCGGCACGCCGTCCAGCGGGCGCGGGGTGGAGGTGAAGCCCTGCAGCGGTGTGCGGAAGGTCCCCTCCCAGTCGACGACGTCCTCGCGCCACAGCCGGTGCAGCAGGGCGTAGTTCTCCACCGCCAGGTTGATGCCCTGGCGGATGTCCTGCCCGAACCAGGGATAGACGGGGCCGGTGTTGCCGCGGCCCATCATCAGGTCGACCCGGCCGTCGGCCAGGTGCTGGAGCATCGCGAAGTCCTCGGCGATCTTCACCGGGTCGTTGGTGGTGATCAGCGTGGTGGAGGTGGAGAGGATCAGCCGCTCGGTGCGGGCGGCGATGTAGCCGAGCATCGTGGTCGGCGAGGACGGCACGAAGGGCGGGTTGTGGTGCTCGCCGGTCGCGAAGACGTCCAGGCCCACCTCCTCGGCCTTCAGGGCGAGGGCGACCATGGCCTTGATGCGCTCGCGCTCGGTGGGCGTGCGCCCGGTGGTCGGGTCGGGGGTGACATCCCCGACGCTGAAGATCCCGAACTGCATGGCCGCTCACCCTCCAGGTTGTTGACGCTTCAACTATACCCTTCCAACGATGCCCCGCACCCTCGTATTCCGTCGGCGTCCGTCCGCCCCGTGCCCCGGCACCACCCCACATCCACCCGAACCGGGCCGCCTATCCTGACGAGGTCGCACACCCGTACCCACCGCGTACCCCTCCCGCCCGCCCCCCGTCACCCGCCCCACACCGCGCAGGAGCACCCCATGACCTCCACCGCCTCCCGCATCGCCGTCGTCACCGGCGCGAGCAGTGGGATCGGTGCCGCGACGGCCCGGCAGCTCGCCGCCGCCGGTCACCGCGTCGTCCTCACCGCCCGCCGCAAGGACCGCATCGAGGCACTCGCCGCGGAACTGACCGCGGCCGGCCACTCCGCGACGGCCTACGCCCTCGACGTCACCGACCGCGCGGCGGTGGACGAGTTCGCCACCGCCTTCCCCACCCTCGGCCTCCTGGTCAACAACGCGGGCGGCGCCCTCGGCCTGGACCCGGTCGCCACCGGGGACCCCGAGGACTGGCGCCGGATGTACGAGACGAACGTCCTCGGCACCCTGCACATGACCCAGGCCATGCTCCCCGCGCTCACCGCGAGCGGCGACGGCACCGTGGTCGTCGTCTCCTCCACCGCCGGCCACGGCACCTACGAGGGCGGCGCGGGCTACGCCGCCGCCAAGCACGGCGCCCACGTCCTGGCCGAGACGCTGCGCCTGGAGATCGTCGGCACCCCGGTCCGGGTGATCGAGGTCGCCCCCGGCATGGTCAAGACCGACGAGTTCGCCCTGACCCGTTTCGCGGGCGACGAGACGAAGGCCGCCAAGGTCTACGAGGGCGTCGCCGAACCCCTCACCGCCGAGGACGTCGCCGAGACGATCACCTGGGCCGTCACCCGCCCCTCCCACGTCAACATCGACCTCCTGGTCGTCCGCCCCCGCGCCCAGGCATCCAACACGAAGGTCCACCGGGAGCGGTGACGCGAAGCGGCCCGCGGCCCCGTGAAGGGGAACCGCGGGCCGCGGGCAGTCGGGCGGGCCGGTGCGCCTCAGCCCTTGACGCACACCACCTGCTTCAGCTTCGCCACGACCTCCACGAGGTCGCGCTGCTGGTCGATGACCTTCTCGATCGGCTTGTAGGCGCCCGGGATCTCGTCCACGACACCGGAGTCCTTGCGGCACTCCACGCCCCGCGTCTGGTCCTCCAGGTCCTTCGTCGAGAAGCGGCGCTTCGCCGCGTTGCGGCTCATCCGCCGGCCCGCCCCGTGCGAGGCCGAGTTGAACGCGGCCTCGTTTCCGAGGCCCTTCACGATGTAGGAGCTGGTGCCCATCGATCCCGGAATGATCCCGTACTCGCCGGAGCCCGCCCGGATCGCGCCCTTGCGGGTGACCAGCAGGTCCATGCCCTCGTACCGCTCCTCCGCCACGTAGTTGTGGTGGCAGGAGATCTCCTGCTCGAAGGTGGGCCGCGCCTTCTTGAACTCCTTGCGGACGACGTCCTTCAGCAGCGCCATCATCAGCGTGCGGTTGTACTTCGCGTACTCCTGGGCCCAGAACAGGTCGTTGCGGTACGCCGCCATCTGCGGGGTGTCCGCGACGAAGACGGCGAGGTCGCGGTCGACCAGGCCCTGGTTGTGCGCGAGCTTCTGGGCCACGCCGATGTGGTGCTCGGCCAGCTCCTTGCCGATGTTCCGGGAGCCGGAGTGCAACATGAGCCAAACAGAGCCGGTCGAATCCGTGCAGACTTCGACAAAGTGGTTTCCTCCGCCGAGCGTTCCCATCTGCTTCGTGGCACGCTCCCGCCGGAACTTGACCGCCTCCGCGACCCCGCCGAACCGCTCCCAGAACCCCTCCCACCCCGCCGTCGCCAGCCCGTGGAAGCGGGAGGGGTCGATCGGGGCCTCGTGCATGCCGCGGCCCACCGGGATGGACTGCTCGATCTTCGAGCGGAGGCGGGAGAGGTCGCCGGGCAGGTCGTTCGCGGTCAGGGACGTCTTCACGGCCGACATGCCGCAGCCGATGTCCACGCCCACCGCCGCCGGGCAGACCGCGCCCCGCATCGCGATGACCGAGCCGACCGTGGCGCCCTTGCCGAAGTGGACGTCCGGCATGACCGCCAGCCCCTTGATCCACGGCAGCGTCGCCACATTGCGCAGCTGTCCCATCGCGGCGTCCTCGACCGACGCCGGGTCGGTCCACATCCGGATCGGAACCTTCGCGCCCGGTACCTCGACGTACGACATGCCGTCCCCCACTCCTCTTACTTCCCCGAATCTTCCGCGCGTTTCCCCATGAACGACGCGAAGGCATCAAAGCGCAAAAACCGTCACCAAGATCGGTGTACCGGACAGCGGACCGGCGTCCACGGCAGCGCGTGCGATAGACATTGTCCGCAGGGGCACCCACCGCGCGGCAACCGAATAACCGCAGGGCACGCCCCGCCCCGCCCGCCGGACCCGGCCCGGGGAACCCGAGGAGAGGAGCCTGAACCGTGCAGCGGAAGGCGTACGTCCCGGCCGCCGTCGCGCTCCTCGCGGCCCTGCTCGCCGCCTGTACCGGCGGCTCCGGCGACGGCTCGGCCCAGGACGACAAGGCCGGCGGCTCCGCCACGTCCACCCCGGTCGCGCAGCCCGGCAAGTACAGCACCCTCTCCGACGCCTGCACCGTGCCGGACAGCGAGGAACTCGAGGCGCTGCTGCCGGGGTTGAAGCTGCTGACGGACGAGGAGCAGCGCGAGAAGGCCTACGACGGCACCGCGACTCTCACCTACGACAACGACCGTCGTTCCGGCTGCCGTTGGAAGGCCGAGTCGGACGCGGCCTCGGACCAGCTCTACATCGACTTCGAGCGGGTCGTGTCCTACGACGCCTCGGTCAGCGACGACGACAGCGCGGCGCGGGTCTTCGACGAGAAGGCGGAGGCGGCGGACATCCCCCGCGACGGTGCCGTCACCTCCGTCGGCCCCTCCTCCACGTCCTCGGCCTCCGCCGAGAACGGCAAGAACTCCAAGGACGCCAAGGGTTCCAAGGGCGCGAAGGGCGCCGACGGGGCCGAGGCCGCCAAGGGGCCGGGCAACTCCGGTTCCGAGAGCCCGGACCCCTCCTCCGGCTCCTCCTCGGCGAGCGTGCTGCCGCGTCTGCTCGACGGCCTGGGTGACGAGGCCTTCCTCGACGACGCGCTGAGTCCCACCCAGCAGCGCACGGTGACTGTGGTGTTCCGCACGTCCAACGTGCTCGTGACGGTCCAGTACGAGGAGCAGCCGACGCGTACCGGCACGGTCGCCGGAAGCGAGGAAATGCAGGACAGGGCCCAGAATCTGGCGCGGCAACTGGCCGGTTCCTTCAAGGGGTAGCCGCTTCCCGGCGGCCGTCGGGGCCCGGGGAGGAAGCGCCCGAACCGGAACCGCGGGCTGTTCCCACCGCGTACCGTGGCCCCTCGGACCCGTTCGACCGCACGCACGAAGCACGAGCGCCATGAGTGAAGGAACCATGCACCGACCTGCACAGCGAGACCGTCGAGAGCAGTCGCCCGCGGACGGCGCGGGGCACCAGGGGCACGGCCCGGGGGCCGGGCGCCGGCCCGGCCGGCTGCTGTGGGGCGCGGCTGTCGTCGTTCCGGCGATGCTGATCGCCGCGGGCTGCTCCTCCGGCTCGTCCGAGAACGGCGGCGACACCGACGCCAAGAAGCCGGCGGCGAGTGCGACCGCGTCGGACTCCGCGTCCTCCTCGCCGCCCGCGGTGCGCGAGGCGGCGTACGCGAAGCTGCCGGACGCGTGTGCCGTGCTGGCGAAGAAGACCCTGGAGGACCTGGTCCCGAAGGATGTGAAGGGCAAGGCGGGCTCGTCCGACGACACGGACACCCGAGCGAACTGCTCCTGGGACAGCCTCGACAACAACGGGGTGAAGGGCTCGCAGTTCCGCTGGCTGAACGTGGCGATGCTGCGCTTCGACTCGGACGCCTCGCGGGGCGAGGGCGACAAGCGGGCGCAGGAGTACTACACCAAGCAGGTCGCCGACGCGCAGGCGGTCGAGGGCGCGAAGAAGGCGAAGACGGAGCCGGTGCCGGGCACGGGCGACGAGGCGACGCTGGTGCGGTACGACCTGAAGAAGAAGGAGGGCGTCTTCAAGCAGCAGACGGTCGTCACGCGCGTGGAGAACGTGGTCCTCACGCTGGACTACAACGGCGCGGGCCTGGCCGGCGACAAGACGCCGGACGCCGACGGTCTGGTGAAGCTGGCGAAGAAGGCGGCCAAGGAGGCGGTGGCCTCCGTGGCCTCGGCGAACAAGGGCGGCGGCTCGGACGGCGGTTCCTCGCCGGACGCGTCGAAGTCCTCGTCGGATTCGAAGGACTCCAAGGGCTCCAAGGACTCCAAGGACGCGAAGGGCTCGAAGGACTCCACGCAGGCCAAGGACTCCGGGGACTCCGGGGACGAGAAGGATTCCGGCGGGAAGTCCGCGCCCTCGGCCGGAGCCTCGCTCAAGTCGGCCGCCGACAGCTGAGGTCACGCGCACGTCGAGGGGCCCGGTCCGGCGCGGACCGGGCCCTTCGCGTACCGGTTCCCGGCAGCTTCCGGACCGGAGGCTCGAACACCCGCACATGTGTGCCACTCTGTTCCGCGCAACAACACGCACAGGGAGGGGAGTCAGGGTGGCCGCGCCACTGAAGCTGACACGGATGCACCGGGTGCTCATCGGCGTGGTCGTCACCGGCGCCGTCATCATCGCCGGTATCGGCTTCGCGGGTTCGTACGCGGCCGTGCGGGAGCTCGCGCTGGAGAAGGGCTTCGGGAACTTCAGTTACGTCTTCCCGATCGGCATCGACGCGGGCATCTGCGTGCTGCTCGCGCTGGACCTGCTGCTGACCTGGATCCGCATACCCTTCCCGCTGCTGCGCCAGACGGCGTGGGTGCTGACGGCGGCGACGATCGCGTTCAACGGCGCGGCGGCCTGGCCGGACCCGCTGGGCGTGGGCATGCACGCGGTGATCCCCGTGCTGTTCGTGGTGTCGGTGGAGGCGGCCCGGCACGCGGTCGGGCGGATCGCCGACATCACGGCCGACAAGCACATGGAGGGCGTGCGGCTGACCCGCTGGCTGCTCTCCCCGCTGCCGACGTTCCTGCTGTGGCGGCGGATGAAGCTGTGGGAGCTGCGCTCGTACGAGCAGGTGATCAAGCTGGAGCAGGAGCGGCTGGTCTACCAGGCGCGGCTGCGCTCGCGTTTCGGCCGGGCGTGGCGGCGCAAGGCCCCGGTGGAGTCGCTGATGCCGCTGCGGCTGGCCCGGTACGGGGTGCCGCTGGCGCAGACGGCGCCCTCGGGTCTGGCGGCGGCGGGCATCGAGCCCGCGGTGCTGCCACCGGTGTCCCTCGCCTCCTCGGCGGTGGAGCAGGGGGCGGGCGAGGCCGCCCTCGCGGGTGCGGGCCCGGACGCCGGCCGGCGGCCCGAGCTGGCGGGCGGCGCCGGGCAGCCGGGCGGCCCCGGGCCGGCGCAGGCCGCGGGGTTCGAGGCGTACGAGGGTCCGGAGGGCTTCGAGGGCTACGAGGAGCAGTTGCCGCCCGATGTCCAGGGCGAGCAGAGCCCGTGGTTCCGGCCGCCTCGTGACATCCCCTACCAGGGGGGCTATGACCCCTCGTACGACCCGGCGTACGGCCCCGAGGACCAGTACGGGCAGTGGTACGAGGAGCAGCCGCCGGAGCAGTTCGAGGCGCCGGCGCCGGAGGAGACGGGGAGCTTCCCGATCCCGGCGGGGCCGAACCGGACGCGGGAGCTGGGCGAGGGCGGCGCGTCCCCGGCCGCGGAGCCGGACGAGGACGCGTACTACCAGGTGTTCAAGCAGTCGATCAACGGGAGCTACCCGACGCCGCGGGAGTTCGGCGACAACGTGGAGGCCGAGTTCGGCAACCGTCTGGCGGGCGAGGAGACGAAGCGGCTGGTGTCGCGCTTCACCAACCGCCACACGGCGGAGCTGGAGGACGACCACATCGCCTGAGCCCGACGGCGACGGCGGTGAACGAGGTTCGGGCCCCCTCCCCTGACGGGAGGGGGCCCTTTTCGCTGTGCGCCGCTATGCGCCGAGCAGTGTCCGCACCCGGTCCTGACCGACCGCCAGGAGGAGGGTCGGCAGACGGGGCCCGGTGTCCCGGCCCACGAGGAGTTCGTACAGCAGCGCGAAGAACGCCCGCTGGGCGGTCTTGATCTCCGCCGGGAGCTCCTTGGGCGTGGCGTCGGCGGGGAAGCCGGCCCGCACCTTGGGCACGCCGTACACGAGGTGGGTGAGGCCGTCGAGCGACCAGTGCTCCTCGAGTCCGTCGAGCAGCAGCCGCAGCGACTCCCGGTCCCGCTCGTCGAGCGTCTTCAGGCGTTCGGCGTCGGGCTCCGAGCGCACGAGGGTGCGCTGCTCGGCGGGGACGTGCGTGTTGATCCACGCCTCGGCCCGGTCGTACCGGGGCCGGGCCTCGTCCAGGGAGCCGAGCGGGTGCGCGGGGTCGAGTTCGGAGAGGATGCGCAGGGCTTGGTCCTGGTGCCCGGCGGTGACGTCGGCGACCGAGGCGAGCGTCCGGTACGGCAGCGGGCGCGGCGTCTTCGGCAGCTCACCGGCGGCGGTGCCGACGGCCCGGGTGTACGCGGCGACGTCGCCCGGCAGGGCGGAGCCGTCGGCGACCTTGGCGGCGAGCTTGTCCCACTCGTCGTAGAGCCGCTGGATCTCCTGGTCGAAGGCGATCTTGAAGGACTGGTTGGGCCTGCGGCGGGCGTAGAGCCAGCGCAGGAGCTGCGGCTCCATGATCCGCAGCGCGTCCGCCGGGGTGGGCACGCCGCCCTTCGACGAGGACATCTTGGCCATGCCGGAGATGCCGACGAAGGCGTACATGGGGCCGATCGGCCGCTCGCCGCCGAAGATGCCGACGATCTGCCCGCCGACCTGGAAGGAGGAGCCGGGCGAGGAGTGGTCCACGCCGCTGGGCTCGAAGATCACGCCCTCGTAGGCCCAGCGCATCGGCCAGTCGACCTTCCAGACCAGCTTGCCGCGGTCGAACTCGTCGAGCCGGACGGTCTCCGCGTGCCCGCAGGCCGTGCAGGTGTACGACAGTTCGGTGGTGTCGTCGTCGTACGCGGTGACGGTGGTGAGGTCCTTCTCGCAGTTGCCGCAGTAGGGCCTGTACGGGAAGTAGCCGGCGCCGCCGGAGCTGCCGTCGTCCTCGGCGGCGGCGCCGGAGCCCTCGGCGGCCTCCAGCTCTGCCTCGTCCAGCGGCTTCTGCTGCTTCTTCGCGGGCGCCTTCTTCGTGCGGTACTGCGCGAGGATCGCGTCGATGTCGGCGCGGTGCCTCATCGCGTGCAGGATCTGCGCGCGGTAGGCGCCGGAGGTGTACTGCGCCGTCTGGCTGATCCCGTCGAACTCCACGCCGAGATCGGCCAGCGAGGCGGTCATCGCGGCCTTGAAGTGCTCGGCCCAGTTCGGGTGGGCCGAGCCGCGCGGCGCCGGCACCGAGGTGAGCGGCTTGCCGATGTGCTCGGCCCAGGACTCGTCGACGCCGGGGACGCCGGCCGGCACCTTGCGGTAGCGGTCGTAGTCGTCCCAGGAGATCAGGTGCCGCACCTCGTACCCGCGGCGGCGGATCTCGTCGGCGACCAGGTGCGGGGTCATGACCTCGCGCAGGTTCCCCAGGTGGATGGGGCCGGACGGGGAGAGCCCGGACGCCACGACGACGGGTTTGCCCGGGGCGCGGCGCTCCGACGATGCGATGACCTCGTCCGCGAAACGGGAGACCCAATCGGTGGTCTCGCTGCTCTGAGCCACGTTCGGCACGTCCTCTTGATTTCCGGTCCTCTTGATGGGCCTCACCATCTTCCCATCCCGGCGCGCGACCGGGAAAACCGCTTTACCCCCCGTGGGATACTGGGCGTGCCCATCCGATCCCTCGAGGAGAACGGCAATCCTTCCTATGACCTCGGTCACGTCCCTCAGCGACTCCGTCCAGCAGCACCTCTCGTCCGCCCTGACGGCCGCCCTGCCCCAGGCCGCCGGCGCGGACCCGCTGCTGCGACGAAGCGACCGGGCGGACTACCAGGCCAACGGGATCCTGGCGCTCGCGAAGAAGGAGAAGGCGAACCCGCGGGAGCTGGCGACGCAGGTCGTCTCGCACGTGGTGACCGGCGAGGTGATCGCGGACGTCGAGGTCTCCGGACCCGGCTTCCTGAACGTCACCGTCGCCGACGGGGCGATCGTGCGGAACCTCGCGGCGCGGGCCGCCGACCCCGAGGGCCGGCTCGGTGTGCCGCGCGCGGAGCGGCCGGGCACGACGGTCGTCGACTACGCGCAGCCGAACGTGGCCAAGGAGATGCACGTCGGCCACCTGCGCTCGGCGGTGATCGGCGACTCGGTGGTGCAGCTGCTGGAGTTCACCGGTGAGAGCGTCGTGCGCCGGCACCACATCGGCGACTGGGGCACCCAGTTCGGCATGCTGATCCAGTACCTGGACGAGCACCCCGGCGAGCTGGACCACGAGGCGTCCGAGGTGAGCGGCGAGGAGGCGATGTCCAACCTGGACCGCCTCTACAAGGCGGCGCGGGCCCTGTTCGACTCCGACGAGGAGTTCAAGACCCGTGCCCGGCGCCGGGTGGTGGACCTCCAGGCGGGGGACCCGCACACCCTCGCGACCTGGCAGAAGTTCGTCGACGAGTCGAAGATCTACTTCTTCTCCGTCTTCGACAAGCTGGACATGGAGATCCGGGACGCGGACATCGTCGGCGAGTCCGGCTACAACGACATGCTCGCCGAGACCTGCCGTCTGCTGGAGGAGTCCGGCGTCGCGGTGCGCTCGGAGGGCGCGCTGTGCGTCTTCTTCGACGACGTCAAGGGCCCGGACGGCAATCCCGTCCCGCTGATCGTGCAGAAGTCGGACGGCGGCTACGGCTACGCCGCCACCGACCTCTCCGCGATCCGCGACCGCGTCTTCCGCCTCAAGGCGAACACCCTGCTGTACGTGGTGGACGCCCGGCAGTCGCTGCACTTCAAGATGGTCTTCGAGACGGCGCGCCGGGCCGGCTGGCTCGGCGAGGACGTCACGGCGCACCAGCTCGCCTTCGGCACGGTGCTGGGCGCGGACGGCAAGCCGTTCAAGACCCGTGCGGGCGAGACGGTGCGGCTGGTGGACCTGCTGGACGAGGCGGTGGACCGGGCCGCGGCCGTCGTCCGGGAGAAGGCGCAGGACCTGTCGGAGGCGGAGATCGCCGAGCGGGGTGCCCAGGTGGGCATCGGCGCGGTGAAGTACGCGGACCTGTCGACCTCGGCGAACCGGGACTACAAGTTCGACCTCGACCAGATGGTGTCGCTGAACGGCGACACCAGCGTGTACCTGCAGTACGCGTACGCCCGTATCCAGTCGATCCTGCGCAAGGCGGGGGACGCGGCCCCGGCCGCGCACCCGGAGCTGGAACTGGCGCCGGCGGAGCGGGCGCTGGGCCTGCACGTCGACGCGTTCGCGGAGGCGGTCGCCGACGCGGCGGCGGAGTACGCCCCGCACAAGCTGACCGCGTACCTGTACCAGCTCGCCTCGCTGTACACGACGTTCTACGACAAGTGCCCGGTGCTGAAGGCGGAGTCGCCCGCGCAGGTGGAGAACCGGCTCCTCCTGTGCGACGTGACGGCGCGGACGCTGCACCGGGGCATGGCGCTGCTGGGCATCCGGACGCCCGAGCGCCTCTGAGCGACACGGAGTTCACCGGGGGGGGGCGGCACCGCTGCGGTGCCGCCCCTCCCTGTCGTGAGCACGGTCTCCGGCGTCCGCGCAAGCGGTTCGGGGAGGAACAACCCGGGAGGGTTACACAGCTCTTGTTCTCTCCATACGAACGCCGCCGGGAGTCGTAGGCTGCCGCGCATGTTGCCCAAGGTGGACACATTCGAGGAACTGGACGCGGTGTGCGCCGACGAGAAACTGGTGCGCGCCGCCTGCCGGGAACTGGTGCACCAACTGGGGCTCTACGGAGCGCCGGTGGTCCACTTCGAGGACGGCTCCCTACCGGTGTTCGCGGTCGGGGACGACATGGTGTTCAAGTTCTACCCGGGCATCCAGGCCGAGAAGTCCTCCTTCGAGGCGGTCGTGCTCGACCACCTGTGGCGCCAACTGCCCGTCGAGACACCCCGCCTGATCACCGCGAACGAGTACGTGAACGGCTGGCGCTACGTCATGATGACGCGCCTGCCCGGCATCGACATGGCCCGCGGCTGGCACCGCATCCCGCCCGCCGACAAGGACCGGCTGATCAGTGAGGCCGGCGAGGTGCTGGCCTCACTGCACAAGATGGACATCACCCCGCTGAAGGGCGCCCTCCCCCCGCTCAACTGGGAGGAGTTCGTCGCCCAGCGCCGTGTGGAGGCCATGAAGCTGCACAGCTCCAAGCCGGTGCCCCGGGTGTGGCTGGAGCAGATCCCCGACTTCCTGGCCTCGGTACGGCTGCCC
The DNA here is from genome assembly GCF_036189845.1 of Streptomyces griseoaurantiacus. Classification (NCBI taxonomy): domain Bacteria; kingdom Bacillati; phylum Actinomycetota; class Actinomycetes; order Kitasatosporales; family Streptomycetaceae; genus Streptomyces; species Streptomyces griseoaurantiacus. Next base: position 4,211,219 of record NZ_CP108326.1, on the reverse strand, counting down.
GTCACGGACGAACGCGTGCTGCTGCACACCGAGTTCATGCGCGAGCACCTGACCGTCGCGCCGCGCGATAACTGGCGCATGACCGGCCTGTTCGACTTCGAGACGGCGCTGATCGGCGACCCGGCCTACGACTTCGCCAGCGTGGGCGCCTTCGTCACCTACGGGCAGCCCCGGCAGATGCGGCGCTTCTTCCGGGCCTACGGACGCGAGCCCTTCGACCCGGACCAGATGCTGTCCTACCTGCTGCTGCACCTGTACTGCGATCTGCCGTTCTACTTCAGCGAGCTCCCGACCCCCGCGGAGCCCCGGCTGGACATCCTGGCGGAGACCTGGTTCGGCACGAACGGCTGACCGCTCAGTTCGGGTTGTCCACCCGCTCCCAGCCCGCGTCGCCGGTCAGCGCGTAGGCGTAGTACGACCTCTCGCCCGCGCTCGTACGGAACGGCTTGCCGTGGTCGTCGACGCGGAGGGTGCCGCTGCGGTCGCCGCTGGACCAGTCGAGCTCCAGGTACCAGCGCACGTCGTGCCCGCTCGTGTGCGCGTTGACGAAGAACACCTCGGGGTCCGACTCGCTCACCTTGTAGGGGAAGTCGCGCTGCCCCGCCACCGGCATGGCCAGCGGGTTCCCCTGGTCGAGCGAGACGTCGAAGGACCTGGTGTTCACCCCGCCGCCGCAGCCGACGCCCATCGCGTACTTGGACCAGTTCAGCGGCGGGTTGCTGCTCACCACCCGCACGTGCAGCTCACGCAGGACCACCGTCTCCGCGCCGGTGCCCTGGAGGGTGAGCGAGACCATCTGGCTGTCGGCGGCGACCCCGCCGAACGGGGTGATCCAGCCGACGACCTGCTGCTCCGTGGGCGGCGGAGGGACGTTCTCCGGACGGCGGTCCAGCAGGAAGGCCTGCTCGCAGGGCGCGTCCCAGTAGTACGGGTTGGTGGTCACCGCGAGCGGCACGCCGGAGGACCCGTGCGCACCGCCCGAGCCGCCGGAACCGCCGGCCCGGGTGGCGGTGGCCTTCGGTGACGCGGAGTGCTTCTTGAGAGTGGTCGGCGAGGGCGAGGTGCTCGCGCTCTCCGACGCCTTGCGGGAGGCGTGCGCGGAGGAACGCTCGGGGGACACACTGGCGGCGGCCCCCTTCGCCGCGCCGGTCCCCCGGTCGTCACCCCCCGGCAGCAGGCTCACCAGCAGCGCCACGGCGGCCACGGCGGCGACCCCGCCCCCGGCGAGCAGCGCGGTCCGTCGCGGGCGCCGGGAGCGGGGGGCGGAAGCGGCGGGGGAGAGCCGGGTGACGGGGTCGTCGAACGCCGAGAGGGCGGTGCCGGTGTCGGCGGGGGCGGCGGAGGTGCCGTCGGCGCCGCCGCCGGCGGAGGTGGCCTCGGTGCCGGCATCGGCGTCGCCGCCGGTACGGGCATCGGTGCCGGCATCGGCGTCGCCGCCGGTACGGGCATCGGTGCCGGCATCGGTACGGGTGCCGGTGTCGGTGCCGGCATCGGGGCTCTCGCCAAGGGCGCCCTCGGCGCGGGTGCCGGGCTCGGCCCCGGTGTCACTCGCGGCGGGGTCGTCGGGGGCTCCGGCGGGGGCGTCCGGCGCGGTCGCCGCCGTCTCCGGGGCGCCCGAAGGCGTGCCCGCGGCCCCCGCCGCCCCGGCGGCCTTGGCGGGACCGGAGGCCCCGGGCGTCCCGAGCGTCTTCGCGGAGCCGGGAGTCCCGGGCGTCTTCGCGGAGCCGGGAGTCCCGGGCGCCGCCGTCGGCCCCTGCTCCCCCTTCACCCCGCGCAGCGCGTCCGCCCGCACCCATCGGCGGTGCAGTTCGAGAAGCTCGTCCGGCGTCGCCCGGCACACGCGGGCGAGGCGTTCGACGGGCGCGTACTCCACCGGGACGACATCGCCGTTGACGTAGCGGTGCAGCGTCGAGGCACTCATGTGCAGCCGCTTGCCGAGCACTCCGTAACTGAGCCCCGAACGCTCCTTCAGCGTGCGCAGCAGTTCGGCGAAATCGTCCCCCGCCACCGTTTCTCCCTCTCCCCGCGTCCCGGACGCGCATTCCAGCTGATCACTGTTTCCCCTGGTCAGGGGCGTTCCTGGCGTTCCATTGTCCCGTATCCGGCGGCGGTTGTGGCCACCGGGACGACTGCTGACCCAAGCTGTGGTCATCCAAGCACGCCGCTCCCGGCACCCGGTCGAGCGGCCTCCGCTTCCCCTTCCCTGTCGAGGAGTTCAGCCATGTCCGGTAACGCCCGCACCACCTCCCGCGCTTCCTTCCGCACCCCCCGCACCCGGCTGCTGGCGGCCGCCACGCTCGCCGTGGCCGCGTTCGCCCTGACGGCCTGCGAGGACGGCACGGGCACGGAGAACAGCGGTTCCTCGACCTCGTCCGGCTCGACCGCCTCGGACAGTTCCTCGCACTCCTCGAAGGGCGGCTCGGCCCTGGGGGACACGTCCTCCGGTAGCGACGATTCCGGGGCCGACTCCGGTTCCTCCGCCGCGAAGGGAACGAGCGCCGGGAGCGGCACCGCGGGCAAGAGCGGCACCCGTGCCTCCGCCGGGCGGAGCGCCGGCAAGAAGGACACCGGCAAGCCCGTCAAGTGCTCCTCGTCCTCCGTGCGCTTCACCGCGTCGAAGGTGAACCGCCCGGTCAACCACCTGCTGCTGACGGCCACGAACCGCGGCACGAAGTCCTGCGTCCTGCCCGCCTACCCGATGGCGAAGCTGGGCGACGCCCAGTCCGTGCCGCCGGTCGTCGAGGCGTCCCGGCCGCAGTCGACGGTGGTGCTGTCCCCCGGCGGCTCCGGGTACGCGGGCGTCCTGCTGTCCTCCGCCGACGGCAGCGGGCGCAACGGCTACACGGCGAAGACCCTGAGCATCCCCCTCGACGACGGCACCATCGGCACCGCCACGCTGCCCTCGGGCGGGGTGTTCGTCGACGACTCGCTGAAGGTGACGTACTGGCAGGGCGGCATGAGCGACGCCCTGGAGTACTGATCAGCCCCGCACGGGCGCGGCCGCCACGAGGCAGCCGCGCCCCGGCGCGGGCGAGATCCACCGCGGGCGAGGTCCGCCGCGTGCACGGGTCGGCGCGCGAAGGAAGTGCCCCCGCGCGAGGGCCGTCCCACGCGGCCGTCCGCGGTTCAGCGCAGCCGGTGGGCGACCTCGACCGCCCAGTACGTCAGGATGTTCCGCGCCCCCGCGCGCCTGATGCCGAGGAGGGACTCCATGATCGCCGCGTCCCGGTCGATCCAGCCCTTCTCCGCGGCGGCCTCGATCATCGCGTACTCGCCGGAGATCTGGTACGCCGCCACGGGCACGTCGCAGGCCTCGGCGACCCGCGCCAGGATGTCGAGGTAGGGCCCGGCCGGCTTGACCATGACCATGTCCGCCCCCTCCTCCAGGTCGAGGGCCAGCTCCCGCAGGGACTCGCCGATGTTCGCGGCGTCCTGCTGGTAGGTCTTGCGGTCGCCCTTGAGCGAGGAGCCGACCGCCTCCCGGAACGGGCCGTAGAAGGCGGAGGAGTACTTCGCGGTGTAGGCGAGGATGGAGACGTCCTCGCGCCCGATCTGGTCCAGCGCGTCACGGATGACGCCGATCTGCCCGTCCATCATGCCGCTGGGCCCCACGACGTGGGCCCCGGCATCCGCCTGCACCTGGGCCATCTCGGCGTAGCGCTCGAGCGTGGCGTCGTTGTCGACGCGGCCCTCGGCGTCCAGGACACCGCAGTGACCGTGGTCGGTGAACTCGTCCAGGCACAGGTCGGACATGACGATCAGCTCGTCGCCGACCTCCGCGCGCACATCGCGCAGGGCGACCTGGAGGATGCCCTCGGGATCGGTGCCGGCGGTGCCGACCGCGTCCTTCTTGGCCTCCTCGGGCACGCCGAACAGCATGATCCCGGAGATCCCCGCCTCTACGGCCTCCACCGCGGCCTTGCGCAGGCTGTCCCGGGTGTGCTGCACGACCCCGGGCATCGCGCCCACGGGCACGGGCTCCCCGACCCCCTCGCGCACGAACGCGGGAAGAATCAGGTCGGCCGGATGCAGCCGGGTCTCGGCGACCATGCGGCGCATGGCCGGGGTGGTACGCAGACGCCGGGGCCGCGTACCCGGAAAGGATCCGTACGTCGTCATACCACCCACGCTACGCCCGCGTGAGCGATGCCTTTACCGACGCGGAGTCGGACGGATGCCCGCCCCTGTTCAGGCCGCCGAGGCCGACTCCGCCGTCCGCGGCGCCCCTCGGTGCCGTTCCGCCCGGCGGACGGCCACGGGTGCGAGCAGGCCCGTCAGGGCGGACAGGACGCCCACGACGTACCGGTCGGGGCGCCCCAGCCGAGGCTCAGCCAGATGAGCAGCGCCGGGCCGAAGGCCTCCGCCAGACCGGCTCCCGGACCGAAGACCCCGAGGTACTGGCCGGTGGCCCGCGGTGGGGCCAGGGCGAAGGAGATCTCGAACCCCGCGGCGGCGTGCCACAGTTCGCCCCCGGTGTGGATCACCACCGCCGTGAGCTCCTGACAGACGGCCGGTAAGGACTCATCCACCTTTTTGTGCATTACCTGCAGGAGCAAGAGGCAGGCATCAAATGGCCGCCCCCCCTCCGTCACCGCCCCGCGTGCCCCCACCGGCCGCTGTTCTGCTGGGTGACCTCCGCGGCGACCCGCTGGATCGACTTGACCGCCATGTCCTTGCGGTCGACGTAGATGTAGTGCCCGCTGTCCTCGGCGACGCGGACCGTGCTGCGGTGGGATATCGCGGCCCACTTGTACTGCGCCCTGGTCCAACCGGCCTCGATGGCGGGGCCGTAGGTGGGGAACTCGGCCAGGTACTGCTGGCCGTGGCGGAGCACCTCGGTCGGGATCCATCCGGCGGAGCGGACCGGGCCGTCGGGGGTGGCGAGGTTCTCCTGGTTCTCGCCCCGCATCGTGGCGACGGTCCCCGCCCGCAGGTCGGCCGAGTCGCCGGTGGCGTTCGCGGGGATCTCGCGGGTGATGTCGGCGGTCATGGTCGGGGAGGTGGCGTCCATCAGGACCAGGCCCTTGACGCGGTCGCGGTGCTCGGGGGCGTAGCGGCCGGCGATCAGGCCGCCCAGCGAGTGTCCGGCCAGCACGACGGGGGAGTCACCGGCGACCCGGTCGATCACTCCGGTCAGGATCCGCCCGGTGTCCTTCAGGCTCTGCGGCCCCTCGGGCTTGTCGCTCTTGCCCTCGCCGAGCCGGTCGTAGGAGCAGACGCGGTTCTTGGCGCTCAGGGTCTTCTGCAGGTCGGCCATCGCGTCGAGGCCGTCTCCGTAGCCGGCGACCAGCATCACCACGGGCTTGTGGCCGGTCTGCCGGCCCGAGCAGGAGACGTTCACGGAGTGCCCCTCGACGCGGATCCTCTTCTCCCCGACGAAGGAGTCGGCGTGGCCCCTGTGGTCCGCGTGGTTCACCTGGACGGTGGTCCTGGCCGACCCGCCCCCGTGTCCCGCGGCCTGCGCCACGCCCACATAGCCCGTACCGGCGACGGTGCTGCACAGTGCGGCGACGGTGGTGGCCTTGAGCATGCGGTTCATGGGGGGTCCTCCGGGAGCACGAGATGGTGGATCAGTGGAGGAGGGCCCCTTCACCCGGGCCCTCCGGCCGCGCTTCGCGGCCATGACTGAACGCTATGGTCCGGCGCCTGAGAAAGCGTCACCCCACAGAGGGCACCTCTCGTAGCTCTCCCGGGGGAAGCCGCCCCTCTCGACTCCACCCCCGGGTCCAGAACCGTCCAGGGCACCAGGGGTAGCCCGTCGCCACGTCGTTCGCGACGCGGGGGCTCGGGCACCGGCCAGAGCCGACGGAAGAACCGCTCACGGGTACACGGGCGTTGCCCCGGACCACCCTGCCCCTACCCCTTCGTCCGTCCGCCTCGCGGACCACGGAGCGGAGCGGTCCCGCGCGCGAGGTCCAGCTCCGCCCACACCGTCTTCGACGGCGGGGGCCCGACCCGTACGCCCCACCTCGTCGCCAGCTCCTCCACCAGCGACAGTCCGTGCCCCGACTCGCCCGGCGACTCGTCGCTCCTGCGCCCTGGTTCCGGCATCCGTTCACCCCGCCTGTCCGTCAGCTCGATCCGCAGCGTCCACGGTGTGGCCAGCGTCAGCGTGAGGCGGAAGCCGCGGCCCGGCACCCTGCCGTGCAGAGCCGCGTTCGCCGCCAGTTCCGCCACGATCAGTTGTGCCGGGTCAGGCGGCACGCCCCACTCCGCGAACTGCTCGGCCGCCAGCAGCCTGGCCAGACGCGCGCCGCGCCGCGTCGCCGACAGCGGGACGGAGAAGCGGAGTCCTGCCGGCCCCGCCGCCGCGGCGGAATCGCCGGTCCGGCTGTTTTCTGCACTCATGCCACTCAGGTGTTCATTCACGAGACACGCCCCCGTTCCCACCGGCCCCCGGCTCGCCCTCGCCCCGGCCGCCGGGACCGCCTTCCTGCCGTACGCCTCCGGGCGTGGACCACCCGCACGTGCACGGCCCGCGCTCACCTCCGTGAGCGCGGGCCGCCCCTCCCCGTCCGTCGTCGTCAGCGACGTGCCTGCGCCGCGACCCGTTCGATGGACTTGACGGCGATGTCCTTGCGGTCGACGTAGATGTAGTGGCCACTGCCCTCGGCCTTGTGGACCGTCGCACGGCCGGAGACCGCCGTCCACGCGTACTGGCCCTTCGTCCAGTCCGCCTCCAGCCGCGGACCGTACGTCGGGAACTCGGACAGGTACGGCTGACCGTGCCGGATGACCTGCGTCGGGATCCGCCCGGCCGAGCGCACCCTGCCGTCGGGCACGACCAGGTTCTCCGGGTTCTGGCCCTGCATCACCGCCACCGTCTGCGCCCGCAGGTCCCCGGCGTCGCCCGTCGCCGACTTCGGGATCGCCCGCGTCACATCCGCCGACGTCGTCGCCGACGTCGCGTCCATCAGGACCAGGCCCTTGACCTTGTCCCGGTGGTCAGGGGCGTACCGCGCGGCGATCAGACCGCCCAGGGAGTGACCGGCCAGCACCACCGGGGAGTCGGCCGCGACCCGGTTGATCACCCCGGTGAGCACACGCCCCGTGTCCGCCATGCTCTGCGGGCCCTCCGGCTTGTCGCTCCTGCCCTCGCCGAGCCGGTCGTAGGAGCAGACCCTGTTCTTCCTGCTCAGCGTCTTCTGCAGGTCGGCCATCTTGTCCAGACCGTCCCCGAGGCCCGCCACCAGCACCACCACCGGCCCCCGCCGCGACTGCCGGCCCTCGCAGGACACGTTCACCGCGTGTCCACCGACGTTGATCTTCTTCTCTCCGAGGAAGGCGTCCCCGCGGTCGGCGTGACCCGTGCGCGGGGTCCACGCGGCGCTCGCGGCGTCCCGCACCCCCAGCCCGCCGTCCCCCTCGGCCTGCGCCACGCCGACGTATCCGAGACCGGCGGCGGCGGTGCAGCAAAGGGCGGCGACGGCGGTGGCCTTGAGCATGCGGTTCATGGGGATCCTCCAGGCGGACAAGGAAGCGATCAGCGAACGGTGGACCCGTTCACCAGGCCCTCGGCCCAGTCCCTGCGGCCATGACTGAACGCTATGGATGTCCGCCGTCGCAATCGTCACCCCACCGTGGACACCTGCCTGTAGCTCCCCAGGGGGACAGGTATCAGGGACGTGGCTCCTCGCGGGACAGCCGGTCCGTGATCCGGTCGAACAGCTCGGTCAGCGGCCGGCCGACCTCCCGGCCGAAATCCGTCAGCCCGTAGGTCACTTGGGGCGGCGTCGTCGGCTCGACCTTGCGCCAGACCAGGCCGTCCTCGACCAGCGTCCGCAGGGTCTGGGCGAGCATCTTCTCGCTGATGCCCTGGATGCTCTCGCGCAGCTCGAAGAACCGGAGGTCGTTCTTCCGCAGGGAGATGAGCACCCAGACGCCCCACCGGCTGGTCACGTGATCGACCATCGTCCGCGCGAGGCAGTCGGTGTGAAACACGTCATACCGCTCGCCCGACTCGACCTGTCTGCGCTGCACGCCTTCCACCATGTCATGAGCTTACCCGGAGGTACGTCCTTACCGAAAGTTAGCCCGTTCTCCTAGCGTGCGAGGCACAGACGACGAGAACACGCACGAGACCCAGGAGCAGAACATGATCGTGGTGACCGGGGCCACCGGGAACATCGGGCGACCGCTGACGCGCGCGCTCACCGCGTCGGGCGCACAGGTGACGGCCGTCTCGCGGCACGCGGCGCCGGTGCCGGACGGCGTCCGCCACGTGGTGGCCGACCTCGCCGACCCGGCCGGCCTCACGCCCGTGCTGACCGGCGCGAAATCCCTCTTCCTGCTGCTCTCCGGCGACCTGCACGCGACTGGCGCCGAGCACGCCGGTCTCCTCGCCCGGGCCGCCGACAGCGGGGTGCGGCGGGTCGTCCTGCTCTCCACGCTGGGGGTGGTCACCCGCCCCTTCGGTCCCACCCGGGTCGCGATGCGGGCGCTGGAGGACACCCTGCGGGAGTCCGGCATGGAGTGGTCCCTCCTGCGGCCGGGCGGCTTCGCCTCCAACGCCCTGTGGTGGGCGGAGTCGGTCCGCACCCGGCGGGTCGTCGCCGCGCCCTTCGGCGACGTCGGCGTGCCGCTCGTCGACCCGGCGGACATCGCCGAGGTCGCGGCGGCCTGCCTGCTGGAGGACCGGCACACCGGCGGCGCCTACGAGCTGACCGGCCCGGAGGTGATCACCCCCCGGCAGCAGACGGAGGCACTGGCCACCGCGCTGGGCCTGCCCGTCGCCTTCCACGAGCTGACCCGGGAGGAGGCCGGGGCCGGGCTGAGGCGGGCCATGCCGGCGGAGCTGGCCGAGGACACCCTGGACATCCTCGGCTCCCCCAGCCCGGCCGAGCTGCGCGTCAGCCCGGACGTCGAGCGGGTGCTGGGCCGCGCCCCGCGCACCTTCGCCGACTGGGCCGCCCGTCACGTCGAGGCGTTCCGCTGAGCCCACACGGCACCGAGCCCACCAAGCACGACCGTGCCCCCGTACCCGAGCCAACTCGGGTGCGGGGGCACCGCCGTACGAAGAACGCCGCAGCGAACCGTTACGTCGTGCTCGTCGTACGTCTCCGGCGCGAGCCCGGACGGCGTTCGCTCGGGCGGGTGACCGGGTCGCCCGCCTCCAGCGCCGCACTGCGACGGCGGGCGCCGAAGTCCGCCAGCGCCTCGGCGAGCTTCTGCACCGAGGGCTCGGGCGACATGACGTCCACCCGCAGCCCGTGCTCCTCCGCCGTCTTCGCCGTCGCCGGACCGATGCAGGCGATGACCGTGACGTTGTGCGGCTTGCCGGCGATGCCGACCAGGTTCCGCACCGTCGAGGACGAGGTGAACAGGACCGCGTCGAAGCCGCCGCCCTTGATCGCCTCACGGGTCTCCGCGGGCGGCGGCGAGGCACGCACCGTGCGGTACGCGGTGACGTCGTCGACCTCCCAGCCCAGTTCGATCAGGCCGGCCACCAGCGTCTCGGTGGCGATGTCGGCGCGCGGCAGGAAGACCCGGTCGATCGGGTCGAAGACCGGGTCGTACGGCGGCCAGTCCTCCAGCAGCCCCGCGGCCGACTGCTCGCCGCTCGGCACCAGGTCCGGCTTCACGCCGAAGGCGATCAGCGCCTGCGCGGTCTGCTCGCCGACCGCGGCGACCTTGATGCCCGCGAAGGCGCGCGCGTCCAGGCCGTACTCCTCGAACTTCTCCCTGACCGCCTTGACCGCGTTGACCGAGGTGAACGCGATCCACTCGTAGCGGCCCGTGACCAGGCCCTTGACCGCGCGCTCCATCTGCTGGGGCGTGCGCGGCGGTTCGACGGCGATCGTCGGGACCTCGTGCGGCACCGCGCCGTAGGAGCGGAGCTGGTCGGAGAGCGAGGCCGCCTGCTCCTTGGTGCGCGGGACGAGCACCTTCCAGCCGAACAGCGGCTTGGACTCGAACCAGGACAGCCGCTCGCGCTGGGCCGCGGCCGAACGCTCGCCGACGACGGCTATCACCGGACGGCCGCCCTCCGGCGAGGGCAGCACCTTGGCCTGCTTCAGCGTCTGGGCGATGGTGCCGAGCGTGGCGGTCCAGGTCCGCTGACGCGTCGTCGTACCGCCGACGGTCACGGTCAGCGGGGTGTCCGGCTTGCGGCCCCCGGTCACCAGTTCGCCCGCGGTGGCGGCCACCGCGTCCAGCGTGGTGGAGACGACCACCGTGCAGTCGGAGGCGCCGACCTCGCTCCAGCAGCGGTCGGAGGCGGTACGGGCGTCGACGAAGCGGACGTCCGTGCCCTCGGCGTCCCGCAGCGGCACACCGGCGTACGCGGGCACGCCGACGGCGGTCGCGATGCCGGGCACCACCTCGAAGGTCACGCCCGCGGCGGCGCAGGCGAGCATCTCCTCGGCGGCGCACGTGTCGAGCCCGGGGTCCCCGGTCACCGCACGCACGACCCGCCTGCCGCCCCGCGCGGCCTGCATGACAAGATTGGCGGCATCCCTGGATGCGGGGAGGACGGCGGTTGTTGACGCCTCGTCAACGACTGCCAGTTGAGGCGTGCCCGTGCCCGCGAGGCCCGCGGAGGCCCCCGGTGCGTCCGCGTCCGCGGACAGCACGGTGACGCCCGGCGGGGCGTGCACACGTACGACGTCGAGCACGTCCGGCTCGGCGACGAGGACGTCCGCGTGCGCCAGCGCCTCCACGGCGCGCAGTGTCAGCAGCCCCGGGTCACCGGGGCCGGCACCCAGGAAGGTGACGTGCCCGGATCCGTGGCCGACGGGAAGGTTGGTGGGGCTCACTGTGCTCGCTCCCCCATCAGACCGGCCGCGCCCTTGGCCAGCATCTCGGCAGCGAGTTCGCGACCGAGCGCCATTGCCTGGTCGTGCGTCTCGGGCACGGGACCGGTGGTGGACAGCTGCACCAGCGTCGAGCCGTCGGTGGTGCCGACGACGCCGCGCAGGCGCATTTCCTTGTCAATCTGCCCGTCGTTCAGAAGGTCGGCCAGCGCACCCACGGGTGCGCTGCAGCCGGCCTCCAGAGCGGCGAGCAGGGCTCGCTCGGCGGTGACGGCGGCCCGGGTGAACGGGTCGTCGAGCTGCGCGAGCGCGGCGGCGAGTGCGGCGTCGGCGGGGTTGCCCGCCGTCCGGCACTCGACCGCCAGGGCCCCCTGGCCGGGGGCCGGAAGCACGGTGTCGACCGACAGGAAGTCGGTCACCTCGGAGGTCCTGCCGATCCGGTTGAGCCCGGCGGCGGCCAGCACCACCGCGTCCAGCTCGCCCTTGCGGACGTATCCGATGCGGGTGTCGATGTTGCCGCGGATCGGCACCGTCTCGATGCACGTCCCGTGGTCGCGGGCGTACGCGTTGAGCTGTGCCATGCGGCGCGGCGAGCCGGTGCCGACGCGCGCGCCCTCCGGCAGGTCGGCGAAGGCCAGCCCGTCCCGGGCGATCAGCACGTCCCGCGGGTCCTCACGCAGGGGCACGGCGGCCAGCGTCAGCTCTTCGGGCTGCGTGGTCGGCAGGTCCTTGAGCGAGTGCACGGCGAGGTCGACCTCCCCGCGCAGCAGCGCCTCGCGCAGCGCGGCGACGAACACGCCGGTGCCGCCGATCTGCGCCAGGTGCTCGCGCGAGGTGTCCCCGTACGTCGTGATCTCCACGAGCTCGACGGGCCGTCCGGTCACCTCACCGACCGCATCGGCCACCTGTCCGGACTGGGCCATGGCCAGCTTGCTGCGCCTGGTCCCCAGCCTCAGTGCCTGCTCAGTCATGCTCGCCCTCGGTTCTTGGCGTTCTCGGTGTTGTTCATGGTGCTGGTGCCGCTCCGCGCGCCCTCGGCGGCCGTGCTCGTGATCCCCGCGCCGCTCAGGGCGCCGACCGCGTCGGCCGGGGGCCGGTCCGCTCCGTCCGCCCGGGAGACCCGGGCGACCGTCTCGGGGTCCAGGTCGAACAGGGTGCGCAACGCGTCCGCGTACCCGGCGCCGCCGGGCTCGGCGGCCAGCTGCTTGACCCGTACGGTCGGGGCGTGCAGCAGTTTGTCGACGACGCGCCGCACGGTCTGGGTGATCTCGCCGCGCTGCTTCTCGTCGAGGTCCGGCAGGCGTCCGTCGAGCCGGGCGATCTCGCTCGCGACCACGTCGGCAGCCATCGTACGCAGCGCGACGACCGTCGGGGTGATGTGCGCGGCCCGCTGGGCGGCGCCGAACGCCGCCACCTCGTCGGAGACGATCCGGCGGACCTGCTCGACGTCGGCGGCCATCGGCGCGTCCGCGGAGGCCTCGGCCAGCGACTCCAGGTCGACCAGGCGCACACCGAGCAGCCGGTGCGCAGCCGCGTCCACGTCCCTGGGCATCGCCAGGTCGAGCAGCGAGAGCGCGGGCGCGGGGCGCGGGACCTCGGCCACCGGCTCGGGCAGGCGGCGCTCGGGGATGCGTCCGACGGCGGCCGCGGTGGCGGCAAGCGCGGCGATCAGCTCGGCGTCCTCCTCGAGGGCCGGCGCGCGGCGGCCGCCCTCGCGGCGGTCGGCGGTGTCGGTGCCCTTGTCGACCCAGACGGCGTGCTGCTCCAGCGTCGCGGCGTCCATGCCGGCCACGGCGGCCTCGCCCGCGACGGAGAATCCGCTGGTCGCGCCGGGCATCGCGGAAAGGTCCAGCGGGCAGTTCTCGTCCCCGGCCGCGTCGGTGGGACGCTCGCCGTGCGCGCGCGGTCCGCTCGCGGGCGCGGGGGCCGGGACGCGCGGCGCGGGGAGGCGGCCCTCGACGGCGGCGGCGATGTCCTGGGCGGTCAGCACCAGGCCGGTAGCGCCCGTGCAGGACACCGCGACGTCGGCACGTGTCAGCTCGTCAGGGACCGTTTCCATCGGGACGGCCCTCGCGGCGACGTCCGTGTCGTCACCCTCGGTGAGTATCCGCGCCAGCCGCTCGGCCCGCTCCTGCGTGCGGTTGGCGATCACGACCTCGGCCACGCCGACCCGGGCGAGCGTCGCCGCCGCCAGCGAGGACATGGAGCCGGCGCCGATCACCAGGGCGCGCTTGCCGCGGGCCCAGCCCTCCACCGGGGCACCGGCGGCGAGCTGTTCCAGGCCGAAGGTGACCAGGGACTGCCCGGCGCGGTCGATGCCGGTCTCGGAGTGGGCGCGCTTGCCGACCCGCAGGGCCTGCTGGAACAGGTCGTTCAGCAGCCGTCCCGCGGTGTGCAGCTCCTGCGCGGTGGCGAGGGAGTCCTTGATCTGGCCGAGGATCTGCCCCTCGCCCACGACCATCGAGTCCAGCCCGCAGGCCACCGAGAACAGGTGGTGGACGGCGCGGTCCTCGTAGTGCACATAAAGATAAGGAGTGAGCTCGTCCAGGCCGACCCCGCTGTGCTGGGCGAGCAGCGTGGACAGTTCGGCGACGCCCGCGTGGAACTTGTCCACGTCGGCGTAGAGCTCGATGCGGTTGCAGGTGGCGAGCACCGCGGCCTCGGTGGCCGGTTCGGCGGCGACCGTGTCCGTGAGCAGCTTGGCCTGGGCGTCCGCGCCGAGAGCGGCGCGCTCCAGGACGCTGACGGGGGCGCTGCGGTGGCTCAGTCCGACGACGAGGAGACTCATGCCGGCATCACGGCGGGGACGTCCCCGTCGGGCCCCTGGTCGGGGGAGGCGGACCGCTCGGCACCGGCGGCCGGGGTCTGGTTCCGGGCGGCGCGCTTGGCGACGACCGGAGGCTCCTCGGCGGCCGGGAGGGAGCCGTCGATGCCGGCGCCCGGGTTCTCCTCGCTCGCCTTGCGCTGCTCGTGGAAGGCGAGGATCTGCAGCTCGATGGAGAGGTCGACCTTGCGCACGTCGACGCCGTCGGGGACGGACAGCACGGTCGGCGCGAAGTTCAGGATGGAGGTGACACCGGCGGCGACCAGCCGCTCGCACACCTGCTGGGCGGCACCGGCGGGAGTGGCGATGACGCCGATCGACACGCCGTTGTCGTCGATGATCTTCTCGAGTTCGTCCGTGTGCTGCACCGCGATGCCCGCCACCGTCCTGCCGGTCAGCGCGGGGTCGGCGTCTATCAGCGCGGCGACCCGGAAGCCGCGGGAGGCGAAGCCGCCGTAGTTGGCGAGCGCGGCGCCGAGGTTGCCGATGCCGACGATGACGACCGGCCAGTCCTGCGTCAGGCCCAGCTCACGGGAGATCTGGTAGACGAGGTACTCGACGTCGTAGCCCACGCCCCGGGTGCCGTAGGAACCGAGGTAGGAGAAGTCCTTGCGCAGCTTGGCGGAGTTGACTCCCGCCGCGGCCGCGAGCTCCTCCGAGGAGACCGTGGGTACCGAGCGTTCCGACAGTGCGGTGAGGGCTCGGAGGTACAGCGGAAGACGGGCGACGGTGGCCTCGGGAATTCCTCGGCTGCGGGTCGCCGGTCGGTGAGTTCGGCCAGTTGCCACGGTGCTCCTGCGGGTAGAGCGGGGCTGCAGGCGGTCGTGTGTCCCCGGACCGCCCCGTCGAATGCAGGCTATGTCTTTGTGAACGCGTGCACAAAGATGGTGTCCGATTTGCCCGGCCAACGTGACCGGGCTCACGCAGCTTCGGCGGCCTCGGCTGGAACCGGCGCGGGTGCACACGTGTTCCTCTCCTCCAGGGGGCAAAACCGCACACTCTCCTCGACGATCCCGCCCCCCGAGACACGAACGCCTTCGATCCTAAGCGACCGGGGCCGTTTATTGGACTGGTCGGTCAGGCCCGGGAGTGCGGCCGGTCACCGCAGGGCTTTGCGGAGGCGATTCTCGTCCACCCGCCAGAAGGTGTGCTGTTCCCCGTCGATCAGCACGACGGGGATCTGCTCCCAGTAGCGGCGGTTGAGCTCCTCGTCCTCGGTGATGTCCTTGTGTTCCCAGGAAACGCCGAGGTCGGCGCACACCCGGGAGACGACGGCCTCGGCGTCGTCGCACAGATGGCAGCCGGGCTTGCGCACGAGGGTGACGAGACGGGGGCGGGACGCGCGGCGCAGCAGCGGACTCATGCGGCCCATTCTCCCCCGCGCCCGCCCCCCTCCCCCGTCCCCGCGAGGGCGGGCGCCCGCGACGTTCACGACCCGGCAACCGCCACGGCACGGAACGCCCGGGGGAACTGGCTATGCTCACCGCATGGCCGCTCTCGGATGGCTCACCCCCCGTAGGCGCTCCGCCACCGCGCGGAGCGTGCTGGCAGGCGAGGCCTCGGCGGAGGCCGCGCGCAAGACGTCCCAGGACGCCACCACCCCGGCCGCGCCCGACCACGAGGAACCGGAACCCGAGTTCCCCGTCCTCGGCGACGACCGGGCCGCCGCCTTCTTCGACCTGGACAACACCGTCATGCAGGGCGCCGCCCTCTTCCACTTCGGGCGGGGCCTGTACAAGCGGAAGTTCTTCGACACCCGCGAACTCGCCCGCTTCGCCTGGCAGCAGGCCTGGTTCCGGCTGGCCGGCGTCGAGGACCCCGAGCACATGCAGGAGGCCCGCGACTCCGCGCTCTCCATCGTCAAGGGCCACCGCGTCGCCGAGCTGCAGTCGATCGGCGAGGAGATCTACGACGAGTACATGGCCGAGCGCATCTGGCCCGGCACCCGCGCGCTGGCCCAGGCGCACCTCGACGCCGGACAGAAGGTGTGGCTCGTCACCGCCGCCCCCGTGGAGATCGCCACGGTGATCGCCCGCCGGCTCGGTCTGACCGGCGCGCTGGGCACGGTCGCCGAGTCCGTCGACGGCGTCTACACCGGCCGCCTCGTCGGCGAACCGCTGCACGGCCCGGCGAAGGCGGAGGCCGTGCGAGCGCTGGCCGCGGCGGAGGGCCTGGACCTGTCCCGCTGCGCCGCCTACAGCGACAGCCACAACGACATCCCGATGCTCTCCCTCGTCGGGCACCCGTACGCGATCAACCCCGACGCCAAGCTGCGCAAGCACGCGCGCCGGCTCGACTGGCGCCTGCGGGACTACCGCACCGGGCGCAAGGCGGCGAAGGTCGGCATCCCCGCGGCGGCGGGCGTCGGCGCCGTGGCGGGCGGCACGGCCGCCGCGATCGCGCTGACCCGCCGGCGCCGCTAGCTCCTCGCGCGCCCCCGCCCCGGCCCCGCACGGGAACACCCGTCGCACAGCGGCCTCCGGGCGCCCGCCAACACGTCGGACGTGAGCGGAACCCGAAGCCGAGCGGTCATCAAACGCTCAGTCGGCGATACGCAAACGCGTACGGAAGCGCAACAGAAGCGACGTAATCGACGATTTGAGCAACTGGGCGTAGCGCAGCCTGTACGAAGCGTTATTCTCCTCAGACGCAATCCGGCACCCCTCCGTCGCTACGACGGGTGAATGGTTCCGTACTGCACGTGATGGAAGCTCTGCCTCTGGGAGTCCCGTGTACCCACACGTCGGGGTTGACGCCTCGGGCCTGGCTACGCTCCGCGCTACGGTCCACGACCTGCTGCGCGGTCTCGTCCCCACCGCGTACGCCGTCCCCGCCTTCGCCGCCGCCGCGCCCCTCGGCCCGTGCTACGCACTGGCCGACGGCAGCGCCGCGGTCGGTGGAAGACGCGGCCGACCGGGCCCCGCCACGACCGCCCGCCGTCCCGCGGCGGACAGTGACAGCGCCCGCATGATGGACCTCGTCGAACGCGCTCAGGCCGGCGAGGCCGAAGCATTCGGGCGCCTGTACGACCAGTACAGCGACACCGTCCACCGCTACATCTACTACCGCGTGAACAGCAAGGCCACGGCCGAGGACCTCACCAGCGAGACCTTTCTGCGCGCGCTGCGCCGGATCGGCACCTTCACCTGGCAGGGCCGCGACTTCGGCGCCTGGCTCGTCACGATCGCCCGCAACCTCGTCGCCGACCACTTCAAGTCCAGCCGCTTCCGGCTGGAGGTCACCACCGGCGAGATGCTCGACGCCAACGAGGTCGAGCGCTCCCCCGAGGACTCCGTCCTGGAGCACCTCTCCAACGCCGCCCTCCTCGACGCCGTCCGCAGGCTCAACCCCCAGCAGCAGGAGTGCGTCACGCTCCGGTTCCTCCAGGGCCTGTCCGTCGCCGAGACCGCCCGGGTCATGGGCAAGAACGAGGGGGCGATCAAGACCCTGCAGTACCGCGCCGTGCGCACCCTCGCCCGACTGCTGCCCGAAGACGCCCGCTGACCCCGCCCCGATCCACAGCCCCCCGTACGCCGGTTGACGCCCGCTGACCGAGCGTCACCTCAACTCACCTTCCGTCGACGGCCCGTTGGCCGTACGGCCGGATCGCCCGCCGTCCGTAACCCAAGTGCCAAGCCGCTCGTTGTGCGGGATACAGGCTCCCTGTGGTCACACCTTGCCGACTCTGCTCACCCTTTCGTGTGCAAGTGGTCGGAGGTGTGCAACCCTCAGGACCCCCTGGGGAGTCGACCGTCATGACGAGAGGAGGTGCCGCCAGTGATCGCGAACGTATCGGCGCACCGGCGGGCGAACGCCTTCGCCCAGGCCCTGGAGGAGCTGACCGACCGGGGCCCGGCGGCCGAGCAGCCCGACCTTCCGGACACGGCTCCGAGCACGGAGGAGGGCACCGGGCAACAGCGTCTGCTCGCCCTCGCCGCGGGCCTCGGCGAGCTGCCCAAACCCCAGCTCGACCCCGAGGTCAAGGTCGTGCAGCGCGCACAGCTCGTGGCCGCGATGGAGGCCATGCTGCGCGAGGGAACGGCCGGGGGCGAGGCGCCGGATCCCGCGGTTCCCGAGCAGCGCGACGCCCGCGAACGCGGCGCGCACCGGGCGAGCCCCCTGGCGAAACTGCGTCCGCGCACCCGGCTGGCCAAGGGCCTGACCGCAGGCGGACTCGGCCTCGGGGTGGCCGCCGCGTCCTTCGGCGGCGTCGCCGCCGCCAGCACGGACGCCCTGCCCGGGGATTCGCTCTACGGCCTCAAACGCGGCATCGAGGACGTCCGGCTCAACCTCGCCGACGGCGACTCCGACCGCGGCCGCCTCTACCTCGACCAGGCCTCCACCCGGCTGAGCGAGGCGCGCCGGCTGATGGAGCGCGACCGCTCGGGCCCGCTGGACCACGAATCCCTGAGCGAGGTCCGCCGCGCCCTCAACGGCATGCGGCACGACGCCTCCGAAGGGCACCGCCTGCTGCACGAGGCCTATGCGCAGGACCCCGATTCCCTGGGCCCCATCAGGACCCTCTCCGCCTTCTCCCGCTCCCACCGCGAGGCCTGGAGCGAGCTGAGCAGGCGGCTGCCGGTGCAGCTCGGGGACGTGGCGAGCGAGGTCTCGGAGGTCTTCGCCGCCATAAACGACGAGGTCGCACCGCTCCAGTCGCTCCTGCCCCCGGCCCCGCCGGTGGACGGCACCGAGGACGAGCGGGGCTCCGCCCCCGCCCCGTCCACCGGCTCCGCCCGCGGCGACCACCCGGAATCCGGCACCGGCCGGAGCAGCTCCCCGGGCAGCCACCGCGGTGGCACCGCCCACAAGCCCGAGCCCTCCGCCTCCCACGGCCGCGAGGAGGGCCTGCTCGGCGGCAGCACCGGCGGCCTGCTCGACCCGCCCTCGCGCAGCGCCGGCGCCGGCCCGTCGACGGGCGGCGGCAGCAGCAAGAACCCGACCATGGAGCCCGACGTCACCCTCCCGCCGCTCCTCCCGGGCCTGCTGCCGGGCCTCGGCATCGACACGGAGGACGCCGAGTAGGAGCCGAGCGGGCAGAGCGGGAAGCCGCACGCGTACGGGGGCGCCCTTGGTGACGGGGGCGCCCCCCGTACGCGTCCGCACGCGGCGCCGCCCGCACGGCCCGCGGCACTCGGTCAGAAGAAGACCGAGCGCCGCTGCACCAGCAGCTTGTACAGCGTGTGCTGGATCTGTTCCCTGACCTGGTCGGTCAGGTTGAACATCAGCATCGGGTCCTCGGCCGCCTCCGGCGGGTAGCCGTCCGTGGGGATCGGCTCGCCGAACTGGATCGTCCACTTCGTCGGCAGCGGCACCGCGCCCAGCGGTCCCAGCCACGGGAACGTCGGCGTCAGCGGGAAGTACGGGAAGCCCAGCAGCCGCGCCAGCGTCCTGGAGTTGCCGATCATCGGATAGATCTCCTCGGCCCCGACGACCGAGCAGGGGATGATCGGCGTGCCGTGCTTCAGCGCCGTCGAGACGAAGCCGCCGCGGCCGAAGCGCTGCAGCTTGTACCGGTCGCCGAAGGGCTTGCCGAGCCCCTTGAACCCCTCCGGCATCACCCCGACCAGTTCCCCCTGCTCCAGCAGCCGGGCCGCGTCCTCGGCGCAGGCGAGGGTGTGGCCGAGCTTGCGGGCCAGTTCGTTGACCACCGGCAGCACGAACACCAGGTCGGCCGCGAGCAGCCGCAGATGACGGCCCGCCGGATGATGGTCGTGGACGGCGACCTGCATCATCAGGCCGTCCATCGGCAGCGTCCCGGAGTGGTTGGCGACGATGAGCGCCCCGCCCTCCGCCGGGATGTTCTCGATGCCCTTCACCTCGACCCGGAAGTACTTCTCGTACAGCGGCCGCAGCAGCGACATCAGGACCTGGTCGGTGAGTTCCTCGTCGTAGCCGAAGTCGTCGACCTCGTAGTCACCGGTCAGCCGGCGCCGCAGGAAGGCGAGCCCGCCGGCGATGCGCCGCTCCAGGCCGTCGCCCCGGCCCTCGCCCCCGCCCGGCCCGGCCGCGTCCATCGCCTCCGTCTGCGCCTCGGCCGAGTCGTCCTCGTGTGCCGGGGCGCCGTCGGGCACGGCCTTGACCCCGCGGTCGCCCGCCGCCGGTTCGCCGCCGCGCCGGCCGGCCCCGCTCCGTCGCCGCGGCGGGCGGTGCGAGGCGGGTCCGCGGGACCGGTCGTCGTCGAACGGAATGACCTTGGCGTCCGCCATCGTTGCTGCGCTCCTCGGTTCGCGCTCTGCTGGGCGCTCTGCGTCAGTGGGCGTCCCCGGCGCCGGGCGCCGGTGGGCCCGCCGGGGACGGGTGCGGGGACCGGGTGCCGCCCGGCACGGGCAGTGCGGCGATCCGGTCGACGGCGCCCGCCACGGCCTCCGGCGGGAGCAGCCCGGGTCCCAGGCCGCGCGCGAAGTCCTCGAAGGTCCCGGCGGTCGTGTGGGCGGGCACGAAGCCCAGCGTGTCGCGCATCTGGTCCGTCGCCACCACCCGGCCGTGGGTCAGCAGGCGGATCTGCTCGGGCGAGAAGTCCGTCATGCCCAGCGTACGGAAGGCGGAACCGGCCCAGGTGACGGCGGGCAGCGGCAGCGGCACGGTGGGCCGGCCCAGCCGCCGGGCGCACTGCGAGAGCAGCAGCACCCCCTCGCCCGCGATGTTGAAGGTGCCGCTGTTGAGCGTGGCCCGCCGCTCCTCGGCGGAGCCGAGCCACAGGGCCTCGATCACGTCGTCCTCGTGCACGAACTGCAGCCGCGGGTCGTATCCGAACACGGTCGGCAGCACGGGCAGCGAGAAGTACGAGGCGAGCGGAGAATCCCCGCTGGGCCCCAGGATGTTGGCGAAGCGCAGCACGCACACGGCCACGTCGGGACGCCGCCGGGCGAACCCGCGGACATAGCCCTCGACCTCGACGGTGTCCTTGGCGAAGCCGCCGCTGGGCAGCGACTTCGGCGGCGTCGTCTCGGTGAAGACCGCCGGGTCGCGGGGGGCCGAACCGTAGACATTGGTGCTGGACTTCACGACCAGCCGCCTGACCTTCGGCGACTTCTGGCAGGCGCCGAGGAGCTGCATCGTGCCGATGACGTTGGTCTCCTTGACCGAGGCCCGGCTGCCGCTGCCCAGCGGGGTGCCGCTGACGTCCATGTGGACGACCGTGTCGGCGGCGGTCTGCGCGAGCACCCGGGCGATGGTCGGCTGCCTGATGTCGGCCCGCACGAACTCCGCGTCGCCCAGGTCGTGCTCGGGCTCGACGGCGTCCACGGCGACGACCCGGTCGACGTCGGGGTCCCGCCCGAGGCGCCGCACGAACCTGCCCGCCAGCGGACGGGCCACCCCGGTCACCAGCACGACCTTTCCCAAGACCAGTGCCTTCCCTTCCGCCGCCCTCGGCCCCGGCACGCCGCCGTGCGCCTCCCGGTACCCCCGAACACGCGGCGGTACCTTCCCGCACGGTAACCCGCACGTTCCCGCGGACACCGGCACACGCCCGCATCCGCTCCCGGTCATCCGATCAGAACCGGGCGGGCGCTGTCACGCCCAACCACCGGATCCGGCCGCCCGAGGAGCCACCGGGCACCGTACGGAGACGGCTGTGGCCCCCCGTCCTCGGAAGGACGGGGGGCCACAGAACACGCCGCGACGCGTCGCGTGCGTTACCGCATGCCGTGCACTACCGCGCGGCTACTTCTTGTTGCGGCGCTGCACTCGCGTGCGCTTCAGCAGCTTGCGGTGCTTCTTCTTGGCCATCCGCTTGCGCCGCTTCTTGATAACAGAGCCCACGACTACCCTCGCTCACTTCTCATCACTCGGTGCTGGGCGCCATGGGCCCATACGACCTACGAGGGGCCAGCCTACCCGCCCCGGGCGCCGAGCTTGTAATCGAGGGTTCCGAGGGGCCTGTGACGGTCCGGTCGCCTCCTCGGTCAGGCCGTCTCCACCCCCACGTAGCTGTCCTTGAGGTACTCGTGCACCGCCTGCTCCGGCACCCGGAAGGACCTGCCCACCCGGATCGCCGGCAGATGACCGCTGTGCACCAAGCGGTACACGGTCATCTTCGACACTCGCATCACCGCGGCGACTTCCGCCACGGTCAGGAACTGAACCTCGTTCAGAGGCCTCTCGCCAGCAGCAGCCATGACACACCTGAACCTTCCGCACTCGACGGCCACCGGCTTCCCCTTCCGGTGACTCTTCGTCGTTGCGTGCTCACTCCCCAGACTAGGGGCGGGTGATGCAAGTGGGGAAGAGGGGGATCTCCCCGGCGGCCTACTGTGACAGACACGCTCGATTGAGTACATAGCGAGTAAGCGGCCGGTAGTAAGAGGACCGCGCAGCGTCATCGAGGGGCACGACGACGGACACGCGCCCCTCCGCCTGCCCCACGAAGGGCGCGGGATCGTTCACGTCCGCCGGTCCGACCGCCTCGAACCCCAGCTGACCTGCGCCGCAGATCCACCCGTGGTCGCCGATCACGAGCCCGGGGAGCGGCCCGCCGCCCTCCGCGGCCGCCGCCAGGGCCAGCCGGACGGGCAGCGGGGAGTGCGTGTGCGCGCCGGGCTCACAACCGGCGGCTTCGGCGGCGGGGTCACGGACGCACCCGACTCCCCGTACGTACGCGAGACGGTGGGTGCGTAGACCGAACCGGGTCGTTATGTCGACACAGCGACCCTGCGCCGGGGTGAGGACGGCACATCCCGCCGTCGACAAGGCGTCTGCGAGCGCGACGTAGAAACCCAGGAGCCGGTGCGGGTGACCGGTACCGAGCAGCACGGGTTCCCGGTGCCGCGCGGCCCGCGCCAGCCGGGCCGCGAAGGCGTGCAGCGCGAGAACGGTACGACCGGGGTCGATCACATCCTGACCGGAGGTGCACCGGGGATCGTCCGAGACACCGCACCTCTCGGCCATGAGCCGCAGCACGTCGCGTTCGTCCCATACCCCTTCGGGATCGACACCGATCGTCACCCGTGGATCGCGCAGGCCGAAGAGTCGGTAACTGCGCAGACTCACCTCCCGCGGCGTCCCCACCACCCCGGCGAGCCCCGTGCGCAACAGATGGGCCCGCAGCTCCCTGGTAAGCACCACGCCACGGAATGTTACGGCTCCGGCGCCCCGCGGGAGGCGCTCTCCGACGTCCCGCACACGACGCCGGCCGGCCCCCTACGGCAGGAGCACGCCCCTGACGGCGGGAACCCGACTCGGCATCCCCCTGACGGCAGGCCCCCCGCACAGCACACCCCTCACGGCAGGAGCCCCGCGCAGCGCGAACCTCACGGCAGGAGCCCTCGCAGGGGGAACGCCGCCCGCCGCGTCGCCCGCACCGCCTGGTCCAGCCGGTCCGCGGGGTCGTAGCCCGCCTCCCAGTCCGCGTGGGCCACCGGCCACCGCCCGTCCGTCATCCGCCCCGGACCGAGCTGCCGCGTCCGCGCGTACACCCGCTGCCGCCACCCCTCGGGGATCACCGTCTCCGGCGCGATCTCGTGCCCCGCCGCGATGCCCACGAGATGCGTCCAGGACCGTGGCACCACCTCCACGACCGCGTAACCGCCCCCGCCCAGCGCCACCCAGCGCCCGTCCGCGTGACGGTGCGCCAGTTCGTGGCAGGCGAGCTGCACCGCCCGCTGCGCGTCCAGCGACACCGCGAGATGCGCCAGCGGATCCTCGAAGTGCGTGTCCGCCCCGTGCTGCGAGACCAGCACCTGCGGCCGGAACTCCGCCACCAGCTCCGGCACCACCGCGTGGAAGGCCCGCAGCCAGCCCGCGTCCCCCGTCCCGGCCGGCAGCGCCACGTTCACCGCCGAGCCCTCCGCCCCCGGGGCCCCGGTCTCCTCCGGCCACCCGGTCTGCGGGAACAGGGTCCGCGGATGCTCGTGCAGCGAGATCGTCAGCACCCGCGGGTCCTCCCAGAACGCCGCCTGCACCCCGTCCCCGTGATGCACGTCGACGTCCACGTACACGACCCGCTCCGCACCCAGCTCGAGCAGCCGTGCGACGGCGAGCGCCGCGTCGTTGTACACGCAGAACCCGGACGCCGCGGCCGGCATCGCATGGTGCAGCCCGCCCGAGAAGTTGACCGCGTGCAGCGCCTCGCCCCGCCACACCGCCTCCGCCGCGCCCACCGACTGCCCCGCGATCAGCGCCGACGCCTCGTGCATCCCGGCGAACGCGGGATCGTCCAGCGTGCCGAGCCCGTACTTCGTGTCCGCCGCGGCCGGATCCGCGGACGCCGCCCGCACCGCCGCCACGTAGTCCTCGCGGTGCACGAGCCGCAGCGTCGACTCCCCGGCGGCCCGGGCCGCGACCACGTCGACGTGCCGGTCGAGCCCGAGGGCGTCCACCAGGTCCTTGGTCAGCGCCAGCCGGACCGGATCCATCGGATGGTCCGGCCCGAAGTCATAGCCCGTTACCCGCTCGTCCCACATCAGCCGTGCGCGCCCGCTCATGCCCGTCACCGTATCCGGCCGCCCGCGGCGCGAACGAGCGGGCGTATCCCAGCGTCGCCAGCACGAGCACCATCGGCACGCACATGGCACCGCGGTAGCTCCACGCGTCCCCCAGCGCTCCGACCAACGGCGACCCGATCAGGAAACCGACGTAGTTGAACACGTTGAGCCGCGCGATCGCCGTGTCCGAGGCCCCCGCCCCACCCTGCTCGAAGGCCCGCCGCCCCGCCGCCGCGAACGTCCCCGGCACCAGCACGCACAACCCGAGCCCCAGCAGCGTGAACCCCAGCATCCCCACCCAGGCCCCCGGCGCCGCGGCCACCACCGCGAACCCCACCGCCGCCGTCACCGCCCCCAGCCGCACGACCGTCGCGGCACCGAGCCTGCGCACCCCGAGGTCCCCGAGCGAGCGGCCCACCAGGGTCGTCACCATGTACACGTTGTAAGGGACGGTCGCGAGCTGCTCGCTGCTGCCGAGGACGTCCTGGAGGTACTTCGCGCTCCAGTTGGAGACCGTCGAGTCCCCGATGTACGCGAAGGTCATCACCAGGCAGAAGGGCAGCAGCATCCGGAAGACGAGCGGCCCGCTCCCGGCCCCGGCCTCCGGGGCCGCCTCCGGCGCCTCCTCCCGCTCGCCCTCTCCCGGCTCGCTCCCGCCCCCGTCGACGTACCACCGGCTGCCCACGAACACCGCCGGCAGCAGCACGAGCACCACGGGCGCGTACGAGACCCACAGTGCGAGATGCCAGTGCGCCCCCGCCCACGCCAGCGAGGCACCGAGGATGCCGCCCAGGCTGTACGAAGCGTGGAAACCGAGCATGATGCTCCGCCCGTACGCCCGTTGCAGGCTCACCCCGAGCATGTTCATCGACGCGTCCAGCGCCCCGACGGACAGACCGAACACGGCGAGCGCGAGGCCCAGCACGGGCATCCGGTCCCCCGAGCCCACCCCGACCAGCGCCAGCAGCACCACCGGCTGCGACCACCGCAGCACCCTGCTGGGCCGCACCCGCTTCACCAACTGCTCGGTGGTGACACTGCCGACGCCCGCCAGGATCGGCACCGCGGCGAGGAAGACCGGCAGCAGCGCGTCGGAGACGCCGTACCGGTCCTGGATGGCGGGGATGCGCGTGACGAGCAGCGCGAAGGCGACGCCCTGGGCGAAGAAGCCGAATGCCAACGAGGCCCTGCCGCGCCGCAGCATCTCTGTCATGGCGGCGAGCGTAGGGCCCCGGACTACCGGTGGGTAGATGCGGTGGAGGAGGAACTGCGCCGAGCCCCGGCGCGGTTCCTCCCGCGGTGTGTCACCGGCAGCGTGTCACCGGGCGACGGCCGCGACGACCGGCCCCGCGGAGACGGCCGGGACGGCGGCGCGCGTGGCGAGGACGGCCGGGGCGGCGGGAGCGTCCTGCTCCGCGGCGCACTCCGCGGCGCACTCCGCGGCGCACTCCGTGCCGCCCGCCTCGGCGATCAGCAGGTGCGCCATCGGCACGGCACCCGTCGCACCACTGACGAGGAACCCGAGCACCATGCTCACGACCATGATCACCGAGCCGAGCCAGACCATCGTGTCCACGGGAACCGTGTACGCCCCGACCACCCGCACCACGCACTCGCCGAGCAGCACCGCACCCCACACCAGCGAGAACCGCCGCTCGGCCCGCCGGAACTCCGGCGACCCGCCCAGCAGCCGCTCCCAGGCGGCCTCCCGCCCCGCGTCCCCCTTCACCAGCCACGGCTTGACCGCCGACGTCATCATCGGCCGGCCCAGCGCGACGGAGACGAGGACGCCGATCCCGATCACGCTGCTCACGCCGCTGTCCTTGGCCAGCATCAGCCGCGGGTCACCGGTGAGGAAGCTGAGCAGCACCCCGGCGACGTTGACGAGCAGGATCAGGCTCGACGGCCCGTTGAGTTCGCGCTTCTTCACCACGCTCCACCCGGTGCGCAGGGCCGGGCCGACGCTGCTCCAGGCCAGCGCGGCGACCGTGCCGAGGCCGAGGGCGTCCTTGAGGAGGTAGTACGACCCGATGGGCAGGCCGACGTCGATGAGGAGCGGCTTGAGGTTCGCGAGAGGACTCCGGCGGGCTGCTGCGGTCTTCGTCGTCATGGGTAAAGCTTCGCGTCGGGGCCCCCTCCGCCGATAGAAACGTTCGTCCCGAGCTCCGCATGACAAATGTCAGTGCCGCGACCGTGGACGCGGTCACCCCCCGCCTCATCGCAGCAGGTCGAGCAACTCCCCCATCTCCCCGAACAGTCGTGTGGCCCCCGCCAGTCGCTCGGGCGGCGTCATCGCGGTGAACCCGTACACGTCCATCCCGGCCGCCACGGCCGCCCGCACCCCGAGCGGGCTGTCCTCCACGACCGCGCACCGCTCCACCGGCACTCCCATCCGCTCCGCGGCGTACAGGAACAGATCCGGCGCCGGCTTTCCGCGTCCCACGTCCTGCGAGGAGAAGATCCTGCTCTCCTCGAACCACCGGTCCAGCCCGGCGGCCCGGTGCCCCACACGGATCCGCTCATGGCTCCCCGACGAGGCCACGCAGTACGGCACCCCGTCCGCCGCCAGCTTCCCCAGCACGGCGTCCACGCCGGCCACCGGCCGCAACTCCCGCTCGAACGCGGCGAACACGCGCGCGTGGAAGACGTCGTCGAAGTCCTCCGGCAACCGCTGCCCGGTCCGTTCCTCCACGAGGTCGTGCACCCGGTGCAGGGCGGCGCCCATGTAGTCGCGCAACGAGTCCTCGTAGCTGGTGGGATGTCCCAGCTCGGTGAGGTAGGCGGCGAGAAGGGTGTTGGACAGGGGCTCGCTGTCGACGAGGACACCGTCGTTGTCGAAGAGGACGAGGTCATAGCGCATACCGGACACCCTAAACGCAGAAAACCCCGCACCAAATGGTGCGGGGTTTTCCTCAATATTTGTTCGGCGGTGTCCTACTCTCCCACAGGGTCCCCCCTGCAGTACCATCGGCGCTGTAAGGCTTAGCTTCCGGGTTCGGAATGTAACCGGGCGTTTCCCCTACGCTATGACCACCGAAACACTGTGAAACACACAACCAGCAACCGGTAACAAAACACGGTCTGATCGTTCGTGGTTTCAGAACCAACACAGTGGACGCGAGCAACTGAGGACAAGCCCTCGGCCTATTAGTACCGGTCACCTCCACCAGTTACCTGGCTTCCAGATCCGGCCTATCAACCCAGTCGTCTACTGGGAGCCTTACCCCATCAAGTGGGTGGGAGTCCTCATCTCGAAGCAGGCTTCCCGCTTAGATGCTTTCAGCGGTTATCCCTCCCGAACGTAGCCAACCAGCCATGCCCTTGGCAGAACAACTGGCACACCAGAGGTTCGTCCGTCCCGGTCCTCTCGTACTAGGGACAGCCCTTCTCAAGACTCCTACGCGCGCAGCGGATAGGGACCGAACTGTCTCACGACGTTCTAAACCCAGCTCGCGTACCGCTTTAATGGGCGAACAGCCCAACCCTTGGGACCGACTCCAGCCCCAGGATGCGACGAGCCGACATCGAGGTGCCAAACCATCCCGTCGATATGGACTCTTGGGGAAGATCAGCCTGTTATCCCCGGGGTACCTTTTATCCGTTGAGCGACGGCGCTTCCACAAGCCACCGCCGGATCACTAGTCCCGACTTTCGTCCCTGCTCGACCCGTCGGTCTCACAGTCAAGCTCCCTTGTGCACTTACACTCACCACCTGATTACCAACCAGGCTGAGGGAACCTTTGGGCGCCTCCGTTACCCTTTAGGAGGCAACCGCCCCAGTTAAACTACCCATCAGACACTGTCCCTGATCCGGATCACGGACCCAGGTTAGACATCCAGCACGACCAGACTGGTATTTCAACGACGACTCCACCCGAACTGGCGTCCGAGCTTCACAGTCTCCCAGCTATCCTACACAAGCCGAACCGAACACCAATATCAAACTGTAGTAAAGGTCCCGGGGTCTTTCCGTCCTGCTGCGCGAAACGAGCATCTTTACTCGTAGTGCAATTTCACCGGGCCTATGGTTGAGACAGTCGAGAAGTCGTTACGCCATTCGTGCAGGTCGGAACTTACCCGACAAGGAATTTCGCTACCTTAGGATGGTTATAGTTACCACCGCCGTTTACTGGCGCTTAAGTTCTCAGCTTCGCCACCCCGAAGAGTGACTAACCGGTCCCCTTAACGTTCCAGCACCGGGCAGGCGTCAGTCCGTATACATCGCCTTACGGCTTCGCACGGACCTGTGTTTTTAGTAAACAGTCGCTTCTCGCTGGTCTCTGCGGCCACACCCAGCTCACCGTGCAAGACGGCTCACCAGACATGGCCCCCTTCTCCCGAAGTTACGGGGGCATTTTGCCGAGTTCCTTAACCATAGTTCACCCGAACGCCTCGGTATTCTCTACCAGACCACCTGAGTCGGTTTAGGGTACGGGCCGCCATGAAACTCGCTAGAGGCTTTTCTCGACAGCATAGGATCATCCACTTCACCACAATCGGCTCGGCATCAGGTCTCAGCCTTGATGAACGGCGGATTTACCTACCGTCCGGCCTACACCCTTACCCCGGGACAACCACCGCCCGGGATGGACTACCTTCCTGCGTCACCCCATCACTCACCTACTAACCGCTTGGGCCGGCGGCTCCACCACTCCGAGATTGTCCGAAGACGCACCCGGCGGTTTCACGGCCTTAGCATCACGATGCTCGATGTTTG
>NZ_CP108326.1:3455000-4177500 GCF_036189845.1 Streptomyces griseoaurantiacus | reverse complement strand
GAGCCCGAGAAGCTGGCGGCGGCCTACGAGTCGTACGGGGCGCTGAAGCGGGATGTCGCGGAGGCGGTGGTCGAGGTGCTGCGGCCGGTGCGGGAGCGGCATCGGGAACTGTGCGCCGATCCGGGGTACCTCGAGGGTGTCCTGCGGGCGGGGGCCGAGCGGGCCCGGGAGGTGGCGCGGCCCCGGGTCGACGCGGCGTACCGGGCGATCGGGCTGCTGCCCGCGGGGTGAGCGTCCCGGGGTGCCGCGCGTGTGCGCGGTGCCCCGGAACGGTCGGGACCGACGTCAGCCGTTGCTGCCGGAGGCCAGCTCGCGGCTGCGGTCGCGGGCGGCCTCCAGGGCCGCGATCAGTGCCGCGCGTACCCCGTGGTTCTCGAGTTCGCGGATCGCGTTGATCGTGGTGCCGGCCGGGGAGGTGACGTTCTCGCGGAGCTTCACGGGGTGTTCGCCGCTGTCGCGGAGCATCGTGGCCGCGCCGATCGCGGACTGGACGATGAGGTCGTGGGCCTTGTCGCGGGGCAGGCCGAGCAGGATGCCGGCGTCCGTCATCGCCTCGACCAGGTAGAAGAAGTACGCCGGGCCCGAGCCGGAGAGTGCGGTGCAGGCGTCCTGCTGCGATTCGGGGACCTGGAGGGTCTTGCCGACGGCGCCGAAGATCTCCTCGGCGTGGGCCACGTGCTCGGGGGTGGCGTGGGTGCCCGCGGAGATGACGGACATCGCCTCGTCGACCAGGGCGGGGGTGTTGGTCATCACGCGGACGACCGGGGTGCCCGGGGAGAGGCGGTCCTCGAGGGAGGCGGTGGTGATGCCGGCGGCGCCGCTGATGACGAGGCGGTCGGCGGGGGTGTGGGGGGCCAGCTCGGTGAGGAGGGTGCCCATGTCCTGCGGCTTGACCGTGAGGATGAGGGTGTCCGCGGACTTGGCGGCCTCGGCGTTGGTGACGGGGGTGACGCCGTAGCGGGTGCGGAGCTGCTCGGCGCGGTCGGCGCGGCGGGTGGTGACGAGGAGGTCCGCGGGGGTCCAGCCTGCCCGGATCATCCCGCTGAGCAGGGCTTCGCCGATCTTGCCGGTGCCGAGGACTGCGACTTTCTGGGTCATGGCGTGGGGTGCCCTCCGGGGGTGCGCGTCGTCTTTGGTCATCTTTGCACCGGGGGCGGGGGCGGGGAGGCGGCGTCCGGTGGGCGGACGGGCAGGGGTGCGCGGAGGCGGGCGGGGCGGGCCCCCGAAGACGGACCCCCTACGCCTTGCCCCGGCGTCTGCGGGAGGGGTTGCCGGTGCGGCGGCCGGCGCGCTTCCGGTGGCGGGCGCGGGCCTCCTCGTACTCCTCGCGGTGCAGCGACTCGCCCGGCGCCTCCTTGAGCGAGCGCAGGAAGTAGGCGAGGAGCGAGCCGATGAAGCCGATGGCCAGCAGACCTCGCAGGGACGCCTGGCGGTCGGGGTCGGGACGGCGGGTGAAGGCGCCCCGGGTGTGGCTGAACGCGAGGGCGCTGCAGACCGCGAACATCACGACCATCAGCACGGTCACCGCGCTGCCGACGTCGGCGATGCGCAGGCCCTCGTAGGCGAGGCGCAGGACGAGGCAGCCGAGGGCCGCCGCCGCGAGGGAGCCGACACAGACGGCGACGCGGCGGACGGCGTAGCCGCGGGGGCCGCCCTCGTGGTCGAGCCAGGTGGTGCCGAAGAAGCTGAGGGGTTCGGGACGGGGGCCGCCGCCGGAGCCCGGGGCGTCACGGGAGCCCGGGGCCTCGCCGACCTCGACCGGGGGTTCTCCCTCGCGCCTGCCGGCGGTCTGCCCGTCCACGCGTTCGTTCCGCCCGTTTCGTTCGCTCACCGGTCGATTATCGCTCCGCCGCCGCCCGCCCCTGGTCGGAGGGCGGGCGGCGGAAGGGGTCAGGAGCAGCGCGGGGCGACGTAGCCGTCGCTGCCCGTCTTGACGTAGGCGTCGGAGACGAACTGCGCGTTGCCGATGCAGTCCCAGATCTTCGAGGTGCCGTAGTAGCCGCTGACGGTGTCGCCCGAGCGCTGGCAGATGATCGGGACGCTGGAGCCGGCGCGCAGTGTCTTGACGATGCTGTAGTTCACGCCCGGGCCGCTGCGCACGTGCAGTTCGACGCCGGGGGCGATGGGGTACAGCTTGGTCGCCTCCGCGGCCGCCGTCACCGCCTCCCCGAGGGGCTCGACGAGGAGTTCGGGTGCCGCTGTCGGTGTGCTCTCCGGTGTGATCTCTTCCGTGGCCATGTGGCCTCCCCCGTATGCGAGTTGAGAATATTTCACGCCAATCGTCCTGGCGCCGCCGAGGCTAGCAAGCCCTACGGGATTCGTACGTGGCATCGACTAGGCTCGGCGCGTCGCGCAAGCGGACGCGAGGCACGGGGGTGACTGATGCCGCCACGGCGCAACGCCGGGACCGAACCGGAAGCGGAGCGTCCGGAATACGCCGGGCAGTACCGGCTGGAGGCCGAGCTCGGCTCCGGCGGCATGGGCGTCGTCCATCTCGCCCGGTCCACCTCGGGGCTGCGCCTCGCCGTGAAGGTGGTGCACGCCCAGTACGCCCAGGACCCCGAGTTCAGAGGGCGGTTCCGGCAGGAGATCGCGGCCGCGCGGCGGGTCAGCGGCGCGTTCACGGCCTCCGTCGTCGACGCCGATCCGGAGGCCGAACGGCCGTGGATGGCGACCCTGTACATCCCCGGGCCCACCCTCGCCGAGCATGTGAAACGGAACGGCGCGCTGCCCCCGGCGCGGCTGCGCCGGCTGATGGCGGGGCTGGCCGAGGCGCTGCGGGACATCCACCGCGTCGGTGTCGTGCACCGCGATCTCAAGCCCAGCAACGTCCTGCTCGCCGAGGACGGGCCCAAGGTCATCGACTTCGGCATCTCCAGGCCCTCGGACAGCGAGCTGCGCACGGAGACGGGCAAGCTGATCGGGACCCCTCCGTTCATGGCACCGGAGCAGTTCCGCAGGCCGCGGGAGGTGGGGCCGGCCGCGGACGTCTTCGCGCTGGGCTCGGTGCTGGTGCACGCGGCGACGGGGCGGGGACCCTTCCACTCCGACAGTCCGTACCTCGTGGCATATCAAGTCGTCCACGACGAGGCGGACTTGACAGGAGTGCCGGAGGACCTGGCGGAGCTCGTCGCGCGCTGTCTGGCCAAGGAGCCGGAGGACCGGCCGACGCCGGACGAGGTGATGACGGCGCTGCGGTCGGTCTCGGCCGCGTACGACACGCAGGCGTTCATACCGGCGCAGCGGGACGTGTCCTTCCTGGAGGCCGGGTCGGAGACCGTGACGGCCGGGGAGCGGGGCGAGGGGCCCGTCGAGGACCGGGCGGGGAGTGCGGCGGGCGCGGAAGGTCCTGCGGGTAGGGAAGGTTCCGCGGGTGCGGCCGGTGCGATGCCGGGGTCCCGGACGGAGAGACGCGGGCGGGCGAGGGAGTGGTCCCGGGGGCGGCTGTGGGGGGTGGGAGGTGCCGTCGCCGCGGTGCTCGCCCTCGTCGGGGGCGGCGTCGCCGTGCTCGCGGGTTCGGGGGCGGACGAGCGCGGGGCGGGACACGGGACGGCCTCCGCGGGTGCCTCGGCCCGGCCGTGGACCGTGCGCCTGCACGCGCCCGGCGTCACCGCGCGCGGCATGGCGCACTGCGTGGCCGGGGGCGGGCGGCTGTACTGCACGCGGGACGGGGTCCTTGCCGCCGCCGTCGATCCCGAGGACGGGCACACCCTGTGGGTGCGGGCGGGCAAGACCGGTGCGGGGGCCGGGACCCCGGAGCTGTCCGGGGGGTTGCTGCACGTCGTCGGAGGAGGCGGGAAGCGGCTCACCGCCCTCGACCCCGCGACCGGCCGGACGCGCTGGAGCCGGGACATCACGCCGTACGCGGGGCGCCTCGCGCACGCCGGCGGGGTCGTCCTGCTCACCGGCGCCGACTCGAGGGTGACCGCGCTGGACTCCGCGACCGGGGCGGTGAAGTGGCGGCGGGCGCTGCCGGGGCAGACGCTGCCCGACTTCCGGGTGTTCGGGGACGGGCTCGCCTATGTGACGCGGAGCGCCGAGGGGGGCGGGACCTCGGTGACCGCCGTCGATCCGGCGACCGGGGGCGTGCGCGAGCGGTGGCGGATGGACGGGGCACTGACCGTCGTCGGGGCGCGGGGCGGGACGGTGTGGTTCACCTCCACGGACACCTCCTCGTACACGGACGGTGTGGTGCGGTACGAGAGGGCGAGCGGGGCGGTGCGGCGGGTGGCGCTGCGGTATCCGCTGCCGGGGGCGCAGGTGGTCGTGCACGGGGAGACGGTGTATCTGCTGGCCAGCGGGGGTGCGGTGGTGGCCGTCGAGACGGCGGGGGCGACGGGTGGGGCGGACGGTGGGGCGACTGGCGGGGCCGCCGGCCGGCAGAAGTGGCGGCTGGAGACGTCCGTGAGTCTGGCGTCCGCGCCGGTGGTGTCCGGGGGGTGGCTGTACTTCATGGCGGCGGACGGCCGGCTGGTGGCGGTGGACGCGGGGCGGGGGGTCGTGCTGGGGCAGACGGGGGTGCGGATGGGGGCTTCGCGGGGGTCGCTGCCGGGGGCGTTGGCGGTGCCGGTGGTGGCTGGGGGGCGGGTCGTCGGGGCGGCGCCGGACGGGGTGGTGTTCGGGGTGGGGGATCCCGCCGGGTGGTGACGGTCCCCCCGGGGTGACGGTCCCTCCGGGGGTGAGCCGGGTGGGGCGGTGGCCGTGGGGTTCTCGCCCCCGCCGCCCCTGCTTTTCCCGGGCCCTTCGAGGGGCTGCGCCCCTTGGACCCCCTCGGGCGCTTCACGGCCCTGAGGGGGTCCGCCCGTCGGCGGGTGCGGGTCGTGGGCGGCTTGTCGCGCGGTTCCCCGCGCCCCTTGGGGGCTGGACCCGGCTTCGACGGGAACCGCACCCGTCCGTGGGCGCGGTTTCCCGCGCCCCTTCTGGGTGAGAGCGTCAGCCCAGCTTGGTGACGTCTCGGACGGCGCCCTTGTCGGCGCTGGTGGCCATGGCGGCGTAGGCGCGCAGCGCGGTGGAGACCTTGCGGTCGCGGTTGCGGGGGGCGTAGGCGCCGTCGAGGGCTTCGGCGCGGCGGGCGAGTTCCGTGTCGTCGACGAGGAGCTCGATCGTGCGGCCGGGGATGTCGATGCGGATGCGGTCGCCGTCCTCGACGAGGGCGATCGTGCCGCCGGAGGCCGCCTCGGGCGAGGCGTGGCCGATCGACAGGCCCGAGGTGCCGCCGGAGAAGCGGCCGTCGGTGACCAGCGCGCAGGTCTTCCCCAGGCCCCGGCCCTTCAGGTACGAGGTCGGGTAGAGCATCTCCTGCATGCCGGGGCCGCCCTTGGGGCCCTCGTAGCGGATGACGACGACGTCGCCGTCCTTGATCCCCTTGGTGAGGATCTTCTCGACGGCCTCCTCCTGGGAGTCGCAGACGACCGCGGGGCCCTCGAAGGTCCAGATGGACTCGTCGACGCCGGCCGTCTTCACGACGCAGCCGTCGACCGCGAGGTTGCCCTTGAGGACCGCGAGGCCGCCGTCCTTGGAGTAGGCGTGCTCGGCGGAGCGGATGCAGCCGCCCTCGGCGTCGGTGTCGAGCGCCTCCCAGCGCTCGGACTGGGAGAAGGCCTCGGCGGAGCGGACGCAGCCGGGGGCCGCGTGCCAGAGTTCGACCGCCTCGGGGGACGGGGAGCCGCCGCGCACGTCCCAGCTCTTGAGCCAGTCGGACAGCGAGGGGCTGTGCACGGAGTGGACGTCCTCGTTGAGCAGACCGGCGCGGTGGAGTTCGCCGAGGAGGGCGGGGATGCCGCCGGCCCGGTGCACGTCCTCCATGTAGTACGTGCGGTCCTTGGCGACGTTGGGGGCGACCTTGGCCAGGCAGGGGACGCGGCGCGAGACGGCGTCGATCTGCTCCAGGCCGAACTCGACGCCCGCCTCCTGGGCGGCGGCGAGCAGGTGCAGGATCGTGTTGGTGGAGCCGCCCATCGCGATGTCGAGCGCCATGGCGTTCTCGAACGCGGCGAACGTGGCGACGTTGCGCGGCAGGACCGTGTCGTCGTCCTGCTCGTAGTGACGGCGGGTGATGTCCATCACCGTGCGGGCGGCGTTCTCGTACAGCGCCTTGCGGGCGGTGTGGGTGGCGAGGACCGAGCCGTTGCCGGGGAGGGAGAGGCCGATGGCCTCGGTGAGGCAGTTCATCGAGTTGGCGGTGAACATGCCGGAACACGAGCCGCAGGTCGGACAGGCGTTCTCCTCGATGCGGAGGATGTCCGCGTCGGAGATCTTGTCGTTGACGGCGTCGGAGATCGCGTCGACCAGGTCGAGCGTGCGGACCGTGCCGTCGACCAGGGTGGCGCGGCCGGACTCCATGGGGCCGCCGGAGACGAAGACCGTCGGGATGTTGAGGCGCAGCGCGGCCATCAGCATGCCCGGGGTGATCTTGTCGCAGTTGGAGATGCAGACCAGGGCGTCGGCGCAGTGCGCCTCGACCATGTACTCCACGCTGTCCGCGATCAGGTCGCGGGAGGGCAGGCTGTAGAGCATGCCGCCGTGGCCCATCGCGATGCCGTCGTCGACGGCGATGGTGTTGAACTCGCGCGGGATGCCGCCCGCCTCGGTGATGGCCTCGGAGACGATCCGGCCGACCGGCTGGAGGTGGGTGTGGCCCGGCACGAACTCGGTGAAGGAGTTGGCGACCGCGATGATCGGCTTACGGCCGATGTCCGCGCCGGGTACACCGGAGGCGCGCATAAGGGCGCGGGCGCCCGCCATGTTGCGGCCGTGGGTGACTGTGCGGGACCTCAGCTCGGGCATCGTCGCTCGCTCCTTCGGGGGGTGATGACTGCCGTCGAGCGTACGCCGGTCATCCAGGTGCCGGGACGGGCCGTCCGGAATGCGGGATGTGCGTCTCGCGCGGCGTGCCGGCCCGGGAGCCCTCAGCCGCGTCCGGCACGGGCGGTGGAGGCCAGGTGGAGGCGGGTGAAGGCCAGCGCCTCCGCGAGGTCGGCCTCACGTTCGGCGCCGGACATGGCGCGGCGGGTGTTGACCTCGATCACGACATGGCCGTCGAAGCGGGTGCGCGCGAGGTGCTCCAGGACCTCCGCGCAGGGCTGTCCGCCGCGGCCGGGCACCAGGTGCTCGTCCTTGGCCGAGCCCTTGCCGTCGGCGAGGTGGACGTGGCCGAGGCGGTCGCCCATGCGGTCGAGCATGGCGAGGGTGTCGGTGCGGGCGGTCGCGGTGTGGCTGAGGTCGATCGTGAAGTGCCGGTAGTCGTCCTTGGTGACGTCCCAGTCGGGGGCGTAGGCGAGCATCTCGCGGTCGCGGTAGCGCCAGGGGTACATGTTCTCCACGGCGAACCGCACGTCGGTCTCGTCCGCCATGCGCCAGACGCCCTCGACGAAGGCGCGCGCGTACTGCCGCTGCCAGCGGAACGGGGGGTGGACGACGACGGTGCTCGCGCCGAGCTTCTCGGCGGCGGCGCGGGCCCGCTGGAGCTTGGTCCAGGGGTCGGTGGACCACACGCGCTGGGTGATGAGCAGGCAGGGGGCGTGCACGGCGAGGATCGGTACGCGGTGGTAGTCGCTGAGTCTGCGCAGTGCCTCGATGTCCTGGCTGACCGGGTCGGTCCAGACCATGACCTCGACGCCGTCGTAGCCGAGGCGCGCGGCGATCTCGAAGGCCGTCGCCGTGGACTCCGGGTAGACGGAGGCGGTGGACAGGGCGACCTTCGGTTCCGTGTCCGGGATCTGCGTTTCCGTGGCCGGGATCTGCACGGGGGGCTCCGCCATGGGGGACAGGTTACGGGGTGCGGTCGGGTGGTGTGGGGGCGCCCGGGGAGTGGGGATGCTCACTGCCGGGCACCGTCCGGGGCGCCCCTCCTACGTCCCCATCTGGTCGAGGCTCCGCAGGATCACGCCCTCGCGCAGGGCCCAGGGGCAGATCTCCAGGGACTCCACGCCGAGCAGGTCCATCGCGGCCTCGGCGACCAGCGCGCCGGCCACGAGCTGGTGGGCGCGGTCCTCGGAGACGCCGGGGAGGTCGGCGCGCTCCCGCGTGGTCATCGAGGCGAGCCGGGGCACCCACGCCTCCAGGGACTCCCGCTTCAGCTCGCGCTGCACGTACAGGCCCTCCGCGGAGCGGGCGGCGCCGCCTATGCGGGCGAGCTGGCGGAAGGTCTTGGACGTGGCCACCACGTGGTCCGGCGGCCCGAAGCGGCTGAACACTCCCACCGTGCGCGCTATCTCGGCGCGCACGTGCTTGCGCAGCGCGCGGACGTCGTCGGGGGCGGGCGGGTCGCCCGGCAGCCGCCCGGCGGTCAGCCGGCCCGCGCCCAGGGGCAGCGACACGGCGGCGTCGGGCTGCTCGTCGATGCCGTAGGCGATCTCCAGGGAGCCGCCGCCGATGTCGAGGACCAGCAGCTTCCCGGCCGACCAGCCGAACCAGCGGCGGGCGGCGAGGAACGTGAGCCGCGCCTCCTCCTCGCCGCTGAGCACCTGGAGCTCGACGCCGGTCTCCTCGCGGACCCGGGCGAGGACCTCGTCGGCGTTGCGGGCCTCGCGCACCGCCGAGGTGGCGAAGGGCAGCAGGTCCTCCACGCCCTTGTCCTCGGCGGCCTGGAGGGCCTCGCGGACCACGGCGACCAGGCGGTCGACGCCCTCCGTGCCGATCGCCCCGTCCTCGTCGAGGAGTTGGGCGAGCCGCAGCTCGGCCTTGTGCGAGTGCGCGGGCAGCGGGCGGGCACCGGGGTGCGCGTCCACCACCAGGAGGTGGACCGTGTTCGATCCCACGTCGAGGACACCGAGTCTCATGGACGCAAACGCTACTGCCGGCGGGCACTTACTCTGGAGGCGTGCCAAAGACGAAAAACGCGAAGAGCGGCAAGCGGGGCAAAAACACCGGGGCCGCGGCGGGTCCGAAGGCCCCTTCGCCGCTGCGCGACGGTTCCGACGAGAAGGGCCTCGACTTCGCGCGGGCGTGGGTGGAGTTCCCCGACCCCGCCGACGAGGAGCAGGTCTTCCGCTGCGACCTCACCTGGCTGACCTCGCGCTGGAACTGCGTCTTCGGCGCCGGCTGCCAGGGCATCGAGGCGGGCCGCGCCGAGGACGGCTGCTGCACGCTGGGCGCGCACTTCTCCGACGAGGAGGACGAGGAGCGCGTCGCCGGCCATGTGGCGAGGCTCACGCCGGACATCTGGCAGCACCACGACGAGGGGCACGCGGGCGGCTGGGTCTCCGAGGACGAGGAGGGCTCCCGCCAGACGCGCCCGTTCCAGGGCTCGTGCATCTTCCAGAACCGCCCGGGCTTCGCGGGCGGCGCCGGCTGCTCCCTGCACATCCTGGCGCTGCGCGAGGGTCGCGAGCCGCTGGAGACCAAGCCGGACGTGTGCTGGCAGCTTCCGGTGCGCAGGACCTACGACTGGATCGACCGGCCCGACGACACCCGCGTGCTGCAGGTGTCGATCGGCGAGTACGACCGCCGGGGCTGGGGCCCGGGCGGGCACGACCTGCACTGGTGGTGCACCTCGGCGACCTCGGCGCACGGCGCGGGCGACCCGGTGTACGTCTCCTACCGTGCGGAGCTGACCGAGCTGATGGGCAAGGCCGGGTACGACCGGCTGGTCGAGCTGTGCGAGGAGCGACTGTCCCGGGGGCTGCCGCTGGTGGCCCCGCACCCGGCGGACCCGGTGCCTGCGGAGGCCCCGGCGAGCCCGGCGAGCCCGGCGGTCTGAGCGCGGACGTTCACTGCGCTGCGCTCACCGGGCGGGGCTCACTGCGCGGGGCTCGCCGCGTCCGGGGTGTCGGTGGGGGGCGTGGAGCCCTCCTCGCCGGAGGGCGTGCCGGGGTCGGTGGTGCTCGGGTCCGGTGCCGGGTCGTCCGGCGTGGGGTCGGGATCGGGTGTACCGGGGCTCGCCGGGGGCCGCGTGTGGTGATGGTGGTGGTGATGACCGCGGGGCGGCGCCGGCGGGTCGGCGTCCGGGGCCGGGGTTCCGGCCGTGCCGTAGCCCTCGATGGTGACCGCCGTGCCGCCGGGGGCGAGCGTCACGCGGGCCTGCCAGGGACCGGCGGGTTCGCGCAGGTGGTCCACGTACACCCGCACGGTCACGGACTCGCCGGGCGCGAGGGTGCCGGAGGTGCGGCTGAGGTAGAGCCAGGGCGCGCCGCTCCTCGCCGACCAGCGCACCGGTGAGTCCCCGGTGGCCCGCAGGGTGATGACGGTCGTCGTGCCGCTGCTCTCCGCGCCGACGGCGAGGCGGCCCGTGCCGCGGGAGTCCGTGTCGCCGCCCACCACGGCGACGTCCACGTCCCCGGCCGGGCGGGGGCGGCCGGAGCGGCGGGAATCGGGGCTCACGCGGGCGTTGCCCGCGTTCTCGTACGGGCCCGTGCCGCCCTCGGCCGCCCCGGCGTCCGGGGCCTCGCCGGCGGTGGCGGGCCTGCCGTCCGTGCCCTCGCCGATCAGCGGGGCGCCCCGGTAGGCGGCCCACAGCGCGAGGACGGGGGCGGCGACGACGGTGGCGACGACCGTCGTGGTGAGCGCCCGGGCACGCAGGCGTTCACGGCGGGCCGCGTGGTCGCCGGGGTCCAGGGGGAAGCCGCGCCGGTCGAAGCGCGGGCCCTTGCCGCGCACCCGGGAGGGGTGGGCCGCCGCCGCGCGCAGGGCGGCGCGGGGCGCGGGCAGGACCGGTAGCGCGTCGGGGGTGACGGTGGCGCCGGGCCAGTTGCCGGGCAGGACGCGTTCGGCGGTGCGGCGGCAGCGGGGGCAGTCGTCCACGTGCCGGACGAGTTCGGTGCGCAGCGCGGTGCCGAGGACGAGCCGGCGGTCCCCGGTGAGGTGGGCGGTGCCGGGGCAGGTGCCGGTTTCCACGACGGCGAGGGCGGCGCGGGTGCGTTCCACCTCGCAGGCGGCGGAGGCGAGGAGTTCGCGGGCGGCGGCGAGGTTCTGGCCGAGGACGGCGGCGACCTCGTGGGCGGCGAGCCGGTGGCGCACGGCGAGTTCGAGGGCCTCGCGCTGCTCGGGGGTGGTGCCGGCGGCCTCGGGCCAGGCCAGCAGCGCGAGTTCGCGGCGGCGGCGCTCGCGGGTCTCGGGGGTGAGGTCCGTGGCGCCGGGGGGTGCGGCGAGCACGGTGGCGGCACGGCGGTCGGCGGTGTCCTCGGGACTCACAGAGCTCATGGGGCTCTTCGGGCTCTTGGGGCTCCTGAGGTGGGCGAGCCGGCGGCGGCAGGCCCAGCGGGCCAGCGCGTACAGCCAGGCGCGGCGGTCGCCGGGAGCCTCCGGGCCGTTGCGGCCGCGCCGCTCGGCCACGGCGAGGACGTCGCCGAGGGCGGCGACCGCCGCGTCGTGCTCGCACAGGACCGACAGACAGTAGGTGAACAGTCCGTCCAGAGGGGGCTCGGACGACCCGGACGACCCGGATGGACGCGCGGCGGTGCGCGCGCTCCCATGCGCCGGGCGCGCGCCGGGGGTGTACGTGGAGGTCTGCGGGCTACTGCTCATCACCCGTGCGACCGTAGGCGCCCGCACCCTGTCCGTTCTCACCCCTTCCGCGCTTTTACTCCGTACGGGTGAAACGATCCCTCATCCGAGTGCGGGGTGTCCTCCCGGCGGGTCCGGTGCGTCAGCAGGGTTGGGGGGGGCGGGGGCGCGCCGTGGCCCGTCGCGCCGTTCCCCGCGCCCCTGGAGCCCGGGGGGACCCCGCTGTCAGTGCCCCCCGTTACGGTTTGCGCATGGCTGCCCGTACCAAAACCGCCAAGGACCGTCCTTCCTACCGCTGCACGGAGTGCGGCTGGCAGACGGCCAAGTGGCTCGGCCGCTGCCCCGAATGCCAGGCCTGGGGCACCGTCGAGGAGTACGGCACGCCCGCCGTCCGCACGACGGCGCCCGGCCGGGTCACCACCGCCGCCCTGCCCATCGCCGAGGTCGACGGCCGGCAGGCCACCGCCCGCTCCACCGGCGTCCCCGAGCTGGACCGCGTGCTCGGCGGCGGTCTGGTCCCCGGCGCGGTCGTCCTCCTCGCGGGCGAGCCCGGCGTCGGCAAGTCCACGCTCCTGCTGGACGTGGCGGCCAAGGCGGCCGCTCCCGAGCACCGCACCCTGTACGTCACGGGCGAGGAGTCCGCGAGCCAGGTCCGCATGCGCGCCGACCGCATCAAGGCGCTCGACGACCACCTCTACCTGGCCGCCGAGACCGATCTCGCGGCCGTTCTGGGCCACTTGGACGAGGTGAAGCCCTCCCTGCTGATCGTCGACTCGGTGCAGACGATCGCCTCCCCGGAGATCGACGGCGCGCCCGGCGGCATGGCCCAGGTCCGCGAGGTGGCCGGCGCCCTCATCCGCGCCTCCAAGGAACGCGGCATGGCCACGCTGCTGGTGGGCCACGTCACGAAGGACGGCGCCATCGCGGGCCCGCGTCTGCTGGAACACCTCGTGGACGTGGTGCTGTCCTTCGAGGGCGACCGCCACGCCCGGCTCCGTCTCGTACGCGGCGTCAAGAACCGGTACG
The DNA here is from genome assembly GCF_036189845.1 of Streptomyces griseoaurantiacus. NCBI lineage: Bacteria > Bacillati > Actinomycetota > Actinomycetes > Kitasatosporales > Streptomycetaceae > Streptomyces > Streptomyces griseoaurantiacus. The sequence continues at coordinate 4,165,032 of NZ_CP108326.1, read as the reverse complement.
GCGCCACGGACGAGGTCGGCTGCTTCGAACTGCACGACGAGGGCATCGTGGGCCTGGCCGACCCCAGCGGCCTGTTCCTCACCCGGCGCGACGAACCGGTGCCCGGCACCTGTCTGACCGTCACCCTGGAGGGCCGCCGCCCGCTGGTCACCGAGGTGCAGTCGCTCACGGTCGACTCCCAGCTCCCCTCTCCCCGCCGCACCACCTCCGGTCTGGAGACCTCCCGCGTCTCGATGGTGCTCGCCGTGCTGGAACAGCGCGGCCGGATCAGCGCGCTGGGCAAGCGGGACATCTACACGGCGACGGTCGGCGGGGTGAAGCTCTCCGAGCCCGCCGCCGACCTGGCCATCGCCCTCGCGCTCGCCTCCGCCGCGAGCGACACCCCGCTGCCGAAGAACCTCGTCGCGATAGGCGAGGTCGGGCTCGCGGGCGAGGTGAGACGGGTCACGGGCGTGCAGCGCAGGCTCGCCGAGGCGCACCGTCTGGGCTTCACACATGCCCTGGTCCCGGCCGATCCGGGGAAGATCCCACCGGGCATGAAGGTGCTGGAAGTGGCGGACATGGGGGACGCGCTGCGGGTCCTGCCGCGCTCCCGTCGCCGAGAGGCCCCGCAGGAGCGGGAGGACCGCCGGTAGACTTTGCCCTGGTCTCGCCCGTCCGTACGAAAGAAGAGTGCGACACGGAGCGCCCCAGAACCTGCGACCGGAGGAGTGCAGTGGCAGCCAACGACCGGGCGGCAGCTCCCGGAAAATCCGGTGGGAGTTCCGGTGCCGACGGCCTGATGCGCGCCTCCCTGAGCGCCGTGGCGCCCGGTACGGCCCTGCGCGACGGACTGGAGCGGGTGCTCCGCGGCAACACCGGCGGACTCATCGTGCTCGGCTCCGACAAGACCGTGGAGTCGATGTGCACGGGCGGCTTCGTCCTCGACGTCGAGTTCACGGCGACGCGGCTGCGCGAGCTGTGCAAGCTCGACGGCGGCATCGTGCTCTCCTCCGACCTGTCCAAGATCCTCCGTGCGGGCGTGCAGCTGCTGCCCGACCCGACGATCCCCACGGAGGAGACCGGCACCCGGCACCGCACCGCCGACCGGGTCAGCAAGCAGGTCAAGTACCCCGTGGTGTCGGTCTCCCAGTCGATGCGCCTCATCGCGCTCTACGTGGACGGGCAGCGCCGGGTCCTGGAGGACTCGGCGGCGATCCTCTCCCGCGCCAACCAGGCGCTGGCCACGCTGGAGCGGTACAAGCTGCGCCTGGACGAGGTGGCGGGCACGCTGTCCGCGCTGGAGATCGAGGACCTGGTGACGGTCCGGGACGTCTCGGCGGTCGCGCAGCGCCTGGAGATGGTCCGCCGCATCGCCACCGAGATCGCCGAGTACGTGGTCGAACTGGGCACCGACGGCCGTCTTCTCGCCCTCCAGCTCGACGAGTTGATCGCGGGCGTGGAGCCCGAGCGGGAACTGGTGGTGCGGGACTACGTGCCCGAGCCCACCGCCAAGCGCTCCCGCACGGTCGACGAGGCCCTCGCCGAGCTCGACGCGCTGAGCCACGCGGAACTGCTGGAGCTGTCCACCGTCGCCCGCGCGCTCGGCTACACCGGCTCCCCCGAGGCGCTGGACTCCGCTGTCTCCCCGCGCGGCTTCCGCCTGCTGGCGAAGGTGCCCCGGCTGCCCGGCGCGATCATCGACCGTCTGGTGGAGCACTTCGGCGGCCTGCAGAAGCTGCTCGCCGCGAGCGTGGACGACCTGCAGACGGTGGACGGGGTCGGCGAGGCCCGCGCCCGCAGCGTCCGCGAGGGGCTGTCCCGGCTCGCGGAGTCCTCGATCCTGGAACGCTACGTCTGAACCCCGCGCCCGGGGACAGCCCTTGAGCACGAAGGCCCGTGGGGCTGCCTGCGGGGCTCAGTCCTTGGCGAGCACGAAGGACGTCCGCGCCTTGGTGAACCCCTCGGCCTTCGCCTCCACCAGGTAGGTGCCCGCCGAGGCCTTGCCCGCCTTCGGGGTGGCGCAGTGGGCGGCGCTCGGCTCGCGGTCCCACTTCACCGTGTAGGTCGCGCTGCCCTGGGCCGGCACCCGGAAGAGGACGCTGCCGGAGCCCTCGGCGCAGTCGTCGGAGGCCCAGAAGTCCTCGTCCTCGCCCGTCTGCGTGATCGTCAGGACCGCGTGCTTCGGCCCGAGGTCGATCTTGCAGTCACCGGCGGAGGTGTTGCGGGCGGTCAGCCGCAGGGTGGGGGTCTGCTCGGGAGCGTAGGTGTTGTGGACACTGCTGAGGTTCAACGTGACCGCGCTCGTGGTGCAGTTGGGCAGGGTGGAGCCGGCCGGCACCTGTTCACCGCTGACCCCGCCTACGCCCCCGCTCCCGGCGCCGCCGCCCTCCGTACCGCCGGCGGATCCGCCGCCCCCGGCACCTGCGCCCGTACCGGTCCCGTCGCTGTCGCCCGCACCGTCGCCGGAGCCGTCCGAACCGCCGGAGCCGCCCGAGCCGCCGTCCTCGCCGCCGCCCGACTCGTCACGGCCGCCGGGGTGCCGGCTGATCGCGGGGCCCGAACTGGAGGGTCCCGGGGTGATGGAGGGCGCGGGGTTCTTGCCGTCGCCCCCGCCCTCGCTCTTCTTCCCGCCGCCTCCGCCGAGGGCGACGAACCATACGACGAGGAGCGCCAGCACCCCGAGTACGGCAAGGAGAACGGCCCTCCGACGCCAGTAGATGGAGGAGGGAAGCGGCCCGACCGGATTGCGCAGAGATCCCACGGCCCAAACCTTACGAGAGAACACTCGCCCAACTGGCCGTCACCCGCCGCTCATCGGCAACTTTTCCGGATCATCATCTGTTCCAACGAACCCGGGAGGGTGCAAAGGGGCACCGTGCCCCCGCGCCGGCACGGCCGTGTGCCCCGCACGGGGGCACGGCCACGACACCCGGACACCCCGCCGGGGCGACACGCCGCAGCACGCCCCCACCCCGTGGCAGGATCGAAACCGCCATGACAGCACCCACCGCGCACACCACAGACAGCCCCGCCGCCGCCTCCCCCACGCCCCACCCCATCCCCACCCCCGCCGCGGACCCCACGACCCCCGCTCCCCCCGCCGACACCGGGGGGAACCTGCACGGTCCCGTCATCGCCTGGTTCGAGGCGCACGCCCGCGACCTCCCCTGGCGCCGCCCCGACGCAGGGCCCTGGGGCGTGATGGTCAGCGAGTTCATGCTCCAGCAGACCCCGGTGAGCCGCGTCCTGCCCGTCTACGAGCAGTGGCTCGCCCGCTGGCCGCGCCCCGCCGACCTCGCCAAGGAGGCGCCCGGCGAGGCCGTCCGCGCCTGGGGCCGCCTCGGCTACCCCCGCCGCGCGCTGCGGCTGCACGGCGCGGCCGTCGCCATAACGGAACGGCACGGCGGCGACGTCCCCACCGACCACGCCCAGTTGCTCGCCCTGCCCGGCATCGGCGAGTACACCGCCGCAGCGGTGGCCTCGTTCGCCTACGGGCAGCGGCACGCCGTGCTGGACACCAATGTGCGCCGCGTGCTGGCCCGCGCGGTCACCGGCGTCCAGTACCCGCCGAACGCGACCACGGCCGCCGAGCGCAAACTGGCCCGCGCCCTGCTGCCGGAGGACGAGCACACGGCCTCCCGCTGGGCGGCGGCGTCGATGGAACTCGGCGCGCTGGTGTGCACGGCGAAGAACGAGAGCTGCCACCGCTGCCCGATCGCCGACCGGTGCGCCTGGCACGTCGCGGGCAAGCCCGCGCACGACGGCCCGCCGCGCCGCGTCCAGTCGTACGCGGGAACGGACCGCCAGGTGCGCGGCCGGCTGCTCGCGGTGCTCCGGGAGGCCGCGCACCCCGTTCCGCAGGCGGCCCTCGACCGGGTGTGGAACGAGCCGGTGCAGCGGGCCCGCGCGCTGGACGGCCTGGTCTCCGACGGACTGGTCGAGCCGCTGCCCGGCGGCCGGTACCGCCTTCCCCTGAGCTGAGCCCGCCCCGGCAGCGGGCTCGGCCCGGGGCCGGCTCCCGGGTCCGAGCCGGGCCGGCCCCCGCGAAGCGGGCGTTGATCTTTACCCCCGCTTCGCCGTTCCACACCCCTCCGACAGCGACGTCACAGTCGTCCATGACGTTCGAGGTGCGCCACCCCCACCACAAATCGCCTGCGAGGGAAGGAATCACCCCTTCCCTTTAGCCCGCGCTTACTTCCGTTACACAACCGACGGACAGCCGAGCGCCGTCCGCAGGCTTCCTCGGACAGCCTCGTGACAACGCCTCCGTAGCTTTCTTCCCGTACCCGGCGAGGACAGGACGGCCGGAACGGAGAACCGACGACAGGTCGGCGCGGGGCGCGGGAGGCGATGGACATGACGCAGGCTCAGGGCGAGGTGCTCGGGTTCGAGGAGTACGTCCGCACGCGGCAGGACGCACTGCTGCGCAGTGCGCGCCGGCTGGTGCCGGACCCGGTCGACGCCCAGGACCTCCTGCAGACCGCGCTCGTACGGACGTACGGCCGCTGGGACGGCATCGCCGACAAGCGGCTGGCCGACGCCTACCTGCGCCGGGTCATGATCAACACTCGTACCGAGTGGTGGCGTGCCCGCAAGCTGGAGGAAGTGCCCACCGAGCAGCTCCCGGACGCCTCCGTCGACGACTCCGCCGAGCAGCACGCGGACCGTGCCCTGCTGATGGACGTCCTCAAGGTTCTCGCTCCGAAGCAACGCAGCGTCGTCGTGCTGCGACACTGGGAGCAGATGACCACGGAGGAGACCGCCGCCGCCCTCGGCATGTCGGCCGGTACGGTCAAGAGCACGCTGCACCGGGCGCTCGCCCGGCTCCGCGAGGAGCTGGAGTCCCGCGATCTGGACGCACGCGCGCTGGAGCGTGAGGAGCGGGAGCGTTGCGCGGCCTAGGCAGAGGGGTCGGTTGGCCCGGCAGGGCCCTCAAGGCGGTGATCGCGGCGGTGGCCGCGATCGCCGCCCTCGGCCTTTTCGTCTCCGCGTGCGGGACGGGCGGGACCGGCGCCCGGGACGAGGGCCCGGCGGGCAGCGAGACGCTGGCCCCGGTCTCCTCGCCCTCGGGCTCGGTGCGGCGTACGGAGCCGGAGTCGACTCCGAGCGCGCCCTCGTCCTCCGAGGCGGTGCCCGCCCCGGCCGAGCAGGAGAAGCGGCGGGGCCTCGCGGTCAAGCTCGTCGAGAGCGACCCGAAGGTCAGCCCCGCGGTGAAACGCCAGCTCAAGCCGTGTGTCGGGGACGAGTACCCGGTGGACGTGTCGTACGGCGGGCTGACCCGGGGGCCCTCGGACGACATCGTGGTGAACGTGATGACGTGTGGAGACGCGGTGGGCGTCGGCGCCTACGTGTACCGCTCGGGCGATCACGGGTACGACAATGTGTTCAGGGCCGAGGACCCGCCGGTCTACGCGGAGATCGACCGGGGCGACCTGGTGGTGACCCAGCAGCTGTACCGCAAGGGGGACTCGCTGACCTACCCGTCCAGCGAGGAGGTCATCACCTACCGCTGGGCGGGGAGGCGCTTCGTCGCGCAGTCCCGCGTGCACAACGACTACAGCAACGCGGTGGACCAGGAGGTGACGACGGCGCCCAGCACCCGCTGAGGTCCCGCCGCGCACCGGTCCCCCGAGGTCACGGGCCCGCCCTCCGGCGGGTCCGCGGCGGCGCGGGGCACACCGCCGCTCCCCTCGACCAAGACGCCCGAGACGACAGAGACGACAGAGAGACGGCCGAGAGCACCGATGGCAGAGCAGACCCACGTCCTGTTCGTGGAGGACGACGACGTCATCCGTGAGGCCACGCAGCTGGCGCTGGAGCGCGACGGCTTCGCGGTCACCGCCATGCCCGACGGGCTGTCGGGCCTCGAGTCGTTCCGCTCCCGGCGCCCCGACATCGCGCTGCTGGACGTGATGGTGCCGGGGCTCGACGGGGTGAGCCTGTGCCGGCGCATCCGTGACGAGTCGAACGTGCCGGTGATCATGCTGTCCGCGCGGGCCGACTCCATCGACGTCGTCCTCGGCCTGGAGGCGGGCGCCGACGACTACGTGACCAAGCCCTTCGACGGGGCCGTGCTGGTCGCCCGGATCCGCGCGGTGCTGCGCCGCTTCGGGCACGCGGGCGGCATGCGGGGCGAGGAGGACGATCCGGCGGCGGAGGGCGGGGTGCTCACCTTCGGCGAGCTGGAGGTGGACACCGGGGGCATGGAGGTGCGCCGGTCCGGGCGCCCGGTGTCCCTCACCCCGACCGAGATGCGGCTGCTGCTGGAGTTCTCCGCCGTGCCGGGCACGGTGCTCTCGCGTGACAAGCTCCTCGAGCGGGTGTGGGACTACGGCTGGGGCGGGGACACCCGCGTCGTCGACGTCCATGTGCAGCGGCTGCGCACGAAGATCGGCCAGGACCGGATCGAGACGGTCCGCGGCTTCGGCTACAAACTGAAGGCCTGAGCGGGGCGGGAGGGTGCGGAGGATGTTTCGGCGCCGAGGGCGGGCCGGCGGCGCGGTGGACGGCGGTGTGCCGCACGCGCGTGCCGCCGTCGGCGACGGCGGCGGGCCCGGTACGGGTGCGGCCGACCCGTACGTGATGTTCCCCGACGGCCCGGAACCGGGCGGACCCGAGGTCCTCGTAGGCGCCGGGGCGCGTGCTTCCGGAGCGCACGACCCGGCCGCGCCCGAGTCCGGCCCGCGCGCCCCTGGTATGCGCACGGGGCTGCGGTGGAAGCTGAGCGCGGCGATCGCGCTGGTCGGCGCGCTGGTGGCGGTCGCCCTGAGCCTGGTGGTGCACAACGCGGCGCGCGTCTCGATGCTGGACAACTCGCGTGACCTGGCCGACGAGCGCATCCAGGTGGCGCAGCGGATGTACGAGTCCGGGCGCACCCAGGCCTTCGGGGTCAAGGTCGACGACCCGGGCATCCCCCGGGACCTGCTGGCCAGGGTCAAGCAGGGCCGGCGGGCCACGTACGTGGCGGAGGGGCTGCACGGGGTGCCGGACATCTGGGCGGCCGTGCCGCTCAAGGACGGCAGGGTGCTGTCCCTGCAGACCACGTTCACCGACCGCAGCGCCAGTGTGATGAACGACCTCGACGAGGCGCTGCTGATCGGCTCGATCGCGGTCGTCCTCGGCGGCAGCGCGATCGGGGTCCTCATCGGCGGCCAGATGTCGCGCCGGCTGCGCAAGGCGGCGGCCGCGGCGAACCGGGTCGCCATGGGCGAGACGGAGGTCCGGGTGCGGGACGCGATCGGCGGCGTCGTACGGGACGAGACCGACGATCTCGCGCGGGCGGTGGACGCGATGGCGGAGGCGCTGCAGCAGCGCATCGAGGCGGAGCGGCGGGTGACCGCGGACATCGCGCACGAGTTGCGCACCCCGGTGACGGGCCTGCTCACGGCGGCCGAGCTGCTGCCGCCTGGGCGGCCGACCGAGCTGGTGCTCGACCGGGCCAAGGCGATGCGGACGCTGGTCGAGGACGTGCTGGAGGTCGCCCGGCTGGACGGGGCCTCGGAGCGGGCCGAGCTGCAGGACATCATGCTCGGGCAGTTCGTGACCCGGCGGGTGGCGGTGAAGGACGCCGGCGTCGAGGTGACGGTGGTGCACGAGTCGGCGGTCACCACGGACCCGCGCCGGCTGGAGCGCGTGCTGTTCAACCTGCTGGCGAACGCGGCTCGGCACGGCCGGCCGCCGGTGCGGGTGTCCGTGGAGGGCCGGGTGATCCGGGTGCGGGACCACGGGCCCGGTTTCCCCGAGAAGCTGCTGGAGGAGGGGCCGAGCCGGTTCCGCACCGGCAGTCCCGACCGGGCGGGACGGGGCCACGGCCTGGGCCTGACCATCGCCGCGGGCCAGGCGCGGGTGCTGGGCGCCCGCCTCACCTTCCGCAATGTGCGCGCCCCCGGCGCACCCGGGAGCGCGCCGGCCCAGGGGGCGTTGGCGGTCCTCTGGCTCCCGGAGCACGCCCCCACCAGCACCGGCAGCTATCCGATGCTGCCGCGGAGCGCCCCGTAGGGAAGGGCCCGGGAACCGGAGGGGCCGGGGGTCAGGGCCGCAGGTTCTCCAGGTCCTCCAGGAGGCCCGGGTGGACCGGCTTCCAGCCGAGGGCCTCGCGGGTGCGGGCGCTGGAGGCCGGCTGGTCCGCGGCGAAGATCGGTGCGAACGGGCCGAAGGTCTCGTCCGGCACCCGCTCGACGGGCAGACCGAGCCGCCGCCCGATGACCTCCGCGATGTCCCGGACCGCGTCGCCCTCGTCGGCGACGGCGTGCCAGGCCGTGCCGCCCGGGGCGCGCTCCAGGGCGAGCCGGAACAGGACCGCGGCGTCCCGCGCGTGCACGGCGGGCCAGCGCTGGGAACCGTCGCCCGGGTAGCCGGCCACGCCGGTGCGGCGGGCGGCCTCGGTGAGCAGGCCGGCGAAGCCGCCCCGTCCGTCCTCGCGGACGGTGCGCGGCATGCGCACGGCCGAGCTGCGCACCCCGCGGGAGGCGAGCGCCAGCACGGCCATGACCGACAGGGCCCGGCCGCCCACGGGCCCGTCGGTGGGCAGCGGGTCCTCCTCGGTGGCGGCGCGCCCGGGGGCGCGGGGGGTGCCGGAGACGGTCACGAGGGGGCGGTCGGAGCCGAGGAGTTCCTCGCCGAGCGCGGTGAGCGCGGCGTTCTCCTCGGCGATGCCCCGGGCGAGCGCCTCGGGGTCGGAGTAGTCGCGTCCGAAGGCCAGGCTGATGACACCGTCGGTCCCGGCGGCGCCGGTGCGCAGGACGTCGAGGTCCGTCAGCGATCCGCGCAGCACCTCGGCGCCGGCGCTCTCCAGGGTCGCGGCGGAGGCGTCCGAGCGGGCCAGGGCGAGCACGGTGTGGCCGGTGTCGAGGAGTTCGGCGACGACGGCGGTGCCGATGGTGCCGGTGCCGCCGGTGACGAAGACATGCATGAGTGCTCCCGGGAAGGGACGAAGAAGTGGAAAAGGCCGGAAAGGGCCGGCAAGGGCCGCGGTGGACCGGAGGGGACACCGGGCGGCCCATCGATGGGACCGTTGTCCCATCACCGACCCTATACGGTGACGGGACTCTTGTCCCATCACTCTCCGCCTAAGCTGTCCCCCATGGCCAGATGGCAACCAGGAGCGGCCCAGCGACTCGTCGTCGCGGCCGTCGACCTCTTCACCGAGCAGGGGTACGACGCCACGACGGTGACGCAGATCGCCGAACGCGCGGGCGTCACCAAGAGCACCTTCTTCCGGCACTTCTCCGACAAGCGCGAGCTGCTCGTCGCGGGACAGGAGACGCTCAGCAGGCTGCTGGCCGAGGGCATCGCCGAGGCGCCCGCGGACGCCACCCCGCTGCGGGCCGTGGCCGCCGGACTGGAACGGGCCTCGAGCGCCATGGGGCCGGCCAACCGCGAACTCGGCCCCCGGCTGCGGGCGGCCGTGGCGGCCAGTACGGAACTCCAGGAACGCGATGCCCTCAAGAGCGTCGGCATGGCCGAGGCGATGACGGCGGCCCTGGTCGCGCGCGGCGTCCCCGAGACGACCGCGCACCTCGCGGCCGAGCTGGGCGTCCTCGCGTTCAAGCGGGGCTACGCCCGGTGGTCCGAGGCCGGCCGCGAGGAGGCCGGGGACCTCGCCCCGCACACCCTGACCGCGCTGGACGAACTGCGCGCGGCGAGCGCGAACCTGGGCTGAGCCCGTGCCGGCACCCCGGCACACGAACATGCCGAGGCCCCCCGGGTGAACCCGGGGGGCCTCGGCGGACGGAGTGGGGGGAAGGGTCAGACGGCCTCTGCAACCGCCGGCCGCTCCCCGGCGGCGTCCCCAGCCGCCTCCTCCGCCGGCTTCGGGCCGCCGGCTCCCCGCAGCGGCACCTCCTTGACGAACACCGCCGCCACCAGGGCGACCACGGCGACGGCCGCGCCCAGCAGGAACGCGGAGTGCGTCCCCGCCGACACCGCGTACTGGTACGCCTCGCGGGCCTGCACCGGCAGCTTCGCCAGGCTCGCCGCGTCGAGCTGCGCCGACTGCTCGGTCATCTTCCCGCCGAGGGCACCCGCCCGCTCGACCATGACGTCCTGCACCCGGTGGTTGAACAGCGCGCCCATGATCGCGACACCGAACGAGGAACCGAGCGTCCGGAACAGGGTGGTGGAGGAGGAGGCGACGCCCATGTCCTTCATCTCCACGCTGTTCTGCGCCACCAGCATGGTGATCTGCATCAGGCAGCCCATGCCCGCGCCGAGCACCGCCATGTAGATCCCGGAGGTCAGCCGGGTGGTCTCGGTGTCCATCTGGGCCAGCAGGAACAGTCCGGCGATGATCAGCACGCCACCGGCCAGCGGGAACACCTTGTAGCGGCCGCTGTTGGTGGTGACCCGGCCGGCCACCATCGAGACGACGAGCATGGCACCGAGCATCGGCAGCAGCAGCAGTCCGGAGTTGGTGGCGGAGGCGCCCTGCACCGCCTGCTGGTACAGCGGCAGGAAGAGGACGGCGCCGAACATCACGAACCCGGTGATGAAGCCGATGATCGACATGAGCGAGAAGTTGCGGTTGCGGAAGATGTGCAGCGGCATGATCGGCTCGGCCGCCTTGGTCTGCCAGAACAGGAAGCCGACGAGCGCGGCGACGCCGATGCCGATCAGCTCCATGATGCGGGCCGAGCCCCAGGCGTACTCCGTGCCGCCCCAGGTGGTGACCAGCACGATGGAGGTGATGCCCAGCGTCAGCAGGCCGGCGCCGAGATAGTCGATGCGGGTCTGCGCGCGCTTCTTCGGCAGGTGCAGGACGACGCTGATGGCGATGAGCGCGACCGCGCCGAGCGGCAGGTTGATGTAGAAGGACCAGCGCCAGCCGAGGTGGTCGGTGATGGTGCCGCCGACCAGCGGGCCCGCGATCATCGCGAGGGCCATCACGCCGGCCATCATGCCCTGGTACTTGCCCCGCTCTCGGGGCGGGATCAGATCGCCGATGATCGCCATGACGCCGACCATCAGACCGCCGGCACCGAGGCCCTGCACGGCCCGGAAGCCGATGAGCTGCCCCATGTCCTGCGCCATGCCGCTGAGCGCCGACCCGATCAGGAAGACCACGATCGAGGTCATGAAGACGCCCTTGCGCCCGTACATGTCGCCGAGCTTGCCCCACAGGGGTGTGGAGGCGGCCGTCGCGAGCGTGTACGCGGTGACCACCCAGGACAGGTGTTCCAGCCCGCCGAGTTCACCGACGATCGTCGGCATCGCGGTGCCGATGATCATGTTGTCCAGCATCGCGAGCAGCATCGCGATCATCAGGGCGAGCAGGACGACGCGTACGCTGCGCGGCTGCTTGCCTTCGTTCCCGGCCCCGGTTTTCTCGGCCCCCACGGGCCCGTCGGCCGCTATGTCCGCGGTCTTCGCCATCGTCCCCACATCCCCTGCTTGCCACTGATGCCCTCGCACGCCGCCGCATGCGGGACGGTCTCTGCCGGGTTCGGATACTTACTTGCCGCCCGGCTAGTTCTTCACACTGCGAGAAGGTACTCTGGTAACTAGCCGGGCGTCAAGTAAGTTTTTTCCGGCAGCCGGACCACCGGCCGGCGGGCAGGTCCGAGGGAGTGCGAGGAGAGACGGAATGGGCAGCATGGACGGCAGCAGGCACCGGCGGCGGGGCGACACCCGCCAGCGCATCCAGGACGTCGCCCTCGAACTCTTCTCCGACCAGGGGTACGAGAAGACCTCGCTGCGGGAGATCGCCGAACGGCTGGACGTCACCAAGGCGGCCCTGTACTACCACTTCAAGACCAAGGAAGACATCCTCATCGGCATCTTCGGGGACCTCACCCGGCCGATCGACGAGCTCATCGCCTGGGGCCGAGAGCAGCCGCACACCCTGGCGACCAAGCAGGAGGTCGTCCGCCGCTACAGCGAGGCCCTCTCCGACGCGGGGCCGCTGTTCCGCTTCATGCAGGAGAACCAGGCGACGGTGCGCGAGCTGCGCATCGGCGAGATGTTCAAGGACCGGATGCTGGAGCTCAGCGCCATCATCCGGGACGTGGACGCCCCGCTGGCCGACCAGGTCCGCTGCATCACCGCGCTGTTCACGCTGCACGCGGGGATGTTCGCGCTGCGGGAGCTCAAGGCCGATCCGGAGGACAAGCGCAAGGCGGTCCTGGAGGTCGCGATCGACCTGGTGACACAGGCGCACAACGGCGCCTGAGGGGCCCGCCCGGAGACGGGCACGAGAACGGCGCGTGGCGGAGCTCGAGGGCTCCGCCACGCGCCGTTCTCCGTGGGGGGGAAGTCTTCCCGGGAGGGTCAGACGCCCGTGCCGTGCGCGTGCAGGAAGGCGACCGGGTTGACGGCCGAACCGTAGTTCGGGGTCTTGCGGATCTCGAAGTGCAGGTGGGGGCCGGTCGAGTTGCCGGTGTTGCCGCTGCGGGCGAGGTGCTGCCCGGTGGCGACGACCTGGCCGGGCTTGACGTCGATCCGGGACAGGTGCGCGTACTGCGAGTACGTGCCGTTGGCGTGCTTGACGACGATCGCGTTGCCGTACGCCGGTCCGTCGCCGGCGCCGTTGCCGCCGGCCTTGACGACGGTGCCGCCGTGCGCGGCGACGACGTCCGTGCCGATCGGCACCGCGAAGTCCTGGCCGCTGTGCTTGTGCGCCCAGTGGCTGCCGTTCTGGTCGAAGCCGGCGCTGAGCGCGTACTTCTTCACCGGGTCGACCCAGGAGGCGGCCTTCTTGGCGGCGGCGGCCTTGGCGTTCGCCTTGGCGGCCTTCGCCTTGGCCTTCGCGGCCGCGGCGGCCTGCTGGGCGTGGGTGGCGGCCTCGGCCTGCGCGTCGGCCTGCGCCCGTACGGCGGTGGCGAGGGTGCTGGACGTCGCGCTGCCGGTCGGCGTCGCGGCGACGGTGTCGGCGGCTACCGCGGCTCCGGCACCCAGGACGACCGAGGCGCCCAGACCGGCGCCGAGGACGGCGGCACGGGTGCGGAGCGAGGACGTACGGGCGTGACGGAGGAACGTGGAGCGGAAGGACATCGAAACCTCAGGTGCTGGGGGACAGGGCCGAAAGCAACCACCCGGTGTGCGAGGCCGTGAGGCCCGCGTCCGGATGGCTCGTCCTTGGTAACCCCGATGCGCCCGAATGCCCAAAATCGTGATCTCTTGGGGTGAGTTAGTAGGGATGTGACGAGACGGTGGACTTTTCGTCCTCCTGTCGGTTTTGCGGGCCGGCGTATTCCCACTACCGGGCGTAGTACGGCGCCCGTCCCCTGTGCGGGACGTCACCGCGCCGCGCACCGACCGGCGCCCGGAATGTGACCCCCACTACGCCCGTTTCCGCAGGTCCCGGGCGTGCGAAAAGGGGCTGCCCCCAGGACCGAAGTCCCGGGGACAGCCCCTTCGTGCGCGGTGGCCGCAGCCCTGGAGAGCTACGCCTCCTTGCTCAGGTTCGGACCGGCTCCGCCGGCCGCCTGCTCGATCGGCGGGACGTCGGGCAGTGCCGCCTTCTCCTCGCCGCGGAAGGTGAACGTCGCCGTGTCGCCCTCGCCCTCGGTGTCCACGACCACGATGTGCCCGGGCCGCAGCTCGCCGAAGAGGATCTTCTCGGACAGGGTGTCCTCGACCTCCCGCTGGATGGTCCGGCGCAGCGGCCGGGCGCCCAGCACGGGGTCGTAGCCCTTCCTGGACAGCAGCTCCTTCGCGGACTGGGAGAGCTCGAGGCCCATGTCCCGGTCCCTCAGGCGCTCGTCCACCTTCTCGATCATCAGGTCGACGATCGCGAGGATGTCCTGCTGGGTCAGCTGCGGGAAGACGACGACGTCGTCGACACGGTTGAGGAACTCGGGCCGGAAGTGCTGCTTGAGCTCGTCCGAGACCTTGTTCTTCATCCGCTCGTAGTTGGACTTCGTGTCGCCCTGGGCCGCGAAGCCGAGGTTGAAGCCCTTGGAGATGTCCCGGGTGCCGAGGTTGGTCGTCATGATGATGACCGTGTTCTTGAAGTCCACGACCCGGCCCTGGGAGTCGGTCAGGCGACCGTCCTCCAGGATCTGCAGCAGCGAGTTGAAGATGTCCGGGTGGGCCTTCTCGACCTCGTCGAAGAGGACGACCGAGAACGGCTTGCGCCGCACCTTCTCGGTGAGCTGGCCGCCCTCCTCGTAGCCCACGTAGCCGGGGGGCGAACCGAAGAGACGCGAGACCGTGTGCTTCTCGCTGAACTCCGACATGTCGAGGGAGATCAGCGCGTCCTCGTCGCCGAAGAGGAACTCGGCGAGCGCCTTGGACAGCTCGGTCTTACCGACACCGGACGGGCCGGCGAAGATGAACGAGCCGCCGGGACGCTTCGGGTCCTTCAGGCCGGCACGGGTGCGGCGGATCGCCTTGGAGAGCGCCTTGACGGCGTCCTTCTGGCCGATGACCCGCTTGTGAAGCTCGTCCTCCATGCGCAGCAGGCGCGAGGACTCCTCCTCCGTGAGCTTGAAGACCGGGATGCCGGTCGCCGTGGCGAGGACCTCGGCGATCAGGTCGCCGTCGACCTCGGCGACGACGTCCATGTCGCCGGCCTTCCACTCCTTCTCCCGCTTGGCCTTGGCGGCCAGGAGCTGCTTCTCCTTGTCGCGCAGGGAGGCGGCCTTCTCGAAGTCCTGCGAGTCGATCGCGGACTCCTTGTCCCGGCGGACGCCGGCGATCTTCTCGTCGAACTCGCGGAGGTCCGGCGGCGCGGTCATCCGGCGGATGCGCATCCGGGAGCCCGCCTCGTCGATCAGGTCGATCGCCTTGTCGGGGAGGAACCGGTCCGAGATGTAGCGGTCGGCCAGGGTGGCGGCCTGGACCAGGGCCTCGTCCGTGATGGAGACGCGGTGGTGCGCCTCGTAGCGGTCGCGCAGGCCCTTGAGGATCTCGATGGTGTGCGGCAGGGACGGCTCCGCGACCTGGATGGGCTGGAAGCGGCGCTCGAGGGCCGCGTCCTTCTCCAGGTGCTTGCGGTACTCGTCCAGCGTCGTCGCACCGATGGTCTGCAGCTCACCGCGGGCCAGCATCGGCTTGAGGATGCTCGCGGCGTCGATGGCGCCCTCGGCGGCACCCGCACCGACCAGCGTGTGCAGCTCGTCGATGAACAGGATGATGTCGCCGCGGGTGCGGATCTCCTTGAGGACCTTCTTCAGGCGCTCCTCGAAGTCACCGCGGTAGCGGGAGCCGGCGACCAGGGCGCCGAGGTCCAGGGTGTAGAGGTGCTTGTCCTTGAGGGTCTCGGGCACCTCGCCCTTGACGATGGCCTGCGCGAGGCCCTCGACGACGGCGGTCTTGCCGACGCCGGGCTCACCGATGAGCACCGGGTTGTTCTTGGTGCGGCGGGACAGCACCTGCATGACCCGCTCGATCTCCTTCTCGCGCCCGATGACCGGGTCGAGCTTGGACTCGCGGGCGGCCTGGGTGAGGTTCCGGCCGAACTGGTCGAGGACCAGGGACGTCGAGGGGGTGCCCTCGGCAGGGCCGCCGGCGGTGGCGGTCTCCTTGCCCTGGTAGCCCGACAGCAGCTGGATGACCTGCTGGCGGACACGGTTGAGGTCTGCGCCCAGCTTGACCAGGACCTGGGCGGCGACGCCCTCGCCCTCACGGATCAGGCCGAGCAGGATGTGCTCCGTGCCGATGTAGTTGTGACCCAGCTGAAGGGCCTCGCGGAGCGACAGCTCCAGGACCTTCTTGGCACGGGGGGTGAAGGGGATGTGGCCGGACGGGGCCTGCTGGCCCTGGCCGATGATCTCCTCCACCTGCTGGCGGACCGCCTCGAGCGAAATCCCGAGGCTCTCCAGGGCCTTAGCGGCGACACCCTCACCCTCGTGGATCAGGCCCAGGAGGATGTGCTCGGTGCCGATGTAGTTGTGGTTGAGCATCCGGGCTTCTTCCTGAGCCAGGACGACAACCCGCCGCGCGCGGTCGGTGAACCTCTCGAACATCGTTAATCGCTCCTCAGAGCGGTCAGGCAGTAAGGGGGCTGTCCCCTCCCTGTCCTTCCGCAGCTTAGTCCCGCAAGCGGGGACCGCTCATTCCAACTGCCGACACCGTCGATGGCCTCCTGACCCCGAACGCCGACATCTGCCACAACCCGATGGTGCGAGACGATGTTCCCGCAGGCCAGGCACTTACCCCAGTCGCCAGTACGCCGATGGCGAACGTGGGGCGGCCCGTTCCGCGCGTCGCCCCCTCCCACTAGGCATGTCTTACCCGCAGGGACTGACACTCCATGCCGCGCACACCGGTTCCCTCCGCTACGGGCGAACAACCTTGCGCCGCCCCGAGGCCCGGGAGGACGCCGAGAGGGGTACGGAACGTGCGCGGCACGCGACCGAGCGTAACCCGCGGCGCCGCTCGGCTGTTGCTCCGGGCATGGCCTCCACCGCCGCCACCGCCTCCCTCTCCGCCGCGCTCCCGCTCCCGCTCCCCCGCCGGCCGCTGCCCGACGAGGGCGCCGCGGGCGCCGCGGGCGCCGCGGACACTGCGGGCCCCGCGGGAAGCGCCGACGAGGCGGTGCGCCGGTGGTACGAGGACGAGCTGGGCTGGGCCACGGCGGCGGGGCCGCCGGTGCGGCTCCTCACGGGGCTGCGGTTCGACGTCCTGGACGTCCCGCGCGCGGCGGGCGCGGCGGCCCTGCGGCGACTGGACCCCGCCTGTCCGGTGGCACTGCACGGGGACCGCGTGCGGCTGCTGGTGGCCGCGGGCGCCGCGGAGGAACTGCCGGGACTGCTGGAGTGGCTGGAGTGGGGCTCACTGCCCCTGGACCTGCGCGCGCTGGGCGCGGGCGGCGGCATCACGGCGCCGCTCCCGGTCCCCGCCCCGGCCGCCGGCGCGCAGGGGGCCGCCGTCTGGCTGCGGCCCCCCGTACCGGGACGCGAGGTGGAGTCGTCCTTGCCGGCCGTGCCGGCGTGGGGAGGCGGTGGGGGCGCCCCCGGTCTCGTACGACTGGTGGAGACGGTGGCCACGGAATGCCACCGGATCCGGCTGCGGCGGACGGCCGCTCAGCCGTTGGCCTTCTCGTAGGCCTCGCGGATCGTCGCCGGGACGCGGCCGCGGTCGTTGACCTCGTAGCCGTTCTCCTTCGCCCAGGCACGGATCTGCGCGGTGTCCTGGCTGCCGCCGGACGCCGCGGCGCGCGCCTTTCCGCGTCCGCCGGAGGCACGGCCCCCGGTGCGGCGACCGCCCTTGACGTAAGGGTCGAGAAGTCCGCGGAGCTTGTCGGCATTGGCTGTCGTGAGGTCGATCTCGTACGTCTTGCCGTCGAGCGCGAACGTCACGGTCTCGTCGGCCTCACCGCCGTCGAGGTCGTCGACAAGAAGGACCTGAACCTTCTGTGCCACTGTATTTCCTTTCATCGAAAACCATGGGGTCGGGGGTCCGCGGCCTCGGCCGCTGTTTCGCGCCCCTGTTATATGCAGTACTGCAGTACGTCGGAAAGCAAACCGCTTTTGAAGGAAAAACACAAACCCTTGGCGGGAACCGGTGCGGGACATGGGAACGTCACCGCCTCCGGATGCACCGGAAACGCACGCGTATCGGACATAGGGCGCCCGCATCGCACGGAAGGCGCCGGGGTGCGGAAGCGCGTGACCGGAAGAACCCGGAGAGCGATCACAGATGCAGAAGCATCCGGCTGTTGCCCAAGGTGTTCGGTTTCACTCGTTCGAGACCGAGGAACTCCGCGACGCCCTCGTCATAGGAACGCGACAGCTCGGCGTAGACATCGGAGTCGACGGGTGTCTCGCCGATCTCGACGAAGCCGTGCCTGCCGAAGAACTCCACCTCGAAGGTCAGACAGAAAACGCGGCGCACACCGAGCCAGCGCGCGGTCTGCAGCAACTTCTGCAGCAACTGATGGCCCACGCCGAGGCCGCGGGCCTGCGGGCCGACCGCGAGGGTGCGCACTTCCGCGAGGTCTTCCCACATCACGTGCAGTGCGCCGCAGCCGACGACCTCGGCGTTGTCGTCGCGTTCCGCGACCCAGAACTCCTGGATGTCCTCGTAAAGCGTGACGGTCGCTTTGTCGAGCAGGATGCCGCGCCGTACGTAGGAGTCGAGGAGTCGGCGCACCGCCGGGACATCACTGGTCCTCGCCCTGCGGACGGTGACGGCTTTAACAGCCCCTTCGGGGCTTCCTGGGCTCTTCGGTGGCATGAACGGACGTTATCGCCCGCCGTCGGGACGTCCGGCGCCGGGTCTCTCGTCGGGTCTCTCGTCGGGGCTCTCGCCGGCCCTCTCCCCGGCGCTCTCGGGGGCGCTTCGATCGGGTGGCGGCGAATCCGCTGTTTCGGAAGAGGGCGGCGATTCGGATTCCCGGGTGCGCGGCCCCTGGGCGATGCGGACGGCGTCCTGGAGGGCCTGCCGCTGTTCCTCGCTCATCATCCCGAAGAACGCGACCAGGGCGGCCGCCGGGTTGTCGCTCTGCGACCACGCCTCGTTCATCAGCGCGGCGGCGTAGGCGGCACGGGTGGAGACCGCCTCATATCGATAGGCCCGGCCTTCCGCCTCACGGCGCACCCAGCCCTTCTGATGGAGATTGTCCAAAACGGTCATCACCGTGGTGTAGGCGATGGACCGTTCCTGCTGGAGATCTTCCAGAACTTCCCGGACCGTCACCGGGCGGTTCCACTTCCACACCCGTGTCATGACGGCGTCTTCGAGTTCTCCCAAGGGACGAGGCACACGCCGAACCCTAGTGGGAGTTCCGCCGCAATCCCACCAAAAACGCTAGCAATCATGACAAAAAGGGCGCGCGACTCGAAAGGGTGAGCTTCGAGTCGTACGCCCTGTGACGCGGGAGGGTCAGGCGCCCTCGGCCTTCTCGGCGGAGGGCGCGCGCTCTGCGCGCGCGAGCGCGGCGTCGACGACCGCGTCCTCCTTGTACTTGTTGGCGCCGCCCTGGCTCTTGACGATCGTGACGATCACACCGATGAAGAAGACCGCCATCACGATGGGGGGCACGAGCGCGGAGAGGTAGTCCATGGCTCCAGGGTAGCCCCGGGGGCCGGGCGGCCCCGGGCGGGTGCGGTCAGCCGGCGAGTACCCAGGCGCGCCGCCCCGAGGGCGGCGGGGCGGGCTTGCGCTTCGGCGGGAAGACCTCGCCCGGGGTGGGGACGGGGCGCTGCGGGCGGGGGGTCTTCCCGGGCTCACGGGCCGGGCCGGGCGGCGCGGGCGGCGGCGGAGGAGGCGTCCGGACGGGGCCGGGCTTGTCCGGGGCCGGCTCGCCGGGGGCGGGTTCCCCGGGCCCCGGGCGTTCCTCCGGCGCGGGCTCGTCGTCCCCGGCGGCGCGGGCGGCGGGGAACCGGCAGCGGGCCTGGAGGGTGGCGGCGAGGGGGTTGCCGCTCAGCGCGCCGAGCGCGGCGAGGTCCTCGCGGCAGGGGCGGTGACCGGCCCGCAGGGCCTCCTGGAGGAGGTCGAGGTAGGCGGCGGCCGTGGCGGGGAGGGCGGCGCGGTGGTGGGCGAGGTCGGCGAGGAGGTGGGCGCGCTGCCGGGCGGCCTCCCGGCTCGCCTCGTCGAGGGACGCGGCGAGGCGGCGGCAGTCGTGCAGGTCCTCGGCGGGGAGGGGGCGGGAGTGGAGGGCGAGGGCTAGGACGCGGCGGAGCACGCGCAGCTCCTCCGCGCCGAACGCCATGCCGCGGTGACCGTGTGGCGTGGGCATGAGGTGACCGTACGCGCTCATCAGACAAAACGGGCAGAAGGGAGGCGTCTGGCGTGCCGTGGCCCGCACGAAGGGAAGGCGCCGCGCAGGGCGCCCTCCCGTCACACCCTGGGCGTGTTGCGGGCGTGGACCAGACGGAGCCCGATCAGCGTCAGCCACGGCTCGTGGGCGTCGATCTCGGCGGCCTCGCCCAGGACCATCGGGGCGAGGCCCCCCGTCGCGATGACGGTCACGTCGTCCGGGTCCTCGGCCAGTTCGCGGGCCATGCGGCCCACGACGCCGTCGACCTGCCCGGCGAAGCCGAAGACGATGCCCGCCTGCATCGCCTCCACGGTGTTCTTGCCGATCACCGCCCGGGGCCGCGCCAGCTCGATCTTGCGGAGCTGCGCGCCGCGCACGCCCAGCGCCTCCACGGAGATCTCGATGCCGGGGGCGATCACGCCGCCCACGTACTCGCCGCGCGCGGACACCGCGTCGAACGTCGTCGCCGTGCCGAAGTCGACGACGATCGCCGGGCCGCCGTACAGCTCGACCGCCGCGACCGCGTTGACGATGCGGTCGGCGCCGACCTCCTTGGGGTTGTCCATGAGGATCGGCACGCCCGTCTTGACGCCCGGCTCGACGAGGACGGCGGGGACGTCGCCGTAGTACCGGCGGGTCACCTCGCGCAGCTCGTGCAGGACCGAGGGCACGGTGGCGCAGATGGCGATGCCGTCGATCCCGTCACCCAGTTCCTCACCGAGCAGCGGGTGCATGCCCATCAGGCCCTGCAGCAGGACGGCGAGTTCGTCCGCCGTCCGGCGCGCGTCCGTGGAGATGCGCCAGTGTTCGACGATCTCCTCGCCGTCGAACAGTCCGAGCACGGTGTGCGTGTTGCCCACGTCGATGGTCAGCAGCATGGCGTCGAAAACCTGTTCCCTTACTCCGCCGCTCGCAGGTCCAGGCCGATGTCGAGGATCGGCGAGGAGTGCGTGAGCGCGCCCACCGCCAGGAAGTCCACGCCGGTCTCCGCGTAGGCCTTGGCGTTGCCCAGGGTGAGCCGGCCGGAGGCCTCCAGGAGGGCGCGCCCCCGGACGATGCCGACCGCCTCGGCGCACTCCTCGGGGGTGAAGTTGTCCAGCAGGATGAGGTCGGCGCCCGCGTCCACGACCTCGCGGAGCTGGTGCAGGGTGTCGACCTCGACCTCGATGGGGACCTCGGGGAACGTCTCGCGCACGGCCCGGAAGGCCTGGGCGACGCCGCCCGCGGCGACCACGTGGTTGTCCTTCACCAGGGCCGCGTCCGACAGGGACATCCGGTGGTTGACGCCGCCGCCGCAGCGGACGGCGAACTTCTCCAGGGACCGCAGCCCCGGTGTGGTCTTACGGGTGTCGCGCACGCGGGTCTTCGTACCCTCCAGCGCGTCCGCCCACGCGCGCGTGGCGCTCGCGATGCCCGAGAGCCGGCACAGCAGGTTGAGCGCGCTGCGCTCGGCGGTCAGCAGGTCGCGGGTGCGGGTGGTGACGGTGAGCAGCTTCTGCCCGGCGCTCACCCGGTCGCCGTCCTCGACGTGCCGCTCCACCTCGAACTCGTCGGTGCAGACCACGGACAGGACGGCCTCGGCGACCCGCAGGCCGGCCACGACGCCGTCCTCGCGGGCGGTGAAGTCGCCGGTGGCGCGGTCGTCCTCGGGGATGGTCGCCACCGTGGTGACGTCCACGCCGCCGTCGAGGTCCTCCATGACGGCGAGGTGCGCGAGGTCCTCGACCTCGACGGGGTCGAGGCCCGCGTCGGTCAGGAGCTGGGCCAGCGCGGGGTCGAGCCCGCACTCGGCGTACTCGTGCTCGCCCTGCTCTCCGTGCGCGTCGTCCGCGCCGCAGGCGCAGCCGGCGCCGCAGCCGCCGCTTCCGGCGAGGGGCAGTTCGGAGGCACCGGCGGGGATGCCGGGGGTGTCGGGGGTGGCGCTCACGTCGGTCACTGCTCCTGGGGCTCGGGGGTCACGGGGCTTCCGGCGGCCCGGGCGGGGCCGAGGGTCGGCGGGAAGTCCGCGGTGTCGGTGGTGCGGACGGCGAGGGTCCGGCCGGGGGTCAGGGTGACGACGACATGGCGCCGCCAGGCGGTGTCGTCGCGTTCGGCGTGGTCCTCGCGCCAGTGGCAGCCGCGGGTCTCCTCGCGCAGCAGCGCGGCGGCGACCAGGGCGCGGGCCACGCACAGCAGGTTGGTGGCCTCCCAGGTGTCGACGCCGGGCTCGGCCGTCTTGCCGTGCTCCTCGAACGCGGTGAGGGCCTCGGTCCGCAGCCGTTCGAGCCGTTCGGCGGCCGTCCGCAGGGAGGCGGCGGAGCGCAGCACGCCCGCGCCCTCGGTCATGATCCGCTGGAGGGTGAGGCGGGCCTCGGGGGGCAGCAGCGGGTGTCCGGGGCGCGCGGACACCGGCGCGGGCACGCGCACGGGGAGCCCGCCCGTGTCCCCAGCCTCCCGGCCCGCCGCGATGTCGGCGGCGATCCGCTCGGCGTAGACGAGGCCTTCCAGGAGGGAGTTGGAGGCGAGCCGGTTGGCGCCGTGCACGCCGGTGCAGGCCACCTCGCCGCAGGCGTACAGGCCGGGCACGGTGGTCCGGCCGTGGCGGTCGGTGCGCACCCCGCCGGAGGCGTAGTGGGCGGCCGGGGCGACCGGGACCGGCTCGGTGACCGGGTCGATGCCGTGGGCGCGGCAGGCGGCGAGGATGGTGGGGAAGCGCCGCTCCCACATGTCGGCGCCGAAGTGCCGGGCGTCCAGGTACATGTGGTCGGCGCCCTGCTCCCGCATCCGCCGCGTGATGCCCTTGGCGACGATGTCCCGGGGCGCGAGCTCGGCCAGCTCGTGCTGGCCCACCATGAAACGCGTGCCCTGGGCGTCGACCAGGTGGGCGCCCTCGCCGCGCACCGCCTCGGAGACCAGCGGCTGCTGACCCTCGGCGCCCGCGCCGAGGAACAGCACGGTCGGGTGGAACTGGACGAACTCCAGGTCGGAGACCTCGGCGCCGGCCCGGAGCGCGAGGGCGACGCCGTCGCCCGTCGACACGGGCGGGTTGGTGGTGGCGGAGAAGACCTGGCCCATGCCGCCGGTGGCGAGGACGACCGCGGGCGCGTGGACGGCGCCGACTCCGTCGTGCTGGCCCTCCCCCATCACGTGCAGGGTGACGCCGGCGGTGCGGCCCTCCTCGTCGGTCAGCAGGTCCAGGACGAGCGCGTTCTCGACCGTGCGCAGCCCGCGGGCGCGCACCGCCTCGACCAGCGCCCGGGAGATCTCGGCCCCGGTCGCGTCGCCGCCCGCGTGCGCGATGCGGCGCCGGTGGTGGCCGCCCTCGCGGGTCAGCGCCAGGCCGCCGCGCTCGGACTCGTCGAAGTGCGCCCCGGTCCCGATCAGCCGCCGTACGGCGTCCGGACCCTCGGTGACGAGGATCCGTACCGCCTCCTCGTCGCACAGCCCGGCGCCGGCGACGAGGGTGTCGTCCAGGTGCTGCTCGGGGGTGTCGCCCTCGCCGAGGGCCGCGGCGATGCCGCCCTGCGCCCAGCGGGTGGAGCCGTCGTCGAGGCGGGCCTTGGTGACGACGACGGTGTCCAGGCCCGCCGCCTCGCAGCGCAGGGCCGCGGTCAGTCCGGCGACGCCGGAGCCGACGACCACGACGTCGGCGGTGAGGGCCCAGCCGGGGGCGGGGGCGTGCAGTCTTATGCCGGTGCCTGTGCTGCCGGCGCTGGTGCCTGTGCTGCTCACGAGGCGGCTCCGCGGTTGTCGGGGTCGGCGACCGCTTCGGGGGCGGGGGCCTGGAAGGTGAGGGGGAGGTTGTCGATCAGCCGGGTGGCGCCGACCCGGGCGGCGACGGCGAGGACGGCCTCGCCGGTGAAGTCGTCCGGCACCTCGGTGAAGTCGGCCGGGTCGACGAGGGCCAGGTAGTCCAGGACGAGCGGCGGGTCCGTACGGGCGGCCTCGTCCAGGACGGCGCGGGCGGCCGCGCGCACGGCGGCCGGCCCGCAGGGGGTGGCGCGGGCGACGGCGTGCGCGTCGGCGGCGGCCCGGGACTCGCCCAGGGCGTCGAGCGCCTGGGCGCGCGCCGGAGTGGCGGGCACCTCGCGCGCCCGCGCGCGCAGCGCCTCCTGGGCGGCGTGCCGGTCGCGGCCCGCGTACAGGGCGCGGGACAGCGCGAGCGCGGTGCGCCGCTCGGCGGCGGACAGGTAGCGGTTGCGGCTGGACAGCGCCAGCCCGTCCGCCTCGCGCACGGTGGGCACGCCGACGATGTCCACGCCGAAGTTCAGGTCGCGCACCATGCGGCGGATCAGGGCGAGCTGCTGGGCGTCCTTCTGCCCGTAGAACGCCACGTCGGGCCGGGTGAGGTGGAGCAGCTTGGCGACGACGGTGAGCATGCCGTCGAAGTGCCCGGGCCGGACGGCACCCTCGAGACGGCCGCCCATGGGGCCGGCGCTCAGCCGCACCTGGGGCTCGCCGCCGGGGTAGACCTCCTCGGCGGAGGGCGCGAACACGAGGTCCGCGCCGGCCGCCTCGGCGACCGCCAGGTCGGCCTCCAGGGTGCGCGGGTAGCGGTCGAGGTCCTCGCCCGCACCGAACTGCAGCGGGTTGACGAAGACGGTGACCACGACGAGTCCCTCGGCGCCGACGCGTGCGCGGGCCGCCCGGACGAGCGTGGCGTGACCCTCGTGGAGGGCGCCCATGGTCATCACGACGCCGGTGGTGCTGCCGGGGACCGCGCGCTCGGCACGTAGTCGGCTCAGATCGTGGACGGTCGGGGCCAGGGCGAGGCCCTGCCCGGCGGGCCGTCCGTCGCTGGTACGGGGGCTCACTGGGTGTCCCCCTTTCCGGGGTTGTCGGGGTTGTCAGGGCTCTCCGGGCTCTCCGGGCTCTCCGGGTTCTCCGGGTTCTCCGGGTTCTCCGGGTCGTGGGAGTCCGCGGGGCCGTCGGGCGTCGCTCCCGCGAGCACCCCGAGCAGGTCCTCCGCCAGTTCCGGCTTGAGCAGCCCGTGGGCCAGCGCCCGGTCGGCGGTGGTGCGCGCCATGGCGAGATAGCCCGGGACGGCCGCCGGGGCGTGCCGGCGCAGTTCGGCGACGTGTGCGGCCACCGTGCCCGCGTCCCCGCGCGCGACGGGACCGGTCAGGGCCGCGTCGCCGGAGCGCAGGGCGTTGTCGAGGGCCGCGCCGAGCAGGGGGCCGAGCATCCGGTCGGGTGCCGTGACCCCGGCCGTGCGCAGCAGCTCCATCGACTGGGCGACGAGGGTGACCAGGTGGTTGGCGCCCAGCGCGAGGGCCGCGTGGTACAGCGGGCGGCTGTCCTCGGCGATCCACTCGGGCTCGCCGCCCATCTCGATCACCAGCGCCTCGGCGGCCAGCCGCAGCTCCTCGGGCGCGGTGACGCCGAAGGAGCAGCCGGCCAGCCGCTGGACGTCCACCGGGGTGCCGGTGAAGGTCATCGCCGGGTGCAGGGCGAGCGGAAGCGCGCCGGCCCGCAGGGCGGGCTCCAGCACCTTCGTGCCGTAGCGGCCCGAGGTGTGCACGAGGAGCTGCCCCGGGCGGACGGCGCCGGTCTCGGCGAGGCCCGCCACCAGCGGGGGGAGCGCGTCGTCGGGCACGGTGAGCAGGACCAGCTCGGCGCGGCGCAGGACCTCCTCCGGGCCGACGAGGGGGACGCCGGGCAGCAGGGCCTCGGCGCGGCGGCGGGAGGCGTCGGAGACGCCGGACGCGGCCACCGGGCGGTGGCCGGCGAGCCCGAGGGAGGCGGCGAGGGCCGGGCCCACCCGGCCGGTGCCCACGACACCGACGGTGAGCCGGGCGGGGCGGTCCCGTGGGTCTGGCTGCTGGACTGTACTCACGCGAGGGTGACCTTCCCGTTCCAGTCCGCGAGGGGTACCGGACGATTTCTCGTCATGCTAACGCGATCCCCGGCCCCACGGGCCTCCCGCCCGGTGCCGCAGGGTCCCTCCGGTCCCTGCGGCACCGGCGGTGTCCACCTTGGGGAGTACGTGCCGGGCTCACGGATCGGCCCTCCGGTTGACTCCCGCATACCGTCCGGTTCCCTACGCTGGGTTACGTGCAGCGCCTCTACGACTTCCTCCGCCGGCACCCGACATGGGTCGACAGCTTCTGGGCCGTCGTTCTCTTCGGCCTGGCCGGTGTGAGCGTGGAGAGCACCAACAGGGCCCAAGGGCATCCGGGCGGTTACGCCCCGGCCCTCGGCCTGTCCGCCGTCCTGTGCCTCGTCGTCGCGCTGCGCCGGCGCATGCCGGAGCGGATGCTGCTGCTCGCCACGGCCGTCGGGCTGGTCCAGCTCGCGCTGGACGTCTCGCCGATGGCCTCGGACTTCGCGATGCTGGTGATCGTCTACACGGTGGCCGCGAACGGCGCCCGGTGGGCCTCCCGGTTCGCCCTGAGCGTCGGGCTGTGCGCCTCCGCCATCGGTGAGATCCGCTGGCCGGAGCCGCGCACGAGCGCGCTGGGGCACGTCGCCCTCGTCGTCTTCACGACCGTGCCGTTCGCCCTCGCATGGGTGCTGGGGGACTCGCTGCGCACCCGCCGCGCCTACTTCGCGCAACTGGAGGAGCGGGCCGCCCGGCTGGAGAAGGAGCGCGAGGCGCAGGCCAAGGTCGCGGTCGCCGCCGAGCGCGCCCGCATCGCCCGGGAGCTGCACGACGTCGTCGCGCACAACGTCTCCGTGATGGTCGTCCAGGCCGACGGCGCCGCCTACGTCCTGGACGCGGCGCCCGAGCAGGCCAAGGGCGCCCTGGAGACGATCTCCTCCACCGGCCGCCAGGCCCTCGCCGAGATGCGCCGCCTGCTGGGTGTGCTGCGCACCGGCGAGCACGTGGAGGGCGGCGAGTACGTGCCGCAGCCGGACGTCGAGCAGATAGGCGACCTGATAGAGCAGTGCTGCGCCTCCGGGCTGCCCGTCGACTTCAAGGTCGAGGGCACCCCGCGCCCGCTGCCCAGCGGCGTCGAGCTGACGGCGTACCGGATCGTGCAGGAGGCGCTCACCAACACGCGCAAGCACGCCGGCCCGAACACGGGCGCCAGCGTGCGCCTGGTCTACTTCGACGACGGTCTCGGACTGCTCATCGAGGACGACGGCAAGGGCGCCCCGCACGAGCTGTACGAGGAGGGCGGCTTCGACGGGCAGGGGCACGGACTGATCGGCATGCGGGAGCGGGTCGGTATGGTCGGCGGAACGCTGGACGCGGGCCCGCGCCCGGGCGGGGGGTTCCGCATCAGCGCCCTGCTGCCGCTCAAGCCCGCCCACTGACACGTGCACGTTTCGAGCCACGGCACCTTCGAGATCCCGCCAGACCGCCGCCGGCCACCGTCGGCCCGCCACCAGACCGCCACCAGACCGCCGTCAGGACAGGGGTGAGGACACCACCATGCCGATCCGCGTGATGCTCGTCGACGACCAGGAACTGCTGCGCACCGGCTTCCGCATGGTGCTCGCCGCGCAGCCGGACATGGAGGTCGTCGCGGAGGCGGGCGACGGCGTCGCGGCCCTGCAGGCACTGCGCGCCACCGCGGTCGACGTCGTCCTGATGGACGTCCGCATGCCGAAGCTGGACGGAGTGGAGGCCACCCGCCGGATCTGCGCCCAGCCCGATCCGCCGAAGGTCCTCATCCTCACCACCTTCGACCTGGACGAGTACGCCTTCTCCGGGCTGAAGGCGGGCGCCTCCGGGTTCATGCTCAAGGACGTCCCGCCGGGCGAGCTCCTCGCCGCGATCCGCTCCGTGCACAGCGGGGACGCGGTGGTGGCCCCCTCCACCACGCGCCGGCTCCTCGACCGCTTCGCGCCGATGCTGCCGGACACGAACCAGCGCCCCCGCCACGAGGGCCTGGAGCGGCTGACCGAGCGCGAGCGCGAGGTGATGGTGCTGGTCGCCCAGGGCCTGTCGAACGGCGAGATCGCGGCCCGGCTGGTGCTGTCGGAGGCCACGGTGAAGACGCACGTGGGCCGCATACTCACCAAGCTGGGCCTCCGGGACCGGGTACAGGTCGTGGTCCTCGCCTACGAGACGGGGCTGGTGCGCGCGGGCGGCAACGGCTGATCCCGCGGGGGCGGCCGCCGCGGCGGATCGGCCGAACCCGGCCGGTGCCCGGCGCCGTGGCACTAGGGTGCGCGCATGCTTCTGTGGATCAACGGGCCCTTCGGGGGCGGCAAGACACAGACCGCGTACGAGATACGGCGACGGCTGCCCGGCAGCGTCGTCTGCGATCCCGAGCACGCCGGTTTCGGGCTGCGCCGCGTGCTGCCGCCCGAACTGCGGGGCGACTTCCAGGACCTCGCCTCCTGGCGGCAAGGGGTCGTGGAGGTGCTCGACCTCGCGCTCACCGGGCACGAGGGCGTGGTGATCGTCCCCATGACGGTCACCGACCCGGGGTACTTCGCCGAGACCGTCGGCCGGCTGCGCGAACTCGGCCACGACGTCCGGCACTTCTCGCTCCTCGCCGAACGTGAGACCGTACTGCGGCGGCTGCGCGAGCGCGGCCCCGGCGCCCTGCTGGGGCGTGCCGCGGGCCGGCGGACCGGGCCGCGCCGGGAGAGCTGGGCGGTCCGGCAGCTCGACCACTGCCTCGAACGGCTGCGCGAGCCGGAGTTCGCCGAGCACCTGTGGACCGACCACTCGACGGTGCCGAAGACCGCCGACCGGATCGCCGTCCTGGCCGGGCTCACCCTCCGCCCGAACCGCGAGGGGCGGCTGCGCACCCGGGTGCGCCAGGCACGCGTCGGCCTGCGGCACATCCGCCTCGACTGAGCCGCTCCGGACCGGCCCGCCCCGGCACACCCGCCCCGCCCCCGCACGGCCCGCTCCGTACGGCCGCGTGCCCGCGCATAGCCTGTGCGGGTGGACAGGGAAGCGGCGCACGGCCGGCGCGAGTGGCGCGGATGGCGGGAGGCGGCCCAGGAGGCCCTGTACGGCCCGGAGGGCTTCTACCGGCGGCCCGAGGGCCCCGCGGGTCACTTCCGGACGTCCGTGCACGCCTCGCCGCTCTACGCGGCCGCCGTGGCCCGGCTGCTGGCCCGGGTCGACGCGGCCCTCGACCGGCCCGCCGAGCTGACCTTCGTCGACATGGCGGCCGGCCGCGGCGAACTGGCCGCCGGGGTGCTCGCCGCGCTCCCCGGCGCCCTGGCGGCCCGCACGCGTGTGCACGCCGTGGAGCTCGCCGGCCGGCCCGCCGGGCTCGACCCCCGGATCGCGTGGTCGGCCGAGCCCCCCGCCGGCGTCACGGGCCTGCTGTTCGCCAACGAGTGGCTCGACAACGTGCCCGTGGACGTGGCCGAGACCGACACGGCGGGCGTACGGCGCCGGGTCCTCGTACGGCGGGACGGCACCGAACGGCTCGGGGAGCCCGTCACCGGGGCGGAGGCGGACTGGCTGGAGCGGTGGTGGCCCTCGCCCCCGGAGCCGGCCCCGCACACGGGCACGGGCGACACGGGCCCCCACGCCGGCACCGGACCGGCCGGCACCGGGCTGCGGGCCGAGATCGGGCTGCCCCGGGACCTCGCCTGGGCCTCCGCCGCCGGCTCGCTCGCCCGGGGCCTGGCCGTCGCCGTCGACTACGCGCACACGAGGGAGGCCCGGCCGCCCTTCGGGACCCTCACCGGGTTCCGGGAGGGCCGTCAGACGCGCCCCGTGCCGGACGGGCGCCACGACCTCACCGCCCACGTGGCGCTGGACGCCTGCGCGGGCCCCGGCGCCCTGCTGCTGAGCCAGCGGGAGGCCCTGGGCGCCCTGGGAGTCACCGGAGCCCGGCCGCCGCTCGCCCTCGCCACCACCGACCCGGCGGCCTACGTACGGGCCCTTGCCTCGGCCGGGGAGGCCGCCGAGCTGACGGCGAGGGGCGGACTCGGCGACTTCGGGTGGCTGCTCCAGCCCGTCGGCCTCGCGGACGTGCCCCTGGCCGGATGAGACCGGGCGCCCCGCCCGCCCGGGTGTCCTGCCCACGGGTCCCGGCTACGGGTCCCGTCTACGGGTCCCGTCTACGGGTCCCGGCCACGGGTCCCGGCTACTTGTCGATGTCGCCGACCACGAAGAACATCGACCCCAGGATGGCCACCATGTCCGCGACCAGCGTGCCCGGCAGCAGTTCGGTGAGCGCCTGGATGTTGTTGTACGAGGCCGAGCGCAGCTTGAGCCGGTACGGCGTCTTGTCGCCCTTGCTGACCAGGTAGTAGCCGTTGATGCCGAGCGGGTTCTCGGTCCAGGCGTAGGTGTGGCCCTCGGGGGCCTTGAGCACCTTGGGCAGGCGCTGGTTGACCGGCCCCGGCGGCAGTTCGGCGAGCCGGTCCAGGCAGGCATCGGCGAGGTCGAGGGCGTTGTGCGTCTGCTCGAGGAGGCACTCGAAGCGGGCCAGGCAGTCGCCCTCCTCCCGGGTGACCACCTTCAGCACGTCCTGGAGTTCCCCGTAGGCCAGGTACGGCTCGTCGCGCCGCAGGTCGAAGTCGACCCCTGAGGCGCGCGCGATGGGCCCGCTGA
The DNA here is from genome assembly GCF_036189845.1 of Streptomyces griseoaurantiacus. Taxonomy (NCBI): domain Bacteria; kingdom Bacillati; phylum Actinomycetota; class Actinomycetes; order Kitasatosporales; family Streptomycetaceae; genus Streptomyces; species Streptomyces griseoaurantiacus. Next base: position 4,134,949 of record NZ_CP108326.1, on the reverse strand, counting down.
CCCCGTAGGCGTGCACCGCCCCGGGCGCCAGGACGCCGACCCCGCGGGTCCGGCCGCGGAAGATCTCGTTGCCGAGCACCAGGTCGTCGTAGACGTCCATGCGCGAGCGGACGGAGGCGACGGCGGCCCGCGCGCGCCCGGTCCAGCCCGCGGGCAGGTCCTCCTTGAGGCCGCCGACCCGGTTGAACATGTAGTGCAGGCGGCCGCCGGAGACCTCCTCCATCACGTGCTGGATCTCCTCGCGCTCACGGAACGCGTAGAACATCGGCGTGATGCCGCCGAGTTCCAGCGGGTACGAGCCGAGGAACATCAGATGGTTCAGCACCCGGTTCAGCTCCGCGAGGAGGGTGCGCAGCCACACGGCGCGGGCGGGGACCTCCATGCCGAGCATCCGCTCGACGGCGAGGACCACGCCCAGCTCGTTGGCGAAGGCCGACAGCCAGTCGTGGCGGTTGGCCAGCACGATGATCTGCCGGTAGTCGCGCGCCTCGAACAGCTTCTCCGCGCCCCGGTGCATGTAGCCGATCACCGGCTCGGCGGTGACGATCCGCTCGCCGTCCAGCACGAGCCGCAGCCGCAGCACGCCGTGCGTGGACGGGTGCTGGGGCCCGATGTTGAGCACCATGTCGGTGCTCTCCGCGGCGCCGCCGATACCGACCGTGGTCTCCGTCGTGGGAGTCATGGCGACAGTCTCTCGTACGTACGCTTGCGGCATGGAGCTGGGGAGCACCGCGGGCGGCACCGCGGCGGAGAACGACGGAGCCGGAGCCGAGGGCGGGGCCGGCGAGCGCGGCGCCGTCGGCGAAGGGGCGCCGGTGTGGCGGGCGCTGCCGCCCGGACTGCTGCGGGTACGGCGGCTGGTGCTCGCGCTGTGGCTGGTGCCGGCGGCCCTCGCCGCCGGGCTCCTGCCCGGGATGCTGGCCGGGCCCGGCTGGGCGCTCTTCGCGCTGCTGCCGCTCGCCGCGCTGGCCTGGGGCTGGGTGCTGCTCGGCCGCAACTGGCGCTCCTGGCGGTACGCCGAGCGCGCCGACGACCTGCTGATCAGCCGGGGCGTGCTGTGGCGCGAGGAGACCGTGGTGCCGTACGGCAGGATGCAGCTCGTGGAGGTCACCTCCGGACCCGTCGAGCGGCGGTTCGGGCTGGCGACCGTGCAACTCCACACGGCGGCCGCGGCGACGGACGCGACGATCCCGGGCCTCGTCCCGGCCGAGGCGGAACGTCTGCGCGACCACCTCACCCGGCTCGGCGAGGCCCGATCGGCGGGGCTGTGACGAGCGCGCGGGCGGGTTCCGCGCCGAAGGCGCACGACGGGGCGGGGCTCCGGCCCGGGGAGCGCCGGCTGCACCCCGTCACGCCCTTCCGGCGCGCCTGGGCGCCCCTCGCCGTCGTCTTCGGCTGGGCGGTGCACGATCCCGACCAGACGCAGCGCCAGCTCGACCGGCTGGCCACCACGACCCTGCTGCTCGCGCTCGCCGTCCTCGTCCCGGCGGCCGCCCTGTACGGCTTCCTGAGCTGGTGGTTCACCCATTTCTCGGTCACCGAGAGCGAACTGCGCATCCGCACCGGGCTGCTCTTCCGCCGCACCGCGCACATCCGGCTCGAACGACTGCAGGCGGTCGACGTCACCCAGCCGCTGCTCGCCCGGATCGCGGGCGTGGCCAAGCTGCGGCTGGACGTCATAGGGGTCGACAAGAAGGACGAGCTGGCCTACCTGGGCCAGTCCGAGGCCCGCGCGCTGCGCGCCGAACTCCTCGCCCGCGCCGCCGGGTTCGCTCCCGAGACCGCCCACGAGGTGGGCGAGGCCCCGTCCCGGGGGCTGCTGCGGGTGCCGCCCGGCATGCTCGCCGTGTCGCTCGCGCTGACCGCCGCCACCTGGGTCACCCTGCTCGCCGCACTGGTCGTGCCGGCCCTGCTCTGGCTCGCCACCCACAACCTGTGGACGGTGCTGGCGACCGCGCTGCCGCTGCTCGGCGCGGCCGGCGCGCGCAGCGTGGGCCGCTTCGCCGCCGAGTACGACTGGACGGTCGGCGAGTCGCCCGACGGCCTCCGCATCGACCGCGGGCTGCTCGACCGCGCACACGAGACGGTGCCGCCGGGACGGGTGCAGACGGTGCGGATCGTGCAACCGGTGCTGTGGCGGCGGCGCGACTGGGTGCGGGTGCAGCTGGAGGTCGCCGGCTCCTCCAACTCGGTGCTGGTGCCGGTCGCCCCGCGCGCGCTCGCCGAGGCGGTGGTGACACGGATACTGCCCGGGGTCACCGTGCCGGCCGCGCTGTCGCGCCCACCGCGCCGGGCGGGCCGCTGCCTGCCGCTGTGGTGGCGCGGCCACGGGCTCGCGGTGACGGAGACGGTGTTCGCCGCCCGGCACGGGCTGCTGGGCCGCCGGCTCGCCCTGGTCCCGCACGCGAAGGTGCAGAGCGTGCGGCTGACGCAGGGGCCGTGGGCCCGGCTGCACGGGCTCGCCTCGGTGCACGTGGACAACGGCGCCGGCGGGACCGTCTCGGCCCGGCTGCGGGACGCGGACGAGGCCGCGGAGCTGCTGCGCGCCCAGGCGGACCGTTCCCGCACCGGACGCCGGGCCGCGCCACCGGACCGCTGGATGGCGTGAGAACCCCCGGCCCCGGGGGGACGGCCGGTGCGCCCTGTACCGCACGGGACGGCCGGTGGCCTACCGCCTCACGGAACGGCCCGTGCCCTACCGCCTCACGCGACGCCCGGAGGCCTACCGCCTTGCGCGAACGGCCGGTGCCCTACCGCCTCACGGCACGCCCGGTGGCCTACGAGGCGGCCGTGCGCAGTCCCTCGATGTCGATCTGCTCGGTCTCGTCGTGCGCCGTCAGGTCGATGACCTGGCCGGCCCGCGCCTCGGGACCGGCCGGCTTGAACCCGGACTCGGCCTCCGCCTTGTGCAGCGCGAGCGCCTCCTGCCCGACGACGTCCGCGAGGTCCTCGTTCTGCACGGAGTCCGCCGTGCGCTCGGGGGCCGTCTTCTGGGTGCCGAAGAAGTCGAAGCCGCCCTGCACCGAGGGGCGCCGGGGCGCCTCGGTCGGGACGACGGCGACCGCGGTCGGCACGGTGAAGTGGCCGGGCCCGGTGGGCCGGGTCAGCGGAGCGGCGGCCGCCGGGGCGGGGGCCGCGGAGTCGGTCGGCCCGTGGGCGGCGGTGTCCTGCGCGGGAGCCTCGGCGGCCTCCGTGGCCGCGGCGGCGTCCTCGGCGGACCGCTGCCGGGGAGCGCGGGCCGGCGGGGTGGGCGGGGTCGGCGGGTCCTCGGGGGCGTCGGCGTCGGTGGCCCGCTCCACGGGGGCGTCACCGCGCGCGGCTTCGGCGGAACCCGCGGCCTGCGCGGTGACCCCGGCGTCCCGGGACGGCTCGGTGTCCTCGGCGGAGGCGCCGGAGGCACCGGAGGCGGCCTCGGTCACGGCCTCGGTTTCGGCGGTCTCGGCAGAGGCGTCCGGGGCCGCGTCCTCGGGGGCCTCGGGGACCTCGGTGCCCTCGGTGGTCTTCTCGCCGGCCCCGGCGCGCGCGAGGCGCTCCAGGGCGGAGTTGGCCAGCCGGAAGAGCGTGTCACCGGACGGGGAGAACGCCTTCGGCGCCTTCGGCGCCTCCGCATCCGGCATGCCGGCCGCACCCGCGGCCTCGGTCCTGGTGGCGTCCTCGGCCGAGGCGGCCGCCTCGCGCACGGGCGCGTCCGTGTCCCCGGCCGCCGTGGTCTCCGCGGGCTCCGCGGGCTCCGCGGGCTCTGGGGCCGCCTCGATCTCCAGCAGGCGGCGTCCCTCCAGGGCGCTCGCGCGCTCCGTCTCCGCCGTGGCGTACCGGCGCAGCAGCGCGGCGTGCTCGTTGCGCAGCCGGGCCAGCTCCGTGCGCTTGGCGCGCAGCTTGTGCTCCAGCTTCTGGCGCAGCTCGCGCGATTCCTCGAGGTCGGTCTCGAGTTCCGCGACCCGCTCCTCGTGCCGCCACTCGTCGCTCGCCCGCGCGCGCGTGAGGTCGGCGACGCGCTTTCCGGCCGCGACGTCCCAGCGGCGCATGACGAACGTGCCGACGCCCGTCGTCACCGCGGCACCCGCGGCGAGCGCGCGGAGCAGCACGGCGTCCGTGAACAACCAGGGCCCCACGGCGCAGACGACCGAGACGCCTGCGATCACCGAGGGGGGCAACAGCCGGTGCAGGGGCGGGGAATGACGGTGACGACCACGTGGCATGGCCAGAAACTTACCGCGCGTAGGCGAATGATGGTGCCCCGCGCGGTAAAAACACGGCCACACCGAAACCTTCTCGATGCATCAGCCGTCCCAGGAGTGCGGGCCGGAAGTGCGGACGCGGTGCACGCGGGTTCCGACATCCCCCTTTCAAGATCATTTCCGCGGCTGTCCGAGAACGGTCCACGAGAGGAATTCCCACCCTTCGCACCCCCTCCGACCTGCGAAGAGACCCCGTCCGCCATTTCCCGCCGGATTAACGGGCGTTCAGCCGACCGCTCATCCAGCGCAGCGTCGCCGGGATCTCCCGCCGCCAGGTGTGGAAGTTGTGGCCGCCGCTGTCCAGGATGATCGAGGAGATCCGGGTGAGCCCCTTGGCCTTCACCCGCCTCAGGAACTCCAGCGTGTCCTTGTAGTTGTTCTCGCCCTCACGGCTGCTGCTGACGAGCAGTGAGGTGTCGGGCGCCGGCAGGTTCTCCAGACACCACCACAGGTCGGCGCGGTGGCGCAGGTTCCGGTCGCCGCCGTAGAGGTCGCCGGTGGTGCGGTCCACGGGTGCCCTGTAGTACGCCGACAGGCCCGCGCCGGCGGCGTAGGCACCCGGGTGATGCATGGCCAGTTTCAGTGCGCAGTAGCCGCCCGTCGAGTCGCCGACGACGCCCCAGCCGCCGGGCGCGCGGTCCACCCGGTAGTGCGCGCGGACGGCCTCGGGCAGGTCCTCGGCGAAGAAGGACTCGGTGCGCGGGCCGCCCGGCACGTCCACGCACTCCGTGTCGCGCGGCGGCGCCACGGTGGGCCGCAGCATCACGAGCACCATCGGCCGCATCCGTCCCGCCGCGGCCAGCCGGTGGGCCGTCTGCGGATAGCGCAGCCCCCGTACGAGCGCCTCGGCCGTGCCGGGATAGCCGGTGAGCACCACGGCGACGGGGAAGGTACGGGTGCGGTACCGGGGCCGGAAGTACTCCGGCGGCAGGTAGACCAGCGCGGGCGTGGCGATCCTGGTCGTGCGGCCGACGATCCGCACGCGCTGGATCTGCCCGGCGGCCGCCGCCCGCCCCGCGAGCCCCTCGGCCCTCGCGAGGCCCACGACCCTCAGCGGCCCGCCCGCCCCGTCCGCGCCGCCGGGGGTGTGCTCGACCACCACGCCCTCGCCCCGCTCCCGGCCGAGCAGGTCGGCCCAGCTCGCGTAGAAGCCGAAGCCGCGGTTGGCGGCCAGGGCCACGCAGACGAAGAGGGCGAGCTGGGTGGCGAGCAGCAGGCCGACGCGTCCGCCGACGGCCCGCCAGGAGCGGCGGGCCAGCCGGGGCCAGCACCAGACGGTGCCGGCGAACAGCGCGGCGGCGGACAGCACGGCGGCGGTGAGGGTGCTGGTGCCGGTGAGGCCCATCGGCCTCCCTTCGCCTGTGCCGGGTCCCGGGAGGTGCGGGGGAGCACTTCGGGAGAGAACGGAGTGCATCAGGATAGAGGCGGGCAAGGCGGACGGGCGTGGGGCGCGTCGGGGCGCACGCGGGCGGTGCGTTGGGCGGTCGTGGGAGCGGGGGCGGGCGCGGGCGGGCCCTCGCGCGGTACGTCCGCACGCGGTGCGCCGCCTACGCTGAACACATGCGCGACAAGACCGGGCGGAGCCCCGTGGCTGGACTGCCGACATGGGACCGCTGTGCGGTCATGGGCGTCGTCAACGTGACGCCCGACTCCTTCTCCGACGGCGGCCGCTGGTTCGACACCACCGCCGCCGTCAAGCACGGCCTGGACCTGGTCGCCGGCGGCGCCGACCTCGTCGACGTCGGCGGCGAGTCCACCCGGCCCGGCGCCACCCGCGTCGACGAGGCGGAGGAGCTGCGGCGGGTCGTCCCCGTCGTGCGGGGTCTCGCCTCCGAGGGCGTCGTCGTCTCCGTGGACACCATGCGGGCCCGGGTCGCCGAACAGGCGGTCGCCGCGGGTGCCGCCCTCGTCAACGACGTCAGCGGCGGCCTGTCCGACCCGGCGATGGTCCCCGCCGTCGCCGCCTCGGGCGTCCCCTTCGTCGTCATGCACTGGCGCGGCTTCCTGGAGGGCGGCAACATCCGGGGCGTCTACCGGGACGTCGTCACCGAGGTCACCGAGGAGCTGCGGGCGCGCGTGGAGGCCGTCCTCGAGGGCGGCGTCGCCCCCGACCGGATCGTCGTCGACCCGGGACTCGGCTTCTCCAAGGACGTCGACCACGACCTCGCCCTGCTCGCCCGCCTGGACCGGCTGCTCGGCCTCGGCCACCCGCTGCTGGTGGCCGCCTCCCGCAAGCGCTTCCTGGGCCGGGTGCTGGCCGGTCCCGACGGTGCCCCGCCGCCCGCCCGGGAGCGGGACGCCGCCACCGCCGCCGTGTCCGCGCTGGCCGCGGAGGCGGGCGCCTGGGCGGTCCGGGTGCACGAGGTGCGCGCGACCGCCGACGCCGTGCGCGTGGCGCGCGCCGTGGAAGGAGCCCGGTGACCGCCCCCCATCTCGACGTCGAACAGGTCGAGCACGCGAACACCGCCTACTACGAGGCGATGGAGCGCGGTGACTTCGAGGAGCTGTCCTCGATGTGGCTGAGCCCGTCCGACGTGGGCGTCGACGAGGAGTACCACGACCCGGCCGAGGCCGGGGTGATCTCCTGCGTCCACCCGGGCTGGCCGGTGCTCACCGGGCGCGGCGAGGTGTTGCGCTCGTACGCGCTGATCATGGCGAACACGGAGTACATCCAGTTCTTCCTCACCGACGTGCACGTCTCGGTGACCGGGGACACCGCCGTCGTGACCTGCACCGAGAACATCCTCAGCGGCGGTCCCGCGCCCGAGGGCGGTGACGAGCCGGGGCCGCTGGTCGGGCAGCTCGTGGTCGCCACCAACGTCTTCCGCCGCACCCCGGACGGCTGGCGGCTGTGGTCCCACCACGCCTCGCCCGTCCTGGCCGAATCCGAGGACGGGAACGGCGAGGACGGCACAGCCGGCGGGAACGGCGGCACCCCGGACCGGAGGGCCTGACCGGGCCGAGGGCCCGAACGGACCCGGCCGGACCGCCGGTACGGGAGCGAATGCCCCGGTTCGTCCTTCCGCACTCCGGACGTGGGGGGAATCACCCACCCCCGGGGCACTGCCCCGCCCGCCGGAGCCTTCGTCCAGGTGAGAAGGCCGGAGCGACCCCTTCCGGCCGTCCTCGGGCCCGTGTCCCCGGGCGGGGGTGCTGTCGGTGGGCACGGGTAGATTCGTTCGTGGCCGGTATGCCGCCCGCATATGGCCCCGGCGGCCGTCGCCCGGCCGCTCCGTACCGACCGGCAGGAGTGAGGCGCGTGGACCGTGTCGCGTTGCGCGGGCTGAGGGCCCGCGGCCACCACGGTGTGTTCCCCGAGGAACGCGAACGGGGCCAGACCTTCGTCGTGGACCTCGTCCTCGGCCTGGACACCCGGCCCGCCGCGGCGGAGGACGACCTGACGAGGACGGTGCACTACGGGATCGTCGCCGAGGAGGTCGCCGCCCTCGTCGCGGGCGACCCCGTCGACCTGATCGAGACCCTCGCCGAACGCATCGCCGAGTCCTGCCTGCGGCACGAACGGGTCGAGGAGGTCGAGGTGTGCGTGCACAAGCCCGAGGCCCCCATCACCGTGCCGTTCGACGACGTGACCGTCACCATCACCCGGAGCCGCGTATGACAGCCTTCAGCCCCCAGTCCGGCGACCCCGTGGTCCAGCCCGTGCCCGCCTCCGTCACCGCGCGGGTGGACGCCGCCGACAGCACCCTGCAGAACCCCCGGGGCGCGGTGCTCTCCCTGGGCTCCAACCTCGGCAACCGCCTGGAGACCCTCCAGGGCGCCGTCGACGCCCTGGAGGACACGCCCGGCGTCCGCGTCAAGGCGGTCTCGCCCGTCTACGAGACGGAGCCGTGGGGCGTCGAGCCGGGCAGCCAGCCCTCCTACTTCAACGCGGTGGTCGTCCTCAGGACGACGCTGCCGCCGTCCTCGCTGCTGGAGCGGGCGCAGGCCGTGGAGGAGGCCTTCCACCGGGTCAGGGACGAGCGCTGGGGCCCGCGCACGCTCGACGTGGACATCGTGTCCTACGAGGACGCCGTCTCCGAGGACCCCGTGCTGACCCTCCCCCACCCGCGCGCCCACCAGCGCGCCTTCGTCCTGGCGCCCTGGTACGACGTGGACCCCGCGGCGGCGCTCCCGGGCCACGGCCCCGTGGCCGCGCTGCTCGACGCGCTCACCCGGGACGGAGTGACGCCGCGCGCGGACCTGGAACTCCGGTTGCCCGAGTAGTCGTTAAGGTCTATCGAGCCGGAACGACCGCGCGACACCGACGAAGGGGCACCGTGAAAGAGCTGCGCATCAGGACGCTGGCGGCGGTGTTCGTGGTGGCCGGGGTGCTGTCCTGGGCGGGTGCCCGGCTGTGGACGGCGGTGGGGACCCTCCCGGGCGTCCCGCCGGCCGCGCCCGTCGTCCTGGCGCTGATCGCCGCGGTCCTGCTGGCCACCGCGCTGTCCCTGCGCTCCCGGCTGCGGGCCCAGCGCGAACGCCGGCCCGGGGCCAAGGGCGTCGACCCGCTGATGGCCGCCCGCTCGGTCGTCTTCGGCCAGGCGAGCGCCCTGGTCGCCGCGCTCGTCTCCGGCATGTACGGCGGTGTGGGCGTCTTCCTGCTGGAGTACCTCGACATCCCCAGCCGCCGCGACCAGGCGATCTACGCCGGTTCCTCCGTGGTCGCCGGCATCGGGGTCATAGCGGCCGCCTTCTTCCTGGAGCGCGTCTGCAAGCTCCCGGAGGACGGGGACGAGGACAAGAACGACGGCAACGCGGCCCCCGCCTGAGCCCTCGCGGCGCCGGCTCGACTCGGCCCCCGGCTCAGCGGGCCATGATCAGGCTCATCGCCTCGTTGCGGGTGGCGGCGTCGCGCAGCTGCCCGCGCACCGCCGAGGTGAGGGTCTTGGCGCCGGGCTTGCGGATGCCCCGCATCGACATGCACATGTGCTCGCACTCGACCACGACGATCACACCGCGCGGTTCGAGGATCTCCATGAGCGATTCGGCGATCTGGGTGGTCAGCCGTTCCTGCACCTGGGGGCGGCGGGCGTAGACGTCCACCAGCCGGGCCAGCTTCGACAGGCCGGTGATCTTCCCGTTGGCCGAGGGGATGTACCCCACGTGCGCCACGCCCCGGAAGGGCACCAGGTGGTGCTCGCAGGTCGAGAACACCTCGATGTCCTTCACCAGCACCATCTCGTCGTGGCCCAGGTCGAAGGTCGTGGTGAGCACGTCCTCCGGACGCTGCCGAAGACCCGCGAATATCTCCTGGTAGGCGCGGGCCACCCGCCCCGGGGTGTCCCTGAGTCCCTCGCGGTCCGGGTCCTCGCCGATGGCGAGGAGGAGCTCGCGCACGGCGTTCTCGGCGCGCTTCTCGTCGAACTCGCCGATCGTGCTCTCGCCGTCCAGCGTCACCGGGTCGGTCATGTGGTGCCTCGTTCCTGAGCCTGTGACGCGTTCCGGGTCTGCCACGCGTCGTGCGTACCGGCCGCGCGTACGCGGGCACATACGCGCGGGCATACGACGAATGCCGCGCCTCCCAGGCTAGAACCTGGGAGGCGCGGCATTTGTTCCGGGCCCGGCGGGCGGCCGACGGGCCGTGGGCTCAGCTGTCCCGGCGGTCCTCCGGGGCCGGCTCGGCCGCCGGGGCGGGCTCCGCCGCCGTGGACTTGGCGGTGCTGATCGCCGTGGTGCCGTTCGCCCCGTTCGTCAGTGCGAGCTCCTTCGGGGAGAGCACCGGCGGGCGGGTGGACGGCGTGCGGCGCGAGGAACCGGTCCACGCGGGACGCGGGGGACGCTTGTGGATGGAGGCGAAGATCTCGGCGATCTCCTCCTTGCCCAGCGTCTCCTTCTCCAGCAGGGCCAGCACCAGGTTGTCGAGCACGTCGCGGTTCTCGACCAGGATCTCCCAGGCCTCGTTGTGCGCGTTCTCGATCAGCTTCTTGACTTCCTCGTCCACCAGCGCGGCGACCTCTTCCGAGTAGTCGCGCTGGTGCGCCATCTCACGGCCGAGGAACGGCTCGGTGTTGTCGCCGCCGAACTTGATGGCACCGAGGCGCTCGGTCATGCCGTACTGGGTGACCATGGCGCGGGCCGTGGACGTGGCCTTCTCGATGTCGTTGGCCGCGCCCGTGGTCGGGTCGTGGAAGACCAGTTCCTCGGCCGCCCGGCCGCCCAGCATGTAGGCGAGCTGGTCCAGCATCTCGTTGCGCGTGGTCGAGTACTTGTCCTCCTCGGGCAGGACCATCGTGTAACCGAGGGCCCGTCCGCGGGACAGGATGGTGATCTTGTGGACCGGGTCGGAGTTCGGGGAGGCCGCCGCGACCAGGGCGTGACCGCCCTCGTGGTACGCGGTGATCTTCTTCTCCTTGTCCGACATGATCCGGGTCCGCTTCTGCGGGCCCGCGACCACGCGGTCGATCGCCTCGTCCAGCATCTGGTTGTCGATCAGCTTGCGGTCGCTGCGGGCCGTCAGGAGCGCGGCCTCGTTCAGCACGTTCGACAGATCGGCACCGGTGAAGCCGGGGGTGCGGCGGGCGACGGCCGAGAGGTCGACGTCCGGGGCGACCGGCTTGCCCTTCTGGTGGACCTTGAGGATCTCCAGACGGCCCTGCATGTCCGGACGGTCGACGGCGATCTGCCGGTCGAACCGGCCGGGACGCAGCAGCGCCGGGTCCAGGATGTCGGGCCGGTTGGTGGCCGCGATGAGGATCACGCCGCCCTTGACGTCGAAGCCGTCCATCTCGACGAGGAGCTGGTTCAGGGTCTGCTCGCGCTCGTCGTGACCACCGCCGAGGCCGGCGCCGCGGTGGCGGCCGACCGCGTCGATCTCGTCGACGAAGACGATCGCCGGGGCGTTCGCCTTGGCCTGCTCGAACAGGTCACGGACCCGGGAGGCACCGACACCGACGAACATCTCGACGAAGTCGGAACCGGAGATCGAGTAGAAGGGGACCCCGGCCTCACCGGCGACGGCCCGCGCGAGCAGCGTCTTGCCGGTTCCGGGCGGGCCGTACAGCAGCACGCCCTTGGGGATCTTGGCGCCGACGGCCTGGAACTTCGCCGGCTCCTGGAGGAACTCCTTGATCTCGTGGAGCTCCTCGACGGCCTCGTCCGACCCGGCGACGTCCGAGAACGTCGTCTTCGGGGTGTCCTTGGTGATCAGCTTCGCCTTGGACTTCCCGAAGTTCATGACCCGGGAGCCGCCGCCCTGCATCTGATTCATCAGGAACAGGAAGATGACGACGATGAGGACGAAGGGGAGCAGCGTCAGCAGAATGCCCAGGAACGGGTTCTGCTTCGACGGCGAGACCGTGTAGCCGTCCGGGATCTGCTTGTTCTGGAACTTGTCCTGAAGAGTATTGGCCAGGTTGACGCCCTGGTCGCCGATGTAGCTCGCCTGGATCTTCGAGCTGCCCTCGACCTTGACGCCGTCCTTGAGCTGGACCTTGATGACCTGGTCGTCACCGGTGGTGAGCTTGGCCGACTCGACCTTGTTCTGGTTGATCGCCTGGACGACCTGGCCGGTGTCCACCGTCTTGTAGCCGCCGGAGGAGCCGACGACCTGCATCAACACGACCACGGCAAGGACGGCCAGCACGATCCACATGACCGGCCCACGGAAGTATCGCTTCACGTCCATCCATACGGAGCGGTGCCGCCCCGTCCCTCCTGCCATAGTGAGTTTGATAAAGACTGTTCTTCGGACGGTACCCCAGGATTGTCACCCGACGCCGCAGCGGAGTTCCCGCGATCCCGTCCTCGCATGCTTCAACGGCGCGGACCCCGCAGGGGTTCCCGGCCGTCCCGCGGAAAGCGCGCGGGAACCCTGCCGCCGCGGGATCAGCCGCCGTACACGTGGGGCGCGAGCGTACCGACGAACGGAAGGTTCCGGTACTTCTCGGCGTAGTCGAGCCCGTAGCCCACGACGAACTCGTTGGCGATGTCGAAGCCGACCCACTCCACGTCGATCGCGACCTTGGCCGCCTCCGGCTTGCGCAGCAGCGTGCACACCTTGAGGGAGGCGGGCTCGCGGGAGCCCAGGTTCGAGATCAGCCAGGACAGGGTCAGGCCCGAGTCGATGATGTCCTCGACGATCAGGACGTGCCGCCCCTTGATGTCGGTGTCGAGGTCCTTGAGGATCCGCACCACACCCGAGGACTGGGTGCCGGCCCCGTAGGAGGAGACCGCCATCCAGTCCATCGTGACGGGGGTGGACAGCGCCCGGGCGAGGTCCGCCATGACCATCACCGCGCCCTTGAGGACGCCGACGATCAGCAGGTCCTTGTCCGCGTACTCCGCGTCGATCTTCGCGGCCAGCTCCGCCAGCTTCGCGTCGATCTCTTCCTTGGTGATGAGCACCTCTTTGAGGTCGGTGCCCATGTCTTTCGCGTCCACCCGCATCACTTTCGGTCGTCCCACCGGCCATTCCGGGCCACTTCGCGACCCCTGCGGAGGGTCCGGTGGGAGGGGCCCGGATTCAGCCTTGCCGAATCACCAGTCTGCCACCCTGGCGACGGACCACGACTCTGCCCGGGAGATTGATGGCCCCCTGACCTCGCCAGGCGGTGACCAGGCGGTCGATCTCCTCGATGTGACGGGCGAAGAGCGAGCCGCCCGGGGCCCCCGCGTCGAGGACGGCCCGGCGCAGGATGCGGCGGCGCACGGCCGGAGGAAGTACGTCGAGTTTGGCGCATTCCAGCCGCCCGGACTCGTCCCGTACGCCCCGCTCGGCCTCGCGGGCCCAGGCGTCGAGTGCGTCGGCGTCGTCCCGGGAGAGCTGCGCGGTGCGGGCGAGGGCCTCGACGACACCCTTGCCGAGTGCCTTCTCCAGGGCGGGCAGGCCCTCGTGGCGGAGCCGGGAGCGGGTGTAGGCGGGGTCGGCGTTGTGCGGATCGTCCCAGACGGGCAGGGACTGGGCCATGCAGGCCGTGCGGGCGGTCTGCCGGTCGAGCCGCAGGAAGGGGCGGCGGTAACGGCCGGCGGCCCCCGAGACCGCCGCCATTCCGGACAGGGAGCGGATGCCGGAGCCGCGGGCGAGGCCGAGCAGGACCGTCTCGGCCTGGTCGTCGCGGGTGTGGCCGAGGAGGACTGCGGTGGCGCCGTGCCGGTCCGCGGCGGCGTCGAGCGCCGCGTAGCGGGCGTCGCGGGCGGCGGCCTCGGGGCCTCCGTCGCGGCCGACGGAGACCGCGATCGACTCGACGGGGTCCAGGCCGAGGGCGCGCAGCCGTTCGGCGACCTCTTCGGCACGCTGGTCGGAGCCTGCCTGCAGGCCGTGGTCGACGGTGACGCCTCCGGCGCGGATGCCGAGCCGGGGTGCCTCGAAGGCGAGGGCGGAGGCGAGGGCCATCGAGTCGGCGCCGCCGGAGCAGGCCACGAGCACGAGCGGCCCGGTGCGGCCGGGGCCGAGCGGGGCGGGTACGGCGGGGAAGGCGCCGGGGGCGCGGCGCGTGGGGCCCGGGGCGACCGGCCGGCCGGCCTCGGCGGCGCGCGCGGCGGGGGCGGCCGAGGTGGCGTGTCCGGCGCCGGCCAGCGGGGCGGGGGCGCGACGGAGGGCCTCGGCGCCGTCAGGGGCCTCGGTGGCGTGTGCGGTGAGGATGTCGTGGAGGACGCGGCGGACCGCCAGGCGTATCGCCGCGACCGCGGGGTGGGGACCCATGTCCGGTTCCCTTCATGAAGTTTTCGGGGGGGTTGGCCCCGGGTTCGGTCACGCAGAGTGTGTAGATGGTGACAGAACCGGGGCGTTTCCCGAGCATTGCACGCCTTCCCGGGGCCGACGGTCCCTCGGACGGGTGATTGAGAGGGCGTTACCCTGCCGTCGACCGGAAACGTTCACCCGCGGACGAGTGCTGTCAGGACCCGGCAGTTGCTGTCATGGACCGGACCAACACCGGTCCGTCGCCGCTTCGGTGTCGGTCCGTCGTCGGCCCGTCCCGGATCCGCCCCCCTTGCGACTACGACTCCGGCGTCCGGTGCACCCGTGCGATCCAGTCACCCGGGGCGGCGATCTCCGCCTTGGTGGGCAGGGTGTTCGGCGAGGTCCACACCCGGTTGAAGCCGTCCATGCCGACCTCCTCGACGACGGCGCGGACGAACCGCTCGCCGTCCCGGTACTGCCGCAGCTTGGCGTCCAGGCCGAGCAGCCGGCGCAGCGCGAGGTCCAGGCGGGAGGCGCCCTTGGCGCGGCGCTGCTGGAACTTCTCGCGGATCTCGGCGACGGAGGGCACGACCGAGGGCCCGACGCCGTCCATCACGAAGTCGGCGTGGCCCTCCAGCAGGGACATCACCGCGGTCAGCCGGCCGAGGATCTCCCGCTGGGCGGGCGTCTGCACCAGCTCCACCAGGGAGCGGCCGCCGTCCTCGTCCCGCTCGCCCTCGGGGCGGCCGCCGGCCAGGGACTGGGCCGCCTCGCGGATGCGCTCCAGGACCGTCATGGGGTCCATCTCGGTCTCGCCGAGGAAGGACTGGATCTCGCCCTGGAGGTGGTCGCGCAGCCAGGGCACCGCCGTGAACTGGGTGCGGTGGGTCTCCTCGTGCAGGCAGACCCACAGCCGGAAGTCGTGCGGATCGACCTCGAGTTCGCGCTCCACGTGGACGATGTTGGGCGCGACCAGCAGCAGCCGGCCGCCGCCCTCCTCGGCCCCGGGCAGGTCACGGGAGGCCGGGGCGAAGGTCTCGTACTGGCCGAGGACCCGGGAGGACATGAAGGACAGCAGCATGCCGACCTCCACGCCGGTGACCTTGCCGCCGACGGCGCCGAGGACGGCCCCGCCGGGACTGCTGCCGCGCCGCTCCTGCATCTTGTCCAGCAGCGGCTTGAGCAGCTCGCGGAATCCGGCGACGTTGGCCCGCACCCAGCCGGGGCGGTCGACGACCAGGACGGGGGTGTCGTGCGTGCCCGCCTCGCCGAGCCGGGTGAAGCCCCGGACATGCTCCTCGGAGGCCTTGGCGTGCTTGCGCAGTTCCGCGACGACGGCCCGCGCCTCGTCACGGCTGACCTCGGGGCCCGGCCGCACGAAGCGGGTCGCGGTCGCCACCGCGAGATTCCAGTCGATCATCCCGGACGATGCTGCACCACCGATGCTCGTCATGTGTCAACGGTACGGGAGGGCCGCCGTTGCGGGCAGTGGAGGAGGGAACGGCCCTTTTCCGGCACCCTCAGCCCGCCAGGCGGGCGGCGGCGCGGTCCAGGGCGGCCCGGGCGGTCGGCTGGTCCATGGAGTTCTCGGTCAGGAAGGCGAAGGCGAGGAGGCGGCCACCGGCGGTGACGACCGTCCCGGCGAGGGTGTTGACGCCGGTCAGGGAGCCCGTCTTGGCCCGTACGACGCCGGTGCCGGCGTGGGTGTCGGTGCCCTCGTAGCGGTCGCTGAGGGTGCCGGTGAAGCCGGCGATCGGCAGGCCGGTGAGGACCGTGCGCAGTTCGGGGTGGTCCGCCGAGCCGGCCAGCGTGAGCAGGGAGGTCAGCAGGCGGGCGGTGAGCTTGTCGCGGCGGTCGAGGCCGCTGCCGTCGTGGAACTCCGCGCCCCCGACCGGCAGTCCGAGCTTCTTCACCTGTGCGCCGACGGCGGCCGCGCCGCCCTCGAAGCTCCCCTCGCCGCCGGTGGCGAGGGCGGTGTGGCGGGCCAGGGCCTCGGCGATGTCGTTGTCGCTGTTGGTGAGCATGCGTTCGACGACGGCGGAGAGCGGCGGCGACTGGACGGAAGCGAGGGTCCTCGCCCGGCCGGTGGCCCGGGCGGAGCCCTTCTCGGCGGCCTTGACGCCGTGGGTCTCCAGCAGGGCGGCGAAGCGGTGGGCGGCGTCCCCGGCCGGGTCGGGGGTGCGGGTGGCGGGGCCGCTGCCGGAATCGTCGAGGCGGCCCTCGTCGACCGTCAGCGGGGTGACCTCGGCGAGGTTCTCGTTGACGCCGATCGGGTGGCGGGTGGTGCCGGCGTACAGCGAGGTGTCGTACGCCAGGGTCACGGAGGTCAGGTGCCGCTTCTTGAGCGCGGCGGCCGTGGAGTCGGCGAGGGCGCGCAGACCGGCCCAGCCGCCGGTCTTCTTGCGCGCGGTGAGGGTGGGGTCGCCGCCGCCGACCAGGACGACCTTCCTCGTCCGGGGTTCCAGGACGGTGCGCGTGGTGAGGCGGTGCTCGGGGCCGAGGGCGGAGAGCGCGGCGACGGCCGTGGCGATCTTGGTGGTGGAGGCGGGGGTGAGTCCGGCGTCCGCGTCCTTGGCGTACAGCCGCCGGCCGGTGGAGACGTCGACGACGGCGGCCCCGCGCCGGTCGCCCAGCGAGGGGTCGCTCAGCAGCGGGTCGAGGATGCCGGCGAGGCTCTCGCCGGTGGCTCCGGGGCGGTCGAGGCCGGTCAGGACGGCGGCGGCGCTGGGGGCCGGACGGGGGGCGCCCGCGCGGCTGCCGGAGCCGTGCGCGGCGCCGGTGGCGGCCGCGGCGGCGCGCTCCCGCTCGGCGACGCGCCGGCCGCCGGCGCCCCAGGGACCGGCGACCGTCACCGCGAGGACGGCGACCGCCACGCCGAGGGCGGAGGCGACGAGGGCGAACCGGGCGGTCCCGGCCCGCGGGGAGCGCGTGCGCAGCGCGCGCACGCCTCCCCCGAGACGCACCCTCGCGCCCCGCGCGGCGCGCGAGACGTAGGGCCGCGCGCCGCCGAGAAGGCCCGCGAGGCGCGCCCCGACGACCGCACGCGTCCACGCCACGGCCTCGGCAAGGGGGCCACCACCGGGGGCCGGGTGACTCTCGGGGGCGGGGGCGCTCGAGGAAGCCGCGTCGGCGGCGTCCGAAGTGGCGGGGCGCGAGGCGGTGGCGGGGCGCGAGGCGGTGGCGGGGCGCGAGGCGGTGGCGGGGCGCGAGGCGGTGGCGGGGCGCGAGGCGGTGGCGGGGCGCGAGGCGGTGGCGGGGCGCGAGGCGGTGGCGGGGCGCGAGGCGGTGGCGGGGCGCGAGGCGGTGGCGGGGCGCGAGGCGGTGGCGGGGCGCGAGGCGGTGGCGGGGCGCGAGGCGGTGGCGGGGCGCGAGGCGGTGGCGGGGCGCGAGGCGGTGGCGGGGCGCGAGGCGGTCGGGACCTCGGACCTCACTGCGGCCGTGGGCTCGGCCGCGCGCTCCGCGGCCTCGCGTGAGCGGGCCGTCGAAGCCTCATGTGCGCGGGCCGACGAGGCCTCGCGTGAGCGGGCGGATGAGGCCTCGCGTGCCGGGACGGCCGGGGACTCGCGGGGAGCGGTGGCCGGGGACTCGCTGGGGGCCGCGGCCGGAGCCTGGGCGTCCGGGACGGCCGAGGACCCGTCGGCCGGAGCGGCCGAGGGCTCGCTCGCGGGGTCGGCCGAGGGGGCGGACCCTCCGGCGGCTGAGGCCCCGGAGGCCGGGTCGCCGGAGGCGGCTTCGGCCCCCAACCCCTCGGCCCCCGACCCCTCGGCCGCCGACCTCGCGGCCCCCGAGGACTCGGGGGCCGGGACGGCTGCGGCCCCGGCCGGGACGGCTGCGGCCCCGGCCGGGGCGGCCGGGGCCCCGGAGGTTGAGGCCGCCGTGGCCGGGGTGTCCTCGGGGGCGTCCTCCGGGGTGGTCGCCTCCTCGTGCGCGTCCGCGCCCTCCTCGTGCGCGTCCGCGCCCTCCTCGCGCTGCGCGCCCCCGTCCGTCCCCGGCTCGCCGCCGGGCCCGGCCCCGGCCGGGGCGTCCGGCGTCGCCGGGTCCGGCGCGGGCGTGGTGGAGGGCGTATTCGGGGCCGTCGGGGCATCCGACGGCGCAGGGTCCGGAGCGGGCGAGGCGGAAGGCGGCTTCGGGGCCCTCGGGGCGTCCGGCGTCACGTCGTCCGTCCCGGTCCGGGGGGCCGGCTTCGGTGGGGCGGCCGGGGTGCGGTCCTCCCCGGCGGGCGCGGGCGGGGTGGCTCCCCGGGCCGTTTCCCCGGCAGGTTCGGGCGGGGTGGCTCCCCCGGCCGTTTCCCCGGCGGGGCCGGCCGCCGGGGAGCCCTCTCTCTCCGGCTCCGGCACGTGCTCCCCATTTGTGATTCGCGTCACGAGTCGCCCCCCTCACTCGTGATCCGCGCCACACGCTGTGTCACGGTGTGCTCGGTTCGTGCCACCCTCTGTTCCGGCACGGCCCCCGCGAACCGCGCCGGGCGCGGATACGCGGCCGGCCAGGCCCTCAGCTCCGGCACGACCACCAGCCCCTTTCGCGATCACACACGTGCGTGAGGGACACTTAACCACCAGAACTATGTGTTGATCATGGAGGAGCCACCGGTGGAGTTCGACGTCACGATCGAGATCCCGAAGGGTTCGCGGAACAAGTACGAGGTGGACCACGAGACCGGTCGGATCCGCCTGGACCGTCGACTCTTCACCTCGACCAGCTACCCGGCCGACTACGGCTTCGTCGAGAACACCCTCGGCGAGGACGGCGACCCGCTGGACGCGCTGGTCCTGCTGGAGGAGCCGACGTTCCCCGGCTGCCTCATCAAGTGCCGCACGATCGGCATGTTCCGCATGACCGACGAGGCCGGCGGCGACGACAAGCTGCTGTGCGTCCCGGCCTCGGACCCGCGCGTGGAGCACCTGCGGGACATCCACCACGTGTCCGAGTTCGACCGCCTGGAGATCCAGCACTTCTTCGAGGTGTACAAGGACCTGGAGCCCGGCAAGTCGGTCGAGGGCGCCAACTGGGTCGGCCGCACGGACGCCGAGGCCGAGATCGAGCGGTCGTACAAGCGTGCCGAGGAGCACGGGGGTCACTGACCTCCCCTCCCCCCGCCGTACCGAATCGGGCCGCGTGACCCCTGTGGGTGACGCGGCCCGTTGGTCTGTCGTGCGCATACTGAGGCGTGCGGGGAGTACCCGTACCGAGATCGCGGGGCCGGAGCCCACGGACGGGAGACGAGGAGAGGGGGCCGACTGGTGGCGGAGGGCGAGACGGACGACCGCAAGCCGCGGTCGGACGAGGCGCGCAGCGCGTTCGTACCCCCGGCGGCGGTCGTGACGGGGCCGGGCGGCGCCTCGGGCGCGGCGGGTGACAACGAGTCGTCGACGACGTCCGAGTTCGCGATCCCCAAGGGCCTGGACGTACCGCAGGTGCCCGTGGGCGAGCCGGAGACCACCTCGGAATTCGCCCTGCCGAACGGTCTCGACGTACCGCAGGTCCCGCCCGCCGAACCCGAGAAGTCCGCGTTCAGCCACCCGCGCACGTACAACGCCCGGGAGGCGCCGCCCGCCTTCACGCCGCCGGCCGGCGTGCCCCTGGTGAAGCTCACCAAGGAGGCGCCCTGGCAGGACCGGATGCGGGCGATGCTGCGCATGTCCGTCACCGAGCGCCCCGCCCTGGAGACGGCGCGGCGCTCGGACGAGCCGGGTCCGGCCGTGCCGCGCGTCCTCGACCTCACCCTCCGCATCGGCGAGCTGCTGCTCGCGGGCGGGGAGGGAGCCGAGGACGTCGAGGCCGCCATGTTCGCGGTCTGCCGCTCCTACGGCCTGGACCGCTGCGAGCCCAACGTCACGTTCACGCTGCTGTCGGTCTCGTACCAGCCCTCCCTGGTCGACGACCCGGTCTCGGCCTCCCGCGTGGTGCGCCGCCGCGGCACCGACTACACCCGGCTTTCCGCCGTCTTCCAGCTCGTCGACGACCTCAGCGACGAGGAGACGGAGATCTCCCTGGAGGAGGCCTACCGGCGGCTCGCGGAGATACGGCGCAACAGGCACCCGTACCCCGGCTGGGCACTGACCGTGGCGAGCGGGCTGCTCGCGGGCTCCGCCTCGGTGCTGGTCGGCGGCCGGCTGTTCGTGTTCCTCGCGGCGGCGGTCGGCGCGATGCTCGGCGACCGGCTGGCCTGGCTGTGCGCCGGGCGCGGCCTGCCGGAGTTCTACCAGTTCACGGTGGCCGCCATGCCCCCGGCCGCGATAGGCGTGGCCCTCACCCTCGCGGACGTCGACGTGAAGGCCTCGGCGGTGATCACCGGTGGGCTGTTCGCGCTGCTGCCGGGACGTGCGCTGGTGGCGGGCGTGCAGGACGGGCTGACCGGCTTCTACATCACCGCCTCCGCGCGCCTGCTGGAGGTCATGTACTTCTTCACCGGCATCGTTGTCGGAGTGCTGGTGGTCCTCTACTTCGGGGTGACGCTGGGCGCCAACCTCAACCCGGACGCGGCGCTCGGCAACGTCGAGCGGCCGGGGTGGCAGCTCGCCGCCGCCATGCTGCTGTCGCTGACCTTCGCGGTGCTGCTCCAGCAGGAGCGCTCCACGGTGCTGCTCGTCACCCTCAACGGCGGGGTGGCCTGGGCCGTGTTCGGCGCGATGCGCTACGCGGGCGACCTGTCGCCGGTGGCCTCGACGGCCGCGGCGGCCGGGCTGGTGGGCCTCTTCGGGCAGCTCCTGTCGCGCTACCGGTTCGCCTCCGCGCTGCCGTACACCACGGCGGCGATCGGCCCGCTGCTGCCGGGTTCGGCGACGTACTTCGGGCTCCTGGGCATCGCGCAGAACCACATCGACGACGGCCTGGTGTCGCTCACCAAGGCCGTGGCGCTGTCCATGGCCATCGCGATCGGGGTAAACCTGGGGGCGGAGGTCTCCCGGCTGTTCCTGCGGGTCGGGTCGGCCGAGGGACGGCGGGCGGCGAAGCGGACCCGCGGTTTCTAGAGCGAACGGGGCCCTGCCCCGCCCCTGTCCGTCAAGCCCTGTCCGTCAGTCCCTGTCCGCCGGCCCCGGTCGTCAGCCCCGGTCCTCGTACGGGTACTGCCGCTGGTCGTAGCCGTAGGGCTGCTGCGCACCGTCCTGGTACCGCGGGGGCTGCTGCCCGTGACCGTGGTTCCGGTAGCCGTGGTCCTGCTGGTTGTCGCGGTCGTCGTAGTACTGGTTCCCGTAGCCCTGCTGGTCTCCGTAACCCTGCTGGTCTCCGTAACCCTGCTGGTTCCCGTAGCCCTGCTGGTCTCCGTACCCCTGTTGCCGCTGCCCGCCGTGGGCCTGCTCGCCGTAGGGCTGCTGGGGCCCGGCGGTGCCGTTCCCGTTGCCGTAGTGCTGGTCCTGGTGGGCCGGGGTGACGGCGCGCAGTTGGGTCGTGGCGGCGTCCATCGGCGGGTGCTGGGGGTGGCCGTGGGCGGCCTGCCCGGCGGGGACCGGCCGGGGAGCGGCCTCGGTGGGGTTCTTCTTCGCCTTGGACCGGGCGCGCAGGAACTCGATGGCGATCGGGACGACCGAGACGAGGACGATCAGGATCAGGATCAACTCGATGTTGGTCTTGACGAAGTCGATCTTTCCCAGCCAGGAGCCGAGCAGCGTCACGCCCGCGCCCCACAGGACGCCGCCGATGACGTTGAACACCACGAAGGAGCGGTACCGCATGCCGCTGACGCCCGCGATGATCGGCGTGAACGTACGGACGACGGGCACGAAGCGGGCGAGGACGAGCGACTTCGGGCCGTACTTCTCGAAGAACTCGTGCGCCTTGACGACGTTCTCCTGCTTGAACAGGCGGGAGTCCGGCCGGTTGAAGAGCGAGGGGCCGACCTTCTTGCCGAACATGTAGCCCGCCTGGTCGCCCAGGACCGCGGCGACGCAGATCAGCACGATGGCCGCCCACAGAGGGAAGTCCATCTGGTGCGAGGTGATCAGCAGGCCGCAGGTGAACAGCAGCGAGTCGCCCGGCAGGAAGAAGCCGATGAGCAGGCCCGACTCGGCGAAGACGACGAGGAGCAGGCCCCAGATGCCGAACGAGTCGAGGAGGTGATTCGGATCCAGCCAGCTCGGTCCGAGGGCAAGCGTCTGCACGGTTCCGGGCTCCCGAGGAGTGAGGGGGTAACGGCCGCACCCAGCGAGGTGCGGCCGGTCAAAGCTATCAACGCAGTGTGTCCCCGGCAGGTTCCACGGGTCCCACCAGGATGCCCTGCGCGCCCCCTGCGACGGTCCTGCGGGCCGCTCAGAACGGGAAGTGGCTGCGGCCGTGCTGCACCGAGACCCACTTCTGCGTCGTGAACGCCTCCACCGTGGTCTCGCCGTTCAGCCGGCCCACCCCGGAGTGCTTCTCCCCGCCGAAGGGGACCTGCGGCTCGTCGTGGACCGTGCCGTCGTTGACGTGGAACATGCCGGTGTCGATCCGCTGGGCGAAGGCCACCCCGCGCTCGACGTCCCCGGTGTGGACGGCGCCGCTGAGGCCGTACGGGGTGTCGTTGACGAGGCGGACGGCCTCCTCCTCGCCGTCGAAGGGCAGGAGCAGCGCCACCGGGCCGAAGAGTTCCTGCCGGAGCAGGGGGGAGCCCGCCGGGATGTCGGTGAGGACGGACGGCTCGACCAGATTGTCCGTGGTCCGGCCGCGCACCAGGGCGGTGGCGCCCGCCTCGACGGCCTGGTCGACGGCGCCGGTGAGGGCGTCGGCCTGCGAGGAGTTGATGACCGGGCCGATGACCGTGGCCGGGTCCCGGGGGTCACCCGCCTTGAGGGACTTCACCTTGGCGACGAACTTCTCGGTGAATTCCGGCAGCACCGAGCGGTCGACCAGGATCCGGTTGGCGGCCATGCAGACCTGGCCCTGGTGGACGTACCGGCTGAAGACGGCCGCGTCGACGGCGTAGTCGAGGTCGGCGTCGTCGAGCACCACGAGGGCGCTGTTGCCGCCGAGTTCCAGGACCGTGCGCTTGAAGTGCGAGGCGCAGACGGTGGCCACGTGCCGGCCGACCTTGTCGGAGCCGGTGAAGGAGATCACGGAGGGCACCGGGTGCTCCAGGAAGGCGTCGCCTATCTCCGAGATGTCGGTGACCACCACGTTGAGCAGGCCGCCGGGCAGTCCGGCGTCCTCGAGAAGCTTGGCGACCAGGGTGCCGCCGGTGACGGGGGTGTCCTGGTGCGGCTTGAGGACGACCGCGTTGCCGAGCGCGAGCGCCGGGGCGACGGACTTCAGGGACAGCAAGAAGGGGAAGTTGAAGGGGCTGATGACCCCGACGACGCCGACGGGCACGCGGTAGAGGCGGTTCTCCTTGCCCTCGGTCGGCGAGGGGAGGATCCGCGCCTGCGGGGTCAGCGCGAGCTGGGCCGCCTCGCGCAGGAACTCCTTGGCGAGGTGCAGTTCGAAGCCGGCCTTGGTGCGGGTGCCGCCCAGCTCGGCGATGATCACCTCGGCGATCTCCGCCTCGCGCTCCTCCAGGAGCCGCAGAGCCTTCTCGAACACCGCGCGCCGGGCGTAGGCGTTGGTGGCCGCCCAGTCCCGCTGGGCGCGCTCGGCGGCGCGGTAGGCCAGGTCCACCTCGTCCACGGTGGCGATGGTGATCGCCGCGAGCTTCTCGCCGTCGTACGGGTTGCAGTCGATGATCTCCCAGGCCCCGGTGCCCGGACGCCACTCGCCGTCGATGTACTGCTGGGCCAGGTCCGTGAAGTAGGACGACATGTTCTCCCTCGATCCCCTGTCGCTGCCTTGACAGCCGTCGCAGTCATTCGATCGACCGATCGATCGACACCTGTTCGATCGAACGTCATCGTACGTGTGCGACAGGGGAGTTGGGAGGGATCGGGCGGCACCCGGAGGGTGGGCAGGCCCGGGTCCCGCCCCGGGGAGGGCTGATCCGGAGCTGTCCCGGCGCCGCGCGGACGCCGTTCAGGAGAGCTGGAGCAGTCCGCGCAGCAGGTCGCGGCTCTCCTCGGGCGAGGGGCTGTCCTGCTGGAGCTGCTTGAGGGCCTGCTCGTACTGGGCGACGTCCTCGGGCTTGTCGAGGTAGAGCGCGCTGGTGAGCTGCTCGAGGTAGACGACGTCGGAGAGGTCGGACTCGGGGAAGCTGAGCAGCGTGAAGGCACCGCTCTCGCCGGAGTGGCCGCCGAAACCGAACGGCATGACCTGGAGCCGCACGTTGGGCCGCTCGGAGAGGTCGATGAGGTGCTGGAGCTGCCCGCGCATCACCTCGCGGTCGCCGTAGGGCCGGCGCAGCGCCGCCTCGTCCAGGACGATGTGGAACTCGGGGGCCTTCTCGGCGACGAGGCACTTCTGGCGCTCCATGCGCAGCGCCACCCGGCGGTCGATGTCGGCCGCGCCCGCGCCGCGCATGCCGCGGGAGACCACGGCCCGCGCGTACGCCTCGGTCTGCAGCAGGCCGTGCACGAACTGCACCTCGTAGGAACGGATGAGATGGGCCGAGCCCTCCAGGCCGATGTACGTGGGGAACCAGCTCGGCAGCACGTCGGAGTAGCTGTGCCACCACCCGGCGACGTTCGCCTCCTTGGCCAGGGAGAGGAGGGAGGTGCGCTCCGCCTCGTCGGCGACGCCGTACAGCGTCAGCAGGTCCTCGACGTCCCGCGTCTTGAAGCTCACGCGACCCAACTCCATGCGGCTGATCTTGGATTCGGAGGCGCGGATCGAGTAACCGGCCGCTTCCCGTGTGATGCCCCGCGACTCCCGCAGACGCCGGAGGTGCGACCCCAGCAGCATGCGCCGCACCACCGAGCCGCTAGTGGACTCCCCAGCGCTCACTTCGTCAGCCCTCCCCAACGGTCTTTCGGACGCGCAGTCTGCCACTAAATCACGACCAGCAGTACTCGTGCGATTACAGAAATGAAAAAGGAGTGGACAACAGGGCGTCGGGCGAGGCAGGGCCACGGAGTCCCGCGGAGGGCCGGAAGGGCCGTCAGGGGCAGGGAACGGACGCCGGAAAGGCGCCGAGAGGGCGCCAAGAGGGGAAGCGGGGGAGGAACGGAGGGAAGAAAGTGGCGGAAGAAATGCGTGTCAAGCGGTACGGGAAGGTCCATTTCCGGCGCGTGCACGTGCATCTTCCCTTGCATCTGCCGTACGCATCCGAAACCATGGTCCCGCGCCACCGCTGCATCGCCACGACCGCGAACACTCGGGAGTGCCTCGCATGGGGACGAATGGATCGACCATGCTCGAGCCCTTACGGCAGGGACTTCCGCCGCTGGACCCCGCGGCCGTGTCCACCGCCACCTCCTGCGGCCTGCCCGCCCGGTACGAAGCGGTGCGCGAGGCACGACGGTTCACCCGTCGGACCCTGGACCAGTGGGAGCGGGGCGACCTCTTCGACGACGTCTGCCTGGTGGTCTCCGAACTCGTCACCAACGCGCTGCGGCACGCGCTGCCGGCGGACCTGCCCGTCGGCCCCGAGCAGGCCGCCCCGGTGCGGCTGCACCTGATGCGGTGGGCGACCCGGCTCGTCTGCGCGGTGCGCGATCCCAGCCGGGAGAGTCCCGTCGCGCGGGAGGCGGAGGCGGCCACCGAGGACTTCTCGGCGGAGTGCGGCCGCGGACTGCTCCTCGTCGAGTCCTTCGCCGACGGCTGGGGCTGGCACCCGCTGGCCGGCACGCTCGGCGGCAAGGTGGTGTGGGCGATGTTCCGCCTGACACCCGTGGAGGACTGAGACCCCCGGGGGCCCGGCCCCGGAGTACCCGGAGAACGGGCCCCCGGAGAACGGGCCCCCGGAGAACCCGCCGCGGGGCGGGAGGCACGGGCTCGGCGGCTCGGTCATCCCGCGCCCGCGGCGGGCTCCGGGTTTCCGGGCTCCGGGCCGGCACTCCGGG
The DNA here is from genome assembly GCF_036189845.1 of Streptomyces griseoaurantiacus. Classification (NCBI taxonomy): domain Bacteria; kingdom Bacillati; phylum Actinomycetota; class Actinomycetes; order Kitasatosporales; family Streptomycetaceae; genus Streptomyces; species Streptomyces griseoaurantiacus. The sequence continues at coordinate 4,109,252 of NZ_CP108326.1, read as the reverse complement.
CTCAGGGCTCCCGCGGCGTCACTTGACGCGTGTCACGCGATCAGATGGTCGAACTCGCCGTCCTTGACGCCCAGCAGCATGGCCTCGATCTCGGCGCGCGTGTAGACGAGCGCGGGCCCGTCGGGGAAGCGCGAATTCCGCACGGCCACGTCACCGCCGGGCAGCCTGGCGAACTCGACGCAGGAGCCCTGCGAATTGCTGTGCCTGCTCTTCTGCCAGGCCACTCCGTGCAACTCGGTCGCAGCCATGCCGTTGTACACGTCATCCACGTCGCACACGTCGTGGTCCACAGGTCGCTCCCCGGGTGGTGCATTGGCTGATGTGGCCATTGATGCAGTGGTCAACTGCCCCGGATCATAGCTCCGTTCACCTGCAGATGCATGCGCAGATGCACGTGCACGCGCGGTATCCCCCCGGTTACAGCTTTTACGGTCCCTTGACTGACCACTGCCCCACGCGTCTGCCCAGACCCCCGCCCGACATGCGGCAACGCCTCAGGACTGGCCGGTTTTCCGCGTACGTGAGGAAAGACGTGCGCGATCCCGCTCCCGTTCCCCCGCGCACGCCCCCCTCGCCGGGGGACCGCCGCACGAGCGCCCCCGCGCGCACACGCAGGCCGTGCGCGCCGTGCGACAAGCCGCGACGAACCCGCACAACACCCCCACCCACCCCAGCGTCCCGGCTGGTAACTTGCCGCCCACTCCGCCCGGAGCCGGCAGCGGCACCGGCAATCCTCTGGAGGCACATGTGACGTCGGCGCCCTTCTCCCTCCGCACCACGACGGCCGCGGCCGCGGCCCTCACGGCCGCCCTCGCCCTCACCGCCTGCAGCGGCGACGACTCGGGCGAGGGCGCCTCCGCGACCCCCGGCACCACCACCTCCACCTCCACGGCCGCGACCGGCTCCGCCTCCCCCGGCGGCACGGCCGGAAAACTGGAGGGGAGTTGGCTGACGACCGCCGGGGGCAAGGCGGTCGCCCTGGTCGTGACCGGGAAGCAGGCCGGCCTGTTCGCCACCGGCGGCACCGTCTGCAGCGGCACGGCCGGCAAGGAGTCGGGCACCTGGACCGTGCACCTGACCGAGTGTCAGGGCACGGGTGACGACAGCCGGAAGACCGGCACGGTGGATTCCGTGACCGCCACGTCGCTGAAGATCACCTGGAAGGGGGGCGCCGGCACGGAGACGTACCGGAAGTCCGACGGCACCGGCATGCCCAGCGGCTTCCCCCTGCCGGACCCGTCCGGGTCGTGAGGCCGCGTGCCCGAGGTGCCGCGCACAGGCCGGAGCAGTGCGTACCGTCCGGGCCGCGGGTACGGCAGGCAGTGTGTGCGCGGGCGCCGCGGGTACGCCAGGGCCGCATGTGCGCCGAGGGTGCGTGTACGCCGGGGGCGCGCGTGCGGGACATGTGCGCCTGCGTGATGATCGTGGTCCCGACGCACCGGCACGAACGCCGTGTCACCGTCACGAACCGCCGAAGGACCCCATGCGCGCCACCTTGCCCCTCGCCGTGACCGCCCTCGCGGCGGCCCTCGCCCTGACCGCCTGCGACAGCGGCGGTGACAACGGCACCGACACCGCCGGGAAGAACGGCACCGGCACGGCCGCCGCCGGCACCGCCTGCGGCTTCGCCGAGCTCGGCCTCGAGATCGGCCCGGCCAACGCCGCCCCGGCCGTCGGCGACACCGGCAACCTGCCCGTCACCCTGACCAACACCAAGGCCGGCGCCTGCACGCTCGACGGCTTCCCCGAGGTGGGGCTGCTGGCCGGCGACACCTCGTGGACCGTCGCCCGGGAGAAGGCGGCGCAGCCCGCGAAGCTGACCCTGCACCAGGACGAGTCGGCCACGTTCACCCTCACCTACGTACGGGGCGAGGCGGGCGGCAAGGGTGCCGCGGACACCCTGCGGATCGCCCTGCCCGGCGGCTCCGGCGACACGGTGGCGAAGACCGCCAAGTGGACCTACGGCGTGATCGCCGAGAAGGGCGCGGGCCTGGACGCCACGGTGAGTCCCTTCCAGACCGCCGGGGACTGAACCCTTCTTCCCCTGCGACGCCCTACGACGCGCTGCGACGCGGCCGCACGTGCGGACCGGTTCCGGTCAGCGCAGCGGGCGGTGCCGCTCCACGCGGGCCCGGTCGGCCGCGGCCGTGCCCTGGTGCCAGCCGGCCTCGTCGGAGACACCGCGCAGACGGGTGGTGACGGTCTTCGGGAACATTCGTTCCAGGTGTTCCGTCACCGCCACGTCCCGGGCCGCGAGGACCGGCAGCAGGTCCCGGCCCCCCTCCCCCGCCGCCTCGGCCGTCTGCTCGCGCACGGCGGCCGCGAGCCTGTCCCCCATGCGGTGCGCGTAGGCGGCCAGGAACGACTGCCGGAACGTCTTCGTACGTCTGCGGCCGCCCGCGCGCTGCGCCGCCTCCGCCGCGGTCATCGCGGCCGTCGCCTGGACCAGCAGCGAGGTGTGGAGCAGCTCCACCACCTCCAGGTCGGCCTCGAAGCCGACCACCGTGGAGAAGCCGAACTCCTCGTGCCACACCGCGCGGCAGCGGTTGGCGGAGGCGACCGCGTCGAGCAGGACCGCCTTGGCCGTCTCGTAGGGCGGATCGACGCCTATGCGGCAGGCCCCGGGCGCGTCCCCGCCACCGTCCCGCGCGGCGGTGCCGCCGGAGGCGAGCACGGCCTCGTCGATGCTGTGCCGGGCCATCAGCTCCTGCGCCTTGGCGCTGAGGGCCTCCGCCTCCTGCGGATAACCGGTCGCCTCAGCCTTGGCGAGCAGGGCGCGGATCCGGGCGAGCATCCGGGAGTTCGAGCCCGAGCCCGACGTCGACGAGGAACCCGCGGCGGAGGAGGCGGCTCGGCGCGGCGGGTCCAGGGGCTCGAGGGCGGGGAGCGCGAGCAGCAGCCGGTACAGCTCCAGGACGGCGGTGGCCCGTGAGAAGCGGTCGGTGCGCGGGGCGGGGGCACCGGCCTGCTCGGCCAGCTCGGCGAGCTGGGCGGCCCAGCGGGGGTGGGGCGCCGGCCGCCCCCCGGCCTCGCCGAGCACGAGCGCCGACACCAGCCGCACGTGCGTCTCGTCCAGCTCCCGGCGGACGTACCGGACGACATCGGCGGGCTGCCACCCGCGCCGCCAGGCCGCGGCGAGGAACTGCTCGCCGCGCCGGGTCAGCTCGGCATCGGCTCCCGGGTCGGCGGCGAGCAGGGACGCGCCGGTGTCCAGGGCCGTGTCGGTCCCGGCGTACAGGGCGGCCGCGAAGGCGCGCTCCACGGTGCTCGGGTCAGTGCTCGGATCGGGGGTCGGGTCGGTGGTCGGGTCGCTCACCCCTCGATCGTGACACGGGGGTCCGACAACGCGTCCTCGCAGGCTGTCCGGCCCTGGCTGTCGGACCCTCCTGCGACACTCGGGCACGTGACCGGCCACTGGGTAATCGTCCCGGCCGAGGACGGCGGCGCGCGCCTCGCCCCCCTCGGTCCGGACGGGCTGCCCGCGGGACCCGTACGGCAGGAGCCGGACCTGGTGGCGGCGGTCCGCGGCCGCCCCGAGGTCACCCGCTGGGTGTGGCGCTCCACCGACGAGATCTATCCGCGGCTGCTCGCCGCCGGCGTGCGGGTGGAGCGGTGCTACGACGTGGAGGACGCCGAGACGCTGCTGCTCGGCCACGAGGGCCGGCTGGGCGAGCCCCGGTCCGCGGCCGCCGCGCTGGCCCGGCTGCGCGGCACCCCCGTGCCCCCGGACCCGCCCGCGCGCCCCGCCGAACCCGGCATACAGTCCTCGCTCTTCGACGCGCGGCCCGCGCGGCAACGGGTGTCCCCGGAGGACCTCGCCGAGGTGTACGCCGCGCAGCGGCGCCGGACCGATGCCACCTCGCATCCCGACCGGACGCGGCTGCTGCTCACCTCGGAGTCGGCCGGGATGCTGGTCGCCGCCGAGATGAACGCCGCCGGACTGCCCTGGCGCGCGGACGTCCACCGCGAGGTGCTGCGGGAATTGCTCGGCGAGCGGTATCCCGGCGGAGGCGAGCCGACGCGGCTGGCGGAACTCGCGGAGGAGGTGTCGGCCGCGTTCGGCCACCGGGTGCGGCCGGATCTGCCGGCCGACGTCGTCAAGGCGTTCGCGCGGGCGGGGATCAGGGTCGGCTCCACCCGGCGCTGGGAGATCCAGTCCCTGGACCACCCCGCCGTGCGGCCGCTGCTGGAGTACAAGCGGCTCTACCGCATCTGGGTCGCCCACGGCTGGAGCTGGCTGCAGGACTGGGTGCGGGACGGCCGGTTCCGTCCCGAGTTCCACGCGCACGGCACGGTCACCGGCCGCTGGGTCACCAACGGCGGCGGGGCGCTGCAGATACCCAAGGTCATCCGGCGGGCGGTGGTCGCCGACCCGGGCCACTGCCTGGTCGTGGCCGACGCCGCGCAGCTGGAGCCGCGGGTCCTCGCGGCGATCTCCCGCGACCCCGGGCTGATGGAGGTCGCCGCCCGTGCGGACGACCTCTACCAGTCGGTCTCCGAACGGGCCTTCTCCGGCGACCGCGCCCAGGCCAAGCTCGCCGTGCTCGGCGCGATCTACGGCCAGACCAAGGGGGACGGCCTGAAGAACCTCGCCGCGCTGCGCCGCCGGTTCCCGCGCGCCGTGGCGTACGTCGACGAGGCGGCCCGCGCGGGCGAGGAGGGGCGGCTGGTGCGGACGTGGCTCGGCCGTACGTGTCCCCCGGCGGCGGGCGCCGGCGAGGACGCGGCGGAGGAGGCCGGTATCCCGCAGGAGGAAGCCGGTGACGGGAGCCGCTCGGTGCCCGGGGACGCCCGCGCGCGGGGCCGGTTCGCGCGCAACTTCGTGGTGCAGGGCAGCGCGGCGGACTGGGCCCTGCTGCTCCTGGCCGCGCTGCGGCGCGGGTGCGCGGGGCTGGCGGCGGAGCTGGTGTTCTTCCAGCACGACGAGGTGATCGTGCACTGCCCGGTGGAGGAGGCGGACGCGGTGGTGACGGTGCTGGAGGAGGCCTCGCGGCTGGCCACGCGGCTCGCCTTCGGCGAGGTACCGGTGCGGGTGCCGTTCACGACGGCTGTCGTGGGGTGTTACGCGGAGGCGAAGTGAGGGGCGGGGTGGTGCGGGGTGCGGGAGGGGTGGGGTGGTGAGGAGGCGTTGGCGGGTGCGGGTCCGTGGGGCTGGGCGCGCGGTTCCCCGCGCCTCTTGGGGGGTGAAGGCGGCCGGAGGGGGGAAGGCGCCGTCGTCCGGTGGGGAAGGGGAAACACTCAGGCGGCGGGGGTGAGCCCCGCCGCCTGAGTGTTTGGGTGTCTGTCCTGTCAGTCCGTGCCGGACTCCATGGCCGCGCGGTCCAGGAGTTCGTCCTCCTCGGACACCTCGCCCCGGGAGGCGATCGCCTCGGCGCCGCCCGTCTGCATGGCGCCGATCAGCCCGGTCGCGGCCGCCTGGGCCGCGCCGATCAGCGCGGGGTGGTCCGCGCCGACCATGCCGATGCTCGCGTACTGCTCGAGCCGCGCCCGCGAGTCCGCGATGTCGAGGTTCCGCATCGTGAGCTGGCCGATCCGGTCCACCGGGCCGAACGCCGAGTCCTCGGTGCGCTCCATGGAGAGCTTGTCCGGGTGGTAGCTGAGCGCCGGGCCCCGCGTGTCGAGGACCGAGTAGTCCTCGCCGCGCCGCAGCCGCAGCGTGACCTCACCGGTCACCGCCGCGCCGACCCACCGCTGCAGCGACTCCCGCACCATCAGCGCCTGCGGGTCCAGCCACCGGCCCTCGTACATGAGCCGGCCGAGCCGCCGGCCCTCGTTGTGGTACGCGGCCACCGTGTCCTCGTTGTGGATGGCGTTGACCAGCCGCTCGTAGGCGATGTGCAGCAGCGCCATGCCGGGGGCCTCGTAGATGCCCCGGCTCTTGGCCTCGATGACCCGGTTCTCGATCTGGTCGGACATGCCGAGCCCGTGCCGGCCGCCGATCGCGTTGACCTCCATGACGAGGTCGACGGGGGAGGCGAACTCCTTGCCGTTGACCGTCACCGGGCGGCCCTGCTCGAAGCCGATCGTCACCTCCTCGGGGGCGATCTCCACCTCGGGGTCCCAGAACCGGACGCCCATGATGGGGTCGACGGTCTCGATGCCGGTGTCCAGGTGTTCCAGCGTCTTGGCCTCGTGCGTGGCGCCCCAGATGTTGGCGTCGGTCGAGTACGCCTTCTCCGTGCTGTCGCGGTAGGGCAGCCCGTGCGCGAGCAGCCACTCCGACATCTCCTTGCGCCCGCCGAGCTCGGTCACGAAGTCCGCGTCGAGCCAGGGCTTGTAGATGCGCAGGTGCGGGTTGGCGAGCAGGCCGTAGCGGTAGAACCGCTCGATGTCGTTGCCCTTGAAGGTGGAGCCGTCGCCCCAGATCTGGACGTCGTCCTCGAGCATCGCCCGGACCAGCAGGGTGCCGGTGACGGCGCGACCCAGCGGCGTGGTGTTGAAGTACGCGCGTCCGGCGGAGCGGATGTGGAACGCGCCGCAGGCGAGCGCGGCCAGGCCCTCCTCGACCAGCGCCGCGCGGCAGTCGACCAGGCGCGCGATCTCCGCACCGTACGACGTCGCACGGCTGGGCACCGAGGCGATGTCGGGCTCGTCGTACTGGCCGATGTCGGCGGTGTACGTGCAGGGCACGGCGCCCTTGTCACGCATCCACGCGACGGCGACCGACGTGTCGAGGCCGCCCGAGAAGGCGATACCGACGCGCTCGCCGGTGGGCAGGGAGGTGAGAACCTTGGACATAGCAAGAGTATGCACTGCTTCGCATTTTCATGCAATCCGGATCACCGCTCCCGCGCGGCGGAACGCCCGCGCCCGACGTCCGCTCCGAGGCCGCCGACGCCTCCCGCCTCCCGTCCGCGCAGGTCGTCGGCCCGTAGGTGGTGACAACCCCCGCACGCGCGCGGGGGACAGCACCGCCGCGATACGGGGATCAGCAGGCTGCCGCCCGGGACCGCCGGTCCACAGACTCGACGGCATGACGATTCCGACGGACAGCCGCCCCGCCCCCGGCCCACCCGTGCCCACCGGGACCGCATCCGGGACCGGCACCGGCGCCCACTCCGGCCAGGGCACCGACCCGGACACCGGTCCGGACACCGGCTCCGGTCCCGGCAGCGACTTCGCCCGCCTCTCCCGCCGCATCGCCGAGGCCGGCCTGATGGAGCGGCGCCCCGGCTACTACGCCCTGCGCCTGACCCTGGTCACCGCGGCCTTCGCGGCGGGCTGGGCCGCCTTCTTCGCACTCGGCGACACCTGGTGGCAGCTGACGGTGGCCGCCTTCCTGGCCTTCGTCTTCGGCCAGATCGCCCTGGTGGCCCACGACCTGGCGCACCGGCAGATCTTCCGGCGCCGTCGGCCGAGCGAGATCGGCGGCCGGCTGTTCGGCAACCTCGGCGTCGGCATGAGCTACGGCTGGTGGATGAACAAGCACACCCGCCACCACGCCAATCCCAACCACGAGGAACTGGACCCGGACGTCGCCCCGGACATCCTGGTCTGGTCCACCGACCAGGCCCGCTCCAGCCGGGGAATCGCGCGCTTCCTCGGCGGCCACCAGGCGCTGCTGTTCTTCCCGCTGCTGACGCTGGAGGGTTTCAACCTGCACGTCTCCAGTCTGCGCGCGCTGCGCTCCCCGTCGATGAGGCAGCGGCCGCTGGAGGCCGCCCTGCTCCTGCTGCACCTGACGGCGTTCCTGTCCGCGCTCTTCCTGGTGCTGTCGCCGGGCCGGGCGCTGGCGTTCCTCGCCGTGAACCAGTGCCTGTTCGGCGTCTACCTCGGCTGCGTCTTCGCCCCCAACCACAAGGGCATGCCGACGCTCACCGGCGAGGACCGGCCCGACTTCCTGCGCCGCCAGGTGCTGACCTCGCGCAATGTGCGCGGTGGCCGTTTCACCGATCTGATGCTCGGCGGCCTCAACTACCAGATCGAGCACCACCTGTTCCCGAGCATGCCGACACCGCACCTGCGCCGTGCCCGGCTCCTCGTTCGCGCCTACTGCGCCGAGATCGGCGTCCCGTACCACGAGACGGGTCTGCTGCGCTCGTACCGCGAGGCCCTGACCCATCTGCACCGGGTGGGCGAGCCGATCAGGCGGCAGCGCGGGAGGAAATGAGAGGAAGCGCGGGGCCCCCTCGGGGCGCGAGGGCGGGCGCGCGACTCACGCGTCCCGTCGCGCGCCCCCGAGTCCGTCGATCATCAGGCCCAGGGTGAAGTCGAAGCGGTCGGGGACGGTCCCGGCGGTGAGCTCGGCGGCGTGCCGCTTGGTGTGCGGGAAGGTGTCGGGCAGCGCGGCGAAGCGGCGCATCAGCTCCTCCCGCCCGACCACCCAGTGCTGCTCGCCCCCGGCGAGACGGCTGTTCACCATGGACACCTCGAGGCTGTACGCGTTGACGTAGAGCACGAGCGCGTCGAGGGCCCAGGCGGCGGCCCGCGGTTCGATGCCCCCGGCCAGCAGCAGGGCCAGCATCCCCTCGCTGACGCGGAGCGTGTCGAGGTTGGACGGGGCGGCGGCGAAGGCCGCGCGGGAGATGCCCGGGTAGCGCAGGTACTGGTCGCGGAGCTGGGTGCAGACGCCGATGAGCTGCCGCCGCCAGTCGGCGGGGTCGGGTTCGGGGAGGTCGATCCCGGCGCACAGCCGGCCGATGAGCAGTTCGTCCAGGTCCTCCTTGTTGACCACGTGGGCGTAGAGCGAGGACGGCCCCGTCTCCAGCGCGGCGGCCACGCGCCGCATGGTCAGGGCCTCGTAGCCCTCGCGCTCCACGATGCCGAACGCGGTGTCGATGATCGCGTCGACCGTGATCGGCCGCCTGCGCCCGCCGGGTCCCCGGCGGGCTCCCGAGGTGTTCGGCCCGGCGCCGAGCTGATGGCGTGCGGCGCGCCGTTCCTGCGGAGTCGGTGACATGACGGCAAGTCTACCCATCGAACGAACAGTGTTCCCACCCTCGAGGAACACTGTTCGCCTTGCCGCGAACACTGTTCTGGAGTAGAACGGTGTTCGTGACCACACCCCAAGCCTCTCCCCCGCAGGCCCCCACCCCCGACTCCCGCCCCGATGCCCGCCTCTCCGATGCCCGCCCCTCACGCGCCGCCTGGCTCGTCCTGGTCGTCGTGGTGCTGGCGGACCTCATGGACCTCATCGACTCGAGCATCGCCAACCTCGCCGGCCCGTCCATCCACGCCGACCTCGGCGGCGGCCAGGTCACGGTGCAGTGGGTGCTCAGCGCCTACACCGCGACCTTCGCCCTCGGCCTCGTCACCTCCGGGCGGCTCGGCGACCTGCTCGGCCGCCGGCGGCTCTTCCTGCTCGGCATGACCGGCTTCACCCTGACCTCACTGGCCTGCGGCCTCGCCCCGAACGCCACCTTCCTGATCGTCGCCCGGGCACTGCAGGGCCTGTGCGGATCGGTGATGATCCCGCAGGGCCTGGCCCTGGTGAAGGTCGTCTTCCCGCCCCAGCACCTGCGCAAGGCGCTGACCCCGGTCGGCCCGCTGATGGGGCTCACGATGGTGGGCGGCCCCGTCCTCGCCGGCTGGCTGCTCCACCTGAACCTGTTCGGCGCCGAATGGCGCTCCATCTTCCTGATCAACGTGCCCTTCGGTCTCGTCGCCGCCCTGCTCGGCAGCCGGGTCATGCCCCGCAGCGGCGGCGAGGACCCGGACGCCCGCCTCGACCTGACCGGCATCGGCCTGCTCACCGCGGCCTCGGCCCTGCTCGTCGTCCCCCTCATCCAGGGCCGCGAACTCGGCTGGCCCGTATGGACCTACGCGATGATGGCCGCCGGCCTGGTGCTGTTCGCGCTGTTCGCCGTCTCCCAGCGGCGCAGCCCCCACCCCGTCGTCGCGCCCACGCTGCTGCGCAAGCGGAGCTTCGTCGTCGGCCTGGTGATCGTCGCCGGGTTCTACGCCTCGCTCAGCGCCTTCGTACTGGTCGTCAACCTGATGCTGCAGCAGGGCATGCACTGGACCCCGCTGCGCACCGGCCTCACCCTGCTCCCCTGGGCCCTCGGCACCGCCGTCGCCGTGCTGCTCGCGGGCGCCGTACTCGCGGAGAAGCTGGGCCGGGCCGCGCTGCACCTGGGACTCTCCCTGGCCGTCCTCGGGCTGCTCGGCCTGTGGTGGTCCGTGGCCCACTGGGACACCGGCCTCACCGTCTGGACGCTGTCCCCGGCGCTGCTGCTCACCGGCTTCGGCTCGGGCCTGGTCTTCGTCCCGCTCACCGACTTCATCATCGGCGACGCCACCCCGGAGGAGGTCGGCACCGGGGCGGGCCTCCTCAACGCCGTCCAGCAGTTCGCCGGCGCGCTCGGCGTCGCCGCCCTCGGCACGGTGTTCTACGCCCGGGCCGGCCATCTGACCCCGCACTCGGGCCTCACCGCCGCCCAACTGGTGTTCGCCCTCGCCGCGGCCCTGAACCTGCTGACACTCTCCCTGGTGGGCCTCCTGCCCCGGCACTCCCAGCAGGCGCACGGCTGACCCCGCGCGAGAGCCGCGCCCCCCGCCTCGCCTTCCCTTTCTCTTCCCCTTTCCCTTCCCTTTCCCTCGACGGGACTCGTGCCGTGATATTCACCCTTCGAACCGCACGGCCCCGTCGGGAATGGCGCGGCGCGGGAAACAGCGAAAACATGAACCGTTTCTCGGACACCCGACGACATACGATCCGAACTGTGCGCGGAATTGCCCGGACAACTGCTCAGGAAATGCTCACCGTTACCGGAGGCCCCGCCGCCCGCACCGCAACGCGCGCCGTCCCAGGCCGATAGCATGGTTGACGGCCCGGACTCGCCGGACCGCGCTCGCCGAAGGAGAACCATCGTGTCTGCACCTCGTCCACCTGCTCTGGCCGGCTCTCTCGTCGTCGCGGCGGGGACGACGGCGGGCGAGGCGGTGAGTGCCGCGGGCCTGCCGGAGAGCGGTCCGACGGCGATCGTGGTGGTGCGGGACTCCGCGGGCCGGCTGCGGGACCTGGACTGGGTGCCGGAACTGGACACCAAGGTCACCCCCGTCGCCCTGGACGAGCCGGACGGCCTGAACGTGCTGCGGCACTCGACCGCGCACGTGCTGGCACAGGCGGTGCAGGACGTATTCCCGGAGGCGAAGCTCGGCATCGGCCCGCCGATCGAAAACGGCTTCTACTACGACTTCGACGTCGCCAAGCCGTTCCAGCCGGATGACCTGAAGCGGCTCGAAAAGCGCATGCAGGAAATCATCAAGCAGGGTCAGCGATTCCAGCGCCGCCGTTACGACTCCCTCGAGGACGCCAAGGACCAATTGGCGAAGGAGCCGTACAAGCTGGAATTGGTGGACCTCAAGGGCGAGGTGGACGCCGAGGAGGTCATGGAGGTCGGCGCCGGTGAACTCACCGCGTACGACAACCTCGACCCGAAGGACGGCCACCGCGTCTGGGGCGACCTGTGCCGCGGCCCGCACCTGCCCTCGACCCGGCACATCCCCGCCTTCAAGCTGATGCGCTCGGCGGCGGCCTACTGGCGGGGCAACGAGCGGAACCCGCAGCTGCAGCGGATCTACGGCACCGCGTGGCCGAGCCGTGACGAGCTGAAGGCGTACCTGAAGCTGCTGGAGGAGGCCTCGCGCCGCGACCACCGCAAGCTCGGCGCCGAACTCGACCTGTTCTCGTTCCCCGACGAGATCGGCTCCGGCCTCGCGGTCTTCCACCCCAAGGGCGGAATCGTCCGCCGGGAGATGGAGAACTACTCGCGCGTCAAGCACGAGGAGGCCGGCTACTCCTTCGTCAATTCCCCGCACATCACCAAGGGGAAGCTCTTCGAGACCTCCGGTCACCTGCCGTACTACGCGGACACCATGTTCCCGCCCATCGAGATGGAGGGCGCGGACTACTACCTCAAGCCGATGAACTGCCCCTTCCACAACTTGATCTTCAAGTCGCGGGGGCGCTCGTACCGGGAACTGCCGCTCCGGCTCTTCGAGTTCGGCACGGTGTACCGCTACGAGAAGTCGGGCGTGGTGCACGGACTGACCCGGGTCCGCGGTCTGACGATGGACGATTCGCACATCTACTGCACCCGGGAGCAGATGGCGGGCGAGCTGACCTCGCTGCTGCGCTTCGTGCTGGCGCTGCTGCGCGACTACGGTCTCGACGACTTCTACCTGGAGCTGTCCACCCGCGACGACTCGCCGAAGTTCATCGGCAGCGACGAGGACTGGGAGGAGGCCACCGAGGCGCTGCGCTCGGCGGCGGCCGAGTCCGGTCTCGAACTGGTGCCGGACCCGGGCGGCGCCGCCTTCTACGGCCCGAAGATCAGTGTGCAGGCGAAGGACGCGATCGGCCGGACCTGGCAGATGTCGACCATCCAGGTCGACTTCAACCAGCCGAAGCGCTTCGGGCTGGAGTACTCGGCGGCCAACGGCGGCCGGGAGCAGCCCGTCATGATCCACCGGGCGCTGTTCGGTTCGATCGAGCGGTTCTTCGGCGTGCTCACCGAGCACTACGCCGGCGCGTTCCCGGCCTGGCTGGCCCCGGTGCAGGTGGTCGGCATCCCGATCCGCGAGGACCACGCGGACTACCTCGCCGAGTTCGTCGCGAAGCTCAGGGAGCACGGCATCCGGGCCGAGGTCGACCACTCCGACGACCGGATGCAGAAGAAGATCCGCACGGCCCAGCAGCAGAAGATCCCCTTCATGGCGATCGCGGGCGACGACGACGTCAACGGCGGCACGGTGTCCTTCCGCTACCGGGACGGCTCGCAGCGCAACGGGGTCCCGCTGGAGGAGGCCGTGGCCCACGTGGTCGAGGTCGTCAGGTCCCGGACCAACACGGGGCCGTCGGCCGCCTGAGCCGGACCCTCGCGCGGAACGGCGGTGACACCGGGGGCGGGGCCGGGGCTGAGAGACGCCCCGGCCCCGCCCCCGGAACCGCTCCCCGCAGGCCGGCGTCCCTCCCCCCGGCCCACGAGATCGACCGCACCGCACACACCGCACCGCGATGCGCCGTGCCATGCTGTCCCGCGCTGGAGGACTCACCCATGACCGGTACCGCCGCCCGCTACCTCTACGTCACCCGCCACGGCGAGGCCTCGCCGGAGGAGACCGAGCTGACGGAGGCGGGCCGCCGCCAGGCCGCCCTGCTGGGCGAGCGGCTCCGAGGCGTTCCGCTGGCGGCTGTCCACCACGGGCCGCTCGCCCGCGCCGCCCAGACCGCCCGGCTGATCGGCGAACAGCTCGACGGCGTCCCCGTGCGGCCCTCCGCCGCCGCCGGCGACTACATCCCGTATCTGCCGACCCGTGAGGAACTCCCGCCCGAGACGGCCGACACCTGGCTCGGCTTCCTGGACCAGTTCACGGACCAGGAGCGCGAGGACGGCCCCCGGCTCGCGGCGGAGGCGCTCGCGGAATTCACCGGCACCGTCCCCGGCGGGGAACCGCGCCACGAACTCGTGGTCACCCACAACTTCCTCACCGGCTGGCTCGTCCGCGCCGCCCTCGACGCGCCGAGGTGGCGCTGGCTGGGCGTCAACCACGCCAACGCGGCCCTGACCGTCATCCGCTACGCCCCCGGCCGCCCCCCGGCACTCCTCCTCTTCAACGACACCGGCCACCTCCCGGCCGACCTCCGCTGGACGGGCTTCCCGCGGGAACTGCACGTCTGAGCGAGTACGACCTCCGCCGCACGAGAAAACCCCAGCTCGGACTGGATCCGGGCTGGGGTTTCGGTGGAGCCGCCTTCGGGATTCGAACCCGAGACCTACGCATTACGAGTGCGTTGCTCTGGCCATCTGAGCTAAGGCGGCGAGTCGGCCGTGCGCACCATGGTGCGATCAGCGACGACGGTAAGTCTACACAGTTTCCGGGGGTGCTCCGCACCGCCCCCGGGGCCGGGGCACGGGGGGGGCGGTGGGGGTCGGCGAGGTGGTCAGGTGCAGCGTTTGCCGTCGGCCGGCGGGGTGCCGCGGAGCAGGTAGGTGTTGATCGCGGAGTCGATGCAGCGGCTGCCGCGGTTGTACGCCGTGTGGCCGTCGCCCTCGTAGGTGAGGAGGCGGCCGGAGGAGAGCTGCCCGGCCAGGGACTTCGCCCAGCGGTAGGGGGTGGCCGGGTCCCGGGTGGTGCCGACGACCACGATCGGCGCCGCACCCTTCGCCTCGATGCGGTGGGGCTTGCCCGTCGGCTTCACCGGCCAGTACGCGCAGGTCAGTGACGCCCAGGCCAGGCTCGGACCGAACACCGGGGAGGCCTTCTCGAAGGCCGGGAGCGACTTGTCCACCTCTGTGGTGGACCGTGCGGCGGGGGGCAGGTCGAGGCAGTTCACGGCGGCGTTGGCGTACATCAGGTTGGTGTAGTGGCCCTCGGCGTCGCGTTCGTAGTAGCTGTCGGAGAGGGCGAGGAGCCCGGCGCCGTCCTTGTCCTTCATCGCGGAGGTGAGCGCCTGGCGGAGCTGGGCCCAGGCGGCCTCGTCGTACATCGCGGCGATGACGCCCGTGGTGGCGAGGGACTCGCCGAGCCTGCGGCCGTCCGCGTCGCCCGTGGCGAGCGGCTTCGCGTCGACCTGCCGGAAGAACGCCTCCAGGCGGTCGCCGGCCTGCGCCGGGGTGGTGCGCGCGGTGCCGAGAGGACAGTCGGAGCGGTGTACGCAGTCCTTGGCGAAGGACTGGAACGCCGTTTCGAATCCGGCCGTCTGGTCCTCGTTGAGCCTGCGCGCGGACAGGGAGGGGTCCATCGCGCCGTCCAGGACGAGGCGGCCGACGCGATCGGGGAAGAGGCCCGCGTACGTCGCGCCGAGGAAGGTGCCGTACGAGGCGCCCACGTAGTTCAGCTTCCGGTCGCCCAGCGCCGCGCGGACGATGTCCATGTCGCGTGCCGCCTCGACCGTCGAGACGTGCCGCAGCAGCTTCGGCGCGCGCTTGCCGCAGCCCTTCGCGAACTTCTTGTACTCGTCGACGAGCCCGGTGGTCTCCTTCCGGTCGTCGGGGGTGGCGTCCGTCTGCGTGTACGCGTCCATCTGCCGGTCGGTGAGGCATTCGACCGGCTCGCTGCGGGCCACGCCGCGCGGGTCGACGGCCACCATGTCGTAGCGGGCGCGGACGGAGGCCGGGTAGCCGATGCCCGCGAACTGCTGGAGGTAGCCGACCGCCGAGCCGCCCGGGCCGCCCGGGTTGACCAGCAGCGAGCCGAGGCGTTTGCCCGGGCCGGTCGCCCTCTTCCGGGCCACCGCGAGCCGGACGTCACCGGCGGAGGGCTTGGCGTAGTCCAGCGGCGCCTTGACCGTGGCGCACTGGAACCCCGGCACACCGCACGCCCGCCAGGCCGGCTTCTGGTCGTAGTACGAGGTCAGCGCGGCGGGGGTGGACCGGGGCAGCGCGGCCAGGGCGGCCGGCGCCGCCTGCGCCGTGGAGGGCACGGCGGGCGTCGCCGAGTGCCCGGCGGAGCAGGCGGCGGAGAACAGCAGGGCGAGCGCGGCGGCCACCGGGGTGCCACGGAAGAGGATCCGGCGTCGGGAGGAGCCGGGGCCGGGCAGTGGGGTGCGGGGTGCGGGAGAGCGCCTGAGGTGCATCCCGCGAGCGTAACCGTGCGTCGCCGATTGCTCACGAAGGGCAGTGAACGATCCCCTTTCGGGTGAGGCCGTCAACGCGCGCCCGCGGCGGCGTCGGGGGCCTCAGCCCGCGCGCAGCGCCATCGTCATCGCCTCCACCGCGAGCAGCGGGGCCACGTTGCGGTCGAGCGCCTCCCGGCAGGCGGCGATCGCCTCGATGCGGCGCAGCGTGGCCTCCGGCGTGCTGTCGCGGGCGATCCGCTCCAGCGCGTCCTCGGCGTCCGTGTTGGCCAGGGCGAGCCGGGTGCCCAGCTGGAGGGCCAGGACGTCGCGGTAGAAACCGGTGAGGTCGAGCAGGGCGACGTCGAGGCTGTCGCGCTGGACGCGTCTCCTGCGGCGCTTCTGGTCGTCCTCCAGTTCCTTCATCACGCCCGCGGTGCCGCGCGGCAGCCGGCCGCCCTGGGCCGCGCCGAGCGCCGCCTTCAGCTCCTCGGTCTCCTTGGCCTCGCGCTCCTCGGCGAGCTGCTTGGAGTCCTCGGCGGCCGCGTCGACCAGTTCCTGGGCCGCCCTGAGGCAGCCGCCGACGTCACCGAGGCGGAGCGGCAGTTTGAGCACGGTCGCGCGGCGGGCGCGGGCCCGCTCGTCGGTGGCGAGGCGGCGGGCGTTGTCCACGTGGCCCTGGGTGGCGCGGGCGGCGGCATGGGCGAGTTCCGGCTCGACGCCGTCCCGCCGGATCAGCAGGTCCGCGACGGCCTCCACCGGGGGCGTCCGCAGGTTCACGTGGCGGCAGCGCGAGCGGATGGTGGGCAGGACGTCCTCGACGGAGGGCGCGCAGAGCAGCCAGACCGTGCGGGAGGCGGGCTCCTCGACGGCCTTCAGGACCGCGTTGGCCGACTGCTCGTTCAGGCGTTCGGCGTCCTCGACGAGGATCACCTGCCAGCGGCCGTTCGCCGGTGAGGTGAACGACTTGCGGACGGTGTCGCGCATGTCGGCGGCGCGGATCTGGGCGCCCACGGCGGCCACCGAGCTGACGTCGGCGTGCGTGCCGATCAGGGCGGTGTGGCAGCCCTCGCAGAAGCCGCAGCCGGGGGTGCCGCCGAGCGCGCGGTCGGGGCTGACGCACTGCAGGGCGGCGGCGAAGGCGCGGGCCGCCTGGTTACGGCCGGCGCCGGGCGGGCCGGTGAACAGCCAGGCGTGCGTCATGCTCGACGCCTCGGGGGGCGGCGCGCCCGTCGCCGCGGCGGTGACGAACGCGTCGGCGTCGCGGGCGGCGGCGGCGAGCTGGGCGCTCAACCGCTCCTGGCCGACGAGGTCGTCCCATACGGGCACGGGCCGCCGCCTTTCGGGTCGTACGGAGGCTGTCGGTTCCCATTGTGCGGGTGGGCACCGACAACGGGAGGCGGGGGGAGCCCGTACCGGCCCCCGGCCGCCTGCCGCGCGGGCCGCCTCCTACGCCCTCACGACCTGCGCCTGCCGCCGCCGTTGTCCTCGTCCTCCCGCGGGCCGAGGAGTTCGTCGGCCAGGGTGGGGAGGTCGTCGAGCGGGGTCTCCTCGGCCCAGTCCGGACGGCGTCGGTTGCGGCGGCCCCGGCGGGGGGCCGGTTCCTCGGCGGGTACCTGGGGGAGCTCGCGGGTGCGGTCCTCCAGGCCGTCGGGGCGCGGTGCGGCGGGCTCGTCGCGGAAGTAGCCGGGCGGGACCCGGTCCGCGGGGTCCTGGTCACCGTGATCACCACGGTCACCGCCGTCGTCACCGTCGAGGTCCCGCACCGGCGGCAGCACCGCCGTCTCGTCCGCGTCCGGCGTCACCGCCGGGAGGACGGTCGTCTCGTCGGCGTCCGCGTCGTCCGTGGTGCCCGTCTCCGGGATCTGCGGGCGGGGCATCTGCGTGGTCGTCTCGGAGTCGGGACCCTCTGAACCCGCTGAGCCCTCGGGACCCTCGGGAGTCACCGGGGGGAGCACCGCCGTCTCGTCCGCGGCGTCGCCCGCGGTCTCGGCCGGGTTCGCCGTCGGGGCCGACGCGGCCGTCGCCGCGGCCGCCCTGGCGCGCTCCTCCGCCGCCCGCGCGTTCCTCGCCGCCGTCTCGGCCGCCGCGGCGGCGGCCGCCGCCTCCGCGGCCCGGCGGGCCTCCTCCGCCCGCAGCAGCGCGGCCTCGGCCTTGCGCTGCTTCTCCAGGCGCCGTTCCTCGGCCTCGGCGCGCAGCCGGGCCTCCTCCTCGGCCTCCCGGCGCAGCCGCTCCTCCTCGGCCTTGCGCCGGGCCTCCTCCTCGGCGCGCGCCTTCTCCTCCGCGAGCAGCCGGGCCTTCTCCTCCTCGGCCCTGCGGCGCGCCTCCTCGGCCCGCTGCCGGGCCTCCTCGGCCTGCCGTTCGGCCTCGCGCCGCTGGGCCTCCTCCAGCTCCCGGCGCTTGCGCTCCTCCTCCTCGGCACGGAGCTTGGCGAGCTGCTCCTGCCGCTCGCGCTCCAGACGCTCCTCCTCCGCCTTGCGGCGCGCCTCTTCCTCCGCCTTGCGCCGGGCCTCCTCCTCGGCCTTGCGGCGCGCCTCCTCCCGGGCCTTCACCTCGGCCTCGGAGAGCGGCAGCATCCGGTCGAGCCGGTGCCGGACGGCCGTGGTGACCGCCTCCGGCTCCTGGCCTCCGTCGACGACCAGGTAGCGCCCGGGGTCGGCGGCGGCGAGCGTGAGGAATCCGGCGCGCACGCGGGCGTGGAACTCGGCGGGCTCGGACTCCAGCCGGTCGGGCGCCTCCGTGAACCGCTCGCGCGCGGCCTGCGGGTCGACGTCGAGCAGCACGGTCAGGTGCGGCACGAGGCCGTTGGTCGCCCAGCGGGAGATGCGGGCGATCTCCGTCGGGGACAGGTCGCGCCCCGCGCCCTGGTAGGCGACGGAGGAGTCGATGTACCGGTCGGAGATGACGACCGCGCCGCGTTCCAGGGCGGGCCGTACGACGGTGTCCACGTGCTCCGCGCGGTCCGCCGCGTAGAGCAGGGCCTCCGCGCGGTGCGAGAGGCCGGCGCTGGAGACGTCCAGCAGGATCGAGCGCAGCCGCTTGCCGACCGGGGTCGCGCCCGGCTCGTGGGTGAGGACCACCTCGTGGCCCTTGGCGCGGATCCACTCGGCGAGCGCCTCCGCCTGCGTCGACTTCCCGGCGCCGTCGCCGCCCTCCAGGGCGAGGAAGAAACCGTTCGTCGCGGGGGCCTGCACGGGGTCGTCCCCGCCGCGCAGGGCGTCCCGCAGGTCGAGCCGGAGGGGGACCCCGGAGCGGTCGTCGACCTTGGCGAGGACCAGGGCGGCCACCGGCAGCAGCAGGGCGCCGACCAGCATCAGGGTGAAGGCGGCGCCGCCGTGCGCGAAGACGAACTTGCCGTTGACCAGCCGGTGCGGGCCGATGCCGGCGGCGACCACCGGGCCGAGCAGCGCGCCCAGCGCGAGGAAAACGCGGACGACGGCGTGCAGGTGTTCGGTCGTACGGGCTCGGCGCTGGTCCTCGGTCTCCTGGTCGAGCAGGGTGTGCCCGGTGTTCGCGGCGACGCCGGCGGCGGTGCCGGCCAGGGCGAGGAGCAGCAGGACCGTGGTGTCGTCCGGGACCAGCCCGGCGGCCAGCAGCGCCAGCCCGGTGAGGGCGATCGCCAGCGCGAGCAGACGGCGCCGGGACAGCGCGGGCAGCAGCCCGGGCGCGGTACGGATGCCGATCACGACACCGCCGGTCACGGCGAGCACCTGGAGCCCGTAGAGCACGGGTCCGCCGCCGAGGTCGGCGGCGTGCAGCACGCTCACGCCGACGGCGGCCGCGATCGCGCCCGCGACGGAGGCGCAGGCCAGGACGAGCAACGTCAGCACGCCGGTGCGGCCCTTGTCGGGGACCACGCTGTTGTCGGGCCCCGCGGCCACCCGCGGGCGGCGCAGCCCCTCCAGCGGCGAGCGGGGACGCGGGGTGCGGGTGTCCGGCAGTTCCAGGGCGGTCAGCAGGGAGAGCGCGGCCGCGAACAGGCCCGCGGCGACGTAGGAGGCCAGCGCCGCCTGGTGCTGGGCGAACCATTCGATGCCCGCGCCCAGCAGGTTGTTGAGCAGCCCGGCGAGGACCAGCGTGGCCGCGGCCACCGGCACGGACACGAAGCCCGTGCGCAGGGACAACCGGCGCAGCGCGTCCATGTGGTCGGGCAGCGGGCGCACCGAGGCGCCCTCCGGCGGGGGCGGCGGGAGCAGCGCGGGCGCCGCGCTCTCCCTGCACACCGTCCACAACCGCTCGGCGAGCCCGGTGACGAAGGCGGTCACCAGGAGCAGCAGGAGCGCGTTGTCCGCGGTCCAGTCGATCCACAGGGGGGCGACGATCAGCAGCGCGGCCCGCAGCCCGTCGGCGCCGACCATGGTCCAGCGGCGGTCGAGCGGACCGTCCGGCGCGGTGAGCTTGCCGAGCGGGTCGAGCAGTACGGCGCCGAAGAGAAGCGTCGCGAGGACGCGTGCGCCGAGGACGCAGGCGACGGCGAAGGCCACCCCGTGGTAGCCGCCGCCGAGGGAGCCGCGTACGGCCGCCGCCTGGAAGACCAGCACGATCAGGACGAGCAGCCCCAGGGCGTCCCCGACCCCGCCGACGAGCTGCGCGCTCCACAGCCGCCTGAGCTGGGGCCTGCGCAAGAGCGCCCGCACGGCGCGCTCGCGGGAGTCGGCGACCAGGGCGTCGTCGGCACCGTCCACGCTGCCAGGGGCCTGGGAATTCGTACGGGGGGCCGTTGGCTGCTCGGCTCGCGTCATGCGTTCAGACTATCGGCAGGCGCCGACACCTCGAAGCAACCACCCGAACGTACGCACGGCCTTCGCATTTACATACCTTCGTATGCGAGGAACGCCCAGCGGAGGCACGGCTCCTGACGAGACGTCGGTCGTCTTCCGTACCGCACGCGGAAGATCCGCCCGGGCGTGGCGCCGGGGCGGGCCCGCGCGCCGGCGACGGCCGAAGCGACAGCCGGTGAGCCAGGAAGAACAGGAAGAAGGGGCCGGGCGCATCGCCCGGCCCCTCCACCGTTCCGCTCGGCTGCCCTACTCGGCCGGGGCCGTCTTCTTCGCAGTCGTCTTCTTCGCGGCGGTCTTCTTCGCCGTCGTCGTCTTGGCGGCCGTCTTCTTGGCGGTGGCCTTCTTGGCGGGTGCCTTCTTCGCCGCCTTCTTGGCGGTCTTCTTGGCCGGCCCCTTCGCCCGCTTCTCCGCCAGCAGCTCGTACCCGCGCTCCGGAGTGATCTCCTCGACGCTGTCGCCGGAGCGCAGCGTCGCGTTGGTCTCCCCGTCGGTGACGTAGGGCCCGAAGCGGCCGTCCTTGACCACGACCGGCTTTCCGCTGACCGGGTCCTCGCCCAGCTCCTTCAGCGGCGGCTTCGCCGCGGCCCGGCCACGCTGCTTGGGCTGGGCGTAGATCGCCAGCGCCTCCTCCAGCGTGATCGTGAAGAGCTGCTCCTCGGCCTGCAGGGAGCGCGAGTCGGTGCCCTTCTTCAGGTACGGGCCGTAGCGGCCGTTCTGCGCGGTGATCTCCTGGCCCTCGGCGTCGGTGCCGACGACCCGGGGCAGCGACATCAGCTTCAGCGCGTCGTCCAGGGTGACGGTGTCCAGCGACATCGACTTGAACAGCGAGGCCGTGCGCGGCTTGACGGCGTTCTTGCCGGTCTTCGGGGTGCCCTCGGGGAGCACCTCGGTGACGTAGGGGCCGTAGCGGCCTGCCTTGGCGACGATCGGGCGGCCGGTCGACGGGTCGGTGCCCAGCTCGAAGTCGCCGCTCGGCTTGGCGAGCAGTTCCTCCGCGTACTCCACGTCGAGCTCGTCGGGTGCGAGATCGTCGGGGATGTCGGCGTGCTGGTACTGCTCGGAGTCCTTCTCGCCGCGCTCGATGTACGGGCCGTACCGGCCGACCCGGAGCACGATGCCGTTGCCGATGGGGAACGAGGACACCTCGCGGGCGTCGATCGCGCCCAGGTCGGTCACCAGTTCCTTGAGGCCGCCGAGGTGGTCCCCGTCGCCGTTGCCCGCCGCGGCCGCGCTGGCGGCACCGGCAGCGCTGTCGGCACCCTCCGCGCCGTCCTCGACTTCTCCGAAGTAGAAGCGCCGCAGCCACGGCACCGCGCGTGCCTCGCCGCGGGCGATGCGGTCGAGGTCGTCCTCCATGCGTGCGGTGAAGTCGTAGTCGACCAGCCGGCCGAAGTGCTTCTCCAGCAGGTTGACCACGGCGAACGACAGGAAGGACGGCACCAGGGCCGTGCCCTTCTTGAAGACGTAGCCGCGATCCAGGATGGTCCCGATGATCGACGCGTACGTGGACGGGCGGCCGATCTCGCGCTCTTCGAGCTCCTTGACCAGGCTCGCCTCGGTGTAGCGGGCCGGGGGCTTCGTCGCGTGCCCGTCGACCGTGATCTCCTCGGCGCCCAGCGCGTCGCCCTCGGCGACCTGCGGCAGCCGCCGCTCGCGGTCGTCCAGCTCGGCGTTCGGGTCGTCGGCACCCTCGACGTACGCCTTGAGGAAGCCGTGGAAAGTGATCGTCTTGCCGGAGGCGGTGAACTCGGCGTCCCGCCCGTCGGCGGCCGTGCCGCCGATGCGCACGGTGACGCTGTTCCCCGTCGCGTCCTTCATCTGCGAGGCGACGGTCCGCTTCCAGATCAGCTCGTAGAGGCGGAACTGGTCGCCGCTCAGGCCGGTCTCGGCGGGCGTGCGGAAGCGGTCGCCCGAGGGACGGATCGCCTCGTGCGCCTCCTGGGCGTTCTTGACCTTGCCGGCGTACGTGCGCGGGCGCTCCGGGAGGTAGTCGGCCCCGTAGAGCTGGGTGACCTGGGCGCGGGCGGCGGCCACGGCGGTGTCCGACAGCGTCGTGGAGTCCGTACGCATGTAGGTGATGTAGCCGTTCTCGTACAGCTTCTGCGCGACCTGCATGGTGGCCTTGGCGCCGAAGCCGAGCTTGCGGCTCGCCTCCTGCTGCAGCGTCGTCGTACGGAACGGGGCGTACGGCGAGCGGCGGTAGGGCTTGGACTCGACGGAGCGGACGGCGAAGCGGGTGTTCTCCAGGGCGGCGGCCAGGGCGCGGGCGTTCGCCTCGTCCAGGTGCAGGACCTGCCCGCTCTTCACCTGCCCCAGGGAGTCGAAGTCGCGGCCCTGCGCGACCCGGCGTCCGTCGACACTGGCCAGGCGGGCCACGAGCGAGGACGGGTCGGAGGGGTCACCGGCGCGGCCGGTGGAGAAGGTGCCCGTCAGGTCCCAGTACTCGGCGGAGCGGAAGGCGATCCGCTCGCGTTCCCGTTCGACGACGAGCCGGGTGGCGACGGACTGGACGCGGCCCGCCGAGAGCCGCGGCATGACCTTCTTCCACAGCACCGGCGAGACCTCGTAGCCGTACAGGCGGTCGAGGATGCGGCGGGTCTCCTGGGCGTCGACCAGCTTCTGGTTGAGCTCGCGCGGGGTGCGCACGGCCTGCTGGATCGCGTCCTTGGTGATCTCGTGGAAGACCATCCGGTGCACCGGGATCTTCGGCTTCAGCACTTCCTGGAGGTGCCACGCGATGGCCTCGCCCTCGCGGTCCTCATCGGTGGCGAGGAAGAGTTCGTCGGACTCGCGCAGCAGCTCCTTGAGCTTCTTGACCTGCTGCTTCTTGTCCGCGTTGACCACGTAGACGGGCTGGAAGTCGTGCTCGACGTCCACGCCGAGGCGGCGCACCTCGCCGGTGTACTTCTCCGGCACCTCCGCGGCACCGTTGGGAAGGTCGCGGATGTGCCCGACGCTCGCCTCGACGGTGTAGCCGGGGCCCAGGTAGCCCTTGATCGTCTTCGCCTTGGCAGGCGACTCGACGATGACGAGTCGGCGGCCGCCCTGTGCGGTCTCGCTGGTCGGGGACAACTTCGCTCTTCTCTCCGGTCGGCGCAGTGGGGCTCCATCTCCCGGGCCACTGCCCGGGGGGTGGGTCGTCATGGTGACGCTGCGGAGTGTGACGGTACCTCCCGCCCCCGTGTCAAACGGGAAAAGCCCGCAACGGCCACTCGAACGGTAACCCGACTCGTGCTATTCCTGCCGCCCGGAGTGGGTGACGGCCCGGCGTGGTCGAAGCGGAGCAGCCTTTCCCACTTGCCCGGCGCCCCTTGTCCGGGCCCTTCCGGCCCTCGGACGAGGGAGCCCGCCCCCGGCGCTCGGGGCAATGCGCACGGTGGCGTAGCCGGTGGTACGTACGGCGGCGTACGCAGGAAGGACGCACGCCGTGGTGCGCGCCGGTCGGCTCACCACCGCGTGAGGCGCGGGACCGCGAGCGGGGCCGCTCTCACCGCACCGGGCACCGGACCGCTCACCACCGCGTGAGGCACCACGCCGCCGCCGCGAGCGCGCCGATTCCGCTGAGGACCGCGAGGGTCGTGGATGCGACGGGACTCACACCGTCGGCGATCGCCTCGCCACGTCTGCGCCGCACGACGGTCCAGCTCAGCAGGCCGCTCCCGAACAGAGCGAACACCGTCCCCGCGAACACCGCCGGTCCGCTCTCCATGCCCCGCTCCCCTGCCGTCCCGCCGCCCACGTCCGGGCCGCGCCCGCCGGGCCACCCGGCCCGGCGAGGCGAGGCTGACAGGCGGGGAGGACGGAGGACCGGCGGACGGGCGAACCGGGGGTGAACACGGGGCGGCCGGGAGCGGTGCACCGGCACGGCGGAGGGCGGGAGGGCGCACCGGGCGGGCGGCGCCGGACGCGCGCAGGCCCGGGGGGGCCGCCGCGAGGGGCGATGCCGGGCGCCCACGGGACGGTGACGTCCTCGTCCGGAACGGTTCGCCGCACGCCGGCCGTACCGGCCGCCCACGGGACCGGACGGGCCGCCGTCGCCCGAGGGCGAGCCCCCGTCAGCTCGCCGGTTCGAGGAAGCCCTGCTCCACCAGGAGCCGGATCTGCGCGGGCGTCCGGTCCCGCAGCGCGACCGGGTCCTCGCCGACGAGCTGGGCGATGGCGTCCAGAATGCGTCCCGCGCTCAGCGTGCCGTCGCACACCCCGGCGAAGCCCGCGCCGACCGTGTCCACGGTGGTGGCTCGGCGCATGCCGCGGTACTGGCGCAGCACCACGTGCTCCGGGTCCTCCGCGCCGGGCAGCCCGACCTGCTCCTGGACGACCTCGGCGGCCAGCCGGAAGTGCCCGGCGAGCAGCGCCGCGTCGTCGTGCGCCCGCAGGAAGTCGACCCGGTCGAAGTGCGCCCGCACGACGTCCCCGAGCGGCTGTTCGACGGAATGCGGCCACTCCTCCACGATCACCGAGGGTTCCGGGGCCTCCGACCGGCGCAGGGTGATCCAGCCGAAGCCGACCGCCTTCACCTTGCGCGCCTCGAACGCGTCGAGCCACGCGTCGTAGCGCGACTGGTACCGGGCCGTGTCGTCGCGGTGGTCCCCCGCGTCGCGCAGCCACAGTTCGGCGTACTGGGTGACGTCCTGCACCTCGCGCTGGACGATCCACGCGTCGCAGCCGCGCGGCACCCACGAGCGCAGCCGCTCCTGCCAGTCCTCCCCCTCCACGTGCTGCCAATTGGCCAGGAACTGGGCGAACCCGCCCGGGTTCAGCCGGCCCCCCGCCTGCTGAACGAGCGTGCGGCACAGATCGTCCCCGGCCATGCCGCCGTCGCGGTAGGTGAGCCGGGCGTCGGGCGAGATGACGAACGGCGGGTTGGACACGATCAGGTCGTACGTCTCCTCCTCCGGGACCGGCTCGAACAGGGAGCCCTCGCGCAGATCGGCGGCGGGCGCCCCGGAGAGGGCGAGGGTGAGCGCGGTGATGTGCAGCGCACGCGGGTTGACGTCCGTCGCGGTCACCCGCGTGGCGTGCCGGGAGGCGTGCAGCGCCTGGATGCCGGAGCCGGTGCCGAGGTCGAGCGCGGCGCCCACGGGTGTGCGGACGGTGAGCCCGGCCAGCGTCGTCGAGGCGCCGCCCACGCCGAGCACCACGGACTCCTGACGGCTGCCGATGCCGCCCGCGCCGCCGACCGCGCAACCGAGGTCGGAGACGATGAACCAGTCGTCGCCGTCGGCCCCGCCGTACGGCCGCACGTCGACGGTGGCGGCGACCTCGTCTGCGCGGTCGGCGGCGCGGGTCAGCCAGCCGGCCTCCACGCAGGCCTCGACGGGCAGCGCCGCCGCCACGCGCGCGAGGGGCACGGGCTGCTGCAGCAGGAACAGCCGGACGAGTGCCTCCAGCGGGGTGTCGCCCCGGGTGGCCCGCAGCGCCGGGACCACCTCACTGCGGGCGAGGGCGGCGTAGGCCGGGGCGCCGAGGAGTTCGAGCAGCCCGTCGGCGGTGAAGGAGGCCGCCCGCAGCGCGTCCCGCAACGCGGCGGTGACGTCGAGGCGGTCGGTGGACGGCAGGGGGGCCGAGGCGGCCGGAGGGGCCGGGTGGGAGGTGCTCACGCCCCCATTGTGGCCCGCACGCCCACCCCTGCGCCCGCCCCCGCGCCCACCTGCACACCGCCCTGGATGACCACTCCCGCCCGGCCTGCGCCGAGGGCCTGCCCGACGAGAAGGCCGCCACCCGCGGCGGCTTCCTGCGACGGGCAACTGACTGGTTCGCCCAACAGGGCGTCACCGTCGGACGGATCCTGACGGACGACGCCCGGGCCCGCCGCAAGGGCCCGGCCCGGAAAGCCGCCCTCCCGAAACTCGGCGCGACCGGCAAGCTCACACGCGCCGCACTCGACGGACACCCACCCCATCAGCCGTGTGAACAACCCTGCGGGTCACTACACCTAGGCCGCCGAGGACGTCGCCGTGGCGGACTTGCAGCTCGGCTGCTTCGCCATGGCCTTGCCGACGTCGCCCTCCTCCAGATCCTTCAGGGCGTCGCTGCCGCTCTTGCTCAGTTTCTCCAGCTGGGTCGCCACGTCCTTGAGCCCGGAGGCGAACTTCGCCTGGTCCTTGGTGTCGAGGTCCTCGGTCTGCTTCTTCAGGTCGGCGTAGGAGGACGACAGGTTGTTGAGCTCCTTGACCGCGTTGGTCTTCTTCGTCTCGCCCTTGTCGACGTTCGGCGGCGCCCCCGCCTTCTGCACGGCCTGCGCCATCGCCTTGTAGGCGTCGGAGATGTCCTGGAAGGCCTGGGAGTCCGTCTTCTGGACGTCGGCCGGCGTGCTGTTGTCCGACGTCTCCTTCTGGATCGCGGTGTTCGCGGCCTCGATCTTCTTCGCCTGCGGCTGGACGCCGTCGCAGACCTTCGCGGCCCAGGCGTCCAGTTCCTTGCTCTTGTCGTCGTCCCCGCCGCAGCCCGTGAGCACCACTGCAAGTACCGCACCGCCGGACAGTGCGGCAGCGAGCTTCTTGTTCACCGGTTTGGTCCCTTCCATGGCTTCCGGCCCCGGAACATACACGCCGGAGGCGAGGCGACCGGACGCCGGACCGCCCTTATGTACCCCGGTGAAGCCATTTGCACCAAGGCGCCCGCCGGAAGCGAGAGAAGGCTCACGAACCGGCGCGCACGCCCGTGCGAACGGCGGACGGGTCGTCAGCCCGCGCCCGCACGGGGAGCGGAGGGCACCTCGGCGAGCGTCCACGTACGGACGGACGGCGCGTCAGCGGGCGCGCACGAGGGGCGGACGGCACGTCAGCACGTGCCGTCCGCCCCTGTGGAGTGTGGCCGCCCACCGCTCGCGGCCTCGGGTGCCGTCTCCTAGGACACCACCGCGGGATTCGTCGTCTCGCTCACGCGTTCGGCGTGCTCGTCCTCGTCGCCGACCGCGATGCCGCGCCGCTTGGAGACGTAGACCGCGACGACGATCACCAGCAGCGACAACAGGGCGACGACGATCCGTACACCGATGTTCTTGTCGTCGCCGTAGGAGAACTTGATGACGGCGGGCGCGATGAGCAGCGCGACCAGGTTCATCACCTTCAGCAACGGGTTGATCGCCGGGCCCGCGGTGTCCTTGAACGGGTCCCCGACGGTGTCGCCGATGACCGTGGCGGCGTGCGCCTCGCTGCCCTTGCCGCCGTGGTGACCGTCCTCGACGAGCTTCTTGGCGTTGTCCCACGCGCCACCGGAATTGGCCAGGAAGACGGCCATCAGCGTGCCGGCTCCGATCGCGCCCGCGAGGAACGCGCCCAGCGCGCCCACCCCGAGCGTGAACCCGATGAAGATGGGCGCCATGACGGCGAGGAGCCCCGGCGTGGCGAGCTCCCGCAGGGCGTCCTTGGTGCAGATGTCGACGACCTTGCCGTACTCCGGGGTCTCCGTGTAGTTCATGATCCCGGGCTTCTCCCGGAACTGGCGCCGCACCTCGTAGACCACCGCGCCCGCCGAGCGCGAGACCGCGTTGATCGCCAGTCCCGAGAACAGGAAGACGACCGCCGCGCCCGCGATGAGGCCGACGAGGTTGTTCGGCTGCGAGATGTCCATCATCAGGCTCATCGGCGCGCCCGCCCCGGACAGCTTCTCGCCGACGTCCTGCGCGCCCGTGGTGATCGCGTCGCGGTACGAGCCGAACAGCGCGGAGGCGGCGAGGACGGCGGTCGCGATGGCGATGCCCTTGGTGATGGCCTTGGTGGTGTTGCCGACCGCGTCCAGGTTGGTGAGCACCTGGGCGCCCGCGCCCTCGACGTCGCCGGACATCTCGGCGATGCCCTGCGCGTTGTCGGAGACCGGACCGAAGGTGTCCATGGCGACGATCACACCGACCGTGGTGAGCAGGCCCGTGCCCGCGAGCGCCACCGCGAACAGCGCCAGCATGATCGAGGTGCCGCCGAGCAGGAACGCCCCGTAGACCCCGAGTCCGATCAGCAGGGCGGTGTAGACGGCCGATTCCAGGCCGATGGAGATGCCGGCGAGGACCACGGTGGCCGGGCCGGTCAGCGAGCTCTTGCCGATGTCCCGCACGGGACGCCGGGTGGTCTCGGTGAAGTAACCGGTGAGCTGCTGGATGAGGGCCGCGAGCACGATGCCGATGGCCACGGCGATGAGCGCGAGGATCCGCGGGTCGCCGCTCTTCCCGGCGATCGCCGCCTCACCGATGCCGTCCAGCTCGCCGTACGTCCCCGGCAGGTAGGCGTAGACCGCCGCCGCCACGAGCACCAGCGAGATGACCGCGGAGATGAAGAAGCCGCGGTTGATGGCGCTCATGCCGCTGCGGTCGGCCCGGCGCGGGGCGACCGCGAAGATGCCGATCATGGCGGTGAGGACGCCGATCGCGGGCACGATCAGCGGGAACGCGAGCCCGGCGTCGCCGAAGGCGGCCTTGCCGAGGATCAGCGCGGCCACGAGCGTGACGGCGTACGACTCGAACAGGTCGGCCGCCATGCCCGCGCAGTCGCCGACGTTGTCGCCCACGTTGTCGGCGATGGTCGCGGCATTGCGGGGGTCGTCCTCCGGAATGCCCTGTTCCACCTTGCCGACCAGGTCGGCGCCGACGTCGGCGGCCTTGGTGAAGATGCCGCCGCCCACGCGCATGAACATCGCGATGAGCGCCGCGCCGAGGCCGAAGCCCTCCAGCACCTTCGGCGCGTCGGCGGCGTAGACCAGCACCACGCAGGAGGCGCCCAGCAGACCGAGCCCCACCGTGAACATGCCGACGACGCCGCCCGTGCGGAATGCGATCTTCATGGCCTTGTGCGAGACGGCAGTGAGATCCTTTTCCGGTTCTCCGGCCGCCGGTGTCGCCTCCCGCGCCGCCGCGGCGACCCGCACATTGCTCCGTACGGCGAGCCACATGCCGATATACCCGGTGGCGGCCGAGAACGCCGCGCCGATCAGGAAGAACACCGATCGTCCGGCGCGCTGATTCCAGTCGTCCGCGGGCAGCAGCATGAGCAGGAAGAACACGATCACGGCGAATACGCCGAGCGTGCGCAACTGCCGGGCCAGATAGGCGTTGGCGCCCTCCTGCACCGCTGCCGCGATCTTCTTCATGCTGTCGGTGCCCTCGCCCGCCCGGAGCACCTGGCGGACCAGGACTCCGGCGACCACGAGCGCCGCGAGCGCGACGATGCCGATGAAGATGACGATCAAACGATTGTCGTCGGTCAGCACCGCACCGGCGAGGTGGTTGGGGTGGTCGAACTGCTGAGGGGTAGAAAGCCCCGCCATTCGTCCTCCTTGACGCTTGGGCTGAGCTCAAGATGTGGACGGATTGTAGGTAGCGGAACCTGATCTAAACAGTGTGCGGTAAACGGAATCGGTCTTGGTTCGCCGATGTTCGTCCATCGGAATGATCTCCGGCGGCGCCCCGGCCTACTCGAATGAGGTAATGCCCCAAAACCATTGACCGTGGATTTCACCGGATTGCCGCGTGATCGAATGATCACCACAATGGCGGGACGCGGCGGGCGGGGAATTGCTCGTGAATTACTTCACGCATTCGGCGGACCCGCCCGGAGCTGGGGCGGAACCGCGGCCATGCCAGGAACCGACGCCGGGGGCCGACACCGGGGTCGGCGCCGGGGGCCGGCACCGAGAGGACTCATGACGCCCTCCCGAGGCCCTCCCCAGGCCCTCCCAAGGCGTCACGAAGGCGAACCCCATGAGGGAGGGCCCCGCCGGAGCGGGGCCCTCCCTCATGGGGCAATGGGTTCTTCCGAGACTCGGGGAACGGCGCGCCGCTCAGGGCAGCAGCGTGGTGGGCTCCGGTGTGGTGGGCCAGGTCATCCTGATCCGCCCGCCATGCTCCCCCGCGGTCACCTCGACGTCGTCGACGAGCCCGCTGATGACCGCGAGGCCCATGTCGTCGTCCTCGCTGTCGGAATCGGGATCGTCCGCGCCGGACGTGCCCGGGATGCGCTCCACGGGCGACGTGCTGTCCGGGGCCTCGTCGCCGACCTCGATGGAGAACTGCTTCTCCTCCTCGACCAGCACCACATGCACCGGCGCCTGCACGCCGCTGGTGCGGTGCAGCCCGACAGCCCGCGAACAGGCCTCGCCGACGGCGAGCCGGACCTCGTCGAGAACGGCCTCGTCCACCCCGGCCCTGCGCGCCACCGCCGCCGCCACCAACCTGGCGGTCCTGACGTGCTCGGGCAGCGCGCTGAAGCGGAGCTCAACGGTGGCCATGCGTCCCCCTCGGAACTGGGCGTGCTCTCGGGGGGCCGGGCCACTGCGGCCCCGGCCCTCCGCTTCGATCTGCCGTCCGGGCACGGGGCCCGGCGACGGTGTCAGTCGGTGGCCGCCACCGCTTCGTCGACCGAGGTGTGAATGGGGAACACCTTGGTGAGACCGGTGATACGGAAGATCTTCAGGATGCGCTCCTGGTTGCACACGAGGCGCAACGAGCCCTCATGGGCACGCACCCGCTTCAGACCACCGACCAGTACGCCGAGCCCGGTGGAGTCGAGGAAGTCCACGCCCTCCATGTCGACGACGAGGTGGAAACTCCCGTCGTTCACCAGCTCGACCAGCTGCTCGCGCAGCTTGGGCGCGGTGTATACGTCGATTTCGCCACCGACCTCGACGACCGTACGATCGCCGACGGTACGGGTCGACAGGGACAGGTCCACGGATCCTCCAGCACCTTGCTATCGAGCGTTCGTCCTTCGGGTCATCTCGGCATGAGAGCCCTGGGGACGGTTCGCCAGCCGCGATGGCATTCAATCACTTACCGGCAGGCGTGCACGACGCCTTGGGTCCATTGTCCGTCACGCCGGTGACACACTCGGGACCGATGGCCAAGAATCACCGATCCGATCGACCCCCGGCGGGCACCGCAGAGCGGACCCCGCCGGGCATCGTGCTGGACCGGCTCACCGCCGGGCCGAGCCGGGCTTCGCGCGTCACTCATACGGAGCACTTGCCCCCGCGGGAGGGCCGCCATGCCGTCTGGCCTGACCGGATTCGCGCGGAGGTGCTCGCCGCCGTGCGCGAGTGCGGCATCGAACACCCCTGGGCCCATCAGGCACTGGCCGCCGAACACGCGCTGGACGGCGACTCGGTCGTGGTCGCCACCGGTACCGCCTCCGGCAAGTCCCTGGCCTACCTCGTGCCCGTGCTCTCCCGCCTCCTGGACGGCTCCGAGGCGCCCAACGGCAGGGGCGCCACCGCCCTGTACCTGGCCCCCACCAAGGCACTCGCGGCCGACCAGCGGCGGTCGGTGAGGGAACTCTCCCAACCCCTGGGCACGGCCGTGCGGCCCGCCGTGTACGACGGCGACACCCCGCCCGAGGAACGCGAATGGGTACGTCAGTACGCCAACTACGTCCTCACCAACCCCGACATGCTGCATCGCGGGATCCTGCCCTCCCACCCGCGCTGGGCCTCCTTCCTGCGCGCCCTGAAGTACGTGGTCATCGACGAGTGCCACACCTACCGTGGCGTCTTCGGCTCGCACGTCGCCCAGGTGCTGCGGCGGCTGCGCCGGCTGTGCGCCCGCTACGGCTCCTCCCCCGTCTTCCTGCTCGCCTCGGCCACCGCCGCCGACCCGGCGGTGGCCGCGGGCCGGCTGACCGGGTTGCCCGTGGTCGAGGTGGCGGACGACGCCTCTCCCCGCGGTGAACTGGTGTTCGCCCTCTGGGAGCCCCCACTCACCGAGCTGCACGGCGAGAAGGGCGCCCCCGTCCGCCGCACCGCCACCGCCGAGACCGCCGATCTGCTGACCGACCTCGTCGTGCAGGACGTGCGCTCGGTCGCCTTCGTCCGCTCCCGGCGCGGTGCCGAGCTGATCTCGCTCATCGCCCAGGAGCGGTTGGCCGAGGTCGACCGCTCGCTCGCCCGGCGTGTCGCCGCCTACCGCGGCGGCTACCTCCCCGAGGAACGCCGCGCCCTGGAAGGCGCGCTGCACTCCGGCGAACTCCTCGGCCTCGCCGCCACCACCGCCCTGGAGCTGGGCATCGACGTCTCCGGCCTCGACGCCGTGCTGATCGCCGGCTACCCGGGCACCCGGGCCTCGCTCTGGCAGCAGGCGGGCCGGGCGGGCCGCGCCGGACAGGGCGCCCTGGCGGTGCTGGTCGCCCGCGACGACCCGCTGGACACCTTCCTCGTCCACCATCCCGAGGCCCTCTTCGACCAGCCCGTCGAGTCCACCGTCCTCGACCCCGACAACCCCTACGTCCTCGCCCCGCACCTGTGCGCCGCCGCCGCCGAACTGCCGCTGACCGAGGAGGACCTCGCGCTCTTCGGCCCCGCCTGCGCTGCCCTGATGCCCCAGCTCGAGGACGCCGGCCTCCTGCGCCGCCGTACGAAGGCCTGGCACTGGACCCGCCGGGAACGCGCCGCCGACCTCGCCGACATCCGCGGCCAGGGCGGACGGCCGGTGCAGGTCGTGGAGGAGGGCACCGGACGGCTGCTCGGCACGGTCGACGCGGGCGCCGCCCACACCGGTGTGCACGAGGGCGCGGTCCACCTCCACCAGGGCCGCACCTACCTGGTGCGCTCGCTCGACCTGGAGGACTCCGTCGCCCTGGTCGAGCGAGCCGACCCGCCGTACACCACCGTCGCCCGCGACACCACGTCGATCTCCGTACTGGAGAAGGACGTCGAGGTCCCCTGGGGCGAGGGCCGCCTCTGCTACGGCTCCGTCGAGGTGACGAACCAGGTCGTCTCCTACCTGCGCCGCCGCGTCCTCACCGGCGAGGTGCTGGGCGAGTCCAAGCTCGACCTCCCTCCGCGTACGCTGCGCACCCGCGCGGTGTGGTGGACGGTCACCGAGGACCAGCTCGACGCGGCCCGGATCAACCCGGAGAACCTGGGCGGCGCCCTGCACGCCGCCGAGCACGCGTCCATCGGTCTGCTCCCGCTGTTCGCCACGTGCGACCGCTGGGACATCGGCGGGGTCTCCGTCCCGCTCCATCCCGACACCCTGCTGCCCACGGTCTTCGTGTACGACGGCCATCCCGGCGGCGCCGGGTTCGCCGAGCGCGCCTTCCACACCGCACGCGAGTGGCTCACCGCCACGCGCGAGGCCATCGCCTCCTGCGAGTGCGAGGCCGGCTGCCCTTCCTGCATCCAGTCCCCCAAGTGCGGTAACGGCAACGAACCGCTGCACAAGAGGGGTGCCGTACGGCTGCTGACCGAACTTCTGCGAGGAGCACCGGGGGACGGCGGCACGGCGATCCGGGACACGGCGAGCGGACGCGCGATCGGCGGGGGCACGGTGAGGGAGGACCCGCCGGGCGCGGGCCCGGTGAGCGGGGGCACCACGAGTGAGGGCACGGCGAGCGGGGGCACGGCGGTGTGCGGTGCGGAAGGGGGCGCCGCGGAGGGGAGTGCCGGGGCGGTGTCTCCGGCCGGGTAGGCGCCGGGCGGGCCCGCGCGGGCCCTTACTCGCACCGTGAACGGCGCCCTGCCCGAAGCGGCGGTCACGTCGGACACCTCACCCTCGATCCCGCACCGCACCAGCCGCGCGCCCTGCGCCCGCGCGACCCGCCCGGCGGTGTCGCAGGCCGGCCCGCCACCCTCCGTCCAGCGGTCCGCGGCCGCCAACGCCGCCAGATCGGCGGCCGCGGCCGCCCTGTGACGCACGACCACCGCGTGACCCGCCAACAGCAGGGCACCGAACACGGCACAGAGCCCGGCCAGCGCGAAGACCACCCAGACGGCGGCCGACCCGCGATCACCTCGACTGCCATTGCCGTCACCGGAGTTTCCGCACCCCCCACGCGCGCTCCGGTCAGTGAGCTCCCGCCCTCTGGTGACTCCTCCCTCCACGCTCATACGCCCACCCCCACCGTCTCCTCCGCCAGCGCCACGGCCGTGCCGCGCAACTCCAGCGTCAGCCTGTCCGGCCCGGGCGGATGGGCGACCACCGTCACGCGGACCAGGTCGCCCTCCCGGCCCACCATGACCGTCGCGCCGTCCGGTGCCGCCCGGCGGGCCGTCGCCTCGACCGTCTCCGGCGGATCCTGGCGAGCCGCGGCACGGGCCCCCGCCCGTGCCGCGTCCACGCACTGGATCTGCGCGGACGCGGCGAGCAGTGCCCACATCAGCGCCATCACGAACAACACCAGCGCGGGCAGCACGACGGCCGCCTCCGCCGTCACGAAGCCACGGTCGTTCGCCACGGAACCTCGGTGAGCGGCGCCGCGGTGAACCGGGCTGCGGTGAGCGGGACCACGGTGAACCGGGGTGCGGTGATGCGTGCGCCCCGCCCTCGTCGTCACCCTCGCCCTCGCCCTCGCCCTCCGTACGGGAGCCCTGCTCTCCCGTACGTCCACGCACCTCGCCCGTTCACATCCGGACACTGAGCGCCCGCTTCACGATGTCCTGCAGTTCCCCGGCCACCTGGCCGCTGGTCAGCACCTTGTAGAGCACGGCCGCGAGCCCCACCGCCGCGATGATGCCGACGGCGTATTCGGATGTGACCATTCCGCCGTCCCGGCGCAGCGCCACCCGCGCACGCACCCCGCACACCCCGCGCGTCCTGTGCACCAGCGCCCGCATCCACCGCCGCGACCGCGCCCGGCCTCGCGCCGGAACCTGCCCCGATCCTTGTCGCCCTTCCTGCTGGCGGTGCTGTCCTCGGCGCTGTCCTCGGGCACTGCTCTGTGCTGCTGTCCTGCTCATCTCGACCCCGTTCCGCCGTGCGTCTGTCTCTGTCGCTGTGTTCGTCTGTCTCTGTCGCTGTGTTCGTCTGTCTCTGTCGCTGTGTTCGTCGTTGCTGTGTTCCTGGTTCCGGCAGCCGTTCCGGCTGCCGCGCCTCGTCCGTCGTTTTCCGTGTGTTCGCGCCACGCGGGTCCGCCCCTCGCGCTCCGGGCAGGGGCTCAGCCGGCACCGCCGCTCAGCAGTCCGCCGGCCAGTCCGATCACCACGGGCAGGACGCCGACCACGAGGAAGGCGGGCAGGAAGAACAGCCCCAGCGGCAGGGTGATCAGGACTCCCGCCCGCCGGGCCCGTGCCGTCGCGGCGCGGCCCCGGTCCGCGCGGGCGTCCGCGGCAAGGCGGGCCACGGGTACGGCCGCCGGGGCACCCGAGTCACCGGCACGCTCCAGCAGCCGGGCCAGGGGTGCCGCGCCCGGCAGTTCCGCCAGCCTCCGCCAGGCGGCGGCCGGTTCCCCTCCCAGCCGTACCTCGGCCGCCCCGGTGGCGAGCCGTTCCCCCACGGGGCCCGTGAGCGCCTCGCCCACCGCCCGGGCCGCGGTCACCGGAGTCGCACCGGCCGCGATGCAGGCGGCCAGCAGCTCCGCCGCGAGCGGTAGTTGGCGGGCGGCGAGCGCGTCCTCGTACGCGGACCGTCCGGATCGCCCCGCCTCGGTGCCGGTGGCTCTCTCGTGCCGCACACGCCACCAGTGCAGGGCGGCTCCGGCGAGCAGTCCGAGCAGCAGGCCACCGGCGCCCCCGACCAGGGCCCATGCTCCGCACGCCGCTCCGGCAGGGGGCAGCCAGCGTTGGGCCGCGTCCCGTGCACGGGCGCCGTGCCGTCGCCGGCCGCTCGGCCTCCGCAGCAGCACCGCGTGCAGCCGTCGGCGCAGTCGCCGTGCGCGCCGCTCCCGGGTGAGGACGCGGGCCGACCACCACAGGGCGGCTGCCACCGCACACATCGTCCCCAGCCTGTGGACAAGCCGTGGCCCCGCCCCCATCGCCAGGAACCCGTCCAGCACCTGCCCGTTCACGTCTCCTCAGCTCCCCGGACGATCCTCAGTGCCCACCACAGCCCGGCGACCTCCAGCACCACGCCGGCGAGCAGACACATCAGCCCCGGCCCCGTGTGCAGCACCACGTGCAGCGGATCCGCGCCCAGCGCGGTGCCCAGCAGCAGGCCGAGCACGGGCAGTCCGGCGAGCATCACCGCCGTCGAGCGGGCGCCCGCGAGCTGGGCCCGCAGATCGGCCCGCTGGTCGCGCTCCGCGCGCAGCGCGGCCTCCAGCCGGTCGAGCCCGGCGGCCAGCCCCGCGCCCCGGTCGACAGCCACCCGCCAGCAGGCGGCGAGCCCCAATAGCCCCTCCGCCCCCGGCCCGCGCGCCGCCTCGGTGAGCGCCCCGGGGACGTCACCGCCGAACCGGGCTGCCGCGAGCACCGCCGCCCTGGCTCCGCCGAGACCGCCCGAGTCCTGTGCAGCGTGCCGTAACGCCTCGCCCGGCTGCCGTCCGGCGCGGACCTCTCCGGCGAGCACCGCGCAGAGCGCGATGACCGCCTCCCCTCGGCGTTCACGGTCCCGCTGGACCGTCCGGGCCACCCGTGCCTTCCGCAGCGCGGGAACCCCCAGGACCCCGGCCAGCAGCGGCAGTACCGACATGCCGAGCAGCGCGAGCAGCGCGCCCACTGCCACCGACCACCACTCGGGGCCCAGCCCACGCACCCGGGCCTGTGCCTGCCGCCACCGCGCAGCGCTCCGGCCTTCGGCTCCCACCGTGCCGGCTCCGCCACCCCCGCCACCCGATCCGCCCGAGCTGGCTGAGCTGTCTGAGCTGTCCGCGAACAGCCACCGCGCCCGTCCCGGCCCGCCGTTCCGGCCGCCGAGCAGCCAGGCGGCCGCCCCGGCGCAGGCCAGACCCGTGCCCGTACCCACCGCGCCGATCCCCGTCATCGCCCCGCTCCGCTCATCGTCCGGCTCCCAGCGCTCGCCCGCCGCCCGCTTCCCACCCGGCGCGCGCCTCTTCTCCCGTCCTGGTCCGGGTGTCCGTCGGCGGGTCCTCGTCCCCGCCCACTGCCGCACCCGCCTGGTGAAGCAGCGCTCTCAGCCGCTGCCAGCCCTCCTCGCGCGTGAACGCGACCCTGCCCCAGCGCAGCGCGGGCACGGTGACCACCCACCCCGCCGCGTCCCTCTCCAGGACGTGCACCTCTGCGATGCGCCGCCGACCGTCACGGCCACGCACGAGGTGGAGGACGACCGACAGTGCGGCGGCGAGCTGACTGTGCAGGGCCGCACGGTCCAGTCCGGCGGCGGTGCCGAGCGCTTCGAGTCGGGCCGGTACCTGGGCCGCCGCGTTGGCGTGAAGAGTGCCCGAGCCACCGTCGTGTCCCGTGTTCAGCGCCGCCAGCAGGGAGACGACCTCCGGGCCCCGGACCTCACCGACGACCAGCCGGTCGGGTCTCATCCGCAGCGCCTGCCGCACCAGGTCCGGCAGTCCGACCAGGCCGGCGCCCTCCTGGTTGGCGGGCCGTCCCTCCAGCCGCACGACGTGGGGGTGGTCGGGCCTCAGCTCCGCGGAGTCCTCGGCGAGCACGATCCGCTCCCCCGGATCGACCAGCCCCAGCAATGCACTGAGCAGCGTCGTCTTGCCCGAGCCGGTGCCGCCGCTGATGACGTACGACAGCCGGGCGTCGATCAGTGCCCGCAGCAGACGGTCGCCGCCCGGCGGCACCGTACCCGCCTCGACCAGCTCGCCGAGGGTGAAGGCGCGCGGCCGGACCACGCGGAGCGACAGACAAGTGGAACCGACGGCGACCGGAGGCAGGACGGCGTGCAGTCGCGTGCCGTCCGGAAGGCGGGCGTCCACCCAAGGCCGGGCATCGTCGAGGCGCCGTCCCGCCACGGCCGCGAGGCGTTGCGCGAGACGCCGTACGGCCGCCGCGTCCGGGAAGGTGACCGGCGTCAGTACCAGGCCACCGCCGCGGTCCACCCAGACCCGGTCGGGTGCCGAGACCAGGACGTCGGTGACCGAGGGGTCGGCGAGCAGGGGTTCCAGTGGCCCGCTGCCGACGAGTTCGGAGCGCAACCGTTCGGCGGTGCCCAGGACTTCGGCGTCCCCCAGGACCCTGCCCTGTTCCCGCAGTGCCTGTGCGACGCGTGCGGGGGTCGGCTCGGCGCCGCTCTCGGCGAGCCACCGCCGCACCCCGTCCAGCAGTGCGGCGTGTCCGTCCTCGGGACAGTGCTCGTCGGCGCGTCCGACGCCCGTGCCGCCGCCGTCGCGGCCGTTCCTCCCTTCACGGCCCCCACCGCCCCCACCCCCGCGGTCGGCCCCGCCCCCACCGCGTACGCCGAGGCCGACGCCGTTCACGCCGCCTCCGTCCCGGCCAGGGCCCGGCTCCAGAAGGCCGAGCAGAAGCGGGCGAGCGGGCCGCGCGCAACCGCCCCGGGAGGTGTGCTCCCGTCCGGAGCGAGAAGTTCCGTCGGCACCTCGCCGGCCAGCGGGAGTCCCAGCAGCCGGGCCACCTCCCGGTCGTCCAGTCCGGGCGCGTAGGGGGCGCGCACCGCGACCCGTAGATCGCCCAGGACCATGCCGGCCGCCGAGGCCACCCGCCGGGCCGCGGCGATCGCGCGGAGCTCGGCCGGGACGACCAGGAGCCCCAGGTCGACCTGGGCGAGCACCTCGGCGGTGCCCTCGTCGACGCGGCGCGGCAGGTCGACGACCACCGTGCCGCCGCGCCGGCGGGCGGCGGCCAGGACGGCGCGGACCGCCTCGGGCGGCACCGTCACGGCGTCGCTCCGGTCCCAGCTCAGGACCCGCAGGGCGTGCAGCGCGGGCAGGGACTCCTCCAGCGCCCCACTGCCCACGCGACCCCGCGAGGCGGCGAAGGCGGGCCAGCGCAGGCCGTGTGCCGTCTCGCCGCCCAGCAGGACGTCCAGTCCGCCGCCCAGCGGGTCCGCGTCCACCAGGAGGGTGCGCCGGCCCTCGCGGGCGGAGGTGAGGGCGAGCGCGCAGGCCAGTGTGGAGGCGCCCGCCCCGCCTCGTCCGCCGAGCACTCCGACGGTCAGGGCGGGTCGCCCCACGCCTTCGGTCACGTCGGCGATGCGGTCCACCAGCCACTGCTCGCCGTCGGGGAGGACGAGGACGTGGTCGGCCCCGATCTCGACGGCGCGGCGCCACACCCCCGGGTCGTCCTGGTCCCTTCCGACCAGCACCACTCCCCGCCTTCGGGTGGCCCCGCGCACCCGGGGAACCGCGTCGTCCCCGACCAGCACCAGGGGTGCCGCCTCCCAGCCCGCCCGTCCCTCGGGCAGCGTCGGACACACCTCGGGCCGGGCACCGGCAGCGGCGCACAGGCGCAGCAGGTCGTCGAGCAGCTCGGTGTCCTCGGTGACGATCAGTGGTCCGCGCTGCCGTCCCTCGGCGCGGTGCGCCCCGTCGTGCGCGATGGTTTCCGCCACGGTCTCCAGCCCTTCGTTGTCGGGTTCTCACGGCGAACAGCCGATAGGAACCGGCCATTGCGTCCGACAAACGACAACCGGCCATGAACTCGGCCGAACTCGCCGCGAGTGGACGCGCTGGAAACACGATGTGGCGATCCTCGAAATCGTGTGGATCTTGGTCCAAAACGGTGGACAACTCGGCGATTGTGGATATCGCCCTCACCCATATCGGTGAACGATGTACGACTTTCGCACTGCGACATTGCGACTACCGTCGGTAACATGGCATGCCCATGACATACAGCGGTCGCCGCGCTCGCAGGGAAGAGGCACAGACGGGACCCACAGCGAGAAAAGCCACCCGGACATGCGACGACCCCCGCCGGGGGGGAGAGCGGGGGTCGTCTCCACGGCCGACTCGGGGGGGGGGAGGAGTCGGGCCGGGTTAGCACGGTCGCGAACGATCCGTGACTTCCATGGTGTACCCGAAGCCCCTCCCAGGCAAACCAGCCGCGCCCCGCGCTAGCCCGAATGGTGGGCGCATATGCTCGGGTTCGTGGAAAAGCACCCTTCGCCCCGCACAGCGGCCTTCTTTGACCTGGACAAGACGGTCATTGCGAAGTCGAGCACGCTCACGTTCAGCAAGTCGTTCTACCAGGGCGGCCTCATCAACCGCAGGGCCGTCCTGCGTACCGCCTATGCCCAGTTCGTCTTCCTGGCCGGCGGCGCGGACCACGACCAGATGGAGCGCATGCGGCAGTACCTGTCCGCGCTCTGCAAGGGCTGGAACGTCCGGCAGGTGAAGGAGATCGTCGCCGAGACGCTGCACGACCTCATCGACCCGATCATCTACGACGAGGCCGCCTCCCTCATCGAGGAGCACCACACCGCCGGCCGCGACGTCGTCATCGTCTCCACCTCCGGGGCCGAGGTGGTCGAACCCATCGGCGAACTGCTCGGCGCGGACCGGGTGGTGGCCACCCGCATGGTGGTGGGCGACGACGGCTGCTTCACCGGCGAGGTGGAGTACTACGCGTACGGCCCGACGAAGGCCGAGGCGGTCCGCGAACTGGCCGCCTCCGAGGGGTACGACCTCTCCCGCTGCTACGCGTACAGCGACTCCGCGACCGACATCCCGATGCTGGAGTCCGTGGGGCACCCGCACGCCGTCAACCCCGACCGGGCACTGCGCCGTGAGGCCGTCGCCCGCGGCTGGGCGGTGCTCGACTTCCACCGGCCGGTGCGGCTCAAGCAACGGCTGCCCGGGTTCTCCGTACCGCCGCGGCCGGCCCTCGTGGCGATGGCCGCGGTGGGAGCGGCGGCGGCTACGGCGGGACTCGTCTGGTACGCCAGCAGGAGGCGCGCGGCGACCGCCTGAGAAGCGGCCGGCTCAGGATTCCATGATCGACGCCGGTAGCTTCCCGAGCCGCCGATCCTCACGACCGCACGCCCGTTTCACGACTGTTTGAAGGCAAAAGTAAAGAAGCGCGGCTTCCACTTCCCCTCTTCCTGGTCCAGGAGTACAAAGGAGTCAACGGACCGCGAGACCGAAGGAAATCCGCGAGGATCCCCTTTCGTAACGCAGTTGGTCCCACGGACCGCGCATGGACACCGGGCACCCACGCGACGTCGACCCGTCGATTACGGGCCAGCCGCACCAGGTGACGGGCGAAGTACCCGACCTGATGGGCAACATATCGAGGACGCTTGGTAACCCGGCACCCATGCCAGCGGCGGTACGAATCTCGTACCGCCGCACTTTTGTGCCCACGCCTGATCGCCTAGCGGGCCGCCCGACTGCATGGGCTGCATGGGCTGCTTGCACGAGCCGCCGAACGGCCTGGCCCTCAGGCCGCCCCGCGCTGGAGTGCCTCGCACACCGCCGTCGACTCCCGGGCGCCCAGTTCGACGGCCCGGCCGCAATGGGTGATCCAGGCGGCCATGCCCTCCGGGGTGCCGCTGACGTATCCCTCAAGGGCGGCCACGTATGCCGCCCGCCCCAGCTCGCCGTGGCCCGCCTCCGAGGGGCACACCGCCTTGGGGTCCAGGCCGCTGCCGACCAGGACGATGCGCTCCGCCGCGCGCGCGACGACACCGTTGTACGAGCCGAACGGCCGTAGGGCCACCAGTTCGCCGTGCACCACGGCCGCGGTCACCAGGGCGGGCGCGGAACCGCCCGCGACGACCAGCTCCGAGAGACCGTCCAGACGGCCCGCAACCTCGGCGGCACCGGGAAGCGGCAGCTCCACGAGCGGTTCGTGGACCGGCTCGCCGTCCCGGCGGGGACGTCCGACCTCGTCCTCCTTGCTCGCGGCGGCCACCAGGTGCAGTCGTGCCAGCACCCGCAGGGGCGACTGCCGCCAGATGGACAGCAGTTGCCCGCCCTCCGCGGTCACCCGCAGCGCCGCACCGACCGTACGGGCGTCGCCCTCGCCGAAGTCGCTGCGCCTGCGCACCTCCTCAAGCGCCCAGTCGGCGCCGGACAGTGCCGCCGAGCCACGGGCGCCGCGCAGCGCGGCCTCGGAGGTGATCTCGTTGCTGCGGCGCCGCATGATCCGGTGTCCGTAGACCCGGTCCACTGCCTTGCGCACGGACTCCACGGCCTCGGGCACGCCGGGCAACGTCGCGAGGGCGGCGAGAGGATCGGCGGTCGCACCTGTCGTACTCATGAGTACGACCCTACGCACCCGAAGCGCCCGGACGTGCGGGAGTGGCCTTCTTCACGTCCGGGCGCCTGGGTGCCCGGGCATCCCCGCGCTCCCGCGCCCGCCCCGCCCCACTTCTCCTGGCGCGTCGCCCTTCCTCTCCCCTGTTCCGTGTCCTTTCCGTCCTCATCTCCCGCGATCTCCCGCGGTCTCTCGCGGGCCTTCGCGGTCCTTGCGGTCCTTCGCGCCTCCGCTACCCCTTGGTCCCGTGCCCGTCCTTGTCCACCGCGTCCGCCTTCTCCGCAGGCGCTCCCGGAACCCCCTTCGGGGCAGGGGCCGGCCGGTCCGACAGGAAGGAGGCCCAGCCAGACGCCGGGGCCTCGCCGACCTTGAGTCCACGCAGCTTGGCGAGAACCTGCGGATCCTGTGCGTCCAGCCAGTCGGCCAGCTGATGGAAGGAGACGCACCGCACCTCGGGCTTACCGCACACGTTTTCGACGACTTCCTCGACGGCACGCATGTAGGTGCCCCCGTTCCAGGACTCGAAGTGGTTGCCGATGATCAGGGGCGCGCGGTTGCCGTGATAGGCGCGGTCGAAGCCCTTCAGGAGCCCGTCGCGCATCTGGTCGCCCCACAGCGCGCGCTTGTCGGGGTCGCCCTGGGTGCGGGTGCCCGACTGGTTGACCATGAAGTTGTAGTCCATGGTGAGCTGCTGGTACGAGTGCCCGGGGAAGGGCACGAGCTGCATCGACAGGTCCCACAGCCCTTCCTTCTTGGCGGGCCACACCTGCTCGTCGACACCCGAGCTGTCGTACCGGAAACCCAGGTCGCGCGCCGCCTTCGTGAAGTTCTTCTGGCCCTCCAGGCAGGGGGTGCGGGCGCCGATGAGCTCCTTGTCGTAGTCGAAGGGCAGCGGGGGGAGGTCCTTCAGGGCGGGGGCGTTGGTCTTCCAGGACTTCACGAACGACTTGGCCTGGGCGATCTCGGACTTCCACTCGTCGACCGACCACTTGCCGGCTCCGCCGTCCGGTCCGCAGAAGTGACCGTTGAAGTGGGTCCCGATCTCGTTGCCCTCCAGCCACGCCAGCCGCACCTGGGTGGCGGTGTCCCGGATGCCCTGCTCGTCGTTGAAGCCGATGTCCGAGCGGCCGGGCGCGTGCTGCGGCGGCCGGTACAGATCGCGCTTCTCCTCGGGGAGCATGTACACCCCGCTGAGGAAGAACGTCATCGTCGCGTTGTTGTCCTGGGCGACCTCGCGGAAGTGCGAGAACAGCTTCTGACTGTCCTCGCCCGCGCCG
Source organism: Streptomyces griseoaurantiacus (assembly GCF_036189845.1). NCBI lineage: Bacteria > Bacillati > Actinomycetota > Actinomycetes > Kitasatosporales > Streptomycetaceae > Streptomyces > Streptomyces griseoaurantiacus. The sequence continues at coordinate 4,065,924 of NZ_CP108326.1, read as the reverse complement.
TCCCAGGAGAAGACCACGAACTGCGGGGGCCGCTGTCCGGGCTTCAGCCGCTGGGGCGCCGGCAGGTGCGGTTGTGCACCCGTGTAGGCGGTGGATCCGTCGCCGAGCGGACGGAGCACGCTGCCGGGGGCGGCCGGCGCACCGGCGCCCTTCCTGCCGCCCGTCGCACCGGGGCTCTTCGTGGCACCGGAGGTGTGTTCCCCGGGCGGAGCGTGCGAGGTGTCGCTCGCGCAGCCGGCGACCGCGGTGGCACAGGCCGCGGCGAGTGCGACGCCTGCGGCGATCTTCTGGGTGGCGGCCATCTCCGCCCACCTTCTTCCTTCGTTCGGGGCAAGGCCGGTCGGGCGTGCCGCGGTGCCCGCCCGTACGGCGGGACGGCCGTACGGGCGAGAACCGCGCACGCGAACAGCCCGGTCAAGGTCGCACGCGACTTCGAAGGAATTTGTATGACAAGCCGATGAAATTACTGGTTAACCCGCAAGAGTGACTTATTGCGCCACTTGCTCGGATTCGAGCTACGCTTTTTTTACTTCGCATTACTGTCGATTTGCCGAGTCTTGGCAATTCCCCGCTGTACGCCGTATCACGGAGGAGACGGGACCCATGTCAGCCTGCCTGCCCACCCGCGCCACCGACCCGAGCCACACCAGGCGCACCCATCCACCGCACAGCCCTCCGCCCGCGCCGCGCCGCCCGTTCCGCATCGCGGGCGTCGACCTGTCGGCATCGATCGCGGTCTTCCTGATCGCGCTTCCCCTGTCCCTGGGCATCGCCCTGGCCACCGGCGCGCCCCTGCAGGCCGGTCTGGTGGCCGCGGCCGTCGGCGGCCTCCTCACAGGTCGGCTCGGCGGCTCGCCGCTCCAGGTCAGCGGCCCGGCCGCCGGACTCACCGTGGTCACCGCAGACCTCATCCAGCGCTATGGATGGCGCGTCACCTGTGCGATCACCGTCCTCGCCGGATGTGCTCAACTCCTTCTCGGCTGCCTGCGCGTGGCCCGCACCGCACTCGCGGTCAGTCCCGCGATCGTGCACGGCATGCTCGCCGGCATCGGGGTGACCATCGCCGTCGCCCAGGTGCACATCGTGCTGGGCGGCACCCCGCAGAGCTCCGTCCCGGACAACCTGCGCGCACTGCCCGGCCAGATCGCGAACCTCGACACGGCCGCGTTGTCGATGAGCGTCCTCACCCTGGCACTGCTGCTGCTCTGGCCACGCATTCCGGGTCGCACGGGACGTCTGCTGCGAACGGTCCCCGCCCCCCTCGTCGCCGTGGCCGGGGCCACCACGACCGCTTCGCTCACCGCGCTCACCCTGCCGAAGGTCGAACTGCCCTCCTGGCGCAACCACGCACTCGCGGGATTCCCGGACGGCCCGGTGCTCGGCCTCGCCGCCGCCGTCCTCACCATCACGCTCGTGTGCAGCGTGCAGTCGCTGCTGGGCGCGGTCGCGGTGGACAAGCTGGCCGCCTCCCGCACCGGCGCCCACGCGCACGTGGACCGCTCCGACCTCGACCGGGAGCTCCTCGGGCAGGGCGCCGGCAACATCGTCTCCGGCGCACTCGGCGGGCTGCCGATCGCGGGAGTCGCCGTCCGCTCGACGGCCAATGTGCGCGCGGGCGCGGTCAGCCGGAACTCCACGATGCTGCACGGCGTGTGGATGGTCGTCGCCGCCCTGCTGCTGGCCCCCGCACTGGAGCTCATCCCGCTGGCCGCGCTCGCCTCGCTGGTCATGGCGGTCGGCATCCAGATGGTCTCGCCCCACCACATCCGCACCGTCACCCGCCACCGCGAGATGCTCGTCTACGCGGTCACCATCGCCGGCGTCGTCCTCCTCGGCGTCCTTCAGGGCGTCGCTCTCGGCATCGCCGCCGCCGTCGCCGTCGCCCTGCACCGACTGGCCCGCACCCGCATCACCCACGAGGAACGCGGCGGCGCCCATCACCTCCGCGTCCGGGGACAGTTGACGTTCCTCGCCGTGCCGCGGCTCAGCCGCACCCTGCACCTCGTACCACCGGGGGCCGACACGGTCGTGGAACTCGACGGCTCCTTCATGGACCACGCGGCGTACGAGGCCCTGCAGGACTGGCGCAGACAACACCTCGCCCGAGGCGGTTCGGTGGAGCTGACGGGGCGGACGGGGCCGCGCTTCGCCGAGCCGGTCACCGGGGCACCGGTGTGCCACTGCGGGCCATGGACACCCTGGCGCAACCACCAGTGCGCCCCGGAGTCCACCGCAGGATCCACCCATGTGCCGGACGGAGACGAGGCACCCACCGGTGAACGGCGCTCAGCCCACGGCCGCTGGGCCGTCGAGAGCCAAGCGCCCGAGAGCGGGCGCCGGTCCACCAGCGGACAGCACCAACTCGCCCGGGGCATCAGCGCCTTCCAGCACCGCACCGCTCCTCTGGTGCGCGAAGAGCTGGCACGGCTCGCCCGTGAGGGACAGAACCCCTCGCAGCTCTTCCTCACCTGCGCCGACTCCAGAGTCGTCACCTCCATGATCACCGCCAGCGGTCCCGGCGACCTGTTCGTCGTGCGCAACGTGGGCAATCTGGTGCCGCTGCCCGGCGAGGAGAGCGGTGACGACTCGGTGGCGGCAGCCATCGAGTACGCGATCGAGGTACTACGGGTCCGGTCCATCACCGTCTGCGGACACTCGGGCTGCGGCGCGATGCAGGCACTCCTGGCGACGGCCAAGACGCCCACCGCTCCCGGCGGACCGGAAAGGCCCCACGGACCGAGTGACGCCACCGCACCGGACGGACGGAACGGACGGGGCGAGCCGGACGGATCGGCTGATCCCGGCGGACCGCGCGGACCGAGCGAGCCGCGTGAGCCGAGCGGGCCGAGCGGGCCCGACGGACCAGCCAGGCGTCACAGGTCCGACGGACTGGGCGGGGCCGGAAGATCCGAAACACCCCGGACGCCGCTGGGGCGCTGGCTGCGGCACGGGCGGCCGAGCGTGCACCGTATGACCGCCGACGGCAGGCCCGCAGCACGGTTCGCCGACGGGGAGCCCGCCGACCTCGCCGAGCGGCTCTGCCTGACCAACGTGGTGCAGCAGCTGGAGCACCTCGCGGCACACGAGAGCGTGGCCCGCGCCCTGCGGGAGGGCTCGCTGGATCTGCAGGGCATGTACTTCCACGTGGGCAGGGCACAGGCCTACCTGCTCGACGGGACACCGGGGGACGGGACGCGGGAGGGCGTGTTCACGCGGGTGGAGGCCCTGCGTCCCACCCGGGGCACGCCCGCCTGAGAGCCGGCGGGCCGCACGCGGCCCGCCACGCGTGGTGAACCGATCACGTCCGCCGTCCGTGAGAACGTGTGGCCCCGCGCCCGGGAGCCACGCCGGGGCCACACCCCTCACACCACAAGAGGTCTAAACCATTTGTCCGACGACCCTTGTCATCGGGGGTGCCGGTCTGATGAGCTGTGGCCTGGGACACAACGGACACCCTGGGAAAGGGAGATGTCGTGAGCAACGAAAGCCTGGCCAACCTTCTGAAGGGGGAGATGGGAAAGTGAGCGAGAATCCTTCCCTCTCCAACCTGCTGAAGGAGGAGCGTCGTTTCGCGCCTCCCGCCGAACTCGCCGCGCAGGCCAACGTGACGGCGGAGGCTTACGAGCAGGCCAAGGCTGACCGGCTCGGCTTCTGGGCAGAGCAGGCCCGTCGGCTGACCTGGGCCACCGAGCCGACCGAGACTCTGGACTGGTCGAACCCGCCGTTCGCCAAGTGGTTCCAGGACGGCCGGCTCAACGTGGCGTACAACTGCGTGGACCGGCACGTCGAGGCGGGCAACGGGGACCGGGTCGCCATCCACTTCGAGGGCGAGCCCGGCGACAGCCGGTCGATCACCTATGCCGAACTCAAGGACGAGGTGTCCAGGGCGGCCAACGCCCTGCTGGAACTCGGAGTGCGCAAGGGCGACCGGGTCGCCGTCTACATGCCGATGATCCCTGAGACGGCGATCGCCATGCTGGCCTGCGCCCGCATCGGCGCCGCTCACTCGGTCGTCTTCGGCGGCTTCTCGGCGGACGCCCTGGCCACCCGCATCGAGGACGCCGACGCCCGCGTCGTCATCACCGCCGACGGCGGCTACCGGCGCGGCAAGCCCTCCGCGCTCAAGCCGGCGGTCGACGACGCGGTGAGCCGCGAGGGCACCACCGTGGAGCACGTCGTCGTCGTACGGCGCACGGGCCAGGAGGTCGCCTGGACCGAAGGCCGTGACGTGTGGTGGCACGAGCTCACGCAGAAGCAGCCGGCCGAGCACACCGCCGAGGCGTTCGAGGCCGAGCACCCGCTGTTCATCCTGTACACGTCCGGCACGACGGGCCGCCCGAAGGGCATCCTGCACACCTCCGGCGGTTACCTCACCCAGGTGGCCTACACCCACTGGTCGGTCTTCGACCTCAAGCCGGAGACGGACGTGTACTGGTGCACGGCCGACGTGGGCTGGGTCACCGGCCACTCCTACATCGTCTACGGCCCGCTGGCCAACGGCGCGACGCAGGTCATGTACGAGGGCACGCCCGACACCCCCCACCAGGGCCGCTTCTGGGAGATCGTCCAGAAGTACAAGGTGTCGATCCTCTACACCGCGCCGACCGCGATCCGCACGTTCATGAAGTGGGGCGACGACATCCCCGCGAAGTTCGACCTGTCCTCGCTGCGCGTGCTGGGCTCGGTCGGCGAGCCGATCAACCCCGAGGCGTGGATCTGGTACCGCAAGCACATCGGCGGCGACCGCACACCTGTCGTGGACACCTGGTGGCAGACGGAGACCGGCGGCATCATGATCTCCCCGCTGCCGGGCGTCACCGAGGCCAAGCCGGGGTCGGCGCAACGCCCGCTGCCGGGCATCGCCGCGACGGTCGTCGACGACGAGGCGACCGAGGTGCCCGACGGCGGTGGCGGTTACCTGGTGCTGACCGAGCCGTGGCCGTCCATGCTGCGCACCATCTGGGGCGACGACCAGCGGTTCCTCGACACCTACTGGTCCCGCTTCGAGGGCAAGTACTTCGCCGGCGACGGCGCCAAGAAGGACGACGACGGGGACATCTGGCTGCTCGGTCGCGTCGACGACGTGATGCTGGTGTCCGGGCACAACATCTCCACCACCGAAGTGGAGTCCGCCCTGGTCTCGCACCCCTCGGTCGCCGAGGCGGCCGTGGTCGGCGCGGCCGACGAGACGACCGGTCAGGCGATCGTCGCCTTCGTCATCCTGCGGGGCACGGCGGCGGAGACGGCGGACCTGGTCGGCGAGCTGCGCAACCACGTGGGCGCGACGCTCGGTCCGATCGCGAAGCCCAAGCGGATCCTGCCGGTGGCGGAACTGCCGAAGACCCGGTCGGGAAAGATCATGCGGCGGCTGCTGCGGGACGTGGCGGAGAACCGTCAGCTCGGAGACGTCACCACGCTCACTGACAGCACGGTGATGGACCTCATCCAGGAGAAGCTGCCGGCGGCACCGTCGGAGGACTGAGAAGGACCGCCGGAGACTGAACCGGGCTGAATGAACCTGGCCCCGGTGTCCTCGGTAGCCTCTGAGAGAGCACCGGAGGACACCGGGACGCCGGGGCACTGGGGCGCCTCGGTGTGCCGAGGCGCCCCAGTGCCCCGGCGAGAGGGCGTCCCCCACGGGAACACCGCGACGGAATACCAAGGGCGGAACACCACTCGGGAGGCCGGCCACATCGACCCCCGGGAGCCGCATCGTGCCTACGGGGTCGGTCTTGGGTAGGCTTGCCGCGACACCCTCTCCCACAGAAACGGTTTTTTCGGGCGCGCCGGGAAGTCTGGTCGGCACGTAATGCGTGCTGCCCACATCACCCGGAGGACCCCCTCGTGGCCCCGCCCCGCAAGCCCCGTACACCCGGCCGTGCCGACCAGCCCCACGCCGGCAACCACCGGTTCCTCGGCCGTCTCTCCCTGCCCGAGCGGACATTCCTCACCAACGCCCTGCGCACCGAGACCGTCGGCGGAGTCATCCTCCTCGTCGCCGCGGTCGCGGCACTGATCTGGGCGAACCTGCCCGCGCTCGGCCACAGCTACGAGAGCGTCAGCCACTTCCACTTCGGCCCCTCCGCGCTAGGCCTGAACCTCTCCGTGGCGCACTGGGCCGCCGACGGTCTGCTGGCCGTCTTCTTCTTCGTCGCCGGTATCGAGCTGAAACGCGAACTGGTCGCCGGGGACCTGAAGGATCCGCGCGCGGCCGTTCTGCCCGTCGTGGCCGCGCTGTGCGGGATGGCCGCCCCCGCGCTCGTCTACACCGCCACCGCTCTCGCCGGCGGCGGCTCGCTGTCCGGCTGGGCGGTGCCCACCGCCACCGACATCGCGTTCGCGCTCGCCGTGCTCGCGGTCATCGGCACCTCGCTGCCCTCCGCGCTGCGCGCCTTCCTGCTCACGCTCGCCGTCGTCGACGACCTGTTCGCCATCCTGATCATCGCGGTCTTCTTCACCTCCGGCCTGAACTTCGCCGCGCTCGGCGGGGCCGTCGCCGGTCTGGTCCTCTTCTGGCTGCTGCTGCGCAAGGGGGTGCGGGGCTGGTACGTGTACGTGCCGCTCGCCGTCGTGATCTGGGCGCTTATGTACAACAGCGGCGTGCACGCCACGATCGCCGGTGTCGCGATGGGCCTGATGCTGCGGTGCCACCGCCACGAGGGTGAGGAGCAATCCCCCGGCGAGCGCGTCGAACATCTGGTGCACCCCCTGTCCGCCGGTCTCGCCGTGCCGCTGTTCGCCCTGTTCAGCGCAGGTGTCTCCCTGTCCGGGGGCGCGCTCGGGGACGTCTTCGGGAAGCCGGAGACGCTCGGTGTGGTCCTCGGTCTCGTCCTGGGCAAAGCGCTCGGCGTCTTCGGCGGCACCTGGCTGACGGTCCGTTTCACCCGGGCCTCGCTCAGCGAGGACCTGACCTGGTCGGACGTCTTCGCGCTCGCCACGCTGGCCGGCATCGGCTTCACCGTCTCCCTCCTCATCGGCGAACTCGCCTTCACCGACGCTCCGGTGCTGACCGACGAGGTGAAGGCGTCCGTGCTGTGCGGCTCGCTGATCGCCGCCGTCCTGGCGGCCGTACTGCTGAAGATCCGCAACGCCAAGTACCGGGCCCTGTCGGCGGAGGAGGAGCGCGACGAGGACCTCGACGGCATCCCCGACGTCTACGAGGAGCACGACCCGGCGTACCACCTGCGCATGGCCGAGATCTACGAGGCCAGGGCCGCCGAACACCGAAGGCTTGCCGAAGTGATGGGCGGGGCAGGCGAGGGGGACCACGGTCCGGCATGATCTGACCTGTGCACAAAACGTCCTCGACGGAGCACGGACAACGGATCACGACGCGGACGCCCCTCGCAGGCACCCACGTACGACAACTCAAGACGACCCTCACGAACACAGGGAGACCTCGATGAGCGCACCCGACGGCAGCCCGGTCGGCGCGGAGCCCAGCATCGGCAAGCTGTTCGCCTCGGCCACGGCGGAGATGTCCGCACTGGTGCACGACGAAATCGCGCTGGCCAAGGCCCAGCTCAAGCAGGACGTGAAGCGCGGCGCGGTCTCCGGCGGCGCGTTCTCCGGAGCCGGCGCCGTGCTGCTGTTCTCCCTGCCGATGCTCAACTTCGCACTCGCCTACGGCATCCGCACCTGGAGCCACTGGAACCTCGCGGTCTGCTTCCTGCTGTCCTTCGCCGCCAACGTGGTCGTCGCCGGCCTGCTCGGCCTCATCGGCATGGCGTTCGCGAAGAAGGCCAAGAAGGGCAAGGGGCCGCAGAAGGTCGCCGCCTCCATGAAGGAGACCGCCGGGGTGCTGCAGAACGCCAAGCCGCACCCCCGTCCGGACCTGCCGGACACTCACGTCGAGGTTGTGGCACGCTCGTCCTCATGACGGACCCCGCCACACCCTGGGCCCAGCCCGCCTCGGTCGTACGCCTCGACGTCCCCGGCGGCGAAGAGGTGATCCACCGGGACGTCGCTGCCAACGGCGCCCGCTTCCACATCGCGGAGCTGGGCGAGGGGCCGCTGGTGCTGCTGCTGCACGGATTCCCGCAGTTCTGGTGGACTTGGCGGCACCAACTGGTGGCCCTCGCCGACGCCGGTTTCCGGGCGGTGGCGATGGACCTGCGCGGGGTCGGCGGCAGCGACCGCACACCGCGCGGCTACGACCCGGCCAACCTCGCCCTGGACGTCACCGGGGTGATCCGCTCCCTCGGCGAGCCGGACGCCGCGCTGGTCGGCCACGACCTGGGCGGCTATCTGGCGTGGACGGCGGCGACGATGCGGCCCAAGCTGGTGCGCCGGCTCGCGGTGACCTCGATGCCGCACCCCCGGCGCTGGCGGGCCGCGATGCTGCGGGACCCCAGGCAGTCGGCGGCGAGCGCCCACATCTGGGGCTTCCAGCGGCCCTTCGTTCCCGAGCGCCGGCTGACCGCCGACGAGGGCGCGCTGGTCGGGCGGCTGATCCGCGAGTGGTCGGGGCCGCGGTTGCCGGACGAGGAGGCGCTCGAGGCCTACCGGAAGGCCATGTGCATCCCGTCCACGGCGCACTGCGCGGTGGAGCCGTACCGCTGGCTGGTGCGCTCGCTGGCCCGGCCGGACGGCTTCCAGTTCAACCGGCGCATGAAGCGGCCGGTGCGGGTGCCGACGCTGCATCTGCACGGCTCCCTCGATCCCGTTCTGCGCACGCGCAGCGCGGCGGGCTCCGGGGAGTACGTCGAGGCCCCGTACCGCTGGCGCCTCTTCGACGGTCTGGGGCACTTCCCGCACGAGGAGGACCCCGGCGCGTTCTCCACCGAGCTGATCAACTGGCTGCGGGACCCCGAACCGGACCGGTGAGACGAACATCCGGCGAGACGAACATCCGGAAAGCAGGGCAGCCGGTGAGCCGACGTCCGGGCTGCCCGGCATCCGGGAGGCGGGGAGGCCGGGAGGCCGGGAGGCCGGGTATCGCCCGACGCGGGACGTCGAAAGGGCCCGCACGGATCCCCTGCGTAACCAATGCGCCACGCCTGGTACCCGAACGGCGAACGCCTGTTCCTCCCCCAGCCATGTGCCTGGCGCATAGGCCAATTTGGGGGCCCGCGGGGCGGTTATCGACCTTGGGGTGGGGGCACGGTCGGGGTATGGGCTGGACGCACGACTACAACGACGTAGCACGCAACCGCCGCTCGGCCGCTGGTCCGGGCCCTCATGAGAGGGGTGCCCCGCAGTTGGCGGGCGCCGATCCCCGCGTGGGTATCCCGCACATCCTCCGCCGCCGCGCCCGCTGGGTCTCCGCCCGCCTGCGGCACGCACGCGGCTGACCGACCCGGTCTTCCCGCGCATCCCCACACGGCCACCCCGGTCGCCACGGCCGGGGCCGGCCGTCACAGCGCGCAGTTGTCGCTGTCCACCTGCTGGTTCGCCCTGCGGCCCTGGTCGATGTCCTGCTTGATCTCCTCGGCGGTGAGGGCGTACCCGGTCTCGGCGTCGTCCAGCGACTTGGCGAACACCACGCCGTAGACGCGCCCCTGAGGGGTCAGCAGCGGGCCGCCGGAATTGCCCTGGCGCACGGTCGCGAACAGCGAGTACACGTCACGGCGCACGGTGCCGCGGTGGTAGATGTCCGGACCGCTCGCGGTGATCCGGCCGCGGACGCGCGCGGGCTGCACGTTGTACGAGCCGTTCTCCGGGAAGCCGGCGACGATCGCGCCCTTGCCGCTGGAGGCCCCGGGGGAGGCGAACCGCAGCGCGGGCGCGGGCAGGTCGGGCACGTCGAGCACGGCGATGTCGCGCCGCCAGTCGTAGAGGACGACCGTCGCGTCGTACTTGCGGCCCTCGCCGCCGATCTGCACGGTCGGCTCGTCGACCCCGCCGACCACGTGCGCGTTGGTCATGACGCGGCGGTCGGCGAAGACGAAGCCGGAGCCCTCCAGGACCTTGCCGCAACTGCGGGCCGTGCCCATCACCTTGACGATGGAGCGCTTCGCGCGGGTGGCGACGGCACTGCGGGCCAGGGCCGGGTCGGGCGGCTCTACCTCGGTGATCGGCTCGTTGGCGAACGGGCTGAAGACCTGCGGGAAGCCGTTCTGCGCGAGGACGGAGGAGAAGTCCGCGAACCAGGAGTCCGCCTGGGAGGGCAGGGCCTGCGAGACGCCGTGCAGCACCTTGGAGCCGCGGACCTCCCGGCCGAGCGTCGGCAGCGTGGTCCCCGCGAGCGCCGAACCGATCAGCCAGGCGACCAGCAGCATCGCCACGACGTTGACGAGGGCGCCGCCCGTCGCGTCCAGCGCACGCGCCGGGGACCAGGTGATGTAGCGGCGGAGCTTGTTGCCGAGGTGGGTGGTCAGGGCCTGCCCGACCGAGGCGCAGACGATCACCACTCCGACGGCGATCACGGCGGCCGTCGTGTTGACCTCGGCGCCGTCGGTCAGCTCGTCCCAGAGGACGGGGAGCGCGTAGACCGCGACGAGGCCGCCGCCGAGGAAGCCGGTCACCGACAGGATGCCGACGACGAAACCCTGCCGGTAGCCCACGACCGCGAACCACACCGCGGCGACCAGCAACAGGATGTCCAGCACGTTCACCGCTCCACGCCTCGCCTCGTCACGTTCCTCTCACCACGAAGTCCGGCCGGTGTTCCGGAACACGAGGCGGCGGAGGACACGGCGTCCCCCGTCGAAACACAGCACGGGTGCCACCCTGTCATGCGCGCCAGTCGAGCGGGACCCGCTTGTCGCGGTCCCAGGGCCGTTCCCAGCCCGCGAAGTGCAGCAGACGGTCGATCACGCCCGCCGTGAACCCCCACACGAGGGCGGATTCGACCAGAAACGCCGGACCCGCGTGACCTCTGGGATGCACGGCGGTGACCCGGTTCGCGGGATCCGTGAGATCCGCCACGGGCACGGTGAAGACCCGGGCGGTCTCCTTCGGGTCGACCACACCGACCGGGCTGGGCTCCCGCCACCAGCCGAGGACGGAGGTGACGACGAAGCCGCTGACCGGGATGTAGAGCGGCGGCAGCACGCCGAAGAGCTGGACGCCCCGGGGGTCGAGACCGGTCTCCTCCTCGGCCTCGCGCAGGGCCGCGCGCAGGAGGCCGTCGGCGGCGGGGTCGCCGTCCTCCGGGTCGAGGGCGCCGCCGGGGAAGGCGGGCTGGCCGGCGTGCGAGCGCAGGGAGCCGGCGCGCTCCATGAGCAGCAGCTCCGGGCCGCGCTCACCCTCGCCGAAGAGGATCAGCACGGCGGACTGCCGCCCGCCGCCGTCCCCCGGCGGCAGGAACCGGCTGAGCTGCGAGGGCCGTATGGTCTCGGCGGCCCGCGCGACGGGCGCCAGCCACTCGGGCAGGCCCTCCTTGACGAGACGCGCCACGACGCCGGGCCGCCCGCCACCGGCGGCAGTACCGGCGCCACTGCCGGTGGCAGTACCGGCGCCCGTGCCTGTGCCGGTAGCCGTGCCCGCGGCAGCACTCGCGCCCGGCAGCGCCGGCCCGGCACCCGGCAGCGCGAGTCCGGCGTCCGTCACCGCGGGCCCCGTGTCCCCGTCCCGCGCCTCTCCCGACCGCGCGTCCCCGGCCCGCGCTTTCTCGGCCCGCGCGTCCGCGCGTTCCGTGTTCGTGTCGCTGATGTGTGTCACCGCCACCCCCGTCCTGCCGGTCCCAACGCGCGCGAGCGCTCGGAACGTTCCTCGTGTCGCCTCACGCGCCCCGGATGTCCCTCGTACGGGTGTCCGTCCGGGACCGTGTTCACCGGGTGGCCCCCAGGGGAGGGGCCGGGACGCCGCCCGCGTCCAGGTACGACTGCGGGGGCTTGAGGCGCTGGCCGGGGAAGCCGCCCTTCTCGTACTTGAGGAGCTTCTTCGCCTTCTCGGGGTCCGTCTCCCCCTCGCCGTAGGCTGGGCAGAGCGGGGCGATCGGGCAGGCGCCGCAGGCCGGTTTGCGTGCGTGGCACATGCGGCGGCCGTGGAAGATCACGTGGTGCGAGAGCATCGTCCAGTCGCTCTTGGGGAAGAGCGCGCCGACGGCCGCCTCGATCTTCTCCGGCTCGGTCTCCTCCGTCCACCGCCAGCGCCGCACCAGCCGCTGGAAGTGCGTGTCCACGGTGATGCCCGGTCGCCCGAAGGCGTTGCCCAGCACGACGAAGGCGGTCTTCCGGCCGACGCCGGGCAGCGTGACCAGGTCCTCCAGACGGCCCGGCACCTCGCCGTCGAAGCGCTCCACGAGGGCCTTGGACAACCCCATGACCGACCTGGTCTTGGCCCGGAAGAAGCCGCAGGGCCGCAGGATCTCCTCGACCTCCTCCGGATCGGCCGCCGCCAGGTCCTCCGGAGCGGGGTATCTGGCGAACAGCGCCGGTGTCGTCTGGTTGACGCGCAGGTCGGTGGTCTGCGCGGACAGGACCGTGGCGACGAGGAGCTGGAAGGGGTTCTCGAAGTCCAGCTCGGGGTGCGCGTACGGGTACACCTCGGCGAGCTCGCGGTTGATGCGGCGGGCGCGGCGGACCAGGGCGGTGCGCGACTCGGCGGCCGCCGCGCGCGGCTCACCGGCGGTTGCGCGCGCACCACCGGCCGCCCGGCGGGGCGCGGCGGAACGCGCCCGTTTCGCCGGTTTCACGGAACCGCCTCCGCTCTGTTCGCCGTCAGCGGAATCCTGACGTTCAACCACCCGCCCAGCCCCCTTGGCCTGTGCTCTCACCGGCGATTTGGACACCCGGCCAGCCTACGACCCGGCACCGACATCCGCGCCGCCTCCCGCGTGGGAAGCCCCCTAAACGGACCCTGCCCCCCTGCCCGGCACAGGTGTGCGGCATCCTTGTGACAGATCACACTGTTTGATCCATCCGGCAAAATGGGCAGCAGGGTCCCCTGGTGGACGGATGGGTACCCGGGGGGCAACAACCCCTGAGCAGGTCGACAAGGAGAGAACTCGTGGACGACGTTCTGCGGCGCGCCCCGCTCTTCGCGGCGCTCGATGACGAGCAGGCCGCGGAGCTCCGCGCCTCCATGAGTGAGGTGACCCTCGCGCGCGGTGACTCGCTGTTCCATGAGGGCGACCCCGGTGACCGGCTGTACGTGGTCACCGAGGGCAAGGTGAAGCTGCACCGCACCTCCCCCGACGGACGCGAGAACATGCTGGCCGTCCTCGGCCCCGGCGAGCTGATCGGCGAGCTGTCGCTGTTCGACCCGGGCCCGCGCACGGCGACGGCCACGGCGCTCACCGAGGTGAAGCTGCTCGGCCTCGGCCACGGCGACCTCCAGCCCTGGCTCAACGCCCGCCCCGAGGTGGCCGCCGCGCTGCTGCGCGCCGTCGCCCGGCGACTGCGCAAGACCAACGACCAGATGGCCGACCTCGTCTTCTCCGACGTGCCGGGCCGTGTCGCGCGGGCGCTGCTCGACCTCTCCCGGCGCTTCGGCGTGCAGTCGGAGGAGGGCATCCACGTGGTGCACGACCTGACGCAGGAGGAACTGGCCCAGCTCGTGGGGGCCTCGCGGGAGACCGTCAACAAGGCGCTCGCGGACTTCGCGGGGCGGGGATGGCTGCGCCTCGAGGCACGCGCGGTGATCCTGCTCGACGTCGAGCGGCTGGCCAAGCGCTCGCGCTGACGCGGCGACGCGCCGGCGCGCTGCCGCAGTGACTCGGTGACGGCGGCCGACCCGGTCTCGACGGCCGGGTCGGCCGCCGTGCGCGTAAGGGGGCAGGGTCCGCTCCCGCCACGTGGGCAGGTTTCGCGGGCCGCGGACGCCCTAGATGATCCCGTGCTCGCCCAGGTACTCCAGCTGGGCCCGCACCGACAGTTCCGCTGCCGGCCACAGGGAGCGGTCCACGTCCGCGTAGACGTGGGCCACCACCTCGGAGGCCGTACGGTGCCCGTTCTCGAACGCCGTTTCGACCTGGGCCAGGCGGTGGGCCCGGTGGGCGAGATAGAAGTCGACGGCGCCCTGGGCGTCCTCCAGGACGGGGCCGTGGCCCGGCAGCACCGTGTGCACGCCGTCGTCGACCGTGAGGGACCTCAGACGGCGCAGGGAGTCCAGGTAGTCCCCCAGGCGGCCGTCGGGATGGGCGACGACCGTCGTGCCGCGCCCCAGGACCGTGTCGCCGGTGAGGACGGCCCGGTCGGCCGGGAGGTGGAAGCACAGGGAGTCCGCCGTGTGCCCCGGGGTGGTGACCACACGCAGTTCCAGGCCGCCGACCGCGACCACGTCCCCGGCGCCCAGCCCCTCGTCCCCCAGCCGCAGCGCCGGGTCCAGCGCCCGCACCTTCGTCGACGTCAGTTCCGCGAACCTCCCGGCGCCCTCGGCGTGGTCCGGGTGACCGTGCGTCAGCAGGGTGAGCGCTATGCGCCGTCCGGCCTGCTCGGCCGTGGCGACGACATGGTGCAGGTGCGCCTCGTCGAGAGGACCCGGGTCTATCACCACGGCCCGGTCGGAGTCCGGCTCGGCGACGATCCAGGTGTTGGTGCCGTCGAGGGTCATCGCCGACGGGTTCGGCGCGAGGACGTTGACCGCGCGCGCGGTGGCGGGGCCGGACAGGACCCCACCGCGTGGCCGGCCGGGGAGAGGCGCTGCTTCCGTCATCCGTGGCCTCCGCCGGTCGGTATGTGCTTGGTGAACTCCTCGTGGCCGGGCCAGTACAGGAGGATCTCCTCGTCCCGGACCTCGGCTCGCGCCAGCACCGGGGCCATGTCCCGGCCGGACGCGGCGGCCAGCGCCTCGGCCGCGGTGGCGTGGGCGGCGAGCGGGCGCAACGTCGCCACGGTGGGCGGCATCATCAGCAGCTCGCCCGCGTCGTACGCCCGGGCCGCCTCACAGGGGCGGATCCACACCGTGCGGTCGGCCTCGGTGGAGGCGTTGCGCGTGCGCTGGCCCTCGGGCAGGGCGGCGAGGAAGAACCAGGTGTCGTAGCGGCGCGGTTCGAACTCGGGGGTGACCCAGCGGGCCCAGGCGCCCAGCAGGTCGGAGCGCAGGACGAGGCCCCGACGGTCCAGGAATTCCGCGAAAGAGGTCTCACGGGCGACCAGGGCGGCTCGGTCGGCCTCCCAGTCGGCGCCTGTGGTGTCGCCCACCACGGTCTCGGGGGTGGGCCCGGCGAGGAGGACACCGGCCTCCTCGTACGTCTCGCGTACGGCCGCACAGACGATGGCCTGGGCCTCGGCCGTCCCGTCCACGCCGAGCCTGCGGGCCCACCATTCACGGGTGGGCCCGGCCCAGCGGACGTGCTGTTCGTCGTCACGCGGGTCGACGCCGCCACCCGGATAGGCGTACGCGCCCCCGGCGAATGCCATGGAGGTGCGCCGCCGCAGCATGTGGACGGCGGGCCCGCCCCCGGTGTCCCGCAGCAGCAATACGGTGGCCGCGCGCCTGACGGGCACCGGATCGAGACGGCCGGCGACCTGCGCGCGAATCAGTTCCGGCCACTCAGCCGGGAACCACTGCCCGTTCCCCATGCGGGGAGGCTATCCCGCCATGCGCAGATGTTCGAGACCGACCCGACCGACCGGTAGGAACGCTCACACCCGCACCGCCCGGCGGGCAGGCGCGGGGGAAGGGGCGGGCAGGTCCCCGTCCTCCCGCGCGGTCACACCGCTACTCGCCCACCAGCTCGACCTGGATCTCCACCTCGACCGGCGCGTCCAACGGCAGAACGGCGACGCCCACCGCGCTCCGCGCGTGCACGCCCTTGTCCCCCAGAACCTCACCGAGCAGCTCGCTGGCCCCGTTGACGACCCCCGGCTGACCCGTGAAGTCACCGGCGGAGGCCACGAACCCGACGACCTTCACCACGCGGGCGATCCGGTCCAGGTCACCCGTGACCGACTTCACGGCGGCGAGGGCGTTCAGCGCGCACGTGCGCGCCAGCTCCTTGGCCTCCTCGGCGGTGACCTCCGCCCCCACCTTGCCGGTGACCGGCAGCTTCCCGTCCACCAGCGGGAGCTGACCCGCCGTGTACACGTACATTCCGGACCGCACCGCCGGCTGGTACGCGGCCAGCGGCGGCACGACCTCCGGCAGGGTCAGCCCCAGCTCCGCGAGCCGGGCCTCGACCGCGCTCACGCCTGCTTCTCGCGCTTCAGGTAGGCCACGAGCTGCTCGGGGTTGGGGCCGGGCACGACCTGGACGAGCTCCCAGCCGTCCTCGCCCCAGGTGTCCAGAATCTGCTTCGTGGCATGGACGAGCAGCGGCACGGTTGCGTATTCCCACTTGGTCATGCGGCCGACTGTATCCGCTGTTGTCCACAGCCTCCCGAGTAGCCCGGGCACGGACTGGTTAGGCTCGAATACGTGAGCAGGCTCCAGGTCGTCAGCGGCAAGGGCGGTACCGGTAAGACCACGGTCGCCGCAGCACTCGCGCTCGCCCTCGCGACCGAGGGAAAGCGCACGCTTCTGGTGGAGGTGGAAGGCAGACAGGGCATCGCACAGCTCTTCGAGACGCAGGCGCTGCCGTACGAGGAACGGAAGATCGCCGTCGCCCCGGGGGGCGGCGAGGTGTTCGCACTGGCGATCGATCCCGAGCTGGCCCTTCTGGACTACCTCCAGATGTTCTACAAACTCGGCGGCGCGGGCCGCGCCCTGAAGAAGCTCGGCGCGATCGACTTCGCCACCACCATCGCGCCGGGACTGCGGGACGTCCTGCTGACCGGCAAGGCGTGCGAGGCGGTCCGCCGCAAGGACAAGCACGGCCGGTTCGCCTACGACTACGTCGTCATGGACGCGCCCCCCACGGGCCGCATCACCCGCTTCCTCAACGTCAACGACGAGGTGGCGGGCCTCGCCAAGATCGGGCCCATACACAACCAGGCGCAGGCGGTGATGCGGGTCCTCAAGTCCAGCGAGACGGCCGTGCACCTGGTCACCCTCCTGGAGGAGATGCCCGTCCAGGAGACCGCGGACGGCATCGCGGAGCTGCGCGGGGCCCGGCTGCCGGTGGGGCGGATCATCGTCAACATGGTCCGTCCGACCGTGCTGGACCAGGCGGACCTGGAACTCGCGGGCACGGCGCCGCGTACCGCGCTCGCCAAGTCCCTCTCGGGTGCGGGCCTCGGCGGCGCCCGGCGCGGCGGGCTGGCCGAACGCCTGGTGGACCCGCTGCTGCAGCAGGCCGAGGAGTACGCCGAGCGGTACGCGCTGGAACGCGAGCAGCGCGCCCAGCTCACCGAGCTCGGCCTGCCGCTGCACGAACTGCCGCTGCTCGCCGAGGGAATGGACCTGGCGGGCCTGTACCACCTGGCCAAGGAACTGCGTCAGCAAGGGATCTCATGACTCCGGACCAGGCCCCCGCGCGCCGCCTCCAGACCGCCCGCACTCAGGCCACCCGCACGCGGACCGCCCGCACGCACACCTCCCGCGCCCAGGACACCGGGCAGGAGCACGCCGGATCGGTGCGCGCCGGGGAGGCCGCCGAGGCCCCGGCGGCCGGTCCGGAGCGTGCCGCCCGCGCCGCGGCCTCCGCGCACGACCTGGCGGCGGCCCGCTCCCTGGAGCCGGCGCGCGTACTGGACATCGACCCCCTCCTCGACGACCCCGACACCCGCATCGTGGTGTGCTGCGGTTCCGGCGGTGTCGGCAAGACGACGACCGCGGCCGCCCTCGGCCTGCGTGCCGCCGAGCGCGGCCGCAAGGTCGTCGTCCTGACGATCGACCCGGCCCGCCGGCTCGCGCAGTCCATGGGCATCGACGCGCTGGACAACACCCCGCGCCGGGTGAAGGGCGTCGACGACACCGCGGGCGGCGAACTGCACGCCATGATGCTCGACATGAAGCGCACCTTCGACGAGATCGTCGAGGCGCACGCGGACCGGGAACGGGCGGCGGCCATCCTGGGCAACCCCTTCTACCAGTCGCTC
Source organism: Streptomyces griseoaurantiacus (assembly GCF_036189845.1). Classification (NCBI taxonomy): domain Bacteria; kingdom Bacillati; phylum Actinomycetota; class Actinomycetes; order Kitasatosporales; family Streptomycetaceae; genus Streptomyces; species Streptomyces griseoaurantiacus. Next base: position 4,048,118 of record NZ_CP108326.1, on the reverse strand, counting down.
TCGGCGGGCTTCGCGGGCACGCAGGAGTACATGGCGATGGAGAAGCTGGGGCAGCTGCGCGCGCGCGAGGAGTGGGACCTCATCGTCGTCGACACCCCTCCCTCGCGCTCGGCGCTGGACTTCCTGGACGCGCCCAAGCGGCTCGGTTCCTTCCTCGACGGCAAGCTGATCCGCGTCCTGCTCGCGCCCGCCAAGGTCGGCGGCCGGGCCGGGATGAAGTTCCTCAACGTCGGGATGTCGATGATGACGGGGGCCCTGGGCAAGCTGCTCGGCGGCCAGCTTCTGCAGGACGTACAGACGTTCGTGGCGGCGATGGACACGATGTTCGGCGGGTTCCGCACCCGCGCGGACGCCACGTACAAGCTGCTCCAGGCTCCCGGCACGGCCTTCCTGGTGGTCGCGGCGCCGGAACGGGACGCGCTGCGCGAGGCGGCGTACTTCGTGGAGCGCCTGGCCGCGGAGCGGATGCCGCTGGCCGGTCTGGTCCTCAACCGGGTGCACGGCAGCGGGGCCGCCCAGCTGTCCGCCGAGCGGGCGCTGGCCGCCGCGGAAAATCTTGAGGACTCCCGCATTGTGGATCAGCGGGACGGGAAAGACAGTTCTCGTAACTCTCCCGAAACACACGGCAGTTCAGACAGTACGGGTCACCCGGAGGGCCCGGCCGCCGCTTCCGACGAGGGCTCCCCCGCCGGCGGCGAGGACGGCGGCGGGCAGACCGGTGCCCGGGCGGCCACCATGGACCAGTTGTCGGCGGGTCTGCTCCGGCTGCACGCCGAGCGCATGCGGCTGCTCTCCCGCGAGCAGCGCACCCGCGACCGCTTCCTCGCGCTCCACCCCGAGGTGGCGGTGGCCGAGGTGGCCGCGCTGCCCGGCGACGTGCACGACCTCACCGGTCTGCGCGAGATCGGCGACCGGCTCGCGGCCGACGCGGAACCGAGCTGACGCAGCGGCACCGGACCGGCGAACGGGGCGGCGCGACTCAACAGACGCACAGACGCACAGACGCACAGACGCACAGACGCACAGACAACCGAACAACGGACGAGCGGGGCGGGTCTCGCACCCACGCACCTATACGGGCCGGCTCAGCCCACCGCGGCGTAGTCCGAGTACGTCTCGTCCTCGTCGAGCGTCAGCAGTCCCGCGTCGCGCTCGTACTCCGTGCGCGCGGTCTCCAGCAGACGGCGCCACGAGGTGACGGTCGGCCGCCGGCGCAGCAGTGCGCGGCGCTCGCGCTCCGTCATGCCTCCCCACACGCCGAACTCGACGCGGTTGTCGAGCGCGTCGGCCAGGCATTCCGTGCGCACCGGACATCCCGTGCACACCGCCTTGGCCCTGTTCTGCGCTGCTCCTTGAACGAACAGTTCATCCGGATCGGTAGTGCGGCAGGCCGCCTGCGCACTCCAGTCGGTTACCCAGCCCATACCGGCGCCGTCCTCTCCCGAATCGAGGCTCCCCCACGGCGACGGCGGCATATTCACCGCCGCCAGTTGAGGACGTTACGGAAGGTGGGCACAGCGCAACACCCCCAGCGGGCCCAATCTTGAATGGTCCGAACGGACTATGGGGAAGCGGCAGATCACCCGGGGGAGTGAGCCGGCGACATGCGTGACTTTCCCGTCAGAACAGGGCAGGTGGGCGGTGCCACAACGGACGCCGGATGACACACGAGGCGGATTCGGACACGCATCCCACAAAAAAGTGGCTGAACACCGGAACGATTCGGGGTCGCCGGCCGTACTTGATACGTGGGCCTGTCGCTGTGACAGCAGTGAGCAGCTTAGGCCAACGCCTGTCCGTGTGTCCGGCGAATGGGAAGGTAGGCCCTTGGCCGCGTCCGGTCCCCCGCGCTCCGGTCGCCCTCGACCGACCGCCCCGTATGTCACGATCCTGCACTCGAACATTCCGATGGGCGTTCGCTCCCCCGGAACGCTCATCACTTCGGATTAGGCTGCCCCCATGCCAAAAAAGCGCTCGGGCGGGGGCACCTCCCCCACGCAGCAGGCCGCCAAGTTCCTCGGGGTGAGTGTGCTCGCGGGGGCGGTGATGGCCGGCATCGCACTGCCCGCGGCCGGTGCGCTGGGGCTGGCCGCCAAGGGTTCGGTCCAGAGCTTCGACGATCTGCCGGCCAACCTCAAGAGCCCCCAGCTGAGCCAGCGCACCACGATCCTGGACAGCGGCGGCGGCCAGATCGCCACGGTCTACTCGCGCGACCGCACGGTGGTGGACCTCAAGTCCGTCTCGCCGTACATGCAGAAGGCGATCGTCGCGATCGAGGACTCCCGCTACTACGAGCACGGCGCGGTCGACCTGAAGGGCGTGCTGCGCGCGCTCAACAAGAACGCGCAGAGCGGCGGCGTCTCCGAGGGCGCCTCCACGCTCACCCAGCAGCTCGTGAAGAACTACTTCGTCGAAGAGGCGGGCAACGACCCGACGAAGGTCGCCCAGGCCACCCAGCAGACGCTGGGCCGCAAGATCCGCGAGCTGAAGTACGCGATCCAGCTCGAGGAGAACCTCGGCAAGAAGAAGATCCTCGAGAACTATCTGAACATCACGTTCTTCGGGCAGCAGGCCTACGGCGTCGAGGCGGCCTCCCAGCGCTACTTCTCCAAGCACGCCAAGGACCTCACCCTCCCGGAGTCCGCCCTTCTCGCCGGCATCGTCCAGTCGCCCTCCGGCTACGACCCGCTGAACAACCCGGAGCAGGCCAAGAAGCGGCGCAACGTGGTGCTCACACGCATGGCACAGGTCCACGACATCTCCCGGGCCGAGGCCGACAAGGCCAAGAAGACACCCCTCGGGCTGCACGTGAGCCGCCCGAAGAACGGCTGCATCACGGCCGTCAAGGGCGCCGGCTTCTTCTGCGACTACGTGCGCGAGGTCTTCCTCGACGACAAGGCCTTCGGCAAGACCCGGGCCGACCGCGCCAAGGTGTGGAACCGCGGCGGCCTCACGATCCGTACGACGCTCGACCCGAAGGCGCAGGAGTCGGCCCAGGCCTCGATCAAGGACCACGTCAACAAGAGCGACAGCGTGGCCACGGCCGCGACGATCGTCGAGCCCGGCACCGGCAAGATCCTCGCCATGGGCCAGTCCCGCCCGTACGGCTTCCGGAAGAACGAGACGCAGATCAACCTCTCGGTCAACCAGGGCATGGGCGGCGGCGCCGGCTACCAGCCCGGTTCGACGTTCAAGCCGATCGTGGCCGCCGCCGCGCTCGAGGGCGGCAAGCCGCCCACGCAGTCCTACTCCTCGCCGTACGAGATGGAGTACCCGAGCCCGGTCTCGGTGTGCAACGGCAAGAAGTGGGTGAACTCCGACGGCACCAAGCTGACCAACGAGAACGAGTCGGAGCGCGGCCCGTACGGCATGAAGGAGGCGACCGCCAAGTCGGTCAACACCTACTACGTGCAGCTCATCTCCGACATCGGCATCTGCCCGGTCATCGACATGGCCGGGAAGATGGGCGTCCACCGCGCCGACGGCAACAAGATCACCCAGGCGCCGTCGATCGCCCTCGGCACCCAGGAGATGTCGCCGCTGACGATGGCGAGCGCGTACGCCACCTTCGCCTCCCGGGGCACGTACTGCACGCCCATCGCGATCGAGGCGATCACCCAGAAGATCGGCGAGAGCAAGAAGTCACTCCCGGTGCCGAAGACGAAGTGCTCGCGCGCGATGTCGGAGAAGACGGCGGACACCGTGAACACGCTGCTCAAGGGCGTGGTCGAGGACGGTACGGGTACACAGGCCGGTCTCGGCGACCGTCCCAGCGCGGGCAAGACCGGTACGACGGACTTCCGCTACGCGGCCTGGTTCGTCGGCTACACGCCGAACATGGCGGGCGCGGTCTGGGTCGGCGACCCGGCGCACAAGCGGCGGATGGTCGACATCTCCATCGGCGGCCAGTGGCACGCCAAGGTGTTCGGTGGTGAGGTGCCCGGCCCGATCTGGCGCGACATGATGTCCGGCGCGCTGGCGGGCAAGGCGGCGCCCGACTTCCACACGATCAACATCCCCGACCCCAAGCGCAAGGGCGACAAGAACGACAAGAACAAGGGCCCCGGCCGCGGCCGGGGAGACGGCGGCAACGGGGACGACGACCCCCTCGGCGGTCTGCTCGGCGGCTTCACCAACGGTGGATTCACCAACGGCGGCAACGGCAACGGGGGCAACGGCAACGGAGGCCCGGGCGGCGGGACGACCGTCGGCACCAACGCGGGCACGACGAACCCGAACCCCGATCCGACGTTCTCCTTCCCCGACGGCTTCTTCCAGGGCCAGGACGGCGGCGGAAACGGCAACGCCCAGGGGAACGGCAACGGCGGGCAGACGGGGTAGGGACCGGAAGCGGCGTTCACGAGAAGAGGTGCCCCCTTCGCTTCCGAGCGAAGGGGGCACCTCTTCGTCACCGTGGCCGGTGGTGCCGGCCGGCGTCCGGCGGGGGCACGTGTCCCCGCCGTGGGCCGAACACGGGATCAGCCCGCGAGGACCTGCTTGACGAGCGCGGCGACCCGGCCGCCCTCCGCCTGGCCCGCCACCTTCGGGTTCACGATCTTCATGACCTGGCCCATCGCCCGCGGACCCTCGGCCCCGGCCGCCCGTGCCTCCTCGACGGCCTGGACGACGATCGCCCGCAGCTCCTCGTCGGACAGCTGCTTGGGCAGGTAGACGGCGAGCACCTCGCCCTCGGCCCGCTCCCGCTCGGCCTGCTCCGGACGCCCGCCCTGCGCGAACGCCTCGGCGGCCTCGCGGCGCTTCTTCGCCTCACGGGTGATCACCTTGGTGATCTCCTCGTCGGAGAGCTCGCGCTTCTCCGTGCCGGCGACCTCTTCCTTGGTGATGGCGGCGAGGGTCAGCCGGAGCGTGGAGGAGCGGAGTTCGTCCCGCGCCTTGATCGCGGCGTTGAGGTCTGCCTGCAGCTTCGACTTGAGCGTGGTCATGGCTCGATTGTCGCAGGTACGAGGAGAAGCCCGCCCGCCATTTCCCGGGCACCCGCCTCGTCCTCGGCGCCGTCCGCCCGGCCGCCGGAGTTGTCCACAGGCCGCGCGGAGCATCCTCCGCCGTCTGCCACGATGGACACATGCGCGCGCGATACAAAGTACCCCTGGGAATCACGGCGGTTGCCGCCACCGGACTGCTCTACTCGGCCGGGTTCGAGGCCCGCTCCTTCCGTCTGCGACGAGTCACGGTGCCCGTCCTCCCGGCGGGCATGCGCCCGCTGCGCGTCCTGCAGGTCTCCGACATCCACATGGTGGGCGGACAGCGCAAGAAGCAGCGCTGGCTGCGGTCGCTCGCGGGCCTGCGCCCCGACTTCGTGATCAACACGGGCGACAACCTCTCGGACCCCGAGGGCGTCCCCGAGGTGCTGGACGCCCTGGGCCCGCTGATGGAGTTCCCCGGCGCCTACGTCTTCGGCTCGAACGACTACTACGGCCCCGTGCCGCGCAACCCCGCCCGCTACCTGGGCGAGAAGATCAGCGGACGCCACGGTCTGAACGGCAACGGACCGGCCAAGCGCGTGATCCACAACCCGTGGGAGGACCTCCGCGACGGCTTCGACGCGGCGGGCTGGCTCAACCTGACGAACACGCGCGACACGCTCAAGCTGGAGGGCGGGCTCTCACTGGAGCTGACGGGCCTGGACGACCCGCACATCAAGCGGGACCGCTACGCACAGGTGGCCGGCGGCCCGTCGGCCGAGGCGGACTTCTCCCTGGCCGTGGTCCACGCCCCGTACCTGCGCGTCCTGGACGCGTTCGCGGCGGACGCCTACCCGCTGATCCTGGCCGGCCACACGCACGGCGGCCAGCTCTGCATCCCCTTCTACGGCGCCCTGGTCACCAACTGCGACCTGGACACCGACCGCGTCAAGGGCCTCTCCACGCACACCGCCGAGGGCCACACCTCGTACCTGCACGTCTCGGCGGGCTGCGGCGCCAACCGCTACACCCCGTTCCGCTTCGCCTGCCCCCCGGAGGCCACCCTGCTGACGCTGACCCCGAAGCAGTAGGTTCAGGAAGCCGGAGGCACCGGCGGCCGGCACCCCTCCACTCGCCCCCTGCCCTCCCTCGCTCTCCCCTTCTCCCTCACCCCGAAACCCGAACAGACCACCCGAATCGCCCCACCCCACCCCCCTCCCTAGCGTGAGGGCATGCTCACCCCCATACCCCGGGACATACCGGGACTTCCGGCGCTACCGGGCGTGCCCGGACCCCTGTCGGCCGCCGTCCCGGCCGCGGCGGTGGTGGCGCCCGTACGCCGCCCCGCCACGGCCGCCTTCCGCCTCCTCACCGGCGCCGCGGCGGCGGCCGGCGTCACGCTCGCCCTGCTCCACGGCAGCCCGACCCGGGCCCTGACCTACTTCGCCCTCCAGAGCGGAGCACTGGCGGCGATCGTCTTCACCCTGTCCGCCCAGCGCGCCTGGGCGGCCCGCCGCCCCCTTCCACCGGCCCTGACCGGCGCCACCCTCCTCTACACGGTGACCGCGGCCCTGACCCACCACCTGCTCCTGGCACACACGACACAGCCGTTCGCGCTCGCCGACACCCCGGCCGACGCGACCGGCTGGCCCGCCCTGGCCGGCCAACTCCTGCACACGGCGGTCCCCCTCGCGGCGGCGCTGGACTGGCTGCTCCTCACCCCACCGCGCCGACTCCGCCCACGCCACGCCACGGCCTGGCTGCTCTACCCCCTGGCCTACCTGGCCCTGCTCCTCACCCGGGGCGCCCTCCTGACCCCCGGCACCCCGGACCGCTACGTCCACCCCTTCCTCGACGTGGCCTCCCACGGCTACCAGCACGTCCTGGCCAACGCCCTCCTGCTGTGCCTGGCCGTCTACGCCCTCGCGATCCTCCTGGTCACCCTGGACCACATCCGCCCGGCCCCCTTGCGCCGCCGCCGCAAAACCGGATTTCGTCTCCGGGCACCGGTGGGCTAAAGTAAACGTCGTCGCCGCGACAGCAGCGACACCGGGGTGTAGCGCAGCTTGGCAGCGCGCTTCGTTCGGGACGAAGAGGTCGTGGGTTCAAATCCCGCCACCCCGACAGCCAAAACAGCAGGTGAGGGCCCTACCGTTCGCGGTAGGGCCCTCACCTGTTTCCGGCTGCGTGTCTATCTGCGTGACTACCGCTTTCCGCGTGTCTACGGCCGCCATTCCTCCGCGCCGAAGATGCCGTCCATGACCACGGCGCCGGTCTGGATCACAGGCCGGATCTGCTTCCGGTAGACCTCTTCCGTCACGGCCGTCCCGGAGTGCCCGACGAGGCGGGAGATCACTTCCAGCGGGACGCCCCGGTCGGACAGCAGGGACACGAAGCTGTGCCGGAGCTCCCGCGGCGTCCACTCGTCGGCGTCGATCCCGTCGACGTCCTTGAGCGCCTGGCGGAAGGCGCGGCGAACGTTCGCGGCGTCGAGCGGTTTGCCGACGGCGGAGGAGAGGACCAGCCCGTGTTCGTCCCACCGACCGCACCAGCCGAGCGGTCCGAACCTCTTCGTCAACGGTCGCACCGACAGGGGCCCCGTTGTCTGCCGGTCGGCCAGAGTCCGCAGCAGTGACCACAGCGGCCAGGAGATCACGCACCTCACGAGCCCTCGGCTCGTCGAGGTCGAGGGCGCCCAAGAGCCGGTCGAGCACATCGAGACTCGGAACCATGCGCCCCGTCTCGACCTTGGACACGGTCGGCTGCCCCACACCCGCACGCTGCGCCAGGGCAGCACCCGTCAGGCCGGCCTCTGCCCGCAGCATCCGAAGACGCCCGCCAAGCGCCCGCATCAGCTCCCGCCGCTCACTCCCCATGCCCAGCCACCAGGCAGCAGCCACCACGAGCCCAAGCCACACCGACGACCGTCAAGCATGTCCCGAGACCGGACACCCCAACAGCCCGTGCATGATTCAAACTTTCTCTACTGGTTCAAGGCGGCTCGCTCCGCTCCCCGCGCGCGGCACGGCCCCCGGCCGGGCCTGTGCTCCTAATGGCGCGATAAGACGTCGGGCGGTGAGTCGTGCCAGGCGCCTTGGTGGACAGGCATGTGGTGATCCGTAATCGCTCCTGAGGCCTGACCTCTCAAGACAGAGTCGGCCCCACGTGCCTGCTCACCCAGTGCAGCAGCGCGGGGGTGGCGGGGCCGGCCCGCGCTCATGCCTTCGTCCCGCGCGGACCGGCCCCGCCACCCCCGCTCGCACACAAACAGCGGCATCGTTGGCTCTCGTTGTCCAAGCCGCCGCCAGGGAACACCTCTCACCGCTCGGCGAACGCCCCAGTTCCGCAGCTGACCGAGACCCCTGGCGACCGCTGGGATTGCGAACGGCTAATCGGATGACGGGCCCCGAGCCCTGCCATTAGGGAGACGCGCAACCCCGCCACGGCGACGACCTCACACCACCGCCACCCACCCAGGGACACCACCATGACCAGCGTGTTCTGCGGCATCGACTGGGCCACCGACCACCACGACATCGCACTGCTCGACCAGGCCGGCACCCTCCTCGCGAAGCTCCGCATCGACGACACCCCCGCCGGCCTCAGCCAGCTCCTGGACTTGTTGGCCCAGCACGGCGACAGCCCAGAGAACCCGGTCCCCGTCGCCATCGAGACCTCTCACGGACTCCTGGTCGCCTGCCTACGCGCCACCGGCAGACCCATCTACGTGATCAACCCGCTCACCGCCGCCCGCTACCGCGACCGCTACGCCCTCAGCCGCAAGAAGTCCGACCACCTCGACGCCAAGGTCCTGGCCAACATCCTGCGCACCGACCCCGCAGAACACCGGCCCCTGCCCGCGGACAGCCACCTCGCCCAGGCCATCACCGTCCTGGCCCGAGCCCATCAGGACGCCGTCTGGGACCGCGTCCAAACCGGCAACCGGCTGCGGTCCCACCTGCGCGAGTACTTCCCCGGCTTCCTCCCCGTCTTCAAGCACTTCCGCGAAGGCCTTGCCTCACCCGTCACCCGCACCCTGCTCGCAGCAGCCCCCACACCCACCCAGGCCTCCCAGCTCACCCGCCCGCAACTGCGAGCGATCCTCAAGAGGGCCGGACGTCAACGGGAGATCACCGGCGAGGTCGAACGTCTCCATGCCCTGCTCCGCGAACCCCAGATGCACCAACCACCCGTCGTCGAGCAGGCCATGGGCACCAAGACGCTGGCCCTGCTGAAACAGTTCGACGCAGCCTGCGCCAGCGCCGACGACCTGGAAGCAGCCACCACCACCGTCTTCGCCACCCACCAGGACGCCGAGATCATCACCAGTTTCCCCGGCCTCGGCCCACTGACCGGTGCCCGCGTCCTGGCCGAACTCGGCGACGACCACACCCGCTTCACCAGCCCGCGCGCATTGAAGGCCTACGCCGGATCAGCACCCATCACCCGATCCTCCGGACGCAAGACCACCGTCCGGGCCAGGCACATCAAGAACCAGCGTCTCGCCTCAGCCGGCTACATCTGGGCCTTCGCCGCCCTCACCGCATCCCCCGGAGCACGGGCCCACTACGACCGCCGCCGCGCAGCCGAAGACCGACACGTCTCGGCCCAACGCAACCTCTTCAACCGCCTACTCGGATGCCTGCACCACTGCCTCACCCACCGCATCCCCTACAACGAGCAGACCGCCTTCCCCAACACCGCTTGACTGATCAACCGCATCGGATGTCTGTCTCCGCCCCGCTCCAGCCCGGCCGGCGCCCGTGCCGCGCTCATAGCAGTCAGCCCCTGATGTGAAGGAAGGGGTATGTAGTGCCTTGAGTAGCTGGACGCCGCAAACAGGGTTCTACTTCTCGAAGAAGCTTCGGAAGATCAGGTCGAACTCACATTCATCAGCAGGGGCATCTTGCGCAAGAGCGGATCTGATCGCGCTAGCCGTTCGATACTCGTCACAAAAGCTCTGGGCCGCCGTCAGCTTGTCCCCTGAAATCGAGTCGGGATAGTAGTCTTCAATTGCACCCCGCTCAAGTACATAGATTTTCTCGTTACGCAAAGACGAGATAAGATCTCGCTTCGCCTCAGAGATATCACCAGAGGGAGGGTATTTAACGAGAATCGTCCGCATGTCACGAGTCACAGCACGGGTGAAGAAATCTTCCACCCTCTTCTGAAGTTCAGGCCATTCACATTTCCCCTCCGCGAAAAGATCACCAAACCGCTTCGCATCTCTCCAAAGTTCTTTCATGGCAGGGGCATCGCGCAGCCTACGGGCTTGATTGTTAGAGAGTTCATCCGACTCTGCACCGCCGGCGGCGATATCCTCCCCAACCAACTGCATGAGATGACGCTGCTTGTTCAGCGAAGTCTCGCTGGCACCCAACTTGCCAAATCCCTCCGCGATGGCGTCAAGATCCGCAAGAACAGCTACTGATACACCAAATCGCTCAAAGAACTCTCGATATCTTGCAATGCTCGCCTTTCCGTTAACGCGCGCGATGGCGACAGATTGTTTATCGAAATCCCAATCTGAATTCAACATCCGAGCGATATGCGGAACCAGGATATGATCACTGTCCCCTTCGACGAGAAGTACTTTGTCGGAGAAGAAAGCGGCATCATTGTTCTCTTGGCGAATCATTTGGAACTGATCTTTCGCCTTAAGGTGCGAAAGATCTACAGGGTATGCGATGGCAGTCGGAGGCGTTGTGCTCCGGTTTTTTGCAATCTTGACGAAGGTACCCGTCGCTTGAGGGCTGTAGAACGCGGTGGAATGGGTGCTGACGAGGACATGATTATCCTGCGCGAAAATACGCAGCGCCTCGAAAAGTTGACGCTGAGCACGCGGGTGCAGGAAGAGCTCAGGCTCTTCAAATAGGAGGAGGTAAGGCCTCGGCTTAACCTCCATGGAGTCTCCGCGAACGGTAGTTCGCAACTCTGCATAGGATCGCAGAATGGCGAACGTCACAGACCTGCGGAGGCCGTCTCCCTTACTTTTGAACGCCCCACGGACCCCGTCATCGACTGTAATAGTCGCACTTGACAGAATACTTTTAAGATCAGGAGGAGGAATTTCAATACTCACCGACGTGTCAGGAAAGGCCGCCTGTAGGTTTCCTTGCACCAAGGACTCGATTTGGCGAACTTCGTCAAGACGTTTATCGCTCAAACTGCCGTCAGGCATGACTTCGGCGTTGAGGTAACTACGCAGCTGCCCAAATAGGGTATCGATATCGGACAATTGCGGCTTGATCTGCTCGAATAGAATCCCTAGAAGTTTCCCAAACGAAGAACTCTCGGATGTTTTGAGGTCGTCGGAGAGTTCCTTCACCGCTGGGATGTAGATTACCTCAGGAAGGAGGGCTTGGATGGATTTATCCATCCCCGTCACCAGATCAACATCACCCTTAGTCCGCTCGGCAGGCGAGAGGTTAGCCGACAGCTCGGCAATCGCCTCCTTCACCTCTTTCTGCGTCGGCTTCGGTGACAGTTTTTCGCGAAGTTCAGGGAATGTATAAATCGCGCCCTGTCGCAGTTCCTCTCCGCGCTTACCCGCCACGAGTTCCTGAACGGAAGAGGGCCAATAGCGTCTGTCAGACGGAACATCGTCAACTTGCTTTAGGACACCCTTGCCAGGAACGGCGTAAGCTCGCGAAAGCGTCAGCCTTCCGCCTTCGGCTACCTTCTCAATGCGACCTCTATGTTCCTCAGCAAGCCGCGCAAGGTCCTCGTCTTTGATCTCTTCGAATGTGACCTCGATGCGCAATGGATTACGCGCATCATAGAAGTCTGTGTCTTTCAAGGTGGGGCCACTGAAGAAGATGTCCAAAGCTTGCAAGATGGAGGATTTTCCTGCGTTGTTCTCGCCAATGATGCAGCCAAATTGAGAGACTGGAATCTGAAGATCTCGAAGTCCGCGATAATTCTGGACATGTACATGCGAGATCCGCATCGTTGTGCCTCTCATGGATCATGGGCCCCAAGCCCGACGGTGCTCTGGTTCGTGAGATAACCAGCGTAGGTCTATGAGGCTCATGTGGGTGTTGTTTTTCCCGAGTTGGCCGACCCTGCTGTCAGCTCCCCTACTCCTACAGGGCTTTGGCGAAGGAGAAACCCAGGACAGCACACCCCGCGCCGAGGAAGCTCCTGCGGGCGCGCAGTTGCCCAGAGCAGGGCTCCACCCGGCGAGGCCACAGCCGGCCTGTGGCCAGGTCAGCGCCCTAGCAGCTAGGCACCGTCGTCTCGGGTCGGCCGGCGCGGCTTGCTCTGGTCGACGGCACCGGCAGCGTGGCTGAGGCCGGTGGGGGTGCAGCGAGGCACACGCGTGCCTGGTCGGTCGGCGCGCTCGCCGTCGTGGCTGGCTGTCGTCGGCTGAGGTTCGGACTGGCCGCACTGAGGGTGGCCGTCGTCGGCCGACCGGCCGTCCGCGATAATCAATCCTGGGCCGTCTCTGGGCCGTCCGGGGTTCGCCGAGGGCGCTCGACGGCAACCGTCAGTGACAGACCTCCCGCGGTCACCAGTAGCGAAATCATAGGTCAGAGGCTCCCGGCCAATCGGGTTTCCCCCCGGAGTAGCCGTCCGGCAAGATGGGGTGTTTCTCTCCAGCGAGGTTCAGTCCTCACCCACCTGCAACAACACCACGGTGAAGTTGCCGCCGGTCCCCGCGACGACCCCGTCGAAGGTGTGTCGTGTGACCGCTTCCCATACCCGTGCTCCGGGCGAAAGCTCACTGATGTTCGTGTACCAGACGGACTGGTAGCCCAGCAGGCGCACGACGCGTTCCGCCGCTCGACGAGCGTGGGTGCGGTCGCGGCGTCGTGTGCCCGGGAACACGAGGTCAGCGGTCGCCAGATGGGTCAAGAGCTGTACAGCGCGCTCATGTTCAATCTGCGAGAGTGCACCTTCGACCTCTGCGGGCGTGTCCGGGCCAACTGCCCCCTGTACGGCATAGTCCTTCCACGCCTGTTCCGCCTCGGCGGTCACTCGGTGGACGATCTCCGGAACAGATCCGTCGGCCTTGCCGACCACGCGGCCGAAGACCCCTTCTTCCCGTGACAATAATCCGATCAGGGCGTGCAGTTCAGAAGCTACGTCCACCGGGCCATTGTTCCACCCGGCCGATGCCAGCCATGCCACGACTGTGTCTCATCATGCAGGCATGCGGTGAGTGTCTAACTGCGTGACAACGCCAACGAACAACCGCGGACGAGCACGAACGTCTACGGACCATCAACCGAGGTGAGAGGCACCCCAGCCCAAGGCAGCACCCCCACCCAAGTTGCTTCGGGACGAAGAGGCCGTGGGTTCAAATCCCGCCACCCCGACAGCCAAAACAGCAGGTGAGGGCCCTACCGTTCGCGGTAGGGGCCCTCAGGTGTTTCCAGGTGTGTGCTGTTGCGTGGTGCTCGGGTACGGCCGCGCCTCGTGGTCTCAGGAGTCGTCCTCCGCCGAGGGCTCCTCCTCGTTCAGGACCGGGGCGCTGCGGATGAGGCGGAGGGCTGTGGTGAGGAGGAGGCCGCCGGTGATGTTGCCGAGGACGGACCAGGCGAGCCAGGGGAGCCAGTCGGCGTAGCCGTAGGGGGTGTGGCCGGTGTGGAGGCCGGCGAAGGCGAGGAGGGAGTCGAGGACCGAGTGCCACAGGCCGAAGCCGGCCAGGACGAAGGCGGCGATGATCGAGGCGGTGATCTTGCCGGTCATGGAGTCGGTGCCGTGGTGCATGCGGGTCATCAGGGTGATGACGCCGCCGCCGAGCACGCTCAGGCAGAACGTGCTCAGCGAGTAGCCCCCGTTCACGAAGTGGGCCCCGGTCGTGGCCGCGGTGTGGTGCAGCTCGGGGAATGCCTGGATGACGATCCAGGTGAAGATCCAGCCGCCGACCAGGTTCATCACCAGGACCGTCGCCCACAGGCGTGCCAGGTCGAGCCAGGTGGCCGCGCCGGCGATCACGGTCGTGACGGGGACCAGGAAGCCCTCGGTGAAGAGTTCGCTGTGGCCGAGCAGCAGGGCGATGAGGCCGATGGAGAAGGCCAGTCCGGACAGCAGTTCGCTGCCGGTCTCGTGCCGTACGAACAGCAGCGCCATGATGCCGACGCCGACGTCGATGCCGCCGAGCAGCGAGGTGGCCACCAGTGACGCCCAGGTGCGGTGCAGCCGGGGCCGTCCCTCGGCGATGATGCGTTCCGCGGCCTCGGCGACCCGTCGTTCCCCGGGGCCCCGCATGATCCGTTCGTCCGGCTGCATCGTTTCCTCCGGTCGCGCGTGAGTGACCGATGCATCTTCGGTGACGGTGGGGCCCGGAGCGCGTCACCCACGCCGTCCCACTGCCCACTACGCCTCGCGGTCCGGTTGCCGCGGTTCCACCGCCCGGCCCGGTACCAGGACGGCGAGGGTGCGGCGGGCTTCCCGTCGCAGGGTGTCCCGTCCGGAGAAGGTCGCGGTCAGCGCGAGGACGGAGACCGTACTGCCGTAGAACACGGCGGTGATGGTGGAGAGCAGCCCGACCGTCATCGGGCACGCACCTTTCTTCCCCCGCTCGGCCCGTCCGGTTCGCGGCCCCCGCGCGGTCCGGTTCGGACGTGGATGCGTCTGTGTTCACTGTAGGTGCGTCGTCAAGTGCGCCTCGGGTCCGCTTCGTCGGGGTCCGCGCCGGGTCTCAGGCGTCGAAGCTGTCGCGGGCGCGTTCGATGTGGGTGAGGTGCTGCTGGGTCCAGCCGCAGAGGGAGTCGACCGCGATGTACAGGCCCCGGCCCGGCTCGGTGAGGGTGTACTCCACGCGCGGGGGCACGGTGGGGTACACCTCGCGGTCGACCAGGCCGTTGCGTTCCAGCATGCGCAGGTTCTGGGTGAGCATCTTGTGGCTGATGCCCTCGACCTCGTTGCGCAGTTCGTTGAAGCGCAGGGTGTGCTCGTGGAGGGCTCCGATGATCAGGAGTGCCCACTTGTTGGCGACGTCCGAGAAGATCTCCCTGGCCAGGGAGTCGGCGCGCCGCAGGTCGGCGTCCTCGGGCAGGCCCTTGAGCTGTTGCTTGGTCACCATCGGGTTCCCCAGTCGCCAAAAAGTACGTTCTTCCAGGTCAGCGCAAACTCTCCTACAGTTCCCCAGTAACCGCAAGAGAGCGTCCACGTCCAGTGGCGAGGGCGGCTCAGGCATTCCGATGGAGGGCGAGCACCATGGCCGGCAACGATGTCCTCAGCTACGGCATCCCGGCCGAGCGACTTCGGCTACGCACGGGTGATCAGGTCCGGTGAGCTGATCCATGTCTTCGGGCAGGTGGCGTTCGACGAGGCGGGCGAGTTCCCGCACCCCGGCGACTTCGCCGCCCAGCTCGAGCGGAAACCTGCGCCGACATGGACCGGGTCCTCGACCACTACGGCGGCGCCACCCGCGATCAGATCGTCTCGCGGACCGTGTACATGGTGGGGGTGCGGCGGAACGCCGCGGCGGCGTCGGAGGGCGATCTGAAGTACTTCGGTGACCACCGGCCGGCCGCCACGGTTCTGGGGGTCACCGAGCCGGCCGTGCCCGGGCAGGTGGTGGAGATCGCCTTCGCCGTCGACCTGCGGCTGCCCGCCGGAGGCCGCAAGGCGGACGGGCACGGGCCCACCGGGGGCCGCGGAATCGGTGCGGCGCTCAGTAGCGCGGGACGGCCACCGTGAAGGTGGTGCCCTCGGCGAGGGTGCTGCGGACGGTGATCGTTCCGCCATGGGCCTCGGTCAGCTTACGGGCGATGGAGAGTCCGAGGCCGCTGCCGCCGGTGCGGCGGTTGCGGGACTTCTCGGCCCGCCAGAACCGGTCGAAGATGTGCGGGAGGTCCTCGGGGGCGATGCCGCTGCCGGTGTCCCGGACCTCTATCCGCACCTCGTCCCCGAGGTGGCGGCAGGTGAGGCTGATGCGGCCGCCGCTCGGCGTGTGACGTACGGCGTTGCCCACCAGGTTGCCGATGACCTGCCGCAGCCGGAGCGGGTCGGCGCACACCTCGTGCTTGTCCTCGTCGACGTGGATCTCCAGTGCCACGCCCGCGTGCTCCGCCCGGCTGCGCTGTCCCGCGACGACCTGGTCGAGGATGTCCGCCACGCGCACCATCTCGTAGTGGAGGGCGAGTTCGCCGGTGTCCGCGGCGGCCAGGTCCCGCAGGTCGTCGATGATGTGCTGCAGCGCTCCGGCCTCGTCGAAGAGGAGGTCGAGGAGTTGCCGGTCGGTCGGCGCGATGCCGTCCTGGGCCGCCTCCAGCCAGCTGCGGATGTTGGTCAGGGGGCTGCGCAGTTCGTGGGCGACGTCGTTGACCATCGACGTGCGCTGCGCCTCCAGCAACTCCCGCCGTTCGGCCAGGTCGTTGAACGCGGCGGTGAGGTGGCCGATCTCGTCGTTGCCGCGCACCGGGATGCGGATGTTGCGGTCGGCGGGCTGCCGGGTCGCGTCGATGAGCGAGCGCAGGGGGCGGATGAGGCGCAGCCCGACGACGACGGTGATGCCCACGGTGACGGCCAGGACGAGCGCGGCGGCGCCGGCGACGCGCCGCACGCCGTCGCCGGTCAGGGTGAGCCGGGAGGAACCGCCCGCGTGCGCGTCCGTGCCGAGGAACAGGGACGCCGGGGGCGCCACGTAGGGGCGCAGTTGTTGCCGGCGTGCGTCCTCCAGGCACACGCGGGCCGCCGGGTCGGCGCTGGTCCTCGGTCGCGGGCCGAGGAGCCACACCGCGAAGTCGGGCGTCACCTCGACCGAGTGGGGTTCGGCTCCGAGGCAGGCGGCGGTGCGTGTGGTCAGTTCCCTCATGGCCGCCCGCCGGGTGGGGAAGGCGTCCGAGCTGTCGGGGAGTTCGCAGGTCTCCGCGTACTTGTACTCCAGGACCGGGTTGGGGAAGCGCAGGTCCAGCCGGCCGCCGGGCAGTTCGACGACCTGCGGGTCGAGGCCACGGCGGCGCACGCAGGAGGCGGCCTTGGCGACCTGTTTCCGCAGCCGGGCGCGCTCCTGCACCGTGAGGCGGTAGGGGCCGACGGCGCGCGGGTCGATGGGCCCCTCGCCCCGGTGCGCGAGGGCCGGGTCGACCTGCAGAGGATCCACGGCGGCGGCCGGGCGGTCCGGCAGCCCGTGCGGTGTGCCGGGTGAGCCGGGCGAGCCGGCGAGCCGCCCGCGGGAGGGCGTGGTCAGCGTGATCGTGCGGTTCGTCTGCTTCGCGAGCCGGTTCACCAGGCCTTGCACGCCGTCCCAGTCGCGGTGCGTGGCCGCGTACCCGACGAGGGTGTCGTAGATCCGGGTGTCGCCCGAGATGGACCGGTCGCGTTCCGTGCGCAGGGTGTGTGTGGTGGCGGTGACCGTGAGCCAGGCGGTGACGGCGACCGCGCACAGGGCGATCACGACGGACGCCAGCAGCATCCGGACCAGCAGGCTGCGGTGTGCCGGGACCTTACGCCGGGCCATCGGTGTCCCCGCCGCTCCGCGGTGCGGCGGGGACACCGAGCTTGTAGCCGATGCCGTGGACGGTCAGCAGCCGGGCGGGGCGGCGCGGGTCGCGTTCCACCTTCTTGCGCAGGTGCATGATGTGCATGTCGATCGTGCGCTGGGTGGGCGCGGTGTCCCAGCCGCGCGTGCGTTCCAGCAGTTGCTGCCGGGTGAACACGCGCCCCGGTTCGGCCGCGAGGGTCGCCAGCACCGTGAACTCGCCGGCCGTGCAGTCGACGAGGCGGTCGTCCACCCACACCTCGTGGCGCAGCGGGTCCACGGTGAGGCCGTCGACCCGCAGGACGCCGTCGCGCCGCGGGACCGCCCGTTCGACCCGCCGCAGCAGGGTGCGCACCCGGGCCATCAGTTCGCGCGGGCTGTACGGCTTGCCGATGTAGTCGTCGGCGCCGAGGTCGAGGCCGAGCAGCAGATCGTCCTCGTTCGACCGTGCGGTCAGCATGAGGATGGGCATCGCCGTCTCCTGCCGCAGGATCCGGCAGACGTCGAGGCCGTCGACGCCCGGCATCATCACGTCGAGCACGAGCAGATCCGGCCGGAGCCGCCGGGCGGCGTCGACGGCGGCACGGCCGTCGTGGGCGACCACCGTCTCGTACCCCTCGGCATCGAGATACAGGCGGAGCACCTCCGCCTGCCGCGGATCGTCCTCCGCTATCAGCACCCTGGCGTTCATGTTCCGGACTATATGAGCGGCCCGGCGGGGCTCCGGGAAAGCTGACAACTTCGATACATGAGGCTGACCGCGGTCTGATGCGGGCTCACCAGACTGCCCGGCATGAACCCATGGATGACGCGCCGTACGGCGCCCGGCCCCTCTCGTACGTCCCGCCTGCCCCGTCTCGTGGTGGCCGCCGCGTGCTGCGCGCTGCTCGCGGCCTGTTCCTCGCAGGAGTCCGGCTACGGCGGAAAGGACGGAAAGGACCAGGGGGTCGCCTCCGTGAAGACGCCGAAGGGCGAGGGCGGGGCGGGGAAGACCTCGGGCGGATCGGGTGGGTCCCGGGCCGGGGGCGCGGGGAACGGAAAAGGCGGGAAGAAGGGCGTCATGATCCCCATGACGGCGTCGAACGACGAGATGGCGGCCATCGACGGCGCCTGGATGGACTGCCTCGAGTCGCACGGCGTGCAGATGGTGAAGAAGCCCAGGACCGGCCAGAAACTCATCAAGAACGACGAGTCGCGGGAGCCGGCCGCGGCCTATCGCGCCTGTGCGGACAAGGAGCCCTACCCGGACCCGCTCCTGGACAAGGACACCAACCCGCACTACGCCGAGCAGACCAAGGCGTTGATGGCCTGCCTGAACAGTCACGGCATCGAGGTCAGCGGCGACTGGGACGACGAGTTCTGGACGTGGGGGAAGGTCGCCCCAAAGCTCGCGCACGACGACGAGGCCAGGCACAAGGTCCGCGACAAGTGCTATGTGGAGTCCTACAAGTGGTGAGGGTGGGGCACCGGGGAGGGGACCGTCCCGACCGGGTGGACGGCCCTCCCGGACGGCGCCGGCGGATCCGGATGGCGACCGGGGCGGCCGTCGCGGCGCTGCTCGTGGCCGGCTCGGCCGCGGTGGCGCTGAGCGGTGGCGGCTTCGGCGACGGGAGCGGCACGAGGACCGCGGCGTCGGATCCGTCCGCGCGCACCGCGCGCGTGATCCGCACCGACCTCAGCAACAGCCGCACGCTGGAGGGGACCCTCGGGCACGGTGCGGCGACGACCGTACGGGGCGGCGGCGAGGGCCGGATCACCTGGCTGCCGTCCAGTGGCACGACGGTCACCCGGGGGAAGACGCTCTACCGGGTAGACGACCGTCCCGTGCCCGTGCTGTACGGCGATCTCCCGCTGTACCGCACGCTCCGTGCCGTCAACACGGTCGGCCGGGACGTCCGTGTCCTCGCCGACAACCTCCTGGCCCTCGGGTACGCCATCGGCCCCCAGCCGGCACCGGGGCGGACGGTCGTCCCGATGCCGGCGGAGCCGGGGCCGCGATCGGGGTCGGGGGCGGGGTCGGAGGACCAGCCGGCGGGTCGGCCGGAGAAGAACACCGCCGGGCGGAACGACGCGCCGGACGGGAAGCCCTCGCCCGAAGGGAGGAACGGATCCGCAGGGGGGACCGCGTCCACGGAGGGGACCGCGTCCGCCGGGCAGTCCGCTCCCGCGGCGCCGGTGTCCGCCCCCGTCAGGGTCGAGCAGGGCGACGCGGTGCTCACCACGGACCTGATCAACGCGGTCAAGCGGTGGCAGACCGCCATCGGGGCCCCGGCCACCGGCGTCGTCGACCCGCACGACGTGGTCGTTCTCACCGGGCCGATGCGGGTGGAGAGCCTGCAGGCGCAGGTCGGGGATCCGGCGGACGGGGAGCTGCTCAAGGCGACCGCGACGGGCAAGGCCGTGACCGTGCCGGTGGAGGCGGGTGACGCCGGCGGCATCGCGCGCGACCAGCACGTCACCGTCCACCTCCCGGACGACTCCACCGCCGCGGGCCGGGTCGCCTCCGTCTCCACCGCCGCGGAGGCGGAGGGTGACGACTCCGCTCCCAAGGTCGACGTCCTGGTGACGTTCGAGGACGCGTCGAAGGTGAAGAGGTTCGACGCGGGGCCGGTGCAGGTGGAGTTCGTCGGTGAGACCCGTCGGCACGTGCTCGCGGTCCCGGTCACGGCGTTGCTGGCGCTGCGCGAGGGCGGCTACGGCGTGCAGCTGTCCAGGGGCAGGCTCATCGCGGTGACCACCGGGCTGTTCGCCAAGGGGCAGGTCGAGGTCAGCGGGGCGGGACTCGCCGAGGGCGCCCGGGTGGTGGTCGCGTCATGACGCCGCCGGTGCTGTCGGTCAAGGACGTCCGCGTGGAGTATCCCGGCGGGGTGAAGGGCCTCGACGGCGTCTCGCTCACCATCCACGAGGGCGAACTCCTCGCCATCGTCGGGCCGTCGGGCTCGGGCAAGTCCACCCTGCTGCACATCATGGGCACGCTGGCCCGGCCGACGGCCGGTGTCGTGGAGATCGCCGGGCACGACGTCGCCGGGCTGTCCGACCGGCGGCTGTCGTCCCTGCGGGGACGGCAACTCGGCTTCGTCTTCCAGCACTTCCACTTGTCCGACGGGCTCACCGCCACCGACAACGTCGCCACCGGCCTGCTGTACGCGGGCGTTCCGCGGCGCGACCGCCGTCCGATGGCCCTGCGGGCGCTGGAACGGGTCGGGCTCGCCCATCGGGCGGAACACCGGCCGGCTCAGCTCTCCGGTGGCGAACGCCAACGCGTCGCCCTGGCCCGCGCGCTGGTCCACCGGCCGCTGCTCGTCCTCGCCGACGAGCCCACGGGAGCCCTCGACACGGCAAACGGGCGGCTCGTACTGGACCTGTTGACCCAGCTCAACCAGGAGGGCACGACCATCGCGCTCATCACGCACGACCACGGGATCGCGGAGCGGCTGCCGCGCCGGGTGGAGATCCTGGACGGCCGGATCGTCGGTGACTCCGTCACCGGGTCGGCCGACGTCCTCGAACCCACGCTCCAGCTGCGACGCCCGCACCCACGCCCCGCTCCGCGGAGGACGACGGCCCCATGAGCGACTCCCCGCCCCCGCCCCCGTCGCCCGCCACGGCCTCGCCCCCGTCGCCCTCCCGGGTCCCGTCCCCGTCCCCGTCCTCGTCCCCGTCCTGGCAGCGGCCGGTGCGGCTGTCCCTCACCGACCTGCTGCTGCTCGGCCTGGTCGGGATCCGCAGCCGCCGCATGCGCGCGGTGCTGTCGGCGCTCGGCATCTCCCTCGGCATCGCCACCATGATCCTGGTCACCGGTATCCCCGCGTCCAGTCAGCGCGCCCTCGACAGGGAACTGACCGCGCTGGGCACCGACCGGCTGCAGGCCGTCGCCGACAACAGGTTCGCCCAGAAGGGGGAGACGGCCTCCTTCCCGAAGGAGGCCGCCGCGATGGTCGACCGCATCGCCCCGGTGAAGGCCGTCACCATGGTGGGCAACGTGCACGTCAAGGTCCGTCGGTCCGACCGCGACCACTCCGGGAGTTCGGTCGCGCTCTCCGTCCAGGCGGCCCAGCCCAACCTCCTCCAGGTCGTCAACACCCGGGTGCGCTCCGGGCACTACCTGACGGCGGCGACGGGCCGGTTCCCCACCGCCGTCCTCGGCGCGGCCGCCGCGGCGGACCTCGGGTTCCAGGACCTCACGCCGGGCGCGCCGCCCCCGCAGATCCTCGTCGACAACCGGTGGTTCAGCGTCGTCGGCATCCTGCACGGCGCCCCGCTGGCCCCGTCCATCGACTCCTCGGTGCTGATCGGCTGGGACAGCGCGCGGAAGATCCTCGGCTTCGACGGCCGCCCGACCCAGCTCTACATCCAGGCGGAGGAGTCGGAGATCGAGGACGTGTACTCCGTCCTGCCCGCGACCATCGCGCCGGCGAGCCCCGACACCGTCAGGGTGACCCGGCCCTCGGACGCCCTCGCGGCGAAACGCTCCACCGAGACCGCGTTCTCCGGCCTGTTCATCGGGCTGGCCGGTGTCGCCCTGCTCGTCGGCGGCATCGGCGTGGCCAACACCATGGTGATCTCCGTGCTCGAACGCCGCCGTGAGATCGGCCTGCGCCGGGCCCTGGGGGCCGCTCGGGGTCACATCCGCAGCCAGTTCCTCGCCGAGTCCGTCGCCCTGTCCAGCCTCGGCGGACTGGCCGGCGTGCTGCTGGGGAGCGCGGCCAACGCGCTGTACGCCGCCTGTCGGGGCTGGCCCCTGACCCTCCCGCTGCCCGCGGCCGGCGGCAGCCTCGTGGGAGCCGTGCTGGTCGGCGTGCTCGCGGGCGTCTACCCGGCCCTGCGCGCCGCCCGCCTCCCTCCCACCGAGGCCCTGGCCACCGTGTGACGGGGCCACACGACGGGGAAGCGCACCCGAAGAGGGGCCGCCCCGCACGGTAGGTTCCCCCCATGCCCACCGACTGGCGCACGGACCGGATCGGGGCGGCACTGCGGGGCGAGAACCCGACGGTGCTGCGCCGGCTGACGGCGGGCTTCGCGGTCATCGGGGACGTGCAGTTCCTGCCGGGTTACTCGGTCCTGCTCGTGGACGAGCCCCACGTGCGGCGGTTGTCGGACCTGCCGAGGGGGAAACGGCTGTCGTTCCTGTCCGACATGGACCGGCTCGGCGAAGCCGTGGAGCACGTCTGCCAACGCCTCGACCCTGCCTTCCGGCGGGTCAACTTGGAGATCCTCGGCAATACCGACCCGTTCCTGCACGCCCACGTCTGGCCCCGGTACGCCTGGGAACCGGCCGAGGTGCGGGGGAAGCCGGTGTGGCTCCACCCGCGAACGCGGTGGACCGACGAACGGTTCGCGCTCGGCCCGCGGCACGACGTGCTGCGGGCAGCGATCGGCAGCGAACTGGACCGGCTCCGGACGGGCACCCGACCGGAGCGGATCCCCAGGCTCGGGTGAAGGAACTCGCGTGATCGCACGCGCGGACGCGCGGGCCCGCCCTCAGGGGAAGCGCAGCGTCACCGTGAGGCCGCCTTCGGGGCCGGGGTGGGCGGTGAGGGTGGCGTGGTGGGCCTCGGCTATGGAGTGGGCTATGGAGAGGCCCAGGCCGTGGCCGGTGGTGGCGGTGCGGGACGGGCCGAGGCGTTGGAAGGGTTCGAAGAGGTCGGGGATCCGGTCGGGGGGTATGTCGGGGCCCGTGTTGGTGACGGTCACGGTGCGGGTGTCCACGTGGACGTGGACGTGCCCGTCGGGGTGGTTGTACTGGACGGCGTTGTGCAGCAGGTTCCTCAGGAGGTGGCTGAGCAGGACGGGGTCGCCGGGGACGGGCAGGGGCGTGTCGGCGGCGAGGACGAGGCGGATGCCGCGCCGGGCGGCCTGGGGGGCGAGGGCGGTGGTGGCCTCGCGGGCGGTGGCGGCGAGGTCCACGTGTTCGGTGCGGGTGACGCCGCGGTCGGCTCGGGCCAGGAGGAGGAGCGCGTCGATGAGCTGTTCGGCCTCCCGGTTGACGTCGAGGAGGTCGTCGCGGACCTCGGCGAGGCCGGCCGGGAGCGGGTCGGCGAGGCCGACCTGGAGACTGGTGCGCTGCACCGCCAGGGGGGTCTTGAGCTCGTGGGAGGCGTTGGCGACGAAACGGCGCCGGCTTTCGAAGGACTTCTCCAGGCGGTCGAGCATGGTGTCGAACGTGTCGGCGAGCCGGTGCAGTTCGTCGGGGGGACCGTCGAGTGCGAGGCGTTGGTGCAGGTTCTCCTCGCTGATCCGGCGGGCGGCCTCGGTCATGGAGACGACGGGGCGCAGGGCCCGTCCGGCGAGCCACCAGCCGAGGAGTCCGGCGAGTACGGCCATCACGAAAAGGCCCACGACGGACCAGAGCACCATCTGGCGCAGCGCGGTGTCCTGGACGGCCCGCACGGTCCGGTCGATCCGCCAGATCTCGGCGGCTCCGGTCGGCTCGGAAGCGGCGGGGCCCGGGCGGGGACCGCTTCCCGAAGTTGTCCCGGAAGCGGTTCCGGAAGCGGTTCCGGAAGCGGTTCCGGAAGCGGCGAGGTCCGGGCGGGACGTGGTCCCGTCCGGGCGGGCGGTGCCGGGGTTCACGGGGGCGAGGTCGGTGGAGCGGTCGGCGTCGGTATGGCGGCCGGTGTCGGTGTCGGTGGTGGGGTGCTGCTCCGTGCGGGCGAGCGCCATCCCCTGCACCCGCTCGTCGGTTCCGTGGCGGGCGAGCAGCACCACGAAGGCGAGCAGGGCGATGCCGGCGGCCAGGAAGAGGGTGGAGATGGCCGCGGCCAGGCGGGTGCGGAAGGGCAGTCGGCGCAGCGCGGCGCGCGGGTTCAATCGCACAGTCGGTATCCCTCGCCCTTGTCGGCGACGATCAGGCCGGGATCGCCGAGCTTGCCGCGCAGGCGGCTGACGGTCGCGCGGACCGCGCTGGTGCGGGGGTCGAGGTTCTCGTCCCAGACGGTGCGGACCAGTGCGTCGTGGTGCACGGGCGCGCCGTCGGCGGCGAGCAGCAGGTGCAGGACCGCGAACTCCTTCGGGGTGAGTTCGAGCGGCCTGCCGTCCAGGGACGCCTCGCGGCGGGCGGCGTCCAGGGTGAGGGGTCCGCGGCGCAGCAGGACGACGGGCGGTTTGGGGGCGCGGCGGCTCAACGTACGCACCCGGGCGACGAGTTCGGTGAAATCGAAGGGTTTGGCCAGGTAGTCGTCCGCGCCGAGGGCCTCGAGGCCGTAGACCTTGTCGGTGAGGCCGCCGGCCGCGGTCACCATCAGGATGCGCGGCGGATCCTCGCGTCGCCGCAGCCGTCTGCACACCTCGTCGCCGCTCAGCACCGGGAGGTCGCGGTCGAGGACGAGCACGTCGTAGGCGGTGTGCAGGCACATCCGCTCGGCCTCCTCGCCCGTCCGGGCGATGTCGACGGCCATCGCCCGGCGGCGCAGGCCGGTGGCGATGGTCCGGGCGAGCACGCGGTGGTCCTCGGCTACCAGCACTCTCATGCCGTCATCAGAGCAGGCGGGTGTTCGCAACGGGATAAGGACTTCGGGACGTTCAGCCGTCCGCCGGCCGTTCCTACGGCCGATTCCTCGGCCGCCCGCCCGGCCGATTCTTCGGCCGGCTCTTCGGCCGGTCCTCGACGGGTCGCCCCTCGGCCGGTCCTCGACGGGTCGCCCCTCGGCCGGTCCTCGACGGGTCGCCCCTCGGCCGGTTCTTACGCGGGTGCAACACGCTTATCGGCGTGCAAACAGCGGGCTGCTTCGGTCGTCGGCATGAACTTCGTCAAACGCGCCGGGCTGAGTCTCAGTGGCAGAAGGTCCCGGACGGCCGCCCTGCTCGGGGTCTTCGTCGTGATCTGCGCCCTGTTGCTCGGCGGCTTCCTCCTGCGGGGTGCCGCCGCCCGGCAGGAGGCCGATGCCCAGCGGGCCGTGGGCGTCGACGTGACCGTCGGTCGCAAGGGCCTGACCGCGGACCTCGCGGACCGGCTCGACGTCCCCGGCCTGGTCCACCGCTACACGGCGGAGCTTCCCGTGCGCGCCGTGCCGCGCGGCTTCACACCGCTGACCTCGGGGGGACCCGGAGCGGGCGGCGGCGGGCGGCGGGAGCGCGGTGCGCTGGAGGTGCACGGGGTTCGTGACCTCGGTCTGCTGCTGCCGTTCTCGTACGGCTCGACGAGGATCACGTCCGGGCGCGGCATCGGGCCCGGGGACGCGGGCGCGCACGTCGCCGTGATCGAGCGGCGGCTGGCCGAGCGGAACGGTCTCGCGGTGGGCGACACCCTCCGGTTGCGCTCGGCGGACGGCCGGCGCTCGGCGGTGTCGAGGATCGTCGGCGTCTTCCGGGACCCGACGCGGGATCCGGCGCGCCCGATGCCGTCGCACATGCTGCCGGGCAATCTGCTGTACGTGCCGATGGCGACGGCACGGCGGCTCGGCACCGGCCCGGCGAGGGTCGACCGGGCCGTGTACCGGATCGGCTCGCCGGACCGGGCCGAGCGGCTGCACACCGAGGCCGCGCGTGTGCTCGGCGGGGGCGGCCTGAGGTTCACGGTCAACGACAAGGCGTACCGGGACCAGGTCCGCCCGATCCAGCGGGTCGGCGCCTTCGCGGATCTGGTCGTCCACGTCATCGCGCTGGCGGGGGCGTTGATCCTGAGCCTGCTCGTGACGCTGCAGGTCCGGGAGCGGCGCGGCGAGTTCGGGGTGCTGCTGGCCCTGGGGGAGAAGAAGTGGAAGCTCCTCGGTCAGCACGTCGTCGAGGTCGCAGCGGTGGCGCTGCCCGCCCTGGCGCTCGCGGCGCTGGCCGGCGCGCTGGGCGGACAGCGCGTGGGCGATGCCTTCCTCGACCACCACGGCGACGGCGATGCCGACAGCCGCAGTAGCAGTAGCAGTAGCAGCGGCAGCGGCAGCGGCAGCGGCAGCGGCAGCGGGACCGTCGCCGCCGGGGCGCCGGACACCCCCCTCGCTGCGCCGACCGTGCGGGTCGGACCGGCCGACCTCGGCAGGGTGGCCGGCATCGCGCTGGGGATCTCCCTGGTCGCGACCGTCGTCCCGGGCATCGGCGTCCTCCGCCTGCACCCCCGATCCCTCCTCCTCGACGCCGCCTAGACCCCGCCCCCGCCCCGGATCCGGCGGCGTAGGGCAGCACACCGGCCCCGGCACAGCCACCCCCTCATCCACCGACACACACCGACACACACCGACACACACGCGGAGAGCCGACAGCGACCATGAACTTCGTCAAGCGCGCAGGGCTCAGCCTGTGGGCCCGCAGGGGCCGTACCCTGCTCACTCTCGCGGCCTTCCTCGTCATCTCCGTGATGGTGCTGGCCGGCATCCTGATCAACGACGCCACGGCCCGGGCCGAGCGGTCCGCCAGACGTTCCGTGGGCGCCGAGGTACGGCTCGACGTCGATCTCGGCGCGACGACGAACACGGCGGGCGGGTTGCAGGCGCCGCGCATCGACGCCGCGACCGTCGACGCCCTCGGCGCACTGCCCCAGGTGCGGAGGTACACGTACTCGATGTGGGACCGCGCCCTCCTCAAGGGCCGGTACAAGCTGGTCGGGACCGGCGCCTCGGGCTCCGGGAACGACGCGAACGGCATGGGTCCCGGCGGCACCGCGAGCGTCGGCGTGCTGGATTCCTCCCTGCTGCCCGACTTCCGCAGCGGCAGGTTCACCCTGCTGTCGGGCGCGCACCTCACGGCCGCCGACAAGAACAAGAAACGTGTGCTGATCGAGGAGCGGCTGGCCCGGAAGAACCGTCTCCGGGTGGGCGACCGTCTGCCCTTGACCGGCAACGACGAGAAGACCACGGCCGAGTTCACCGTGGCCGGCGTCTACCGCGACCCCCGCCCCCGCTCCGAGCCCGAGCCCGAGTACGGCGTCAGCCCTGCCGACATGCTGTACGGCACGGTGGGCGGCCTCTCGGCCCTCGACCCGCAGAACGGCCACGGGAAGGCGCCCCTGCGTGTGGGCGGCGCGTCCTTCCTCCTGCGGGACGCCGACGACGAGGCCGCGTTCGAGAGCGGGGCCAGGAAGCTCGCGGGGGCGCAGCTCGACGGGTTCGGCCTGGACACCAACGACAAGGCGGTCCGGCAGATGACGGGGCCCCTGCGGAGCATCCGTTCCACGGCCACCGTCGCCATGTGGCTGATGGGCCTGGCGGGCGCGGCCGTGCTCGCCCTCCTGGTCAACCTGGCCGTCAAGCAGCGTCGCCCGGAGTACGGGGTGCTGCTGGCGATGGGCGAGCGCAAGGGGAGGCTGATCGCCCAGCAGGCCCTGGAGATCCTCGTGCTCGCGGCCCTCGCGCTCGGGGTGAGCGCGCTGTGCGCCCCGGCGCTGACCCAGAGCGCCGGTCAGTCGCTGCTCGGCAGGGAGGCCGCGGCGGCCAAGCACAGGCTCGACTCCTGGCAGGCCCCGCCCCCCGGCAGCACCGGGCTCGGCGAGGGAGTCGACCGGGAGGACGAGCCGGTCGAGAACGCGGACCCCATCGACCGGATCACCGTGCGGCTCGACGCCGCCGAACTCACCACCGTGGGCGTCCTCGGCCTCGGCATCGGTCTGCTCGCCACCGCCCTGCCGGCCTCCGCCGTGCTGCGCCTCAGCCCCCGTTCCATTCTCACGAAGGGCCAGTGACCCGCCATGACCAGCGCCACTCCCCCACCCTCCCCGACGCCCCCGAGCACGCCCGCGCCCGCCCCCGCTCCGCCCGTGCTGCGTCTCGCGGACGTCAGCCACACGTACTCCGACGGCCGCCGCAGGACCACGGTCCTCAAGGGCATCGACCAGGACTTCGAGCGCGGCACCTTCTACACGGTGCTGGGCCCCTCGGGCAGCGGGAAGACGACGCTGCTCGCTCTGGCCAGCGGCCTGGAGAACCCCACCAGGGGGACCGTCAGCTTCGAGGGGCGGGATCTCACCGAGCTGGGCCTCGGCCGCTACCGCAACAGGCACGCGGCGACGATCTTCCAGCAGTACAACCTGCTCACCTACATGACGGCCCTGCAGAACGTGACGACCGCCATGGAGATCACCGGCACCACTCCCCCGTCGGGCGGCCGCCGGGCGCACGCGCTGCGGCTGCTCGACTCGCTCGGTCTGGACCGGGCGGAGGCCACCCGCAATGTGCGGCGGCTGTCCGGCGGGCAGCAGCAGCGGGTCGCCATCGCCCGGGCCCTCGCCTGCGAGGTCGATCTGCTCTTCGCCGACGAGCCCACCGGAAACCTGGACGAGGACACTGCCGGGGGCATCGTCGAGATCTTCCGCGAGCTGGCGCACGAGCAGGGCAAGTGCGTGGTCGTCGTCACCCACTCCGCGCACCTGGCCGCCCGCTCGGACCGGGTCCTCACCCTGCGCCGGGGGCGGCTCACCGAGCGGCGTGCCGACACCGCCGGGACCGGGGCCCCGGGTACCGGCCGGCCCGTCAGGAGCCGGAAGACGCAGCCGACCTCGCCGCGGACGCCGCCGGAGACGCGGCCGACCTCGCCGCCGACGTCGCCGGGGACGCAGCGGCCGACCCCTCCACCGACGCCTCGATCTTCCGGGCGAGGGTGATGAACGTCTCGATCTCCTCGGCGGTCAGCAGCTTCACCGAGGACTCCTCCAGCGTGCGCCACATCGCGGTGATGGGCGCCTCCAGGGCCCGGCCCTCCTCGGTGAGGTGGACGGTCATGGCGCGGCGGTCGTGCGGGGACGGCCGCCGGATGACGAGGCCGGCCTCCTGCATGCGGCTGACGGACTTGGAGACGGTGGAGTGGTCCAGGCCGACGCACTCGAGGAGTTCGGTCTGGGTCTGCCCGTCCCGGTCGAAGAGCTGCATGAGCAGCAGTTCCTGACCGGGGTGCAGACGCATCTCGCGGAGCATGGCGGCCGCCCTGCCCCGATGGGCGCGGGCGAGCTCGAAGATCGTGAAGCTCAGCCGGCCTTCGCGGGCGGCGCCGGGGCATTCCCGGTCGGCCGGGGCAGGGTCCGTCATCGCTCCTCCTCAGACCGACGGGGTGGAAAGGGCGGGGTAGTCGGTGTACCCCTTCGCGTCACCGCCGTAGAACGTCGCCGGGTCGGGGGTGTTCAGCGGCGCTCCGGAGCGTACCCGCTCGGGCAGGTCCGGGTTGGCGAGGGCCAGGGCGCCCACGGTGATCACGTCGGCGCGGCCGGAGGCGATGTCGGCGGCGCGGTCCGCGAGGTCGGCGCCGGCCCGGTTGAGGAGCAGGGCGGTCGGCCACAGTCCGCGCAGGGTGTCGAGCAGTTCCTCGTTCCCGCCGTGGAGGAGGTGCAGGTAGGCCAGGTTCAGCGGGGCCAGGGCGCGGACCAGGGCGGGGTAGAGCGCGGCCGTGTCGGACTCGGCGATGTCGTTGTACGGGTTGCCGGGCGAGATGCGGATGCCGGTGCGGTCGGCGCCGATCTCCTCGGCCACCGCCGTGGCGACCTCGACGGCGAAGCGGACGCGGTTCTCGAGGGAGCCGCCGTACCGGTCCTCGCGCCGGTTGCTGTTGTCCGCGAGGAACTGGTGGACGAGGTAGCCGTTGGCGCCGTGGATCTCCACGGCGTCGGCGCCGGCGGCCCTGGCGTTGGCGGCGGCCCGCCGGAAGTCCTCGACGGTGGCGGCCACTTCGTCGGTGGTCAGCGCCCTCGGCTCGGGCATCTCCTGCGGGCCCGTGAGGGTGAACATGGTGCCGGCGGGGCGGACCGCGGAGGGTGCCACGGGCCGGCGGCCGTGCGGGGTGTTGTCGGGGTGCGCGATGCGGCCGGTGTGCATGAGCTGGACGACGAGCCGGCCGCCTTCCGCGTGCACCGCGTCGGCCACCTTGCGCCAGCCGGCCACCTGCTCCTCGCTGTGGAGGCCGGGGGTGAGCAGGTAGCCCTGTCCGTCGGCGGAGGGCTGGGTGCCCTCCGTGATGACGAGCGCGTGCGAGGCCCGCTGGACGTAGTACTCGGCGTTCAGTTCGGTCGGGACGCCCTCGGGGGTGGAGCGGTCCCGGGTCATCGGGGCCATCGCCAGCCGGTGCGGCAGGGTGAGCGCGCCGACGGTCACCGGGGACCACAGGGCGGGCAGGGCGTCGGTCGCCGCGGTGTTCTCGGGCATGGGGGTTCTCCTCGAAGAGTGGTGGAGCCAGTGGTGAGAGGGGGTTCAGGCGACCGTGAGGACGAGCTTTCCGCGGCCGTGGCCCGCGTCGCTGATCCGGTGGGCCTCGGCAGCGCGGGACAGCGGGAGGCTGGTGCCGACCGTCGTGACGAGCGTGCCGGCGGCGGCCTGCCGGGCCAGTTCGGCCAGCCGGGTGCCCGACCTGCGCTGCGGGCCCGACTCGAAGTGGACGCCGAACTGCTCGGCGCGGAAGTCGGCGGTGGTGACGACGCGGTCGGGGCCGCCGCGCAGGGTGAGGGAGTCCTCCAGGGCGCCCTTGCCCGCGAGGTCGAAGACGGCGTCCACGCCCTCGGGGGCGAGCGCGCGCACCCGTTCGACGAGCCCTTCGCCGTACGTCGTCGCGATGGCGCCGAGGCCGGTCAGGTACTCCTGGTTGGCCGGTCCGGCGGTGCCGATGACGCGGGCCCCGCGGGCGGTGGCGAGCTGCACGGCGAGGGTGCCCATGGCGCCGGCCGCGCCGTGCATCAGCACGGTCTCGCCCTTCTCGACGCCGAGGACGTCGAGGACGCGCTCGGCGCCGTCACTCGCGACCGGCAGGGTGACCGCGTGCTCCCAGTCGAGTCCGGCGGGTTTGGGGGCGAGGTGGTCGGGGGTGGCCAGGGCGTACTCGGCGTAGGAGCCGGTGTCGGACCAGCCGAGCACCTCGTCGCCGACCCGCAGGTCCTCGACGCCCTCGCCGAGCGCGTCGACCACGCCGGCGATCTCGCCGCCGGGGATCGCCGGGAGCGTCGTCGGGAAGACGGCCTCCATGGCCCCGGAGCGGATCTTGCCGTCCACCGGGTTGACGCCGAGGGCGTGGACGCGCACGCGCACCTGGCCCGGACCCGGCTCGGGGGTGGGGACCTCCGCCTCGTGGAGGACCTCGGTGCCGCCGAACCGGTCGAAGACGATGGCCTTCATGTCTGTTCTCCTCGTTCCTGCGACGTTCCTGCGACGTGCGTACGACGTGCGGTCGCTCGTCGCGGACAACGGATCGCTCCTGCGGAGCCGGTCCGGCCGACCCGTTTATGTGGCCGACCACCTAAAAGTAGCACCAGATATGTGGCTAGCCAAGTAATAAATCTCGATGCGCCCCGACGAGGCCGACGCGTAGGCTCCACGGCTCATGGGCCACGTGGAAGCAGCGCACCTGGAGTACTACCTCCCCGACGGGCGCATCCTGTTCGGTGACGTCTCCTTCAAGGTCGCCGAGGGTTCCGTCGTCGCCCTCGTCGGAGCGAACGGCGCGGGAAAGACGACGCTGCAGCGACTGATCGCCGGCGACCTCAAGCCGCACGGCGGCACCGTCACCGTCAGCGGCGGACTCGGCGTGATGCCGCAGTTCATCGGGTCCGTCACGGACGACATGTCGGTGCGGGACCTGCTGCTCGCCGTCTCCCAGGAACGCGTGCGCAAGGCCGCGGCCGCCGTCGACGCGGCGGAGCTCCGGCTCATGGAGCAGGACGACGAGGCCGCGCAGCTCGCCTACGCGCAGGCGCTGAGCGACTGGGGCGAGGCGGGTGGCTACGAGGCGGAGAACCTATGGGACAGGTGCACCACCGCCGCGCTCGGCGTCCCCTACGAACGGGCGCAATGGCGCCAGGTGAACACCCTGTCGGGCGGCGAGCAGAAGCAGCTCTGCCTGGAGGTCCTGCTGCGCGGCCCCGACCAGGTGCTGCTCCTCGACGAGCCGGACAACTACCTCGACGTCCCCGCCAAGCGCCGGCTGGAGGAGCGGCTGCTGGAGACCACCAAGACCGTGCTCTTCGTCAGCCACGACCGCGAACTGCTCGCCCGCTGCGCACAGAAGATCGTCAGCGTGGAGCCGGCGCCCGGCGGCAGCGACGTCTGGGTGCACGGCGGGGGCTTCGCGACGTACCACGAGGCCCGCGAGCACCGGTTCGAGCGGTTCGACGAGCTGCGCAGGCGCTGGGACGAGAAGCACGCCCAGCTCAGGCAACTCGTCCTGGACCTGCGGCAGTACGCCATGCGCAGCGACGGGATGGCCTCCCGCTACCAGGCGGCGCAGACCCGGCTGCGGAAGTTCGAGGAGGCCGGGCCCCCGCCGCAGCCGCCACGGCCGCAGAAGATCACCATGCGGCTCGGCGGCGGCCGCACCGGGGTGCGCGCGCTCACCTGCCGTCAACTCCTCCTGACCGGCCTGATGAAACCGTTCGACCTGGAGGTCTTCTACGGCGAGAGGGTGGCCGTGCTCGGCTCCAACGGCTCCGGAAAGTCGCACTTCCTGCGGTTGCTGGCGGGCGAGCCCGTCGAGCACTCCGGGGAGTGGACGCTGGGGGCGCGCGTCGTTCCGGGGCACTTCGCGCAGACCCACGCCCACCCGGAACTGAACGGCCGCACGCTGCTCGACATCCTGTGGAAGGAGCACGCGCTCGACCGCGGCGGGGCGATGTCCGCGCTGCGGCGCTACGAGCTGAGCACGCAGGGCGAGCAGCCCTTCGACCGGCTGTCCGGGGGCCAGCAGGCCCGGTTCCAGATCCTGCTCCTCGAACTGCGCGGCACCACCGCGCTGTTCCTCGACGAGCCCACGGACAACCTCGACCTGGAGAGCGCGGAGGCCCTCCAGGCGGGCCTGAGCGCCTACGAGGGCACGGTGCTCGCGGTCACGCACGACCGCTGGTTCGCGAAGGGCTTCGACCGCTACCTGCTGTTCGGCGCGGACGGTCGCGTCCGCGAGACGCCGAAGCCGGTGTGGGACGAGGGCCGGGTGGCCCGGAAGCGATAACGGTCCGGACCACCCGGTCCGGACGGTCCGCCCGGTCCACCCGGCCCGTCCGGACCACTCGGCCCCTCTGCCACGGGGCCGCCGGGAGTTCTGCCCACACGATCTCGTCTCAGCGAGGTTCCGGTGGGCCCGTGCTCGTCTGCGGGGCGGGCGCCCGGCGTGCGTTCACCGGTGGGGCCGGCGGCTGGCCGGGGGCCGGATCCGTACACGGACGTACTTCCACGACGTTCCCGGGGGCGCCGGATCGCCCGATCCGGAGGGCCCTTCGAAGCCGCCCCGGGGCCGGGCGCGGCGCGGGACGGCACCCGGCGCACCGGAGGCGTCCACGCCCGCGCCTCGACTCCCCCCGGCGCAGCCTCCGTCGCGGCTCCCGTCGCCCGCCGTCCCCCCGCTCGCCGAGGCCGACCCGCGTGCCGTCGACGTGCCGCCGCCCACCGTCTGGCCCCTCCGGAACTGCGACCACTGCGACCGCGCCTACCGCGCCCCGCAACCCGGCCACTGCCCCCCACTGCGAGCGGACCCTGCTGAGCGCGGCCTGCTGAGGTGACGCGATCCACCGGGCCGTCGAGCGGGGAGGCCCGGCGGCGTACGCGGTGCGGCACGGCCGCGTCGAGCGCACGTGGCCCCGACCGGCCCGCTCGGCGCAGCGGGAGCGGAGGTCAGGCCTTGGGCTCCTCGCGGTCGACGACCGTGCCGGGGATGGTTCTGGGGGTGCCGTCCTTCGGGTCCTCGTCGCGGAGGGCCGTGGACTCGCGGGTGAAGATCCTCTTCGCCTGCCCGGCCGAACGCGTCAGGCCCGGGAGTTTCCTGACGGCGAGGACGGCGATCACCACCAGGAGGATCACGACCAGCTCGCTCAGGCCGAACATCGCGGCTCCCGTTCCGTTGCGCCGTCCGCCGGCCGCCTCCGGCCGGTCCCGTCGAGTCTCGCCGACGCGGCGGCCGACGGCAAGGGCGGCCCGGCCGGGGCGGGGCCCACTGGAACCGGGCGCCGGGCTGCGGCAGTCTTCTCCCTCGTGGCGAGCGGCGGCGGGGCCTACGGGACGGGATCGGGTGTGGGTGGCGCGCACATGGTGGTGTGCGGGGACGACGGGCTGGCGCACCGGCTCGCCGCCGAACTGCGGGACGTCTACCGGGAACAGGTCACCCTCGTCGTCCCGACCGCCCGGCGACTGGCCCGCCAGCCGGTCGTGGGACGGCCGCGCGGAGCGGCGCTCCTCGACCGGGTCTCCGCGGCCGTGACCCGGGCGGCGAACAGCGGCGGCGGTTCCGGCGCGAACCCCGGTGGCGAGGGCGGCCGGGGCGGTCAGGGGCCCCGCGCGCCCTTCGCGCACGACGCCGGCTCGGTACGGGTGCTGGAGGCCACCGAGGCCTCGGAGACCGTGCTCGCCGAGGCGGGCGTCGAACGGGCCGCCGCACTCGCCCTCGTCTACGACGACGACGAGACCAACATCCGCGCCGCGCTCACCGCCCGGCGCCTCAACCCCCGCCTGCGGCTCGTACTCCGCCTGTACAACCGCCGGCTCGGGCAGCACATCGAGGAACTGCTCGACCAGGCGGCGGCCCTCGCCCTCCTCGGCGCGGACGGCGCCGAGGGCGACGATCCCGCCGCCGTCGACGCCTCGACGACCGTGCTCTCGGACGCCGACACCGCCGCGCCCGCGCTGGCCGCCACCGCCGCCGTCGGCACCACCAAGGTCATCCAGGCGGAGGGGCTGATGCTGCGCGCCGTCGAGCGGGACCCGCCCGGCCCCGGACAGGTCGCCGACCCCGGGCTGTTCACCCTCGCGCTCCTCTCCGCGACCAGCAGCGACCCGGCGGGCAGCGACGGCTCCGAGGAGAGCGGGGAACGCGGACCCCGGCTCCTGCCCGACGAGGAGGCCGTCGCGGCGGCCACAGGACGCGGCACCGTCGTCCTGGAGACCGTGTCGTACACCGGGCCCCGGCAGCAGGCCGGGCGCAGCATGGTGCCGTTCGCGCTGCTGCTGTCGCGGCGGCTGCGGTGGTCCTTCGTCGGCCTGGTGGCCTGCGTCGTCGCGCTCGCGGTGGCGCAGCTCTGCGTGACCGACACCGATCCGCTGCGGGCCACCTACCTCACGCTCCTCGACCTGTTCGCCATCGACGACCCGGCGGTGGGCGAGCCCGCCGGGCGGCAGATCCTGCAACTGCTCTCCGGGTTCGTCGGACTGCTGCTCCTGCCCGTGCTGCTCGCGGCGGTCCTGGAGGCGCTCGGCACCTTCCGCACCAACTCCGCGCTGCGCAGGCCGCCGCGCGGCCTGTCCGGGCACATCGTGCTGCTCGGCCTCGGCAAGATCGGCACACGGGTGCTGGTGCGGCTGCGGGAGCTGCGCATCCCGGTCGTGTGCGTCGAGGAGGACCCCGACGCGCGCGGCCTCGCGGTCGCGCGGCGGCTGCGGGTGCCGGTGGTGCTCGGGGACGTCACGCACGAGGGGGTCCTGGAATCGGCCAAGATCCACCGGGCGCGCACCCTGCTCGCGCTGACCAGCATCGACACCACCAACCTGGAGGCCGCGCTGTACGCGCGTGCCGTGCGGCCCGACCTGCGGGTCGTGCTGCGGCTGTACGACGACGACTTCGCCACGGCGGTGTACCGGACACTGCGGGCGGCGTACCCGCGGGCGCTCACGCGCAGCCGCAGCGTGTCGCACCTCGCGGCGCCGGCGTTCGCGGCGGCGATGTGGGGGCGGCAGATCCTCGGGGCGCTGCCGGTGGAGCGGCGGGTGCTGCTGTTCGCGGCGGTCGAGGTGGCGGGGCATCCGCGGCTGGAGGGGCGGACGGTCGGGGAGGCGTTCGCGGCGGGGAAGTGGCGGGTGCTGGGGCGGGCGGCGGAGTCCTCGGGGGGTGGGGCGGTGTGGGGGTTGCCGTCGTCCTACGTGCTGGGGGCGGGGGATCGGGTGGTGCTGGCGGCGACGCGGCGGGGGTTGGCGGAGCTGCTGGGGAGGGGGCCTGCGGGGACTTCGTCCCCTTGACCCCGGGGTGCGTCGGATACGCGGGGGGGGGTGAGTGGGGTGCGGGTGCGGGTGCGGGGTGGGGTGAGTGGGGTGCGGGTGCGGGGTGGGGATTTTTTCGCCCCCGCCGCCCCTACCCTTCCCGTCCCTTCAAGGGGCGCTGCCCCTTGGACCCCGGGCACCTCACGGGGTGGGGTGCGGGTTCGTGGGCGAGTGCGGGTGGGGTGTGGCTGGTCGCGCAGTTCCCCGCGCCCCTTGGGCGGCTTCGGTCGCCCTCGCGCCCGCGCGGCGGAGCCGCAGGACGGACACAGCCCCGCGCCCCACGGGGCGGCTTCGGTCGCCCTCGCGCCCGCGCGGCGGAGCCGCAGGACGGACACAGCCCCGCGTCCCTCGGGCGGCTTCGGTCGCCTTCGCGCGCCCTTGCCGGGCCTCGTGGCCTGCTCGGCGCGGCAAGATGTACCCATGAGTGAGAGTGGCGGGATGGTCGCGTGGGAGATGCGGTTTCGGGCGGCGCGGGTTTCGTTGCCGGACTGGGCGGAGGACGCGCCGAACCGGGCGCTGTTCGTGTCGAACGCGACGGGTACGTACGAGCTGTACGCGTGGGACCGGTCCACGGGTGAGCAGCGGCAGGTGACCGACCGGCCGAACGGCACCACGGACGGGGTGCTGTCGCCCGACGGCGAGTGGATCTGGTGGTTCGACGACACGGACGGCGACGAGTTCGGCGTCTGGCGGCGGCAGCCCTTCGCGGGGAAGGCGTCCGAGGGCGCCGACGAGGAGGCCGCGCCCGGGCTCGCGGCCTCCTATCCGGCCGGGCTCGCGCTCGGGCGGGACGGGCGGACCGCCGTCGTAGGGCGGTCCACCGACGAGGACGGCACCACCCTGCACCTCGCCCGGGCCGGTGAGGAGCCCGTCGAGATCTACCGGCACCGCGAGTCCGCCGGCGTCGGCGACCTCTCGCACGACGGCACCCTGCTCGCGATCGAGCACACCGAGCACGGGGACGCCATGCACTCGGCGCTGCGCGTGCTGCGCCTGGACGGCGGCACGGTCGCCGAACTCGACGACACCGAGGGCGGCACCGTCGAACTGGGCCTGGAGGTCCTCGGCTTCGCCCCCGTCGAGGGCGACACCCGGCTGCTCATCGGGCACCAGCGCCGGGGCCGCTGGGAGCCGCTGGTGTGGGACGTCGCCACCGGTGAGGAGACCGACCTCGCGCTGGAGCTGCCCGGCGACGTGGCCGCCGAGTGGTACCCGGACGGCTCCGCACTGCTCGTCTCGCACAGCTTCGAGGCCCGCAGCGAGCTGTTCCGCTACACCTTCGCCGACCGCACCCTGACCGAGCTGTCGACCCCGCCGGGCACCGTCTCCGGCGCGACCGCCCGGCCCGACGGCAGCGTCGAGTACCTGTGGTCCTCGGCCGCCGAGCCGCCGGCCGTGCGGTCCACGACGGGCCGTGTCGTGCTCGACCCGCCCGGGATGAAGGCGCCGGCCTCGGTGCCGGTGGAGGACGTGTGGGTGGAGGGTCCCGGCGGCCGGGTCCACGCCCTGGTGCAGAAGCCGGCCGGGGCGAGCGGTCCGCTGCCCACCGTCTTCGACATCCACGGCGGCCCCACCTGGCACGACAGCGACGCCTTCGCGGCCGCGCCCGCCGCCTGGGTCGACCACGGGTACGCGGTCGTCCGGGTCAACTACCGGGGCTCCACCGGCTACGGCCGCGAGTGGACCGACGCGCTCAGGCACCGCGTCGGCCTGATCGAGCTGGAGGACATCGCGGCGGTCCGCGAATGGGCCGTCTCCTCCGGCCTCGCCGACCCCTCGCGGATGGTGCTCACCGGCGGCTCCTGGGGCGGCTACCTCACCCTCCTCGGCCTCGGCGTCCAGCCGGAGCTGTGGACGGTGGGCATCGCGGCGGTGCCGGTCGCGGACTACGTCACGGCGTACCACGACGAGATGGAGGCGCTGAAGGCGATGGACCGCACGCTCCTCGGCGGCACCCCGGAGGAGGTCCCGGAGCGTTTCGAGGCGTCCTCGCCGCTGACGTACGTGGACGCGGTGAAGGCGCCGGTGTACATCTCGGCGGGCGTCAACGACCCGCGCTGCCCCATCCGGCAGATCGAGAACTACGTGGACCGGCTCGCCGCCCGCGGCGCCGTCCACGAGGTGTACCGGTACGACGCCGGGCACGGGTCCCTCGTCGTCGACGAGCGGATCAAGCAGGTGCGGCTGGAGCTGGAGTTCGCGGAGCGGCACCTCGGCGCCACCGTCTGAGCGGACCCCCCGTCCCCCCGGGGGCGGGGGGCACCCCGCGTGCCTCCCGCCCCCCTCGGCGCCGTACCGTTGGCGTTGTGTACCGGTTCCTCCTGACCCCCCGCTGGTGGGCGATCAACGTACTCGCCCTCCTCGCCGTCCCCGTCTGCGTCTTCATGGGCTCCTGGCAGCTCAGCCGCTTCGAGGACCGGGTGCAGGACCACCGCACCGCCACGGAGCAGGCCACCGAGGCGAAGAAGGAGGCCGCGCGGCCGCTCGCCTCGCTGCTCCCCGTGGACAAGGCCACCTCCGGCAAGCGCGCCACGGCGAAGGGCCACTACGGCAGGCAGCTCCTGGTCCCGGACCGCGAGCTCGAGGACCGCACCGGCTTCTACGTGCTGACCATGCTCCGTACCGACGGCGGCAAGGCGCTGCCGGTCGTACGGGGCTGGCTGCCCGGCAGCCCGTCCGCGGCGAAGGCGCCGGCCGCGCCGAAGGGCGAGGTCACCGTCACCGGCGCGCTGCAGGCCTCCGAGACACCGGGGCAGAACGGCGCGAGCGGGGCGGGCGGCCTGCCTGCCGGGCAGGTCGGCGCGATCAGCGCAGCCTCCCTGGTGAACCTGGTGCCGTACGACGTGTACGACGCCTGGGTCACCCTGGACACCGCCGACTCGGGGATGACGGCGGTGCCGGCGAGCCGGCCCGACGACTCCGGCCTCGATCTGCGGGCCTTCCAGAACCTCGGGTACACCGGCGAGTGGTTCGTCTTCGCCGGCTTCGTCGTCTTCATGTGGTTCCGGCTGCTGCGCCGCGAGGTGGAGTTCCAGCGCGACGCGGAGCTGGGCATCCTGCCGGACGGCGACCCGGAGGGCCCCGGCGGCGGGGGTGAGCCCGAGGGCGCCGGCGAGGCCGGGCCCAGGGATCAGGACCCCGCCAGCACTCCCGTCCGGTAGACCGTCCCCGCGCAGGCGTTCGGGATCGTCGCGGTCACCGTCGGCGAACCCGTCGCCGCCGTGTGGGAGACCACCACGCTGCCGTCGGCCACGCCGTCCGTCCGCAGGAGCTGCGAGGAGGCGCCGTTGCCGTTCGTGGCCGAGGAGCCCGCGGACGTGCCGGTGCTGCCGTCGGAGGTGGTCGGGTCGGGTGTGGGCCCGCCGGAGCCGCCGCCCGCGCCGCCCGCGGTGGGGCACGTCGCCGAGGGCACCCAGGCGAACTTCACCTCGTAGGCCATGCCGGGCTTCAGGATCAGCGAGGCCAGTTCCTGCGAGGGGTCGGGCAGCCCGGTGGCGGCGTCGCCCGCGACATGGCTGACGACGGTGAGCTGCGAGGCGTCCGCCGCGCCCTGGGCGGCCGTGCCGACCGTGCCGGAGCCGGAGAACGTACAGGCCCTCCCGGAGATGTTGGCGACGCGGAACGTGCCGTAGACCACGCCGACGGAGTCGGCGGCGGCGACGCTCGAGGTGGCCCCGCCGAGCTGGACCGCCGTGCAGTCCGCGAGGCCGGAGCCGGAGGCGGTGGAGCCGCCGCCGGCCGAGCGGCCCTTGCCGCCGCCCTTGTCGTGCGCGCCCCCGCTGCCCGCCTTGTCCTTGTCCCGCACCGAGTGGGAGGGACCGGAGGAGTCACCGGAGTCGCCCTCGCCGTCCTTGTCCTTGCCCGTGCCGCCGTGGGCCTGGGAGGCCTGGCCGGCGATCGACGGGTCGGCGTGGGAGCCGGTGGCGTTGGAGACGTGCACCAGGGCGGGGACGGCGGTGCCGGCGAAGAGCGCGGCGGCCGCCATGCCGACCAGTGCCTGCCGCTTGCGGGCCCGGCGTGCGGGCACCGCCCGCCGCAGGTGCTCCAGGGTGCCCTCGCGGGGTTCCAGGTCCCCGACGGCGGAGTGCAGGACGTCGCGCAGCGCCGTCTCGTCGGGG
Organism: Streptomyces griseoaurantiacus; assembly: GCF_036189845.1. NCBI lineage: Bacteria > Bacillati > Actinomycetota > Actinomycetes > Kitasatosporales > Streptomycetaceae > Streptomyces > Streptomyces griseoaurantiacus. The sequence continues at coordinate 4,007,794 of NZ_CP108326.1, read as the reverse complement.
GCGAGCCCCAGCTCGTCGTCCGAGCGGTTCGAGCCGTCGCCGTTTCCGTGCACCGTGCCGTCACCGTTCCCCGCGGAGGCGGAGGTGTCGCCGAGGGCCGCCAGCAGGCGGTCCCGCCCGGCGGCCGTGCCGGTCCGTTCGGGGTCGGCCTCGGGCTCCGGTTCGGCGGTGGCGGACCGGTCGGCCGTGGTGTCGCCGGGGGCGGCCGTCCGGCCGTGGTCCTCGGGTCGGCGGTCGTTCACGTTCTCGTTCCCAGCCTGCTGTCCGTCGTCGGGCTTGCTGCGGTGCTCGGTCATGCCGACGCTCCCATGGCGATGCGCAGCGCCGCGATGCCGCGCGAGCCGTACGCCTTGACCGAGCCGAGCGACAGTCCCAGCGTCGCCGCGACCTGCGCCTCCGTCATGTCCGCGAAGTAGCGCAGCACCAGCACCTCGCGCTGGCGGCGCTGCAGGCCCTTCATGGCCTTGATCAGCGAGTCCCGTTCGAGCTGGTCGTACGCCCCCTCCTCGGCGCTCGCCATGTCGGGCATCGGCTTCGACAGCAGCTTCAGTCCGAGGATGCGGCGGCGCAGCGCGGAGCGGGAGAGGTTCACCACCGTCTGCCGCAGGTACGCGAGTGTCTTCTCCGGGTCGCGGACCCGCTTGCGGGCGGAGTGGACGCGGATGAAGGCCTCCTGGACGACGTCCTCGCAGGAGGCGGTGTCGTCGAGGAGGAGGGCCGCGAGTCCCAGCAGGGACCGGTAGTGGGCCCGGTAGGTCTCCGTGAGGTGGTCGACCGTGGTACCGGACGCCACGGCCTCCTCTGCGCCCTCACGCTGGCTCGGTATGCGGGCGGGCCGCGTCGCGGGCATCGGCGCGATCACCGGCATGCCGCCGGGCGCGCCGGTCGCGCGGGACCGGCGGGGCGGACGCAGGGTCGTTCCCCTCGTCTGAACCGCCGCGGTGAATTCGAGTACCTCTGCTGCCACGCCTGTTGGACACGCCTGGGGCCGTCAGGGTTGTACGCGGGTTCGTGTGTACCGCGTCGCCCGCCCGTGAGCGGTGCGCGTACGGGCGCCCCGTCCGTCCGACCTGCTTCCCCCGGCGCGGCGGACAGTACGTCCCGTGCCCTCATGCCTACCAGCTCTTCCCCTGTGCTTGCCTGCTGCGCTGCCGGCCGCCCCCCGAAGGGCGAACGCAATGACGCTCCCCGCCGTCCGTGCGGTTGCAAGGAGCGGGAAGGGAAATCCTCGTCTTCCGGACGGGTCCGGTTCAAGTGGTCCGGACCAGGTGGGTCCGACCCGGCCACGGGACTGACACAGATCCTACAAATACTTGTCGGATTGGCCAGCGTATAAGGAGCGTCCTCGGACCGAACGGGCAGGTCGGATGCCCTCGCCGCCTCCCCCTGCCGCCGGGATCACCCGGCGTGGTGTCCGGGGCCCGGCGCGGTCCGGACCCCGTCGGTCACGACGAGTTCGGCGATCTGCACCGCGTTGAGGGCGCCGCCCTTGCGGAGGTTGTCGGCGCACACGAAGAAGTCGAGCGCCGTGGGGTCGTCCAGCGCCCGGCGCACCCGGCCCACCCAGGAGGGGTCCGTGCCCACCACGTCGGCCGGGGTCGGGAACTCCCCGGCGGCCGGTTCGTCGCACAGCACGACGCCGGGGGCGGTGGCCAGGATCTCCCGGGCCCTGTCGACCGTGACCTCGTTCTCGAAGCCGGCGTGGACCGTGAGGGAGTGGGCGGTGACCACGGGGACGCGGACACAGGTGACCGCGATCGGGAGCTGCGGCAGGCCGAGGACCTTGCGGGTCTCCTCCCGCAACCCGGCCTCCTCCGAGGACCAGCCGTCCTCCAGGAACGTGCCCGCCCACGGCACGACGTTGAGCGCGACCGGCTCCGGGAACGGGCCGGTGCCCTCCCCCACCACACGGCGCACATCGCCGGGGTTCGTGCCCAGCTCCGTACCGGCGACGAGGGCGAGTTGCTCGCGCAGCGTCTCGACGCCGCCGCGGCCGGCGCCGCTCACCGCGTGATACGAGGAGAGGACCAGTTCCCGCAGGCCGAACTCGGCGTGCAGCGCGCCCATCGCCACGATCATCGTGAGGGTGGCGCAGCCGGGGCTGGCGAGGATGCCGCGCGGGCGCACACGGGCGGTGTGCGCGTTGACCTCGGGGACGACGAGCGGCACCTCGGGGTCCGTCCGGAAGGCGGCGGAGTTGTCCACGGCCACGGCGCCCCGGGCGGCGGCGACGGGCGCCCATTCGCGGGCCACCTCGTCGGGCACGCAGAACAGGGCGACGTCGACGCCGGTGAGGGCGGCCTCGTCGATCTCCGCCACCTCGGTCTCCTCGCCGCGCACGGTCAGCTTGCGGCCGGCCGAGCGGGGGGAGGCGAGCAGCCGGATCTCACCCCAGATGTCGGCACGCTGGGACAGGATGCGCAGCATCACGGTGCCGAGGGTGCCGGTGGCGCCGACGACCGCGAGGACGGGCTTGTCCGCCTGCCGGGCCGAGGGCGCCGGGCGCGGAGCCGGCCGGGGCGCGGACGCCCCCACGGCCCCGGTGCCGTGCCTCGCGGGGACGGCCGGGGCGCGCGGGGGCTCCGGGGTCATCGACCCGTGCCTCCGTAGACGACCGCCTCGTCGCTGTCGGAGTCCAGGCCGAACGCGCTGTGCACGGCGCGGACGGCCTCCGGGACGTCGTCCTTGCGGGTCACGACCGAGATGCGGATCTCGGAGGTCGAGATCAGCTCGATGTTGACGCCCGCGTCGCTCAGCGCCTCGAAGAACCCGGCGGTGACCCCGGGGTTCGTCTTCATGCCCGCGCCGACCAGGGAGATCTTGCCGATCTGGTCGTCGTAGCGCAGCGAGTCGAAGCCGATGACCTGCCGCGCCTTCTCCAACGCGTCGATGGCCTTGCGGCCCTCGGCCTTCGGCAGGGTGAAGGAGATGTCCGTCAGCCCCGTGGAGGCGGCGGAGACGTTCTGCACCACCATGTCGATGTTGATCTCCGCGTCCGCGATGGCACGGAAGATCGACGCGGCCTCGCCCGGCTTGTCGGGCACGCCGACGACGGTGATCTTGGCCTCCGAGGTGTCGTGCGCGACCCCGGAGATGATGGCCTGCTCCACCTTTGGTTCCCCTTGCGCTACGTGCTGTGCCGACTGCGCCGGCTTGATCGGCTCGCTACTCACCCAGGTGCCCTGGAGTCCGCTGAAGGACGAGCGGACGTGGATCGGGATGTTGTAGCGGCGGGCGTACTCCACACAGCGGTGGAGGAGCACCTTGGACCCGGAGGCTGCCAGTTCCAGCATGTCCTCGAAGGAGATCCAGTCGATCTTCCGGGCCTTCTTCACCACCCGCGGGTCGGCGGTGAACACACCGTCCACGTCGGTGTAGATCTCGCACACCTCCGCGTCCAGCGCCGCCGCCAGGGCGACGGCCGTGGTGTCGGAACCGCCGCGGCCCAGCGTGGTGATGTCCTTGCCCACCTGGCTGACACCCTGGAAACCGGCGACGATGCAGATGTTGCCCTCGTCGAGCGCGGTCCGGATGCGGCCGGGCGTGACGTCGATGATCCGCGCCTTGTTGTGGACGGAGTCGGTGATGACACCGGCCTGGCTGCCGGTGAAGCTCTGCGCCTCGTGGCCCAGGTTTTTGATCGCCATGGCCAGCAGGGCCATGGAGATCCGCTCCCCCGCGGTCAGCAGCATGTCGAGCTCGCGCCCGGCAGGGATCGGCGACACCTGCTCCGCGAGATCGATCAGCTCATCCGTCGTGTCGCCCATCGCGGAGACCACGACAACCACCTGGTTGCCGTTCTTCTTGGCTTCCACGATCCGCTTGGCGACGCGCTTGATGCCCTCGGCATCGGCTACGGAGGAGCCTCCGTACTTCTGCACGACAAGGCCCACGTGCGCTCCTCGCTCAGTCCGTCTCTGTCCGCTGTCCGCACACATACGTGTGTACGGCGCGGTCGGCTCAGTCTATCGAGCGGCCGAATTCCCCTTCCGGGATACCACATGGTGAGATGTCCCGCTCAGGACGTGATCACCCCGGTTGCGAGGTCTCCCGGTCGCCCGGTGACCCGCGAGAACCACCGGCCGCTCCGGCACGCCGCACTCCTTCGGACGCCGTGCCCGGACGGCTCCTGCCCGAGGAACGCGGCGACCACGCGGAAAGTGCCCGTCCTCACACTTTCCGACGAGGGGGACCGCCCGGCCGGGAACCGTGCTATCGCGGCCGGGCAGCGGGCGCGACGACCACCCTCGCCGCGGGACGACCGTGCTCAGTCCGCCGAGTCGAGTATCGCCCTCAGCGCGTCCGGCCGCGCGTGCGCGGGGAGGTGGTCCACGAAACGGACCCGGCAGCCCAGGCGCTCCGCCCCGGCGTCCGCGACCCGGTCGTCGCCGACCATCAGCACCTGCGCGGCCGGCAGGCCCAGGCCCTCGCACGCCGACCGGAAGATCTTCGGGTCCGGCTTCTGCACCCCGCTCTCGTAGCTGAGGACGAAGACGTCCACGAGGTCGTACAGCCGGTGTTCCCGCAGGACGGGCCGCAGGTCCCAGCCGATGTTGCTCACCACCGCCACCGGCGCGCCGCGCCGGCGCAGCTCGCCGAGGACCTCCGCGGTGTCCGGGTACGGGCGCCAGGCGGCCGGTGTCATGTGGCGCGCGTACAAGGCGTCGAGGACCTCCTCACCCCAGGGCAGGTCCGCCTCGCGCATCAGCCCGACGTAGGCGGCCCGGTGGCTGCCGGGGTCGAGGTCGCGACGCTCCCACGAGGGCCGGAGACGGTCCGGCAGGACCGAGGGGGAGACACCGCCCGGCAGGGCGCCGAGCCGCTCCAGGCGCGCGGCGCACCCGGCCCGCTCCCGGGCCGTGGCCTCGATGCCCAGGTCGTCGAGGACGGCGTCCAGCCAGTCCGCCGTGGGCTCGACGCGCATCAGCGTGCCGGAGAAGTCGAACATGTACCCCTTGACGGTCAAGGCGGCTCCTAGGGTCTTTCGTTCGGATCGGGCCGGCCGGCAGGCGCGGTACGTCTTCGGCCGACCCGAGCGGGGTCCGGTGCGTGCGGCTGCAAGGCGGAGGAGGGCGCCAGGGCGGAGCCCTGGCAACCGACGACAACGCCGCAGAGGCGCGTGCCGGACCCCGCGACGCCGGAACGATCCGAACGAGAGGCCCTGGCGGTTCACGGACTACGGAGGTCACGGCACGTCCACCTTGTCACCGGCCCGCTTGGGCACGTGGAAGACGATCAGCCGTACGGGGTGCGGCACCGGCAGGGCACCGTGCGCGTCCCCCGGTTCCAGCAGGAGGAGGTCGCCCGCCCGGAGCCGGACCTCGGCGCCGTCGACCCAGTAGTCGGCCTCGTCGAGGAAGTAGAAGACCTCGTACAGGTGCCGGTGGTAGTGCCTCGACTCGGTGAACTCGGCGGGATGTTCGACGAACAGGATCCCGACCCGGTCCACGGGCACCTCCACCGGGAGGTCCAGGAGGGACAGCACGGTCCGGCCGTCCGGGCGGGCGGCGGCCTCCTGGTCCGCATGGCGCACTACGCGCATGTCACAGCGTCCTTTCAGTGGTGGGTCGTCAGTGGCGGGTCGTCAGTGGCGGGTCGTCAGTGGCGGGTGTCGTCACGTCGGTGGTGTCGTCGCGTCGGTGGTGGGCGGCGGTGTGCGCCGTCGTGCGTCAGGAGACCGGCGCGAGGCGGGTCCCGGTCCTGCGGCCGGCCTCCTCGGCGAGGTCGCCGTACAGCTCGTTGATCAGCTCCACGCCCCGGGCGTAGCAGGCGAGCGCGACGGTCTCCCGCTCGTCGTGGGCGATGTGGAAGGGCATCACGCTGCACATGTGGGCCGCCTCCGCGAGGCGCACCTTCAGCAGCCAGTGGGGCTCGCCCCGGTGCCAGCGCGTCGCCGTGAGCCAGTGGTACAGGCGCCGGCGCACCGCGCGGTAGAACGCGACCAGTTCGGGGGCCGTGAGGGTGTAGTCGATCTCCGTCTCCCCGACGGTCACCTCCACGTGGCCGCCGTGGATGAGGTCGTAGAGCGAGTTGACCGAGTGCCAGACCTTCCCCAGGTCGTAGGCCACGTCGTAGCCGGGATTCCCGCGCGGGTCGATCAGCAGGAACCGGTGGTTGCTCCGGTCGATCAGCACGTTGTCGAAGTGCAGGTCGCCGTGGGTGCGCAGGAGCCGCCGCGGGGTCAGCAGGCCGAGCATCCGCTCGTCGCGCCCCAGGTCGGCGACGACGTGGCGGACGTTGCGCAGCCAGACCCCGTTCACCCGGACGCGCTCCGCCTCCCACAGACGGTGCCGGTGCGGGAGCGCGGCGGCCGTCTCCGCCAGCCTCCTCGCCACGCGGTCCAGGTGCGTGCGCCGGATGTAGTCCTCCGGCACGTCCCGCTCACCGGCCGGGTACAGATCCCGCTTGACGACGGCGAGGATGCGGCGCGCCCACAGGGCGGCCTCCTCCTCGTCGATCGCCCCGGACAGGATCAGCCCGCGCAGGGTGGGCAGGGGATGGTAGTGGAGGTCCATGGAGGCACCCCGCGTCTCGATGCGGTGCTCCACGACGTCGGGGAAGTGGCGGCGGGCGGAGTCGTCGAGCCCGCGCAGCCAGCCGATCTCCTCGGACAGTTTGTCCTGTCCCTCCCCGAATGCCTCCTTGCGCACGATGCGGCGTCCCTGCCGGTGCAGGTGCACGTAGGTGCGGGCGTAGGACCCGCCGGCCAGCCGGTTCTCGACGACGATGTCGTGGCCGTGGATGTCCTGCGCCAGCACGGCGCACTGGACGCGGACACGGCGGGCGAGGCGACCGAGCGCCACCCGCCAGGAGGGCGGGCCGGGGCGTGCGTCGAGGATGTCCGCGAGGGCCGTCCGGTCGGCGTTCAGCAGCACGGCCGAGCCCAGGTAGCCGAAGGTCTCGCCGTCCTCGCACCGGTCGTCCGGGGCGGCCAGGCGGTCGAGCACCAACGGCGCCCGGCCCTCGTGCCGGACCACCGCGCCGGCCCGCACCGGGAGGTCCCGGCGGTCGGTCACCAGCGCCGTGGACGTCGCCAGGTTGGCGAAGGCGGCGAGGGTCTCGGGCCGTATCGCGCAGGAGCAGTCGACGACCAGCACCCTTCCCGCCTCCTCCCGTAACGCGGCGGCGAGCGCCCGCAGCCGCTGCCGCGTGCCCCGCACGGGAACGCGGCGCACCAGGCCGGGCCAGTCGCCGGGCCCGTCCTGTCCGGGCCCGTCGTGCCCGGGGGCGTCCTGCCCGGGGGCGTCCTCACCCCCGAGGACGGTGACGCCGCTGACGGTGCCTTCGTGGACGGCCTCCCCCACCGTGGGCGTGACCGCGTAGGGGGAGTCCGGGTGCCGGGCGCACAGGGTGTCGAGAACGATGATCTGCATGTGCCTGCTTCCGTCTGCCGGGGCACGGACGGCACCGCCCACCGGTGGGCACGGCGAACGTGCCGCGTGGCCGGGCGGGGCCGCGAGTGCGGTGGGGGACCGCTGTCAGCCGCGGGGGCCGGGCAGCGAGCGGACGTAGGACTCGGCGTGGTGGGAGACGCCCGCGGGCACGCGCATGCCCCGCTGCTCCAGCCGGTCGGTCAGCAGCCACGGACGGGCCGGCCGGGGCACCTCCTGCCCCTCGGGCACCGCGCGGGCGGGCCGCAGCAGTGTGCCGGGCAGCCCCGCCGCCTCGGCGAGCTTCCGTCCCCATGCGAGTTTCGTCAGACGTTCCCGGCTCGCCGCGTGGAGCACTCCCGTCTCCCGGCGGGCGACGGCCTCCTCCAGTACCGCCGCCACGTCCTCGGTCCAGGTCGGCTGCCGCTCGACGCGGTCGTCCAGTTCGACGGTGCGGCCCTCGGAGAGCGCGAGGAGCATGCGCTCGATCCAGCCTCGGCCCCGCCCGGGGACCGGCGCGCCGTAGAGCACGGGGAGGCGGACGATCAGGTGCTCGGGCACCTCGGAGGCACGCTCCTCACCGAGGAGCTTGGTCCGACCATACATTTGGAGCGGATTGGGAACATCGTCCTCCGCATAACCGGTCTCCGACTTCCCGTCGAACACGAACTCGGTCGACAGGTACACGAGCCGGACCGCCTGCCGGGCGCAGGCCCGCGCCACGTTCTCGGTCGTCCGGACGTTCAGCGCGTGGGCCATGTCGGGGTCGCGCTCGCAGGCCGCCACGTCGGGGGCGGCCACGCAGTGCACGCAGACGTCCGGGCGGTGGGCGTCGAAGAAGCGGTCGACCTCGGTGGACCGTGTCGCGTCCACGCTGTACAGATCCGGCGCCGGGCGGCTGCGCGACCATCCCACGACCTCGTGCCGGGCCCGTAACGCGGGCAGGACGGCGCCGCCCAGCAAACCTCCGGCGCCGGTCAGGAGAACTTTCGCGGGCATGGGGGGTTTCCCTCCAGCATCAGTGCAGTCGTCACCGAGCGCACGGGCGGACCGGTGCCGCGCAGGCTCCGTCGCGGGACGGAGCGGGGACGCAACGGCGCCGGGCACGACGCGGCCCGGCGGGCGCACGTCGCGACGGGTCGAGGAGGGCGGTCGACCCGGCCACAGAGATTACGTGAAGATCAGCAAAGCGCAACGGTGCGATCACCGGGCCGAGGGCGGAGGTCCGGTCGGTGTCCGGGCCATCGATCCGGGCTCAGTCGACGAGATCCTGCAGGGGCCGGGTGTCGAGGGTGATCCCGACAGGGTCGGGCAGCGTGACGGTCGCGCCGAAGGGCAGCGTCTCCTGATGCCGGTACCGTCCACTCTCCGGCTGGTTGAACACCACGACCGCACATTCTTCCCGGTCGATGAGCAGGTAGACGGGGACACCGGCGGCGGCGTAGCCCTCGGGCTTCTCGACGCGGTCGCGCCGGTGAGTGTCGGAATCGTGCGAGGTGACCTCCACGACCATCAGCACGCCCTCGGACTCGGACCAGTCCCCGTGCCCCGCCGGGAACCCGAACGGCGCGAGGACACCGTCCGGACGCGCCCGCCCCTTGCGGTAGCTCTCCACCTTCATCCCGCGCTCGCCGTAGAGCCACAGCTCGGGACGGTGCTGCATGCACAGCCTCTGCAGCCAGGCCACGATCTGATCGTGGTTCCCATCGGTCACCGGCTTGACCTGGACCCTCCCCTTGATGAACTCCAGCCGTACGGTCTCCGGGGCCCGGCGTTCCAGTTCCTCGAACTCCTCGACGGACATCTGCGGCCGGTGTTCGGTCGTGGGGGTCATGGCCTCGCCTCCTCGACACCATGGTGCCCCGACCGGCACCGCCCGCACGCGCGTGGCACCCACCTTGTCGCCCCGGGCCCTCACGGGTTCCAGCGCCTGGGGCGGAGGCCGTTCGCGATGCGGTCGCGGTTGTCGCGGTAGTGGTAGAAGACGCGGTCCTCGATGGGTACGGGACGGAACGTGTCGGGCACGGGCCCGCCCGTCCTCCGCTCCAGCTTCTTCTTCAGGAAGTGCGCCGCCGTGATGCCCAGGTGGGCGAGTTCCTCGAAGCCCTTGACGACGTCCTCGTCGGACATCGGATGGGCCGCCTCCTCCGCGCGGCAGTCCTCGCAGATGCCCCGGTCGATCCGCACCGTCCGTTCGTCCTGGTCGCACGTGGCGCAGGCCATGATCACCCGGGTCACCGTGGCACGCGGCGCCCTCTTCTGCGGCGGCATCTTCGTCTCCAGTCGTCGTCGGGCGAGTCCGCCCGGGTTGCTGACAGTGGGTGGGAGCCCCTCGGTCAGGGCCCGCGTGACGTCCTTCGGGCTCGCCCCGCGGGACAGCCACTCCTCGGCAAGGGGTGCGAGGGAGCGGCAGTCGCCCTCGGTGAGCGCCATACGGGCATCGGCGGCACGTACGTGGGTGAGCGCGCGGTAGGCGGCGCTCTCGGGCGCGGGTTCGGGCGCCGCTTCGGCTGCGGGTTCGGGCTCGGGTGCTTCCGGTGCGGCGGCGGGCGCTTCCGCGACGGCGTGATTTCCGGTGGTCACCGGGTCTTCGGCGGCCGGTTCCTCGGCGCCCGGCTGCTCCTCGACGCGGGCGAAGCCCGGCTGATGCTCCCGGGTCACGTCCTTGCCGTGCCGCTCCCGCGCGAACCGCGCCCACCACTCCGCCGACCTGCGGGTACGCGACCAGTACGTCCGCGTGACCCACCGCATCGCGCCGCCCTCGACGGTGACGTGCTCCTTGATCCAGCGCAGGTGGCCGGCCTCGGTGATCCGGGACAGCGAGGTCCGCATCGCCCCCTGGCCGTACCGGGGGTGCTCCGCCGCCAGCACCTTGTGCCCCATCGCGTGCCCCGTGTCCAGGTGGTCGAGGTAGACGGCGATCTCCGCGTCACGCGGGAGCAGATGTGCGAACTCGGTGTCCGCGTGCGGGTCTTCCTCACCCGCGGGGCGTTTTCCGTAGCCCGAATTGGCCATCGGGTGGGACGCGGAGGGGAGGGCGACACTAAGGTTGGCGTAGGCCACGGTCGAAGTCTCGATTCGATGCGTAGGTCAGGCCCCGGATTGGTGTTTGCCGCACCGCCGGGGCCGACTCATTTCGGTCGTTTGTCGCGAACCTAGAGCTGCCTCACGCACCGAAGCAAGCCGATCACGAAACGTCACCCTTACGAGGTACGACGCCTCAACTTGCGTTCAGACCTGGTTGGTTGGGTATTTCAACCAGACCAGAAAACCCAGAAAACCCAAGGAAGGAGCTCGAAGCTCGGAGCCCGGAACTCGGGGCTCAAGCTCCGGGCCGAACTGCGGCGACGAACGCCGACCACGCGGGCGCGGCGACGCGGATTTCGGGGCCCGTGGGGGCCGCCTTGGAGTCACGGACGTGGACGAGGTCGCAGTGGGCGACTTCCAGGCAGTTGCCGCCTTCGCTGTCGCTGTAACTGGACTTGAACCACGCGAGGGCGACCTCGACGCAGTCGCCTCCCTCGCTGTCGCTGTAGCTCGACTTGAACCACTTCAACCGGTCGCTCATTGCCGATCCACCATCCCCTCGATGAAGCGGGCCGACTCAGCGGGGCTGAGGGCCTGCGCCCGGATCATGCTAAGCCGCTCGGTCGCAAGGCTGACAACCCTCGGATCGGCCGAGAGCTCGCTCATCAACGGGCCTTCGGCGAACGCGAACCGTTCGTGGTCACGGGTTTCCAGGAGAACCATCGGCCCCATCAGCGCGACGGGGATGGCTCGCTCGAACGGAAGTACCTGAAGGGCGACGTTCCGGAGCCGGGACCTGTCGAGCAAGTGACGCAACTGGTCCGCGTCCACCTGTGGATTGCGCAGTGCCGCCTCGTAGACGACGAAGCTGAGGCCCACCGGTGGCTTCCGCTCGGTGAGGATGGCCTGCCGCGCCATGCGCGCGACGACGCGTTCCTCAGCCATTGCGTCGTCCAGGGGCGGGACATGGTTCTCGATCAGGGCTCGCGCATAACTCTCCGTCTGCAACAGCCCGGGAACGTACGTGACCTCGTAGGACCAACGACTGATCGCCTCCTTCTCCCGCTCCATGAAGTCCTGGGCCCGTGCCGGGAACCGTTCCCGCAGCAGGTAGTCCTTCGCCGCGCTCAACAAGCCCTCCGCCCGGCACAGTTCGTCCGCGACGTCGAGGACGCGCGGGGTCGGCATGCGGACCCCCTGTTCCATCGACTTGATGGTGTCCGGGGAGTAGTTCGCGGCCTCCGCGAGCTGCTCGCGGCTGATGTTCGCCTTCGTGCGCCAGCGTTTCATCTGGTTGCCGCTGTAGCGCCAGGCGACGGGCGGCTGGGAGTTGTTCGGGCCGGGCACGGCAACCACCTCCGAGGGGTACACCGGGGCGCGTCGCCCCCGGGTCGCTACCGAACGTAGAGAGGCGGGCGGCACGGTGTGACCATGACGAGCGCAATTCACCGTCCCGAGTGGGTCCCCGCCGCCGGGCACCGGCTGTGCCTGACCGGCGTGCACTTCGACGCCGTGCGGATCGGGGGGCTGCACGGGGAGCTGGTCGCCGACCATCTGATCGAGGCGACGGACGAGGACGCGGGGCCCATCGTGTGCGAGGCGGGACGGGGCCGCTGGGTGTACTTCCTGCTCCCGCCCGGGACCGCGCGGCACCACGACTGGCCGCCGGGGGTGCAGCGGCTGCCCGGCCAGGGCGGCCGCACGGTCGCCTACGTGGGCGTTCCCGCCCTGGAGGGCAGCACCTGGCCGCTGCGCTGGTACAGCGCACCGACCCCCACCGCGCCCCACGTCGACGCCGGAGCACTGCACGGGGCAGTGGCCCGGCCGCGCACCGGCGGACCGCTCACCCGACGGGGCGCACTCCCAGCGGCAGACCGATCTCCCGGACCATGACGCGGCCCGCCTCCTCCGCGAGGGCGTCCTCGCCGAGGTCCTGGTCGGTGTCCAGGCCGTCGAGTTCGTCGAGGGGCTGGTTGAGGCGGACGTGGGCGACCAGGGACTGCAGGGCGCGCAGGGTCGCCGAGGCCGTGGAGCCCCAGTTGGAGAAGTAGGAGAACTGCCACCACCACAGCGCCTCCACGCTGCGGCCCGCGCGGTAGTGGGCCATGCCGTGGCGCAGGTCGGCGATGACGTCGGCGAGATCGTCGGAGATGCGGGCCGGGACCGGGGCCTTGCGGGGCTCGTAGGGGTCGAAGACCTCCGAGTAGACGTCCACCGGGTCGAGCATCCTGGCCAGCCGCTCGCGCAGGTCGTCGACGTCCGGCTCGGGTCCCGGGTCGGGCTCGTAGCGCTCCTCGGGGACGAAGTCCTCGTGCGCGCCGAGGCGGCCGCCGGCCAGCAGGAGCTGGGAGACCTCCAGGAGGAGGAAGGGGACGGCCGAGTCCGGCTCGTCGCCCCGGGCGACCTCGGTGACGGCGACCAGGAAGCTCTCGATCTGGTCGGCGACCTGGACCGCGAAGTCGTCCGGACTCTGGGTCTTGGAGTGCAGCGTGGCGTCAGACATCTAGGAGTCGTCTCCCCTCGAAGGCGCGGCCGAGGGTGACCTCGTCCGCGTATTCCAGGTCGCCGCCCACCGGGAGGCCGCTGGCCAGGCGGGTGACCTTGAGGCCCATGGGTTTGATCATGCGGGCGAGATACGTGGCGGTGGCCTCGCCCTCCAGGTTGGGGTCCGTGGCCAGGATCAGCTCGGTGACCGCGCCGTCCGCGAGGCGGGCGAGCAGCTCCCGGATGCGCAGGTCGTCGGGCCCGACGCCCTCGATGGGGCTGATGGCGCCGCCCAGCACGTGGTAGCGGCCCCGGAACTCGCGGGTGCGCTCGATGGCGACCACGTCCTTGGGTTCCTCCACCACGCAGATGACGGCCAGGTCGCGGCGGGCGTCACGGCAGATGGCGCACTGCTCCTCCTGGGCGACGTTGCCGCACACCGAGCAGAAGCGGACCTTCGCCTTGACCTCCAGCAGCGCGTGCGCGAGCCGGCGGACGTCGGTCGGCTCCGCCTGGAGGATGTGGAAGGCGATCCGTTGCGCGCTCTTGGGACCGACGCCGGGCAGCCGCCCCAGCTCGTCGATGAGGTCCTGGACCACGCCTTCGTACAACGGATGTGCCTTTCCACATGAGCCCGGTCCGGACGGTGCCGGGCTCGGTTTCCTGGAACGTACGGTAGTTGGCCGCCGTGCCACTTAGAAGGGACGGCCGGGCGGGGACTCGCGGTGACTCCCGCGGTTCCCGCCGTACGCCCATGCCGTTCGCCCCGGTCTGCCCCGGCTCGGGGACCGGGTCAGCCCCGGATCAGAACGGCAGTCCCGGGATGCCGCCGCCGCCCAGACCCTGGGCCAGCGGGCCGAGCTTCTGCTGCTGGAGGTTCTGCGCGTTCTCGTTGGCCGCCTGGACCGCGGCGACGACCAGGTCGGCCAGGGTCTCGGTGTCCTCCGGGTCCACCGCCTTCGGATCGATCTTCAGTGCCCTGAGCTCGCCGGCGCCGGTCACGGTCGCCTTCACCAGGCCGCCGCCCGACTGCCCGTCGACCTCCGTGCGCGCCAGTTCCTCCTGGGCCCGGGCGAGGTCCTGCTGCATCTTCTGGGCCTGCTGCAGCAGCTGCTGCATGTTCGGCTGGCCACCACCGGGGATCACGATCAGCTCCTGTCGGGTACGGCACGTATGCGCTTGCACGCGGCTCGTGGCCGCATGGGCGCGGCCCGTTCTTCCGCTCGGCACGAGCCTACGTGCTCCCCGGCCCCGGCGCCCTGCCACTCTTTCGAGTGAAAACCTCCGGCGCCTTATACCTGGCCAAGCCCCCCTTCCTGGCGGATAAGCGGCGAAACACTCTCACCGGCCACCCATCGGGGGTAGGAAGGGGCGGTGCGCCCGGGGCGCACGGTGCTTCGGTCGTGCGTGGACCGTGCACGGGCCCCGCGCGGGCCGTCCGCCGGTCGGTTCAGGAGGGAGTGCCGGGTGAGTCAGCCGGGAACGCAGCCGGAGGGTCCGCACAGCAGCGGCCGGGGCGAGGGGGCCGTACGGCCCTGGCCTGCCGACCTCGCCGGGCGGCCGTTTCCGCAGGGGGACTGGGGCGAGCCGGCCGAACGGCTGCACGAGCTGTATCTGTGGGTGGAGCGCGGGGCCCTGGACACCGTCGCCTGGTACCTCGCGGACCGGGTCGGCAAGCGGCGCGGGGCGCGGCTGCTACGGGCCGGGGCGGCGGCGGGCGGGGTGTGCGGGGCGATGCTGCCGCTGCTCGACCTCGCCGGGGTCGTCGACGGGGCGGTGCCGTGGGCGTATCTCGCACTGCTGCTGGGCGCGGCGTGCGTGGCCGGGGACCGCTTCTTCGGGGTGACCTCCGGGTGGATGCGGGACGTGGCGACGGCGCAGGCGGTGCAGCGGAGGCTGCGGACGCTCCAGTTCGACTGGGCCGCGGAGAGCGTGCGCGAGGTGCTGGGTCCGGCGGAGGGGACGGCGGCGGAGGCGGCGGAACGCTGCCTGGGGGTGCTGCGCGGGTTCGCGGAGGACGTCGGCGAACTGGTGCGGGGCGAGACGGCGGGCTGGATGACGGAGTTCCGGGGGGTGGGCGTCCCGGTGCGCCCGGAGGCGGGCGCGGGCCTGCCCCGGGCGGACACACCCTCGGGGGCGGCCCTCCGGACGCACCTCTCCCCGTCCCGCCCCCACATGCCGCGCCAGCGCCCCCCGGAGCCGCGCGGTTAGACCCCGGCCCGCGCCGGACACCCGGCGCCCGGGGGTGCCGCCGCTCAGCTCTCCTTGTCGTACGTCAGGGACGAGCCGTCCGTCGTGGTGCGGCGCAGGCGGCCGTCCGGGAGGAGGGCCAGCTCCGTCGCGGCGCCCGGTGTGCAGGAGGTCGCCGGGCGTCCCACCGTCACCGTGGACGGCCCGATCGACACCGGCCCGCCGTCCGTGGGCTCCGCCGCGAGTGCGGCCTGGAACTCGCAGTGGTAGGTCCCGCCGCCCGCCGGTCCCTCGGCGATCAGCGAGAGCACCCGCTCGCCGACCTTGCCCTGGTGCACGACCAGCCGCCGGGTGCTGTGCCCGCCGTCGTTGTCGATGCTCGCCGTCCACGTGCCGACGTAGCCGCGCGGGACGGCGCCGCCGCCGAAGGGCTCGCCCGCGTCCGGGGTGGGCGACCCGTTCGCGGGGGACGCCGATCCTCCGCCGCCGTGCGTGCCCTTCCGGCCGGTGCCGCCGCCGTCGTCCGTGCCCCGCATCACGGCCAGCACCGCCCCGCCCGCGCCCAGCGCGACGACCAGCGCCACGGCGACCAGCGCGACCGTCGCCGCCCTCCGGCTCCGGGGCCGTGCGGGAGGAACGGGGCCGGTCACCGGGCCGCCGTGGGGCGAGGGCGGCGGAACCGGCACGGGCGCGGGCCCGAGCGGCGGCCCGAAGCCCGGGGAGGCCGTCACGGGCGTCGCACCGGCTCCACCGTCCGCGGCCCGCGTGGACACCCGCGTGGGCGTGCGGCCCGCCGCCCGGGCGCCGGGCGGCTCCTCCCCCGGGTCCTCCACCTCCAGCAGCCGCACCGCGTGCCGCCCGAGCTGCGCGACCAGGGCGGCCGGCAGCCAGGGCTCCCGCATCCGGCCCCCGAGCAGCGTGTCCTGCGCCCCCGTGCGGTCCAGCACCTGTGCCGGGGTGGGCCGCCGCGCGGGGTCCTTGTGCAGACAGTCCCGGACCAGGTCGACGAGGCCCTCCGGCACCTCGGAGAGGTCCGGTTCCTCCTGCGCGATGCGGAACATCACGGCGTGCGCCCCGCTGTCCGCCGCGCCGAAGGGGAGCGTCCCGGTGGCCGCGTAGGCGAGCAGCGAGCCGAGGCAGAAGACGTCGCAGGCCGGGGTGATCGGATCCCCGCGCACCTGTTCGGGGGCCATGAACCCGGGCGAGCCGACCAGCGCGCCGGTGCGGGTGATGCCCTCCTCGCCCGCGGACTCCAGCGCCCGGGCGATGCCGAAGTCGATGACGCGCGGCCCGTCGATCGTGACGAGGACGTTGGACGGCTTCAGGTCGCGGTGGATCAGCCCCGCCGCGTGGATGTCCCGCAGGGCGCCCGCGAGCCCGGCCGCGAGGGAACGCACCGTGCTCTCCGGCAGCGGCCCGTGCTCGCGGCCCACCACGCTCTCCAGGGAGGGCCCGGCGACGTACCCGGTGGCCACCCAGGGGATCTCTGCCTCGGTGTCGGCGTCCAGGACCGGCGCGGTCCAGTCCCCGCCGACCCGGCGGGCCGCCCCCACCTCCTGGCGGAACCGCGCGCGGAACTCCTCCCGCTCGGCCAGGTCCCGCCGCACCAGCTTCACGGCCACCGTGCGGCCCCGGCCCGACCGGGCCAGATACACCTGCCCCATGCCGCCGACCCCGAGCCGCCCCAAAAGCCGATAGCCCCCGATGACCTGCGGATCGTCCGCCCCGAGCTGTTCCACCGCCGCACCGTCCTCCCCTCGGCGCAGCCGCGCGCCCCTGCCCTGCCCCGTCCCCCGGCCCGAGAATAGTGCCGGGGGCGGTCCCCGACGGCTCCGGGCCCGGCACGGTTGCCTGCCGCACCCGGTTCGTGACGCGTCCGGCACACTGTCACGCCCCCGCGCCCCGGCCCCCGCCGGCCCGTGCCGCGGCCGGCCCCTGCCCGTGACCCGTCCGGCGTAAGGTGACGTGCTCGGAGAAAGGTGCGTGCCTCGCGCGTACGTACGTTTCGCGGACGCACGTCCCCCGCGCGCACCCGCGCGCGTCCCCCTCACGCGGATGGGAGCGAGGCCAGCAATGCCCGGCATCGGCGGCAGCGGCGCCGTAACCCGCAGCACCCTCAGACAGCAGCTCGCGGACGCCCTCCGCGACGAGGTGCTGGCCGGCCGGCTCCAGCCGGGGCAGGAGTTCACGGTCAAGGAGATCGCCGAGCAGTACGGCGTCTCGGCCACCCCCGTCCGCGAGGCGCTCGTCGACCTGTCCGCACAGGGGCTGCTGGACGCCGTGCAGCACCGCGGCTTCGCGGTGCGCGCCTACTCCCCGGCGGACCACCGCGCCATGCTCCAGGCCCGCTCCCTGGTCACCGACGGCATCTTCCGCAGGCTCATCGCCACCGGCTTCGACCCCGACGCCGACCCCGCCACCGCCGCCACGCTCGCCGGGGTGCGGCGGCGCGGCGAGGAGGCCCGGCGGGCGGCCGCCGCGGGCGACCTCGGCGTGCTCGTCGGCTACGACGTCCGCTTCTGGCGCGAACTCGGCGAGCTGTACGGCAACGTCCACCTCACCGACTTCCTGCACCGGCTGCGCGTGCAGACCTGGGCGTGCGCGGTGCAGCTCCTGCGCCGCGCGGCCGCCCCCACCGGGCCGCCGGAACCCGGCCGGCCCCCGGGGGCGCCCCTGCCGCAGGGGCTGTTCTGGACCGGCTACACCGAGCTCGTCGACGCGCTCGCCCACCGCGACCCGGCCGGCGCGCACGCCGTCGTCACCGCGTACGACGCGCACTCCCTGGCCCTGCTGGAACGGCTGGCGGCCGTCGGATGAGCCGGATCGCCGCCCAGGACGTCATAGAGGACATGTCGGCCACCTCCCTCGACCTGACGGTCGTCGTCCCCGCGTACAACGAGGAACGGCGTCTCGCGCCCACGCTGGACGCGATCGTCGCCCACCTGAACAAGACCGTCGGGGACGACACCGGCACCCACGCCTGGGAAGTCCTCGTCGTGGACGACGGCTCCACCGACGCCACCGGCGAGGTGGTGGCCGAGGCCGCCGCCCGCGACCCGCGCATACGGCTGGTGAGCAGCCCCGCCAACCGCGGCAAGGGCAACGCCCTGCGGCTCGGGGTGCTCGCCTCGCGCGGACGCCGGGTGCTGGTCACCGACGCCGACCTGGCCGCGCCCATCGAGGAGCTGGACCGGCTGGAGGCCGCCCTCGCCGAGGGCGGTGCGGCCGCGATCGGCTCCCGCGCCACCGACGGCGCCACCATCGAACGGCACCAGCACCGGATCAGGGAACTCCTCGGCCGGGCCGGCAACGTGCTGATACGCCAGGTCGCCGTCCCCGGCATCCGCGACACCCAGTGCGGCTTCAAGCTGTTCGAGGGCGACCGGGCCCGCGAGGCCTTCGCCGCCTCACGGCTGGACGGCTGGGGCATCGACGTGGAGATACTCCAGTACTTCCGCCGGGCCGGCTGGCCGGTCGCCGAGGTGCCGGTGCGCTGGGCCCACCAGCCCGGCTCCAAGGTGCGGCCGCTGGACTACGGCCGCATGCTCGCCGAACTCGCGGTCCTCAAGGTGCGCGCGCTGCGCCCGGCCGACCTGCTGGTGCCCGTCCTGTTCCTGCTGCTGTCCCTCGCGCTGTACTCCGGCCGCTGGGCCGACCCGAACCACCGCTACCTGCCCGACTCCCTCCAGGACCAGAACCAGTGGGAGTGGTTCTTCGCCGTCACCGCCGACAACATCAGCCACTTCCGCAATCCGCTCTTCACCACCCTCCAGGGCTTCCCCGACGGCGTGAACCTCATGGCGAACACGGTCATGCTGGGACTGAGCGTGCCCTTCGCCCCGATCACGCTGTGGCTCGGGCCGGCGGTCTCGCTGGCGCTGGTGATGACACTGGGCCTCGCCGCGACCGCCACCGCCTGGTACTGGCTCCTCGTCCGGCGGGTCGTACGGCACCGGGGGGCGGCCTTCGCCGGGGCCGCGCTCGCCACGTTCGCGCCGCCGATGATCAGCCACGCCAACGCGCACCCCAACTTCGTCGTGCTGTTCATGATCCCGCTCATGATCGACCGGGCGCTGCGGCTGTGCGCGGGCACCCGGGTCGGGCACGACGGGATCGTGCTCGGCCTCATGACGGCCTACCAGATCTACCTCGGCGAGGAACCACTGCTGCTCACCGCGCTGGGGCTGGTGCTGTTCGCCGGCTCCTACGCCCTCCTGCGCCGGGACGTGGCACGGGCGGCCTGGCGGCCGCTCGCCAAGGGGCTGGGCATCGCGGTGGCGGTCTGCCTGCCGCTGGTGTCCTTCGCGCTGTACTGGCAGTTCTTCGGCCCGCAGAGCTACAAGAGCGTGCTGCACGGCGACAACGCGGGCAACAGCCCGCTCGCCCTCATCGGCTTCTCCGAGCGGTCCCTCGCGGGCGGGGCGGACCGGGCGAACGCGCTGTCGCTGAACCCGACCGAGCAGAACGCCTTCTACGGCTGGCCGCTGGCACTGCTCGCGCTCGGCATCGTCGTACGGCTGTGGGACAGGACGCTGGTCAAGGCGCTCGCGATCACGGCGGCCGGGGCGGCGCTGCTGTCCCTCGGGTCCAAGGTCCGCGTCCCGCTCACCGACACCGTCCTGCCCGGACCGTGGAAGCTGCTCGCGCACCGGCCGCTGTTCGAGTCGGTGATCGAGGGGCGCGTGGCGATGGTGTGCGCGCCCGCGCTCGGCATGCTCCTCGCGCTGGCGCTGGAGCGCCTGGCACCGGAACAGGTGCCCGGGACCCCCGCCCGCGTCCTCACCGGCGCCCGGCTCGCCGGCCTCACGGCCGTCGTCCTCGCCCTGCTGCCGATCGTCCCGGCGCCGCTGAGGACGGAACCCCGGGAGAAGGTGCCGGCCTTCGTCGCGGACGGCACCTACAAGAAGTACGTCGCCCCCGGCCAGAGCCTGGTGCCGGTGCCTCTGCCCGATCCCGGCTACGCCGGGGCACTGCACTGGCAGGCCGCCGCCGACCTCGGCTTCTCACTGCCCGGCGGCTACTTCAACGGCCCCTGGGGACCGGACCGCATCGGCATCTACGGCGCCGTCCCGCGCGCCACGTCCAACCTCTTCAACGACGTCCGCAACAGCGGCACCGCCCCGAACCTGGAGATCGAGAGCTGGCGGCGGCAGGCACGGGCGGACTTCGCGTACTGGAAGGCGGGCGCGCTCGTGCTGGCCCCCCAGGCCAACGACGAGGCACTGCGCCAGACCGTGGAGGACCTGACCGGCAGCCCCGGGACGTGGGTGGGCGGCGTGTGGGTGTGGGACCTGGACGGGAAGGGCACCATAACGACCCGGCCGGGCGGAGACTCCCGGCCCTGACCGCACGCCCTTCGTTAGGCTTCCCGAAGGCCCGTCCCGCCTTCGAACACACCGTCCCCGAGCGATCGTTCCGTCCCCTGTCACCCGCGCTCACCCTGTCCCCCGCGATCACTCCGTCCCTGCGATCATCTTGTCCCCTGCGATCACGAGGAGCTCCCTGTTGGCCTGTGACCTCTGGCTGGTCCCGCTCGTCGACGTGCTGTGCCACACGCCGGACAACCCCTTCGCCGAGGAACTCGCGCTCTACGACAAGGCGCTCGCCGAGGCCGGAATGGGTCCGGTGCCGGTGTACCAGTACATGCCGGGACTGTCCGGGGACGTCGCCCCGGTCGCGGGCTTCGACTACGACGCCCTGCACTTCCTGCGCCGGGCCTACCTGCTGCAGGTGTGCGGACTCGCGGTGACCCCGGTGGACGAACTGGGCGGCGACTACGAGCAGTTGCTGGAGATGTTCGAGACGAACGCCCAGCGCTCGCACCTCGTCTGGCACTACGACCACGCGGGCGCGTACGTCCCCGTGGACTTCCCCGTCCCGCTGTCCAACGAGGAACTCCTCGCCGGGGGCGGGCCGCTGGGCTCCTCGCACACCCTGCTGCGCGAACTGGAGGCGGTGGCACCGGCGATCGGCCTCGATCCCGCGAACCCCCCGGCCGCCCCCACGCCCCCGGCGGGCCCCACCGACCTCGAGGAACCGGCCCCCGCGCCCCCCTACGACCCGAGCCCCTTCGCCCGCGAACGCCACGTCTGGCTCGGCCTGCACGCGGCGGCGACGCGGAGCCTCGCACAGGGGTCGATGATCGTCTTCAGCTGAGGACGGAACGTCAGAACGACGAGGACGACGAGGACGACGAAGACGACGAAGACGACAACGGCGACGGCCGGTGCGGACATCCCGCACCGGCCGTCGCCGTCATGACTGTCCTCGCCGCGGCCGGATCAGTCGAGGAACGAGTTGACCTGGATCGTCTCGTCGCGGCCCGGGCCGACGCCGATCGCGGAGATCGGGGCGCCGGACATCTCCTCCAGCGCCTTCACGTACGCCTGCGCGTTCTTCGGCAGGTCGGAGAAGGACTTGGCCTTGGTGATGTCCTCGGACCAGCCGGGGAGCGTCTCGTAGACGGGCTTCGCGTGGTGGAAGTCGGACTGCGAGTAGGGCAGCTCCTCGACACGCCTGCCGTCGATCTCGTAGGCCACGCAGACCGGGATCCGCTCCCAGCCGGTGAGGACGTCGAGCTTGGTGAGGAAGAAGTCGGTCAGGCCGTTGACGCGGGTCGCGTAGCGGGCGATGACCGCGTCGAACCAGCCGCAGCGGCGGTCGCGGCCGGTGGTGACGCCCCGCTCGCCGCCGATGCGGCGCAGCGCCTCGCCGTCCTCGTCGAACAGCTCGGTCGGGAAGGGCCCGGCGCCGACGCGGGTGGTGTACGCCTTGAGGATGCCGATGACCCGGCTGATCTTCGTCGGGCCGACACCGGCACCGGTGCAGGCGCCACCGGCCGTCGGGTTGGACGAGGTCACGAAGGGGTAGGTGCCGTGGTCGATGTCCAGCAGCGTGCCCTGGCCACCCTCGAACAGGACGACCTTGCCCTCGTCGAGCGCGTCGTTCAGCACCAGGGTGGTGTCGGCGACGTACGGCTTGAGGCGGTCCGCGTGGGTCAGCAGCTCGGTGACGACCTGGTCCACGGCGATCGCGCGGCGGTTGTAGAGCTTGGTGAGCATCTGGTTCTTGGCGTCGAGCGCCGCCTCGACCTTCTGGGTGAGGATCGACTCGTCGTACAGGTCCTGCACCCGGATGCCCACGCGGTTGATCTTGTCGGCGTAGGTCGGGCCGATGCCGCGCCCGGTGGTGCCGATCTTGCGCTTGCCGAGGAACCGCTCGGTGACCTTGTCGACGGTCACGTTGTACGGCGTGATGATGTGAGCGTTTCCGCTGATCAGGAGCTTGGACGTGTCGACGCCTCGCTCGTTCAGCCCGTTCAGCTCGGAGAACAGGACCGACGGGTCGACGACGACACCGTTGCCGATGACCGGAGTGCACTCCGGGGTGAGGATTCCGGAGGGGAGGAGGTGGAGTGCGTACTTCTGGTCGCCCACGACGACCGTGTGGCCGGCGTTGTTGCCGCCCTGGTAACGCACTACGTAGTCCACGGAGCCACCGAGCAGGTCGGTCGCCTTTCCCTTGCCCTCGTCACCCCACTGAGCACCGAGCAGCACAAGTGCGGGCACGCGCGTACACCCCTTCCGGGCGGGGCATGTCCAAGGTCGGGGGCGTACGGGCACCACCCTGTGCCACGCACCCTGGCGACCTTCGTCGGCCGCGCACCGTCGGACCCGGATGCCCCGGTATAGACGAAGCCCCTGGCGCAATAGCGCAAGGGGCTCTTGCACAAAGATGCTACCCGAGGAAGCGAGGCATGGCCGAGGTGGCGACTACCGCGATGACTTCCGCGTCCCCTTCCGCGACGTCCGAACAGCTCCTGGTGGTCGTGGACGCGGCCGCCCGGCGCACCGACGGGGAGTCCGTACGGATCGCGAAGGACGTGCTCAGCGCGGGTGCGGCCACCAAGGTGTGCCTGCCGGAGGGACCGGAGGAGTTCGCGCGGGCGCTGCTGCGGCGCGGCCCGCGCCGACCGGTGGTGGTGGGTGACGACCGGGCGCTGCTGCGGACGGTGGCCCTGCTGCACCGGCGCCGTGAGCTGGCCGGATGCACGCTGTCGGTGGTGCCGGTGGGCGGGCCGGTCGCACTGGCCCGGTCCCTGGGGGTGCCCGGGGGCGCGGTGGCGGCGGCGCGGGCGGTGCTCGACGGACGCGAACGGCGGCTCGACCTGCTGGTGGACGACAGCGACGGTGTGGTCCTGGGCGGTGTGGTCCTGGGCGGCGTGCGTCCGCCCTCCGGGGCCGGGGCGGGAGCCGGGGACGGAGCCGGGGGCTTCTGGGCGGACGACGGCGGCCCGGGGGACGGTCGGGGACCTGGGGAGGAGAGGGCGGGCGGACGCCCCCGGCCCTGGTTGCGGACCTGCCGCTCCCTGGTGCGCGCGTTCGCGACCAGGCCGCCCCGGTCCGGCGGCGAGGGGCCGCAGCGGCTGCGGGTGGAGGTCGACGGCGAGACGGTGGTGGATCTGGACCAGCCGCTGGAGTCGGTGTCGGTGACCCCCGGCGCGGCGGGGGGCCTCGTCACCGTGGAGCTGCGGCCGGTGCCGCTCGGCGCGGCGGTGGAACCCCTGCGGGCCACGGGCCGCCGGGTCACGGTGTCCGGCCCCGACTTCCACTACCGGGCGGACACGGTGCCGACCGGCCCGGTACGCACCCGGACCTGGGAGGCGCGGGAGGGGGCGTGGGGGCTGACGCTCCCGCGCTGACGGGCGGGAACCGGGTACGGCGGCGGGGCCGGCCCGCGCGTCAGCGCGGGAGGGAGCGTCAGCCGACCTCCACGCTCAGGCCCTCCAGCCCCCGCATCACGAAGTTCGGCCGGCGCTCGGGTTCCGCGGCGAGGCGCAGGGTGGGGGCGCGGTCGAGGAGGGCGGTCATGGAGGCCGCCAGTTCCATGCGGGCCAGCGGGGCGCCGATGCAGTAGTGGATGCCGGCGCTGAAGGAGATGTGCGGGTTGTCGCCGCGGGTGAGGTCCAGGGTCTCCGGCGCCTCGAACACCTCGGGATCGTGGTTCGCCGAGCCGAACAGCAGGGCGAGTTCCGCACCCCTGGGGATCACCGTGCCGTCGATCTCGATGTCGTCGAGCACCCAGCGTTCGAAGAGCTGGAGCGGGGTGTCGTAGCGCAGCAGCTCCTCCACGGCGGAGGGGACCAGGGAGTGGTCCGCGCGCAGGGCCGCGAGCCGGTCGGGATGGCGGAACAGGGCCCACCAGCCGTTGGTGGTGGCGTTGACCGTCGCCTCGTGGCCGGCGTTGAGCAGCAGGACGGCGGTGGAGATCATCTCCTGCTCGGTGAGGCGGTCGCCCTCGTCGTGGGCCGCGATCAGGCCGGAGATCAGGTCCTCGCCGGGGTGCGCGCGGCGGGCCGCGATCAGCTCGCGCAGGTAGTCGGAGAACTCCACCGAGGCCCGCACCGCCCGCCGAGCCGTCTCCTCGGACGGGTTCAGCTCGTACATGCCGCAGATGTCGGCCGACCAGTGCCGCAGCGGGGCACGGTCGGACTCCGGGATGCCGAGCATCTCGGCGATCACGGCGACCGGCAGCGGTTCGGCCAGGTCCGTCAGCAGATCGCCGCCGCCCTCCGCCACCAGTCGCGACACCAGCTCGTCCGCCAGCCCGTGCACGTACGGTCGCAGCCGCTCCACCGTGCGCGGGGTGAACGCCTTCGACACCAGGCGCCGGATCCGGGTGTGGTCCGGCGGCTCCAGGTCGAGCATGCCGTGGTCGTTGAGCGTGTGGAACGGCTCGTGCTCCGGCGGGGGCGGGGTGCGGCCGAACTCCTCGTGCGAGAAGCGGTGCCGGTAGCTCCGGCCGAGGCGGCGGTCCCGCAGCAGCGCCGAGACGTCCGCGTGGTGCGGCACCAGCCACTGGTCGCTCGGCTCGTAGTACAGCACCCGGCCCCGGGCGCGCAGCTCGGCGAAGGCGGGGTAGGGGTCGGACACGAACCCCGGGTCCCAGGGGTCGAACGCCAGGTCGGACACAACGGCAGCCATGCGGGGACGCTAACCGAGCGCACCCCCTGCCGACCAGGGGCCGAAGCGGGCCGGGACCCGGCCCCCTCCTCCGCGCCCCGGGCGGGCGTCCCCTCCTCAGCCCGGGGTGACGAGACGGGCCTCGTAGGCGAAGACCGCCGCCTGCGTGCGGTCGCGCAGCCCCAGCTTCACCAGGACGCGGCTCACATGCGTCTTGATCGTCGACTCCGCGACCACCAGCCGCCCGGCGATCTCCGCGTTGGACAGCCCCTGCGCGATCAGGATCAGCACCTCCGTCTCCCGTTCGGTCAGCTCCCCGTACGCGCCCGGGGCCGCCGCCGGCAGTCTCGGGGCCTCGGCCAGCCGTGAGAACTCGGTGATCAGCCGCCGGGTCACCGAGGGTGCGAGCAGCGCCTCCCCCGAGGCCACCACCCGCACCCCCTCGGCGAGCTGCCGCGCCGAGGCGTCCTTGAGCAGGAAGCCCGACGCTCCCGCCCGCAGCGCCTGGTACACGTACTCGTCCAGGTCGAAGGTGGTCAGCACCAGCACCTTCGTCCGCCCGTCGGCCGCGACGATCTCCCTGGTCGCCTCGATGCCGTTCAGCTCCGGCATGCGGATGTCCATCAGGACCACGTCCGGTTTCAGCTCCCGGACCCGTGCCACCGCCTCCCTCCCGTTGACCGCCTCGCCGACGACCTCCATGTCCGGCATCGCGTTCAGCAGGACCGAGAACCCCTCGCGCACCATCATCTGGTCGTCCGCGACGACGATCCGGATCGCGGGCCGGCCGCCCGCCGCCCCCTCCGTCACGCCTCGTCCTCGGAGTACAGGGCGACCGGCAGGAACACCACCACCTCGTACCCTCCGTCCTCGGAGGGACCGGCCGTCATCTCACCGCCGAGCATGCCGACCCGCTCCCGCATCCCCGTGATGCCGTGCCCCGCGCCGGGTGAGGGCTTGACCAGGGAGAGCTGCGGCGGCGGATCGTTGACCACGCGCAGCCCGAGCCCTCCGAGGACGTAACCGATCTCGACGCGGGCGGCCGCTCCCGGCGCGTGCCGCAGGCTGTTGCTCAGCGCCTCCTGCACGATCCGGTACGCCGACAGCTCCACCCCCTGCGGCAGCTCCCGCACCGCGCCCGTGACCACCTTCTCCACCGGCAGCCCCGCCCCCCGCACATTGGCGAGCAGGGCGTCCAGGTCGGCCAGGGTGGGCTGCGGGGCGTCCGGGACCTCGTAGTCCTCCGCGCGGACGACGCCGAGGACGCGCCGCAGCTCGGTCAGCGCCGCGACCGCGTTCTCCCGGATGGTGAGGAAGGCCTTCTCCAGCTCGGGCGGCGGGTTCTCGACCCGGTACGGCGCGGCCTCCGCCTGGATGGCGACCACCGACATGTGGTGGGCGACCACGTCGTGCAGCTCGCGGGCGATGGTGGTGCGCTCCTCCAGGAGGGTGCGCCGGGAGCGTTCCTGCGCGGTCTGCGTCTGCTCGGCGGTGACCCGCCACTCCGCGTTCCGGCGTATGTGCCAGACGGTGACCACGAGGAGGAGGACCGCCGAGGTGGCCAGCATCGGGGCGGCGTTGTCGGCGTAGTGGTCCGCGCCGAAGAACAGCTCGGTCGTCAGGCCGTAGACCGCGGTCAGCAGCCACATCCACCGCACCGTGCGGGGATCGGTGCGTATCGCCACGACCGTGAGCACCGTCAGATGGCAGATGAAGGAGCCGGTGGCCCAGGGCCAGTCGTTCCAGATGTCGGTCATCGTCGCGGTGAGCGGCGTCGCCAGCATGGAGGCCCAGAAGGCGCCCACGGGCCGCACCAGGAGCAGCAGCACCGGTACCGCCACCAGGGCGGCGGACAGCAGGAAGGACGAGTCCTCGTCCTGGGTCTTCCCGGTGGCGAGTACCGCCAGCACGCTGGCCGCCAGCACCAGGGCGTGCGGGATCCAGGTCGCGTACTGCCGGGCTCTGCCGGTCAGCCGGCCGATCAGCGGGCCGTCGGCACGCAGCCGCGGCAGCGGGCGGTAGGCGAAAGCATTGCAGAAGAGGTCCTCCCACAGTCCGTGCAGCACGTCCGCCAGTCCGTGCAGCGCGTCCGCGGCCATGCGGAGTTCCGGGGTCCGCAGTGCGGTCCCGCGCACTGGTGGGATCACTTGCGTCTGGGTCGTCTCGGTCACGTAAGAGACGGTAGGCGGAGGGCGGGGTCACCGTCGTCACCACCGGGAGGGGTTCCCCGGCCTCCCCCTCAAGTACTACGGGGTGGAGCGGTCAGAGGGAACAGAGTTGGTGGAGGCGGGGAACGCCGGCGGAGGGGGCTTCAGTAGCCGGAGGGGCGGACGACCCCCGACTCGAAGGCGTAGACCGCCGCCTGCGTGCGGTCGCGCAGGCCGAGCTTCACCAGGATGCGGCCCACGTGGGTCTTCACCGTCTGCTCGGCCACGCAGAGCCGCTCGGCGATCTCCGCGTTGGACAGCCCCTGCGCGATCAGCGCGAGGACCTCCGTCTCCCGCTCGGTCAGCGTGCCCACGCGCTCCTTCAGCGGACTGCGGGGCCCCGACCGCATGCGGGTGAACTCGGTGATGAGCCGCCGCGTGACGCCCGGCGCCAGCAGTCCGTCGCCCGCCGCCACCACCCTTACCGCCTCCGCCAGTTGCTCGGCGGAGGCGTCCTTGAGGAGGAACCCGGAGGCGCCGGCGCGCAGCGCGTCGTACACGTACTCGTCGAGGTCGAAGGTGGTGAGCACCAGCACCTTGGTGTCGGGCGCGGAGCGGATGACGCGCTCGGTGGCGTCGATGCCGCCGAGCCGGGGCATGCGGATGTCCATCAGGACGACGTCCGGGGCGAGTTCGGCGGCCTTCTCCACCGCGTCCAGACCGTCCACCGCCTGGCCGACGACCTCGATGTCGGGCTGGGCGTTGAGCAGCACCGTGAAGCCCTGGCGCACCATGACCTGATCGTCGGCGATCATGACCCGGATCGTGCTGCTCGTCATCTGCTCCCTCTCCCGGTGGCCCTGCCGGCCCCCCTGCCCGTGGTCTTCCCCCCGGCGCCGTCCGTGCTCTCCTCCGCCGCCCCCGGCCTGCCGTCCCGCTCCGCTCCGTCGGCCGGGCCGGGCAGGAATGCCTCCACGAGGAAACCACCCGGCGGTGTCACGGTCGCGATCAGGGTGCCACCCAGCATCGTGGTCCGCTCCCGCATTCCCAGCAGTCCGTGCCCGGCACCCGGCGAGGGAGGAGCGGTGCGAGTGGGACGCGAGTTGACGACGCGGACCCGCACGCCCTCGGGACTGTGCTCGAGTTCGACGGTGACCCGGGAACCCGGCGCGTGCCGCAGCGCGTTGCTGAGCCCTTCCTGGACGATCCGGTACGCCGACAGCTCCACACCCGGTGGCAGCGGCCTGCGCCGCCCGGTCACCCCCGTGCTCACCTCCAGGCCCGCCGCCCGGACGTTGTCCACCAGCGCGTCCACGTCGTCGAGGGTGGGCTGCGGGGCGTCGGGCGCCGTCCCGTCGGCACTGCCGAGACCGTAGGCGGTGCCCGGCTGCTCCGAGCGCAGCACCCCGAGGACGCGGCGCAGTTCGGTCAGGGCCTCCAGGGCGTTGCCGCGGATGCCCTCCACGTTCTCCCTGAGCTCGGCCGAGGGGTTCTCCACCAGGTGCGGGACGACCTGCGCCTGTATGGAGATCACCGACATGTGGTGGGCGACCACGTCGTGCAGTTCCCGGGCTATGCGGCTGCGCTCCTCCAGCACCGTGCGCCGCGCCCGCTCCTCGGCGGTGAGCGTGGCCTGCTCGACGAGTTGTGTCCGGGCGACCCGGCGGCCCCGCAGCGCGGTGCCGAGGAGGGTGACCGTGGCGAACACCACCACTGCCAGCAGACCCGTCGGCGAGTAGACCGACGCACCCTGCAGCCCCTCGACGGCGTAGGTCACCAGCGCGGTCAGCACCAGCGCCTCGGCGGAGATCCGGCCGGGTACCCGCAGCGCGAGCAGCAGCAGGACGAGCGCGTGCGCGGCCAGCGAGGCCTGGGTCCACGGCCACGGCATCTGGTGCTGCGAGCCGGGCAGCAGAATCGAGTCCGGCGCCGAGCGGACGGCCTCCGCGGTGACGAACCCGACCGCGAGCGACAACCACCAGGCGGGCAGGGGCCGCCACAGTGCCATCACCAGCGCGAGGCTCTGCAGGATGCCGAGCGAGGTGCCGAGCCCCAGGGTGAGCCGGTAGTCGATGGTCAGCAGGAACACGGAGCCGAAGGTCAGATAGGTGCCCAGCACGATCACCACGCCGTGCGGGAGCCGGCGCAGGAAGCGCAGGCGGGACATCGGCGGCAGCGGGTCGGAGGCGAACGTGCCGAGATCCGCGCGCAGCATGCGCCCCCACCGGCGGGCCGTCCCCAGGGCCCACTCGACGGTCGTGCGGCCGCCCGTCCCCGCCGGCCCGTCCGGCCCGTCCGCAACGCCCGTTCCGTCGGCCTGCTGCCTCTCGCCCATCCGGCTCACTCTAGGCATGATCGGATGCTCCCGTGGTCGCGTGCCCGCCGCGGTGCACGAGCACCACGCGCGAGCCCCGGCCGCGAAACCGGCCGCGGTACCGGCCTCGTGGGTGTGAACGGTGCGGCTCCTGCTCCCGGTGCCGGAACGCCGTCCAGCAGACCGCCAGTACGCAGCCGAAGACCGGCAGCCAGGCCAGCCGGAAGGCCACCCAGTCGAGTCCCTCGGGTCGGGTGTGCAGTCCCGGGAGCCGGCCCGCGAGCAGGCCGAGGGCGGTGGTCGCCATCAACGACGTCTGGTGCCAGAGGAATATCGTCATCGCCGACAGGTTCACCAGCGCCACCCCCGCCCAGGCCAGGGGCCGCCGCATCAGCACACGCAGCCGGTCCCGCAGGAGCAGGGCCAGACCGCACTGCGCCAGGCCGAAGGTGACCGCCGCCAGCGTGGGCGGATCGAGATTGGACACCGCCGCGCCCGGCACCCCGACCATCGACGCCGGGTACCCGGCCCACAGCACCAGCGCCGCCGTCGCCACCGTACCCCCCGTCAGCAGGACCACGGCCGCGCGCCGGCCCGCCAGTTCACCCCGGG
The DNA here is from genome assembly GCF_036189845.1 of Streptomyces griseoaurantiacus. Lineage (NCBI taxonomy): Bacteria > Bacillati > Actinomycetota > Actinomycetes > Kitasatosporales > Streptomycetaceae > Streptomyces > Streptomyces griseoaurantiacus. The sequence continues at coordinate 3,977,688 of NZ_CP108326.1, read as the reverse complement.
TCCAGGCCGCGCCGAGCGTGTAGGGCACCAGCCAGCCCGCCGGCAGGTTCAGCCAGCCGAGCCAGGAGGGCCCGTCCAGGCCGAAGCGCAACAGGTCCACATGGAGGACTACGGCGAGCGGCCACAGCGGGTTCAGCCGGGCCAGCAGCGGGGTCGCTGCGGTCAGCGCGGCGAACACCAGCAGGAACCACAGCGGGGACAGCGCCAGCTTCACCAGCGTGCGCACCGTGTCGAGGTCGGCACCGGTCAGGAGCAGCGCGACCGTGACGGCCGTCCACAACGCGAGCAGCGTTGCCACCGGGCGGAACAGCCGCCCCAGCCGGGCGCCCAGCCAGCGCCCGTACGGTATGCCCCCGGCGGCGGCCGAGGCATGGCTGCGCGTCGCCACGTGCCCGCCGACCAGGAAGAACACCGCGAGCGTCTGGAACGCCCAGGAGACCGGGGCCAGCCAGGGCATGGGGCCCAGCGGGCTCGCCGTGTGCAGTGTGCCGCCCTCGGCGACGAGTGCCGTCACCAGCCAGTGCCCCAGCACCACGCCGAGTATCGCGAAGGCCCGCAGGGCGTCCACCGCCCGGTCCCGCTCGGGCGGTGTGGCCGTCTCGACCCGTGTGGCGATGGCGCGGAGACGGCCCGCGACGGTCGTGAGCAGCGTGAGCCGGGTGAGCCGGGTGAGCCGGGTGAGCCGGGTGAGCCGGGTGAGCCGGGTGAACGGCGGAGGGAAGGGGGCGTCAGCCACGGCTCACCTCCGCGGTCTCGCCGAGGACGATGTGCGCGAGGTTGGCCAGGGACGTGGATCCGGGGCGGAAATAGTCGCTGTGCCCGCCGTCCCCCGCCGCGAAGACCCGGGCACCGAAACCCGGGGAGACCGGGTCCGCGCCGAGACCGACAGTCGCGCCGAAGAGGGAGACCCGCGTGTGGGGGACGTGGGCGATCCAGTCCTCGGCCCCGCGGGCCGCCCACACCCGGGCCCGGGTGCCCAGGTCGGTGACAGAGTCCGCGCCGGTGCCGGGGCTGCCGACCAGCACGAGGTTCTCGGCGTCCACCCGTCCGGCGGCGCGGGCGCACACGACCGTGCCGTAGGAGTGGCAGAGGAGCGACACCTCGGGGTCGCGGCCGATCGGCAGGGTGTGCAGCCCGCGTACGAACCGCTCCAGCTCCGTGGCGCCTTCGCCGGCGCGGGTGGGGGTGAGGACGGCGGTGCTGAGCGTTCTCGGGGCGGCGTAGCCGAGCCAGGCGACCACCGCCGTACGGGACCGGGGAAGGCGGTCGCGCAGGGCGAGCGCGGTCGCCCGGAAGCGGTCGTAGGCGTCCAGCGTGGTGTCGGAGCCGGGGACCAGGACCGCGACGCGCTCGGCCCGCGTCAGGTCGCCGAACACCTCCACGGCACGGCCGGAGCCCCGGCCGTCGAAGGCGAGCAGGTGCCGGGACGGGGACGCCATCGCACGGTCGTACGCGGCGCGCCGGTGGTCGCCGTGCGCCTCGGCCATGCGGGCCGCGGTGGCGGCGTTGGCCCGGTTGGCCGCGTAGACGGCGGCCGTGGTCCCCGCCGTGAGCGGGGGGAGCGCGGCGGGCGGCGGCGCGGGGATGCCCGGGCGGGCCGCGGCGGAGAGGGGCACCACGAGGGCACCGGTGAGCAGCGCGGTGAGGGCCGCGCGCGACAGCCGCCGCCGTGGGCGGCGCGGGCCCCGGTGGGGGGAAGGGGTGCGGGGACCCGGTATCGGGTCGGAAGGGGCGGTGCGGTGACGCGCGGCCGGCTCGGAACGGAGACTGCCCGTCTCCCGGCCGATGGCATCCACCCGAAGGTCCGTACTGATGCCGCTCGTGCCACTCACGCCGCTCACGCCGCTCATGCCACGCACGCCGCTCATGCCGCTCATGCCGCTCATGCCACGCACGCCGTTCCCCTCCCTCTGCGCCCCCTCGCCTTTTCGTGACGAGCGGTCATGGGAGGGACGCTACGGAGCGTGACACGTCGTCGGCGTCCCGCTGGGGAGCTCAGTTCGGTCGTAGCTCTCAGGTATTACGGGTATGAGGGGGGTGCGGTCGCGCCCCCCCTCATACCGTCCTCACCAGGCCAGTTGGGCGATCTCCTCGGCGACCACCGCGCAGGCGTCCGCCGCCGGGTCGATCAGGGGGAAGTGGCCGACGTCCTCCAGCAGCGTCAGGCCCACCACCTCGCCCGCCTTGGCCGCCGCGTCGGCGTACGACTCGGCCACCGCCTGCGGCACCACCACGTCCGTACGGCCCTGCACCAGCGTGGTCGCGATGCCGGTCGGCAGCAGGAGCGAGGGGTCCGCGTACGGCCTGCGCAGCGCGAAGTGCTCGTCACCGCCCAGCAGTTGGCGTGCCGCCCCCTCGCACACCGCCAGCTTCTCGGCGACCTCGAAGTCCGCCAGCGGGGCGAGGGCGACCACCCCGCGCAACGGGGCCGGCCGGTCGGTGCGCCAGGCCGCGTCGGCGGGCAGCAGGTGCCGGGCGGCGGCCCACAGGGCGAGGTGGCCGCCCGCCGAGTGACCGGTCAGGACCGTGCGGTTCACGTCCGCCCGGGGAAGGGCCTCCCGGGCGAGCGCGGGCAGCGCGTCCAGGGCCGCCGCCACGTCGTCGAACGTCTCCGGCCACCGCCCGGCGACCGGCGTCGCACCACCCGAGGCGTCCGTCGAACCGGTCGCACCCACCGCACCGGCCGCGGAAGCCTCCGCCGAACCGGAACCGGAACCGGAACCGGCCGCGACCGCCTGCGTCGAGCCAGTCGCCGAACCGGTCGCGGTCGCGTCCGTCTCCCCCCGCCGGTACTCGACGTTCGCCACCGCGAAACCGCGGCGGGCCAGGAAGTCCGCGAACGGGGTGACGTGCCGGCGGTCGTACCGGGACCGCCAGGCCCCGCCGTGCAGCACCACCACGAGCGGGGCCGTCCCCGCCGCCTCCGCCCCCGACGGCACGTGCCCGGCCCCGCCGCGCGGGGCGTAGAAGTCGATCACCTGGTCGGGGTGAGCGCCGTACGCGGCCGTGGCGTCCGGGGCGACGGGCGGATGTGAGAGGGCGGACGCCTCCTCGGCGGCGTCGCGGGCAGCGGCAGCCTGGTCCGGCATGGTCCAACCTCTCAGCGGCAGTGTGGAATTGGGCGCACGGCGGCCGGTGGGATTCCGGTCGCTGGCCGGGACGGTATCAGCCCCGTGACGTGCGCCCGCACCCGGATGTCACGCTGGGTGAGAGCCGGACGGCCGCCCCGCCGCGGCGTCCGCCGTCACGTCCGCCGCGGCGTCCGCCGCCGCTTCCGACTCCACATCCGCCGCCACCTCCGCCAGCACCCGCGCCGCCCGCTCCACCTCGGCGAAGCCCAGGTACAGCGGGGTGAACCCGAAGCGCAGGACGTCCGGCGCACGGAAGTCACCGACCACGCCCCGGGCGATCAGCCGCCGCATGACCTCCTCCGCGTCCGGGCAGCGCAGCGCCACCTGGCTGCCGCGCTCCGCGTGCGCGGCCGGGGTCACCGGTTCCACGCGGCCCGGCGGCAGATACGCCTCGACGCACTCCAGGAAGAAGTCCGTCAGCGCGAGCGACTTGGCCCGCACCGCCTCGATCCGCACGCCGTCCCACACATCCAGCGCCGCCTCGAGCGCGAGCATGGACAGGATGTCGGGAGTGCCGACCCGGCCGCGCAGGGCACCGGGCGCCGGTTCGTACTCCTGACGCATCCCGAACGGCCGGGCGTGCGAGTTCCAGCCGGGCAGGGGCGAGTCGAAACGCTCCTGGAGGTCCCGGCGCACGTACAGGAACGCCGGTGCGCCCGGCCCCCCGTTGAGGAACTTGTACGTGCAGCCCACCGCAAGGTCCACGCCGTGCGCGTCGAGCCCGACCGGCAGCGCGCCCGCACTGTGGCACAGGTCCCAGACGACGAGCGCGCCCGCCCCGTGCACGGCGGCGGTCAGCGCCGGCAGGTCGTGCAGCCGGCCGGTGCGGTAGTCGACGTGGTTGAGCAGCACCGCGGCCGTACGGTCGCCGCGCTCGCGCAGGACGGCGGGGACGTCGGCGGGGGCGACCGGGCGCAGCGTGCAACCGGTCAGACGGGCGGCGGAGGCGGCGATGTAGCCGTCGGTGGGGAAGGTGGTGGCGTCCACCAGGATCTCGTCCCGGCGCGCACCAGGCGCACCCCCGCCCCCGTCCTCGTCCCCGTCGCCGTCCTCGCCCCGCGCCAGCCGCACCGCGCCCACCAGGGCCTTGAACACGTTGACGCTGGTCGAGTCGCCCACCACGACCTGGCCGGGCGCCGCGCCGACCAGCAGGGCGATCCGGTCGCCGATCCGCTCCGGCGCCGTCCACCAGCCGCTCTCCTCCCAGGAGCGGATGCGCAGGGCGCCCCACTCCCGGCGTACGACGTCCTCGACGCGTTCGGCGACACCGACGGGGAGCGCGCCCAGCGAGTTCCCGTCGAGGTAGACGGCGGCGCCCCGCTCGGCGTCCGCCGCTCCCTGGCGGCTTTCGGGGTGTCCCACCGGGCCCGGCTCATCGAGGACGAACCGGGCGCGCGTGGCGGCCAGCTCGTCCTCGGCGTCCAGCTTCCGCGCCCGTGCGCCCAGCTCGGACACGGCCTCGGACTCGGACTCGGACGCGGACACGGACGCGACGGAGGACACGACGACGTCGGACGGAACGGCACCGGACACACCGTCGGACACGGCGGCGTCGGACATGCCGTCGGACGGGGCGGCACCGGACCTGCCGTCGGACAGGGCAGCCGCGGTCGGCTCAGACATGGGACCTCGCCGTCCACAGTTCGGGGAACACGTTCTTCCGCGCGCGCTTCTCCAGCCAGGCGACGCCCGCCGAGCCTCCCGTGCCGGCCTTGGCGCCCATCGCGCGCCGGGTGGCGACGAGGTGGTCGTTGCGCCAGCGCCACACCAGCTCGGCGACGTCGGTCAGCACCTCGCCGAGCCGGGCGAGCTCGTCCTCGGGGTCACCGGCGTAGACGGCCGTCCAGGCCCGCTCGACCTCCGGGGACGGCTCGTAGCGCAGCGCCACGTCACGGCGCAGCACGGACTGAGGGATCGCGTGGCCCCGGCGGGCCAGCAGCCGCAGCACCTCGTCGTAGAGGCTCGGCTCCTGCAGCGCCTTCTCCAGCTCGGCGTGGACGCGGGGGGCGCCGCGGTGCGGGACGAGCATGGACGCGGACTTGTCGCCGAGCAGGAACTCCATGCGCCGGTACATCGCCGACTGGAAGCCCGAGCCCTCGCCGAGGGCGGAGCGGTAGGAGTTGAACTGCGCCGGGGTGAGGTGCGCGAGCGGGGTCCAGGAGGCGTTGAGCGCCTCCAGCTCCCGTATCGAACGCTTGAGCGCGGCGATCGCGGTGGGGATGTCGTCCGCGGTGCGCAGGGCGTGCGCGGCGGTCTCCCACTCGTGGACGATCACGGTGAACCACAGCTCCATGACCTGGGTGGTGACCAGGAAGACCATCTCTCCGGGATCGTCGGAGAGGGGGTGCTGGAGGTGGGTGAGCACGTCGGCCCGTACGTAGTCCTCGTAGGGGGTCGTGCCTTCGAAGTCGAGATGCGGGGTCTCGGGCTCGTGGGGCTCGTGAGCCGTTTGGGACATCGCTGTCTCCTGCAGTACTCCGGGTAGCGGTCCGCCCCTGCCGATGCCGGCACGGGGGCCCCGGTCCCCACCTGGCATCCTCCGCAATCAACCGGAGGCTCGCAAGGCCCGGCAGCCCCACCCCCGCACAGGCGGGGGCGGGGAAACCCCGCCACAGGCGGGGGCGGGGAACCGGCCGCACGGATCGGCCGGAGCCGGTCAGCCCAGCGTCTGCGCCGCCGTCTCCGAGGAGTCCTTCAGGAACTGGCTGCACCGCTCGTACTCCTCCCGCTCACCGATCGACTCGGCGGCGCGGGCGAGGGCGTGCAGGGCGCGCAGGAAGCCGCGGTTCGGCTCGTGCTCCCAGGGCACCGGACCGTGCCCCTTCCAGCCGCTGCGGCGCAGGGCGTCGAGACCGCGGTGGTAGCCCGTACGGGCGTAGGCGTAGGACTCGACGACGCTGCCGCGCTCGAAGGCCTCGTCGGCGAGACGGGCCCAGGCGAGGGAGGACGTGGGGTACTTGGCGGCGACCTCGGCGGGGGAGGTGCCGCCGGCGAGCAGCTCCCGGGGCTCCGGGTCGTCGGGAAGGTGGGTCGGGGGCGGACCGCCGAGGAGGTTCTCGTGAATGGACATGTCTCACAGTCTGCGGGACGGGACCCGGTGGCGGTGAGCGGGGAGGGGTGCGGCCGCCCCGCAGGGGGCACGCCTCGCCTTACGGCGCCCCGTGCCCCGTGCGGGGCGGCTCCAGCGGGGGTGCGGTGACGTTGCCGTGGCGCAGGCATTCCGGGTGGGCGCAGTCGGGGACCGGGCGGCGGACCGTCGACCAGGCCAGGACCGCGCCCGCCACCAGGACGGCGGCGCAGATCGGCATGGCGCGGCGGAACGCCGCGTCGAAGGCGCCGGCCGAGCGGTAGGCCTCGTCGTCCATGCCGGTCAGCAGTGGCAGCGCGGCCACCGCGACGAGGCCGGCGGCCCGGGCGGCCGCGTTGTTGATGCCGCTGGCCAGGCCGGCCCGGCCGCTGTCCACCGAGGCCAGGACGGTCGCGGTCAGCGGCGCCACCAGGGTGACCATGCCCGCGCCCATGACCAGCAGGGCGGGCAGCACATCGGTCGGGTACGCCGCGTCCTCGCCCACCCGCAGCATCAGCAGCATCGCGGCCGCGCACAGCAGCGGGCCGAGGGTGAGCGGGATCCGCGGCCCGATCCGCTCGGCCAGCGCGCCGGAACGCGCCGAGAACAGCAGCATGAGGGCGGTCGTCGGCAGCATGGCCGTGCCGGCCGCGAGCGGTGAGTAGCCCGCGACCACCTGGAGCTGGAGCGCGGTGAGGAAGAAGAAACCGCCGAACGCCGCGTACACGCACAGCGTCACCAGGTTGACCGCGGTGAACTGGCGCGAGCCGAAGATCGAGGGCGGCAGCATCGGGTCCGCCGCGCGGTGTTCGACGTACACGAAGGCGACGCCCGCCGCCACGCCCGCCAGCGCGGTGAGCGCGACGGCGAGCGAACCCTGCCGGGCCTCGACGAGGGCGTACGTCACCAGGGCGAGCGCGAGCGCGCCGAGCGCGGCGCCGGACAGGTCGAAGCGGCCGTGGGCGCGCTCGTCGGAGGACTCCGGGACGTGGCGGAGGGCGACGGGGACGCAGATCAGGGCCAGGGGGACGTTGAGCAGGAACACCCAGCGCCAGCCGGGGCCCTCGACCAGCCAGCCGCCGAGGAAGGGGCCCACGGCGGCCCCGATGCCGCCGAAGCCGGACCAGATGCCGACCGCCCGCGCCCGGTCGTCGGGGTGGAACGAGGCCTGGATGAGGGCGAGGGAGCCGGGCGTGAGGAGCGCGCCCCCGACGCCCTGCAGGGCGCGGGCGGCGATGAGGACGCCGGAGGTGGGGGCGAGGCCGCAGGCCAGGGAGGCGAGGGCGAACCAGGTCACGCCGAGGACGAAGATCCGGCGGCGGCCGAAGCGGTCGCCCAGGGAGCCGCCGAGGAGGATGAGGGAGGCGAGGGTGAGGAGGTAGGCGTTGACGGTCCACTGCAGGGCCGTGAGGGGGGCGTCGAGGTCCTCGCCGATGCGGGGCAGGGCGACGTTGACGACGGTGCTGTCCAGCAGCGCCATGCTGGAGCCGAGCACCGTGGTGAGGAGGATCCAGCGCGCGGCGGGGGTGGGGAGGTGTGTGCCGGAGGGTGCGGCCATGGGGGGATCATCCCGCAGGGGCGGGGGCTCCACCAGACTGCTCCGGCGGCGGGCGCGGCGAGGGGGAGTCGCCGGGGCCCGGTGATCGGAGGTGGATCCCATGGCGTACCGGGCCCCGGCTGCACACCAAGTGCCCGTGAGGCCGGTATTCACACCCTTTGGGTGCGGTGCCGGGCCGTCGTGACCGTCGCGGCCGTTCCGCGGGAGGTGCACCGGGAGCCGGGACATGCCGGAAGCCCCGGACGGTTGTCCGGGGCCTTTGTGGCTCGTGCCGGTGCGCGGTGACCGGCGGGTGTACGGCTACCAGCGATACCAGCGGCCCTTGCGGCCGCCACTGTCCGCGCTGCGGACGACGAAGCCCAGCAGCCAGACCACCAGCACGATGATGGCGATCCACCACAGGGCCTTCAGCGCGAAGCCCGCGCCGAAGAGGATCAGAGCCAGCAGAAGAACCAGAAGCAGGGGAACCATAGTTATCGACCTCCGCCGCTCCTCGTGCCCGCCAACAGGCCGAACACACAGCGAAATTACCTGGTTTCTTCACGCGTCCTCCGGGCATTCGTCACCGGTTCGGCCGCCGGCCCGCAGCCGCCCCGCCCCCGGCCCCGGCCCCGGCCCCGGCCCCGGTGGAACGACATCGCCCCGCGTCCCTGTGCGGGGCGCGGGGCGGTGGGGGACGAAGGGGTTACTTGATCTTCGTGCCGGTGGAGCGGAGGTGGCCGCAGGCCGCCAGGACACGCTCGGCCATGCCGGCCTCGGCGAGCTTGCCCCAGGTGCGCGGGTCGTAGGTCTTCTTGGCGCCGACCTCGCCGTCGACCTTGAGGACGCCGTCGTAGTTGCGGAAGACGTGGTCGACGACGGGACGGGTGAAGGCGTACTGCGTGTCCGTGTCGATGTTCATCTTGACCACGCCGTTCTCCAGCGCCGTGCGGATCTCCTCCTCCGTGGAGCCGGAGCCGCCGTGGAAGACGAAGTCGAAGGGCTGGCTGCCGGCCGGGCGGCCGTACTTCGCGGCCACGCCCTCGTTCAGGTCCTTCAGCAGCTCCGGGCGCAGGACGACGTTGCCCGGCTTGTACACGCCGTGCACGTTGCCGAAGGAGGCGGCCAGCAGGTAGCGGCCCTTCTCGCCCAGGCCGAGGGCCTCGGCGGTGCGGGTCACGTCGTCGACCGTCGTGTAGAGGGAGTCGTTGATCTCGTGGGAGACGCCGTCCTCCTCGCCGCCGGTCGGGGTGATCTCGACCTCGAGGATGATCTTCGCGGCGGCGGCGCGGCCCAGCAGCTCCTGGGCGATGGCGAGGTTGTCGGCCAGCGTCTCCGCCGAGCCGTCCCACATGTGGGACTGGAACAGCGGGTTGCGGCCGGCCTTGACCCGCTCCTCCGAGACCGCGAGCAGCGGCCGCACGTACCCGTCGAGCTTGTCCTTCGGGCAGTGGTCGGTGTGCAGCGCGATGTTCACGTCGTACTTCTCGGCGACGATGTGCGCGAACTCGGCCAGGGCGACCGCGCCGGTCACCATGTCCTTGTTGTGCTGGCCGCCGAGGAACTCCGCGCCACCCGTGGAGATCTGGACGATGCCGTCGCTCTCCGCCTCCGCGAAGCCGCGCAGCGCCGCGTGCAGGGTCTGGGACGAGGTCACGTTGATGGCCGGGTAGGCGAACTTGCCTGCCTTCGCCCGGTCGAGCATCTCGTTGTAGACCTCGGGGGTTGCGATGGGCATCTGTCCGCTCCTTGTGATGTACGGGTGCGTTCTGCGTACTCAGGTCCCTGACCTAGGGGGTGACGTCATCGTCGGCCCCATCCTTCCAGACTCGGCCCCCTGCGTCGGACACCCTGTCCAGCCTGTGGATGGGCCGAGTCGGAACGGGGCCGCGCGGTGGCCGGCCCGGGGGCCCGACCGGGCTCAGTCCAGGCCGAGTTCGTCCTTGCCGAAGGCGTACAGGTACGGCACCCCGGCACCCTCGCGGATCTTCTCCGCGGCGCCCGTCGCACGGTCGACGATGGTCGCGACGCCGACGACCTCGGCGCCCGCCTCCCGCACCGCCTCCACGGCGGTGAGCGGCGAACCGCCCGTGGTGGAGGTGTCCTCGACGACGAGGACCCGGCGGCCCGCGATGTCCGGCCCCTCGACCCGGCGCTGCATGCCGTGCGCCTTGGCCGCCTTGCGGACCACGAAGGCGTCCAGACGCCGGCCGCGCGCGGCGGCGGCGTGCAGCATCGCGCCGGCGACCGGGTCGGCGCCCATCGTGAGGCCGCCGACCGCGTCGAACTCCAGTTCCGCCGTCAGGTCGAGCAGCACCTGCCCGACCAGCGGCGCGGCCTCGCCGTCGAGGGTGACGCGGCGCAGGTCCACGTAGTAGTCCGCCTCCAGGCCCGAGGAGAGGGTCACCCTGCCGTGCACGACGGCCTTGTCCTTGATCTGCCGCAGCAGCGCGCCGCGCACGTCGGTGCCGGCCGAGCCGGTGGCCTTGTCGTCGTCCTTCGTCATGGCGCTCAGCTTATGCGGGGCGCCAGGTCCAGGTGGTGGTGGCTTCCAGCGGCTCGAGGGGGGTGACCAGGCGCGGGAGCGTGTTGAGGCCGTTGGGCGGGCCGGTCTGCGGCTCCACGCACACCGCCTCCTCCTGCTCGTCGTAGACGACGACCCACCGCTCGCGCGAGGCCACCGTCAGCGCGAGCCTGCCGGGCCAGGTCAGGGTGACGTCGACGCCCTCGGGCATGCCGAAGCAGTCGTCCCAGGGGCCCGGGCGGGGCTCGACGCGGTTGCCCGTGGGCAGGTGGTCCTCGCCGCGCTCCTCCTGCCAGGCCGGCGCGAAGTCCAGACTGACCTCGCTGCCGTCGAGGCTGCGGTGGAACCAGGGGTGCCAGCCGATCTGCGCCGGGAAGGACGAGCCGTACGTCTCCACGGCCATGGCGAGGGTCAGCGAGTCCTCGGCGAGGGTGACGACCTGGGTGACCCGGCCGGGGTACGGCCACGGCTCGCTCAGGTCGTAGGTCAGCACGGCCTCGGTGGGGGTGACCCGGGCGGTGGCCCACGGGGCGTTGCGGGCGGTGCCGTGGATGGCGTGCGGGGGCGAGTTCAGGGGGAGCTGGTGCACGGTGGCGCCGTCACGGAAACGGCCGTCCCTGGTGCGGCCGCACCAGGGGACCATCGGGAAGCAGCCGTAGCGCTCGCCCTGCCGGAGGAGTTCCGTGCCGGCGATGCGGAGGCCGGTGAGGCGTCCGCCGTTCGCGGGATGGAGGGTGGCCTCCGCGGTGCCCGCGGTCAGCGTGATCTGTTCATTGCTCACGAGGGCGACCCTAGAGCCTCCCCGCGGCCACCGGTGGGCCGGGCGGGAGGGCCCGGCGCCCTCAGCGGCGTTTGCGCAGCACCCTGTTCACGACGATCGCCGAGGCCAGGACGACCACCGCGGCGGGGGCCGCCCAGCGCAGCACCCCGGCGGACGCCGTCGCCTCCGGCGCCGGAACCGGGGCGTAGCGTCCGCGCGGCGGGGCGTGGTCGACCTCCTCCGCGCTGCGCCCGATCATCGTCCGCCGTGCGTGCGCCGCCTCGGCCGGGGGCCCGGCCTCCGCGTCGCCGGGCCCGCCCTGCGCGTCCGCCGGGATCTCCAGGGACTCGGGGATCTCGGGGAGGTCCGGGACCTCCGCGTCGGAGGCGGAAGGGAACGAGGGGGACGGGGACGAGGGGGGCGGGGACGAGGGGGGCGGGGACGAGGACTCGGTGTCGGGGGCCGCCGGTTCGCTGCCGGCGGGCGGCGGTTCATTGCCCGCGGCCGAAGGTTCGCTGTCTGCGGCCGGAGGTTTACTGCCTGCGGCCGGAGGTTCGGTTCCGGGTGCCGAGGGCTTCGCGCCGGATGCCGGGGGTTCGGCCCCGGACGCCGGTGGTTTCGTGCCGGATGCCGGGGGTTCGGCCCCGGACGCCGGTGGTTTCGTGCCGGATGCCGGCCCTTCCGCCCCGGCCGGCGCCGGATCTTCGCTCCGCCCGGCCGCCGCCGCGCGGGCCGCGCTCTCCGCGAAGCGGGTCAGCAGGCGGGCGCCCGCCGAGGCGACGGTCTCCTCGGGCAGCTCGGCGATGCGGCCGTCGCCCGTGGCCGTGCCGCCGAAGGTCAGGGTCGTGCCGTCCTCGGCCGGCCGCAGCCGTACCGTCAGGGCGAGCCGTACCGTGCCGCTGCCGCGGGCCTCCGTCGCCTCGCCCTGCAGGGCGTACGAGCCGTCGTCCCGCCGCCGCAGCGTGAAGGCACCGCGGTAGGTGATGCTGTGTCCCCCGACGCGCACCTTCAGACGCCCTGCGCCGGGCTCGGCGCCCGCGTCCTGCTGGAAGCCCGGCACGGCCCCGGCCGCCCGTTCGGGGTCGGCGAGCACCTCGCCGAGTCGCTCGGCCGGTACCGGAACGAACACCTCATGCTCCATGCCGGCCGAGCCTACCCACCGTGGCCGGAACCGAACCCGTGCACGCGGGGATTCGCCGGGGCGGGTCAGCCCGCGTAGCGCGGGTGCACCAGCGTCGACGGGGGCAGTCCGGGCAGCCGGGTGCGGGCCGCCGCCCGCCGGTCCGCGGCCAGGCTCTCCCGGGTGAGCGAGCGCGGCGGCGGTGCCGCCGGGTCGAGCCGCAGCGCCGGGCGGGTGCGGCCGGCCAGGACGAAGCCCCAGTCGGTGACCTCCGGGTGGATGCCGCGGACCGTGCGCTCGGGGCCGCCCGCGGAGCAGGCGCCGCGCCCGTCGACCCGGTACGGCACGGTGCGCAGTCCGGCCGAGCGGATCGTCGCCTCCACGGTCCAGAACACCCGGCGGCGGGTGACCTGCCCCCCGTGCACGGCGAGCCGGCCGCCCTCGGCGAGGGCGCGGCGGGCCAGGCCGTAGAACTCCTGCGAGTACAGCTTGGTGCTGTCGCCGATGCCGGGGGCGGGGAGGTCGGCGATCACCACGTCGTACGACCGTGCGGGAACCTCCCGCAGCCGGCGGAACGCGTCGTCCGTGAGGACGCGGACGCGCGGGTCCTCGTAGGCGTGCGCGTTGAGGCGGGACAGGGCGGGGTCCCGGCGGGCCAGACGCACCACCTCCGGGTCGGGCGCGACGACGTCGAGCCGCCGTACGCCAGGGTGGCGCAGCACCTCGCGGGCGACCAGGCCGTCACCGTCGCCCAGGACGAGCACGCGGGCGTGCGGGCCGCTCATGGCGGGGTGCACCAAGGCCTCGTGGTACCGGTACTCGTCGCTGCCGCTGACCCGCAGCCGTCCGTCGAGGAACAGGCCGAGGGGGCGGCCGTGCTCGCCGCCGGTGAGGACGACCTCCTGGACACCCGTGTGCAGCGCCACGCGTACGCCGGCGCCGTACACGGCGTGCCGGGCGGCCCGTTCGAAGTCCCCGGCGAGCAGTGCGGCCAGCGCGAGCACGCCGAGCACGGTGACGTTGACGGCGAGCAGGACGTGACGGGTGCGCGTCGGGAGGTCGCGGCGGAACAGGCCGAGGACGAGGGCGGCACCGGCGACCGCGTTGACCGCGCCGGTGAGCAGGGCGCCCTCCAACTGGCCGAGCAGCGGCAGGAGGAGGAAGGGGAAGGCGAGGCCGCCGACGAGGGCGCCCACGTAGTCGGCGGCGAAGAGGTCGGCGACCGCGCCGCCCGCCTCCTGGCGGCGGATGCGCTGGATCAGCTCCATGAGGAGGGGGACCTCGGCGCCGATGAGCAGGCCGATGGCCAGGGAGAACGCGACGAGGAGACAGCGCGGGCCGGCGGCCGGGACACCGGCCCAGTCGCCGCCGGACCAGGCGAAGACGGCGTAGAGCGCCATGGCGCTGAGGCCGCCGACGAGGGCGAGGGCTGCCTCCACGGCGCCGAAGCCGACCGCCGCGCGGCAGCGCAGCCGTTTCGCGGCGAGCGAGCCGATGCCCATCGCGAAGACCATGACCGAGAGGACGACGGAGGCCTGGGTGACGGAATCGCCGATCAGGTACGAGGCGAGGGCGACGAGTTCGAGCTCGTACACCAGTCCGCAGGCCGCGCAGACGAACACGCCGGCCAGGACGAGAAAGCGTCCCGTGCCGGGGCGTACGGGCAGCGGCGCCCGGCCCGGCTCGCCCCGGCGGGGCGGGGTGCCGGGAGGTGCGGGGGCGTGCGGGTCGATCACTGACGGAACGCTACCCGGGCGCCGCGGCCCGGCCCGGTCACTCACGAGAGTGAAGCGGTGGTGAAGTGGTGCACGGGGAGCGCCCTTCGCGAGCTCCACCCCTGGTGCGCGTCCGGGCGCCGTACGGCCGGCGGCGACGCTCACGTGACGGGGCCCTCGGGGCGGGCATGAAACCGCGCCGACCGGCGCGTTCCGGCTCAGACGCCCGTGGCCTGGAGCCGGGGCGCACGATGGTCCACCGGGAGGCCGAGCCGCCACTCCTCCGCGGAGGCGCGGTTGGCGCGGTTGGCGCGGGTGACCGTGCCCACCCGCGTGCGGGTGGCGACGAGCTGGCCGTCCTGCGGGTACGCGTGCCAGGTGCGCCAGTGGATCTGGCCCTCGTGCCGCTGGGCCAGCATCGCCGTGAACGCGTGCGGACTGCCGGGGAAGACGCCGGCCAGGCCGTGCGGATGGTCGGCGACCAGGGCCAGCAGCTCCTGGGCGCGCCCCGCGAACGAGCGCGGGGAGAGCACCTCCACACGGGCCGCGAACTCGTACTCCCAGTCGTCGATCCGTTTCGCCACACCGAGCGGCAGCGGCGTGCTGCTGCCCCGGATGCAGGCGACCGTCTCCGAGCAGGGCCCCTCCGGCGCCTCCAGGAGTACCTGGTGGGAGGCGCCGAGAAGACGCAACTGCAGGTTCGTGTCCTCCAGTTCGAGGTCGAGGGTGGCGAGTGCGGGCAGCGGTCCGCTGTCCAGGGTCCAGGCGAGGTCGGCCGCGCGCGTGTCGGTGTAGGAGGTTTTCAGGGTCGTGAGCATGGATCGGCTCCGCTAGCACGCAAAAAGGGGAGGGGGCCGGCACACACCTCGGTGGCGCCGGAGTAGACCGGCCGGCTCGGCCGGCCGGACAGGACGTCCGGAACAGCCCGGTCCCGAAGAGGTCCGTCCGCGGGATGCCCCGCGGGACGTCCTGAGGCTGTTTCGTGATCTAGAGGGAATCATGAACTCTGGGGCCGCCACAGCGTTTTTACCCAACTTCGTGGGGTTTCCATCCCCCCGAGGGCTGCACAGCTCAACTGTTCACGTGTGACGCGCGCCCCCGCGCGCCCCTCCCCGGCCGGCCGAACGGCCTCGGGCCCCTCCGCGGGGCCCCTCGGCCTCAGCCCCCTCCGCAGCCGCCGCCTCCCCCGCAACCACCGCCGCACGAGGAGCCGCCACCGCAGCTTCCTCCCCCGCACGAGTGACCGCCGCCGCCGTGATGACCGCCCGAGGACGAGTCACCGCCCGAGCCGCTGCCCGAGTCGCCGGCCCACCAGCTGCCTCCGCCACCCGCCGCGTACCCGGCGGCGCGACGGGACCGCTTCCCCTTCCGGCTCGCGTTCTTCCGGTTCGCGGCCTTCCGGTTCGCGGTGAAGGCCCAGACGAGCAGCAGTGCCATGACCACAAGGATGATGCCCAACACCATGGCGTCACCCTCCTTTCGAATCCCCCATCGGCCCCCGGCAGATCCCCCTGGAGGCCGTTCGATGCCGGGCCGGCCTCGTCGGCGTCCCGGCTCTTGTGTGCACGGGAGATGCCCTCACGCCGCGCGCCCCAAAGCGAAGTTGAGCAACTTCTGAGGGTGAGCATCCGGAAAGCACCTCCGACCTGCACTGATCCACATCTTCCGGGTGTCCGCGCCCCGTCCCGGCGGCCCTCAGACGACGTCGAACTCGTTGCCCTCGGGGTCTTGCAGGGCGGCGGCGCAGAACCCCGTGTCCGGATCCTGCTCGATCCGCAGCACGGTGGCTCCCGCCCCGACGAGCCGTTCCACCGTCTCCCCGACCCGCCGCGCGCGGACCTCCAGGGGGACCTCGCGGCCCCCGCCCACCTTGAGGTCGAAATGCCACCGGTTCTTGGCGACCTTCGGCTCCGGTACCTGCTGGAACCACACCCGCGGTCCGCGCCCCGAGGGATCGACGATCGACTCCGGGACGTCCCCGGCACCGGGCGGCAGCTCCTCCTCCGGGACCCCCGCCGCCACCCAGTGGGCACGCCACGTGGCGTGCCCGGCCGGCGGGGGTTCCGGCACGTATCCCAGGGCCTCGGCCCAGAAGGCCACCATCCGCTGCGGATCGGAGCAGTCGATCGTCAACTGCACCGTCATCTCCGGCGTCTCCCGCGTCTCCCGCGCTGTCGTCTCCATCGCGGGAGCGTCCCAGACGGGTCCGACAACCGGGGCCGACAACCGGGGCCGACAGCCGGGGCCGGCGGACGGGCGCGGGGAGCCACCCGCCCTCGCTCGGGCGGCGGCGGAGTTGAGGAACCACGGAACGCGGGCGCAGGATGGCGCCCATGACCTCCTCCGCGCGCCGCCCCCTCCTCAACCGGCGGCTCACCGAGTTCGGCACGACCATCTTCGCCGAGATGTCGGCGCTGGCGCTGAGCACCGGCTCCCTCAACCTCGGCCAGGGCTTCCCCGACACCGACGGGCCCGAGGAGCTGCGCGAGGCGGCCGTGCGGGCGCTGCGCGAGGGGCGCGGGAACCAGTACCCGCCCGGTCCCGGCGTCCCCGAGCTGCGCGCGGCGATCACCGCCCATCAGCAGCGGCGGTACGGACTGGCGTACGACCCGGACACGGAGGTGCTGGTCACCGCCGGGGCCACCGAGGCGATCGCGGCCGCGCTGCTGGCGCTGGTCGAGCCGGGGGACGAGGTGATCGCCCTGGAGCCGTACTACGACTCCTACGCGGCCTGCGTCGCCATGGCGGGCGGCAGGCGGGTGCCCGTGACGCTGCGGCCCCACGAGGGCCCGGACGGGCCCGTCTTCCGCCTCGACCTCGACGAGCTGCGCGACGCGGTGACCGGGCGCACCCGGTTGCTGCTGATCAACACCCCGCACAACCCGACCGGGACGGTGCTGAACCGGACGGAACTCGCCGCCATCGCCGAGCTGGCGGTCGAGCGGGATCTGCTGGTCGTGACGGACGAGGTGTACGAGCACCTCGTGTTCGACGGCGCCGAGCACGTGCCGCTCGCGAGCTTCCCCGGGATGCGGGAGCGGACGATCGGCATCGGCAGCGCAGGCAAGAGTTTCTCGTACACCGGCTGGAAGGTCGGCTGGGTGACGGGCACGGCCGCGCTGGTCACGGCGGTGCGTTCGGCGAAGCAGTTCCTGACCTACGTGGCCTCGGGGCCGTTCCAGTACGCCGTCGCGGAGGGGCTGGCGCTGCCGGAGTCCTTCTTCGAGGGCTTGCGGAAGGACTTCACGAGGAAGCGGGACCTGCTCGCGGACGGGCTGCGGGACGCGGGTTTCTCCGTGTTCCGCCCGGCCGGGACGTACTTCGTGACGGCCGACGTCCGGCCGCTGGGGGAGAGCGACGGCTTCGCCTTCTGCCGGGCGCTGCCGGAGCGGGCGGGCGTCGTCGCGATCCCCAACGCGGTGTTCTACGACCACCGGGAGATGGGGGCCCCGTTCGTCCGGTTCGCGTTCTGCAAGCGGGTCGAGGTCCTGGAGGAGGCCGTGCGGAGGCTGAAGGGGCTCTCCCGGACGGGCGTCTGACGGCCCGTCCGCCTTGGGCCGCGTGAGGGACAAAGCGCGGAAATCCGACTAAAACAGCGCATGGTTCCCGTGTGACCGAGTTCCACACTCTCGCGCGTCCCGATGTCCCCGATGCGGTCGGGGCGCCCCGGCTGCCCCGGCCCGGCGGCCGCGGGCGGCCCGACGGGGGGTTCCGGCGACCGCGGGCGGAGAGCCTCACCGGGGCGCCCGCCGCGCTCACCCTGTTCCTCGCCGTACGGCTGACCGGGGCGCTGCTGGTCCTGGCGAGCGCGCGGAGCGCCGGGCACGCGCATCCGCTGGCCCTGCTGGGCCGCTCCTGGGACTCGCTCTGGTACTTCGGCATCGCCGCCCACGGCTACGGAGAGATCCGCGCCGATCACCACCACGGCGAGCTCTTCGTCCGCAGCGACCTGGCCTTCTTCCCGCTCTACCCGGGGCTGGTACGGGCCGTGACCGCCGTGCTCCCGGTCGGCTGGGGCGCGGCGGGGCTGCTGGTCTCGTGGGCCTCGGCGGTGCTGGCGGCGTACGGCATCCATCTCGTGGGGCGGCGGCTGTACGGGGGCGCCGTCGCGACCGTGCTGGTGCTGCTGTGGGCGGTGCTGCCGCACTCGGTGGTGCTGTCGATGGCGTACACCGAGCCGCTGCTCACGGCCTTCGCCGCGTGGGCGCTGTACGCGGTGCTGAGCGGGCGCTGGGTGTGGGCGGGGGTGCTCGCGGCCGGCGCGGGGCTCGCGCGGCCGAACGGCTTCGCGGTGGCGGCGGCGGTGCTCGCGGCGGCGGGGTGGGAACTCCGGCGACGGGCGCGGGCACGGGCACCTCGCACCGCACACGGCACCGGCACCGCGCACAGCCCCGGTACCCCGGACGGGCCCGCCGCCTCGCGCGCCCCCGGCCCCGGCGGCCCCCGCCCCGCGGCGGACTCCGACGGCTCCGTCCACAGGCTGTGGACGGGCGCGGCGCTCGCCCCGCTCGGCTGGTGCGGGTACGTGCTGTGGGTGGGGGTCCGCCAGGGCGATCCGCTCGGCGGCTACTTCCGGGTGCAGGACCAGTGGGGCTCGCGCTTCGACCTGGGGCGCGGCTCGGTGGAGTTCGTCCGGCACTTCATGGTGCACGCGACCCGGTCCGTGCACCCGCTGACCGTGGTGATCGTGGTCCTCGCGCTGCTGCTGTTCGCGCTGCTGCTGGCCGACCGGGCGCCGCTGCCGCTGCTCGTCTACTGCGGGGTGCTGCTGCTGGTGGTCCTCGGCGGCTCCGGCTACTTCGCCTCCAAGCCGCGCTTCCTGCTGCCCGCCTTCCCGCTGCTGATCCCGCCCGCGCGGGCGCTGGTGCGCACGGCAAGAGCCCGGCCGTGGCACGCCGTCCTGGTGGTCGGCGCCCTGACCGGGCTCTCGTTCGCCTACGGGGCGTACCTGGTGGTGTTCGCCCGTGCCGCGCTGTGAGCCGCGCCCGGGGCGGTCCCCGGGGCCGCGGCCCGGCTCACGGCCGCCGGATCACTCGTCGGTGTCGGCCTCGTCGTCGCCGTCGTCGTTCGCCTTCTCGACGCCGTCGACCTCCTGCTCGAGGCCGAGCTGCTCGGCGAGCCACCGGTCGAACTCGATGGCGGCGCGCACCCAGCTCACCGTCGAGGAGACGAAGAACTCCAGGTTGATGCCCTGGCCGATCAGCATCTGCGCCTCACCGATGAGGCGGACGGTGCCGTCGTCGTGGGTGTGGCTGTAGACCTTGGGCCACAGGGTGCGGCGGTTCCAGTCGTCGATGGCCTCCAGCAGGGCAGGCTTGTCGTCGATCTTGTGCGGCCGGTCGTAGAACGTACGGACCGAGTAGACCGCCTGGTCGTCCTCGCCGCGGAACATGAAGTACGTACGGAACTGCTCCCACGGCGCGACGAGGTCTCCCTCTTCGTCGACGAGGTGCTTGAGCTCCATCTGGTCCAGGAGCTGCTTCACGAGGTCCTGATCCGGGACGACGGGGCCGGGCGGCGGCCCGGGCTCGGGCTCCTGGCCCCCGAAGTTCGGAATCGAGGACGGGTCGATGGTCACCGTGTTTTTCCCTTCGTACGGATGCCGCCATCCTCCCCCATGCGGGGAGGGGGGTGGCAACCCCGGGCGGCGCATGTCCGCCCCCGGCGGACAGGATCCTTCCGGGGGCGGGTGGGACGGGCGTGGCGGCCCGCCCCCTTACAGCGTCTTCCCGGAGGCGGGGCCGACGACGAGTCCCTCGCCGGCGCGGTCGACGCGGACGGTGTCGCCGTCCTTGATCTCTCCGGCCAGGATCTCCCGGGCCAGCCGGTCGCCAATGGACGTCTGGACCAGCCGGCGCAGCGGCCGGGCCCCGTAGGCCGGGTCCATGCCCTCGACCGCGAGCCAGGCCAGCGCCTCGTCGGTGACCTCCAGGGTGAGCCGGCGCTCGGCGAGCCGGGCGGCCAGGCGGTCGATCTGGAGCCGGGCGATGCGGCTCAGCTCGTCGCGGGACAGCGCGGAGAAGACCACCAGGTCGTCGAGCCGGTTGAGGAACTCGGGCTTGAAGGAGGCCCGGACCACCTCCAGGACCTGCTCCTTCTTCTCGGCCTCGCTGGTCAGCGGGTCCACCAGGAACTGGCTGCCCAGGTTGGAGGTGAGCACCAGGATGGTGTTGCGGAAGTCGACCGTGCGGCCCTGGCCGTCGGTGAGGCGGCCGTCGTCGAGCACCTGGAGCAGGACGTCGAAGACCTCGGGGTGGGCCTTCTCCACCTCGTCGAGCAGCACCACGCTGTACGGGCGGCGGCGCACCGCCTCGGTGAGCTGGCCGCCCTCCTCGTAGCCGACGTACCCGGGGGGCGCGCCGACCAGCCGGGCCACGCTGTGCTTCTCGCCGTACTCCGACATGTCGATGCGGACCATGGCCCGCTCGTCGTCGAAGAGGAAGTCGGCGAGCGCCTTGGCGAGCTCGGTCTTGCCGACGCCGGTGGGGCCGAGGAAGAGGAAGGAGCCGGTCGGGCGGTCGGGGTCGGCGATGCCGGCCCGGCTGCGGCGCACGGCGTCGGAGACGGCCCGCACAGCCTCGCCCTGCCCGATGAGCCGCCTGCCGAGCTCCTCCTCCATGCGGAGCAGCTTCTGCGTCTCGCCCTCCAACAGGCGGCCGGCGGGGATGCCGGTCCAGGAGGCGACGACGTCGGCGATGTCGTCGGAGCCGACCTCCTCCTTGACCATGGTGTCCCGGGACACCTCCTCCTCGGCCTCGGAGGCGGCCTCCAGGTCGCGCTCCAGGTCGGGGATCTCGCCGTAGAGCAGCTTGGAGGCGGTGTCGAAGTCGCCGTCGCGCTGGGCGCGCTCGGCCTGGCCGCGCAGGTCGTCGAGCTTCTCCTTCAGCTCGCCGACGCGGTTGAGGGACTGCTTCTCCTTCTCCCAGCGGGCGGTCAGCCCGCGCAGTTCCTCCTCCTTGTCGGCGAGGTCGCGGCGCAGCCGCTCCAGACGGTCGCGGGAGGCGGCGTCGGTCTCCTTGTCGAGCGCCAGTTCCTCCATGCGGAGGCGGTCGACGGCGCGCTGGAGCTCGTCGATCTCGACGGGCGAGGAGTCGATCTCCATGCGCAGCCGGGAGGCGGCCTCGTCGACGAGGTCGATGGCCTTGTCGGGCAGGAACCGGGAGGTGATGTACCGGTCGGAGAGGGTCGCGGCGGCCACCAGGGCGGCGTCGGCGATCTGCACCTTGTGGTGGGCCTCGTAGCGGCCCTTGAGCCCGCGCAGGATCGCGATGGAGTCCTCGACGGAGGGCTCGGCGACCAGCACCTGCTGGAAGCGGCGCTCCAGGGCGGGGTCCTTCTCGATCCGCTCGCGGTACTCGTCCAGGGTGGTGGCGCCGACCATGCGCAGTTCGCCGCGGGCCAGCATCGGCTTGAGCATGTTGCCGGCGTCCATGGCGGAGTCGCCGCCGGCGCCCGCGCCGACGACGGTGTGCAGTTCGTCGATGAAGGTGACGACCTGCCCGTCGGAGTCCTTGATCTCGGCGAGGACCGTCTTGAGGCGTTCCTCGAACTCGCCGCGGTACTTGGCGCCCGCGACCATCGCGCCGAGGTCGAGGGAGACCAGCCGCTTGTCCTTCAGCGACTCGGGCACGTCGCCCTTGACGATGCGCTGGGCGAGGCCCTCGACGACGGCGGTCTTGCCGACGCCGGGCTCGCCGATCAGCACGGGGTTGTTCTTGGTGCGGCGGGAGAGCACCTGCACCACGCGGCGGATCTCCTGGTCCCGGCCGATCACCGGGTCCAGGCGGCCCTCGCGGGCGGCGGCGGTCAGGTCCGTGCCGAACTTCTCCAGGGCCTTGTACTGGCCCTCCGGGTCGGGCGTGGTCACCCGGCGTCCTCCTCTGGACTGCTGGAAGGCCTCCAGCAGCTTCTTGGCGGTGGCTCCCTGCCCGGACAGCACCTCGGCGGCCCGGCCGCCCTTGGCGGCGATGCCGATGAGCAGGTGCTCGGTGGACAGGTACTCGTCACCGAGGTCCTTGGCGCGGGACTGCGCGTCGGCGATGACGGCGAGCAGCTCGCGGTCGGGCTGCGGCGGCGCGACGGTGGAGCCGGTGACGCTGGGCAGGGCGGCCAGCGCGCGCTCGGCGCCCGTGCGCACGGCGGCCTGGTCGGCGCCCGTCGCGGCCAGCAGGTCGATGACGTTCTCGTTGTCCTGCCCCTCCAGCAGCGCGAGGAGCAGATGGGCCGGCGTGAGGTCCGGGTGCCCCTCCGACACGGCCCGGTTGCCGGCCGCGTGGATCGCGTCCCGGCTCCTGTTGGTCAGCTCGGCGTCCACGGTCGCGTGTCCCTCCTCGAACTCGGTATGACGTGAGCAACGTCGACAAAGTTGAGTCTACTCCGCTCAGGGCGGGAGCCGGGAGGGCACGCGCCTCGCCGGTACCCCGGCAGAGGCGGGGGTACCGGCGAAGCGGGCAAGATTTCGGCCATCCGTGGGCGATCCGGGGCAGACCCATACCAGGAGGGTTCCCCACAAAATGCAGCGGCGTCACCGTGTTCAGGTCACGGTGACGCCGCTGCGGGGGGAAGCGCCTGAGCGATCTTTTTACGACGGGGGAATCGCGTCAGGCACTGCGGGGGGTGGCCGAGATGGTCCTCAGGTCGGGTACCTCGTGGGGGGAGTCGGGGGTGTCGGTCCCGTCCAGCCGGTGGTCGCGCCGGTCGAGATTGACGAAGATCATTCCGTAGCGGATGGCGCACCTGACCGGCTGCGGCGCCCCCCGAGGCCGTCGCAGACAGCGGTACGCCCGTACGTCCTCGTCCTCGTCGCGGGTGACGACGACGGGCTCTCCGAACACGGTCACCATCAACGAGTCACCGGGGTGGGGGATCGCGGTGACGAGGTCGATGAAGTGCCAGCCGGAGCGGTAGGCGGTGGCCATCTCGCGCCGGAAGGACCGGTCGTCGGGCGGAGTCGTCATGCTTCCGCTTCCGTCGGTGCCGACCAGCCGACATCACCCGGGGAGGCGACCGGTGCTCCCCAGCCGACGTCACCGGAGACGGCCTTGAATCCCCAGCCGACATCGCCGGAGCCGGCGGCCGGAGCCACGCCCCAGCCCACGTCGCCCGAGTCGTCGGCGGGCGAGACGCCCCAGCCCACGTCGCCGTCATCGGCGGAGGTCACCGCTCCCCAGCCCACGTCGCCCAGGCCGGCGGACTGCACCGTCGTGGTCGACGCCGTACGGGCCGAGGTGCCCCAGCCGACGTCGAGAGGACCGGCAGCCGCACCACCGGCCAGCGCGAGCGCGACGACGGCAGTGGCAAGCACCGAGCGAAGCATTTTCTTCTTCATGGTCGGCTTCGTCCTCACTTGATGGCTTCCTCTCCCCCCGTCTGAGGAAGACGATGGCTCATTCAGGCACGTCAATGCCACAGACGCGATGCATCATGTTCCTGCACGTTCAGGACCCTGGGGGGTGGAGATTTGCCGACAAAGCGCACAAAACCGACACATCCTCACGGCGTGACAGAACTCTGCCCCGAGGGTTCCCGTCTCTACGCCACCGCGCTGAGCTCCGGGCGCATCTCCCGGGCGGAGGTGGAGCCCGCTCCCTGCCTGCTCGAATTCGCGCTCCTGCACCCGGATCCGGACGACGCCGACTGGCTGCGCCCGGTTCCCCCCTCGATCGCGCTCGCCCAGCAGATCCAGCCGCTGGAACGCGAGATCCAGGACCGCCGGCGGCTCACCCTCGACCTCGCGGACGCCTTCCAGCCCTTTCTCGCGCTCAGCGCGCAGAAACCCGCCACCACCCACGCCATCACCGTGCTGGAGGGCAACGCCCGCATCCACACCGCGCTGGACGTGGCCGTGGCCGAGGCGCGCACCGAGGTGCTCACCGTGCAGCCGGGCGGCAGCCGTCCGGAACACATCCTGAGCCAGGCGCTGGAACGCAGCAAGCCGCTGATAGAACGCGGCCTGTCGATGCGCACCCTCTACCAGCACACCGTGCGGCACAGCCAGAGCACCTTCGCGTACGTGGACCAGATGGCGGGCGCGAAGATCGAGATACGCACGCTGGAACAGCTCATCGAACGGCTGATCATCTGCGACGACACCGTCGCCTTCATCCCCGCCCAGGACGACAACCAGGTCGCCCTCGAACTGCGCCACCCCGGGCTCGTGCAGTACCTCATCAAGGTCTTCGAGCACCTGTGGCAGCGGGCGACGCCGCTGATGGACGAGGTCCCCTACGAGTCGACGCCCGAGGGCATCACGGGGGTGCAGCGGTCCATCGCGAAACTCCTGATCGAGGGGCACGTCGACGAGGCGATCGCGCGCCGCCTCGGCATGAACGTGCGCACCTGCCGCGCGCACATCGCCAAGCTCGCGGCCGCACTGGGCAGCGGCAGCCGGGCCCAACTGGGCTATCTGATCGCCCAGTCGGGAATCCTGGAGCGGGACCACTGAGGCCCGCCCGGGAACCGCGCCGGCACCGCCGCGCCTTCCCCCACAGGCCGGCCCGCACCTCCCCGGCACGCCGGCCCGCACCCTCCGCGCGCCGCGGCCCCCGTACGCCCCTCAGCGCGCCGTACGCGCGTCTCCGGCCGGGGCGGGGACCGGGAGGAGCCCGGGGGCGCTCCGAGGGCCGTCCAGGCCCGCCTGGGCGATCCGCACGCCCAACTGGGTCCGGCTCGCCGCCCCCAGCGTCTCCGACAGCCGCGCGATGTGCGCGCGGCAGGTGCGCACGCTGATCCCGAGCCGCTCCGCGACCGCCGCGTCCTGGTGCCCCTCGGCGAGCAGCGCGGCGATGGACCGCTCGCGGTGGGTGATGCCGTCGATGCCGGTCTTGGGCAGCGGCGAGGTGAGCGGGATCGCGAGGCGCCACAGCCGCTCGAAGACGGTGACCAGGTACTCGACGAGCGCGGGGTGCCGCAGTTCCAGGGCCACCGTGCGGTCGGCGTTGGCCGGGATGAAGGCGACCGTGCGGTCGAACAGGATCAGCCGCTCGGTGACCTCGTCCAGCGTGCGCGCCTCGGCCGCCTCGCCCACCAGCTCCAGGTAGGTGTGCAGCCCCTGCCCGTGCCGGGCGACATGGGTGTACAGGTCCCGCATCCGCACCCCGCGCCGGCGCATCTCCAGCCCCCGGTGCAGCCCCTCGGCGAGTTCGTCCTCGCGCCGGATGCCGCCCGGCTGCACGGTGAGCACCTCGGAGACGCAGGCGGCGGTCGCCTCGTCCACCGCCGCCCGGATGCGCGGGAGTCCGTCCAGCACCCGGATCGCGGAGCGTTCGGCCGGGGGCTGCTCACGGCCGCCGAGCCCGGCGTACCACTCCACGGCGGCCACCGCCGCGCCCACCCGGGTGCGGCTGGCGCTCACCTCGGCGTGCAGTCCGCGCAGCAGCCGGGTCATGACCTCCTGCGGCGGGGTCGGGACGAGCCAGTCCATGTCGTCCGGATCGGGGTGCAGCAGCGCCAGTTCGACCAGGCAGGGCACCGGGTCGGCGTCCGTGCGCGGGACACGGCCCCGCCGTACGGCCCGGGAGTACACGTGGTGGCCGGCCTCGCACAGGTCGTCAGCACCGTGCGGATGCGTGTCCGTCCCGTGCACGGCCATCTCCCACCCCTGGCTCCCGCCCTCGACTCTCCGCGCCGTTCCCGGGCTTCCGTACCGCCCGCGGGTTGCCGCGCAGCGCAACTATGCGCGGACCCGCCCGCCTCCGCAACACGGTCCCTTCCCCAACCTGCCCGCGATCCCCGCCGATCAGGCCGGTTTTCCCCTTCCCCTCCGCGACCCGGCGGGGAAGGGCCCGGACAGCGCGGAAGCCCGGCGGTCGGTGACCACCGGGCTCCCTGACGGGCCGTCGCGGGGACGGCGCGCACGCCGCGCGCTACTCGAGACCGAGGTGGTCGCAGCTCGCCTTGTACTTGGCCGTGCACAGCTCCTTGACGGTGTAGATGCTGTCCTTCAGCACCGTCTCCTGGATGTTGTCCTTGGTCAGCGCGACCACCTGGACCAGCATCGCCGGGATCTTCTGGTGCGTCGGACTGTCGACCGAGTCGCGGGTCAGCGCGTCGAACTCGATGGAGCGCCCCTGCACCCTGGCCACCGCCATCTCGGCGGCGTTGGTGGCCTCCTCCGGGTACGGCTTGTAGACGCTCATGTACTGCTGGCCCGCGATGATCCGCTGCACGGCCGACAGGTCGGCGTCCTGCCCGGTGACCGGCGGGATCTTGCCGGCGCCGGCCTCCTTCAGCGCGTCGATGACCGCGCCCGCCATGCCGTCGTTGGCGGAGTACACCGCGGCGATGTTGTCCAGGCCGACCTCGGATATCGCCTGCGACATGTTCCGCTTGGCGTTCTCCGGCTTCCAGTCGACGGTGTCGAAGGACTTGACGATGTTGACCTTGTTCTCGAGTTCGCTGAGCGCGCCCTCCTTGAACTGGCCCGCGTTCGGGTCGGTCTTCGAGCCGTTCATCATGACGATCTTGCTCGTACCGGCCTTGGTGCCGAGCGCCTCGACGACCGCCCGTCCCTGCACCTGGCCGACCAGCTCGTTGTCGAAGGAGATGTACGCGTCGATCGGGCCCCGCGCCAGCCGGTCGTAGGCGATGACGGGGATACCCGCGTCCTTGGCCTTGCGCACGGCGGGCTCGATGCTCTTGGCGTCCACGGCGTCGAGCAGGATGACGTCCACCTTGTCGTGGATCATCCCCTCCATCTGCGCGCTCTGCCGCTCGGCGTCCTGCAGGGCGTTGGCGTAGACGACCTTGCCCTGGTGCTTGGTCAGGACGCCGACCTGGTCCTTGATGATCGGGTAGTCGAACTTCTCGTAACGCTGGTTCTCCTTCTCCGGGAGAAGCAGGCCCACCGTGATGTCGTTGCCCTTCTTCGGCGTCGCGGAGGCGTCGTCGCTGCCCACGCCGTCGATCACGCCGCAGGCGCTCAGGGACAGGGCGGCGGCCGCGGCGGAGAGCGCCAGGAACGTGCGACGCGCGGCGGTCTTGCCGGTGTTACGAGTGTTCACATCAGGTGCCTTCCGGACAGGGGGGGCGTTCGTGAGCCATGTGGCTGAAAGCCAACGCGGACGCGGCACTCACCGTCAAGGAGTACCGGTTAACGACATGGCAACAGCTCCCCTGTGAGAGATCCGTGAATGATCAAGGAGTAACCGTGCTTTTGTCATGCGCCTTGTTCATGCAATCACACCAATGAGCCCGAGTCGCAAGCAGGTTCACAACAACACAGAAACGACGGGGAATCGGGGCAAGCCTCCGGAGGAAGCGCCCCGGGAACGCGAAGAGCCGGGAGACCCTGCGGTCTCCCGGCTCTTTCACCGGATCGCCCCCGAAGGGGCCTGTCCGTCAGTCCGTGGGCTGCGAAGGCCGGCCCTTGGGACGCCACACCACCAGCGCGCTGGTCTGCTGCACCTCCTGGTACGGCACCAGGTCCCGCCGGTACGAGGCGTGCACCGCGGCCTCGCGCTGCCGCATCGTGGCCGCCGCGCCCTCGACCGCCGACTGGAGTTCGGCCACGCGCTGCTGGAGCGCGGCGACCTGGTTCTCCAGTTCGATGATCCGCTTGATGCCGGCCAGGTTGATGCCCTCGTCCTGCGACAACTGCTGCACCTGGCGGAGCAGTTCGATGTCGCGGGCCGAGTAGCGGCGACCGCGCCCGGCGGTGCGGTCGGGCGAGACCAGACCCAGCCGGTCGTACTGGCGCAAGGTCTGCGGATGCAGCCCCGAGAGCTGTGCGGCCACCGAGATGACGTACACCGGGGTTTCTTCCGTCAGCTCGTACGGATTGCGACGACGGCCGGATGTGTCCATGGCGTCCTCATGCTCCCTTCGCGGACTCGAACAGCTCCGCCCGCGGGTCCTCCCCCGCGGTCGCCTCGCGATACGCCTCCAGCGCGTCACGAGCCTTCCCCGACACGTCCTTGGGCACACTCACCTCCACGGTGACCAGCAGGTCCCCGCGCGTGCCGTCCTTGCGGAGCGCGCCCTTGCCCCGGGCGCGCATCGTACGCCCGTTGGGCGTGCCCGGAGGCAGCTTCAGGGTGACCGGCGGCCCGCCCAGGGTGGGCACCCGCACCTCGCCGCCGAGGGCCGCCTCCGCGAAGGTGACGGGGACCGTGACGGTGAGGTTGTCGCCCTTGCGCCCGAACACCGGGTGCGTCCCGACGTGGACGACCACATAGAGGTCACCCGCCGGACCGCCGCGCTCGCCGGGGGCGCCCTTGCCGCGCAGCCTGATCCGCTGCCCGTCGCTGACACCCGCCGGGATACGCACCTGCATGGTCCGCGAGGACTTCGCGCGGCCCGAGCCCTTGCACACCTCGCAGGGGTCCTCGGCGATCAGGCCGCGGCCCTTGCAGTCCGGGCACGGGTCGGTCAGCGAGAAGCCGCCGCCGGAGCCCCGCGCCACCTGGCCGGTGCCGACGCAGGTCGGGCACACGCGAGGTGTGCCGTTCTTGTCGCCGGTGCCCGAACAGGCCTTGCAGGGCTGCTGGCTGGACATCCGCAAGGGCACCGTGGCGCCGTCGACCGCCTCCGTGAAGCTCAGCGTGACCTCGGACTCCACGTCCTGGCCCCGCCGCGGCTGGGTGCGCGTGCCGGTGCCGGCGCCGGCGCCCGCGCCGCCGCGGTTGAACAGGCCCCCGAAGACGTCACCGAGTCCGCCGCCGAAGCCGCCCTGCGCACCGCCACCCCCGCCCTGGGCGCCGCCTCCGAAGAGGTCGCTCAGGTCGAAGTTGAACGTTCCGCCGCCGGCTCCGGGGCCCGGGCGGAAACCGCCGTTGCCGAACAGGGCCCGGGCCTCGTCGTACTCCTTGCGCTTCTTGGGGTCGCCGAGGACGTCGTTCGCCTCGGAGATCTCCTTGAAACGCTCCTCCGCCTTGGCGTTGCCCTTGTTGGCGTCCGGGTGGAACTCGCGGGCGAGCTTCCGGTACGCCTTCTTGATCTCGGCCTCGGTGGCGTCCTTGGGGACGCCGAGGACCTTGTAGTAGTCCTTCTCGATGAAGTCCTTGGTGCTCATCCTCGACGTCCCTCCTTCCTTCCGCGTACGAACTCAGCCCTCGTCCGGGCCACCGTTCTCCTTGTTGTCGACGGCGGTGCCGGCAGCGTCGGCGGCCTCGTCGCCCGCCTCGGCGCCCTCGGCGGAGTCCGCCTTGACCGTCTGCGCGCCGGGCTGCGGCTCGGCGACCGCCACCCGCGCGGGGCGGATGGTGCGCTCACCGAGGCGATACCCCGGCTGCAGAATCGCCACGCACGTCGTCTCGGTGACGTCCGGCGCGTAACTGTGCATCAGCGCCTCGTGGATCGTCGGGTCGAAGGGCTCGCCCTCCTTGCCGAACTGCTGCAGACCCAGCTTGGCCGCCACCGTCTCCAGCGACTCGGCCACCGACTTGAAGCCGCCGACCAGTTCCTCGTGCTCCCGCGCCCGCCCGATGTCGTCGAGCACGGGCAGGAGTTCGGACAGGAGGTTCGCCGTGGCGATCTCCTTGACCGCGACCCGGTCGCGGTCGACCCGGCGCCGGTAGTTCTGGTACTCGGCCTGCAGCCGCTGGAGGTCCGCGGTGCGCTCGCCGAGCGCGGTGCGCACCTGGTCCAGCTGCGCCGTCAGACCCGCCGTGCGGTCACTGTCCCCGGCCGGGGCCGCCGCCCCCTTCTCAGGGGTCCCGGGAGTACCGGGGGCGGCGGCCTTCGGCTCGGCGTCGTCGGAGGTCGCGCCGGAGGGGACGTCGGGCTGCTGCTCTTCGAAGCCCGGGGTCTCCTCCGTCACGCGGCACCGTCCTTGCGCTCGTCGTCGACGATCTCGGCGTCGACCACGTCGTCCTCGGCCTTGGCCTGGCCGGCGCCCGCACCCGCACCCGCCTCGGCGCCACCGGCGGCCTGCTGGGCCTGGGCGTCGGCGTAGAGGGCCTGGCCGAGCTTCTGCGAGACGGCGGCGACCTTCTCCGTGGCGGTACGGATCTCGGTGGTGTCCTCGCCCTTCAGCGTCTCCTTCAGCTCGCCGAGCGCGGTCTCCACCTCCGTCTTCACGTCACCGGGGACCTTGTCCTCGTTGTCCTTGAGGAACTTCTCCGTCTGGTAGACGAGCTGCTCGCCCTGGTTGCGGGTCTCGGCGGCCTCGCGGCGGCGGTGGTCCTCGTCCGCGTACTGCTCGGCCTCCTGGCGCATCCGGTCGACCTCGTCCTTCGGCAGCGAGGAGCCGCCGGTGACGGTCATCTTCTGCTCCTTGCCGGTGCCCAGGTCCTTCGCCGTGACGTGCATGATGCCGTTGGCGTCGATGTCGAAGGAGACCTCGATCTGCGGCACGCCGCGCGGGGCCGGCGGCAGACCGGTCAGCTCGAACATCCCGAGCTTCTTGTTGTACGCCGCGATCTCGCGCTCGCCCTGGTAGACCTGGATCTGCACGGAGGGCTGGTTGTCCTCGGCGGTGGTGAAGATCTCGGACCGCTTGGTCGGGATCGTCGTGTTCCGCTCGATGAGCTTGGTCATGATGCCGCCCTTGGTCTCGATACCGAGGGACAGCGGGGTCACGTCGAGGAGCAGGACGTCCTTGACCTCACCCTTGAGGACACCGGCCTGCAGCGAGGCGCCGATGGCGACGACCTCGTCCGGGTTCACGCCCTTGTTGGCGTCCTTGCCGCCGGTCAGCTCCTTGACGAGCTCGGCGACGGCGGGCATACGGGTCGAGCCGCCGACGAGAACGACGTGGTCGATCTCGCTGAGCTGGATGCCGGCGTCCTTGATGACGTTGTGGAACGGCGTCTTGCAGCGCTCCAGCAGGTCCGCGGTCAGCTGCTGGAACTGGGCGCGGGTGAGCTTCTCGTCGAGGTGCAGGGGACCCTCGGCGGAGGCGGTGATGTAGGGCAGGTTGATCGAGGTCTCGGTGGACGAGGACAGCTCGATCTTCGCCTTCTCGGCGGCCTCGCGCAGACGCTGCAGCGCCATCTTGTCCTTGGACAGGTCCACGCCGTGCCCGGACTGGAACTGCTTGACCAGGTAGTCGACGACGCGCTGGTCCCAGTCGTCACCACCGAGGTGGTTGTCGCCGTTGGTGGCCTTCACCTCGACGACGCCGTCGCCGATCTCCAGCAGCGAGACGTCGAAGGTGCCGCCACCGAGGTCGAAGACCAGGATGGTCTGGTCGTCCTTGTCGAGGCCGTACGCCAGGGCGGCGGCCGTCGGCTCGTTGACGATGCGCAGGACGTTCAGGCCCGCGATCTCGCCGGCCTCCTTGGTGGCCTGGCGCTCCGCGTCGTTGAAGTACGCGGGGACGGTGATGACCGCGTCGGCCACCTTCTCGCCCAGGTAGGCCTCGGCGTCCCGCTTCAGCTTCTGCAGCACGAAGGCGCTGATCTGCTGCGGGTTGAAGTCCTTGCCGTCCAGGTTGATCTTCCAGTCGGTGCCCATGTGGCGCTTGACCGACCGGATGGTCCTGTCGACGTTCGTGACCGCCTGACGCTTGGCGACCTCGCCGACCAGCACCTCGCCGTTCTTCGCGAAGGCGACGACGGACGGCGTGGTCCTGGCGCCCTCTGCGTTGGTGATGACGGTGGGCTCGCCGCCCTCCAGAACGCTGACGACGGAGTTAGTCGTGCCCAGGTCGATGCCGACCGCACGTGCCATGGTGAGTTCCTCCAGCTGACTTGAGTGCAACGGACTCAACCATGCCAGGAGCCCGCCACAGAGTCAAGAGAGGTGAGTGGGCTCGGCTCAACTTTCAAGCGGGCGTGGGCCGCAGGGGACGGTCACCCCTCGGGGGTGCGCGCGACGGGACGGCTCCCGAGGGCCCCCGGGCCTCCGCCCACCGCTCCGGCCCCGCGGTCCGGGCCGCCCGTCCGCCCCCGCTGCGGCGCGGGAACCCGCGTGAACGTGGCGCACTCCTCCGCGCCCGCCGGGCCGCCCCGCGTTCCGGGGCCCGCCCCGACGGCCGGGCGGCGCACCCTCCGGCGCACCAGGCCACAGGCCACGACCGCACCGGCGACGGCCGCCGCCGCGCCCCACGCCGCGAGCGGCGGAGCCCACTCCAGGAACACCAGCACGGCGGGGACGGCCGCCCCGGCGGACAGCACGGCCACCACCACGGCAACGCCCCGGGGGGTGACTCCCGTTCCCCGCAGCCCCCGCGCCCAGCGCAGCCGCACGCTCACCAGCGGCACCGCGCCCAGGGCCGCCAGCACGCTCCCGCCCACTCCCGGACCCCGCCCGGCGAGCACGAGTACCGCGACGGCCGCCGGCACAAACCCCGTGAACAGGGCTCCCCCGCGCCCGGCGGTCACCCGCGCGGGGGCCGCGTTGTGCATCAGGAACCCGGTGAGCGCGGCCGCCAGCACGCACAGCAGCGCGGCCAGCCCGTCGCGCACGTCGGCGACCGCGCACACCCCGAGGGCGAAGGCCATGACGACGCCGGCGGTGCCCATCACCCCGTCGGCGTGGTCGAGGGCCACGAATCCATGGGCGACGAGCACGATCCAGCCGGCGGCGAGCAGACCGGCGGGGACACCGAGGACGTCGTAGGGCACCACCAGGGCCGCAGCGGCCGCCGGCACCCCGAACCGCAGCGTCCGGCGCGCCACGCGCGGCCACCGGCCCCCGGGGCGGGGCCGGGCGGGCCACAGGTCCTCGGCGAAGCCGGTCGCGGCGACGGCCGCCGCCGCGAGCAGCACGCGGGTGACCTCGCCGCCGAGGCGTGCCGCCTCGCTCCACTCACCGGCCCCGATCACCGCGCCGACCGTTCCCACGACCGCGAGTCCGCCCACCACGGGCACCCGCCGTCCGCGCCGCCCCACCACCACGACGCCCGCCCGCAGGCCGGGGCCCCGCAGCAGCGCGCACAGCGCGGCGGCGAGGAGAACGGCGGTGGTGGCGGCCACGATCCCGTAGAGCACGGAGTACACCGTAGGCGCATATGCCGCAATACCGTACGAATAACACGATCCGTTCGTGTGGTCCGTCCACCGTGAGGCCCGCGGTCACGCCTCGGAGCACGGCCGCGGGCACGGCCGCGGGCACCTCCGCGGCCAGGCGCGCCTCAGCGACTCAGATCACCTCGCGTCCGGTTACATTGCGAAGCGGGATGCGGGTAGTCTCAGACGGACTGGATAAGTTACCGCTTAGTAATCTCGAGCTCAGTGACGTCGAGGCCGCCCCAGGAGCCCCAATGCAACTCGCCGCGATCATCGTGTCGCTGGTCCTGATCGTGGTCGGCGTGGCGCTGTTCGGCCGCGCCCTCCTCCAGCTCTACGCCTTCCATCGGCTCGGCCAGTCCGTGCCCGCCGGGACCCGCACCGACGAACCCGTCCAGCGCACGGTCACCGTGGCCAAGGAGTTCCTCGGCCACACCCGGATGAACCGCTGGGGCGTCGTCGGCGTCGCACACTGGTTCGTGGCGGTCGGCTTCCTCACCCTGCTGCTGACCATCGTCAACGCGATCGGGCAGCTCTTCCAGGCCGACTGGCTGCTGCCGGTCCTCGGCGACTGGGCCCCGTACAACGTCTTCGTCGAGTTCATCGGCACGATGACGGTCCTGGGCATCCTCGTCCTGATCGTGGTGCGCCAGCTCTCCCACCCGCGCAGGCCGGGCCGCAAGTCCCGGTTCGCGGGCTCCAACTTCGGCCAGGCGTACTTCGTCGAGACCGTCATCCTCATCGTCGGCGTCTGCATCTTCATGCTGCACGCGCTGGAGGGCGCCCAGCACCACGTGGACGCCTACGAGGCCTCGTTCTTCATTTCCTACCCGGTGGTGTCCTGGCTGCGGGGCACGGACCTGGACACGCTCCAGAACCTCACCTACTTCTTCGCCGGGCTGAAGATCGCCACCTCCTTCATCTGGATGATCGTGGTCGGCCTCAAGACCGACATGGGCGTCGCCTGGCACCGCTTCCTGGCCTTCCCGAACATCTGGTTCAAGCGGGAGGCCGAGGGCGGCACGGCGCTCGGCGCGCTGCAGCCCATGACCTCGGGCGGCAAGGAGATCGACTTCACCGACCCGGGCGACGACGACGTCTTCGGCGTCTCCCAGGTCGAGCACTTCTCCTGGAAGGGCCTGCTGGACTTCTCCACCTGCACCGAGTGCGGCCGCTGCCAGTCGCAGTGCCCCGCGTGGAACACCGGCAAGCCGCTCTCCCCGAAGCTGCTGATCATGTCGCTGCGCGACCACGCGCACGCCAAGGCGCCCTACCTGCTGGCCGGGGGCGGCAAGTCCATGGAGGGCGAGGAGAAGGCCTCCGAGGAGCAGCTCGAGGACGTTCCCGCCGCCGCCCTCGCGGAGGCCGAGCGCCCGCTGATCGGCACGCTGGAGGAGAACGGGGTCATCGACCCCGACGTCCTGTGGTCCTGCACCACCTGCGGTGCCTGCGTCGAGCAGTGCCCGGTCGACATCGAGCACGTCGACCACATCGTCGACATGCGCCGCTACCAGGTGATGATCGAGTCCGCGTTCCCGTCCGAGGCGGGCACGATGCTCAAGAACCTGGAGAAGAAGGGCAACCCCTGGGGCCTGGCCAAGAAGCAGCGGCTGGAGTGGACCAAGGAGGTCGACTTCGAGATCCCCGTCGTCGGCCGTGACGTCGAGGACCTCACCGAGGTCGAGTACCTGTACTGGGTCGGCTGCGCGGGCGCCCTGGAGGACCGCGCGAAGAAGACCACCAAGGCCTTCGCCGAGCTGCTGCACATCGCGGGCGTCAAGTTCGCGATCATGGGCGGCGACGAGAAGTGCACCGGCGACTCCGCCCGCCGCCTGGGCAACGAGCCCCTGTTCCAGGAGCTCGGCATGGAGAACGTCATGACGCTGAACGCGGCGTTCGGCGAGGAGATGGACGACGACGGCAAGGTGACCCCCGAGTCCCGCAGGCCGAAGTCGGCGAAGAAGATCGTCGCCACCTGCCCGCACTGCCTCAACACAATCGGCAACGAGTACCCGCAGCTCGGCGGCGACTACGAGGTCATCCACCACACGCAGCTGCTCCAGCACCTCGTCGACGAGGGCAAGCTGGTCCCGGTGACGCCGGTCGAGGGCCTCATCACCTACCACGACCCGTGCTACCTGGGCCGCCACAACAAGATCTACACGCCGCCGCGCGAGATCATCGCGGGCGTGCCCGGACTGCGCAACGAGGAGATGCACCGCCACAAGGAGCGGGGCTTCTGCTGCGGCGCCGGTGGCGCGCGGATGTGGATGGAGGAGCGGATCGGCAAGCGCATCAACAACGAGCGCGTCGACGAGGCGCTGTCGCTCAACCCCGACATCGTCTCCACGGCCTGCCCGTTCTGCCTGGTGATGCTGACCGACTCGGTCAACGGCAAGAAGAACGAGGGGCAGGCGAAGGAGTCGGTCCAGGTCGTCGACGTCGCCCAGCTCCTGCTCACCTCGGTCAAGACCCCGGTGGACGAGCCGCCGGCGGGCACGGCGGACGGCGCGAAGGCGCCGGAACCCGAGCCGGTGAAGTGACGGCGGTGGCCCGCCGAGGATGACGTGACGACGATGACGTGAGGCAGGCGCCCCGGCGCCCTCACGTCCGCCCGGCCCCGCGCCCCGCCCAGGGGGCGCGGGGCCGCGTCGTTCCCGGCTTCTCGCACCGGCCTCACGAACCACGCCGACCACACCAGAACTTTGCCGAACACACGTACAACCCCCACACCACCTCGCCGGTCTCTTGATCGCCGAACCCTGGGTGACGCCGAGGACAACCTCAGGCGAACCCGGGCGATCCGGCACCCCATTCACGTGGACGCCCGCGCGGGCGTTCCGCATGCCCAGGAGAATCCCGCATGCACAAGAGACTCAGGCTCACCCTCGCGACGGCCGCCGCGGCCACGCTGACGGGTGGTCTGCTCACCCTCTCCGCCGCCACCGCGAGCGCCGCCCCCACTCCCGGGGCCACCACCGCGGACGCCGACTTCAACGGCGACGGCCTCGGCGACGTCGCCACCTCCGCCACCCGCGCCTACGTGGACGGCAAGAAGGCCGCCGGCCAGATCACCGTCCTCTACGGAGGCGGCGGGCACACCACCATCAGCCAGAACAGCGCGGGCGTCCCCGGTGCCGCCGAGACGGAGGACTACTTCGGGTCCGACCTCGCCTACGGCGACTTCGACGGCGACGGCTACGACGACCTCGCCACCGGCGCGGGCGGCGAGGACGTGGGCGACGACGTCGACGGCGGCACGGCCGTCATCCTGTGGGGCTCCGCCTCCGGCCTGCACGGCGGCACCACCGTCAAGGACCCCCGCCCCACCAAGCACGACCGCTTCGGCGGCATCCTGGAGGCCGCCGACCTCAACGGCGACGGCCGCGTCGACCTCGCGCTCGGGACGACCACCTCCGCCACCGTCGACATCTACCGCGGCGGCTTCACCCGCGGCGGCTCCACCGGCGGCCAGTACACACTCCTCCCGCCCATCCTCAGCGGCAACGGCGACGGCCTGCGGAACCTGCACTCCGGCGACGCCAACGGCGACGGCATCGAGGACCTGATCGTCAACGGCTACGAGAACGACACCTACGACGCCTACGACGCCAACTTCTGGTTCCCGGGCTCCTCCTCGGGCGTCCGCGCGGGCACCTCCCAGAAGCTGCCCGCCGGCTTCGTCACCGACGTCGGCGACACCGACGGCGACGGCTACGGCGACATCATCTACGGCATCGGCTGGGACGACGGCATCGCGGGCGCGCGCAAGGGCGGCGCCGTCCTGATCGGCCACGGCTCGGCCGACGGCCCCGCCTACGGCGACCAGCAGTCCTTCAGCCAGGACACCTCGGGCGTGCCCGGCGGCGGCGAGAAGGGCGACTCCTTCGGCGCCGAGCTCGACCTCGGCGACATCAACGGCGACGGGCACCTCGACCTGGTCGTCGGCACCCCCGGCGAGGACCTGGACGGCGTCAAGGACGCCGGCGCGGTCACCATCCTGTACGGCGCGGCCGACGGCTCCGGCATCACCGGCACCGGCGCGAAGATGCTCTCCCAGGACAGCCCCGGCGTCCCCAACTCCGACGAGACGGGCGACTTCTTCGGCTCCGACGTCCACGTCGACGACCTGGACAGCGACGGACTGGGCGACGTCGTCGTGGGCGCGAGCGGCGAGAACAGCGACAACGGCGCGGTCTACCCGCTGCTTTCGGGCAGCGACGGCTCCCTGAAGGGCACCGCGGGCATCTACGTCTCCACGGTCGGCGTCTCCGGCTCCGGAACGCCGCTCCTGGGCAACAACTTCGCGGACTGACACCGGCCCCGCACGTCCCACCGTCCCTCCACGGGGGCGCCCCGCGCGGGGCGCCCCCGCAGGCCCAGGAGAAACCCGCATGCAGCAGCGTTCGAGACTCGCCCTCGCCACGGCCACCGCGGCCGTCCTGACGGGCGGTCTGCTCACCTTCACGGCCACCACCGCGACGGCGGCCGACTCCACCACGGTCGCGCAGGCCGACTTCAACGGCGACGGCATCGGCGACGTCGCCTTCTCCGCTGCCGGCGCCTACGTCTCCGGCCTCAAGAACGCCGGACAGGTCGTCGTCCTCTACGGCACCCCCACCGGCGTCGGCGCCGCGAAGCGGTCCGTGCTCAGCCAGGACAGCGCCGGCGTCCCCGGCGGCTCCGAGAAGGGCGACGCCTTCGGCTCGGAGACCGCCTACGGCGACTTCAACCACGACGGCTACGACGACCTCGCCGTCGGCACCCCGCACGAGAAGGTCTCCGGCGACACCGACGGCGGCACCGTCGCCGTGCTGTGGGGCTCGGCGAACGGCCTCACCGGCAAGGGCGTCACCGTCCCCGACCCGGCCGCCTCCTCGCACGACCTGTGGGGCAAGTACCTCGCCGCGGGCGACTTCGACGGCGACGGCCGCGACGACCTCGCCGTCGCCAACTCCTCCAGCACCGTCTACGTCTACAAGGGCGGCATCACCGCCTCCGGCGCGGCCGGCACCGCCCGCTCCACCGTCAAGCCGCCCGTCCAGTCCGGCGGCGACACCGGCCCGCTCAACCTGACCGCGGGCGACGTCAACGGCGACGGGCGGACCGACCTCGTCGTCGACGGCTTCGAGACGGACAGCGAGTACGGCTGGAACGCCAACTACTTCCTGCCCGGCACCGCGAGCGGCCCCAGCACCGCCGCCGCCGAGAAGCTGCGCCCCGGCGTCATCACCGCGATCGGCGACGTCAACGGCGACGGGTACGGCGACATCGTCAGCGGCGCCTACTGGGACCACAGGACCGCGGACGGCACCACGATCCCCAACTCCACGGACGGCGGCCGCGCCCACCTCACCTACGGCTCCGCCACGGGCCCCGCCGGCACGGCGACCCTCACACAGGACACCGGCAACGTCCCCGGCGGCTCCGAGAAGGGCGACTTCTTCGCCGCCGAGCTCGACCTCGGCGACATCAACGGCGACGGCTACCAGGACCTGGTCGTCGGCGCCCCCGGCGAGGACCTGGGCGGCGTCGAGGACACCGGCGCCCTCACCGTGCTCTACGGCTCGGCGAGCGGCATCGACACCACCTCGGGCGCCCAGTTCTTCGCCCAGTCCACGGCGGGCGTCCCGGGCGGCGACGAGGAGTACGACTCCCTCGGCACCGACGTCAAGCTCGACGACGTCAACGGCGACGGCCGCGCGGACCTGATCGCGGGCTCCTGGGAGAACGCCGGCAACGGCTCGGTCCTGCTGCTCCCCTCCGACGGGACCAGGATCGTCACCACCGGCAGCCGCACGATCTCCCCGAGCGCGGCCGGCGTGGCCACCACGGGCACGCCCAACTTCGGCGCCAACTTCGCCGACTGACGGACCTGTCACGGCCGGTCCGCACACCGAGCCGACCGACTGACCGGCCGGCCGGCACGGGGCGGGCCTCCACCGCGAGGCCCGCCCCGCCCCCGTACCGGGTGCGCGCCGCGCGCGCGGAACCGGCACACCACCCACCCCTCTCACCGGGAGCCCCCGTGCGCCACACCCGCGCCCTCCTGCTGGCCGCCCCCCTGGTCGCCGGCCTGCTCAGCCCGCTCACCCTGACCGCCCCGGCCTCCGCCGCACCCGCCGCGCACGGCGACGACTTCGACGGCGACGGCTACCGGGACTACGCCGCCCCGTCCTACGACAGCCTGGGCGGCGGCGTCCGCGTCACCTTCGGCACGGCCACCGGCCCCGGCACCCGGACCCAGTACATCGACCAGTCGAGCAGCGGCGTGCCCGGCGCCGACGAGGCCGACGACATGTTCGGCGAGGTCCGCGCCGCCGCCGACCTCGACGGCGACGGCTACGGCGACCTCGTGGTCGCCGCCCGCGGCGAGGACGTCAGCGGCCGCGAGGACCAGGGCGCCGTGACCGTCCTGTGGGGCGGCGCCAAGGGCCTCGAGGGCGGCACCACGATCCCCGGCAAGGCGCCCAAGCAGTCCTACGGCTACATGGGCGACGACCTCGCCACCGGCGACTTCGACGGCGACGGCAAGCAGGACCTGGCCCTCGTCAACGCCGGGAAGACCTACGTCTACCGCGGCCCCCTCACCCGCTCCGGCACCACCGGTTCCGTCACCACGCTGGACAAGACGGGCTTCGACTCCAGCCACCTGATCGCGGGCAAGGTCGACCGGGACGCCAAGACCGACCTCGTCATCGTCGGCGCCGCCTTCTCCGGGACCAGGGAGACCGCCGACGCCTGGTTCGTCAAGGGCGGCAAGACCCTCACCCCGGGCCCCTCGCTCCAGGTCAACTCCGGCACCGAGGGCGGCGGCGACGGCGTCATCGCCGACTTCGACAAGGACGGCTACGGCGACATCGCCGTCGGCACCCCCGGCTGGTCCGCGTACAAGGGCCGCGTCACCCTCTGGTACGGCTCC
Organism: Streptomyces griseoaurantiacus; assembly: GCF_036189845.1. NCBI lineage: Bacteria > Bacillati > Actinomycetota > Actinomycetes > Kitasatosporales > Streptomycetaceae > Streptomyces > Streptomyces griseoaurantiacus. Next base: position 3,938,022 of record NZ_CP108326.1, on the reverse strand, counting down.
TCCTCGGGCCCCTCCACCAGCGCCCGCATCACCCAGTCCACGAGCGACGTCGCGGGCACCCCCGAGCCGGACGACTCGTTCGGCGCGAGCGTGTCGGCCGGCGACGTGGACGGCGACGGCTACCAGGACCTGGCCGTCGGCGTGTACGGCGAGGCCATCGGCGACGTCGAGTACGCGGGCGGCGTGCACCTGCTGCGGGGCGGCTCCTCCGGCGTCACCGGCAAGAAGTCCCAGTGGTTCGCCCGCAACACCGCGGGCGTGCCCGGCGCCGTCGAGGGCGACGACTCCTTCGGCGCCACCGTCCGCCTGCGCGACACCGACCGGGACGGCCACGCCGACCTGTGGGTCCACGGGATGTACGGCGGGCTGCGCCTGCCCGGCGCGACGTCCGGCCTCACCACGACGGGCATCGCCGAGGTGGGCTCCGATCTGGTGGAGGGCCTCCTGCAGTAGCGGAGGGGCAACCCGCGACCAACCTCAGTTCCCGTCCCCCGCACACCCGTTGACACCCCCGATGCCGTCCCCGGTGTCACCCCTAGGGGATGTCACAGCTCGGACGCAAAGCCGCCGCGGGGGACGGGGCCCGGGCCCGCGGCACCGGCGGACCAGGTACGTTCGAAGGCGTGGCTGGATTCAGGAGCGGACGCGGCGGCCAGAACAACGGCCGAGGACCTCAGGCGCGCGGGCAGCAGGCCCCGTACGGACAGCAGGCGCAGGCGCCGCGCGGACCGAGCGGTGGCCCGGGCTACGGCTACCCGCAGGCGGGGGCGCCGCAGTACGGCCCCGGCCCCGGGCAGCGCCCGTACGCGGGCGGCCCGCGGCCGCCCTACGGCGCCCCGCAGGGTTACGGCGCGGGCGGCGGCCCCGACCACGGCGAGCCGGAGTACTTCGGCGACGACCCGCACGGCGGCTACGCCCAGGGCCCCGGCGCGGACCCGTACGCGGCGAACAACCCCGGGCACACCCAGGCCTTCTCCCTGGACGAGGACCACTTCACCCAGGGCGAGACCTACCACGCCGGCCAGGCGCCGGCCGCCCCGATCGGCCCCCGGCTGCACTGGAAGGACCTGCTGCGCGGCATCGTGCTCTCGCCGGGCCAGACCTTCCTGCGGATGCGCGACTACACGATGTGGGGCCCGGCCCTCGTCGTCACCTTCCTCTACGGCCTGCTCGCCGTCTTCGGCTTCGACAAGGCGCGCGAGGACGTGCTCGACGCCACGCTGTCCAGCGCCGTGCCGCTCGTCCTGACGACGGGTGTGGCGATGGTGATCAGCTCCTTCGTCCTCGGCGTGGTCACCCACACCCTGGCCCGTCAGCTCGGCGGCAACGGGGCCTGGCAGCCGACGGTCGGGCTCTCCATGCTGATCATGTCCCTCACGGACCTGCCCCGCCTGGTGGTCGCGATGTTCGCGGGCGGCGACGCCTCGTTCGTCCAGATCCTCGGCTGGGTCACCTGGGTCGCGGCCGGGGCGCTGCTGACCCTGATGGTCTCCCGCTCGCACGACCTGCCCTGGCCGAAGGCGCTGGGCGCCTCCGCGATCCAGCTCATCGCGATCCTGTCGATCGTCAAGCTCGGCACGTTCTGAACCCCCGGGGTCCACGGGCCCCCGGCACGGAGAAGGGCCCCCGGGACATCCCGGGGGCCCTTCTCACGTCGGCCTCGTGGGCCTCGACCGCCTCAGCGGCCTCTCGGCCTCGTCGGCCTCGTCACCTCTTGTCCGCCGTGACCGGTACCGCGCTGCGGAGCCGGGCACACCGTGGGCACCGGACGAGCCGGCCGGGCCCGAGCCGTTCCGCCTGCTGCATCGGGAACGAAACGGTGGTGAACACGTGCCCTTCGGCACAGCGGACGACGGTGCGCTCCATCAAGTCCTGCGATCCCTTCCCCAAAGGCCGCATCGGGCGCTCTCCCGCCCGAGGGCTGTTTCCTGCCTTGCCTGACACCCTGCTTCTCGGCTTCCCGCCCGAGGACACATACTTCTCGTGCGCCGACGAAAGCCACGTTACGGCATCAAAGGAACGCCTCTCGCGGGCGGCATTCCGGCCCCCGCGCGCGACGTCCGAACGGCCCCCACCGTACGCCCCGACTCCCGCCCGCACAGCCCCGTCCAGGTGGCACGGCGTGGCTCGCCGGCACCCGCCCGGACCGGCTCGCACACCGCGCCGCGGACGACGTCCGGACCCGCATCACGGCAGGTCACGGGCCGGACACACGGACATCCGCCGGGGTTCCCGCGGCAGGACCGCGGACGGGGTGCGGGACTCGGAGGGCCGGGACGCGCAGAGTAGTCTGGGGCCAGTCCGGGGCGCGAGGGGCACCGGGAACGCAGGACCAGGGAACGCAGTACCGCACACGCAGGGACGACGACAGGACGGGCGCCGCGCGATGAGCTTGCCACACCACCTGTCCCCGGCCGTCCGGGAGCCGGGCGCGGAGAACCCCGCCGTCACCCGCCGCCTCCTCGACGCCTACCTCGCCTCCGCGCTGACCGGACTCGACTCCGAGCAGCGCACCCACCTGTTCGACATCTCGGACACCGTGGCCGAGGTCTGTCTGCGGCACGACGTGCGGCTCTACGAACCCCGGAAGGTCACGGACCCGGTCCACCACACCTCCGTCCCGGACGTCGAGGTCTTCCGCACGGACCGCCACCGGGTCATCCGCTCCGACTTCCTGGTCTACCTCGCCCACCACCCGAGCACCGGAGCCGGGCAGGAACTGGTCTTCGCCCAGGAGGCCGTCGTCCCGATCCTGGTGATCGCGCACATGGACACCCGGATCAGCCGCATGGTCACCGGCATCCCTGGTCCGCTCACCCTGGTCCGGTACGGTTCCGTGGCCGAGCTCGGGAAGCGGCTGGACCAGGAGATCGGCGAACTGCGCCCGCAGTTGCTGCGCCGCCGGGAGGCCGTCGAGAGGCTCGACGAGAACCGCGTCGGCGCCCGGATGCGGGCGCTGCGGGAGCAGCGGGGGATGACCCGCCGCCAGGTCGCGGAGGCCACGAGGATCCCGGGCGCCTTCGGCGCGGAGCAGCTCAGGGAGTGGGAGCAGCACAGCGACCGCCTGAACAACCTCAGCCTGGCCCTCCTCGAGGAGATCGCCTTCGCCCTGGGAGTGAGCGTGCGGGACCTCCTCTGACCACCGCCGCCCGCGCCTCGCGGGCGGCCGCAGGACACCGAAGGCCGGCCGAGGAAAGCCGACGGGCGTCGAGGGACGCCCGGGGACGTCGACGGACGTCGAGAGACGTCGAAGGAAGGGAACCCCCGTGGAATACGGCGCCTACGAGGACCGTGCGCCCGACGAGCAGTACCGCAGGATCCTGGGCGCCATCCTGGAGTGCGGCATCCCCGTGCCGACCCGGCAGGGCCCCGAGGCGCTGACCCTGATGCAGCAGACGATGAGCTTCGACCTGGCGAACGGCTTCCCCGTCATCACCGAGCGCAGCCTCGCCCGCTTCTGGCGCAAGCCCATCGGCGAACTCTGCGCGTTCATCAACGGCGCCCGGACCCTCGACGCGCTCGCCGAGTTCGGCTGCGACTGGTGGGGCCCCTGGGCGAGCGAGGGCAAGACCTCCCGCCGCGGCCTTCCCCCCGGCGACCTGGGCCCCGGCTCCTACGGCGGGGCGTTCCACGACTTCCCCACGGCGGAGGGCCCCGGCTTCGACCAGTTCCGGCACCTCGTCGAGCAGCTCCGCGAACTCCCCGGCGACCGCACGCACTTCGTCAGCCCGTGGATCCCGCAGTACCAGGTCCGCGGCGAGGGCAAGACCCCGAAAACGACGATCTCGCCCTGCCACGGCTGGGTCCACGTCCGCGTCCTCGGCGGGAAGCTGCACCTGCACATGTTCCAGCGCTCCGGCGACGTACCCGTCGGCGTGCCGTCCAACATGATCCAGTACGCGGCCCTGCTGCTGATGCTCGAACACCTCACGGGCATCCCGGCCGCCCGCTATTACCACACGATCTCGGACGCCCACGTCTACGCGGACCAGGTGGACCGCGTCCGGGGCATGCTCGACCGGGAGCCGCGCAGGCTGCCGACGGTCACGCTCAACGAGAGCGGACGCCGGGTGAAGGACATCCACGACTTCCGCCCCGAGCACTTCGACCTCGCGGACTACGACCCGCACCCCGCCATCGGCTCCATCCCGGTGGCGACATGATCACCTCGCTGATCGTCGCCGCCGCGGAGAACGACGTCATCGGCGTCGACGGGGACCTGCCCTGGCACATCCCCGGGGACCTGCGGCACTTCAAGCGGCTCACGCAGGGCCACGCGGTGGTGCTGGGCCGGCTGACCCACGAGTCCATCCTGGCCCGCCTCGGCCGGCCCCTCCCGCGCCGCACGAACGTGGTGGTGAGCCGGTCCCCGCACCCGGAGAACGCGGAGACGGCCGGGGGCACGGGTACGACGGCTGGGACCGCCGGTGCGACGGGTACGCCTGAGACGGCGGCCGGGAGCGCGGCGCACGCCGGGGGCGTGCGCTGGGAGCGTTCGGTGGCCTCGGCACTGGCCACCGCCGAGGCCCTGGAGCGGGCCGCCGGCACCGACGAGGTCTGCGTGATCGGCGGCGCCTCCGTCTACCGGCAGGCGCTGCCGTTCGTCGACCGCGTCCACCTCACCCGCGTCCACCTGCGGGTCGAGGGCGACACCCGGATGCCCGAGGGATGGCTGGAGGGCTTCGAGGAGGTCTCGCGCCTCGACGTACCGGCCGAGGGCCCGGTCCCGGCCCACTCCTTCCTGCGCCTCGAAAGGCCGCCGCGGTGAGCCTCTACTACTTCGGCAACTGCCGGACGGAGGAGCAGCGGGCGGAGATGGAGCGGCTCGACGCCGCCGGCATCTGCCTGTTCTGCCCCGAGGTCCTGCGCGCCCATGAGAAGCAGCAGGTGCTGTGGGAGACCGCGCACTGGATGGTCACCCCCAACGAGTTCCCGTACGCCGGGACCCGGCTGCATCTCCTCCTCATCCCCAAGGAGCACGTGACCGACCTGCTCGACCTCTCCCCCGCCGCCCGGGCGGACTTCTGGGAGGTCCTGGGCGCGGTGCGCGAGAGGTACGGCCTGAGCAACTACGGCCTCGGCTCCCGCAACGGCGACTCCCGCTACACCGGCGGCACCATCAGGCACCTGCATGTGCACGTGCTGGTGGGAACGGGCGACGAGGACACCAGGGAGGAGGCCGAAGCCGACGAGGGCGCCGCCCCGGCGGCCTTCACCCCGGTCCGCATGAAGTTCAGCTCGACGCCGCACCGCTCGTAGGGGGCCCGGACGGGTCCCGCGCCATGTCGACCCAGACCAGCTCGACACCCCCCGCCCGCAGGATCTCCTCCCCGTCCAGCATCGCGTAGGGCCCGGCGAAGTAGCAGGCCCGGAACCCGGCCTCGACGACGAGCCGCGCGCAGGCCGGGCAGGGGAACGTACTGACGTAGAGGTCCGCGCCCGCCAGGCTCATGCCCTCGCCCGCCGCGCCCGCCACCAGGGACGCCTCGGCGTGGATGGCCGTGGACAGATCCGTCCGCACCCCCCGGCTGAACTCGTTGCGCGGATCGCCGTCGATGTAGGGCGCGTACTCGGTGGGGTGGTGATGGTTGTGCGCGACCCGGAGCACCTCCCCGTCCCGCGCGGCGACCGCGCCCACCTGCCGCCACCAGTCCGAGCTGCGCCCGGCCTCGCGCAGCGCCCCGGCCATGAACCGCCGGTCCAGCGCCGACCGCGAGATCCGCTCGTCGAACCCGGCGGGCTTCCCCGCGCGGCTCCACTCCCGGTCCCAGCGCAGGAACGTCGACTCGAAGCGGAGCTCGGCCCCGTCGGGGAAGTCCTCGCGCGCGGCGAGCAGATGCATGATCTCCTCGTCCGGCAGGACCACCAGATCGGCGCGGACGGCACCGGCGGCGAGACCGGCAGGCTCCAGCACCCGCACCTCGGTCCCCGGCACGATCACCCGGGCGTGCCGGGCGGCCCGCTCGGGGTCGAGGGCGCGGATGTCCTTGCCGAGCTTGGGGAACACCTCGGCGAAGCCGCGTCCGAGCACGAGGATCTCGTCGGAGTCGGCGTGCCGGGTCAGGAACTCCTCGTACCCGGCATGCACGACGGGCAGGTAGAGGATCGTCTGCTTCACGCCGCGCTCAGTCTTCCCGGCGCCCGGAACCGTCGCCGCCGCGATCGCTGAGGCCGAGCTGGATGCGGCGCAGCCGGGCGGAGGTGCTGACGGTCGCCATCCGGTCCAGCACCTCGACGCGCCCGCAGTACGCGTCCTCGAGCTCGGCGATCTCCTCGGCGGTGTAGGTGTCCGCCGTGGCCACGAGCACGTCGGGCCGCACGGCCTCGATCAGGCTCCACCGGGGGTGATCGACCTGCTTGAGCGTGACGAGCCCCACCCCGCGCTGGTGCGTCACCATCCGCAGCCGCTCCATCTCCGGCACGGCGGGCCGGTTGGGCCCCTTGCGCCGCCGGATCTTCTCGTCGCTGTCGAGGCCGACGATGAGGAAGTCGCCGAATTTGCGGGCGGCCTCCAGATACATGGAGTGTCCCTCGTGGATGATGTCGAAGGAGCCGCTGGTGAGCACCACACGCATCCCCAGCACGCGCAGCGCGTCGACGATCTCGGTGATCCGCTTGTACTCCGGCACGAAACGCAGGTCGAAATTGGACTCGTCGCCGAACAGATAGTTGCCGAACATCGCGTCCTCGGCGCCCTCGCGCACGGATCCCTGGGCCCGCCGACCGTTCTCGAACCTGCTCGTCATGTTCCTCGTGGCCTCACCGGGACCAGTGCGGGACGAACCGGAGGAACACCTTCCACCGGCCCCGCCGCAACGATCACTGCACCCGTCGTCGTGTGTGGTAGCGCTTCGATGGTAGCCGCGCGGGCACCCCAGTGGCCCCCCGAGTCGGCAGCCGCCCCTGCCGCACCACTCCGGCGCGCACGGCGGCGTCACGGGGCGAGCCGCACGCCTTCCCCCTCGGCGGGCCCGACCTTAGGGTGTCGATCAACTCCGGCGACTCCGGAGCGCGAGGAGGGGGGCCACGCGATGGTGCGAGGAAATTCCAGGCGGCAACGGGGTACGGGGACCCTGCTCTCCCAGCAGGACCTGCTCGCCGAACTGACCCGCTCCGAACGGATCTTCCGCGCCGGTACCTGGAAGCCCGAACAGCTGCTGGGCGCCGGCTACTCGGTACGTCTGAGCGACGACCTGCTGGTCATCCCGGACAGCCCCGGGGACTCCCGGTACACGGCCGTCAAGGGTGAGAACGTCGTACCCGAGTTCACACTGGCGCCGGGCGACACCGCGCTGATCTCCACGATCGAGAGGTTCTCGCTCGACTTCGACATCACCGCGACCATCGGCGACCGTTTCGGCCTCGCCGCCAAGGGACTCCTCGTCCTGCACGGCTCCTCCGTCCACCCCGGCTACGGCAGGGCGGAAGACCCGGAGGACGGCACCTGGCACCCCAAGGACGACGAACGCCTGTACTTCATCGTGGCGAACGTCGGCCCGAAGAACATCACGATGCGCAAGGGCGACGCCCTGGCGCACCTGCACTTCTTCGACATCGACCGCATTCCCGAAGGCCCCGTCCCCAACGTCGGCTTCGAGCACCTGAGCACCCTGTTCGGCGCGGGGCAGCACCGGGAGGACGGCGGCCTCTCCTACTTCCGCGACGTCAAGGACCTCCGCGCCGAGCTGGAGGCAGAGCGGGCCCGCACCGAGGCACGCCTGTCCGAACTCACCCGCGCCCTCGCGGACAACCAGGCCGAGACGACCCGCCAGGTGACCGAGACGCAAAGGGACGTGAACCGCGTCACCGACACCAGCAACATGATCGTCGTCTTCGGCGTCTTCCTGATCACGACCACACTGCTGGGCGTGGTCCTGGTCATGCTCGGCTCCCTCGCCGACAAGCTCGGCGAGCTCGACACCTGGAAGACGGCCCTGCTCTCCACCCTGGCCGTCCTGTACGCCGGCACGTCCGTCACCGGCGTCGTCCTGGTCGCAAGAGCCGCCGGCCGCGGGGTCTTCGGCCGCCGAGCCGACCGCCGAGGTGACACGGGGGAGTGACTCCGCGCCCCCACCGACATGCGGTAGAGTGAGCGAGCACTCGGGCACCGATCATCGGCGCCCGGCGCGGGTGTAGTTTAATGGTAGAACATCAGCTTCCCAAGCTGAGAGCGCGAGTTCGATTCTCGTCACCCGCTCCATGCGAAACCCCCAGGTCAGAGACCCGGGGGTTCTTTGTTGGCGCCGAGTCCGGCGACGTCCTGTTGCCATTCCTGGTCGGGATGCTGTTGGAGCGGCGCGGCTTTCCCGCACGACCGGCAGGCTCGCGCCGTCGTTCCACTGAGCTGCTGGTGCACGCGCTCACACACCGGCCGGCCCTTTTCTTCCTCTAATACTCCAGTGTGCCTTCGTGATCTATCCGGTCGCAGGGGCAGTGAGTCGTCGGTAGTGGCTGCACCGGGCTGTGGCCTGGTGGGTTCTGCGCCAGTTTGACCAGTGCAGCAGCCTGCGCGGGGATGTGTTCGGTGGGCTCAGCAGGGTGCCGAGCAGGTGGCGGATCTCGGGAACGGTCAGGTCGATGGGGTCGGGGCTGTGGGCGGGCCGGTACGGCTGTGCGGTCCTGGCCGGTGTCGCGTCGGCAGCGAGAGCGGCCAGGAATGCCAGGCCGAGCATGGCTAGTGCTGTGACCGGGAACCTTTGCCGGGTTGCTCGTTGTGCTGGGTGCCAGTGACGGCATTCGGCGAGGGGGCGGGTATGGCATCACCGGTTAGGGTTCGCCGGCTTACCGAGCAGGAGGGGCAGAAGCTGCAGCGGATCGTCCGGCGGGGAAGCACCAGTTCGGTGCGGTTCCGGCGGGCGATGATGCTGCTGGCCTCGTCGGGCGGCAGCCCGGTCCCGGTGATCGCGCAGCTGGTCCAGGCCGACGAGGACACCGTTCGGGACGTGATCCACCGGTTCAACGAGGTGGGGATGGCCTGTCTGGACCCTCGGTGGGCGGGAGGCCGTCCCCGCCTGTTGAGCATTGAGGACGAGGACTTCGTCATCGAGGCGGCCACCACCCGGCCCACCGTGCTGGGCAAGCCCTTCACCCGCTGGTCAATCCGCAAGCTCGCCGAGCATCTGCGGCGCAACATCGCCCGTCCGGTGAGGATCGGCCGGGAGGCCCTACGCTGCTTACTGCTCCGCCGCGGGATCTCCTTCCAACGCACCAAGACCTGGAAGGAGTCCCCGGACCCGGACTTCGACGCCAAGCTCGACCGGATCGAGTTCGCGCTCACCGAGCGGCCGGACCGGACCTTCGCCCTGGACGAGTTCGGCCCGCTCGGCGTCCGTCCGATCGCAGGATCGTGCTGGGCTCCCCGGTCGAGTCCGGACCGGCTGCCGGCGACCTACCGACGCACCCACGGCATCACCTACTTCCACGGCTGCTACTCGGTCGGCAACGACCGGCTCTGGGGAGTTGTCCGCCGCCGCAAGGGCATCGACCACACCTGGGCGGCACTGCGGTCGATCCGCGCGGCCCGCCCGGACGGCGCCCCGATCTACGTGATCCTCGACAACCTGTCCGCGCACCTGAACCGGCGGATCCGCCGCTGGGCCGACCGGAACAAGGTCGAGCTCTGTTTCACCCCGACCTATGCGTCCTGGGCCAATCCGATCGAGGCCCACTTCGGGCCCCTGCGGCAGTTCACCCTCGCCAACTCGAACCACCCCAACCACACCGTCCAGACCCGCGCCCTGCATGCCTACCTGCGCTGGCGCAACGAGAACGCCCGCCACCCGGACGTCCTCGCCGCCCAACGACATGAACGCGCACGCATCCGCAGCGAGAAACACATCCGCTGGGGCGGCAGATCTCTCCAGCTTGCGGCCTGAACGGGCACACCTGCTGGGCACAGCATCAGTCGTCGAACTCAAAGCCTGCCGTCTCCGCACGGGCAACAAGCTCGCGAACCGCGCTGGGGCTCGAGATCACGGGCTCAAGGGCAGTCTTGAGCTGCGTGAGGTCACTCAAGCTCCCGAGCGCACAGAACATGCCGCCCTCGCTGTCGAAGTCGAGGCGCTCAGCAAGATCCGGCCAGGCGAACTGCACAAGACCTTCCCAGAAGTACCCGTTCGGCTCGTGTCCGGCGGCAACCACAGCCGCATCAGCGGCCAGGTCGCCGGCATCGAGCGTCAGCGAGTGCTCACCATCAAAGTCATGCAGGGTGATAGTCACTCCGCGATCTTCCCACCCCCGGCACACAGACTGCCCAGCCCATTCAAACTGCTCGTCCGCACCTAACCCGGCGAACCTTTCCGGTCACAGCACTAGCGTGACGTGCCGATGCCAGGCGGTCCAGTGGCGGACCTGGTAGTGATCCAGTCCGACCTGGCCTTTCGCGGCCTGGAAGCATTCCTCGATGCACCACCTGGTCCCGGCCACTCTGACCAGCTCGGACAGCGGCATCCGTTTCGGGGACCAGCACAGGTAGAAGGCGAGTTCGCCGCTGCTCGGGTTGCGGCGGACCAGCAGGTGTCGGTGGCCGTCGGCGCCGATCTCGATCCAGGTCCAGTCGTAGTAGCGCGGCCGCGATCATCTGCCCGGCCAGTGTGGGCTTGGTCGCGAACTCCACATGCTCGGGCACCCCGGCACGGGTGCGGCGCTCGGCGTCCCGGGACCAGGACATGTCGGGCAGGTAGAGCAGGCGGTCGATCAACGCCCGTCCTCTGCTGGAGGCGTAGGCAAGGAAGACACCGACCTGGCTGTTCTCGATCCGCCCCGCGATGGCGTCCCGCCTGGTGGTGTAGGGGATCTTTGCGGTTGAGTGCGCGGGTTCTGCTCCCTCGGGTGCACCGTCTGCCGGTGTCTGCTCCCTGCTCAACTGGCAGGCCACCGTGCAACTGTCCGGAGTGAACGGGCAGTTCAACCCCAGGGGGTGCACGGTGGCCTTGTCCCAGCATGACCTACTTCGCCTGCTTGAGTCACTACGTTCGGCCGATGGTCTTGAACTCGTCCGCGAGGTCGCCGAGCGGCTGCTGCAGGAACTGATCGAGGCCGAGGCCACCACGAAGATCGGCGCCGAGTGGGGCGAACACACCGACACCCGCACCACCTGGCGCAATGGGCACCGCGAGAAGACCATGACCACGCAGGCCGGCGACCTGGAACTCGCCATCCCGAAACTGCGGGCCGGAAGCTTCTTCCCCAGCCTCCTCGAGCGCCGGCGGCGCATCGACCAGGCCCTCTACGCGGTCATCATGGAGGCATACGTTCACGGCGTCTCCACCCGCTCCGTCGACGACCTCGTCAAAGCCCTCGGCTCCGACACCGGGATATCCAAGAGCGAGGTCTCCCGGATCTGCGCGGACCTCGACGAACAGCTCGACGCTTTCCGGACCCGCCCGCTGGACCACATCCGCTTCCCCTACCTGTTCCTCGACGCCACCTACGTCAAGGCCCGCGTCGACCACCGCATCGTCTCCCAGGCGATCGTCATCGCCACCGGCGTCACTCAGGACGGCGGCCGCGAAGTCGTCGGCGTCATGGTCGGCGACAGCGAGACCGAAGCCTTCTGGACCCAGTTCCTGCGTCACCTGCGCGAACGCGGCCTGAGTGGCGTCCGCCTGGTCATCTCCGACAGCCACAGCGGCCTGGTCAAAGCAATCCGCAAGGTCATGCTCGGCGCCGCCTGGCAGCGCTGCCGGGTCCACTTCGTCCGCAACGTCTTCGCCGTGATCCCGAAAGGCTCGGCAGAGATGGTCGCCGCGACGATCCGCACGGTCTTCGCCCAGCCCACCGCGGATGCGGTCCGCACCCAGCTCGACACCGTCGCCGACATGCTCGGCCGGCAGTTCCCCAAGGTCAGAGAGATGCTGCTGGAGGCGAAAGAAGACCTGACCGCGTTCGCGGACTTCCCCCACCAGCACTGGAAGAAGATCCAGTCCACGAACCCGCTGGAGCGGCTGAACCGGGAGATCAAACGCCGCACCGACGTCGTCCAGGTCTTCCCCAACCCGCCCGCGGTCCTCCGCCTGGCCACCGCGGTCCTCGCCGAACTCCACGACGAGTGGATCGCCTTCCCCCGCCGCTACCTCTCCAACGAGAGCATGGACGCCCTCTACCTCGATACCCCAACCGCCCTGCCCGCCACGTCAGACGACTGATCGCCTACACCACGACAGGGGACATGACCCGCCCCGCGGTGCCGGTGTACTGCCGCTGCACGCCCGCCGAGGCGAAGCCTTTCTTGAGGAAGCCTGTCTCGTCGACGACCAGCACGCCGTTGTCGGCGCCGAGGTGCTCGTGGACGTAGGCGCGCACGTCGTCACGGAGGGCGTCGGCGTCCCAGCGGGCGGTTCGCAGCAGCCGCTGCATCGGCCCGGGGCGGGCATGGCCATCCTGCTCGGCCAGCCGCCAGCAGTTCTTCCGCTCGACGCCGGACAGTAACCCGAGCACGAAGGCGCGGGCCGTGGCGCGCGGCTCAACCCGCCTGAACCGGCCCGCGATCCGGGCCATGGCCTGTTCGAACATCGCCCGCCAACGGGCGGCGTCTATGCCGTGGCCCGCGGCCACCGCACGATCTTCAGGAGTCCACACAACCCCCGATGATCACGAGGTGGCCGTTTCGGTGCCCGCTCCGGTCCTCAGGTGGTGCCAGGCGTGCCCGCACCCGTCAGCACAGAAGCGGAGCTGCCGCCGCTCATCAGCGACGCCAAGAAGTGCGACAAGCAGCCGGAATGCCTTGACCCGCTCGTCCTGCGGAAGATTGATGATCTTTGCCAGTTGCTCGGTGAGGCTTCCGCGCGTGACCAGCACGGCCGGTGTGTGGGTGGGCCGGATGCCGGCTTTGCGGATGCTCTCCGGCCCGTCCTCGCTGATTGCACGGGCCTGGATACAGAACCCTGCCAGGTCGCGCAGGACTCCGAACTGCTCAGTGTCGGCGAGGCCCTCAAACCAGCCGACGCCCTGGGCGACGGGCCGGATACCTTGCGCCAACTCGTTCAGGATGACCGTGCGTCCGTCCATCCCGCCCCACCTCCACAACAAGCCTGGCTTCCTACCCCACGAGGTCATCGAACCAGATCACGAAGTCGCACTGGAGTACTAAGTGAGCGTTTAGTTCGCTGGTGTCTGTTTGGTTCGATTTTAGGTGTCGCACGCCGATCCTGAACACGTCAACGATCTCGCCTTTGACCCCAGGAGCACACAGGCCTTAACACCCAACCGCCTGGTGACGCCCAGGGGAAACCGATCGCGGGAACTGGGCGTGGGAGCACCGGCACCCGAACGCGATCACCGTTCAGCAGGAGCGATATCTCTGTATATACTTGATGGCACTCTATATATCCGTGGAGGTGCATCAATGACTCGCACCGTAATAGACCTCGATGATCAGCTGGTCGCCGACGTGGCCAAGGCCCTCGGCACCAGCACCAAGAAGGAGACGGTGAACACCGCCCTGCGCGAGGTTCTGGAGAACCGGCGGCGGGCTCTGGCCCTCACCCGCCTGCGGGCGGCGGCGGCCGAGGGCGCCTTCGATCTCGATCTCCTTGAGGACAAGGGAAACTACCGTCGGTGAACGCCGCCCAATTCCTGATCGACACCAGCGCGCTCGCCCGGCTGTTGCGCGGCGATGCCGAGCAATACGGATGGGACCAGGCGGCGGCAGCCGGGCTCATCGCCACGTGCCCCCTCACCGAGCTGGAGTTCTTCTACAGCGCGCGTTCCGCCGCCGACCGTGCCCGAGGTATCGAGGACCTGCGTCTGCTCTTCGGCTGGGTACCGGTCGACGACCGCGCCTACGACCGCGCGTCGCAGGTCCAGGACATCCTCACCCAGCGCGGACAGCACCGCAGTGCCGGAGCCGTCGACCTCGTGGTGGCGGCCACGGCCGAGTTGCAGGGACTGACCCTCCTCCACCGCGACAGGGACTTCGACTGCATCGCCACCGTCACAGGCCAGGCGCTCCAGTGGTACGGGCCAGAACCCGGCAAGTAAACCCAAGAGGCCGGGCGTTCGGCTGTCCCGTGCGTAATGGCACAGCAGAGCCAGCCGAGGTGCCGTGGTGAACCTGGCAGAGGAAGACTCTCGCGGGCCCCGCGCGTCACCTCGCCGCGCTCCCGTGCCCACGGCGTGCCAAAAGGAGCGGACAACTACGCGAACAGCGGTGCCATCAGGCCGCCGCACCTCCAGCCGCACCACGAATCTGGGCAGGTCAGAGGGTACGAGGCAGTCCAACCGCCGCGATGTCGTCGATCAGGCGGCGGACGCGTGCCTCGATCTCGTCGCGGATCGGGCGTACCGCTTCCACTCCCTGCCCGGCCGGGTCGGGGAGCTGCCAGTCGAGGTAGCGCTTGCCGGGGAAGACGGGGCAGGTGTCGCCGCAGCCCATCGTGATGACGACGTCGGACGCCTGGACCGCTTCCGCCGTGAGCACCTTGGGCACCTCGGCCCTGATGTCGATGCCCGCCTCGGCCATGGCTTCGACGACGGCCGGATTCACGGTGTCGGCGGGGGCGGAGCCCGCGGAGCGGACCTGGACGCGGTCGCCCGCGAGGTGGGTGAGGAAGGCGGCTGCCATCTGTGAGCGTCCGGCGTTGTGGACGCAGACGAAGAGCACGGACGGCGTGGCGGTGTCAGGCATGGGTGGGGTCCTCTTGGGGCGCGGGGAGGGCGGGGGCGGGGAAGTAGCGGCGGGCGTACAGGGCGACGTACACCAGGCCGATCAGGACGGGCACCTCGATGAGGGGGCCGACGACGCCGGCGAGGGCCTGGCCGGAGGTGGCGCCGAAGGTGGCGATGGCGACGGCGATGGCCAGCTCGAAGTTGTTGCCCGCGGCGGTGAACGCCAGCGTCGTGGCCCGCGAGTGGTCGAGGCCGACCGCGCGGCCCAGGGCCATGGACCCGGCCCACATGACGGCGAAGTAGACCAGCAGCGGCAGGGCGATGCGGGCGACGTCGAAGGGCTGTGAGGTGATGGCGTCGCCTTGCAGGGCGAAGAGGACGACGATCGTGAACAGCAGCCCGTACAGGGCGAAGGGGGCGATGCGCGGGATGAGCTTGTTCTCGTACCAGGCG
Organism: Streptomyces griseoaurantiacus; assembly: GCF_036189845.1. Taxonomy (NCBI): domain Bacteria; kingdom Bacillati; phylum Actinomycetota; class Actinomycetes; order Kitasatosporales; family Streptomycetaceae; genus Streptomyces; species Streptomyces griseoaurantiacus. The sequence continues at coordinate 3,922,962 of NZ_CP108326.1, read as the reverse complement.
CGGCCCTTGGTCTTCTCGCCGATGCGTCGGGTGAGGTAGCCGGCCGCGAGGGGGATGCCGAGGAAGAGGAGCACGCTGCGGGCGATCTCCCCTACCGGCACGTCCAGTCCGGTCTGCTCCAGGCCCAGCCGACCTGGTAGGACGGAGAGGTAGAACCAGCCCAGTGCCGAGAAGGCGACGACCTGGAAGACGGAGTTCAGGGCGACCAGGACGGCGGCGGCTTCACGGTGCCCACAGGCGAGGTCGTTCCAGATGATGACCATGGCGATGCAGCGGGCCAGGCCGACGATGATCAGGCCGGTGCGGTAGGCGGGCAGGTCCGGCAGGAGCAGCCACGCCAGAGCGAACATGAGCGCCGGGCCGACCACCCAGTTCAGCAGCAGCGACGGCAGCAGCAGGCGGCGGTCGCGGGTGACGGTGTCGAGGCGGTCGTAACGCACCTTGGCCAGCACCGGGTACATCATCACCAGCAGGCCCAGGGCGATCGGCAGGGACACCCCCGTCACGGTCACCTCGGCCAGCGCGTCACCCAAGCCGGGGACCAGGCGGCCCAGCCCGAGGCCCACGGCCATGGCCGCGAGGATCCAGACAGCCAGGTAGCGGTCGACGAAGGACAGGCGTCCGGCCACGTTCCCTTCGGGTACGGCAGTGCTCACGAGGCGGCTCCGACCGGTGCGGTGCGCTCGGGCAGCGGCTCACCGGCCGGACGGGTCAGGAGACCGGCAAGGCGGTCGGTCATCTCCGGGACGAGCCAGTAGTGGACCCAGGTGCCGCGCCGCTCGCAGTCGATCAGGCCCGCCTGCCGCAGCAGCTTCAGGTGGTGCGAGATCGTCGGCTGGGACAGCTCGAAGGCCGGGGTCAGGTCACAGACGCACACCTCGCCGCCCGACCGGGAGGCGATCATCGACAGCAGGCGCAGCCGCACGGGATCGCCCAGCGCCTTGAACACCTTCGCCAGCTCCACGGCCTGGCCCTCGGCCAGGGGAGCGGTCAGCAGTCCGGGGCAGCACGCTCCGGCGTCGTCACTCTCGTCGAGGACCACCAGCTCTTGTTTCGACATAACTCTATGTTGACATTCTTCGATCCAGTGCGCAATGTTGTATTGACAAACGTCAATCCAACTGGAGGGGAGCCCGTCATGTCCCGCGCTCAGCTCGCCCTGCGTGTCAGTGACCTGGAAGCGTCGATCACCTTCTACTCGAAGCTGTTCGGCACCGAACCGGCCAAGCGGCGCGAGGGATACGCCAACTTCGCCCTCACCGAGCCCCCGCTCAAGCTCGTGCTGATCGAGGGAGCGCCCGGCGAGGAGACCCGCCTGGACCACCTCGGCGTCGAGGTCGACTCCACCGACCAGGTCGGCGCCGCCACCGCCCGGCTCAAGGACGCCGGCCTGGCCACCTTCGAGGAGAACGACACCTCCTGCTGTTACGCGCTCCAGGACAAGGTGTGGGTCCACGGCCCCGGCAAGGAGCCGTGGGAGGTCTACGTCGTGAAGGCCGACGCCGACACCCTCGGAAAGAGCGCCGCCCCCGACGCCACCGGCGACGGGTGCTGCACCAGCCGGACCACCGAGGAGACCCCGGCAGCGGCCGGCTGCGCGTGCGGCTAGATTCAGGAACGGTGGCCACCGTCCAGGCGAGTCCGGTCGACGACCGCCGCTGAGCAGCCGGACACGGTGCGCCCCTGGGCGAGGGTGATTCGCCCTCGCCCAGGGGCACGGTCCGGCGGTGGGGGGTCAGTGGGCGGCGCGGCGGGACAGTGCACCGCGAGAGCGGGTCAGCAGTGCGGCCAGCAGCGCGGCGCCGAGGGGGACCGCGACCAGGAGGGCGGCGAGTGTCTCCCAGGGGACGACGATCGGCACGTGCGGCGCGACGTCACCGGCGTCGGTCCACCCCCGGTCGAGAGCCTCCTGGTAGGAGCGCATCTGCTCGCGCCCCTCGGTGAGCCGCAACCCGACCGCGGGCAGGAAACCGGCCGCCGAGCCGAGGACCACACCCATCGCGGCGACCACACCGCACTGGAAGCCGCTGAGGATACGGCGCACCCGGGGTGGGGCGCCGACCGCGGCGAGCGTCTTGAGATCGGCCTCCGCGTCGGCCTGGGCGAGACCGGTGGCGATGCCGGCCGCACCGATGGTGACCAGGCCGGCGAAGACGGTCAGCGCGAGCAGGACGAGGCCGTTCTCGTCGACCCAGCCCCGCTCCAAGGTCAGTTCGACGTCGCTGCCGAGCTTGGCGATCTCGGCGTCGAGCTTCTGCCGCTGCTCGGTGCTGGGCATCCGGTCGGTGCTGAAGACGGCGCCGAGGGGAACGGTGATCAGTCCGGCGGCTTTGGCGGCGGCGGGGCTGAGCACGCTCTGCACTCCGTAGGAGTCGGGCGAGCCCGGCACCTGGTAGGCGGGGAACGACTTCACCTCGCCCGGAATCGGCTTGTTCCGCTCGCGGGCGCGGTCGGCGGCCTCCGGGTCGCTGATCAGCCTGATGCCGACGGCGCCGTTCTTGTCGACCTGGGGCTTGGAGAAGCTGACGAGCTTTCCGGCGGCGAGGGCCTTGGCCGCGCCCGGGTCGTCGATGCCGAGGACCTTCAGGAGCGGGGCGTCGGCGATGACGAGACCGTTGTCGACGTGGATGCCGTGTCCGTCACGCGAGCGGCAGCGCCAGTCCTTGGTGAGCGCGCGCCGCTGCTCGTCGGTGTACTTCTCCGCCGGGTCGGAGCCGTCGGGGGTGTCGGCCCAGAGCGGGCACTCGTTGCCCGGCGGGGTGACGACCTCGTAGTAACCGCAGCCCTCGCCCTCGCCGTACGGGTCGCAGCCGGGCTTGCCGACGGCGACCCGGGACACGTCCGCGCGGACGTCGACGGGGAGCGTCCGCTGCACGGCGTCGCGAACCGCGGGGACGTCCCGGCCCCCCTCCTCGGTGACGAGCGCGGCGCCGGCCCCGTACGGCAGGGTGGCCCGGTACTCGGCCTGGCTCTGGGCGTCGCGGCTCGCGGCGTACGCCGAGACGGCGACGGTGCCCGCGATGGCGGCCAGGACCGCGGCGACAGCGGGTGCCGTGCGGCCCCGGTTGCGGACGGCGTCCCGCAGGGCGAGGCGCGGCGAGAGCGGCAGCCAGCGGCCGGCCCTGCCGAACAGGCCGACCAGGGCGGGCGTCATGGCGACCACACCCAGCTCGGCGACGGCCGAGCCGCCCGAGACCAGGACGGACCGGTCGGAGACGACCGAGCCGTACAGGGCGACGGCCGCGCCGAGCAGGACGGCGCCGAAGCCGATCAGCGGCAGCACGCGGTTGCTGCGACGCACGCCGCGACGGCCGGTGAGGGAGGCCAGGACGGTCTGCCGGGAGGCGGTGACGGCCGGGATGATCGCGGAGAGCAGGCCGGTGAGGACGGCGAGCGCGGCGATGGCGAGCAGTTCCAGCGGCCTGACGGTGAAGCCGCCGAACCGCTGCCCCATGTGGTCCTCGAGGAACGGCCGGAGGGCGAAGGTCAGGATCAGGGCGAGGACGATGCCGACCAGGGCCGCCGCGACGCCGATGACCAGCCCGCCGCTCAGCACGATGGCCCGGATGTGGCTGCGGGCACCGCCGTTGGCGCCGACCAGGCCGAGCTGGCGGCGGGAACGACGGGCACCGACGGCGAAGGCCGGACCGGCGAGCAGGCAGATCTCCAGCATCGCCAGGCCGACGACCGTAGCCACGGCGGCGAGCGCGGCGGCGTCCGTGCCCCCGCCGTTCTCGTAGTTGACCCAGTCATTCTTCTGGTAGAGCGGCACGTCGGAGTCGGCGGGCGGGTCGAGGACAACGAGGCGCGAGGTGACCACGACACCCTTGGCGTTGATCACCTGGACCGTGTTCCACGTGAAACCACCGGCCCTCTTCACCAGGTAGCTGGTGGAGATGCTGGGCTTCGGCAGCCCGGCCTTCTCGACCGCCTTGGCGTACGGCGCGAGGAAGGCCCCCGGCAGGGCGTTGACCTGCTCTGTCGTGAGGTCGCTGGGCAACTCGTACGAGCCGCTGATCACATAGGTGCGGTCGAAGCCGCGGGCGGTGAGGGTGGAGCCGACGGAGAGCCCGCTGCTCTCCAGGAACCGGGTGGTCGCGGCGATCTCGTCGTTCTTCTCGGGGAAGCGGCCCTCCCGCAGCCGCATGATGCCCCGGGCGACGGGATCGGCGGCGGCCAGCTCGCGGACCTCGGTCTGGAGCAGACCGTGAGCGGTGGTCAGCTTGGCGGTGCCGTTGCTGTCGGTCAGCACCTTCGAACCGGCCGGGATGGCCTTGGTGACATCTGTCGGGCCCTCGGGCCAGGACTTGCCCGGCGAGTCGTAGTCCCCGGCCGGGGTGTTCCTCTCGCCCGCGGGGTCCTGCAGGATGGCCGCGCCGCCCATCTGGGCGTCGGTGAAGCGAGCGTCGGCGGCGCCCAGGGTGCGATCCATCCGCTGCGCGGGGGTGAGTTCGGCGCTGCGCACGGTCAGGTCCAGGGCGCTCACGCCCAGGATCGGCAGCGCGATCATGGCGAGGACGAGGAAGCTGCGGCCCTTGAAGCGCAAGGCGTCACGGCGGGCGATGCGGACCGCGGCCCGCCAGGAGTGGAACCAGGTCGTCACCGCTGGGCCGCCCGGTCGGTCAGGAGCGAGTCGGCGTCGCTGCGCAGGGTCTGGTCGACGACGGCGCCGTCCCGCAGGAAGACGACCCGGTCGGCCCAGGCCGCGAACCGCGGCTCGTGGGTGACCATGATGCCGGCGGCTCCGGCGTCGCAGCGGGAGCGCAGCAAGGACAGCACGGACTCGCCGGTCTCGGAGTCGAGGGCGCCGGTGGGCTCGTCGGCGAGGACGAGCCGGCGGTCGCCGACGAGGGCGCGGGCGATGGCCACGCGCTGCTGCTGGCCGCCGGACATCTCGTCGGGGAACCGGTCGGCGAGCTGGCCGAGGTCCATCTCGGCGAGGGCGGCAAGGGCCTCGCCACGGGCCCTGCGGGCCGATATGCCGTCCAGCTCGCGGGGCAGGGCCACGTTCTCGGCAGCGGTGAGGGCCGGGATGAGGTTGTAGTCCTGGAAGACGTAGCCGATGCTGCGGCGGCGCAGGGCGGCGAGCCCCTTGATGCCGAGGGCGGTGATGTCGGTGCCCTCGACGAACACCTGTCCGGAGGTGGGGTTGTCGAGGCCGCCGGCGATGGTGAGCAGGGTGGACTTGCCGGAGCCCGACGGGCCCATGACGGCGACGAGTTCACCGGGGTGGACGTCGAGGTCGATGCCGCGCAGGGCGTGCACCTCGGTGGCGCCGGAGCCGTGGACGCGGGTCAGGTTCCGCAGAGTCAGCACGGGCTGCTGCTGTGGTGTGGACATGGTTTCCCCTCGGGCGTACGCCGACGAGCGGCCGGACGTCGGTGCGACGGACGGTCGTTGGCAGCGCGGTGCGTACGGTATGGATCTGGTCGGGTGGTTCGGAGTCTTCAGGTGCTCCGAGTGGGTCGGGTGGAGCCGGTGGAGCCCATGGAGCCCATGGAGCCCGTGGAGCCGGTGGAGCCGGTGGAGCCGGTGGAGCCGGTGGACTCGGTCGGTCCTGTGGGGGCGGTCGTTCGGGCGCTCAGGGACGGTCGTGAAGGCCGGACGTCACGGGCGGTGGCGTGCGGTCTCCTCTGTCCCGGCCGCCGCCCGCGCTCCCGTCCCCGCCGCTCCCGCCACCGCCCCCGGCGAGGCCGGCTCCGGCCCCGCCGCCTGGGCGGTCGACGAGAGACGGATCAGCCGGGACTCGCAGTGGTCGAGCCAGCGCGCCTCGGCCTCGGTCTGGAAGATCAGCTGCTCCAGGACGAGGAGCCAGGCGATGTCGTCCCGCTCCCGGTCCCCGTTCTTCTCCACGGCGGTGAGGGCCTGCGCCTTCAGCCGGGTGTAGTCCTGCATGGCCTTCACCGTGTGTCGGCGCTGGGACTGGATGACGTCACGGATGTCGACTCCGGGCGCCCCGACGGCCATGGCCAGCTTGATGGCCAGCTCGTCACGGGCCGGGCTGGTGCGGTCGACGGGATGCTCGAACCAGCTGCGAAGTTCGACGCGACCGCTGTCGGTGATCGCGTAGAGCGGGTGGCCGGCCTCGTCCTCACCGTCCTGCACGACCATGCCGTCGCGTTCGAGCCGGCTGAGCGTCGTGTAGACCTGACCCACGTTGAGCGGCCAGGTGGAGCCGGTGCGGGACTCGAACTCCGTACGGAGCTGTGAGCCGTAGCGCGGGCCGCGTTCGAGGAGGGCGAGGAGCCCGTGGCGGATGGACATACCGAGTATGCAATACCGGGTAGGTCCGGGTGGACAAGCGTCCTGAGGCGGACGCCGGAAGTACGACTCAAGGGGGACCCGGGCCGTCGCGAGCCGTTCGGCGGCGGCGCGTCCGCACCCCCGAGGAAGACGATGCCGAGGCCGGCGGGGGCCGGCGCCACGCACCGTGTGAACACGGGAATCCGCCGGTCGGAGAGGCCGAGGGGGGCCTCGGTGCCGGTCGGTCCCGGTCCCGTGAGCGGCCACCGACTGCTCCGCCGGCATGCCCTCGGCGGCCGGGGGGACGTCCGTCTCGGGTACTGCGTCGGCCCCCGTCCGACTCCTCGGCGGGCCCCTCCTCCGTAGCGGTTGCGGTACGACCGGGCTCGTGGAGGACGGCGAGCCGGAGGGTTCGGCCGGTCGGCCGGGCCGCTCCCGGCCCTCCCTCGCCGGCGCCCCGAGGGCGGCGGAGTCGCTGGGCGCGGGCCTCGCCTCGGCCAACGGGAGGGTACGGGCGATGGGGAGGCGCAGGGTCCTTGCCGCCTCCCTGCAGATCGGCGGGCACCGGCCTCCCCGTCAGCGCCCGGAACGGGCCTCGCCCGGGGCTCGACCTTGTGCCGGCCGCATCAGCTCCGGGCCGCCGTAGCGGTCGTACCGGAGGCGCTTCACGAGGCGTATTCGTTCGAGATCTCGGTGGCGTAGTTCTTCCAGAGCGGTCGCATGGTCTCGGCGGTGACGGGCTGCCCGGAATCGATCATGGCCTTGAAGTCGCGGAAGTACTGCACGTACAGGTCCGGCGTGAAGGTGTTCAGCATGACCGCGTTCTCGTCGCCGACGTTGGCGAACGTGTGCGGCGCCCCCGTGGGCACGATGACCCAGGTACCCGGCCCGGCGTCGTAGTGGTCCTCGCCGACGGTGAACCGGAAGGTTCCCGCCAGCACGTAGAAGCCCTCGTCGTGCTGGGCGTGGCGATGCTGCAACGGGCTCGGGGTGCCCGGCGGAATGGTGACCTCGGCGAAGCCCAGCCGGTGTTCGGTGTGCTCGCCGTTCTCCAGGATGCGGATCCGCTGTGCTCCGCTGCCGAGGATCTCGCCCTCGCCGGGGCGGACGATGTTCACCTTCGCCATGACTTCTCCTCTTGCTGTCGCGTGGCTTGGTCGACACCATCCTTTTCCGAGCCTGCCGTACGCGTCTTGGTCGTCTGTGCACGGTTGCTGGTCACCAGTGCGCGGGCGTTGTAGCCGTACGTCGCCTTGAAGAGCTTGCTGAAATGGGTGGGATCGGCGAATCCCCACCGGGTGGCCACGGCGGTGACCGTACGTCCGCTTCCGGTCAGTTCGGCTCGGCAGCGCTCCAGGCGACGACGGCGGATCAGGGCCGCGACGGTGAGCGGCTGGTCCTCGAACAGCTTGTGCAGCCGGCGTACCGAGATGTGGTGGGCGGCGGCGACGGCGGGCGGGGACAGATCGGGATCGGCCAGCCGTGCCTCGATGTAACCGGTGATCCGGTCCCGGAGCCACTCGTCCGCGGCCGGTTGTTCGTCGCCGAGCCGGGACTCCAGCGCGACCGCGACCAGCTCGACGACGGCCGCCGCCGACCGCAGCGCCTCCGCCTCGCGGAACCCGGTCGCCGACCGCGCCGACTCCCGGGCAAGCACGGAGACGAGAGCGCCCGGGCCGTGGCCGCCGTCGATGCGTACGCCGACGAGCCGGTCGATCTGCGCGGGCCGGATCCGCAGCTCCCGGCGCGGAATCAGGATGGTGACGTGCGCCGCGGCGGTGCTCTCGAACCGGAGCGTACGCGTGGGATCGAGCAGCACCAGGTCGGTCGGGCCGAGTTCGGCGTCGCCGCGCCCTTGCTCGATCCGCGTCCGGCCCCTGGTCATCACCTTGAGCGCCAGGTTCTCGCCGTCGGAGGCGTCGCGCTCCCGTCCGACGCAGGCGCTCGCCGGTGTGTCGAGGGAGAACAGCCGCAGCGGCCCGAGGTCGCGGGTGGCGATCCGGCCCCGGAAGTCGGCCCCGGCCAGCTTGTTGGCCAGCGGCGGAAACCCGCCGGCGGCCAGCTCGTCCTGGAACGTCTCAAGGTTGCCCATCACCGGTCAACGGTAACGGCGGCACCTCTGCTCAGGCACGGTGTTCGCAGGACGTCACGCGGCGCCGGCCCGCCTCTGCTCCACCGGACTCGGGGCAGCGCTCGTGCCGCCCCCACCGCCCACGCCTCCCCGAGCCGGAACAGTCCGCCGTCGATCAACTGGTGCGGTCGGTGCGGTCGTCGTACTTCTCTCGGGCGGTGATGACCTCTTCGATGTGCCGCACGGACCAGTCCGTGAGCGCCTTCAGGGGTTCGCGCAGGGTCTGGCCGAGGGGGGTCAGCTCGTACTCGACGTGCGGCGGGACCTCGGGATAGACGGTGCGGCTGACCAGTCCGTCGCGTTCGAGGGTGCGGAGGGTCTGGGTGAGCATCTTCTCGCTCACGCCCGCCAGGGCCTGCCGGAGCCGGCCGAACCGGGCGGTTCCGTTCCGGCCGAGTTCGCCCAGTACGAGGACCGCCCACTTGCTGCCGATCTGGTCGAGCAGGTCCCGCGACGGGCAGCCGCGCTCGTAGGGATCGAAGGACGGTATGGGCCCGGTCACGTTCTCGACGGTTCTCACACGTCTCACCTCCTTGCTATCGAGCGGGTAAGTACCCTACCAACAAGTGGCTACTCCCCGATGGAGAGTGTCCAGGTCATCCTGGGTTTCATCCCGCCGCGGACGGACCGCGGCAGGCGTGCGGGGCACGCGGGGAGAAAGGAATGACCACCATGTCGATCGTCGTCACCGGAGCCACCGGCCAGCTGGGCAGGCTCACCGTCGAGGCACTGCTGCGGCGCGGGGTACCGGCCGCGGACATCATCGCGACCGGCCGGGATGTCGTGAGGATCAAGGATCTGGCCGATCGGGGCGTCACCGTGCGGCGCGCCGACTTCGCGGACGCCGACGGCCTGGTCGAGGCGTTCGCGGGGGCGGACAGGCTGCTGCTGGTCTCGGCCTCGGTCCCTGTGGGCGAGCGGGTCGCCAACCACCGTCGCGTGATCGACGCCGCGGTGTCCGCGGGCGTCTCGCTGGTGGCGTACACGAGCACGACCCACGCGGACACGGCCACCACCGTCCTCGGTGCCACGCACCGCGAGACCGAGGAGTACCTGCGGGAGCGCGGTGTTCCCGGCGTGCTGCTGCGCAACAGCTGGTACCTGGAGAACTACACCAGCCAGCTGCCGCAGATCCTGCGGAGTGGCGCCGTCGTCGGGGCCACGCGCGAGGGGCGGATCAGCGCCGCGTCCCGCGCCGACTACGCCGAGGCCGCGGCGGTCGTCCTCGCCACGGAGGGCCACACCGGAGCCGTGTACGAGCTCGGCGGGGACGAGTCCTTCACCCTCGCCGAGCTCGCCACCGCGATCTCCGCCGCATCCGGCAAGCGGATCGCCCACTCCGATCTCCCGGTGACCGACCTCGACCAGGTGCTGGCCTCCGCGGGCCTGCCCGCCGAGCTGGCGGAGGTCCTCGCCGACGCCGACCGCGGCATGAGCCTCGGCGAGATGTACACCGACTCCGGTGACCTGCGCCGACTGATCGGCCGTCCGCCCGTGACCCTGGCCGAGGCGCTCGCGGTCGCCCTTCCCCGGCACTGACTCTCGTCGGCGCCGTACTGCGCGGGCGGGCCACGGCGTGGGCCGGGCCGGGTGCCGGCCCGCGCCGCGCCGGGCCCCGCCGGGCCGTCACCTCTACCGCTACCGCTACCGCGTCACCAGCTCCGTGAGGTCCGTGAGCACCTCGGACACGGTCACCGGGTCGAGCTCGGCGAAGGCCGGTCCGGACGGCTCCCGGGCCGGGTCGGGCCCGCCGGGAGGCCCGTACAACTCCACGCCTTCCAGCGTCTGTTCGGAGGTGGCGTCGACGGCGCCGATCACGAACCCCTCCGACAGGCCGAGGACGACCCAGCGGTTCTCCGCGACCCGCTTGGACAGGCCGAGCTGGACGCCCGCGAACATCGGCTCCTCGCGCGTCCAGCCGCGCCGCTCCAGGCCGAGCAGTGCGCCGTTCGGCACGGTGACGCCCTGGAACCGTTCCAACGTGTCGCGGGCCGCCTCCTCGTCCGTGAGCCGGTGCACGGGGCGCGCGAGCTGCGGGAAGGGCTGCGAGAGCGTGCGGCGGGCGAACAGCTCGGTCCAGGCGGGGAGTTCGTCGCCGAGGTGGAGCGGGTGCGCCGGACGCACATGGGTGTCCTCCGGCAGCGTCACCTCCTTGTCCCGCACGTCGGCGAAGGTGCGGTCCTCCGTCACCCGGAACGCCGTCACCGCGGCGGCACCCGTCACCGCGGCGGCACCACCGGCCGCGCGCCCCTGCGGGGTCTCCTCCGGACTTCCCTCCGGGGCCCCGGCCGGGACGCGGAGCCACACCAGCCGCCGCACCAGATGCCCCAGCAGGGGGTGGGAGACGAACAGCCGGTGGAATTCGCCGGCCGTCCAGCTCCGGCCCGTGACCATCGCGTCCTCCAGCCGGCGCACCCGGTCCGAGGCCACTGTCCGCACGTCCTTCTTCAGCGCCGCGAACCGCTTGCGTTCCGCCGCCGCCAGCTCGGCGTCGTCCTGGGCTCCCGGCTTGGGCAGGTCCTTGCGCCGCTTGCCGCCCTGGTCCAGAACGTACGGCCGCAGGTGCTCGTCGAAGCCCACGGTGAAGCGCCGCGGCCCGTAGTCCACGACGGTCGAGCCGTCGGCGTCCAGCCCGAAGTCCGGCACCAGCCGGTCGGCGAGTTCCTCGCCCGACAGCCCCCGCTCGGCCGCCACCTGCTCGATCTTCTCCTGGGCGCGTGCCTTGAGACCCTTGAACTTCACTCGCTGGGCTATGCCGTGCAGATGCAGCAGGGCCGTGTCGCTGCCGAGGGTGGTCAGCACGTCCAAGCCCTGCACGGCCCGCTGGTGTGCTCCCTCGCCCGGCCAGTTCCGCACGATCGGCGCCAGCCGGCGCACCGTGTCGTCGTCGCCGAGCCAACCGAGGGCGTGCAGCGCCCAGTTCTCCTCGGGCTGCATCCCGGAGAGCCGCCACTGCTCGAACAGGGACCAGGCGAAAGCGGCCAGGGACTCGGGATCGCAGACCTCCTTGACCGTCTCCACCCCCGTGTAGACCGCGCCCGGCCGGGAGATGGCCAGCATGGTCAGCAGATGGCGCACGGACTCGGCCGGCAGCGCCGAGGCCCGGTCGCGCAGCAGCACGCGCGGCAGCAGCTCGGGGACCGCCCAGGCGACCGGTCGCGGCATCCTCGACGGCAGTGCGAGCTCCATGCCGTCGGCGGAGAGCAGGTCGCGGACGGCCGCGACGGCCTCGGGGCCGTGGCCGGCCGCCGCGTCGAACACGGCGTCCTCGCCGTGCGTGGCGGCGAGGGCCCGCAGCGCGTGCTCGGCGCGGTGGCGGACGGGGCCGGCCGGGCCGACCGCGTCGGGCACCAGCAGCGCGGCGGCGCCCGCGCCGTGCCGGGCGAACCAGGCGCGGGCCGTGGGCGCGGCCGACTTCAGCCGCACGAACCAGTCGGCCATCAGCCGGGCCACCTCCAGCTGCCGGTAGGGCAGGAGCAACCCGCCGGCCACGGCGGGTTGGCGCGCCGCGGCGTGCAGAAGCGGCGGCAGCGCGTCCTCCTCCCAGCGGGCGGCCACCGGCTTCAGCTCCTCCTCGAGCATCCACACGTCCTCGGGGACCCACTGTGCGAGCAGCGGACGGTACGTGTCCGGGCCGCCGTGGAACAGGTCGAGCAGACGGAAGACGTCGACCTGCGTGAACTGCTGCCGCAGGGTCTCGACGTCGGGGTACGGCCGCGCATGGGTGCGCCGCCACCGCCGCTCGGGCTCCTCGGCGACGGCCGCCCACGCCTCACGCTCGCCGGGCCCCCACTCCATGCGGGTCTCGGGTGCGGCGACGAGCCCTCGCACGGTCTTCGGTCCCGGTGCCGTCCGCTCTCGCGTCCACGGTGGGCTCACCAGCAGGTCGGGCAGCGCGTCGGCGGGAGCGTCGGCGACGGGCGGGTGCAGCAACTCGCGTACGACCCCGGCGGCCTCGGGTGGGAACTGCGCGAGCCGCGAGCGCAGCAGCGCGCGGTGCGCGGCGACGTGCGCGGTCAGCAACTGGTCCAGTTGGGGATTGCGCCCGGGGGCGGACGCGGCCCGCCCGGCCAGCAGGCGGGCCGCGCGCACCGGATACCGCTCCGCCGCCTCCAGCAGCGCCGGACGCACCCACTTCTCCTCCGCGTGGGCCAGCAGCACGCCGAACGCCTCGTCCGTCGGCAGCCGGGCCAGGAGGTCCGCCTGCGTCTGCGCCCACTGCCCCTGGGCCGGCGTGGTGGGGCGCCGCCACGCCTGCGCGATCAGCTCCCCGGCCGCCGGGCCGACCCCCTCGGCGACGGTGGCCACCGTGGAGCGCCGTCCGTCGTAGGCGGCGGCGCCCGCCCGCAGCAGGTCCCGCAGTTGCCGTGCGTCGTTCAGCGACTCGAACAGCATGGCGCGCAGGGTGGGGTCCTCCCCGGTGACCGCCTCCGGGTCGGCACAGCACTCCGCGACCCAGTCCGTCTCGCTCGGCACCAGGTACGACACCAGGATCCGGCGCCGCGGACCGCGGCGGTGCGCGGCCAGTGCCGCCACCGTCTCGCGGTACACGCTCTCCTCCGCCTCGCACAGGCGCGTGCGCACGTAGTCGGCGGCGGCCCGGCGCAGCCAGGACTGCTGCAGCGCCGCCCCCTCGGGCCGGACGGACAGCTCCACGGTCCACTCGTCCCGCAGGTCGTACTCGTGGTGGAGCGAGAACAACTCCAGCGTGGCGAGGGCGGCGAAGACCATCCCGTGCCGCAGGTGCCAGGCGCCGGCGACCGGGTCGTACACCAGCTTCCCGCGATCGGTGAGGACGGCCAGGACCGCGGCGCCGACCGGGTCCGCCGTCCCGTCCAGATGACGGCGCGCGGCCTCCGCCAGGTGCGGGTCGATGCCCGGGAGGCGGCCGCCGGGGTCCGTGCCGTCCCCGCCCCACCTCGCCTTCGCCGTCGCGAGACGCCTGTCCCAGGAATCGAGGTCCGGCGAGTGGAAGAACGTGTGGGCGACGAGGCCGCCCCTGCGCGGACGCAGCTCCGACCGCCAGGCGTCGGGCAACGTGAAGGAGTCCTCGTCGGGAGCCGTCACGGCATCCCCGGTCTGTCCGGTATCCGCGGTGTCTGCGGTGTCCGCGGTGTCTGCGGTGTCCGCGGTGTCCGCGGCCTTCCCGTTGTTCCCGGTGTCCCCGGCATCCCCGGCGTCCGGCGTGTACCCGGAGCCCACGGGCACGTCTCCCTCGCGCTCCGCTTCCGCCTCGTCCGTCAGCTCCCAGCGACGCACGGCCGCTCCTTCCTCGGACGCACATCGACACCCGGCCGACGCGCCTGTCGTGGACCCGCCCGAAACGCGGGCGATCAGCGGGCCTCACCGTAGATCCCCCCACTGACAACGGGACGTGGACCGTCCGGGCCCGCTCCTGAGCGGCAGGCCCCGGTGGGCGGTGGGACCGAGGTTCGTGCGGGGCGGGCTCAGACCAGGGCCGTGACCAGGAGGGTGAAGGCGGCGACGATGACGGCGACGCGGGCGTAGTGGTAGCGGTCCCAGCGGTTCATCTGCTCCTTCCAGTCCTCGGGCCGGTTCTCGGGGGTCCACGTCCTGCTCCGGTTGTTGATCGGGACGAGCAGCAGGACGGACATGATCACGCTGACGATCAGCAGCGCGGCGGCGATGACGACGAGCCCGGCGCCGGAGCGGTCCCATCCGGCGACGGCCCAGATCGCGCCGAGGACGAGCGAGCCGATGTACCAGAACGGCATGAGGGCGCCGAGCATGCGGCCGCCGTGGGCTCGGGCGAGCTGGTCGCTGTCCTCGGGGAGGGCATTGAAGATCCGGTTCATGACGAAGGCGACGGAGAACTCCACCCCCACCATCAGGCCGACGACCACGGTGGTGAACACCTCGAGTGCGTTGAGCATGATGACCCCTCCTGGGATCTAGCGCCGCTAGATGACATGGCAACGCTAGACCTGCTGTCGCTCGATTGTCTAGCGGTGCTAGGATTCCATTCATGTCGGTCCACGAACGCAAGCAGCGCGAACGGGCGGAACGCGAGCGCCTCATCGTCGCGACGGCCCGCGAACTCGCCGAGCGACAGGGCTGGGACGCGGTCACCACCCGCCGGCTCGCCGAGCGCATCGAGTACAGCCAACCCGTCCTCTACAGCCACTTCCGCGGCAAACGGGAGATCATCGGCGCCGTCGCCCTCGAGGGCGCCGCCGAAATGGCCTCGGCGGTGCGGGCCGCGACCTCCGCCGCGGACGGACCCCGCGAGCGGGTCGCCGCGCTCGCCCTCACCTACCTCGACTTCGCCGCGCGGAACCCGGCGGTCTACGACGCCCTGTTCCAGCTCGACGGCGGCCTGGCGTACGCGCGGGAGGACACCCCGGAGCCGTTGAAGGACGCCTTCGCCGCACTGCTGGAGACCCTGGCCGAGGTCGCCGGGGACGGTGTCCACCCGGGGCTGTTCACCGAGGTGTTCTGGGCGTCCCTGCACGGCCTCGCGACCCTGACCCGGGCGGGACGGCTGCTGCCGGAGGAGGCCGCGGGGAGGGTCGAGCTGCTGGTGGACCGGCTCGCCGTGGTCTGAGACGTCGGCGGTTCGCCGGGCCGGTGGGTACCGCGCACCCGACCTCGCCAGCCCCGGCCGACCTTGGCCTGTCGGTCGGGGCCGTGTCGGGGTCACACGCCTGGCGCGCCCGGCGTCAGTAGCGGTGGCCCGGCCAGTGCGGGTCCGTCCAGCGGGCCTCGCCGGTGAGTCCGAGCAGACGTATCCGGTGCTGGAGGTCGGTCGGCGCGCCCGAGTCGCGGAGCCGCGCCGCGGCGTGGCCGAGGAGCCAGGAGACCAGTTCGGCGCGCATCCTCTCCTCGTCGAGCTCGTAGAAGTGGACGCTCCACGGCATGTTGTCGCCCAGGAGCTCGTACTCCCACTCGGCGGCCGTCTCGGCGAGACGCCGGTCGCTGAGGTCGCCGGTCAGCCGCTCCCAGTCGGCGAGCCAGGGGGTGAACGATCCGGAGGCCTCGGCACACGCGGCGAGGACCTCGTGCGCCGGGACGGCCGCGTCCGGATCGGTGAGACTCCGCGCCCACCAGGCGTGCAGGAACTCCCGTACCGGACCGGCGTGCTCCTCGGGCCACTCCTGCCAGTGGCCGCGGGCGAGGCAGGACCCGGCCTCCTCCAGACCGAAGAGGGGCTCCGCCCGGCCCGCGACCAGGGACCTGGCGAACTGCGGCAGGATGCGGCGCAGCACGGCCGCGTGGTCGGACCAGTCGATGGCCTGCCAGGCCCGCCTCAGAAGGTCCGGCTCCAGCTCCACGTCCGGCGTCTTCAGAAGGGCGAGCTCCTCCGCGCTTCCCCAGTGGCATTCGCAGTTGTGCTCGTCGGGGTGTGCGGTCATGCCGCGGAACGTGCGGGAAAGGTCGTCCAGGGCGGCGTCGAGGCGGCGGCGTGCGGGAGGGGCGGCGAGATGCATGGGATGCCCGGCCTTCGAGTACTCCGTACGGCTTCCGCCGGCCGAAGATCCCTACCTTACCCGCCCGTTGGGCGTGCGTTCACGCGGGCGGGCCCGTGATGAGGGTGCCGTTCCCGTCGTAGGGCCAGGCGTTGGGGACGCAGCCGTTGAGGCCCTTTATCTGCTGCATCATCACGGGGGCCGGTTTCCCGGGGCCGGCGCAGCCCTGGTGCGTGTGGCCGAGGAAGTGGCCCATCTCGTGGTTGATGATCAGGGCCCGGTAGTCGTGGATCGGTCCGGTGAAGGTGCCCGAGCCCTCGACCCAGCGCTTGAGGTTCACCACGACCCCGCCGGGGACCTCGCAGTTGTACTCGCCCCCGGTGTCCTGCTGGATGCCCGCCCAGCACAGGGAGTCCGCCGTCGCCGGTGTCGCGATCTTTATCGTGAGGTCGTGCGCCGCTCCCGCGCCCACGAGCTGGAACGCGGTGCCGGGGCTGCGGGTCCAGCCGCGTGGGGCGGCGAGGATGTCCTCGATCTCCTCGGCCGCCCGGCCCGGTGAGACCTCGAGGCCGGTCTCGACCTCCACGACGTAGCGCAGCAGGCGGGAGCCGCTGCCCACCTTCTTCCCCGTGGCCTGCGCGGTGGTGAACCGTCCGCTGCCCTTCGCGGGGACACGGATCTTGGTGCGGCGCGGGGAGGCCGAAGTCCTGGGCGCGGTGGGGGTGGAAGGCGTGACGGGCGCGGAGGAGGACGGGGTGCGGGGCGGCGCGGGGGCGGTGCTCGTCCTCTGCGACTGGGTGGCTCCGCTCGAGGCGTCGCTGCGGCCCCCTCCCATGAAGTACGCCGCGGGCACCAGGAGGCCGAGGACCACCAGCAGGGTGATCAGCAGGCCCCGGCTCCGGCGGTTCGGCCGTGCCCGGCGGCCGGAGGACCGCCGGGCACGGCCCCCGCGGTGTAAGGCCGCGCTGCTGCCGGTGGGGGGTGCGGATCGCCTTCGTCGTGCCGGATGCATGGCACGTGAGTCTGAGGATGCCAAGTGATCGCACTGAGCGGGTTTCGTCACGGAACGGTAACCACGCCCCGGGTTGCCCGGCCGTATGACCGTTGTGTAACGGCGGCGAGGGACGGGCGACCGCGCCCCCCGGCCCCCGCACCCGGTCTGCCTACACTGCCGCAATGCCACGGGTCCTGATCGTTGAAGACGACCAAGATGTCCGCAGCGCCGTCCAACTGGGTCTGCGGCATCAGGGGCATGTGGTCCTCGCCGTGGGGACGGGCGAGGAAGGGCTGGAGCAGCTCCGCGCCTTCCGGCCGGACGTGGTCGTGCTCGACCTCATGCTGCCGGGCATCTCCGGCCTGGACGTGTGCCGCCGGATCAGGAGGCGCGACCAGGTGCCGATCATCATGGTGACGGCCCGGGGGGACGACATCGACATGGTCGTGGGCCTGGAGTCCGGCGCCGACGACTACGTGGTGAAGCCCGTGCGGGCCCGGGTGCTGAACGCGCGCATACGGGCCGTGCTGCGCCGGCAGGACGCGGGCCTGGTGGACGGCACGCGTCCGCGGCCGGAGGCGCACGGCGAGCTGGTCGTCGACCGCGCCGGGCTCGTGGTGACCCACCGCGGGGAGCCCGTCACCCTCGCCCCCTCCGAACTGCGGCTGCTGCTCACGCTGTCGGCCTCGCCCGGCCAGGTGTTCAGCCGCCAGCAACTGCTGGAGGCGGTGTGGGAGCACAGCTACCACGGTGACATACGGCTCGTGGACGCCTGCGTGAAGCGGCTGCGCAACAAGCTCGGCGAGGGCAAGGAACCCCGCTACGTACAGACGGTGCGCGGCTTCGGATACCGCTTCGGCACCGGCGGCTCATGAGCGGCGGCGGGCGGACACGGCGCGGGGACCGGGCGCGGCACGCGGAGCGGACACGGCACGGGGGGCGGGCCGAAGAGGCCGACGGAAACGCCGTGGCCGGCGGGAGCCCCACGGGTGCCGGCAAGACCCCCAAGGGTGCCGGCCCCGATACCGGTCTGTTCCCCCGCTCCCTCCTGGCCCGCATCCCGCTCCCCCTGCGCGGCCTGCGCCCCCGCCTGCTGACCGCCTTCGTCCTGGTGGCCATGGCCAGCTCCCTGGGCACCGGGGCGCTCGCCTTCCGGGAGGCGCGCACGGGAGTGCTCCAGCAGAGCCAGGACTCCGTCATCAACCGGTTCCGTGCGAGCGTCGACGCCGTCGCGCCCACCATCCCCCTGGCCCCGGACCGGTCGGACCTCCAGTCCGCGGTGGAACAGGTGCTGTACGCGAACCGTTCCGCCGGCTGGCGGGTCAGGGCCGCGTACGGCGATCACCGCGCCCAGGCCCCCGACACCGGCTTCGTCGAGCCGAGCCCCGAACTGCTGCGGTCGGTCCGGGGCCGGCGTGCCGCCGTGTTCCAGCGGATGAACGTCGACGGGCGTCCTCTGCTCGTCGTCGGCATGCCCGTCACGTACACCTCCGGCGAGGACAAGGAGCCGCGGCTCTCCGGGCTCGTCATGTACCTGGAGGTCCCCCAGACCACCGAACTGGGTTACGTCGAGGCGATGGTCAGCGGCATCGAGCACGCCACCCTGGTGGCGCTGGGCCTCGCCGTCGTCCTGGCGCTGCTCGCCGCCAGCGGGGTGCTGCGCCCCGTACGGGCGCTGCGCCGGGCCACGCGCCGGATGGCCGCGGGCCATCTCGACGTGCGCCTCGAGGTCACCGGCTCCGACGAACTGGCCGACCTCTCCCAGTCCTTCAACGAATCGGCCGCCGAACTGGAGCGGACGGTGGCGGAGTTGCGCCGGCTGGAGGCCCAGGGGCGCCGTTTCGTGGCGGACGTGTCGCACGAGCTGCGCACGCCGCTCGCGGCGATGTCGGCGGTCACCGACGTCCTCGATCTGGAGGGGGACGGGGAGACCGCCGAGGCGCTGCGGCTCATCAGCGAGGGGACGAACCGGCTGAGCGGACTGGTGAACGACCTGATGGAGATCTCCCGCTTCGACGCGGGGGTCGCCGCGCTCAACCGGGACGAGATCGACCTCGCCGAGTCGGTACGGCGCACCGTCGCCTCGCGCTGGCCGCGGGAGGGGGAGGTGGAGCTCCGGCTGCCGGAGGCGGGCATGCTCCGCGCACGCGTCGATCCGCGCCGGCTCGACGTGGTGACGGCGAACCTGGTCGGCAACGCGCTGCGGCACGGTCAGCCGCCCGTGCGGCTGACCCTCGAGGTACGGAAGGAAGGGACGGGCATGGCGTGGGCGGTCCTCCGGGTGACCGACAACGGGCCGGGCATCGCCGAGGACGCCCTGCCGCACATCTTCGAACGGTTCTACAAGGCGAGCACCTCACGGAGCAGGAGTGAGAGCAGCGGGCTGGGGCTCGCCATCACGGCGGAGAACGTCCGCCTGCACGGGGGACGCATCCGGGCGGCGAACAGGCCGAGAGGCGGGGCCGAGTTCACGGTCGAACTCCCGCTGCACGACACCGACACCGGCACCGGCCCCGGCCCCGGCCCCGGCGCGGACACCGATGCGGATGCCGATGCCGGCACCGCGGGCGGAACCGGATCCGGCGGGGGGACCCGGTGAGGGGCGCGCGCCTGGCGGCGCCGCTGTTCGGGCTCGTGGCCGCGGTCGTGCTCACGGCCTGCGGTGTTCCCCCGTCCGACGTCATCGAGGCCGGCGCGCCCGCGAGCGGCATGGTCTCCCCCGACCCAGGGCCGACCTCGACGTCCCCCACCGTCTCCCTCTTCTTCCTGCGGGACGGCGAGCCGGCCCCCTACCCCCGCCGGACCGCCGACGCCGCCGACCTCGAAGCCGTCGTGCGTCTGCTGTTCGAGGGGCCGACGCGGGAAGAGGCCGCGACCGCCACCACGCGGCTCCCCCGGCTGAGGACGGCGCCACGGGTGACGGTCGTCGACGACGGACTCCTCTCCGTCCGCCTCCCCGACGGAACCGCCTCGCTGAGCCGTCCGGCCATGCTCCAGCTGACCTGCACCGTGCTCCACGCGGCCCCGCCGTCGCCCACCGTCGCCGCCCGCCCCACCGCGAGCACCGGCGGCGGTGCCGTGGCCGTGTCCGAGGGAACCGGCAGCCTCCATGTGAGCGGCGACGGCTGGATGATGACGCAGTCGGGCGACGCGTGCCCGGCCGTCACCCGCTGACCCCGGTGAACCGCCTCCGGCCGGACGGGCCGCACGGCCCCGTGGGGAACCGCCCGGTCCGTTCGGCCGGCGGCCGTGCGCGGGAAGTGGTCGGCGTCCTCATGGGGACGACGAGGAAGAAGAACACCACCGCCCCGGCCTAGGCTCAAGGCCATGACCTCCCCCGACGCACGGCTCGTGCACGACCTCGCCCCCACCGGAGTGCTGCGCGCCTCCCTCAATCTCGGCAACCCGGTCCTCGCCCAGGGCACCCCCGAGGAGCCGTCCGGGATCACCGTCGACCTGGCCCGCGAGGTGGCCGCACGGCTGGGGGTGCCGGTGCGGTTCCTCTGCTTCGACGCGGCCCGCAAGTCCTACGCCGCCATGGCCGAGGGCCACGCCGACCTGTGCTTCCTGGCCGTGGACCCGGACCGCGAGAAGGAGGTCGCCTTCACCCCGCCGTACGTGCACATCGAGGGGGTCTACGCGGTGCCGGTGGACTCGGGGTTCGGCACCGCCGGGGACGTGGACCGGGGGGGTGCGCGTCGGCGTCAAGAAGGGGTCCGCGTACGACCTGCACCTGACCCGCGCCCTGCGGCACGCCACGGTGGTGCGCGGTGAGGAGGGGGTCGACGTCTTCCACGCCGAGGATCTGGACGTGGCCGCCGGCATCCGCCAGCCGTTGACCGCGCATGTGGCCCGGCACCCCGGACTGCGGCTGCTGGAACCCGCGTTCATGACGATCAGGCAGGCCGTGGGAACCACGCGGGAGCGGCGGCCGGAGACGATCCGCCGGCTCGGCGAGCTCGTGACCGGGCTGGTGGCCTCCGGCTTCGTCGCCACCTCGCTCGCCCGCTCGCACCAGGACCCCGCACTGGCCGCCCCCGTGCCGGTGTGACCCGGCACGGGCGGTGACCGGCGCCCGCGTGCCGAGGCCGGTCCCCCCGGCGGGCCGGCGGGCGGGTCACCCCGGCCGGCGGGCAGCCGGGTCACTCGGGGGCAGGCCACCCGGGGGCGGTCACCCGGGGAGGCGGCCCATCTCGGCGGCGAAGTGGGCCGGGTCGCCGCTGTCGAACCCGCGGATCATCTCCCGGAACCGCCACGCCCCCGAGGAGTCCCGGACGAACTCGGCGAAGGTGGCGGCCGTGGCCTCGCCGATGCCCGAGAAGTCGTCCGCCATGAGCTGCCGGTAGCCCTCCAGGACGACGACTCCGCCGTTGTGGATCTCGCCGAAGGTGCGCGGACCGGTGTTCTGGTGGATGGCCACTCCGGCCACCACCCTCCCGTACCGGGAGGACAGCCGGTCGAACTCGAAGACCATGTCCTCGACGAACCCGAAGCCCATCCCCGTCTCGCTGTGCCGCCGCATGTTGATCGTGCCGTCCGGCGAGCGGCTCTCGTAGTGCACGACGTAGACCGGCGGGCCGTGGGGGTCCTCGGCCGAGTAGGTCGCGGAGATGATGTCGAGATGCCGGGGCGGCTCCCCGTACGGGCTCGGGTCCCATCGGAGCTTCATCTCGACCTTGCCCAGTCCGTCCCCGGCCCCAGTCACCCTGTCAGTCCCCCTCGTGCCACGGCGAGACACCCCCGCACCCAGAAGTATGCCTCGCGGCCTGGCCTCTGACGCCTCCCCGGCCACCGGCACACGCCCCCTCCGGACCCCGGCCCGGAGGGGGCGTGGGGGCTCTCTTCCGAACCCGGCCGCCGGGTAGCCCGTTCGGGCTTCCTCACGCACGGCTCTCGTGGTGCGAGGGCACCAGGACGCGGCGGCGGCTGGTCCGGCCGCACCAGAAGCGGTCGGGGCCCGGGGACGATGCCCGGCCCGGGGGCCGAGGACGACCGTGGGGATGCGCGAAATCCGCGCGCCCCCACCCCCCTCACCCCTGGAGTGATCAGCCGTGGCACTCGCCTCGTCCGTGTCCGAAGCCGTCGGCCCCCCGGGGCGCCTGGGCAAGGCGCCGATCGCCGCCCTCGGGATACTGGCCCTCGCCCTGGGCGCCCTGCAGTCCGTACTGGACCCCGCGTTGCCGCTGCTGCAAAGGGAGTTGGGCCTCAGCCCCTCCGAAGGGGCGCTGGTCGGCAACACGTTACTGGTGACCGGCGCGGTCGTCGCACCGGTCGCGGGCAAGCTCGGCGACCGCTACGGCGGCAGGCGGGTGCTGCTCCGGCTGATGGCGGTGGTCTCGGCCGGCGGAGTGCTGGCCTCGCTGGCGCCGAACCTGCCGGTGCTGCTGCTCGGCCAGGTGATGCAGGGCGTCATGGTGGGGGCGCTGCCCCTGTCCTTCATCCTGGTCCGCAAGAACCTCCCGGCCGCCCGCTCGCAGGCGGCGATCGGACTGGTCCTGGCCCTGTTCACGGGCGGCGGCATGGTCGGCACGCTGTTCGCGGGACCGGTCGCCGAGGGACTGTCCTGGCACTGGATGTTCGCCCTGCCGACGGCCGTGATCATCGTGGCGACGCTCGCCGTGCTCCGGCTGATGCCGCACGATCCCCCGGCCCGGGCGGACAGCCGGATCGACTGGCCCGGTGTCCTGCTGCTGAGCGGGGCCCTGCTCACGTTCATGATCGGCCTCGTGCGGGTGACGGGCTCGGGACTTCCGCCGCTCGCGGTCGCCGGGCTCGTCGTGCTCGTGGCCGCCCTCGTGACCGCGTGGATCCTCGTCGAACGCCGCACGGCCTCACCGATGGTGGACCTGCGCATGCTGGCGAGGCCCTCGATGTGGCACGCCTGCCTGCTCACCCTCGTCGTCTCCAGCGGCTTCGGCATGACGGCACTGCTGATCCCGCAGCTCCTGGCGATGCCCGAGCAGGCGCACGGCTTCGGGGCCGACACCACCGACATCGGGCTGCTCCTGCTGCCGGGCGCCATCGCCGGGTCACTCGCCGACTCGGTCGGCGGACTGGCGACCCGGCGCTTCGGACCGCGGGTCGTGGTCGTGGCGGGCAGCCTCGTCGCGGCCGCCACGCTGTTCGCGCTGGCCTCGCTGCACTCCTCGTCCTGGCAGCTCGTCCTCGCCAAGGCGCTGACCGCGTTCGCGGCCGGTGTCGGCACCACGGCGCTGCTCGCCGGTGCCGCGACCGACGTCGGGGCCGAGGACACCGGCATCGCCACCAGCCTGCTCGTGGTGACCCGCGTGATCGGGGTGGCCGTGGGCGCGCAGATCGGCGCCTCGATCCTCGACTCGGGGGCGGACGCCGTGACCGGGCTGCCGGCCGAGTCCGCCTTCGTCACCGGGTTCACCGTGGCCGGCCTCGTCGCCGCCGTGGCCCTGCTCGCCGTCCGTCTGACCAAGAACCGCACCACCACCTCGCACAAGGGAGCCCGGGCATGACCGCGCACACGTCCACGAAGCGAAGCGTCCTGATCTCCGGGGCCAGTGTGGCCGGGCCCGCGCTGGCGTACTGGCTGCACCGGTCCGGCGCCTTCGAGGTCACGGTGGTGGAGAAGGCGGCCGCGCTGCGCGACGGCGGCTATCCGATCGACATCCGGGGCACCGCGGTCGAGGCGGTGCGGCGGGCCGGGCTGCTGCCGCGGCTGCGGGAGGCGCACCTCGACGCGCGCCGCGCGACCTTCCTCGACGCCGGCGGCGAGGTGATCGCCTCGGTGCCGGCGGGCGCCCTGGCCGGCGGCGCGGAGGGGCAGGACCTGGAGGTGCGGCGCGGGGACCTGGCCGCGCTGCTGTACGGCTCGGTACGGGACGACGTCGAGTTCCTGTTCGGCGACTGTGTCGACACCTTCGAGGAGCACGCGGACGGGGTCGACGTCACCTTCCGCAGCGGGCTGCGGCGCACGTACGACCTGGTCGTCGGCGCCGACGGCATGCACTCGGCGACCCGCGCGGCCCTGTTCGGCCCCGAGGAGCGGTACCACCGCTACCTCGGCTACTGCTTCGCCCTGTTCACCGTGCCCAACACGCTCGGTCTGGACCGGGAGCTGCTGATGTGGAACACCCCGGGCAGGGCCGCGGCCCTCTACGCCACCGGGGACCCCGAGGAGGTGCACGCCTTCCTCACCTTCCACCGGCCCGAGGCGCCCGGCGGCACGCTCCGGGACCCCGGCGCCGGGGTGGACCTGGTCGCCTCGGCCTTCGCGGACGCGGGCTGGGAGGTGCCCGCGATGCTCGAGGCGCTGCGGAAGGCGGCCGACCCGTTCCTCGACACGGCCGGGCAGATCCGGCTGCCGCGGTGGTCCCGGGGCCGGGTCGCCCTCGTCGGGGACGCGGCCTACGCGCCCTCCTTCCTCACCGGGCAGGGCACGAGCCTCGCGCTGGTCGGCGCCTACATGCTCGCCCACTCCCTCCTCACGCACCCCGGCCACGCGGAGGCCCTCGCCGCCTACGACCGCGACCTGCGCGCGTTCGTCGCCCTCAACCAGGGGCTGGTCGACGAGGGCGGGGCCCGGCTCTTCCCCGTCACGGCCGAGGCGCTGGAGCGGCGGAACACGATGCTGCGGGGCCTGTCCGCCCTGCCCGCCGCGCCTCCCCGGCCGGCCCACACCGCCCTCGTGCTGCCCTGAGGGGTGTACTGCTCGCCTACTGGTCGGGGCCGGCCTGCACCAGCCCCGTCCGGTAGGCGATGACGACGAGCTGGGCCCGGTCGCGGGCCTCCAGTTTCGTCATGGCGCGCTGCACGTGCGCGCGGACGGTGAAGGGGCTGAGGAACATCCGCTCGGCGATCTCCTGGTTGGACAGGCCGGTCGCCACGAGGGACACCATCTCGCGTTCGCGCGGGGTGAGCACGGCGAGCCGCGCCGAGTCGTGGGGCGTGCTCTCGTCCGGTGTGGCCAGGAACCGGGCGACGAGGGAACGGGTCGCGGCGGGCGACAGCAGCGTCTCCCCGCCGGCGATCGTCCGTACCGCCTCCGCGAGTTCCTCGGCCCCGATGCCCTTGCCGACGAAGCCGCCGGCCCCGGCGCGCAGCGCCCGGGCCACGTTCTCGTCGGTCTCGTAGGTGGTGAGGATCAGGACGCGGCAGTCGCGCAGGTCCGGGTCGGCGCAGATCCGCTCGGTGGCGGCGAGGCCGTCCACCTCGGGCATGCGGATGTCCATCACGACGACGTCCGGGCGCAGTTCCCGGGCCAGCCGCACCGCCTCGCGCCCGTCGCCCGCCTCCCCGACGACGGTGATGTCCTCGGCGGTGTCGAGCAGCATGCGGAAGGCCCCGCGCAGCAGGGCCTGGTCGTCGGCGAGCAGTACGCGCAGCGGCCCGGTGCGTGCGGCCGCCCCGCCGTCCGTCGGCGTCTCGGTCATCGGTGTCCTTCGTCTCGAACTTCCGTGGGCCAGCGGTCCTCGGGGGCCTGCGGGGCCTGCGGGGCCTGCGGGGCCTGCGGGGCCTGCGGGGCTTGCGGGGCTTGCCAAGGGGGGCCGCCGTCCCCGTGCGGGGGCGTGCCGTGGGTGCCGTCCCTGTGCGGCGGCAGCGGCAGTTCGGCCCGCACCAGGAAGCCGCCCTCCGGGCGCCGACCCGCGTCGAGCCGTCCGCCGACCGCGGCGGCGCGTTCCCGCATCCCGATCAGACCGTAGCCGGGCGGGCGTTCGGGCACCACGGGCAGGCGCCGCCCCCCGGGGCCGCCCCTCGGGCCGTCGTCGGCGACGGTGAGGACCAGGCGGCCGGGGTGCCAGTCGAGGCCCACCCGGGCGGCGCCGGAACCGGCGTGCTTGGTCACGTTGGTGAGGGCCTCCTGGACGATGCGGTAGACCGTAAGGTCCAGTCCCGGCGCCAGCGGCCTCGCCGGACCCTCCTGCCGGGCCGTCACCTCCAGGCCCGCGCGGCGGAAGGACTCCAGAAGTGTCGGCAGCCGGGCCAGTCCGGGGGCCGGCTCGTCGGGACCGCCCGCGTCCGCGGTCCGCTCCCGGTCGTCGGCCTGCCGCAACAGGCCGACCGTGGCGCGCAGTTCGTCAAGGGCGTGCCCGGTGGTCTCGACGAGTTCCCGCAGGCTCTTGCGGGTCTGCTCCGGGCGGGTGTCGAGCACGTGGACGGCGACCTGGGCCTGCGCGTTGGCCAGGGTGATCTGATGGGCCACGAGGTCGTGCAGTTCCCGCGCGATGCGCAGGCGCTCCTCGTCCACCCTGCGGCGCGCCTCGCTCTCCCGGGTCTCCTCGGCCCGGCGGGCCCGCTCCTCCGCGGCCGCCAGATAGGCCCTCCGGTGGCGCACCGACTGCCCGAGCAGGCCGGCCACCAGGGGGGAGACGGCCGCCACGGCCATCCTGCTGGCGTCCGCCCAGGAGAACCCGTCGGACAGGGGGATCGAGGAGACCAGCAGCACCACGGCGGCGAGCGACACCACGGTCGCCGCGCGCCGTTCGCCGCGCGCGGTGACCGTGCTCGTGTAGGTGTAGGCGGCGATCAGGGCGGGAGCCATGATCAGGGGGGTCATCAGCAGGGTCAGCGGCTGCACCAGGGGCGCGACCGCCGTGGTGACGGCCAGGACCGCCAGGGGCCCGCGGTGCCGCAACGGCAGCGGGGCGCAGGACACCAGGGCGACGGCGTAGGCGCCCAGGGGCGGCGGCAGGGAGGCGGTGTCGTCGGTCCGGATGCCCCCGGCGAGCAGGCAGAGCACGAAGGCGGTCGCGGTGACCGCCGCCTCCCGCCGCCACGCGCCGCGGGAGCGCGGGCCGCCGCGGCTCGCGCCGGCCCCGCTCCCGCCACTCGTTCGTGCCACGGCCGGATCAGCTCCGGCCGACGGGGAACGGCCCCTGGACGACCGCGCCCGGTACGGTCGCGGCGGGCGCCGGGTCCGCCCCGCCCAGTGCCTCGCCCTCGATGTCCACGTTCGGCAGCATGCGGTTCAGCGTACGGGGCAGCCACCAGGCGCGGTGGCCCAGAAGGGCCAGGACCGCGGGCACGATCGCCATGCGGACCACGAAGGCGTCGAAGGCGACGGCGGAGGCCAGGCCGATGCCCATCGTCTGGATGGTCGGGCTGCTCATGCCGACGAATCCGGCGAAGACGCTGATCATGATGACGGCCGCCGCGGCCACGACGCGTCCGCTGTGCCGGAACCCGTGGACGATCGCCTCCTCGGGGCTCGCGCCGCGGACGTGGGCCTCCCGCATGCGGGTGAGGAGGAAGACCTCGTAGTCCATGGCGAGGCCGAACACGATGCCGATGATGAGGATCGGCATCAGCGACATGACGGGCCCGGTCTGCTCGATGCCCAGCAGGCCGGCCGCCCAGCCCCACTGGAAGACGGCGACCAGGACGCCGAAGGCGGCACCCACCGACAGCAGGAAGCCGAGCGCGGCCTTGACCGGGACCAGGACCGAGCGGAAGACCAGGAGCAGCAGGAGCACCGCCAGGCCGATGACCACGGTCAGGTAGGGGATCAGGGCGTCGGCCATCGCCTCGGAGATGTCGATGTTCAGCGCGGTCTTGCCGGTGACGAACACGTCGGCGCCGTTGTCGGCCCCGATGTCGGAGGCCTTGTCCCGCAGCGCGTGCACCAGGTCCTTGGTCTCGGAGCTGTTGGGCGCGGTCTCGGGGACGGCGGTGACCAGGGCGGTGTCCTTGCCGCCGTCGAGGACCGGGTCGCCGACCGAGGCGACCCCGTCCACTGCCTTGACGGCCTCGACGACCGCGTCCGTGGCGGCGGCGGGGTCCTCGGCCCGCGAGGTGTCGACGACGACGGTGAGGGGGCCGTTGAAGCCGGGGCCGAAGCCCTCGGACAGCAGGTCGTAGGCGCGGCGCTCGGTGGTCGCCGTGGACTTCGACTCGTCGCCGGGCAGGCCGAGTTCGAGGCTCAGCACCGGCGCGGCGACCGCGCCGAGCCCGAGGACGGCGGTGAGCAGCACGGCCGCCGGGCGGCGCAGGACGAACCGCGCCCAGCGGGTGGCGAGCCCGGGCCGGCCGGCCCCGGTGTGCGCCGGGTGCGGGCGCCCGCCCGGCCGGTCGGCCCGCCGCAGCGCGCGGGGGAGCACCCGGCGTCCGAACAGGCCGAACAGCGCGGGGGTCAGGGTCAGTGCCACGAGCACCGCGAGCGTCACCGCGCCCGCGCCGCCCAGGCCCATCCTGGTGAGTTCGGGGATGCCGACGACGCCGAGCCCGGCGAGGGCGATGACGACGGTCGCGCCGGCGAAGACGACGGCGGAGCCGGCCGTGCCGACCGCGCGTCCCGCGGCCTCCTCGGGGGCGTGGCCCCGGGCGCGTTCGTCACGGAAGCGGGAGGTGATGAAGAGGGCGTAGTCGATGCCGACGGCCAGCCCCAGCATCAGTGCCAGGATCGCGACGGTGGAGGACAGGCCCAGCGGCACGGACAACGCGGTGACCAGGCCGAAGGCGATGACCACGCCCAGCAGGGCGGTCAGCAGCGACAGCCCGGCCGCGACCAGTGAGCCGAGGGCGAGGACCAGCACCACCGCGGCCACCGCCACGCCGACGAGTTCCGTCGTGCCGCCCGGCTCCTCCTCGGAGTCCAGGGCCGAGCCGCCGGTCTCCACGGTCAGTCCGGCGTCCCGGGCCCCGCCCGCGGCGTCCTCGAGGGCGGTCTTCGTCGCCTCGGTCAGCTTCACGGCGTCCACGGTGTAGGTGACCGTGGAGTACGCGATCGTGCCGTCCCCGCTGACGGCGCCGGTGGTGAAGGGGTCGGTGGCCGAGGAGAACTGCTTGTTCCCGTCCAGGGAGCCGAGCGCCTCCTCGACGGCCGCGCGGTTCTCCTTCGCGGTGATCCGCTGCCCGTCCGGGGCCCGGAAGACCAGGCGGGCCTCGGCGCCCTGGGCGTTGCTGTCGGGGAACCGCTCGTCGAGGAGGTCGAACGCCTGCTGGGACTCCGTGCCCGGCATGGCGAGGTCCTCGTCCTCACCGGCCGGGGCCGTGGCGGCGGCGCCTACCGCCAGCACCAGGCCTGCCAGCCAGACGACGGCCACGAGCCGCCGCCGGCGGAAGGCCCACCGTCCGATCCGATACAGAAACTTGGCCATCTGCCGTTCACTCCAGACACCGTCGACGAGGGCAGGGGCGCGGGAATCCCGCACCCCTTCACACTCGCCGTCGGCGCCCCTGCCGGGCATCGTCCGCCGACCCCGACCCCGCCTGGTGCGAGGGGACCAGACGGCGGCACGTCCTGGTGCCCACGCACCAAGGGGGGCCGCCCGGCGGGCGGCGGTGGCAGGGTGGAGGGGTCTCATCGCCGTGGAAGGGACTGAGGGCCTTGACCGTGCTCGCCTGGCTCGTCGAAGGCAGTTGGCCCGCCTGCGTGGATGCCGCGCGGCGGCACGCGGGGGACGCCGACGAGGTCGTCCTGCTGCACGTCAGCGGGGGTGAGGAGCCCGGGGTCGCGCACGGGGCCTTCGCCGGGCTGCTCGGCCGGGGCGGGCACGATCCGGGGGCGCGGGTCGCGGAACTGGGGGCCGACTCGGCCGGACGGCTGCTGGACGCCGCCGCCGGGCGGCTCGGCCGGTCCTGCGTCCGCCGGGAGCGGCGGGGGCGGCCCGAGCGCGAGGTGGTGCGGGCGGCCGAGGAGGCCGACCTGCTGATCCTCGCCCGTGACGGCGACCGCGCACGGCTGGGTCCGCACAGCCTGGGGCCCTCCGCGCGCTTCGTCGTGGACCACGCCCCGTGCGCGGTCCTGCTGGTCTGGCCCACGCCCGCCCCGGGCCTGGAGACGCTGCCGCCACCACCCCCGCACCCGCACCGCCCTCCACCGCCCCCGCATCCCCCGCACCCGCCGGGGCACTGAGGCTCCCCGGGCGACCGGGGCGGCGGGGCCGACGGGGCCGGGTCGCGCCCCGCCGCCCACCGTGGGCCGTGGGCCGTCAGCCGTCGCCGGGGGTCTGCGGTGCCGAGGCCGGCGGGGTGTCGGTGCCGCCGTCGGTGCCCGGGGAGTCCTCGTCGTCCCCGAACCACGCCATGCCCAGCAGCATCGCGCCCACGAAGAGCGCCACCCCGGCCAGCAGGGCCACGATCCGGGTCCGCCGCCCGGCCAGGGCCGCCGCCGCCCCGGAGGGCTGCTGACGGCGCCGGCCCCGGTGCGCCGAGGAGGCGGGGCCCGCGGCGGCCGTCGGGAGCTTGTACGTCGTCGGCGGCCCCGTCTCGGCGGAGCCGCCCGGGCCGGAGGGCGTGCCCGGGTAGGAGGGTGCGGAGCCGGGGCCCGCGCCGTGCCGGGGGCCGGCCCCGGGGGCCGCGCCCACCGCCGGGGCGCCCCGCCCCGCAGCCCGCGTCCCCGTTCCCCGCTGCTGCCGCGGCGCGGCGGCCGGCTCGGGCCTGCCCGGCCCGGGACCCGGCGCCGCCCGCCGGCCCGTCCCCTGCGGCCCCGAGGGCGCCGCCGCGGGCAGGGGCTCCGGGCGGCCCTGCCACGCGCCGCCGCCGAAGTACTCCGCGACCTGCCGTGCCGTGGGCCGGTCCTCGGGCCGCTTGGCGAGCAGTCCGAGCAGGTAGTTCTCGAAGGCGGGCGGCAGGTCGACGCCGAGTTCGCGGGGCGGGACGGGCGGGGTGTCGAGGTGGTGGTGCAGCACGGCCACGGGGCTCTCGCCCTTGAACGGGGTGCCCCCGGTGAGGAGTTGGTAGAGCACGCAGCCCAGGGAGTAGACGTCGCTGGGCGGCCCCGCGTTCTGGCCGAGCGCCCGCTCGGGGGCCAGGTAGAGGCTGGTGCCGACGATGTGCCCGGTCCGGGTGAGGGCGGCGCCCGGGTCGTCCATGAAGCGGGCGATGCCGAAGTCGGCGATCTTCGTGGTGCCGTCGGCGTCCACGAGCAGGTTGCCCGGCTTGATGTCCCGGTGCACGATCCCCTGGTCGTGCGCGACCGCGAGCCCGGCGGCGGTGTGGGCCGCGATGCGCGCGACCCGGTCGGCGGGCAGCGGTCCGTTCTCGCTGAGGATCCGGGCCAGGCTGTCGCCCGCGACCAGTTCCATGACGAGGAACAGATTGCCCTCGTACTCACCGAAGTCCAGCACGCCGACGACGTTCCCGTGGTGCAGCCGGCCGGCGGTCTGGGCCTCCAGCCGGAACCTGGAGGTGGCGGTCGGGTCGGCGTCCTGGCCGAGCATGAGCTTGACCGCCACGTCCCTGCCGAGCGTCTCGTCGGACGCCCGCCAGACCTCGCCCATCGCGCCGCGCCCGAGGGCGGTGTGCAACCGGTACCGGCCCGCTATCAGCACCTGTGTTCCAACCTCATCCCGTGAGACGCCGTGCCGGCGCACGGGTGCCCGCGGGGGCCGCGCCCGAGGGTCGGGGGCGCACCCGCGGACCGACCGTCCGTCGGACGACTCGATCGCCGCCGGCCATGACGCCGCGGGGCCGCGGGACGATGGTGGGGGTGCCGGAGCGGTCCTTACCTTACTGGCCCCGGAGCCCTCTCCGATCATGATCCCGGGAGCTGCGGACGGGATCACACGGCGCAGGGCCTTTCGTTCGGATCAGGTCGGCCGGGAGGGACGCGGTGCGTCCTCGGCCGACCCGAGCGGGGTCCGGTGCGTGCGGCTGCACAGCGGAGGAGGGCGCCGGGGCGGAGCCCTGGCAACCGACGACAACGCCGCTGGGGGCACCCCCACGCCCGTTCGGGGCAGTGGGGGAGTGCGTGCCGGACCCCGCGACGCCGGGATGATCCGAACGAGGGGCCCTGACTCCCCGCCACGGCGGCCGGTCGCCCGCGCCCCTCCCAACTCACCCGCACGAGCACCGCGTTGTCCCCACCCGATCCGCACCCCCGGGATGCGAGGATGACCGCGTGACCGATGAGAGCACGCGCACCCCAGCCCTGCGCCCGACCCGGGGCGCGGCCCTCTGCGCGGTCGCCGCGCTCGCCCTGGCCGGCGCCGCCTGGACGGCCCGTGCCGTCTGGCAGATCCGGCTCGCCGCCACGGGCATGCCCGACTCCGGCCCGCCCGACCAGGGCGGCGGCAGCCACCGCCCGCTGACCTCGCTGGAGGACGGCTACCACCTGGTCACCACGGTGGGCGACGGGGCGACCGTGCTGTGCGCGCTCGCGTTCCTGAGCTGGCTGTGGGCGGTGCGGGACAACGCGCACGCCCTCTCGGGCGAACCGCCGCGCCACTCCTGGGTGTGGGTCTACCTCGGCTGGGTGCTGCCGGTGGCGAACCTGTGGATCCCGCGCGGGATCGTCGCCGACGTCCACCGCCGGAGCGCGCCCGGCGAGCGGCTGCCGCGCTCGGTCAACTGGTGGTGGGGGCTGTGGCTGTTCGGCACCCTGACCGGCACCGGCCTGATGTACACCGTGAGCACCGACAAGGTCGTCGAGCGGGCCTACGACAACCTCGCCCCCCTGCTCGCCGCCGACGCGGCCGTGGTGGGTGCCGCCGTGGCCGGCGTCCTGATGGTGCGCGCCCTCACGGCGGCGCAGCGCGGGAGGGGCGGTCACGACGGGGGCACCGGCCGGGTGGGCCCGCCCGCGGGACCCGTCGGCCCGCAGGCCGCCCGCCGGTGACAATCCGCTTGTGCCGCCCGCCGGACCGCGATACCCATGCCCGGTGATACGAGGCACACGAACCGGGCTGCGGGCCCGGACCGAGGCGGACGTTCCCGTGCTGCACCGGGAGTTGTACGAGGACGTGGCACACCGCGTCCTCGCCGACGACGAGCCCTGGCGGCCTATCTCCGCCGAGTCGGGGCACTCCCCGTTCGCGGTGGGCGAGCCCACGCCGGAGGCGGCGCCGTTCTCGGTGGTGGAGCTGGAATCGGGTGAACTCGCCGGTGCCGGGGCGCTCTGGGGCATCGACACGCACAACAGGTCGGCCCACCTGGGCCTGTCCCTGCGGCCCGCCTTCCGCGGCCGGGGCCTCGGCGTCGACCTCGTACGCACGCTGTGCGCGTACGGCTTCGAGGCGCGCGGGCTGCGGCGGCTGCAGGTGGAGACGCTCGCGCACAACGCCCCGATGCTCGCGGCCGCCCAGCGGGCCGGGTTCACCGTCGAGGGCACGCTGCGCAAAGCGGCCTGGGTGTACGGGGGCTTCGCGGACGAGGTCGTGCTGGGTCTGCTCGTGGAGGAGTGGACCGCCGCCGGGAGGCCGTGAACGTCCCGCCGTAAACATCCGCCCGGAGGACTTTGCCCGCTCTTTACAACCCGGGTTCCGGGTGCGTCGTCTCTTCGCTCGATTCGTCACACACCCCGTCCGGTTCTGCCGGGCGGGACGACAGAAGAGAGCGACACGATGCGCCGAACTGTTCTCAGTGCCCTGGCACTCGCCTGTACCGCCGTCCTGGCCGGCACCGTGCAGCCCGCGTTCGCCGACTCCACCCCGAAGCCCCGCACCGCCGCCACCGTCGCCCCCAAGGACGACAAGCAGCAGGACGCCACGCCCGCCCCGGCCGAGAAGCGGCGTGAGGAGGCCGCCCGCACCGGCCAGGTCGCCGAGGTCCCGCGCGGCGCCGCCGACACCGGTGTGACGGACGACGCCACGCCCGTCCCGGCCCAGAAGCAGCGTGAGGAGGCCGCCCGCACCGGCCAGGTCGCCGACGTGCCGCGCGGCGCCGCCGACACCGGTGTGACGGGCGGCTCCTCGTCCTCCGACCAGAGCGCGCTGATCGGCGGCGCCGCCGCCCTCGTCGCCGCGGGCGGCGCCGGCTTCCTCGTCGTGCGGCGCCGCCGGGCGACCGGGGCATGACCACCGCGCTCTCCCGGCGCGCCCTCGCCACCGCGCTCCTGGCGGCAACGCTGCTCACGGGCTGCGGCGGCGGGGGGCAGGGGGTACGGAACGAGGGCTCGGCCGGCACTGCGCAGGGGGCCGAAGCGGGCGGCGAGAGCTCCGCCGGCCGCGAGGCCCCTTCCTCCGATCCGACCAACGCCGCACGCCCACTGGGGCGTTCCGTCCCCGTACGGCTGGGAATCCCGAGCATCGGCGTCGACACCCCTGTCATGCGGCTGGGGCTGCGGACGGACGGCACCGTCGAGGTGCCGCCCGTCACGGCGCACGATCAGGCCGGCTGGTACGACAAGTCGCCCACGCCCGGCCGGACCGGGCCGTCCGTCCTGCTCGGCCACGTCACGGTCGGCGACTACGGCGACGGCGTCTTCCGCCACCTGTCCGAACTGCACCGGGGGGACCACGTCACCACGCGGCTGAAGAACGGCACGACGGCCGCGTTCACGGTGACCCGGGTCCGCACCGTCGACAAGGCGGACTTCCCCACGCAGGAGGTCTACGGCGACACCGACCGGCCGGAGTTGCGGCTCATCACGTGCGGCGGTCCGCGCTCCGGCGAGGGCTACCGCGACAACGTGATCGTCTTCGCGGCCCTCGACGGGAGCTGAGCCGACGGGTGCCCGGCGACGCAACGCGCGCCGGGCACCCGGCATCTTCCCCCACGTGCCCCCACGACCCAGGAGAGCGTTGAAACGGTCCCGTGAGAGGGCGGCGTCCGAACTGTTCGCCGCCCTCTATCCGCGCCTGGCCGGCTGGTGCCGCCGTCTCGTCGACGACGACGGGACGGCGCACGAGATCGCCTCCGAGGCGTTCACCCGGCTCTGGGCCCGCTGGACGTCCGTGGACGAGCCGCGCGGCTTCCTCTACGTCACCGCGGCCAACCTCGTCCGCGACCACTGGCGCAAACTGGAGCGCGAGCGCCGCGCGGTGCGCCGGGTCACCACCGAGGCCGCGCTGCGCCCGCACACCGAGCAGGACGACCCCTCGGTCCGACTGCTCGTGCAGGCGCTGCCGGAACGGCTGCGCGTGCCCATACTGCTGCACTACTACGCTGA
This sequence comes from Streptomyces griseoaurantiacus, assembly GCF_036189845.1. Lineage (NCBI taxonomy): Bacteria > Bacillati > Actinomycetota > Actinomycetes > Kitasatosporales > Streptomycetaceae > Streptomyces > Streptomyces griseoaurantiacus. The sequence goes on along the minus strand of NZ_CP108326.1, from coordinate 3,888,370 downwards.
CATGCCGATCCGGGAGGTGTCCGCGCTGACCGGGCGCAAGGAAGGAACCGTCAAGGCCGACCTCCACGCGGCCCGCGAACTGCTCCGCGTCCATCTGAGGAGAAGCCTTGACCACACGCTTTGACGACGACCCGGACGGCTTCCGCCGGGCGCGCGGCGCGGGTGGGCCGAACGGGCACGGCGGGCCGGACGACACGGACGGGTCCGAGGACCCGATCGCGGTGATCCTGCGGCCCCTGTCCGCCCACGCCGACCTGCTCGGGCCGCCGCCCGGCCGCTACGAGGCGATCCGCCGCAGGGCCGCCCGCCGCCGGCTGCGGCGCGCGGCCATCGGTGCCGCGCTGACCTGTGCCGCCGCCGGCCTCGCCGTGCTGCCGCTGCACCTCGGCGGAAGCGAACGCCCCACCTCCCCCACGGTCCCGCTGGCCCCGCCGCCCGTGGGCGGCACACGTGCGCCCGACGGGCCCGGCCCCAGCGAGGCCCCCTCCGGCGGGCCGGAGGGGCGCCGCACGTCAGCGACCGACCCCGCGGCGCGCCCCGAACGGCCCGGGGACTCCTCGGAGCGGGAGGCCACGGACCCGGCGGGCGAGCCCTCGCAGTCCGTCTCGAAGCGGGAAGCGCAGGCGCGGCGTTCCGAGGAGGCCCGGCGCTCGCGCACGGGCGACGTGGAGCCGAGCACGGCGGTCCGCGGGGGGCCCACCCCCGGCTGACGGCGGGCCCCGGCCCGGCTACGGCCCGGGAACGACCCGGGCCGCCCCTCAGGACGTCAGCCCGAGCGCGTCGCACTTCGCCTTGTACTTCGGCGTGCAGATCTGGTCGAGGGTGTAGACGCCGTCCTGGATCACCGTCTCCTTGATGTTGTCCTTGGTGAGGGCGACCACCGGGACCAGCATCGCCGGGATGCCCTTGCGCGTCGGGCTGTTCACCGAGTCGCGGGTCAGGGCGTCGAACTCGATCGAGCGGCCCTGCACCTTGGTCACCGCCATCTCCGCGGCGCTCTCGGCCTCCCGCCGGAACGGCTTGTAGACGGTCATGTACTGCTCGCCCGCGATGATCCGCTGCACCGCCGCGAGGTCGGCGTCCTGCCCGGTGACCGGGGGGATGTGCTCGACGCCGGCCTCCTTCATCGTCTCGATGACGGCCCCCGCCATGCCGTCGTTGGCGGAGTAGACGGCATCGATGTTGTTGAGCCCGACGGCCGCGATCGCCTTCTTCATGTTCTGCTGGGCGATCTCGGGCCGCCAGTCACGGGTGTCGTACGAGGCGGCCATGATGATGTTGCCCTTGAGCTCCGCGCGGACGCCCTTCTTGAGGTCGGCGGTGTTCGGGTCGGTGGGCGAGCCGTTGATCAGGACGACCTTGCTGGAGGACGTCTTCCCGACGAGCGCCTTCAGCAGGGCCTGCCCCTGCACCTGGCCGACGAGTTCGTTGTCGTGCGAGATGTAGGCGTCGATCGGTCCCTGGGCGAGCCGGTCGTAGGCGATCACGGGTATCCCCGCGTCCTTCGCCTCCTGGACCTGGCTCGCTATCGCCTTGGAGTCGATCGCGTCGACGAGGATCGCGTCCACCTTCTTGGAGAGCAGTTCGGCGAACTGCTCCCGCTGCTTGCCCGCGCTCGCCTCGGCGTTGCGGGCGACGACCTTGCCCTTGCCGTGGGTGAGGTCGGCGATCCTCTTGGTGATGAGGGGCTGGTCGAACTGGTCCCAGCGGGCGGTCTTGTGATCGGGCAGCAGGAGGCCGACGGTGATGTCGTCGCCCTTCTTCGGTGTCGACGCACCGCTGTCGTCGCTGCTGTCGAGGACGCCACAGCCGGTGACCAGCAGGGCGGAAGCGGTGACGGTGCCGGTCAGAACGCTGACGCGACGGCGGGCGGTGGAACCGTGGGGGGTACGGATCATCACTCGGGGGCCTTCCGGGCAGAACGGAGATCGCCCCACTGTGGCGTCGGTGGACTCGTCCCGACCAAAGCTCCTCCCACTTTCCACGAGATCTTCATGAACGGAAGGGCATATTCCCCTGGTTGACCGTCCGGTCGGCCCTCGCGGAGGCCGCCGGCGTCCCCGCCGTCTGCGCCCGCAGTGCCGCCAGGAGCCAGTCGTGGGCGGTGCCGGGGGTGGGCGCGGGGGTGCCGCCGGGCGGGGTGCGGAGCTCGGCGACCAGGTCCCAGTAGCGGTCCAGGCGGGGATCGCCCGCGAGTTCACCGGCCAGGCTCCGGCGGAAGCCCGGGGTGTCCCGGACGCCATAGGCACTCGCGTACGCCGCCACGAAGCCGTCCAGTGCCTCGCCCGGGCCCGGTTCCCGCCGCGCGCCGAGCCGGACCCCCGCCAGTTCGTACGCCTCGGCCAGCCCCTCGTAGAGCACGGCCGCCCGCGCGCCCCCGGCCCGCCGGTGCGCCGCCGGCTGCGGCGAGGGCCCGGTGCCGGCGCAGGGGCGGGACGTCAGTGCGTGCAGGCGGGCGAAGGCCAGCACCTGGGCCGGCTCCGGGTCGGCGGGCGGCTGCGGGACCGCGAGGTCCAGGAAGGCCGCCACCGAGCGGGCCGGCATCCGCACCGGCAGCCAGCCGCGCCAGAACCGGGCGAGGGTGTCCGTGCTCGGCGGTGTCGACACCGCGCCCAGCAGACGCAGGCGTTCGGCGCGCTCCCCCGGCGGGCACTCCCGCACCAGCCGCAGCGCCGCCTCCCGCCAGCGCAGCGCCTCGATCCGGGAGCCCAGTTCGCGCAACTGCCCGGCGAGGACGTCCTCCAGGAGCCCCTCCTCCGGCATGTCGCCGGCCGGTACGCCCTCGGACGGGCCGGCGGGCGGCAGGAGGCGCCGCACCTGGGGGACGCCGAGGCCGAGGCCGCGCAGCGCGCGGATCAGGGACAGCCGCCCGAGGGCCTCGGGGCCGTAGCGGCGGTGGCCGCCGGAACTGCGGGAGGTCTCGGGCAGCAGACCGCGTTCGGAGTAGAAGCGGACGGTCTTGACGGTGACGCCCGCGCGCTCCGCGAGCTCACCGATGCTCCACAGTCCCTCGTCGTGCGCCACGGCGGTGGCCCTCCCTGCGGTCCCCCGGCACTGCCGGGCACGGGTTGAACCTCCCCCTGGGGGAGTTCCTACGGTACCCGCGAGCGCGGCCGGGCGGACGGTTCCGGCCGTCGCCGAGGGCGTACGACGGAGAGTGGGGAGAGAGCCGTGGAACCCGTGTTCATCCTGGTGCCGGGCATGTTCACCGACGCGCACGTGTGGGAGGGGACCGCCCGCCGGCTGACCGCAGCGGGCGCACAGGTGCGGGCGGTGACGCTCGCGGGGCCCGGCCGGCCGCGGGCCGGCGACGGCCCGGAGCCGGATGCGGGGGCGCATGCGGAGGCGGAGGCGGATCTGGAGACGCACATCGAGGAGGTGTGCGCGGCGATCGACGCGGTGACCGGGGCGCCGGGCGGCACGGGCGGCCGGGGAATCGTGCTCGTCGGGCACGACTACGGCGTTCATCCGGTGCTGGGCGCGGCCGACCGGCGGGCGGAGCGGGTCGCCCGGATCGTGTGCGTGGACGCGGGGCTGCCGCAGGACGGTGTCCCGCCGCTGGCGGCGGTGCCGGACCAGTCGGTGCGGGCCCTGCCGGCCGAGGAGGCGGCGTCCGGCACCACCGCGGGCGTGCTGCCGCCCCCCGGGCGGGAGGAGTGGACGCAGTGGGGCAGCACGGCGGGGGTGTCCGAGGAGGCCCTGGACCGGCTCACCGCGCGGGCGGCGCCCCAGCCCCTGGGCACCCTGCTGCGGCCGCTGCGGCTGAGCGGCGCGGCGGCCGCCGTGCCGACCACCGGGGTGCTGTGCACGGCGAACGGCGTGGGCATCGACATGGTCCAGCGGCTCGTGGACCTCGGCGACCCCGCGCTGCGGGCGCTGACAGGACCCGGCGTGACCTTCTTCGAACTGCCCACCGGGCACTGGCCGATGCTGTCCTGCCCGGAGGACCTGGCGGGGGTCCTGCTGCGGGCGGCCGCCGGGGAGGGCCACCGCCTCACGCCGCCCGGCGCGTCGGGCACCCCCGCGCATCTGCACCCGTTCCCGCTGCCCGTTCCCGAACTCCCGCGGGAGCGGCGGGGGAACGTGGACTTCTACTTCCCGCGGCCGGGAGGAACGAAGGGGATCGAGGGGGCCGAGGGTGCCGAGGGGGCCGAGGGGGTGGACGGTCCCCGGCCGGCGGTCGTGTTCGTGCACGGTGGGCCGGTGCCCGCCGGGGCCGAGCCCTCCCCGCGCGACTGGCCGGTCCTCGCGGGCCACGCCCGGTACGCCGCCGGGCAGGGTGCCGTCGGCGTGACCGTGGAGCACCGGCTGCACGACGTGGCCGACTACCCGCGTGCCGCCGGGGACGTCGCGGCGGCCGTGGATCTCGTACGGGCCGACCCGCGGGTCGACGGGGACCGGATCGCGCTGTGGTTCTTCTCGGGCGGCGGCCCCCTCCTCGCCGACTGGCTCGCGAAGCCCCCCGCGTGGCTGCGCTGCCTGGCCGCCGCGTACCCGGTCCTCGCCCCGCTGCCCAACTGGGGGATGTCCGCCGACAGCCGCTTCCACCCGGTGCGCGCGCTCGCGGACGCCGGGCAGGCGCCGCCGCCGCTGGTCCTGCTCCGGGTGGGCCTGGAGTCGCCGGAGATCGCGGCGACCGTCAGCGGGTTCCTGGCCGCGGCCGGGGAGCGGGAGGCGGAGGTACGGGTGGTGGACGTGCCGCACGGCCACCACGGCGGCGGCCCCGGCGACCCGGAGGAGGAGTGGCGCGGGGCGGTGCGGGAGGCGGTGCGGGCGGTGCTCGACCGGCTGGACGCCTGACGGGGCGGGCCGGGGGCGGCCGGGGGGGTGGGCCGGGGGTGCGGGCGGCCCCCGGCTCAGCCGTCGCCGGTCAGGGCGTCGAGTTCGGCCTCGTAGAGCAGAGCGGGGTCGAAGCCCATGCCGGCGAAGTGCCCGGCGAGTTCGAGGGAGAGGGCGCCGTGCAGCCGGGTCCAGAGGGTCAGCGCGCGGTGCAGGACGGCGGGCGGGGCGGGGTGGCCGCCCGTCCACTCCCGGTGCTCCTCGAGATGGGCGGCGAAGGGACCCCCGGGAGAGCCGGCCGGGGGCAGCGCGGCGCAGGCGTCGAGCATGAGCGTCATGACCTCCCGCGCGAGGACGGTGGTGTCCTCCGGCGCCTCGTACCCGGGGACGGGGGTGCCGAAGGTGAGGAAGTAGCGCTGCGGGTCCGCCAGCGCCCATGCGCGCAGCGCGTGCGCCAGCGCCCGGGCGTCGGGGGCCGGGGCGGAGGCCGCGCGGAAGTCCTCGGCGAGGCTGCGGTAGGCGTCCCGGACCAGATCGGTGAGGAGTTCGTCGCGGCCGGCGTAGTACCGGTAGAGCGCGGGCCCGCTCATGCCCATGCGCTTGGCGATCGCGTTGAGGGACAGGCCCGGGGCGCCCGCGGTGGCGATCTGCCGCCGGGCGTGGTCCTTGATCTCGGCGCGGACCTGCGCGCGGTAGCGCTCGCGGGGCGTCGCCCCGGTCTCCGCCGTCTCCTGCCGCATGTGTCCGCCGCCTTTCCGGTGCCGCACCCGTCGCTCGCCGTTCGTTAGAAGCTATCACGGTCGTTATTGACACTCCCTCGAGAGAGAGTTACAACTTATAACCAAGAAGAGATGCACTCACTAATCCGAGTGCCCCACACAGACCGGAGATCGTCATGCACTCCACGGAGACCGAAGAACTCGTCGAGGTCGTCCTCCCGGGCACGGTGGAACCGGAGGGGCTGCGGATCCGGCGCGGGACCGTCCCCACCGCGGGCCCGGGCCAGGTGGTGGTCCGCGTGGAGGCGACCGGGGTCTCCTTCGCCGAGCAGCAGATGCGCCGCGGCCGCTACTTCGACCAGCCGCCCTTCCCCTTCGTCCCCGGCTACGACCTCGTCGGCACCGTGCGCGCGGCCGGCCCGGGTGCCCCCGAGGGCCTGGTCGGCACCCGGGTGGCCGCGCTGGTCAAGGTCGGCGGCTGGGCCAGCCACGTCGTCCTCGACGCGGCGGACGCCGTCCCGGTGCCCGACGGGATCGACGCGGACGCGGCGGAGACCATGGTCGTCAACGGCGTCACCGCCTGGCAGATGCTGCACCGCACGGCCCGTGTCCGGGCCGGTCAGACGGTGCTCGTGCTCGGCGCCAACGGCGGCGTCGGCTCGGTCCTGGTCCAGCTCGCCCGGGCGGCCGGCGCCGAGGTGATCGGCACCGCCTCCGCCCGTCACCACGAGGCCCTGCGCGCCCGGGGCGTCACCCCCGTCGACCACCGCACCGAGGACGTCGCCGCCCGTGTGCGCGCCCTCGCCCCCGGCGGAGTGGACGCCGTCTTCGACCACGTCGGCGGCCCCGGCATCGTCGACTCCTGGCGCCTGCTCGCCCCCGGCGGCACCCTCGTCGCGTACGGGACCGCCTCCACGCGGGACGACAAGGGCTCCAAGCAGTGGCCGGTGATCAAGCTGCTGGCCCGGGTGTGGCTGTGGAACGCGCTGCCCAACGGCCGCCGCGCCCGCTTCTACAACGTCTGGGCCGGCCACCGGCGCGTCGACGCCTTCCGCGCCCGGTTGCGCGCCGACCTCACCGAGGTCTTCGAGGCGCTGCGCGCCGGGGACATCACCGCCCGGGTGGCCGCCCGCCTGCCCCTGACCGAGGCCGCCGAGGCGATGCGCCTCGCGGAATCGGGGACGGTGGCCGGGAAGGTCGTCCTGCGCCCCTGAACGCGGGGCGGCGCCCCGGACCGCTCTGCCCCAGGGCCTCTCGTTCGGATCATTCCGGCGTCGCGGGGTCGGGTCGGCCGAAGAGGCACCGCGCCTCCCAGCCGGCCCGATCCGAACGAAAGACCCTAGTGACCTGAGTCGGAGATTCGTCGGCAGTATGCGGCGACTTTGTCGAGGATCTCGTCGGCGGTCTTCGTCCAGACGAACGGTCTTGGGTGCTCGTTCCAGTCGGCGAGCCAGCCTCGGATGTCGCGTTCAAGGGCCTGAACCGAGCGGTGGACGCCGCGCTTGAGCTTCTTCTGCGTGAGTTCGGCGAACCACCGCTCGACCAGGTTCAGCCAGGACGCGCTGGTCGGCGTGAAGTGCAGGTGGAACCGCGGATGGGTCAGCAGCCACCGCTTGATGTCGGGTGTCTTGTGGGTCGCGTAGTTGTCGAGAATCAAGTGGACCTGGAGACCGGCAGGGACTTCCTTGTCGAGCTTGGTCAGGAATTTCTTGAACTCCGATGCCCGGTGGCGGCGGTGCAGGGAGCCGATGACCTTGCCGGTGGCGACCTCAAGTGCGGCGAAGAGGGTGGTGGTGCCCGCGCGGACGTAGTCGTGGCTGCGGCGTTCGGGAACGCCTGGCACCATCGGCAGAACCGGCTGGGACCGGTCCAGGGCCTGGATCTGCGACTTCTCGTCCACGCAGAGCACCAGGGCCTTCTCCGGCGGGTCGAGGTAGAGGCCGACGACGTCGCGGACCTTGTCGATGAACAACGGATCAGTGGAGAGCTTGAACGTCTGCGACCGGTGCGGCGCGAGAGCGAAAGCCCGCCAGATCCGCGAGATGGTCGACTGCGACATGCCCGTAGCCGCGGCCATCGATCTCGTCGACCAGTGAGTCGCGTTCTTCGGCGTCTCCTCGAGTGTCTTGACGATGACCCGTTCGACGTCCGCGTCCGTGATCTTCCTCGGGACGCCGGGCCTCGGGTCGTCGCACAAGCCGTCCAGGCCCCGTTCGAGGAAACGCCGCCGCCAGGTGCGGACCGTGTCCGGAGTGATCCGCAGCCGGCGCGACACCTCCATGATCGAGTGCCCCTCGGCGCACTCCAGCACGATCCGCGACCGCTGAGCCAGAGCCTGGGCCGTCGAACGACGACGCAGCCAGCCCTCCAGCACAGCCCGCTGGGCATCAGTGACGGACAACGGTGGAATCTTCGGACCCGGACGACTCATACTCAACCAACGACGAATCTCCGACTCAGGTCACTAGGATCCTGTCCATGGCGCTGACGCAGGGGGACGTGGAGCGGTTCGAGGCGTGCCGGCCCCGGCTGGGGGCGCTCGCCTACCGGTTGCTCGGATCGGCCGGCGAGGCCGAGGACGCCGTGCAGGAGACCTTCCTGCGGTGGCAGGCCGCCGACGTCGGACGGATCGACGTCCCCGAGGCGTGGCTGACCAAGGTGCTGACCAACCTGTGCCTCAACCAGCTCACCTCCGCGCGCGCCCGGCGCGAGACCTACGTGGGCCAGTGGCTGCCCGAGCCGCTGCTCGACGGGGACCCCATGCTCGGGCCCGCCGACACCGCCGAGCAGCGGGAGTCGGTCTCGTACGCGGTGCTCGTGCTGTTGGAACGGCTGGCCCCGAAGGAGCGCGCGGTCTACGTGCTCCGGGAGGCCTTCGGATATCCCTACCGGGAGATCGCCGCGATCCTCGGCATCACCGAGGCGGCGGGGCAGCAGCTCTTCCACCGGGCGAAGAAGCACGTCGCGGAGGGCCGCTCGCGCGGCGAGGTCGACCGGGCGGCCGCCCGGCGGGTCGTCGAGGAGTTCCTCGCGGCCGCCACCAGCGGCCGCACCGAGCCGCTGGTCCGGCTGCTCACGGACGACGCCGTCGCGGTCGGCGACGGCGGCGGGAAGGTCCCGGCCCGCACCAAGGCCTTCGAGGGCGCGGTCGCCGTCGCCCGGTTCATGCGGGGCCTGTTCTCGCCCGGCAAGGGCAAGCGCGCCCTGGTCGGCGGCTCGCCCGGGATCCACGCGACCACCGCCAACGGCGGCCCCGCGATCGTCGCGGAGGTCGACGGCCGGGTCGTGGGCGTGCTGTGCCTGGAGATCACCCCGGACGGCATCGCCGCGTTCCGCTCCCAGGCCAATCCCGACAAGCTCGACCGGGCGACCCGGCAGTGGGCGGCCGGCGCACACGGGGAACCCCTGTTCCGCCCGTTCTGAGCGGGCCGCGACCCGGTCCGGCCGCACTGTGAGGTGCTTCACAGCGCGGTCCTGTCAGGAAACGGCGGGCCGTCCGGTTCAAGGGGCGGAACCAACCTCCTCCCGGACGGGAAACGCCCGGATCGACGCGCGAGACAGGAGCAGGACATGCAGCACCGCATCGTCGTCCTCGGAGCCGGCTACTCCGGAGCCATCGCCGCCGGACGCCTCGCCAGGCGGCTGCGCCGCGAGGACGTCTCCCTCACCCTCGTCAACGCCGAACCCGACTTCGTGGAACGCGTCCGGCTGCACCAGCTCGCGACCGGGCAGGAGCTCGAGCCCCGGCCCCTCGCCGAGATGTTCGCGGGCACGGGCGTCACGGTGCGGCTCGGCAGGGTCACCGCCGTCGACGTCGACCGCAGGACCGTCACCGTCACCACGGCCGGCACCGGCGGCGCGGAAGGCACCGAGGGCGCCGTGACCACCGAGGAACTCCCGTACGACTCCCTCGTCCACGCCCTCGGCAGCGGCTGGACCGACCACGGCGTCCCCGGCGCCGCCGCGCACGCCGAGGAACTCGCGAGCCGCGCCGGGGCGCTGCGGCTGCGCGACCGCCTGGCCGCCCTGGAGTCCGGGCGGCCGGTGCTCGTGGTCGGCGGCGGCCTCACCGGCGTGGAGGCAGCGACCGAGATCGCCGAGGCCCGTCCGGACCTCGACGTCGCCCTCGTCGCCCGGGGCGGACTCGGCGACTGGCTCTCCCCCAAGGGCGTCCGGCACCTGCGGAAGGTCTTCGGCCGGCTCGGCATCACCGTGCACGAGCACACCACCGTCACCGAGGTCGCCGCCGAGCACGTCACCGTCGGCACGGACGGGGCCGCCGGGAGCACCCGGATCCCGGCCGCGGTCACCGTCTGGACCACCGGCTTCGCCGCGCACCCGCTCGCCCGCGCCACCACCCTCGAGGTCACCGAGGAGGGGCGCATCCTGGTCGACGGGACCATGCGCTCGGTCTCCCACCCGGACGTGTACGCCGTCGGCGACGCCGCCCTCGCCCTCGGCGCCGGGGACAAGCCGCTGCGCATGTCCTGCGCCTCGGGCGTCCCCATGGCCTGGCAGGCCGCCGACGCCCTCGCCGCCCGCCTGACCGGCGGCAAGATCCCGCGGGCCTCGCTGCGCTACTTCAACCAGTGCGTCTCGCTGGGCCGCCGGGACGGGCTCATCCAGTTCGTCACCGCCGACGACCGCGCCGTCGGCGCGGCGCTCACCGGGCGGTCGGCCGCCCGGTACAAGGAGCTGGTCTGCAAGGGCGCGGCCTGGGGCGTCGCCCACCCGACCCTCGGCGCCCCGTCCCGCCGCCGCGCGCTCGTGCGCGGACGGAGCAGCGAGGAGGGCCGCCGCACGGTGCGGGAGGCCGCCTGAGCGTCCGCCCCGGGAGCGGGGGCGGCCCTCGACGGCCGCCCCCCGACCGGTCCTTCTGCACCCTGGGTAAGAGGCGCGAATCCCCCTTCAGCCGGACCCGGGCGATCCGGCGGCCGCCCTAGCCTGGGGTGGTCATGAAGCGAACCGACGGCCGGACCGTTCCGGCCCTGCTGCTGTGCGCCCAGGCCCTGTGGTGGCCCGGTGCGGCCTCGGCGCGCGGCGACGTGCCGCCCGCCTCGGCGCTGTTCCCGGCGGCCCTGGTGGCCGCGACGGTGACGGCCGCGCTCGCCCTGCGCCGCGGCCACCCGGTGCCCGCGCTCGTGCTGGTCGCCGCCGTCTGCGCCCTGGGCGCCGGCCCGCTGCCGGCCGGCGCCACGGCCGTGCTCGGCACCGCGGGGCCCGCACTCGCCCTGTACACCGTGGCCGCCGTCCGCGACACCTTCACCGCCGTCCTGAGCGTGACCGCCCTCGCCGTCTGGCAACTCCTCTACGGCGTCACCCTGCACGGGCTCAGCGACCGCGACGGACTCGACCTCGCCCTCACCGCGCTGCTGTACGCCACCGCGTGCGGCGCCGGACTGCGGGCGCGGCACGCCCGCCGCGCACGGCTCACGGCCGCCCGCCGGCTGCACCGGGCCGAGACCGAGCGGCACCGGCTCCCGGCGGCCGAACGGCGCCGCATGGAAAGGGAACTGCACGACGTCAGCGCCCACCACCTGACGGCCGTGGTGGTCTCGGCCGGCGCCGCCTCGGGACTGCGCGCGAGCCGCCCCGAACTCGCCGGGGAGGCACTGCGGTTCGCCGCCGATACCGGCCGCGAGGTCACCCGGGCGCTCGGCGCGGTGCGGGCGCCCTCGCCCTCCGGCGAGGAACTGCCCTCACCCCGCGAGCGGTTGCTGGACCTCGTCGCCGGGTTCCGCCGGCTCGGCGGACGGGTCGACGCCGCGATCGACGACCTGCCCGAGGGCACCCTCGCGGACGCGGCCCACGGCATCGTGCGCGAGGCGCTGACCAACGCCGCCCGGCACGCCCCGGGCGCGCACACCACCGTGACCTGCCGGTACGGGGAGACGCGCACGGACGTCGTCGTCACGAGCGCCGCGCCGCCCGCCGGGGTCACCGCGCACGGCGCGGGTCTCGGCGGCGGCCGGGGCCGGGCCTTCCTGCGGTCCCGGGCCCGGGAGGCGGGCGGCACCCTGACCAGCGGCCCCACGGCCGAGGGCGGCTGGGAGGTGCGCGCGGCGCTGCCCGGACGGACCGCCGCCGAGGCGGACCCGGCCGTGCCGCGCGGCCGGCGGGCGGCCCAGGTGACGGCCGCCCTCGCCCTCGTCGTGAACCCGCTGCTGCCGATCCTGGTGATCCACAGGTCCACCGCGTCCGCCGGTGCCGGGGTGTCCGCGGGTGTGTACTTCGCGCTGCTGGCCGCCGTGCAGGCCACCGCCCTGCTGTGGCTGCGCCGCACCCCCCGCACGGCACGGGCCGCCCTGCTCGCCGTGGCCCCGCTCTGGCCGGCCGCGACGGCGGCGGGCGACTACACCGGCCCCGCGCTGCTGCCCCCCGCGCTGGGCATGCTCGCCACCTGCGTGGCGCTGGCCGCGCACGCGGCCGCCCCCGGGGACCCCGGCCGGGCCCGGACCGCCGTCACCCGGTGGCTCTTCCCGGCGGCCGCCCTCGTGGCGCACGGGGCGGGGGCGCTCGCCGCCCTGGCGGAGCGCCCGGGCGGCGCCCCCGGGTGGGGAGCCGACGCGGGGGTCGTGGCCGGGGTGGCGCTGGTGGCCGGCGCGGCGCACGCGCTCGGGGCCCGCCTGGGGCGGCGGGCGCGGGCCGCGCGCGAGGCCCGGGAGGAACGGCTCGCGGCCTGGAACGGGGAGGCCGTGCGGGAGGCGTGGGCGGAGCGGCGCCGGATCGCCGCGGGCCTGGAGACCACCGTGCTGGCGCGCACCGCCGACATGGTCGCCGAGGCGGAGGCGGGACGGCTCGACGCGACCGCCGAGCGCGCCCGCGAGGCCCTCGCGGCGATGCGCGCCCTCCTCGACGCCGTCCGCGAGGGCGAGGACGAGACCGGCGGCGCCCTGCGTCCGCAGCCCGGTCTCCAGGCCCTCGACCTGCTCGCCCACCAGCACCGGGCCACCGGCCGCGAGGTCGCGATACGGGTCTCCGGCCGCGTACCGGCGCACCTGCCCACCGCCGTCGACCTCGCCGCCTACCACGTGGCCGAGACGATGCTCGCGGCCGGTGGCGACGGTCCCGCCGTCCTCGAACTCGACGCGGAGGACGGCCTGTTGACCCTCACCGCGAGCGGCGTGCCGGAGGCCGTGCGGCCCGGGGTGCGGGAACGGCTGACGGCACGGCTCGCACCCCTCGCCGGCACCCTGACCACCGGCCCGGACGGCACCGTGGGCCTGCGGCTGCCCCTCGCGGCACACGAGGACCACGAGGACCACAAGGTCCACAAGGTCCACAAGGACCACGAGGACGGGGACACGGAGATCCGGGGCGGCCTGAGCGGCCGGGGGAACGCGGGAGGCGGGGAGCGATGACACTGCGGGTGCTGGTCGCCGACGACCAGGGCGTCGTACGGGCGGGATTCGCCGCCGTGATCGACGCCGAGGAGGACATGACCGTCGTCGGCGAGGCCGCCGACGGGGCCGCGGCCGTCCGGCTCACCGGGGAACTGGCACCCGACGTGGTCGTCATGGACATCCGCATGCCGGAGCTGGACGGCATCGCCGCCACCCGGCTGATCACCGGCCGTCCCGACGGGCCCCGCGTCCTCGTCCTCACCACCTTCGACCTCGACGCCCACGTCTTCGACGCGCTCCGCGCCGGCGCCTCCGGCTTCCTCCTCAAGGACGTGCACGCCGCCGAACTGCTGCGCGGGATACGGACCGTGGCGGCCGGCGAGAGCGTCCTCGCACCCTCGGCGACCCGCCGGCTCCTGCGGCACTACGCGGGCCGGCCCTCCTCCGGCATCGAGACCGGCCGGGTCCCCGCCGAGCTGAACCGGCTGACGGCGCGGGAGCGTTCGGTGCTCGGCCTCCTCGCCTCCGGCCTCAACAACACCGAGATCGCCGCCGACCTCGGCATCACCGTCGGCACGGTGAAGTCCCACGTCAACGCGGTACTGCGCAAACTCGCGCTGCGCGACCGGGTGCAGGCCACGATCCTCGCCTACGACCTGGGGCTCGCCCGGCCCCATCCCCCGGGCACGTCCCTCTGACTCCCCGGCTCTCCCCGGCAGACGACCGCCCACGCCCACGCCCACCGACGCCCCTCAACGGATACGGAGTTCCCCACCATGCCCAGAACCGACGCCCCCGCCCCGCCCCTCCTCCGCCGTCTGCGGCGGGTGCTGGGCCACGGCCTCTCCCTCGCCTATCTCGCGGGCTGCGCCGCCGTGACCGTCTGGGCGCTCGTGGACGCCGCCACGGACGACTCCGGCGAGTCCCTCGCGCTGATCTTCCCGGTGCTCGCGACCGCCCCGGTCGGCCTCATACTGCTCGTCACCCCCGACGGTCTGCCCGCGTTCCTCCTCGCCGTCGTCCTCGGCGCGCTGGTGAACGCGGCGGTCATCGGCTGGTGCGCCCGCGCCCTGCGCCGCGGCGAGAAGACCCCGGACCCCTACGCCGAGTGACCCGCCGGCTCCCGCACCCCCCGCCACCCGTCCGTCCGCGCCCGGGTGGCGGGGGGTGTGCGGCGCGCCTAGAAACGGGAGTGTCGTGCTGTGTGTTCGTGCGTCGGCGGCTCCGCCCGTGGCCCGCGTGGCCCGCACAGCCTGGGAGCAGTGGGAAGTGGAAGGCGACCATGACGATCAACCCCTTGCGCGACTCCTCCGGTACGGGCACGCCCGGGGCACCGCGGGAGGCCCCCGTGCGCGCGCTCGTGCACGCGGCCGTCGCCTCGCGGTCGGTGGACGAGGTGCTCGCGCTGATCGCCCTGCTGGAGCGCCGGCCGGACGGTGACAGGGCGGCACGGGAGGTGGTCCGCGCGGCCGCCGCCGACCGTCCCGTCGAGGAACTCGTCGAGCTGATAGCCCGGTTGACGGCCCCGGCCCGCGCGACGGTACGGACCGCACCCCTCACGGCCCCACCGCCTGGCACCGGCCGCCCCGCCGGACCCGGGCCCGCCCGGGAGACCCGCCCGGCCACACCACCGAGGGACACGGGAACCGTCCCGGGAGGCACCCCGCCGGCCACCCCGGCGACCGACCCGCCGCAGCCCCCGACGCCCCACACACCGGACCGCTCGGCACAGCCCCCGGAGACCGGCCCCGCGGGCCACCCGGCGGAGGTCGTGGAGACCGGCCCGGCACGGGCCCCGCGGGACCGCTCGGCGCAGGACCCGGCGGGTGGCCCGGCGGACCGTCCGGCGGAACTCCCGGCCACCGGCCCGGACCGCCCTGCGGAGAACCCGGCCGCCGGCCAGGCGGGAGCCCCGGCGACCGGTCCGGCGAACCGCCCGCCACAGGCCCCGGACACCCACCCCGCGAACCGCCCCGCAGAGGTCCCGGCCGTCGGCCCGGACCACTCGGCGCGGGTCCCGGCCACCGGTCCCGCGCACCCCCCGGCCACCAGCCCGGCGTACGCCGCGAGCCGCCCGACGGAGGTCGCGGCGAGCGCGTCGGTGGACGGCGGCGCGGCCGGTCCGGCGGGCGGCGCGCGGCCTGGCCCCGCCCCCGCCGCACCCGCACCCGCACCCGCACCCGCACCCGCACCCGCACCCGCACCGACGGTCGAAGCGGCGTCCGCACCAACGGTCGAAGCGGCGTCCGGCGTCGCGCCCGCCTCCGCCGCGCAGGCCGCACCATCCGCGCCGCCCGCGCCGCCCGCCGACGACGGCCCCCGCCGGATGGAGGGCACCGCCGTGGTCGTGGGGGCGTCGGAGGAGACGCGTCGGCCCTTCCCGGTGGCCGGGGTCGGTCCCGCCCCGGAGGCGCCCGCGCGCGCCCTCGACTTCGACTGGCTGGACGAGGAGTGGGCCGCCCGGGCCGGGTACCGGACCCCGGAGCACCGGACGCCCCCGCCACCGGCGGAGGCCCACCCCCGGAGGACGCGGGCCCGGCGGTTCGCCGGGATCGCCGCCGCCGCGCCGCCCGCCCGGCTGCACTGGCCCGCCGTGCTCGCCCTGGTGGTGTGCGGGGTCCTGCACCTGCCGCTGCGGAACGGCTCCCCTTCGACGTACGCGCACGGGTTCTCCCTCGCGCTCGGCACCCTGTGCCTGCTGCTGGGCGCCGGTCTGGCCGTGCGGGGCAGGGCGGTGCCCGTGCTGGCCGCGGGCGCGCTGTTCCCGGGGCTGCTGGCCCTCGCGCACCTCACGGCGGGGCGGTTCGCCTCGCCGACCCTCGCCGAGGTGCTCGCCACCGGCGGTGACGGTGCGACCCTCGCCGCCGTGCTGGCCGCGGCGCTCGCCCTCCTCGCCCTGCTCGGCACCTCGGCCGGACGGGCCGGGGGCACCCCCGGGCCGGAGGCGTCCGCCCCGTCCGTGCCCGTCCGGGCCGCCGACTCCTGACGGCCTCCGCGTCCGCGCGCGGAATAAACCCGGGTGCGGCGGACCGGCGCCTCTGCGAGCATGCGCCGCTGTGGACGACGAGAACGAACATCCGGTCGTGCGCCGTGCGGTCGCCGCCGAGGCCGACACCGTGGCCGGGCTGTGGCTGCGGTCCTTCGACGCGGCGCTGCCGACGGTGCGCCGAGCCCGTACGGACGAGGAGGTGCGGGGCTGGTTCCGGGAGGTCGTCGTGCCCGCCGGGGACACCTGGGTGGCGGCCGGCCCGGACCGCCTCCTCGGGATGATGGTGCTGGACGGCGAGGAGCTGGACCAGCTCTACCTCGATCCGGCCCGGCGGGGCCGGGGCGTCGGCGGCCTGCTCCTGGACCATGCGAAGCGGCTGCGCCCGTCCGGGCTCGCCCTGTGGACGTTCCGGATCAACGCGCCCGCCCGCCGCTTCTACGAGCGGCACGGCTTCGTCGCCGTCGAGCGGACCGACGGCGCCCGCAACGAGGAGCGCGAGCCGGACGTCCGGTACGTGTGGCGCCCGGACGGGCCGGGACGCTGAGTTCAGGGCGCGGGAGTCCTGCGCGCGAGCAGGTGGACGGTCCGGAACTGGCGGCGGTCCGTGGGGAGGGGCTCCTGGTACGTGCGGGAGGTCTCGTGCACGCCGTGCTCGCGCAGGAGGCCGGCCAGGCGGTCGGGGGACCAGCGGTGGGCGGGGGCGACCGCGTGGTCGAAGGGCCGGGAGGGCACGGACGGGTCCTCGGTCGCCCAGAAGGAGAGCGTCAGACGGCCGCCGGGGGCCAGGACGCGGGCGAACTCCGCGAGCACGGCGGGGACTTCCGCCGGCGGGGTGTGGATGATCGACCAGCGCGAGAGGATGCCGCCCAGGGTGCCCCCGGGGAGGTCGAGCGCGGCCATCGAGGCGACGTCGAAGCGCAGGTCCGGGTGGTCCCGGCGGGCCAGTTCGATCATCTCGGGGGAGGCGTCGACGCCGAAGGCCCGCAGCCCCAGGTCGCGCAGGTGCGCGGTGACGTGACCGGGTCCGCAGCCGAGGTCCGCGACCGGGCCGCCGCCGTCCGCCCGGACGGTCTCGGCGAAGGCGGCGAGCAGCGCGCGCTCCACAGGCTCCTCGCGCAGCGACTCGCGGAACATGTCGGCGTACGTGCCGGCCACCGCGTCGTAGGCCTCGCGGGTGGCGGTCAGTGCGTCAGGTGCGGCCATCCTCAGGACAGTAGTTCCTGTCGGGGCGGCGTGGCGCGGCGGCCCCGAGGACGGTCTGGAGCTGGCCCCGGCGGCGGATGCCGAGTTTGCGGTAGGCGCTCGTCAGGTGCGTCTCCACCGTGCGGCGGGCCACGTGCAGGAGGCCCGCGATCTCGGTGTTGGTGTGCCCCTCCGCCGCGAGTTCGACGATGCGGCGTTCGCTGTCGGTGAGCGCCTCGAAGCCCGTGCGGACGGTGGCCGGCCGCCGGGCGCCGCCCTCCCGCAGGGCCTCCTCCGCCGCCTGAGCGAGGCGTACGGCGCCCCGCCGTGCGGCGCGGTCCGCCGCCTCGCGCAGCGTCTCGCGCGCCTGCGTACGCTCCCCCGCCGCGAGCAGGAGCCGCCCCCGTGCGAGCAGCGCGGCGATCAGTTCCTCGCCGCCGGGCGCCGTGCGCAGCAGTCGTACGGCCTCCTCGGCGAGATCCAGGCCGTGCCGGCCGCCGGTCGCCGTGGCCAGTACCCGCAGGGCGCGGCCCACGGTGCGGGGCGTGTCCCACACCCGGGCCAGGCGCAGCTCGTCCTCGGCCAGGAGCAGCGCCTCCCGCCGGTCGCCCCGGGCCACCGCGCACTCGGCGAGGGCGGTCCGCCACGGCAGGACCGCCGGGTTGAGTTCCTCGCGGGCCGAGCGCCCGCGCCCGCACTCCAGGAAGTCGTGCGCGGCGCCCACCGGGTTGCCCGCGGCGGCCCGCAGGACGCCCCGCGCGTACAGGAAGCGGTCGCGCTCGGGGGAGTCCGGGACGCGGCTCAGGTCGAAGGCGGTCACGAACCGTCCGGCCGCCGCGACACGGCCGGCCGCGACGAGGGCGAGCACCGCGCGCGCGTCCTCGCCGCGCGGTGTGCGGGCCCGGTCCGCCGGTGCGGAGGGGGCGCCGGGGCCCGCCGGGTCGTGGGGCCCGGCGTACTCGGCGTCCGCCCGCGCGTGCTCCGTCCACGGGTGTTCCTCCGCCCCGGACGCCTCGCACGCCGGGGGCCCGTGGCGGGCGGGATCCGTCCGTGCCGGTGAGCGGTCGGCGAGGAGGTGCCGCGGCAGGACGTGGGTGCCGTGGGCCATCGCGAGGTCGGCACGCACGTCCCGCAGGATCTCGCCCGTCGGGTGCAGCACGTGCGGGTCCCGGCCGGCCAGGGCGTGGTCCGCGAGCTGTTCGGCGGAGTCGAAGTCGTCGGCCCACACGGCGACTTCCGCCGCCGTCCCGAGCAGGAAGGGTTCGGTCTCCGGTTCGGCCGGTGCCAGGAGCAGCGCCCGCAGGCGCTCCATCGCCTCCCGCGCGGAGATCAGCCCGGCCACCGCCGCGTGCCGCACCAGCAGGGCACGGCCGGCCGCGCCGACCAGGTCCGGGGTGCTGTGCGCCTGCTCGGACAGCCGGGCGTACGCCTGCCGGCGCAGGACCTGGTCCTGCTCGGACAGCAGCACGGTGGCGGCCCGCACGGCCTGCGGCAGCGCGGGGCGGTCGGACAGACCGCTCTCGTCCAGTCCGCGCAGCGTCTCCACGGCGGACCGGGTGTGGCCGAAGCGGGCCAGCGCGGTGCCGAGGGCGATGGCCGCCCGCACCCGGTCCGCCGGCTCGACGGGCAGCCACAGCGCCTCGGTGAGCCGCGGGATGCCGGTGGAGACACCCGAGTCGGACCCGTCCCCGGGCTCGGAGCGGGACAGCGCGGCGGTGCACTCCAGGGAGCCGAGTTCGGTGAGGACCCGCTGCCGCTGCGGGTCGGACAGCGGTTCCCGCAGGAGCCGGCGCAGATGGGCCACGGCGGTCTCGGCGCGCCCCTCACGGGCGGCCTCGCGCGCCGCGTCCCGCAGGACGTTCACGGCCCAGGGGCGGCTCGCCGCGCCGGCCCGCAGCAGTTGCCGTGCGACGGCGGCGGTGCTGTCGCCGCGCTGCCACATGGCGTCGGCGGCCGCGAGGTGCGCGGCCCGGCGCCGGTCCTCGGACCAGCCCTCGAGCACCGCGTCCCGCAGCAGCCGGTGGGCCCAGCGGGGGCGGCCCCACGCGTCGGGGCGGAGCAGGCCGAGTCCGGTCGTGGCGGTGAGCCAGCCGGCGATCCGGGCGGGGTCGGCACCGGTCATCCCGGTGAGGATCTCGGCCAGATGCCGGACGGTGGCGGGGTGGGCGGGCGCGCCGGGGCGGACCGAGCCGTGCGGGGAGGCGGGTGCGGCCGGGCGGCCGGGGATGTCCGCCCAGGTGTCCTCCAGGACGGCCAGCGCCCGGGCGACCGCGGTGGTGCGCGGTCCGGCGGACTCCAGCCACCAGGACACGGCGGCCTGGTAGGCCCCCGGGTACAGCATCGCGGAGGACTCCGGCACGGCCTCGGCCCCGCTGCCGCCGAGGTCCTCCAGCAGGGCGTGCAGCAGCAGCGGATGGCCGGCCGAGGCGCGGACGCGGCTCTCCACCCGGGGCCAGGCCGCGTCCCCGACGCGGCCACGCGCCAGGAGCGCGGTGGACCTGCCGGACAGCGGGGCGAGGGTGTGGGTGCGGACCAGGTCGGGCGGGAGGGTGTGGGCCAGCCCGGGGGTGGGCGGGGCGATGTCGTACTGGCTGCGCTCGGTCACCAGCAGCAGGACGGGCATCCGGTCGACGTGCCGGGCGGCCTCCACGAGCCAGCGCCGGGAGGCGGGATCGGCCAGGTGCGTGTCGTCCACGGCGACGAGGAGGGGACGGTCCTCGGACAACTCGGCCACGCGTAACAGCAGATGACCGGAGACGACGCGCTCGTCGCGGTCCTGGAAGGGTTCGTGCTCCCCGGCCGCGGGGCGGCCGGTGGGCTGGGCCGGGTGGAGGAGGCGTGTCAGGGAGGCGAAGTACTGCGCCTGGTCGCAGGGGGCGCAGCGGGCGAGCAGGACGCGCATGCCGTGGGCCTCGGCGTCCCGGACGGCGGCCTCCAGCACGGCGGTGCGGCCGGTGCCGGTGGCGCCGCGCAGCAGGACGAGGCCGCCGGTGCCGGCGCGGGCGCGGGCCGCCTCCGCGGCGATCAGCTCGAGCACGTCCGTGCGCTCGCTCAGCGGGCCGGGCATGCGCGCCTCCCTTCCTCTTGTGAACGGTGGTGACGGACGAACAGCGTTTGTGGCGCCTTCTGTTGGGGGAGACGCGCGAGTGCGGGGCATGGTGCCCGGACGTGCCGTACGTCACGCCCGTGAGAGCCCCTTCTCCTGTCCCGGCGGCCAGGAGCCGCGACGCCCCTCCGTTCTCGTGGTGTGCCTCGTGGTGCTCCACGATTGCCCCCGCGGTCCCGCCGGGGAAGGCTGGATGATCCGCCCGACACGGCGCCGGAACCCACGGCGCGCGACCACACGACGCGGGGAGCCAGGGATGTGCAGCACAGCCACCACCACGGACACCGGCAGGCCGGGACCCGCGCACCGGGTGCCCGTCGTCGTGTACGCCCCGGACCCCCTCTCCCGGGAGGGCGTGCTCAGCCAGCTCCGCCGGCACCCCGAGCTGGAGCTGCGCACGGCGGGCGGCCCGGGGACCGTGGCCCTGCTGGTCGGCGAGACCCTCGACGAGAGCGCCCTGACCCGCTTGCGCCGGGTGGTGCGCGGGGAGGGCGCCCGCGCGGTCCTCGTGGTCGGGGAGATCCGCGAGGCGGAGCTGCTGGACGTCATCGAGTGCGGGGTCGGCGCGATCGTCTGGCGGCAGGAGGCGACCGCGCACCGGCTGGCGCAGGCGGTGCTCTCCGCCGCCCGCGGCGAGGGAGACCTGCCGGCCGATCTGCTCGGCCGGCTCATCGAGCAGGTCGGCACCCTGCACCGGGGCGCGGCCGGTCATTCCGGCGCCCCCGCGGTGGGTCTCCTGCCGCGCGAGGTGGACGTGCTGCGGCTGGTCGCCGACGGGCTCGACACCTCGGAGATCGCGGGCAAGTTGTCGTACTCCGAACGCACCATCAAGAACGTGATGCACGGTCTGACCACCCGGCTGCATCTGCGCAACCGCGCCCACGCCGTCGCCTACGCCCTGCGCGAGGGCTACATCTGACGGTCCGGCGAGGACCGGGAGGCGGGGCGGGCAGGTCCCGCTGCCCCCGGGGACACCCCGCTCTGCCCGCGCCCCGTCCCCTCGGGCGCGGCGGGGCGGAAGGCGGGCGGGCACGATGGGAGCGGCCGGCAACGGCGGTTCGGACGGCGGTGGGAGCGCGGGTGATCCACGAGGTGGACGAGGTCCTCAAGGACCTCCTCAGCGGCGGCGCGCTCGCGGGCTCCGGCGTCGACATCACGCTGGACGCCCCGACCCGCGACTGGGCCGCCCGCCGCAACGCGCCCACCATCAACGCCTATCTCTACGACATCCGCGAGGACGTCTCCCGGCGGCACCGCGGCCACATCTCCGTGCGCGACGAGCGGAGCATCGTCGTCAAGCGCCGCCAGCCGCCGCGCTGGTTCCGGCTGTCCTACCTGGTGACGGCGTGGACCCGGCGGCCGCAGGACGAACACCGGCTGCTGTCCGCCGTCCTGGCCACCCTGCTGCCCCACGAGCTGCTGCCCCCCGCCGAACTCCCGGAGTCACTGCGCGCGCTGGGGCTCTCGGTGCCGCTGACGGTGGCCGGCATACAGAGCGAGGCCCGCTCCCTGGCGGAGATCTGGTCCGCGCTCGGCGGCGAGCTGAAGCCCTCCGTGGACCTGGTGGTCACCGCGCCCTTCCCGGCGGTCCCCGAGTACGACGCCGGGCCGCCCGTCACCGAGGGCGCCGCCGTCCGCGTGCGCGAGCTCCCGGGGGCACCCGGCGCGGAGACGGCACGCGACCCGGGCACGCCGGCCGAGGAGCGGGCGCACCGCCCGCACCACCTCGCGGCGGGCCGCGCGGAGCGCCGCCGGTGACCACGCACACCCACCCGCACGCGCGCCCCGGACCCCTCTCCGGCCCCGCCGAGCCGGCCGAGGCGCTCCTCGTCCGGCTCGCCCGGCTGCGCGAACGGATCGCGGTGCTCGTCGACCGGCGTGCGGCCGGCGACCCCACGGCCGAGGACCCGCTGCGCGGGCTGTACCTCTCCGAGGAGGCCGTGCGCCGGTACCTGGCGGCCCCCGCGGGGCCCGTGCCCGCAGGTGTGTCCGAGGGGGAGGCCCCGCCCGATGAGCGGGACGCCGGCCAGGTCGCGCGGCTGGGGCTCGGGGAGCTGGACACCGCGATCCTGTTCCTCGCCCTCGCGCCCGACGTGGACCGCTCCTTCGAGCCGCTCTACGGCTACCTCAACGACGACGTCGGCCGCCGCCGCGCCACGGTGGGCCTCGCGCTCGACCTGTGCGGGGTGCCGGCGCACCGGCCGGGGGCACGGGCCCGGTTCCACGCCGGGGCGCCGCTGACCGCGCGCGGACTGCTGGTGGTGGAGGAGCCCGAGCGACCCTTCCTGACCCGGTCGCTGCGCGTGCCCGACCGGGTCGTCGCCCATCTGCTCGGCGACGACACCCCTGACCCGGACCTCGCCCCGCACCTCCACCCGCTCCCGCCCGCCCCGCACGGGGGCCCGAACCCCGACGACCCCGACGCCCCCGACGACCCCGGCGGGGAGGCGGAGTTCGCCTCCTTCACCGGCCGGCTGGCCGCCCACCTGGCGAGGCCCGGTCCGGGCACCGTCTATCTGCGCGAGCGGCGGGAGGGCGAGGGCGCCGCCTGCGCGGCGGCCGCCCTCCGCGCGGCCGGGTTCGGCGCCCTGCGCTTCGACGGCCCCGACGAGCAGGCAGCCGCACTGGTCCGCGAGGCCCGGCTCGGCGGTCACGCGCTGCTGGTGGCGCCGCTGCCCGCCGACCCCGGCCCGCTGCTGAGGGAGCTGACCGCCGCGCCGGACGTCCCGGTGCTGCTGGCCGACCCCCGCCCGTACGACCCCCACTGGTGCTCCCGCGACCCCCTGGTCCTCGACGCCCCGCACCGCCGCACCGGCACGCTCCCGGCCTGGTCGGCGGCGCTCACCGCCCCGGCGGACGGCCGCACCGGCGCGCCCGCCGAGGTCCCCGGCTTCGACCTCGCCGCCACCGTCGCCCCCTACCGCCTCGGCGGGGAGCGGCTCGAACGGGCCGCGCGGGCCGCGCGCGACCTGGCCGCGTTCGACGGCATGCCGCTGACCCCCGGGCACGTGCGGCTGGCCGCCCGCCGGCAGTCCGCCTCGGGACTGGAGAAGCACGCCCGGCGCATCCGCCCCGACGTCGACTGGAGCGACCTCGTCCTGCCCGCCGCCCCCCTGACCCAGCTGCACGAACTCGCCCTGCGCGCCCGGCACCGGGAGCGGGTGCTCGGCGACTGGCGGCTCAGCGCGGGCGGCGGCCGGGGCCGCGGGGTGCTCGGGCTGTTCGCGGGCGAGTCCGGCACCGGCAAGACGCTGTCCGCCGAGGTCGTCGCCGCCGAACTCGGGCTCGACCTCTACGTGGTCCAGCTCTCCTCGGTCGTCGACAAGTACGTCGGCGAGACCGAGAAGAACCTGGAGCGCATCTTCACCGAGGCCGACCGCACCGACGCGGTCCTGCTCTTCGACGAGGCCGACGCCGTCTTCGGCAAGCGCTCCGAGGTCAAGGACTCCCACGACCGGTACGCCAACATGGAGAGCGCCTACCTGCTCCAGCGGCTGGAGTCCTTCGACGGGATCGCGCTGCTCACCACCAATCTGCGCGCCAACATCGACGAGGCGTTCACCCGCAGGCTCGACCTGGTCGTCGACTTCCCCTTCCCGGACGCCGGGCAGCGGCTGGCGCTGTGGCGGCACGGCCTGGAACGGGTGCCGACCGCCGAGGGCACGCACGCGGGACTCGCCCCGCTGGCGCGGGAGTTCGAGCTGGCGGGCGGGTCGATCCGCAGCGCGGTGGTGACGGCGGCCTACCTCGCCGCCGGGCGGGACGGGGTGGTCACCCCCGCGGACCTGCTGGAGGGGGCCCGGCGGGAGTACCGCAAGGCGGGCCGGCTGGTGCCGGGCGAGGGCTCCTGGTGAAGCCCTCCTCCCGGCCCGGCCCGCGCCTCGGCTCCGCCCCCGATGTCAGTTCTGTCCCTGGTGGATGATCAGCCACTCGCGGTCGTCGTCGTTCGCGCAGTCGTGCAGGGTGAGGTTCGTGTCGTTGCCGCCGGTGGCGTAGCCGTCGACGTTCAGGCACTTGTTGCCGCTCGCGGCGTTGCGGATCCAGTAGGCGCCGCTGTCCTGCCTGTCGAGCCACCACAACTGGTTGTCGGCGGTCGTGCCCTCGCACGTGAACTCGGTGATCGCTGTCTGCACCGGCGCCGCCCCGCCGCCGGGCAGGTCCATGCACAGCCGGTCCTTGACGTTGCGGATCTGGAAGAGGGGCTGCCCGCCGGGCCCCCCGTCGGGGTACCTCACCTCCAGGTTCCACAACTGGTTGTCGGAGTCGGCGTCGTCGCAGGTGTACTCGCGCACGGGGCCGTCCTTCGTGCCCTTGTCGTAGCCGGGGACGTCCGCGCACTTCGTGGTCGTCGTGTTGCGCAGCAGCACCTTCGTCGCGGGCACCACCGGCTTCGCCTTCTTCTCCGGGGGCGCCGCGCCGCCCCCGCCCCCGCCGCCCTTCGCGCCCCCGTCCGCCTTCCCGCCCCCGGACTCGGGCGGGGCGGAGGTCTCCGGCGGGGGTGCGGAGGACAGGGGCGGGGCGGAGGTGGGCGGGGGCGCCACGGCGGCGCCCGCCTCGACGGTCTTCTCCGTGGCCTTCGTACCCACCGAGGGCTTGTACGAGAGCCACAGCATGGTGAAGGTGAGGGCGAGCGCGAGGAAGGCGCCGAAGCAGGTGGCGAGCCAGCGGGGCAGCAGCCCGCGCTGGACGTAGGTCCCCTCGACCGGCAGGGGGGCGGTGCCCGAGCGCACGACGTCCAGCGTGTAGCGCCGCTCCTGCCGGGCGCCGAACCAGATGAGGTGCCGCGGCTTGAGCGTGGCCTTCACGAAGGCGGCCCGGCCCGGCGCGATCCGCACGTTGGCGGGCTCCAGGACGTACGACAGCTGGTCGCCGTTGTCGTGGCCGCCGAGCGAGGCCGTCACCTCGGTGTTGCCGAGGTTGTCCACGGCCAGCCTCGGCCGGCCCCGGAACCGGCCCCGCACGGTCGGCGGCACGAGTTCGGCGCGCACCTCCGTGAACGGGGTGAGGGTGAGGACGCCCTCCGGGACGGTCGTGGCCTCCGGATGCTCGGTCGGGGTGATCCGCACCGCGTACGGGTGCGGCCCCGCCGTGGCGTCCGGCGTGCGGGGCGGGGCGAAGGTCAGGTCGACGGTGCCCGTCGTGCCGGGGTAGAGCCGCAGGGTGGCCGGTTCCACGACGGCCCAGGGGGCCGTGTCGCCGACCGGTTCGAAGCGGTACTCGTCGACGAGGTCGCCGGTGTTGCGCAGCCGCAGACGTACACGGGTGCTGCCGCCGGGGTCCACGGTCGCGGACGCGGGTTCCAGGGATGTCCACAGGCTCACGGGGCCAGGCTAGAAGCAGGCACGGAGAAGACACCGTACGCGCACAAGCGGGCGAAGTGTCCGGCGGGGAAGGGGCATCGGCATCCGAGGCCCCCTCGATGCCCTCGGGGCTGCCCCCGCGGACCTTCCGTGCCGCCCGTGGCCGGCGGGACAGGGGCCGAAGGGCGGTCCACCGGCCCGGCCGCCGACCGGGCACGGCCCGGGTCCTCGCCCCGGCCCGGAACGCCCCCGCGCCGGACGGTGCGAAAGGGGCACTCGCGGGCACACCCGCTGCCCCCACTCGTGCACCGCGGGGCGTACCGGGGCGGTGCTTCGCGCGCGAGGGTGGGAGGACCCTCTGACCCGTACCCCCAAGGAGCGCGGAACATGCCGTCCTATCTGTCGCCCGGCGTCTACGTCGAGGAGGTGGCCAGCGGCTCGCGCCCGATCGAGGGGGTGGGCACCTCGGTGGCGGCCTTCGTGGGGCTCGCTCCGACCGGCCCGCTCAACGAGCCGACGCTGGTGACCAACTGGACGCAGTACGTCGCGGCCTTCGGTGACTTCACCGACGGGTACTACCTGGCGCACTCCGTCTACGGCTTCTTCAACAACGGCGGTTCGGCCGCCTACGTCATACGGGTCGGCGGCTCCGCCGAGGACGCCGCGACGGCCCGCGGCTCCTCCCCCGCCGCCGTGTCCGGCTCCGCGGCCCCCGCCGCGCTGCCGCCCGCCGAGCCCCGGCAGCTCGGCACGTTCAGCGTGAGCGCCCTCGCGCCCGGCCGGAACGGCGCGCTGAGCGTCGAGGTCGCCGACCCGGAGGGCGAGGGCCCCGCCGAGCGGTTCAAGCTGATCGTCAAGGACGGCGGCAAGGCCGTCGAGAGCTTCGACGTGAGCGCGAAGAAGGGCGGCCGCAGTTACGTCGTCACGCAGGTCAAGGAGCGCTCCAAGCTCATCGCGGTGACCGAGACGGCCCCCGCCGGGCAGCTCGCCCGGCCCGAGAACCAGACCGTCGAGCTGCCCGCCGCGCCCGCCGCCGCACCGGCCGTACCGAACGCCGCGGGGCAGGGCCACCCCGGCCCCGCCCAGTACCTCGGCGACTCCGCCGACCGCACCGGCTTCGGCGGCCTGGAGGCCGTGGACGAGATCTCCATGGTCGCGGTGCCCGACCTGATGGCCGCCTACCAGCGCGGCGCGATCGACCTGGAGGCCGTCAAGGCGGTCCAGCTCGGCCTGATCGCCCACTGCGAGCTGATGGGCGACCGCGTCGCCGTCATCGACCCGCCGCCCGGCCTCAACGCCCGCGAGATCCGCGTCTGGCGACAGGAGACCGCCGGCTACGACTCCAAGTACGCGGCCCTGTACTACCCCTGGATCAAGGCCTTCGACCCGGCGAGCGGCCAGTCCCGGATCGTCCCGCCGAGCGGTCACGTGGCCGGTGTGTGGGCCCGCAACGACTCCGAGCGCGGCGTGCACAAGGCGCCCGCCAACGAGGTCGTCCGGGGCGCGGTGGACCTGGAGCTGCAGATCACCCGCGGCGAGCAGGACCTGCTGAACCCGATCGGCGTCAACTGCATCCGCGCCTTCCCCGGCCGCGGCATCCGCATCTGGGGCGCCCGCACCCTCTCCTCCGACCCGGCCTGGCGCTACCTGAACATCCGCCGGTACTTCAACTACCTCGAGGAGTCCATCCTGCTGGGCACCCAGTGGGTGGTGTTCGAGCCGAACGACCACGCCCTGTGGGCCCGCATCCGGCGCAACGTCTCGGCGTTCCTCGTCAACGAGTGGCGTTCCGGCGCCCTCTTCGGCGCCCGCGCCGAGGACGCGTTCTACGTCAAGTGCGACGAGGAGACCAACCCGCCGGAGTCCGTGGACGTCGGCCGGGTCATCTGCGAGATCGGCATCGCGCCGGTCAAGCCGGCCGAGTTCGTGGTCTTCCGGCTGGCCCAGTTCTCCAGCGGCAGCGGTGAACTGGAGGAGTAGGCGCGTCCCGCCCCGGTAGTCCGCTGTCCCCGTTCGTCAACTCTCCCAGAAGGCAAGCGCAATGGATGCATCGCAGGGTGACGCCCTCACCTCACACAATTTCGGCCTGCAGATCGACGGCGTGATGGTCGAGTACCTCGCCAAGGTCGAGGGGCTCAGCATCGAACAGGACGTCATCGAGTACCAGCAGGTCTCCGCGCAGGGCAGGCCGGTCACCAAGAAGATGCCCGGCGTGAAGAAGGCGGGCACCTGCACGGTCGTGCGCGGCAGGACGCAGTCGGCGGCGTTCAACCAGTGGATCACCGAGTCGGTCAACGGCAACATGGCCATGGCCCGCAAGAACGCCACGATCATGTACATGGACTACATGAACACGCCGGTCGTCCGCTACAACATGCGCAACGCGTGGTGCAGCAAGATCGACATCAGCGGAGTGACGGCGGGCGAGGCGTCCACGCTGACCGAGACGGTGACCATCACCTTCGAGGAACTGGTCGTCGAGTGAGGCGGACGGCTGCGCGCCCGTCCGCGGGCGCCGCTCCCGCGGACACCGGCACGGCGGTGGCCGCCGGCCCCGCGGGGCACGGCGGCCCGGCCGGGGAACCGGGCGGGTCCGCCACCGCCCCGCCGGCCGCCGGGGCGGGAACACCGGACGCGTCGCGCACCGCGCCTGACGTGCTGCGCACTTCAACGGACGTGCTGCGCACTGCATCCGACGTGCTGCGCACGGAGTTTCCCTTCCACCTGCCACGCGGATACGTCGACGAGCAGGGCACCGTGCACCGTGACGGGGTGATGCGGCTGTCGACCGCGCGCGACGAACTGATCCCGCTGCGGGACCTCCGCGTGCAGGAGAACCCGGCCTATCTGTCGGTGGTGCTCCTCGGCCGGGTCATCACCCGGCTGGGCACGCTCACCTCGGTGCACGACGGGGTCGTGGAGAACATGTTCGCCTCCGACCTCGCCTTCCTCCAGGACTTCTACCGCCAGATCAACGCCGAGGGCCACACCCGGGCGGCGGTCCGCTGCCCGCACTGCTCGGAACCCTTCGAGGTGGAGCTCGGCGGGAGCCGCCTGGGGGAATCGTGACGTACGCGACCGACCGGCTGTACGAGGAGATCGCGTACGTCGCCTACCACTTCCACTGGAGCCACGAGGAGATCCTCGACCTGGAGCACCGTGACCGGCGTGCCTACGCCGACCGGATCGCGTCCCTCGTGACGAGGGCGAACGCCGGGGCGGAGGCCTGAGATGGGGCTCCTGGACCGGCTGAGGGGTGCACGGCCCGAGCGGACCGAGCGGACCGAGCGGACCGAACGAGCCCAACCGGCCGAACGGACCGAACCGGCCGCTGCCGCGGGCGGCGCGGCGGCGGGCGGCGCGGCGGCGGGCGGCGCGGGAGCGCCGCGCCCGGCGCCCGCCGAGGTCGCCGCGCCGGTCGTGCGGGCCGAGTGGGCGGCGCTGCCGCCCCTCCTCCCCGTGTCCGCGGCACGGCCCGCCGGGGTCGCGGACGCCCGCTTCGGGGGCCGGCTGCCGACCTGGCAGGACCCGTCCTTCTCCGCGACCGCCTCCCCCTCCGTCCTGGACGGACGGGCGGCCGACCGGATGACCAGCGGACTGGCGGCGGGCGCACGCCCGGCGGCGGCCCCCTCGCCCGCGCCCGGCGGCGGCACCGGCGGACTGCCGGTGACCCGCCCGGTGGCGTACACGGGCGGGCCCCCGGTGCAGCGCGCGGCCGCCGAGGCGGCCCCCCTGCCGCTGCCCCTGCCCGGGCCGTCCGCCACGCCGGGCGGTTCCCCGGTGCCGGTGCGCGGCGCCACGCCCCCGGGCGGGTCGGGCACGCCCGGCAGGCCGGGTGCGACGGGCACGGCGGCACGGCCGACCAGCCGGTCGGCACCCCGGCCGGTGCCCGCGCCCCCGGCGCCCTCGTCCGCCCCGCTGCCCCTGACCAGGTCCCGGGCCGCGTCGACCACCGTGCAGCGTCGGGCACTTCCGGCCGTACGGCGTCCCGCGGACGCCCCGGCGGCGACGCGGGGCGACACGGGCGCGCCTCGCGGTACGACGTCCGCCACCGCCGCGAAGGCGGCGGAGCCGGCGGAGCCCGCGCCGGTCACCGCGCCACCGCTCCCCGGAGCGAGGGGCGCGGAGACCCGTACGACGGCGGCGAGTGCGGTGACGGAGGTGCAGCGGGCGGTGGCGCCCGCGGCCGGCACCCCGGCCGCCGTGCCACCGCTGCCCGTGGCCGGTCCCGGGGGCAGTGCGACCCGCCCTGTGACCGGGCCCGCCCCCGTCTCGGCAGACGGTCCGGTGAGGGGCGGACGGCACGCGGACAGCACCCCGCCCGTCGCCCCCGGCCCGGCACCCGCCCCGGCGGCATCCGGGCCCGCGAGCTCCGCCAGGACGCGGCGCACGACGGCGCCGAGCGGCGCGGACGCCCCCCGCCCCGCGCCCACCGTGCAGCGGGCGCGGGCCCGGGAGACGGCCGAGTCCGGGGGCGCCCCCGTGCGCCCTCCTCGCACCGTGCGGCCGGGACTCGGCGCTCCCCTCTCCCACACCACGGAGCCGGGGCCCACCGCGCCGGCCGCCCGTCCCGGCGCGGCGCCCGTCGCCCGGCGGACGGCCGGGCCCGCCGGTGCGGGCACGCCCGCGAGCCGCCGTACGACAGACGGTCCGGGCGGCACCGCCGTGCCGCCCGCGGGCGGACGTGCGGACGGTGGAACGCCCGCGGTGCAGCGGGCGACGCCGGGCCGGGCCGAAGCCCCGGCCCCCGCCGGTCCCCGCACGCCCGGAGCCCGGCCCGAGACCGCGGGGTCCGCCGTTCCCGGGGGCGGGCGGTCCGCCACCCCGCCCGGCCGGCGGACGACGCCGCCCTCGCCCCCGCACACCGGCACGAGCAGCCCCACGGCCCCCGGTCCGGACAACAGCGCGAGCACCACGCCTCCCGTGGTGCAACGGGCGACGGCGTCAGACGGCCGGGACACCGGTGCGGTCCCCGTGGTGCGCCCGGTGGCGAGCGCGGGGCCCGCGACCCGCCCCCCGGCCTCCGGTCCCGCAGGTCCCGTACCGGTGACCCGCCCGACGCCCCGCGGCACGACGCCCGCGCCCGACCCGGGCCCGGCCGCGCCCCGTTCCGCCGAGGCCGCCGCTCCGGTCGTCCAACGGGCGAAGGCCACCCGCACCGGCACGGACACCTCCGCGCACCACCCCACGCCCCCCGGCCCCCGGCCCACCACACCCACCACCTCCGGCCCCGGTTCGATGCCCGGTTCGGCGCCCGGTTCGGCGCCCGGTTCGGCGCCCGGTTCGGCGCCCGGTTCGGCGCCCGGTTCGGCGCCCGCGCCCAACTCCGTTTCCGCCGGGCCCCGTTCCACCGACGCGGCCCCGGTCGTGCAGCGGGCGAAGGCCACCCGCGCCGGCACGGAGACCCACGCACGCCGTCCCGCAAGCGGCGAGGACCGGTCCACCACCCCCAAGTCCGCACCGGCAGCCGCCAGTTCCGCCGTCACACCCCCGGTCGTCCAGCGGGCGGAAGCCCCTCACACCCCGGCCGACCACCCCACCACGGGCGGCCCCCGGCCCAGCAGGCCCGGCCCCAACACGGCCCCCACGCCCACACCGGCCACCCCCCTCTCCACCACCACACCCCCCGTCGTCCAGCGAGCGGAAGCCCCTCACACCCCGGCCGACCACCCCACGACCGGCGACCCCCGGCCCGTCGCACCCCGCCCCGGCACGGCCCCCACACCCACATCCACACCGGCCGCCCCCCGTTCCGCCGTCACACCCCCCGTCGTCCAGCGAGCGGAAGCCGCGCGCACCGGCAGGGACACCTCCGCGCACCACCCCACGACCGCCGGCCTCCGGCCCGGCGCCCCCGCGGTCTCCGGTCTCGGCGACGTGGCCCCGGGCGTGCTCCCCGTCGTCCGGCGGACCACCGTCGCCCGCCCCGACACGGACACCCCCACGAGCGGCGGCTCGCAGCCCTCCGCCCCCACGACCCTCCACCACCAGGCCGTCCAACGCGCCACGGTCACCCGCCCCGGCGCCGCCGCCCCCCAGGGCCCCGGAACCCGCGCGGCCGCCCCCGCGCTCCCCACCCCCGCCCGTGGCGATGCCCCGTCCCCCGGCGGCCTCCCCGTGGTCCGGCGCATCGACGTGCCGCGTCCCGGTGCCGTGCTCGGCGCGGTCTCGGTGCCCGTGGTGCAGCGAACCGCAGCCACCGGACCCGGGGCGCCCGCGGACCGGCCCGCGGCGGGCGGCCCCGTCGCACCCGCGCCCGGCGTCCTGCCGTCCGCGCTCCCCGGGGCCGCCGTCCCGGGTCCGGCCGTCCGGCCCACCGCGCACCCGGAGTACCCGCACCCGGCGGCCGCCCGCCCCGTCGTGCAGCGCGCGGCGGCCCCGCGGGGCGCCGCGCAACGCTCCGGCCCCGCCGTGGCGGGACCGCCGCACACGGGACCCGGCGCCCCCGCGCCCGCCCGTCCCGGCCTCGGCGCCCCGGTGCAACGCGCGACCCCGCCCGTCCCGGCCGCGCCTCCCGCGCCGGCTCCCGCGCCCAAGCCGCCCCCCGCGTCCCGCGCGCCCCACATCCAGCGGCGGGCCGCACACGCCGCCCTCCCGGACGAGCCGCCCGCCCGCCGTGAATGGAGCGACGCCGACCTGGACGAGCTGACGCACCGGCTGATCGGACGTGTCACCCGGCTCCTGCGCACCGAACTCCGCCTGGACCGCGAGCGCGTCGGCAGACTCCGCGACCCACGCTCCTGACGCCCCGGCATCCCGCCGCCCCCGCCCGACCGAAACGCCGCTCGCCGCCGGCCGCCCCAGAAAGGCCCCTTGGATGTCCGAAGAGACCGACCCGGGTTCCACCATCTTCTTCACCCTCACCATCGACGGCGAGGACCTCGGGACCTTCAACGGGTGCGAGGGGCTGTCGTCGACCGTGGAGATCGAGCAGCGGCAGGAGGGCGGCAACAACGGGTTCGTCTGGCAGCTCCCGACCCGGGTCACGTTCTCCCACATCCGGCTGACCCGCCCCCTGACGGCGGAGACCTCCAAGGTCGCCGCCTGGATCTCCTCGGTCACCACCGGCATCAGCCGGCCCACCGCCCAGATCGCCGCCCTGCGCGCCAACGGCTCCGAGGTGGCCCGCTGGGGGCTGATCGACGTGCTGCCGGTGAGCTGGCAGGGCCCCCAGCTCGACCCCTCGGGCCCGGCCGTCGCCACGGAGGTCCTGGAGATCGCCCACCACGGCTTCACCGACACGGACTGAGCGGCGCGGGCGCACGGAACGGAGCGAAGGAACACGCCATGGCCAAGGGCCACAACGCCATGAACAGCCTCAACGACATCGCCGCGGGCGCCGGCATCAGCCTGGCGCGCGCCACTCTCGCGATCCACGAGCCGCCGCTCGGCTACAGCACCACCCCGGGCATGCTGACGAAGACCCTGGAGTTCGACTTCAACCCCGCCGAGATCCAGCTCGGGCGCCGCGCCCAGTGGAAGGCGGCCCCGGCGCAGGCCGTCCGGGACGGCTCGCTGCCGGAGTTCCTCGGGCCGGAACCGCGCGAGATGAGCATGGAGGTGTTCCTCGACGAGTCGGACGAGCCGGACGACGACGACGTGCTGAAGAAGGCCCGGACGCTCCTGTCCTGCTGCGAGGTGACCTCGCGGAGCCTCGCGGCCAAGCAGCCCTCGCCGCCGTGGGTGGTGTTCCAGTGGGGGGCGTTCTCCACGGCCCGGTTCACCGCGTACGTCAGCTCGGTGGACGTCACGTACACGCTGTTCGGGACGACGGGCGTGCCGATCCGGGCGACCTGCCGGCTGAGCCTGCACGAGATCCCGAACACGACCCAGGGGCAGAATCCGACGTCCGGGGCGCTCACCGCGCAGCGCGTGCACCGGGTCGTCGCCGGCGACTCACTGCAGTCGCTGGCCTGGCGGGAGTACGGCGACGCCGCCGCCTGGCGGGCCATCGCGGAGGCCAACGGCATCGACGACCCCTCCCGGCTGTCCAACGGCGCGGAACTGGTCCTTCCGTCCGCCGAGGAGGTGCGGCACTGATGGTGCGGGCCGCCTTCTCCAGCATTCTCGGCGTCACCCTCGACGGCAGGCAGTTGCCGCCGGAGTACCGGCCCCTGCTGGTCGAGGGCTGGGTCGACCAGGGCGTCGGGGTGCCCGCCGCGTTCCGGCTGACCTTCCGCGATCCACGGCACCTGCTGCTGCGCGACCTGAAGGTGAAGTTCGGCACGGCCGTGGTGCTGACCCCGATCGCCGACGGCGACGGCGTGGGGAACCCCCTGCTGACCGGCGAGGTCACCGGCATGGAGACCGACTACGACGGCGTCGGCACCTTCACCGTCGTCCGCGGCTACGACCCCGGGCACCGGCTGATGCGCAGCCGCCGGGTGGCCGCCTACCGCAACCAGAGCGCCTCCGACATCGCCCGCAGGCTGGCCGCCCGGGACGGTGTGGACCTCGGGCGGATCGAACCGACGAAGACGGTGTACGACTTCATCAGCCAGTCCAACGTGAGCGACTGGGACTTCCTGTCCCGGCTGGCCGACGAGAACGAGATGGTCATGTCGCTGGACTCCCGTGGCCGGTTCTGCTTCGAGAGGCCCGACCCGGCCTCCGGGGCCCCGCCCACGTCGATGCCCGGCGCGAAGAGCTCGTCCGTGCTCCAGGGCGGTGTCGACATCCTGAGCTGCCGGGCCGCCGTGACCGCCGCGGACCAGGTCGCCACCGTGGAGTCGCGCGGCTGGGACGTGACGACGAAGAAGGAGGTCATCGGCACCTCCCCCGCGCGCACCAACCCCGGGATCGACATCGGCAGGACACCCGGCGAGGCGGCCACCGCCTTCCGCGGCGGCAAGCTGGTCGAGACGGACCGGCCCTACGACCGCCAGTCCGAGGTCCGTTCGGCCGCCGCCGCCCTCTCCGACGACGTGACCGCCGCGTTCGCCGAACTGGACCTGACGGTGCACGGCAACCCCCACCTGCGGCCCGGGATGCCCGTCACGCTGAGCGATGTCGGCGAGCCCTTCGAGGGCAAGTACACCGTGACGTCCGTGCGGCACGTCTTCGGCGACGGGCGGGCCTACCGCACCTCGGTCACGGTCAGCGGCCGGCAGTGGCGCTCGCTGTACGGGCTCGCCTCGGGCGGCGCCACCACGGCCGGGCCCCGGCTGCCCGGGGTGGCCAACGCGCTGGTCACCGACGTCGACGACCCGCTGAAGCAGGGGCGGGTCCGGCTGCGGTTCCCCTGGCTGGACGACACCTACGTCAGCGACTGGACCCGGACGGTGCAGCTCGGCGGCCTCGACGGCGGCGGGATCTTCCCGCTGGACGTCAACGACGAGGTGCTGGTCGCCTTCGACCGGGGCGCCCTGGACCACCCGTTCGTCATCGGCGGGCTCTACAACGGCCGGGACACCCCCACCAGGGTCGCCGACGTGCCGCTGCACGACACCGTGCGCAAGAAGGCGAGCCGGCACACGGTCTCCGACCGGGACGGCAACCGCGTGGACCTGCTCAGCCAGAAGACCGGCGGCCGGAAGCAGGGTGTGCGGCTCACCACCGGCGACGAACGGCTGACGATCACCCTGGACCGCACCCGCACCGAGATCGTCGTCGACAGCGCGGGCGACGTCACGATCAAGGGCGGCCGTTCGGTGTCCGTGGAGGCGGGCACCGACCTCACGCTCAGCGCCCGCCGCAACCTGACGATCAAGAGCGGCGGGACGCTGAACGTCGAGGGCCGCGGCCCGGTCAACGTCACGTCCCTCGCGGGCGCGGTGACCGTGGACGCGATGGGCGCCCTCAGCCTCAAGGCGCTCGGCGCCACGACGGTCACCTCCGGCGGCACCGTCCAGGTCAACTCCGTCGCCAACGTCGGCATCCGCGCCGTCACGCTCGCGCTGCAGGGCGTGGTGCTGGTCAACAACAAGCCGTATCCGATCCCGTGATGCCGCGACCGGCACCGGGCCACGAGAAGAAGGGCGGGTGAAGCCGTCATGGCCGAGCAGTTCGTCGGATCCGGGTGGGCGTTCCCGCTGCGGATCTCCCCGACCGGGGGCATCGCGCTGGTCTCCGGCGAGCGGGAGATCGAGGAGGCGATCCGGCTGATCCTGGCGACCGCGCCGGGGGAGCGGCCGATGCGCCCCGAGTACGGCTGCGCCATCCACGACATGGTGTTCTCCCCGGTCAACGAGGCCACCGCGGGCCGCGTCCAGCACGAGGTGCACGCGAGCCTGGACCGCTGGGAGCCGCGCATCGAGGTGCACGACATCGACGTCACCGCGGGCCCCGACGAGGGGATGCTCCTCATCGACGTCCGGTACTCGATCCGCGGCACCAACAACCCGCGCAGCCTCGTCTTCCCGTTCTACGTCATCCCCTCCCACGAGGAATCCGACACCGCCGGCCCCTCGCGGGGCGCGGCTCCCGAAAGCGACCTGTGATGGCCCTGCCCTCCCCCAACCTCGACGACCGCCGCTTCCAGCAGTTCGTCGACGACGCCAAGCGCTACATCCAGCAGCGCGCCCCGGAGTGGACCGACCACAACGTCTCCGACCCCGGGGTCACCCTCGTCGAGACGGTCGCGCACATGGCGGACCAGATCGTCTACCGGCTCAACCGGGTGCCCGACAAGAACCACCTGGCCTTCCTCGACCTGGTCGGCATCACCCTCTTCCCGCCCTCCGCCGCCCGCACCGACCTCACGTTCTGGCTGTCGGCCCCGCAGGAGGACCCGGTGCTGCTGCCGGTGGGCACCGAGGCGGCCACCGTGCGCACCGAGAGCGAGGAGGCGGTCGTCTTCGCCACCGAGCGCGCACTGACCCTCGTGCCCTGCGCCCTGCGATACCTGGTGACCCAGGGCGCCGGGGAGGCGGTCACCGACCGCACCACCGACCTCGCCGAGGGCGAGGACGTCCTGTGCTTCGCCGAGGCCCCGCGGCCCGGCGACTGCATGGTCCTCGGGCTGTCCGCGGCCGTGCCGCACTGCGCGGTCGCCCTCGAGCTGGACAGCAGGGTGGACGGCGTCGGCGTGGACCCCCGGCAGCCGCCGCTCGTGTGGGAGGCGTGGACCGAGGACGGCTGGGTGACCTGCGAGGTCGACCGGGACGGCACCGGCGGCCTCAACCGGCCCGGCGCGGTCGTCCTGCACGTCCCCGGCGGCCACGTGCTGTCCCGCACCGGCGGCCAGGAGGCCGGCTGGCTGCGCTGCCGGGTCACCGAGCCGCTGCCCGGCCAGCCCTTCTACACCACCTCCCCGACCGTGCGGTCCGCCGAGGCCGTCACCCTCGGCGGCACCGCGCCCGCCGTGCACGCGGAGACCGTGTACGACGAGGCGCTCGGCGAGTCCACCGGCCTGCCCGGCCAGCGGCTGCGCCTCGCCCACGCGCCCGTCGTCGGCGACGACCCGCCGCTGCTGCTGCAGACGGCGGGCCCCGAGGGCTGGACGGACTGGACGGTCGTGCCGCACTTCGCCGCCTCGGGCCCCGAGGACCGGCACCTCACCCTCGACGCCACCACCGGCGAGATCGCCTTCGGCCCCGCCGTCCGCGAACCCGACGGCTCGCTGCGGCAGTACGGGGCCGTCGCCGCCAAGGGCGCGGTCGTCCGCGCCCGCCGCTACTGCACCGGCGGCGGCCGCTCGGGCAACGTGGCGCGCGGTGCGGTGCGGGTGCTGCGCTCCTCCGTCCCGTACGTCTCGGAGGTCGTCAACCGGGAGG
The DNA here is from genome assembly GCF_036189845.1 of Streptomyces griseoaurantiacus. NCBI lineage: Bacteria > Bacillati > Actinomycetota > Actinomycetes > Kitasatosporales > Streptomycetaceae > Streptomyces > Streptomyces griseoaurantiacus. Next base: position 3,851,238 of record NZ_CP108326.1, on the reverse strand, counting down.
CCGCGCGCGGCGGCGTCGACGGGGAGACCGTCGAGGAGGCCAAGGCGCGCGCCCCGATCACCCTGCGCGCCCAGGAGCGGGCGGTGACCCTGCGGGACTACGAGGAGCTGGCCCGCAGGGCCGCCCCCGAGACCGCGCGCATCACCTGCCTGGAGGGCGAGGAAGGAGAGCACGGGGCGTACGCGGTACGGGTCCTGGTCGTGCCGCAGGCGGTGCCGGACCCCGGCGGCCGGCTGCGCTTCGAGCAACTCGTCCCCGGCGACGCCCTGTTGTCCCGTATCACCCGCCACCTCGACGAACGCCGGCTGATCGGCACCCGGCTGGCCGTCGGCCCGCCGTTCTACCAGGGGGTGACGGTAGTGGCCACGGTGCACGCCTTCCGGGGCGTCGACACCGACAAGGTGCGCCGCCGGGCGCACGACGCGCTCTACCGGCACCTCGACCCGCTGACCGGCGGCGCCGACGGGAAGGGCTGGCCCTTCGGCCGACCCGTGCAGTCGGGCGAGGTCTTCGCGGTCCTGCAGCGGGTCCCGGGCGTGGAACTCGTCGACGAGGTCACCCTGCACCCCGCCGACCCGCTGACCGGCAAGCGCGGCGAGCCCACCGACCGCATCGATCTGAGCCGGCCCTCCCTGGTGTTCTCCTACGACCACCGGGTCCGCGTGATCGGCGAGGGCGCGTGAGCCGCCGCCCCGGGAGGAGGACCCCGTGAGAGGTTCCGTCGACGGGCTCGCCTCGTCCGCGCCGCTCGGCCCCACCCTGCCCGCCGTCTTCGCCGAGGACGACCTCGCGCAGCGGTTCGTCGCCGGCCTCGACGAGGTCCTCGCGCCGATCCTCAACGTCCTCGACTGCCTCGAGGCCTACTTCGCCCCCGCCCTGGCGCCCGCCGACTTCGTCCGCTGGCTCGGCGGCTGGGTCGGCGCCGAGACGGACGGCACGGAATCCGGCGGCCTCCCCGCCGACCCGGCCCGCTCGGGCGACCCGTCGGACCCCGCCGAGGCGGGTGAGCGCGCGCGGGCCGAGGCGAGACTGCGGGCCGCCGTGGCCGCCGCCGCCCACCTGCACCGCATCCGCGGCACCCGCGCCGGCCTCGCCGAGACCGTGCGGCTCGCCTTCGGCGCGGAGCCGGAGATCACCGAGAGCGGCGGCGCCGACTGGAGCGCCCGCCCGCTCGGCCCGTTCCCCGGCGAACCCCGCCCCCGGCTGCACGTCCGGCTGCGGCTGCCGCGGCCCACCCCCGCCGACACGTACCGGCTCGACGCCCTCGTCGCGGCCGCCCGCCCCGCCCACATGCCCTACACGGTTCAGGTGACCGCCGCCGAAAGGAACCCGGAGAAATGACCACGCAGAACTGCGCAGAGTGCGGGACCCGCGCGGAACCGGGTCAGTCCTTCTGCGACGGCTGCGGTGCCGTGCTCGGCTGGACCGGCCGCGGCCGAGGGGACGGCGCGGGCGACACCGCCCGGCCGGCCCGCCCCCCGCTGCCGACCCGTACCCCGGCGCCGGCCGAACCCGCGCCGGCGGCCGGGGCCTCGGTGACCGAGACCCGGTCCGGCGACCCCACCTGGGACGCCTTCTCCCGGGCCGATCCCGCCGACCCGCTCCTGACCCGCAGGCCCGACCCGGCCCTGCCCGAGTCCCCCGACCCCGACCCCGGCCCCGACCCCGACCCCGGCCCCGGGGCCGCCGCGGCCCCCCGTACCGCCGGGGCCGCCACCGACACGGACACCGGCACCGGCACCGGCACCGCGGACGTCCTCGACACCCTCCCCACCCCCCTGTCCGCCGGCCCGGCCACCGCCCCTGCCCAGGACGCCCGGGACGCCCCGGGCGGCCCGGAGGCACTGGCCGACCGGGCGCGTTCGCTGCTGGTCCCCGTCGACGAGCCCGCCCCCCGTACCGTCCCGCGACCGGCCGTCGCCCCCGTGCTGCCCGGCGTGCCCGTGGCCGACCGGCCCGAGGTGCGGGCGCCCGGGCAGGCGGCCGGCGCGATCGGCGGACCGCCCTGCCCCTGGTGCGCCACCCCCAACCCGCCGGGCCGCCACTACTGCGTCCGCTGCGCCATGTCCCTGGCGGGCGAGGAGCAGGCGGCCGTGAACCGCTCCTGGTGGCGCCGGATGACGGACTTCGGCAACCGCGAGACGCCGTGGGCCGGGGACCGCCCGCGTCTGCGCCGCACCTTCGACCGCATCCTGACCTGGGTGGTCGCCGCCCTCGTGCTCACCGGCGCCGTCTACGCCTGCTTCCAGATCCCCCGGGGCGTCCAGGCCACCCGCGACCACTTCGCCAAGCGCGCCCCGCTCTCGCCCGACACCGTCCGCGCCTCCCGCTCGTACCCGGGACACAAGCCGGCGCTCGCCTTCGACAAGCTCAACAACACCTGGTGGGGTCCGGGCGTGGTGCAGTCCGGCAAGGGCGAGTGGATCGAGGCACGGTTCGCGCAGCCCACCCGCCTGCTGGACGTGCTCGTCACCTCGGGGGTCTCGACCCACGCCGACGAGCTGAACCAGTCCGCGCTGCCGCACTTCCTGGAGGCCCGCATCACCACGGCCGACGGGCGCACGAGCACCCGGAGGATCGCTCTCGACCAGGTGGCCGGCGCCCAGCGCCGCGCCTTCCGCGCCCACGACGTCACCGCCGTCCGCCTCACCGTCGAGTCCTCCTACGCGGCCTCCGAGAAAAAGCAGGTGGCGCTGGCGGAGATCGAGTTCTTCGGCCCCTCGAACGCGAACGGCTCCTGAGCCCGCCTCAGCTCGCCGGTTTGGTGATGTCCCCCGCGCCCGGGGTCGCCGGGACGACCGTGGCCGGGGGAGTGAAGCCGGGCGGCGGCGTCAGCGGCTGGACGGCCGTGCCGGGCTGTGCGGGCGGCGGGGTGAGCTGGTCGCTGGGCAGCTTGGGCGGTGTCGTCTCCTGGAACAGCACCTGGTTGAAGTTCACCAGCCCGGTCGCCTCGAGGATCGTGATGTGGTCGAGGACGGTGATGTTGGCCTGGTTGGCGAGCTGACGGACCAGGGTGTTCTCGGTGTTGGCCCGGATCTTGGCGATCGTCGAGAAGATCTGCCCGTGGGTGACCCGCAGGATGTTGGCGAGGTCGGAGTCGAACTGCTTGCCCTTGTCCGACTTCAGCGTCGAGACGAAACCCTGCTGCTGCGGGCTCGCCTGGTTGGGCAGCGCGATGTTGAGCTGCTGGGCGACCCTGCGGTCGGCCTCGTCGAGCGTGGCGTGCCCGTTGACCAGGTGCTGCCCGGCGGTGCGCACGGCCTCGGTGGTGCCCTTGCTCAGGGCCAGTTCGCCGGCGGGCAGTTCCCAGAGCCCGGCGGCGCGCACCTTGACCACGAAGTCCCGGTCGGCCTCGGTGAGCGGGCCGCTGGGGGGATTGGCGATCACGCGGCTCGACTGGGAGGCCGTCGTCTGGAACCCCAGCATGGTGGGGTAGGCGATCGCCGCCATGGTGAGGGCGAGTGCGCCTCCGACGAAGAGGGTTCCCGCCGCGCTACGTGAAATGCCCATGGCACCTCCTGATCGCGTCATCGCTCCACCGCGGGCGGAGCCGGACGCCCAGAGATACGGACGCGTCGCGCGGGCACGCCTAAAGGAAGGGCAAAATCGACGGGGCCCTCACGTGTCACTCGTCACAGACGGCCATCGGGCCGCTCCCGCCCGGTCACAGCGGGGGCTGTGCCGGGGCCGGACCCAGCGTGGTGGTGCCGGGGGCGGTGCGGTGGCCGAGGCCCGTGCGGTAGGCGTCCAGGGCGGCCTCCACCCGGTTGGTGCGGCGCAACAGGTCCCCCAGCAGCCGGCACAGGTCGGCCAGGTCCCCGACGGCTCCCGCGCGCTCCAGGAGGCTCAGGGCGCGCACGTAGTGCTCCTCGGCGGTGTCCGTGTCCCGGGCGTCCTCGGCGATGATGCCGAGCAGGCGGTGCGCGGCGGCGGCGTGCACGGCCCCGCGTTCGGGGGAGAGCCCGCCGAGGACGCCGTGCAGCAGCTCGGAGGCCTCCTCGGAGCGCTGCCTGCGGTGCAGGACGTCCGCGAGCTCCACCGCGACCTGGCTGCTGTACAGGGCGGCCGAGGTCTCCGAGAGCATCGCCAGCGCCTCGCGCAGCTCGCTCTCCGCCCGCTCCAGCCTGCCGTCCTGCGCGTACAGATAGCCGCGCATCCAGTGGCAGTTGGCCAGTTCGGTGCGGATCTGGAGCTGCCGGTACAGCTCGGCGGCCTTGGCGAGCGAGGTGTCGGCCTCGGCGATGCGGCCCTCCGCGATCAGCGTGCGGGCCACCGAGCGGTGCATCCGGGCGAGCAGCGCCGGGTCCTCCACCTGGGGCGCCAGCGCGAGCGCGAACTCGGCGGCCTGCGCGGCCCGCGCGTGGGTGCCCATGTCCATGTAGGGGCCGATCGCGCTCGCGTACAGCAGCAGCAGCGCGTCCGGGTCGTGCAGACCGGAGCGGTTGAGTTCGTCGAGCGTGGTCTCCAGCAGGTAGCAGGCGTACCGGATCTCGCCCGCCAGGTAGTGGGCGACGGCGCGGCCGCGGACCGCCGGGACCCGGGCGGGCAGCGGCGCCCCCGCGTCGGCCAGGCACCGCTCGGCCCGCTCGAAGTACTCGCGGGCCTCGGTGACGTCCCCCATGTCCATGGCGCACTCACCCAGCCCGAGCAGCGCGGCGGCCTGCTCGGCGGGCAGCACGTGCTCCTCCGCCTCGGTGAGCAGCTCCGCGTACTGTTCGGCCGCCGCCGGCGCCTCCCCGGTGGCCAGCGCCCGCTGCGCGTCGGTCAGCCGCAGCCGCAGTCCGGTGGCCAGGTGGGGCGAGCGGCCGGTGGCGAGTTCCTCGAAGGCCACGCCGAGCCGCTCGGCGATGTGCCGCAGTGCCGGGTCCGAGGCGCGGACGCGGCCCGCCTCCAGGGTGGAGATGTAGGCGGGGGTGTACGCGGGTTCGGCGAGCTGCCGCTGGGTCAGCCCGCGGGCGGTGCGCAGGCGCTGCACCCGCCGGCCGATCACCTCCGGCCGGTCGCGGTCCTCCTGCTCACCCGCAGCATGTTCTCCCACAGCCCCAACTCCCCCTGGATCCCTTGTGGTCAGGCTCCCACAGGCTCTACGTTAAGCGCCGTATTAAACACGCTTAATGCAGCACTGTCATGCGAGGCCGACCGCCGGCGCCGCCGATCGGCCGCGACCGCCGTTCGCCCGCCGACCTTGCGAGGTTCCTCATGACCCGAGGCACGTCCGCGCGATACGTCCGAGGACTCGGTGCCGCGCTCATCGCCGTCACCGCCCTGCTCCTGGCCGCCAACGCCGGCCCGGCGGGCGCGGACCGCGAGGAGACGACGACGGTCCACCAGGTGGGGGACACCGGGATGGCCGGCATCGCGGGAGTGACGGCACGGGAACGGTGACGCCGGGCCCGTGACGCCGGGCCGGTGACCACCGCCGGGCGCTGAGTCCGCCCGGATCCCCGCACCTTCGGCCACCGGGTGCGCGATGATGCGGCGGTGGTGAACTCGCGGGAGGCGCGCGGAGTTCCGCGCCGGGGTCTGGTCGCGGGATGGGGAGCGCTGGTCGTCGTCGGGGTGGCGGCGCTCTGTCTGAACGGGCCCCGGCTGTCGGCTTCGGTGAGCACGGTCGTCGCGGTGGTGGCGCTCAGCGGGGCGACGGCGTCCGGGACCCTCCTGTTCAGGGACCTGTTCCGGCGTAGGTCCGCGCCGCTCCTCATGCGCCGCTCGCTCCCGGACCAGTTGGCCGCCCTGCTGCTCGCCCAGGTCCGCTCCGTCGAGTCCGACGCGCTGCGGCGGCTGGAGGGGGTGCTCTCCCCGCCGCTGCTCGTCCGCCCGGACGATCCCTCCGGGGCGTCGGTGTACTGGAGCCTGGCGGAGCTGCACAGGGACCGGCGCCGCAGGCGGGTGGTCCTCGTGGGGCCGCCCGGCTCGGGCAAGACGACCGCGGCCCACCGGTTCGTCCTGGACCGGGCCGAGAACCACCAGGACGGCGAGCCCGTGCCGGTCCTGGCCGACCTCTCCACCTGGGACCCGGCCGTCACGGGCGCGCAGGAGTGGTTCGTCTCCGCGCTCGCCGAGCGGTACCGGCTGGAGAAGGACGACGTACGCGCCCTGGTCGCGGCGTGGCGGGTGCTGCCCGTCCTCGACGGGTTCGACGCGATCCCCGCGCCCCAGCGCGACACGGCCGTCACCCGGCTGCGGGGATGGCTGGCCCGCTCCCGGGGCCACGTCCTGACCTCCCGCTCGGAGACGCACGAGGTGACGCGGCAGCGGGCCCTCGGAGAGGTGGTGCACCTGGGCCTGCTCCCGGCCTCGACGATCGCGAGCCACGTCGCCACGGTGGGCGGCGACCGCTGGGCACCCGTGGCGCGGGCCTTGGAGGCCCACCGGGACAGCCCCCTGTCGCACGCCCTTTCCTCCCCCTGGCTGCTCTCCCTCGCGGTCAGCGGCTACGCGGACCCGAGCCTCCGTGACCCCGCCGAACTGACCGGCGACCGCTTCCCCGACGAGGACGCGATCCGGCAGCGGATCCTCGACACCGCCGACCCGACCGCGACCATCGAGGGCCACAGCGGCAGCAACCGGCGGCAGCGCCTGGAACTCCTCACCGACGCGATGGGCGGCGAGGAGGACGGGCTGCTGCTGTGGTGGCGGATGGCGAAGAAGTACGGTTCGCGAAAACTGTGGGCGGCGCTCGCGGTGGTGCTGCTGGTCGTTCCGCTGTCGTTGGCGTGCGCCGTCGACGGCCACCTCGGCGGACGGGTCGCGTGGATGCTGCTGCCCGCGTCCCTCCTGCTGTTCGCCTCGCAGGCGCGCACCGCACCCGTACGGCTGCTGCGTCCCCGGGCGCCCCGTGTCGTGGGCGCGGCGGCGGTGGCGGCCGTGTGCGTCTGGGGTGCGCCCTTGACCGGCGTTCCGGGTGCCCGGCCCCTGGTGCTGTCCTCGCCCTCCGGTCTCGTCCTCCTCCTCGCCTGCCTGTGTGCCGGATACGTCGTCGTCGCCACGCGCGCGGACACCGAACCCTCCGAGGGCCGGACAACGGGTGACCTGCGCGCCAACGGACGGGTGGCACTGGCCAACGCATGCGGGTTCACCGTGCTCCTCTGCCTCCCCGCGGCCCTCACCACGGACGGTGGTGGCTGGCAGGCGCTGCCGTGGTATGTCCAGATCGCCCTGCCCTCGGGCGTGTTCGTTTTCTCCCTCCTCGTCGGCAGTGCCTGGGGAAGGTACCGGCTGACCCATCTCCGCTTCGTGCTCAGCGGGGACCTGCCGTCGGCCCTGGGCCGGTTCCTGACAGCGGCGGAGACGCACGGTCTTCTGGTCCGCGCCGACGGCTACGGCCGGGGCTGCCACGCGTTCCGCAACGACCTGGTCCGCACGGCGCTGGCCACCGGAGGCGCACACCGGCTGCCCCACGTACGGGCCGTGCAGGTGGCGGCCACGGAGATCCGGGAGGAGACCGTCGCCCTGCCGGAGGCCATCGCCTACCTGACCTACACGGCGGACGGCGACGCGGAGACGTACGAGCGCGAGGCGGAGCGGTTCGGAGACCGCGTCGCCTCCGTCCTCGACAACGAGCTGCGCACGGTGGCGGACGCCGGACGGCCCGCGTACGAGCGCTACCGGCAGGCACGGCAGCGGATGACCGAGTCACTGCGCGGGCCCCGGTGGGCGCGGCCGGCCGCGGCGGGGTGGTACGGCACCGGGGCGATAGTGGCGTCCGCGCTGGCCTTCGCCGCCGGCGCCAGGTCGGGCCCGAGCAGCAGCGATCGCCCGACGTCCGCGGTCGCTCTCCTGGCCGTCCTGATGATCGGCGCGTTCCTGCTCGGCGAAAGGCGGGAGCACCTGTTGCCCCGCTGGAGACCGGACGCCCGTGCTCCGATCGACCGATCCCATGTGCTGGACACCTGGGACCTGGCAACATTTCTGGTCCTCCTCAGCCTTCTCGCGGCGACATTTGTCGCCCCCCTCGTCCCCGACCACGCCCGCCCCCACGTCACGTACACCGCCGGCACCCTCGCCCTCCTCCTCGCCCTCGCCTGGCTCCACGCCCGGCCCTACGTCGTCCGCGCCCGAGCCACCCGCAGCGAGGACCCCGACGACTGGCCCGAGTCGTCGGAACCCCGCTACCGGGACGCCGCGCGGCAGGCGCGGCGGGACTGGCTGACCGCCGTCGCGCGGGACGGGCTGATGCCGTTGCTACGGGGCTCGCTGCGGGCCGGGGACGACACCGCCGCCGTGCCCGTGCTGCCCACCGTCGACCCCTCACGGCTCACCGGGACCCGCCGCTCCGACCAGTTCGTCGGCACCTCCGCCACCGCCGAGATCGACTACCACCTGCGCGAACTCGACAGCGCGAGCATCGGGATCAGCGGCCCGCGCGGCGCGGGCAAGTCCGGCCTGATGCAGCGGTTCTGCACACCGGGGCCCACCTCGGCCGCCGACGACCTGCTCGTCCTCGTCCCCGCGCCGACCTCCTACGACCCCCGCGAGTTCCTCGTCCACCTGTTCGCCGAGGTGTGCCGCGCGATCACCGGGGAGGCGCCCGGCGCCGACGGGCGCCCCGGTCCCGTCCCGGGCCGCCGTACCGCGCTGCTGCACCGGGCCGGGGCCGCCCTCACCACCCTCGCGGGCCTCGTCCTCGTCCTCGGCACGCTGTTCCGGCCGCAGTTGGCCTCCGCCGCCCACCGGGTCACCGGCCACCCGCACGCCCTGCTCGTCGCGGCCGGCGCGGTACTCGTCGCGGCCGGGGTGGGCTGGTCGCTCACCCCGTTCACCGGGCCGGGCGGGCCGCGCCGCCGCCGCGGCACCCCGCGCGGAGGCGCCGAGGCCTCGGCCGCCGCGCATCTGCGGCTGCTGCATTACCAGTTGACGTACCAGCACGGCCGCACCGCACAGCTCGCCCTGCCCGGCGGGCTCCAGGTCTCGGACGCCGGGCAGACCCAGCACACCCGGCAGCTGCTCACCTACCCGGAACTGGTGGGCCGGTTCCGGGAGTTGCTGGACCATGTGGCGCTGGAGCGGCGCGCGCTCGGCGGGCGGGTCGTCATCGGGATCGACGAGCTGGACAAGGTCGGCAGCGCGCAGGAGGCCGAACGCTTCCTCAACGACCTCAAGGCCGTCTTCGGCATCCGGGGCTGCCACTTCCTCGTCGCCGTCTCCGAGGACGCCCTCACCGCCTTCGGCCGGCACCTGCTGGACGTGCGGACTGTCTTCGACAGCGCCTTCGACCGGGTCGTCGCCGTCCGCCCGCTCGACCTCGCGCAGGCCCGGCAACTGCTCGAACTGCGGGGCGTCTGGCTGCCCGACCCGTTCCTGTGGCTGTGCCAGATCCTCTCCGGCGGGCTGCCCCGTGATCTGCTGCGCGCGGTGATGAGCCTGGCCACGCACCGCGCGCTCGGCCAGCTCACCGGGCTTCCCCGGCTGGCGGAGCGAATGATCGAGGACGACGCCCGGGCCGTGCTCTCCGCACAGACCCGGCACGCGGCCGGCCTGGAGGGCGCCACCGCGCCCGCCGTCGCCCGCTGGATCGCCGACGTGGCGCAGGGAACGGTGGCGGCGGACGACTGGGAGGCGGCCCTGGGCCGGGTGCCCCCCGTCCCGCCGGAGGAGTACGAGACGGCCCGTGTCGTCGCCCAGGTCCGCGCCTATCTCGCGCTCGGCGCGACCCTCCTGCGCACCTTCACCGGTACGGCCGTGACGGCGACCCGGGGGCCGGTGCCCGACGGCGCCGTGGACCACCTCACCGCTGCCCGCGCCGCCCTCGCCACCGAGCCGGAGACGTCCTGGGCCGCGGTGGTCCGCCACCGCGCCGGGAACCCGCCGCTGCCGGCGCTTCCCGAGCCGTAGCGGACGGGGCTCAGTCCCCCAACGCCTCGCGCAGTGCCGCGTCCAGGCGGCGGGCCAGGACGGCGTCGCCCGGCGGGGAGTCGCCGAACAGGGGGCCGAGCGCCGCCGTGAACGTCTGGGTGAAGGCGCCGTACAGGGGCGTGCGGGGGCGTTGCACGGCGCTCTCCAGCGCGGGCAGGAGCGTGTGCTCGGCGTAGGCGGGGCGGCCGTGCCGGTCGCGGGGCATGTGGTCGGTGCCCTCGCCGGTCGGGGACGGGGTGGGCGCGGCGCCGGGGCCGTCCGCCAGCCGGCAGGTCACGTGGTCGTCCTTGTACGCCGAGGCGCGGGTCGCCGCGAACCCGGCGTCCAGCAGGCAGCGTTCGCTCTCCTTCCCGGTGAGGAAGGCCACCAGTTCGCGGGCCATGCCCGCCCGGGGCGAGGAGGCCGTGACGGCCAGGTTCTGGCCGCCGAGCACGGCGTGGCCGGGGAGCCGGGTGACGCCCACCTGGCTCTCGGAGAGCGTCTCGTGCAGCGTGCGGTAGGCGGAGGGCCAGTGGCGCAGGAACGCGGTGCGGCCCTCCGCGAAGTCGTCGAGGGAGGTGTCCTCGTGGGAGCGGACGGCGTCGCCCAGGGTGTACAGCTCGTCGGTGCGCTTGCCCAGCTCGGCGATGCCGGCCATGAGTTCGGTGACGTTCCCCTCGTAGCGGCCGTCCTTGCCGGTGAGCGTGAAGCCCTCCGTGGCACTGGCGAAAGCCTCCAGCGCGTTCACCGTGCGGCCCTCGTAGGCGGCGAGCTGGGTGGTCCAGCCCTTCTCGTACCCCCGGGGCGGCTTCTTGCCGACGTCCCGGACGAGGTTCTGCACCTGCTCCCAGGACAGGTGCACGCGGGTCAGGTCGCTGCGCCGGACGTGGGCCGCGCGCAGGTAGTCGGGCCGGTAGTACAGCAGGCCGACGTCGCTGTTGAACGGCACCGCGTACACCTTGCCGTCCCAGCGGGCGGTGTCCGCCACCGCGGGGACGACGTCCTTCTCGATCATGTTCTCGGGCAGCGCCCGGATGAGCCGCGCGGCGGCGAACTCCGGCACCCACGTCACGTCCAGGTTGACCACGTCGTAGTCGGCGCTGCCCGACTGCAGCGCCCCGAGGAGCTGGCTGCGCTGGGCGTCGGCGGAGCCGGGGAGTTCGACGAGGCGGGCGCGGAAGCCGTCGTCCTGGTGCTCCCGGTTCCAGGCGTCGATGAGCCGCTGCCGGATGCCGTTCTTGCCGGTCACGTCCCGGCCGCTGGCCACGACGATGTCGCCGGGCTCGTCGTGGGCGGTGTCCTCGGGCCCCGGCCCGCCGCCTCCGGTGCAGCCTGCCAGGGTGCCGAGCAGCAGCAGGAGCGGCGCCAGGAGCGCGAGCGCCCGGCGGGTACGGGGCGTGCGCCGGACGGCCGTCCGCCCGGTCGCCGGTGCCGTCATGCCCTCATCCGTCCTCTCCCGTTCCGGCGCGCGCCACCTCGTCCTTCAGGCCCGCGCCGAGGTCCCCGTCGGCGTCCAGGCAGCGGCCGGCGCTCGCCTCGGCGATCCGCGCGTCGGGACGGACGCGGGCGCAGCCGCCGTTGGTCAGCGACACCATCGCGACCGGCACCCCCGTCGTGCGTGCCCGGTCCAGCAGCCTGTCGAAGCGGGCGCCGGTGAGCCGGGTGCCGTCCTCGTCATCGGTGATGTAGACGATCAGTTCCGGGCGGTCGTCGTCGGTGCCGCGGCCCGCCATCTCCTTCAGCGCGGCACGCAGCGCCGCGTCCGGATCGGACTCCGCGTCGCGCACCACGGCCTCGCGGTCGAGGGTCTCCTCCGCCTCCTGGCGCCGGTGCTGTCCGAACGCCAGCAGGGTCCGGTACGGCTTCTTCGCGCCCGGTTCGGAGGCGACCCCCCACACCCCGTACTCGTCCCGGTCGCCGAGCCCGCCGAGGGACTGCTTCAGGATGCCGGGGCCGCCGCTCGGCCCGTGCCACTGGCCGCCCATGGACCCGGAGCTGTCCAGCAGGAACAGCACCCGGCCGGGGCCGTGGGCTCCCCGGTAGGCGGCGAGCGCGGACTCCAGGGCGGCGGGGGACGCGCCGTTCGGCAGCGGACCGGGAGCGCGCAGCACGCCGTGCGCGGCCCGGTCCGCATCGAGCAGGGCGTGGCCGTCGGCGGCGGTGCGGAACCCGGCGGCGCCGAGCACGCGCTGCCCCCCGGACGGTTTCCTCAGCCAGTCGTAGAAGTCCTCGACCGCCTCCGTGCGCCGGGGTTCGTCGCGGTCGGCGTCCTCCCAGTGGACGTGCACGAAGGCGGGCTCGACGGCGGGGACGTCCGAGGGGTACTCGGCACTGCGGTCCACCCGGGTGGTGCGCGCGCAGCCGACGCCGCTGCGCAGCAGGAACTCGGGAACGAGCGCGCCGGTGCGGCGGTCGGCGGCGCCGTTCTGGGGGAGCGCGCACAGCAGGTCGGCGGCGGTCGGCGAGGGCGGTCCCGGCTGGGCGACACGCTGCTCCCCGGCGGCGACCGCGGGTTCCGTCCGGCCGTGCAGGCCGATCGTGGCGAACAGCGCGGTGTCGGTGAACTCCGGGTCGGGGCGCCGTACCTCGGCGTCCGGGTCGCGCTCGGCGAGGGCGGCCAGCAGGGCGGCCAGGGTCCGGCCGGAGCGCTCGCCCGCGGGGGCGGCGAGGCGGTCGGGAACGGCGAGGACGAGCGGGGAGTGGGCGACCGTGCCGAGGGTGCGCAGCGCGGCCTGCGACTCGGTGTCCCGCTCGGCGGTGACGCGGGCGACGTCGGCGCGGGAGGCGGGCAGCCACACGTCGGGCTGGGCGCCCACGTCGCGCTGGGGGTCGCTGTCCTCGTCGCGCGGGTCCCGCCAGTCCCCGGTCCGCTGCCGCAGCGCGGTGACGACGTCGGCGGCGCCCGCGCTGTAGACGGTGATGCCGGTGCGCCGGCAGCCGTCGGAGGCGGTGTTGGCGGCGGAGGTGAGGTAGGCCCCGGCGGCGGCGCCGACCGGCTGCTCCAGGTCGGGATCGGTGAGCACCCGCAGTTCCAGGGGCGGCCCGCACAGGGTGTCCCCGCCGGGTCCGAAGAGGGCGTAGCCGCCGTAGGAGGTGGCGAGGACGGCGAGGGCGAGGGAGAACACGGTGACCAGGCGCCGGACGCGGGGGCCGGAGCGGCCCGGGCCGGGACCGCCGTCGCTGTCCCGGGCGCCCTCGCGCCGGGACGGGGCCCGTAAGCCGTACCAGTGGCGGGAGTCCCCCGTTCCGCGCCCTGGCGGCCGGCGCGGGCCCTTCCTGGACCCGGTCCCCGGGGTGTCGCCCGCGCCCCCGTCGAGGTCCCGCAGTCCCCTGCCCAGGCCGGTCAGGGCGAGGGTGACCTGGCCGCTGCGCCGCAGGGCGGTGCGCAGCCGGCGCCCGAGCGGCTCGGGCGCGGGCGCCCGGAGGGCGGGGGTGAGCGCACCGGTGCCGGTGGCGGTGCCCCGGTCCGGGGTGGGCGTGATCGGCACCGAGGGCCCGGGTCCCGGCGCGACCAGCAGCACGTCCCGCTCCGCCGCCGTCCTGCTCTGCGGGTCCCAGGGCTCCTCGCGGAGCGTGCGGTGGTGGGCGCGCATGTGGCGGTGCAGCGGCTCCCACAGGTCCTGGAACGCCATCGGGTCGCCCCGGCCGAGCAGGTGGATCAGCCGCTCGGTGAACGGCGTCGGGCTGTTGTCCGGGCCCGCGTCGATGCGGTGGTTGGCCTGGACGCTCATCAGCAGGGAGATCCGCCGCTTGTCCGGCAGGGTCTCCCACACCCGGGCGGCGTTCCCCGCGAAGCAGCAGTCGAGGATGACCACGACGTGCCGCGCCCGGCTCGTCGCGAGTTCCGTGAGCACGCTGCTGAACGCGTCGGCCCCCGGGAACACGGCGTGCTCACCGGCGACCACCCGGGCGTTGCGCAGCTGCAGGAACAGTTCGTTGCCCGCGGCCGGGATCGCCCCGTGCCCGGCGAAGTAGAACAGCAGCAGCCCCTCGGCCTCCCGGACCGCCGTGCGCAGGGCGTGCCCGAAGCGCTCCTGCGAGGGGGAGCGCGCGAGGGCGATCTCCCCCTCGGCGAACACCCCGCCCCGGCGCAGCACGTCCCGCAGCCGCACCACGTTGTGCTCCACGGCCGGAAGGTGGCCGGGCACGCCGTCGGGCTGCGGCTTGGTGTAGGTGTACGCGGACACGCCGACCAGCAGCGCGCGGTTGGCGTGTCCGCGCGGGTCGAAGAGTTCCACGGGGCTACCGCTCGTCGGGGGTCACCGCGTCGACGCGGCCGTCGGGGGGATCACCGCTCTCGACGTCGCGGCGGTTCTCCTGCCAGGCGTGGAACGCCCGTTCGACCGTGCCCGTGACCCGGCGGAGCAGCTCGCCGGAGGCGCCCCCGACGAACGCGAGGAAGATCTCCATGCCGAGCCCCATGGGGCTGCCGCGTTCCCCGGCCCCGGCGGTGTCCGAGCGCACCTGGATGACCAGTTTGCCCTCGCGCACCAGGGCTTCCAGCGGTTGCTCGCGCTCCAGCCAGCTCTTCAGCGCGTCGATGTCGCTCTCGTCGGCGGAACCGGACAGTCGTACACGGATCCCCTGGTCGGCCACTCCATCCCCCTCAGCCATGACTCACCATCATGGCACCGCGGGGGAAGGGTGGGGAGGGTTCTGCGCCGCGCTGTTACCCGGCCGTCACCGCGCGTGCTGCACCGAGGGCTCCTCCTCGGCGGCCCCGGCGCGCTCCCCCGCCGCGTCCTCCTCGCTGCTCTCCGCCTGCTCCGACTGCTCCGCCAGCTCCGAGTGCTCCGAGTTCTCCGCCTGCTCGGACTGCTCGGACTGCTCGGACTTCTCCGCCTGCTCCGCCTCGGCGCGTCCGGGAGCGCCGAGGCTCTCCAGCCGCAGGCGGACATGGGCGAGGGCGCCCGTGCGGCGGCCCGGCACACGGGCCCGCAACTCGGCCAGCTCCGCGCCGAGTTCGCGGGCCTGCTCCACGTCCTCGATCCGCGCCCACTGGTGGTGGGCGCGGTCCACCGCGTTCTCCACCGCCGGCGCGTCCGGCGCCTGACGCGCCCACAGCCGGGTCGTGGCGACCGCCAGCCAGGTACGGCAACTGCGCACCGGATCACCCGCGAACATCGCGAGGTCCGCCCGCACCTCGGCCCAGTGCAACGCCTGCTCGGAGGCCGGGCCGTGGGCGCTCAGCGCCTCCTCCTCGTACCGCGCGGCCAGCGCCTGCGCCTCCTCGTGCCGCTCGCCCTGGACGGCGGCGGTGATCGCGGCGTGCGGGTCGGGCGGTTCCGGGGCGGGGGACGGGGCGGGCACCGGCGCCGTCCCGGCGGCGGGCGCGGGGACGGCGACCGGGACGGGGGCGGGTACCGGCGCCGGTGCGGCACCGGGCGCCGGCCGCGGCACCGGCACGCCCGCCCCGGGCCCGGCCGCCGCGTCCCAGGTCAGCACGGTGTCCCCGTACGCCCCCGTCTCCTCCGCCAGCCGTGCCAGCGCCTGCTGGTGGAGCTGGGGGAGCGGCGGCCGGTGGCCGCTGCGCAGGAGCGTGGCCACCGCCTTCATGTACGTCGGCGCCGCGACCGCCCGCCGCGGCGGAGGCGGCGCCAGACGCCCGTACAGGCTCACGCCCGGCCCCGCCGTGAGCGGCCGGGCGGCCAGGTGCTGCCAGGCCTCCGGATCGGCGTGCAGGTCGACGACGAGGGAGGTGGCGCCCGGCGGCCGCAGCCGCAGCTCCTCGGTGATCCACTGCCAGGGGAAACCGGTGTAGCGCACGGTCGCCGGGGTGGAGCGGGCCAGCGCCACGTGCGGCTGGTGACCGCGCCGGTCGAGCTGGAGCTGCCCGGCGAGGAAGACGGTGAGCGGGCCGGGCGCGGCGGCCGCCGCGCGCAGCCTGGTCAGCACGGCCTGCGGCTCCAGCGGGTCGGCCAGCTCGACGACGTTGGCGGTCTCCGTGCCGGACAGCACCGCCGGGGCGACGGCCGCGAGGACGGGGAGCACGGAGGCCGCGTCCACGAGGCGCCCCCTGCCCGCCGGTGAGGCCGCGAGGAGCAGCACGGTTCCGGGCATCGTTCCCTCCCCCTTCGAGTGCCCCGCACGCGTTCCGCACGCGTCCGGGCGCACCGGTCACGCAGGTGCACGTACGTCCGTCCAGCACCGTAACCCGCTACGGGGCCGAACGGGGGCGCCGGGGCCCTCGACATGCGGCCCCGCGGGCCCCCGCGGGGCACCCCGATCGGCCCCTTCCCGCTGGCCGCCGGCCCACCCCTCCGCTTCGCTTGACCCGTGTCCCGCCGTTCCGCCCGCCCGCCGGTCGCCGCCGCCCTCCTCGCCGCCGCCTGCCTGCTCGCCCCGCCGGCGGTCCTCGCGGTCTGGGCCACCCACGGCATCGGGGACACCGGCCGCTACGCCGCCACCACCGCGCCGCTGGCCACCGACACCGGGGTGCGAGAGGCGATCGCCACGGCGGTCACCGACGACATCATGCGGGAGATCGACGTCCGGCCCCCGCTGCGCGAGCCCGTGCACACCTACGTGCACGACGCCGTGCGCTCCTTCACCGGCACCGATGCCTTCCGCTCCGCCTGGGGCACCGCCAACCTCGCCGCGCACGACGCCGTGCTGCGCGCCCTGCGCGAGGACGGGCCCCGGACCGCCCCCGTCACCCTCGACCTCGCGCCCGCCACCCGGCGGCTGAAGGAGCGGCTCGTCGAGGACCACGTCCCGTTCGCGGAACGCATCCCCGTGGCCCACACCCGGATCACCCTGCTCCCCGCCGACCGTCTGACCGCCTTCCGGAAGGGGTTCCACGTGCTCGAGTTCGCCGGTTTCTGGCTCCCGCTGACCACCCTGGCGTGCGCCCTCGCGGGCATCGCCCTCGCGGTGTCCCGGCGCCGTGCGGTGATCGCGGTCGGCCTCGGCACGGCCCTCGGCGCCGCCCTGCTGGCGCTCGCCGTCCTCGTCGGCCGGCTGCTGACCCTGTCCGGCGTCCCGGACGACGTCCCGCAACCGGCCGCCGGCGCGGTCTACGACGCGCTCACCGAGACCCTGCGCACGGTCTCCTGGGCCCTGCTGGCCACCGGCCTCGCCGTCGCCGCCGCGGCCTGGCTCACGGGACACCGCACCCGGCGCCGCACCGCACCGCCGCAGGCACCCGGCGCCCCCGCGCCGCTCCCGGCCGAGCCCCCGGCGCACACCTCCGTCTGACCCCGCACGACATCTCGTCGCGGCGTCCCGCGAGCCACCCCTTAGGGTCCGACCATGCCCCCGTACCTCGCGCACGAGGACACAGGTGCCACCGGCGACACCGGCACCGGCGTCCTCCCCCTCGTCCTCGTCCACGGCCACCCCTTCGACCGCGGCATGTGGGCCCCGCAGCTCGCCGCGTTCTCCGCCGACCGCCGGGTCGTGGCCCCCGATCTGCGCGGCTACGGCGCCTCCCCCGTCCCGGACGACACCTCGACGCCCCTGTCCGTCTTCGCCGACGACCTCGCCGCCCTCCTCGACCACCTCGACATCGACCGCTGCGTCCTCGGCGGTGTCTCCATGGGCGGTCAGATCGTCATGGAGTGCTGCGCCCGCTTCCCCGGCCGGATCGCCGGGATCGTCCTCGCCGACACCTTCCCCGCCGACGAGACCGAGTCCGGCCGCCTGGCCCGCGCCGCCATGGCCGACCGTCTGCTGCGCGAGGGCATGGCCGGGTACGCCGAGGAGGTGCTGTACAAGATGGTCGCGCCCTACGCGGACCCCGAGGTCGCCGCGCACGTGCGCCGCATGATGACCGGGACCGACCCGAGGGGCGCCGCGGCCGCCCTGCGCGGGCGGGCGGTGCGCCCCGACTACCGCCCGCTGCTCCCCCGCATCACCGTGCCCGCCCTCGTGGTGGTCGGCGCGGACGACGAGTACACCCCGGTCGCCGAGGCACGGGCGATGCACGAGGCCCTGCCCGCCTCGACCCTGGAGATCATCGAGGGCGCCGCCCACCTGCCCAACCTGGAACGCCCGGAACCGTTCAACGCGACCCTGGCGCAGTGGCTGCTCAGGACCGGCCTCTGACGCCTCAGCCCCCGGCCCGCACCCCCGCCAGGAGGTGCTCCGTGGCCGCCCACAGCCGGCGCTCCCGCTCCCGGTCGTGGGCGACCGGCCGTACCTCCGTCACCTTGTCCTTCACCACGAACGCCCCGTCCCGCAGCCCGGCCCACCGGTCGTCGAGCACGACCGAGGCGAGTGCCGGGCCGGACCGCTTCGGCGTGGAGACGCCGGGCATGCGGGCCAGTCCCCGCCCCATCGCCCGCAGGGCGGCGGGCGCGCCCCGGCCCAGCGCGGTACCGGGCATCCACCCCGGCTCGAACACCAGGACCTGCACGCCGGCTGCGGCACGGCGCTGGAGTTCGTGGGCGTAGTACAGGATCGCGAGCTTGGAGTTGGCGTAGGCGACGCCGGAGGCGGTGAGGCCGGGGTTCTTCTCCCCGGTGGCGGGCCGGGCCAGGTCCAGCGGCTCGCGCCACTTCGCCTCGGGGACGCCCATGACCTTGCGGGGGAGGTTGGCGCTGTAGACGTTCGAGCCGAGCAGGACGATCCGGGCGGGCGCGGTGAGCCGGTCGAGCAGTTCCCCGATGAGCAGCGCGTGCGCGAGATGGTTGACGGCGAAGGTCAGCTCGTGACCGTCGGCAGAGGCGGTGCGGACGTCGGAGGAGGAGACGCCCGCGTTGGCGACGAGCGCGCGCAGCGGACGCACCGCGCCGCGACCGAGCAGGTCGCGGGCGGCCGCGGCGGCGGCGCGCACGTCGGCGAGCCGGGCCAGGTCGCAGCCGATCTCGTGCACCCGCGCGCCCAGGGCGCGCGCCTCGTCGGCGACCCGGGCGAGGTCCGCGCCGACCCGGCCCACCAGCAGCAGGTCGGGGCGTTCGGCCGCGGGGCGGCCGGCCATCGCGAGGACGGCGGACCGGCCCAGGTTCCGGGTGGGTCCGGTGATCAGTACGGTTCCGGAGCCGATGCCGGATTCGGTGGTGGTCATGGTCCCGACCCTCGGCGAAGGCACCGCGCTCAGCCAGCCGTCCCGTTGTCCTGGGTACGCCAGGGCCAGGACAACGCCCCGGCGCCCGGCGCACACTGGGCCCATGGAGACGTGGGAGTTCGGCCGGACGGTACGCCGCTGGCGCGAACGCGTCGCACCGGAGGACGCGGGCGTCCCGGTCGGCCCGCGACGGCGGGCGCCCGGACTGCGCCGGGAGGAACTCGCCGCCCTCGCCGGAGTCTCGGCCGACTATCTGACCCGGCTCGAACAGGGCCGGGCGACCGCGCCCTCCGCCCAGGTGGTCGAGGCGCTCGCGCGGGCGCTGCGCTTGTCCGCGCCGGAGCGCGACCTGCTGTACCGGCTGGCCGGGCACACCGTCCCGGGCCCCGAGGTCGTCCCCTCGCGTCTCGCGCCCAGCGTGCGCCGGCTGCTCGACCGTCTCGCGCACACCCCGGTCGTCGTGTACGACGCGAGCTGGAACCTCGTCCTCGCCAACGGGCCGTACGAGGCGCTGATGGGCACGACCTCGCACTGGCGCGGCCTCGAGCGCAACGCCGTCTGGCGCACGCTCGCCGGGCCCCCCGGCCGGGTCGTGCACACCGCGCGGGAGCAGGCGGAGCACGAGGCGCGGCTCGTCGCCGACCTACGGCTGACCGTCCTTCGCTACCCGGCCGACCGGGCGCTGCGGCGGCTGGTCGCCGCGCTCGCCGAGGCCACCCCGCGGTTCGGCGAACTGTGGGACGCCGACGTCCCGCCGCCGCTGCCGGGGCCGTCCCGGCGCAAGATCGTCGAACATCCCGGGGCGGGCCGGATGACGCTCGACTGCGACACGCTCCTGGACGCCCTCGACGACACCCGCATCACCGTCTACACGGCCGAGCCCGGCACCGAGGACGCCGCCCGCCTCGCGGTCGCCCTGGGCGCCGCGGCCCTCGTCGAGTAGGCCCCCGGCCCCGCGTATCGCCGGGCCCGTGCGCCACCTCGCCGCGCTCCCGCCCCCTCCCCCGCATCACCCGTTCGGCGCAGCCCCCCGCGCGGGCGTCCCTCGTACGGGTGAAGCTGCCGGTGAAGGCACCCTCCCGATCGGCCGAGAAGAAGCCGAGGAGACGCCGAGGAGACGAGGCACCATGGCTCAGCACACCGCTTCCACATCGCATCCGCGACGCTCCGCCTGGGCGACCGGCGGCACGGTCTTCGCCGGGGTGCTGATGATGGTCACCGGCGTTCTCGGCGTGCTCAACGGCATCGCCGGGATCGCCACGAACAACGTGTACGCGCGGGTCGACGACTACGTGTACAAGTTCAGCCTCACCGGCTGGGGCTGGATCCACCTGATCGTCGGGGCGCTGCTGGCGCTGGCCGGCTGGGCCGTCCTCACCGGCGCCGCGTGGGGCCGCGCCGTGGGCATCGCCCTCGCGGCCCTCTACATGATCGAGTGGTTCCTCTTCCTGCCGTACGCCCCCGTGTGGGCGCTCATCTCCATCGCCCTGGGCGGCTTCGTGATCTGGTCCCTGGCCACCGCGGACCGGTCCGGCGCCGGCCGGGACCGCACACCGCCGTCGGCGGCCCGCTAGCGGCCGGGGGCGCGGCCGTCCCGGCCGCGCCCCTCGCCCGCCCTCCGCACCACCGGTGACCGTCAGACGCCGATGTCCGCCCCGTCCGCGCGCCACACCGCGACGACCGCCGGGCGGACGATCCGGCCCGGCCCGTCGGGCCAGGTGCTGGCCGGCCGCTCCACCGTCGCCCCGTCGACCTCGCCCGGGTGCTGCACCGCCACCAGCACCCGGCGCTCCTGCACGAGCGGGCCGCAGGTCTCGGCGCCGGTCGGCACGGTCAGGAACTGCTTCAGTTCGCCGCGCCGCTCGCCCCGCACCGCGACGCCGAACAGTCCGTCGTGGGAGCCGAGCTGGTTGCCGTCCGTGGAGATCCACAGGTTGCCGTGCGGGTCGAAGGCCACGTTGTCCGGGCAGGAGACGGGGCTGACCCGGTCCTTGGGGAAGCCCGCGAAGTAGGTGGCGGGGTCCTCGGGGTCGCCCGCGACCAGGAACAGCGACCAGCCGAAGGCGGTGGCCTCGGCACGGCCGCCGCGCTCGGTGAGCTCCAGGACGTGCCCGTGCTTGTTGGCGTTGCGCGGGTTGGCCTCGTCGGCCGCGGCGTAACCGCTCCTGCCGCGGTTGGTGTTGTTGGTGAGTGCCACGTACACCTTGCCGGTGCGCGGGGACGGCTCGATGTCCTCGGGGCGGTCCATCTTGGTGGCGCCCGCCCGGTCACCGGCGAGGCGGGTGAAGACGAAGACCTCCTCCGCCGTCATCCCCTCGACGTGCGAGACGGCACCCGTGGCGGTGGCGGTGGCGGTGGCCAGCGGGATCCACTCCCCGCCGCCGTCGAACTCGCCGTCGGCGGGCGGCTTCCCGGTGCCGTCGATCTCGGCGGCGGGGGAGTCGCCGGTGAGGCGGGCGACGTAGAGGGTGCCCTCGTCGAGCAGGGTGAGGTTGTGCGCGCGGGCGGCGCGGCCGTTGCCCGCGCGCATCCGCTTGCTGCCGACGAACTTGTAGAAGTAGTCGAAGCGTTCGTCGTCACCGGAGTAGACGACCGGGCGGCCGTCCGCCGTCATCCGCACGGTCGCCGCCTCGTGCTTGAAGCGGCCGAGGGCGGTGTGCTTGCGGGGCGTGGAGGCGGGGTCGTAGGGGTCGAACTCGACGACGTAGCCGAAGCGGTGGACCTCGTTCGGCTCCTGGGCGAGGTCGAACCGCTTGTCGAACCGTTCCCACTTGCGTTCGGTGGCCCCGGTGCCGATGCCGTACCGGCTGTCCGTGGCGCGGGAGCCGTGCGCGAAGTACTGGTTGAAGTTCTCCTCGCCGTGCAGCGTGGTCCCCCACGGGGTGGTGCCGCCCGAGCAGTTGTTGAGGGTGCCGAGCACCGTGCGGCCGCCCGGGTCGGCGGAGGTCCTCAGCAGCGCGGACCCGGCGGCGGGGCCGGTGAGACGGAACTCGGTGGTCGCGGTGACGCGGCGGTTGAGGTGGTGCCGGGGCACCGCGGAGAGCCGCCCCGTCCTCCCGTCCTCCTCCACCACGACCGCCGAGAGCCCGTGCGCGGCCCAGGCGGTCTCGACCTGCCGCCGGGTGGGGTTCTCGGGGTCGTAGCCCCGGAACATCAGCACCTCGTCCGTGTACTCGTGATTGGCGACGAGGAGTTGCCGGCCGCGCTCGCCGGGGAGCGGCAGGAGCGCGAGGAAGTCGTTGTTGTAGCCGAACTGGCCCGCCTGCGCGGCCGCGCTCTGGTTCTCCGGATCGAACGCGGGCGCCCCGCGCAGGATCGGCTCCCCCCAGCGGACGACGACGTTCTGCCGGTAGCCCTCCGGGACGGTGACGGCGTCGGCGGTGTTCGGCGCGACGGGCTCGAAACGCAGCCCGCGCGCACCGCGCCGGTCCTTCCCGGCGGGACCCGGAGCGGCCGGGGCGCCGGGCGCGGCGCTCGCCCCCGGCGCGCCGACGGTGGCCCCGGCCGCGCCCGTCGCCGCCACCACGGCGGTCACCGCCGCCCCGCGCAGCAGCGCGCGACGGCGCACGGCACCGGCGATCACATCCCCGGCGTAGGCGTTGCCGCTGGTGTTGGGCACCTCGTGGAAGCAGGCGTCACCACAGCGGAAACGACAGGTCAGGGCGGATCGTCCGCCGGGATGCGAGCCGATGAGCGGCAGCGGCTTGGGCACGGACACGATGCGACTCCCCATGGTTTCCCTCGGTGTCCGCGAGACGTTAGGCGCGGTGCCGGTGCGGGAGCGGGACGCTCGCCCGAATGAGGGGTGAACACGTGGTGGCCGTACGGCGTCGGGGCGAACGGACGGTCACCCGTACGGCGTTCCGGGTAGCGCGCCGGGTCCCCCGGCCGTACCCTGCCGAAGATCACCAGCCGTGACCGCTAACCTTACGTGTCCGTCCTGGCCAGGGATTGACGGGCCTCACCTCATGCGAAGGGTCGCGCTCATGGGACTTCTTACTCTTCTGCGGAATGCGTTCGGCCGCTCACGCAAGGGGCGCAGGGACGAGACGGAGAGCGTGACGACGGAGCCGGAGGGGCTCCCCACGCAGGAGACGGCACGGGCGGAGGAGCCCGCGGCGGCCCCCGCCGAGGAGCCGGCCGCCGCGCGGCCGCCGGCCCCCAA
Source organism: Streptomyces griseoaurantiacus (assembly GCF_036189845.1). Classification (NCBI taxonomy): domain Bacteria; kingdom Bacillati; phylum Actinomycetota; class Actinomycetes; order Kitasatosporales; family Streptomycetaceae; genus Streptomyces; species Streptomyces griseoaurantiacus. Next base: position 3,828,232 of record NZ_CP108326.1, on the reverse strand, counting down.
GGTCCCCGCCCCGTCGACCGAGCCGACTCCGGCCCCGGCCCCGGCCGCCGCGACGGCCCACGTGCCCGACCCCCGCCAGGAGAGCGGCGACAGCCGCGGGGAACACGACCTGGTGTCGGCTGCGTTCGACAACGTCTCGGTCCCCAAGCCGACGAAGCCGACGGACGAACCGCCGGCGACCCACGACCCGTCCCCCGATCCGACCCCGGCGAAGGCCCCGGCCGCGGCCGAGGAACCGACGGCGGACCCGGAACCGGAGCCGAAGGCGCCGGCCGAGCCGGCGAAGGCGGAGACGGGTACGGAGACGGAGGAGCCGGCGAGCGCGGACGAGCCGGCACCGGCCGAGGAACCGCAGGCCGCCGAGGAACCGACGACGGTCGAGGAGCCGAAGGCGACGCCGGAGGCGACGCCGGAGGAGCCGAAGGCGGCGTCCGAGGAGTCCGAGGCAAAGACCGAGGAGCCCAAGGCGGCGTCCGAGGAGCCCGAGGCCGCCGAGAAGACCGAGGCCCCCGAGGAGCCGAAGGCGTCCGAGGAGGAGCCCCGGCCCGCCGAGGCGCCGGCGGCAGCCGAGGCTCCCGAGCCCGAGCCCGAGGCCGTCGCGCCCGAGTCGGCCCCCGCGCCAGAGGCGGTCACGCCGGAAGCGGCCCCCGCCGCGACCGAACCCGCGGCCGCCGACGCACAGGAAGCCCCACACGGGCCGTCCGCACCCGAGGCCGAGACCGCCACGGGTGGTGCGGGCGCGGAAACCGACGAGGCCGAAGGCGAAGCCGAGGCCGCGGAGAAGAACCCGGCGACGCCCGCGTCGCACATCCGCAAGGCCGCCCCCGGCCTCGGCACCGCCTACAAGGCCGCCGAGGAAGCCCTCCGCACCCACGGCCTCACCGGCGCCCGCGCCAAGGTCCACCTCGTCCTGGACCGCTCCGCCTCCATGCGCCCGTACTACAAGGACGGCTCCGCGCAGGCCCTCGGCGAGCAGACCCTCGCCCTGGCCGCCCACCTGGACCCCGAGGCGACCGTCCACGTCACGTTCTTCTCCACGGAGCTGGACGGCACCGGCGAGCTGACCCTCGCCGCGCACGAGAACAAGGTCGACGAGCTGCACGCGGGCCTCGGCCGCATGGGCCGCACGAGCTACCACGCCGCCGTCGAGGCGGTCCTCGCCAAGCACGCCGAGGAGGCGCCCGGCACCCCCGCGCTGGTGGTCTTCCAGACGGACGGCGCCCCCGACGCGAAGACCCCGGCCACCCAGGCGCTCAAGGACGCGGCCGCCGAGCACCCGGAGGTCTTCTTCTCCTTCGTGGCCTTCGGCGAGCACGAGAACAAGGCGTTCGACTACCTGCGCAAGCTGAAGACGGAGAACACCTCCTTCTTCCACGCGGGCCCCACCCCCCGCGAGCTCACCGACAAGGAGCTCTACGAGGGCGTCCTGGCCTCCTGGCGCCCGTAGGACACCCCGGGGCGGGCGGTGCGCGGGGTTACCCCGTACCGCCCGCCCCGAAACGCGGGTGAAGCCACCTTCGCCGGGCCAGTAGGATTTCGGCATGGCGGCCACTGGATCCGAGAAGCAGGGGGCGAAGGCGTTCTACGTCTCGACCCCCATCTACTACGTCAACGACGCTCCTCACCTGGGCCACGCCTATACGACCGTCGCAGGCGACGTGCTCACCCGCTGGCACCGTCAGCGCGGCGAGAAGGTGTGGTACCTCACCGGCACGGACGAGCACGGTCAGAAGATCATGCGCACGGCCGAGGCGAACGGGGTCACCCCGCAGGCCTGGGCCGACAAGCTCGTCACGGAGGCCTGGGAGCCCCTGTGGGAGCACCTGGACATCGCGAACGACGACTTCATCCGCACCACGCAGAAGCGCCACACCGACCGCGTCCAGGAGTTCGTGCAGGACCTGCACGACAAGGGCGAGATCTACAAGGGCGGCTACGAGGGCCCGTACTGCGTGGGCTGCGAGGAGTACAAGCTCCCGGGCGAACTGCTCGACGGCGAGGGCGAGTTCGCGGGCCAGAAGCTGTGCCCGATCCACAAGAAGCCGGTGGAGATCCTCAGCGAGGAGAACTACTTCTTCCGCCTGAGCGAGTACACCGACAAGCTCCTCGCGCACTACGAGGCGAACCCGGACTTCATCCAGCCCGAGTCCGCGCGCAACGAGGTCGTGAACTTCGTCCGCCAGGGCCTGCAGGACCTGTCGATCTCCCGCTCGACCTTCGACTGGGGCATCCCGATCCCCTGGGACGAGAAGCACGTCATCTACGTGTGGGTCGACGCGCTGCTGAACTACGCCACGGCGGTCGGCTACAACGAGAACCAGCAGAAGTTCGAGGAGACCTTCCCGGCCGACGTGCACCTGGTCGGCAAGGACATCCTGCGCTTCCACGCGGTGATCTGGCCGGCCATGCTGATGGCGCAGGGCCTGCCGCTGCCCGGGAAGGTCGCCGCGAACGGCTGGCTGATGGTCGGCGGCGAGAAGATGTCGAAGTCGAACCTGACCGGCATCAAGCCCCAGGACCTGACCACGCACTTCGGCGTGGACGCGTACCGGTGGTACTTCCTGCGCGCCATCGCCTTCGGCCAGGACGGCAGCTTCTCGTGGGAGGACTTCTCCGCCCGCTACACGAGCGAGCTGGCGAACGACTACGGCAACCTGGCGTCCCGCGTCGCGGCGATGGTCGGCAAGTACTTCGACGGCGAGCTGCCGGCCTCCACGGCCGACGGCGAGGCGGAGGCGGCGGTCCGGGCCGGCCTGGCGAAGGCGGTCACGGAGGCCGACCGGAGGATCGGCGAGGAACTGGACTTCCAGGGCGGCATCCTGGCGGTCTTCGACTTCGTCAAGCAGGTCAACGGCTACCTCACGGAGCAGGAGCCGTGGAAGGTCGCCAAGACCGCCTTTTCCGATGCTGCTGGCGCAGCGGGGAGCGAGGAGGGCCGGGCCCGCCTGGCCACGATCCTCTACACGGCCGCGGAGTCGCTGCGCGCGATGGCCGTCCTGCTGAACCCGATCATGCCGGACACCAGCCAGAAGCTCTGGGACTCCCTGGGCGCGGAGCCGTCCCTCGGTGCCCTCGCCGACCAGCGCGTCCAGGAGGCCGCCGACTGGGGCCGCCTCCCCGCCGGCGCCAAGATCACCAAGGGCGCGGTCCTCTTCCCCCGCCTGGAGGAGCCCCCGACCGCCTAGGTCGAACACGTCGTACAGCGCAGAGGCCGGCCGAACCGTCAGGTTCGACCGGCCTCCCGCGTATCCGCCTCAGTCCTCGCTCTTCGAGCGGGAACGGTTCTTCACCCAGAAGCCGTACCCGGCCACCGCCGCGATCACCAGGACGACGATCAACGTGACGAACGGGGCGACACCAGCTTGCGAAAACATCGCATTCTCCTTGCCGAGGACCGAATCGCACGGCCTCCGTCCCGGCAGGCCCCAGCGGCACGCCGACAACTCCCTCGTCGAACACTGCCGCGTCAGCGGCCGACGGTGGCGTCGCCGCGTAGCGCTCCTGCCACCACCGGGACGAGGTGCCATTCGATCCGGTCGGCGGGGAGGGTGGCCAGTTCCGTGCCGATGGGGGCCAGGGCGAGCCAGTTCAGCATGCCCGCCGCACACCGCGTCCGGAAGGCGAGTTCCTCCGCGTCGACATCGGGCAGCGTCGGTGCCAGGACCCGGATGACTCCGTCCCGGGTCCGGTCGAACTTCCCGTGCAGCCGCTCCCACCCCTCGGGGGGTTCGATGCCGACGCGCGCCACGGTGCGCATCACCGCCAGGTCCGGCCCGCCGGCCGCCAGCGCCCGCACCATCGGGCGGGCGAAGGCCCCCGCCACCTCCTGCAGCGTTGCCGTGGAGGGGAGTGCCTCGAGTTCGCCGATCTGGGCGTTCAGGTACTGCTCCAGCGCGTGCTCGATGGCCGCCTCGCACAGTTTCTTCAGCGAGCCGAAGTGATAACTCACCGCGGCGACGTTGGCCCCGGCGAGGTCCGTGATCTCGCGGAGGGTCACGCCCTCCTGCCCCCGCTGCGAGAGCAGCTCCAACGCGGCCGCCTGCAATCCGGCCCGTGTGCGCTGCCCGGCCTCCCGGCGCTGGTCCACCTTGTCCACCCGCGTCACGCTACTCCTCCGGACGAAGTATTCAAACAGTCGATTGACAGCTTCGCACACCCGTCCTACAGTTAAAGCAATCGTTTGAATAACTGGGTTCGAGTCCAGACCGACCTGGAGGAAACGACATGACCCTGACCGAAGCCGAACTGGCGGAGCTGCCGCTCACCGACCACGACCTGACCGAGCGCGAGAGGACCAACCTCGCGGTCGTCCTGCACGCCTACGACGTGGCGGAGGGCGACGACATGGACGTCCAGGCGTTCGTCGACGGCTTCGCCGAGGACGGCGTCTTCAACGACGTGGTCGCCGGCCACACCTACCGGAGCGAGACGCTCGGCACGGTGCTGCCCCGCATGAAGGGCCTCTTCTCCGACGTCCACCGAGAGCTGCAGCGCATCACCGTGAGCGGCGACGTCGTCAGCATCGAGCTGTCCATCCGCGGCACGTTCGACGGCGAGCTGACGGCACCGACGGGTGGCGTCGTCAAGGGCAACGGCAACAAGGTCGACGTGCCGACCGCAGACTTCTGGTACCTGCGCGACGGCAAGGTCGAGAAGTTCGACTGCTACGTCGGCTACACGAAGATGTACGCGGACATGGGCGTGGACCTCGACTGGGCCTCGGCGGTCGACGCCGCCTGAACGCGATACGAGGGGGCCCGCCGAGTCACCACCCCGACTCCCCGGACCCCCTCGCCCACACCCCTACCGGCTCTCCCGGCGCACATACCGCAACAGCCCGACCAGCGCGTCCGCCCGAACGCCAAGCACACACTCGGGTTCCTCGCTCTCCCGCAGCAGCAAGGAGGGCTCAGCGCGGGCCAGTTCCACACAGTTGGCTCCGTCGCTTCCGCTGGAGAAGGACGACTTCTGCCACCCGGTCGCGATGCCTCCGTCCGTCACCTAGGACTGCCCGAGGCGTCCACCTGAAGGTGACGGAGCATCGCGGCCAAGGCACTGGTCTCAACGGTGAGTATTCGCGGGGGCTCATCGCTCTCACGGAGGAGCAAGGATGCCTCCGACCGGGCGACTTCGACACACTCATTGCCATCACCCGGGCCCGAGAACGAGGACTTCTGCCACTGCGTCACGATCACAGTTCCTCCGCCACACGATGAATGAACGCCCGCGACCCCGTGGGATCCAGTGATACGAACTCCACCTTACGGAAGAGCGTTCGCATGGCGAGGAGTTGAGCAGCGGCATCAAGAAACACAGACCCGTACGGTGCGTCACGCTGCACCGTGTCCAGTGCCGGCACTCTCCCACCCGCGTACAGCATCATCGAGCTGGCGCCCGCGAACCCGTCGACGTCGAAGGGGATGACTCGCACGGTGACGTTCGGGCGCTCGGACTCGGCTAGCAGCGCCTGAAGTTGGGCTCGCGCCACCCTTCTGTCGGCGACGCGCGTACGCAACACCGATTCGTGCAGCACCGCCTCGTAGGGGGTGGCACCCTCCCTGCCGAGTACGGCTCTTCGACGCATGCGGTGTTCCACTCGGGCCTCCAGCTCGCTGCCCGGCAGCTCCGGGACCCGGTAGGCGAGTACAGCGCGCGCGTATTCCTCCGTCTGAAGCAGCCCCGGAACGTGAGCCGTGCCGACTACCCACATGAACGAAGCGTGGTGCTCCAGCTCCGCCAGATCCTGGAATACCGGTGGCAGTACATCTCGGTAGTCCTCCCACCATCCGTGAGTGCGGTCCGTCGCGATCTCGACCAGCGCGTCGATCAACGAGGCGTCGGCACAGGCATAGTGGACCGCGAGTCTGCGGACACGCTCCTCACTGACTCCCGCGTTGCCCGCCTCGATCTGACTCATCTGCGCGGGGCTGGTACCCAACAGCCGTGCCGCGTCACGGGACGTCATGCCCGCCGCTTCGCGCAGCTTCCGCAGCTCAACGCCGAGGCGCACCTGACGGATGGTGGGTTGAGTCCTCGCGGGCATCGCCTTGGCCCTCCTGATCGCCTTGTGCTCACGAAGGGTTGGACGCCCTCGATCGGGTGTCAGAGTACGTGACCGGCTTGCTGCGGCGAAACATTTACCTCTACCGTCGGTGACGCGACGCACACTCTGCGGAACGCCGGGACACCGGAAGCGCACCGCACCGTCATGCCATGACGGCCGCGGCAGGCCACCTCCGTGCACCGCGGACGATCACCCCATCCAGGCAAACGGAGTCGACCCATGCCCGCACACGACACGGACCCGAGCGCATCCTGGGAGTACTGCCTCTCCGTCCCGAACGACCTTCGTGCCGTCACCGTCAGCCGGCGCACCCTGCGCCTGATCCTCACCCTGCACGGACTGATCGGCCTCGTCGACGCCGCGGAGCTGCTCGCGACCGAGCTGATCAGCAACGCCGTCCTGCACACCGAGGGCCCCGCGGCGCTCCGCGTGCGGTACGCCGGGGGCACCCTCCGCATCGGGGCGTGGGACACGGACCCCGAGCCCCCGGAGCCGCCCGACTCCCCGGAGCCGGCGCTCCAGGAGGACGGCCGCGGCCTCCTCCTCGTCCGCTCCTGCGCGGACCACTGGGGCTGGCACACCCTGTCCCGCCACGGCAACCGTGGCAAGTACGTCTGGTGCGAACTGACCACCGGCGTCCGGGTCGTCGCCTGAACTCCCACTCGCACCCCGCACGGGTGAACGTCACCGATCACTCGGACGGGCGCCTGTTTCCCTCTCTAGGTTGCGTACATGGTCACATCGACACATGAGGTCTCTCACCGGATCTTCCAGGAGCATCCGGAGGTCCTCGCTCCCGTATTCGAGGCGCTGGGGCTGCCGCCACCGGCGAAGGCATCCATCAACGCGCTCACCCCGGACGCCACGGAAATCCGTCCGCTCGAGCGCCGGGTGGACACCGTGCTCAAGGTCGATCCCTCCGAGGGGGACGGCTTCCTCATCGCGGTCGAGGCCCAGACGAGAAGGGCCCGGGACAAAGAAATGAACTGGGCCTACTACGTCGCGTACCTGTACGCGAAGTTCGGCGTGCCGGTGCTGCTCGTGGCGGTCTGCCGGAGTCGGACGACGGCCAAGTGGGCGGCCGGACCTTTCGAGTGCCGAGTCGGGCCGTGGTCGACCCAGGTCACACGTCCCTTCGTACTCGGCCCGGACAACGTTCCCGAAATCACGGACGAGTCGATGGTCGCCCGGGAACCGGCGCTGGCGACGGTGTCCGCGATCGTGCACAGCGAAAGCGGGAAAATCGACGCCATACTGAACACGCTGGCCCACGGAATGCGGTCGTTCGACGCGGCCACGGCGAAGTACTGGTGCGAGTTCGTGGAAGTGGGCCTGGAAGACACTCCGGCCCGCACGACATGGAAAGGTCTGCAGAAGATGGTCGGCACTTACTTCCCCGGCAGGGGCACGCTCTTCGAGGAGACGTACCTCGAGGGCAAGGCGGAGGGCAAGGCGGAGGGCGAGGCGCGAGGCGAGGCCAAGGGTGTCCTGCGGGTGCTGGAGGTCCGGGGGATTCCGGTCCCCGACTCCGCCCGGGAGCGCATCCTCGGCTGCACCGATCTCACAGTGGTCAGCGACTGGCTCGACCGCGCCGGGACCGTGGTGCGGGCGGAGGAGCTGTTCGAGGAGGCCGCGGCCGGCGGTGCCTGAGACCGAGACGAGGGACGGCCGGGTCAGGGTGCCGTGAGAAACGCGGACAGCGCCTCCGCCGTTTCCTCCGGGGCCTCGACCTGGGGGTAGTGGCCGACGCCGGGGAGCACCGTGAACGTGGCCTCGGGGCGGCGTTCGCGGAGGCGGGGCAGGACGTGGGCGCCGCTCACCGGGTCCTCGGGGCCCCAGACGAACAGCAGGGGGCCCTCGTACCATTCGAGCGAGGCGGACCAGCGGTCGAAGTGGACGCGCCGGTCGTCGATGTAGCGCAGCAGGCGGGGGGCGAGCAGGCGGCCGTTCTCGTGGTCGGCGGCCGTCCACATGTCATGCAGCACCTCGTCCGGTACGGGCCGGGACAGGACGCCGCGCAGACCGGCCACGAACCGCTTCTCGTCCGTGAGACGGGCGAACAGCGGGCCGAGGGGGCTGTGCAGCAGGCGCTGCACCGGGACCGGGCGGTGCAGATCGCCGTAGAGGCCGCCGTTGAGCAGGGCGGTCCGGGTGAGGCGGCCGGGGTCGCGGGCCAGGAGTTCCTGGGCGACCGAGACCCCGTAGTCGTGGGCGACCAGCATGGTCGGGCCGGTCCCGAGGCGGCCCCACAGGGCTTCGACCAGGTCGGCCTGTTCATGGATCGCGTACCGGTGGCCGCGCGGTTTGTCGCTGTGCCCGAAGCCGAGCAGGTCGAGGGAGGTGACCCGGCAGCCCGCCGCGACCAGGGAGGGCACGGTCCACGCCCAGTCGTGGGAGGAGGTCGGGAACCCGTGGAGCAGCGTCACCGGGCGCCCCTCGCCGTCCTGCCGGACGAACAGCCGGTGCCCGTCGAGCTCCACCCGCTCACCACCGGCGATCCAGTCGGCGTACCTCATAAGCGCCCCCGTTCGGGTGAAGTAGAGGGGCGCGAGCCTACGTCCGGTACGGCGGGAAGGGCAGCCGCGACGGAAGCGGGCAGGACGGCGCGGAAAGTTTAGGTAGATTGATTCTACGTAGACACCAACTACCCGGAGGCTCGCATGGCCACTCCCTTCGTGGGCCGTCACACGGAGCTGGCGCTGCTGCACAAGCGGCTCGACCGGGTGGCCGCCACCGGTGGCGGTGCCGCCGTCGCCATCAGAGGGCGACGGCAGGTCGGGAAGTCGCGGCTGGTGCAGGAATTCTGCGACCGGGCGGACCGGCCGTACCTGTTCTTCACCGCGACCAAGGGCGCCTCGCCCGTGGAGGGGATCGCCGACTTCCTCGCCGAGCTCGGGGAGTCCTCGCTCCCCGTCGACCGCGAACTGCTGCCGAAGGACCCGCCCACCAACTGGGCGGACGCCTTCCGCGTGCTCGCCTCCGTGCTGCCGAACGCCCCCGCCGTCGTCGTGCTCGACGAACTGCCGTGGCTCGCCGAACAGGATCCCGTGTTCGACGGGGCGCTGCAGACGGCCTGGGACCGCCTGCTCGCCGGCCGCCCGGTGCTCCTGCTGCTGCTCGGCAGCGACCTGCACATGATGGAGCGCTTCACCGCCTACGACCGGCCCTTCTACGGACGGGCCGACAACATGGTCCTCGGCCCCCTGAACGTCGCCGAGACGGGCGACGCGCTGGGGCTCGACGCGGCGGACGCGATCGACGCCCACCTCGTGTCCGGAGGGCTGCCGGGCATCCTGCGGGCCTGGCCGCACGCCACCCCCGCGCTCGACTTCGTCGAGGCCGAGTGCGCCGACCCCGCGTCTCCGCTGTTCGGCGTTCCCGAGACGGCCCTCATGGCCGAGTTCCCCACGCCGGACCAGGCCCGCCGGGTTCTGGAGGCGGTGGGGAGCGGCGACCGTACGCACGCGAACATCGCCGCGACCGCCGGCAGCCGGAGCGGTGCGCTGCCCTCCGGGATACTGTCCCCTCTGCTGCGGCGGCTCACCGACGAGAAACACGTGCTCGCCTCGGACACCCCGCTGTCCGCCAGTCCCGGCAAACCCGCCCTCTACCGGGTGGCCGACAGCAACCTGCGCCTCTACCTCGCCGCGCTGCGCTCCGCGCAGGCACTGTCCCGGCGGGGCCGGCCCGAGACCGCGTACCGTGTGGTCGAGCGGCGGTGGGCGGCCTGGCGGGGGAGGGCCGTCGAGCCGCTGGTCCGGGAGTCGCTCGAACTGGCGGCGGTCGAGGACGACTTCCCGTGGCCCGGTACCGAGGCGGTCGGCGGCTGGTGGAACCGCCGGTTCTCCCCCGAGATCGACCTCGTCGGCGCCGACCGCACACCCGTCGCCGGCACCGTGTTCTTCGCCGGGTCCGTGAAGTGGCTCGGCTCGCCCTTCGACCCGCACGACCTGGCCGCGCTCGCCCGGGGCGCCGTCGAGATCCCCGGGTTCGTACCGGGGCCCGCACGCCTCGCCCTCGTGTCGCTGTCGGGCGTGGCCGAGGCGGTGGCCGATGACGAAGGGGTCGGGCTGGTGTGGGGGGCGGAGGACGTGGTCGACGCCTGGCGCGGCCGGCCGGCGGGGCCGACCGGGAGGCGGAACGGTTCTTGATGGGTTCTTCACAGGTTCTTCATGGGTGGCGTTCTACCTTCGTCGCCGGTCGGCCGGAGCGGGCCGTGACGGTGAGAAGGGGGACGTGGGGATGGGTGCGCGGCGGTTCGGGTGGCGGGTCTGGGTGGCCGGGGCGGCGGTCGTGCTGGCCGCCGGGTGCGGGGGCGGCGGGGGTGACGACGGGGAGGTCGCCTCGGCGGGCGGCGGCAAGACCTCGGCCGGGGCCTCCAAGGGCTCCTCCGGTGAGCTCGCGGACTACGTCGACGCCCAGCGCAAGTGGGTCGACTGCCTGCGCGGGGCCGGTCTGGACGCGCCCGACCCGGACGCCCGCGGCAGGGTCGACCTCGGCGACCAGTCGAAGTGGAAGCGCGACCCCAAGGCCCTGAAGGCGCAGGAGAAGTGCGCCGACCTCAGCGTGCCGGTCCCGGAGAGCGTCGAGAAGGCGCAGCAGCCGGAGCTGTCCAAGGACGAGATCCACAAGAACGAGAAGTACGCCGCCTGCATGCAGGAGCACGGCGCCCCCGACTTCCCCGACACCGACGACAGCGGCCACTTCCGCGACGTCACCTGGGACTCCTCCTCCGCCGGGGCCAAGCGCGCCACTCGCAAGTGCGCCTCGATCATCGGCGTCCCGGCCGACGCGCCCCCGGCCAAGGGCTGACGGGACGGGGACACGGCGATGGAGCACCTCACGGAGGAGAACCCCACGCGCGGCGAGGACGAGGGCACCGACGTCGGTACACCGGACGGCGTTCCGCGCCGGCGGCGCAGAGCGCTGCTGGTCGGCGCCGGGGTCCTGGCCGTCGCCGTGGTCGTCGCCGTCGGCGCGCTGGGCCTGGGAGGGGACGGCGACGCGGAGGGCACGGCGGCGCCCGGACGCAGCAGCCAGGTCGTCTCGGTCACCCGCGCCACCCTCACCGAGCGCACCGAGATCGACGGCCGGCTCGGCCACGGCCCCCAGGTCCCCTTCCCGGTCAGGGCGGAGGGCACGGTGACCTGGCTGCCGGCCACCGGCGCGACCGTACGGCGGGGGCAGCAGGTGCTGCGCGTCGACGACCGGCCGGTGGTGCTGCTGTACGGCAGCCTGCCGATGTACCGGGAGTTGGGGGTGCGCAGGCCGACGGCCCGTGCGCCGGAGGGCGGCGAGGGAGACTCGGCCGCATCCGGCGGTGGGACGTCCACCGCGTCCGCCGGTGAGGCGGGGGGCGCCGGGGCCGGTGCCAAGGCCTCCTCGGGCGGCACGCCCGGCACCACCACCCCCGACGCCGCCTCCACCACCCGGGTCACCCCGCCCCGCCCCCTGCACGGCATGGACGTCAAGCAGTTCGAGGAGAACCTCAGTGCGCTCGGGTACTCCGGGTTCACCGTCGACGAGTCGTACACGGAGCTGACCGCCGCCGCCGTGAAGCGCTGGCAGGCGGACCTGGGGCTGCCGAGGACCGGCCGCGTCGGGCTCGGCGACGTCGTGTACGCCTCCGGGCCCGTGCGGATCGCCGGGACCAGTGCCCGCGTCGGGGAGGCCGCCTCCGGCGACCCCGTCAGCTACACCAGCACCTCCCGCATGGTCACCGTCGGCGTCCCCGCGGGCGACACCGACTGGGCCGGGCGGGGCAGCGAGGTCTCCGTCGAGCTGCCCGACGGGCACACGGTCACCGGCACCGTCGCGAGCCTCGGCTCGGCCGCCTCCGCGCCGTCCGGCGGCGAGGACGGCGGAGGCGGTGGAAGCGGTGGAGGCGCCGGGGACGGCACGGACGGGGGCGCCGACGGCGGCTCCGACGGCGGGGGCAGGAGCGCCACCGTCTCCGTCGTCATCACCTTCGAGGACCAGGGCGCGCTCGGCCGGCTGCAGAGCGGCCCGGTCACCGTGCGCCACACGGAGAAGCAGCGCAAGAACGTGCTGACCGTCCCCGTCGCCGCGCTGACCGCGCTCGCCGAGGGCGGCTACGGCCTCGAACTCGCGGACGACGGGGACGACGGGGACGACGGCGGCGAGGAGAAGAGCGGCAGGGCCGGGGACGGGTCCGGGCGGTTCGTCGCGGTGAAGACGGGGCTCTTCGCCGGCGGCCGGGTCGAGGTGAGCGGCCCCGCCGTGCACGAGGGCATGAAGGTGAGGATCCCCGAGTGAGTACGGACGTGGGCACCGAGGGGCCCGGGGCACGTCCCCGCACGGTCGTCGTGTTCGAGGGCGTGTCCAAGAGCTACCCGGGCGGTGTCACCGCCGTCGCCGGCGTCGACCTGACCGTCCACCACGGCGAACTCCTGTGCCTGGTCGGCCCGTCCGGCTCGGGGAAGTCCACGATGCTGCACCTGATGGGCACCCTGGACCGGCCCTCCACCGGACGGGTCACGATCGACGGGTACGAGGTCGCCGGGCTCACCGACCGCGAGCTGTCCGCGCTGCGGGCGCAGCACATCGGGTTCGTCTTCCAGCAGTTCCACCTCGCGGTCGGCGTGCCCGTGCTCGACACGGTCGCCGACGGGCTGCTGTACACCGGGGTGCCGGCGAGGGAGCGGCGCCGCCGGGCCGCACGCGCGCTCGCCCGGGTCGGGCTCGACCACCGGCTCGGGCACCTCCCGCACCAGCTCTCCGGGGGCGAGCGGCAGCGCGCGGCGGTCGCCCGCGCGGTGATCGGCGAGCCCGCGCTGCTACTGGCCGACGAGCCGACCGGCAACCTCGACTCGGCCTCCGGCGCGGCCGTGCTGGCGCTGCTGCGCGAACTGCACACGGCGGGCACGACCGTCGTCGTCATCACCCACGACCGGGAGATGGCGCGGGAGTTCGACCGCCGGGTCGAGATGCGGGACGGCCGGATCGTCGCCGACACGGCGGCCACCACCGCCACCACCGCCGCCGCCGCCGCGCCCACGGCGGCGGCCGGAACGGAGGCCGGGCGGTGAGGCACGGGCGCGCACGGCGGAGCGGGGGAAGGGCGCAGGGGAGCGAAGAAGGAACCCCGCGGAACGCGGAGCGGGCGCTGCGCCCCGCGCGGCTGCGGCCCGCCGACTTCGTGCGCCTCGGCGGCACCGGGCTGCGCACCCGGCCGCTGCGCGTCTTCCTCTCCGCTCTCGGCATCGCCATCGGCGTGGCCGCGATGGTCGCCGTCGTCGGCATCTCCTCCTCCAGCCGGGCCGAGGTCGACCGTCGCCTGGACGCGCTCGGCACCAACATGCTGCGGGTCGCCCCCGGTCAGACACCCGACGGGACGACGACCCGGCTGCCGGTGGAGTCCGTGCCGATGATCCGGCGCATCGGACCCGTCCAGCGGGTGGCCGCGACCGGGCTGGTCGAGGACGCGGCGGTCTACCGCAACCGGCACGTGCCCGTGGGCCGCACCGGCAGCATCCAGGTGGCCGCGGCCTGGTCCGGGCTGCTGCCCGCGGTCGGCGGCGAGCTGCGCACCGGCCGGTGGCTGAGCCGGGCGACCGAGGAGTACCCGGCGGTCGTGCTCGGCGCGCAGGCGGCCCGTCGGCTCGACGTCTACACGCCGGGCACCCGGCTGTGGCTCGGCGGCCAGTGGTTCGCCCTGGTCGGCGTGCTCGACCCGGTGCCGCTCGCCCCGGAGATCGACGGCTCCGCGCTGGTCGGACGGCAGGCGGCGCGCACCTACCTGGGCTTCGACGGGCACCCCTCCACGGTGTACGTGCGGACCCGGGACGACCGGGTCGGCGCGGTCCGCGAGGTCCTCGCGGCCACCGCCAACCCGGAGAAGCCGAGCGGCGTCCTCGTCTCCCGGCCCTCGGACGCGCTCGCCGCCCGCGAGGCCGCGGAGTCGACGCTGACCGGGCTGTTGCTGGGGCTCGGTTCGGTGGCGCTGCTGGTGGGCGGGGTCGGGGTGGGCAACACGATGGTCATCTCGGTGCTGGAGCGCCGGCCCGAGATCGGTCTGCGACGGGCACTGGGGGCGACCAGCGGGCAGATCCGGGGGCAGTTCGTGTCGGAGTCGCTGCTGCTGTCGGCGCTCGGCGGCCTCGGCGGCACGGTGCTGGGGACGGCGATCACCGCCGTGTTCGCCGCGGCACGGGGCTGGCCGACGGAGGTACCGGTGTGGGCGACGGCTGCCGGGCTGGGCGTGACGCTGGTGATCGGAGCGGTGGCCGGGCTCTACCCGGCGGTCCGGGCCGGACGCCTGGCACCGACGCAGGCACTGGCGGGGCCGTGATCCCCGGATCCGCCGTGCCTGCCCGGCACCTGCGCAGGAGCAGGCGCTGACCCTGGCGCTGGCGCTGGCGCTGACCCTGGCGCTGGCGCTGGCGGGGCCGTGACGTCGGAGCCGCCGGGCACGGCACGCACGGCACGTCCCGCGGACCCGGTGGTCCGTCAGGGAGTCGCCGCCAGCGTCACCGTGAAGGTCGTGCCGGCGCCCACCGTGCTCTCCACCTCCACCGTGCCCCCGTGGTCCGCGACGATCTGCCGGGCGATGGACAGGCCCAGACCGCTGCCCCCCGTCTGCCTCCCGCGGGCCGCGTCCGCCCGCCAGAAGCGGTCGAAGAGGTGCGGCAGTTGCTCCGCCGGGATGCCCGTGCCGGTGTCCGCGACCCGCAGCACGGCCCTTGCGCCGTGCCGTTCGGCGGAGAGGATCACCGTGCCGCCGGGCGGGGTGGCCCGCAGGGCGTTGCCGAGGAGGTTGCCCACGACCTGCCGCAGCCGGTCCGCGTCGGCGTGGACGCGGACCGGGTGCGGCACCCGGGTCCGCAGCGCCACCCCGGCCGCCTCGGCCTGGGCGGCGTGCGCGGTGCGGGCGGTCTCCAGCAGGTCGCCGAGGCCGACCTCGGCCCGGTGGTAGGTGAGCGCCCCCGCCTCGGCCAGCGCGAGATCCTGGAGGTCGTCGACGATGCGCTGCTGGAGCATCGCCTCCTCGTGCAGGGAGTCGAGGAGTTCGGGCGAGGGGTCGACCACGCCGTCCCGCAGCGCCTCCAAGTAGCCGCGCAGGTTGGCGAGCGGGGTGCGCAGTTCGTGGGCGATGTCGCCGGTCAGGCGGCGCTGGCGTTCCTCGGCGGACTGCAGGGACTCGGCCATGCGGTTGAAGGCCCGGCCGAGTTCGGCGATCTCGTCCCGTCCCGAGACCGGCACCCGGCGGGCGAGTTCGCCCTCACCCAGGCCCCGGGCGGCCGAGGTCAGGGCGCGCACCGGCCGCAGCACGGCCCGGCTGAGCAGCAGCGCCCCCAGTACGGCGACGAGGGCGACACCCGCCGCGACGGCCACGGTGGGGGCGGCGGCGAGCCCGGCGGGCGCCTCGCCGCGGAAGCCGAGGCCGACCTCCAGGCGCGGCGGGGCGAGCGTCGCCGTCCGCTCGGCGAAGACCCGGCGCAGGCAGGCGGTGAACCGCCCGTCCGTGCTCTCCTCGGCGCAGGGGACCAGGGCCTCGTTGTCCTCCCCGGCGCGCGGGTCCGCGCCGGGGTCGGGGGTGACGCAGTTGCCCGGCTTCCGGTCGGCGGTGATCCTCGGGATGCCGAGGGCGTCGGGGCGTGCGGTGACGGTGGCGCCGGCCCGGGTGAGGCAGCCGGCGTGGGTGAGGGCGGAGCGGTACTCGGCGATCGCGGTCACCGTCCGCTTCACCGAGGCGCGCCGCACCGGCCCGGCGGGTATCCGCAGCCGGGGCCGGGGGTCGACGAGGACCGGCGGCTGTCCCCCGGCCGCACGCGGGCCGCGGCCGGCGAGGGCGTCGGAATCGGCGAGGAGCACGTCGTTGTCGGTGACGACGCGGATGCGCTGCCCGGTGTCCTTCGCCAGCGCGCGCACGGTGGGGGAGACGCCCTCCCAGGTCCCGTGCGCGAACCCGTACTCCTGGAGGGCCTCGGTGATCCGGCTGACGTCCTCCCGGCCGGCCGCCACGGACTCCTTCACTTGGCTGGTGGCCTGCCGCAGGGTCAGCCACGCGGTCGCGCCGGTGGCGGTGAGCGCGATCAGCGCCAGCAGGGCGAGCACCCGCAGCCGGAAACTCACGGCGCTCACCGCCCGCCGTGGTGGGCGCGGTCCCCGGGGTCCGCCGTCGCGAGCCGGTAGCCGCGGCCGTACACCGTCTCGACGTGCCGGGTGCCCGGGCGGCCGCCGTCCAGCTTGCGGCGCAGGTTCATCACGTGGGCGTCGACGGTGCGCTCCAGGACCTGCTGGTCGAAGCCGAAGACGCGGTCGATGATCTGGGCCCGGGTGAAGACCCGGCCCGGTTCGGCCGCGAGGAGGGCGAGGATCGCGAACTCCTTGCCGGTCAACGGCACCGGTTCGCCCGCCGCCCGCACCTCGAACCGGGCGGTGTCGACCACCAGGTCGCCCACCGTGAGGACCGGCGGCCGCTCGCCCTCGGCGGGGCGCGCCCGGCGCAGCAGGGCGCGTACCCGGGCGGTGAGTTCGCGGGGGCTGTACGGCTTGGTCAGATAGTCGTCGGCGCCGAGGTCGAGGCCGAGCAGCAGGTCCTCCTCGGTGCTGCGGGCGGTCAGCAGCAGGATCGGGACCCGGGACTCGGCGCGCAGCACGCGGCAGACGTCGAGTCCGTCGACGTGCGGCATCATCACGTCGAGAACGAGCAGGTCCGGCCGGGACGCGCGGGCGCGGTCGATCGCGGAGCGTCCGTCGGCCACGACCTGTATGTCGTGTCCCTCCCGCTCCAGGTAGATGCGGATCAGTTGCGCCTGTTTCACGTCGTCCTCGGCGACGAGTATGCGAGCGGGCAACGCGACTCCTTCGACGGGGATTCCACAACGTACCGGAAACACCCGGCCGCTGATCAGGGGTGGATACGGATCAATTTCCTCCGCCTGGGGCCGGAAAGGGGAATTCCGGAATCCGTGAATCCAGGGCGGCGCGGCGATCCTCCGCCCGTATTGATCAGGCCATTCCCCCGCTCTGCCGCCCGGCACTCACCCGTTCCGTTCCGCCACAGGAATGTCCTATTCCCCCTCCACGCTTTTCCGGACACACGCCGAAAGAATATGGCCAACCTGTGGCGGAATCATTTCCTCAGCATGTCGGAAGTCGAATCGTAGCGGTCGCAACAACGACAGAAAAACGACGATGGGGGATCAATGAAGCGTCGCTTCGCAGTCGTGCTGCCGGCACTCGTGGCCGTGGCCGCGAGCCTTCCGATCGCACTGGCCACCACGCCGGCCTCGGCCTCGGCGTCCTGTGGCAAGACCGTCGCCGACAAGGACGGCGGCTCCTGGAACAAGACGGCCGACGGGGCCAACGAGCGCAGTGGTTCCAGCACCAGCTGCACCGTCAAGGGGATCGCGTACAACACCCAGCGGCTGGACTACCACTGCTACACCATCGCGGGCGACTACACCTGGACGTACCTGCGGAACGACTCCACGGGCGTCTACGGCTGGGTCCGCGACGACCTGCTGAGCGACTACGGCAGCCTGGTCTACTGCGGCTTCTGACGCCGCGGCACGGCGAAAGGGAACCGTGAACGAGGAAGGGGCGGCCGGTAGGCCGCCCCTTCTTCCCACTTGTTTTCCCGCACTCCCGCGCTTCCGGGAAAACGGCGCGCGCGGAACAGGCGTGAAAGCGGAATGCGCGTAAAAGCGCCGGACTACTTAGCCTGCGGCTTGCGCACCGTCAGGTGCAGCTCCCGCAGCCGGGTCTCCTCCAGCTCCGTCGGCGCGCCCATCATCAGGTCCTGGGCGTTG
The DNA here is from genome assembly GCF_036189845.1 of Streptomyces griseoaurantiacus. Lineage (NCBI taxonomy): Bacteria > Bacillati > Actinomycetota > Actinomycetes > Kitasatosporales > Streptomycetaceae > Streptomyces > Streptomyces griseoaurantiacus. The sequence continues at coordinate 3,810,391 of NZ_CP108326.1, read as the reverse complement.
CCGTTGAGCGGGAAGGCGATCGTCTCGCGGATGTTCGGCTCGTCGGCGAGCAGCATGACGATCCGGTCCACGCCCGGGGCGATGCCACCGTGGGGCGGGGCGCCGAAGCGCAGCGCGCGCAGCATGCCCGCGAACTCGCGCTCCACGGTCTCGTGGTCGTAGCCGGCGATCTCGAACGCCTTGAGCATGATGTCCGGCTCGTGGTTCCGGATCGCGCCGGAGGACAGCTCCACGCCGTTGCAGACGATGTCGTACTGCCAGGCGAGGATGTCCAGCGGGTCCTGGTTCTCCAGGGCGTCCATGCCGCCCTGCGGCATCGAGAACGGGTTGTGCGAGAAGTCGATCTTCCCGGTCTCCTCGTCCTTCTCGTACATCGGGAAGTCGACGATCCAGCAGAACCGGAAGACGTTCTCCTCGAAGTGCCCGGCGCGCTTGGCGGCCTCGACCCGCACCGCGCCCATGATCTTCGAGACCTCGTCGTACTCGCCCGCGCTGAAGAACACCGCGTGCCCGGCGGCCAGCGACAGCCGCTTGGTCAGCTCGGCGACGTTCTCCTCGGTGAGGAACTTGGCGATCGGACCGGTCAGCGAACCGTCCTCGGCGACCCGCACCCAGGCAAGGCCCTTCGCGCCCTGCTCGACCGCGTACTCGCCGAGCTGGTCGAAGAACTTGCGGGGCTGGGCGGCGACGTCCGGCACGGGCAGCGCGCGCACGTGCTTGCCGGCGAAGGCCTTGAACTCCGAGCCCGCGAAGATGTCGGTGAGGTCGACCAGCTCCAGCTTGGCCCGCAGGTCGGGCTTGTCCGAGCCGTACTTCGCCATCGCCTCGCGGAACGGGATGCGGGGGAAGGGCGAGGTGACGGGGCGGCCGCCACCGAACTCCTCGAAGAGGTCCGTCATCAGCTTCTCGATGGGCTGGAAGACGTCCTCCTGCTCGACGAAGCTCATCTCCACGTCGAGCTGGTAGAACTCGCCCGGCGAACGGTCCGCGCGGGCGTCCTCGTCACGGAAGCAGGGCGCGATCTGGAAGTAGCGGTCGAAGCCGGAGATCATCAGGAGCTGCTTGAACTGCTGCGGCGCCTGGGGCAGTGCGTAGAACTTGCCCGGGTTCAGCCGGGAGGGCACGACGAAGTCGCGGGCGCCCTCGGGGGAGGTGGCGGTGAGGATCGGCGTCGCCATCTCATTGAAGTTCATCGCGGCCATCTTGTGGCGGATGGCGGAGATGACCGCCGTGCGCAGCATGATGTTGCGGTGCATGCGCTCGCGGCGCAGGTCCAGGAAGCGGTACTCCAGACGCCGCTCCTCGTTGACCCCGTCCTCGGTGTTGATCGTGAACGGCAGCGGGGCGGCCGCGCCGAGCAGCTCGACCTCGCCGACCTCGACCTCGATCTCGCCGGTCGGCAGATCGGCGTTGACGTTCTCGGCGCCGCGCGAGACGACCTTGCCGTCGACCCGGACGGTGGACTCCTTGGACAGCTTGTCCAGGGCCTCGTAGGCGGGGGTGCCGGGGCGGGCCACGAGCTGGGTGATGCCGTAATGGTCGCGCAGATCGATGAAGAGGATGCCGCCCAGGTCGCGCCGATTGTGCAGCCAGCCACTCAGCCGGACGTCGGAGCCGACGTCAGAGGCGCGGAGCTCGCCGCAGGTGTGGGACCTGTACCGATGCATCGTCGTTCATCCAGCCTTCGCGGATCGGGGTCGTGGCGGGCGAATCTGCCGCCCGCGGCCTCACCATGGGTCACGGTGGGTGTTTCACGTGAAACAACCCCCAGCGTACCGGGCACCTGAAGCCCACTCTTCCCCATTCCCACCGCGACCACGGAGCGGGGCGGGCCCGGGAGGCGGCACCGGTCGGGACCGGGGGCGGCACCGGGCAGGGCCGGGGGTGGAACCGGGGGCGGCACCGGGCAGGACCAGAGGCGGAACCGGGCGGAACCAGGGGCGGGCGCGAGGGCGCCCGGCCCGGCAGCGGTGGCAGCGTCCGATCACTCGTTCCTACAGTGGGTCAATGCGCACTGGTGAGCCCCTGCCCGCCGTGGGGGACATCCTGGAGTCCCTCGCCACCGGACTGTGGCACTGGGACGGGGGCGAGCGCCGCGTCACCCTCGACGCCGAGGCCGCGCGCCTGCTCGGACTGCCTCCCGAGCCGGTCACGCTCGGCGAGGCCGGGATGCGCGCCCGCTTCCACCCCGTGGACTGGGGCGAGGTGGACGCGGTGGTCCAGCTCGCCCTCAGCGAGGGCACCATCGCCGAACTGCGGCTGCGCGTCATGGACGAACACGGCAGGGTCCTGCGCACCGTGCGCAGCCGCTCCCGTCCCTCCGTGGACCCGGCGACCGGCGAGTACCACGTGCTCGGCACCCTGCAGGAGGTCACCGAGCCCGGAACGGCCGCCGCCCTGCGCACCTCCGTCACCGGCGACTGGCGCCGCTCGCGCGAGGCCTTCCTGCTGGACGCCGGACGCGCCCTCGCCGAGGCCCGCTCCACCCAGGAGGTCCTGCGGGTCGCCGCCGGGCTGTCGATGCCGGGCTTCACCCCGGACGGCCAGGCCGTCTTCGGCGTCCAGGGCGACCACCTGACCGTCGTCGGACACCACGGGCAGTCGCCGGGCGACGAGGGACCCTTCGTCGACATGCCGCTGAGCACCGACTACCCGGCCACCGAGGTGGTCCGCACCGGCCGCGCCGTCTACCTCTCCTCGCCCGCCGAGTACAAGGCCCGCTATCCCGCCTCCTGGCCGCTCGCCGCCCGCTTCGGCCGTCAGTCCTGGGCGTATCTGCCGCTGACGGTCGCGGGATCGACGATGGGCACCTGGATGGCGGGCTTCACCTCCCCGGTCTCCTTCACCCCCGACGAACGCTCGGTACTCACCACGGTGGCCCGGATGCTCGCCCAGGCCCTGTCCCGCGCGGGGGTCGCCGAGACCGAGCGGGAGCTGACGGAGGGGCTCCAGCGCTCGATGCTGCCCCGTCTCGGCCCGCAGATCCCCGGCATGAGGATCGCCGCCCGCTACGTCCCGACCGGCGGCGGCCTCCAGGTCGGCGGCGACTGGTACGACATGATCCCGCTGCCCGGCGGCGGGGGCCGGTTCGCGCTGGTCATGGGCGACGTCCAGGGGCACGACGTGCGCGCGGCGGGCCTCATGGGCCAGCTCCGCATCGCGCTGCGCGCCTACGCCTCCGAGGGCCACCGCCCCGATGCCGTCCTCACCCGCGCCTCCCGCTTCCTGCACGGCATGACCTACGGCGAGGACGGCTCCGAGCTGCGCTTCGCGACCTGCCTCTATCTCGAGGTGGATCCCTCGACCGGCATGCTGGAGATCGCCCGGGCCGGCCACCCCGACCCCGCGATCCGCATGGCCGACCGGACGGTGCTGCTGCGGCCGACCCCCGGCGGGCTGCCGCTCGGCATCGACCCGGACGCCGACTACCCGACCACCCGTCTGGTCCTCGAACCCGACGAGACCCTGCTGATGTGCACCGACGGCCTGATCGAGACCGGCGGCCACGACCTGGACACGGGGTGGCGGCGGCTGCGCCGGATCCTGGAGGAGCACGACGGCGATTTGGAGGACCTCGCCGACTCCCTCGTCCAGGGCGTGCACGGGCCCTCCTCCCACCACAGCACCGGCCCGCTGGCCGACCGGCGCGAGGACGACATAGCCGTGCTGCTGCTGTGCCGGCTGGGCCCCGAGCGCGGCTGCGACGGCGTGGCCGAGGGCGACGGAGCCGCGCGGCCCGCCGTGCGAAGAGCGGTGCTGACCGTCGCCCAGGCCGAGTCCGAGCGGATCGCCGTCGCCCGGCAGCAGTTGCGCGAGCTGCTGCACGACTGGGCCTCGGCGGACCAGGTCGACTCCGCGGTCCTGCTGCTCTCCGAGATGCTCACCAACGTGCTCGTGCACACGGACGCGGACGCGCTCCTCGTGGCCGAGGTCAGCGGCGGGCCCGCGGCCGGCGGCCGTACGGTGCGCGTCGAGGTCAGCGACATCAGCGACGACCTGCCGCACAAGCGCGACCCGGGGGAGCTGGCCTCCTCCGGGCGCGGCCTCGTCCTCATGGAGTTCCTGGCGGACCACTGGGGCGTCGACCCCCGCGGGGAGGGCAAGACGATCTGGTTCGAACTGCGCGAACGGGAGGCTGCGGACGTACCGGACCCTGCGTGAGCGGGCCCTGCGTGAGCGGGCGTGCATGGCCGGGCCTGCGTACCTGGCCCTGCATGGCCGGCCCTGCGTGGGCGGGCGGGCATGACCGGGCGGGCCTGGCCGACCCCGCGCGTCCCGCCCGCCGCAGCCCGGCCCGGCCCGGTGCGGCGGCCCGCCGCACCCGGGTCAGCGCGTGCGGTCCCGCACCTCGTGCACCGCCCCGGAGACCGCCGCCGCGAGGGGGACCGCCAGGAGCAGGCCGAGGATGCCCGCCACCGAGGCCCCGGCCGCCAGCGCCACCAGGACCACCGCCGGGTGCATCCGCACCGTGCGGCTCTGGATCACCGGCTGCAGTACGTGCCCCTCGATGAGCTGCACGGCGACGATCAACCCGAGCGCCCACACCGCCACCGCGAACCCCCGGTCGGCGAAGGCCACGAGCACGGCCACCGCACCGGAGAGGAAGGCGCCGAGGTAGGGGATGTACGCGCCCACGAAGACCAGCGCCCCGAGCCCCACCGCACCCGGCACCCGCAGTCCGAGCAGCCCGGCGGTGATGAGGGCGGCGTCGATCAGCGCGATGAACGTGGTCCCCCGCATGAACCCCTCGACCGCGCGGAAGGCCCGCCGCGCCACGGCCTCCACGGTGTCGGCGCTGCCGTAGGGGGAGAGCCCGCGCAGCCCGCCCACGGCACGGTCGCCGTCCCGCAGGAAGAAGAAGACGAGGAGCAGCGCGAGCACCGCCGTGGCGACGGTCTCGCTGATGTAGCCGACCCCGGTGACGACACCGGAGACCGCGCTGCCGCCGAACCGGCCGGCCAGCTTGCGCGCCTCCTCGGAGAGCGAGTCCACCGAGGTCCCGGAGGAGCCGAGGCGGTCGGTGAGGGACTGCGCGGCCCTCCGTACGGAGTCGACGATCTGGGCGCCGTTGTCGACCAGCGCGGAGACGACGATGAACAGCGCGCCGCCCACCACGGCGACGACGGCGACACAGGTCACGAAGGCGGAGAGCGAGCGGTGCACGCCCACCCCGACCAGCCGCCGGTGCAGCGGCGCGAGGAGCGCGGAGCCCAGCAGGGCCAGCAGCACGGGCACGACGGCCGGGCGGAACACCCGGCCCAACTCCACCACCACCCAGCCGACCCCGGCCACGAGCAGCGCGACGACACACCAGGCGGCGAGCCGCCGTACCGGATCGGGGAGCACCTGCACGCCCTCAGCCGACCACGCGGCCACCGACCGCGCCCGCCCGGCCACCCCGGCCGGGTGACCCGCCGGGCCCGGTCCGTCACACCTCGCCCGGCCGGTCGCGAGTGCCGGCCCGCACGGAGGCCGCGCGCGGGTCGCCTACCGCCAGGGGCCCATCGCCTCCTGCAGGGAGCGGCGTGCCCGGAACAGCCGGCCGCGCACGGTCTGCTCGCTGGTGTGCGTCACCTGGGCTATCTCCTTGTAGGGCATGCCCTGCACCTCTCTGAGCAGCCAGCACAGCCGCTGCTCCTCGTCCAGCCCGGCGAGCGCGCGGGACAGGGCGGCCGTGGCCGCGTCCTGTTCCGCGGACCGGGCGGGCTGACTCCACGCGTCGGCCGTCACGGGTTCGGCGACGGTCTCCAGGGACAGGGGCGGTGGCCGGCGGCGGCGCATGTTCAGGCACCGGTTGACAGTGATCCGGTACATCCAGGTGCGGAACTCCGCGTGGTGCCGGTACTCCGGCAGCCGCCGCCAGGCGCTGAGGAAGGCGTCCTGAACGGCCTCCTCGGCGTCCTGCGAGTCGCCGACCACGCAGCGGGCCAGGCCCAGGAGGGACCGGCTGTGCCGCTGGACCAGGAACGCGAAGGAGTCCTCGTCCCCCTCGGCAGCCCGTACGGCAAGGATCCGGTCCGGCAGGTCGCGGACCGCCTGTGGGGCAGCAGTGCGTTCACTCATGTCTCTCCCGCGAAGGCTGGGAGCGCCCGGGTACCCCGACAGGACTGTGACGCACATCACATCTCATGGGTGTGAGGAGAACGCCGCCCCGCCTGTCCAACGTCGTGTAGGACGCCGCTTCGGTGTCCGACCGAGCAATCGACCGATCGAGGCGACCGCCATGACGGAGAACACCACCAGCTTCGGCGGAGACGACCGGCCCGACACGGGCGCGAACACGCTGAAGGGCCGCGCCGGCGCCGGGGCCCCGGCCGAGACACGGGGAAGGACCACCATCGCGGACGGCGTGGTGGCCAAGATCGCGGGCATGGCCACCCGCGAGGTACCGGGCATCCACAACCTGGGAGCGGGGATGGCGCGTGCTCTCGGCGCCATGCGCGAACGCGCCCCCGGCGGAGGCGGCACGGGCCTCACCCGAGGGGTGAAGGTCGAGGTCGGCGAGCGGCAGGCCGCCGTGGACCTGGACGTCGTCGTGGAGTACGGCGTTCCCATCGTGGAGGTCGCCGGTGCCGTCCGCACCAATGTGATCGGCGCGGTGGAGCGGATGACCGGCCTGGAGGTCGTCGAGGTGAACATCACCGTCGACGACGTCCACCTCCCCGACGAGGACGAGGACGAGGGAACCGACCGGGACCAGGGCCGCGTGCGGTGATCTCCATCGCCGCGACCGGAGCGCGCGGCTGACCACGCGGACGGCGACGTCCGTCCGCGGGACGGGTGAGTGCGAGATGAAAGCAGCGACGACGGGCCTCGCGGCCGGGATGGCACTCGGCTTCGCCGGATACTTCGGCGGCTTCTGGGCGTTCCTCCTGGTCCTGGTCCTCGGAGTGGTGGGGCTGGTCGCCGGTCTCGCCGTCCAGGGTGACCTCGACGTGTGGTCACGGAGGCGGCGGTGAGCACACTGGCCGGTCCGCCGTTCCCCGGCGGGGGCTCCCCGCCCTCGACGCCGGCCGCGGGCCTCCCGCCGCCGGCCGAACGGGGCGCCACCGTCATCCCCGACAAGGTGGTCTCCCGCATCGCCGCGCAGGCCGCGCGCACGGCGCAGTCCCGGCGGGCCGCCGTGCCGCCCGACAGGGACCGTCCGGCCCCACCCGCGGCCACGTCGGCCATCCACGCCGGAGCGGTGCGCCTGCACCTGTCCATGGACCTGCCCTATCCGGCCGACATCGCCGAGGTCTGCGAGCGGATCCGGCACGATGTGGCCGCGCTGGTGACCCGGCTGACCGGGCTCGAGGTCACGGAGGTGACCCTCACCGTGCGGCGGCTGCTCGCCGCCGGAGCGGACCGGGGGCGGGTCCGGTGAGCGCCCGTACGGCCCCGGTCCCGGGGCGGTCTCTCGCGGAAGGAGGACCGCGATGACGTCCGAACCCGACGTGCCCGACCGCGATGGTGCGCCGTCCTCGCGGCACCGTGCCGCGGCGGTCCCGGCGAGGGAGCCCGGCCCGCCCGCGCACGACGCCCCGTCCGGCGCACCGGACGCGGGATACCGGACCCGTCGCCCGTGGTCCGCCCGCCGCCTGCCGACGGCGCTGGTCGCCACGGTGGTCCTCGTGGCGGCGGGCGCGGCGCTGATCGACGTCGTCCTCGTCCGGGCGGGGCGCCCGGCGGCGCTCTGGCGGCGGCGTCTGGCCGACGAGCTGGCCGACCGCCCCGTGGACGACGTGTGGGTGCTCGCGGGAGCCGCCGCGGCCGTCGCCCTCGGCGTCTGGCTGATCGTCCTCGCCCTCACCCCCGGCCTGCGCCACTGGCTGCCCCTGCGGTCGCCGGAACCCGGGCTGCGGGCCTCCCTCGACCGCGACGGCGCCGCCGACCTGCTGCGCGACGCCGCCATGCGGGTACCGGGAGTGGGCGCGGCCCGGGTCCGGGTGCGCCGCCGTCGCGCCAAGGCGCGTGCGGACGTCCACTTCCGCGATCCGCGGCAGGTGAAGGACGACCTCACCACCGTCCTCGACGAGGAACGCGACCGGATGGCCCTCGCCCGTCCGCCCCGCATCGTCGTCCGGGTGCGGCGGCGCACCCGCTGACCGTCGAGCCCCTCATCCCCCGGAGGCCGCCACCATGGCATCGCGCACCACGACCAACCGCAGCCTGCTGGCTCTCGTCGGACTGATCCTGCTCGGCGGTGGTCTGCTGGTCCTCTTCGCCGGTTTCGACCTCTACCGGCGACTGGACGTCGCCCCGCCCGCCGCCTGGCCCCTGACCGGCCCGGACGACGTGCTGCTCGGCTCCGCCGACCGGCTCCGCTGGAGCGACCAGGGCTGGTGGTGGTGGCCGGCGGTCATCGCCGCCCTCGTGCTCGCCGTGCTGCTCGCCCTGTGGTGGCTGTTCGCGCAACTGCGCCGCCGTCGCCCGGGAGCACTGCCCGTCGGCGGCACTCCCCCGCGGGAAGGCGTGGAACTGCGTGACCGCGCGCTCGGTGACGCGATCGCCGCCGAGGCCGGTGGCCTGCCGGGCGTGGACCACGCGGACGTGCGCATCACCGGGCGGCCCGCCCGCCCGCACACCCACGTCGACCTCGCGCTGACCCCTCGGGCGGCGCCCGGCGCCACCCTGCACGCCCTCTGCGAGGGTCCGCTGCGGGCCGCCCGCCGCTCCACCGGTCACCGGCAGTTGCCCACCGAGGCCCGTCTGGGGGTCACCCACCGCAAACCGCACCGCGCGGAGTGAGGAGCGCCCCGCGCGCGCCCGCGCCCTCTCCCTGGCCGCACCGCCGTGGGGGCCGGGGTCGAGCGCCCGCGCGCGCCCGCGGCCCCCGCCTCGCTCCGGCGCGGCGGGGGCCGCGGTTCCCGCCCGCTCAGTCCCCGGCCGGGCCCTGTTCGGTCATCCCGTGCACCGCCGGGACCGTACCCAGGCGGCCCTTCTGGAAGTCCTCGAAGGCCTGCTGCAGCTCCTCGCGGGTGTTCATGACGAACGGCCCGTAGTGCGCCATCGGCTCCCGGATCGGACGGCCCCCGAGAAGGAGGATCTCCAGGTCCGGGGTGTGGGAGTCCTGCTGCTCATCGGCACGGACGGTGAGCGAGGAACCGGCGCCGAAGACCGCGGTCTGCCCGACGTGCACGGGCCGCCGGTCGGCGCCGACGGCACCGCGCCCGGCCAGCACGTACGCCAGCCCGTTGAAGTCCTCCCGCCACGGCAGGGTGACCTCGGCGCCCGGCGCGACCGTGGCGTGCACGAGGGTGATCGGGGTGTGCGTGATGCCGGGGCCCTCGTGCCCGTCCAGCTCACCGGCGATGACGCGGAGCAGCGCGCCGCCGTCGGGGGTGGTCAGCAGGCGCACCTGGCCGCCGCGGATGTCCTGGTAGCGCGGCGCCATCATCTTGTCGGCGGCCGGCAGGTTCACCCAGAGCTGGATGCCGTGGAAGAGGCCCCCCGAGACGACCAGCGACTCCGGCGGCGCCTCGATGTGCAGGAGGCCCGAGCCCGCCGTCATCCACTGGGTGTCACCGTTGGTGATGGTGCCGCCGCCCCCGTTGGAGTCCTGGTGGTCGAAGATCCCGTCGATGATGTAGGTGACGGTCTCGAAGCCGCGGTGCGGGTGCCAGGGCGTCCCCTTCGGCTCGCCCGGCGCGTACTCCACCTCACCCATCTGGTCCATCATGATGAACGGGTCGAGATGGCGGTAATTGATCCCGGCGAACGCGCGGCGGACCGGGAAGCCCTCCCCTTCGAAGCCACTGGGCGCGGTCGTCACGGCGAGCACGGGGCGGGCCACCGCGTCGGCCGGCGCCCCCACACGCGGGAGGGTGAGCGGGTTCTCGACGGTCACTGCAGGCATGTCGGTACCTCCTTGTGCGCGAAGTCTAGTTGAACGTTGAACTTCCTGCCACCCGGAACGCGGGAAGCCCGGAGGGCATTCCCTCCGGGCTTCCCGGGTGAGCGCGCGCCGCCCCGCGGGGCCGGCACGCCTTTCCGTCCGCGGAACGACCGCGTCCGGAACAACGGGCCCTAGCCGTACATCCGCCGCATCGCGAACTCCACCATCTGCTCCACCGACTTCGCGTCGAACACCATCCGGTGCTCCCCCTCCATGTCGAGGACGAAGCCGTACCCGGTCGGCAGCAGGTCGATCACCTCCGCGCCGGTGATCACGAAGTACTTGGACTCCTTGCCCGCGTACCGCCGCAGTTCCTTGAGCGAGGTGAACATCGGGATCACGGGCTGCTGGGTGTTGTGCAGCGCGAGGAACCCGGGATTGTCGCCGCGCGGGCAGTACACCTTGGACGTGGCGAAGATCTGCTGGAAGTCCTCGGCGGTCACCTGCCCGGTGGTGAACGCGCGGACCGCCTCGGCCAGCGAGGGCGGCGACGGCTCGGGGTACAGCGGCGGCGTCTGACCGTAGCCGCCGGGCATCTGACCACCGGACATCTGGCCGCCCGGCATCTGCCCGGGGATGTCCTGCGGCGAGGCGTACTGCTGCGCACCGGTGTTCTGGTAGCCGTACATGCCCCACAGCGTAATGGGCGCCCCCGCCCCCGGAACCGGGGAACCGGCGGAGAGGGGTCGGCCACACCACGGGCCCAGGGGTTGATTCTTATTACCGACGGGTAGCATCATCGGAGCTACTTATTGGTACGTGAACCAGCCGCGAGGAGCCAGCACCTCGCCGAATCCCGCAACGGAGCCGTCGCCATGGGCCACTACAAGCCGAATCTCCGCGACATCGAGTTCAACCTCTTCGAGGTGCTCGGCCGCGACAAGCTGTACGGGAGCGGCCCGTTCGCGGAGATGGACGTCGACACCGCCAAGAGCATCCTCGAGGAACTGACCCGTCTCTCGGAGAACGAGCTGGCGGAGTCCTTCGCGGACGCCGACCGCAACCCCCCGGTCTTCGACCCCAGGACCAACACCGCCCCGGTCCCCGCCTCCTTCAAGAAGAGCTACCAGGCCTTCATGGAGTCCGAGTACTGGCGGCTCGGCCTGCCCGAGGAGATCGGCGGCACCACCGCCCCCCGCTCCCTGATCTGGGCCTACGCCGAGCTCATCCTGGGCGCCAACCCGGCCGTGTGGATGTACTCCTCCGGCCCGGCCTTCGCCGGCATCCTCTTCGACGAGGGCAACGAGACCCAGAAGCACATCGCCAAGATCGCCGTCGACAGGCAGTGGGGCTCCACCATGGTCCTCACCGAGCCGGACGCCGGCTCCGACGTCGGCGCCGGCCGCACCAAGGCCGTCGAGCAGGCGGACGGCTCCTGGCACATCGAGGGCGTGAAGCGCTTCATCACCTCCGGTGAGCACGACATGTCGGAGAACATCCTCCACTACGTGCTCGCCCGCCCCGAGGGCGCGGGCCCCGGCACCAAGGGCCTCTCCCTCTTCCTCGTCCCGAAGTACGAGTTCGACTTCGAGACCGGCGAGCTGGGCGAGCGCAACGGCGTCTACGCCACGAACGTCGAGCACAAGATGGGCCTGAAGGTCTCCAACACCTGCGAGATGACCTTCGGCGACAAGCACCCCGCCAAGGGCTGGCTCATCGGCGACAAGCACGACGGCATCCGCCAGATGTTCCGCATCATCGAGTTCGCCCGCATGATGGTCGGCACGAAGGCGATCTCCACGCTCTCCACCGGCTACCTCAACGCGCTGGAGTACGCCAAGGAGCGCGTCCAGGGCCCCGACCTCGCCAACTTCATGGACAAGTCGGCGCCCAAGGTCACCATCACCCACCACCCCGACGTCCGCCGCTCCCTCATGACGCAGAAGGCGTACGCCGAGGGCATGCGCGCGCTGGTGATGTACACCGCCTCCGTCCAGGACGCCATCCAGGTCAAGGAGGCCGACGGCGAGGACGCCTCCGCCGAGCACGCGCTCAACGACCTGCTCCTGCCCATCGTCAAGGGCTACGGCTCCGAGAAGGCCTACGAGCAGCTCGCCCAGTCCCTCCAGACCTACGGCGGCTCCGGCTTCCTCCAGGAGTACCCGGTCGAGCAGTACATCCGCGACTCCAAGATCGACACCCTCTACGAGGGCACCACCGCGATCCAGGGCCAGGACTTCTTCTTCCGCAAGATCGTCCGCAACCAGGGCGCGGCGCTGAACTCGCTGGCCGGGGACATCAAGAAGTTCCTGGAGCTCGGCACCGGCGGCGAGGAGCTGGCGGGCGCCCGCGAGCACCTGGCCAAGGCCGCCGTCGAGCTGGAGTCGATCGTCGGCACCATGCTCACCGACCTCGCCGCCACCGAGCAGGACACCAAGAACATCTACAAGGTGGGCCTCAACACCACCCGCCTCCTGCTCGCCTCCGGCGACGTCGTCGTCGGCTACCTGCTCCTCAAGGGCGCCGCCATCGCCGTCGAGAAGCTGGAGACCGCGACCGCCAAGGACAAGACGTTCTACCAGGGCAAGATCGCGGCAGCGAAGTTCTTCGCCGCCAGCGTGCTGCCCGGTGTGACCCTCGCCCGCAAGCTGGCCTCGGGCGTCGACCTGGACCTCATGGAGCTCGACGAGTCCGCTTTCTGACGGACCGTCCGCAGCAGGTCGGCACGTCCGCTACGCGGGTGGATCACCCGGTCCGCCCGCACCGCCGGGCGGGCCGCTCTGTCCGACTTCCACACCGTCCTCACGAGGGCCCGCTCCCGATCCCCGGGAGCGGGTCCTTCGCCGTCGTTAAGGTGAACCCATGCGCACATCCCCCCGCTTCGACCGCGGCCACACCGACGACCTGATGTCCTTCGTGACGGCGAGCCCGTCGCCGTACCACGCGGTGGCGAGTGCCGCCGAGCGGCTGGAGAAGGCCGGATTCCGCCAGGTCGCCGAGACGGACGCCTGGGACGCGGAGGGCTCGGCGGCGTCCCCCGCCGGCACCGGCGGCCGCTACGTGCTGCGCGGTGGCGCACTGATCGCCTGGTACGTCCCCGAGGGTGCCGCCCCCCACACCCCCTTCCGCATCCTCGGCGCCCACACCGACTCCCCCAACCTGCGGGTCAAGCCGCTGCCCGACAGCGGCGCCCACGGCTGGCGCCAGGTCGCCGTCGAGATCTACGGCGGCCCCCTCATGAACTCCTGGCTCGACCGCGACCTCGGCATGGCCGGACGGGTCTTCCTGCGCGACGGCTCCACCCGCCTCGTCGACGTCGACCGGCCGCTGCTGCGCGTCCCCCAGCTCGCCATCCACCTCGACCGCTCGGTCAGCTCCGACGGCCTCCAGCTCGACAAGCAGCGCCACCTCCAGCCCGTGTGGGGCCTCGGGAACGACGTGCGCGACGGCGACCTCATCGCCTTCCTCGAACAGGAACTCGGCCTCGCCGCCGGCGAGGTCACCGGCTGGGACCTCATGACCTACCCCGTGGAACCGCCGGCCTACCTCGGCCGCGACCGGGAACTCCTCGCCTCCCCCCGCCTGGACAACCTCCTCTCCGTGCACGCCGGCCTCGCCGCGCTCACCGCCGCCGCCTCCGCGCCGGAGAACCTCACCTCCATCCCCGTGCTCGCCGCCTTCGACCACGAGGAGACCGGCTCCCAGTCCGACACCGGCGCCGACGGACCCCTGCTCGGCTCCGTCCTCGAACGCTCGGTGCACGCCCGCGGCGGCTCCCCCGAGGACCGGGCACGCGCCCTCGCGGCCACCGTCTGCCTCTCCTCCGACGTCGGCCACGCCGTCCACCCCAACTACGCCGAGCGGCACGACCCCACCCACCACCCCCGGGCCGGCGGCGGACCGATCCTCAAGGTCAACGCCAACAACCGCTACGCCACCGACGGTTCGGGCCGGGCCGTGTTCGCCGCCGCCTGCGAGAAGGCCGGCGTGCCCTTCCAGTCCTTCGTCTCGCACAACTCCATGCCCTGCGGCACCACCATCGGCCCCATCACCGCCGCCCGCCACGGCATCCGCACCGTGGACATCGGCGTCGCCATCCTCTCCATGCACAGCGCCCGCGAGATGTGCGCCGCCGCCGACCCGTACCTGCTGGCAAGCGCCCTGACGGCCTTTCTGGAGAGCTGAGCCCCCGCCCTCCCCGAACCCTCCGTCAGGAGCCCTCCACCGGCTCCCCGTTCCGCCCCCGCCCGGCGGACGGGAGCCGGGGTTCCGCATGCCGGTGCGCCCCGGGGGTACCCGAACGGGGCCGGAGGTTCCGGCACGACAGGGAGGGCAATCTCATGGGCCTGGGCGGATGCATCATCCTCATCGCCGTGGGGGCCGTACTCACGTTCGCGACCGACTGGCACATGAACGGGGTCAACCTCGATCTCGTCGGTCTCATCCTCATGATCGTCGGGCTGATCGGGGTCACCACGTTCAGCAGCATCGCCAGGCGCCGCCGCGTCATGGTGCCGCCCACGACGACGGTCGTCGAGGAGGAACGGCACCACCACCATCACACCGGCGACGGCTACAGCGACGGCTACGGCCTCTGACCCGTACGGGACGGCCGCCCGGCCGCCCGTACGCGTCCCCGCCGGCCGCCCCCCGCACGGGCCGCCGCCGGCTCAGGCCTCCGCGGTGTCCATCCCCGCCAGCACCAGGGGCAGCCGCGCCGCACCGTCCCCGGTGACACGCACCGGGACACCCCAGTCCTGCTGGTGGACATGGCACGCCGGGTACTCGTTCGCGGGGTCGTCGTCGCAGGACGCGGCCATCGCCGAGACGTGCAGCACCCCCTCCGGCACCGACGGGTCCAGCTCCAGCGTGCGGGCCAGGTCCGTGCCCGCGCCCTCGCCCGCCAGCAGCAGCTCCGGCGGCGTCGAGGAGACCAGCAGCCGGGTCGAGGGGCCGTAGCGCGTGTCCAGCTTCTGACCGGCCGGCGCCTGGAAGATCACGTCGAGCCGCAGCGCCCCCGGCGCCACCTCCGTCGCCGCCCGCCGCGTGCGGTGCGCCACCGCGTCCACCCGGACCGCCTCCTCGGGCAGCCGCAGCCGCGTCAGCCGGTGCCGGGCAGACTCCACCACCACGATGTCCTCGCCGACCACCACCGCGTCACTGGGCTCGCGCAGATCCGTGGCCAGCGTGGTCACCTCGCCCGTCGCCGGGTCGAAGCGGCGCAGCGCGTGGTTGTAGGTGTCGCTGACCGCCACCGAGCCGTCCGGCAGCGCGGTGACCCCCAGCGGGTGCTGGAGCAGCGCCTGCTCCGCCGCCCCGTCCCGGTGCCCGAAGTCGAACAGACCGGTGCCCACCGCCGTGTGCACCGCGCCCTCGGTGTCGACCCAGCGCAGCGCGGAGGTCTCGGAGTCGGCCAGCCACAGCCGCTCCCCGGCCGCCGCGAGCCCCGAGGGCTGGGCGAACCAGGCCTCGGCGCCGGGACCGTCCACCAGCCCCTCGTTGGTCGTGCCCGCCGCCACCGCGACCGTCTCCGAGGCGGGGTCGTACGTCCACAACTGGTGCACGCCCGCCATCGCCATCCACACCCGGCCGCCGAACACGGCCACGTCCCACGGCGAGGACAGATCCACCTCGCGCGCCGGGCCGGACGTCGGCGAGCCCTGCCACCACTGCCGCCCGGTGCCCGCGAGCGTCGTGACACCGCCGGTGGCCACGTCCAGGCGGCGCAGCGCGTGGTTCACGGTGTCGGCCACGACCACCGACCCGTCCTCCAGCAGCGCCAGGCCCTGCGGCTCGCTGAACGCCGCCGCCTCCGCCGTACCGTCCGCGAAGCCGCGCGCACCGGACCCGATCCGCCGCACCTCGCTCTCCCCGTCCGCCGCCAGCTCCACGAGCTGGTGCCGGGTGGTGTCGCTGACCAGGAGGTTCCCCGAGGGCAGCAGCAGCGCCTTGCCGGGGAAGCGGAGCGTGGTGGGCTCCGGCTCGGGCGCCACATACGGCCCGTCGCCCCGGCGCAGGGTGCCCTTGGCCTCGTGCTCGGCCTCCAGCTCCTCCACCAGCTTCTCGATCGCGTGCGCGTGCCCCTCGCCCGCGTGCTGGGCGACCACGTACCCCTCGGGGTCGATCACCACCAGCGTGGGCCAGGCCCGCACCGCGTACTGCTTCCAGGTGGCCAGCTCCGGATCGTCGAGCACCGGGTGCTCCACGCCGTACCGCTCGACGGCGTCCACGACCGCCTGGTGCTCCGCCTCGTGCACGAACTTCGGCGAGTGCACCCCGATGATCACCACCGTGTCCCGGTGCTTCTCCTCCAGCTCCCGCAGCTCGTCCAGGACGTGCAGGCAGTTGATGCAGCAGAAGGTCCAGAAATCCACAACAACGCACTTACCTCGCAGGTCAGCGAGGGGGAGATCTTTCCCGCCGGTGTTCAGCCAGCCACCCTTGCCGATCAGCTCGGGGGCACGGACACGGGCACGCCTGCGGGGTACGGGCGCGGGGGTGGGCGCCGGGACAGCATCGTTCATCCTTCAAGCTTGCCATCCTGGTACGAACGTCGGATCACACGCCTACGGCAGGACCTACGACAGGGGAGCGAAGGTTGGCTACGGACGAGGGCGAGACGACTGCCGGCGAGACGGCGCGGACGGTGCAGGGGTTCATGGCGCTGCCGGGGCCGGTGGAGGGCCGTAGGGAGGTGTTCGCCGGATGCGTGGCGGACGTCGTCCGGGTCCTCGGGCTCGACGTCGTTCACAGGCCGCAGCCCGGCGATCCACGAACGTGGGTGAACCAAGCTCGGACGGCGCTGTACAAGGCCTGCCGCCGGGACCTGATCCTTTCCGAGGAGTCCTTCGAGACGCTGATCAAGGCAGCCGTCTACGACCCCGACCCGAGCTTCAACCGCCATTTCCTCGAACCGGCGCTGAACGCGTTCGGGCGCGGGCGGGTCCAAGCCTCGTTGCTCGGATACCTGCGGGCGGGCACGGACGTCGAGCGGGCGGGCGCGGCGAATGCCTGGTACTGGTCGGCTCTACCCCTGCGTATGCCCACCGTACGGGCGGAGCACCCCGCAGGCACCGGTCCGGCGGAGCCCGACGACGCCCCGACCGTAGTGGCCGAGTGGTACGAAACCGCGCTTCGCGAGTTCGTGATCAACGAGCACCTGGACGTCCGGCGCCGCATCCTGCCGGGCCTGCCGCTCCGGAAGTCGGCCTATCCGCCGGAGCTGCACGACCTGGTGGACGCGGCCGTGGCGATAGCCCGGTCCCATCCGGACGAGTACATCCGCCACCGCGTGGAACACCAGGTCGGTGACTGACACCCTCACTGGGCGCGCTCGACCACGGCGACTTCCGAGAACTCGCGCAGGAAGGTCATGTGCCCGGTCCGGCCCGTGTGCCCGATGCACATGTCCATGCACACGTCCGCGTCCCCGGTCGGTGCGGCAGTCCACTGACAGTCCGGGTCTGTGCGCAACGGCAGCTCTACCGGGGGTTGCTCATACGCGATCGTCTTCACGGCCCCGCTCCTCGTGTCGTCCGTGTAGCGACCACGCTAGGAACGGTCGAGCTGCAACTCCCAGGAGATTGCATGAGGTTTGCACGGTCATCACCCGAGAGTCTGAATGGCGCTGGTGATGAGTGCGCGGGCCTTCGCCCCATGGACGGCCATCTCGGCCAGTTCCGTGAATGTGTCCGCGTACGCGGCAACCTCGCTCGGCTGGGTCGGCGCGAGGTAGCCGGAAACCAGCTCGACGTTGACCTGTGCACCTCCGCGAAGGCCCCCACTGGCCGCTTTCCCGGGCCCGGTGGCGGGGAAGCCGTACGGGTATGAGATTCCTCGTACGCGACCGGCTCCTCGGTATCGGTGACGACTACTGGATCGAGGACGAGCACGGTGAGAAGGTCTTCCTCGTCGACGGGAAGGCGATGCGGCTGCGGGACACCTTCGAGCTGAAGGACACCCGGGGCAATGTGCTGATCGACATCCACCAGAAGATGTTCGCCCTGCGCGACACGATGGTGATCGAGCGGGGCGGGGAGCCGCTCGCCACGATCCGCCGCAAGCGGCTGTCGCTGTTGCGCAACCACTACCGCGTGGCGCTGGCCGAGGGGACGGAGCTGGACGTCAGCGGCAAGATCCTCGACCGGGAGTTCGCCGTCGAGTACGACGGGGAGCTGCTCGCGGTGATCTCGCGGCGGTGGCTGCACGTCCGGGAGACGTACGGCGTGGACATCGTCCGCGAGGACGCGGACCCGGCGCTGCTGATCGCGGTGGCGGTGTGCGCGATCCACCTCGCGGAGAAGGAACGGGAGGACTGAGGCGGGCCCTGGGGAGGGAGCCCCCGGGTGACAGGGCCGCGGTGGGGTTCAGACGGTGGGCGGGGCCAGGCCGAGGACGCGGTCCTTCAGGGCCGGGAACTGTTCCCTCGTCCTCGCCACCCGTGCCGGGTCGAAGTCGACGGTGAGGATCTCCTCGTCCGGGCCCGCCTCCGCCAGGACCTCGCCCCAGGGGTCCACCACGATCGAGTGACCGGCCTGGGGAACCCCGGCGTGCGTCCCGGCCGTTCCGCAGGCGAGGACGAAGGCCTGGTTCTCGACCGCGCGGGCCTGCGCGAGGAGCGTCCAGTGGGAGCGGCGGCGTTCCGGCCAGCCCGCCGGGACCACCAGCGTCTCGGCGCCGGCGTCGACGAGGCCGCGGAACAGCTCGGGGAAGCGGAGGTCGTAGCAGGTGGCCACGCCGAGCGTGGTGTCCGGCAGGGTCACGGTCACCAGGGTGTCGCCGGCGCCCATCAGGACGGCCTCGCCCTTGTCGAAGCCGAAGCGGTGGATCTTGCGGTAGGCGGCGGCGAGTGTGCCGGAGGGGGAGAAGACGAGTGAGGTGTTGTACACGGGGCCCTCGGCGCCCGGGCCGCCGTCGGCCGGTGCCTCGCCGCGCTCGGGGATCGAGCCCGCGTGCAGCCACACGCCCGCCTCGCGGGCCGCTTCGGCCATCGCCTCGTACGTCGGACCGCGCAGCGGTTCCGCCCCGGTGGCGAAGGACTCGTAGGCGAAGGCCCCGGTGGTCCACAGCTCGGGCAGCACGACCAGATCCGCGCCCGCCTGTTCCCGTACGAGGGAGGCGACGCGAGCGCGGCGCGCTTCGACCGATTCGTCCTCGTCTACACCGATCTGGATGAGGGAGGCGCGCACACTACCACCGTCCTGGCATTCGAGCCGTCCGTCCGGGCCTACGATCGTCACACGAAAGCACTGCCGGGGTGCCCCACAGCAGCGTAACTTAACGTGTCTGGACACCCGCTGACAGACGTTGACACGACGCTGGGGGCCACCGCAGCAGCATTCCGTCCACCGACAACGCCGTCGGCGACCGCCGCCGCCACAACTGCCCGCGCACCGACCGCCCGAGGGGTCCCGTTCCGTGAGTCTGCATCCCACCCTCCAGCCCTACGCCGACGCCTGGACCCACTCGATCGACGCGATATCCGAGCTGGTGCAGCCGCTCGTGGAAGGCGAGTGGAACCGGCGGACCCCGTGCCCGGCCTGGTCGGTCCGCGACGTCGTCTCGCACGTCATCGGGCTGGAGTGCGAGATGCTCGGCGACCCGCGGCCGATCCACACCCTCCCGCGCGACCTCTTCCACGTCACCAACGAGCACCAGCGGTACATGGAGATGCAGGTCGACGTCCGCCGGCACCACACCGGCCCGGAGATGACCTCCGAGCTGGAGTACACGATCATCCGCCGCAACCGCCAGCTCCGGAACGAGTCGCGGGACCCCGGCACCAAGGTGCGCGGCCCGCTCGGCACCGAGCCGACGCTGGAGGAGGCCATGCGCAACCGGGCCTTCGACGTGTGGGTGCACGAGCAGGATCTGCGCGCCGCCCTCGGCCGCCCCGGCAACCTGGACTCCCCGGGCGCCCAGGTGACCCGGGACCTGCTGCTCGCCGCGCTGCCGAAGGTCGTCGCCAAGGACGCGGGGGTGCCGCCCGGCTCGGCGGTGGTGATCGACGTGCACGGACCGGTCGAGTTCCTGCGCACGGTCCGGGTCGACGAGGAGGGGCGCGGGTCGATAGACGGCGCGCCCTCGCTGGGCCCGGTGGTGAGTCTGACGCTGGACTGGGAGACGTACGTGCGGCTGGCCTGCGGCCGGGTCACGGCGGACATGGTGGCCGACCGGATCAAGGCGGAGGGCGACGCGGAACTGACGGCGGCGATCCTGCTGGCGTTCGCGGTGACGCCCTAGCGACGGCCGCCCCGGGGTGCCTCCGTGGCGACGGCCGTTTCGCGAATGCCGCGTGACGACGTCGCGACGGGCTTCTCGCCGGGCCGCCGTGACGACGACCGACTGGCGGTGCCGCCGTAGCGGAACCGGAAGGGGCGGGTGCGCCGAGGCAGGGCCCCGGCGCACCCGCCGCGTCATGCGGGGCCCTGCCCCGGGCCGCCGCCCGCGGCGACCGGCACGTGGACGGTCTGTACCCGGCTCGCCACCAGCCGCTCCCGCTCGCGGACCGCCGCGCGCCCGCGCAGCCGCAGGATCTGGCTGAGGCCGAGCGCCTGGAGGACGAAGACCACGGAGAACGCCAGCGTGTAGTCGTTGCCGCTCGCGTCCAGCAGCACGCCGATCGCGAACAGCGTCGTCATCGAGGCGACGAAACCGCCCATGTTGGTGATCCCGGAGGCCGTGCCCTGACGTTCGGCCGGGTTGGCGGGCCGGGCGAAGTCGAAGCCGATCATCGAGGCGGGTCCGCAGGCGCCGAGGACCGCGCAGAGCGCGACCAGCAGCCACATCGGCGCCCGGTCTCCCGGGTACAGCAGCGTGGCCGCCCACAGCAAGGCCGTCGCGCCCACGGTGCCGAGGGCCAGCGGCAGCCGGGCCGCGTTGCGCCGGGCCACCAGCTGCCCGTACACCAGTCCGACGGCCATGTTGGACAGCACCACCAGGGTCAGCAGCTCCCCGGCCGTCGCCCGGGACAGTCCCTGCGCCTCGACGAGGAAGGGCAGCCCCCACAGCAGCAGGAACACCATCGCCGGGAACTGCGTGGTGAAGTGCACCCACATGCCGAGCCGGGTGCCGGGCTCCCGCCAGGAGGCCGCGATCTGCCGGCGCACGTAGGCCGCGCCCTGGTGCGTGACGGGCTCCGGGTCGAAGCCCTCGGGGTGGTCCTTCAGGAAGAGCGTCATCAGGACGAGGACGACGAGTCCGGCGAGCGCGCTGCCCGCGAAGGCCGCCGTCCAGCCGAGGCCGTGCAGCAGGCGGGCGATGACCAGGGTGGAGACGAGGTTGCCCGCCATGCCGGCCAGCCCGGCGAGCTGGGCGACCATCGGGCCGCGCCTGGCCGGGAACCAGCGGGTGCCGAGCCGCAGCACGCTGATGAAGGTCAGCGCGTCGCCGCAGCCGAGCAGCGCCCGGGAGGCGAGCGCGCTCCCGTAGGACGGGGAGAAGGCGAAGCCGAGCTGGCCCGCGGTGAACAGCACGACGCCGAGCGTCAGCACCTTCTTGGTGCCGAGCCGGTCGACCAGGAGGCCGACGGGTATCTGCATGCCCGCGTAGACCAGGAGCTGCAGGATCGAGAACGTGGACAGCGCCGAGGCGTTGACATGGAACCGGTCGGCCGCGTCCAGTCCCGCCACGCCCAGGGACGTACGGAAGATCACCGCGACGAAGTAGACGGAGACGCCGATCGACCAGACGGCGATCGCCCGCCGGCCGCCTGGCGGGTCCCCGGGCAGACGGAGGGAGCCGGTGGAGGCCGCGCTCATCGGATCTCCCCCCGGGCCAGGTGGGAGAACCAGTTCACATGGCCGTGCAGCAGTTCCACGACCCGCTCGGCGTCCCCCGCGCGCAGCGCCTCGAGGATCTGCCCGTGTTCGGTGAGCGTCTTGGTGACCCGGTCGGGGTGGGCGTTCATGACGGCGACGCCCATGCGGAGCTGGCGGTCGCGGAGCTGGTCGTAGAGGCGGGAGAGGATCTCGTTGCCGCCGCTGCGCACGATCTCGGCGTGGAAGCAGCGGTCGGTGACCGCCGCCTCGGCCAGTTCGCCGGCGGCGACCTGCTCGCGCTGCCTGGCGAGCAGTTCCTCCAGCCGGGCCAGGAGCGCGGGCGGCGCGGGCACCGCCTTGCGCGCCGCGTGCGCCTCGACGAGCCGGCGCGTCTCGACCACGTCCGCGATCTCCTGGGCGGAGACGGGCAGGACCAGGGCGCCCTTCTTCGGGTAGAGGCGCAGCAGTCCCTCGACCTCCAGCCGGAGCAGCGCCTCCCGCACGGGGGTGCGCGAGACGCCGACCTCCTCGGCCAGGCCTCCCTCGGTCAGCAGTGTCCCGCCCTCGTAGCGGCGCTCCAGCACACCCTGCTTGACGTGGGCGTACACCCGGTCGGCGGCCGGGGGCCGCTTGCCGGGCGGGGTGGGCGAGAGGGGGGAGGGGGCCGCAGGGACGGGTGGGTGGGAACTGGCGGGCCCGGGTGGGTGGGAATCGGCGGGCCCGGGTGGGTGGGGACCGGCAGGGACGGGCGGCGAAGGCATGCGCACAGCATAGATACAACACGTACGCATGCGGTCCGGCGTCCGGAGTGTGGACGCCTGCCGACCGGTGTGGGACGTATCCCGGCAACGGCACATCCTTTTGTGCTACTTACAAGTCTGACGAAGTGGCGGCAGTCTCATCCGGCCGCCTCCCAGGGGCATTTCATCGCATCAGCGGGCGGAGGCAGGACATGCACCGCAAGCGATGCAAGACGACGCAATCGGAGCGTTCACGTTGATTACCGCCATTAGGGGCGCTCGGCTCCGCAGGACCGCCGCCGCCGTGGTCACCACCGGCGCCGTGCTGGCCACCGGAGCCCTCACCGCGGCTCCCGCCCAGGCCGTCACCAAGCCCTCGATCACCGCCAAGGGCGGGTTCGCGATGAACAGCGGCACCGGCAAGTCCCTGTACACCAAGAAGGCGGACACCCGGCTGTCCACCGGCTCCACCACCAAGATCATGACGGCGAAGGTGGTGCTCTCGCAGTCCAACCTGAACCTGAACTCCAAGGTCACGATCCAGAAGGCGTACAGCGACTACATCGTCCGCAACAACGCCTCCTCCGCCCACCTGATCGTCGGCGACAAGGTGACCGTCCGCCAGCTCCTGTACGGGCTGATGCTGCCCTCGGGCTGTGACGCCGCCTACGCCCTCGCCGATAAGTTCGGCTCCGGCTCCAGCCGTTCGGCGCGTGTGAAGTCGTTCCTCTCCAAGATGAACAAGACCGCGCGCGACCTCGGCCTGACCAACACGCACTTCGACTCGTTCGACGGCATCGGCAACGGCAGCAACTACTCCACGCCGCGCGACCTGACCAAGCTCGCGCGCAACGCGCTCAAGAACTCCACGTTCCGCACGGTGGTCAAGACCAAGTCCACCAAGCAGAAGGTGACCACCAAGAGCGGTGGCTACCGCTACATGAACTGGAGCAACACCAACCCGCTGCTCAGCGGTTACAGCGGCACCATCGGCGTCAAGACGGGCTCGGGACCGGAGGCCAAGTACTGCCTGGTCTTCGCCGCGACCCGCAACGGCAAGACGGTCGTCGGCACGGTCCTGGCCTCCTCCTCGGTCGCCAACCGCACCTCCGACGCGAAGAAGCTCCTGAACTACGGCTTCGCCGTCTGATCGGCCGACGGCGGCCCCGGCCACCGTCACGAAGGGGCCCGCCGTCCATGTCCGGCGGGCCCCTTCCCGTTGCCCGGCCCCCTCGCCGTCCGGCGAATCCCGGCGATGCACATCACGGGCGGCAGCGAAGGGCGAACTGGTGATCTTCCCCCGCAATCATGAACATCCCCGACCTGGCTGGCATATGCGCCTTTCCTCGCTCTAGCTTCCGCAGCGAAGGAGGTTCACATGAACGAACCGAGCAAGCGCCCCAGGCCCGCCGAGCGCCATGAGGCCATCGACATCAGCGACTTCGTGTACGCGGCGACCGGGGCCAGGATCCGCCGGCTGACCATGCCGGACGGGAGCCACTGGTTCCCGGCGGTGGATGTGTGCAAGAGGCTGGGCTACACCACGCCACGCAAGGCACTCCTCGACCACGTCCCGGAGGCCAACCGAGACAGTCTCGAGACAGTGACTGGAGGTCACGGTCTCGACATTCCCGCAGGCAGGGAGTGGCGCCGAGACCTGAATCTGATCGATCTGCAGGGTCTCGTCCGGCTCGTCAACGCCTGCACCAAGCCCGCCTGCGAACCCTTCAAGCAGTGGGCCGCGGAAGTGATCGAGACCGTGCAGAGGGAGGGCTCCTACAGTCTGGAGGAGGCCGCGGTGCAGCCCGCCGCGCCGGGTGCCCCGCTCGCCTACGCCATGCCGGAGCAGGTGGCCGAGGCGATCGTCCGGCTCGAGGCGCACAACCTGGAGGTGGACGAGGAACTCGCGGTGGCCAGGCGGGCGTCGCTGGAGGTGCAGCGGGAGATGCTGGCCGCGCAGCACGCGACCCTCGCCGCGCAGAACACCATCGCCCAGGCCATGGAGCGCATCGCGAACCGGCTGGACACCCTCGCGGTCACCCGCACCGCGCCCGGCGCCGCCCCGGGGGCGCGGACGAGTCTGGAGGCGGTGCTGGCCGACTGGCGGCACCGTCTCGCGGTGACGGAGGACGTGTGGGCCCTGGCCGTGGTGATCGCCCCGGTCCTCGTGGAGACGGGCGAGCTGCGCGAGCCGCTGGAATCGCTGGCCGCGCGGACGGGACTCACCGTGCGCCGGGTGAACGAGTGCCTGCGGCTGCTGCGCAAGCACGCCTGCATCCGCTCGCGGGGCGGCACGGACAAGGGCGCGCCGGTGTACGTGCTCAACCAGCCCTGACGGGCGGTCCCGGGGCCGTGAAATGACGGAAGGGGCGTCGCATCTCCAACATGCGGCGCTCCTTCCGTCTTTGGACAACTTACCGTGCCGGGCCGGTCACCCCCAGGTGATCAGCCTCTTCGGGCGTTCCAGGACCGCGGCCACGTCCGCCAGGACCTTGGAGCCCAGTTCGCCGTCGACCAGGCGGTGGTCGAAGCTGAGGGCGAGGGTGGTGACCTGACGCGGCTTCACCTTGCCCTTGTGGACCCAGGGCTGGAGCTTGATCGCGCCGACCGCCAGGATCGCGGACTCCCCCGGGTTGAGCAGGGGCGTTCCGGTGTCGACGCCGAAGACGCCGACGTTGGTGATGGTCACCGTGCCGCCCTGCATGGCCGCCGGGGAGGTCTTCCCCTCGCGGGCGGTGGCGACCAGTTCGCCGAGGGAGGCGGCCA
Source organism: Streptomyces griseoaurantiacus (assembly GCF_036189845.1). Classification (NCBI taxonomy): domain Bacteria; kingdom Bacillati; phylum Actinomycetota; class Actinomycetes; order Kitasatosporales; family Streptomycetaceae; genus Streptomyces; species Streptomyces griseoaurantiacus. The sequence continues at coordinate 3,785,309 of NZ_CP108326.1, read as the reverse complement.
GTTCGGGCAGCGTCCGGCTGTGCGCGTCCTTGATGTTCGGCACGATCAGGCCCCGGGGGGTGGCGGCCGCGATACCCAGGTTGACGTAGTGCTTGACCACGATCTCCTGGTTGGCCTCGTCCCAGGACGCGTTGATCTCCGGGTGGCGCCGGACGGCGACCAGCAGGGCCTTGGCGATCAGCAGCAGCGGGTTGACCCGCAGGCCCTCGAGGCCGTACTCGGCGGGGGACCGCTTCAGCTCCTCGACCAGCTTCATCGTCCGCGTCACGTCGACCGTCACGAACTCCGTGACGTGCGGTGCCGTGAACGCGGAGCCGACCATCGCCGCCGCCGTGGCCTTGCGGACGCCCTTGACGGGCACCCGGGTCTCCCGCGCGGCGTCGTACGAGACGGCCGCGGCGGTCGGTGCCGCCTGGGGGGCGGGCGCCGGCGCCGCCTGGACCCGGGTGGGGGCCTCGACCGGCGAGGGCGCTGCCGCCTTGTGGACGTCCTCGCGGGTGATGACGCCCTCGGGACCCGAGGGGGTCACCGTGGCCAGGTCCACGCCCAGGTCCTTGGCGAGCTTGCGCACCGGCGGCTTGGCCAGCGGGCGCTGCCCGCCGTGCCCGTTGAGCGCGGGCCGCTCCGGTTCCGCGGCCGGGGCGGAGGAGGTCTGCGCGCCCTCCTGAGCGGGGACGGTGTCCCGCAGCGCGGTGGCCGCGTAGAGCGTCTCCTCGGCGGGGGCCGCCGGGGCGGCCGGCGGTCCCGGCTGGGGCTTGCGCGGGCGGCGGCGGGTGGCGGACTCGGCGACGCCGTAGCCCACCAGGACCGGCTTGCGGCCGCTCGGCGCGGCGGGCTCCTCGGCGGCCGGAGCCGCCTCGGGGGCCTCCTGGACGGGCGCCTCCCCGGCGGCGCCGGCCACCGCGACCGCGATGATCGGCGTGCCGACATCGACGGTGGTGCCCTCGGCGAAGCGCAGCTCGCGCACCACCCCGTCGTAGGGGATGGGCAGTTCGACGGCGGCCTTGGCCGTCTCGACCTCGCACACCACCTGCCCGTCGGTGACCGTGTCACCGGGCTGGACGTACCACTTGAGGATCTCGGCCTCGGTGAGTCCCTCGCCGACGTCCGGCATCTTGAACTCGCGTACGGACGCGTCAGTCATCGTCGTCACGACCTCTTCTCCTCAGTACGCCAGCGAGCGGTCGACGGCGTCGAGCACCCGGTCCAGGTCCGGGAGGTAGGACTCCTCCAGGCGGGCCGGCGGGTAGGGGGCGTGGTAGCCGCCGACCCTGAGCACGGGGGCCTCCAGGTGGTAGAAGCACCGCTCGGTGATCCGGGCGGCGATCTCCGCGCCCGAGCCGAGGAACACCGGCGCCTCGTGGACCACGACCAGGTGGCGGGTCTTCTCGACCGAGGCCTGTACGGAGTCGAAGTCGAGCGGGGAGATCGAGCGCAGGTCCACGACCTCCAGGGACCTGCCCTCCTCCGCGGCGGCGTCGGCCACCTCCAGGCAGAGCTTGACCATCGGGCCGTAGGCCACGAGCGTCAGGTCGGTGCCCTCGCGGGCCACCGTGGCCCTGTGCAGGGGGCCCGGGATGGCCTCGGTGTTGACCTCGCCGCGGTCCCAGTAGCGCCGCTTGGGCTCGAAGAAGATCACCGGGTCGTCGCTCTGGATGGCCTGCTGCATCATCCAGTAGGCGTCCGAGGCGTTCGAGGGGGAGACCACCTTCAGGCCCGCCACGTGCGCGAACAGCGCCTCGGGGGACTCCGAGTGGTGTTCGACCGCGCCGATGCCGCCGCCGTAGGGGATGCGGACGACGACCGGCAGCTTGACCTTGCCGAGCGAGCGGGCGTACATCTTCGCGAGCTGCGTGACGATCTGGTCGTACGCGGGGAACACGAAGCCGTCGAACTGGATCTCCACGACCGGGCGGTAGCCGCGCAGGGCGAGGCCGATCGCGGTGCCGACGATGCCGGACTCGGCGAGCGGGGTGTCGATGACCCGCTCCTCGCCGAAGTCCTTCTGCAGTCCGTCGGTGACGCGGAAGACGCCGCCGAGCTTGCCCACGTCCTCGCCCATGACGAGGACCTTCGGGTCGGCCTCCAGGGCCTGCCGCAGCGACTCGTTGATCGCCTTGGCGATCGCCATCTTCTCGGTCATCTCACTTGCCCCCTTCGGCGTCCGCGAACGACGCCTGGTAGGCGGCGAACTGGGCGCGCTCCTCGTCGACCAGCGCGTGTCCGTCCGCGTAGGCGTTCTCGAAGATGGCGAAGTGGTCCGGGTCCGGCATGGCACGGACCGCTTCGCGCACTCGCCTTCCCAACGCCTCGCTCTCGGCCTCCAGTTCCGCGAAGAACGACTCGTCCGTGTGGTTCGCGGCGGTGAGGTGGGCTCGCAGCCGGGCGATCGGGTCCTTCGCCTCCCAGGCGACCCGCTCGTCGTCGTGCCGGTAGCGGCTGGGGTCGTCGGAGGTGGTGTGGGCGCCCATGCGGTAGGTGAACGCCTCGACGAGCGTGGGGCCCTCGCCCCGGCGGGCCCGCTCCAGGGCCCACTTGGTGACCGCGAGGCAGGCCAGGACGTCGTTGCCGTCGACGCGGACGCCGGGGAAGCCGTAGCCCTGGGCGCGCTGGTAGAGGGGCACGCGGGTCTGCTTCTCGGTCGGCTCGGAGATCGCCCACTGGTTGTTCTGGCAGAAGAACACCACGGGGGCGTTGTAGACGGCGGAGAAGGTGAACGATTCGGCGACGTCGCCCTGGCTGGAGGCGCCGTCCCCGAAGTAGGCGATCACTGCCGCGTCGGCGCCGTCCTTGGCGACGCCCATGGCGTAGCCGGTGGCGTGCAGCGCCTGGGAGCCGATGACGATCGTGTAGAGGTGGAAGTTGTTGCTGTTCGGGTCCCAGCCGCCGTTGTTCACGCCGCGGAACATGCCGAGCAGGTTGGTCGGGTCGACCCCGCGGCACCAGGCGACGCCGTGCTCGCGGTAGGTCGGGAAGACGTAGTCGTCCGGGCGGGTGGCGCGGCCGGAGCCGATCTGGGCGGCCTCCTGGCCGAGCAGCGAGGCCCACAGGCCCAGCTCGCCCTGGCGCTGCAGGGAGGTGGCCTCGGCGTCGAAGCGGCGGGTGAGGACCATGTCCCGGTACAGGCCGCGCAGGTCCTCGGGGGTGAGGTCCGCGACGTAGGGGTCGTACTCGGCGTTCTTGACCCGCTTGCCCTCGGGGGTCAGCAACTGGACGAGCTGGTGCTCCTCGGCGGCCGTCCCCGTGCCGGCCGCCGGGGCGGCGGCCTTCTTCGCGGCGCGCGGCTTCGCGGCCGTCTGCTTGGCACGGGTGCCACCCGTGGTACCGGTGGCCTTGCCGGTGCGGCCGGTGCTCGCGGCGCGCTTGCTCCGGGTGGTACCGGCGGTCCCGGTGGTACCGCTGCCCTCCTGCGCCGGGGCGGCGTCCGCGCCGGCCCGCTCGGTGCCGGTGGCGCCGGCCTTGCCTCCGGCGCTGCGTCGCGCCTTGCGCGCGGCAGTGCTCTCCACGGTCACGTGTGCTCCTCCGTCGGTCCGGCCCCCGGGTTCGCCGGGTGCCTGGGGTCTCCCCGGCCCGTTCCGGACCCGGGAGAGCGGCTCGCCCGCTCCTGTGGGGCGCACGGGGTGGGTGCGGCCCGGTCGGGAACAGGCGTGACAGGTGCCCCGGCGAGCGCCCTGCAGAACAGCACGTTACCCAGTGCTTCACATTTCTGTGAAACCCCTTCTGACCTGCGATTTTGCTTGGGCTTCCAAGTAAATCGCGCAGTCGGCAACAGATGCTGGTCACAGCCTTGCAGGGGGCCGGAACAAGGGCACGTTATCCGGTGAGCCGCGTCACGTGAAGACTTCGCCGCCGGTGGGAGCGATGATCGCGGGCGCGACGGAAGTCGCCCGGAAACCCGGAAAAATCACCCGTTCCGCCCGTCGGGGCCCGAGGCGGTCGCGCGCGGGCCATGCGGGCGGGCCCCGGCCGCGGCGGTTCTGCCGCGGCCGGGGCCCCTGTCGTGCGTGTCGTGCCCGTCAGCCGTTCGCGCCCTCGTCCGAGCCCGCGCCCTCGTCGTCCCCGGATCCCGCGTTCCCGGCCGAGGAGGCCGGCGAGGACTGCTGGCCCGCCGGGGAGGACTGCTGGCCGGCCGGGGAGGACTGCCCGCCGTCGCCACCGTTGCCGCCACCGCCGTCGCCCTCGGGCGAGGACTGCTCGCCGTCCGGCTGGGAGGCGGTGTTCGACGGCTTGCGCGGATATTCGTTCGACTCCCGGCCGGGCTGCTCGTAGTTCGAGCCCGAGTTCGATCCGGTGTCGTCGTTCGAGGACTCCTCGCTCCGCTCGGCGCTCGGCGTCGAGTCGTCGTCCTTGTCCTTGGTGGACTGGGTCGCCGCCGGGGACTTCTTGGTGTCGCCGCCGTCCCCGCCGCCGCCGGAGTTGTTCAGCGCGAGCGCCACGCCCGCGACTATGGCGATGACCGCGAGGGCCGCGAGGATCCACAGCTTGCCCCGGCCGCTGCCCCGGTTGCCGCGTCCCTCGAAGCCGCCGTCGTCCCCGCCGCCGCCGTACGGGGGCAGGATCGGCTGCGGGACGACCGTGGTGCCCGAGTCGGCGGGGTGCGGCAGCACCGTCGTGCCGGCGAGGCCCGCGGCCGGGGTGTGCCGGCCGTCGGGTCCGACCACCGGGCCGGTGTTCCAGGTGCCGGTGTGGCCACCCTCGTCGTAGAGCATCTGCAGCCCGTACTGGACGAGCCCGCGCATCTCCTCCGCCGTCTGGAACCGGTCGTCCGGCTCCTTGGCGAGCGAGCGCATCACCAGTCCGTCGAGCTCGGGCGGGCAGCCGTCGGAGGTCTGGGACGGGGGCACCGGCATGTCCTGCACGTGCTGGTAGACCACCGACAGCGGGGTCTCGCCGACGAAGGGCGGGCGCAGCGCGAGGAGTTCGTAGAGCAGGCAGCCGGTGGCGTACAGGTCGGAGCGGTGGTCGACGGCCTTGCCGAGCGCCTGCTCCGGGGACAGGTACTGGGGGGTTCCCATGACCATGCCGGTCTGCGTCATCGTCGTGGAGGCGCCGTGCAGCGCGCGGGCGATGCCGAAGTCCATGACCTTGACGGCGCCGTTGTGCGTGATGATCACGTTGGCCGGCTTGATGTCGCGGTGCACGATGCCGTGCTGGTGCGAGTAGGCCAGCGCCTCCAGGACGCCGGAGACGATGATCAGCGCCTGCTCGGGCCCGGGGGCCTCGGCGTTGAGCAGCAGGTCGCGGATGGTGCGGCCCTCGACCAGCTCCATCACGATGTACGGAACCGACTGGCCGCCCACGACGTCCTCACCGGAGTCGTACACGGCCACGATGGCGTGGTGGTTGAGACCGGCGACGGACTGGGCCTCACGCGTGAAGCGGGCCTTGGAGACCGGGTCCTCGGCGAGGTCGGCGCGCAGCAGCTTGACCGCGACCGTCCGCCCGAGCCGGACGTCCTCGGCCGCGAACACCTCGGCCATGCCGCCCCGGCCGAGCCGGTGGGTCAGCCGGTACCGGCCGTCGCCGACCAGGCCGCCGTTGCCCCAGTTCTCCGGTGTCTCCGACATGCCGCCGCCACTCGCCTCGGGGTCGGACGGGCCCTGGGCGCGCTGCGTCTGTGCCATCAGTCCTCGCCGTCGTTTCTGCCCGCGGTCTGCGCGGTGGTTGTCACGGTCTTCCGTCGGGTCACGCTACAGGCTCCGCGCGAGGCGCCTGTCCCCGTTGGATTTCGAGTGGACCGGCCATGAAACCGGTCGCCGGTGTCCGCGTGCAAATTCCGTGTGCCGGGGGTACGGCTGCTGTAACGCTTCCGCGACGCTTCTTTCGCGTAGGGTCACGGAACGGGCACCGAGCTTGACGTGTCGGTGCCCTGGGGCAGACTTGGCCGGGAATGAGCCAGTCGATCAGTAATCAGCCAGTCGCCCGGTCGGGAGCGCACCGGTCGGGGGCGGGCGGGGAACGCGGGAGCGGGATCCCGCCCCGCCGCCGCGACGCCGATGGGGGACGCAGAACATGAGCCAGGACGGCCAGGGCCGGTACGCGGGGCGATCGGTGGCCGGCGGCCGCTACCAGCTGCGTGATCTGCTCGGCGAGGGCGGCATGGCCTCCGTGCACCTCGCCTACGACTCCGTGCTCGACCGGCAGGTCGCCATCAAGACCCTGCACACGGAACTCGGCCGGGAACAGGCCTTCCGTGAGCGCTTCCGGCGCGAGGCGCAGGCCGTGGCGAAGCTCACGCACACCAACATCGTCTCCGTCTTCGACACCGGCGAGGACACCTCCCTCGGCGAGGGCTCCGGCGGGACCGGCGCGCCGACGCCGTACATCGTCATGGAGTACGTCGAGGGCCGCCCCCTCGGCTCGGTGCTGGAGTCGGACGTCCAGCAGTACGGCGCGATGCCGGCCGACCGGGCGCTGAAGGTCACCGCGGACGTCCTGGCGGCGCTGGAGATCAGCCACGAGATGGGCCTGGTGCACCGGGACATCAAGCCGGGCAACGTGATGGTGACCAAGCGCGGCGTGGTGAAGGTGATGGACTTCGGCATCGCCCGCGCGATGCAGTCCGGCGTGACGTCGATGACGCAGACCGGCATGGTCGTGGGCACCCCGCAGTACCTCTCCCCCGAACAGGCCCTCGGCCGCGGGGTGGACGCGCGCAGCGACCTGTACTCGGTCGGCATCATGCTCTTCCAACTGGTCACCGGGCGGCTGCCCTTCGACGCGGACTCGCCGCTGGCGATCGCGTACGCGCACGTCCAGGAGGAGCCGGTGGCTCCCTCCTCGATCAACCGCTCGCTGCCGCCGGCGGTGGACGCGCTGGTCGCCCGCGCGCTGAAGAAGAACCCCAACGAGCGCTTCCCCAGCGCCGAGGCGATGCGCGACGAGTGCCTGCGGGTGGCGGCGGCGGTCAGCCAGGCCGCGCCCAGCATCGTGCCGGGCACGCAGACGCAGTCCGGAGCGGGCGTGGGGGCCGCGGTGTTCCCGCCGGTCGACCGCTCCTCGGCCCCCAACGGCCCCACGGGGCCGGTGCAGACGCCGTACCGGTCGACGCCGCAGCCGAACCCGTACGGGGGGCCGACGCCGGTGCCGGGGCCGCCGTCCCCCGCCTACGGCTATCCGCAGCAGGGTGGATACGGGACCCCGCCACAGCAGGCCGGGTACGTGCCGCAGCAGGGCGCCTCGACGCCTCCGCCGTACACGGTCGCGTCCCAGGGGCCCGCCGTGGGTTCCGGTGGGCCCGGCGGCTCCGGGAACAAGGGCAACCGGGGTGTGGTCATCGGGTCGGTGATCGTCTCGGTGGTCGCCGTCGTCGGACTGGTGACCACACTGATCGTCATCAACGGCGGCGGGGACAAGGACGACCCCGCCGGACGTGCCCGCGCCTCGGCCTCCGAACGGGCTTCGGGGGTGTCCGGCCACAAGGGCCCGGACACCACGAAGACGATCGAGAAGACGAAGTGCACCGAGCCGAGCACCTCGTACGACGACGCGGACCAGATCCTCGTGCCGAGCTTCCAGTTCAAGAACCTGAGCTCGGTGAAGGAATGCCTCCAGGCGGCCGGCTGGCAGTACGACGTCGTCCGCACCGACGAGAACACCTACGGCGAGGACACGGTCATGGACCAGTACCCCGCCGCCGACACGGACGTCGACCCCGAGAAGATGCCCAAGATCAAGCTGACGGTCTCCACGGGCGACCCAGCGTAGCCGGGCCCGCGCGGCGGCTCCGCCCCACGCACGACCGGCCCCCCGGGCCGTGAGGCACCCAGGGGGCCGAAGGTGTCCAAAGCCGCCGATCGGCGGCGGGTGGCTCAGAGGTAGGGCCCGCCGGACCGGCCGCCCTGGCGGAGGTCCTCCTCGCCCTCGCCGCCGACACCCGGCGGCAGGGCGCGCCGCATCTGCTCCAACTGCGCCCGCGCGGCCATCTGCTGCGCGAACAGCGTGGTCTGGATGCCGTGGAAGAGGCCCTCCAGCCAGCCCACGAGCTGCGCCTGCGCGATGCGCAGCTCCGCGTCGCTCGGCGTCACGTGGTCCGTGAACGGCAGGGACAGCCGCTCCAGCTCCTCCACCAGCTCGGGGGCGAGCCCGTCCTCCAGCTCCTTCACCGAACTGGCGTGGATCTCCCGCAGCCGCTGCCTGCTGGCCTCGTCCAGAGGAGCCGCCCGCACCTCCTCCAGCAACTGCTTGATCATGCTCCCGATGCGCATGACCTTGGCCGGCTGTTCGACCATCTCCGTCACCGGGACCTCGCGGGAGTCGTCGTCCCCGGTGCCGCCAAGTGCCATGCCGTCCTGGCCGACAACCAGGATCTGGGGGTTCTCCGGCGACCGTTCGTTCCTCGGCATCTCCATTACGCCATTGTCTCGCACGCCGCCGCGAGCCCACCGTGCCGCCCCCGGCTCCCCGGCCCGCCCGACGGGAGCGCTGCCCGAACGGGCGGCGCCGGCGTGCCGTACCGCACGGCCCGTGTGACGCTGAGGGCATCCGATCTTGGTGCCCTACGCGCACGGGAGGGGGCGAGGCGGGTGACTCCGTGGCCACGCAGCCGGCCGGCGCCCCCTCCACGGCCGCACGGCGGCCACTGCCCGCTCCGTGCCCTGCGCACGGCGGCCCTGTCCCTCACCCTCGCGACGGGCACGCTCCTCACCGCGGAACCCGCCTGCGCCGCCCCTTCGGCCCCGCTCCTGCACACGGCACCGCTGACGGCACCGCCCCGGGAACCGGCGCGGCGAGGGGTACCCGGGGAAAGGGACGCCCGCGAACAGCCCACGAGACCCGGAGCGCCGGCGCAGCCCGGAGCACCCGCGAAGCCCGGAGCACCGGCGAAGTCCGGGGAACCGGACCGCACGCCGCACCCCCCGACCCCCGGCCAACAGGCCCCCGCCCGGCCGCGGCCCCGGCCTCCGGCACCGGATCCGGCCGCCCCACCGGGCTCTGCCCCGCCCGGCAGGCCCGGCGATCACGGGCACCCGCACCACCCCGGCGGACCACCGGGAGCGGATGACGGGGCCGGACCGGGCACCCCGGGCCGGTCCCCCGAATCCCCCGTGCCCTCCCCGCACCGCCCCCGGCCCACCGGATCCGCGGGCACGGCCACCGTCCCGCCGTCCCCGGAGCCGTCCGGAACCAAGGAGCCCGACGACGCCGCGGGCAAGGAGCACCCGGCCCTCCCCGAGGCCCCTGGACCCTCCTCGCGCGGCGCCTCCGACGGCGCCGTCGCGGACCCCGACGACCGGACCGCGGGCGCCGGTTCCGATGCCGGCGAGGCCGAACCGAGCCGCCCCGCCGGGACCGCCACCGTGGACGAGGGTCCGGCCGACGCCGAGGAGCGGCCGCTCACCGCACCCCGCCGGTCCGCCGCCGCGCGCGTCGCCCGCATCCTGCCGCTGGGCGGCGGACTGATCCTCGTGGGGCTGGGGCTCGCCCTCGCGCTGTTCGCCCTCCGCGTCCGCCGCCTCAGGGGCTGAGCTACGGCGCGGGGTGCGGCGCCACCAGCAGCACCTTGCCGATGTGCCCGCTCTCCTCCAGCACCCGGTGCCCCTCGGCCGCCTCGGGCATCGGCAGCTCGCGGTCGACGACCGGCCGTACGTGGCCGTCCGCGAGCAGCGGCCACACGTGCTCCCGGACGGCCGCCACGATCGCCGCCTTCTCGTCCAGCGGGCGGGCCCGCAGCGAGGTCGCGCTGACCGCGGCCCGCTTGCCGAGCAGCGTGCCGATGTTCAGCTCGCCCTTCGTGCCGCCCTGCATGCCGATGATCGCGAGCCGCCCGTTGACCGCGAGGGCGTCCACGTTGCGTTCCAGGTACTTGGCGCCCATGTTGTCGAGGATGACGTCGGCCCCCGCCCCGCCGGTGGCGGCGCGCACCTCCTCGACGAAGTCCTGCTCGCGGTAGTTGATCAGGACGTCCGCGCCCAGGTCCGCGCAGAAGTCGAGCTTCTCCTTGGTGCCCGCGGTCACCGCGACCCGCGCGCCGACCGCCTTCGCGAGCTGGATCGCCATGGTGCCGATGCCGCTGGAGCCGCCGTGCACGAGCAGCGTCTCGCCGGGACGCAGATGCGCCACCATGAACACGTTGGACCAGACGGTGCAGGTCACCTCGGGCAGCGCGGCCGCCTGCCGCAGCTCCAGTCCCTTCGGCACGGGCAGCAGCTGGCCCACCGGGACAGCGACCTTCTCGGCGTAGCCGCCGCCGGCGAGCAGCGCGCACACCTCCTCGCCGACGGTGTGGCCGGACACCCCGGGGCCGAGGGCGGCGATCCGGCCCGCGCACTCCAGGCCCGGGTAGGCGGGGGCGCCGGGCGGCGGCGGGTAGAAGCCCTGCCGCTGCATCAGGTCGGCGCGGTTGACGGCGGTGGCCACCACGTCGAGGAGGACCTCGCCCTCGCCGGGTACGGGATCGGGGACCTCCGCCCACACCAGCGCCTCGGGTCCACCGGGTTCGGGAATCGTGATCGCATGCATGGGGCCGACGCTACTCCGCGCGCCTCCGCCCGCATCTCCGCCCCGAGCCCTCCCGGCCCCTGTGCCCTTCGCGGTCCCGCCGTCCGTCCTCGTCCCCGGTGTCCTTCTGGGCCTGTCTGGTCCTGTCTGGTCCTGTCTGGTCCTGTCTAGTCCTGCGTGAACCGGCGCAGGTCGGGGGTCACGCGGGTGCCGGAGGAGGCCCGGACGATGGTGATGAGGCGGTCGGTGAGCTGGAGGGTGCCGATGGAGGGGTCGTCGTAGCCGAGCACCCGGTGGCCGCGGACGACGCTCACGACCAGGTCCTCGGTCTCCCGGACGGTCCGGCCCACCTCGGCCTTTATGACGGGCCGCTCGACCATGTCCAGGCCGGTGCCCTGCTGGATGAGGTCCTCCATGACGACGCCGGCGGAGGGGCTGAGCACCGAGAGACCGAGCAGCCGGCCGGCCGCGCTGGCGCTGGTGATGACGGCGTCCGCGCCGGACTGGCGCAGCAACGGGGCGTTCTCCTCCTCCCGCACCGCGGCCACGATCTTGGCGCCGCGGTTGATCTGGCGGGCGGTGAGGGTCACGAGGACGGCCGTGTCGTCGCGCTGCGTGGCGATGATGATCTGGCGGGCGCGGTGGGCCTCGGCCCGCCGGAGCACGTCGCTGCGGGTGGCGTCGCCGACCACGCCCGCGTAGCCGTCGGCGGTGGCCGCGTCGACGGCCTTGACGCTGGGGTCGACCACGACGACCTGGTCCTTGCCCAGACCGGTGGCGCACACGGTCTGGATCGCCGAGCGCCCCTTGGTGCCGAAGCCGATCACGACGGTGTGGTCCCTCAAGGCCGCCCTCCAGCGGTTCTGCCGGAACTCTTCCCGGGTGCGTTCGGTGAGCACCTCGAGAGTGGTGCCGACCAGGATGATCAGGAACAGCACGCGCAGCGGCGTGATGACGAGGATGTTGATGAGCCGGGCCCCGTCCCCGGCCGGGGTGATGTCCCCGTAGCCGGTGGTGGAGAGGGTGACGGTGGCGTAGTAGAAGGAGTCGAGCAGGTCGACGCCGCCCCCGGCGCTGTCGTGGTAGCCCTCCCGGTCGAACCAGACGGTCAGAGCCGTCACGACCAGGACGAGCAGCGCCAGCAGCAGCCGCTTGCCGACCTGCCGTATCGGACGGTCGACCACCCGCCGGGGCAGGCGCACCTGTGCGGTGGCGAGATGTTCGTCCGGCTGGCGGGCGATGGCGTCCCGGCCCGGAAGTTTCACGTGAAACACTCCCCGTTTCGCTGCACGTGAGGTGCGGTCCTCGGTCGGCCCGGGACAGCTCTCAAGCGAGACACACGCCGATCCCCGCCAGGGCCCAGGGTAGATCCAGCAGTTCGAGCTCCGCGCCCGGCCCCGTGCCACCGGGCGGGACGACCGCCAGGGCGTCGGCGGCGGCGATGCCGCGCAGCATCGCCGGACCGTTGAAGTGCAGCGGCACCGCGTACTCGCCGCGGACGGTGACGGGCACCAGCCGGGTGTCGTGCGGATGCCCCTGGACGGCCTCGCGGACGGGCAGCGTGTACGGCTCCGGGACCGGCCGCCCCGCGAGCACCCGCAGCAGCGGCTCGGCGAGCGTGCACAGGCCCGAGACCGCCGCGAGGGGGTTGCCGGGCAGACCCACGAGGTGCCGTCCCTCCCCGAGGCGGGCGAGCAGCATGGGGTGGCCGGGGCGCACCTGGACGCCGTCGACGAGGAGTTCGGCGTCGAGCTTGGCCAGGGTGGGGTGGACGTGGTCCACGGGGCCGGAGGCGGTGCCGCCGGTGGTGACGATCAGGTCGGCGGCGGAGCGGGTGATGGCCTTGCGCAGCGCCCTCTCGTCGTCGGCGATCCGGCGCACGGCGAGGACCTCGGCGCCGAGCGCGCGCAGCCAGGGCGGGAGCATCGGGCCGAGCGCGTCACGGATGAGACCGTCCTTCGGCAGCCCCTCGGTGAGCAGTTCGTCGCCGAGGACCAGGACCTCGGCGCGCGGGGGCGGCAGCACGGCGAGGCTGTCGTACCCGGCGGCCGCGGCGAGGCCGAGCACGGCGGGGGTGACCACGGTGCCGGCGGACAGCAGATGGTCGCCGCTGCGGCATTCCTGGCCGCGCGGCCGGATGTCCTGCCCGTGCGCGGGGTCGCGGGTGGCGTGCAGGCGCCCCTTGTCGTCGGTGCGTCCGTGCTCGCTGCGCAGGATCGCGGTGGTGTCCGGGGGGACGCGGGCGCCGGTCGCGATGCGGACCGCCTCGCCGTCGTCCAGTGGACCGTGGCCCGCGTGGCCCGCCAGGACGCCCTCCTCCCGGACGTCCCAGGGACCGGGCCCCGCGACCGCCCAGCCGTCCATGGCGGAGGTGTCGAAGGAGGGCAGGTCGGTGAGGGCGGGCAGCGGGGCGGCGAGGACGAGGCCGAGCGCGGCGTCCGGGCGACGGGTGACGGGGGCGCGCGGCGGGACGGAGCGGGCGGCCCGCTCGGCCAGGGCGCGGGCGCGCGGCCAGGGGGTGGCCGCGCGGTGACGGGGCGCGGCGGGGGAGTCCCCGGCGCCGGCCGGGAAGCCGCGGGTGGAGGCCTCCGCGGGGGCGGCGGGGGACGAGGGGGACTCCTCGCGGACGAGGGCGAGGGCCTCCTCGATGTCGGGGTCCTGCGGCAGGACCGGACGGGTCCGGGCGGCCCCGCCCTGGGGGTCCCCCTCGCCGCGGGCCATGGCCAGGGCCTCCTCCACGTAGCGTTCGCCGCCGTTCCCGGTCTCCCGGGTGCCGCGCCCGGTCATCCGGCGTCCGGCCCGGTGCCGTCGCGGTCTCCGGCCGGGCCGCCGGGTGCCGTCCCCTTCCCGGTCTCCTCCTCGGCCCAGCGCAGGGCGAGAGCCGCGGCCTTGCGGGCCGCCTCGGCGACCTCCTCCGGGCCGCCGCCGGCCCGTCCGGCCGCGTACCCCGCGAGGAAGGTGGTCAGCGGGGCCGCCGGCCGGGCCACGTTGTGCGCGGCGTCACGGGCGAGGTCGAGCAGGACGCCGGTGTCGACGTCGAGTTCGATGCCCAGTTCGTCCTTGACTGCGGTGATCCATTCATCCAACACGTGCTCATGCTCCCTGATCCGTGCTCTGGCGGCGGCGATGTCGTCCCAGGTGTCGCAGTCGAAGGACGCGAGGGGGGCCTCGGCGCGGGTGAGGCGCAGCTCCCCGGTCAGCCGGCGCAGCGACAGGCCGGCGAGCCCGCGCTGCGCGCCCCGCCCGCCGGGCCCGGCCTGCTGCGCCCGCTCCGCGCGCTCCGCCTGCTGCGCCCGCTCTGTGGTTCCGCCGTGTTCGGCGGCGAGTTGGTCGAGGGCGCGGCGCAGCGCCTCGGCCCGGTAGGCGGCCACGAGCGGCTGGTCGCGGCCCTCGGCGTCGCGGAGCAGCACTCCCTCGGCCCCGCTCGCGGCCAGGGCGGAGGTCAGCCGCGTCACCGTCGCCGGGTCGAGGAAGGGCAGATCGGCGGAGAGGACGAGGACGACGGGGGCGGTGGTGGCGCGCAGTCCCGCGTCGAGGGCGGCGACGGGGCCGCCGCCGGGCGGGTCCTCGCGCACCCAGCGCACCGGGCGGGCGGTCGGCCGGGGGTCGGCCACCACCACGGTGGCGGCCGCGCCGGCGCAGGCGGACAGCACCCGGTCGAGCAGGGCCCGGCCGCCGACGCGGACGCCCGGCTTGTCGGCCCCGTCGAGCCGCCGGGCCGACCCTCCGGCGAGCACGACGGCGTCGTAGGCGTCGTGGGCCTCGCAGGCGTCGAGGACGCCGGGGGCGGGCTGGTACGCGGTCACCCCCCGAGTATGGGCTCCCGGGACGCCGGTGCCGCCACGGGGGCGTCCGTGGCGGCGGCCGGTTTCCTCAGGGCCTCCAGGGCCTCAGAGGGTGCGCAGGAGCACCGCGGGCTGCTCGACGCAGTCGGCGACGTACCGCAGGAAGCCGCCCGCCGTGCCGCCGTCGCACACCCGGTGGTCGAAGGTGAACGAGAGCTGGACGACCTGGCGGACCGCCAGTTCGCCCTCGTGGACCCAGGGCTTGGGGACGATGCGGCCGACGCCGAGCATCGCGGCCTCGGGATGGTTGATGATCGGCGTGGAGCCGTCGACGCCGAACACGCCGTAGTTGTTCAGCGTGAAAGTGCCGCCGGTGAGGTCGGCGGGCGTCAGGGTGCCGGCCCGCGCGGCCTCGGTGAGCCGGGCGAACTCGGCGGTCAGCGATTCCGCGTCCCGCGCGTGGGCGTCCCGGACGACGGGGACGACGAGTCCTCGCTCGGTCTGCGCGGCGAACCCGAGGTGCACCTCCTCGAGCCGGACGACCTCCCTGGCCTCCAGGTCCACCGTCGAGTTGAGGTCGGGGAACCGGGCGAGCGCGGCCGTGCAGATCCGCGCGAGCAGGGCGAGGAGGGAGACCTTGGGTCCCCCGGCGGCGTTCATCACCGTACGGGCGCGCAGCAGTTCGGTGGCGTCGGCGTCGACCCAGCAGGTGGCGTCGGGGATCTCGCGGCGGCTGCGGGACAGCTTGTCCGCGACGGCGCCGCGGACCCCGCGCAGCGGGATGCGGGTGCCGTGGACGACGCCCTCGTCGGGCACGGGAGCGGGTGCGGGGGTGTGGCCGCGGGCGGCGGCCGCGCGCAGGGCGTTCTCGACGTCCGCGCGCAGGATGAGCCCCTCGGGTCCGGAGCCCGAGAGCCCGCGCAGGTCCACCCCGTTCTCCCGGGCGAGCCGCCGCACGAGCGGGGAGATGACGGCGACGGGGCCGGCGGGTTCGCGGTCCCGGACGAAGACGCCGTCCGCACCGCCCTCCGGCGCCGCCGGGGCGCGCTCCGGCACGGGCACGGCGGAGGAGGCGGCCGGCACGGAAGCCGGGCGGACCCGGCGCCGCCGGGACGGTGCCTCACTCGTGCCGTAGCCGACCAGGACATTTCCCGAGGACGCAGAGGACGCAGAGGAGGCAGAGGACGCAGAAGACCCCGAGGATCCCGCTGCCCCCGAGGACCCCGAGGATGCGGAGGACCGCGAGGACCCGGAGGCCGCCGAGCCGCCCGGGGACCCGTCGCTCGGGGCCCGGGCACCGGAGGCCCCGTCACTCAAGGCCCCGGCACCGGAGGTCCCGCCGTCCGCCGGGGACCCGGACTCGCCCACGGCGACCGTGAGGAGCGGGGCGCCCACCGGCATCTCCGTGCCCTCCTCCCCGAAGCGGGCGGTGACCACGCCGCCGTAGGGGCAGGGCACGTCGACCATCGCCTTGGCCGTCTCGACCTCGACGACGGGCTGGTCCACGGCGACGACGTCGCCGACCTCGACCAGCCAGCGGACGATCTCCGCCTCCGTGAGCCCCTCGCCGAGATCCGGCAACCGGAACTCCAGCACCTGCGCCATCAGTTCTCCGCCTCCCACTGCAGCCGTCCGACCGCGTCCAGGATCCGGTCGACGCCGGGCAGATGGTGCCGCTCCAGCATCGGCGGCGGGTACGGCACGTCGAACCCGGCGACGCGCAGCACCGGCGCCTCCAGGTGGTGGAAGCAGCGCTCGGTCACCCGGGCCGCGATCTCCCCGCCGGGTCCGCCGAACCCGGTCGACTCGTGCACCACGACCGCGCGCCCGGTGCGCCGCACCGAGGCGCAGACCGTCTCGTCGTCGAAGGGCACCAGCGAGCGCAGGTCGACGACCTCCAGGTCCCAGCCCTCCTCCCGGGCCGCCTCGGCCGCCTCCATGCAGACGGGCAGCGAGGGGCCGTACGTCAGGAGCGTGGCGCTGCTGCCCCGGCGGCGCACCACCGCGCGTCCGGCGGGTTCGACGGCCGGCGGGTCCTCCGGGTCCCAGGTGTCCTTGGACCAGTAGAGCCGCTTGGGTTCGAGGAAGACGACGGGGTCGTCGGAGGCGATCGCCGCGCGCAGCATGCCGTAGGCGTCGGCGACCGTGGCGGGGGTGTAGACGTGCAGCCCCGGGGTCGCCATGTAGTACGCCTCGGAGGAGTCGCTGTGGTGTTCCACGCCGCCGATGCCGCCGCCGTAGGGGATGCGGACGGTCAGCGGCATGGGCATCGCGCCGCGGGTGCGGTTGCGCATCTTGGCGACATGGCTGACGAGCTGCTCGAACGAGGGATAGGCGAACGCGTCGAACTGCATCTCCACGACCGGCCGCAGCCCGTACATGGCCATGCCGACGGCGGCGCCGAGGATGCCGGCCTCGGCCAGCGGGGTGTCCGTGCAGCGGTCCTCGCCGAACTCGGCGGCCAGTCCGTCGGTGATCCGGAAGACGCCGCCGAGCGTGCCGACGTCCTCGCCCATGACGTGCACGGTGGGATCGGCGGCCATCGCGTCGCGCAGCGCGCGCGTGAGGGCCTGCGCCATGGTGGCGGGCCGGGCGGCCACGGTGGTCATCGGCCCGCCCCTTCCGCCTCGGCCTCCAGCTCCGCCCGCAACTGCTCCGCCTGCTCGCGCAGCTGGGCGGTGGGCCGGGCGTGGACGTGGGCGAACAGGTCGAGGGGGTGCAGGGCGGGGTCCGCGTTCATCCGGGCGCGCAGATCCGCCGCCAT
Organism: Streptomyces griseoaurantiacus; assembly: GCF_036189845.1. Classification (NCBI taxonomy): domain Bacteria; kingdom Bacillati; phylum Actinomycetota; class Actinomycetes; order Kitasatosporales; family Streptomycetaceae; genus Streptomyces; species Streptomyces griseoaurantiacus. The sequence goes on along the minus strand of NZ_CP108326.1, from coordinate 3,768,320 downwards.
GGCCTCGGCGGCGTCCCGGGCGGCCGTCCTGGTGGCCTCGTCGAGCAGCCCCCGGTGGGTCAGTTCCTCCTCCAGGAGGACGATCGGGTCGTGCGCGCGCCAGGTCTCGACCTCGGACTCGGAGCGGTAGCGCCCGGCGTCGTCCGCGTTGGTGTGCGCCTCGACCCGGTAGGTGACCGCCTCCACCAGCGTGGGGCCGCCGCCCTCGCGGGCACGGCGCACGGCCTCGGCCAGGACCTCGTGCACGGCCGCCGCGTCGTTGCCGTCGACCAGACGGCCCGGCATCCCGTACCCGACGGCCTTGTGGGCCAGGGAGGGGGCGGCGGTCTGCTTGGCGAGCGGCACGGAGATCGCGAAGCCGTTGTTCTGGACGAGGAAGACCACCGGCGCCTGCCAGACGGCGGCGAAGTTCAGCGCCTCGTGGAAGTCGCCCTCGCTGGTGCCGCCGTCGCCGACCAGGGCGAGCGCCACCACGTCGTCGCCCTTGAGGCGGGCGGCGTGGGCGAGGCCCACCGCGTGCGGGAGCTGGGTGGCCAGCGGGGTGCTCAGCGGGGCGACCCGGTGCTCGTGGGGGTCGTAGCCGGTGTGCCAGTCGCCGCGCAGCAGGGTCAGGGCCCGCACCGGGTCGACGCCGCGGCTGACGACGGCGAGCGTGTCCCGGTAGCTGGGGAAGAGCCAGTCGCGCTCCTCCAGGACGGCCGCGGCCGTCACCTCGCACGCCTCCTGGCCGGTGCTGGAGGGGTAGACGGCGAGCCGCCCCTGCTTGGTGAGCGCCGTGGCCTGCGCGTTGAAGCGCCGGCCGGTGACGAGCTGCCGGTACAGGCGGAGCAGCAGGTCGGGGTCGGTGCGCCCGGCCGCCTCGGTGCCCAGGACGCGGTACGGCCGCGCGTCGGGCAGCAGGGGCGCGGGGTCCGTACGGGGCTGCCAGGCGGGCGGCGGGGTCGGCCGGTAGGCCCCCCGCTGCTCCATGACCGTCATGACGGCACCTCCTCGTGGGAGCGGCTTCGGGACGCGCCACGGTTGTGACGCGCCTCACCTACCGATTGTTCGGTCGTCGGCACATTTTGGCTACAGGGGCCGCCAGGCTGTGGACAAACGGTTCTGCACAGCCTGTGATGGGGGCAGGACGTCCATCGCGGGAAGGCGGGGGTGCATGCCATCTGAACAATTGGCCGACGGAGCCGACCCCCGGGACGATCCGCCGGCCCCGTCCGAGGCGGCCGGGCCCGGTCTGCCGGCCCGTCCGCTGGACGCGATCGACCGCGACATCCTGCGGATACTCCAGGCCGACGGCCGCGCCTCGATACGGTCGGTGGCCGAGCGCGTGCACGTCTCGCGCGCCAATGCCTACGCGCGCATCAACCGGCTCCTCGACGACGGCGTGATCCGCGGGTTCGGGGCGCGCGTCGACCACGAGCGCGCCGGGCACGGGACGTCCGCGTACATCACGCTGCGGATCGTGCAGAACTCCTGGCGGACGGTCCGCGAGCAGCTCCGGGTGCTGCCGGGCGCCTCGCACATCGCCCTGGTCGGCGGCGACTTCGACGTCCTGCTCCTCGTCCACACCCCCGACAACCGGGCACTGCGCGAGGTGGTGCTGACCCGGCTCCAGGCGATCCCGGAGGTGCTCGGCACCCGCACCCTGCTGGTCTTCGAGGAGGAGGACCTGGAGCCGCAGGGCTGACCTCAGTGCTGCCGCAGCCCCCCGAAGGCCATCAGGACCACGGCGTCCACGATCTCCCGCTCGGCGGTGCCGCGGCCGTCCGGGCGGTACCACTCGACGATCGAGTTGATCATTCCGAAGAGCAGCCGCGTCGCCAGCCGCACCTCCACGTCGCCGCGCACGTCCCCCTCGGCCGCCGCCGCCCTGAGCAGCTCGGCCACCCGGTGGTCGAAATCGCGCCGCCGTTCCAGCGCCCAGCGCTCGGTGCCGGTGTTGCCCCGCACCCGCAGCAGCAGCGTCACGTAGGGGAGTTCGGCGGTGAGCACCTCGACCGTGCGCCGCACCACGTACTCCAGGCGCTCCACCGCGCGCCCCTCACCGGCGCGGGGCTCGTCGAGGATCGCGAAGAGGCCGTCCAGCGCCCGGCTCACGGCCCGGCGCAGCAGTTCCTCCTTGCCGCTGACGTGGTGGTATATCGACGACTTGGAGATGCCGGCCGCCTTGGAGAGGTGCTCCATGGAGGTGCCGTCGTAGCCGCGCTCGTTGAAGACCCGCACGGCCACCGAGAGCAGGCTCTCCGGGGTGTACGTGTCGCGCCGGGCGGTGGTCATGAGGTGCCCTCCCGCTTCTCGGAGGCGTACGCGTGGCGGTACAGCGCGAGGGACGGCGCGTAGCGTCCCGAGGGGTCGCGCAGGTGCAGGTCGTCGAGGAGGGCGTACGCCCAGTTGCGGCCGAGCCGGCGGCTCCACTCGAAGGGGCCGAGCGGGTAGTTGACGCCCAGGCGCATCGCGGTGTCGACGTCCTCCTCGGTGGCCACGCCCTTGGCGACGGCGTCGTGCGCGAGGTCGATGATCCGCGCCACCGTGCGGGCGACGATCATGCCGGGGGCGTCCCCGATGACGCTGACGTCCTTGCCGAGCGCCTGGAAGAGCCCGGTGGCCCCCGTCAGCGTGTCCGGGGCGGTGTCCTGGGAGGCGGACAGGGCGATCCGGGTGGCCCGGCGGTAGTCCGGGGCGAGGTCGAAGTAGACGACGTCCCGGAACTCCACGGAGGTCTGCCCGTCGGCCAGGGCGAGCTGGCCGCCGCCGGGCAGCACCAGGCGGGTGCCGTGGTCCTCGTCCTCCTCGCGCACCTGGATGCCCGCCTCGCGGATCAGCGCGAGCAGCTCGGCGGCGGGCCCGAGGTCGCCCTCGACCACGACGTACGCGGGCGGCTCCGCCTTCTCCGCGGTGTGCGGTTCGGGACGCTCGGCGCCCTCCGCGTAGTCGAACCAGCCGCGGCCGCTCTTGCGGCCGAGCCGGCCGGACTCCACCAGGCGCCGCTGGGCGAGGGAGGGCGCGAAGCGCACGTCCTGGAAGAAGGAGCGCCACACGGAGTGCGTCACCGACTCGTTGACGTCCTGGCCGATGAGGTCGGTCAGTTCGAAGGCGCCCATCCGGAAGCCGCCGCACTCGCGCAGCACCGCGTCGATCGTGGCCGGGTCGGCGGCCTGGGACTCCAGGACGGCGAAGGCCTCGGCGTAGAAGGGGCGCGCGATGCGGTTGACGATGAACCCGGGGGTGTCGGCGCAGGCCACCGGCGTCTTCCCCCAGGCCCGCGCGATCCCGTAGGCCCGCGTGGCCGAGGTGACGTCGGTGGCGAACCCGGAGACGACCTCCACCAGGGGCAGCAGCGGGGCGGGGTTGAAGAAGTGCAGTCCGACGAGGCGGCCGGGGGTGCGCAGGGCGCCGCCGACGGCCGTGACGGAGAGGGAGGAGGTGTTGGTGGCGAGCAGGCAGTCCTCGTCGACGACCTCCTCCAGCGCGCGGAACAGCTCCTGCTTGGTCTGAAGCCGCTCCACGACCGCCTCGACCACCAGGGAGCAGTCGGCGAGGTCGGCGAGGTCGGCGGCGGGGCGCAGCCGGGCGAGGGCCGCCTCCCGGTCGGCGGCGGACATCCGCTCCTTGGCCACGAGCCGGTCGAGCCGGTCGGCCAGCGCGGCGGCGGCCTCCTCGGCCCGGCCCGGAACCGCGTCGTACAGCCGTACGACATGGCCGGCGACCAGCGCCACCTGGGCGATGCCCTGGCCCATGGTGCCGGTGCCGACGACGGCCACGGGGCTGCTGAGGTCGAGTCCTGTCATGTGCGCGATCCTCCCGCACGGGGTTGTCCACAGATGCGGCGGACCCCCTTGTCCCGACCGATCGTTCGGTTACTCTAGCCGTGACCGCCCGTTCCTGCCCAGGTGAGGAGTTGGATCTCCGATGGCCGCCGAATCCGTCGCGCACCGGCTGACCGCGCAGCACCGCCCCACGCTCGACAAGGCGCTGGAAGTGATCCGTACCCGCGCGTACTGGTCCCCGCACCCCGAGCACCCCAAGGCCTACGGGGAGAACGGCAGCCTGGACGCGGCGGCGGGCAAGGCCGCCTTCGACGCCCTGCGCGGCACCCGTCTCGACCTCGGCCAGCCCGGCACCGACGACTGGGTCGGCGGCGAGGTCTCGCCGTACGGCATCGAGCTGGGCGTGACCTACCCGCACCCGGACATCGACGTGCTGCTGCCCGCCATGCGGGCCGGACAGCGGGCCTGGCGGGAGGCCGGCCCGGAGGTCCGCGCGGTGGTCTGCCTGGAGATCCTGAAGCGGATCAGCGACCGCACGCACGAGTTCGCGCACGCGGTCATGCACACCTCCGGGCAGGCGTTCATGATGGCGCTCCAGGCGGGCGGCCCGCACGCCCAGGACCGGGGCCTGGAGGCGGTCGCCTACGCCTACGCCGAGCAGACCCGCACCCCGGACCGCGCCGAGTGGACCAAGCCCCAGGGCAAGCGGGACCCGCTCGTGCTCACCAAGACGTTCACGACGGTGCCGCGCGGCATCGCCCTGGTCATCGGCTGCAACACCTTCCCCACCTGGAACGGCTACCCGGGCCTGTTCGCCTCCCTGGCCACCGGCAACGCGGTGCTGGTCAAGCCGCATCCGCGCGCGGTCCTCCCGCTGGCGCTGACCGTGGCGATCGCCCGCGAGGTGCTCGCCGAGGCCGGCTTCGCGGCCGACCTGGTCGCGCTGGCCGCCGAACGGCCCGGCGAGGGCCTCGCCAAGACGCTCGCCACCCGCCCCGAGATCAGGATCATCGACTACACGGGATCCACGTCCTTCGGCGACTGGCTCGAGACCCACGCCCACCAGGCGCAGGTCTACACCGAGAAGGCCGGTGTCAACACGGTCCTCGTGCACTCCACCGACGACTACAAGGGCATGCTCGCCAACCTGGCGTTCTCGCTCTCGCTGTACAGCGGCCAGATGTGCACCACCCCGCAGAACCTGCTGATCCCCCGCGAGGGCATCACCACCGACGCCGGAGCGAAGACGTACGACGAGGTCGCCACCGACCTCGCGAAGGCGGTCAAGGGCCTCCTCGGCGACGACGCCCGGGCGAACGCGCTGCTCGGCGCGCTCGTCAACCCGGACGTGAAGGCCCGCCTCGAGGCGGCGTCGGGCCTCGGCGAGGTCGCCCTCGCCTCCCGCGAGGTGGCCCACCCGGAGTTCCCCGAGGCCGTGGTCCGCACCCCGGTGCTGGTGAAGCTGGACGGCGCCAAGCCGGACGCCGAGGCCACGTACCTCAGCGAGTGCTTCGGCCCGGTCTCCTTCGCCGTGGCCGTGGACTCCACGGACGACGCGCTCGCCCTGCTGCGGCGCACGATCCGCGAGAAGGGCGCGATGACGGTCGGCGCGTACACCACCTCCCCGGAGGTCGAGGAGGCCGTCGAGGAGGTCTGCCTGGAGGAGTGCGCCCAGCTCTCCCTCAACCTGACCGGCGGGGTCTACGTCAACCAGACGGCCGCCTTCTCCGACTTCCACGGCTCCGGCGGCAATCCGGCGGCCAACGCGGCCCTGTGCGACGCCGCGTTCGTGGCGGGCCGCTTCCGGACGGTGGAGGTCCGGCGGCCCTGAGCCGGTGCGGCGGGGGCGGTCAGACCGCCCCCGCACTCCAGTGGAACAGCGCCATCCCCACGCTGGTCGCGAGGTTGTAGCTCGACACCTGCGGCCGCATCGGCAGCGCCACAAGACGGTCCGCCCGCGCCCGCAGCTCCGGCGACAGCCCGCTGCGCTCGGAGCCGAAGGCGAGCAGGGCCTCGTCCGGCAGCCGCACCCGCCGGATGTCCTCCCCCTCGGGATCCAGCGCGTACACCGGCCCCTCCGGCAGGTCCGCGACGTCCATCCGCTCCACGGCCGTCGCGAAGTGCAGCCCCGCCCCGCCCCGCACCACCGTGGGATGCCAGGGGTCCAGCGTGCCGGTGGTGACGACCCCGGTCGCCCCGAACCCCGCCGCGAGCCGGATGACGGCACCGGCGTTGCCGAGGTTGCGCGGATTGTCGAGCACGACGACCGGCGCCCGCCGCGGGGCGTGCGCCAGCGCCCGCAGATTCGTCTCGCGCGCCGGACGCCCGGCGAGGGCGGCCACCCCCGTGGGGTGCGGCCGGGCGAGGAGCGCCCGGTAGGAGGACTCCGGTACCTCGGTGAGCAGCGCAGCCAGCCCCTCCCGCACGTCCGGCGCCAGCTCCTCGGCGAGCGCGAGGGCCGCCGCCCGGTCGGTGGCGAGGGCCACGGGCACCCGGGCGCCGAAGCGCAGCGCGTGCTTGAGCGCGTGGAAGCCGTCGAGCAGTACGGCACCGCCGGCCTCCCGGTGCCAGAGCCGCACGGCGGCCTCGGCGTCCCCCGGCGGGGCCTGAGCCCCGGGACCGTGGGCCGGCGCCTTCCCGGGATCGTTCACGCCGTCGTTCCCGCCGTGGAACCCGCGTGCGTCTCGGCGGCCGGCTCCTCCGCGCGCTGCCGGGGCACGGCGGCCCCGGCCCCGGTGCGGCCGAGGCGGGCGGACAGCGCCCGCCGCCCGCGCAGCACCCGGTCGCCGAGCCACCGCAGGAAGGACGTCGGCAGGAAGACCGCGTCCGCCGCGATCATCGCCAACGAGAAGAACGGCAGCCCGAGCAGCACGGCGATCGCCGCGTGCTCGGCCATCATGACCACCAGCAGCCCGTTCTTCACCCGCCGGTTGAGCAGGGTGAACGGGAAGGCGACCTGGGCGATGACCGTGCCGTAGGTGATCAGCATGACCATCACCCCGCCGGTCGCCAGCACCTTGGAGAGCTCCGGCCAGGGCGAGAAGTAGTCCAGGTGCAGCGGGTAGTAGACGGCGGTGCCGTCCTGCCAGCGCGAGCCCTGGATCTTGTACCAGCCGGCGGTCGAGTAGATCAGGCACGCCTCGGCCATGATCACGAGCAGGGCGGCGTTGTGCGCGAGATTGGCGACGACGTCCAGCAGGATGCGCGGTTCGCCGTGCGGCGCCCGACGGCCGGTGTACCACCACAGGCCCTGCACCGCCCACAGCCCCCAGAACACCACCGCCCAGCCGAAGCCGAGCCGGCCCGCCCCGCTCGCCACGGCCAGCGCCAGGCCCAGCACGGCCCACAGGGCGGGACCGAGGCGGTCGGGCGCCGGTGCCGCGCCCCGCGCGAGCGCGGCACCGGCCCGCCGCTCCCGGCGCGCGTCCAGGGACCACACCCGGGCGCACCGGGTGAGCACCAGGTAGATCGACATGAGGTGGATGACGTTGTCGCCGCCGTCGCCCATGAAGACGCTGCGGTTCTGCAGCGAGAGCACGCCCACCATGAACAGCACGGAGGCGGCGCGGGTGCGCCAGCCCAGCAGCAGCGCGAGGCTCGACAGCGCGGCCAGCGCGTAGACGAGCTCGAACCAGGCGCGGCCGTCGGCCCACATCAGCACGGTGAAGGCGTGGTTGTCCGCGATCAGCCGCTCGGCCAGCTCCCGGCTCCAGGGCCCGTCGGGCCCGTACAGCTCGGCCCGGTGCGGGAACTCGCGCAGCAGGAAGAGCAGCCAGGTGAAGGAGAACCCGATCCGGACGATGGCGCTCTGATAGGGGCCGAACGCGGTCGCGGTGGCCCGGGTGACCCCGCGCGCGAGGGAGACGGAGAGACGGCGCGACGGCGCGGCGGCGGACGTGCCGGGGGCGCCGTGCGCGGTGCCGGGCACCGTGTCGCCCGGGGTCCGGTCGCCGGGCGCCCCGGTGGCGTGGGTCGTGTACTCGCGGTCCATCAGGCGTCCGCCCCTGTCCCGGCGTCCTTCGCCGACAGGGTCCACCACGGGAGCACCCGGTAGACGGGCTTGTCGGAGACCTTCTCCGTGCTCCACGGGGGCGGCTGGACATTGGTCGTGCTGGACCGGAGCTGGACGCGCTCGACGGTGCCCTCGCGGACCTCCGCCGACAGCCGGTCGACGCGGCGGGCGACGATGCGGCGCAGATAGCTCTCGGAGAGTTCGCCGCGCAGGCCCGAGGGGCGGTTCGCGTTGTCGTGCGAGGAGGAGTAGAAGTCCCAGGCCCGCCGCAGCTCGTTCTGCTGGGTGTGGCTGGGCAGCAGGTTGTGGCGGATGTCCGCCCCGTCCAGCCCGGAGAGGTCGTACCAGCCGGTCGTGCGCACCCCGCCCTCGGCGGTGCGGAGGTCGACACGGACCTGGACGTCGATGTTCTGCTGCAGCGGGTTGGGCGCGAACAGCTTCCAGTTCTGCTCGAACTCGGGGTAGATCCACTCGTCGACGGCCCGGCCGTGCTGCTTGGTCAGCGTGTTGGAGGGCGCGACGTGCAGGAACACCATGCCCAGGTGCACGAGCGCGCCGACCGCGACGAGGGCGAGGGCGAGGGCGGCGGCTATCTGGTACGGCAGCGAGAGCGCGGTGATCCCGGCGGTGGGACGGCCGGGGGCGGCGGACGTGCCGGGGGTGCCGGAAGCGGGCCCGTGCTCCGGGGCGGCCGGCGAGGCACCCCCCGGGGCGGCCTCCGGGGCGCCCTCGGGGGCGGCCTCCGGTGGGCGCGGGGGGTCCTCCGCCGAGGGTGGGCCGTCGGGGGTGGCCGCCACCTGCCGTGGGTGCGCGCCCTCGTCGTACCTGTCCATTCCGCCCCGTCTCCCCAGCAGTCGTATCCCGCCGGGCGCCGGTGCCGCCGGCGCCCGCCCGTTCGCACCGGAACGGTACTCAGCCCCACCCGTCCCGCACAGCTCCGGGGACACGGCGGTCACCGCGGGCGGAGCCGGGAGCGGCCGCGGGAGGTGGCCGGCCCCCTACAGCACGAAGCCCGGCTCGCCCTTGGCGTCCACGACCGGGCGGCCGTCCGCCGCCCACGCCTGCATGCCGCCGTCGACGTTCACCGCGTCCACGCCCTGCTGCGCGAGGTACATGGTGACCTGGGCCGAGCGGCCGCCCGAGCGGCAGATCACGGCGATCCGGCCGTCCTGGGGCGCGGCCTCGGTCAGTTCGCCGTAGCGGGCGACGAAGTCGCTGAGGGGGATGTGCAGCGCGCCGGCGGCGTGCCCCGCCTGCCACTCGTCGTCCTCGCGGACGTCCAGCAGGAAGTCCTCGTCCTTGAGGTCCGCGACCTGGACCGTGGGTACACCAGCTCCGAAAGACATGGCCCCGACGCTACCGGACCGGCACCCGGGCCGTGCGCCGTCCCCACGGGCGGGCGGCGCTCTCCGCGCCCGCCCCGGCGGCCGGGGTCAGTCGCGCCAGCGGGCGAGCTCGGCCTCACGCTCGGCGACCTGGGCCAGGAGCTGCTCGGCGACCTCGTCCAGGAGACGGTCGGGGTCGTCGGGCGCGATCTTCAGCATCGAGCCGATCGCGCTCTCCTCCAGCTCGCGCGCGACCACCGTGAGCAGTTCCTTGCGCCGGGCGAGCCACTCCAGCCGGGCGTACAGCTCCTCGCTGCGGCTCGGTCCGCGCTCGGCGGGCGCCGGACCGGCCGCCCACTCCTCGGCGAGTTCACGCAGGGCCGCCTCGTCGCCGCGGGCGTACGCGGCGTTGACGCGGGTGAGGAACTCCTCGCGGCGCTTGCGCTCGTCCTCCTCCTGGGCGAGGTCGGGATGGGCCCGGCGGGCCAGTTCGCGGTACCGCCTGCGGGCCTCCTCGCTGGGGCGGACCCGCTCGGGCGGCCGCACGGGCTGGTCGGTGAGCATCGCGGCGGCCTCGGGGAAGAGGCCTTCCCCGTCCATCCAGCCGTGGAAGAGCTCCTCCACGCCGGGCATGGGCATGACCCGGGCGCGGGCCTCCTCGGCGGCGCGGCGGTCCTCGGGGTCACCGGTGCGGGCCGCCTTCGCCTCGGCGATCTCGGCGTCGAGTTCGTCGAGGCGGGTGTACATCGGGCCGAGCTTCTGGTGGTGCAGCCGGGAGAAGTTCTCGACCTCGATGCGGAAGGTGTCGACGGCGATCTCGTACTCGATCAGCGCGTTCTCCGCGGCCCTGACGGCCCGCTCGAGCCGGTCCTCCGGGCGCGGTTCGGACGAACCGTCCGCCGACGGTTCGGATGCGGTGGGCTCGGCTTCGGGCGTCGTCACCCACCCAGCGTAAGACACGCCCCCACGGCCCCCGCCGCCCGTCCCGCGCGGACGGCGACCCCGGGCCCCGGACCGCGGCCGCCCCGGCAGGAGGCGACACCCCGCAGGCCCCGGTCTCCGCGGCACCGCGGGCCCCGGGCCCCCACCCGCCCACGGCCTCGGCCCCCGGTCTCCCCCCGTCCCGCGAAAGGCGACGCCCCGCAGACCCAGGACACCGCCCACCCCGCAGGAAGGGGCACCCCGCAGGCCCCGGGCTCCGCGGCACCCCGCGGGCCTGCGGCCTCGGACCCCGGGCCCCGGGCCCCGCGGGAGGCGGAACCCCGGACCCCGAACCGTGCCCACCCTCCCCGCGAAAGGCGACGCCCCACAGCCCCAGGACCCCGCCGCCCCGCAGAAAGGGGCACCCCGCAGGCCCCGGGCTCCGCGGGAAGCGGCGTCTCTCAGGTCACGGGCCCGTCCGTCCCGCAAGGGGCGGCGGAGTTCTCACACCCCGGACTCCGCCGGGATCCGGCCGGCCCGCACCGCCGCCGCCAACTCCGCGTGGTCCCGCTCCACCCCGTCCGCGTAGGCGACCGCGAACGCGGACAGGGCCTCGTCCAGCTCCTCGTTCTTGCCGCAGTAGCCCGCGATCAGCCGCGGGTCCGCGCTGTGCGCGTGCGCGCGGGCCAGCAGGGCGCCGGTCATCCGCCCGTAGTCGTCGAGCTGGTCCCCGGCGAGCAGCGCGGGGTCCACGCTGCCCTTGCGGTTGCGGAACTGCCGCACCTGGAAGGGCCGCCCCGCGACCGTCGTCCAGCCCAGGAGCATGTCGCTGACCACCTGCATCCGCTTCTGCCCGAGCACCACCCGGCGTCCCTCGTGCGCGACCTCCGGCACGGGGTGGCCCGCCGCCGCCAGGTGCGGCAGCAGCACCGAGGGGCGCGCCTCCTTCACCTGGAGCACCAGCGGCTCACCGCGGTGGTCGAGCAGCAGCACGACGTAGGAGCGGGTGCCCACGCTGCCCGTGCCGACGACGCGGAAGGCCACGTCGTGCACCGCGTACCGGGCGAGCAGCGGCAGCCGGTCCTCCGGCAGGGTGCCCAGGTACTGCTCCAGCGAGGCCGCCACGGTCGCCGCCTCCGCGTCGGGCACCCGGCGCAGCACCGGCGGCGCCTCGGTGAAGCGGCGCCCGCCGTTCCCGTCGTCCTCCGTGGACTTCGCGGCGAACCGGCCGCTGGTGTTGGCCCGCGCCTTCTTCGCGACCCGCTCCAGGGTGCCGAGCAGGTCGTGCGCGTCGGTGTGGGAGACGAGCTCCTCGTCGGCGATGGCGTTCCAGGCGTCCAGCGCCGGCATCTTCGCCAGCAGCCGCATGGTGCGCCGGTAGGCGCCCGCCGCGTCCCGCGCGGCGGCGGCGCAGGCGTCCTCGTCGGCTCCGGCCTCGCGGCCGGCGAGCACCAGCGAGGTGACGAGGCGCTTGAGATCCCACTCCCAGGGGCCGAAGACCGTCTCGTCGAAGTCGTTGAGGTCGATGACGAGTCCGCCGCGCGCGTCGCCGTACAGACCGAAGTTGGCCGCGTGGGCGTCGCCGCAGATCTGGGCGCCGATGCCGGTGGCGGGGGTGCGGGCGAGGTCGTGGGCCATCAGGCCCGCCGAGCCGCGCAGGAAGGCGAACGGCGAGGCCGCCATCCTGCCGACCCGGATCGGGGTCAGCTCGGGTATCCGGCCGCGCCCCGACTCCTCCACGGCGCGCACCGCGCCGGGCCGGCCGGCGTCGGCCTCGTGGACGGCGTGGGCCGCGCGCGGCACCCGGTCGCGCAGCGCCTTGCCCTCCTTCTTCGGGGACCCGGGCCTCTTCCGGGACCCCGGCGCGGGCCGCGCGGCGAACCCGGGCACCGGCGGGATCCGGACCGCCCCGGTGCCCGGGCCCGCCGGACGCGCCTCCGCTCCGGCCTCCACCGCCGCCGTCCCCGCACCCGCACCCGTACCGCCACCGGTCATCCCGACCGCCTCCCCGACCACGACGAACATCGACGCGGCGACGGTACAGCCGGCGGACCCGCTCCTGTGCCACCCGCCCGGGCGCCGCCGGACCTCCGGGCCGCCGGACCTCCGCGCCTCCGCGCCTCCGCGCCTCCGCGCCTCCGCGCCTCCGCGCCTCCGGGGCACGGAACCCGGGAGGCGCCCGGAACGACACCCCCCCGGGCCCCGGCTCACTCCGCGGGGCCGCGCGCGGCGAGCCCCCGCAGACGGGTGGCCGTCCCGTCCCGACGGGCGCGCCACAGGCCGTACTTGGCCAGCAGACCGTTCGAGACCGTCAGCAGTCCCTTGTACGGCGGCGCGGCCAGGCCCTTGGACGTGTGGGGGGCGTAACGGACGCCCTCCTCGGTGACGGTCAGCCAGCCGGTGAGCGTGCGCATGCCCAGCCCGACGCACTGCGGCCGGAAGGCGTGGGCGAGGAACCCGGCCCGCCGCCCGCCGGGCGGCAGCAGCCCCTCGGGCGCGTCGAGGCGCAGTCCGGCGGCGTCGTGCCCGGTGACCGTCACCGGGACGACGACGGGGTGGCCGTCCGCGCCCCGGTAGGCCAGCAGCCGGTGCGGCAGCCCCCGGATCCGCCGTGCGAGCGCGGAGACGTCGACGCGCGGGGCCGTGCCCTTCGCCGGTGGGGCCTGCCCGGCGGGCGCCCCGGGCGGGGCGGCACCGGTGACCGTCGGCGCGCCGCGGGCCGCGAGGTCGGGCCAGACGGTGAACCGCTCCACGTCGACGTCGACGAAGACCCGCTCCTGGTGGTACTCCCGCAGCAGCCAGTTCCAGACCGGCCCCCGCGGGGTCTTCCCGAGGAAGCGCTCGCCCGCCCGCGCCAGCTCCGCCAGCCGTTCCGGCGAGGGGCGCAGGTCCACCGAGGCGCTGCCCTGCGCGAGCACGAGGGAGGCGTCCGTGGCGAAGCCGTGGTCCCGCGTGTGGTAGGCGAGGGCCACGTGCGGATCGCGCAGGATGCGCTCCAGCTTCCTCGGGAAACCGAGCGAGGTGGTGAAGCCGAGCCGGCCCGCCTCCCGGTCCCCGAGCCCCACCGGCGAGACGCTGGTGACCACCGCTCCGCCGGCCGGGGTGACGTAGGCGACCGCGATGGTGAGGTCGCCCCTGATCACGGCGTCCGCCGTGTCCGGCCACCGGAGCGGGGCGGACGTCACGGCCTGGTCCCGCGCAGGGTCCGCAGGTCGTCCGCGGCCTGCGTCCGCATGCCGTCGAGCAGGGGTCGCACCGGCTCCGGCAGGCCCGCGAGCACCGTCTCGACCTCGGCGGGCGTGCCCACCTCGTCGAGGAACCCGATCATCAGGTGCCCGGCCACGGGCGGCGTGGTGGCGATCACCCGCTGCGAGAAGTCCTTCCACTGCGCGTCGGTGATCCGCTCGCGCAGCGCGGGGAGGAGGACCGGCTCCTCGGCGGCCAGGTGGCCGTGCACCGCGTCGCGGACCTCGACGGCGGCCTCCCGCAGGGCGAGCCGTGCGTCACCGGCGCCGCCTTCGTCACCGAGGGCGACGGCGGCCAGTGCGTCGAGCGCCTTGTCCAGCCGCCGGTGCTCCTCGCTGAGGGCGTCGAGCGCGGAGGCGGCCTCGGGGGCCGCGGCCGTGAGCAGCGGCCACAGCTCCTCGTCCTCGGTCTCGTGGTGATGGCGCACGTTCGCGACCAGGAAGTCGCGGAGCCGGGCCAGGGCGGCGGGCGGTACGGCGGGGTCGGCCGCGGCCTCGGCGAGCAGAGAGGTGCCCACGCGGTGCACCTCGTGGACGAGTCGGGTGTCGACGACCGCGATGGGGTCTTCGGAAGCTAATGAGTTCACAGGCGTGACGCTATTCATTAGATGCAATTAAAGTCAATATATTCACTCTGCGTCACACTGGTTTACACTGCCCGGGTGACCACCCGGCCGTACCACTCACCCCGCCGCACCGACGCGGCAGCCGCCACCCGCGAGGCCATCCTGAGCAGCGCGCACACGCTCTTCCTCGCCCGCGGCTACGCCGGGGTCACCCTCGCGGACATCGCGAGGGCGGCGAACGTGGCCGTCCCCACCGTGTACAGCAGCGTGGGCCCCAAGCCGGGCATCCTGGCGGCCCTGCTGGAACCGGCCATCAAGGACCCGGCCGTGGGCGACACCCTCACCGCGGTCGACGCCGCGGACGACCCGCGCGCCGTGATCGAACTGACCGCCGAGGGCACCCGGCTCGCCCACGAACGCCACTGGGAACTCGTCCACGGCCTCTTCTACCGGGACCCCCCGGGGGAGCCGGCCGTCAAGGCCGTCCTGGACCGGGGGACGGACGGCTACGTCCAGGCCCTGACCCATGTGGCCGACCGCCTCGCCGCCCTCGACGCCCTGCGCGTCGACCACCCGGAGGCCGTCGACATCCTCTGGTTCCACCTGGGCCCGCACGCCTGGATGACCCTCGTCGGCGAACGCTCCTGGTGCTTCTCCCGCGCCCAGACCTGGCTCGCCGACACGGCCCGCCAGGCCCTGCTGAAGAACCCCCGCTGAAGTCCTGCCGAAGCCGACGCCGCAGGGCCGGAAGCCGGACGACAGGGTTTTCTCGGCTTTTTACCGAACGGACGCGATGCGCTCGCTACAGTGTTCGGAAATGAGCAAGAAGTGAACTCGAGTGGAAATAGAGATGAACATTCCTCAGTTTTCCTCGATTTTCACCGACTGATTTCCGCCATTTTCACGGGGGTGCCGTCCATGGACGCCACGCATGTTCTGTGCGGGTTCAGCAAGGGCCTTCTGGCCGATCTCGACGACCTCTTACCGCCCGCGTCCGTGCTGGTCGTGGAGGACGAATACGTCGCCGCACAGCGTGACGTGCACCGGCGGAGCGCACAGCATCCGTGCGTCGCGGGCGTGGTCCACGCACCGGTTCAGGACGAAAGGAATCCGGCCGGAATCGTGCGCGCGGTCTCCCGGCCGGAACATGTCCGCGCCGTCGTGCCGTCGACCGAGTACGGCGTGGTCGCGGCGGCCGCGCTGGCCGGGGCGTGGGGCTTGCCCGGCGCGGGTCCGGCCGCCGCGGCGGTCCTTCGCGACAAGGCCGCGCTGCGCGCGCACGCCGATTCCGCCGGACTTCCCCAGCCGCGCTGGCGCCTGGCCGGCAGCGCGGCGGAGGTCGAGGCCTTCCGGACCGCACTCGGCGGTCGCTGCGTGCTGAAACCCGTCGACCGGCAGGCCAGCCTCGGCGTCCTCCTGCTCGACGCCGAGGACGACACGGACACCGCGTGGAAGGCCACGACCACCGCCGAGGAACCCCGGATGCGTGCCCCCGGCACCAGCAGCGGCCGCTTCCTCGTCGAGGAACGGCTGACGGGTCCCGAGGTCAGCGTGGAGTGCCTGGTCCACCGCGGGGACCTGCTGTTCACCAACGTCACCGGGAAGCAGTTGCGCCCCGGCCCCTACCCGGTGGAGATCGGCCACGTCGTCCCGGCGGGACTGCCGGCCCCGGTCACCGGCGAACTCACCCGGCTGATGCGCCGCCTGGTGGAGTCGACCGGCTTCTCCTCCGGCGTGCTGCACGCCGAGTGGATACTCGTCGACGGGACGCGGCCGCACCTCGTGGAGTGCGCGGGCCGCCTGCCCGGCGACAGCATCGACACCCTCATCGACCTCGCCCACGGCGGCCGGATCGTGGCCGACCTGCTCGCCGTCCTCCGGGAGGGCCCGCCGCCCGTCCGCGGCCCCGCCCGCGCCGGCGCGGCGATCCGCTTCCTCACCGCCCGGCCGGGCATGGTGCGGGCCGTCTCGGGGCTCACCGCGAGCAGGGAGTCGAACGGCGTCCGAGAGGTCGAACTCACCGCCCGGCAGGGCACGGTGGTCGGTGAACTGAACAGTTCCTGGGACCGCCTCGGCCACGTGCTCGCCACCGGCGCGACGGGCGCGGAGGCCGCCCGGAACGCGGCCGCCGCCGCCGCGCTCGTCGAGGTCCGCACTTCATGACCGGGCGGCCCCTGCTGTCCCGGTTCACCCGCACCTACGTCCCCCGGTCCCCGGCCGGCCGCGCGTTCGCCCTCGTCGCGCTGCTCGACTCCGTGGGCACCGGCTTCTACCTGGCCGGGTCCACCCTCTTCTTCGTCCGCGTGATCGGCCTGAGCGACGCCCAGGTGGGCCTCGGGCTGGCCGCGACCGGGCTGACGGCCTTCCTCGCCACGGTCCCGCTCGGCGTCCTCACCGACCGGTGGGGGGCGCGGCGCATGCTGATGGTCTACCAGCTGTGGCGGGCCGTCTGGTTCGCCGTGCTCGCCTTCGTGCACGGCCCCATCGCCTTCGTCCTCGTCTCCGCGCTCCTCGGACTGGTCGAGCGCGCGGTCTCGCCCGCCAGCCAGGCGGTGGTCTCGGTGGCGGTGCCCGGCAAGGACCGCACCCGGACCATGGCGACGATGCGCTCGGTGCGCAACATCGGCTTCTCCCTCGGCGCGGTGCTCACCACACCGCTGCTCGCGACCGGGTCGACGGCCGCGTACCGCACGATCGTCCTCGCCGACGCCGCCTCCTTCGTGCTCGCCGTGGTGCTGCTGGCCCGGCTGCGGGTGGAGACGGCACCCCCGCCCGTGCGCCGGGGCGGGCTGAGCTTCCTGCGCGGCTTCGGCGACCGGCGCTACCTCGCGCTCACCGCGGTGAGCTGCGTGCTCGCCGTGCACATGTCCGTGCTGGCCGTGGCCCTCCCCCTGTGGACGGTGCGCGAGACAGACGCGCCGGACGCCCTGGTCCCGGTGCTGGTGGTGCTCAACACCGTTCTCGCGGTGGTGTTCCAGGTCCCGCTCGCCAAGGGCGCCGAACGGGAGGACGGCGGCTCCCGGGCGATGCGGCTGGCCGGGCTGGCGCTCATCGGCTCCTGCGCGGTCTTCGCGGCCGCCGCGGCACCGCTCGGCGCGGTCCTCGCCTGCGCGGTCCTCCTCGCCGCGACCGTGCTGCTGACCGCCGGAGAGCTGTGGCACTCGATCGGCGCCTGGGAGCTGTCCTACAAGTACGCACCCGAGCACCGGAAGGCCGAGTACCTCTCGATCTTCGCCCTCGGCAACAGCGTGCAGGACGTGCTCGGCCCGCCCCTGATCACCGTCGTCGTCCTCGGCTGGGGCGGAGCCGGCTGGGCCGTGCTCGGTGCGCTGCTGCTCGCCGCCGTCCTGGTGCTCCCCCTGCCGGTCGCCCGGCTCGACCACCGCCTCCTCACGGCGAAAGGCTGACCACCCGTGCACGTGCTGATCATGCAGCGCCCCCACTCCACCGCCCGGTACGACCACTGGATCCACGAGGCCGACCCCACCGCCCGGATCACCGTCCTCACCTCCGCCGACGCCGAGCGCCCGGCCGGGGACCTCGCCGAGGGCGTGCGCCGGGTGACGGTGGACGACTACGAGTCGCCCGCCGCGACCGCGGCCCTGTTCCGGCTCTGCGCCGCCGACCGGCCCGACCGCATCTTCGTCAACTCGGAGGACGACGTCCTGCGCGCCGCCGAGGCCCGCACCCTGTTCGGCATCCCCGGCCTCGGCTCCGCGACGGCCCTGCGGTTCCGGGACAAGGTCGAGATGAAACGTCTCTTCGAGGGCCTTCCGGTGCCCGCCGTGCCCCACCGCGAGCTCCGCTGCGGCGCCGACCTGTACGCGGCGGCGGAGGAACTCGGCCCGCTCGTGGTCAAACCGCGCGACGGCGCCGGGTCCACCGGGGTACGGGTCCTGGCCGACGCGCGGGCGGTCCGGCGGGCCTGCGTCGAGGACCCCGCCCTGCTCACCGCCCTGCACGGCGGCACGCTGATGGCCGAACGGTACGTCGCGGGCACCGTCCACCACGTGGACGTGCTCGTCGACGGCGACCGGGCCCTCCTCGTCTCCCCCTCGCGCTACACCAGCCCGCCGCACCGGTTCCGCACCGACAACCTCGGCTCGGTCATGCTCGACCGCGGCTCACCCCGCGCCAAGCTGCTCACCGACACCGCCGAACGCTTCGTCGCCCGGCTGCCCGAGGGCCACGGCGTGCACGTCCTGCACCTGGAGTTCCTCGAGGACACCTCCGGCGCCCTCTTCGCCGGCGAGGTCGCCTGCCGCACCGGCGGCGCGCTGGTCAAGAACGCCGTCCGCCACACCTGGGGCATCGACCTGTCCCGGGCCTCGTGCCTGCTCTCGGCGGGACTGTGGACCCCGCCCGAGGGGCCGGTGCCCACCGGGCCGCCGACCGCCTGGCTGCTGTGGAACGGAGGGCCCCGGCCGTCCGTCCCCGCCGAACGGCCCGACTGGCTCGTCGAGTTCTCCGCCCCGAAGCCACCGGAGGGGCAGCGCCCGCCGGACACCCCGGTCAGCTCGGTGGACTCCAGGGCCCGCTTCCTGATCGAGGGCGCCGACGAGGAGCAGCTCGAGGCACGGCTGCGCCTCCTGTACGCGGACGGCTGACCGCCGGGCCCGCGCGCCCTGCCCCCGCCCATGTGCCCCCACATCCCCCACACCCATCGCACCCACGAGGAACGGCGCCGAGGAAACCCGCAAGAAGAACCCGCAAGGAAAGAGAGCACGTCGTGCACCTGAACGACTCCGAGACCGTCCACGACCTGGTCGGCATTGGTTTCGGCCCCGCCAACCTGTCCGTCGCGATCGCCCTTGAGGAGTCCGGCCACCCGTTGCGCGCGGTCTTCCTCGACCGCAAGCCCGCGTTCGCCTGGCATCCGGGGCTGATGTTCGCCGGAGCGGAGATGCAGGTCTCCTTCACCAAGGACCTCATCACCATGCGCAACCCGCGCAGCCGCTTCTCCTTCCTCAACTACCTCGCCGAACAGGGCCCGGACCGGCTGGCCAAGTTCATCAACCTGCGCACCTTCTATCCGACGCGCGTGGAGTTCAACGACTACTACGCCTGGGCCGCCGCCCGGTTCGACGACCAGGTCCGGTGGGGCACGGACGTCACGGAGGTGTCCGCCGTGCCCGGCGAGGACGGCGTCGAACTGCTGCGGGTGTCCTTGAGGGACCTGGCCGGCGGCGAGACCGGCTCCGTCCTCACCCGCAACCTGATCCTCGCCCCGGGCGGCACCCCGCACGTCCCCGAGGGCGTCGAACTCGGCGCCCGCGTGTTCCACGCCTCCGAGACCCTGGAGCGGCTGGAGAGGACCTTCGACGACCCGTCCGCCCCGTACCACTTCAACATCGTGGGCTCCGGCCAGACCTCCGCCGACGTCTTCACCCACCTGCGCCGCTCCTACCCGCAGGCGCGGATCACCACGAACGTCCGCGGCTTCGCCATGCGTCCCGAGGACGACACCCACTTCGTCAACGAGCTGTTCCTGCCCGACTTCCCCGACTGGTTCCACGGCCAGGACGACGACTTCCGGCGAAGGATCATCGACGGCTACGCGCTCGCGGCGCACACCGGGGTCAGCTACGACCTCATCCCGCGGATCTACCGCGAGTACTACGAGGACATGGTCTCCGGCGGCAAGGCGCTCAGCCTGCGCCGCTTCACCGAACTGGTGGCGGCCCGCTCCGAGCCGGACCGGGCGGTGGCCACCTACCTGCACCTCGACAGCGGCGAGACCAGCCGGACGGAGGCCGACGCCGTCGTACTGGCCACCGGCTACCGCTATCCGATGCCCGTCCCCGCCCTGGCCGGGCTCGGCGCGTACCTGCGCATGGAGACGCCCGAGCGGTACGCGATCCGGCGCGACTACTCCGTCGCGTGCGTCGAGGAGTTCGCCCCGCGCGTCTTCCTCCAGGGCTTCGCCGAGGCCACCCACGGCTTCAGCGAGGTGCTGCTCTCGCTGATGCCCGTGCGCGCCGCCGAGATCGTCGAGGCGCTCGCCAAGAACGCCTCCGTCCAGACCCGTTAGGAGCGACGACACCGTGAGCACCACGGCCGAAACGGCCACCGCACTGCACGGCACCGCCCGTCCCGCCACGGACGAGGAGCGCGGCGCCGTACGCGCCGTCCTCGCCCGGCACGGCACCCCCCTGCCCGAGGACTCCGTGTCCGTCGTCTTCGCCTACCCCGGCCACGGCGTCGGCGAGCGCCACCCGCGGCTGTCCGGCTGCACCAGCCAGATGCTGCTGCTGTCCACGGCGGCGGGAGAACTGACCCGGCTGGGCATCACCGTGGCCGCGGCGAGCACCGAACCCCCCGAGAAACACGCCCACCTCGGCGCACTCGCCCGGTCCGTCGCCCGCTTCGACGAGCGGGACGCGGCCCGGGTCCCGCACACCGACCTCGACGAGGGCCGCCACCTGGAACGCTGGACCATGGTCCTCGGCGGGGAGCGCGACGGCCTCCTCGTCACCGGCATCACCGACAGCGTGGCGCACACCCGCGCCGTCATCGACCTGCTCACCGCCGACCGGCTGCGCGCCTGGGCCCGGGCAGCGGGCGCCGACCCGGCCGCCGCGGGCGCCGGCGTCCGCGCCACCTACGCCAACGGCGCCGACTCCGTGGGCATCGTGGCCTTCGAGGCCGGCCTCCCCCTCGTGGCCAAGGTCGGTCCGCGCGCCGTCATCGACGCGGAGACCGCCTTCGTCCGCGAGGTCAACGGCACCCTCGGCGCCCAGGGGGACCCGCCGCTGTTCCCGGTGCTGCACGGGGTGCACCACGAGGGAGCGCAGGCCACGTCCCTGATGGAACAGGTCGAACCGCTCACCCTGGACCACGTCGTCTTCGAGGACAAGGCGCGCTTCCGCCTCGCCCAGGACGCCGTGCCCGCCCTCGAACCGCACCTGGGCCTGCTGCGCCGCCTGCACACCTCCACGAGGCGCCCCCGGCGGCCCACCGTCGCCGACTACCTCTACCGGGAGCGCTTCCACGCGGTGGTGGAGCACGAGGGCTTCCTCGGCACCTTCCGGTCCTTCTTCCCCGGCTGGGACCGCGCGGCCCTGCTCGGCGCCGACGTCGTCCTGCCGGGCGGCCTCCGCACCCCCGGATACACCGCGCTGGCCAGCGAGCTGGACGGCAGGGCACCCGCGCTGCTGCCCGGCTCCGGCTGCCTGGTGCACGGGGACGTCCACCTGAAGAACATGCTGCGCCGGGCCGACGGCTCCCCGGTCTTCGTCGACCCGCGCACGGTGTGGGACGGCCGCGACCGCCCGGACGCCGGATTCGGCGACCCCGCCTACGACTTCGCGACCCTGCTGCACAGCGCGCTCCCGATGAGCGGCCTCCTCCAGGCCGTCGAGGAGGGCACCGGGGAGGCGCTGCTGCCCGCCCTGCCCCCGGCACCGGAGCACGGCCCGCTCGACCTGTCCGGACTGACCACGCCCTTCACCGTGGACCCGGCCCTGGCCCGGCTCGAGGAGCGCTTCCTCGCCGCCCTCGGACCGGACGACGGGGTGCCGCTCCTGCGCGCCCGGCTGTACGTCGGCGCGGCGAACGCCCTCGCGGGCTGGCTGAAGTACGAGCGCGCGCTGGCCACCCCCCGGATCTGGCTCGCCGTCTACGCCTACGTCGTGTGGTACCTCGACCGGGCGCGGAAGGAGGACGTATGAGCGGGCCCCACGACACCGGCGCGCGGGCGCCGCGCGTCCTGGTGGTGAACTCCGGCAAGGCGGAGGCGGTGGACCGGCTCCGCGCGGCCGCCCCCGACGCCGGGATCGACGTCATCACCGAGCGCGCGTACGCCCCGATGTACACCCCGGACGTACGGCTGCACTTCGTCGAGGACATCGCCGACCTGACCGCCGTGCGCCGGGTGGCCCTCGACCTGTGGGCGCGGGGGCCCGTCGACCACGTGGTCGCCCCCTCCGAGCGCAGCCTGCCCGCGGGCGGCTACCTGCGCTCCTTCCTGGGCCTGCCCGGCATCGGTTTCGAGACGGCGAACCGGTTCTCGAACAAGGCGGTCATGAAGGCCGCCCTCGGCGCGGCCGGACTGCCGGTCGCCCCGCACCGGGTGATCGCCTCGCTCGACGGGGCCCCGGCCGCGGCGGCGGAACTCGGCTGGCCGGTGGTGCTCAAACCGGCCCTCGGCACCGGCTCGATGAACACCTTCGCGCTCGCCTCGCCCGCCGCACTCGAGGCCCTGCTCGGCTCCCCCGAGGCCGAGGGCCTGCGGCGGGCGTCCTGCCCGCTGCTGGTCGAGCGGTTCGTGGAGATGGAGGGCGAGTACCACTGCGACGGGGTCGTCTCGGACGGAGAGGTCGCGTTCGCCGCCGTGCAGCGCTACTTCATGCCGCTGCTGGGGCAGACGGACGCCTTCACCGGCTCCTACCTGCTGTCCGAGGACGACCCGGCCGTGAGCGCCGTCCGTGCCCTGCACCGGGCCACGGTGACCGCCCTCGGACTCACCGACGGCGTGACCCACATGGAGGTGTTCGGCACCGAGGAGGGCTTCGTGATCGGCGAGATCTCCTGCCGTCCGGCGGGCGGCGGCATCGTCGACGCGGTGCGGATGAAGTACGGGGTCGACCTGTGGCGGGTGTTCATGGACACCTCGCTCGGCCGCCCCGCCGGCGTCCGGGGCCCCGTGGCACCGCTGCGGGAGGAGATCATCGCCAACTGCGACCTGCCCGTGCGCCCCGGCCGCGTGCTGCGCGTCTCCACTGCCGAGGAGCTGTCCCGGGTACCGGACGTGATCGAGGTGCGGATGACCACACGGACGGGCGACATCATCGGCCGCCGGCTGCACTCGGCCTCGACCACCGGCCTGGTCTTCCTGGCCACGGCCGAACCCTCGCTCGTCGCCAAACGCGTCGAGGACCTGGCCCGCGCCTACGTCCTGGAGGTCGCCCCGGACTGACCCACCGGTGGCACCACGCGATGCCACTGAGAGATTACTCACAGCCCCCACCCCCGGGAGGAGGCGGCCCGCGCCGGCCGTCCCCTCCCGGGACATCCGCGGACACGACGAAGCGGGCGGCATCCTGAGGATGCCGCCCGCTTCGTATGGTGCGCGAGGGGGGAGTTGAACCCCCACGCCCTTTCGGGCACTGGAACCTGAATCCAGCGCGTCTGCCTATTCCGCCACCCGCGCATTGGGTGTCGCCTTCGGGCCCTGGCCCCGTTTCCGGTGCTCCGCGCCGTCCGACATGCAGAAGATTAGCACGCCGTCGAGGGTGCCTTCACCTCGCTTTCCCGGCCCCCCGGGCCCCCCGCGGGCGCCCCCGCGAGGACGTTCCGCACCGCTCCGACCGGGTCCGTCCCCCCTCCCCGCCGCCCGGTTCCGTCTCGGCGCGCCCCGTTTCACGTATCAACCTCGTACCGGTCCCGCGCATCTCCCCAGAAGCCGGGCGGGCTCCACAGCCGGGTGCGGGACACTGGTCTCCGGCCGCCTCTACGATCCCCCCTGCGGGACACCGCCCGCGAGGAGTTCGAAGCGGGGCCGTACCGGGAATCCGGTCCACCGGGACCTCGGACGTTTCGACACCGTTCGACCGGGCCGACAGGGGGAACCAGCCGATTTCCCGGTGCGTGGATACGATCAGTAAGCAGTACGAGCAACACGGGCGGCGCGAGCCGCACCGGCGGTACCCGGCAAGACAGAGCGGCAACGACGGAGGAGGTGCCCCATGGGAGTCCTGAAGAAGTTCGAGCAGCGTCTCGAAGGTCTGGTCAACGGCACCTTCGCCAAGGTGTTCAAGTCGGAGGTCCAGCCGGTCGAGATCGCGGGCGCGCTGCAGCGCGAGTGCGACAACAACGCGACCATCTGGAACCGCGACCGCACGGTCGTCCCCAACGACTTCATCGTGGAGCTGAGCGCACCGGACTACGAGCGCCTCAGCCCCTACTCGGGCCAGCTCGGCGACGAACTGGCCGGCATGGTCCGCGACTACGCCAAGCAGCAGCGCTACACCTTCATGGGCACGATCAAGGTGCACCTGGAGAAGGCCGAGGACCTGGACACCGGTCTGTACCGGGTCCGCAGCCGCACCCTCGCCTCCTCCACCGACCAGCAGGCCCCCGGCGGCCGGCCCGCCCCGGCCGCGCGGCCCGGCGCCGCCCCGGGCGGCGGCTACGGCTACCCGCCGGCCGCCGCGCCCGCCGGAGCACCCCCCATGCCGTCCGCGCCGCCGCCCGGCGGCCGCCCCGGCGCCGCGCCCTACGGCGCCCGCCCGGCCGCCGTCCCCGCGGGCGGCGGACGCACCCGCCACTGGATCGAGATCAACGGCACCCGCCATCAGATCTCCCGCCCGACGCTGGTGCTGGGCCGCAGCACCGACGCCGACGTGCGGATCGACGACCCCGGCGTCTCCCGCCGGCACTGCGAGATCCGGACCGGAACGCCCTCGACGATCCAGGATCTCGGGTCCACCAACGGCATCGTGGTGGACGGACAGCACACCACCCGCGCTACGCTCCGCGACGGCTCGCGGATCGTCGTGGGCAGCACCACCATCATTTACCGGCAAGCCGAAGGGTGAAGCGGGGGCAATGTCAGAGCTGACCCTCACGGTCATGCGGCTGGGTTTCCTGGCCGTACTGTGGCTGTTCGTGATCGTGGCCGTGCAGGTCATCCGCAGCGACCTGTTCGGTACGCGCGTCACCCAGCGGGGGTCGCGCCGGGAGGCCGGACGCCAGCCGCAGCAGGCCCAGCGCCAGGCGGCGGCACCCCCGCCGCAGCGCCAGCAGCCGAGCGGCGGCGGGCGCCAGCGCCGCGGTGCCCCGACCAAGCTGGTCGTCTCGGAGGGCACCCTCACGGGCACCACGGTCGCCCTCCAGGGGCAGACCATCACCCTCGGCCGGGCACATGACTCCACGATCGTGCTGGACGACGACTACGCCTCCAGCCGCCACGCGAGGATCTACCCGGACCGGGACGGCCAGTGGATCGTCGAGGACCTGGGTTCCACCAACGGCACCTATCTCGACCGGACCCGGCTGACGACTCCCACACCGATTCCGCTGGGCGCGCCGATCCGCATCGGCAAGACCGTCATCGAGCTGCGGAAGTAGTGCTACGTCATGAATGAGCGCGAGCCGAGCGAGCATGCGGCGGCGGGCCGCGAACCGGCCCCCGACGCGCTCCCGACCGGAGGGTGGGCACAGTGCGGATGTACCCGGAGCCGACGGGTGAGGTGCGCATGAGTCTGTCACTGCGCTTCGCCGCCGGATCGCACAAGGGCATGATCCGGGAGGGCAACGAGGACTCCGGATACGCCGGTCCCCGCCTGCTCGCCATCGCGGACGGCATGGGCGGCCAGGCCGCCGGCGAGGTCGCCTCCTCCGAGGTGATCTCCACCATCGTCGCCCTGGACGACGACGTCCCCGGCTCGGACATCCTCACCTCGCTGGGCACCTACGTGCAGCGCGCCAACGACCAGTTGCGCGCGATGGTCGAGGAGGACCCGCAGCTCGAGGGCATGGGCACCACGCTGACCGCGCTGCTGTGGACCGGGCAGCGGCTCGGCATGGTGCACGTCGGCGACTCGCGCGCCTACCTGCTGCGCGACGGCGTGCTGACCCAGATCACGCAGGACCACACCTGGGTGCAGCGCCTGGTCGACGAGGGCCGCATCACCGAGGAGGAGGCCACCACGCACCCGCAGCGCTCGCTGCTGATGCGTGCGCTGGGCAGCAGCGAGCACGTCGAACCCGACCTCTCCGTGCGCGAGGTGCGGGCCGGCGACCGCTATCTGATCTGCTCCGACGGGCTCTCCGGCGTCGTCTCCCACCAGACGATGGAGGACACCCTCGCCAGCTACCAGGGCCCCCAGGAGACCGTGCAGGAGCTGATCCAGCTCGCGCTGCGCGGCGGCGGCCCCGACAACATCACGGTGATCATCGCCGACGTCCTCGACCTGGACGCGGGCGACACCCTCGCCGGGCAGCTCTCGGACACCCCGGTCGTCGTCGGCGCCGTCGCCGAGAACCAGAGCCACGCGCAGGACAACGGCGTGATGCAGACCCCCGCCGGCCGTGCCGCCAGCCTGGGCCGGCAGGGCCGGGGCGGCGGCGAGTTCGGCCCGCCCGGGAGCGGCGACAGCGCCGGTTACGCGCCCTCAGGCAGCTTCGGCGACTACAGCGACGAGGACTTCGAGAAGCCCCGCAAGGGCCGCAGGTGGCTCAAGCGGAGCTTCTACACTCTGCTGGTGCTCGCGGTGATCGGCGGCGGCGGGTACGGCGGCTACCGCTGGACCCAGACGCAGTACTACGTCGGCGCCAACGGCGACCACGTGGCGCTGTACCGGGGCATCAGCCAGGACCTCGCGTGGGTGAACCTGTCCAAGGTGCACAAGGACCACCCCGAGATCGAACTCAAGTACCTGCCGCCCTACCAGCAGAAGCAGGTGAAGGCGACGATCGCCGAGGGCGGCCTGTCGGACGCCCGTTCGAAGATCGACGAGCTGGCGGTCCAGGCCACGGCATGCGAGAAGCAGGCCGCGCGCGAGGACGCCGAGAGCAAGAACAAGACGAAGCCCGACAGCGACAAGGGACCCGCCGGCAGCAAGGGAACCGCGTCGAACTCGCCCTCGTCCAAGGCATCGCCCGATCCGTCGAACTCCGCGTCGCCGGACAAGTCCAAGACCGCACCCACTGCCAACCCCGGCCCCAGCCTCTCGGCGGAGGAGCAGAAGGTCGTCTCGCTGTGCGGTAAGCAGTAGGCAAGCCGTGAGGGGCCCTGTCACACGATGAGCAGTACTACGAACACGTCGACGCACCACACGTCCACGATCGGCTCGATCGGCACGCCGAGCCGCCGCAACACCGAGCTCGCGCTGCTGCTGTTCGCGGTGGCCATCCCGGTGTTCGCCTACGCCAACGTCGGTCTGGCCATCAACGACCAGGTGCCGCCCGGGCTGCTCGGCTACGGTGTCGGCCTCGGTCTGCTGGCGGGCGTCGGCCACCTGGTGGTGCGCAAGTTCGCCCCGTACGCCGACCCCCTGATGCTGCCGCTGGCCACGCTGCTCAACGGCCTGGGTCTGGTGGTCATCTGGCGCCTGGACCAGTCCAAGCGGCTGCAGGCCCTGCCCACCTTCGTGTCGGCCGCCCCCAGACAGCTCCTCTACACGGCCCTGGGCATCGCCCTGTTCGTGGCCGTGCTGATCTTCCTCAAGGACCACCGCGTCCTGCAGCGCTACACCTACATCTCCATGATGGGCGCGCTGGTCCTGCTGGTGCTGCCGCTCGTCCCGGGCCTCGGCGCCAACGTCTACGGCGCCAAGATCTGGATCTCCATCCCGGGCCTCGGCACCCTCCAGCCCGGCGAGTTCGCCAAGATCGTGCTGGCCGTCTTCTTCGCCGGCTACCTGATGGTGAAGCGGGACGCGCTCGCCCTGGCCAGCCGCCGCTTCATGGGCCTGTACCTGCCCCGCGGCCGCGACCTCGGCCCGATCGTCGTCGTCTGGATCATCTCCATCCTGGTCCTGGTCTTCGAGACCGACCTCGGCACCTCGCTGCTGTTCTTCGGCATGTTCGTCGTCATGCTGTACGTCGCCACCGAGCGCACCAGCTGGATCGTCTTCGGTCTGCTGATGTCCGCCGTCGGCGCGGTCGGCGTCGCCTCCTTCGAGCCGCACGTCCAGCAGCGCGTCCAGGCCTGGCTGAACCCCCTGCGCGAGTACAAGCTCAGCCAGCAGGGCGTCTTCGGCCACTCCGAGCAGTCCATGGAGGCCCTGTGGGCCTTCGGCTCCGGCGGCACCATGGGCACCGGCC
Organism: Streptomyces griseoaurantiacus; assembly: GCF_036189845.1. Taxonomy (NCBI): domain Bacteria; kingdom Bacillati; phylum Actinomycetota; class Actinomycetes; order Kitasatosporales; family Streptomycetaceae; genus Streptomyces; species Streptomyces griseoaurantiacus. Next base: position 3,740,717 of record NZ_CP108326.1, on the reverse strand, counting down.
TCGGCCAGGGCAACTCGGACCTGATCAAGTTCGCCGCCAACTCCGACTTCATCCTCGCCACCTTCGGCGAGGAGCTGGGGCTCGCCGGACTCATGGCGATCCTGCTGCTCTACGGCCTGATCGTGGAGCGCGGCGTGCGCACCGCGCTGGCCGCCCGCGACCCGTTCGGCAAGCTGCTCGCCGTCGGCCTGTCCGGCGCCTTCGCGCTGCAGGTCTTCGTCGTCGCCGGCGGCGTCATGGGGCTCATCCCGCTGACCGGTATGACGATGCCCTTCCTGGCGTACGGCGGTTCCTCCGTCATCGCCAACTGGGCGCTGATCGGCATCCTGTTGCGGATCAGCGACACCGCGCGCCGCCCGGCCCCGGCCCCGGCCCCCAACCCCGACGCCGAGATGACCCAGGTGGTCCGCCCGTGAACAAGCCCCTGCGCCGTATCGCGATCTTCTGCGGGCTGCTGGTCCTCACGCTGCTCATCCGCGACAACTGGCTCCAGTACGTCAAGGCCGACAGCCTCAACGACGACCCGCTCAACCGCCGGGTGGCCATAGCCCGTTACGCCACCCCGCGCGGCGACATCATCGTCGGCGGCAGCCCCATCACCGGGTCCGTCAAGACCTCCGGGGACAGCTACAACGACTTCGAGTACAAGCGCACGTACAAGAACGGCGCCATGTGGTCGCCGGTGACCGGCTACGCCTCACAGGCCTTCGGCGCCACCCAGCTGGAGTCCATCGACGACGACTGGCTGACCGGCGACGACGACCGGCTCTTCTTCCGCAACACGCTCGACATGATCACGGGCAAGAAGAAGCAGGGCGGCAACGTCGTCACCACCCTCAACGGCGCCGCGCAGAAGGCCGCCTACCAGGGGCTGGCCAAGGTCGGCGGCAAGGGCGCCGCCGTCGCCCTCGACCCGGAGACCGGCGCGATCCTCGCCCTGGCGTCCTACCCCTCGTACGACCCGTCCTCCTTCGCTGGCAACCGCACGTCCGACCAGAAGGCGTGGGGCAAGCTGCTGAAGAAGAACGACCCGGCCGAGCCGATGCTCAACCGGGCGCTGCGCGAGACCTACCCGCCGGGCTCGACCTTCAAGGTGGTCACCGCCGCCGCCGCGCTGGAGAACGGCCTGTACGACTCCGCGGACCAGAAGACCGACTCGCCGCTGCCGTACACCCTGCCGGACACCAGGACCGAGCTGAAGAACGAGGGCAACATCCCCTGCAAGGACGCCACCATGCGGGAGGCGCTGCGGGTGTCCTGCAACACCGTCTTCGGCAAGATCGGTGTCGACGTCGGCAAGGAGAAGATGGCGGAGGAGGCCGAGAAGTTCGGCTTCAACGAGGAGCAGTTCACGCCCACCCGCGCCAACGCCTCCGTCTTCCCGACGAAGATGGACCGCCCGCAGACCGCGCTCAGCTCGATCGGCCAGTTCGAGACGGCCGCGACCCCGCTGCAGATGGCCATGGTCGCCTCCGCGGTCGCCAACGACGGCAAGCTGATGAAGCCGTACATGGTCGACAAGCTGCAGGCGCCCAACCTGGACGTGATGTCGCAGACCGACCCGGAGGAGATGAGCCGTCCGCTCAGCGAGAAGAACGCCCAGATCCTGCAGTCGATGATGGAGACGGTCGTCGAGAAGGGCACCGGCACCAACGCCAAGATCCCCGGCGTCACCGTCGGCGGCAAGACCGGTACCGCCCAGCACGGTGTCGACAACAGCGAGAAGCCGTACGCCTGGTTCATCTCGTACGCCAAGATGCCCGACGGCGGCAAGCCGGTCGCCGTGGCCGTCGTGGTCGAGGACGAGAACGCCAACCGTGACGACATCTCCGGTGGCGGCCTGGCCGCGCCGATCGCGAAGAACGTCATGCAGGCGGTCATCAACAGCAAGAAGTGACCCCCGTCACGTCCCCTTCACATCGGTGCACGTTGCGATACCGGTCCTGTATCGGGTGCCGGGAGTGGCCAGGTCACGCAGAGCGAGCCGGGTACCGTAGGCCCGGCAGCACACCGCCTCACCGCACGCGGGTGTGGTCGGGACCGACGGAGAGGGCTGGTAGGTAACCATGGAAGAGCCGCGTCGCCTCGGCGGCCGGTACGAGCTGGGCCAGGTGCTCGGCCGTGGTGGCATGGCCGAGGTCTACCTCGCGCACGACACCCGGCTCGGCCGCACCGTGGCGGTGAAGACGCTGCGGGCGGACCTCGCGCGCGATCCGTCGTTCCAGGCCCGGTTCCGCCGGGAGGCCCAGTCGGCCGCCTCGCTCAACCATCCCGCGATCGTGGCGGTCTACGACACGGGCGAGGACTACGTCGACCAGGTCTCGATCCCGTACATCGTGATGGAGTACGTCGACGGCTCGACCCTGCGGGAGCTGCTGCACAGCGGGCGCAAGCTGCTGCCCGAGCGGGCCATGGAGATGACCATCGGCATCCTCCAGGGTCTGGAGTACGCCCACCGCAACGGCATCGTCCACCGTGACATCAAGCCCGCCAACGTCATGCTCACCCGGACCGGCCAGGTCAAGGTGATGGACTTCGGCATCGCCCGTGCGATGGGTGATTCCGGCATGACGATGACGCAGACCGCGGCCGTCATCGGCACCGCCCAGTACCTCTCCCCGGAGCAGGCCAAGGGCGAGCAGGTCGACGCGCGCTCCGACCTGTACTCCACCGGCTGCCTGCTCTACGAGCTGCTCACGGTCCGGCCGCCCTTCGTGGGCGACTCCCCGGTCGCGGTCGCCTATCAGCACGTCCGCGAGGAGCCGCAGGCGCCGAGCGTCTTCGATCCCGAAGAGATCACGCCCGAGATGGACTCCATCGTCCTGCGGGCGCTGATGAAGGACCCCGACTACCGCTACCAGTCGGCCGACGAGATGCGCGCCGACATCGAGGCCTGCCTCGACGGCCAGCCCGTCGCGGCCACCGCCGCCATGGGCGCGGTCGGCTACGCCGGCTACGGCGACGACCAGGCCACCACCGCCCTGCGCACCGACCAGGCCGCCCCGACCACGATGCTGCCGCCGGTCAATCCGGACGACGGCGGTTACGGCTACGACGACCGCCCCGACCGGCGCCGCCAGAAGAAGTCGAACACCTCGACGATCCTGCTGGTCGTGGCCGGTGTGCTGGTGCTGCTCGGCGCGATCCTCATCGGCAAGTACCTCTTCACCGGCGACGGCTCCAACGACAACGGCGTGAGCGTCCCGAACTTCGTCGGGAAGACCCTCAAGGACGCCCAGCAGCAGGCCGACAACATCGACCTGAAGCTGGCCACCACCAAGAAGCCCTGCGACGACCAGCCCAAGGGCAACATCTGCTCGCAGAGCCAGGAGCCCGACTCGGAGGCCAAGAAGGGCGACACCATCGACGTGGTGGTCTCCACCGGCGCGCCCAAGGTGGCGGTGCCCAGCGTGGTCGGCGACAGCCTCGACGACGCCACGGCGAAGCTGGAGGGCGACAAGTACCAGTTCGACGTGAAGACGAAGACCAAGGAGTCCTCGGAGGAGCCGAACACCGTCCTCGAACAGGACCCCTCCCTCGGCACGGAGGTCGAGAAGGGCTCCACCATCACCCTGACCATCGCGAAGGCCGAGGCGAAGTCCACGGTCCCGGACGTCACGGACGCGAGCTGCGACGACGCCAAGGCGCGCATGCAGGAGAACGGCCTCACCGGCAACTGCACCGAGGTCGAGACCGATGACCAGGGGAAGGTCGGCAAGGTCCTCCAGACCTCCCCGTCGGCGGGCAGCAAGGTCGACAAGGGCTCGCAGGTCAACATCCAGATCGGCAAGGCCAAGGGCCAGGAGCAGGTCCAGGTGCCGAACGTCCTCGGGCAGAAGCTGAGGGACGTCAAGAACGCACTGCAGGGCGCCGGTCTCTCGGTCGGGTCGATCGACGGGTCCCAGGACGACAACGCGGTCGTGATCAGCACCGACCCGGGCCAGGGCAACACGGTCGCCAAGGGCACCGCCGTCAACCTCAAGACCCTCGGCGGCGGGGGCGGGGGCAACAACGGCGGGAACAACGGCGGAGGCCCCGGCGGCTTCTTCGGCGGCGCCACCGGGACGGCCTTCCGCACGGAGGACTGAACCCGCGCGCACACCAGCGCACACCACGACGGGGAAGGCCCCGGCACCCGGGAACGGGTGCCGGGGCCTTCCCCGTGGCCGGCTCAGCGGCTCAGTCGAGTTCCTCGGGCGGGGTGCGGTCGGCGTCGACCTTGTCGACCCGGACCAGCTTGCCCCAGACCACGTAGCGGTAGGTGGAGGTGTAGACGGGGGTGCAGGTGGTCAGCGTGATGTAGTGGCCGGGCTTCTTCACGCCCGCCTGCTCCGGCACGGAGCCCAGGACCTTGACGTTGTACTTCGAGGTCTCGGGGAGGATCGCGAAGACCTTGTAGACGTACCAGTCGTCCTTCGTCTCGAAGACGATCGGATCGCCCTCGTCCACCTTGTCGATGTTGTGGAACTTCGCCCCGTGCCCGTCCCGGTGCGCGGCCAGCGCGAAGTTGCCGTCCTTGCCCGTGGTCGGCAGGGTCGCCTTGACGGGGTCCGTGTAGTAGCCGGCCACACCGCCGTTGAGGATCTTCGTGGCGGTGCCCTCGCGGACGAGCACCTCGCCGTTGCGCATCGACGGCACGTGCAGGAAGCCGATGCCGTCCCCGGTGTCCAGGGCGCCCGGACCCTTGCCGGCCTGGGAGGCCTCCCAGTTGTGGCGGACCTTGTCGGCGCGCTTGTCGGCCTGGCGGTCCGCTATCACGTTGGTCCACCACAGCGAGTAGACGACGAACAGTCCGAGCACCAGGCCGCCGGTGATGAGGAGTTCCCCGAAGACGCCCACCGCCGTGGCGACCGGCCCGCCCCCGCGGCGCCGCCGTCCGGCGCGGCCGCCGTGCCCCGTACCGGGGTGCGCCTCCGGGACCGGGTCCGGTCCGGCCTGCGGCACGTCGGTCCCCTCGTCGCGGCCGGTCGTCGCTCCCACTGCATCCGCCCCGTCTGTGTTCCGTTGTCGTACGTCCTGCTGGCGCGCGCCACGCTACTGGACGGGCTACCGGACGAGCGCGTCCGGCTTGCCGTCACCGCGCGGCCGTTCCTCGACCATCTTTCCCCAGACCACCAGGCGGTACTTGCTGGTGAACTCCGGGGTGCACGTGGTCAGTGTGATGTAGCGGCCCGCCTTGGTGAAGCCCGAACCCGCCGGGACGGGGTCGAGGACCGCCGTGTTCGAGGGCGAGGTCACCGGGAGCACCGAGGCCATCTTGTACACGTAGTAGGTGTCCTGCGTCTCCACCACGATCGGGTCGCCCGGCTTGAGACGGTTGATGTACCGGAAGGGTTCGCCGTGGGTGTTGCGGTGGGCGGCGAGCCCGAAGTTGCCGGTCCTGGCACCGGGCATCGCCGTCTTCAGCGTGCCCTCGCCGTAGTGGCCGACCATGCCCTTGTCGAGCACGTGCGTCTTGCTGATGCCCTCGGCGATGGGCGCGACGACGTCCAGCTTGGGGATGTGCAGGAGGGCGAAGCCCTGGCCGGGCTCGAACACGCCGGGGGCGCGCTTGCCGCTGGCCCAGTCCTGCTGGAGGTGTTTCGCGGCGCTGCCCGCCTCCTGATGGGCGCGCACGTTCGACCACCAGAGCTGGTAGGTGACGAACAGCAGCATCAGCACACCGGCGGTGATGAACAGTTCGCCGACGGCCCGGCTCACCAGCACGGCCGGTCCCGGCCGCCGGGCCCGCGCGGCCCTGCGCGCCTCGACCCGGGAGAGCGGCGCGGCGGTGCCCTCCCCCGTGCCCTCGCGGTCCGTGTCCGGCTGTCCGGCGGTGCCGCGCCCCGCGCGGCGGCCCTGCCGCTTCGCGGCCCTGCGGCGCTCCGCCCGGCTCCCGACGGCCGGTCCGCCCGCGGCGGCGGCCCGCCGGCGCGCCTCGGCGACGGCGGAGGGCCCGAGCGCCATGGTCTCGTCGCTTCCCGCGGCCGCCCCGGCCGTCGGGGGCCCCGCTTCGGCCTCCGGCGCCCCGGACCGGGCCCGGCCGTCCACGGGCGACTCGGAGGATCCGTCCACCGGCCGCCCGTGCCGCGCGGGCCTGCTGCGCGGGGCGCCTCCGGGGCCGCCCCTCCGGGCGCCGTACGCGGAGTCCGCGGTCCCGGGGGCGGCCGGTGCGCCACGGGCGGCCGACGCCCCGTAGGGGGCCGCGCCCCCGGGCGCGAGGGGCCCCTGCTCGGCGGGCAGCGGGCCGCCGTACGCGGCCGGGGCGTCCCGGCGCGGCGAGCCCTCGTGGCCGGCGTACCCCACCGGGTCCGGATACCCGGCGGCCCGGCCGTGCGCGGCCGGCCCCGGCACCGCGGATCCGTACCCGGGGCCGGGCGCCGACCCCGGCAGTGGCCCTGGCCCCGGCCCCGGTCCTGGTCGTGCTCCTGGCCCGCCGTACGGGGTCGGGCCGCCGGGGCCTGGTGCCGTGCCGTGGGACGGCGGCGGGGCTGCCGCGTCACCGGGGTAGGGCGGCAGGAGGGCCGTGCCGTCCGGGCCGGCCGCGCCCTCGCCGGAACCGGAAGAGGGCGGCAGCAGTGCCGTCCCGTCGTAGGCGCCCTGGGCCCCGTCCCCGTACCACCGCTGCTGCCCCGCCCCGTAGAGGGAACCCTGCGGGCCGGCGCCGCTCGCGGCGCCGGTGTCCCGCTCGGGGCGCAGCGCGGTCACGCCGAGGCCCTGCCCACCACCGGGGCGAGCCCCGCCGACCTCGCCACGGCCGCCTCGTCACCGCATTCCGCCAGCCAGTTGGCCAGCATCCGGTGGCCGTGCTCGGTGAGCACCGACTCGGGGTGGAACTGCACGCCCTCGACGGGGAGTTCCCGGTGGCGCAGGCCCATCACGATGCCGTCCTCGGTACGGGCGGTGACCTGCAGGGCGGCCGGCACGGTCGTCGGCTCGGCCGCCAGCGAGTGGTAGCGGGTCGCGGTGAACGGCGAGGGCAGCCCCGCGAAGACCCCCATGCCGTCGTGCGCGACCAGCGAGGTCTTGCCGTGCAGCAGTTCCGGCGCCCGGCCCACCACACCGCCGTAGGCGACCTGCATCGACTGCATGCCGAGACAGACCCCGAAGACCGGTACCCCGGTGGCCGCGCAGTGCCGGACCATGTCCACGCACACCCCGGCCTCCTCGGGCTTGCCGGGACCGGGCGAGAGCAGCACGCCGTCGAAGCCTCCCCCGCTCCCGGTTGCGCTCGAGCGGGAGGTGCGCCCATGCGCATACGCCGTGGACACCTCGTCGTTGCGCAGCACCTCGCACTCGGCGCCGAGCTGGTACAGGTACTGCACGAGGTTGAAGACGAAGCTGTCGTAGTTGTCGACGACGAGAATCCGCGCGCTCACTGGTTGTCCACCGTCACATCGTTGAAGGGCAGCAGCGGCTCGGCCCAGGGGAAGACGTACTGGAAGAGGACGTAGACCACGGCCAGAATCAGTACGAGCGAGAGGAACGCCCTCACCCACGCGTTCCCCGGCAGATGCCGCCAGATCCAGCCGTACATGCCGTCCCTTCCCTCGTGTCACGGCACCGGACTCACGCCGCACGGGACCAGACTAACGGCGCGGGGCCCCGGGTTTCCGGGCCTTGGGGATCACTTCACCGTCACCGTGCACGGTTTTCGAGGGCCGGTGTCACTCCACGGGCTCGGCGTAGTGCAGGTCCACCGTGCCCGTGTAGCCGGGCAGCGTGACGTTTCCGTCCTCGGTGACCTTCCAGCCGAGCCCGTAGACGTTGACGTAGACCATGTAGTTCTGGATGGCGGGCGAGGCGGCCAGCGCGCTCTGGAGCTTCTCCGGGTCGCCGACCGCGGTGATCTTGTAGGGGGGCGAGTAGACGCGGCCCTGGAGGATCAGGGTGTTGCCCACGCAGCGCACCGCGCTGGTGCCGATCAGCCGCTGGTCCATGACCTTGATCCCCCGCGCCCCGCCCTTCCACAGCGCGTTGACGACGGCCTGCAGGTCCTGCTGGTGGATGACGAGGTAGTCGGGCTGCGGCTCGGGATAGCCGGGCAGCTTGGCCGTGGCGTCGGGCGGTGCGTCGTCGAGGGTGACGGTGACCGCGCCGCCCTTGAGCGGACGGGTCCCGGCGTTCTTCTCCAGCGCGGACAGGCGTGCGGCGTCCGCGCCGAAGTCGCCGCCCGCGGTGCGCTTGGCGAGGGACTCGACGTCCTCGCGCAGGCTGCCGTTGGACTCGTCGAGGCGTCCGTTCTTCTGGCTGCGCTCCTGGATGAGGTCGGAGAGCTTCAGCAGGGAGGCGTCGGTGCGGATGTTGGTGCCCTTGGCCGTGTTGAAGCTGGTGAAGAAGAGGAGCCCGGCGAGCGCGAAGACGCCCACCGTGAGCACGCGGGCCGGGGGGAAGCGGCGCGGGCGGGCGGCGGGAGCGGGGTCCGCGGAGCTCCCGGAGGGCGCGAGGGGCGCGGAGGGGCCCGTTCCGGGGGTGCCGGAACCGGATTCGGGGGAGTCGGCCGAATTGCTCAACGTACCCTTATCTCCTTGGACGCCATGGAAGCACTACGCTAACGGACGCCCGGGGGAGCGTCGGGGTGGCCTTGTACGTCCCCTTGTACGCTCTCCGGACCTGCCCCCAGTTCCCTGCGCGGCCACGCAGCGCATCGACAGGAGAGACCCTCGTGCCGAAGTCACGTATCCGCAAGAAGGCCGACTACACGCCGCCGCCGTCGTCGAGGCAGGCCACCGGCATCAAGCTGACCAACCGCAGCTGGGTCGCCCCCGTCATGCTGGCCATGTTCGTCATCGGCCTGGCCTGGATCGTCGTCTTCTACGTGACCGACGGGTCGCTGCCGATCGACGCCCTCGACAACTGGAACATCGTGGTGGGCTTCGGGTTCATCGCCGCCGGGTTCGGCGTCTCCACCCAGTGGAAGTGAGGTTGTCCACAGAGTTTTCCACAGGTTCGATGACCAGTGGAAAAAGAACGACGATCTGTGGATAACTCCTCGGCGGTTGACGCCGGTGTGACAGACACACCGGAAGCCGGAAACCTGTTCGCCCCCTGGCTCACCTGCGGAAACTCCGTTCGGTAACAGGGGGCGCGGTTGTTCTCCACGGACCGCACAGGAATCACCACTCGCTGTGGACAAGGCTGGGTACAACCCGCCTCCGTCGTCCTTGTGCGCTTCCCGTCCGAGGGGCGGCGACAGCTCAGGTGAGCTGCAGAGTTCTGACCACCGTCATGACGACGACGACCGCCAGCACCAGCGCGCAGGTGCCGTACTGCACCAGCGCCCGGCGCTCACGCGGTGCGTGGACCATGGCGTAACCGATCATCACACCGGCCACCAGACCGCCGATGTGCGCCTCCCAGGCGATGCCGCTCCAGCCGAACGTGAGCACGAGGTTGATCACCAGCAGGGCGATCACCGGGCGCATGTCGTAGTTGAGCCGGCGGACGAGGACCGCGGTGGCGCCGAACAGCCCGAAGATCGCGCCCGAGGCGCCGAGGGAGGGCTGGTTGGCCGCGGCGAGGAGATAGCTGAGCGCGCTGCCGGCCAGTCCCGAGACCAGGTAGAGCGCGAGGAACCGGGCGCGGCCGAGGGCCTTCTCCAGCGGAGCGCCGAGCCACCACAGGGACAGCATGTTGAAGATGATGTGCGCGTAGCCGCCGTGCAGGAACATCGCGGTCAGCAGCCGGTAGTACTGGCCCTCCGCGACGCCCTCCAGCGGACTGAAGCCGGTGTACGAAGCCCTGCCGAGCAGTTCGAAGCGGCGGGTGAAGTCGTCCCCGAGACTGAGCTGGACCAGGAAGAGGGCGAGATTGAGCCCGATCAGCACCTTGGTGACCAGGTTCGGGTCGGCGGTGACCGTGCCGCCCGCGAGGGTGCGGGGGCGGGCGACCGCGTGCGGGTGACCGGTGCCGGAACCGCGGCTCACGCAGTCCGGGCACTGGAAGCCCACGGAGGCGTCGACCATGCACTCGGGGCAGATCGGGCGCTCGCAGCGGGTGCAGCGGATCCCGGTCTCGCGCTCGGGATGCCGGTAGCAGACGGGCAGGTCCGACGAGCCGTGCGGGTTCTCCTCGCGCGGTCCCCGCGGGCTGCCTGGCGTCTGATCCATACCGGTCCCCTTCTTCTTCGTCCGTCCTCGTCCGGCCTGGTCCGACCTCGCCCGTACGAGGGCGTGCCCCGCCCCGTGGTCCCCAGGGATCGCGGAGCCCTACGCACTCTACGGACGGGCGGGGCGCTTGGTTCCCCGGTGTCTGCCCGGCCGTGCCGGGTACCGCCGTGCCGCCTGCCGGGTACCGCCGTGCCCGCCGTGCCGAGTACCGAGGATGTCAGGACGAGCGGGTCTCCACGAGGACGGTCTCCAGGACGACGTCCTCGACCGGGCGGTTGGTACGCGGGTTGACCGGAACCAGGGCGATGGCGTCCACGACCTTCTGCCCCGCCGGGCCCGCGACCTCGCCGAAGATGGTGTGCTTGCGGGTCAGCCAGGTCGTCGGCGACACCGTGATGAAGAACTGGGAGCCGTTGGTGTTCGGCCCGGCGTTGGCCATGGCCAGCAGATACGGCTTGTTGAACGACAGGTCCGGGTGGAACTCGTCGTCGAACTGGTAGCCGGGGTCGCCGGTGCCGTTGCCCAGGGGATCACCGCCCTGGATCATGAACCCGCTCATCACACGGTGGAAGACGGTGCCGTCGTAGAGCCGGTCCTTCGACTTCTCGCCGGTGGCGGGGTTGGTCCACTCCCGCTCCCCGGTGGCGAGTTCGACGAAGTTCCGCACCGTCCGGGGCGCGTGGTTCGGCAGCAGCCGGACCTCGATGTCGCCGAGGCTGGTCCTCAAGGTGGCGTAGAGCTGCTCGGCCACGATGTGCCTTCCGTTGTCTTCCTGTGCACGTCCGATCCTCGCACGTCCGCTGCACCGCGTACGCCGTCCCGGCCGTCTCCCGCCGACTCGCCACCGGCTCTCCGCCGTCTCTCCGTCGGTCCTCCGCCGTCCTGCGTGACCCGGATGCCCCTCCTCGCATGCCTGGTGCCCCCCGCACAGGCATGATCCGTAAAAGGGTGGAAAGTCGAATTACCGTACGCCACCGAGGAGGAGGAACCCGTGACCCGCATCGACAGCGTGCGCGCCGCGACCGGTTCGGCGAAGGACAGCGTGCTGCACGCCGCGGAAGTGGTGGCGCCCTACGCCGACACGGCCAAGGTCAAGGCCGCGCACTACGCGACCGAGGCCCGCGTACGGCTCGCGCCGAAGGTCTCGCAAGCCGCCGAACAGGCCCGCGTCCAGTACAAGGCCCAGCTCGCGCCCCGTCTCGAACAGGCCCTGACCCATGTGCCGCCGAAGGTCGACCAGGCAGCACAGGAGGCCGCCGCGCGTACCCGCAAGGCCGCCCGGCAGGCCGCCGACTACTCGCGGCCGCGCATCGAGCAGGCGGTGGCCGCCGCCGGACCCGTGCGCGAGGAGGCCGCCGCCCGTTCCGTCGCGGCCCTGGCCGCCCTGCGCGGCCAGGTGTCGGCCAAGGACGTCCAGCGGCTGGTCCGCAGGCAGCAGCGGCGCTCCCGCGCCGGACGGCTGGCCAAGGGTCTGCTGGTGGCGGGCGTCCTGGCCGGAGGAGCGGTGGCCGCCTGGAAGTGGTGGGACAAGCAGGCCAACCCCGACTGGCTGGTCGAGCCGCCCGCCGCGACCGAGGTGCCGGCCGGTGGACCGCTGACGGCGGTCGACGGCAGCGGCGCGTCCGTGTTGGACCCCGAGGTCCAGGCCAAGCAGGCGGAGGACGAGTCGGCGGACCACGACGACCGACCGTGATCCGGCCCCGACCCCCCGCCCGACAGGGGTGCGGGGCGGAGACTTCCTGGTCTCCGCCCCGCACCCCTGTCGTCGTTTCACGTGAAACAGCGCCCGGGCGGGGACCGTTTACGCCCGCCCTGCGTGATGACGTTTGCAACGCCCCAAGTGCGCGAGTTCCACAGAGACCCCACTAACGGAGCGCTCCCTTCTGGTTACGCGCCTCGCGTTGATCCAGCTCACGCACCGGGACCCGGACCCCGGTGCGATCGCCGCGCCTCGCGCACCGCGCAGACCGACCGGTCGGCCTCCGTTGACGCTTGCACTACTTTGCGCAAAGAAAGCAAACAGTGTTCGCGGGAGGTGCCCGCGCGGGAACGAAAGCACCGGCCGGCCACCCGTGAGGGCGGCCGGCCGGTGCCGGGTGTGGAGCCTAGGGGAGTCGAACCCCTGACATCTGCCATGCAAAGACAGCGCTCTACCAACTGAGCTAAGGCCCCGGAGGGGTGGCGACCGGCTGCCGGATCACACTCGCCGACGGCCGCCGGGGACCAGAGTACCGGGTCACCCCGGGTATCTCGCAAAAAGAGGGGGGTCCCCGGGAACGACCACGCTCCGTAAGATGCTCGACGTGGTTCGCTGTAGCGAACCGCAGTCCGTGGGGAAGCGCGATGGGGAGACGCAATGGACGCCGCACAACAAGAAGCCACCGCCAGAGCGCGGGAGCTTCAGCGGAATTGGTACGGAGAGCCGTTGGGGGCGCTCTTCCGTAGGCTCATCGACGATCTCGGTCTCAACCAGGCACGGCTCGCGGGCGTACTGGGCCTGTCCGCACCGATGCTCTCGCAGCTGATGAGCGGTCAGCGGGCCAAGATCGGCAATCCGGCGGTGGTCCAGCGGGTGCAGCTCCTGCAGGACCTGGCGGGGCAGGTCGTGGACGGCAGCGTGAGCGCCGCGGAGGCGACCGAGCGGATGGAGGAGATCAAGAAGTCACAGGGGGGCTCCGTGCTCAGCAACACCACACAGTCGAGGAGTGGTTCGGGTGCTCCCACGGTCAAGCGGGTGGTGCGCGAGATCCAGTCGCTGCTGCGCTCGGTGGCCGCCGCCGGCGACATCATAGAAGCGGCCGACACCCTCGCCCCGACCCACCCCGAACTGGCAGAGTTCCTCCGGGTGTACGGCGCCGGACGCACCTCCGACGCGGTCGCCCACTACCAGTCCCATCAGAACTGACACCGTCGGCCCGGCCGCCACGCCGACGGCGGGCCGGGCCGAAGGGAGCACGTCGCGCAGTCATGGGTGAGGTCTTCGCGGGACGGTACGAACTGGCCGACCCGATCGGCCGCGGGGGAGTCGGCGCGGTCTGGCGCGCCTGGGACCACCGGCGGCGCCGGTACGTGGCCGCCAAGGTGCTGCAGCAGCGCGATGCCCACGCGCTGCTGCGCTTCGTGCGCGAGCAGGCGCTGCGCATCGACCACCCGCACGTCCTCGCCCCGGCGAGCTGGGCCGCGGACGACGACAAGGTCCTGTTCACCATGGACCTCGTCGCCGGCGGCTCCCTCGTCCACCTCGTGGGCGACTACGGCCCGCTGCCGCCCGCGTTCGTCTGCACCCTGCTGGACCAGCTCCTGTCCGGGCTGGCGGCGGTGCACGCCGAGGACGTCATCCACCGCGACATCAAGCCCGCCAACATCCTGCTGGAGGCGACCGGCACCGGCCGCCCCCGGCTGCGGCTGTCCGACTTCGGCATCGCGATGCGGCTCGGCGAGCCCCGGCTGACGGAGACGGACTACGTCGTCGGCACTCCGGGCTACCTCGCGCCCGAGCAGGTCCTGGGCAGCGAACCCGACTTCCCCGCCGACCTGTTCGCCGTCGGCCTGGTCGCGCTGTACCTCCTCCAGGGCGCCAAACCCGATGCCCAGGCGCTGGTGGACCTCTTCACGGCGCACGGCACCCCACGCGCCCCCCGGGGCGTCCCCGACCCCCTCTGGCAGGTCGTGGCGGGCCTCCTCCAGCCCGACCCCTCGGCACGGTTCCGCACGGCCACGGGGGCGCGCAAGGCACTCGCGGCGGCCGTGGAGCTGCTGCCCGCGCCCGGCGAGGACGACCCCGACGAGCGGATCGAGATCTTCGACCAACTGGGGCCCCTGCCGGAGGGATTCGGGCCCCAGGGACCGACGCGACAGGCGGTGCTGCCGCCCGGGCGCACATCGGCGGGCCGACCGGAACACCTCGGCGGCGGCACGCCCACGAGCGGGAGCGAGAGGCCCGGGAACGGCGGCTCTGCCGGCGGGCCCGGGAACGGCGGCTTCGGCGGCGGGCCGGGGAGCGACCGCTTCGGCGGCGGGCCGGGGAGCGGCACCGACTCGGGTCCGGGAACCGGCCGTTCGGCTTTTGGCGTGAGCGCTTCCGGCGTGCACGCTTCCGGATCCGGCGCTCTCGGCGCGACACCCGGCGTGGGCGGCCCGGGGCCCACCGCGAGCGCTCCGGGCACCACCGCGAGCGCCCCGGCGCCCGCCCGGCCGCTCGTGCCGCCCCTGCCGTCCCTCCCGCCGCCCCCGCTGCCCGCCCCCGGCGCGGCGGACCCGGCCACTCCACCGCCGACCGCGCCGGACGCGGCCGCGCGGCAGGTGCCCCCGCCTCCCGCCGAGGCGCCCGACCCGACGCCCCCGCCACAGTCCCCGCAGCCACAGCCCTCACAGCCGCCGCCACCGGACGGCATGTCGGACACCGGAAGCTTCCACCTCCCTCCCCCACAGCCCCGGCCGTACGCGCCGGAACCCGCGCCCCGGCACCCGGCACCCGCCCCCGCGTACGTCCCCCCGCTCCACGGCACGGCGCCCGGGCCCGCGAGCGGCGCGGTGCGCGTGCACCAGGCGCACGGCCTCGTGCTCGGCGCCCCCAGCACCGTACCGAGCGCCCCGGCGGCCCGGGGCTCCGTGCGGCACGGCCGGCGCGCGGCCCGCCGTCCGGGCCCGCCCGCGCGGATAGCCGTGCCGGTGCTGCTCCTCGCACTCGTCTGCTACGCGGTCGGCTTCTGGGCGCTGACCCGGATCTGATCCGCCGCCGGTGCGGGGGCGGACGCGCCCGTGCCGGTCAGCCCGTACGCGCCGGCCGGCGGCGGCGACTCAGCAGGGTCCACAGCCCGAGCCACAGAAGCAGCAGACTGCCCGTGCCCAGTCCCCCCGCGGCGAGCAGCTTCATCGGGCGGCTGCCCGCACCACGGCCGCTGCCGTCCGTCCCGTTCCCCGTTCCGTCCTCCGCCTCCCCGCGCGTCCGGGCGCCGACCTCGAAGACGCCGGACGGCGCGGAGCGCCCCGTGTACACGGGCCCCGGACGGGCCTCGCCGCTCACCCGTATCCGCAGGGTCAGCCCGTACGGTCCCGCGCCGAACCGGTCACCGACCGGGGTGCCGAGGTGCACCGCCAGGTAGTACCAGCCCGCGAACCGCATCGCGCCCACCCGGTCCACGGAGGCGTACCGGTTCTCGTGGGCGACCGGCGGCAGGGGGCGCAGCGCGGCCGTGGCCCGCTCACCGCCGTAACCGGCCTCCGCCTCGTCGACCGGACCGCGCGCGGGGTTGTACAGGCACATCGTGAGCGCCGTGCCCAGGAAGCCGGCGTCGCCACCGGTACCGCCCTGGAGTTCGGCGGTGGCGTAGAACTGCTGCCCCCAGTCGACGGGCACCTTGTAGAACAGCGTCTGCCCGGGCCGTACGGCGTCCTTCCACACCCCCTGGTCGAGGGCGCGGGCCTCGGCGAACCCGGCGCCGCCCGACCGCCGCACCGGGTCGCCGGACACGGGTGCGGGGGCGGCGGAGTTCCAGTTCCCGGGCGCGGACTCGCCGGTTCCGCGGGCGGCGGGCTCGGTCACGTAGTCGAGTTCGAGGTCCCAGTCGTCCGGGGAGGACGAGGCACCGGCGGCCCCGGACGCGCCGCGCCGCTCGACGAGCGCGTAGTACGTCCCGGCCCCCCGGCACAGGTACGAGCCGCCCTCACCGGTCTCCCGCCCGGCCCAGGCGGCGACGGGGCGGGGGCTGCGGGTGGGACCGAAGTGCGCGGTGCCGGTGGAGCAGACGTGCCCCTCGGCGTCCCGCACGGAGACCCGCAGACCGTCCGCCGCGGCGACCCGGGCGCCGGGCCGGGGGACGGCGGTGGCGGAGACGTAGGCGTTCGCGGTGGCGTCGAGGTCGAGACGGTAGGAGAGCACGGCGCCCTCGGGCAGGGTGCTGCGGTAGGTGCCGCCGGGGTCCAGCGAGGCGGCGTCCGCGGTGTCGGCGGCGCCCTCGACCTCCTCGTCGTCCGCCCCGAAGGCGTACGGGTACGAACCGTCCGCCGCGTCCTCCGGAGCAGCGTCAACCACCCGTGTCTGTCGGACCGTTGCCGAGGAGCCGGCCGCCGCGTACGGTCCCGCCGCGCACAGTGCGAGGGTCATGGCCGCGCACAGGCCGACGGGCATCAGGGGGCGCCGGCGGACCGGGGGCCGTCCGGGCAGTCCCCTCGACGTACGCCGCCGCATCCCACGCCCCCTCGTCGTCGCGCCCCTCCGTGGCCCCGGACCACCACCCATCCTGCCCCGTGCGACCACCGGTCGCTCCCGCATCGCGCACAGGCGGCCGAAACGCTCTCCCGGCGGCAGCGTCCGCACAGCACAAAACCCCGACCGCGTCGGCGGTCGGGGCCTGTTCACGACTGCTGTCCGTCGTACGACTGCTGCGGGTCAGTACTGGGTACTGCTCCTCACGAACCCGTGGGCACGGAGTCGGTCGCCTCCGTCCACAGATCCTGCTCGGCGCGATCCGCCTGGATCTGGCGGTACACGAGGAGCCCGCCGATGGCGGCCAGTGCGACCAGGAGAAGCTTCTTCACCGCGCGACCTCGTCTTTCCTTGACGTAGGGGACCTCTGGCGCCCGACTATACACACCGACCGATATCGATCGGTGACCTGCATCGGCCGCCCATATCTGGTCCCTTTCCCGCCTCTTGAGGAACATTCCGGTCTCCGCGCCGCCGAACGGGTGGTGTTCATCCGACGATCAACGCGCCACGGGCGTCGGTCCCCCACTTCGCGATCCGCATACACATCATGGGCAAAGTACGCAAATCGCTCGACCCGAAAGTGAGGGGCCATGGCCCGCACCACGGTCTTGAAGCTGTGGACCGCCGTCGTCACCGCCTTCCTGGCGCTGTGCACGACCCTCGGACTGATCACGACGACCGCCGCCGCGTCCGTACCCCGGAACGAGCCGGCCCGCAACACCGGCGCCACGACGGCCCTCGCCCCGGCCCCGCAGACGGCGCTCCCGCCCAAGGCCTGGGACAGGTCACTGCCCCCCACGATGAAGCAACGCATCCGCGCCGAGGCCCACGGCTCCTCCCCGTCCTGCCGCCACCGCCGCCCCACCGACGACACGGCCTCCGACGACACCGCCTGCGACACCGGCGAGGCGGATGCCTCCACGGCCCTCCGCTCCGCGGAACCCCCCGCCGCCCACGCGGCCCCGCCGGCGGCCGCCGCCCCGCCCGTCCGCCCCCGTCACCCCCTGCAGCGCTGAGGCCCCCGCCCCGCCGCCACCCCCAAGCCCCTCCAGCACCACCCGCCCCACCCACAACCGCACAGCCCCGCGAAGACCCCGACCACGCCGGTCGGGGGTCTTCGCGTTCCGTTTTCCGCCCTCAACAGCGCGGCACCCCGACCGCGTCGAGCAGATGTGAACCTGTGGCCTCATCCTCATCAGGTCGATCATGGCGCCCCTGAACGTCGGCCAACTCGTCTCCCGCCTTGACCGGCTGTCCGTCGAGGTTCGGCGGTGTCTGTTGCTGTCCAGCCTTGTTGGTGTCAGGTACTGGTGTCAGCGAAAAGGGACGCTTGGAAAACCCAACATAGTGGACTAATTCGAGCGTCGTGCCGGTCCAATGCTCTTGGGTCGGCAGCGCGCAGAATGGCGCCATGACGGAACACGACGCTGACTACACGCGCGCTCTGAACAACGCCGAGAAGATCCTTGGTTTCAGCCTGGCGCCGTATGTCGATCCTGGGCCGACGGAACCTGACAACGCCTACGACTTCACACGGATCGCGACCGAACACGCCTTCAATGACGCATGGACTCGCAGGGAGCACCTCGACCTCCGCACCCGCGCACTCATCTCGGTCACCATTACGGCGAGCCTGGGCATCCTCGAGCCGCTCCGGGGCCAGCTGCGTATCGCTCTGCACAATGGCGTGACCAAAGAGGAGATCGTCGAAGCCTTCATCCAGATGGCCGTCTACGCGGGTGTCGCTCGCGCGTTTGACAGCTACGCCGTGGCACGCGAGGTCTTTGCCGAACACGCCGAAGCAGACTCGTCCGAGAACTGAAGCGCCGACGTCAGCCGCGTCCGCCGAACCACAACCCTCCCCGGCTCCCATCCCGTCCGCCGTGGACCCACACACCGTGGAGCAGGCATGGTTCATGGCGTCCAGGTGGAGCGCGCCACTGTACGAACGACCTGGACGCCCTGGGCCGCGTCTGCTCGGCTCTGCCTGGGGCGACGGTGGACGGGATGGGAGCCCACCACGCTCGATCGGCTCGTGAAGCGGGCCGGCGTCCGCCGGATCACGGTCCGCCTCGCCCGACACATGTGCGGGACCCTGCCGGCCTTCCTCAAGGTGCGTCCCAAGGTCGCTCAGGCGATCCCTCCGACACAGTCAGATCAGCATGACCATGGACGTGTACACGCACGTCGTGGGCGACAGTGAGCGCGAAGCGGTGGGCATGCTCGCCGAGCTCCTGGAAGACCCGCTCATCGGCTGATCGCCGCCGTTGATGTCCGCCGTAGATGCCAAAGACCCCCAGCCGTTGCCGACTGGGGGTCTTCATACTGGTGGGGCTAACAGGATTTGAACCTGTGGCCTCATCCTTATCAGGGATGCGCTCTAACCAACTGAGCTATAGCCCCGCCGCGCTCTGCGGTGGTGTGCCGCGCGCTGACTCCTGAAGATTAGCGCACGACGTGGGCAGTCCCAAAATCCGTTGTCCGGGACCGCCCCGCAGCGCGGACGTGGGGGTACGTCACGGCTACTCGTCCTCGGCCAGCGTCAGCTCGATGCCGCCGACGAAGCCCGCCGAGAGGTTGTAGATGAAGGCGCCCAGCGTGGCCAGCGCCGTCGCGAGGACGACGTCGATGACCGCGATGATCGCCGCGAACAGCAGGACGTGCGGCAGCGACAGGTAGGCCTGGAGGTCGAAGCCGTTCGACTCGTTCGAGCCGGTGGCCTCGGAGATCGTGCCGCCGACCGTGGAGAAGACGCCCATCGCGTCCATGACCATCCACAGCACCGCCGAGGCGACGATCGTGCAGATGCCCAACGCGATGGAGAGCAGGAAGCTGACCTTCATCACCGACCAGGGGTCGGCCTTCGCCACGCGCAGGCGCGCCTTGCGGGTGCGCGGCGCGGTGCTCGCGCCGGTGCGCGGGCGGCGCACGACGCCCGCCGGGGGCGTCTGGTAGGCCTGCGGGGGGTGGTAGGGGCCCCCGGCGCCCTGCTGCGGCTGCCGTTCCCCCGGCAGCGGCGAGCCGGGAGCGGGCTGCTCCGCGGCGCCGCGGGCGCCCTCGGGCCGGCCCTTCCCCTTGCCGGCGTCGCCGGCGTACGGCTGGGTCCCCGGCCCCCGGGTTTCCGTCACAGTTCCCCCCTGGGGTCCATGCGTGTCGTGGGAGTTTCTCGCATCCGCGGCGGAGCCACGGCCGCCGCCGTCCGTTTCCGTACCCGTAGGGGTACCGGTCGAGCCGGCGCCCGTGGCTCCGCTCACGATGCTCACTCCTCGTGCTACTCGGCCGAGGGCGCCTCGCCCTCGTCCGTGCCGGTGGTCGCGGCACCCTCGGCGGTCTCGTCGACGGCCACGTCGCCGTCGACCTCCTCCGCCTCACGTCCCGCCTCGGCGTTGCGAGCGATGCCGACGACGGCATCGCGCTTGCCCAGGTTGATCAGTTGGACACCCATGGTGTCACGGCCCGTCTCCCTGACCCCGCTGACTCGCGTGCGAATCACACCGCCGGACAGCGAGATGGCGAGGATCTCGTCGGTCTCCTCGACCACCAGCGCGCCGACGAGCTCCCCCCGGTCCTCGACGATCTTGGCGGCCTTGATGCCGAGACCGCCGCGTCCCTGAACGCGGTACTCGTCCACGGGGGTTCGCTTCGCATACCCGCCGTCCGTGGCAGTGAACACGAACGTACCGGGTCGGACAACATTCATCGAGAGCAGCGCGTCGCCCTCGCGGAAGCTCATGCCCTTGACACCGGAGGTCGCCCGGCCCATGGGCCGCAGCGATTCGTCCGTCGCGGTGAACCTGATCGACTGGGCCTTCTTGCTGATCAGCAGCAGATCGTCGTCGGAGGAGACGAGTTCGGCCCCGATCAGTTCGTCGTCGCTTCCGTCCTCGCGCTCACGCAGATTGATCGCGATGACGCCACCGGAACGCGGCGAATCGTAATCCTTCAGAGGCGTCTTCTTGACCAGACCGCCCTTGGTGGCGAGCACCAGGTAGGGCGCGGCGTCGTAGTCACGGATCGCGAGGATCTCGGCGATCGCCTCGTCCGGCTGGAAGGCCAGCAGGTTCGCCACGTGCTGCCCGCGCGCGTCGCGCCCGGCGTCGGGCAGCTCGTAGGCCTTGGCCCGGTAGACGCGGCCCTTGTTGGTGAAGAACAGCAGCCAGTGGTGCGTGGTGGAGACGAAGAAGTGGTCGACGATGTCGTCCTCCTTCAGCTTCGCTCCGCGCACCCCCTTGCCGCCGCGCTTCTGGGCCCGGTAGTCGTCGGTCTTGGTCCGCTTGACGTAGCCGCCGCGGGTGACCGTGACGACGATGTCCTCCTCGGCGATCAGGTCCTCGATGGACATGTCGCCGTCGTAGGGCACCAGCTTGGTCTGCCGGTCGTCGCCGTACTTCTCGACGATCGCGGCGAGCTCCGCGCTGACGATGCCGCGCTGGCGGACCGGCGAGGCGAGGATCTCGTTGTACTCGGTGATCTTGGCCTGGAGCTCGTCGTGCTCCTGGACGATCTTCTGGCGCTCCAGGGCGGCCAGCCGGCGGAGCTGCATCTCCAGGATGGCGTTGGCCTGGATCTCGTCGATCTCCAGGAGGCCCATCAGGCCGCCGCGCGCGATCTCGACGGTGTCGCTGCGCCGGATCAGCGCGATGACCTCGTCGATCGCGTCCAGCGCCTTGAGCAGACCGCGCAGGATGTGCGCCCGCTCCTCGGCCTTGCGCAGCCGGAAGCGCGTCCGGCGGACGACGACCTCGATCTGGTGCGTCACCCAGTGGCGGATGAACGCGTCCAGGGAGAGCGTGCGCGGCACACCGTCGACCAGGGCCAGCATGTTGGCGCCGAAGTTGGTCTGCAGGTCGGTGTGCTTGTACAGGTTGTTCAGGACGACCTTGGCGACCGCGTCCCGCTTGAGGACGATGACCAGGCGCTGGCCGGTGCGGGAGGACGTCTCGTCGCGGACGTCGGCGATGCCGCCGACCTTGCCGTCCTTCACCAGGTCGGCGATCTTCTGCGCGAGGTTGTCCGGGTTGGTCTGGTAGGGCAGCTCGGTGACCACCAGGCACTGGCGGTTCTGGATCTCCTCGACCGCGACCACCGCGCGCATGGTGATCGAGCCGCGGCCCGTGCGGTACGCCTCCTCGATGCCCTTGCGGCCCACCACCAGGGCGCCGGTCGGGAAGTCGGGACCCTTGATGCGTTCGATCAGCGCCTCCAGGAGCTCCTCCTGGGGGGCCTCCGGGTGCTCCAGGCACCACTGGGCGCCGGCCGCGACCTCGCGCAGGTTGTGCGGCGGGATGTTGGTGGCCATGCCGACCGCGATGCCCGCCGAGCCGTTGATCAGCAGGTTCGGGAAGCGGGAGGGCAGGACGGTCGGCTCCTGGGAGCGGCCGTCGTAGTTGTCCGTGAAGTCGACGGTCTCCTCGTCGATGTCGCGGACCATCTCCATCGACAGCGGCGCCATCTTGCACTCGGTGTACCGCATGGCCGCCGCCGGGTCGTTGCCCGGGGAGCCGAAGTTGCCGTTGGAGTCCACCAGCGGCATCCGCATCGACCACGGCTGCGCGAGGCGGACCAGCGCGTCGTAGATCGAGGAGTCGCCGTGCGGGTGGTAGTTGCCCATGACGTCGCCGACGACGCGGGCGCACTTGTAGAAGCCGCGCTCGGGGCGGTAGCCGCCGTCGTACATCGCGTACAGCACGCGGCGGTGGACGGGCTTGAGCCCGTCCCGCACGTCGGGCAGCGCACGCGAGACGATGACGGACATCGCGTAGTCGAGATACGAGCGCTGCATCTCCGTCTCGAGCCCTACGGGCTCGACACGCTGGGCGATGACGCCGCCCTCTTCAGGAGTGACGGGAGTGTTCTCGTCGGCCATTGCTGGTGAAGATCCTTCCTGGTGCGGTCAGCTGAGACCGACTCAGATGTCGAGGAAGCGGACGTCCTTGGCGTTGCGCTGGATGAACGCGCGGCGGGCCTCGACGTCCTCGCCCATGAGGACGGAGAAGAGGTCGTCCGCCTGGGCGGCGTCGTCGAGGGTGACCTGGCCGAGGACGCGGTGGTCGACGTCCATGGTGGTGATCCGCAGCTCCTCGGCGTTCATCTCGCCCAGGCCCTTGAAGCGCTGGATCGAGTCGTCGCGCACGCGCTTGCCGTTGTTGCGGCCGAGCTCGATCAGCGCGTCGCGCTCGCGGTCGGAGTAGGCGTACTCGAAGTCGTCCCGGCCCCACTTGATCTTGAACAGCGGGGGACGGGAGAGGAACACGTGTCCGGCCTCGACGAGCGGCCGCATGAAGCGGAACAGGAAGGTCAGCAGCAGGGTGTTGATGTGCTGGCCGTCGACGTCGGCGTCCGCCATCAGAATGATCTTGTGATAGCGGAGCTTCTCGATGTCGAAGTCCTCGTGCACACCCGTGCCGAAGGCGGAGATCAGCGCCTGGATCTCCTGGTTCTGCAGGATCTTGTCGATCCGCGCCTTCTCGACGTTGAGGATCTTGCCGCGGATCGGGAGGATCGCCTGGTACTCCGGGTTCCGGCCGGACTTGGCCGAGCCGCCGGCGGAGTCGCCCTCGACGATGAAGATCTCGCACTTGGTCGGGTCGTTCGACTGGCAGTCCGACAGCTTGCCCGGCAGGGAGGCCGATTCGAGCAGGCCCTTGCGGCGGGTCAGGTCACGCGCCTTGCGGGCCGCCACGCGGGCCGTGGCCGCCTGGATCGACTTGCGGATGATGTCCGCGGCCTCGTTGGGGTTGCGGTCCAGCCAGTCGGTCAGGTGCTCGTGCACGACCTTCTGGACGAAGGTCTTCGCCTCGGTGTTGCCCAGTTTGGTCTTCGTCTGGCCCTCGAACTGGGGCTCGCCCAGCTTGACCGAGATGATCGCGGTGAGACCCTCGCGGATGTCGTCGCCCGTGAGGTTGTCGTCCTTCTCCCGCAGCAGCTTCTTGTCGCGCGCGTACCGGTTGATCAGACCGGTGAGCGCCGCGCGGAAGCCCTCCTCGTGCGTACCGCCCTCATGCGTGTGGATGGTGTTGGCGAAGGAGTACACACCCTCGCTGTAACCGTTGTTCCACTGCATCGCGACCTCGAGGGACAGCATCCTGTCCTTGTCCTCGGCCTCGATGTCGATCACGGAGGGGTGGACGATCTCGCCCTTGCGCGCGTTCAGGTACTTCACGAAGTCGACGATGCCGCCCTCGTAGTGGTACGTGACGGACTTGACCTCTTCCTTCTCGTCGGCGCCCGCCTCGTCCGCCCCGCTGGTGGCCTTGGCCGACTCGCGCTCGTCCGTGAGCCTGATCGTCAGGCCCTTGTTGAGGAACGCCATCTCCTGGAAGCGGCGCGAGAGCGTCTCGAAGGAGTACTCGGTCGTCTCGAAGATGTCGCCGTCGGCCCAGAAGGTCACCGACGTGCCGGTCTCCTCCGTCGCCTCGTTCTTGACGAGCGGGGCCGTCGGCACACCGAGCTTGTAGTCCTGCGTCCAGCGGTACCCGTCCGTCCGCACCTCGACGGCGACCTTGGTCGACAGCGCGTTCACCACGGAGACGCCCACGCCGTGCAGACCGCCGGAGACCGCGTAGCCGCCCCCGCCGAACTTCCCGCCCGCGTGCAGGACCGTCAGCACGACCTCCACGGCCGGCTTGCCCTCGGAGGGGACGATGCCCACCGGGATGCCTCGGCCGTTGTCGACGACCCGGACGCCGCCGTCGGCGAGGATCGTGACGTCGATGGTGTCCGCGTGACCGGCCAGCGCCTCGTCGACGGAGTTGTCCACGACCTCGTACACCAGGTGGTGCAGACCGCGCTCACCGGTCGAGCCGATGTACATGCCGGGTCGCTTGCGGACCGCGTCAAGACCCTCGAGCACGGTGATGGCGCTGGCGTCGTACGCGGGCGAACCCTCGCCGGCGGGGGAACCGGAGGAGGAGGTCGGACCCGGGTCGTGCGCGCCGGCGTCGGTGGACGGGATGTTCTCGTTGGGGTTGCCGGAATCGGCCACGAAGCGCCCTTTCTGGCACAGCACAAGCCAAACTCGCGGCGGGTGACCGGAGCGGCTGCGGCATGTTGCGTTGGTAAGCCTTGCTCAGCGTTGCTCGGTGTGCTCGGTGTGTGTCCCACAAGCGGGGCGGGATTGCTTCCAGTCTACCGGTAGCGCTGACACTGATGGGGGTTTGCCGGTACCTGGGTCCGCATGTGCCGCCCTCAACCGGGCTCGGCCGACTCCCCATATTCGGAGCGGGGCCCCAAGAGGCTCACAGCGGCACTCAGCGCTTCCGGGTGTCAACCCTCCGCAAGAGGGCGGACAGAGGCCCGTTCGCAACCGCGTGGGTTCCGTTTTCCCCGCTCTGACGTGCGGTTTCTCCGCTTTGATGGCGAGTTGTGGAGGAGGTGTGGCAGCCGGTGCGCGCCGGCGGACCACTCCGCGGCTCCTGGGCGCCCGCGCGGGCGTGCGAACGACGGGCACAGGCGCGAGGTGCCCCTGCCCCGCGAGACGTGACGCAGCTCACCCGTAGGTGTCGCCGGGACCGGTGCTTCCGGGGGCCCTGAGCGGCCCGTAACGGCGTGCGGGACCCCCCGGACCCTGCACCTTGATCTGCCGGACGGCACCGTGGCCGAGGTCCTCGTTGAGACGGGCGACGAGCTGGGGGGCGAGCAGCCGCAGATTCGTCGCCCACGCCGTGGAGTCGCAGCGCACGGTCAGCACCCGCTCGTCCTCGTCGTACCGCTCCGGGACGCAGTGCCGGGCCAGTTCCTCGCCGACGATCGCAGGCCAGCGGCCCATGACCCCGCCCACCGCGGCGGGCGTCTCCCAGCCCCGCTCGGTGATCAGCCGGTTGATGGCGGCGCCGAGCGCCAGGGGGTCGCGGCCGTCCCGCCGTGCGCCGGAGCGCGCGCCGCCCTGGCGCCGGCCGCCCCGCCGCTGCTGCGCCGCCGCCTCGCCCCGGGCGCGTGCCTGCTCCTTGGCGGCGCGCAGCGCAACCCGGGCGAGGTCCACGCCGGAGGGCTCGGGGGCCTTGCCCGGGGTCCCGCCGGGCTGCGCGCCGGGGGCCGGCTCGTCGGTCGTCATGCGCGCTCCACCGTTCCCCCGGACACGGTGTACCGCGCCCCCGCCAGTACGTCCGGTACGTCGTCGTCGACCGCGGCGGTCACCAGCACCTGCTCGCCGGGAGCGACCAGTTCGGCCAGCCGCTCACGGCGCCGGACGTCCAGCTCGGCGAAGACGTCGTCCAGGACGAGCACCGGCTCGTTGCCCTCGGCGCGCAACAGATCGTAGGAGGCCAGCCGCAGCGCCAGCGCGTACGACCAGGACTCGCCGTGCGAGGCGTATCCCTTGGCCGGCAGCTGCCCGAGCTTGAGCAGCAGGTCGTCGCGGTGGGGTCCGACGAGCGTCACGCCCCGCTCGATCTCCTGCTTGCGTGCCTCGGCCAGCGCCGCCAGAAGCTGTTCGTGCAGGTCCTCGCGGGTGTGCGCCTCGCCGGGCGCCGAGGGTCTGTACTCCAGGCCGACCGGACCCCCGCCGGGCGCGAGCTGCTCGTAGGCCTTGTCGGTGAGCGGGCGCAGGGCGGCGATCAGGTCCAGCCGCCGGGCGAGGAGTTCGGCGCCCGCGCGGGCCAGGTGCTGGTCCCACACGTCGAGCGTGGACAGGTCCAACGAGCGGCCGCCGTGCCGCCGGGCCAGCGCGGCCGACTTCAGCAGGGTGTTGCGCTGCTTGAGCACCCGGTCGTAGTCGGAGCGCACTCCGGCCATGCGGGGCGAGCGGGCGGTGATCAGCTCGTCCAGGAAGCGCCGGCGCTCCCCGGGGTCACCCTTGACCAGGGCCAGGTCCTCGGGCGCGAACAGCACGGTGCGCACGATGCCGAGCACGTCCCGGGGCCTGACCTGCGAGGAACGGTTGATGCGGGCACGGTTGGCCCGGCCGGGGTTGAGCTCCAGCTCCAGGAGCTGCTGCCGCTCGCCCTGCCGGACCTGGGCGCGCACGATGGCCCGCTCGGCCCCCATGCGGACCAGGGGCGCGTCGGAGGACACGCGGTGGGAGCCGAGCGTGGCCAGGTAGCCGACGGCCTCGACCAGGTTGGTCTTGCCCTGGCCGTTGGGCCCGACGAACGCCGTGACGCCCACGTCGAGCGGGACCTCCACGTGCGCGTAGGAGCGGAAGTCGGCCAGCGACAGATGCGTGACGTGCATGGTCGTTCGCCGACCTCCCCAGCCTTCGGGTCCTGCTTGCTTCGTGTCCGGTCGCCTGTGGCGGCGGGGTTACTTCTTCTCCACCGCGTGCCCGCCGAACTGGTTGCGCAGCGCGGCGATCATCTTCATCTGCGGCGAGTCCTCCTGCCGGGAGGAGAACCGCGCGAACAGCGAGGCCGTGATCGCGGGCAGCGGCACGGCGTGGTCGATGGCGGCCTCCACGGTCCACCGGCCCTCGCCGGAGTCCTGCGCGTACCCCTTCAACTCCGTCAGGTGCTCGTCCTCGTCGAGGGCGTTGACCGCGAGGTCGAGCAGCCAGGAGCGGATGACGGTGCCCTCCTGCCAGGAGCGGAAGACCTCCCGCACGTCCGTGACGGAGTCGGCCTTCTCCAAGAGCTCCCAGCCCTCGGCGTAGGCCTGCATCATGGCGTACTCGATGCCGTTGTGGACCATCTTCGCGAAGTGCCCGGCGCCGACCTTGCCGGCGTGCACCGCGCCGAAGTCGCCCTCCGGCTTGAGCGCCTCGAAGACCGGCCGCACCGCGGCGACGTGCTCCGCGTCGCCGCCGTACATGAGCGCGTAGCCGTTCTCCAGGCCCCAGACGCCGCCGGAGACTCCGCAGTCGACGAAGCCGATGCCCTTGGCGGCCAGCTCCTGCGCGTGCCTCTCGTCGTCCGTCCAGCGGGAGTTGCCGCCGTCCACGACCACGTCGCCGGGGTCGAGCAGTTCGGCCAGCTCGTCGATCGTGGACTGGGTGGGGGCTCCGGCCGGGACCATCACCCACACGACCCGCGGGGCCTCCAGCTTGCCCACAAGCTCCTCGAGGCTGTGGACATCGGCGAGATCCGGGTTGCGGTCGTACCCGATGACGGTGTGACCGGCACGGCGTATGCGCTCGCGCATGTTGCCGCCCATCTTGCCGAGGCCGACGAGACCGAGCTCCATCAGTTGTTTTCCTTAGGTTGCGACGTGGCGGGAAGAGCACTGGCGTACCGGGAAGGCACTGGCGTGCCCGCGTCCGAGCCTAAACCCGGACGCGTGCGCACATCCGTGGGCATACGCGCTCAGACGTACGCCGTCACCTGGGCTTTCGCCGCCACGGCCGACCGCCGTCGAGGCGGCCGACCGGTCCGTCGGGCTCAGCCGCTCAGCCGCACCGGCATGATCAGGTACTTGTAGGCCTCGTCCGCCTCCGCGTCCAGGGCCGGCTTGCCGCTGAGCAGGGCCGGCTTGGTGGACGTCGTGAACGACAGCTGAGCGACCGGGGAGTCGATCGCGCTCAGGCCGTCCAGCAGGAACGTGGGGTTGAAGGCGATCGAGATGTCGTCGCCCTCGAGCTGGGCGTCGACCCTTTCCACAGCCTGTGCGTCGTCGCTGGAACCGGCCTCCAGGATCAGCACGCCCTGCTCGAAACTCAGCCGCACCGGGGTGTTGCGCTCGGCGACCAGGGCCACGCGCTTGACGGCCTCCACGAAGGGGGCGGTCTCGATCACGGCGACGCTGTTGAACTCCGTGGGGAACAGCGTCTTGTACTTCGGGAGGTCGCCCTCGAGCAGTCGCGTGGTCGTGCGGCGGCCCGCGCCCTCGAAGCCGATCAGGCCCTCGCCCGCGCCCGAACCCGCGAGCGCCAGGATGACCTGGTCGCCGCTGGTGAGCGCCTTGGCGGTGTCCTGGAGCGTCTTGGCGGGCACCAGGGCGACCGCGGAGATGTCCGGGTTCTCCGGCTTCCACAGGAACTCGCGGACCGCGAAGCGGTAGCGGTCGGTGGACGCCAGCGTCACCGAGTCGCCCTCGATCTCGATGCGGACACCGGTGAGCACGGGCAGCGTGTCGTCGCGGCCGGCCGCGGTGGCCACCTGCTGCACGGCGGAGGCGAACACCTCGCCAGGGACGGTGCCCGTGGCGTTCGGCATCTGCGGCAGCGAGGGGTACTCCTCCACGGGCAGGGTGTGGAGGGTGAAGCGCGAGGAGCCGCACACCACCGTCGCCCGTACACCGTCTGTGGAAATCTCCACCGGCCGGTTGGGGAGGGCGCGCGAGATGTCGGCGAGCAGCCGCCCCGAGACGAGAACCGTGCCCTCCTCCTCGACCTCGGCCTCCACCGACACCCGTGCGGAGACCTCGTAGTCGAAGCTGGACAGGCTCAGCGCCCCGTCCTCCGCCTTGAGCAGCAGGCCGGCGAGGACCGGCGCCGGCGGACGGGCCGGGAGGCTGCGCGCCGCCCAGGCCACTGCCTCCGCGAGTACGTCGCGTTCCACCCGGATCTTCACCGTTGCCGCCTCCTGCTGTTGCCGGCGTCTGTCGCCCTGCTGGCCGTCGTCTGTCGTGGTGTCCCCGGTCCCTCGGCGGGGAAGAACACCGGGACCAGTCTGACGCACCGCACTGACAGTAGGTGCCCCTCGGGGTCAAGTCGTGACGAGGGGCGGTCGGGCAGCCGAGGGGCAGTTGTGCACAGGACCCGCTTCGAAACGGATTCCTCGCTCTAACTGGTTGGAAGTAGTAGTAGGGGCTGTGGATACCGTGGATAACCCCGTTTTCCCAGCTCAGGGCCCAAATTTTGTCCACTGACCCTGTGGGCGGAGCCCGTGGACAACCCGGGGTCTCTGTGGAGAACGGAAAGTTCTGCACACCCCGTGCACAGGGTGGGGCTACTTCTCCCCAGACGCGTCCCCAGCTTTCGCCGGGTTTCCCACAGCCCCGTCCGGCAGCTTCCTGTGACCTGTTTCACTCGACACGGTGAGAGCGGCTCTCGGCTTGCCGAACAGTGGACAGGGATGTGGAGAAGCGCCCTTTCGCTGGGGAAAACGCGCTCCCACCTGTGGGTTCCCCGTGGACAACCGTGTCCACCGCCTGTGGACCGCCGCTCTGTCCACAGCCTGTGGAGATCGTTCGTCCACGTATCCACAAGGCACTGACCTGCGGTGATCCATTTTGCCTCGGGGTGCCTGTGGACACAGTAGGGACAACTTCGCGGTCCCCAGGGTGTGGACGCGAAAAACCCGCCGAATCTGTGGAGGAAGGCCGTAACCCCGGGCTCAATTCGAACACCGGCGAGCGGGGTGGCGGTCGGCGAGCGGCGCGGCTCGGGGTGGTGCGGGGCGGTTCGCGGCGGCCCGGGGTGCCGCGGGGCGGGTGCGCGGAGCGGGTGCGCGGAGCGGGCGGAGGCCGGAACGCGGACGAGGGCGCCTCCGGAAGTGGTTCCGGGGGCGCCCTCGTCGCGAGGTGGCGTCGGTGCTGTCGGTGCTGTCGGTGCTGTCGGCCGGCCTCGGCCGCCGTGTCAGTCGCCGTTCTTGATGCGGTTGGTCAGCTCGGTGACCTGGTTGTAGATCGAGCGGCGCTCGGCCATCAGCGCGCGGATCTTGCGGTCGGCGTGCATCACGGTGGTGTGGTCACGACCGCCGAACTGCGCGCCGATCTTCGGCAGGGAGAGGTCCGTCAGCTCCCGGCACAGGTACATCGCGATCTGCCGGGCCGTCACCAGCGCACGGCCGCGCGAGGTGCCGCACAGATCCTCCACGGTGAGGCCGAAGTAGGCCGCCGTCGCCGCCATGATCGCCGGAGCGGTGATCTCGGGGGCCGTGTCCTCGCCGCCCGGGATCAGGTCCTTGAGGACGATCTCGGTCAGGCCGAGGTCGACCGGCTGCCGGTTCAGTGAGGCGAAGGCCGTCACCCGGATCAGCGCGCCCTCCAGCTCGCGGATGTTGCGCGAGATGCGGGAGGCGATGAACTCCAGCACCTCCGGCGGGGCGTTGAGCTGCTCCTGGACCGCCTTCTTGCGCAGGATCGCGATACGCGTCTCCAGCTCCGGCGGCTGGACGTCGGTGATCAGCCCCCACTCGAAGCGGTTGCGGAGCCGGTCCTCCAGCGTGACGAGCTGCTTGGGCGGCCGGTCGGAGGAGAGCACGATCTGCTTGTTGGCGTTGTGCAGGGTGTTGAAGGTGTGGAAGAACTCCTCCTGCGTCGACTCCTTGTCCGCGAGGAACTGGATGTCGTCGACGAGCAGGATGTCCATCTCCCGGTACCGCTTGCGGAAGCTGTCGCCCTTGCCGTCGCGGATGGAGTTGATGAACTCGTTGGTGAACTCCTCGGAACTCACGTACCGCACGCGGGTGCCCGGGTACAGGCTGCGCGCGTAGTGACCGATGGCGTGCAGCAGGTGCGTCTTGCCGAGCCCGGACTCCCCGTAGATGAACAGCGGGTTGTACGCCTTCGCCGGTGCCTCGGCGACGGCCACGGCAGCCGCGTGCGCGAAGCGGTTGGACGCGCCGATGACGAAGGTGTCGAACAGGTATTTGGGGTTCAGGCGGGCGGTGGGTTCGCCGGGGCCGGTCGCCGGGGCCGGCTGCGCGGCGAGCGGGCCGGGGGCGCCGGTGGTGGGCAGATGCGGACCGACCGGCCCGCCGCGGTGCACATGGCCGGTGCCGGGCGAGGGCTCGGACAGCTCGCGGCGCTGTCCGTAGTCGGGGCGCTGCTGCTCGTGCTCGGAGCGGGACTGGTCGTAGTCGCCGCGCGGGGAGTCGTAGTCCGGTCGCGGCTGCTCGTAGGACGGGCGGTCGAGCGACGGGTTGCGGTAGTCCGGGGCCGGTGAGGCGTAGGGGTCGCGCTCGGGGAAGCCGAGGCGCTGCTGCTGCCAGCCGTAGTCCTCCTGCGGGCGGGGCCAGGCACCGGGCTCGGGACGCTGGTACTCGGCCGGGTAGGCGGGGCGGGCGGTCGGCAGCTGATCGCCGGGGCCGCCGGTGTGATGGTCGGGGCGGGGAGCCTGCCGATGGTCCTCGGCGCGGTGGCGGCCGTAGCCCTCGTATTCATTACGGGAGTCGCGTGCGTCACGGGCATCGCGGGAGTCACGCCCGTCGCGCATGTCACGGCTGTCGCGCACGTCACGGTTGTGCGGCTCGTAGGCCTCGCGGCCCTCGCGGCCGTCCCGTCCACGGGGTTCGTATCCCTCGCGCCCGCCGCGGCTGTCCCTGCCGTCGTAGTCGTAGGCGTCCCGGTTCGCGCCCTCGTACGGGTCCCGGCCGCGCTCCTCATAGCTCTCGTGGCCGCGCTCCTCGTAGGAGTCCCGGCCGCGGTCCTCGTACGCCTCGCGGTTCTGCGGGGCGGGCAGCTCGGGTTCCTCGTAGCGGGCCGGGGCGGTGGGCTGCGGCGCCGCGGGCTCACCCGAGGAGGCGTCCACGGTGATCGCGATGCGGATCGGACGGCCGCACTCGCGGCTCAGGGTCTCGCTGACGACGGGGGCGAGCCGGCCCTCCAGCACGTTCTTCGCGAACTCGTTGGGGACCGCGAGCAGTGCGGTGTCGGCGACCAGCGCCAGCGGCTGACACCGCCGGATCCAGTGCTCGTCCTTGGTCTCGACGCCCTGTCCGCGGCCCTCTCCGAGGAGTTGTTCCAGTACGCGTGGCCACACTGCGGCAAGATCGGCAGGTACGTCAGCCACAGGGCACGCTCTCTCACGGGTCCCACGAACGTGTGGTTCGGGAACGGATCGGTTTGCGACTCGGGTCGGCCGGGCGGCCGCGGGGCCACGCCGGGTCAACGGCGGGAGAAGGGAACGAATCGACAGTCCAGCCACGGTAGTCAGCGCGGCCCGTACGGTTCAAGTTGTTGTCCCCAGCCTGTGGACAGTGTCCCCGAGGGGGACCTGGTTTGACCCGATGGCGCCGCCGCGCGTACCGTAACCAGGTCGAGTTGTCGATGGCTGCTGCCGCCTGCCTCCGATGGGCATAGATCACCCAGAGTGCTCCCACCAGGGCACATGCAGTGATCGGGAGCGGTGCACTCGGGCGTAATGCGAGCTACTCGTGGGCGCACGGTGACAGCCAGGTGACACCCGCCATCCATCGATTCATTACTGGAGCCCCCGAGTGAGCAAGCGCACCTTCCAGCCGAACAACCGTCGTCGTGCCAAGACCCACGGCTTCCGGCTTCGCATGCGCACCCGTGCCGGCCGCGCCATTCTGGCGTCCCGCCGCAGCAAGGGTCGCACCCGACTGTCCGCCTGATCGCATACAGGTCATGACGTGCTGCCCACCGAGAACCGGCTGAGGCGGCGCGAGGACTTCGCGACCGCGGTACGCCGAGGACGTCGGGCCGGACGCCCGCTACTCGTCGTCCATCTTCGCAGCGGTGTCACGGACCCGCACGCGACCGGGGAGAGTGCTTCCCCGACGCGTGCGGGTTTCGTCGTGAGCAAAGCAGTGGGCGGCGCGGTCGTCCGGAACAAGGTGAAGCGCAGGCTTCGCCATCTGATGCGCGACCGGGTCGACCTCGTGCCCACCGGTAGCCTGGTAGTCGTACGAGCCCTGCCCGGTGCGGGCGAGGCCGACCACTCACAGCTGGCCCGAGACCTGGATGCCGCTTTGGGACGGCTCCTGGGAGGGGGCGCGCGATGAAGTATCCGCTGCTGGCACTGATCAAGCTGTACCAGTGGACGATCAGTCCGCTGCTCGGCCCGGTCTGCAAGTACTACCCGTCGTGCTCGCACTATGGCTACACGGCTATCGACCGGCACGGTGCCCTCAAAGGGACGGCCCTGACCGCCTGGCGGATCCTGCGGTGCAACCCGTGGTCGCTCGGCGGTGTGGACCACGTTCCCGAACGCAAGCGTCCGCGGTGGCACCAGTCGCTGCGCAACGCATGGCGCGCACGCAAGGGCGGGCCCTCCGCCGCCGAACCGGCCCTCGAAGGACACCTCGTCCCCTCGAGCCCGGCCGCGAAGACCTCGTCCCATGCCCAAGGAGCATGATTAGTGGACACGATTGCCGGCTTTTTCAGCTTCATCACGACACCCGTTTCCTGGGTCATCGTCCAGTTCCACACGGTGTACGGCGCGATCTTCGGCGCCGACACGGGCTGGGCCTGGGGCCTGTCCATCGTGTCTCTGGTGATCCTCATCCGTATCTGCCTGATCCCGCTCTTCGTGAAGCAGATCAAGGCGACCCGGGCCATGCAGACGCTGCAGCCCGAGATGAAGAAGATCCAGGAGCGCTACAAGAACGACAAGCAGCGCCAGTCCGAAGAGATGATGAAGCTGTACAAGGAGACGGGTACCAACCCGCTCTCCTCGTGCCTTCCCATCCTGGCGCAGTCGCCGTTCTTCTTCGCCCTCTACCACGTGCTCAACGGCATCGCGACGGGCAAGACGATCGGCGTCATCAACGACGACCTGCTCGCCAGCGCCCGTAAGGCACACATCTTCGGCGCCCCGCTCGCGGCGAAGTTCATGGACAGCTCGGACAAGGTCGAGGCGCTCGGCGCCACGCTGACCGACGTCCGCGTCGTGACCGCGGTCATGATCGTCCTGATGTCGTTCTCGCAGTTCTACACGCAGCGCCAGCTGATGACGAAGAACGTGGACACGACGGTCAAGACGCCGTTCATGCAGCAGCAGAAGATGCTGATGTACGTCTTCCCGGTGATGTTCGCCGTCTTCGGCATCAACTTCCCGGTCGGTGTGCTCGTCTACTGGCTGACCACCAACGTGTGGACCATGGGCCAGCAGATGTACGTCATCCGCAACAACCCGACCCCCGGTTCCAAGGCCCAGGCGGCCTACCTGGAGCGGCTGCACAAGCACGTCACGAACCACGGCAAGACCCGCAACCGCCGTGAGCGCGCCATCGTCAAGGCGATCGTCGCCAAGGGCCGTGACCGCAACGAGTTCGAGCGCAAGTTCATCAACGGTCTGACCAAGTCCGGACTGGCCGCTCAGCCCGACGGCAACGTCGTGAAGAGCGAGGGCTCGGTCGCCACCCTGACCGCCGAGGACGGCGCGCCCACGACGACGGCCGCTCCCAAGCGTCAGCAGCCCAAGCGGCAGTCCAAGGCGCAGCGTCAGTCGGGTGCCGCGAAGGCGGCCGGTGAGTCGACCGCGGCCAATGCCTCGGATGCCTCGGGGTCCTCGGATTCCGGTGCCTCGGAGCCGACCTCGCTGAGCAAGTCCGAGCAGCCCAAGGACGCCTCACAGCCCGCGGCCCGGAAGGCGGGCACCCCGAAGTCCGGTTCCGGCGGTCGCAGCAAGGCCCAGTCCGGGCAGCGCAAGGGCGGCCCACAGCGGCCCAAGTCCCCGTCCAAGAAGTAAGAAGGAGTCCATCCCGTGACGGAAGGCACCACCTCCGCCGCTGCCGAGGGCGCGGACAATCTGACCCGCCTGGAGCAGGAGGGTGAGATCGCCGCGGACTACCTCGAGGGTCTGCTCGACATCGCCGACCTCGACGGTGACATCGACATGGACGTCGAGGCGGACCGCGCGGCTGTCTCGATCATCAGCGACACCGGCGGCCGTGATCTGCAGAAGCTGGTCGGCCGGGACGGCGAGGTGCTCGAGGCCCTCCAGGAGCTCACGCGCCTGGCCGTGCACCGGGAGACCGGCGACCGCAGCCGGCTGATGCTGGACATCGCCGGCTACCGGGCCCACAAGCGCGCCGAACTCTCGGAACTGGGGGCCAAGACCGCCGCCGAGGTCAAGAGCAGTGGCGAGGCCGTGAAGATGCAGCCGATGACCCCCTTCGAGCGCAAGGTGGTGCACGACGCGGTCAAGGCCGCCGGACTGCGCAGCGAGTCCGAGGGCGAGGAGCCGCAGCGCTTCGTCGTCGTGCTTCCTGCCTGATCCGGTACGTACGTCCCTCCGGCCCCGTCTGTTGCGCAGACGGGGCCGGACTTTGTCAGCCTGATACCCCTGGTGGCCAGCGCCCGGCGCGCTGAAGCCGTACGGAAGGACGGTCCCCGTGACGGAGGCAGCTGAGCTCCCCCCGGCGCCCGAAGAGGCGCGCGCGGTCTTCGGTGATCGCTTCGCGGATGCGGTGCGCTACGCGGAACTACTGGCCGAGACCGGTGTGCAGCGCGGCCTCATCGGCCCCCGCGAGGTTCCCCGTCTGTGGGAGCGACACCTGCTGAACTGCGCCGTGCTCTCGGAGGTCGTGCCCCAGTCGGTGACCGTGTGCGATGTCGGCTCCGGTGCTGGGCTCCCCGGTATCCCCCTGGCGCTCGTCCGTGAGGACCTGAAGATCACGCTGCTCGAGCCCCTGCTGCGGCGCACCAATTTCCTCACCGAGGTCGTCGAGTTGCTGGGCCTGGACCATGTGACCGTCGTCCGTGGCCGCGCCGAGGAGGTCATGGGCCAGCTGCCACCGGTTCATGTGGTGACCGCGCGGGCGGTGGCGCCGCTGGACCGTCTCGCCACCTGGGGGATCCCCCTGCTGCGTCCCTATGGGGAGATGCTGGCACTGAAGGGCGACGCGGCAGAGGAAGAGCTGAAGAGCGCCGCCGTCGCGCTGACCAAGCTGGGAGCCGTCGAGACTTCCATCCTGCATGTCGGTGAAGGCGTGGTGGACCCGCGCTCCACCGTGGTCCGGGTCGAGGTAGGAGAGAGTCCGGGCGGGGTCCGCTTCGCCGCCAAGCGGGCCAAGGCGGCGCGCACGGGACGGACACGGCGACGCCGCTGAGGGCGTCGGGTACGGGTGTGGCTGCCTCGCTGAGAATGCCGCGTACTCCACACATGCAGGCATAGCGGTGCGATACGGAGTGTCGCAGGGGTCTGCCTCCGACCGCTGTGCATCGTGTTTCACGTGAAACATCGCTCATTGCTGCACGGCATCATCGGCCGTAACCGGGCCGCGGCGGCGCCCCGGGACCGCCGGCACCTCGGATCCCTGGAGAACGACGCCCCTTCGAGCGGTACCTCGTCGCGTAGCGACGGTGCCCCCTCCCCCGGAAGGGGCACGGAGTTTTCCACAAAGGTGGATTTCTCCACAGAACACCAGGCCTCACTGGTTCGTGACCCCGAAGACATGGCAGGCTCTGTTCATCGCGAGTCTGAAGTCGAGGAGAGTGAATCCTTGCGGTCCGACGCCAACATCGCGGGACCGATGGCCGATCCGGTCCCCGGTCCCCGTACCGAGTCGTTCGGGGAGGATGTTTCACGTGAAACACCGCCCCCGATGGACGACACACCTATCGGCCGTGCTGCCCAACTCGCGGTGGAGGCACTGGGACGTGCCGGCGAAGGCCTGCCACGGCCCGAGCAGACCCGCGTCATGGTGGTCGCCAACCAGAAAGGTGGCGTGGGGAAGACCACGACCACCGTCAATCTCGCCGCGTCACTTGCTCTGCACGGTGCGCGTGTCCTCGTGGTCGACCTCGACCCCCAGGGCAACGCGTCCACTGCGCTGGGCATCGACCACCACGCCGAGGTCCCGTCCATCTATGACGTCCTGGTGGAGAGCAAGCCGCTCGCCGAGGTCGTCCAGCCCGTGCCCGATGTCGAGGGCCTCTTTTGCGCCCCCGCCACAATCGATCTCGCCGGCGCCGAGATCGAACTGGTCTCCCTCGTGGCCCGGGAGAGCAGGCTCCAGCGGGCGATCCAGGCGTATGAGCAGCCGCTGGATTACATCCTCATCGACTGCCCGCCCTCGCTCGGTCTGCTGACGGTCAACGCCCTCGTCGCCGGCGCGGAAGTTCTCATCCCGATCCAGTGCGAGTACTACGCCCTGGAGGGGCTGGGCCAGCTCCTGCGCAATGTCGACCTGGTGCGCGGCCATCTCAACCCCGCCCTGCACGTCTCGACGATCCTGCTCACCATGTACGACGGGCGGACACGGCTGGCCTCCCAGGTGGCGGACGAGGTACGCAGCCACTTCGGCAACGAGGTGCTGCGGACCAGCATCCCGCGCTCGGTACGGATCTCCGAGGCGCCGAGCTATGGACAGACCGTGCTGACCTACGATCCAGGTTCGAGCGGAGCCCTCTCCTACTTCGAGGCGGCACGCGAGATCGCACTGCGCGGCGTCGGGGTGACCTACGACGGCGAGCACGCCCACATGGGCACAGAGAACAACCAGAACATGGTGGAGGGGATCCAGTGAGCGAGCGACGGAGGGGGTTGGGGAAGGGACTCGGGGCGTTGATTCCCGCCCCGAACGGGGCGGGGCTGGGCGCGCTGCCGCATGCGGAGGAAGCTGCCGCACCCAAGATGCCTGGGCCGCCCTTCGGCGCCCACTTCGCAGAGCTGCCGTTGGACTCCATCGTCCCGAACCCGCACCAGCCTCGGAGCGTCTTCGACCCGGACGCACTCGCCGAGCTGATCACCTCCATCAAGGAGGTGGGTCTGCTTCAGCCAGTCGTCGTCCGGCAGGTCGGCCGCGGGAAGTACGAACCGCCGGCCGAGTACGAACTCATCATGGGCGAGCGCCGCTGGCGTGCCTGTCATAAGGCGGGGCTGACGGCCATTCCGGCGATCGTCCGCGCCACGGATGACGAGAAGCTCCTTCTGGACGCCCTCCTGGAGAACCTGCACCGTGCCCAGCTGAACCCGCTGGAAGAGGCCGCCGCCTACGACCAGTTGCTACAGGACTTCAACTGCACGCACGACCAGCTCGCGGACCGCATCGGCCGCTCCCGTCCGCAGGTCTCGAACACCCTCCGGCTGCTGAAGCTTTCGCCCAAGGTGCAGAGCAGGGTGGCCGCGGGAGTGCTCTCCGCCGGCCATGCGCGAGCGCTGCTCTCCGTGGACGACTCGGAGGAGCAGGACAGGCTCGCCCACAGGGTGGTGGCCGAAGGGCTCTCGGTGCGGGCCACCGAGGAGATCGTCGCTCTGATGACGGGTACCGCCCCCAAGCCGACTGCCCGTGCGAAGAAGCCCCGTGCCGGCTCGCTGGTCTCCCCGGCGCTGGGCGACCTGGCCACCCGGCTCTCGGATCGTTTCGAGACGCGGGTGAAGGTGGACCTGGGGCAGAAGAAGGGCAAGATCACCGTCGAGTTCGCCTCGATGGAAGACCTTGAGCGGATCCTTGAGAGCCTTGCCCCGGGCGAGGGGCCTGTTCTGCAGAGGAGCCTGCACGAGGACGAGGAGCAGCTGCAGGACTGAGTCGCCGGTGGCGAAGGGACGTACCGTCCCCGCCATTCGGGCTCGGGCGGATCGTCTCCGGTGCATACCGGAAGACGGTCCGCTCTTTGCTTTGCGGCGGTACTGGCGAGATCGCATCCTGGTTACGATCGAAGAGGGTGGCAGCATTCACGGACCGCCCGAGACGCAGTGACGGGGAAGGCGAGGAACGGCTTTCATGGGGCGTCGGCTCGTACCGCTCACGCTGGACAATCTCCAGGACCTTCCCCAGCGCTGCCGTTCCTGTGTTTTCTGGGAGCTGGACCCTGTCAGCGGCGAGGCCGCGATACAGGCAGGTTCGGCCGCCCAGGAGAAGGAGGGGTGGATCTCCGCCGTACTCCTCGACTGGGGTTCCTGTGGCCGCGTCGTCTACGTGGACGACGTGCCGGTGGGATACGTGCTGTACGCGCCGCCCGCCTATGTCCCGCGCTCCGCGGCGTTCCCCACGAGTCCGCTGTCGCCGGATGCCGTTCAGCTGATCACCGCCTTCGTGCTGCCGGGATACCAGGGGCAGGGGCTCGGGCGGGTCATGGTGCAGACGGTCGCGAAGGATCTGCTGCGTCGGGGGTTCAAGGCGATCGAGGTCTTCGGGGACGCCCGCTGGAAGGAGCCGGCCTGTCTCCTGCCCGTGGACCATCTGCTGGCGGTCGGCTTCAAGACGGTGCGGCCCCATCCCAGCCACCCCCGGCTCAGGCTGGAGCTGCGCTCCACGCTCTCCTGGAAGGAGGACGTGGAGATGGCCCTGGACCGGCTTCTCGGCGCCGTACAGAAGGAACCGGCGCTGCGGCCGCTGTAGGGCTCCACAACCAGGAATGCGCGGAGGGGCCGGTCCGCAGGACCGGCCCCTCCATGTTTCACGTGAAACATCGCGCCGATGCGATCATCGGCGGTAGCGCTTACTCGGCGATGAAGTCCGCCAGGTCGCGCTCGATCGCGGCCTTCGGCTTGGCGCCGACGATCGTCTTGGCCACCTCGCCGCCCTGGTACACGTTCAGGGTCGGGATGGACATGACGCCGTACCTGGCGGCCGTGCCGGGGTTCTCGTCGATGTTGAGCTTGACGATCTGGATCTTGTCCCCGTGCTCCGCGGCGATGGCCTCGAGCGAGGGAGCGATCTGGCGGCAGGGACCGCACCAGGCGGCCCAGAAGTCCACCAGAACGGGCTTGTCGCTCTTGAGGACCTCCTGCTCGAAAGTATCGTCGGTCACGTGCTTCACGGTGCCGGCCACGGCGAGCTCCTAAGTGGTTGGTGCGGTGGGGTGTGGGACGGGGTCAGACAGTGGTCTTCTCGGGCTCCGCCTGCTGCTCGCTGTCGGCGAGGGCCGCGAGGAAGCGCTCGGCATCCAGGGCGGCGGAACAGCCGGTGCCCGCTGCCGTGATCGCCTGGCGGTAGGTGTGGTCGACTACGTCACCGGCGCCGAAGACACCCGTCTGGTTGGTGCGGGTCGAGGGGGCTTCGACCTTCAGGTAGCCCTCCTCGTCGAGGTCGAGCTGGCCCTTGAAGAGCTCGGTGCGCGGGTCGTGGCCGATCGCGATGAACAGGCCGGTCACCGGAAGCTCCGAGGTCTCACCGGTCTTCAGGTTGCGCAGCGTCACACCGGCCAGCTTCGGGTCGCCCTTGATCTCGGCGATCTCGCTGTCCCAGACGAACTTGATCTTCGGGTCGGCGAAGGCGCGCTCCTGCATCGCCTTGGAGGCGCGCAGGGTGTCACGGCGGTGGACGATCGTCACGGACTTGGCGAACCGGGAGAGGAAGGTGGCCTCCTCCATGGCGGTGTCACCGCCGCCGATCACGGCGATGTCGTGGTCCTTGAAGAAGAAGCCGTCACAGGTGGCGCACCACGAGACGCCGCGCCCGGAGAGGGCGTCTTCGTTGGGCAGGCCGAGCTTGCGGTGCTGCGAGCCGGTGGTCACGATGACCGCCTTGGCCCGGTGGACGGTGCCGGAGGTGTCCGTGACGGTCTTGATCTCACCGGTGAGGTCGACGGCGACGACGTCGTCCGGAACCAGCTCGGCGCCGAAGCGCTCGGCCTGGGCCCGCATGTTGTCCATGAGCTCGGGGCCCATGATGCCGTCCTGGAAGCCGGGGAAGTTCTCCACGTCGGTGGTGTTCATGAGCGCACCACCCGCGGTGACAGCGCCCTCGAACACCAGCGGCTTCAGCGACGCGCGCGCGGTGTAGAGCGCCGCCGTGTAGCCGGCGGGCCCGGAGCCGATGATGATCACGTTACGGACGTCGCTCACGGCTTCATTCCTCGTCTCTGGAGACTGCAGCTGCGTTGGTTCGGTGGGAGCCTCAGTCCGAGCTCTCACCCCACCCAACGGATCCTAGGCGGCACGCATTCCCGGGTGCGTCGGGGCACGCGTCACGCACGCTCAGGAGCGTGCGTAAGTCTGCCTCAGGAGCACTGTGCCGGTGCCGGAGGCGTCGGACCGTGCGGTGCAGGAGGCGTCCACCAGATAGGCGGCGACCCGCGAGGAGTCGGAGGCGTCCGGCGTCACCACGAGGTAGACGCGGGCGTCCTTGTAGACGCCCTTGTCGGCGGCCAGGACCGCCTGGTGGCCGTCGATCGCCCGCTCGATACAGGGAGGGATGTCGACGGTCGTACCGCGCAGGGTTTTGTTCGGCTGCATTGCGGTCCCCGAGGACTTGGCTGAGGAGTCCTCGCCGGGATCGGCGTTCCAGGGTTTCGCGCTGCCACTCTCGGCGCCTCCCCTGTCCGAGCCCAGCAGGGTGGTCACCTGGTCCGGAAGGGTCCCCTCGGAGTACGTGTGAGCGGCATCGGTGTGCGGTGCCGTCGCGGAGGCGGCGTCGTTCTCCCCGCCGTTGTCCAGCGTCTGGGTGAGCAGTGCGCCGAGACCCAGCGCGGCGGCGGTGACCACGCCACCGAGGAGAACCGTCCGACGGCGTCGGCTCGGGCGGCCAGTACGTCCCGGACCAGTAGCCGCACGGCCGTGTCCGGCGGGGCGGGCGGACGCCACGGAAGGGGCAGGGGCGGGCGCCGTCGTGGAGGGGGACATGGCCGCCGACTCGGTCGCCGATGTTTCACGTGAAACATCGGCGACCGAGTCGGTTTCACGTGAAACATCGAGCAGGGCCGCATCAATCCGGGCGGCCACGTCCTCGGGCATGCGTGTGGGGCCCGACAGGGCGCCGAGCAGGTCACGGATCTCGGTGAGTGACGCGTAGATCTCGGCACACGAGGCGCAGCCCTCCAGATGCCCCTGCACTTCCTCCGTGCGAGACGGCGGGAGCAGGTCCTCGCTGAGGTCGGAGAGCTCGTCGACGTCCGGGTGTCCGGCCTTGTCGGTCGTGGATGTCATGCCTGCCCACCTCCGTTCCTCACAGCGGCTGCATCACTCGGTCCCGCGTCCCGTGGTTTCGCTGCGGGTGGGACGGACGGTCCCTGCGTCCGGTTCCTTCCGGAGGCGGATTTCTTCGGATTCCCCGGAGGGCTCCCCCCGTCGTCCGACCGGAGGCCGGTGTCCTCGTCACCACCCGGGCGGAGGTGGGTGAGCAGCGGCAGGAGTCTCGCCCTGCCCCGCGCGCAGCGGCTCTTCACCGTGCCGACGGGCACGTCGAGGATGCGGGCGGCCTCCGCCACGGGATAGCCCTGCATGTCCACCAGGACGAGCGCGGCGCGCTGGTCGGCGGGCAGGGTGGCGAGCGCCTGGAAGAGCTCCCGGTGCACATCGTTGCGCTCGGCCGGCGCGGAGGCCGACTCGTGCGGCTCCAGGAGCTGTTCCAGCCGCTCGGCGTCCTCCACGGGGGACGTCCTGC
Organism: Streptomyces griseoaurantiacus; assembly: GCF_036189845.1. NCBI lineage: Bacteria > Bacillati > Actinomycetota > Actinomycetes > Kitasatosporales > Streptomycetaceae > Streptomyces > Streptomyces griseoaurantiacus. The sequence continues at coordinate 3,698,589 of NZ_CP108326.1, read as the reverse complement.
GGGAGGCTGCCTTGCGGGCGCGGTCGAGGCAGGCGTTCACCGTGATGCGGTGCAGCCAGGTGGTGACGGCGGAGCTGCCGCGGAAGGTGTGCGCGGCCCGGTAGGCGGAGACCAGGGCATCCTGGACTGCGTCGGCGGCCTCCTCGCGGTCCCCCAGGGTACGCAGCGCGACCGCCCACAGCCGGTCGCGGTGGCGGCGCACGAGTTCCCCGAAGGCCTCGTGCTCCCCCTCGACATGACGGGAGAGGAGGTCCTGATCGCTCAGACCGCCGTAACCGGCGTCTTCCGCCATCGGACCCCCTCCCCGCGTCGCCTGCCGCGTTCTCAGCCCGTGAACGTCACATCGGTGATGGCCTGCTTGTAGCCGGAGCCGCTGAAATTGTCCCCCGGCGCGTAGGGCACGTCCGTGATCCACAGCAGCACGTACTGGGTCTTCACGGGCTTCTTTCCCTTCAGGGAGATCTTGTTGCCGCTGGTGGTGGCGGAGCCGATCTCGGTCATGGAGCTGACGGAGCCGGCGGGCGACAGCGAGTCGGCGGCGTACAGGTGGACCGAGGTGCGGTTGCCCGGGTACCGGAGCGCTATCGAGGCCGCCGACACCGACTTGGCGGAGCCGAGGTCGTAGACGATGCCCACGCCCGGCTTGTACGGGGCGAGCCGGGGACCGTCGTTGTAGCTCTTGGTGCGCCAATAGGAGGACGGGTCACTGTCGTAGGTCTTGCCGACGTCCTGGGCTGCCTGGGGCGAGCCCTCGACGACGTACTCCTTGGCGCCGGCGATGGTGAGCGGCTTGACAGGCTTGTGAGCCTCGCTGTTCTTGTCGCCGCCGTCCGTCGTGTGGGTCGTACCCGTGTCGTCGGACTTCCCGCCCCGGTCCATGAGGGCGTCGGCGAGCTGCCAGCTGCCGAGGCCCAGGGCGACGATGAGGAGGGCCGAGACGGCCCACTTGAGGGCCTTGCCGGTACGGCTCTGCAGCGCGGGCGGAGGCGGCGCCACCGGCTGCGTGACCCCCGGGTGGGGGGCCGGGCGGCCGTAGCCCTGCTGGAAGGTGGTGCGCTGGTACTCCGGCGGGGCGGTGAACGCGGGCTCCGGTGGACGGATGCGGGGCATCTCGCCGATCGCCTTGACCATTTCCTCCGGCGTGGTGCACGGCGATTCGTGGCGGGAGGCGGTGGCACCGTCATTCGCGAGGGCGCGCATCGCGAGCTCGGACAGACCGCGGTGCACCCCCGCCCGCACCTGGTCGGGTGCGATCAGCCCGACGCCCTTGGGCAGTCCTGAGAGCCCATAGGCGTCGTCCTCGTAGGGCCAGCGCTGGGTCAGCGAGGCGTACAGCAGTGCGCCGATCGCCTCTGTGTCGCTGCGCTGCGGGGTGTCGGAACTGATCCCGCGGAGCGCGGCGTTGACCGCGAGTCCTCTGATGCGCCACTGCCCGGAGGAGGTGCGCAGCACCGCGCCCGGGGTGAGGCGCAGATGGGCCAGACCTTCGCGGTGCGCGGCGGCCATGGCCTGGGAGACCTGGGTGACCATCTGGTAGGCGTCGTGCACCTCCAGCGGCCCGGCGGCCAGCAGAGCCGTCAGCTCGGTCGCGTCCGGCAGCCATTCGTGGACGACATAGACAAGGTCGTTCTCCTCGACGGCGTCGAGGACCTGGACGAAGCGGGGGTCACCGAGGAGGGCGGCGGAGCGGGCGGCGGCCAGCACCGACCGAGCCCGGGCGTGGTCCGCCGGCAGGATGTGCACGCCGACGGCACGGCGCAGCTTCTCGTCGACCGCGCGCCAACTGCTGAATCCGTCCAGACGGGTGACGCACTCCTCGAGGCGGTAGCGTCTGGCGAGTTTGTGACCGCTGTGCAGCTCGGGCGGCGAGGCCGCGTTCGTGTCCTCGGTCCTGCCGTTTCCCTGTGCCTCTTCGCCGTCCGTTTCCCGCTCCCGCTTCTGGGCCACCCCGTCGGACGTGGACTGGTCCGCCTTGGCGGTCAGCGGCTTGTCGCCGCTGTCGTCTGCCACGTCGACGGCAGACATGCTCCGTTCCGCCACCGTCGTCCCTGCCTCCCCATCCGATGCGCACTGTCCGACGCAGAAACCAATTGTGCCCACAGTCCGTCGCAGTGCACGACACGCGGCGGCGGACGATGGTTGTGCGGTTACCCCGGCCTCAGCGCCCCAGGCGCCCGCGGACCATGCCGACCATCGAGTTGAGTTCCTCGATGCGCATCTTCCGCGCGGCGACGTAGAAGACACCGAGCAGCAGGGCGCCACCGCCGAGCAGGGCGGCGAACGAGCCGCCGACGCCCTGGCCCAGCGAGTGGCCGATCGCGTAGCAGGCCGCTCCGCTGAGCAGCGCCGCGGGCACCGAGGCGATGCCGAGACGTGCGTAGGTCCGCAGCACACGGGAGCCGTCGAGGTCGCCGCCGAGCCGCTTGCGCAGCCGGTTCCAGGCGACACCGACGCCGATCGCGTACGCGAGACCGTACGAGGCGGCCATACCGACCACGGCCCAGCGGGCCGGGAGTACGAAGTAGCAGATCGCCGAGGCGCCGGCGTTGACGGCGGCGACGATGACCGTGTTGTAGAAGGGCGTCCGGGTGTCCTCGTAGGCGTAGAAGGCACGGAGCACGACGTACTGCACGGAGTACGGAATGAGGCCCAGGCCGAACGCCATGAGCATGTAGCCCATGTTGGTCGCCGCGTCGGTGCCGGAGGTACCGAACATCAGCGTGCACATCGGGATGCCGAGGGCGAGGAAGCCGAAGGCGATGGGGACGATGGCGACGGCCGTGGTGCGCAGACCCTGCGAGATGTCGTCGCGGACGGCACCGCCGTCGTCCTCGGCCGCCGAGCGGGAGATCCGCGGCAGCAGCGCGGCCATCAGGGAGACGGTGATGATGGCCTGCGGGAGGCCCCAGATGAGCTGGGCGTTGGCGTAGGCGGCGAGACCCGTGCCCTTCGCGGGGGAGTGGTCCCCGGCGGAGGTGGAGAGCTGGGAGACGACCAGGGCGCCCGCCTGGTTGGCGAGGACGAAGAGGACGGTCCACTTGGCCAGCATCGCGGCCTTGCCCAGACCGTGGCCCTTCCAGTCGAACCGGAGCCGTAGCCGGAAGCCGGTCTCACGCAGGTAGGGGATCATCGCCAGCGCCTGGACGACGAGTCCGAGCAGGATTCCGACGCCGAGCAGGCGCTGCCCCTCCGGCGGGATGTTCTCCACCGCCATGTGCGAGTGGGAGGCGGTGCCGTACACCCAGATGAACATGCCCAGGGTGACGATGATGACGATGTTGTTGAGGACCGGGGTCCACATCATCGCGCCGAACTTCCCGCGAGCGTTGAGGACCTGACCCATCACCACGTGGACGCCCATGAAGAAGATCGAGGGCAGGAAGTACCGGGTGAAGGTGACCGCCACGTCGTTGGCGGCCGGGTCGGTGGCCACGGAGTTGGACAGCAGGCGGACCAGGAGGGGCGCGGCGAGCATCGCCAGGGCGGTGAGCAGCCCGAGGGCCACCATCACCAGCGTCAGCAGCCGGTTGGCGAAGGCCTCGCCGCCGTCCTCGTCGTCCTTCATCGCGCGTACCAGCTGAGGCACGAAAACCGAGTTCAGACCGCCGCCGACGGTCAGGATGTAGATCATCGTCGGCAGCTGGTAGGCGACCTGGAAGGAGTCGCCCAGCACGCCCAGACCCAGCGCCGACACGATCAGCGCCGACCGCACGAAGCCCGTCAGCCGGGACACCATCGTGCCCGCCGCCATCACCGCGCTGGACTTCAGCAGCCCGGAGGCGCGGCCGCCCTTCTTCGCCTGGGGTACCGGCTGCGTCTCCGCCGCGGGGGGCGGTGCCTGCACGGGGCCGGGAGCGGCGACGGGTGCCGTGACCGCGCCGAGGTCCATCGTGGGCGAGTCGGCCTGCTGCTGGTCCCGGAAGAGATGGGCGAAGGCGTCCCGCTGTTCCTCGTCGGCCCGGTCGGCGGAACCCCCCGCACCCACGAACTGCATGGTGCGGGTGTCCTCGCCGTGCGGCTGAGGCGGAGGCGGGTACGGAGACTGCTCCCCCGCCGCGGATGCCGGCGGCCGGGTCCAGGACCGCGGGTCGGGGGGCTGCTGCGCCTGGGGCTGCCCGCCGTAGGGCTGCTGACCGTAGGGCTCCTGGTCGTAGCCCTCGTGCGCGTACATGTCCGCACCGGGTCCGGGCGGTGGGCCCTCGGGGTGACCCGAGTTGCCCGCGGCCCGGCCGCGGTCACCGTCGTACGGCGCGTTCATGGTCTACCCCACCTCATCGTCCCCGGCCCACCGGCCACGACATCGCTCAACGGTCCACTCTCTCACCCGTGGCGGACGGGCCGGCGTTCCCGGAAGCGGTGTCCGGCGACCGCTCACCCGCGTGCTCCGGGCCCGTGTCCGGTCCGGACTCCGCGGCCGGCTGCCCCGCATTGTGCCCCGAGTCCGCGGAGTCGCCTGGACCCTCCGTGCCCTCCGGGTCCTCGGGGTGTCCGCTCCCGCGTCCGTCCTCGGTGTCTTCGGTGTTCCCGGTGTCCGTCTGCGCGCTGTCGTGCGAGCTGCCTGTGGTGCTCTCAGTGTCTACGGTCCCGGAGCCGTCGTCGTTCAGATCCTCACCCGCGGAGTCGGCGCCGGCCTCCTCCGCCTGTCGGGCGGCGGCCCGCTTGCGCTGGGTGTACATGCGGAAACCGGCGAGCACCAGGAGCAGCACACCGCCGGCGATGACGAGCAGCACCGTCGGCGTGACCTCGGTGACCTTCACGTCGAAGGTGACCGCGGGACCGTACGCCTGGCCGTCCTCGGTGTAGAGCTGCGCCACCACCGCGGCCCGGCCGTTCGCCTTGGCGGAGGTGGTGAACTTCACCGACTGGCTGTGACCGGCGGCGACCGTGACGCGCTGCTCCTCGAAGGCGCCCTCGCCGATCCGCATACGGGTCGGGTTGGCCGAGGTCAGCCGCAGCACCAGGTGGTCGACCCCCTGGAGCAGGCGGTTCTGCACGGTGACCGGGATCGTGGCGCTGCGCCCGGAGAGGCTGGCGTCGGACTTCTCGATCAGCCGCACCTGCTGGACCAGCACCCCGAGCGAGGCGGCCACTCCGTCACGGAAGCCGGCGGCCTGCCCGCTCCTGCCGCGCCAGGAGGTCGAGGCGCCCCGGTCCAGGGCGCGGCCGAAGGGAGTCGCCACCCGTTCCGGGAAGGTGAGGATCGCCGTGAACTTGTTCAGCCGGCTCTGCGTGCTCTCGACGTCCTCGAACGCCGACTTCGGCAGTTCCTTCCTGCGCAGGGAGGAGGGGTACGCCGAGGCGGAAGGGACACGGGTGCTGGCGGCCGGGTCGGCCTTGGCGTCGGCGGCGTCGGAGAGGTCCTGCGCCTGCGACCAGGTGCTCTGCTGGAGCGTGGCCAGGGCCTGGGCCATCGTCTCCGCCTGGCTCGCCGTGGGCATGCGCTGGGGCGCGACGACGATGCTGCGCTGCTTGCCGGGGTCCTGCAGGCCGATCATCAGGCTCTGTGCCAGGAACTGCTGCACGGCGAGGCTGGAGTTCTCGGCGTGGGACATGTCCCTCTGGAAGGCGGTGGAGAGCGCGGCGTCCGTGACGACCGCCGTGGTGCCGCCTCCGATGGGACGGGCGGCGCCGGGGGTGTAGGTGAGCCCCTCGCTCTCCCGGAAGGTGTCGCTGCGGGCGATCACCTTGTCGGCGCCCGCGGAGGTGGCGACCCTGACGATCGACGGGTCGAGCGCGCCCTCCACGGGCCAGGCGAAGTCCGTGTCGGGGGTGACGTGGAGGACGGTCTCCACGGTGCTGGCCGCCACGTCCGTGGCGTCCTTGAGGTGGCTGAGGGTGCCGGCCACGTTCTTGCCGTTGTGGGCGAGAGAGGCCAGGTCGGGATCGGCGAAGGGGAGGGCGACGACCTCCTTGTCCTGGACCGCCTCACCCAGCGCCGCCAGCCACTGCTTGGCGGTGCTCTGCCCGCGACCGGCGGTGGGCGTGCCGTCGGCGCCCTCGACCTGGTAGCCGTCGGTCATCGCGTCGACGGAGGCCAGCAGGTCGGGGTCGATCACCCAGGTGACGTCGAGGTCCTTGCCGAGGGAGACCATCCGGGCGAGCCGGCCGCCGGGGGAGATCTCCTTGAGCAGGTCGTCCTCGCGGAAGACGGGGTTCTGCTGCTCGTTGGAGGCGGTCTCGGCGGTGAGGTGCACGGAGGAGATGAGCGGCCACAGGTACGTGGTCTTCGTCTTGGTGTCGGCCTCGTCGGGCTGCCACGGCAGGAAGGTCCGCTCGATGCCCAGCACCTGCTCATAAGGCGCGGCGGCGGTCCGGCCGGAGAGGGAGACGCCGAGCTGGTAGACGCCGTCGGCCCCGAGATGCAGCTTGGAGACGGGGAGGGAGAGCGTGAAGTGCTGCGCGACCCCGGGGCTGAGCTTGTCGAACTCCTCCTCGTAGGAGCCGGTGACTTCCATGCCGTCCGTACCCGGCTGGTAGCCCGTGGTCCTGGCGGCCGTCTCGATCGCCGTGCGGCTGCTCATGGAGGCGCCTACACGCAGCCCCACGCGGGCGTCCGTGACCGGCTGCTTGCCGTTGTTGACGAGGGTCCCGGAGACGGTGAGGGTGTCGCCCTCGGTGGGCGCGGAAGGGGCGAGGGCGTCCAGCGAGACGTCCACCGTGCGGGAACCGCTCGCCTGCGCCGGGGAGGCCTTCTGGGCGGCCTGTGCGGTCCCCTGGGCCGGCAGCAGGCACGCACCGGCCAGCAGGGGCGCCCCGGTGACCAGCGCCAGGACACGCCGCAGACGGCGGCGGGCAGGTGAGGGAGCTGTCCCCGGGAAGTCTGCCGCCTCGGCCACGCGCTCGCCCGTCCCTCGTCATCGTCAGTGGTCGTCGGATTGTGCGTCCACGCATGGTAACGATGCTCGCGGGAGGGAAGTGCCGCGGACCGGTGGGCAAGATCGATCGGAAGCGGTCCCCCGCACCGCATGTGCGGGTATGCGAGGGCTTCCCGTGAAGTGCGGGCTGTACCTGGTTCATGCGTTCTGTGCGGGTTGTGCGGAGGAGCAGTGGAGAGGCGGGGACACGTACTCTTTGCTGTTGTGCCGAACGCCAACACAGACAATCCCAGTGCCCTGAGCCAGGTGCAGCACCGCGCGGTCAGTGAACTGCTGCGGGTCTCCCCTGCCGCCGACGACCTCGCCCGTCGATTCCAGGAGGCGGGGTTCTCCCTGGCCCTCGTCGGCGGCTCGGTACGGGACGCCCTGCTGGGCCGGCTCGGCAACGACCTGGACTTCACGACCGATGCCCGTCCCGAGGACGTACTGCGGATCGTGCGCCCCTGGGCGGACGCGGTGTGGGACGTCGGGATCGCCTTCGGGACGGTCGGCGTGCAGAAGGACGCCCGGGTCGGGGACACCGTGCAGCGCTTCCAGATCGAGGTGACCACCTACCGCTCGGAGGCCTACGACCGGACCTCGCGCAAGCCGGAGGTGTCCTACGGCGACTCCATCGAGGAGGACCTCGTCCGGCGTGACTTCACGGTCAACGCGATGGCGGTCGCACTGCCCGAGAAGGAGTTCATCGACCCGCACCACGGCCTCGACGATCTGGCCGCCCGGGTGCTGCGCACGCCAGGCACCCCCGAGGAGTCGTTCTCCGACGATCCGCTGCGGATGATGCGCGCGGCGCGCTTCGCCGCGCAGCTCGACTTCGAGGTGGCCCCGGAGGTCGTGGCGGCCATGAAGGAGATGGCCGGACGGATCGAGATCGTCTCGGCCGAGCGGGTCCGGGACGAGCTGAACAAGCTGCTCCTCTCCGCACATCCGCGCAAGGGCCTCACTCTCCTCGTCGAGACCGGCCTCGCCCAGTACGTGCTGCCCGAGCTTCCGGCGCTGCGACTGGAGCGGGACGAACACCACCGGCACAAGGACGTCTACGACCACACGCTGATCGTGCTGGAGCAGGCGATCGCGCTGGAGGAGGACGGCCCTGATCTGACGCTGCGGCTCGCGGCGCTGCTGCACGACATCGGGAAGCCGAGGACGCGCCGGTTCGAGCAGGACGGCCGGGTCTCCTTCCACCACCACGAGGTGGTGGGCGCGAAGATGACCAAGAAGCGCATGACGGCGCTCAAGTACTCCAACGAATTGGTGAAGGACGTCTCCCGACTCGTCGAGCTGCACCTCCGCTTCCACGGTTACGGCACTGGTGAGTGGACGGACTCGGCGGTCCGGCGGTACGTCCGGGATGCCGGCCCGCTGCTGGAGCGCCTGCACAAGCTGACCCGCTCTGACTGCACGACCCGGAACAAGCGGAAGGCGACCGCGCTCTCGCGTGCCTACGACGGCTTGGAGGCACGCATCGCGCAGCTCCAGGAGCAGGAGCAGCTGGACTCGATCCGTCCCGACCTCGACGGCAACCAGATCATGGGGATTCTCGGTGTCCGACCGGGGCCCGTCGTCGGCAAGGCCTACCAGCACCTGCTGGAGCTGCGCCTCGAGAACGGTCCGATGGAACACGACGAGGCGGTGGCCGCGCTCAAGGAGTGGTGGAGCGCGCAGAACTGAAGCCGGCGACAAGAGGGCGGGTCATGTTTCACGTGAAACATGACCCGCCCTCCTCGTGCAGCCACACGACGGAGGGGCGATGTTTCACGTGAAACATCGCCCCTCCGTCCTACCGGCCGACGTGGACCGGCTTCCGCGTCAGCTGGTCTCCTTCAGACACAGCACCACGTCGTGGCCGTTGCCGTACTGGATGTAGGAGATCGTCGCGTCCTTGACGTCCTCGCACTTGCTGCTGTCCTTGGACCCGCCGAACTTCTCGACCACCTCGTACTGGGCCTTGTCCGAGGAGCAGTCGACCTCCTGGAGGTCGGGGCTGGTCTGGGTGCCGTCGTTGTGCATGCAGTTGCCCACCGACGTCGTCTCGGCGTCGTCGCGCCCGAAGAGCCAGCCCAGTCCCCAGCCGGCCCCGAACTTCAGGCCGATGATGAGCACGGCCACGACGACGCCGCCTATGATCTTCAGCGCCTTCTTGCCGCCCCGGCCGGTCGGCGGCGTGGGTGCGGGCGGCACGGGGCCGCCCTGCTGCTGCGGGAACGGCGCGTAGGGTCCCTGCGGCGGAACGCCCGGCTGCCCGGGCTGCTGCGGAGGAACTCCCGGCTGTCCGGCCGGCTGCCCCGTGGGAGCGGTGGGCGTCTGGGCGTAGGGGTTCTGGCCCTGGGGCGGCGGCGGAACGGTCACTTGGGGGTCCCCCTTGATGAAGAAACCACGCGCGAAGGCGCTCCGTGGCGGAACCTGCCATGCGCATGGCGCGAAATAAGACGTCCGTAAGCTATCCGGCCCCACTGACAACTGCGAAGTCGGAAAGGGGACTGTGGCTTTGATGTGACACTTACTGAGGGGTGAAACGGGCCATAGTGGCAGCAACCACTCCGTAGACCAGTGCCACCAGCACCACGAGCGCGGCCGAGCGGCCGTCGGAGGGCAGCATCACCGCGGCCAGTGCGGCCGCGCCGACGAAGGCGACGTTGAACAGCACGTCGTAGACCGAGAAGATCCGGCCGCGGAAGCGGTCGTCGACGGAGGACTGCACGATCGTGTCCGTCGCGATCTTCGCCCCCTGGGTGGTCAGCCCGAGGACGAACGCCGCCACCAGCATCGGAGCGGTGGCGAAGGGCAGACCGAGCGCGGGCTGCAGGACCGCCGCCCCGGCCGCGCAGGCGACGATCCAGCGCCCGGGTCCCAGCCGGCCGGCCGTCCACGGGGTGAGCACGGCCGCGGCGAAGAACCCCGCGCCCGACGCTCCCAGGGCCAGGCCGAGCAGAGTCAGCCCTTCGTCGGTGTCGTCGGCGAGCGCGTACCGGCAGAGCATCAGCACCATGACCGTCAGCGCCCCGTAGCAGAACCGCATGAGTGTCATCGCGGTCAGCGCCCGGGCGGCGGGTCTGCGCTCGGGCTCCAGGAGATGGCGTACGCCCAGGGCGAGACCCCGTGCGGTGCCGCCGAGCGCCTGGCGGAGCCGGGGGTGTACCGCCGCACCGTCGGGACCGAGGAGCGTCGGAGCGATGCGCAGGGACACCAGGGCGGCGCCCAGGTAGAGGAGGGCGCCCAGCAGTATGACGGCGACGTCGGAGTCGGAGACGGCGAGGCGCAGTACGAAGGCGAGGCCTCCGCCCGCGGTCGCGGCGAGCGTGCCGGCGGTCGGGGAGAGTGAGTTGGCCAGCACGAGGCGTTCGGCGTCGACGACGCGGGGCAGTGCCGCGGACAGGCCCGCGAGGACGAAGCGGTTGACCGCGGTGACACACAGCGCGGAGGCGTAGAAGAGCCAGTCGGGCACCCCGCTCACCATCAGTACCGCCGTCCCGCAGGCGAGCAGGGCCCGCAGCAGATTGCCGTACAGGAAGACCTGGCGGCGTCGCCAGCGGTCGAGCAGGACGCCGGCGAAGGGGCCGACGAGGGAGTAGGGCAGCAGGAGCACGGCCATCGCGGCGGCGATCGCGGCGGCGGAGGTCTGCTTCTCCGGTGAGAAGACGACGTAGGTGGCGAGCGCGACCTGGTAGACGCCGTCGGCGCCCTGGGAGAGCAGCCGCACCGCGAGCAGGCGTCGGAAGTCCCCGAGACGCAGCAGGACGCGCAGGTCAGGGAGGACGGGCATGGGGGACAGCCTCACATACGGGGAAGGTCCCCGGGACGGTGCCCCGGGGACCTTCGGCGACGCGTGTGGGCGTGAGCCTCAGCGCTCGACCTCACCAGAGATGAACTTCTCCACGTTCTCCCGGGCCTGGTCGTCGAAGTACTGGACCGGCGGGGACTTCATGAAGTACGAGGAGGCCGAAAGGATCGGGCCACCGATGCCGCGGTCCTTGGCGATCTTCGCGGCGCGCAGGGCGTCGATGATGACACCCGCGGAGTTCGGGGAGTCCCAGACCTCGAGCTTGTACTCCAGGCTCAGCGGAACGTCACCGAAGGCGCGGCCCTCGAGGCGCACGTAGGCCCACTTGCGGTCGTCGAGCCACTGGACGTAGTCCGAGGGGCCGATGTGGACGTTCTTCGCACCCAGGTCCCGGTCGGGGATCTGGGAGGTGACGGCCTGGGTCTTGGAGATCTTCTTCGACTCCAGGCGCTCACGCTCGAGCATGTTCTTGAAGTCCATGTTGCCGCCGACGTTCAGCTGCATCGTGCGGTCCAGGACGACGCCCCGGTCCTCGAACAGCTTCGCCATGACGCGGTGCGTGATGGTGGCGCCGACCTGCGACTTGATGTCGTCACCGACGATCGGGACGCCCGCCTCGGTGAACTTGTCCGCCCACTCCTTGGTGCCGGCGATGAAGACCGGGAGGGCGTTGACGAAGGCGACCTTGGCGTCGATGGCGCACTGGGCGTAGAACTTCGCCGCGTCCTCGGAACCCACGGGCAGGTAGCAGACCAGGACGTCGACCTGCTTGTCCTTGAGGATCTGGACGATGTCGACCGGGGCCTCGGTGGACTCCTCGATGGTCTCGCGGTAGTACTTGCCGAGGCCGTCGAGGGTGTGTCCGCGCTGGACCGTCACACCGGAGTTGGGGACGTCGCAGATCTTGATGGTGTTGTTCTCCGAGGCGCCGATGGCGTCCGCCAGGTCGAGGCCGACCTTCTTGGCGTCCACGTCGAACGCGGCGACGAACTCGACGTCGCGGACGTGGTAGTCGCCGAACTGGACGTGCATCAGCCCAGGCACCTTGGACGCCGCGTCGGCGTCCTTGTAGTACTCGACGCCCTGCACCAGCGATGCGGCGCAGTTGCCCACGCCGACGATGGCTACGCGAACCGAACCCATTCCGGTTGCTCCCTGTGTGTATTCGGTGAATCCCCGGTCGGGGCTCACATGGCGGTGTCGTCGGACGTATCCGGCGCGGTGCTGTCACCGCGCCGGGGCAGGCCGCCCGACGAGCCGGATCCTGTGTTCTGCTGAGCGGGTCCCGAGGAGGCGGAATCCTTCAGGACCCGCCCTGCCCGCTCGCTCTCGATGAGCTCGTTCAGCCAGCGCACTTCGCGCTCCACGGATTCCATCCCGTGGCGCTGGAGCTCGAGGGTGTAGTCGTCGAGGCGTTCCCGGGTGCGCGCCAGGGAGGCGCTCATCTTCTCCAGGCGTTCCTCCAGCCGGCTCCGGCGGCCCTCCAGGACGCGCATGCGCACGTCCCGCGAGGTCTGGCCGAAGAAGGCGAAGCGCGCGGCGAAGTGCTCGTCCTCGTAGGCGTCGGGTCCGGTCTGGGAGAGCAGTTCCTCGAAGTGCTCCTTGCCGTCCGCCGTCAACCGGTAAACGATCTTGGCGCGCCGCCCCGTGAGGGGGGCGGCAGGCGTGCCGTCGGCCGCGACTCCCGGCTCCTCGATCAACCAGCCGTTCGCGACCAGCGTCTTGAGACAGGGATACAGCGTGCCGTAGCTGAACGCACGGAACACACCCAGTGATGTATTGAGTCGTTTGCGCAGCTCATAGCCGTGCATCGGGGACTCGCGCAGCAGGCCGAGTACGGCGAACTCGAGGATCCCGGCACGCCGGCTCATCGTCGCCTCCTCCCTCTCACGCAGGTCCCCAGCACGTCTTTATGTCGTGCTGATGTATCGACTCGATACATCACGACGATAGAACGCTCCCGCGACTGCGACAAGAGGGAACACGGTGAACGGGGTCACATCACTGATTCGTGAGGGGCAACCTGCCGGGTTTGGGGTGAAGTTCGAACCTCGGCGGGTTTTGACGGTGCGTAGTCTGTGCGCCATGCAGACCGCCGGGAACCGAGGGACGGACGGGGACGTCCTCGCCCTTGGTGCAGTACGGGTGAATGCGTGAGCGACCGCATCCGTACTTCGGGGGGACCGGAAACCAGCCGCCGTTTCCAGGCGCGCACGGGTGCGCCTGCCCGAGGAGTAATCGTTCGATGAGCGAGCACCGTCGCAAACCGCCGCAGCCGCAAGGTGGCGGACGTGCCGCGGCCCGACGCGGTCAGTCGGCGTCCTCCGGTCGCCGCGCGGCACCGCGAGGCGCCACCGGATCTCCGTCCGACTCCCCCGAGTGGGGAGGTGAAGAGCGTCAGTACGGCAGCCGTGCCGAGGCGCGGCGGGCCGCGCAGAGAGGCGGCGGCCGGCGCCGAGCGGCCGAGGGCGCCGGGCGCGGCCACGGAGCGGGCGGCGGCGGTGGCCGCCGCGGATCGGGTGGCCCGGGTGGCCCGAGCGGTCCCGGGCGCGGCCGGGGGCGGGGCGCGGACCCCGGCAAGAGGCGCTTCCTCGACTACCCGCGGGCCGGCCGGGACGGCTGGCGCCGCTGGGTGCCCTCCTGGAAGCTGATGACCGGCTGCTTCATCGGCTTCGTCGGCAGCATGGTGGCCGTCGCCGGCATCGGCTACGCGATGGTGAGCGTGCCGGACGTCGCCAAGACGGCGAAGGCGCAGAACAACGTCTACTACTGGGCCAACGGAACCCAGATGGTGGCCACCGGTGGTGAGACCAACCGCCAGATCATCAACTTCTCCCAGATCCCCAAGGAGATGCGCTGGGCGGTGATCTCGCAGGAGAACAAGACCTTCTACGACGACAACGGCATCGACCCCAAGGGCATCGGCCGCGCGCTGTTCAACATGGCCAGGGGCGGTGAGACCCAGGGCGGCTCGACCATCACCCAGCAGTACGTGAAGAACGCCCTGCTGGACGACCGCTCGCAGACGGTCTCCCGGAAGTTCAAGGAGATCTTCATCTCGGTCAAGGTCGGCGCGAACGTCAAGAAGGACAAGATCCTCGCCGACTACCTGAACTCCGCCTACTACGGCCGGGGTGCCTACGGCATCCAGGCGGCCGCGCGGGCGTACTTCGACGAGGACGCCAAGGACCTGGACGCGGGCCAGTGCGCCTTCCTCTCCGCGATGCTCAAGGGCGCCACCTACTACGACCCGGCCGGCGCCGTCGCGATCGACCCGGCCGCCACAGCCAAGGCCAACACCCGGCGGGCCCTCGGCCAGATGCAGGACACGCTCAACAAGATGGTCGAGTACGGCCATCTCGAGCAGTCCGTGCGGGCGAAGTACACCAAGCTCCCCAAGGTGAAGAACCCGAGGGCGAACACCGCGCTGAGCGGCCAGATCGGTTACCTCGTGGACCTGGCGAATGCCTCGGTGCTCAAGAACACCGACATCACCAGCAACCAGCTCCAGCAGGGCGGATACTCGATCCACACGACCTTCGACAGGAAGAAGGTCGACGAACTCGAGACCGCGGTCAAGAAGGTGCAGAAGGCCAAGATCAAGCCGAAGCTGCGCCCCGACACCGATACGCACGTCCAGTTCGGCGGTGCCTCCGTCGACCCGAAGTCGGGGGCGATCAAGGCCATCTACGGCGGTGTGAACGCGACCAAGCACTTCACCAACAACGCCGACGTCACCGGTGCCCAGGTGGGTTCGACCTTCAAGCCCTTCGTCCTGGCCGCCGCGATGAAGTGGGGCGTGCGCGACCCGGACGGCGATCCGGAGCAGGCGCAGGACGAGCGCACGGTGGTCTCGCCCAAGAGCCTGTACAGCGGCAAGAACAAGTTCAAGATCCTCGAGTACAACCATGAGGTGTGGAAGGACAAGGAGGGCAAGGAGTGGTTGCAGACCAACGACGGCGGTGACTCCGTCGGCACTCCGCCCAAGTTCCAGATCGACCTCCGTGAGGCGATGCGGCTCTCCGTCAACTCCGCCTACGTCCAGCTCGGCATGGACGTGGGGCTGGACAAGGTCGAGGAGTCGGCCCTGGACGCCGGCGTGCTGAAGAGCAGTCTGGCCAGCTCGAACTTCCCCTCCTTCTCCATCGGTACCTCGGACCCCAGCGCCATCCGCATGGCCGGTGCCTACGCCACTTTCGCGGACAGCGGCAAGCAGCGTGAGCCGTACTCGGTCGAGAAGGTCGAGAGCAAGGACGGCATCGTCTACGACCACGCCAAGAAGGCCAAGAGTGTCGACGCCTTCACGCCGAACGTGGCCAACAACGTGACCGACGTGCTGAAGACCGTGGTCGAGAAGGGCACCGGTACCTCGGCGAAGCTCCCCGGCCGCGAGGTCGCGGGCAAGACCGGTACGACGGACGGCAACAAGTCCGCCTGGTTCGTCGGCTACACGCCGCAGCTGTCCACCGCGATCTCGATGTACCGGCTGGACGACGACGAGAACAACAAGAATCGCGAGTTCCTCGAGATGTACGGCACGGGTGGCGAGAAGAAGATCCACGGTGCCTCGTTCCCGGCCCAGATCTGGCACGACTACATGCTGAAGGCCCTCGAGGGTCAGCCCGCGCAGTCCTTCCCGGAGGCGCTGCCGATCGGCAAGGTCGTCAACGCGGAAGCGACGACCAGCCCGCCGGCCTCTCCGAGCAAGAGCCCGGAGAGCAGCCCGTCGACGAGTCCCCCGGCCACCACGAGCAGCCCCCCGCCGAACCCGTCCTCGACGCAGAGCTGCAACTTCTTCCAGGGCTGCACGGACGCCGGAAACGGCAACGGTGGCCAGGGCAACGGAGGCCCCGGCGGTGGGCCGGGCGGAGGCTCGTCCCCGTCCTCGACGTCGAGTTCCGAGCCCGGGGGTACCCGGGGCAACGCCAACGGAGGCAACGGAGGCAACGGCGGCGAGGAGGACGACGGCGGCGGCGGGGGCTTCTTCGGGGGAAGCAACTGAGACCCCTCCCGGCTCAGGCGCCCTCCGCGCCGGGTGACGCCGGCGAAAGTCGCTGATTCGCGCCCCTTCGTATGTTTCACGTGAAACATACGAAGGGGCGCCGTCATGACGGGATCACCCGCCTCCCCGCGCGCTCCCCGGCGCGTACGGCAGGATGTGCGGCATGCCCAGCGGAGAGACGACGCCAGCCGTCGAGTACGAGCCGGATGTGGTGCGGCCGACCAAGGAGGACGAGGTCGCCGCGCTAGGCAGTGAGCTGTTCGGCGGGCCCCTCGGGCGGCGCGCCCTGCTCGGGACGTCCTGGTGGACGCCCGTGCGGGTCGTGGCCCTCGTCGCCCTCGGCATGTTCGCCCTCGGCATGGTGCAGAAGCTGCCCTGCTACGACAGTGGATGGTTCTTCGGCGCCAGCTCCCAGTACACGCACGCGTGCTACTCGGACATCCCGCACCTGTACCAGGGGCGCGGCTTCGCCGACGGGCTCGTGCCGTATTTCGACAAGCTCCCCGGCGACATGGACTACCTCGAGTACCCGGTGCTCACCGGAGTGTTCATGGAGGTCGCCGCGTGGCTGACGCCCGGCGACGGCAGCATGCAGCACCAGGAGCAGTTCTACTGGTTCGTCAACGCCGGAATGCTGATGGTGTGCGCCGCGGTCATCGCCGTGTGCACCGTGCGGACCCACCGCCGGCGCCCCTGGGACGGGCTCCTGGTGGCGCTCGCGCCGGCCTTCGCGCTGACCGCCACCATCAACTGGGACCTGCTGGCCGTGGCCCTTCTCGCGGCCGCGATGCTCATGTGGTCGCGCGGCCGCGCCCTCGCGTTCGGCGTGCTGCTGGGGCTCGCCACGGCCGCCAAGTTCTACCCGTTCCTGATCCTCGGGCCGCTCCTGATCCTCTGCTGGCGGGCGGGCCGGTGGCGGGCGTACGGGACGGCGCTGGGCGGTGCCGTCGCGGCCTGGCTGGTGGTGAACGTTCCGGTGCTGCTGCTGGCCCCGGACGGGTGGGCGAAGTTCTACCGCTTCAGCCACGACCGCGGCGTCGACTTCGGCTCGATCTTCCTGATCGTCTCCCAGCGGTGGAACATCGCGATCAGCCCGGACACGGCCAACAACTGGGCCATGGTCCTGATGGTGCTGATCTGCGCCGGCCTGACCGCCCTGACGCTGACCGCCCCGCGCCGACCCCGCTTCGCCCAGCTGGCCTTTCTGATCATCGCGGCCTTCATCCTCACCAACAAGGTGTACTCACCGCAGTACGTGCTCTGGCTGGTCCCTCTCGCCGCCCTGGCCCGGCCGCGCTGGCGGGACTTCCTGATCTGGCAGGCGTGCGAGGTCGCCTACTTCCTGGGCATCTGGATGTACCTCGCCTATACGACGAGCGGAGACGCCCACAAGGGGCTCCCGACGGAGGGCTATCAGCTCGCCGTCGCCGTCCATCTGCTGGGAACGCTGTACCTGTGTGCGGTGGTCGTCCGCGACATCTGGCTGCCGGAGCGGGACGTCGTACGGCGGAGCGGGGACGACGATCCCTCCGGCGGTGTCCTCGACGGGGCCCCGGACGTCTTCGTCCTCGGCCCGGCGGCCCGCCCGGAGTACGAGGAGCCGGCCCGCTTCGAGGGGCCCGTGGTGGAGTGGGGTGCCGACGGTGCTTCCCCGGCGGGGCGGAGTTCGCTCTGAGCGAACACCGGGCCACAGGGTTTCGGGCGCGCGTGAGGCCGTACACGAGTCGTGTACGGCCTCACGGCGTCCAGTGCGCTCCGCGGGTCCCTGGAAGGCTCAGAGTGTCCTGAGGGCGCCAGGAGCGCCCTGCGGGGTCGTGCGCCTCAGCGGTCCACGATCCGGTCGAACTGCGTCGTGGTGTGCCGCAGATGGGCCACCAGCTCGTCACCGACCTTCGGCTCCGTGGTGTCCGAGGGGACGAAGAGGATCGAGACCTGCATGTGCGGCGGCTCGGCGAACCAGCGCTGCTTGCCCGCCCACACGAACGGGGCGAGATTGCGGTTGACCGTCGCCAGCCCGGCCCGCGCGACGCCCTTGGCCCGCGGCATGACGCCGTGCAGCGCCTTGGGCGCCTCCAGCCCCACCCCGTGCGAGGTACCGCCCGCCACCACGACGAGATAGCCGTCGGTGGCCGCCTTCTGCTGCCGGTAGCCGAAGCGCTCCCCCTTGGCCACGCGGGTCACGTCCAGGACGGCGCCCCGGTACTCCGTCGCCTCGTGGTCCCCCAGCCACAGCCGGGTGCCGATCCGGGCCCGGAACCTGGTCTGGGGGAACTGCTGCTGCAGCCGCGCCAGCTCGTCCGCCTTCAGGTGGCTGACGAACATCGTGTGCAGCGGGAGCCGGGCCGCGCGCAGCCGGTCCATCCAGCCGATGACCTCCTCGACGGCGTCCGAGCCGTCGGTGCGGTCCAGCGGCAGGTGGATGGCGAAGCCCTCCAGCCGCACGTTCTCTATGGCGGAGTGGAGCTGGGGCAGGTCCTGCTCGCTCACCCCGTGCCGCTTCATCGAGGACATCACCTCGATGACCACCCGGGCGCCGACCAGTCCGTAGACCCCGTCGATCGAGGAGACCGAGCGGATGACCCGGTCGGGCAGCGGCACGGGCTCCTCGCCCCTGCGGAACGGCGTCAGCACCAGCAGATCGCCGCCGAACCAGTCCTTGATGCGGGCCGCCTCGTACGTCGTGCCCACGGCGAGGATGTCCGAGCCCATGCGGGTGGCCTCTTCGGCCAGCCGTTCGTGCCCGAAGCCGTACCCGTTGCCCTTGCAGACGGGGACGAGCCCCGGGAACTGGTCCTGCACGTGTTTCTGGTGTGCCCGCCAGCGCGCGGTGTCGACGTAGAGCGTGAGCGCCATGGCCGGTCCCGGAACCTTTCTCGTGGCTGAGATGGCTGAGATGTCAGAGGTACGAGGGACCCCGAAGAGACCCAGGGGTGAAATTGTGGCGGACCCGCCCTGCGGAGGGGAGGGCGCCGGGGGAAGTCAGCGGCGGGACATGTAGATGTCCAGCGCCTTGTGGAGCAGCTTGTTGAGCGGGAAGTCCCACTCGCCGAGGTACTCGGCCGCCTGCCCGCCGGTGCCCACCTTGAACTGGATCAGGCCGAACAGGTGGTCGGTCTCGTCCAGCGAGTCGGAGATGCCGCGCAGGTCGTACACGGTCGCGCCGAGCGCGTAGGCGTCCCGCAGCATCCGCCACTGCATCGCGTTGGACGGGCGGAACTCGCGGCCGATGTTGTCCGAGGCTCCGTAGGAGTACCAGACGTGGCCGCCCACGATCAGCATCGTCGCCGCGGAGAGGTTCACCCCGTTGTGCCGGGCGAAGTACAGCCGCATGCGGTTGGGGTCCTCGCTGTTGAGGGCCGTCCACATGCGCTGGAAGTACGAGAGCGGCCGCGGCCGGAAGTGGTCGCGCACGGCCGTGATCTCGTACAGCCGCTGCCACTCCTCCAGGTCGTGGTAACCGCCCTGGACCACCTCGACGCCCGCCTTCTCGGCCTTCTTGATGTTGCGGCGCCAGAGCTGGTTGAAGTTCTTGTGCACCTCTTCCAGCGACCGGTTGGCCAGCGGGACCTGGTAGACGTAGCGGGGCTGCACGTCGCCGAAGCCGGCCCCGCCGTCCTCGCCCTGCTGCCAGCCCATGCGGCGCAGCTTGTCCGCCACCTCGAAGGCGCGCGGCTCGATGTGGTCCGCCTCGATGTCGCGGAGCCGCTTGACGTCCGGGTTCTGGATGCCCTGCTTGATGGACGCCGCCTCCCAGCGCCGGATGATCACCGGCGGGCCCATCTTCACGGAGAAGGCGCCCTGCTGCTTGAGGTGGGCCAGCATCGGCTGGATCCAGTCGTCCAGGTTCGGCGCGTACCAGTTGATCACCGGACCCTCGGGCAGGTACGCCAGATACCGCTTGATCTTGGGGAGCTGGCGGTAGAGGACGAGCCCGACGCCGACGAGCTGACCGCTCTTGTCGAACCAGCCGAGGTTCTCCGACCGCCACTCCGCCTTGACGTCCGCCCAGGCGGGAACCTGCATGTGGCTCGCCGAGGGCAGGCTCTGCATGTACGCCAGATGCTGCTCGCGGCTGATCGTCCTCAGGGTCAGGCTCATGTCGGGGCGCTCCTCGGGCTGGTGTGTCCCCATGGGGTCAGGGGCTCCGGCTCTCGCGCCGAAGCCTACTGCGCCCGTCGAGCGCCCCGTCTGGCACTGGGCCGTACGGGTCCGTGGCGCGGCCCGCCGCTCGTGGCGGCGCGGCGCGCCCCGGTCCGGTCAGGTCCGGTCCGCCGGTGGCTCAGCCGCCGACGAAGCCGTTGAACTCCCCGGCGAACCCGCCGTGGGCCATGCCGAAGTACAGGCCGATCGCAGCGGCGCCGAGGCCGATGACCAGGCCGAAGCGCTGCCGCGTGGTCTCCGAGATGAACTGGCCGTATCCGCCGGTCAGGACACCGACGAGGCCCGTGCACGCGGTCAGCACGTGCAGACCGGGGAAGCCGGCGGTGACGAGGGAGATCACGCCGAGCACCAGGGTCACGGCAAGCAGCGTGTCCTGGAGGGGATGCGGTTTGCCGTCGGTGGCCAGCAGTCCGTTGCGGGGCCTGGCGGGTCGCATGATCTGTGCCATGGGAAACCTCCTGCCGAAGACACGGAGCGCCTTCGTCCTGGACAGCCCGATGTGTACAGATTGCGTGCCCTCACGGCCGGATTTCAACCGTACGGCGGTGGGCGGGTAGGCTATAGCTTCTGCGCCGATGTGGGCCGGGCCGCGGTCCGGCCGCTTCCACCGAGCGGGCCCCGATTGTCAGTGGGGCCTGGTTTACTCACGGACATCGGTGCCAACGCATCGCAACCCTCCTGCCACGGAACGACCGTGGCCGCTGAGTCCAGAGGAGGTGGGTTCCACATGCGTCACTACGAGGTGATGGTCATCCTCGACCCCGACGTCGAGGAGCGCGCGGTCTCCCCGCTGATCGAGAACTTCCTTTCCGTCGTCCGTGATGGCGGCGGCAAGGTCGAGAAGGTCGACACCTGGGGCCGTCGTCGTCTCGCGTACGAGATCAAGAAGAAGCCCGAGGGCATCTACTCGGTCATCGACCTCCAGGCCGAGCCCGGAGTCGTCAAGGAGCTCGACCGCCAGATGAACCTGAACGAGTCGGTCCTCCGGACCAAGGTCCTCCGCCCCGAGACCCACTGAGCCACCCGGCTCGGTCGGTTCCGGGATTCGAGTAGCAGCACCAGCAAACCCGCCGAGAGGTTCACCCATGGCAGGCGAGACCGTCATCACGGTCGTCGGCAATCTCGTCGACGACCCCGAGCTGCGCTTCACCCCCTCCGGTGCGGCGGTCGCGAAGTTCCGCGTCGCGTCCACTCCCCGCACCTTCGACCGTCAGACCAACGAGTGGAAGGACGGCGAAAGCCTCTTCCTCACCTGCTCGGTCTGGCGTCAGGCGGCGGAGAACGTCGCCGAGTCGCTCCAGCGAGGCATGCGCGTGATCGTGCAGGGCCGGTTGAAGCAGCGGTCCTACGAGGACCGTGAGGGCGTCAAGCGCACGGTCTACGAGCTCGACGTCGACGAGGTCGGCGCCAGCCTGCGCAGTGCCACGGCCAAGGTCACCAAGACCTCCGGCCGCGGTGGCCAGGGTGGTTACGGCGGCGGCGGTCAGGGCGGTGGCGGCGGCCAGGGTGGCGGCGGCTGGGGCGGTGGCCCCGGCGGCGGCCAGCAGGGCGGCGGCGGTGCTCCGGCCGACGACCCCTGGGCCAGCGGCGCTCCCGCCGGCGGCAACCAGGGTGGCGGCGGCTGGGGCGGCGGCAGCGGCTCCGGCTCCGGCGGCGGTGGCGGCTACTCGGACGAGCCTCCCTTCTAGACCCCGGACCCACGGGTCCTGCGGTCGGAGGCGGGGCACACCCCAACTTCTTGATCACACAGGAGAATCACCATGGCGAAGCCGCCTGTGCGCAAGCCGAAGAAGAAGGTCTGCGCATTCTGTAAGGACAAGGTCACGTACGTGGACTACAAGGACACGAACATGCTGCGGAAGTTCATTTCCGACCGCGGCAAGATCCGTGCCCGCCGCGTGACCGGCAACTGCACGCAGCACCAGCGTGACGTCGCCACGGCTGTGAAGAACAGCCGTGAGATGGCGCTGCTGCCCTACACGTCCACCGCGCGATAAGGGAAGGGTGACCGACTCATGAAGATCATCCTCACCCACGAGGTCTCCGGCCTCGGCGCCGCGGGCGAGGTCGTCGATGTCAAGGACGGCTACGCCCGTAACTACCTGATCCCGCGGAAGTTCGCTATCCGCTGGACCAAGGGTGGCGAGAAGGACGTCGAGCAGATCCGTCGTGCTCGCAAGATCCACGAGATCCAGACCGTCGAGCAGGCCAACGCGCTCAAGGCTCAGATCGAGGGCGTGAAGGTCCGTCTGGCCGTCCGCTCGGGCGACGCCGGCCGTCTCTTCGGTTCCGTCACCCCGGCCGACGTCGCTTCGGCGATCAAGGCCTCCGGTGGCCCCGAGGTCGACAAGCGCCGCATCGAGCTGGGCGCGCCGATCAAGACGCTGGGCGCCCACGAGACGTCCGTGCGTCTGCACCCCGAGGTGGCCGCCAAGGTCAGCATCGAGGTCGTCGCGGCCTGAGTGCCGCGCATGCTGTAGCCGCTCCTCGCAGCGGTGAGTGGGGCCGCGCCTTCGGGTGCGGCCCCACTGTCATGAGGCGGCCGGGTGTTCGTGTGCCGGTCCTGGTCGTCCTGTGCCGAGGCGCGGCGTCAGCCGACCGGTGCGTGGCGTGGGCGACGCGTGGTGTGTGTCGTTGTTTCACGTGAAACCGGAGAACCGGGGAATCGAGGAGCCGGTCAGCGGGTCGCGCCCGTGACGATCCAGCGACCGGAGCGGGAGCGCAGCCACAGCGTCAGCAAGCGCATGCCCATCATCACCGTCATCGCTCCCCACAGGGCGGTCAGGCCGCCGCCGAGGGTGGGGACGAGCAGTGCCAGGGGCGTGAAGACCGCGAGTGTGATCAGCATGGCGTTCGCCAGATAGGGCCCGTCCCCCGCGCCCATGAGAACCCCGTCGAGGACGAAGACCACGCCGGAGACCGGCTGGGACAGCGCCACGATGACCAGTGCGGGCAGGGCGGCGTGGTGGACATCCGCGTCGCCGCTGAACAGGGGCAGGAACAGCGGGCGGCCCGCCAGCACCAGTGCCCCCAGGACGACCCCGGAGGCGACGCCCCACTGGACCATGCGGCGGCAGGCCTCCCTGGCGCCCTCGGTGTCCCCCGCGCCGAGGTAGCGGCCGATGATCGCCTGGCCCGCGATCGCGATGGCGTCCAGGGCGAAGGCGAGCAGACTCCACAGCGACAGGATGATCTGGTGTGCGGCGATGTCCGCGTCGCCGAGGCGGGCGGCGACCGCGGTGGCGATCATCAGGATCGCCCGCAGCGAGAGCGTGCGCACGAGCAGGGGTGCCCCGGCCTGCGCACAGGCGCGTATCCCCGCGGCGTCGGGGCGCAGCGAGGCTCCGTGTCTGCGGGCGCCGCGCACCACCACGAAGAGATAGGCGACGGCCATGGCGCACTGGGCGATCACGGTGCCCCAGGCGGAACCGGCGATGCCGAGTCCCACGCCGTAGACCAGGACGAGGTTGAGGGCGCCGTTGGCGAGGAATCCGGCGACGGCCACGTACAGGGGCGTGCGGGTGTCCTGCAGTCCCCGGAGGACACCCGTGGAGGCCAGGACCACGAGCATGGCCGGGATGCCGAGGGCGGAGATCCGCAGATAGGTGCTCGCGTACGGGGCGGCGGTCTCCGAGGCGCCGAGGAGCTCGACGATGGGGGAGGCCAGGGGCAGGACGACCGCGATGACGCCGGCGCCGAGGAGCAGGGCGAGCCAGACGCCGTCCATACCCTGCTGGATGGCGGCACGCAGATCGCCCGCGCCGACCCGACGGGCCACGGCGGCCGTCGTCGCGTAGGCGAGGAAGACGAACACGCTCACGGCGGTCGTGAGGAGAGCGGAGGCGATGCCGAGGCCGGCCAGCTGGGCCGTGCCGAGGTGCCCCACGATCGCGCTGTCGGCCAGCACGAACAGGGGCTCGGCGACGAGCGCGCCGAAGGCCGGAACGGCGAGGGCGACGATCTCCCGGTCATGACGTCGCCGACGGGAGCGGGACGCCGCTGGAGCATGTGTCATGGCCATCAATCTAATCGTCCACAGGTAACAGATGCAAGCCACCTGAGACCCTTACATCGCACGGTGAGGAGGATCATGGCGTCAGCCCACGCCAAGGATCTTGGCCCGAGCGGGAAAGTTTTTCTTCTGCACAGCCGGTGGACGTCGAATGGGCTGGTCACAGGCTGTTTGGTCGAGGGGGCGAGGTCTTGTTCACAGGGCTGTCCACCGTGTCGTGCACAGGTTTCACGGAGTTCTCCACAGCAATGAGGTCTTCGTCCACATGGCCTGTGGATAACCAGATTGGCTGACGGTGCAGACGGGCCTACCGTGGTGCGGCGCCCGCTCCGCCTCGGCAACACGGAATCCTCACAAACCGACGCGCCGACAACCGGAGGACGGGCCTCTTATTTGTCAGTGCCGTGGCCTAGAAATGAGGGGCACGGCGAGGTCCGCCCGGCGGACGGAGGAGGTGGTTCGGTGAGTATCTCCGAGCCCTTGGACGACCCGTGGGCCGACAGCGGGCCCAGTGATCGTCTGCCCGCCTCGCGCCGGCGCGGCGAGGGCGGCGGACCAGCCCGGGACGAACAGCACGACCGGGGCCGGGACGGCGGCGCGTGGGACGGCGGCTCCGCCTTCGAACGTGTCCCCCCGCAGGACCTGGACGCCGAGCAGTCCGTCCTCGGCGGCATGCTCCTGTCCAAGGAAGCCATCGCCGACGTGGTCGAGATCCTCAAAGGCCACGACTTCTACAAACCAGCCCACGAGACGATCTACCAGGCGATCCTCGACGTCTACGCGCGCGGGGAACCCTCGGACCCCATCACGATCGCCGCCGAGCTCACCAAACGCGGCGAGATCACCAAGGTGGGCGGCGCCGCGTATCTGCACGCCCTGGTCCAGACGGTGCCGACGGCGGCGAACGCCGAGTACTACGCGGAGATCGTCCACGAACGGGCCGTCCTGCGCCGCCTCGTGGAGGCCGGTACGCGCATCACGCAGATGGGATACGCGGCCGACGACGACGTCGACGAGATCGTCAACCGGGCGCAGGCGGAGATCTACGCCGTCACCGAGCAGCGCACCAGCGAGGACTACCTGCCGCTGGGCGACATCATGGAGGGCGCGCTCGACGAGATCGAGGCCATTGGCTCGCGCAGCGGCGAGATGACCGGCGTCCCCACGGGGTTCACGGACTTCGACTCGCTGACCAACGGTCTGCACCCCGGTCAGATGATCGTCATCGCCGCGCGTCCCGCGATGGGCAAGTCGACGCTCGCGCTGGACTTCGCCCGGGCGGCGTCGATCAAGAACAACCTGCCGAGCGTCATCTTCTCCCTCGAAATGGGCCGCAACGAGATCGCCATGCGCCTGCTGTCCGCCGAGGCACGGGTCGCGCTGCACCACATGCGCTCGGGCACGATGACGGACGAGGACTGGACGCGGCTCGCCCGCCGCATGCCGGACGTGTCGGCCGCACCCCTCTACATCGACGACTCGCCCAACCTGTCGATGATGGAGATCCGCGCCAAGTGCCGCCGCCTGAAGCAGCGCAACGACCTCAAGCTCGTCGTGATCGACTACCTCCAGCTGATGCAGTCCGGCGGCTCCAAGCGCGCCGAGAGCCGCCAGCAGGAGGTCTCGGACATGTCCCGTAACCTCAAGCTCCTCGCCAAGGAGCTGGAGATCCCGGTCATCGCCCTCTCCCAGCTGAACCGTGGCCCCGAGCAGCGCACCGACAAGAAGCCCATGGTCTCCGACCTGCGTGAGTCCGGCTCCATCGAGCAGGACGCCGACATGGTCATCTTGCTGCACCGCGAGGACGCCTACGAGAAGGAGTCCCCCCGTGCGGGCGAGGCCGACCTGATCGTCGCCAAACACCGAAACGGCCCCACCGCCACCATCACCGTCGCCTTCCAGGGCCACTACTCCCGCTTCGTGGACATGGCACAGACGTGAGGGCCGGCCTCGCGTGAGACGCAGCGAGCGCAGGCCGGGGACCACATGGATGCGCTGCTACTGGGACGAGGAAGACATCTGGTTCTACCTCGAGGTCGACGACGAGGACTGGGTGATCCGACAGGTCGAGCTCGAAGGGCCCGAGCGGACCCCGATCGCAGCTGCTTCCCTCGCCGAGTGGCGGCGGGCGCAGGAGACCGGCCGCCTCGCCACGTACGAGAGCAGCTTCGGGATCACCACCGAACGACCTGTCTCCGAAGGGGAGGACCACGATCCGGAGCCGCTGACCTGTGACGAGTTCGAGCAGGTCTGGAACACCGCCCGTCGGCTGATTGCGGACCGGCCGTCATAGAACGGGTCGCACGGACTTCGGCCGTTCCGGACGCCACCCGAGGCGCCCATGGGACAAGGGCCGAAGGTGACGCATGTCCTCGTGGTTCGGTCGTGCGGTGGTCATGACGGAGGGGCACGAGGGCGCCCTGCGCCGGGCCGGGAGAAATGTGCTCGACGTGGGCGGGGGCGGCGGGTGGACTGGGGGGATGACGACATCGCAGGAAGTTCCCCAGGAAGAGCTGCTTCCCGCCACGCGGCGGGCTCTGTTGCACCGGATCGCCGTCGGCCAGGCCGAGGGGCGGGCTCCGTCTCTCGTGGCGGCCGTTGTGCGGGGCGGCCGGACCGTCTGGCACGGGTCGCGCACCTCGGTGGAGGGGCACGGTCCGGACGAGAACACGCAGTACCGGATCGGTTCACTCACCAAGACCTTCACCGCCGTGCTGATCCTGCGCCTGCGCGACGAGGGCAGGCTCGACCTGAGCGACCCGCTGGAGAAGCACCTGCCCGGCACGGGGGCGGGGGAGGCCACGATCGCGCAGCTGCTCGCGCATGCCGCCGGGCTCGCCGCCGAGTCACCCGCGCCCTGGTGGGAGCGCACCGCGGGCTCACTGCGACCGGAACTGGCCGATGTCCTCGGGGCCGAACCACTGCGGCACCCGGTCGGCAGCCGGTTCCACTACTCCAACCCGGGCTACACCGTGCTGGGCGCGCTGGTCGAGCGGCTGCGTGAGGCTCCCTGGGAGGACGTCCTCCGGCGTGAGGTGCTCGTACCTCTCGGCCTGCACCGCACCAGCGGCAGTCCACGGGCGCCGCACGCGGGCGGCTGGGCCGTCCATCCCTGGGCGGACGTGATGCTGCCGGAACCCGTCCAGGATCTCGGTCTGATGGCCCCCGCGGGCCAGCTCTGGTCGACCACCGCCGACCTGGCCCGTTTCGCGGTCTTCCTGGCGCGGGGCGACGAGCGGGTGCTGAGCGCGGAGTCCGTCCGTGAGATGCGGACGCCCGCCGCGCCCTCCGACGCCGCTGACCTGGCGGCGGGATCCGCGTACGGGCTCGGCCTGCAGCTCCAGTACCGCGACGGCCGGCTGCTGGCGGGGCACTCCGGGTCCCTTCCGGGCTTCCTCGCCAATCTCTCGGTGAGTGTGGAGGACGACGTCGCGGCGGTCGTCCTCGCCAACTGCACCTCCGGTCCGCAGGTGACGGGCATCGCGGCCGACCTCGTACGGATCGTGGCGGAGGCGGAACCGCGGATCCCGGAGCCGTGGCGGCCGCTGCGGGAGGTCGATCCGGCGGTGCTGGAGCTCACCGGGCAGTGGTATTGGGGGACGCAGGGCTTCACCCTGCGCCTGGAGGCCGACGGAGGCCTGGCACTGGAGCCGCTCGCGGAGGTGGGACGCCGTGCCCGGCTCCGGGCGAACGGCGACGGCACCTGGACCGGACTCGACGGGTACTACGCGGGGGAGCCGCTGACGGTCGTACGGCGGTCGGACGGCTCGGTGAGCCATCTGGACCTCGGCTCGTTCGTGTTCACGAGGACGCCGTACGACCCGGAGGCGGACGTGCCGGGCGGGGTGGACCCGGACGGGTGGCGGGGGATGGACGCCATCCGCTGAGCAGAGAGCCGCGCCGAGCCCTCCGATCAGCGGTCGCACGAGCTTTCACGCCCTCGCGCGTCTCGAACAGGTCGGTATCGAGCGTCTTCCGGTTCCTGTTTCACGTGAAACGGAAGACGCCTCGGCGTGGTGCGCCCGTACCTCCTGCCGTCGGTCAGAGCGCGAGCTTGAAGCCGACGTGTGAGGCCGTGAAGCCGAGCCGCTCGTAGAAGCGATGGGCGTCGGTCCGGCTGGCGTCCGAGGTGAGCTGCACGAGTTGGCATCCCTCACGCCGGGACTGGTCGACGGCCCATTCGATGAGGCGGGAGCCGAGGCCGCCGCCACGCGCGTCGGCGTGGATGCGCACCGCCTCGATGATCGAGCGGGTGGCCCCCTTGCGGGACAGACCCGGGATGAGGGTCAGCTGCAGCGTGCCGACGACACGGCCGTCCTGTACGGCCACGACGAGGTGCTGGTGGGGGTCACCGGACAGGCGCTTCAGCGCGGCCAGATAGGGCGACAGATCGTCCGGGGATTCGCGCGCGGCACCCAGTGGGTCGTCGGCGAGCATGTCCACGATGGCAGGGACGTCGTCCTCGGTCGCGGGCCGTATCTCAAGATCTCCCATGGCCGCACTCTATGCGGGCGCCTTGAGGGACTCCACGACGCGGACGAGCGGCGCCAGCTCGGTGTTCTGCGCGGCCTCGTCCAGGGCCTCGCGCAACGCGGCGTCGTTGGTGGGCCGGGCCTGTTCGAGGAGCTGCAGACCCGCCTCGGTCACGTTCGTGTAGATGCCCCGCCGGTCGGTGGGGCACAGATAGCGGGAGAGCAGCCCGCGGTCCTCCAGCCGCGTCACCAGGCGCGTCGTGGCGCTCTGGCTGAGCACCACCGCATCGGCCACCTGCTTCATCTGCAGATGCCCGCCCTCGCCGTCGTGTTGCCGACTGAGCACGTCGAGCAGCGAGTACTCCCGCACGCTCAGCCCGTGCCCGGACTGCAGGGCGCGCTCGATGTGCGCCTCAATGCGTCCGTGCAGCAGCGAGAGAGCGCACCAGCTCTGGGCGAGGGCGGTGAGCGCGGGGTCCGTCGCGGTCATGGTGATCATCCTCCCGGAGCGGCTGCGTCCAGGATAGACGACGAACGAAGAAACCCTCGCTTGCACATATCCCGCGTCTGCAATTATTGTCTTCGCCTGTAAGGAGCACAAGCAATCGTTCGGAAGGTCTCCCCCCATGCCTCTCGCGCTCCTGGCCCTCGCCATCGGGGCCTTCGGCATCGGCACCACCGAGTTCGTGATCATGGGCGTACTGCCCGAGGTCGCCGACGATTTCCGTGTCACCATCCCCACCGCGGGTCTGCTGGTGACCGGCTACGCCCTCGGCGTCATGTTCGGTGCCCCGCTGATGACCGCCCTCGGCACGCGGGTCTCCCGCAAGCGCATGCTGATGCTGCTGATGGGCCTGTTCGTCGTGGGCAACCTGCTCTCCGCCGTGGCACCCGTGTTCGCACTGATGCTGGCGGGCCGCGTGGTCGCCTCCCTCGCACACGGCGCCTTCTTCGGCATCGGTGCCGTGGTGGCGGCCGAACTGGTCGCGCCCCAGAAGAAGGCCGCCGCCCTTTCGATGATGTTCAGCGGACTCACCGTCGCGAACGTCGTCGGCGTCCCGCTCGGCACCTTCGTCGGTCAGTCCGCCGGCTGGCGGATCACCTTCGCCCTCGTCGCCGCACTGGGGGTACTCGGTCTGCTCGGCGTCGCCCGGCTGGTGCCCGACGTGCCCCGGCCGGAGGGCGTGCGCCTGCGCCATGAACTGTCGGCGCTGAAGAACGTCCAAGTGCTGCTCGCGATGGGGATGACCGTGCTCGGGTTCGGCGGTGTCTTCGCCGCCGTCACCTACATCGCCCCGATGATGACGCGGGTCGCCGGCTTCTCCGACGGATCGGTCACCTGGCTGCTGGTACTGCTCGGTCTCGGCATGGTCGCCGGAAACTACCTCGGCGGACGCTACGCGGACCGTGCGCTGATGCCCCTGCTGTACACATCCCTCGGCGGGCTCGCCCTCGTGCTCGCACTGTTCACCGTGACCGCCCACTACAAGGTGCTCGCGGCGGCGACCCTCCCCCTGATCGGCGCCCTGGGCTTCGCGACCGTGCCGCCCCTGCAGAAGCGCGTCCTCGACCACGCCCACGGCGCTCCGACACTGGCCTCGGCGGTGAACATCGGCGCCTTCAACCTCGGCAACGCGCTGTCCGCCTGGCTCGGCGGGTTGGTCATCGCGGCGGGGCTCGGATACACCGCGCCCAACTGGGTCGGCGCGCTCCTCGCCGCCTCCGCGCTGCTCCTCGCAGTCCTCTCGGCGGCCCTGGAGCGCCGGGGAACCGCGTCCCCCCGCCTCGTGGCCGCCGGCGGCGCCCCTGCCGAGCGACCCATGGCCGCACACCGCTGACGGAGCCGCCGTCGGCCTCGACCGGTCGTGCCGCGGATCAGCCCGCCGCGACCGTCAGCGGAGCGAACCGCCGGGTCCAGTCCCCGGGCAGGTCGGGCACGCCGTACGTCATGACGGCGGTAGAGGTGACCGTCACCAGTCCCCGGTCCTTGAGCCAGGCGAGGAGTTCCTCGTGCCGTACGTCGATGTCGGTGCGCAGCGGCCGCTCGCCGCCCTCGGCGAGCGCCGTGACGAGGGCCTTGGCGGTCCGGGTGTCCCGGGCGACCAGCGGTCCCACGACATGGGTGTCCATATTGGGCCAGGCGGCCGCGTATCCGATCAGCAGGCCGTCCTCGTGCGCCACCCTGATCCGGTCGGCGAAGGCCGGGAGACGGGTGATCATGTGGGTGCGGTCGCTGCCGAAGACCTCCGCGTCGAGGCGGAGGATCGACACGAGGTCCTCCGCGGTCGCCGCCCGGGTGCTGACGCCGGATTCCGCGGCGCCGGGGAGGAAGTGCCCGCGCACCATCTCGGCCCCTCCCGTGACCTTGAAGCCGAGCTCCTCGTAGAGGGGGCGGCCGTACGGTGTCGCGAACAGGGTCAGGGGCGTGGTGCCGGCCTCGGTCACCACATGCCGCATCAGCCGGCGGCCGACGCCCTGGCGCGCATGCCGCTCGGCGACCAGCACCATGCCGATCGCGCTCAGGTCCGGGCGCCCGTGGGGGCCGTAGTCCGTGACCACGCATGCGCCGACCAGACCGCCCTCGGGGTCGTCGATGCCGTACCCCTGTCCGGCGGCGAGCAGCAGCCCCCACTTGTGTTCTTCACGGGGCCAGCCCCGGTCTTCGGACAGGTCGGCACACGCGGTGACATCGCGCGGTGTCAGGCGGCGGATGGGCAGAACGGAGAGGGAGAGTGTCGGCACGCAGGTCAGGCTGTCCGACGGAGCGCCCCTCCGTCCACCGCTTTGCCCGAGGACCCCGAAGTTTTGGCCACCCACGGGGTCACACGCGTGGCACTCAGCCCAGGTCGGACGCCAGTAGCGCCCGTACCCCCTCGATATTGCCGTCTAGGTAGTGCCTCAAGGACAGCGGAACGAGGTGGACCGAGGCGATGCCGACCCGGGTGAACGGCACGCGGACGATCTCGTACTCACCGCACGGCTGCTCCACCTCCGGCCCGTGACGCTGCCGTTCGTCCATCGACTCCAGTCGGCAGACGAAGAAGTGCTGTACTTTCACCCCGGTCGCGCCACCGTCCTCGCCGATGTGCTCCACGGTGTCCACGAAGCAGGGAACCACGTCCGTGATCTTGGCGCCCAGTTCCTCGTGCACCTCTCGGTGGAGGGCGTCGACCACGGTCGGGTCCTCCGGTTCCACTCCGCCACCGGGCGTGACCCAGTAGGGATCGACACCCGGCTTGGTCCGCTTGATGAGGACGAGCGCGTCGCCGTCGAGCAGGACGGCGCGGGCGGTGCGCTTGACCACGGGACGAACGGTCATGCGTGAAATGTGGCCCAGCTGGTTCCACGTGAAACATGCCGGGTGTTTCACGTGAAACGTCCGGAGTGCGGCGAGCAGCGAGCGTCCTCGGGTCCCGGAGACGGCCCACCCGTGCTGGGGGCGGTCAGCACCAGCCCGCGGCCTTGCGCAGCAGCCAGTCGTGCGCCCGGGCGATGTGCGGCATCGCGAGGGTGCCGGTGCGGACCGCCACGAAATAGGTGCGCAGGGGCGGCACCGAAGGGTCGAGCAGGGCGACGAGTTCACCGCGTTCCAGGGCGGTCGTGCACAGATAGCGCGGGATCACCGCGAGACCGGCACCCCGGGCGGCGCAGGCGAGGACCGCCCGGAGATCCGGGACGACGACGCTGCCGGAGGCGGCCGGGTGCGCGTCGAAGACGGAAGCCCAGTAGCGGGCGACGAACGGCAGTGATTCGTGCACCTCGACCACCGGGAGGTCCTCGAGGCCGGAGCCGTCCTGGAGACGGTGACCCTCAGAGGTGAGGCGCGCGGCCCATCGGGGGGAGGCGACGAGGACGAGCTCCTCGTCACAGAGCGGTGTCGCGGTGAGCAGGCCCCCGCGAGGACGGGCGGTGGTGATGGCCAGATCGTGATGGCCCGCGGCCAAGCCCTCCAGCGCCTCGTCGTGGTGGGCGAAGGAGGCCCGCAGCGCGAACCCCTGACCGTGGTCCCCGATCAGCTCCATCAGCGCGGGCAAGGCCCGCTCGGCGGTGAACTCGGGCGGGCCGACAAGATGGAGCGTGCGTAAGGAGGAGTCCTCTTCGAGTCCGGTCTCGGCGATCTCCACCAGGGCGTCGAGGTGCGGGGCGGCCTTGTGTGCCAGCTCGTCGCCGATGGTCGTCGGAGTCACCCCGCGGGCCTGCCGCAGGAAGAGGGGGCGGCCCAACTGCCGCTCCAGGGTGCGGATCTGCGAGGTGACCGCGGGCTGCGACAGGCCGAGCAGGGCGGCGGCGCGAGTGAAGGAACCGGCCCGGTGCACCGTGACGAACGTGCGCAACAGGGCCAAGTCCATGGTGCTTCCCTCCCTCGCGCCACCCACGCGGCGCCGCGCACGGCGGCAGCGCCCCGGCCCCGTAGGCGCCCAACTATAAATAAGTCGATAGGAACCTGTCGCTACTGTGATTGGACACTGACACAGAGTCAACTAGCCTTGGTCGGGCGGTTCTTCGCGCGGCGGAACCGGAGCGGTCCGAACCACGAGGGGGGAGGTTCGGACCGCCCGCTTCCGCCGTGCGGAGGCCGCTCGGCGGCGGCGTCCCGGCCTCGGCGACCCGCACGGGGTCACGCTCAGTCCGCCGACTCCTTCAGGGCCCGCAGCACGTCCGCCACCAGGTCCTCCGGGTCCTCGGCGCCCACGGAGAAGCGGACGAAGCCCTCCGGCACCGCGTCGCCGCCCCAGCGACCACGCCGTTCGGCGGTGGACCGCACACCGCCGAAACTCGTGGCCTCCTCGGCCAGCCGCAGCGCCCCGAGGAAGCGGTCGGTACGCTCCCGCGTGGCCAGCGTGAACGACACCACGCTCCCGAAGTGCCGCATCTGCCGCGAGGCGAGGGCGTGGGACGGGTCGTCCGGCAGGCCCGGATAGCGCAGACCGGACACCTCGGGGTGGTCCCGCAGCGCCTGCGCGAGAATCAGCGCGTTGGCGGTCTGCCGCTCTGCCCGCAGCGCGAGGGTGGCCAGCGA
This sequence comes from Streptomyces griseoaurantiacus, assembly GCF_036189845.1. NCBI lineage: Bacteria > Bacillati > Actinomycetota > Actinomycetes > Kitasatosporales > Streptomycetaceae > Streptomyces > Streptomyces griseoaurantiacus. The sequence goes on along the minus strand of NZ_CP108326.1, from coordinate 3,665,266 downwards.
GCGGTGTGCGAGCCAGGCCTCCATCGGCCCCGGGATCGCTCCGACGATCTTGCGCCAGTGCCGGACCGGGGCGATCAGCTCGGCGTCCCGCGCCACGACATAGCCCAGCAGCACATCGCCGTGCCCGGTGAGCATCTTGGTGCCGCTGGCCACGGCGAAGTCGGCGCCCAGTTCGAGCGGTCGCTGCCCCAGCGGGCCGGCGAGGGTGTTGTCGACGGCGACGAGCGTCCCCTGCGCGTGTGCCGCCTCGACCAGGCGGCGTACGTCGCACACGTCGAGTCCCGGGTTCGACGGGGTCTCGATCCACAGCAGCCGGGCCCCGTCGAGGACGTCGAGCTGGGCGTCGCCGCCGGTCGGAGCGGTGCGCACCTCGATGCCGTAGGCGGTCAGCTGCTCGCGCACCAGGGGCAGCGCCTGGTAGCCGTCCGAGGGCAGGACCACGGCGTCGCCCGCACGCAGCTGGGAGAAGAGGACGGAGGAGATCGCCGCCATGCCGGAGGCGAAGACGAGTGTCCGCACGTCCTCCTCGCCGGGCGCCTCCAGTTCGCCGATGGCGTTCTCCAGCAGCGTCCACGTCGGGTTCTCGTCGCGGCCGTAGGCGTACGGGCCGGTCGGCTCGCCGGGCAGATGGAAATGCGCGGCGAAGACCGGGCCGGGGAGGGTCGGTTCGTGCTTCACCGGCTCGGGCAGGCCCGCGCGCACCGCGCGGGTGCTGTCACCGATGCCCCGGGTCTCCCCGGTGGCCGCGGTGGTCGCGGTGTCTCCGCCTGGCCCGCCGGCCCCGTTGGCCCCGTTCTGCGGGGTGGCCCCGTCCTCTTGAGTGTCTGGGGTGTTCGCCTGGCGTTCGCTCATGCCGCCTGTGCCTCCGTCTCCTGCGTGTCCAGGGCGAGCGGACCGGACCGAGCAGAGGCTCGCCTCGGCCATTTTCTCAGGTCACGCCCTTACGGGCGCTGGCAGGTCACACCTCGCCGGCGTCGCCGGGGGAACGCCCCGCGGATGACCGGCGCCCCTGGTCAGTCCTCGTCGGGGAGGACGACGTGCAGTGCCCAGGACACGACCGAGATGATCAGACCGCCGAGGACGGCCGTCCAGAAGCCCTCGACGTGGAAGCTGAGATCCACTTTCCCGGCCACCCACGAGGTGAGCAGCAGCATCAGCGCGTTGACCACCAGGGTGATCAGGCCGAGCGTCAGGATGAACAGCGGAAAGGTCAGCACCTGCACGACCGGCTTGACCAGGACGTTCACGAGGCCGAACAGCAGCGCGACCAGGATGAGGGTGCCGGCTTTCTTGCCGGTACTGTCACCGGTCAGCGTGATCTTGTCGAGCAGCCAGACGGCGACCGCCAGGGCGCCCGCGTTGGCGATCGTCTTGACTAGGAAATTCTTCATGTGTCTGATCGTCTCCGATCGTGGCAGAGGAGATCAACGGGCGGGCGCCACGGGCCCGCGCGTGCGAGGGACAGGAAGAGGAGGGGACGATGAAGGCATTCCGGCTGGACGAACTGGAGGCCGAACGGGCCGCCAACGACGGGGCCTACCTGCAGTTCCTGCGCGAGCGCAATATGTCGGTGGGCCTGTACGCGCTGGACGCGGGGGCCGTCGACCCGCAGCAGCCGCACCAGCAGGACGAGGTGTACTACGTCGCCAGCGGGCGGGCGTCGATCACCGTCGGCCTGGAGACGACCCAGGTGGCCCGCGGCAGCGTCGTCTACGTGCCCGCCGGCGTGGCACACAAGTTCCACCACATCACCGAGGACCTCAGGGTGCTGGTGGTGTTCTCTCCGCCGGAGAGCTGAGGTCCTTCCTCAGGGTTCCCTAGGGGATCGATCAGGGGAGGACAAGGGGTGCGCGGCGCCCGTTCGTGCCTCCCGCGGCCCTAGCATCGAAGCAGTACACAGCAGGACCTGTGCGACACGTTCCGAGAGCGGGACAGCGGGTGCGCCGGGCGGAGAGGTGAGGACAGAGCGATGCGAGAGATCTTCGCGGGGTTGCCGTGGTGGGTGAAGTGGGTCGCGGTGCCGGTCATCGCCTTTGTCGTGTTCGGCGGCCTGATAGCCAGCGTGCTCGGATTCCTCATCGGGGTGCTGTTCAAGGTGCTGCTGTTCGTCGCGCTGGTCGGCGGACTGATCTACGTCGTCCGGAAGTTCATGGCGGGTTCCTCCTCCTCGCGCGGCGACTGGTGAGGCCTCCGGCACGGCGGCGGTGAGCCCCGCGCACTCCGCGTCCCCGGGCCCTGCGCCCCCCCGGCGGGCCTCGTCGGCCTCGGGGGCGGCCGGTGGGTAGGGGTGCCCGGAGCGACAGCGGAGGAGCAACACAAACGCGGGGTTCCCTCGCGCGGGGGAAGTTTCCCTCCAGCGGCGGCTGGGAGCGGTGAGGGGCGATTAGAGTCCGGAACTCCGCACGGGGCCTGTCCGCCCCCGCGGGCGGCGCACACCCCTCCCGTGTCTCCCCGCACGGGCGGCTCCTCCTCGCGCTCCGGGAGTGCCCCATGGCCACGGTCGGTTCCGTACCCGTAGAGATCCACGCCCCACCCGCCCAGCGAACGCCACCGCTGCGGGAATCGCACCCGACCACCCTGATCGGCTCCGTGCAGCGGGCGATGCGCCTGCTGGAGTGCGTGGCCGCCCGCGAGTACGGCGCCACCGCCAAACAACTCGCCCGCGAGGCCCAGTTGGCCCTCCCCACGACGTACCACCTGCTGCGCACGCTGACCCACGAGGGCTACCTCCGCCGCGACAAGGGGATGTTCTTCCTCGGGGACGCCGCCGAGCGGCTCGGCAGGAGCGGAGCTCGGCAGAAACGTCGCAGCACCGTCGAGGACGCCCTCGCGGGCTGGCGCGACATGCTCGGTGTCCCCGTCTACTACGCCGTCTACCGCGCCGGTGAGATCGAAGTGGTCTCGGTCGCGGACACCCCGGGGAACCCGGCGGTCGCCGAGTGGGCGGACTTCCGGGAGACCGGGCACGCCCACGCGATCGGACAGTGCCTGCTCTCCCAGCTCGACGACGAGGCCCGTCGTGACCACGTCGACCGCCACCCCGTACGGACGATCACCCCGTACACGGTCCCCGACGCCCACGCGCTGCTGCGGCGCCTGGAGAGCATCGGCCGCATGGAACCCGTCTTCGAGCGGCAGGAGTACATGCTCGGCACGGTCTGCGCCGCCCTTCCGCTCACGGCCGGGACGACCGCGGCGACCGTGGCCTTCTCGCTGCCCTGCCGTCAGGCAGAACGGCTGCTGCCCGTCGTGCGCAGACTGCAGAACGAGATGGGCCGACTCGTCGGCGCGCTCGCGCTGTCTATCAGTATCTGAAAACTCACTCCTTGTGATCTCCTGTGTACTGTCTGCAAGATTTCTGGCAGCGTCAGGTGCATCCTGACCAGTCGACGGCAATTGACGGGGTAGGCGATGAGCGAGTCCGTAGTGCAGGCGGAGGTCATGATGAGCTTCTTGGTCTCGGAGGAACTTTCCTTCCGGATCCCCGTGGAGCTCCGCTACGAGACCTGCGATCCCTTTGCCGTGCGGCTTACCTTCCATCTCCCCGGTGACGCACCCGTCACCTGGGCGTTCGGGCGCGAGCTGCTGGTCGACGGAGTGGGGCGGCCCTGCGGCGACGGGGACGTGCACATCGCGCCCGCGGATCCCCACGCGATCGGCGAGGTGTTGATCAGGCTCCAGGTCGGGGCCGACCGCGCCGTGTTCAAGTCCGGGGCGGCGCCGCTCGTGGCCTTCCTCGACCGCACGGACAAGCTGGTACCGCTCGGGCAGGAGCGTTCCCTCGCGGACTTCGACACCCTGCTCGACGAGGCGCTGGACCGCATCCTCGCCGAGGAGCAGAGCGCGGGGTGAGCGCCGTCCCGCACATGGACGGTCCGGACGGCGGAGGAACGCTTCAGCAACCCGCTCGCCCGCCCGTGTCCGCACCCCTCATCGTTTGCGGCGACGGCCCCGCCCACCGCGCGCCGAGGGCACCGCGGCCGTCCCTTCGGCGAGCCGGTCCCCCGCCGGGGATGTGCCCCCGTGCGGCGGCGTCGCCGGGCCCCCCGCGTCCGGGCGGTCCGCGGAGACCACCAGCGCGGCCAGGGCGGTGGTCACCGGCACCGAGGCCACCAGCCCGATGGAGCCGACGAGGGTGCGCACGATCTCCTCGGCCACCAGCTCACTGGTGGCGACCGTCCCCACATCGCTCCGCGCGACGGAGAAGAGCAGCAGCAAGGGCAGTGCCGCACCCGCGTAGGCCAGGACCAGGGTGTTGACGACCGAGGCAATGTGATCGCGGCCGATCCGTATGCCCGCCCGGTACAGCGCCCGCCGCCCCAGGGCGGGATTCGCCTCGTGCAGCTCCCACACCGCGGACGTCTGGGTCACCGTCACGTCGTCGAGCACTCCGAGCGAACCGATGATGACGCCGGCCAGCAGCAGACCGCTCATGTCGATGTCCGGATAGAGCCCGTGGATCAGGCCGGTGCTGTCGTCGGTGTTCCCGGTCAGCGCGGCCCACCCGAGGAACATGGAGCCCAGAACGCCGATCAGCCCCAGCGAGATCAGCGTGCCGAGCACCGCGACCGAGGTGCGGGCGGAGAGACCGTGGCACATGTACAGGGCGATCAGCATGATGGCGCTCGACCCCACCACCGCCACCGCCAGCGGGTTCGAGCCCTGCAGTATCGCCGGCAGGATGAAGAACGACAGCAACAGGAAACTGACGGCCAGGGAGATCAGGGCGGCCAGACCTCGCATCCGGCCCACGACCACCACGGCGACGGCGAAGATGCCGGCGAGCAGCACCATGGGCAGCGTGCGCTTCACGTCGGTGACCGCGTACTGCAGGTTCTTCGGCGCGGAGGGCTCGTAGGAGACCACGACCTTCTCGCCCTGGTGCAGTTGGCGGGTCTGGTCCGGCTGGACGACCTCGGTGAAGGTGCGGCCCTTGTCCTTGCCCGTGTCCACGCGGACCGTGGCCTTCTTGCACGCACCGGACCCCGCGCCGGACTTCTCGGCGGAGGCGCCGCCGGCCGGAGCGCCCTCGGCGGCCGCCCCCTCCGCTCCCGGGCCGCCGTCGCCCGTGCCGCCGCCCCCGGCGCCCACGGAGGCGCAGTCCACGCGGACCACCTCGGTGACCGTGGCCTGCTGCGTCTGGCGGTCGAAGCCGACGCCGGTGCGCTCGTGCCCCGGTACGCCGCCCGGCCACAGCACCACAAGACCCACGACCACCGCGACGGCGAACGGGACCAGGACGGCCGTGATGACCCTTCGGAGCTGCCGGGAAGCGGGCGCCGCCGGACCGTGGTGATGGCTGTGGGAGTGGCCGCCGCTTCCCTCAGGACCGGTCGCCGGAGGGGGGTGCTCGTGCGGCGGGGGCTGATGGGGAGGGTGTTGATGCGGGGGGCGCTGGGGGTGCTGCTGGGGCGTGGTCACCGGTGCATCATCGCAAGAAGACCGGGGGCCCACTGTTCAGTGCGGCCCCGCAGGCGCTAGCGTAAAAGCACCTTTGTACACGCGGGAGCTCGGAGCACCGGGCTGAGAGGGCGCTGACCTCCGCACAGGCCATGTTCCACGTGGAACATCGCCGGCGGACACCGCTGCGTCGACCGCTGAACCTGTTACCGGGTAATGCCGGCGTAGGGAGTAGGTCTCATGACCATCAAGGACACACGCACGCCTGCCTCGACGCAGAACGCCAGTGTGGACTCCAGCGGAAGCACCGACGGGAACCTCGAGGAGAACACCGGCGGGACACCCCAGGGCGAGAAGACCGCAGCGTCCATCGGCTGGCACAAGGCGTACGTCGAGGGCTCGCGCCCCGATCTGCGCGTGCCGGTCCGTCAGGTGCACCTCACCAACGGGAAGTCGGTCACGCTGTACGACACCTCCGGGCCGTACACCGACCCCACCGTCCGGACCGACGTCCGCAGGGGCCTCGCGGCGCTGCGGGAGAACTGGATCGTCGCCCGGGGTGACACCGAGGAGTACGCGGGCCGTCCCGTCCGGCCCGAGGACGACGGCCTCAAGCACACCTCGCCGCGTGGAGGGTTGCGCAATCTCGACGCGGTCTTCCCCGGGCGCCCCCGCCGGCCGCGGCGGGGTGCGGGCGGGACACCGGTGACCCAGCTCGCCTACGCGCGACGGGGGGAGATCACCCCGGAGATGGAGTTCGTCGCCCTCAGGGAGAACGTTTCCCCGGAGGTCGTACGGGAGGAGATCGCGGCGGGGCGCGCGGTGCTGCCCGCGAACGTCAACCACCCGGAGATCGAGCCGATGATCATCGGCAAGCGCTTCCTGGTGAAGGTCAACGCCAACATCGGCAATTCCGCGGTCACCTCCTCCATCGAGGAGGAGGTCGAGAAGATGACCTGGGCGACCCGCTGGGGCGCTGACACGGTCATGGACCTGTCCACCGGGCGCAATATCCACACCACGCGCGAGTGGGTGCTGCGCAACTCCCCCGTGCCGATCGGCACGGTGCCGCTCTACCAGGCACTGGAGAAGGTCGACGGCAGGGCCGAGGAACTGACCTGGGAGATCTACAAGGACACCGTCATCGAACAGGCCGAGCAGGGTGTGGACTACATGACCGTCCACGCGGGCGTCCGGCTGCCGTACGTCCCGCTCACCGCGAACCGCAAGACGGGAATCGTCTCGCGCGGCGGCTCCATCATGGCGGCGTGGTGCCTGGCCCACCACAAGGAGTCGTTCCTCTACGAGAACTTCGAGGAGCTCTGCGAGATCCTCGCGGCCTACGACGTCACGTACTCCCTCGGCGACGGTCTGCGCCCCGGGTCGATCGCAGACGCCAACGACGAGGCGCAGTTCGCCGAGTTGCGCACACTCGGGGAACTCAACACGATCGCCAAGCGTTTCCACGTACAGACCATGATCGAGGGCCCGGGACACGTCCCGATGCACAAGATCAAGGAGAACATCGACCTTCAGCAGGAGATCTGCGATGAGGCTCCGTTCTATACGCTCGGCCCGCTGACGACGGACGTCGCTCCGGCGTACGACCACATCACCTCCGGCATCGGTGCCGCGATGATCGCCTGGTGGGGCACGGCCATGCTCTGCTACGTCACGCCCAAGGAACACCTGGGCCTGCCCAACCGCGACGACGTCAAGACCGGTGTCATCACCTACAAGATCGCCGCCCACGCGGCCGACCTCGCCAAGGGACACCCCGGTGCCCAGGAATGGGACGACGCGCTGTCCGACGCACGGTTCGAGTTCCGCTGGGAGGACCAGTTCAACCTGGCCCTCGACCCGGACACGGCCCGCGAGTTCCACGACGAGACCCTGCCGGCGGAGCCCGCCAAGACGGCGCACTTCTGCTCGATGTGCGGTCCCAAATTCTGCTCGATGAAGATTAGTCAATCCATCACAGAGCGGTTCGGGGGCGCGGCGGCCGAAGGGGCGACGGCTGAGGAGGTCGCGGAGGGGATGCTCCAGAAGTCGAAGGAGTTCGCGGAGAGCGGGAACCGGGTGTACCTGCCGATCACGGATTGACCGGCGTCTGCAGAGACTGCGCCGCTGGGAGGAATGTTCGAGCAGTGGTTCGACGGCACAGCCGTCGAACCACTGGGCGTCGCCTTGCACCCACCTGGCAGCTAAGGAGCCGAGAGGAGCGCCCCCAGTGACGGGCGGACCGTAGAATTCCGGCCGCCTACTGCGACGAGATGGCCAAGAAGATCCCCCTGGTCCCGGCTGCCTGCGTGACAGCCCTCGGCCTGCCTTGATGGCTTCTACTTTGCCTCTCTCGCGCGGAACGACGGCCTCCACATCGTCTCAGAGTAAATCGATCCGACCTTGCCTTGTAACAATAGTGTAACTGTGTGACGCGAAGGCGGGATCCTGCTGTTACCTGATGCCCGACGCTTTGGGGGGCGAGGCATGCAATTTGATCCGGTGACAGCAGTTGTATCTCTGGTAGTAGCACCAGTATTCTATTACGTATTACGTCGGACGGTTAGGTTTATCAGGGGGAATACGCAAGTCGCTCTAGATGCGCTCTTCTTCCAACTGGGAAAATCTTTCCGTAGCTCCCTAGCGATGAGGGTCAGCCTGCGTAAGTATTGCAGGGCCGGACTAAGCGATTCGCGAAATAGATATCTGATTGTGCCCGGGAGAGATCAAGTATCTCTAGAGGCCGACGAGGCATTCGTCTCACTCAAACTGCAAAATGCGGCTGAAGAGCACGTCTACTCTGACAACGTGCGCAAGATGCAGGACATCCCGCGCGTTCGAGTCATTGGAGATCCTGGCTCAGGTAAATCTTCCCTGGCGAAGAAAATGTTTCGTGATGCATGCCGAGACGCTGCGAAATTCAAGCAGGACCACCGCCTTCCCATTCTGGTGGAGCTTAAGCGCTTCTCTCCCCCTAAAAGTGCGTCCACCGATAGGGCACGGGTAAATTGGGCAATCAAGTATTTCAAGGACCAGGTCGCCGCTGTCCACGGTTTTGACATGCCGCAACTGTTTGACTCTTACCTGACCGGAAAGGGGGTATTTTTTATCCTTGATGGGCTCGACGAGGTCGCTAGCAGTGATTATCCTCGCGTGTCCGAAACCCTCCGTGCATTGAGCCGTGCCCTGGTAGTCAAAAGTCCTCACAATTCAATAATTCTTACGATGCGCTCACAATTCCATGTACAGGTGAGCGATCACCTTGAGGCAGAGTTCCCGGTCATCTTCCATGTACAGCCGTTCACTCCGGAAGATATCTATACCTTCTTGTCTCGCTGGCCTAGCTATGTCGGCGAAAAACGCGTGGAGATCCTTCGAGTCTACAATGATCTCACGGATCGACCAACACTCAGAGAGATGTGCAGTAACCCGCTGATCCTGGGAATGTATGTAAGTCATGATCAGCATGGTGGGAATGACGTTGCCATCGACACTAGAACTTCCTTCTATTCTAAAGTGGTGGAAGAACTGCTGGTAGCGCGGAGAAGCCGGCAGCTAGAGATCCCTGCAAGAAGTCTCCTGCGTGAGCAACGGGAGGCGATCTTCGGACCGCTCGCTTTTGAACATCTACTGGATCCGAACCAGGCAGCCAATTCTCTTGATTGGAACCGCGCTGTTGACCTTGTATCCCGGGTCTACGGGTGTGATTCCGCTGAGGCTGAGAGCAAGTTGCGGGAACTCGCAAAGGAGACTGGATTAATCTCAGAGGAACGCACAGGGGAGACTTACAGGTTCATTCATCTCACGTTCTGCGAATTTTTCGCAGCCAAAGAGGCGGCAGAAGGGAAGGAGGAGGGGTGGCGGGAGCTCGTTTCAGCGCAAGAGACTTTCTCTCATAATAGGGACCTTTATGCAGGTACTCGTTTGGAAGAGGTTATTCCATTTGCCCTCGCACTGTTAACTCGCGCTCGTCGTCCCGAAGCACTCGAAGAAGTAGCTGCTATTAGTGGCAGTCTCATTCTTGGCCGTTGCTTCCTCGAAACCCAACTATATGATCAAGAGGAATGGGACCAATACACCCGCACTGAGTCGGCAGCTCTACGGGGCACTTCTTCGGACAAGTGGGACGACGAGTGGCTGAGGAGACTTCACCTCTTCAATGTTGTCGTAAAGGACGAAGAGGAGTGGTCAGCGAGCTACGGTAGGAAGAAGAGGAACACGCTTGAATCCCTCTTCAAGGACCTGGTCAGCGATGACCGGCAGCGCTTGGTCCACTTGTTTAGTAGTTACGCGACTGTTGACGCCTCTGCCGCCATGCGATTGGCCAGATCGACGGGGCTTGACCTCGTCGCTGAGCAACCCAGTATGGTCCTGGATAATATGGCCTACCCGCCGTTTAGAGCACACATCCTTGAACAGCTTAAGGATGAGTCATCGCCATCCGATAAGATTTTTTTGATCTTGGCAGAGGCGGGTCTTCAGAGCAAGTCAGTCGCACTGGACTGTGATCGCGAGAAATCTACTGCTTATTTGAAAGAACAAGTGACCCGCTTGGATCGCCGGTTGCGGTGGTGCCGCAGCGACTCAGTTTTTTGGAGAGCTTTCCTTCCTTCGCTTTATTTGGACTCCCTTAGCTATTCTATGGCGATTATTGCTCGAGGGGGAGATTTTACTGAGTTTCCTGCCCTTGTGGCGGTATCTGACGTTACAGCGCCAGGATCGCTAAGTAGGAGGTTCCAGTATTCGTGGTATGCGGTTTTCATTCTTCCGGCTTTGGCGACCTCTGCAATTCTCGGAGACAGTACGTACAGTGATCTTGGTTTCCAGGGATTGGCTGTCCAATTAACCTTCGTGGGGGTAGTGCAGTTCATTTTGCTGTTCCTGATGGGGATCGCTCGAATACCATTTATTAGGCGGGCGTTGTATGTCGAACTCGTTAATCTCGCTCAGACGCCATATCGGTTGACTGCCACTCAAAGACTCATACCTGCGCGTGTCCTAATAAGGAAGTTTCTCCCTTCTAAACTTCTGCATGCGTCTCTGGCTCTTCATCGCCCTTTGGTTAAGCAGTTACTTGAACGTAAAGTCCACAGAGGGAAGTGACTACGGAAGTCCCTCATCCTCCTCTCAGCGGAGCATTTATCGGTCTGTATGGTCGAAGTGTGTCCGGTGCGCTTCGGGTTGGTCACCCGCACACGTGCGCCGGTTGATCGCGTGCGACTAGGGGAGCTGGTTCGGGCATGGCGGTTGGTGCTGCTCGGTCGGATGAGGGGTTCACGTCGGAGAGGGCTGCGCGGGTGGTGGGTGCCGCGTGCCGGGCGGCGGGGTTGGATGGCGGGGGTGCGGAGCTGATCCGGTTCGGGGAGAACGCTCTGTTCCGACTGGCGTCCACGCCCATGGTTGTGAGGGTGGCGCGGGGGGAGGAGTGGCTACCCAAGGCGCGTATCGAAGTGGCCGTGTCGCGTTGGCTGGCGGGTGAGGGCTTCCCCGCGGCGCGCATCGTCGATGACCTCGAACAGCCGCTGTTGGTCGACGGGCACCCGGTGACCTTCTGGCATCTCATCCGTGAGGGTGACCGTAAGGCGACGTACGGGGAGCTGGGCGGCATCCTGCGGGATCTCCACTCGATGACGTTGCCGGCGGGGGTGGAGTTCCCCTCGTTCGATCCCTTCGGGAAGCAAGAGCTACGGATCGACCGGGCCCCGATTCCGGAGGACGATCGGGTCTTCCTGCGGAAGCGCTGGCGTGAGTTGCGTGATCAGTTCGGAGAGCTGAGCTTCGAGACTGCCAAGGGGCCTGTGCACGGTGACGCTCACGTGCAGAACCTCATGGTGGACGATCAGGGGCAGGTGATCCTGATCGACTTCGAGGCGTTCTGCTTCGATCACCCGGAGTGGGACCTGATGGTCACGGCCACGGAGCATCACAGTCTTGGCTGGCAGACCGACGAGCAGTACGCGGACTTTGTACGTGCCTACGGGCGGGACCTGTACGACTGGCCTGGTTACGACACGCTGCGGCGGCTGCAAGAGTTCGGCATGACGACGTGGCTCATGCAGAACGTGCGGGAGGACGAGAGGACGGCTGCCGAGTACCGCCGGCGCATCTCGGCCCTGCGCAACGACGATGCGCCTCGGGACTGGCGCCCCTGGTAGCCGCTACTCGTCATCGTCCAGACGGGCCAGTGCCTCGCTCACCTTCTCGTTGAACGCGACTACGGCGGGGTGGGCCGCGTGCGTGCTCACCTCAGCCTGAAAGTCGGTGACGTAGCGCTGGAAGCGGGAGGACTGGAGGGAGTCCCCGTCGTCCACGGCGAGACTCGCGGTAGTGACAGCGGCCTCCAAGTCGCCGTTCAGGAGTTGGCTCTGGGCGAGCACAATGCGGCAGAAACCGAGAGTGCGGGCGTACGCGGGGTCGGTGCTGTCGACGGCGCGCTGTGCCTGCTCGACGGCGTCCCGGCGCATCCGTAGGTCGCGGAAGCAGTGGCAGAGTTCGCCCGTGAGTTCGGCTTCGTCGAAGTAGCTCAGCCATGCCGGGTCGTCGGCGCTGGCGGCCTGCTCGAAGTGCCGTACCGCCTCGTTCATCGCGCGGGCCGCGCCGGCCTTCTCGCCTGCGTTGGAGAGGGCGCGGGCTTCCATGGCCCAGTAGTTGGACATGGCGCGCGGGGTGGCTCGCCCCTTGGCGCCCTCGACGGCTGCGCGGGCGAGCTGGATGGCTTGCGCGTGGTTGCCGAGATAGTTCGCCTGGTGGCTGAGGTTGCCGAGGATGCGGGCGCCGAACATGCGGTCGTCGATGACCTGTGTCAGGCGGAGCGTGGACGAGAGGTAGCGGTGGGCGAGCCGATGGTTTCCTGTGTCGTACGCCGTCCACGCGAGGAGCTGCGAGACCTCGGCGGCGGCGCCGAATAACGCGGTGCCCACCTTCTCGCTGTAGCTGACATCGAGCAGCGGCAGAACTTCGTGGCGGAAGTAGTGGCGCAGTGCCTTGTGGCCGTGGCCTCCGCCGTACTTGAAGTCGAGCTGCATGAACATGCCTGCGGCGTCCCGGATCGCGCGTACGTCGCGCATGCCGACGCGTTGGCGTCCGGGTCTGTCGGCCTGGATGCTGTCGGGGCGCGCGATCATCCATGACAGGACGGTGGTGCTGAGGTCGCCGTCAGAGACGATCAGTGGATCGGCGGCGGACGTCTCGACGCTGCTGTCTGTGAGGCTGCTCAGGGCGGAGAGTGCTTCGGGGACGGTACTCGGGTAACCAACCGCCTGAGGGGCGGCCGGCTGTGCGTGGTCGAGGAATCCGAGATCGCCCGGCGTGATGCGGCGGCCGAGTTTGGTGCTCAGTACGTCCGCCAGGATCGCGGCTGTCTGGGGCTGGATGCCGGCGCCGTCCCGCCATCGCTGCACGGACACATGTGTTGTCCCCAGGTTGATGCCGCGTGCTGCGGCGGCGTCCTTCATGCGCTTGGCGAGGCCCTTGTTCGAGACCTTGGCCTGCTCCATGACAGCGATCAACTGCGCGTTCGGCTCTCGGTTCATGCTCCCCTGCCAACCCGAGAATGACGGCGAGTGTTCATGGTGTCACAGCCGTTTCGACCTCGGGGGGTTCATCAATGAACCCCCCGTGCCTGCGCCCGTGTTCACGTGAACCCCCCCGGTGAACGCTCCCGGTCACGCCTGCTTCGCCGTGTACTGGCTCGCGTGAAGCAAGCGGTGCGATGAGGGCCGCGGGGCCTCGGAAGGGGAAGCCATGGATGCGCGGGAGAGCGAGCGGGTGGCGGGTGAGCTGGACGCGTACGCGCACTGGTTCGTGACGCCGGAGGCGTCCTCGGACGGGCACTTCCTGACGCTGACGCTCTTCGCCGAGTTCGGTGACACGGCACGCGTCGCACGTGACATGACGGCCGTGTTCCTCCGGGGCGTGGGTGCTGACGCGATCGTGGACGATGCGCGGCTGGTCGTCTCTGAGCTGGTCGGCAACGTGGTGAATCACGCCGTGCCGGACCGGCGCCTGTCCTCGGCCGGAGGCTGTCGGCGTATCGACGTGACCTTCAAGGTGTGGCCGAAGTGGCTGTTCATCGGTGTCACCGATGAGGACTCGACTCCGCCGCTGCTTCCGGTGGGAGAGGTGTTCTCCCCAGGGCTGCTCGGTGAGCTGTCCGAAGCGGTGTTGCCTGACAGCGGCCGGGGACTGTTCATCGTGCAGCGCCTGGCGGCGGCGGTCTGGTGGACGCCTGGGGAGAGCGGCGGCAAGACAGTGTGGTGCCGCTTCGGCTTGAACGGCGACGTGGAGCCCGTACCGCGCTCATGATCTCCGGGCTGCCGTCCTGTTTCGCTCCTCCGCGATCGGGAGCGGGTGGCGGCCCGGTAACCGGCCGGAGTCTGACCCCTCCGGCCAGGGCGCGGCTCCTCCGGGCTTCCGGAAGCTCCCCTCCCGGCCGGAGGGCCGCGCCTCACAACCACAAACCGAGACCGGGCCACCCCATCAGCCCTGGAAAGCGAAGGGTGGCCCGGCGGGGAACGCGACGGTTCCCGGTGCCTGATGGTACCGGGACCGTTGTGCTGCGTACTGGCCCTGGTCCCAACAGAGTTGATGATCCGTTACCTCGATCGGGACAGAGGTGGGCAAGGTGACTGGCTCGGGTGAGAGCTGGCTGAACGACGGCCTTGATGACGTCGTGGGGGACGGTGGTGCCCTGTGGGTGCCGGGGGTCGACTACGTGGCGGGCTGGCGCACGGCGCGTGAGGCTGCCGACCGATTGAACCGCGCGCTCCTCGGGATGGGCTTCGAGCTGTCCGCAGTGCGGGCGGCCGCCTCGACGGACGGCGAGGGGCGCGGGGTCGTGCGGCTGGCGGGCCGGCCGGAATGGGCTGAGCTGCTCGCCGGGCTCCTGGAGGGGCTCGCCGAAGGGGCCGGGGGCGTGGCATGACGGGCGTTTCCGCCGGTGAGCGGCGCGCGTGGGCACGTCGCCTGCCGGAGAGACTTTGGGCGGGAGCTGCCATGGGGCGAGTGAACAGGGGGCCCTACGCTGGCCCGGCGAATCGGGCAGGCACTGGTCCTGCCCGCGTATGTGCCCGATGGGCCCCCTGTTCTTCGAGGCTCGCCCCATGGTGGCTGCCTAAAGTCTCGGAGGCCGGCGACCCCCGGCCGACCACGCCCCGGCCTACGACGGCCGGTCGACGCCTCGACTCCCCGGGCATCCTGCGGCGTGGGGCGCCCGGTGCCCGGACGGGACCGGCGGCCACGCCGCACGCCCGGCCGGGGCGGCCGGGCGGCCCGGCGCGCCGAAGGCGCGCCCTTGAGGAAGTGAAGGGGGTTTCGACCGATGCCCCTCGTTGCTCACGCCTTGCGGCGTCGGGCGGGCTGCTTGTCGGCGGTGATCCGGTAGGCGATCTCGGCACGGTCGGCGCCGACGCGCAGTTCTTCGAGGATGAGCGGGTGGTCGTCGGTGCCGTGCGCGACACGGGCAAGGTGCAGGATCGGGGTCGCGTCCGGGAGTTGGAGTGTGGCGCGCTCGTCGGGCAGCGGCATGCGGGCGCGGACCGTCTCCGACCACCACAGGACGTGTCCGTCCTCGGCGAGCAGTCGGTAGATCTCTGCCGGTCGCTTCGACGGCTCCTTGCCCAGCGGCGGGACGGCTTCGGCCACCTCGAAGGGGATCAGTGTGCGGTGCATGGCGCGGGTGCCGGTGCCGGGATCGGTCAGCAGTCGGGCACAGCCGAACAGCGCTTCTTCCTCGGCGAGGTGGAGCAAGCGGCCGGTGGCCTTGGTGGTGCGGGTGCGGTACGTGGCCGGCTCCTCGGCCTCCTCCCACTCGTCGCCGTTGGGCATGGTGAACCCGCCGTCGCTGCTGCGGCTGATGCGCCGCTCGATGGTGAGCGCGGGCTGACCGTCGGAGCGTACGAAACTGCCCTTGCCGTGCCGTACATCGATCAGCCCTTCGGCGCGCAGGGCGGCAATCGCGTTGCGCACGGTGGGTCGGGAAACCCCGTAGCGGGCGATCAGTTGGGCCTCCGACGGCAACGGGGAGTCGGGGGCGAACTCGCCGGAGAGGATCGCCTCGCGGATGGCGGCGGCCACCTGCTGGTAGAGGGCCCCGGGGCGCTGGATCTCCGTCATCTCGGCTTCTCCGGTTCGGTGTCATAGGCACGTCGCACGCGCGTCATCACTCGTCAGCATAAGTAGTTGCGCTCTCGCCGTACAGAGCTCCATAGTCGCAACTCGTAAGGACAAGTGACGTCCGCATATGCCGGGCGTCCTGACTGGCCAGGGAGGCCAAGAATCATGCAGTCCATTCCCGTGGACACGTCGCGGCTGGGCGTACTGCGCTGCGCCATCGCGCCGGAAGCGAAGATCAGCAACCCCGAGACACAGGAGGTGAAGAAGGACCGGGACGGCAACCCGGTGTTCACCGTGGCAGTCACCGTGCGGCAGGACCGGCGGCGGATCTCCGTCATCGAGATCGCGGTGACCGGTGAACCCAAGGGCATCGAGGAAGGCCAGATCGTCAAGGTCACCGGACTGACGGCGTTCATGTGGGCCATGGGCGACCGGCACGGCGTCAGCTTCCGGGCCGACGCGATCACACCCGTGCACGGGAGCACTCCCGCGCACGGCAAGGGCGGTGCCGCCTGATGGGGCCGATCCTGCTCGCCCTCGCACTCGCGGTGCTGGCCTGGCTGCTCGTCGTCGGTGACCTTGTGCGCCGGCACCGTCCGGCCTGGCACTGGTACCTCATCGGCTATCCCGCCACCGCATGCCGGGTGGTCCTCACCTGGCGCAAGGTAGCCGTGCTCAACGACCTCGCCGTCTCGCGCCGTCCGCCCCGTGGCCTGCTCGGGGACCTGGTGGTCAAGGGCGATCCGGTGCGGCCGATCGCTCCGAGGGCCTCGTTCCCGCGCGCCACCCGCCTCGGGCTGACCGTGACCGTGCGACTGCACGCGGGCCAGACCCCGGCGACGTACATGAAAGCGGCTGACGCGCTGGTCCACGCGTGGCGGGTGCACGCGGTACGGGTCACCTCGCCCGAACGCGGCCTGGTGCTCCTGTCCGCGATGGCGACGGACCCGCTCCAGCGGCCCGGCTTAGCCACCGCGCCGACCGAACTCCTCTCCGCCCTCATCGGCGCACTGGAGAACGGCGGCGCCTGGGTGATGAACCTGCGACTCGTCCCGCACTGGCTCATCGCCGGGGCCACGCGCTCGGGCAAGTCCACCCTGCTGGCCCGGCTGGTCACACAGCTCGCCCCGCAACGCGTGGCCCTGGTCGGCATCGACTGCAAGGGCGGCATGGAACTGGGCCTGTTCGCCGGGCGGCTCAGCGCACTGGCCACCTGCCGACGCGAAGCGGTCGCCGTGCTCTCCGCACTCGTCGTCGACATGCGGGAACGGATGGACGCGTGCCGCACGGCCGGCGTGCGCTCGATCTGGGAGCTGCCGGACAAGCTCCGGCCGGTGCCGGTCGTCGTCCTGGTCGACGAGATCGCGGAGCTGTACCTGTACGACGGCACCCGCGAGAGCAGGGCGGAAGCCGAACAGTGCTCCACCCTCCTGCTCCGCATCGCCCAGCTCGGGGCCGCGCTCGGCCTGCATCTCGTCGTCGCCGGGCAACGGGTCGGCTCCGACCTCGGCCCCGGCGTCACCGCGCTGCGCGCTCAGCTCGGCGGCCGCATCTGCCACCGCGTCAACGACCCCGGCACGGCGGAGATGGCCCTGGGCGATCTCAACAAGGACGCCGTGGCCGTGGCCCAGGTGATCACACCGGAGGAACGCGGGGTCGCGGTGTGCACCGGACCGGACGGCGGTTGGAGCCGTGCCCGCTCGCACCTGACCACCACGGATGAGGCCGTTGCGACGGCCCGGAAGTTCGCCGGCATGACCCCGGAACTGCCCACCGTCGTCCGCGCCCTCTCGGCGCTGGAAGGAGAGAGCAAGTGATCAGCGAGGGTACGGCGTTCACGTTCTCGGTGATCTTCGGGATCATCACCGTCCTTCTCGTCCGCTCCCGTGACGTACGGGCCTGGGAAGCGGTCTGCGTCGGCCTCTTCGGCCTCTACCTCGGCCAGACACCCGTGGTCTTCACCATCCATGGGCTCGTGACCTGGTTCGTCAGCGGCTTCTCCCATACCTGAGCAGAGAGGACACACCACCATGCCCATGCCTCGCGTGAGGTGCCCGCACTGCAAGGGCGACGGGGCCCGGAGGACCTGGACCGGACGGCTGCGCCGCTGCCGCGTCTGCCGGGGCAGCGGAACCATCCGCTGACCCACCCGCCCCCTACTGACCGACCCGAACAGAGAGGCGATCCCCATGACCGACCACGCGCCACCCACCATCCTCCGTGCCGCTGCGGCGGCCCACCCCGGAAGGTCACCACCATCACCCCGGAGTTCACCCCGGCCGACAGGCGCGCCGTCCTCGACCGCGCGGCGCGCCTGCGCCGGCTCCCTGAAGCAGACCGTGACGCCATCCGCATAGCCCAAATTCCGCAGTTCTCCCGCTGGCTGGAGCAGATCACCGCGACCGGCGGCTGCGCCCGCCCTGTCCACCTCTCCGGCTTCACCACCACCCTGGACGGCGCGACCGGCGAGATCCTCCGCCAGTACGACACCCGCGACGAACCCGGCGAACGCCTCCTCGTCCGCTGTCGCAACCGCAGGGCTACCGTCTGCGCCCCTTGCTCCCGCCTCCACGCCGGGGATACCTTCCACCTCGTCCGCGCGGGCCTCCTCGGCGGCAAGAGCGTCCCCGCCACCGTTCGCAACCGGCCTCGGCTCTTCGTCACATTGACCGCGCCGTCCTTCGGCCCCGTGCACCGGACCGGGGAGCGCTGCCGCCCCCGCCGCGACGGCGGCACCTGCGGCCACGGGCGCCCCCTCGGTTGCACCACCGAGCACACTCCGACCGATCCCCTGATCGGCCAACCCCTGTGCCCCGACTGCTACGACTACACCGGACACGTCCTGTGGCACGCGCACGCCTCCAAGTTGTGGGACCGCTTCGTCATCGACGTGCGGCGGCGCCTGGCCACCTCCGCCGGCCTCGTACAGTCCCGCTTCGCCCACCACGCCCGACTGTCCTTCGCACGGGTCGCCGAATACCAGAAACGGGCGGCCGTTCACGTGCACGCGGTCGTCCGCCTCGACGGCCCCGACGGACCGGCCGACGAACCCCCGCCCTGGGGCACGGCCGACCGGCTCACCGACGCCGTCCGCGCCTCCGCCGGGCGCGTCCTGGTCCGCACCCCGTACAGCCCCGCTGTCGGTGAACTGCTCCTGCGCTGGGGCGTCCAACTCGATGTGCGCCCGCTGCACGCCAACGGTGACGGGCCCGATGGCGATGCCGTGGCCGCGTACGTCGCGAAGTACGTCACCAAGGGCGCGAGCGAGACTGGCGCCGGCACCGACCACAGGGTCACCACCTGGTCCGACATCGACACTGCACCCGTGAGCGCGCATGTCCGCACCCTCATGCGCACCTCCTGGCGCCTCGGCGGCCTCCCCGAGTACGCCCCCCTGCACCTGCGCACCTGGACTCACACCCTCGGCTACCGCGGCCACATCCTCACCAAGTCCCGCGCCTACTCCACCACCTACGCGGCACTGCGCGCCGAGCGCGCTCAGCACGTCGGAGACGCCGAGATTCCCGACGCGATCACGGAAGCGCACTGGCGCTACGTCGGCTCCGGCCACACCCCCGGCGCGGCCCTCATCGCGGCCGGTGTGGCGGAGGACCTGGCCCACACTCGCCTGGCCGCTGCTGACGCTCTTCACCCGGGCGGTGATGCTGCCTGAGCACGTCGCAGCGGAAGCCGGGCAGAGCGAATCAAGAAGACATGGCGGTGCGCGCGTGGATCAACCGTCAGCTACGTGAATCTCCCCCGCTCTCCGACGATCAGTTACGGAGCGTGGGGGAGATCCTGGGGCTTCAACTCACGCGGAAGTCCGCCACACGGGCTTGAGTAGATCCGGGTCGAACGCCTTGTTGCCCTTCCCGCCCGGTACGGCGATCACTGCACTCAGGACCTTCTTGATCGCCTCGCGCTTCTGTGTGAGCGTCTTCGTCTTCCACGACTCCCTGATGTCCCCCGTGGCTTCCTCGGCCTCCGCCTTCAGTGCCTCGTGCGCCTTCTGGTCGGCGCGCAGCTCCTTGATCCGGCGTTCGAGGACGGGGAGGTTGCGGAAGAACGTCTCATCGTCCACGTCCGTGTCTTCGTCGTCGTGCCAACGACGTTCGAGCTCTTTGCGGCTCTTCAGGGCCCGTTCCAGCGCGTCGGCCTTGTCCCAGTCCGGCACGCCCTGTGCCTTGGTCGCCGCTTCCTGTTCGAGCTTGGCGATCACCAATTCCTCAATGGCGGCGTCGGTCTTGTCGCCGCGCTTGTAGGTCTTGTTGCAGCCACCGTCCACGGTCTTCTTGCACATGTACGCATGCCGGTACTTGAGCCAATCATTGGCCTTCAGACCGATCATCTTGTTGTTGCAGATGGTGCCGTCCTCCAGTACATACCCGCAGCGCAGGATGCCGGTCAGCAGGTACTTATGGACCAGGCCACCGCGCGTCATGCCGGCGCCGCTACCTCGTTCCCTGATCTTGGCCGTCACCGCGAACCACTGCTTCGGGGTGATGATCGATTCCCATTCGCCCACGATCGGCTGGTCGTCGCCGTCGCGGACAAGCTCCCCCTTGATCTCCCGGTATCCGCAGAGCCGCGCGTTCATCAAGATCTGCTTGACGGTCTGGTACTGGAAGGGGTTGCCACGACTCGTGAGGTATCCGGCCTCCTTCCACTGACGCGTGATCTCGGAGATGGATGCGCCGGCGATCACGTCACCTACGGCCTTACGGATCGCGTCGGCCTCCTCCGGGCGAAGCGTGACCTTGTCGTCCTCCCAACCGAAGGGGCGCCATGCCGCGACCGACTGGCCACGAATCGCCCGGCTCCGGTGGCTGTTCCGAGTCCTCCGCTGCTTCTTCCTCGTCTCGCTGAGGGACATGGCGACCCCCAAAAGGCCCTTGATCTCGAAGCCCTCGGCGTACAGATCCTGGATGCCGTTGGAGTCGTGGTAGACGCGTTCCTCGTGTGAGGTGAACGCCTTGAGGTACCGCTCCCAGTCGCTGGGGCGCCGGTACAGACGGTCGTCGTTGACGGCCATGACGCCGTGGATCGGGTACCCCTCCGGTGTCGTCCCCGTCGTGAGGTCGGCAAGCAACTGCTCGAAGTCGTCGCGTACGACGCTCTCCTTGCTGGCGCTCTTGTCGTTGTCCGTGTAGCGGTAGACGATCAACCATCCGAGTCGACGGGCGGCCTCCGCCATGTCCCGGTGCTGGTCCTCGATGCCGTGGGCGTCCTTGACCCGGCCGTCGAACGAGATCCGCGCGTAGCAGACGACGCACCTCAGGTGGGGATCGGCGGCCAGCATGCCGCGCACTTCCTCGACTGACGGCACTCCTTCCGGCACGCCGCGCAGCTTGCTGACCAGGTCCTCACGCTTGCCCACGATGTTCCCCCTCGGTCCATGGCCGGCCTGCTGGCGCGACCGCAGCGCATGTGAGGGTTCTACTCATACTCCACTCGATGAAGATCTCTCAGGACATCCGCCGGGAGCACGGCACCACCCGTGCCGAGGTCGAGGAGGGCATGGCGCAGAAGTCGAAGGAGTTCGCCCAGGCGGGCAACCGGGTGTATCTGCCGATGGCCGACTGAGTCGCTTCGCGGCCCCGTTCAGTCCGGCTGGTGTTCGGGGCCGCCGAAGTCCGGGCTGGAGAAGTCGGGGCTGGAGTAGCGGGGGCGTGGCCCCGAGGACGTGCCGTCCTCGGGGCTGCTGAAGCCGGGGCGGTCGTAGCCCAGGTGCGGGATGCGGCTCTGCGGTGCCGAGGGCACCGGGCCTTTCAGCGCGGCCCGGTCGGGGTCGGCCAGGGCGTCCCGGAGAAAGGGCAGGAGGCCGCGTTCCAGGAGCGCCTCGTGCCACGCCTCCCTGGCCCGCAGCATCTCCTCGTACAGGTCCCCCTCGGCGCCGCCGCGCTGTGCGGTGGCGCTGTTGCGCAGGGCGGTGAGCAGCAGGCCGACCGCGGCGACCAGGATCGCCACCGCGGTGACCGCGCCGAAGACCCAGCCGGTGGTCAGCAGGGTCCGGGCGAAGGCCGGCTCAGGGCTGAGCATCTTCATGACGTACCCGACGAGCAGGAAGATGGCCGCAGCGGTGCCCGCGAGCACGGGGGCGAGGACGGTGACGACCGCGCCGGCCCCGGCTCCCGCGGCGGCCTCGCCGACGGCGGCGGCGAGACCCAGCCCGGCCACATCCGTCTCCGTGGCGGGGGCGTCCTGCAGGGGAGGCGCGGACGGGGCGGGGCGACGCAGCTCCTGGCGGACCTTCACGTAGTGGTGGTATTCGGCCGCGGCGGCGGTGGTGATGAACGCGGTGGCGCTGAGCGCCATGGTGCGCAGTTGTTCGGGGTTGAGCCGCTGTACGAGGGCGGCCAGTTCCGGGCGGTGTGCGGCGGAGCGCAGCGCCTCGTCGAGGATCCGCTCGTACTCCTGGCGGTCCTCACTGTGCAGGTGCTGCGGAACGCTGTTCATTGCATCCCCCGATGCTCCGTAGGGCTTGGGGCTCGGCATGCTGACGAGCCGTCGGGCAGAAACGGAGGGGAGCCTGCTACGGATAAGCCGATGGTAGAGCCGCGACGGCACGCGGAGACAGGGGGTTTCCGGAAATTGCCCCTCGCCCGGGACGTTCCGCGTTCCCGGGCCGGGCGTCGTCCGTGCGGTCAGTGCGCCAGGGGAAGTTGCTGGACCAGCAGCTTTCCGGCCATGGTCACTCCGCCGTCCATGGCGAGGGCGAGCCCGTCGGCGTACAGGTGCGGTCCCTCGACCACGGGCGGTCCGGCCTCCTCGCCGTCCTCCGAGCCGACCTCGCCCAGCAGATACGGGATCGGGCTGTGCCCGTGCACGATTCGGGTGCCGCCGTAGACGTCCAGCAGGGAGCGGACGGCCTCGGCGCCGCCCTCGTCGCGGAAGGCGAACCGCTTGGTGAACTTGCGGAAGAGGTCCCAGACCTCGTCCGCGTCGTTGCGGGTGAGCGTCTCGCGGACGGTGTCGTTGACCTCTTCGATGGAGCGGCCGTAGTCGAGGTAGGCGGTGGTGTCCGAGTGCACCAGGAGGTGCCCGTCGGCGGACTCCATGGCGTCGAGGCGGGACATCCACTGCAGGTGGTGGTCCTGGAGGCGGTCCATGTCGGTCTTCTGACCGCCGTTCAGCAACCAGGCCGCCTGGAAGGTGGCGGTGCCCGCGCCCGAGTGGACGGGGGTGTCGCCGAACCGCTTGGCGCCCAGCAGCAGCAGCTCGTGGTTGCCCATGAGCGCCTTGCAGTAGCCGCCGGCCGCGGCCGCCTCGGCGGACAGCCGCATCACGAGGTCGATGACGCCGATGCCGTCGGGGCCGCGGTCGGTGAAGTCGCCGAGGAACCACAGCCGGGCGGTTCCGGCACACCACTGGCCGGCGGCGTCGAGGAGGCCCTGGGCCTGGAGGGCGGCCACCAGTTCGTCGAGGTATCCGTGGACGTCGCCGACCACGTACAGGGGGCCGGGGCCCTCGCCGCCGGCGGCGAGGGGCTGCGCCACCGGGGCGGGCGCGGGGTCGACGACGACCTGGACGGTGTCGCCGCGGTTGATCACCGGCAGGTCGCGCTCGGTGGGCGTGTAGCCCTCCGGATACCCGCCGGGGTAGCCCTCGGGAGAGGTGACGGGCTGTTCCGCGGGAGCCTCGGGGGGCACGGCGGCCTCCCCGGGACGGACCTCGTGGAGGAACGGACCGGTCTCCTGCACGTACGCGGGCACCCGGAAGTCGCGCAACGTCGCCACCTGCTCCGCCTCGGGTCCCTGACCGGCCCCCTGAGTCATCGACCCCTCCACCATCGCGCCGCAGCTGCACCGCATCGGACTGCCTGGTCGCAGCGGCCCGCGGTGTGTGGGCCCATCATAGGAATGCGGATCGTGCCATGTGACGACCCAGGGGTGGTCAATCGGGGAAGCGACGGGCCGGTCGCGGCTTTCGCCCCGTTTGGGCAGGGCTTTCCCGGTGCCGAAGCGGAGGACGGAGTGCTCGCCGGGCCGGCCGGGGACACGTGCGCGTCACCCGGGCGGCACTGCTGCCCCGCCCTCCACGGACGGTTCACACCCCGCCGGGGTCCCGCGGTCGCGCGGTCCCCGGCCTCGGGGCGCGGGGCGGGCAGGTCTCAGCTCTCCGGCGTGCGCGGAGGGCTGACGGTGGTGCGCGGCGGCCGGCGCCGGGAGGAGGTCCGGATGATCAGCTCGGTCGGTATCACCTGCTCGACCGGCTGCTGCGACTCCAGCCCCTCGATGGCGTCGATGAGGAGTTGCACCACCGCCGTGCCGATCCGGCGGGGTTTGAGGGAGAGGGTGGTGATCGGCGGCTCGGTGCTCGCGTAGACGGTCGACTCGCTGCAGCAGACGAGGAGCAGGTCCTCGGGGACGCGGAGGCCGTACCGGCGGGCGGCGGCCAGCAGATCGGTGCCGTTGGGGTCGAACAGGCCGTAGACGGCGTCGGGACGGTCGGGGCGGGCGAGCAGTCGGTCCGCCGCGACGGCGCCCGCGCACGGGTCGTGGGCGGGGTAGGCCTCGTAGACCGGGTCCTGGCCGACCCGCTCGCACCAGCGCAGATAGGCGGTGGTGGACAACCGGGTGTACGTGTCGGTGGTCGTCCCCGTGAGGAGGCCGATGCGGCGGGCGCCGGCGTCGGCGAGGTGGTCGAGGATGTCAAGGACGGCGGCCTCGTGGTCGTTGTCGACCCAGGCGGTGACCGGCAGCGCGCCCGCCGGGCGGCCGTCGGAGACCACCGGTAAGCCCTGCCGGACGAGTTCGCTGACGACGGGGTCCTGGTCGGAGGGGTCGATGACGACCGTGCCGTCCAGGGCGACGTTGGACCAGACGTCGTGGCGCGAGGTCGCGGGGAGGATCACCAGGGCGTAGCCGCGGGCGAGCGCGGCCGAGGTGGCGGCCCGGGCCATCTCCGCGAAGTACGCGAACTCCGTGAAGGTGAAAGGTTCATCCCCGTATGTGGTCACGGTCAGGCCGATCAGCCCGGACTTGCCGGTTCTCAGCGTCCGGGCGGCGGCCGACGGGCGGTAGCCGAGCCGGTCGGCGACCTCGCGGACGTGGCGCCGGGTGGCGTCCGGGAGTCTGCCTTTTCCGTTGAGGGCGTCGGAGACGGTCGTGATGGAGACCCCGGCGGCGGCGGCGACGTCTCTGATGCCCGCTCGGCCGGGTCGGCCGCCCCGCCGTGCGGTGTCCGCCCGGCTCACCTGGTGCTTCCCTGCTGCTGTCATGGCGAGCCGATAGTAGGGCTCATGCGGTGGGGTAGTGCGGACGCATATGCACCCGTTGACAGGCACGTTTCTGCAAGGTTCAAAGCGAGTAACTACCTTGGAATGCAAGGTAGTTGAACGATACAAAGCCAGTACCTGGCTTGTCGGCGCGCACGGGCCTGCCAAGGGGGTCATGTCTCGAAGAGGTCTCAACTCACCTTCACGGGTGATGCGCGCCAGGGGGTGCGCCACCGGCGCGTGCGGACGGAACCGGCGCGCCCCCCGATTAGTGCGCCTTCATGCGCTTTCGTACGAGTGCGGCAGGGGGCCCGCCTCCGGGCCGGCCGCGGACCATCGCCCGCCCCGCGGACGGGCACCGGCGCCCCGCCGCGGGGCCACGTTGTCCACAGGCCATTCGCACCGGCGCCGAATCCTCTTAAGGTGAGAAGCATTGGACGCCGGAACGAGGCACGCCCCCGGGACCGACGGTGTGCGCGAGGAGGACTGCGGTGAGCGAGACGAGCCCGAGGCTGCGTGCCGAGCTGGAGGGTATCCCCACCTACAAGCCGGGCAGGCCCGCGGCGGCGGCCGGCGGCCCGGTCGCCTACAAGCTGTCCTCCAACGAGAACCCGTACCCCCCGCTGCCGGGCGTCATGGAGACGGTCATGGCGGCGGCCGGATCCTTCAACCGGTACCCGGACCTGGCCTGCACCGCGCTCAGCCAGGAGCTGGCCGGGCGCTTCGGCGTCCCGGTCTCCCACATCGCCACGGGCACGGGTTCGGTCGGCGTCGCCCAGCAATTGGTGCAGTCCACCAGCGGCCCCGGCGACGAGGTGATCTACGCCTGGCGGTCCTTCGAGGCGTACCCGATCATCACGCGGATCAGCGGGGCCACACCGGTGCAGGTGCCGCTGACGCCGGGCGAGGTGCACGACCTGGACGCGATGGCGCGGGCGATCACCGACCGCACGCGGCTGATCTTCGTCTGCAATCCGAACAACCCGACGGGCACGGCGGTGCGCCGCGCGGAGCTGGAGGCGTTCCTCGACCGGGTGCCGAAGGACATCCTGGTGGTGATCGACGAGGCCTACCGCGAGTTCATCCGTGACCCCGAGGTGCCGGACGGCGTCGAGCTGTACCGCGAGCGGCCGAACGTGTGCGTGCTGCGGACCTTCTCCAAGGCGTACGGGCTCGCGGGGCTGCGGGTGGGCTTCGCCATCGCCCACGAGCCCGTGGCCGCGGCCCTGCGCAAGACGGCGGTGCCCTTCGGGGTGAGTCAGCTCGCCCAGGACGCGGCGATCGCCTCGCTGAACGCCGAGGACGAACTGCTCGGCCGGGTCGGCTCGCTGGTCTGCGAGCGGAACCGGGTGGTCGAGGCGCTGCGCGAGCAGGGCTGGACGGTGCCCGAGACACAGGCCAACTTCGTCTGGCTGCGGATGGGGGAGCGCACCGCGGACTTCGCGGAGGCGTGTGAGCGGGCGGGCGTCGTCGTCCGGGGATACGCGCCGGACGGGGTGCGGATCACCATCGGTGAGACGGAGGCCAACGACATCTTCCTCAAGGCCGCGGAGGGGTACCGCAGCAGGCTCTGAACGGGGCCGCTCGCGTTGGCGGGGTTCCGTCGTTCGCCCGCGGGGTTCCGTTCCGCCGTTCCGTGAAGGGGCCGGTCGTGCCAGGTGCCGACCGGCCCCTTTCGCATGCCGTCACCTCCCGTGCGCGCGGGTCCGCGTGGGACCGGCTCGTGTGAGGCGTCCCACTTTCGGCTTCGGGGGACCCCCTGGGTGCCTGGGTCGAACTTCCATGCGCCATAATTGCTTGTGAATGTGAACGCGTTCACAAGCGCATCCCGGTTTCTCCCGAGATGCGTGCTGTGTACGAGCCACAACGTGTGCGAATTGCACGCCTGGGCGTGCGCTCGCCGCCGCGTGACCACGGCGACGTAAGGAGAGACGACGTGGAACTGGCTCTGGCGCCGGAGACCCTGGCGCGCTGGCAGTTCGGCATCACCACCGTCTACCACTTCCTCTTCGTCCCGCTGACGATCTCGCTGGCCGCGCTGACGGCCGGCCTGCAGACCGCCTGGGTGCGGACGGAGAAGGAGAAGTACCTCAGGGCCACCAAGTTCTGGGGCAAGCTCTTCCTGATCAACATCGCGATGGGCGTCGTCACCGGCATCGTGCAGGAGTTCCAGTTCGGCATGAACTGGTCCGACTACTCGCGGTTCGTCGGCGACATCTTCGGCGCCCCCCTCGCCTTCGAGGCGCTCCTGGCCTTCTTCTTCGAGTCGACCTTCATCGGGCTGTGGATCTTCGGCTGGGACAAGCTGCCGAAGAAGCTGCATTTGGCCTGCATATGGATGGTGTCACTCGGCACCTTCCTCTCGGCCTACTTCATCCTCGCGGCCAACTCCTGGATGCAGCACCCCGTCGGCTACCGGATCAACGAGTCCCGGGGCCGCGCGGAACTCACCGACTTCTGGGCCGTGCTCACCCAGAACACCGCCCTCAGCCAGGCCTTCCACACCCTGTCGGCCTCCTTCCTCACCGGCGGCGCCTTCATGGTCGGCATCGCCGCCTTCCACCTGTTGCGCAAGAAGCACGTACGGGTGATGAAGACCTCGCTGCGGCTCGGCCTGGTCACCGTCGTGGTCGCCGGCCTGCTCACCGCCGTCAGCGGTGACGTCCTCGGCAAGGTCATGTTCAAACAGCAGCCGATGAAGATGGCGGCCGCCGAGGCGCTGTGGGACGGTCAGTCCCCCGCCCCCTTCTCGGTGTTCGCCTACGGCGACGTGGAGAAGGGGCACAACAGCGTGGCCGTGGAGATCCCCGGGCTGCTCTCCTTCCTCGCCGACGACAACTTCTCCTCGTACGTCCCCGGCATCAACGACGTCAACAAGGCAGAGCAGGAGAAGTACGGGCCCGGCGACTACCGGCCCAACATCCCCGTCACCTTCTGGGGCTTCCGCTGGATGATCGGCTTCGGCATGACGTCCTTCGCCCTGGGTCTGGCCGGGCTGTGGTTCACCCGGAAGAAGTTCCTGCTGCCGCAGCACCTCAGGGTCGGCGAGGACGAGGTGCCGCACCTGGTGCTCTTCCGGAACAAGGCGCTCGGCCCCACGCTCACCACGTGGTACTGGCGCGCGGCGATCCTGACCCTCGGCTTCCCGCTCCTCGCCAACTCCTGGGGCTGGATCTTCACCGAGATGGGCCGTCAGCCCTGGGTCGTCTACGGCGTCCTGCGCACCGGCGACGCGGTCTCCCCCGGTGTCTCGCAGGGCGAGGTGCTCACGTCGATGCTGACCTTCACCGCCCTGTACGCGATCCTCGCGGTCGTCGAGGTGAAGCTGCTGGTGAAGTACGTCAAGGCCGGGCCGCCCGAACTCACCGAGGCGGACCTCAACCCACCCACGAAGATCGGCGGCGACTCCCGGGACGCCGACAAGCCGATGGCCTTCTCCTACTAGGCCGGGGAGCGCTCACCTCATGGAACTTCACGACGTCTGGTTCGTCCTCATCGCCGTCCTGTGGACCGGCTACTTCTTCCTGGAGGGCTTCGACTTCGGGGTCGGCGTCCTCACCCGGCTGCTGGCCCGGAACCGCTCCGAGAAGCGGGTACTGATCAACACCATCGGTCCCGTCTGGGACGGCAACGAGGTCTGGCTGCTCACCGCGGGCGGCGCGACCTTCGCCGCCTTCCCCGAGTGGTACGCCACCCTCTTCTCCGGCTTCTACCTGCCGTTGCTGGTCATCCTCGTCTGCCTCATCGTGCGCGGGGTCGCCTTCGAGTACCGGGCCAAGCGGCCGGAGGAGAGGTGGCAGCGCAACTGGGAGACCGCGATCTTCTGGGCCTCGCTGCTCCCGGCCTTCCTGTGGGGCGTGGCCTTCGCCAACATCGTGCGCGGAGTCAAGATCGACTCCGATCTCGAGTACGTCGGCAACCTCTGGGACCTGCTCAACCCGTACGCCCTGCTGGGTGGGGTGGTGACCCTGGCGCTGTTCACCTTCCACGGGACCGTCTTCGTCGGTCTCAAGACCGTCGGGGAGATCAGGGAGCGGGCACGGCGGCTGGCCCTCAGGGTGGGGGCGGCGACCGCCGTCCTGGCGCTCGTCTTCCTGCTGTGGACACAGGCCGACAAGGGGGACACCGGCTCGCTGGTGGCCCTCGTGGTGGCCGTGGCCGCGCTCGTGACCGCGTTGGGAGCGGCCCGGGTCGGCCGGGAGGGCTGGGCGTTCGCCCTGTCGGGGGTGACCGTCGTGGCCGTGGTCGCGATGTTCTTCCTGACTCTCTTCCCGAACGTGATGCCGTCCTCGCTCGACCCGGACTGGAGCCTCACGGTCACCAACTCCTCGTCGAGTCCCTACACCCTGAAGATCATGACCTGGTGCGCCGGCATCGCCACACCGCTGGTGCTGCTCTACCAGGGCTGGACCTACTGGGTGTTCCGCAAGCGCATCGGCACGCACCACCTCGCGGATGCCGCGCACTGACCCCGACCCGTGGGAAGCAGAGTGTGTTTCACGTGAAACACACCCGCTTCGCCCCTCTTCGACCCTGAGGGTGTGTTTCACGTGAAACCGATCGACCCGCGCCTCCTCCGGTACGCGCGCGCCACCCGTCTCTTCATGCTGGCGGTCGTCGCACTGGGCGTCCTCGGGGCGGCGCTGGTCATCGCTCAGGCGATGCTCATCGCCGAGGTGGTGGTCGGGGCCTTCCAGCACGGTGACTCGCTCGCGGCACTGCGCTCCCCGCTGGTACTCCTGGCCGCCGTGGCCCTCGGCCGGGCCCTCGTCGCCTGGCTGACCGAGCTGGCCGCACACCGGGCGAGCGCGGCGGTGAAGTCGGAGCTGCGGGGCCGACTGCTGGAGCGGGCGGCCGCGCTGGGGCCGGGATGGCTCGGCGGGCAGCGCACCGGCTCCCTGGTCGCCCTGGCCACCCGAGGCGTCGACGCCCTCGATGACTACTTCTCGCGTTATCTGCCCCAATTGGGACTCGCGGTGGTGGTCCCGGCGGCCGTGCTGCTGCGGGTGGTGACCGAGGACTGGGTGTCCGCGGCGATCATCGTCGGGACGCTGCCGCTGATCCCCCTCTTCATGATCCTCATCGGCTGGGTCACCCGTTCCCAGACGGACCGTCAGTGGCGGCTGCTGTCCCGGCTGTCGGGGCACTTCCTGGACGTGGTCGCCGGGCTGCCGACGCTCAAGGTGTTCGGCCGGGCCAAGGCGCAGGCCGAGTCCATCCGCCGGATCACCGGCGAGTACCGGCAGGCGACGATGCGGACCCTGCGGATCGCCTTCCTGTCCTCCTTCGTCCTGGAACTGCTCGCCACCCTCTCGGTCGCGCTCGTCGCGGTGACGATCGGCATGCGGCTGGTCCACGGCGACATGGACCTCTACATCGGTCTCGTCATCCTCGTCCTCGCCCCCGAGGCGTATCTGCCGCTGCGACAGGTGGGCGTCCAGTACCACGCCGCGGCCGAGGGCCTCGCGGCCGCCGAGGAGATCTTCGAGGTGCTGGAGACCCCCCTGCCGGCCGCCGGCACGCGGCGGTTGCCGGACGGGGAGATCGCCTTCGAGGAGGTGACCGTCCGGTACCCGGGCCGCGCGTCCGACGCGGTGACCGGGGCCTCTCTCCGGGTCGCCCCCGGCGAGACGGTCGCCCTGGTCGGTCCCAGCGGCGCGGGCAAGTCGACGCTGCTGAGCGTGCTGCTCGGCTTCGTACGGCCCGAGGGCGGACGGGTGCGGGTCGGCGGGGCCGACCTCGCCTCGGCCGACCTGGAGGAGTGGCGCTCCCGGCTCGCCTGGGTGCCGCAGCACCCCCACCTGTACGCGGGCACCATCGCCGAGAACGTACGACTGGCCCGGCCCGAGGCCGACAGCGGGGCGGTGCGCCGGGCGCTCGCGGACGCGGGGGCCCTCACCTTCGTCGACGCGCTGCCGGACGGCACGGACACCGTGCTCGGCGAGGACGGGGCAGGGCTCTCGGCGGGCCAGCGGCAGCGCATCGCGCTGGCCCGGGCCTTCCTCGCCGACCGGCCCGTCCTGCTGCTCGACGAGCCGACGGCCGCGCTGGACGGCGAGACCGAGGCGGAGGTCGTCGAGGCCGTGCGGCGGCTGGCGGCGGGACGCACGGTGCTCCTCGTGGTGCACCGCCCGGCACTGCTGGCGGTGGCCGACCGGGTGGTGCGGCTGGACCCGGCACCCGCGACCGCCGTCCCCGAACGGACGGCGGGTGCGGCCGGCAGCGGACGGCCCGGCCCCGGGACGCCGGACCGGGCACCCGAGAGCGGCGACGGAACCGTCCTCGATGCTCCCCCGGCGCCCCGGAGCGGTGTCCTCGCCCGGGTGCGTGCGATGGCCCGACCCCTGCGCGGGCGTCTGCTGCTCGCGCTGTTGCTCGGCGCCCTCGCGCTCGGCAGCGCCGTCGGCCTGATGGCGACCTCCGGATGGCTGATCGCCCGGGCCTCCCAACAGCCGCCGGTGCTTTATCTGATGGTCGCGGTCACCGCCACGCGGGCCTTCGGCATCGGACGGGCCGTCTTCCGGTACACCGAGCGGCTCGTCTCGCACGACGCGGTGCTGCGCATGCTGGCCGCCACCCGGGTCGCCGTCTACCGCCGTCTCGAGCGGCTGGCCCCCGCCGGGCTGCACACCGCCCGGCGCGGTGACCTGCTGAGCCGACTGGTCGCGGACGTGGACGCGCTGCAGGACTACTGGCTGCGGTGGCTGCTGCCGGTGGGTGCCGCCGTGGTGGTGTCGGCCGGCTCGGTCGCCTTCACCGCGTGGCTGCTGCCGGAGGCGGGGGCCTTCCTCGCCGCCGGACTGCTCGCCGCCGGTGCCGGCGTCCCGCTGCTCACCGGTGCTCTCGCCCGTCGCGCCGAGCGCAGGCTGGCGCCCGCCCGCGGCGAACTCGCCACCCGCGTCACCGACCTGCTCACCGGCACACCCGAACTGACGGTCGCCGGGGCCCTGCCCGCGCGGCTCGCCGGGGCCCGCCGGGCCGACGGCGTCCTCACCCGGATCGCCTCCCGGTCGGCCGCCGCTGCCGCCCTCGGCGACGGGCTGACCGCGCTGCTCACCGGCCTCACCGTGGTGGCCACCGCGGTCGTGGGCGTCCAGGCGGTCGCCGCCGGACGGCTGCACGGCCTCGCCC
Source organism: Streptomyces griseoaurantiacus (assembly GCF_036189845.1). Classification (NCBI taxonomy): domain Bacteria; kingdom Bacillati; phylum Actinomycetota; class Actinomycetes; order Kitasatosporales; family Streptomycetaceae; genus Streptomyces; species Streptomyces griseoaurantiacus. The sequence continues at coordinate 3,633,405 of NZ_CP108326.1, read as the reverse complement.
TGGCGGTTCTCGTCCTCACCCCGCTCGCCGCGTTCGAGGCGGTGCTCGGACTGCCGCTCGCCGTACGCCACCGGCAGCGGGTGCGACGCAGCGCCGCGCGGGTGTACGAGATCCTCGACGCACCCGAGCCGGTACGCGAGCCGGTCCGGCCCCGGCCGGCACCCGCGTCGCCGTTCCCGCTCGCCGTACGGGGGCTCACCGCCCGGCACCCCGGGCAGCGTCGGCCCGCGCTGAGCGGGCTGGACCTCACACTGACCCGGGGGCGGCGCATCGCCGTGGTCGGTGCTTCCGGCGCCGGCAAGAGCACCCTCGCCCAGGTCCTGCTGCGTTTCCTCGACGCGGAGACCGGCACGTACACCCTGGGCGGCACGGACGCCGCCGCCCTCGACGGCGACGACGTGCGGCGGCTGGTGGGGCTGTGCGCGCAGGACGCGCACCTCTTCGACAGCTCCGTGCGCGAGAACCTGCTGCTGGCCCGGAGGGACGCCACCGAGGAGGACCTGCGCGGGGCGCTCGCCCGGGCGCGGCTCCTGGACTGGGTGGACGGACTGCCCGAAGGGCTGGACACCTTCGTCGGGGAGCAGGGCGCCCGGCTCTCCGGCGGTCAGCGGCAGCGGCTGGCCCTGGCCCGGGCCCTGCTCGCGGACTTCCCCGTCCTGGTCCTCGACGAGCCCGCGGAGCACCTCGACCTGCCCACCGCCGACGCCCTCACGGACGACCTGCTGGCCGCGACCGAGGGGCGTACGACGCTGCTCATCACCCACCGGCTGGCCGGTCTCGACGCGGTCGACGAGGTGCTCGTGCTGGCCGGCGGCCGGGTTGTGCAGCGGGGTCCGTACGCCGCTCTGGCGGCGGCGGACGGACCGTTGCGGGAGATGCTGGCGCGGGAGGCGGAGAGCGACCTGTCCGGGGTGACGGCGGACGTGGTCGCGCCCGCCGCCTAGGAACGCCAGGCCGCCGAGTCCTCGCTCAGAGCTGTCCGGCCAGGAGGCGTTCGATCACGACCGCCACGCCGTCCTCGTTGTTGCCGACCGTCCGGCCGGACGCCGCGGTGAGGACGTCCGGGTGGGCGTTGCCCATCGCGTAGGAGCGGCCGGCCCAGGTCAGCATCTCCACGTCGTTCGGCATGTCGCCGAAGGCGACCACCTCCTCGTGGGAGATGCCGCGTTCGGCGCAGCAGAGCGCGAGCGTGCTGGCCTTCGAGACACCGGGACCGCTGATCTCCAGCAGGGCGCTGGGGCTGGACCGGGTCACGGTGGCCCGGTCCCCGACGGCGAGGCGGGCCAGGGTGAGGAAGGCGTCGGGGTCCATGTCCGGGTGGTGGGCGAGGATCTTCAGGACGGGCTCCCGTGCGGTGACCGCGCCCTCGGCCAGGAGCTCCTCGGCGGGCGCCAGGGTGTCGGGACGCTCCATGTGCAGCTTGGGGTAGTCCGGCTCCTGGTGGAAGCCGTACGTCTGCTCCACCGCGTACACCGTGCCGGGCGCGGCCGTGCGCACCAGCGTCACGGCCTCCAGGGCGTTCTGCCGGGCCAGTTCGCGGACCTTGACGAAGCGGTGTGCGCCGGGGCCGCCGTGCAGGTCGACCACGGCCGCGCCGTTCCCGCAGATCGCGAGGCCGTGCCCGTGGACGTGGTCGCTGACGACGTCCATCCAGCGGGCCGGGCGTCCGGTGACGAAGAAGACCTCGACGCCGGCCTTCTCGGCGGCGGCAAGGGCGGCGACCGTGCGCGGGGAGACGGACTTGTCGTCGCGCAGCAGGGTGCCGTCGAGATCGGTGGCGATCAGCCGGGGCGGAACGAGGGAGGAGGGGCGCTCTGGCCGCCGGGTAGCTGAGGTCACGACACCGATTCTCGCGCACCTGTACGCACTACCGTGCGGCGGGCCGCACGGATGAGTACGGTCCGGCCGGCGAAGCGGGCCCGGAGCTCGGATCCGCCCGCCCTGCCCGCCCTGCGCGGGCCGCTTCGGGGTGTCTCGCGGGTGCCGTCGCGCGCCGGGCGTTCCGGGCGCCGTCGCCCGCGCCGGGCGCGGCCTCCTCGCGGACGTAGGCTCGTCGCCATGAGCGTACGTCTGAGCACGGTGATCCTCCCCGTCGACCGCTGGCACGAAGGGGGCGGCGCCACGTGGCGGAGGGCCGAGGACCTCGGTTTCCACGCCGCCTACACCTACGACCACCTGTCCTGGCGCACCTTCCGGGACGGCCCCTGGTTCGGTGCCCTGCCCACGCTCACCGCCGCCGCGACGGCCACCTCGCGCCTCCGGCTCGGCACCCTGGTGACCTCGCCCAACTTCCGGCACCCCGTCACGCTGGCCAAGGAACTGATCTCCCTGGACGACATCTCGGGCGGCCGTGTCACCCTCGGGATCGGGGCCGGCGGCAACGGTTTCGACGCGACCGCGCTGGGGCAGGTGGCGTGGACGCCGAGGGAGCGCGCGGACCGGTTCGGGGAGTTCGTGCCGCTGCTCGACCGGCTGCTCACCGAGGGGGCCGTCACCCACCGGGGCACCCACTACTCGGCGGTCGAGGCCCGCAATCTCCCCGGCTGCGTCCAGCGGCCCCGGCTGCCGTTCGCGGTGGCGGCGACCGGACCGCGCGGTCTCGCGCTGGCCGCGCGCCACGGGCAGGGCTGGGTGACCACCGGCGACCCGAAGCTGTTCGAGGAGGGCACCCCCGAGCAGTCGCTGCAGGCGATCCGGAACCAGGTCGGCCGGCTCGGCGCCGCCTGCGCGGAGGTGGGCCGGGACGTGGCGGACCTCGACAAGGTGCTGCTCACCGGGTTCACGCCGGACCGCGGCCGTCCGCTGGAGAGCGTGGACGCCTTCGTGGACTTCGCCGGCCGGCACCTGGAGGCGGGCATCACCGAGATCGTGCTCCACTGGCCGATCGCCGACTCCGACTTCGCCGCCGACCAGGCCGTCTTCGAGAAGATCGCCACGGAGGCGCCCGCGCAGCTGCGCTGAGACCGGGCGCCCCGGCGCGACGGACCGGACCGGGTCACCGGGGGCCGGGCAGGCGCAGATAGCGTGGCGGCACGGACGGGGTCAGCCACACCCCGTTCGCGCTGCGGCGGAAGACATGGCCGTCGCGGTGCATGGCACCGCTGTCCACGGTCAGGACGACGGGCCGGCCGCGCCGTGCACCGACCCGGGTGGCGGTCTCGCGGTCGGGCGAGAGGTGCACGTCGTGCCGGTTCATGGGCCGCAGTCCCTCGGCACGGATGGCGTCCAAGTGGCGGGCGACGGTGCCGTGGTACAGGTACGCGGGCGGTTCGGCGGGCGGCAGCCCGAGGTCGACCGGGACGCTGTGGCCCTGGCTGGCCCGTATCCGGGTGCCCTCGACGGCGAAGCGCTGCTTGTCGTTGCTCGCGACGACGTGGTCCAGTTCCTCGCGGCTGATCCGGAAACCGTGGGCGGCGGCCGCCGAGAGCAGCGCCGCGATCTCCACCCAGCCGCCCTCGTCGAGCGTCAGCCCGATCCTCTCCGGCTGGTGCCGCAGGTGCTTGGACAGGTACTTCGAGACCTTGACGGTGCGGGCGGCGCCGTGCGCGGTCCTCTGCGTGCTCATCCCGCCAGCGTGCCGTGTGAGACGTGGATCACGCACATTGTTTTTCGGCAGAGGTTTGATCCACAACGAAGGCCGGTTATCCACAGCGAAATCCGCGATCCTGTGGACAACTCCGCGTTTTCCACGGTCAGTTCGCCACGGTCGGTTCGTCCTTCAGAGCGATGCGGCCCACGTCGGAGGGGGTGTCACAGCCGCGGCTCCACGCGCGCCAGCGCCCGCAGCACGCCCGGAGCCACCCGGGAGAGCAGCCGACCGAGGCGCGCCTCGGGAGTGACGGGAACGAGTGCCCGGTCCTCCGCCACCGCGCGCAGCACCGCGGCGGCGACCTTCTCCGGCGGATATCCCCGCAGTCCGTACAGCCGCCGGGCCCGCTCCCGCCGCCGCTGCTCCTCCCGGGCGTCGGTGCCGGCGAAGCGGGCGGTGGAGGTGATGTCCGTGTGCACGAACCCGGGGCAGACGGCGGACACGCCGATCCCCCGGCCGGCCAGCTCGGCCCGCAGACACTCGCTGAGCATGAGCACCGCCGCCTTGGAGGTGCCGTAGGCGGACAGCGCCCGCGAGGGCAGATACGCGGCGGCCGAGGCCACGTTGACGAGATGGCCGCCCTCGCCGCGCTCGGCCATCTGCCGCCCGAAGAGCCGGCAGCCGTGCAGGACACCCCACAGGTTCACGTCGAGGACGCGGCGCCAGTCCTCCGCCGTGGTGTCGAGGAAGGCGCCGGCGAAACCGATGCCCGCGTTGTTGACCAGCACGTCCACGACGCCGTCGGTGGCCGCGACGCGTTCGGCGAGCTTCTCCATCGCCCGCCCGTCACCGACGTCCACCACCTCGGCCCGCGCCTCGGGCGCGCCGGCGCGCCGGGCCAGCTCCGCGGTGCGTGCCGCGCCCTCACCGTTCCGGTCGACGGCGATCACGCGGGCGCCGGCCTCGGCGAACGCCAGCGCGGTGGCCCGGCCGATGCCCGCGGCCGCGCCGGTGACCAGCACCAGCCGGCCGGCGAAGCGCGCGGCGTACGGGCCGCGGCCCGCCGGCGCGGGACGGCCCGCCCCGGCGGCGGTGGCGAACTCGGCGATCCAGGAGGCCAACAGGCCGGGACGGGTGCGCGGCACCCAGTGACCGGCCCGGACGGTGCGGCGGACCAGCCGCGGCACCCACTGCTCCAGGTCGTCGTAGAGCCGCTCGGACAGGAAGGCGTCCTCCAGCGGCGTCACGAGCTGCACGGGGGCGTGCGCGTACGCGTCGGGGCGCGGACGGCGCAGCCGGGGGCGGACGTTGTCCCGGTAGAGCCAGGCGCCGTGCGCGGCGTCCCGGGGGAGCGAGGCGGTCGGGTAGCCCTCGGTGGACATCTTCTCCGTGCGTCGCAGGACCGCGGGCCAGTGGCGGCCGAGGGAGCCGCGCCAGGCGAGCTCGGGCAGCACGGGGGTGTGCAGCAGGTAGACGTACCAGGACTTGGCGCCCTGCCCGAGGAGCTGGCCGGCCCGGTGCGGGGTGGGCCGCCGCAGGCGCCCCTTCATCCAGTGCCCGAAGTGGTCGAGGGAGGGGCCGGAGATCGACGTGAAGGAGGCGATGCGGCCCGCGACGCGCCGGACGGTCACGAACTCCCAGCCCTGCACGGAGCCCCAGTCGTGGCCGACCAGGTGGACCGGCCGGCCGGGGCTGACCGCGTCCGCGACCGCGAGGAAGTCGTCCGTCAGCCGGTCCAGGGTGAAGCCGCCGCGCAGCGGGCGCGGGGCGGTGGAGCCGCCGTGGCCGCGGACGTCGTACAGCACCACGTGGAAGCGGTGCCGCTCGGCGAGGTGGACGGCCACCTCGGACCACACCTCCTTGCTGTCCGGGTACCCGTGCACGAGGATCACCGTCGGCCGGTCCGGATCGCCCAGTTCGGCGACGCACAGGTCGACCTCGCCACTGCGCACCCGGCGCTCCCGCGCACCCGCCACCGTCATGCGTGCCTCCTCGTCGGTCAATGTGACCCCGTTCCGGCCGCCGCGTCAACGACGCGTCGTCACGTAGTTACCCGGGGAAACACGAGGTCGCGGCAAGAGGATGGGACTCAGGGTGGGGCGCGCGGGGACCCTGGGTGGTGTCCCCCTAAGGTCCCGTAATACTCAAGGCTGACTCACGGACAGCTCTGCAGGTTGACGACCGCGGTGGCGGAAGTCACTACGGTCGAAGACGTGACTGTGATCGCGACCGAAAGCCTGAGCAAGCGGTACCCCCGGGTGACCGCGCTTGACCGGCTCTCCGTGGACATCGGACCCGGTGTGACGGGACTGGTCGGCGCCAATGGTGCCGGCAAGTCCACCCTGATCAAGATCCTGCTGGGTCTCTCCCCCGCCACGGAGGGCCGTGCCGAGGTACTGGGGCTCGATGTCGCCACCCGGGGCGCCGCCATCCGTGAGCAGGTCGGGTACATGCCCGAGCACGACTGCCTGCCGCCCGACGTCTCGGCCACCGAGCTCGTCGTGCACATGGCGCGCATGTCCGGGCTGCCGCCGACCGCCGCCAGGGAACGCACCGCGGACACCCTGCGCCACGTCGGCCTGTACGAGGAGCGCTACCGCCCCATAGGCGGCTACTCGACGGGCATGAAGCAGCGCGTGAAGCTCGCGCAGGCCCTCGTCCACGACCCCAAGCTGGTCTTCCTGGACGAGCCGACCAACGGGCTCGACCCGGTCGGACGGGACGAGATGCTCGGCCTGATCCGCCGCGTGTACACGGACTTCGGCATCTCCGTCCTGGTCACCTCGCACCTGCTCGGTGAACTGGAACGCACCTGCGACCACGTCGTCGTCGTCGACGGCGGCACCCTGCTGCGCTCCAGCTCCACCACCGACTTCACGCGCACCACCACGACGCTGGCCGTCGAGGTGACCGACAGCGACACCCACCCGGACGGCACCCGCGCCCTGCACGAGGCGCTCGACGCACGGGGGGTGCAGGTGCACGACGGCAGCGCACTGCCCGGAGCCGGACGGGTGCTCCTGCTGACCGCGGCCGGCGAGGAGACGTACGACCTGGTGCGCGACGCCGTCGCCGATCTCGGCCTCGGCCTGGTCCGCATGGAACAGCGGCGGCACCAGATCGCGGAGGTCTTCAAGGACGAGGAACACACGGCCGGCAGCGCCGAGGCGGCCGGCACCCAGGGGAAGGAGGCGGTCGGTCATGGCGGTTGAGCACCCCCTCGCCCCGCCCGGCGAAGAGAGCCGGATCCACAACATCGGTTACCGCGGCTACGACGGGCCGCGCCTCGGCCGCGCCTACATCCGGCGCGCCCTGTACTCGCAGTCCCTGCGCGGTGCCTACGGACTCGGCCGGTCGGCGAAGTCCAAGGTGCTGCCGATGCTGCTCTTCGTCGTGATGTGCGTGCCCGCGCTGATCATGGTGGCGGTCGCGGTCGCCACCAAGATGAAGGACCTGCCGGTCGACTACACGCGCTACGCGCTCATCATGCAGGCCGTCATCAGCCTGTTCGTGGCCGCCCAGGCCCCCCAGTCCGTCTCCCGCGACCTGCGCTTCAAGACGGTGCCGCTGTACTTCTCGCGGCCCCTGGAGACCTCCGACTACGTGCGCGCCAAGTACGCCGCGATGGCCTCGGCGGTGTTCCTGCTGACGGCCGTGCCCCTGCTCGTCCTCTATGTGGGCGCCCTGCTGGCCAAGCTGGACTTCGCCGACCAGACGAAGGGGTTCGCCCAGGGGCTGGTCTCCGTGGCGCTGCTCTCCCTGCTCTTCGCCGGCATCGGCCTGGTGATAGCCGCCGTGACCCCGCGGCGCGGCTTCGGCATCGCCGCCGTCATCGCCGTCTTCGTCATCACCTACGGCGCCGTCTCCACCCTGCAGGCCATCGCCGGCGTGCAGGACAGCGACTCGGTCGGCCTCTGGTTCGGCCTGTTCTCGCCGGTGACCCTCATCAGCGGGGTGCAGACCGCCTTCCTCGGGGCGAGCAACTCCTTCCCCGAGATCGAGGGGCCCACGGCCGCGCAGGGAGTCGTCTTCCTCCTCGTCACCCTGGGTCTCATCGCCGGGAGCTACGGCCTGCTGATCCGCCGTTACCGAAAGGCCGCACTGTGACCACGCTGAACATCGACCACGTCTCGCGCTGGTTCGGCAACGTGGTGGCCGTCAACGACGTCACCATGACGATCGGCCCCGGCGTCACCGGCCTGCTCGGTCCCAACGGCGCGGGGAAGTCCACCCTCATCGGCATGATGGGCGGCTTCCTCGCCCCCTCCACCGGCTCGGTCACCCTCGACGGCCGGCCGGTCTGGCGCAATGAGCAGATCTACCGGCACATCGGCATCGTCCCCGAGCGGGAGGGGATGTACGACTTCCTCACCGGCCGCGAGTTCGTCGTCGCCAACGCCGAGCTGCACGGGCTGGGCGCGAAGGAGGCCCAGCGGGCGCTGGCCACCGTCGAGATGGAGTACGCCCAGGACCGGAAGATCTCCACCTACTCCAAGGGCATGCGCCAGCGCGTGAAGATGGCTTCCGCCCTGGTCCACGAGCCCTCGCTGCTGCTGCTCGACGAGCCCTTCAACGGCATGGACCCGCGCCAGCGCATGCAGCTCATGGAACTGCTGCGCCGCATGGGCGACGAGGGCCGCACGGTGCTGTTCTCCTCCCACATCCTGGAGGAGGTCGAGCAGCTCGCCTGGCACATCGAGGTCATCGTCGCCGGACGGCACGCCGCCAGCGGCGACTTCCGCAAGATCCGCCGGCTGATGACGGACCGGCCGCACCGCTACCTGGTGCGCTCCAGCGACGACCGGGCACTGGCCGCCGCGCTGATCGCCGATCCGTCGACGTCCGGCATCGAGGTCGACCACACCGAGGGCGCGCTGCGCGTCCAGGCCGTCGACTTCGGCCGCTTCACCACCCTGCTGCCGAGGGTCGCCAAGGACCACGGCATCCGGCTGCTCACGGTGTCGCCGTCCGACGAATCCCTCGAGTCCGTGTTCTCTTATCTGGTCGCGGCGTAGGAGGCCGAAAGATGTACGACCCCACAGTCGCCCGGCTCACCTACCGAGCCCTGCTCGGCCGCCGCCGGGCCCTCATCCTGGGCATCCTGCCCGCGCTCCTGATCGTCATCTCGGTCCTGGTACGCGCGCTGAGCGGCACCGACGACCAGACCGCCTCCGACCTGCTCGGCGGGTTCGGGCTCGCCACCATGGTGCCGATCATCGGCGTCATCGCCGGCACCGGCGCGATCGGCCCCGAGATCGACGACGGCTCGGTGGTGTACCTGCTGGCCAAACCCGTCAAGCGGCCGACGATCATCCTGACCAAGCTGTTCGTGGCGATAGCGGTCACCATGGCGTTCTCCGCGCTGCCGATGATGATCTCGGGCCTCATCCTCAACGGCAACGGCCAGCAGGTCGCCGTCGCCTACACCGTGGCCGCGCTCGTCGCCTCCATCGCGTACGCCGCGATGTTCCTGCTGCTCGGCACGGTCAGCCGGCACGCGGTGATCTTCGGCCTGGTCTACGCGCTCGTCTGGGAGGCCCTGTTCGGCTCCCTGGTCTCCGGCGCGCGCACCCTGAGCGTGCAGCAGTGGGCGCTGGCCGTGGCCAAGAAGGTCACCGACAGCGACCTGGTCACCTCGGACGTGAGCCTCACCACCGGCACGGTGCTGCTCGTCGTGGTGACCGTCGCGACCACCTGGTACGCGGGGCAGAAGCTGCGCGCCCTGACGCTCGCCGGGGAGGAGTGAGACTCCGGCCCGGAACGAGGCACTTCTTGACGGAGGCTTCACCCCACCGCGGGCACCATGGCGGAGGGAGAGTCACGCGGGAGAAGGGACGGCGATGACAGCGCACGCACCGCGGGGCGAGGGGGCGGGGGAGCCCGAGGAACCCCGGGACGACCTGGTCCTCGACGAGGACTTCGTCCAGTCGGCCGACGCCAAGGAACCGTCCGCGCGGGCGCGGATGCTGGCGGCCAAGTGGCGCGGACAGGCGCCCGACCCCCAGCCCTGGCGCTCGGACGAGCCACCCGCCGGATGGTTCTTCAGCCGGCGCCGCCGCAAGTGGCCGCGTCGCTAGTCCGGGGGACGAGGGCGTCGGCCCCCGGGCGGCGCCCCGGTCGGTACGGCTTGTCGGCCGGACCACCGCCGTTCCGCGTCGCGGGCGGCGGGTGGTGGTTCGGGCGGATTTATTCGGTGGCGTACGCCCTCGGGGCCCGGCACAGTGAGGTACGACGCCGGTGACACCGGCGCCCCGGTCCGGGAGCGGAGCGCGGTGAGGACCCCTCGGGGGACGCCGCGCTTCCGGCAGGGCGGCGCGCGGCGGGCTCCGGAGCCACTACTCCGTCGAGTTCCCGCGCCGGGCCGCCCGGGGCGGCCGCTTCGAGCGCGCGGCATCTCCGCGCGGGCCGCCCACCCGGAGGACCGATCCCGCCCGTCCGCACCGCCTCGGCGCTGCGGACGGGCGGACCCGGTCACGGCTTCGACAGCAGGCGTTCCAGGACGACCGCGATGCCGTCCTCGTCGTTCGACGCGGTCACCTCGTCGGCGACCGCCTTGAGGTCCGCATGGGCATTGGCCATGGCCACGCCCCGCCCCGACCAGGCGAACATGGGGAGATCATTCGGCATGTCCCCGAAGGCGATCGTCTCCGCCGCCTTCACGCCCAGCCTGCGGGCCGCGAGGGAGAGCCCCGTGGCCTTGGACAACCCCAGGGGGAGCAGTTCCACGATCCCGGCGCCCGCCATGGTGACGGTGACGAAACCGCCGGCGGCACGCGTGGCGGCCTCGGCGAGTTCGTCGTCGGACAGCGTCGGGTGCTGGATGTAGATCTTGTTCAGCGGAGCCGCCCACAGGTCCCCGGCGTCCGTGAACGGCACCGCGGGCAGCCGGCCCGTGAGTGCGTAGCCGGGGCCGGCCAGGACCTCGCCGTCGAGGCCGTCCCGGCTCGCCGCGAGGTGCAGCGGGCCGACCTCCGCCTCGATCTTGGCGAGCGCCACGCCGGCGAGCTGACGGTCGAGGGTCACCGAGGTCAGCAGCCGGCGCGCCCCGGCGTCGTACACCTGGGCGCCCTGGCCGCAGACGGCGAGGCCCTCGTAGCCCAGCTCCTCGAGTATGTGCCGGGTCCACGGGACCGCGCGCCCGGTGACGACCAGGTGCGCGGCGCCCTGTGCCGTCGCGGCGGCGAGCGCGTCCCGGGTGCGCTCCGAGACGGTGTCGTCGGAGCGCAGCAGCGTGCCGTCGAGGTCGGTCGCGACCAGCCGGTACGGGAACCCCTGTCCGGGATCGGAGCCGGGGGTCGTCACTTGGCCACCGGCTCCAGCACCTCACGCCCGCCCAGGTAGGGCCGCAGCACCTCGGGCACGCGCACCGAACCGTCGGCGAGCTGGTGGTTCTCCAGCAGGGCCACGATGGTCCGCGGCACGGCGCACAGCGTGCCGTTCAGCGTGGACAGCGGCTGCACCTTCTTGCCGTCCCGCATGCGCACCGAGAGCCGACGCGCCTGGAAGCCGTCGCAGTTGGAGGCGGAGGTCAGCTCGCGGTACTTGCCCTGGGTGGGGATCCACGCCTCGCAGTCGAACTTGCGGGAGGCGGAGGCGCCCAGGTCGCCGGTGGCCACGTCGATCACCTGGAAGGGCAGCTCCAGGGAGGTCAGCCACTGCTTCTCCCAGTCCAGCAGCCGCCGGTGCTCGTTCTCGGCCTCCGAGGGGTCGACGAAGGTGAACATCTCCACCTTGTCGAACTGGTGCACGCGGAAGATGCCGCGGGTGTCCTTGCCGTACGTGCCGGCCTCGCGGCGGAAGCACGGGGAGAAGCCGGCGTAGCGCAGCGGCAGCTTCTCGGCGTCGATGATCTCGTCCATGTGGTACGCCGCGAGGGGCACCTCGGACGTGCCGACCAGGTAGAGGTCGTCCTTCTCCAGGTGGTAGACGTTCTCGGCGGCCTGACCGAGGAAGCCGGTGCCCTCCATGGCCTGCGGGCGGACCAGCGCGGGCGTCAGCATCGGCGTGAAGCCGGCTTCGGTGGCCTGTGCGATCGCCGCGTTGACCAGGGCGAGCTCCAGCAGGGCGCCGACGCCCGTCAGGTAGTAGAAGCGCGAGCCGGACACCTTGGCGGCGCGCTCGACGTCCATCGCGCCGAGCGCCTGGCCGAGCTCCAGGTGGTCCTTGGGCTCGAAGCCCTCGGCGCCGAAGTCGCGGACGGTGCCGTGCGTCTCCAGGACGACGAAGTCCTCCTCGCCGCCCACCGGGACGTCGGGGTGGACCAGGTTGCCGAGCTGGAGCAGCAGGCGGCGGGTCTCGTCCTCGGCCTCGTGCTGCTCGGCGTCGGCGGCCTTGACGTCGGACTTGAGCTGCTCCGCCTTCCTCAGCAGCTCGGCCTTCTCCTCGGGGGAGGCCTTGGGGATCAGCTTGCCGAGCGACTTCTGCTCGGATCGGAGCTCGTCGAATCGGAGGCCGGACGACCTGCGCCGTTCGTCGGCGGAGAGAAGGGCGTCGACGAGGCCGACGTCCTCACCACGGGCGCGCTGGGAGGCGCGGACACGGTCGGGGTCCTCACGGAGCTGGCGAAGGTCAATCACCCTGCAAGGCTACCGGTGCCGGGTTCCGCCTCACGACTCCGATTCCCTGGAAAGAGGCAGCCGGTGGGCGGAGGGTTGACTCGACTCCCTTGTGAGGGCGGGGATTTGGGTTTCCGTTGTCCACAGGTATCCACACCGTGGGTGAAGTTATCCACAGGCTGTGCGGGAGATCTGTGGATATAGATCGTGATCATTCCGCGGGACGGAGCCGAGGGGAAGGATCTCCGGCCGAAACCCGTATCAGTCACCCTTTCGAGTGGAAAAGGGTCACGCTCGGTCGTCCCGGGTCGCTCCGAAGTGTTGATCGTGAGAAACGAGTGGACGAACGGGACGCGACGGCCGAATGGACGTATCGAAGATCACTACAGTGATTTGTCGACTCGAACCCGGGTCGCTGTCGACTTGTCCCCAGGCTGGAGCGGTGGCCTGTGGATAACTTTTGTGGATGCTGAAAATCCGCAGGTAGCACCGGAGCGCGAAAGGACCCGGAGGGTGCGAAAGGACCGGAGCGCTCGAGGAGACCGGAGCGCTCGAGGAGACTGGAGCGCTCGAGGAGACTGGAGCGCCTAGGAGGCCGGAGCCACAGCCCCGGTCGCCCTCCCCCGGCCGTGCGGCTCAGAACCGGCCGTCCTGGCAGCGCGCGACCCAGTCCGCGGCCGAGACGAACTCCTCGTCCGACGTCCCCGGCGGTAGCGGTCGCACGTCCTCCGCCCGGACCTGTGCCCTCGGGTACGACCCCAGGTAGCGGACCTTCAGGCAGGACCGTCGCAGCCCCATGAGCGTCTCCGCCACCCGCCGGTCGGAGATGTGGCCCTCCGCGTCGATGGCGAAGCAGTAGTTGCCGATGCCTTCGCCGGTGGGCCGGGACTGCAGCAGCATCAGGTTCACGCCCCGGACGGCGAACTCCCCCAGCAGGTCCCGCAGCGTCCCGGGATGGTCGTCGCGCTGCCAGACCACCACCGACGTCTTGTCCGCGCCGGTCGGCGCCGCCGGCCGGGCCGGGCGGCCCACCAGGACGAAGCGGGTCTGCGCGTTCTCCGCGTCGTGGATGTTGGTCTCCAGCGCCTCGAGACCGTAGCGGGCCGCCGCGAACTCGCCCGCGAACGCCGCGTCGTACCGCCCTTCCTGGACCAGGCGGGCACCGTCCGCGTTCGAGGCCGAGGACTCCCAGACGGCGTCGGGGAGGTGGTTCTTCAGCCAGTTGCGTACCTGGGGCTGGGCGGCGGGGTGCGCGGTGACCGTCTTGATGTCGGACAGTGCGGTGCCGGGCCGGACCAGCAGGGCGAAGGTGATCGACAGCAGCACCTCGCGGTAGATCATCAGCGGCTCGCCCGCGACCAGTTCGTCGAGGGTGGTGGTGATGCCGCCCTCCACGGAGTTCTCGATCGGTACGAAGGCCGCCTCTGCCTCGCCGCTGCGGACGGCGTCCAGGGCGGCCGGGACCGAGACCATGGGGACGAGTTCCCGGGTCGCCGATTCGGGCAGCGTACGCAGGGCGACCTCGGTGAAGGTGCCCTCGGGACCGAGATAGGCATAGCTGGCTGACATGGGCTCACCCTAGTCCGCCCGCGAGGGCCCATGCGCCGCCCGCGTAACCGGCCGTGCTAGGCCTCCAGCAACCGTTGCCCGACGTACTCCCCTTCCACCGCTCCGCCCGGAACGGCGAACAGACCACTGGCCTCGTGGCGGATGTACCGCGACAGCGCGTCTCCCCGGTCGAGCTTGCGCTGCACGGGGACGAAACCGCGCAGCGGATCTGCCTGCCAGGCGATGAACAGCAGCCCGGCGTCCGGCGTCCCGTCCTCGTCGATGCCGTCGTGGAAGGAGAACGGACGGCGCAGCATGGCCGCGCCGCCGTTCTGGTCGGGCCGCGTGATGCGGGCGTGTGCGTTGAGGGGGACGACGAGGTTGCCCCCGGAGTCGGTCTTCTCCAGGTCCATCGCGGAGGTCTCGCCGCCACCGGTCAGCGGTGCCCCATCGGCTTTGCGGCGGCCGATGACGTGCTCCTGGTCGTGGGTGGACAGCTTCTCCCAGTCGTCCAGCAGCATGCGGATCCGGCGTACGACGGCGTACGAGCCGTTCGCCATCCATGCCGGTTCGCCGGAGGCGGGCACGAAGATCCGCTTGTCGAAGTCGTCCTCCGAGGGCTTCGGATTGCGCGTGCCGTCGACCTGCCCCATGAGATTGCGTGCCGTGCGAGGGCGGGAGGTGGCGCCCGGCGTGCGGTTGAAGCCGTTCATCTGCCAGCGCACGCGGGCGGCGGACCCTGCCTCCTTCTGCAGCGCACGGAGGGCATGGAAGGCGACGAGGGCGTCATTGGCGCCGATCTGCACCCACAGATCGCCGTCGCTGCGCCGTTTGTCGAGATGGTCCGAGGAGAAGTCGGGCAGCGGGTCCAGGGCGGTCGGGCGCTGCTTCTCCAGCCCCGTACGGGCGAAGAAGCTGTGGCCGAAGCCGAAGGTGACGGTCAGGGAGGAGGGGCCGGCGTCCCGTGCGATGTCGGTGTCCCCGTGCGAGGCCGGCTCGCCCGCCATGAGCCGCTGGGCCGTGTCGGACCAACGGCGCAGCAGAGCGGCGGCCTCCTTGCGCCCGGCGCCGGCCGCGAGATCGAAGGCGAGGAGATGACCACGGGCCTGGAGGGGGGTGGTGATCCCCGGCTGGTGTTTCACGTGAAACATCGCGCGGTCGGCTCCGAGCGAGGTCAGCGGGGTGGCGGCGGCGGGGGCCGCGGTGTACCCGGCGGCGGCCCCCGCCCCGCCGAGCACCAGTCCGGTCGCCCCGGCGGTGCCGAGCAGCCGACGCCGCGAGAGCCCGCGCGGGGGCGCGGACGCGGGCTCGGATGCGGCTCCGGACGTGGCTCCGGACGCGGAGGCGGACGTGGAGGCAGTGCTGGGGGGTGTCTGCTGGTCGGTCATGGGGGCGGTCAGCCGATCTTCGTGTTCTTGTCGACGGTCACCTGGTCGATGTCGGAGGTCCGCACGGTCACGGAGACCGTCCAGTCGCCCGCCATGGGGATCTGCACATCGCTCGCCGCCCAGTGCCCGGTGGCCACGCGGTCCGGCTCGACCGGCAGCGGGCCGATCTTCTGCGCGGCGAGGGTGAAGGCGAGCTTCACCTCGGGGACGTCGAACGCCCTGCCGTTGGCGCGGCTCACATAGACGTGCAGCGTGTTGCCACCGACCCGTGCGGGCGAAAGGGTCACCCGGGCGGTGCCCTTGCCGTCCTCGCCGCCGGTGTCGAAGGGGAGCTTCAGGGAGAGGGTTCCGGAACTGCGGGTCCCGGTGGACGAGGAGGAGGACGAGGACGACGCCGCCTTCGCGGCCTTCGCCTCCTCCTCCGTGCGCCCCGGTTCGGTGGAGGTCAGCGCGGTGGTGACGGCGAGGAGCACCACGGCGACACCCGCCTCGGCGAGCACGGACCGGCGCAGCCCGGACCGGAACGGGTCCGCCTCGCGTACCCGCTTGGCCCGCGCGGCGGCCGTCGCCGCGCGCTGCCGGGCGAGCTGGGCGGCCCGCTTCGGGTCACCGGAGCCGGCGGCCCCCTTGGCCGACGTGTTCCTGCCGCTGCCGGCGGCTCCCTTGGTCGAGGCCCCCTTGCCGCTGCCGGCGGTCTCCTCGGCCGAGGCACCACCCTTGCCGCTGCCGGCCTCGGTGGACACCTCGGTGTCCGACGTGTCCGATGTGTCCGAGGCGGGCCCGTCCGAGGGGGAGGCCGCGGCCGTGACCGAGGACGCGGTCGCCGTCACCGTCTGCTTCTTGGCCTTCGTCCTCGTCCTGACGACGGGTGCGTCCGCGAGATGGCCCGTCCAGCGGCGGGAGACCCGGGCGATGCCGATGAGGACGGCCACCAGGGCGATCTTCGCCAGCAGCAGCTGCCCGTAGGTGGTGCCGGTGAGCGCGGACCAGGAGCCGACCTGGCGCCACGACTGGTACAGCCCGGTCGCGGCCAGCGCCACCACGCTGCCGAAGGCGATCCCCGAGAACCGCCGCACGGCCGCCGCCTCGATCGACGGAGCCCGGTACAGCGCGGTCAGCAGAGCCGCGAGACCGCCGAGCCAGACGGCGACGGCCAGCAGGTGGAGGATGTCGACGGGCATGGCGATCCCGGTCTGGATGCCCGTCGAGGCGTGCTCGGCCATCGCCCAGGTCGCCGCGAGTCCGGCCGCGATGACGCCGCCGCCGATCGCCAGCCCGAACGTGAGGTCCCGCCGCTCGGCGGCCCGGTCGGCCGCGTCCTCGGCATCCTGGGCGCTCCCGGCGCCCCGGCTCCCGTCCTCGGAGGCGCCGTCCCGCTCATGACCCTCGTCTTCTTCGTCCCCTCGCGCGTACGCGCCGAACAGCACGGCGACGAACAGCGCGGCGGCCGCGAGCAGCAGCAGCCGGGAGAGGAGCGCCGCGCCCGTCTTGCTCTGGAGCACCGGCCCCAGCAGGGACAGGTCGAAGATGTCGGCGACCTTCCCCGAGCCCGTGTAGGAACCGCGCAGAAGCAGCAGCGCCAGCGTCGCCCCGGTGAGGGCGATCCACCCCGAGACCACGAACCGCTGCATCGTGCGCTCGCCGGCCCCGCGCTGCCAGCAGGCGAGCACGAAGGCCGCGCCGCCGACCAGCACCACGAAGCCCGCGTACGACACGTACCGGGCGACGTCGTAGAGCACGCCCACGACCCCGCCGCCCACGGTCCGGTCGGAGACGGAGACGCTGGTCGCGGAGGGGGCGCCGATGGAGAAGGTGAAGCCGCCGGCGACGGGGTGGCTGTCGGCCGAGATCACCTGGAAGGTCACGGTGTAGGTGCCGTCCGGCAGCCCGCCGCGCAGCGGGACGCCGTAGGTGCCGCCGTCGAGGTTGGCGGGTTTGCCGCTGTCGACCCGCTTGCCGGCCGGGTTCAGCACCCGGAAGGAGCCGGAGGAGACGCTCACCTTTTCGGAGAAGGTGAGCGTGACCTCGGTCGGCGCCTTGTCGACCACCGACCCCTGCGCGGGGGAGCTGCCGGTGAGCGCGGCGTGGGCGGAGGCGGGGGCCGCGCCGCCGAGCAGCAGCCCGGCCGAGGCGAGCAGCAGCGCGCACAGCGGGAGCAGCGCCCGCAGCACCGCACTCCGGGCGGTCCGCGGCCCGGGCGGGCGCGTCACCGTCCGGCCGACCGGCGCGCGGGTGATCGTCCGTGAGCCCGACGTCCGGGCGGCCCGGAGACCCGGCACGCGAGCCGCCCTCCGCAGGACGGGCCGCTCCCCGGGCTCGGCCCAGGGCTTCCGCCCCGCACCCGGCCGTGGTCCCGTTCCGCGGACCGCCGGTGCCCGTTCCGCGCCGGAGGCGGTGGTCTGTGTCACGGTGCTGCTCTCCCCTCAGTGCCCGGTCTTCGGGACGTACGTCGCCGACTTCACCGGGATCTCCACCTCGACCGTGCCGGACCTGGCGAAGTGGAGGTCCACCGCCACCTTGTCGCCCTCCTTCGGCCTGTGGTCGAGTTTTTCGAACATGAGATGGTTCCCGCCGCTGGCGAAGGCGAGCCGGCCGTCGGCCGGCACCGCGAAGGAGTCCTCCTCGACCATGGCGCCGTCCTTGGTCTCGTGCATGGTCACGTCCGCCGCCGCGTCGCTCGACACGGAGGTCAGCGTGTCGGCACCGCCGGAATTGGTGACGGTGAAGAAGCCCGTCGCCATGTCGCCGCTGAGGGGCGCGGGCATGTAGGCGCCGCTGACCTTCAGCTCGGGTTTCGCGGAGGCCGAGGGGCCGGAGTCCTCGGACCCGCCGCAGCCGGTCAGTGCCAGCGCCGTCACGGCGGCGCCGGCCACCGCCGCGAGGGACCGGCGGGAGGGACGGGAGGGACGGAACCGGCGGGTCACGGCTTCCGCCCGTCGATGATCCTGGGCAGGTCCTTGGTGTAGTCGTCGACCGTGGCGTCCTGGCTGTAGAGCAGGTAGCCCTTGTCGGTGCTGGGCGAGAACGCGATGACCTGGGTGCCGTGCGTGGACACGACCTTCCCGTTCTTGTCCTTCGTCGTCGGCTCGATGCTGATGCCGAGGCTGCGCGCGGCGGCCTGGGTCTTGGCGAAGCCGCCGGTCAGACCGACGATGTCGGGGTCGATGCCCTTGAGCCACTTGCCGAGTTCGGCGGGGGTGTCGCGCTTGGGGTCGGTCGTCACGAAGACGACGCGGAGCTTGTCCTGCTCCGCGCGGGGGAGCTGCTTCTTGGCCACCGCGATGTTGTTCATCGTCAGGGGGCAGACGTCGGGGCAGTGCGTGTAACCGAAGTAGACGAGCGTGGGCCGCTTCTCGGTCTCGGCACGCAGGTCGTACTTCTTGCCGTGGGTGTCGGTGAGGACGAGGTCCGGCTTCTCGAAGGGCTGGTCGAGCACGGTGACGGCGCCCTTGGAGGAGGCGTCCTCGGAGACGACGGCGACGGGATCGCTCGCGTCGTCGGAGCCGCAGGCGGTCAGGGTGAGAGCGGCGGCGGCCAGGAGGGCCGCCGCGGTGGCGGTGTACTTGGTGCGCTTCACAGGTGTTTCCCAGGGTGAGTTGCTCCGGCGCGGAGCCGGGGCGGCACGGTGGTGCGGCCCCGGCCCCGCGCCGATGGCGGGTTGCTCGTGGCGGTCAGGCCCCGGCGCCGCTCCGGCGACGCCCGGCCAGCACGCCGTACGCGACGCCGGCGGCGCCGACGACGATGCCGACGACGCCGAGTACGCGTGCGGTGGTGTCACTGCTGTCGGTGGACTCCGCGGCGGTGCTCTTGGCGTCCTTCGCGTCCTCGGCGGACGAGTCGGCGGCCGAGGCGCCCTTCGCGGTGGAGCCGTGGCTCCCCTCGGCGGCGTCGGACAGGGTGAGGGAGGGGGCCGGGTTCTGCGGCTCCTCCTGGCCCTCCTTCTGGACCTCGATCCAGCGGACGACCTCCTTGTTCGAGTACGTCTGCAGGGCCTTGAAGACCAGCTGGTCCGTGTCCTCCGGGAGCTGACCGACCGAGAGCGGGAACTTCTGGAAGTAGCCCGGCCGGATGCCCTTGCCGGTGGCGGTCCAGGTGACCTTGGAGACGGCCTCGTCGATCTTCTGGCCGTGCGAGGTGATCGGCTTGGCGAGCTTGGACGTGGTGACCTTCACGTCCCAGCCGTCGACCGGCTGCGGCATGACCGAGGCGAGCGGGTGGTCGGCGGGCAGGCTGACCTCGAGCTTGGTGGTCGAGGCGTCGTCGCGCTCGTTGGGGACCTTGAAGTCGACGACGGCGTACCCGCCCTTGGCCGCCTCGCCCTCGGGCTGCACGGTGACGTGCGCGAACGCGGGCGTGGACACGGCGAGGACGACCAGCGCGGCGGCGGCGCCCGCGGCGGCGACACGGGGCAGCTTCGAGGACGTGCGGGTGGCCGTGGCGGCCTGGGTGACCTTCATGTATGCAGCACTCCACTGGAGACGGATCCCGCCGACGCGGAACCCGGATCGGGAATCGAAGAGGGGGCGTGCGCCGCTGGAGCGCGCGCACGCGTACCGCGCGACGGCGGCGGCCCCTCCCCTCCCCGTCGGCCCGTCCCCCCGGTCCTTGCGGAGCGGTGGGTGGTGGGCGGAAACGGAAGGTGTGGGTGCGCCCCGCGTCAGGCGGCGAGGACGAGTACGCCCGTGGCCGGCGGGCCGCGCCGGATCACCGAGTGCTGCAGCAGCGCCGTGCGCGGCGCCGAGGGGACGGTCAGGTCGCCGCACGGGACGACCGGTCCCCGCCCGGGTGCCCCGGGGAGTCCCGCGAGGAGTGCGCGGACGTACGCCAGGGCGGTGCGCAGGGCACGGCCCGGCGCGCCCCCGGCCACCCCGTACGCCGACAGCCGCATCAGCCGCAGCAGCGCGAGGTCGCCCCGGCGCAGCACCCAGCCGGCCACGACGGCGGCGAGGACATGGCCGAGCAGCATGGGCAGCGAGGGCAGGATGCCGAACAGGGGGGAGGAACAGCCGGCGGTGGCCGTGGCGAGCGCGTCGGCCGGATGGTGCGCCGAGCCGGTCGTCGTGGTGTCGATCCGCGCGGCGGTGAGCAGGCGGTGCGCCTCGGCCGGGGTGATCGAGGCGGTGCTGCCGCCGCACAGGAGCCGGGCGGCGCGTGCCACGAGGTCGGCGTCGGCGGCGGAGGCGCCGTGCGCCAGGGTGCCGGAGACCGTGCCCGGCGCCCCGGCCGCCGGGCCGTGCCCGCCCAGCATCCCCGCCATGCCGTTCATGCCGTTCATACCGGCCATGCCGCGCATGCCGGCCATGGCGGTACCGGTGCCGTGCCCGCCGAGTCCGAACAGCGTGTGCAGCGCCGCCTGGCCGACCGCGAGAAGTGCGGCGATACCGGGCAGCGACCGCTCGCGCCCGGCCAGCGGCAGGGCGAGGGCGAAGACGGCCAGGAATCCGGCGCCCAGCGTCCACGGCGGGACCGGGGCGCGGGAGGCGAGCCCGTGCCCCACGGCGGCCAGCACGACACAGACCGCGGTGAACACCGCGGCCCGCAGGATCCGGAGGTCCGCTCCGGAGCGCGTCGTGCGCCGAGAGGGGGCAGTCATGGCGGGCTCATCATCGCACTGGGCCCACGGGCCCCACGCGGCAGGTCCACAAGGTGAGGTATGTACCGTCCGTGAGCGCGCCCGGCCCGGCCGAACACCGCCGCCCGGGCGACGGGCGGGTGATCCGGCGATTGCGCACGGGTACTCGTGGCAATACGTAACGGTACGTCGAGCCGCGGCCGGGAGGCTGGAGCATGAGCATCTGGTGGTCACTGCATCTGCGGCGCGAGGCCGCGAGCGTGCCGCTGGCCCGGCGGCTGCTGGTCGGCGCGATGGAGACCGCGGGGGTCGACCCCGACGTCTCCTACGACCTGTCCGTGGCACTCAGCGAGGCCTGCGCGAACGCGGTCGAGCACGGCGGCGACCGGGGGCGGGGCCGGGGCTGCGGGGAGTATCGGGTGACCGCCTACCTGGACGGCCGGACGTGCCGCATCGAGGTGGCCGACTCGGGTCCGGGGTTCTCGGCGGGCCGGGCGCGCCCTCCGGTGCGGGTGGCCCGCGCGGACGCGGAGAGCGGCCGGGGGCTCGGTCTCATCCAGCAGCTCGCCGATCATGTGCACATCGGCAACAAGCCGGGGCACGGCGGTGCCGTCGTGAGCTTCGACAAGATCCTCAAGTGGCGCGAGGACGCGCCCCTGGCCATGGCCTGAACACCACCGCGCCGAGGAACGCCCGCGCCGCCCAACGCCGTGCGACGAACGCCGTGCGACGAACGCCGTGCGACGAAGGACCGAGCCGCCCGGGGACCGCGGCGGCCCGGGGGACCGCGGCGGCCCGGGGACCGCGGCGGCCCGGGGACCGCGGCGGCCCGGGGACCGTGCCGGGCCCCGGGCGGCCGGTGGTGCGCCTCAGGCGCGGCGGAGGGACTCCATCCACGCCTCGACCTCGTCGGAGCGGCGCGGCAGCGCGGCCGACAGGTTCCGGTTGCCGTCCTCGGTCACCAGGATGTCGTCCTCGATCCGCACGCCGATGCCCCGGTACTCCTCCGGCACGGTCAGGTCGTCGGCCTGGAAGTACAGACCCGGCTCGACGGTGAGGACCATCCCGGGCTCCAGCACGCCGTCCACGTACGTCTCCACCCGCGCCGACGCGCAGTCGTGGACGTCCATGCCGAGCATGTGGCCGGTGCCGTGCAGGGTCCAGCGGCGCTGCAGCCCCAGTTCGAGGACCCGCTCGACGGGCCCTTCGACCAGACCCCACTCCACCAGCCGCTCGGTGAGCACGCGCTGGGCGGCGTCGTGGAAGTCGCGGTGCTTGGCGCCCGGCCGGACCGCCTCGATGCCGGCCTGCTGGGCCTCGTACACCGCGTCGTAGATCTTGCGCTGGATGTCGCTGAAGCGGCCGTCGACCGGGAGGGTGCGGGTGACGTCGGCGGTGTAGTACGTGCGCGTCTCGACACCCGCGTCGAGCAGCAGCAGGTCGCCCGCGCGGACCGGGCCGTCGTTGCGCACCCAGTGCAGGGTGCAGGCGTGCGGGCCGGAGGCGGCGATGGTGCCGTAGCCGACGTCGTTGCCCTCCACGCGGGCCCGCAGGAAGAAGGTTCCCTCGATGTAGCGCTCGCTGGTGGCCTGCGCCTTGTCGAGGACCTTCACCACGTCCTCGAAGCCGCGCACGGTGGAGTCGACGGCCTTCTGCAGCTCGGCGATCTCGAAGTCGTCCTTGACCAGCCGGGCCTCGGAGAGGAAGACCTTGAGTTCCTCGTCCCGCTCGGCGGTGACCTTGTCGGTGAGGGCGGCCTCGATGCCGGCGTCGTAGCCGCGCACGACGCGGACCGGGCCGCGGGCCTCGCGCAGCGCGCCGGTCAGCTCGCGGACGTCGGAGACGGGGAGGCCGTACAGCTTCTCGGACTCGGTGAGGGAGTGGCGGCGGCCGACCCACAGCTCGCCCTGGCCGGAGAGCCAGAACTCGCCGTTCTCGCGGTCGGAGCGCGGCAGCAGGTAGAGCGTCTCCCTGTGGCCCTCGGCCGTGGGCTCCATGACGAGGACGCCGTCCTCGGTCTGGTTGCCGGTGAGGTAGGCGTACTCGACCGAGGCGCGGAAGGGGTAGTCCGTGTCGTTCGACCGCGTCTTCAGGTTGCCCGCGGGGATCACGAGGCGCTCGCCGGGGAAGCGCGCGGAGAGCGCGGCACGGCGGGCGGCGGTCTCGGCGGCCTGCGGGACCGGTGCGAGATCGCGCAGTTCGGTGTCGGCCCACCCGGACTTCATGTTCTCGGCGAGTTCCTCGGACACGCCCGGGTACAGGCTGTTCTTGCGCTGCTTGATGGGCTCCTCGGACTCGGCTGCCTCAGCCTCGTCCGCCACGGTCTCCGGGGTCGCCGGAATCTCCGAGAGCTCGTCCGCCACGGTCATTCCTCCTAGGTACGGCACTGGGCCGTATCCATCGTACGGTCGTACCGCCCGGCCGTTCCGGGGCGCGTGGACGTACGGCCGCTACGACCGGGGGCGTACCGGCCTCTCACGCACGCGACCGCTCCCGGGGGCCGGCCGGCCCCCTCGCGCCTTACTCGAAGCGTGCCGCCAGCAGCACCACGTCCTCCGCGCCGCCCGTCGCGTCCAGGCCGTCCGGCAGCACGGTGCGCAGCACGTGGTCCGCGACCGCCGCCGCGTCGGCGCGCATCGCCCGGGGGACGCTCGCGGCCGCCGCGTGCAGCCGGGAGAAGGCGCGGTCCATGGGGTCGCCCGTGCGCTGCAGCAGCCCGTCGGTGTACAGCAGAACCGTCTCTCCCGGTTCGGCCGTCAGCTCCACGCTCGGCGCCTCCCAGCAGGACAGCATCCCGAGGGGCGCCGACAGGGAGGTCTCGACGTACTCCGTGCGCCGTTCGCCGAGGACCAGCGGGGGGCTGTGTCCCGCTCCGGCCAGGGTGATCCGGCGCAGCGCGGGCTCGCAGTAGGCGAACAGGGCGGTGGCCGAGCGGGCCGGTTCGGTCAGCCGCAGCAGCAGTTCCAGGTCGGACAGGACGGCGACCGGATCCTCGCCCTCCATCACGGCGTACGCCCGCATGCTGGCGCGCAGCCTGCCCATGGCCGCGACCGCGCAGGGACCGGACCCGGTGACGGAGCCGACCGCGAGGCCGAGGGCCGCGTCCGGCAGCGGCAGCGCGTCGAACCAGTCGCCGCCGCCGCGCGGCCCGCTGCGGCGGCGGGCGGCGAGCTGCACACCCGGGATCCGGGGGAGCCGGGAGGGCAGCAGCTCCTCGGAGAGGGTCGCCATGCGCCCGCGGGTGCGTTCGGTCTCGACGAGCCGGGCGAGGTGCTCGGTCGCGCAGCGGACGTAGAGCCCGGCGAGGTGGCGCATCCGGGCGGTCGGCTCGGCGGGTTCGTCGTAGAGCCAGACCGCGGCGCCGAGCCGGCCTGCCGCCTCGCCGGCCAGCGGCAGGGCGTAACTGGCGGCGTAACCGAGGCGCGCGGCCACCTCCCGGTGGCGGGGGTCGAGCCCGTCCTCGGCGAACAGGTCGGGCTGGGCGATCTCCCCCTCGCCGCCCGGCAGCCCGTCCAGGATCCTCCCGTACGCCGTCGAGTCGCGCGGCACGGTCTCGATGTGGCCGAGGTCCGCGCGGCCGAGGCCGAGGCCGAGGGTGGTGTCGGGGCCCAGTCCGTCGCGGGGCTCCAGGACGACGAGGCCGCGGCGGGCGCCCACGAGGGCGGACCCGGCGCGCAGCAGTTCCTCCAGGGCGCCGGCGAGCGAGTCGGTGCGGATCAGGCGCTCGGTGAGTTCGTGGAGGGTGGTGAGGTCGGAGACCCAGCCGGCGAGGCGGTCCTGGAGGAGGGCGCCGGGTCCGGTGGTGTGGGAAGTGGCCGAAGAGGTACCCGTGGTGTTCGGCGAGGGGCCCGTGGGCGGGGCGGCCGAGGCGACAGTGTGAGCGGGAGCCGGAACCGTGGAATCGATTCCGGCCACTTTCGGGAGGTGAGGGACGGTCATGGCGTCCGGCTTTCCGACTGGTGCGTTCTGCACGAAAGCATCGCAAACCCCCATGTCATTCTGCGTCGCAGGCAGTGTCTCCACATGTACACGCACTCGTGAGGGGATGTCCAGCATTGTCCTGCTGGGATTCCTGGTGTCCGTGGGACGGGCGGTGCGACTGGCCTCGGGATCCTTCGGACGATCCGCGGAGTCGCTTGCGGGAAAACGAAGTTGGCTTGAAACTGACTCGGGCAAGGGCGTATTGCGGTCGACTGGCCTCGTTCGACGGAGCGTCACAGCGGTCGGGGTGGGTACGTACCCGGTGAGGCCCAGGGAGCGGCGAAGAGCCGCCCGGAACCTGGTGGCCGACCCGGGCGTCCTATTCACCGACGACCGAGCCCCATCCTCCCGTGGCGGAGGCGGCGAGCAACAGCGTGACGGCAATTAGCCAGGCGTCGCCACCCCCGCGCCATGCCCGTGCTTTCGACAGACGCAGTATGGACGACCGCGGACCTCAGGGATCCCACGGATCCCTCGGATCTCGCGGACCCGGCGGATTTCGCGGGGCCTCGCGGATCGATCCGTGCCCAGGGTCCGCGGACCCGGCCCGGCTCGGCCCCGACGGTTCGTCCCCGCCCACGACGGGGGCGTGATGCTCCAGCAGGTACGCACAGCGCAGTGATCGACACATGTGGTGAACGACCATGTGGTGAATGCAGCCCTCGGTGTTGCCGGCGTGCAACGGAAAGGAACGAGCGCTCATGCGCGGGATTCCCGGAAGGCTACGCAGGTTCCTGTCCAGGTCGAACGACGGGGAGCCTGAGGTGTTCGGTGCGGCCCTGACCTTCGCCACCCAGTGGCAGTGGCCCGTTCTCCCGGGTGTGGCCCCCGACCCCCAGGGGCGCGCCCGCTGCGGCTGCCCCGACCCGGACTGCACGGTGCCGGGCGCTCATCCCTTCGACCCGGGGCTGCTCGCGGCCACCACCGACGCGCGCATGGTGCGCTGGTGGTGGACCAACCGGCCGAGCGCGCCCATCGTGCTCGCCACCGGCGGCCGCGCCCCCTGCGCGGTGAGTCTGCCCGCCCCCGCGGCGGCCCGTGCCCTGGCCACCCTTGACCGCAAGGGCATCAGGCTCGGCCCGGTCGTCGCCGCCCCGCACCGCTGGGCGATCCTCGTGGCCCCCTACTCCCTGGAGCAGCTCGGCGAACTGCTCCACGCCCAGGACTTCGTCCCCGGCTCGCTCCGCTTCCACGGCGAGGGCGGCTACCTCGCCCTGCCGCCCTCCACGACCGGGCACGGGCAGGTGCGCTGGGAACGGGCACCGCTGCCCGGCTCGGCGGCGCCCTGGGTGCCCGACGTGGAGGCCGTGGCGGACGCCACCGTCGAGGCCCTCACTCGTACGGGTGTGAGCGCGCCCGAGTTCTAGGGGTGTCGTGCGCGCGGCGGCCCGAACGGCCGCGCGCGCCCCTTATGTTCGCCCTCATGAAGCGCACTTCCGGGGGACACGGAACGCGTCGGTCCGGGGGACACGAACGGGAACAGGCACCGGCGGGACCACCGGCCGCCGGCGGCCTCCGTGGCCGGCACGGCGCCGAGCGCCCGCCGGGGCTCGATCCCCGGGTCCGGCTGGCCGCACTGGTGGTGGCGCTGGCGGCGGCGGTCCTGCTCCCCCTGGCCGTGGCCGCCGCGGGACCCGTCGGCGGCGACCGCGTCGACGACGGCGACCGTGAACGGGACGGCGGGGCCGCCGCCCCGCACCGGGACGCCAAGGAACCCGCCGCCCCCTCCTCCCGCTCGCCGCACCTGCTGGGCCTCGGACTCGCCACCGCCGCCCGCTGCGGCCCCACGCTCACCTCGCCCGAGGGCGTCGAGGCACAGAGCTGCGTCTTCACCCAGGGCGCCGAGACCTGGGGCCGCGCCTACTACCGCAACACCACCGGGCGGGCGCTGAGCACCGCGCTGAGCCTGCTGAAGCCGGGCGGCGGAGCGGTACGCATCGACTGCGCGATCGGCGCCGAGGACGAGCCGGGCACCTGCGAGACACCCCGGCAGCGCACGGACGGCGAGCCCGGCGGGTACGAGGCGGTCGCGGAGTTCGCACGGGGCGCGGCGGGGGCCGCGGGCGCGGCGGCGGACGCCAAGGACGGGGCGGGGGCCGACGAGGGGCCGCTGCTGCTGCGCGTGGGGAGCGGTTCGGCGCGTTCCTGAGGGCTTCCCCGGCCGTCGCAGGCGCCGTCGGGCGTGGTTCCCGGCCGGGCCGGACGGGGCGCGGCGCGAGTGCGGCGGGCCGCGCACCCCGGAACCGTACCGTCGGGCAACGGCGGGACGGGGCAGGGGAGTTGGCGGAGGGCGCGATTCCGGGGCGGTTCACCGGAGACATGAAAAGACCCGGTTGCTGGCGACGGGGGATGCACCAGCAACCGGGCTATTGGAACCGTAACAAGAGATCGCCGGTTCGCAAATTCGATCTCGCCTATTCGGACACGGATGTGCTTGTCGGAAGCGGCAGTTGTGACGCGAGTCACCTCATGGGGCGGCTGAGTCGACGGCCCGGAAGGCGGGTGCCCGCCCTCGGCGGAGATTTCCCGGCCGCGCACCGCCCACCGTCCGGCAGCGTCCGCCCGGGTGCCGCCCGCGGCGGCCGGGGCGGCACCCTCGAGACGTTCCGTCGTGGCGGATCAGCTCAGTGTGACCTGGCGGTTGGTGAGGCCGCCGCGCGCCCGGCGCTCCTCCGGCGTGAGCGGAGCCGTGGAGGCCAGTGCCTCGGCGAGGTGCTCGGCGAACCCGGCGGCCGGCTTCTCCACGTCCTGCGCCGTCATCGCCGTCGGCAGGTCCCACACCGGCACCACCAGACCGTGCGCCCGGAAGGAGCCCACCAGCCGGGTGTCCTCGCCCAGCCCGGAGCGCCCGGCCGCGTGCAGCCGCGCGAGCGCGTCCAGAAGCTGCTCCTCCGGGTGCGGCATGACCCAGCGCAGGTGGTTCTTCTCCGGCGTGCGGCACCAGTAGGCGGCGTCGACGCCCTCCAGGCGCACCGTCGGGATGGCCGCGGCGTTGGCCCGCTCCAGGGAGGCGGCCACCTCGGGCGAGGCGTTCTCCGCGTCCGGCACCCAGAACTCGAACCCGGTGTGCACCTGGGGGGCGAACGTGGCTTCGGGGTCCAGCACGTCCTGCAGCCGGGGGCCCTCGGCCGGGGCCCGCCGGCTCTGCACCGAGGTGCCGGGCCGCGCCTCCAGCGCGCGGAGCAGGGTGTCGGCGAGGTCGCGGCTGATGTCGCCGGAGGCCGTGTCGTTCTGCAGGCCCAGCAGCACCGAACCGTCCTCGCGGCGCAGCGCGGGCCAGGCCATCGGCAGCACGGTGGCGAGGGTGACCGAGGGGACGCCCTCGGGCAGCCCGTCCTTCAGGGTCAGCTCGGCCGTGGCGGCGGGGACCAGTTCGCGCAGCGCGACCCAGTCGCCCTCGCCCGCCAGCCCTTCGAACGGGCGCCGCACCAGTTCGGTCGCCGCGTGCGCGGCGGCCCGGCCGTGGCAGGCCTTGTAGCGGCGGCCGCTGCCGCAGGGGCAGGGTTCCCGGGCGCCGACGACCGGAATGTCCGCCCCGGTGCTCACCCCGCCGCCGGTCCGGTGCCTGTCGGCCTTCGTCTGGGGTCGCTTCTTGGCCATCGTCGGTGTCTCCCGGTCACGGCTCGTCTGGGTACGGGCGCGAGCCTAGTCGTTCGTCCGGGCGCCGACGGGAACCTGTGGACAACCCGGACGATGCGGACCCGGGGCCGGGGAGGGCGACCGGGTTCGGGCTGCCGGGCGACCGGCTTCGGAGGCTGTCGGGCAGGCGGGAAGGGGGTGGCCGGCTTCCGGGGCCGTCGGGGTTTCGGCACCGGCCGACCACGGCGTACCGCTACGACTACGACTACGGCTACGACGCCCGCGGCACCGAGGGCATCGGGACCCGCGCGGCGAAGTCCTCGCGGCGGCGGGCGGACTCGGCGTCGTCCCGCAGGACGACCCAGACGGTGACCTCGCCGTGCGCGTCGTCCCGTACGCCCCAGTCCTGGGCGAGCGCCGTGATGATGTTCAGCCCGCGTCCGCCACGCGCGGTGACCGACGGTGTGGCGGGAACCGGCCGGGTCGGACCACCGCCGTCCGTCACCTCGACCGTCAGTCGGCCCGAGGGTTCGACGCGCCACGCGGCCCGCACGTCACCGTCCCCGGCGAGGGCGTCGCCGAGGGGTCTGCCGTGCCGACAGGCATTGCTGAGAAGTTCGGAAAGGATCAGTACGGCATCGTCGATGACCGCTTCCGATACGCCGCCGCGGCGCAACTGCGCCCGCATCCGATGCCGTGCCTGCCCCACGCCCGCAGGGCCATGGGGTACGGCCATGCTCGACGACGCGGGCACCTCCTGTGCCACCACCAACGCCACCCCCGAGACCTCCTTCACCCCACGCCACGGAGTGGATGCCCCACCGCAATGGGCCGGAAACCGACCGGCCGACGTGCGACGGGTCACTCTTCGTGGCCGCACACGGACCGAACGCGCCGGAGCACTCCCCGTGAGAGAGGGGGCGCTCGCCGCGCGGGGCCAGGGGTACCGGACGCGGCCGGAAGCCGTCCCCGCCCGGGCCGTCCGGCTCCCGCCCAGGTCACCGGGGTCCGTCGGGGCCGGGATCAGCGGCCCAGCAGTTCCCGCACGGCCCGCGGCCGGTTGGTGATGATGGCGTCGACGCCCAGGTCGACACAGCGGTGGACGTCCTCGGCGGTGTTCACGGTCCACACGTGCACCTGGTGCCCGGCCTCCTTGAGGCGCCGGACGGCCGCCGGGTGATTGCGCACGATCCTGATCGAGGGGCCCGCGATCCGGACCCCCTCGGGCAGCCGCCCGTCCCGCATCCGGGGCGTCACGAACTGGGTGAGGAAGACCGTCGGAAGCGTCGGGGAGGCGGCCCGCACCCGGTGCAGGGACCGCGCCGAGAAGCTCATGACGCGTACCGCGGACTCCTCGGGCGAGACGGGCGCGTCCAGACCGAACCGCTTCAGCAGGAGCAGCAGCCGCTCCTCGACCTGCCCGGCCCAGCGGGTCGGGTGCTTGGTCTCCACGGCGAGCTCCACCCGGCGGCCGGCGTCCGCGACCAGTTCGAGGAGCCGCTCCAGGGTGAGGACGGAGGTGTCCCCCCGGTCCTCCGGCCGGTGCTCCCAGTCGGGCGCCTCGTCGGGCGCCTCGTCGTGGTGGTGCCAGGAGCCGAAGTCCAGGGCGGCCAGCTCGGCGAGCTCCAGGGCGGAGACGGCACCGCGCCCGTTGGACGTACGGTTGACGCGGCGGTCGTGGACGCAGACGAGATGGCCGTCGGCGGTCAGCCGTACGTCGCACTCGAGGGCGTCGGCTCCGTCCTCGATCGCTTTGCGGTAGGCCGCGAGAGTGTGTTCCGGTGCCTCCTCGGAGGCTCCGCGGTGGGCGACGACCTGGATCGGATGCTGGCGTGCGTGGGTCACCGCGTCATGGTGCCACCGGTGCGGGGTAGGCGGGGGACCGTGCGGCCCACGCGGACGGTGCGTGACCGGAGCGCGGAAGTGCGCGCGGCGGAGTGCGTGGCGGAGTGCGTGGCGGAACGCGCGGACGTCACGGGGCCGGGAGTCCGTTTGGTCACACTGGTCTTATATAAGGTTTGGTCGTGGGCGAGACCCACAGGGACCGCTTATGGTGCCCTGACGGTCCATGGGAAAAGCTGACGGCATACACGAGCACATGCACAGCTGCATCGCGCCGGACCGTTCGGCGAGCGCGGGACGCGTGGCCGAAGTGCGACCGAGAACAACAGCCGTGGATCGAGGAGAGAAGCTGTGAGCACCGAGAACGAGGGCACCACGGTACCCCCGGCCCCGTCAGCACCTCCCGTGCCGGTGGACGCTCCCGCAGCCTCCGGTCCGGGCACCCCGCCCGGGCCGACGCCTTCCGCTCAGGGCCCCGGGGAACCCTCGCAGGCTCCCGGACAGCCGGCCGCCGCGCCCGACCGCCCCGCCGACCCCTACGGGCAGGCACCCGCGGCTCCCGGGCCGCAATACTTCGGTGAGCAGCCGCGGCCCCAGGGACCGGCCTACGGGAACCCCGACCAGCCCACCACCACGTCCCCGGTCGACGCCGGCTGGCCGCCCCCGCCCCCCGGCACGCCGGGACACGGCGGCGACGGAGGCCAGGGCGGCGGCTGGGGCTCCGGCTACCAGCCGGCGCCGAAGCCGAAGTCCGGCCGCGGTGGCCTGGTCGCCGCGGTTCTCGTCGCCGCGCTGGTCGCGGGCGGGCTCGGCGGCGGCCTCGGCTACACGCTCGCCAAGGACAACGACTCCTCCGGCTCCACCACCGTCTCGGCCTCGCAGAGCGGCGGCGACGTCAAGCGCGCCGCCGGCTCGGTGGCCGGGGTGGCCGCCCGCGCGCTGCCCAGCACGGTCACCATCGAGGCCGAGGGCAGCAACGGCGAGGGCGGCACCGGTACGGGCTTCGTCTTCGACAAGGAAGGCCACATCGTCACCAACAACCACGTGGTGGCGGAGGCGGTCGAGGGCGGCAAGCTGTCGGCGACCTTCCCCGACGGCAAGAAGTACGAAGCCGAGGTCGTCGGCCACGCGCAGGGTTACGACGTCGCCGTCATCAAGCTCAAGAACGCCCCGTCCAACCTCAGGCCGCTCGCGCTGGGCGACTCCGACAAGGTCGCGATCGGCGACTCGACCATCGCCATCGGCGCGCCCTTCGGCCTGTCGAACACGGTGACGACGGGCATCATCAGCGCCAAGAACCGCCCGGTGGCCTCGAGCGACGGCCAGTCGGGCAGCAGCACCTCGTACATGAGCGCGCTGCAGACGGACGCGTCGATCAACCCGGGCAACTCCGGCGGCCCGCTGCTGGACGCGCAGGGCGCGGTCATCGGCATCAACTCCGCGATCCAGTCCTCGAGCAACGGCGGTCTGGGCGGCGGCTCGGGCCAGGCCGGCTCGATCGGCCTCGGCTTCGCCATCCCCATCAACCAGGCGAAGTACGTCGCCCAGGAGCTGATCAGGACCGGCAAGCCGGTCTACCCGGTGATCGGCGCCTCGGTCTCCCTGGAGGACGGCACGGGCGGCGCGAAGATCACCGCCCAGGGCGTCAACGGCTCGGACGCGGTCACCTCGGGAGGCCCGGCGGACAAGGCGGGCCTCAAGTCCGGCGACGTCATCACCAAGCTCGACGACCGGGTGATCGACAGCGGCCCCACCCTGATCGGCGAGATCTGGACCCACCGCCCCGGCGACAAGGTCGACCTGACCTACAAGCGCGACGGCAAGACCCACACGGTCGACCTCACCCTGGGCAAGCGGGTCGGCGACAGCTGACCCCGCCCCCGCCCACGGCACCCGGACGCGCCCGAGGGCGGGCCGGTAACCTGTACCCGCGCTGTCGCCCTCGCGGCAGCGCGGAGGAGGCGTGCCCGAGCGGCCGAAGGGAACGGTCTTGAAAACCGTCGTCGTGGCAACACGACCGTGGGTTCAAATCCCACCGCCTCCGCGCGAGAAGCAGTGACAACGGCCCCTGACCGAAAGACCGGTCAGGGGCCGTCGTGCCGGGCGGAGCGCGGACGCTGCTGATTCGTGGCTCCCCCCGGCCCCGTGTGCCAGGATCGCGGGATGCTGCGACTCACCGATTTCATCATCGACTGCCCGGACACGATGAAACTGGCGGCCTTCTATGCGGAGGTGACGGGCCGTCCGGTCAAGGAAGGCAGCTCCGAGGACTGGGCCGGCATCCGGTTCGGCGAGATCGAGCTGGCCTTCATCCGGGTGGAGGACCACCGTGCTCCGCAGTGGCCCGACAGCGAGCACCCCAAGCAGTTCCATCTGGACTTCGAAGTGGACGACATCGAGTCCGAGCAGCGCCGCGTCCTCGACCTCGGCGCGACGCTGAGGCAGGACTTCATCGGGCCCGAGGGCTACGGCTGGAGGATCTACACCGACCCGGCCGGCCACCCCTTCTGCCTGTGCCACAACAAGGGCGTCGTCTGGACCGACGAGGGGCCGGTCTGGCCCGAGCGCGGCTGAGCCGCCCCGTGCGCGCGGTCATCGGTCCGGAGCGTCCAGCGTGAAAGCCGTGCCGGAGATCGACCCGGGGCTGCCGGACGATCTTCGTCCCGGGCTCGTCTGGTACACGTCGTACGGCTCCAACACGCACCTGGGCCGTCTCGGGTGCTACATCCGCGGCGGTCGTCCGGACGGAGGGGCGAGGGTCTACCCGGGGTGTCGGGACACGCGGATGCCGGTCCGTCTGATCCCGGTCGAGTTGGCCGGCGCCGTGTACTTTGTGACCGAGTCGCCCGTGTGGGGCGGTGGGCGGGCGTTCTACGACCCCCGGGCCGAAGGGCGCGTGCCGGCGCGGGCGCATCTGGTCACCGCGGGGCAGTTCGCGGACATCGCGGCTCAGGAGATGTACCGGGAGCCGGGCACGGAGCTGGATCTCACCACCGTGCTGACGCGGGGTACGGCGACCCTGGGGGACGGACGCTACGAGACGCTGGTCTGCGCCGGTCAGGTGGACGGGGTGCCGGTGCTGACCTTCACCGCGCCCTGGGGGATGGGGGACGTCCCCTGGAATCCGCCCTCGGCCGCGTACGTGCGCCATGTGGCGGCGGGGCTGCTGTCGGCGGGCGCGTGGGACGTGCGGACGGTCGCCTCGTACGTGGCCGGCTGCCCGGGCGCGGCCGGCCACTGGTCGCGGGAGACCGTCGTGGACCTGCTGCGCGACGGGCGGTGAGCCCCGAGGCTCCCCGCGGCCGTTCCCCCTCGCTCGGCAGCCGCTCGCATGCGGGGTTCCCGGGCGGGTGCTGCAATGGCGGGTGGGAGGTGGCGCAGGCGGGTACGGGCCCCTGAGCACGGCACTTTCCCGGCCGAGACGGAGGAAACGTGTCGTGACGCCGCCGGACCAGCCAGGGGCCTCCGCCGCCCCCACCGAGCCGGAGGAGGCCGACCGGCTGCGCACGCTGCTGAATTCCCGCCCTTACCGGAAGGCGCTGGTGTTCTCGGCGCTCCTCGGCATCCCGGTCTCGCTGGTCGCCTTCCTCTTCCTCGCCGCGCTCCACGAGCTGGAGCACCTGCTCTGGGTCTCGCTGCCGTCCGGGCTGGGTCTGAGCACCGCTCCCTGGTGGTGGCCGCTGCCGCTGCTGACGCTCGCCGGTCTCGCCGTGGGCCTGGTCGTCACGCGTCTGCCGGGTGGCGGCGGGCACGTTCCCGCCGGGGGCCTGCACGCCGGGGGGATGGCGCCGGCCGCCCTGCCCGGGGTGATCCTCGCCGCCCTCGCCAGTCTTCCGCTCGGTGCCACCCTCGGACCCGAGGCCCCGCTGATCGCGCTCGGCGGCGGCCTCGCGCTGTGGTTCAGGAACCTCGCCCGGGCACCGGACACCCCGCAGAGCACGGCGCTGCTCGGCGCGGCAGGGGCCGCCGCCGCGCTGTCCGCGATCTTCGGGAACCCGCTGGTGGGCGGCATCCTGCTGATCGAGACGGCCGGGGTGGGCGGGCCCCAGCTGTTCGCGGTCATGCTGCCCGCGCTGCTGGCCAGCGGCATCGGAGCCCTGGTGTTCACGGGGTGCGGCCGCTGGACCGGTATCGACACCGGAAGCCTCTCGGTGCGGCTCGGCGCCCCCACCCCGCACCTCGACATCGGGGACGTGATCTGGGCGGTGGTGCTGGGCGTCGTGATCGCCGCCGCCGTCCACCTGGCGCTGTCCGGCGGCCGCCGCACAGCGGCGTCGATCATGGGCCGGCCGGTCCTCCGCACGGGGCTGTGCGCCCTCGCCGCCGGAGTGTGTGCCGCCGTGTACGCCCTGGCCACGGACCGGTCGCCGGCCGACGTGGCCTCCTCGGGGCAGAGCACCCTCGCCCACCTGGCCGCGCACCCGCACGCCTGGGGTGTGGGCGCCCTGGTCGGCGTGCTGCTGTGCAAGGGCGTGGCCTACGCGCTGTGCCTGGGCGGTCTGCGCGGCGGCCCCGTCTTCCCCGCCCTCTTCCTCGGCGCCGCCGTGGGTGTACTGCTCGCCCCGCTGCCCGGCCTCGGTGTCGTGCCCGGGCTGGCCGTGGGCATGGCGGCCGCGTCGACGGCCGCGCTGCGACTGCCGGTCAGCTGCGTGGTGCTGGTCGTGCTGGTGCTCGGCGGCGCCGAGATGATCCCGGTGGTGATCCTCGCCGCGGTCGTCGCCTTCATCACGGCCGAACTGCTGCCGCCCGGACGCCTGCCCCTGCCCCCGTCACCGACCGCGGCCGGGAGCGGGAGCGGGAGCGGGAGCGGCCAGGGCCCCGGCGGGACGACGGGCCGCAGCCCCCGGGCCCCTAGGTGACGAGCGGGACGGTACGGGCGGACGGTGAGCGGGAGGCCCTAGGTGGGGCGGCGCGGTGTCATCCGGGCCGCCGAGGCGACGGTGGAACGGGCCTCACGGAGCGGGAGGCCGGTGTGGACGGCGGCGTCGATCAGGGCGGCGGTCAGGGTGGGGCCCAGGCCGTTCTCGTAGGCGCGGCAGGCGGCCCAGAAGAGGCGCGTGTTGCGCTGGCCGGTGTGGGCGCTGAGGACGAACTGGATCAGGCCGTCGCCCTGGTGGGCGCGGGCGAGGGCGTCGTCCGGATGTGAGCCGGTGCGGCTTCCGGCGCCGTGTCCGGGCTCCCGCCCGGTGCCGGCCGCCGTGCCCCGGAGGCCCACGCGGGCGTGGCGCGGCGGTGGCAGCAGCAGGCGCAGCAGAGGGGTCGGGCAGGGGGCGGGCGACAGGTGGGCCGCGCCCGGTGCCGTCTGGTAGACGCCGTGGTCGGTGCGGGAGCCGGGGCCGACGAGGTAGCCGCCGGCGCCCCGGATGTCGATGCCGGGGGCCAGCCGGCTCGCGGAGTTGGGCACCACGACGTCCGGCGGTCCGGTGAGCCACAGGTGGCGGCCGCCGCTCGGGGTGACGACCACGACCGTCGGCGGGATGGTGAACAGGTGGCGCAGTGCCAGTTCGCGCAGGGCGGTGGTGGAGTCGGTGCCGGACTTGGTGTCCAGGTCGACGCCGATCAGATGGTGCGGGGGCAGCCCGCAGGCGATGCCGTAGCCGGTGGCCCAAGGGGCGGCGGCGAACAGTTCTCGGATGCGCCGGGGGTCGGTGGAGGCGTCGTGGACGCCGTGGCCGAAGCGGCCGCACTCGCCGTGGCAGGGCGGGCCGACCGGCCCTCCGGAAGCGGCGCGGTCGGGGCGGTCGGCCCGATCGGGGCGGTCGCGGTGGGTGGCGAGGTCGGGGCGGTCGCGGTGCGGGGAGCGCAGGGCCGGCAGCTTCGTGCGCGACAGCGGGATCACCGCGAGGCCGCGCTCGGCGGCGGACAGGGCGTGGGCCAGGGCCAGGGTGGTGGCCTGCCGGTCGATGGTGGCCATGCGTCGATTTTCGTACATGCGTTCGAGAAAGGGAAGGGGGTTTTCGGGCGGGCGGGCGGTCCGTGCGGCCATTCGAGGGATGTGGCGTCATGCGCCGACGTCCGGGGGTGTACTCCGCCGGCCTCGCGGGCGGAACCTTTCGCCGCTTGCCGGGCCTGGCCGGGAGGGGGGAGCGGGGCCTCTCCCTCGCGGGTGCGTCACGCGGAGAGGGCCGGCGAAAAGGTCGTGAAGGGGGTTTATCGACTTGTCCTCACGCTTCAGGGGGAATCGCCCCTTCCGGGGTGGTTGGCTCGGGTCCGGTCGGGCAGCTTGGAGGCGCGACGTCGTGCAGCACTCCAGGGCGGTCGGCCAACTGCCCTGAGAACAGCCGTACTTCACGTGCGTCCGGCCTTCGCCGGTGCGTACTCCCGCTTCTGGAGGAAGAACATGGCAAGCATCCGTACCGCCCGCGTCCTCGCCGCCGTCGCGGCCCTGCCGCTGGCCGCCGCCCTCTTCACGGGCGTCGCCACCGCGGACAACGGCGCCGCCGCGGACGACGGGGCGAACGCGGCCGTGGCGACCGTCAGCGGCAGCGGGACCGGCCTCGACAACCACGGCAACTCGGCGACGACACAGCAGCAGGCGCTCGGCGCCGGTGCCAGCAATCAGAGCAATACCGCCCAGGTGAACGGGTCCGCGTTCACGACCGTCAACCAGGGCAACGAGAACGTGACCGTCCACTTCACCCGTCTGTGGTGAGCGCCGCGGGGCCGACGGTCGCCGGCCGGCCCCGAGCGCCTGTACGGGGTGCGCTTCATGGGTTGTGACACGTCCGCGCGGCGGTGCCTCCGGTACCGCCGCGCAGGCGTGTCCGCCCTTCCGGCGGGCATCCGGCCGACGCGCGGGCCGGGTCCCCACATCGGGGGCGATTTGACGGCGGACGGCTGAACGCCGGGTGTGGCGGACCGTGCCGGGGGCGGGCAGGAACGTTCACTCGGGCCATGCGTGAACGAGGGTGTGGTGGCTGGGGACGCGGTCGGGGCCCGAGGCGGGGGTGGGTGCCCCGAGGGGCCGTGGCGCGCGGGACGCGGGGAAGGGCGCGGGCGGGACGGCGGAGCGGGTGGACGGCGCTCGTCGGGATCTGCGTCGTCTGGACACTGCTGTGCGGGGCCGGGGTGCCGGCCGCCCCCGACCGCACCGTCCCCGCCCGGAGCACCTCCGATTCCGCCCGCAGCGCCCTCGCCCGGACCGCCCCCGACTCCGCCCGCAGCGCCCCCGCCCGCACCACCCCCGACCCCACCGTCACCTTCCGGGGCTGGGCCATGGACACCTGCGGCGCGCCCTCCACCGGCACACTCACCCGGTGGCGCACCTCCCGCTACCGCGCCCTCGGCATCTACTTCGGCGGCCGGGGCCGCGCCTGCCCCCAGCCCCGGCTCACCCCCGGCTGGGTGCGCGCCGTGGACCGCATGGGCTGGCGCCTGCTGCCGGTGTACGCCGGCTCGCAGGCACCCTGCGTGGGCGGCGGCGTCAAACCGCGTGTGTCGATCGGGAAGCATCCCGCGCGGCAGGGCGCGCGCGAGGGCCGGGACGCCGTGCGCCGGGCGCACGCCCTCGGCCTGCTCACCGGCAGCGCGCTCTACCTGGACGTCGAGTCGTACGACCGCCGCAACACGTCCTGCGCCCGGCGGGTGCTCTCCTTCGTCCGCGCCTGGGACCGCGAGGTGGGCACCAGTGGGTATCTGCCGGGTTTCTACAGCAGTGCCGACACGGGCGTACGGCACATCGAGGGCGCCCGCCGCGCGGGGGTCGACAACCTGCCCGCCGTGATGTGGTTCGCCCGCTGGCGCGGCACTCCCCGGCTGTACGGGGA
Source organism: Streptomyces griseoaurantiacus (assembly GCF_036189845.1). Taxonomy (NCBI): domain Bacteria; kingdom Bacillati; phylum Actinomycetota; class Actinomycetes; order Kitasatosporales; family Streptomycetaceae; genus Streptomyces; species Streptomyces griseoaurantiacus. The sequence continues at coordinate 3,595,645 of NZ_CP108326.1, read as the reverse complement.
ACCGGCACTGCGGCGGAGCGCGTGGCAGGGGCGGCGCATCCACCAGTACGCGGGGAACGTCCGCGAGCGGCACGGCGGCCGGAGCCTGCTCATCGACCGCAACCTCGTCGACGCCCCGGTGGCCCGGATCGGCTGACCCGACCGCCCCTGGTCCTTTCTCAGGAGCCCGTAGTCCGTTCCCACCGCCCTGTGGTCGTTTCTCAGGGGGTCTACCCTCAGTACCCGCAGTAGCCCTCCTCCACCTTCAGGAGGTGGGGCCCTCCCCCCTCCTACAACCTGAGGGGGACACGGCTTCGGGACCTGCGGCCGATCCGCCGGAGTGGGCCCCGCTCCTAGCGTTGAGCCATGACCACACTCGTCTGCACCAGCGCCTCGGCCGCCGCGACGCCGGCCCGGCAGACCTTGCCGCAGCCGTCGTACCCGTCGTTCTCGGCGTACGTGGCGGCCCGCCAGCCGCTGCTGCTGCGCACCGCCCGGTCGCTCACCGCGAACCCGAGCGACGCGGAGGACCTGCTGCAGACGGCACTGGCCAAGACGTACGTCGCGTGGGAGCGCATCCAGGACCACCGGGCGCTGGACGGGTACGTCCGCCGGGCGCTGGTCAACACGCGCACCTCCCAATGGCGCAAGCGGAAGGTCGACGAGTTCGCCTGCGAGGAGCTGCCGGAGCCCGAGATGACGCCGGCCACGGACCCGGCCGAGCAGCAGGCGCTGCACGACGCGATGTGGCGGGCGATCCTGAAGCTCCCGGCGCGGCAGCGGGCGATGGTCGTCCTCAGGTATTACGAGGACCTGAGCGAGGCCCAGACGGCGGAGGTGCTCGGCGTCTCCATCGGCACGGTGAAGTCGGCGGTCTCACGTGCCCTCGGCAAGCTCCGAGAGGACCCGGAGCTGAGCCCGGTCCGCTAGCGTCCGCCACGGCCCGGCGGGGCCCGTCCCTCCGGGACCACGCCCGCACGCGCTCCCCGGCCTCTCCTGCCCGGGGCCTGCTCCCCGGTGTCTCCTGCCCCGGGTCTGTTCTCCGGCCTCTCCTCCCCTGCCTCTCCTCCCCGGTGTCCGCTCCCCGGTGTCGGCTCCCACATCGGCTTCCGGTCGTCCGCGACTTCTGGCGCGACTTCTGAGCTGCTCTGATCGATCATTACTGCCGCTAGTGACATACCAAGCGGTATGTGAGCAGAATCAGGCCAACCCCTACCGCCGCGCACTCCTCGCGCGGCCATCCGCGTAGGCAATGTCGCCGCCCCGGGAGGACGCCGTGCTGAGCACGATGCAGGACGTACCGCTGCTGATCTCGAGGATCCTGACACACGGGTCGACGATCCACGGCTCCTCCCAGGTGATCACCTGGACGGGCGAGGCGGAACCGCACCGGCGGTCGTTCGCCGAGATCGGCACCCGCTCCGCCCAGCTCGCCCACGCGCTCACCGAGGACCTCGGCGTCCGCGAGGACGACCGCGTCGCCACGCTCGCCTGGAACAACGCGGAGCACGTCGAGGCCTACTTCGCCGTTCCGTCCATGGGCGCCGTGCTGCACACGCTCAACCTGCGGCTGCCCGCCGAGCAACTCGCCTGGATCGTCAACCACGCCGCCGACCGCGTCGTCATCGCCAACGGCTCCCTGATCCCGCTGCTCGCCCCCCTCCTCCCGCACCTCCCGACCGTCGAGCATGTCGTCGTCACCGGCCCCGGCGACCGGACGCCGCTGGAAGGCGTGCGGCCCCGCGTACACGAGTACGAGGAGCTGATCGCCGGGAAGCCGACCGCGTACGACTGGCCCGAGCTGGACGAACGCCGGGCGGCCGCCATGTGCTACACCTCCGGCACCACCGGCGACCCCAAGGGCGTCGTCTACTCGCACCGCTCGGTCTATCTGCACTCCATGCAGGTGAACATGACGGAATCGATGGGACTCACCGACCAGGACACCTCCCTCGTCGTCGTCCCCCAGTTCCACGTGAACGCGTGGGGGCTGCCGCACGCCACGTTCATGACCGGCGTCAACATGCTGATGCCGGACCGGTTCCTGCAGCCCGCCCCCCTGGCCGAGATGATCGAGGCCGAGCGCCCGACCCATGCGGCCGCCGTCCCCACCATCTGGCAGGGCCTGCTCGCCGAGCTGACCGCGCGCCCCCGGGACGTCTCCTCGCTCCACCAGGTGACCATCGGCGGCGCGGCCTGTCCGCCCTCCCTCATGGAGGCTTTCGACGCCCTCGGCATGCGGGTCTGCCACGCCTGGGGCATGACCGAGACGTCCCCGCTCGGCACGGTGGCCCGGCCGCCCGCCCACGCCGTCGGCACCGAGGAGGAGTTCGCCTACCGGCTCACCCAGGGCCGCTTCCCCACCGGCGTCGAGGCCCGGCTGACCGGCCCCGGCGGCGAGCGGCTGCCCTGGGACGGTCAGTCCGCCGGCGAGCTGGAGGTGCGGGGCGCGTGGATCGCGGGCGCGTACTACAACGGCGTGGACGCCGAGCCGCTGCGCCCCGCCGACAAGTTCAGCGAGGACGGCTGGCTGAAGACCGGTGACGTCGGCACCATCAGCCCCGACGGCTTCCTCACCCTCACCGACCGCGCCAAGGACGTCATCAAGTCCGGCGGCGAGTGGATCTCCTCCGTCGATCTGGAGAACGCGCTGATGTCCCACCCGGACGTCGCCGAAGCCGCCGTGGTCGCGGTCCCGGACGACAAGTGGGGCGAACGCCCACTCGCCACGGTCGTCCTCAAGGAGGGCGCCACCGCCGACTTCAAGACCCTGCGCTCTTTCCTCGCGGGGGAGGGGATCGCCAAGTGGCAGCTCCCGGAACGCTGGACGATCATCGAGTCGGTCCCGAAGACCAGCGTCGGCAAGTTCGACAAGAAGGTACTGCGACGGCAGTACGCGGAGGGGAAGCTGGACGTGCAGCAGCTCTGACCGTCTGAGCGGTGCGGGCGCGTGAGGGTGTCGGTCGGGCGGTGTTTCACGTGAAACAACACCCGACCGACCAGACCGACCACTCTCGTGAACGCCCCTGTGCCCTCGTGTCAGTTCGTGCCGATGCGCGCCAGCAGGTCCACGATCCGGTCCTGCACCTCGGGACTGGTCGACCGCTCCGCGAGGAACAGCACCGTCTCCCCCGACACCAGCCGGGGCAGCTCGGCCTGGTCGACGGCGGCGGTGTAGATGACCAGGGGCGTGCGGTTGAGCAGGTTGTTGGCACGCAGCCAGTCGACGACGCCCGCCTGACGGCGACGCACCTGCATCAGGTCCATCACCACCAGGTTCGGCCGCATCTGCGAGGCCAATGCCACGGCGTCCGCGTCGGAGGCGGCCCGTGCGACCTGCATCCCGCGCCGCTCCAGTGTCGCCGTAAGGGCGAGCGCGATCTCCGCGTGCTCCTCGACCAGCAGGACGCGCGGCGGATGCTGCTCGGAGTCCCGGGGCGCCAGCGCCTTCAGCAGGACGGCCGGATCGGCGCCGTACGCCGCCTCGCGCGAGGCCTGCCCGAGTCCCGCCGTCACCATCACGGGCACCTCGGCGGCGACGGCGGCCTGGCGCAGAGCCTGCAAGGCCGTGCGGGTGATCGGGCCGGTGAGCGGATCGACGAAGAGGGCCGCGGGGAAGGCGGCGATCTGCGCGTCGACCTCCTCACGGGAGTTGACGATGACGGGCCGGTAGCCGCGGTCGCTGAGCGCCTGCTGGGTGAGGACATCGGGCGCGGGCCAGACGAGCAGCCGGCGCGGGTTGTCCAGCGGCTCGGGAGGCAACTCGTCGTCGAGCGGCTGCGGATGCGGCGGGTCGGCGACCTCCACGGCGCCGCCCGGACCGTCGAGCGGCTCGGGGCCCTCGTCGGCGTTCTTGTCCGGGGCTCCTATGGCGTACGAGCGTCCGGCACCCTCGGTGGCCCCGGCCGGGCGGGGCTGCGGCCCACCGGTCGACGGGTGCGGCCGCCCGCCGGTCTCCGGCCGCTCGGCGGCGGGCTCGGGCGGCGTACCGAGCTTGCGGCGACGGCCCGCACCGCCGGGCTGGTGAGGCGGAGGCGTGTGCGCCTGCGGAACGGCTTGCGGGACGGCTTGGGCTGCCGCAGGCGGTGCCGGCTGCACAGGCTGGGCCGCCTGGGCCGCCTGTGCTGCTTGGACCGCTTGTGGCGACTGCGGAGCGGCCGGTGAGGGGGCGGCCCCCGGAGGTACGGCGCCGGTGGCCTGGCGCGCGAACGGCACGCCCTGGCCGAGCGTCCGCACACTGATCGCCCGGCCCTGCGTCGAGTTCGGGTCGACGGGCGCGGTGGGCGCGGCGGCCTCGGCGGGCAGTGGCTGCGCGAGCCTCGGCGCGACGGGCCGCTCCGGAGGAAGCGGGGTGCCGGGGGGCGGAGTGGGCGTGGCCTGCGCGGCGGACGGCATGCCCGGGGCCGCGGCCGGCGACTGCGCCGGGGCGGGGACGGCCTGCGGGGGGACGGGAGTGCCGGGAGCGGCGGCGGGGAGGGCGCCCGGCGCGGGCGCGGAACCTTGCGGAACGGCGCCGGGGGTCACCGGAGCGGGCTGCCCGGGCTGAGCCGGCTGCGCGGCCTGATGACCGGGTGTTCCCGGTGCCGGAACCGGCTGCTGCGCGGCGGCACCGGTGGGCGCCGCCGGAACGGGCTGGGCGCCGCCGACGGGGGGCACCTGGCCGGGAAGCGGAGCCGCCGCGGGAGCCCCCGGCGTCGGACCACCCTGGCTCATGACCGGGACGGGCACGGGCTGGAACTGGCCCGGCAACGGAGCCGGCACGCCCTGCGCGGGCACGGCGGCGGGTGCACCAGGCACACCGGGTGTACCAGGAGTACTCGGCGCACCGGGCACACCGGACGCACCGGGGACGGACGGTTGCCCGGGGAACGCATGACCGGCGGCGTTCACCTGACCAGGTACGGACTGACCGGGTACGGGCTGACCAGGTACGGACTGACCGGGTACGAGCGGGCCACCGGGTACGGGGTGGCCGGCCTGGCCGGGGGTGGCCTGAGCCGGTGGGACGTGCCCCGCGACGGCCTGCCCCGGCGCCGCCTGTGCGGCGGCCTGCCCCGGCGTGACGCCGTGAACCCCGGGCGTCCCGGGAGTTCCCTGGACACCGGGTGCCTGAGCACCCTGCACCTGACCACCCGGGACGGCGAGCGGCTGCCCGGGAGCGCCCTGCCCCGGCACGCCGGGGGGCTGCTGCACGCCCTGCACACCTTGCACGCCGACGGCCGGGGCCGCGGCCGGTGCGTGGGCAGCGGCGGGTCCGGGCGCGCCGGGCACCGGCACTGCCTGCCCCGGAGCGCCGGGAACCGTGGGCCCCAGCCCCTGTGCGCCCGTCACCCCCGGCGCACTCGCCGAACTCGTCGGGCGGGCCTGTCCCGGCACCTGTCCGGCCGGGGCCCCGGGTGTGCCCGCCGCCCGCCGGCGCCCCGTGGGCGCCTGCACCGGATGCGGCTGCGGCGGGGTGTGGTCCCCGTCCTGATCGTGGGTGACGGCGTCATGGCGGCCGTCGTCCGCGCCCAGGGGCGTCGGAGGGGCCGCCGCGGCGTACTCCGGGCCGCGGTCGGCCTCGGCGGGCGGCAGCGCGAAGACGGGCCGGGGACCCTGCTCCGCGGGGGCGGCGGCCCGCTCGGCCGCACTCGCGAGGGCGCGCCGGCGACGACCGGTCGGGCGACCGGAGTCGTCCGTGGACTCCGTGGCTCCCGCGGGCGCCGGGGGGAGGGCGGGGGCGAGCGCCTGCGGCTCGGAGTCCCGGCGGGCCCGTCGGCCCGTGGGGGCGGGCACGCCCTGCGGCGGCACGGTCGCGCCGAGGCCGGTGGCCGCGGTGCCCGCCGCGTGCTCGGCCGCGGTGACGACGGCTCCCTCGGAGACGCCGGGGCCTCCTGCCGCCCCTTCGCCCGGCACGTCCACCGCGGAACCGGACCGCCCGCGCCGGCGCCCGGTGCCGCCGGACCCGTCCTCGGCAGAGGCGTCCGGCGCGGCGCCCTGCGCGGGCACCGGAGCCGCCCCGGCGGCCTCCGCGGCCCGGCGGCGGCGTCGTCCGGTCGGCGCGGGCAGCTCGGCCTCCGGGGCCGGAGCGGCGCCTCCTCCGTCCAGGAAGGCGTCGGTGGAGGCCCGCCGGGCCCGCCGCCGTCCACCGCCCTGCGGCGACCGCGCACTCTCGCCGTCGCCGTCGGCACCCGACTCCACCGGGGCCGTGCCCGCAGCGCCCGCCGCGGCCGCGGTGCCCGCCGCGCCCACGAGCGCCACCTCGGCGCCCACCGCGGCCCCGCCGGTCACCGGCGTGCTGTCCGCACCGGCAGTACCAGCCACGCCAGTCGTGTCGGCGGTGCCGCTCGCGGCCGCCGCGGGCACGGCGCCCGCCCCGGCGCCGAGCGGCACCTCCAGGACGTACGCGCTGCCGCTCATCCCCGGCACCTCGTGCGTCTGCAGCACGCCGCCGTGGGCGCGGACGATGCCCCGCACGATCGGCTGGTGCACCGGATCGCCGCCGGGGTACGGGCCGCGCACCTCGATGCGGACCACCTCGCCGCGCTGGGCGGCGGCCACGACGACCGTGTTGTCCATGTAACCGCCGGCCGAGACCGGCGAGTTTCCGGTGGCGTCGACCCCGGCCACGTCCGCGACGAGATGCGCGAGGGCCTGGGCGAGCCGGTGCGCGTCGACCTCCGCCTCGATCGGCGGCGCGTGCACCGCGAACTGCACGCGTCCGGGGCCGATCAGCTCGACGGCACCGTCAACCCCCGCCGCGACGACCGCGTCGAGCATCGCGGCCGTACGGGCCAGGCCGTCCTCCCCGGCGTCCAGACGCTGGAAGCCGAGGACGTTGTCGAGCAGGGTGGTGATGCGGGAGTAGCCGGCCGCGAGGTAGTGCAGGACCTGGTTGGCCTCGGGCCACAGCTGCCCGGCGTCGTCCGCGGCGAGCGCGGACAGTTCGGCGCGGAGCTGGTCCAGGGGGCCGCGCAGGGACTGGCCGAGGACGGCGAAGAGCTGGTCGTAGCGGGCGGTCAGGGCCTCGTAGCGGTCCTTCTCCCGCTCACCCAGCGCCGCGTAGCGCTCGTCACCCGCCGCGAGTTCCTCCGCGTGCCGCTCCCGCAGCGCCTCGAGTTGGGCGGCGTGCTCCTCGCGCACCCGCTCCAGCTCCGCCGCGTGCTCCTCGGCGAGCTGCCGCAGCTCCTGCTGGTGCTGCTCCTCCGACCTGTCCTTCTCGGCGCTGAGCGTGTCGAACGGGCGCCGGTCGGTGAAGGTCATCACCGCGCCGACGAGCTGGTCGCCGTCGCGCACCGGGGCGGTCGTCAGGTCGACGGGCACCTTGGCCCCGGCCTTCGACCACAGCACCTGGCCGCGCACCCGGTGCTTGCGCCCGGAGCGCAGCGTGTCGGCCAGCGGGGACTCCGCGTAGGGGAACGGCGACTCGTCCTCGCGGGAGTGGAGCACCAGGGTGTGCAGCTCCTTGCCGCCCAGTTCGTTCGCCCGGTAGCCGAGGATCTGTGCGGCGGCCGGGTTGACGAGGACGATCCGGCCGTCGGTGTCCGTACCGACGACACCCTCGGAGGCGGCCCGCAGGATCATCTCGGTCTGCCGCTGCGAGCGCGCGAGTTCCGCCTCGGTGTCCACGGTGCCGGACAGATCGCGTACGACGAGCATCAGCAGTTCGTCGCCGGTGTACCCGTATCCGTCGTAGGCCTGACGGGCGTCCTCGAGGTTGGCGCTCGTGACCTCGACGGGGAACTCGGAGCCGTCGGTGCGCCGGGCCGTCATCCGCGTCGGCTTGGTGCGGGCGCGCGGGTCGATGTGGTCGGGGCGGCGCATGGAGCCGGGGATGAGCCGGGAGTCGAACTCCGGCAGCAGGTCGAGCAGCCCCCGGCCGACCAGGGCGGTGCCCGGCGTCTCGAAGGCCTCCAGGGCGATGGTGTTCGCGTTGACGACCGTCCCGTTGGCGTTGACCAGCACCAGGGCGTCGGGCAGTGCGTCCAGTATGGCTGCGAGGCGAGCAGCGCCTCGGGATGGCCTGCTGCTCACGAGTCGCGTCCTCCCTGTCACCGCACCTTGCCGACCGCGGGGGCCATCTTGCCAACCGCCCCGCAGCGTGTCACGCGAGGGAGTCTAAGCGCAGAGGCCCTTCCGTCGGCGCGGGATGAGGCGGAGGTCGCACGTGGGTGGGGCCAGTGCCGGCCGGGCGCACGGTGTGCCCTCGCGCGCCGGGCGCAGGACCCTCACGACTCCTCCGCACCTCCCACCTCCCCCGCCGCATGCCGAAGAACCCGGCGCACGCCGGAGCGCACTCCGCACTCCGCGCCCTCTCCCTTCTCTTACGCCTCCTCCGTACGGCTACTGACGGAGACGGGCGTCCTGAGCGGGCAGCAGGGGCACGAGCGCGTCCCAGCGCGCGATCTCGCACCCGTCGGCGCGGTCGTACGAGGCGTCGACGGGCCGCCCGGCCCAGGTCCCGGTGACGCGGGCGGTGGCGGGCCCGCCGTACCGCATGGTGCACAGCGCGTCGGGCGGCACGGGCGCGAAGGGGTCACGCCCCCAGGTGGTCCGGCGGTCCAGCACTGCGCAGGCCCCGCCGGGGTCGGGATGACTGCCGCCTCCGGGGTGGCAGCGCAGCAGATACGTCCCGTCGGCGCGACCCGCCTGCCGGACGGTCACGGTGAGCCGGTCCCCGCCGACGCGGTCATGGGCGTCCGCGGGCACCGCCCCGGCGGCGAGACCGCTCAGGGCGACGGCGCCGGCCAGCAGCGAGCGCCCCCAGGGGAAACGGGAGGAGGGAGAGGAGCGGGAGAGGCGCGAGGGACGGAGGGGACGACACGGGGAGACATGAGTCATGCCCTGCCCAACGCGCCAGGGCGCGCGCGGTTGCGCGGGCGCCCCCCACCGGCCAAAGGACTTTGCTCTGCCGCCCACACGCCTAGTACCGTGGGTGCCGATTGGTGACACCGCGCTCGACTGTGTCATCATCTGCACGCACCACTCGCGCTCGCGCGGGCGGCTGTGCGGGAGGCGTCGCCTAGTCCGGTCTATGGCGCCGCACTGCTAATGCGGTTTGGGTCTTAAAGCCCATCGAGGGTTCAAATCCCTCCGCCTCCGCTCCCACCACACCGAAGCCCCGGTCCCCAGGACCGGGGCTTCGGTCGTTCAGACCCCCGCGGAACGCCCCCAGAACGACGTTTCCCCAGCTCAGGCCGGGTGTGCCAAACGGATTTCGCGTCCCGCCGCCAGTCATGTAATGTTGTTCCCGCAACGCCGACCGGGCCGAAAAGCCCGGAAGGAAGAGCACCACAACAGAACACACAAGCACTCGTAGCTTAACGGATAGAGCATCTGACTACGGATCAGAAGGTTGCAGGTTCGAATCCTGCCGAGTGCACACAGGACGAAGGCCCCTCCGGTTTATCCGGAGGGGCCTTTGACATCAGCGGGTGACATCAACGTCCCCGCGCGGCGCCGTTCATGCGGCCGTCTCGTCGTCCGTGTCGCCTTGGTCGTCGTCCAGCCCCAAGGCGTCGTCCATCCGGTCGGCTGCGGCCCGCAGCGTGGTCCCCATCACGTGCGCGTAGGTGTCCAGCGTCATCGTGATCGTGCTGTGTCCCAGCGTCTCCATGATGGTGCGCGCGTCGACCCCTTGAGCCAGCAGCAGCGACGCGCACGTGTGGCGCAGGTCGTGAACTCGCACCCGCCGCACCTTGGCGTCCCGGCACAGAATCGTCAGCATCCTGTTCAGCCCGCGCGGGTCGATCACCCTGCCTGTGGAGGTCGTGAAGACAAGGCCCGCCGGCTGTCCTTCCGTCGGCTTCCACTTCGGTCCGGCGATCTTGCGTTCCCGGTCCTGCGCCGCGCGGTGCTCCGTGAGCGCTTGCACGCACCGGCGGGGCAGGGAGACGGTACGGACGGACCGCATTGTCTTCGGTGTCCCGAAGATCAGTTCTCGCCGGATGCGCTGCACGTTGCGCCGCACTCGGAGGGTCCCGGCGCTCAGGTCCAGATCCGACCATGTGAGTCCAAGCACCTCACCACGGCGCAGGCCCGTGGAGACCAGCAGCAGCCACAGGGCGTAGAGGCGGTGGGGCCGGGCTGTCTTGAGCAGGGCTTTCGTCTCGCCCACGTCCAACGGGCGAACCTCCTTGGGGTCCACGGTGGGGGTCTCCACGATCCGGGCCACGTTCCGCGCGATCAGTTCCTCTCGGATGGCTTGTTGCAGTGCGGACCGCAGTACGGCGTGTACGTACTGGACGGTGCGCGCGGACGGGCGCCGCTCGCAGCAGCGACCGACCGCGCAGCACGTGCGCTTGTCCTCCGGACGTTCGTCGTCCGCCCCGCGCAGGCAGCAGAGGCACGCCGACTTGAACTCGGAGAGGAACCGACGCACGTCCGTCGGCGACAGGCGGTTCAGCCGCTTCTTGCCCAGCGCCGGCCGGATGTAGAGACGGGTCAGACCCTCGTAACTGTTCAGCGTCGCAGGCTTGAGCCGTTCCGGCGCGATCGCGGCGAGCCAGTAGGTCAGGTAGTCCCCGAACGCCATGGTGGACGATGCGGCCGGGATGCCCTGCCGGGTCATTTCCTGCATCTCCGTGAGCTTGTCGGCGACTTCCTCACGGGTCCTGCCGTAGACGAACCTCCGGGTCCGGGTGCCGTCGGGGCGGTAGACGTACGCGGCGGCCTGGTACCGGCCGTCTTTCCGTCTGGTGATCGTTCCCTCACCGTTGGCGCGGCGCTTGGCCATCAGGCGGCCTCCTCCATCCGGTCCTGCATGTACTGGCGAACGGCGTCGACCGGGACGCGGCGAGCCCGGCCGGCGGTGAAGCTGTCGAGCTGCTTGCTGCGGATGAGGTCGTAGACCTTGCTGCGGCTCAGGCGCAGCGCGGCCATGACTTCGGGGACCTTGAGTGCTTCGTGGCTCGGGGGCATGACGGTGCTCATGCGGTGATTCCTCCGGGCTGTCCGTCGGGGGGTACCTCTGAGGGGCGCTACTTCCGCTACCGCCGCTACCGCGCAGGTCAGGGGCCTGTTTGTGGTAGCGGGAAGGGGTAGCGGTAGCGGATGGGTAGCGGCAACCGGGACCGGTTGCCGCTACCCCGTTTTCGCTGGTCAGGCGGCGGTTTCGGTGTCCGGTAGCGGAAGTAGCGGACTTTCCGGGGGAGGGGGGCAGTAGCGCTGCCACGCGTCGTGCAGATCGGTGGCGTAGTAGCCCTTCAACACGCTCCCGGCGGTCTTGATGTTGCGGGAGGCGATCGGCTCGTTGTCGGCCGTCATGTACTCCCCGAGCATCCGCGACAGGCGCCGGTTGTCGAGCGGCTTGCCGTTGAGGTCGGCCCACGGGGCGTCATCGAGGGCGTTGAGCCGGTCGATGATGGCGATGGTGGGCAGGCGGTCGATACCGACCATCACGTGGTCGCGCAGGTCGGTCAGCAGCCGGACCCCGAGACTGCCTTTGTCGTTGGCCTTGGACGCGGTCACCAGGGTCACGCATGCCGCGCGTGCCCGTTCGGGCCAGTGGCCGCCGATGGCGTCGGCGACGGCGAGCAGGGGTTCCCACACGTCCGCCGGCCGGTCGCTCACCCCGTCGGGCATGTCCGGCCACGCCCCCATGACGCGATCCCGTGCGTGCTCGGCCCAGGTGGTGAGCCGGTCCCGCAGGGCGTGTCCCTCGGCTTCGTGGATGCGGGCCCGGAAGGGTTCCACCTTTTCGTTCCTTGCGCGGCGGCGCATGCGGATGATGACGGACCGGCTCAGGATCGTGTCCGGCAGCGAGCCGAGACCGGCGACCGCGACCGCGCAGTACGAGGGGAACGCTTGAACGGTCTGCTGTCCGCCGTCACCGATGCACCGGTAGGTCACCCCGGTCCGGCGGTGGCCGGCGTTGAGGAACCCGCGTAGCTCCTCGTTGTCCCCTGCCTTGGGACCGAAGACGGTGTCGATCTCGTCGAACAGGATGGTGGGCTTGCCGGTGCCGGCGGACACGGACCGGAACAGGGCGGCGGCGGACGCGTTGACGGCCGTCATGGGCTGCGGCACCAGCGTCTCGACGATCTCCAACGCCCTGGTCTTGCCCGACCCCGGTTCGGGGGACAGGAAGGCGATGCGCGGGGTGGAGTCGAAGCAGTCGAGCAGGTGGGCGTGAGCGTCCCACAGGGCGACCGCGACGAACGCGGCCTCTGTGGGGAAGACGTTGAACCGTCGGTGGAAGGCTTCCACCTCGTCCAGCAGCGCGGCCCCGTCGATGGCGGTGGGGGTCATGCGGCGTTCCTCCGTTCCAGCATGGCGGGAGCTCCCGTGCACACGTGCTTGTGTGCGGCGTACTCGGTGACCAGTGCGGCCACGCCGTCCGGTCCGCGGGCGGTGCGGGTCTGTCCGCATGTGCAGGCGTAGGCGGCGGTGGGGATGCCGCCGTGCCGGGTGGACCAGCGGGCCCCGTCCCAGTGATGGCGGTAGACGGGCGGGGCGTAGATGCGGATTCCGGGCCGCTCCGGTGTCGGGTCGGCGCTGGGGTGCGCTCCGTCGGCCGGGAACCGGTTCGAGCGAAGAGCAGTGACGACGCCCTGACGGGCGGCGCCTTTCGGCTCGCCCATGGCCGGCCGGGCGCTGCTCGGTTCGGCGACGCGCGGTCCGGGCGGGGTGTCGGTGAAGCTCTTAGGGGGAGAGAGGGGCTTGGTCATGCCGCCCGCCTGCGGGTGGGGTTGTGGGCGATGGACCAGTCCAGGCCGCGACGGATCACGTCGTCGTAGTAGCGCTGCGACTGTGTGGCGTTGCCCGCCGCCGCCTCCCTAAGAGCCTGCTCAACCTGTACGCGGGTGAGGTCGCCGGACGCGATCAGCCGTCCCAGGGCGCGGGCGGCCCGCAGCAGCGTCGCGTTGCGGGTCCCGTCGGCGGCGGTGGCCACGTTCAAGGTCTCCTTGGCGAGCGCTACATCCGCATATCGGCGGGATCGCCCCCCGGAGGGCCCCGTGGGTGCCTGTACGGGCTTGCGGGCCGGTTGCAGGATGCTCAGCAGCCATCCGGGCAGAGCGGCGGCCACAGGGGCGCTCAGCGCTTCGTACCGTCCGGCAGGGGTGGTGCTGCCCGCTGCGACGACGTACCCGCCGTGCGCGCGGGTGTCGACCAACGCAGCAATACTTCCTGCTGTGTTGGACAGCCGGATCCCGGGCGGGGCGGTGAAGTACAGGTGCGTTCCGCCGCTCGCGGTCCGGGTCCGGTAGGTGTCGGGGACGGGGCGGCCGGCGCGCTCGCAGAGCGCTGCGAAGGTCGCCGCGCCGCTAGGCGCGTCCGAACTGCCTTTGTCCTTGGGCACGTCCAGGTCGACCACGATCAGGCCGGACGGGCCGGTAGCGATGCCGACGTTGAATGGCGCACTCGACCATGCGGCCCGGATGCGGTCCGGGTCGGTGGTGGCGCGCTGCTCCCACTTGCGGTGTCCGGCTGCGCACGGTCCGGTGCGGGCGCAGGTCTTCTCGCCGTGCAGGGCGGGCCGCTTGGTGCCGGGCCGCAGCGGGAAGACGCGCCAGCCGTGCTCGGCGGCATTCAGGGCTGCGTTCAGCAGGTGCGCGCTCATGCGGCCACTCCCAGCGTGGTCGTGGCGAGGAACGCGGCGCCGATGTGCTCGGTGTAGGCGGGCGGGATGGCCTCGGTGAGTTCCTCGCGCACGTCGGTCCAGTTGATGCCCATCGCCGCTTGCAGCTCCGGGATGCTGGGCTTGCCGCCGCCGTTGCCGTAGGCGGCCACGTACGGGCCGTCGAAGTACTGGCCGTGCCGGTAGCCGCGCACCCGACCCCGGTGCGGGCGGTGTGCCGGCTGCTCGATGGTCCAGCCGCCGGCCTCGAAGTTGCGGTGCCGGATCACCCCGAGGCCGAACATCTCCCCGCACAGGGTCAGATCCTTGCGGATCTCGGCGCGGCCGTTGGGCTGCTCGATCACGTACGGCAGGCCGGTGGCGTCCAGCAGCTCACGCGTCGGCTGCACGAGGTCGACGTGCGCGCGTCCCCAGCCCTGCGAGGCGTTCGTGCCCACGGTCAGCGCACAGCCGTGCTGGCACGGCGGGGAGGCGTGCACGAACGCGTACCGGCGGATCTCCCCCGACGCGATCAGGTGGGCGAGGTGGACGAGCGCATCGCCCTGGTGGCGGGGGAAGGGGTAGTTTGGTCGGTCGGCGATGTCGCAGCCGTCGACCGCGAAACCGGCGCGGGCGTAGCCCACACCGGCGCCGCCGGCGCAGCAGAACAGATCCAACAGGCGCGGCCGTGGGCCGGGCACTCGCCGGATGGTGGTGGGTTGGGTCATGCTGGAGACCTCCACAGGTCAAGTGGTTGGCAGGTGGACAAGGGCGGCCCCGGTTCTTTGGCGGAATGGGGGGCCGCCCTTGGCGTAGCTAGCCGTGGAAGCGGTTGCGCTTGAACACCGCCCGGCGGATGTTCACCGTCGTGCCGCCCTTGTGACCCCTGGTTCCGAGGATCTGAACGGCGATCCATCCGCCGAAGATGACGGCGGCGAGGATGATGAGCTGGCCAATGAACGCGGTGAGCGCGGCGATGAACGAGGTGAGCAGCAGCAGCCCGCCGCACACCGCGAGGAACCCGACTCCTCCGAGGGCGACGTTCACCGCCGCACGGGAGACGGCCGGCTTGACGACGTCCGGGGTGGGCTGCGGGTGGTCGATGGCGTAGCCGGTGACGATCCGACCGTCGGGCAGAACGATGCTTGCCACCGCCGGAATGTGGCCCGGCTGGACGGGCACGACCGGCGCCGACTGGACGACGACGGGCGACGGTATCGGGGTGGGCTGGTAGGCGGTCACGGCCCGCTCTGCAGGCCAGTGGTGGGCAGGCTCGGGGTACATGCGGAATCCATTCCGGCCGATGGCCAGGGAGGCAGCGGCACCCCCTTGCGGGGGCACTGTTGCGGGGTGTTTGAGGGGTGTGACCTGCGTGCCTCCCTGACTCCCTGAACGATCATTCGCGCAGGTCAGGGCCAGGGAGGCGGGTCAGGGAGGCGTTCAGGGAGTTCTCCCTGTCTCCCTGACCCGTCCGGGGTCGGCTCCCTGTCGTCAGTCGGTGGAAGCGGAACCGTCGGTGTCGCGGTTGGCGAGGGCGCGGGCGACGCGGTCGCGGGCAACACACATGACGCCGTCGGACTTGTACGGTTCGGCGCCGGCGTCGTCCAGGACGCGCTTGAGGTCGATGAACGACCAACCGCCATAGGCGCCCGGATTCCGTGCCGCGAGTCGCGCCAGCACATCCTTCGTGCGGACGCGGACCGCGTCACCGACGACGGCCGCGACGTCGGCCAGCGGATCGTGGTCGGCGTCCCGCTCGATGGCGTGCAAGGTGGTGACGCCGTCGCGCAGGGCCTTGGCCCGGTCGGTGATGGCGGTGGCGTTGTCGTCGTCGATGTAGTGCGTGCGCACGGTGATGGACGACTGGCCGGCCGGGATGGTGATGCCGTCGGAGGCGACGACCAGGGTTCCCCGGTCCAGGCCGGGCCGGAGCAGGTTGGGGGCGGCGCCGCCGTCGACGGCCTTGTCCCCGAGTGCCATGCGGGCTTGTGACTCGGTGCCGAGGGCGAGGGACGCGCGGGTGTGGGCGCCTTCGCGTACGAGCTTGGGCAGGTTCTCGTTGGTGGGGTCCTGGGTGCCCTGCCACATCAGCACGTTCACGGCCCGGCCTTGGTTGTGAATCTTCCGCACGGCCATGAAGTACCGGCTGTTGGCCTTAGAGCCGCCGTAGGGCCGCTTGTCGGCGTCCTTGGCCGGGCACATGAATGCCACCTGTGCCTCGTCGACCAGGACGATGAGCGGCGGGAACGTCGTGCCGGGCGGGGCCTGGATGCGGCGGTTCATCTCGTCCACCGCGCCTTCGACCATCTCGGTCACCTGGATGACGTGCTCGTCCGTCGGCCCCTGGATGAGGGTGGTGGCCAGTCCGTCGAACATGGCCCAGTCGCCCACGCCCTTGAGGTCACCCATGAGGAACTGCACCGACCTGTCCAGCGACAGCCACAGGGCGAGCGAGCGCAGGGCCACGGTCTTGCCCTGGTTGGACAGGCCGGTGATGAGCAGGTGGCGCTGATACAGGGACAGTGCGGCGGCGTCGCCGCGCAGGTCCTGCCCCCACGGGGCGCGACCTTTGGCGTAGTCGGCGGTCAGAGCCTCGTCGGTGACCAGCGGGGACGGGCCGATCGGCTCATCCAGGGCGCCGGAGTCGGCGACCCACAACCGCACCGTGCGGGCCGCTTGCGGGATGGTGATGAACACCTCGTGCTCGTGCCGGGTCAGGTTCTCGGCAAGCTTCCTGCGCTTGCCCTGAACCTCGTTGGTCGACACCCCCGAGGGCAGGGTCACGTCGACTTCCACGCCGCATCCGGCGATCGTGATCGGTCCGAGCATGGAGGCGCCGGCGTCGCCCATCTCCTTGATGGCCCGCGCGAGGGCGGGGACTCCGAGGTCGCGCAGGGCCTTGACCACGATGGACGGCGTGATCGGCTCCCCCTCGCCCGACCGGACGTTCGCGGGAAGTGCCCACTGGGGTGCGGCGTGCTGCTTGCGGCCGACCGACCACAGCGCGAGCAGCGCGAGGAACGGACCGATGGTGACGGCCGGGCCCCACACCACCTGAACGATGCGGATCAGTAAGGCGATGAAGTCGATGGTCGCGGCGAGCGGGGTGATGACGTCCTCGGCCTGGCCGGAGTTGATGGCCATGACGATGCCGAGGGCGACCAGCACACCGACGCTCATGCCGGCGCCGACGGCTACGCCCTTGGCGGCGTCCACGGGGGAGTGGAGCAGGTCCATGCGGCGGTGGTGGCGGGCGGCGCGGAAGCGCTGCAACCGCTCCTCCCACTCCTCCGCCGCTTCCAGGTTCCCCGCGGCTTCCGCTGCCCGGATCATCCGCTCATACCGGGAGCCGGTGCGGCCGTCCCAGGCGCGGCGGGCCACGATCCGCCCACCGTTGAACGTGTACAGGCCGTGCCGCACCACCGAACGGCCGGCCGACCGGGTGCGCTCATGCGTGACGGCGGTGCGTACGGCACGGCCGGAGCGCACCCACAGCGGCACCGGCCGTGCGGGCGGCGCGTCCGGCACCACGGTCAGCGTGGTCACGGTGGCCGTGTCGGCGGGCGGGTCGGTGTGCTTGTGGAGGTGAACGACGTTCTCAGACATGCTGGGAGTGCTCCTGACTGCCCCCTCGGGGGCGGGAGTGAGGGAGTGAGCCGGGGTGGCCGGGTCCGTGGAAAGAGCGGCCACCCCGGTGGTGGAATGGCTGGTCAGAACCAGCCGGACGACTTCCGCTTGGCCTTGTCGCGGGCGGCCTCGGTGATGAGCCGTTGCCGCTCGCCGTGCAGCGCGTTCAGCTCGGCGGTCAGCCGCATCTCGGCGGCCGATCCGGTGGACTCGATCCGCTCTTCGGCGCGGCCGGTGCTGCGGCCGCGTACGACGCGGTAGGCGCCGCCGGTGACGGCGCGGGCCATGGCGCGGCGCTCGCGGCCGTTCAGCGGCCACAACTCACCCCGCCGCACGGCCTCCAGCTTCTTTGTGGTCGCCCGGATCTCGCGGTCCAGGCGGCGCAGGTCGGCGTTGCTCACGTGGTTTCCCCTCGGATCGGTTGTGAGTGGGAATGTGCAGGTCAGGTCATGCACCAGCCGGAGTCGCAGCCGGAGTCCCATTCGTCGAACGGGAGAGTGTCGACGCCGTCGGGGATGGCCTTGCGCAGGGGGCGGTTGAACCGGGTGAGCCAGACGTGGTCTTTGCCGAGTTCGTCGCGGCGCCGGTTGAGGAGTTCTTCGAGCCGGCATGCGCGCTCGAACAGCTCGGGTTCGTCGCGGCGCATGTCGTGCCACGTCTCTGGCCGGTGGAACGGGCAGAACCAG
The DNA here is from genome assembly GCF_036189845.1 of Streptomyces griseoaurantiacus. Classification (NCBI taxonomy): domain Bacteria; kingdom Bacillati; phylum Actinomycetota; class Actinomycetes; order Kitasatosporales; family Streptomycetaceae; genus Streptomyces; species Streptomyces griseoaurantiacus. The sequence goes on along the minus strand of NZ_CP108326.1, from coordinate 3,577,816 downwards.
CACGAGGATTTCGGCGGCACCGGCAGGCCCGCGGCGCGGATGATGCGGGCGCAGTCGATACGCCGGATACCGCGCTCCAACAGCGGGTACTCGATGCGCTCGTGCGGCTCGCAGCGCCGGTTGTTGGCCCGCTGGATCTCGTCCAGGCTGATGCCGATCCCGACGGTGGCCGGCGCGTCCTTGGTGGCGCCGCGCCGTTTGAGTTCGTCGGCGATAACCTGGATTTTGAACTGGGCCGTACAGGAGCGGGTGCCGGGGGCCCCGTTCGACATCCGCACCGGAATCTTCAACGACCGCGACCCCTCCCGGGTCAGGTCCTGATACAGCGTGCGGACCTCACCGGACCGCTTCATCACCCGGTCCAACACGACCAGCTCTATGCCGTGTTCTTCGGCGTAGGGGAGGGCGTACTTGTGCAGGTAGGCGAGGGTGCCGGGGTGCTCGGAGTCGTCCCCGACGTTCGCCATCAAGAACGTGCGGTAGTCCAGTACCCCCGTGGCCGCAAGAACCAGAGCGGCCGTGGACTGCACACCCCCGCCGAAGCTGAACGTCTTGACCTCCATGGCGCTGGTCATGCCGCCACCCGCTTCCACGCAGCCCGAAGACGCATCTCGGAAGCGGAGTGACCGGCGGCCCGGAAGCGGGCGGACATCTCCCGATACGACAGAGCCGGGGTCTCGCTGTGCCGGATCTCGTCGACGACAACGTCCAGCGCCTCATCGGTGAGCGGCGCGGCCTCCAGCGAGCGGACCGTGAGCGGCTCCGTCGGTCCCCACACCGGGAGCTCCCACCGGGGCGTGACGCCGGGTGTGACGCGGCTCGTCACGCTGGTGAGCGCCCTTCCGGTGTCCTCGCCGGCGCGGGCCGTCTCCAGCGTCGACCACGCCGACGAGAGCGTCTGTGCGGTCCGTGCCTGGACGCGTGCGACGCGCGCACCGGCGTCCGTCACGGCCGTCAGCCGCGTCTCCTCGGTGGTCGCTTCCGCCCGGAGTCGGGCGCGGGCCACGGCGGCCTCGTCGCGCGCTTCCTGCTGAATCCCGCGGATCGCGTCCAGGGCGACGGGAGTCAGGGCGGTGCGCTCCCACAGGCCGTGGACCAGCCACAGGGCTTTGGCCGCGATCGGCAGCCACGCCACCGCCAGCCACGCCCCGACGGCATGGTCGGCGGTCAGGGCGTGCGCGACCAGGACACCGGTGGCGAGGAGTCCGAAGGACCAGCCGACGGCGGTTACGGCCCGGTTGTGGTCGCCCTGGGCGGCGAGCCGTCGTTCGTAGGCGAGGGTGGCCAGCCATCCCCCGTCAATCCCGAGACCCACCACCAGAGCAACCAGCCACGGCATAACCGGGCCCAGCCACATCACCACCACGGCCAGCGTGAGCACCATGGACACGGCCGTCATCGCGACGGCGGGAAGTATGGTCTTGGCCCTCACGCGGCACCCCCGGGAAGGCTCGCGGCGGCGCCGCTGTTGAGGAGGGCGACGCGGGCGGCGAGGGCGCGGCGGCGGGCCCGGCGGATGCGCCGGTTGTCCAGCTCGGTCGGGGTGCGGTCCAGGGTGACGATGTGCGCGTCCAGCAGCTCGACGTCCGCCAGGATGACGGGCATCTCCTGCTCGATCGCGTCCAGCTCGGCGTTCGTCGGCTCCATGAAGTCGGCGAACGCGGTAACGGCGTCCTGAACAGTGACGATGTGGTCCATGGGTCGTGGTTCCTCTCACAGGTGAACGGCCCGTCGCGGCTCCCGGGGTGCCACCCGGGGGCCGCTCGCCGCTTTCGGGGTGTGGGTCAGTAGCTGCCGGTGATGCGCAGGCTGAGGGCGGGCTTGTTCAGGCTGCGCAGGTCCCGGCGGATCACGGACAGCGCGTCGGCCCGGGTGATCGGGTGGTCGAAGTGCGCGGTGTCGTTGATCTCCTCGCGCTCGCCCGTCTTCAGGTCGGTCACGGTCGCGGTGAACGTGAAACTCCAGCGCATGGCAGTCCTCTCAGACGAAGGGTGGAGACGGCCCGGTGACCGGGCGCCCGGCTCCCCTCGACGCTGCACGTGCGAGACGTGCAGCGGAGGCAACCGGCCGCAACCCTTGAGCTGCGGAAAGGCTGAACGTGCGTGCTGTCTCCTTCGGGAACACGAGCTCCCGTTTCAGGCCTATGGAGACATGACCTTTCGGTCTAAGCCGTCCCGAATGACAAGGGTCGGGTCCGCCCTCGGCCCGCTCTGTCCCGGGCCCCTTGGCCTCGAATACGCCCTAAATCAGGGCGCATTGAGGTCCGGCACCCGCTAGTCGACCGAACCGACCGGCGGGCACATCCCTAAGGTTCCCTAGGGTTCCCTGCGGTGTCAAGCAGTAAGCTAGGGAACCTCAGGGAAGTGACGACAAGGAGCGGACGACATGGCAGGCCAGGCCGACAATCGGGCGCCGTACGCGAAGATTGCCGCCCACTACAAGGAGCTGATTACGTCTGGTCAGCTACAGCCCGGGACCCTCTTGCCGAGCATCAAGAACCTCTCGGAAGAGTGGAAGGTGAGTACGGCGACAGCCGAGAAAGCCCTGCGCAAGCTGCGCAATGAGGGGCTTATCCGTGGCATCCACGGCATCGGTACCGAAGTGCTGGACCTGCCGGCTCCGATGTCGTCTGGGGCGCAGCGGCAGGACCGGGGACGCCGTACAGGATCTAGCTGGGGGGCAGGTGAACGGTCCGACTCGCACCAGGCGGCCGTGGTGCCCGCGCCCGATGAAGTGGCGCAAGCGCTGGACGTTCAGCCCGGCTCCGACGTGGTGCGCCGTAGCCGCGTGTACAGGGACCGGCACGGCATCGTTGCTCACAGCACGTCGTGGATTCCCGCTCGGTACGGGAAGCTGATCCCTCAGCTAGCAGTAAGCGAGCGCCTGACCGACGGGACCTCACTCCAGCTCATCGCCCAGGCGACCGGCCACCCGATCAGCCACCGCGTCGATACCGCCTCAGCCCGTCTGCTGACGCCGGAGTATGCGCGGCTCTTGGAGCTAGACCACAACGACCCGCCAGCCGAACCGGTCGTCGTGATGACAGCCAAGTTCGTCGATAGCGAAGGCAACATCGTGGAGTACGGCGTGGACCTCGGAGGGCCCGGTCGGACATGGCGCACAGAATCGGAGGTCTCCCCGTGACGGCCGTGGATGACACGCTCTTTAGCGTGCTCGAAGACCGCCTAGGTGCACTGCTTGCGTCCCGCAGGGCTGGCACAATTACGTCGGAAGCCGAAGCGGAGATAGCTGCTATCTCCCGAACCATTACGAGACCGATGCCCCCACACTCGCCGTTCTGTGTCCTGATGGCCGGACTCCCCGGCTCCGGAAAAACGACTCTTTCCCGTGCTCTCACCGCTCGCGGGTTCCTCAGGCTATGCCCGGACGAAGAGATGTTCCGCCGGCATGGCGTCTATGGAGTGGACTTCCCCAGAGGGGTCTTCCCCACCCTTGAGAAGCCAGTTCTCGAAGACGTTGCAATCGATCTCGCGGAGCAACTCAAGGCGGGGCGCGATGTCGTTGTCGACCACGGATTTTGGACGCCGGAGGACCGGGCTAGATGGCGATCTATCGCCATCGACGTCGGCGCGATCCCTATGCTTGTCTATCTCGCGGCCAGCCATGAAGAACTTTGGGAAAGGATCAGCAAGCGCAATGAATTCCACGCAAACGATCCAAACTCGATCTACTTCTCGGAGAGCGACCTGCAGCGATATCGTAACCGATTTATCCCTCCTCAAGCAGGCGAACCGCATGTGTTGTACAACGGTGACCCTGCGGTCGTAATCGCGGCTTTGAACACCATTCGCTCGTGATCATTTGAGGTCAGCCGGACGCTGCCTCGTATCGCGCAATCTCGTTCGGATCCATGCGCATCGGTTCACGGATAAGGGTGTGAACGAGCGAGGTTGGAGCGCACTGAATGGTTCTCTGGCTAGGGTGAACAGACCGCGATCGCTCCGCAGACTTTCAGAAGATGGTTTCCTCGCCCTCTGCTTCTTGGCTAATTTCTGGGGCGCTGGATCGTTGACCGGGAAGGTCTGTATGGTCGGCCGATTCGGAACCAGCAGATTCCTCCTCGAACTTCAGTGATCTATCTGCGGCATCTAGCAAGTCGGTCCACGTGACAACCTCGATGCGGTTGATCAGAGCGTTGTATGTCCTGATGGCCTGGTCGATTGTCTGCCTAGTCGCTGGGCCGAGATTCAACCTAGTATCAGCGGGAATATCTACGTGATCAGGGTTTCCAATCACCACCGTTGCCCGCGCTCGACACAAGTCATACTCGATTCCATTTCTCCTGTAGTAGGTTTCCATAGCGGCGCCAGCCTCATCGAGGTCGCGGAGGTAGTTCATTGCCTGCCCTACCGCCTTATGGACTTCCTTGCCGGGGATCAAATGGGATCTCTGGCGCTCTACAAGTTTCGTGATATGTGACCCCTTGAGCTCGACGATATGAATCGATCCATCCGCACAAAAAAGAGGGATGTCATATTCGTCCATGGGAATCAGGGAATTTCTCTCAGATACGCCTGTGTACCTACCGCCGAAGATCCAGTAGTGACCCTTTACCTTCCTGTGTAGGTCGCGCTCCGTTGTTGATGGATCGGCAATCATTTCCTTCAGTTCAGCGATAATTGCCCTTCTGCGTGCAACGACCGCAACTTCTGCCGCTGAGAGTCCGATGTCACTCTGCATCACACTGGCGAGCATGTTGCTAAGGTCGTGCCACTCGGAGAGGGCCGATCCCATTACGGAGCCTGTGATTCCCAGGCCTTCGAGGTACTGAATGGCGTTACTGGCGGCAAAGTCTTCACTCATCGGAATTGCCTGATGAGGTGGAGCGCCGAAGATGCTTGAGAGTTTTGTTAGTAAGGTTTGGCCGCGAGGGTCAATAGAGAGGGCATAACCCCCGATGGGGTGCCATTCGATGCTTTCCTCGCTGGCTCTCTGGAGCAAGAGGACCGGCTTGCCGGTTCGCTCCACGAAACTGCGTGCCGCTCTATGGGTTGCCGGGTCTTCTGTTCGCCGCTTGATCAAGGCAATTACGACGTCAGATTTCAGCGCACCGGTTGACTGGGATCCTCGAACGCTTAAATTTCCGGCTTTGCTGATATAGGTGATATAGACTCTTGTTGCGGCTACGCCAATCAATTGCCCGACGAATTTCCGTGCCGCATCGTACTTGTGAGCGGACGGAGCCTCGTGGTTCGTGTCCAGCAACTGCCAGAGATGTGCCAGGTTTTCCTCAGGGGTCATGCCTTGATCTTAGGGAGTCTCGCATCCTTTCGGGCAGGCTTTCCGTCACTCCTGATCGGCAGGTATGGCGGCCTAGCTCCCTGCCCGCGGAGGGCAGGGAGCTAGGGAAGTGCACTGGGCGATCTGGGCGTGAGGTCTGATCTCTAGCTCATGCCCAAGGTGGAGTCAGGAGACCGGTACAGGTTCAGCCATCCACTCGGCATGCAGCTTCAGGGCCTCAGAGAACGCCTCTGGGTAGCGGAGTCGGCTCTTGAGCAGCCGACCATGGAAGCCTGCCGTCGCACGGAGGCTCAACGGAGCAGCCTGCTGGACGTCGACAACATCCAGAAGGTGCCGATATGCCCTCCGCTCTGGCCACAAGCTCACTGGTGCAGCCCACCGCTGGGTTGCGTCGCCCCAAGCGGCTGTTGGCCAGCGCATCCCCTTTGGGAGGATGATCTGGCCGGTCTCGTCATATACGCCTGGGTTGAGGAGTCGTTGCCCCAGCCATTGGGAGACACCGACGGTGACAGCGTTACCCACCAGCTTCCACCTGACTCCAGGCTTGGCTTTCTGGAGTGCGGCCTCAGTCCAGCCTCTGGGGAATCCTTGCAGGGCTTCGGCGTCCTCGATGCGTGGTGTCACGATGGCTCGTCCGGGCTCGGCTCCCGGGATCCACATGGCCGGGGACGACGGAATGCCTAGCCCGGAGCCCCCCTTGAGGGTAGGCAGGGCGTCCTGGGCCCACCCCAAGCCGGTGTTTCCTTCTGTCCAGTAGAAGCCGAAAGCGTCCCCCCGGTAGTCGCTCTCGGGGCGCTCGTTGGCGTCATCCGCAAAAAGCACAGCGCAGGGATCTTCCGTGCGTGAGGCAACGAAGATGACCCTCTGGCGGCGCTGTGGTACGCCAGTAAAGCGCGAGTCAACGAGACGATATGCCCACGTGTAGCCGAGTCGCTCAAACTCGCTGACCAGGTACTCCATGGCCGTGCCGCTGTCGAGCGCGAGCATGTTCCGCACGTTCTCGATGACCACCCAACGGGGGGAAGCGTCATCCAAAAGCTTGATGAGGTGCTTGACCATCCCGGACGCTTCTCCGTGGATGCCGGCTGTGCGGCCCGCCTGTGAGAGGTCAGTGCACGGGAAGCCAGCCGTTACTACGTCCACGTCAGGCAGCGACGCCAGGGTCTGGATGTCGTCGTGCAGCGGAATGCCCGGAAAGCGGTGTTCCAGGACGGCTTGTGCGGGTTCCCACCACTCGCAGAGGAGCTTGGTCTGCATGCCTGCCGCCTGGAGCCCAACTTCGACACCACCGATGCCGGCGAACAGCCCAGCAACAGTCAGCGGGCGAGTGGCGGCGTCGGGGTTTGGCATGGTGACGATGATCCCACGTCCTTTCGAGTGCGAGTCACAGTTTCTCCTGTGCCTCGATTGATGAGCGATCTGGGTACGTGCTTCGGGGCAGCACGGACTCACGGCGCAGCCAAGACAGCGGCCTTCGGGTGGGCAGGGGGGTGGCTACCTGACATCAGCGAGTGACATCAACAGGGGCGTACAACTGTGGACGCTGGCGGATACGGCTAGGTATGGAGCGGAGGTACGCTCCGCGTCTGACCGCCGCTCACCAGTCACCCGTAAGCGGCGCACCCGCCTACGGATCAGAAGGTTGCAGGTTCGAATCCTGCCGAGTGCACACAGGTCAAAGGCCCCGGAGCGATCCGGGGCCTTTGACGTTGCGGGGGCGTACAGCAGCGAAGTACAGCAACGGGCATCGACTAGTCGGTGCCGCTCCCGCCCATCGCCTCGGACAGCTTCCCGCGCGCGGCCCGCACCTCCTCCTCGCTCGCTTCGGCGTACACCTCCATCGTCATGGCGATCTGCGAGTGCCGCAGGATGCGTTGGGCCACCTTCGGATGCACCTTCAAAGCGACCAGAAGCGAGCTGCACGTGTGCCGGGTGTTCCGCAGCGGGATCACGCGGAGGTCGGCGCGGCGAGCGCGCAGGGCGGACATGCGGGTCAGGTTCCCCGGCTCGATGGGCGTCCCGTACTTGGTGGTGAAGACCAGGCCGCGGGTGTCCTGGCAGAGCTCTCCGGCCGCCTTTCGGTCCCCGGTCTGCTGAGCGCGGCGCATGCGGAGCGCCTTGAGGCAGAACGCGGGCAGGGGAAGGAAGTCGTCGGACTCCTCGGTCTTGGTCTCACGGTGGAGGATCTGACGGCCCGCCCGCTGGATCTGGTGATCCACATACAGCTCACCCGTCTCGAAGTCGATCGACTTCCAGGTGAGCCCGAGGACTTCACCCCGGCGAAGGCCGAGGCAGAGGACCAGGACCCAGGCAGCGAACAGCGGATCGTCGCGGGTGAGCGCGTCGTCCAGGAAACGGCCGGCCTCGACGACGGACCACGGCTTGATCCGACACGACTCCCCACCGCGGCCGCGACTTCAAGCCCCAGCGCCTGCACGCCGACAAAGCCTACGACGGCGCCGACCTGCGCAGATGGCCCCGATGGATGCCCATCGGCGTACGCATCGCACGCAAAGGCACCGAGTCCAGCGAACACCGAGAGGCCCTGATGTTCCATGACCGCTTTCCGCTCCGGGATCACGGAAGGTCCCGGAGCGGAAGACGCTGCACTACGGGGCGGAAACCTGCACCGGTACCGTGACCCGCACGGGTGCTGTACCGACCGCGCTGTGACGCTCGGCCCAGTTCTCCAGGGCCGTACGGCAGGCGTGGTCCAGGTGGTGCAGACCGGAGAGGTCAAGTTCCACGGGGCGATCCTGGGGCAGCGACTCCAGGCTGTCGAGGATCTGCGGCAGCCTGAGGAAAGTCGCGTTGCCCGACAGGTGGGCCTGGATCGGGCCCGCGCCCTTGTCGATGATCTCCAGCCTGAGGTGCGAGGCTTCCCAGGCGGTCTTGACGACCGACAGGGCCAGGCCGATCAACACACCCTCGAACATGTTCACCACGACGATCGAGACGGCGGTGGCCACCAGAATCAGCGCCTCACCGCGGTGGCCGCGCCACAGCGACACGATCTCCCGGAAGGGGATCAGCTTGAAGCCCGCGTGGACCAGGATGCCGGCGAGCGCAGGCAGCGGAATCAGCGCCAGCATCGAGGGCAGTAGGGCCGCGAACAGAAGCAGCCACACACCGTGCATGACCCGGGACGCCTTGGTCCTCGCGCCCGCCTGGACATTGGCGGAACTGCGCACGATGACTGCGGTCATGGGCAGCGCGCCGAGCGCGCCGCACACAGTGTTGCCGACGCCCTGGGCCATGAGCTCCTTGTCGTACTGGGTGCGCGGACCGTCGTGCAGCCGGTCCACGGCCGCGGCGCTGAACAAGCTCTCGGCGGAGGCGATCAAAGTGAAAGCGATGATCGTGCCGAAGAGGGCGGGGTCGGAGAGTTCGCCGATGGCGTCCGTGCCGGGCGGCTGGATCGAGGCCAGCAGGCCGTTCACCTCGACGGTGGTGACGGAGAGGCTGAACACCTGGGTGACCAGGGTGGCAAGCAGGACCGCGGCGAGCGCACCGGGCACGGTCTGCGCCTTACTCGGCAGCTTCTTCCACAACATGAGCACCGCGATGGTGCCGGCGCCGACGGCAAGCGAGGTGAGGGCTGTGGTACTGCCGAGCGCGTCGACGACGGCGCCTGGCAGGCCCAGGATCTTGTCGAGTCCGGAGGCGGGGGCCTCCAGACCGGCCGCCGAGTACAGCTGGCCCGCGATGATCACCAGGCCGATGCCGGCCAGCATGCCCTCGACGACCGAGACTGATATCGCGCGGAACCAGCGCCCCAGTTTCAGGGCGCCCATGACGAGCTGAATCAGTCCGGCGACCAGCACGATGACGCCGAGCGCGGGTAGCCCGAACTCGTTCACCGCCTCGAAGACGAGGACGGTCAGGCCGGCCGCGGGTCCGGAGACCTGGAGGCTGCTGCCCCGCATCAGACCGGTGACGATGCCGCCGACTATGCCGGTGACGAGGCCGAGTTCGGCCGGGACGCCGGAGGCGACAGCCACTCCCACGCAGAGCGGGAGCGCGACCAGGAAGACGACCAGGGAAGCGGCGAAGTCCTGCCGCAGGTGAGGGTGTTTGGTCAGCATGGCGATCACAGACCCTCGAACGCGTCGGTCTCGGTGCGGTGGACACGCACGGCGCCCGTATGCACCTCGTAGTACCAGGCGTGCAGCATCAGTTGGTCATCGGCCAGCTTCTTGTCGATGAACGGGTAGGACCGCAGGCGTAGCACCTGGGCCAGGACGTGGTTCTGCACGCCCTCGGCCACTTCCGGATCCTCGATCGTGCCGGACGGGCGCGGGGTGGCGTGGTTGAGCCAGTCGCGTACGGCCGGGACAGCGTCCAGGTCGTCGCCGCGGACCAGGGCGCCGACGGCACCGCAGTGTGAGTGTCCGCAGACTACGATGTCACGGACGCCCAGCACCTCCACGGCGTACTCGATGGTGGCCGCCTCGCTGGTGGGGTGCTGTGAGGCGTAGGGGGGAACGATGTTGCCCGCGGTGCGCAGCTCGAAGAGCTCGCCCGGGCGGGCGCCCGTGATCAGAGCCGGGATGACCCTGGAATCCGAGCAGGTGATGAACAGCACCTGGGGGGACTGGCCTTCGGCCAGCTTGGCGAACTCCTCAGGGCGCTGTCCGAACGTGCGGGCGTTGTCGATGAGGGGCTGCATCTGGGGACTCCTCCTGGCGCGCCGACGGGCGCGTCGGTTGACAAGACAGGTGGGGGGAACAGCAGTGGGGCACTGCTGTGCTGTCAGCAGCGGAACACCTGAAGCGCCGCCAGGGCGGGAGCTGTCGAGGGTCTCGGCAGGAGGAGCTCGCCTGGTGCCATCCGCTCGGACGCGGCCGTCGGCTGCTCGGCCGGCAGGGGACGTCCGGGCCCCTGAGGGGCGAAGTCGACGGCGCGGTGGCGGTCGCGGGTGCGCAGGGGGCCCGTCGGGTCCCCTGCGTAGTTGCAGTGGCGTTTACCGGGGGCCTCGGCGCGTGCCGCCTTTCCGGAGGGCTTGGCTCCACTCTGATCTTTGGCCTCAGCGTGATGGCCAGAATGCGCGGTTGCGAATCCCCCGGAGGCTGCGAAGAACGGGAGCGCGAGAAGGACGGCAGTGATCGCCGTTACCACCGTCCGCGCCGTCGCACCTCGAAACACGCACCCCCCTCTCGCTAGGTCACACCTTTGCTCCAGGCCAAAAGTTGTTCAATAGCAGGTCAAGAAACAGCCTAGCCCGGCAAAGTCGTTTGCTGGGTTAACTCAACGTTCCCAGCTGAAGAGAGGCTGAAGTCCGAGGGATCGCTGACGCGAACTGGCCCTTGACGCCCGAGGCTTCGACGTGTTTGAGGGAGTTGCTCCCAGCTTGGGCGGCGTCGTGCCGTCCCGGATGACGTAAAAAGCGCCGGCGCGGAGTGCAGTCAGAGCGGCCGATGTGTGTCGTCACCATCGCACAGCAGTCGTTCGAGCTGTTCCCGTTCCATGACCACCCCCCTGTCAGGGTGCTGCTGTACAGCGACCTCAGCAACCGGCAAGGACCACTACCGGTCGCCAAGCCCTTCCCTGCAGCCTGTATGACCTCCAATGACCGTTCTTCTCCAGAGCTACGGATCAGAAGGTTGCAGGTTCGAATCCTGCCGAGTGCACACAGGTCAAAGGCCCCGGATCACTCCGGGGCCTTTGACGTTGCGGGGGCGTACAGCAGCGAAGTACAGCAACGGGCCCGAGGGCGAGCCCGTTGCTGACGATCGGCTGCTACTGCGTCTGCATCACCGCCACCATGACGGCTGCCGCGAGGGCCAACGCCGGCACTGCCGACGGATGCTCCTTGGCGACGTACGCCACGAAGGCGGCGCACCCGTCTCGAAGTCGATCGACTGCCAGGTGAGCCCGAGGACTTCACCCCGGCGGAGGCAGAGGACCAGGACCCGGGCGGCGAACAGCGGATCGTCGCGGGTGAGCGCGTCGTGGGCCCGCACGGCCGCCGCGCTGCACGGCCTTCGTGGAGGTCGACGTCCGACCAGCGCACCCGAGCAGTTCCCCGCGCCGCAGGCCAAGACCATGTCCTGCATGGTCAGTTTGAGGAACCGCTTGTAGCAGCAGAGCGCGGATGCCAGTCCGAGAAAGGCCAGGTAGTTGCGGGGGTGGCGTTCGTAGCGGTGGTTGAGGCGGCGGTATCCGGTGAGCCAGGACATGGTGCGTTCGATGACCCATCGTCGACGGCCGAGTCGCTCGCTGGAGTCGATGCCTTTACGGGCGATGCGGACGCCGATGTGCTTGCCCCACAGCCATTGCCGCAGGTGAGGGATGTCGTATGCCTTGTCCGCGTGAAGCCGCACGGGCTTGGAATCGGTCGCGTGGGATTCGTGTCCCATGTGGAAGTGGGACAGCATCGGCTTCAGGGCGAGGCTGTCGTGGGTGTTGGCTGCGGAGGCGCAAAGGGATGCGCACTCACTGTGCGTGCGTGTCTGGCACGCGCCGCGATGATTCGGCTTCCGTCGTGCTGTTGAGTACCTCGCCGCCACCCGCACCAACGGTGGCGGTCTGCGCGTCGGCCGTGAGTAGGGCCATGTTGATCGCCGCTGTCACGGTGTTCTCAGATGTCTGTGATGTGAACTCGTTCGCCTTGCTGTCCGTAAATGGCGATGGTCTCTGCGGGAATGTCATCCCGTGCGTTGCCGATCCAGTGAGCGGCGTTGGTGTCGAACTCCGCGGCTTCTCCTGCCGTCAGCACAGTCTGCGTCCCGGTGAGGACGAGTCGGACCGCCCCGTGAAGCACGTAGAACCACTCTCGGCCGGGGTGCCTCTGGAGCTTCGGCGGCGAGAGCTGCGAAACAGGCGGATAGATCACTTTGTATGCCTGCACGCCACCGTTTTTTACGCCCAATGGGACGAAAATCATGCCATGTTTGCGAAAGGGTCGCAAATGTACCCGCGGATCGCCCGTGGCGGGTGCGGCCACGAGTTCATCGAGTGGCACGGAGTATGCGCGGGCAAGCGGCAAAAGCTGTTCCAGAGTGGGACGAACGTGCCCGCGTTCGAGCCGAGAGATGGTGCTCGGTGTGAGCCCGGTGCGTTCCGCCAGATCAATCAGGGTGATGCCGAGAGCCTTGCGGAAGTGCCGCAGCCTCGGGCCGATGTTCTGCAGGACTGCTTGATCTTCCGTCACAGGACGGCTCCTTCACTCGAACCCAGTCGGGAGAGGACTTTTGCAATCCTGCAAAAAGAGTGTGCAGAACTGCAAGTCGCGCTTGAAGCTTGTGGCATGAAACTGACCCGGAACCAGCAGTGCCCTCCTCGTCGGCGCTTGCGCCCCCTTCTCGGAGCCGGCGCGATGACCCTTGCGCTCGCTGTCGGCACTACTGTCGAGTGGCAGTCGCTCGACGGGATCGCGACCCCTGCCGCCGCCTCGTCGGCTGGGTCAGCGGCGTCGTATGACGCCGCAACGAAGCACGACACAGGGTTCAACGCGGTGTTCACGCACGAGTTCGCGAAGGTCCGCGGTGTGCGCATGCATTACGTCACGGGCGGCGAGGGCCCGGCGTTGGTGCTGCTGCACGGTTGGCCGCAGACGTGGTACGAATGGCGGAGGGTCATGCCGGCTCTCGCAAAGCACCACACTGTTTATGCCCTAGATCTCCCTGGCCTCGGCGACAGCGAGGGAAGCCCCGAGAGTTTCGACAAGAAGACCCTGGCACGTTACGTCCACGGTCTGCTGCATGACCGGATCGGACTTGACAGCTTCGACCTGGTCGCGCACGACCTCGGTGGTGGAGTCGGATTCCAGTACGTCTCGCAGTTCCCTGACCAGGTGAAGTCCTACGTGCACATGGACTATCCGCTTCCCGGGCCGATGCTTCCCGCCGCGCAATACCGAACCTTCTCCTGGCACATGGCCTTCAATAGTCAGCAGGCCATTCCTGAGAAGCTCATCGACAACCCCAGCGATGTACGTGAGTACCTCACCGCGTTCTATCCGCAAGTCGCCTACGGCGGAACGGCGTTCGGCGGCAAGAGGACGCGATCCCCCTTCACCGAAGCGGAAACGAACGAGTTCGTCCGCACTTACAGCCGCCCGGACGTACTCCACGCAGGATTTGAGCTCTACCGCAACCTGGACAAGGATGAGCGTGACAACACTGCGGCCGCGCGTGTTGACACCCGCACGCTTCTCCTCACGGCTACCGGCCTGCTCGCCAGCGCCCGGCCGACCCTGGATCCGATGCTGCGTAACATCACGCGTGCCGTCGAGATTCCCGAAGCAGGCCACTGGCTCGCGGAAGAGAACCCCGAGGCCGTGGCGCGTGAAATCCTCTCGTTCACCGCCGAGTGAGCTTGTCGTTCAACGACCGGCGTCGAACGTGGTCCGAACTCGATCAGCGTTTTCGCACCTCAGCGGACACGCAGGTGGCCTCCGGGACTGTAAATCGTTCGGTGTAACTCCCGATCACGGAGGATGCATCGATGACCAGTGAGAACGCGGCTGAGCCCAAGGCCGTTTAGCCCTCGAAGACTGAGCTCTTTCCAACCTGCCCCGCTGTAGGGGTGGTTGGGGTGACAGACAGGTGAAGCCCCTGGTAGACGGGTTTTCGCCAGAGGCTTCGTGTGCTTGTCTACCCGTCGGGCGTCGACGTGTCCAGTTCCGCCCTGCGCTTTCCGTCCGCCGAGCTCCGTCAGCGCCGCCAAGAACTCGGTACCCGCTGGCGGCGCCCGAGTGCCGGCCGTCAGGCCCTGCCCGCTCTCGCCCATCTCCGCAACGGCCACCCGTATGCGCAGCTCGCGGCCGGGTTCGGCATCGGGACCATGACCGCGTACCGGTACCTCACCGAGGCCGTCGAGGTCCTGGCCGCTCTCGCGCCGACCCTTACGGAAGCGATCCGGACAGCATCGTCGAAGGCGTTCGTGCTGCTGGACGGGACCCTGCTGCCGATCGACCGGATCGCCGCGGACCGGCCCTGTTACTCGGGGAAGCACAAGAGGCACGGGATGACGTGCAGGTCATCACCGATCCCTTCGGCCGGCTGCTGTGGGCCTCACCGGCCCTGCCCGGAGCTGTCCACGACGTCCGCGCGGCCCGCGAACACGGCATCGTCGACGCCCTCGCCAAGGCCGACATCACATGCTGGGCCGACAAGGGCTACCGAGCTGCCGGCGGCACGGTCCGGATCCCGTACTGGGGGCGCTGGGAGATCCTTTCCATCGGTCAGCAGGCGGTGAACCGGTCCCACGCGAAGATCCGCGCCCTCGTCGAGCAGGCCATGGCCACCCTCAAGTCCTGGCGGGACCGCCCGATCCTACGGATCAGAAGGTTGCAGGTTCGAATCCTGCCGAGTGCACACAGACCGAAGGCCCCGGAGAGATCCGGGGCCTTCGGCGTTGTGAGGGCCGCGCGGCATGTCGAGGCGGATGTTCGGCGTCATGGAGGCGTACGGGCAGGCTCATGCGGCGCAGCACCCGGGCGCGGAGGTGTGCGTCGTCGAGACGGTTCATGCCCGGATGGTCACACCTGGCCCCGTCCGAGGCCCCGGGGTGGGCCGGGGCCTTCGCGGTAGTTGTCCCCGGGGGCCGGGCGCGCACACATTCGTGACTACGTCACCGGTCTGTGACGGGGCTGTGCTGGAACGGCTCAGGGGCAACGTTCGAGGTCATGGACCCCTCATAGTGATCGAGTACCCACCGGGGGGCCGGAACGGATCCGGTCCCCGTCATCTGCTCAACACTAGGGGGAACCCCATGTCCGGCAACCGTCGCAAGGCTCTGCTCGTCTCCGTGGCCATCGTGAGTGGCGCCATGCTGATGACCGCGTGCCAGGACGGGGACACGAGCGGGGACGTCAACACGGACACCAGCGCCTCGCAGGGTTCCTCCTCGTCCGGCAAGACGGAGGGCAAGTCCGCCGGTTCGGGTGAGAAGGCGGCGAGCAGCGGTCAGAGCGCCGGCAAGACCGACAAGGGTGGCCAGAGCGCGGACGGTTCCGGGGCGGACACCGGTGACGGCACGCGGGCGAAGGTCGAGCAGACCTGCGGCGCCAACGACATCTCCTGGAGCACCAAGGCCGAGACCCAGGCCGGTGGTTACATCCTGATCACCGCCAAGGCGAAGTCGGGGATCACCTGTTGGCTGCCCGCCGCCCTGCCGACCGTGGCCTTCGGCTCCGGCGGCACCGAGGCCGGCCCCGCGGAGCAGTCCGTGGGCAAGCAGATCAAGCTCAGCGGGGGCACCGCCGCCTACGCCGGGGTGCAGACCAAGACCACCAACAGCAACAACGGCGTGGAGTACGACTCCCTCATCGTCGGTGTCGGCAAGAACGACCCCAACCCGGTCTCCCTGCCGGTCGACTCGATCACCGTCGACAAGCCGATCGTCACCAACTGGCACACCGCCCCCGCGGACGCCGTCCCCTTCAACTGACGGACCCACCACGCGAGAGGCTCCCGGTGATCACCGGGAGCCTCTCGCGTCGTCCGGGGAGTCGTCTCGGGAGTCGTCCGAGGGTTCGCCCGGGGAGTCAGAGGTCGATGACGACCTTGCCCCGTACGTGGCGGGCGGCCTGGAGTTCCGTCGCACGGCGGATCTCGTCGATCGGGAAGGTCGCCGCGACGGGGACCCGCAGGCGGCCCGCCGCGATCAGCGCGGCGATCTCCTCCAGGGCGCCGGGAGCGGCGTTCGCGCCGTTGGCGGCCGGGACGCCCTCGATCTGCGCGGCGATGGTGCAGATCCGGGCGTCGGGCACGCCGAGTTCCCGCGCGGCGTGCACGGTGTCCACGCCGTGCAGGTCGAGGACGGCGGTGATGCCCTCGGGGGCGAGTGCGCGGACCCGGTCGGTCAGGCCGTCGCCGTAGGTGACCGGCTCGGCCCCGAGGGAGCGGAGGTGGTCGGCCGAGGCCGCCGAGCCCGTGCCGATCACGCGCGCTCCGGCGACCCGGGCGAGCTGGACGGCGAAGACGCCCACTCCGCCGCCGGCGCCACCGATCAGCACGGTGTCGTCCGGGCCGAGGCCGAGGCCGAGGCCGGGGTTGGAATGAGCGCCGGAGCCGGAGCCGAGCACGGCGAGGGCGGCGGCGGCCGTGCGGCCCGCGATCGTGAGGGTGGCGGCGGTGCGGTCGTCCACGCCCTCGGGGGTGTGGTGGACCTCGTCGGCCGCGGTGTCGCCCCTCGCGTCGACCACCACGAGGTCGGCGACCGCGCGGGACAGGGCGCCCCCGAACACCCGGTCGCCGGGGGCGAAACCGGTCACCCCCTCACCGACCTGGTCGATCACCCCGGCGTAGTCGGTCCCGAATCCGACCGGCAGGGTCAGGCCGAACCGGGCGGCGGTGTCCGCGTCGGCGGTCATGACCCAGTCCATCGGGTTCAGGCCGGCCGCGGTGACCCGTACCCGGACCTGGCCGGGGCCGGCCTCCGGCGCGGGGACCTGGTGGACCTCCAGGGCCTCGGGCCCGCCGAAGGAACGCAGCCGGACCGCCCTGCCGCCGCCCTCGGACGAGTGCCTGCTCTCTGCCTGTGCCTGCATGTGCGCCTGTCTCCTCGGTGCCGACGTGGGGGAACGAGAAAACGGACTATGCTCCGTTTCCATGAACGACCGTAGCACAACCGGAGCGCGTTCCGTTTCTGGTCGAGTGTCGGGGGAGACCCGCGCGTCACGGGCGGACGCCGTCCGCAACCGCGAGCAACTGCTCGCCGTGGCGACCCGCGTCTTCATGTCGGCCGAGGCCGAGCCGTCGATGCGCGCGATCGCCAGGGAGGCCGGCGTCGGGATCGGCACGCTCTACCGGCACTTCCCGACCCGCGAGTCACTCGTCGACGCCGTCTACCAGGACCAGGTCGCGCGGCTCACGACGGGCGCCCGGGAGCTGCTCGACGAGCTGTCCCCGGCCGGGGCGATGCGGCGCTGGATGGATCTGTTCGGGGACTGGATCGCCGCGAAGAACGGCATGCTCGACACCTTGCTCGTGATGATCGAGTCGGGGGAGATCACCCATGCCCACACCCGGGACGAGCTGCTGACGGCCGTCACCGTGCTGCTCGACGCGGGCCGCGCGGCGGGCGAGCTGCGCTCCGACGTCACCGCGGAGGACATCGCCGCCTCGCTCATCGGCATCTTCACCGTGGCCCCCCGCTCGGGGCGGGGGGCCGACGCCGGCCGGCTGCTGAACCTGCTGGTGGACGGCCTGCGGCCCGTCCGGTGAAACAGGGCCCCCGACGCCGAGGAACCGCCGAGGGACGGACCGCCGCGAGGTCGCCGACGGACCTCGGCGAGGCCGACGGACCGCCGCGAGGTCGCCTAGGGACCGTCAGACGCGGTCCAGGGGGCGGTGGGGGCCCGTGGGGAGTTCGGCCGTGAGGGTGGCGCCGGGGTGGACCGTGCCGCCCTGGCGGACCACGCCCATGATGCCCGCCCTGCGGATCAGCCTGCCGGACTCGTCGCGGCTCACCACCCGCTTGAGCAGGCCGTCCTGGAAGGCGTCGATCTGGACGCACGGGTTGCGCAGGCCCGTGACCTCGACGATCGCCTCGTCACCGAGGTGCAGCAGGGTGCCGACCGGGAGGCCGAGCAGGTCGATGCCGCGCGTCGTCACGTTCTCGCCGAGCTCGCCCGGGGCAACCCGGAAGCCGTCCTCGGCGACCTCGTCGAACAGCTCCTCGTGGATCAGGTGCACTTGACGCAGATTCGGCTGGGTCGGGTCCTGCGCCATCCGCGAGCGGTGCTTGACCGTGACGCCCGCGTGGACGTCCCCCTCCACCCCGAGCCCCGCGAGCAGCGTGATGCTCTCCCGGTTCGGCTTCGTGAACGAGTAGACGCCGTTGCTGCTGACGGCGGTCACCGTTCCCTCGAGCGTCTTCGCGACGGTGTCCGCGGGCGTGGTGGTGGTCGTGTCCATGGTTGCCGGTTCCCCCCGCTCGACAGTGTGATCGAGTCCGAGCCTAGCTCCGCCCGGCCGCCGGGGCGGGCTTCCGTGACGCGGACGCGGACGTGGAGGACAGCGAGGACGCGGAGGGCACCGAGGACGAGGGCGAGTGCGAGGGGGCCGAAGGGGGCCTCGTGGCCGCCGACGGCCGGGGAGCCGTTGGCGGTTGAGCAGCCGGAGTCGGCGCCGGGGCGGGGGCGGGGCGCGTGCGGTGGCGGGGGGTCGCCCTGCGGGGCGGACGGGTCAGGGTGATCTGGCGGACCAGCTGCTGGAAGCAGGCCAGCGAGGCGATCCCCGGCAGCGCGGCCGCCGCCGTGTCGATCACCGTGCGGGGTGCCTGGACCACGCACATCAGCACCGCCACACAGGAGAACAGCAGCACCACCGACCAGGCGTGCACCGCCCGCCGCCGGTGCAGCGCGGCCCGCAGGACGGACAGTGAGGCCACCGTCCACGGCCCGTAGACCAGCAACGGCCACCACGAGACGAAGCCGCTGCGCGTGTGGGTCAGGGCGACGAAGCGCAGGGGCTCGTAGGTGACCATGCCGCTGAAGACGCTCACCATCGACGCGACGACCGCGGCCAGTGCGGCGAGGAGACGGCCGATGCGGCCGATCGTGCTCCGCGGCGGGCGCTGCCGGATCTTCCGGTGCTTCCGGGGGACCTCCCGCAGCGGTGGGAGTTCCACCGTGATCTCCTGCAGTTTGCCCATCGGGGTGCCGGGGTGCGGGGTCTTGACCGAGGACTCGTCGCGCGGGGACGGGACGGAGGCCACGGAGACGGCGGAGGGAACGGCGGCCACCGGCTCGGGGGCGGGGGCCGACGGGGCGTAGGACGTGTACGGGGGGTGGGGGTACGGCGTGTACGGGTTGTACGGGCCGTACGGTTCGTAGGGCTCCTGCCGCTCCTGCCGCTCGTACTCCGCTTGCCGCTCGTATTCCTCCTGCCGTTCGTACTGCCCGTACTGCACGTGCGGTGCGTACGCGCCGTACGGTTCGAACCGCCCGTACGGCTCGGACTGCTCGTACGGCGCGGACCGGCCGTACTCCGGGGCCTGAGGGGCGGGTGGCGCGGGGGCGAAGTCGTCCGCCCGCGCGTCGCGGAGCAGGTAGGCGAGTTCCTCGGCCGGGTCCCAGCTCGCGTCCGGCGGGACGAGCGGGGCGGAGAAGGTGTCGGACGGAGCGGAGAAGGCCTCGGGCGGGGCCGTGAAGACGTCGGCCGGGGCTCGGTGGCGCCCGGAGCCTGCCGGGGGGAAGGCGTGGGAGTGGCCGGTGGTCCGTCGGGTGTGGTGGTCGGCGTGCTCCTCGTTCATGACAGGGTCCGCGGGGCCCGGTGCGCCCGGGGAAACGCGGACCGCGTTCCCGCGCCGATCCAGCGCGGTTCGAGATCGGCCTCCAGCCGGCCCATCGTGTCCAGGAAGCTCCGCAGCAGGGGTTCGGTCACCCGCAGGGCGACGGGCAGTCCGCCCCTGGTGAGGGTGCCGGTGGCGCTGGTCGGGGCGTGCGGTGGGGCGGGGGTGTAGGTGTACGGGCCCATGGCCACCGAACGTGCCAAGGCCGTGCCCTCCCGGCCCTCACAGGGCACGAACAGGCCGAGGGACCTTCCTTTGATTGCCCTATTCATGCCTCGCATAACGCCACCTTTCTGTGGCGGATGCGCGGCGAACGGGTGAAGGATTTCCTCGATAAGTATTTAATCCAGAGGTCATTTCCGCGAGTGCCGTCAATATGTGAACGTGCCGGTACATCGGGGTAGTTGACCTTCTCCCCTCTGAGGTGGTGTGGCCCGGAAGAGTGAGGGGGGCGCCTTTCGTTTCATGCGATTTCCGTTGATGCGACTGATGCGACTGATGCGATGTGCGGGAAGGTCGCGGCGGAAAAAAAGGGTCGCGCGGGGACCGTCGGGCGGGTGAGCATGCGGTCATGAAGCTCTCCGGCCCGCCGACCTCACCGGTTCCCGTGCCCCCGTCGGTCGCCGCGCTCGCCCGCGGGCGACGCCCGGTCCCCGTGTGGCGGAACGAACTGGGCGGGCTGACCTTCCGGTTGGACGGTGACGGGCGGCCGGGCGGCGAGGACCCGCTGTTCGTGAAGTGGGCCCCGTCCGGCAGCGCCCTCCCCCTCGCCGCCGAGGCGGAGCGGCTGCGCTGGGCCGCGCCCTACACCCCCGTGCCCGAGGTGCGGGAGTACGGCTCCGATGCCGACGGGAGCTGGCTGGCCACCCGCGCGCTGCCCGCCGAGAGCGCCGTCGCCCCCCGCTGGAAGGCGGATCCCGCGACGGCCGTGCGCGCGCTCGGCACCGGGCTGCGGGCGCTGCACGACCGGCTGCCCGTGGCGGAGTGCCCGTTCACCTGGTCCGTCGCGCACCGCCTCGAAGTGGCCCGGCGCGCGGGCATCGTGGTGCCCGCGGACCTGCCGGACCCGCCCCCGGCCGACCTGCTCGTCGTCTGCCACGGTGACCCCTGCGCCCCCAACACCCTGCTGCACGAAAACGGTTCGTGGGCCGCGCATGTCGACATGGGCGCACTCGGGGTCGCGGACCGCTGGGCCGACCTCGCGGTCGTGACCCGCAACATCGACTGGAACTACGGCCCCGGCTGGGAGCGGACGCTCCTCGACGCGTACGGCATCGCCCCCGACCCGGTCAGGACGGACTTCTACCGGCGGCTGTGGGACGCGACCTGAGGCCCTGCCCCGAGGGACCGGCCCTGGAGCCCCGAGGCCCCAAAGGGCTGAGGCCTGAGGGTCTTCCCTGAGAGATTCCTGTGCGTTTCTCAGGAAAATCACACCTTCCCGCAAGCGTGCTCTCAGAGGCGCCCGGCAGCGTGTGGACCATGACCACGACCTCGCCCCAGGGGCGCACCGAACTGCTGAGGCCGGACGGGAGCCCCGTCCGCGTGCTGGTGGTCGACGACGAACTGTCGATCACCGAACTGCTGTCCATGGCCCTGCGCTACGAGGGCTGGCGGATCCGCAGCGCGGGGGACGGGCAGGGCGCGGTACGGGCCGCCCGCGAGTTCCGCCCCGACGCCGTCGTCCTGGACCTGATGCTGCCGGACATGGACGGCCTCAGCGCGCTCGGGCGGCTCCGCCGGGAGCTGCCCGACGTCCCCGTCCTCTTCCTCACCGCGAAGGACGCGGCCGAGGACCGCATCGCCGGTCTCACCGCCGGCGGGGACGACTACGTCACCAAGCCGTTCGGCGTCGAGGACGTCGTGGCGCGGCTGCGCGGGCTGATCCGCCGCTCGGGCGCCGCCGACCGCCGTTCGGACGCCGTGCTGGTCGTCGGGGACCTCACCCTCGACGAGGACAGCCACGAGGTGTCCCGGGGCGGGACCGACATCCACCTCACCGCCACCGAGTTCGAACTGCTGCGCTTCCTCATGCGCAATCCCCGGCGGGTGCTCAGCAAGGCGCAGATCCTGGACCGGGTGTGGTCCTACGACTTCGGCGGCCAGGCCAATGTGGTCGAGCTGTACATCTCCTACCTGCGGCGCAAGATAGACGCGGGGCGCGAGCCGATGATCCACACCCGGCGCGGAGCCGGCTATCTGATCAAGCCCGCCGTGGCGTGACCGGGCGACCGCGCGGGAGGCCGCGACGGCCGCGCACCACCTCGTAACCGCGACGACGCGGGCCCGGCCGGGGCGGACGGCGCCCGCCCCCGCTCCCGTGGCCGGAGCCGCACGCCCGTGTTGCGGCGGCGGGCCGAGCGGGAAGATTCGGAGACAGCGGTCGCCCGCAGCGCGGCCGGTCCCGAAGTTGCGAGGATGGTGCGCCATGGTGAGGGCAGCCGAACGGGCCGGGCGTCCGCCGCGGACCAGCGTCTGGCTGGAGGACAGGGCGCCCCGGGGCGGCGGCCGCGGCGGCGGGGGACAGCCCTCGGGCCTGGACCGCGACCGCATCACCGCTGCGACCGTACGGCTGCTGGACGCCGAGGGGCTCACCAAGTTCTCCATGCGCCGGCTGGCGGCGGAGCTGAACGTCACCGCGATGTCCGTCTACTGGTACGTCGACACCAAGGACGACCTGCTCGAACTGGCCCTGGACGCGGCGTTCGGCGAGATCCGCCCACCGGACCCGGAGCCCCACCCGGATCCGGAGCCCCACCCGGACCCGGAGCCCCACCCGGGCTCCGCTCCGGAACCGCACCAGGGCCCCGTCCCGAAAACGGGACCAGAACCGCGACGATCAGCCGGCCGCGACCCCGACCCCGACCCCGCACCCGCACCCGCCTCCGCCGATTGGCGCGAGGAACTGCGGACGCTGGCCCGCGCCTACCGGGCGCTGCTCGTGCGCCACCCCTGGCTGTCCTCGCTCGCCGGGACCTTCCTCAACATCGGCCCGCACGCGGTGGCGTTCCAGCTCGCCGTGCAGCGGGTGGTCCGCCGCACCGGGCTGCGGACCGCCGGCCAGGCGGGTGCGCTCTCGGCCGTCTTCCAGTTCGTCTACGGGTTCGGCACCATCGAGGGCCACTTCGTGCGGCGCTGCGCCGCGGCGGGGATGAGCCAGGACGACTACCACCGCCGGGCGATGAGCGCCGTGACGCGTGAGCCGGGGCTGCGCGAGGCGGTGCGGGACTCCGCGGACCTCAGGCAGGCCCGCGCGGACGGCACGGTGGAGGAGATCAGGGACCGCGACTTCGCCTTCGCCCTGGAACTGCTGATCGCGGGCATCGAGACGATGGTCCGCCGCGGGGAGTGACTCCGGCGCGGTGGGGCTCAGCCCCGGTCGTCCCCCACCAGGCGGGCCGGGAAGCCGCCCGTGGCGACCGGACCCCATCGGACCGGGCGCACCCGGATGAGGGACTTGCCCTGCTTGACCATGGCCGCGCGGTACTCGTCCCAGTCGGGGTGCTCGCCGGCGATGTTGCGGTAGTACTCCACGAGAGGTTCGACGGAGTCGGGGCTGTCGATCACCTCGGCCGTGCCGTCGACCTGGACCCACGGACCGTTCCACTCGTCGCTGAGCACGAGCACGCTGACCCGTTCGTCCCGGCGGGCGTTCCGCGTCTTGGCGCGCTCGGGGTAGGTGGACATGACGATCCGCCCGGAATCGTCGACCCCGCAGGTCAGCGGGGAGCCCTGGGGGCCGCCGTCGGACCGCCGGGTGAGCAGGATCGCCCGGTGCCGGGGGCGGACGAAGTCCAGCAGCTCCTCGAGGGACACGGTGGTGTTCGTCGCGATGTTGGGTGCCATGGGGTCAGCCTAGGTCGCGTCCGGGTCCTGGCCGGGCGCACGTTCCCCCAGGAGGGCGCAGGTGCCGGTGACGGCTTCGGCGAGGTCGTCGTAGACGGGGACGTCTCGTCGCAGCCCCGTGAGGGTCAGCATGCGCAGCACCAGGCTGTCCGGGACGGCGACCAGCCGCAGTTCGGTGCCGGGGGCGAGCAGGGCGCGCACGTCGTCGATGAGCCGCACGCCCCGGGAGTCCATGAAGGCGGTGCCGCTGAGGTCGAGGACCAGGATGTGCAGCAGTCCCGCCCGCTCCGCCACCACGCGGGTCACCGCGGCCAGCAGGTCGGCGCAGTTTCCCAGGTCGAGGTCGCGCGGAAGGGTGAGGAGGGTGCAGCCGGGGAGGTCCTCCGGGCGCGGATCGTGGGGAAGGGGAGGAGCGGTCACGGTACTCACCTGCCAAACCGGCGTCAGGGTTTCCGTTCCAGGCCGCTTCCTGACCCGTCCGGCCATTCCACCACGCCCGGTCGGATGGTGGAAGGTCTCTTCCGCAGAGTGGCACCGCGCGTCCCGAACAGCGCATCGAAGCAGATAAAGTGCTGTACGTCCTGTGCTCGCAGTCGGGAATGTGCTGCGGAGCTCTCCTGGGCACGGCCGTCGGGCCGTGTCATGCCGAGAGGTTCGTGGTGGTCGCGTCCGACTTTTCTGATTTGCCTGGATTGCCTGGCTTCGAGCCCGCGTCCGCCCCGGCGTTCGAACTCGCCGAGGCCATGACGGTCGCCTCACGGCAGTTGCACGAGACAGCAAGCCCGCACAGCACCCTGCACGCGGCCGTGCGGCTCGCCGTGCATCTGCTGCCCGGGGCCGAGTACGCCGGTGTCTCCGTGATCGAGCGGAAGGCGCGCGGGCGGACCGTGGCGTGGACGGACGAGGTCGTCCGCACGGCGGGCGCGCTGAGCGCGGCGCACGAGGAGGGCGCGTACTGGCAGGACCTGTGGACCGAGCCGGTCGTGGTCATCCGTGACACGGAGAGCTCCGGCGACGCGGACGTGCTCTCGGGGCTCGGGCTGCGCTCGGTGCTCTCGCTGCGGCTGCGGGCCGAGCGGCGCCGGATGACGGTGCTGACGGCCTACGCGCGCAAGCCGGGAGCGTTCGACGAGACGGCCACGCGGGTGGCGCGGCTGTTCACCGCGCACGTCGGGATGGCGCTGGACGCGGTGACCGTGCGGGAGCAGCTCACCGAGGCGATGCGGACCCGCGACCTGATCGGCCAGGCCACGGGAATCCTGATGGAGCGGCTCGACATCGACGCCGCCTCGGCCTTCGACAGCCTGGTGCGGGCCTCGCAGCAGGAGAACGTGAAGCTGCGGGAGCTCGCGCAGCGGATCGTGGACGCGCGCTCACCGGAGTGAGGGCCGCGGACACGGGCGGCGCCGGGGTGAAGCGGCGGACGCGGGCGGCGCCGGGACGGCGGGCGCGGGCACTCGCCGGCCGCCGTCCCGTCGCGGGCACTCGCCCGCCGCCGTCCGCCACGCGCACTCATCGGCCGCCGGGGGCGTGCGCCGTACCCGGGCGCCCCGCTCACGCCTCCGGCAGCGTCTCGCCCTGCACCGCCTGCACGTCGAGCTCCACGCGCAGGGTGGTCCCGACCGCGGCGATGCCCGCCTGGACCACCTGGTTGTAGTTCATGGCGAAGTCCTCCCGGCGCAGTTCCGTGGTCGCGCGGAACGCCGCCCGGGTGCCGCCCCACGGGTCGGCCCCGGTGCCGAGGTAGGCGAGGTCCAGGTCGACCGGACGGACGACGCCGTGCAGGGACAGCTCCCCGTGCACGGTCCACCGGTCGGAGCCGGCCGGGGTCACACCCGTCGAGACGTAGGTGATCTCCGGGTACGCCTCGGCGTCCAGGAAGTCCGGCGAGCGCAGGTGCCCGTCGCGCATGCCGTTGCCGGTGTCGATGGAGGCCGCGCGGATGACCGCCTCCACGCGTGACTTCTCGATCTCGTCCGGTGCGATCTCGATGCGCCCGGCGAACTCCGTGAACCGCCCCCGCACGCTGGAGATCCCCAGGTGCTGGGCGATCGCGCCGACCGAGGAGTGCGCGGGATCGATGGTCCAGGGGCCCGGCGGGGGCAGTTCCGTGCCGCCCTGGCGGGACAGCGTGACGGTGCCCAGCTCGGCCCGCCCGCTCGCGGTGACCAGCGCGCTGGACGCGGTGGGCGCGTAACCGACCGCGGTGACGATGACGGTGTAGGCGCCCGGCGCGAGCGCGGTGGTGTCCCGGACGGTGCCCTCCGCGTCGGCCGCGGCCCGCACCACCTGTGTGCCGGTCATGTCGGTCACGGTGACGACCGCGTGCGACACGGCCCATCCGTCCCGCGTACGGATCCGTGCGGTCAGTCCCATCGGGCGCTCTCCCTCTCGGTGAATCGAATGATGCGGTGGGCTCGCGAAATGCGGCCAAAGGCCGCCGGTGAGTCGAATGTCTGCGCGACGGCCGAAAAAACCGGCCCGCGGGGGCGCACCACCATGTCGGAGCGCGCCCCCGGCGGACCGGAGCACCGGCTACTCGCCCGGGTGGGCCAGTTCGATGTCGTGGCCGTCGACCCCGGGGCCGGCGACCGTCAGCGAGGTGGCCACCGGCGGGTACCCCGTCGCGATGACGGTGTACTCGCCGCCGTCCAGGTCGGCGAAGGCGTACGCCCCGTCCGTCCCGGTGGTGGCCGTGCCGACCACGTTGCCCGCGGCGTCCACCAGCGTCACGCGGGCGTCCGCGAGCGGCCCGTGCGGGGCCCGTACGACACCCCGGAGCTGCGCACCGGCCTCCAGCTCGACCTCGATCCGGGTGACCCCGGTGCCGCCCACCTCGACGGGCAGGGCCCGCGGCCGGAACCCGGCGGCGTTGACCGCGACGGTCACCGCGCCAGGCACCAGCTCGGTGAAGGCGAAGTCGCCCTGCTCACCGGTGGACCCGGTGGCCAGCAGATCGCCGCGCACGTCGGTCACGATGACCATCGCGTCCTTGACCGGCAGCGTCCCGCCGGCCGCGCGGACCACGCCGCTCAGCCCGCTGGTGCCGCTGAGCAGGATGTCGTACGCCACCGGCTCCTCGCCCACCACGACGGTGGAGGCCTGCGGCTGGAACCCGTCGGCGGCGGCGATCAGCACGTACGAGCCGGCGCCGGGGGCGTCCACGGCGTAGGCACCGTCGGCGCCCGCGACCGAGCGGCCGAGCTGCCGGCCGCCGAGCGAGATCAGCGTGACGGCGGCCTGCGGGACGGGCGCGTTCTCGGTGCCGCGGACGTGGCCGCTCACCGTGATCCCGCCGGGGAGGGGACCGGAACCGTTGCCCACGGGCGACCCCTCGGGGGAGGCGGCGGTGGCGACGGCGGCGAGCCGCTGGGTGCCCTCGGGGCCGTCGCCGGCGGGCGCGGCGGCCCAGCTCGGCACCCGCTGCCCGCCCTCGGCGTCACCGGCGGGGACGGACTCGAGCGCGTTGCCCAGGGCGGCGTTCTCCTGCGCCTCCGCGACGACCGGGGCCGCGGCGGGGTCCACCACCGGGTTCTCGGTGTCGGCGGCCTGCGCCAGACCGCCCTTGGTCCGCAGCGGGACCTCCTTGATGAAGAGCGTGATCAGGAAGGCGACGGCGGCGACCGCCCCGGCGATCAGGAAGATGTCGGCGATGCCGTGGCCGTAGGCGCTCTCCATGACCGTGCGCAGCGGGGCCGGCAGCTTGTCCATGTCGGGGATGGTGCCGGTGCCGGAGCCCGAGGCGGCGGCCGCGTACTTCGGGTCGAGGCCGGCCAGGCCGTCCATGACGTAGCCGGTGATCCGGTGGGCCATGACCGCGCCGAGCGCGGAGACACCGATCGCGCCACCGAGGGAGCGGAAGAAGGTGACCGTGGAGCTGGCCGAGCCGAGGTCGCTCGGGTCGACCTGGTTCTGCGTGCACAGCACCAGGTTCTGCATCATCATGCCGATGCCGAGACCCAGCAGGGCCATGAAAATGGCCATCTTCCAGTAGTCCGTGTCGTACCGGATGGTGCCGAGCAGGCCGAGGCCCGCCGTCACCAGCACGCCACCGCTGACCAGCCACCCCTTCCAGCGCCCGGTGCGGGTGATGAACTGCCCGGAGACGGTGGAGGAGATGAACAGCCCGCCGATCATCGGGATCGTCATGACGCCCGACATGGTCGGCGACTTGTCGCGGGCCAGCTGGAAGAACTGGCTGAAGAAGACGGTGCCGGTGAACATCGCGACACCCACGAAGAGCGAGGCGAGGGACGCGAGCGTGATGGTGCGGTTGCGGAACAGCCGCAGCGGGATGATCGGCTCGGCGGCCTTGGCCTCGACCAGCACGAAGATCGCGCCGAGCACGACCGCGCCGGCGATCATCGTGTAGGTCTGCCAGGACACCCAGTCGTACTTGTCACCGGCGAAGGTGACCCAGATGAGCAGCAGCGAGACGGCGGCTGCGATGAAGGTCGCGCCGGCCCAGTCGACCTTGACGTCCCGCTTCACGGTGGGCAGGTGCAGGGTCTTCTGCAGCACGATCAGCGCGATGACCGCGAAGGGCACACCGACGTAGAAGCACCAGCGCCAGCCGAGCCAGGAGGTGTCGGTGATGACACCGCCGAGCAGCGGGCCGCCGACGGTGGCCACGGCGAAGGTCGCGCCGAGGTAGCCGGAGTAGCGGCCGCGCTCCCGGGGGGAGATCATCGCGGCCATGACGATCTGGGCGAGGGCCGACAGACCGCCGACGCCTATGCCCTGCACCACGCGGCAGACGATCAGCATGCCGGGGTTCTGCGAGAGACCGGCGGCGGCCGAGGCGAGCACGTAGATGACGAGGGCGATCTGGACGAGCGCCTTCTTGCTGTAGAGGTCGGCGAGCTTGCCCCACAGGGGCGTGGTCGCCGTCATGGCCAGCAGCGAGGCGGTGACGACCCAGGTGTAGGCCGACTGACCGCCTCCCAGGTCGCCGACGATCTCGGGGAGCGCGTTGGTCACGATCGTGGACGACAGGATCGCCACGAACATGCCGAGCAGCAGCCCGGAGAGCGCCTCCATGATCTGCCGGTGCGTCATCTGGACGCCGTCCGGGGAACTCCCCCCGTGCTTGGCGTGGGCCCGCACACCGGCTGGTGTGGTCGTTGCCATGGGCTTCCTTCTCTTGCAGTTCTATGCGGGTGTACGGGTTGTCTGTGCCGTACCCGGCGCGGGGTGGGGCACTCGGGCGGACGCCGTCGCACGGCAGTCCCCGAAGCTGGCCCGCAGCCGCGTCATGAGCCGGATGAGCTGGACGACCTCGTCGTCGCTCCAGTCGCCGAGCCGGTCGGCCAGCAGCTCGGTGGTCCGTCGGGAAAGGTCCTCGAGGCGGTCCCGGCCGGGCTGAGTGAGGTGGAGGATCCGGGAACGTCGGTCCGCCGGGTCCGGGGAGCGTTCGATCCAGCCGCGGTCCGCGACGTGGGCGACGTGGCGACTGGTCACCGACATGTCCACGGCGAGCAGCTCGGCGAGCTTGCTCATGCGCATGGCGCCGTGCCGGTCGAGGAGGAGGAGAACGGCGGCGGATCCGGAGGGGCAGTCCGGGGGCATGACCCGTGCCATGTCC
Organism: Streptomyces griseoaurantiacus; assembly: GCF_036189845.1. Taxonomy (NCBI): domain Bacteria; kingdom Bacillati; phylum Actinomycetota; class Actinomycetes; order Kitasatosporales; family Streptomycetaceae; genus Streptomyces; species Streptomyces griseoaurantiacus. Next base: position 3,548,883 of record NZ_CP108326.1, on the reverse strand, counting down.
CGTTTGACGGCTCCCACGGCGCTGAGCTGGCGCGCCAACTCCTCGAACTGCGCCTGCTCTGCCACGTCGCACCTCCCGCTTTGTTGCTCTAGGCAACCATACGGAGGTTGGTTGCTACAGGCAAATAGAGAGGAGGTGAGGCGCACAAAAAGTTGGCAAAGGCAAGTGTTGCGACAGTAAAGGCGCAGGTGGGGAGGTGTGATTCCGTCACCCGGAGGGCCCCGGGGCGCCGCGGAGGTCCCCCGGACGGCCACCCGGGGCCGGTGCCACTCCCCAGGCGGGACGGCAACGAGGGCTTCCGACCCCGTACTTGGGCTGGTGGCGGCTATTCGCTAGTGTCTCGGGCCATGGCTAACACCCAGGGCCCGCAGGGCAACCACGACCCCGCCGGCAGCACCCAGATGTTCCGCGCCTTCGTCGACGAGGCCCCGCAGGCGCGCCGTCAGGAGCCCGCGGCCGCGGGCCCCCGCGTCGGCCTGATCGTCGGCATCGTCCTCGCGGTGGCGGTCGTGGCCGCCGTCGCGTGGCTCGCGCTCAAGTAGGACCGCCGGACGGCCGGGGAGAACGGACAGCGAGAAGGGGCGGGGCGAGGCGGATCACCGCCTCGCCCCGCCCCTTCGTCCGGCTCAACGGCCCCGGGCGGCTCCTCGTTCCTCGACTTCTCAGTCGGAGATGAGCCCCTCCCGGAGCTGCGCCAGCGTCCGCGTCAGCAGCCGGGAGACGTGCATCTGCGAGATGCCGACCTCCTCGCCGATCTGCGACTGGGTCATGTTCGCGAAGAAGCGCAGCATGATGATCTGCCGCTCCCTCGGCGGCAGCTTGGCCAGCAGCGGCTTCAGCGACTCCCGGTACTCCACGCCCTCCAGCGCCGTGTCCTCGTACCCGAGCCGGTCCGCCAGGGAGCCCTCGCCGCCGTCGTCCTCCGGGGCGGGGGAGTCCAGCGAGGACGCGGTGTAGGCGTTGCCCACCGCGAGCCCGTCGACGACGTCCTCCTCGGAGACCCCGAGCACCACCGCCAGCTCGGCCACCGTCGGCGACCGGTCCAGCTTCTGCGAGAGCTCGTCGCTGGCCTTCGTCAGGGCCAGCCGCAGCTCCTGGAGCCGGCGCGGCACCCGCACCGACCACGAGGTGTCGCGGAAGAACCGCTTGATCTCGCCCACGACCGTCGGCATCGCGAAGGTCGGGAACTCGACGCCCCGGTCCGGGTCGAACCGGTCGATCGCCTTGATCAGCCCGATGGTGCCGACCTGGACGATGTCCTCCATCGGCTCGTTGCGGCTGCGGAAGCGGGCCGCCGCGTAGCGGACGAGGGGGAGGTTGAGCTCGATGAGGGTGTCCCGGACGTACGCGCGCTCGGGGCTGTGCTCGTCGAGTGCGGCGAGCCGCAGGAAGAGGGAGCGGGACAGGGTGCGGGTGTCGATGGCTGCCGAGGACGGAAAGGCCGGAGCCTCCGGGGCCACGAGGGCCTCGGCGGCGGGAAGGTCCTGAGGGTCCTGGAGCACGTCGGGCGTCGTCTCGCTCTTCGTGAGCGTGAGCACCTTCGAGCTGCCCTGGTCTGCGGACATGCCACCCCCTTTGGGTCGCGGACGGTCGCGGCGGACGCTCCCGTCGGAGGAACGCAGCCTCCACCTGAATACCGGCGGGAACGCTGCGGCAAACGCGCTCCCGGAAGAATGTCACATGTCGGCAACGCTCTGTAGAGACATGTCGACATGTGGGACGGCAATTCGCGCTGGAAGAGAGGGGTCTGACGGGTTTTCGGGCACGGAGGGGCGCAAAATCGCCCTGTGCGCGATTCCCTCCCCCAGGTGATCACTCGGACGCCTGTGCGTCACCCCTGGCGGGGGGTGCTCCGCACACCTCGGCGGGGGTGGTCCGCCGACTCAGGCCTCGATGCGATTCGCGGACCGCAGTCGCGCGAAGCTGCGCGCGAGGAGCCGGGAGACGTGCATCTGGGAGACTCCCAGCTCCGCACTGATTTGCGATTGCGTGAGGTTGCTGTAGTAGCGGAGCAGCAGGATCCGCTGCTCGCGCTCGGGGAGCTGGACGAGCAGATGCCGCACGAGGTCGCGGTGCTCGACGCCGTCGAGCGCGGGGTCCTCGTAGCCCAGCCGGTCCAGCAGGCCGGGCAGCCCGTCGCCCTCCTGGGCCGCCTCCAGCGAGGTCGCGTGGTACGAGCGGCCGGCCTCGATGCAGGAGAGCACCTCCTCCTCGCCGATCCGCAGCCGCTCGGCGATCTCGGCGGTGGTCGGGGAGCGCCCGAAGGCGGTGGTGAGGTCCTCGGTCGCGCTGTTCACCTGCACCCACAGCTCGTGCAGCCGGCGCGGGACGTGCACGGTGCGGACGTTGTCCCGGAAGTAGCGCTTGATCTCGCCGACGACGGTCGGCATCGCGAAGGTCGGGAACTGCACGCCCCGCTCGGGGTCGAAGCGGTCGATCGCGTTGATCAGCCCGATGGTGCCGACCTGGACGACGTCCTCCATCGGCTCGTTGCGGGAGCGGAAGCGCGCGGCCGCGTAGCGCACGAGGGGGAGGTTCGCCTCGATGAGCGCCCCGCGCACGCGGTCGTGTTCGGGGGAGCCCGGCTCCAGGTCCTTGAGCTGGGTGAAGAGCACCTGGGTCAGTGCCCGGGTGTCGGCGCCCCGGCGCTTCTGCGCGTCCTGCGGCGTGGGGCCGGGCACGGCGGCGGGCGGGGCGGGCGGGGTGGTCGGGATCGCGGTGGTCGCGGTGGCCGGTGCGGGAGCGGACGTGGGGGCGGGGGCCGGAAGCTCTTCCTGGGGCGGCGCAGTACTGGCCGACACGGTCAACGCCACCTCTTCACTCGTCAACGCATCGTCAATTCATCCCTCAAAAGCGGTCATAGCATCACAAGACATGTGCACTGTGTGCAAGCACCGCATAACGCCGTGTTGAGGGGAGAGGACGACCGGAGAGCGTGAACTGCCGTGCGAAGTTGCGAGTTGACGCCGGGCGGGTTGCCGCCGGGCGGATTGACGCCGGGCCGTGGTGACCGGCCGAGCGCGCGTCAGTCCTTGGCGCCGTTGGCGAGCCAGGTCATGAAGTCGCCGACCGACTGCGCGGCGTTCGAAATGCCCTCGAAGCCGATCTGGACATAGTCGGCGGCCTTGGCCGGGTCGGTGATGATCACGTAGAGCGCGAAGACGACGAGCGCGTACAGCGCGATCTTCTTACCCTGCACCGCCACAGCGGCCACCCCCGTCTCCCGTGCCCCGCGCACCCCGTATGCCGCCGGTGAGTCTAACCCGCGCACGTGTTCGCCGACCGGAAAAGATCACGCCCATGCAAAAGGGGCCCCGTCGTGACGAGGCCCCTCGGTGGCGGTAGCGGAGGGATTTGAACCCTCGGTGACTTGCGCCACACTCGCTTTCGAGGCGAGCTCCTTCGGCCGCTCGGACACGCTACCGAGGGAGACCCTACCCCAAGAGGGGTCCCGGTCAGAAATCCGTTTCCGGTGCGGTTCCGGGGGTGGGGCGATGCGGCGGGCCGGTGCGGAAGAAGTCGGTGAGGAGGCGGGCGCAGTCCTCGGCGAGGACCCCCTCGATCACCTCGGGGCGATGGTTGAGCCGCCGGTCGCGGAGCAGGTCCCAGAGGGAGCCGGCCGCCCCCGCCTTGTCGTCGCGGGCGCCGTAGACGACCCGGTCCACACGGGACTGCTGGAGGGCGCCCGCGCACATCGTGCACGGCTCCAGCGTGACGACGAGCGTGCATCCCGACAGCCGCCACTCGCCCGTCGCGGCGGCCGCCCGGCGCAGCGCGAGCACCTCCGCGTGCGCGGTCGGATCACCCGTCGCCTCGCGCTCGTTGTGGCCGGTGGCCAGCGGGGTGCCGTCGGCCGAGAGCACCACCGCCCCCACCGGCACGTCCCCGCCCCCGGCGGCGCGCGCGGCCTCCCGGAGCGCGAGCCGCATGGGGGCCCGCCACCGGTCCCGTACCGGATCGGGGACCGGCGGTGCGTCGTGCGTCCTCACCCGTGGGCCTACCGCACGGTTTCCAGGACCTCCGAGGCGCCCAGGGCCTCGGCGATCGCGGTCAGTGCGTCGTCGGCGTCGAGGGAACGCAGTTCCTTCTCCCCCACGCCGAGGTCGTCGAGGACCTCGGCGTCGCCGACGGGGCCGTGCGGCACGGCGTCCGGTCCCGTGCCCTCGTCCTCGTCCTCGCCGGAGTCACCGTCCTCCGTGCCGTCGAGGTCGAGGGAGTCCAGGTCGGCGCCGTCGCCTCCGGGTTCCCTGCCGAGCAGTTCGTCGGTGAGCAGGATCTCGCCGTACGAGCTGCGGGCGGCCGCGGCGGCGTCCGACACGTAGATGCGAGGGTCCTCCTCGCCGTCCACGCGGACCACGCCGAACCAGGCGTCCTCCTGCTCGATGAGCACGAGCACCGTGTCCTCCTCGGCCGTGGCCTCCCGGGCCAGGTCGGCCAGATCGGCCAGGGTCTCCACATCGTCGAGCTCTGTGTCGCTCGCTTCCCACCCGTCTTCGGTGCGCGCGAGCAGTGCGGCGAAGTACACCGTGACTCTCCCACTGGTCATAGGTGTGCCGGTTGGGGGTCCCCCCGGCCAAGTAGCGGACGGGAGAGCTGTGCTCCGCCCCCGCCCACTCGGAATCGTGGCAGAAAGAAGGCGTTCAGGGGATGTCTTCACGACGCTGTGTTGCACCCCTCTCGTGCGGAGGGAGTCCGGGGGCCGGGCTCCGGCCGCGAGGTGCCTGCCGCTGCCGACGTGATCGTACGCGGCGGCGGGCGGCGAGCCGGCGGCCGACCACCCCGAAAAAGGGCGTACCGCCTGGTCGGTGTGGGTATGCGGCGCGGGCGGCGCGGCCCGCGGCGGTCTACCAGCGGAAGGTGCGCATGCGCATCGCGCGGCGCAGCCGGGCGACCTTGGCGCGGCGCGGCTGTACCCGCTCGCGCAGGGCCCGGGCCTCCGCGCGCTCGCGCAGGAACTGGGCCCGTCGGCGCCGGCGCGCGGCCTCGGCGTCCTGCTCCTGCCCCTGCTCCGCTCGCCCGGTGTTCCCGTGGCCCCCGTGTTGCTCTGTGTCCCTGCGGGACTGCTGCTCGGACATCGTCACATCACTCCGGTCGGTGCCTCCCACCTTCCCTCCGACGGAGGGTTTGATGCGAGCGGGAGGGTGAATCGCGGAGCGGGCCCTTGCCGGGCGCGGCGCCGCCGGACCTGCGGCGCCCGGTTACTGTGGGGCCATGCGTCTCCACGTCGTCGACCACCCGCTGGTCGCCCACAAGCTCACCACGCTGCGCGACCGCCGCACCGACTCCGCGACCTTCCGCCGGCTCGCCGACGAACTCGTCACCCTGCTCGCCTACGAGGCCACGCGGGACGTGCGCACCGAGGCCGTCGACATCCACACCCCGGTCGCCTCGACCACCGGCGTCAAGCTGTCCTACCCGCGGCCGCTCGTGGTGCCGATCCTGCGGGCGGGCCTCGGCATGCTCGACGGCATGATGCGGCTGCTGCCGACCGCCGAGGTGGGCTTCCTCGGGATGATCCGCAACGAGGAGACCCTGGAGGCCTCGACCTACGCCACGCGGATGCCGGAGGACCTCTCCGGGCGTCAGGTGTACGTCCTCGACCCGATGCTCGCCACCGGCGGCACGCTGGTCGCGGCGATCCGGGAGCTGATCCGGCGCGGCGCGGACGACGTGACGGCCGTGGTGCTGCTGGCCGCGCCGGAGGGCGTGGAGGTCATGGAACGGGAGCTGGCGGGCACGCCGGTCACCGTGGTGACCGCGGCGGTCGACGACCACCTCAACGAGCACGGCTACATCATCCCGGGCCTCGGCGACGCGGGGGACCGGCTGTACGGGGCGGCCGAATAGCCCGGGCGGGCACCGCCCTTCGAGCGCACGGAACGCGGGGCCCGGGCGTCCTCAGCAGTGGGTGCGGTCGTTCTTGCCGGCCGTCGCCGCGGGGGCGGGGTGGCGGAGGGCCGTCAGGGCCTTGTCGGCGGCCTGGGCGCTGTTCAGGTTCTTGAAGCCGTCTCCGAGGATGAGATCCACGTCGCCGCCCTTGCGGCCGGCCTCGGTCCGCTGCTCCGCGCCGGTGAGCTGGGTCGCCAGCACCGGCAGTGCGGTGTCCTTGGCCGCGGCCGGGCCGAGGACCACGCCGATGCCCTTGACCTTCTTGTCGTACTCCTTCGTCGCGTTGCCGACGGTGCCGACCTTGAAGCCGCGCTTCTTGAGCTCGTCCGCGGTGTCCTTGGCCAGTCCGCCGCGCGTGGTGGCGTTGAGGACGTTGACGGTGATCCGCCCGGGTGCGGGCAGCACGGCCGTCCGCGCGCTCGGCGAGGGGCTCACCGGGGCGCGGCAGGCGGCGGCCTTGGTGCCGACGGACGCGGAGGCCTTGTCGCCGCCGGTGAAGACGTCGATGAGCTGCAGGGTTCCCCAGCCGATCAGGCCGAGCGCGGCGGCCGAGGCGACGGCCCCGACGATCAGCCTGCGGCGCCTCCGCGGGGGGCGCATCCGCGGGTACTTGTCACCCGTGATCCGGTACTGGCCGCCCATGCCGGGAGGAGTGAGCATGCTCATGAGCGCAGCGTAGTGCTCCGGGGCGGCCGTGCCTACCAGATGATCATTCGATCGGGCCGACTACGACCCGAAAGGGGCAACGGGACGTCCGATGGCGCCCGGTTCAGTCGAGTTCGAGCACCCTCGCGTGGAGCACCTGGCGCTGCTGGAGCGCGGCACGCACCGCGCGGTGCAGTCCGTCCTCGAGGTACAGATCGCCCTGCCACTTCACGACGTGCGCGAAGAGGTCGCCGTAGAACGTGGAGTCCTCGGCGAGCAGCGTTTCCAGATCGAGCTGCTGTTTGGTCGTCACCAGCTGATCGAGGCGGACCGGGCGCGGTGCGACGTCCGCCCACTGCCGGGTGCTTTCCCGGCCGTGGTCGGGGTACGGCCGGCCGTTTCCGATGCGCTTGAAGATCACACGGAAAGCCTACCGGTCCCGGCGTTCCGGGCGCAGCCATGGCGCCCGAGTGCGGCACCGGAAAACCCGGTGCAGAACCGGGCAAAGGGGCGTCCGACCGGCGGGTACGTAGGGCGGGGACACCCCGAACGGGCGCGGTGCCGTGCCCATGTGCGGCTCCGGCGGCACCCGGACCACCTCGCCTCCGCGTGGCCTCCGCCTCGCCTCTGCGCGGTCTCCGGTGTGCCCCGGTCCGCCTCGGGCGCGTACGCGGCGCCCGCTCAGGAGCCGCCGGGCGCCTGCTTCTTCGCACCTTTCGGGCTCCCGTTCGAGCCCTTGGCGGTGCCCGGGGTGCCCGGGGTGCCCGGGGTGCCCGCGGTGCCCGCGGTCTTCGTGGCCTTCTCGGCCTGCGTGGCCTTCGCCGTCTTCCCGGTTCGTGTGGACGTCGCGGCCCCGGCGCCCTTCTCGGCCTTCGCCGCCGCCTTCATCTCCTGCTTGTGCGCGCGCACAAGCGCCAGCGACTTCGGCCCCGTGATGTCCGCGACCGAGCGGAACGCGTCCGGCTCCCCGTACGCACCCGCCGCCTCCCGCCAGCCCTCCGGCCGCACCCCGAGTCGCTTGCCCAGCAGCGCCAGGAAGATCTGGGCCTTCTGCGCCCCGAACCCGGGCAGCTCCTTCAGCCGCGCCAGCAGCTCCGCGCCGTCCGTGACGTTCGACCAGACGGCCTCGGCGTCCCCGTCGTACCGCTCCACGAGGAAGGCGCAGAGCTGCTGGATCCGCTTGGCCATCGATCCCGGGTACCGGTGCACGGCCGGCTTCGCGGACAGCAGTGCCGCGAACTCCTCGGGCGCGTAGGCCGCGATGTCGTGCGCGTCGAGATCGTCGGCCCCCATGCGCCGGGCGAGGGTGTACGGCCCGGCGAAGGCCCACTCCATCGGCACCTGCTGGTCGAGCAGCATGCCGATCAGCGCCGCGAGCGGGCTGCGGCCGAGCAGGGCGTCGGCGTCCGGCTGCTGGGCGAGGTGAAGGGTGGCGTCCATGCACCGATGATCCCGCGCCCCGCCGTGACGTACCATTCCGGCGCACTGCTACTTAGGCATACCTAACCTCTTAAGGCGGGGTGCTGCATGACCTTCGACCTCTACCGCGACGCCCACGGGATCCCGCATCTGCGCGCCGGTGACGTCCTCGCGCTCGCCCGTGCCCAGGGCCGGGTCACCGCGCGGGACCGCGCTTGGCAACTGGAGGTGGAGCGCCACCGCGTCCGCGGCACCACCGCCGCCTTCCTCGGCCGCGAGGCCCTCCCCTGGGACCGCTTCGCACGCCGGGCCCGCCTGGAGGACACCGCGCGGCGCTGTCACGCCGCCCTGGAGGAACGGGACCCGGAGACCGCCGCCTGGGTGCGGGCGTACGTCGAGGGCGTCAACGAAGGGCTCGCCGCCGGGGCGCGCCGTGCCCCCGAGTTCGCCCGCACCGGGCTCGCCCCCGGCCGCTGGGAGCCCTGGACCCCGTTCGGCGTCTGGCTCGGCACCCACATCCTGTTCGCCGGCTTCCCCGCGAAGCTGTGGCGGGAGGAGGTGGTACGGCACCTCGGCCCGGAGGCGGTCGGGCTGTTCGCGGCCGACGGTCCCGGCACCGCCGGGAGCAACGGCTGGCTCGTCACCGGCGCCCGTACCGCCACCGGACAGGCCGTCATCGCGGGCGATCCGCACCGGTTCATCGAGGAACCCGGGGTCTACCAGCAGATCCGGCTGGCCTGCCCCGAGTTCGACGTCCTCGGGCTCGCCGTCCCCGGCGTCCCGGGCATCGCGCACTTCGCGCACACCGGCACGGTCGCCTGGGCCATCACCAACGCCATGGCCGACTACCAGGACCTGTACCGGGAGCGGCTGCGGCGCACCCCGGACGGCGTCGAGGCGCTCGACCCGGACGGCACCTGGCGGCCGGCCCCGGCCCACACGGAATCGATCGAGGTGGCGGGGGCCGAGGGGCGGCCGGAGGAGGTCGAGGTGATCGAGACGGCCCGGGGCCCGGTGGTGATCGGCTCCCCGCCGCCGCACGGAACCACCCCGGCGGCGGGGCCGGAGGCGGACCCCTGCGCCCCCCTCGCCCTGCGCCACCCGCCCCGCGTCACCGGGGACCTCGGCTTCGGCGCGCTGCTGCCGCTGCTTCGGGCCCGCCGGGTGGCCGACGTCGACCGGGCGTTCGACCGGTGGGCCGAGCCCGTCAACGTCGTCCTGGCCGCCGACACCGAGGGCGGCACGCTGCACCGGATCGCCGGACGCGTCCCCGTGCGCGCCGCCGCCAACCGGGTGCGGCCCGTCCCCGCCTGGGAGCCCGGGCACGAGTGGACCGGCTGGCACGAGACGCCGTACGGGGATCTCGACGACGGCCTCGCCGTGATGGCGAACCAGCGCGGGCCCGCCGCCCCCCTCGGCACCGAGTTCGCCCCGCCGCACCGGGCCGACCGCATCCGCGCGCTCCTCGGCGGGCGCCCGCGGTGGCGGGCCGCCGACATGCCGGAGGTCCACACCGACACCCACCTCGCCTCCGCCGCGCCCCTCCTCGACCACCTGGCCGCGCTCGACGGCCTCGCCCCCGCGCCCGCCGCCCTCCGCGAGCGGCTCCTGCGCTGGGACCGGCGGATGGCGGCGGACAGCGCCGACGCGGCGGGCTACGCGGCGGTGCGTGGCGCGCTCGTCCGGCGCCTCGCGGCCGAGCCCGCCTTCGCCGTGCTCGCCGACCCGCCCGCGTACCCGGAGGTCTTCCAGCCCTGGCTCGCCCTCCTCCCGCGCGTCGGCCTCGCCCTCGAACACCTCCTCACCGCACCCGACCTGTACGGCATCGACCGCCCCGCACTGGTCCGCGCGGCCCTGGAGGAGACGGCGACGACGCTCGGCGAGGGCGTGACCTGGGGCGACACCCACCTGCTTGCCCCGTGGCGGGCGCTGCCCCCGGAGGCGCCGGGCGAGGCGCCCCAGGAGCCGGGCCTGTCCGGCGACCACGACTGCGTGCTGAGCACCTCCTCCGTCCCCGGCCTGACCGACCTGGCCGCGCGGGCCTCCGCCGCCCGCTACGTCTGGGATCTCGCCCGGCGCGAGGACAGTCGCTGGGTCGTACCGTTCGGCGCCTGTGGCGTCCCCGGCGACCCCCACCACCGCGACCAACTGCCCCTGTGGCTCACGGGCGGGCTCGCCCCCGTCGTCACCGACTGGACCCTGCTGACCGAGGAGGACGTGGACCATGAGTGAGGAGAAGCCCCGCGACGCCGGCCGCCCCGATGCGCCCGGGGCGTACGCCGGCCGCCCCGCCGTGCACGAGCAGCGGATCGACGGCTTCGGCACCGTCCGCCTGCTGCGCCTGGACCCCGTCGCCGACGCCGGCACGGTGCACCGCTGGGTGCGCGAGGAGCGCGCCGTGTTCTGGGGGATGAACGGGCTCACCGAGGAGCAGGTCGGGGAGGTCTACGCCCACCTGGACACCCTCGACACCCACCACGCCTTCCTCGCCGTGAAGGACGGCGGGCCGGTGGGACTGCTGCAGACCTACGAGCCGGAGGCCGACCGGGTGAGCGAGTGCTACGCCGTCGAGCCCGGCGACATCGGCATCCACGTCCTCCTCGCCCCGCCCGGGGAGACGGCGCCGGGGACGGGCGGGGCGGAAACGGCCGGGGCGGGGCCGGGCGGCCGGCGGCCGGGCTGGTCGCGGGCGCTGATGTCGGTGTTCACGACGTACGCGTTCACCGTGCTGGACCGCGCGCGGATCGTCGTCGACCCCGACGCGCGCAACGCGCGGGCCCTCGCCCGCTTCACGGCCGAGGGTTTCGTCCTCGGGCCGCCGGTGACGCTGCCGGAGATCGACCTCCCGGACGTGTACCTGCCGGAGAAGCGGGCGCGGCTCGGCTTCCTGCGGGCGGGGGCCGGGGAGGGGGTCACGGACGGCAGAGCGCGGTGATCCGCCCGGCCTCCCCCGGATAGCGGGCGGTCAGGACCGCCGCGTCCCCGTGCTCGTACGTCTCCTCGGTGAAGCCGGGCGCCATCGTGCACCCGAACAGCGTCCACCGCCCGCCCGCGAGGACCCGGCCGCCCATCCAGGTGCCGGCGGGCACGGCGAGTTGTACGTGCTGACCGCCGAGGATGTCGGGACCGAGCACGGCGGTGCGGGCGGTGCCGTCCGGGGCGAGCAGCAGCATCTCCAGCGGATCGCCCAGGTAGTGGTGCCAGACCTCGGTGGCCGGGAGCCGGTGCAGGGCGGAGAAGTCGTCCGGCGCGGCGGTCAGCAGCGCGAGGATCGCGGTGCCCTCCGGCCGCCCGTCGGACCGTACGGGCCCCGCCCAGGTGCGGCGGAACCGGCCGCCCTCGCGGGGGATCGGCTCCATGCCGAAGTGGGCGAGGAGGTCCTCGGGCCGGAGCCCGCCGTGCGGGCGCGGGGGAGGGGGCACTCGCGAAGGTTAACGGCCGTGCGGGCGCGGAGAGGCGTCACTCCGCGAGAACCGGTGGCCGCTGGGCGTGGGGAGGCGTCACTCCGCGAAGGCCAGTGGTTGCGGGGCGCGGCGGGGGAGGAGCAGCGGGGTCGCCAGCAGGAGCAGGCCCGCCGCGGCGATCGCCGTGCGCGGGCCGAGGAGGGCGGCCAGCAGGCCCCACAGGGCCGTCAGCGCGGCGGTGCCGAGCTTGGTGGAGACCGACCACGCGGACAGCGTGCGGACGACCCGGGCGGCAAGGGTCCGCTCCAACCGGTAGGTGGCGTACACCGGGTTGAACACCCCGCAGCTCGTGATGACCCCGAACTCGACGAGGAGGACCAGGACGAGACCGGGGACGCCGGGCCGGACGAAGGCCAGGCCGAGCGGCCAGCAGGCGCGCAGCACGCCCGTGGCGAGCAGGATCCGGTGCTGCCCGAACCGGGCGACCAGCCGACGGGCCAGCCGGGAGCCGACCAGACCGCCCAGGGCGGGCAGCGCGAAGGCGAGGCCGTACTGCCAGGGGGCGAAGCCGAGGGGGCCGAGCATCAGCACGGCGAGCAGCGGGGAGATGGCCATGAGCAGGCCGTTGTAGAGGACGGTGTTGCCGAAGAGCGGGCGCAGCGCCGGGTCACGGAGGATGAACCGCCAGCCGTCGAACAGCTCGCGCGTACGAGAGCGGGAGTCGGCGTTCTCGGCGGGTCCGCCGTCCTTGGCGGCCCCGGTGTCTTCGGCGTTGCCGGTGTTCTCGGCGGTCCCCGCGGCCACGGCTTCCTCGCGGCGGGCCGGGCGCGGTTCGTGGGCGGTGATCGCGCGCAGGCCGAGGGCGGAGAGGAGATAGCTGGCCGCGTCGGCCAGCACGGTCACCACCGGCCCGAACAGGCCGACCATCGCCCCGCCGAGCGGCGGGCCGAGCACGATGGCGGTCCAGTTCGTCGACTCGAACCGGGCGTTGACGACGAGCAGCTCCTCCGGCGGCAGCAGCGTCTTGATGTAGGCGCCGCTCGCCGAGCGGAAGGCGATGTCGGCCGCCGCGACGACCACCGACACGGCCAGGAGATGGACGAAGGTCAGGGCGCCGAGGAGGTGGGCGACGGGGATCGTCAGCAGGGCGGCGCAGCGGACCAGATCCGTGGCGACCATGACCGGCCGCTTGCGGCGGTACTCCAGCCAGGGGCCGAGCGGCACGGCCGCCACGGCCCCCACCGCGAGCCCCGCGGCGGCGAGGAAGGAGACGGCCAGGGGCCCGGAGTGCAGCACCAGGACGGCGATGAGGGGAAAGGCGTCGAAGGCCAGCCAGGTCCCGAGCGCGCTGATCCCGTAGGCACCCCACAGCAGTCCGCCCCCGGCCCCCATGCACCGCCCCGTTCCGTCCGCGTCCACCGGGGCCCTACCGTACGGCCCGGGACCCCGGCGCCGCCGAGGGGGCGCCCCCCGGCCGTGAACACCCCGCGTCCCCCGTCCGTACCTCAAGAGAACCCCATGCCCACCTGCCCACCTGACCTGCCCACCTGACCCCTGGACCTCCCGGCCCCCATCCCCCGACCCCCCGACCGCAACGTACGGAGACGCAACGGACGTGGACGCACAGCGGGACCGCCCCACCCCCCAGCACCGGCTCATCCGCGCCCTCACCCTCCTCACCGCCACCCTCCTCCTGTTGCTCGTCGCCGGCGGCACCCCCGCCTCCGCCCACGCCGTCCTCACCTCCTCCGACCCCCAGGACGGCACCGTCGTCCGCACCGCCCCCCGCACCGTCACGCTCACCTTCAGCGAGTCAGTCGGCCTGCTCGACGACTCCTTCCGCGTGCTCGACCACACCAACCGGCGTCTCCACACAGGCAGGCCCACCCGGGCGGGCGGCCGTGGCGACACCGCCCGCATCACGCTCCCCGCCCGCATGGGCAAGGGCACCTTCACCATCGGCTGGCGCGTCGTCTCCGCAGACAGTCACCCCGTCTCGGGCGCGTTCACCTTCTCCATCGGCAAGCCGTCCCCCACGGCCGCCGCGCTGCCCGCCGAACCGTCCTCGGACGGCGCCTCGACGACCCTCTACGACATCGCCCGCTACTTCGCCTACGGCGGCATCGCCCTCCTGATCGGCGTCTTCGCGTTCGCCGCCGCCACCGGCCTCGCCCCGGCACGGGGTCCCGCCCGCCTGGGGTGGTGGACCCTGCTCGCCGCCACCCTCGCGCTGTTCCTGCTGCGCGGCCCGTACGAGCGGGGCACCGGACCCGCCACCGCCCTCGATCCGACGCTGCTCGACGACACGGCCGCCACCCGCCCCGGCCTCGCCCTCCTCCTGCGGCTGCCGCTCCTCGCGGTGGCGGTCTTCTTCCCGCTGCGCCCCGTGGAAGGGGCACCGATGAGAGAACGGCTGCGGCTCACCGGCGGTGCGCTGCTGTCCCTGGCCCTCGCCCTCACCTGGGCCATGTCCGAGCACGCCTCCGCCGGCATCCAGGTGCCCGCGGCGATGACGTCCGCCGTGCTGCACCTGCTGTCGATGGCGGCCTGGCTCGGCGGTCTGGCGGTCCTGCTGACCACGCTGTACCGCTCGCCCGAAGGGCTCCCGGCCCGTGCGGTGACCCGCTTCTCCCGTCTCGCCTTCGCCTCGGTCCTCGTCCTCGTGGCCACCGGCGTCTACCAGTCCTGGCGGGGCCTGGGCTCCCTGGACACCCTGACCACGACGACCTACGGCAGGCTGCTGACGGCCAAGCTGCTGGCCGTGGTCGTTTTGCTGGCCGCCGCCGCGTACTCCCGCCGCTTCACCGCTCGGCTGGCCGCGCCGCACGAGACGGCGGCCCCAGTGCCCGGACCGGACCGCGATCCCGGACCGGACCGCGATCCTGGCCCGGAGCCGGAGCCGGAGCCGGAGCCGGAGCCGGAGCCGGAGCCGGAGCCGGAGCCGGAGCCGGAGCCGGAGCCGGAGCCGGAGTCCGGACCGGCCCCCGGCCCTGGCCCGAACCGCGGCCCTGGCCCGAACCCTGGCCTCGGTCTCGGCCCCGCGTCGGCCGATCGTCGCCGGCTGCGCACCTCCGTGCTCACCGAGGTCACCGTCGGCGTCATGGTGCTCGTGGTGACCACGCTGCTCACCGGCACGCAGCCGGGCCGCGCCGAGACGGAGGCCGTCGCCGCTCAGCAGGCGGCCTCGCCGACCCTGGGTGCCTCGGCCACCGTCCCCTTCGTGGTGGGCTCGGCGGCCGGCCGGGGCAAGGCGCAGGTCGACCTGACCCCGGGCCGGTCGGGCGAGAACACGGTCCAGGTCGTGACGTACGGGCCGGACAGCGGCATCGTGACGGTCCCGGAGGTCCGTCTCACGTTCACCCTGGCGGACCAGGAACTCGGCCCGCTCGACGCGAAACTCGAGGACAAGGGCGGTTACTGGGCCTCCGACAGCCTCAACCTGCCGCTTCCCGGCGTGTGGACGATGAAGGTGACGGTGCGGACGACGGACATCGACCAGGTGACGGTGAAGCAGGACATCCGGATCGGCTGACGGGTCGGGCGGCGGCTGTGCTGCCGCAGCTCCGAAGTGGGGCGAGCGGTGCCACCGTGTGCTTCCCGTGAGTAGGGAGGTCCGTCGGATGTTTCACGTGAAACGAGCCCAGTCGCCCGTTTCACGTGAAACATCCACCCGATCGCCCCACTCCTCACCAAGCAGCTCCGCCATCCGTGCCGCCGCCCGCACGGCGGCCTCCCCGCAGCAGTTGTTGAACAGAACGTGCAGCTCCTCGGTGCGGTCGGCCATCGTCCGGAGCCGGGGTATCCACTCCCGCAGTTCGTCCGCCGTGTAGTCGTACCGGAACCGCTCCTCCTTGCTGCCCGTGCCCCACGCCGGGCTGCGCCCGTGGAAGCGCACGACGGCGAGGCGAAGCGAGGTGACGGGGGCGACGGGCGGTAGAGAGGTGGGCAGGGTCTGCACCATGTCCACGGCGACGGCCGCCAGGCCGAGTTCGGTGAGCAGCGCGCAGGTCGCGTCGTACTGCCGCTCGCGCCACCACGCCGGATGCCGGAACTCCACGGCGAGGGGCCAGTCGGCGGCCCGCTCCGCACATTCCCGCAGGGCGGCCACCGCGCGGGAGCCCGGGGAGAACCACGGCGGAAACTGGAACAGCACGGTGCCGAGCCGCCCGGCTTCCCGGAGCGGACGAATGGCTTCGGTGAACCGCCGCCACACCTCCTCGCGCAGTTTTGGTCCCTGGGGGAGCCCGCGGAGTTCGGCGGGGAGGACGCCCTGCCGGGTCGGGTGCCCGGTGAGCGCGGAGAACGCCTTGACGTCGAACCGGAACCCCTCGGGCGTGCGATCCACCCACAGGGCGCTGTTGCGGGCGCTGGGCAGCGCGTAATAGCTGGAGTCGACCTCCACCAGCGAGAACCGCGAGGCGTAGTGCCGCAGTCGGCCCTCGGCGTCGCGGGAGCCCTCGGGATACCAGCCGCTGTTCACCAGCGCCCGGTCCGTCCAGGAGCACGCGCCGACACGCACACGGCCCCTGCCCGCGTTCGTGTGAGTGCCCGTGCCCGTGCCCGTGCCCGTGTCCGCGCCCGTGTCGCTGTTCCTGCCCAGGTCCCGGTCCATGGAGTTCCGCTTAACCCGGACGGGCCCGCGAAAACGCCGAGTGCCGTACGGGCCACCCGGCGTGACGGACCGTCGGACGCCTGCGGGAGCGGGGGGCGCGGGAACGGACCAGCCCCGTCAGCCCCGTCGGCGTACGTCGTCGAGGTAGCGCAAAACGGCCGCCACCCGGCGGTCGACCTGGTCGGCGGGGGACAGGTCCAGCTTGGCGAAGATGCTGCGGATGTGCTTGTGCACGGCCCCGTCGGTGACGACGAGCCGCTCGGCGATCGCCGTGTTTCCGAGCCCTTCGGCCATCAGCGCGAGCACCTCGCGCTCGCGCGGGCTGAGCCGTTCCAGCCGGCTGTCCTCACGACTGCGGGTGAAGAGCTGGGCGACGACCTCGGGGTCGATGGCGGTGCCGCCCTCCGCGACCCGGCGCAGCGCGTCCAGGAACTCCTCGACCCGGCCGACCCGCTCCTTGAGCAGATAGCCGAGCTTGCGGACGCCGCCGGTGAGGAGCTCGGTGGCGAAGGTCTGCTCGACGTACGCCGAGAGCACGAGGACCGCGAGGTCCGGGTGGCGGCGCCGGGCCTCGACGGCGGCGACGATGCCCTCGTCGGTGTGCGTCGGCGGCATTCGCACGTCGAGGATGGCGACGTCCGGGGTGTGCTCGTCGATGGCCTTCAGGGCATCGTCGGGTGTGCCGGCGGTGGCCACCACGTCGAGGGATTCGGCCCGCAGCAGCAGGGCCAGGCCCTCGCGCAGCAGGGGGTCGTCCTCGGCGATCACAATCCGCATGGAAGTTCCACTTCAAGGGTCGTCGGGCCGCCACGGGGGCTGGCCAGGGCGAGTGTTCCGTCATGTGCCGCGATACGGCGGCGGATGCCGACCAGTCCGGAGCCGCCGTCCTCGTCGGCGCCTCCGTGGCCGTCGTCGGTGACGCGCAGCCGCAGCCGGCCCTCGTGTGTGCGCACGGTGACCTCGGCGTGGCGGGCGCCGCTGTGTTTGGCGATGTTGGTGAGGGCCTCGGCGACCACGAAGTAGGCGGTCGCCTCGACGGAGGCGGCACACCGCTGGGTCGCCTCGACGTCGATCCGGCAGGGCACGGGGCAGGAGGCGGCCAGGCCGTTCAGGGCGCCGGCCAGCCCGCGGTCGGCGAGCACCGGGGGCAGGATGCCGCGGGCCACCGTGCGCAGCTCGGCCAGTGCCTGCTCGGCCGCGCTCTGCGCGCGCTCCAGCAGTTCCTCGGCGCCGGCCGGGTCGCGGGCGACCATGCGGCGGGCGGCGCCGAGCAGCACGGTGACCGTGACGATGCGGTTCTGCGTGCCGTCGTGCAGCGAGCGCTCGATGCGCCGCAGCTCGGTGGCGTGGGCGTCGAGCGCGGCGGCCCGGGTGGCGGTGAGCTGGGCGATCCGCAGGGACAGGTCGGCCTCGGGCCCGGCCGACAGCAGGCGCCGGCCGGGCTTGCCCTGGATCCGGGCCATCCCGGGGACGAGGCCGAGGATGATCGCGATCCAGCCGACGGCGAGCAGGGTCACCGCGAGGGCGTCGGCCCAGGAGTGGGCGACGCCGAACCCCAGCGAGGTACTGGAGGAGTCCTGCGGCGCGAGCCGCCACCACAGCGGGAAGGTCGCGTCGCGGACCGCGAAGAGCATCAGCAGCAGCGCGAGGAAGCCGAGGAGCAGACCGAGCGTGCTGTGCCGGACCAGCCAGGCCAGCTCGCGTCGGGTGGTGGGGTCGGTGAGGGCCGGCCGGAGCCGGGTGGGCGGCGGTTCGGGGGCGATGACCTCCGGCCCCCAGCGGCTGAGCCGGTCGCGTTCGCGTCCGGCCAGCGCGTGCAGGATCCGCAGCGTGACCGGGGCGAACAGCAGCCCGATGCCGACCAGGCAGGCGAGAGCGGTGAGCACGGTGGTCACCAGGACGACGAGCGCCATCATGGCGGTGCCGAAACCACTGGTGAGCTGCTCCAGGCCGTGCGCCGCGTCCTTGCCGGCCCGGGTGGCGAGGGTCCGCAGATCCCGCTCGGGCTCGCCGGGCCCGCCGGTCTCACCGGCCCGCCCCGGCTCCGCGTCACCGCCGGGGCCGGAGGTGCCGTGAGAACCACGGGCACCGCGAACACCACGGACACCGCGGGTGCTCCCCGGCCCGGTGTACCGGTGGGAGCCGCCGGTGCCGGGCGCCCGGTCCTCCTCGCGTGCCTCCGGGGTGTCCCGGTGCGGCCACGTCCCCGAGGTGTCTCGGGGCGTGTCGTGCGTCGGCATGGTGGCCTCCTTCCGACAACGACCCTAGGGCGCCGCACCGTTCGCCGTCAGCCCGGGAGCCGAGGAGTACAGCCTGCTGTACCTCGGACCGGGCGGCTGGCGGGCTCGGAGGGACGGGCCCGGCTGCCTAGCGTCTTGGGTGTGCCGAAACGGCGGGTCCACAGCCCGCCGGCGTCCCCCGAGGAGTCCCCATGTCGCACCCCGACCCGTACCGCTTCACCGGCCCCGCCGACGACCACGCGCCGGCACGTTCCGGGGTCAGCCGGTCCGACGTACTGCGGGCGCTGCTCTGGACGGTCCTGGTGATCAGCGCCCTCGCCAACACCGTCGCCTCCTACGGCGACACCTCCACCGCCGTGCACCTCGCCTTCGGCGTCGTCACCGCCGCGTGCGCCACCGCGCTCGTCCTGCAGCGTCTGCGGGGTCGGCGATGATCCGGCCCTTCGCCGCCCCCGGCCCCGCTCGGACCGGGCACGCCGCCCCCGCCCCCGCGATCGTCCTGGACCGGGTCGGCAAGACCTACTCGGGCGGTGTCCGCGCCCTCGACGACGTCTCGCTCACCGTGCCGCGCGGCGCCTTCCTCGCCGTGATGGGCCCCTCCGGTTCCGGCAAGAGCACGCTGATGCACTGCGCCGCGGGCCTGGACACCCCCACCACGGGCAGCATCCGCATCGACGGCCACGAGATCGCGGGCCTGAACGAGACCCGGCGCACCGAACTGCGCCGCGAACGCGTCGGCTTCGTCTTCCAGTCGTACAACCTCGTCCCGTCCCTGGACCTCGCCGACAACATCACCCTGCCGCTGCGCCTGGCGGGCCGCGCGCCCGACCGCGCGTGGCTGGAGATGCTGGTGGAGCGGGTCGGGCTGGCCGGCCGGCTGACCCACCGGCCCACCGAACTCTCCGGCGGCCAGCAGCAGCGCGCGGCGATCGTGCGCGCGCTGGTCACCCGGCCGGCCGTGGTGTTCGCCGACGAGCCCACCGGCGCCCTGGACCTGCGCAGCGCCCACGAGGTCCTGCGGCTGCTGCGCGAACTCGTCGACGAGCTGGGCCAGACCGTCGTGATGGTCACCCACGACCCGGCCGCCGCCGCCCAGGCCCACCGGGCGCTCGTGATGGCCGACGGCCGCGTCGTCGAGACCCTCGACGCCCCCACCGCACCCCGCCTGGCCGACCGCCTGGTCGCCCTGGGAGGACGCTGACCATGCTGCACCTCGCCCTGCGCACCGCCCGCCACCGGATCGCCGCCCTGCTCGCGGTGGCCTGCGCCGTCTTCGGCGCCGCCGCCCTGCTCACCGGCACCGGCGTGCTCGCCGAGTCCGGACTGCGCTCCTCCCTTCCCGCCGGGCGGCTGGCCGGCGCCGACGTGATCGTCGCCGCCGAGCAGAGCGTGCGGGCCCCGGGCGACATGACCGTCCCGCTGACCGAACGCGGCACGGTCCCGGCCGGCCTCGTGGACCGGCTCGCCACACTCCCCGGCGTCACCGGGGCGGCCACCGACCTCGGCTTCCCGGCCGCCGTCGAGAGGACCGACGGCGCCCTCGCCACCGCCGTCGACCCGGCCACCGCCGGGCACGGCTGGTCCTCCGTCCACCTGCTGGCACACCCGCGCGTCACCGGCAAGGCCCCGGCCGGCGCCCACGAGGTCGCCGTGGACCGCGCCACCGCCACCGCCGCCCGGGCCGCCGTCGGGGACCGCGTCCGCGTCGCCGCCGCAGGCCGCCCCGCCGCCGACTACCGCCTGACGGCGATCATCGACGCCCCAGGCGCCGGCGTCCTCTTCGCCGACTCCGCCGCCACCGCACTCGCCGGACGCGACAGCGGCCCGCGCGCCGGCACCGTCGACCTGATCGGACTGCGCGCCACCCCCGGGCACACCGACGAGGTGGCCACCGCCGTCCGCCACCGGCTCGCGGAGTCCGGCACCACGGCCAGGCACCTGAAGGTCCTCACCGGCAGTGACCGCGGCGACGCCGTCTCGCCCGGCGACGGCGCCTCCCGCCCGCTGCTCCTGCTGATCTCCTCCTCCCTCGCCGGAGTGGTCGTCCTCATCACCGGCTTCGTCGTGGCGGGCGCGCTGACCGTCGCCGTGAACGGACAGCGCCGCGACCTCGCCCTGATGCGGGCCGTCGGCGCCACCCCCAAGCAGATCCGCCGGCTCGCCGCCGCGCAGGCCATGGTCGTCACCGCGATGGCGTACGTACCGGGCGCCGCCCTCGGCTACCTGCTCGCCGACCGGCTCAGGGACCTCCTCGTGGACCGCGGCGCGGTCCCCTCCGCGCTTCCCCTCACCGTGAGCCCGTTGCCCGCGCTCGCCACCGCCGTGCTGCTGGCCGCCGCCGTGCAGCTCGCGGCGCGGGGCGCGGCCTGGCGCACCTCCACCCGGCCCGCCACCGAGGCGGTCGCCGAGTCCCGCACGGAGCCTCGCGAGCCGGCCCGGCTGCGCACCTACGGCGGCCTGCTCGTGATCGTCGCCGCGACGACCCTCTCGGCCGCCCCGCTGCTGTCCCGCACCGCGATCGGGGCGGCGGCGACCCAGATGGCGGGCATCGTCGGCGCGATCGGCCTCGCCATGGCGGGCCCGGCGCTGACCCGGTGGGCCGGCACCGCGCTCGCCCGGCGCCTGCGCCCCGGCACCACGGCCCCCACCTGGCTCGCCGTGGCCAACGTCCGCGGCTACGCGCTGCGCGTCGCGGGAGTGGTGAGCACCCTCGCCATGGCGGTCGCCTTCGTCCTGACGTACGCCTTCACCCTGACCACCGTGGCGGAGGCCACCGCGCAGGACACCCGCGCCGGCACCCTGGCCCAGTACCGGGTGAGCGCGCCCGGCCTCGGCGGACTGCCCACCGGCCTGCTCGACGACGTACGGGACACCCCGGGCGTGAAGGAGGCCGCGCCCGTCACCACGACCACGGTGGTGTACTCCTACCGCGAACTCGGCGACGTCACCACGGAGTCGGCCGGCGCGACGATCCTCACCCCCGACGCACCCCGTGTCCTCGACCTCGACGTGCGCGAGGGCGGCCTGGACCGGCTTCGCGGCGCCACGGCAGCGATCAGCGAGGAGACGGCCCGCTCGCTCGACGCGGCGGTCGGCGACCGGATCACGCTCACCCTGGGCGACGGCACCACCGCCCACCCGCGCGTGGTCGCCGTCTACGGGCGCGGCCTCGGCTTCGGCCCCTTCGCCCTCTCCCACGACCTCGCGAGCCCGCACACCACGACCGGCCTCGACCAGAGCGTCCTCGTCCGCACCGACGGCACCCCGGAGGCGGAACACGCCCTGGCGACCCTGCTTGCGAAGACGCCCGGCCTGGACATGGGCGAGACCGCCGACGAGAGCGAGGGCGGACTGTCGGACGCGCCGGCGGAGGTCTGGATCAACCTGGCCACCATCGTCGTCCTGCTCGCCTACCTGCTGCTGAGCATCGCCAACAAGCTGGTGGCGACCACCTCCCAGCGCCGCGAGGAGATGGCCACGCTGCGCCTCAACGGCACGACACCCGCCCAGATCCGCGCGATGATGCGCCGCGAGGCGGTGCTCATCACCGCCGGTGCCCTGTTCGCGGGCATGGCCCTCAGCGCCGTCCCGCTGGCCCTGCTGGGCACCGCCTTCCTGCACCACCCCTGGCCGGCGGGCCCGGTCTGGCTCGTCCCCGCCACGGTCCTGACGATCGCGACGGTGGCGTACCTCTCGCTCCAGCTCCCCACCCGCCACGCCCTGCGCACTCCGCCGGCGGCGGCGCTGGGAGCACGCGGGTAGCCGGGCGGGCCGCTCACCCCGACCGGCGGTGCCGGGACCGCGCAGGCGGCCCGGCACCGCGGGCGTGCGCACGGCTGGGCACCGCGGGCGTGCCGACGGCCCGGCACCGCTCAGTCGAGGACGGCGACCGCCTCGATCTCGACCAGGTGCTCGGGCACGTCCAGCGCCGCCACGCCGATCAGCGTGGCCGGAGCCACCGGGACGTCCCCGAGCGTGGCACGGGCCCGGGAGATCCCCTCGATGAGCAGCGGCATCTTGTCCGGCGTCCAGTCGACGACGTGAACCGTCAGCTTCGCCAGGTCCGCGAAGGTGGCACCGGCCGCGGACAGGGCCGTGGCCAGGTTGACGTAGCAGCGCTCCACCTGGGCGGCCAGATCACCCTCGCCGACGGTGACTCCCTCGGCGTCCCAGGAGACCTGCCCGGCGACGTAGACCGTCCGCGACCCGGAGGCCACGGCCACCTGCCGGTAGACGTCGACAACGGGCAGTCCCTCGGGGTTCAGCAGGTCGATGGGCATGGCGTCCGCCTCTCAAGACTCTCCAGTGGTTACTGGGAAACCGTAGGAGAGTGCGGCCTGAACTGGAAGAACGCACTTTTTGGTGCCTGAGGCACCTCGAGGTGACCCAGCGGCCCGGCCGACCGGCGACGGGGTTGGGACCGGGGTACGGAGGCCCGGCGGCGGTGAACGTCCCGGTGGGCACGGCATCGGAACCCTTCTGACCCTCCGCACGAGCGCCGGTCGCGGCCGTGTGCCGCGGACGTCACAGAACCGTGCCGGGACACCACCCACCGCGCACGGACCCGGAACGGCGGTGGAACCCCTCGGGAACGGGCGTCCTGCCAGGACCGCCGGGTCGGGGCCCGGTGAGCGCCGCCGGACACCCGTACGCCGGCTGTAACAGGGGTGTATTAGCGGACGGGCGGCAGGAACGAGGCCCCGGAACGAGCCGCTCTAGGTGATCGGAAACGCCGCTCGGCCGCACCGCCGGACGGACACCCGAACCGACGACGAACTGAGGAAGACACCATGCGCGCTCAGAAGATCACCATCGCCGCCCTGGCCCTCGCCGCGGGTCTCGCGCTCACGGCCTGCCAGAACGACGACAACGCCATGGCACAGGGCGGCGGATCGGCCGCCTCCTCCGGATCCTCCTCGAACGGCGGCTCGACCAGCGGCTCGAACAACAGCTCGGCCCAGGGTGCCGCGAAGGGCTCCGTCGGCAAGGACTCGGCCGGACAGGCCACCAGCGGCCACAACGGCTCGGCCAAGAGCGGCGTCGCCAAGTGCCGCACCGACGACCTCGACATCACGGCCAACGACGCCACCATCACCGGCGACGAGAACAACACCGTCAACGTCACCTTCACGAACAAGAGCGGCAGGTCCTGCACGGTCGCCGGCTTCGCGGGCGTCGACCTCAAGACCAACGCGGGCAACGTGTCCGCGAAGCGCCAGGGCACGGCCGACCCCGCGGTCGTCCTCAAGAACGGCGACCACGACACCTTCTACATCTCCTACCCGGTCAACGACTCGGGCGGCTCCGGCGTCCGCATCACCGGCCTCGTGGTGACCCCGCCGGACGAGACGAAGTCGGTCACGCTCGCCTGGCCCGGCGCCGCCTCCCTCCCCGTCACGGACGGCTCCGGCACCTCCGTCAAGGTCGGTCCCATGGGCAGCGCCGGCCAGGGCGGCTGACCCCGCCCCGAACACACCGAGGCGCCCCACCTCACACGGGGCGCCTCACCGCGTCCGCCCTTCCGGCCGTCCACCGCCTGCCCGTCCGGCCGACCAGACGCCGAGCCCACCCACGACCGACACCTCCCGCCCGGTGAACTCCCCGGTCAGCATCGGCATCGCCCTGCCGATGGCGGCCTTCGTCTCCGGCAACTCCAGCGAAGCACTGTGGTGCTCCCTGCTCCGCCAGACCTCGCTCACCCAGATCGTCACGTCGTCGTCCTCGGCCACCCCCACGACGTAGAGCTCACACCCGGCCTCACGCAACCCGTCGGCCCCACTCAGCAAAATGGCCACGACCTCCTCGCGAAACCCGGGCCTGACCTTCATCGACCCGATGTACCCGTACCTCACGACACCTCCCTTCCCCCAGCACGAACTGCTGCGTACCGGACCCCGAACCCTGCCACCGCCCATTCGGACACCACAACGATCGGGCTTCCCCGGGCGCGCGGACGGAAAGCGCACGGACGGTGCGGGGGAAATGCAGCCGGACAACGACGAAGGGCCCCCTGTTTCCAGGGGGCCCTTCGACATCGTGCCCGGTGAGGCACTGGCGGAGGATACGAGATTCGAACTCGTGAGGGGTTGCCCCCAACACGCTTTCCAAGCGTGCGCCCTAGGCCTCTAGGCGAATCCTCCGCCGGGAACATTACATGACCGAGGGGAGTGGTTGCGAACTCGATCGGCGGGCCGGGGATCGGGTACGCTGGGCCTCAGCCCCTCACGCGGCGCTATCTGACTGAACTCCCCCAGGGCCGGAAGGCAGCAAGGGTAGGTCGGCTCTGGCGGGTGCGTGGGGGGTCTTTGGTTTTCGCCGGGCCTTCAAGACCGCCGGGCCTTCGGGACCTCTGGGCCTTCCGGGCTTCCGGACCCCCGGGTCTCCCGGCCCCCTGACTTCCCGGGTCCCCGTGTTCCCCGGCCCCGGCCACCGGCAGGACCGCATCGTGGCCGTCGGCGTGTGCGGGGTCTCCCCGGTGACGGGGTCCGTTGTCGGTGGGCGCCTATAACCTCGTAGGCGTGTCCTCTCTCGCGCTGTACCGCCGTTACCGCCCGGAGTCGTTCGCCGAGGTCATCGGGCAGGAACACGTCACCGACCCGCTGCAGCAGGCGCTGCGGAACAACCGGGTCAATCACGCGTACCTGTTCAGCGGTCCGCGCGGCTGCGGGAAGACCACCAGTGCCCGGATCCTGGCCCGCTGCCTGAACTGCGAGCAGGGCCCGACGCCGACGCCGTGCGGCGAGTGCCAGTCCTGCCGCGACCTCGCGCGCAACGGGCCGGGCTCGCTCGACGTGATCGAGATCGACGCCGCCTCGCACGGTGGTGTGGACGACGCCCGTGACCTGCGGGAAAAAGCCTTCTTCGGGCCCGCGAGCAGCCGGTACAAGATCTACATCATCGACGAGGCCCACATGGTCACGCCGGCCGGCTTCAACGCGCTGCTCAAGGTCGTCGAGGAGCCTCCGGAGCATCTGAAGTTCGTCTTCGCCACCACCGAGCCCGAGAAGGTCATCGGGACCATCCGCTCCCGTACCCACCACTACCCGTTCCGACTCGTGCCGCCCGGCACGCTGCGGGACTACCTGGGCGAGGTGTGCAAGCAGGAGGACATCCCCGTCGAGGACGGGGTGCTGCCGCTGGTCGTGCGGGCGGGCGCCGGTTCCGTGCGTGACTCCATGTCCGTGATGGACCAGCTCCTCGCCGGTGCCGGGGACGAGGGCGTGACGTACGCCATGGCCACTGCGCTGCTCGGCTACACGGACAGTTCGCTGCTCGACTCCGTGGTGGAGGCGTTCGCCTCCGGGGACGGGGCGGCGGCCTTCGAGGTGGTCGACCGGATCATCGAGGGCGGCAACGACCCGCGCCGGTTCGTCACCGACCTGCTGGAACGGCTGCGTGACCTGGTCATCCTCGCCGCCGTTCCCGACGCCGCCGAGAAGGGGCTGATCGACGCCCCCGACGACGTCGTCGAGCGGATGCAGGCCCAGGCGGGCGTGTTCGGCGCGGCCGAGCTGAGCCGCGCCGCCGACCTGGTCAACGAAGGGCTCTCCGAGATGCGCGGGGCGACCTCGCCCCGGCTCCAGCTCGAACTCATCTGCGCCCGCGTCCTGTTGCCCGCCGCCTACGGCGACGAACGGTCCGTCATGGCCCGCATGGACCGGCTGGAACGCGGGGTCGGCTTCGCCGCGGCCGGTGCCGGCCCCGCCATGGGGTACGTCCCTGGGCCCGGCGCCCACGGCGGACCCCACACCGGAGCACCGGCCGACGGTCCCCAGGCGGGGTACGGCGCGGGTGGCACAGGCGGCGCGGGGATGGTGCAGCAGGCGGGTCCCGCGCAGGGGCACGCCGCGCCCGTTCCGTCCGGCGGCAACGGTCCCGTGTCCGGTCCGGTCGGTGAGCCCCCGGCGGTGAGCGCCGTCGCGCCGTCGCCGCAGCCCGGTCCGACCGCCCCGCCGCAGGAGGTCCCCTCCGGCTCCGCCGGCGGTGCCGCCGCGCCCGGTGCCTGGCCCACCGCCGCGCCCACCGGCGCCGGCCGGCGTCCCGGTGGCTGGCCCACGACCGCGTCCACGGGGGGCGGCGGACAGCAGACGGGCGGTGCCGCCGCGGCCCCCGGTCCGCGCACGCCGGCGGCGGCCGCTCCGGCGCCCCCCGCCCCGGGTTCCGGGTCCGGCCCCGCTCCCGGTGGGCCGGACCCGCGGGTGCTCTGGCCCAACATCCTGGAGGCGGTCAAGAACCGCCGCCGCTTCACCTGGATCCTGCTGAGCCAGAACGCCCAGGTCACGGCCTTCGACGGCACGACCCTGCAGATCGGCTTCGTCAACGCGGGCGCCCGGGACAATTTCGCGAGCAGCGGCAGCGAGGAGGTGCTGCGGCAGGCGCTCTCCGAGCAGTTCCACGTCCAGTGGAAGATCGACGCGGTCGTCGACGGATCGGGCGGTTCCGGGGGCTCCGGCGGCTCCGGAGGACCCCTGGGCGGCGGATCGGGCTTCGGCCCCGGCGGCGCGATGCCCCCGGTCGGCGGCGGAGCCGGATACGGCGGCGGCACCGGGTTCGGCGGCGGAGGTGGTGCCGGGGCCGGCCTCCCGTCGGGCCCCGCGACCCCGCCCGGCCAGTCCGAAGGCCACGGCTCGGACGGGTACGGAAGCGGTGGCGCCGCAGGCCGGAGCGGCGGCGCCCTCGCCACCGCGCGCCCGGCCCCGGCGCAGGCCGCGCCCCCCGCGCCTCGACCGTCGGCCGGTCCCTCGGCCCCAGCGCCGGGGTCGTCCCCCTCAGCCTCGGCGGCCGCGGACCCCGCCCCGCGCCGGGCTCCCGTCGCGCCCGAGGACGACATGGCGGAGGAGGACGACCCCGACCTCGACGAGTCCGCGCTCTCCGGTCACGAACTGATCGTCCGCGAGCTGGGCGCGACCGTGATGGAGGAGTTCTCGAACGAGTGATTCGAACGGGTGGCACGGGGCGGAAGGGGCCGCCCGACCGCCCGCAAGGGTTGAGTACCGTCGCACGAGGGCGTGTTCCGCCGCCGGGGGACCCGCTCGGGGTCCCGCCCCGCACGCGCCCGCCCTGCGCCTCGGGTCGGCTCCGGGGGCCGCGGTTCGGGCGATCGTACGAACGCCGGCAGGTCCGCCTCTCGTCGCCCGGCACAAGGCCACAGGACCGCGCCCGTTAGGCTTCACCCCGTGAAGGTCCTCGTCATCGGTAGCGGTGCCCGCGAACACGCCTTGTGCCGTGCTCTGTCCCTCGACCCCCACGTCACGGCGCTGCACTGCGCCCCCGGCAACGCCGGCATCGCCCAGTTGGCCGAGCTGCACCCGGTCGACGCGCTCGACGGCAAGGCCGTGGCCGCGCTCGCCGAGGAGCTCGGGGCCGGGCTGGTCGTCGTCGGCCCGGAGGCCCCGCTGGTCGCGGGCGTCGCCGACGCCGTGCGCGAGGCGGGCATCCCCTGCTTCGGCCCCTCCGGGCAGGCCGCGCGGCTGGAGGGCTCCAAGGCGTTCGCCAAGGACGTGATGGCCGCCGCCGGTGTCCCCACCGCCCGGTCGTACGTGTGTACGACTCCCGAGGAGGCCGAGACGGCCCTCGACGCCTTCGGGGCGCCGTACGTCGTCAAGGACGACGGGCTGGCCGCCGGCAAGGGTGTCGTCGTCACCGACGACCTCGAGGCCGCCAAGGGGCACGCCGCCGCCTGCGAGCGCGTGGTCGTCGAGGAGTTCCTCGACGGACCCGAGGTGTCCCTCTTCGCGATCACCGACGGCGAGACGGTCCTCCCGCTCCAGCCCGCACAGGACTTCAAGCGCGCCTTGAACGGCGACGAGGGCCCGAACACCGGCGGCATGGGCGCCTACTCGCCGCTGCCCTGGGCCGAGCCCAAGCTGGTCGACGAGGTGCTGGCCACGGTGCTGCAGCCGACCGTGGACGAGATGCGCCGCCGCGGCACCCCGTTCTCCGGACTGCTCTACGCCGGCCTCGCGATCACCTCGCGCGGCGTGCGCGTGATCGAGTTCAACGCGCGCTTCGGTGACCCGGAGACCCAGGTGGTCCTCGCCCGGCTCAAGACCCCGCTCGCGGGAGTGCTGCTGGCCGCGGCCGACGGCACGCTCGCCGATCTCGCACCGCTGCGCTGGAGCGAGGAGGCGGCCGTCACCGTCGTCCTCGCCTCGCACAACTACCCCGGCGCCCCCCGGACCGGCGACCCCATCACGGGTCTCGACGAGGTCGAGGCCCAGGACGCCCCGCACGCCTACGTCCTGCACGCCGGCACCCGGCGCGACGGGGACGCCGTCGTGAGCGCAGGCGGCCGGGTGCTGTCCGTGACGGCCACCGGCGAGGACCTCACCCAGGCTCGCGACCGGGCCTACACCGCCGTGGCGCGCATCCACCTCGACGGCGCCCACCACCGCACGGACATCGCGCTGAAGGCCGCCAGCGGCGAGCAGTGACCGAGGACCGGCGCGCCCCGCTCCGGCGCGCGCCCGGTCCGGCCGGCCTCTCCCGACGCACCAGGGCCCCGGTTTCCCGACTCGACTCGGGCCCGGGGCCCTGGCATGTCGGGAGACGACGCCGAAGGCCCATTACCGGAAACCGCGTGCCGATGCACGCTCAGGTCACCCAGCTCTCCCCAAAGCCATTCCATCGAGTGACCGGTCCCCCATCCGGATGACGGGGCCGGAAGCCCCAACTATGGTGCCGCGCAAGCGTTCCGGCACTTGGCCCACCGGCATTGCGATGTCAGTGGCGGGTGCCACAGTGGGGGAGTGAGCAACGCACGCCGACAGGCAGGGGGTGACGTCCGGTCGTGACCGGTATGGGTGTGGAGGCGGGCGCGCACGCCGCGCGCTCCAGGGCACTGGCCGTGCTGCGGATCCGCAGCCGGGCGGTGGCCGTCGCCCTGCTGCCCGCCGCCGTCGCCGTCGTCCTCCTCGTGGGCGGTGCCGACGGCCGTCTGAGCGGCGGCGGCTGGTCCGCCGCGCGCGGTGCGGTCACGACGGTCGCCGTGGTCGCCCTGCTGTGCGGGGCGGGAATCGCCCTGGTCGTCGCCCGCGCCCGCCCGGCCGTGAGTCCCACGGTCCCGGTCGGCGAGAAGGCGGCGCCCGACCTGTACCGGATGGTGCGCGACCTCGCCGACCGCCTCGACGTGCCCGTGCCCTCGGCGATAGCCCTCACCCCGGACTGCGACAGCTGGCTGGAGGACCGCACCCACCGCGCCCACGGCAGGCCCCCGCGCACCGAAGGGGACGGCCCCGGGGAGGCGATACGCGGCGCACGGGGCATACGCGGCCGCCTGCGTGCCGCCTTCCGGACATCGGGCGGACCCGGCACGGAAGACGGCTCCCGCCGTGCGGACGCGGCACCGGTGCTCGTGATCGGCTCGCCCTTCCTGTGGTGGATGCGGGTCGGTGAACTCCGGGCGGTCCTCGCCCCGGTCGTCGCGGGTACGGGCCCCTCGGCCCACCCGGACATAGCGGCGGCCCGGCGCTTCGTGCGCGGCCTGGACGCGGCCGTGGCCGTGACCTCCGCCCCCGGGCGCGGCCCGCTGGTGCGGGCGGCGGGCGCCGGTGCCGGCTGGGTCGCCCGGCTGCTGCTCCGCAGTTGCCGGGGACACGCGGCGGAGATGGAGCGCGGGGTGGCCGCCGCGGCGGCGGAGCGGGCGCAGACCGTGGACTACGGGGTGCGGATCGTGGCCCAGGAGCAGGTCGGGCTGGCCTACGCGGGCTGGGACCGGCTGCTGACCAGGGTGGCCCTGCCGGCCTGGCGGATGGGCCGCTGGCCCTCGCGGCTGGACGCCGGGGTGGTGGCGGCACTCACCGAACTGTCGCGCCGGGATCGGCTGGCCGAGGGGTTCACCTCCCGGCTGGGCGAGCGACCCGCCTGCGACCTGCTGGAGGAACCGGGCACGGTCGACGAGGCGGCCTCGCTCCTGGCCGCCCGCCTCTTCCACGGCGGGCCCGCGGAGCCCGGCCCGGACTGGGCGCCGGTCGCCTGGCACGAGTACCCGGAAGAGGTCGTCGACCGGAAGTGGCGCGCGGACGCGGCCCGGCTGCACCGGGTTCTCGACGCGCTCGGCGTCCATCACCGTCCCGACACCTCCCGCCCGGACACCCAGGGCCCGACCCTCGCCCGTGTCCTGGACCACCTGACGGTGCCCGAGGCCGAGCGCGGGGGACACGGCTCGCCCGCCGCCGGCACCGAGGACCCGGACCCCGATCCGGGTGACCCGCCCGGCGAGGGCGCACCCGGCGGCGTACCCGACTCCGCACTCGCGGCCACCGAGGCCACCGAGGTCTCGGGTGCCGCCGATGCCGCCGACGGCGCCGATGCCACCGACGCCGGTGATGCCGGTGATGTCGTTGACGGCATCGAAGTCCTCGAAGGTGCCGACGCGGGCGGGAACGAGGACGAGGACGAGGCCGGTGGGGGCAGTGGGCCCGCCGCCGCGCTCGCCGCCGTTCTCACCGCCGAGGTGGCGCGGGAGGAGGCCGCCGCCGGGCCCGGTGCGGCACCGGCCGCCGGGCAGCAGGCGGGACCCGACCGGGACCTGCTGGAGGACGGCATGCTGCCCCTGTTCCCGCTCCAGCCCCCGCGCACCGGTCGGGAACTGCTCGCCGACCACGTCACCGCCCTGGTGTGCTGCGCGGCCATGGACACGGCAGGCGCCGTTCCGGGCCTCGACTGGCTCGACGGCCCCACGCTGCTCCTCCGGGGAAAGCGGGCGGCGGACCTGCCGCCGAGGGTGCGCACCCTGGTGGACACCGGAGACCCCGGCCCGTTGCGGGACTGGCTCGGCCGTTCGGGGGTACGCGCGGAGAAGCCGGTGCGGCTCGTCTGATCCGGACGGCCCTGGACCGACGAGGCCCCTCCGCCGACCCGCCACCCGCCGATCCCCCGAACCGACCGCCCACCTCCACCGACCGTCCCTCACCGGCCCGCTGTCCAGAGCCACCGCACGGCCCGAGGTACCCATCGCACCGCTCCGGCCGGTGAACCGCCACCGTGGACGGTCGTTCCCGTCGAAACGCGCCAACCGGACACCTCGTCTTCGCTTCTCGTCAAATTCACAACGAACGGTGACGGTGTGCGCGCATATTGTGATGTGCTTGGTCCGAACGCGTAGGCGGCATGAGCATTCGTCAGCTGACAGTGGCATAGGGCGCCGGGATCATCGGCGGAGGCGAAAAGGGCATGGGGGAGGGGCGGCGTATGGGATCGGAGCGGATCCGTCGCTGGGAGTCGGGGGCCCTCGCGCACGCCGTCACGGACCCCTTCGGCCAGGGGCCCCTCCCCTGGCTGCGGGGAGAGGAGTACTACTTCGGCGACACCGGCCAGGTCGTCCCCTGGTACGTGGACCCCGCCGCCGAGGAGACGGAGTACTACTCCGGCGGCCGCCGGACCGCCTCCGTTCCGGCCCCCCGCCATCCCTCCGGGCGCCCCGCCCGCACCTCGGGCCCCCGCTCCGCGGACGACGTGCGCGGCCAGATCAAGGGCTTCGCCTCGACCGGGGCGGTGGTGCCCGGTGAAGCCGTCGACTTCCACATCAGCGTCGACCCGCCGCAGGAGTTCGGCGTCGACATCTACCGGATCGGGCACTACGGCGGTGAGGGCGCCCGCAAGATGACCAGCAGCCCTCGCCTCTCCGGGATAGTCCAGCCCCCGCCGCTCGCCGCCGAGCGCACCGTCTCCTGTCACCACTGGTGGCTGTCCTGGCGGCTCCAGGTCCCCAGGGACTGGACCACCGGCGCCTACGTGGCCGTCCTGACCACGGCCGACGGGCACCGTTCCCACGTGCCGTTCACCGTGCGCGACACCCGCCCTGCCGACCTGCTGCTCCTGCTGCCGGACGTCACCTGGCAGGCGTACAACCTCTACCCGGAGGACGGGCGCACCGGCGCCAGCCTCTACCACGCCTGGGACGAGGAGGGCCGGCTGCTCGGCGAGTCCGAGGCGGCCACCACCGTCTCCTTCGACCGCCCCTACGCGGGCGCGGGCCTCCCGCTGCACGTCGGCCACGCCTACGACGTCATCCGCTGGGCCGAGCGCTACGGCTACGACCTCGCCTACGCCGACGCTCGCGATCTGCACGCCGGACGTGTGGACGTCACCCGCTACCGGGGCCTGGTCTTCCCCGGTCACGACGAGTACTGGTCGGCGAACATGCGGCGGGCCGTCGAGCTGGCCCGGGAGTGCGGCACCTCGCTCGTCTTCCTGTCCTCCAACTCGATGTACTGGCAGGTGGAGCTGGGCCCGTCCCCGTCCGGCACCCCCGACCGGCTGCTGACCTGCCGCAAGCGGCAGGGGCCCGGCCGGCCGGTGCTCTGGCGGGAGATCGACCGACCGGAGCAGGAGGTCCTCGGCATCCAGTACCAGGGCCAGGTTCCGGAACCGCGCCCGTTGGTCGTGCGCAACCCCGGCCACTGGCTGTGGGAGGGGGCCGGCGTCGGTGACGGCGAGGAACTCGCGGGCCTGGTCGCGGGTGAGGCCGATCGCTACTTCCCGCGCGCCCCGCTCCCCGCGCACGAGGAGCGCATCCTGCTCGCGCACTCCCCCTACCGGGATGCCGAGGGTGTCGTGCGTCACCAGGAGACCTCCCTGTACCGGGCTCCCTCCGGCGCACTGGTCTTCGCGTCCGGAACCTTCGCCTGGTCCCCGGCACTGGACCGCCCCGGGCACGTCGACGCCCGTGTCCAGCGCGCCACCGCCAACCTCCTGGACCGCATCTGCAAACGGGAGTAAACGTTTCGTGGGCCGTTTCCCCCGCCCCGCGCCGGCCGCGTTACGGTCTCCGCCCGTCCACCCCGGCCGAAGCCGGGGTTCCGTATACGGGAGAATCGGAGCCATAGGACAGAACCGGGGAGGAACCGTGTCCGGATTCGTGGAAAAGCCCGAGCCCGTCCAGGTGCCGGGTCTGGTGCACCTGCACACCGGCAAGGTGCGCGAGCTGTACCAGAACGAGGCGGGCGACCTGGTGATGGTCGCCAGCGACCGCATCTCCGCGTACGACTGGGTGCTCCCCACGGAGATCCCCGACAAGGGCCGCATCCTCACCCAGCTGTCCCTGTGGTGGTTCGACCAGCTCGCCGACCTCGTCCCGGGACACGTCCTGAGCACCGAACTCCCCGCCGGCGCCCCCGCCGACTGGCGCGGCCGCACCCTGGTCTGCAAGTCGCTGCGCATGGTGCCGGTGGAGTGCGTGGCCCGCGGATATCTGACCGGCTCCGGCCTGGTGGAGTACAACGCGTCCCGCACGGTCTGCGGCCTCGCCCTCCCCGAGGGCCTGGTCGACGGCTCCGAGCTGCCCGCGCCGATCTTCACCCCGGCCACCAAGGCGGCCGTCGGCGACCACGACGAGAACGTCTCCTACGAGGAGGTCGCCCGCCAGGTCGGCGCGGACACCGCAGCCCGGCTCCGGCAGGCCACCCTCGCCGTCTACGCCCGGGGGCGGGCCATCGCCCGCGACCGGGGCATCCTCCTGGCCGACACCAAGTTCGAGTTCGGCTTCGACGGAGACGAACTGGTCCTCGCCGACGAGGTCCTCACCCCCGACTCCTCCCGCTTCTGGCCCGCCGAGGAGTGGGAGCCGGGCCGCGCGCAGCCCTCGTACGACAAGCAGTTCGTGCGCGACTGGCTGACCTCGCCCGCCTCCGGCTGGGACCGCACCGCCGAGCAGCCGCCCCCGGCCCTGCCGGACGAGGTGGTCGAGGCCACCCGCGGCAAGTACGTGGAGGCCTACGAGCGTCTGACGGGCGTCCGCTGGAACTGAGGTTCCCGAAACTCTCCGCACCACGAGGAAGGCCCCGGTCCTGAGGACCGGGGCCTTCGCTTCTCATTGGAGCGGACGACGAGGTTCGAACTCGCGACCTCAACCTTGGCAAGGTTGCGCTCTACCAACTGAGCTACGTCCGCACTGCGCCGTGGCGCGGGAGCAACTATACCCAACCGTGCTCGCGCGCGAGACGCACCGCCGCATGCCGGTTCTCCACCCCCAGCTTGGAGACCGCTGAGGACAGGTAGTTCCGCACGGTCCCCTCCGCCAGCGCCGCCCGCTCGGCGATCTCCGCGACCGGAGCCCCGTCGGCGGCGAACTCCAGTACCTCCGCCTCCCGCGCGGTCAGCGGCGAGTCCCCGGTGGAGATCGCGTCGGCCGCCAACTCCGGGTCGATGTAACGGTTTCCCGCGTGCACCGTGCGAATGATCTCCGCGAGTCGCTGGGCGCTCACCGTCTTCGACACGAACCCGCGGACCCCCGCTTCCAGGGCGCGCTTGAGATGTCCCGGCCGGCCGTGACTGGTCACGATCAGCACCCGGCAGCCGGGCAGCTCGTGGCGCAGGGACGTGGCCACCTTCACACCGTCCGCCCCCGGCATCTGCAGATCCAGCACTGCCACGTCCGGACGGTGCGCCCGGGCCATGGCCAGCGCCTCGGGCCCCGTTGCGGCCTCGGCCACCAGCAGCAGGTCCTCCTCCAGCGCCAGCAGCGCGGCCAGGGCGCCCCGGATGAGGTGCTCGTCGTCGGCGAGCAGCAGCCGGACGGGGGCGCCGGCGGGCGGAGGCGGTACGGACGTCACGGGGCGACCTCGCTCAGTGAGGACGGAACGGTTCTGGTGTCGGACGAGGACGAGGCCCCCGCGTCAGGGGCACGCGCCCCGGAACACGCGCCGCCGTCCCGGGAGGACGAGGAGGACGAAGGGGGCGAGGAGGATGAGGAGGACGAAGGGGGCGAGGACACGGAGGATGAGGAGGACGGTGCCGGCAGTGGCACCTCCGCCGTGAGCCGGAAGACCCCCTCCCCGGCGGGCCCGGTCCGCAGGGTGCCCCCGATCTCCGCCAGCCGCTCCCGCAGCCCCACGAGACCGGATCCCCGGCCCGGGGAACCGTCCGCCGGGAATCCGTGCCCCGTCTCCGTGTCCGCGCCGGAGCCGGGCCGCGCCTCCGCGACCGGCGCCCCGTCGTTCTCCACCGACAGTTCGATCCGGTCCCCGGCCGTCCGCAGCGCCACCGTGCACCGCTGAGGGTTCCCGTGCCGCAGCACATTCGTCACCGCCTCGCGGACCACCCAGGCGAGCGCCGACTGCACCGGGACGGGCAGCCCGGCCGCCGGCGGACCGGTCACCGTGCAGTCGATGCCGGCGGCCGTCAGCACACCCCGTGCCCCGGAGAGCTCGACGCCCAGGTCGGCCTCACGGTAGCCGCGCACCACCTCGCGGACCTCCCGCTGCGACTCGCGCGCGATGCGCTGCACCTCTATCATCTGCGCCTCCGCCTCCGGACGGCCGCGCCGGGCCAACTGCACGGCGAGTTCGCTCTTGAGCGCTATCACGGCCAGGTTCCGGCCCATCACGTCGTGCAGATCGCGGCCGAAGCGCAGCCGCTCTTCGGCGACGGCGAGCCGGGCCTCCACCTCCCGCGAGCGCTCCGCGTCCCACAGCACCGACAGCGTCCACGCCCCGCAGCGTGAGCCGAGCGTCGCCAGCCCGGCGCCGAAGACGGTGAGCGCCGCCGTGAAGAGCACCTCGCCGAGATCCGCGCGCAGCAGCCCGAACACCACCATGAGCACGGCGCCGAACAGCAGGGAGTGACGCAGGTAGGTGCGCATCGGCACGACCATGGCGTAGACGCTCCCGAAGGACAGCAGGACCGCGCCCAGGGAGAGACGGCAGCCCCACGGGGCGACCGCGTCCAGGCCGTGGAGCAGTCCTATCAGCACCAGGGCCAGGCCCAGCAGGGCCACCGGCGCCCACAGGGCGCGCGGCCGGAGCGGGGCCCGTTCCAGATAGTGGTCGAGGGCGGGGCGCACCAGGCGGTTCGCCCACACGATCTGCAGGATGCCGACGAGGAGCAGCGAGGCGGCGAGCAGCCGCGGCAGGAGACCGGTCCGGACGCCCCCGAGCAGCGGCAGCGCCATCCACGTGACGGCGAACACCCAGGGCAGGACGCGCCACATGATCACGGACTGCAGTTCGACCCGCGCCGCCTTGCTCTTCGCGTACCATGCACGCTGCCAGCTCCGCACCGGCCTCGGTGTACGTAGCGCCACCCCGTTCCTCCCTTCCTCCGGCTCCGTCGGCCCGTACCGTTCAGCGGCGCGGGTCCCAGCGGAACCATCGTCGTACGGCCCAGAGGGCCAGGACGATCCAGAACCCGGCCACCGCCACCGACTCCAGCGTCTCGTATCCCGACAGTTCGCCCGTCCAGCCGCCGCGGACGAGCCGGATGGCCGGGGAGAGCGGCAGCAGCTCGCAGACGGCGGAGACCTTCTCGGGCAGTACCTCCAGCGGGACCGTCATGCCCGAACCCAGCATCGAGACGAACACCAGCGGCAGCGCCGTGACCTGCGCGCTCTCCACGGTCCGGCTGAGGCTGGCCGTCAGTGCGGCCAGTGCGGTGGAGAGCACCAGGCCCGTGAGCAGCCCCAGTACGGCCAGGTGCGGGGCGGGGGGCGCGGGCAGGTCCAGCAGCACCGTGCAGCCGACGGCCACGAGCACGGACTGCGCCAGGCCCGTGCAGAGCGCGGGCAGCGCGGTCCCGGCCAGGATCTCCGCGTCCTTGAGCTCGCCGGTGCGCAGCCTCTTGAGTACCAGTTCCTCGCGGCGGGCGGCGAAGACGGTCACCAGGGAGGTGTAGACGGCGAAGAGGAAGGAGAAGCCGATCGCGGAGGTCAGCAGTACCGGGCCGATGGTCAGCCCCTGGGCCTTCAGATCGACCTCGTCCAGCGCGGGCCGGATGCTGAACGGGAGCGCGAGGGGGACGAGTACCGCGGTGACGATCACGCTCTTGGTGCGTATCAGCAGGGTGAGCTCCGCCCGGGCGAGGGCGCGCAGCCGCCCTGGGGAGGTGGTGCCACCGCCACCGAGGCGCCCCCCGCTCCTGCCGCCACGACTGCCGCGCCCGTCGTGACCGCTGTCCCCGCCGCTGGAGCGTTTTGTCCGGCCCGCAGTGGCCGCGCCCGTGCCCATGCCCGTATGCGTGCTC
The DNA here is from genome assembly GCF_036189845.1 of Streptomyces griseoaurantiacus. Classification (NCBI taxonomy): domain Bacteria; kingdom Bacillati; phylum Actinomycetota; class Actinomycetes; order Kitasatosporales; family Streptomycetaceae; genus Streptomyces; species Streptomyces griseoaurantiacus. The sequence continues at coordinate 3,511,717 of NZ_CP108326.1, read as the reverse complement.
ATGCCGCCGCCCTCTCGGTCGAGGTTCCGTTGCTCCTCGTGTCCGCCGCCTCGTGACCGGCTGACTCCCCCCGTGACCTGGCCGTCTCCCGCTCGGCTATGCGCAGGAACGCCTCCTCGAGCGAGGCCGAGCGCACGTCCAGCCCTCGCAGCGCGACACCGGCGCGGTCGGCCCAGAGCAGCAGGGCGGTGGCGGTGCGCTGCAGTTCCTCCGTACGCAGCAGGACCGTACGGCCTGATGTCTCGTGACCCGTCACCCCGAGTTCGGCGAGCGGCGGCAGGTCTCCGAGGAAGAACCCCTCGGGCAGCTCGAAGGAGATCCGGGACGGCTGGGCGGCGGTGACCTCGGCCGGGGTGCCGCTCGCGGCGATGCGGCCCTCGTGGAGTATCGCCAGCCGGTCGGCCAGTGCCTCGGCCTCCTCCAGGTAGTGCGTGGTCATCAGCACGGTGGTGCCTTCCTCGCGCAGGGCGCGCACCAGGTCCCAGGTGTCGCGGCGGCCCTCGGCGTCCAGTCCGGTCGTGGGCTCGTCGAGGAACAGCACCTCGGGGCGGCCGAGCAGGGCGAGCCCCAGGTCCAGTCGGCGCTTCTCGCCGCCGGAGAGCTGTTTCACCCGGATCGTGGAGCGCCGGGTCAGCCCGACCATGTCCAGAACCTCCGTGGCGGGCCTGGCGCCGCTGGTGCAGCCGGCCCACAGCCGTATCGTCTCGGTGACCGTCAACTCGTTGGGGAAGCCGCCCTCCTGGAGCATGACGCCCGTCCGCGGACGGACGGCGGCGCGCTCGGTGTGCGGATCGTGGCCGAGTACGCGTATGCGGCCGGCCGCCGGGGCCGCCAGGCCCTCGAGGAGTTCGACGGTGGACGTCTTGCCCGCGCCGTTGGTGCCGAGGAGCGCGAAGAGTTCGCCGCGGCCCACCGAGAAGGTGATGCCGCGCACCGCTTCGAACCCGCCTCCGTAGACCCGCCGCACGTCGGTGACGTCAATCACTTCTTCGCGCTCGTCCGTGTTCATGCCTCCAGCCTTCCGGCCGTCGGGCCCCGGGGGCAGTGCGAGGTGTCATGAAGCCGTATGACAAATGTCAGATGGCCACCGGGGCCGCACACGGGCGCACGCGTGAAACCGCACGCCGCACGCCGCACGACGAACGCCACGCCGCACGACGAAGGCCCCGGTCCTCAGGACCGGGGCCTTCGTTTCTCTCTGGAGCGGACGACGAGGCTCGAACTCGCGACCTCAACCTTGGCAAGGTTGCGCTCTACCAACTGAGCTACGTCCGCATTGCCCCCGACCGGCTCTCACCGATCGGTGCGGCACCAGCCTACCTGATCCACAAGGGGCATCGATCCGGCGGTGCAGAGCGGGTGACAGGAATTGCACACTGCGCCTCCCCCTTGGAAAGGGGGTGTTCTACTACTGAACTACACCCGCATGTACTCCGTGAGCTGGGCCTTTCGGCCTTGCCCCTCGGCGTGCTCCAGACTCTAGCTGATCAGCAGGGGTGGTGCGCAAGTCGGTTGGCGCCGGGGGCGCGTGACCGGCCGTCGGCCGGCTCCCATACGCCGCGGAGGCACCTCCGGAGGGGGCCGGGAAGACCGCGAAGAGAGGCCGCGGAAGACGCCACGAGGGACGCCAGGACCGCTCTCACGGCGTCCCCGGCGCCCCCGCCCTCACTGAGCCTCGGCGAACGCCTCGTACACACGCTTGGGGATCCGGCCCCGGGCCGGCACGTCCATCCGGTTGGCCTGCGCCCAGGCCCGGACCGCGGCCGGGTCGGGGGCGACCACGGTCTCGCGGTAGGCCTTGCCGGAGCGGGCCCGCTTGCGGCCGGCCTCCACGTACGGCGCGAGCGCCGTCCGCAGCTTGTCGGCGTTCGACTGGTTCAGGTCGATCTCGTACGACATGCCGTCCAGTCCGAAGGCGATCGTTTCGGCCGCTTCCGAGCCGTCGATGTCGTCAAAGAGCGTCATTACGACACGCTGCGCCACGAATATCGGTCCCTTCGTGCGACATCTCGGACTCGCGGGTGCTGCGATCGCGTCCGGCGGATGTCGGCTGTCCGGCTGCTATGGGAGTGGATGTGCTCGGGTGGCTGTACTTGGTGGGTCCGCGTGAGCGGATGTACTTGTGCGGGTGTACTCGGTGGAGTGCCGACCGGCACCGGCCCATTAGTCGACACCGGTTGCCACTGGTTGACACCGCGACTTTCGGTGCCATTGGTCGGCGCCTTTGGACAAAGTATCGGCTATTGCCATTTCCTTTGTACAGGGCCCGGCAATGCGGTGGGCAGAACGACTAAATCCGCCCGCGTGTCTCCGCGCAATAGGAACCACTGCACGATGCTTGATCTTTCCCTGATCTTTTCGCGGACCGGGCGGCCGACACCGGATCGTGACACCGATCACCTCGATTCCGTGACGAAGTGTCGGCGGACGGTTCGCGGGACGGTGAGGGAAAGTTCCCCGCGGCCGGTGAGCGAGTGGCGAGCGAGCGGTGAGTGGGCGGTAAGCGGGCGGTGTCCGGGCGGGTCCGAACCGGGGGACCCATTCCGTAGATTCCTACGAATCTACCCGCGTAGAAATTTTGTACAGGTAGTCTGAAGGGACCTGCTCAGCACCACACACCGGGAGTGCCAGTGGCACGCGTCGTAGTCGACGTCATGCTCAAGCCGGAGATCCTCGACCCCCAGGGCCAGGCGGTGCAGCGCGCACTGCCGCGGCTCGGTTTCGAGGGCATCTCCGACGTACGTCAGGGAAAGCGATTCGAACTCGAGGTGGACGGGCCGGTCGACGACGCCGCCCTCGCTCGGATCCATGATCTCGCGGAATCCTTCCTCGCCAACACCGTGATCGAGGACTTCACCGTCAAGGTCGAGTCCTCGGACGTGGTCGCGGGAGCCGCGAAGTGACCGCTCGTATTGGCGTCGTCACTTTCCCCGGCAGCCTCGACGACCGGGACACGCAGCGCGCGATCCGCGTCGCCGGCGCCGAACCCGTGGCGCTCTGGCACAAGGACAAGGACCTCAAGCAGGTCGACGCCGTGGTGCTGTGCGGCGGTTTCTCCTACGGCGACTATCTGCGCGCGGGCGCCATCGCGCGCTTCTCGCCGGTGATGGACACCGTGATCGACCAGGCGAAGGCCGGACTCCCGGTGCTCGGCATCTGCAACGGCTTCCAGATCCTCACCGAGGCCCACCTCCTGCCCGGCGGGATGCTCGGCAACGACCACCTGCACTTCATCTGCCGCGACCAGAAGCTGCGGGTGGAGAACGCGGACACCGCCTGGACGGCCGACTACGCGTCGGGCCAGGAGATCAGCATCCCGCTCAAGAACATGGACGGCCGTTTCGTCGCCGACGCGCGGACGCTGGAGGAGCTGGAGGCCGAGGGCCGCGTCGCCTTCCGCTACGTGGTCGACGGCGAGGCGAACGAGGGCTACGGCAACCCCAACGGCTCGCTCAACGACATCGCGGGCATCACCAACGCCGCGGGCAACGTCGTCGGCCTCATGCCGCACCCGGAGCACGCCGTGGAGCCGCTCGTCGGCAGCGGCCGCACCGACGGTCTCCCCTTCTTCACGTCGATCCTCAAGAAGCTGGTCAGCGCATGAGCAAGACACCTCTGGACACGGTCGAGCACGCGGCCGCGACCCCCGATGTCGAGCTGCCCTGGGCGGAACTCGGTCTGAAGAAGGACGAGTACGAGCGCGTCGTCGAGATCCTGGGCCGCCGCCCGACCGGCGCCGAGCTCGCCATGTACTCGGTGATGTGGTCCGAGCACTGCTCGTACAAGTCCTCCAAGGTCCACCTCCGCCAGTTCGGCGAGAAGGCCCCCGAGAACGACGCGATGCTCGTCGGCATCGGCGAGAACGCGGGCGTCGTGGACGTCGGCCAGGGCTACGCGGTCACCTTCAAGGTGGAGTCGCACAACCACCCCTCCTACGTGGAGCCCTACCAGGGCGCGGCCACCGGCGTGGGCGGCATCGTGCGCGACATCATCGCGATGGGCGCGCGCCCGGTCGCGGTCGTGGACCCGCTGCGCTTCGGCGCGGCCGACCACCCCGACACCAAGCGCGTCCTGCCGGGCGTCGTCGCCGGCATCGGCGGCTACGGCAACTGCCTGGGCCTGCCGAACATCGGCGGCGAGGTCGTCTTCGACGCCTGCTACCAGGGAAACCCCCTGGTCAACGCCGGTGCCATCGGTGTGATGCGGCACGAGGACATCCACCTGGCCAAGGCTTCCGGCGCCGGCAACAAGGTCATCCTCTACGGGGCCCGGACCGGTGGCGACGGCATCGGCGGCGCCTCCATCCTGGCCTCCGAGACCTTCGACGACGCCAAGCCGTCCAAGCGCCCCGCCGTCCAGGTCGGCGACCCCTTCCAGGAGAAGCTCCTCATCGAGTGCACCCTGGAGGCCTTCGCCGAGAAGCTGGTCGTCGGCATCCAGGACCTCGGCGCGGCGGGCCTGTCCTGCGCGACGAGCGAGCTGGCCTCGAACGGCTCCGGCGGCATGCGCGTCACCCTGGACGACGTCCCGCTGCGCGACTCCACGCTCTCGCCCGAGGAGATCCTCATGAGCGAGTCGCAGGAGCGCATGTGCGCGGTCGTCGAGCCGGAGAAGGTCGACCGCTTCCTCGAGATCTGCGAGAAGTGGGACGTCATCGCCACCGTCATCGGCGAGGTCACCGACGGCGACAGGCTGGAGATCTTCTGGCACGGCGGCAAGATCGTCGACGTGGACCCGCGCACCGTCGCCCACGAGGGCCCGGTGTACGAGCGCCCCTACGCCCGCCCCGACTGGCAGGACGCGCTCCAGGCGGACGGTGCGGAGAAGCTGCCCCGGCCGGTGACGGCGGAGGAGCTGAAGGACCAGGTCCTGAAGCTGGTCGCCTCCCCCAACCAGGCCTCCAAGAAGTGGATCACCCAGCAGTACGACCACTTCGTGCAGGGCAACACCGTCCTCGCCCAGCCCGAGGACTCCGGCATGATCCGCATCGACGAGGAGTCCGGCCTCGGCGTGGCCCTCGCCACCGACGGCAACGGCCGGTACGCCAAGCTCGACCCGTACACGGGCGCGCAGCTGGCCCTCGCCGAGGCCTACCGCAACGTGGCGACGACCGGCGCCAAGCCGCTCGCCGTCTCCGACTGCCTGAACTTCGGCTCGCCCGAGGACCCGGCGGTCATGTGGCAGTTCGCGGAGGCCATCCGCGGTCTCGCGGACGGTTGCCAGCAGCTCGGCACGCCGGTGACCGGCGGCAACGTCTCGCTGTACAACCAGACGGGCGAGGCGGCCATCCATCCCACCCCGGTCGTGGCCGTCCTCGGCGTCATCGACGACGTGACCCGCCGCACCCCGGTCGCCTTCCAGGAGGAGGGCCAGCTCCTGTACCTCCTCGGCGACACCCGGGAGGAGTTCAGCGGTTCGGCCTGGTCCCAGGTGATCCACGACCACCTCGGCGGGCTGCCGCCCAAGGTGGACCTGGAGCGCGAGCGGCTGCTCGGCGAGATCCTCATCTCCGCCTCCCGTGACGGCATGGTCGACTCCGCGCACGACCTGTCCGACGGCGGCCTGATCCAGGCGGTCGTCGAGTCGGCGCTGCTGGGCGGCAAGGGCGCGCGACTGGTCGTCCCGGACGGCCTGGACGCGTTCACGTTCCTGTTCTCCGAGTCGGCGGGCCGCGCGGTCGTGGCCGTGCCGCGCTCGGAGGAGCTCCGCTTCACCGACATGTGCGGGGCGCGGGGCCTGCCCGTCACCCGTATCGGCGTCGTGGACGGTGACACGGTCGAGGTGCAGGGCGAGTTCGCGCTGCCCCTGGCCGAGCTGCGCGAGGCGCACGAGGGAACGATTCCCGCGCTGCTCGCGTAACCGCTGCCGCGCCCACGTACGTCGAGGCCCCGCCCGGACCTGAGCCCCGGGCGGGGCCTCGGCCCTTGCCGGGCCCCGGGTGGTCCTCGGACCCCCCGCCGGGGCGGGCCCCTCTACGCTCACCCCCATGCCGCCCGCCAAGAAGCGCCCCCGCGCCTACGACCCGGTCCGGACCCGTACCGCCGTCCTCGCCCAGTTCGGCCACGTCCGCACGGCCGTCCGCACGCTCACCCCCGCACAGCTGTCCGCCCCCACCCGCCTCGGCACCTGGACCGTGCGGGACCTCGCCGCACACCTCACCATGGCCGTGGAGAGCGTCACCCTCGCCCTGGAGCGGCCCGCCCCGGCCCGCGCCGAACTGGGGCCCCTGGACTACGCCTGCGCCACCGCCCGCCATGCCGAGGCCATCGCGGAGGGCAGCCACACCCTCGCCGAGGCCAACCCGGACCTGGACGCCCTCTACGCACGCGTGACGGAGCGCCTGGAGCGGGCCCTCGAGGGCACCCTGCCGGGCCGCCTCATCACCACTCGGGCGGGCGGCATGACCCTCGCCGACCACCTGGTCACCCGCACCGTCGAGCTGGTCGTCCACACCGACGACCTCAACGACGCCGTCCCCGGCCTCGACGTCCCCCTGGACCGCCAGGCCCTCGCCGCCTGTACCCGGCTGCTCGCGGACACCCTCGCCGCCCGCGCCCCCGGCGCCTCCACCGAGGTCCGGGTGCCGCCGTTCGCCGTCGTGCAGTGCGTGGAGGGCCCCCGGCACACCCGCGGCACCCCGCCCAACGTCGTGGAGACCGACCCGCTGACGTGGATCCGGCTGGCCACCGGCCGCACGGACTGGCGCACCGCGCTCTCCACCGCGAAGGTCAGCGCGAGTGGCGAGCGCGCCGACCTGGGCGGACTCCTCCCGCTGATGAGCTGAGGACCCGGGTGTGCGACGGCTCACTCGCGAGCCCCGCCCGCGCCCCCCGCAGCGGCCGGCGGCCACGGGACGGCGACAGCGGCTGCGCTCGGTGTTTTGCCTGGTCAGAGGCGTCTGGTGGCGCATGCAGGGGTGGGGGCGGGGCCCGTCGGAGGGCCGGGGCACCGCCGCCCGGCGAGCGCATCGGATTCGGACCAGTGCGCGATCTCGCCTACACTCGATCGCGTGCCACGTGGTGACGGACGACTCAGTCATGATCTGCTCCCCGGTGAGAAAGGCCCCCAGGACGCTTGTGGCGTCTTCGGTGTCTGGGCTCCGGGCGAAGAGGTCGCCAAACTCACTTACTTCGGGCTGTACGCCCTGCAGCACCGGGGCCAGGAGTCCGCGGGCATCGCGGTCAGCAACGGCTCCCAGATCCTGGTCTTCAAGGACATGGGCCTGGTCTCCCAGGTCTTCGACGAAGGTTCCCTCGGCTCCCTCCTGGGCCACATCGCGGTCGGTCACGCCCGCTACTCGACCACCGGTGCCTCCGTGTGGGAGAACGCCCAGCCGACGTTCCGCGCCACCGCGCAGGGATCGATCGCGCTCGGGCACAACGGCAACCTCGTCAACACGGCCCAGCTCGCCGAGATGGTCGCCGACCTGCCCAAGCAGGACGGCCGTACCCCCAAGGTGGCGGCCACCAACGACACCGACCTGATCACCGCGCTGCTCGCGGGCCAGGTCGACGAGGACGGCAAGCCGCTGACCGTCGAGGAGGCCGCCGCCAAGGTGCTTCCCCAGGTCCGGGGCGCCTTCTCGCTCGTCTTCATGGACCAGCACACGCTGTACGCCGCCCGCGACCCGCAGGGCATCCGCCCGCTGGTCCTCGGCCGGCTGGAGCGTGGCTGGGTGGTCGCCTCGGAGTCGGCGGCCCTCGACATCTGCGGCGCCAGCTTCGTACGGGAGATCGAACCGGGCGAGTTCGTCGCCATCGACGAGAACGGCCTGCGCACTTCCCGATTCGCGGAAGCGAAGCCCAAGGGCTGCGTCTTCGAGTACGTCTACCTGGCCCGTCCGGACACCGACATCGCCGGGCGGAACGTGTACCTCTCGCGCGTCGAGATGGGCCGCAGGCTGGCGAAGGAAGCGCCCGCCGAGGCCGACCTCGTCATAGCCACGCCGGAGTCCGGGACCCCCGCCGCCATCGGCTACGCGGAGGCCTCGGGCATCCCGTTCGGCGCCGGCCTGGTGAAGAACGCGTACGTCGGCCGTACGTTCATCCAGCCCTCCCAGACCATCCGACAGCTCGGGATCCGGCTGAAGCTGAATCCCCTCAAGGAAGTCATCAAGGGCAAGCGCCTGGTCGTCGTCGACGACTCGATCGTGCGCGGCAACACCCAGCGGGCCCTGGTGCGGATGCTGCGCGAGGCGGGTGCCGCCGAGGTGCACATCCGGATCTCCTCCCCGCCGGTGAAGTGGCCCTGCTTCTTCGGCATCGACTTCGCCACCCGTGCGGAGCTGATCGCCAACGGCATGTCCATCGACGAGATCGGCACTTCGCTCGGCGCGGACTCCCTGGCCTACATCTCCATCGACGGCATGATCGAGGCGACCACCATCGCCAAGCCGGACCTCTGCCGGGCCTGCTTCGACGGCGAGTACCCGATGGACCTGCCCGACCCCGAACTCCTGGGCAAGCAGCTCCTGGAGACCGAGCTGGCCGCCGGGCCCGCCGGCACGGCCGCCAGCGACGCGATCCGCCGCCCGTAGGCACCCCGGGGGCCGCCGCGGCCCGCCGCTCACCGTCGAGCCGGCACCGCGCGCGTCCCGGGGCCACCGGGCCCTCCCACGGCCCCTCCCCGGGGCCCCGGCCCCCTTCCCCCACCGAGATCGCCCCACCGCTTCACCGATCTCTCCAATATTCCCTCTCCACGCTTTCCGAGCTCTCCGAGCTCTCCGAGCTCTCCGACCTTTCCGAACGCCGTACGACCGAAGGTGCGAACCCACATGTCCGAGACCACCGGGACGACCCCTGGCTCCCCGTCCGGTGCCAGCTACGCGGCCGCGGGCGTCGACATCGAGGCGGGCGACCGTGCCGTCGAACTGATGAAGGAGTGGGTGAAGAAGACGCGCCGCCCCGAGGTCCTCGGCGGCCTCGGCGGCTTCGCCGGACTCTTCGACGCCTCCGCCCTGAAGAAGTACGAGCGCCCGCTGCTCGCCTCCGCCACCGACGGCGTCGGCACCAAGGTCGACATCGCCCGGCAGCTCGGCGTCTACGACACGATCGGCCACGACCTGGTCGCCATGGTCATGGACGACATCGTGGTGTGCGGTGCCGAGCCGCTGTTCATGACCGACTACATCTGCGTCGGCAAGGTGCACCCCGAGCGGGTCGCCGCCATCGTCAAGGGCATCGCCGAGGGCTGTGTCCTGGCGGGCTGCGCCCTGGTGGGCGGGGAGACGGCGGAGCACCCCGGGCTGCTGGGCCCGGACGACTTCGACGTGGCGGGGGCCGGCACCGGTGCCGTGGAGGCCGACCGGCTGCTCGGCCCGGACCGCATCCGCGAGGGTGACGCGGTCGTCGCGATGGCGTCCTCGGGGCTTCACTCCAACGGGTACTCCCTGGTCCGCCACGTCCTGCTGGAGCGGGCCGGGCTCGCGCTCGACGCCCGGGTGGAGGAGTTCGGCCGCACCCTCGGCGAGGAGCTGCTGGAGCCCACCAAGATCTACTCGCTGGACTGCCTGGCCCTGACCCGCACCACCGAGGTGCACGCCTTCAGCCACGTCACCGGCGGCGGACTCGCGGCCAACCTCGCCCGGGTGATCCCCGAGGAGCTGCACGCGCGCGTGGACCGCGGCACCTGGACGCCCGCCCCGGTCTTCGACCTGGTCGGCCGGACCGGTGACGTCGAACAGCTCGAACTGGAGAAGACGCTGAACATGGGCGTCGGCATGATCGCCATCGTGCCCGAGGGATCGGTCGACGCCGCGCTGGCGACCCTGGGCGACCGCGGCGTGGACGCCTGGGTGGCCGGTGAGATCACCGGTCGACAGGACCACGCCACCGGCGCCACCCTGGAGGGCAGCTACGCACGGTGAAGGTGAGGGCGGCGCTCGCCCCCGCAGGCAGCACAGAACCCGGTCGGTGACCGGAAGTCACCGACCGGGTATGTGCTCAGTGCAGGTCAAGCGCCGCGACGGTGCTGTGAGGACGTGTCGTCCTCGTCCTCGTCGTCGTCCTCATAGAGGTCGGCATAACGAGAGTACAGCTCGTCGTCCTCGTGCTCATCGTCCTCGAATCGGTCGCCCTTCGGCGGCTCGTTCGATGTCGATGCGCCCAGCTCCTCGGCCAGGCGTGACAGGTCCGTCCCGCCGCTGTTGTACTTCAGCTGGCGGGCGACCTTCGTCTGCTTGGCCTTGGCCCGGCCGCGCCCCATGGCTCGACCCCCTCAACGACGGGGCTCGACGGCCCCAGAGTCTTGACACGCGTTCATGATCTGGAACGGACTCTCGGTGGAGAGACCGTCCGTAGGGCTTCCACGGTACCTGAGCCCACGCCCATACGGTACGTCGCCCGCAGGAGCAGCGTGTGCACGGGGCCCCCGGAAGGCTTCGTCCTCGCTGGTCACACGCGATTTTAACCACTTATCGGAGCACGACCCGCCGACGAACGTGAGAGTTGTCTCCACAGGCCCCCCGGCGGGTACCGGCCGCTCCCGGACGGTGGTGGCGGGGCGTGCGGCGCGCACGGACGCCGGGAACGGCTGCCGCCGCTCCCGGGCCGGCCGCGGGGTGCTCGCGGGAGCACCGCCGCCTGGCCGGAAACAGTCCGTCCGCGTCGTTCCGGACCGGCTCCGCTCAGCGCGCGGCGCCGGCCTCCGCCATGCGCTGCTCGGCGATCCGGTCGGCCGCGGCGGCCGGCGGGACCCCGTCCGCCTTCGCACGTGCGAAGATGTCGAGCGTGGTGTCGAAGATCTTCGCGGCCTTCGCCCGGCACCGTTCGAAGTCGAAGCCGTGCAGCTCGTCGGCGACCTGGATGACGCCTCCGGCGTTCACCACGTAGTCCGGCGCGTAGAGGATCCCGCGGTCCGCCAGGTCCTTCTCCACACCGGGGTGCGCGAGCTGGTTGTTGGCGGCCCCGCACACCAGCTTCGCCGTGAGCACCGGCACGCTGGCGTCGTCGAGGGCCCCGCCGAGGGCGCAGGGGGCGTAGATGTCGAGCCCCTCGGTGGTGATCAGCGCCTCGGTGTCGGCGACGGCGGTGACCTGCGGGCGGCCTTCGGTGACCCGGCGCACGGCGTCCTCGCGCACATCGGTGACCACCACCCGCGCGCCCTCCCGCACCAGGTGCTCCACCAGGTGGTGCCCGACCTTGCCCACGCCCGCGATGCCCACCGTGCGGTCCCGCAGCGTCGGGTCGCCCCACAGGTGCTGGGCACCGGCCCGCATGCCCTGGTAGACGCCGAAGGCGGTGAGCACGGAGGAGTCGCCGGCGCCCCCGTTCTCCGGGGAGCGTCCCGTGGTCCAGCGGCATTCGCGCGCCACGACGTCCATGTCGGCGACGTAGGTGCCGACGTCGCAGGCGGTCACGTACCGCCCGCCCAGCGAGGCCACGGCCCGCCCGTAGGCGAGCAGCAGCTCCTCGGTCTTGATCAGCTCGGGGTCACCGATGATCACGGCCTTGCCGCCGCCGTGGTCGAGGCCGGCCAGGGCGTTCTTGTACGACATCCCGCGCGCGAGGTTGAGGGCGTCGGCGACGGCCTCCTCCTCGGAGGCGTAGGGGTAGAAACGCGTGCCGCCCAGGGCGGGGCCCAGGGCGGTGGAGTGGAGGGCGATGACGGCCTTGAGGCCGCTGGCCCGGTCCTGGCAGAGCACGACCTGCTCATGACCGCCCTGGTCCGACTGGAACAGGGTGTGCAGGACGCCGTTGGTTACGTCGGTCACGGTGGTGACTCCCGGTGAAGTGGCGGCGATGGGTGCGGATCCCGTGCGGATGGCGGGCTCCGTGGGACGAGCGTAGAACGTGGCGGGGCCCGTGCTTCGCACGGTGTTCCCGATCACCCTCTCGTGAGGGACACCGACACGCTTCCGTGGGACGATTTGGCATGGTTTCCGCCCGGCCGGACGCGTCCCCGGCGCACGCCCCGGGCAGGCTGTGGTCCCGGAGGGGCCCGGCGGGGGCCGTGCGGGCGCGGCGCGGGAAGATGCTTCACGTCAGGTCGGGTGGGGGAGGGAGCAGGCGTGCCCAAGGTGTCCTCGGTGGTCGTTCCGTACGCGTCCTACTTGCGCGTGTACGAACCGCTGGCCGCCTTCCCCGAGCCGGAACGCGGCCACTGGGCGCGGTACGCCCGGCGTCCCGACCGGCCCTCCTACCAGGACGAACTGCGTCGCTCCCTGGCGGACCTGCTGCCCACCCCGCCGATCGCGGTGCCGGTTCACGAGAGCGACGACGCCTTCGTGACGGAGGTCGACGGGGTGCTGTGCGTCTGTCCCTGGCGCACCCGGCTCCGCGGCTGGCAGGCCCTGGACGGCCTGGGCGAGGAACTGCCGCCACCCGTTCTCGACGCGGTGCTGCCGCCGCTGGTGCGCCGCCAGGCCACGCAGGACTACGAGCGCTGGCTGAGCCGCAATCCCGACGCGCGCCCGTGGATCAGGTCCTCCACCTGGCACGTCCCCCTGCACTGGTTCGTGCTCGTCGGCGACGGGGAGCGGGAGTACACCGGGGCGGACGCGGAGCCCGCCGCCGGGGTGCCGGTGCTGCGCTACCGGACGCCCATGGTGCAGGCGCGGCGGCGGGTGGCCCGGGGGCTGCGCACCCTGCGGAACACCTTCGACGAGGGCCCGCTGATCGAGGGGCTGCTCGACGTGGGGCGCTGGCTGGAGGAGTTCCACCCCCGCTCCCTGGTCGAGCTGGACTACGGGGGTCTGGTGCACGTGCTGCCGCCCGAGGAGCTGGACGGCGATCACTCGGCGGCGGACGTCGCCGAGGGCATCGAGGCACTGCGGCAGGGCGACGGGGCGGCTGCCGGGGAGGCGTACGCGCGGCTGGTGGAGCGCTGGCGGGCGGTCCGGGACCGGCGCTCGGCGAACTGAGGGGCCTCCGCGGCCGGCGGTGTCGGGGAGCAACTCCTCGTGCCCGCAGGGATGCTGACGGATCGTCGGCTGATTCGCGGGCTGCCTGTCGGACTGGGTACGGTGTTCCTGACCTAGCGGGAAACAGTGTGCGAATTGTGACCCATGCGACATGCTGAAGTGACAACCGTTGGCCCAAGGTTGACGTACCAACGGGGGAACGGTGTCACCGGCTGGGACATCACCGACCGATCCGGGCGTATACCGTCAAGCGTGATGGATTGCACTTAACGCGGCCCTTGCGCCTAACGCCCCTCCTCGTGCCAAAATAGGACAAGGAGCCCGGGGGAGGCTCCTTCTGCCCAGGCATGGGTGGAGATCTCAGCATTGCATCTCTTGGGGGGTTTGGTGACAACTGATCGCCCTGTGACTGATCGTCACACCGGCGTGACTGTCCGCTATGGCATGGTCCATCGGCATCCGTCGCTGATGAACACCTGGGAGGGCAATTCCATCGGTTTGGCCTACGCGGCTGGACAGATGGTGTAGTTGTAGTGCCGAGGACAAGCCGTTCGTCCTATAACCGACTCGACTCGCGTCCGCCATTTCGGGCAACGCGGGTCAAGGTGCAGAATTTAGAGGAAAGAACCGAGAACGTCGGTTCTCCCGAGGAGGCCGCTCATGACCGCTCGCACCCCTGATGCCGAGCCGCTGCTGACCCCGGCTGAGGTCGCCACCATGTTCCGCGTCGACCCGAAGACGGTCACGCGGTGGGCGAAGGCCGGCAAGCTCACGTCGATCCGCACGCTCGGCGGGCACCGCCGTTACCGCGAGGCCGAGGTCCGCGCACTGCTCGCGGGCATCCCGCAGCAGCGCAGCGAGGCCTGAACAACCGCTTTACCGGGCAAAACGGCTGGTCCCCCAACTGGTCGGAGCGTCCGGGAGCAACCGCTCATCACAGCTGAAAGCGACGCGGGAGCTGCCCCAACAGCCCCTGTGCCCAAGCCACTCGGGGCCCTTCCGGGCTCACTGAGGGTGCGTCGTCGATCGCGCTGGACTCCGCCGAGTCCAGCGCGATTTTTTTGTGCGCGCGCTTTTGTGTGCCCCCGTGTGCGCGAACGGCCCCCGGCCGGACCGCCCGTGAGCGGGCTTGTCGGAGTCTGGGGAGGGGTGTGGGATCCGCCGGGGGGTGGCCCGGGGCGGGAGGGGAGGAGAAGCCCGAGGGAGGCCTGGAGGTAGTGCAATTGCACATATTAAATTGACCGGAGGTAGGGGGTGCGTAAGTTCCTCGGTCCGGAAAAGTCATGCGGTGACTCCCGTCACATGCCGAAGTCCTCGCGGGAGAGCGGGAGAGCGGGAGAGCGGGAGAGCGGTGGACTGGCGACGGGCGGACGGCGGACCGATCCGGCGGGCAGTGGAAGGGCGGGACCGGCGTGCGGGCCGTCCGCCCGCCCCGTCAGGCGCCGGGGGCCACCGCGGTCGCCTCCGCCTCCTCGGCCGGGAGCGGGGCGGCCGCCGGCACGGCGGGTTCCTCGTCCCCCGCGGCCGGCGCGGCCGGCTCCATGGCCAGTCGCAGGAGCCGACGGCAGACCGGACACTGCCCGGTGAGATGGCGGTAGCCGACGGCGGCCGACAGATGGGCACGCAGCAGTGCGCGGGTCGCGTGCGGAGAGGCCGCAGCGGTCATACGCCACCTCCGGGAGCACCGAGGTCCTGCTTCTCTGGGTACCGAGGGAATGTGACGCCGTCAAGGGACCTCTCACGAACCTCTCGCGGGCGCGCGTGCCGCACACCACCGCGAAGAGGCCCCGGACATGCGAGAAGGCCGCACCCCGGGGGGCACGGCCTTCTCTCTTGCGGTCCTGACGGGATTTGAACCCGCGGCCTCCACCTTGACAGGGTGGCGAGCACTCCAAACTGCTCCACAGGACCAGGTGCTTCGCGGTCGCGTTACCGCTCTGCGCTGCGAGAAGGACTGTACAGGAGGGCGAGCCCCGGGGTCGAACTCACCCACCGTGCGGCTCCCGTCACGGTGCCGCCGCGTCGATCGCCTTCACGATCCGCTTGTCCGACACCGGGTACGCCGTCCCCAGGGCGTGCGCGAAGTAGCTGACCCGCAGCTCCTCGATCATCCACCGGATCTCCGTCACCGCCGCCGGCACCGGACGCCCGGCGGGCAACTGCTCCCGCAGCCAGGCGTACTCGTCCCGCATCTCGTGGACCTTCTCCATGCGGGTCGTGTCCCGCTGGACGTTCGTCGGCATCTGCTGCAGCCGCCGGTCCGCCGCGATCAGGTACCGCATCAGGTCCGGCAGCCGCCGCAGCCCCGCCTCGGTCACGAAACCGGGCCGCACGAGGGCGTCGAGCTGCGCCCGCACGTCCGCCAGGTTCGGCAGCAGCGCGGGGCTGCGTACGGCCTTCAGGCGCCGCTCACAGGCCTGCCAGGCGGCCAGCACCTGCTGCACCTGGCCCACCGTCCGTACGGTCGTGTCGACGATCTCCGCCCGCACCTTGTCGTAGAGCTTGCGGTACGACTCCTCGTCCCAGGCCGGTCCGCCGAAGTCGGCGATCAGCCGGTCGGCCGCCGCCGTGGCGCAGTCCTCGAAGAGCGCCTGGACCGAGCCGTGCGGATTGGCCGACAGCGCGAGCTTCTGCGCGTTAGTCAGCTTGTCGGAGGCGAACTTCGCCGGGTTGACCGGGATGTTGCGCAGGATCAGCCGCCGCGTGCCCTTCCACATCGCCTCGGTCTGCTCGGCCTCGGTGTCGAAGAGCCGCACCGACACGGTGTCCGCCTTCGGTCCGTCGTCGACGAGGGCCGGATACGCCTTCACCGGCTGCCCGGCCCGCCGGGTCTCGAAGACGCGGCTGAGCGTGCCGATCGTCCAGTCCGTGAGCCCCGCGCGCTCCACGGACTCCCCGCCCTGCCGCTCGGCCGTCGCCGCCGCGGCCTGCGAGAGCGCCTTGCGCGCTTTCGGCTTCAACCGCAGCTTCAGCGCCTGGAGGTCTTTGTCCTCCGCCAGCTTGCGGCGCCGCTCGTCGACGATCCGGAAGGTGATCCGCAGATGGTCGGGGACCCGGCCCCAGTCGAAGTCCTCCGCCTCGAAGGGCACGCCGACCATGCGCTTCAGCTCGCGCGCCATCGTCGTCGTCAGCGGCTCCTGCAGCGGCACCGCCCGCTCCAGGAACGCCCGGGCGTAGTTCGGCGCCGGCACGTAATTGCGCCGGATCGGCTTCGGCAGGGAGCGGATCAGTTCGGTGACGACCTCCTCGCGCAGGCCCGGGATCTGCCAGTCGAAACCCTCGTCGGTGACCTGGTTGAGCACCTGGAGCGGGATGTGGACGGTCACGCCGTCGGCGTCCGCGCCCGGCTCGAACTGGTACGTCACCCGGAACTTCAGCGGGCCCTGGCGCCAGGAGTCGGGGTAGTCGGCCTTGGTGACCTCCTGGGCCGACTCCCGGATGAGCATCTCCCGCTCGAAGTCGAGGAAGTCGGGCTGCTCGTGCCGCTTGTGCTTCCACCAGGAGTCGAAGTGGGCTCCGGAGACGACGTGTTCGGGGATCCGCTGCTCGTAGAAGTCGAACAGCGTCTCGTCGTCGACGACGATGTCCCGGCGCCGCGCCCGGTGCTCCAGTTCCTCGACCTCGCTGAGCAGCTTGCGGTTGTCGGCGAAGAACTTGTGGTGCGTCCGCCAGTCGCCCTCCACCAGGGCGTTGCGGATGAACAGTTCGCGGCTGACCTCGGCGTCGACCCGGCCGTAGTTGATCTTCCGCTGGGCGACGATCGGGACGCCGTACAGCGTGACCTTCTCGTAGGCCATCACCGCGGCCTGGTCCTTCTCCCAGTGCGGCTCGCTGTACGTGTGCTTGAGCAGGTGGCCGGCGAGCGGTTCGACCCACTCCGGCTCGATTCTCGCGTTGACCCGCGCCCACAGCCGCGAGGTCTCCACCAGCTCCGCGGACATCACGAACCGCGGCGGCTTCTTGAACAGCGCCGAGCCCGGGAAGATCGCGAACTTGGCGTTGCGGGCGCCCACGTACTCGTTGCGGCCGCCGTCCTTGCGGCCGCCGGGGCCGGAGGTGCCGGCCGCGCCGGAGGAGTCCTTGGACTCCTTCACGTCCTTCATGCCGATGTGGGAGAGCAGACCGGCGAGCAGCGAGACGTGGATGCGGTCCTCGGGTGCGTCCTGTTCGTTGAGCCGGATCCCCATCTGCTTGGCGACCGTCCGCAACTGCGTGTAGATGTCCTGCCATTCGCGAATGCGCAGGAAGTTGAGGAACTCCTGCTTGCACATCCGGCGGAACGAGGAGGAGCCGCGTTCCTTCTGCTGCTCGCGGATGTACCGCCACAGGTTGAGGAAGGCCAGGAAGTCGCTGGTCTCGTCGCGGAAACGGGCGTGCTGCTGGTCGGCCTGCGTCTGCTTCTCGGAGGGACGCTCGCGCGGGTCCTGGATGGACAGCGCGGCGGCGATCACCATCACCTCGCGGGCGCAGCCGTTGCGGTCCGCCTCCAGCACCATCCGGGCCAGCCGCGGGTCGACGGGGAGCTGGGCGAGCTTGCGGCCGGTCTCGGTCAGCCGCTTGCGGACGTCCTTCTGCGCCGGGTCCAACGCTCCCAGTTCCTGCAGGAGCTGGACGCCGTCACGGATGTTGCGGTGGTCCGGCGGGTCGATGAACGGGAACTTCTCGATGTCCCCGAGGCCGGCCGCGGTCATCTGCAGGATGACGGAGGCGAGGTTGGTGCGCAGGATCTCCGCGTCCGTGAACTCCGGGCGGGTGAGGAAGTCGTCCTCGGAGTAGAGCCGGATGCAGATGCCGTCCGAGGTACGGCCGCAGCGGCCCTTGCGCTGGTTGGCACTGGCCTGCGAGACCGGCTCGATCGGCAGGCGCTGCACCTTGGTGCGGTGGCTGTAGCGGCTGATGCGGGCGAAGCCGGGGTCGATGACGTACTTGATGCCGGGGACGGTCAGGGAGGTCTCGGCCACGTTCGTCGCCAGCACGATCCGGCGGCCGGAGTGCTGCTGGAAGACCCGGTGCTGCTCGGCGTGCGAGAGCCGCGCGTACAGCGGCAGCACCTCCGTGGACCGGTACTTCTTCTTCTCCAGCGCGTCCGCCGTGTCCCGGATCTCCCGCTCGCCGGAGAGGAACACGAGGATGTCGCCGGGCCCCTCCGCCATCAACTCCTCGACGGCGTCGGTGATCGCGGTGATCTGGTCCCGGTCCGCCTCGTCCGAATCCTCCTCGAGGAGCGGCCGGTAGCGCACCTCCACCGGGTACGTACGGCCACTGACCTCGACGATCGGAGCGTCTCCGAAGTGCCGGGAGAAGCGCTCGGGGTCGATCGTCGCGGAGGTGATGACGACCTTGAGGTCGGGGCGCTTCGGCAGCAGCTGGGCGAGATAGCCCAGCAGGAAGTCGATGTTGAGGGACCGCTCGTGGGCCTCGTCGATGATGATCGTGTCGTAGGCGCGCAGCTCGCGGTCGGTCTGGATCTCGGCGAGCAGGATGCCGTCCGTCATCAGCTTGACGAAGGTGGCCTCCGGGTCGACCTGGTCGGTGAACCGCACCTTCCAGCCGACGGTCTCGCCGAGCGGGGTGTCCAGCTCCTCGGCGACGCGCTCCGCGACCGTGCGGGCGGCGATCCGGCGGGGCTGGGTGTGCCCGATCATGCCGCGGACACCGCGCCCGAGCTCCATGCAGATCTTGGGGATCTGCGTGGTCTTTCCGGAGCCGGTCTCACCGGCCACGATCACGACCTGGTGGTCGCGTATGGCCTCGGCGATCTCGTCCTTCTTCTGGCTGACCGGAAGCTGTTCGGGATACGTCACCACCGGGACGCGGGCGCGCCGGGCCGCCATCCGTTCCTCGGCCCGGGCGACCTCGCCCTCGATCTCGGCGAGGACGGCCGCGCGGGCCTCCGGTTTGCGGATCTTGCGGGCGCCTTCGAGTCTGCGTCCGAGCCGGTGCGCGTCGCGCAGCGACAGCTCGGTCAGGCGGGGGGCGAGGGCGCCGAGGGCGGGGGCGGGGTGCGTGGACATACGGGAACCAGGATCTCACCTCCGGGAAACGAGAGGCGAACGGATTTGTCCTGGGGTGAAATCATCTAGCGTGGCCGTTATGTCCACATCCGATCCTGATCCGGATCCCGGTCCCGAGCCCGAGTCCCCGTCCGAGGGCGAGCCGTCGCCCGAGCGCGGGACCGCGTCGGGGGCCGAGCCGTCGTCCGGGCCCGGCTCCCCCTCCGGGCCCCGGCCGGAGGCCGAGCCCGGGGCCCCGCCCCCGGACGGCCGGGGGCCGGCGCACGGCGCTCACGGGCGACCGCGTACGTGGGGGGAGCGGTGGGCCGGGTTCCGGGAGGGGCCCTTCCTGCCCGCCACCGTGCTGCTGCTCATCATCGCCGGGGCGGCCGGGTTCTTCGCCGGCTCCTACACGTACGCCATGGCCAACCCCACGCCGCGCACGGTGCCCACGGCCGTCGTCGGGGCGTACGACAGTCCGCAGGGGCGGCGGTTCATCGCCGGGATGGAGAAGGCGCTGAACGCCTCGCTCAAGCTGCACGTCTACGAGGACCGGAGCACGGCGGTCGAGGCGGTGGACGACCAGAAGGTCTTCGCGGTGCTCGACGTGCCCTCCGGCGGGCAGCGGCTCACCCTGGAGGTCTCCGGGGCCTCGGGGGCGACGGTCGCCGAGCTGCTGGCGGACGCGGGGAAACGGGTGGGCACGGCCACCGGTACGAACGTCGAGGTCAAGGACCTCAAGCCGCTGCAGCGGGGGGACCCGCGCGGGCTGGCGATCTTCTACGTCTCCCTCGCCGCCGTCATCATCGGCTTCGTCGGCGCGATCCAGCTCAGCGTGCACGCCGGCGCGCTGAACCCGGTCGAGCGCATCGCGTTCACCGCCGCGTACGCGCTGCTCGGCGGTTTCGCGATCGCGGCGGTGGTCGACTGGCTGCTCGACGCGGTGCACCTGCCGTTCCTCGAGTCGTGGCTGATCCTCGCGCTGACGATGTTCGCCTCCGGCATGGTCTTCACGATGTTCAACACCCTGTTCGGCCGCTGGGCGATGCTGCCGACCTGGGGCCTGATGGTGCTGCTCGGCAACCCGTCCTCGGGCGGCGCGGTCTCCTGGCCGCTGCTGCCGTCCCCGCTCGGCGTGATCGGCCGGTGGCTCCCGCCGGGCGCCTCGGTCAACGCCCAGCACACGGCGGTCTACTTCGCCGGCCACCAGCACGCGTTCCCGTTCCTGGTCCTCGCGGGCTGGGCGCTCGTGTCCTGCACGGTCTTCCTGGTCTGGCGCCACCGCCACCCGGGCGGCCGCGCGGCGGGCCCGGCGCACGCCGCGCCGTGAGCCCCGGAGGGCGGAGCGACTTCCGGACACACGGCGGCCGGGGATCTGGGGGGCGGGGTCCGGGGGCAGGGGTCCGGAAATGGCTGAAGGCCCCGTCCCGGAGGGAGGGGGCCTTCGATGGTGGCTGGGGCCGGGGTCGAACCGGCGACCTTCCGCTTTTCAGGCGGACGCTCGTACCAACTGAGCTACCCAGCCACGACGACTCCGAGGAGACGTCAGCGGTCCTGACGGGATTTGAACCCGCGGCCTCCACCTTGACAGGGTGGCGAGCACTCCAAACTGCTCCACAGGACCTTGCTGTTGTGTGCGAACCAACGAGCGACAGTGTCGCACACGGTACTGCGTGCCCCCAACGGGATTCGAACCCGTGCTACCGCCTTGAAAGGGCGGCGTCCTAGGCCGCTAGACGATGAGGGCTATCGGCCCGCCTGGGCGCTTCTCGGCGCCTCGGGGACGTGAGAAGCATATGGGATGGCGGGAGGTATCGCCAAAACGGTTTACGGGGGCGGGTGCGGGAGGGGGCGCAGGGGCCGAGGAGGGCACCCGGCGGAGCGTGGCGGGACGTCATGGGGAGGGGCGCGGGGATCGGGTGGCGGACTTCGCCGGGGTGGGTGAACCGGAGGACGACGTCGGGGACGGGGACTCCGAGGACCCCGAGGACCCCGAGGACCCCGAGGACTCCGAGGAGGACGGGGACGGGGTGGCGCCGGGCTGGTTCTCGTCCACCAGATGGCGGGCGACCTCGGCGGTCGTCCGGCCCAGACCGCCCAGCTTGATCGCGTCCCAGGCCTGGAGCCGCCGGCTGTCCCGGTCGAAGTAGAGCACCGACGCCTCGATCGGGTCGGGGTGCTTCCCCTCGACCGCGCGCAGCCCGCTGCCGCCCGTGGAGCCCTCGATGCGCAGCCGTGTGCCGTACTTCATGACCTCCGTGCCCTCGTGGTGCAGATGACCCGAGAGGACCAGCGGCACCTCCCCGTCCGTCTCCCGCGCCGCCGAGGGTTCGTGCACGAGGGCCACGTCGACCGGTGTGCCGGCGTTCCGCTGGTCGCGCAGGGAGGAGGCGAGGCGGGCGCCCGCCAGCTCCTCCGCCCGGTCGCCGCGCTCCGCCGTGCGGTCGGGGGTGTACTGCGGGTCGCCGATCCCCGCGAACCGCAGTCCCGCGACGGTGACCGCCCTGCCGTCGTCCAGGACGCGCACGTTCTTCATCTTTCCCAGGTAGTCCTGGGTGGTCGCCGAGTCGTGGTTGCCCCGCACCCACACGTACGGCGCGCCCAGGTCGGCCACCGGGTCGAGGAAGCCGTTCTCGGCCGCCGTGCCGTGGTCCATCGTGTCGCCGGAGTCGACGATCACGTTGATGTCGTACTGCTTCACCAGCGAGGCGATGATCTTCCAGCTCGCCGGGTTGAGGTGGATGTCCGAGACGTGCAGCACCCGGATCGTGCTGGGGTCCGGCCGGTACGCGGGGAGCGTGGACGTGACGTCGTACAGCTTGGTCACGTTCGTCACGAGGCGGGCCAGCTCCTGCTGGTAGACGTCGAACTCCGTGACGATGCTGCGCGCGCTGCCGACGAGCGAGGGGGCGGAGGACAGCAGGCCGGAGAACTTCGGCTCCAGGACCGCCTTGGGGTTCCACGTCGCGTAGGCGCTCGTGCCGCAGGCGGCGAGGAGCGCGAGGGCGAGGCCGCCGGCCGCCAGGGCGCGGCGCGGGCGGCGGTAGACGACGAGACCGAGCGCGGTGGCGCCGGAGACGACGGCCACGCAGGAGCGCACGGCGAGGTCCAGCGTGTCGTCGGCGACGTCCTGGGCCACCTCCTCCTGGAGGCCGGAGAGCCGCTCGGGATGGTCCACGAGGGCCTGGGCGCGGGCCGCGTCCAGCTGGTCGACGTTGACGTCGAGGCGGACGGGGGCCGAGTGCGTGCTCAGCTCCAGCGCGCCGAGCGGGGAGACGTTGATCTTCGTGCCGCCGGTGAGGGAGGGGCGCAGGGCCATCGTGGTGTTCATGGGGCCCACGGGCGCGCGCACGTTGCCGACGACGAGGAGGCCCAGCCAGGCGCCGAGGAGCACGACGGCGGCCAGGGCGAGCGCCTGGAGCCAGGGGTTGGGGCGGGAGGCGAGGGAGAGGGGGCGTGCGGATGTGCGAGGTGCGGGGGTGCGCGCGGGTGCGCGCTCGCGGTTCGCGGCCCTTCGGAGTCGGGCGAGTGCGTGCAGGACTGCGGCGGGGACGCGGCGGGCCATTGGTCCCGTATGCCCATGTGAGGGGACGAATATGCCGGATGCGGGGAGGAGACCGGACGAGTCGTGAAGGGCGCGGCGGGCTCAGCCCCAGCCCAGCTCGTGCAGCCGGGCGTCCTCGATGCCGAAGTGGTGGGCGACCTCGTGCACGACCGTCACGGAGACCTCGTGCACGACCTCCTCCGGCGAGCCGCAGTGGCGCAGCGTCGGGCCCATGTAGACGCTGATGCGGTCGGGGAGGACCCCGGCGTACCACTCGCCGCGCTCGGTGAGCGGTGTTCCCTCGTACAGGCCGAGCAGTTCGGGGTCGTCGGCGGGTGGCTCGTCCTCGACGAAGACGGCCACGTTGTCCATGACCCGCGTCAGTTCCGGCGGGATCCGGTCCAGGGCCTCGCTCACGAGCTCTTCGAATTCCTCGCGCGTCATCTGCAGCACACCGACCATTGTCGGGCACGGCCGCTCGGCCGCACGGTGTGGCGGCGCCGGCCGGTCCGGCCGCGGTGGGGCGTGTCCTCGCGCGGGGCGGGGGAGTTGGGCAGGGGGACCCGCTTCGCCCGCCCCCGGAGGTGGCTGCCCGTGCGCCCCAGTGACGTTCCGTTCCGACTGGCCGCCGCCGTCCTGACCGTGGCGGCCGCCACGGGATGCGTGAGCGTGGGCCAGGATGCCGGGCGCCCCGGCCCGGGGCGCTCGACCGGTCCGCACGGGACGGTGGTGCGGGGCGAGGACGTGGCGGGAGTCGGTGCCGACGGCGCGGCCGGCGGCCGGCGCGACCGGAAGGGCCGGTCCCCGCGGCCGGGCGAGTCGAAGCACGGGAAAGCGGCGCCGACCGTTTCGAAGACCCCGCGCGCCGAGCCGTCGACGGCGACCTCGGGCAAGGGCGGCGGGGGCGAGCCGGGCGACACCGGCGGGCACAGCGGGGGCGGCCAGGCGGGTGGCGGGGGTGATCCGGCCGGGCCCACGGGGGCGCCGAGCGCTCCCTTCACCCCGCCGGAGCCCGACCCGACGCCGCCGCCCGCCTCCGAGCCGCCCCCGGACACGGCGGAGCCCTCCGCCTCGGCGCACGAGCAGCGCGCGCAGATGGTGGAGCGGGGGCCGGTGGCGGCGGCGCCCGTGCCGGAGCCGGGGACCGGGTGGGTCACGGCGGAGGACGAGTGACGATGAATCCACGGGCGGGTGGGGCTCGGCTGACCCTCGCACCCACGCGCGGGTGCTTCCGGGCGCGTCCCGTCGCCTCCGCAAGGCTCTGACCCGTGGGTTTGCACCCCGAGGGCCTTGGTGCGTATGGTGGTAGATCGTTTGATCCCATTTGCCCGGCGCCAAGAAAAGACGCGCCGCGTGTGGCGCGTACTCTCCCTTACCGTGGCCGGACCGCATCGAGGCGGTCGATTGTGACTTTCACGGAGTTGGGGCGCGTGCTGCCGTACAACTCCGGAAGGCTCTCCATTCGCATGTCTGTCGCCAGTACCGACCACGTCGTCCTGCCCGAAGGCCCCGAGGCCGTCGAGTCGACCGAGGGCGCGGCCGAGACCGACGCCCCCCAGCTCACCTTCGCCGACCTCGGACTGCCCGAGGGCATCGTCCGCAAGCTCGCGCAGAACGGTGTGACCGCCCCGTTCCCGATCCAGGCCGCGACCATCCCGGACGCCCTGGCCGGCAAGGACATCCTCGGCCGCGGCCGCACCGGCTCCGGCAAGACTCTCTCCTTCGGTCTGCCCGCCCTGGCCACGCTGGCCGGCGCCCGCACCGAGAAGCACAAGCCGCGCGCCGTCATCATGACGCCGACGCGTGAACTCGCCATGCAGGTAGCCGACGCGCTCCAGCCCTACGGCGACGTCCTCGGCCTGAAGATGAAGGTCGTCTGCGGCGGCACCTCCATGGGCAACCAGATCTACGCCCTGGAGCGCGGTGTCGACGTGCTCGTCGCCACCCCGGGCCGACTGCGGGACCTCATCAACCGCGGCGCCTGCTCGCTCGAGAACGTGCAGATCGCCGTGCTCGACGAGGCCGACCAGATGTCCGACCTGGGCTTCCTGCCCGAGGTCACCGAGCTGCTCGACCAGATCCCGGCCGGCGGCCAGCGGATGCTCTTCTCCGCCACCATGGAGAACGAGATCAAGACCCTCGTCGACCGGTACCTGAACAACCCGGTCCACCACGAGGTCGACGCCGCCCAGGGCGCCGTCACCACCATGTCGCACCACATCCTGATCGTGAAGCCCAAGGACAAGGCGCCGGTCACCGCCGCGATCGCCTCCCGCAAGGGCCGCACCATCATCTTCGTGCGCACCCAGCTCGGCGCCGACCGCGTCGCCGAGCAGCTCCGCGACGCCGGCGCCAAGGCGGACGCGCTGCACGGCGGCATGACCCAGGGCGCCCGCACCCGGACGCTGGCCGACTTCAAGGACGGGTACGTCAACGTCCTCGTCGCCACGGACGTCGCCGCGCGCGGCATCCACGTGGACGGCATCGACCTGGTGCTCAACGTCGACCCGGCGGGCGACCACAAGGACTACCTGCACCGGGCCGGCCGCACCGCGCGTGCCGGGCGTACCGGCACCGTGGTCTCGCTGTCCCTGCCGCACCAGCGCCGGCAGATCTTCCGGCTGATGGAGGACGCGGGCGTCGACGCCTCGCGCCACGTCATCCAGAGCGCCGGCGCGTTCGACCCGGAGGTCGCCGAGATCACCGGCGCCCGGTCGATGACCGAGGTGCAGGCCGAGTCGGCGGGCAACGCCGCGCAGCAGGCCGAGCGCGAGGTCGCCTACCTGACGAAGCAGCTGGAGCGCGCCACGCGCCGTGCCGGCGAGCTGCGCGAGGAGGCCGACCGTCTGGTGGCCCGGGCCGCGCGCGAGCGCGGCGAGGACCCGGAGGCGGCCCTGGCCGCGACCCGTGAGGCCGAGGGCGGGACGGCCGAGGCCGCCGCCGAGACCGCCGAGCGGAGTGCGGAGGCGGCTCCCGTGTCGCTGCCGGAGCAGGCGAACGGCCGCGAGCGGGGTGCCGAGCGCTACGAGCGTCGTGACGACCGTGGTGGCTTCCGTCGTGACGACCGTCGTGATGACCGCCGTGACGACCGCGGTGGTCGTTCCTTCGAGCGTCGTGACGACCGCGGTGGCTTCCGCCGTGACGACCGTCGTGATGACCGCCGTGACGACCGCGGTGGTCGTTCCTTCGAGCGTCGTGACGACCGTGGCGGCTTCCGTCGCGACGACCGCCGTGACGACCGTGGTGGCTTCCGTCGTGACGACCGTCGTGATGACCGCCGTGACGACCGCGGTGGTCGTTCCTTCGAGCGTCGTGACGACCGTGGCGGCTTCCGTCGCGACGACCGCCGTGACGACCGTGGCGGTTTCCGCCGTGACGACCGCCGCGACGACCGCGGTGGCCACCGCGGCAGCGACCGCCCGTTCAACCGTGACCGTCAGGGCGACCGCCCCGGCTTCCGCGCCGGTGCGCACGACCGCCCCTCCGGCCGCCGCGACGACCACCGTGGCTCCACCACCGGTTCCTACGGGCGCCGTGACGAGCACCGCGGTGGCGGGTCCTCCTCCTCCTTCCGCCGTGACGACAAGCCCCGCTGGAAGCGCGGCAGCTGACGCCGGCGCATGAAGCAGGGCCGCGGCCCCCTCCCGACTCGGGTGGGGGCCGCGGCCTTTTGTGCGGCAGGGTGGTGGTGTGACGCTTGTCACGTCGGCCGGGTGGGAATCGCTGGGGACATGACAGATGACGCGCTCGACGACGCGACCCGGGCCCCCGACCGCTCCTCGGACGAGGAGCGGCTCGCCGAACTCGGCTACACGCAGGTCCTCGCCCGCCGCATGTCCGCCTTCTCCAACTACGCGGTCTCCTTCACCATCATCTCCGTCCTCTCCGGCTGCCTGACGCTGTACCTGTTCGGGATGAACACCGGCGGCCCCGCCGTGATCACCTGGGGCTGGGTCGGCGTCGGCCTGATGACGCTGTTCGTGGGGCTCTCGATGGCCGAGATCTGCTCGGCGTACCCCACCTCGGCGGGACTGTACTTCTGGGCCCATCGGCTGGCCCCGCCCCGCTCGGCCGCCGCGTGGGCGTGGTTCACCGGCTGGTTCAACGTCCTCGGCCAGGTCGCCGTGACCGCCGGCATCGACTTCGGGGCGGCCTCCTTCCTCGGCGCCTACCTCAACCTGCAGTTCGACTTCGAGGTGACGCCGGGGCGGACGATCCTGCTCTTCGCCGCGATCCTGCTGCTGCACGGCCTGCTGAACACCTTCGGCGTCCGGATCGTCGCCCTCCTCAACAGCGTCAGCGTGTGGTGGCACGTCCTGGGCGTCGCGCTGATCGTCGGCGCACTCGCCTTCGTGCCCGACCACCACCGGTCCGCCTCGTTCGTGTTCGGGGAGTTCGTCAACAACACCGGCTGGGGCAGCGGGGTCTACGTGGTGCTGCTGGGACTGCTGATGGCGCAGTACACCTTCACCGGGTACGACGCCTCCGCCCACATGACCGAGGAGACGCACGACGCGTCCACGGCCGGCCCGAAGGGCATCGTCCGCTCCATCTGGACCTCCTGGATCGCCGGGTTCGTGCTGCTCCTCGGCTTCACGTTCGCGATCCAGTCCTACGACGGCGCGCTCGGCTCGCCCACGGGCGCGCCCCCGGCGCAGATCCTTCTCGACGCGCTGGGCGCCACCACCGGGAAGCTGCTGCTGCTCGTGGTGATCGGCGCACAGCTGTTCTGCGGGATGGCCTCGGTGACCGCGAACAGCCGCATGATCTACGCCTTCTCGCGCGACGGCGCGCTGCCGTACTCCCGCGTCTGGCACACCGTGAGCCCGCGCACCCGCACCCCGGTGGCGGCGGTGTGGCTGGCCACGCTGGGCGCGCTCGTCCTGGGGCTGCCGTACCTGATCAACGTGACGGCGTACGCGGCGGTGACGTCGATCGCGGTGATCGGCCTCTACATCGCCTACGTCATCCCGACGCTGCTGCGGGTGGTCAAGGGCGACGCCTTCCGGCGCGGGCCCTGGCACCTGGGCCGGTGGTCGCGGGTGATCGGGGTGGTGTCGGTGACCTGGGTCCTGTTCATCACCGTGCTGTTCATGCTGCCGCAGGTGTCACCGGTGACATGGGAGACCTTCAACTACGCCCCGGTCGCCGTCCTCGTCGTCCTGGGCTTCGCGGCGGTGTGGTGGTTCGCCTCGGCCCGTCACTGGTTCCTGAACCCCCGTCACGCGCGCAACCTCCCCCGGGAGAAGGCCGGAACCTGACCCCGCCGACACGGCCGGGTCACCGATACCCGATCGGCGACCCGCCCGCGTCGGGCTATGCTCGGGGAGGCAACATCATGTGGCACCGCCAGGGCCCTTAGCTCAATTGGCAGAGCAGTGGACTTTTAATCCATTGGTTGTGGGTTCGAGTCCCACAGGGCCTACGGGCGCAGGGGGAGGGAAACCCCTTCTGACCTGCTACGCAGCGTCCGGGTCGGCTTCGGTCGACTCGGACGCTGTGACGTTCCCGGGGTTCTGCGTGAGCGATGCGTGAGCGCCTGTTCGACCAGCGTCGAACCAGCGGTTCGCAGACCCAGCTCGATGGACCGATCACCTCTCGGCGTATCGAAGGATCTGGACACCGAGGCCAGCCAGCCCAGCAGCTTCGACGATTGATGTGGTGATCAGCAGAGCGTTCCCTGGTCCGTAGCACCAGAAGACTATGAGTGCGGTGAGCGGGGTGATGAGGAAGGTTGTCAGATCGACAATCGTCTGCGTGACCTTGCGCGAGCCCCGTTTGGCATCGCTGCGATGGAAGGTCTCCCAGCCAAAGGCCCGGTGTCCTGTGTTCGTATCGCTGGGCAGTCGAGATGCGAGCTCTGTGCGGATGTATCGCCCGATGGCGGATATCTTCTCGTCGTTGACCAGGTAGGTCCAGCCGAGTACGACACAAACGACTGGCAGGGCCAACATCAGTTGTGGGTGCTTGGTTTGTAAGGCGATGGCAGTGATGGCCGTTACCGCTGCGAGGGTCACGTACAGCAGGTTGTCGCGGAAGCCGATGCGTGCTCGCTGCTCGTCCTTGATCTGGGCGTACTCGGCTAGGAGTACGGTGCTCTCGATCGTTTCACCGTTGCTAGGTATGGCCGCCCCCTCATTTCACGACACGCCGACGTTCACCCATTCATGTGCGTCTGTGGGATCTACGGTATGAACGCCGGGGATTGCACTCCGTAGCGAGGCTGCACTGCAGGACGACGCTGGGCAAGGGGGCTGGGATGGACGAGGCATCAGGCAGGGTTGTAGTACTGACAGCGCTGCCGCTGGAGTACCAAGCTGTGCGCCGCCTGCTCGAACGCCCGACGCGCGTTGATCATGCCGGGACCATCTTCGAGTGCGGGATCCTCGCGGGCACATCGTTCACCATCTACTTGACGGCCACAGGTCCTGGTAACGATTCCGCTGCAGTGATCACGGAGCGAGCCGTCAGCTTCGTCAAACCGCGAGCGGTTCTGTTCACCGGCATCGCCGGAGCGCTCAAGGCGGACATCTCTCCGGGAGACGTCGTGGTCGCGACCGAAGTGCACGCGTATCACGGAGGAAAGGAGGATCCGGAGGGATTCAAGGCGCGTTCGCGCAGTTGGGAAGCTACGTACGCCTTGCAGCAGGTAGCACAGTATGTAGCTAACGTCGCCGCCTGGAAGGAGAAGCTTCCTGAAGGCGCCCGGGCTTCGACCGCTGTGCACTTCAAGCCCATCGTGGCGGGTGACGTCGTACTCAACGCTCCCCAGGAGTCGCCGCTGCGGGTATTCCTTGACCGGAACTACAACGGTGCTGTCGCGGTGGAGATGGAAGGTGCCGGCTTCGCCAGCGCAGCCCACAAGGCCCAGTCGGTACCCCATCTGATGATTCGAGGGATCAGCGACCGAGCGGACGGAACCAAGCAGAACACCGATGGCGCTGGCACACAGGAATTGGCTGCAGAGCACGCCGCGCTGTTTCTGGCGGAAGTCGTTGCCCAGCTCACACCAGCGCCCGTTGCATCTGACCTGCAGTCACCCGGCACCGAGAGGCAGGCCAGCGACGAGCTGACCTGGCAGCACCTTGATCAGCCAGCCGAGGTGGTCTGGCACAAGGATCTTGTTCCCATGAGTACATTCACCAGTGGGCCTTCCTTGCTTGAGCTTCACCTAGTACCGGTACCTGCAATCAGTAGGGTTCCTGCGGTGCGTATGAGGCAACTTGCTGCTGAGCTGGTTGACCTCGGCCGTTCGACGGGGTTCTTCACGAACCTCGAACGTGTAGAAGCTCATGACTCAGCTGAGATGACGGTGGTGAGTGTGGCCGACCCGCGTGGACGTTCGGTTGGGCTTGCCATTACACGATCCGGACAGCGCAGTGTCTGGGAACCACTCCCGCATCCGGGCATTACTTACGTGCTGGACGAGGGTCACACTCGTGAACGCATCACGGCTCTACTAGCGCTCTTGGAGGCAATCGACGCACCTAGGGCACCGTCTTACGCTCCTGCGGCCGCCATTGAGAAGTCCAGGATGGTCACCGTCGAGCGTTTGAGCGAGGTCAATCCCACCTCTGCTGCGCTTCGTGTGACCGATGGTCCCATCGAAGTGGAACCTGCGGAGGCCGTCACCGCTGCCGCGATTGCTAACCGGGGCCGAGAGCTGGCCGAAGAGCTAACCGCCCGGCTGATCTACTCCTTCCGCAAGC
Organism: Streptomyces griseoaurantiacus; assembly: GCF_036189845.1. Classification (NCBI taxonomy): domain Bacteria; kingdom Bacillati; phylum Actinomycetota; class Actinomycetes; order Kitasatosporales; family Streptomycetaceae; genus Streptomyces; species Streptomyces griseoaurantiacus. The sequence goes on along the minus strand of NZ_CP108326.1, from coordinate 3,481,612 downwards.
CACAACCTCGCCGTTAGATGCCGGTGGCGCTGCCTCCGCCGATCGGCGAAGCAGACGGTCCAGAAGACCCCCTCGTGTTCGGGTGGCGGTTGCGCGGGATCAGGGCTGCCGCGTTTTCTGCGATTTCACGGTCCAGCTCCGGGAGCAGGCTCGTGTAGGTGTCCGAGGTCAGCGTGATGGTGGAGTGCTGCAGGTCTCCTTCACGGCGCGGGTGTCGCCGCCGCCTCCGTGCGTGAGCGTTGCAGCGACGTGGCGCAGGACCCGCAGGGTGATGGGCGGCGGGTCAGTGGTGGCGAGGATGCGGCGGAAAGCCTCGGAGACCGTCCCAGGGCGGAGCCACGAGCCGTCTTCCTTCGTGACGACCTTGCCGGTGTCCTGCCAGGCTTCGTCCCACTCCACATGCTCCTTCTCCTGGCGGGTTTTGTGGTTGCGCAGTTCGGAGATGATGGTGCTGTCGAGCGCGATCGTGTTCGTGCTGCCGTCCGTCCTGGGCTCGGATTCGTAGGGGTCCCAGCCGGCCACCACGATCTCCTTGGCGGGCGTGATGAGGCCGGCGTCGAGGTCGATCTCGTGCCAGTCCTGGCCGACCGCCTCGCCGCGACGCAGGCCGCGGGTACCCATGAGGTGGAAGATCGCGTACAGGCGGTCACTCTCGGCTGCGTCGAGGAAGGCGCCGAACTGCTGCGGGGTCCACACCATCACTGGGCCGGGGATCTCGCCCGTTGTGCGCCAGCGTCGGACTCGCTCATCGGTCCAAAGAAGTGGCTTCGGGCGCTTGCCGGACTCCAACTTGACATGGGACGCCGGGTTGAAGGTAATGAGCTGCTGGGCGATCGCGGAGCTAAGGGCCGCGCGCAAGGTTCGGCGTATCGCCTGACGGGATGCCGGGCCGGTGATTTCCTCTACCTGGCCACCGTCATCGACCTCGCCTCACGGCGCCTGGCCGGCTGGGCGATCGCGGACCATATGCGCACCGCCCTCGTCACCGACGCGGGTCAAGGCCCACGACCCTGGCCCAAGCCGCATAGCCCGTGTCCAAGAATCCGGGTCAAGGCCCTTTGTCGATACCACGGCAAGCGCCCTCCGCCGGTACCTCACGGGCGGTTCGCAGTTGTCCCTTGACGGTTGGCGGTAGTCTCCCGAGACGGTTGCAACTGCCGTCGAGCCGGGGACTTTCACGCAGCGCCTTCTCGCGCCCCGCGATGTGATCCGTGACTTCGAAGGTTGGACTGCCGCGGGGGTCAGCTTTCGGTCATTACCTGATCGCGGCACCTGGATGTGTGCCTTGTGCCAGTTTGTGGTGTGGCGGCGCGCCTTCCGTCCGAAGATGATGCCCCTTTGTGTCTGCCACGAATTGCTGTCGTGGTTGAAGCAAGAGACACGGGGGGCAGCTTGTCGTACACGGAGCACCAGTCGGTGTTCTCCGGCCCCGCGGTGCCCGTGGGGGGCGCGGGTGATGCCCGGGAGGTAATCGGGCAGGGGGTCTACACCGAGAGCATCACACGCCAGCTGAGTGCTGCCGCGTTCGTCCGCCCTGACTGGCTGGCCACGTTTCGCGCAGTGCTGGCGCAACTGTGGGACCACCTGAAGGCCGCGGTGAAGAAGCGCATGCGATGGCTGTTCCCTCCGAAGGAGGCAGAAAAGGCTGTTGGTGCGGAGCCTGCGCCCCCAGCGGTTGTGCTGGGCGAGGACTACGCCCTCTGGATCCGCCGTCGAATCAAGAATCCGGCACGGCCGGTACCGATCTACGGCTTCCATCAGGAGCCGGTGGTGCACGCGTGTGATCGTGCGATTCAGCAAATGCGCAGACGCCGAGTGGCCATCGTGTCCTTGATCGTGGTCGTTGCCTGGCAGGCCATAGCTGGCCCTCTCACGGTGGGCTGGGCAGCCGTAGTCCTGCTGACGGGAATATGGGGCGTCTACCTGGTGGAGCGTTACCTGGCACAGCTACAGCTCAATGCTCTACTGGCCGGAGAACTGCGTGCGCCCCCGACGGCGGTACAGGCCCATGCCCTGCCGTACTTCTACGAACGTCGCCCCAACGGTGACCGGCACCGGTTTATCGGAGCAGGTCTTCAGGCATGGCAGGAAGCCGTCATTGGCATCGACGTCGAGCCCGCACCCGAGAGCCAGGACGACGAGGACGACAGCACGGACTTGCTTCTCGGCGTCAGCTCACCGGCACAAAACCCAGGTCGTCCCGACATGGCCGAGGTGGCCCAGGCAGTCCTGGACGCACTGGCAAGACACAACAAGCCGGTTGCGCGCAAGCCGATGAAGCACTTCACCGCCGCTCAACTGCACGCCTATATCGCACGCCGCTTGGAGGACCCGGCTCCCTCCCACCACCGTGATCATCCGAAACTGCGCGTGGAGGTTGTCGGGATCGCAGGCATTCACTACAAGCGCTGGGATCAGATCGACGAGGACACCTGGCGCAGCCTGCACACCCTCGCCGTGGACACCGCTGGAACCAAGCCTGTCGAGGAGATAGCTCGCCGTTACGTCTGGGCGCGCATCACCGCCTGGAACGGCGACTTGATCGCCGCCATACTCGTCCGCTTCGCCTACCAGGGTGGCTTCCTGCGCGTCACCGTCCGTCCGCACATCATGGGCCCCCTCAACCCGAAGGTCGCCGGTCTCGGGGCCGTCGATCCACGCACGCCGAAGTGGCTAGGCCGCGCCGTATTCAACGCACTCGTCGACGTCTACGTCGGTCTGGAGCGGCTCATACGTCGCAAGGCCCGTCCGCGCCCCGAACTCGACCCCGGCGGCGGGCCGGTCAGCCTCCGCGAGGTCTACAGCGTCCGACGGCTGGAGGACATGCACATGTACGACGACGCCCGTTACTACGTGCAGATGATGCAACGCCGGGTCTTCGACTCCACCGAGGTCTTTCTGCGAGACCACAACGTCGACATTGCCGCCTACCGCCAGCAGTCCACTGCGATCTACAACTTCGGCGTCATGAACGGCGGCACGATGAGCGGCCCGGTCCAGGCCGCACCGTTCTCGGCCAACCCCTCCACGACCAACTGACCCACAGGCCCGACAGGAGCCCCGCATGCCCATCCGCCGGCAGCCCGATCCCATCCCGAACGGCCCTAACTTCGGCATTGTCAACAACGGCCACATGAGCGGCCCCGCCCAAGCAGCGCCGTTCTCCCAGAACGCAACCCAGACCAACAACATCACTAACGAAGCCGCCGAGAGGGCCCGCGAAAGCATCGACGACCTGAGGCGACGCCTGGAAGAGCTGCGTGGACGGTACCCCGAGGTGGACGCTGCCCTGCGCGACCTCGGCATGATCGCCCCACGGCTGGACGAACCCGAACGTGATCCGGCCACTCTGCGATACATGCTCCAGAATCTCGTCGAGCGATGCGGGGGCATCCCCGGGGTCCTCGCTGCAGCCCAGCTTGTTCAATCCACGGTCATGGCGCTCTTGCCTGGTTCTTGAGCGCCTCTGTCGCGCAGGGGCATCCACTAACGCAGGCTGTCCTGTCCAACGCGGGTCTGTGTAGCGAACGGTGGAACTCGGTCGGTTCTCTTCAGCGGCGTCCGGCGGTGAGCCGGCCGTCGAAGGTGATGTCGAAGGCTTGGAGCGCGGCCTTCCAGCGCATGGTCCAGCGTTTGCGTCCGGTGCCGGTCGGGTCCAGGCTCATGACGGCCAGATAGACGCATTTGAGGGCGGCCTGGTCGGTGGGGAAATGCCCTCGCGCCCGGACGGCCTTGCGGATCCGCGCGTTGATGCTCTCGATCGCGTTGGTGGTGCAGACGATCTTGCGGATCTCCATGTCGAACCGGAGGAAGGGCACGAACTCCGCCCAGGCCGCCTCCCAGAGCCGGACGATCGCCGGATACTTCCCGCCCCAGGCGTCGGTGAACTCCACGAACCGCTCCAGCGCGGCCTCCTCGGTCGGCGCCGTGTAGAAGGGCCTGAGCGCCTTCGCGATCTTCTCCCAGTCCTGCCGCGCCGCGTAACGGAAGCTGTTCCGCAGAAGGTGAACGACGCAGGTCTGGACGATCGTCGCAGGCCAGACGGTGTTCACGGCGTCCGGCAGTCCGGTCAGGCCGTCGCGGACCAGCATCAGCACATCGGCCGCGCCGCGGTTCTTGATCTCGGTCAGGACCTGGAGCCAGTACTTCGCGCCCTCCCCACCGTCGCCGATCCACAGGCCCAGGATGTCCCGGTGCCCCTCGGCGGTGACCGCCACCGCCATGTAGACAGGCCGGTCGGCGACCTGCCCGTTCCTGACCTTCACGTTCACACAGTCGATGAAGACGACCGGGTAGACGCTGTCCAGCGGACGGTTCTGCCATTCCGTCATGCCGGCCATCACGCTGTCGGTGATCGTGGAGATCGTGGACTTGGAGACCTGCGCGCCGTACACCTCGGCGAGATGCGCGGAGATCTCCCCGTGCGTCAGTCCCTTCGCCGACAGCGGCAGGACCATCTCGTCCACCCCGCCCAGACGCCGCTGACGCTTCTTGACCAGCTGCGGCTCGAACGCCCCTGCCCGGTCCCGCGGCACCGCGATCTCGACCGGCCCCGACTCGGTGATCAGCGTCTTGGACCGGTGCCCGTTGCGGTAGTTCTCCCTGCCACCCTCGGCCCGCTCACCGGGCTCGTGCCCCAGATGATCAGTGAGCTCGCCCTCCAGCGCGGACTCCAGCACCCGCTTGGTCAGCTGCTGCAGCAGGCCACCCTCCCCGGTGAGCTCCACTCCACCCGCGTGGGCCCGGGCTAGCAGCTCGGCGACCAGCCCGTCATCCACAGCGCTCGTCGCACCCACAGCGGCCTTCCCGGCCTCGGTGTCACTCGTCACGTCAGTCATCAACTGTCGCTTCCAGCTCGGGCGTTACACCACTCACCGTACAGACCCGGTTGTGGGTTCGAGTCCCACAGGGCCTACCGGCGGGAAGGGCTTCGGTCGGCTTCGGTCGACCGGGGCCCTTTCGGTGTTCTCAGGGGGTGTCGGCCTCCTCGGGGCGCACGAAGGTGCCCTTGACCGGGACGGTGAGGAGTAGCCCCTGACCGCGGAGATGGCTGATGGCCCGACGAACGGTGTTGACGGCCACGCCGTACTCCTCGGCCATGTCACGTTCGGCGGGCAGACGCGCGCCGACGGGCAGTCGTCCCGTCCGGATCTGCTCGGTGATGTGGTCCGCGACCTGCAAGTACACGTAGACGTGGCTCGACGGGTCGGGTTTCCACTCACGCTCAGCTGCCATGACCGCACGCTAAAGCGGCTCGGCGCGGCGCACCACGTATGGGTGCAACCGTATGCTTCCTATTGCTACCTAGTGCTCCCTGATGCATGGTGCTCATAAGAAGACCCCGGCGAGGTGGACAAGACCTCCCGGGGCACGGCCAACGCTTCGAAGGAGCGTCGACATGTACGACCTTATCCGGCGGCTCACCCAATGGCTGGGCCTTCTGTTCGGCCCGGGCACCGGGAGTCACCGTGCGGGGGCTCCGCTGCCCGTGCCTCCCGGCCCGCCCCACTTGTGCCTCCACCTTCCGGTCCGGCGCTCCCCGTACTGCTCGCACCCGCCGCTCGACGCCACGGAGTCCCGGCTCGTGCGGCCGTACCTGGTGGCCGACGAGCGAGAACGCGCACGGCAGCGACGGCGTCGTGTCGCCCTGGTGCTCGCCGCCGATTTCGGGATCGACCTCGACGCGCACGTCGTCGGCGCGCAGAGGGCGGCCGCCTGATGGACTCGCTCCGCTCGCTCCGGCTCCTGCCCTGGTCCTCGCCCGAGGGCAAGCCCTGCTTCCTCGACGCCGAGGGGGAAGGGACCGGCTACGTCTCGCGGCTGGCCGACGAGACCGAGGCGCTGCAGCTCGCCGAGGGCCTGGACGTGCTGGGTGAGGCCCGGCGCGTGCTGGAGGACCCGGTCTCACCGCACGTCGCCGTGCGTTACGCGGCCGTCCGGCTCGCCGAGTGCCTCGCCGACGCCCTGCGCGTCGCGGAATCGCGCGGGCGGCGGGCGGCCGGGAGGTGACCGAGGGGCGGCGGGGGCAGCCGCCCGTCGGCGATCAGGTCGACGAGGATGCTGCCCAGGGAGACCGGCTCGCCCTTGCGTCTGCGGGCGCCCGTCCCGCCGAGGGGCAGGGGCGGCGGGGCGGGGGACGGTACGGGTGCGTCGGTCATCGTCTGCCTCCGGTGTCTCGTCGTCCGGTACGGCTCTGGACGTGAGGGAGTCTTGCAGGAGGTACTGACAACGGGTCAGATGCGCCCGTCCCGCTCTCAGCCCGCCGGGCGCTCCCGCAGCTCCCCCAGCGGCAGGGTGTGCCGGGTCTGGACGGCCTTGGCGTGCAGGTAGCGCACGTTGTGGGCGGTGGTGAAGACGCCGGTCGGGACGCGGGCGCCGACGGTGAGGCCGAGCGCGGTCAACTGCTCGGCCTTGTCCGGGTTGTTGGAGAGCAGGTCCAGCGTGCCGATGCCGAGGGCGCGCAGCATCTGGGCGGCGGCGGTGTAGTCGCGGGCGTCCTCCGGCAGGCCGAGCGCCGCGTTCGCCGCGTAGGTGTCCAGGCCCTCGTCCTGGAGCGCGTACGCGTCGAGCTTGTTGTAGAGGCCGATGCCGCGGCCCTCCTGGCGCAGGTAGAGCAGGACGCCGCCGTGCTCCGCGATGCGCTCGACCGCCTCGCGGAGCTGGGGGCCGCAGTCGCAGCGGGCGGAGCCGAAGACGTCGCCGGTCAGGCATTCGGAGTGCAGCCGTACCAGTGGCGGCCCGGCAGTCCCGTCGGCCCCGTCGCCCAGGACGAGTGCCAGGTGCTCGCGGCCGTCGACCAGGCCGTGGAAGGTCACGACGTCGGCGGTGACGGTGAAGTCGCCGAAGCGCAGCGGGACGCTCACGCGGGTGCGCACGGTGGCCTCGGGAATCGGGCCGGCGGCCGGGAGGTCGGCGGGCTGGGGTGCGGCGGGCAGGTCACGCATGGCTGTCGCCCTTCTGCGGAGCGCGGGTGCGCGCGTCGGCTGCTGCTCGGGTCCCGCCCCGTGGGTGCGTACGCACTGTTTCAGATTTGAAGCATGGCGGGACATCGGCGACTCTAATACTTGCTTAAATGTTCAAGCAAGCGTGATCCGTGGTTCGTGACTGTGGGTTCGTGACCGTGCGTCCGTGCGTCCGTGCGTCCGTGGGTCAGTGGGTCAGTGGGTCAGTGGGGCCGTGGGTCCGTGGGTCCGTGGGTTTTGGTGTCCGTGCGTCGCCGCGTTGAGCGCCCGCGAGCCGGAGGGCCCGTTGGTCGGCCCGTTCAGTCCCGCCCGAGCAGATGCGCGTTCGGGCGCCTGGCCGCCGGCGCGTACTCCGGCAGGTGCACGACGTGCGCGCCCCCCGCCGTGAGCACCCCCGTCCCGTCCGCCCCCGGCACGAACGTGTCCGGCTCCCGCCAGGCGGTCACCACCCGCCGGGCCCCGGCCGCCAGGATCAGCCGCGCGCACGGCACCGGCCGCGAGGCACGCCGGGCGCACGGCTCCAGGCTGCTGTAGACCGTGGCGCCCGCCAGGCGCGCGTCCCCGGGCGCCACCTTCGCGAGCGCGGCCTCCTCCGCGTGCACCGCCGGGTCGCCGCCCTCGCGCGAGAACCCCCGGGCCAGCTCCGTACCGTCGGCGGCCACCACCACCGCTCCCACGCTGAACGCGGTCTCCGAGGGCGGGCACCGCTCGGCCAGGTCGCAGGCGAGCCCCAGCCACCTCCGGTCCGCCGCCGTGGCGAGCTCTCCCGTGCCGGGCGCCGTCGGCACGTACCGCATCAGCACCACGTCCCCCACGGCCCGCGTCTCCAGGAGCCGCATCCGCCCCGGCGGGTAGGCCGCCGTCCCGAACATGCGCGGCGCGTCCGCCTCCCCCACCAGCAGCGGGGCCACCACGAGCTGCAGTTCGTCGGCGAGCCCCTGCCGCAGCAGTTCGGTGTGCACCCGGCCGCCGCCCTCCACCATCAGCCGCCGCACGCCCTTCGCCTCGCCCAGATGTGCGAGCACCTCCCGCCACCGCAGCTCCGCGCCCGGCGCGACGACGTCGACGTCCGGGGGAAGCGCCGCGCGCAGCCGGGGCGCGGCCTCCTCGGTCGTGTAGACCGCCTTCGCGCCGCCGGTGTGCCAGAACCGGGCGGCCGGGTCGAGGTCGCCGGAGGCGCTCACCGTCACCTTCAGCGGGTACTCCGGCAGCCCGGCCGCGACCCGCTTCGCGCGCCGCTCGGGGGAGTTGACCAGCAGCCGCGGGTTGTCGGTGCGCAGGGTGCCGGCGCCGATCAGGATGGCGTCGCTCTCCGCCCGCACCTGGTCGACCCGGTCGAAGTCCTCCGGTCCGGACAGCAGCAGGCGGTCGGGGCCCGTGTCGTCGAGGAAGCCGTCCAGGGAGACGGCGGCGGACAGCAGGACGTGGGGGTGGGGCATGTGCGCGCTCCCGTGCGAGATGGTTCAACTTTTGAACAATAACTACACTGCCGTCATGACGACCCGCTGGCTCACCTCCGAGGAACAGCGTGCCTGGCGCGCCTACCTCGCCGCCTCCTCTCTCCTGGAGGACGCGATCGACCGGCAGCTCCAGCAGCAGGCGGGCCTGCCGCACCTCTACTACTCCGTGCTCGCCAACCTCTCCGAGGCCCCCGACCGGCGGCTGCGCATGACCGACCTCGCCGCCTCGCTGAAGGTCACCCGGAGCCGGCTGACCTACGCCGTCGCCCGGCTGGAGAAGGACGGCACCGTACGGCGCGAGGCGTGCCCGGGTGACGGGCGCGGCAGCATCGCGGTGCTGACCGAGGCGGGGGCGCGGCTGCTGGAGCGTACGGCCCCGGGGCACGTCGAGACGGTACGCGCCGCCGTGTTCGACCGGCTCACGCCGGAGCAGGTGGAGCAGTTCGAGGAGATCTGCGCGCGGATCGCCGGGGCGCTGGGCAACGAGGAGGAGCGCACGGCATGCGGCGACGCGCTCCCCTGGCGGCGCCGCTCCTCCGGCCGCTGAACGATCTCCCGCCGGGCGTCCCGCCAGGGATACGTCCGCCCAGGTAAAGGTGGTGAGCGGGGTCCCCGGGATGACGTACACTGGTTTCACCGACGCGGGGTGGAGCAGCTCGGTAGCTCGCTGGGCTCATAACCCAGAGGTCGCAGGTTCAAATCCTGTCCCCGCTACCACGTCCCCGGGGGCGGAGGCCGCAAGGCTTCCGCCCCCGGGGTTTTTGTCGTCCCCGCCACCCGTCGCCGCGATCCCCGTCGTACGGGTCACCCGTCGCCGCGGTCCCCGTCTACCGGTCCCGCCACCCGCCCGGGTCACCGGAGGTGCCCCGCCGCCCCGTCCCGAGGGACCCTGGTGGCGTGGGGCAGCGCACAGAGGACGAGGCGGTCGTGACCATCGGGAACGCCGGGGGCGCCGGCCGTGGCGCGACCTGCGTCCGTGCCTCGCTGCCCTTCCTGCCGGTGCTGCTGCTCGCCGCCGCGATCGTCTACGACTGCCTCACCCCGGCCGATTTCACCGCCGCCCCCCTGTTCACCGCCGCCCCCCTGGTCGCCTCGTTCCTCTATTCGCTGCGCGGCACCGTCCTGACGGCCGCGGTCGCCGTCCTCGCCGTGGCCGCGATCCACGCCGGCTTCGGCGTCATGTCCAACATCGACATCACCACCGAGCTGATGACGGTGGGCACCGTCGCCGCTCTCGCCGTCCTGATCAACGTGCTCGCCGGACGCGCCGGGGCCCGGCTGGCCTCCGTCCGCCACATCGCCGAGGCCGCACAGCGGGCCGTCATGCCGCAGCCGGCCGAACGCGTCGCGGGTCTCGACATCGCCGCACGGTACGAGGCCGCTCAGGACTGGGCCGCGATCGGCGGCGACCTGTACGCCGTGCAGGACTCCCCGCACGGCGTGCGCCTGGTCCTGGGGGACGTCCGCGGCAAGGGCATCAGCGCGGTCAGCGTCGTCGCCGTCGTCATCGGCGCCTTCCGGGAGGCCGCCGAGCAGGAGGCCACGCTCGGCGCGGTCGCCCAGCGGCTCGAACGCGCCCTCGCCCGCGAGGGCGGCCGACGCCACGACCAGGACTCGGTCGAGGGGTTCACCACCGCCGTCCTCGCCGAGATCCCGCACGGCAACGCCCTCGTCCGCCTCGTCAACCGCGGCCATCCCGCCCCGCTGCTCCTGTACGAGGACGGCAGCCTGCGCGTGCTCGAACCGAGCGAGCCGGCACTGCCGCTCGGGATGGGCGAGCTGGGCCGGTGGCCCGAACGCGCGGAGGAGGCCGCGCTGCCGCACGGCGCCACGCTGCTGTTCCACACCGACGGGCTCTCCGAGGCACGGGACCGGCACGGCGAGTTCTACGACCCCGCCGCCCGGCTCGCCGGCCGCACCTTCTCCGGGCCGGACGCGCTGCTGCGCTTCCTGGCCGAGGAGGTGGCCCGGCACACCGGCGGCCGGGCGACGGACGACCTGGCCCTGCTCGCGGTACGACGTCCGCACCGGCCGCGTTCCTGAGGGCGGCGGTGCCGACCGCGCCCAGGACGGTGGCCGTACCGCCGGTGTCTCGGGCGGTGGCCGTACCCGTCGGTGTCCCGGACGGCGATCAGTACGTCACCCGCCGTGACCGGATCGTGTTCTCCCGGCAGGTTTATCGACGGCTCGTCAGGGCCCGTCCGGGCCCGAGGCCCTCGGAAGGCCCCGCCAACTCGCCCGTTTTGCGGGACTCATGGCGCAAAAGTCCTGGCCAAGAGGTGTAACTCGTGCCACTGAACGGCTTGGAATGTGCGCCCCCGGTCTATTAACGTTCGATAACGCAGCACGGTCGTCCCAGCCGTCACAGGAGGCGGCCCCGTGCTCATCTGCCTAATCCCGCAAGGGAGCCGGGGAACCACCACTCAGGGGTGAATCGCGCGGCTGCCGCCGAGAAGACACGGCCGGCACACGCGCGTAGGAGACCTTCCTGCTCCGAACCCGTCAGCTAACCCGGCAGGCGAGAGGAAGGAAAGGAGAGCGCCCACGTGGCGTCCAACCGGCCTGCCCAGAACCCCTCGTACGCTCCTGCCGGCACCGAGGTCATCGACCTCGACCGCCGTTCCGAGGAGGGCACCTGGGAGGAGTGGAATCCCACCGCGGAGACCGTTCGTCCCGTCCGCGGCCGGCACCGCGTCACCAAGCAGCGCGGGGGCGGACTCGCGCGCAGCTCCACCGTTCTGGGCGTCGGCGTGATCGCCGCGGTGGGCGCGGGCGGCATGGCCACCGCGCAGACCTCCAAGCCGCCGGTCTCCATATCCCTGCCGGACCTGTCCTCGGTCACCGAGTCGGCCAAGGCCCTCGTCGGTGACGACTCCGGCGACAAGGCCGACACCCCCGCACGGACCGTCGCCGCCCCGTTCACCGGCGTCGGACTGACGAACGCCGACACCGCCGCGGGCACCAAGGACGCGGGCGAGGCCCTGCGCGACCGGATCATGCGGCAGGCCGAGGCCCAGCAGGACCAGGTGGACAGCGCCGCCGCGAAGGCCGCCGAGGCCGCCGCCGCCAAGCAGGCCGCCTCCGCCGCCGAGGAGGCGGAGAAGAAGGCGGAGAAGAAGGCCGCCGACGCCAAGGAGAAGGCGGAGGCGGAGGCCAAGCAGCAGGCCGCCGCGAAGAAGCTCGCCGAGCTGGCCAAGCAGTTCACGCTGCCGACCTCCTCGTACACGATCACCTCGACCTTCGGCCAGGCCGGTTCGATGTGGTCCTCCGGCTATCACACCGGCCTCGACTTCGCCGCGCCCACCGGCACGCTCATCAAGGCCGTCCACAGCGGCACGATCACCCAGGCCGGCTGGGCCGGCTCCTACGGCTACCGCACGATTCTCACCCTGGACGACGGCACCGAGCTGTGGTTCTGCCACCAGTCCTCGATCAGCGTCAGCGTCGGGCAGAAGGTGAGCACGGGCGAGGTCATCGGCCGCGTCGGCGCCACCGGCAACGTCACCGGCCCGCACCTGCATCTGGAGGTCCACCCCGGCGGCGCCGCCACCGGGATCGACCCGATGGCGTGGCTGCAGGGCAAGGGGCTGCACCCCTGACGTCCCCGGCCCGGGCCCCCGGCGGGGGTCAGGCCGACGGAGGCGGGCCCGCCGCGGTCGACGGAGGCGTCGGCGTGACGCGGACCTGCGGGGTCGGGTCGTAGGCCGCCTGACCCTGGGAGGCGTACGCCTGGGGCGCCCGGCCGTACGCCGGTGCGCCGTACTGGGACGGGACGGCGTACTGCGACGGGACGGCGGGGTGGGGGGCGTGGCCCCCGGCGCCGGGCCCGGGGTCGTACGCCGGGGGACGGTACCCCGGTGCCCCGTACGCGGGGGCTCCGTATGCGGGGGCTCCGTGCGAGGGGGCTCCGTACGAGGGGTGGTGGCCGTAGACCGGGAAGGGGCCGTGTCCCGGGGCGTACCCGTGCCCGTGTCCGTACATCGGGGGGACGCCCCACAGCACCGCGCCCGCCAGCGTGTGGCCCGCGTGGGCCAGTGCCGGGCGGGCCACCTCACGCCGGTGCCACAGCTCCTGCAGCAGCTCCCGCTCCCGTACGACGAAGTCGGCGCCCGCGCGGCCCGAGCGCCCCCGGTGGCGCAGGAACGCCAGCGAGGTCGCGTAGGCCTCGTACTCGGCGACCGTGCGCGCCGCCGCCTTGCCGAGCCGGTCCCTGGCGTGGTCGCGGGCGAGCCGCCGGGCCTTCATCGAGCCCATGACGAACGGTTCCGGCATCGTCAGCCAGCCGGCCACCACGTACGCGGGCAGTTCGGCGCGCACGGTCCGCAGTTCCCGCTGCCGGGTCGATATGACCAGCCAGGTCAGCAGTCCGAACATCGGCACCATGAACGCCCCGTAGACCGCGAAGAAGCCGTAGCCGTCGCCGAACGAGGTGGAGCCGTTCCACAGCGAGTGCATGCCCATCGCGAGCAGCAGACCGCCGAGCGGGGCCAGCGTCCGGCGCACCCGCCGGTGCTCGGCGGTCAGCGCGCTGATGCCGAAGCCGATGCCGGTGAACACGGTGAACAGGGGGTGCGCGAAAGGCGACATCACGACGCGCACGAAGAACGTCGCGGCCGTCACGGAGGCGATGCCGCCGTGCCCGCCGTCGGACTGGTCGGTGCCGAAGGCGGTGCCCAGGTAGAGGATGTTCTCGGTGAAGGCGAAGCCGGTCGCGGTCACCCCGGCCGTGACCACACCGTCGACGATCCCGGTGAAGTGCCGACGGCGGAAGAGGAAGACCAGCAGCACCGCCGTGGCCTTCGCGGACTCCTCCACGACCGGCGCTATGACGGTCATGCCGAGGGTGTCGGCGCCCTTGGGGTCGGCCGTGGCGACCGCTATCCAGTGGGTGGCGAAGCTGTTCGCGATGATCGCGACGAGCGCCGCCGCGCACGCCCCCCAGGCGAAGCAGAACGCGAGGTTGCGCCAGGGCCCCGGCTCGACCCGGTCCAGCCAGCGGAAGGCGGCGATCAGCAGGGGGACGGGGAACACGGCGAGGCCGAGCCCCACCAGGAAGCCCTCGGTGCCGGTCTGCTGCCGGACCAGGGCGAGGATGACCAGCCCGGACAGCGCGAGCAGCGAGATCGGCGCCGCGTACCGCACCCAGGTGCGCTGCCACCAGTGCGGGTGCCGGAGCACACCGCCGGGGGCGGGGGACCCGGTCGGGGCGGGAGGATACGTCGGATACGGAGGACTGGTGGCCACGGCATTGACCCTAACGAGACAGAGGCGCCCGGTGCTGCCTGTTATCGCCGCCGACCGGTGTCCACCGCCGCCTACCGCTGCTCCTCGGTGTCTCGGTGGTCGGCGTGCGGGACGCGGCGGAACAGCAGGTCGTTCACGACATGACCCTTCTCAAGGCCCTGCCCCTCGAAACGCGTCCGGGGCCGGAAGTCGGGACGCGGCGCGAAACCGCCCCCGGGGTGCTCGTTGGTGAAGCCGGGGTGCGCGGTGAGTACCTCGAGCATCTGTTCGGCGTAGGGCTCCCAGTCGGTGGCGCAGTGCACCAGCGCCCCGGGGCGCAGCCGGGTGGCGGCCAGGGTGAGGAACTCGGGCTGGATCAGACGGCGCTTGTGGTGGCGCTTCTTCGGCCACGGGTCGGGGAAGTAGACGCGCAGGCCGGCGAGGGAGTCGGGCGGGAGCATCTCGCGCAGCAGGATGATCGCGTCGCCGTTGCCGACGCGGATGTTGTTCAGGCCCCGGGCCTCGGCGAGGTTGAGCAGATTGCCCTGGCCGGGGGTGTGCACGTCGACGGCGAGGATGTTGGTCTCCGGGTCGGCCGCGGCCATCGCGGCGGTGGCCTCGCCCATGCCGAAACCGATCTCCAGGACCGTGGGGCGGTCGTTGCCGAACAGCTCGGCGAGGTCGAGGACGCAGTGGCCGTCGATGTCGAGGCCCCAGGCGGGCCACAGGCGCCGCAGGGCCTCCGCCTGGCCGGTGGTGACACGGCTGCGGCGGGGCTGGAAGCTGCGGATGCGCCGCTCGAAGTGCGAGCCGGCGGGGTCGGCGGCGGGCCCGTCGGGGAAGCGCGGCGTCTTGGCGGGGGCGGAGACATCGATGGATTCAGACACAGTGCCCCCGATTTTACGGCGCCTCCTGAGGGCCGCGGCCTGCAAGGGACGCGGGGAACTGCGCGACGGGCCCCGACGCGCCCGCACTCCGCACACGACCTTTGACCACCCGAGCTCTCCCGCCCGGGGTCGGGCAGGGGGCGCGGGGACCTGCGCGACGAGCCCCGACGCGCCCGCACCCCGCACACGACCCCGGACCACCCGAGCTCTCCCGCCCGGGGTCGGAGGGGCGGAGCCCCTCAAGGGACGGGACGGGTAGGGGCGGCGGGGGCGAGACCCCCCCCTACGCGCGCCCCGACGCACCGCGGGCCGCCCTGCACTGCGCCCTGCTCGCACCCGTGGGCCGCCACGCACTGCGGCCCGCTCGCACTGTGCCCCGCCACGCGCCGTACCCCGCTCGCACCGCGCCCGCACACGCCCGCCCCCCGTCCGGGAGGGCGCCCGCGTCTACGCCGGCGCCGCCATCAGCAGCGGCCGTGCCCGCTCCCGCAGTTCCACCACCCGCGGCTCGTCCCCGTACGGCTCGAGCCGGTGCAGCAGGTCCTTCACGTACTCCGTCGTCCGCGCCGAGGAGATCCGCCCCGCGACCTCCACCGCCCGCACCCCCTGCTCGCAGGCCGCGTCCAGGTTCCCGGACTCCAGTTCGGCCACCGCCGAGACCACCAGCCGCAGTCCGTGCGAGCGCACGAACTCCTCCGTCGGCTTCGACAGCGCCTGTTCCGTGAACCGCCGCACCTGCCGCGGTGCCTTGAGGTCGCGGTAGCACTCGGCCGCGTCCGCCGCGAACCGGTCGTAGGAGTAGAAGCCGAGCCAGGACGGGTCGGGGTCGCCGTCGCGGGCCCGCTCCAGCCACCCCTCGGCGGCCTTCAGCGCCCCGCCGGCGGCGTGCGCGTCACCGGCCCGTGCGTGCGCCCGGGCCTCGACGAGCCGGAAGAAGCTCATCGTGCGCGCCGTCGCCAGGCCCCGGTTGCGTTCCAGTGCGGCCTGCGCGAGGTCGACGCCCTCGTCGCCGAAGCCCCGGTAGGTCGCCTGGAGGGACATGGAGGCGAGGACGTACCCCCCGAGCGGCACGTCCGCGGCGGCGCGGGCGAGCCGCAGCGCCTGGATGTAGTACCGCTGGGCGGCCTCCTGCTGGCCGGTGTCGAAGGCCATCCACCCGGCCAGCCGGGTCAGCTCGGCGGAGGCGCCGAACAGCGCCCGGCCGACCTCGTCGGAGTAGGAGCCGAGCAGCAGCGGCGCCGCCTCGACCCGCAGGCACTCGGGCACCATCGACGAACGCCAGTCCCCGCCGCCGTACTTGGAGTCCCAGCGTCGGGCGTCCTCGGCGGCCTCCCGCAGCTTGCGCACGTCGCTGTGGCCGACCCTCGTCGGCGCGGAGGAGCCGTCCGACGGGCTCGCGTCACGCGCCACCGAGCTGTCGGCCGGGGTTATGAGCCATCGCGACGCGGGGGTCGCATAGGCGCTCACGGCGAAGGAACCGGCCAGGGACTGCCAGATGCCGCCGGAGCCGGCCCGGCGTCCGGCGAGATCGAGGCGGTAGAGATCGGTGGCCGAGCGCACGGCCTGTCCGACGTCCCGGGGGAAGGCGAGGCCCACCTCGGGCGCGGGATCCGCGTCCGCAAGGCCGATCTCGTGGAGCGGCACCGGACGGCCGAGCTTCTGGCCGATGGCCGCGGCGATCAGATGCGGGGCGGCACCCTGGGGCACCATCCCCTTCGACACCCAGCGGGCCACCGACGTCTTGTCGTAGCGAAGTGTCAGCCCGCGCTGGGCACCAAGATCGTTGACGCGCCGCGCAAGCCCCGCGTTACTGATTCCCGCGAGGGCGAGAACGGCGCCGAGTTTTTCGTTCGGCCCGCGTTGCTCCCTGGACATGCGCCACCCCTCGACACAGACGGCTGTCGCGCTGGCATAACCACGCGGCATTCGTAAACCCAGCGTAGTTCGCCGGATCCCAAGCGTTAAGGGGCGTTTTTCCGGTTGGCGGGATGTGACCTACGGGGCAGTACGCAGTGTCGCGGCGTGCCCCTGCCGTGTGGCCGTGCGCCTGTCCGTGCGCTCTTCTCCGGCCAAGGGGGGAGCGGTTCGATGGATGGCGCGTGGGTCGGCCCGCTGTACTGGATCCGGTGGGCTGGGGGACGCCGCCGCCTACATCCCCGCGGGCGGCGGACAGGTCCGGGAGGCGCGTTCCGTCTCCCGGACCGCGCACCGCTCCACAGTGCCCAGAGCCTGTACGGAGCGTACTCAAACCTGCCGTCGCGCGGATGAATTGGCCGAAAATCGACGGTGGTCCCCGCACGTATTTCCGTTGCCACGCTGCCACTTGAGGGCGCGAAAGGTGTGCCAGGGGAGCGTACCGGGGGCGCATTCACATCGCTGTTCGACCCCATCTGCCCTGTGCGAGGAGTGTGTTCGCCGTGCGCGGGCACACCCAAGGGGGCGCACCAGGGGGAGCACAAGCCGCGGCGGAGCCCCTCCGGGGCGCACTCTTCGTGGCAGCATGGTGCACACAGTTCGTACGGTGCACTGGTTGTCCACAGTCTGTGGAGGCGGCGATGCGGTGGTTGGTGGGATGGAGCAGTGCCGCCGCGAGCGCCGCCACGAGCGTGGCGGGCATCGGCTCCGCCGGCACCACCGGCTACGAGGGCGAGACCGTGCAGCCGGTCGGCTCCCAGCCCCTGTGGGGCGACCCGGATCCGCTGTGGGCGGTCGGTGACTGGCGCCCCGACGAAATCCGCGTCGTCCAGGCCGACGCACAGACCCGCATCGCGGTCCTCGGCACCTGCGGCGCCACCGACGAGCAACTGCGCGTCGCCCTGTTCGCCGCCCGCGGCGGGGCGCTGCGGCACCTGACGGCCTGGCCGGGCAGCTACACCGCCGTCGTCCAGGTCGGCCGCCGCATCACCGTCTGCGGCGATCTCGCGGGCGCGCGGCCGGTCTTCCACACCCCCTGGGCCGGCGGCACGGCGTACGCGACCGCCGCCCTGCCGCTCGCCGACCTCGTCGAGGCCAACCTCGACTTCGGCCACCTCGCCGCGCTGCTCGCCGCCCCCGACGTGCCCGCCGCCCTGCACGACTCGACGCCCTACGAGGGCGTGCGACGCGTCCCGCCCGGACACGCCCTCATCCTGCGGGCGGGGGCGCGCGAGATCGCCGGATACGAGCCGGTCGCCTCCCTCGCCGTCGCCGCGCCCCCGGCCGACCCCGCGGGCGCCGTGGACGCCGTGCGCGACGCCCTCGTGGACGCCGTGCGCGTCCGGCTCGACGCCCCCCGGCACGTGCCGGGCATCGACATCGACCCCGGACCCGTGCCCGGAATGGGCCCCGCCGAGCGGCGGGCCGCCCGCGGCATGCCGGTCCCCGGTATCGGCGCCGACCTCTCCGGCGGCCCCGCCTCCGGCGCCCTCGCCCTGCTCGCCGCCGGACTGCCCGGAAGACCCGGCACCGTCCTCGGCCACGGCACCGGAGCCGGCGAACGCCTGCTCGCCGTCACCTTCAACGACCTCGCCGTCCCCGGGCGCGAGGCCGAGGTGGAACGGGCCGGTGCCCTCGCCGCCAATCCCCGGCTGCACCACGTCGTGGTCACCGGCAGCGAGGAGACCCTGCCCTTCGCCGACCTCGACGGCCCCCTCACCGACGAGCCCGCCGCCTCCCTGATCTCCGCCGGCCGGCACCGCGCCCGCCTCGCCGCCGGCAGCGCGGACCACTTCACCGGCTACGGCGCCCGGCAGGTCCTCGACGCCCACCCGGCCCGTCTCGCCGACCTCCTGATGGACCGCAAGCGGCGCCACCTGGTGCGCCCCGTCGCCGCGCTCGCCAAGGCCGACGGCTCCGTACTGGTTCCCGCACGCGTGTACGCCGCCGCCCGGCGGCTCGCCCGCACGCCCTACCGCAGCGGTGTCGAGGCGCTCTCCGACCAGCTCATGCGGCACCGCTTCGACGAGCCCGGTGGCGCCGTCGGGGCCTCGCTGGCCGCGCTGACCTGGGCCAGACCCGGTCCCGCGGCACGCTGGCTGACCGGTGAGGCGCTCGCAGAAGTATCGGTTCGCCTGCAGAGCGCGGCGGGCCGGACCGGGGCCATGGGCGTGGGCCCCGGGCAGCGCCCCGGCGATTTCCGGGCCCGCGCAGCCCTGGCCCGGCAGGCCGCCGAACTGCGCGTCCTCGAACAGGCCGCCGAGATCCGCTTCCAGCGCCTGCACGCCCCCTTCCTCGACAACCAGGTCGTCCGCGCCTGCCGGGCCCTGCCCGAGGCGCTCCGGGTGCAGCCGGGGGCCCGGGCCGCGATCCTGCGCACGGTCCTGGAGGGCGCGGGCGTCACCGACCTGCCGCCCGGGTGGGGTGCCGCCTCGGGCGCGTCCTCGGCCGCGGCGGCCCGGACGGGACTGCGGGTGGCGACGACGTCCCTGGTCGACCTGTTCGCGTCCCCCCTGCTGGCCGAGGCCGGCCTGGTCGAGGCACGGGTGGTCCGCAAGGCGCTGCGGTCGGCGGCCCAGGGAGACCCGCTGCCCCTGGACGGCTTCGCCGACCTCGTCTCCCTCGAACTCTGGCTGCGCCGTCTCCTCTCCCGCCGCGGCACCTGCTGGACGGGCACCCCCGCCCGCCAGCGCGCGGTCCCCGCGGGCATCCCGCCCCGTGACCGGGCCCTGGGCACGGCCACACGCACGTAGCGGCGGCCGGGTCGTCAGCGGCGCCGGTCGTCAGCGGCGCCGGGGAAGCCCTGGTGAGCCCTCGCACCCCACTCGCACCTGGCTGACGAGGCCCGCATCCCGAGGAGCAAAGGTGTGCGGCCCCGGCAGGGCCGGTGCCGCGGGAACGACCGGGACGGCGGGAACGACCGGGACGGCGGGACGGACCGGCGCGGCGGGCGCGGGACAGAGCGCCCCCACCTCGACCTCCACGCCGAGCACCCCGCCCCATTCGAGCCGCACCGAGACCGCGCGTGAGGGTGGTGCGGAGGGCACCTCCGTACCGGGCGGGGCGTCGGGCGCACTACTCGGCGGGGCCGAGGGCACCACCGTGGGCGCGGAGGTCCTCCGGACCGGTGGGGTCCTGCCCGGCACCGCACGCGCCACCGGCGCCGACGTCTCAGCCGCCGGGGGCGCGGACGCCCTGGGCGCCCGGGGTGTCCCGGCGGAGGGAACGGGACCCGAGGGTTCCCGAGGTGTCCCCCGCTCCGCTCCGGAGGAGGCCGCGGGCGCCGGTACCACCGACTCGACCCCCGGCGCACGCGGCGGCGGGGCCGCGTCCTTCTTCTCCGGCCCCCCACCCCCCATCAACGCCAGCGCGACGGCGGCGACCGCCGCGGCCACGACCCCCATCGCGACCCCGGCCTTCACCGGCGCCCCCAGCCCCTCGGAGGCCGCCGCGCCGGTTCCCCCACCCGCCCCGGCCGAGGCGCCGGCGCCCGCCGCGGCCCCCGCCGCTCCACCGCCCGCGAGCAGCCCCGCGACCTTCCCGTACCCGGCCGCCCCGAACCAGCCGAGGACCGCCACCGGCACGAGCGCCGGGATGCCGCCCGCCACTTCCCCGATCTGCGCCGCCGCCACCCGGCACCGCGCGCACTGCTCGAGATGCTTGCGCAACCCCCGCTCCGCACGCGTCCGCAACCGGCCCCGCACATGGGCCCCGAGCTGCCCGGCGTAGCGGGCGCACACCTCGTCGCCGGCCAGCGACTCGCTCACGTGCGCCTGCAGGTACGCCTGCCGCAGTCCCTCCCGGGCACGGCTCGCCAGGACCCGGGTGCCGTTCGCGTCGAGCCCGAACAGCACGGCCACCTCGCTGGGCGACTCGTCCTCGACCTCGGTGTGCCACAGCACGGCCTGCCACCGTTCCGGCAGGGAGCGGAACGCCCGCACGGCCAGGGACTGCTCGGCCGCGTGCATCGCCCGTACGTCGGCACCCAGTTCGGTGTCCACCCCGAAGGAGCCGGCCCCGGGACCGGCTGTGTCGCCGGGTGCCTCCCGGCCGGGGTACCGGCGTGCGGAGGCGGAGGCCTGCGCGGCGAACACGGCGAAGTCCTCGACGAGTTGCTCGCGCCGGGCCGAGGCGGTCCAGCGCGCGGCCACCCGCCGTACGGTCGTCAGCAGGTAGGGCCGGACGGCGTGCGCGGGGCCGGAGCCGCCGCGCACCGCCTGGAGCATGCGGGCGAAGACCTCGGCGGTGAGGTCGTCCGCGGTGTGCGCGTCCCGGCAGCAGGTGCGCGCGTACCGGCGCACGGCCCCGGAATGGCGCCGGAACAGTTCCTCGTACGCCGAGTCGTCCCCGTCGCGCATCCGCCCGATCAGCTCGGCGTCGGCGGGCGGCACCGGCGAGGCCCCGGACGAGGGCGCCGCCGGTGACGGGGGAGTCCCCTCCCCACCACGGTCGACGCTCATCGTGGAAAGCCCCTGCCTGCACCCGCGCACTCGAACACCGGCTCAGCCTGCCACGGCACCGGGTGGCGGACCGCCGGGCCGACGGCCCACCACCCGTCCGAGGGGATGCCTCGAACGCGAGTGCGGTGCCTCATGTGCGCTGACTCGGCCTCACGCGCGCAGACCCGGCCCGACGCGCGGGGACCCGGCCTCACACGCACGGACGCGTCCTCAGGCATGGGGACGTGATCGCAGACCCTCCAGGAGGATGTCCAGCAGCCGTGCCGAGGCCGCCGCCTGCTGTGCCGCGTCGGGCAGCGAGGGGGCGGCCGTGGCTATCACCAGCAGCACGTCGGAGACCGTCACGTCGGCCCGCAGTTCGCCGGCGGCCCGCGCCCGGTCCACCAGCCGCCCCACCACGTCCAGGAGTTCGATCGCGCCGGGGTCGTCCAGTGCCGCCTCCGGTGTCTGCCGCCGCTCCACCAGCCGCAGCTCGGGACCAGGCCTGCCCTCCGGGGCGACGGTCCGCTGCTGCGGCACCAGCGCCTGCTCCGGAACCACGCCCGGAGCGGACCCCGAGTCGGCGGACGGAACCGGACCGGCGCCCGTACCCGCCGCACCGCCCGTCCCCGGCACCGTCCCCGCTCCGGCACCCTCGGCCGGTCCCCGGCCCCGCTCCTCCTCGGCGACCCCGACGCGCAGCACCTGCGGCGGCAGCAGCCGGCCCGCGCCGGACGCCACCGAGGTGCGCAGGAAGCGCTGGAGCGCCGACCACGGCTCGTCCTCCTGGCCGAGCGCCGTCCGTGCCTGGTCGGTCAGCCGGGAGGTCTCCTCCTCGGCTATCCGCCGCACCAGCACGTCCTTGCTGGGGAAGCGCCGGTAGACCGTGCCGACGCCGACGCGCGCACGCCGCGCCACGTCCTCCATCGGCGCCCCGTACCCCAGCTCGCCGAAGACCTCACGAGCCGCGCGCAGGACGTGCTCCAGGTTGCGCTGTGCGTCCACCCGCAGGGGCGCCGTCCGCGGCCCGTCCCCGCGTCCTTCGCCCGCCTCCGGGCCCACGGGTCCGCCGGATGCGACGGCGGACACGGGCGACCAATGAGAGTCCTGAATATGCATAAGCGTTCCCCCGGTATCGGTGTCTCCCCCCGGAGACTCCCCGTTCACTGCAGCCGGAGCGCGCGGAACGAGCGTCGTGCCCGGCCGGCCCGCCCTGTCGCGCGCCCCGCCCGGCACATCCCCCTACACCCCGTCGGGACACGAACATAGTTGAGCGGGAGTCAATTCAGAAGGGGCAGGTTCCGCACGGAGCGCCCCCCGATCGGCGCACGGGGGCGTTGTGTCCCGATTGCCCGCACCCCCCACCCCCCGACCAGGCCGCTGAGCTGCGCACTCGGCGTCTTTTCCGGCCGCGGGCGGGGATTCGGCCAACCCGGGACGGGGCACAAGTCCGGTCACACTAACGGTCGGCCCTGTGGACAAACTCCGGCGACGGGTGCGTCATGGGAGGGTGAAGGTACCGGTGCGCATTCTCATCGTCGGCGGCGGCTACGTCGGGTTGTACACCGCGCTGCGTCTGCAGCGGAAACTCAAACCGGAGCTCGGGCGGGGCGAGGTCGAGATCGTGGTGGTCTCCCCCGACCCGTACATGACCTATCAGCCGTTCCTGCCGGAGGCCGCGGCCGGTTCCATCTCCCCGCGCCACGTCGTCGTCCCGCTGCGCCGGGTCCTCGCGGACTGCCGGATCGTCGTCGGCGAGGTGCAGACGATCGACCACTCCAAGCGCACCGTCACGCTCACCACCCTCGCCACCGAGGAGACCGGCGGCACGGAACAGCTCTCCTACGACGAACTCGTGCTCGCCCCCGGGTCCGTCTCGCGCACCCTCCCGGTCCCCGGCCTCGCCGAGCACGGCATCGGCTTCAAGAACGTCGAAGAGGCCATCGGCCTGCGCAACCACGTCCTCGAGCAGCTCGACATCGCCTCCTCCACCCGCGACCCCGCGATCCGCGACGCCGCCCTCACCTTCGTCTTCGTCGGTGGCGG
This sequence comes from Streptomyces griseoaurantiacus, assembly GCF_036189845.1. Taxonomy (NCBI): domain Bacteria; kingdom Bacillati; phylum Actinomycetota; class Actinomycetes; order Kitasatosporales; family Streptomycetaceae; genus Streptomyces; species Streptomyces griseoaurantiacus. Next base: position 3,458,681 of record NZ_CP108326.1, on the reverse strand, counting down.
CTACGCGGGCGTGGAGGCTCTCGCCGAGCTCGAGGACATGGCCCGCTACGCCTCGCGCTACTACCACAACGTCCGGCGCGAGGACATGAAGTGGATCCTCGTCGAGGCCACCGGCCGCATCCTGCCCGAGGTCGGCGAGGAGATGGGCCGCTACACCGTCACCGAGCTGCGCCGCCGCAACATCGACGTACGCCTCGACACCCGCCTGGAGTCCTGCGTCGACCGGATCGCCGTCCTCAGCGACGGATCCCGCTTCCCCACCCGCACGGTCGTGTGGACCGCCGGAGTGAAACCGCACCCCGTCCTGGCCGCCACCGATCTGCCGCTCAACGCGCGCGGACGGCTGCGGTGCACCCCGTACCTGACCGTCGACGGCGTCGACCACGCATGGGGCGCGGGCGACGCCGCCGCCGTGCCCGACGTGAGCACCGACGAGCCCGGCAAGGAGACCGCGCCCAACGCCCAGCACGCGGTGCGCCAGGCGAAGACGCTGGGCGACAACCTCGCCCGCTCCCTGCGCGGACAGCCGCTGCAGCAGTACTCCCACGCCTACGTCGGCTCGGTCGCCTCCCTGGGACTGCACAAGGGCGTCGCGCATGTGTACGGACGCAAGCTGAAGGGCTGGCCCGCGTGGTTCATGCACCGCACGTACCACCTCAGCCGGGTGCCCACCTTCAACCGCAAGGCCCGCGTCCTCGCCGAATGGACCCTCGCCGGTCTCTTCAAGAGGGAGATCGTCTCGCTCGGCTCCCTCGAACACCCGCGTGCGGAGTTCGAACTCGCGGCCGGTGGGAAGCCCTCGCAGAACCCCCCGGGCAACCCGAAGGGGTCGTCCTGACCGGAGTCAGGAACTCCTGCGCGGGGGCGGGCGTCTGACGGATGTCGCTCCGGTCGGCCAGACTGGACCGCGATGCCGGACGAGCCGACCGCTCGCCTCCGGCCACAGGCCTTCCACCGCGCCGTGCGGCACCGAGGAACACCCCCCCCTCGCCCCTCCCGGCCGGACCCGGAGCCGGCCGACCGACAACAACACCACGAGGCAAGAATTCGGTGAACTTCACGCGCTGGAGCGCCCGGCTCCCCGGAACGCAGCGCCGCGCCGCCGCGCGGACCGAGCACCCGCTCGCCACGGACCGGAGGGGAGAGGGCTCGGTACCTTCGGCCCGCGCCGAGCCGTCCACCGGCGGCCCGCCCCCCGGACCCGCCGTCGAGGATCTGCCGGCCCGCGAGGTGCTCGACCGGATCCCGGCCCTCGTCGCCCTGGTCCACGGGCCCGACCACCGCATCGCCTACGTCAACGAGGCCTACACCGCGGCCTTCGGCCCCCGCCCACCGGGCGCCCCGGCCCGCGAGGCCCTCCCCGAACTGGCCGCACTGGGCCTGCTGCCCCTCCTCGACCAGGTGCTGCGCAGCGCCCGCCCGCGCACGGTCAAGTCCCGCAAGGCGCCGGACGGCCGCTCGTACACCTTCACCTGCACCCCCGTCGCACTGCCCGCCACGGACCGGGAGAGGCCCGCCCCGTCCACCGCGCCCCCCACCCCCACGGCCCCGGCGGAGCCCGACACGGCAGGTACGCCCCCCACCCCCACGGCTCCCGAGGACGCCGCTCACGTGGCCGCACTCCCCGAAGCCGGCCCGCCCGACGGACCGTCACACGAGAGAGCGCGCGCGTCGAGCGGCGGCGCACCCTCCCACCTCTCCCTCGGCGGCGTGCTCGTCTTCGCCACCGACGTCACCGACCACGCCGAGGCCGCCGAACGGCTCCGCGCCAGCGAACGCGAACAGCGCCGCACCGCCGTCACTCTCCAGCGCTCCCTGCTGCCCCAGGAACTCGAACAGCCGGACGACCTGCGGATCGCCGCCACCTACCAGCCCGGCGGCACCGAGGCCGCCGTCGGCGGCGACTGGTACGACGTCATCACCCTCGGCGGCGGCCGCACCGCCCTCGTCATCGGCGACGTCATGGGCCGCGGCGTCCGCGCGGCGGCCGTCATGGGCCAACTGCGCACCGCCGTCCGCGCCTATGCCCGCCTCGACCTGCCCCCGCACGAGGTGCTCCAGCTCCTCGACGGCCTCGCCGCCGAGATCGACGCCAACCAGATCGCCACCTGCGTCTACGCCATCCACGACCCCAACGAGGGACGGCTGGTCTACGCCTCGGCCGGCCACCTGCCCATCCTCGTGCGCGACGAGGCGGGCAACGTCCTGCGCACCGACGAACCCACCGGGCCCCCGCTCGGCACCGGCGGCTGGATCCACAGCTCCGGCTCCGTCCCGCTCGGCCCGGGCTCCACCGCCGTCCTCTACACCGACGGCCTGGTCGAACGGCGCGACGCGGACCTCGACGAGGGCATCGCCGCCCTGGAACGCGCCCTGGCCGGCGCCACCGGCAGCCCCCAGGTCGTCTGCGACCGCCTGGTCCGCTCCGCCGGAGTCACCGCCGACCACGACGACGACGTCGCCGTCCTCGTCCTCCAGCACCCCAGCCGCACCGGCCACGACGGCGAACTCTTCCGCAACGCCGCCCTGGAACTCCTCGGCGGCGTCGAGGCCGCACCCCGCGCGCGAGCCTTCGCCTCAGGCGTCCTGACGAGCTGGCGCTTCCCCAGCGACCTGCACGACGCGGGCGTCCTGGCCACCAGCGAACTCGTCGCCAACTCCCTCAAGCACGGCACACCCCCCATGCGGCTGCGCCTGCGCCGCACCGACCGCCGCCTGATCATCGAGGTCACCGACGGCGACGACCACCTGCCGCTGCGCCGCCGGGCGGAACCCGTCGACGAGGCCGGTCGCGGCATCGCCATCGTGGCCACCATCGCCTCCAACTGGGGCTCCCGTCGCACTCCGGGCGGCGGCAAGGCGGTCTGGTGCGAATTCGCCCTGCCGAAGGCCACCACGACCACCCATTGACCCGGCCCGCCGGGGCCGGGTCAAGGGGATCAGCTCTGCGCCACCGCCGGCTCGGCGGGGGCGCCGCCCTGCGCCACCACGCGGCTCCGCGCCACCGAGGGCTGGTTCTGCCCGGGAGTGAGCTCCCGCCCCAGCCGCACCGCGAGGAAGGTGATGCCCAGCGAGAACACCAGGAACGTTCCTATGTACGGCGCGAACAGTGAGGCCCCCATGGGGCCGCCGACGGCCGGGCCGATGGCCAGGGCGAGCTGCTTCACCAGGGCGAAGACCGAGTTGTACTGACCGGCCAGGCCCTCGGGCGCAAGGTCGGCCACGAGCGGGGCCACGGTCGGCGACAGCATCGCCTCACCCAGCCCGAACAACGCGTACGTCGACACGAACGCCGCCGTCGCCATCGCGTGCCCGGCATGCCCGAGACCGGCGTATCCCGCCAGCACCCAGGCGAGGGCCCATATGAGCCCCACGACGGCGATGACCCGCGACCTCTTGCGCCGTTCCACGATCCGCAGCACGGCGAACTGCGCGACCACGATCACCGCGGTGTTAGCGGCGAGCGCCGTCCCCAGAGTGGACGGCGACACACCCGCCGCCTCGACCCCGTAGGCGCTCAGCCCGGAGTCGAACTGCCCGTAGCAGGCGAAGAACAGCACGAACCCGAGCACACACAGCTGCACCATGGCCCGATTGCCCATGATCTGCTGCCAGCCGCTCGACGCCCGGCCGGTCACGGCCTCCGCCACACGCGGAGCCCGCGGCACCCGCACGGTCGCC